>NZ_CP065958.1:0-4800000 GCF_041270065.1 Streptomyces fradiae | reverse complement strand
CTGCCCGCCCGCCGAGCGTGACCCACCCCACGGGCCCCCGGTCCCCCACAACCAAGTCTCAGCCACGACAATGGCCGGGTGATCACTTCGCCGCCACGAAGCAACGGCACGGGCAGCGGCTCGCGCCGCGTCGCCGAGCCGACGCCGTACGTCGACCTCACGCGGGCCGAGTGGAGCGCGCTGCGGGACAAGACGCCGCTGCCGCTGACCGCCGACGAGGTCGAGCGGCTGCAGGGGCTCGGCGACGTCATCGACCTCGACGAGGTACGGGACGTCTATCTGCCGCTGTCCCGGCTGCTCAACCTGTACGTGCAGGCCACCAGCGGGCTGCGCGGGGCGCTCAACACCTTCCTCGGCGAGAAGGCCGAGCAGCGCGGCACGCCCTTCGTCATAGGGGTGGCCGGATCCGTGGCCGTCGGCAAGTCGACCGTCGCCCGGCTCCTCCAGGCACTGCTCGCGCGCTGGCCCGAGCACCCGCGGGTGGAGCGGATCACCACCGACGGCTTCCTCTACCCGATGGAGGAGCTGAAGGCGCGCGGCCTGATGTCCCGCAAGGGCTTCCCCGAGTCGTACGACCGGCGCGCCCTCACCCGCTTCGTCGCCGACGTGAAGGCGGGCAAGGACGAGGTCACCGCGCCCGTCTACTCGCACCTCATCTACGACCGGGTGCCGGACGAGAAGCTCGTGGTGCGCCGCCCCGACATCCTCATCGTCGAGGGCCTCAACGTCCTCCAGCCGGCCCTGCCCGGCAAGGACGGGCGGACCCGGGTCGGGCTCGCCGACTACTTCGACTTCTCGGTGTACGTGGACGCGCGCGCCGAGGACATCGAGGGCTGGTACCTCAACCGCTTCCGCAAGCTGCGCGAGACCGCCTTCCAGGACCCGTCCTCGTACTTCCGGCGCTGGACCCAGGTCTCCGAGGAGGAGGCCCTGGAGTACGCCCGCACGATGTGGCGGACCGTCAACAAGGTCAATCTCCTGGAGAACGTGGCCCCGACCCGCGGCCGGGCGACCCTGGTCGTCCGCAAGGGCGCGGACCACAAGGTGCAGCGCCTTTCGCTCCGCAAGCTCTGAGCCTCCGTAAGCTCGGGCCATGCTGCACCTGCGCCTGATCGTTCCGCCGGACCGCACGGACGCGGCCGTCTCGCTCATCGAGCGGACCGTCGGCACCGCCCACCTGGTGGTCCTGCCGGGCGCCGCCCGCGACCCGGCCGGCGATCTCGTGCTGTGCGACGTGGCCCGCGAGGCCGGGCAGGAACTCATCCACGGCATGCGGGAGTTGAAGGTCGACGAGGACGGCTCGATCGCCGTCGAGAACATCGACCTGTCACTGTCGACCCGGGCCACCGCCGCCGAGGAGGAGGCGCCCGGCGAGGCCGCGGACGCGGTCATCTGGGAGCAGCTGACCGACGCCACCCACGAGGAGTCGACGCTCACCATCACCTACAGCGCCTTCATGATCCTCGCGACGATGATCGCGGCCTGCGGTGTGGTCCTCGACAACGCGATCCTGATCGTGGGCGCGATGGCGGTCGGCCCGGAGTTCGGCCCGCTGGCCGGCATCTGTACGGGGATCGTGCGGCGCGCGCCGAAGCTGGTGCTCCGCTCCTCGTACGCGCTGATCATCGGCTTCGCGGCGGCGATCGTCGCGACGACCGTGTTCAGCCTGGGGATGGACGCGCTCGGCCTGTTCAGCGTGGAGCAGCTGGACGCGCCGCGCGCCAACACCAGCTTCATCTGGAAGCCGGACCCGTTCTCGTTCGTCGTCGCCCTGCTCGCGGGCGCGGCCGGCACGCTCTCGCTCACTTCGACGAAGTCGGGGGCGCTGATCGGGGTCGCGATCTCCGTGACGACGGTGCCGGCCGGGGCCAACGCGGCCGTGGCGCTGAGCTATGGGCAGTACGCCCAGATGTGGGGCTCGATCGAGCAGTTGCTGCTCAACCTGACCGGCATCATCGCGGCCGGCACGCTCACGCTCTTCGGGCAGGTGCTGCTGTGGCGCACCCAGCGCGGCCACTGGACCCGTAAGCCCCGCCCGTCCCGTAACGGCAAGAGCTGAGAACGCCGACGGCCCCCACCGGAGCGGGGGCCGTCGGAAAAGCCTTCAGTGCGTCACATGCCTGACCGTCACACGCCTGACCGTCACATGCCTTATCCGAGCGCGGACTTCACCACATCGGCGAGCCGTCCCGCGACCGAGCGGGCCTGCTCGATGTCCGCGGCCTCGACCATGACCCGTACCAGCGGCTCGGTGCCGGAGGGGCGGAGCAGCACGCGGCCGGTGGTGCCGAGCTCGCGCTCGGCCTCGGCGACGGCGTGGGCGAGCTCGGCGGAGGTCTGCACCCGGGACTTGTCGACGTTCGGGACGTTGACGAGGACCTGCGGGAGGCGCTCCATGACGCCGGCCAGGTCGGCGAGCGAACGGCCGGTGGCGGCGACGCGGGCCGCGAGCATCAGACCGGTGAGGGTGCCGTCGCCGGTGGTGGCGTGGTCCAGGACGATGACGTGCCCGGACTGCTCGCCGCCGAGGGCGTAGCCGTGCTCCTTCATCGACTCCAGGACGTAGCGGTCGCCGACCGCGGTCTGCACGAGGGACAGGCCCTCGCGCTCCATCGCCAGCTTGAAGCCGAGGTTGGACATGACCGTGCCGACGACGGTGTCGCCGCGCAGGGTGCCGGCCTCGCGCATGGCGAGGGCGAGGATCGCGAGGATCTGGTCGCCGTCGACCTCGGCGCCGGTGTGGTCCACGGCCAGGCAGCGGTCGGCGTCGCCGTCGTGGGCGATGCCGAAGGCGGCGCCGTGCTCGACCACGGCGGCCTTGAGCAGGCCGAGGTGGGTGGAGCCGCAGCCGTCGTTGATGTTGAGGCCGTCCGGCTCGGCGCCGATGGTGACGACGGTGGCGCCGGCCCGGGAGAAGGCCTCGGGCGAGACGCGGGCGGCGGCGCCGTGCGCCTCGTCGAGGACGATCTTCAGACCGTCGAGGCGGTTGGGCAGTACGGCGATGAGGTGGGCGACGTACTTGTCGAAGCCCTCGTCGTAGTCGCGCACCCGGCCGACGCCGGAGCCGGTGGGACGGGTCCAGGGGGCGCCGGTGCGGTGCTCCTCGTAGACGGACTCGATGCGGTCCTCGAGGTCGTCGGCGAGCTTGTGGCCGCCGCGGGCGAAGAACTTGATGCCGTTGTCGGGCATGGCGTTGTGCGAGGCGGACAGCATCACGCCGAGGTCGGCGCCGAGCGCGCCGGTCAGATACGCCACGGCCGGGGTGGGCAGCACGCCGACGCGCAGCACGTCGACGCCCGCGCTCGCCAGGCCGGCCACGACGGCGGCCTCCAGGAACTCTCCCGAGGCGCGCGGGTCGCGCCCCACCACGGCGGTCGGCCGATGGCCCTCAAAGGTGCCCGTCTCGGCGAGCACATGCGCGGCCGCGACCGACAGGCCGAGCGCCAGCTCCGCCGTCAGGTCGGCGTTGGCCACGCCGCGTACCCCGTCCGTGCCGAAGAGTCGTCCCACAGCTGTCCTCCGAAAGTGCTCCGAAATGCGATCCCCCATGCGTCCCCTGACCGGCTGGTGCCCGCTTTTGGCTCAGGGAAGTCAGGGAAGTGCCCGGGTTCGTGCCCAAGATTATGAAACCAGGGTCCGGAAAAGCCGGACGCCCCGGCAGCACGGGCAGTGCCACCGGGGCGTCCGGGCCAAGCAGACCGAGCAGGCGATTAGCGCTTGCTGTACTGCGGGGCCTTACGGGCCTTCTTGAGACCGGCCTTCTTGCGCTCGACCGCACGGTCGTCGCGGGAGAGGAAGCCGGCCTTCTTCAGCGCCGGGCGGTTGTTCTCGACGTCCGCCTCGTTCAGGGCGCGGGCCACGCCGAGGCGCAGGGCGCCGGCCTGGCCGGAGACGCCGCCACCCGAGATGCGGGCGATGACGTCGTAGCGGTTGTCAAGCTCGAGCACCTTGAAGGGCTCGTTGACTTCCTGCTGGTGCACCTTGTTCGGGAAGTAGTTGTCGAGCGTGCGCCCGTTGATCTTCCACTTGCCGGTGCCCGGAACGATCCGGACGCGGGCGATGGCGTTCTTGCGACGGCCCAGGCCGGCAGCCGGCTGCGGGTCGCCGAAGCGGGAGGCGAGGGACTCGGAGGTGTAGTCACCCTCGACGATCTCGGTCTCGGTGGTGTACTCCTCGACGCCCTCGAACTCGTCGACGGGGGTCTCGGGGGTGGTCTCGGCCACGATGCTCCTCAGATTTCTTTCGTTCTTAGGGGGTGGCCGGAACTACTGCGCGACCTGGGTGATCTCGAACGGGACCGGCTGCTGGGCAGCGTGCGGGTGGTTCTCGCCCGCGTAGACCTTCAGCTTCGAGAGCATCTGACGGCCCAGGGAGTTCTTGGGGATCATGCCCTTGATGGCCTTCTCGACGGCCTTCTCCGGGCTCTTCTCGAGGAGCTCGTCGTAGCGGATCGAGCGCAGACCACCCGGGTAGCCGGAGTGGCGGTACGCCATCTTCTGGGTCTTCTTGTTGCCCGACAGGTGGACCTTGTCAGCGTTGATGATGATGACGAAGTCGCCCATGTCCATGTGGGGCGCGTAGACGGGCTTGTGCTTGCCTCGCAGGAGGTTCGCAGCCGTCGTCGCCAGGCGGCCCAGGACGATGTCCTGCGCGTCGATGATGTGCCACTGGCGAGTCACATCGCCGGGCTTGGGGCTGTACGTACGCACTTCGTAGCCTTCGCTTCTTCAGTGGATGGAGTCCAGACACACCTGAAGCGATCATGCAGCTGGGGCCTGCACTGCCGGGACACCGCCCGTATGCGAGCCACTGGTAACTGCTCCAGGGAACTTGCGTAAGGCTCCTCGCGTGAGCACGACGAAGCCAATACGCATAACAAACCGCAACAGTACCCGCGCCACCCCGGACGGGTCAAAACGTGCCCCGACCCCTACCGGGCCCGCCCTACCGCGCCCGCTCCACCCGCCGCTCGTCCCACACCGGCTCCGTCGTCTCCCGCACCACGCCGTCCGAGCCGAAGACCAGATAGCGGTCGAAGGAGCGGGCGAACCAGCGGTCGTGGGTGACGGCCAGGACCGTGCCCTCGTAGGACTCCAGGCCGTCCTGGAGGGCCTCCGCGGACTCCAGGTCCAGGTTGTCCGTCGGCTCGTCGAGGAGCAGGGCGGTGGTGCCCGCCAGCTCCAGGAGGAGGATCTGGAAGCGGGCCTGCTGGCCGCCGGAGAGCTTGTCGAAGGGCTGGTCGCCCTGGCGCTCCAGCTCGTACCGCCGCAGCATCGACATCGCCGCGCCGCGGTCCTTGGCGTGCTCCGTCCACAGGATGTCGACGAGCGGGCGGCCCTGGAGCTCGGGGTGGGCGTGGGTCTGGGCGAAGTGGCCGGGGACGACCCGGGCGCCGAGCTTCCACAGACCCGTGTGGGCCACCGACGGGTCGCCCGCGAGCAGCCGCAGGAAGTGCGACTTGCCGGAGCCGTTCGAGCCGAGGACGGCGACCCGCTCCCCGTAGAAGATCTCCAGGGAGAAGGGCTTCATCAGCCCGGTCAGCTCCAGGTTCTCCGCCGTCACCGCCCGCACGCCGGTCCGGCCGCCGCGCAGCCGCATCCGGATGTCCTGCTCGCGCGGCGGCTCCGGCGGCGGGCCCGCCTCCTCGAACTTCCTCAGCCGGGTCTGCGCCGCCGCGTACCGCGAGGCCATCTCGTGGCTGACCGCGGCCGCCTGCCGCAGGTTGACCACCAGCTTCTTCAGCTGCGCGTGCTTCTCCTCCCAGCGCCGCTTCAGCTCCTCGAAGCGCGCGAAGCGCTCCCGCCGCGCGTCGTGGAAGGTGTCGAAGCCGCCGCCGTGCACCCACACGTCGGAGCCGGCCGGACCGGGCTCCACGGCGACGATCTTCTGCGCGGCCCGGGAGAGCAGCTCCCGGTCGTGGGAGATGAAGAGCACGGTCTTACGGGTCTCCCGCAGCCGCTCCTCCAGCCAGCGCTTGCCCGGCACGTCCAGATAGTTGTCCGGCTCGTCGAGCAGCAGCACCTCGTCGCCGCCCCGCAGCAGGTACTCCAGGACCAGCCGCTTCTGCTCGCCGCCGCTGAGCGTGCGCACCTGCCGGAACTGCGCCTTGTCGTACGGCACGCCCATCGCGGCCATGGTGCAGATGTCCCACAGGGTCTCGAACTCGTACCCCTGCACCTCGGCCCAGTCGCTGAGCGCCTGCGCGTACGCCATCTGCGCGGCCTCGTCGTCGACCGTCATGATCCGGTGCTCGGCCTCGTCGACCGCCTTCGCGGCCGTACGGATCCGGGCGGGCGCCACCGAGACCAGCAGGTCACGGACGGTGGACTCGTCCCGCACGGAGCCCACGAACTGCGGCATCACGCCGAGCCCGCCGCTGACGGTGACGGTGCCGCCGTGCGGCTGCAGCTCCCCGGAGATCAGCCGGAGCAGGGTCGTCTTCCCCGCGCCGTTGGCGCCGACCAGGGCGACGACGCTGCCCTCGCCGACCCGGAAGGAGACATCCCCGAGGAGGACCCTCCCGTCGGGCAGGTAGTACTCAAGATGCGCGGCTTCGACGTGTCCCATGAGGGGCATTGTCACCGCCGCACCCCCCGTATCCCAAGCGGATTAGGATGCGCGGCATGAGCTTTGGGGGACCGCAGCCGGGCGGCGAGCAGCCGGGACAGCAGCACGGACAGCAGGGTTACGGGTACGGGTACCCGCAGCAGCCGCAGGGTCAGCCGGGGTACGGGTACCCGCAGCCGCCGGTCCAGGGCGGGCAGGGGTACGGCTATCCGCAGCCCGCGCAGCCCAACCCCTTCCCCGGCGCCCAGGACACCGGCACCCCCGACTGGGGCGCCCTCGCCGACGCCTCCGCCGCCCGCAGCAAGCGCAAGCGCTGGCTGGTGATCGGCGGCGGCGCGGTCGCCGCGCTCGCCGTGGGCGCGGTGGTCGCCACCGCGATCGTCTCCACCAACAAGGACAACGAGCAGGCGAAGAACGGCGGCGGCACGCCGACCGGCTCGGCGGCCCCCACGGACACCGCGAGCCCGGCCCCGACCTTCTCCTCGGTGGCCCCGCCGCCCCCGCCGAACCCGAAGGACTACATCTCCGACCCGAAGAAGGACAAGGCCCCGCTGACCCCCGAGGGCCTCTTCCCGGGCAAGAAGCTGACCATGAGCGGCCGGGTGTACGCCAAGGGCGCCACGTCCTCCACCACGAACTGCGCGGCCCCCACCGAGAACGGCCTCGGCACCGTCCTCAAGGCGCAGGGCTGCCAGCGGGTGCTGCGCGCCACCTACGTCAAGGACGGCGTGGCGATCACCGTCGGCGTGGCGGTCTTCCCGTCCGAGCCGGCCGCGATCAAGGCCAAGAACCAGGCCCAGGGCAACATCGCCCCGCTGGCCGGCGCCGGAGTGAAGGACTTCTGCCACGGCAAGACGGTCTGTCTGCGCCGCACCAATTCGATCGGCCGGTACGTGTACTTCACCTACGCCGGCTTCACCAACGGCAAGAAGGTCACCACGTCCGACCAGCCCGTCTTCAAGGCCTCCGACGACCTGGGAACCTTCGCCTTCAACCAGATCTACGCCCGCGGCCGCACCCAGGCCTCAGCAGCAGCCGCCGCTCCCCGGGAGTGACCGCTTGTTGCGGGCCTCGCGGCTGCGGGCGGCGAGCTGGGCGTCGGCCGGGTAGCCGACCTCTTCCAGGGTGAGGCCGTGCGGCCGTACGACGTGTACGGCCGAGTCCCGCACGCCGGCGGCGAGCACCTTGCCGGGCCACTCGACCGGGCGGTGCCCGTCGCCGACGAACAGCAGGGCGCCGACCAGCGAGCGCACCATGTTGTGGCAGAAGGCGTCGGCCTTGACGGTGGCCTCCAGGATCCCGTCGGGGCGGCGCTCCCAGCGCAGCTCCTGCAGGGTCCGGATGGTCGTCGCGCCCTCGCGCTTCTTGCAGTACGCGGCGAAGTCGTGCTCGCCGACGAGCCGCTCGGCGGCGGCGTTCATGGCGTCCATGTCGAGCGTCCAGTCGTGCCACAGGACGTGGCCGCGCAGCAGCGGGTCGACGCCGCCGGGGTGGTCGGTGACCCGGTAGGCGTAGCGGCGCCAGATCGCCGAGAAGCGCGCGTTGAAGCCGGCCGGGGCCTCCGCGACCTTCCAGATCCGCACGTCGTGCGAGAGGCGCCCGGCGAGCCGCCTGAGCAGCTTCTCGCGGTGCTCCTCCCACAGCGCGACCGGCAGGTCGACGTGCGCCACCTGGCCGCGCGCGTGCACGCCGGCGTCGGTGCGGCCGGCGACGGTCAGCTCGTACGTCTCCGAGGACCGGGTCACGGTCTTCAGCGCGTCCTCGATCTCGCCCTGCACGGTCCGCTGCCCGCGGGCCTGCTTGGCCCAGCCGGAGAAGTCCTTGCCGTCGTACGAAAGGTCGAGCCGTACCCGTACGAACCCGGGCTGCACGTCATCACTCACCTGGAAATCCTCTCAGACACACGGGAGCGGGCCCGCACCCCAGGGGGTACGGGCCCGCTCTCGAGAAACGTCGGCAGAACGCTTACGCGTCCTTCGCCTCGTCCTCGGTCGCCTCGACCGCGGCGGCCTCGTCGGCCTCCTTGACGGCGCGCTTGGTGGCGGCCTCGGCCTCGGCAACGGTCGCCTTCTTGGCGATCTCGCCCTCGACCAGCTCGATCACGGCCATCGGGGCGTTGTCGCCACGACGGTTGCCGATCTTGGTGATACGGGTGTAACCACCCGGACGCTCCGCGTAGCGCGGGGCGATCTCGGTGAAGAGGGTGTGGACGACGCCCTTGTCGGTGATCGTCTGCAGCACCAGGCGACGGTTGTGGATGTCGCCCTTCTTCGCCTTGGTGATCAGGCGCTCGGCGACCGGACGCAGGCGGCGGGCCTTGGCCTCGGTCGTCGTGATGCGGCCGTGCTCGAAGAGCGACTTCGCCAGGTTGGCGAGGAGCAGCTTCTCGTGCGCGGCGGAGCCGCCGAGGCGGGCGCCCTTGGTGGGACGCGGCATGGTGTTTCTCCTTGGATCTGCACCGGCCGTATCAGGTACCGGTGTCAGGGCCCCGCAGGCGGATGCCTACGGGCAGCTATCAGTACTGCTCGGTCTCGACGAAGCCGGCGTCGGCGTCGTCGTCCGCGCCGAACGCGTCGGCGGCAGCGGTCGGGTCGAATCCGGGCGGGCTGTCCTTGAGGGCCAGGCCCATGCCGGCCAGCTTCGCCTTGACCTCGTCGATCGACTTCGCACCGAAGTTGCGGATGTCGAGCAGGTCCGCCTCGGAGCGGGCGACGAGCTCACCCACGGAGTGGATGCCCTCGCGCTTGAGGCAGTTGTACGACCGAACGGTGAGCTCGAGCTCCTCGATCGGCAGCGCCAGGTCGGCGGCCAGGGCGGCGTCCGTCGGGGACGGGCCCATGTCGATGCCCTCGGCGTCGATGTTGAGCTCGCGGGCCAGACCGAACAGCTCGACCAGGGTCTTGCCGGCGGACGCCATGGCGTCACGCGGGCGCATGGCCTGCTTGGTCTCGACGTCGACGATGAGCTTGTCGAAGTCGGTGCGCTGCTCGACTCGGGTCGCCTCGACCTTGTAGGTGACCTTCAGCACGGGGCTGTAGATGGAGTCGACCGGGATACGGCCGATCTCCTGGCCCACCTGCTTGTTCTGGACGGCGGAGACGTAGCCGCGACCGCGCTCGACGGTCAGCTCCATCTCCAGCTTGCCCTTGCCGTTGAGCGTGGCGAGGACCAGGTCGGGGTTGTGCACCTCGACACCGGCCGGCGGCGCGATGTCGGCGGCGGTGACGACACCCGGGCCCTGCTTGCGCAGGTACATCACGACCGGCTCGTCGTGCTCCGAGGAGACGACCAGCTGCTTGATGTTCAGGATGAGGTCGGTGACGTCCTCCTTGACGCCCGGCACGGTGGTGAACTCGTGCAGGACACCGTCGATGCGGATGCTGGTGACAGCAGCGCCGGGGATCGACGAGAGGAGGGTGCGGCGGAGCGAGTTGCCGAGGGTGTAGCCGAAGCCCGGCTCCAGCGGCTCGATGACGAACCGGGAGCGGAACTCGTCGACGACCTCTTCGGTCAGCGAAGGACGCTGAGCGATAAGCATGTCTTCGTTTCCTTCGTTTGTGGACGCCCACTATTTGACGTCCGACAGGTACTGCGAGGTACTGCCAAGGGTACGGGCGGTACGTCCCTTTGCAGGGTCGTACCGCCCGGACACTCAAAGACGCACAGGTGCGCCCGCTGCGTCAGACGCGGCGGCGCTTCGGCGGACGGCAGCCGTTGTGCGGGGTGGGGGTGACGTCCTGGATCGAGCCGACCTCGAGGCCGGTGGCCTGGAGGGAGCGGATCGCGGTCTCACGGCCGGAGCCGGGACCCTTGACGAAGACGTCGACCTTGCGCATGCCGTGCTCCTGCGCGCGGCGGGCGGCCGACTCGGCGGCCATCTGCGCGGCGAAGGGGGTGGACTTGCGCGAGCCCTTGAAGCCGACGTGGCCGGCGGAGGCCCAGGAGATCACGTTGCCGGACGGGTCCGTGATCGAGACGATCGTGTTGTTGAACGTGCTCTTGATGTGCGCGTGGCCGTGAGCGACGTTCTTCTTTTCCTTGCGGCGCACCTTCTTGGCAGCGCCCTGACGACCCTTGGGGGGCATCTATAACTCCTACGGGAGGTGGTCGGTCCTACAGCGAAGACCGTGTGGTCAAGCGTCCGCTGAGGACTACTTCTTGCCCGGCTTCTTCTTACCGGCGATGGCGCGACGCGGGCCCTTGCGGGTACGAGCGTTCGTGCTGGTGCGCTGACCGCGGACGGGCAGGCCACGACGGTGGCGCAGACCCTGGTAGCAGCCGATCTCGACCTTGCGGCGGATGTCGGCGGCGATCTCGCGGCGGAGGTCACCCTCGGTCTGGAGGTTGGCGTCCACGTACTCGCGGATCTTGACGAGGTCTTCCTCGGCAAGGTCGCGGACACGGGTGGACGGGTTCACGCCGGTCGCGGCGAGGATCTCCTCGGACCGGGTACGCCCGATGCCGAAGACGTAGGTGAGTGCGACCACCACACGCTTTTCGCGCGGGATGTCAACACCGGAAACGCGTGCCATTCAATGGCTCCTGTGTTCTCGGGGGTCTGCTGCAGAACCGCTCCCGGCTGCCGTATGAGGTACAGGTCGGGTCCCCGGCCCCCGCCGGAGGTGCCGTCAGCCGTGGATCACGACCGGACGGGCTCTGCGTATGTACGTATTGCTATGCGTCGCGCGAAGAACTGCGAAATGCAGGTCGGTCGGCGTGCGTCAGCCCTGGCGCTGCTTGTGGCGCAGGTTGTCGCAGATGACCATGACCCGACCGTGGCGGCGGATCACCTTGCACTTGTCGCAGATCTTCTTGACGCTCGGCTTGACCTTCATGGGATGTGAGGTTCTCCGGGTCAGTGCCACCACCCGCGCGGAGTGCGGGGGTGCAGGCAAGATCTACTTGTACCGGTAGACGATCCGGCCACGCGTCAGGTCGTACGGAGACAGCTCCACGACGACCCGGTCGTCCGGGAGGATCCGGATGTAGTGCATCCGCATCTTGCCGGAGATGTGCGCGAGGACCTTGTGACCGTTCTGGAGCTCCACCTTGAACATGGCGTTCGGCAGGGACTCGATCACGGTGCCCTCGATTTCGATGGCACCTTGCTTCTTGGCCACGCTTCGCCCTTCGAATCGGCTACCTTGATCGACTCTCGCCTCCGGGTGCGGACACACGGGTACACGAGAGCCGACGCATCAGTCTACGTCAGGCCCCTGGAAAAGACGAATCCGGGGAGTTTGCCCAACGTGGGCTGTATCTAATCTGCCGCTGCCGCGGCGTGGCATTACGCCAGCGGGTCCGGCGCCGTCGTCACGCCCATCTCCGCAAGCTTCGCCTTTCCACCGTCGACCGCCGTGAGGACCAGCGGGCCCTCCTCCGTCAGGGCGACGCTGTGCTCCCAGTGGGAGGACCAGGTGCCGTCCGTCGTGATGACGGTCCAGTCGTCGGCGAGGACCTCCGTCTTCGGCGTACCGAGGGAGACCATGGGCTCGATGGCCAGGCAGAAGCCGGGGACCAGCTTCGGGCCCTTGCCGCGCTTGCGGGAGACGTAGTTCAGGAGGTGCGGGTCCATGTGCATCTCGGTGCCGATGCCGTGGCCGCCGTAGTCCTCGATGATGCCGTAGCGGCCCAGGCTGTGGTCGCCCACGGCCGGCCGCGGCTGGCGCTTGATGTACGTCTCGATCGCCTTGGAGATGTCGACGAGCCGCGCGCCGAGCTTCATGGCCGCGATGCCGGCCCACATCGACTCCTCGGTCACCCGGGAGAGCTCGATCAGCTCCGGCGCGTGGCCGGTGCCCACGAAGCAGGTGTACGCGGCGTCGCCGTGCCAGCCGTCGACGATCGCGCCCGCGTCGATCGAGATGATGTCGCCGTCCTTGAGGACCGTCTTCTCGTCGGGGATGCCGTGGACCACGACCTCGTTGGCCGAGGTGCAGATGGTCGCGGGGAAGCCGCCGTACCCGAGGAAGTTCGACTTCGCGCCGTGGTCGGCGATCACCTTGCGGGCGACCTCGTCCAGGTCCCGCGTCGTGGCGCCCGGCACGGCCGCCTCACGGGTGGCCGCGTGGATGGCCGCGACGACCAGCCCCGCCTCACGCATCTTCGCGATCTGCTCGGGGGTCTTGAGCTGCACCATCGTGGTCGGGGCCTTTCCTCTACGCGTACCGGGGACAGAACAACGATACGGCCGCGGCGCCCTCACCGGGCACCGCGGCCGTGTCGTACGAACCGTGGTTACTGCTTCGACTGCTTCGACTGCTTCGGTTACTTCTTCAGCGCGGCCATGGCCTTCGCCGTGACCTCGTCCACCTTGCCGAGCGCCGAGATCGTCTCCACCAGGTTCTGCGCCCGGTAGTAGTCGATGATCGGCTCGGTCTCCGCGTGGTAGACCGCCAGACGCTTGCGGACGGTCTCCTCGTTGTCGTCCTCGCGCTGGTACAGCTCGCCGCCGCAGGCGTCGCAGACGCCCTCGGTCTTCGGGGCGTTGTACGTCACGTGGAAGACGTGCGCGGAGTCATTGCGGCAGATGCGGCGACCCGCGATCCGCTTCACGACCTCGTCCTCGGGGACCTCGAGGTCCAGGACCGCGTCCAGCTTGATGTCCTCGCCCTTGAGGAAGGCGTCCAGGGCCTCGGCCTGGGCCACGTTCCGCGGGAACCCGTCGAGCAGGAAGCCGCCCTCGGCGTCCGCCTGGCGCATGCGGTCCTCGGCCATCCCGATCGTCACGGAGTCCGGCACCAGCTGGCCGGCCTTCATGTACGACTGCGCCTCCACACCCAGCGGCGTTCCCTGCGAGATGTTGGCACGGAACAGGTCGCCGGTGGAGATGTGCGGGATACCCAGGTTCTTGGCGAGGTACGCGGCCTGCGTGCCCTTGCCCGCACCGGGCGGTCCGACGAGGACGATTCGCATCAGCGGAGGAACCCTTCGTAATTGCGCTGCTGGAGCTGGCTCTCGATCTGCTTCACGGTCTCGAGACCGACACCCACGATGATGAGGATGCTGGTGCCGCCGAACGGGAAGTTCGCGTTCGCACCACCGAAGCCCGCCAACGCCATCGTCGGCACAAGAGCGATCAGACCCAGATACAGCGAGCCCGGCCAAGTGATCCGGTTGAGCACGTAGCTCAGGTACTCGGCAGTAGGTCGACCAGCCCGGATACCCGGGATGAAGCCACCATACTTCTTCATGTTGTCGGCGACTTCCTCGGGGTTGAACGAGATCGCCACGTAGAAGAAGGCGAAGAACACGATCAGAAGGAAGTACGCGGCGATGTAATACGGGTGGTCACCCTTGACGAAGTGGGCTTCGATCCAGGTCTTCCAGCCGGCCGTGGAGTTCGAGAACTGCGCGACGAGCGCCGGGATGTAGAGCAGCGACGAGGCGAAGATGACAGGAATCACACCTGCCTGGTTCACCTTCAAAGGGATGTAAGTGGACGTACCGCCGTACGACCGCCGGCCGATCATCCGCTTCGCGTACTGCACCGGAATGCGGCGCTGGGCCTGCTCGACGAAGACGACGAGGCCGACCATCACGAAGCCGATGAGGATGACGGTGCCGAACTCGATCCAGCCCCCGGCGAGGTCGCCGCTCTTCTTGATGGCCCAGAGGGCGCCCGGGAAGCCGGCGGCGATCGAGATGAACATGAGGATCGACATGCCGTTGCCGATGCCGCGGTCGGTGATGAGCTCGCCGAGCCACATCACGACGCCGGTGCCCGCGGTCATGGTGATGACCATGGTGGCGGTGGTGAAGATCGACTGGTCGGGAACGACCTGGCTCGCGACGGTGCAGCCGCTGAACAGCGCGCCGGTACGGGCGGTGGCGACGAGGCCGGTGCCCTGGAGGATGGCGAGGGCGACCGTCAGATAACGCGTGTACTGCGTGATCTTCGTGGTGCCCGACTGTCCCTCCTTCTTGAGGGCTTCCAGGCGCGGGATCACCACGGTCAGCAGCTGCAGGATGATGCTCGCCGTGATGTACGGCATGATGCCGAGCGCGAAGATGGTGATCTGCAGCAGCGCCCCGCCACTGAACATGTTGACCAGGCCGAACAGGCTGTTGTTGCCCTGACTCGCCTGATCCACACACTGCTGGACGGCCTCGTAGCTGACGCCGGGGACGGGGATGTGTGCCCCGAGCCGGTACAGCACGATGATGCCGAGCGTGAAGAGCAGCTTCTTGCGCAGGTCGGGCGTCTTGAACGCCCGGGCGAACGCGGTGAGCACGGTGCCTCCTGCGACCCCCGCGCACGTGCGTCAGAGGTGACGGTCTTGAGGTAAAGGACAGAGTTGCAGGCCACCTTACCGGCGAGCATGCCCCCCTAGGAACGACCAACCGGGGATGCCCCTTTTGAGAGGCATCCCCGGTCGGATGTTCAGGCCATCGAGTCGTCTCAGACGAGCTCGGTGACGGTGCCGCCGGCGGCGGCGATCTTCTCCTTGGCGGAGCCGGAGACGGCGTCGACCGTCACCTGCAGCGCCACGGAGACCTCGCCGGTGCCGAGCACCTTGACGAGCTGGTTCTTGCGAACCGCACCCTTGGCGACCAGGTCGGCCACCGTGACCTCGCCACCCTGCGGGTAGAGCGCGGCCAGCTTGTCCAGGTTCACGACCTGGAACTCGGTGCGGAAGGGGTTTTTGAAGCCCTTCAGCTTCGGGAGGCGCATGTGGAGGGGCATCTGGCCACCCTCGAAGCGCTCCGGAACCTGGTAACGGGCCTTCGTGCCCTTCGTACCACGACCGGCCGTCTTACCCTTCGACGCCTCACCACGACCCACACGGGTCTTGGCGGTCTTGGCGCCCGGGGCGGGACGGAGGTTGTGGACCTTCAGCGGGTTGGTCTCCGCCATGTCAGTCGACCTCCTCGACCGTCACGAGGTGGCGGACGGTGTGCACCATGCCGCGGAACTCGGGGCGGTCCTCCTTGACGACCACGTCGTTCAGGCGCTTGAGCCCGAGCGAACGCAGGGTGTCGCGGTGGTTCTGCTTGCTGCCGATGTACGACTTCGTCTGCGTGATCTTGAGGCGAGCCATTACGCACCCGCCCCGGCACGCGCACGAAGCAGAGCCGCGGGGGCGACGTCCTCGAGGGGCAGACCGCGGCGGGCCGCGATCTCCTCGGGACGCTGCAGGCCCTTCAGGGCCTCCACGGTCGCGTGCACGATGTTGATCGCGTTGTCGGAGCCGAGGGACTTCGACAGGATGTCGTGAACGCCGGCGCACTCGAGCACGGCGCGCACCGGGCCACCGGCGATAACACCGGTACCGGGGGAAGCCGGCTTGAGCAGGACGACGCCCGCGGCCTTCTCACCCTGGATCGGGTGCGGGATGGTGCCCTGGATACGGGGGACCTTGAAGAAGTGCTTCTTGGCCTCCTCAACACCCTTGGCGATGG
This sequence comes from Streptomyces fradiae, assembly GCF_041270065.1. Lineage (NCBI taxonomy): Bacteria > Bacillati > Actinomycetota > Actinomycetes > Kitasatosporales > Streptomycetaceae > Streptomyces > Streptomyces fradiae. Next base: position 4,784,031 of record NZ_CP065958.1, on the reverse strand, counting down.
CGGCCGGCACCTCCTTGGCCTTGCCGTAACCGACACCCACGGTGCCGTCACCGTCGCCCACCACGACCAGCGCGGTGAAGCTGAAGCGACGACCACCCTTGACAACCTTGGCGACGCGGTTGATCGCGACTACGCGCTCAACGTACGCGGTCTTCTCGGCGGCGGCAGCGCCACCGTCGCGGCCCTTCCGGTCCCGCCGCTCGCCGCCACCGGCACCGCTTCCGCGGCGCTGGGGTCCAGCCATTGGAATACCTCTCTCTGTTACGTCCGTTAGTCCCGGAACCGGGGCTTAGAACTTCAGCCCGGCTTCGCGGGCGGCGTCAGCCAGAGCGGCAATGCGCCCGGCGTACCTGTTGCCACCACGGTCGAACACGACGGCCTCGACACCGGCGGCCTTGGCGCGCTCGGCGACCAGGGCGCCGACCTGCTGGGCCTGCGAGGACTTCGAGCCCTCGCCACCGCGGACGGAGGCGTCCAGGTGGGACGCCGACGCCAGGGTGTGACCCTTGAGGTCGTCGATGACCTGCGCGGTGATGCCGCGGTTCGAACGCGTCACGACGAGGCGCGGACGCTCCGCCGTACCCGACACGTTCTTGCGGATGCGCAGGTGACGGCGCGCCTTCGCAGCGCGCTTGTAAGCGTCGCCCTTGGCGATCTTGACACCGTATGCCATGGCTTACTTACCAGCCTTTCCGACCTTGCGGCGGATGACCTCGCCCGCGTACTTGACACCCTTGGCCTTGTACGGGTCGGGCTTGCGCAGCTTGCGGATGTTGGCGGCGACCTCGCCGACCTTCTGCTTGTCGATGCCCTCGACCGAGAACTTGGTCGGCGACTCGACCTTGAAGGAGATGCCCTCGGGGGCCTCCACCAGGATCGGGTGGCTGTAGCCGAGCTGGAACTCCAGGTTGGAGCCCTTCGCGGCAACGCGGTAACCGACACCGCTGATCTCGAGCGCCTTCGTGTACCCCTGGGTCACACCGGTGATCATGTTGGCCACCAGCGTGCGGGACAGGCCGTGCAGGGCCTTGTTCTGACGCTCGTCGTTCGGACGGGTGACGTTGAGAACGCCGTCCTCGCCCTTAACGATCTCGATCGGAGCGGCGACGGTGTGCGTCAGGGAGCCCTTGGAGCCCTTGACGGTGACCGTGCGGCCCTCGATGGTGACGTCCACGCCGGCGGGAACCGGGATGGGGAGCTTGCCAATGCGAGACATAGCTTTTCCTCCGTTCCCGACTACCAGACGTAGGCGAGGACTTCCCCACCCACGCCCTTCTTCTGCGCCTGCTGGCCGGTCAGGAGACCGTGGGACGTGGAGATGATCGCCACGCCCAGGCCGCCGAGGACCTTCGGCAGGTTGGTGGACTTCGCGTAAACCCGGAGGCCCGGCTTCGAGATCCGCTTGATGCCCGCGATGGAGCGCTCACGGTTCGGACCGAACTTGAGGTCGAGCACGAGGTTCTTGCCGACCTCGGCGTCCTCGACCTTCCAGCCGGTGATGAAGCCCTCCTGCTGGAGGATTTCCGCGATGTGCGACTTGATCTTGCTGTGCGGCATCGTCACGGAGTCGTGGTACGCCGAGTTCGCGTTACGCAGACGCGTGAGCATGTCTGCGATCGGATCAGTCATGGTCATGAATTGGCCTTCGGCCTCTCTCGCCGGGGTTTCCTGGTGCACCATCCCTCTCCCCGATCCGAGACGGGGCGGGTGCGGTGCGGTGGACCTACGGCGTAGTAAGTCGTACGGGCGGCGGACGCCCAACCCTTCAAGCCTACGGCATGAAGAGAAGGGCCTCCGCCAGCCCAATGCTTACCGAGAGACTCCGGTGTTCTCCAACGCCCAGTGGGCGAAGGGGAATTACCAGGAGCTCTTGGTCACGCCCGGCAGCTCGCCACGGTGAGCCATCTCACGAAGGCACACGCGGCAGAGGCCGAACTTGCGGTACACGGAGTGAGGGCGGCCGCAGCGCTGGCAGCGGGTGTACGCACGCACACCGAACTTGGGCTTGCGGGCAGCCTTCGCGATGAGAGCCTTCTTCGCCATCTCGCTTACGCCTCCTTGAACGGGAAGCCGAGGTGACGCAGAAGGGCACGGCCCTCGTCGTCGTTGGTCGCCGTGGTGACCACGGTGATGTCCATACCCCGGACGCGGTCGATCTTGTCCTGGTCGATCTCGTGGAACATGACCTGCTCCGTGAGACCGAAGGTGTAGTTGCCACGGCCGTCGAACTGCTTCGGGGACAGGCCGCGGAAGTCGCGGATGCGCGGCAGCGCGAGCGACAGGGTGCGGTCCAGGAACTCCCACATGCGGTCGCCACGGAGCGTGACGTGGGCACCGATGGGCTGGCCCTCACGCAGCTTGAACTGCGCGATGGACTTGCGGGCCTTGGTGACGGCCGGCTTCTGGCCGGTGATCGTGGTGAGGTCGCGGATCGCGCCCTCGATCAGCTTCGAGTCACGGGCGGCGTCACCGACACCCATGTTGACCACGATCTTCACGAGGCCGGGGATCTGCATGACGTTCTCGTACTTGAACTCGTCACGCAGCTTGCCCGCGATCTCCTCGCGGTACTTCGTCTTGAGACGCGGAGTGGTGGTAGCCATCAGATGTCCTCACCCGTCCGCTTGGCAACGCGGATCTTGTTGCCCTCGTCGTCGAAGCGGTAACCGACACGCGTGACGACCTTCTTGCCGTCCTTCTCCACGACCAGCTGGACGTTGGAGACGTGGACCGGGGCCTCGGTGGTCACGATGCCGCCGGCCTGGTTCGGGCCGGCCTTGGTGTGCTTCTTGACCCGGTTGACACCCTCGACCAGGACACGGTTCTCAGCCGGCATGGCCGCGATGACCTTGCCCTGCTTGCCCTTGTCCTTGCCGGTGATGACCTGAACCAGGTCGCCCTTCTTGATCTTCATGCTTACAGCACCTCCGGCGCGAGCGAGATGATCTTCATGAACTTCTTCTCGCGCAGCTCACGGCCGACCGGGCCGAAGATACGGGTGCCGCGAGGGTCGCCGTCGTTCTTCAGAATGACAGCGGCGTTCTCGTCGAAGCGGATGTACGAGCCGTCCTGGCGGCGGCGCTCCTTGACGGTGCGAACGATGACCGCCTTGACGACGTCACCCTTCTTCACGTTGCCACCGGGGATCGCGTCCTTGACGGTGGCGACGATGACGTCACCGATGCCCGCGTAGCGGCGACCCGAACCACCGAGAACACGGATGCAAAGGATCTCCTTGGCACCAGTGTTGTCGGCGACGCGAAGTCGCGACTCCTGCTGGATCACGTCTATCTCCTGATTTGTCTGCCGGTTCCCGGTGGGGCTCCGCTAGTGACTAGCGGTGCCCCACCGAGCCTGGCGGAACGAACCCGAGGGGGAAGCCCCTCGGATTAATTACTTGGCCTTCTCGAGGATCTCGACGACGCGCCAGTGCTTCGTGGCGGACAGCTTGCGCGTCTCCATGAGGAGGACGCGGTCGCCGACGCCGGCCTGGTTCTGCTCGTCGTGAGCCTTGAGCTTGTTGGTACGGCGGATGATCTTGCCGTACAGCGCGTGCTTGACGCGGTCCTCGACAGCGACGACGACGGTCTTGTCCATCTTGTCGCTGACGACGAGGCCCTCACGGACCTTGCGGGCGTTGCGCTCTTCAGTCACGTTGTTCTCGCTCATCAGGCGTTCTCCACCGTCTCGATGCCCAGCTCGCGCTCACGCATCAGGGTGTAGATCCGGGCGATGTCCTTACGGACGGACTTGAGCCGACCGTGGTTCTCGAGCTGGCCCGTCGCCGCCTGGAAGCGGAGGTTGAACAGCTCTTCCTTGGCCTCGCGGAGCTTGCCAACAAGCTCCTCGTTGCCCAGCTCGCGCAGCTCGGACGCCTTGGTACCGGCCGACATCACAGCTCACCTGCCTCGCGCTTAACGATCTTGCACTTCATCGGCAGCTTGTGAGCCGCACGAGTCAGAGCCTCACGCGCGATCTTCTCGTTCGGGTAGGACAGCTCGAACATCACCCGACCGGGCTTGACGTTCGCGATCCACCACTCCGGGGAACCCTTACCGGAACCCATGCGGGTCTCGGCAGGCTTCTTCGTGAGCGGACGGTCCGGGTAGATGTTGATCCAGACCTTGCCGCCACGCTTGATGTGGCGGGTCATCGCGATACGCGCGGCCTCGATCTGGCGGTTGGTCACGTAGGCCGGGGTGAGGGCCTGAATGCCGTACTCGCCGAACGCAACCTGCGTGCCACCCTTGGACATACCGTTGCGCTTCGGGTGGTGCTGCTTGCGGTGCTTGACCCTACGGGGGATCAGCATTTCGGTCAGGCCTCCGTTCCGGTGCTCTCAGCAGCCGGAGCGGCGGCGGGAGCCTCGGCCTTGGGGGCCTCGGCAGCCTGAGCCTGCTGCGGCTTGCGACCGCGACCGCCACGCTCGCCACCGCGGCCACCACGGCCGGCCGGGCGGTCAGCGCCACCACGGGCCGGGCGGTTGCCGGCGCGGGCAGCGGCGTTCTCGGCGCGGACCTCGGCGATGTTCTTGACGTCGCCCTTGTAGATCCAGACCTTCACGCCGATGCGGCCGAAGGTCGTCTTGGCCTCGAAGAAGCCGTACTCGACGTTCGCGCGCAGCGTGTGCAGCGGCACACGACCCTCGCGGTAGAACTCCGAGCGGGACATCTCGGCGCCGCCGAGACGGCCACCACACTGGATCTTGATGCCCTTGGCGCCGGCCTTCATGGCGGACTGCATGCTCTTGCGCATGGCCCGACGGAAGGAGACGCGGGAGGACAGCTGCTCGGCGACGGCCTGGGCCACCAGCTGAGCGTCGACCTCGGGGTTCTTGACCTCGAGGATGTTCAGCTGAACCTGCTTGCCGGTCAGCTTCTCCAGCTGGCCGCGGATCTTGTCGGCCTCGGCGCCACGGCGACCGATGACAATGCCCGGGCGAGCGGTGTGGATGTCCACGCGGACACGGTCACGGGTGCGCTCGATCTCAACCTTCGAGATGCCGGCGCGCTCCATGCCGGACGTCAGCATCCGACGGATGGCGACGTCTTCCTTGACGTAGTCCTTGTACAGCTTGTCGGCGTACCAGCGGGACTTGAAGTCCGTGGTGATGCCGAGCCGGAACCCATGCGGGTTAACCTTCTGGCCCATTACCGGGTTCCTTCCTTGCTGCTGACGACCACGGTGATGTGGCTGGTCCGCTTGCGGATCCGGTAGGCACGGCCCTGGGCACGCGGACGGAACCGCTTCAGGGTCGGACCCTCGTCGACGAACGCCTCGCTGATGAACAGCGAAGAGGCGTCCGTGTGGTCGTAGTTGTGCGCGGCGTTGGCGATGGCGCTGTCGAGCACCTTGCCGACCGGCACGGAGGCTGCCTGCGGAGCGAATCGCAGAACAGCCTGAGCCTCCGTGGCGTCCATGCCACGGATAAGGTCCACCACGCGGCGGGCCTTCATGGGCGTAACGCGGATGTACCGCGCCTGGGCCCTGGCTTCCATGGTTGTCCCTCTCAGTTACTTACGTGTCTGAATGCGATCCGCTACTAGCGGCGCTTCGACTTCCGGTCTTCCTTGACGTGACCCCGGAAGGTGCGCGTCGGCGAGAACTCGCCGAGCTTGTGCCCGACCATCGACTCGGTGACGAACACCGGGACGTGGGTCTTGCCGTTGTGCACCGCGATCGTGTGGCCGAGCATGGCCGGGACGATCATCGAGCGACGGGACCAGGTCTTGATGACGTTCTTGGTGCCGGCTTCGTTCTGGACATCCACCTTCTTGATGAGGTGGTCGTCGACGAAGGGCCCCTTCTTGAGACTGCGCGGCATCTAAACCCGCTCCTAGCGCTTCTTGTTCGTCTTGCGGCGGCGGACGATGTACTTGTTCGAAGCCTTCTTCGGCGAACGAGTACGACCCTCCTTCTGACCCCACGGGGAGACCGGGTGACGACCACCGGAGGTCTTGCCCTCACCACCACCGTGCGGGTGGTCAACCGGGTTCATCGCCACACCGCGAACGGTCGGGCGGACGCCCAGCCAGCGCTTGCGGCCGGCCTTGCCCCAGTTGATGTTCGACTGCTCGGCGTTGCCGACCTCACCGATGGTGGCGCGGCAGCGGGCGTCGACCAGACGGATCTCGCCGGACGGCATGCGGAGGTGGGCCATGGTGCCCTCCTTCGCAAGCAGCTGCACGGAGGCACCGGCGGACCGGGCGAACTTGGCGCCGCCACCGGGACGGAGCTCGATCGCGTGGATCGTGGTACCGACCGGGATGTTGCGGAGCGCCAGGTTGTTGCCGGGCTTGATGTCCGCGCCCGGGCCGTTCTCGACGCGGTCACCCTGCGTCAGGCCCTTGGGAGCGATGATGTAGCGCTTCTCGCCGTCCGCGTAGTGGAGCAGCGCGATGCGCGCGGTGCGGTTGGGGTCGTACTCGATGTGAGCGACCTTGGCCGGCACGCCGTCCTTGTCGTGGCGACGGAAGTCGATCACACGGTAGGCGCGCTTGTGGCCACCGCCCTGGTGACGGACGGTCACACGACCGGTGTTGTTACGGCCGCCCTTGCTGTGCAGGGGGCGGACCAGCGACTTCTCCGGCGTGGACCGCGTGATCTCGACGAAGTCGGCTACGGAGGAGCCACGACGGCCCGGCGTAGTCGGCTTGTACTTGCGGATACCCATTTCTCAGTCCTCGTCCGATATCGGACGACTCGACCGCCGTCAGGCGGTCGGGCCGCCGAAGATGTCGATTCGGTTGCCCTCAGCGAGGGTCACGATGGCGCGCTTGGTGTTCGCACGCTTGCCGAAACCGGTGCGGGTGCGCTTGCGCTTGCCCTGGCGGTTGATCGTGTTGACCCCGGTGACCTTGACCGAGAAGACCGCCTCGACGGCCTGCTTGATCTGGGTCTTGTTGGCGCCGGGCGCGACGATGAACGTGTACTTGTTCTCGTCGAGCAGCGCGTAGCTCTTCTCGGAGACAACCGGCTTGACGAGGACGTCGCGCGGGTCCGTGAAGGTCTTGCTGGTGATCGTGGCCTCGGACATCAGGCCTCGCTCCCTTCGGTCTCAACGGCCTTGGGGCCAGACACGAAGGACTCGAGGGCGGCCTGGGTGAAGACCACGTCGTCGGATCGCATCACGTCGTACGTGTTCAGCTGGCCCGGCTCCAGGATGTGCACCTGGGGCAGGTTGCGGGCGGACAGCCACGCGGCCTCGTCGGAGCGCTCGACGACCAGGAGCAGGTTCTTGCGCTCCGAGATCTTGCCGAACAGCGTCTTGGCGGCCTTGGTGGAGATGCCACCCTCGACCACGCCGGAGACGACGTGGATGCGGGAGTGGTTCGCCCGGTCGGAGAGGGCACCGCGGAGGGCGGCGGCCTTCATCTTCTTCGGGGTCCGCTGCGAGTAGTCACGCGGCACGGGACCGTGCACGACGCCACCACCGGCGAACTGCGGGGCGCGGGTCGAACCCTGACGGGCGCGGCCGGTGCCCTTCTGGCGGTAAGGCTTCTTGCCACCACCACGGACCTCGCCACGCGTCTTGGTCTTGTGCGTGCCCTGACGGGCCGCGGCCAGCTGCGCGACGACGACCTGGTGGATCAGCGGGATGCTGATCTTGGCGTCGAAGATCTCGGCCGGGAGCTCGACGGTCCCGGTCTTGTCGCCGGAGGGCGACAGAATGTCAATGGTGCTCATATCCTCAGGCCCCCTTGGCCGCGGTGCGGACCAGGACGAGGCCGCCGTTCGGACCAGGAACCGCGCCCTTGATGAGCAGCAGGCCCTTCTCCGCGTCAACGGCGTGAACGGTCAGGTTCTGGGTGGTCACGCGCTCGTTGCCCATGCGGCCGGCCATGCGCATGCCCTTGAAGACGCGGCCCGGGGTGGCGCAGCCACCGATCGAACCCGGCTTGCGGTGCACACGGTGGGCACCGTGGGACGCCTTGCCACCACGGAAGTTGTGGCGCTTCATGGCACCGGCGAAGCCCTTGCCCTTGCTCTTGCCGGTCACGTCGACCTTGATGCCCGCCTCGAAGACCTCGGCGGTGATCTCCTGGCCGAGGCTGTACTCGCTGGCGTCAGCGGTACGGATCTCGACGAGGTGACGGCGCGGGGTGACGTCGGCCTTGGCGAAGTGGCCCTTGAGGGGCTTGTTCACCTTGCGCGGGTCGATCTCGCCGAAGGCGATCTGGACCGACTCGTAGCCGTCGACGTCGTTCGTACGCACCTGGGTCACGACATTCGGGCCGGCCTTGACGACGGTCACCGGGACGACCCGGTTGTTCTCGTCCCAGACCTGCGTCATGCCGAGCTTCTCGCCCAGGATGCCCTTGATGTTCTTAGCCATCTCGCGCGTCACCTCAGAGCTTGATCTCGATGTCGACGCCAGCCGGCAGGTCGAGACGCATCAGCGAGTCAACCGTCTTCGGCGTGGGGTCGAGGATGTCGATGAGGCGCTTGTGCGTGCGCATCTCGAAGTGCTCGCGCGAGTCCTTGTACTTGTGCGGCGACTTGATGACGCAGTACACGTTCTTCTCAGTGGGCAGCGGCACCGGGCCCGCGACCGACGCACCAGTGCGGGTCACCGTCTCGACGATCTTCTTCGCCGAGGAGTCGATGACCTCGTGGTCGTAGGCCTTGAGCCGGATGCGGATCTTCTGTCCCGCCATGGCTACTCAGTAGTCCTTTGTCGTAGTAACGCTCTGGAACCCGGCGGTCCAGCGCTCTGTCTCCGACCCACGCGGTCGGGCGTGTCGCGCTCCCTCTACGAAGATCTCCCATAGGGATTTCCCAACCAAGGGGGTGCGGGCCATACCGCGTGGCGGGTGCAGAACACCACCGGGCGCCTGGCTGAGGCCCCGCCCACGCTTCCCGGAAGATTCCCGTACGTCCGACCCGCAGGGGGTCGACGAGTACTGTGGGACTCGCTTCCGGTCCTCCCGGCGGGAGGCGCGCAGCATCGGTACTCAACCGAGCAACCCCGACAGTCTGCCATACGGGGCCTTCCGGCCGCCAATCGGGGCGAAGACTGTACCCCGGACGTGACGCAGATCAAACCCGGGGCCGGGCGCGCCGCCGCGTCTGTGCCAGGGTGGCGCGGTGATCGACTCCGGGGACTGCGGCGGCTTGCCCCGGCGGGTCAGGTGCGGGAGACCGTGCCGCATTCCTGGGAGGCTTCGCCCAGGTCCTTGCTGCGGTCGTACGGGTCCTGCTCCGGGCCCGACGGAGTCGCGTCCGGGTCGGCCGCGAGGTCCGACTCGAACTGGGGGTGCAGGAAGCCGTCGAACACGTCGCAGGCGCTGTTGGCGAGGCCGGCGTTCCACTCCCGGAGCGACAGCCTGCCCGGGGTCGCCTCGAACTTCTCCGGGTCCGGCAGCGCCACGACCAGGGTGCGGCGCACGATCGTGCGGGCCACCTCGTCGGAGCCCGGCGCGGTCTTCACCACCGGGTAGACGAAGGTGTAGTCGGTGCGGACGATCACGTTCCCGGCGTCCTTGCCCTTGCCCGCCTCGACGGTCATCCGGCCCCGGGTCTTCACGACCGTGCCGACCGGACGGACCTCGCCGGGGCCGAAGCGGGTGAAGAGCGAGGTCGGGTCGTTCGTCTCGGTCGGCGCCGTCAGCGACTTCTCCAGCTCGGCCCGGACGTCCGGCTGCTTCGGGTCGATCAGCCGCAGCGCCACGGCCGGCTTGCCGCCCTTGAGGACGGCGGGGTCCAGGTTGGCGGCGACCAGGAACTCCTTGGTCCGCAGCAGCGCGGCCTCGACCTGCGCCTTCGACATCCAGCCGGTGGCCCTGGCGGCCGGCGGCTGGATCCCCGCGGCCCCGTCCGCCCACCGCACCGCCGGGGAGCCCCTGAACGGCTCCCGCAGCGTCGGCAGGTCCGGGAACACCTCCGCGGAGGGCGCGGCGCTCGGCCGGCCGGTCTCGGCGGCCAGCGGAGTCGTGTCCTCCGCGTCCCGCCACGGCATCAGCTCGGGCCGCAGCACCAGCACGACGAGGCCGGCGGCCACGACGATGCCGACGGCGCCGGAGGCGATGCGGGCGGCGGGGCTCTGGCTGCCGCCGTTGTGCCCGTCGTAGTCCCATCCCATGTTTCCCACCCCTGTGTCGTCGTGTGTCAGCTGCGTGTGACGGTCCCGCACCCGTCGGGGAGGTCCGCGACGGACGTGCTGCGGTCGTAAGGGTCGACCGCCGGGCCCGTGGCGGTGGGCGCGGGCCAGGCCTGCAGATCCTCGCGGAAGGCCGGGTGGAAGAAGCCGTCGACGGCGCCGCCGCAGGAGCTGTTGCCCGCGTTGTACGTGAAGTCATGGAGGACGAGCCGTCCCTGGGTCACGGCGTATCCGACGGGGTAGAAGGCGAACACCACCTCGCGGCGCAGGATCGTGCGGGCTACGTCATCGGCTCCCGGACGGCTCTTCACCAGCGGGTAGACGAAGGTGTAATCGGTGCGGACGAGGACCGCGTCCGCCGTCTCGCCCCTGCCCTTCTCCACGGTCATCCGGCCCCGGGTCTTCACGACGGTTCCGACCAGGTGGACCTCGGACGGCTTGAAGCGGCTGAACAGCCTCTTGGGGTCGTTCTTCTCGGTCGGCGCGACCAGACCGCGCTCCAGCTCCTCATGGAGATCCGACTGCTTCGGGTCGGTCAGCTTCAGCGCCGCGGCCGGCCTGCCACCCTGGAGCACCTTCGGGTCCAGGTTCGCCGCGACCAGGAACTCCCTGGACTTCTTCAGGGCCGCCTCGACCTGCGCCTTCGACATCCAGCCCGTCGCCTTCGCCGGCGGAAGCTCGATGCCCGCGGCCCCGTCCGCCCACCTCACCGCCGGGGAGCCCTTGAAGGGCTCCTTCAGGGTCGGGCGGTGCGGGTCGACCGGCTCCGGGGGTGCGGTCGGGGCCGCCGTCTCCGCCGCCAGTGGTGTCGTGTCCTCCGGGTGGTCCGTCCAGGAGGACGGCAGGGCGGAGGTGACGCCGTCCGGGAGGAGGGCGGTGACCAGCTGGGGGCGGACGGCGACGAGGGCGAGGGCTGCCACCAGGGTGACGCCGAGGACGGCCTTGGCCTTGCGCTTGCGGGCGGCGCGGCCGTTCATCTCCTGCCAGGCCGGGCCGGTGCGCCAGCCCGCCGGCTCCTGGCGCTTCGGGCGCTTCGGCGGCTTCGCCTTGCGCAGGGCCCGGACGTCGGCCTTCGTACCGATGCCCTGTTCCTTCGCGGCCTCCACGAAGGAGGCCCATTCCTCGTCCGAGACCGACGGTCTGTCCGACGGCTTGTCGCTCATGTTCTGTTCCCCACCCCTGTACTGCGTGACGCGTGACGCGTGATGCGATCCGGACGTTCTCACGCCGCCCGACGGGCGGAACAGGCAGGTCAGACCTCTTGATCAGTTCGTGACCGGCGGAATCCGGGCAGAGGCGGAGTATGCGCACCAGTGACGACGTCTACCACCGGGTGGTGTGGGACCCGCGGCTCGACGCCGAGCGGTTCGTCATGGGGATCGCCGAGCGGGGCGCGGGCCCGAAGCGCATGGACCTGGTGGACTTCGTGCCCGGCGGGGAGATCCCGTGGCACCGGGTGGTGTTCTTCGAGGCGGACGGGGAGCTCGTCTGGGACCGGGCGACCGGGCTCGACCGGCTCGGCACGTCCGCGGCGGGCCGGGTCCACGCCGAGGTGCTGGCCGTGCCGCCCACGTACCGGACGGCCGTGGCCTGGCTGCCGCCGCACGGGCTGTGGGAGCCGATCCAGAGCATCCGGCGCGTCCACGACCGGCAGATCGGGCGCTGGCCGCCGCACGTCAACGTCGTGTACGGATTCGTGCCCGAGTCCGACTTCCTGCGGGCGATCCCGCTGGTCGCGGCGGCCCTGCGGACCGTCCCGCCGTTCCGGGCCCGGCTCCAGGGGGTGCGGTGGTTCCGGCACCGTACGGACGCCACCGTGTGGCTCGACCCGGCCGCGCGCGGCGCGGAGCCGTGGCTGCGGCTGCGGGAGGCCCTGGAGGAGCGCTTCCCGCGGTGCGTCGACTCCCGCCCGTACACCCCGCACCTGTCCCTCGGCCGCAGCCGCGACCCCGCCGCCCTCGCCACGAGCTGCGAGGAGCTGCTCGGGACGATGAGCGTCCGGATCACCGAGCTCGTGCTGCTCGCCCGGCGCGGCGACGGGCCGATGGAGGTACGGGCGACCGTGCCCCTCGGCGCCGGCGAATCCACCGGCTCGCACTGAACCCCCGCGCTCGAAAACCCGTCTAGTCGCACGACACACGCGCACACGCACGGGGGATGCACGACCGGTGGACGACAACCACAGACCGACCCGGCGCAGGGTGCTCGCCGGAGCCGGAGCCGCCTCGGCGGCGGCCCTCGCCGGCTGCTCCGTACCCGCCCCGCCCGGCCACACCGCCGCGGCCGATCCGGCGCCGGGCCGGCCGATCGCCACCGGCCGGCGCGCGCTGCTCATGCAGTTCGCCGCGCACCCGGACGACGACCTGTACTTCATGAACCCGGACACCCAGCGGCTGCTCGACGCCGGGGTGCCGCTGGTCTGCGTGTACGTGACGGCGGGCGAGCACAACGGCAAGAACCTGATCAAGGGCATGCCCAAGACCCCGCCCGACCGGGCCGCCTACTCCTCCGCCCGCCACCAGGGCCTGCGCCAGGCGTACGCGGAGCTGCTCGGCGCGGACCGGTTCACGGCCTGGCAGAAGGGGACCGCCGAGCTCGCGGGCGGCCGGCACGCCGAGCGCGACGTCCTCGAACACGGCGGCCGCCGGGTCGAGCTGATCTTCCTCAATCTGCCGATGCACACCCCGCGCCGCTACATGGCGCTGCCCGCGCTGTGGCAGGACCGGGCCCTGGAGCTCACCACCCATCTGTCCGCCGGCTCGCCGGTCACCCGCTCCGACACCTACGACCACGGGCAGTTGATCGAGGTCCTGGCCGGGCTGCTCGCCACCTACCGGCCCACCGTCGTGCACACCCTCGACCCGGACCCGGACATCCAGCACAGCCCCGAGGCCACCCGGCAGCGGGACAGCGAGCAGCCGGGCTACTCCGACCACGGCGACCACACCGCGGTGGCCTGCTTCACCTGGGCGGCGCTGCTGCGCCGGGTCGCCGACGCCACGGCGGACGGCGGGCCGGTGCCGGCCTTCACCACGACCGCCTTCCGCGGCTACTACAACCGGCACTGGCCGAAGAACCTGCCGCCGCGGGTGCTCGCCGAGAAGGCCGCCCACCTCGTCCCGTACGGCGGCGATCCGTCCTGGGACTGCGGCAACCCCTCCGGCTGCGGCGACTACGGCGTCGGCGGGGACCGCCCGCTGACCAACTGGAAGGGCTGGGTGCGCGCCACCCACTACCGCTGGCCGGCCGCCGGTCCGGCCGTCGCCGAGGAGACGGACGGGCGGCTCGCCGCGTACGGGGTGCTCGGCCTGCGCGCGGTCCGCTGGCGCGAGGACGCGCGCGGCAGCGGGGTGTTCGGGGAGCCGGAGGACCTGGGCGGCGGCCCGCTGGCCCCGGCGCTCGCCCCGGCGACGCTCCCCGACGGGCGGCTGCTGCTGTTCGGCGTACGGCTCGCCGCGCTCAGCGGGCGCGGCGGCGCGAACCGGCGCGAGGTGGTGCTCCTGGAGCAGCGCTCCCCCGGCGGCCCGTTCCTCGCCTGGCGGGGCCTGGGGAATCCGGAGCGCGGGGACGACCGGGGCCGCCGGATCGGCGCGCCGGTGGCGGTCGCCGCTCCCGACGGCCGGGTGCATCTCTTCGTGCGGAACGCGGACAAGGGCGTGTCCACGCGGGTACGGGCCGCGGACGGCTCCTGGGGCCCGTGGCGCCCGCTTCCACACCAGGAGGAGGTGCAGGACGGGCTGACCGCGCTCGTCGACACCGCGGGCCGGGTGCATCTGCTCGCGGCGGGGCGCACGCACGTACGGCACTGGGTCGACGGCTCCCCCGCCGCGCCGCTCCCGCTGTCCGGCGACCCGGTCGCCGCCGTCCCCGCGCCCGGCCCGGCCGGCGTCGAGGTCTTCTACCGCGCCCCCGCCGACGGCCGGCTGCGCTCCTCGGCCGGCCCGGCGCCGCGCTTCGAGGGGTACGGGCCGCTGGCCGCCGCACCGGGTCCGCGCGGCCCCGTGCTGCTCGGCCGCGACCCGCGCGGCCGGGTCCAGCTGCTGCGCGACGGCCGCCTCGCGGTCCGGGACCGCGGCACCGCCCCGGCCGGCGCCGCGCCCGTCCTGCACGGCCCCGGCACGGTCGTCGGCCTCGGCGCGGACGCCCGGCCGTGGGTGTGGCGTCCGTAGAAAGGCTTCCGCAGGGCTCCCGCAGAAGCCGAAGGGCCCGCCTCCCGGGAGGGAGACGGGCCCGAACGCGGCCTGGAATCAGGTCACTTGACGAAGTAGCCGGTGACGTCGGCGAGCAGGTCCACCGAACCGGACTTGTTGTAGAAGCTGACCTTGCCGTCCGCGCCGACCGGCACGACGACGAGGTTCGGGATGGTCAGCCCGGCGGTGAAGTTGAGGTTCGACGCGCTCGCGCGGGTCGTACCGCTCGGGTAGACGGACACGAAGCTGGTGGCCGTCGGGGCGGTCGCGGTCACGTTCAGGACCACGGCCGTCACACCGCTCGCCGGCACCCCGTTGGCGCCGGTGATCTGCAGCGACACCACGCCGTCGGGGCCGACCTTGGTCTTCGGCACGCCGAGGCCGGAGCGGGTGTCCATCAGCCGCAGCGGACCGAGGTTGATGTGCGAGGCACCCGCGGTGTCGGCGCTGAAGTAGCCGGTGATGTCGGCGAGCAGGTCCACCGAGCCGGACTTGTTGTAGAAGTTCACCTTGCCGTCCGCGCCCACCGGGACGATCACGAGGTTCGGGATCGTCTGGCCGGCGAGGAAGTTCAGGTTCGACGCGCTCGCCCGGGTCGTACCGCTCGGGTAGACGGACACGAAGCTGGCCGCCGTCGGGGCGGTCGCGGTCACGTTCAGGACCACGGCCGTCACACCGGTGGCCGGGACGCCCTGGACGCCGGTCACCTGGAGCGACGCGACGCCACCGGGGCCGACCTTGGCCTTCGGCACGCCGAGACCGGAACGGGTGTCCATCAGCCGCAGCGGACCCAGGTTCTGGTGGGTCGAGCCGGTGGTGTCCTTGACGTAGTAGCCGGTGATGTCGGCGAGCAGGTCGACGGAACCGTTCTTGTTGTAGAAGCGGACCTTGCCGTCGACGACGGGGACGGTCACCAGGTTCGGGATGGTGACGCCGGCCGCGAAGTTGAGGTTCGAGGCGCTCGACCGGTTGGTGCCGTTCGGGTAGACCGAGACGAAGCTGGGCTCGGTCGGGTTGGTCGCGGTCACGTTGAGCACGACCGCGCCCACGCCGGTGGCGGGGATGCCGTTCGTGCCGGCGACCTGGAGGACGACCTCCTGGCCGGGACCGACCTTGGCCTTGGGCACGCCGAGACCGGCGCGGGTGTCCATCAGGCGGGTCGGGGCGACCGGCTTGAAGGTCTTCGGCCCGGGCACGGTCACGGTGACCGCCGGCGAGGTCGTGACCTTGCCGGAGGTGTGGGTGCCGCGCACGGCGAGGGTGTGGTCGCCGTAGCCGGTGAGCGTGGTGGACCAGCTGCGGGCGGACCCGGCGGTGGTGGCGGCCGGCTGCCCGTCGACCAGCAGCTCGAACTTGTCGATGAACGTGTTCGCGGTGCTCGTCGTCCAGTTCAGCGCGACCGGGCCGGGCGTCTCGTACCCGGTGCCGGCCTTCGTCGCGCCGCCGGCCACCGAGGTGATCGACAGACCGCTGACGGAACCGGTCGCGTAGCTGCGGATGGTGGGCAGCTGCGGGTAGAGCATGTTGCCCGGGCACTGGGTGTTGAAGCCGTTGCGGTGGCCGGAGACCGCGTCGAACGTGTAGGTCTGCGTGGCCGTGAACGACTGCCCGAAGAAGTTGGTCTGCGTGGCGCCGGCGGTCAGCGTGGCCTTGCCGGCCGGGTTCACCCCGTACTGGCCGAGCTTGTACGCGATGACCTTGGAGGCCGAGGCCAGCGCGGCGTCCGGCGCGGCCTGGTTGGTGAAGTCACCGAGGAAGGCGACGCTGGTCGACTCCGCGTTCCAGCCGTAGGTGTGCGCGCCGTACACCGGCTGGTCGATGCCGCCCTTGCGGCCCTCGAAGACGGTGCCGCACTTGTCGACGAGGAAGTTGTAGCCGATGTCGCGCCACTTCTCGACGTCCACGTGGTAGTCGAGGATGCTGCGCACCACGGTCGCCGACTGGGCGCAGGTGTAGTCCGCGCTCGTCGTGTGGTGGACGAAGGCGGCCTTGATCGCGCCGCCGGGCAGGTACTGCGGCGGCTCGGGCGTCTTGTCCTCGATCGCCTGGCCGCCCCACTCGGCGCGGGTGACGATCTTCGGCTGTGGCGCGGTGGACGGCGGGCCGGGCACGCTCGGCGGCGTGGTCGGCGGGTCCTCGACGGCGAAGGCGGCCGGGGCCGCGTCCAGGTCGCCGCTCTTCTTGGCGACCGCGCCGGCTCCGCCGGGGTCGACCATGTTCAGCTTGAGGCCCGCGGGCAGGGTGCCGCGGGCGGCGCCGTCGCTGATCCGGACCTCGGCGCCGTCGGAGGCGCCGACCCAGACCGGCTCGGTGGAGCCGGGGGCGCCGGCGCGGTGGCCGTCCATGCCCGCCGGGTGCTGCTCCAGCTCGATCCAGTCGGACCATTCACCGGTCTCGATGCTGCGGGTACGGGCCTCGATGGTGCCCTTGATCTTCGCGCTCTGGTTCGTCCAGGACACACCGAGCAGACCGAACGGCTCGGTGGAGCGCTGCGAGAGCACGGCTTCGCCGCTGCCCTTGTCGGTGAGCGCGAGCTTGTGGAGTTCGCTCGCGCGTGCGGCGCCCTTGGCAGCCGCGTTGCTGTACAGACCGGGGGCCGCGGCCCCCTCGTCGTTCCCGGCACCGGCTCCGGCGCCGTTCGCCGCCGCCTGGAAGGCGAGGACCGTGGCGCCCGCGAGGGCGGCGCCGATCGCCGTACGGCGTATTCGAGTCCCCGTCTTACTACGTGCTCGACGTCCCGATCTCAAGTTGTCCCCACCCCTAGTCCGTGGTCATGACACCTGACCGACCGCACAGTACCCGAGGGGTCGGACAGGCGTTCGCACGGGGGGTGGGGATGGGAAAACGCTTGCTACGGCGTGGAGTTGACGATCCGTCGATCAGGCGCCGAGATTGCGGCGGGCCCGCGCGTGCAGCGCGATGCCGGCCGAGACGGAGACGTTGAGCGACTCCGCAGCCGGGTTCATGGGGATCGACACCGATTCGGCCGCGATGTCCGTGAGCGCCCCGGAAGGTCCGGTCTTCTCGCTGCCGAACATCAGGACGATCCGCTCGTCGATGGCGCCGAGGTCGCCGACCGTGTGGTCGCCGTCGGCCTCGAAGACCATCGGGCGCAGTCCGCTCTCCCGCAGGTGCTGCAGCGCCTCGTCGCGGGAGGCGAGGACGATCGGCAGGGAGAACACGTAACCCCGGCTGGCCCGGATCAGGCGCCGGTCGGCGATGGTCGGCAGGTCGCTGTCGACGAGCACGATGCCGGCGGCGCCGAGCGCGAAGGCGGTGCGGACGATGGCACCGATGTTGCCGACGATCTTCACGCCGTCGAGCAGGATGACGTCGCCGGTCCGGTCGGCCAGGTCCTTGAAGCGGCTGGGCCGCGGCACCTTGGCGATGCCGAAGAGCTTGGGCTTCTTCTCGGCCTTGAAGACCTGGTTGGCGAGCGCGGAGGCGAGCAGCCGGACCCGGATGCCGCGCTTCTCGCAGGCTTCGAGGAGCTCGGCCGGCGGCGGCGCGGTGTCCAGGCCGTAGACCTCGGCGAACTCGACTCCGGCGCGGATGCTCTGCAGAAGGGGTTCGATGTCCTCGATCAGCACCGTCTTGACGACGGACCTCGAGTGCTTGGTGACATCGATGATCCGCTGGACCGCGGGATCGGAACGTTCTTCGATGATGTCGAGACTGGCCACGGCGGAGACGTTAGCACGGGCGGACCGCCCGAAATCGGGCAGGACGGCACACGCCGACTGCCGGCGGCGACCCGTACGACGGTACCGGCGACCCGTACGACGGTACGACGAAGGGCCCGTACGACTCGCGTCGTACGGGCCCTTCGCTTCGTGCTAGGTGCCCTGTGTCAGGGCGACCGGGTCAGCCCGGATCTACCAAGTGGAATTACTTGGTGATCTTGACGACCTGGCCGGCGCCGACGGTCCGGCCACCCTCACGGATGGCGAACTTGAGGCCCTCCTCCATGGCGACGGGCTGGATCAGCGCGACGCTCATGGAGGTGTTGTCGCCCGGCATGACCATCTCGGTGCCCTCGGGGAGGGTCACGACGCCGGTCACGTCCGTGGTACGGAAGTAGAACTGCGGGCGGTAGTTGTTGAAGAACGGGGTGTGACGGCCACCCTCGTCCTTCGACAGGATGTAGGCCTGGGCCTCGAACTCGGTGTGCGGCGTGACCGAACCGGGCTTGATGATGACCTGGCCGCGCTCGACGTCCTCGCGCTTGATGCCACGGAGGAGCAGACCGACGTTCTCACCGGCCTGGCCCTCGTCGAGCAGCTTGCGGAACATCTCGATGCCGGTGACCGTGGTGGTGGTCTTCTCGGTCTTGATGCCGATGATGTCGACGGTCTCGTTGACCTTGAGGACACCACGCTCGATACGACCGGTGACGACGGTGCCACGACCGGTGATCGTGAAGACGTCCTCGATCGGCATCAGGAACGGCTTGTCGACGTCACGCTCGGGCTGCGGGATGGACTCGTCCACGGCCTTCATGAGGCCGAGGAGCTTCTCGCCCCACTCCTTGTCGCCCTCGAGCGCCTTGAGCGCCGAGACGCGGACGACCGGCAGGTCGTCGCCCGGGAACTCGTACTCGGTGAGGAGCTCACGGACCTCGAGCTCGACGAGCTCCAGGATCTCCTCGTCGTCCACCATGTCGGCCTTGTTCAGGGCGACGACGATGTACGGAACGCCGACCTGGCGGGCCAGGAGCACGTGCTCCTTGGTCTGCGGCATCGGGCCGTCGGTGGCGGCGACCACGAGGATGGCGCCGTCCATCTGCGCGGCACCGGTGATCATGTTCTTGATGTAGTCCGCGTGACCCGGGCAGTCGACGTGGGCGTAGTGACGCTGCTCGGTCTGGTACTCGACGTGCGCGATCGAGATCGTGATACCGCGCTGGCGCTCCTCGGGAGCCTTGTCGATCTGGTCGAAGGCCGAGGCCTCGTTCAGGTCCGGGTACGCGTCGTGCAGCACCTTGGTAATGGCGGCCGTGAGGGTCGTCTTACCGTGGTCGATGTGACCGATGGTGCCGATGTTGACGTGCGGCTTAGTCCGCTCGAACTTCGCCTTCGCCACTGGGGTCCTCCTGTGGAGTGGTTCTGTACGCCTTGGTTCATCGGCGCCAGGTGATCTTTGCTGGGGTGCCGTCCGCCGGGGGTCATTCCCTTGTCGGGTCCGACCCCCGGTGGTCGGTGTCAAGCCTAAAGCGTGTGAACGCGGTGCGTTACTCGCCCTTGGCCTTCGCGATGATCTCCTCGGCGACGTTCCGCGGAACCTCGGCGTAGGAGTCGAACTGCATCGAGTAGCTTGCGCGACCCGAGGTCTTGCTGCGGAGGTCGCCGACGTAGCCGAACATCTCCGACAGGGGCACGAGGCCCTTCACGATGCGGGCACCGTGACGCTCCTCCATGGCCTGGATCTGGCCACGGCGGGAGTTGATGTCGCCGACGACCTCACCCATGTAGTCCTCGGGCGTGGTGACCTCGACGGCCATCATCGGCTCGAGGAGCACGGGCGAAGCCTTGCGCGCGGCCTCCTTGAAGGCCTGCGAGCCGGCGATCTTGAAGGCGAGCTCGGAGGAGTCGACCTCGTGGTAGGCACCGTCGTGCAGGATCACACGGACGCCGGTCATCTCGTAGCCGGCGAGGATGCCGAACTGCATGGCCTCCTGCGCACCCGCGTCGACCGAGGGGATGTACTCGCGCGGGATGCGGCCACCGGTGACCTTGTTCACGAACTCGTACGAGGCCTCGCCGCCCTCGATCGGCTCGATGCCGATCTGGACCTTGGCGAACTGACCCGTACCACCGGTCTGCTTCTTGTGCGTGTAGTCCACGCGCTCGACGGCCTTGCGGATCGTCTCGCGGTAGGCCACCTGCGGCTTGCCGACGTTGGCCTCGACCTTGAACTCACGGCGCATGCGGTCGACCAGCACCTCGAGGTGCAGCTCGCCCATACCGCCGATGATGGTCTGGCCGGTCTCCTCGTCCGAGTGGACCTGGAAGGAGGGGTCCTCCTCCGCGAGACGCTGGATGGCGACACCCAGCTTCTCCTGGTCGCCCTTGGACTTCGGCTCGATGGCGACCTGGATGACCGGGGCCGGGAAGTCCATGGACTCCAGGATGACCGGGGCCTTGTCGTCACAGAGCGTCTCACCGGTGGTGGTCTGCTTGAGACCCATCACGGCGATGATGTCGCCGGCGCCCACCGACGCGATCTCCTCACGCTTGTTCGCGTGCATGCGGTAGATCTTGCCGATGCGCTCCTTCTTGCCCTTAACGGAGTTGAGGACAGAGGAACCGGACTCGAGGCGGCCGGAGTACACGCGGACGAAGGTGAGCTTGCCCAGGTGCGGGTCGCTCATGATCTTGAACGCGAGCGCCGACAGCGGCTCTTCGTCGGACGGCTTGCGCTTGACGACCTCCTCCGGGTTGCCGACCGCGTGGCCCTCGATGGCCTCGATGTCGAGCGGGGAGGGGAGGTAGCGCACGACCGCGTCGAGCAGGGGCTGGACGCCCTTGTTCTTGAACGCGGTGCCGCAGAACACCGGGGTGACCGTGGTGTTCTCCGGGTTGCCGGACTTGAGCGTGATGCGGCGGATGGCCTCGTACAGCTGCTCCTCGGTGGGCTCGGTGCCCTCGAGGAAGAGTTCCATCATCGCGTCGTCGTTCTCCGCG
This sequence comes from Streptomyces fradiae, assembly GCF_041270065.1. Taxonomy (NCBI): domain Bacteria; kingdom Bacillati; phylum Actinomycetota; class Actinomycetes; order Kitasatosporales; family Streptomycetaceae; genus Streptomyces; species Streptomyces fradiae. The sequence goes on along the minus strand of NZ_CP065958.1, from coordinate 4,763,059 downwards.
ACGACCTCGACCAGCTTGCCGCGGTACTCCTCGGCGAGCTCGGTGTGGGTGTCGGGGATGTCGACGACGTCGTACATCTCACCCTTGCTGGCCTCGGCGGACCAGACGAGGGCCTTCATGCGGACGAGGTCGACGACGCCCTGGAAGTCGGCCTCGGCACCGATCGGGAGCTGCATCACGATCGGGACGGCGCCGAGGCGCTCCTCGATCATGTTGACGCAGCGGAAGAACTCGGCGCCGGTGCGGTCGAGCTTGTTGACGAAGCAGATGCGCGGAACGCCGTAGCGGTCCGCCTGACGCCAGACGGTCTCGGACTGCGGCTCGACGCCGGCCACGCCGTCGAACACCGTCACAGCACCGTCGAGCACGCGCAGCGAACGCTCCACCTCGACGGTGAAGTCGACGTGACCCGGCGTGTCGATGATGTTGATCGTGTGATCGACGTCCTCGAGCGGCCAGTGGCAGGTCGTCGCGGCGGACGTGATGGTGATGCCGCGCTCCTGCTCCTGCTCCATCCAGTCCATCGTGGCAGCGCCGTCGTGGACTTCACCGATCTTGTACGAGACACCGGTGTAGAACAGGATCCGCTCGGTGGTGGTCGTCTTGCCCGCGTCGATGTGGGCCATGATGCCGATGTTGCGCACCTTGGCCAGGTCAAGCGAAGTGGTAGCCATAAGGCTTCAGTCTTCTCTCGGTCTCGATGTGGGTTGCGACTACCAGCGGTAGTGCGCGAAGGCCTTGTTGGACTCGGCCATCTTGTGCGTGTCCTCGCGCTTCTTGACCGAAGCACCGAGGCCGTTCGAGGCGTCGAGGAGCTCGTTCATGAGGCGCTCGGTCATGGTCTTCTCGCGACGGGCGCGGGAGTAGCCGACCAGCCAGCGCAGCGCCAGGGTGGACGCGCGACCGGGCTTGACCTCGATCGGCACCTGGTAGGTGGCGCCACCGACACGGCGGGACTTGACCTCGAGGGACGGCTTGACGTTCTCCAGCGCGCGCTTCAGCGTGACGACCGGGTCAGCACCGGTCTTCTCGCGGAGGCCTTCCATGGCGCCGTAGACGATGCGCTCGGCGGTGGAGCGCTTGCCGTCCAGCAGGATCTTGTTGATCAGCGAGGTGACAAGAGGAGAGTTGTAGACCGGGTCGATGATGACCGGGCGCTTCGGGGCGGGGCCCTTACGAGGCATTCTTACTTCTCCTTCTTGGCGCCGTAGCGGCTGCGAGCCTGCTTGCGGTTCTTGACACCCTGGGTGTCAAGCGAACCGCGGATGATCTTGTAACGAACACCCGGCAGGTCCTTCACACGGCCACCACGCACGAGCACGATGGAGTGCTCCTGCAGGTTGTGTCCCTCACCCGGAATGTAGGCCGTGACCTCGATGCCGCTGGTCAGACGCACACGCGCGACCTTACGGAGGGCCGAGTTCGGCTTCTTCGGGGTGGTCGTGAACACACGCGTGCAGACGCCGCGGCGCTGAGGCGAACCCTCGAGTGCGGGCGTCTTGTTCTTCTCGACCTTGTCCTGCCGGCCCTTGCGGACCAGCTGCTGGATCGTAGGCACTACTTCTCCGGTTTCTGTGTGCCGTTCGGTACAACTAACCTGGAACGTCGCCGACCCACGCGGTCGGGTGTGTCGAATCGCGCGGACCCCCGCCGTGGGCGGAAAGGGGCGCTGATTGCGGTGGCCGGTCTCGGATCCGGTGCGGTTGAGGACACGCACACGACTCCGGGCACACCCCAGGCACAAGGCTTGAGCGTACCTATCGCATGGACTCCGGTCAAAACAAATGCCCACGCGCGGAGCCGCCCGGCGGTCGCGGGTGCGACCGGCACGGGCGGTGCGGGCGGTGCGGGCAGCGCCGGCGGCGCGGGCGGAGGGTGCGATCGGAGTCGGGGTCGGCGGGCGGGACCGCGACCGCACCCGGCCGGTTCAGTCCTGGGCGGCGCGGCGGGCCTCGCCCGCGGGCCGGGTCTCGCCGGTCTCGGGCTCGGGCTCCAGGAACTGGTGGACGACCTTGACGAAGACGTCCATCCGCTCGTCGGGGACGCCGAGCCAGCGCGCGAAGTCCTCCATGGTCGGCTGCCAGTCGCCCGGCGGCAGCAGGTCCGCCGCGAGCGGCAGCTCCTCCGGGGTCACCCGGCCGGACCGGATGAGCATGTCGCGGACGGAGACCCCGAGGAGCGGGGCGATCCTGCGCATGGTCTCCAGGTCGGGCATGCTCTGGCGCTGCAGCAGCCGGGTCACGGCCGCGCGATGGACGCCGGCCTCGTCGGCGATCCGGGACTTCCCGCCGCCGCGGGGGCTGTCGATGTCGTAGCCGCGCGCCCGCATCAGGCCCTCGACCCAGCCCGCGAACTCGTCGAGCCCTTGAGTGCTCATGTGTACCGCTCTCCCTTTTACTCCCCCACCCTTCGGGCCCCTCACTTTAGCGTGCTTGCGCGCACGGAATTACGTGCTTTCGGGCGCGCAATCGTGTCGAAACGGTAAAGGGATCTCCACATAGGTAGTTGCGAGCTCGCACGCAACATGTCTATGTTGCTGAGCGCCGCACTCGTCGGCCTCACGAGTCCCAAGGGCCCCACCGGCCCCAGGGGCAGCGGGGCCCGGAACGTGGAGACCACCCTTGCACCAGCCCGACACCACCCCATGGCAGGCCGCCGCCGCGTGCGCCGGCCTCTCCCCGTCCGTCGTCTTCTCCCGGCGCGGCAAGGAGGCGGCCCCGGCCCTGCGCGCCTGCGCCGTCTGCCCCGTCAGCCGGGAGTGCGAGGCCGCGGTCGCCCCCGCCGAGAGCTGGTTCGACGGCGTCTGCGCGGGCCGGCTGTGGCGCAACGGACGCCCGGTGAAGCCGCGCCGGTCCCGCCGGGGCGCGGCGGCCGAGTTCGCCACGGCCGATGCCCTGGACGAGGCCGCGTCCACCCTGACCCCCGCGCTCGCCGGCTCCGCCGCCGGAGGCACCCGTGGCTGAGCAGTCGCCCGCGGGAAACGCGGAGGACGCCGGGGACGCGACCGCCGGCGCCGACGAGCGGGTGCTGCGCGACATCGTGCTCTGGGCCGCCTCCCTCGTACGCCAGTTCCCCGAGCTCGCCGAGGAGCTCGCGCCCGGCCGCAGGGCCCCCGCCGGCAGTGCGCCGCGCGCGCCCCACGCGGGTCGGGACGAGCTGATCCGCACCGAGCGGCGCGAGGCGCTGCTCCTCGAACAGCGGCACGGGCTGGCCGTCCCCGGCCACGGCGCCGCGCCGATCCGGCTGCACATCTCCGACGCGATCCGCGACATCACCGACGGCGTGGTGGAGCTGGAGGAGGCGGTGTGCGCCCGGCTCGCCCAGCCGCGCCCGCGCCGGGCCGGCGTGGTGGAGCGGCTTCGCCGGGTCGTGGGCCTGCTCGACGAGATCGCCGCCCACCCCGTGCTCGCCCGGCACGTACGGGACGAGGTCCGCCGGATGGCCCGCCGCTGCGCCCGCACGCTCGGCGAGGCGGAGACGGTGGTCCGGGTGTCCGGCCGCTGCCCCTGGTGCGACTCTGTCTCGCTGCGCGCCTTCCCTGACCGGCGCGCGGTGCTGTGCGTGAACCCGGCCTGCGTGTGCACGGACCCGGCCTGCGGCTGCCAGGACGACCCGGCCTACCGGCATCTGTGGCCGGAGGCGGAGTGGGACGAGCTCGCGGACGCCTCCGGGGCGCGCCCGGAGGAGATCGAGGCGGCGATGGACGACACCAAGGAGACCGCATGCTGAGCGCGACCGCCCTGTCCCTCCCCCTCCCCGCCCTGATCCCGGGCCCGCTCGCCGCCGAGGAGGCGGGCGTCGCCCCGGCGACCATCCGCAAGTGGGTCCAGCTGGGCCACCTGCGCGCCGCGGGCAAAGCGGGCCGCGCCCAGCTGTTCCGCCTGGAGGACGTCTTCGCGGCGGAACGCGCGGCCCGGCGGAAGCCCCGTACGGCCTGACGCACATCATTCAGGTACAGGGCCCCGTGTCTCACCGAGACACGGGGCCCTTCGTCATGCCTCGCTATGCCTCGCTCATGCCTTCAGGAAGGCGTCGAGCGAGTCGGCCATCGCGTCGACGAAGCGGTCCCGGACGTCCTCGGACACCCGGTCGAGGGAGAGATACGGGTTGAGGTCCTCCAGCTCGACGAGGAGCAGCCCGCCGTCGGGGGCGCGGCAGGCGTCGACGCGCTGGATGCCGTGGTCGAGGGTGTTCCAGGCGATGAAGCGGCGCGCGAAGTCGAGGTCGGCGGCCGTGGGCTCGTACGGCTCAAGGACCCAGCGCTGCTCGGGGTCCGGGGCGTGGAGGGCGTACTGGAAGCGGTCGTCCACGAAGTAGAAGGAGACCTCGTAGCGGAAGTCGATCCGCGGCTGGACGAGGAGCCCGGCGCCCTCGGTGTAGTCGAGTCCGGCGAGTTCCTCGTACGGGAGGAAGCGCAGGCCTATGGAGTCGGCGCCGGCCTTGGGCTTGACGGCGTAGCGCGCCGCCTCGGGGAGCCGGTCGAGGTCGGCGGGGCGGTCGACGGTGGGGATGACGGGGAGTCCGGCGGCGGTGAGGTCGAGCAGGTACTGCTTGCCGGCCATGTCGCCGCGTCCGTGCAGCGGGTTGTAGACGCGGGTGCCGAGCGCGCGGGCCCGGGCGCGGAAGGCGTCGTACGCCTCCTGGTAGTGCAGCACGGGTCCGCTGTTGCGGACGACGACCGCGTCGAACGGCTCCATGAGCGCGGCGGCGTCGCGCGGGTGGCAGAGCGCGATGTCGAAGCGCTCGCGCAGCCGGGCGGTGAGGGCGATGTCCTCGTCGCAGTAGCGGCGGCCGCGGGCCGGATAGGCGAGGTCGGTGACGTAGAGGAGACGGGGACGGGCGGCGGGCGCGGCGGGGGCGGCGGACACGGGCGGCTCCTCCTCGGGTTCGGGGAGCCCAACCTATCGGGCGGCGCCCGCTCCCGGAAGAGCGTTCTCCCAGGTCAGGACGGGTGTGCCGGATCCTCCACCGACCGACCCGGAAATCGATCACCGAACTAGTTGCGTGCGCGCACGCTCGTCTGTCACAGTTGGTGCAGCGGCGGAGCTGTGCCCGCGAGACGGGCCGCAGCTCCGCCGTCCGCCGTCCGGGTGCGCTCCGCGCCCCCGCCCCCTTCCCCGCGTCGAGCGCCCCGGGCGGCCCCCGTACCACCCGCACCACCCGCACCACCCGCCACCACGCCCCCGTCTCCTGAGGAGCACCGTCATGACCACTCCCCCGAGTGCGTTCCCGGACGTCGAGAAGCTGGTCGTCGACGTCCTCAAGGCCGACCCGGCGCTGGCCGGCGTCACGGTCGCCGCCCAGGCCCCCGCCGGCTTCGACGGCACGCAGAGCGCCGTCCTGGTCAACCGCCGCGGCGGCGCCTGGATCGGCGATCTGCACCTGGACAAGCCGCTGGTCGAGTTCGAGGTGTACGCGGCGACGAAGCCCGCCGCGCACCTCCTCGCCAACGCCGCCCGCAAGGCGCTGCTCGACAAGATCGGCAAGCCGCTCGGCAACAGCCTCGTCCAGGACGTGGAGGAGATGGACGGGCCGCGCTGGATGCCCGACTACCTCTACCGCGGCGCCAACCGCTACCTGGTCGTCATCCAGGTCTCCCTGACCGTCAACCCGTAGAAGAACCAGGTGCGTCGGGGCGACCCGCGTCAGGGTCGCCCGCGCAAGGGCCACCCGCACAGCGGTCGCCCGCGCCCACCGCGCGCACCCCACAGACCAGGCCTCGCCGGACCGTCCGGCGGGGCCTTTGCCGTACCCGGCCCCCGGAAGCCCTCCGGACCGGGGCGGCGCCCCCACCCCTCTCATCAAGGAGAAGACCCACCATGGCAGGAAACAACTCCGCCGAGATCCGCGTCGCCGGTACCGGCAAGCTCTACATCGGTGCCGTCGGCGCCACCGCCCCGGTCTTCGGCACCGCCGAGCCGGCCGACACCGACTGGGGCACCGGCTGGACGAACCTGGGCTACACGACCGGTGACGGCGTCACCTTCTCCAAGAAGGACAAGCTGGAGCCCATCGACTCGTGGCAGTCGGTCTCCCCGGTGCACTACATCTACTCGGCCCGTGACCTCTCGCTGAAGTTCTCCCTGCTCCAGTTCAACGAGGACACCCTGAAGCTCTTCATGGGCGGCGGCAAGGTCGAGGCCGACGGCACGCCGGCGGACTCCTACAAGTACGAGATCTCCGAGCGTCCGTTCGCGGACGTGCGCGCCCTCGGCCTGGAGTTCACCGACGCCAAGGCCGGCGCCACCGGCAACGTCGCGGTCACGTACCGCTTCATCATCCCGCGCGGCCAGGTGACCGCCACCGACGACATCAAGCTGGCCCGCAAGGCGGCGTCCACCCTGGGCATCACCTTCACGGCCATGTCGAACGGCGCCGGCCAGCCGCTGGCCACCTTCCACATGAAGGACACCAGCTACGCGGCCTGATCCACCCCCGGGGCGGGACGGCACACCGCCGTCCCGCCCCACCCCCTCCTCTCTTCACCCCTTCGAACACAGGAGTACGCACACCATGGCCCGTTTCGACGTCAACGCCGCTCGCGCCCAGCGACTGGAGGCCCACGGCCGCACCTGGTCCTTCGAGCTGGACGGCGAGTCCTACACGCTCCCGACCGAGCTGTCCCGCAAGACCGCCAAGGCCCTGCGCAAGCTCGACGACAACGACGTGGACGGTCTGCTCGAACTCCTGATGGGTGAGGAGCAGTACGTCCGCTTCGAGGAGCACGACCTCACGATGCAGGACATCGCCGCGATCCTGGAGGCCTACGGCAAGGAGACCGGGCTCGGCCTGGGGGAAGACTGAGCCTCGTCGAGTTCGTCGACGAACACGCCGAGGCCCTTGAGGCGGACCTGCTCCGCTACTACCGGGTCGATCTCCTCGACTGGTATCGCGGGGAGCTGTCCAGCCGGCGCCTGATGGTGCTGGTCAAGAACCTTCCGCACGACTGTGCCGTGCAGCGCGAGCTGCACGGGGAGGCGGCGGAGTGGTCTCTCTCCGATCATCTGCTCGCCGCGGCGGTGGACCATCTGGCCGTCGCCAACTGGATGTTCCAGTGCGTCAACTCCGGCGAGGACGACGATCAGCCCGATTTCCCCAAGCCGGTTCCGCGTCCGGGCGTCAAGGACGAGGACGCGGACGCGGACGGCGAGGGGTCGGGCGGTTCCGCGGCGGACGGGGGCGCCGAGGAGGCGATCTCGCCGCTCGCGCTCGCCCGTTTCTTCGGCTGACACCGCCCTGGCGTCACGCCCCCCACGGCCCCCGGAGCCCGTTCCCGTCAGGGAGCGGGCTCCGGGGGCGCTTCCCGTGCTCGCTCGGCGGCCAGTTCCTCCTCCAGGGCCCTGGCCCGCTCGGAGAGCCGGCGCCCCCGCGCGCCCGCGCGCGCGTCCTGCGCGGGCACGTTGTCGAGCGGCGGCACGATGGGCCGCCCGCCCTTGCCCCGTACGACCTTGCGGACGGGCTGGGCGTTCCGCCGGGTGCGGCCCTGGTCCGCCTCGGGCCCGGGCTCGGGCTCGGGCTCGGTGCCGGTGTCGGGCTCGGTTTCGGGATCCGGTTCCGCGTCCGGTACGGGTACGGGCGGGGGTACGGCTACGAGGTCCGGCCCCGGCTCCAGCCCTGGCCCCGCCTCCGGCCCGGGCTCGGACCGCTGCTCGAACAGCTCGCGCTCCCGGCGTACCCGTTCCTCGGCCTGCACCACCGCGGCCGGCGGTTCGAGCAGCCGGGCGAAGGGCAGCGGGATGACCCGGGCCCCGGCCCCGTCCGGCGCGTGCGCGTCGGTACGGCGCTGGGGCCGGCGGATGCCGCGCGCGTCGCCCTGCCCCTGGGCGTACGCGTCGGCCACGCGCTTCTCGTACTCCCGCCGTATGCGCGGGAGTTCGTCGGAGACGGCCTCGGCCCACCCTGCGGTGAACGCGGCGGTCTCGCGGCGGTCCACCTCGGCGCGGGGCAGCACGACCAGGTCCTCGGGGGCGTAGCCGGCGACGTGGACGAGCTCGGCGAGCCGCGCGAAGAGATGAGGCAGATCCGGATGGGATTCGAGCCAGTCGATGACCCGCTCCCGCCGGTTACCGCCCGGCTCCGTGTCCATGCGTCAACACTGCCTTCCAACCCCCTGGGGTTCCCCCGCGCGCCCCTCGCGCCCCGTCGCACCCCTGAACTGTGTCAGGTCCGGGGAGCGCGCCCTCCAGAGTACCCGGTCGAACACCAGCCCCTATCAAGGACCAACCCCAGGGGGGACCGGGCGAGAAGACACGCCGTCAGGGGTTTACGGCTCGACAAACCTCGAACAGGTGTTCCACAATCTGTTCGCACAGTAGTTCGAAAACGTGGTGCCCCCGCCTCACTCCGCGGCGCCGCCACGCACGCACGGGCAAGCAACCGGAAGGCAGGCGTCCATGACCCAGCAGGCCGAGGCATCGCGACCGCACATCCCGCTCCAGGACCGCCTCGCCCAGCTCCTGAACGGACCCGCCGCGCTCGACAAGAGAGCGCTGCTCGGCACGCTCTACGCCGAGGTCAACCGCCGCGAGGCGGTCGCCTACGCGGCCGGCTGGAACGACGCGCTCGCGACCACGCGCCGCGGCGCCCGCCGGGACGACGACGCCTAGCCGCCCGACCGCCTTTGCCCCTACGCACGAGCCCCTGCCGAGATCCCTCGCGGCAGGGGCTTTTCGGCGCTTGGCCCTGACGGGCCGGAAGCGGAGCAGTCCATGGCAGACGAACCCTCGCACGAAGTACTCGCCACACGCATCGCCGAGATCAAGACGCTGATCGCCCAGGCCCAGATCGGCAAGAGCGTGTCGGCCGTCCTGGTCAACACAAAGATGGACTCCATCGAGACGACGCTGACCTCGATGAAGTCAGACATCGCCGACATCCACAAGGAGGTGACGAAGGCTCCCGTCGTGGAGTGGCTGGAGGCCGCCGGATTCAACGGCTTCGCCGCCGGGCTCGAGAAGCTCATCAACGAGAAGGAGGGCTTCTGGACGTACATCCCGTACTTCGCCTCGGCGGCCGTAGGCCTCATCATCCCGGCGATCGGCGTCATCCTGACCAACAGGATCGTGAAGCTCCAGCGGGACCTCCAGCAGTTCGACTTCAGCACCCGGAGCATCGATCCCAACCGCCAGATCCGGGCCACCTCAGCCGACGGCATGAGCATCACCCGGCAGAACCGGACCGACGTCGAGAACCGCGAGGACGCCGCCGGCGGTGGTCTGGCCGCCCTCCCGCAGAATGCGAACTTCGACAACCTGCGCAGCCAGCTCAGCCAGCTGAACCCGCACCTCGAGACGTTCAACCGGCACGCCCCCGACTTCACCACCAACTTCCGCAAGCTGCCGAGCGAGCGCGCGGCCAAGAAGGCGGGAGAGGGCATCAAGCGCGTCGCCGAGGCCATCGTCGGCGTCGACCACACGAACATGACCCCGATCGCCAAGGGCATCCAGAAGATCAAGGACGCCATGGACGGCCTCAAGCCCCGGGAAGTCGAGAAGGTCGCCAAGGCCACCGGCAAGCTCAAGGACGCCATGGAGGGCTTCGACCCGAAGAACCTCCCCAAGGCGAACAAGGTCGACGGCCTGGCCACAAAGATGGGCGAACTCGCCACGGCGACCGGCACTCTCCGCACGAAGTTCGAGTCGCTCAGGGGCACGATCCAGTCCCTCGACCAGGAGATCGGCGCCGCGTCCTCCGCCTGACCCCACCCCACCCCGAAAGGAGGTAAACCCATGTCTCTCGTCAAGTCCCTCAAGGGCGCGTCCGACGGTCTGCGCAACCTCAAGACCCAGGCATCCGGCGCCGGCACCTCGGTCAAGAAGGTCGGCGACGCCGGAAAGTCCGCCTCCGGGCAGCTCAAGACCCTCAAGACCAACGCCCAGGGCTCCAACACCCAGCTGAAGAACCTCAAGACGGCCTCGGACAACGCCGAGAAGGCCATGTCGAAGGCCGGCAAGACCGCCGAGTCCGCCGGAAAGAAGCTCGGCAAGTACGAGTCCGGCGCCGGCAAGGCGTCCAAGGGCCAGGACAAGCTCAACAAGTCGATGAAGGGCAATTTCCTCGCTCGGCTCATCGACCTCTTCATGCCGCTGATCGAGAAGATCGTCGACATGGCCCTGCAGTCGAAGACGATGCAGAAGATCCTGAAGAAGGCCTTCGACGCCATCAAGACCGTGATCAGCTCGGTCATGAAGGCCATCGGCCCGATCATGAAGAAGGCCGGCGCCCTGATCAAGACGGTGTGGAACGGCATCAAGAAGGCCGTCTCCACCGTCGTCAAGGCGGTCGCCACCGTCATCAAGACCTACGTGAAGATCTGGAAGACGGTCATCACCACGGTCATGAACGCGATCAAGACGGTGATCCGCACCGTCTGGAACGGCATCAAGGCCGTCATCACCCCGGTGGTCAACTGGATCAAGACGGCGATCCCGAACGCCTTCCGGGCCGTCAAGGACAAGATGTCGTCCATCTGGAACGGCCTCAAGGACATCGCGACCCGGGCGTTCAACGGCATCAAGAGCGGTGTGTCCGGCCCGATCAACGCCGTCATCGGCCTGATCAACCGGATGATCCGCGCCGTCAACGGCGTCAAGGTCAGCGTCCCCGGCTGGGTGCCGATCGTCGGCGGCAAGACCTTCGGCGTGAACATCCCGACCATCCCGATGCTCGCCACCGGTGGTGTCGTCATGCCGCGCTCCGGCGGTGTCCCGGCGATCCTCGCCGAGGCCGGCGAGGCCGAGGCCGTCCTGCCGCTCTCCAAGCTGGACCGGCTGCTCGCCCTCACCGCCCGCCGCGCCCGCATGTCGGCGCAGATGCAGGGCGGCCGGGGCACCGGCGCCGGACTGCACATCGAGCACTACCACGCGGCCCGGGGCAGTGACCCGCAGTCCACGGCGGACGCGCTGATGTACCTGGCGAAGGCACGCGGATGAGTGCCGCCGCCATCCGCATGCCGGCGTTCGGGCGCGTCACTCCGGTGATGGGCTCGCTCAGGCGGGGCGCGGACGGTGCCGGCGGCACACTCCAGCGGCTCAAGGGTGACGTCCAGAAGGCGGCCGGGAACATGGCGAAGCTCGCCACCGGCATCCGCACCGCCGGCACCTCCGTCCGCACCCTCGGCTCCACCGCCTCCGGCACCGCCGGCGCCGTCCGGAAGATCCAGCGGTCCAAGGCCGGCGCCGGTGTCAAGAAGCTGGGCACCGCCGCCGGCAAGGCCCGTACGGCCGCGGGGAAGTTCGGGCCCGCGATCGGCGGGATCCTGGCGATCCTCGCGCCGCTGATCCCGATCACCGACACCATCACCAAGCTGATGGACACGTACGGCACGATCATGACCGTCGCCTCCGTCGCCATGACCGGCGTCAACCTCGCGATGCGCGCCAACCCGATCGGCTTCCTCGTCGGCATCCTCGTGCCCGTCGCCGCCTGGCTCATCGAGTACGCGATGCAGACCGAGACCGGCCAGAAGATCATGAAGCAGGTCTTCCAGGCGGTGCTGAAGGGCTTCCAGTCCGTCTGGAAGTTCCTGCAGCCGATCATCAAGCTCATCGGCACGGCCGTCGGGGCGTACGTCAAGGCGTACCTCGCCCTGTTCAAGGCCGCGCTCAAGGGCATCGGCTCGGCGATCGACGGCATCAGGAAGATCGGCAGTGCCGTCTCCTCCGCCGCCGGTGCCATGCGCGGGATCGCGTCGCGCACCATGGGCGCGATCAAGAGCGCGGTGAAGCCGGTCCTGAGCTTCATCACGGACAAGATCCCGGGCTTCTTCCGGCATGCGAAGGACGCCGTCGGCAAGGCGCTGCGCGGTATGGGCGACCTCATCAAGGGCGCCCTGAGCGCGGTGCTCGGCGTCGTCAAGGGACCGATCAACGGTCTCATCGCCTTCGCCAACTGGATCATCGACGGCCTCAACAAGCTGAGCATCAACATCCTCGGCAAGAAGTTCGGCGTCGACATCGACAAGATCCCGATGCTCGCCGAGGGCGGTGTCGTCTTCCCCGGCGCCGACTCCGCGCCGCGCATCGACCCGCTCACCGTCCTGGAGGCCCGCCGGGTCCCGGCGGTCACCGAGGCGCCGCGGCCGCCGCACCGCATCCGGGACTTCCACGAGGACCCGGGGGCCGGCCCCCGTTCGACCGCCGAGGACCTGCTGTTCCTCGCCGGCGCCCACTGCTGAGCCCGCTGCAGAAGCCCAGCACACCAACACCCGCCCCGCAGAAGTGAGGTGACGGCCCCATGGCCGAGACCACCACCGCATATGCCGGAAACACCTTCACCGCCGACCTCGCGCCCGGCTCGCTGATCACCCAGGACGGGCAGATCCAGTGGGCCGGGCTGCTCATCGGGCCCGGTACGCCGTTCGCCGTCGACCGGACCGGGCTCCAGGGCTGGGAGGACCTGCCCGAGTACGACTCCTCCGACGCCGAGCGGCCCACCTCGCACGGCGCCTGGCCGGGCTCCCGCTACGCCAAGCCGCGCAAGGTCGGCGGCACCATCGTGCTGGCGCCGGAGTATGACGGCCTGCCCGAGGCGCTGCGCGCGCTGCGCCAGGCCCTCGCGCTGCTCGACGAGGAGCGCTGGCTCACCGTCCGGCTGCACGGCGAACTCCTCGCCGTACGCGCCCGGATCGCCCAGCGGGTCGTCCCGGCCGACCAGGGCTTCGCCACTCAGGGCAGCTCCCGGATGTCCATCCAGTGGCTGGCCTCCGACCCGCGCCGCTACGCCGTCAACGAGCAGTCCGTCTCCACCGGCGCCCCGCAGCCCGAGAGCGGGCTGACCTGGCCGCTGACCTGGCCGCTCGACTGGGGGCAGGCCACCTCCACCGGCGACGCCGTCGCCGAGAACACCGGCTCGGCGGCCACCCACCCGGTGATCGTCTTCCGCGGCCCCTGCTCGATGCCGAGCATCACGGACCGCACCAGCCGGCGCCGGCTGCGGTACGCGATCGACCTGGCCGCCGGCGACCAGCTGACCGTCGACACCGCCAACGGCACGGTGACGCTCAACAACACCGCCTCCCGCCGGCACACCGCGATGGCCGACTCCAGCCCGGAGGAGCTGTTCACGCTCGAACCCGGGCGCAGCGAGCTGTCCTTCCGCCCCGACTCGGCGGCCCCGGAGGCCGTGATGAGCGTCCACTGGCGCAGCGCCGAGTGGTGACCCGGACCCAGCGACAGACCCAGCAGCAGACCCCGTAACTCCCGTCCCCTTCCCCCTCCCACCGAGAGGCAAGAACCATGACCGTACGGGCCGCCTGGCTCCAGTCGACGGGCCAGACCCGCGAGGACACCCGGCTCACTCTCGCCGCCCTGCTCACCCCCAGTGGCCAGAGCGAGGCGGAGACCCCGTTGCGCTCCCGCCCGGGCATCCTGCCGGGCGGCTTCGTGCTCACCGGGTCGGCGCCGATGCAGTGCACGATCGGCACCGGCCGCGCGATCGTCCAGGGCAAGGACACCAACCAGGGCGCCTATCTGGTCGCCGCCGTCACGCCCGAGACCCTGACCTTCGAGGACGGCAACGCGCAGTACGACCGGATCGACCTGATCGAACTGGTCGTCCTGGACGACCAGTACGACAAGACCGGCGTCACCGAGGCCACGATCCGCCTGGTCAAGGGCGAGCCGGCGGCCGTCCCGGTCGCGCCCGCCAGCCCCAACGGCAGCGCCCTGCCGCTCTACACCGTCACGGTGAAGAAGGGCACCTCCGCCGGCACCGGCGGCATCACCTGGACCGGCACCGGCACCCAGGTGACCACCCAGCACTGGCCGGTCGTCGCGCTCGGCGGCATCCTGCCCACCAGCGGCTTCAAGGGCGCGTACACCGGCCAGTACCGCGACGCCGGCGGCATGCTGCAGCGCTGGGACGGCACCACCTGGGTCTCGTACCCGAAGGCGCTCGGCGGCGTCGCCCCCAGCGGCACCGCCACCGGCGGCTACACCGGCCAGTACCGCGACACCGCCACGGGCCTGCAGCGCTGGGACGGCGCGGCCTGGCAGTACGCCGAGGGCACTGCCAAGATCCTGTTCGGCGCCACCCAGTACCTGTCCACCCAGCAGCAGAGCGTGTCGCCCAACACCTGGACCGTGATCACCCTGCCGACCGTCGAGGTCGACGACACCGGCAGCTGGAACGGCACGAACACGTACACCGTCCCGCGCACCGGCTGGTGGCGCCTCGGCGGCCATGTGACCTGGCAGAACGACGGCCAGACCGGCATGCGCGGCGCCCGCATCCTGGTCAGCGGCTCCGGCCAGCCCCGGCTGACCTGGCTCGGTCCGGCCGGCAACGGCGCCATCACCATCGGCGGCCAGGGCCTGATCCGGCTCACCGCCGGCAACACCGTCCAGCTCCAGGGCTACCAGTCGCACACCTCCGCCGTGAAGACGCTCGGCGGCTCGGGGTACGGCTGCACGCTGCACGCCGAGTGGATCAAGGCCTGACCCGCCCCTCCCGTAGACCCGTAGCCCCGTAGCCCCCTCCCGTACTCCCGAACGGAGAACCCCGTGAACCTGCGCAGCAGCTGGGTCGCCGAGACCGGCCAGACCCGCGAGGACACCCGCCTCAACCAGATCGGCGCGACCACCCCCGTCAACCCCGTCCAGGTCCGCTCCGGCGTCCTGCCCGGCTCGTACGACGGCAAGTACCGGCTCTCCGGCTTCTGGACCGAGGGCACCGCCGCCATGGCGGTCACCGTCCACGAGGGCCGCGCCGTCGTCCAGGGCGACATCTCCCAGGGCGTCTACCCGGTGGCCCTCACCACCCCCGAGGTGCTCACCTTCGCCCCGGGCACCGACCAGGCCCGCATCGACCTGATCGTCATCCGGATCTACGACAGCCTCTACGACGGCCAGCTCCGCCAGGAGGCGAAGGTCGAGATCATCCAGGGCGCCCCGGGCAGCCCGGACCGTCCGGTGGTCCCGGCGCGTTCCCTCCCGCTGTACGAGGTCACCGTCCCGGCCAACGCCAGTGCCGGAACCGGCGGCATCAACTGGGCGAACGCCCTGAAGGACCTGCGCACCCCGGTCGTGTCGATCGGCGGCATCCTGCCCGTGGAGGGCGCGGTGCTGCCGGGCGGCTACCCGGGCCAGTACCAGGACACCGCCAACAACCAGCTGCAGCGCTGGGACGGCGGCGCGTGGGTGTCGTACCCGGAGGCGATCGGCGGCGTCGTCCCGGCCAGCGCCGGCAATGTGACGGGCAGTTACGTCGGCCAGTACCGCGACACCGCGGGCGGCTGGCTGCAGCGCTGGGACGGCGCGACGTGGAAGACGGCCGTGTACCCGGGGCCGTACTTCAACGACAGCAGCGACTTCGGCGACACCGCGTCGAGCACGTACACCTCGACGCTCGGCGGGCGCACCACCAACCCGTTCTCCCTCACCTTCACCGCCCCGCCGTCGAAGAACGTCCTCGTCACCTTCGGCGCCCGGATCAAGTCGCGCAGCGACCTGTACGCGTTCATGGCGCTCAAGCTCACCCAGGGCAACACCCTGATCCAGGACCTCGACGACGAGTGGGCCGCGATCTGCGCGAGCGACAACTCGGTCTCGACCTCCACCACGCGACGCCTGTCCGGGCTGACCCCGGGGCTGAGCTACACGCTCACCGCCTTCTTCCGGGTCGTCGCCAACACCGCCGGCGTCAAGGGCGGGTTCGACAACACCTTCATCCGCGTCGACCCGCAGTTCTGACCGGCCGCCCACCCCACTGAGAGGAGACATCATGGCCCTGCGCAGCGGCTGGCTCCAGCCCACCGGCCAGACCCGGGTGACCACCCGGCTCACCGCCCTCGGCGCCACCACCCCGGTCGACCCGGTCACCTCCCGCTCCGGCATCCTGCCGGGCTCGCCGAACGGCACGTATCGGGTGAGCGGCTACTCGCTGACCCCGGTCGGTCCGATGACCGCGAACCTGTCCTACGGCCGCGCCGTCGTCCAGGGCCCGGGCGCCCAGGGTGCGTACCCCGTGAGCCTCGACGCGGACCTGCCCCTCACCTTCGCCGACGGCGACGCGTTCAACCCGCGCATCGACCTGGTCCTGCTGCGCGTGTACGACGCGGAGTTCGACGGCCAGACGCGCAGCGAGGCCGCGGTCGAGATCGTCCAGGGGCAGCCGAAGGCCGTACCCGAGCCGCCGCAGGCGCCGGCCACCTCGCTGGTCCTGTTCCGCGTCCTCGTGCCGGCCGGGGCGTCCGCCGGCAGCGGCGGCATCCCGTGGACGACCTCCCTCACCGATCTGCGCACCACGCTCGTCAGCGTCGGCGGCATCCTGCCGGTCTACAACAACGGCTCCGTGCCCGGCTCGTACCCCGGCCAGTACCAGGACGCCAACAACGCGCGCCAGCTCCAGCGCTGGGACGGCACCGCCTGGGTCGCGTACCCCAAGGACGTCGGCGGCATCGCCCCCAGCGGCTCCCTCTCCACCGGCAGCTACACCGGCCAGTACCGGGACAACAACGGGGTCCTCCAGCGCTGGAACGGCACGTCCTGGGCCGACTACCAGCCGCCCGTGAAGGTGGAGAGCACCACCACCGGGGCCACCCCGCTCGCCAACTGGACCATGGTGAGCTTCGAGGCCCGACGCACCCACGGCATCGCCACCGTCTCGGTCACCCTCACCCGCACCAGCCAGGTCGACGCCAACAGCGCGGGCAACGTCAACGACGACCCGATGTGCGTGCTTCCCACCGGCTGGCGCCCGGCGATCTACGTGGAGGCACCGGCCTGCGACGGCTTCGGGGACGGCGGCGCGTACATCTCGACCGGCGGCCAGGTCACCCTGCGCACCTGGTCCTCGAACGGCTCCCTGGTCCCCGGCCGGAACGTCCGCGTCTCCGCCACCTACGTGCTCTGAGGAGGCCCCGCATGGCCATCGACACGCCTTACCGGGCGATCTTCTGCGATCTGCTCACCGACCAGACCCTCGACATCCTGCCGCTGCGGGACGTCTCCATCGACGACTACATCGGCAAGGCCGGCTCGCTCTCCGGCACCATCCCGATCCCCAACAAGGAGATCGCCGACCGGGTCAAGAAGGTCCGCGAGGGCCGCACCGCGGTCTATCTGGAGCGCGGCGGCGACCTGTGGTGGGGCGGCATCGTGTGGACCACCACGCTGCAGTCCAGCGGCCGCGGGGTGCTGACCCTCGGCGTCCAGGCCGCGACCTTCGACTCGTACGCGAGCCGGCGCCGCATCCGTACCGACGCCATCTCCTTCACGACCCCGACCGACCAGCTGGACATCGCGCGCCGGCTGTGGGCGGAGCTCGACCTCCAGGACGACCCGTCCGTCCCGCCGGAGGAGGGCAAGGAGCCGCGCCGCCTCGGGATCACCTTCGGCAACGAGAAGTCGCCGCCGGACTACCCCCTGCGGACCGCCTCCTGGCGCAACGGCGACGAGACCGTCTACCTGGACGCCCTCGAACAGCTCGCCTCGCTGGAGAAGGGCTTCGAGCACCAGATCCTGGTCTACCGCGACCCGAACGACGGGCGCCGGGTCCGGCAGCTCCGGCTCGGCTCACCCAAGATCAACAACGGTGCGGCCGACCTGGTCTTCGACCGGCCCGGCTCGATCCTTTCGTACTCGTTCCCGTACGACGCGACCCGCGGCGGCACCACCGCGCTGGCCCGCGGCGCGTCCACCAACGCCAACGCGGGCACCGAGTCCCGGCCGATCTACCCCGCCAAGCAGCAGCTCGCCACCGACCTGCTCGCGGACGGCTGGCCGCTGCTCGACCTGTCCTCGGACCACAACGAGGTCACCGACACCCTCACCCTCGACTCGCTGGCCTTCCGGGAACTCGACGACGCCCGCGGCACGGTCGTGATCCCGGCGATCAGCATCCACCTCGGCGGGATCGTCCCGCCGGCGCTCCTCGGCCGGATGGCCCGCGTCCGGATCACCGACGAATGGTTCTCCGAGGGCCTCGACACCCGTTACCGCATCATCGGCGTCAAGGTCACTCCCCCGGAGCGCGGCCGACCCGACACCGCCGAGCTCTACCTTGAGGAGGCCTGATGCCCAAGCTGCCCGAGGACATCATCGACCGGCTCAACGACATGGAACGCCGGCTGAAGGCCCTGTCCACCGCGGTCAACACCCGGCCGGCCGTCAACGAGATCCGCCCGCCCACGCAGAGCGGCAGCGTCACGATCAACCGGCCGCTGTTCCGGATCTTCGACGGCTACAACCACGAGATCTTCGCCGACGACATCATGACCGGCGGCCTCGCCCGGCCGTGGCTGCAGCTGATGCCGCCGCTGGCGAGCGACCCGGCCAAGTGGCCGTCCACCACCAGCACCGCCTTCACCACCATCGCCCGGTGCTCCAACCCGATCTGGCAGCCGAAGCTGCGGCTCGCCGTCAACACGGCGGCCTCGTCGGGCGCGAGCGGCCAGGTGCGGGTCCTCGTCGACGGCGTCGCGTTCGGCCCCACGGTCACCGCCGGCACCACCTACGACCACACCGGTCTGCTCCCCGGCGACATGAAGACCCGCTTCGGCCAGACGATGACCATCGAGATCCAGGCCGTCGTCACCACCACCAGCGGCACGGTCTACGCCCAGCCGGCCCTCATCCACGGCATGCAGACCTGATCCCCGCTCCGAGCCCAGATCCGTACGAGGAGTACGCCATGAACATCGATCCCACCCAGCCGTGGGGCGTGGCCATCGACTACGCGGGCCGCGCCGTCGTCGCCGAGGACGGCCACACCCTCACCATCCGCGTCCACGACAACAGCCTCGGCTACACCCTGGAGCGCGACCCGGTGACCGGGCAGTACCCGCCGGTGTACGTCTCCGCCGAGCTGACCGAGAGGGGCACGGCCGACGTCACGCTGCGCGGCTCCGGCCTCGTCACCGTCCTGGGCGAGGGCGGTCTGCCGGTCGTGCCCGATCCGACGGCCGTGCAGCGCGCGGTGGCCGCCGCGCTCGCCGACTTCGAGACCCGCCGCGTCGCGTACGCCGCGCTGTGCGCCGTCTGGGCCCCGGCCCCGCCGGAGCCGACCGAGCCGACGGAGCCGGCCCCCGCGCCGTAAAGCCTCCCCCCACCCCGTACGCCCCGTGCCGACCGACCGGCCGGGGTTTTTCCATGCCCGGAAACCCGGGAACCCCGCCCGGAAACTCTGCCCCGGAGGTCACAGATGGCAGCCCCCCTCTCCGCGGACCGGTTCGTCGCCGCGCTCCGCGCCGAAGGCGTCACCGTCGTCGAGCACGACGGCTGGCGCAACCACAACCGCAACCAGGTCGGCACCTGGGGCCCGGTGGTCGGCGTGATGATCCACCACACCGTCTCCAGCGGCACCGCGAACAGCGTGTCCCTCTGCTACGACGGCTACGCCGGCCTGCCCGGCCCGCTGTGCCACGGCGTCATCGCCAAGGACGGCAGCGTGCACCTGGTCGGCTCCGGCCGCGCCAACCACGCCGGCGGCGGCGACCCGTCCGTGCTCAAGGCCGTGATCAGCGAGACGTACGGGGCGCGGCCGCCGGTGCCGCGCGAGCACCAGGGCAGCGCGGGCGCCGTCGACGGCAACTCCCGCTTCTACGGCTTCGAGTGCGTCAACCTCGGCAACGGCAGCGACCCGTGGCCGGCCGCCCAGCTCGACGCCATCGAGCGGGTGTCGGCGGCGCTCTGCCGCGCCCACGGCTGGGGCGCCAAGTCCGTGATCGGCCACTCCGAGTGGTCCGACTGGAAGAACGACCCGCGCGGCTTCGGCATGCCGGGCATGCGCGACCGGGTCCAGGGCCGCCTCGGCAAGGCCCCGGCGCCCCGCCCGACCGCCCCGGCGAAGCCGGCCAAGCCGCGCTACCAGCCCTTCCCGGGCACCGCCTTCTTCAAGACCACCCCGAGCTCCCCCATCATCACCGCGATGGGCCGCCGCCTGGTCGCCGAGGGCTGCGCCCGCTACCAGGTCGGCCCCAGCCCCCGCTGGTCCGAGGCCGACCGCCAGTCCTACGCCGCCTGGCAGCGCAAGCTCGGCTTCTCGGGCTCCGACGCCGACGGCTGGCCGGGCGCCACCTCCTGGAACGCGCTCAAGGTCCCGTACACCGCGTAACCCCGCCCCCCACGCAAGGAGAACCACCCATGTCCGAAGCCGCCAAGCGCACGGTCCGCACCGTGCTGCAGACCGCGGTCGGGATCGCCGTCGTGCTGCCGGCGATCGTCGACGCCGCCGGGCTGCCCGAGACGCTGCCCTGGGTCGCCGGGGCGCTCGCCGTCGCCGGCGCGCTCAGCCGGGTCATGGCCGTGCCCGCCGTACAGAACCTGCTGCCCTCCTGGCTGCGCACCACCCAGGAGGCGGCGGCCGATGACCGAGTCTGATCCGAACGACCCGGTCGCCGTCGCCCTGGAACTGGAGCGGCTGCGCGGCACCCTGGAGGCCGGCTTCGCGCGGGTCGACGGCTCGCTCGCCCTGCTCGTGCAGCGCAGCGACCAGACCGACAAGCAGCTCGCCGACCACGAGGCCCGGCTCGACGCCCTGGAGCGGTCCCGCTGGCCGCTCGCCAGCATCGGCGCCCTCGCCGCGGTGGCCACGGTCGCTGTCGCCGCCTGGGAGCTGACCGCCAGGTGAAACGCCGAAGGGCGGCACCCCATGATCGGGGTGCCGCCCTTCGGTTCGCACTACTTACTGGTTGTACGGACCGTAGTCGTAGTCCTCCAGCGGAACGGCCTGGCCGGAGCCGGTGCCGAACGGCGAGTAGTCGATGTCGTCGTAGCCGACGGCCGAGTACATCGCGGCCTTGGCCTCCTCGGTCGGCTCGACCCGGATGTTGCGGTAGCGGGACAGACCCGTACCGGCCGGGATGAGCTTACCGATGATGACGTTCTCCTTGAGGCCGATGAGGCTGTCGGACTTGGCGTTGATCGCCGCATCCGTCAGGACTCGGGTCGTCTCCTGGAAGGAGGCGGCCGACAGCCAGGACTCCGTCGCCAGCGAGGCCTTGGTGATACCCATCAGCTGCGGACGGCCGGAGGCCGGGTGGCCGCCTTCCTGCACCACACGACGGTTCTCGGTCTCGAACTTCGAGCGCTCGACGAGCTCGCCCGGCAGCAGCTCCGCGTCGCCGGACTCGATGATCGTCACACGGCGCAGCATCTGCCGGATGATGATCTCGATGTGCTTGTCGTGGATCGACACGCCCTGCGAGTTGTAGACCTTCTGGACCTCGCCGACCAGGTGGACCTGAACGGCGCGCTGGCCGAGGATGCGCAGCACGTCGTGCGGGTTGGTGGCACCCACGGTGAGCTTCTGGCCCACCTCGACGTGGTCGCCCTCGCCCACGAGCAGACGGGCACGCTTCGAGATCGGGAACGCCGTCTCGTCGGTGCCGTCGTCCGGGGTGACGACGATCTTCTTGGTCTTCTCGGTCTCCTCGATGCGGACGCGACCGGCCGCCTCGGAGATCGGGGCGACACCCTTGGGCTGACGCGCCTCGAAGAGCTCGACGACACGCGGCAGACCCTGGGTGATGTCGTCACCGGCCACACCACCGGTGTGGAAGGTACGCATCGTCAGCTGGGTACCGGGCTCACCGATGGACTGGGCGGCGATGATGCCGACCGCCTCACCGATGTCGACCAGCTTGCCGGTGGCCAGCGAGCGGCCGTAGCAGAAGGCACAGGTGCCGACGGCGGACTCACAGGTCAGGACCGAACGGGTCTTGACCTCCTCCACGCCCGCCTTGACCAGGGCGTCGATGAGCACATCACCCAGGTCGACGTTGGCCGGCGCGATGACCTTGCCGTCCACGACGACGTCCTCGGCGAGCATCCGCGCGTACACGGAGGTCTCGACGTCGTCGGCCTTCCGCAGCACGCCGGCCTCGTCCTTGGCCGCGATCCGCAGCTTCAGACCGCGCTCGGTGCCACAGTCCTCCTCGCGGATGATGACGTCCTGCGAGACGTCCACCAGACGACGGGTCAGGTAACCCGAGTCGGCGGTACGCAGGGCGGTGTCGGCGAGACCCTTACGGGCACCGTGGGTCGAGATGAAGTACTCGAGCACGGAGAGGCCCTCGCGGAACGAGGCCTTGATCGGACGCGGGATGGTCTCGTTCTTCGCGTTCGACACCAGACCACGCATACCGGCGATCTGCCGCATCTGCATCATGTTTCCTCGGGCACCCGAGTCAACCATCATGAAGATGGGGTTCGTCTTGGGGAAGTTCGCGTTCATCGCCTCGGCGACCTCGTTGGTCGCCTTGGTCCAGATCGCGATGAGCTCCTGCGTGCGCTCTTCCTTGGTGATCAGACCGCGCTCGTACTGCTTCTGGACCTTCTCGTCCTGAGCCTCGTACCCGGCGACGATCTCCTTCTTCGCCTCCGGGACGACGACGTCCGAGATGGCGACGGTGACGCCGGAACGGGTGGCCCAGAAGAAGCCGGCCGCCTTCAGGTTGTCGAGCGTCGCCGCCACGATGACCTTGGGGTAGCGCTCGGCGAGGTCGTTGACGATCTCGGAGAGCTGCTTCTTGCCGACCGAGTAGTCGACGAACGGGTAGTCCTCGGGCAGCAGCTCGTTGAAGAGCGCACGGCCCAGCGTGGTCTTCAGCCGGAAGCTGTCACCAAGCTGCCACGACCCCGCGGCGGAGCCGCTGTCGGACTCGGTGCCCTCCTCGGCGACCGGGGGAACCCAGCCGCGCGGCGGAACGGTGCCGATCGGGAAGCGGATGTCGATCTGCGACTGCAGCGACAGCTCGCCGGCGTCGAAGGCCATGATCGCCTCGGCCGTGGAGCCGAACGCGCGGCCCTCGCCCTTGACGTTCCGCAGCTCGCCGTCGGTGGTGAGGAAGAACAGACCGAGGACCATGTCCTGGGTCGGCATCGTCACCGGGCGGCCGTCGGCCGGCTTGAGGATGTTGTTCGAGGACAGCATCAGGATGCGGGCCTCGGCCTGCGCCTCCGCGGAGAGCGGCAGGTGGACGGCCATCTGGTCACCGTCGAAGTCCGCGTTGAACGCGGTGCAGACGAGCGGGTGGATCTGGATGGCCTTGCCCTCGACCAGCTGCGGCTCGAAGGCCTGGATGCCGAGGCGGTGCAGCGTGGGCGCACGGTTCAGCAGAACCGGGTGCTCGGCGATGACCTCTTCGAGGACGTCGTACACGACCGTGCGGCCGCGCTCGACCATCCGCTTCGCCGACTTGATGTTCTGCGCGTGGTTCAGGTCGACCAGGCGCTTCATCACGAACGGCTTGAAGAGCTCGAGCGCCATGGCCTTCGGCAGACCGCACTGGTGCAGCTTGAGCTGCGGGCCGACGACGATGACGGAACGCGCCGAGTAGTCGACTCGCTTGCCGAGCAGGTTCTGACGGAAACGACCCTGCTTGCCCTTCAGCATGTCGCTGAGGGACTTCAGCGGACGGTTGCCGGGGCCCGTCACCGGGCGACCACGACGGCCGTTGTCGAAGAGGGCGTCGACCGCCTCCTGGAGCATCCGCTTCTCGTTGTTCACGATGATCTCGGGGGCACCGAGGTCGAGCAGACGCTTCAGACGGTTGTTGCGGTTGATCACACGGCGGTACAGGTCGTTCAGGTCGGAGGTCGCGAAGCGGCCACCGTCCAGCTGCACCATCGGACGCAGGTCCGGCGGGATGACCGGCACGCAGTCGAGAACCATGCCCTTGGGGCTGTTCGCGGTCTGCAGGAACGCGGAGACGACCTTGAGGCGCTTGAGCGCACGGGTCTTCTTCTGGCCCTTGCCGGTACGGATGATCTCGCGGAGCTTCTCGGCCTCCTCCTCGAGGTCGAAGGACTCCAGGCGCTTCTGCAGCGCCGCGGCACCCATCGAGCCGTCGAAGTACGTGCCGAAGCGGTCACGCAGCTCGCGGTAGAGCAGCTCGTCGCCCTCCAGGTCCTGGACCTTGAGGTTCTTGAAGCGGTTCCACACCTCGTCGAGGCGGTCGATCTCGCGCTGCGCGCGGTCGCGGAGCTGCTTCATCTCGCGCTCGGCGCCCTCGCGCACCTTGCGGCGCACATCGGCCTTGGCGCCCTCGGCCTCGAGCTCGGCCAGGTCGGACTCGAGCTTCTTGGCGCGGTTCTCGAGGTCGGAGTCGCGGCGGTTCTCGATCTGCTGACGCTCCACGGAGACGTGCGCCTCCAGGGAGGGCAGGTCGCGGGTGCGGCGCTCCTCGTCGACGAACGTGATCATGTACGCCGCGAAGTAGATGACCTTCTCCAGGTCCTTCGGGGCGAGGTCGAGCAGGTAGCCAAGGCGCGACGGAACGCCCTTGAAGTACCAGATGTGGGTGACGGGGGCGGCCAGCTCGATGTGGCCCATCCGCTCACGGCGCACCTTGGCGCGGGTGACCTCGACGCCACACCGCTCACAGATGATGCCCTTGAAGCGGACACGCTTGTACTTGCCGCAGTAGCACTCCCAGTCCCGGGTCGGACCGAAGATCTTCTCGCAGAAGAGTCCGTCCTTCTCGGGCTTCAGGGTGCGGTAGTTGATGGTCTCCGGCTTCTTGACCTCGCCGTGGCTCCACTGGCGGATGTCGTCAGCGGTGGCCAGACCGATCCGGAGCTCGTCGAAGAAGTTGACGTCGAGCACTATGCGTCAATCCCTCTCAGGGTTGTTAAGGCTGTGGGTCTGATTCGGGGGTCCTGGGGCCGGCCGGGGGCTCAGTGGTTCGCACCGAGCCCCCGTACCGGACTCCCGTCAGACCTCTTCGACGCTGCTCGGCTCGCGCCGGGACAGGTCGATGCCGAGCTCCTCCGCTGCGCGGAAGACGTCCTCGTCGGTGTCGCGCATCTCGATGGACATGCCGTCCGAGGACAGCACCTCCACGTTGAGGCACAGGGACTGCATCTCCTTGATGAGCACCTTGAAGGACTCGGGGATGCCGGGCTCAGGGATGTTCTCGCCCTTGACGATGGCCTCGTAGACCTTCACGCGGCCGGTCACGTCGTCGGACTTGATCGTCAGCAGCTCCTGGAGGGCGTACGCGGCGCCGTAAGCCTCCAGCGCCCACACCTCCATCTCACCGAAGCGCTGGCCACCGAACTGGGCCTTACCACCCAGCGGCTGCTGGGTGATCATCGAGTACGGGCCGGTCGACCGGGCGTGCAGCTTGTCGTCGACCAGGTGGTGGAGCTTGAGGATGTACATGTACCCGACGGAGATCGGGTCCGGGAACGGCTCGCCGGAGCGGCCGTCGAACAGGCGCGCCTTTCCGGACGGGAGCACCATGCGCTCGCCGTCGCGGTTCGGGATGGTGTGCTGCAGCAGACCCGCGAGCTCGTCCTCACGCGCACCGTCGAAGACCGGGGTGGCGACGTTGGTGCCGGCGGCGACCTGGTCGGCGCCGATGGCCTGCAGGCGCTGCGCCCACTCGTCGGCGAGACCGGAGACGTCCCAGCCGCGGCTGGCGAGCCAGCCGAGGTGGATCTCCAGGACCTGTCCCGGGTTCATTCGGGACGGGACGCCGAGCGGGTTGAGGATGATGTCGACCGGGGTGCCGTCCTCGAGGAAGGGCATGTCCTCGATCGGGAGGATCTTGGAGATGACACCCTTGTTGCCGTGACGGCCGGCGAGCTTGTCACCGTCGGTGATCTTGCGCTTCTGGGCGACGTAGACGCGGACCAGCTGGTTCACGCCCGGGGGAAGCTCGTCGCCCTCCTCGCGGTCGAAGACGCGGACACCGATGATCTTGCCGGTCTCGCCGTGCGGCACCTTCAGGGAGGTGTCGCGGACCTCGCGCGCCTTCTCGCCGAAGATCGCGCGGAGCAGGCGCTCCTCCGGGGTCAGCTCGGTCTCGCCCTTCGGGGTGACCTTGCCGACCAGGATGTCGCCGGCCGTGACCTCGGCACCGATGCGGATGATGCCGCGCTCGTCGAGGTCGGCCAGGACCTCCTCGGAGACGTTCGGGATGTCCCGGGTGATCTCCTCGGGGCCGAGCTTCGTGTCACGGGCGTCGACCTCGTGCTCCTCGATGTGGATCGAGGAGAGGACGTCGTCCTGCACGAGGCGCTGCGACAGGATGATCGCGTCCTCGTAGTTGTGGCCCTCCCACGGCATGAACGCCACGAGCAGGTTCTTGCCGAGCGCCATCTCACCGTTCTCGGTGGCGGGGCCGTCGGCGAGGACCTGGCCCTCGATGACGCGGTCGCCCTCGTCCACGACGACCTTCTGGTTCACAGAGGTGCCCTGGTTGGAGCGGGAGAACTTGTGCAGGCGGTACGTGATGTACGTGCCGTCGTCGTTGGCCACGGTGATGTAGTCCGCGGACAGCTCCTGGACGACACCGTCCTTCTCGGCCTTGAGCACGTCGCCGGCGTCGGTGGCGCAGCGGTACTCCATGCCGGTGCCGACGAGCGGGGCCTCCGACTTAATCAGCGGAACGGCCTGACGCATCATGTTCGCGCCCATGAGGGCACGGTTGGCGTCGTCGTGCTCGAGGAAGGGGATCATGGCGGTCGCGACCGACACCATCTGGCGCGGCGAGACGTCCATGTAGTCGACCTCGGACGGCTGGACGTAGTCGACCTCGCCGCCACGCTTACGGACCAGGACGCGGGGCTCGGTGAAGCGGAGCTCGTCGTTCAGGGTCGCGTTCGCCTGGGCGATGACGAACCGGTCCTCCTCGTCGGCGGTGACGTAGTCGACCTCGTCGGTGACCTGGCCGTCGACGACCTTGCGGTACGGCGTCTCGATGAAGCCGAAGGGGTTGATCCGGCCGTACGAGGCGAGCGAACCGATCAGACCGATGTTCGGGCCTTCGGGGGTCTCGATCGGGCACATGCGTCCGTAGTGGGACGGGTGCACGTCTCGGACCTCGAAGCCGGCCCGCTCACGGGACAGACCACCCGGGCCGAGCGCGGACAGACGACGCTTGTGCGTCAGCCCGGACAGCGGGTTGTTCTGGTCCATGAACTGCGACAGCTGGCTGGTGCCGAAGAACTCCTTGATGGAGGCGACGACCGGCCGGATGTTGATCAGGGTCTGCGGCGTGATCGCCTCGACGTCCTGGGTGGTCATGCGCTCGCGGACGACGCGCTCCATACGAGCCAGACCCGTGCGGACCTGGTTCTGGATGAGCTCGCCGACGTTGCGCAGACGCCGGTTGCCGAAGTGGTCGATGTCGTCGGGCTCGACGACGATCGAGTTGCCGTTGGCGCCGACCGTCTCGGTCTCGCCGGCGTGCAGCTGCACCAGGTACTTGATGGTCGCGATGATGTCGTCGGTGGTGAGGACACCCGCGTCCAGCGGCTCGTCGGCGCCGAGCTTCTTGTTCACCTTGTAGCGGCCGACCTTCGCGAGGTCGTAGCGCTTCGGGTTGAAGTACAGGTTCTCGAGCAGCGTCTGGGCGGCCTCGCGCGTCGGCGGCTCGCCCGGACGGAGCTTGCGGTAGATGTCGAGCAGCGCGTCGTCCTGGCCCTGGGTGTGGTCCTTCTCCAGGGTGGCGCGCATGGACTCGTACTCGCCGAACTCCTGCAGGATCTGCTCGGTGCTCCAGCCGAGGGCCTTCAGGAGGACGGTCACGGACTGCTTGCGCTTGCGGTCGATACGCACGCCGACCATGTCGCGCTTGTCGATCTCCATCTCCAGCCAGGCACCCCGGGACGGGATGATCTTGGCGGAGAAGATGTCCTTGTCGGACGTCTTGTCGATGGAGGAGTCGAAGTAGACACCGGGAGAACGCACGAGCTGCGACACGACGACACGCTCGGTGCCGTTGATGACGAAGGTGCCCTTGTTGGTCATGAGCGGGAAGTCGCCCATGAAGACCGTCTGGGACTTGATCTCGCCGGTCTCGTTGTTCGTGAACTCGGCAGTCACGAAGAGCGGGGCGCCGTACGTGAAGTCACGGTCCTTGCACTCGTCGATCGAGTTCTTCGGCGGCTCGAAGCGGTGGTCGCGGAAGGTCAGCGACATCGACCCGGAGAAGTCCTCGATCGGGGAGATCTCCTCGAAGATCTCCTCCAGACCGGACTTCGTGGGGACGTCGTAGCCCGACTCGAGGGCGGCCTCGACGCGAGCCTTCCACGCGGCGTTGCCGAGCAGCCAGTCGAAGCTCTCGGTCTGGAGCGCGAGGAGGTTCGGAACCTCGAGGGGCTCCTTGATCTTTGCAAAGGAGATGCGCAGCGGGGCGGTGCTGGCACCGGTGTTCATATTGGTCGAGGCGTTGCGCGAGGCGGCCAAGAGGGGGTCCTTCCGAGGGCTCGGACTCACTGCGCGCGTACCGGTCCCTAGCGGAGCTCCTTGGAAGACGATTACCCGATTGGTCAAAAGACCAGGTCAGAGTGGGTCGACCAGCGAAGCGGTTGCGAGGGTATGCCCCTGGTGACGGGCAGGGGACAGCTAACAGGCAGCGCAAAGGGTCAGTGTAGCCACTTGGCCCACTGATGTCCAGGGCGAGTTCTTCGCGACCCTCGTTGCTCTCAACTCCGCGATGCCTCGCGCCGTCCGGCGCACCTCGATACTGCCCGTTCGGTCGTCGATCCATGCCTCGGAATCGGATCGATGTGACGACGCGTCCTGAGAATTGCGCGGTCCGTGCTGTTCGTCAAGGCCCCCGCCTCTGACCGGCGCACGGCGAAGATCACCTTACTCCGCTTCCGCAGGCCCGTACGACCGCCGCCACGCCGTCTCAGGGAACGCCGAAGGGCGACCACCCAGATGGATGATCGCCCTTCACGCTGCGAGCGTTACACGCTCAACAAACGAGTCGCTGACGCGACGAGGTGTTACTTGACCTCGACAGCGGCACCGGCGCCCTTGAGGGCCTCGGCGGCCTTGTCAGCGGCCTCCTTGTTGACCTTCTCGAGGACCGGCTTCGGGGTGCCGTCGACGAGGTCCTTGGCCTCCTTCAGACCCAGGGAGGTCAGCTCGCGCACGACCTTGATGACCTGGATCTTCTTGTCGCCGGCGCCGGTGAGGATGACGTCGAACTCGTCCTTCTCCTCAGCGGCCTCGACCGGGGCACCCGGGGCGCCCGGGGCGGCAACGGCGACGGCCGCGGCGGCGGTGACGTCGAACTTCTCCTCGAAGGCCTTCACGAACTCGGAGAGCTCGATGAGGGTCATGCCTTCGAACTGCTCGAGGAGCTCGTCCTGGGTGAGCTTCGCCATGATGGGCGATCCTTCCACTAATTCGGCAGGTGCCGGATGTTCATGTGAGGCGGGCGTACTGTCGGCCCGCTGTGACCCGTTCCGCCCAGACGGCGGTACGGATCAATGCGCGAGCCGAATTACTCGGCACCGCCCTGCTCGGCCTGCTTGGCGCGCAGCGCGTCCACGGTGCGGACGAGCTTCGACGGCAGAGCCTGGAAGAGCTGAGCAGCCTGAGACTGCTTGCCCTTGAAGGCGCCGGCCAGCTTGCTGAGCAGAACCTCGCGGGACTCGAGGTCCGCAAGCTTCTTGATGTCGTCGGCGGAGAGAGCCTTACCGTCAAGGACACCAGCCTTGATGATGAGGTTCGGGTTCTCCTTGGCGAAGTCACGCAGAGCCTTCGCCGACTCCACCGGGTCACCGGTGACGAAGGCGACCGCCGTCGGACCAGCGAAGTGGTCGTCGAGCGCGGTGATCCCAGCCTGGTTGGCCGCAATCTTGGTCAGCGTGTTCTTCACCACGGCGTACTGGGCGTTCTCACCGAGCGAACGACGCAGCGTCTTGAGCTGCGCCACGGTGAGACCCCGGTACTCGGTCAGCACGGCGGCGGTGGAGCTCTGGAACGCGTCCGCGAGCTCGGCCACCGATGCAGCCTTGTTGGGCGTCGGCATAATGCGTCAGCCTCCTTCCGGGTGATGAGGACCGCTCAGAAGGGGCTGAACAAACGAAAACGCCCCGGGCGCAGGCGCACGGGGCTCAGCTCGACCGAACCGGAGTGAACCGGACCGGGAACTCTTCCACTGTCACCTGCGCGGGTCGCTCGCATCTCTCAGCGAATCCTTCGGCCACCGCACCCTTGCAGGCACAGTGACGACCAGCGGTCTTTGGCTTCCTCGGAAGAGTACGTGAAGGTGTCGAGGAAAGGCAAATCGGGCCCCGCACCTTGGAAGGTGCGGGGCCCGATGACCGCCTAGCGAGCTTCAGAAGCTCAGACCGCGGCCGGGTCCTCCTCGACGAGGAGGTTGCGGGTGCGGTTCGAGTCGACCGGAATGCCGGGGCCCATCGTGGTGGCGATGGCGGCCTTCTTGATGTAGCGACCCTTGGCGGCGGACGGCTTCAGACGGAGGATCTCCTCCAGGGCCGCCGCGTAGTTCTCCACCAGCTTGGTGTCGTCGAAGGACACCTTGCCGATGATGAAGTGCAGGTTCGAGTGCTTGTCGACGCGGAACTCGATCTTGCCGCCCTTGATGTCGTTGACAGCCTTGGCGACGTCCATGGTCACGGTGCCGGTCTTGGGGTTCGGCATGAGACCACGCGGACCGAGCACGCGGCCGAGGCGGCCGACCTTGCCCATGAGGTCCGGGGTGGCGACGACGGCGTCGAACTCGTTCAGGCGCTGGCCCTTGGCGATCTCGTCGATGAGCTCGTCGGAGCCGACGATGTCGGCGCCCGCGGCAGTCGCGGCCTCGGCACGGTCACCGGTCGCGAAGACCAGGACCCGGGCGGTCTTACCGGTGCCGTGCGGAAGGTTCACGGTGCCACGGACCATCTGGTCGGCCTTGCGCGGGTCGACGCCCAGACGGAAGGCCACCTCGACGGTGCCGTCGAACTTGGTGGAGGAGGTCTCCTTGGCCAGACGCACGGCCTCGAGCGGGGCGTACAGCTTCTCCCGGTCGATCTTGGCGTCGGCAGCCCGGAGGGACTTGCTGCGCTTCACTTCTGCTCCTGTGGGTTCAGGTATGGAGTCGTGGTGCGGGCCAGCGCCGGCCCTACCACTGGGGACTGCAAGGGGGGCTGATCAGCCCTCGACCGTGATGCCCATGGAACGGGCGGTGCCGGCGATGATCTTGGACGCGGCGTCCAGGTCATTGGCGTTGAGGTCGGGCATCTTGGTGGTGGCGATCTCGCGGACCTGCGCCTCGGTAATCTTGGCGACCTTGGTCTTGTGCGGCTCGCCGGAGCCCTTCTCCACGCCCGCGGCCTTGAGGATCATCTTCGCGGCCGGCGGGGTCTTCGTGATGAAGGTGAAGGAACGGTCCTCGTAGACCGTGATCTCCACCGGGATGACCCAACCGCGCTGCGACTCGGTCGCGGCGTTGTAGGCCTTGCAGAACTCCATGATGTTGACGCCGTGCTGGCCGAGCGCGGGGCCGACCGGCGGGGCCGGGTTGGCCGCACCGGCGTTGATCTGGAGCTTGATAAGCCCCGTGACCTTCTTCTTCTTGGGAGGCATAGCTCTCTCCGGGTCCTAGTGAGAGTTTTCAGCCGATCCATCCGGTCATCCGGATGGAGGCATACCGCACAACGATAACGGGTATCCTCGCGCGTCCAAAAACCGAGCAGGTCAGAGCGGCTGTGGCAGCCCCTCTGACCTGTCCGGAAACTTGAGTCGTCAGTTCTTCTGGATCTGGTCGAAGCTGAGCTCGACCGGGGTCTCGCGACCGAAGATCTCGACGAGGCCCTTGACCTTCTTCGAGTCGGCGTTGATCTCGTTGATCGTGGCCTGGAGGGTGGCGAAGGGGCCGTCGGTGACGGTGACCGAGTCGCCGACCTCGAAGTCGAGCACCTGGACCTCGACCTTGCGGGCCGGAGCCGGCTTGCCCTCGGCCTCGGCGGCCTCGCGGGCGGCCTTCTCCTCGGCCTCCGGGGCGAGCATCTTGACGATCTCGTCCAGGGTCAGCGGGTACGGGTCGTAGGCGTTGCCGACGAAGCCGGTGACACCGGGGGTGTTGCGGACGACGCCCCAGGACTCGTTCGTCAGGTCCATGCGGACGAGCACGTAACCGGGCAGCTTGTTCTGCCGGACGTTCTTGCGCTCGCCGTTCTTGATCTGGACGATCTCTTCCTCGGGGACCTCGGCCTGGTAGATGAAGTCCTCGACGTTCAGCGAGACGGCGCGCTGCTCCAGGTTGGCCTTCACACGCTTCTCGTAGCCCGCGTAGGTGTGGATCACGTACCACTCGCCGGGCAGACCGCGCAGCTCGTCGCGGAGGGCGGCGATCGGGTCGACCGGGGCGGCGGGCTCGGCCTCAGCCGCGTCCTCGACCTCGGCGGCCTCCTCGGCCTCTTCCTCGGCGGCCTCGATCTCGGCGACCTCGGTGCCGTCCTCGTCCTCGACGTCCGCGGCCTCGGCGGCGACCTCGTCGACCGCTTCGGTCTCGGTGTCGGTCTCGCCGGCCTCGGCGTCCGCAGCTTCGGCCTGCTCCTCGTCGGCCGCCTCGACGATGTCCTTCTCGTCCTCGACGGACTCGGACTCGAAGGCGTCGTTCAGGTTCGCGTCAGACACGGTGGCTGCTTCTTCCTGCGCTACAGATGGGGTGGAACAAAAAGTCAGCCGAAGACGTACTTGACTGCTTCCTGGAAGCCATAGTCAATCACGGTCACAAGACCGATCATGATGACAACGAAGACAATCACCACAGTGGTGTACGTCGTCAGCTGGCTACGAGTGGGCCAGACAACCTTGCGGAGTTCCGCGATGACCTGGCGGTAGAACAGCGCGAGACGGCCGAGAGGGCCCTTCTTTCCGCGCTTGCCGCCCTTCCGGGTCTTCTTGGACTCCGGCGCGGCATCTTCGGCATCAGGCATGTCGATGGAGCCTACGGCATCCGTCACGATGTCTCACCTGATTCCGGGTCGTGGCCGTGCCGCGCCCGGAATTGGAGCCGCACGGCGGTGCAAGGAGTACGTACATGCGCACACAACCTGGCGGTGTGTGTAGCAGGGCCGGAGGGACTTGAACCCCCAACCGCCGGTTTTGGAGACCGGTGCTCTACCAATTGAGCTACGACCCTTCGTGGCTCCCCAACCTACCGCATCGTGAGATGTGGTCGGTGCGGGCCAACGAGCAGTGAGTGTACGTGGTCATGGGCCCCTACGTCGAACAGGAACCGCGCCGACCTGCCGCGGCACCCCGCGCGGGGCGCCGCGCACCGTGCGTACGACCGGGATTGACCGTTCCTGTCCGCTCCGTGAAACCTGTGTGCCGGGCCGGAACGGGGTCTGGGACGATGGCCGCATGAGCGCTGCTACCCCTCCCACCGAGCGCCGGGTCTCCGCCCGGATCGGTGCGATCTCCGAGTCCGCCACCCTCGCCGTCGACGCCAAGGCCAAGGCTCTCAAGGCCGCCGGGCGCCCGGTCATCGGCTTCGGCGCGGGTGAGCCCGACTTCCCGACGCCGGACTACATCGTCGAGGCGGCCGTCGAGGCCTGCAAGAACCCCAAGTACCACCGCTACACGCCGGCCGGCGGTCTGCCCGAGCTCAAGGCCGCGATCGCCGCGAAGACGCTGCGCGACTCCGGCTACGAGGTCGACGCCTCCCAGGTGCTCGTGACCAACGGCGGCAAGCAGGCCATCTACGAGGCGTTCGCCGCGATCCTCGACCCGGGCGACGAGGTCATCGTCCCCGCCCCGTACTGGACGACCTACCCCGAGTCGATCCGCCTCGCCGGCGGTGTCCCGGTGGAGGTCGTGGCCGACGAGACCACCGGCTACCGGGTGAGCGTGGAGCAGCTGGAGGCCGCGCGCACGGAGAGGACCAAGGTCGTCCTCTTCGTCTCCCCCTCCAACCCGACCGGCGCCGTCTACAGCGAGGTCGAGACCGAGGCGATCGGCCGCTGGGCCGTCGAGCACGGTCTGTGGGTCCTCACCGACGAGATCTACGAGCACCTGGTCTACGGCGGCGCGTCGGCGGTCTCCCTGCCGTCGGTCATGCCGGAGCTGCGCGACAAGTGCATCGTCGTCAACGGCGTCGCCAAGACGTACGCGATGACCGGCTGGCGCGTGGGGTGGATCATCGGCCCGAAGGACGTCGTGAAGGCCGCCACCAACCTGCAGTCGCACGCCACCTCCAACGTGAGCAACGTGGCGCAGGTCGCCGCGCTCGCCGCCGTCTCGGGCGACCTGGAGGCGGTGGCCGAGATGGGCCGCGCCTTCGACCGGCGCCGCCAGACGATCGTGCGGATGCTCAACGAGATCGAGGGCGTCTACTGCCCGACCCCGGAGGGCGCGTTCTACGTGTACCCGTCGGTGAAGGCGCTGCTCGGCAAGGAGATCCGCGGCAAGCGCCCGCAGAGCTCGGTCGAGCTGGCCGCGCTGATCCTGGACGAGGCCGAGGTCGCGGTCGTCCCGGGCGAGGCCTTCGGCACCCCGGGCTACCTGCGTCTGTCGTACGCGCTGGGCGACGAGGACCTGGTGGAGGGCGTGTCCCGGATCCAGAAGCTGCTCGCCGAGGCCCGCGACTGAATCACCTGCGGATCTCCGTATCCGGCCCCCGCTTCTTCGGAAGCGGGGGCCGTTTTTACGTTCTAGCAAGGTCCCGATCGGGGAAACGGACTGTATTCGTCCATTCGGGTGCGGCAGGATCAGCCGATGGAGCACCTTCCTCATCGCGACCTCAGCCTGCTGCCCAAGGCCCATCTGCACCTGCACTTCACGGGTTCGATGCGGCCCTCGACCCTGATCGAACTGGCCGACAAGTACGGGGTGCACCTCCCCGAGGCCCTCAAGAGCGGCACGCCGCCGAAGCTGCGGGCCACGGACGAGCGCGGCTGGTTCCGCTTCCAGCGCCTGTACGACATGGCCCGCTCGTGTCTGCGCGAGCCGGAGGACATCCAGCGTCTGGTGCGGGAGGCCGCGCAGGAGGACGTCCGGGACGGCTCGGGCTGGCTGGAGCTCCAGGTCGACCCCACCTCGTACGCGCCGCTGCTCGGCGGTCTGATCCCGGCCCTGGAGATCATCCTGGACGCGGTCGACACGGCCTCCCGGGAGACCGGGCTCGGGATGCGGGTCCTGGTCGCCGCCAATCGGATGAAGCACCCCCTTGAGGCGCGCACCCTGGCCCGGCTCGCGGTGCGCTACGCCGACCGGGGCGTGGTGGGCTTCGGGCTCTCCAACGACGAGCGGCGCGGCATGGCCCGCGACTTCGACCGGGCCTTCGCCATCGCCCGCGAGGGCGGACTGCTCGCGGCCCCGCACGGCGGCGAGCTGACCGGCCCCTCCTCCGTACGGGACTGCCTGGACGATCTGCGGGCGGCCCGGGTCGGCCACGGCGTCCGCGCGGCGGAGGACCCGCGGCTGCTGCGCAAGCTCGCCGAGCGCGGGGTCACCTGCGAGGTGTGCCCGGCGTCCAATGTGGCCCTCGGCGTCTACGACAAGCACGAGGACGTCCCCCTGCGCACCCTCTTCGAGGCCGGCGTCCCGATGGCGCTCGGCGCGGACGATCCGCTGCTCTTCGGCTCGCGGCTTGCCGCGCAGTACGAGATCGCCCGCCGGCACCACGCCTTCACGGACACCGAGCTGGCCGAACTGGCCCGGCAGTCGGTGCGGGGCTCGGCGGCCTCGGAGGACGTCCGGCAGAAGCTGCTGTCCGGGATCGACGACTGGCTGGCGGCCCCGGTCGGCTGATCCCCCGATCAGCTCCGTCAGCTCCGTCAGCTCCGTCAGCTCCGTCAGCTCAGCCCGGCCATCAGGGTGCGGGCGATCGAGCGCGCGAAGGCGTCCAGGTCCTGCGGGGGCTTCCCGCCCGGGGTCATCTCCCAGGCGAAGGCCCGGTGGACGCAGGCGCCGAGCAGAAGGGAGGCGGCGGCGAGCGGGTCGGCGTCCGCCGCGATCCGGCCGTGCTGCTGCTCGGCGCGCAGATACTCGGCGAGGCCCTCGATCGGCATGTGGGGGCCGCGGCCGAGGCCCCGCATGATCTCCTCGTGGCGCGCCTTGAGCTGCGGCTCGGCGTAGAGCGAGGCGGCCATCGGGAAGGTCTGCTCGTAGAAGAGCGCGGCACGGCGGGCGATCTCGACCAGGTTCTCCTCGACCGTGCGGCCCTTGGGATCGACGGCGAGGGTGCCGAGGAGGTCGCCGAGCCGGGGCAGCCGTTCGTTGAGGACGGTGACGAACAGCTCCTCCTTGCTCGAGAAGTACTTGTAGAGCGCCGCCTCGGAGCAGCCGGCCGCCCGGGCGATCTCCTTGGTGGTGGTCCGGGCCAGGCCCGCCGTGTGCATGAGGTCGCGGGCGGCGTCGACGATCCGGGTCCGGGTCGGCTTCTGCGGCTTCTGGTCCACGACGACTCCCGAGAACGGCTTGACGAGTGAGTGAGTGCTTACCCACTCTAGAGGTGAGTGAACACTTACCCACCCCCATCCAGAAGGGTGCGCCATGAAGCTCACCGTCTTCGGTGCCACCGGTGGCATCGGCCAGGAAATCGTCCGCCAGGCCCTCGGCGCGGGCCACGAGGTGACCGCGGTGGTCCGCGACCCGGCCCGCTTCACGGTCACCGGCCCCCGGCTCACCGTCTTCCGCTCCGACCTGTCCGACCCGGCGGCCCTGCACGCCGCCGTCGACGGCCGCGACGCGGTGCTCTCCGGCCTCGGCGCCCGCAACCGCGCCGACGCGGGCACCGGCATCGCCGCCCGGCTGACCCGCGCCGTCCTGCGCGCCATGGAGCCGACCTCGACCCGCCGTCTGGTCGTGGTCAGCGCCGCGCCCGTGGGCCCGGTCCCGGAGGGTCAGGGCGTCGCCGACAAGGCGATGCTCGCGATCATCAACTCCGTGCTCAAGGACGTCTACACCGATCTGCGCGCCATGGAGGCCGAGCTCGCGGCGAGCGCGACCGACTGGACCGCCGTCCGCCCGCCCAAGCTGACCGACAAGCCGGTCACCGGCCGCTACCGCCGCGTCATCGGCGGCAACCCGCCCCGCGGCCGCACCCTCGCGCGCGCCGACGTGGCGCACGCGATGCTGGCGACGGTCGACGACCCGGCGACGGTGAAGCAGGGCGTGGGCGTCGCGTACTGAGAGGAGCTAGAGCTCCACGCCCACCGTCACGGGCTCGTTCACCAGCGTGATCCCGAACGCGTCCCGGACCCCGGCGACGACCTCGCGGGCGAGCGCCAGCAGGTCCTCGGTGGTCGCCTCGCCGCGGTTGGTCAGGGCGAGCGTGTGCTTGGTGGAGATCCGGGCGGGCCCGGAGCCGTAGCCCTTGGTGAAGCCGGCCTTGTCGATCAGCCAGGCCGCGGAGGTCTTCATCCGGCCCTCCTCGCCCGCCGGGTACGCGGGCGCGGCGACGTCCGGGCCGAGCCGCTCGGCGACGCGGCCGAGGAAGTCCTCGTACTCCCCCGCCGTGAGGATCGGGTTGGTGAAGAAGGAGCCCGCCGACCACGTGTCGTGGTCCTCCGGGTCCAGGACCATGCCCTTGCCGGAGCGCAGCCGCAGCACGGTCTCCCGGGCGACGGCCAGCGGCACCCGGTCGCCGGCCTCGACCCCGAGGGCGCGCGCCGTCTCCGGGTACGCGATCGGCGCGGACATCCCGTCGGCGTCGGCGAGCTCGAAGCGGACCCGCAGCACGACATAGCGGTCGGGCTGGTCCTTGAAGACGCTGTGCCGGTACGAGAAGGCGCACTCGGCGTTGCTGAGGGTGACCGTCTCCTCGGCCCTGC
The DNA here is from genome assembly GCF_041270065.1 of Streptomyces fradiae. Classification (NCBI taxonomy): domain Bacteria; kingdom Bacillati; phylum Actinomycetota; class Actinomycetes; order Kitasatosporales; family Streptomycetaceae; genus Streptomyces; species Streptomyces fradiae. The sequence continues at coordinate 4,725,584 of NZ_CP065958.1, read as the reverse complement.
GGTCGTACGCGACGACCTCGGTGATGGTGGCGGAGACGTCCTGGCCGTAGGCGCCGACGTTCTGGATCGGGGTGGCACCGGCCGAGCCGGGGATGCCGGCCAGACACTCGATCCCGGCGACCCCGGCCTCGACGGTCCGCGCGACGGCGTCCGTCCAGACCTCTCCGGCGGCGAGCTCCAGGCGGGTCCCGTCGAGGGAGAAGCCCTTGGTGGCGATGTGCAGGGCGGTGCCGTCGAAGCCCTTGTCGCCGATGACCAGGTTGGAGCCGCCGCCGATAATCAGCAGCGGGTCCCCGGCGAGGTCGGCCTCGCGGATCGCGGCGATCACCTCGTCGTCGGTGGTCGCCGTGACGAGCCGGGCGGCGGGCCCGCCGAGCCGGAAGGTGGTCAGGGGCGCGAGGGGGGCGTCGTTGAGGAGCTGCACGGCACAAGGGTACGGGCCCCTCCCGCCGGGGAGGGGCCCGTGTCGCTCGTCACACGGCGGCCGTCAGGCGAGCCGGACCACGGCCCGGCTCATCCCGAGCACCTTCTGACCGGCGGAGGTCGCGGTGAGGTCCACCCGCACCTGACCGTCGTCCAGCTTGGCCGCCACCTTGGCGGAGACCTCGATCACGGCGCCCTGGTCGTCGTTGGGGACGACGACGGGTTTGGTGAAGCGGACGCCGTACTCGACGACGGCGGCCGGGTCGCCGGCCCAGTCGGTCACGACGCGGATCGCCTCGGCCATGGTGAACATGCCGTGGGCGATGACGTCGGGCAGGCCGACCTCCTTGGCGAACTTCTCGTTCCAGTGGATCGGGTTGAAGTCACCGGAGGCGCCGGCGTACTGAACCAGCGTGGCGCGGGTCACGGGGAAGGTCTGCGCGGGCAGCTCGGTGCCGACCTCGACCTCGTCGTAGGCGATCTTCGCGGTCACGGTCAGGCCTCCTCGGGGGCGCGGGACACGAGCTTGATCCAGGCGGTCACGACGTGCTCGCCGCTCTCGTCGTGGACCTCGCCTCGGATGTCCATGATGTCGTTGCCGGCGAGCGACTTGATCGCCTCGATGGTGGTGGTCACCGTGAGGCGGTCACCGGCGCGCACCGGCCGGGTGTAGACGAACTTCTGGTCGCCGTGCACCACGCGGCTGTAGTCCAGGCCCAGCTGCGGGTCCTCGATGACCTGGCCCGCGGCCTTGAAGGTGATCGCGAAGGGGAAGGTCGGCGGGGCGACGACATCCGGGTGGCCGAGGGCCTTGGCGGCCTCCGGGTCGGTGTACGCGGGATTGGCGTCCCCGATCGCCTCGGCGAATTCGCGGATCTTCTCGCGGCCGACCTCGTACGGCGCGGTGGGCGGATAGGTCCGGCCCACGAAGGACTGGTCGAGCGCCATGGCCTCGATACCTCCTGCTGGATCTGGTGCGATGAACGAGTTGCGATAAACGACACGAGGCCGCCCCCTGGTGGGGGCGGCCTCGTGTACGAGCCTGATTAGCGCGTCTCGCGGTGCGCGGTGTGCGAGTTGCAGCGAGGGCAGTGCTTCTTCATCTCAAGACGGTCCGGGTTGTTACGCCGGTTCTTCTTGGTGATGTAGTTCCGCTCCTTGCACTCCACGCAGGCCAGCGTGATCTTCGGGCGGACGTCGGTGGCAGCCACGTGAGTGCTCCTTGACGGACGGATGGATGGATGAACGCATAGCAGAGTAGCCGATCGCAGGACCGACCCCACAATCGGCTACCGTGTGTAGCGGTGACCGGACTTGAACCGGTGACACAGCGATTATGAGCCGCTTGCTCTACCGACTGAGCTACACCGCTTTGATGATCCGGACCCCGCCCGAAGGCGGGATCCCTCTCACCAGAGCCCCAATACGGAATCGAACCGTAGACCTTCTCCTTACCATGGAGACGCTCTACCGACTGAGCTATTGGGGCGAGCGAGGAAGACATTACACGGTCTCCGGCCCATCCCCCAAATCCGTTTCCCGCACCCTTTCCCGCGCCCTGCGCACAGCCTCCGCGCAGTCTCCGCACAGCGCCTTCCCGGCCGCTCACCTGCCGCCTCGTAGGCCACACGAGCAGTCATCAGTACGACTATTGCGCTCCTCCTCGAAGGCGGCCCGGACCGCCCCTAGGCTCGGGCCCACGCTGCGTGATCTTGATCTTGGCGAGCCGTGTGCCCGGACCCCGAGGAGCCCGATTGTCAGCCGACAGCCAGCAGCCCCAGCCGTCGCCCGACGACCGGGCCCCGGCCACCGCCGCCGACGCCACGTCGCTGCTGCTCTCGAACGCCCGGCTCACCGACGGCCGGACCGTCGACGTACGCCTCGGCCGCGGCCGGATCGAGGCCGTCGGCACCGCCGGCAGCCTGGCCGCCGTGGGCGCCCGCGTCGACCTGGCCGGCCATCTGCTGCTCTCCGCGCCCGCCGAACCCCACGCCCACCTCGACACCGCCCTCACCGCCGACGCGGCGGGCCCCGTCTCGTACGCCCCCGACGAGGTCCAGCGGCGGGTCACCGAGGCCGCCCTGCTCCAGCTCGGGCACGGCGCCACTGCGCTGCGCGCGCACGTACGGATCGGGGACGTGCACGGCCTCGGGCCGCTGGAGGCCGCCCTGCAGGCCCGGCGCTCGCTGCGCGGGCTCGCCGAACTGACGACGGTGGCCACGCCCCGGCTGCTCACCGGCGCGGCCGGCGCCGACGGGCTCGCGATGCTGCGGGACGCGGTGAAGATGGGCGCCGGGGTGGTCGGCGGCTGCCCCGACCTGGACCCGGACCCCACCGGCTACGTGGAGGCGCTCCTGGAGGTCGCGGCCGAGCACGGCTGCCCCGTGGACCTGCACACCGACGGCGACGACCCGGCGCGCCTGGCCCGGCTCGCCGCGATGGCCGGCGGGCTGCGGCCCGGGGTGACGATCGGCCCGTGCGCGGGACTCGCCCGGCTCCCCGCCGACCAGGCCCGCCGGGCGGCGGACCAGCTGGCGGCGGCCGGCGTCACGGTGGTCGCCCTGCCCCAGGGCGGCTGCGGCGCGACCGGACCGCGCGGCACGGCCCCCGTACGGCTCCTGCGGGCGGCCGGCGTCCGGGTCGCGGCGGGCGGCGGGGCGCTGCGGGACGTGTCCAACCCGGTGGGGCGCGGCGATCCGCTGGAGATCGCCTATCTGCTCGCCTCGCTCGGCGGCCTGCCCGCCCCCGAGGCGTACGCGGCGGTCAGCGCGGACGCGCGGGCGGCGATGGGCCTGCCGGAGGTACGGGTCGAGGCGGGCTTCCCCGCCGAGCTCCTGGCGGTGCGGGGCGAGCGGCTGACGGGCGTGCTCTCCCTCGCGTACAGCCGGATCGTGGTGCACCGCGGGCGGGTGGTGGCGCGGACCAGCGCGGTGCGCGAGTACTGCGACTCGGCGGCCGCCCTCGACCTGCCGCGACAGGCCCGGCCGACGCGGCCGGATTCGGGAGGCCCGGGCGGACCCGGCGTCGTACGGTCGTGAGTATGCGCGTAGTCATCGCTGGAGGACACGGACAGATCGCCCTGCGTCTGGAGCGGCTGCTCGCCGCGGGCGGACACCATCCGGTGGGCATCATCCGCCGCCCCGAACAGGCCGAGGACCTGCGCTCGGCCGGCGCCGAACCGGTCGTCCTGGACCTGGAGTCGGCCTCCCCCGGCGAGGTCGTCGCCGTCCTGCGCGGCGCCGACGCGGCCGTCTTCGCCGCCGGCGCGGGCCCCGGCAGCGGCACCGCCCGCAAGGACACCGTCGACCGCGGCGCGGCCGTCCTCTTCGCCGACGCGGCGGAGGCGGCGGGCGTACGGCGCTTCCTCATCGTCTCGTCCATGGGCGCCGACTCCGCCCACCCGGGCGACGAGACCTTCGACGCCTACCTCCGCGCCAAGGGCGCCGCCGACGACGACATCCGCTCCCGCCCCGCCCTCGACTGGACCGTCCTGCGCCCCGGCTCCCTCACGAACGACGCGGGCACCGGCCAGGTCCGCCTGGAGGCCCGCACGGGCCGCGGCCCCGTCCCCCGCGACGACGTGGCGGCCACCCTCGCCGAACTCCTCGACACCCCGGCCACCGCCGGCCTGACCCTGGAACTCATCTCGGGCGGCACCCCGCTGTCGGTCGCGGTGAAGGACATCGCGGGCAACTGACCGCCCGAATGACCGCCCGAACGGGCCCCGGACATGCGAGAAGGTCCCCGGTGCGAACACCGGGGACCTTCTGCATCGCGTGGCGGCGCCAGGATTCGAACCTGGGTAGGCTAAGCCGACGGATTTACAGTCCGCTCCCATTGGCCACTCGGGCACACCGCCATGGGATCGCTGCCTCGGAGCCGCTTTTCGGCTGCGCTCCCTGGCAACGACGTAAACAATACCTGATCCCTGGGGGTGCTCCGCCACTGGATTGATCACGGGTCGGCGGCGGGGCCGGTGGCTACGCTTTGCGTTGTACCGAACGCATCCGAGCAAGGAGCCTCACCTCATGGCCGACTCCAGTTTCGACATCGTCTCCAAGGTCGAGCGGCAGGAGGTCGACAACGCCCTCAACCAGGCCGCGAAGGAGATCACGCAGCGCTACGACTTCAAGGGCACCAACGCCAAGATCGAGTGGTCGGGCGAGAAGATCCTGATGCAGGCGAACGGCGAGGAGCGGGTCAAGGCGATCCTCGACATCCTGCAGTCCAAGCTGATCAAGCGGGGCATCTCGCTGAAGTCGCTGGAGGTCGAGGGCGAGCCGCAGCTGTCCGGCAAGGAGTACAAGCTCTTCGCGTCCATCCAGGAGGGCATCTCCCAGGAGAACGCGAAGAAGGTCGCCAAGGTCATCCGCGACGAGGGCCCGAAGGGCGTCAAGGCGCAGGTGCAGGGCGACGAGCTGCGGGTCAGCTCCAAGAGCCGGGACGACCTGCAGACCATCATCGCGCTGCTCAAGGGCAAGGACTTCGACTTCGCCCTGCAGTTCGTGAACTACCGCTGACGCGAGCCGCGAACCGCCCCTCCCCGTTCATCGGCCGGAGGGGTGGGTCGGGCCGCGAAATGCCGGCCCGCGTCGGCCCGCGATGTCAGAACCGCCGCCTAGGCTTTCCGCATGACCACGAAGCGCACGAAGCGCAGCGCGGTGCCTCGCCCGTTAGCCCGGCAGCTTTTCGTCGAGGCCGGACACCGGTGTGCGATACCGACGTGCCGCGCGACCCCTCTGGAGATCGCGCACATCGTGCCGTGGGCCCGTGTCCGCAGGCACGAGTTCCACAACATGATCGTCCTGTGCCCGAACTGCCACACCCGCTTCGACCGCGGAGACATCGACCGGCAGGCCATGTTCCGGTACAAGGAGCTGCTGCGGCTGTCGGACCCCAACCACGTGGCACCCGACGACCCTTCGCCGCGGGCCGGTCTCATCCGGGCCTATCGGCACTTCCAGACGCAGATCGACGGATGGCGCAAGTCCATCTCCGATCTGAGCGCGGCGATCGCGCTGGGCTCCACCGGTTTCCCGGTCGGCAACGTGAAGAGGTGCGCCGGATTGGCGTCGATCGCCCGCGCGGCCACCGACAAGCTGGGCGAGCTGGGAGGCGAGGGCACCGCCGAGGCGGCGGACCACGTCTTCGACTGGCACCGGCAGTGGGCCGACGACGTCGTCGATCTGAAGCTCTCCGCCTTCAACAGGAGCCGGGCCGAGTACGAGCTGTGGGCGGAGGAGAGGTTCATGAGCTTCGTCGCCCTTCACGAGGAGGTCTGCGAGTCGCTGGACCTCGATCCCACGGAGCTGGACTTCTTCGAGTCCGAGAGACGTGAGCGGGATCTCCCCGAGGTCTCCCTCGGCACCCTGGGCCTGTGGCCGACGGACGCGTGACCGCACGAGCGGCGCGTGCCGCCCGGGACCTCCAGGGCCGCGTCCGAAAACCGCCAGCTCCTCGCCCCGGCGGCCGCGCACACTGGAAAACATGAACAGCACTCTTTACACCTGGGCCGACGGTCCCCTCGGCGCGATGCTCCTGGTGGGGCGGGTTGCCGACGGGGGGCGGGTCGTGTTGCGGTCGGTGTCGTTGGAGGGGCAGAAGGGGGCCGTGGAGGGCTGGGTGCACGAGCCTGCCGCCTTCGAGGAGGTCGCCGGGCAGCTCGACGCGTACTTCGCCGGGCGGCGGGACGGGTTCGATCTGGTCTTCGAGGAGGCCGGGACGGAGTTCCAGCGGAAGGTGTGGCGGGCGCTTGAGGGGATTCCGTACGGGACGACCGTGTCGTACGGGGAGATCGCGCGGCGCGTCGGGGCGGAGGGGGCCGGGGTGCGGGCGGTGGGGACCGCGATCGGGCGGAATCCGCTGCTGGTGGTGCGGCCGTGTCACCGGGTGATCGGGGCCGACGGGAGCCTGCGCGGTTACGCGGCGGGGCTCGACCGCAAAGAGCGGTTGCTGGCCCTGGAGAGCGGGAGCGGTGGCTGAGGGGCTGTTTCCGCGGGAACGGAGCGCGCCGGCGCCGGGGGCGGTGCATGTGCCCGGGTGGCTGCCGTTCGCGCGGCAGCGGGAACTGGTGGCGGCGTGCCGGGAGTTCGGGCGGGGGCCGCTCTCGTACGAGGCGACGGTGCTGCCCGGCGGCGGGGTGATGTCGGTGCGCTCGCTCTGTCTGGGGCGGCGCTGGGAGCCGTACCGCTACCTGGGGAAGGAAGAGAGCCTGGTCGAACTGCCGGGCTGGCTGGTGGACTTGGGGCGCGACGCGCTCGTGGAGGCGTACGGGGAACACGGCGAATTCGCGCCGGACACCGCGCTGGTCAACTTCTACGGCGACGGCGCCCGGATGGGCATGCATCAGGACCGGGAGGAGCGCTCGCCCGCCCCGGTCGTGTCGCTGAGCCTCGGCGACACGTGCGTGTTCCGGCTGGGGAACACCGAGGACCGTGGACGGCCCTACACGGATGTGGAGTTGGTGTCCGGGGACCTGTTCGTCTTCGGCGGGCCGTCGCGTTTCGCGTACCACGGAGTGCCGAAGGTGTACGCCGGGACCGCCGCCCCCGGCCTGGGGCTCAGGGGGCGGCTGAACATCACGCTCAGGGAGACGGGCCTCTAACGCTCGCGCGAGTGGCCGAAAAGAATGCGGTACGCGATCAGCAGCACCAGAGAGCCGCCGATCGCCGACAGCCAGGTCGCCCCGTCGTAGAAGTCCTGCGTGATCGGGCGGTCCAGGAAGCGGGCGGAGAGCCAGCCGCCGAGGAAGGCGCCGACGACGCCGATGAGGGTCGTGCCGATCAGGCCGCCCGGGTCGCGGCCCGGCAGCAGGACCTTGGCGATGACGCCGGCGAGCAGTCCGAGAACTATCCAGCTGATGATGCTCATGCCCTTGAGGACGCCCGCTGGTCCCGGGCGGTTGCCGGACCCCCTAATGTGCGGGGCATGACACAGGAATTGCGCCGCACCCTCGGGGTGTTCGACGCCGTCGTCATCGGCCTCGGCTCGATGGTCGGCGCCGGAATCTTCGCGGCGCTCGGGCCGGCGGCCCGTGCGGCGGGCCCCGGGCTGCTCCCGGCGCTCGGCGTCGCCGCCGTCGTGGCCTACTGCAACGCCATGGCCTCGGCCCGGCTGGCCGCCCGCTACCCGGCCTCCGGCGGCACCTATGTCTACGGGCGGGAGCGGCTCGGCGCGTTCTGGGGCTATCTGGCCGGCTGGGCGTTCGTCGTGGGCAAGACGGCCTCGTGCGCGGCGATGGCGCTGACGGTCGGCTCGTATCTGTGGCCGGAGCAGGCGCACGCGGTGGCCGTGGCCTCCGTCGTCCTGCTGACCGCCGTCAACTACCGCGGCATGCAGAAGTCCGCGCTGCTCACCCGGATCATCGTGGCGGTCGTCCTGGCCGTCCTGGCGGCCGCCGTCGCGGCGATCGCCGGGGCCGGGGAGGCCGGGCGGCTCGCGCTCGCCGGGGACGTGCCGGCCGGCGGGGTGCTGCAGGCGGCCGGGCTGCTCTTCTTCGCCTTCGCCGGGTACGCGCGGATCACCACGCTCGGCGAGGAGGTGCGTGACCCGGAGCGGACCATTCCGCGGGCCGTGCCGCTCGCCCTCGGCATCACCCTCGTCGTCTACGCGGCCGTCGCCGTCTCCGTGCTCGCCGTCCTCGGCCCGCGCGCCCTGGCCGCCTCCCCCGCCCCGCTCGCGGACGCGGCACGGGCGGCGGGAGCCGGCTGGCTGGTGCCCGTGGTCACCGTGGGCGCGGCGGTCGCCGCGCTCGGCTCGCTGCTCTCGCTGATCCTCGGGGTGTCCCGTACCACCCTCGCCATGGCCAGGGACGGGCATCTGCCCGCCACGCTCGCGGCCGTCCACCCGCGCTTCCGGGTGCCGCACCACGCGGAGCTCGCGGTCGGCGCGGTGGTGGCCGTGGTGGCGGCGACGGTGGACGTACGGGGCGCGATCGGCTTCTCGTCCTTCGGGGTCCTGGTCTACTACGCGATCGCCAACGCCTCCGCCTGGACCCTGGGCCGCCGGGACCGGCCGCTGGCCGTGCTCGGCCTGGCGGGCTGCGCGGCCCTCGCCTTCTCGCTGCCGCCGACCTCCGTGCTCGCCGGGCTCGGGGTGCTCGCGGTCGGCGTCGTGGCCCACGCCGTCAGGCGAGGACGACCCGAACCCCCGCGGACCTGAGCCGCTACCGGCCCGGGTAGCTGTAGCCGGGGTAGGGCTGGTCGGTGGGGACGATCTCCTTGCCCAGCGGGAGCAGCGACAGCGGGATCATCTTGAAGTTGGCGATGCCCAGCGGGATGCCGATGATCGTGATGCACTGCGCGATGCCGGTGACGATGTGGCCGAGGGCCAGCCACCAGCCGGCCAGGATCAGCCACAGCACGTTGCCTATGCAGGACGGGGCGCCCGCGTCGGGGCGGTCGATGACCGTGCGGCCGAAGGGCCACAGGGCGTAGAGGGCGATGCGGAAGGCCGCGATGCCGAAGGGGATGCCGATGATCGTGATGCAGAGGATCAGGCCGGCGGCGAGATAGCCGAGGAACAGCCAGAAGCCGCTGAACACCAGCCAGATGATGTTGAGGATTGTCTTCACGGGCGGCGACCTGCCATCTGCTCGAGCCGGGCGATGCGCTCCGCCATCGGCGGGTGGGTGGAGAACATTTTGGACATCCCCTGCCCCGGGCGGAAGGGGTTCGCGATCATCATGTGGCTGGCGGTCTCGATCTTGGGCTCGGGCGGCAGCGGGAGCTGCTTCGTGCCCGCCTCCAGCTTGCGCAGGGCGCTGGCGAGGGCGAGCGGGTCGCCGGTGAGCTGGGCTCCGGAGGCGTCCGCCTCGTACTCCCGGGAGCGGGAGATGGCCAGCCGGATGACGGAGGCGGCGATCGGGCCCAGGATCATGATCAGCAGCATGCCGAGCAGTCCGGGGCCACGGTCGTCGTCGGAGCGGCCGACCGGGATCAGCCAGGCGAAGTTCACCAGGAACAGGATCACGGAGGCGAGCGCGCCGGCCACCGAGGAGATCAGGATGTCCCGGTTGTAGACGTGGCTCAGCTCGTGCCCGATGACACCGCGCAGCTCGCGCTCGTCGAGGATCGCGAGGATGCCCTCGGTGCAGCACACGGCCGCGTTGCGCGGGTTGCGGCCGGTGGCGAAGGCGTTCGGCGCCTGGGTGGGCGAGATGTAGAGCCGTGGCATCGGCTGGCGGGCCTGGGTGGAGAGCTCGCGGACCATCCGGTAGAGGGCCGGGGCCTCGAACTCGCTCACGGGCCGGGCGCGCATGGCGCGCAGCGCCAGCTTGTCGCTGTTCCAGTACGCGTACGCGTTGGTGCCGAGCGCCACGAGGACCGCGACGATCAGGCCCGTACGCCCGAAGAAGCTGCCGATGACGATGATGAGGGCCGAGAGCCCTCCGAGGAGTACGGCGGTCCTCAGCCCGTTGTGCCGGCGGTGCACGGTACGCCCTCCAAGTGGTGCGGCAGGGGAACCCTTCTGTCCAGTGGACCCTCCCTTCCTGGTCAACGCCACGCGGGAGGTACGGGTTCCCCGGCCGCGCCGGGGCCGCGCCGGGTGCGGTGTCCGCCGTACGGGTGACTAGCGCTGGGCGGGCACCGGGGTCTTCGTCAGGCCGGCCTTGGCGAGGGCGTCGTCGAGCGGCTCGACCTCGCTGGTGCAGTGGCCGCAGCGGGTGGCGATGGCCGGGATCTCGGTGAAGCAGCGGGGGCAGTCGCGCTTCTCGGCCTTGGGGTCCTTCGCCTCCTCCTTGGCGAACTTCTCCTGGATCTTCGTCATGGGGACGACGATGAGGAAGTAGAGGACGGCGGCCGTGATGACGAAGGCGATGACGGCGGCGATGGCCAGGCCGTAGGGGAAGACCGTGCCCTGGATCTTGAAGCTGGCCTCGCTGAAGTCGCCGACCGAGCCTGTCGCCAGACCGATGAGGGGGGTGATGAACGCCTTGCTGAAGCCGGTCACGACGGCCGTGAACGCCGAGCCGACGGCCAGACCGATGGCCATCGAGACGACGTTCCCGCGAAGTATGAAGTCCTTGAAGCCGTTCAGCACGGTGGTTCCGCTCCTAGCGAGGTTTCAGTGGTGGGGGGATCAGAAGAGGCCGGGTTCAGAAGAGGCTGTTCGACGCGTAGCGCAGCGCGAACTGCGGCCAGCCCGACAGCACCACGCCCGCGGCCGCCGTCAGCGCGACCGCCAGGGTGACCGGGACCGTCGCCCTCATCCGTACGACCGCCACGCCCTCGGTCACGCCCTCCGGCCCGCGGAACAGCAGGGCCGTCCAGCGCAGGTAGTAGGCGAGGCCGATCACGACGTTGAGGCCCATGAGCACCGCGAGCCAGCCGAGGCCGGCGTCGACGGCCGCCGAGAAGACGGTCACCTTGGCGAAGAGGCCGATGATACCCGGGGGCAGTCCGGCCAGGTTCAGCAGGAAGAAGGCCATCACGAGGGCGGCGGCGGGGCTCGCCGCGTACAGGCCTCGGTGGTCGGAGATCCGGGCCTCGGGGCGCGTACGGGCGACCAGGGCGACCACCGCGAAGGCGCCGAGGTTCACCGCCGCGTACATCAGGGCGTACGCGACGGTCGAGCCGATCTGGTCGTCGCCGGAGTACGCGGCGGCGGCGATCGGCACCAGGAGGTAGCCGGCCTGGGCGACGGACGACCAGGCGAGGAGGCGGACCGCGCTCCACGCGCGCGTGGCGACCTGGCGCAGGGCAGCGACGTTGCCGATGGTCATGGTGAGCGCGGCGAGGGCGGCGAGCGCCGGGCCCCACACGTCCGCGTAGGAGGGGAAGGCGACGACGGTCACCAGGATGATCCCGGTGAAGCCGACGACCTTGCCGACCACGGAGAGGTACGCGGCCACGGGCAGCGGGGCGCCGACATAGGTGTCGGGCACCCAGAAGTGGAAGGGGACGGCGGCCGTCTTGAAGGCGAAGCCGACGAGGGTGAGGACCACGCCCGCCTGGGCGAGGGTCTGCAGCTGGCCGGGGACGTCGCCGAGGCGCTGGGCGATCTCGGTGAGGTGGAGGGTGCCGGTGGCCGCGTAGACGAAGCTGGCACCGAGCAGGGTCACGGCGGTGGCGGTGACGGACGACAGGAAGAACTTGAGCGCCGCCTCGCCGGACAGCCGGTCGCCGCGCCGGAGGCCGACCAGCGCGAACGCGGGCAGCGAGGCCACTTCGAGGGCGACGACGAGGGTGGCGAGGTCGCGGGAGGCGGGCAGCAGAGCGGCGCCGGCGGCGGAGGAGAGCAGCAGGAACCAGTACTCGCCGGCGGGCAGCTTCCGGCGGGCGCCGTCGGTGTCGTCGAGCGAGAGCAGGGCGGTGACGAGCGCGCCCGCGAGCACCAGGAACTGGATGACCAGGGTGAAGGTGTCGGCGGTGTAGCTGCACGCGCGCAGCTCGGTGGCGGCGGTGAGGCAGAAGGTGGAGCGGTCGGCCGCGCGCAGCGGGGCGAGCAGTGCGAGCGCGGCGGCGAGGCCGGCGATCGCGGTCCAGCCGAGGAGCCGCTTGCGCGCCTCGGGGACGAACAGGTCGGCGACGAGGACGACCAGCGCGACCAGCGCGGTGAGGGTGGGTGGCGCGATGGCGAGCCAGTCGACGGACTGGACGAGATCGGCGCCCTGGGCGAGCTGCAGCACTGGCTTCACTGGTTGCCTCCCGCGAGGAGCTGCTGGACGGCCGGGTCGGTGAGGCCGAGGAGGACGGCGGGCCACAGTCCGGCGAGGACGGTGAGGGCGACGAGCGGGGTCCAGGCGGCGAACTCGTACCCCTGGACGTCGGCGATCACGGTCTCGCCGGCCGGGCGGGGGCCGCCCATGCAGACCCGGCGGACCACGACGAGGAGGTAGGCGGCGGTGAGCAGGGTGCCGAAGGCGCCGATCGCCATGAAGGTGAGGAAGGCGGGGCGGCTGAGGCCCGCGGCCGGTTCGAAGGCGCCGAACAGGGCGAGCATCTCGCCCCAGAACCCGGCGAGGCCGGGCAGGCCGAGGGAGGCGACGGCGGCGAAGGCGAGCAGGGCGCCGAGGCGGGGGGCGCGGCCGTAGAGGGCGGCGCCGGTGGCCCCGGCGAGGGTGTCGAGGTCGGCGGTGCCGTAGCGGTCCTTGAGCGCGCCGACCAGGAAGAAGAGCAGGCCGGTGATGAGGCCGTGGGCGATGTTGGCGAACAGCGCGCCGTTGACGCCGGTGGGGGTCATGGTGGCGATGCCGAGGAGGACGAAGCCCATGTGGCCGACGGAGGAGTAGGCGATGAGCCGCTTGAGGTCGCCCCTGGCGCCGGGCTTCGCGAGGGCGAGGCAGGCGAGCGATCCGTAGATGATGCCGGCGACGGCGAAGGCGGCGAGGTACGGGGCGAAGGTGTGCATGCCGTCGGGGGCGATCGGCAGCACGATGCGGACGAACCCGTACGTGCCCATCTTCAGGAGCACGCCGGCGAGGAGCACGGAGCCGACGGTCGGGGCGGCGGTGTGGGCGTCCGGGAGCCAGCTGTGCAGCGGCCACATCGGGGTCTTCACGGCGAGCCCGATCCCGATCGCGAGGACGGCGATGACCTGCACGGATGTGGTCAGTCCGCGGCCGTTGTCAGTGGCCAGTGCCACCATGTCGAACGTGCCCGCCTTGACGCCGATGAGGAGGAGGCCGAGCAGCATGACGATAGAGCCGAGCAGGGTGTAGAGGACGAACTTCCAGGCGGCTGCCCGCCGGCCCGGGCCGCCCCAGCGGGCGATGAGGAAGTACATCGGGATGAGGACCGTCTCGAAGGCCAGGAAGAAGAGGACCAGGTCGAGGACGGCGAAGGTCGCCAGGGTGCCGGACTCGAGGACGAGCAGCAGGGCGACGAAGGCCTTGGGGGCGGGGCCTGCGGGTCCAGTGGATCCCGTGGGGGGCTTGAAGTAGCTGTAGAGCGCGCAGAGGAAGGTCAGCAGCGCGGTCAGGAGCAGGAGGGGGAGGGAGATGCCGTCGACACCGAGGTGGATCCGCACGTCGAGTGCCTTGATCCAGGTGATGTCGGTGGTGGCCTGCATCGTCGAGGGGTGGTCGTGGTCGAAGCCGAGCGCGAGGACGATCGCGGCGATCAGGATGACGCCGGTGACGGTCACGCCGTGGCGGAGCACGGCCTGGTCGGGTGACTTCCCCTTCAGTCCGGGCGGGGCGGGCAGGAGCGCGGCGGCGGCGCCGAGGAGCGGGCCGGCGACGATCAACGCCAGAAGGAACTGCATCACGGATTCGCTGATATCGATCACGGCTCACGCTCCGGCGGCGACGTTGGCGAGGACGACGGCGACGATCGCCAGGACGACGGAGCCGGCGAGCAGCGCGCTGAGGTAGGTCTGCACGTTGCCGGTCTGGGCGCGGCGGACGAGCCAGCCGAGACCCTTGGCGGTGCTGCCCGCGCCGTTCACGTACGTGTCGACGACCTCGCGGTCGAGGAAGCGCACCAGGGAGGCGCCGGCGAGCACGGGGCGGACGAACAGGGTCTGGTAGACGGCGTCCAGGTGGAAGCCGTCGGCGGCGTGCGGGTGCAGCGGGCCGAGCAGGGCGCGGCCGGGGTCGGCGGGGTCGGTCGCCGGGTGCGGCAGGTCCAGGGCCTCCGCCTCGACCTGGCCGGCCTCGGCGTCGGGGTGGGCGACGGTCGGTGCGGCGAGCGCCCCGGCGGCCGGCGCGGGCGCGGCGCCGACCGGGACGCCCTGGACGGCGGCCGGGGGCGGCGCGGTGCGGGCGACGAGGGTGCGCCGGATCGCGTAGGTGAGCGCGGCGCCGACGACGGCGAGGCCGGTGCCGAGCACGGCCGTCACCAGGGTCGGGGTCAGCGGGTGTCCGTCGAACCAGTCGTCGAGGTAGCCGGCGGTCAGTCCGAAGCCGAAGGAGGGGATGGCGAGCACCCACAGGACGGTGGTCATGGCGACCGGCTGCCGGCCGTGGTCGGGGGCCTCGGCGCCCCGGCCGCGGAAGGCGAGCAGCCAGAGCCGCATCGCGTACGCGGCGGTGAGCAGCGCGGTGAGGAGTCCGGCGACGAGCACGATCCAGCCGGCGCCGGCGGGGGCGACGGTGCGGTCGCCGGTGGCGGTGTGCTCGGCGGCGACGAGGACGGCTTCCTTGGAGAAGAAGCCGGCGAAGGGCGGGATCGCGGCGAGCGCGAGGAGGCCGACGGTCATCGTCCAGTAGGCGTCCGGGATGCGCTTGGTCAGTCCGCTCATCCGGGACATGGCGGTGAGCGAGTTGGTGCCGGCGGCGTGGATGACCGCGCCGGCGGCGAGGAAGAGGAGCGCCTTGAAGGCGCCGTGCGCGAGGAGGTGGAAGACGGCGGCGCCGCGGTCGGCGACGGCGAGCGCGCCGGCCATGTAGCCGAGCTGGCCGATCGTCGAGTAGGCGAGGACCCGCTTGATGTCGTCCTGGGCGAGCGCGGCGAGCGCCGAGCCGACCATGGTGACCGCGGCCATGACGGCGAGCACGGTCAGCGCGGCGGCGGAGGCGGCGAAGACGGGGAGGAGCCGGGCGACGAAGTAGATGCCGGCGGCGACCATGGTCGCCGCGTGGATGAGCGCGGAGACGGGGGTGGGGCCGGCCATCGCGTCGGGCAGCCAGGTGTGCAGCGGGAACTGCGCGGACTTGCCGGCGACGCCGGCGAGCAGCAGCAGTGCGATCAGGGTGGGGTGGTCGAGGCCGCCGGTGGCGACCGCGCCGAGCACGCCGGTGATCCGGAAGGTGCCCGCGTCGGCGGCCAGGGCGAACAGGCCGATGAGGAAGGGCACGTCGCCGAGCTTGGTGACGAGGAAGGCCTTGAGGGAGGCCGAGCGGGCCTCGGGGGTCTCCCAGTAGTGCCCGACGAGGAAGTACGAGCAGATGCCCATGATCTCCCAGCCGACCAGGAGCACCATCAGGTCGCCGGAGTAGACGACGAGCAGCATCGCGGAGGTGAAGAGGGAGACGAGCGCGGCGTACGAGGAGTAGCGCGGGTCGTGGCGCAGATAGCCGGTCGAGTAGATCTGCACACAGGTGGCGACCACGCCGACGAGGACCGCGACGAGGGCGGCGAAGCCGTCGATGTGCAGGGCCAGGTCGATCGGTACGGAGCCGGTCGGGGTGAGCTGGGTGGCGGCGTCGATCGCCTTCCCGCCGCCGTGCCGGGCCGCGACGACGACCGCCAGGACGGCGGCGGCGAGCGTGGGCAGGACGGCGAGGGGACGGGCGAAGCCGGGGGCGGTGCGGCCGAGCAGGAGACCGGCGGCGGAGCCGAGGAAGGGGAGGAGGGGGACGAGGACGGCGAGGGTCGTGGTGGTCACGCGGTGGCCTCGGCCTTCTCGTCGGCGGACGGCTTGTCGGCGGGTTCCGGTTGTTCCTTCGCGTCGCGGAGACGGTCGACGTCCGAGGTGCCGCGGTTGCGGTAGACCATCAGGACGATCGCGAGACCGATGCCGATCTCGGCGGCGGCGATGGCGATGACGAAGAGGGTGAGCGCCTGGCCGGCGTGCAGGGTGTCGCGGAGCCAGACGTCGAACGCGACCAGGTTGAGGTTGACGGCGTTGAGCATGAGCTCGACGGACATCAGGACCAGGATCGCGTTGCGGCGGGCGAGGACGCCGTACAGGCCGACGGAGAAGAGGAGCGCGGCGAGGACGGCCGGGTAGGCGAGGTGCATCAGTCCCGCTCCCCTTCCTGCTGCTTGCGGGACAGGACGATGGCGCCGACCAGGGCGGCGAGCAGCAGCACGGACAGCGCCTCGAAGGGCAGCACCCAGTGCTGGAAGAGGATCTCGCCGGTCACCTTCGTGGAGCCGAGGGCCGGCCCTTCGAGGTCGATCCAGGTGGTACGGAAGGCGTCCACGACCACCCACACCAGCGCCGCGGCGGCGGCGACCGCCACGGCGAGGGCGACCGGCCGGTTGCCGGAGTCGGAGTCCGGGGAACGGCCGACGGGGGCCCGGGTGAGCATGAGCCCGAAGAGGAGGAGCACGACGACGGAACCGACGTAGATCAGCACCTGAACCCAGGCGATGAACTCGGCGGTGAGGAGCAGGTACTCGACGGCGAGCCCGCCGAGCGCGACGACCAGCCACAGGGCGGCGTGCACGAGCTGCTTGGTGGTGACGGCGACGAGGGCGGCGCCGAGGGTGACGAGGCCGACGAGGAGGAAGGTGATCTCGACGCCGGTGGGCGAGAGGAAGCCGTGGCTGTTCTGGGCGGCTGCGGCCAAGGGCTGGGCGGCGAGAGTCTGTGCTGCCAGGGTCACTGCGGGCCCTCCTGCTGCTGGGCCTGGGCGGCGGCCTTTTCCGCTGCCTTGCGTGCCGCGGCGATCTCCTTCGGCTCCTCCGCGCGCGGGTCGAGCGCGGGCGGCTCCGGCACCGTCCACATCCACTCGCGGAGCTTGTCGCGCTCGTGCGTCAGCTCGTGGATGTCGGTCTCCGCGTACTCGAACTCGGGCGACCAGAAC
This sequence comes from Streptomyces fradiae, assembly GCF_041270065.1. Taxonomy (NCBI): domain Bacteria; kingdom Bacillati; phylum Actinomycetota; class Actinomycetes; order Kitasatosporales; family Streptomycetaceae; genus Streptomyces; species Streptomyces fradiae. Next base: position 4,708,744 of record NZ_CP065958.1, on the reverse strand, counting down.
AGCGCGTCGAAGGGGCACACCTCGATGCAGATCCCGCAGTACATGCAGAGCGAGAAGTCGATGGCGAAACGGTCGAGGACGTTGCGGCTGCGCTCGCGGCCGCCGGGGGCGGCGGCCGGCACCGTCTCCTTGTGGGAGTCGATGTAGATGCACCAGTCGGGGCACTCACGGGCGCACAGCATGCACACCGTGCAGTTCTCCTCGAACAGCCCGATGACCCCGCGGGTACGGGGCGGCAGCTCGGGCTGCGCGTCCGGGTACTGCGCGGTGACCGACCTGCGGGTCATCGTGCGGAGGGTGACGGCGAGGCCCTTGGCAAGGCCGGAACCGGGAATCGGAGCCATGGTTACTGGATCGCCACCTTCACGATGCCGGTGAGCGCGATCTGCGCGAGGGCGAGCGGTACGAGGGTCGTCCAGGCCAGCTTCTGCAGCTGGTCCTCGCGCAGGCGGGGGTACGAGACCCGCAGCCAGATCACGACGAAGGCCAGGACGGCGGTCTTCAGGAGCGTCCACACCCAGCCGAGGCCGTCGGCGCCGCCGGGTCCGTGCCAGCCGCCGAGGAAGAGGACGGTGGTGAGGCCGCAGAGCACGACGATGCCGGCGTACTCGGCGAGCAGGAACAGCGCGAAGCGCAGGCCGGTGTACTCGGTGTACGCGCCGAAGATGATCTCCGAGTCGGCGACCGGCATGTCGAACGGCGGGCGCTGCAGCTCGGCGAGCCCGGCGGTGAAGAACACCAGCGCGCCGACGATCTGCCAGGGCACCCACCACCACTCGAAGGCGTTCAGGATGCCGGGGAGGGAGACGGTACCGGCCGCCATCGCGACGGACGCGGCGGCGAGCAGCATCGGCAGCTCGTACGCGAGCAGCTGAGCGGCGGTACGGAGCGCGCCGAGCAGGCTGAACTTGTTGGCCGACGCCCAGCCGGCCATCAGGCTGCCGAGCACCCCGACGCCCATCACGGCGAGCACGAAGAAGATGCCGGCGTCGACCACCCGCCCGACGGCGCCCTCGCTGGGCCCGATCGGGATCGCGACGAGCACGAGGAGGTACGGCAGGAGCGCGACGGCCGGCGCGAGCTGGAACACCCGCCGGTCGGCGTCCTTCGGGACGACGTCCTCCTTCTGCGCGAACTTCACCCCGTCCGCGACCAGCTGCGCCCACCCGTGGAACCCACCGGCGTACATGGGCCCGAGCCGGCCCTGCATGTGCGCCATGACCTTGTGCTCGGTCTGCCCGACGACGAGCGGCAGGACGAGGAACGCGGCGAAGACGATGATCAGCCGGAGGGCGACGTCGAGTACGTCGTTCACGCGGGGTCGCCTCCGGCGGGGTCGGTGGGGTTGGTGGTGGGCTCGCCCTGCGCGGGCGGGGCGGCTTCGCCTTCGGCGGGCGGGGCGGGCTCGCCCTGCGCGGGCGCTTCGGGCTCCGGAGCCGGAGCCTGCGGCTCCTCGTCGAACGCCGGGCGGGCGTGGTGCCACGGGGCGTCCGAGCTGCGGGTACGCGGCGGGGCCGCGGGCCGCTCCGACGGCGCGTCGCCGCCGGACACGGCAGCGTCCTGGCTCGGACCGGCGGGAGCCGCCGGCGCAGCCGGGTTTCCCGCCGTGTCGGGCGCGGCAGCGTCCGGGCCTTCGGCCCGCTGGCTGGCGGAGCCGCCGCTCGCCGTACGGCTACGGCGCGGGCCCGCAGGAGCTGCTGGGGCCGCTGTCGGCTCACCGCCGCCTGCGGCGGGCGCCGCCGGCGCGGAAGCGTCTCGGTCTTCGGCCGGCGCTGCCGAGCCGGGCTCAGCCGTTGCCCCAGCTCGCTGGCTCGCGGAGCCCGCACTCGCGCTGCGGTTTCGGCGCGGGCCGGCCGCGGGGGCGGACGGGGTTTCCGGCACGGCCGGAGAGGGCTGGGTACCGGCGGCGGCAGGCGCCTCCGGTGCCGCCGGGGTGGCCTCGGTCTGCTGGCTTGCGGAGCCCTCGCCCGCTGTGCGTGCGCGGCGGACCGGGCGGTCGGCCGTCGGGGGCTGGCTCGCCGAGCCCTCGCCCGCCGTACGGGTACGGCGCACCGGGCGGTCGCCGCCGGCCGCGGCTGCGCCGCGGGCGGGGCGGGAGGGGGCCGGGGGGAGTTGGCCCTTGAGGGGGCCCCAGTCGTTGGGGTCGGGGACGCCCGGGGGGAGCATTTGGCGGCGCTTGGGGGCGTGGGGGTCGTGGGACTCGCCGGGTTCCTTGGCGCCGGGCCAGGCCTTGGCGACGCGGGCGGCGAGGACGAAGTCCTTGCGGAGGGGGTGGCCCTCGAAGGTGTCGGGGAGGAGGAGGTGGACCAGGTGGGGGTGGTCGGTGAAGGTGATGCCGAACATCTCGTGGGTCTCGCGCTCGTGCCAGGCCGCGCCCGCGTAGACCGCGATGGCGGACGGCAGGGACGCGGCCGCGTGCGGAACCGTCGTACGGACGAGGAGGCGGCGCACGGAACCCGGGCCCACCGACGCCACGTGCGCGCACACCCGGAAGCCGACGCCCGGCTCGTCCACCGCGCTCAGCCAGTCGAAGTACGTGAGGCCCAGCTTGTCCCGGGCGATCTCCAGCGCCGCGATCCACGAGCCGACGGGCACATCGACCGTCAGCAGGTCGTACGCCCGCTCCGCCGTCGCCTCCTCGCCGAAGACCTCGGCGACCGAGTCCGGCAGCGCCGCGTAGCTGTCCGCGAAGTTCTCGCTCATGCCTTGCCTCCCGGGGCAGGGGGCTGCACCAGACCGCTCGTCAGCTGGGCGACCGAGGGAGCACTCCCGTACCGCTCCTCCAGGCTCTCCCGCGCGATCTTCTCCTGGAGCTTGAGGATGCCCTGGAGCAGCGCCTCGGGCCGCGGCGGGCAGCCCGGCACGTACACGTCCACCGGGATGATCTGGTCCACGCCCTTGGTGACGGAGTACGAGTCCCAGTACGGACCGCCGCAGTTCGAGCAGGCGCCGAAGGAGATGACGTACTTCGGCTCCGGCATCTGCTCGTACAGGCGCTTGACCGCCGGCGCCATCTTGTCGGTCACCGTGCCGGAGACGATCATCAGGTCGGCCTGGCGCGGGCCCGGCGCGAAGGGGATCACGCCGAGCCGGATGAAGTCGTGGCGGGCCATCGACGCGGCGATGAACTCGATCGCGCAGCAGGCGAGGCCGAAGTTGAAGACCCACAGGCTGTAGCGGCGGCCCCAGTTCAGGACCACCTTCATGGGCTCCGGCGCCAGTCGGGCGAGCGGGCCCAGCTTGGGGGCGGGCAGGGGGGTCACAGCCATGCCAGGACGCCCTTCTTGTACGCGTAGAGCAGGCCCACGGCCAGGAAGCCGAGGAAGACGAACATCTCGACCAGCGTCGTCGCCCCGTATCCGGGCGCGGCGAAGACCGTGGCCCAGGGGAAGAGGAAGATCGAGTCGACGGCGAAGATCACATAGAGGAAGGCGTACACGTAGTAGCGGACCTGTGTGTGGGCCCATCCCTCCCCCACCGGGTCGACGCCGCACTCGTAGGTGAGGAGCTTCTCCGGGGTCGGGACGACCGGGCGCAGCAGCCGGCCCGCGCCGAACGCGACCGCGACGAAGAGCACGCCGAGCACGGCCAGCAGTCCGACGACGGAGTACGTCTCGAAGTAGTCCGCCGCGAAGTAGTCCGCCGCGTGAGTCGTCGCGTGGTGCGTCGCCGCGTGGTGCGTCCCCGCGTTCGGCGTCGCGTGGTTCGTCGCCGCGTACTCCGCCGCGACGACGGTCGGTTCCCGCACGTCCGTCCGCCCCTCGGTATCAGTGTCCTACGCACGCGAGTCTAGGCCCTGCTAAAGGGAGCGTAAGCAGGCCCCGGTAGGGCCCGGTAGGGATATCCCCCCTGCCGCTCCGGCCACCTCCCCCATGGCGTGCGCGGCCCTCCAACCGACAACCTTGATCCCATGAGCAGCCTCAACGACACCCCGCCGCCGCCCGCCAGCCTCGCCTACGGCCGGCACACCTGGAAGGAGGTCGCGCACCTCCTCGCCGATCTGCCGTGCGCGCTGGCCGGGTTCGTGTACGCGGTGGTGACGATCGCCCTCGGCGTGGGCCTGTCCGTCACCGTCATCGGCCTGCCGCTCCTCGCGCTCGGCCTGGCCGGGGCGCGCGGCATGGCCGGCGCGGAACGGGCCCGGGCCCGCGGGCTGCTCGGCGTGCACGTGGAGCGGCCGAGCCGGCTGCCGCACCGGGACGGGTTCCTGCCGTGGCTGTGGGCGCAGCTGAAGGACCCGGTGGCGTGGCGCAGCCAGCTGTACGGGTTCATCCGGCTGCCCTGGGGCGTGCTCACCTTCACCGTGACCCTGGTGTCGCTGATCGTGCTGTGGCCGGTGCTGCCCTTCGTGGCGCGCGGGCTCGGCAACGTCGACCGGGCGATGGTGCGCGGGCTGCTCTCCCCCTCCGACGAGCTGGAACGGCGCATCGCCGAGCTGGAGTCGGACCGGGGGGTGGTGGTCGACACCGCCGCCGCCGACCTGCGGCGCATCGAGCGCGACCTGCACGACGGCGCGCAGGCCCGGCTCGTGGCCCTGGCCATGGGGCTCGGCCTCGCCAAGGAGAAGCTGCTCGACGACCCGGAGGCCGCCGCCGCGATGGTCGACGAGGCGCACGGCGAGGTGAAGCTCGCACTCCAGGAGCTCCGCGACCTCGCCCGTGGCATCCACCCGGCGGTCCTCACCGACCGCGGTCTCGACGCGGCGCTCTCGGCGGTCGCCGCCCGCTGCACGGTGCCGGTGAAGGTCTCCGTCGACCTGCCCGAACGGCCCGCCGAGGCGATCGAGGGCATCGCCTACTTCACCGTCTCCGAGCTGCTGCAGAACGTCTCCAAGCACGCCCGCGCCCGGTCCGCCGCCGTGGACGTGTGGCGGACGGAGGAGCGGCTGATGCTGCAGGTACGGGACGACGGCGCCGGCGGCGCCGACCCGGCCGCCGGCAGCGGCCTCGCGGGGCTCGGCGAGCGGCTCGGCGCGGTCGACGGGGTCCTGGCCGTCGACTCCCCGGCCGGCGGGCCCACCGTCGTCACCGCCGAACTGCCGTGGCGCGACCGCGACCGCGACCGCCCGGCTGCGTCGTAAGGCCTCTGCCTCCGTCGGCCGGTAGGGAGAACCCCCGCCGGTAGGGAAAACCCCCCGCCACAGACGCCCACCTGCCTCATGGTTCCGGGCCCCTCCCACCCGCGAAGGTGGAACACGAGCGAACGCCCCGACCGCCCCCGCGTGAGAAACGGATCTCCGATGGCCACCCACCGCCTGCCCGCCGGCCTCCGCGCCCCCTTCGAAGGACGCACCTGGCGCGAGCTGGGCTACGTCCTGACCGGCTTCCCGCTGAGCGTCCTCTACTTCTGTCTCGCCGTGTCCCTGGTGTCGACCGGTGCCGGGCTGCTCGTCACCTTCCTCGGCATCCCCGTCCTGGCCGGCGCGCTCGCGATGTGCCGCGGGTTCGGGGCCGTGGAGCGGGCGCGGGCGCGCGGGATGCTCGGGCTCGACGTGGCGGCGCCGGAGCCGGCCCGGGGGAAGACCGGGGGCGCGCTGTCCTGGATGGGCGCGACGCTGAAGAGCGGGGCGTCCTGGCGGCATCTGCTCTACGCGCTGCTGCACTTCCCGTGGGCGGTGTTCACGTTCTCGGTGACGGTGGCGCTGTGGTCGTGGGGCTGGAGCCTGTTCACGTATCCGCTGTGGCAGTGGGTGCTCCCGATGTACGCCGGGCAGGCCGGGCTGCAGATCTACGGGGACGAGGCGCACTCCGTCTATCTGAACTCGCCCTTCGAGATCGCCGTGACGAGTCTGGTGGGCCTGGTCTTCGTGCTGGTCGGGCCGTGGGTCCTGCGCGGCATGGTGGCGGTGGACCGGCTCATGGTGGCCGGGCTGCTCGGGCCGTCGCGGCTGGCCACCCGGGTGACGGAGCTGGAGTCGGACCGGGGCGTGGTCGTGGACACGGCCGCAGCCGACCTGCGGCGCATCGAGCGCGACCTGCACGACGGCGCGCAGGCCCGGCTCGTGGCCCTGGCCATGGATCTGGGGCTCGCGAAGGAGAAGCTGGCCGGGGATCCGCTGGCCGCGGCGGTGATGGTCGACGAGGCGCACGGCGAGGTGAAGCTCGCCCTCCAGGAGCTGCGTGACCTCGCTCGCGGCATCCACCCGGCGGTCCTCACCGACCGCGGTCTGGACGCGGCGCTGTCGGCGCTGGCCGCCCGGTCGACCGTGCCGGTGTCGGTGGAGGTGGACCTGCCGAAGCGGCCGGCCGCGGCGATCGAGGGCATCGCGTACTTCACGGTGTCCGAGCTGCTGCAGAACGTGTCCAAGCACTCCCGGGCACGGCGGGCGTGGGTGGACGTGTGGCGGTCGCAGGAGCGGCTGATGATCCAGGTGCGGGACGACGGCGTCGGCGGCGCCGACCCGGCGGCCGGCAGCGGCCTGGCCGGTCTCACCGAGCGGCTCGACGCGGTCGACGGGGTGCTCGCCGTCGACTCCCCGGCCGGCGGCCCGACCACGGTCACCGCCGAGATCCCGTGGCGCCGCTGAACCGCCGTACCGCGCCCCTGATCCGCCACGCCGGCCGGGCCGCCGGGCCCCTGAACCGCCATACCGGCGGGACCGCCAGTCCCCTGGCCGAGTTGAACCCCGTTCCCGCCCCCCGCGTCCCTACTGCTGCGATGCTGAGCGTCGGCAGCGAGACGAACAGGGGTGTGAGGAACATGGGTGGCGCGGTGGGCGAGCGCGTGGTGGGAGTGCGCGTGGTGATCGCCGAGGACTCGGTGCTGCTGCGCGAGGGTCTGACGCGGCTCCTCACCGATCTGGGGCACGAGGTCGTGGCCGGGGTCGGGGACGGCGAGGCGCTGGTGAAGACGGTGTCCGACCTGGCGGGCGAGGGCGCGCTGCCGGACGTGGTGGTCGCCGACGTACGGATGCCGCCGACGCACACCGACGAAGGGGTACGGGCGGCGGTGCGGCTGCGGAAGGAGCACCCGGGGCTCGGGGTCCTGGTCCTGTCGCAGTACGTGGAGGAGCAGTACGCCACGGAGCTGCTTGCCGGTTCGAGCACCGGGGTGGGGTATCTGCTCAAGGACCGGGTGGCCGAGGTCCGGGAGTTCGTGGACGCGGTGGTACGGGTGGCCAGGGGCGGCACGGCCCTCGACCCGGAGGTCGTGGCGCAGCTGCTCGGCCGCAGCCGCAAGCAGGACGTGCTCGCGGGGTTGACGCCGCGCGAGCGGGAGGTCCTGGGCCTCATGGCGGAGGGGCGCACGAATTCGGCCATCGCGAAGCAGCTGGTGGTGAGCGACGGCGCGGTCGAGAAGCACATCAGCAACATCTTCCTGAAGCTGGGGCTCTCGCCGAGCGACGGGGACCACCGCCGGGTGCTCGCCGTACTGACCTATCTCAACTCGTAGCCCCCGGCAGACCGCGTCGGCCCCCGGACCACCGACTTCCTGGACTTCTGACGCACCGTCAGCTATCCAGGGAAGCCCAGAGGGAGTCCAGAGGGAGTCCAGGGGCGGTATCGGCTCCACCCCGTCACCAGCCACAAGCGGAGCGCGACCCCCGGCTGGAGCGTCACTGGACCAGAGGGGTCACAGAGAGCGACAATTGGCCATATAAAGGCGTCACGGGCGTCTCGAAATGAGGTCCACGATGCGAGAAGTCCCGGGAAGGCCTCCCTCACAGTCGTAGGGTGGGCCACGGGACGACCGGGCAGCCGGCCGTCTCACGAGCCTTCTCCGCGGGACGTCTCGACGGAGAGAACCCTTGCCGCGAGGGAGGTCCAGTTCAGTGACCAGCCAGGTCAGCAGCGAGGCCGGTGAGGCCCTGGTCGGGGAGCAGCGCAGTGCTCCGACGACGGCCGAGCACGGCGCCGCGAAGGAAGTCCGCCGGCTCGACCGGGTGATCATCCGCTTCGCGGGTGACTCCGGTGACGGCATGCAGCTCACGGGTGACCGGTTCACCTCGGAGACGGCGTCCTTCGGGAACGACCTCTCCACGCTGCCGAACTTCCCCGCGGAGATCCGCGCCCCCGCCGGCACGCTGCCGGGCGTGTCCTCGTTCCAGCTGCACTTCGCCGACCACGACATCCTGACCCCGGGCGACGCGCCGAACGTCCTGGTCGCGATGAACCCGGCCGCGCTGAAGGCCAACATCGGGGACGTGCCGCGCGGCGGCGAGATCATCGTCAACACCGACGAGTTCGCCAAGCGCGCCATGGCCAAGGTGGGATACGAGACCTCCCCCCTGGAGGACGGCTCGCTCTCCGGCTACCACGTGCACCCGGTGCCGCTCACCACCCTCACCGTGGAGGCCCTGAAGGACTTCGGGCTCTCCCGGAAGGAGGCCGAGCGGAGCAAGAACATGTTCGCGCTCGGGCTGCTCTCCTGGATGTACCACCGGCCCACCGAGGGCACCGAGGCCTTCCTGCGGAGCAAGTTCGCGAAGAAGCCCGAGATCGCCGAGGCCAACGTGGCCGCCTTCCGGGCCGGCTGGAACTTCGGCGAGACCACCGAGGACTTCGCCGTCTCCTACGAGGTGGCCCCGGCCACCCGGGCCTTCCCCACCGGCACGTACCGCAACATCTCGGGGAACCTGGCCCTCTCGTACGGCCTGGTCGCCGCGTCCCGCCAGGCGGACCTGCCGCTCTACCTCGGCTCGTACCCGATCACCCCGGCCTCGGACATCCTGCACGAGCTGAGCAAGCACAAGAACTTCGGTGTGCGCACCTTCCAGGCCGAGGACGAGATCGCCGGCATCGGCGCCGCGCTCGGCGCGGCCTTCGGCGGCTCGCTCGCCGTGACCACCACCTCCGGCCCGGGCGTGGCGCTCAAGTCGGAGACCATCGGACTCGCCGTCTCCCTCGAACTGCCGCTGCTGATCGTCGACATCCAGCGCGGCGGCCCGTCCACCGGTCTGCCCACCAAGACCGAGCAGGCCGACCTGCTGCAGGCCATGTACGGGCGCAACGGCGAGGCCCCGGTGCCGATCGTGGCCCCGAAGACCCCGGCCGACTGCTTCGACGCGGCGCTCGACGCGGCCCGGATCGCGCTCACCTACCGGACCCCGGTGTTCCTGCTCTCCGACGGCTACCTGGCCAACGGCTCCGAGCCCTGGCGGATCCCGGACCCGGACGAACTCCCGGACCTCACCACGACGTTCGCCACCGGCCCGAACCACACGCTCGCCGACGGCACCGAGGTCTTCTGGCCGTACAAGCGCGACCCGGAGACCCTGGCCCGCCCGTGGGCGCTGCCCGGCACCCCCGGACTCGAGCACCGCATCGGCGGCATCGAGAAGCAGGACGGCACCGGCAACATCTCGTACGACCCGGCCAACCACGACTTCATGGTCCGCACCCGGCAGGCCAAGATCGACGGCATCGAGGTGCCCGACATCGAGGTCGACGACCCGGACGACGCGAACACCCTGGTGCTCGGCTGGGGCTCCACGTACGGGCCGATCACCGCCGCCGTACGCCGGCTGCGCCGCGCCGGCCACCCCATCGCCCAGGCGCACCTGCGGCACCTCAACCCGTTCCCGAGCAACCTCGGGGAGGTTCTCAAGCGGTACGAGAAGGTCGTCGTCCCCGAGATGAACCTGGGCCAGCTCGCCACCCTCGTACGGGCGAAGTACCTCGTCGACGCCCGCAGCCACAACCAGGTCAACGGAATGCCGTTCAAGGCCGAGCAGCTCGCCGCGGCCCTCAAGGAGGTCATCGATGAGTGAGTCGGGATCGGAGTCGGCTGTGACCGAGTCTCTTCTGCAGCTGGTGCCGAAGTCCGAGGCCAAGCTGTCCATGAAGGACTTCAAGTCCGACCAGGAGGTCCGCTGGTGCCCCGGCTGCGGCGACTACGCCGTCCTGGCCGCCGTGCAGGGCTTCATGCCGGAACTCGGCCTGGCGAAGGAGAACATCGTCTTCGTCTCCGGCATCGGCTGCTCGTCCCGCTTCCCGTACTACATGAACACCTACGGGATGCACTCCATCCACGGCCGCGCCCCGGCCATCGCCACCGGTCTCGCGACCTCGCGCCGCGACCTGTCGGTGTGGGTGGTCACCGGTGACGGCGACGCGCTGTCCATCGGCGGCAATCACCTCATCCACGCCCTGCGCCGCAACGTCAACCTGAAGATCCTGCTGTTCAACAACCGGATCTACGGCCTCACCAAGGGCCAGTACAGCCCCACCTCGGAGCTCGGCAAGATCACCAAGTCGACCCCGATGGGCTCGCTCGACGCGCCCTTCAACCCGGTGTCCCTTGCGCTCGGCGCCGAGGCCTCCTTCGTGGCCCGGACGGTCGACTCCGACCGCAAGCACCTCACCTCGGTGCTGCGCCAGGCCGCCGAGCACAACGGCACGGCACTGGTGGAGATCTACCAGAACTGCAACATCTTCAACGACGGCGCCTTCGAGGTCCTCAAGGACAACGAGCAGGCCAAGGAGGCCGTCATCCGCCTGGAGCACGGGCAGCCGATCCGCTTCGGCGCCGAGCTCGACAAGGGCGTGGTCCGCGACCCGGCCACCGGCGACCTCCGCGTCGTGACGGTGACCCCGGAGAACGAGCCGCAGGTCCTCGTCCACGACGCCCACTCCACCTCCCCGACGACCGCCTTCGCGCTGTCCCGGCTCGCCGACCCCGACACCCTCCACCAGACGCCCATCGGGGTGTTCCGGTCGGTGGAGCGGCCGGTGTACGACACGCTGATGGCGGAGCAGTTGGAGAAGGCCGTCGAGCAGCAGGGCAAGGGCGACCTGGCACAGCTGCTCACGGGCAAGGACACCTGGACGGTGGTGGGCTGACCCGGAGCACCCGCTCCTGATCAGTCGCGCTTCGCTGCCTCGGCGTACGGGCCGAGGCAGCGGGGCCTTCCGGAGCTGATCCGCCACAGGAACAGCCCTTGGAGCTGGGCCTCCGAGGTGTTGTTGGCGCGGGCGTCGTAGGACCTGGCCACCCCGCGGTACACCGCGTCGTCCTTCAGGAACGCGCTCCAGACCGCCGCGCCCGGGCGCTCCGCGTTCCACTTCGCGGCGCTGCGCAGCGCCTGCCCCGTCCAGAACAGGGCGTCGTACGACTCCACCGCGAACCGGTCGACCGGGTCCGTGGCCGCGAGCCGCCAGCGCCTGCGGTACGCGGCGGCGAACTCCTTCGCGGCCGGGACCGTGTCGGGATCGGTGTAGCCCGTCCCGAAGTACCAGCCCTCGGCGGCCGGTCCGGCGACGGCGAGGAACTCCGGCCCGAGCGCGGGCTCGACGCTTCCGCACGGGCCCCGGTATCCCTGCTGCCGCAGCGCCTTGGCGCACAGGGCGGCCCGGCGCGGCGACGTCCCCACGTGCATCACGCCCGTCGGGGAGGTCGCGAGCGCGGCCCGGACCGCCGGGCCGAAGTCCTCGCTGTCGGCTGCCACCCGGTGCACGGTGACGGTGCCGCCGGCGGGCGGCGAGTTCGTGATGCTCCGGGCGGCGAGCCAGCTGTAGGCGCCGGCCGCGCGGTCCTCGATGACGGCGGTGCGGCCGCGTCCGTGGTCGCTGAGCCAGCGCCCGAAGGGCACGATCATCACGTCGGGGTAGGGCCGCGGTTCGAAGTACGTGCGCATGTCCGGCGCCTGGCCCCGGATCTCCCCCTCGGGGACCGACGCCACCACGCTGAGCACCGACACCTTCGCGTCGACGAGCGCGTCCGCCGCGGCGATCGCCGTCGCGGTGGTGGTCGGGCCGAGCACGGCGACCAGGGCCGGGTCCCGGAGGAGGGCACGGGCCCCGGCGGCGGCCCGCCGCGGGTCTCCGCCGTCGTCCGTCACCTTGAGCACCAGGTCGAAGGGCCGGTCCGGGCGGGCGTTGAAGGTCTCCGCGGCGAGGCGGAGCCCGCGTTCCTGGCCGCGCCCGTCCGCCGCGCCGGGGCCGCTGAGGTCGGTGAGGACACCGACCGTGTACGCCGCCCTGGGCGCCCCCGTACCACCGCCGGTGCCGCTGCCGGTTCCCGATCCGGTGGGGTCGCGGCCGAGCAGCCAGGCGGTGAGGCCGCCGGTGGCCGCGACGGCCCCGGTCGCGCCGAGGACGAGGAGGCGGCGGCGCGAAGTCCCCTGTGGCGCCTCGGGGTTGAGCACCGTCGGGTCGGCGACCGGCAGGTCCAGGACCCGTGACGAACGCTGGGCGATCAGCGCGGGCAGACCGGGCGGCAGCCAGTCGCCCGCCGCCGGGCTCTCGTAGCCCTCGTTGCTGTCGTTGCCCTCGTTGCCCTCGTTGCTGCCCTCGTACGGGCCGAGGGCGTCCCGCACCTCGGCGGCGGTCGGCCGGTCGGCGGCGTCCTTGGCGAGGCAGGCGGTGACCAGCGGGAGCAGGGTGTCCGGTACGTCGTCGAGGTCGGGTTCCTCGTGGACGGTGCGGAACACGACCGCGGCCACCGCGCCCGTGCCGAAGGGGCGGCGGCCGGTCAGCGCGTACGCGAGGACGCAGCCGAGCGAGAAGACGTCGGCGGCCGGGCCGACCTCGCCCGCGCCGGTCACCCGGGCCTGTTCGGGGGCGAGGAAGCCGGGGGTGCCGATCATCGCGTCGGTGGCGGTGAGCGCGGTGGCGCCGCTGACCCGGGCGATGCCGAAGTCGATGAGGCGCGGTCCGTCGAGGGCGAGGAGGACGTTGCCGGGCTTGACGTCCCGGTGGACGAGCCCGGCCCCATGCATGCCGTCGAGGGCGGCGGCGAGCCGGGCGCCGAGGGCGCGGACGGTGGGCTCGGGCAGTGCGCCGTGCAGCCCGACCGCCTCGGCGAGCGAGGGCCCCGGCACGTACTCGGTGGCCAGCCAGGGCTCCCGGGCCTCCGGGTCGGCGCCCAGGACCCGGACCACCCAGCGGCCGGTGATCCGCTCGGCGGTGGCCGCCTCGCGGCGGAAGCGGGCCCGGAAGGCGGGGTCGGCGGCATGCTCGGCCCGGATGAGCTTGAGCGCGGCGAGCGCGCCGCCGGCGGACCGGGCCAGGTAGACCACGCCCATGCCGCCGGCGCCGAGCCGCCCCAGGAGGCGGTAGCCGGCGATGGCGGAGGGGTCGGCCTTCTTGAGCGGCTGCATGCTCAGGCCTTCTTGGACGTGTCGGTCTTGGTGGGCGTGGGCTTGCCGGTGGGCGTTTTGACGTCCGCGGGTGCGGGGCCGAGGTACTTGTAGGCCCCGTTCTGCACGCCGTACAGGAAGGTGCCGACGCCGGTCAGCTCGCCGTTGTCGCCGAACCGGTAGCCGCCCATGGCGCCGGTGTACTTCTGCTTGCGCAGGGCCTGCCACAGGCCCTTGCGGGTGGGCGGGCTCTTGGCGGCGCTCGTGGCGAGCCAGGTCGTGGTCAGGTTCACCACGTCGTAGGCCTCGCCGGTGTAGAAGGCCGGGGTGGTGCCGTAGCGCTTACTGTGGGCGTCGAGGAAGTCCTGGGTGCGCCTGCGGTCGGCGGGCTTCTCCTTGGGGTCGGCGGCCCGCCGGACGGGGTCGACGACGGGCGCGCAGACGAACCAGCCCTCGGCGGCGGGTCCGGCCTCCTTCAGGAATGCCGTCCCGAAGACGTGCTGGCCGGCGAACCGGGGCCCGGTGAAGCCGAGTTGGTCGAGCGCGCGGGCGGCGAGCACGGCGGTGGAGCGGACGCCGTTGTGGACGTACGCGTCGATGCCGGCGTCGGTCATCTCGCCGATGATCCGGCGGTAGTCGACGGCCCGGCCGGGGACCACCCGGTAGTGCGGCGTGATGCCGGCGTACTCGAAGCCGAAGCCGACGCCCTTGGTGTACTGCCAGCTGTACTGGGAGTCGGTGCGTTCCTGGAGGACGCCGGGGCGGCGGATCCGCGGCAGCAGCGTCGCGGACCAGGCGAGATAGGTGCCCGCCATGAAGTGGTTCGGGATGGCGCGCAGCACGGTCGAGTTGGGCGGGCCGCCCCCGTCCACGGTGAAACGGTTGTAGCCCGCCGAGACGGTGAGCAGCGGCACGCCGGCCTCCTGGAAGGCGGGGAGCGCGGCGATGCCGGTGTCGTCGGAGGTGGGGCCGAGCACGGCGAGCACGGAGGGGTCGGAGGTGAGCCGGCGGGCGGCGGCGAGGGCGCCGGCGCTGTCCCCGCGGTCGTCGGAGACCTTGAGTTCGAGGGTGAAGGGCTTGCCCTGGTGCTCGGCGTTGAACCGCTCGACGGCGAGCCGGGCGCCGCGCTCCTGGGCCCGGCCGATCTCCCGGGCGGGGCCGGAGAGGTCGGCGAGGACGCCGATGGACCAGGTGGTGCGGGGCCCGGGTGCGGGGTGCTTCCCGTCGGTGTCTTCGTGCTGCCTGAGCACGGCGTACGCTCCGCCGCCCGCCGCGAGCAGAGCCGTACCGGCGCCACCGGCGAGCAGCAGGAAGCGGCGCCTGCCGGGCCCCGGCGGGGCGTCGGGGCCCGCCGGGCCCGTGCCGGGTGCGGTCGGGTCGATGTCGGGGAGCGCCAGCATGGCCGCCGAGCGGGCGGCGATGGTGGCGACGACGGGCGCGGGCAGCCAGTCGGCGGGGGCGCCGGGGGCGTCCTCGGTGAGCTCCCCGGCGATCTCCTCCGCGGTGGGCCGCTCGCCGGGCCGTTTGGCCAGACACCGTTGTACGAGGCCGAGCAACGCGGCTGGTACGTCGGCGAGTTCGGGCTCGTCGTGCACGGTGCGGTACAGGAGCGCGTCCAGGGAGCCCGTACCGAACGGCGGGCGGCCGGTGGCGGCGAAGGCGAGCAGACAGCCGAGGGCGAAGACGTCGGCGGCGGGCCCGATCTCGGCGGCGCGGGCCTCGGCCTGCTCGGGGGCGAGGAAGCCGGGGGTGCCGACGACCATGTCGGTGGAGGTCAGCCCGGTCTCGCCGGTGGCCCGGGCGATGCCGAAGTCGATGAGGCGCGGGCCGTCGACGGCGAGCAGCACGTTGCCGGGCTTCACGTCCCGGTGCACGAGCCCGGCCGCGTGGACGGCGGCGAGCGCGCGGGCGACGGCGCCGCCGAGGATCCGTACGCTCCGCTCGGCCAGCGGCCCGTGCGCGCGGACGGCCTCGCCGAGGGACGGGCCGGGCACGAAGGCGGTGGCCAGCCACGGCTCCGGCGCGTCGGGGTCGGCGCCGATGACCGGCACGGCCCAGGGGCTGACCACCCGGCGCGCGGCCGCCACCTCGCGGCGGAAGCGGGCCCGGAAGTCGGCGTCGTCGGCCCCGTGGGACTCGTCGGCGTGGTCGGCGTGGGTGACCTTCACTGCGGCGAGTTCGCCGGTGTCGGTGCGCCCGAGGTAGACCACGCCCATGCCACCGGCGCCGAGCCGCCCGAGGAGGCGGTACCCGGCGATCGACGACGGGTCGGAGGAGTGGAGCGGCTGGAGCGCGCCGGGCTGGGGGGTGGGGGCAGGCTGGGGGCCGGGCTGGGCCGCAGGGCTCACGACTGGGCTCCCCACTGCTTCTTGAGGCGGTCCTGCATGATGACGTTGGCCCGGACCTGGGCGTCGTTGGTCTCCGCCTCGGTGTGGCCGGGGGCTCCCTTGACGACCGTGGCGAACGTGACCTGGCCGACGCGGGTCTGCATCCAGGTGTAGAACTGCGGTCCCTTGACGGCGTCGCTGACGTACGAGCCGCGCTCGAGGAGGAGGTCGGTCGTGCTGGTGTTGCCGTTGACGCCGTACTCGGTGCCGAGCGACGTGAGGCCGGTGATGCGTTCACCCTGGCGCAGCTCCTGGTCCGGGCAGCGCAGCGCCTCCTCCAGGGTCTCGGCCATCTCCCAGTCGGCGTCGGAGTCGGTCCGGTGGATGGTGACGGTGGCGGCGACCCGCAGCGTGCCCTTGCCGCCGGCGGCCGGGATCTCGCTGTAGGCGGTGGCGCTGGCGAGCACGGAGCGGGGCAGGCCGCCGGTGTCCCAGACGCACTCGGCGCCGAGGACCGGCCAGTAGCCGGCCGGGCTGAGGTACGGGGAGCGCTTCTCGTAGTCGGGGCCCCAGGCGTCGGGGCCGGCCACGACCGCGAGCGCGAGCTTCTGGGCGTCGGCGGCGGTGCGGGGCGCGCGCCGGGGGTCGAGGGTGTCGGGGCGGGTGGGGGTGGGGGTGGGGGTGGGGGTGGCCGACGGCTTGGCGGAGGCCGGGGACGTGGAGGCCTTGCCGGGCGGGGCCGCGCCCGTCTCCGTACCCGTGTCCTTGTCCGTACCGCCCGAACAGCCCGCCAGTAACAGGACGGCTCCAGCCGCCCAGGCACCGGCGGCGCGCAGCAGTCTTCGCCTCGTGTGCGCCACGATTCCCCCGCCCCCACACATCACATGGTCAGCAGATCGTACGACGCGGGGCACCAACAAGCCCTGGAAACAGGATCATTGAGACATCGCCTGCGCCCGGCGGGACTCCGCGCGCCGCTCGTCGTAGCGCTCGCGGGCCTCCTCCACGGCACCGAGCCGCTGCTCGGTCCAGCGACCGAGCTCCGCGATCAGGCGGGCGGCCTCGGCGCCGAGCGGGGTGAGGCTGTAGTCGACGCGGGGCGGGATGACCGGCTGGGCGGCGCGGTGCACGAAGCCGTCGCGCTCCAGGGTCTGGAGGGTCTGGGTGAGCATCTTCTCGCTGACCCCGCCGATCTTCCGGCGCAGTTCGCTGAAGCGGTAGGAGCGGTCGAGCAGGGCGATCAGGATCAGGACGCCCCAGCGGCTGGTGACGTGCTCCAGGACGAGGCGCGAGGGACACATCGCATCGTTGATGTCGGGCTTCTTCTCGCTCTTCGAGGGCTCTCCACTTACCGGCATACCAGTACCTTACTTCAAAGTGGGTACTTACGAATGGTTAGCGCCCGACTTACGGTGAGTACGCCACCAACCAACGCCGGAGTGAAGGAAGAGACCCCCATGAGCATCGTCGTCACCGGAGCCACCGGAAAGCTCGGCCGCCTCGTCATCGACGCCCTCCTCGCCACCGAGCCCGCCGGGAACGTCGTGGCCGTCGTCCGCGACAAGGCGAAGGCCGCCGACCTGGCCGAGCGCGGGGTCGAGCTGCGGATCGCCGACTACTCCCGGCCCCAGACGCTGGCCGGGGCCTTCGCCGCCGGGGACCGGGTGCTGCTGATCTCCGGCAGCGAGGTCGGGCAGCGGGTGCCGCAGCACACCGCCGTGATCAGCGCCGCCAAGGCCGCCGGCGTCGCCCAGCTCGCGTACACCGGCGTCCTCGGCGGCCCGGACGCCGACTTCCGGCTCGCCGACGAGCACAAGGCGACCGAGCAGGCGGTCCTCGACTCCGGCCTGCCGTACACCTTCCTGCGCAACGGCTGGTACACGGAGAACTACACCGAGAACCTCGCGCCCGTGCTCGCCCACGGCGCCGTCGTCGCCAACGCCGGCGAGGGGCGGATCGCCTCCGCCACCCGCGCCGACTACGCCGCCGCGGCCGCCGCCGTACTCACCGGCCCGCTCGACGAGCACACCGGCCGGGCGTACGAGCTGAGCGGCGACGTGTCGTGGTCCTTCGCCGAGTACGCGGCGGAGGTCGCCCGGCACTCCGGCAAGGCGATCGTCCACTCCGACGTGCCGGCCGCGGCCCACCTGGAGATCCTGCTCGGCGCCGGCCTGCCGCAGCCCTTCGCCGAGATCCTGGTCGACGTCGACGCGGCCGTCGCGCGCGGCGCCCTCGCCGCCCGCGGGAACGACCTGTCCCGCCTCATCGGCCGCCCGACCACGCCGATCGCCGAGACGATCAAGGCGGCGCTGGCGGCTTCGTAGGAGGCCGCGTCACCCTCCTCGTCACAGGTCTTCTTGATCGGTCAGGACCGTATGGCGATACGGGCATGACAGCCGGCCCTGCTCGGCGCTACCTTCGTCAGGTATGCGCGGCGCAGGGCCGACGGAGCGGGAGGTCCGGTGGAGACGAAGAAGAACGAGGCACGAGCGGGACTGCTCTACGGGATCGGCGCCTACGGCATGTGGGGTCTGGTCCCGCTCTTCTGGCCGCTGGTCAAGCCGGCCGGCGCGGTCGAGATCCTGGCCCACCGGATGGTCTGGTCGCTCGCGGTCGTCGGCCTCGCGCTGCTCGCGCTGCGCCGCTGGGGCTGGATACGCGAGCTGGTGCGCAGCCCGCGCAAGCTCGCGCTCATCACCGTCGCCGCGACCGTGATCAGCGTCAACTGGGGCGTCTACATCTGGGCCGTCAACGACGGCCGGGTCGTCGAGGCCTCCCTCGGCTACTTCATCAACCCGCTCGTCACCATCGCCCTCGGCGTCCTCGTCCTGAAGGAGCGGCTGCGCCGGGCGCAGTGGGTGGCGGTCGGGGTCGGCTTCGCCGCCGTGGTCGTCCTCGCGGTCGGCGCCGGGCGCCCGCCGTGGGTCTCGCTCACCCTCGCCTTCTCCTTCGCGCTCTACGGCCTGGTGAAGAAGCAGGTGAACATCGGCGGCCTGGAATCGCTCGCCGCCGAGACCGCCGTGCAGTTCCTGCCCGCGCTCGGCTATCTGCTGTGGCTGGGCAATTCCGGTTCCCTGGCCTTCGGCGCGCACGGCGCCGGGCACGCGGCGCTGCTCGCCGCGACCGGCCTGGTGACCGCGATCCCGCTGATCTGCTTCGGCGCCGCCGCGATCCGCGTCCCGCTCTCCACGCTCGGCCTGCTGCAGTACCTGGCGCCGGTCTTCCAGTTCCTGCTCGGCGTCGCCTACTTCCACGAGGCGATGCCGGCGGAGCGCTGGGCGGGCTTCTCGCTGGTGTGGCTGGCCCTGACGATCCTCAGCTGGGACGCCCTGCGCACGGCGCGCCGCAGCCGGGCGGCGGTGGAGGCGGCGAAGGCGGAGGCGGAGGCCGCGGCCATGGCGAACGTGGAGACCGCAGCGACCGTGGCGGCCCCTCCGGAGGCGCTTTCCACCCCATCGGCGCAGCCCGGCCGCTGACCGCGCGCGAGGGCCGCGGGGGCGGTGTTACGTCGGGAGTCAAGGGGCGCGCCCCCGGGCGGGCCCGTCGCCTCTCCGAAGAGAGACCGTGCCATGACGCACCCCCTCCCCCTCGCCCTCTCGGTGGACTTCGGCCAAGGATTCACGGACGCCTGGTCGGCGATCGCCGAGTTCATCCCGAAGTTCATCGGCTTCCTCGCGATCCTGCTCATCGGCTGGTTCGTCGCGAAGCTCATCGCCCGCGTCGCGGACCGTCTGCTGCGCCGCGTCGGCTTCGAGCGGATGGCCGAACGCAGCGGTGTCGCGAACACGCTGAAGGGCTCGAAGTACGACGCCACCGGCATCATCGTCAAGATCCTCTACTACGCGATCCTGCTGATCGCCCTGCAGCTGGCCTTCGGGGTCTTCGGCCCCAACCCGGTCAGCGTCATGATCAACGGCATCGTGGCCTGGCTGCCCCGGGCGATCGTCGCCTGCGTCATCGTGGTCGTGGCGATGGCCATCGCCCGCGCCGTCCGGGACATCGTGGGCGGGGCGCTCGCCCAGATGTCGTACGGCAAGGTCGTCGCCACGGCGATCTGGGCCTTCATCGTGGCGCTCGGCGTGATCGCCGCGCTCGGCCAGGCCGGCATCGCCACCGCGATCACCGGCCCGCTGCTCACCGCCGTGCTCGCGACCATCGCGGGCGTCGTGATCGTCGGTGTCGGCGGCGGCATGATCACCCCGATGCGCTCCCGCTGGGAGCGCTGGCTCTCGACCGCCGAGACCGAGACCGCCCGCGCCAAGGACCAGATCTCCGCCTACCAGCAGGGCCGCGAGGACGCCCAGCGCGGCCTCCCCTCCGCCCAGGAGCGGCAGGGCATGGAGCGCCGCGAGCGCGGCGCTCGGGGCGAGCAGGGTGGGGGCGAGGAGCCGCCGCCGCGGATGGGGTGAGGACGCTGGGCGGGGTACGGGGGCGGTCCGCCGCCGGACCGGGTCGGCCGGTCCGGGGCTGATGAGCCGGGCCGCAGCCGGACGGTGGTCCGCGACGGACCGGGTCGGCCAGACCGGAGGTCGGCCGTCCCGGAAGCTGATGGACCGAGCCGCCAGCCGGACAGCGACCGAGCGCCGCCGGACGACGGTCCGCGACGGACCAGGTCGGCCAGACCGGAGGTCGGCCAGACCGGGCGCTGATGGACCGGGGCGGCCGGGCCGGAGGTCGGCCGGGCCGGGCGCTGATGGACCGGGCCGCAGCCGGACAGCGGTCCGCCGACGGACCAGGTCGGCCGGACCGGAGGTCGGCCTGGCGGCCGAGTGCCGCCGAACGGCGGGCCGGGCTCGGTTTCCCCCACCGGCCCCGGGTCGGCCGGGCACAGGTGGCGGATGGGCGTTCGCCGGGCGCGGGCGGATGGCGATCGAGCACGGTCGGGGCTCGGGCCCGGTGTCCACCGGCCTCGGCCGACAGCGAGCAGGCACCGGTCCGGGACCGGCCGGCCCCGGACCGTGGCGGTCAGCCGGACGGCAATCGGGCGAGGTCGGGCGCCGGGCGGCAATCAGCTCCCGGACCCGCTCCCGCCGGCCCCGGCCGGCCCGGCGGCTACGCCGCCAGCAGGTCGTGCTCGCGGATCAGCCAGCAGACGGCGGTCAGCCGCAGGGTGGCGAAGTCGTGGCCGATCGGTTCGATCCAGTCGACCTCGGTCAGCCAGTCGGTGAACCCGAGGACGTAGTCGGCGAGTTCCTCGCGGCGCACGGTGCGCGGGCGGGGGCCGCGCTGGGCGGGGATCAGGGCGTCGCACACGGCCGCCGCGTGCTGATCGACGGCGGCCACCAGCCCCGGCTCGAAGCCGAACTCCGAGAGCCGGGGCATGTACGTAGCGGCGACACCGACCAGGGGGCAGTCGGGCGAATCGTTCATTCCTTTACATTACGCGCGCGCGGGCGGATTCCGGCCGTGACCTTCGTCGCAGCACGAGGGGCCGATGTCAGTGGCCGCGCCTATAAAGGGACGATGACCGCACTCCACTGGAAGCTCGTCATCGACGCGGCGGACCCGCACGCCCAGGCCGCGTTCTGGGCCGCCGCCCTCGCCTACCACGAGGAGGACCACAGCCCCCTCATCACCCGGCTCCTCGACGCGGGCGCGGCCCCCGCCGAGGCCACGCTCACCGTCCGGGGCCGGCTCGCCTGGCGCGACCTCGCGGCCGTACGGCACCCGGACGACCCGTTCGACCCGGACACCGACACCGGCCTCGGGCACCGCATCCTCTTCCAGCGCGTGCCCGAGCCGAAGACCGTCAAGAACCGCCTCCACCTCGACCTCCACCCCCCGAAGGGCACCCGCGACGCGGAGGTCGCCCGGCTCACCGGCCTGGGCGCGAAGGTGCTGCGGGAGGTCGCGGAGCAGGGCGGTTCCTGGACGGTGATGGAGGACCCGGAGGGCAACGAGTTCTGCGTGCAGTAAGCCAAGCTGACCGGCCGGGCGACGGCTAAAGGGTCCGCGGGTCCTTCGGCAGGACCTTCATCTCCACGCCCGCGATGCGGCCGAGGGAGTCGAAGGTGATGTCGGCCGTGCCGGCGCCGCCCGGAAGGTCGGCGACGATTCGGGCGGGCTCGGCGCGGTACGGGGCGCCGTGGTGGTCGAGGTAGCCCTCGACGACATGGCGGGCCGAGTGGCCGATCAGGCCGGCGCCGGTGAGCAGCACGCGCGGCAGGGCGATCGGGTCGAGGGCGGGGCGCGGGACCTGGGGGTCGTCGGGCAGGAAGTAGACCTGGGTGGTGGGGCCGGCGGGCGCGCCGATGTAGCCGGGCGCCTCGGCGACGCCCATCCCGGCGAAGGCCAGCGTCTCGGCGGCCCGCCGCGGGTCCTCGAAGCCGCTCAGGTCGAGGACCTCCGCGGTGAGTTCGGGGATGCCGTGCGCCCGCCCGTACCGCTCGACCGCCCCGGCGAGCGCGGCCACCTCCCGGCCGCGAAGTCCGGGGTTGGCCCAACCCCACATCCAGGACCGGTCGTTCATGTCGTACGTCCCGAGGACGCCGACTCGCAGCTCGACCCCGCCCTGCTGGTAGCGGCAGGCCTCCAGGTCGGCCGACCACTCCCCCTCGGGCAGGAAGCCCATCAGGGCCTCCAACTGGGCGGCGCCCCAGGCGGCATGGCGCTCGGCCTCGAACAGAAACGCGTCACTGAACGAACTGAAGGAATCGACCATGCGGTCGACCCTAGAGGGAGTCGCGTCGCACCTCGAAGTGGAAGCAGCCGTACTCCACGGCCCGTACGTGCACGAGCGCGACCCCCGGATCGGCGAACGCCTCCGCGAACGCCCGGTCGAACCCGGCCGTGGCCGCCTCCGGGATCTCGAACAGCCGCCCGCCGACGATCCGCCCGCCGGCGTCGTACCGCCGCAGGGTCCGCAGCGCGCCGGGCCGGTCGAAGGGGTACGCCCGATGCGCCGGGTCCGGCCCGCCGCACTCCTCGGCGTGGATGAACACGGGCCCCTGCTCGTCGTACGCCCCGGGCTCGGCCTCGCTCCCGGCCGCCCACCGCCGCAGCGGCGCGTACGACACGAGCGCGATCCGCTCCCCGGCCCGCGCGGCACGCAGACAGCAGCGCAGCGGGCTTCCGGCGGCGTCGCCGTCGGCCGTGAAGGCCCGGCAGGGGCGCCCGGCGTCGTCGACGGAGCGGAGCTGGGCGAGGGCGGCGGAGGGGATGGCGAGTGCGGTGTACGTGGTAGTGGTCATGGCACCAGGGTCACGCTGGTGCGACGTCGCCCGCTGGCGGTATTCGGACGCGTAGCTGGCGGGGAGCCGGCGTCACAGCCTCCGGACGACCTGCGCCTCGGCCCGTTCCACGGACGCACGCCCGTGGACGTGGACGAGCGCGAGGTGGAACAGGGACGGGGCGACCGGGGCCCAGTGGTGGAGGCGTTCGGGGGCGAGCATGAAGCGGGTGACGTCGGCTGTGCGGAAGGGCACGTACGCGATGTGCTGGTGCTCCCAGCGGTCCGCGACGCCGCGGCTCATCCGCTCGCGCAGGCCGTCGCCGGTCAGGTCCTTCAGGCGGGCGTAGAAGTGGGCGCACCACTGGCGCCGCTCGACGTCGAGGGCGAAGGCGAGCAACTCCAGGGTGTACTCGTGGGGTTCGAGCGACAGCTCCTCCCGCATGCCGCGCCGGGCGACGGCGTGCAGATCGGGCGCGTTGCGGCCGGCGGAGTCGATGTGGCGGGCCAGGCCCTCGTTGACGGAGGAGTTCCAGACCCCGGAGCCGACCCGTACCCGGTTGCTGCGGCGGGTGACCACGAGGAGGTGGTCGGCGGTGACGACGGCGATGTTCGCGCCGAAGCTGCACTGCAGGAAGTCGGGCGCGGCGAGGGGGTCGGCCGGGTCGAGGTAGCGGCCGCGCGGGGTGGTGCCGTCGGGCAGGCGGCGGTCGAGCTGCTGGGCGGCGAGGAAGGTGAAGTAGTCGGTGGGCCGCAGCCGCAGGTGCACCTCGGGCCGTTCGTCGAGCGCGGTACGGGACACCTCGACGGACTCGACGGCGTACCGCGGTCCGTTCCACACCGGCGCCCGCTCCCCCGCCTCGGCGGCCCGGCGCTCCTCCGCCTCGATCTCCTCCCTCCACGGCTCCATCCCCTCCGGCAGCCGCACCTCGCCCTCCAGGACCTGCACGTGTACGGACTCGGGCGCGATGGCCTGGTCCCCGTCCCCCTCGACGAGCAGCGCGGAGGTGTGCAGCGGCCCGATCGCGAACGTCGACCACGCCACCGGCCCGCCCCCGCCGCTCTGCGCTCGCCGGTACGTGAAGCTCCGTACCGCCCCGGCCGACCGCCGCCGAATCCTGAACCACACGTCCTGGGTCCACTGTTGGAAGAGCGTCGCGAAGACGACGCCGAGGATCGCGCCGACGATGCCGTTGCCGAGGTCTATGTCCACGCGGGGCAGCGTAGGCCAGCGGCGTCGCGTGAATGGACGCGGTCCGTGATCACCGGAACGAGTGGATTCCGCGGAATTCCCTATTCCGGATCGATCTCCTGCAGCAGGCTGAGCAGGCCCGCACGACAAGATCACGGCACGGAAGGACACGACGCCCCATGACCACGGACGTCATCACCACCAAGCTTGAGCGCGAGTTCGACAGCAAGGACGCCAACGGCGACGGCTACCTGGACTGGTCGGACTACCAGAGCCTCGCCGACCGCTACATCGCGGCGTACAAGCTCGACAAGAACGAGTACCGGGCCAGGGCGCTCGTCGCCAGCCAGCAGATGAACTGGATGGAACTGCTGCGTCACTCGGGCGTGCAGGGGGACCGCCTCACCAAGGACGAGTTCGTCACCGCCAGCCGGCTGGCGGCCGTCGACACCAGCCGCCTCAACGTGGTCGAGGGCTCCGCCCACGCGATCTTCGACGTCGTCGACGTCAACGGCGACAACGAGATCAGTCGGGACGAGTTCGCCCGCCTCCTGAAGGACGTGTGGAAGACCGACTCGCCCGACGCGATGGAGGCGTTCCACCGACTGGACACGGACGGGGACGGCTCGATCTCCCGCCAGGAGTTCATCCGCGCGACCCGCGAGCACTTCTACTCGAACGACCCGGACGCGCCGGGCAGCCTGTTCTACGGCCGCGTCTGATCACGTAACCCGGTAGGTGCCCGTGCGCCCGGCTTGGCTACGGGACGTTCCAGGCGGAGACGTACGGCTGCCCGTCCTCCTCGGCCAGGAAGCTGAGGCTGCCGGGGTGCGGGTGCCCGAACATCCGGCTCTCGGCGGCGTCGAGACCGAGCCAGCGCACGGTGAGCACGCGGGTGAGATGCCCGTGCGCGACGACGGCGACGTCTCCGTCGCCCGCGCGCAGGAGCGTACGGACGCGGCCCAGGACCGCGTCCACCCGCGCGGCCACCTGCTGGAGCTCCTCCCCGGGGTGATCGGCGTCCCCGGGAACGACCCCGTCCCGCCACAGATCCCACCCGGGCTTCAACTCCCTGATCTGCTCGGCGGTCAGCCCCTCGTAGCCGCCGTAGTCCCACTCCAACAGATCCGGATCGGGCTTGACGCCCGTCAGCCCGGCCAGCTCGGCCGTCCGCATGGCCCGGCCCAACGGACTGCTGAACACGGCGCCGAGCCGCCGCGACGCCAACCTCGGCCCCAGCGCCCTGGCGGCGGCCTCCCCGGCGGCGGTCAGCGGCACGTCGGTGCGGCCGGCGTGCCGGCCCGAGAGACTCCACTCGGTCTGCCCGTGCCGGATCAGGATGAGCTCACCCATGGTCGCGCGACGCGTGGGCGACGAACCCGGCCCATGCGCCGACGCCGAAGGCGAGTCGGGCGCCTTCGGCGACCTTGGAGTCGCGGACGTGGACGGTGCCGGGGGTGGTGGCGACCTCGACGCAGTCATCGCCTTCGCTGTTACTGCTGTAGCTGCTCTTGAACCACGCCAACTCGGCCTTGCGGATCATGTCTCTCCCAGCAGTCGCTCGATGAAGGCCCGCGACTCCCCCGGAGTGAGGGCCTGAGCCCGGATAATGCCATGGCGCAGCTCCAAGATCCGAAGCTGTTTGAGGTCGGAGACCGGGCGGCCGTTGAAGAGACCCTCGGAGCGCCCCACGGCAGTGCCGTCCCCGAACTTGAGCAGCTCGATCATCCCGCCCGAGCCGGGGTGATCGGCTCGCTCGGTTGGCATCACCTGGATCTCGACGTTGGGCAAGTCACCGACCCCCAGCAGATGTTCGAGCTGGCCACGCAGCACCATCTTGCCCCCGATGGGGCGCCGCAGCGTCACCTCTTCCTGGACGAAACTGAACTCTGGCCCCGGCATGCGATCCAGCACTGCTTGACGTGCCACACGGGACGTCACGTGCCGCTCAAGTTCAGCCGGGCCGTAGGCGGGGCGCCGCGTCCTGAGCAGCGCTCGCGAGAACTCCTCGGTCTGCAGAAGTCCATGCATGCTGTAGTTGCTGTACATGCAGAACTCCACCGCCCGAGCTTCCATCTTCGCCAGGCTCCGCAGCTTCTTCGGGTAGCGGACCTCCATGACGTCCTCCTTCAGGGCCCGAATGACCCCGCCCGCTCCCAGCACGGTGTCTGCCCTGTCCAGGAACTCCGGGCGGGGGATGCGCTCGCCGCGCTCCAGCTTCCGGATCATGTCCTCGCCATAACCGGTCAGTTCGCCGAACTCGGCCACGCGTAGGCCCTTGGCCTCCCGCCAGGTCCTGAGCTGGCGTCCGACCGTGGCCAAGACGGCCTTGGCCGGCTCGTCGCCGGGATCGACCTCCCAGCCCGCGTCCTCGACGACCGCACCGTCCACCTCGTCCACGCTCATGCGTGCCCACCTCCTCGTGGCGGCCCTCTACCCGGAGCGCGGTCCGAGACAGTCGAGACACGACCGGACAGTCTCAAGACAGTAACCGTACGTAAGGGCATGTTCGATGGGCAGCGTAAGCACATCCCGCCACGCTGGGTGACATGAATCAGGAACCCACCCAACTCGTGGCGTCCGTACGCCAATTCGGAATTCAGCTCTCCGCCACCCCGCGCGGCGCCCGTCTCGCCCGGCTGCTCGCCGTCGAGCAGCTGCGTTCCTGGGGCCTTGACCACCTCACGGAGCCCGCCGCCCAGATCGTCGCCGAGCTCGCCGCGAACGCCGTCACGCACGGCCGCGTGCCCGGCCGGGACTTTCGACTCGGGCTCTTCGTGCTCACGGGCACTCTCCGTGTCGAGGTCACCGACACGCGGGGTGACCGGCTGCCCGTCGCGGCGGCGGGGTGCGGGCTGCGGATCGTGGAGGGGCTCGCGCGGGAGTGGGGCGTACGGCTCGGTCCCGTACCGCGCAAGACGGTGTGGGCGGAGCTGGCCCTGCTGTAAGCGGCGCCCCGTCGTGGCGACCACGTCGTGGACGCCCGCGTCGCGGTGACCCACGACGTAAGGGTTTTAATCCCGGGGAAATCCCTGACCCAACCCCTCCAGCCTCCCCCTCACCCACCATCACTCACATGGGTGACTTGGGCCAACTGGACTGGATTTGTTGCCGGTTGCCTGGCATATGCTCGCCGCGACAACTCCAGACATACGTCGGCCCCCGGCCGGGACTGGCATCCCGATCGAGGGCCTGACCAACGAGGAAGCAGTACCTTCCCGATGGCTTTCAAGCACCCTAGCGCGCCCTCGCGCGCCTCCGGGCTCATTCACGTCAATGTCCGGCTCACCACGCGCTATGTGGTGGTCGGCAACGATCTCGCCCAGCACCGCAAGCTCTCCCTGCAGGCGCGGGGGCTGGCGCTCTACCTCGAGTCGCTGCCCGCCGGGGCCTCCGTCGGAATCAAGGCGATCGCCGCCCAGTGTCCGAACAGCGAGCTGTGCATCGCCCGCGCCATGCGGGAGCTGGAGGCCGTCGGCTATCTGAAGCGCTTCAGGGAGCGGCTGCCGGACGGGCGGTTCGTGCACCGTACGGTCTCGTACAACCGGCCGGGGGCTGAGCCCGAGCCCGTACGCAAGACGCCGCCCCGGCCCCCGTCCCCGCCGCCCGTACGGGAGAAGCCCGCACCTCCGGCTCCGAGCCCGGCTCCGCGCCCGGCTCCGCCGCCGCCCCCGATCCCGCTCGCGGAACGCCACCGCGCCGCCGCGGAACTCCTCGCGGGCCTGCGCGTCCACGACCCCCGGCTGCTGCTCTCCGAGCGCGACATCGAGCGCCTGGCACCAGGGGTCACGGCCTGGCTCGACCGGGGCGCCCGCCCCGACGCCATCCGCCGCACCCTCTCCGCGAACCTCCCCGCCGACCTCGCCCACCCGGCCGGCCTCCTCACCCACCGCCTCACGGCCCTCCTCCCACCCCGCCTCCCCACCAAACCGGCAGCCGCCGCCCCCATCCCCCTCCAGAACTGCGACACCTGCGACCGCGCCTTCCGCTCCCCCGCCCCCGGCCATTGCCGCGACTGCCGCCCGGCAGAGGCACCGGCCGCCTGAGAAAGCCCGACCGCGATGGGCGTCTCACATCCGGGACTTCAGCACGTCGACCTCGCAGCCCGGTGCGAAGGGGTCGAAGCCGTGCTCGATCAGCCAGCGAACCGCCAGCAGGCTCCGCAACGCCCACCACGCGCGGATCACGTCGAGGTCGACCTCGGTGCCGTGGCCGTAGCCGTGGCCTTGGCCGTAGCCGGCGAGGACGTCGTCGAGGCGCTCCTCGTGTCCGAGCGTGAAGGTGGCGAGGTCGTACAGGGGATCGCCCTGGCCCGCCTCGGACCAGTCGATGATGCCCGTCACCTCGTCGCCTTCGACGAAGACGTGCGCGATCTGCAGGTCGCCGTGCGTGAACGCCGGAGTCCACGGCCGGAGCGCGGCCTGGGCGACCCGGCGGTTACGGGTGACCAGGTCGGCGGGGAGGAGGCCCCTGGTCACGAGCAACTCGCACTCGGCGTCGAGTTCCGCCGCCAGCGCGACGCTGCTCCGGCCTGCCCGGCCCGGCCAGGGCGGCAGCGGCGCGTCGTGCAGCGTACGGATGGCGGCACCCGCCGCGGCCCACGCCGCCGACGACCCGCTCGACGGTCCGGTCGACGCCCCGCTCGACGCCCCGCCGAGGCGCCCGAGCGGCGCCCCCGGGAGTGCGGCGATCGCGAGCACGGGCGGCTTGCGCCACAGGACCTCCGGGGTCGGGACCGGCGCGCGAGACATCGCCTCGACCTCGACGTCGATACGCGCCTGATCGGCGTCCACCTTCAGGAACACGTCGCCGACGCGCAGGGTCGCGCGCTCGGAATGGGCGACGACGACCTCGACCTCATCCATGGGTGACGAGTATCCCGGTGGCGATCGCCGACGTCGCCGGAGTTATCGCCCGCGATGACACAAGCCGACCACGTCCCGCTACCTGCTCGAGCGCCACCGCATCCAGTAGTCGAGCCCATCGACCCGGTAGCGGGCCCCTTCAACGAACCGCAACTCGCCCACCAACCGCCGCGTGTCGTCCGGCGCCTGGCGGTGCGGGGCAAGCAGCTGCTCCAGTTCGTCGTAACGGGCGTCGATCCCGCCGCGGCCCGGATGACTCTCCGGACCGACCTCACCGGCCTCACTACGCTCGTTCCACCTGGCGAAGATCGCCCATTGCTCGCGTTCCAGCCCCACCGCGGCCTCGCTCGCGGGCCAGACCTGGTATTGATCGGCCTCGTCGGCGTGGTCGTACTCGTCGCTCTGGAAGTAGTGCGGCCTCCCGCCGATGTCGGCAAGGCCGGCGCGCGGTCCGTCGTACCAGTCCGACTCGGCGTACACCCGCTCGAAGCCGTCCGCGATCAGTTGCTGCTCATCCCAGGTCCCCGCCACGCGGGCAGGCTACCGCCGAAGGACGACGCTCACGCCCCGCTCCTCGAAGATCTCCCGGAGCTCGTCGAACAGCCCGGCGTCGTACTCAGCCCACCGCTCCCTCGCCCGGGCGGAGGAGTCCCACAGCAGGGTGAAGGGAGCGGCGGCACCCCAACCGCCCCT
Organism: Streptomyces fradiae; assembly: GCF_041270065.1. NCBI lineage: Bacteria > Bacillati > Actinomycetota > Actinomycetes > Kitasatosporales > Streptomycetaceae > Streptomyces > Streptomyces fradiae. The sequence continues at coordinate 4,679,481 of NZ_CP065958.1, read as the reverse complement.
CAGGCAGTCATCCAGCGCGTCGAGGTTCCACCCGAAGTACCCGCCGGGCCCGTTGACGGCCTCGCCGATCGCGCAGTAGAAGCTGTCGCGGTCGACGACGTGCCGGCCGTCCAGGGTGAACGTCTGCCCCGCGGGCGCGTCGGGCTTTCCCCGGCGTCGGTACGTGTGGGACCACAGTGCCACCGACAGCCACGCGCGTCGCCCCTCGGGGGCGAGACCGTGCCACATGCCGGTGCGGTTCAGCCGCCCCGTGCGGACCAGGTCCCAGATGGCGTCCGCGCCGGGCAGGGCGTTCTCGCACCAAAGCGTCGTCGTCAGGTCGACGAGATCGGCGCCGTGGGCGGAGGGCTGGACGTCGGTCAACGTGACGTCGTTGACGAAGTACGAGCCCATGGTGACGCCCTCGGCGTCGAGGAGCTCGACCCAGGCGTTCCCCGCCACGGCGCGACGGCCGCCGACGTGAGCCAGGCTCTTCAGGAGACCGCCCTGCGCTCGGCAGCCCACGAGGCGCACGCGACGTGCGCCCTCCTCCGTGTCCGACGGCGTATCCGGCAGCGGGGTGAACAGCCCTTCGGCGTCGCGGGCGAAGCCCCAGAAGTCGGCGTCGTCCTCGTCCGCGGTCAGCGCGTACGTCCAGCCCTCGCCGCCCCGCCTCGATGTCTTCATCACACCACTCCCTGGGCCTCGATCCTATCGACGCCATCCGACTCCCTCTCGGCACCGCCGAGTGCTACCTTGAACGCGTTCAAGATGACTTGAACGCGTTCAATCGTGAGGGGGGGGGGGAAGGACGATGGAGGAAGGTCGGAGAGTGTCCACCCGGCAGCGGGGGTGGGTCGTCGCGGGGGTCGTGGTGGCGGGGCTCACCGCCCTTCTGGGGCTGGTGGCAGCGCCGCTCCTGGGCGGGTTGTTCCTGGTCACGGCGGTGGTGACCCTCCTGCCGCTGCCGATGGCGGAGAGCCCGAAGATCTGCGCCCGGGTCTGCCTCGTCACCGGGCTCGGCCTGCTGGTGTGGACGTTGGTGGGCGCCGTGATCGGCATGTTCCTGTTCGTACCGGCCGCCCTGATCCTGGTGATCGCGGCCTTCGTGGGACCCGGCAGCGGCAGCCGGCCGGGGCCCTGGTTCTCCGCGATCACGCCCCTCGTCGCCGCGGCGGCTCTCGCCCTGAGCCTCCATCAGATGAACCAGGTCGACCCCGACAACGAACCGCCGCCCTACTTCCGCGCCACCGTGGACTCCATGGACCGCGCCCGCGACCCGCAGTTCAACCAGAGCACGGAGCGGCTGTGGGACTACGGCGCCACCGATGTGCAGGTCTACGAGCGCGCCGGGCAACCGGTCGTCGACGTGAACATGCCGGAGACCTTCACTCGCGGCCGGACCGAGAGCGACCTGAGGGACGAGATCGCCGACCTCCCCGGAGTCGTCCACGTCTACCGCTGCGACTTTTACACCTGCACCGGCGAGCAGCCGTGAACGATCGCGACGCCTGGTACGACGACCGCGCCTGCGAGGACGCCGTCCGGCGCGCCGACCGCGTAACCCGCTTCGCCTGGACGGCGATCGCCACGACGACCGGGACTCTCGGCTGCGCACTGATCGCCGCCCTCGCGATCGGCACGGGCGCGGTGCTCGCGGTCGTCTACCTGTGGATGGCGGCTCTGGCGGGCTAGCCGGGCGGACGGGCTGCGGCCCGAGAAGGACCTGTCCGCCCACGTCGCCGTCGGTCATCGGAACGTCTACTTGTGGCCGGAGGAGCGCAGGGAGGTCGGGTGGGCGAGGACGTCACCGAGGGGCGGCCGCTCGTGGGGGTCCTTGCGCATGCACGCGGCGGTCAAGTCCCTCACCTAGCATCGCCGCATGGCGACCTTCGTGCATCTCACCCCCGCCGTCCACGCCACCCGCATCCGGCGCAGCGGGATCAAGGCCCACGGGCCCGGGCCCGGGGCGAAGTCGGGGCGCGGGGTGTACATGTTTCCCGTGGTGGAGTCGTACGCGCTCACCCACCAGTGGCTGCGCGAGCTGGCCCGGCGGCCCGGGCCGCGGGGGATCGTCGCCGTGCACGTACGGCTGCCGGACGAGGAGGCGGTGAGCGTCGGGCGGTACGGGGAGCGGGAGCCCGAGGTGACGACGGCGGCCGGGGCCGTGCGGCGGATACGGGGGCTGGAGGACGCGCGGGGGTGGGAGGTGTTTCTGCCGCGCGCGGTGGGGCGCGGGGAGATCCGGTACGTGCGGGAGGTGCGGCAGGTCAACGGCTGGCGGTACATGCCCGACGCGCACGGCACCGCGCCCTGCCCCTGCGACGCCTGCCAGGTGCCCGGCGGGTACAACGCGCGGCGGACGCGGGAACGGCGCGCGCTCCCGGAGTACGGTCCCGCGCCGGCGTCCCGCCTGCTGCTCGCCCGGCTCGACCGGGCCGAACTCCGCGACGACACAGCCGCGTTGTGCGAGACGCTGCGCTGGTACCGGCTCCGCAGGCGCGGCCCGGTGGCCCGGCTCGCGCGGCTCGCCGGGCATCCGGACGCGGGCGTACGGCAGGAGCTCGCCCGGGCGGTGGCGCGCTGGTCGACGCCCGGAGTGGACGCGCTGCTGCGGGAGTTGGCCGACGACGCGGCCGACGCGGCCGTACGACAAGCCGTGGCCGAGAGCATCGCGTACCGCGACACCCCCGGCGCCGACGCCCTGCTGACCGACCTGGCCGGCGACCCCGACCCCGACGTCCGCGACATCGTGGTCGAGGGCCTGGTGCGCCGCGAGACGCCCGAGGCGGAGGCCCTGCTGCGGGTGCTGGCCGACGACCCGGACGAGCGGGTGCGCGAGACCGTGGCCGTGCTCACCCAGGAGTAGGCAGCAGCCGCCACGCCGTCAAGGCCAGCCGCGCCCGCGTCAGGCCCGTCGGGTCGGTCAGGTCCAGGCCAAGGGCGCGGGACAGGTGGTCGAGGCGGCGCGAGACGCTGCTGTGGTGGAGGTGCAGCAGGTCGGCGGCGCGGCGGAGGGAGCCGGTGGCGCAGTAGGCGTCCAGGGTCTCCAGGTCCTCCGGGTTGCCGTTGCCGGCGAGCCGGGCCAGGGCGGCCACGTCGGGGTTGGCGCGGGCCACCGCGTCCGGGACCTCGGCAAGGAGGGCGAGGGCGCCCAACTGCGCGTAGTGCAGCACCGGTTCGCGGGTCGAGGTGAAGCGGAGCGCGGTACGCGCCCGGTGCCAGGACGCATCGAGCGCGTCGGCCCCCGCGAGGGCGAGCCCCGCCCGTACCCCCTCGGGAAATCCGTCCCGGTCCACGGCGGTGGCAAGGAGCACGCCCGTCCCCTCGCACGGCGCGGCGAGCGACGCCGCCTTCACCAGGCCGCCGGGGCAGATGCCGGCCCCGACCCGGTCGAGCGGTACGGCCGCCGAGCGCACCGCGACGACGTGCAGCGGCGCCCCGGCGGCGAAGCCGAGCAGCCGCAGCGCGCGGGCCCGGGCCACCTCGTCCGTACCGGCGGAGACGGCCAGTTCGACGAGGGCCGGGTCGGCCATGGTGGTACGGGTCGGGCCGTAGCGCTCGACGGCCGCCGCGACCGCGATCGCGAGCCGGTCGAGCAGGATCTCGTCCAACTGGTGGGGCGCGCCCGCCCGTTCCAGCCACACCGTGCCGATCTCCTCCTCGTCGAGGAGGACCGGCGCCGTGGGGGACACCGGCTGCGACGGGGCCGAGGTCGGGGCCGAGGTAGGGGCCGGGGCCGGGGCCTCCGTGCCCAGCGGCGAGAACCGGATGGCCCGGCCCGAACCGTGCAGCCGGATGCCGGCGACGCACTCCGCCAGGCCAGCCGAGGCACGCGCGAGGGCCGGAAGGTCGACGCGGCGGCGCATCAGGGTGTCGTAGAACGCGACGACGCGGATCGCTCCGTCGACGTACGGATCGAGTCCGGACACGCGCAGGGCCAGTGCCTCCATGCCGGAAGGATAGAAGCCGCGGCCGGCCGGCGGGGGCGCCGATCGGTGCGCGTCCGGCCCCGGACACGCGACGGACGGCGGCTGCCCGGCGGCCGTGGCCGCCGTGAGGATGGGCGTCATGGATCCCGAACTCGAAGCCTTCGTCCCGCTGTTCCCCGATGCCGACTTCGCCGACCCGGTCGCCGCCCGCGCCGGGTTCGGCAAGCTGGCCGCCGCCGTGCCCGCCCCGGAGACCGAGGGCCTGACGGTGGAGGACGCGACGGTGCCGGGCGCGACGGTGGACGGCGAAAGCCACGAGCCGGAGCAGCCCGACGTGCCCGTACGGATCTACCGGCCGCGCGGCGCGCGCGGCGCCGTCGTCTGGCTGCACGGCGGCGGGTACGTCATGGGCGACCTCGACAGCGAGCACCCCTGGGCCACCCGGATCGCCGTCGGCTCCGGCCAGGTCGTGGTGTCGGTGGGCTACCGGCTCGCGCCGGAGCACCCGTACCCCGCCGCCCTCGACGACGCCTACGCCGTACTGAAGTGGACGGTCCGGAACGCCGACCGGCTCGGCGTCGACCCCGACCGGATCGCCGTCGGCGGGCACAGCGCGGGCGGCGGCCTGGCCGCGGCGCTCGCCCTGCGGGCGCGCGACGAGGGCGGCCCGGCGATCCGGTTCCAGCTGCTGAACCAGCCGCAGCTGGACGACCGCCAGGAGACGTGGTCGCAGCGCCACTTCACCGACACCCCGTGGATCGACCGCGACAAGTGCGCTGCCTCCTGGCGCAGTTACCTCCACGGGGTCGGCGGAGTCGGCGGTGTCGGTGGTGTCGGCGGTGTCGGTGGTGTCGGCGGCGAGCCCCCAGCCGGCGGGTACGCCGCGGCCGGCCGCGTCGAGGACCTGACCGGGCTGCCCCCGGCGTACATCGCGACCGCCGAGCTCTGCCCCAACCGCGACGAGGACATCCACTACGCGCTGCGCCTGCTCCAGGCCCGCGTGCCCGTCGAGCTGCATCAGTGGCCCGGCACCTTCCACGGCTCGCAGGCGATCGTCACGGCCGATGTCTCGCAGCGCCAGAACGCCGAGCTGGGCGCGGTGCTGCGCCGCGCCCTCACCGACTGAAGACCCCCAGCGAGGAGTACGACCTCATGAAACTGCGCCTTGCCCTGCTCGGGCTCGCCGCCTTCAGCCTGATGGCGAGCACCACCCCCGCCACCGCGAGCACACCCACCGCCCCCGCCCCCACCCCCGGGCTCGACCCCGCCGGGCTCCAGTCCGCCCTGGACGACCTGCACGCCGCGGGGATGCCCGGCGCGTTCGCCGAGGTACGGGACGCCGGGCGCACCTGGCGGGGCGCGGCCGGCGTCGCCGACCTGGAGAGCGGCCGGCCGGTCCGGCCCGACCTGCTGCACCGGGTCGGCAGCATCACCAAGACCTTCACCTCCGCCGCCGTCCTCCAGCAGGTCGAGCAGGGCCGGGTCCGGCTCGACGCGCCGATCGGCGACTACCTGCCCGACCTGGTGCCGGGCGAGCGCGGGCGGGCGGTCACGGTGCGGATGCTGCTCAACCACACCAGCGGCTTCGCCGAGTACATCCCGTACGCCTTCCCGTCCATCACCGGCGCCGACGGGCCGGTCTCCTCGAAGAGCCTCGACGAGAACCGCTACACGCACTTCCGGGCGACCGACCTGATCGCGCTCGGTCTCGCCGCCCCGCCGTCCGCCGAACCCGGCGCTCTGCCCGGCGTCTACTCGAACACCAACTACCTGCTGCTCGGCGAGCTGTTGGAGCGGGTGACGGGCGTCCCGGCGGAGGAGTACATCACCCGGAACGTCATCGAGCGGGCCGGTCTGCGGCACACCTTCTTCCCCACCGGACCGCGGATCGAGGGACCGCACTCGAAGATGTACGAGGCGCTGTGGGGCGCGCTCGAACCGCCGCGCGACTACAGCGTCTACACCATGTCGTGGGACATGACCGGGGCCGGCCTGGTGTCCACCATGGAGGACCTGAACCGTTTCTACCGGACGCTGCTCGGCGGCCGGATCATCTCCCCGGCCTCGCTGGCGCAGATGCGGCGCACGGTGCCGGTGATCGCCCTGGACGGGTCGACGATCTCGTACGGCCTGGGGCTGCAGAAGGTCGAGGTGCCGGGCTGCGGCACCTTCTGGGGGAACGAGGGGACGGTGTGGGGCGCCGGGGCGGTGTCGATGACGCGTGAGGACGGCAGGCGCCAGATGTCCATCGCCATCAACCTCATGCGGTGGAGCGGAGCTCATCCCGTCAACGACGCGCTGTCGACGCTGAAGCTGCGGACGCTGGGGTGTTCGGAGAGCGAACAGCCCTGACCGGATTCTGCTCTTGACGGGAAGTCAAACTCTCACTGAACATTCGTCACGCACGGCACAGCCGCCCGTGCGCTGCAGTAGGCACACCACGCACCTGTACCTGCACCTCGCACAGCTCCACGCCTCGCGTCACCCACGGCGCGAGGCGCTCGCACGTTCCGTCCCATCCCCAGTTCGGAATCCGGAGCCCCCACATGAATCTCTCCGCGAGACTTTCCGCCTTGGCCGGCGCCTCGGCCCTCGTCCTCGGCGCCTTCGCGGGCGCCGTCCCGGCGAACGCCGCCCCGGCGAGCCCGGCAGCCCCGGCCGCCGTCACGCCGCCCGACATCTCGGTCACCAACGTCAAGCAGCACCTCGCCGACCTCCAGTCGATCGCCAACGCCAACGGCGGCAACCGCGCCCACGGCCGTACCGGCTACAAGGCGTCGATCGACTTCGTGAAGGCCAAGCTGGACGCGGCCGGGTACACCACCGCCCTCCAGCAGTTCTCGTACAACGGCTCCACCGGCTACAACCTGATAGCCGACTGGCCGGGCGGCGACCCCAACCAGGTCGTCATGTCCGGCTCGCACCTCGACTCGGTGACCTCCGGGCCCGGCATCAACGACAACGGCTCGGGCTCCGCCGCCATCCTGGAGAACGCGCTCGCCGTCTCCCGCGCCCAGCTCCAGCCCACGAAGCACCTGCGCTTCGCCTGGTGGGGCGCCGAGGAACTGGGCCTGGTCGGCTCGAAGTACTACGTGAACAACACGCCGTCCACCGAGCGCGCCAAGATCAAGGCGTATCTGAACTTCGACATGATCGGCTCGCCGAACCCGGGCTACTTCGTCTACGACGACGACCCGACGATCGAGCAGACCTTCAAGACGTACTACGCGGGGATCGGCATCCCGACCGAGATCGAGACCGAGGGCGACGGGCGCTCGGACCACGCGCCGTTCAAGAACGTGGGCGTGCCGGTCGGCGGCCTGTTCTCCGGCGCCGACTACACCAAGACCTCGGCGCAGGCGCAGAAGTGGGGCGGCACGGCCGGCCAGGCCTTCGACCGCTGCTACCACTCCTCGTGCGACACGTCGGCGAACATCAACGACACGGCCCTGGACCGGAATTCGGACGCCATCGCGTACGCGATCTGGAACCTGTCGAGCGGCTCCACCACTCCCCCGCCGACCGGCACGGTCTTCGAGAACACCGCCGACGTGTCCATCCCGGACGCGGGCGCCGCGGTGACCTCGTCGGTGACCGTCAGCGGCGTGTCCGGCAACGCGCCGAGCAACCTCGCCGTCGGCGTCGACATCGTCCACACGTGGATCGGTGACCTGGTCGTCGACCTGATCGCGCCGGACGGCTCGGTCTACAACCTGCACAACCGGACCGGCAGCAGCACGGACAACATCAACCAGACCTACACGGTGAACGCGTCGAGCGAGGTCGCCAACGGTGTCTGGAAGCTGCGCGTCCAGGACAAGGCCTCGGCCGACACGGGTTACATCAACAGCTTCAAGCTGACGTTCCCGTAAGAAACGCCCGGGTGGGTCGGTGACCATCGCCCCGACCCACCCGGGGTCCCAACCGGTACTGCTCCAGGCCTACTTGGCCGAGTCGGCCGTCGCGACGAGCTTGTCGGGCGTGACCGCACCGACGTAGACCGTGCCGTCGTCCGTCATCAGAACGTTGACGATCTTCGTCTTGAAGACGGTGCCGGAGCCGAACTTCCCGCTCACCTTGTCGCCGAGGGCGTCCAGGAAGCCCTGGACCTCCTTCGGCGCGTCGTCCGTCTTGGGCGCCGGGGCGCCGGTGTTCAGCTTGGCGACGGTGGTCCAGCCCTCGCCGATGATCTGGGGCTCGCCGGCACCGCCCTTGCCGCCCTCGCCCAGGCCAGGGAGGAGCCCACCGAAGCCCTTGCCGAACTCGTCCTCGGCATCCTTGCCGGCGTCCTTTCCGGCCTTCTCCGCCGCGCCCTCCGTCACCTTGGCACCCTTCGGCGCCTTGAAGTCGAAGGTGTCGGCGGCCGGCTTGGCGAAGTCCACCTTGGTGAAGCCCGCGTCGACGACCGGCTTGCCGCCGCTGACGGAGTCGAGGGTGAACTTCAGCGGCGTACCGGTGGACGCGTCCACCGCGATCTTGACCGACTCGACCGTCGAACCGGCCTGCTTGGGCTTGATCACCAGCTGGTACGCGTCCCGGCCGGCCACCTTGGCCGTACCGCCGACGGTGATCGAGGTGGTGTCCCCAGCCGCCTTCAGGACCTCGTCGGCGAGCTGCTTGGGCGTGCCCGGCAGCTCCTCGTGCCCCTTCGGAGCCTTGCCGTGCGGGCCCTCACCCTTAGGGGACTGGCCCTTCTCGTGGAAGACCTCGCCCGACTTGCTGTCGTACGCCCAGACGTCGTCCCCGTTGTGGATCAGGCTGTACTCGTCCGAGCCGTCGAGCACCGTGAGCTTCTGCCGCTCCGGACCGTCGGCCGCCACCCGCAGCGTGTGCGAGCCCGACACCAGCTCGGCGAGCTTCGCCGACGGGTCGGCGGTCGAGGACCCGCCGGGCCCGGACGGCACGGCCGACGGGAGCAGACCGGCGACGGACGGCAGCCCCAGGTCGGTGCTGATCTTGAACGTGCCGGACAGCGTCTGCGTGTCCGAGGCGGCGATCTTCTCGATGAGCTGCTGCGCCGTGATCTCCGGCAGATCCGGGTCGCCGGACGCGGCGAGCGCCGGCACCAGGCCGATGGTCGCAGCGGCCACTCCGGCCACCGCGACCGGGACGATGTAACGACTCGCCTTGCGCTCTGCTGCCATGGTCTGCGTTCCCTCCGTGCCCTGATGGACCCTGTTTCGATGGATCCATCACACCAGGACGGCGGCCCGGAATCGTCAGCCCCCGGGATCAACCTTCCGTACCCCTCCAGGATGACCCGCCCCTAGGGCAGCCCCCCGAACGGCTACCCCCGAACGGCCAACCCCGAACGGCTGCCGGCCGGCTAGCCCGCCCGGTGCACCACCGCGTCGCACATCTCCTGCAGGGCGGCCTTCGCGTAGCCCTCGGGGAGCGGGGTGAGCATGGAGCGGGCCTCCTCCGCGAAGCGGACGGTGTCGCGGCGGGCCTGTTCCAGGGCGGGGTGGACGCGCAGACGGCGGAGGGCCTCGGCGTGGCGGGCGTCGTCGGTGAGGTCGCTCTCGATCAGGGCGAGCAGCTCCAGGTCCTCCGGCCGGCCGTGGGCGGCCGCGGCGGCGCGCAGGTGGAGGACGGGCAGGGTGGGGACGCCCTCGCGGAGGTCGGTGCCCGGGGTCTTGCCGGACTCGTGGGAGTCGGAGGCGATGTCGAGGACGTCGTCGGCGAGCTGGAACGCGACGCCGAGCCGCTCCCCGTACTGGGTGAGGATGTCGACGACGGACTCGTCGGCGCCGGACATCATCGCGCCGAAGCGGCAGGAGACGGCGACGAGCGAGCCGGTCTTGCCGCCGAGCACGTCGAGGTAGTGGTCGACGTGGTCGCGGCCCTCCTGCGGTCCCGCGGTCTCCAGGATCTGGCCGGTGACGAGCCGCTCGAACGCCTCGGACTGGATGCGGACGGCCTCGGGGCCGAGGTCCGCGAGGGTGTGCGAGGCGCGGGCGAACAGGAAGTCACCCGTGAGGACGGCGAGCGAGTTGCCCCAGCGGCTGTTGGCGCTGGCGACCCCGCGCCGTACGGCCGCCTCGTCCATCACGTCGTCGTGGTAGAGCGTGGCGAGGTGGGTGAGCTCGACGACGACGGCGGAGGGCACGACGCCCGGCGCGTACGGGTCGCCGAACTGCGCGGCGAGCATCACGAGCAGCGGCCGGAACCGCTTGCCGCCGGCGAGCACCAGGTGCTGGGCGGCCTCGGTGATGAACGGCACGTCGCTCTTGGTGGCGTCGAGGAGGCCCGCCTCCACGGCGGCGAGACCGGTCTGGACATCGGCTTCGAGAGCCTGGTCCCGCACGCTGAGGCCGAACGGCCCGACGACGGTCACGAGGGGTTCTCCTGTCTGCTGACGCCTGCTGACGCTTGCCCTGACGCTTGCCGGACCGCACGCCTGCGACGTCCCGGTGACAGGGATTGTCGATGTGTCGGTCCACTCACTCAAGCCAGCGTATCCGGTCACGTTTCGATCACCGTGGGCGCCTGCCCGTCACCCCCGGTATGTTCGTGATCAGTCGATACGACCAGGAGTAGGCGTTATGTCCCGAACGAAGCCGCGGATCCGTACCGACTTCCCTCACGAGACCCGGCACGAGGACCTCCGCATCCCTCTTCCGGACGGCACCCGGCTGTACGCGCGCGTCTGGCGGCCGGTCACCGACGACCCCGTACCGGCGCTGCTCGAATACCTTCCGGACCGCCTCACCGACCGGACCGCGCCGCGCGACTGGCAACGGCATCCCTGGTACGCGGGCCACGGCTACGCGTCCGTACGGGTGGACGTGCGCGGCCACGGCAACAGCGAGGGCCTGCCCGGAGACACCTACGACGCGTACGACGCGGTCGAGCTCGCCGACGGCGTGGCGGTGGTGCGGTGGCTGGCCGAACAGCCCTGGTGCACCGGCAAGGTCGGAATGTTCGGGATCTCCCGGGGCGGCACCGGCAGCCTGCAGGTCGCCGCGCTCGCGCCCGAGCCGCTGAAGGCGATCGTGACCGTCTGCGCGACCGACGACCCCTACGCCGCCGACGTGCACTACCGCGGCGGCTCGGTCCTCGCCGCCGGCCTGCCCGCCCGGGCGGCCGCCCTGCTCGCCGCCGTGTGCCGGCCGCCGGACCCGCGGTACGCCGGCGACGGCGACGGCGACGAGGAATGGCGCGAACTGTGGCTGCGGCGGCTGGCGGCCGTACGCCCGTTCGTGCACACCTGGCTCGCGCACCAGACCCGCGACGCGTACTGGCGGCACGGCAGCGTCCTCGAGAGCGTCCGCGAGGACCAGGGGGCGATCCGCGCCGCCGTGCTCGCCGTCGGCGGCTGGCTCGACCCGCGCCGGGACACCGTGCTGCGGCTCGTCGAGCATCTGCCGCAGGACCGGGTGCGCGGCATCATCGGGCCCTGGTCGCACCAGTATCCGGACCGCTGTCTTCCGCCGGGACCGGCGATCGGCTTCCTGCAGGAGACCCTGCGCTGGTGGGACCACCACCTCAAGGGCGTCGACAACGACGTGATGGCCGAGCCGCTGCTGCGCTCCTGGATCGGCGACTCGCACCCGCCGGCCACGGTGTACGAGGAGCTGCCGGGCCGCTGGGTCGCGGACCCCGCCTGGCCGTCGCCGAACGTCACCCCCGTGACGTACGCCTTCCAGGGCACCCCGGTCGTCGTGGACTCGCCGCAGCGGACCGGGCTCGACGCGGGGCGCCTCGTGCCCCGGGGCGACGACGCGGACCTGCCGCCCGACCAGCGGGACGAGGACGCGTGCTCGGCCTGCTTCGACTTCCCGGTGCCGGAGGACGCGGACCCCGTCGAGATCCTGGGCCGGCCGACGGCGCACCTCCGGCTGATGACGCCCGCGCCGACCGGCCAGGTCGTCGCCCGGCTCTGCGACGTCGCCCCGGACGGCTCCTCCACCCTGGTCACCCGGGGGATGCTGAACCTCTCCGCCCGTTACGGCGCGGACCGCGCGGTGGAGGCGCAGGTCGGCGAGTGGGAGTCGTACGTCGTCGAGCTCGACGGCACCGGCCACGCCTTCGCGCCCGGCCACCGGGTGCGGCTCGCCGTCTCCTCCGCGTACTGGCCCTGGATCTGGCCCCAGCCGGACGCGGCGGGCTTCACCCTCGACCCGGCCGGCTCCGCCCTCACCCTCCCGGTCCGCGCCCGCACGGACGACGCGGTGAGCTTCGAGGCGCCCGAGCAGTCCGAGCCCCTCGGCGTGAGCTACCCGCGCACCCTTGAGGAGCCGCGGCCGGCGCGGGTGGTGGTCCGGGACGTGGCCAAGGGCGAATGGCGCCTGGAGCTCGACCCGCGCCCCGGCGGCACCCGGGTCCATCCGGACGGCCTGGAGTACACGGAGGAGGCGACCGAGACGTACACGATCGCCGAGTCCGGCCCCCTGACCGCCCGCACCCGCGCCGACCGGACGATCCGGCTGCACCGCCCCGAGCTCGCGTGGGACGTGCGGATCGAGACCCGCTCGGAGGTCTCCTGCGACGCGGACGCCTTCGTCACCTCGGACGAGGTGATCTGCAAGGAGGGCGACGAGGTCGTCTTCCACCGCACCTGGGAGGAACGCATCCCCCGCACGGCCGGCTGACCGGCGACCCCGCCGCCCTGTCCCCGACTTGCTTACGCGCCGGCGCCGGCCTTCCGGCGCCGCATCACGACCACGGCCCCGGCCCCGAGCACCACGGCCGCGCCGCCCGCGAGGGCGATCGGCATCGTGGCGGAGCCCGCACCGGTGCTGGCGAGGTTCCCACCGGTGGAGCCGGCGGACCCGGACGTGCCGTTGTTCACCGGAGTGGTGGACGAGCCGCCCTGCTGGGAGGTGTTCCCGTTGCCGCCGGAGGATCCGGTGCCGGTACCGGAACCGCCGGTGGAACCGGAACCGGAACCGGAGCCGGTCCCGGTGCCGGGCTTCTTGGCGGCGATGTCGAACTCGAAGGTGTCCAGGTCGGGCGTGCCGCCGCAGGACTCGTCGTCGTTCCAGTAGTCGGCCGCGTAGCCGAACGCGCCCTTGCCCGCGGCCGTCTTGCCGTCGACGGTCAGCCGCAGCTTGATGTCCTTCTGCGCCTTGGCGCCCAGCGAGCCGATCTGCGGGATGCCCTGGGCCACGTTGTACGTCTCCCAGGCGCCGCCCGTGGAGTACTGCAGCTTCAGGTGGGCGTCGAGCAGCTTGTCCTGCGTGTCGAAGGCGTGGAACATCAGGAACGGCCAGACCTCGTCCATGGCCTTGGTGGTGCCGTTGGTCAGCCGCAGGGTGTAGTCCGCGGTGGTGCCGGCCGTGACCTTCGAGGGGCCGGTGAGACGCGCGGTGAAGAGCGGCTCGGGCACGCACTCGTGACCGGCCTCCGCCTCCTCCAGGGCCTTGTCGGCGGCGTCGAGCTCGGCCTTGGCCTTCTCCACCTTCTTGAGCGCCTCGGCCTTCGCCGCCCGCGCCGCGGTGAGCGCGTCGGCGAGCGCCTTGTCGGCCTTCAGCTGCTCGGCGTCGGCCGCGGTCTTGGCCTCGGCGGCGGTCGCGGCCTTCTGCTTCGCCTCGTCGAGGGCGGTCTGCGCGGCGGCCTTGTCGGCCTCGGCTGCCTCGTCGAACTTCTTCTGCGCGGCCACGACGGCGGCGTCGGCCGCCGCCTTGTCCTCGGCGGCCTTGTCGGCGGCCTTCTTGGCGTCCTGGGCGGCGGTGCGCACCGGGGTGGTGCCGGTCTCCAGGTCGGCGAGCGCCGCGGTGGCCTCCCCGTAGGCCGCCTCGGCGGCGTCGAGCGCCGCCTCGGCCTTGGTGACGGCCTCACGCAGCTTCTGCAGCTCGTCCTGCTGCTCCGCCCGGGCGGCGGGGCCGGACGGCTTGGTGTCGGCGAACGCGGGCGCGGCCGAGAGGAGCACGACCGGCGTGGTGACGGCGGCGGCCACGGCGGTCGCGAGGAGGCGACGAATCTTCACGGTGGACCTTTTCTGGTCGGACAAGAAGCGCGAATGGGAAGGGGAATTGGGAAGGGCACCGAATCGGAAGGCCCGCATTCCGATCGGAATGCGGGCCTCCCTTCTATGCCGTGGGACGTCAGGCGTCTCTAGGCCTGAGGACGTCAGGCGTCCGAACCGGCCTTACGGCGGCGGACCATGACCATCGCGCCGGCACCGAGCACCAGGGCCGCGCCGCCCGCGAGGGCGATCGGCATCGTGGAGGAGCCCGCGCCGGTCTTGGCGAGCGAGCCGCCGGTGGTCGACGAGCCGGACGTGCCGTTGTTCACCGGAGTGGTGGACGAGCCGCCCTGCTGGGTGGTGTTGCCGTTGCCACCGGTCGAGCCGCCGTTGGAGCCGCCACCCGTGCCCGTGCCGGGCTTGTGGGCCTTGACGATGCCGAACTCGGCGTAGGCGCCGCCCTCGTCGTAGCCGCAGGAGCCGTCCTCGTTGATGTAGGCGCCGCCGGCGACCACGACGCCGTCGCCGGCGGGGGCCTTGGTGTCGACCGCGACCTTCAGCTTGAAGTCGAAGGACTTGCCCGGCTTGAGGGAGGAGAGGCTGGAGAAGCCCTTCTCCCCGTCGACCGCCTGCCACTTCGGGCTGGTCGCGGAGGACCAGGTGAGGTGCAGGTACTTGTCGAGGTCGTCGCTCATGTTGAAGGCCTCGGCGTAGCCGCCGACCTCGCCCAGCTCGACCTTGCCCTTGTTGGTGACGCGGAAGGTGAAGACGCCGCTGGTACCGGCGGTGATCTTCTTCGGGCCGGTCACGGAGGTGACGAGGTTCTTGTCGACCTCGCACTCCTCGCCCGGCTCCTCCTCCAGAGCGTCCGCGAGCGCCTTCTTGGCGGCGTCGAGCTCCTTGGCCGCCTTCTTCTTGGCCTCCTGGGCCTTCGAGATCTCACGGGCGGCGGCGACGCGCGCGTCGTCCAGGGCGGTCTTCGCCTCGGTGGCGGCGGCGGCCTTGGTCTCGGCGGTGGTCTTGGCCGTGGCGGCGTCGGCCTCCGCGGCGGTGACGGCCTGCTGAGCGGCGGTCTTCTGCTCCTCCGTCGCGTCGGCGGGCAGGGCGGCCAGGTCCTTCTTGGCCTGCTCCAGCTTCGCGTCGGCGGCGGTCTTGGCGGCGGCGGCCTCGTCGGAGGCCTTCTTCGCCGCGGCAGCGGCGACGACCAGCGGGTGGTCGTCCTTGGTGAGCGCCTCGAACGCCTCCTGGGTCTTCTGGTCGGCGATGACGGCGGCGTCGTACGCGGTCTGCGCCTTGGTCACCGCGAGGCGGAGCGCCTCGATGTCGGCCTTCTGGTCCTGCGTCTGGGCGGCCGGCTTGGTGTCGGCGAACGCGGGCGCGGCGGAGAGCAGCACGACCGGGGTGGTCACGGCGGCGGCCACGGCGGTCGCGAGAATGCGGCGAATCTTCAAGATGGACCTTTTCTGGTAGGACCAAAGGGAAAACAAACAGAGTTGTGGGGTGCGCGCCTGCGGATATCTCACGCGGCGCGGCATAGCAGCGATCCTATGATCGGAATAGGGTCCTGGAATAGCCGGATTGACGGGCGCACGACGGGCGCTATGTCGACACAGCGCCTTCACAGGCTCCATAAAGCACGCCAACCCGGACAGTTGCCCACGGAGGCCGCACTTTCTGTGTGACACATGTCATCAGCGCCTCGGCGCACGCCCCGTAACGTGTCCCCCACACACCTGGAAAGCGAGGCAAGCACCGATGCCCGAGCAGAGCCCGCTCGACCTGCCCGAGGGCGACCCCTTCGGCCCGCACAACCTTCCGTACGGCGTCTTCTCGACCGCCGATGAGCCGGACCGCCGGAGGCTCGGCGTCCGGATCGGCGGGTACGTGCTCGACGCCGGGGCCGCCGCGCACGCCCTCGGGTCGCCGTATGCCGCGCTGCTCGACCGGCCGAGCCTGAACCCGCTGCTCGCGGCCGGCCGCACCGCCTGGCGCGATGTGCGGCGGGCGCTCGTCGGGTGGGTGACCGTGCCCGCGCACCGGCCGGTCGTGGAGCCGCTGCTGCACCCGCTCGACGCGGTGACCCTGCATCTGCCGTACGAGGTCGCCGACTACGTCGACTTCTACGCGAGCGAGCACCACGCGACCAACGTCGGCAAGATGTTCCGCCCCGACGGCGACGCGCTCACCCCGAACTGGAAGCACCTGCCGATCGGCTACCACGGGCGCGCCGGCACCGTCGTCGTGTCGGGTACGGATGTCGTACGGCCCGCCGGTCAGCGCAAGACCCCGGCCGACCCGGCGCCCGTCTTCGGGCCCTCGGTCAAGCTGGACATCGAGGCGGAGGTCGGCTTCCTCGTCGGCACCCCGTCCACGCTCGGCACGCCCGTCCCGCTCGCCGACTTCCGTGAGCACGTCTTCGGGCTGACCCTGCTCAACGACTGGTCGGCGCGGGACATCCAGGCCTGGGAGTACGTGCCGCTCGGCCCGTTCCTCGGCAAGTCCTTCCAGACCTCGGTCTCCGCCTGGGTGACCCCCCTGGAGGCCCTGGACGCGGCCCGGGTCGCGCCGCCCGCGCGGGACTTCGCGCTCCAGCCGTACCTGGACGACTCCGCCGAGGAGGAGCCGGGCGGCTTCGACCTGCGGATCAGCGTCGCCATCAACGGCGAGGTGGTGGCCGAGCCGCCGTTCGCCTCCATGTACTGGACGGCCGCCCAGCAGCTCGCCCACATGACCGTCAACGGCGCCTCGCTCCGTACCGGCGACCTCTACGGCTCCGGTACGGTCTCCGGCCCCGAGGTCGCCCAGCGCGGCTCGCTCCTCGAACTCACCTGGAACGGCCGCGACGCCCTCGACCTGCCCGACGGCAAGCGCACGTTCCTGGAGGACGGCGACGAGGTCACCCTGACCGCCTGGGCCCCGGGCCCGGACGGCACCCGCGTCGCCCTCGGCGAGGTCACCGGCCGGATCGCGCCGAGCCCGTCCGCCTAGGAAGCGGCTTCCGCCATGTGTGCCTCCCCCGTGAGGCACACATGGCACAGGCAGTGCTCCGGGTGCGGGCTGTACGGCGAGACGGCGGCCCGGTACCGGCGCGCGTACCGCTCCAGCGTCTCGGCGATCTCGCCCGCCGCCTCCGCCGTGCCGAACCCGCCGCCGTACCGGTGCGCGGCGATGCGCTCCAGTACGCGCGGGCTGTGCACCTGCTTGGCCCGGAAGCCGAACAGATGGCGCGTCGCCAGATCGAGGACGATCCACCGGCTGGTGTGGCGCTCACGGCCGAGCGCCGTGAGCCGCTCGCCCCCGGGCCCCCAATAGGCCCGGAGGACGTACACCTTCGCCCCGCCGCGGAACGCCTTCGTGCCGTTGCGCAGCTCCTGGCCGCCCTCGCCGCACCGGCGCCAGGTCACCACGTTCGCGGCCACTACCCAGACCGGTTCCATCGTCATCCCCCCTTGTCACATCAGCGTAGGGCGGACTCCCTGGACGTACGACGGGTTAACCGCGTCCCCTCACACCGCCCGCCACAGCGCCGGCACCGCCGGCGGCTCCCAGCCGGGCTGGGCCGTGTGCGCCTGGAGGCAGAGATAGCCCCGCCCGGCGTACGTGACGGCGTCCCCGGCCCGGTACGCGGTGCCGACCGCCCACGTCCCGCCCGGGGCCGTCGAGGTCGGGGTGGGGGTCGGGGTCGGGGTGGGGCTCGGGCTCGGGTCCTGGGGGACGTCGAGGACGAAGTCGAAGGCCGCCTCCTTGCCGCCGCCCGCGTCCCGCACGCTCATCAGGAGCCGCGCGTCGAAGATCGAGTCGGTGTTGTTGCGGGGCTCGCCCGGGAAGTACAGCTGGGTGGTGAGGATCGGGCGGCCCGGCGCCTGCACCTTGACGTGGATGTGCCGGGTGCGGCCGGGGTAGAGGCCCGGCACGATCGTGGTGAGCGCGAAGGCGCCGTCCGCGCCGGTGAACTGGTGGCCGCGGAAGCGGAATCCGGTGTTGTCGTAGGCGCCGTTGGTGTCCGCCTGCCAGAAGTCGAGCAGCACCCCGGAGATCGGCCGGCAGGCCCGCCCGAAGACATAGCCGCTGAGCGTGAGCCGTACGCCCGCCGTGCCCGGCTCCAACAGGCTCGTGCGCAGCGGGGAGTTGGGCTTGAAGTAGGGGCCCTCGATCTGCGGGACGGTCGGCTCGTCGCCGTCGTCGCACGCGGGCGTCAGCGGCACGGTGCCCGCGCCGTCGGTGAGCGTCCGGGCGAGCGCCGGGACGCCCATGAGCACCGCGGGCGCGGCCATGCCGGCGGCGAGTGCGGCGCGCAGCACGGTCTTGCGGGTGACGTGTCCGGTACTGGTCTCGCGGTCCATACGGTCCATGCGGTCCATGCGGTCGTCCTTGCGGTCCATGCCTGCTCCTCCTGTGGGGGGATCGAGCGGTCGACCAGAAACCTAGGCGCGGGCCACGGGCCGCTTCGATGGACGGAGCGCGGTGGTCATGGTGCTTTCAGAAGCCCTGTCGCTTCCGGAAGTCGCCGGGGCTCATTCCGGTCTCCCGGCGGAAGAAGCGGCAGAAGTACGCGGGGTCCTCGAAGCCGGTCCGCGCCGCGATCTGCCGGACCGTCAGTTTGGTACGGGCGAGCAGGCGTTGGGCCTCCTGGGTGCGGGCCTCGCGGAGCAGCCCGGCCGGGGTGCGGCCGACGGCCGCCCGTACCGCCTCGGTGAGATAGCCGGGCGTGACGCCGATCCGCTCGGCGCAGTCCCGGACCGAGCGCGGTACGTCCGCCCCGCCGTCCTTTCCGGTACGGGCGATCAGCCGGGCGAACTCCTCGGCGACGGCCGCGGGCCGCCCGGGCGGCGGGGCCGGCGCGGGCGGAGCGTCCACCGGGCCGCCGAGCCGGGCCGTGCGCACCAGCAGGACGTGGAGCAGCGAGCGCAGCACGGTCGCGAACCCGGTGTCCCCGTGCCCGTACTCCTCCCTCAGCTCGGCGATCAGGCGTCCGGTGCGGGTGTGCGCGGCCGGGTCGAGGCGGAGCCAGGGGCGTTCGCCGATGCGGCGCAGCAGGTCCCGGTCGCCGGGGTGGTCGACGAGGAACTCGGGGGTGAAGAGGACGACGGAGCCGTCGAGGCCGTGGACGTCCTCCCAGTGGTGGAGCTGCCCGGGCAGGATCAGGCCGAGCTGCGGCGGGCGGAGCTCCCAGCGGTTCAGGTCGACCACATGGGCGCCGGTGCCGTGGGTGACGTGCACGATCTCGTAGAAGGTGTGCCGGTGCGGGAACGCGGCCCGGGACATCGGGCCGATGGTGTCGAAGCTGCCGACGGCGAAGGGGACGTCCTCGGGCAGCCGCACCTCCAGGCGGTGCACGGGCGGTTCGCCGCGCCGGGACGCGGTGCAGGGGCTGTCGGGCAACGCGGTGGTGCCGCGCATCGTGCGGCCTCCCTCTCCTCAGCGGGGTCGAGTCGACGCGGTCGGGCAACAGAGCCGAGCCCAATGGTCGAGACCAATCCGGGCGGTTACTCACGATGACACGGTGACCCCCAATGGGTCACCCCCGCGTGCGGCCTCCCCGGCCCGCGGGTGAGGCTGCAGGGGACGGCGGGTGCCGGGGAGAGCAGCCCGCCCGCGTCAGGCGGCCCGATCGGGCACGCCCACCCCTCCCGAGGAGCAGACACACATGTCCGCACGACCCCGCCCCCTCATGGCCGCGCTCGCGCTGGCCGCCGCGACCTCGCTGGCCCTGGGGGCCGCCCCGGCCGTCTCGGCCGCCGCACCCGTGGCGAAGGCGAAGGACCCGAAGGGCCACGACTTCCCGCACCCGGACCTGAAGAAGACGTACGAGGCCACGAAGAAGTACAAGTCCGAGCAGGCCGCCATCGACGACGGCTACCTGCGCACCGACGACTGCGTGGAGGACCCGGAGCTCGGCGGCATGGGCTACCACTACGTGAAGCCCGCGAACCTCGGCTCCACCGACCCGACCCGGCCCGCCGCCATCCTGTACGCGCCGGACCACAAGACCGGCAAGCGCGAGCTGGTCGCCGTCGAGTGGGTCGTCCCCAACACCGGCCAGCCCGTGCCGCGGATCTTCGACCGGAACTTCGACGGGCCCTTCGACTTCCCGCCGGTCGGCCCCCACTACTCGCTGCACGCCTGGATCTTCAAGAAGAACCCGAAGGGCGTCTTCACCCCGTACAACCCGCGCGTGCACTGCACCCCGTGCACGGAGGACAAGCAGCATCCGAAGCAGCAGCCCGAGCACAAGCAGCAGCCGTAGGGCGTACGACGAAGGGCCCGGCCCCCCACGCGGGAGACCGGGCCCTCAGTCTTACCGTCAGCGCACGAACACGCTCGCCTGGCCCGCCAGGTCCAGGAAGTACTGCGGCGCGAAGCCGAGCACGAGCGTCACGACCACACCGGCCGCGATCGCCACCGAGGTGAGCCCGGAGGGCACAGCGACCGTGGGGCCGTCCGCCTTCGGCTCGCTGAAGAACATCAGCACGATCACCCGGATGTAGAAGAACGCGGCGACCGCCGAGGAGATCACACCGATCACGACGAGCCCGCCCGCGCCGCCGTCCGCCGCCGCCTTGAAGACCGCGAACTTGCCGGAGAATCCGGAGGTCAGCGGGATGCCGGCGAAGGCGAGCAGGAAGACCGCGAAGACCGCGGCGACGAGCGGCGAACGGCGCCCGAGTCCGGCCCACTTGGACAGGTGGGTGGCCTCGCCGCCCGCGTCCCGCACCAGGGTGACGACGGCGAAGGCGCCGATCGTCACGAAGGTGTAGGCGCCCAGGTAGAACAGCACCGAGGAGACGCCGCTGGGCGTGGCCGCGATGACACCGGCCAGGAGGAAGCCGGCGTGGGCGATCGACGAGTAGGCGAGCAGCCGCTTGATGTCGGTCTGGGTGATGGCGACGATCGCACCGCCCAGCATGGTGACGATGGCGACGCCCCACATGACCGGCCGCCAGTCCCAGGTGAGGCCCGGCAGCACCACGTACAGCAGGCGCAGCAGCGCGCCGAACGCGGCGACCTTGGTGGCCGCGGCCATGAAGCCGGTGACCGGGGTCGGGGCGCCCTGGTAGACGTCCGGGGTCCACATGTGGAACGGGACGGCGCCGACCTTGAAGAGCAGGCCCATGAGCACCATGGCGAAGCCGATGAGCAGCAGCACGTCGTTGCCCATGGTGCCGGCGAGCGCCGGGTCGATCGCCGGGACGGCGCCGCTGACGACATCGGCGATCGTGGCGTACGAGACGGAGCCCGCGTAGCCGTAGAGCAGGGCGATGCCGAACAGCAGGAAGGCGGAGGAGAAGGCGCCGAGGAGGAAGTACTTGACCGCGGACTCCTGCGACATCAGCCGCTTGCGGCGGGCGACGGCGCACAGCAGGTAGAGCGGCAGCGAGAAGACTTCCAGCGCGATGAAGAGGGTCAGCAGGTCGTTGGCTGCCGGGAAGACCAGCATGCCGGTGACCGCGAACAGGAGCAGCGGGAAGACCTCGGTGGTGGTGAAGCCGGCCTTGACGGCAGCCTTCTCCTGCTCGCTGCCGGGTACGGCGGCGGCCTCGGCGGCGAAGGAGTCGACCCGGTGGCCGTGGTCGGCCGGGTCGAGCCTGCGCTCGGCGAAGGTGAGCACCGCGAGGACGGCGGCGAGCAGGATGGTGCCCTGGAGGAACAGGGCGGGTCCGTCGACGGCGATGGCGCCCATGGCCGCGATGTGGGCCTTGGTGGAGCCGTAGCCGCCGGCGGCGAGGCCGACGACGGCCGCGAAGGCTGCGGCGAGCGCGAGGACGCTCAGGAACACCTGGGCGAAGTAGCGGCCCTTGCGCGGCACGAAGGCCTCGACGAGGACGCTGACCACGGCGGCGCCGACCACGATGAGGACGGGTGCCAGCTGGGTGTACTCGATGTGGGGTGCCGGGATCTTGTCGATCGGCCCGGCGGCCGTCGTCCACAGGGTGTGGACAGCCGTTGGAGTCACTTGGCCGCCTCCACTTCGGGCTCGGGGTCCGTCTGCTGGACATCGGACATGGTGTGCTGGACCGCCGGGTTGACGACGTCCGTCAGCGGCTTGGGGAAGACCCCGAGGAAGATCAGCACCGCGATCAGCGGGGCGACCACCGCGAGCTCGCGGACCCGCAGGTCCGGCATGGACCGGGTCTCCTCCTTCACCGGGCCGGTCATCGTCCGCTGGTAGAGGACGAGGACGTAGAGCGCGGCGAGGACGATGCCGGTGGTGGCGATGATGCCGGCCACCGGGTAGCGGGAGTACGTGCCGACCAGGACCAGGAACTCGCTGACGAACGGGGCGAGTCCGGGCAGCGACAGGGTCGCCAGACCGCCGATCAGGAAGGTACCGGCCAGGATCGGCGCGGCCTTCTGCACACCGCCGTAGTCGGCGATGAGCCGCGAGCCGCGCCGGGAGATCAGGAAGCCGGCGACCAGCATCAGGGCGGCGGTCGAGATGCCGTGGTTGACCATGTAGAGCGTGGCGCCGGACTGGCCCTGGCTGGTCATCGCGAAGATGCCCATGATGATGAAGCCGAAGTGGGAGATCGACGCGTAGGCCACCAGGCGCTTGATGTCGCGCTGGCCGACGGCGAGCAGCGCCCCGTACACGATGCTGATCAGCGCCAGGGCGACGATCACCGGGGTGGCCCACTTGCTGGCCTCCGGGAAGAGCCCGAGGCAGTAGCGGAGCATCGCGAAGGTGCCGACCTTGTCGACCACCGCCGTGATGAGGACGGCGACCGGGGCGGTGGACTCCCCCATCGCGTTGGGCAGCCAGGTGTGCAGCGGCCACAGCGGCGCCTTCACCGCGAAGGCGAAGAAGAAGCCGAGGAACAGCCAGCGCTCGGTGCTGGTCGCCATCTCCAGGCTGCCGTTGGCGCGCGCCTCGGCGATCTCGGTGAGGGAGAAGTTGCCGGCGACGACATAGAGCCCGATGACGGCGGCCAGCATGATGAGGCCGCCGACCAGGTTGTAGAGCAGGAACTTGACCGCCGCGTACGAGCGCTGGGCCGCCGCGTTCTCGTCGGTGCCGCTGTGCGCGCGGTCGCCGAAGCCGCCGATGAGGAAGTACATCGGGATGAGCATGGCTTCGAACAGGATGTAGAAGAGGAAGACGTCGGTGGCCTCGAAGGAGAGGATCACCATCGCCTCGACCATGAGGATCAGGGCGAAGAAGCCCTGGGTGGGCCGCCACCGCTTGGAGGAGGTCTCCAGCGGATCGGCGTCGTGCCAGCCGGCGAGCACGATGAACGGGATGAGCAGCGCGGTGAGCCCGATGAGGGCCACCCCGATGCCGTCCACGCCGAGCTCGTAGCGGACGCCGAAGTCCTTGATCCAGGCGTGCGACTCGACCAGCTGGTAGCGGTCGCCGCCCGGCTCGAAGCGGACGAAGACGACCGCGGCGAGCGCGAGGGTGGCGAGCGAGATCAGCAGCGCCAGCCACTTGGCGGCGGTGCGGCGGGCCGCCGGGACGGCCGCGGTGAGCACCGCGCCGACCGCCGGCACGGCCGCCGTGACCGTAAGGAGCGGGAAAGACATGACAGTTACACCGCCCTCATCAGCAGGGTCGCGGCGATGAGCACGGCCGTGCCTCCGAACATGGAGACCGCGTAGGACCGGGCGTAGCCGTTCTGGAGTTTGCGCAGCCGGCCGGAGAGTCCGCCGACGGAGGCCGCGGTGCCGTTGACCACGCCGTCGACGAGGCTGTGGTCGACATAGACCAGGGAGCGGGTCAGGTGGGTGCCGCCGCGGACGAAGACGACGTGGTTGAAGTCGTCCTGGAGCAGGTCGCGGCGGGCGGCCCGGGTGAGCAGGGAGCCGCGCGGGGCGACGACCGGCACCGGGCGGCGCCCGTACTGGAGCCAGGCGAGTCCGACGCCGAGGACCATGACGACGACGGTGGCGGCGGTGATCGCCCCGGCGCTGATCGGCGGGTGCCCGTGCTCGAACGAGGTGACCGGCTCCAGCCACTTCACGAAGCGGTCGCCGATGCCGAAGATGCCACCGGCGAACACCGAGCCGACGGCCAGCAGGATCATCGGGATCGTCATCACCTTGGGCGACTCGTGCGGGTGCGGCAGCTCGCCCTTCTCGTCGGGCTGCCAGCGCTTCTCGCCGAAGAAGGTCATCAGCATCACGCGGGTCATGTAGTACGCGGTGATGGCGGCGCCCAGGAGGGCGCAGGCGCCGAGGATCCAGCCCTCGGTGCCGCCCTTGGCGAAGGCCGCCTCGATGATCTTGTCCTTGGAGAAGAAGCCGGACAGGCCGGGGAAGCCGATGATCGCGAGGTAGCCGAGGCCGAAGGTGGCGAAGGTGATCGGCATGTACTTGCGCAGGCCGCCGTAGTGCCGCATGTCGACCTCGTCGTTCATGCCGTGCATGACCGAACCGGCGCCGAGGAACAGCCCGGCCTTGAAGAAGCCGTGGGTCACCAGGTGCATGATCGCGAAGGCGTAGCCGATGGGGCCGAGGCCGGCCGCCAGGACCATGTAGCCGATCTGCGACATCGTCGAGCCGGCCAGTGCCTTCTTGATGTCGTCCTTCGCGCAACCGACGATCGCACCGAAGAGGAGCGTGACGGCGCCGACGACGGTGACGACGAGCTGGGCGTCCGGCGCCGCGTTGAAGATGTCGGCGGAGCGGACGATCAGATAGACACCGGCGGTCACCATGGTCGCGGCGTGGATGAGGGCGGAGACCGGGGTCGGGCCCTCCATCGCGTCGCCGAGCCAGGACTGCAGCGGCACCTGGGCGGACTTGCCGCAGGCGGCGAGCAGCAGCATCAGCGCGACGGCGGTGAGCTTGCCCTCGCTGGCCGCGCCGTCGGCTGCCTCCTGCAGGACCGGGTTGAAGGCGAAGGTGCCGAAGGTGGTGAACATCAGCATGATCGCGATCGACAGGCCCATGTCGCCGACCCGGTTGACCAGGAAGGCCTTCTTGGCGGCGGTGGCCGCGCTGGGCTTGTGCTGCCAGAAGCCGATCAGGAGGTACGAGGCGAGGCCGACGCCCTCCCAGCCGAAGTAGAGCAGCAGGTAGTTGTCGGCGAGGACGAGCAGCAGCATCGCCGCGACGAACAGGTTGAGGTAGCCGAAGAAGCGGCGCCGGCGCTCGTCGTGCTCCATGTACCCGACCGAGTACAGGTGGATGAGCGTGCCGACTCCGGTGATGAGCAGCACGAAGGTCATCGAGAGCTGGTCGAGCTGGAAGGCGATGTCCGCCTGGAAGCCCTCGACGGGGATCCAGGTGTACAGGTTCTGGTACAGGGTCCGGTCGTCGGCGCTCTTGGAGAGCATGTCGGCGAAGAGGACCAGGCCGATCACGAAGGACGCGCCGGCGAGCAGGGTGCCGAGCCAGTGCCCGGCCTTGTCGAGCCGCCGTCCGCCGCACAGCAGGACGGCCGCTCCGAGCAGGGGCGCCGCGACGAGCAGCGCGATGAGGTTGTCCACGGTCAGCCCCTCACAGCTTCATCAGACTGGCGTCGTCGACCGAGGCCGAGTGACGGGCACGGAAGACGGACACGATGATCGCGAGTCCGACGACGACCTCCGCGGCGGCCACGACCATCGTGAAGAAGGCGATGACCTGGCCGTCGAGGTTGCCGTGCATTCGGGAGAAGGTCACGAGCGCGAGGTTGCAGGCGTTGAGCATCAGCTCGACGCACATGAAGAGCACGATCGCGTTGCGCCGGATGAGCACCCCGGTGGCACCGATGGTGAACAGCAGTGCGGCGAGGTACAGGTAGTTGACGGGGTTCACCGCGAGGCCTCCTCTCCGTCACGGGCCTTCCGCCCCAGGCGCTCCGCGGAGCGCTGCTCCAGGGCCTTGAGGTCGGCGAGGGCCTCGCCGGACACGTCGCGGATCTGGCCCCGCTTGCGCAGGGTGGAGATCACGGTCAGCTCGGCGGGGGTGCCGTCGGGCAGCAGACCGGCGATGTCCACCGCGTTGTGCCGGGCGTAGACGCCGGGTGCGGGGAGCGGCGGCAGGTGCTTGCCGTCCCGGACCCGCTGCTCGGCCAGCTCGCGCTGGGTGCGGGCGCGTTCGGTGCGCTCGCGGTGGGTGAGCACCATCGCGCCGACGGCGGCGGTGATGAGCAGGGCGCCGGTGATCTCGAAGGCGAAGACGTACTTGGTGAAGACGAGGGCGGCGAGGCCCTCGACGTTTCCGCCGTAGGCCCCGTTGGCCGCGCCGAGCCCGTTGAACTGCTTCAGGCCGGCGTGGCCGATGCCGGCGGCCAGCAGGACGCCGAAGCCGAGGGCGCAGGCGGCGGCCCACCAGCGCTGTCCCTTGATGGTCTCCTTCACGGAGTCGGCGGCGGTGACGCCGACGAGCATGACCACGAAGAGGAACAGCATCATGATCGCGCCGGTGTAGACGATGATCTGCACGATGCCCAGGAAGTAGGCGCCGTTGGCGAGGTAGAACACCGCCAGGACGATCATGGTGCCGGCGAGGCTGAGCGCCGAGTGGACGGCCTTGCGCATCAGGATCGTGCACAGCGCGCCGATGACGGCGACGGTGCCGAGCACCCAGAACTGGAAGGCCTCACCCGTGGATGTGGTGTAGGCGGCGGCGAGCGCGCTCATGCGTCCACCTCCTCCGGTTCGCCCTTCTCGCCCTTGGAGACGGCGACCTGACGGACGGTCCCGGGCGCGGCCTCGGTGACCAGGCCCCGGTAGTAGTCCTGCTCGTCGGTGCCGGGGTAGATGGCGTGCGGGCTGTCGACCATGCCCTCTTCCAGGCCCGCGAGGAGCTGCTCCTTGGTGAAGATCAGGTTCTCGCGGGAGGAGTCGGCCAGCTCGAACTCGTTGGTCATCGTGAGCGCCCGGGTCGGGCAGGCCTCGATGCAGAGTCCGCACAGGATGCAGCGGGCGTAGTTGATCTGGTACACCCGCCCGTACCGCTCGCCCGGCGAGTAGCGCTCCTCGTCGGTGTTGTCCGCGCCCTCCACGTAGATGGCGTCGGCCGGGCAGGCCCAGGCGCACAACTCGCAGCCGACGCACTTCTCCAGACCGTCGGGGTGACGGTTGAGCTGGTGCCGGCCGTGGAAGCGGGGCGCCGTCGTCTTCTGCTGCTCCGGGTACTGCTCGGTCAGCCGCTTCTTGAACATGGCCTTGAAGGTCACGCCGAAACCGGCCACCGGATTCTGGAAATCAGACACCGTCCGTCCCCCTTTCATCACTCTCGGTAGCAGTATCGGGGCCACCACTGACAATCAGCTCCCGCTCGCTGCGGGGCCGGCGCCGCGGTACGGGCGGCAGGGACTGTCCTGGCTTGGGCGGCACGGGGAAGCCGCCCGCCATCGGGTCGAACTCGCGGCCTTCGGCGGCCGAAGGCGCCTGCCCCTCGGCGCCCTTGGCGCCCTTGCCCTTCCGGTCGCGGAACACGTCCGCCACGAAGGACAGCAGCAGCACCGCGAGCACGGCTCCGGCGACGTACAGCACGATCGTCTGGAAGCCGTAGTTCTCGTTGCGCAGCGCCCGGACGGTGGCGACCAGCATCAGCCAGACCACCGAGACCGGGATGAGCACCTTCCAGCCGAGCTTCATCAGCTGGTCGTAGCGGACGCGGGGCAGGGTGCCGCGCAGCCAGATGAAGAAGAACAGCAGCAGCTGGACCTTGAGGACGAACCAGAGCATCGGCCACCAGCCGTGGTTGGCGCCCTCCCAGAATCCGGAGATCGGCCACGGGGCGCGCCAGCCGCCCAGGAAGAGGGTGGTGGAGACGGCGGAGACGGTCACCATGTTCACGTACTCGGCGAGCATGAACAGCGCGAACTTGATGGACGAGTACTCGGTGTTGAAGCCGCCGACGAGGTCGCCCTCGGACTCCGGCATGTCGAAGGGGGCGCGGTTGGTCTCGCCCACCATGGTGACGATGTAGATGATGAAGGAGACCGGCAGCAGGATGATGTACCAGCGGTCGGCCTGCGCCTCCACGATCGCCGAGGTCGACATCGACCCGGAGTAGAGGAAGACGGAGGCGAAGGCGGCGCCCATGGCGATCTCGTACGAGATCATCTGGGCGGCCGAGCGCAGTCCGCCGAGCAGCGGGTAGGTCGAGCCGGAGGACCAGCCGGCGAGCACGATGCCGTAGATGCCGACGGAGGCGACCGCGAGGACGTACAGCATCGCGATCGGCAGGTCGGTGAGCTGCATCGTGGTGCGCTGGCCGAAGATCGAGACCTCGTTGCCGGCCGGGCCGAACGGGATCACCGCGATCGCCATGAAGGCCGGGATGGCCGCGACGATCGGGGCGAGCACGTAGACGACCTTGTCGGCCCGCTTGACGATCACGTCCTCCTTCAGCATCAGCTTGACGCCGTCCGCGAGGGACTGGAGGAGGCCCCAGGGGCCGTGCCGGTTGGGGCCGATGCGCAGCTGCATCCAGGCGACGACCTTGCGCTCCCACACGATGGAGAAGAGCACGGTCACCATGAGGAACGCGAAGCAGAAGACGGCCTTGATCGCGACGAGCCACCAGGGGTCCGTGCCGAACAGGGACAGGTCTTCAGCGGCGAGCAGCGTGGTCACGCCTGCACCTCCTTCGTGGTGACCGCCGGGCCGATGCGGACCGGGTCGCCGGGGCGGGCGCCGGTGTCGGTGAGGATGCCGTGGCCCGTGGAGTTGAGCGGGAGCCAGACGACGCGGTCGGGCATCTCGGTGACGGCCAGCGGGAAGGTCACCGCGCCGGCCGGGCCGGTGACTTCGAGCTGGTCGCCGTCCTTGACGCCGGTGTCCTCGGCGGTCCGGGCGGAGAGCCGGGCGACGGCGGCGTGCCGGGTGCCGGCCAGGGCCTCGTCGCCCTCCTGGAGCCGGCCGAGGTCGAGAAGGAGCCGGTGGCCGGCGAGGACGGCCTCGCCGTCGCCGGGGCGGGCGGCGGCCTGGCCGGGCTCGGCGGGCTCGGTGGCCCGCTCGCCGGTCCAGCCGCCGAGCCGGTCCAGCTCGCCCCGGATCGACCGCAGGTCGGGCAGGCCCAGGTGGGCGTCCATGGCGTCGGCCAGCATGTGAAGGACCCGGGCGTCGGTCGGAGCCAGCGACCTCGTCATCTGCTCGGGCTTGAGCGCGGCCTCGAAGAGGCGGGCGCGGCCCTCCCAGTTGAGGAAGGTGCCGGGCTTCTCGGCGACCGCCGCGACCGGCAGGACCACGTCGGCCCGCTCGGTGACCGCGCCGGGGCGCAGCTCCAGGGAGACGACGAAGGCCGCGTCGAGCGCCTCACGCGCGCGTGCCGGGTCCGGCAGGTCGTCGACGTCGACGCCGCCGACGAGCAGTGCGGTGAGTTCGCCGGTGGCGGCGGCCTCGACGATCTGGCCGGTGTCGCGGCCGTAGCCGTGCGGGAGTTCGCGTACGCCCCAGACGGCGGCGACCTCCTCACGCGCGCGTGGATCGGTCGCGGGCCGTCCGCCGGGCAGCAGGGCCGGGATGGCACCGGCCTCGACGGCGCCGCGCTCGCCGGCCCGGCGCGGGATCCACACCAGCGCGGCGCCGGTGGCGGTGGCGGCCCGTACGGCTGCGGTGAGCGCGCCGGGCACTCCGGCGAGCCGCTCGCCGACGGCGATCACGGCGCCGTCCTCGCGCAGCGCCTCGGCGGCGGCCAGGCCGTCCTCGGAGAGGCCGACCCGGGAGGTGAGGGCGTCGAGCCACTCGGTCTCGGTGCCGGGCGCGGCCGGAAGGAGCGTGCCGCCGGCCTTCTCCAGGCCGCGGGTGGCGTGCGAGGCGACCGCGTAGGTCCGCTGGCCCTTCTTCCGCCAGGACTTGCGGAGCTTCAGGAAGACGCCGGGCGCCTCCTCCTCGGACTCCAGACCGACCAGGAGCACCGCCGGGGCGGCCTCCAGGGACCGGTACGTGACCCCGCTCCCGTCCAGGTCGCGCCCCCGCCCGGCGATGACGGAGGCCAGGAAGTCGGCCTCCTCGCCGGAGTGGACACGGGCCCGGAAGTCGACGTCGTTGGTGTCGAGGGCGACCCGGGCGAACTTGGCGTACGCGTAGGAGTCCTCGACCGTGAGCCGCCCGCCGCTCAGGACGCCGGTGCGCCCGCGGACGAGCCCGCGCGCGGCGGCCTCCAGGGCCTCGGGCCAGGACGCGGTCTCCAGCCGGCCGGTCTCCGGGTTGCGGACCAGCGGCGTGCTGAGCCGGTCGCGCTGCTGCGCGTACCGGAACGCGAACCGCCCCTTGTCGCAGATCCACTCCTCGTTGACCTCGGGGTCCTCGGCCGCGAGCCGCCGCATGACCTTGCCGCGCCGGTGGTCGGTGCGGGTCGCGCAGCCGCCCGCGCAGTGCTCGCAGACGCTCGGCGACGACACCAGGTCGAAGGGCCGGGAGCGGAAGCGGTACGCCGCCGACGTCAGGGCCCCGACCGGGCAGATCTGGATGGTGTTCCCGGAGAAGTACGACTCGAAGGGGTCGCTGTTGCCGATGCCGACCTGCTGGAGCGCGCCGCGCTCGAGCAGCTCGATCATCGGGTCGCCGGCGACCTGCTGGGAGAAGCGGGTGCAGCGCGCGCACAGCACGCACCGCTCGCGGTCGAGCAGCACCTGCGGGGAGAGCGGGATCGGCTTCTCGAAGGTGCGCTTCTGGCCCTCGAAGCGGGTCTCGGCCTGTCCGTGCGACATGGCCTGGTTCTGCAGCGGGCACTCGCCGCCCTTGTCGCAGACCGGGCAGTCCAGCGGGTGGTTGATGAGCAGCAGCTCCATCACCCCATGCTGGGCCTTCTCGGCGACCGGCGACGTCAGCTGCGACTTGACCACCATGCCGTCGGTGCAGGTGATGGTGCAGGAGGCCATCGGCTTGCGCTGGCCCTCGACCTCGAC
Organism: Streptomyces fradiae; assembly: GCF_041270065.1. Lineage (NCBI taxonomy): Bacteria > Bacillati > Actinomycetota > Actinomycetes > Kitasatosporales > Streptomycetaceae > Streptomyces > Streptomyces fradiae. The sequence continues at coordinate 4,648,871 of NZ_CP065958.1, read as the reverse complement.
GATGCACTGGCGGCAGGCACCGGCCGGGTCGAGCAGCGGGTGGTCGCAGAAGCGCGGGATCTCGATGCCGAGCTGCTCGGCGGCCCGGATGACCAGCGTCCCCTTGGGGACGGAGATCTCGATGCCGTCGATGGTCAGCGTGACCGCATCCTGGTCTGTCATGCGTTCACCTCCCGGTGCTTGTCCGCCCAGGCGGTGGACTTGGCGGGGTCGAAGGGGCAGCCCTTGCCCGTGATGTGCTGCTCGTACTCCTCGCGGAAGTACTTGAGCGAGGAGAAGATCGGCGAGGCGGCGCCGTCGCCGAGGGCGCAGAAGGACTTGCCGTTGATGTTGTCGGCGATGTCGTTCAGCTTGTCGAGGTCGGCCATGACGCCCTTGCCGGCCTCGATGTCGCGGAGCAACTGGACCAGCCAGTAGGTGCCTTCGCGGCAGGGCGTGCACTTGCCGCAGGACTCGTGGGCGTAGAACTCGGTCCAGCGGGTGACGGCGCGGACCACGCAGGTGGTCTCGTCGAAGCACTGCAGCGCCTTGGTGCCGAGCATGGAGCCGGCGGCGCCGACGCCCTCGTAGTCGAGCGGGACGTCGAGGTGCTCGTCGGTGAACATCGGGGTGGACGAGCCGCCCGGGGTCCAGAACTTCAGCCGGTGCCCGGGCCGCATCCCGCCGCTCATGTCGAGCAGCTGGCGCAGGGTGATGCCGAGCGGGGCCTCGTACTGGCCGGGCGAGGCGACGTGGCCGCTGAGCGAGTAGAGCGTGAAGCCCGGGGACTTCTCGCTGCCCATCGAGGTGAACCAGTCCTTGCCGCGGTTCAGGATCGCGGGAACCGAGGCGATGGATTCGACGTTGTTCACCACAGTGGGGCACGCGTACAGACCGGCGACCGCGGGGAAGGGGGGTCGCAGCCGGGGCTGGCCGCGGCGCCCTTCGAGCGAGTCGAGCAGCGCGGTCTCCTCACCGCAGATGTACGCGCCGGCGCCCGCGTGCACGGTGAGCTCGACGTCCAGGCCGCTGCCCTGGATGTTCTTGCCGAGGTAGCCCGCCTCGTACGCCTCCCGCACGGCCTCGTGCAGGCGGCGCAGTACGGGGACGACCTCGCCGCGCAGATAGATGAAGGCGTGGCTGGAGCGGATCGCGTAGCAGGCGATCACGATGCCCTCGATGAGCGAGTGCGGGTTGGCGAAGAGCAGCGGGATGTCCTTGCAGGTGCCCGGCTCGGACTCGTCGGCGTTGACGACGAGGTAGTGCGGCTTGCCGTCGCCCTGCGGGATGAACTGCCACTTCATACCCGTCGGGAAGCCGGCGCCGCCGCGTCCGCGCAGACCGGAGTCCTTGACGTACGCGATGAGGTCGTCGGGCGACATCGCGAGGGCCTTGCGCAGGCCCTCGTAGCCCTCGTGCCGGCGGTAGGTCTCCAGGGTCCAGGAGTTCGGCTGGTCCCAGAAGGCCGACAGGACGGGTGAGAGCAGTTTCTCGGGGCTGCTGTTGTTGATCTCGGCCGCCAACGTCATCACTCTCCCTCCTCACTGGCTGCCTCGCCGCGGGGGTGGACGATTCGGGTGTGCGGGGCCTCGCCCTTGGCGAGGCGCAGGCCGACCAGGGAGGCCGGTCCGGCGCCGCCGGTGGCCTCGACGGCGCCTTCGCGCTCGTCGGGGAAGCCGGCCAGGATGCGGGCGGTCTCCTTGAAGGTGCACAGGGGCGCGCCGCGGGTGGGCGAGACGGGCCGCCCGGCGATCAGGTCGTCGACGAGCCGCTTGGCGGACTCGGGCGTCTGGTTGTCGAAGAACTCCCAGTTGACCATCACGACGGGCGCGAAGTCGCAGGCCGCGTTGCACTCGATGTGTTCGAGGGTGACCTTGCCGTCCTCGGTCGTCTCGTCGTTGCCGACCCCGAGGTGCTCCTTGAGCTCCTCGAAGATGGCGTCGCCGCCCATGACCGCGCAGAGCGTGTTGGTGCAGACGCCGACCTGGTAGTCGCCGGACGGCTTGCGCCGGTACATGGTGTAGAAGGTGGCGACGGCGGTGACCTCGGCCGTGGTGAGGTCCAGCATGTCGGCGCAGAACCGCATGCCCGTACGGGTCACATGGCCCTCCTCCGACTGCACGAGGTGCAGCATCGGCAGGAGCGCGGAGCGGGACCCCGGGTAGCGGGCGATGATCGCCTTCGCGTCCTCCTCCAGGCGGGCGCGGACCTCGGCCGGGTACTCGGGGGCGGGCAGCTGGGGCATCCCGAGACTGACGTTCTCCGTCATCGGTCGACGCCTCCCATCACGGGGTCGATGGAGGCGACGGCGACGATGACGTCGGCGACCTGGCCGCCTTCGCACATCGCGGCCATGGCCTGCAGGTTGGTGAACGACGGATCACGGAAGTGGACCCGGTACGGACGCGTGCCGCCGTCGGAGACGACATGGACGCCGAGTTCGCCCTTGGGCGATTCGACGGCCGCGTACGCCTGCCCGGCCGGAACCCGGAAGCCCTCGGTGACCAGCTTGAAGTGGTGGATCAGGGCCTCCATGGAGGTGCCCATGATCTTCTTGATGTGGTCGAGGGAGTTGCCGAGGCCGTCGGGGCCGAGGGCCAGCTGGGCGGGCCAGGCGATCTTCTTGTCGCCGACCATGACCGGGCCGGGCGCCAGGCGGTCCAGGCACTGCTCGACGATCCGCAGCGACTGGCGCATCTCCTCCAGGCGGACGAGGAAGCGCCCGTAGGCGTCGCAGCTGTCGGCGGTCGGGATCTCGAAGTCGTAGTTCTCGTAGCCGCAGTACGGGTCGGTCTTGCGCAGGTCGTGCGGGAGGCCCGCGGAGCGCAGGATCGGCCCGGTGGCGCCGAGCGCCATGCAGCCGGTGAGGTCGAGGTAGCCGACGTCCTGCATGCGGGCCTTGAAGATGGGGTTGCCGGTGGCGAGCTTGTCGTACTCCGGCAGGTTCTTCTTCATGGTCTTCACGAACTCGCGCACGGCGTCGACGGCGCCCGGCGGGAGGTCCTGGGCGAGGCCGCCGGGGCGGATGAACGCGTGGTTCATGCGCAGGCCGGTGATCAGCTCGTACAGGTCCAGGATCATCTCGCGGTCCCGAAAGCCGTAGATCATGATCGTGGTGGCGCCGAGCTCCATGCCGCCGGTGGCGATGGCGACCAGGTGCGAGGAGAGCCGGTTGAGCTCCATGAGGAGCACCCGGATGACGCTCGCCCGGTCCGGGATGTCGTCGGTGATGCCGAGCAGCTTCTCCACGCCGAGGCAGTACGCCGTCTCGTTGTAGAACGAGGTGAGGTAGTCCATGCGCGTGACGAGGGTGGTGCCCTGCGTCCAGGTGCGGAACTCGGCGTTCTTCTCGATGCCGGTGTGGAGGTAGCCGATGCCGCAGCGGGCCTCGGTGACGGTCTCGCCGTCGATCTCCAGGATGAGCCGGAGCACGCCGTGGGTGGACGGGTGCTGGGGGCCCATGTTGACGACGATGCGCTCGTCGTCGGCCTTGGCGGCGGACCGGACGACCTCGTCCCAGTCGCCGCCGGTGACCGTGTAGACGCTGCCCTCGGTCGTTTCGCGGGGGTTCGAAGCGGTGTTCACGAGTACGACCTCCGCTGGTCCGGAGCCGGGATCTGGGCGCCCTTGTACTCGACGGCGATGCCGCCGAGGGGGTAGTCCTTGCGCTGCGGGTGGCCCTGCCAGTCGTCCGGCATCATGATCCGGGTGAGGGCGGGGTGGCCGTCGAAGACGATGCCGAAGAAGTCGTAGGTCTCGCGCTCGTGCCAGTCGTTGGTCGGGTAGACCGCGACGAGCGACGGGATGCGCGGTTCGGCGTCGGGCGCCGAGACCTCCAGGCGGATCAGCCGGCCGTGGGTGAGCGAGCGCAGGTGGTAGACCGCGTGCAGCTCGCGTCCCTTGTCGCCCAGGTAGTGGACCCCGGAGACGCCCGTGCAGAGCTCGAAGCGCAGGGCGGGGTCGTCGCGCAGGGTGCGGGCGACCCGGACGAGGTGCTCGCGCGCGATGTGGAAGGTGAGCTCGCCGCGGTCGACGACGGTCTTCTCGATGGCGTTCCCGGGGACCAGGCCCTGCTCCTCCAGGGCGCCCTCCAGCTCGTCGGCGACCTCGTCGAACCAGCCGCCGTACGGGCGGGTGGCCTCGCCGGGGAGCCGGATCGAGCGGACCAGGCCGCCGTAGCCGGAGGTGTCGCCGCCGTTGTTGGCGCCGAACATGCCGCGCTGGACGCGGACCTCCTCGCCGTGCTCCCCGCGCTGGCCCGGCAGGTTCTGCGCGCTGAGCTCCTTCTCGGGGTTCGGTGTCTCGTCGCTCACCGGAGCAGACCCTTCATCTCAATGGTCGGCAGCGCCTTGAGCGCCGCCTCCTCCGCCTCGCGGGCCGCTTCCTTCGCGTTCACGCCGAGCTTGGAGCCCTGGATCTTCTGGTGGAGCTTGAGGATCGCGTCCATCAGCATCTCGGGGCGGGGCGGACAACCGGGCAGATAGATGTCGACCGGGACGATGTGGTCCACACCCTGCACAATGGCGTAATTGTTGAACATTCCGCCCGACGAGGCGCAAACGCCCATCGAGATGACCCACTTGGGGTTCGGCATCTGGTCGTAGACCTGCCGCAGGACGGGCGCCATCTTCTGACTCACCCGGCCGGCCACGATCATCAGATCGGCCTGGCGCGGCGAGCCGCGGAAGACCTCCATGCCGAACCGCGCCAGGTCGTAGCGGCCGGCGCCGGTCGTCATCATCTCGATGGCACAGCAGGCGAGGCCGAAGGTCGCGGGGAAGACGGAGGCCTTCCGGACCCAGCCCGCGGCCTGTTCGACGGTCGTCAGCAGAAAACCGCTCGGCAGCTTCTCTTCGAGTCCCATGGGTACCCCTCAGCCCCTCAGTCCCATTCCAGGCCGCCGCGCCGCCACACGTACGCGTAGGCGACGAAGACGGTGAGCACGAAGAGCAGCATCTCCACGAGCCCGAAAAGCCCCAGGGCGTCGAAGGTGACGGCCCAGGGGTAGAGGAAGACGATCTCGATGTCGAAGACGATGAAGAGCATCGCCGTCAGGTAGTACTTGATCGGGAAGCGACCGCCCCCGGCCGGCGTCGGGGTGGGCTCGATGCCGCACTCGTACGCCTCAAGTTTTGCCCGGTTGTACCTCTTTGGCCCGATAAGCGTGGCCATGACCACGGAGAAGATCGCAAACCCCGCTCCCAGGGCACCGAGCACGAGGATGGGCGCGTACGCATTCACGCTCCTCGCTCCTTCCAGTCGTCCTTGACCGTTGGACCGCACCGTCGGATCCGCGAGGTCCTCACCGAGTCGCTGAAGATCGCTCCCATGTGAGGCAGTTCACAAGCCCGACGTCCGCGTATCTTAAGCCCGCCCCTCTGTGATCTGCGACACGGGGTACGCCAAGGACTTTGTGATCTCCACCACCTGACGAACGATCATGAAGTCGGATGAGCGGTGATCTTGCCACTCGAAGCGCCCAGGTGATCACCAGATGTGACATCCGCACCGGAAATCGCTGGTCGGAGGGGGTGTTGCACTATCAAGCGTTGGGGCCTACAAGCAAATTGGCGATGGAACGCGTGGGGGTGATAAAGGATCCGGCCATCGCCCGGTCGAGGGGTCGCGCGGACGCGGGTGGACACGTGCACGCGTTCACGAGCGGGACCGCGACCCGAATGTGACCTGTGCCACACCATCCCGCCCGCCGGAAGAACGGGGCTTGGCCATGGACGTGAAGAGGTGGTAAGCGGCGGGCAATTCGGACCTTTCCTCGAAAACCCGTGATCAAGGCCCCAATGAGCCGCGCCCGATTTGCCCGTTACGGCGTCAATAAGGGCGCACAAGAAGCGGATTCGGCGGTTCCGAACGTAACTGTGGCGCAACCCACGTTTCTTGAAGGGAACCCTGAAGCCCTGATAGCGGTTGTTCCCATGTCCCAGACCGCTCCCATACGTAGCCACCGGAAGCCCCGCCAGAGCGCCTCGAAGCTCGCGCTCCGCGCCGGAGTTGCCGGTGGCGTCCTCAGCACCATCGCGGTGGCCGGTGCCGCCGGCCCCGCGAACGCCGAGCCGCTGACCGAGAAGACCCTCGAGATGCCCACCCTGGGCTCCCTCGACGCCGACCTCGCCAGCGCCGTCTCCGCCTCCGCCGAGGCGAGCCAGCAGGAGGCGCTGGACCAGAGCCTCGCAGCCCAGGAGGACGCGGCGCTGAAGAAGGCCGCCAAGGACGCCAAGAAGGCCAAGGCGGAGGCCGACCGCAAGGCCGAGGCGGAGAAGGCCGAGAAGGCCCGCGCCGAGGCCCAGGAGCGCGCTTCCCGCGCCTCGGCCCGCACCACGCTCTCAGCAAAGTCGTCGTCGTCCTCCTCGGACTCCGTGGGCAGCTCCTCCAGCAGCTCGCAGGTCGCCACCGGCTCCGCCGCCGCGATCGTGGCCTTCGCCAAGGCCCAGGTCGGCGACGCCTACGTCTCCGGCGGCACCGGCCCCAACTCCTGGGACTGCTCCGGCCTCGTCCAGGCCGCCTACCGCCAGGCCGGCATCGACCTGCCGCGCATCTCGTACGACCAGTCGAGCATGGGCACGTCGGTCTCCCTGAGCAACCTGCAGCCGGGCGACATCCTCTACTGGGGCTCGCGCAGCGGCTCGTACCACGTCGCGATCTACGTCGGCGGCGGCAAGTACGTCGGCGCGCAGAACCCGTCGACCGGTGTCGTCGAGCGCGACCTGGACTGGGACCCGCCGTCGGGCGCCGTGCGCATCCTCTGATCGCACCCGTACGCAGTCACGCGGAAGGGCCGTCACTCCTCGGGGGAGCGACGGCCCTTCGCCGTATGAACCCTTATGGGTGCTACTTCCGGAATGCCTCGATGATCCGGGCGTACGAGTCGGCGCCGTGCCCGGCCGCCACCGCGTCCTTCATCATCGCCAGGTGCAGTTCCGGCAGCCGGTTGTCCACGCCGCGGGCCTCGGCCGCGTGCAGCAGGTGTCCAATGGCGACGGCCTGGATGTCGAGGGTCGCGTCGTCGCCCGGGTACTCCCCCGCGTCGATCTGGCCGGCGTACGAGGTGAGGAACCATGCGACCGTACGCAGCCAGCGCACCGCGATCGCCGTGAAGTCCTCGGCCCGCACCCCGTCTGCGCCGGTGAGCGCGGTGGCGTGCAGCCAGCCGCCGAAGACCGACCACATCAGGCCGAGCAGCCCCGCGTCGTACAGCGAGGCGAGCCCCGCGTCCGGGCCCAGGTCGACCGGGTCGCCGAGGACGGCGAGCGCCGGGCGGTGGGTGGCGAGGAGCTCCGGGGCGCCCGCGTACAGGATCATGTTGGCGCTGTCGCCGATGCCGGGCGGGGTGGTCATGACGCCGCCGTCGAGGTAGCCGATGCCGTGCCCGGCGGCCCACTCGGCCTCGGCGCGGGCCTGCTCGGGCGAGCCCGAGGTGAGGTTGACCAGCGTCTTGCCGCGCAGTGCGGCGGCGACCGGGTCGAGCAGGGCGCGTACGGCGGGGTAGTCGAGGACGCAGACCACGACGAGCTCGCTCGCCGCGACCGCCTCGGCGACGGTCGCGGCCCGGCGGGCGCCGCGGGCGACGAGGGGTTCGGCCTTCCCGGGGCTGCGGTTGAAGACGGTGGTGGGGTGCCCGGCGTCAAGGAAGGCGGCGGCGAGGGCCGTGCCCATCCGGCCGAGCCCGATGACGGTGACGTTCTGCTTGTCGCCGGCGTTGCTGTGGTTGCCGTGGTTGCTGTGGGTGTTCGTGGTGGTCATGGCTCCACGCTCGCAGTGGCCGGATCCCGCCGACAGGAGCAGGACTGACGCCCGGCGCACGATTCCTGCCATAGGCTCGCCGGCATGAAGGCAACCGGCACCGGAGTCGTCGCCGTCGCCCTCGTACCCGACGAGCAGGGCCGCGTCTCCCCGTACGACCTGTACGAACTCTCCACCGTGGGCATGGTGTTCGGGATGCCGCACACGGATCTGGCCGACCCCTGGTACGAACTCCGGGTCTGCGGCGGCCCCGCCCCGCACGCCACCCACGGCCTGGACGGCCTCGCGGGCGCGGACACCGTGATCGTGCCGTCGGTGCCGGACGCGGTGGTCGAGGGCCGCCAGGAGCTGTCCGCCGGGCTGCTCGGCGCGCTGAGCGCGGCGGCGGACGCCGGGGCGCGGATGGTGTCGATGTGCAGCGGCGCCTTCGCGCTGGCCGCGGCCGGGCTCCTGGACGGGCGCCGGGCCACCCTCCATCACGCGTACGGGGCCGAACTCGCCGCCCGGCACCCACGGGTCACCGTCGACACCGACGTCCTCTTCACGGACGAGGGGACGGTGCTCACCGGCGCGGGCGCCGCCGCCGGCCTGGACCTGTGCCTGCATCTCGTACGGAAGGACCTGGGCGCGGCGGTCGCGGGCGCGCTCGCGAGCCGGCTCGTCGTCCCGGCGCAGCGGGCGGGCGACCGGCCGCAGTTGGTCGAGGCGCCGCTGCCGGCGGAGGCGGCGGACCCGTTCGGGCCGGCGCTGCAGTGGGCCGCGGAGCACCTCCACGAGCCGCTGACGGTCCAGGAGTTGGCCCGCCGGGCGCGGATGAGCGCGCGGACCTTCCACCGCCGGGTACGCGAGGCGCACGGCACCACGCCGCTGCGGTGGCTGCTCGATCAGCGGGTGGCGCGGGCGCAGACGCTCCTGGAGTCCACCGATCTGCCGGTGGAGCGGATCGGCGAGGCGAGCGGGCTCGGCTCGGCGGCGAATCTGCGCCGTCACTTCACCCGGGCGGTCGGGGTCTCCCCGACCGCCTACCGGACCGCCTACCGAACCCGCTTCACCGGAGCGGTGCTCAGGCCTTCGGGGCCACCTTCGACAGGCCGTTGATGATGCGGTCCATGGCGTCGCCGCCCGTCGGGTCGGTGAGGTTGGCCAGCATCTTCAGGGTGAACTTCATGAGCAGCGGGTGGGTGAGACCGCGCTGCGTCGCGATCTTCATGATCTTCGGGTTGCCGATGAGCTTCACGAAGGCGCGGCCGAGCGTGTAGTAGCCGCCGTAGGTGTCCTTGAGGATCTGCGGGTAGTTCCGCAGGGCGAGTTCGCGCTGGGCGGGGGTGGCGCGGGCGTGGGCCTGGACGATGACGTCGGCGGCGATCTGGCCGGATTCCATCGCGTAGGCGATGCCCTCGCCGTTGAACGGGTTGACCAGACCGCCGGCATCGCCGACGAGCAGCAGGCCCTTGGTGTAGTGCGGCTGCCGGTTGAAGGCCATCGGCAGCGCCGCGCCGCGGATCGGCGTGGTCATGTTGTCCGGCGTGAAGCCCCAGTCCTCCGGCATGGAGGCGCACCAGGCCTTGAGGACCTCGCGCCAGTCCAGCTCGCGGAAGGCCTTCGAGGAGTCGAGGATGCCGAGGCCGACGTTGGAGGTGCCGTCGCCCATGCCGAAGATCCAGCCGTAGCCGGGAAGCAGCCGGTCCTGCGGGCCGCGCCGGTCCCACAGCTCCAGCCAGGACTCCAGGTAGTCGTCCTGGTGCCGGGGGGTCGTGAAGTACGTGCGGACGGCGACGCCCATCGGCCGGTCCTCGCGCCGGTGCAGACCCATCGCGAGGGAGAGGCGGGTGGAGTTGCCGTCGGCGGCGACGACGAGCGGCGCGTGGAAGGTGACCTCGCGCTTCTCCTCGCCGAGCTTGGCGTGCACCCCGGTGATCCGGCCCGTACGGTCGTCGATGACCGGCGCGCCGACGTTGCAGCGCTCGTAGAGCCGGGCGCCCGCCTTCTGCGCCTGGCGGGCCAGCATCTCGTCGAAGTCGTCGCGCTTGCGGACGAGTCCGTAGTCCGGGTAGGAGGCGAGATCCGGCCAGTCCAGCTGGAGCCGCACGCCGCCGCCGATGATCCGCAGGCCCTTGTTGCGCAGCCAGCCGGCCTCTTCGGAGATGTCGATGCCCATCGACACCAGCTGCTTGGTGGCCCGCGGGGTGAGCCCGTCGCCGCAGACCTTCTCGCGCGGGAACGCGGTCTTCTCCAGGAGCAGGACGTCCAGCCCGGCCTTGGCCAGGTAGTACGCGGTGGTCGAACCGGCCGGGCCGGCCCCGACGACGATCACGTCCGCGCTGTGCTCGGAGAGGGTCTGCTCGGTCACGGCGGGGTCTCCCGAAGACTCGACGGTAGGGGGCGAAAGGACGTACCGGGGCAGTCTATGGGGGCCCGTAACCCGCTGTCGGGAGGGCCACCCCTCAGGGCAAGATCGTCGTCCATGACCATCCATCGCACACACGCGCGAAGAGCGGCGCTGGTCTCGGCGCTCCTCGCCCTGCTCAGCGCGGCCTTCCTCGTGCTCCCCGCGAACGCCGAACCGGCTCCCTTCGACGACTGCCCGGCGAACACCCTGTGCCTCTACAGCGGCACCAACGGCACCGGCGAGCGGCGCGACTTCACGGAGGCCCAGAACACCCCGGCGTACGACCCGGCCTGGGACGACAAGACGCTCTCCGCCAAGAACAACACCAAGCAGTGGGCCTGCCTCTACGTCGACGCCGGCTACGGCGGCCTACTGCAGACCATCAAGCCGGGCGCCCCCGACGAGTACGCCACCGGCGACGCCCGCTTCGTGAACACGCTCAGCGGCCACAAGCTGGTCCCGACCCGGGCCCTCTGCTTCACCGGCTACGAGCGCTGCCCCGACAACCGGGTCTGCACCTTCAAGGAGCCCAACGGCCGCGGCCCGATGACCGTCCACCTGCCCTCGGCCGACGCCGCCACCGGGAACTACGGCAACAGCTACGGCACCGAGGCCGCGCCGAAGTCGGTCTTCAACCGCACCCGCAAGCACGTGTGCTTCTACCCCGAGCCCACCTTCGGCGGCACCTGGACCGACCCGGCCGACCTGAAGAAGTACGGCGCCTACGTCGTGCTGCGGGGCGACAGCACCACCGTGCCGGCGCCGTTCGCCGGCACCTTCCGCTCGCACGAGCTCGTCAACGGAACCGCGGAGTGCCAGTGACCAGGAACCGGAAGCCGCTGGCCGCCCTCGCCGCCGCCGTCAGCGCCCTCACCCTGACCACCACGGCCGCCGCCGCCCCCACCGTCGAGGAGCCGCCGAGCAGGCTCGCCCTCGGCTGGACCCAGGGCACCCCGGTCGCCCTCGGCCCCGGCGTCACCCACACCACCTGGACCGAGACCACGCTCGACAACCGCAGCGCGGCCAGAATCCTCCAGATCGTCGAGATCGACCCCACGGCCGGCGCGACCACCCTGGAGAGCTTCGTCGGCACCGCCGACTCCAACGCGGAGACGGTCGTCGACCAGCTCGCCGCGGTCACCACCGTCGCCGCGCGCCACCCCGCCGCGGGCGTCAACGGCGGCCTGTTCCAGAAGGAGCCGTCCGGCAGGGTGGTGCACACCAGCGCCTCGGCCATCGACGGCGTGCTGCACAGCTCCAGTTGCTGGAGCGGCGGCAACGGCAGCACCGGCGCGGTCATCCGCTACGGCATCCCGTACATCACCAAGCTCCTCACCGACATCAAGCTCACCGCGACCACCGGCGAGTCGATCCGGATCGACGACGTCAACCGGACCCCCGGCCACGTCTCGCACTGCGCGCGCGACCAGTTCGATGTCAAGGTGAGCTCCAGCCCCCTGGTCTACTCCGACCCCAACGAGATCGTCGCGTTCACCGACGACTACGGGGCCACCGTCCCCGCGCCCGGCACCGACCCGAACGGCGCGGCCACCACCGACAGCGGCTTCGAGGTCGTCCTCGACGCCCACGGCACCGTCACCGACGCCCACGAGGGCCGCGGCGGCATCGCCGTCCCGGCCGGCGGCCGGATCCTCCAGGGCATCGGCACCGGGGCCGAGTGGCTGCGCAGCCGCTTCGTCCGTGACGACCGGGCCACGGTCGAGACGAAGCTCCGTGACGTCACGATGGGCCGGGACATCCCGCTGGACGCCTCCGTCGACGTCGTCAGCTCCTTCCACCAGCTGCTGCGCAACGGCGACATCCCCGTCGAGCTGCCCAACTCCTGCAGCGGCACGGCGACGGGCGCCGACGGCACCGCCCTGATCTGCACCGACTCGCGCACGGCGCTCGGCACCAACGTCAAGGGCCACCCGGTGCTCATCACCCTCACCGGCCAGGCCAACGAGGACGGCGACTACCTCCGCACCTTCGCGGAGATCCTCGACTCCAAGGAGCTCGCCCTCATCGACGCGCTCAACCTGGACGGCGGCGGCTCGACCACCCTGGTCACCGGCACGACCGTGCGCACCCCGCCGACGGACACCGAGAACGGCGTGAAGGTGCACCGCAAGGTGGCCGACACGGTGTACACGGGCGTCGGCGGCTACGGGATGTACGCGAAGCCCTGACGCCGTGAGGGCCTGAGGCCTACTGCCCGGGCTTGAACCCGCGGTGCATCGCCACGATGCCGCCCGTCAGGTTCCGCCAGGCCACCCGCTCCCAGCCGGCCTTCCGCATCATGGACGCGAGGGCCGGCTGGTCGGGCCAGGACTGGATGGACTCGGCGAGGTAGACGTACGCGTCGGGGTTGGACGACACCGCGCGCGCGATCGGCGGCAGCGCGCGCATCAGGTACTCCTCGTACACCGTGCGGAACGGGCGCCAGGTGGCGTGCGAGAACTCGCAGATGACGACCCGGCCGCCGGGCTTCGTCACCCGGTACAGCTCGCGCAGCGCCTGGTCGGTGTCCTGGATGTTGCGCAGGCCGAAGGAGATGGTGACGGCGTCGAAGACGTCGTCCTTGAAGGGCAGCTTGGTGCCGTCGCCGGCCGTGAACGGCATCCACGGGTGGTTCTTCTTGCCGACCCGCAGCATGCCGAGCGAGAAGTCGCAGGGCACGACATAGGCCCCGGCGCGCGCGAAGGGCTGCGAGGAGGTGGCGGTGCCGGCGGCCAGGTCCAGGATCTTCTGCGCGGGGCGCGCGTCGACCGCCTTGGCGACCTCCTTGCGCCAGCGCCGGTCCTGGCCGAGCGACAGCACGTCGTTGGTGAGGTCGTAGTTCGCCGCGACGTCGTCGAACATCGAGGCGACCTCGTGCGGCTGCTTGTCCAGGGTTGCGCGGGTCACTGGCGTTCGCCTCACCTTGTGTCGTACGGCCGGAGCTCGTCGGCAGAGCGTCCCGGATGACGTTGTGCCCGCATTGTCGCAGGGCACGGGGGACAGACGGGTCAGCGGGCCCGGTACACGAGCCGTCCGCCCAGGACCGTCGCCACGCAGGTGGCCGGGCCCCGGCGGACCAGGTCCGCGCGGTCCCGCACGTCGAAGACGGCGAAGCGCGCGGGGCCGCCCGCCGCCAGGGCGGGAAGCAGCACGAGCGGGGCCGGCGTCAGGGACGGCGGGCCCGGGAGGTTCGGCGGGCGCTGCCCGACGGCGAGCCCGGCCCGCCGCACCGCGTCCTGGGCGGCCCGCCCGCGCAGCTCGCCGCCGATCGCGACGGTGCCGTGCGCGAGGAGCCGCTGCACCCCGCGCCGGGCGCTGGCGCCGAGCCGTACCGGGTCGGTGCGGAAGATCTCCCGGGCCCGCTCCCCGACGATCGGCTCGGTGCCGTACGTGTCGGCCTCGCGCGGATCCGGGTGGTAGGTCCCTTCGAGCAGCTCGGGGCCGTACGGGTTGAGCAGTCCGGGCGTCAGGATGCCGGGCCACAGGCGCAGCCGCGCGTCCTGGTGGGCGGCGGCCAGCTCCTCGTACGGGCCGACGGCCGCGAGGCGGGCCCCGTCGACGAGGACGGCGGTCTCGGGCGAGGCCTCGGCGGCGTGCAGGGTGAGCACGGTGATCCGGTCCCCAGGCCTCAGTTGGCGTCGAGGAGCTTCAGCTCCGGGTGCGCCGTGCCGCCCTCGATCGCGATCGAGGAGATGTGCGAGACCACCCGCTCGTCGACCGGGTCGTTCGCCGGGTCCTCGTGGACGACGAGGTGCTCGTAGGTCGTCGAGCGCTGCGCCGGCACCCGGCCCGCCTTGCGGATCAGGTCGATGATCTCCAGGCGGTTGGAGCGGTGCTTGGCGCCGGCCGAGGAGACCACGTTCTCCTCCAGCATGATCGAGCCGAGGTCGTCCGCGCCGTAGTGCAGCGACAGCTGGCCGACCTCCTTGCCGGTGGTGAGCCAGGAGCCCTGGATGTGCGCCACGTTGTCGAGGAAGAGGCGGGCGATCGCGATCATCCGCAGGTACTCGAAGAGGGTGGCCTGCGTCCGCCCCTTCAGGTGGTTGTTCTCCGGCTGGTACGTGTAGGGGATGAAGGCCCGGAAGCCGCCCGTCCGGTCCTGCACGTCACGGATCATCCGCAGGTGCTCGATGCGCTCGGCGTTGGTCTCGCCGGTGCCCATCAGCATGGTGGAGGTCGACTCGACGCCCAGGCCGTGGGCGATCTCCATGATCTCCAGCCAGCGCTCGCCGCTCTCCTTCAGCGGGGCGATCGCCTTGCGCGGCCGCTCCGGGAGCAGCTCGGCGCCGGCGCCCGCGAAGGAGTCGAGTCCGGCCCGGTGGATCCGGGTGATGGCCTCCTCGACGGAGACCTTGGAGATCCGGGCCATGTGCTCGACCTCGGACGCGCCGAGGGAGTGGATGACCAGCTCCGGGAACTCCTTCTTGATGGCCGAGAAGTGCTCCTCGTAGTACTCCACGCCGTAGTCGGGGTGGTGGCCGCCCTGGAACATGATCTGGGTGCCGCCGAGCTCCACGGTCTCCGCGCAGCGGCGCAGGATGTCGTCGAGGTCGCGGGTCCAGCCCTTCTTGGTGTCCTTCGGCGCCGCGTAGAACGCGCAGAACTTGCACGCCGTCACACAGACGTTCGTGTAGTTGATGTTGCGCTCGATGATGTACGTCGCGATGTGCTCGGTCCCCGCGTAGCGCCGGCGGCGCACCGCGTCGGCGGCGGCGCCGAGCGCGTGCAGCGGCGCCGAGCGGTACAGGTCGAGCGCCTCCTCGGGGGTGATCCGGCCACCCGCGGCGGCGCGGTCGAGAACGGACTGCAGGTCGGCCTTCTCGGTCACCGGGTGTGTCCCTTTCGGAGGGGGTTCGGACGCGTACTTCGGGCGTGCTGATCGGACCCGGCCAGCCTACGCCAGGGCCCTCCGGCGGATTCGTGCCGGTCCCGAGCCAACCGAACCGCCGCCGCGGCCCTCTCCTTCTCCGGAATCCTCCGTATCGCCCGAATCGCACCCGGAGCACGTCATGACACGTCGTCGCCGCCCGACCCGGACCCTCGCGGCCTTCGTCGCGCTCGGTTCCTCCCTCGCGCTGGTCACCGGCTGCGCCTCCTCCGACGAGGGCGACCCGGTCTCGTTCGACACGCCCCGGAACACCCGTCAACCGCAGCAGCAGGCCGCCCAGCAGCAGCACGGGAAGGGCGGCGCGGGCCACGGGAAGGGCACCGGGCACGACGGCAAGGGCAAGCCGGGCGCGGGCGTGCCCGAGACCGTCTTCCCGACCGGCCCGAAGGCCTCCTTCACGGTGCAGCGCGACCTGGAGGACGGCACCAAGATCGGGGTGACCGAACTCCAGGGCGAGAAGTCGGGATTCACCGGGCGGGTGTGGGTGTGGGCACCCAAACAGTATTTCGACCCGGCCTACGCGGAGACCGGCTTCCCGGTCCTCATCACCCTGCCCGGCGGAAAGGGCTACCCGACGAATTACTGGACGGGCAAGGGCATCGACTTGCCGGGCCACATCAACGAGTGGGTCGAGGAGGGAAAGAGCCTTCCGTTCATCGTCGTGATGCCCGTGCTCAACCCGGACGCCAACTTCTACTACGACGGAAGCGATATTCCGGGCCATCCGAAAATCGGCAGCTGGCTGACCGAGGACGTGCCGGATTTCGTCCGGGCCAATTTCCGCACCTTCGCGTCCCGGGACGGCTGGGCCTTCATGGGCTCGTCCTCGGGCGGCTTCGTCGGCCTCAAGTCGGTGCTGCAGAAGCCGGACCGGTTCAAGGCCGTGATCGCCTCCGGGCCGGACCTCGTGCCCGACTCGCCGCTGTGGAAGGGCCACGAGCGCGAGCGGCAGGCCAACAACCCGGAGCGGATGGCCGCCGCGCTCGGCCGGAAGCCCGACACGCCCGGCAACCAGGTGTACGTCGCCTTCCAGATCGGCACCAAGGAAGTGGGTGTGGCGAAGAAGGTGCGGGCCTTCATGCGCGTCTACACGAAGGGCCCGCTCAAGACCCGGCTCCAGGTCATCCAGGACGGCGAGCACAACGCGCGCTCGTACATGCGGGGCATGGACGAGGGCACGATGGCATGGCTGAGCGCGCACCTGCAGGGCCCGGTGCCGATGGAGACACCGGAATCCGCCTCGTAACGGCGCCCGTAGAGGGGCTTACGCGCGCGGGGCGAGGAGCTCCACGCGTACGTCCGCCGGGAAACCGGTCGTCGGACCGGTCCGGCGGGCGAACTCCCGCACGCCGGCGAGCTGCTCGGGCCCGAAGCGGAAGTCGAGCGTCCGGAAGTACCGCTCAAGCAGCTCCGCGTCGAAGGACTCCCAGCGCGCCGCCTGCTCGGCCACCTTGGTGACCTCCTCCAGGGACAGGTCGCGCGAGGCCAGGAACGCCCGGTGCACATCGCGGACCACCTCCGGCTCGCGGGCCAGGAAGTCCTTGCGGACCGCCCACACCGCGAAGACGAACGGAAGCCCCGTCCACTCCTTCCACATCAGGCCCAGGTCGTGGACCTGGAGCCCGAGCCGCGGCGCGTCGTGCAGCGAGGCCCGCAACGCGGCGTCGCCGATCAGCACCGCCGCCTCCGCCTCCTGCATCATCAGCCCCAGGTCGGGCGGGCAGCTGAAGTAGTCGGGCGCCACTCCGTACGACTCCGCGAGCAGCAGCTGCGCCAGGCGCACGGAGGTGCGCGAGGTGGAGCCGAGCGCGACCCGTGCGCCGTCCAGCTCCGCCAGCGGCCGCTGGGAGACGATCACGCACGACATGACGGGCCCGTCGCAGCCGACGGCGATGTCCGGCAGCGCGACCAGCTCGTCCGCATGCCGGAGATATTCGACGAGGGTGATCGGGCCGATGTCGAGGTCGCCGCGGACCAGCCGCTCGCTGAGCTTCTCCGGGGTGTCCTTCGTCAGCTCCAGGTCGAGCAGCGTTCCCGTACGGGCCAGGCCCCAATAGAGGGGCAGACAGTTCAGGAACTGGATGTGGCCGACCCGGGGCCGGCTGCGCTGGTGGTCATCGGTTGCATTGTCCACATCGCGAGGCTAGACCCGTCTCGTACGGTGGACATCGCCGGGGCCGCGCCTGGCGCGCCGCCCCGTCAAACATGTGAGTGACGTGATCTTTCCCTCTACCGCTTCGCGCACGCTGCGTGCTACGCTCGACGCAAGTTGCAGTTTGGTTTCCCTTGCAGTACAGAGCCTGCGGAGCATGTGACCCGCAGGCTTTTGTAGTTTTCAGACTTGGTTGCAGGTTCTGGAGCAGGGCGACCCTTTGGCCCATAGGAGGGCTCATGGCTACCGGAACCGTGAAGTGGTTCAACGCTGAAAAGGGCTTCGGCTTCATTGCCCAGGAAGGCGGCGGCCCGGATGTCTTCGTCCACTACTCCGCGATCAACGCCTCTGGCTTCCGCTCCCTCGAGGAGAACCAGCAGGTGAACTTCGACGTCACGCAGGGCCCGAAGGGCCCGCAGGCGGAGAACGTCACCCCGGTCTAAGTGACCCCGGGGTCGACGATCGCGATCCTCTAGAGCTGTACCCAAGGAGCTCCGCTCCGTGCGCGCGACGCGCACGAGCGGGGCTCCTGCCCGTTTCCGGGCCGTGCACCGGGTCGTACGCTGGACGCATGACCGAACGGAAACCGCCCGGAGTCAGCTTCGAGTCATTCGTCGACAAGCAGATCCGCGAGGCCGCCGAGCGCGGGGACTTCGCCCGCCTGGAGGGCTTCGGCAAACCCCTCGGCGACGACACCGCGCCGTACGACGAGCTGTGGTGGATCAAGCAGAAGATGCACCGCGAGGGCATGGCCGCGCTGCCGCCCGCCCTGGCCCTGCGCAAGGAGGCCGAGGACGCGGCCGAGGCGGCCCGTACCGCCGGCTCCGAGTCCCAGCTCCGCCGGATCCTCGGCGAGATCAACACCAAGATCGCCGAAGCCCTGGTCCGCCCGCCGGCCGGCCCGCCGCTGAACCTGCGCCCGTTCGACGTGGACGCGGCGCTCGAGGAGTGGCGCAAAGCCCACCCCGAGCGAAAGGCGCACCCCGGGCGATAGCCGGACAGCGCCCGGCCGGCCCGTCCGGAACCGCCATCCCTTCCTCCTGAGCCCTCATCTACCCTGAGGCGCGTTCGACTTGACCATGCATCAGGTGTGACGACCAGGGGGACCGGACCGGCATGAGCGGCGAGAACGGGAAAACCACGCCCACGGGCGGAAACGGGGACGCGGGCGGCAGCGGGATGGAGCCGCTGCGGGCCGGCGATCCGCGGGTCATCGGCCCGTACCGGCTGCTCGGGCGGCTCGGGTCCGGCGGGATGGGGCGGGTGTATCTGGCGCGCTCCGGGGGCGGGCGGACCGTCGCGGTCAAGGTCGTGCACGCCGAGCACGCGCAGGACCCGCAGTTCCGGGCCCGGTTCCGCCGGGAGATCGCCTCCGTACGGAAGGTCGGCGAGCACTACACCGCGCCCGTCCTCGACGCCGACCCCGAGGCGGACCGGCCCTGGGTCGCCACCGGCTTCGTGCCCGGGCCGTCCCTGGAGCAGGTGGTCCGGGAGCACGGGCCGCTGCCCGCCGACTCGGTCCTGGCGCTCGCGCTGGGCCTGCTGCGGGCCCTCCAGGGCATCCACGGCGCCGGGATCCTGCACCGGGACCTCAAGCCGTCCAACGTGATGCTCACCGTCGAGGGCCCCAAGGTGATCGACTTCGGCATCGCGCGGGCCCTGGAGCCCTCCGTCGAATCGCTCCTGACCAGCACCGGCATGGTGGTCGGCTCGCCCGGCTTCATGGCCCCCGAACAGGTGCGCGGCGAGTCCCTGGGCCCGGCGGCCGACGTCTTCGCGCTCGGCTGCGTGCTGATGTACGCGGTGACCGGGCGGCTGCCGTTCGGGCACGGCGCCGGCAACCAGCACGCGATCATGTTCCGGATCGTGGAGGCCGAGCCGGAGCTCGACCGGGTGGAGTCCGAGGCGCTGCGCGCCTTCCTCGCCCGCTGTCTGATCAAGGACCCCGCCGAGCGCCCCACCATCGCCGCGCTCCTCGCCGACCCCGCCCTCCCGGGCGAGGAGTCCGGGCACGGCCCGGTGGCGGGCGGGGCGTGGCTGCCGCCCGACCTTGTGGCCCGGCTCGCCCGGCAGGCGGCCCGGCTGCTCGATGTCGAGGCGCTGTCGGAGGAGCTGGAGCGGGAGGCGGAGACCGAGGCGGAGACCCCTGATACGGGGACGGTCGGGCTGCGCCCGAAGGCCCCGGGGGCCGGGGACACCCCGGACGCGGTGGGCACGGTGGGCGCGACCCCGGTCGCCGTGCGCCGCGAGCCGCGCCGTGCCTCCCGGATCTGGACGATCGTCGCGGCCGTCTTCGTCGTCCTGGGCATCAGCGGCACCGTCGTGAAGCTCATCGACGACAACGCCCGCCAGCGCGACCTCCAGGGCGCCCCCGCCACCCCCGGCGGCACCCCGGGCGCCCCCGGCACCTCGTCCGGCGCCCAGAGCTCCGCCCCGCCCGCGACCACGACCGCCGGCCCCACGTCCGCTCCCCCGCCCGGCGGCACCGCCACCGTGCCCCCGGGCGGGCAGGAGCCGCCGGCCGATCCCGGCGTCGGGGGTACGGTCTCCGGTGGCGCCTCCGGGGGCTCCTCCGGCGGGGGTACGCAGCCCAGGCCGCCCGCGACCGCCACCACGGCCGCGCCGAAGCCCGCGCCGGCCCCGGCGCCCGCGAAGACCACCGCGCCGAGCAGCAGCGGCCAGGTCCCGTCGGGCTTCGTCGGCACCTGGACGTACACGAGCGCGTACAACATCGGCCAGCCCAAGACCGTCTACCTCTACCGCGTCGCTCCCGGCCAGATCGCCGCCCGGATGATCACGGAGATCAACGGCGCCCACTGCGAGCACGTGGCGAAGCTGGTCTCGGTCACCGACGGCGGCAAGCGCGTCAACCTGGGGAGCGCCATCCTCGACCAGGCCAGGTCCAGCGGCTACCCGTCCTGCACGAACGGCGACGCGTCCGCGTTCGTCCTCGCCGTGCCGACCGGCCTCACCCACGACGTCGGTCCGGCCCACGGCGAGGGCTACCACTACGAGCGGGCCTGAGCGCGTACCGTGACGCCATGAAGAGCGCCGAGCTTCTGACCGATGCGTTCGGCCGGGTCCAGGAGGCCGTGCACCAGGCCGTCGAGGGACTGTCGGACGACCAGCTGACCGCCCGTGTCGACCCCGACGCCAACTCGATCGCCTGGCTGGTCTGGCATCTGACGCGGATTCAGGACGACCATGTGGCCGACGCGTTCGGCACGGAGCAGATCTGGACCTCGGACGGCTTCTCCGGCCGCTTCGGCCTCCCCTTCCCCGAGGACGCCACCGGCTTCGGCCACAGCAGCGCCCAGGTCGCCGCCGTCCGCGCCCCCGCCGAACTGCTCCTCGACTACTACGACGCGGTGCACGCCCGCACCCTCGAACACCTCGCCTCCCTCACCAACGCCGATCTCGACCGCGTGGTCGACACCCGCTGGACTCCGCACGTCACCCTCGGTGTCCGGCTCGTCAGCGTCATCGCCGAGGACAACCAGCACGCGGGGCAGGCGGCGTACGCGCGGGGCGTCGTCGAGCGGCGGGGCGCCTAGCGCTCGGAGGGGCGCTCGGACGGTCCGCGGGCGCCTCTCGCTCTCCTGCGGTAACGCTGCGTGACCGTCGGGCGGGCCGGGTCGTTCCCCGGGCATGAACCTCACCACCACGTCCCGCGGCCTCGTCGCCGCCCTCGCCCTGACCACCGGGCTGCTCGCCTTCGGCGGCACGGCCACGGCGTACGCCGCCACCCCGGCCACCACCGCCACCGCCGTCGTCCTGGAGGACGGGCCGGAGCCCGTCGAGCTCAACGAGCTGGGCCTGCCGGACCTCCTGGACGACTGACGGGCGACTGACGGGCGGCTGACGGAACCAGCGCGAAACGGCCGGACACCACGAGGGCGGTGTCCGGCCGTTCTCGTACGTACGAGCAGGGCTAGGCGTCGTCGGGGGCGCCGATGCGGCCGACCAGGGCCTGGACGGCCTCGACCGCGCTGCCGTCGTGGTCACTGCCGGCCGTACCGCTGCTGCCGTACTGGACGTTGGCCGCGCGGTCGATCTCCACGAACGCGTCCGTCTCGTTCTGCGAGTGGGAGTTGTCGATCACGGTGACGAGGCTGCCGCTCGCGGCGGCGGGCGCCGCGCCGGCGGCCAGCAGGGCGGCGGCGAGCCCCAGGGCCTTGGCATTCAGCCGGATCACGCGCCCACCCGCTCACGGTCCCCGTGGTGCTCGTGGTGGCGGGTGATGTTGCGCTCCAGGAGGCGGGTGGAGGCGGCGACGCCGACGCCGCGGTCCGGGTCGAAGGAGGGCAACCGGCCGTCCGCCGACCTGAGTTCGGCGAGCGCCGAGTCCATCGCCTGGTGCGCGGCGAAGAGGCACGGCGTGCTGTAGATCGCCACGTCGACGCCGAGCTCGGAGAGTTCGGAGAGCGAGAGCCGCGGCGACTTGCCGCCCGCGATCTGGTTGAAGAGCAGCGGCTTGCCGTCGACCACGTCACGGATCCGCCGGATCCACTCCACGCTCCGTACCCCGTCCACGAGCACGACGTCGGCGTCCGTCGCCGCCAGGCACTTCGCGCGCCGCAGGATGTCGTCCTCGTCCGTCGCGTCCGTCCGCGCCACGACCACCATGTCCCGCCGGGTCTGCAGCACCATCTCCAGCTTCGCCAGGTACTCGTCGAGCGGCAGCACCTGCTTGCCGTCCGCGTGCCCGCACCGCCGCGGCCGCTTCTGGTCCTCCAGGATCACCCCGGAGGCCCCGATCCGCTCCAGGCCCTCGACGACGTGGCAGGCGACCTCGGGGTCGACGTAGCCGTCGTCGATGTCCACCAGGAGGTGGTGCCGCGGGAACGCGCCGCGCAGCCGCTGCACGAAGGCCACCATGTCCGGCCAGGCGATGAACCCGATGTCCGGAAGCCCGTAGTACGAGGCGGCGAAGCCGAAGCCGGACACGAACATGCCGTCGTAGTGCTCGGCCGCGACGGACGCCGAGTACATGTCGTAGACCCCGATGAGCGGGGTGGTGCCGGGCGCGGCGATCCGCGCCCTGAGCTCGTTGCCGTAACCGATGTGAACCACTGACTCTGTCTCCCTCTGATGCTTCTGGTGCTGCTGACGTGTCGTCGACACGCTGGCTCTTTGCCAAAACCAGATGTTTTCGGGAGAAGCGGCAGAAAATCCCGTGAGGAGCGCTTTACTCACTCTCCAGGCGGACGGCTTTCACCTGCGGAATCGTCACCGCGTGCGTCCGGCCCGTCCGTCCGTCCGTCCGTCACAGGAACGACCGCACCACCGGCACGAGCAGCGGCGAGAACATCAGGTCGTAGTGCGTGGCCCCCGGGATCACGGCGAGGCGGGACGCGGGCCGGTCGGCGCCGTCCCAGCCCGGGTCCTTGTGGCCGCCGCCGAGCAGCCCGTAGAACTCCACCATGTGCGCCGGGCTGATCCCGTCCGCGTCGGCGAAGACGAGCAGCACGGGCGCGGTGACCCCGCTCAGCTCCTCGGTCCAGTCGTAGTCGCGGCGGTTCATCGACGCGACCTTCTCGACGAGCACCGGCCAGTCCTCCGGCCGCGGCGCGAGCCGCTCGTACAGCTCGTACATCGGCGACTGCTTCAGCGCGTCCGCCGCGCCCTCGTGCATCGCGTCCATCTGCGCCCGCACGCCCGGGAACCACCCCTCGCGCCGCGCCGGCATCGACACCAGCACGACCCGGTGCACCAGATCCGGGTGCTGCACCGCGAGCCGGGCGGCGGTCCCGGCCCCGAGGGAGTAGCCGAGGACGTCGACGGCGGGCAGCCCGAGCTCCTTCACGAGCCCGGCCACGTCGTCGGCCATCGCCTCCATCGACATCGGCCGGCCGACGACGTCCGGCGTCCGCCCGTGCGCCTGCAGATCGACGGTGATCACCCGACGCCCCTCGCCGAGCCCGGCGGCCAGCAGCGGCTGGAACATCTCCCCGGCGCCGAAGCCGCCGTGGAGCAGGACGAGCGGCGGAACGGTGTCCTCGCTCGTGCCGTGCTCCTCGAAGTACAGGGACATTCCGTTGACATCGGCGTAGGGCATCGCTTCGTCTCCTCCGTGCGGCCGTCGGCTTGGCTTGGCTTGGCTTACGAGGGGTAGACGGCGCCGGCCCCGAAAACTCATCGAAGTACCCTCCCCGAATGACCAGCGAGAGCAACTTCGTCCTCTTCGACGTCGACGGCACCCTCATGGACGCCGTCGAGAACCAGCGCCGCGTCTGGCACGCGTGGGCCGGGCGGCACGGGCTCGACGGGGCCGAGGTGTACGCCGTCGCGCTGCGCACGCGGCCGGTGGAGACGTTCGCGGCCGTGGCGCCCGGGGCGGATCCGGCGGAGTGTCTGGCGCTGCTGCACGCGCTGGAGGACGAGGACGTGCGGACCGGGGTGTACGGGGCGTTCGCCGGGGCCGGCGAGCTGTTGCGGGCGCTGCCCACCGGGCGCTGGGCGCTGGTGACGTCGAACTACGAGCACCGGGTGCGGGGGCGGTTCGAGCGGACCGGGCTGCCCGTGCCCGAGGTCGTGGTGGACGCGGCGTCGGTGGCGGAGGGCAAGCCGTCGCCCGTGCCGTATCTGCGGGCGGCGGAGATCCTCGGGGCGGACCCGGCGCGGTGTCTGGTGATCGAGGACGCGCCGTCCGGCGTACGGGCGGGGCGGGCAGCCGGGATGACCGTCTGGACCGTCAACACGGCGACGGCCGCGGAGGGTTCGCAGCGGCACTTCGCGACGCTCGCGGAGGCGGCGCCGGAGATCCTGGCCTGGGTGTGAGCCGGCGCCCCTGACGCGCGCGGGCCCGGGGCGAGGTCGTGAGCGCCTCGCCCCGGGCCCGGGAGTGACAACGTGGTGTCGCGCTGCGGAGACTCAGCCGCCGATGGGCAGGCCACCGAGGACCGGGAGGCTCTTCACCGGCAGGTTGCCGAGGCCCGAGGTCGTCGCGCCGTCCAGCGGCAGGGTCTTGGTGACGTTGCCGACGCCGCCGACGCTGTCCGTCACCTGCGCGAGCGGCAGCGCCGACTCCGCGGCGTTCGCGGCGGGCGCGACGGCACCGGCGACGGCGAGGGAACCGAGTACGACGGCGGCGGCCTTCAGCTTCTTCATGGGGATCCTGCCTCTCTGGGGGACGACCGGGCGCGGGCCCGGCGATCGATACGCCGTGGATAACGACAAGGTCACGGCGCAGACACCCCTTCCCCTCCGGCTTTCTCCTGCGCGGCCATCACCTCGTCCCCGTGCTCGAAGGCCCACGCGCCGATCAGGTCGATGGCGGGCAGCAGGGTTCGGCCCAGCGGGGTCAGGGCGTAGGCGACGTGCGGGGGCGACGCCCCGGGTCGGGGGCTCCGGTCGATCAGGCCGTTGAACTGCAGGCGGCGGAGGGTCTCGTTGAGGACCTTGGAGCTGATCCCGCCGATGCGGTCGCGGAGTTCGACCGGGCGCTGCGGATCGTCACGGAGGGCCCAGAGGACCACCGCGTTCCAGGTGTTGGAGAGCAGGTCGAAGGCGAGGCGGGCGCGGCAGTCCGCGAGAAAGTCGTCGGGCGTCACGTACCGAATGGTGCCCGAGCGGCTCTCTAGCGTCGGTGTCATCGGCTCATCGGCCGACGGAGAGGCCGACGGAGAAGCCGACGGAGAGAGGGGAACCAGCATGCGGATCGGCGTCCTGGGAACGGGCAACATGGCCGACGCGCTCGCCACGCAGTGGGTGCGGGCAGGGCACGAAGTGACCATCGGCGGGCGGGACTTGGCGCGTGCGGCCGGGCTGGCCGCACGGATCGGGGACGGGACGCGGGGCGGCGGGCTGCGGGAGGCCGCCGAGTTCGGGGAGGTCGTCCTGGCCGCCCTGCCGTACGGGGCGGGCGCCGGCGTCGTACGGGAGCTGCGCACCGCCCTCGCGGGCCGGACGCTCGTCGACTGCTCCAACCCCGTCGGGCCGGGCTTCGAGCTCCTGACGGAGGGCGGTCCGTCGGCCGCGCGGCAGCTGGCCGACGCGGCACCGGAGGCGCGGGTCGTGAAGGCCTTCAACCTCTGCCACGAGGGGGTGTGGCGGCTGAGCCCGCCGGTCTTCGACGGGCGGCCGCTCGCCGTCCCGGTCTGCGGCGACGACGAGGCCGCCGTCGCCCGAGTGCGCACCCTGGTCGCGGACCTCGGCTGCACGCCGTTCGCGGGCGGCGGCCTGGACCGCGCGGGCCTCCTGGAGGCCACGGCCGCACTCTTCATCGCGCTCTGGGTCGGCGAGGGCGCCGACGTCCAGGCCATCGCCCCGCCGCTGGGCTAGCGCGAAGGTCCGGCTCCCGCCTCCCTCGCGTCCAACGCCTCGTCCAGCGTCGTCGCCGCCATGATCAGCGAGAGATGGGTGAACGCCTGCGGGAAGTTGCCGAGTTGCTCGCCGCTGGGCCCGATCTCCTCGGCGAAGAGGCCGACGTGGTTGGCGTACGTGAGCATCTTCTCGAAGGTGAAACGGGCCTGCCGCACCCGGCCGGCCCGGGCGAGCGCGTCCACGTACAGGAAGGTGCACAGGCTGAAGGTGCCCTCGGCGCCGCGCAGGCCGTCCGGGGAGGCGGCGGGGTCGTAGCGGTGCACCAGGCTGTCCTGGACGAGGCTGCGCTCGATGGCGTCGAGGGTGCTCAGCCAGGCCGGGTCGGTGGGGCTGAGCAGGCCGGAGCGCGGGATGAGCAGCAGGGACGCGTCGAGGACGTCCCCGCCGTAGTACTGGACGAGCGCCTGTCGGCTGCCGCTCCAGCCGCGCTGCATGACCTGGGCGTAGATCGCGTCGCGGGCCGTGCGCCAGGTGTCGAGGGCGGCGGGGCGGCCGAACTCCTCGGCGAGCCGCAGGCCGCGGTCGAAGGCCACCCACGACATCACCCGGCTGAAGGTGAAGTCGCGCTGCCCGCCCCGGGTCTCCCAGATCCCCTCGTCGGGTTCGTCCCAGGACTTCGCCAGCCAGTCGAGCAGCCCGGAGACCGCCCGCCAGCCCTTGTGGGTGGGCTGGGTGTCGAGGCCGCGGCCCTGGGCGAGGGCGTAGAGGGCCTCGCCGTAGATGTCGAGCTGGAGCTGGTCGGCGGCGCCGTTGCCGACGCGTACGGGCGCGGAGCCGCGGTAGCCCTCGAAGTCGGTCAGGATCTCCTCGGGCAGCCACGGGTCGCCGTCCACCCGGTACATGATCTGGAGCGGCCGCACGGCCTCCGCGGTCTCGGTGCGTTCCTTCACGCGGTCGGTCAGCCAGTCCGTGAACGCCGCCGCCTCGTCCACGAACCCGAGGTCGAGCAGGGCCCGGACGGCGAGCGAGCCGTCGCGGATCCAGGTGTAGCGGTAGTCCCAGTTGCGTTCGCCGCCGACGAGTTCGGGCAGGCCGAGGGTGCCGGCGGCGATCGGGGCGCCGCTGGGCAGATACGTGAGGAGCTTGAGGGTGATCGCGGAGCGGTGCACCATGTCGGGCCAGCGACCCCGGTAGCGGGCCGTGCGCACCCAGCCCTGCCAGAAGTCGACGGCGTCCCACAGGGCCGCTTCGGCCTCCTCGGGGCCGGGCAGCGGCGGGGCGGGGTCCTGCGGGCCGGTCACCGTGAAGGAGGCGCCGGCGACGGCGCCCTCGGTGAGGGTGAGGCGGCCGCGTACGTCGAACTCGCCGTCCCGCTCAAGGGGGACGTTCGACTGGAGGTACGCGGCGATGCCGGGCGCGCGGAAGACGGCGGTGGGGCCGTCGAGCGTGGTCTCGTGCGGGTCGCGGCCGAAGCCGAAGCGCGGCCGGCACTCCAGGGTGAAGGTGACGGTGCCGCGGGTGCAGCGCATCACGCGCAGGATGGCGTGCCGGTCGGTGGCGCGGCCGGTGCGGTCGGGCGGCATCCAGTCGATCAACTCGCCGACGCCGTCGGGGGACATGAAGCGGGTGACGAGCAGGGCGGTGTCGGGGTAGTAGAGCTGTTTCGTCGTCACCTCGCCGCCGCCGTCGACGGCATCGACGGACAGGCGGAACCAGCCGCCGCGGTCGTGGTCGAGGAGCGCGGAGAAGACGCCCGGGGAGTCGAAGCGCGGCACCGCGAACCAGTCGACGACGCCCTCGTCCGAGACGAGCGCGCACGTCTGAAGGTCGCCCACCAGGCCGTGCGCGGCGATGAGCGGGTACCGCTTCACGCTTCCACTATCGGGCACAGCGCCGCACACCGCACCGCGCGGGAACCCGATCGTTCCGGGCACGGATCGTCGGGTGCTGGGAGGGTGGGGGTTCCTACGGTGAAGACACCCCGGAAGAACCGGGGTGGAAGGACAGGCGGAGGGACTGACGTGCTGGAGGGGCTGAACCGGGCGCTGGACCATGTGGAGCGCCATCTCGCGGACCGCGAGGTGGACGTCGCCGAGGCCGCGCGGATCGCGGCGACCTCGGAGTACCACTTCCGGCGCCTGTTCTCGGCGCTCGCCGGGATGCCGCTCTCGGTGTACGTACGGCGCCGGCGCATGACCCTGGCCGGGGCCGAGGTGCTGTCCGGCGAGCGGACGCTCCTGGACGTGGCCGTGTCGTACGGCTACGGCTCGGGCGAGGCCTTCGCCCGCGCGTTCCGCTCCGTGCACGGCATCGGGCCGGGCGAGGCCCGGCGCGCCGGAGCCGCGCTCGTCTCGCAGCCGCGGATGTCCTTCCGAGTCGTCATCGAAGGGAGCAGCAGCATGCGATACCGGATCGTCGAGCAGGACGCGTTCCGTCTGGTCGGGCGGAAGGCCCGGATCCCGCTCGTCCACGAGGGGGTGAACCCGGCGGGCGCCGCGTTGGTGGAGAGCCTGGGCGTGGAGACGATCGTACGGATGAAGGCGCTGTCCGACCGGGAGCCGGCGGGGGTCCTGTCGGCCGTGGAGCATCTGTCCGAGAGCCGTGAAGAGGGCGCCGAGGTGGACTACTGGATCGGCGTCGCGACCGGCCCGGACAGCCGGCCCACGGAGGATTCCGACGCGCTCGACGTCCTCGACGTGCCGGCCGGGACCTGGGCGGTCTTCGACGACCACGGCCCGTACCCGAGCGCGCTGCAGGAGCTGTGGCGGGACGTGTTCACGCAGTGGTTCCCGTCCAACCCGTACACGAGCCGGCCGGGTCCGGAGCTGCTGCGGACCCAGCCGGTGGAGATCGGCACGAACACGGACTCCCAGCTGTGGATCCCCGTCGAGCGCACCGGCGAACGGGTCAGCGGGAGCGCCGGGGCCTGAACACCGGCACCTGGAACTCGCCCTTCTCGCCCTCCGGCCTGAAGGCGAGCTCCAGGTCCATGCCGATCCGGAGCTCCGCCTCCGGGCAGTCGACGATCTCGGTCATCATCCGGGGGCCCTCGGCGAGGTCGACGACGGCGGCGACGTACGGGACGCGGTCGCCGAACGGCGGGAGGTCGTTGCGGTGCACGACGGACCAGGTGTAGAGCACCGCGCGCCCTTCCGCCCGGCGCCATTCGACCTGCTCGCTCCAGCAGTGCGGGCAGAACTCGCGCGGATAGTGGTGGGGCCGGTCGCAGGCGGTGCAGTGGCGGAGCAGCAGCCGGCCCTCGGCGGCGGCGTCCCAGTAGGGCCGGGTGAAGGCGTCGACGTCCGGCGTCGCTGTCATCGGAGGGGTCCCATCAGAAGAGTCCGATCGCGTGGTCGAGGGACCAGGTCTGCCAGGACATCGCGAAGAGGGCGACGACCGATATCAGCGCCATCATCGCGTTCTGCCCCTGCT
Organism: Streptomyces fradiae; assembly: GCF_041270065.1. NCBI lineage: Bacteria > Bacillati > Actinomycetota > Actinomycetes > Kitasatosporales > Streptomycetaceae > Streptomyces > Streptomyces fradiae. Next base: position 4,620,008 of record NZ_CP065958.1, on the reverse strand, counting down.
CGGCCCAGTCGTGGATCATCAGGACGAGGTAGAGGAGGTTGAGCAGCAGCCCGCAGACGAGGGCGACGGGGGTCAGCAGGCCGGTGACCAGGCCGAGGCCGAGGGCGAGTTCGGCGTAGACGACCACGTACGCCATGAGCTTGGGGCGCGGGGTCACCACGCTCCGGAAGCCGGTGCGCACCGCCGCCCACTTGTGCTTGCCGGCGACGTCCGCCGCCCAGGCGATGCCCGTGCCGCGTTCGAACCAGCCCTTCTTGTCCTTGTGGCGCCAGCTCTCCAGCCACCACAGGCCGAGGCCGATGCGGAGGACGGCGAGCCATTCGGCGCCGGTGAGCCAGATCGTCTGCATGTGCCGTGCCTCCCCGAGCCCGGGACAAGGAAAACTGACAGACCGTCAGTTCACCGGATCCCGACACATCTCCGCAAGACCTCTGTCAGACCGCTGCCAGACCTCTGCGAGCGTGATCGATTCGCAACCGAACTCCCTCTTGACCGAGACCCACGGCGTGTACGCGTCATTACGCTCAGCATTCATGACCGTCACCCCCCAGCCCCACCCCGTTTACGTCGTCGGCGCCGGCCCCGGCGGCCTCGCCGTCGCCGCCGCCCTGCGCGCGCGGGGCGTACGGGCCGTCGTCCTGGAGAAGTCGGACGCCGTCGGCGCCTCCTGGCGCCACCACTACGACCGGCTGCGGCTGCACACCACCCGGCGCCTCTCCTCGCTGCCCGGCCTGCGCATACCCCGCTCCTTCGGACGGTGGGTGGCCCGCGCGGACGTGGTGCGCTACCTGGAGAAGTACGCGGAGTTCCACGATCTGGAGATCGTGACGGGGGTGGAGGTGACCCGGATCGAGCAGGAGCAGGAGGAGTGGATCCTGCACGCGACGGGCGGGCGGCGGCTCGTCGGCTGCGCCGTCGTGGTCGCCACCGGCTTCAACCACACGCCCCGGCTTCCCGACTGGCCCGGCCTGGACACGTACACGGCGAAGGCGGAGCTCGTGCACGCGAGCGCGTACCGCAACCCCGCGCCGTACGAGGGCCGGGACGTCCTCGTCGTCGGCGCGGGCAACACCGGCGCGGAGATCGCGGCGGACCTGGCCGACGGCGGCGCCGCCCGGGTCCGGCTCGCGGTGCGCACGCCCCCGTACATCGTGCGCCGCTCCACCCTCGGGTGGCCCACCCAGCGCAGCGGCATCCTCATCCGCCGGCTCCCGGTGGGCCTGGTCGACCGGCTGACCGGGCTGCTCGGCCGCTTCATGACCGCCGACCTCTCCGCGTACGGGCTGCCCCGGCCCACCGGCGGCCTCTACTCGCGCGTGCGCGCCGGGGCGATCCCGGTGCAGGACGTGGGTCTGGTCGCGGCCGTACGCGCCGGGAAGGTCGAGCCGGTGGCCGCCGTCGACTCCTTCGAGGGCGGCGAGGTCGTCCTCGCCGACGGCTCCCGCATCACCCCGGACGCGGTCGTCGCGGCGACCGGCTACCGCCGGGCCCTGGAGCCGCTGCTCGGGCACCTCGGCGTGCTCGACGAGCGCGGGCGGCCGGTCACGGGCGCCGGCAAGGGCGGGAAGGCCGGGAAAGCCGGGAAGGCGGCACTGCCGCAGGGGCTGTACTTCACCGGGTTCACCAATCCGATCAGCGGGATGTTCCGGGAGATGGCGCTCGACGCGGAGCGGATCGCGGGCCGGATCGCCCGGCGGCTGGCGAAACGCCGGGCGTAGCGGACGACTTGGCGTGCCCGGGCGCCGTAGGTTCGGAGCTGACCGATCTCCGTTCGAAAGGCACCCGATCATGCGCCCCGACCTCACGACGACCCGCCGGACCGTCCTCGCCGCCGGCGCCGGGGCGGCCCTCGCGGCCGCCCTGCCCGCCACCTCCGCCCATGCCGCACCCCGCGAGAACGGCCGGGCCCGACAGCGGTTACGCGCCCTGGAGCAGGAGCACGGGGCGCGCCTCGGGGCGTACGCCTACGACACCGGGAGCGGGCGCCTGGTGACGTACCGCGCGGACGAACTCTTCCCGATGTGCTCGACGTTCAAGACGCTCGGCGCGGCGGCGGTGCTGCGGGACCTCGACCGGGACGGGGAGTTCCTGGACCGGCGCATCCGCTACACGCAGGAGGACGTGACGCGTTCGGGCTGGTCGCCGATCACGAAGGACCATGTCGGCGACGGGATGACGGTCGCCGAGCTGTGCCGGTACTCGATCACCCACAGCGACAACACGGCCGCCAATCTGCTGCTCCGCGAGCTGGGCGGCCCCACGGCGATCACCCGCTTCGCCCGCTCGGTCGGTGACCCGGTGACCCGCCTCGACCGCTGGGAGCCCGAGCTGAACTCGGCCGAGCCGTGGCGCACGACGGACACGACGAGCCCGCGCGCCCTGGGCCGTACGTACGGCCGCCTGGTCCTCGGCGACGCCCTCGCCCCGGCCGACCGGCGCCTGCTCACCGGCTGGCTGCTCGCCAACACGACCAGCGGGCAGCGCTTCCGCAAGGGCCTGCCGGCGGACTGGACCGTCGCCGACAAGACGGGCGGCGGGCGCTACGGCGGCAACAACGACGCGGGCGTCGCCTGGCCGCCCGGGCGCCCGCCGGTGGTCCTGACGGTCCTGACGACGAAGCCGGCCGAGGACGCGGCGGCCGACGACGTACTGGTGGCGCGGGCGGCGGGGATCCTGGCGGACGCGGTGAGCGCGGGCTAGTCCTGCCCGGCCCGAGGACTCGGCTTCCGCACGCCTATTCCTGACTTACCGTCAGTTGAGTAATCTGACTCATCGTCAGATCGGTTTTCGGTGTTCGGGACGGGCGGTGCGGACGACGATGCTGGGATCGACTCACGGGACCTTCACCACCGATCTCCGGGCGCGGGTCGTCGCCTGCGGGGAGCAGCCCGACCGGACCGTCGTGCACGGCGTCACCGCCGTCGAGGGCGACACGGACGTCAGCGGGCGCCCGCTGTACGCGCCGGTGCCCGAGCTCGACCGGTTCTTCCGGCCCGAGGTGGTGGCGGTGGTCGGGGCCTCGGACACCGAGGGGCGGCCCAACACCGGGATCACCAGGCAGCTGCTCGACTGGGCCGGGCGGGTCGGGGCGCGGGTGGTGCCCGTGCACCCGACCCGTACCGCCGTGTTCGGAATCGACTGCGTGCCGTCCGTGGCCGAGCTCGACGAGCTCGGGGTGCCCGTCGACCTGGCCGTGCTCCTCGTCGCCGATCCCCTCCCGGTGATCGAGCAACTCGCCGAGTCCAAGGTGAAGTTCGCGGTCGTCTTCGCGTCCGGCTTCGCCGAGACCGGCGAGGCGGGCGCCCGCGCCCAGGAGCGGCTCGCGGCGGCCGTCGAGCGCTCCGGGATCCGGCTCCTCGGCCCCAACACCAACCTCAACGCCTTCGAGCGCTTCCGGGAGGATCTGGACGGGCCGGCCATTGCGCTCATCACCCAGTCCGGGCACCAAGGGAGGCCCGTGTTCACCCTGCAGGAGCTGGGCGTCCGGCTCTCGCACTGGGCGCCCACCGGCAACGAGGCCGACCTGGAGACCGCCGACTTCATCTCGTACTTCGCGCACCGGCCCGAGGTCGGGGCCATCGCCTGTTACGTGGAGGGGCTGAAGGACGGCCGGTCGTTCCTGCTCGCCGCCGACCAGGCAGCCCGCAACCAGGTGCCCGTCGTCGCCGTGAAGGTCGGCCGCACCGAGGCCGGCGCCCGGATGGCCGCCTCGCACACCGGGAAGCTCACCGGGGCGGACCAGGTCGTCGACGCGGCCATGCGCCAGTTCGGGGTGATCCGGGTCGACGGGCTCGACCAGCTCCAGGACACCGCCGCGCTGCTCGCCCGGGCCCGCAAGCCGGTCGCGGACGGGGTCGTCGTCTACTCCATCTCCGGCGGCACCGGCGCCCACTTCTCCGACCTGGCCACGGCGGCGGGGCTCACCCTCCCCACGCTCTCGCAGGCCCGGCAGGACGAGCTGCACCAGTGGATCCCGGAGTACCTGAGCGTGGCAAACCCGGTCGACAACGGCGGGCACCCGGTGGGCGACTGGCGCGGCCGGAAGATCATCGACGCGATCCTCGCCGACCCGGCGGTCGGGGTGCTGATCTGTCCGATCACCGGCCCCTTCCCGCCCATGAGCGACAAGCTCGCCCAGGACCTGGTCGACGCCGCCGAGCGGACCGACAAGCTGGTGTGCGTGGTGTGGGGGTCGCCGGTCGGGACCGAGGACGCCTACCGCACCACCCTCCTCGGCTCCTCCCGCGTCGCCACCTTCCGCACCTTCGGCAACTGCATCGGCGCGGTCAAGGCCTACCTCGACCACCACCGCTTCACCACCGGCTACCGCTCCCCCTTCGACGAGGCCCCACGCACCCCGTCCCCGTCCCTGCGCAAGGCGCAGGCCCTGATGCGGCCCGGCCACCGGCTCAGCGAGCACGCGGCGAAGCAGCTGCTCCGCGCGTACGGGATACGGGTGCCCCGCGAGCAGCTGGTGACCAGCGCGGCGGCGGCGGTACGGGCGGCCGGGCTCGTCGGCTACCCGGTCGTGATGAAGGCCTCCGGCCCGCAGCTCGCGCACAAGACGGAGCTCGGCCTGGTGAAGGTCGGACTGACCTCGGCGAGCCAGATCCGGGACGCCTACCGGGAGTTGACGGACATCGCCCGTTACGAGGGCATCGACCTGGACGGCATCCTGGTGTGCCAGATGGTCGGGCGCGGGGTCGAGATGGTGGTGGGCGTGACGCACGACGCGCTCTTCGGGCCCACGGTCACGGTGGGTCTGGGCGGGGTCCTGGTGGAGGTCCTGAACGACGCGGCCGTGCGCGTACCGCCGTTCGGTGAGCGCGAGGCCCGCGACATGCTCGGCGAGCTGCGCGGCCGGGCGCTGCTCGACGGGGTGCGGGGGGCGCCGCCTGCGGACCTGGACGCGCTGGTGGAGGTGGTCCTGCGGGTGCAGCGCATGGCGCTCGAACTCGACGGGGACCTGGCCGAGTTGGACATCAATCCGCTGATGGTGCTGCCGCGGGGGCAGGGGGCGGTGGCCCTGGACGCGCTCGCGGTCTGCCGGTAGTCGAAGGGGTTCGCGTGTCGGACGTTCTGCACTCCGCCGAGAACGGCGTCTCATGGATCACGCTCAACCGCCCGGAGGCGATGAACGCGGTCACCTGGGACCAGCGGGAGCGGATCATCGCGCTCCTCGCCGAGGCCTCCGCCGATCCGGCGGTCCGGGCGGTGGTGATCACGGCCACCGGCCGGGGCTTCTGCGCGGGCGCGGACCTGCGCGGCGGGCCGTCGGCGGCGGGCGGGGAACGGGTGCAGGGCGACGTGGCCCGGATGATCCGGCGGGGCGCGCAGCGCTTCATCGCCGCCGTCCTCGACTGCGAGAAGCCGGTGATCGCGGCGGTGAACGGCACGGCGGCCGGGATCGGGGCGCATCTGGCCTTCGCGTGCGACCTGGTGCTCGCCGCCGAGTCGGCGAAGTTCGTTGAGGTGTTCATACGGCGCGGGATCGTGCCCGACGGCGGCGGGGCGTATCTGCTGCCGCGGCTGATCGGCCCGCAGCGGGCGAAGGAGCTGATGTTCTTCGGCGACGCGCTGCCGGCGGCGGAGGCGCGGGCGATGGGCCTGGTGAACCGGGTGGTCCCGGCCGAGAATCTGGCGAAGACCGCTCGCGAGTGGGCCGAACGCCTCGCCCAGGGCCCCACCCGGGCCCTCGCCCTCACCAAGCAGCTCGTCAACGCCTCCTTGTCCACCGACCGCGCCGGCGCCTTCGCGGCGGAGGCGACGGCGCAGGAGCTGTGCATGACGACGCGGGACGCGCAGGAGGGGGTGGCGGCGTTCGTGGAGCGGCGGACGCCGTCGTACGAGGGCAGGTAGCCGCCGTCACACCCTTCTCTTCTGACGGTCCGTCAGCTTCAATGAGGGGCATGATGGGACACGCTGGGATGGCGGCCACCGCCGTCCGATACCTCAGGTCGGCCGGGGCGCCCACGGCCGTGGATCCGCTCCCCCGCCCGGCGCTCCGGGCGGTGCGGGACGACGAGCGGATGCCCGTCGATCCGGGGGAGTTCCGCCGCGTCCTCGGCCACTTCGCGAGCGGGGTCACGATCGTCACGGCGGTCGACGAGACCGGCCCGACGGGCTTCGCCTGCCAGTCCTTCGCCTCGCTCTCCCTCGACCCGCCCCTGGTCGTCTTCATGGTCGCCCGTACGTCGACCACCTGGCCCCGCATCGCCCGCGCGGGCCGCTTCTGCGTGAACATCCTCGGCGCGGACCAGGGCCCGCTCTGCCGCGCCTTCGCGGTCAGCGGCGCGGACAAGTTCGCGGGCGTGCCCTGGACCCCCGCCCCGACCACCGGCTCCCCGCGCCTGCCGGGCGCCCCGGCCTGGGTGGACTGCGAGATCGCCGCGGTCCACACGGGCGGCGACCACCTGATCGTGGTGGGCCGCGTGGAGGCCCTGGGGGCGACGGACGAGACCGGCGACCCGCTGCTCTTCCACCGGGGGCGGTTCGGCCGCTTCGACGGCTAGGTCCTCGGGCGGCCGCCCTATACCGCCGCGAGCGGCTCCGGCTTCGGTTCCGGCTTCCGCCGGATCACCAGGGCCATCAGCGCCGCCGCCGCGCACAGCGCGCCCGAGGCGTACCAGACGATGTCGTACGAGCCGAAGACGTCCCGCGCCAGGCCGCCCGCGAAGGCGATGACGGCGGCGCCGACCTGGTGGGAGGCGAGGACCCAGCCGAAGACGATGGCGCTGTCCTCGCCGTAGTGCTCGCGGCAGAGCGCGATGGTGGGCGGGACGGTGGCGACCCAGTCGAGGCCGTAGAAGACGATGAAGAACAGCATCGGCGGGTGCACGGCCGGTGCGAGCAGCATCGGCAGGAAGAGCAGCGAGACGCCGCGCAGCGCGTAGTAGACGGCGAGCAGGCGGCGCGCCTCGAAGCGGTCGGTGAACCAGCCGGAGGCGATCGTGCCGACGACGTCGAAGACGCCGATCACGGCGAGGAGCCCGGCGGCCGCCGTGACCGGCATGCCGTGGTCGTGGGCGGCCGGTACGAAGTGGGTCTTGACCAGGCCGTTCGTCGAGGCGCCGCAGATCGCGAAGGTGCCGGCGAGGAGCCAGAAGGGGCCGGTGCGGGCCGCGCGGAAGAGGACGGTGACGGCGCGGCGGGCGGCGCCGGTGACGGGCGCGGGCTTCGGCGCGTACTCCCCGCCGTACGGGGCGAGCCCGACGTCCGCCGGGTGGTCGCGGAGCAGCAGCCAGACGAACGGGACGACGGCGAGCGCGGCGAGCGCCACCGTCACGGCCGCCGGCTCCCAGCCGTGGTGCTCGACCAGCCACGACAGCAGCGGCAGGAAGACCAGCTGGCCCGAGGCGCCGGCCGCGGTGAGGATGCCGGTGACCAGACCGCGCCGGGCGGTGAACCAGCGGTTGGTGACGGTCGCGGCGAAGGCCAGCGCCATGGAGCCGCTGCCGAGGCCGACGAGCACGCCCCAGTAGAGGACCAGTTGCCAGGCCGCCGTCATCCATACGGTGAGCAGCGAACCGGCCGCGATGACCGTGAGCGCCACGGCCACCACCCGGCGGATGCCGAACCGGTCCATGAGCGCGGCGGCGAACGGCGCCGTCAGGCCGTACAGCGCGAGGTTCACCGACACCGCGAAGCCGATCGTGCCCCGCGACCAGTGGAACTCCTCGTGCAGCGGCTCGATGAGCAGCCCGGGCAGCGAGGCGAAGGCGGCCGCGCCGATGATCGTGACGAAGGTGACGGCCGCGACGAACCACGCGCGGTGGATACGAGGGGTACGGACGGGGCCGTCGGGCGTACGGGCGGCGGCGGGGGTCTCGGTTGTCTGGGTCACGTCATCAAGGATCCCGAGCACCCCGCCCTCCCACCATTGGCCCGAATGACAGCTTTCCAACGGATCGGGCCACGACCCCTGGCCGGGTCAGAGTCGCGGCAGCGTCCTGATCGGGCGCACCACCAGCAACGCCCCCACCACAATCACCGCGATCCCCGCCCCCACGAGCAGCACCCGCTCCGTCCCCACCACCACCGCCACCGGGCCCGAAAGCGCCCGCCCCACGCCCATCATCAGCAGCGATCCGGCCACGTCATACGCGTGCATCCGGTTCAGCGCGTCCTGCGGGACATGCGTCTGGACGGACGTCGACCACATCACCAGCCAGAACGCGAAGGCCGCCCCCGCCAGGAACGCGCCCGTGTGCAGCAGCGGCACCGGCGCCCCGGTCCCGAGCAGCAGCAGGTTCACCGGCAGGCCGAGCAGCGCCACCGCGCCGGCGGCGAGCGGGCGCACCGGGCGCAGCCGGAGCGCGAGGAGGCCGCCGACGGCGCTGCCCGCGCCGTTGACGGCCATCAGCACGCCGTACGTGGCGGAGCCGTACTCCTCGGTGATCAGGCTCGCGGTGAGCGGCACCATCGGCCCGGCGACCGTCAGGCCGTACACCGTCCAGATCGCGATGACCCCCCACAGCCAGCTGCGGGCCCGGAACTCCCGCCATCCGAGGGCCATTTCGGCGAGCAGCGAGCCGCGCGGGGCGTCGTCGGACGGCACCGGGGCGACGCGCAGCAGGACGAAGCAGACGGCGCTGACGGCGAAGGTGGAGGCGTTGACGGCGAAGGCGGCGCCCGCGTTCCAGAGCGCGACCAGCAGACCGGCGAGGGCCGGGCCCGCCATGGTCATCAGCGCCTCGACGACCCGCAGCACGGCGTTGGCCCGCTGCACGTCGGGTGCGATGCGCGGGATGGTCGACGCGACGCCCGGCTGGAACAGCGCGGCGCCGACACCGGCGACGGCGGACAGCACGTACACCGCCCACAGCGGCGGGCTGCCGAGCGCGAAGGCGACCGCGAGGAGCAGCGCCCCGGGGAGGCGCAGCAGATCGGCGATGATCATCATCCGGCGGGCGGTGAAACGGTCCGCGAGGACCCCGCCGAAGAGCACGAAGACGGCGAAGGCCGCCGTCCACAGGCCGAGCGCGTAGCCGACGGAGGAGCCGGAGTGGCCGGCGCCGATGAGTCCGGCCGCGAAGGCGACCGGGACCATGCCCTCGCCGAGGACGGCGACGGCGCGGGCGACGAAGAAGAGCCGGAAGTTACGGTTCCAGAGCGCGGGCGGCGCGGAGTCCCCTCGGGGAATCTGCGCGGCGGTCTCAGACTTGTACGTGTTGTCCGTCACGAACACACACACGTACCAGCAAGGTGGTCTGGACCACCACTGCTTTACGCAACCGCTTTCCGAAGGGAGTCCAGCATGCGGGCGCACCGCGTCGCCGTCCTCGCCCTGCCCGGGCTCCTCCCCTTCGAACTCGGCATCCCGCACCGGATCTTCGGCCGCGCCAAGGACCCGGCGGGCCGGCCGCTGTACGAGATCGTGACCTGCGCCCCGGTCCCCGGACCGGTGCAGACGGACGCCGACTTCGCCATCCACGTCGAGCACGGCCCGGAGGTGCTCGCCACCGCCGACACGGTGGTCGTGCCCGCCTCGTACGAGCTGGGGCCGGTGTACGAGGAGGGGCGGCTGACCGACGAGCTGGCCGCCGCGCTCGCGCGGATCCGGCCCGGCACGCGGCTGGTGTCCATCTGCACCGGCGGGTACGTGCTCGCCGCGGCCGGGTTCCTCGACGGGCGCCCGGCGACCACGCACTGGGCCTCCGCCGAGCACTTCCAGCGGGCCTTCCCGAAGGTGCGGGTCGACGCGGACGTGCTGTTCGTGGACGACGGGGACGTGCTGACCTCGGCCGGGGTGGCCGCCGGGATCGACCTGTGCCTGCACATCGTGCGCCGCGACCACGGCACCGCCGTCGCCAACGAGGTGGCCCGGCGCACGGTGGTGCCGCCGCACCGGGACGGCGGGCAGGCGCAGTACATCGCGCGGCCCGTGCCCGAGCCGGGGAGCTCGACCACGACCGCCGCCCGGGCCTGGGCCCTCGCCCACCTCCACGAGCCGATCCAGCTGCGCGACCTGGCCGTACGGGAGTCGATGAGCGTACGGACCTTCACCCGCCGCTTCCGCGACGAGGTCGGCGTCAGCCCCGGCCAGTGGCTCACCCAGCAGCGGGTGGAGCGCGCCCGGCACCTCCTCGAGTCCACGGACCTGCCGGTCGACCAGATCGCCCGCGACGCCGGCTTCGGCACCGCCCAGTCGCTGCGGACGCACCTCCAGGCGGCGATCGGGGTGACGCCGACGGCGTACCGGCGCACCTTCCGTACGGCGACGGCGGGTGCGCCGGCCGTCTGAGCCGGGCGCGGGTCCGAGGGTCAGAACGTGAGCACGCCCCTCGCCACCTTCCCCTGCTCCGCGTCCTCCACCGCCCGCGCGAAATCCTCCACCGGGTAGGTGGCGGTGACCAGTTCGTCGAGCAGGAGGCGGCCCGAGCGGTACAGCTCGGCGTACAGCGCGATGTCCTTCTGCGGGCGCGAGGAGCCGTAGCGGCAGCCGAGGATCGACTTGTCCAGGAACATCGCGGCGGGCGGGAAGCTCGCCTCGGCGGTCGGCGCGGTCATCCCGAGCAGGATCGCCTGGCCGTGCCGGTCGAGCAGGTCGATCGCGGTGCGGACGAGTCCGGTGTGGCCGACGCACTCGAAGACGTGGTCGGCGCCGGTGGGCAGCACGTCCCGTACGGCGTCCGTGGACGTCGACGTCAGGAAGTGCGTGGCGCCGAAGAGGCGGGCCACGTCCTCCTTGGCCGGGTTGGTGTCGACGGCGACGATGGTGGGCGCGCCGGCGATCCGCGCGCCCTGGATCACGTTGAGGCCGATGCCGCCGGTGCCGATGACGACGACGGTCTCGCCGTGGGCGACCTTGGCGCGGTTGAGGACCGCGCCGACGCCGGTCAGGACGCCGCAGCCCATGAGGGCGGCGGAGGTGAGCGGGATGTCCTCCGGGATCTTCACCGCCTGGACGGCCTTGACGACGGTCCGCTCGGCGAAGGAGGAGTTGGACGCGAACTGGAAGAGGGGGGTTCCGGCCCGCGAGAACGGCCGGCCGGGCCTGCCGATGGCCTTGCGGCACATGGTGGGCCGGCCCCGGTCGCAGTCGGCGCAGGCGCCGCAGTTCGCGAGCGTGGACAGCGCGACGTGGTCGCCGGGCGCGACATGCGTGACGCCGGGCCCGACGGCCTGGACGACCCCGGCGCCCTCGTGTCCGAGGACGACGGGCGCGGGGAACGGGATCGTCCCGTCCACGACGGACAGATCGCTGTGACACAGCCCGGCGGCCCGTATGCCGACGAGCACCTCGCCAGGTCCGGGCTCGCGAACCTCCAGGTCGTCGACGACCCGGACCTCCTTGCCGTCGAACACGACGCCTCTCATGCTGCATGCACCTCCGTCGTGGGCGGGGCCTGGGGATTTCCCCCACCCCACCCCTTCCCGAAACTCTGACGAGACCGCCGAGCCCTGCGGGCCCGGCGAGACCCCAAGGACCTGGGGCGTTGCCCCGGTCCCGGCCACCCGAGCGAACCGGGCACGGCCCGGGGCCCGGCGGCGCGGGCCGACCCGAACGGTCCGCGGCCGAGGCCGGGGCGCAGCCCGGGGCCCGCCCGGCGCGGGGCCGGCCCACGGCACGCCCCACCCCCACGACACCCCCTACGCGTTCGGGCGCGAGCCCCGGGCTGCCGCGCGGGCCATTTCCTCCAGCTGTTGGAGCATCGGCATGGGGTCGATGCCGACCGTGCCCGGGAGGAAGTCGGCGATGCGGTCCGGGGTCCAGGTGCCGGACTCGGCGTAGGCGGCGCGGAGTTCGCGGGGTTGGGACCAGACGGCGATCTTGGGGCCGGCGATCGTGTAGACCTGGCCGGTGATGCGCTCGGCCTTGGCGCGGTCGGAGAGGAGGTAGACGACGAGGGCGGCGACGTCCTCGGGTTCGCCGATCTCCTTGAGCTCCATGGGCACGTTGGCGGACATGCGGGTGCGGGCGACCGGGGCGACGGCGTTGGCCGTGACGCCGTACTTGTGCAGGCCGAGCGCGGCACTCCGCACGAGGGAGATGATGCCGCCCTTGGCGGCGGAGTAGTTGGCCTGGGCCACCGATCCCGCGTGGTTGCCGCTGGTGAAGCCGATGAGGGTGCCGGACCCCTGGCGGCGCATCACGGCGGAGGCGGCCCGGAAGACGGTGAAGGTGCCCTTGAGGTGGGTGGCGACGACCGGGTCCCACTCCTCCTCGGTCATGTTGAAGAGCATCCGCTCGCGCAGGATGCCGGCCACGCACACCACCCCGTCGATCCGCCCGTACTCGGCGAGCGCCACGTCCACCAGGCGCTGCCCGCCCGCCATCGTCGAGATGTCGTCGGCGACGGCCACCGCCGCGCCGCCCGCCGCCTCGATCTCCTTCACCACCGCCTCGGCGACCGCGCTCGTCGGCTCGCCTCCCTCGATGGAGACCCCGTAGTCGTTGACGACGACCTTCGCGCCCTCGGCGGCGCAGGCGAGGGCGACCGCACGGCCGATCCCCCGCCCCGCGCCCGTGACGGCGACGACCTTCCCTGCCAAGAAGTTCCCCACGCCCGGCCCCTTCCCGCGGTTTCTGACGGTCCGTTAGATTCATTCGTCAGCGGGATTCTACGACCCGTCAGATACCGGAGAACAAGACCTCGGAGGCCCCGATGTCACTTCCCGTCGAGTTCCACGAGATCGCCAAACGCGTGAACAACTGGGGGCGTTGGGGGCGCGACGACGAGATCGGCACCCTCAACCTGATCACCGACGACGTCGTACGCACGGCCGCCGCGACCGTCCGGACCGGCCGCCGCGTCCCGCTCGCCGTCGACCTCAAGCAGGACGGCGTGCAGACCGGCATGATCGCCGGCCGGGTCAACCCGCTGCACGTCATGGTGCAGATCAACCAGGAGCTCTTCGGCCCCGGCACGGTCGCCACCAGCGACGACGCGGTGACCATGGGCCTGCAGGCCGGCACCCACTGGGACGCCCTCACGCACGCCTCCCACTCGGGCCGGATCTACAACGGGCGCCCCGCCGCCACCGTCACCGCCCACGGGCGCTCCGAGTTCAGCGGCATCCACACCGCCCGGCACGTCGTGAGCCGCGGGGTGCTGCTCGACGTGGCGGCGGCCAAGGGGGTGGACCGGCTGCCCGGGGACCACGCGGTGACGCCCGAGGACCTCGACGAGGCCGCCGAGTTCGGCGGGGTGACCGTACGGTCCGGGGACGTCGTGCTCGTACGCACCGGGCAGATCCAGGTGTATCTGGCCGGCGACAAGCACGGCTACGCCTTCCCGTCGCCCGGCCTGTCCGTCCGTACGCCCGAGTGGTTCCACGCCCGGGACGTGGCGGCGGTCGCCGACGACACGCTCACCTTCGAGATCTTCCCGCCGGAGATCGAGAACCTGTGGATGCCCGTGCACGCCCTCGATCTGGTCGAGATGGGCATGCTGCAGGGCCAGAACTGGAATCTTGAGGAGTTGTCCACAGCCTGTGCACAGGAGCGGCGTTACGCGTTCCTGCTCTCCGCGATGCCCGAGCCCTTCGTCGGCGGCACGGGCACACCGGTCGCACCGGTGGCGGTGTTCTAAAAAACCAGGACCGGGGCTACCGCGGGTGGCGGCACACTCGCGCGCGCCCCGAGCACGGCACGATTCGCCGCCACCCGTCACGACCCGCGCACGTCGAGGGGGCATGGCGCGGCCCCTCGACTCCCCTCGCAGAACGAATCGCTCACCCAAGGGTGATCAATGCACCACGAACCGTCAACAGCGCACCCGTGAGGGTGACACCGACGCGACGGACTCCGCCGCCGGCGCCCGGTCCACCTCGCACCAGATGCTCTTGCCCGCGCCCTCGCGCTGCCAGCCCCACCGGTCGGCGAGCCCGTCCACCAACTCCAGGCCGCGCCCGTTGGTGTCCTCGCCCTCCGCGTGCCGGGGCCGCGGCGGCCGGTCGCTCGTGTCGGCGACCTCGACCCGCACCCCGCCCCCGCCGAACAGCATCCGGAGCACCGCCGGACAGCCCGTGTGGACCACGGCGTTGGTCACGAGCTCGGAGATGAGCAGCACCAGCGTCTCCGCCAGCGGCTCGTCCTCCCCTATGCCGGACCCGGCCATTCGCGAACGCGCCCATCGCCTGGCGCGCCCCACCTCCGCCGGGTCGGGCCCGACCTCCAACTGCACCTGAAGCACCTGCACCGTTCACACCATCCGAACCGGCGGACACACCTTTACGGAACGTGATTCCCTTGTGGGACAGCATGGTTGACGTACAGTCACGGCAACAAGCGCTTCGGGCATATTCCAGCGCGAAGGAGTACGCATGGTCCATACTGTGCGACGCACGCCCCGAGGAGTCGAACGCGGGGCGCGCCGGCCTGTCCGAGCGGCGGGCATTCCCGGCCGCGGAGCCACCGCATCGGCGGCACCGGCGCGGTCCGGGCCCACAAGCACTCGCATCCCACGGAGCGTACCGGAGCGGACCGCCGACTCCGGCGCGTGACGACCCCCGCGAAGGACACAACACGGTATCGACGCTGTGTGACCCGACGGGTACGACGCGGCACCGGGAGCGCGCCCCTACAACCGGGCCGCGACCAGCTCCTCGGCCGCCGCCCCGCCGAGCCCGCGCTCGGCCCGTACCCAGGCCCGTTTCAGATGCAGATGCACATCGGCCTCCCAGGTGAAGCCCATTCCGCCGTGCACCTGGAGGCAGTCGCGGGCGCCGGCCACGGCGGCCTCGTCGGCGAGCAGCCGGGCCCCGGCGATCTCGGCGGGGTCGGCGGTGACGGCGGCGGCGTAGACGGCGGCGCGGGCGAGCTCGGTCCGTACGAGCATTCCGGCGCACAGGTGTTTCACGGCTTGGAATCCGCCCACGGGCTGTCCGAACTGTTCGCGGGTACGGGCGTGGGTGACGGCAAGTTCGGTGCATCGGGCGGCGCTGCCGAGCTGCTCGGCGGCGGTGAGGAGCGAGACCAGGTCCGCGTCGAGCACGCCAATGGCCCCCGCGGGCACCCGGTGCAGCGGCGTCAACGGGTCGACGGACCGGATCGGGACGGCCCCCGCCGCCTCCCCCAGCACCACGTCCGCCGCGTCCAGCCACTCCACCACCGCGCTCCCACCGTCCACGGTCGTCACCACGACCTCCCCCTCCGCCGCCCCCGGCACCTCGCCCGCCGCCAGATGCGTGGCGATCAGCGGCCCGGGCAGCAGCACCCGCCCGGCCTCCTCGAAGAGGAGCACCGCCTCGGGCAGCCCGAGCCCGACCCCGCCCGCCGCCTCCGGCAGCCGCAGCGCGAAGAACCCGGCCGCGCCGAGCTCCCGGAACAGCGCACGGTCGAGGGTCCCCTTGTCCACCGCAGCCCGGAGGGCCGCCCGCCCGAAGCGGGCGGCGAGCAGCTCCCGTACCCCCCGCTTGAGCGCCAGCTGATCCTCGGTCAGTCGGAAGTCCACGGTGTCGGTCACCGGCCCTTCGGCAGGCCGAGGATGCGCTCGGCGACGATGTTCCGCTGGATCTGGGAGGTGCCCGCGGCGATCGTGTACGACAGCGAGGACAGCCGGTCCAGGTTCCAGTCGCGCCCGAGGTCGAGCGCGTCGGGTCCGAGGACGGCGGCGGCCGCGTCGTACAGCTCCTGACGGGCGTGCGAGTAGCGCAGCTTGAAGACGGAGCCGCCGACGCCGGGGACGCCGCCGGTGGCCTGGGCCTCGCTGACGTTCCACTGGGTGAGCCGCCACAGGGCCTGGAACTCGGCGCCGAGCCTGCCGAGCCGGCGGCGCAGGACGGGGTCGTCCCAGCGTCCGTTCTTCCGGGCCTCGCGGGCGAGTTCGCCGAGGACCCGGCGGCAGGCGACGACCTCGCCGACGAAGGCGGTGCCGCGCTCGAAGGAGAGCGTCACCATGGTGACCCGCCAGCCGTCGTTCTCCTCGCCCACCCGGTTCGCCACCGGCACCCGCACCTCGTCGAGGAACATCTCGGCGAACTCGGTGGACCCGGCGAGGGTGCAAAGCGGCCGGACGGTGATGCCGGGGCTGGACATGGGCATCGCGAGCCAGCTGATCCCGCGGTGTTTCGGGGCCTCCGGGTCGGTCCGTACGAGGAGTTCGCACCAGTCGGCGACCTCGGCGTGCGAGGTCCAGATCTTCTGCCCGGTGACGACGTACGCGTCCCCGTCCCGTACCGCCCTGGTCCGCAGCGCCGCCAGGTCGGAGCCGGCCTCGGGCTCGCTGAAGCCCTGGCACCACACCTCGTCGCCGCGCAGCACCGGCTCCAGCCAGCGGGCCCGCTGCCCGGCCGTGCCCTCGGCGGCGATGGTCGGTCCCGCGTGGAGGAGGCCGACGAAGTTGGCGCCGACGTACGGGGCCCCGGCCTTCTCGGTCTCCTCCAGGAAGATCAGCCGCTGGGTCGGCGAGGCGTCCCAGTGCACGTGCCCGTACCCGGCGTCGTACAGCCGGCGCTGCCAGCCGCAGTCGTAGGCGCGGCGGCCGGGCCAGTCGAGCGGGTCGGGCTTCGCCGGCAGCTTCGGCAGCTCGGCGGCGAGCCACTCCCTCAGCCCCGCCCGGAACTCCTCCTCCGCCTCCGAGTAGGTGAGCTCCATCAGACGATGCCCAGGCCCAGCATGCGGATGGCGTTGCCGCGCATCAGTTTGTAGACGGTCTCGTCGTCGAGTCCCTTGACGTGGTCGAGGGCGACTTCCTTGGTGTGCGGGAAGGTGGAGTCGACGTGCGGGTAGTCGGTCTCGAAGGTGGCGTTGTCGCGGCCGACCACGTCCAGGGACGCGATGCCGTGCTTGTCGCGGAAGAAGCAGCAGAAGATCTGCCGGTAGTAGTACGTGGACGGCGGCTCGGGGATCAGATCGCGCACCCCGCCCCAGGCCCGGTGCTCCTCCCACACGTCGTCGGCGCGCTCCAGGGCGTACGGGATCCAGCCCATCTGCCCCTCGCTGTACGCCAACTTCAGTCGCGGGAACTTCACGAGCACGCCGCTGAAGAGGAAGTCCATCATCGAGGCCATCGCGTTGTTGAAGCTGAGGCTGGCCTGGACGGCGGGCGGGGCGTCGGGGGACGCGGCGGGCATCTGGCTGCTGGAGCCGATGTGCATGTTGACCACGGTCCCGGTCTCCTGGCACACGGCGAAGAAGGGGTCCCAGTAGCCGGAGTGGATGGACGGCAGCCCGAGGTGGGTGGGGATCTCGGAGAAGGTGACGGCCCGGACCCCGCGCTCGGCGTTGCGCCGGATCTCGGCGACGGCCAGGTCGATGTCCCAGAGCGGAATGATGCACAGCGGGATCAGCCGGCCGCCGCTGTCGCCGCACCACTCCTCGACCATCCAGTCGTTGTAGGCGCGGACGCATGCCAAGGCGACCTCCTTGTCCTTGGCCTCGGCGAAGGTCTGCCCGCAGAAGCGCGGGAAGGTGGGGAAGCAGAGCGAGGCCTCGACATGGTTGAGGTCCATGTCCTTCAGGCGCGCGACCGGGTCCCAGCAGCCGCGCCGCATCTCCTCCCTGGTGATCCCCTCCAGGGTCATGTCGTCCCGGTCGAAGCCGACGGCGGCGATGTTGCGCTTGTACGGGAACTTCAGGTCCTCGTAGATCCACCAGTCGGTGGGCGGCCCGTCGGGGTCCATCGTGATCTGGTACTTCCCGCCGACGTACGCGAGCTCCCCGATGCCCGCCGTGAGGGGCTGCGGCCCCCGGTCGCGGTACTTGGCGGGGAGCCAGGTCTCGAAGAGGTGCGCGGGCTCGATCACGTGGTCGTCGACGCTGATGATGCGGGGCAGTTCCGTCATGACCCCTCCAGTTTTCTGATGACCCGTCAGATACAGACTGGGCATCAGGCTAGCCCCGCACCTCTGGACCGACAAGGACCGTCCCTCTACGCTCTCGGCACGATCTGACGATCCGTCAGCCAGAAGGAGTACGGGCATGACCGAGACCGCACACGCCCTGGGTGCCTCCCGCACGCTCTGGGAGCTCGTCGTCCGCCGCGCCGCGCTCACCCCCGACCGGCCCGTCCTGCTCCAGGAGGACCGGGTGCTCACCTTCGGGGAGCTGCGCGAGCGGGCCGAGCGCTGTGCCGCCGGGCTGTACGGGAAGGGGGTGCGGCCCGGGAGTGTGGTGGCGTGGCAGCTGCCGACCCGGATCGAGACCGCGGTGCTGTCCTTCGCGCTGGCCCGGCTCGGGGCCGTACAGTCGCCGGTCATCCCGTTCTACCGGGACAAGGAGGTCGGCTTCGCGCTGCGCGCGTCCGGCGCCGAGTTCTTCGCCGTGCCCGGGGTCTGGCGGGGCTTCGACCACACGGAGATGGCCCGGCGGCTCGGCGCCCGCGGGGTCTTCGAGGCGTACGAGAGCCTCCCGGACGGTGACCCGGCAGTGCTGCCGCCCCCGCCCTCGCCCTCCTCCGGCACCGATGTGCGCTGGATCTACTGGACCTCCGGCACCACCTCCGACCCCAAGGGCGTGCTGCACACCGACCGCTCGCTCATCGCGGGCGGCTCCTGCCTCGCCCACGCGCTGCACCTGAGCGAGAGCGACGTCGGCTCGATGGCCTTCCCGTACGCGCACATCGCCGGGCCCGACTACACGGTCATGCTGCTGCTCTACGGCTTCCCGGCCGTCATGTTCGAGCAGTTCGCGCTGCCCGACGCGCTGGAGGAGTACCGCAAACACGGCGTCACGGTGGCGGGCGGCTCCACCGCCTTCTACTCGATGTTCCTCGCCGAGCAGCGCAAGCAGCCGGGCGAGCCGATCATCCCCACCCTGCGGCTGCTCGCGGGCGGCGGCGCGCCCAAGCCGCCGGAGGTCTACCACGCGGTGGTCCGCGAGCTGGGCTGCCAGCTCACCCACGGCTACGGCATGACCGAGGTCCCGATGATCACCATGGGCGACCCGGGCGACACCGCCGAGAACCTGGCGACGACGGAGGGCCGGCCGCCCGCCGGGATGGAGATACGGATCGCCGAGGGCGGCGAGGTCCGGCTGCGCGGCGAGGCGGTGTGCCGGGGCTATCTCGACCCGGCGCAGACCGCCGCCGCCTTCGACGAGGACGGCTTCCTCATCACCGGCGACGTCGGGCACCTCACCCCCGGCGGGCACCTGGTCCTGACCGGCCGCCTGAAGGACGTCATCATCCGCAAGGGGGAGAACATCTCCGCCAAGGAGATCGAGGACCTGCTGCACGAACACCCCGGCGTCGGCGACGCCGCCGTCATCGGCCTCCCGGACGCCGAACGCGGCGAGCGGGTCTGCGCGGTGATCGAACAGCCGGCGGGCGCCGCCCCGCTCACCCTGGAGGAGCTCACCGCCTTCCTCCGCACGGCCGGCCTGTCCGTCTTCAAACTGCCCGAGCAGCTGGAGGTGGTGGACACCCTGCCGCGCAACGAGACGCTGCGGAAGGTCCTCAAGTACAAGCTGAGGGAGCGGTACGCCTAGTCCGTCTCTTCGGGCGCAGGCTCCTCCTGGCGCTTGGCGCGTCGCCCTCTCCACCACGCGACGAGCGCGAAGATCCCCGCGAAGGCGGCCACACCGCCCTTGATGCCGAGCTTCACCGCCACGTACCCGACGAACAGATGCCTGGGCCAGTCGAGCGCCCAGAGGACCCCGACGATCAGCGCGGCGACGGCGACCGCGACCGACA
Organism: Streptomyces fradiae; assembly: GCF_041270065.1. NCBI lineage: Bacteria > Bacillati > Actinomycetota > Actinomycetes > Kitasatosporales > Streptomycetaceae > Streptomyces > Streptomyces fradiae. The sequence continues at coordinate 4,600,431 of NZ_CP065958.1, read as the reverse complement.
CCCCGACGACCGTGCGGGTCGCCTTCGTGGGCTCGCCCGCATCCGGCTTGCCTGCATCCGGCTCGCCCGGCTCCTTGTTCTTCTCTTTCCCCGTGTCATGCACAGATCTACGATCGGGTCGACTTTCCGCATTTCCGTACGACTTCAGGAGGATTCACGCCGACAGGGGCGCGGCCGTGTCGTCGAGGGCGGCGGGGACGTCCGCGTACACCTCGAAGAGGCGGCGGACGCCGAGCGCGGCGAGGACGCGGTTGACGTGAGCGCCGTCCTCCGCGCCGCGGGCGGGCAGGATCAGCCGGAGCCGGCCGCCGCAGGAGCGCATCAGGCGGCGGGCGGCGACGAGCACGCCGACGCCGCTGGAGTCGCAGAAGCGGACCGCGGAGAGGTCGAGGACCACGTCGTGGCGGCCGCCCGCGACCGCGTCGTGGAGCCGTCTGCGGATCAGCGGCGAGGTCACGAGGTCGAGCTCCCCGCTGATCCGCAGCACGGTCCATGGTTCCTGCCGGTCCTCGTCGACCTGGATCGTCACGGGCGGCGCCTTTCAGACGTGGGGGGAATCACCGGAGCGATCACCGGTCTTCACCGAGGGCGATCAGAGGGCGATCAAACGGAGGGGTGCCTTCCTGTCTCCTCCCGCTGCCCCCGCACACCGCTCCGAAACCCCCGGATCCAGGGTTGTCGCTTTCCTTACCATCCGCCGGGCCCGTCAAGAGGGCACTTGCCGCAAACCATCGTGTCCGGCGTCTCCGCGCATTACTTTGGAGTTCTGAAGTCGGGTCGGGAAGGTGTCGGAGCATGGCGACGAAGGACACACCGCCGCGCTGGGACCGCAGGATGCAGCAGCGTCTTGCGCGCGGCGAGGCCGCGGCGCTCGGCGAGTTCTACGACCGCTTCGCCTCGCTCGTGCACAGCCTGGCCCACCGGGTCCTCGACGACGACGAGGCCGCCGACCAGGTCACCCGCGAGGTCTTCGGCTACATCTGGGAGAACCCCGACGCCTACGACCCCAAGCAGGGCAACATGCGCGCCTGGGTCGCCCGGCTCGCCCAGCGGCAGGCCGTCCACCGGCTGCGCCAGGCCGAGGCGCTGGCCTTCGCGGAGAGCGGCGAGGGCACGGCGGAGGAGCTGGAGCAGAAGGTGCGCCGGGCCTCGGTCGCGGCCCGCGCCGACTACATCGTGACCTCGATGCCGACGCCGTTGCGGCAGGCGCTCGAACTGGCGTATTTCCAGCGCCGCGACTACCGGCAGACCGCGGCCGACCTCGGCGTCACCGAGGACGAGGCGCGGCGCCGGCTGCGGCTCGGGCTGCAGCTGCTCTCCACCGCCAACACCCGCCCGCTGGAGGGCTCGCCGCCCGGCGGCGGCGGTTACGGACGGACGCCGTGAGCGGGGCGAACGACGACCCCGAGGAGGTCGCACGCGCTCCGTGGATACCGGGCCCGCGCCGGTCGGCGGACGACCACGCGGACCTGACGTCGCCGTTCGGCGGGCCGTACGAGGAGCCGGAGGGGTACGGGGCGGAGCCCGAGCCCGAGCGGCAGGAGCCGCCGGAGGCCCCGGAGCCCGAACCCGCCCCCGAGCCCGCGCTCGAACTGCCGCACCGCGTGCTGAAGTCGCTGCTCGGCGCGTGGGCGCTCTCCGCCTGCTCGGCCGCCGAGACCCGGGCCGTCGAGGACCACCTCACCGAGTGCGCCCCGTGCGCGGAGGAGGCGCTGCGGCTGCGCGACGCGGTCGGGCTGCTGCACGCCGAGCGCGATCTGGACCTCGACCCGCTGCTGCGCTCGCGGGTCCTGGAGAACTGTCTGGGCCGCCGTCCGGCCCGTATCCCCGTACCGGCGTGGGCGACTCCGTACGACGCGGAGACCGCCCGGCTCGACGCGCTGCTCCGCGACATCGGCGAGTCGGAGTGGCACGCGCCGGTGCGGCTGCGGTGGTTCGAGGGCGAGCGGGCGGTGAACCGGAAGACCACGGTGGCCGGGGTGATCGGGCACCTGCTCGCCGTGGACGGTCTGGTGGCGGCCTCGCTCGGCCTGGATGACCCGCTGGGGAAGGGGATCGGCGAGCTGGCGCCGGCCGAGCGGACGGAGACGTACTGGAAGACCGCGCACCTGCCGCCGACCCGCGCGATCCGCGAGCCGTGGCGGGAGCAGAGCCACACCCTGATCCGGACGGTGTCCTTCGCCGGGCGCGGGGTGGCGGACCTCACGGTCACCTACGGGGACTTCGCGCTGCCGCTGCAGGACTCGCTCCTGGAGCGGGCCTTCGAGTGCTGGCGGCACGCGGAGGACATCGCGAACGCGGTGGCCTATCCGTACGACCCGCCGAGCGGCAGCCATCTGCACGGCATGATCGACCTGGCCGCCCGGCTCCTCCCGGCGGCCCTCGCCGACCGCCGCCGCACCGGCCTCGCGGGCCCGCCCCGCGAGCTCGTCACGGCCGGCGCTCCCGGCCGCTCGGTGCATCTGGAGATCGAGGGCGCGGGCGGCGGCCACTGGTACATCGCCCTGGACTCCCCCGCCGCCCTCGGCTCCCCGGACCACACCGTGGCCCAGGTCGCCATGGACGGCGTCGAGTTCTGCCAGCTCATCGCCGGCCAGGTCCCGCCGCAGGACGCGGCCGCGGGCCAGGACGGCGACCGCGAGGCGATCCGCGACGTCCTGTTCGCGGCGGCCTCACTGAGCCGGATGTAGCGGGCGCAGCCCTCCGGGGCCTACGCGAAGACGACCGTCCGGCGCCCGTTCAGCAGGATCCTCCGCTCCGCGTGCCACTTCACGGCCCGCGCCAGCGCCTGGCACTCCACGTCGCGGCCGATCGCGACGAGCTGGTCGGGGGTCACCTCGTGGCCGACGCGCTCGACCTCCTGCTCGATGATCGGGCCCTCGTCGAGGTCGGCCGTCACGTAGTGCGCGGTGGCGCCGATGAGCTTCACGCCGCGCGCGTGCGCCTGGTGGTAGGGCTTGGCGCCCTTGAAGCTGGGGAGGAAGGAGTGGTGGATGTTGATGATCCGGCCGGAGAGCTGCTTGCACAGGTCGTCGGAGAGGACCTGCATGTAGCGGGCCAGGACGACCAGCTCCACGTTCTCCTCGCGGACCAGCTCCAGAAGCTCCGCCTCCGCCTCCGCCTTGGTGTCCTTGGTGACCGGAATGTGGCGGAACGGAATGTCGTACGAGCCCACCAGCTCGGCGAAGTCGGTGTGGTTGGACACCACCGCGACGATCTCGACCGGCAGCGCGCCGATCGAGGAGCGGAACAGCAGGTCGTTCAGGCAGTGCCCGAACTTCGACACCATCAGGACGACGCGCATCCGCTCGTCGGCCCGGTCGATGTGCCAGTCCATCCCGAAGGAGTCGCCCACGGCCGCGAAGCTCGCCCGCAGCTTGTCCACCGTGACCGGCGCCTCGGCGGAGAAGTGGACCCGCATGAAGAAGAGACCGGTGTCACGGTCTCCGAACTGCTGGCTGTCCTCGATGTTGCAGCCGGTGATGAAGAGGTAGCTCGACACGGCGTGCACGATGCCCTGTTTGTCGGGGCAGGAGAGGGTGAGGACGTACTGGTCGGTCATCCGCCTAGCCTGCCACAGACGGGCGGACCCCCCGGGCCACGTCCGTCAGGCGGAACGCCGGTCACGCCGCCCGCGTGATGATCCGCAGCACTTCCAGCGAGCGCGGCGGCTCGTCCGGGTCCTCCCCGTCCGCCGTCGCCATCCGTACATGCGCCTCCCGCGCCGCCCGGACCGCCTCCGGCCAGGCGTGGTGCTCCATGAACGCGGACACATGGGCGTCCGCGCCCACCTGGTGCATGATGCGCAGCACCCGCAGCACGGCCACGTCGACGAGGGCGGCCTCGCCGGAGTCGCGGAAGATCGTCCCCACGTACTTCTCTGCTGACCAGCTGTCCAGCCAGGTGTCCTCGACGAGGCGGTAGACGGCGTCGGTGACGTCGCCGTACCCGTCCTGGCCGGCCAGCCAGGTCGTCTCGTGGAAGCCCGGGTCCGAGAGCATGTGCAGCGCGGAGCGCACATTGGCGCGCCAGCGCCACCACGGCATGTCGTTGAGCGGCATGCCGCCCATGGTGGAGGAGCGACGGCCGCGACGGGAAGAGTTCATGGAAGGGGAGGTGCTACCGGACACCGTTCGATCGTACGTTCCCGCGCATCCGGGATCGAGCGACCCCCGTAATTCACCTTCACGTCACCCCGCGTTGATGCTCGCTCACTGCCGCGTTACCCGTGGGGCGGAATTGTGCATGCCCATGACCGGTAGGCGACTTACTTCCCTTCTCGCGTACGTCACGACAGCGGCGGCCGCAGCGTCGCTGCTCACCGGCTGCGGCGTACTCCCTGGAGCCACGGGGGGCTCCAGGGAGCCCGTCACCGTCATGACCTGGGCTCCCGACCAGACCCGCGCCACCAATATGCCCGGAATGCCCGCCATGGCCCAGGCCTACGCCCGCTGGGTCAACGCCAACGGCGGCCTCGACGGGCACGAACTCCGCGTCCTGACCTGCAACGATCAGAACACCAACGCGGGCGCCGCCGCCTGCGCCCGCCGCGCCGTCCACGAGGGCGCGGTCGCCGTCGTCGGCTCGTACAGCCAGTTCGGGCGCTCCTTCATGGCCCCGCTGGAGTCGGCGGGCATCCCGTACATCGGCGGCTACGGCATCTCCGAGGACGAGTTCACCAGCTCCCTCTCCTACCCCGTGAACGGCGGCCAGGCCTCGCTCCTCGCCGGGCACGGCATGCAGCTCGCCGAGAGCTGCCGCAAGGTCTCCCTCGTCCGCCCCGACAACATCGCCGGCGACCGGCTGCTCAACCTGCTGAACTCCGGCCTCCGCAAGGCCAGTCACCACGGCGCGGTGGACATCCCGGCGCGCGAGGACTCCGCCGAGTACACCGAACCGGCCGCCCGCGCCCGTACGAAGGCCGGCTCCGACGAGGGCTGCGTCACCGCCGTCCTCGGCGAACGCACCCAGACCTTCTTCGACTCGTTCCGCCGGCTGCCCGAGCCCTCCGCGAAGAAGGACGCCGACGCCACCGACGTCCGGATCTCCTCGGTCCTCGGCAGCGTCGGCCAGCCGCTCATCGACCGCTCGGGCGGCGCGCACAGCCCCTTCGAGGGCGCCTACGTCACCGGCTGGTACCCCTCGGCCGACAGCAAGGCCTGGGAGCCGATGCGGGAGGTCATCAAGGAGCACGCCTTCGTCGACAACCGGGTCGACCCGACGGACGCGGGCGTGCAGACCACCTGGATCGCCTACACCGTGCTCAAGCAGGTCGTCGAGTCGCTCGACAGCGACAAGATCAGCTCGCTGCAGATCAGCCACGCCCTCAACCAGGGCGCGAAGATCGACACCGGCGGCCTCACCCCGCCGCTGCGCTGGCGCTACGACGACCTCCTCGGCGCCCGCGACTTCCCCCGGATCGTCAACCACGACGTGACCTTCCAGGTGGTACGGGAAGGTCAGCTGGTGGCGCAGAAGCCCGGCTTCGTCGACGTGGGCGAGACGGTCCTGGCCGCGCCGTAAGGGCCGGGCGCCGGGACCGTCCCCGTCAGCCGTTCTACAGCTGGGTGTAGGTGCGCTTCGTCAGTCCGTACTTGTCGGCGGTCGGGTTCCAGAGCCCGGCCGCCTGCTTCTTGGCGGCCGTGGCCTCCTGGCTCTTCTTGTCGGCCTCGTTGGTCTGGCTGGTGTTGCGGGCGCGGTCGTCCTTGCAGACCTTCTTGTTGCTCTTCGCCTGGTCCGCCCAGAGCGCGTAGTGGTCGTCGGCGGAGGCCGAGGCCTGCCAGGCCTTGACGAGCGCGGCGGACAGGGCCGCATTGTTCGGCAGCTTGTCGATGGTCAGGCCCTGGAGGCGGGTGACCAGTTCGCGCCGCTGCTTGGCCGCGCCGCGCAGATCGCTCGCCGCCCCGTCGAGGTTCTCGCACTTACGGATCGACGCGACGGCGCTGATCACCGCGTCACGGCTGTTGTTGCTGTCCGCGAGGAGCTTGTCGAGCTCCTCGGCCTGGCCCTTGGCCGGATCGGCCGCCGGCTCGCCCGACGGCTGGCCGGACGGCGCGGCGGAGCTCGCAGCGACGTTCTGGTCGCCCTTCCCGGTCGCGTCGTCCTTCTTGTCGTCGTCCCCGCCGCTGAGCAGCATGCCCGCGCCGAGGCCGACCACCGCGCACCCGATGACGACGGCGGCGATCAGCGCGACCGGCGACTTGCGGCGCGGCGGCTCGGGCTCGTCGTCGTAGTAGGCGTCCTGGTAGGCCTGCTGCTGGTACTGCTGCGGAGGCTGAGGGGGCTGCTGGTAGCCGTACCCGGGCTGCTGCTGGTGCTGCGGCGCCGGCGGCTGGTGCGGGTAGCCGTACCCGGGCGCGGGGGCCGGGGCCTGCGGCGGGTTCGGGGTCTCGCTGCGGAAGAGGTTGTCGAAGTCGGCCAGCGGCGGCCGCTCACCCGGTACGGGCGCAGCCGGCGGTACGGGCGCCATGTACTGGGTCGCGGCCTCCTGCGGGGCCTGCGACTGCGGCGGAACCGGCGGCAGGTACTGCGTCGCCTGGTCCTGCTGCACCGGCGCGATGTACTGCGTCGCCTGCGCGTCCGGCCCCGGGTACCCGTACCCCGGCTGCGGGGCCGGGGGCTGCTGCGGATAGCCGTACGCCGCGGGCTGGGCCGGCGGCTGTTGCGGCGGGACCGGCGGCAGGTACTGCGTGGCCTGGGCGTCCGAGGGGCCACCAGGGGTCACCTCAGGGGGGAGGGGCTGAGCGGCCGGATAGTGCTGCTCCGGCCCCTGTCCGCTGTGCGTCACCGGGACTCCTACTGATGGACCTACGAAATCGTCGGTTCACGCTACCGGGTGCGCCAAGGCGTCCGCACACACGTGTGACAGAGGTGTGACGTTCACCGCTCCGCCACCCCGCCACCCCCGCCGCCGCCCTCGCCGACCGTCACGCCGCGTGCAGATCGAGCCGCGCACCGAACTCGCGGACCGCCGCCTCCGCCGCGTACGGCTCAAGGCGGTCGCGGAGGTCGCCCAGGTACTCGATGCCCCGGCTGGACCGCAGGGTTCCGAGGAGTTCCAGGGCCCGGGCACCGGTCTGGCAGGCCTCCTCGACCTCGCGCTGCTGGACCTGGGCGGCGGCGAGCAGGGCGAGCCCGATCGCCCGGCGGCGGGCCCGCGACGCGGGGTGCCCGGCGAGCGAGCGCTCGGCCGCGCGGGCCGCCTCGTGCGCCTGCCCCAGGTCGCGGTGGCAGTGCGCCAGCTCGTCCGCCAGATAGGCCTCGTCGAAGTGGGCGATCCAGACCGGGTCGTCGCCCGACTCCGGATCGGCCCGGTCCAGGGCCTCCTCGGCGCGCGCCGCGACGTGCGCGAAGGAGCGGGCGTCGCCGAGCAGCGCGTGCCCGCGCCCCTCCGCCGCCAGGAACATCGCCTCCGCGCGCGGCGGCACCTGCCCCCGGGCGCCCTCCTGCGCGGCCCGGGCGAGCTGCGCGATCTCGCGCGGGTTGCCGAGCTGGGCGGCGAGGTGGCTCATGGACGCGGCGAGCACGTAACCGCCGTACGCCCGGTCACCGGCGGCCTGCGCGAGCCGCAGGGCCTGGATGTAGTAGCGCTGGGCGAGCCCGGCCTGCCCGGTGTCCACGGCCATGTAGCCGGCCAGCTCGGTCAGCCGCGCGGCCGCCGCGAACAACTCGCGCCCCACCGCCTCCCGGTAGGAGCCGGACAGCATCCCGGACACCACGCTGTTGAGGTAGTGGACGAGCACCGGCCGCACGTGCCCGCTGCCGAACTGCCGGTCCAGGTCGACAAGGGCGCTCGTCATCGCCCGGACCGCCGCGACGTCCGAGGCGCCGACCCGCGCCCCGGCGTGCCGCGCGACCTGCGGATCGGCGCCGGTGATCAGCCAGTCGCGGCTGGGCTCGACGAGCGCGGACGCGGCGACCGTGGACCCGGACAGGAAGTCCCGCCGCCCCACGTCGCTCCGCCACAGCTCGCAGACCTGCTCGATCGCCCCGAGCACGGTCGGCGCGAACTGCAGACCGACCCCCGAGGCGAGATTGCGCCCGTTGGCCATCCCCACCTCGTCGATGGTGACCGTCCGCCCGAGCTTGCGGCCGAGGGCCTCGGCGATGATGCCGGGCGCCCGGCCGCGCGGCTGCTGCCCGCGCAGCCAGCGCGCCACGGAGGTCTTGTCGTACCGCAGGTCGAGGCCGCGCTCCGCGCCGACCATGTTGACCCTGCGGGCGAGGCCGGCGTTGGAGCACCCGGCCTCCTGGATGAGCGCCTGCAGCCGTTCGTTGGGCTGGCGGGCGACGAGTGGCCTGGCTGCCATGGTGAACCCCCTGAGGCCGGTGCGGTGATCGGCTCCGGCCCTTGAGCGCGGTGACGGAACGGCTGATCACTGCCCGGCGGATATCCGGTCAATGCCGATGTGAACACGCGAAACCGGACACGCCGGTCGACACGACCGCACAGCGGCCCGGCGCCGACGCCCCCCGTCCCCTTCCGTACCCGCCCGCCGCTCCCCGGTCCCACGCGCGCCCCCGCCCGTGCACCTGTGCGCCCCGCATGCAGGATCGATGCGCCACACCGCTGTCCACGACGCCCGTAACCCCAGGTGACGTGGGGAGTTGTCTTCGACGTGGAAGAGACCATGGGAGTCACGGAAGCCGCACAGATCCCCAAGCAGCGGGGCGAGCTGCTGCTGGACAACGCGGTGCGGTACGCGGAAGAGCGGCACTGGGACGTGTTCCCCGGGACCTGGCTGGAGGCGGTCGAGGGCAGGGAGCGGTGCTCCTGCGGCGCGGAGGACTGCCCGGCGCCGGGCGCGCACGCGGCCCGTCCCGACTGGTCGACGCAGGCGACGGGCAGCGCCGTGGGGGCGCGGCGGATGTGGTCGAAGCAGCCGAAGGCGTCGATCCTGCTGCCCACCGGCCGTACCTTCGACGCGATCGAGGTGCCCGAGTCGGCCGGCTTCCTCGCCCTGGCCCGGATGGAGCGGATGGAGCTGACGCTCGGCCCGGTGACCTGCACGCCGGACCGCCGGATGTACTTCTTCGTGCTGCCGGGCGCGGCGGTGAAGGTACCGGACCTGGTGCGGAAGCTGGGCTGGGTGCCGTCCTCGATCGATCTCACCACCCGCGGCGAGGGTTTCTACGTGGCCGCCCCGCCCACCCGCGTCGGCGGGTCGGGCGCGGTGCAGTGGGCCCGCAAGCCCACGCCGGCCAACCGCTGGCTGCCGGACGCGGAGGAGCTGATCAGCCCGCTCGCGTACGCGTGCGGCCGAGAGGCCGCGGACACCCGGACGCGCCGGTCCTAGAGCCGGGCGCGCCGGTCCTGGAGTCGGTCCCGGGACCGGAGGCGTCCGGACGGACCTCGGCGGGCGGTCCGTTGCCCGGTTCCGGCAATGTCCGGGGCGGGTCATGGCCGCGTCCTGGCCATGTGGCGCGATCGCGTTCAGCCGTAAGGTGGTTTCCGACTACACGGGGACAACCGAAGGGTTGACGCAGCATGGTGCCTGACCAGGCATTCGAGGGAGAGTTCGCGGCGGCGGGCGGTGCACCGGAACACGGTGCGCCGCCCGCTGTACATGTCGAGGGGCTCTGGAAGCGTTTCGGACAGCAGATCGCGGTCAACGGCATCGATCTCGTCCTGCCGGCAGGCAAGTTCATCGGTCTCGTCGGCCCGAACGGCGCCGGCAAGACCACCACCCTGTCGATGATCACCGGTCTGCTGCGGCCCGACGCCGGACGGATCCGGGTGGCCGGCCACGACGTGTGGGCCGACCCCGAGTCCGTCGCCCAGGTGAAGGCCCGGATCGGCATCCTGCCCGAGGGCCTGCGGCTCTTCGAGCGCCTCTCGGGCCGTGAACTCCTCGCGTACAGCGGCCGGCTGCGGGGGCTGCCGGGCGCCGAGGTCGACAAGCGGGCGACCCAGCTGCTCGACGTGCTCGACCTGGCCGGCGCGCAGCACAAGCTGGTCGTGGACTACTCGACGGGCATGCGCAAGAAGATCGGTCTCGCGGCGGCGCTGCTCCACAACCCGGAAGTGCTGTTCCTGGACGAGCCGTTCGAGGGCGTCGACCCGGTGTCGGCGCAGACCATCCGCGGTGTCCTGGAGCGCTACACCTCCTCCGGCGCCACCGTCGTCTTCTCCAGCCACGTCATGGAGCTGGTGGAGTCGCTGTGCGACTGGGTGGCCGTGATGGCCGCCGGCCAGATCCGCGCGCAGGGCCCGCTGGAGCGGGTACGGGGCGAGGCGCCGTCGCTGCAGGCCGCGTTCCTCGAACTGGTCGGCGCGAACGGGCGGGACGCCGGCGAGTCGCTGGACTGGCTGGGCGGCGGTTCGGCCCGATGAGCACCACCGCCACCGGCGCGGCGACCCCCGTGGCCGTACCGTCGCTGACCTCGGTCTTCGTACGGCTCAAGCTGTCGCTCCTGAAGAACGGCCTGAAGCAGTCGGGCGGCCGGACCGCCGCCTATGTCGCGTCGATCGTCGTGTCGGCGCTCTTCGCCGCCGGCATGACGCTCGCCTTCCTGCTGCTGCGCGGCAGCGCCGACGCCGCCCTCGTGACGGTGCTGATCGCGGGCGTGCTCGCGCTGTCCTGGACGTTCATGCCGCTGTTCGTGCCGAGCGGCGACGAGACCCTCGACCCCTCGCGCCTGACGATGCTGCCGCTGCGGCCGCAGCCGCTCGTCCGCGCGCTCCTCGTGGCCTCGCTGGTCGGCGTCGGCCCGGTCCTCACCCTGTGCCTCGCGGTCGGCTCGGCCCTCGCGCTCGCGCACGGCCCGGCCGGCGTGATCGTCGCCGTGCTCGCCGTACCGCTGCTCGTCCTCGGCTGCGTGGCGCTCTCGCGGTCCGTCGCAGCGGCGAACGTACGCCTCCTCACCTCCCGCAAGGGCCGCGACCTGGCCGTGCTCTCCGGCCTGGTCATCGCGGTCGGCATGCAGCTGGTCAACTTCGGCGCCCAGCGGCTCAGCCGGGCGGGCGGCCTGTCCAGCCTCGAACCGGCCGCCGAGTTCGTCGGCTGGCTGCCGCCCGCGTCCGCGATCTCCGCGATCGACGCGGCGAGCACCGGCGACTACGCGGTCGCCGCCGCCAAGCTGCTCCTCTCGGCCGCGGCCCTGGCCGGCCTCGTGTACTGGTGGCAGCGCTCGCTGGTCCGCCTGATGGTCGAGCCGGACGGCTCCACCATCGGCGCCGCCGCCGACTCCGCCAAGGACAAGTCCGCCTCGTCCGGCCTGCTCGGCCGCATCCTGCCCGGCGGACGCACCGGCACGGTCATGGAACGCAGCCTGCGCTACGTCTGGCGCGACCCGAAGACCAAGGGCGCATGGGTGACCTCGCTGGCGATCGGCCTGATCGTCCCGCTCTTCAACGCCATGCAGGGCACCGGCTCGCTGTACTTCGCCTGCTTCGCCACCGGCATGCTCGGCGTGCAGATGTACAACCAGTTCGGCCAGGACACCTCCGCCTTCTGGATGGTCGCCCAGACCATCTCGACGCCCGCCGACGCGTACGCCGAACTCCGCGCCCGAGCCCTGGCCATACTGATGGTCACCCTGCCGTACACGCTCCTCGTGGTCGTCGCCACCGCCGCCGTCCTCGGCGACTGGGGCTCCTTCCCCGAGGCGCTCGGCACGGCGCTCGCACTGCTCGGCGCGATGATGGCGACGGGCGCGTTCGCCTCGGCGAACTTCCCGTACTCGATCCCCCAGGACAGCGCGTACAAGAACGTCGCGCCCGGGCAGGGCGGCCTCGCCTGGATCTCCATCTTCGGCGGCATGATCGCGGGCGCGATGCTCTGCGCCCCGGTCATCGTCGCCAACGTCGTCCTCCACCTCACGGACCAGGAGTCCCTCCTCTGGCTCCTCCTCCCGGGCGGCCTGCTGTACGGCGCGCTGCTCGTCTGGGGCGGCCTGAAGCTGGCGGCCCCGCGGGTGGCGAGCCGGCTGCCGGAGATCCTGGCGGCGGTGAGCAAGGGCTGAGCCTGTAGCTGGAGCTGTAGCTGGAGCTGTCTGTACGTCGTGGGGCCCGGTCCGGGATGCGGACCGGGCCCCACGGCGTTCCGTGGCCCTCCGCGACCTTCCGCGACCTCCTGAGGGCGGCGGTTCCGGACGATCATGGAAACGGCCGTTTCGGAATCGCCGCAGGTCAGACGATTGTTTCGGCTTGTACGGCCCTGGCGCGCGGCCCGTCCGGAGAGCGGAACACCGCCTCCCAACTGCCCGAACGACCAGTCGGTCGCAGGGCGGGACGACTCGTACACGCGTGCGGCCGGATCCTTGCGACCGGATGTGCGATCACGCTCCGCGTCGACAAGACTCCGGACCGCAGTCGACGAGCACCGCGCCTGACCATCGCGGCCGAACCGTCGACCCGCATCCCCCGATACCCCCGTGAAGGGACAGCCTCGTGCGTTACTTCCGTACCCTCGGCGCGACCGCGTTCGCCACCGCGACCGGCCTCGCCCTGCTCAGCACCGTGTTCACCGGCTCGGCCACCGCCGAACCCGTCTCCGCGGACTCCGCCACGACGCCCGGCCTGTACGCGCCGACGGCCCTGGTCCTCACCGTCGGCCAGGGCGAACACCGCGGCACCGCCACGATCGTCCGCGCGGTCACCCTCGCCTGCTCCCCGACCCCCTCCGGCACCCACCCGGCCCCGGTCGAGGCCTGCCGCGAACTCACCGAGGCGAAGGGCGACTTCACCCGCCTGGGTACGGACGCGGGCTCGCGCCACCGCCCCTGTACGCGCGAGTGGGAACCGGTCACGGTGACCGGCGACGGCGTCTGGCAGGGCAAGCGGGTCCGCTGGACGGCCACGTACGGCAACGGCTGCGAGCTGCGCGCGGCGACGGGCGAGGGCACGGTCTTCGCGTTCTGATCCGGCGGCCGTCCGCACCCCCGCCCCTACGCGAGCGCGCGGACGGCCATCTCGTACAGCAACCCCGGCTCCACGAACGGATCCTCCTCGGTCGGCCGCGACCGCCACCCGAGCGGCCACGTCACCCCGTACAGCGCCGGAATCCCGACAAAGGCCTCCCCGCCGCCGGCGCCCCCGCTCCGGCCCAACGCCCGGGCCGGAGCGGGCCACGCGTGCCCGGCGGCCGCGCCGGGCGGGAGCAGAAAGTAGTGGTACTGCGGCCCCGTCTCGGCGCGCACGATGGGCCCGGCGCGGAAGTCCGTGAACTCCATGAGCCGGTACGCCACGTCCTCCCCGAGAAACCCGGCGATACGGACGGCGTCGAAGTGGACGCCGACGTGACGGAGAGCATGCCCGGTCGCAGGTACCCAATGGGGCAGCGTGTCAAGTGACTTGCGCGAATTCATGCGGTCAGCTTGGTGGCCCCGCTGTACTTGTGACCAGCGCCACAGCGTTGATGTGGCGGACTGTGCACGTGGGAGGCCGGGTGTGAACACAGGCAAGGGCAAGGGCTCAGGGGCCGCGAAGGCGTTCGGGAGGCTGCTGCGCTTCTATCGCGAGCGAGCGAAGGTCTCGATGGAGCGGCTGGGGGCGGAGACCAGCTATTCCAAGTCCCAAGTGGCCATGATCGAGCGGGGAGAGAGGAAAGCGAAGGGCGACTTCGTCGCGATCTCGGACGCCTTCCTGGGTGCACAAGGTGCACTACTGGAGGTCGCGGAGGAGGTGACGGCGAGTGGTGTAGCGGCCTGGTTCGAGGACTACTTGGAGGAGGAGAAGAAGGCGGCGGGCATCCACTGGTACGAGAATCATCTCGTCCCCGGACTGCTCCAGACCCCGGACTACGCGCGGGCCGTCTTCGAGAGTGCCGTCCCGGCGATGGATGCGGACGAGATCGAACCGAGCATCACGGCCCGCATCGAGCGCCAGGCGCTGTTCTTCCGAACGCCTTCACCGGTGGTCACCTTCGTCTTGGAGAAGGCGGCGCTCACCAAGCCGCTCGGCGGCAAGGGCGTTCTTCGCAAGTGCCTGGCGTACGTACGCGAGTGCGCGGACCTGCGCAACGTGAGGATCCAGGTCATGCCGGAGGACCGAGAGACCCACGCCGGGCTCAACGGTCCGTTCATCCTGCTGGAGACCGAGAACCGTAAGAGCCAACTCGTCTATGTCGAAGGACAAGGCGGCAGGTACTTTCTCAGCGAACAGCCGGACGTGGGGGACACCTTCGCTCGCTACAGCGAGCTGCGGGCGCAGGCCCTCACCCCGGAGGACTCCGCACGACTCATCGAACAGGTGGCACGATCGCTATGAGCACCGACCTCAACTGGTTCAAGAGCAGCTACAGCGGCGACCAGCAGGGCGCCTGTGTCGAAGTGGCCTTCGCCTGGACGAAGTCCTCGTACAGCAGCGAGCAGGGCGGCGCCTGCGTCGAGGTCGCCGCCTGCCCCCACGCCGTTCACGTCCGCGACTCCAAGGACACCGTCCTCCCCTCCCTCACCCTCTCCCCCACCGCCTGGGCGGCGTTCGTCGACTCCGCCGCCCGCTGACGCGGGGACGACTCCCGAACGATCAGGAACCGCCGGGCCATAGGCTCGGCGGTTCCTGATCGTTTTCGGTGTCATCGTCCGAGGAGTCGTACGTGATCAAGCTCGCTTCCCCCGTCAGACCGGTCCTCGTCGCCGGCGCGCCGCTCGCCACCGAGGCGGCCGTCGCGCAGGCGATCTACTGGGATCCGGTCGACCAGCTCTGGTACGTGTCGCAGAGCGACGGCACGCCGGGGAACGAGACCCGCGTCATCATTTCGCGGTACACCGTGGACGGGACCCCGAAGGACGCGATGTACCTCGTCAACTCGGGGCACGGGGTGAGCCTGGGCGTCGAGCAGACCCCCACCGGGGTCCACGTCTGGACCGACGCCCTGCCGGACGGCGGCTGGGCGACGGCCCTGGCCCGCGTGCCGTACGTGCCCGGCAGCAACACCCCCGGCACCGAGGTGGACGTCTCCGCCTCGTCCGTCACGACGTTCCGGCCGCGCACCGGTGTCTTCCGGGTCTCGGCGAAGATCGACCCGACTTGTAACGAGCTGATCTACCGCTGGCAGTCGGACGACAAGTCGTCCGGCACCGCCTCCGGCGGCTACGACCGCTACGACCTTGCCGCCGCCGCTGCCGGAACGTTCACTCCGCTGCAGACGGTGGCCTTCGGCCCCTCCGGGAAGACCCTTCAGGGCTACACCAGCCTGGACGGCCACCTGTACCAGTACTACGGCCAGCAGGAGGTCGACAACGCGACCGTGACCTGCACGGACTGGGCGACCGGCGTCCAGCTCCAGTCCGTCCTTCTCAGGGACTTCCCCGGGCTCAACAACCGGGAGCCGGAAGGCCTCTGCACGTACGTGGGCACGCCCGGCGACCCGGTCGGCTCACCCGGCACCGTCGCCTTCGGCATCGCCGCCAAGCCCGCGACCGGGCGGCAGATCAACATCGCGCGCTTCCCGCACGCGGGCACGAACCCGTGGGTGAAGGTCCCGTACGACACCGCGCTCTACCAGCCGAACAGCGCCAACTACGACCCGCAGTACCGGATATCGGGCGACCAGGTGCACGTGCACTTCTCGCTGTCGAAGAAGCCCGTTCCGCCGTCCACCACCGTTCCCGCGTGGGGGCAGACGGAGACGCTGTTCGTGCTGCCGCCGCAGGCCCGGCCGCACCGGACGCAGCGGCTGGTCGGCGTGGTGAGCGGGGGCGCGGTGGACGGGGACACGCAGACCGTGCGGTTCGAGGTGACGACCGACGGCGCGGTGACGCTCTTCGACGAGCGGAACCTGGTCGGCTGGGTCGGCGGCGACTTCTCCTTCTGGCTCTGCTGAGACCGGCAACCCGCGTTCGGGCTGCGGGGCGCGCGTATGGAGCCCGGACGCTGTCCTACAGCGTCAGGCGCCAGTCCTGGCCCACCAGGTCCTGGCCATAGCTGTGGTGTGGCTTCTCCGCGACGAGCTCGAAGCCGGCCCGGGTGTAGATCTTGCGCGCGGCGGAGAGCACGTCGTTGGTCCACAGCACCAGCTCGCGGTAGCCGGCCTCCCGCGCGAACTGGATGCAGGTATGGACGAGTCGGTCCCCGAGCCCGTATCCGCGCGCCGCCGGGTCCAGCAGGAGCAGCCGCAGCCGGGCGGTGTCCGGAGCCGCGTCCCGTACGCACATCACGCTGCCGACCGGTCTGCCGTCCAGCTCGGCGATCCACACCCGCTCAAGGAGCGGGTCATGGTCCTCGGCGAAGTCGGCAACGATCCGCGCGACCAGGGCCTCGAAGTCGGCGTCCCAGCCGAACTCCTCGGCGTACAGCGCCCCGTGCGCCTGGACGATCCACCCCAGCTCCCCGGGGGCCGGCTCGCGCAGCCGGATCTCCGACCGGGCGGGCGGGCCGGTGAGCGTGGCGCGCACCGTGCGCAGCGCCTCGGTCAGATTCCGGATCCTGACCCCGCCGCAGCCGCGCAGCAGGTCGGAAACGGCCTCCTTGGACCGCTCGTCCAGCTCGGCCGCCGCGGCCCGCCCGGCCTCGGTCAGCCGGACCTGATGGTGGCGCGCGTCGTCGGCGTACCGCTCCCGGGTGATCAGCCCCTGCTCCTCGAACCGGCCGAGCATCCGGCTCAGGTGCGACGCCGCGAGCCCCAGGTCCTTGCGGATGCTCTGGACGTGGGTGCGGTCGCGGCGCGCGAGCTCGTAGAGGACCCGCGCCTCGGTGAGGGAGTACGGGGTGCGGAGCTTCTCCGGGTAGTCCAGCGCGCCGATGAGCCGGGTGTACACGCGGTTGAACTCCCGCACCTCGGACACCGCCGCCTCGATGTCGTCCAGGCCGCTCATGGTTCCACCCTCTTCCCCACGAAATTACTTGACCCAATACTTGCTCCGAGTCAAGCATTTCGCAAACGACAGGTGCGCCGACTCACGAGGGCGCGGTGGCGCGGCGCCCGGCCGGCAGCACACCGTCGAGCAGCGCGGCGGCCTGCCGGCGGGCCTCCGGGTCGATGTGGCCGGGCTCGGACAGGGCCAGCGGGCGGCGCAGCGCCACGGATCCGGGGACGGCGGCCGAGCGGACGGCGGCCGAGGAGTGGACGACGGCGCGGTGGCGGCGCGGGTCGACCCGGCGGGCCCGTACGTCCTCCTCGGTGGCGTACGTGACGTCGTAACCGGCCTCCTCCAGCCAGCGGTACGCGCTGACCTCGGCGCCGAAGGCCGCGGGCATGCCGAGGCCGGGGTGGGGGCGCAGGCCCGGGTAGGCGAGGGGGACGACGGCGAGGACGTCGGAGCGGCGGGCGGGTTCGCGGACGACGAAGGGGGCGTAGGCGCGGTAGCCGTCGGCCGTGAGGACGGCGAGGAAGACGCCGGACACCCAGGTGCCGGGGACGGGCAGCCGCCAGGGGCGGTCGACGGGGACCTCGGCGGCCGTGTGGAGGAGGCGGGAGCGCTCGCCGCCGTAGAACCCGAAGCGGTGGATCTCGATCTCGCAGGTACGGGCGGTACGAGCGGTGGTCGCCGCCGACAGGTGGAGGGTGAGGGTCTCGCCGGGCGCGACGGACGCGGAGGCGGGGCGGCCCTGGATCTGGGGCCGGCGGAGGTCCACGCCGCGGGTCTCCTTGGCGCCGATGACCCAGCGGCCGGAGCCGGGATTCCGGTTCTCCCGTACGACGGGATTGTCGCCGGTGCGGGGCGCGGGGCCGGCAGCGGCGGCGGCCGGCCCGGACGTCATCGCGGCGGACGCGGCGCCCGCCGCGCCCGCCGCGATCAGCACGGTACGGCGGGTGGGCCCCACCGGAGGTCTGCTTGTCATAAAACGATCATCGTATGGGCGTGGCGGCCCTGTCGATCACGAGGTGAGGACGCCGTTCAGGAACGGGGCGACGGCCTCCCACCACGCGTCGGCGTGCTCGTAGTGGAGGAGGTGGCCGGCGTCGGGGATCTCCGCGTACGCGCCGTGCGGGAGGACGCGGACCATCTCCTGGGCCTCGGCGCGGCCGAGTTCGCCGTCGAGGCCGCGGACGACGAGGGTGGGACAGCGGACCTGGGCGAGGGAGTCCCAGTGGGCGTCGTGGACCCAGGTCTCGCGGGACGTGAGCATCTGGGCGGGATCGAAGACCGGGCCCCAGCCGCCGTCGGGCCGCTCGGTCATCACCTCGGCGAAGAAGGCGCCGCGGGCCGGGTTGGGGCGCTCCACCCACGGGTCGTCCTCGCCGAACCACTGGCGGACGGCGTCGAGGGAGGGGAACGGGGTCGGCCAGCGGCGGAACCAGTCCTGCCACTCGCGCTGCGAGGCCGCGCCGAGCGCGGAGGCCCGCATGTCGCAGATGACGAGCGCGTGCACCAGGTCGGGGTGCTCGGCGGCCAGCTGCCAGGCGGTGAGGGCGCCCATGGAGTGCCCGACGAGGGTGACCGGGCCGAGCCCGAGCCGCTCGACGGCGGCGAGCGCGTCCGCGACGTACGCCTCGCGCGTGAAGGGGCCGGACGCGGGCTTCTCGCTCGCGCCGTGGCCGCGCTGGTCGAGGGCGATCGTGCGGTGCCGGGCCGCGAGCCGGCCGGCCGCCGGGGCCCAGTGGGAGGCGCGGCCCATCAGCCCGTGGAGCAGTAACACGCCCGGCCCGGTCTGCGGTGCCGTCCGTTCCGTGAAGTCCCAGGCCGCCAGGCGTACGCCGTCGGCTCCCGTGACGTCGAGTCGTCGCACCATGCTGCTCGGCACCCCCTCTTTCCCGTGGAACTGCGCCAGACTATCGAACCTGTATTCGAAAATGCGCTTCTGCCGCTCAACACCCCACGTTCGAGTGACAGTGCTCAAGGATTGACGGCTGCGGCCGAGGGGAGATCTTTTGCGGGAGGCGGACCGCTCGGGGAAAACGGTCCGAGGGGATTGACCCTGGGAGCTCGGGGCTCCGGGTCAGCACAGGGGAGGACGGACCCCGGCGCCTACGGGCGCCGGGGTTCTTCGTCTCGTCCCACGTCTCATGGGCGACGACCCTCATCGCACCAGCGTGGCACGGGAGGGCCTGCGGGCGTGGCGATTCCGCCGTAAAACGGGCCCGGCGTGAACCGGGCGCGTCAACGGGGCGCGTCAACGCGTCCGGGCGCGGACGGGCGCCGCGCGCCGGGGCGGCGGGCGGCGAGGGCCCGGGGCCGCCGGGGCGGCAGCGGGCCGGGGCGGCAGCGGGCCGGGCCTCAGCGCCGTACGCGGGGCGCCGCCCTTCGTACCCGGCCCGGCGGCACCCGGCCCGGCGGCACCCGGCCGCCCGGCGTCAGCGCCCGGCGACACCCGGCCCGGCGTCAGCCCTCGCCGTCAGCGCTTCGCGACGAAGACGTGCGCCGCGACCTCGCTGTCCAGCTCGGCGGCCTCGCCGCTGCTGCCCACGAGGACACCGCCCGGCGACTCCGTCACCGACACCACGGAACCGGGCTGCACGCCCGCGCGGCGCAGCGTGTACATCAGCTGGGCGTCCGTCTGGATCGGCTCGCCGATGCGGCGGACGATCACCGTCTTGCCCTCGCCGCCGGCCTCCAGGTCGGCGAGCGAGACCATCGAGTCGTCGAGGAAGGACTCCGCCTCGGCCTTCTCGCCCAGCTCCTCCAGGCCCGGGATCGGGTTGCCGTACGGCGACTCCGTCGGGTGGCGGAGGAGCTCCAGGACGCGGCGCTCCACGGCCTCGCTCATCACGTGCTCCCAGCGGCAGGCCTCGGCGTGGACCTGCTCCCACTCCAGACCGATCACGTCGACGAGCAGGCACTCGGCCAGCCGGTGCTTGCGCATCACCCGGGTGGCCAGGCGGCGGCCCTCGTCCGTGAGCTCCAGGTGGCGGTCGCTCGCGACGGCCACCAGACCGTCGCGCTCCATGCGGGCCACGGTCTGGCTCACGGTCGGACCGCTCTGGTCCAGCCGCTCGGCGATCCGGGCGCGCATGGGGACCACACCTTCTTCCTCGAGCTCAAGGATGGTGCGGAGATACATCTCCGTGGTGTCGATCAGTCCGGACATACGTGCCCCTCGATGAGTCGTGCGCTGGCCCTGCACCAATTCTGACGCATCGCACCGACAACCGGGGCTCGTCGGTGCGAGGCGGTATTGACAGAGCAATGGTCCAGACCGCACCGTGATCGGCGACCACGACGAGAAGGAGCCGCCGCCATGGGCGAGAGCAAGCTGGCCGGACAGTTCTTCGACGCCGCGATCGGCCTGCTCCAGAAGGTGCGGGACGAGGACGCGGACGACATCGCGGCCGCGGGCACGGCCATCGCCGAGGCCGTCGCGGCGGGCGGCCGGCTCTTCGCGTTCGGCGCGGGTCATTCCTCGCTGGCCGCCCAGGACGTGGTCTACCGGGCCGGCGGCCTGGCCCTGATGAACCTGCTCGCCGTCCCCGGCGTCGTCGGCGTCGACGTGATGCCCGCGACCCTCGGCTCCGCCCTGGAGCGGGTCGACGGCCTGGCCGGCGCGGTCCTGGACTCCTCCCCGGCCCGGGCCGGCGACGTCCTGATCATCATCTCCCTGTCCGGCCGCAACGCCCTGCCGGTCGAGATGGCGATGAACGCGCGCGCCCTCGGCCTCACCGTGATCGGCGTGACCTCGGTCGCGTACGCCACGGAGACGAAGTCCCGGCACGTCTCGGGCACGTACCTCAAGGACCACTGCGACATCGTCCTCGACTCCAAGATCGCGATCGGAGACGCCGAACTCACCCACGAGGGCATCGAGGCCCCCTTCGCCCCCGCCTCGACCGTCGTCACCAGCGCCCTCATGCAGGCCACCATGGCCGCCGCGGCCGAGGAGCTGGTCCGCCTCGGCATCGAGCCCCCGCTGCTTCGCTCGGGCAACGTGGACGGCGGCCACGAGTGGAACGGCCGCGTGATGACCGAGTACGGCGACCGCATCTTCTTCCGCCACTGAGACCGGAAACGACTCGGGGGCCGCGGCGAGAACTCGCCGCGGCCCCCGAGTTTTGTGTCAGGTCCTACGAGACGTAGTAGCCGGCGACATCCGCCAGCAGATCCACGTACCCGCTCTTGTTGTAGAAACTCACCTTCCCGTTCACCACGGGCACCACGACGAGGTTGGGGATCGTGGTCCCGGCGGTGAAGTTCAGGTTCGACGCGGAGGTGCGGGTGGTCCCGTCCGGGAAGACGGCCACGAAGCTGCCCGCGGTCGGCGCGACCGCCGTCACGTTCATGACCACGGCCGTCACCCCGGTCGCCGGTATCCCGCCCTGCCCGGCCACCGCCAGCGTGACCGTCCCGTCCGGCCCGACCTTCGCCTTCGGCACCCCGAGCCCGCTCCGGGTGTCCATGAGCCGGGTCGGGGCCATCGGCTTGTAGGCGGATCCCGTCGCGTCCATGGTGAAGTAACCGGCCACGTCGGCGAGCAGGTCCACGGACCCGTTCTTGTTGTAGAAGGTCACCTTGCCGTCCGCGCCGACGGGGACGACGACGAGGTTGGGGATCGTCTGCCCGGCGACGAAGTTCAGATTCGACGCGGACGTACGAGCCGTCCCCGACGGATACACGGACACGAAGCTCCCCGCTGTCGGCCCGGTCGCGGTCACGTTCATGACCACGGCCGTCACCCCGCTCGCCGGCACCCCGCCCTTACCGGTCACCTGGAGGTCGACGCTCTGCCCTGCCCCGACCTTCGCCTTGGCGACCCCGAGCCCGGACCGGGTGTCCATCAGGCGGTTGGGAGTGACGGGCTGGTACGTGGCGCCCGAGCCGTCCGTGACGTAGTAACCGGCGACGTCCGCGATCAGATCGACGGACCCGTTCTTGTTGTAGAACGCGACCTTCCCGTCCGCGCCGACCGGCACGACGACGAGGTTGGGGATCGTCTGCCCGGCGACGAAGTTCAGATTCGACGCCGAGGCCCGAGCCGTCCCGGACGGATACACGGACACGAAACTGCCCACGGTCGGCGCGGTCGCGGTCACGTTCAACACCACGGCCGTCACCCCGACCGGCGGCACGCCGCTCTTGCCGGCGACCTGGAGCGTGACCGTCTCGCCCTGGCCGACCTTGCCCTTGCGGACGCCGAGGCCGGACCGGGTGTCCATGAGCCGGGTCGGCGTCATGGGGTGGTAGACGCCGAGGCCCGCCGTGCCGGGCTTGGTGACCGAGAAGGTGCCGAGTGGGGTGACCTCGCCCTCCGCCACGACCCGGGTGTTCACGGCCGAGAGGGTCCACACGCCGGCGGGTGCGCCGGTCAGGTCGAAGTCGGCGACGAGCGCGTCACGGCTGGTGTCCACGGACACCGTCGTGCTCTCGACCCTCGCACCGGACGGGTGCTCGATCCGCAGCCGGTGGTAGTCGGCGTTGAGTGCCGTTCCCGACAGGACCACTCGTGCCTTGGTGCCGCTCGCGGCGGTGGTGGGATCCACCGAGCGGAACGTGACGGGGTCGGCGCCGCACACCGGCGCGGTGCAGACCAGCTCGGCGGAGTACGCGGTCCGCGAGGTCCATTCGCGCAGCCCGAGGACCATCACGGTCGGCTTCGGCACGCCCGTGATCCAGTCGCCGAGGTAGCAGTCGATCTCGGTGTCCCGGTCGTCGCAGCGGTCGACGCTCTTGTCGTAGAGGGACAGGGTCGCACCCCGGCCCTCCGTCTCGGTGTCCTTGACCACCGCGTCGTACCGGTCGTGCTGGTACGTCTCCAGGCCCGCGCACACCGCGGTGTGCTGCTCGTCGAGAACGCCGGTGAGCGGCCCGTAGCCGTAGCTGATGTTCGCCGGGCGGGCGCACTCCGGAGCAGGCCCGCCCGCGCCGGCGATGCGCTGGGCGTCGAGGCGGTAGGGCTGGCCGGCGTGGATGCTGTGCCACGACGGGGTGATGACGACCTGGTAGCGGGTCGCGCCCATGGCCCCGCAGTCCTCGTACGTGGTGTTGCACGCGAGCCCGCCGGTCGGGCCGAACACGGTGTGGCGGGCGTCGTTGAAGCCGTCCCGCTCGTTCAGGTACAGCACGTCGGCGGTGTCGGGCGTGGTCACCTGGCGGCAGACGGGCGTGCCGGGCGCGGGCAGTGTGCCCGTGGCGGCCGGGGCGCCGACGGCCGTCGCCGGGGTGGGCTCGCAGCCCTTGGCGGTCCCGGTGACGTCGCGGCGGACGAGGTCGAACGCGCCGGGCGTGCCCTCTCCGGCGACGACCACGCGGTAGGACTTACCCGCGGCCAGGGCGCAGGCGGCCCAGCCGTTGCGGTAGTCCGGCTCCTCGCAGACCTGGCGACCGGTGTCCTCGACCACCCAGAACCGGGCGTTGGAGTCCTTGGTGACGGACACCTTCTGGATCTGGACGAGCTCCTTCGCCGAGTGGGCGGAGGCCGGGATGTCGGCGCAGCGCGCGAAGGCGCCGTCCGCGGTCGAGAAGGGGGTCGTGGCGGTGGCCGTCGTGAAGTCGCCGGCCGGGAGGGTCGGGCAGGCCCCCGTGCCGTCGGCGATCTCGTCGACGCGCTGGAGGAACAGGCCGTACGACGAGCCCGGCGGCACGCTTCCGGCCACCGTGTACGCCTTGGCGTAGTGCGGGGCGGTGCCGCTCAGGCTGCAGGTGCCGTACCGGGTCGCCGCGGTCGCGCAGACGGTGGCTCCGGTCGCGTCGACGATCGCCATCGCGGGGCTCCATGAGCCGACCATCCGGTCCGCGACCGCCACGATCACCGCGCCCGCGGGGAACGGCAGCTTCAGACAATCGACTTCCTCGACGGAGTCGAGGGTGCCCCGGTTGTAGCCGGCGACGGCGTCCGTCGTCTGGGTGCACGCGGTCTCCGCCGTGGCGGCGGTGGCCGGAGCCGTGGCGACGAGCGGAAGCAGCAAGGACAGCACGAGCGTGAGCGTGGCGAGCAGAGCGGTGTACGGCGCGGATCTGGTCGCCGTGACCGACGACGGTTGTTGCATTCCCGGTCCCCCCAGGAGCAGTGATCAGAGCGGTGATCAGTCAGCAGTTCGACGTGATGATCGCACAGGCGAGCGACATCGCGGATCGAGTTATCCACAGGGGGCGTTCAAGCCACTCGCAAACCAGTTCAAGCCAGACCCGCGCCCCACTCCCCCGCCCCGTCCAGCGCCGCCGCGACCCGGGACGCGACCGTCTCCGCGTACTCCGTGTCCTCGCGTTCGAAGGCGGGGCGGGCCGGGGAGCGGAGGAAGGTGGTGATGCCGAGGGTGCGGGCGCGGGAGCGGAGGGGGACGCAGAGGGCGTGGGCGGCGTCGGGGGGCCAGAGGCGGTCGGTGCCGGGGGTGGTGCTGGTGCGGGTGGTGCCGGGGCGGGCGAGGGCCCGGACGGCGGGGTGGGAGGGGGCGTAGCGCAGGGGGATGCCGGCGGTGGTGAGCGGGGCGACCGGGCCGGGGGCGCCGGACGGGGTGGCGAGGGCGCGGACCAGGCGTCCCTCCGGGGTCGCGCGGTCCACCAGGACGTGGTCGGCGAAACCGGCGAGCGCGAAGTCGAGCAGCACCGCGGCGGCCCGCACCGGGTCCTCGACCTCGGCGGCCGCCGCGCCCGCCCGGTGCAGCTGGCTCCAGCGGAAACGCAGCCGGTCCGCGTCCTGCGCGGCCAGCCGGTCCTCCGTGACGTCCTGGAACAGCCAGGCCACCCCCAGCGGCACCGGCTCCGGCCCCTCCGCCAGCGGCGAGGCGAGCCGGACGAAACCGCAGCGCCAGCAGCGGCGGCGCTCGCCGCGCGCACCGCGCAGGGTGACCCACACGTCGGCGGGCGCCGCCGGGGAGCCCGCGGCGAGCACGTGCTGGAGGGCGCCCTCCAGCTCCTCCACGCCCTGGGTGACCAGCTCGCCGAGCGGCCGCCCGAGCAGCGAACCGCGCGCCGCGCCGAGCGCCCGGGCCGCGTGCGCGTTCACCACGGCCGGCCGCAGGTCCACGTCGACCAGGACCACGCCCCACGCGGCGTCCGCGAACAGCGCCTCGCTCAGCGCGAGCGAGCGCTCCAGGTCGATCTGTACGTGCACCTCGCTGAAGGCGCAGTACACCCCCGCCGGGCCGCCGTCCGCGCCCCGCACCCCCGCCGTCTGGGTACGGACCAGGACCCGCCCGCCGTCCTTCCGCAGCAGCGCGAACTCGTGCACCTGGCGTCCCGGCGCGGTCATCGCGCCCCGCAGCCGCGCCGCGATGTCCGCGGCGTCCGCGCTGCGCGCCGCCCAGCCGTCGAAGCCCTGCCGCCCGACCGCCTCGCCGGCGCTCCAGCCGAGGATCCGCTCGGCCTCCCGGTTCCAGTGGGTCACTCTGCCCGTGGCGTCGAGCGCGCACAGCGCCGCGTCCATCCCGTCGAGCAGGGCGGCCAGCAGGTCCGCCCCGGGAAGATCCGCCCCAGGAACACTCGCCGTCGAAGCAGTCATCGACACCCCCGCTTCATTCAACTGGAAACGTGACCCAGGACACAGCCCGTTGCCGAAAAAACAGCTTCCGGAAAATGGGTTGAGCGAGCGGAAGCGGCTTCTTAGTGTGTGGTCACACGCGAAAGGAGGTGATCCGAAAACATGGTTTCTTTTCGGACTCGTGAGGTGACTGCGGGCTAAGGCCTGCCGTCGCACTCTTGTGCACCTCGGCAGGCCTTCTGCCGACATCATCGCAGTCACCCGACCCGTGGGCCGCCGGTCAGTCCGGCCGGCTCCCGCCCGACCTAGGCGCCTAGGCGGACGGGACCAAGGCCCACGGGTCGCCTGCGTTTCCGGGACCGGATCAGCTGTGGCGCACGTCACAGGGAACGTTCCGCGTACTCGTCTCCTCCTCTGGGTGTCGGTTCGACCGGGGACACAGGGGAGGAATCCGTGAGGGACAACCGCATGGCCGCGCGGGGCGGGGCAGTGCTGCTCGGAGTGCTCGCGCTCCTGCACGTGTACTGGGCGACGGGCGCCGTGTGGCCCGCGGCCGACGAGCGGGGGCTCTCGCTCGCGGTCCTGGGGAGCGTGGTGTCCTTCGGACCCGCGGTCGTACTGCCGCTCGCCGTGATCGAGGCCGTGGGGGCGGTGTGCGTGGGGACGTACGCATGGGGGCGCGGGGGCCGGTTCGCGCGGCTCGCCCGGCTCGGGACCGCCGTCTTCGCCGGCGGGCTGCTGCTGCGCGGCGCCGTCGGGGTCGTCTGGATCGTCGCCGGCAAGGACGGGTCGGGTGCCGTGTTCCCGTGGCTGAACGCGCTCGCGTACACCCCGCTCTGCCTCGTACTCGGCGGGGCGGTGGCCCGTGAACTCCGGCGCTGAGCGGGGTGTCGCGCTCGCCCGGGCCGCCCGGCGCGGCGACACCCTCGCCCTGCACGAGCTCCTCGACCACCTCACCCCGTACGTCACGCGCGTGTGCGGCCCGATCGCCCTCGACGACGGCCCCGACGCCGCCCAGGAGGCGCTCCTCGCCGTCTTCCGCTCGCTGCGCAAGCTGCGCGATCCGGCGACGCTGTACGGCTGGGTGCGGACGATCGCCGTACGGGAGGCGGTACGGGTGGCCCGGCGGGCCGCCCGTGAACGGCCCGCGCCGGACGGGCTCGCCGAGGTGCCGCAGCGGGGCGATCCGCAGCTGGCCGCCGACATCGGGGACGTACTCGCCCGGCTGTCGCCCGAGCACCGGGCCGTGCTCGTGCTGCGCGATGTCGAAGGGCTCGACGAGGAGGCCGCCGCGGCCGTCCTCGGCATTCCCGCCGGTACCGCCAAGTCCCGGCTGCACCGGGCCCGGCAGAGCTTCCGAAAGGCGTGGTCCGCATGACGGATGACAACACGGACCTGAACTGCGCCGATGTTCTCGATCCCGTGCGGCGGCTGCGCGTCATGGCCGGCGCCGTCCGCGGCGCGCGCCTCGTCGAGCGGGTGCTGCCCGCCGACCCCGCCGACGTGTGGGCCGTCATGAGCGACCTCGAAGGCGGCTTCGGCGACTTCCAGCCCGACATGCGGACCGTGCGCGTGCTGCGCGTCGACGGCGAGCGCGTCGAGGCCCTCGCCCGCAGCCGTTACGGGATGCGCGCCCGGCTCCACGGGGTGCTGCGGCCCGGCTGGTGCTGGCTGCAGAGCCGGTTCCTGGTGGTCGGCATGGCCGCCGCGGCGGAGGACGGCGGGGGCACGCGGGTGGCGCTCACCGGGGGCGTACGGGTGCCCGGGCGCGCCGCGCTCGTACCGTTCGGCGCGCGCCGGGAGCTGGAGCGGGGGATGGCGCGGCTGGCGGCGCGTTTCCCGGGACCGTGAGTCCCGGGGCCGTAACTCCTCGGGCCCTCAGGGGGAGAGGCGCTCGACCCGCCAGGCCTCCCCGTCCCCGTCCCGTACGTACCGCAGCCGGTCGTGCAGCCGGTTCTCGTGGCCCTGCCAGAACTCGACCGCGTCCGGCACCACCCGGAAGCCGCCCCACTCCGGCGGCACCGGGACCTGCTCGCCCTCCGGGTAGCGGGTGTGCAGCTCCTCGTAACGGGCGAGCAGCTCGGCGCGGGACTCGATCACCGTGGACTGGTGGCTGGCCCAGGCGCCCAGCTGGGAGCCGTGCGGCCGGGTGCGGAAGTAGGCGACCGTCTCGTCCCGGCCGGTGCGCTCGGCGCGGCCGGTGACGATCACCTGGCGGGCCAGCGGGTGCCAGGGGAAGAGCAGCGAGACGTACGGATTGGCCGTCAGCTCCCGGCCCTTGCGCGAGCCGTAGTTGGTGAAGAAGACGAAGCCGGCCTGGTCGTAGTGCTTGAGCAGCACCGTACGGGAGGACGGGCGGCCGTCGGGGGCGGCGGTGGAGACGACCATGGCGTTCGGCTCGTGGATCGCCGGGTTGGCGGCGGTCTCCTTGAACCAGTGCGCGAACTGCTCGACCGGGTCCGGGGCGAGATCGGCCACGGTCAGCTCCATGGTCCGGTACACCTCGCGCATGTCGGCGGGATCGAGAGCGTCGGGATCGAGGGCGTCGGTCACGGGCTCCATCCTGCCGCAGTGGCGGAGTTTGCCCGGCACCGCGTGCCGTTAACCCTCCGTCCCCGGAACGGCGCAGTGTGCCGGATGTCACGCTTCCCCGCATCATCGGAACCGTACAGACTCATGCGCTGGATCCCTGTTGCGTCCTGCCAACCAACCGCCGAATGATTGATCATCGATCAGTCGTTCCCCGAACGACCGATCCCCACGATTGAGGAGCCGCCCCATGTCCGACTTCGTACCCGGGCTCGAAGGAGTCGTCGCGTTCGAGACGGAGATCGCCGAACCCGACAAGGAAGGCGGCGCGCTGCGCTACCGCGGGGTCGACATCGAGGACCTGGTCGGTCACGTCTCGTTCGGCAACGTCTGGGGCCTGCTCGTCGACGGCGCCTTCAACCCCGGCCTGCCGGCCGCCGAGCCGTTCCCGATCCCGGTGCACTCCGGCGACATCCGGGTCGACGTGCAGTCCGCGCTCGCCATGCTCGCGCCGGTCTGGGGCCTGAAACCGCTCCTCGACATCTCCGCCGAGCAGGCCCGCGACGACCTCGCGCGCGCCGCCGTCATGGCCCTGTCGTACGTCGCGCAGTCCGCGCGCGGCCAGGGCCTGCCGATGGTGCCGCAGAGCGAGATCGACAAGGCGCAGTCCATCGTCGAGCGCTTCATGATCCGCTGGCGCGGCGAGCCGGACCCGAAGCACGTCAAGGCCGTCGACGCGTACTGGACCTCGGCCGCCGAGCACGGCATGAACGCCTCCACCTTCACGGCGCGCGTCATCGCCTCCACCGGCGCCGACGTCGCCGCCGCCCTCTCGGGCGCGGTCGGCGCGATGTCCGGGCCGCTGCACGGCGGTGCGCCGTCCCGTGTGCTCGGCATGATCGAGGAGATCGAGCGGACGGGCGACGCGACGGCGTACGTGAAGCAGGCCCTCGACAGGGGCGAGCGCCTGATGGGCTTCGGCCACCGCGTCTACCGCGCCGAGGACCCGCGCGCCCGCGTGCTGCGCCGCACGGCGCGCGAGCTGGCCGCGCCGCGCTTCGAGGTGGCGGAGGCGCTGGAGAAGGCCGCCCTGGAGGAGCTGCACAACCGCCGCCCGGACCGCGTCCTGGCGACGAACGTCGAGTTCTGGGCGGCGATCGTCCTCGACTTCGCCGAGGTCCCGGCGCACATGTTCACGTCGATGTTCACCTGCGCCCGTACGGCGGGCTGGTCGGCGCACATCCTGGAGCAGAAGCGCACCGGGCGGCTCGTGCGCCCCTCGGCCCGCTACACGGGCCCCGGCCAGCGGAACCCGCGCGAGATCGAGGGCTACTCCGACATCGCGAGCTGACCGCCGGATGCGCTGAGCAGGTCCGCGTGGTGGCGGGCCGCGGCGAGGGGGTGGGCGCGGAGCTTGCCCTTCAGCTCATTGCGGCCGTACTCGGCGAACAGCGGGTTCGCCGGGTCGGCCGTCACGCCGGGCGCGGCAGCGGCGTACGGGAACTCCAGCGGGGTGATCCGGGCGTCGAGCCGCGGGTTGTAGAAGAACGGCACGGAGAACCGTTCCGTCGCGCCGGGCGGTGACACCACGCGGTGGTTGGTGGCGACCAGGTAGCCGTCCGTGGCCACCTCCAGGAGCTCGCCGAGGTTGACGACGAACGCGCCCGGCAGCGGCGGCACGTCGTGGAACAGACCGTCCTCCCGCTCCACCTGCAGCCCGCCCACCTGGTCCTGCAGGAGCAGGGTCAGGAACCCGTAGTCCTTGTGCGCCCCGACGCCCTGGTCGTCGCCCGCGTCGCCGCTGCTGCCCGGGTAGCGGACCAGCTTGAGGTGCGGGTGGGCGTGGCGGCCGAAGGCCGCGTCGTAGAAGTCCCGGCGGGCGCCGATCGAGGCGAGCAGTTCGTGCAGCAGCCGCTCGGCGACGCCGGAGAGGCGCTCGATCCAGTTCAGCGCGGCGAGCCGCAGCTCGGGGAGTGCCTCGGGCCACTGGTTGGGCCCCTGCAGCCACCAGTACGGGGGCTCCCCCGGCCCCGGCAGATGCGCCGGCCGCTCGGCCCCGATGTCCAGCTGGTCCCGCCAGTCCCGGGCTCCGGCGGTCCGCTCGTCGCCGACCCGGGTGTAGCCGCGGAAGTGCGGCGAGTTCGTGGTGTCGAGGGCCAGCCGGTCGGCCTCGGGCAGCGCGAAGAAGGCGTGCATGGCGTCGGTCAGCGCGCGGGTCTCCGCCTCCGTCACGCCGTGCCCGACGAGCTGGAAGAAGCCCACGTCGTGGGCGGCCGAATGCAGCTGCGCGTGCAACAGGCGGCGGGCCTGCGGGCCGCGGTCGGCGGCGGAGAGGTCGACGATGGGGAGCTGGGAGGGGTACGAGGCGTTCGTACGGTCCGAGGGGTACGAGGGGTACGAGGGGTGACTCATGGTGTGCGTCCGCGTGGGGTGTACGGCGCCCGGACGTGCGTCGCGGGGGTGTGCGGCGCTTCCGGGCGAGGGGTGGGGGTGTCCTTGACGGTCTGGTTCAGCGGTGACCGGGACAGCCCATGCTCGCGACGCGGAGCAGATCCACGTGGCGGCGACGTACGAGCGAAAGCATGCGACCAGCGTACTGCGGGGGCGGGGCGGGCGATGTGACGGCGGTCATGCGGGCCCGCCCGCCGGGGCTCAGCCCAGGGCGTCAGCCCAGGGCCTCGTCCAAGATCCGCGCCCATTGCGCGACCACGCGCTCGCGACGCGCGCGGTCGTCCGTCAGGAGGGTGGCGAGGCCCAGGCCGCGGGCCATGTCGAGGAGGCCCTGGACGGATTCGCGGACGCCGGGGCGGGACTCGTCGGCGGCGAGGAGGTCGACGGCGATGCGGTGGGACTCGCGGCCGACGCGGGCCTCGAGTTCGGTGACGCGGGGGCGGAGCTGGTCCTCGTTGGAGGCGGCGACCCAGAGGTGGAGGGCGGCGCGGAAGAGGGGGCCGGTGTAGAGGTCGACGAGGGCGGCGACGACGGCGCGGCGGTCCTGGGTGGGGATGGTGCGCAGGGCCTGGGAGCGTTCCTCGGCCACGTACTCGACGGCCGCCGTGAAGAGGTCCTCGCGGGTCGGGAAGTGGTGCTGGGCGGCGCCCCGGGAGACCCCGGCCCGCTCGGCGACCACCGCGACGGTGGAGCCCGCCCAGCCGTGCTCGGCCAGGCAGGCCACCGCCGCCTCCAGGAGCCGCTGCCGGGTGGCGCGGCTCCTGTCCTGCTTGGGGCCGGGCTTCGGGCCGGGCTTCGGGCCGGGCTTCGGGCCGGTCACAGTCGCCACGCAGGGTCCCGTCGTTCGAGGAAGGCCGTCATCCCTTCGCGCGCCTCGGCCGAGGCGAACAGCGAGGCCGACAACTGCACCAGCTCCTCCGCCTCGCGTTCGAAGGTTTCCAGGACTCTAGCCGTGACCAGGCGCTTCGCCTCCCGCAGGCCCTGCGGGGAGGCCCGGCGCAGGCCGTCCAGGATCGGGTCGAGGTCGGCGGTGGGCCCCGTCACCAGGCCCATCGCCCGCGCCTCCGCCGTACCGAAGCGCTCCCCCGTCAGGTAGTGGCGGGCCGCCGCCCGCGGCTCCAGCTTCGGGAGGAGGGTGAGCGAGATGACCGCGGGCGCGACCCCGATCCGTACCTCCGTGAGCGCGAAGTCCGAGCCCTCCGACGCCAGGACGACGTCGCACGCGCCGAGCAGCCCCAGGCCGCCCGCCCGCGCGTGCCCGTCGACCACGCCCACCACCGGCTTCGGCAGCTCGACGATCTGCCGGAGCAGGTCGACGAAGGCGTACGGCCCGGGCGGCGCCTTCAGGTCCGCGCCCGCGCTGAACGTACCGCCGGTGTGGGTCAGGACCACCGCCCGTACGCCCGGGTCCTTGCCGCAGGCGGCCAGCGCGTCCGCGAGCGCGGTCACCAGGGGCGCCGAGAGCGCGTTGCGGTTGGCCGGGGAGTCCAGGGTGAGTGTGGTGATGCCCCGGTCGGACGCTGTCTGGATGAGGCTCATGCGCGATTCCTCAGTTCCCGGCGCAGGATCTTGCCCGACACCGCTCGGGGCACGGTGTCGATGAACTCCACCTGCCGGATCTTCTTGTACGGGGCGACCCGCTCGGCCACGTAGGCCATGACCTGCTCGGCGCTGAGGTCAGGCACAGCGGGCTGGCGCACCACGAAGGCCTTCGGGACCTCCGTGCCGTCCCCGTCCACGACCCCGATGACGGCCGCGTCGGCGATGGCCCCGTGGGTGAGCAGCAGCGCCTCCAGCTCGGCCGGGGCGACCTGGAAGCCCTTGTACTTGATGAGCTCCTTCACCCGGTCGACGACATACAGCCAGCCGTCCTCGTCGACCCGCCCGATGTCCCCGGTGTGCAGCCAGCCGTCCGCGTCGATCATCGCCGCGGTGGCGTCCGGCCGGCCCAGATAGCCCTTCATGACCTGCGGGCCGCGGATCGCGATCTCGCCCGACTCGCCCGCCGGGACGTCCTTCGCCGGGTCGTCGAGCGCGACCAGCCGCATCTCGGTCGACGGCAGCAGCTTGCCGACCGTGCCCGGTGGGGGGTTCTCGGTGGCGAGCGGCACCAGATGGGTGCCCGGGGACAGCTCGGTCATGCCGTACGCCTGGAGGATCGGCGGCAGTCCGAGCCGTGCCGAACAGGACTCGGCGAGGGCGGCGTCGAGCGGGGCGGCGGAGCAGACGATGTACTTCAGGGACGACAGGTCGTAGTTCGCGACCGCCGGGTGCTTGGCGAGCGCGAGGACGATCGGCGGCGCCACGAACAGGACGTCGATGCGGTGCTTCTCGATGGCGGCCAGGAAGCCGTCGAGCTCGAAGCGGGGCAGCACGACGACGGTGGCGCCCTGCCGCAGCGGGGCGTTCATCAGCGCCGTCAGGCCGTACACGTGGAAGAACGGCAGCACGGCGAGGATGCGTTCGCCGGAGCCCATCGGCATCAGCGGTTCGAGCTGGGCGAGGTTGGTGGCGATGGAGGTGTGGGTGAGCATGACGCCCTTGGGGACGCCGGTGGTGCCGGAGGAGTACGGGAGGGCGGCGACGTCCGTGTCCGGGTCGATGTCGAGGACCGGCTCGGGGGCGGTGGAGGCGAGGAAGGACTGCAGGGACCTGGTCGCGTCCCCCTCCGGCGCCGCGTCGCAGAGGAAGATCTCCTCGACGCCGCCCGCGAGTTCGGCGGCCGCGCGGGCCGTCGCAAGCAGCGGCGACACGGTCACGATCCAGCGCGCGGCGGAGTCGCGGAGCTGCTTGGCGAACTCCTCGGGAGTGGCGAGCGGATGCACGGTGGTCACGGACGCGCCGGCGCGGGTCGCCGCGTAGAACGCGACCGGGAACAGCACGGTGTTGGGGCTGTGCAGAGCGAGGACGTCGCCCTTGCGCACCCCCGCCTCGGCGAGGCCCGCGGCCACCCGCCGGTGGCAGGCTTCCACCTGCGCGTACGTGAGGGTGAGCGCCCCGTCCCCGCCGGTGCCGTCGATCAGCGCCGGGCGCTCGCCGAACTCTGCGGCACGGCCGAGGACGGCGTCGTGGATGGGACGG
The DNA here is from genome assembly GCF_041270065.1 of Streptomyces fradiae. NCBI lineage: Bacteria > Bacillati > Actinomycetota > Actinomycetes > Kitasatosporales > Streptomycetaceae > Streptomyces > Streptomyces fradiae. The sequence continues at coordinate 4,567,139 of NZ_CP065958.1, read as the reverse complement.
GAGACGACCGGAACGTCGGCGAATTCACTGCGGAACACCATGTGTACATGCCCCCTGAGCGACAGGATGTCTGGTGCGCGTGCGTTGTGGGCAGATCTGGGCCGACCTTGGCAGCACTACGAGAAACAAGCAAGCGTGCATGCATGATTCAGGATTTACCCTGGCGGGTCGCGACCGCGTGTGGTTACGATCGGCGCGATGACGACTCATTCTGCTCTCAGATTGGGGGTCCCGTCCGCGCAAGGTGAGTGCTGATGACCACTCACATCGCGAACGGTGCCACCCGTTTCCCCGCTTCTTCACTTCCCGGTTCTTCACTTCCCGGTTCTTCACTTCCCGGTTCTTCGCTTCCGGCTTCCTCGCTTCCCGCCTTCTGGTCGCGCGTGCGCGCTTTCGCCGTGCCGGCCGCCATGATCGAGGCCGCCACCGCCCGCCGCCTGCGCGGCGACTGGGCCGGGGCGTGCGCCGCCGCGGGCTTCGACGTCGACCTGGACCTCAAGCTGCTCGTACGGACCCGAGGCCGCGAACTGGCCGCCCGCGTACGGGCGGACCTGCGGCACCTGGCGCCGGACCTGCTGCGCTGGCATCTGCCCCGGGTCGCGCCCGACGGACTCCTTCGGCCCGGCCTCACGATCGCGCTCGCGCGGTACGACGACTCCACGAGCGACCGGCCTCCCCTGCACCTCGTGGTGCGCACCCCGCCCGCCTGGGCCGGGGGCGGGCAGCGCGTCTCGCTCGCCCTGTGGGACGGGGTGGATCCGACCTGGGACGACCCGGCCGTCCACCCCGCCGCACATCCGCATCCCCGGCCCAGCCGGCGCTTCCGGCTCGACCTGCACCGGCATCTGTGGGACGCCCGCCGGGCCGGTGAGCTGCGGGAACGCTCCGGGGCCGGGCTCGGCCCGGACCTGCCGCCGCTGCCCGAGGCCGAGCGCTGGGCGGCCGAGGCCCGGATCCTGCTCGCCGCCGAGGGGCGGACGGCCGGCGCCGTGGCCGTACGGGCCGGGGAGCGGCGACTGGTCCTCGACGTCGGCGGTTCCGACTCCGTACGGGCCGACGGCGGCTCCGGCGGCGCTTCGGGTACGCGGCTTCCACTGCTGCCCGACGCGGCGACCTGGCTGCCGCCCGACCTGGAGCTGCTGCGCGCCGGGGCGGTCGAGCCCGGGCGGCTGCACCCGCTGGTCGCCGCCGCGCTCGCGCCGGGGGCCGCCCCCGCCGTACGGGTCCCGGACGACCCGGGCGCGCCGCGCATCGTGGAGTGCCGGGGCGCCCGGCACCGGATCGCCCTGGTCGACGGCGTCCTCGCGCCGCTCGACCACGATCCGGCGCAACTACGGCGCGAGGAACTGCTCGTCGCGCTGTCCGGCACCCCGCTGCCCTGTCTGCGGGCCATCGACGAGGCGCACCGGCGCCCGGACTGCCTGGACGGGGTCCGGGACCGGATCGTCCACGGCGACGTGGCCGGGGCCCTGGCCGTCGTCGAGGGGCTGCTCGGTCCGGCGGCGGTGCTGCGGGACGGGCCGCTGCGCGGCGCGCTGCACAGCGCGAAGACGCAGCGGCTCTCGTACGGCCTCTACCGGGCGGGGCTCGCCGGACCGCCGCCGCCCCGCTTCCTCCACGAGTTCCGGCTGGACGGCAACCCGCACACACGCTCGCGCCGCCGCCACGCGTTCTAGGCCCGAGCCGGCCTGAGCCGGACCCGCGCCCTCCCCTTCCCTCCTCACACACCACGGTGACCCTTATGACCATATTTGCTACGCCCTCCGCCGAGCTGGACATCGCCGCCGACCTCCTCACCCTCCTCCGCACCACCGACACCGAACCCCGCCCCAACCCCCAGCTGGAGGCCGTGACCCTCGCCGTCGCCGCCGACCTGCCCGTACTGCTGTGGGGCGAGCCCGGCATCGGCAAGACCGCCGCGCTGCACCAGCTGGCCGAGTCGCTCGACCTGCCGCTCACCACCGTGATCGCCAGCGTGCACGAGCCGTCCGACTTCTCCGGCCTGCCGATCGTCGGCGACGACCCGGCCGAGCAGGGCGTGCCGCTCGCGCCGCCGGACTGGGCGGTGCGCCTTGTCCGGGCCGGGCGGGGGCTGCTGTTCCTGGACGAGCTGTCCACGGCCACGCCCGCCGTGCAGGCGGCGCTCCTCAGGCTCGTCCTGGAGCGGCGCATCGGCTCGCTCCAACTGCCGCCCGGGGTACGGATCGTGGCCGCCGCCAATCCGCGCGCCTCGGCGGCGGACGGGTGGGAGCTGAGCGCGCCGCTCGCCAACCGTTTCGTGCATCTGCAGTGGACCCATGATCCCGAGGTGGTGGTACGGGGCCTCGGCGGCACCTGGCCGCGCGCCACGCTGCCCCGGCTCGACCCCGAACTGCTGCCCGGCGCCGTCGACTTCGCCCGGCGGGCGGTGACCGGGCTGCTCACCGCCCGGCCCACCCTCGTCCACCGGCTGCCGGGCAGCGAGACCCGCAAGGGCGGTGCGTGGCCGTCGCCGCGCAGCTGGGACATGACGCTGTCCCTGATCGCCTTCGCGACGGCCGCCGGGGCGACCCGGGACGTGCTCGCGCAGCTGGTGCGGGGCACCGTCGGCGACGGGCCCGGGCTCGAACTCCTCGCCTGGATCGACCGGATGGACCTGCCGGACCCGGAGGTGCTGCTCGCCGACCCGGCGGGCGCGGAGCTCCCGGAGCGCGGAGACCGGCGGCAGGCCGCCCTGGAGGGCGTGGTCGCCGCGGTCAACGCCCGCCCGGACCGGGCACGTTGGGACGCGGCCTGGGAGCTGCTCGTACGGGCGGCGGAGACCGGGCCGCCGGACCTGGTGGTGGTGCCGGCCACGACGCTGGCCGCGCTGCGCCGGGAGGAGTGGGAGGTGCCGGTGGCGATCGAGCGGCTCGCGGGCGTGGTGGACGTGTCCCGGCGCGCGGACCGCGTGCCGGCGGGGGCGGGTGCGGGGGCGGGGGCGGGCCGATGAGCGCCTCCACCGAGGCCACGGCCCCGCTCTCCCTCGACCGGGAGAAGCTGTACGCGGCGCGGCTGCGGGCGGTGCGGGCGCGCCCGTATCTGGCGACGGCCCTGTTCGCGCTGCGGGTGGTCGAGTCGCGGCGGGTGCCGACGATGGCGGTCGACCGGTACTGGCGGTGCTACGCCTCGCCGGGCTTCGTGGCGCGCACGTCGGTCGACGAACTGGCCGGGGTGTGGGTGCACGAGGTCGCGCACCTGATCCGCGACCACCACGGACGCGGCGACCGGATCGCCCGCCGGGAGGGCTTCGAGGGGCGGCCTGCGGACCGGCTGCGGCTCAACATCGCCGCCGACTGTGAGATCAACGACGACATCTACGGGGACGGGCTCGACACGCCGGAGGGGATCGTCACGCCGGCGCTCCTGAACGTGCCCAAGGACGAGCTGATGGAGGACTACGTACGGCGGATCCGCCTGGAGTCGCTGCCCGGCGGGCTGCACCTGTGGCTGGACTGCGGCAGCGGCGCCGACGGCCTGGAGCGGGAGTGGGACCTCGGCCCGGACGGCGCGGACGGGCTGAGCGAGCAGGAGCAGGACGCGGTGCGCTTCAAGGTGGCGCAGGGGCTCGCCGGGCCGCCGGGCGAGGCACCGGCGGGGTGGCGACGGTGGGCGGAGGAGGCGTTCCAGCCGCCGCAGCCGTGGCGGGAGTTGCTGGGCTCGGCGATCCGCGCGGCGGTGGGCGGCGCCGGGGCCGGCGACGACCACAGCTACGGGCGGCCCTCGCGCCGCTCGGTCGCCCTGCCCGGCACGATCCTGCCGAGCCTGCGGCGCCAGCCGCCCCGGGTGTCGGTGGTCATCGACACCTCGGGCTCGGTCAGCGACGCGGAGCTCGGCGCCGCGCTCCTGGAGGTGGCCGCGATCTCCCGCGCGGTCGGCGGGCGGCGCGACCTGGTGCGCGTGGTCTCCTGCGACGCCGCCGCCCGCGTCGCCGACCCGCTGTGCGCGGCGGAGGGCATCACCCTGATCGGCGGCGGCGGCACCGACCTCCGCTCCGGCTTCACCACCGCCCTGCGCCGGCGCCCCCGCCCGGACGTCGTGGTCGTCCTCACCGACGGCCAGACCCCCTGGCCCGCCACCGCCCCGCCCTGCCGCACGGTCGTGGGCCTCTTCCCCCGCCCGTACTACCGCCTCCGCCCGGGCGACGACGGCTACGTCCCGGACACCCCACCGGACTGGGCCCGCACCGTCCGCATCAGCTGACCCGGCGGCTGACCGCCGCCTGCCCGCGGTCCAGCCAGCGCACCGGCCAGTGCAGAAGGACAGCCAGACAGAGCAGCCAGCCGAGGGAGTGGACGGCCCAGACGCCGGCGAGGGTGGGGCCGCCCCAGGCCTGGTGGTAGTCGGTGTCCGCGTACCAGAGCGGGTAGCCGAGGTTGCGGACCGTGTTGAAGGCGGCGTACGCGAGGAGGACGAAGGCCGCCAGGTCGAGCGGCAGGCCGAGCACCGTCCGGGCCAGCACCCGCGGGCCGGTCCAGCGCCCGGGTCCGGCGGGCGCGAGGCGGGACCGGAGACGGGCGGCGCGGGTGGGCTGCCCGACGAGGACGAGGACGGTCGCCGCGAGACCGACCGGGAGGGCCAGGAAGGCGCGAGCGGCGGTGCGGAGGTCGCCGGCGGCGGTGGCGGCGACGCGGGTGCGGGTGCGGATCGTGGTGGCGGGCATGGGGGCACCTTCGCGGGCGGACGGCGTCCCCGTCGTCGTACCGGGGAGCCAGATCCCACCTCGTACCGTGGTACCCCCGCTGGGGCCCCCGCTCAGTAGGACTTCGGCAGGCCAAGCGTCTGGTGCGAGACGAAGTTGAGGATCATCTCGCGGCTGACCGGGGCGATCCGGGCCACGCGGGCCGCCGTGATCAGGCGGGCGAGGCCGAACTCGCGGGTCAGGCCGTTGCCGCCGAGGGTGTGGACGGAGGTGTCGACGGCCTTCACGCACGCCTCGGCGGCGGCGTACTTCGCCATGTTCGCCGCCTCGCCCGCGCCCAGGTCGTCGCCCGCGTCGTACAGGGCGGCGGCCTTCCGCATCATCAGGCGGGCGAGTTCGAGTTCGATGTGGGCCTGGGCGAGGGGGTGGGCGATGGCCTGGTGGGCGCCGATCGGGGCCTTCCAGACCTGGCGCTCCTTCGCGTACTTCACGGCCTGCGCGAGCGCGTAGCGGCCCATGCCGATCGCGAAGGCGGCCGTCATGATCCGCTCCGGGTTGAGCCCCGCGAAGAGCTGGAGGAGGCCCGCGTCCTCGTCGCCGACCAAGGCGTCGGCCGGCAGGTGCACGTCGTCGAGGGTGAGCTCGAACTGCTTCTCGTTCGCGTCGAGTTCCATCTCGATGTGGCGCCGTTCGAAGCCCGGCGTGTCGCGCGGCACGATGAAGAGACACGCCTTGAGGTTGCCGGTGCGGGCGTCGGAGGTGCGGCCGACGATCAGGGTCGCGTCGGCGATGTCGACGCCCGACACGAAGACCTTCCGGCCGTTGAGGACCCAGCCGTCCTCGGTCCGGGTCGCGGTCGTCGTGATCCGGTGGGAGTTGGAGCCCGCGTCGGGCTCGGTGATGCCGAAGGCCATGGTGCGGGTGCCGTCCGCGAGACCCGGCAACCAGGCCCGCTTCTGCTCCTCCGTGCCGAAGCGTGCGATGACCGTGCCGCAGATCGCCGGCGACACGACCATCATCAACAGCGGCGCGCCGGCCGCGCCCGCCTCCTCCAGGACGATGGACAGCTCGGTCATGCCGCCGCCCCCGCCGCCGTACTCCTCGGGCAGGTTCACGCCCAGATAGCCGAGCTTGCCGGCCTCGGCCCAGAGTGTGGCGCGGTCGAAGCCGGGGCCGTGGCGGTGGCCGAGGGCGGAGACGGCGGCGCGGAGGGCGGTGTGTTCCGCCGATTCGATGAGGCTGAGGGTGCTCATGGGGTCGGGTCCTCCTGTGCTTCGGTCGGTACGGGGGCGGGCTGTACGACGGCGAGCAGGGCGCCGACCTCTACCTGGCGGCCGGGGGCGGCGTGGAGCGCGGTGAGCGTGCCGGAGGCGGGTGCGACGACCCGGTGCTCCATCTTCATGGCCTCCAGCCAGAGCAGCGGCTGCCCGGCCTCGACCCGGGCGCCTGCTGCCAGGCCCTCGGCGATCCGGACGACGGTGCCGGGCATGGGCGCGAGCAGGGAGCCGGGCGCGCGGCTCTCGGTGGGGTCGGTGAAGCGGGGGCGGGCGGTGAGCCGGTGCGGGCCGACGTGGACGACCCCGCCGGGGTAGCGGGTGACCTCGAAGTCCCGTACGACGGACGCCACTTCGAGCCGTACGCGGTGCGGGGTGGCGGACACGACGGTGACGCCCTCGGGGGCGGTGACCTCGTGGCCACCGGTACGGGTCGGGCGGTACCGGACCTGGTACGCGCCCCCGGCCCCCTCGTACGTCTTCACCTCGTCCTGCGAGCGGACGTTGCGCCAACCTCCCCCGAAGCGGCCCGCGTTGGCGGCCGCCTCCGCGAGCGCCGCCGCCACCGCCGCCTGCTCCACGGAGGCCTCGGCGCGCGGGGCGGCGGTCAGGGCGTCCAGGTGCCGGTCGTAGAAGCCGGTGCCGAGCCTGGCCGGGTCGGCGAAGTCGGGGTGGCGGAGGGAGGCGACGAGCAGGTCGCGGTTGGTGGCGGGGCCGTGGAGCCGGGCCTGTTCCAGGGCGCGGGCGAGCTTGCGGACGGCCTCGGCGCGGGTCGGCGCGTGGGCGACGACCTTGGCGAGCATGGCGTCGTAGTGGACGCCGACCGTGTCGCCGGAGGCGTAACCCGTGTCGACGCGCAGGCCGGGCCCGGCGGGGAACTCGACGGCGTGCAGCACGCCCGTCTGCGGGGTCCAGCCGCCGGCCGGATCCTCGGCGTAGAGCCGGGCCTCGACGGCGTGGCCGCCGCGGGGCGCGGGCGGCTCCGGCGGCAGCGGACGCCCCTCGGCGACGGCGAGCTGGAGGGCGACCAGGTCGAGGCCGTGGACCTCCTCCGTGACCGGGTGCTCGACCTGGAGGCGGGTGTTCATCTCCAGGAAGTGCGCCCGGCCGTCGGCGACCAGGAACTCGACGGTGCCCGCGCCGACGTACCCGACGGCCTTCGCGGCGACCGCCGACCGCGCGTACAGCTCCTCGACCAGCGCGTCCGGGAGCCCGGGCGCCGGGGCCTCCTCGATGACCTTCTGGTGCCGGCGCTGGAGGGAGCAGTCGCGGGTGCCGAGGGTCCAGACGGTGCCGTGGGTGTCGGCGAGGACCTGGACCTCGACGTGCCGACCGTCCTCCACGTACGGCTCGACGAACACCTCGCCGTCCCCGAAGGCGCTCAGCGCCTCCGCCGACGCCGCCTTCAACTCCCCTTCCAGAACGCTCAGTTCGCGTACGATCCGCATGCCTCGGCCGCCGCCGCCGGCCGCCGCCTTCACGAGGACCGGCAGGTCGGCCTCGGTGAGCGCGGCGGCGTCGAGGGGCGCGACGCCGAGGAGCTCCTTGGCCCGCGTCTTGGACGCCATCGCCTCGATCGCGGCCGGCGGCGGCCCGATCCACACCAGGCCCGCCTCGGTCACGGCCCGCGCGAAGTCGGCGTTCTCGGAGAGGAAGCCGTAGCCGGGGTGCACGGCGTCGGCGCCCGCCGCGAGGGCGGCGACCACGATCAGGTCGCCGCGCAGATACGTCTCCGCGGGCGTCGCGCCCGGCAGCCGTACGGCCGCGTCGGCCTCCCGTACGTGCAGGGCGTCGGCGTCCGGGTCGGAGTGGACGGCGACGGTGGCGATGCCCAGGTCGCGGCAGGTGCGGAAGACCCGGCAGGCGATCTCGCCCCGGTTCGCCACGAGGACAGCGGAAATCAGCTCGGTCATCAGCGCAGGCCTCACATTCGGAAGACGCCGAAGCCGCCGCGCGCGCCCTCGACCGGTGCCGTGTGGATCGCGGACAGGCAGAGCCCGAGGACGGTGCGCGTGTCGCGCGGGTCGATGACCCCGTCGTCGTACAGCCGCCCGGAGAGGAACATCGGCAGCGACTCGCTCTCGATCTGTGCCTCGACGAACGCCCGCATCCCGGCGTCCTGCTCCTCGTCGTACGGCTGCCCCTTCGCCTCCGCGCTCGCGCGCGCGACGATCGACAGCACCCCGGCGAGCTGCTGCGGCCCCATGACGGCGGACTTGGCGCTCGGCCAGGCGAAGAGGAAGCGCGGGTCGTACGCCCGGCCGCACATGCCGTAGTGCCCGGCGCCGTACGACGCACCCATGAGCACCGACAGGTGGGGCACCTTCGAGTTCGACACCGCGTTGATCATCATCGCGCCGTGCTTGATGATGCCGCCCTGCTCGTACTCCTTGCCGACCATGTAGCCGGTGGTGTTGTGCAGGAAGAGCAGCGGGATGTCGCGCTGGTTCGCCAACTGGATGAACTGGGCCGCCTTTTGGGACTCGGCGGAGAACAGCACGCCCTGTGCGTTGGCGAGGACGCCGATCGGGTAGCCGTGCAGGCGCGCCCAGCCGGTCACCAGGCTCGTCCCGTACAGCGGCTTGAACTCGTCGAAGTCCGAGCCGTCGACCAGCCGGGCGATCACCTCGCGCGGGTCGAACGGGGTCTTGAGGTCCCCGGGGACGATCCCGAGGAGCTCCTCCGGGTCGTACTTCGGCGGCTCGACCGGCTCCCGGCCCGCCGCCGGATCGGGGTGTGCCTTGCGGTGGTTGAGGCGGGCGACGATCCGGCGGGCCTGGCGCAGTGCGTCGGGCTCGTCGACGGCGTAGTGGTCGGCGAGACCGCTGGTGCGGGCGTGCATCTCGGCGCCGCCGAGGGACTCGTCGTCGCTCTCCTCGCCGGTCGCCATCTTCACCAGCGGCGGGCCGCCGAGGAAGACCTTCGACCGCTCCTTGATCATCACGGTGTGGTCGGACATGCCGGGGACGTAGGCCCCGCCGGCCGTCGAGTTGCCGAAGACGACGGCGATGGTGGGGATGCCGGCGGCGGAGAGCCGGGTGAGGTCGCGGAAGAGCGCCCCGCCGGGGATGAAGATCTCCTTCTGGGAGGGCAGGTCGGCGCCGCCGGACTCGACGAGCGAGATGACGGGGAGGCGGTTGGCGAAGGCGATCTCGTTCGCTCGCAGCGCCTTCTTCAGGGTCCACGGGTTGGAGGCGCCGCCGCGCACGGTCGGGTCGTTGGCGGTGATCAGGCACTCGACGCCCTCGACGACCCCGATGCCGGTCACCAGGGACGCCCCTACGGGGTAGTCGCTGCCCCAGGCGGCGAGCGGCGACAGCTCCAGGAACGGCGAGTCGGGGTCGACGAGCAGCTCGATCCGTTCGCGGGCGAGCAGCTTGCCGCGCTTGTGGTGCCGGGCCGTGTACTTCTCGCCGCCGCCCGCGAGCGCCTTGGCGTGCTCGGCGTCGAGCGCGGCCAGTTTCTCCAGCATGGCGGCGCGGTGGGCCGCGTGGTCGGGTCCGCCGGTGTCGAGGGCGGAGGCGAGCACGGTCACAGCAGTTCCTCCGGGATGTCGAGGTGGCGCGAGCGCAGCCACTCGCCGAGGGCCTTGGCCTGGGGGTCGAAACGGGCCTGGGAGGCAACGCCCTCGCCGAGGATTCCGGCGACGGTGAAGTTGAGCGCGCGGAGGTTGGGCAGCACGTGCCGGGTGACGGTCAAGTCGGCGGTCTCCGGGAGGAGTTCGCGGAACCTGTCGGTGGTGAGCGCGTGCGCGAGCCAGCGCCACTCCACCTCCGTCCGGACCCAGACGCCGACGTTGGCGTCCCCGCCCTTGTCTCCGCTGCGGGCGCCGGCGACGAGGCCGAGCGGCGCGCGCCGGGTGGGCCCATCGGGCGGCGGCTCCGGAAGCTCCGGATCCGGTACGGGTTCCAGGGCCCGGGTCGTCGGCGGTACGGGCACGGGGGCGCGGGTCCCGTCGGGCAGCACCGCCGTGTGCGGGACCTCCCCGACGGGGACGTACGCGCTGTCGAAGACCCCGTAGGGGGCACCCTTGCCCGGCGGGGCGGTCACATGGAAGCCGGGGTAGGAGGCGAGGGCCAGTTCGATCGCCGCCCCTGTCAGGGTGCGGCCGACCTTCTCGGGGTCGGGGTCGCGGACGACGAGCCGGAGCAGGGCGCTGGCGGTCTCCTCGGTGGGCGCGTCGGGGTGGTCGGTGCGGGCGAGGTCCCAGCGGGCCTCGGCGGGCGGGTTCTTGGCCAGGGCGTCGTGGAGCTGCGCCCGCACGAGCTCCGCCTTGGCCTCGATGTCGAGGCCGGTGAGGACGAACACGACCTCGTTGCGGAAGCCGCCGAGCCTGCTGAGCCCCACCTTGAGCGTCGGGGGCGGGGCCTCGCCCCGTACGCCCTCGATCCGCACCCGGTCCGGGCCCTCCTGGGTGAGCCGGACGGTGTCGAGGCGTGCGGTGACGTCGGGGCCCGCGTAGCGGGCGCCGCCCGTCTCGTAGAGGAGCTGGGCGGTGACGGTGCCGGTGTCGACGAGGCCGCCGGTGCCGGGGTGCTTGGTGATGACGGCGCTGCCGTCGGCGTGCAGTTCGGCGAGCGGGAAGCCGGGGCGGCGGAGGAGAGCGGGGTCGTGGCCGTGGAAGAAGGCGTAGTTGCCGCCGGTGGCCTGGGTGCCGCATTCCAGGACGTGGCCGGCGACGACCGCGCCCGCCAGCTTGTCGTACCAGTCGGCGTCCTCCGGGGCCCAGCCGAAGAACCACTGCGCGGGCCCGGTGACGAGCGCCGCGTCCGTGACCCGGCCGGTGACGACCACGTCCGCGGCGGCGGTCAGGCAGGCCGCGATGCCGGCGCCGCCGAGGTAGGCGTTGGCGGCGAGGACGCCGTCCCGGCCGGCCGGTAGCCGGTCCGCCGGCAGCCGGTCGCCCTCGACGTGCGCGATCCGGACCGGCAGGCCAAGCCGGTCGGCCAGGGCGCGCAGGGCGTCGGCGAGTCCGGCGGGGTTGAGGCCGCCCGCGTTGGCGACGATCCGGGTGCCGCGCTCGTGGGCGAGCCCGAGGCCCTCCTCCATCTGGCGCAGGAAGGTCTTGGCGTAACCGGCGGAGGGGTCCTTGAGGAGGTCGCGGCCGAGGATGAGCATGGTCAGCTCGGCGAGGTAGTCCCCGGTGAGGACGTCCAGCTCACCTCCTGTGAGCATCTCCCGCACGGCGTCGAAGCGGTCGCCGTAGAAGCCGGAGGCGTTGCCGATCCGGAGGACGCGCTTCACGCGGCCCCCTTGGGGGCGCGGCCGTCGCCCGCCGGGCCGGCGAAGGCCTGGGCGATGCCGAGCCATTCCTCGGCGTCCGCGCCGACGGCGGTCAGGGCGGTGTCGTCGCGGTGGGCGCGCTGGGTCACGAGCAGGCAGAAGTCGAGGGCGGGCCCGGTGATCTTCTGAGCCGCGTCCTCCGGCCCGTACGTCCACAACTCGCCGCTCGGCGCGGTGAGTTCGACCCGGAAGGGCTCGGCGGGCGGGGTCAGGCCGCGCACGAAGTACGCGTAGTCCCGGGCCCGCAGCCCGATCCAGGCCACGTGCCGCAGCCGCGCGGTCGGCTGCCGTACGACTCCGAGGGCGTCGGCCACGTCCTGGCCGTGCGCCCAGGTCTCCATCAGGCGCGCGGTCGCGAGCGACCCGGCGCTCATGGCCGGCCCGTACCAGGGGAACCGCGTCCCGGGCGGCGCCTCGGCCAGGACCCGGTGCAGCCGCTCGCGGCCCTCGCGCCAGCGGGCGAGCAGGACGGCGGGCGGCTGGGCGGCGCCCTCGTCGGCGCCGTCGTCGACGAAGCGGTCGGGCGCGGCGAGCGCCTTCTCGGTCTCGGCGGCGAAGCCCTCGGGATCGGTCGCGGCGAGCAGCGCGGCGGCGTCGGTCCAGGCGAGGTGGGCGATCTGGTGGGCGACCGTCCAGCGCGGCGCGGGCGTGGGCAGCGCCCACTGCTCGTCGGTCAACTCCCTTACCAGTTCGTCGACTTCCTCGCTCTCGGCGCGCAGGTCGGCGAGGACGGCTGCGGGGTCGGACACGGTGCGCTCCCCTCGGGGGACGGGCGGGTCACGGACGTGCGTGAGGAGCATGGCAGCCGGGCCAGAAACAATCAAGCGTGCTTGCTTTGGATTCTGCGCACGGTTTCGGGCCGCCATGCCGAGAGCCGGGAACGCGAGAAGGGCCGGGGGTTTCCGCCCCCGGCCCTTCTCGCGTGCGCCCCTCAGGGCCTGCCTCCTACTGACCTACCCGCCCGTCGACGCACTCCCGCAGCAGATCCGCGTGCCCGCAGTGGCGGGCGTACTCGTCGATGCGGTGCACCATCAGCTCGCGGATCGCGATCTCGTCGGAGCCGACCCGCTCGCCCAGGTCGGCGTAGGCGGCGAGGGCGGCGTCCGTCGCCGCCTGCTCGCGCTCCAGGTCGCGGAAGGCCTCCGCGACCACGTCCGGATCGGCGACGGCGCCGTGGAAGTCGGCGTCCCGCGCCCCGTACAGCTTGGGCTGCCGCTTGTCGTCGCCGAGCCAGCCGCGCCAGTCCCGCTCGACCTCGGCGAGGTGCCGTACGAGACCGAGGAGCGACATGGTGGACGGCGGGACGGAACGGCGGGCGAGCTGTTCGGCGTCCAGGCCCTCGCACTTCATGCGGAGGGTGAGGCGGTAGTCGTGGAGGAAGTCCTGCAGGGTCGCGAGCTCTCCGTCGGGCCCGGGGCCCTGCTTGTCGCGGGGGTCGTCGTCGGGGTCGACCCACATGTCGGGGTAGACGGTGGCCGTCGTCCAGCGCTCAGGGGTCTCGCGGGTCTCGGGGGATTCGAATTCGCGTGCGGTCATGTCTGCATCGTGGTACGCAACGGGCCGCGCCCGCCACCGAGTTGTTGTCGGTGACGGGCGCGGGCCGGGTGACTTCGGGTTCAGGCGGTGACAGTTGCCCGGGTCGGGCGGGCGACCAGTTCGCCGCCACAGTTGGGGCAGACGTCATGCATCGCGTCCGCGCAGGGAACGCAGAAGGTGCACTCGTACGAACAGATCCGGGCGGGATCGCCGAGGGCAAGGACGGTCGTCTCACAGCGTTCGCAACGCTCGCGCATCTCAAGGGCCATGGCGCCATCCTGACCCATGGCCGAATACAGGTGGTCGCGCGGGGGGTTCGTACGGGGTCAGGGCTCGGCGGTTCAGGACTTGGCGCGGCGGCCGACCTGGGTCCGTACCGCGCCCATGCTCGCCGCGATGACGAGGGCGATGGCGAGCGCGTCGGTCAGGCCGAGGGACTGATCGAGGACGAGGAAGCCGGCGGTGGCGGCGATGGCCGGTTCCAAGCTCATGAGGATCGCGAAGGTGGGCGCGGGGAGGCGGCGCAGGGCGAGGAGTTCGAGGGTGTAGGGCAGCACGGAGGACATCAGGGCGACACCGAGCCCGAGCCCGATGGTCGACGGCACGAGCAGCTTGTCGCCCGCCGAGACGATGCCGAACGGCAGGCTGATGACCGCGCCGACGCCCATCGCGAGCGCGAGCCCGTCGGCCTGCGGGAAGCGGCGGCCGGTGCGGGCGCTGAAGACGATGTACGTGGCCCACATCGCGCCGGCGGCGAGCGCGAACCCGGCACCGAGCGGATCGAGCCGGCCGAGGCCGCCGCTGCCCAGGCCGCTGAGGAGGACGACGCCGGCGAGGGCGAGCCCGGCCCAGAGCAGGTTCACGAGGCGGCGGGAGGCGAGGACGGAGAGCGCGAGCGGGCCGAGCACTTCGAGGGTGACGGCGGCGCCGAGCGGTATGCGGGCGGCGGAGAGGTAGAACAGGATGTTCATGCCGGACATCGCGGTGCCGAAGGCGAGCACCGTGCCCCAGTCGGCGCGGCTGTAGCCGCGCACCTTGGGCCGGCAGGCGATCAGCAGGACGGCCGCGGCGAGGATGAGCCGCAGGGTGACGACGCCGAGGGCGCCGGCCCGGGGCATGAGCAGCACGGCGACGGCGGATCCGAACTGTACGGAGAGTCCGCCGGCGACGACGAGCGCGACGGGGCCGAGGCGGGTGGCGCGAGTGGCGACCGGGGCGGTGGCGACGCCCGGGGCGGCGGCCACCGGGGTGGCGGTGGCGATGTCCTTGACCGGGCTGTCCACCGGCGTACTCCTTGCCTTGCTGTGCTGCACATCCGAAGCGCGTCCGAAGCGCACCCAAGTCCACAGTAGTGGACTTCACGGTTCAGAGTAATGGACTGCACTGTGTGATCCGGAACCCGCCCTCTCGGTACGGACTCCTCCGCTTCACGCTACGAGCCTCCGCGCGGCACCGGAAATGCCGATTGCGCTGCGGTTATGCTCCGCACGCATGAGCCGCACGAACATCGAGCTCCGCCATCTGCGCTGCTTCCTCGCCATCGCCGAGGAGGGCAATCTGACCCGGGCCGCCACCCGGCTCCACCTCACCCAGCCCGCGGTCTCCCGCACCCTCGCCGCCCTGGAGAAACACCTCGGCGTCCGGCTCGTGGACCGCTCCACGCACCATCTGGCGCTGACGGCGGAGGGACGGGGGTTCCGGGAGCGGGCGACGGCGGCGGTCGCCGCGTTCGACGCGGCCGTGGCGCCGGGCGGCGGCCCGCACCACCGCCCGCTGCGGCTCGGGCACGCCTGGTCGGCCTTCGGCCCGTACACCACGCCCCTGCTGCGCCGCTGGCGTCAGGAGCATCCCGAGACCCCGCTCGAACTCCTCCGCATCGACGACCGCACCGCCGGCCTGCTGCGCGGCGAGGTCGACGCGGCGCTGCTGCGCGGGCCGGTGGACGTGCCCGGCCTGGCGACCGAGGAGCTGCTGCGGGAGGCGCGGGTGGCGGCGCTGCCGACGGACGGCGAGCTGGCCGCCCGTACGGAGCTGACGCTCGCGGACCTGGCGGACGAGACCGCCGTCCTCAACACGGTCTCCGGCACCACCACCCTCGACCTCTGGCCCCCGGACCACCGCCCCCGCACGACCCTCACCGTCGCCAACACCGACGACTGGCTCGCCGCCATCGCGGCGGGCCGCGGCATCGGCGTCTCCTCCGCCTCGACGGCCGCCCTCCACCCCCACCCGGGCGTCACCTACCGCCCCCTCCCGGACGCCCCACCCCTCCCCGTCCTCCTCACCTGGCGCCCGGCCGCCCCGCACCCGGCGACCCCGGCACTCCTAGCCCTCGCCCGCGAGATCGCCCGCCGGCCGGAGCCCCGCGCGGAAGGGTGACTGTCGGACCCCTTCCGTACGCTGGAGGCCGCGCCCGGGACTGCTGTGACACGAGGAGGTCGGCGTGACGGTGGACGAGGTGATGGCCGAGCTGGCCGGCCTGGAGGAGCCCAAGGTGCGGGCCGTGAACGAGCGGCACGGGGACGATCACGGGGTGAACCTCGGGAAGCTGCGGGCGCTGGCCAAGCGGCTGAAGACGCAGCAGGAGCTGGCGCGGGAGCTGTGGGACACGGGTGACAGCGCCGCGCGGCTGCTCGCGCTGCTGGTCTGCCGGCCGAAGGAGTTCGGGCGGGACGAGCTGGACGGGATGCTGCGCTCGGCGCGGACGCCGAAGGTGCAGGACTGGCTCGTCGGGTACGTGGTGAAGAAGAGCCCGTACGCCGAGGAGCTGCGGGTGGCGTGGTCGGCGGACCCGGATCCGGTGGTGGCGAGCGCCGGGTGGGCGCTGACCGCCGAGCGGGTCGTGAAGAAGCCGGCCGGGCTCGATCTGCCCGGGCTGCTCGATGTCATCGAGGGGGAGATGAAGGACGCCCCCGACCGCCTCCAGTGGGCCATGAACACCACCCTCGCGCAGATCGGCATCGAGCACGCCGAGCTGCGGGCGCGCGCCCTCGCCATCGGCGAGCGGCTCGAAGTGCTCAAGGACTACCCGACCTCCCCCGGCTGTACCTCCCCCTACGCGCCGGTCTGGATCGGCGAGATGGTGCGCCGGCAGGAGGCGCAGGCGACCACATCTTCCTGACCCTCCGCCTGAGTCAGTCCCCCTCGCCCTCCGGGGCGCGCGTCGGCGGCTGCACGTGCAGGATGTCCCGCGCCTGCTCCGCCGCGCGCGTGATGCTCTCGGAGATGAAGTCCAGGAACCGCGCGACGTTCTCCAGGCGCACGGCCGCCGGGGTGCCCGCCCCGAGGACGCCGACGCCCTCCCGCGCGGTCTCGGCGAGCCGGGTGTTGGCCCGGGCGCTGGCCATCGTCGACTCGTACCAGACGTCGGAGTCCACGAAGTAGCGGTCGCGGCGCCGTTCGTCGCGCTCCCGCCGCACCAGGCCCTGCTCCTCCAGGAAGGCGACGGCCTTGGAGACGGAGGCCGGGCTGACCCCGAGGTGCTGGACGAGTTCGGCGGCGGTGACGCCCTCCGCGTCGCTGAGCAGCAGCCGGCCGAGCACCTGGGCCGACATGCGGTTCATGCCCGAGGCCATGAGGACGCCGGTGAAGCTCTCCTCGTACGCGCGCACCTCCGCCGCGTCGCGCCCGTACGGCTGCTCGGCCGCGGCCGCGGCCTGCGGATCGCGCGGCGCGGCCGCCGGCTGGTGGCGGCGCTGGGCGCGGTGGCCGGTGGCGCGCTGGGCGGCGTCGGCGCGGTAGGCGGTGGGGCCGCCGTTGCGCATGACCTCGCGGGTGACGGTCGAGGTGGGGCGGTCGAGGCGCCGGGCGATCTCCGCGTAGGCGAGGCCGTCGGCGAGTCCCAGGGCGATCTGCTGCCGTTCCTGCTGGGTGAGCCTGCCGCCGGGCATCGCGCCCTCCTTCTTCCGTCTTCCGGTCTTCCGGTCTTCCGGTCATCCGCTGAGTCCGCGTAATGCGCCTGAGTCCGGGCAATGCCCCACCTTAGCGTTCGCGCTCAACTCATTGCAACGCACCCACCCCCTGACGTTGCATTAGACGTCAGCATCGTTGCAATGATTTCGCCCATCTGGCCTGCGATTACTGGGATTCAGCGCATCTTCCTTGTTGCCACAACCATGAACGCAACGTAGCTTTCTCGATGTCGGAAACAAGAACCGGCACCCAATCAGACCAGGAGCTCACCATGCAGAAGTTCGCCACCACCACCGCCGTCTCCGTCGTCCTCGACGTTCCCGCCGGCCACGTCCGCCTCATCGCCGCCGACCGCGCCGACGCCACCGTCGAGGTCCGCCCCGAGAGCGCCGGCAAGAGCCGCGACGTGAAGGCCGCCGAGCAGACCGATGTCACCTTCGCGGACGGCGTCCTGCGGATCACCGCCCCCGAGGGCAAGAACCAGATGTTCGGCCCGTCCGGCTCGATCGAGGTCACCGTCCAGGTGCCGGCCGGCTCCCGCGTCGACGCCAAGGGCGCCGCGCTCGACCTGCGCGGCGTCGGCCGCCTCGGCGACGTCGTCTGCGAGGCCGCGCAGGGCCCGGTCAAGCTCGACGAGGCCGCGAGCGCGCGGATCGCCCTCCAGGCCGGCGACATCACCGTCGGACGTCTCGGCGGCGACGCCGAGATCAGCACCCAGATGGGCGCCCTCCACATCGCCGAGGCCGTCCAGGGTACCGTCTCCCTGACCACCAGCAAGGGCGACATCACCGTCGGCGCCGCCCGCGGCGTCTCCGCCTCGCTGGACGCCGGCACCTCGTACGGCCGGATCCACAACTCCCTGAAGAACAGCGACGGTTCCGGCTCCGCGCTGACCGTCCGCGCCACCACCAGCTACGGCGACATCACCGCCCGGAGCCTCTGACCACCGCCTCTGACATCGGACCCCGAAGAAGTACGCTCCATGGCCGGGACGCGCAGTAGACCGGAATGGCCGGCCACCACCGATCCAGGGCCCTCACCGATCCAGCTCCTCCGCAAGAACCTCCGCCAGATGGCGCACGTGGTACTCCGGTGCCAGGTGCGCCATCTGCGTTCGGCAGGAGAAACCGTCCGCCAGGACGACCGCGTCGGCGGGCGCGGACCGCAGGGCCGGCAGCAGCCGGTCCTCGGCGCAGGCCACCGACACCTCGTAATGGCCCGGCTCGAAACCGAAGTTGCCGGCCAGTCCGCAGCAGCCGCCCGCCAACTCCCCCTCCAGACCTGCCCGTTCGCGCAGCCTCCGCTCGGCCGCGTCGCCCAGGACCGCGTGCTGGTGGCAGTGGGTCTGGCCGGTGACCGGCTGGTCCGCGCGGGGCGGGACCCAGTCGGGCGCCAGCTCCTCCAGGGCCTCCGCGAACGTCCGTACGGAGGCGGCCAGTCGGGCGGCGCGCGGGTCGTCCGGCAGCAGCTCGGGCAGCTCGGTGCGCAGGGTCGCCGCGCAGGACGGTTCGAGGACCACCACCGGCCGGCTCGCACCCCCGGAAGTCCCCTCCCCCGCCGTCATCACGTCGAGCGTCCGCCGCATCACCTTCCGGGCCGCGCCCAGCTGCCCCGTCGACACATAGGTGAGGCCGCAGCAGACCCGCCCCGGCGGCAGCTCCACCCCGAGCCCGGCGTCCTCCAGGACCCGGACGGCCGCCTCGCCGACCTGCGGCGCCAGGAAGTTGGTGAAGGTGTCCGGCCACAGGGTGAGCGACGGCGCGCGGTTCGAGGCGCGCTGGGCGAACCAGTACGCGAAGGAGCGCTCCGCCACCCTCGGCAGCGCCCGCTCCGGCGTCACCCCCGCGAGCCGCGCCGCGAACGGCAGCCGCATCGCCGTGTTCAGGCCCCGCCCGAAGTGCGCCAGCCAGCCCGGCAGCCGGCCCATCGTCCAGTGCGAGCGCGGCCGGCGAAGCAGCCCGCCGGGGCCCGCGTAGTGCCGGTCCAGGAACTCCGCCTTGTACGCGGCCATGTCGACGCCCACCGGGCAGTCGCTGCGGCAGCCCTTGCAGGACAGACACAGGTCGAGGGCCTCCATGACCTCCGCCGAGCGCCAGCCGTCGGTGATCACCTCACCGAGCGCCATCTCGTGCAGCAGCCGCGCCCGACCCCGGGTGGAGTGCTGCTCCTCCCCGGTCACCCGGTACGAGGGACACATCACGTCCGTCCCCGACCCCGAGCCGGACCCCGAACTCGGCGCGCCCACCCGGCACTTGGCGACCCCGACGCACCGGGCGGCGGCCCGCCCGAGGCCCGCGGCCGAGCCCACCACCGGCAGCCCCTCGAACCGCAGCCCGGAGTCCAGCGGCTCGGGCCGCACCAGCATCCCCGGGTTCAGACCGCCGTCCGGGTCCCACAGGTCCTTGACCTCGCCGAAGAGGGCGACGAGCTCCTCCCCGTACATCTTCGGCAGCAGCTCGGCCCGCGCCTTGCCGTCCCCGTGCTCGCCGGAGAGCGAGCCGCCGTGGGCGACCACGAGGTCGGCGACCGCCTCCGAGAAGCGCCGGAAGTCCCGTACCCCGCCATCCCCGTACAGGTCGAAGTCGATCCGTACATGCACGCAGCCGTCACCGAAGTGCCCGTACGGGATCCCCCGGAGGCCGAATTCGGCCAACAGGCCCCGGAACTCCCGCAGATACGCGCCGAGCCGGGCCGGCGGCACCGCGCAGTCCTCCCACCCCGGCCAGGCGTCCCCGCCCCCGGGCAGCCGGGTCGCCGTGCCCGCCGCGTCCTCGCGGATCCGCCACAGCGCCCGCTGCCCGGCCGGGTCCGTCACCACGACCGCGTCCAGGGCGTCCGCCGCCCGCGCCAGCTCCCGGGCCGCGCCCGACCCGTCGACCTCGCAGAACAGCCAGGCCGCGCCCTTCGGAAGCCCGGAGGCGCCGCGTACGAGATCGGCGGCCATGCCCTCCACGGTCAGCGGGCGGTACGGCAGCAGGCCCGCCGCCGCGTCGGCGGCCGCGCTCTCGTCGGCGTACCCGAGGACGACGAGCACCGGCTCGGCGGGCAGCGGCACGAGCCGCACCTCCGCCTCCGTCACCACCCCCAGCGTGCCCTCGCTGCCGCAGAAGGAGCGGGCCACGTCGACACCGCGCTCGGGCAGCAGTGCGTCGAGCGCGTAACCGGAGATGCGGCGCGGCAGGCCCGCCGGATAGCCGGTCCGCAGCAGCGCCAGGTTCCGCGCGACCAGCTCCGTCAGCCCGGCCGGCGCGCCCTGCCCGTCCTGCCCGAGGCGCAGCCGCCGCCCGTCGTAGGTGAGGACGTCGAGCGCGCGGACGTTGTCGGCCGTCGTGCCCCAGGCGACGGAGTGCGCGCCGCACGCGTTGTTGCCGATCATGCCGCCGAGGGTGCAGCGGGAGTGCGTGGACGGGTCGGGGCCGAAGGTCAGCCCGTACGGACGGGCCGCGGCCCGCAGCCGGTCGAGGACGAGCCCGGGCCGGACGACGGCGGTCCGGGCCTCCGGGTCGAGGGACACGACGTCGTCCATGTGGCGGGTGAAATCGAGCACGACGCCCGTTCCGGTGGCCTGTCCGCCGATCGAGGTCCCGCCGCCGCGGGCGACGACCGGCACCCCGTACTCACGGCAGACGGCGAGCGCGGCGGCCACGTCGTCGGCGTCGCGCGGGGCGACCACGCCGAGCGGGACCCGCCGGTAGTTGGAGGCGTCCATGGTGGTCAGGGCGCAGGCTGTGGCGGAGAAGTCGACGTCACCGGCCGCACCACCGGCGGCACCACCGGCGACAGCGGCGCGGAGCGCCGCCGCGAGGTCCCCGGTCGCGCCGGGCCCCGTTCCCCTTCGAGCTTGGTGTGATCCCACGACTACCCAGTGTCTCAGCCTTCGTCTCATCCGGCGGACATGCGTCTGCCCCGGCCGCCCCGAACCGATACGCTCCGCCTCGTGGCCGATATCCAGATTCCCGCTGACATGAAGCCCGCCGATGGCCGTTTCGGCGCGGGCCCCTCCAAGGTGCGTACGGAGGCGCTGGACGCCCTGGCCGCCACCGGCACCTCTCTCCTCGGTACCTCCCACCGCCAGGCTCCGGTCAAGAACCTGGTCGGCGAGGTGCGTGCCGGGATCCGTGACCTCTTCTCGCTGCCCGAGGGCTACGAGGTGATCCTGGGCAACGGCGGCTCCACCGCCTTCTGGGACATCGCGACGCACGGTCTCATCGAGAACAAGTCGCAGCACCTCACCTTCGGCGAGTTCTCGTCCAAGTTCGCGAAGGCCGCGAAGCTGGCCCCGTGGCTGGCCGAGCCGACCGTGATCTCCGCCGACCCGGGCACCCACCCGGAGGCGGTGGCCGAGGCCGGCGTCGACGTCTACGCCTTCACCCACAACGAGACCTCCACCGGTGTCGCCACCCCGCTGAAGCGGGTCGCGGGCGCCGACGAGGGCGCGCTCGTCCTCGTGGACGCGACCTCGGGCGCCGGCGGTCTGCCGGTCGACATCACCGAGACCGACGTCTACTACTTCGCCCCGCAGAAGTCCTTCGCCGCCGACGGCGGCCTGTGGCTCGCGGCCTTCTCGCCGGCCGCCCTGGAGCGCGCGAAGAAGATCCACGAGTCGGGCCGGCACATCCCGGAGTTCTTCTCCCTCCCGACGGCGATCGACAACTCGCTGAAGAACCAGACGTACAACACCCCGGCGCTCGCGACCCTCTTCCTGCTCAACGAGCAGCTGAAGTGGATCAACGGCCAGGGCGGTCTGGACTGGGCCGTGTCCCGCACGAAGGAGTCCTCGGACGCGCTGTACGGCTGGGCCGAGGAGTCCAAGTACGCGACCCCGTTCGTCACGGACCCGGCGAAGCGCTCGCAGGTCATCGGCACGATCGACTTCGCGGACGAGATCGACGCGGCCGCGATCGCCAAGGCGCTGCGCGCCAACGGCATCGTGGACACCGAGCCGTACCGCAAGCTGGGCCGCAACCAGCTGCGCATCGCGATGTTCCCGGCGGTCGACCCGGCGGACGTGCGCGCGCTGACGGCGTGCATCGACTACGTGATCGGCCAGCTGTAACACCGGCAGTAGTCCTTCTCACGTGTACGAGGGCCCCGCACCGGCCGTGTCCGGTGCGGGGCCCTCGTGCGTCACCTGGGTCCCTAGGGGTCAGCCCTTGCGGAACAGGCGCTTCAGGCCGACCACGACGACGGTCGCGAGGCCGAGCACGATGACGCCGACCGTGAAGTTGCCCTGTTCGCCGTCCGTGCCCGTGGCGGCCGAACCGGTGCCGCCGCCGGGCTTCTTGGCGTCCCCGGGACTGGTCGGGCCGGTGGGCTGCGCCCCGCCGCGCTCGATGCGGATCACCCGGCTCTGCTTCCCCTCCGAGCCGAACAGGAAGGCCGAGCCGTCCGGGGTGTACGTGACCGATTCCGCCTGGCCCTGGAACGGGGCTCCGACGGAGGTGCCGTCGTCGGCGAGGCGCCCGTCCTTCCACGCGTACTCCTTGGCGAGGAGATAGCCGCGCAGCACGAGGCGGGTGCCGTCCGGCGAGAAGGCCCCGTCGGTCACCCAGGGGACCTCCCCGATGCGCTTGAAGACGTTCGTGCGGGTCGGGTCGAGGCGTTCGGGGCCGGCGTAGAGGCCGCCACCGTCCTCGTTCTTGCTGGCGATGTAGACCCGGCCGGTCTTCGGATGGACCATCAGCGCCTCGGCGTTGCGCGCCCCGTCGGCGTACTTCACGTCGTACTGGGTGGCCTTGACCGTCCGGTCCCCGAGTTCCTTCGGCTCGGGGAAGCGGTAGATCCAGACGTGGTCCCACGAGCCGTCGAGGTTGTCGCCGATGTCGCCGACGTAGATGTTCCCGTCGGGGCCGACGGAGATCGCCTCCATGTCGCGGGGGGTGCCGACGCCCTTCATGGTGAGGGTCGCGACGGTCTTTCCCGTACGGGAGTCGATGCCGTAGATCAGGGGCGCGTCCTGGTCGTTGTGCGTCCAGTAGATCCCGGGGTGGGCGCGGCTCGCGGCGAGGCCGCTGGACTCGGTGATCCGGGGGTCCTCGATGACGAAGTCCCGGTCGGCGTCCGCCGCCGCGGCCGGACCGGCGGCAGCCAGGGGCAGGCCGAGGGCGAGGACGAGGGCGGCGGCCCCGGAGACGCCGAGCAGTGATCGCATGACCCCAAGCCTGCCACGGGCCGCCCGGGAGGGGCTTGCGCACTCGTTCGGTGGATCTTTACCCGTTTGCCGGATCTGATGGTTCCGCGGCGGGTTCAATGTGCCCGATACCGAGAACTACCCTTCTGGACGGTTTGCGTGAGTGACCCCGTACGCCTGGGGGACGTACTGGCCGGCATGGCCACGCCGGGCGGAGGCGGCATTCCGGCTCAGCCGGGGGCGGGCGGTACGACGTGCAACCGGTGCGGCGCCCGCGCCGATTGGCACCGTACGATCCGCGACAAGTGGATCCTGATCGAGCTCGGCGAGTGGCCGGTCGGCGCCGTCCCGCCGGGCAAGCGGTGGCGCGTGGCGGGGGAGGGGACGGCCGTCAACCTCGGCCGTGCCCAGCCCTCCGACACCTGCCGGATCTGTCACTTCGACGTGTGCCCGTCGCAGCCGGCCCCGGTCGGCTCGCCCGCCCTGCTCGCGCAGTGGCAGAAGAACGCCTGGGGCTAGACCCGGCTGAGGCCCTCCCCGGTGTCCGGGATCACGTCGCCGCGTGGCTGTCCCCCGCCGGGGCGTCGGTGATGATGTCGACCATGCGTTTTCTGTTCGTCGGCGACAGCATGACCATCGGACGCGCCGGCGACTTCACCTGGCGGTACCGGATGTGGCAGCACCTCGAATCCGTGCTGCCCGGACCCGGACCCGGCGGGTACGAGATCACCGGCCCGCGCACCGCGTTGTACGAGCCGGCCCACGACGCCGCCACCTCCGACGCCTACGCCGACCCGGCCTTCCCGGCCGCCGCCCGCCGCCATCTGGCCGGCTGGGGCGAGGGCTGGCTGCACATGGCGCCGCTGATCGGGGAGACGGTGGCGGCGACCCGCGCCGATGTGCTGCTGATCTCGCTCGGCCTGATCGACCTGGGCTTCTACACCAACAGCGACCAGACGGCGGACAACGTCCGCGCCTTCCTGGCCGCCGCGCGCGCGGCGAACCCGCACGTCCGGGCGGTCATGCTGCCGGTCATCCCGAACGTACGGGCCGAGTACGACGCGCCGTTCGCCGCCGAGTGCGTCCGCTTCAACGAGCTGCTCGCGAAGACGGTCGCGGACCTGGACTCGGCGGCCTCGCCGCTGCTGCTCGGGACGATCCCGGAGTCGTACGACATCCACGCCGACACCTACGACGGCACCCACCCGGGCCCGACGGGCGAGCACAAGCTGGCCGCGGCCTTCGCGAACGCCCTCCACCAGGCATGGGGCGTGGGCGGCCCCTACCGACCTTAGGGTTCCACCACCGCGTCGACCTCGATCTCGACGAGCCAGTCGGGGTCGATGAAGCGGGAGACCTCGACGAAGGTGGTCACCGGCCGGACGGACGCGAAGCGTTCGCCGTGGGCGCGGGCCGCCTCCTTCCAGCGGGTCACGTCGGTGAGCATGACCCGGGTGCGGACGACGTCGTCGAGCGAGGCCCCGGCCTCCGCCAGGGCCGCCTCGGCGATGTCGAGGCAGCGGACGGTCTGCGCGTACACGTCGCCGACACCGGCGGTGCCGCCGCCGTCCGCGATGGGCGCGGTGCCGGCGACGGCGACGTGGGCGCCCTTGCGGACGGCCCGGGAGAAGCCGATCTCGGGTTCGAGCGGAGATCCTGAACTGACGTTGGTCCTGGCGCTGTTCATGCGACGCGGACGAGGCGGTTGGCGAAGGTGGAGACCGTGTAGGTGCCGATGCCGAGGACGACTTCGAGCGCGTTCTGGCGGGTGTGGCCGTGGGCGAGGAAGGCGTCGAGTTCGGCGTCGGAGACGGCGCCCGAGGAGGCGAGCACCTGGAGGGTGAACCGGCGTACGGCGTCGAGCCGTTCGGGTGCGGGCGCCGGGCCGAGGGCGGCGAGCTTGGCCTCGTGCATGTCGACGCACAGGTGGCACTGGTTGCGGGCGGCGACGGTGAGGATGACGGTCTCGCGGGCGTGCGGGTCGAGGGTGGTCGACTCGAAGATCTCGTTGAGCTTGAGGAAGCCTTCGAGGGTGTGCGGGGAGGTCTCCTTGAGGGTTGCGGCGGCGCGCTGGATACGGGTGGGAAGGTCGAGAGCGTCGAGTGTCATGGCGGTCCCCCTGGCGAGTACAGATAGAATAGACAACATGGTTGACCATGCCGATGAGGAAAACGTAAACCAGGTTGTCGATCGCCGCAAGGGGATTCCCGAAAGGCAGGACGACACCCCCGGCTTCGAGCTGCCCCTGCTCCTCTTCGCCGGGTTCCGGACCCTCATCGACCGGCTGCACACCGAACTGGCCCGGCAGGGCCACCCCGAGATGCGCCCGGCGCACGGCTTCGCCCTCCAGGCCATCGCCGCCGGCCCGTACGGGGCGACCGCCAGCGACATCGGACGGCGGCTCGGGGTCTCCAAGCAGGCGGCCGGCAAGACCGTCGACCGGCTGCTCGCCCTCGGCTACGCCGAGCGCGCCGACGACCCGGGCGACGCCCGACGCAAGCTCGTCCGCCTCACCCCGTACGGGATCGACGCGCTCGCCCGCTCGGCCGCCGTCTTCGACGAGCTGCGCGCCGACTGGGCCGCCCGGCTCGGCGCCGACCGGGTGCGCGACCTGGAGGACGCGCTGCGGGCGGTCGTCCCCGCCGAGACCGCGTTCCGCCTGGACGCGACCAGCTGGCTCGGCGGGGTGTGAGCCACTGTCAGACGGCGCTCACCAGGCGAAGGCCTCCGGCGCCGGGCCCGGGCCCGGGAAGATCTCGTCGAGGCCGGTGAGGACCTCCTCGCTCAGCTTCAGTTCGAGCGCGCGCAGCGCGCCCGCCAGCTGCTCGGGCGTCCGCGGGCCGACGATCGGGCCCGTCACGCCCGGGCGGGTGAGCAGCCAGGCGAGCGCCGTCTCGGCCGGGTCCAGGCCGTGCTTGGCGAGCAGGTCCTCGTACGCCTGGATGCGGGCCCGCTCCACCGGGTCGGCGAGCCGCTCGGCGGTCCGGCCGCCGGCCCGGCGCCCGCCCTCGGCCTGCTTCCGGATGACGCCGCCGAGCAGCCCGCCGGCCAGCGGCGACCACGGGATGACGCCGAGCCCGTACTCCTGGGCCGCCGGGATCACCTCCATCTCGGCGCGCCGCTCGTAGAGGTTGTAGTGGCACTGCTCGCTGACCAGGCCGACCATCCCGCGTCGGGCCGCGGCCTCGTTCGCCTGGGCGATCTTGTAGCCGGGGAAGTTGGAGGAGCCGGCGTAGAGGATCTTGCCCTGCTGGATCAGGGTGTCGACGGCCTGCCAGATCTCGTCGAAGGGGGTGTGCCGGTCGATGTGGTGGAACTGGTAGACGTCGATGCGGTCCGTGCGGAGCCGCTTGAGGCTGGCCTCGACGGCCCGCCGGATGTTCACGGCCGACAGCCTGTCGTGGTTGGGCCAGACCGGGCCGGTGCCCTCGGCCATGTTCCCGTACACCTTGGTGGCGAGCACCACCTTGTCGCGGTGCGCCGGGTCCTTGGCGAACCAGGAGCCGATGATCTCCTCGGTGCGGCCCTTGCCGGCGGTCTGGCCGTAGACGTTCGCCGTGTCGAAGAGGTTGACGCCCGCGTCGAGCGCGGCGTTCATGATCGCGTGGCTGGTGGACTTGTCCGTCTGCGGTCCGAAGTTCATCGTCCCCAGGACGAGTCGGCCGACCTTGAGTCCCGTGCGTCCGAGCTGCGTGTACTCCATGGGGATCAAGCCAACTGCCTGGAGTCCACTCGAAGCAAGGGCCGGAGCGGGGGCCGGGGCGTCGGACGACGGGTCGCCGACTACTGGCCGCCCACCAACGACGTCACCGCGATGATCGCGAACATCAGGACGAGCACGCCGGCCATGATCCGGTTACGGGTTTTCGGGTCCACCCATCGAGGTTAACGCCCCCGCTCGGCCGCTCCGCCCAGGGGCCACGTGGCGATCGTCTCGTACCGCGGCCGCTTCCCCGCCGGACCGCCGCCGGGAAGGTGGCTGCGGACCAGGCACAGCTCGGTCACCTCCCAGCGGGCGCCCTCGAAGTCCTGCATCCCGGCGACGAAGGGCCGCAGGTCGGTGTCGTTCGCGCGGGAGCGGGCGACGGTGAGGTGCGGGTGGTACGCGCGATGCTCGTCCATCGGGACGCCGGCGCGGCGCGCGGCGGCGTCGGCCCGCTCGGCGAGCAGCCGCAGCTCGTCCAGGCCGCCCGCCGCGCCGGTCCACAGCACCGCCCGCCCGAAGTGGCCGCCCCCGTGCAGCCGCAGTGGGAAGGGCGCGGTGCGGTGGGCGGCCCGGCCGAGGCGGGCGCGCAGGTCCGGGAGCAGCTCCTCGTCGACCTGGCCCATGAACGCGAGCGTGAAGTGCCACCCGGGCCGCGAGGCCCAGCGCAGCCGGTCGGCGCCGGGCAGCTCGGCCAGCCGGTCGACCTCGT
The DNA here is from genome assembly GCF_041270065.1 of Streptomyces fradiae. Classification (NCBI taxonomy): domain Bacteria; kingdom Bacillati; phylum Actinomycetota; class Actinomycetes; order Kitasatosporales; family Streptomycetaceae; genus Streptomyces; species Streptomyces fradiae. The sequence continues at coordinate 4,539,929 of NZ_CP065958.1, read as the reverse complement.
GGGCGAGCTCGGCGAGCTGCGCGGGCGGAGGGATGACGGCGGTGAAAAGCCTCATGGGGCGAGTGTGACAGGGACTAGCCTCGGACGGATGGACACCATGATCAGGATCAGGCGGGGCGGGCCGGCGGACGTGCCCGCGATGCTGGCGATATTCGACAGCGCGGTGGTCTGGCTCAATGCGCGGGGCATCACCGCGCAGTGGGGCACCGAGCCGTTCAGCGCCCGGCCGAAGACCGTGGAGGCGATCGAAGCGCTGGTGACCGAGGGCACCCCGTGGATCGCGGAGATCGACGGCGTCCCGGTCGGGACCCTCACCCTCACCCCGCACCCGGGCGCGTACGTGGCCCCCGCGGACGAGCCGGAGCAGTACGTGCGCTACCTCGCGACCGACGGCCGCCGCCACGGCCACGGCGTCGGCGCCGCCCTCCTCGCCCACGCCGCCGACGAGACCCGCCGCGCCGGCGCCTCCCTGCTCCGCGTGGACTGCTTCGCGGGCAGCGAGGGCCGCCTCGTCCGCTACTACGAACGCCAGGGCTTCACCCGCACCGAGGCCTTCACGGTCGGCGACTGGCCGGGCCAGGTGCTGGAGCGGCGGGTCTGACCCGCCGCTCGCCCGCACCCGGCCCCAGGGGCCCTGGGCGGCGCTCCCCGTCAGCCGCGACCCTGATGCGCCGGGACGTCGACCCCGACCTCGACGAACGGGGTCACGAGCACCTCGAACTGCTCCGCGGTCAGATTCCCTCGCTTCAGGATCCCTCGGGCCGCCGTGGAGATTGCGGCCCGGGCGTCGGAGTGCAGCCCCGCGAGGTGCGCTTCGAGCTCGGCGGCGCGCGGGAGGAGAGCGCTGCGGATCCGGTGGTCGAGCTCGGAGTTCTCGGCGGCGGACGGCACCGCTGCCCGGCTCGCCTCCTTGCCGCCTTCGGTGCGGAGGTCGACCATCCGGTCGAAGGCCGTCGCGAGCGACTCGGGTGGCAGCACCCGAACCCGGTCGACGAACCGTTCGGTGACCGCATCGAGCATGGACCGGTCCCTTTCGCTAATTCGGGAACGGCGATGGTACTGGGTTCCGGCGGGTTCGGTGACCGCACCCGCCGGATCAGCCGTGCTCAGCCGCGCTCGGGCGGGATCAGCCGTGGAAGGTGATGTAGCCGTTGCCGTCGCGGTCGTTGGCGCTCTTGGTGTACGAGTGCGTGTCGGCGTAGGCGCCGCCCGGCTTGATCAGCTTGATGGTGTCGCGGTCGTTGTTCCAGATGAAGTTGCAGTTGTTGCGGTAGGCGACGTTCTTGGCGTCGGACTCGGTGCCGCGGTTGCCGCGCAGCTGCACGTAGTCGCCCGGCTGGAGGTAGTGGTTGATCCGGAACACGTACGTGTTCCCCACGGCGTCCTTCACGGTGTAGCCCTTGAGGTTCACCGTGGTGGTCCGGGAGTAGTTCTTGATCGTGACGAACTCGGCGGCGGCGTTGCCGCCGTAGCACCGGTTGTCGTCCCGCCCGGGGGCGTCGTACTGGACGCCCTTGATCTTCAGGGCCGAGGAGTACTCGGTGGCCTGGGCGGCCGGGGCGGTGGTCAGGGCGGCCAGGGTGCCGGCGGCGAGGGCGACGGCTATGGCGGCGGAGCGCTTGCGCAAGTGGGATCTCCTGTGATGCTGCGATGGCTCAGAGTGCTTGAGCGGCGCTCAACATACACAGGATCTTCACGATTCATCCGGCGAATGCGCGGATCGGTACGACGACGGGCGCGAGATACGCAGAAGGGCGGACCGGCCGTCGAGGCCGGGCCGCCCGTTCACACGGAACCGCTACGCCGCCGTCGCCAGCCGCGCCCGGCGCTCGTCCGGGACGAAGCGGACGCTGGGGTGGCCGTGGTGCCAGCGCATCGAGAGGCGGAGGCCGCCGACGCGGGCCAGGATCAGGCCGATGGTGGCCGCGGCGAGGAGGGAGACGAGGCCGCCGGTGGCGAAGCCGACGCGGGGGCCGAAGGTGTCGGTGACCCAGCCGAGCAGCGGGGCGCCGATCGGGGTGCCGCCGGCGAAGACCATCATGTAGAGGCTCATCACCCGGCCCCGCATGACCGGGTCCGTCGCCATCTGGACCGCCGAGTTGGCGCTGATGTTGACCGTCAGGCCGATCATGCCGATCGGCACGAGCAGCAGCGCGAACAGCCAGAAGGACGGCGAGAGCGCCGCCGCGATCTCCAGGGCGCCGAAGACGCCCGCCGCGATCACCAGCATCCGCAGCCGGGTCGAGGCGCGCCGGGCCGCGAGCAGCGCGCCCACCAGGGAGCCGGCCGCCATGAGCGTGTTGAGGAAGCCGTACGCGCCGGCACCGACGTGGAAGATGCCCTCCGAGAAGGCGGTCAGCCAGATCGGGAAGTTGAAGCCGAAGGTGCCGATGAAGCCGACGAGGACGATCGGCCAGATCAGATCGGGCCGCCCGGCGACGTAACGGAGGCCCTCACGCAGCTGGCCCTTGCCGCGCGGTGCGCGCTCGACCTTGTGCAGCTCGCTCTGTCGCATGAGCAGGAGCGCGCCGATCGGCGCGAGGAAGGACAGGCCGTTGATCAGGAAGGCCCAGCCGCTGCCGATCGAGGCGATCATGACGCCGGCGACGGCGGGGCCGATCAGTCGGGCGGACTGGAAGTTCGCCGAGTTCAGCGAGACCGCGTTGCGCAGCTGCCGCGGGCCGACCAGCTCGGAGACGAAGGACTGCCGGGTCGGGTTGTCGACGACGGTGACCATGCCGAGGAGGAAGGCGATCAGATAGACGTGCCAGACCTGGACGTGTCCGGTCAGGGTCAGTACGGCGAGGGTCAGTCCGCACAGGCCGAGCGCGGCCTGGCTGACCAGGAGCAGCTGTCGCTTCGGGAGGCGGTCGGCGATGACACCGCCGTACAGACCGAAGAGCAGCATCGGCAGGAACTGGAGGGCCGTCGTGATGCCGACGGCGGCGGCGGAGCCGGTGAGGCTCAGGACCAGCCAGTCCTGGGTGATCCGGGCCATCCACGTACCGGTGTTGGAGACGATCGCTCCGGTGAAGAACAGCCGGTAGTTCCGGATCCTGAGCGAGGAGAAGGTCCCCTTGCCCTGGCGGGGGTCGGTGGTGGGTTTATGGACGGGTGCGGAGTCTGCTCCGGGTCCCGTGCTCAAAGTGCGTCGCCTCCTTGGCGCCTCGGGTTCGTCCTATGCGTTCCATAGGGCGTTCTACAGGTGGGCGAGCTTCTCCAGGACCGGAGCGGCGGCGCGCAGCTTCGCCCACTCGTCCTCGTCCAGACCCTCGGCGAGGGAGGCCAGCCAGGCGTTCCGCTTGCGGCGGGACTCCGCGAGCATGGCCTCGGCCTGCTCGGTCTGGCTGACCACCTTCTGCCGGCGGTCGTCGGGGTGCGGCTCCAGCTTGACCAGGCCCTTGGCCTCGAGCAGCGCGACGATGCGGGTCATCGACGGCGGCTGGACGTGCTCCTTGCGGGCCAGCTCACCGGGGGTGGCCGAGCCGCAGAGCGACAGGGTGCCGAGCACCGACATCTCGGTGGGGCTCAGCGATTCGTCGACGCGCTGGTGCTTGAGGCGTCGGCCGAGCCGCATGACGGCGCTGCGGAGCGCACTCACGGCTGCGGCATCGTCGGCGGTGCCATGGGACAGGTCAGGCATGTCCTTAGCGTAACTCATTACTCTCTCTAAAGACCAATCGAAAACCTTCCGTCGCAATCTGTCACCCAAATGAGTGAGACCGATCCGGAAAGTGACGCGGGACGGCCTTCCATGGCGCGAACCTGACGGGCATGGATTCGACCGTGCTCAGCCTGCGCATCGACGGAGAGCTGCTCGAACGGCTCCGCGCACACGCCGCCAAACGCGGAATGAGCGTCCAGGACTATGTCGTCCGGACGCTCATTCGCGAAGACTTCGACGAACGGTTCAAGACCGCCGTCGACGAGACGGAGAAGTTCTACGGGGCCTCCGACGCGCCCCGCGGCCAGGTCCGCGATCAGGACCTCGATCGGGACCTCGACCAAGCCCTCGATCAGGTCAGGCCCAGCGCCGGCATCGCGTAGTAGAAGACGAAGACCGCCGACACGACGTACATCGCCACCGGGACCTCACGGCCCCGGCCGGCCACCAGCCGCAGCAGGCTGAAGCTGATGAAGCCGATGCCGATGCCGTTGGTGATCGAGTACGTGAACGGCATCATCACCATCGCCAGGAAGGCCGGCATCGCGATGGTGTAGTCGCTCCAGTCGATCTCCTTGACCGACCCGGCCAGGATCAGGAAGCCCACCGCGAGCAGGGCGGGGGTCGCCGCCTGCGAGGGCACCATCGTGGCGAGCGGCGTGAGGAACAGCGCGACCGAGAACAGCGCGCCCGTCACCACCGAGGCGAGGCCCGTGCGGGCGCCCTCGCCGACACCGGCCGTGGACTCCACGAAGCAGGTGGTGGCGGAGGACGAGGTGGCGCCGCCGGAGGCGACCGCGAGGCCGTCGACGAGCAGGACCTTGTTGATGCCCGGGAGGTTGCCGTCCTTGTCCATCAGCTTGGCCTCGTCGCCGACGCCGAGGATCGTGCCCATGGCGTCGAAGAAGCAGGACAGCAGCACGGTGAAGACGAAGAGCACGCCGGTCAGGACGCCGACCTTGTGGAAGCCGCCGAACAGGCTGAACTGCCCGAAGAGGCCGAAGTCGGGGCTGGCGACCGGGTTGCCGGGCCACTCCGGGCTGGTCAGGCCCCAGGAGGGGATGTCGGCGACGGCGTTGACGACCACCGCGAGGACCGTCATCACGACGATCGAGATGAGGATGGCGCCCGGCACCTTGCGGACGATCAGCGCGAGGGTGAGCAGGGTGCCCAGGATGAAGACGAGCACCGGCCAGCCCATGAGGTGCCCGTCCCCGCCGAGCTGCAGCGGGACGGTGGTGTGGGCGGCGTCCGGGATCCGGGAGACGAAGCCCGAGTCGACCAGGCCGATCAGCATGATGAAGAGGCCGATGCCGATCGCGATGGCCTTGCGCAGGCCGACCGGGACGGCGTTCATCACGCGCTCGCGCAGACCGGTGGCGACCAGGAGCATCACGACGATGCCGGCCAGGACCACCATGCCCATGGCGTCCGGCCAGGACATCTTCGGCGCGAGCTGGAGCGCGACGACGGTGTTCACGCCGAGGCCGGCGGCGAGCGCGATCGGCACGTTGCCGATGACGCCCATGAGGAGCGTCGTGAAGGCGGCCGTCACGACGGTCGCGGTCACCAGCTGGCCGCTGTCGAGCTGGTGCCCGTACATGTCCTTGGCGCTGCCGAGGATGATCGGGTTCAGCACGATGATGTAGGCCATCGCGAAGAAGGTGGCGAAACCGCCGCGGACCTCACGGGCGACGGTGGAGCCGCGCTCGGAGATCCTGAAGTAGCGGTCGAGACCGGAGACGGGCCGCTGCGGCGGCGCGGAAGGCTCCGGGGAGGTGGCCGTGGCGGTGGCCGTGGTGCTCATGGGTTGTCCTCGTATGGTCAATTTGGCGGTTCATACGAAGGGAACCCGCCAGAGGCAAACCGTTTCAGTATGAACACATGAACGAGGGGGAGTCCATCTCCGCGCGTAGACCCCTGATTCCGGCGCCTAGACTGCCTCCCATGGCGAAGTGGACACCGAAGCACGAGGCACCCGAGCCCCTGGAGGGGCCCGTCGTCGCCACCATCACGGGCGGCACGATCCTCTGGTTCGTCCTGTTCCTCGTCCAGATCCCGTTCTACGGCTGGTTCGCCGACCGGGACCTGACCTCGTGGGTGTGGACCTGCCTGGCCGGCGCGGGCCTCGGCCTGATCGGCATCTGGTACGTACGGAAGCGGGACGCGGCGATCAAGCGGCACGCGGCGCAGCGGACGCCCGAGGGCGAGGGCCAGAGCACCTAGGGGTCCGCGTCATACCTGGGGCCCCTTCCGGTCCTCCCCCGGTCTGATCTTCGGACTTCTCGGCGGGTGAGCGGCCGCATCCGGTCGTACCGTCGAAAACATGACGCAGCGGGCGAAGATCGACACGGACGGCAGCGGCGCCACGGCCGACATGACGCCTGGGACCACGGCCGGGACCACCGCCGGGACCACCGCCGTCGTCGTCCACCGCCCACAGGGCCTGACCGCCGCTCAGGTCGCCGAGCGAGTGGCGCGCGGCGAGGTCAACGACGTCCCCGTACGGAGCTCCCGCTCCACCACCGACATCGTCCGCGCCAACGTCTTCACCCGCTTCAACGCGATCATCGGCGTGCTGTGGGTGATCATGCTCTTCGTCGCGCCGATCCAGGACAGCCTCTTCGGCTTCGTGATCATCGCCAACACCGGCATCGGCATCGTCCAGGAACTGCGCGCCAAGAAGACCCTCGACGGGCTCGCCGTCATCGGCGAGGCCAGGCCGACGGTCCGCCGCGACGGCGCCGCCGCCGAGATCTCCACCTCCGAGATCGTCCTCGGGGATCTCATCGAACTCGGTCCCGGCGACAAGGTCGTCGTCGACGGCGAGGTCGCCGAGGCCGACAGCCTGGAGATCGACGAGTCGCTGCTCACCGGCGAGGCCGACCCCGTCGTGAAGAAGCCCGGCGACCGGATGATGTCCGGCTCCTTCGTCGTCGCCGGCGGCGGCGCCTTCACCGCCACCAAGGTCGGCCGCGAGGCCTACGCCGCGCAGCTCGCCGAGGAGGCGTCCCGCTTCACCCTCGTCCACTCCGAGCTGCGCACCGGCATCTCCACGATCCTCAAGTACGTGACGTGGATGATGATCCCGACCGCGCTCGGGCTCGTCATCAGCCAGCTCGTCGTCAAGGACAACGACTTCAAGGAGTCCGTGGCCCGCACCGTCGGCGGCATCGTCCCGATGATCCCCGAGGGACTGGTCCTGCTCACCTCCGTCGCCTTCGCGATCGGCGTGATCCGGCTCGGCCGCAAACAGTGCCTGGTGCAGGAGCTGCCCGCCATCGAGGGCCTCGCCCGGGTCGACGTCGTCTGCCTCGACAAGACCGGCACGCTCACCGAGGGCGGCATGGACGTCACCGAGCTGCGCATGCTGAACGGTTCGGAGGAGGCGTACGTACGGAAGGTGCTCGGCGCGCTCGGCGAGTCCGACCCGCGGCCCAACGCCTCCCTCCAGGCCATCGTCGACGCCTATCCGGACTCGGTGGACTGGCGGTGTACGGAGTCGCTGCCGTTCTCGTCGGCGCGGAAGTACAGCGGGGCGGCGTTCAGCGAGGGCGACGGCGAGAACTCGACCTGGCTGCTCGGCGCGCCCGACGTACTGCTCCCGGCCGGCGACGCGTCCCTCGCGGAGGTCGACCGGCTGAACGAGCAGGGCCTGCGGGTGCTGCTGCTCGCCCGTACCGTCCACGAGCTCGACTCGCCGGACGTGGCGAAGGACGCGCGGGCCTCCGCGCTCGTCGTCCTGGAGCAGCGACTGCGGCCGGACGCCGCCGACACCCTCGCGTACTTCGCCGACCAGAACGTCACCGCCAAGGTCATCTCCGGCGACAACGCGGTCTCGGTCGGCGCCGTCGCCGGCAAGCTCGGCCTGCCCGGCGCCGAGAACACCGTGGACGCGCGCACCCTCCCGACCGACCGGGACGAGATGGCGAAGGCCCTGGACGAGGGCACCGTCTTCGGGCGGGTCACCCCGCAGCAGAAGCGGGACATGGTCGCGGCGCTCCAGTCGCGCGGGCACACGGTCGCGATGACGGGCGACGGCGTCAACGACGTCCTCGCCCTCAAGGACGCCGACATCGGCGTCTCCATGGGCTCCGGCTCCGAGGCGACCCGGGCCGTCGCCCAGATCGTGCTGCTCAACAACTCCTTCTCGACGCTGCCGTCGGTGGTCGGCGAGGGGCGCCGGGTGATCGGCAACATCACCCGGGTGGCGACCCTCTTCCTGACGAAGACGGTCTACTCGGTGCTGCTCGCGATCCTGGTCGTGGTCAGCCAGGTCGAGTACCCCTTCCTGCCCCGCCACCTGACGCTGCTGTCCACCCTCACCATCGGCGTTCCCGCCTTCTTCCTGGCCCTCGCGCCCAACAAGGAGCGGGCCAAACCGCACTTCGTCCGGCGGGTGATGCGGTACGCGATCCCGGCCGGCGTCATCGCGGCGGCGGCCACCTTCGCCACGTATCTGCTTGCCCGGCACCACTACACGGGCCCCGGCGCGCTCGACGCCGAGACCAGCGCCGCGACCCTCACCCTCTTCCTGGTCTCCATGTGGGTCCTCGCGATCATCGCCCGCCCCTACACCTGGTGGCGCATCGCCCTGGTCGCGGCCATGGGCGGCGCCTTCCTCCTCGTCCTCGTCGTGCCCTGGCTGCAGGACTTCTTCGCGCTCAAGCTGGTCGGCGTGACGATGCCGTGGACGGCGGTCGCGATCGCGGCGGCGGGCTCGGCGGTGCTGGAGTTCGCGTGGCGGTGGGTGGGGCGGCGGTTCCCGGCGTAGCGGGCGAGGCGACATGGCGGCCGGGGCGGACCGGGCCCTAGCGTGCCCCCATGTCCTTCGACACCGACGTGAACGCGCGGTTCGCCCGACAGGCGTGGCAGGCCATGGAGCCCGTGCACGCGGTGACGTACTTCGCGGCGGAGTGCCGGGAGGCGAACCGCGAGGTCGGGCTGCGGGGGTTCTGGATGGGGTACTTCGGGGCGCGGGCGGCGCCGTTGGGGGCCGTGGCCGCCGGGGTGGTGGAGGCCGCGTTCTACAACTTCCATCCGGCGATGGTGCGGCGCTCCGTGCCGGACGCGTGGTCGTACGCGGCGCCCGAGGCGGTGCTGCGGGCCCGGGCCGCGGGGGCGACGGCGGCGCTGCGGCGCGTGGCCCCGTCGGCCGCCGGGGCGGCGGCGGAGCTCGTACCGCTGCTCGCCCGTGTGGTGGCCGCCGCCGACGGCGCCGGCCGCCCGCTCTTCGCCGCCAACCGCGACGTGCCCGCGCCCGACGACCCGGTCGGCGCCCTGTGGCAGGCCACGACCACGCTGCGCGAACACCGCGGCGACGGCCATGTGGCCCTGCTCGCGGCGGAGGGCCTGGACGGCTGCGAGGTCCACGTCCTCTTCGCGGCGGCCGAGGGCGTCCCGCCCGCGACCCTCCGCGACAACCGCGGCTGGTCCGACACCGACTGGCGCTCCGCCGCCACCCGCCTGGCGGCCCGGGGCCTGTTGGCCCCCACCGGCACCCCGACCGCCGAGGCCCGCGCCCTCCGCGCCCACCTCGAGTCCCGCACCGACACCCTCGCCGTACGCCCCTTCCTCGCCGCCCTCGCCCCGCCCGAGGCCGACCGGGCGGTGGCGCTGCTGGGCGTCCTGGCCGACGAGATCCTGACCTCGGGCACCATCCCCTTCCCGAACCCGATGGGGCTGCCGGCGCGCCGGGCCCGCCGGCCATGAGGACGGCCGGGGCGGGGCACGGCGGCCGATTCCGGCCCTTACGGCAACTTTCGGCCCACTCTTGCCAATTGTGACCCCCGCCACGCCCGGCGCGATCAGAGGCGCGTTACTGTCACCGACATCGCTATCGCAATGACCAAGCCGTAGCGATGGCGACGCAGTCCTGCAACTGACCCCTGCGGACGGACTGCCGACCACCGCCCAAGGGGGAACAATTTCATGAAGCTCACCCGCACCCGGATAGCCACCCTGGGCCTCGCCACCGTGCTGGCCCTGCCCGCCGGTGTCGCCGTCGCCGGCGAGATCAGCGGCAGCCGGCTGCCGTTCTCCATCGCAACCTCCGGCTCCAAGGAGGACGGCGACCGCTGGAACGGCCCCGGCTCCGGCCACGCCCGCGCCTGCGGCGACGTGCCCACGTCCGACCTGAAGACGTTCAGCGCGTACGTCTACCAGGACAAGTCCTTCATGCCCGACCCGCAGATCGCGTCCACGTCCCGGAACTACCGCTCCGGCTACGGCTGCGGCTCCTACGGCGGTACGACGACCGGCGGCAAGTACTACACGAAGGGCACCTGGGCCGGTGTCTCCGGAAGCCGTGCCTACGGCTACGTGGCCGCCGAGAACTGAGCATTGAGAACCGGCAACCGAGAACCGAGAAACTGGTCAGGAAAGCGTGTCCGACCGCACTGAGAACCACCCGGCCGGCGCCACGGCGCCGGCCGCCTCCGTCGAGGGCGCCACGGTCCGGTACCGGGCCGTGACCGCCCTCGACGGGGTGGACGCGGAGTTCCACTCCGGTGTCACGGCCCTCCTCGGGCCCAACGGGGCCGGGAAGACCACCCTGTTGTCGCTGCTCAGCACCGCCCGCCGGCCCGACACCGGGACGGTGCGGCTGCTCGGCGAGCCGGTGCGCGGGCGGGCGGCGACGCTTCGGGTGCGGGAGCGGATCGGGGTCCTTCCGCAGGCCTTCGGGCACTATCCGCGGTTCACCGTACGGGAGTTCGTCGAGTACGCCGCCTGGCTGCGCAAGGTGCCGACCCGCGAGCGGCGCGACCGGGTGCGCGAGGTGCTGCGCCTGGTGGACCTGGAACGGCAGGCGGACCAGCGCATGGGCGCCCTGTCCGGCGGGATGCTCCGGCGGGCCGGCATCGCCCAGGCAATGGTCAACCGGCCCGCGCTGGTGCTGCTCGACGAGCCGACGGTCGGCCTCGACCCCGCCCAGCGGGTCGGCTTCCGCACCCTCATCCGCGACCTGGGCGAACGCGCCGCCGTCGTCATGAGCACCCACCTCGCCGAGGACGTCGCCCAGGTCTGCGACTGCATCCATGTGCTCCTGGAGGGACGGATGCGCTTCAGCGGCACCGCCGCCGAACTCTGTGCCGGCCGGGACGGGGACGGTGAGGTCAACGGACCGGCCCTGGAGGCCGGTTACCTCGCCGTCGTGGAGCAGAGCGGAGTACGGGTGTGATCCGGGTCCTCGGCGTTCTCCGCGTCCTCGGCCACGAGATGCGGCGCGGCGAGGCGGGCAAGGTCGCCGTGCTCGCGGCGGCCGCCGGCGTCTGGTACCTCGCCTCCGCCGACCCCGCGACCAGCGACTGGATCGGCTGGTGGAACCAGGCGAGCATCAAGGTCCAGGTCTTCGGCGTCATCGTCATGGGCTCGCTCATGAGCGCCGCCGCGGCCTGGAGCGCCGGCCGCGCGCACCGCACCCGTACCAGCGCGTGGGCGGACACCACCCCCCGGAGCGGCTGGTCACAGGCGCTGCTCCTGTGGGGCGCGGCCTGGCTGTGGTCGGTGGCGGCGTACGCCGTCATGACCGCCGTCGCCTTCACTCGTACGGCCGGTGTCAGCGAGGTCACCGATCCCGTGTGGAGCCCGCTGGTCCTCGCCGTCGCGATGACCGGCCTGCAGATCGCCGCCGGGGTCGCCGCCGGAACCCTGCTGCCGTCGCGGATCGTCGCCCCGGCGATGGGCGTGTTCTGGTACGGGGCGTTCGTCGTCCTGGCGTTCGCGCCCGGGCTCTCCGTGGGGCGGCTGCTGCCGGCCATCGACGACCACTGGGACGTCACGTTCCGGCCCGACACCTTCCGGTTGCTCGTCGCCGCCGCGTGGTGCGCGGCGGCGGCCCTGGCGCTGCTCGCCCTGCCCGCGCTCGTACGGCGCGCGGTGGTCGTGCCCGGCCCGGTCCTCGCGGTGCCCGTGGTGGTGGCGCTGACCGCCGCGGGCGTGCTGCTGAGCCTCCGCGCGCCGGACCCCGACCCCTTCTGGGCGACCCGCGCACCCCAGCCGGCCGAACCCGCCTGCGTGACCCAGGGCCGTACGACCGCGTGTCTGTGGCCCGCCGACCGGCATCTGCTGCCGGAGGCGGAGTCGGCGGCGCGGGTCGTGGACCGGGCGACGGGACAACTGCCGGGTTTCCGGCGGCATTTCTACGAGACGGGCCTGCGGGCGCCGAGGGGCGGGGGCGCCGGGAACGCGCCCGGCGCCGAACTGCCGGTCTACCGGCCGATCGTGGACCGCCGCACGCTCACCGAGTCGATGCTGGACGCCGCCCTGCCCGCGCCGCCGCCCGGCTGCGCGCCGATCACGCTCGCGGAGACCGGCGGCTACCCGGACGTCTTCCTCGTCCAGGCGGTGCTGCGGTCCCGGGCGGGGCTGCCGGTGCCGTACTACGGGGAGCGGTTCTCCGACGCCGTCGAACGCGTACGGAAGGCCCCGGCCGCCGAGCAGGACCGGTGGCTCTCCGGCGCCGCGGCGGCCGTCGGCACGTGCGCGCCCGTACCGGCGCTCCCCGGCGCTCCCCGGTGAGCGCCGCGAACCCGGCCCGTCCGGCCCTCGCCTTCGCCCGCAGCCGCGGGGTGCCCGCGGCGGCGGCGACCGCGCTGGTCCTGGCCGTCGCGACGGCGGTGTTCACCCGGTCGCGGGTGGAACTCCCCGACTTCCGCCACCTGGTCGACTTCAGCGTGCCGGTGGCGGCGGTCGCGCCCGTCGCGTACGCCGTGGTCCTCGGCACGACCCTGCACACCCCGCAGGCGGACCTGGAACACCTCTCGGCCCGCCCCATGCACCTGTTCCGGCGCCTCCATGTCCTCGCCCTCACCCTGCTCGCGGTCGGACTCGCGGCCCTGCCGCTCCTCACCGGCACCCCGCCCGAGGTCTTCACCGCCTCCGCCCGCAACGCGATCGGCCACCTCGGCCTCGCGGCCCTCAGCGCCCGCCTCTTCGGCTCGGGCCTGGCCTGGCTCCTCCCCCTGGCCACCTTCGGCCCGACCCTGCTGCTCGGCGTGGGCGAGGACAACACCCCGGAGTGGTGGGCCTGGTCGATCCAGGGGCCGTACGAGGGAGGTGCGGCGCTGATCGCGGGGGTGCTGTGGGCGGCGGGGGTGGCGGTCGCGGGCCGGCCGGGAGGACAGTCGGGCACGGGCGTGCCAGACTGAAACGAATGGCGTCGCGCGGGTGCACGGGGTGACAGTCCCCGGCAGGCTCCCGGGGCGGACGTCCTCGGTCGGACGGCCACGGTTCGGGCGCCCTCGGTTCAGGCGCCGCGCGATTCCCTCGCCTCTTTCGGCACCTTCTCCTTCAGCTCATTCTTCTTCGCCGGTCGCGTCACCGGCGCGCTCCGGCGCCACAGGGAAGAAGTCACGAGATGACCACCACCAACAGCCGCGTCAAGCGCGGGCTCCCGCCGCGCGCCAGCACCACGATGGACATGGGGAACGACCATGCCCTGCAGATCCTCGACTTTCCCTCCGGAATGAGGGCGATCGTGGAGGGCGGCCGGGCCGTCGAGCAACTGCCCGCCACACCGGGCGAGATCGCGGCCCCGCCCGAGGCCGGACAGCAGACGGCGGGCGAACCCGTCGGTTACAAGGAAGCGGCGGTACGCACCACCGACGAACAGATCTGGTTCAAGAACACCTTCTGCCCCGGCGCCCAGGCCTGTGTCCAGGGCTTCGACTGGGCGATCTGCGGCACCGACCACGCCGTCGGATACGGGACCGGGATCACGATGGTCGGCGCCGAGGGGACCAGCAACGCCACGATGTTCGTCGACGTGTGGGAGTGCATCTGCGTAGGCCCGTTCTGCATCGGCGGCACCGAATGCTTCTGGGTGGAGAACTGGCACGGCATCGTCGTGCCCGGACACTGGCTGTCCGCGAGCACGAACGCGCCCGACCCCAAGTGGCTGCGGTGGCGGCTCGAAGGGGCGGGCGGCGACACCCAGGTGAGTCTCGCCGCCAAGTACTGACCCCCTGCGGTCAATCGAACCAGCGGTCCCGGGCCAGCTCCGCCGTCCTCGACGGGTCCTCCAGCAGGGCCGCGACCTCGAAGCGGCGGGGCCATTGGCCGGCGGCCCAGGCGAGGCCGGCGGCGACGCCCTCCAGGGTGGCGGCGTGGATGACGCCGTCGGGGGTGCGGCGCCAGTCGAGTTCGGTGCCGGCGGCGCGGAGTTCGTCGTGTTCGACGTAGGTGGCGGGGGTGGCCGGGCCGAGGAGGGCGTGGACCGAGGAGGGGACCTCGTGTTCCTCGCCGGTCGTGGTGACCTCGGCCTCGACCGCCTCGCTCAGGCGGCGGACCTGGAACAGCTCGGCCAGCTCCGCGGCCCGGGCCGGGGCGACCGGCAGCAGCGGAAGCCCCGCGGTGAGGGGCAGCAGGTCGGGCGCGTCGGCGACCAGCGCGTCGGCCGCGTCGACCACCACCAGCTCGCCGTCGACCACCGCCCGCAGCTCGTCCGGCAGTGTCACCTGCTCCGGGTCGAGATCGGCCAGGGCCGTGTACAGGGCGTGCAGTTGGGCGCCGGAGACCTCGCGGGACGGGTCGGCGAGCCGCCCGAGGAGCTCCGCCGCGCCGCCCGGCTCGTCGAGCAGCGCGGACACCGAGGTGCGCACGCCCAGGGCCCGCAGCACCTGCTCGTCCTCGAAGCCGGTCGCGTCGGCCGCGTCGTAAAGCCCGATGAGCAGCGGATCCGTGCCGGCCGCCCGCAGCCCGGCGGGCCGCCGCCCGTCCAGGACGGGGTGGTCGCGCAGCCACCACGCCGTGTACGAGCGGACCGTCTCCGTCGTGCCGTCCGGCAGCAGCACCCGTACGGGCTGGGTCAGCGCGTCCCGCAGCGGCGGCCGCGCGAGCAGGGCGAGGGCGCGCGGCCAGGCGTCGTCGTCGACCAGGTCCAGGTCCCGTACCGCCACGATCTCCGTCGCCACCGGCGGCACCGAGGTCTCGGGCAGCCGGTCGAGCACGTCCTCGCACCACACGTCGACCGCGTCGAGCAGCCCCGCGTCGTCCGGCTCCGCGAAGTCGCCCTCGCGCGGCTCAAGTTCGTCCGGGTCGAGGACCAGGTCCGCGGCCCGCACCAGCTGGAAGCCGGCGAGCACCCCGCACGCGGCGAGCGGCTGCTCGCCCCAGCGCTCGGCGAGCTCGGCGTCCACGAAGGCGAGTTCGTCCTCCCGCATCACGGACGCGAAGGCCGAGCCCGGCATGACGAGTTCGCCCGCCGGGGCCGACTCCCCGTCCTCGTCCGGCAGCGCGAGCGCCCCGAGCCACGGCTCGTCGCCGGGCGCCAGATCCGCGTCCCGTACGAGCGCGAGCACGGTCTCGGCGAGCTCGTCCGCGTCCAGCGTGTCGGCGTCCTCGTCCCAGATCTCCCCCGCGTCCAGCGAGGCGGCGACCGCCGCCCGAACCTGCGGCGTGGTAAGCACCGCGCGCGGCGTCGCCGGTACGGCGCCCAGCTTCTCCAGGACCGGGTGCGCGGCGTCCGGGTGGGCGACCTTCAGGCCGAGCCGGGCCAGGTCGACGGGGGTGTGCTCCTGCGGGAGCAGGACCTGGCGGGGGCCGATGGTGGTACGGACCCCGGCGGCCTGCGGCGCGCCCTCCTCGTCGTCGGCCGGGTACGAGGCGGCCGTCCGGGCGTCACCGAGCAGCGGCACCGGGAGGCCGGTCAGCCGGTCCGGGTCGACGCCGGCCAGCGAGTCGTACAGCCGCCACCACCACTCCGGCGCCCGGTCCACGCCCGCGAGCCGGTCGATCGCCTCGGTCAGCGGCAGCCGCCCGACGCCCAGCGTGCGCAGCTCCACCCGGCGTTCGAGCCCCGCCGGCAGCAGCGTCGGGAACACCTCCGCGAGCACCGCGACGGTCTCCGCGCCCGCGCCCTCCACGACCTCCGCCTCGATCGGCCGCAGCGCGGGCAGCTCCTCCGAGGCGACGGCCGGCGCCAGGAACGCGATCCGCGGCAGCCGCTCCAGGACCGCCCCGCGCACCGCCCCGTCCAGGACGCCCTTGCCGAGCGGCCCCGGTACGAGGTCGAGCGTGCCGGTGCTCACCGGCTGCCAGTCGGCGAGCAGCTCCGCGTACGCCTCGCCCGCCTTCTCCACCAGGAAGTCCGTGAGCGGCCCGGGCGCCGGATGGCGGCGCGCGGTGTCCAGCGGGAACGAGGCGATGAGCAGCGCCGGGATGCCCAGCGGCTCGTCGGTGGGGGTCGGCGCGTGCACGACGGGCGCGGTGCGCGGGAACTGCGGCGCGCCGTCCGCGTCCACCGGTACGGCCCAGGTGACCGACCAGTGCGGGCGCAGCCGCTCCTCGGTCGGCCGGTCCTTCAGGAGGGCCGGGTCGAGCGGTCCCGCGTGGCTGACGGTGCGCCAGCGGCGGGTGCCGGCGGCGGAGTCGGCGATGTGGGTGTAGCCGTCGCGGTCCTCCCGGGTGAGGGTACGGGTGCCCTCCGGGGTCTCGACGACGACCTCGGTGAGCCCGGGCAGGGTGAGCAGCAGCGCGTCGTCGACGGAGTCGAGCAGCCGCTGTGCCAGACCCTCGGCGGCGGCGTCCCGCAGCGGCAGCACGACGACCGTGTCGTAGCCGTCGGGCGCGGTGCCCTCGGCGGGCAGCGGCAGGCGGAGCAGCGGTACGTGGCCGTCCCGGCGGCGCAGTTCGTCGCCCAGGCCCGGGCTGTGCCGGGCCACGTCGGCGGCCAGCTCGCGGGCCTCGGCGAGCGACCAGCGGACGCCGCCGTGGCGGCCGAGGACCGCGGGCTCGTCGGTGACGGCGAGCACGGCGGCGAACCCGACGCCGAACCGGCCCACCGCGCCGGAGCCGGCGTCCGTGTCGCGCTCGGTGCGCTTCGCGGACGCGCGGAGCGTCGACAGCGACTCCACGCCGGTGGCGTCCAGGGGGGCGCCCGTGTTGGCCGCGGCCAGTACGGCGGGGCCGTCGGCGCCGGCCGGGTGCAGGGTGAGCCGGAGCCGGCCGGTGACGGCGGCGCGGCGGGCGGCGTCCGACGCGTTCTGCGCCAGCTCGACGACGAGCCGGTCCCGGTAGCCGCCGAGGACCAGGTCCTCCTCGGCGTTGGCGTCCTCCCGGAACCGCGCCCCGCCGGCCGCCCACGCGTCGAGCACGCTTCTGCGGAGCCGTGCGGTACCGAAGGGGTCGGTTCCGTCGGTCGACGTCCTGACGCTGACGCTCACGCCTGACTCCACTCTGCGGGACGGTTCGTTTTCGGGGTACCGACCGGTTCCGAACCCCGGCCGGTGCCGAAGGTACCGCGCGAAGCGGGGTGCGCGCGGCGGGGCACCCACCTGCGGGGCCTTGCGCCCCCGGGCGGGGCCTGGCGCTCCTCGCGGGGCCTGGCGCTTCCGCGCCGCGGGATGGGCCTGGTCCCTGGCCGGGCCTGGCGCTCCCTGCGGAGCCTGGCGCTTCCGCGCCTGCGCTTCAGCGTGCGGGGCGCCCACCTGCGGACCCTCCCGCCCCGACGGGGCGTGGCCCTCCGCCCCGACGAGGCTGCGCCCTGCCACCACCTCCGTTGTGGGCATACGTTCCGCAGGGGCGGAACGGGTGGGCACAACGGACGGCGCCCCTTGCCGGGCCTAGGCTTCCGCGCCTGAACGGTCACCCATGGGCGCCGCACCGGTGGTGCGGGTCCAGGCGCAGGTGCGGAACGCGCCCGCATGGGCGCCGTCCCGTGTGCCCACCCGTCCCGCCCCAGCGGGACGAATGCCCACACGGGGTGGGGCGGAGGCCGACGGCCACACGTGCGGTGGGACCCCGCGCGTGCAGGCACCGCCCCGACGGGGCGAAGACGCAACGGTTGGGCGAACCGCCCGGCGCGGGAGGCGCCGTCCGCACGGGCCGCAGCCCCCTACGAGTGCCCCAGGTCCTCCGACGCCCCGTCCGGCTCCGTCGTCGAGCCCGAGTCCTTCGCCGGGCGCAGCGGGAACTCGTCCGCCGCCATCGAGTCGAGGACCGGCGGCGCCGGACGCGGCGGCTTCGGCATGACGGCCGCCTCGGAGTGGCCGCCGCAGCCGTACGACAGGGAGACGACCCGCCCGTCCGCCGGGGAGAACTCGTTCGCGCAGACACCGAACGCCTGCTTCAGCGACCCCGCGATCGGCACCAGGAAGGCGCACGACTCGCACGTCGCCGGCGCCGCCTGCGCCATCGGGGTCTTCGCCCCGAACGCCTCGTCCCAGCGGTCCGCCGCCACGTGCAGCCCGTACCGCGAGAGCACCCGCGCCCGCCGCATCCCGAGCTCCTCCGCGACCGCCGCGATCGCGCCCCGCGACGGCGTGCGCGAGGTCAGCTCGGCGTCCTCCTCGTCGAGGTGGTCCACCATCTCCTCCGAGACGGCGGAGTTCGGCGGCGGCGTGTCCTCGCCCGAGTAGCCGGGCTCCAGGCGCAGGTCGTCCTGCTCCGTCGGCAGCAGGTCCCCGGGCCCCATGTCGCCGGGCCGCAGCCGCTCGCTCCACGGCACCCACTCGGGGGCCATGAGGGCGTCGGGACCGGGCAGCAGGACGGTTTCGTCAAGCGTGACGTTCTTGGCCCGGGACGCCCGGGTGACGGTCACGGCCCAGCGCCAGCCCCGGTAGCCGGGCTCCTTCGACTCGAAGAAGTGCGTGACGACCCGGTCGCCCTCGGCGACGACCTCCACATGCGCGCCGACCACGCCGGGCGCGGCCGCCTCGTCGGCGGCCTCCCTCGCGAGGTCTACCGCCTCGGCGCACAGACGGTCGGGGGTACGTACGGCTCGCGGGGCACGCGTGGCTCGCGGGGTACGGCTTCGCGTCGTCGCAGCACTCACAGGTCTCGCTTCTCTCCTACGCCGTCTCACGGGTGCGCCGGCCGAGGAGCGGGAGCAGGCGGGAGGGAGGTACGGGGCCGTGGGCGGAGCGGACCAGAGGGCCGCATCGACGTCCACGCCCGACATGTCTCTCGTGCTTCTCGCGTGTCTCGGGCACACCTATCGTCATCCATTCTGCGGGATGCCGAAGAGGCGCGCGGCCGAGAACATCCGCCGGTGGCGCGCTACGCACGCTACCCCGTTCGCAGCGCTCAGCCCACCTGCCCGCCCCAAGTGGCCCGCATCGCGGACCGCGGAACGGGGGCCGCGGCCCCCGGAACACGGCCCACAGGCCCCGCCGGGCCCTGTCAACGGTTCGTCCGACCGGTCCGTGGGGCACTATGACGGAGTGGCAGCCGCACGGTCTTCCGCACGATCCCACGATCATGCCGGGCCGCTCAGCCGAGCGGGCCGGAAGGTGGGCCGCGCCCTGCACCTGCCGTTCACGGGCACCGCGAAGGGCATCCGCAAGGCCACGCACGCCCACGGGGCCGGCGAATCCGGCCTCGGGAAACTGATCGAGCTGCACGCCGTGAACGGCGCCGGCGACGTCATGATCACCGTCGCGCTCGCCTCCACGGTCTTCTTCTCGGTACCGACCGACGAGGCGCGCGGCCGGGTCGCGCTCTACCTCGCGATCACCATGGCGCCCTTCACCCTCCTCGCCCCCGTCATCGGCCCGCTCCTGGACCGGCTCCCGCACGGCCGGCGCGCGGCGATGGCGGGCGCGATGCTGACCCGGGCGGTCCTGGCCATCCTGATGTCGGGCGCGGTCGCGACCGGCGGGATCCAGCTCTATCCGGCGGCGCTCGGCGTGCTC
Organism: Streptomyces fradiae; assembly: GCF_041270065.1. Taxonomy (NCBI): domain Bacteria; kingdom Bacillati; phylum Actinomycetota; class Actinomycetes; order Kitasatosporales; family Streptomycetaceae; genus Streptomyces; species Streptomyces fradiae. The sequence continues at coordinate 4,520,633 of NZ_CP065958.1, read as the reverse complement.
GTGGCCTCGAAGGCGTACGGGGTGGTGCGCAGCGCCGTCGTGCCCCGCCTGCTGCCACCGAACTTCTCCCTCGTGAAGGCGAACTCGCGGGTGACGCTGGCGGGCCTGCTCGCCACCGGCATCGCCGCGCCGATCGGCGCCGGGCTGCAGACGGTCGGGTCGGGCTGGCCGCTGTACGGGGCGTGCGCGCTGTTCCTGCTCGGTACGTACTGGGCGCTGCGGCTGCCGCACAAGGTGGACTCGGCGCGGGGCGAGCGGCGGGCCCACCTGCTCACCCACGGCGAGAAGAAACCCAGCCTGCGGACGGTGGGCCCGGCGGTCCTGCACGGCCTCCAGGCGAACGCCTCGCAGCGCATGCTGTCGGGTTTCCTGATCTTCTTCCTGGCCTTCCTGCTGCGCGTGCACCCGCTGCCCGGGCAGAGCGCGGCGGTGTCGCTCGGCATGGTGGCGGTGGCGGCGGGCGTCGGCAACGCGTGCGGGACGGCGGTCGGCTCGCTGCTGAAGGAGCGGGGGCACGGGCCCGAAGTGATCATCGCCACGATGCTGTCGATCGTCCTCGCGACCGCCGTGCTGGCCGCGATCTTCTTTGGCGGTCTGATGGTGGCGGTCCTCGGCGCGGTCGCCGGCCTGACCCAGGCCCTGTCCAAGCTGTCGCTCGACGCGCTGATCCAGCGCGACGTCCCGGAGACGGTGCGGACCTCGGCGTTCGCCCGTTCGGAGACGGCCCTGCAGATGGCCTGGGTGGTGGGCGGCGCGATCGGCATCTCGCTGCCGCTGAACGGCTCGGTGGGCATGGCCGTGGCCGCCGGCATCCTGGCGCTCGGCTGGCTCCTTGCCGTACGGGGCCTGGTGGCGGCGGCGCGGAGGCCGGGACGGAAGGGGGGAGCGCGGAAGGAGAAGGTGGCGTAGGGGGTGGGCGCCGGTCCGTACGGGTGCGGGAGGGCAGGCGCGGGGCCCCGTGGGTGGGCTCGCGCGCGGCACGCCGTACCCCCGCGTGGCAGGACGGCAGGGGCCCGATAGCCTTCGGCTCATGACCGTTGCGTTCCTCACCCGTAAGCGCCGCCGGGCCGCCGTGGCCCTCGGGGCCGTCTCCGCGGGGCTCCTCGTCCTCTCCGCCTGTGACAAGCCGACCCCGGTTGCGACCGTGACGGTCGGGTCCAAGTCGGTGAACTCCGAGGCCGCCTGCTACAACGACGGCGACCCCATCGCGGAGAAGCAGATCGCCGCCTGCCTGAACAAGAAGTCCGAGCACTCCATCTCGGTCGACCCGTCCGACAAGGTCCGCTTCGGCGTCGACCCGGACATCGCCGACAACGGCTGGACGATCTTCCTGGGCGGCCAGGCGGCCGAGCCGGAGCCGTTCAAGAAGACCTACCGGACCATTCCGGCCAGCGCCTTCTTCTCCACCCAGACGGGCGAGGAGACCAACCAGACGCAGGTCACGATCGTCGAGAACACCGGCAAGTCGGTGACCGGCATCTGGCACTTCGAGCTGAAGAAGAAGGAATCCTGATCCACCGGTGATCCACCGGATTCTCATCGTGACGGCCGTGGCGGCGGAGGCGGACTCCGTCGCCGCCGGCCTCACGGCACTCACGACACCCCCCGCCGGGTCGGAGGGGCCCGTCGTCGACGTCCTCGTCGGGGGTGTGGGGCCCGCGGCCGCCGCCGCGGCCACCGCCACGGCGCTCGCCCGGGCACACGCCCAGGGCGCCCAGAACCGCCCGTACGACCTGATCGTCTCCGCCGGGATCGCCGGCGGTTTCCTCCCGCACGCCCCCATCGGCACCGTCGTCGTGTCCGACAGCATCGTCGCGGCCGACCTGGGCGCGCAGTCGCCCGACGCGCCCGGCGGCTACCTCTCCGTCGAGGAGCTCGGCTTCGGGCGCTCCGCGCACCCCGTGCCGAAGCAGCTCGTCGACCGGATCGCGGGCGCGATCCCCGGCGCCGTCACCGGCCCGGTGCTCACCGTCTCCACCGTGACCGGCACCGCCGCGCGCGCCGCCGAGCTGGCGGCCCGTCACCCGGGGGCCGCCGCCGAGGCGATGGAGGGCTTCGGGGTGGCCGAGGCGGCCGCGGCGTACGGCGTGCCCGTCGTCGAGGTGCGGGCCGTGTCGAACGCCGTCGGCCCGCGCGACCGCGCCGCCTGGCGCATCGGCGAGGCCCTGGCCGCGCTGCGGGACGCCGTCGAGCGGCTCAGCCGCACCGTCTTCGTGACCGCTCTCGTGACCGCTCTCGTGGAGCCGGAGGAGTTCCCGTCGTGCCCAAGCTGAAGATCGCCTACTCGCCGTGCCCGAACGACACCTTCGTCTTCGACGCCTGGGCGCACGGCCGGGTCCCGGACGCCCCGCGGCTCGACGTGACCTTCGCCGACATCGACCTGACCAACGGCTGGGCGGAGGCCGGCGACGCCCCGTACGACGTCCTGAAGGTGTCGTACGCGGTGCTGCCGTGGATCCTCGACGAATACGCCCTGCTGCCCTGCGGCGGCGCCCTGGGGCGCGGCTGCGGGCCGCTGGTGCTCACCCGGGAGGCGGGCGACCCGGCGGATCTGGCCGGCAAGACGGTCGCGGTGCCGAGCGAGCGCTCGACGGCCTATCTGCTCTTCCGGCTGTGGGCGGCGGACACCGTCCCGGGAGGGGTCGGCGAGGTCGTCGTGCTGCCCTTCCACGAGATCATGCCGGCGGTACGGGACGGCAAGGTGGACGCCGGTCTCGTCATCCACGAGGCCCGTTTCACGTACCAGAACTACGGTCTGCACGCGCTCGCCGACATGGGCGAGCACTGGGAGCACACCACCGGCCTGCCGATCCCGCTCGGCGCGATCGTCGCCAAGCGCTCGCTCGGCGAGGACATGCTGCGGCGGCTCGCCGACGCGGCGCGCGCCTCGGTGCGGATGGCCTGGGACGACCCGTCCGCCTCCCGCCCCTACGTACTCGAACACGCGCAGGAGATGGAACCCAAGGTGGCCGATCAGCACATCGGCCTCTACGTCAACGAGTTCACGGCGGACCTCGGCGAGCACGGCTACGCGGCCGTCCGCGGCCTGCTCACCCGCGCCGCGGCCGAGGGACTCGTACCGCCCCTCGGCCCGGACGCGCTGCGTTTCCCGTAACCGGACGGGAACCGGACGGGCGACTACACGTCGAGCTGGTCGGCGACCGCCCGCAGCAGGCCGGCGATCTTCTTGCCGTGCACCTTGTCGGGGTAGCGGCCGCGCTCCAGCATCGGCGTGATGTTCTCCAGGAGCGTGGTGAGGTCCTGCACGATGGACGCCAGTTCGTCGGGCTTACGGCGCTGCGCCGCGGCGACGGACGGGGCCGGGTCGAGGACCGTCACGGAGAGCGCCTGGTCCCCGCGCTGCCCGGCGACCACGCCGAACTCCACGCGCTGACCCGGCTTCAGGGCGTCGACTCCGGCGGGCAGCACCGACGAGTGCACGAAGACGTCGCCGCCGTCGTCGCGGGAGAGAAAGCCGAAGCCCTTCTCGCTGTTGAACCATTTGACCTTGCCGGTAGGCACGTCCGTTCCCTCGTCCTCGTACTCGATGGGTGTGCCGGGGTCCCGGCCCTGTGGAAACTCTGGAAGGAAAATCTTGAAGCTGGAAGTCTGGAAGCGGAAAGAATGACAGCGGGTCACCGACCCGCCGGAACCCAGGCTAGTGGGCTGTGGCCCGGTGACAAGACGTCTCCGGTCCGTTCCCCTCGGCCTGGGAACTACCCTGGCCGAATGCGTAACGAAACCCCCAAGGCCCCGGCGCACGACAGCGCGCCCGGTGACGGGCTCGTCCGGGCCGGTGTGATCCTCTTCGCCGTCGGGGCGGTCGCGACCCTGGTCACGGTGGCTCCGCTGTTCCTCGGGACCGATCCGTTCCCGACCGTCGCCTACCTGGTGTCGATGCTGATGGGCGTCGGCTTCCTCGTCGCCGGCGCCGGGGTGCTGCGGTCGATCGCCGCCGGGCGGCGCCGGGCGCGGGCCGTGCAGGCCCGCCAGGCGGCCTAGCCGCGCAGGTCCTTCACGTACGCCTCCCACCAGGGGCGGAAGTCCGTCAGGTCGGTCAGGACCACGTCCGCGCCGGCCGCCCGCAGGCCCTCCGGGGTGTACGGGCCGGTGGCCACGGCCACCGAGAGGGCGCCGGCCGCCTCCGCGCCGCGGATGTCGCCGAGGTGGTCGCCGACGTACACCGTCGCGCCGTGCGCGCGCAGCGCCTCCGCCTTGCCCTCGGCCCACAGGCCGCCGACCACGGCGTCCGGGTCGATGCCGAGGTACGAGAGGTGCAGCTTGGCGTGCGGCTCGTTCTTGGCGGTGACGACCAGGGTCCGGCCACCCGCTTCGCGAACGGCTTGAATCGCATCCCGCGCGCCGGGCAGCGGAAGGCTCGACTCGATGGCGTACGTCGGGTAGAGGGCCCGGTAGCGCTCCACCATCGCGTCCACCCGCTCCGCCGGGAACCACTCGGCGATCTCCTGCTGCAGCGGCGGCCCGAGCCGGGAGACCGCCAGGTCGGCGTCGATCGTGACCCCGGTCTCGGCGGCGAGCGCCATGTAGACGGCGTGGATGCCGGGGCGGGAGTCGATGAGGGTCATGTCCAGGTCGAAGCCGACGGTGGGAGCCGTGGCGGGGGCGGCGGCGGGGGCTGCGGCGGGGGCGGTGCCGGTGCGGGATTCCATGGGGGCCATTGTGCCCAGGTGTTCGAAACAGGACCGGGGCGCCGTCCTCACTTAGCGAAGCCTTGGCTAACCTCATCTCCATGTCCGCTGCACGTAACCGACGGGTCGGCCGACGCGCCACTCGGCGCGTCGTCGCGACCACGGCGGCCCTGGTCGCCCTGCTCGTCGCGGTTCTGCTCAGTCTCGCGGTCGGTGCCCGCGCCGTCCCGCCGTCCACCGTGCTCGACGCGCTGCTGCACGGCGCCACGGGCGACGACGCCGAGGTGGTGCGGCAGCTCCGGGTGCCGCGCACGCTGATCGGTCTGATGGTCGGCGCGGCGCTCGCGCTCGCCGGGACCGCGCTGCAGGGCATCACCCGTAACCCGATCGCCGACCCCGGCATCCTCGGCATCAGCCAGGGCGCCTCGGTCGGCGTCGTCCTCGCCCTCGCGTTCGCCGGGGTGCACACCCTCACCGGGTACGTGTGGTTCGCCTTCGCCGGCGCCGCGCTCGCGTCCGTCGCCGTGTACGCGATCGCGTCGAGCGGCCGGGGCGGGGCGACGCCCGTGAAGCTGGCGCTCGGCGGCGCGGCGATCAACGCGCTGCTGCTGTCCGTGACCACCGGCGTCCTGACGACGAAGGCGTCGGCGCTCGACGAGTTCCGGTTCTGGCAGATCGGCTCGCTGGACGGCCGGGACGTCCAGGTCGTCGGCCAGATCTGGCCCTTCCTGCTGCTCGGCGCGGTCCTCGTGCTGTCCGTGGCGCGCGGCCTTGACGCGCTCGCGCTCGGCGAGGACGTGGCCAAGGGGCTCGGGCAGCGGGTGGCGACGGTACGGATCGTCGGCGGGGTCGGCGCGACCGTACTGACCGGCGCCGGGGTCGCCGCCGCCGGGCCGATCGCCTTCGTCGGCCTCGCCGTACCCCACATCGCCCGGGCCGTGGTCGGCGGCGACCACCGCTGGCTGCTGCCGATGGCGGCGCTCATCGGGCCGGTGATGCTGCTCGTGGCGGACGTGCTCGGGCGGATCCTGTTCCCGCCGGGCGAGGTCCCGGCGGGTGTGATGACCGCGCTGATCGGCGTGCCGTTCCTGGTGACGCTGGTGCGCCGGAAGGCGGTGCCGGCATGAGCGCCACACAGATGCGGATGCGGCCTCACGGCTACGGGGTCGTACGCGTCGCCGGGCGCGCGTCCTTCCTCGTGCACCGGCGCTCCGCCGTGGCCGCCGCCGTCCTGCTCGTCCTCCTGGCCGCCGTCGCGGTGGTGTCGCTGTGCGTGGGCGAGCGGTTCATCGGGCCCGGCGAGGTCCTGCGGGTCCTGCTCGGCCCCGAGGAGTCGCTGATCGTCGAGGAGCTGCGGCTGCCGCGCCTGGAGACGGGCCTGATGGTCGGCGCGGCGTTCGGCGTCGCGGGCGCCCTCATCCAGACCGTCGCCCGCAACCCGCTGGCCAGCCCCGACGTCATCGGCATCAGCCAGGGCGCGGGTGCGGTCACGGTCGCCGCGATGACCTTCGGGCTCGCCTCGTACAGCGTGATCCCGTACGTGTCGATCGCGGGCGGGCTGCTCGCGGCCGGCCTTGTGTACGTGTTCGCGTGGCGCGGCGGGCTGCACGCGACGCGCTTCGTGCTGATCGGCATCGGTTTCGCGATCGCGCTGCGCTCGCTGACCCATCTCTTCATGACGAAGGGCGACTACCTGGTCGCCCAGCAGGCGCAGATCTGGATGACCGGCTCCCTCAACGGGCGGGGCTGGGACGAGGCGGCGCCGCTGCGCTGGACGCTGCTCGTGATGCTGCCGGCGGTGCTGTGGGCGGCGCGGGCGCAGCGCTCGGTGTCGTTGGACGACGACACGGCGACGGCGCTCGGCGTACGGCTCGGGCGGGTGCGGCTCGGGCTCGTGACGGTGGGCGTGGTGCTGGCGTCGGTCGCGACGGGCGTCGCCGGGCCGGTCGACTTCGTGGCGCTGCTCGCGCCGCAGATCGCGCGCCGGGTCACCCGGACGGCGCAGATCCCGCTGCTGTGCTCGGCGCTGCTCGGCGCGCTGATCGTGGTCGCGGCCGATGTGCTCGGCCGGCGGCTCTTCGCGCCCACCGAACTGCCGGTGGGCGTTCTGACGGCGGCGGTGGGCGCCCCGTATCTGATCTGGCTGATCGTGCGCGGTGCGCGCACCGGAGGTGGGCGTTGAGCAGGCTGGAGACCCGGCCGGAGACCCGGCTGAGGACGCGTGAGCTGACGCTCGCGTACGAGGAGCGGACCGTCGTCCACGAGCTGGACCTGGCGATCCCGGACGGCAAGGTGACCGTCATCGTCGGCCCGAACGCGTGCGGCAAGTCCACGACGCTGCGGGCCCTCGGGCGGCTGCTCAAGCCCAAGGGCGGCGCCGTCCTGCTCGACGGCGAGGAGCTGGCCAAGCTCCCGACGAAGCGCGTCGCCCAGAACATCGGCCTGCTGCCGCAGACCCCGGTGGCCCCGGAGGCGATCTCGGTCGGCGACCTGGTCGCGCGGGGGCGGCAGCCGCACCAGGCGTGGTGGAAGCAGTGGTCGGAGGAGGACGAGCGCGCGGTCGTCGACGCGATGGCCCGTACGGACGTCACCACCCTCGCCGACCGCTCCGTGGACGAGCTGTCCGGCGGCCAGCGCCAGCGCGTCTGGATCGCGATGGCCCTCGCCCAGGAGACCGATCTCCTCCTGCTCGACGAGCCCACCACCTACCTGGACATCGCCCACCAGGTCGAGGTCCTCGACCTGGTCCGCCGCCTCAACCGCGCCCGCGGCCGCACGATCGTCCTCGTCCTCCACGACCTCAACCAGGCCGCCCGCTACGCCGACCACCTCGTCGCCATGAAGTCCGGCCACGTCGTCGCAGAGGGCGCCCCGGACGAGGTCGTCACCGCCGACCTCGTCCGCGACGTCTTCGGCCTGGACTCGGTCGTCGTCCCCGACCCGGTGACGGGCTCGCCCCTGGTGGTCCCGGGCGCGCCGTGGTCGGCGGACGGGGTGGGAGAGACGGAGCAGGACGAGGCGGTACGGGGGTAGGGGCGGGGGCCGGGCCGGGCCGGGCCGGGAGGGCGCCGGCCCGGGAGGGCGCCGGCTTCGCCGCGCCGCGCGCGGCCGGCCTCGCCGAGCGGCGCCGGCCCGCCCTCAGCCTCGGACCCCGAGCGGAGCCGGACCGAGACCTGGGCGCCTCAGGCCCTGCGGGCCCGCCACAGCAGGTACAGCGCCGAGACGATCGCCGCGGTGCGGAGGGTCCAGGGCCAGGTGGCGGAGAAGGCGGCGCCCATGGCGGCCTCGCCCGGGGGGATCGGGGCGCCCCAGCGGCCTTCGACGCGGCCCCAGAGCCAGATGGCGCCCCCGGCGGCGGCCAGGCCGGGCAGGGTGAGGGCGGCGATGCGGCGCTCGCGGGAGAGGTAGGCGAGGAGCCAGCCGGCGGCGACGGGGGGTACGGAGCCGAGGGCCGCGCCCGCGAGGAGCAGGAGGGCCGACGTGAGGAGCAGCGGGCTGCCGAAGCGGGGGAGGCGGAACTTCCGCTTCGCCTCCGGAGCCTCTTCGGCCTCCTCCTGCTCGTCCCCGGACTCCTCGTCCTCCTCCGGTGGGGGCTTCAGGAGCTCCGGGATCTCCACTCCGCCCATGAAGCCGGCGACCCTGCCGGTCGGATCCGCCGCGTCGGCGGCCTCGCCGTCCCACCAGTCCGCTGCCCGCGGAGACGGAACCTCCGCATCCGGGACCTCCACCGGCGGTGCCGCCGGCGCCGACGGCACCGGCGCCACCCGCCCCACCACCTCGTCCGGCGTACCCAGGTCCCCGAGGATGCCCCGCACCCCCTCGCCCCGCACGGCGCGCCGGCGTTCGATCTCGTCGCGCAGGCCCGAGACCAGCTCGCGGCGCTCGGCCGCCGGGAGCTGTCGCTGCTGCGCCAAGTCCCCGATTCGGCTCAGATAGTCGAAGACCAACCGGTCGTTCTCGATCCCCACGGCACGACGGTAGCGCCTGTACAGGGGCTAACGTGGTCCGGATGGGGATCGGTGGGATCGGTGAGCTCGACCGGGAGGCGCACGTGCCCAAGGAGACAGGCGTCGGGACCGGCGCCGGCGCGGCGCCGCGGACGCTCGCGGAGGCGCTCCGCGCGGGTGGGGACGAAGGGCTCGCCGCGCTGCTGCGGGCGCGGCCGGACCTGCTGTCGCCGGTGCCGAACGACCTGACGCAGCTGGCGACGCGGGCCGGCACCCGTGGTTCCGTCGTACGGGCCCTGGAGCGGCTCGACCGGTTCGCCCTGCAGACGGCCGAGGCGCTCGCGGTGGCCCCCGACCCCGCCCCGTACCCCGTGCTCCTCGCCCTCCTCACCGGCGACGGGACCGACGCGGCGATCGACCCTGACACCGGCCGGGACATCGGCCCGGACATCGGCCCGGACATCGAGGCGGCGCTGCCGCGCGCCGTCGCCGTGCTGCGCGAACAGGCCCTGGTGTGGGGCGACGACGAGCGGCTGCGGCTCGTACGGACCGCGCGCGAGCTGCTCGCGCCGTCGCCGCAGCACCCCTCCCCCACCGGGCTCGGCCCGAGCGTCGCGGAGGCCACGGCCGGGATGTCGCCGGGCCGGCTGCAGGAGATCATCGCGAACGCCGGGCTGCCCGCGACGCACGACCCGGTGTCGGCGGTGGCGGCGCTGACGGAGCTGTTCACGGACCGTACGAGGATGGCGGCGCTGCTCGACACGGCGCCGCCGGACGCGCTCGCGGTCCTGGACCGGCTGGTGTGGGGGCCGCCGTACGGGGAGGTGACCGCCGATCCGGCGCCGCCGGTGCGCTGGCTGCGCGACCGGGGCCTGCTGCTTCCGGTGTCGACGCGGACCGTGGTGCTGCCCCGCGAGGCGGCGCTGCATCTGCGCGGCGGGCGGGCGCACCGTGCGCCGGAGCCGGTGGCTCCGGAGGTGACGGCGGCCCGCGAGTACCGTCCACAGGTCGTGGACAACGCGGCGGCCGGCCAGGCGCACACCGCGCTCGCCACCGTCGAGGAGCTGCTGAAGTCCTGGGACCAGGGCGGGCCGCAGGTGCTGCGGGCGGGCGGCCTGGCCGTACGGGACCTCAAGCGCACCGCCGCGGCCCTCGACGTGTCGGAGCCGATCGCCGCGTTCTGGCTGGAGCTCGTCCACGGGGCCGGGCTGCTGGCCTCCGACGGCGAGGCCGACGAGCGTTACGCGCCGACCCCCGCCTACGACGACTGGCTCGACCTGCCGCCCGCCGAACGCTGGGCCGGGCTCGCCGCCGCCTGGCTGGCCGCGACCCGCACCCCGGGCGTGGTCGGCGGCCAGGACGCCAAGGGCCGCACCCTCTCCGCGCTCGGCCCGGGCCTGGACCGGGCGCAGGCCCCGGAGGTACGCCGCCGGGTCCTCGCCCTGCAGGCCGCGCTGCCGCCGGGCGCCGCCGCCGACCGGGAGGCGCTGCTCGCCCGGCTGCGCTGGGACCGGCCGCTGCGGGGCGCGGCCGGCGAGGGGCAGGGTGCCGGGGCCGGGGGCAGCACCGCCACCGCCGCCCTCGCCGACCTGCGCGAACAGCTCGCCGTCTGGACCCTCGACGAGGCCGAACTCCTCGGCATCACCGGCCGCGGCGCCCTCGCCACGCCCGCCCGCGCGCTGCTCAACCTGCCGCTCGCCGAGGCGGCCGCGGACGACGCGCTCCAGGGGCACTCCCACGACTGCGAGCCGTCCGTCGCCGCCTCCCGCGCAGCGACCCTGCTCGCGCCGCTGCTGCCCGAGGCCGTCGACCACGTCCTGCTCCAGGCCGACCTGACGGCCGTCGCCCCGGGGCCGCTGCGGCGGCCGCTGGCCGACACCCTGGCCGTGCTCGCGGACGTCGAGTCGAAGGGCGGCGCGACCGTCTACCGCTTCACGCCTGCCTCCGTACGGCGGGCGCTCGACGCCGGGCGCAGCGCCTCCGACCTGCAGGACTTCCTCACCGCGCACTCGCGCACCCCGGTGCCGCAGCCCCTCTCGTACCTCATCGACGACGTCGCCCGCCGCCACGGGCACCTGCGGGTCGGGGCCGCCTCGGCGTATGTGCGCTGCGACGACGACACCGTGCTCGGCGAGATCCTCGCCGACCGGCGCGCCGCGGCCCTCCGGCTGCGCCGCCTCGCCCCGACCGTCCTCGCCGCGCAGGCCGACCCGGCCTCGCTCCTGGAGGGCCTGCGGGCCATGGGCTACGCACCGGCCGCCGAGTCCGCCGAGGGCGACGTCCTCATCACCCGCGCCGATGCCTACCGCACCCCGCCCCGTACCGCCCCGGCCCCCGTCCCCGACGGCCCCCCGGCCCCCGACGCGACCCTCCTCAAGGCGGCGGTACGGGCCATCCGCGCCGGCGACCACGCGGCCACCGCCGTCCGCAAGGAGCCCACAACCCCCCTGGCCCCCGGCCAACTCCCCCGCACCACCCCCGCCGACACCCTGGCCACCGTCCAGGCCGCCGCCCTCACCGGCTCGGCGGTCTGGATCGGCTACGTCAACGCCGAGGGCGCGGCCAGCCAGCGGGTCATCGCCCCGGTCCGGGTGGAGGGCGGCTTCGTGACCGGCTACGACCACACGGCCGACGAGGTCCGCACGTACCCGCTGCACCGGATCACGGGCGTGGCGGAGCTGGTGGAGGACGAAGGCTAGAGCGCCGGCCCGAGCCCCTCCGGGAGGGCTGCCGCCATGAAGGCGGCGGCTTCCTCCGGCGTTTCGGTGCGCACGAGCGGCTCGCCTCGGTTCCGTACCCCGTACAGCCCCTCGTCGTACGGGCAGAGCACATACCCGACCCAGGTCCTCCAGGGCTTCTCGACGCTGGTGGAGAACCAGAGGTTGAAGTGGCTGTGGACCGGCATCAGCCGGCGGAGCACCGGCTGGGCGTACGCCGCCGCCAGCAGGGCGTGGACGCGCGGGTGGCGGTCGTACGGCGGTATGTGGACGCGGTCGAGCTTGACGCGCCACGTCAACTCGACGGCACCGAACGGCTCCCGCTCGTGGACGAGGGCCCAGGGCCTGAACTGGATGAACGGGGCGTGCGCCCTGGTCTCCTCGAGCCCCGCACCGCCCGTCCACGCCGCCGTCGCCCTGACCGCCTCGGCCATGTCCGCCGTCCACCCACAGGCCAGGGGCGTGCCGTCGGCCGCCCGGAGGCGCACCAGGAAGGTCCGGCGCTCCTCGCGCGGCGGATGCACCATGACGCGCCGGCCGCTCGCCGCGCCGACGTACTCCGCGAGGCGACCCCGCTGCCCGTCCGACTCGGGCAGGGCGAGCCCGAGCCCCTCGGCCGTATGTCTCAGCGCAGCCCGCAGTGCCCCGTCAACATCCCAGCCGCCCTCGCCGAGCCCCACCCCGAAGTTCATCACTCCAGTGTGCCCGGATCGCACCGCCTGATGACCGCTCCTTTCGCTAGAGCGCGAAGGTCGTCACCACCGCCGCGTGGTCCGACGGCCACTCGTTCGCCGCGAAGTCCGGCCACGGGGACGGGGTGCCCGTGACCAGGGTGCGGGAGGCGAGGGTGCGCAGGCCGTGGGCGTTGTGGAGGATGAAGTCGATGCGGTCCTGGGGCTCGGGGGCGCCCGCGTGCGGGCCCTCCTCCGGGTGGACGGGGTGGATCGGGGACCAGGTGTGGCCGGGGGACGCGGCCGGGTCGGGGTGGGCCTCGCGGTAGGAGTCGCGCAGGCCGGCGGCCTCGGCGGCCTTGGTCACCGGCCAGGGGACGTCGGGCCAGTCCAGGTGGGAGGGGGCGTTGAAGTCGCCGACCAGGACGACGGACCGGTCCTCCTCCGCCTCCTTGGCGATACGGGCCAGCGTGTCCCGCATCTGGGCGAGCCGGATCTCCTCGTGGGCGATCAGCTCGTCCGCCGGGAGCCCGTCGAAGGCGGACTCGTACGGCCCGTACGGGGTGTAGTGGAGGTGCGCCGTCCAGACGTCGACCTCACGACCGGTCTCGTCGATCCGGATGCGGACGCCCGCCGCGCCGTAGAAGCCGACCTCGGGGTCGCCGAGGCGGGCGACGATCGGGTGGCGGCTGAGGATGCCGAGGTTCTCGCCGGCCGCGTGGTGGTGCCAGCCGAGGGCGGCGGCCAGTTCCTGGGTGGCGAGCTGCCCCGTCTCCTGGAAGCCGACGACGTCGGCCCCGCAGGAGCGGAGCACCGCGAGCTGCTTGGCCCGGAAGTCCTCGACCAGGCCGCCGCCGAGCCACAGGTTCCAGCTCATGACCGTGAGTTGAGAGCCAGTCAGATCTGTGAGGAGGGCGGGCGTGACGCCGATCAGGGACTCCCGTACGGTGCGGCCGGGCCCCTGAGCGATCGGGGTCACCGACGGGACCGCGAGCACCGCGCACCCCGCCGCCTCCGCCGACGCCACGCCCGTCGGGGTGTCCTCCACCGCCACGCAGCGCGCGGGCTCGACGCCGAGCGCGGCGCAGGCGGCGAGGTACGGCTCGGGCTCGGGCTTCGTCGTCGCCGTGTCGTCCGCGGTGACCGTGACCGTGAACCCGGGCGCGCCAAGGGCCGTGAGCGCGGCGACGACGGTGTCGGCGACGGCCCGGGGCGAGGCGGTGACGAGGGCGGTGGGGACGCCGTCGTCGGCCAGCGCGGTCAGCAGGTCGAGCGCCCCGGGCCGGGGCACGACGCCCGCCCGTACCCGGTCGGCGAACTCCCGGTGCAGCTCCGCCGCCAGCTCACCGGAGTCGGCGCCCGTCGCTGCGGCCAGCCAGGCGGCGGTGTGCTCGACGGCCCGGCCGAGGACGTCGGGCCGGTCGGCGTCGGTCAGCGGCCGGCCCGCGACCTGCTCCACCGCCTCCCACCACAGTCCCTCGGTGTCGACGAGCGTGCCGTCCATGTCGAACAGGACGGCGTGGAGCGGGCGTTCGGGGTTCACGTACGTACGTCACTTTCTGTTGCTACGGGCGGGCGGCGACCAGGACCGGGCGTTCGCGCAGGGTCACCGTCACAGCATCCCCCGCCGCGAACGCCGCCGCCTCGTGCGTGGCCAGATCCGCCTTGACCTCGGTGGTGTCGGCGAGCCGCACGGTGAGCCGGGTGGTCGCGCCGAGGAAGGCCGTCGCGACGACGCGCGCCGAGCACGCGCCCTCCGCCGAGACCCGTACGTCCTCGGGTCGTACGAGCACGTCCACCGCCCCCGTACCGGCGGCGGGCGGCTCGCCGTCCACCGGCAGGCGCCGGCCGAGTACCTCGACGGTGCTGCCGTCGAGGTCCCCGGGGATCCGGCTCATCGTGCCGACGAACTCCGCGACGAACGCGGTCGCGGGCCGCCCGTACAGCTCGGCGGGCGGCGCGCACTGCTCCAGGCGGCCGGCCCGCATCACGGCGACCCGGTCGGCCATGGACAGCGCCTCTTCCTGATCATGCGTCACGAACAGGGTGGTGATGCCGAGTTCGCGCTGGATGCGGCGGATCTCCTCACGGAGACTGAGCCGCACCTTGGCGTCGAGCGCGGACAGCGGCTCGTCGAGCAGCAGGACGCGGGGGCGCAGGGCGAGGGCGCGGGCGAGCGCGACGCGCTGCTGCTGGCCGCCGGACAGCTGGTGGGGGTAGCGGCCGGCCTTGTCGCCGAGGCCGACCAGGTCGAGCAGCTCGGCGGCCTGCGCCTTGCGCGCCGCCTTGGCGACCTTGCGCATGCGCAGGCCGAAGGCGACGTTGTCGAGGCAGTCGAGGTGGGGGAAGAGGCTGTACGACTGGAAGACCATGCCCGCGTCGCGCCGGTGCGCGGGCACGTGCGTGATGTCCTGGCCGTCGACGAGCACGGCCCCGGAGTCGGGCTGCTCGAAACCGGCGAGCATCCGCAGGGCGGTGGTCTTGCCGCAGCCGGACGGGCCGAGCAGGGCGAGCAGTTCGCCGGGGGCGACGGCGAGGTCGAGCCCGTCGAGGGCGGTGGTGGCGCCGAACCGGCGGCGCAGTCCGCGGAATTCGACGGTGGCGGCGGAGGCCGTGTCCGTACGCGGCGCGGAGGGGGCGGTCACGGTCATGGTCATCCCTTGGAGGCCTTGGAGGTACGGGTGGGGCGGGTCGCGCCAGGAGCCCGTCCGCCGGCCCCGGAGAGGGCCAGGAGCAGCACCCAGGTGACGAGGAGGCTGAGGACGGAGACGGCCACGGACATCTGCGCCTGGGAGCCGGAGATGTTCACGATCCAGACGGCGAAGGGCCGGAAGCCGAGCAGCTGCGCGACCGTGTACTCGCCGAGGACCAGGGCCAGGGTGAGGAAGGCCGCGTTCATCAGCGCGCCGCGCAGATTGGGCAGCACGGCCCGGACCAGCGCCTGGGTGCCGTTGGCCCCGCAGCTGCGGGCCGCCTCGACGAGGGTGCGGACGTCGACGGCCTGGAGGCCCGCGTCGAGGGCGCGGTAGGTGAAGGGCAGCGCCATCACCACGTACGCCAGGACGAGGATCACCGGGAAGTCCGGGTTCTGCAGCGCGACGAAGGTCTGGAAGAGGGGCGTGCGGGCCAGGTGTTCGGGGCCCCACTTCAGTACGGTGCCGAGGCCGGCGACGAACGCGATCGGCGGCACCACCAGCGGCAGCGAGCAGACCGCCTCGACGACCGGCTTCAGGCGGGGCGCGCCGAGCCGCAGGGCGACCAGCGCGGGCACCATCAGCAGCAGGACGACGGCGATGGTGACGGCGGCCAGCGCGAGCGAGAGCAGCAGGCTGGTGGTGAAGCCCTCGGTGCCGATGATCTTCGTGTACGCGTCGACGTTGAGGCCCTGCCCGGGCACGTCGACCGTGAAGATCACGGAGGCGGCGAGCGGCACCAGGAAGTACAGCCCGGCGAGCCCGAGGACGAGCGGGCGCCACGCGGAACGGGATCGGTTCAGGCGAGCCATCGCGAACTCCGGCGTTGCAGGGGCAGATAGACCGCCATGACGAGCCCGGCGATGACGACCATGTCGAGGCTGAGGGCGAGCGCCACGTTCTCCTGGCCGACGAGGACGTTGCCGGAGATGGCGTCGGAGATCTGCAGGGTGACGAGCGGGACGGCGCTGCCGACCATCGCGGCGGCGGTGGCGTACGCGGCGAAGGCGCTGCCGAAGAGCAGCACGAGCCCGCCGAGCAGGCTCGGCAGCAGCACCGGCAGGGCCACGTGGCGCCAGTACTGGAGGCCGGTGGCGCCGTTGTTGCGGGCGGCCTCGCGCCACTGGGTGCGCAGCCCGTCGAGGGCGGGGGTGATGGTGAGGACCATCAGCGGGATCAGGAAGTACAGATAGACGAGGACCAGGCCCCAGAAGCTGTAGAGGCTCCAGCCCTGCTCGGCGAGGCCGAGGTGCCGGGTGAGCACACCGGAGTTGCCGAGGGTGGCGACGAACGCGAAGGCGAGCGGGACGCCGCCGAAGTTGGCGAGCACACCGGAGGCGGTGAGCACGGCCTCGCGCAGCGCGCGGGAGCCGGAGGACACGACGGCCTGGGCGAGCGGCAGCCCGAGCAGGGCGGCGAGTCCGGCGGCGGTCGCGGAGAGCTTGACGCTGCCGAGCAGGGCGGTGAGGTACGCGCCCTGGAGGGAGGCGGTCAGGTTCTCCGTACCGTACGAGCTCACGCCCGTCGCCGGGTCGTCGACGGTGAGGGCGCCGCCGAGCATGGCGACGGCGGGGACGCCGAAGGCGATCGCGGTGAAGGCGAGCAGCGGGACGGCGGCGAGCCAGGCGGGGGCGCGGCGCCGCCGCTTCCCGGACGCGGTCCGGGGAGCGGCGGCCGCCATGAGGGAGCCGGTCATCCGGAGACGGCCTTGCCCCAGCCCTGGGCCAGCGTCGTCTTGGCCTTGGCCTGCTGGGCCTCGGTCGGGAAGGCCGGCACGCCGGAGACGGCGGGCAGCTTGAGGGCGGCGTCGTTGTCGAGGGTGCCGGCCTTCTCGAGGGCGGGCATCAGGACGGGGCGGGCGAAGCCCTTGAGCCACAGGTTCTGGCCCTCGGCGCTGTAGACGTACTCCTGCCAGAGGCGGGCGGCGGCCGGGTGCGGCGCGTCCTTGTTGATCGCCTGCGAGTAGTACTGGGCGTAGCGGCCGTCGGTGGGGACGGCGACCTTCCAGTCGAGGCCCTTGGACTTGAACTCCTCGGCGTAGCCCGCGTTCAGGTAGTCCCAGTCGATGGAGATGGGCGTCTCGCCCTTCTCGACGGTGGCGGGGGTGGACTCGACGGGCGTGTAGTTGCCGTTCTTCTTCAGCTCGGCGAAGAAGTCGAGGCCGGGCTGGATGTCGTCGAAGGAGCCGCCGTGGGCGAGGGCCGCCGCGTAGACGCCGCCGAAGGCGGAGCCGGACTTGGTGGGGTTGCCGTTGAGGGCGACCTGGCCCTTGTACTCGGGCTTGAGGAGGTCCGCGAAGGTGGTCGGGCAGTTCTTGACCCGCTTGGCGTCGCAGCCGATGGAGACGTAGCCGCCGTAGTCGTTGTACCAGCGGGCCTTCGGGTCCTTCTGGCCCTCGGGGATGTCGTTCCAGGCGGTCACCTTGTACGGGGCGAACAGGCCCTGCTGGGCGCCGCTGAGCGCGAACGAGCTGCCGAGGTCGAGGACGTCGGGGGCGCGGTCCTGGCCCTTGCGGGAGGTGACGGCGTTGATCTCGTCCTGGCTGGAGGCGTCGGGGTTCTCGACCTCGACCTTGATGCCGTACTTCTTCTGGAAACCGTCGATGAGGGCGCCGTAGTTGGCCCAGTCGCGCGGCAGCGCGATGGCGTGCAGCGTGCCCTCCTTCTTGGCCGCGGCGGCGAGGGCGTCCAGGCCGCCGAAGTCGGCGGCGGAGGTGGCGGTGGCGGCGTTCTTGCCGTCGGCGGTGGTGGTGCCCTCGGGCGCGGCACCGCAGGCGGTGAGGGCGAGCGCGGCGAGGACGGCGAGGGAGCCGCCGAGGACGGCGTTTCTCGGGAGGGTCGCGGGGACGGGCACGGCTTCTCCAGGAGCTTCGGGGGCGAGCTTCGAGGGAACTTCAGGGCGAGAACTTGTCTGAACAAGTCGGCCTCAGTACGCCGGGTGTGGATGACCTGAAGGTGAACGGAGACGGAACGGATCCCCGCTATTCCCTGCACAATCAAGCCTGTTGACGCGCATTTCCAGCCACAGACCCCCTGGTCTACGCTGACCGCACCGCACACACGCTGCACACACGTGGAAACGAGGGAACGGAACACGATGACCGCGCGCCACGAGCAGATCGCCGCGGAGCTCCGGCGGGCGATCCACCGCGAGGAGTACCCGGTCGGCGCGCACCTGCCCGCCGAGACCGAGCTCGCCACGCGGTACGGCGTCTCGCGCGGCACCGTCCGCCAGGCCGTCGCCGCCCTCGCCGCCGAGGGCCTCATCGGCTCCCGCCAGGGCGCCCGCCGGGTCGTCCTCGCCCCGCGCCGCAGCCAGAGCTTCGCCGAGCTGCGCAGCTTCGCCCAGTGGGCCCAGGCCATGGGCCGCACCGCCACGGGCCGGGTCGTCGCCCATGAGTACCGCCCCGCCACCGCCGAGGACGCCGCCCGCCTCCACCTCCCCCAAGGCACGCCGCTGCTGAACGTGCTCCGCCTGCGCGGCCTCGACGGCGAGCCCGTGCTCGTCGAGCGCACCGTCTACGCCGACTGGATCTCCCCCGCCGTCGAGGCCGTCGACCCCGACTGCGCCTCCGTCACCCAGCGCCTCTACGAGGACACCGGCCTGGTCTTCGCCCACGGCGAGCACGTCATCGACGCCATCTCCGCCGGCGCCCGCGACGCCACCCTCCTCGCCGTCCGCCGCACCAGCCCCCTCCTCCGCGTCCGCCGCGTCACCACCACCCACGACGGCCGCCCGGTCGAATGGTCCGACGACCGCTACCGCCCGGACGCGGTCAGCTTCACCGTCCACAACGCGATCGGCCACAACCCACTGATGCGCACGCCCGCGGGGTAGCGCCTCTTTCCGTCGCGTCAGGCAGACTGGATGTTTGGCCTGCAGGTTCCGGTCTGGAATCCGGCCGCGCGGAAGGGGATGCAACGCATCGTGAACGGTCCACTCATCGTCCAGAGCGACAAGACGCTCCTCCTGGAGGTCGACCACGAGCAGGCCGACGCCTGCCGGCGGGCGATCGCGGCGTTCGCCGAGCTGGAGCGGGCGCCCGAGCACATTCATACGTACCGGGTGACGCCGCTCGGGCTGTGGAACGCGCGGGCGGCCGGGCATGACGCCGAGCAGGTCGTGGACGCGCTCGTGGAGTTCTCGCGGTATCCGGTGCCGCACGCGCTGCTCGTGGACGTCGCGGAGACGATGGCGCGCTACGGGCGGCTCACGCTCAGCAAGCACCCCACCCATGGGCTGGTGCTCACCACCACCGACCGGCCGGTCCTGGAGGAGATCCTCCGGTCGAAGAAGGTCCAGCCGCTGGTCGGGGCGCGGATCGACCCGGACACGGTCGCCGTGCACCCCTCCGAGCGCGGGCAGATCAAGCAGACCCTGCTGAAGCTGGGCTGGCCGGCCGAGGACCTCGCCGGGTACGTGGACGGGGAGGCGCACCCGATCGACCTCGCCGAGGACGGCTGGTCCCTGCGCCCGTACCAGCAGCAGGCCGTCGAGGGCTTCTGGCACGGCGGCTCCGGTGTCGTCGTACTGCCCTGTGGCGCAGGAAAGACGCTGGTCGGCGCCGGGGCGATGGCGCAGGCCAAGGCGACCACGCTGATCCTGGTCACGAACACCGTCTCGGCCCGCCAGTGGAAGCACGAGCTGGTCAAGCGGACCTCGCTGACCGAGGACGAGATCGGCGAGTACAGCGGTACGAAGAAGGAGATCCGGCCGGTCACCATCGCCACGTACCAGGTGCTCACCACCCGCCGGAAGGGCGTCTACCCGCACCTGGAGCTCTTCGACTCGCGCGACTGGGGCCTGATCGTCTACGACGAGGTGCACCTGCTGCCTGCGCCGGTCTTCAAGTTCACCGCCGACCTCCAGGCCCGCCGCCGGCTCGGCCTCACCGCCACGCTCGTACGGGAGGACGGGCGCGAGTCCGACGTCTTCTCGCTCATCGGGCCGAAGCGCTTCGACGCGCCGTGGAAGGAGATCGAGGCGCAGGGCTACATCGCGCCCGCCGACTGCGTGGAGGTACGGGTCGACCTGACCGACTCCGAGCGGCTGGCGTACGCGACGGCCGAGGCGGAGGAGAGGTACCGCTTCTGCGCCACGACCGCGACCAAGCGCAGGGTCACCGAGGCGCTGGTGAAGAAGTTCGCCGGGCAGCAGATCCTCGTCATCGGCCAGTACATCGACCAGCTCGACGAGCTCGGCGCCCACCTGGACGCCCCGGTGATCAAGGGCGAGACCTCGAACGCGCAGCGCGAGAAGCTCTTCGACGCCTTCCGCAACGGCGAGATCAGCGTCCTCGTCGTGTCCAAGGTCGCGAACTTCTCCATCGACCTCCCCGAGGCCACCGTCGCCATCCAGGTCTCCGGCACCTTCGGCTCCCGCCAGGAGGAGGCCCAGCGCCTCGGCCGGGTGCTCCGCCCGAAGGCCGACGGCCACCAGGCGCACTTCTACTCGGTCGTCGCCCGCGACACCATCGACCAGGACTTCGCGGCCCACCGCCAGCGCTTCCTGGCCGAGCAGGGGTACGCGTACCGGATCGTGGACGCGAGCGAGCTGCTGCCCGGGACGTGATCCGGAACCCGGACCCGTCCTTGGACCGCTCCTGGGCCCGCTCCTAGTCCAGCGCGGCCAGGACCGGGCCCAGGACCGCCAGGGCGTAGGCGCCGGCCACGGCGACCGCCCGGGCCCGGTTCGACATCCCGTCGGGCGACGCGGCCGCGCCCACCAGGGCGCACAGTCCGGAACCGGCGAGGGCCCAGCAGCGCGCGAGGCGTCGGCGTACGGGCCGGCGTACTCAGATCAGCGGGCCGCGCTACTCAGAGAGGTGCGTGGGGCGGGGGTCACGTACGCCGGCCTCCTCGCCCAGCTCCCCGTACGAGCCGAGCAGGACGACGCCGACGGCGGCGGCGCCGAAGGCCCGTATCGCACGGAGGCCGAAGGCGAGGCGGTGGGGGATTCCGGTCATCGGGGTGAGGGTCGTCGCGGTCATGCATCCATCATCCGAAACGGACATTCCGAACACATCGGCCCAGGGGTCGAACCGGGGTCCCCCGTGAGTCGGACCTCACCCCCTACGGGTCGCCCCAGGGTCCTGCCGTACGCCCCCCCACAGCGCCCCCCGGCTCCCCCCGGGAAAACCGTTCGCGCCCCGCGCCCGCCCGGCGTTAGACTCGACGGCTTCCCCGCCTCCCGTCCCTCGTACGTGGAGCGCCGCCGTCCGGCCGGAAACCGGCGGCCACCGTGATGTGTCCGCGCCGTACCCACCGGAGGCCTCAGCATGTCCGTCGACGTCGACGATCCGCTCGCGCGCGAGCGCGCCCACCTCTCCGCCTCGCGCGCCGCGCTGCGCGCCATGCGCGAGGACGTCGAGTCGCTCGACATCAAGGACGTCACCGCGAACTGGGTCAACGCCGTCATCCTGACGCGCCAGATCGAGGACCGCATCAAGGCCCTCGCCGACCTCGCCGACACCCCGCTCTTCTTCGGCCGGCTCGACTACCTGCACACCACGCAGGAGGGCCAGCGCTTCTACATCGGACGCCGGCACGTGCACGACGCCGACGGCGACCCGATGGTGATCGACTGGCGTGCGCCGGTCTCGCAGCCGTACTACCAGGCGTCGAAGAAGAACCCGCAGGACGTCGGGCTGCGCCGCCGCTTCGGGTACACGGGCGGCGACCTCACGGCGTACGAGGACGAACACCTCTCCGACCCCGCCGAGCTCGAACAGACCAGCCGCCTCCTCCAGGCGGAGATCGAACGGCCGCGCGTCGGCCCGATGCGCGACATCGTCGCGACCATCCAGCCCGAGCAGGACGAGATCGTCCGCTCCGACCTGTCCGGCACGGTGTGCGTGCAGGGCGGCCCCGGTACGGGAAAGACCGCCGTCGGCCTGCACCGTGTCGCGTACCTCCTCTACGCGCACCGGGAGCGGCTCGCCCGCACCGGCACGCTCGTCATCGGGCCGAACCGATCCTTCCTCCACTACATCGAGCAGGTGCTGCCGGCGCTCGGCGAACTGGAGGTCAAGCAGGCGACGGTCGACGACCTGGTCGCGCACGTGGAGGTGCGCGGCACGGACGAGGCGGCGACCGCCGTCGTCAAGGGCGACGCCCGGATGGCGGAGGTGCTGCGGCGGGCGGTCTGGTCGCACGTATCGCTGCCGACGGAGCCGCTGATGGTGGTGCGGGGTTCGCGCCGCTGGCGCGTTCCGGCGTACGAACTGGAGGAGATCGTACGGGAGTTGACGGACCGTGACATCCGTTACGGGGCGGCCCGCGAGGCCCTGCCGCAGCGCATCGCGCACGCCGTGCTCGTACGGATGGAGCAGGCGGGCGAGGCGCCGGACGACCGGGTGCAGAACGCGGTCGCGCGCAACGCGGCGGTCAAGGCGGTCGTGAAGGAGTGCTGGCCGGCGGTCGAGCCGGCCAAGCTGGTCCTGCGGCTGCTCAGCGACCCGGACTTCCTGGCCGAGCACGCGGCGGGCGTGCTGAGCGAGGACGAGCAGAAGCTGCTGCTGTGGGCGAAGCCAACCCGCAGCGTGAAGACGGCGAAGTGGTCGGCGGCGGACGCGGTCCTGATCGACGAGACGACCGACCTGGTCGAGCGCACCCACTCGCTCGGGCACGTGGTCGTCGACGAGGCGCAGGACCTGTCGCCGATGCAGTACCGGGCGGTGGGGCGGCGCTGTACGACGGGTTCGGCGACGGTCCTCGGCGACCTCGCGCAGGGCACCACGCCGTGGGCGACGCAGAGTTGGGCGCAGGCGCTCGCGCACCTGGGCAAGCCGGAGGCGCTGGTGGAGGAGCTGACCGCCGGTTTCCGTGTGCCGCGCGAGGTCATCGCGTACGCCTCGCGGCTGCTCCCGCACATGTCGCCGGGCCTGGCGCCGGTGGAGTCGGTCCGTGAGAACCCGGGGTCGCTGGAGATCCTGCGGTCGGAGCCGGAGGCGCTTGACGCGAGCGTGGTGGCGGCGTGCGTCGAGGCGCTGACGCACGAGGGCTCGATCGGCCTGATCGCCGCCGACGCGCGCATCGCGCCGCTGGCGGAGGCGCTGGACGCGGCGGGGATGGCGTACCTCTCCCCGGGCGAGGAGACGACCGCCGAGTCCCGGCTGACCCTGGTGCCGGCCTCGCTGGCGAAGGGCCTGGAGTACGACTACGTGGTCCTCGACGAGCCCTCGGCCGTCGTGGACGGCGAGCCGGACGAGCGGACGGGCCTGCGCCGGCTGTACGTGGCGCTGACCCGTGCGGTGTCGGGCCTGGCGGTGGTGCACGCGGCGGAGCTGCCGGAGCAGCTGGCTCCCTAGTCCGCGTACTCCGCCAGGGCCTGGGTCCACGTCCGGTGGGCGACGGCGGCGAGGACCGGGTTCCGGCCGCCGCCGTAGTAGTCCTCGGTCACGATCCCCCAGCACAGTGCCCAGCCGCGGCCGCGCGCCCAGGTCGCGTCGTCGACCTGGGCCGCCGCGCGGAAGAGGGGGCGGGTGGCGGGGGTGAAGAGGGTCCAGGCGGCCATGGTGTCGACGGCCGGGTCGCCGGTGCCGAGGCCGCCGAAGTCGATGACGGCGCTGAGCCGGCCGTCGCGGGTGAGCAGGTTGCCGGGCAGCAGGTCGCCGTGGACCCAGACCGGGTCGCCTTCGTACGCGGGGAGGCGGAGCACCGACTCCCAGGCGGCGGTGGCGCGTTCGGCATCGAGGAGGCCCTGGGCGGCGAGTGCCCGGATCGCCCCGGGCATGTTGCCGTCCTCCCATTCGGTGACCGGCCCGCCCCGGAAGGAGGTGGGCCCGCCCGTCGCGTCCACTCCCCGTAGCGCAACCCCGAAGCGCCCCAACTCCCGTGCGGCGTGCGGGAGATCGGTGACCGGCGCGGCGTACGCGTCCTGCCCGTCCAGCCACTCGCACACGGACCACACCTGCCCGTACCCCTCGCCCGGCACCCCGCATCCCACGGGCACCGGCACGTCGAGCGGAAGCCCGGGCGCGAGCCGCGGCAGCCAGCGCTGCTCCTTCTCGGCGTCCCCGGCCGCCCAGGTGGCCTTCGGCAGCCGCACGACATACCCGTCCCCCAGCCGGAACATCGCGTTGTCCGTCCCGGCCGAGGTGAGCTCCCGTACGGGCAGCCCGGCCCACTGCGGGAACTGGGCGGCGACGAGCCGGCGGACGAGGTCGGCGTCAAGACGAGTCTGCGGCTGCATGCGCGCGAGGTTACGGCCGGCGGCGGCGAGGCCGCCACGGAGTTTGCGCCTCCCCGCGCTCAACGGCCGCCGGATCGCGGAGTCGTTCGAAGGCGAGCATGACCGGTGACGACGCGTCGGCAGGCACGGCTCATTCGCCCGCGGTGTCCTCGGCCTCCCAGCGCAGCAGGTCGCCCGGCTGGCACTCGAGTACCTCACAGAGCGCGGCGAGCGTCGTGAAGCGCACCGCCTTGGCGCGGCCGTTCTTGAGCACAGCCAGGTTGGCGGGCGTGATCCCCACGCGGTCGGCGAGGTCTCCCACGGACATCTTCCGCCTGGCCAGCATCACGTCGATGTCGACGGCGATCGGCATCAGATCACCTCGTCCAACTCGGCCTGCATCTGCGCCGCTTCGACGTCGCGGGCGACGGCCTGGGCGAGCAGCGTCCGCAGCACGAGCACGATGAGCGCGACTCCCAGGATGGCCACGCCGATCCCGCCCATGATGAGGGTGACGCCCGGATCGTCCCGCTGGCCGGGCGCGTTCAGGGCCGTGACCGCGAACCATACGAGCGCAGCCGCGACGATCGCACCGATGATGCCGTCCACGTACCGGAAGGCGGCGTGGGAGAACACCGTTCCGCGTCGCACCATCGTGACCAGTCGCCATACACAGACCAGGGCGACCTGGGCCGTCCCGATGCCCAGGATCGTGATCACCCGCAGCGGGGTCAGCGGGAGCGACCCGTCCTCCGGATCGCTCCCACTGACCAGCACCCACGCCATCAGCACCTGTACGAACACGGTGCCGGCGAGCACCACCACGAGCACGGCGCGCAGCGCGCCCACTGTCAGCTTTCCCATGACCCACCACCCCATCGATCCACGATGGAAATCTATCGAGTATCGATAGGTATGGCAAGGGCCGGGGGCGGCGTCAACGGTGGTGGTCATCCGCGGGAGGCTGGGAGCCGTTCGGTCCGCATCTCAACTCCAGCCATCCCCCCGGCGAACCAAACGGGGGCCGAAGCCCGGTCGACCGGTTAATCCCCGAGGCGCTCCGGGCCCGGTCGTCATCGCGCACCGGGAAGAAGGCATCCAGGGTGGTCCAGCCAAGGTGTGGCGCCGTACAGGGTCACCGTGAGGCCGAAACGGTCGAGCCCTGGGCGGCCGCGCGCCTCCCACCAGGCGTACGCGAGCTCCACGGAGTCCCACAGGCGCCGGCCCCCTTGCTGGTAGACCTCACCAGCCCCTCCGGCTCCGTCCGGCCACCGAACGGCGGCCCAGGACCGGTCCGTGAGCGAGTAGAACCACGCGGCCGGCACTCCGTCGGCGTCGGTGTGGGTGGTGTGGGCGATGTCGGGTACGGCGTGGCTGAGGGCGAACGCTGCGTCGGCAAGCCGATCGGGCCGCAGGCCGGTCCTTGCCGGAGCGGGCCAGTCCGTCACGTACGCCTCGCCGTCCGGCCACCCCAGCCGGTGCGACCGCGCCTTCATGAACTCCACCGGAGCCAGGAAGCGCCCCGAGGCCGTGCCGTCGGCGTGCACCGTGAGGCGGACGACCGCGTCACGGTTGCTGTAGTGGGTCCCGTACGGCACGACGATCACTCCGCCCGCTCGGATCTGCCCCAGCCAGGCGGCGGGGACGGCACGCACTCCGAACGTGCACAGCAGCCGGTCGTACGGCGCTTCGCCGGGGTACCCGGCGAGCGCGTCCCCGACGCCGATGGTGACGTCATGCAGCCCCTGGCTGCTCAGCCGTTCGCGGGCGGCGGCCGAGACACCCCCGTCGACCTCGACCGTGGTGACCTTGCGCGCACCACACCGATGCGCGAGCCGCGCGGCGGTCTCTCCCGTACCGGTGCCGGCGTCGAGCACGGTCATGCCCGCGTCCACGTCGAGAGCGGCGAGCAGCCGGTGCACGACGGTGGGCTGCGACGAGGACGACGTGGGTACGGAGCCGGGCTCGTCGCCGCCGCGGTGCTCGCCGTCGTCCCACTGCGTGACGATCGGCAGGTCGGAGTCGGCGTATCCGTACCAGGCGGCGGGGTCGGTACGGCGGTCGACCGCCGTGGTGGTGGTGGTCGCGGGGACGAACGGCCACATCACGTCGGGCAGGAATGCGGCCCGGTCGACGGCTGCGAAGGTCGACACCCAGTCCGTACTCAACGCGCCGGACGCGATGAGGCGGCGCCCCAGCTCGGTACGGCCGGGGCGCTCCTGGTGCGCGGGCACGGTCATGCCCTACCGGTGCTTTCCGCCGCCGGAGGGCGTGCTGGTGTCGGGGTTGGACGGGGGCGGCGGAGGCGGCGTCGAGATCGGCGCCGATCCGCCACTGTGACCCCCGCCCCCGCCTCCGCCTCCGCTTCCGCCTCCTCCACCGCTGCCGTTTCCCTTGTCGTCGGCCATCTTGGGCTTCCCTTCGTCGCTTCTGCGGATGTTGTCTGCCGCGGCCGTCCACTCGACGCCGTTCCCACCCCGGATGTGCGCGATGCGCACCACCCGCCCGTCGTCGTGCAGTTCATGCGTGACGGCGGTGAGCTCCCCCTCGGCCCCGCTGGCCGTGTCCCGAACGCGAGTGCCCAGCAGCGGATGCCGCTCGTACCCGTCCGGCCTGACGGCGTACGCCCCCGCCGCCTCGGCCCGCCGCATGAACCGCACCCACCCGGATGCGGCCCGCATGCGGAGGGCGCGGCTGGGGGCGCCGGGGGGCGGGTCGAACGCGGTCATGCTGTCTACTCCTCTCCTACGACGTGTTCGGGGTCGACTGCTCAACACCCGTGACCTGTATGGATGCTGTTCGTTTCCACGACTTGAACGTACGGTCGGTC
The DNA here is from genome assembly GCF_041270065.1 of Streptomyces fradiae. Classification (NCBI taxonomy): domain Bacteria; kingdom Bacillati; phylum Actinomycetota; class Actinomycetes; order Kitasatosporales; family Streptomycetaceae; genus Streptomyces; species Streptomyces fradiae. The sequence continues at coordinate 4,493,955 of NZ_CP065958.1, read as the reverse complement.
CGGGCACGGTAGGACTGACCAGCAGTACGTGTTGGAGGACGGAACGTTCTCGGGGAGCAGCTCATGGCGGTGACACCGCCCGCACGGAGGCGTACGAGCACTGGAGCGGTCACGGGCTTCGTGCTGCGGTTGGCGCGGGAAAGCATTCCGCAGACGCAACTGTCGTTGGCCGAGGCCCTGGAGGTTGATCTCGGCACGATGCAGGGCTGGGAGTCGGGAAGACGCCCGCTGGCGAACATGAAGGCCGGCGCGTTGTTGAGCCTCCGGCGTCGGCTGTCCGCCCTGGGGGCGGACCCGGCGGTCGTGGGGTGGCTGGATTCCGCGATGGACGCCGATCAGATCATCGCTGCCGCCCTGGAGCCGACCGGAGACATCAGTCTGCACCCACTGGCGGCATGGGTTCACACCCGTGACACGGCGCACATGCTGGCCTGGGCCTTGACCGGGGTGTCACCACCGGGCCTGACCGACCGCGCGCCTCTTCCTCGCCGTGGACCCGTCGCAGCCGGACCCCTGCTGGCGTCGGCGGACCGTGTCCAGTTCTTTCAGCACTTACGAGCGACTGCCGAGGCAGCGCGTTCGGGGTCTGGTGGAAGCACTCTGCTCCACCGCCAGGCGCTCTACCTCGCCTCGTACGACCGAGGCCCCGAGTCGGCCTCGTGGACGGCACACGCCCTGCACGCCCGCCGGGGCGTACTCGCCACGCGAGGATGGTCGGAGAGCTGGGCGGAAGCCCGATCGACAGCGACGGCACTGGCTCGGCTGGGAGATCCTCAGCCGCTGCTCGACTTCATCGAACGCTCCCTGGCCGACGACGACACGGCGGAGGCCGCGAACCTCAACTACTGGGCCTACTGGCTCGGCGGCGTACGACTTCCGCAGGCCGATGACCGGTTCATGCAGGACCGTGAGCTCAGCGGATGGGATCCAGTCACCCTGCTCCGCGGGCTGACGTACGGAATGCACCACGCCCCCGGCTACGTCGACCTGTACATCCACACCCTGTGGGCCCTGCTGACCACCCATCCATGGCTACCTCAGGCCTCACCCCGACTCGCCCACGACCTGGCCGGCCGTGTGGCACAGGTGCTCGACGAGCGTGGCACCTCCGAAAGGTCCCGTCGCGAACTCCACACCGTGCATTACGTTTTGCTTGATCGCACCTGACACGGAGGTCACCGCATGGCAGACGAGACCGCGTACGCCGAGGGCACGGCCGGGTTCCTGTTCGAGATGGGCGTGCTGAAGAACGCGAAGCGCACCGGGTGGTGGTTCACCGGGAACAACAATCCCGAGTCGATCGCCGAGCACTCGTTCCGCGTGGGGATCATCGGGGCCGTGCTGGCCATGATGGAAGGCGTGGATCCGGCGAAGGTCGCCCTGATGTGCCTGTTCCACGACACGCAGGAGACGCGGATCGGCGACATCCCGCACATCGGCCGCCGCTATCTCGACGCCGCCGCCAACCAGACCGTCACCGCCGACCAGGTGTCCGCCGCGCATCCGGCGGTACGGGACGGGGTGAAGCGGGTGGTCGAGGAGTACGAGGCGAAGGAGTCGGCCGAGGCGGTGGTGGCCAGGGACGCGGACAAGCTGGAGTGCCTGGTGCAGGCTGTGGAGTACCGGGCGCAGGGGAACACGCTGGTCCAGGACTGGATCGACACGTCACTGAACAGCCTGAAGACGGCGTCCGCGCGCGAACTCGCCGAGGCGGCGCTGACGATGTCCCCGCTGGAGTGGCGGCAGACCTTCCTGCACTGAGCACGCGATACCTCGGAAGCGCGGACATGGACATGGACCCATCGCGAAGGAGCGTCTCGCTCGGCGTCGTCGTGCTCACGATGGGCGATCGGGAGCGGGAGCTTGAGGCGCTCCTTGAGTCGGTCGCGGCGCAGGAGGGGGATGCGGCGGCGGTCGTCGTTCTCGGGCAGGGGGTAGGGCTGCCGGAGCTGCCCGCCGGGGTGGCGGGCGTCGAACTGGCGGAGAACCTGGGGATTCCGGGAGGGCGGAACGCCGGGGTGCGGTGGTTGCGGGAGCGTGGGGGCGTGGATGTGGTGGTGGTCCTCGATGACGACGGGCTGTTGCCGAGGACGGACACGCTGCGGCTCGTGCGGGAGGCCTTCGCCGGGAATCCGCGGCTGGGGGTGGTGGGTTTCCGGATCGTCGATGAGGAGGGGCGGACGCTGCGCAGGCATGTGCCGCGGCTGGGTGGTGCGGATCCGGCGGAGTCGGGGCCCGTCACGACGTACCTGGGCGGCGCGCATGCGATCCGTATGAGCGTGATCGAGGAAGTCGGCGACTTCCCGGCGGAGTTCTTCTACGCGCACGAGGAGACGGACTTCGCGTGGCGCGCGCTCGACGCGGGGTGGGAGATCCACTACCGGACGGACCTGCTGCTCCGGCACCCCCGCACGGAGGCGTCACGACACGCCGTCTACTACCGGAACACGGGCCGGAACCGCGTGTGGCTCGCCAAGCGCCGGCTTCCCGCCGTGCTGGTGCCGGTGTATCTCGCCTCGTGGGCGGCGTACACCCTGGTCCAGCGGCCGCCGCTGCACGGGCTCAGGGCGTGGTGGGCGGGGTTCTTCGAAGGGGTGCGTGTGCCGTGCCCGCCGAGGCGGCCAATGCGGTGGCGGACGGTGTGGCGGATGGCTCGGCTCGGGCGGCCTCCGGTGATCTGACGACGTCCCGGCCGGGACGTGGCCGGGCGCGTCCCGGGGATGCTCGACTCCCTTAATAGGTAAGTACTGAGGGAGAGAAGAACTCCCCAAACCGACCCCCTCCGTCCCCCAACTGGCCATCCCACACGATCGGGTGACAGATAGTCCGGAACTCGGACAGGTGCGGTACGGTCGGCCTCGACAACGGCATATGCAACAACTCGGCCCCCGGCAGGACGGCAATCCTGACCGAGGGCCTACCGATTAGGAAGACAGACCCCTTCCCAATGGATGTTTCGAAGTCTAACGCGGGCACGCCCGCGTCTCCCGCTCCGTTCGAGATCCCCGCCGACGCGCCACGCTCAGGAGTGATCCACGTACGGCACCGGCACCGCGCGCGGTTCACCGTCGTGGGGAACGACCTCCTCCAGCATCCGACGCTCTCGGGGCTCGCGATCGGGCTCGGGGGCCACATCCAGTCGCTGCCGGACGGTGCCGACGCGTCCGTGAAGCGGCTGACGCTGCGCTTCCGTGAGGGCGAGATCTCGATTCGGCGGGCGCTCAACGAGCTGGTGGCGGAAGGGTACTTGGAGCGGAGGCGGGTGGCGCTCGGAGGTGGGCGGTTCGCCACGCGGCTGGTCTGGTACGACAAGCCCGGGGCCGTACGGGAAGCCTCAGCGCCCCCGCCCGCGCCCCCGGCACCACCCGTACCCGTACCCGTACGGGAAGAAGAACCGCCACCGCCGCCGCCACCGGCCGCGCCGGCCTCCGGGCCCGCCGTCGCAGTGCTCGCGCGGCTGCGGACGGTCGATTCGCGGCTGTTGCTGTCCCGGCGCGACGTGGAGCGGCTGGCGCCCGCCGTCGACGAATGGCTCGGGCTCGGGATCGGCGGCGCGCAGATCACGCGGACGCTCACCACGGCCCTGCCACCCGCGCACGTACCCATTCACCACCCGGCCCGCTTCCTCGCGTACCGGCTCGCCACCCAGCTGCCGCCACCGGCGCCCGCCGAGGAACCGTGGGCGGCGCCGTCGGCCGTACCCCTCGTGAGCTGTGACGGTTGCGAGCGGGCAGTCAGGACGTATGAGGAGCATCCGCTGTGCGAGGAGTGCAGAGAGGCGGCATGAGCGGGCGGCAGATCGGCTGCACATCGGCTCGACGCAAATTGGCTCGACAACGGGCGGCGGCATCAGCGAACCTCGCGCGATGACCAGAATCTCCGACACGCCGTCCGCGTGGGACGAGCGCACGCAGCTCACCACGCTTCTCGACTACGCCCGCGACACCGTCCGCACCAAGTGCGAGGGCCTCTCCGAGGAGAACGCCCGCAAGGCGCTCCTGCCGGGGTCGCCGCTGATGACCATGAGCGGGTTGGTCAACCACCTCCGCTGGGTCGAGTACTGGTGGTTCCAGATCGTCTTCCTCGGCGAGGAGGACCAGGGGCCGTGGACGGAGGAGGACCCCGACCGGGAGATGCGGATCGCCGTCGACTTCCCGCTGGCGCAGCTGCTCGACGAGTACGCCGAGCAGAGCGCCCGCTATCGCGAACTGGTCGCCGCCAACGACCTGGACACGAAGGCCAAGCGCGCCGTCCGCGGCGGCACGCATGTCGATCTGCGCTGGATCCTCCTCCACCTCACCGAGGAGACGGCCCGCCACAACGGCCACCTGGACATCCTGCGCGAGATGCTGGACGGCGCGACCGGCGACTAGACGAGCAGGGCTAGACGAGCAGGGCTTGCCCGCACGCCTGCGCGAGGTCAGAGTTCCACTTCATGATCACTCAGCTAGTGACGCTCGCCGGCGTCCTCGTCGGCGCCCTGACCTCCTTCCTCGCGACGTCCATGGCCGAGCGCACCCGGCATCGGCGGGCCATGGCGACACGTTGGGACGAGCGCAAGCTCACCACTTATATCGAGTACGCCGCGTGCGTGAAGGAGATATCCAGCACGGCCAAACGGGCCCGCTACGCCGCGGAAGGAACGGATGACCAGCGGGAGTTCCTCGCCGCGATGGAGGCGGCCGAGCTGAGGAGGAGCGTGCTGTTCGAGACGCTCGTCCTCCTGGCCTCGCCGGCGGCGATCGAGGCCGCGCACGCGGTCAACCTCACCCTGTGGGAGGTGGAGATCGCGACCCGCGACGGGGGTGGCACTCCCGGCGAAAGCGACCAGAGGCTCATAAAACTGATCAACCGCTATCACGAGCAGGCCCGAGCCGATCTGGGTGTGCCGCACGGCGCCTGACGCGACCTCCCCGAGCATGCGGAGCAGCCCCGGGTCGACGACCCGGGGCTTCGTTCAGGCAAGCGGCACCTAGCGGTTGAGGATCTCCTCGATCTTGGTGGCCACCTGCGCGGCCTGAAGGTCGCGGCCCTTCTCGTTGGGGTGGGCGTACCACGGGAGCTTGGCGCTGCCGAAGATGTCGACCTGGGAGGTCTCAAGGAGGCCGCCGATGCCGCGGTCGGCGCCGTCGCAGGCCGTGTTGGCGCCAGTGGTGGCGTAGAGGTCGACGAAGTCGGCGCCGAATTCGTCGGCGACCTTCTTCATCGTGTCGTTCAGCCGCTTCTGAACCTGGTCAAGGACCGGCAGGGCGTCCTGGGGAACGTCGGCGAACGGCAGCTCCGTCTGATCGGGCGCCGCCGTCTGGCACTTGGTCGTGTCCGCAGGTACGAGCCGGGGGTAGCCGACCAGGACGCGATCCGCGTGGGGTGCGAAGTACCCCACGCGCTCAAGCATCTCCTCCAGGTCGTACTCGACCTGCTCGAACCGGGAGTCCAGCCATTCCTTGCCGTCCCCGGACCCGAAGAACTCGGCGCACTTGGCGGCCGGTTCGTCCGCGTCCACGGGCTCTCCGGGCAGCAGACGGTGCTCGTCGGAGCGCAGCTTGTCGGAGCACTGCTTCAGGATGCGGACGAACCCCACCGTGTTGCCGCCCATGCTGCCCACGACCAGCCGGGTGCTTTCGGCCTTGAGCGCGTCCTGCTGCGGCGGAACCTTCAGGTCGGGGATGAGGGGAAAGGTCTCCTGCTCGGTCCAGAAGTGGTGGACGAGCGCGCCTCCGCAGGAGACGTCCGACTGGACGTCGAGCGTGATGCCCTTGTCCGCGAGGCTCCGGGTGGCGACGGTGGGGTAGTTCTCCTGCGCCTGGAAGCAGAAGGCCCTGTTGGGGTCTTCCTGGTTATTGATAGGCGCGATGCCGAAGTTGGCGGTGTACGAGTCGCCGAAGAAGACGGTCGGTACGGGGTCGGTGGGCGCCGCGGCGGCGCTGCCCGCCGGGCCGGCGAGCGCCAGGCAGCTGCCCAGCGCGACGGCTGCGGCGGCGAGGCGTCGGGTGAGGGTGGTACTCGTCGACGACATGGCTGTGCCCTTTCATCGGTACGCACGGGAGTGGCACGCAAGATCTGGAACGTTCCGTATTGATTCAGATACGGAGGGTGATCTTCCACTTGTCGCGCACCGCAACCGGGGCTTCTCGGCCAATCTCCGCACAGTTCGTCATCTCGCCTGGTCAGAGCCGGTGAAAGGGGCGCGTGAGCCCGGCGGGGCGGAGGTGATCAGGACCCGAACGAGGAAGGCCCCCCGCCCCTTTACGGGACGAGGGGCGTCGGCGCGCGGCCGGCCGTGTCGTACACGAGGGCGACCGCCGGAGGTGCGTACAGAGACCGGAACGGCTGCTTCCGAACGATCGGCCGGAACTCCGCCTACACGCCACCTACGTGCCGCCTACGCGTCCAGGGCCGCGCGCCACTCCCGTACCGCGGCCACCGACACCGGGGCCGTCCAGCCGCCCGGGCGGGCCGCGCCGCCGATGTGGAAGGCGTCGAGGCCGGCGGCGCGGAGCTCGGGCAGGTGGTCGAGGCGGAGGCCGCCGCCGACGAGGATCTGCGGCTCGTAGCCGGGTTCACCGGTGCGGGCCCGGGCGGCCTCGGCCTTGAGGGTGGCGAGGCCGTCGTCGACGCCGGTGGCCGCGCCCGCCGTGAGGTACGTGTCGAGGCCGGGCAGGTCCGCGAGCTGCTTGCGCAGCGCGTCGCGGTCGGCGGCCCGGTCGACGGCGCGGTGGAAGGTCCAGCGGCAGCCGTCGATGACGGCGATCAGCCGCTCGACCGCGACCAGGTCCGGATCGCCGTCGGGGGTGAGGAAGCCGAGCACGAACTCGGTCGCGCCCGCCTCGCGGAGCTCGGCGGCCCGCCGTACGAGCGCCTCGATGTCACCCGCCGCGAAACCGTCCGTCAGCCTCAGCATCACGCGCAGCGGGATGTCCACCGCGGCGCGGATCGCCTTGAAGCCGGTCGTGGACGGGGTGAGCCCGTCCGCCGCCATGTCGGTGACCAGCTCGAGGCGGTCCGCCCCACCGGCCTGGGCAGCGACCGCGTCCTCCTCGTCGAGGGCGATCACCTCCAGCACTGCACGGTTGCTCATCGAGTCCGTTCCTCCATGGATCGCACGACGCCGCCTACAGGTCTAGTCCAATGTTCGGGACCAGACTAGCCGTGCGCGTGGGCTCCCGCATCGTGTCCCGCGTCGTGCCCCGCCTCGGACGGCGCCGGGAGAGCCGTACCCGCACCTCCGGCCCGTACGGTGAAGGCCGCCGTACGGACCTTCCCCTCGTGCTGGAAGTCGAGGAAGAGGCGGTACGTGCCGGAGCTCGGCGCGGTCGCGGTGAACGAGACGTCGGGTCCGGGGCCGCCCGCGTTCGGGTGGACGTGCAGGTAGGCGAGGTCGCCTTCGCGCAGCGCGACCAGGTGGCCGTAGGCGCCGAGGTAGGGCTCCAGGTTCGTCACCGGCTTGCCGGCCTTGGTGACGGTGAGCCGCAGCTCGCCCGCCTTGCCCGGGTCGAGGGTGCCGCCGAGGCGCACCTGGTAGCCGTCGACGTCGGCGGTCGGGTTCACCGGCGGCATGGGCTTCGGGGCGTACGCGCCGGGCACGGACAGGTCCACGCCGAGCGTGACCCCCTTCGCGCCCTTCGCGCCCTTGTCGGCCGGCTTGAAGTCGGCGAACGCCTTGTACGCGCCGGCCGCCGGCAGGTCCGCGTCCACGGTCCAGGTGCCGTCGACGGCCTTCACCGGGTGCAGGTGGCGGAAGACGGTGAGGTCGCGCGAGGCGACGATGAAGTGCAGTTCCTTGCCGTGCTCCGTGGTGAACGCGGTGACCTTCTTGCCGGCCGCGTCCTTGATGGCGAACTTCAGGGTGCTGCGGCCGACCGCCGGGGTCGGGGTGTCGAGGGCGAGGGTGTAGCCGCCCTCGGAGACCTGCAGGCCGCCGGCGGCGGGTGCGCTCGCCGCGCCCTCGGCGTGACCGGCATGTCCCTCCGCGGCCCCCTCGCCCTTCGGCGCCGCCTCCGCGTGGCCGCCGTGCTCGGCCTTCTTCGGCTCGTCGACCGGTCCGACGCCCTTGCCGACCCCGTACGCGGTCCCGAAGGTCGCGGCGAGCGCGGCGGCAAAGGCAGTGATCTTCACTCCGGTGTTCATGGCTGCTCTCCCGTACGTGGGGTGGCTGGGTTCTTCACCTTCAATGCACCTCACCATACCCCTGGGGGGTATCAAGTCAAGTCGAATCCGTACTTGCACGGGATACGGGAGGGGGGTATACATGGACTCACACCAATACCCCCCGAGGGTATCCACCGGGCCCAAGCGGGTCACTGACGACGGAGGACGACATGGGTTCCTGCTGCACCCCCGACAACAGCTGCCACACCAACGCCGCCGAGGCGACCACGGCCACCGCCGTCGCCGACGCCACCACCACGGTCTACGCCGTCACCGGCATGACCTGCGGCCACTGCAAGACCGCCATCACCAACTCCGTCAGCGCGCTCGACGGCGTCATCTCCGTGGACGTCGACGTGGCCGGCGGCCTGGTGACCGTCACCACCGGCGGCGCGCCCGACGACGCCGCCATCGCCGCGGCGGTCGACGACGCCGGCTACGAGCTGACCGGCCGCGCCTGACCGACCGGCTCGACCGGCGCGCCGCCCGCGCCCACCGGCCGCCGGGGCTCGCCCACCACGCCCGGGCCCCGGCCCCCGACCCGTACCACGCGAGGAACGAGGAGCAGCCTCATGACAACGACGACCCCCGGCACCGCCCAGGTCGAGCTCGCCATCGGCGGCATGACCTGCGCCTCGTGCGCGGCCCGGATCGAGAAGAAGCTCAACCGCATGGACGGGGTCGAGGCCACCGTCAACTACGCGACCGAGAAGGCGAAGGTCACCTTCGACGCCGACATCGACGTCTCCGAGCTCATCGCGACCGTCGAGGCCACCGGCTACACCGCCAAGGAGCCGGAGCCGCCGAGGACCGAGACCCCCGGCGCCGGTGCCGCCGACGGGCCCACCGACGAGGAGAGGGCCGACGCCGAGCTGCGGCCGCTGAAGCAGCGGCTGATCACCGCCGTCGCCCTGGCCGTACCCGTCATCGCCATGGCGATGATCCCGGCCCTGCAGATCGAGTACTGGCAGTGGCTGAGCCTCACGCTCGCCGCGCCGGTCGTCGTCTACGCCGCCTGGCCCTTCCACCGCGCCGCCTGGACCAACGCCAAGCACGGCGCCGCGACCATGGACACGCTGATCTCGGTCGGCACCATCGCCGCGTTCCTGTGGTCGCTGTGGGCGCTGTTCTTCGGCACCGCCGGCACCCCCGGCATGACGCACCCCTTCGAGTTCACCATCGCCCGCACCGACGGCGCCGGGAACATCTACCTGGAGGCCGCGGCCGGCGTCACCGCCTTCATCCTGGCCGGCCGCTACTTCGAGGCCCGCTCCAAGCGCAAGGCGGGCGCCGCGCTCAAGGCGCTGATGCAGCTGGGCGCGAAGGAGGTGACCGTCCTCCAGGGCGGCCGCGAGGTCACCGTACCGACCGCCGAACTCCAGGTCGGGATGCGCTTCCTGGTCCGCCCCGGCGAGAAGATCGCCACCGACGGCACCGTCGTCGAGGGCTCCTCCGCCGTCGACGCCTCCATGCTCACCGGCGAGTCCGTGCCGGTCGAGGTCGGCGTCGGCGACGCCGTCACCGGCGCCACCCTGAACGCCGGCGGCCGCCTCGTCGTCGAGGCCACCCGCGTCGGCTCCGACACCCAGCTCGCCCGCATGGCCAAGCTCGTCGAGGACGCCCAGAACGGCAAGGCCGCCGCCCAGCGCCTCGCCGACAAGATCTCCGCCGTCTTCGTGCCGATCGTCATCGCGCTCTCGCTCGGCACCCTCGGCTTCTGGCTCGGCACCGGGCAGGGCCTCACCGCCGCCTTCACCGCCGCCGTCGCCGTACTGATCATCGCCTGCCCCTGCGCCCTCGGCCTCGCCACCCCGACCGCCCTCATGGTCGGCACCGGCCGCGGCGCCCAGCTCGGCATCCTGATCAAGGGCCCCGAGGTCCTGGAGACCACCCGCAAGGTCGACACCATCGTCCTGGACAAGACCGGCACCGTCACCACCGGCCGGATGACCCTCATCAAGGTCCACACCGCCGCCGGTACGGACGAGACCGACGTCCTGCGCCTCGCCGGCGCCCTGGAGCACTCCTCCGAGCACCCGATCGCCCAGGCCGTCGCCACCGGCGCCGCCGCCAAGGTCGGCACCCTGCCCACCCCCGAGGACTTCGCCAACATCCCCGGACTCGGCGTCCAGGGCGTCGTCGACGGCCACGCCGTCCTCGTCGGCCGCGAGAAGCTCCTCCAGGAATGGGCCATGGAGCTCACCCCGTCCCTCCGGGCCGCCAAGGAGGCCGCCGAGGCCGCCGGCAAGACCGCCATCGCGGTCGCCTGGGACGGCGAGGCCCGCGCGGTCCTCGAAGTCGCCGACGCCGTCAAGGAGACCAGCGCCGAGGCCATCCGCCGGCTGCGCGCCCTCGGCCTCACCCCGATCCTGCTCACCGGCGACAACAAGGCCGTCGCCGAGGCCGTCGCCGCCGAGGTCGGCATCGACGAGGTGATCGCCGAGGTCATGCCGCAGGACAAGGTCGACGTCGTCAAGCGCCTTCAGGACGAGGGGCGTTCGGTCGCCATGGTCGGCGACGGCGTCAACGACGCCGCCGCGCTCGCCCAGGCCGACCTGGGGCTGGCCATGGGCACGGGTACGGACGCCGCGATCGAGGCCGGCGACCTGACCCTCGTACGGGGCGACCTGCGGGCCGCGGCCGACGCCATCCGGCTCTCCCGCAAGACCCTCGGCACCATCCGCTCGAACCTCTTCTGGGCCTTCGCCTACAACGTGGCCGCCCTGCCGCTCGCCGCGGCCGGACTGCTCAACCCGATGATCGCCGGCGCCGCCATGGCCTTCTCCTCGGTCTTCGTGGTCGGCAACAGCCTCCGGCTGCGCGGCTTCCAGGCCGCCGACAAGTAACACCCCGCAACACCCCGCGATACCCCGTAACACCCCTTGCAGCGCCGAGATCTGACGTGACGTGATGTGACGTACTGACGGGAGAGGCCGCCGTGGCCGGTTACGTACAGCAGAAGGAAGACATCATCAGACGCCTCCGGCGCATCGAGGGACAGGTCCGGGGGGTGCAGCGGATGGTCGACGAGGACACCTACTGCATCGACGTCCTGACCCAGGTCTCCGCGATCAACGCGGCCCTCCAGTCCTGCGCGGTGGCCCTCCTCGACGAGCACCTCAGCTGCTGCGTCACGGAGGCCATCGAGGCCGGCGGAGACCAGGCCAAGGTCAAGGTCGGCGAGGCGTCGAAGGCGATCGCACGCCTGATCCGGACCTGATCCGGACCTGGTCGGGGTCCGATCCGGACCTGACGTACTTCCGAGGGCGGTTCCGGACAGGGGCCGCCCTCCGGGCCGTCCACCCACATGCGTCATACCCCTAGGGGGTATACCTGAGCGGGTGTGGCGGCCCGTACGATGAGCCGCCCGGAGCGGGGAGGGGATGCACGTGCGCCGGCTGGGAGAGCTGGAGGCCGAGATCATGGACCGGCTGTGGGCCTGGCAGCGGCCCGCCACGGTCCGCGAGATCGTCGACGACATCAATCTGGGGCGCCGGGTCGCCTACACGACGGTGATGACCGTCGCGGACATACTCCACCGCAAGGGCTGGCTGCGCCGCGAGAAGTCGGGCCGGGCCTGGCTGTACGAGCCGGTGCGCAGCCGCGAGGAGTACACCGCCGGGCTCATGCAGGACGCGCTCGGCGACAGCCAGGACCGACCCGCCGCGCTGCTCCGCTTCGTGGAGACCATCTCCGACGAGGACATGGCGGCCCTCGACGCGGCGCTGCGCACCGCCCGCCGCGCCCAGGACGTGGACCGATGAACCACCACACCCTGCCGCCGCTCGGCCTCCTCCTCTGCACCGGCTTCCTCGTCCCCTGGCTGCTCGTGCGGGCCCGCTGGGCGCAGCAGGTGCCGCGGCTCGCGCTCGCGGTGTGGGTGGCGAGCGGCGTGCTGTTCACCGGTTCGGCCGCGCTGCTGCCGGCCCAGCTGATCCTGCCGAGCGCGACCGGCCACCGGCTCAGCGACGCGCTGTTCGCGCTCCGGCTGCCGACCGCCGAGGAGTTCGTGCAGTTCACGGCCCTCGAGTACACCGCCCTCGGCATCGCCCTCGGCGTGTTCGCCGTCCCGGTCACCGGTTTCGTACGGGTGCTGCTGCGGGCGCGCCGGCAGCGCGGCCGGCACGCCGAGACCCTGCGTCTGGTCGGGCGGTACGACGCGGGGCTCGGCGTCACCGTCCTGGAGCACGAGCGGCCCGCCGTCTACTGCCTGCCCGGCCGCTCGCGCCGCGTGGTGGTGTCGTCCGGCGCCCTCGACGCCCTGACCGGACCGCAGTTGGCCGCCGCCCTCGCGCACGAGCGGGCGCACATCGCGGGCCGGCACCATCTGCTGGTCGCGGCGGTGGAGGCGTTCGCCGCGGCGTTCCGGCATCTGCCGCTGGCCCGACACGGCAGCACCGCCGTGCCCCTGCTGCTCGAAATGGCCGCGGACGACCGGGCGTTGCGCCGTTGCTCGCGCGACGCGCTGGCCACCGCGCTGTACGCACTGGCCTCGGGACGGGCACCACGGCAGGCCTTCGGCGCCGGCGGACCCTCGGCCGCGCTGCGCATGCGCCGCATCCTCACCCCCCACAGCGCCGGGCATCCGGTGCTGTGGGGACTGGCGACGATCGCGGCGGCCGGCCTCGCGGCCGCCCCGCTCATCATCGCCTGCTGCTCGTTCCCGAATTAATTACTAAGGGAATTCGTAGATTTCACATCGGTCACACTCCGTACGAATTCCCGGCTATTGTGGGTATGTTGGCGTTCAGCTCGGCACGTCGAAGGGTACGAACCAATGCAGCTGGCGGACGTGCGGGCGGCGGAAGCCGCCGACGCGACGACGATATCCAGGCTGCTTGCGGAGTGCATTCGGGACAGTTACGCGGAAATACTCGGCGAAATCCCCACCCGTCGGCTCGTGTCCGCGCAATGCGCACTCCCCCGTATCCGCGCGGAAATTGAAATTCCCGGCGGGGCGCCCGGCTGGCTCGGCTGGCTGGTGGCGGCGGGGCCGGACGGCACCCTGCTCGGCGCGGTGGCCGGCGGCGTGCCCGTACCGGGCGAGGGCGAGCTGTACGCGCTCGCGGTGCTCCCCGGATCCCGCCGCGCCGGCATCGGTACGGCCCTGCTCGCCGCGACGAGCGAGCGGATGCGGGCCTACGGGGCCACCGAGCAGCGGCTCACCCTCCCCGCGGACCCCGACCCCTCGCTCCCCTTCTACGAGCGGAGCGGCTTCGTGGCCCTCGACGGCGGGACCCGGCGGAGCCGCCCGCTCTGAGCCGGCCGCTCTGAACCGCCCGCTCTGAACCGGGGCTCCCCGACAGCCGGCCCCCGGCCCCGGCTCGTACGACTCCTCCGCGCGCCCCCGTGGCAGACACACGCCATCGCGTGTTCACGCCCCCGGATCCGCTGGAACCGGCCATCCGCCGCAGGTCAGGATGGAGCCCAGCGGCGCGGCCCCGGCGGCACGGGTGCCCCGCCCGGACGGCACGGACCGAGCGAGCCCCTGGAGGAGCGATGCACACACCGAGCGGCACTTCCCTGCCCGTCGTGCCCGTGCCCGCACCGCTCGCCCCGGTCCTGCCGTCCCGATACGACCTGCCCGCCCCCGGCGCCGGGATCCGACTCCCGTCCGACACCCTTCCCGGACTGGAATCCGTCTCCCCCGGCGACGAGGACTCGGTCTGGCTGCACGACGCGCTCCTCGGCCCGCACAGCGCCGACATCGTCCGGTACCTCGGTCTCGCCCGGTCCACCGGCGGCCCCGTTCTCGATCTCGGCTCCGGCGCCGGACGGCTCGCCGTCCCCTTCGCCCGGCACGGCTTCGCCGTGGAGGCCGTGGACCGGGACGGCCCCGCCCTGGAGCGCCTCGAGAACTGGGCCCGGCGCATCGGTCCGCAGGTCGCCGGGCTCGTCGTGACCACCAAGGCCGACCTCTCGGAGCTGCGGCTCGACGGCGACTACCGGCTCGCGCTGCTCGCGGGCGCGATGGTCTCCGCCGTACCGCCGCAGGCACGGCCCCGGCTGCTGCGCGAGATCGCCTCGCACCTGGGGGCGGGCGGTGCGCTCGCGCTCGACTACACGGCCCATCTACTGCCCGGCCTGGTCGCCGATCCGCAGCGCACCTGGGCCTTCCAGGTGCCGCGCTTCGACGGCATCGACGAGTGGGTGGTGGCCCGGCAGACCTTCGACCTGCGGACGATGAGCGAGCGGATCACGTACTACTCGGCCCGTACCGGAAAGCTCTCCACCGAGCGGGTCGTGCTCAGCACCGACAAGTGGATCGTGGACGGCGAGCACCTGGCCGCCGAACTCCACTCCGCCGGCCTGCACATCGAGGGCCGCCGCCGGCACCGGATCGACGACCGGACGGAGAGCGTGCTGCTGGTCTGCCGGACGGACGACTGAGCCCCGCTCCCGTACTCACGCCTGGCTCACACCTGGCCGAGGATCCACTGACGCCAGGGATGGGCAAGAGGTACGATGCCCGCAAAGGTTTGGGCCGACCAGACATCGGGCTCCAGGCATCGGATGGCGGGCGGGCGAGGCGGAGAAGATGGCAGTCGTGGAAGAGCTGACGGGCCGCGAGGCCGTGATCCAGCGCCTGCGCGACGTCGGCCTGCGCGTGACCGGTCCGCGCCTCGAGGTGCTCACCGTGCTCGCCGCCGGCGGCCATCTCGACGTGGAGGCGATCACCGCGACCGCCCGCGAGCGGCTCGGCACCCTCACCAGCCAGGCCGTCTACGAGATGCTGCGGCACTTCCAGGAGACCGGCCTGGTCGGCAAGTTCGACCGCCCCGGTCTGCCCGCCGTCTTCGAGATCTCCGGCCCGCCGCACCAGCACGCCCTGTGCCTGCGGTGCGGCCGCGTGGAGAACGTGACGGCCACCGCCCCCGCCCCGCCCCGCGGCAGCCTGCCCGAGTGGCAGGTCAGCGACGCCGAGGTGGTCTTCAAGGGCCTCTGCCCGGACTGCCGGGCCGCCTCGGAGGAAACCGCCGGCGCGGTCTGAATGCGTGTGAACTCCATGCGACACGTTCGATTTTGTGGCAGGGTCTAGCGGGGCGTTTCAACAGGATCCGCGCGATCCGAGGGGAGTCTGCTGCGCCGTGTCCAAAAACGCCGCCGGAGCGCGTACGGGGAGCGAGCAGGCCCTCGCGCTCTACCAGGAGTTGCGCAGCACGACCGGCGAGTCCTTCGACGACGTGGCGCACCGGCTCGACCTCGGCAAGGCCGAACGCGAGCGCTGCCACGAGGAGTTGGTCGCCCTCGGCCTGATCGACGGGGCGAGGGACAAAGCCCCGAGCGGGACCCCCGCCGTCGTCGCCCCTGACATCGCCCTGCTCCGCCTCCTCCAGCACGAGCGCGAGCGCCTGGAGAGCCGGCTCGCCGAGACCAGCCGCGCGCACACCACCCTGGAGACGCTCGCCGGACCGTTCCTGCGGGCCGGCATGGAGCCCGGCTCCGAGGTCGAGGTCGAGATCGTGGAGGATCCGGCCAGGATCGGCCGGGAACTGGCCGACCTGACGAACACCGTGCGAACCTCCGTCCATTCCATGCACACCGGCTCGGTCCGCCGCGAGGAGATGGCCCTCGAACTGGCCCGGGACCGCGACCGGGTGGCCCGCGGCGTGCTCGTCCAGGCCATGTACAGCCACCGGGTGGGCCAGGTGCCCGAGATGATCCAGCACCTCGCCGAGCGGACCGCGCTCGGTGTCGAGGTGCGCCTGTCCGCCGTGGTCCCGATGAACATGGTCCTCGCCGACGAGAACTTCGCCCTGCTCCCCACCGACCCGCACGATCCGGACTCGGCCGCGATCCTGGCCCGCGGCCCGGGCCTGGTCCGCTCCTACCGGGCCCTCTACGACTACTGCTGGCACGCCGCCACCCCGTACGGCCACGAGGAACCGGCCGAGCCCGGCGGCGACGGCCTGTCCGAACAGCAGCGCGCCGCCCTGCGGATGCTCGCGTCCGGCATCAAGGACGAGCAGGTGGCCCGCAACCTGGGCGTCTCGCTGCGCACGGTCAGCCGTCTCATCTCCGAGGTCATGCAGGAACTCGACGCCGCGAGCCGCTTCGAGGCCGGCGTCAAGGCCGCCCGGCTCGGCCTCCTCGACGGCGAGCCGTACGAGCAGTCGACGTAGCCTGATCTTGGGGACGCGGGCGAGCACGGACACCACAGCGCAGGCGAACACGGCGTAGACGGCAAGGCCGAGTCGACGACGAGGGGGGCGGCATGACGACGGCGGACACCCACGCGCCGGAACCCCACGCGCCCCACGCCCGCCACGCACCCCACTCCCCCGCTGCAGCGACGCGACGGAGGGCCGCCCGCGATCGGCCCGTAGCCTGACGATTTCGACGGTGGAACCACGACGACGAGGGGGAAGACGCGCCATGGCTGCGACCGACGACACCACGGGCGGCGGCACGACTGGCGGCGCCGTGTCCGCCGCTCATCACGCCCACCACGCCCACCAGGGCGATCCGGACTCCGCGCGGCAGCAGCAGCGACTCGTGCCCGTCTACCAGGAGTTACGCAGGCGAGGGGTGTCCAGTTTCGCCGAGGTGACCACCGAACTCGGGCTCACCGACGAGGAGTACGAGCGATGTCGGGCCGAACTGATCGCGCTCGGTCTGATCGTGCCGACCACGCGCACCCACGCCACCATCGCCGACGTCCGCAACACCGCCTGGCGTCCGGACGCCGACACGGTCGCGGCGGTCGACCCGGAGATCGCGCTGCTCCGCCTCCTCGACCGCGAGCGGGACCGGCTGCGGGAGCACCTGGCCGAGGCGGACCAGGCGTACGCGACCCTGGAGGCGCTGGCCGGCACCTTCCTGCGAGCCAGTGTGCTCGCGGGCTCCGAGGTCGAGGTCGAGGCGCTGACCGACTACCGGCGCATCCAGCAGGCCCTGGACGACATCATCGACGTCATGCAGGAGAGCTCGGCGTCCATGTACCCGGGCGGGCCGAGCCGCGAGGTGCACGATGTGACGCTCGACCGCGACCGGCGGCGTCTCGAACAGGGCATCCGGGTCCGGGCGATCTACGCGCACGAACACGCCACGCGACCGGACGTCGCCGAACTGCTCGACGCCCGCGCCGAATTGGGGGCGGAGATCCGGGTCGCCGCGGTCGTGCCGCTCAACATGATCATCATCGATCAGCAGTACGCCATGCTGCCGATCCGGCCCGAGGACGCGCGCAAGGGCGCCATCCTGGCCCGCGGCCGGGCCCTGGTCCGCTCCTACCTCGGGCTCTTCGAGCACTGCTGGCACACGGCCGTGCCGTACGGCTCCGGGGCCACGGCCGAGCGGGGCGGCGACGGGCTGTCCGAGCAGCAGCGGGCGGCGCTGCGGATGCTGGCCACCGGGATGAAGGACGAGAAGATCGCCCGCAGCCTCGGGGTGTCGCTGCGCACGGTGAGCCGCATGCTCTCGGAACTCATGCAGGAATTGGGCGCTGCCAGCCGTTTCGAGGCCGGTGTGCGCGCGGTGCGGATGGGCTGGCTGGACTGAGCCGGCGGGCACGCGCATGGGGACGGGCACGGGCACGGAAAAAGGCCCTGTGATCGTGGCAGGACGATCACAGGGCCTATTCCGTCGTTTTGCTCGTTCGAAATATGCCGCCGGATATTTCAGTTGCCGGGCGCCGGGGTGGGGACCGGCCAGTTGTCGTCGGCGAGCATCAGGCGGGGCGCGTCGTTCGGGGCGTCGGCCTCACCGCTGGTGGCGGCGATCGTCGCACCGCCGGCGACGGCCAGACAGGCCACGAGGGCGAGCGCGAACTGACGGATGGTCTTGTTCATGGTCTTGTTCATGATTCCTCCAGGAGTTGGAATGTGAATTCCGGCTTCTGGGGGCCCGTGCCGCCGGGCGTTCCCTGAAGACATCTCCATTCTGTCGGCCGCTCGAGGGCGAATCCAGGGATTCTCTCTGCGTGGACCCGCCATGGCGTGAGTGCGTCAATGCGCCACCGCCGGAACGGAATTGGCGCATCCTGGCCGCTCCTAACCTTTGGTCGAACCAAAAGAGATGCTAAACTCGCACTACGGCCTTCTCGTTCCTCCAGGAGAGAGGGGCCGCCGGGGCAGGGGCGTGCCGCCGCCCTTGCCCCACCCGTACCGGCGCCGACGGCTGCCGCCTCGCCCTCGCGTCCTCGTACACGTCGATCGTCCGCGTGGCGGAAGCGCGCCAGCTCATCCCCCGGGCGTGCCGGGCCGCCGCCTCCCCCATCGTGATCCGCGCCTCGGGGTTCCGGGCCAGCCACAGCAACCGCCGCGCGTACTCGACCGGGTCGTGGCCCCGTACGAGCAGCCCCGACACCCCGTCCCACACCGCCGTCGGCAACCCGCCGACCGCCGCCGCGAGCACCGGCGTCCCGCAGGCCTGCGCCTCCAGGGCCACCAGGCCGAACGACTCCGAACGCGAGGGCACGACGAGCACGTCCGCCGCCCGGTAGTACTCCGCGAGCCGCTCCTGCGGCACCGGCGGGCAGGGCTTCAACACGTCGTCCACACCGAGCTCTGCCGCGAGCCGCCACACCGTGCCCTGCTCGGTCGCGCCCGAGTGCCCGCCGACCACCGGGACGACCATCCGGTGCCGCAACTCCGGTGCCATGCCGATGAGTTCCGCGACGGCCCGCACCAGCACGTCCGGGCCCTTCAGGGGCTGGATCCGCCCCGCGTACAGCGGGACGAAGGCGTCCGCCGGCAGCCCGAGGCGCGCGCGGGCCGCCGCCCGGCCGTGGGCCGGGGAAGACGCCGGGGCGTCGAGCCTGGCGAAGGTCCGCAGGTCCACCCCGGGCCGTACGACCTCCGTACGCGCCGGGTCCGCCCCGTACAGCGTGCGCAGCGCCTCCGCCTCGTCGCGCGTGTTGGCGATCAGCCGGTCCGCGTCCCCCACCACCTGGCGCTCGCCCCGGACCCGCAGCTCGGGCTCCGGGGTGTCGCCGGCCGCGAGGTGCGCGTTCTTCACCAGGGCCAGGGTGTGCGCGGTGTGCACCAGCGGTATCCCCCAGCCGAAGGAGGCGATCCGCCCGGCCTGCCCGGACAGCCAGTAGTGCGAGTGGACCAGGTCGTAGGGCCGGCCGCCCCTGCGGCCCTCCTTGAGCAGCGCGAGCGAGAAGGGCACGACCAGGTCCGGCATGGCCTCCTTCGGCAGCGGCCGGCGCGGCCCGGCCGGCAGGTGCCGGACCCGGACGCCGGGCTCCAGATCGACCAGGCCGGGCAGGCCCTCGCCGCGGCAGCGGGTGAACAGGTCGACCTCTACGCCTTGTTCGACGAGGGCCCGGGACAGCTCGACCATGTAGACGTTCATTCCGCCGGCGTCCCCGGTTCCGGGCTGGTGGAGCGGGGAGGTGTGGACGCTGAGCATGGCGACGCGCAGGGACACGAGGGGCTCCTGTGGGGAGGGCCGCGCGCCCCCGCGCGTGGCGCGCACGGTCACGCGGCAGGGAGGGGATGTACGTGACTTCTTAGGGGCTTAGAAGCCGGGGGCTGTACGACTACAGGTACGGGTACGGGCTCAGAAGCCGAACACCGGACCGGACGGCGGCGCGAGCCGCGTCCCCGGCAGCGGAGCGATCAGCGCCGACCAGTCCACCGGCCGCCCCGGCTCCACCTGCAGCGCCGCCGCCAGCCGGTCCGCGCCCTCCGGCATCACCGGCCGCGCCCAGGCGGCGAGGGCGGACGCCACCGCCAACTGTGCGGCGAGCGCGGGCAGATGGCGGCAGTTGGTGGTCGGGCGGCAGCGCTCGTGCGCGTTGACGTAGCCGAAGTCGGCGGCCGAGCGGACCATCTCGTCGAGCACGGCCACCGCCCGCCGCGGATCGAAGGCGTCCGGCCCGTACGCCTCGCGCAGGTCGTCCACGGCGCGGTGCAGCCGGCGCTCCAGGACCGCCCAGCCCGTGCCGCCGGGCATCGCCTGCGGCGCCACCCCGTCGCACTCCTCACGGACGGCCGCGAAGAGCCGGGTCAGCCAGCTGTTCCAGCTCTCGTCGAGCTCCTGCCGGACGGCGGCGAGCCGGTCGCGCTGGTGCACGGTGCGGCGCCCGGTCGGCCTGGCCTGCAGGACGTGCCGGCGCAGGGTGTCGGAGCCGTACTCGGTGAGCAGGTCGAGCGCCCACACATTGCCCTCGCGGACGCCCTCCTCGACCACGTACGACTCGTTGACGTTGAACTCCTGCGGCAGCTTGATGTCCTGCGCGAGCAGCAGCACCGGCAGCAGCACGGCATGGCAGAAGGAGTGCCCGAAGCCGCAGAAGTGGATGGTGCGGCGCGGCAGCGGGCCCTTGGGGTCGTAGCCGAAGAGGTGCATCGCCGCCGCCTCGAAGCAGGCGTCGATGCGGTGCTCCGGGAAGCCCTCGACGGGCACGTCGAGCCCCCACTCCGCCGGATGCCCGACGGCGATGTCCGGCAGCCCGTCCTCGACGAGCGACTCGCACAACGCGGCGAGGCGGGGCGGGAGTTCGGCCATCGCCCAGTAGTCGGACAGCTGGTCGCGGAACGGCTCCAGGGGCACGTACAGGCGCCGGCAGCGCTTGGCGACCGCCGGGGTGTCGCACATCGAGCAGCGCGGTGCGATCAGGTCCCCGCCGTCGTTCGGCCGGGCGCACTCGTGGCACATCCCGCCGTCGCTCGACGCTCCGCAGTGCGGGCAGGTGCCCGTCACGTGCGCCCCGTACAGCCAGCGCTCGCACGGCTCGCAGTACGGCAGGAGGCGGGTGCGCGGGGCGATGACCCCCTGCGCGTACAGCCGGCTGAAGAGGTCCTGGACCCAGCGCGCGTACCCGCGGTCCTTGCGCGGCTTCACGATGTGGTCGAACGCGACGCCCGAGCGCAGCCAGTCCGCGGTGATCGCGGCGCGGTAGCCCTCGGCGACCTCCTCCGGCTTGCGGTTGTGGCGCAGCGCTCTGACCTCGACCGAGCTGGCGTGATCGGCGGTACCGGTGGTGAACCGCACGGGCTCGCCCTCGGCCCGCAGGAAGCGGGTGAGGACGTCGGCCGCGACGTACGGGCCGGCAAGGTGGCCGATGTGCAGTTCGCCGTGGGTGGCCGGAGGGGTCGCGGTGATCCAGACGGGCGTGTTCATGGGACCTCCTTGACGCGGTCAGCGAGGTTCGAAGTGGAAGGAGCGGATGAAGCAGTCGCGGGGCTGCTCGACGGCGTAGACGATGCATTCGAAGAGCGCCTGGGTGGTGAGTTTCTCGTCGGGCGCTATTCCGTCCGGATTCGCTCCGTCCCATTCCGCGTGCCGCGGGTCGGAGGTCGAGAAGTCCGGCGGGAAGAGGGAGAAGACGCGGACGCCGGAGGGCCGGAGCCGGCGGGAGAGAATGTCGGCGAATCCGGCCTGGGCGCTCTTCGCCGCCCAGAACGCCTCATGCGCGGCGCCCGCCGTCGCGGCCGAGGCGCCCTCGGCGTCGCGCACCGCGACCATGTTCACGATGTCGGGCCGGAGGGATCCGCGCAGCAGCGGCAGGAAGTGCTTCACCATCAGGACGGTGCCGCCGGCCGTCGACTCGATCGTCTCCACGATCTGGTCGTCGCTCGCCGCCTCCAGATCCATCCCGTCCAGCCACCGCGCCCCGTTGTTGACCAGCAGGTCCACCCGGTCGGTGCGTTCGCCGACCCGGGCCGCGAACTCCCTGATCTCGGCGGGCCGGCTCAGATCGCACCCGAAGGCGTGGATCCGGTCCCGGGCCGAGCCCATGACCTCGGTACGGGTCCGCTCGGCGGCCTCGACGGTGCGGGCCGACACATAGACCTCGGCCCCGAGGTGGGCGAATCCGACGGCGAGCGCGCGGCCGAAATAACGGCTCGCCCCGGTCACGACGACACGCAGATTCTCGAATTTCATGTGCGTCTGCTCTCCCCACGGATACGGCACGGGAACGCGTTACGGGTACGGGAACGGCTTGGGCATTGACTGGTCGTCTCGCCATTCAGCGTGGCAGAGGGCTGGGACGAAAACCCTGGCCTGAGAGGTGCGCGTTCACGCCTTTGCGTGGATACGCCAGGGGAGTTCGAGCCGCGCGAGGACGTAGGCGCGCTTGTCGTGGACCCGCACGGTGGTGGCCGTGACCGACACCCGTACCGGCCCGCCGGGCGTCCCGATCCGCGTCACGGGACCTCGGACGACGGTCCCGTCGATGGCTCCGGCCGCGGCGAACGCGGTGGCCCCGGTCAGCGCGAGCCGCGGATGCCAGCCGCCCACGGTCAGCGCCCGGGCAGCGATTCCCCCGTCGGCCGTCTCCCGGAACGCCGCGATCTTCGGGAGGAGCGAGTGGGGCGCGTACCCGAGCATCCGGGCGGCGCGGGCGCGGAGCGCGAGCAGGGCCTGCTTCTGACCTGTCGGGGGGAGGTGGCGGGCGTCCACGAGGACGTACGGGTTCCCGTAGCGGACGAGCGTCACGGGCACGCCGTCGAGGAGGTCGACGGGGCGGCCGGTGGGCAGGGTGCCGGGCGCGTCGGGGGCTCGTTGGAACTCCAGCGTGTACGTGCCGTCCGCGCCCCCCTCGTAGCACCGCACGGTGTCTCCGGTGGTCACCGCCCGCACGGTCACCCCACCGGGGTGGGGAGCACCCCCTTCGGCCACGACACACGCGAGCAGCGAATGCCCGCACCCGGTCCGGAAGTCGAACCCGGTGGGGGTGAGCAGGCCCTGGACGAAGCGGTAGTCGAGGTGCCGGGGGCCGGTGGGCTGGTAGAGCGCGATCTTGTTGAGGTGGGGGTACGGGGTGGCGGCGAGGGCGCGCCGGAGGTGAGTGAGCTCGGAGCCGAGGGCGAGGGCGCCGGGGGGAAGTTGGTCGTGCCGAAGGACGAGGGTGGGCCCGGGGGCGTCGTGAGCGAGGACGACGCGAGCAGTCACGGCGCGCGTTCGCGCGCCAACCCGTTGCGGCCGAGCCCCCGCGCCCTCGCCGCCATCCCGTTGTGGGCATTCGTCCCGCAGGGCGGTGGGGGTCCCCCCGACGAAGTCAGGGGGAGGGTGGGCTACACGGGACGGCGCCCTCGGCGGCGCCTCCGCCCCCCGTACCCCCGCGCCCCGAGCACCCGCGCCTAGCGGTGCGGCCGGGCCCGCCGGACCCGCGGTCCCACCCCCGGCGCCCGCGCCAACCGGTGCCGCCCGGCCCGCAGGGCCGAACCCGCCGCCCGCGGGGGCCGCGCCCAAAGGCGCCTCCCGGCCCGCGAGGGCCGACGCCGGCCCGGGACGCCAAGGTCCCGTCAGCTCACGCCGCACAACCCACCGGTATCCGCATCCCCTGCACAACCTCCGCCCACAGCTCATGCACCGCCACCCCCCACAGCGCCAGCGCCACGTGCTGGTTCGGCCGCTCCAGGTGCCGCGCCAACAGCCGGTTCACCCGGTCCGCCCGCACCTTCCCGCCAAGGACGAGCCGCGCCGGCGAGAGCAGCTCCCGCACCGTGTCGAGCAACGGTCCGCCCGGCGCGATCATCGCCGCGATCGGCAGCGTGAACGGCTGCTTGGGCCGCTTCAGGACGCCCGCCGGGAGGAGCTCCGCCCCCGCCTCGTACAGCGCCCGCTTCCCCGTCCGCTCGCCCACCGGCAGCTCGCGCGCGTGCGCGACCACGCCCGGCTGGCAGAACGGCATGCGCGCCTCCACCGCCCACGCCATGGACAGGTGGTCGACCCGCCGCAGGTGGTACGCGGGCAGCCGCCACCGCGTCTCGAAGGCGGACACGACCGACAACCGATCCCCCTCCGCGGAGCGGAGCTCCTGCTCGATGCGGTCGGCCGCCGACCCCTGGTCGGCGATGAAGGCGGCGTACGAGGACGTGTACAGGTGCTCCCGCAGCAGCCGCGGCGCCGCCGACAGCGCGTCCGCGTACGCGCCCGCCCAGTCCACGCCGGGCGGCGCCGTGAGCGCGGCCCGCATCCGGTCGTACCCGCCGAAGAGCTCGTCCGCGCCGTCCCCGGAGAGCGCGACGGTGAAGCCGTTCTCGCGCACCGCCCGGAAGAGGGCGTAGGTGGAGAGGGTGATGGGGTCGGCGTTGGGCTGCCCGAGGTGCCGGACCGTGCGGGTGAGCAGGGAGGGGATCTCGGTGGGGTCGACGGTGACCTCGTGGTGCACGGTCCGGGCCCGGCGGGCGACGGAACGGGCGTACGCCGCCTCCGAGTCGGGCCACTTGCCGCGGTAGGTGAGGTGGAAGGTGTGCAGCGGCGGCGCGTCCGTCTCGCGCGCGTGCTCGGCGGCGAGCGCCGTGACGAGTCCGGAGTCGAGCCCGCCGCTGGTGATCGCGCACACCGGCGCGTCGGCGGTGGCGAGCCGCCGCACCTCGTGCCGCAGCACGTCCTGCGTGTCGCCGAACGGCGCCGCCGCCGCGTACGGGGCCCGCCGCCGTACGACGGGGGCGCGCCCCGGCCGTACGAGCGCGGTCGCGCCGGGCGGCAGGACGCTGATGCCGTCGAGGGCGGTCTGGGAGGTGTACGAGGTACGGGTGGCGAGCACCGTGTCGAGCGCGTCCTCGCGCGGCGCGATCCGCACCCCCTCGAACGCGAGCAGCGCCGGGATCTCGGACGCGAAGCGGGTCGTCCCGTCGTACGGGTCGTGGTGGAGGTGGATCGGCTTCATGCCCATGTCGTCGACAGCGAGGACGAGTTGGGCGCTTCCGGGCCGCAGGTCGAGGACGGCCACCGCGAACATCCCGTCCAGGTGCTCGGCGAAGGCCGGCCCGTACTCGGCGTACAGCGCGGGCAGCAGCGTGCCGTCGCAGCGGTCGGGGAAGCGGTGGCCGCGGGCGGCGAGGCGGCGGCGCAGTTCGGCGTGGTTGTAGATCTCGCCGTTGAGCACGGCGAGGATGCCGGGGAGGTGCGGCAGGCGGTACGGCTGGGTGCCGCCGCACGGGTCGGTGACGGCGAGCCGGTCGCAGCCGAGCGACCAGCCGGGGCCGCTGAGCACCTGGTGCTCGTCGGGGCCGCCGTGCCGCTGGCGGGCGGAGACCGCGGCGAGTTCGGCCGGGTCGGGACGGGCCGCGTCCGTGCCTGCGCCTGCGGCGAGGGAGCCGAGAATCCTGCACATTGCCGGTCGCCTCCGGATCACTTGACCACACGTCAACTTGCCTTACCAATGATTTGAATCTACCAAGTTTTTGGATGGCGCGTAAGTGCCATGTCCGGTTCACGCCAGGACTTGGCCTTGCGACGCCCCCGCCACGCCAACAGGCTGGCCTTATGGAGGACTTGGAGACCGACTTCGCGACCGACCCGACCGTGCGCAGTGCGCCGCAATCGCTGCTGGTGGTGGCCGCGCACCCGGACGACATCGAGTTCTGCGTGAGCGGCACCGTCATGCAGTGGATCGAGCGCGGCACCCGCGTCACGTACTGCATCGTGACGGACGGCGGCGCCGGCGGTTACGACCCCCTGCTCCCCCGCCAGGCCATGGCGGACCTGCGCCGCGCCGAGCAGATGCACTCCGCCAAGCTCAGCGGCGTCGCGGACGTGCGCTTCCTCGGCTACCCCGACAGCTTCGTCGAGGCGGATGTGCAGCTCCGGCGCGACCTGTGCCGGGTGATCCGCGAGGTGCGGCCGCAGCGGTGCATCGTGCCCTCCCCCGAGATCAACTGGGCGCGCGCGGCCGACCTCCACCCCGACCACCGCGCCGTCGGCGAGGCCTGCCTGCGCGCGATCTACCCCGAGGCCCGCAACCCCTTCGCCCACGCCGAGCTGCTGAGGGAGGAGGGCCTGGAGCCCTGGATCGTCCACGAGCTGTGGCTGATGACCGGCCCGACCCCCAACCAGTACGTGGACGTCACCCCCGTCTTCGACCGCAAGGTCGAGGCCCTCCGCATCCACACCTCACAGACCGCCCACTTCGACGACCTGTCGGGGCTGCTACGGGACTGGCTGAGCGAACACGCGCGGGCGGGCGGCCTGCCGGCGGGGCGGATGGCGGAGGCGTTCCAGATCGTCCACATCGACTGACGCGCCTGGGCCGGGCGGGCCCGGGCGGCCCGGGCGGCCCGGGCCCGATGTCAGTGGTGGCTGCCAGCATGACCGCATGCTGTTCGACTACTTCGCCGCGCCCGACGACGCGACGGCACTGGACGCCTTCGAGGAAGGCCCGGAGGCCGTCGGCCTGGCCACCCTGCCCACCAAGGGCGTCGAGCCCGCCGTCCTCCTCGGGCGCGCGGAAGCGCTGCTGCGCGACCTGCCCTACGAGACGGTCGCGGCGCAACCGCGCCAGGCCGGTCTCCTCTCCGACCCCGAGGACGGGGCGGTCTTCCTGCTCACCGTGACAGACGAACTGCGCGACGCGATACGGACGGCCGGGCGCGAGCGGCTCGCGGACGTGGCGGCGGAGTGGGCGCGGGCGGAGGAGTTCCACGTCGGCGCGGACGCGGACGAGCTGGCCTCGTGGTTGGGCCGGCTGGGCGAATTGGCGGATCCCGGGCTGCGGCTCTACTGCCGGATCGTGGTCTGAGGTGATGGGGTTCCGGTACCCGGCCCGTATACCCGGGCGGGTATGACGCGACGACTGGAGCACCCCACACCATGGACTACGGCATCCCCGTCACCCTCGACCTCCCCTTCGCGGACGCCGTCGACCGCGTGCGCGCGGCCCTCGCCGAGCAGGGCTTCGGCATCCTCACCGAGATCGACGTCCAGGCGACCCTGAAGGCGAAGATCGGCGCCGACATCGAGGACTACCTCATCCTCGGCGCCTGCAACCCGCCCCTCGCCCACCGCGCCCTGCAGGCGGACCGCCACATCGGCCTGCTCCTGCCGTGCAACGTGGTGGTCCGGAGCGCCGACGGCGACCCGGGCCGCACCGTCGTCGAGGCGATGGACCCGCAGCTGATGGTGTCGGTGACGGGCCGCCCGGAGCTGGCGCCGGTCGCCGAGGAGGCGGGGGCGCGGCTGCGGGCGGCGCTGGGTTCGCTGACGGCGGGGTGAGGTCGCCCGTCAGGCTTTCTCGTCGTACTCGGCGAAGACCTCGCGCGCCACGGCGTAGCTGTCGAAGGCCCGGGCCACACCGGCGTACACGGCCATCTGGATGAACGCCTCGACGATCTCCTCCTTGGTCACGCCGTTGTGCAGCGCGATCCGCAGCTGACCGCGCAGCGGCTCCAGGATGCCCAGGCTCGGCGTTGTCCAGGGCGCGGGTGTACTCGGGGGAGTGCTCGGTCATACCGCACATGGTGGCGCGGCTCGCGACCACCGCGTTCAGAGCAGGTGCGGTGGCGGCACGATCAGCACCACGGCGATCAGCCGCGGCCTCAGTCGGGGAAGAGCCTGGGTCTCGAACCAGCCGCCGCACGGCAGCGTGTGCCGACGGGCGGTGCCGGGGGTGGGCTCACCGAGCTCGGAGGGGTCGATGCCGAGGTTGGCAAGGTCGACGATCTGGTCAGCGAGGGCCTTCACCTCGTCGCGGACCAGCTTGGGATAGCTGACCTGATCCTCGGCCTGGAACGCGTAGTCCCACATCCACTCATCGGTCACCGGCTGGACCCGCCGCCCGTGGCGAGGCCGGCCTCGACTGCGGCAGCACGGCGGATACCACTGATCTCGGCGGCGATACCGAGTGCGGCGGGCGGGTCGGCGGCTTCCTCGGCGGCCGCCTCCAACTCGCGCAGCCGGGCCGCAGTCTCGGGGTGCCGGGCGATGGCGACCTCGACCGCCCAGGCCTCTGCGAACACCCGCAGTGGTGTCGCCGACGTCTCCGCGCGGGCGCGCGCGGTGGCGGCCGCCCGATCCTGATCGAACTGCGGAAGCAGGTGAGGGGCAACCTGGGCGAGCGCGGAACGGATCGCCTCGGCCTGCACGGGCGGCTGTGGTACGGCGGCGGGGTTGTGGGCGGGCTGACTCATGCCGCTTCGCTCCCTTCGTCGAGATCGCCGTTCATGCGCTCAGGCTCCCATAGAAGTCCCTTCGGAGGGGACTCCATGACGCTGGGGCCGTTCCGGTGGTCCGCCGCCACGCAGCTCGCACCACACCGTCTTCCCGCACGGCCCCTGCTCCACCCCCCACCGCACCGCCACCGCCTCCACCAACCCCAGCCCCCTCCCCCGCCTGCCGCAGTACGGGCCACACCCGCGGGTCCGGATCGGTGACCGCGAGCCGTACCGCACCGGAGTGCGCGGCGGTCACCCGTACGGTCACGGGCGCGCCTTCGCCGACGTGCTGAATGACGTTCGTCAGCAACTCGCTCACACAGAGCCGCAACTCGTCCCCGACCAGCATCCGCCGCACCTCCGGAACCGCCTTCGGAATGGCCAGGAGGTCGACCGCGAACGGCAGCCTCACCCGCCGGCCGCCTTCCGCAGCACGGCGGTCAGCTGGCGCGCACTCGCCACGGTGCAGTTCCCGAGCGCGACGAGCGGGGGCCGGATGTGCGTCCCGGCGAGCGTGACCGGGTCCACGCCGAGGGAGGGCAGGGTGATGCCGTGAGCTGCGAGCGCGCCGCGCAATGCATCGATGTCGGGTCGGATGTCGTCGTTCGTGGGGGTCATGGGGAATGTCACCTTTCGTAGCCAGGAGTGACGAACCCCTCACACGCTGCCGCCTCCTGGCCCTACCGTGGAAGGGTTTCCCGCTCCACGAAGCAAGGTGCGAAAGGCGGTCAACGGTGGCTGCGCGCAAGGAAATCGACGGCTCGGCGGGTGTTCCGCAGTTCTACGGGAAGGAGCTGCGCTTCAAGAGGGAGGAGGCCGGCCTGACGTTGAAGAAACTGGTCGAGGGCAGCTTCTACGGCATCACGTATCTGAGCGAGATCGAACGCGGCGAGCGCAGTATGCCGCTGGACCTGGCCAGGCACGTGGACCGCGAGCTCAAAACGGACGGCTTCTTCGAACGGCGCTGCGACGACGCTCGCGAGGCGAGACTGAAGGGTCATGCGCCGTACTTCGAACGCGTGCTGGAGGCGGAGAAGCGCGCCACGACGATCGAAGAGTGGGCGCCGACCGTGCTCCCGGGCCTCCTCCAGACCGCCCCGTACATGCGAGCGCTGTTCCGGGGCGAGTGGTCGCAGGAACTGCCCGAGGAGATCGAGAAGAAGATCACCGGCCGCCTTGAGCGCGCCGAGCTCTTCGAACGGGACCACAAGCAGCCCGAGTACACGGTCGTCCTGCACGAGTCCCTGCTGCGACTGCCGGTCATGCCCGGCCCCCAGATGGCCGACCAACTCGACCACATCGCCGCCCTGATCAGGCGCGGCCGGATCTTTGCACAGATCCTCCCGTGGACCTCCGGGGCGCACCCCCTGATGCTGTGCAACGCCATGATCCTCGACTTCGCGGACGCGCCTCCGCTCGTCTACATGGAGGGCCAGCACCACGGAAATACCGTCGACGATCCGGCCCTCGTGAAGCAGTATCGGAGGTCGTACGATCTCTTGAGGGCCGCCGCCTCGCCGCTGGAGGCGTCCCTCGCCCTGCTCGAGGATGCGGCAGAGGGTTACCGAAATGGCAAGCAGCCGGATCGATCTGAGCGCCGCGACCTGGCGTAAGAGCAGCTACAGCAACACCTCCGGCGGCAACTGCCTCGAAGTCGCCGTCAACGCCGCCGGCTTGGTCCCCGTCCGCGACTCCACGCGCCCCACCGGCCCCGTCCTCGTCCTCACCGCCGCCGCCTGGGCGCCCTTCGTCGAGGCGGTGCGGCGCGGGATCTGAGGCCTGAGGGGTCAGGGCGCCCAGTACCAGCAGTACAGGGTCAGGCCCTCCTCCGCGCGCCTGCCGGCCAAGGCCGCCAGACGCTCAAGGAGGTCGACCGCGTTCTCAGGAGAGACCTCGTCGCCTATCCCGGTGACGATCTCGGCCCAGGTGAGGGCTGTGGTGCGAAGCCGATCCGTTCCTGCGCCGATCAACGCGGCGCGGAGCGGCTGTGGAACAGCGAAGACGGTGAAACCGTCGTTGGCCATGGGCACCACATGCCTGAGGGGACTTTCCGCCCCCGTCAGCAGAAGCTCCCACCTCGGAACCGCGTCATCCGGATAGATGCCGTCACATCGCACGGCGGGAAAGTCGTGGCTCTTGCGCGGACCTACCCGCCTTGCGGACTCGTCGTCTCCGGCGAGGAAGAACTCCCCTATGAGCACCATCTGCCGATGATGGCATGCCTCGATATTCGGGAGCCCGGCCAACTGATGGCTCCGCCCCGAGTCACCACGGGGTCAGGTGAAAACCTCGGTCGCGCCAGTCCGTGAAGGTGGCCGGGCGGCCGGCGATCTTCAGCGGGAGGATCTGGTCGCACGTGGCGCGGCTGTCGAACCACATCTCGCCCCGGTGCGGACCGGTGACGACCAGGAGGGTGCTGAAGCCGCAGCCGCCCTCCTGGAGGTAGACGGCGCCGGCGGTCTTCCGCTCCTCCAGGACCCCGCACTCGTCGTCCCAGGCCGCCCAGGCCGCCGCGTCCTCGCGCGGTGGCTCGCGGTCGCCCAGCTCGGCGTCGTACGCGGCGTACGAGTCGGGGTGCGGGAACGGCTCGGTGAGGAGGCCGTAGTTGGTGTCGGAGTCGCCGTACCAGACCCAGCCCCGCGGCCCCCGCCACAGCGGGCGGAAGCCGGCGCCGCGGCTCACGCGGGACAGGTGGTCGCGGTAGGCGTCGGGGAAGGTGATCCCCAGGTCGCCCTCCGCCTCCCGGATCTGGGCCTCGGTCAGCGGGGGATGCGCCGGGTCCACGTAGGTGTCCCCACGGCCGGGGATGACGCGGTCGTGGCGGTGGCCGCGTGACAGGCGGAGGTACTCGGCCGACCAGTCGGGGCCGCTCGTCATCCGTTCAGGGCGCCGGAGAGGGCGGCCGCGATCACGAGGAACACGAGGAGAGCCGCGACCGCGGTTCCCAGCATGGCTATCACCTTGACGGGCGTCGACAGCTGCGTGCGCGCGATCTTCACGTTGGTGAGCATGGCCAGCGCGCCCAGTACGCCGCCGATCAGCCCACCGACGGCGACCAGGGCCAGCGGGAGCACCGAGAGCGCCTTCTGCCAGGGCGTGAGCCCGGCGAAGGGCTTCTTCTTGTCGACGGGAGCGAGGGGACCGAGCTGCGGCTGGGACATGTCAGAGCTTTCTGTCGCGAGTGGGAGAACGAAAGAAGACGACGCCCCGCTCGACGGGCTCGCGGGGCGCCCGATCGTATCCGGCCGGATCGGCTGCGAACAGGACTCGCTCCCGGGCGGTGGGGTTAGGCCGAGTGCCGGGGTGTGGCGGGCGGGGGGAGGGGGTGTGGTGTGGCATGGGGGTGTGCAGAGGAAGTGGGACCTGGGGCGGCTGCGGGTGCTCGCGCGGAGGCAGGCGGCCGGGCGGGCGGAGGGTGGCCCGGCTGCCCAGCCGCAGCCCGGGGCCGGGGCGGGGGCGGGGGCGCGTGGGAGCCGGTTGCAGTGGTGGGCGCTGGGGGCGTCCACGTTGCCGGGGCTGGCCGCGGTGGCGGCGGTGTGGTTCACCTGGGCGCAGGTGGGTCAGGCGGCCAAGGAGGTGCGCGTCGCCGAGACCGGGCAGATCACCGACCGGTTCAACACCGCCATCGCCAATCTGGCGTCGACGTCGCCGCACGTGCGGCTCGGCGGCATCTACGCCCTCGGCCGCATCGAGCAGGACTCGCCGCGCGACGACCCCGCCGTCACCTCCGTGCTGTCCGCCTACGTACGGGACCGGGCGCCGCTGTCCGCGAGGAAGCCGGCGCCGGCGGGCAAGCCGCACGTGCCGCCCTCGGACGTCGCCGCGGCGCTGACCGTGCTGGCCAACCGCCGGGTGACGCCCACGCCCTTTCTCGTCGACCTCAAGGAGGTAGACCTCCGAGGACTCGAGTACGAGGACGCCCCGGTCTTCGGAGACCTCGACACGGCCAAGCGCAACTTCCGCTACGTGGATCTGTCGGGCTCGGATCTGTCCGACAGCAACCTCTCCTGGGCCGACTTCTACAGAGCCACCCTGGAGGACGCGAAGCTGACCGACCTGCTGGCGTCGGAGTCGGACTTCCGCGAGGCTTCGCTCAACACCGCGGATCTGACCCGCGCGACCCTCACCGGCTCGGACTTCACCCACGCCCAGCTGCCCTTCG
This sequence comes from Streptomyces fradiae, assembly GCF_041270065.1. NCBI lineage: Bacteria > Bacillati > Actinomycetota > Actinomycetes > Kitasatosporales > Streptomycetaceae > Streptomyces > Streptomyces fradiae. The sequence goes on along the minus strand of NZ_CP065958.1, from coordinate 4,461,810 downwards.
CCGATCTCTCCGGTGCCGTGCTCAGCAAGGCTGACGAAAGCGTCGGTTTCATCGCCCGGAACACCGAACTTGTCGGCGCGCTGCTCTGGGGCACCAACCTGACCGGCGCCGACCTACGCGGCGTGAACCTGCGCGACGCCTATCTGGCCGAGGCCGACCTCACCCGGGCCGATCTGACCGGCGCGAACCTGAGCGGTGCCAATCTGAGCGGCGCCGACCACACCTTCGCCGAGACCGGCGCCACCCTGGCCCGGACCTCGCTCCGGAACGCCGATCTGCGCGGCGCCGACCTGCGGGACGTCGACCTCCGGAGCGCCGATCTGCGCGGCGCGGATCTGCGCGGCGCGCGGCTGGCCGGGGCCCGGCTCACGGGTGCGAAGACCGATGCCAGGACGAAGGGCCTACCGGGCGAGACGGGGTGACATCGATCAATTCGCTTACGTACGGGGTACGTTGGCGCGCATGAATGGACCTGCACTCGCGCCCGACGCCTGGCCGCCCGCGCCGATCCGTACCGAACGGCTCGTGCTCCGCGCCTCGGAGGGCCGGGACCGGGCGGCGTTCGTCGAGCTGTTCGCGTCGCCGGAGGTGGGCACGTACATCGGGGGCGCGCAGCCCCGCGAGGAGCTGGAACGCGCCATGCCCGAGGTGCCGGGGCAGCGGCCCGGCGTCTTCGTGGTCGAGTGCGGCGGGGTGATGATCGGCACGGTCACGACCCTCGACCGGCCCGACCCCGGGCAGGCCGAGGCCGAACTCGGCTATCTGTTCCTGCCGGAGGCGTGGGGGCACGGATACGCGGCCGAGGCGTCCGCCGCCGCGCTCGACTGGCTCGCCCGCGCCCTGCCCGGCACATCGGCGCTGCTCCGTACCCGGTCCGCCAACGAGCCCTCGATGCGGCTCGCGGCGAAGCTGGGGTTCACGGAGGTGAAGCGGTACGAGGAGTACGGCGCCGAGCAGTGGCTCGGTGTACGGGCCCCCTGAGCGGGTGAGCTCAGGACGCTCAGGGGCCGACGTACTCGTAGACGCCGCCCTCGGGGTGGCGTACGACAGCGCGGTGGCCGTTCGGGGTCGGCTGCGGCGGCATGACCACCGTGGCGCCGGCCGCGACCGCCGCCTCGACGGCGGCCGTCAGGTCGCCGACCGTGAGGGTGGCGCTCACCCCGGCGACCCGCTGTACGGCCTCGTCCGGGCCGCTGTACAGCAGGAACGACCCGACGGCCGCGAGCCGTACCCCCGCGAAGGCGAACCGCTCGGCGGTCCGGCCGGTCAGGCGCTCGTAGAACGGGACGGCCGCGTCAAGGTCGTCGACGCGCTGGCGGGCGATGACGGAGGTGATCACAGAGTCGGTCACGAAGTGGTCCTTTCCAGGGGACGAGTACCGCCGGGGTGGCGGCGTCACGCCTTCGGACGCTGGCGCAGCGAGATGCGGTTGCCGTCCGGGTCCGCCGTCTCGATGCGGATGCCGAAGCCGTAGTCCTCCGGCTCCTCCTCGTCGAAGACGACCCCGCGGTCGCGGAACACCTTGAAGTCCGCCCGCAGGTCGTCCGATTCGAGGATCACCGGGCCGGGCGTGGCGCCCCGCTCAGCCGGCTGGCCGGCGGCCGCCGGGTGCGACCAGAGGAGCAGCTCGACCGGGGTTCCCGGGACGCCCACGGTGAGGAAGCGGCCGGCGGGGTTGGGGTAGTCGATGCGCTTCTCCAGGCCGAGCTGCTCGGTGTAGAAGCGCAGGGCGCGGTCCTGGTCGGTGACGTAGAGCGTGACGTACATGATGTTGGTCAGCATGACTCTCTCCACAGGGCGGTCGGTCGGTCTCAGAGGACTGACGGATGCCGGGAGGGGAGTGTGACCGGTCCCGGGAACCTTTTTCGGCGGAGAGCGCGTCCGTTCCGGGGTACGTCTGATCGACCACCCCCTGGAGGCCCCCTATGACCGCCACCGCCGCCCGCTACCTCTACCTCGCCCGGCACGGTCAGGCCACGGACGACGAGAGCGCGCTGACCGAGGCCGGGCGGCGGCAGGCCGGGCTGCTCGGGGAGCGGTTGCGCGGGGTGCCGCTCGCGGCGATCCACCACGGGCCGCTGGCCCGCGCCGAGGAGACCGCGCGGCTGGTGGCGGAGCAGCTGGACGGCGTACCGCTGAAGTGCGACCCGGCCGCCGGGGACTACGTGCCGTACGTGCCGAAGCGCGAGGAGCTGCCGGCGGAGTCGGCGGACGCGATGCTCGGCTTCCTGGGCGGGTTCCCGGCGGCGGAACGGGAGCAGGGGCCGGGGCTCGCGGCAGCGGCGCTCGCGCGGTTCACCGGGCCGGTGGCCGGGGACGAGCCGCGCCACGAGCTCGTCGTGACCCACAACTTCCTGATCGGCTGGCTGGTACGGGCCGCGCTCGACGCGCCCGAGGCCCGCTGGCTGGGCCTCAACCACGCCAACGCGGCGCTGACCGTGATCCGTTACGCCCCCGGTCGCGCGCCCGCGCTGCTCCTCTTCAACGACACCGGCCACCTGCCGACGGAGCTCCGCTGGACGGGCTTCCCGCCGGAGCTCCACGTCTAGTTGCAGGACATTCAGGCCGCGCGGCGAATTCCGTTGGCGTCGCAGGGCAGTTCGGCGGCCGGGTGGTGCGCGGTGAAGTCGCGGTAGGCCTGGCGTTCGGTGTCGGCGATCGCGGTCGGTTCGACATCGACGATGCCGCCGAAGGGGCGGTCGACGTCCTTGATGATGACAAGCGCCGTGGTCAGCAGCGCGGTGATCACGACGAGGGTGATGAGCTGGCCGCGGTTGTTGCGGCGGGGCAGGCAGATGCCGAGGGCCGCGACCGTGATGACCAGGGTGGAGAGCAGGAACCAGAAGACGGCGGTGGGGATGCTGGCGGTGGCCTGGGTGAGGCGCTCCTCGCGTTCGTCGGAGCGCTTGTTGTCGGCGGCGACCACCATTCCGAAGACCGGCGTGCCCACCAGCGGGCGGAACGCGGCCCGGACGTCGGTCGACCAGACGCTGGGGGCGGTGGAGCCCTTGCCGTCGGACATGGCCGGCCACTCCTGTGTACGGACGGCCCGGGCGTAGCAGACGGCGTCGGCCTGGATCCGGGCGCGCTGCGCCGCGGGCGCGTACTCCGCGGACTCGACCATCTGGTCAAGCGCCCGCGCTTCGCCGCGCGAGGCGACCTCGGCCTTTCCGTACGAGCCGTTGGCGGTGACGAGGACGAAGCTGAGGAGCAGGACGGTCATGGTGAGGAGCGGGCCGACGAGGTCCTTGACCGCCATGCCCTCGTCGTCGTCGGCGTTGACCAGGCGCGGGCGCAGCCAGCGGTTCGCGGCGAGGCCCGCGAGGAGGGCGAGTACGGCGACGACGATGATGAGGGCCACGGGTGGCCACCTCCGGTGGGGGCGGGGGCAGGTAACGGGTGCGTGCGCGTCGTGATCATGTCCGGGGCGTACGCGCCGCTGAACTGCGGAAACGTTCTCCCCACCCCCATGAGGGACCGCCCCTCCGCCAGAGGCCCTAACCGGCGCGCCCTGGGTGGCGGCCCTAGCCGGCCGGCCTCCGGCCCCGTACCGCCCAGGCGCGCGCCGTGAGCGCGATCGAGCCGTCGCGTTCGAGGGGGACGGCCTCGGCGTACGCCGTACGGACGCGGTCGCGGTCGCCCGGGGCGAGGGAGGTGACGTAGGCGGGGGCCGGGCCCTGGCCCGCCAGGAACGGCTCCCAGAGGTCGCCGAAGCCGGTGAAGACGGTGGGGACGTCGATCGGGGCGGTCATGACGTCGGTCAGGCCGGCCTCCGTCCACAGGCTGCGCAGACGGTCGGGGCGGCAGACCGGGAAGCGGCGGCCCTCGTCGAGGGCGACGGCCGCGGCCGGGTCGACGGTGGCGACGGCGTCCCAGAAGCGGCGCAGGAAGCCCGGGGTCCCGGCGTAGTCCCAGACGTACGCGGCGACCAGGCCGTCGCCGGGGCGGACCGCGCGGGCCAGCTCGGCGGCGCCGGCGGCCGGTTCGGGCAGGAAGTTCAGGGCCAGGCCGCTGACGGCCACGTCGTACGCGCTGTCCGGCACCGGGAGCGCCGTCGCGTCGGCGACGGCGAAGGAGCCGGCCGGGACCTGGGCCCGGGCCGTACGGACGAAGGGCTCCGACAGGTCGACGCCCAGGAGCGCGCGGGGTCGGCAGCGGTCCGCGACCGTGGCGGACAGGGCGCCCGTGCCGCAGCCCACGTCCAGCCAGCGGAGCCCCTCAGGACGGTCGAGCCAGTCCGTGAACCGGGCGGCGACGAGCCGGCTCCAGCGGCCCATGTACCGCTCGTACGCCTCGCCGCTCGCCCATACGTCGCTGCCGCCCATGGCACCGCCCTTCTCCTCAGTCCAGCGTCTCCTCCTTGCCCGGCGCGAGCCAGCGCAGGCGGTCCGCGAGGTGCGGGTCGGCGGCGAAGGCGGCGGTGATGCGGGCCGGGTCCTCGGCGAGGTGGGCCCAGGAGTCGAAGTGCAGGGGGATCACCCGGCGGGCGTCGAGGGTACGGGCGACGGCGGCGCCCTCGGCGGCGCTGAGCGAGAACGCCAGGTCGCCGGTGGACGGGAAGTGCGCGTCGCCGAAGTGCAGGAAGGCGGTGTCGAGCGGGAAGCGTGCGCCGATCTCGGCGAGCGCGTCGTGGCGGACGGTGTCCCCGGAGACGTACAGCGCCGTGCCTTCCCACTCGATGACGAAGCCGGTGACCGGGCCGGTGGCCTGCTCGGTGCCCTCGGGGCCGTGCCGGGCCGGGGTCGCGGTGACGGTGACGGTCGTGGCGCCGGCGGTGACGGTACGGGTCTCCCAGGGCGCCAGTCCCTGCGCCCGGCCGCCGAGGCGGGCCGCGGCCTCCGGCGTCGTGAGGACGAGCCCGGCCCGGCCGAGCACCTCGCGGCCGGTGCGGTCCAGGTTGTCGGCGTGCTGGTCGTGCGAGAGCAGCACCAGGTCGACCGGCGGCAGCGCGTCGGCGGCGAGGGCGGGGCCGGCGGTCCGGTGGAGGGGGCGGGCCGCCGGGTAGTCGGCGGGGGCCGCGTCGAAGGCGGGGTCGGTGAGGACGGTCAGCTCGCCGATGCGGAGCAGCACGGTGGCCGTGCCGATGTACGTGGCCGTGATGGCGGTCATTGCGCCTCCTGCTGAAGAGGGTTCGACTCGACGCCGAGGAAACTAGACCGATCGGTCTCGGTTCGTCAACTGAACTTAGCAGTTCAGAAGTTGTTCACCCCTGGCCGTCGCCGAGCGGAATACGATCGGGCCGTCGGCGGCTGATCACAGCTGACGGCACCACCATCCTCAGCACCAGCAGCACTCAGTCGAAGGAGAGATCCTCATGGCGCAGGTCGCGCTCAAGGGCAACCCCGTTACGGTCGACGGCACCCTGCCCGCCGCGGGCAGCCAGGCTCCCGCGTTCACCCTGGTCGGCGAGGGTCTCGCGGACAAGTCGCTGAAGGACTTCGCGGGCCGGCGCAAGGTCCTCAACATCTTCCCGAGCGTGGACACCCCCACCTGCGCCGCGTCGGTCCGCGCCTTCAACGCCAGCGCCGCCGACCTCGACAACACCGTGGTGCTCTGCATCTCCGCGGACCTGCCCTTCGCGCAGGCCCGCTTCTGCGGCGCCGAGGGCCTGGAGAACGTGCAGAACCTCTCCACCCTCCGCGGCCGCGAGTTCCACACCGACTACGGCGTCTCCATCGCCGACGGCCCGCTGGCCGGCCTGACCGCCCGCGCGGTCGTCGTTCTCGACGAGGACGACAAGGTCCTCCACACGGAGCTCGTCAACGAGATCTCCCAGGAGCCCAACTACGAGGCCGCCCTCGCCGCCCTGAAGTAGCCCCCGCGGCCCCGCGGCGCCACAACACCGCACACCGCACCCACCCCGGGCCCACCCGCCGCAGCACCGTCGCGCCGGGTGGGCCCGTGGCGCGTACCGGCCTACGCTCGGACCATGTCCTCACGTACGCGCTCCGGCTCGGCGCTCTCCCTCTGGTCGAAGAACTCCTTCCTCTCCATCGGGTCCGTCGGGTCCTTCATGTCCATCGGCTCGGTCGGGTCGTCGTTCTCGATCGGGTCCGTCGGGTCCTTCCTGAGCGTCGGGTCGCTGCTCTCCGCGCGGTCCGTGCTCTCCGTGATGTCGTGGCGGTCGGCGCGGGGCGTCATGAGCTCGCGGTGCTCAGCCGGTGGGCGGAAACTGGAGAAGTAGCGCGGCCGCCAGGCAGGGGTGCCACGGAGGCATGTCATGGGCGGCACGGCGGTGGAGACCCTGCGGGAGCGGTTGCGGGGCGAGGTGATCGGACCGCAGGACGCGGGATACGACGAGGCGCGCACGGTCTACAACGCGATGGTCGACCGGCGGCCCGCGGCGATCGCGCGGTGCGCGGACCAGACGGACGTACGGGCGGCGGTGCGCTTCGCCCGCGAGAACGGCATCGACCTCTCCGTCTACGGCGGCGGGCACAGCGGCGCCGGGCTCTGCATGATCGACGACGCGCTGGTCGTGGACCTGTCGCACGGGCTGCGCTGGGTACGGGTCGATCCCCGGTCCCGGACCGCGCTGGTCGGCGGCGGCAGCCGGCTCGGCGACCTGGACCACGAGGCGCACGGTCACGGGCTCGCGACCCCCGCCGGGATCATGTCGACGACCGGCGTCGGCGGGCTCACGCTGGGCGGCGGGCACGGGCATCTGACCCGGGCGTACGGGCTCACCATCGACAACCTCCTCGCCGCGGACGTGGTGCTCGCGGACGGCACCACCGTCACCGCCTCCGCCGAGGAACACCCGGACCTCTTCTGGGCGTTGCGCGGCGGCGGGGGCAACTTCGGCGTCGTCACCGCCTTCCGCTTCGCGCTGCACCCGGTGGACACCGTCGGGCTCGGCGTGACGCTGTGGGAGCCGGAGCACATCGGCGCGGTGCTGCGCTGGTACCGGGAGTTCCTGCCGGCCGCGGCCGAGGACCTGAACGGCTTCTTCGCCACGCTGGTGGTGGCGCCGGGGCCGCCGTTCCCGGAGGAGATCCACCACAAGAAGATGTGCGGCGTGGTGTGGTGCACGACCGGGCCGACGGACGAGGAGAGCCTGGCGAAGCTGTTCGTGCCGGTCTCCGACCCCGCCCCGCCCGCCTTCCACTTCGCGACGCCCGTCCCGTATCCCGGGATCCAGTCGATGTTCGACGAGCTGATCCCGAAGGGGCTGCAGTGGTACTGGCGCGGCGACTTCTTCGACCGGATCACGGACGACGCGATCGACGTGCACCGCTCCTTCCTGGAGGACATCCCGAGCGAACTGTCGACCATGCACCTCTACCCGGTCGACGGCGCCGCCCACCGGCTCGGCCCGGTGGACACGGCGTGGGCCTACCGCGACGCGGTCTGGTCCGGCGTGATCGCCGGCATCAGCCCGGAGCCGGGCGACGCGGGCGCGATCCGCGACTGGGCGGTGAACTACTGGGAGGCGCTGCACCCGCAGTCGATGGGCGGCTCGTACGTCAACTTCATCGGCCAGGACGAGTCCCGGGACCGGGTGAAGGCGACGTACCGCGGGCACTACGAACGCCTGGCGGAGGTGAAGAAGACGTACGACCCGGAGAACGTCTTCCACCACAACCAGAACATCCGTCCGGCGGATCGGGCCGACGACCGATGAGTTTCCCGGTGATCATGGGTCGTAGTAGGTGTACGTGAGACGTACGTGAGACCACAGACATCACCGAGATCCCGAGGACACACCATGCGCAAGCTCATCGCCTCCGCCTTCGTCTCGCTCGACGGCGTCGTCGAGGCCCCGGGCGGCGAGCCCGGCTACCGCAACTCCGGCTGGACCTTCAAGCACACGGAGTTCCTGCCCGAGGCCTTCGAGCTGAAGGGCCGCGAGCAGCAGGAGGCCACGGCGATGCTGCTCGGCCGTACGAGCTACGAGGCGTTCAGCCCGGTGTGGCCCGACATGGCGGACTTCGCCGACTACAAGGAGATGCCGAAGTACGTGGTGTCCACCACCCTCGGCGAGGACGACCTGGTGTCGAACTGGGGCGAGACGACGATCCTGCGCTCCCTCGACGAGGTCGCCGCCCTGAAGGAGACCGAGGGCGGCCCGATCATCGTCCACGGCAGCGCGACCCTGGTCCGCGCCCTCGCGGACGCGGACCTGATCGACCGCTACCACCTGCTCGTCTTCCCGCTCCTCCTCGGCGCGGGCAAGCGGCTCTTCAGCACGACGGACAAGGACGCGCAGAAGCTGGAGCTGGTGGAGCAGGAGGCGTACGCGAACGGGGTGCAGAAGCAGGTCTTCGACGTGGTGCGGTGACCCGCCCGCACGGCGGGATCCGTGGGATCCGCTCTCACCCCACCAGCCGCACCGCGAGCACCACGATCAGCGTGCTCGACGCGAGGGCGGTCGCCAGGCGGCCGCGGGGGCCGGTGAGGGTGCGGCCCAGGAGGGTGCCGCCGGTGGTGAGGAGGAGTTGCCAGCTGGCGGAGGCGAGGAGGGCGGCGAGGACGAACGCGGTGCGTTCGGGGGCGGAGGACGGGGCGGCCGGGCCGGTCGCGAGGATGAGGGCGGCGAAGTAGATCACCGTCATGGGGTTGAGGATCGTGATGCCCAGGAAGGTGAGGTAGGCGCGGGCCGGGCCGGGGCCGGGGGCGCCGTCGTCGCGGGAGGCGAGCGCGCCGGCGCGGTGGGCGCGGACGGCCGTCCAGGCGGCGCGGACCGCGAGGACCACCAGGACCGCGGCGGAGACCCACCGCAGCGGCGTCATCACCGGCGTGAGCAGCGGGACGAGGACCGAGCCGCCCGCGACCGCGAGCAGCGCGTACACGCCGTCCGCCGTCGCGACGCCGAGCGCGGCCGCGGCGCCGGTGCGCCAGCCCGTGCGCGCCGTGACGGCGACGAGGTAGGCGCCGACCGCGCCGACGGGGATCGCGATGCCGTAGCCGGCGAGCAGGCCGGCGACCGCCGCGGTGATCACGCGACGGGTGGGGTCGCGCCTCCGGGGGTGCCGGGCTGCTGCTGTCGGCGCGCGGCGGCGACGACGTGGCAAGCAGCAGCGGCGGGGAAGGTGATGGCGGTCATGGCCCGTAGGGTGCCGCCGCTGCCCGCCCCGCCGCAATCGGTTTACCGCGATCGTGCGGCCTACGGGTTCAGGATCACCTGCACCGCCTCGTCCACCTTCGGCATCACCGGGGGCATCCCCATCTCCTCGAAGATCGGCCTAGCCTTCTCCGCGAACGCCTGGAACGCCGCCTCCGACTCCCAGAAGTCCACCACCCGCCAGCCGCCGGACCCGTCCGGGCCGGCCGCATGGGCGAGGAACCCCGGCATCGGGAACCAGGGGGCCGAGGTGATCTGCTCGGTGGTGCGGCGGTAGGTCTCCTCGGTGCCGCCGGGGATCTCTACGGTGACGATGACGGCCATGGGTGCTCCCGTACGGGGGAAGGGGAAGGGCGGAGTGCCGACCACCAGCACACCAGCCCGGCCCCCACCCCGCACGGCCACCACGGCCGAACGAACGACCCGGCCGCCTGCCTCTCCGCTACCTCCCCAGCCGGTAGCGGATCTTCTTCACCAGCTCCTTCAGCTCCGGCGCCCGCAGCAGCCCGTAGTGGTCCGCGTCCAGCTCCACCACCGTCGGCGGGCGCTCCGACCAGCCCGTCGCCCCCTCCAGGAAGGAGTAGTCGTCGCCGCGCGCCTTGAAGACGGTGACCGGGCAGGACACCGTCCGCTCCGTCAACTCGCGGAAGGTGTACGTGAATTCGAAGGTCTTCTCGACGATCGCGACGATCCGCCCGACCAGCTCCGGGTCAAGCGCCGGGAAGCTCTCCGCCACATGCTTCACGAACGACTCCGTGTCCGACACCGACGCCGGCACCTCCCCCAGCGCGCCCGCGAAGACCGACCACAGGATCTGGGTGAAGCCGGGGTTCGCGTACGAGGCGCCGCCCGCCGCCGACTCCGCCCGCACCTTCGGCGACCCCGGCGCGATCAGGAACAGGTGCTCCACCTGCTCCCCCGCCGCCTCCAGCCGGTGCGCCGCCTCGAAGGCGACGCGGGCGCCGAAGGAGTAGCCCCACAGGGTGTACGGGCCCGAGGGCTGGCGGCGCCGGATCGCGGCGACATCGGCCTCGGCCATCTCGCGGATGGTGGCGTACGGGCTCTCGCCCCGGTTGATGCCGTGCGCCTGCACCCCGTAGAAGGGGCGGTCGAGGCCGATCTCCTCCGCCAGGAAGCGCAGGTTCATGGTGTAGCCGCCGAGCCCGGGCCAGCAGTACACGGGCGACTGCGCGCCGGTCGCGTGCAGCCGTACGAGTCGGGAGGCGGGGGCCGCGGCGGCGCCGTCCACGCGGTGGGCGAGCTTCTCGATCGTCGGGCACTCGAAGAGGATCTGGAGCGGCAGCGTCGAGGCGCCGAACTCCTTGTTGATCCTGGTGATGAGCGCGACCGCGATCAGCGAGTTGCCGCCGGACTCGAAGAAGTCGTCCTGGACGGAGACCGCCTCGACCTCCTCGTACTTGAGCGCCGCCGCCCAGATCTCCGCGAGCCGCTGCTCGGTGCGCGTACGGGGCGGGACGTGCGGGCGGCCGTGCAGGCCCGCGTTGACGAGGGCGAGCTCGCCGAGCGCCTTGGTGTCGACCTTGCCGTTGGCGGACAGCGGCAGCCGGTCGAGGACGACGACCCGATTGGGGATCATGTAGTCGGGCAGCTGCCGGACCAGGTCGTCGCGGATCATCTCCGCGGGGCCCTTCATGTGGACGGTGTCCTCGTACATGCCCTCGTCGAGCCGCTGCTCCTCGCTCACCCGGCCGCCGACGAAGAAGTACGACGGCCCGGTCGGCCGGCCCGCCCCCGCCAGGACCTCGTCCATGCGGCGCGCGGCGGGCAGCGGGTGGCCGGACGTCGAGCTGTAGCCGGAGGACATGAACCCGAGGCCGTGGGCGCCGAGTTGGAGCCGCTGGAGGGCGCGGCCGAGGTCGATGTACGAGCGCCAGGCCTCGGCGCCCCGACCAGCCCGGCTGATGACCGTCACGCCGAGCGAAGCCCGCTCGTACACCGCCTGGTTGATCGCGATGACGTGCTTCTTCTCCACCTGCCCGTCGGCGATCCGTACCAACTCGCCGCCCTCGTACGCATACTGGCCCGCTTCCAGGTCAGCGATCCGGCCCGGGTGCGCCTGAACGTACAGATCCACCTCCGGTCCGCACGCCGACTCCCCGTCGTACGGGGTGAGTTCGAAGGTCGCCAGCTCGGTGCCCGCTCCGCCGCACACCGGGCGGATGTCCAGGCCGAGCGGCGGCAGGATCTCCTCGAAGAGGCCGACCATGTGGCCGGTCTCGATCTCCAGGACCTCGCGGATGTTGTTCTTGTAGACCGGCTCGATCGCCTCCCAGGTGCCGTGGAAGCCGAAGCGGACGAAGGCCTCCCCGTCACCCGACCCCGGCTCCATCGGATCCATCGGCTCCATCGGCTCCATCAGATGCAGCTGGTGGTGGACCGGGTGGTAGTAGTACGTGCCGGGCTCCAGGCCCGCGACGCCGCGCAGCTCCACGTACAGGCGGGTCGCGTAGAGCGCGCCCGGCGAGGCGTAGCCGTACTTCGGGAGCAGCCGCTCCTCGCTGTGGAACTGGCCGAACCAGCGCAGGATCTCGCCGAGGTCGGCGGCGGTGAGGGTGCCGAGGGCGCGGGAGCCGATGGCCTCGGGGCGGCGGCCGAGGGCGGTGAGGATGTCGGCGCGGGTGACCGGGCCGCCGTCGTAGAAGCGGTATGTCTTGCGGGCGAAGACGGTACGGCGCGTCCGCTCGCTCGCGGTGCGGCCGGGGAGCTCGACGACGGGGCGGCCGGCGAGGGCGGCGGCGTCGAGGGTGCCCGCGTTGGACAGCTGCGCCTTGACCTGGAGCTTGGACTCCTTGGACTGGTGGTGGGCGCCGTGGTTGCCCTGGTCCATCAGGGCGGCTTCCTTGGGGGACAGCTCGACGCAGGCGACCAGGTTCTGGAAGCCGGTGCGCGGCTCGTTCTTGACGATGACGGCGGCGTTCTTGACCCAGTCGTGGTCCTCGATGGCGAGGGCGACCTCGTCGAGTTCGACGCGGAAGCCACGCAGCTTGATCTGGTTGTCGGCGCGGCCGGCGAACTGCACGGTGCCGTCTTTGTTGAGGGTGGCCAGGTCGCCCGTACGGTAGAGGCGTTGGCCGTCCTTGCCGGTGACGAACTTCTCGGCGGTCAGCTCCGGCCGGTCCAGGTACCCCCGCGCCACCTGGACGCCGCCGATGCACAGCTCGCCGTCCCGTATGTGGAAGGCGGTCGCGTACGCCGGTCTGCCGATCGGTATCGCGGCCGGTCCGGCGGCGACCGTGGCGCGGTCGACGGTGTGCGAGGAGGCGTTGATGGTGCACTCGGTGGGGCCGTACAGGTTGACCAGGTCGGCGTCCGGCAGCTCGCCGAGCACCTGCACGGCGAGGTTCCGGGACAGGATCTCGCCGCCCGAGTAGACCCGGCGCAGGCTGGTGCAGGAGGCGAGGCGCTCGGTGTCGACGAGCGCCTGGAGGAGGGTCGGCACGCACTGCAGCATGGTGACGTCGTGCCGCCGCACGGTGTCGATCAGGCCCTCGGGGTCGCGGTAGACGCCGGGCGGGCCCATGGCGACGCGGGCGCCGACGGCCGGGGCGAGGATCTCCCACTGGGCGGCGTCGAAGCTCATCGGGGTCTTCTGGACGACGGTCTCGCCCGGGCCGAGATGATGCTCGGCGGCCATCCACTCCATCTGGGAGACGATCGAGCGGTGCTCGACCATCACGCCCTTGGGCTTGCCGGTGGAGCCGGAGGTGTAGATGACGTACGCGAGCTGCGACGGCTCCAACTCGGCGTCGATGATGGGCTGTTCGTCACCTGCGGTGCGCCAGGCGTACTGGACGGCGTCCTTGAGGGTGACGACGGCGGTGCCGGGCGGGGCGAGCTCGGCGACGCGGTCGCGGAAGGCCTCCTGGGTGAAGACGATCCGGGCGCCGCTGTCCTCGATCATGTAGCGCAGCCGCTCCTCCGGGTACTCCGGCGAGAGCGGCACATAGGCGCCACCGGACAGCACGACACCCCACGTGCCGATCACCAGTTCGAGCGACGGTTCGACGTGGACGCCGATCCGCTGGTCGGCGGTGACGCCGAGGGTGCGGAGGTACGTGGCGAGGACGGCGGCGCCCTCGTGGAGCTCGTGGAAGGAGAGGGTGTCGTCGCCGTAGACGACGGCGGTGGCGTCGGGCCGCGCGTCCGTCTGGGCGCGCAGAAGCCGGTCGAGCGTGGGCATACGGGTCCTCTTCTTTGGCGTGAGTGAAAGGGGCGGGCCCCGGTCCGTGGGGACCGGGGCCCGCCGCCCTCAGCGGTAGATGAGAAGTTCCTGCTCCGTCGCGCCCGTCAGTTCGTAGCGCGTCCTGACCAGCGGGCGTCCCGAGTAGATGCGGATCAAGGTGGCCGCGTCGCCGTGGAAGCGGGCCGGGGCCCGGCCCTCGACGGCGTTGCCGAGGTCGACCTCGCCGCCGCCCCGGTCCGCCAGGACGCCGACCAGACGCGGGGTCTCCCGCTTGCGGCTGGTGACGGAGAGCAGCGGCAGGGCCAGGTCCAGGGCCTCGCCGCAGTAGGCGCCGGGCTCGCCGAAGGCCTCCCGTACGTCCCCGGCGTGCACCCACTCGCCGAGCGCGACCGCGTCGAGCCGGCCGTCCGCCCGCTCGGCGATCACCGGGCCGGCCTCGGTGAAGCCGCGCTCCAGCTCGTCGAGGACCCGCCCGAGCGGCCAGTCCTCGCGCTCGGCCACGTCACAGGCGTTGGCCTCCGGCAGGAACACGCCCTCCTCGAGCCGCCCCTCGACGATCCTGACGAGCGCGGCCCCGCAGTGCGCGAGCACCTGCCGCGCGGTCCAGCCGGGGCAGGCGGTGCGGTTGGCGTACGCCTCCTCCGGCGTGCGCCGGAGCAGCGGCATCAACAGGTCCCGTTCCGTGGTCAGGAGCCGGTCCGGGAGCCATGGGTCACGTACGTCGACGTCGGTGCCGGTGTCGGTGTCGGTGTCGGTACACATACGGCCTCAGTAGCGGTAGTGGTCCGGCTTGTACGGGCCCTCCACCGGGACGCCGATGTACGACGCCTGCTCCGGGCGGAGGGTCGTGAGCCGCACGCCGAGGGCGTCGAGGTGGAGGCGGGCGACCTTCTCGTCCAGGTGCTTGGGGAGGGTGTACACGCCGATCGGGTAGTCGCCGGTCTTCGTGAACAGCTCGATCTGGGCCAGGGTCTGGTCGGCGAAGGAGTTCGACATCACGAAGGACGGGTGGCCGGTCGCGTTGCCGAGGTTGAGGAGGCGGCCCTCGGACAGGACGATGACGACCTTGCCGTCGGGGAAGGTCCAGGTGTGGACCTGGGGCTTGACCTCGTCCTTGACGATGCCGGGGGTGCGGGCGAGGCCGGCCATGTCGATCTCGTTGTCGAAGTGGCCGATGTTGCCGACGATCGCCTGGTGCTTCATGCGGGCGATGTCGGACGCCATGATGATGTCCTTGTTGCCCGTGGTCGTGATGAAGATGTCGGCCGTCTCCACGACGTCGTCCAGGGTCGCGACCTGGTAGCCGTCCATGGCGGCCTGGAGCGCGCAGATCGGGTCGATCTCGGTGACGATGACCCGGGCGCCCTGGCCGCGCAGGGACTCCGCCGAGCCCTTGCCGACATCCCCGTAACCGCAGACGACGGCCGTCTTGCCGCCGATGAGGACGTCGGTGGCCCGGTTGATGCCGTCGACGAGGGAGTGGCGGCAGCCGTACTTGTTGTCGAACTTCGACTTCGTCACGGCGTCGTTCACGTTGATGGCGGGGAAGAGCAGGGCGCCGTCGCGGTGCATCTCGTACAGGCGGTGCACACCCGTCGTGGTCTCCTCGGTCACGCCCCGGATGCCGGCGGCGATCGACGACCAGTCCAGGGTGGTGGTCTCCAGGAGGGCGCGTACGACCGCCAGCTCCTCGTTCGAGGCCTCCGGCAGGACTCCCGTCTTCTGGTACTCCACACCCTTGTGGACGAGCAGCGT
The DNA here is from genome assembly GCF_041270065.1 of Streptomyces fradiae. Taxonomy (NCBI): domain Bacteria; kingdom Bacillati; phylum Actinomycetota; class Actinomycetes; order Kitasatosporales; family Streptomycetaceae; genus Streptomyces; species Streptomyces fradiae. Next base: position 4,446,787 of record NZ_CP065958.1, on the reverse strand, counting down.
CGCGTCGCCGCCGTCGTCCAGGATCATGTTGGGGCCGCCCTGCGGGCCCGGCCAGGTCAGCGCCTGCTCGGTGCACCACCAGTACTCCTCCAGGGTCTCGCCCTTCCAGGCGAAGACCGGGATGCCGGCGGCCGCGATGGCCGCGGCGGCGTGGTCCTGGGTCGAGTAGATGTTGCAGGAGACCCAGCGGACCTCGGCGCCGAGCGCGACCAGCGTCTCGATGAGGACAGCCGTCTGCACGGTCATGTGGAGGGAGCCGGTGATGCGGGCGCCGGCCAGCGGCTGGGCGGCCGCGTACTCGCGGCGGATCGCCATCAGACCCGGCATCTCGTGCTCGGCGAGGGTGATCTCCTTGCGGCCGAACTCCGCGAGCGAGAGGTCAGCGACCTTGAAATCAGTGAACTCAGACACGTGCGAAGCTCCTTGAGGCTTGGATCGATCGGTGGATTTCGAGGGCCGCGGTGCTCTTGTTGAGCGTGATGTAGTGCAGGCCGGGCGCACCCTCGTCGAGCAGCCGCAGGCCCATCGCCGTCGCGTGCTCCACGCCGATCCGGTACGCGGCGGCCGGGTCGTCCTTCGCCGCCTCCAGGCGGTGCGCCAGGTCCTCGGGGAAAGCGGCGTTCGACAGCTCGGCGAAGCGGCGGATCTGCCGTACGTCGGTGGCGGGCATGATCTCCGGGATGATCGGGGTCTCGCAGCCGGCCGCCGCGACCCGGTCACGGAACCGCAGATAGTCCTCCGGGTCGAAGAACATCTGCGTGATCGCGTAGTCCGCGCCCGCCCGGCACTTGGCGACGAAGTGCCGGATGTCGCTCGCGGCGTCCGGCGAGCGCGGATGCCCCTCGGGGAAGGCCGCCACGCCGATCCGGAACTCCCCCAACGCCCGTACGAGCTCGACGAGTTCGTACGCGTGGGTGAAGCCGTCCGGGTGCGGCGTCCACTCCCCGCGCGGGTCGCCCGGAGGGTCGCCGCGCAGGACGAGGACGTCCCGGACGCCGGCGTCCGCATAGGCGCCGATGATGGCGCGCAGCTCGGCCACCGAGTGCCCGACCGCCGTCAGGTGGGCGACGGGCCGCAGGGTGGTCTCGGCGGCGATGCGCTGGGTGACGTCGATGGTGCGGTCGCGGGAGGAGCCGCCGGCGCCGTACGTCACGGAGACGAAGTCCGGGGCGAGCGCCTCCACCCGCCGGATGGCCTCCCACAGCGTCCGCTCGCCCTTGTCGGTCTTCGGCGGGAAGAACTCGAAGGAGTACGTGGGGGTCACCTGCGGCCTCCCGCGTTGAAGTAGCTCGCCTCCGGGTGGTGGACGACGATCGCGTCCGTGGACTGCTCGGGGTGCAGCTGGAACTCCTCCGACAGCACGACCCCGATCCGCTCCGGCCGGAGCAGTTCGGCGATCTTCGCCCGGTCCTCCAGATCGGGGCAGGCGGGATAGCCGAGGGAGTAGCGGCAGCCCTGGTACTCGGTGCGCAGCATGCCGCCCAGGCCGGCGGGGTCGGCACCGCCGATGCCCCAGTCGGCACGCACCCGCGCGTGCCAGTACTCGGCAAGGGCTTCCGCCAACTGGACGCTGAGGCCGTGCAGTTCGAGGTAGTCACGGTAGGCGTCGGCAGCGAACAGCTTCGCCGTCTCCTCGCCGATCCTCGACCCGACCGTGACGACCTGGAAGGCGACCGCGTCCACCTCGCCCGAGTCCGCGGCACGGTGGAAGTCGGCCAGGCAGAGCCGCCGGCCGCGCTCCTGGCGCGGGAAGGTGAAGCGGGTGCGCTCGCTGCCGTCCTCGTCCAGGACGATCAGGTCGTCGCCTTTGGACACGCACGGGAACCAGCCGTGGACGACGGCCGCCTCGACCAGGTTCTCGCGCTCGATCCGGTCGAGCAGCGCGCGCAGCCGCGGCCGGCCCTCCGTCTCGACGGTCGCGGCGTCCTTCAGTCCCCACTGGCCTTTGAAAAGGGCGGTCTCGTCGAGCCAGGGGGCGTACTCGGCGAGCGGGATGCCGGTGGTGACCTTCGTCCCGAGGAAGGGGGGCTCGGGTACGGGGTTGTCGGCGGCGACGTCGGAACGGCCGCCGGGCTCCGGCTCGCGCACGTCCAGGACGGGCGTCTCGCGCTTCGGTACGCGCCGCTGCTTCAGCGGCGGCAGTACGGCTCCGGGGACGCCCCGCTTGACGCCCATCAGCGCGTCCATCAGGCGCAGGCCCTCGAAGGCGTCACGGGCGTAACGGACCTCGCCGTCATACAGCTCGTGGAGGTCCTGCTCGACATACGCCCTGGTCAGCGCCGCGCCACCCAGAATCACCGGGAAGCGGTCGGCCAGGCCGCGGCCGTTCAGCTCCTCCAGGTTCTCCTTCATGATCACGGTCGACTTCACCAACAAGCCCGACATCCCGATCACATCGGCCCGGTGCTCCTCGGCCGCCTCCAGGATCGCCGACACCGGCTGCTTGATCCCGATGTTGACCACGTTGTAGCCGTTGTTCGACAGGATGATGTCGACGAGATTCTTTCCGATGTCATGGACGTCACCGCGGACGGTCGCGAGGACGATCGTGCCCTTGCCTTCCGCGTCGGACTTCTCCATGTGCGGCTCCAGATAGGCCACCGCCGTCTTCATCACCTCGGCCGACTGCAGCACGAACGGCAACTGCATCTGCCCCGAGCCGAACAGCTCCCCGACGGTCTTCATGCCGTCGAGCAGCACCTCGTTGACGATCTCCAACGCCGGCCGTCCGGCCAGCGCCGCGTCCAGATCCGCCTCCAGGCCGTTCTTCTCGCCGTCGACGATCCGGCGCTTCAGCCGCTCCTCCAGCGGAAGCGCGAGCAGCTCCTCCGCCTTCCCGGCCTTCAGGGACTTCGCCGTCGCGCCCTCGAACAGCTCAAGCAACCTCTGCAGCGGGTCATAGCCCTCCCGCCGCCGGTCGTAGATGAGATCGAGCGCGACCTCGACCTGCTCCGGCTCCAGGCGCGCGATCGGCAGGATCTTCGACGCGTGCACGATCGCCGAGTCCAGGCCCGCCTTCACGCACTCGTCCAGGAAGACGGAGTTGAGGACGATCCGCGCGGCCGGGTTCAGACCGAAGGAGATATTGGAGAGCCCCAGCGTCGTCTGCACATCCGGATGCCGGCGCTTCAGCTCACGGATCGCCTCGATCGTGGCGATGCCGTCGCCCCGGGACTCCTCCTGGCCCGTGCAGATCGTGAAGGTGAGGGTGTCGATCAGGATGTCGGACTCCCTGATCCCCCAGTTCCCCGTCAGGTCCTCGATGAGTCGCTCCGCGATCGCGACCTTGTCCTCGACCGTCCGGGCCTGGCCCTTCTCGTCGATCGTCAGGGCCATCAGCGCCGCACCGTGCTCCCGCGCCAACGCCGTGACCTGCGCGAACCGCGACTCGGGCCCGTCACCGTCCTCGTAATTGACCGAGTTGAGCACCGCCCGGCCGCCCAGCTTCTCCAGACCGGCCCGCAGCACCCCCACCTCGGTGGAGTCGAGCACGATCGGCAGCGTGGAGGCCGTCGCGAACCGCCCTGCCAGCTCCGCCATGTCGGCGGCGCCGTCCCGGCCCACGTAGTCCACGCACAGGTCGAGCATGTGCGCGCCCTCGCGGATCTGGTCCCGGGCCATCTCGACGCAGTCGTCCCAGCGGCCCTCCAGCATGGCCTCGCGGAACTTCTTCGAGCCGTTGGCGTTCGTCCGCTCACCGATCGCCAGGTACGAGGTGTCCTGGCGGAACGGCACATGGCTGTAGAGCGACGAGGCCCCCGGTTCGACGACCGGCGTGCGGTCCGCCACGGCCGCGCCCCGCACCCGCTCCACGATCGCCCGCAGGTGCTCGGGCGTCGTACCGCAGCAGCAGCCCACCAGGGCCGGGCCGTAGTCCCGTACGAACGCCTCCTGGGCATCGGCCAGTTCGACCGGCGACAGCGGATAGTGGGCGCCGTCCGAGGTGAGGACCGGCAGGCCGGCGTTCGGCATCACGGAGACCGGGATACGGGCGTGCCGGGACAGGTGGCGCAGGTGCTCGGCCATCTCGGCGGGGCCGGTGGCGCAGTTGAGGCCGATCATGTCGATGCCCAGCGGCTCAAGCGCTGTCAGGGCGGCGCCGATCTCCGAGCCGAGCAGCATCGTGCCCGTCGTCTCCACCGTCACCTGCACGATCAGCGGCAGGTCCAGGCCGGCGGCATCGAGCGCCCGCCGTGCGCCGATAACGGCCGCCTTCGTCTGCAGCAGGTCCTGCGAGGTCTCGACGAGCAGCGCGTCCGCGCCGCCCGCGAGCAGCCCCTCGGCGTTCTGCCGGTACGCGTCGCGCAGCGGCTCGTACGTGACGTGGCCGAGGGTCGGCAGTTTCGTGCCCGGGCCCATCGAGCCGAGCACCCAGCGCGGGCGCCCGTCGGCCGCCGTGTGCCGGTCGGCGGCCTCGCGCGCGATCCGCGCGCCCGCCTCCGACAGCTCGTACACGCGCTGCTCGATGCCGTACTCGGCGAGCGCCGCCAGGTTCGCGCCGAAGGTGTTGGTCTCGACGCAGTCGACGCCGACCGAGAAGTAGGCGTCGTGGACCGACCGTACGATGTCCGGCCTGGTCACGTTCAGGATCTCGTTGCAGCCCTCCAACTGCTGGAAGTCGTCCATCGACGGGTCGGCGGCCTGGAGCATGGTGCCCATCGCCCCGTCGGCGACGACGACCCGCCTCGCGAACTCCTCACGAAGGGACGGCTTCATGCCAGCCCCCTCAGATGGGTGACGAGCGTCGCCGTGCAGCCGACGCCGTACGTCGTGCGGATCCGGTCCAGGAGGGTGTCCCGGTGCAGCCGGTACTCCTGCGTCCCCACATAGTCGAGGACGGTCGCGGCGACCGCGCAGCCCAGCTGGGCCGCGCACCGCTCGGGCACACCCCACAGCGTTCCGGCGAGGAAGCCGGCCCGGAAGGCGTCGCCGACGCCCGTCGGGTCGACCACGCCCGCGACCGCGGGCACCGCCGGCACGGCGAGCGGGGACCGGCCCTCGCCCCGTACCCGTACACCGGCCTCGCCGTGGGTGGTGACCCACGTCCCGACCCGGGCCAGGACCTCCGCCTCGCTCCAGCCGGTCTTCTCCGACAGCAGGGCGGTCTCGTACTCGTTGGTGAACAGGAACCGCGCCCCGTCCACCAGTTCCCGCACCTGGCCGCCGTCGAGCCGGGCCAGCTGCTGCGACGGGTCGGCGGCGAAGGGCACGCCGAGCTCACGGCACGTACGGGCGTGCCGCAGCATCGCCTCTGGGTCGTCCGGGGAGACGAGCACCAGGTCGAGCCGCCCGGTGCGGGCGAGGACGTCCCGCAGGTCGATCTCGCGGGCCTCGGCCATCGCCCCGGCGTAGAAGGTGGCGATCTGGTTCTGCGCCCGGTCGGTGGTACAGACGAATCTGGCGGTGTGGAGCGACTCGCTGACGCGCACCGAGTCAGTGTCCACACCGTGGCCCTTCAGCCAGATCCGGTACGGCTCGAAGTCGGCGCCGACCGCGCCCACGAGGACCGGGCGCAGGCCGAGCACGCCGAGTCCGAAGGCGATGTTCGCTGCCACTCCGCCGCGCCTGACCTCCAGGTTGTCGGCGAGGAACGACAGGGAGACCTTGTCGAGCCGGTCGGCGATCAGCTGCTCGCTGAACCAGCCGGGGAAGGTCATCAGATGGTCGGTCGCGATGGATCCGGTGACAGCGATACGCATCTCTTCGCAGCTCCCCTCAGATCCCCGCCGCGCGCTTCAGCGCGTCCACTCGGTCGGTGCGCTCCCAGGTGAACTCCGGCAGCTCACGGCCGAAGTGCCCGTACGTCGCCGTGGCCGCGTAGATGGGGCGCTTCAGGTCGAGGTCGCGGATGATCGCGGCCGGGCGCAGGTCGAAGACCTCGCTGACGGCCTCCTGGATCCGCTCGTCGGGCAGCGCGCCCGTGCCGAAGGTCTCGACGAAGAGACCGACGGGCTCGGCCTTGCCGATGGCGTACGCGACCTGCACCTCGCAGCGCTTCGCGAGCCCGGCCGCGACGACGTTCTTGGCCACCCAGCGCATCGCGTACGCGGCGCTGCGGTCGACCTTCGACGGGTCCTTGCCGGAGAAGGCGCCGCCGCCGTGCCGGGCCATGCCGCCGTACGTGTCGATGATGATCTTCCGGCCGGTGAGGCCGGCGTCGCCCATCGGGCCGCCGATCTCGAAGCGCCCGGTCGGGTTGACCAGGAGCCGGTAGCCGTCGGACTCCAGGCTCACGCCCTCCTCGGCCAGCTGCTTCAGGACGTGCTCGACGACGTGCTCGCGCACGTCCGGGGCGAGCAGGCCCTCGACGGATATGTCGGCGGCGTGCTGGGAGGACACGACCACCGTGTCGAGGCGGACCGGCCGGTCGCCGTCGTACTCGATGGTGACCTGCGTCTTGCCGTCGGGACGGAGGTACGGCACGGTGCCGTCCTTCCGGACCTCGGTCAGGCGGCGCGACAGGCGGTGCGCGAGCGCGATCGGCAGCGGCATGAGCTCGGCGGTGTCGGCGCAGGCGTAGCCGAACATCAGGCCCTGGTCGCCGGCGCCCTGGGCCGCCAGCTCGTCGCCCTCGCCCTCCACGCGGGACTCGTACGCCGTGTCGACGCCCTGCGCGATGTCCGGGGACTGCGCGCCGATGGACACGGACACGCCGCACGACGCCCCGTCGAAGCCCTTGGCGGAGGAGTCGTAACCGATGTCGAGGACCGCGTCGCGCACCAGCTGGGCCATCGGCGCGTACGCGGAGGTGGTGACCTCGCCGGCGATGTGCACCTGGCCGGTGGTGATCAGGGTCTCGACGGCGACCCGGGAGTGCGGGTCCTGGGCGAGGAGCGCGTCCAGGATCGTGTCGCTGATCCGGTCCGCGATCTTGTCGGGGTGGCCCTCGGTGACGGACTCCGAGGTGAACAGGCGGCGGCTCATGCCTCCACCGCCGTCTTGAAGAAGTGCTCCTCGATGGCGGCGAGGGTCCGGATGGAGTCGACCTCCAGGGTCTCCATCTGGATGCTGGTGCCGCTCTCCTGCTCCAGCAGGAAGACGAACTCGACGAAGGACAGCGAGTCGATGAGCCGGTTCTCGATCAGGTCGAGGTCGGGGGCGATGTCCTCGCGCTCCGGGTGCCGCTCGAGGATCCAGCTCTTCACCGTCTGCAGGCCGTCGGCCATGATGCTTCTCCTTCTGATCACGTAATTAGCTGCTGGTTACGTAAGGGGTGGTGGCGGAGGGAGGGGTGGGGGCGATGATCGGCGCGGCGACCGCGACCGCGTAGTCCACGTCGTGGCTGATGGACACGGTGATCTCGGAGATGCCGGACTCCTGGGCCATCCCGGCCGCGGGTCCGCGCAGCTCCACCAGCGGCCAGCCGCCTTCGGAGCGGCGCACGACGATGTCCGTCCAGGGCAGGAACCTGCCCCTGACGCGTAACGTCTTGAAGGCCGCTTCCTTGGCCGCGATCCGGCCGCACAGGCTCAGGATGTCGAGCCCGCCGGCCGTGCGGCAGTCGTCGAGTTCGCCGGGGGTGAGCATCCGCTCGAAGAACTTCTCCCCGTACTGCGTGAGGAGTCTGCGGACACGGTTGACGGACACGATGTCCATGCCGAGGTTCGCCCAGCCCAGGCCGCCCGCCGGCGGGGCCACGGGACGGGCCGGCACGTCAGATCACCGGCCCGGCCGCGAGACTCGCATCGGTGCGCATGCGGGCGTCCGCGTCCGTACGCATGCGGGCGTTCGCTTCGAGGACCGCCTCGGTCGCCGCCGCCCAGCTGCCGTGCCGGCGGGTCAGCGCCGACAGCCAGCGTTCCAGGCCGAAGGCGACGCAGCTGGTGAAGGCGGGCCCGCCGGAGGACTCCAGGGTGATGTCGCAGCGGTCGCCGAAGAAGTTCCGGTGCGTGTTGACCGAGGCGATCGCCAGGTCCTCGTACAGGAACTCGTGCTTCACCGGCGTGAGCCGCTGCAGCAGTGCCTTGGAGCCGCCCTTGTCGAAGAACGGGTCGCAGGCGGCCTCCTTGCGCAGCGGCAGGTCGAGCGCCGCGGCGAACTCCTGAATCCGGGCGGTGAAGTCCGCGAGGTGCTGCTCGGCGTGCTCGCGCCCGCCGATGGCCACGATCTCCCGCATGCGGAAGCCGAGTTGGCGCCGCATCCCCTCGTAGTGGGTCTCCTTGCGGAAGCACCAGGAGCAGATCGTGACGAGGGTGTCGTCGGCGACCTGAGTGCCCTGGTGGGTCAGATAGACGGCGTAGCAGGACGCCGAGGGCAGTCCGAGCGCGGCCGGTTCGAGCGCGGCGGTCGGAAAGCAGCCGGTGTCGGTGTGGAAGGGCTCGGTCGCGCGGCGCTCCAGGTCGAGCGGGGCGGCGACGACGGCCTGGTGGGGGAAGTTGTCGTAGTAGTCGAGCCGGGCCAGGTCGGCGGCCGGCAGCAGCGGGGGCATGGTCATCGGGCGGGCGCCCGCGGCCACTCCCCAGCCCTCGAAGGTGTCGTCGAGGAGGCGCAGCAGCCGCGTCCCCTCGGGGCCGAGCACGGGAAGTCCCCGTGTCGCGCCCTTGGTCTCCCCGACGCATCGCTGCGTCCCGGGGGTCGTCACGGTCATGATCTCTTCACCTCTCGGGGCGGGTCCCGGTGTTCAGAGGACCGGCAGGGTGTCGTCGGAGAAGATCCCGATCTTCTGGAAGAAGGACAGCGGCTTGCGGATGGCCTTGCGCTCGTGGGCGCGGCGGCGTTCGTCGGCGATCAGCGAGTTGCGCAGGCCGAGCGGGTCGGCGATGCCGGCGTCGCGGTACACGTGGGGGTTGTAGAGGGAGTTGATGCTGTAGACGACGTACCGCTTGAGGTACGCCTCGACCTCGCGGACCCGGTCGGCGCTGACCGCCTGGCACATGCGGGTGTAGAGGAGGGAGACGAGCTCGCGGCCGAAGGCGATGTGGCGGGACTCGTCCTGGTGGTGGATGCGGTTGACCTCGCGGATGGTGTGGCAGAGCGAAGTGTCCTTGGCCATCCGGGAGTTGAAGTGGTCGACCAGCTCCTCGAAGAACAGGATGCGGGTGAAGACCAGGAAGTTCTCGATCTCGGGTTCCCAGGCGGAGTCGGCGCTCATGGCGGCGGAGCCGTAGATCTTGTTGCCGTAGCGCCGGCAGAACTCGGAGAAGAACCACATGTGTTCGTTCTCCTCGCCGATGAAGTGGTGGAAGAAGTCCGAGGGGACCTCGAATCCGGGCATGTGGATGCGGCCGACGACCTCGATGAGGAGTTCGCGGATGCCGTGCACATTGAGGCTGTAGAAGTTGACGGACTCCCACTTCGACAGGCGCTGAATGGTTTCCTCACCGAGCGTGTCGTAGTGCTCGGTGCCGTAGACGCTGAGCAGTTCCGGCGTCATCCACAGCGTGTTCTCCTCCAGCGTCTCGGGCCACTGGAAGGTCTGGTACGGGTTGTAGTAGTCCTCGACGGAACGCTCGCTGAGGCGGGCGAGGACTTCCATGAACCGGTCGGTGACGGGCAGGGCGGCGGTGGCCATCGTGCGATCCCTTCGAAGTGGGGTTACGGCCGGACTTCGTAGACCGCGTTGACCGGGGTCTCGGTGGCGCGGCGCCAGCGGGTGAAGCCGGCCTCCTCGGCGATGGCACGGAAGGCCTTCTCGCCGGAGTGGTTGCCGAGCGCGTGCGGGCCGCGCTGGGCGACCGCGACGGGCAGGCACATCACGGCGGACAGGGCCATGAACATGCGGGCGGCGGGGGTCTGGGTGTCGATGTCGGCGGGCGAGACGTTCGACTCGACGAGCATCCACGTCCCGTCGGCGTCCAGCGACTTGTGCACGTGCTGGGCGGCGGCGACCGGGTCGCCCATGTCGTGCAGGGCGTTGAAGAAGCAGACGAGGTCGTAGCCGGAGCCCGGGTAGTCGTCGGCGGAGGCGACGTCGAAGACGACCCGGTCGGACAGGCCGGCCTCCTCGGCGAGCTGCCGCGCGATGGAGATGGCCTCCTCGGAGTAGTCGAAGCCGTGGACGGTGGCGTTCGGGAAGGCCTTCGCGATGAGCAGGGTGGTGTGGCCGACGCCGCAGCCGACGTCGGCGACGGTGCCGCCGGCGCCGAGCTTGTCGGTGACCTCGTGCAGCGCGGGCAGCCAGTCCGGGACGAGCTTGTGCTCGTACGTCGGCTGGAAGAAGGAGCCCATGCCGGTGTCGAGCGCCGCGTCGTGCTCGGCCCAGCCGACGCCGTCGCCGGTCCTGTACGCCTCGACGAGCAGGTCCTCGGTGGCGTACAGCGCCTTCAGGGCGGTGAAGAAGCCGGCGGCGTACGTGACGGCGGTCGGGTCGGCGAGCACCTCGACGTGGTCGGCGGGCAGGGTGTACGTGAGCGAGCTCGGGTGCCGCTCCACGTACCCGGCGGAGAGCTGGGCGTGCAGCCACTCCTCGATGTAGCGCGGATTGGTGCCGGTGCGCTCGGCGAGCTGCTCGGCGGTGAGGGGGCCTTCGGTGGCCAGGGCCTTGTAGAGGCCGAGGCGCTCGCCGAGGGCGACGGTCAGTCCGCGTACGGCCGCGCCGGCGTCGGTGATGACCTTCTGGTGGAAGTCGTGGGCGCTCATGCGGCCGCCTCCTGCGTGCTGCTCGAAGGGAGGTCACAGGTGAAGAGGAAGGAACGGGGGACGCGCGGGACGGAGCGGGCCGGCACCGGGTAGGGCCAGCGGTCGAAGTCGGCGCCGGGCTCGCCCGGCTGCTTGACCTCGCGCACCGCCCAGCCGCAGGCGTCGAGCAGCGCCTCGGGCTCCTCGGTGCCGAAGAGCCACGGGTTGCCGTCCTCCGCCAGGGCGTTCATGAAGGAGCGGGCGAGCGGGTTCTCCAGGGCGGCCTTGGAGATGACGTCGCCGAGCAGCACGGAGCCGGGGGCGGCGTGCGCGGCGAGCAGCGAGATGAGGGTGCGGACGGCCTGCTCGGGCAGGAAGAACAGCAGTCCCTCGACGACCCAGAGGACGGGCTCCTCGCTCTTCCAGCCGGCCTCCTTCAGCGGTCCCGTCCAGTCCTGGGTGAGGTCGACCGGGACGGTGATCCGGGTACGGCCGGCCGGCGCGGGCTCCTCGGCCAGCATCTCGGCCTTGGCCTCGAGCAGCGCCGGGCGGTCGAGCTCGTAGACGGTGACGCCGTCGGGCCAGGGCAGCCGGAAGAAGCGGGTGTCCATGCCGGCGGCGAGGAAGACGACCTGCTTGATGCCGCGCTCCTCGACCGTCCTGACGATCTGGCGGTCCAGGTAGGTGGTGCGGATGGCGAGGAACGGCACGGTGCCGCCGCCGGCGTAGCGCTCGAGCAGTTCGAAGCCGATCTGGTCGGCGACGGTGCGCGCGTAGGGATCGGCGAACAGCCGGTCCTCGCGCTCGGTCTCCAGGGCGCGCGCGGCGGCGGTCCACTGGGCGGTGCGGGATACGGCCTCCACGGGAGGTCTCCCTTCACTGGTGGATTCAGGGGTGTTTCAGAGTGGTTCAGGGTGGTTCAGGGTCGTTTCGCAGGTGGGGGGTGTTCGGACGGCCGTGTTCGGGGCCGGCTCCGACGGAGGACGGTCCGTCGGCGCCTCAGGCGCTCATGGCCGCTGCGGGCGCGCTCTTCCTCGTACCGCCGCAGCACCCGGCGGGGTCCGCGGCCGCGGGCATCGACGACAGATGACCGGCCTCGGACCCGGCGGGACGGCGCCGGAAGATGCTGTGCAGGATCATGCTGAACACGGCCGTCCCGTCGGCGGCCACCAGCGTGCAGCGCGGCTTGACGGTGCCGCTGGTGGGGTTGAACGGCGACGGGGTCGCGCCGAGGATCTCGACGCGCGCCGTGAGGACGTCGCCGGGGCGTACGGGACGCAGATAGCGGACCTCGTCGATGCCGGGCGAGCCCATGCAGGCGCTGTAGGCGAGCAGCCCGTCGACGTAGCGGCGCATGAACATCGCCTGCGTGTGGAAGCCGCTGGCGATCAGCCCGCCGAACTGCGATTCCTCGGCGAGCTCGGGGTCCGTGTGGAAGGGCTGCGGGTCGAAGCGCTTGCCGAACTCCAGCACCTCCTCCGCCGTGACGGTGACGGTGCCCAGCTCGTGGACGTCGCCGGGCCGGAAGTCCTCGAAGTAGCGCATCTCGCGCCCTCCTTGACCTAGGAGTGGTCGTTTCCTGGCATCACCCAATCTACGAATCGCTCATTTATTTTGTCAACCCAAAAGAAGCTTCGATCCTCGGGGAATCACCCCCAGTCGAGGGCCTGTTGGATGTCCGCCCACAGGTCCTCGACGTCCTCGATGCCGACCGACATCCGCACGAGCCCCGGCGCGATCCCGGCGGCCGCCAGCGCCTCGGCGTCCAGCTCGCGGTGGGAGGTGGACGCGGGGTGGGTGACCAGCGATTCCACGCCGCCGAGGGAGAGCGCGAGCTTCGCGACCCGTACGCCCTCGATGAAGGCCCGGCCGGCCTCCCGCCCGCCCGCGAGCTCGAAGGACAGCAGACCGCCGCCCCCGCCCGCGAGGACCTTGCGGGCGGTGGCGTACGAGGGATGGCCGGCCAGCCACGGGTAGTGCACGGCCGTGACGTCGGGGCGGGCGGCGAGCCGTTCGGCGAGCGCGGCGGCGCCCGCGCAGTGCGCGCGCATCCGCAGCGGGAGGGTCGGTATCCCGCGCAGGGTCAGCCAGGCGGCGAACGGGTCCGCGCACGCGCCGAGTTCGACCGTGCGCGGCCAGACGGCGCGGCGCAGCGCGTCGTCGGCGAAGACGGCGGCGCCACCGAGGACGTCGGAGTGGCCGGAGAGGTACTTGGTGGTGGAGTGCACGACCACGTCCGCGCCCAGCTCCAGCGGCCGGCACAGGACGGGCGAGGCGAGGGAGTTGTCGACGACGCTCGTCACCCCGGTCCGGCGGGCGGCGGCGAGCAGCCCGGGCAGCTCGGGCACCTGCCCGGTGGGGTTGGCGATCGTCTCCAGGACGAGCAGCCGGGTCGCCGGGTGCTGCGCCGCCGCCTCGAATTCGGCGACGTCATCACCGGAGATGTACGTGACGTGGATGCCGTAGCGGGCGGCCAGGTCGGACAGGACGGCGTACGTCCCCCCGTACAGGCAGCGCTGCGCCACCACCCGGTCCCCGGGCTTGAGCAGCGCGAGCAGCACCCCGCTGATGGCGCCCATCCCGGACGCGAAGGCGATGGCCCCGGCGCCCCCTTCGAGCCCGGCGAGGGTCTGCTCCAGGGCCCGTACGGTCGGATTGCCGCGCCGGCTGTAGACGTACCGCCCGTCGGGTCCGGCCATGGCCTCGGCGAGCTCGTCGGCGGAGGAGAAGGCGAAGGCGGAGGACTGGACGAGGGGCACGGAGAGCGGCCAACTGCCCTCCTGGAACGCTTCGTTGAAGACGTGCACGGCACGGGTGTCGAGTTCCACGGGGAATCCTCTCCGGATACGGGAAAGGGGCCGCCCGACCTCCGGCGTGTACCGGACATCGGGGCGGCCCCTCGGGGCACGTGCTGCTTAGGCGGAGACCTTGTCGCCCTGCGGGGCGGCGGCCGGGGCGGCGGCGGCCTCGGCGGCGACCGCCTTGTCGGACTTCATCACCAGGAGGGTGATGATGCCGCCGACCGCGGCGATGATCGCGGCGCCGACGAAGGCGGCGGAGAAGCCCTCGGTGAGCTTGGGCAGGTTGCCGAGCTGGGCGGCGCCCTGGGACATGGCGACGGCGGTGAGCGCGGCGAGGCCGAGCGCGGAGCCGACGTTGTAGGTGGTGTTGACGATGCCGGAGGCGAGTCCGGCCTGCTCCTGCGGGGCGCCGGACATGGCGGTCATCATCGTGGGGATGTAGGCGAGGGACATGCCGAGCGCGGCGACGAGCGAGGCCGGCAGGACGTCGACCAGGAAGGTGCCGGTGGGCTCGACGGCGGCCAGCCAGACCAGGCCGGCGGCGAGGACGAGGAGGCCGATGCCGATGAGCGGCTTGGCGCCGAACTTGCCCATGAGGCGGGCGGTGATGGCCGTCATGAAGATCATGAGGAGCACGGTCATCGGGAGCAGCGCGGCGCCGGAGGCGAAGGCCCCGTAACCGAGGACCTGCTGGAGGTAGAGGTTGAGGAAGTACCACATCGGGATCCAGGCGGCACCGAGCAGCGTCATCGCCAGGTTGGCGGAGCCGAGGCGCGGGACCCGCCAGACGCTGAGCGGCATGAGCGGCTCGCGGATGGACTTCTGGATCACGAAGAAGAGGCCGATGAGGACGACGGCGCCGATGAGTTCGAGCACGGTGGCGGTGGCGCCCCAGCCGACCTCGGGGGCACGGACGACGGCGAAGACACCGAGGGCGAGACCGGCGGTGACGGCGACGGCGCCGATCACGTCGACGGAGCCGCGGCGGGACTCGACCTTCGGGAGGAGCTTGGTCGCGGCGAGGGTCGCGAGGCCGATCGGGACGTAGATGACGAAGCACAGCTGCCACCAGGCCCACTCGGTGAACACGCCGCCGAGGAAGACGCCGGCGGTGCCGCCGGCCGGGGCCGCGGCGCCGTAGAGGGCCATCGCCTTGCCGAGCTCACGCGGGTCGTGCATGAAGAGCATCATCAGCAGGGTCATGGCGGAGGGCGCGATGAGCGCGCCGCCGACACCCTGGACGGCGCGGCCGACGATCTCGACCCAGGCGGTCTGGGCGGCCGCCGCGACGATCGAGCCGGCGATCATGATCGCCCAGCCGGAGACGAAGATCTTGCGGGCGCCGACGAGGTCGGAGAGGCGGCCGCCGAGGAGCAGCAGTCCGCCGAAGACGATCACGTAGGCGTTGAAGACCCACTGCAGCTCGCCCTGGGAGAAGCCCAGTTCCTCCTGCATCTTCGGCAGCGCGACGCCGATGATCGAGGTGTCCATGATCACCATGAACTGCGCGGCGGCAAGCACGGCAAGTGCCCACCAGCGCCGGGGATTGACGGTTGCGGTTGACATTGCCCTGACCCTTCGCTTGCGATGACATACCCCTGGGCATACCCCTGGGGGGTACCTGCACGGAGGACCGTAGCATACCCATGGGGGGTATGTAAGAGCGAGATGAGGGCGGCGTCGGGGCGAGATGAGCGCGCGCCGGTACAAGACGGAGGCCCGGCGGGGAGGGGTGCCGCGGGGTGCGGGCGGCAGAATGCCCTCCATGACCGCCCCGATGAAGGCAGACCAGGCAGACCGGGAGCAGGAACTGCTCCACCGCTGGACCACGACGCTGCTCGCGGCGCGGGCCGGCCGCGGGGGCCCCGACCCCCTGCCGTACGGCCGCAACCTGCTCGACCGCTGGTCCGAGCCGCAGCGCCACTACCACACCGTCGACCACCTGCGGGCGGTCCTGCGGCGCATCGACGAACTGGCCGACCAGGGCGGCGAGGGCGGGGAGCTGGAACTCGTACGCCTCGGGGCCTGGTTCCACGACGCCGTCTACCGCCCCGACCGCAGCGAGAACGAGGAACGCTCGGCCACCCTCGCCGAACTCGCCCTCACCGAACTCGGCCTGACCCACCACGAGGTCGCCGAGGTCGCCCGCCTCGTCCGCCTCACGGTCACCCACGACCCGTCCCCCGGCGACCTGAACGGCGAGACCCTCTGCGACGCGGACCTCGCGATCCTGGCCGCCGACCCCGATACCTACCAGGGGTATACGGCCGCGGTCCGCGAGGAGTACGCCTTCGTCCCGGACGCCGCCTTCCGCGAAGGCCGCGCCACCATCCTCCGCCAACTCCTCGCCCTCCCCCGCCTCTTCCGAACCCCGTACGGCGCGGCGGCCTGGGAGGAGCGGGCCCGGGAGAACCTGGAGCGGGAGCTGGGGGAGCTGACGGGGGCGGCGGGCTGACGGGCGGACGGGGCGGGGTGCGGGGTGGTGCGGGTGGTGCGTATCTTCTCGCCGACCGCCCCTGTCGAGGGGTACACGTCAACGAGAGGGCAAAACCCCGTGCGCTTCAGAACGATCCGTGCAGCCGTCGCGACCGCCGGAGCACTCGTGCTCACCCTCGCGGGCGCGGCCCTCGGGACCGCGCCCGCGAACGCCGCCTCGACCGGCTTCGAGTACGAGGTGACCCGCAACGCCGGCGCGTACCTCGACGTGCCCGGCACCGAGATCGCCTTCGACGCCGCGGCCGGGGAGCGCTCGTACCTGTGGTCGCGCTACTTCGTCACCGAGCCGGTCGACGCGCTCTCCGCCGGCGACAACATCGGCAACACCTTCGCCATCCGCTGCCGCAACGCCGACGGCACCGCCCTGCCCACCGCCACCGAGGCCGGCTCCTACTGGGCCGCCAACCTGGTGCCCGCGATCGAGAACAAGCTGACCTCCGCCCTGCGCTGGGTGTTCGTCGCCCCCGCGGCCGGCAGCTACACCTGCCGCCTGTCGATCGTGTCGTACTCCTCGATCATCGTGAACGGCCGCACCGTCACCATGCGCGTCCCCGCCGGCGCCGAACTCGCCCGCCAGACCTACCCCGTCTACACCGACATCACCCGCTGGACCCTCCTCGCGGGCAGCGGCACAACGGTCGCCCGGGGCACCACCGCCACCACCCTCGGGTACACGGTCACCCCGACCGCCGGCAACCGCCTCTCCCTCTACCAGGACGCGGCCCTGTCGACCTGCGCCGCCGGCTCCTCGATCTGCTCCGGCGGCACGACCGCGTACGACGGCACCGTCGTCGAGACCTGGGTCGAGGCCCAGCCTCGCAACGCCGACGGCTCCCTGTGCGGCGGCCCGATCGCGGGCCCGGTCTCCCGCTGGGACATCACGAACGCCAAGCACCACCAGAGCGCGGCGAACACCCTCACCCTGACCACCGCCCAGCTCGGCGGCTGCACCCAGGTGCGTACGACGCTGAAGGTGCGCAACGTCGACGGCAACCCCGTCAAGATCCACGACGGTTACGCCTCCGGCACCATCGCCGCCACCCACGGCTCGGCGATCACCTACACCGTCTGACCCGGCGGTACTCGACCATCCCGTCTCGGAGTCCGAGCCGCGCGAAACCCGACTTCGTCAGGACGCGGCCGGACACCGGATTGTCGGGGTGGTGCTTGGCGCCGAGGGAGGTGAGGCCGGCGGTGGTGAAGGCAAAGGCGACCAGCTGCCGGACGGCCGCCGTGGCGTGGCCACGGCGCCAGGTGTCCTCGCGCAGGACGTAGCTGACCCGCCCATGCGCGTTCGGTCGGCGGCCTAGTTTCACCACGCCGATGAGATCTCCGCCATGGTCCACGCCGAGGATGTACTGGACCACGGGGTCCGCGGCGGCCCACTCCCGCACACGCGCGACATACTCCACGGCTTCCCCGGCCGTCATCTCTGATCGGCCGAGGAAGTTCACGGCGGCACCGCTGTAGATGCGATGGATGGCCGGAGCGTCGTCCGCCGTCAACGCCCGGAGCGCGATCACCGCGTGAGCCGGTCGACCACGGCGGCGGCCGTGGGCCGCTGCCCCGGAGCGGGCGCTAGGCACGCGCTGATCACGTCCTCGAACTGCGGAAACGGCCAAGGCCGGACATCCGACAGCGGGTACGTGCTGCCCTTGGCGATGGCCGCGAGCTTCTCCCTGCGCACGGCACCGTCCTCGTAGGCGACGGGGCGTCGCCCCGTCCAGCACCAGAACAGCGAAGCCCCGAGCCCCCAGACGTCGGCGGGCGGCTCGGCCTGTACGTGCGTGTCGGCAGCGGTGGTCAGGACGGCGTCCGCGATCTCGGGGGCGGTGGTGTGGGTGAGCGCACCGCGATACGGCAGACGCGGCCCGTCGCCCGGGCCGCAGGCAAGGGCGTAATCGATGAGTACGGCGCGGCCGCCGGGCGTGACCAGTGTGTTGGTGGGCTGGACATCCGCGTGCGCCCACCCGACGGCATGCATACGGGCCAGCCCGTCGGCCCACGTCCGGGCGACGCCGAGCAACCACGCACGCGTGTCACGGGTGTTGCCGTCCCACGCGCGGGCTCGGGCGAACGCCTCCCACACCGGCGCCCCCTCGACCCAGCGCGCCGCGAGCCAGCGACCGCCCGTCCAAGCTCCTGCGTCGACCCGGTAGCCAGGGTCCACCGCGCCCGCGTCGATGAGGCGTACAAGATGCACGCCCTCCTGCGCTGTCTCGGCAGCCTTGTCTCCCGCGCTGTCGCCCTCGGGATCGTTCGCCTTCAGGACCACGGCCCCGCGAGGCCCGTCGATCTTCCAGACCCGCGAGCCGCGCCGATCGCTCAGGAGCCGGACCGCGAGCGGTTCGCCGACCCTGCCTTTGAGCCGGTCGACGGCTTCGCCAGGGGGAGGAAGCCCTTCGCCCATCTGCGGATCTCCTGCCAATCGTCGGGAAGGTGCGCGCAGACGTCACGACCGTCGTCGTCGGCCACGGCGAGCGCCGAGGCCAGGCCGGGAGTCGCATGGAGAAATCGAGGGTCGCGCCGACGGATGGCGGCTCTCACCGGGAGGAACGAGACCGGAGCGGCCGGGGTGCGGCCGCCGGCCTGGGTGGTCTCCCGCTCCCCGGCGTAGAACTTGCCGAACATGATCCCGACCTGGGCGTACAGGTTCTTGAGAGCCCAGTGCGGCCACGCCAGCAGATCGCGGTGCCGGACGCCGGGCACCTCACCCAGGACGACGACGTTCTCGCACCGCAGGAAGCCATGGGGCCGGCGGACCAGGGGCCGCAACCACTCGGCGGCCCGCGCCCCGGCGTAGAACAGTTCGGCCTCCACCGCGAGCGCGTCCACACCGCCGACGGGGCGGTAGACGGTCCACGTGGTCAGCCCTCGCTCGACCGAGGGTCTGAGGTAGGGGCAGTGAGCGGTCATCCGCTCCACGTATCCGGCGATGTCCACGGACCGTGGCCTGGCGGTACGCGCCTCGACGAGCCGGAGTGCCCCAGCCGACGGCCGGGGCACTCCAGCCGCGCGCGTCAAGGTCACCGGGTCTCCGGTACGACATCGTCGCCGTCTCCGGTGGTCGGGCCGCAGTCCCACTCGGCCACGACCTCTCCGGTCTCCCGGTAGCGGGCGAGCGCGGCCTCGTCCAGGACGCCCTTCCCGTCGGTGAACCAGACCTCGGGCAGCGGCCCGTACGCCGCCTCGTACGCGGTCACCCAGCCGATGGGTCCGAAACCGCTCATGTCACGATGCCCGATGAGCCTCCCGGCGCACTCGCCGCTGAGGGCGTCGTACTCCGGAGTTCCGAGCATCCGGTGCCATTCCGCGTCCACAGCCCGGGAGAACATCTCGGCGGGGGCGTGGCCGTCGGCGAACCGCTGTCCGGCGATGGCGAGGAAGCGACCGAGCTCTCGGCGCTCGATGGTGAGGGGACTCATGGTGGTTCTCCTTGTCGACGGTGTTCTTGGGTGCGCTCACGAAACGAGCTGGATGTTGCCCGCGGCCGTGGTCCACTCCACGCCGGACGCGCCACGAATGTGTGCGACCCTGACGGTCCGGCCGCCGGTCTTCTCCTGGACGATCGCGGCCAGTTCACCTTCGCCCCGGCTGGCGATGTCCCGCACGGTCCTGTGCAGCCAGGGGTGACCGTCCTCATGGAAGAAGGACCCGACACCGACGCCGCTCACCGAGCGGACTCCGAGTAGGGCCTGTCGTCTTGCCGACAAGGGAGGGGCACGGTCATCGGCGTCTCCTCGGTGGAGTAGGCGCAGCGGGCCGCGGTGCGGCGGCGAGACGCGGGGCGGCCCGCTGCTTGGGGGGGGCCGCCCGGAGGGTCCTTCTGTCTCTGAGCGGCACTCAACACGCTAGAGAGACAGGGGATTTACCCTCAACGAAATTGCACCGACTTGCAGAGGCTCACCCGAGGGAGTCAATCGCTGCATTGATCCGCGCCTTCGCTTCGTCGCCGTAGACAGCCATCTTTGCCAGGTCGGCGAACGCACGGGCATAGTCGGCGATTTCGCGCGGCTGGGTCACATTGATCTCGGCTGTCAGGGTCTCCACGACGGCGCGTCGGTCGTCATACAGGTAAAAGGCTTCCATCGGCCAAAGGGTGCGGGAGGCCGTTGAAGGGATGACGCCAAGGGAGACAGAGGCAAGAGGCAACACGGCGAGGAGGTGTCGGAGCTGGCCGGCCATCGTCTCCACGTCCCCGATCCGAGAGCGAAGAACCCACTCCTCCATGACAACGGCGAAGCGGTGGCGTCCCTCGTACAGGAAGCGGCTGCGTGCGACGCGGGAAGCGACCGCCTCGACGACGTCATCGGGGGTGGCCCAGAACCGCGTGACAGCCTGAAGCACGGCTGTTGCGTAGGGCGCGGTCTGAAAGAAGCCCGGCATCACGTTGGATACGTAGACACGACAGAGGGCCGACTGCTCGTGCAGCGCGTAAAAGTCCTCCTGCACCTTGCGCAAGCCATTGCGCTGGAGTCTACGCCACTCAACGTACATGAAGTCGACCGCGCGGGCGCTGGCGACGAGGTCGGCGACTTGATCATCCGCCCCGCACGCGGCGCACCAGGCGCGGATGTCAGCGTCCGACGGCTGCGTCTTTGCGTTGATGATGCGGGAGGTCTTTGCGGCGTTCCATCCGCACCGAGCGGCCAGCTCATGCCCTCTGAGTCCCGCCTCCATCATCAGTTCCCGCAGGCGCGCGGCAACAGCCTCGCGTGCGGCCTGGGCGCTGGAAGACGGAGAGGAGGGCATGAGCAGTTGGCCGGATTTTGTCAGACGGTGTACTGCTCGTGTGGAATACCGCGCTCCCACACCGACTCGAAAGCGGACGCGCAGAGCTTCACCACGGCAGGGTCCTCGGTGAAGTCGGTGTGCATCCACCGGCTGTCTCCACCGAACACGTTGAACTGCACCAAGCGGTCATCGAACAGCCAGAAGTCGTTTCCGGGCAGTGCAATGTCCGACGCGCGCCGGCGCGGAAGCCAACGAACCTGTTCGCCTGCGCCGATAACCACCGTGGTACCTGCGTGCTCGAACCGGATGTAGTCCGTCACCGGTTCCGAGACGATCCGGGCCCGGCGCATCACCACCCCTCGGCCGACGGCCTCCGACACAAGGCCGACCCACAGCGCCCAGTAGGGAGAACCGGGGTCGGTGTTGGCGAAGCCTGCGCGCTTCCACTCCTCGAAGTCGTCCGCCTCTCCGGAGACGGCGTAGGAGTCCCGCATCTCAAGGTGAACCGCAGAGTGACGTGTCTCCTTCAGCAGTTCACCGAAGCTCTCGACGCTCTGCGTCATCACATGCCTCCCTGATAGCCCGCACCATCCTGGCTGGGATCCGGACCACTGTCTCGTGGTCCGGGATCGGACCGAAGGCAAGACATTCCGCCTCTGTCGCCTCGTCGATCTTCCAGCCCTGAAAGACCAGATCCGAGGTCTCCTCGTCCACGAACACCGTGGGAGAGCCGTTCACCCCGGACTTGTCGTCCTTCGCGATAAACCGTAGGGCCATGATTCCCTCCCGTACCAAGACTCTTGCGCGGTCTTGCGCGTCACGTTCCCGAATACCGATCGGAGCCGTCAAGACCGCACGGAGTGTCTGGCCGGGAAACGACGAAGCCACCCCTGGTCCATGGCGGGTTCGGAGCCGGACGGTCCGATCAGCCTGCGGACTCGCCGCCCTTCGGGCCGGTCGTGGACGGCAGAGGGTCGGAGACGAAGGTCCCCAGGCCGACCTCGCCCCGGGTCCAACCCTCTTCCCGTACGTGCCGCATGGCCTTCGCCGCCGTCGCGTTCACGACGCCGAACTCCTGGGCGATCTCCAGGGTGGACGGCACACGGCTTCCCGGCGGGTAGGTCCCGCTCTCGATGCGCCGGATAATCTCCGCCGCGATCTGTCGCCAGAGGGGTCGGGTGCGGTCAAGGTCCATGAAGTCAGCGTGGGTGACCGCAGGTTTCCGCGCATCCGTAGATAACCGTGGATAACTGCGGCTACAGTGTGGCCCGACACGCAAACGCCCCCGGGCGGCCGGCCAGGGCCGTTCCCAGGGGCTGACCGAAGAATGGAGCTTCGGCTGTGCGAAACCTTATCGCCGCGCTGCTCGCGCGGCTGCTGGGCCTGCTCGCGCCCGGTTCCGGGCCCCAGGGGCAGGCCGTTCGCCCCCGCTCCCCGTACGGTCTCGGGGAAACGCTCGACGGAGCGGACACCCCCCTCATCCGCCCCTACCTTGTCGCGCTCGAACGACAGGAAGAGCGCGCCCGCCGGCGATGGCGGCGTCTCAGCCTCTTTCTGGCGGCGGACTTCGGACTCGACCTGGACACCCGGGACATCCACGCCGCGGGGGTGGCATGGTGAGCGAGCCGACCCCTGACACGACGTCGCGGAAGCCGGTCCGCATGTGCGTGCGCTGTCACCACGTCACGGACGCACCCGTGATCGTCGCCGAGGTGCACCAGAACTCGGGGCCCGGGTGGAACGTGTACGCGTGCCGGGAATGCGCGCCGCACTTCCCGCCGCAGCCCGATGCCCTCGACCTCCTCCGGAACAGGCATCGCCCGCGGTCGGAAGAGGCGGGATGAGATCACCGCAGGACACGAAGTGTTCTGCGGGTCCGCGCCCCGGGCCGGGTCCGTCGACCCGGGGCGCGGCATCGTCACCGCATCGCGTCGAGAACGGCCCGCCTCGTGCGCCGCGAGCGCGATACCGTGAAGCAGATCTCACCGAGGAGGGCCCGATGACGACCTCGCCCATCAGCGACGCCGCATTGCCGATGCCGCCTCTCACCGAGGCCGCGCTCCGGGTGGCAGTGAACCGTATCGACCTCGCCGCCGCCGTCGAGTTCGAGCAGGAGTTCCGGCAGGCATGGCAGGAAGCCATCCAGACCGACAGCACGACGCCCATGCATCTCTTCATCCGCCGGTGGGGCATCTGGGTGGCGCTGCGCCGCACCCCGGAGAGAGCTGCCCGGCTGCATGAGCTGGAGACCATCTCCGGGACCGCGGAAGACAGGGCCGTGCGGCGGGCCGCGTCGGCGGAGATCGGGCGGATGATCGCCGAGGCGGAGCGCGAGGTCTCGGATTGAGCGACTGGACGTGGGAGTACGACCCGGACGCAGACCACGTCGTGGGAGACAAGGGCGACGGAGCCGGTCTCTCCCCGGAGGACAAGGCAGAGGCCGAGAAGATCGCTCGAGAGCTCGCGGATGCTGCTTCGGTCCGATACACGGGTCCGCCGATGTACGGCGAGCCTGCGGTATCCCGGCTCAAGAGCTTTGCGCGCGGACTCCTGATCGTCTGGTACCAGGAAGACCGGCGCGATGACGTCATCGTGATCGTCCGCGTGACAGCGCCTTGGTCCAAGTGAACTGACGGCTCGACAGCCCGGACCCACAGCAGTTGTCAGTAGGACTGCAGCTCGATCAGGCGGCCCTCCGGGTCGCGGAGGTGGGCGGTGCGGAGGGTCGGGCCCCATTCGGGGCGGGCGGCGGGGGTTGTCACCGGGGCTCCGCCGTGCTGCAGGCAGAGGGCGAAGCCCTGGTCCACGTCGTCGACGCGGAGGACGAGCATCGTGGTGTCCTGGGCGGGGTCGGCGGGGAGGGGCGCGGTGCCGAGGGTGGTGGACATCGCGGCGCGGTCGAAGAGGGAGAGGACGGACTGGTCGTCGCGGTCCCAGTTGGCGTACGGGCCGGCCGGGGCGCCCTTCGCGAGGCGGGCGCCCGTCAGGGGCGGGAGGACGGCGGCGTAGAAGCGGAAGCAGTCGGGGAAGCGGGTGACGAGCAGGCGGGGGTAGAGGGCGTCCATGCCGGCCTTCCTCATGGGGTCGCGGGACACGCGATGATTAGTGGGTACAGACCCACTATAGGGTTGGACCCTAGAATTCGGGCCATGGATTCCGCACAGCCCGCACCGTCCGCACGGTCCGCACCGTCCGCGCACGCGACGCCGCCGACACTGCTCGACCTGAGCACGTACCTCGTCTCCCGCGTCGGCAAGACCGCCCGCGGCCGCCTCGCCGCCCGGCTCGCCCGGCGCGAGCTGCGGCTGTGGGACATGGCGGTGCTCGCCGCGCTCGCCGACTTCGGGCCGCACGCGCAGCGGGAGCTGGTGGTACGGCTCGGGGTGGACGCCAGCGACATGACCAAGGTGATCGACCAGCTGGCCGCCGCCGGCTGGGTCGAGCGGGCCCGCGATCCGCGCGACCGGCGGCGCGTCTCGGTCTCCCTCACCCCCGAGGGCCGCACCGCCCTCGCCGAACTCGACGCCGAGGCCCGCGCCGTCCAGGACGAGGTGCTGGCCCCGCTCGACGCGGACGAGCGGCGCGCCCTCCACGCCCTGCTGCTGCGGGTGCACCAGGGCCTGTAGGCCCGGCCCCACCCGTACCGTCCCGTATCGCGAGACGATCACTCGCAGAGGAATGACAGGCACAAACCGCAGGTTGCCCATGTCATGCCGTCTTCCTCCGCCGACACCGCCGAAGCCGCCCCGCCCGTCTCCCCGCCCGCCACCACCCGCATGCCCCTGGCCGTCTACATCCTCGGCCTCTCCGTCTTCGCGCTCGGCACGAGCGAGTTCATGCTGTCCGGGCTGCTCCCGCCCATCGCGGAGGACATGAACGTCTCCATCCCGCGCGCGGGCCTGCTCATCTCGGCCTTCGCGATCGGCATGGTGGTGGGCGCGCCGCTGCTCGCCGTCGCCACCCTCCGGCTCCCCCGTAGGACCACCCTGGTCGCCCTGATCACCCTCTTCGGCCTCGGCCAGGTCGCCGGCGCGCTCGCGCCGAACTACGCGGTGCTCTTCGTCTCGCGCGTCGTGAGCGCGCTCGCCTGCGCCGGGTTCTGGGCGGTCGGCGCCGCCGTGGCCATCGCGATGGTGCCGATGGGCGCCCGCGCCCGCGCCATGGCCGTGATGATCGGCGGCCTGTCGATCGCCAACGTCCTCGGCGTCCCGGCCGGCGCCTTCCTCGGCGAGCACCTCGGCTGGCGCTCCGCCTTCTGGGCCGTCGCCGTCGCCTCCGCGATCGCCCTCGTCGGCGTCGTCACCCGCATCCCGCACATCCCGCTCCCCGAGACCAGGCCCCGGCTCAAGGGCGAGCTGGTCATCTACCGCGACCGGCAGGTGCTGCTCTCCGTCCTGATCACCGCCCTCGCCGCCGGCGGCGTCTTCTGCGCCTTCTCCTACCTGGCCCCGCTGCTCACCGACGTCTCCGGCCTCGACAAGGGCTGGGTCTCCGGCGTCCTCGCCCTCTTCGGCATCGGCGCCCTCCTCGGTACGTACATCGGCGGCCGGGTCGCCGACGCCCACCTCTTCGGCGTCCTCCTCAGCGGCATCACCGCCTCCACCGTCTTCCTGGTCGCCCTGGCCCTGTTCGCCTCCAGCCCGGTCGCGACGATCCTGCTGACCTTCCTCCTCGGCGTCTCCGCCTTCTACACGGCCCCCGCCCTCAACGCCCGCATGTTCAACGTCGCGGGCGCCGCCCCCACCCTCGCCGGCGCCACCACCACCGCCGCCTTCAACCTCGGCAACACCGGCGGCCCCTGGCTCGGCGGCACCGTCATCGACGCCGGCCTCGGCTTCGCCTCCCCGGCCTGGGCGGGCGCCGCGATGACCCTCCTCGGCCTGGCCGCGGTCACGCTCTCGCTGCGCCTGAGCCGTACACCGGCCGGCAGGGTCGTCGCCCGCAGCAGCTCCCCGGCCCCGGCCCCGGCCACCGCAGCGACCGAGAACGCCGTCGACTGCACCGTCTGAGGCAACTGAGGCGCCTGAGACCCACGCCTCCTACGCGGAGATCGCGTCCTGGACCAGACGGGTCATCAGGGGAGACGGCTCCACCGCCAACTCCCGGCGCAGCAGCCGCCGGTACTCCTGGTAGCGCTTCACCGCGCACGCCCGGTTGCCCTCGGCGAGGAGGATCTCGACCAGGATCCGCTGGGCCGTCTCCCTGATCGGATCGATCTGGCTCGCGGTCAACGCCGTCTGGAACGCGTCCAGATACTCGCCCTCGCGGCGCAGCCGCTCCGCGAGGGCCTCCAGGGCGTGCAGTCTCAGCTGGTCCCAGCGCTCGCGCTCCAGGACCAGCCACTCGTCCGGCCAGCGCGGCAGCAGCTCGTCCCGGAGCCGGGCGACCAGGTCCTCGTGCTCCGCGGGCGGGGCGCCGTCCGTCACCGACCGCTGGGCTGCCACCCGTACGCAGTGCAGGTCGACGGCCACGACCGGGGCGAGCCGCAGCCGCCGGTCCACGCACTCGACCGCCGTCACGGGCCCGGCGCGCCGGCCGTGGCACAGCGCGGTCCTGAGGTTCGCGGACGCCCTGCTCGGGACGCAGTCGGGCCAGAGCAGCTCGGCTGCCGCACCCCGGTACACACCGGCCGTGTGCACGGCAAGCAGCGCCAACAGGCGCTGTGCCCCTGAGGGGAGGGGGATGCGGCATCCGGCGTATGAGAGCTCGAAGGCGCCGAGCAGTTCGAGGTATACGCCGTTCGATGACACACCCCTCACTGTGCAACCGGCCGGTGGATCACGCATCCGCTCCCCGCCCGGACAGCGCCCCCGCGGCACCCCTGTTTTCAGGCTTTCCGGCGCCGGCCCGCCCGGGGCCCGCACCTTTTCCGCACGATTTCCCGCGCTTTCCCGGACCCGCCGGACCAACGCTCTGACCGGCTGCCAAACGCCGTGGAAATGCTCCCGGCCACGCCCCGGAAACGCTCCGCCCACGCGGCTTGGACATTCCGGGTGACGGGCCGGGAACGCGGCGCTCCGACGCTCGTACCGACATGCACCGGCACGGAACGCAGGTCGGGAGGTCGGAATGAAGCCTCGGGCGATCCTCGGCGAGGGCGCACTTCACGCACAGCCCGGTCAGCCGCTCGGCGACCCGCGGGTGTGCGTGGCGCTGCTCGACGGCCCCGTCGACCTCACCCACCCCTGCTTCGCGGGCGCGGATCTCACGCGCCTCACCACTGTGGTGCAGGAACCCGCCGGTCAGGGACCCATGTCCCGGCACGGCACACACGTGGCGAGCCTCCTCTTCGGCATGCCGGACAGTCCCCTGACCGGGCTCGTCCCGCGCTGCCGCGGCCTGCTCCTGCCGGTCTTCCGCGACGGCGGCAACGGCGCCCACGGCGGTGACGGCGGCCGGGTGCCCCAGCTGGACCTGGCCCGCGCCATCGAGCGGGCGGTCGAGGAGGGCGCGCACGTCATCAACCTCAGCGGCGGCGAACGGACCGCCGACGGCCAGGCCGACCCCCTGCTCGCCCGGGCCCTGCGGCTCTGCGAGGACCGCGGCGTCCTGGTCGTCTCGGCCGTCGGGAACGACGGCGCCGACACCCTCCAGGTGCCCGCCGCCCACCCCTCCGTCCTGGCCGTCGGCGCCGCCGCGGCCGACGGCCGGCCGCTCGACATCAGCAACTGGGGTGCCGCCTACCGCACCCACGGAATCCTCGCCCCCGGCCAGGACATCGAGGGCGCCGCACCCGGCGGCGGCCTCGCCTCCCTCACCGGGAGCAGTTTCGCCACCCCCCTCGTGGCCGGTACGGCGGCGCTGCTCGTCGCCGCCCAGCTGGCCGGCGGCGGCGCGGCGGACCCCAGGGCCGCGGGGCAGACCCTGCTCACGACGGCCACCGCCCCCGACTGCGCCGACCCGGACGCCCCGGACTGCCGCCGCAGGCTCGGCGGCAGCCTGGACGCCGTCCGGGCGCTCGCCCACGTCACCAGGACCAGGAAAGAGGAGACAGCCGTGACCACTCCCGCAGCCGCTTCCGCGCCCGTGCCGCAAGAGGCCACCGCACCGCAGCAGGCCGTCGCCCCCGCGGCCGCCCCGCCGCCGCCCGCACCCGCACCCGCACCCGCGCCCACGCCCGTGGCCGTGGCCGTACCGCAGGCCCCCGCACCCCAGACCCCGGCACCGGTGCCGGCCGGCGTCACCGCCGACGGCGGAGCACCCGCCCCGCCCCCGGTGGCCCAAGCCCCGGCACCGGCACCGGTCCAAGCCCAGGTCCAACCCCAGGTCCAGGCAGCCCCCGTACCGGCTCCGCCCCCGGCCCAGGCCCCGGAACCAGCGCCCGCGCCCACCGCGTACGCCCCCACGTACGCCCCCTCACACTCCGGCGTACGCCCCGCGTGCGGATGCGGCGGCAGCGACCCGGCCGCCTGCACCTGCGGGGGCGGAGACGTTGGTACGACAGGAGGACGCCGGCTGGTCTACGCGATCGGCACCATCGGCTTCGACTACCCGACCGAGGCCCGCCGTGACGGCTTCCGGCAGCAGATGCCGTACGTCACCACCACGGTCGGCGAAGAAGAGGTCGAGCAGGAGCCCGACCCGTACAACGTGACCCAGCTCCACGACTACCTCCTGGGCGCGCCCTGGGCCTGCGACAAGCTCACCTGGACCCTCGTCATGGACGGTGCCACGGTGTACGCCCTCGAGCCCGAGGCCCCCGTGGCCATGGACTGGGGTCAGCCACTGGTGCTCCCCGAGGAGGCCCAGGAGAAGCGCAAGTCGGTCGCGGAGCTCGCCGCCGCGAAGGACAAGGGTCTCGACGAGATCATCGCGATGCTGTCCAGTCCTCCGGTGTCGACCGTGTACCGCGTGTTCCGCGACGCCATCGTGGGCCAGGCCATCAACGTCGAGCGCCAGGAGGACAAGCGCGCCGACTACATCTCCCGCGTGTCCATCCCCGGTGTGCTCACCGACCGCACCACCCGCCTCTACTCCGGCCAGATCGTGCCCGTGGTGGAGGTGAAGAGCCGGGGCGTGTACACGTGGCACGAGTCCCTGCTCGTCGACGCCGTCATCCACCAGATCACGGAAGAGGCCAAGAAGGAGAACACCGAGGTCCGCAACATGGACGAGCTGCGGCTCACGATCCGCGCGTTCCTCGACAAGATCTACTACCAGTTCCGCAACCTGGGACAGACCTCCGCCGACCGCGCGCTCAACTTCATGGGCACCAACACCTATTCGTTCAGCAACCTGCTGGCGCAGGGCCTGCTGTCCGCGAGCAAGGTGCCCGGCTCCAGCAAGAACCTGTACGCGCTCGACACCATCACCGTCACGAAGAGCCCGTACTGCCGCATCGGTTCGGACTGCCAGGACGTGACGGCGACCTTCTACGACCCCGAGGACGAACGCAGGTCCCGGCTCTCGTACCAGTTCACCATCGACGTGAGCGACGACCTGCCGGTCAGCCTCGCCCCGTACCACACCTTCCTCGGCTCCTACTGACCCACAAGGTCACACCCGCGAGAGGAGAACCCCATGAACACCCGGCGCACTCCCCACCCCACCCACGCGGGAGCACCACCCCTCCAGGTCCGGCCCGTCCGCCGCGACGAGCACGAGGCCGGCACCGGCCCCCGTACCGGCGTCGGGGCCGCCAAGTCCCCCTGCGCCACCCTGACCGGCCCGGCCAGGCAGATGTGCTACGGCAGTTACGGCGTGGCCACCTGACCGAGCCGTAGAGAACAAGCTGTAGAGAAAGGACACCGTGATGTTCGACGAGACCCACACCACCCACGACGCCGGCAGCGGCACGCCCCGCCGGTCCCCCGCCGGACAGCTCCGGCTCCAGCTCCCCCAGCAGTCGGCACCTGTCCAGCGCGGCAAGCACCCCGAGGGCTGGGGCACCTCCGACGGCGCGGCAGCCAGCGGCCTGCTCGGCAAGCTGGGCGGCCTGCTCGACAACGTCCTGCCGTTCTGAGGACGCCCCAGGCGGGTGACCACGGGGGCGACCAGGGGGGCGACCAGGGGGGCGAGAGGAAAGGAGAGCACGATGTTCGAAGCAATCCACGACGAGGACGGCGGCGCCGGCACGCCCCGCCGGTCCGCTCCCGGACAGCTCCGTCTTCAGCTGCCCCAGCAGTCCGCACCCGTACGGCGAGGACGCCGGCCCGAAGGCCACGACGCCTCCGACGGCGCCGCGGCGAGCGGTCTGTTCAACGTTCTGGGCCAGACCATCGACGACCTGTTCCCGTTCTGAGTCCCGCATCATCGGCGGGGCCGGCGCCGGGGCACGTACCCGGTCCGGTCCCGCCCGATCCGAGGAAGCACCATGCGACTCGATCTGCCGAAACAGGCACCGTCGGTGGACCGGCGGGAGCACTACCTGCCGTTCCGCATCGTCGTCATAGCCCATCCCCCGGGCTTTCCTGAGTTCCTGGTGCACCAGCCGCCGCAGGGCCCCTTCGGGTATCTGCCCGCCGACCCCGCGCCTCTCGTGCACGGGTACGGGCGCGGCTGGACGTGCGCACCGACAGGAGGGTGCCGGTGGACCGGCGTCCTGTGAGTCCTCTGAACCCTGTGAGGGAAAGGGAAGGGGCCGGGCCGAGCATCCGGCGGCCCGGCCCCGCCGGATGGAACCAGAAGGAACCGTAAGGGATCGGAAGGAACGGAGCCGAGACCATGGCCAGCCTCCGAACGGCCGTCTCCTGGCCGAACGACAAGACGTATCTGTTCTACGACGACGACACCTACGCCCGCTACGACTCGGTGAGCGGCCTCCTCGTGGCCTCCGGGCAGCCGCTCTCCAAGTGGCCCGGGCTGCCCCGCTCGCCGGACGGCTTCGTGTGGTGGGGCGCGGACAAGGCGTACGCCTTCACCGGCGCCACGTACCTGCGCTACGACGAGCCCTCCGACCGGGTGGATCCGGACTACCTGCCGCCCCACACGCCCTTCACGCTCGCGGCCGGCTGGCCCGGGCTCCCCGACGGCTCGGACGGCGGCCCCGACTGGCGCACCGGCATCGACGCGGCCGTGAACTGGGGAAACGGCAAGCTGTACCTCTTCAAGGGTGCCCATTACGCGCGGTACGACATCACCGCCGACCGGGTCGACCCCGATTACCCGCGCCCGATCGCCGGCAACTGGACCGGGGTGTTCCCCTCGGGCGTCGACGCCGTGGCCTACCCGGGCGGGCGGTACGCGTACTTCTTCCGCGGCGGGCAGTACCAGCGCTTCGACGTGGACGCCGACGCGGTCGACGCGAGCGGCCCGCTCGACGCCTCCTTCCGGCTCGCGCCGACGCCCTCGGGCGGGGTGACCGCGGCCCGGCTGCTCACCAAGGAGCAGGCCAACGGGCTGATGGCCGACCTGCTGCGGCGCGGCAAGCTGACCCTCAAGAGCCCCCCGTTCGTCGACGGCACGGGCGGGAGCGGGATCGTGTCGCCCACGCCCGGCCAGCGCGTGGTGGTGAGCCCGCCGTCCTTCGACGGCATCCGCTACACCAACCAGATCGCCCCGGCGTCCAACGTCATCGACAACCTCGACCAGCGCATGCTGATCGCGCTGTACCGCCTCACCCGCTGGATCAACGCCTCGAAGCCGGACGTCGCCGAACTCCTCCACCTGGGCATCGGCCACGGCAACCCCGCCCACCCCAACGACTGCCACAACCAGGGCCGGGCGATCGACCTCTCGGGGATCAAGGGCGAGGTGGACGGGACCGCGTTCACCCGGTCGATCCAGAAGCACTGGGGCGACCTGCCACCCGGGTTCCAGCAGCCGGGCGTCGTCCGCATCACGCCGGCGCTCGACCCGCTCGCGTACGGACTGTTCACGACGGCCTTCCGATTCGGTACGTACGAGTGCGAGGGCAGGGCCATCGGCGCGAACAACAAGTGGCCCATGCCGGAACTGGCCGAGGGCGGCTTCGTGGTCTACCCGGACCACAAGGACCACGGGCTCGCGCAGCAGCACCAGAACCACATCCACATGCAGATCGGCGTCACGAACCTGCCGTGACGCCGACCCGGTGGTCCCGGGGGTCCCGGTGGTGTCGGTGGTCCCGGTGGTGTCGGTGGTCCCGGGGGTGTCCTCGTCAGTAGGGCTTGACCAGGACGTGGGCGGCGCCCGGGACGCCGATCTTGAGGAGGTCGTCCTCCTCCGGGGTGGTCGGGGTGCCCGTCTCCTGCTTGAGGACGGCGCGGGAGAGCGCCTGGACCCAGAGGGCGCGGGGGCGGCGCCGCGCCTCCCAGGCGGTGAGGGCCGCGGGGACGGACTCCTCGTCGCGGAGGGAGTCGGCGAGGACGAGGGCGTCCTCGACGGCCATCGCCGCGCCCTGGGCGAGGTGCGGGGTGGAGGCGTGGGCGGCGTCGCCGGCGAGGACCACGCGGCCGACGTGCCAGGGGTCCTCGACGGTCACCTGGGAGATCCGGGTGTAGACGACGGACGCCGGGTCGGTGACGGCGGCGAGGGCCTCGGCGATCGGGCCGGTGAACGCGGCGAGCCGCTTCGCGAGCTCCTCGTGGGCGGTGTCCGGGCCGGGACGGAAGTCCTCCCCCTCGGCCAACACCGCACCCAGGTACATGAGTTCGTCCGTGATCGGGGTGAGCAGGGCCTTCGACTCCTGGCCCGCCATGCACATCACCACGCCCCGGACCTGCGGCAGCCGCGGCACGGTGACCCGCCAGTTGGCGAAGCCGGTGTACTCGGGGGTGTAGCGGTCGCCGTACAGGCGGGTACGAAGCGGGGAGCCGATGCCGTCGAAGCCGACGACGAGGTCCCAGCGCCCGGCGGAGCCGTCGGTGAGCGTCACGTCGACGCCCGCGCCGTCGTCGTCCAGCGTCGCGATGGTCGCGCCGAAGCGGATCACGGCACCGGCCGCGCGGGCGGCGTCGGCGAGGAGGGCGGCGAGCGCGGGGCGCGGGATGCCGTTGGCGGGCGGGGCGTCGTCCATCCGGGGCTGCGGGATCTCGGCGCGCGGGGTGCCGGCCGGGTCCGCGATGGTCAGGATCTCCCACTCGAAGCCGGCGTCGAGGCAGGCGTCGAGCAGCCCGGCCTCGCGCATGACGTGCAGGGCGTTGGAGGGCTGGATGATGCCCACGCCGAGCGCGTCCAGCTCGTCGCGGACCTCGACGACCTCCACGGTGTGGCCGCGCCCGGCGAGGAGCACGGCGAGGGTGAGGCCGCCTATGCCGCCGCCGTGGACGAGGACGCGAAGCGGGGACGCGGACGACGCGGGGGATGCCATCTCGGATGCCTCCAGGGGCAGTTGTCGTACGGGTGATGGGGAGGTGAAAGGGATCAGACCGGGGTCGGGAGGCTCATCAGGTGGTCGACGAGGGCCAGCAGCGTCTCCTTGCCGAAGGCGCGCTGCCGTACGTCGCCGATGAGGAGCGGGACCTGCGGGTCGAGGTCGAGCGCAGCCCGGATCTCCTCCGGCGTACGGGTGTTGATGCCGTGGAAGCAGTTGATGGCGACGACGAACGGGATCCCGCGGCTCTCGAAGAAGTCGATCGAGGCGAAACTCGTGTCGAGGCGGCGGGTGTCGGCGATGACCACACCGCCGAGCGCGCCGTTGACCAGGTCGTTCCACATGAACCAGAAGCGTTCCTGGCCGGGGGTGCCGAAGAGGTAGACCACGACCTCGTCGCTGATCGTGATCCGGCCGAAGTCCAGGGCGACGGTGGTCGTCTCCTTGGCGCCGACGCCCGCCAGGTCGTCGACGCCGACGCTGGCGGAGGTGAGGTACTCCTCGGTGCGCAGCGGGGTGACCTCGCTGACCGTACCGACCAGGGTGGTCTTGCCGACGCCGAAGCCGCCCGCCACGAGGATCTTGACGGCGGCGGGGGCAGCGGGGGCCGCAGTGGGGTTGATCATGGGTGTCAGAGTCTCCGGATTCCGTCGCGGACGGCGGCCAGCAGGCTGTGCGGGTATCCACCGCCGGCCGCCCGGGCCACCGACAGCGGTGCGCGGGCGGTGATCAGGCCGAGGCCGACCAGGTCGCCGAGCAGGATCTTGGTCACCGACACGGGGAGGCCGAGGGCGGCGGCCACCTCCGCGAGCGCCAGGGAGCGCCGGCAGTGGTCGAGGATCAGCCGGTGTTCGGGCTGGAGCCGCTGGGGGCGGAGCGGCCGGCCGAACTCGTCGACCGGCTCCTCGACGGTGGTGACCACCGTGATGAGGGTGAAGTCGTCCCGTTCGGGCGCGGTCCGGCCACGGGTCACGGTGTACGGGCGGACCATCGTGCCCGAGTCGTCCTCGTACCCGTCCTCCCTGTAGGTGTCCTCGGGGCCCTGCTCCCAGCCGGTGCTCATCCGAGGGGCCCGGCCTGGGTGCCCGTACCGAAGGCGTCGAACGCGGACCGGGCCGGGGTGCCCAGCTTCTGGCCGACCTGCTGGACGAGGTTGTGCATCGAGAGGGACATGACCTCCGCGTCCACCTCCTGGGAGGCGACGACGGCGAGGTGGCTGCCCTGCCCCGCCGAGATGATGAAGAGCCAGAGCTCGGAGAGCTCCACGATGACCTGGTGGACCGCGCCGCCGTCGAAGAGCTGGCCGACCCCGCGCGCCAGGCTCTGCTGCCCGGTGCAGATAGCGGCAAGCCGTTCGGCGGAGGCCCGGTCGAGGGACTGGGAGTGGCTGATGACCAGCCCGTCGTCGGAGAGCAGCACGGCGCTGCGGGTCTCGGCGACGGACTCCACCAGTCCGTCGAGCAGCCAGTCCAGCTCCTGGTGGGTGGCGGTGGTGCGGGTCATGACCAGTCTTCTCTCGTGGAGGGGGACGGGGACGGGGTGTTCGGCGTCTGGGCGGCGCGGGCCTCGCGCGAACGGCGCTGGAAGGCCCCGATCGTGGCCCCGGCGCGGCGGGGCGCGGGCCGCAGCATCGGGTCGGACCGCCAGTCCGGCGGGGCCGCCGTCCGGGTCCGCGCCGCCTCGCCCGGGTCGACCCGCAGCTCGTCGACGAGGCTGGCCTGCCGGACCCGGCGCGGCAACGGCGTCTCGGACACGGGGCCGGGGCCGGGGGCTTGCTCGTACGCGTACGGGCTCGGGCTCGGGCTCGGGCTTGGGCTCCCGTACGGGCCGGGGCTCTGGCTCCCGTACGGGCTCGGGCTCTGGCTCTCGTACGCGTACGGGTCCACCGGCATCGCGTGCTGCCCGGTCTGCCCGGTCACCTCGGCCATGGCCCGCCCGCGCCCGCGCGTCGGCAGGGCCCCCTCGTCGGGGCCGCCGGGCCGGGACAGCGGGGTGACGACAGGCACGACGGGCGCAACGGGCACGGCCGGGACCTCAGGCGCCACCCCCGCCTCCCCCGCCTCGGCCAGGAGTTCGTTGGGCACGAGGACGACCGCGCGCGTACCCCCGTACACCGACGAGCGGAACTCGACCCGCAGCCCGTGCTGCGCGGCCAGCCGGGACACCACGTGCAGGCCGAGCCGGATGTCGTCGGTGTGGGCGAGGAGGTCCATCCGGGGCGGGCGGGCCATCAGCTCGTTGAGCTCGGCGAGTTGGGTGTCCTCCATGCCGAGGCCCCGGTCCTCGACCTCGATCGCCAGGCCGCGGCCGACGCGGGTGGCGCGGACCTCGACGGGGTTGGGCGGCCGGGAGAACGTCAGGGCGTTCTCGATGAGTTCGGCGAGGACGTGGGTGACCGGCCCGACCGCGCGCGGCGCGATCCAGGGGCTGCCGTCGAGGTCGAGCATCACGCGCCGGTAGTCCTGCACCTCGCCCTGGGCGGACCGCATGATGTCGAGCAGCGCCACCGGCCGGCGCCAGCGCCGGTGCGGGGAGCCGCCCGCGAGGATGACGAGGTTCTCCTCGTAACGGCGCAGGCGGGCGGTGAGGTGGTCGAGGCTGAAGAGGTCCTCCAGGATCTCGGGGTCCTCGTGCCGGTGCTCGAGGTCGTTCAGCTTCTTGAGCTGCTGGCCGATGAGCTGCTGGGTGCGGCGGGCGATGCGCTGGAGCAGCCGCTCGAAGCCGCGGTGCTGGTCGGACTGGCGGACGGCGGCTTCGAGCGCGCTGGTGCGGGCGAGGTTGAGGGCCTCGCCGAGGCGGGTGAGCTCGTCGTCGGCGCGGTCGTGCTCGGCCTGGCGGACGCGCAGCGCCTCGGCCTCGGCCTCGACGTCGATGCGTTCGCCCCGGCCGAGCCGTTCGACGATGTCGGGCAGGCTGTGCTCCAGGGCCTCGGCCTGTTCGCGGAGGCGTTCGATGCGGGCGCGCAGGGTGCGGGTGAGGCGCCAGGTGACGGTGATGACGACGCCGATGGCGAGCAGACCGATGAGGGTGGTGAGCACCATGCGCCGGAGCAGGGCCATGACGCTGCCCTTGCCCTCGTCCACGACCTTCTGGGTACGGTACTCGAGGAGCGCCGCGATGCGGTCGTCGACGCTGTCGACGGCGGTGCGCCAGGCGCCCTCGTCGGCGGTGAGGGTCACCGTCCCGCCGGCGCCGACTCGGCCCGGGGCCAGGACGGCGTTCTCGATGGCCGTCTTGCTCTTCCACTCCGGGCTGTCGACGATCGCGTCCCACTGGGCCTTCTCGTCCGGCGGGAGGTACGGCACGACGACGGTGTCGTACACGAGCGGCTGGGCGGACACGAGCTGCCGGAACTCGGCGAACTCGCGGACGCTCAGCTCGCGGTCGCCCCAGCCGCGCGAGAGCAGCGCGTCCGAGCGGGAGATCATCTCCTTGACGCGGAAGAGGTCGACGAGGGGCTGCGAGAGCGTGGTGATCCGCCCGTTGTCGACGTGGCTGAGGGCGGCGAAGAGGTCGAGATCGACCGCGATCAGCTCGGTGTAGTAGTCGTACACCGCCTGCTGCTGGTCCTCGTCGCCGCTGTCCACGAGGGAGCGCTGGGCGTCGAGCCGGGCGATGGCGGAACGCGCGCCGGCCACCGCGTCCAGGACCTCCTGGGGCGCGCCGTCCTCGGAGACGTCGGAGAGCGTCTGGAACTGCCGGACGGCCTCGTCGGTACGGGCCCGCTGCGCCTTCAGCTCCGCGACGGCCCCGCGGTGCCCGTGGAGGACCTCGGCGCTGAGCCGCCGCTCCTCCTGGAGGTTGTAGTAGACGAGGTTGGAGGGCTGGCCCGCCTTCTCGGCGAGCAGGCCCTGTCCGGCCTGGCGCTGGAAGTCGAGGAAGACCTGCCCGCTCGTGACGGCCCAGAGGGCGACCAGGGCGACGGCGGGGACGAAGGCGACGACCAGCAGGGTTCGTCCCAGGGACAGGGAGGACGGTCTGCGGGTTGGCTGAGGCGTGCGCTTGCGCAGGGCATGCTCCTCGACAGCGAACGGAGGGAACCGTTCGAACACCACATGTGCATCGACGCCTGCATAGTATTCACAGACCGATCACAGACGATCGCGAGGTGTGCGGAATTACCCATTCCGCACCAAGAGTTGAAGACGCCGGGTAGGCGGAACGTACGGAACGGGCCGGCCTGACCTGTGGGGTGAGGCGGGGTCAGACGACTGGCGGGGCCGCATGAGGCGGGGTCAGACGACCGGCAGGGCCGCGGGGTCAGACGACTGGCGGGGCCGCATGAGGCGGGGTCAGACGACTGGCGGGCGCCCCTTCGGTCGCCGCAGCCCCGCCGCCGTGAGCCTGCGCAGCAGCTCCTTCGAACCGACCTCGACCGCGCCGGCCTCGACCGCCGCCGCGTAGTAGTCGGAGGGCACGTCGTAGTGGTCGCGCTCGAAGGCGCGGGGCGGGCAGCCGATCGACGCGGCGAAGACATGGAGCTCGTCGAAGGAGACGTCGCTGACGAGGTGGGACCACATGCGGCCGTGGCCGGGCCAGGTGGGCGGGTCGATGTAGAGGGTCACGTCAGGCCGCCGACCGGCGCGACCACCACTCCCTGCTTGCCGCAGACCCAGTGCGGGTCCGGGCCCATCTCGGGTTCGACGTCGAGCGCGTGCGGGTCGCCGGAGGAGCAGACGGGGCACAGCGGCCAGCGCCCGTACCGTTCGAGGAGCGCGTCCTGGACGTCCTGGGCGACGAGCCCCGCCACGTACGCCCGGCCCTCCGGCCACTGCTCTACCCACCAGCGCCGCTGCGCGACGGCGTCCTCGACCATCGACACGACCTCGGCCATGGCGACCTCGCGGGCCGCCAGGTCGGCAAGGACCAGGGCGCGGGCGGCATGGAGGCACTGTTCCACGGGGTCGATGTCGTCCATGTTCACATTGTCACCCTTGTTCGGGCCCTTGACGGCCTTCACGCCCGAAAATATCTTTCAGATGTGACCAATGACGTGAAGGAAAGTTTCACCGGCGCACCCGGCCGGCCGTCGACCGGGCAACCGCCGACCGGGCAACCGGCGACCGGTCCCGCCCAGGCCCCCGCCCACGGCACCCAGGCCCAGGCCCCGGCCCAGGCACCCGCCCCCGCCGCCCTCGCGGCGAAGGTGCGCACCCTGGCCCCCTCCATGACCCGCTCCATGCAGCGGGTCGCCGAGGCCGTCGCCGGGGACCCGGCCGGCTGCGCCGCCCTCACGGTCACCGGCCTCGCCGAGCTCACCGGCACCAGCGAGGCGACCGTCGTCCGCACCGCCCGCCTGCTCGGCTATCCGGGCTACCGCGATCTGCGGCTCGCCCTCGCCGGCCTCGCCGCGCAGCAGCAGTCCGGCCGCGCGCCCTCCGTCACCGCCGACATCGCCGTCGACGACCCGGTCGCCGACGTGGTCGCCAAGCTGGCGTACGACGAGCAGCAGACCCTCGCCGACACCGCGGCCGGGCTCGACACCGTCCAGCTCGGCGCCGCCGTCGCCGCGCTCGCCGCCGCCCGCCGCATCGACATCTACGGCATCGGCGCGTCCGGCCTGGTCGCCCAGGACCTCGGCCAGAAGCTGCTCCGCATCGGCCTGATCGCGCACGCCCACAGCGACCCGCACCTCGCCGTCACCAACGCCGTGCAGCTGCGCTCCGGCGACGTCGCCATCGCCATCACCCACTCCGGCTCGACCGGCGACGTCATAGAACCCCTCCGCGTCGCCTTCGACCACGGCGCCACCACGGTCGCCATCACCGGCCGCCCGGACGGCCCGGTGGCGCAGTACGCCGACCACGTACTGACCACCTCCACCGCCCGCGAGAGCGAGCTGAGACCCGCGGCCATGTCATCCCGCACCAGCCAACTCCTGGTCGTGGACTGCCTGTTCACCTGTGTCACGCAGCGTACGTACGAGACGGCCGCCCCTGCCCTCGCGGCCTCGTACGAAGCCCTGGCGCACCGCCACACCCCCCGCAGCCGCTGAACACCGAACGCCGAACGCCGAAACGTCCGAGAGAGCCGCCCGTGCCCACGCCCTCCACGTCGCCCGCATCACCCTCGCCGTCCACGTCGCCCGAGTCGCCCGCCTCGCCCGCCTCACCCGCCTCGCCCACGTACGCCGAACTGCGCGCCCAGCTCGCCACCCTCACCACCGAGGCCTTCCGCCCCGAGCTCGCCGAGATCGACCAGTTGCCGACCGCCGAGCTCGCCGCGCTGATGAACCGCGAGGACCAGACCGTCCCCGCCGCCGTCGCCAAGCAGCTCCCGGCCATCGCCGCGGCGATCGACGCCACCGCCGAGCGGATGGCGCGCGGCGGCCGGCTGATCTACCTGGGCGCCGGGACCGCGGGCCGGCTGGGAGTGCTCGACGCCAGCGAGTGCCCGCCCACCTTCAACACCGACCCCTCCGAGGTCGTGGGCCTGATCGCGGGCGGCCCGACCGCCATGGTCAAGGCGGTCGAGGGCGCGGAGGACTCGAAGGAGCTGGCCGTCGAGGACCTGACCGCGCTCGGGCTCACGGCCGACGACACGGTGGTCGGCATCTCCGCCTCCGGCCGTACCCCGTACGCCATCGGCGCCGTCGAGCACGCCCGCGCCCTCGGCGCGCTCACCATCGGCCTGTCCTGCAACGCGGACAGCGCCCTCGCCGCGGCGGCCGAGCACGGCATCGAGGTCGTGCCGGGGCCCGAACTCCTCACCGGTTCCACCCGGTTGAAGGCGGGCACGGCGCAGAAGCTCGTGCTCAACATGATCTCGACGATCACCATGATCCGGCTCGGCAAGACCTACGGAAACCTGATGGTCGACGTCCGCGCCTCCAACGACAAGCTCCAGGCCCGCTCGCGCCGCATCGTCGCGCTGGCCACCGGCGCGCCGGACGAGCAGATCGAGACCGCGCTCGCCGACGCCGACGGAGAGGTGAAGACGGCGATCCTGATGATCCTCGCCGACATCGATGCCAAGGCCGCCGACCAGCGGCTTCGTGACTCCCACGGCCACCTGCGCGCAGCGCTGCACGCGTAACGGCACGTCCTTCTCACAGCAAGGCACCACCGCACATGAGCACAGGTACATCAGCCTCAGACGACAAGAACCGCGCCATCGCCGCCGCGATCCTCCCCCTCGTCGGCGGCGCGGAGAACATCGACTCCGTGGCCCACTGCATGACCCGGCTCCGCCTCGGTCTGCGGGACCGCTCGCTCGTCCAGGACGAGGCCCTGAAGGCCCTGCCGTCCGTCCTCGGCGTGGTGGAGGACGACACGTACCAGATCGTCCTCGGCCCGGGAACGGTCGCGAGGGTGACCCCGGAGTTCGAGGCTCTCATCGCCGAAGCCCCGCACCCCGCCCACACCGCCGAGCAACTCGCCGACCGGGGCGCGGCCCTCAGGGCGGCGCGGAAGGCGAAGAACGCCACCCCGTTCAAGCTGCTCCTCCGCCGGATCGCGAACATCTTCGTCCCGCTGATCCCCGCCCTCATCGGCTGCGGCATCATCGCCGGCCTCAACGGCCTGCTGATCAACCTCGGCTGGCTGCCCGGCGTCACCCCGGCGCTCGCGGCCATCGCGAGCGGCTTCATGGCGCTCATCGCGGTCTTCGTCGGCTACAACACGGCCAAGGAGTTCGGCGGCACTCCGATCCTCGGCGGCGCGGTGGCGTCGATCATCGTCTTCGCGGGCGTCGCGAAGATCGAGGTCTTCGGCCAGACCCTCTCCCCCGGCCAGGGCGGCGTGCTCGGCGCACTGGGCGCGGCGGTCCTCGCCGTGTACGTGGAGAAGTGGTGCCGCCGCTGGGTCCCGGAGGCCCTCGACGTCCTCGTCACGCCGACCCTGACCGTGCTGATCTCGGGCCTGGTCACGGTCTTCGGCCTGATGTACGCGGCCGGTGAGGTCTCCCAGGCCATCGGCGACTTCGCCAACTGGCTCCTGGCCAACGCGGGCGCGGGCGCCGGCTTCGTCCTCGGCGGCCTGTTCCTGCCGCTGGTGATGCTCGGCCTGCACCAGGCCCTCATCCCCATCCACACCACCCTGATCGAGCAGCAGGGCTACACCGTCCTGCTGCCGATCCTGGCGATGGCGGGCGCGGGCCAGGTCGGCGCGGCCATGGCCGTCTACCTCCGCCTCCCCCGCAACGGCTCCATCCGCCGCACCATCAAGTCCGCCCTCCCGGCCGGCTTCCTCGGCGTCGGCGAGCCCCTCATCTACGGCGTCTCCCTCCCCCTCGGCCGCCCCTTCGTCACCGCCTGCGTCGGCGGCGCCTTCGGCGGCGGCTTCGTCGGCCTCTTCAACATGCTGGGCGACAAGGTCGGCTCCACCGCCATCGGCCCCTCCGGCTGGGCCCTCTTCCCCCTCCTCGACGGCAACAAGCCCCTCGGCGAGACCGTCGCGATCTACGCCGGCGGCCTCCTCGTCGGCTACCTGACGGGCTTCGTCGCCACGTACTTCTTCGGCTTCAGCAAGGAACTCCTGGCGGAGTTCAACGTGGACACGGAGAAGGAGCCGACCCGCACGGCGGCCCCGGCCACCGGGCCGGAGCCCGAGCCGGTGGCCGCCAAGGTCTGAGGCCCTGGACGCCCTGGACGCCCTATCGGCAGGTCACATCGGCGGCCGGACGCTCACCCGTCAGCAGGAAGCGGGTGACCGTCCGGTCGCCGCAGGCGTTGCCGTTGGACAGGTACATGCCGTGGCCGCCGCGGTCGACGGAGACCATGCGGGCGCGGGCGCCGAGGGCCTCGCGCATCTTGAGGGCGGAGGAGTGCGGGGTGGAGGGGTCGCGGAGGCCCTGGATCATGAGGATGTTGGAGGGGCCGTCGGAGGTGAGGCGGGTGGGCCGCTCGACCGGGGAGTCCTTCCAGAAAGAACAGGGCGTGATGTTCACCGGCATGCCCGCCGTCAGCGGGTGCGCGGCGCGGTCGGCGGCGACGCTGCGGCGGAAGGTCGGGACCGAGCCGCGCCAGCGCACGTCGTTGCAGACCACACCGACGGTCACGGCCGCGTCCTCGTCGGGCATCGGACCGGCGAGCATCGGCGGCAGGACCGGGACCGCGTCCGGGTCGGCGGCCTGCTTGACCAGGCGGGCGAAGTCGGCGAAGGCGGCGTCCGAGTAGAGGGCGCTCTGCATCGCCTGGCGCAGCAGGTTGCCGGTCAGCGGCACCCCGGGCGTGGTCGAGGGCTTCGGCGCGCGGTCCAGGCGGGCGGCGAGGTCGAGGACCAGCGGGCGTACGTCCTCGGGGCGGTCGGCGAGGCGCGATGCCGCCCGGTCCGGGTGCGCGGCCCACGCCGCGAAGTCCGGGAAGCGGTCGTCGGCGCCCCGCGCCATGTCACGCAGCCACCCCTGGGCGACCGTCGCCGGGTTCGGGTCGGCGCTGCTGTCGAGGACGATCCGGTCGGTGCGGCGCGGGAACTTCTGCGCGTACTGCGCGGTGACGTACGTGCCGTACGAGTTCGCCCACGCCGAGATCCGCCGCTCGCCGAGCGCCTGCCGCAGCCGGTCCATGTCCCGCACTTCATTCGACGTGGTCAGGCTGCGCAGCACCGCGCCGCCGTTGCGCGCGCAGGCCTCGGCCACCCGCCGCGACCGCTCGACGTTCTCGTCGATCGAGCCGTCGGCGGCGGGCCAGCTGCGCAAGGTCACCAGGTGCCGGTCCGCCCCGTCGAGCCCGCAGTGCGCCTTCACGCTGCCGCCGACCCCGCGCGGATCGAAGGACACCAGGTCGTACGCCCCGCCCAGCTGCTCCTTCAGCGCCGCGCCCTTCGCGCTCAGCCGCTGCACCCCCGAGCTGCCCGGCCCGCCGGCGACCACGAGGAGGGTGCCGCGCCGGGCCCCCGGCCCGGTGGCCTTGATACGGGACACGGCGAGGTCCACCTGGGCGCCGCCCGGCTCCGCGTAATCGAGCGGCACCCGCAGCGTGGCGCACTCCTGCCCGAGGCCGACGGGCCCGCAAGAGCTCCAGCCGAGGGCGGGAGCGGCGGGGCAGGGGCAGCGGCGGGGGCGGGCGCGCCAGGAGCAAGCCCAAGTGCCAGAGTCAGAGCGGCGGTTCCTGCGATTCCTGCGTAAGTCTTCATGCGACAAGACTCATTGACGGAGCATCAACTCCCCATCCGGCAGGCACGCCGATACGGGGTGGGGACAGCCCCCTAAGATCCCCGCATGACCGACGCCCCGTACGACGCCCGAACCGCCGCCCTCGCCACCGACCTCGCCCCCACCGGAACGCTGCGCGCCTCCATCAACCTCGGCAACCCGGTCCTCGCCCAGGGCACCCCGGCCGCCCCCGCCGGCATCACCGTCGACCTCGCCCGCGAGATCGGCGCCCGGCTCGGCCTGCCCGTGGAGCTGCTCTGCTTCGACGCCGCCCGCAAGTCGTACGAGGCGATGGCCACCGGCCGCGCCGACCTCTGCTTCCTCGCCGTGGACCCGGCCCGGGAGGCGGAGGTCGCATTCACCGCCCCGTACGTCCTCATCGAGGGCGTGTACGTCGTCCCGCGCGACTCCGCGCTGCGCACCCCCGCCGACGTGGACGCGCCGGGCGTACGCGTCGGCGTGAAGGCGGGCTCCGCCTACGACCTCCACCTCGGCCGCACGCTGGCGCACGCCACCGTCGTACGCGGCGAGGAGGGCGTCGACACCTTCGCCGAGCAGGGCCTGGAGGCGGGCGCGGGCATCCGCCAGCCGATGACGGCGTACGCCGCCGCGCACCCGGCGGAGGTCCGGCTGATCGACGAACGCTTCATGGAGATCCGCCAGGCCGTCGGCACCACCCTCGACCGCTCCCCGGAGACCGTCGCCTTCCTCCGCACCACGGTGGAGGAGCTGAAGGCGAACGGCTTCGTCTCCGACGCCCTGGCCCGCGCCGGCCAGGACCCGGAACTCCTCGCCCCGCCCGCCTAGCGTCATGCGCCGGTCGTCACCGCCACGCTGTAGATCAGGTAGCGGTGGTCGGACAGGTTCGTCCCGCCCGTGGGCGCCTTGGGCTCCACGATGCACCAGCGACCCGGCAGAGTGCTGCCACTGGCGAAGATGTAGTCGATCTTGACGCCACTGTCGTGGGTCGCGCTTCCGGTGCGGGTGCCGGGGTGATTCTGCTGGTCGCACTCCGCGTATCCCGGGGTGTCGGACCCCGGTCCCGCGTACAGCTCGGCGGGCTTCCACACCTTGGCGTAGCTCGGG
Organism: Streptomyces fradiae; assembly: GCF_041270065.1. NCBI lineage: Bacteria > Bacillati > Actinomycetota > Actinomycetes > Kitasatosporales > Streptomycetaceae > Streptomyces > Streptomyces fradiae. The sequence goes on along the minus strand of NZ_CP065958.1, from coordinate 4,402,789 downwards.
CCGTTGTCCGGCGGCCGGGTGTTGAAGTCCCCGCCGAAGACGACCTGGGGGTAGTCCTCGACGATGTCCCTGAGCACCATCTGGTAGTCGTCGCGGTAGTCCGCCAGCGGGAAGTCCAGGTCGGACGCCTGGCGCGGGGAGTGCACGGCGCAGAGCCGGACCTCGAAGTAGGTGGCCGTCGCGCACTGGAGCGGCGGGACGAGCTCCGTACTCGCCCGCAGCGTGGGGTACTCGACCGGATCCGAAAGGCCCGCCTTGACCACGATGGCCGTGCCGACGTCGTCGTTCGGGTCGAGGGGTTCGCTGGTGCCCGGCTTGGTCTCGCAGGGGCTCACCGTCAGCGCGCCCTTCTGCGACCAGTGGTACGGGCTGAAGTGGGCGCTCCACGCGGGGCCGAGCTGCGTGAGCAGGGCGCTCAGCGTGCTCTGGCAGACCTCCTGGAGGAGCATGGCCTGGACGTAGTTCTCCTGGACCTTCTGCTTCAGCAGCGCGACCTTCTGGTCGGTCCGGCGTTCCGCGCAGCCGCCCCAGCGGACGACGTCGCACATGTTCCAGCTCAGCACCTGCAGGTTCGTCCCCGGCGGCGGGGCCGCCGCGACGGTCCCGCTCGGGCCCACGCCGATCAGCGTCAGCGCGGCAACGGCCGCCATCCCCCAGAATCTCCAGAACCTGCGCATGCCTCTCCCCCGTGATCTTGCCGATGACCGGCCGAACGGTACTACCACCCGGCCGCCACCTGAACAGCGGCAACGCTCACGGCACGCGCGGCTCCCGGTTGAGCGCCCGTACGCGAGCCCGCAGCACCTCGCCCGGCGGCGCGGGCGCCAGCGCCTCGGGCGGACAGTCCCACTCCCGCCCGCCGCCGGGCGGCCGCAGCTGCAGACAGGGCCCTTCGTGCCCCATGACCTGCCCGATCCGCCCGTCGCGGGTGTCGATGACGTACGAGCCGGGCGCCGTCACCGCTCACCCTCCCGCGTGACCGCGAGCGCGACGACGAGCCGCTGCGCGGTGTCGAGGTTGCAGCGCCCGAGCTCGACGAGGGGATGGGTGAAGGTGCCGCCGGACGCGGCGAGGGTGACGGGGTCGACGCCGAGGGAGGGGAGCGTGATGCCGTGGGAGGCGAGTCCGGCCTTGAGCCGGCTGACGACGTCCTGGACCTGAACCGTGCCGGGGGAGATGGGCATTGTAGCGACCTTTCCACTCTGTGTATCGATTTCACTTACGGAGAGTGTCGGCCGGGTGCATGCTGGGGAACAGTGAGTTCGCCCCAACAACCCCAGATGCCCAAGCGGGAGTTGATATGGCTGAAGCCAGGAAGAAGAAGGACCCGCCACTGTCCCCCAGGGCGATAATCGGCGCCGAACTGCGCCACGCACGCGAGAACAAGGGCATGAGCCAGGAGGCCCTCGGCGAGCTGGTCTTCGTCAGCGGCTCGTACATCGGCCAGATGGAGGCGGGCACGCGCCGCATCCGCCCGGAGATGGCGGTCCAACTGGACGAGGCGTTGGGTACGAACGGCTTCTTCGAGCGCAACTGCAAGGCGGCGAACAAGTCCAAGTACCCGGACTACTTCGCGGAGGCGGCGGAGGCGGAAGCCTTGGCGACGGGAATCAAGGAGTTCGCCCCACTGCTGATCCCGGGCCTGCTCCAGACCCCGGCGTACGCGAGGGAGGTCTTCCGCGCGTACCAACCGACGGCGACGGAGGACGAGATCGACGAGCTGATGTCCGGACGCCTGGAACGCGGCCGGCTGCTCGACGATCCAACAAAGCCATGGTTGTGGGTCGTACTGGGCGAGGCGGTCCTACGACAGGCGGTCGGCGGCCCGGCGGTGATGGCGGAAGCGCTCCGGCACATCGTGGAGCTGGCGAGGCGGCACAGGGTGATCGTGCAGGTGCTGCCGTTCTCGGCGGGCGCGTACGGTTCGATGGGCGGCTCGATCAAGTTGATGTCCTTCGACGACGCCCCACCCCTGGTGTACTTCCAGGGCTCGGGCACAGGTCAGTTGGAGGACGATCCGGCCACGGTGGCCCAGCACACCCTCACCTACGATCTGCTCGGGGCCCTCGCGCTGTCCCCGCGAGATTCCCTGGCCCTGATCGAGTCTGTGGCAGAGGATTACGCCCATGAAGATCAAGATCTCTGAGTACGACCTGAGCACGGCCGTGTGGTTCAAGTCCAGCTTCAGCGACGGCAGCGGCGGCGACTGCGTGGAGGTCGCCACCTGGCGCAAGTCCTCGTACAGCGCGGGCGACGGCAGCGACTGCCTCGAAGTCGCGGACGGCCACCCGGGCATCGTCCCCGTCCGTGACTCCAAGGTCCCGGAGGGAGCGAAGCTCGTGTTCCGCACCGGCGCCTGGTCCGTCTTCGTGAACGCCCTGAAATAGGGCACCGTACGGCCGCCCTCTTTCCGAGAGTCGCACCCTCCACCGCCGCGTCAAGGGCGCCTTCGGCGTCGCTTCGCGATGGGCTTCGCCCACCCTTGACCCGGCGGCTCCGGGCGCGTGAAAACTCTCGGAGGGCGGCCCGGGGGAGCGGGCCGCGCGGACAGGTCCGGGTATCGGCCGGCCGCCGTAGGCGGATGGCGGGTGCGTGGTGGGTGGGCCCGGGTATCGCTCCGGAGCGGGGATCCCTCGCGGGCCGGTGGGTGGGGGGTCGGTTCCCGGCCGGGGCCGGTGGGACTTCTTCCGCCGGTCAGGGGTGCGCGGACGTGGAATGGGGCGCCCATTCCCGACCGGGCGACCGACCGCCGTCATCGGGCCGGGGCGCATGCCCCACTGATCACGACCGGCGTGTGGCACAAACCCTCCCCCCCGGGATCGGGGATTACGGACTTTGCACCGCCCGGCAGGACTCCGGCGGGCCCCCGAGCGTGCAAACCCCGCTGCCGCGCTCCCTGGCCCGCCACAGACCACCACCGAAGTCACAGGAGTCCCACGCATCCCGCCCACCGGCGGGGATTCTCGACTGTGCACCGCCCTGCAGGAGTCAATGGCGGTGACGAGCGGGCAAAGTCCGCTCACGCTCGGCCTTGGGCGCTGCAGGCCATCCCTGGCGTCACAGGAATCCCACCCACCCCATCGCTGGCGCGGATTACGGACTTTGCACCGCCTGGGCAGGGCTATGGCCGGCCGTCGGGAGTACAAACCCCGCTGCCGCGCACCCTTGCCTGCCACAGACCACCACTGAAGTCACAGACGTCCCACATGCCCCGCCCACGGCCGGGGATTGCCGACTTTGCCCGGTCGGGCAGGACTCCGGCGTGCCTCGCCCGGGGGCGGGGATTGCGGACTTGGCACCGCCCGGCAGGGTCAGACGGCGTGCCTCTGCGTTGTGCCGATGAGTTCTCCGTCCTCGAACGGTCTACCCAACGACACAACCGTTCTCGGCAGGAGTGCCATGTCCACCATCCAGCCAGTGATCTTGACTGCCGACCACGACGCCCTGCTCGGCTTCTATACGAAGCTGTTCGGCGCCGAGGAGATCTTTCGGGTACCGGCCGAAGGCCCAGCCTTCTACCTCGGCCTGCGCATCGGCGACACCGACCTCGGGCTGGTGTCCAAGCCCGACCCGGGGACTGGGGCGGCACCGCGGATCCTGCTCAGCATCGATGTCGACGACGTCGACGAAACGCTCGGCCGGGTGGAGGCGCTGGGCGGCTCGATCAGCAGCGGCCCCAACGACATGCCGTGGGGCCAACGCGTCGCCCACATCCAAGATCCCGACGGCAACCCGCTGAACCTCACCCAACCGATCCCTCCCCGCTGACGCCGTCCGGTCCAGCCGACCGACATCCACCGCCCGCCCCCGCACGCCGGCGAACCGCCAGCCTGCGAACCCCACAGCACCCCCGGAGTCACGGAAGTTCACCCCACCCCCTTCCGCCTACGGATCCCCGCACCCGCTCCACCCCCCAACAGCTCTCCGACAGGGTCCGGACCGTGCAATCCCCGCTGCCGCGAGCCCATGACCGCCGCAGATCACCTCCGGAGTCACACGAGTTCACATCCGACTCATCTCGCCTGCGGATTTCCGACTTCGCTCCGCCGGACGCGCACTGTCTCTTGGATCCGTCCGTGAGATCGTCGTGCTCGTGATCGAAACCTGGGTGATCAATGACGACAGCCCTGTCCCTGTGTCGGCCGAGGTCGTGCTGGAGGCTCTTCGGTCGAGGATCGACAGCGGGCAGCTTGAGACGTGGCTGACCAGTTCGTCTGGACGGTTGCTGGCCTTCGTGACGAATGCCGAGCGAGCGATGGTGGTGCTGCTCAAAGGCGAGGGTGATCCCGGCGAGCACGCCGTGGACCCCGGAACTGCGGGGTCGAGCGACGGGTTCGTCCTCTCCAACGGGCAGGGCGACGAGTATCCGGATGAGGACACCGTCCCCATGCGTGAGGCATTCAGGCTCGTGGAGCACATCGTTGGCACGGGCTCTTGGCCTGCGGACGCACGTTGGGTGGTCGATCGTTGAGCGGTCTCTCGCCGTGCCCAGATGAGGATCGCGGCGAGGTGGAGTGCGGCCTGGTTGGCGATGACGAGCTTGTCCGGCGGGTGGGCGGCCGCCGGCGCGACCTCGCCGCAGACGGTGGCCGATCTGGTCGGAGGGCTGGGGGATGGCAGCGCGGATCCCACGTCGCCGGAGGTGACTTCGGTCGCGCGGGATGAGTACGCGCGGTCCGCCAGGACGGTGTCCGGCCGGGTCCTTGGCCGTCCGGGCCGGCCTCGCGGAACACAGGTGGCAGCCATGACGGCCTCGAAGACCGGGGCATCTCCCGCCTGGCCTGCAGTGACGCGGAGAGCCAGCGGCCGTGCATCCGTCGCTGGCGAGGTGACCGTCGTGCTCAGGCCGCCTCGGGACCGTCCGAGCGCGTGATCATCATGCTCGGCCGGCCTGGAGCCCCTTTCCCCTGGCTCCGACAGGCCGTCGGCGTGCAAAATCGGCAATCCCCGCCCCGGGGCGAGACGCGTGGGACTTGTGTGACTTCAGAGGCGGCCGCCGTGGCCCAAGGCCTCGCGGGAGCGGGGTTTGTGCCACCCGCCGGTCGTGACCAGCGGGGCATGCGCCCCGGCCCGCCGACGGGCGTCGGCCGCAGCCGGGAATGGGCACCCATTCCACTCCCGCGCACCCCCACCCAGGGATCGGCACCGCCCGGCCCCGGCCGCGAACCGAGCCCCCACCCACCGGGCAGCAGAACGCCCCCGGCGCGAAGCGATACCCGGCCCCACCCACCACCGGCCCGCCACCCGCCTACGGCGGGACGGGCTACCCGAACCTGTCCGCGCGGCCCGCTCCCCCGGCCGCCCTCCGAGTGTGAAAAGGCCCCCGGAGGCACCGGGTCAAGGGTGGGCGAAGCCCATCGCTTGCGACGCCGAAGGCGCCCTTGACGCGGTGGTGGAGGGGGCCACACTCGGAGAGAGGGCGGCCGCACCAGAAGCTCGCCGGGGCCTCGGCCCGGAGGGCCCAAGCCTCGCCCCGTACCCGCCGAAGAAACCATCCCGGGCGCCGCCCGGAAACCCCTCCAGGCGGCCCTGGGCGCCCCGTTCACGCCCCCGCCACCCCCTCCGCTTACCCCCGGGGGTGCACCCCTCTCCGTACGCCCGCCAAAACCCCACACCAAGCCTCGCCGCACTACCCCTGACCTGGGCTTTTACGCCCTCCTCCCCTACCGTTTCCCTTACACGGAAGGGGACCCGCATGGACCGCTCGACCCGCACCACCGACGACGTACTCCGCCTCCTCGACACGCTGTTCGCCGAGGACGCCGACAAGTGGCAGGGCTTCTATGACGACCGGACGCGACCGGTGCCGTTCTTCGTGGACAAGCCGGACGAGAGTCTGGTCGCACTCGTCGACGCCGGGCTGCTCCCCGCCGGCGGGCGCGTCCTCGACCTCGGCTGCGGGCCGGGGCGGAACGCGCGTTATCTCGCGGAGCGCGGCTTCGCGGTCGACGCGGTGGATCTGTCGGCGGGCGCGCTGGCGTGGGCGCGGGAGCGGGCGACCGCGTCCGGCCTGGAGATCCGGTTCCTGCACGGCGACGCGTTCACGACGCCCGGTCTCGTGGACGGCGGTCCGTACGACCTGATCCACGACTCGGGCTGCTTCCACCACATCGCGCCGCACCGCCGCGTCACGTACCTCGACTTCCTCGCCCGCCACCTCGCCCCCGGCGGTCACTTCTCCCTCACCTGCTTCGCCGCCGGCCCCGACGGCATGGGCTCCGAACTCCCCGATCCGGCCTTCTACCGCGACGCCTCCCTCCACGGCGGCCTGGCGTACACCGCCGACGCCCTGCGTACGGTCTTCTCCTCCTACGAGGAACGCGAACTCCGCCGCATGCGCGACGAACCCGCCGACTCCCCCTACTTCGGCGAGCCTTTCCTCTGGACGGCACTCTTCCGGGGGCTCAGGCAGAACGGGTGACCGGCCGGGTCCGTGAGCACGACGAACCGCTCCGGATCCGGCTGGTACTCCGGCCGACGCGCGCCCAAGGCCAGGAGGCGGGCCTCCGCCTCCGCGAGGTCGTCCACGTCGAAGTCCAGGTGCAGCTGCTGGGGTTGCTCCTGGCCGGGCCAGCGGGGCGGGCGGTAGTCGTCGACCCGCTGGAACCCGAGCATCAGCCCGCCGGCGCGCTGCACGGCGGCGAACTCCCCGTGGTTCCGGGGGTGCAGCGGCAGCCCGGTGGCCCGGTGGTAGAAGTCGGCGAGGGCGAGCGGATCGGCGCAGTCGAGGGTGATCGCGGAGAGCTCCATGAGCCCCACCCTAGGCAGCAATTCCGTGGCCGCACGGGCGCCCGGCTCCTACCCTGTCCGCATGGGCCACGCGAAGACCTCGTACGTCTGCCTGCCGTGCCGCGCGTCGTACAAGCAGCCGTACGACGCCTGGCGCGAGCGGCACTGCCCGCGCTGCGCGCGGGTGATGATCCATGCCGGCTCGGCCTTCCAGCCGCCGCGCCGCCGGGACCGCAACGCCTGGCGTGCCCTGTCCGTCGTCCTGAACTCCGGCATCGGATTCCACAAATCCTGCTGCGGCGGACCGGGTTGGCGCCCCCGCACCCTCCGCGAGGTCAAGGAACGCACCGCCTACGCCCACCGCAACGGCGAGCCCGTGGCCCGCGCGTTGCTGCGCTACGACCTGCCCTGAACCGGGCCAGCCGCCCGAAGCTCGAGTATCGAGATCCGGGCCGTATTTCTACGGATGGGGTTCGGGCCTGGGATTGATAACCCACCCACCCACCCTGCGAGTTGACGTAATGCGACCGACTTGCCACACAGCGTCATATGCCTCTAGCGTGTCCGGTAACCGAACTAAACGACCCCCAGCAGGTGCGCCAACACCTGAAGGGGGTCTGACCACTACGATCGAAAGCCGTCGATCCATGGCTGACGCCGAGTTTAGTTTCCCGCCCCACCCCCTCGCCAACCCGGGCTACGGCAAGCGCTCCACCGGGTACGAACTCCCCCGCGCCGCGACCGACTTCGCGCACCTGCCGCCCCGCGAGGCCGCCATCGCCGCGTACATCGACCGGGTGCCCGAGGGCAGCGACATCTCCGTGAAGACGCTGGCCAAGCAGCTGCCGTACGGACAGTGCGCACTCCGCACCGCACTCAACCGGATCCAGCGGGCCGGGCATCTGCGGCGCGGGCGGGAGTGCCTGGGCGGGCGGTGGATCACCCGAACGTGGTTCACCCGGACGCCCCGTGACGTCACCTGGTGGGCGGCGTTCCGGCGCGGGGACGTGCCTCGGGAGCCGAGGCGGCCGACCCGGTCACGGGCGTACGTGCTGCTGGCCGCGCTCGGGCGGACGAACTCCGTCATGTCGCTCTCGCACGCCGAGTGCCACTCCCTCGCGCCGCTCGTCGAGGAGTGGTTCGCCCGCGACGCCGAGGAGTCGGACGTCCTGCGCGCCCTGACCGCCGGCCTGCCGCCCACCGTCCACCACCCGGCCGCCCTGGCCCGCCGCCGCCTCACCGACAAGCTCCCGCCGGAACCCATCCGGAGCGACCGGATCTCCCGCCGCATGCTGGAGTGCGCCGAGTGCGGCGCCCCCGACTACACAGACTCCCTCGTCGACGGCCAGTGCGCCCCCTGCCGCGGCGTCCCGCCCGCTCGCCGTCACCTCCCGGCAGCCGAGATCCGCTCCCGGGCCGCCGCCATCCGCCAGGAAATGCAAGGGACCCGCACATGACGGTTCAGCTCGTCCGGCCCGACTACGGGGCAGGATGGGGGGAAGGAGGCGACGCCATGACCCCCAACCCCGCCGATGCACCCGCCGACGTACCCACCGATGCACCCGTCGATGCGCCCACCGGTGGCCGCCCGGACCTGTCCGTCGAGGACTTCGAAGAACTCGCCCGCGTCGCGCCCGAGGGCGTGACGCTCGAACTCATCAACGGAAGGCTGAAGGTCAAGCCCGTGCCCGACGGTGATCACTCGGTGATCTTCATGTGGCTCCTCCGCCAGTGCATGCAGCACCGCCCCGAACTCGATCTGTTCCCCGAACAGGGGCTGATCGTCGAGAAATACCGCCAGGGGCATGCCAGGCCCGACGGCGCCCTCGCGCCCGAGGGCCACATGGCGGGCAAGCCCGAGTGGGCCGACCCTTCCGGCGTCCTCATGGTTGTCGAAATCACGTCCCACGACTCCGACACGCACCGGCGCGACCGCGTCGAGAAGGTCGACGGCTATGCCGCTGCGGCCATCCCCGTCTACCTGCTCGTCGACCGCGACGCGACCACCCTGTACGTCCTCAGCGAACCCGAGAACGGTGTCTATCGCCGTCAGGAGTCGTACCCCTTCGGCGCCGTCGTCCCCCTCCCCGCCCCCGTCGGCATCCCCCTCGACACCGACAAGCTCAAGGACTACGTGTCCTGACCTGCCCGCTGCCCCTTGACCCGTCACATGGTCCGCAGATACCCCGCCAGCCGGTCGTACTGCTCCCGCACCCCCGACTCCATGCCCGCCGCCAGCGCCTGGTCGCGGATCTCGGTGGTCGGCCAGAAGGACGTGCTGGTCAGGGCCGTGCCGCCGTCCGGGGTGGCGTCGAAGGAGAGGATCACGCGGACCGGGTCGGCGTCCGGCATCTGCTCGAAGAGCTCCGTGTAGACGAGGCGCTCGGACGGGACGATCTCCTCGTAGGTGCCGGAGAAGACGATCTCCTGGCCGTCGGGGCCGCGCTGGCCCCAGCGCCACGCGCCGCCCGGGCGCAGGTCGATGTCGCAGACGGACATGGTCAGGGCGGCGGCGCCGTACCACTGCCGGACGTGCTCGGGGCGCGTCCACGCCTCCCAGACGCGGGTCACCGGCGCGTCGAAGGTGCGGGTGATGACCAGCTCGCGGTCCGCCGGTGTCGTCAGCAAGGTGATCATGGTCGATCGCTCCCGTCTGTCTGGGGCGTCTGCCTGGGGTCGCTCCGCCAGAACCGACCGGATCCTCTCTCCTCAGGATGAACCCGACACACTCGCGCACGCGAGCGCGAAATCCGGTGAACGTGTTCAACCCACAGGCGCTATCGTGCTCCCACGCGGTACGCGATCTACTACGCGACCGCCTTTCCGACCTGTGGGGGGTCTCTCAGATGCGCTCAACGCGCACACTGCCGCATGCCCTCGTGCGCGCGGCAACCGTTTTCGCACTCTCGGCAGGTGTCGCCCTGCCCGCCGTGATCGCGGCCCCTGCCGCGTACGCGGCCACCGTGACCGCCACCACCACCCTGGACGACGGCCGGCTGACCCTCGGGGGGCTGCCGAGCAACGCGCTCTGGGTGAAGGTGAGCGTGCTCGCCTCCGCCGCCGAAGGGGCGGCCGTGCTCGCCGAGACCGACGAGCTCACCTCGACCGGCACCTACGCATGGACCACCGACGCGCCGATCAAGCTGCCCGAGGGCACCGCCCTCGGCGACTACCCGCTCCGGGTCGACTACCGCCTGCCCGGCGGCCTGCTCACCCAGTGGACCGGCGGGACCTTCGGCTACAAGCTGCACACCGGTGTCTCCTCGGTCGTCTTCGACCGCAAGACCACCAGTTACGACCAGCGGGACGTCGTCCTCTCCGGCAAGGCCTCCACCTGGAACCCGGCCACCGGCGAGCGCACCACCGCCGCCGAGGGCACCTCGGTGAAGGTCACGCTCAACCTGAAGGACGCCTACGGGCTGCCGCGCACCAAGGTCGCCACCGCGACCACGGCCGCCGACGGCGCCTTCGCCCTGCCCGTCACCCCGGACGCCGAGATCACCGGCGGCTCCGCCGAGGTGCAGGCCGCGACCGATGTCGACCCGGACAACGCGCGCCCGCTGCCCACCGTGGGCGTCGAGAAGCTGACGTACCGGATCACCTCGGACACCAGCAAGTACCGCGTCAACGCGGGCACCGACGTCACCGTCTCCGGCAAGGTCGAGCGCCTGACCACGGACGGCTGGCAGGGCTTCGGCGGCGCGCCCGTGGTCTCCACGGGCACGCAGCCGCTGTCGTACGACAAGGTCCTGAAGGACGAGATCGGCTCCGGCACCTCGCTCCAGGACGGCACCTTCTCGTACCTGTCGCGCGTGCAGTACACGACGACCGGCGCGTACACCGGCCTGCGTCCCTCCGTGTACTGGGGCTCGGGCAACGACCGTCCGACGGACGTGGCCAAGCTCGCGGTGCCGCAGCAGTTCTCGTACACCGGGCTCTCGCAGACCCTCGACCAGTTCGGTCAGGTCACCATGCGCGGCACCCTCGGCACCAACGGCAGCTGCTACCCGAAGCCCGACTGGGTCGCCCTCCAGGTCTCCCGGGACGGCGGACGCACCTGGGGTCAGATGACGTCCAGGGCCGTCAGCGACTGGTGCTCGTACGAGTTCAAGGTCTGGGGCTACGACAACGCCCTCTACCGGATCTACCACCCGGAGACGGATCGTTTCGTCACCAAGTACAGCACCGCCGTCCGGCTCTCCCGGATCCCGACCCGGATCGTCAACGTCACCATCAGCCCCTCGCGTCCGCGCACCAGCGGCAGCATGACCGTCAAGGGCCTGGTGCAGCAGAAGGTCAACGGGGTCTGGAAGGCCATGCCGGGCGCGCGCCTGACGCTGTACTACAAGCCCAAGGGCGACCCGTCGTGGTACTGGGCCAAGAAGGACATCCCGACCAACACGTACGGGAACTTCAGCTTCAGCACCACCAACTACGGCGACGGCACCTGGGCCCTCGGCTGGCAGGAAAAGAACGGCTACTTCTACAGCGAGTCGAGGACGATCTATGTCGATGCGCTCTGATCTCCGACGGCTCTCGGCCGTCTCCCTCGTCACGGCGCTCACGGCGCTCACCCTGGGCGCGGCGGTCGGCCCGGCCTCCGCCGAGGACGTTCCGGCGACCCCCACCAGCCCGGTGGGCATCGGCCGTGCGCTGACCAACGACGCCCAGCGCGGCAGCTTCAAGGTGACCGCCTGGACCGACGCGCCGGAGGCGACCGTCACGGCCGTCTCGGCGAAGGTCCGGCAGGGCGACACCGTCCTCGCCGAGATCCCGGCCCTGGAGGAGAACGCGGCGAGCAAGGGCACCTTCGCGCTGCCCGCGGTCTCGACGCTGAAGCTCACCGAGGACGGCGGCACCATCCCGTCGCTCGGCAAGTACGCGATCGACGTCACCGCCACGGACTCCCTTGGCAACACGGTGACCCGCGCCAATGCGGGCACGCTGGACTTCACCCTGAAGCCGCGGCTGAACGCCTTCGGCATCGGCAACCCGAGCTGGGCCGATCCGTTCCTGCACCCGAAGGGCGCGCTGATCGGCGTCCAGCCCGGCTCGGGCGACGAGGTGCCGCTGTCCGGCCGCACCGTGTCGTACGACTACACCGGTACGGACACGACGTTCGGCTCCGCGGTCACCGGGGAGACCGGCGAGTTCACCGGCGAGCCGGTCGCGGCGGAGACGCGGTACGCGTCGACCCAGGCCAGGTTCACCGAGGACAGCGCCGAGGTGCACGGCACCGCGACCTACTACGCGTACACCAGCGGCCAGGAGAAGCGGGCCACGGTCACCGCCTCCGCCGACAAGGTCCGCGCGGCCTCCGGCGAACTGGTCACCGTCAGCGGCCGGGTCACCGACCCGAACGCCGCCGACGCCCCGATGGCGGACGTCCCGGTGTCGGCGCGGCTGGGCAACGGTCTGTCGAAGACCGTGCGCACCGACGCCGAGGGCCGGTTCAGCGTGCAGCTCGTCGCCGCGGGCGGCGGGGGCGCGGGCGGCTGGTCGGTCCAGTCGGAGAGCCGGTTCCTCAGCTTCTACGCGTACGGGCCGCTGGCGCTGCCCGCCGACTCCATCACCACGGTGGCGGGCTACAAGCTGGCGACGGACGCGCGGCTGACGGTGTACGGCGAGCTGCGCGCCCCGTACGAGACCTGGCTGTCCACCTCGTCCATGCAGACGGTGGTCCTGGAGCAGTCCCCGGACGGCCAGACCGGGTGGAAGCAGATCGCCTCCACCAGCTTCTACAACAACAACGTGCGGACGCCGTTCACGATCGGCGCCTGGAACAAGGGCGGCTGGTTCCGGGTCCGGCACCTGGCCAACGACTACTTCGGCGAGTCGGCCGGCAAGCCCTTCTACATCGTCCGCACCGACTCGCGGGTGACCGGCCTCAAGGCCTCTCCGGACCCGGTCGCCAAGGGTTCGGCGATCACGGTGACGGGTTCGCTGCAGCACTACACCAGTGGCGCGTGGCGGGGTCTCGGCTACCAGCCGGTGAGCGTGTGGTTCAAGCCCTGGGGCAAGACGGGCACCTGGAAGCAGGTCGCGACCGGCAAGTCCTCGTCGACCGGCGCGGTGTCGGTGAAGACGACGGCGGGCGTCGACGGCTGGTACCAGATCCGCTACTACGGTGACGGCACCCACTTCCAGACCTTCAGCGGTCAGGACTGGGTCGACGTGCGGTAAATGCCTCGCGCATGACTGAAGGGCGGCACCCTCTCGGGTGCCGCCCTTCGGCGTTCAGCTTCGGCTCATCGAGCCGGGAACCTCCGATCCGTCAGGATCAGAGGGAACCTCCGATCCGTCAGGATCAGAAGTCCATGTCACCGCCCGGCATGCCGCCGCCGGCCGGCGCGGCGGCCTTCTCCGGCTTGTCGGCGATGACGGCCTCGGTGGTGAGGAACAGGGCCGCGATGGAGGCGGCGTTCTGCAGCGCGGAGCGCGTCACCTTGGCCGGGTCGATGATGCCCTCGGCGATCATGTCGACGTACTCGCCGGAGGCGGCGTTCAGGCCGTGACCGACGGGCAGGTTGCGGACCTTCTCCACCACGACGCCGCCCTCGAGGCCGGCGTTCACGGAGATCTGGGTCAGCGGGGCGGCCAGCGCCTTGCGGACGATCTCGGCACCGGTGGCCTCGTCGCCGTCCAGCTCCAGCTTCTCGAAGACCGAACCGGCCTGCAGCAGGGCCACGCCACCACCGGCGACGATGCCCTCCTCGACGGCCGCCTTCGCGTTGCGAACGGCGTCCTCGATGCGGTGCTTGCGCTCCTTGAGCTCGACCTCGGTCGCGGCACCGGCCTTGATGACGGCGACGCCACCGGCGAGCTTCGCCAGGCGCTCCTGGAGCTTCTCGCGGTCGTAGTCCGAGTCGCTGTTCTCGATCTCGGCGCGGATCTGGTTCACGCGACCGGCGACCTGCTCGCTCTCGCCGGCACCGTCGACGATGGTGGTCTCGTCCTTGGTGATGACGACCTTGCGGGCGCGGCCCAGGAGGTCGAGACCGGCGTTCTCCAGCTTGAGGCCGACCTCCTCGGAGATGACCGTGCCGCCGGTGAGGATGGCGATGTCGTTCAGCATGGCCTTGCGACGGTCGCCGAAGCCCGGGGCCTTGACCGCGACGGACTTGAAGGTGCCGCGGATCTTGTTGACGACCAGGGTCGACAGGGCCTCGCCCTCGACGTCCTCGGCGATGATCAGCAGCGGCTTGCCCGACTGCATGACCTTCTCCAGGAGCGGGAGCAGGTCCTTCACGGAGGAGATCTTGGAGTTGACGATGAGGATGTACGGGTCCTCGAGCGCGGCCTCCATGCGCTCCATGTCGGTCGCGAAGTACGCCGAGATGTAGCCCTTGTCGAAGCGCATGCCCTCGGTGAGCTCGAGCTCCAGACCGAAGGTCTGGGACTCCTCGACCGTGATGACGCCTTCCTTGCCGACCTTGTCCATGGCCTCGGCGATGAGCTCGCCGATCTGGGTGTCGGCGGCGGAGATGGAGGCGGTGGAGGCGATCTGCTCCTTGGTCTCGACCTCCTTGGCCTGGTCGAGCAGCGCACCGGAGACGGCCTCGACGGCCTTCTCGATGCCGCGCTTGAGGGCCATCGGGTTGGCGCCGGCGGCGACGTTGCGCAGGCCCTCGCGGACCAGCGCCTGGGCGAGCACGGTGGCGGTGGTCGTACCGTCGCCGGCGACGTCGTCCGTCTTCTTGGCGACTTCCTTGACCAGCTCGGCGCCGATCTTCTCGTACGGGTCCTCGAGCTCGATCTCCTTGGCGATGGAGACACCATCGTTGGTGATCGTGGGGGCGCCCCACTTCTTCTCGAGGACGACGTTGCGGCCCTTCGGGCCGAGGGTGACCTTGACGGCGTCAGCGAGCTGGTTCATGCCGCGCTCGAGACCGCGCCGGGCCTCCTCGTCGAACGCGATGATCTTGGCCATGTGAAGTGGTCCTCCCGGACATGGGGTGGATAACGCTCCAGGACCGCGCCGACGCCCGCGACGGACGGCCCGCGCTCCTCGTGGGTTCCTTCCCCACTCGGTCCGCGACCTCGTCTGCCCGATCCTCGTAAGCACTCTCAGCGTGAGAGTGCTAACGCCAATGATTAGCACTCGCCCTAGGCGAGTGCAAGCGACTCTCGAAGATCGGGCGACCCGGGGAAGGCGGCGGGAGGACCCCGGGAACGCGCGAGGGGCCCGCATCCCGGACCGGGATGCGGGCCCCTCGACGGAAGTGCGTCGGTGGCCGATCGCGCCGCGCTCAGGCAGAGGCGGCGAGCTTGACCATGTCCGCCTGCGGGCCCTTCTGGCCCTGCGAGATCTCGAACTCGACACGCTGCCCTTCTTCAAGGGTGCGGTAGCCGTCCATCTGGATCGCGCTGTAGTGGACGAAAACATCCGCACCACCGTCGACCGCGATGAAGCCGTAGCCCTTCTCCGCGTTGAACCACTTGACGGTGCCCTGAGCCATGCCTAACTCCCCTATTACTGGCCCTTGCGCGGATCCGCACTTCGCGGACCCGGGTCAGACCCTGCGCCGGAACGCGTCGACCGCGGCTGAATGTATCTGCCCAACTGCCCTCTGCAACAGGTCAATCGGACGAGAATTCTGGGCACGCCGGAAAGGGGAATTGGGGAGAATTTCCTTGATTACGGGGCAAGTCGGGCCCGGCAAACGGCGCAGATGGGGCACAAGGCGCGGGTACTTTGGCTGCTTCTTGTCAGGTCGGGGCGCATTCTCATATGCGTCTGGCATGAGCAGCGGAGGGGGCTTCCCCAACTCTATCGCGCTCAACCATGCAGAATTGCCCCTTCCGCTTCTTCTCGCGGAAGGGGCAATTCTGCACTCATCTGTACTGAACGGTAGTACCGCCAGTAAGTCGGCCGAGGTGACTCGGCTCAGCGCCTCGGCTCAGCAGCCGCCGGCGACCGCCGGAATGATCGAGATGCCGGCGCCGTCCGGCGTCGCCGTCTCCAGGCCCTGCTCGAAGCGCACGTCGTCGTCGTTCACGTACACGTTGACGAAGCGGCGCAGCTTGCCCTGGTCGTCCAGGACGCGGGCGGCGATGCCCGTGTGGTTCTTCTCCAGGTCGGCGATGACCTCGGCGAGGGTGCCGCCCTCGGCGGGGACCTCGGCCTGGCCGCCGGTGTAGGTGCGGAGGATGGTGGGGATGCGGACGTTCACGGCCATGTCTTCGTAACCTCTCAGCGATCGGGCGGGTCTCAGTGGGCCAGGCCCGCGTCGCGGAACGCGTCCAGGCTCGGGCGGATGGTGGCGGTCGCCTGAGAAGTCTCGGCCACGGCGTCCAGGGTCTTGAGTCCGTCGCCCGTGTTGAGGACGACGGTGGTGAGGGCCGGGTCGATGAGACCGGCCTCGACGAGCTTCTTCGTCACGCCGACGGTCACGCCGCCCGCGGTCTCGGCGAAGATGCCCTCGGTGCGGGCGAGGATCTTGATGGCCTCGACGACCTGCTCGTCGTTGACGTCCTCCACGGCGCCGCCGGTGCGGCGGGCGATGTCGAGGACGTACGGGCCGTCGGCCGGGTTGCCGATGGCCAGCGACTTGGCGATGGTGTTCGGCTTCTGCGGCCGTACGACGTCGTGGCCGGCCTTGAAGGCGACGGAGACCGGGGAGCAGCCCTCGGCCTGGGCGCCGAAGATCTTGTACGGCTTGTCCTCGACCAGGCCCAGCTTGATGAGCTCCTGCAGACCCTTGTCGATCTTGGTGAGCTGGGAGCCGGAGGCGATCGGGATGACCAGCTGGTCCGGGATGACCCAGCCGAGCTGCTCGCAGATCTCGTACGCGAGCGTCTTGGAGCCCTCGCCGTAGTACGGGCGGAGGTTGACGTTCACGAAGCCCCAGCCCTCGCCGAGCGGGTCGCCGATGAGCTCCGAGCAGAAGCGGTTGACGTCGTCGTAGTTGCCCTCGATGCCGACGAGGTCACCGCCGTAGACGGCGGCCATGACGACCTTGCCCTGCTCCAGGTCGTGCGGGATGAACACGCAGGAGCGGAAGCCGGCGCGGGCGGCGGCGGCGCCGACGGCGCCGGCCAGGTTGCCGGTGGAGGAGCAGGAGAGGGTGGTGAAGCCGAAGGCGCGGGCGGCCTCGATGGCCTGGGCGACGACCCGGTCCTTGAAGGAGTGGGTCGGGTTGCCGGAGTCGTCCTTGACGAACAGCTTGCCGGGCTCGACGCCGAGCTCACGGGCCAGGTTGTCGGCCTGCACGAGCTTGGTCCAGCCGGGGTTCAGGTTCGGCTTCTCGGCGACGTCGGCCGGGACGGGGAGCAGCGGGGCGTAGCGCCAGATGTTCGCCGGGCCGGCCTCGATGCGCTTGCGCAGCGCCTCGGGGTCGCCGGTCGGCAGGTCGTAGGCGACTTCGAGCGGACCGAAACAGAGTTCGCAGGCGAAGATCGGGCCGAGCGGGAAGATCTCGCCGCACTCGCGGCAGGAAAGTCCGGACGCGGGACCGAGGTCGACAGAGGCGGTGGCGGTGGCGGAGGTGGTCGCGGATGCGACGGTCTGAACAGCCATGGAGGCGAGGCCCTTTCTCCTCATCTTCCTCGCGACGCACTTCGTCACGAGACGGATTTGGCACCTTCCCTAGTCGGGGGACCTCGCTGGAGGACGAGTGACCGACTGGAGGGTTGCCGGGGCTTCAACGGGCCGTATCCCTCTGCCCCTCTGGATGAGCGGTATTCGATTGTGAGACGCGGTCGGCACCCCGACATGCATCGGGCATCCGCGTTGTTCAAGACTGTAACCGAAGCCTTCGACGGTGGAACCGGTCGTCCGATCCGCGAGATGGAGATCACGTTGCTGGAAGAAGTGGAGCGCTGGCTGTCCCGGCGGTCCTGGTCCGTGGCCGACCGCCCGCTGGAGGGGATCCTCGCCGCCAAACGGAGTACGCGGGGTACGACGATCAGCGTCGTGCTGCCCGCGCTGAACGAGGAGGCGACGGTCGGGGACATCGTCCGGGTGATCCGCCGCGAACTGATGAGCGAGTCCGTGCCGCTCGTGGACGAGCTCGTCGTCGTCGACTCGGGCTCCACGGACCGTACGGCGGAGGTCGCGGCGGCGGCCGGCGCGCGGGTGGTCGCGCGGGACGCGATCCTGCCGCGGATCCCGGCGGTGCCCGGCAAGGGCGAGGTGCTGTGGCGGTCACTGATGGTGACGAGCGGCGACATCGTCTGCTTCGTGGACGCGGATCTCAAGGACTTCTCGGCGGACTTCGTCACGGGCATCGTGGGGCCGCTGCTCACCGATCCGGACGTGGCGTTCGTGAAGGCGATGTACGACCGCCCGCTCGGTACTGAATTCGATGGGCTCGCCTCCGGCAAGACCCCTGGTCAGGGCGGTCGGGTAACGGAGCTGGTGGCGCGGCCGCTGCTCAATCTGCACTGGCCGCAGCTGGCCGGTTTCGTCCAGCCGCTGGGCGGCGAGTACGCGGCGCGGCGCTCGCTGCTCGAACGGCTGCCGTTCCCGGTCGGTTACGGAGTGGAGCTGGGGCTCCTCGTCGACGCGCTGCACACGGTGGGCCTGGACGCGCTCGCGCAGGTGGACGTGGGGGTGCGCAAGCACCGGCACCAGGACGGGCGGGCGCTCGGCCGGATGGCGGCGGCGATCTACCGGACGGCCCAGCTGCGGCTCTCGCGGGGGCACCTGGTGCGGCCGCGGCTGACGCAGTTCGAGCGGAGCGAGGACGGGGACGGGGAGTCGCGCTTCACCCCCCGTACGTACGAGGTGGACACGGAGGAGCGGCCGCCGATGGTGGAGATCGCGGAGTACGCGGAGCGGCGCCGCGTGGCGTAACACCCGATAATGGGCATTTCTGCCTAAATTTCCGTCCCATGCGGTTCACAAGGGAAACGGGAATCCTGCTGGCGACCGGGGTCATCCTGCTGGCCGGTACGAGCGCGGGCACGGCCGCGGCCGAGGTGATCGAGCCCTTCGGCAAGCGTTACGAGGCGACGCTGTACGGCGACTTCACCACGGCTGGGCCCGATTCCAGGCGCGTGGTGATCCCGCAGGGCGCGACCGTGGCGTACGCCCGGCTGTTCTGGGGCGGCAACGACGGCACGTACACGGGCCCGGGCGGGATCCGGTCCGCCCGCTGCGACAGCTCGGGCGCCGAGGCAACGGCCCCGCCCGGCGACCCCGCCACCACGGCCCCGCGGCTCGCGGTCGGCGCGACCGGCACGCCGGCGCCGGTGCCGATCGACAGCACGGTCACCGACCCGGCCGGCGTCGAGGGCCCGCACCACTACACGGGCGAGTCGGACGTGACGGACGCCTTCGCCGGGGCCGCGGGGGACATCCCGGTGGCGGTCGACGGCATCTGGACGCCCGCCGGCAAGGGCTGCGCGGCGGGCTGGTCCCTGACCGTCGTCTACTCCTTCCCGGCCCCCGGCGCCGGCGTCGAGCGGCGCCATGTGGCGGTGTACGGCGGCCACGTGATCCAGCGCCCCGGCGCACCGGCCACCACGGTCACCGTGGACGGCTTCCGCCGCGCCGAAGGCACGGCCCGGGCGGCCCGCGGCGCCGAGCCCGTCGACCTGCCGGCCGCCGCGATCCCGCCCGGCGCGACCTCCGCCGAGCTCACCTTCGCCCCCGGGACCGCCACCTACGTCCCGTCCGCGCTGACCCTGTCGGTCCCGGTCCCGGTGCAGGACCGGACCCGAGAGGACCCGAAGCCGAGGCGCAAGCCGACCCCGACCCCGACCCCAAGCGCAACCGCACCCACAACCTCACCGAGCCCCCCTCCGGCGGGACCGCACGCGATGGCGGAGACCGGCGGCGCCGGGGAGCGCCTGTGGCTGCTGGGCGCGCTGGGTGTGGCCCTGGCGGCGACCGGTGCGGTGGCGATGGCGGCGGTGCGGGGCGGGAGGGACCACTGAGCAGGGAGATGACGGAGGGCCTCCCCCGACGGGGAAGCCCTCTGTGCTTCCGGCAGAGGTTCTGTCAGTCGGTGTAGTAGCCGGCCATGTCGGCGATGAGGTCGACGGACCCGCTGTGGTTGTAGAAGGTGATCTTCCCGTCCTTCACCGGCACGACGACCATGTTCGGCACGGTCTGCCCGGCGACGAAGTTGAGGTTCGACGCCGAGGTGCGGGTCGTGCCGTACGGGTATACCGACACGAAGCTGGTCGCGGTCGCGTTCGTCGCCGTGACATTGAGGACCACGGCCTTGTACTGGGCACCGACGGTGAGGCTCACCGTCTGGCCCGCGCCGACCTTGACCTGGTCCACGCCGAGGCCCGCACCCGTGCGGGTGTCCATCACCCGCTTCGGTTTCATGCCGGTGAAGACCGAGCCGGTGCTCTGCTTGAAGTAGCCGGCGACATCGGCGAGGACGTCGACCGAACCGGCTCGGTTGTAGAAGGTGATCTTCCCGTCCCTGACCGGCACGACGACCATGTTCGGCACGGTCCGTCCGGCCGGGAAGTTGACGTTCGAGACGTTCGGTCGGGCGGTGCCGTACGGGTAGACCGACACGAAGCTCGGTGATGTCCCGTTCGTCGCTGTCACGTTCAGGGCCACCGCGGTGGCTCCCGGCTCGGTCACGGGCAGCGTCACCGTGCCGCCGCCCGGGATCTGCGCCTTCGGCACTCCGGTGCCGTCACGGGTGTCCATCAGCCGCGTCGGTGTCACCGAGTGGTACGCCGAGGCCGCGGTGCCGGCGGCGTAGTAGCCGGCGACGTCGGCGATCAGGTCGACGGACCCGTTCTTGTTGTAGAAGTTCACGAAGCCGTTGACGACCGGCACGGTCACCAGGTTGGAGACCGTCTGGCCGGCCGCGAAGTTGAGGCTGGAGGCGGACGGCCGGTAGGTGCTCGACGGGTAGGCGGAGACGAAGCCGCCGGCCGTCGGGTTCGTCGCGGTGACGTTGAGGACCACCGCCGTCAGCCCGCTCTGCGGCACACCGCCAACACCCGCCACCTGGAGGGGACGAATCTCCCCCGGGCCCACCTTCGACTTGGCAGTGCCGAGGCCGCTGCGAGTGTCCATGAGCCGGGCGGGGGTCAATGGCGTGTACGTGCCTGGCAGGGTACTGAGCCCGACGTCGAACGACTCGATGCTTCCGGTGGACCGGAGGGCGGGGCCCGTGCCGTCGGCAGGCTGCGCCGTCATGACGTACGTGTAGATGGCGTCCTCCAGACCCCGGCCGAGCTGGTCCCTGCTGTCCCAGTCGATCGCGACGCCCGCGCCGTTGCCACTCGCTCCCTGGTAGGTGCGGACGACCCGGCCCGAGGGCTCCTGGATCTCGACCTTCCAGGCGCCCACGGAGCGGGAGGTCCGCCAGCGCAGCTGGGTCGTGCCGCCGCTGATCATCCGATCGAACGTGTCGAGCATGACGAACGGCTGCGGGGCCACCGGCACCCGCTTGACGTGGATGTCCTTCTGGGCATCGACGAAGGCGACGTTCGCGCCGAACTTGTCCACGGTCCACTGGCCGCCCCGGCTGTCCGTGTCCGCCCAGGCGGGCACGGTGGCGAGGTCGGTGGTCTGCCCGGTGGCCGCGTTCGTCAGCAGCAGCTTGTGCGCGGTCCGGTCGTGCCGTACGACGAAGCCGTCGCCGAGCAGCGATTCTCCCGCGGTCACGGGCACGTTCTTCTTCAGGGTCCGGTCGTAGACGCCCGCCTTGTCGGCCCCGCAGGTCCAGTACAGCCAGCGGCCGACGGCCTGGAGTTCGGTGGGTCGGCAGCCGGAGCCGAGCTCGACGGACGCCGAGGTGGAGCCGGTCCTGAGGTCGTAGGCGTTGACCTGGCCGGTGGACGTGGCCGTGGTGGACTTCCAGACCTGACTGCCCCACAGTGCGGCGGCCGACTTGGTCAGGGTGAGCCGGACTTCGTTCTCGTTCAGGTTGTCGATGTCCAGGTCGACCGCGTAGGTCTGGTCGTCGCTCCTGGCCAGGGCGTAGCGGCCGGCGGCGTCGAAGACAGCGCTCTCGGTGGGCAGCTCGGTGGAGCGGTAGGAGTTGTCCGTGGGTGCCGTGACGGTCGTCCCGCTCCCGAACGCCTCATTGCCGTCGCCGAGCGACCGCAGACCGTTCGGCGTGTCCGTCAGCCGGTAGCGCAGCCTGGGCGCCGTCGCGGCCGGGGTACCGGCCATGGTGGTGTCGACGTCGAACAGGGCGGGCGTCGCAGGCCTCATGCTCCAACTGGAGTCGGAGAGGTAGCTCAGCCGGCCGCCGCCCAGTGCCAGTCCGCTGTACGTTGCGGGCGCCTGGGGCACCTTCTGCACGGCGCGGACGGCCGGTGCGCCGTCGGCCCCGGGGGTGATGTGGTGGACCGCCCAGTCGGTGGCACTGCTGCCGCCCGCGAGGAAGACACTGCCGTCCCGTGCTGTGACGAAGCCCTTGGCCCCGGCGGGCAGCAGGTCCCTGGCGGTGCCGCCGCCGAGCGGGACCTCCTGGACCTTCTGGCGCAGCTTGCCCTCCGGGTCGTAGTACGCGGCGGCGTAGACGTAGACGACGTGGCCGCCGACCACGGCGAACTCCGGGTACTCGGACGTGGGGTACGGCTTGGTGACGACCGTCCGTACCGGCGTGGCCGCGGCGTCCGAGCGGGGCACGGTGTACAGGGTGCCGCCGCTCGACCAGCCCAGGATGTGCTCGGCGCCGAGCCGGAGGTTCCCCGTCGTCTCGAAGACAGCGGGGAGCCGGCTGAGCGTGGCGGCCGTGTAGTCAAGGTAGTAGCGCGCGGTGCTGTTGGAGAAGCGGATGATCGCGCCATGGGTGTCTTGAAGGACGTGCATGGCCTGGCCCACGCCCGCGGGAACGCCGGTGACCGGGGTCTCGGAGACGCCGCCGTCCGCCAGGCGCACCAGGGCGAGCGCCGAGGTCAGGCCGTCCTGAGAGGTGCTGGTGGCCACGGTGTCGGTGGAGTACGCGAACGCTCTCTGGCCCTCGGGGACGGGGATCCGGGTCTCGGTCCCGGTGGCGATGTCGACGATCCGGAAGGTGCCGGCCTCGGAACGGGCGCTCAGCCCGGAGTGCCCGTACTCGGCGCTGTCGGGCAGCACCTTCGTCTCGCCGGAGACCGCGTCCGTCCACAACAGGTCGCTGTTGCCCTCCTGCCGGTGGATGTAGCCGCTGGCTCCGGCGCCGATGAGCGTCTCCCCACGGGGCTGATAGCGGCCGGGGTCCGGGAGGACCACCTCGTCGGACGGCGGTGTGTCGGCGGCGAACGCCGGGGCGGTGAGTGCGGTGCACAGGCCGGCGGTGATGCCGACGGCCGTCGCGAGCGCCAGCGCGGTGCGGGTGCGTGCGTACAAAGAAGTCCCCTCCATGAGCCTGTTCCTCAGGCATCGGGCGGGTGGCCAGTGCTCGCGCGTCCCGCGCGGCCCCCTCCGGCGCTTCCCCGCCCGAGGCGGTGATCGTAACAATGCGATCCGGCCACCGGGGAGATGGTTTCGAACCGGTTCAGAGCATCGGCCTGTCCGATGACCTGCGGCCCGGGCGCCGAACGGATCCGTGTACCCCGAATCCGTACGTCTGGAATACGCACGTTTGAGCGTTTACCGGACGGGCTAGGTTCGCCGTATGGCTTCTGTCCTCGTGGCATCGAACCGCGGACCGGTCTCGTACAGCGTGCGCGACGACGGTTCGCTGAGCGCACGGCGGGGCGGCGGCGGCCTGGTCTCGGGCCTGAGCGCGGTGTCGTCCGAGGACAGCCTGTGGGTGTGCGCGGCGCTCGGCGAGGGCGACCGGGAGGCGGTGCGGCGCGGGGTCGCGGAGCCCGGGGTGCGGATGCTGGACATCGACCCGGAGGTGTACGCCGACGCGTACAACGGCATCGCGAACTCGGTGCTGTGGTTCCTCCACCACCACCTGTACGACATCCCCCGCGAGCCCGTCTTCGACGCGGCCTTCCGCCGCCGCTGGGCCTCGTACCGCGCCTACAACCGCGCCTTCGCCGAGGCGCTGGCCGCGGCCGCCGACGAGGGCGCGGCGGTGCTGGTGCAGGACTACCACCTGGCCCTGGTCCCCGGGATGCTGCGCGAGCTGCGCCCGGATCTGCGGATCGGGCACTTCACGCACACGCCGTGGGCGGAGCCGGGCTATCTGCGGATGCTGCCGGAGGACATCCTCCAGGAGCTGCTGTGGGGCATGCTCGGCGCGGACGAGCTGGGCTTCCACACGGCGATGTGGAGCGGTGCGTTCATGCAGGGCGCGTCCTTCGACAACGAGTCGGGGACCGCGGTGCCGTACTTCCCGGCGGGGACGGCCTGGCGGGGCGTGGAGCACCGGCGCGGCAGCGGGCCCGGCGCCCAGAAGCGCGTCACCAACGTCTCCGTCCACCCCCTCGGCGTCGACGGCGACGACCTGCGGGCCCTGGCCCACCGCCCCGAGGTGGACGCCCGCCTGGCCCGGCTCCGCGCGGAGGTCGGGGACCGGAAGACCATCGTCCGGGTCGACCGCACCGAGCTGTCGAAGAACATCCTGCGCGGCCTCATGGCCTACCGGGAGCTCCTCACCACCCACCCCGAATGGCGCGACCGGGTCGTCCACCTGGCCTCCGCCTACCCGTCCCGCCAGGACCTGGAGTCCTACCGCGCGTACACGGCCTCCGTCGTCGCCCTCGCCGAGGAGATCAACGCCGAGTTCGGCACGGCGGACTGGCAGCCGGTCCTGCTCTCCGTCGAGGACGACTTCACCCGCTCCCTCGCCGCCTACCGCCTCGCGGACGTGGCCCTGGTCAACCCGGTCCGCGACGGCATGAACCTGGTCGCCAAGGAGATCCCGGTGGTCTCCGAGGCCGGCTGCGCGCTCGTCCTGTCCCGCGGCGCCGGCGCGTACGAGGAGCTCCACACGGACGCCCTCCCGGTGAACCCCTTCGACATCACCGAGACCGCCGAGGCCCTCCACCGCGCCCTCTCGATGCCTCCGGCGGAACGCGCCGACCGCACCAAACGCCTCGCCACCGCGTCCACCGCCCTCCCACCCCAACGCTGGTTCCTGAACCAGCTGGAGGCCCTGCGGGGTTCCTGAGCGGATACCGGACCCTGCCCCTCCCCTACTGCACCCCTATGTACGGGGAGGAAATTCTTCGGGGTCTCCCCCCTCCTCGTGCGGGTCCTTCCGTGCCAGACTCGCCGCGATCGTTCCCCCAGGCGATCCGTAAGTCTCCTACGGAACCACGCGAACCATGCGGCACCCCGCATGTGAGCGAAGGGATCGCGCAGCCTTGAGAAACAAGATTGTTGTGGGCATGACCCTCGGGTCGGCGCTCACCGCACTCCTCGCCGCGGGACTCACCCCCGCCGCGGCGCAGGAGGCCAGGGACAGCAGCCCCGGCGCCACCGCCGCGCCCAGGGCGGACGACCGGCCCGGGCCGCTCAGCAAGCAGCGCAGCGAACTGCGCAAGAAGGCGATCGACCTGGTGGCCAAGGGCAAGGCGAAGGCGAACGCCCGTGGCGTCGTCGAGGTCGCGCCCGGCAAGTTCGCCGAGACCGAGACCACCACCGAGACGCGGCAGGAGAAGATCTTCACGATCCTCTCCGAGTTCGGCGACCAGAGCTCCGGGAAGCTCGGCTCGGTGCCCGGGCCGCTGCACAACCAGATACCGCAGCCGGACCGCAGCACGGACAACTCCAACGCCTGGACCGCGGACTTCTCGAAGTCGCACTACGAGGAGCTGTTCAACGGCTCCGGCGAGTCGATGAAGACCTTCTACGAGAAGCTGTCCAACGGCCGCTACTCCGTCTCCAACACCGTCGAGGACTGGGTCAAGGTCCCCGGCAACGCCTCCACCTACGGCGACAACTCCGTCGAGGACACCGGCGGCTCCTGGGCCTTCATCCAGGACACCGGCGACGCCTGGTGGAACGCGCAGCTCGCGGCCGGCAAGACGCCCGCCGAGATCGACGCGTACCTCGCGCAGTTCGACGTCTGGGACCGCAACGACTGGGACCACGACGGCAACTTCGACGAGCCCGACGGCTACATCGACCACTTCCAGGCCGTGCACGCCGGCATGGGCGAGGACGCGGGCGGCGGCGCGCAGGGCGAGGACGCCATCTGGTCGCACCGCTGGTACGTCAACGGCGACGACTTCGGGCTCACCGGCCCCGACGTCTCCGGCGCCCAGAACAAGGCGGGCGGCGCCCGCATCGGCCAGTCCAAGTACTGGCTCGGCGACTACACCACCGAGGGCGAGAACGGCGGACTCGGCGTCTTCTGCCACGAGTTCGGGCACGACCTCGGCCTGCCGGACTTCTACGACACCAACGGCGGCGAGAACTCCACCGCCTTCTGGACCCTGATGAGCTCCGGCTCCTGGCTCGGCCACGGCGCCGCCGCCAACGAGGGCATCGGCACCCACCCGGGTCTGATGGGCGCCGAGGAGAAGCTGTTCCTCGGCTGGCTGGACTACGCCGACGCGCCGCTCGGCGCCACCGGCTCGTACACCCTGAGCCCCGCCGCCCTCCAGGTCGCCGGCAAGGCGCAGGCCGTCCGCGTCGCGCTCCCCGACAAGGCGAGCAGCACCCCGTACGCCACGCCCACCTCCGGCACGCACGCCTGGTGGACCGGCTCCGCCGACGGCCTCAACCAGTCCCTCACCCGCTCCGTCCCCGCCACCTCGCGGGTCACGGTCAAGGCGAGCGCCTGGTACGAGATCGAGGCCGACTTCGACTACCTCTTCGCCGAGTACTCCCTCGACGGCGGCGCCAACTGGCAGCGCGCGGGCTCGGCCGTCTCCGGCTCCTCGGCCGGCAAGTGGACGACGCTGCGCTTCTCGTACGACGCCGCGGGCCAGCCCTCGCTGTTCCGCTTCCGCTACCAGACCGACGGCGGCGTGCACTTCGCCGGCGCCTTCCTCGACGACATCAGCTTCGCCACCGGCGGCACCACGCTCGCCTCCGACGACGTCGAGCAGGGCACCAACGGCTGGACCGCGCAGGACCGCTGGAAGATCTCCACCGGCACCGAGACGGCCACCTACCCGCGCTACTACCTGGTGGAGAACCGCGAGTACGTCGGCGCCGACGCGCTCCTCGCCGAGGGCCCGTACCAGTTCAGCAAGGGCATCACCGCCCCCGACTGGGTCGAGTTCTTCAAGTTCCAGAACGGCATGCTGGTCTGGTACGTGGACCGCTCGTACGACGACAACAACGTCAGCTCCCACCCCGGCGGCGGCTCGGCGATGGCGGTCGACGCCCGTCCGACCCCGTTCCGCTGGGACGACGGCACCGCGCCCAGCAACCGCCGTCAGCCCTTCGACGCCACCTTCGGCCTGGAGCCGACGGACGCGACCTGCCTCCACAAGGAGGTCCTGGTCGGCAAGGGCAAGCAGCAGACCGTCGCGACGAAGGCCGCCTGCGCGCCCTCCGTCCCCGGCATGCCGGTCTTCGACGACACCGACCCGAACGCCTACTACGACCCGACGGCCCCCCAGGCCAGCGTGAAGGTCGCGGGCCACGGCACGAAGGTCACCGTCACCGGCGACGCGGGCGACGACCTGACGATCACGGTGGCGAACCCGTAGGTTCCGCCGCACTGATCCTGTTCAAAAAAGGGGCGCCCCGCCTGCCGGGGCGCCCCTTCCCGCTGTTACGCTCTCGTCCACCTGCGGTGGGGGGCACGGCAGGCTTGTGAGTTCCGGGGAGGAACCGGGTGCTTCGACACACCCTGACGCGGGGCGCGTTCGCCGCCGCGACGGCGATCGCGCTGACGGTGGGCGGCGGCCTGACGCCACTGGCGGGGACGGCGACGGCGGAGGAGCCGGCGCCGGGCGAGGTCGTCGTACCGGCGGCCCCCAAGTCGTCCACGATCAGCGCATGGCCCTATCTGACCGCCCAGTCGCGGTACTATCGGGCGGACGCCGCAGGAGCCGAGGGCGTCTTCCACTACCAGGGACCGGACCGGCAGGTCCTCTGGACCCGATACGCGGACGGCCGCAGTACCCCGGTCCCCCTGTCGTACGAAGCCGGGACGACCATCCTCGGCACGGGCGCCGACACCCTGGCGTTCCTCCGTGGGGGCGAGGTCGAATGGCGCGCCGCGGACGGCACCTCGCGCCGCCTGATGCTCCCCGAGGGGCTGAAGGCACACGCCGTCTACGACTCCACGGTGGTCGCCTACGAGGCGATCCTCCAGCCGGACGGAACGTACACGACCGCCACATGGCACCTGCTGTCCCTCCGCCCCGACGGAACGGTCCGGGACCTGCCCGTGACCGGCCCGGACGACACCTTCGTGGGCGGGGCCCTCGCCGGCGACTGGTCCGGCATCCTCACGACGACACGGGTCCAGAACGAGACGCGGCGCGTCGGCATCGCCTCGACGGCGACGGGACGCGTCGAGACGCTCACCGCGCCCGTCCCCCAGACATTCAGCAGGGCGAAGCTCTCTCCTGACCACATTGCCCTGTACAGCGCCGACAGCACGAACCACAAGGTTCTGGTGGCCTCGCGAAGCGACCTCTCGGCTCCGCTCACCGAGGTCACTGTCGACAATTACCAGGCGAACGGCACCTCGAACCACCAGTTCGCCATCGTCGGCGACTGGCTCGTCTACGTGTCGTCCCGCAGTTCCCTCGATGCCGTACCGATCGCCGGCGGTCCGGCCATCACCCTGCTCGCCAAGGTGTCCAACGGGGTGTCCACCGGGCCGGACGGCACCGCCGCGCTCGTCGGCGGCTCCGACGCCGTCGACTGGGGCGTCCGCCGCGTCACCGCCGACGCCTCGGGCAAGCCCGTGGTGACGATGGTGAAGCCGCTGCCCAACCCCGCGAAGATCCGGGGCATCGCCCTGGCCCAGGGCCGCCTCTCCGTCCTCGACGACAGCGACCACTCGGCCTTCGAGTACGTCCGGGATATCAGCCTCTCCGGCACCCCGACGTACGGAAGCCGGTCGAAGCTCACCGGCATCGCGATGGACCCGTGCGCGGACAACGACCCCGCCTGCGCCTCGTACCTGGCGCTCGGGGACGGACGGTTCGTCCGCCGCGTGGACGGGGACGACACGAACTGGCGCTACTACGTCAACGGTTCCGGGGACTACGACTTCTCCGAGCTGTACCTGCCCGCCGGCGGCAGGATCGACGCCCTCTCCTCCCGCTATCTGGTCCACACCGTCCACGGCACATCGGCCACGCCCGGCACGCAGACGATCCGGTCGATCAGCGGCGGAGTCCTCGAAACGCGCGCACCCGTCGCCGCCGCCCTGTGGAACACCTTGCTGTGGAGCGCGACCGGAGAGAACGGGGCCCTGGCCGCCAAGGACCTGAAGACCGGCAAGGCCGTCGAGACCGTGAACACCGGTGCCCCCTGCGTCCCCGCGGAACTCCAGGCCACTGACCGCTGGCTGTACTGGTCCTGCGGCGCGAACGGACCGGCCGGGGTCTACGACCGTACGGCGAAGTCCTCGCGGTCCGTGCCGTCCGGCGAGGCCCTGCTCGGCGACGGCTACGTCGTCACCCACGACAAGGCAGCCGGAAAGCTCGTGCTCACCGGCGCCGCCGCCGACGGCCCGGCGAGCCGAGTCGTCGGCACTCTGCCCGACACGGGCGTCTCCCAGCGCCATGTCCGCTGGAGCGTCGACAAGTTCGGCGGCCACCTCGCCTACGTCGACGCCGAGCAGCAGGTGCACGTCGTCGCGACGGGCATCCCCGCGCAGCCACTGGCGGTGCTGGACGGAACGGCGGGGACGTACGTCGACGCCGCCTCCACCGGCAAGTGGCAGCTCCTCACCCGTCAGTACAGCAAGCCGGTGGGCTCCTGGACCCTGACGGCCCGCCACAACCGGACAGGGCAGATCAGCGAGCTGGCCACCGGAACAGAGATACGCGGGAAGCTGGAGATCTTCTGGAAGGGGCGTGACAAGGCCGGCACCCTGCTGGCCAACGGCGCGTACACATGGACGCTCACCGCCCCGCCCGCCGACGGCATCGGCCCTGCCGTCCAGGAGTCCGGCACCGTGACCCTGGTCGGCGGTGCCTCGCTCGCCTCCAGCCGGTTCGTGGGCGTGTCGGGGACCACGAATCATCCGGTCCGGATCCTCGACACACGCAGCGGCCTCGGCGCGCGCAAGGGCAAGGTCGGCCCCGGCGGCTCGATCACGCTCCAGGTCACCGGGCAGGGGCAGGTACCGGCGACCGACGTCACGTCCGTCGCGCTGAACGTGACCGCGGTCAACCCGAGCGCCTCGACGTACGTCACGGTCCACCCGTACGGCACCACCCGCCCCAACGCCTCCAACCTCAACGTGCCCGCGGGCCGGATCGTGGCCGGGATGGTCGTCGTCCCGGTCAAGGACGGCAAGGTCACTCTCTACAACCACGCCGGCAGCGTCGACCTCGTCGCCGATGTGACCGGCTACTACACGACCGGCCAAGGGTCGCTCTTCGAACCGCTCAAGCCGGCCCGGATCGTGGACTCCCGGATCGGGCTCGGCGTCGCGAAGGGCCGGCTGGAGGCAGGCATGCTCGGGTGGGCTCCGGTCCTCGGGCGCGGTGGCGTGCCGAATACGGGCGTCACCGCCGTGGTGCTCCAGCTGACCGCGACGAACCCTTCGGCGGCCACGTTCGTCTCGGCGTACGGCACCCCCTACGCCGACACCTATGTTCACTCGCACGTCCAGGTGGCGGCCGGGCAGACCGCCTCCAACCTGGTGGTCGTCCCGCTGTACGACGACTCCCTGGCCCTCCTCAACCGGTTCGGCGCGG
Organism: Streptomyces fradiae; assembly: GCF_041270065.1. NCBI lineage: Bacteria > Bacillati > Actinomycetota > Actinomycetes > Kitasatosporales > Streptomycetaceae > Streptomyces > Streptomyces fradiae. The sequence goes on along the minus strand of NZ_CP065958.1, from coordinate 4,372,405 downwards.
CCGACGTGATCGCCGATGTCGTCGGCTACTACCGCAACGACAACCTCGGCTCGCTCTTCCAGCCCCTCGCCCCCTCCCGCTCCCTCGACACCCGCGCCGCCATCGGCGCCCCCAAGGCCAAGCTCGGCGGCGGCAAGACGCTCACGCTGACCGTCGCCGGGCGGAACGGGGTGCCGGCCACCGGGGCGACGGCGGTCGTCATGAACGTGACGGCGACCAACGTGAGCAGCGGTACGTACGTGAGCGTGTACCCGTACGGGGCGACGCGGCCGAACACGTCGAACCTCAACGTGGCGGCCGGGCAGACGGTGTCCAACCTCGTCGTCGTGCCCGTCGTCGACGGCAAGGTCACGCTCTACAACAACGCCGGCACGGTCGACCTCGTCGCCGACGTGCAGGGGTTCTACGCCCCCTGACCGTCCGCCGGCTCTTCCGCCATCGCCTCCGCGAGCCCCGCGAGGAGGCCCACCACCGCCGCCGGCCCCGGGACCGTGAGGTCGGCGCGGGCGGCGAGGTCGGGGACCGCGGAGGATTCGGCGGCGGAGCAGACGAGGAGGCCGGGGGTGCCGTCGGAGCGGAGTTTCTCGACGGCCGCGTAGGCGGGGAGGTCGCCGAGGTCGTCGCCCGCGTAGAGGACGGAGCGGGCGCCGGTCTCGCGGAGGTAGTCGGCGAGGGCGACGCCCTTGTCCATGCCCGGCGGGCGGAGCTCCAGGACCATCCGGCCCGGTTCCAGGACCAGGCCGTGGTGGGTGGCGAGGTCGCCGAGGGGGCCCTTCAGGGCCTCGAAGGCGCCCTGCGGGTCCTCGGCGCGGCGGGTGTGGACGGCGACCGCGCGGCCCTTCTCCTCGATCCAGACGCCGGGCCAGGCGCCGATCCGGTCGAGGAAGCCGGGGAGCTCGGCGCGGACCGAGGCGACCCCGGGGTGCGGGGCGGCGGCCTGGACGGTGCCGGTGACGGCGTCCCAGCGCTCCGCGCCGTAATGGCCGAGGACGACCAGGTGGTCCAGGCCGGGGACGCCGGCGAAGCCCCCGTACCGTACGGCCACTCCGGCGGGGCGGCCGGTGACCACCACGACGGCGGCCACCCGCGGGGCGAGGGCGGCGAGCGCGGGCACGGCGCCCGGGTGGGCGCGGGCCCGTTCCGGGTCGGGGACGATCTCGGCGAGCGTCCCGTCGAAGTCGAGGGCGACGACGGCCTTCTCGGGCCGCGCGAGGAGCGCGGCGAGGCCGTCGCGGCCGGCGGCTGTGGTCGGGTGCGGAAGGCTGCTGACCATGCCCACGACCCTACCCAGGGTCGCCGGTCCCGTCAGCGGGACGGTCAGCGGCGCGCGCTCTTCTCGTCGCGCACCCGGCGCAGGCGGTTGACCGTGACCGGGTCGTGCGCCAGCGCGCGCGGGTCGTCCAGGAGCGCGTTGAGCAGCTGGTAGTAACGGGTGGCGGACAGGCCGAGCTGTTCGCGCACCGCGCGCTCCTTGGCGCCGGGGCCGGGCCAGGAGCGCCGTTCCACGGCGAGGACGGCCCGCTCGCGCTCGCCGAGCTCGTCGTGTCCCGGGTCCCCGTTTTCGCTCGTCATACAGACCAATTTATTCGGCGTTCTCGGCCGCCGTCGCCTGCCGGGCCAGCCGGGCCAGCACCTCCGCCGGCTTCACGCCCGGCTGCACCGCCCGGCCGATGTCCTTCTTCACGCTGCTGCTGACCTGCGCCCACGACGTCTTGCCGACCGGCGGCAGCTGGGAGTCCGGCAGGGCCTCCAGGAACTCGCGCAGGTCGGCCGACTTCGGGTCGGCCTGCATGGTCGCGGAGGCGGTGACGGTGGCCGGCAGCAGGTCGTTGTCGCCCGCGAACTTCAGGACGTTCTCGTCGCTGAAGACGAAGTCGAGGAAGGCGCCGATCTCCTTGCGGTGCCCGTTCTGCTTGAAGCCCATGATCCAGTCGGCGACGCCCATGGTGGCCTTGGCCTTGCCGTCGGTGCCGGGCAGCGGCACCTTGCCGACCTTGACGCCCTTCTTGGCGGCCTCCTGCATGAGGGAGGGGTGCCCGTTGAGCATGCCGACCTCGCCGCGCGCGAAGGCGGCGAAGGCCTCCTTGCGGTTCAGCTTGCCGGGGGCGGTGGGGCCGGTGAGGCCGGGGGTGACAAGGTTGTCGCGCAGCCAGTCGAAGGTGCGGGTGTTGGCGTCGGAGTCCAGGTTGTAGTGGCCGGTGGCGTCGATGTAGCCGCCCCCTCCGCTGAGCAGCCACATCATGGTCTCGGCCTGGGCCTCCTCGGGGCCGAGGGGCAGCGCGAAGGGGTAGGTGACGCCCTTCTTGTTCAGCTTCTCGGCGGCGGCGGCCAGCTCGGCCCAGGTGGTCGGGGCCGCGTCGACGCCCGCCTTGTCGAACAGCTCCTCGTTGTAGAAGAGCAGGCGCGTGGAGGCGACGAAGGGCAGCCCGTACTGGGTGCGCTTGTACTCGCCGGCGTCGACGAGCGGGGCCAGGAAGTTGGCCTGGACGGGGATGGACAGCAGCTCGTCGGCGGAGTAGAGCTGCTCGGCGGCGGCGTAGTCGGCGTAGGCGCCGATCTGGGCGACGTCGGGCGCCTGGCCGGCCTTGACCATGTCGGCGACCTTGCGGTCGACGTCGTTCCAGGACTCGATCTGGACCTGGACCTTCACGCCGGGGTTCTTCGCCTCGAAGGCGGCGACCAGGCCGTTCCAGTACTTCTTGGTGGAGTCGCCGCCGGTCAGGTCGTAGTCGGCGGCCACGAGCCTCAGCGTGACGTCGCCGCCGGAGTCGCCGCCGAGGGCGCCGCAGCCGGAGAGGCCGGCGGTCAGCCCGAGTGTGGTGGCCGCTGCGGCCAGTCCAAGGAATCGTCGCCGCTGCACAGCCGTAACCCACCTTTTGCTCGTCGTCGAGACAATGTTCGACCGCAAGTTTCCCGCATTTTCACCGGAGGTCTACACCACTCGCATATCGCTTCGGCAACGCATCCCACCGCCTGCGCCGCGCCGCCGAGGCCGGAGCCGGCTTCGGCGGGCCGCCGGAGCCGGGGCCGAATTTGTATCCGAGCGCAACAATCCTCCGCAGTGGACTAGACCTTTCGACCCCTGACACGCGACACTGTCCCCGTGAGACACGTCATCGCCCTCGATGTGGGCGGCACCGGCATGAAGGCCGCCCTCGTCGGGGCGGACGGCACCCTGCTCCACGAGGCCCGTCGCGCCACCGCCCGCGAGCGCGGGCCCGAGGCCGTCGTCGAGACGATCCTCGGGTTCGCCCAGGAGCTGCGCGCGCTCGGCCAGGAGCGGTACGGCCAGCCCGCCGCGGCCGCCGGCGTCGCCGTCCCCGGCATCGTCGACGCCGCGAACGGCATCGCCGTCTACGCCGCCAACCTCGGCTGGCGTGACGTCCCCATGCGCGCCCTGCTCAGCGAACGCCTCGGCGGCATCCCCGTGGCCCTCGGCCACGACGTGCGCACCGGCGGCCTCGCCGAGGGCCGGATCGGCGCGGGCAACGGCGCCGACCGCTTCCTCTTCGTCCCGCTCGGCACCGGCATCGCCGGCGCCATCGGCATCGGCGGCGAGATCGAGGCCGGAGCGCACGGTTACGCGGGCGAGATCGGCCATATCGTCGTGCGCCCGGGCGGTACGGAGTGCGGCTGCGGCCAGCACGGCTGCCTGGAGCGCTACGCCTCCGCCTCCGCCGTCTCCCTCGCCTGGGCCGAGGCCTCCGGCGACCCCGAGGCCGACGCCGCCGACTGCGCCAAGGCCGTCGAGTCCGGCGACCCCGCCGCCGTACGGGTCTGGCAGGACGCGGTCGCCGCGCTCGCCGACGGTCTGGTCACGGCCCTCACCCTGCTGGACCCCCGCACGCTCATCATCGGTGGCGGTCTCGCCGAAGCAGGGGAAACGTTGTTCACACCCCTTCGGGCCGCCGTGGAGGAGCGCGTCACGTTCCAGAAGCTGCCCGCCATCGTCCCGGCGGCCCTCGGGGACACCGCCGGATGCCTGGGCGCGGGCCTCCTCGCCTGGGACCTGCTCGCTCAGGGCTCAACCGAATCCGACTCGGAGGTATCCGCCTGATGGCCGTTTCCACAGTTCTCACCGGGGCCCGCGTGGTGCTGCCGACCGGGACCGTCGAGAACGGACGAGTGATCGTCGAGAACGGCCGCATCGCGGGCGCCGCCCACGCGGAGGCCCGAACCCTCGATCTGTCCGGCCACTGGCTCGTGCCCGGCTTCGTCGACATGCACAACCACGGCGGCGGCGGCGCGTCCTTCACCTCCGGCACCGTCGACGAGATCCTCACCGGCGTCCGCACCCACCAGCAGCACGGCACGACCACCGTCGTCGCCTCCTTCGTCACCGGCGACATGGACTTCCTCACCCAGCGGGCCGGGCTGCTCTCCGAGCTCGCCGAGCAGGGCGACCTCGCCGGCATCCACTTCGAGGGCCCCTTCATCTCGCCCTGCCGCAAGGGCGCCCACGACGAGACCCTGCTGCGCGACCCCGACCCCGCCGAGGTGCGCAAGCTGATCGACGCCGCGCGCGGCCAGGCCCGCATGGTGACCCTCGCGACCGAGCTGCCCGGCGGCCTCGACTCCGTACGGCTGCTCGCCGAGCACGGCGTGATCGCCGCGATCGGCCACACCGACGCCACGTACGAGCAGACCCAGGCGGCCATCGACGCGGGCGCCACCGTCGCCACCCACCTCTACAACGCGATGCCCGCCCTCGGCCACCGCGCGCCCGGCCCCATCGCCGCGCTCCTGGAGGACGAGCGGATCACCGTCGAGCTCATCAACGACGGCACCCACCTGCACCCCGCCGCCCTGGAACTCGCCTTCCACCACGCCGGCCCCGAGCGGGTCGCCTTCATCACCGACGCCATGGACGCGGCCGGCTTCGGCGACGGGCGCTACATGCTCGGCCCGCTGGAGGTCGAGGTGAAGGACAGCGTCGCCCGGCTCGTCGAGGGCGGCTCCATCGCGGGCTCCACCCTGACCCTCGACCGCGCGTTCAAGCGCGCCGCGACGATCGACGGGCTGCCCGTCGAGTCTGTCGTCCAGGCCATCTCCGCCAACCCCGCGAAGCTGCTCGGCGTGTACGACCGGGTCGGCTCCCTGGAGCCCGGCAAGGACGCCGACCTCGTCGTCCTCGACGCGGACTTCGAGCTCAAGGGCGTGATGCGCAAGGGCGCGTGGGTGGTTGAGCCCGAGCTGGGCTGATTTCGCCCGCGCCTTCTCCAGGCGTGGTCCAGGCGGTTGGTCCGGGGGTCTGGGCCAACCGCCTTCTGTTTGGCATGATCAGGGCGCCCGGCGACAGCACAAAACCAGGGACAGGGGGAGGTGGGCCGGTGATCCTGACGGTCACCCTCAACACCGCGCTCGACCTCACCTATCGCGTCCCCGCGCTCCTCCCGCACGCCTCGCACCGCGTCACCCAGGTCATCGAACGCCCCGGCGGCAAAGGCCTCAACGTGGCCCGCGTGCTCGGCGCCCTCGGCCACGAGACCGTCGTCACCGGCTTCACCGGCGGCGCCACCGGCGAGACCGTACGCGGCCTGCTCGCCGCCACCACCGCCGGCCTCCCCGGCCGGGTCCACGACGCACTGGTCCCGATCGCCGGCGCCACCCGCCGCACCGTCGCCGTCGTCGACGCCGCCAGCGGCGACACCACGCAGCTCAACGAACCCGGCCCGGCCATCTCCCCTGCGGAATGGGCCGCGTTCACCGCACGCTTCACCCGACTCCTCGACGGGGCCCGGGCCGTGGCCCTGTGCGGCAGCCTCCCGCCGGGCATCCACGTCGGCGCGTACGCCGAACTCGTCCGGCTCGCCCGCGCCGCCGGCGTCCCCGCGCTGCTCGACACCAGCGGCGAACCGCTGCGCCGCGGCATCGCCGCCCGCCCCGAACTCATCAAGCCCAACGCGGCCGAGCTCGCCCAGCTCACCGGCTCCCGCGAGCCCTACCGGGCCACCCGCGACGCCCGCCGCCGCGGCGCCCACGCCGTCGTCACCTCGCTCGGCCCCGACGGCCTGCTCGCCGCCACCCCCGACGGCCTGTGGCAGGCCGCCCCACCGGCCCCCGTGAAGGGCAACCCGACGGGCGCCGGCGACTCCGCCGTCGCCGCGCTCCTCGCCGGCCTCGTCGACGGCACCGACTGGCCCACCCGCCTCAGCCACGCCGTGGCGCTCTCCGCCGCGACCGTCCTCTCCCCGGTGGCCGGCGAGTTCGACGAGTCGGCGTACGAGTCCCTGCTCCCCCGCATCACGGTCCACGACCGAGCGGCGGCGTGAGCGTACGGGCTTTCCTGGCGAAGGACCCGGCTACGCGTTCGGCCGGATCTCCAGCCAGTCGAAGATCACGTCGCACTGATTGCCCTGCTCGCAGGACATCTTGATCGTGTTCTGCCCCTGCTTGAGATCGACCGGCGCCCAGGTGGTCTGCCAGTTCTTCTCGAGGTTCGGGTCCGAGGAGTTGATGAAGTTCTTCAGGCCTATCGGGTTGCTGTTGGCCTTGTCGTTGACCGTCAGCGTGGCGTTGGCGTCCTTCGCCGGGATCGCGTAGCGCACGTACAGCCGGTAGGTGCCGGCCTTCTCGACGTCCGCCTGCCAGGTCACCGAGGACCCGAGCGCGTTGAACCCGGTGACGTACGCGCCGTCCGCGCCCTCCGCACCCTTGATGTCCTTGGCGAGCGCCGCCGAGCCGCCCAGCTTCAGGGTCGCCGCGTCCTGCTGCGGCAGCGCCTGCGGGGGCTTCGAGGACTGGCTGGGGTCGACCGAGGGGGACTCCGAGACCTGGGTCGGCGCGCCCGTCGGTGAGCCGCCCGTGCCGCCCGCGTCGTTCGTCTTGTCGCCGCTGTTGGCGATCACGGCGGCGGTGATGCCGGCCACGACCACCGCGACGACCGCGACGGCGCCGATCAGCAGGCCCTTGGTGTTGGGGCCCCGGCCGCCGCCACCGCCGCCACGGCCGGCGGGCTGCGCCGGGCCGGGCCGGTGGGCGCCGCCGCCGGGGTACGTCTCGGGGGCCGCGTACTGCGGGTTCGGCTGACCGTACCCCGGCTGCTGCTGCCCGTACCCCTGCTGCTGCGGGAACGGCGCCTGCGCCTGCTGCTGGTGGCCGCCGTACTGGCGCTCGCCGACCGTGCGGACCTGGTTGTACGAGGTGCGGGGCACGCCCGGCTGGGCGGCCGGACCCGGGTAGCCGTAGCCGCCGCCGGAGGGCGGCTGTGCACCCGCCGCCTGACCGTCGGCGTACAGATAGCCGAACGGATCGTCGTCCTCGGGCTTGTTCGTGCCGTCGTTACCGGCAGCCATCCGGGTCACTCCTTTTCCCTGCTCGCCAGCCGTCGCCGACCGGCCGAGCCTACCTCGTACGGCCGTGCCACCGGTTCGGCGCTTCGTGTACGTCCGGTGAATGACGGCCGTGCGGGGCCTCGTACGGACGGCTGTGCGGGGCCTCGTACGGCCTATCCGGCCCGGCGGTGGACCTTCGACCGGGACCGCTTCTCGATGTACATCCGCTGGTCGGCGCTGTTCAGGACCTCTTCGACGGTCATGCCGCACTCGGCCCAGCCGATCCCGAAGCTCGCCCCGACCCGTACCGCCCGCCCGTCCACCCGGATCGGCGGGATGATCGCGTTCCGCAGCCGGACCGCGAGGTCGGCCGCGTCGGCCGAGCCGAGGCCGTCGGCGAGGACGACGAACTCGTCGCCGCCGAGCCGCGCCACCGTGTCCCCGTCCCGTACGCCCGTGGTGAGCCGGCGGGCCACCTCGATGAGCACGGCGTCGCCGGTGTGGTGCCCGAAGCGGTCGTTGATCGACTTGAAGCCGTCGAGGTCGCAGAAGAGGACGGCGAGGCCCTTCGTGCCGTCGTCGACGTCGCCGCCGGTGGGGGCGACGGAGTGCACATGCCCGTCGTACGCCCCGGGGGTGCCGGCCGCCGGGGAGAAGCCGAAGCCGTGCTCGTGCTCGTAGTCGTACTCGTCGTAGCCGTACGGCGGCTCGAAGCCGGGCGTGCCCTCGGGGGCGGAGGCGGCGAAGGGGCGCTCGCAGAGCCGGGCGGAGAGCCGGGAGCGCAGCTCGGCGCTGTTGGGGAGGCCGGTGAGGGCGTCGTGCGAGGCGCGGTGGGCGAGCTGGAGCTCATGCCGCTTGCGCTCCTCTATGTCCTCGACGTGGGTGAGGAGGAAGCGGGGGCCGTCGGCGGTGTCGGCGACGACGGAGTTGCGGAGCGAGACCCAGACGTACGTGCCGTCCCGGCGGCCCAGGCGCAGCTCGGCGCGCCCGCCCTCGGCGGAGGTGCGCAGCAGGGTGCCTATGTCCTCGGGGTGGACGAGGTCGGCGAAGCTGTAGCGGCGCATCACGGAGGCGGGGCGGCCGAGCAGCCGGCACAGGGCGTCGTTGGTGCGCAGCAGGCGTCCGTGCTGGTCGCCGCCCATCTCGGCGATGGCCATGCCGGACGGCGCGTACTCGAAGGCCTGCCGGAACGACTCCTCGCTGGCCCGCAGGGCCTGCTGCTCGCGCTCCAGGCGTATCAGGGCGCGCTGCATGTTGGAGCGGAGCCGGGCGTTGCTGATGGCGATGGCGGCCTGCGAGGCGTACATCTGGAGCGCCTCGCGGCCCCAGGGGCCGGGGTGCCGCCCGTTGCGCGGGCGGTCGACGGAGATCACGCCGAGCAGCTCGCGGCCGGAGCCGGAGGCATACATGGGGGCGTAGAGGCGGTCGTGCGGGTGCCACTCGTCCTCGAAGCGGGGGGCGGGGCCCTCGGTGTGCCACTGCGGGACGTCGTCCTCGATGAGCACCCAGCCCTCGGTGTGCGGGATGAACCGCAGGTCGCCCCAGGCCTCGCCCATGGCGAGCCGCCGGTCCCAGGAGGTCCGGGAGCCGACCCGGCCGGTGATCAGGGCCTCGGCGGCGGGGCTGCCGGCGAAGGCGGAGACGATCAGATCGCCGTCGGGGCGCACGAGGTTGACGCAGGCCAGCTCATAGTTGAGGCCCGCGACGATGCCGTCGGCGACTGCCTGCACGGTGTCCGCAAGGCTTCGGGCGGTGTTGAGGTCCGCCACGACCTGATGCAGCTGACGCAGGGTCGCAAGACGGACGTACGGCTCCGACTCGGTCTCCATCGCTCGCTCTCCCCGAGACCTCGACAGCTGACTCCAGGGTTCTCATCGGCTTCATCGGCTTCGTGGTGCACTGTCTCCGCCACTGAATCACAGCGAGCTGTGCACCCGGTACACAGGGTCAACAAATACTGCTCTCTGTGACTCAAGTCACAGGTTGTCGCGGGGGTTTGCGAACGGTGGGTGAACGGTGCGGGGCGTGGTCGTAAAGGCCCTCCATGTGCGGAACGTACGGGTCCGGGGGCGGTGGCCGTGACGGGACCGGTCCGGCGGTCCTGGGAGCACCGGTCCTAGGTCCGGTGGGGCAGCCCGGTTGGTACCGGGGCCCGATGCCCGCGGGGCCGGGCCCGGATTAGCGTGCGAGGGTGCTGCAGAAGACGCCCGTGACGGCTACCACCGCCCTCGATCTGGTCATCCCTCATGCTGAGGGGGTGAGCAACGACGAGTTCAAGGCCGCCATGTCCCGCCTGGCGGCGGGCGTGGTCCTGGTCACGGCGCACGACCCGGACGACGGGCCGCACGGCGAGGACGTCGGCATGACCGCCACCGCCTTCCTCTCCGTCTCCCTGGACCCGCCCCTGGTCCTGGTCAGCCTGCGCAACGACTCCCGCATGGACGACCTGCTCGCGGACGTGCCCGTCTGGGCGGTCTCCCTGCTCTCCGAGAGCCAGCGGCACGTCGCCGGGCGCTTCGCCATGAAGGGCCGGGTCAGCGACCGCCTCCTCTTCGCCGACCTGCCGTACACCCGCGGCGAACACAGCTCCGCCCCGCTGATCGGCGGCGCGCTCGCCACTCTGGAGTGCCGCACGGAGAGCCGCGTGGTCGCCGGCGACCACACCCTCGTCATCGGCCGCGTGCTCGACACGAAGCTCCCCTCGGCGGAGAGCGGCCCGCTCACCTACTTCCGCGGGAAGTACCGGACGCTGGGCTGAGCGGGGGGAGCCCCTGCCGGGGCTCGTCAGCTCCAGTCGCGGGCCTGGCGGCCGCGCTTCGTCTCCGCGCGCTGCTTCTTCTCGCGCAGGCGGCGCTCGTTGATGCCGCGGGGGATCTTCGTCGCGCGGCGCGGCTTCGGGGGCGGGGCGGTGGCCTCCGCGAGGAGGGCGGTGAGGCGGACGGCGGCCGTCTCGCGGTTGCGCCACTGCGAGCGGTGCTCCGAGGCCCGTACGGTCACGACGCCGTTGACCAGGCGGCTCGCGAGTCGCTCCAGGGCGCGCGCCTTCCACACCTCGGGCAGCGCCTCGGTCGCCGCCAGGTCGAAGCGCAGCTCCACCTGCGAGTCGCTGGTGTTGACGTGCTGCCCGCCCGGCCCGGACGACCGCGAGAAACGCCACATGAGCTCGGCCTCGGGCAGCGAGACGGAGCCGCGGATGACATACGGACCGGACATGTGTCCCATCGTCCCGGAGCGCCGCACGCCCGTCACCTTCTTTTGGAACCGTGACGGCTCCCTGTGCGTTAATGCGAGCGACGAGTTCGACACCCGCAGGACCTCAGAAAGGGACATCCCATGGCTGTAAGCCTCTCCAAGGGCGGCAACGTCTCCCTGACCAAGGAGGCCCCGGGCCTCACCGCCGTCACCGTGGGCCTCGGCTGGGACGTCCGTACGACCACGGGCACCGACTTCGACCTGGACGCCTCCGCCATCGGCGTGGACGCCGCGGGCAAGGTCGTCTCCGACGGCCACTTCGTCTTCTTCAACAACAAGTCCACCCCGGACCAGACCATCGTCCACACCGGTGACAACCGCACCGGCGAGGGCGGCGGCGACGACGAGCAGATCAACGTCAACCTGGCGGGCCTGCCGGCCGGCGTCGACAAGATCGTCTTCCCGGTCTCCATCTACGACGCGGTGAACCGCTCGCAGAACTTCGGCCAGGTGCGCAACGCCTACATCCGCATCGTCAACCAGGCCGGCGGCGCCGAGATCGCCCGCTACGACCTGTCGGAGGACGCCGCCGTCGAGACCGCCATGGTCTTCGGCGAGCTCTACCGCAACGGTGCCGAGTGGAAGTTCCGCGCGGTCGGCCAGGGCTACGCCTCCGGCCTGGAGGGCATCGCCCGCGACTTCGGCGTCAACCTCTGACGTACGCGCGTAAGCGCATGAGCCGCGCATGAGCACGAGCCCCGAACCCCGGCACCCCCGGGGTCCGGGGCTCTACGCTTTCTTGATGATCGTCGAACCCCTGACCGCCAAGGACCCGTCCGACCTCCCCGGCCCGCTGCTCACCGAACTCACCGCCCTGTACGCGTCGAACGAGGAGTTCCAGCAGCTCAGCGGCGACTTCCCGGACCCGGACCGGATCCTGCCGGAACAGGTCGCCGCCGCCCTCGCCGACGAACTCGCGCACCCGGACGCCGAGGTGCTGCTCGCCCGCTCCGAGGGCCGGCTCGTCGCGATCGCCATCACCCTCGCCCACCACCCCGACCCGGCCGACCCCGACCCGTGGCTGGGCCTGCTGATGGTCCACGCCGGCGCGCACCGCGCGGGCTTCGGCCGCCGCCTCGCCGCGTACGTCGAGGACTCCTTCCGCTCCCGCGGCCGCGCCGGGCTGCGCCTCGCGGTCCTGGAGAACAACCCGCGGGCGCTGGCCTTCTGGAGCTCGCTCGGTTACGAGGAGACCGCGCGCAGGCCCGACCTGGCGCACGACCGCCCGTGCGTCGTGATGCGCAAAAGCCTCGGGGCCGTAGCGCCCTAGCCCGGCTCAGTCGGTGATGTGCGCGGGCTTCCCGTCCCCGTACAACCACACGTCCCACACGTCAGACAGGTCCTCCTCCGTCATCGAGTCCACGTACTCCGTGAAGTCCTCGGTGGTGGCGGTGGCGTGCCGGTACTTCGCGGGCCAGCCGGCCAGGATCTCGTAGAAGGTGTCGTCGCCGACCACCTGCCGGATCCGGTGCAGGACCATCGCGCCCCGCTCGTACACGGGCGTGCCGAACAGGTCCTCGGCGGTGGGCGGATGGGCCGGCGAGTAGGCCCAGGCGTCCTCGTTCGCGTACTGCTTCTCGAAGTTCTTCTGCGCCGGGGTGTGCCCGAAGTCCTCCGCGTACAGCCACTCCGCGTAGGTCGCGAAGCCCTCGTTGAGCCACAGGTCCGACCAGGTCGCGGGGGTGACGGAGTCGCCGTACCACTGGTGGGCGAGCTCGTGCACCAGCGTGCTCGGGTCGAAGGAGGAGGCGGGGAAGACCGGCCGGGTCTGGGTCTCCAGGGCGTAGCCGATGTCGTCGTCGCGCTCGACGACCACCCCGGCGGCGGCGAAGGGGTACGGCCCGAAGTTCTCCGTCTGCCAGTCGAGGATCTCTGGGACGCGGGCGCGCAGCGCGGCCGTCTTCGCGGCGACCTCCGGGTCGGCGGCGGAGAGCACCGGAATCCCGGCCCCTGCCCCCGCCCCGGTCCCGGCCGTGCCTGGTGCGAGGGTGCCCGTGCTCGTGTCGTATCGCCCGATCGCGAGCATCGCGAGGTAGCTGGCCATCGGCTCGGCGGCGTGCCAGACGGAGGTGGTGCGCCCGTCGGCCTCCTTGCGCTCGGCGGTGCGGACGCCGTTGGAGAGCGCCGTGAGCCCGGCCGGGACGGTGACGGTGATGTCGTACGCCGCCTTGTCGGAGGGGTGGTGGTTGCCGGGGAACCAGGCCATGGAGCCGGTCGGTTCGCCGAGCGCGAGGGCGCCGTCGGCGGTCTTGAGCCAACCCTCCTTGGAACCGTCCGAGTCGGTGATGGTCTCCGGGACCCCGGAGTAGCGGACGACGGCGCGGAATTCCGTCCCCTTGTCGATGTCCTCGCGGGGGCGCAGGGTCAGCTCGTTCCCGGCCCGGTTCACGGCGGCGGGCGCGCCGCCGACGGTGGCGTCGCGCACGGTGAGCCCGGCGAGGTCGAGGTTGAAGGCGCTGAGGTCCTGGGTGGCCTCGGCGGTGATCTCGGCGCGCCCGTCGAGCCGGCCGGAGGCGGGGTCGTACGACAGGGTGAGCGCGTAGTGGCGTACGTCGTAGCCGCCGTTGCCCTGCTTGGGGAAGTACGGGTCGCGCAGCCCGGCCGCGCCGGGCGTGCCCTTCACCCCGCCGCTGCCGCCGCTCGTGCAGGCCGCGGCGAGCAGGGCGAGGGCGACGGCCAGGGCACCGGTCCGGACGCGGATGCGGCTACGAGTGTTCACGAACCGATCCTAAGCAGACATAAGAAGTCAGACGCGCAGGTGAGAACGCGTGTACGAGCGGAGGTGCGTGTTCCTGTACGGGCAAGCCGACGGCGCCCGGCGGGGGTCCGGGCGCCGTCGGAGTTCAGGCGGGATCAGGCAGCGATCAGGCAGCGATCAGGAGATTCAGCCGTTCAGCGAGGCCACACCGGCCTGGGCGAACTTCTCGTCCAGGTCGCCGGAGGGCGCGCCCGCGACGCCGATGCCCGCGATCGGGCCGCCGTTCGCGGTGACGGGGGCGCCGCCGGCGAGGAAGAGGGTGCCGGGGATGTCCTTCAGGGTCGGCGCGTTGGTGAGGCGCTTGACCAGCTCGGAGGTCGGCGCGTTCCAGGAGACCGCGGTGTACGCCTTCTTCACGGCCGACTCGTAGGACTGCGGGCCCGCGCCGTCGCCGCGCAGGGTCACGATGGTGTTGCCGTCGCGGTCCACGACCGCCACCGACACCCGCTGGTTCTCCTTCTCGGCGGCCTTCAGGGTGGCCTGCGCGGCCTTCGTCGCGGCCTCGATCGTCAGGTGGGTCGTCTGGCGCGTGTTGTCGCCCTCGGCGTCCGCCTTGGCGACGGCCGCGGCCGGGGCGGCGGCGGGGCCCGTGGCGTTCGCGGAGACGGCGCCGAAGGTGCCGGCGGCGAGGACGACGGCGGCGGTGGTGCCGAGGAGGAACTTCTTCTTCATGGCGGTCTCCTGAGGGGATCGTGAGGCGTTCGCTCTGCATCGATCCTCCGGCCGGAACCGGTGCCCGCCGGTCCGCGTTCCGGCTGCCGTCGGCGCGCATAGTGGACGACAGGGAGGTCAGCCGATCGGTTGATGCCCCCCTGGCCCTGCCGGGCCAGGATGGATACGTATCCCCAGGTCAAGTGCTACACGGAACAGGTGGACGATGGAACGGGACCCGGACGCCCGCTGGCTGGCCCGGGTCATGCACGTGGCCTTCTTCCTGCTCCTCGGCGCCTCGCTCGCCCGCTTCCTGCTGCGCCACCCCTGGGAGGAGCGCAGCCCGTGGATCGTGGCGCTGTCCGGCGCGCTCGCCGCGCTCTATCTCCTCGGGCCGGTGCTCGGCACCCGCGCCACCCCGCGCCGGATCGCGTGGCTGGGCACGGTCGTCGCCGTGTGGGTGGTCCTCGTCGTCCTCGCGCCCAGCTTCGCGTGGTGCGCGGTCCCGCTCTTCTACACCGGCCTGCGGACCCTGCCGCACAAGGCGGCGTTCGGCCTGGTCGCCCTCCTCACCGCCTTCGTCGTCTTCGCGCAGGTGCAGCTCTCGCACGGCGGCTGGGACCCCAATCTGATCGTGGCCCCGCCCGCCGTCGCCGCCATCGCCACCGGCGTCTTCGTGCACGCCGACCGGCAGGCGGCCCGCCAGCGCAAGCTCATCGACGACCTGATCCGCACCCGCCGCGAGCTGGCCGCGACCGAGCGCCGCGAGGGCACCCTCGCCGAGCGCCAGCGGCTCTCCATGGAGATCCACGACACCCTCGCGCAGGGCCTGTCCAGCCAGCAGATGCTGCTGCAGGCCGCCGACCGCACCTGGGACAGCGACCCCGGGACCGCCCGCCGCCATGTCCGTACGGCCGAGTCGATCGCCGAACGCAACCTCGCCGAGGCCCGCCGCTTCGTGCACGACCTCGCGCCCGCCGACCTCGCCGAGGGCGGCGGCCTGGAGGAGGCGCTGCGCGGGCTCGCGAGCCGGGAGTCGGCCGCGTTCCGGGTCGACGGCCTGCCCGTACCGCTGCCCGACCGGGTGCAGTCGGCGCTCCTGCGCATCGCGCAGGGCGCCCTCGCCAACATCCGCGAGCACGCCGAGGCCGCCTCGGCCGCGATCACCCTGACCTATCTGGACGACCAGGTCGTCCTCGACGTCGCCGACGACGGGCGCGGCTTCGACCCGGCCGTCTCGCGCGCGGACCCGGGGGTGCGCGGCCACGGACTGCCGGCGATGCGGGTGCGCGCGCAGCAGCTGGGCGGCACCCTGACCATCGAGTCCACCCCGGGCGAGGGCACCGTGCTCTCGGCCGCGATCCCGCTGGAGGTACGCCCGTGAACGCGCCGGCAAGCGACCCCGCCCGCGAGCCCATCCGTGAGCCCGCCCGCGATGCCGTCCGCATCCTGCTCTGCGACGACCACGCGGTGGTCCGCGCCGGGCTGCTGGCCCTGCTCGGCAGCGCGCCCGGCATCGAGGTGGTCGGGGAGGCCGGCAGCGGCGAGGAGGCGGTCGCGATGGCCGCCCATCTGCGCCCGGACGTAGTCCTGATGGACCTCCAGCTGGGCGCGGGCATCGACGGCGTCGAGGCCACCCGCCGGATCGCCCCGACCGGTGTGCACGTCCTCGTCCTCACCACGTACGACACGGACGCGGACATCACCCGCGCCATCGAGGCGGGCGCCACCGGCTACCTCCTGAAGGCCGAGCGCCCGGAGGAGCTGTTCGCCGCGATCCACTCGGCCGCCCAGGGCCGTACGACGCTGTCGCCGCCGGTCGCCAGCCGGGTCATGGACCGGATGCGCGGCGCGGCCGGCCCGTCGCTCACCGACCGCGAGCGGGACATCCTCGGGCAGCTGGCGCACGGCCTCGGCAACCGGGAGATCGCCCGCGCGCTGTTCATCAGCGAGGCCACGGTGAAGACCCACCTGGGCCGGATCTACGCGAAGCTCGGCGTCGACACGCGGGCGGGCGCCGTGGCGGTGGCGAAGGAGCAGCGGCTGCTGCCCTAGGTCTGCGGCAGGGCGGCGGCAGCGGCTGAGGTTGCTGCCGTGGGGCCGCCGGGACTGCTACTGTGCGTTGCCACTCAGGCGCACTGTGTCATGTCCTCGTGGGAGCGCACGTGAAGATCACCATCGTCGGCGGCGGGCCCGGCGGCCTGTACTTCTCGATCCTGATGAAGCGCCAGGACCCCTCCCACGAGATCACCGTGTACGAGCGGAACCCGGAGGGGGCGACGTACGGCTGGGGCGTCACCTACTGGGCCGGGCTCCTCGACAAGCTCCGCGCGGGCGATCCGGAGTCGGCGGAGGCCATCGCCGCCGCGTCGGTGACCTGGACCGACGGCGTGGCGATCGTCCGCGACGAGCGGACCGTGCACCGCGGCGACGCCGGCTTCGGCATCGGCCGGCGCCGGATGCTGGGGCTGCTCGCCGACCGGGCCCGCGAGCTCGGCGTCCGCGTCGCGCACGAGCACCCGGTGACCGGCCCGGACGCCCCCGAGCTCGCCGGCGCCGATCTGGTCGTGGCCGCCGACGGCGTGAACAGCCTGCTGCGCGAGGCGCGCCCCGAGCGCTTCGGCGCCGAGGTCACCGGCGGCCGCAACCACTATGTGTGGCTGGGCACGACAAAGGTCTTCGACTCCTTCAGCTTCGCCTTCAAGGAGACCGAGCACGGCTGGATCTGGTGTTACGCGTACGGGTTCAGCGGCGAGCAGTCGACGTGCGTGGTGGAGTGCGGCCCGGAGACGTGGCGGGGCCTCGGTCTGGACCGGACGCAGGAGGACGAGACCCTCCGCCTGCTTGAGAAGATCTTCGCCGACCTCCTCGACGGCGAGCCGCTGATCGGCCGCGAGCAGCACGGCGACGGCGCCCCGGCCCAGTGGCTGAACTTCCGCACCCTGACCACCCGGACCTGGCACGACGGCAACACCGTCCTCCTCGGCGACGCCGCCCACACCACGCACTACTCGATCGGCGCGGGCACCACCCTGGCCCTGGAGGACGCCCTCGGCCTCGCCGCCGCCCTGCGCTCCCACGGCGCCGACCTGCCCACCGCCCTCGCCGTCTACGGCCGGCGCCGCCGCGCCGAACTCGTCTCCGCCCAGAGCGCGGCCCACTACAGCGCCCAGTGGTACGAGAACCTCCCCCGCTACATGCACCTCCCCCCGTCGCAGATGTTCGCCCTCCTCGGGCAGCGCCACTCCCCCCTGCTCCCCCACATCCCCCCGCAGCTCTACTACCGCCTCGACCGCGCCGCCGGCCGGCTCGAACCCCTCCGCCGCCTCAAGCGCTGGCTCGGCCCGAAGGTCGCCAAGGCGGCCCACCGGGGCTGAGCCCCGGGCCCGGCCCCGGGCCCGCCGGGGCGGGTTCCGGGACCCGCGCGGGGTCCGGGGCGCGGGCGGCGTGGGACCATCGACGGGTGCTCGACATCGGCTACTCGCTCTCCCGCCGCTTCCCGGACCCCCCGCAGACGAACTACCGCGCGGCGGACGTCCGCTCCCTGCGGCACGACCTGTTCTGCGGCGACGTGTATCTCGCGGACACCGTGAAGGACCAGGAGGTGTCCACAGCCTGGGGATGGGTGCCGGTGCTCGACTTCGCGTGGGCGCTGTGCGACATCGTCGAGCAGCTGGACCGCGACCCGCAGGGCAGCCGCGCCTCCCGCCCCCAGTACGCGGAGCTGGACTTCACCGAGTCCTCCGACCGCATGCTGTTCGAGCGGCGCTTCGGCTGGGTGGACGTCGAGGCCGACTGGATGCCGGGCGACGAACCGGCCCTCACCTTCAACCACGGCGAACTGCGCCGCGAGGCCCGCGACTTCCTGCACGACCTGATCGCCGACCTCACCGACATGCACGAGGGCCTCGCGGACAACCCGGCGATCTGGGACCTCCAGGCCCGCTTCCCCCGCCTCCCCTGACCGGCAGGGCTACGCGTCCTCCACCCGCACCCCCAACTGCGCCGCGAACACCGGCGCCAGGTCGAGCAGCTGCGCCGTGGAGATCACCGCCCCCGCCAGCGCGTCCACCCCGCGCGCGATCTGAAGCCGCTGCACCGTCCGCAGATCCACGTCCTTCAGCCGCACCCCGCTGAAGTCCGCCCCCGTCAGCACGCAGTCCCGGAACTCCACCCGCTCAAGCACCGCGCCCGCGAAGTCCGGCTCGTCGAGCACGCACCCGTCGAAGACGACGTCCTTCAGCCTCGCCTTCCGCAGATTCAGATAGTCGATCTTCCCCCCTCTCACCCTCACCCGCTCGAACACCGCCCCGTGCAGCTGCGCCCCGCCGAGCCGCGCGTCCACCAGCTCCACGTCCCGCAGCTGCGCCCCCGCGAGATCGGTGCCCACCCCCCGTACCCCCGTGAGCACCGAATCGAGGAGCCGCGCCGCCGTCAGCCGGGCCCCGTCCAGCCCGCAGTCACGCAGCGCGCAGTCTAGGAAGCGCGCCCCCGCCCCGTCCTGGCCGGTCAGATCCAGACCGGTGAGCTCCAGGCCGTCGTAGTCCCCGTCCGGCTCCAGACCGCCCTCGTACGGCTCCAGCGGGGGCAGCCGGACCTCGGGCTCGCGGGGCCTCACGACGCTCTTCCTCTTCATGGCATCCATCGTGACGCACGCCACTGACAATGCCCCGCCGCCGATGTCACAACCCGGCCCCCGCCACCCGTCCCGTCTTCGTAACCCCACACGAGGGAGCCGAGGGAGACGAGAGATGCGGAAGATCACGATCATCGGCGGCGGCTTCGCCGGACTCACCGCGGCCGTCACCGCCGCCGAGGCGGGCGCCCGGGTCACCCTGTACGAGGCCCACCACACGCTCGGCGGCCGCGCCCGCACCGCCGAGGGCCCGTACCTGACCAACGAGGGCCCGCACGCGATCTACAACGGCGGCCCCCACTGGACCTGGCTGCACCAGCGCGGCCTGCTCGGCGAGCTCGCCCCGCTGCCGCTGCGCGAGGCCGCCAAGCTGCGCTTCCACCACCGCGGCGCGCTGCGCCGGGTCCCGCCGCTCGGGATGCTGCGCCAGACGCTCCGTACGGGCGAACAGGCGCCGGTCGACGTCGACTTCCGCACCTGGGCGACCCGGCTCGCCGGCCCGGAGGCGGCCCGCGCCGCCGCCGCGTACAGCGGAGTGGCGCTCTACCACCACGACCCGGGCGCCCTGTCCGCCCGCTTCGTCCAGGAGCGGCTGCACCGGGCCGCCGCGCTCCCGCCCGAGGCGCACTTCGTCAAGGGCGGCTGGGGCCGGCTGATCGGACGGATGGCGGACCGCGCCCGGCAGACGGGCGTACGGATCGAGACCTCGGCCCGGATCGCCGCGCTCGGCGACCTGCCCCGCGACGCCGGCCCGGTGGTCGTCGCGACCGCGCTGCCGGCCGCCGCCCGGCTGCTCGGCGACCCGTCGCTGACCTGGGAGTCGGGCCGCACGGTGCTGATGGACCTGGCGCTGCGCAGCCGTAAGGGCGACCCGTTCGCGATCTCGGACCTGGACGCGCCGGGCTGGGTGGAACGGTTCACCACCCAGGACCCGGGCCTCGCCCCGGCCGGCCAGGAGCTGATCCAGGCGCAGCTGCCGATCGCCGCCAGCGAGTCGAAGGCGGACGGCGTCGCGCACGCGGAGCGGCTGCTCGACCTGGGCTTCGCGGGCTGGCGCGAGCGCGCGGTGTGGCGGCGCGAGGCCGTGAGCAACGGGCGTACGGGGGCGGTCGACCGCCCCGGCACGACCTGGCGGGACCGGCCGGCGGTGGACCGGGGCGACGGCGTGTACCTGGCCGGCGACCAGGTGGCGGCGCCGGGCGTGCTGGCGGAGGTGTCGTTCACGAGCGCGGTGGAGGCGGTGTCGCTGGCGATGCGGGCGGAGCACCGTATCGAACCCCTTGACCTCAAGTCAGCTTGAGGTCGGAGGCTGTCCCTGTTCGGAAGACATCCGTACGGGAAGACACCGTCGACCACCGGGGAGCCACCATGCACGCCATCCGCCTCCACGCCTTCGGCCCGGCCGAGAACCTGACGTACGAGGAGGTCCCGGACCCGGTCCCCGGCCCCGGCCAGGTCCGCGTCAAGGTGACGGCGGCCGGCGTGCACCTCCTCGACACGGCCCTGCGCGAGGGCGCGACCGGCCCCTTCCCGGCGCCCGCCGCCCTGCCCACCGTCCCCGGCCGCGAGGTCGCCGGCACGGTCGACGCCCTCGGCGAGGGCACCGACCCGGCGTGGCTCGGGCGCCGGGTGGTCGCCCACCTCGGCATGGCACCCGGGGGTTACGCGGAGCTCGCCGTCACCGACGCGGCCCGCCTGCACGCGCTGCCCGAGCAGCTCGGGGACGCGGAGGCGGTCGCGATGATCGGCACGGGCCGTACGACGCTCGGGATCCTGCAGTTCACCGAGCTCGGCCCGGACTCGGTGGCCGTCGTCCCGGCCGCGGCGGGCGGCATCGGCACGCTGCTCGTGCAGTACGCGAAGAACGCGGGCGCCGTCGTCATCGGCCTGGCCGGCGGCCCCGAGAAGGTGGCCCGGGTCCGCGCGAACGGCGCGGACCTCGCCGTCGACTACACGGCGCCGGACTGGCCGGCCGAGGTCCGCGCGTACCTCGACGCCCTCGGGAACCGCACCGCGACCGTCGTCTTCGACTCGGTGGGCGGCGACACCGGACGGGCCGCCGTCGACCTGCTCGGCAAGGGCGGGCAGCACCTCGTCTTCGGCTGGTCCGGCGCGGGCCTCCACGACGGCGAGCCGCTCACCTTCACCCACGACGAACTCGCCGCCCGCGGCATCACCTCGGAGTCCGTCCTCGGCCCCGTCATGCTCCAGAAGGCCGGCGGCGACATCCGCAACCTCGAACTCGCCGCCCTCGCCGCCGCGACCGACGGCACCCTGCGCCCGGCGGTCCACCGCTTCCCCCTCGCGGAGGCGGCACGGGCCCACCGGGCGCTGGAGACGCGGGGCACGATCGGCAAGGTGGTCCTGATCCCGTAGTCAGTTCTCCGGGGTGCTAGATCCCGAGGACGTCCCAGGAGTGCCCCGTCAACTGCCCAGGGCTGGCGGCCCGGGCTTGCTGCTCGGGTCATCACTGGCCGTGATGGTCCCGGCTGCGTCCAGCGCTCACGCGACGAGGGTGAGCGCAGGGGCCTGTGACTCGGCCCCGCAGACCCACATCCACCAACCGCGTAGGGAGATGTTGTGGGACGAGTTCAGGTCGGCGTGCTCAACGAAGCCGCAGGACCTGCATGCGAACCGGGCCTGTGCGGGCCGGTTACGTCTGTCGATGTGGTGGCACAGCGAGCATTCCTGGCTGGTGTATGCCGGATTCACGTACACCAGTGGAACCCCGGCGCGCTTGGCCTTGTAGGCGATGAAGGCGCCGAGTTGACGAAAGGACCAGGAGTGCAGCGTGACGCGTTGGGGCTTTCGTAGCCGTGCCCGCTCTCGGATGCCCGTGAGGTCCTCCAGGGCAATCCCGCGACCGGTGCGTTGAGCCTCCGCCACGATGCTCTTACTGATCTTATGGTTGATGTTTCTCGCCCGGCGCTTGGCGGACTTCGTGCCCTTCTTCTGCAACTTGGCCCGCAGCTTCCGGTCCGCCCCCCGTCGTCGATTCAGCACGCGTCCACAGTGGCGTGTACCAGTGGAGGTCGTGGCGATGTTCACGATCCCCAAGTCCACCCCGACAAACCCCACCGGGCGCATATTCAATCCGGCGTCTGGGACATCGCAGGTGGCGATGAGGTACCACTGGCCGGCCTGGCACACCAGATCCGACTCGCCCCTCCGGTGCTCTTCAATGAGCTCAAGCTGATCGGCATGTCCCGTGAAGGCAAGGTTCTTCATCCGACCGTTCACGGTCCAAATGGACACCGTCCGCTCGGACATCTGCCAGGACAAGCAGCGATCGTCGTAGGGCTGCGCCGCATCCCGACGGAATGCGATCGGCTTGCAGCTGACCCTGTGGTGACGCTCCGAACCGGGCTTGCCCAGGTTTCCGGCTTTCAGGTTCGCCTTGAGCGCGGTGTAGGCGTCGGCGACCTTACGCAGCACGTGCAGAGCAGGCTGCGCGGACAAGCCCCGCGCCTTCAGGTCGGCATACGCGAGCGTCTGCAAGCGGGCTCGGGATGCCACCCCACGTTCGAACGCCCGACGGGAGAGCCAGTTCGCAGCCCGGTTGCAGGCGTCGAGGGTCTGGGCAAGTGCCAGCGCCTGCTCGGGCGTTGGCAGCAGCTTCACCCGCACCACCTGCTTCATGACTCGAACAGTAGGGTGCACTTCTCACAAACGGCGCCACTCACCCTCACTTCACCAGAACTAGTGAATTGCGCACTAATGTTCGCATGCCCCGCTAAGGCATCTAAGGGCTGTCCCGTAAACGATCTCCGCGTCAAGGGCGTCGGGGGTACTCAGGGTGATCGGCGTAGGGTGATGCGAGGTCGAGCAGGTCATCGCATGGCCAGGTCTCGCCGTCGTACTGGCAGTCATCGCGGTTGTCCCACGGCAGTTCGGGGTCGCCCGTGGCAGGACTGAGGACATGGCGGGAGAGCACGCGTCGCTTGGCCTCGACCTCCCGCAGGACGCGAGCCGGGTCGTGTAGCGCGACGTGCAGGGCGATCGTGGGATGGAAGCCGGAGAGTTCTCCTTGGCAGAAGTCGACTGTGTGCCCGTGAGAGGTCCACTCTCCGCAGCCGTCACCCTCGCAGCGTCGGGCCAGGTCGGCCTCCTCGTCCAGCCGTGCGCGGAGGAACGTCACAAGGTCTTGGCTCATAGGGTCATCCTGGATGATGCGCCAGGCCCGGTCGCCTGATTTCCGTGCTGCGGGCAGAGCCCGGGCGGCAGCCCGACAGCGGAATGATCTTGCCGTGGCTGGTGTGATCACGGCGTCGGAGCCGTCCTGGATACCACCGTTCTCCGGGCTGAGCCCGCGCGCCTTCGGGAAGCTGGTGACGGTGCTGCGTCGCGCAGGTGCGGACGCGGTCCGCAAGGGCCGGCCGTGGAGCCTTCCGCTGGAGGACCGGGCCCTGCTGGTCGCAGCGTACTGGCGCACGAACCTGACCATGCGGCAGCTCGCGCCGCTGTTCGGGATCTCGAAGTCGGCAGCGGACCGCATCATCGACCACCTCGGGCCGATGTTCTCGCTCCAGCCCCGCAAACGGTTCGCCAAGGACACCGTGCTCATCGTGGACGGCACCCTGGTTCCCACCCGGGACCACAGCATCGCCGAGCGGTCGAAGAACTATCGGTACTCCACCAACCACCAGGTCGTCATCGACGCCGACACCCGGCTCGTCGTCGTGGTCGGCCGGCCCCTGCCCGGCAACCGCAACGACTGCAAGGCATGGGCGCTGTCCGGCGCGAAGGACGCCGTCGGGAACACGACGGTAATCGCTGACGGCGGCTACCGAGGCACCGGATTGATCATCCCGCACCGCCGCGACCCCAGGCAGAGCGAACTGCCCGCTTGGAAAGAGGAACACAACGCGTCTCACCGCAAGGTCCGTGCCCGCGTCGAGCACGTCTTCGCCCGGATGAAGGGCTGGAAGATCCTGCGCGACTGCCGCCTGAAGGGTGACGGCGTGCATCACGCCATGCTTGGCATCGCCCGCCTGCACAACCTCGCCCTTGCCGGCTGAGCGAGCAGGCCGCACATCGCACAGCCTTACCCATGCCGATCAAAGATCATTTACGGGACAGCCCTTAGCACCCCAAATTCGAGCACACAGCCGCGGGGTGCAGCATCGGGCAGCCTCTCAACGATTCGCGAATATTCGAGAATCACGGCGGACAGAACACCATCGGCGGTTCCATCCTGGACGCGGCCTGATCGGGCCATCCGGGCGAGAGGGGAAACGACGTTGGCAAGGCGACTTCGCTTCATCGGCACCAACTCCGGCAACGACGGCTGTCCGACGCTGTACGAAGACCTGGACACGGGTGAGGTCCTGGTACAAGGAGACGCTGTGACCGACCCCGACGACGTGGCCCAACTCCGCAACGTCAAGCCCGGTGAGGGGTTCGTGGTGGTGCCTCGCGTGCTCCTGGCCGACTTCGCGCCAAGGGATGCGGACCGGGTGCCGATGGTGATCAGCTTTGAGGAGTTCGGCGGGATGTTCGAGACCTTCGAGCACACCGCCTGGCGGCTGGAGACCCGCCGCCGGTACGCGTCGGACGAGGAGACGGAGACGTACGCCAGGTTCGCCCGGGGCGAGGATGCCGGATGGGACCTGGACGACCCGTGGTGTGTGTCCCGGCGCGAACAGTCCGCACTCGGCAAACGGTTCGAGCGGGTACGCATCGTGGACAACCCGCCGAGCCTCGGCCAGCGCTACCTCCTGGACAACGCCCGCCGAAACAGTGCCGTAGGGGAGGACATCCGGAACCTGAGGCGGAGCGACGCCGACCAACTGAAGCTCCCCGAAGAGGACTTCTGGCTGTTTGATTCGCGCGTCATCGCACGACTTCGCTTCGATGGTGACGACCACATGACCGGCGTCGAACTGATCACGAACCCGGTGGAGGTCCTGCGCGCCTGCCAGGTCCGCGACGCCGCTTGGCACCACGCGATCCCATACGACCAGTTCGAGTCCCAGGTACCTTCCACCGAGTGAGTACCGACTTCCAACAGGCCCGGGTGGCCCTCGGCGCGCGGCTCCGTGAGCTGCGCGCCGCTCGGGGTTTCACGGGCCGGGAACTGTCGGCGGTGCTGCACTGGCCCCAGTCGAAGGTCAGCAAACTGGAGACCGGACGCCAGACCGCCACGTCCGGCGACCTCCACGCATGGGCACAGGCGACAGGGCACCCTGAAGCCGCCGATGAGCTGATCACCCGGCTACGGACTCTGGAGTCCCGATCTCGCTCTTGGCAGCGTCAGCTCGCCGCCGGGCACAAGCCGGTCCAAGACACTCTGACCGCCGAGTACGAGCGGTCAAGGACGCTTCGAGCCTGGCAGGGCTCCATAGTCGTCGGGATGCTCCAGACCCCCGACTACGCCCGCCACGTGTTCAACCAGCACGTCGACCTCCACCAGTCCGTCCGAGACGTGGAGGAGGCCGTGCGGGCCCGCGTGCGGCGCCAGGAGATGCTGTACGCCCCGGGAAAGAGCTTCCACATCGTCATGTGGGAGGCGGCCCTCCACGCCCTCGTCTGCCCGCCGCTGGTGCTGGCAGCCCAACTGGACCGGCTCATGGGCGTTCTCGGGCTCGATACCGTAACCCTGGGAATCGTCCCCCTTGGCGCACCTCTCAGGCTCCCGCCGGCCAACGCGTTCTGGCTGTACGACGACCGCCTGGCCATCGTCGAGGACTGGCACGCGGAACTCTGGCTGAACGATGCGCCGACCGTCGGCGTGTACCAGCGGGTCTGGCAGACACTCGCCGATTCCGCCGTCTACGGCCCCGATGCCCACCGCGTGATCACACGCGCCCGCCGGTCCCTGGACCTCACCTGAGAATCACCGCGAACAAGACTCGGCACCGCTCGAATCAAGGCGAATCAGCGCCGCCACGCAGCGCTCTGGACTCCTAACGTGCTTTGAGCTCAAGGCATTCGGAGCGCTGGAGGTGACGGTGAGACATGGCCGAGGAATGGCATCCAAGCGCCAGTCGGTACGCGGTGGACTCGAACGGAACGCTGGGCCGGGTGGACCGCAGTTGCGCGGGGAGCGAGTATCTCCGTCCACCGGGCGGGGGCCGGGAGTGGGCGGTCCCGCCGGACGAGCTGCGGGCGCCGACGTCGGAGGAGCTGGGCCGGGTCCGCGTCTTCACCACCCCGGTGCCGGCGGTCGAGCAGTGACCGCCCGGACGGTTCTCCGGTTCGTTGCGCACCGGATCAAACGGCATCCCAATTCGGAAGCCACAGCGTCGGCCCGATGCCTGCATGGCGAGTGCGAGTGGGAAGCCAGGCCCAGCACGGACGTGGGCCACGTGGATGACCAGTGCATGGAGCACACGGGCCGCAACAAGGACCACGCGACGTTCGCCAGGAGGTTTGAGGACGTGGCCCTGGTGGAGCGGCTGGAGGGCTCCACGTGAGACTCCCGGCCCTGGCGGTCACCCGCCCAGGGCGGGCACATCCCGAGCTGACACGGCTCGACCTGACAGTCCACAACCAAGAGGAGCACGGAATGGGATGGGGAACGGGTAAGGGCGGAAGCGGAGGCAACGGGCAGCACTCCGGCGGGAAGGACCCGGGCACGTCCAAGCCATCGTCGGACACGGCCAAGCCGAAGGACCCGCCGAAGCACAAGAAGGACTAGCGCAGGCGATGACACCCGAACTGTCGGCGTCCGAGCAGATCGCCATGCGCGATCTGCTCGGCGCGGTCAACAACGACCTGGAGAAGCCGTTGACTCCCGAATGGGAGCGCGCTGCCTGGGCGGTGCCCCGCCACCGCTTCCTCCCGGAACGCATCTACCTGGGCGAGGAGCTGACCCCCTGCGCCCGTGCCGGGGCACCCGAGACATGGCTGCGGGCCGCGTACACCGCCGACTCCGTGGTGACCCAGGTCAACGACGGCCACGACCCCGGCAACCAGGAGCGGTGGGCCTCGTCGTCCGCGTCGGACCCTTCCATCGTGTTCCGGATGCTTGACATGCTGGACGTGGCCGACGGACACCACGTCCTGGAGATCGGTACGGGGACCGGGTGGAACGCGGGTCTCCTGGCCCACCGTGTGGGGTCGAAGAACGTCACGACGGTGGAGGTGGACCCGGTCCTGGCTACGGACGCGGACGTACGTCTGCGCAAGCTAGGCCTGGCACCGACGGTCATCTGCGGGGACGGCGCCCGGGGTCACTCGTCCTCCGGGCCGTACGACCGGGTGGAGGCCACCTGTTCCGTGCGATCCGTCCCTCGGGCCTGGGTGCAGCAGACCCGACCCGGCGGGGTCGTCCTCACCCCCTGGGAGAGCCCGTGGATCTGCTACGGCTTGCTGCGCTTGGAGGTGTCCGACCGGGGCGACGCGTGGGGGCGGTTCTCTCCCCACTCCGCGTTCATGCTCATGCGGGGCCAGCGCACGGACCTGAGGATCTTCCGGGATGTGGTCCGCGACGACCACCGGCCGGACGAGTCATGGACCACGCTGTCCCCGTGGGCGGTCACAGGCGACGACTGGGCGGCCCAGTTCGCCGTCGGCCTCCAGCTCCGCGATGTCTGGCGGACATGGCACGACAACCCCGACGTGGAAGGGGTCGCCTCCAGGTTGTGGGTCGCGACGACCGACGCCACGTCCTGGGCGGCCGTGGACTGGGATGGCCAGTCGGACGACCGGTTCACCGTCTGGCAGTACGGCCCTCGTCGGCTCTGGAACGAAGTGGAGGCCGCGTACGTCTGGTGGGAGCACGTCGGCCGGCCCGGCCCGGAGCGGTTCGGACTGACCACCACCCCGGACACGGCGGAGTGGGCCTGGCTGGACAGCCCCGACCGGCCCGTGCCCACGTCCGGCTGACCTCTCCTGGCCTGCTGCTACGCCGAACCCAGCGTCTTCAGCGCCCCGTCCGTGAGCCGGTAGACCGTCCACTCGTCCTGCGGGCGGGCGCCCAGGGACTCGTAGAAGTCGATGGAGGGCTTGTTCCAGTTCAGGACGGACCACTCCAGGCGCTCGTAGCCGCGCTCCACGCAGATGCGGGCCAGTTCGGTGAGGAGGGCCTTGCCGTGGCCGCCGCCGCGGAGGTCGGGGCGGACGTAGAGGTCTTCGAGGTAGATGCCGTGGACGCCGCGCCAGGTGGAGAAGTTGAGGAACCAGAGCGCGAAGCCGGCGATCTCGCCGGTGTCGGTCTCCGCGATGTGGGCGAAGGCGGCCGGGCGGTCGCCGAACAGGGCCTCGTGGAGCTGGTCGGGGGTGGCGCGGGCCTCGTCGAGGGCCTTCTCGTACTCCGCGAGGTCGCGGACCATGCGGTGGATGTGGGGGACGTCGGCGGGCGTGGCGGTACGGATCATGAGGTCAGGGTGCACCCCGTCAGGGGTGCCTGGCCAGCAGGTTCCGCGCAATGGACACCTGGTCGGGGTCGAGGGCCGGTGCGCCGTCCGCCACCTCCCACAGCCCGTTCTGCAGCACCCGCCCCAGCGTCCACGCCCGGGCCCGCGCCCGGTCGAGGCCGAGCCGCTCCGTGAGCAGGTCGAAGCGCCACCGGATCTCCGCCGGATCCGGGTCCCACCGGTTCGTCAGCGCCGGGAGCAGCTCGAAGCCGGGGTCGCCGGACAGCGGCTTGGGGTCGATGGCCAGCCACGGCTCGCGCTCGGCGGCGAGGACGTTGTCGTAGTGCAGGTCCCAGTGCAGCAGCCGGTCGC
Organism: Streptomyces fradiae; assembly: GCF_041270065.1. NCBI lineage: Bacteria > Bacillati > Actinomycetota > Actinomycetes > Kitasatosporales > Streptomycetaceae > Streptomyces > Streptomyces fradiae. The sequence goes on along the minus strand of NZ_CP065958.1, from coordinate 4,344,163 downwards.
CGGGCTCGCCCATGACCTCCCGTACCGCCGCCGCGCAGTCCCGCAGCAGCGCCGCCTCGTCCGGGTCCGCGAGCCGGGCCGCCGCGGCGGGCGTACGGGCCACCATCCGCGCCGCGATGTCGCCGAGCCGCCGCAGGCCGGGCGGCGCGGGCACCGCCACGAGCCGCGCCAGCAGATCCGCAAGGATCCCGACCGCCTCGCGCGCGTCCGCCACCCTCGACAGATGCCGCCCGGCTCCCCCAGAGCCTCCGGCCTGGGTGGGGGTGCCACCGGCGAAGCCAGGGGGAGTGCCCCCAGCCCGTTCGAGCAGCATCGTGCCCGTCCCCGGGTCGTGCGCCAGGAGCCGTACGGCCCCGTCCCCCGCCCACGCCCGCAGCGCGACCGGCTCGCCCGCCGTCTCCTCGTCGAGCAGCTGGAGCTTCAGAGCCCCCGGGACACCGTCCCGGGCCGCCACCACCGGCAGGACGAGCGACGCCACCCCGTGCATCGACGGGCCGGTCACCCGCAGCCCCCACCGGTCCAGGAACTCCTCCGCCCGCGACGGCAAGGCGGCGATGAAGGCGCGCCCCGCCTCCCCGTTGTACTTCGCCTGCGACGCCGCCAGTTCCGCCGGGATCTCGATCACCCGACCGAGCCTAGGCCTCTGGATCGCCGCCGCGCCCCCGGGTAACCTCCGCGCACGAACCCGGAAGAGGGATAGACATGAGCACGACCAGCCCGGCCGGCCCGAGCAGCACCGTCAACGGCGGAATTTCCTTCTGGTACGCGCAGGAGGGCGCCCCCGCCCCCCGCGAACCGCTGCCCGGCGACACGACCGCCGACGTCTGCATCGTCGGCGGCGGCTACACCGGCCTGTGGACCGCCTACTACCTCAAGAAGGCCGTCCCCTTCCTCAACATCACCGTCCTGGAGGCCGCGTTCTGCGGCTACGGCGCCTCCGGCCGCAACGGCGGCTGGCTCTACAACGGCATCGCCGGCCGCGACCGCTACGCCAAGGAGCACGGCCACGAGGCCGCCGTACGCCTCCAGCACGCCATGAACGACACCGTCACCGAGGTCGTCGACGTCTGCGCCGCCGAGGACATCGACGCCGACATCCACCGCGGCGGCGTCCTGGAGGTCGCCACCTCCCCCGCCCAGCTCGCCCGCCTCAAGGACTTCCACGCCGTCGAGATCGCCTTCGGGGAGAAGGACCGCGAGCTGTACGGCGCCCGCGAGACCGCCGACCGCATCCGCGTCACCGGCGCCGTCGGCTCCACCTGGACCCCGCACGGCGCCCGCCTCCACCCGGTCAAGCTGGTCAAGGGCCTGGCCGCCGCCGTCGAGGCGCTCGGCGTCACCATCCACGAGTCCACCCCGGTCACCGAGATCCGCCCCAAGCACGCCGTCACCCCCTACGGCACGGTCCGCGCCCCGTACGTCCTGCGCTGCACCGAGGGCTTCACCGCCTCCCTCGCCGGCCAGCGCCGCACCTGGCTCCCCATGAACTCCTCCATGATCGCCACCGAGCCGCTCACCGACGCCCAGTGGGAGTCGGTCGGCTGGACCGGCCTGGAGACCCTCGGCGACATGGCGCACGCCTACATGTACGCCCAGCGCACCGCCGACGGCCGCATCGCGCTCGGCGGCCGGGGCGTCCCGTACCGCTACGGCTCCAAGACCGACAACGACGGCCGCACCCAGCCGCAGACCGTCGAGGCCCTGCGCGAGATCCTGATCCGCTTCTTCCCGCAGCTCGCGGGCGTACGGGTCGCCCACGCCTGGTCCGGCGTCCTCGGTGTGCCCCGCGACTGGTGCGCCACCGTCACCCTCGACCGCTCCACCGGCCTCGGCTGGGCGGGCGGCTACGTCGGCTCCGGCGTCGCCACCACCAACCTCGCCGCCCGCACCCTGCGCGACCTCATCCAGCAGGACTCCGGCCAGGCCGGCCCCACCGACCTCACCGCACTGCCCTGGGTCAACCACCGGGTGCGCAAGTGGGAACCGGAACCCCTGCGCTGGCTCGGCGTGCAGACCATGTACGCCGCCTTCCGCGCCGCCGACCGCCGCGAAACCGCCGCCCGCAGCGCCGCCACCGACCGCGTCGCGGTCATCGCGAACCGCCTCAGCGGCCGGTAGCGCCTACGAGCGGGGGCGGCGCCGGGTTCACTCCCCCGCCCCCGAGAGGCCCCAACAGACCCCCACCCGAGGCGCTCACTCCACCTCGATGCCGAAGTCCCCCACCAGTTCCGCGAGCCCGCCCCCGTACCCCTTGCCGCCCAGCACGAAGTCCCAGTCACCGCCCGCCCGCCGCCGGAACGACCCCAGAACGAGCGCCGTCTCGCCCGGCCGGCCGTCCGACACCACCAAACGGTCCAACTCCGCGCCCGCGTCGTCCCGCAGCACGATCCCCGCGTCCACGAACCCCGCCAGATCCGCGTCCGGGTTCACCTCCGGATCCACCGCGGCCACCAGGACCAACCGGTCGGCACCCGCCGGCAGCGCGTCGAAACCCACCCGTACCGCCGCCTTGTCCCCTGCGGGCGGTGTCACCATCGCCACCGAACCGTCCGCCGTGGCCGGGTTGTTGAAGAAGACGAACCAGTCGTCGCCGAGCACCCGGCTCCCGGCGCACACCAGCGCGCAGACATCGAGCGCCACCGACCCCGACCACACCATGCCGAGCAGGTTGAAGTCCTCGTCCGCCTCCACCGGAGCCCGCACCGGCTCCACCAACGTCGGCGTCGGCACCGGCGCCGCCACGGACTCCCCCGACCCGAGCCGCCCCCGCAGCCCGTGCTGCCGCAGCAGCTCCACCAGCTCCGACCCCGATATCAGCGTCAGCGGCTTGCCATTGGCGAAGGCGTACGAGCCGGGGCCGAACTTCGACGTCGTGACCAGGACCCCCTTGTTCGCCCCGGCGCTCTGCACCGTCCCGAACAGATCCCGCACCGCGCTCGGCGGCACCGTGTTCCGGTACCGCTTCACCTGCACGATGATCGAACCGCCACTGATCGGATCCGGGTCCAGCGCCTCCACGTCCACCCCGCCGTCGTTCGACCGCTGCGTCGTCACCGCCTGAAGGCCCCGGGCCCGGAACAACTCCGCCACCAGGCCCTCGAAGGCGATCGGATCCATCGCCAGCAGATCCGGCTCCTCGCCGTCCCCCTGCGACACCACCCCCGAGCCTCCCGAGCCCGAGCCCACCTGCTCCGGCAGCAGCAGCGGCTGCACCGCCACCCGCTCGTCGGGCTTCGCCGAGAGCCGCCCCGACAGCGCCCCGGTCAGGCACTCCAGCGGGCTGACCAGCTCCAGGTTCAGCTCCTCGAAGGTCCGCCGCTCGACCGCCACCGACGCCACACAGACCCGGCCCGCCACCCCCGTGGCCGGATCGACGCCCTCCACGAAGCCGTTCAGCGTCACCCGCTCCAGGGCCCCGGAGCGATCCGCGGCGAACAGCTCCCGCAGCGCGAGCAGCACGCTCTGCGCCAGCACCCCCCGGTACAGCGCCCGCCGCTGCGACACCGGCCGCGGGACCTCCTTCTCCTGATCCGTACTGGGCAGGTACTTGATCCCCTTCGCGGCCGGCACCACCTCGTAGCCCGGCAGGTCCCACTCCAGGGCGAGGCCGCGGGCCGCCCGGTCGAACGCGGCCGAGACCTGCCGCGGAAACCCCTCGGGCCACGCCGTCGACGCGTACAGCACCGCCGAGAAGTACTCGACCACCGTGTCCGGATCGCCGTCCCGCAGCGCCGTCCCGGTCCCCGCCATCCCGGCGTTGTGCGCCCGGATCTCGGCCAGCCGCGCCGCCGCCCACTCCTCGTACTGCCGCCGGTACGCCGCCAGCTGCTCGACCCGCCGGGCCTCCGCCGCCTGAGCCGCGTACCAGTCCCGCTCGAACCCGGCCCGGTCCCGGTAGTGGCGCTGGTCCGGCATCGCCACCGGCTCGCCCAGCGGGCCCGGCGCGAACGGCGCCACCTCCTCCGGCTGCCGCAGCCCCTCCACCGAGAACGGCCGGCTCCGGCAGCCCGCGACCAGCAGCCCCTCCAGGGCCGCCACCCGCTCGTCCAGCTCCCGGGTCCGCCGCAGCGCGTCCGCGTCCCGGTGCCGCCGGTACTCCGCCCGCTGCTCCCGGTGCATCCGCGCCACATCGCGCTCCTGCGCCCGCAGCGCCCGCTCGGCATCCCGCTGCTGACGGAGCACCGCCTGCTGCCGCCCCTCACGCTCCCGCTGCGCCTGCCGCTGCGCCTCCGCCCAGACCCCGATCAGCCCACTGGAACGCCGACCCATCCGCCGCACCCCTCCCCGGTGACACCCTGCGCACGTCCACCCCCGTAACGCACAAGTGTCCCGGACCCTGAGGGGTCCGGGACACGAGACGGGCAGAGCCCCCTGTCGGGTTCGAACCGACGACCCCCGCTTTACAAGAGCGGTGCTCTGGCCAGCTGAGCTAAGGAGGCAGCGAGTGCAGTGTAACGAACCCCCGCCCGCCGACGGTCGGAAATCTCACGTCCCCCGGACTGCTGACAGATCGGGCGTCGCCAGGTAGCGTCACCCGGAGTTCACCCTGGTGGACTAGACCTCAATCCTTCCTTTACTCGGATCGTCCGGCACGTTCCTGCCGGTGAAGGGACACATCACCATGGCTTCTGTCACCTACGACAAGGCGACGCTGGTCTACCCCGGCGCCGAAAAGCCCTCCGTCAACGAGCTGGAGATCGAGATCGCCGACGGCGAGTTCCTCGTTCTCGTCGGCCCCTCCGGCTGTGGCAAGTCGACCTCGCTGCGCATGCTGGCCGGTCTGGAGGACGTCACCGCCGGCGCCATCCGGATCGGTGACCGGGACGTCACGCACCTGCCGCCGAAGGACCGGGACATCGCCATGGTGTTCCAGAACTACGCGCTGTACCCGCACATGACCGTCGCCGACAACATGGGCTTCGCGCTCAAGATCGCCGGCGTGAACAAGAGCGAGATCCGTACGAAGGTCGAGGAGGCGGCGAAGATCCTCGACCTGACCGAGTACCTGGACCGCAAGCCGAAGGCGCTCTCCGGCGGTCAGCGGCAGCGTGTCGCGATGGGGCGCGCCATCGTGCGTGAGCCGCAGGTGTTCCTCATGGACGAGCCGCTGTCGAACCTCGACGCCAAGCTCCGCGTCTCGACCCGTACGCAGATCGCGAGCCTGCAGCGCCGCCTCGGGATCACGACCGTGTACGTGACGCACGACCAGACCGAGGCGCTCACCATGGGCGACCGGGTCGCGGTCCTCAAGGACGGTCTGCTGCAGCAGGTCGACACCCCGCGCAACATGTACGACAAGCCCGCCAACCTCTTCGTCGCCGGCTTCATCGGCTCCCCGGCCATGAACCTGATCGAGGTCCCGATCACCGACGGCGGCGTGAAGTTCGGCGAGAGCGTCGTCCCGGTGTCCCGCGAGGCCATCGCCGCCGCGGCCGCCAAGGGCGACACGACGGTCACCGTCGGCGTGCGCCCCGAGCACTTCGACGTGCAGAGCGCCACCAGCAAGGACGGCCTGGCCGTGACCGTGAACGTGGTCGAGGAGCTCGGCTCCGACGGCTTCGTCTACGGCTCCACCCGCGTCGGCGGCGAGGACAAGGACGTCGTGGTCCGCGTCGGCGGCCGCGAGGTGCCGGCCAAGGGCTCCACGCTCCAGGTCGTGCCGCGCCCGGCCGAGCTGCACGTGTTCTCGACCTCCACCGGCGAGCGCCTCTCCGACTGACGCCCCGCCCCGCCCCCACGCGCCCTCTCCAGGCCGCTCCTGACGGCCCCGTTCCCGCTTGCGGGTGCGGGGCCGTTGGCGTACAGGAGGCATGAAACCCGAAGTCGGCGAAAACCCCGGCAGAACTGGGCAATCAGGCACCCGACACCACCTCAGCGTCAACACGGGATTCGAAAAGGCGCCTCGAACCGTCCCTCGCGAGAGTGACTAAATGTCGCCAATTCACTACTGGCCGCTACGCTCACCTGCGTGACGCACACTGCCCGCCGTATCGGCCGAACTCTCGCCCTCGTCCTGCCCGTCGTCCTGGTGCTCTCCGGAACGCTCGCGGTGTCCGCCGTTCCGTGGGTCGGCCATGGCTCCGGGACCCAGATGCTGACCGCGTCGTCCACGGACGTCTCCACCCGGGCCAAGTCCCGTGCCCCGCAGGACGTTCTCCGCGACAAGCTCCTCGCGGAGCTCCAGGAGAAGGACCCCGCGGTCGCCCTGACCCACCTGCAGCGCGAGGTGGAGAACCGCCCGTCGCTCGCCAAGCACTGCATGTCGATCGCCCGCTCGCTCGGCACCGCCGCCGTCCAGCGCTACGGCCCGACCAAGGCCCAGACGTTCTCCCGCCCGGTCTGCGACACGTCCTTCGCCTACGGCGTCATGCACGCGAGCTGAGCGGGGCCCGGTCCGCATATCGTTCCGGGTATGAACTCCTCCCCGACCCAGGCCGTGGTCCTGGCGGGCGGCCAGGGCTCGCGGCTCCGCCCGTACACCGATGACCGCCCCAAGCCGATGGTCGAGATCCCGGGCACCGGGACCCCGATCATCGGCCATCAGCTGTCCTGGCTCGCCGCCGAGGGAGTCACCGACGCCGTCGTGTCCTGCGGCCATCTCGCCGAGGTGCTCCAGGAGTGGCTGGAGACCGCCGAGCTGCCGCTGAAGGTGACCACGGTCGTCGAGTCCGAGCCGCTGGGGCGTGGCGGCGGCCTCAAGTACGCCGCCGCGCACCTGCCCGACCCCGACCGGCCCTGGTACGCCACCAACGGCGACATCTGGACCCGCTTCTCGCTGCGCGAGATGGCCGAGTTCCACGCCGAGCGCGACGCCACCGCGACCCTCGCCCTGGCCCGGCCGCGCATCCCCTGGGGCGCCGTCGAGACCGACGCCTTCGGTCACATCACCGACTTCATCGAGGCGCCGCCGTCGCCGTACCTCATCAACGCCGGCGTGTACGTCTTCTCCCCCGCCTTCACCGGCCTCCTGCCGGACCGCGGCGACCATGAGCGCACCACCTTCCCCCGGCTGGCCCGTGAGCGGCGCCTGGCCGGTTTTCCGCTGCCCCAGGGGGCGTACTGGCGGGCCATCGACACCGCGAAGGACCTCACGGAGGCGGCCAAGGAGCTCGCCGCGCAGGCCTGAGCCCACAGCCTGAGCCCACGGCCTGAATCCTGAGGGCATACGAGAGGGGCTGCACCACGCGTTCGTGGTGCAGCCCCTCTCGCTCGGCCGGATCCGTCAGCCCAGCAGGCCGCCGATCGGGTTCCGCGCCCCGCCCGAGGTCGAGCCGCCGTCCGACGAGCCGCCGGTACTGCTGCCGCTCGTCGGGGTGCCGCTGGTGCCGCCGGAGGTGGAGTCCGAGGACGACGAGCTCGGCGAGGTCGTACGCGTCTGGCTCGGGCTCCGCGTGGTGGTCGAGGCGCTCGGGCTGCGCTGCTGCGTGCGGGTCGTCTCGCGCGCCGACTCCGACGGGGTGGCCTCCTTCGTCGGCTCCTTGGTGCCGGCCGCCCCGCTGGTCGCCGTGGGGCGCGGGCTCTTGGTGGCCGTACGGGACGGGGTGGTCGTGCCCGGCTCGGCCGGCAGCGGCTCGCCCGGCAGGTGGTTGACCGGGTCCTCGTTCGGCCCGGGCACCGTGACCATGGTGGTGGAGCGCACCGCGCCGCCCAGCATCGAACCGATGAGCAGGGTGAGGCCGACGACCACGGCGGCGACGACGGTGCCGCGGCGCAGCACGCGGCGGCGCAGCTCCCACAGTTCGGAGCGCGGGCCGAGGGTCCGCCAGGCCTCGCCGGCGAGGCGGCCGTCGACCGAGTAGACGGGGGCGCCGGCGATGATCAGCGGCGACCAGGCGGCCAGGTAGATGATGTCGGCCGAGTCGTAGACCGGGACGGTCTTCCAGCTGACGGTCAGCAGGAGGGCCGCGGAGAGCAGACCGCCGACGACGGCGGCGACGCGCTGCCACAGGCCGAGGACCGTGAGGACGCCGACGACGACCTGGAGGAAGGCGACGGTGAGGCCGGCGCCGACCGGGTGCTGGAGGGCGAAGTCGCGCAGCGGTTCGGCAAGCGCCCAGGGATGCAGGGAGTTCAGCCACTTGACCATGGAGCCGCGCTCGCCGCCGTCGAAGTAGACGGGGTCGCAGAGCTTGCCCATGCCCGCGTAGATGGAGATGAAGCCGAGGAAGACCCGGAGCGGGAGGAGCACGACCCCGAGGTTCATCCGGCGGCCGGGGTAGTACGCGTGCCGGACCGCGTCGGCGCCGTGCCGGTGGGCGCCGCGGGCGTCCGGGTCGGCGCCCTGGTCCGCGTACCCGTCGGGCCCGAGCTCGTACACCTCGTCGTACGCCCCCTCCGCGCGCCGCATCGGCGGCAGCAGCGGGGCGGCGGAGCCGGACGGCACGACCGGGGTGGGCATCGTGTCGGTGATGCGCGGGATGGTCTGGGTGGTCGGCTCCAGGGTGGAGACGCCGCCCGGCCGGTCGGGGTCGGCGGAGGCGCGGACGGCCTGCAGCAGTCCGGTCGCGCCGGGGGCCGACTTGCCGGTCCAGACGACGGGCCGACGGCGACCCGCGGCGCCGCCGGCGGCGACACCGGTCATCCCGGCGGCTCCGGCGAGCGCCGCGAGACGGGGGTTCGCGGCGAACTTCGGCTGACCGGCCGCCGCGAGCCGCACACGGAAGCTGGCGTGGTTCACGATCACCTGGGCGGGATCGGAATCCACCTTGACCATGCTCAGCGCGGGCTGATCGTCGAACCCCGGCCGGGGCGTTCTGGTGTCCACACTCATCTAACCGAGTGACGCGCGGTTAGGACACTGCCTTGACGGCCCCGAAATGTCCGAGGCCCGTCAAGATCACGGCCGGGGGGATTAACTCGTTCGGGTCAGCCCGTATGTCGCGGCTGCGGACGTACGAGTACGGGTACGGCTCAGCCCATGCGGCGGCGCGCCGCCTCGTACAGCACCACGCCCGCGGCCACACCGGCGTTCAGCGACTCGGCGCCGCCGGGCATCGGGATGCGGACGAGGAAGTCGCAGGTCTCGCCGACGAGGCGGGACAGGCCCTTGCCCTCGGAGCCGACCACGATGACGACCGGGCCGGAGAGCGCCTCCAGCTCGTGCACCTCGGTGTCGCCGTCCGCGGACAGACCGACGACGGTGAGCCCGGCCTTCTGGTACTGCTCCAGGCAGCGGGTCAGGTTGGTGGCGCGGGCCACCGGGGTGCGGGCGGCGGTGCCGGCCGAGGTCTTCCAGGCGCCCGCGGTCATGCCGGCCGCGCGCCGCTCGGGCACGACCACGCCGTGACCGCCGAACGCGGAGACGGAACGGACGACGGCGCCGAGGTTGCGCGGGTCGGTGACGCCGTCGAGGGCCACGATCAGCGGGTCCTCGTGGTCGTCGTAGGCCGCCTCGGCGAGGTCCTCGGGGTGCGCGTACTCGTACGGCGGGACCTGGAGGACGAGGCCCTGGTGGTTCAGGCCGTTGGTCATCCGGTCGAGCTCGGGGCGCGGCGCCTCCATGATGTTGATGTTGCCGCGGCCGGTGGCGAGGTTCAGGGCCTCGCGCACGCGCTCGTCGTTGTCGATGAACTGCTGCACGTACAGCGTGGTGGCGGGCACGCCGTCGCGCAGCGCCTCGAAGACCGGGTTGCGGCCGACGACCATCTCCGACTGGCCCTTGCCGCCGCGGCGGGCGACGGGCTTGCGCTTGGCCGCGTTCCGGGCCATCGCGTTGGAGACCCGGTACGCCTTGTGGCCCTTGCGGTTCTCGGCCTTGGGCGTGGGGCCCTTGCCCTCGAGGCCCTTGCGCCGCTGGCCACCGCTGCCGACCGTCGCGCCCTTCTTGTTGGACGTCCGACGTCCCCTGCGCTGGCTGTTCCCGGCCATGACTACTACCTGTTTCCTCTGCCTGCGTGCGTACGCGGTCCGTACGAAGTCCGTAAGTGAAGTGTGCCGCCAAGTGAAGTGTGCCGCCCGGAGCCCCGGACGGCACACTCTCTCGGTTCTAGCGGCCGGTGACCGACCAGCGCGGGCCGTCCGGGCTGTCCTCGATGACCAGGCCGGACCGGTTCAGCTGGTCGCGGATGGCGTCCGCGGTCGCCCAGTCCTTGCGCGCCCGCGCCGCCTCGCGCTGGTCGAGCACGAGCCGTACGAGGGTGTCGACGACGCCGTGCAGCTCCTCGCCGCGGTCGGACTCGTCGGCCCAGTGCGGGTCGAGCGGGTCCAGGCCGAGGACGCCGAGCATGGCGCGCACCTCGGCGAGCCGGGCGATGGCCTCGTCCTTGTCGTCGGCGGCCAGGGCGCTGTTGCCCTGGCGGACGGTGGTGTGGATGATCGCGAGCGCGTGCGGCACGCCCAGGTCGTCGTCCATGGCCTCGGCGAAGGCCGGCGGCACCTCGGCGGCGGGGGCGACGGGCGCCCCGGCCTTCTCGGTGGCGCGCTGCACGAAGCCCTCGATGCGGCCGAAGGCGGCCTCGGCCTCGCGCAGGGACTCCTCGCTGTACTCGATCATCGAGCGGTAGTGCGGGGTGCCCAGGTAGTAGCGCAGGACGATCGGGCGCCAGTTCTTCACCATCTCGGAGACGAGGACGCTGTTGCCCAGCGACTTCGACATCTTCTCGCCGCTCATGGTGACCCAGGCGTTGTGCACCCAGTAGTGCGCGAACTCGTCGCCGAAGGCCTTGGCCTGGGCGATCTCGTTCTCGTGGTGCGGGAAGATCAGGTCGAGGCCGCCGCCGTGGATGTCGAAGGCGGAGCCCAGGTACTTGTGGGCCATCGCCGAGCACTCCAGGTGCCAGCCGGGCCGGCCACGGCCCCACGGGGTCTCCCAGTCGGGCTCGCCCGGCTTGGTGGCCTTCCACATGGCGAAGTCGCGCGGGTCGCGCTTGCCGGTGATGCCCTCCTCGGCGGGCTGGCGCAGGTCGTCGATGTCCTGGTTCGACAGCTGCAGGTAGCCGGGGAAGGAGCGCACGTCGAAGTAGACGCTGCCGTCGGCCTCGTAGGCGTGGCCGCGCTCGATGAGGCCGCGCATCATCTCGACCATCTCGGTGACGTGGCCGGTGGCGCGCGGCTCGTAGGTGGGCGGCAGGCAGCCGAGGGCCTTGTAGCCGTCGTTGAACGCGCGCTCGTTCTCGTAGCCGATGGACCACCAGGGGCGGCCCTGCTCGGCGCCCTTGGTGATGATCTTGTCGTCGATGTCGGTGACGTTGCGGATGAACGTGACGTCGTAGCCGCGGTAGTCGAACCAGCGGCGCATGATGTCGAAGTTCAGGCCCGAGCGGATGTGCCCGATGTGCGGGGCGGCCTGCACGGTCGCGCCACACAGGTAGATCGAGACGCAGCCCGGCTTGATCGGGGTGAAGTCACGGATCTGCCGGGCGCTGGTGTCGTACAGGCGAATAGTCACCACACCAGGGTAGTGGGCGGGGGGCAGTGCCCCGCGACCCCTTCGGGATCGCGGGTGACGTTTTTCATCGGGCGGGTACCGCGGAGGGCGTACGGGTCGGCTCAGCGCACCGGGTACACGAGCGCGGTCGCCAGCGCGGCCAGGCCCTCGGCGCGGCCGGTGAGGCCGAGGCCGTCGGTGGTGGTGCCGGAGACGGAGACCGGCGCGCCGGCCGCCTCGCTGAGCGCCTTCTGGGCCTCGTCGCGACGCTTGCCGATCTTGGGGCGGACGCCGACGACCTGGACGGCGATGTTGCCGATCTCGTAGCCCTCGGCGCGGACGATCCGGGCGGCCTCGGCGAGCAGGGTGACGCCGGAGGCGCCGGACCACTCGGGGCGCGAGGTGCCGAAGTGGGCGCCGAGGTCGCCGATGCCGGCGGCGGAGAAGAGGGCGTCGCAGGCGGCGTGGGCGGCGACGTCACCGTCGGAGTGCCCGGCGAGCCCGTACTCCTCGCCCTCCCAGAGGAGGCCCGCGCACCACAGTTCCCGGCCCTTCTCGAAGGCGTGGACGTCGGTGCCGATGCCGGTGCGGGGAAGGACCGGGGTCTGCGGGGTGGGCTCAGAAGCCATCGTTGGCCCTCCTGCGGGCGAGTACGGCCTCGGCGAGGACGAGGTCGAGGGGGCGGGTCACCTTGAAGGCCTCTTCGTGGCCGGGCACGACGACCACGGGCGCGCCGAGCTTCTCGACCATGCCGGCGTCGTCGGTGGCGCCGTCGCCGATGAGGGCGACGGTGGCGTGGGCGTTGACCAGGGTCTCCCGGTCGAAGCCCTGCGGAGTCTGTACGGCGCGGAGGCGGGCGCGCACCGGGGTGGCGACGACCTGCTCGGGGCCGCCCGGGCGCTCGGCCGGCTCGACCTCCTTGACGGTGTCGGCGACGGGCAGCGCGGGGACGACGGCGACGGCCCCGTCCCGTACCGCCTCGATGACCGCGTCCACGGTGTCGACCGGCACCAGCGGGCGGGCGGCGTCGTGGACGAGGACGGTGGTGATGTCGTCCGGGACGGCCTTCAGGCCGAGGTGGACGGACTCCTGGCGGGTCTCGCCGCCGGGGACGACCACGTAGTCGGTGCGGTCGGGCAGGGCGTGGGCGTCGAGGAGGTTCTTCACCTCGGCGGCGCCGTCGGACGGCGCGACCACGACGACGAGGGAGACGGCGCGGGAGGCGGCCATCGCCCGGACGGCGTGGATGAGCATGGGGGTGCCGTTCAGCGCGCGCAGCGCCTTGGGGGCGCCCGGGCCGAGGCGCACGCCCCGGCCGGCCGCGGGAATCACCACGGCGGTGCGAGGAGGACGCGCTTGGTCTGTCATCGGTTCCACTCCGGCAGGTTTGTTTCCGAGGGCGTCGTGGGTATGGCGTCAACAAGCTGGTGGCGACGCCTCGACCGGGCCCTTCCGTGACGACGGTCGAGGCGTCGCCATGCGAGAGCCGCTGGGGATGGGAGAGAAGGAAAAAAGAGGAGACGAACATGCCGCAGTGCCCGGCGACGGCACTGTGGAATCGATGGAATCGATGGGATTCATCGATCGGATTCACAGCGCGCCGACGGGCACCGCGGCATTGATGCTGGGCTTGCTGGGCATGGCGGGTGGTGCGCCAGGCGTCAGACAGCTTCAGGCGACACAGGAGCCGGCGTCAGGACGCGAGCACCTCGTCGAGGAGCGCCTCGGCCTTGTCCTCGTTGGTGTTCTCCGCGAGCGCCAGCTCGCTCACCAGGATCTGCCGAGCCTTGGCGAGCATGCGCTTCTCACCTGCGGAGAGACCGCGCTCGCGCTCTCGGCGCCACAGGTCGCGCACTACTTCGGCGACCTTGATGACATCGCCGGAGGCGAGCTTCTCCAGGTTTGCCTTGTAGCGACGGGACCAGTTCGTCGGCTCTTCTGCGTACGGTGCGCGCAGCACCTCGAAGACCCGGTCCAGCCCGTCCTGACCGACCACGTCGCGAACACCGACGAACTCCGCATTGTCCGCCGGCACACGAACCGTCAGGTCGCCCTGCGCGACCTTGAGCACCAAGTAGGTCTTGTCCACGCCTTTGATCTGGCGAGTTTCGATGGCCTCGATCAGCGCGGCCCCGTGATGGGGATAGACCACGGTGTCGCCAACCTTGAACGTCATGTGACAGGTACCCCTTCCGTGGCTATCCAGGGTAACACGGATACGGCTTCTTCTGAATGGCGTTTTCGCAGGTCAGGGCATATCTCGGGGCTTGACAAGTGCGTCGCCCGCGTGCTGCGGCGGGCTTCCGGAAGGCGGTATTCGCAGGTCGGAGCGGCTGCGTCGACGCAGCGAAACGTCGACGTCACAGGCTTCGGAGGGGGCCGAGAGGAGGGGTGATGCCCCGGTTTGCCGGGTTCGATGTGGCCTGCTTCACGTACTCCGTTCGAGGATCGATCACCCGTACGGCCGGATTCCCGAATTGATCAACATTGCTCGGCAGGGGTTTCTCGAATGGCGCCGGCGCCCCGCCCATGGCGTAATGCGCGGCCGGCGGTCGAATTGATCACGACACTTATGTGAACGCCACGTCAATACGTCATGTTCCGGCCATGACGGCAAGTTCTCGCCGCGGGGTGCGCGACCGGCCGGGTGACGGGCTCCATGACCGGCTGGATGACCGGCGGGGTGACCGGCTGGATGACCGGCTGGATGACCGGCCGGAGAGGTGCCGGGCGGACGCGCCTGCACGCAGGGGGCGGGTCGGGTGCGGGACGGAGAGTGCGGCTCGGTAACCTAAGCGCGCTGACACACCTTTAGTCCGTCCTTAGCCCGTCCGTACGTCCTAGGAGTTGCCGCCGCCGTGAGCCGCAGCCTTCGACGCGGCGCCCTCGCCGCCACCGCCGTCGTGATCTCGATCGCCGCCCTGTCCGCCTGTGGTGCGGGCAACGACGCACAGACGCTCGGCGTCCGGCCGGACAACGCCGCCGTCACCGTGGACGACGTCAAGGTCCAGAACGCCCTCGTGATCACCCAGCCCGACCCGGGCGCGGTCGGCCCGGCGGTCGTCTCCGCCACCGTCTTCAACAACGGCCAGGTCCGCCAGACCATCGACTCGATCACCCTGCCGGGCGCCGTCGGCACCGTGAAGCTCAAGGCGGCCGAGGGCAACGGCCCGATCGTCGTCCCCGCCGGCGGCTCCGTCGTCATCGGCGGCCAGGGCAACGCGTCCGCCGTGATCGAGGGCGGCCTGCGCGAGGCCAAGAACGGCGACTCGCAGAAGGTCGTCTTCAAGCTGAGCCAGACCGGCGACGTGGCGATCGGCGCCTTCGTCGTCCCCGCGCAGGGCTACTTCAAGGACTTCGGCCCGTCCGAGCTCCCGAAGGCCCCGGTCGCCACCCCGACCGCCACCGCCACCACCACGGCCACCCCGACCGGCACGGCCACCCCCACGGGCACCGCCACCCCGACGGGCGAGGCGAGCCACGAGGCCGCCGGCCACTGAGCCGTACCCGTACATACGTAAGGGGCGCCCCCTCCGAGGAGGGGGCGCCCCTTACGTATGCCGACCTACGAGTCCGGCTTACGGCTCGAACTTGTACCCGAGGCCCCGCACCGTCACCAGATACCGCGGCGCACCGGGGTCCGGCTCGAGCCCCTGCCCGCACTGCGCCCCTCGCACTGCTCGGCCCCAGGGGGCCTCCCAGGCTTCGGGACGCTGCGCCGGACTCCGTCCGCCGATCGTGGGCTGCGGGCAGGAGGCCCCGCTCTACGGCTCGAACTTGTAGCCGAGGCCTCGCACCGTCACCAGATACCGCGGCGCGCCCGGGTCGGGCTCGATCTTGGCGCGGAGGCGCTTCACGTGGACGTCGAGGGTCTTCGTGTCGCCGACGTAGTCCGCGCCCCAGACACGGTCGATGAGCTGCATGCGGGTGAGGACGCGGCCCGCGTTGCGGAGCAGCATCTCCAGGAGGTCGAACTCCTTCAGGGGCAGGTCGACCTTGCCGCCGCCGACGGTGACGACGTGGCGGTCGACGTCCATACGGACCGGGCCGGCCTCCAGGGCGGCGGGGGTGACCTCCTCCGGCTCGCCGCGGCGGCGCAGCACCGCGCGGATGCGGGCGACCAGCTCCCGCGAGGAGAAGGGCTTCGTCACGTAGTCGTCGGCTCCTATTTCCAGGCCGACGACCTTGTCGATCTCGCTGTCCTTGGCGGTCACCATGATGACCGGGACGTTCGAGCGGCTGCGCAGCTGGCGGCACACCTCCGTACCGGGCAGACCCGGCAGCATGAGGTCGAGGAGGACGAGATCCGCCCCGTTGCGCTCGAACTCGTCGAGGCCGTCGGGCCCGGTCGCCGCGACGGCGACCTCGAAGCCCTCCTTGCGGAGCATGTACGACAGGGCGTCGCTGAAGGATTCCTCATCCTCGACGACAAGCACACGGGTCACGGAAGGACCTCCGGGGCGGGGAGTGGTTCGGTCATGAGATCGGGGGTGGGGGAGGTGGAGGCGGCACCGTGGCCGGAGCCGAACCCGCCGCCGCCTTCGGCGTCGGGGTCGGCGTCGGGCCCGTCCTCGTCGGATCGGCGGTTCCGCGCGGCGCCCGCCTCGGGGAGCCGCAGGGTGAAGGTCGAGCCCTGGCCCTCGGTGCTCCACACGGTGACCTCGCCACCGTGGGAGGCGGCCACGTGCTTGACGATGGCCAGGCCGAGCCCCGTACCACCGGTGGCACGGGAGCGGGCCGGGTCGACCCGGTAGAAGCGTTCGAAGATCCGCTCGCGGTCCTTCTCCGAGATGCCGATGCCCTGGTCGGTCACCGCTATCTCGATCAGATCCCCGCCGGGCGCCGCCACCCGGCGGGCGGCGATGCCCACCCGGGTGCGGGCCGGCGAGTAGTTGACGGCGTTCTCCACGAGGTTGCCGAGGGCGGCGGCGAGCTGCCCCCGGCTGCCCCAGACGGACAGGTCGGCCGTGCCTCCGGACGCCATGGTGATCTGCTTGGTGGACGCGGTGTGGCGCGAACGGTCGATCGCCTCGGCGACCAGCTCGTCCACCCGCACCGGCTCGGAGTCCTCCAGCGGGTCGTCGTTCTGCACCCGCGAGAGGTCGATGAGCTCCTGCACGAGATTGGTGAGGCGGGTGGCCTCGATCTGCATCCGGCCCGCGAAGCGGGTGACCGCCTCGGGGTCGTCCGAGGCGTCCATGACCGCCTCGGAGAGCAGGGAGAGCGCGCCGGTCGGGGTCTTCAGCTCATGGCTCACGTTCGCCACGAAGTCGCGCCGCACCGCTTCGATGCGCCGCGCCTCCGTCAGGTCCTCGACGAGCAGGAGCACCAGCCGGGACCCCAGCGGGGCGACCCGGGCGGAGACGGCGAGGGCCTCGCCGCGCCCGGTGCCGCGCCGCGGCAGATCCAGCTCGACCTGTCGTATCTCCCCGTCCCTGCGGGTGTCGCGGGCCATGTTGAGCATGGGCTCCACGGCCAGCTTCCCGCCGCGGACCAGGCCGAGCGCGTACGCCGCCGAGCTGGCCTTGACCACCGAGTCGCTCTCGTCGAGGACGACCGCGGAGGAGCGCAGCACGGACAGCACGGTGTCGACGCCGGGCGGCAGCACGGCGTCGGTGTGCAGGGAGGTACGGGTGGGTCGCGCCTGGTCGCGCTCGCTCCAGCGGAATGCCAGCATGGCGATCACGCCGGTGCACACCCCGGCGATCGCGGCCAATGCGGCGACCGCCGCGTTCACGTCCATGCCATCCAGGTTATGCGGGACGAATGACACTCTCCCAGCCGTCCGAGTGGCTGCTCGAACAGTCGTCGCCCAGAGTTCACCGAGGGGACGGGCCGGGTTCATTTGCCCTGATGGAGACTGCGGCGTCCGTTGCCCAGAGTTCACCTGGGGGACAGGGGTGATTCACGCGAGGGGCTGGTGCCGGACGCGTAGGGGCCCGACCGTAGGGGGTACGTACGGCCGTACAGGCGTACAGCGGATACGGGCCTACGCAGATACAGGCGTACAGCAGAGGCGTGAAGAGAGGGACATCGATGCGGGACGCGTACCACGAGGAACTTGACTCGATCGGCGAGGGCCTGGTCGAGATGGCCCGCCTGGTCGGGTCCGCGATCGGGCGCGCCACCACGGCCATGCTGGACGCCGACCTGAAGCTCGCGGAGAGCGTCATCGCCGCGGACCAGAAGGTCGACGACCTCCAGCACGACCTGGAGGCGCGCGCGATCGCGCTGCTCGCCCGGCAGCAGCCGGTGGCGACGGACCTGCGGATCGTGGTGACCTCGCTGCGGATGAGCGCCGACCTGGAGCGCTCGGGCGACCTGGCCCAGCACGTGGCCAAGCTGACCCGGCTGCGTTTCCCGGACCGGGCCGTGCCGAACGACCTGCACGCGACGATCCTCCAGATGGGTCAGCTGGCGCAGCGCCTGATGGCGAAGGCCGCCGAGGTGATCATCACCAAGGACGTCGACATGGCGATGCAGCTGGAGCAGGACGACGACGAGATGGACCTGCTGCACCGCACGCTCTTCCAGCACCTGATGGACGACCGCTGGAAGCACGGCATCGAGACCGCCGTGGACGTGACGCTGCTCGGCCGCTACTACGAGCGGTTCGCCGACCACGCCGTGTCGGTGGCCAAGCGCGTGGTCTACCTGGTGACGGGCGAGCACGCGGACGAGCTGCAGCCGGCGGACGTGCCGGTCGAGGGCGCGTAAGGACCCACGGCGGGAGGTGGTCGCACAACAGTGCGCCGTTGATGCGCCCTGGGGGGTGGGCATGCAATGGGGGGAGGCGAGGTACGCCTCTGAGGGAGGGACCCCCATGGCCGACACCGCTCCGACCACCGACCGCCCGCAGGAGCCGCCGGCCCCGCGCGGCGCCCAGTTCCTGCCCGTCCTCGGCGCCTGCGGCTGCGGCTCCGGCTGCGGCTGCGGCTGCCAGTCCGGCGGGCCGTGCCAGTGCGGGGGCTGCTCCTCGTAGGACTCGGGTGCGGGGCCTGCCGACGGCGGGCCCCGTTCCGCTTCCCGCTGCTATGCAGGCTGTACGAGGTCGAGTACGCCGACGGTCTGGTCGCCGGCGAGCTCGCCGGTCTCGCGGAAGCCGAGCCGGCGGTAGAAGTCACCGGGCCCGTGCTCGCCGCGGTGCCAGGTCACGTACAGCTGCCCGGCCCCGCGCCGCCGCAGCTCGTCGCGCACGGCGTCGACGGCGAACCGCCCGTACCCCTTGCCCTGGTGCTCGGCGCCGATGTTCAGCCGCCACAGACCGCTGCGGAGGTCGGCCGGGTCCCGCTCGGCGTCCCACTGGATGTCGACGAAGGCCATGACGAAGCCGACGAGCTCGTCCCCGTCGAAGATCAGCCGCGGCCAGGCGGTGTCCCCGTACGCATAGGCCTCGGCGAGCGAGTGGGCGACGGGCGCGACGTTGTCCTGCTGGTGGGGGTGGACCTTCAAGGCGAGGGCGGCGTCGACGGTGGCCGGGGTGACCGGCTCCAGGCGCGGCGCCGGTATCGGTGACGAACTCATGGGCAGACGTTAGACGAGGCCTTGCGTTGTTCAGGCCTTGCGTTGTGTGCGGGGGGCGCCAGGATGGGGCGCATGCCTGCCGTACCCGCGCTGCTCCGCCGTACCGTCCTCGCCCGGGCGAACGCCCCCGAGGAGGTGTCCCCCGCGCTGCGCCGGCAGCTGATCGACTGCTGGATCGCGGTCACCAACGCGGGCGGGGCCGCCGGTTTCCCCTTCCCGCCGGTCGCGGAGGCGGAGGTCGCCCCGGTCACGGACGCGCTGATCGCGCGCCTCGCGCCGGACGGGCACCGCCTGATCACCGCAACGGTGGGTGCGCGCCTCGCCGGCTGGGTGGTCCTCGGCCACGACCCGAACCCGCTGGTCGCGCACTGGGGCTCGGTCCACCACCTGCAGACCCACCCCGACTTCCGCGGCCACGGCCTGGGCACCGCCCTGATGCGCGAACTCCACCGCGTGGCCCGCGACGAGCTCTCCCTCACCCACCTCCGCCTCGCCGCCCGCGGCGGCGAGGGCCTGGAAGCCTTCTACACCGCCCTCGGCTGGACCGAAACCGGCCGCTGGCCCCAAGCCCTACGCCTGGGCCCGACTCCGGAGGACCTCCGGGACGAGGTGCTGATGGGCCTGGACCTCCGGCCGACAACCGAGGTGCTGCGGGCGGCCGGCGCGAAGGTTCGTACGCAGTAGGCCGGGCGGCGGTCAGGGCCTGAGGAAGACCACCGAGCGCAGCTTCAGTCGGTCCGAGGCCGGGCGGCCGTGGGGGCGGAGGGTCCAGGAGTCACCGGTGCAGTCGGGCTCGGTGAAGACCATCGCGTACTCGTCGGTGTCGTTGTGCGGGGCGAAGGCCGGTGCGGAGGCGTCCGGGTCCGCGACCTCGGCGAGGGTGATGCACTGATCGCTCGCCGGGTCGTGCAGGGTGACGGCGATGGGCTCGCCGTTCAGGCCGACCACGCGGTAGGAGAAGTCGCCGGTGGTGGCATGGGCCGGGGTGGCGAAGGCGGCGGTGAGGGCGAGGGCACCGCAAGCGGCGGCGAGGGTGTGCCGAAGGCGCACGGGAAGGTCTCGTTTCATGGTGAGGAGAGGGCGTACGGGACAGGGCGGATCCGGACGGAACGGAACTGCACTGCCCGACCTCTACCGCTCCCCGTACGCCCCTCATGCCGCGCCCGCGAGCCGGAAGGTTTCTTTGTCACCCGTCCGGCCCACGGCCACGCCCCGCGCCCGCGCCCCACGCCCTACGGCATGAACACCTGGTCCAGGCGGTGGATCGCGCCGTCCTCGCCCACCTCGTAGCGGAAGACCAGCCCGGAGTCCGGGTGCGCGTTCACCCAGTCGATGAGCTCCTGGACACCGATCCGCTGGTTCTCGGTGCTCGGGACGATCGGGTCGGTGGCGGTGACGTACGCCGCCTGGTCGAGGGCCCAGCGGCTGTCCTCACCGCTGACGACGAACGGCGCGCCGTCACTGTCCGGGGTGCCGCAGCCCCACGCGCCGTGCTGCATGACGAGGTTGACCTTGCCCGTGCTTCCGGGAAGCTCCTCGATGCGGTAGAGGGCGAACTCGTCGGGGTCGTACGCGTCCGGGTTCGGCGCGCTCGTCACGCACCCGGGCGCCGCCGTACCGCCGCCACCGGAAGTGGTGCCCTTCTTGGTGCCCTTCTTGGACGTCTTCTTCTTGGTGCCGGACGTGGTGGACCCGGAAGACGGCTTGGAGGACGGCTTGGAGGCGGGTACGGCGGTGGGCGCGTCCGTGGTCGTGGCCGGGGCGGGCGCCGAGCTCGAGGCGGGCGAGGCGGCCGGAGCGGGCGCCGCGGCCTTGTCCTTCTGACACCCCGTGAGCGCGGCGGCCAGCGCGACGGCGGCGAGCGTGACGGCAGCGGATCTGAAGCGCGTGATGTTCATTCCGGGACTCCCCCTCTTCTGCGGCGGCCATCCGAAGCCGCATCCCGTCCCGGAACGTAGCAACGCACCCCCCACAGCCGCGAGATCCGGCCACCCTCTGTCGCACACCCGGGACATTCCCGTCACGCGACCCGAACGCCCGGATCCCACCCATCCCAGGCGCCCCAGGAGCACCGACGACAGCACCGACGACAGCACCGACGACAAACGAAGAGCCCCCCGTCCTGCCGTACACCGGCAGGACGGGGGCTCTCTCGTGCGGGAAGGTTACTTCTTGCCCTGGTTCTTCACGGCCTCGATCGCCGCAGCCGCCGCCTCCGGGTCCAGGTACGTGCCGCCCGGCTTGATCGGCTTGAAGTTCTCGTCGAGCTCGTAGGCCAGCGGGATGCCCGTGGGGATGTTGAGGCCCGCGATGTCGGCGTCAGAGATGCCGTCGAGGTGCTTCACCAGGGCGCGCAGGCTGTTGCCGTGGGCGGCGATGAGGACCGTGCGGCCGGCGAGGAGGTCGGGGACGATGCCGTCGTACCAGTACGGGAGCATGCGCTCCACGACGTCCTTCAGGCACTCGGTCCGCGGGCGCAGCTCCGGCGGGATCGACGCGTAGCGGGCGTCGTCGGCCTGGGAGAACTCGGAGTCGTCGGCGAGGGCCGGCGGCGGGGTGTCGTAGGAGCGGCGCCACAGCATGAACTGCTCCTCGCCGAACTCCGCGAGGGTCTGCGCCTTGTCCTTGCCCTGCAGCGCGCCGTAGTGGCGCTCGTTCAGACGCCACGAGCGGTGGACCGGGACCCAGTGGCGGTCGGCGGCCTCGAGGGCGAGCTGCGCCGTGCGGATGGCGCGCTTCTGCAGCGAGGTGTGCAGCACGTCGGGCAGCAGGCCGGCGTCCTTCAGCAGCTCACCGCCGCGGACCGCCTCCTTCTCGCCCTTCTCGGTGAGGTTGACGTCCACCCAGCCGGTGAACAGGTTCTTCGCGTTCCATTCGCTCTCGCCGTGGCGGAGGAGGATCAGCTTGTACGGTGCGTCGGCCATGCGTCCGAGCCTAGACGACGGCCGCCGATTGACGCGCACCGTCAATTCACTGGCGTCCGGCCTATGAGATTCGTAAGTTACGAGGGCTGCAAGCGGGACTTACTCACAGGGGGCCGGGCCACACATGTCCATCGATTCGCTCAGACGATCAGCGCGCGCCACCGTCTCGGGGTTCCCGGGCGGCTTCTGGTGGCTCTGGCTGTCGACCCTCGTCAACCGGACCGGCGCCTTCGTCCTCACCTTCCTCTCCCTCTACCTCACCCAGGAGCTCGGGCTCTCCGCCTGGTTCGCCGGACTCGTCGTCGCCCTGCACGGCCTCGGCGGCGTCGCCGGCTCCCCGCTCGGCGGCATGCTCACCGACCGCTGGGGCCGCCGCCCCACCATGGTCACCATGCACCTCGCGGCCGCCTCCTGCGCCGTACTGCTCGCACTCGTCACCAGCGCCTGGGCCATCGCCCTCGTCGTCTTCCTCATGGGCATCGCCATGCAGGGCGTCCGGCCGTCCATCAACGCCGCCATCGCGGACATGGTCCCCGCCCACGAGGTGCGCCGCGCCTACGCGCTCAACTACTGGGCGCTCAACCTCGGCTTCGCCATCGCCGCCATCGGCGGCGGCGTCGCGATCGTCCTCGGCTACCGCACCCTCTTCCTCGTCGACGCCGCCGCGACCGCGCTCTGCGCCCTGATCGTCTTCCTCCGCCTGCCGGAGACCCGGCCGGCCGCCGCGCTCGACGCGACCACCGGCAAGGCCGTCGCCGAGGAGAAGGTCAGCATCCTCACCGTGCTGCGCGACGCGCCCTTCCGCACCCTGGTGACCCTCAACCTGCTCGTCTGCCTGGTCTTCACCGCGCCCTGGATCGGCCTGCCGCTCACCATGACCGGCGAGGGCCTGAAGCCCTCGGCGTACGGCGCGGTCATCGCCGTCAACGGCATCGTCATCGTCGGTTTCCAGCTGCTCGTCAACAAGGTCACCGACAAGCGCTCGCCGGTGCTCCTGCTGACCGTCTCCTCCCTCCTCTTCGCCCTCGGCACCGGCGCCACCGCCCTGGCCGGCAGCCCCGTCGCCTTCGCCGCGACCGTCATCGTCTGGACCATCGGCGAGATGGTCCACGTCCCGACGAACGCCGCCGCCACCGCCCGGCTCGCGCCCGAGCACGCCCGCGGCCGCTACCAGGGCGTGATGGGCATGTCCTGGGCGGTGGCCGGTTTCGTCGCCCCGATCCTGGCCGGCTGGATCGTGGACGGGCCCGGCCCGGACGTCCTGTGGATCTCCTGCTTCGTGATCGGCGCCGTCGCCGCCCTCGGCTACCAGACCCGCCTGCGGACGGCCCTCGCGGACGCCGAGGAGGACGAGGAGACGGCGCCCGTGGCGAAGGTCTCCGAGGACGCGAAGGCCTCCGAGGACGCGAAGGCCTCCGAGGACGTGAAGGCCTCCGAGGACGTGAAGGTCAGCTCCGCCTGAACCCGGACCCGGCCCGGGTCAGTTCGCCGGCTTCTGGGTCAGGTTCTTGAACGCGTCGAGGTTACGGGTCGACTCCCCGCGCGACACCCGCCACGCGTACTCGCGGCGGATCGCCGACGCGAAGCCCAGCTCCAGGAGCGTGTTGAAGTCGCCGTCCGCCGCCTCCAGGACGGACCCGAGGAGCCGGTCCAGCTCCTCGGGTGTGACGGCCGCGAGCGGGAGCTTGCCGGCGAGGTAGATGTCGCCGAGCGGATCGATCGCGTAACTCACCCCGTACAGACGCAGATTGCGTTCGAGCAGCCAGCGGTGCACGCCGGCCTCGTTCTCGTCGGGGTGCCGGATGACGAAGGCGTTGAGGGAGAGGGAGTGGCGTCCCACGCGCAGCGACAGCGTCGTGAACAGCTTGCGCGTGCCCGGCAGCTTGACGACGTAGGAGCCCGGTTCGGTGGACTCCCACTCCAGTTCGGCGTCCTTGAAGGTGTCCTCGACGATCCGCCGGACGTCCCCGGTCTTCGCCCCGGGATTCGCCCCGGTCTTCGCCGCCTCTGCTGCCTCCGCTGCCTCAGCCATGGTGGGAGCGTACGCGACGCCGGTGCTCGCGCAGTTCGCGCAGCTCGCGCAGGCCGTGCTCGTGGCGCGCGCGGTGGTCGTGCATCGCGGCCGTGTACACGTCCGCCGTCGCCGAGGCCGCCGTGTCCCAGCCGAAGGAACCGGCGTGCCGGGCCGCCGCCGCGCCCATCCGGTCGGAGAGCCGCGGCTCGGCGGTGAACCGCTCCAGGGCGCGGGCGTAGTCCGCCGGGTCGTGGCCCTGCACGAGGAAACCGGTGACGTCGTCCCGTACGGCCACGGGCAGACCGCCCACCGCCGCCGCGACGACCGGGGTGCCGGCCGCCTGGGCCTCGATGGCGACCAGGCCGAAGGACTCGCTGTACGAGGGCACGACGAGCACGCTCGCGGCCCGGAACCAGTCGGCGAGCCGGTCCTGCCCGACCGGCGGATGGAACCGCACGACGTCGGATATGCCGAGCTTGGCGGCGAGCTTCTGCAGCCCCTCCGGCTTGGCGAGGCCGCTGCCACTGGGGCCGCCGACCACCGGCACGACCATCCGGGAGCGGAGGGAGGGGTCGCGGTCGACGAGGATCGCGGCGGCGCGGAGCAGTATGTCGGGGGCCTTGAGCGGCTGGATGCGGCCGGCGAACGCGGGGATGAAGGCGTCCTGCGGCAGCCCGAGCCGGGCCCGGGCGGCGGCGCGGCCGTCGGCGGGGCGGAAGTGGTCCAGGTTGACCCCGGGGTGCACGACGGCGATCTTGGCCGGATCGGCGTCGTAGAAACGGGAGAGCTCGTCGGCCTCCTCGGCCGTGTTGGCGATGAGCCGGTCGGCGGCCTCGACGATCTGCGTCTCGCCGATCACGCGGGCGGCGGGCTCGGGGGTGTCGCCGTCCGCGAGCGCCGCGTTCTTGACCTTGGCCATGGTGTGCATGGTGTGGACGAGCGGGACGCCCCAGCGCTCGGCGGCGAGCCAGCCGACGTGCCCGGACAGCCAGTAGTGGGAGTGCACCAGGTCGTAGTGCCCGGAGCGCTGCCCCGCCCAGGCCTGCATCACGCCGTGCGTGAAGGCGCACAGCTGCGCCGGCAGCTCCTCCTTGGCCAGCCCCTCGTACGGACCGGCGTCCACGTGCCGTACGAGCACACCGGGCGCGAGCTCGACGACCGGCGCGAGGCCGCCGGTGGTGGCGCGGGTGAAGATCTCCACCTCGACGTTGATCGCGGCGAGCCGCTTGGCCAGCTCCACGATGTAGACGTTCATGCCGCCCGCGTCGCCGGTCCCCGGCTGGTGCAGCGGCGAGGTGTGCACACTGAGCATGGCCACCCGGCGCGGCCCACGGTGCCGGCCGGGAAGCCGGAGCCGGGACTGCGTCGCCAGGGTGCCGGCGAACCGGGACACGTACTGGCTCACGTCGGCGGTCCTTCCGCTGTGGTTCCGCTGTCGGGCATGGCAGAGGGAGGGTGCGGAACACCCACCGGCCTCCAGAACACCGGAATGCCCGCTTTCATTTCCGTCCGGGGCTTCGCTTTGCCAATTCATTACGGCGGAGGCGGCGGTCATTACGGCGGAGACGGCGGCCGGCGGTACGGCCCAGGGGGCGCCCAGGGTCCGCCCAGGGGGCGCTCCGCACCCCATGCGCTCGCTTACGCTCATGGCATGGCCCGCCGCACCACCAGTACCGCCGCCGTCCGCCCCGTCGGGACGGTGACGCGCGGGACCACGAATCCGAACCGTCTGCGGCGCCAGGACCGGTGGATCGCGGCCGTGCACGGCCCGGCGATGCGGCGCTCGGAGGCGGCCCCGGTCGCGGTGGACCTCGGGTACGGGGCCGCGCCGTGGACCGCCGTCGAACTGCTCGGGCGGCTGCGGACCGCCGATCCGCGGGCGGTGGTCGTCGGGGTCGAGATCGAGCCGGCCCGGGTGGCCGCGGCGCAGCCGTACGAGCGGGAGGGGCTGACCTTCCGGCACGGCGGCTTCGAGGTGCCGGTGCCGGGCGAGGTCTCGCTGATCCGGGCCGCGAACGTGCTGCGGCAGTACGACGAGGAGCAGGTCGCCGCCGTCTGGGAGCGCCTGTGCCGGCGGCTCGCGCCGGACGGGCTGCTCGTCGAGGGCACCTGCGACGAGATCGGGCGGCGGCACGTCTGGGTCGCGCTCGACCGCTCGGGTCCGCGCACGGTGACCTTCGCGACCCGCCTCGGTTCGCTCGACCGGCCGTCCGATCTCGCCGAGCGGCTGCCCAAGGCCCTCATCCACCGGAACGTGCCCGGCGAGCCGGTGCACGCCTTCCTCCGGGACTTCGACCGCGCCTGGGCCGCCGCCGCGCCCTTCGCCTCGCTCGGCGCCCGGCAGCGCTGGATCCGCTCCGTGCGCGCCCTGGCGGCGGACTGGCCGCTCACGGACGGGCCGCGGCGCTGGCGCCAGGGCGAGGTGAGCGTGCGCTGGGACGCGCTGGCGCCCCGTACGGGATGAGTGAACTCCCCCTGAATTTCCCCGGGCTGTGGAACGCGCCCGGCGCCGCGTACGTCCACCGTGGGGGGAAGTGACCCGACAGGCCCGGCTTTCCCCTGTTGCTTTCGGGTTCGGCATGGCACTATCGCCAAGGTCACCAGTAAGTTACTGACGGTAAATCAGATACAGCACAGCAGCAGTGCAGCAGCAGTGCAATAGCAGTAGAGCAGTAGACAGAGCTTCAGATTCGGTGTCCTGAGGGGGAGCCAGTGAACCGACGCCGCCACGCCATCGCCACGCTCACCGTGGTCTGCGCCCTGACGGTGCTCGCCTCACCCGCGCTCACCCTCCAGGCCGCCGCGGCCCCGCTGCCGCCCGGGCCGCCCGCGCAGCCGAAGAAGACCCTCGAAGAGGTCCGCAAGGAGATCGACGGGCTCTACCGTCAGGCGGCCGCCGCCACCGACGCGTACAACCTGGCCGAAGAGAAGGCCAAGGAGCAGTCCGACGAGATCGTGAAGCTCGCCCGGCAGATCGTGGCCGGCCAGGAGAAGATCGACGACCTCAAGGCGCGCGCCGGCGCCGCCGCCCGCGCGCAGTACCGCAACGGCGGTCTGCCGGACGGCGCTCAGTTCGTCCTCACCAACGACCCGCAGCTCTTCCTCGACAACGCCGGCCGCCTCAAGGAGGGCCACAAGGCCACCAAGGACCTGCTCGCCGAGATGACGAGCACCCAGGCGCTGTTGACCGCCTACGCCAAGGACGCCAGCCTCAACTGGACGAAGCTGGAGGCCAACCGGGTCAAGCAGGCCAAGGCGAAGAAGGAGATCAACGGCAAGATCGAGGCGGCGAAGAAGCTGGAGTCGCAGCTCGCCGCCGAGGAGCGGGCCCGGCTGCTGCGCCTGGAGGAGCAGGCGCAGTACAAGGCGCAGACCGCCTGGCTCGACTCCGGCGTCCTCAAGGGCCTCAGCGAGAAGGCCACCCCGGCGGGCAAGCGCGCGGTGGAGTTCGCGACGGCGCAGATCGGCAAGCCGTACGTGTGGGGCGCCGAGGGCCCCGGCTCGTACGACTGCTCCGGCCTCACCCAGTCCGCCTGGGCGGCGGCCGGCCATCCGATCCCGCGCACCTCGCAGGAGCAGTGGCGCCTGCTGCCGCACGTGGACATCAAGGACATGCGGCCCGGCGACCTGATCGTCTACTACAAGGACGCCACCCACATCGGGATGTACGTGGGCAACGGCGCGATCGTCCACGCGCCGCGCCCCGGCCGGAACGTGACGATCGCGGGCGCGGGCTCGATGGAGATCCTGGGCGTGGTGCGGCCGGAGTAACCGGAGGACGGGATGCCGGCGCCGTACGGCTCCGCGCGCCGCCCCCTCTTCGTACTCCCGCGCGCCCTCCTCGTACGCTGCGCGCACCCTTCTCCAACTCTCCGCACGACCTCCGCGTGGGCTCCGCACGCCCTCCGCACGCCCCCTTCGCCCCCGCCCCGACGTGACGTTTCTCATCGCCCGGAGCGCCCGCCGGCCCGCCGTCACACGCTCCGAGCGGCGACTACCTCCCCATCCGTGGCATATGCCATACCGCCGTGCCGGTTCACTCGGTGATCGCCATTCCGCTGCGCCCCGCGGTACCGCTATGGTCGGTCCCCGGCCCTCGGGGGGAGGGAAGGAAACCCAAACCGATGCCCGTACCCGTACCGCGCCAGAGAATCGATTCTCCCGCGGCACCCGGAACGCCCGGCACCGCCCACGACCTCACGCTCCTGGTCGTCGAGGACGACCCGGCCGGCGCCCTCGCCGTACCCGAGCTGCTCGACGCGGCCGGGACCCGGGTCCGTATCCGCACCGCCCGCAACCTCACCGAGGCCGAGCGGCTGCTCACCGACGACGTGCACTGCGTCCTCGTCGACCTCTCCCTGCCCGCCCCCCGCGGGGCCGAGGACGACCTGCTCGCACCGCTGCGGCACATCCTGCGGCTCGCGCCGCGGCACGCCGTGCTCGCGCTCGCGGCGGCCGGGGACGCGGAGCTCGCGGCCGAGGCGGTACGGGTCGGGGCGCAGGACCACCTCTTCAAGGAGGAGCTGGACGGGCGGCTGCTGAGCCGCGCCATCCGCTACGCGGTCGAGCGCAAGCGCAACGACGTCGTGAAGATCAAGCTGGCCGAGTCGCGGCTGCGCGCCCAGGAGAACGCCCGCCTGGAGCGCGGACTGCTGCCCACGCCGCTCCTGGAGGGCTCCGACCTGCGGTTCGCGGCCCGCTACCGGCCCGGCCGGTCCCGGGCGCTGCTCGGCGGCGACTTCTACGACACCGTGCGCACCCCGGACGGCACCGTGCACGCGATGATCGGCGACGTCTGCGGCCACGGGCCTGACGAGGCGGCGCTCGGCGTGGAGCTGCGGATCGCCTGGCGGGCGCTGACCTTCGCGGGGCTGTGCGGGGACGAGCTGCTCTCCACCCTCCAGCAGGTCCTGGAGCACGAGCGCGAGAACGACGAGATCTTCGCAACGCTGTGCACCGTCGACATCTCGGCGGACGGACGCCGCGCCGGGCTGTGCCTGGCGGGCCACCCCTCGCCGCTGATCGCCCGGCACGGGCGGGCGGCGGAGCTGCTGCCGTACGAGGACGGGGGCCCGGCCCTGGGACTGCTGCCGCGCGCCCGCTGGCCGCGCCGGCAGGTGGAGCTGGGCGGTTCGTGGAGCCTGCTGATGTACACCGACGGGCTGATCGAGGGCCGCTCGGCGGGGCCTGGCTCGCCGCGGCTCGGCCAGGACGGCATGGTCGAGATGATCAACCGGCAGCTGGCGGAGGGACTGCGCGGCGAGGAGCTGCTCGACGCGGCGGTGACGGAGGTGCGCTCGCTGAACGGCGGGGAGCTGACGGACGACGTCGCGGTCCTCGCCCTGGAACGGGACAAGGCCCGGGCGTAACCGCCCGGACCTTGGCCTTGATCGCGCTCTTCCGACTGCCGGCTACGGGCAACCGCTACCGGCAACCGCTACCGGCCGCCGTTGTAGGGGCCGTACGGGCCGTCGCTGCTGGAGCCGCCGCGGCGGCCGCCGGAGATCTGGCGGAGGGCCGGCCGCACGTCGACCATGAAGACGATGGCGGCGATGAGCCCGGCGATCTGCAGGAACAGCATCGGCAGCAGCAGGTTGAGGAGCAGGTTGATGCCGAGCAGGATCAGCCAGAACTTCTTGGTCTGCTTGTCCGCCGCGCGGTAGGCGTCCTCGCGCGCCGTGGCGGCGAAGGCGAACGCGGCGACGGCGAAGCCGGTGAAGACCAGGAAGGTCACCAGGGAGAGGATCGAGTCGAAGCCGTTCGCCAACATGCTGAGCACCGCCTAGGTGTGTGGGTGGAGCGCCTCGCGGCCAAGGTACCCGGTACAACGCTCCGGACACCGGGTTTGGTGCCCGGACCGCCCGCCCGGCTCTGCTCAGCCTTTACTCGGCGGTTTCGGCTGCGGCCTTCTTGGCGGGCGCCTTGCGGGTGGTGGCCTTGCGGGCGGCCGGAGCCTTCTTGGTCTCGGGCTCGGGCTCGGGCTCGACGACCGGCTCGGGCTCGACGACGACGGCGATCTCGGTGATCTCCTCGGCGACCTCGCCGCGCCAGGCCTTCACGGTCTCCTCGCCGTGCGCGGCGAGCTCCTCGTACTTCTCGCGCGCCTTGACCGCGTACTCGGCGGCGACCCCGACCCCGCGCAGCGCCAGGTCCTGGGCCTGCTCGCCGAGCTTCTTCAGGTCGGTGTCCAGACCGCCGACGAACTCGGCGAACTTCGCCTGCGCCTTCTCCTGCACCGCCTTCGTGTCCGTGTTGCGCACGGCCTCGATGCGCGCGGGCGCGTCGGCGGCGAGCTGCTCGATCAGCCCGGGCACCTTCTTGGCCTGCTGCGCGGCGAGGTCGGCGGCGCCGGCGGCGAAGTAGAGGGGGGTACGGAGTTCGTCGATGATGGCCATGGTCGTGGTCCTCCCGGAAGTTCAGGTGCTACGTGTCGGTGGGCTGCTGCGCCTGCTGCTGCTCGGCGGCGTTCTCCTTGCGGAAGGAGTCGTAGATCTGGAGCAGCACCTGCTTCTGCCGCTCGTTGATCGACGGATCGGCCAGAATGACGGCCCGCGTCTCCAGCTCGTCCCGCTCCTGCTCGTCGAGAATCCCGGCGCGCACGTACAGCGTCTCGGCGGAGATCCGCAGCGCCTTGGCGACCTGCTGCAACACCTCGGCACTGGGCTTGCGCAGCCCCCGCTCGATCTGACTCAGATACGGATTCGACACCCCCGCCGCCTCGGCGAGCTGCCGCAAGGACAACTGCGCGGTGCGCCGCTGCTCACGGAGGTACTCACCGAGATTCCCGACGTTGAGTGAAGCCATGCTCCGACCATGCCAGCTGCTGCTAACTATTGCAAGCAGCCGCTTGCAATAGTTTTGCAACGACGGTCACCATCCGCGTTTGCTAACGTCGGCAGAGTGATCAGCCACTGACCACACCGGGGGGAGAGACACCGTGAACGCTGCACCTCATGCGGCGAGTTCGGCCGCCACAGCCGGTACACCAGGTTCCGCGGAAGACCTTGCATTTACCGAGAGCAAACTCAAATCGCTCGCCGGGGACCTCGACACGATGCAGGAGGTGCTGAAGAAGCAGCTCCTGCGCATGGACGAGATCGTCGACCGCATCGAGTCCCGCTGGCACGGACCGGCCTCGGAGGTGTACCGGACCAGGCACCGCGCGGCGGCGGAGGACGCCGTCCGCATCCGGGAGACGATGAAGATCCTGGCCAAGGCGATCCGCCTGAGCAAGGACGGGTTCTCGGCGCAGGACCTGGAAGTCCTGGAGGAGTTCCGGCGCATCCGGTCCCACACCGACATCCAGGCGGAGACCGACGCCCTGTCCACGCCGAACACCGAACCCGCGGCGCCGTCCGCACCACGCAGCCGCATCGCCGACCTGTGACGACAACGAACGAGGGGGATTCATGCCGTCGAGCGACGACCACATATCCGTCGACTTCGCCACCCTGCAAGGCATGGCCGGGGACCTCGAAGAGATCCTCAAGACGCTCAACGAACAGCTCGACCTGCTCTACCGGCGCGTCGAAAAGGTCGTCCTGACCTGGGACGGCGAGGCCCGCCAGACGTTCGTCGACCAGCTGGACAAGTGGGACCGGTCCGCGCAGGACCTCCAGGCCGCCCAGGCGTGGCTGCACGACATCGTGGTGAACGGCCACCTGGCCTACGCCGCGGCCCACCGGGCCGTGCTGCGCGGCTGGGGGGCGGCCTGATGGCCGGGGCGGCACCGCCTTCCCCCGCGGCGAACGGCGGTTTCGACGTCCAGCCGGTGCACGTCCACCATGCGGCGGACCTGGTGAAGGAGGCCCAGTTCGCCCATGCCGAACGGGCGTTCGTCCTGGTCGACGTCCTGAACGAGTACAACCAGTCTGCCGGCACCGGCTGGGGCGCGGACGCGTTCGCGGTCAAGTACGCGGAGGTGGTCGAGAAGTTCCTCGACGCGTGGGGCCGCAGCGTGGTCAGCGTGGGCGGTGCCTCCATCGGCCTGAACCACACCGCCAACCACTATGTGCTGGCCGAATGGGAGGCGTCCGGCCGCAAGGGGGCGATGCCGCACCGGCAGCCGGAGCCGGTGGTCATCAACAAGCCTCCGCGCTACGGGCCGGTCAACCCCATCAAATGGACCGGCACAGGCGAGGACGTCGACTCCTGGTGGATCACCGGCGCGATCGGCGAGTTCCCCGACTTCCTCGCCGACGTCATCCGGCCCGCCATCGAGCACGGCCTCCGCCTGGGCAAGGTCCACGAGATCACCCCGGGCATCAAGGAGGACGAGACCCGGGCCATGGCCAAAGCCTGGCGGAAGCTCGGCTCCGAGGCCGTGAAGGCATCGGACGAGCTCAACACCGCCATCGCCACCATCACCAACCCGAGGGACAAGGGCGAGTGGCAGGCAGCCATGCGGACCTTCGGCCAGAGCATCTGGGGTGCCACGGCGTGGGGCAGGCAGCTGGACACGGACGGCAACCGGGTCGAGAAGGACGGCCGCCAGTGGCGGCACAGCAAGGACGTCACTCCCGACCGCCGCCGCCCCATCATCGACGTGCTGAAGGAGACCGCGGACAAGATCGCGGACGTCCTGGATCACCTCTCCGACGTCGGCGAGAGGACCACCAAGTTCACCGAGCGGGCCGGCATCAACGCGGCGAAGGCCACGGCCGAGGATCTCACCGACCTCAGTCTGTCGAACCTCACCAAGCTGGCGGTCGGCGCAATCATGGGCCGGATCGTGCTCACCTTCCGGAGCCACATGGACAAGCAGGGCGTGAACGCGGTCGTCGAGACGTACCACAAGGAGTTCGTCGACGCCACGAACACACTCAACGCCCTCGTCTGGGAGCTGGACTTCGCGGCCCAGAGCGCCCCGACCTATCAGGCGGAGATCGCCCGCGCCCAGGGCTTCGGCGCGCGCTCGCTCAACGAGTTCAAGAAGGAACACAGCTGGCAGATCGGCGGGGAGAGCCCCTCCCCGTACATGTACTCGCTGGACCTGGCGACGAACGAGGGCCTCAACGGCGCCCACACCCTGGACAAGCACGTCGGCAAGACCGACGAACAGCTCCTTCAGCGAATCAAGGACGAGCAGCGCGCGAACGGCAAGTTCGTCATCCTGTCGTCCTCGTCTTTCCCGGACATCAATTCGGCCCAGAAATTCACTCAGTACAACATTCGCCAGAACACCGAGCAGATCCAGGACTGGCTCAAGAACCCACCGCCCGCAGAAAAGGAATTGGTCGTCGACGTTCCCTCGGTCCCCAACGAGGGCCCCCTCACCGGCAACGCTGTGACCGGGCGGACCGTGCAGGCCGACAAACAAACCGCGACGATACAGCCCCCCGAGGATACTCACGGCGTAACCACTCGTCTCAAGTACGACCCGAACCTGAACCCGCCTTTCGTCGTCTACACCTCGGCACCCCAGTAATGGAGCACATGATGGAAGAAGTTCGGCTCGACGCAGCGGCGTGGTCGGATGCGCTCAAGCTGTACCAGTGGCTTTGCACGTTCGTCAGCGTCGCTCCCCGCGAGCACGACGAATGGTGGCTCGACGTCGGGGCGATCATGCGCCTCGAAACCCGGGACCCGCGAGGCTGGGAATCCATCGACCCCTACGAGGGCGAGGAGGAGCGCCGGGAAGACCCGCTGTTCCCGTGGCTGGAGACACCCTCCACACCCGCGGACGCGGAACGCTATCGGAAGCTGGTGGGAGAGCTCCCCCGCGCCTCGGTACGGTCGCTGATCGTCCGGCTCGGATCCGCGCCCCGCACGGACCTCTCCCTGTCACCGGGCTGGGCGGAGCGCCTGCCGGAGACGGAACGACGGGCCGACGTGATCCTGTCGCGCTTCCCGGACCACTCCCGCTTCTACACCAACCTCGGCTGGAAGAGCGACCAGCCCGATTTCTACAAACAGGACTCCCTGAGTTTCAACCCCTTCAGCGGATTCGACTGGGACGCCGGGCTGATCGCCGTGAACGATGACGAAGTCGCCGTGTTCTGGAATTTCCAGAACCTCTGATCCGACCCTCCGACCCTCCGACCCTCCGCCCCTCCGCCCCTCCGACCCGCCCACCGAGGAACACCCCATGCTCACCAGATCCGCCACCTACCCCGACCGGGAAACCGCCCAGTGGGCCGCCCAGCAGGTCGTCACCCGCAACGAGCAGGCCATCCACCGGTGGCTCGCCCAGGGCACCCGGCCCCGGCTGACCGTCGAGGCCTCCTGGCCGTCCCGAGAGGAGCCGGTCGGGCGCGTGCTCATCCAGGCTATGGCGCTCGCCGGGCGCGGCGCCGTGGACGTGCGGGCCGCGCGGGTGGTGCTGCGCCGCGACCCGGCCAGTCCGCTCGGGTTCGTCGTGCACAGCACCTTCCCGATCTACGTGTGAAGGGACCGGCACATGTCCATGAAGCCCCTGGAGTTCGACCGGCGGTACGGCGAACTCGACCAGGTCGTCAGCGCCTACGTCGGCCAGCCCGCCGACGACACCCCCGAGGCGCCCGGCGCCGCCCTCACCTCCTACCTCCGCCACACCTGGCACACCCGCCCCTGGGCCCTGGCTACCGCCGAGCAGCAGCTCCGCACCTACGCCCAGAACCCGCCCGGCCGGCTCCGGCTGCGGCTCGGCGAGTTCTACCCGGTGCCGGACGTCGGCCTGCCCGAGTCCGGGATCCAGGACTGGCTGGTCCTGCTCGCCGATCACATCGGACGGAGCATCGAGGAGGGGCGGGTCCCGCCGCCCGCCGCCCTGCCGGAGACGCACTGGGAGTGGCACGCCCGCTTCCCCGAGCTCGGCCAGTTCCTCGGCGGCTGGTTCTCGCAGGACATGCCGGACGAGTTCGAGGACCACGAAGCGGCCGTCCGCGACTACGCCGCGACGGCCCACCCGACGCTCGTCGCCCGGCTCGTCGGCGAACTGCGCGAGCTGCTCGCCCTCGGGCTCGACGAGGTCGACTACGCGCTCGGCGTGGCCGAGCTCGGCATGGAGGTCGACCCGCCCGCCCCGTACACGGCGAGCGCGTGGCTGCTCACCGTCGCCGAGCAACTGGCCGGGCCCCGCGCCGAGTACGCGTAGGCCCGGGTCGGCCCTGCCCGTGCGGGGCGCCCGGGTCAGTGCGGGTCGGCCTGCGGTGTGACGTCCGCGCGCAGGAGGCCGTACACGTACATGTCGCGGCGCTCGGCGCCCACCTGTTGCCAGCCGCGCAGGAGGCCCTCGCGGTGGAAGCCGGCGTGTTCGGCGGTGCGGAGGGAGGGGGTGTTCCAGGGTTCGACGTGGAGTTCGAGGCGGGGGATGCGGAGGGTGTGGAGGGCCCAGGTGGTGACCGTGGTGAGGGCGGAGGCGGCGGCGCCGTGGCCGCGGGCGGGTGGGGTGAGCCAGTAGCCGAGGGAGGCGCGGCCCTGGGAGAGGTCCTTCAGCCAGAGGCCGATGGTGCCGACCGGGCGGGCGTCGGGGGTCTCGATCACGAAGGGGTAGCCCGCGCCGCTGCTCGCCCGCTGCCACTGGCGGCGGACGAAGGCCTCGCCCTCCGCCTCCGTGTAGGGGACCGGGACCGTCGAGATCAGGGGGATGTACGGGTCCGCCGAGGCCTCACGGACCAGCGGGAGGTCCGTGAGGCGCCAGGGGCGGAGGGTGAGACCGGACGGGGTCGGGAGGACGGGGACGTCGAGGGGCATCCACCGATCCTGCCCGACCCCCGCGCCGTCCCGGCCGGGGACGGGCCGGGGACGGGCCTCACGCCCCCACGTAGTCCGCCAGGTGCCGGCCCGTGAGGGTGGAGCGGGCGGCGACCAGGTCGGCGGGGGTGCCCTCGAAGACGATGCGGCCGCCGTCGTGGCCGGCGCCCGGGCCGAGGTCGATGATCCAGTCGGCGTGGGCCATGACCGCCTGGTGGTGTTCGACGACGATCACGGACTTGCCGGAGTCGACGAGGCGGTCGAGCAGGCCGAGGAGCTGTTCGACGTCGGCGAGGTGGAGGCCGGCGGTGGGCTCGTCGAGCACGTACACCCCGCCCTTGTCGCCCATGTGCGTGGCCAGCTTCAGACGCTGCCGCTCGCCGCCCGAGAGGGTGGTCAGCGGCTGCCCCACCGTCAGATAGCCGAGGCCGACGTCCACGAGACGCTCCAGGACGCGGTGCGCCGCCGGGGTGCGGGCCTCGCCCGCTCCGAAGAACTCCTCCGCCTCCGCCACCGACATCTCCAGGACCTCGGCGATGTTCCGCCCGCCGAAGCGGTATTCAAGCACCGAGGCCTGGAACCGCTTCCCCTCGCACTCCTCGCAGACGGTCGCCACCCCGGCCATCATCGCCAGGTCGGTGTAGATCACCCCGGCACCGTTGCAGGTGGGGCAGGCACCCTCCGAGTTCGCGCTGAACAGCGCCGGCTTCACCCCGTTGGCCTTGGCGAAGGCCTTGCGGATCGGTTCGAGCATCCCCGTGTACGTGGCGGGGTTGCTGCGCCGAGAACCGCGGATGGCGCCCTGGTCGACCGAGATGACGCCCGCGCCCGCCGGGATCGACCCGTGCACCAGGGAGCTCTTGCCGGAGCCCGCGACACCCGTCACGACCGCCAGCACGCCGAGCGGCACGTCGACGTCGACGTCCTGGAGGTTGTTGGCGTGCGCGCCGCGGATCTCCAGGGTGCCGGTGGGCGTGCGCACCGCGTCCTTGATCTTGGCGCGGTCCCCGAAGTGCCGGCCGGTCACCGTGCCGCTCTTCCGCAGCCCCGGCACCGTGCCCTCGAAGCAGACGCTGCCACCCGCCGACGCCGCGCCCGGGCCGAGGTCCACGACATGGTCGGCGACCGCGATCGTCTCCGGCTTGTGCTCCACCACCAGGACCGTGTTGCCCTTGTCGCGCAGCCGGAGCAGCAGATCGTTCATGCGCTGGATGTCGTGCGGGTGCAGACCGGTGGTCGGCTCGTCGAAGACGTACGTGACATCGGTGAGGGAGGAGCCGAGGTGCCGGATCATCTTGACCCGCTGCGCCTCGCCGCCGGACAGCGTGCCGGAGGGCCGGTCGAGCGCCAGATAGCCGAGGCCGATCTCCACGAACGAGTCCAGGGTCTGCTGGAGCGTGGCGAGCAGCGGCGCCACGGAGGGCTCGTCGATCCCGCGCACCCATTCCGCGAGGTCGCTGATCTGCATCGCGCAGGCGTCGGCGATGCTCACCTTGCCGATCTTCGAGGAGCGGGCCCCCTCGTTGAGCCGGGTGCCCTCGCAGTCCGGGCAGGTGGTGAAGGTGACGGCGCGCTCCACGAAGGCGCGGACGTGCGGCTGGAGCGAGTCGACGTCCTTCGACAGCATCGACTTCTGCAGCTTGGGGATCAGGCCCTCGTAGGTGAGGTTGATGCCCTCGACCTTGATCTTGGTGGGCTCGCGGTGGAGCAGGTCGGCCAGCTCGCGCTTGGTGTAGCGGCGGATCGGCTTGTCCATGTCGAAATAGCCGCTGCCGCTGAAGATCCGCCCGTACCAGCCGTCCATCGTGTAGCCGGGGATCGTCAGGGCGCCCTCGGCGAGCGACTTCGAGTCGTCGTACAGCGCGGTGAGGTCGATGTCGGAGACCGTGCCCCGGCCCTCGCAGCGCGCGCACATGCCGCCGGTGACGGTGAAGCTGCGCTTCTCCTTGACCGTCCGGCCGCCCTTCTCGACGGTCACCGCGCCGGCGCCGCTGATCGAGGCGATGTTGAAGGAGAAGGCCTTCGGGCCGCCGATGTGCGGCTCGCCGAGCCGGCTGAAGAGGATCCGCAGCATCGCGTTGGCATCGGTGGCGGTGCCGACGGTGGAGCGCGGGTCGCCGCCCATCCGCTGCTGGTCGACGGTGATCGCCGTGGTCAGACCGTCGAGGACGTCGACGTCGGGGCGGGCGAGGGAGGGCATGAAGCCCTGCACGAAGGCGCTGTACGTCTCGTTGATCAGCCGCTGCGACTCGGCGGCGATCGTGTCGAAGACCAGGGAGCTCTTGCCCGAGCCCGAGACGCCCGTGAACACCGTCAGGCGGCGCTTCGGGATCTCGATGCTGATGTCCTTCAGGTTGTTCTCGCGCGCGCCGTGCACGCGGATCAGGTCGTGGCTGTCGGCGGCGTGCGGCTTGGTCATCGTCTCTCCCTGCGGCCCCGTGTCATGTCCTGGAGCCAGGCTAGGCGCGGGCCCGCCGCCGTGCTTCTCGATTCCTGCCCACCTGTGGAAAACCTGATCGCGCCGCCGGAGCCTGTGGACAACCGGGGTGGGGCGGGCGCCGCGTGCCATCCTTGGGGTTGTGGCGCCACCCACCCTCGACGACCTGGTCAGACTGCGGCGGGCCCGGGACATGATGGACCGCGACTACGCGGAGCCGCTGGACGTCCCGGCCCTGGCGCGGGCCGCCCTGATGTCGCCGGGGCACTTCCAGCGCAGCTTCCGGGCCGCGTACGGGGAGACGCCGTACAGCTATCTCATGACCCGCCGGGTCGAGCGGGCGAAGGCGCTGCTGCGGCGCGGCGACCTGAGTGTGACGGAGGTCTGCTTCGCGGTGGGCTGTACGTCGCTGGGGTCGTTCAGCACGAGGTTCACGGAGCTGGTCGGGGAGAGCCCGAGCGCGTACCGGGCGCGGAACCACGACGCGGGGGAGCCGATCCCGGCGTGCGTGGCGAAGTTCCTGACCCGTCCGACCCGGGCCAGGCCGGTGGCGACGAAACCAGCGCCCGAACCGGTCAGGAACGGAGAAGCGGAAAGCGCGGCGCCCTCGTAGCGTCGACGGCATGAACAACACCATCAATCTCGCCCAGTGCTTCATCGCCGTCGACGACCACGACAAGGCGCTCGCCTTCTACCGCGACGCGCTCGGTCTGGAGGTCCGCAACGACGTCTCCTTCGAGGGCATGCGATGGGTCACCGTCGGCTCCCCCACCCAGCCGGACGTCGAGATCGTCCTGGAGCCGCCGCTCGCCGACCCGAACGCCCCCGCCGCCGACCGCCAGGCCGCGGCCGAACTCCTCGCCAAGGGCATGCTGCGCGGCGTCATCTTCCGCACCGACGACGTCGACTCCACCTTCGAACGCGTCCGCGCCGCGGGCGGCGAAGTCCTCCAGGAGCCCATGGACCAGCCCTACGGTGTCCGCGACTGCGCCTTCCGCGACCCGGCCGGCAACATGCTCCGCTTCAACCAGCCCCGCGCCTGACCAGGCCGGCTCAGCCCCAGGTGGTGGCCCAGGCCGCGATCCCGACGGCGATCGGGAGGGCCGTCGTGCCCGCGAGCAGGAAGCGCCCCGGCACGGACAGGCGCCGCCGCACGGACGGGGCGAAGGCCAGCAGGGTGGGGATGAGGAACGGGGCCAGCGTGACCCCGGCCGCGTAGAGCAGCAGGCCGTCGTCGAAGTGTCCTGCGGCCGCGCCCCAGATCACCCCGATGAACACCAGCGACATCGGCGCGGCCAGCACCAGGAGCACCGCCGCCCACAGGACCCCCGCCGCGAGCGCGGCGGGGGTCTGCCGCCGTCGCGCCTCCGCCGCGGCCGCCTGCGCGTACGCCTCGCGATGCATGTTCAGCTCCTGGATGGTGCGGTTGGTCGTTGCCTTCATCCTTGCCGCGCCGCCGTGGCGGCTCCTGAGCATCGGCGCTCATCTTCAGGTGCCTCCGTACTCAGCTCGGCCGGGGCGCGCCAGCCACTCCCGTACTGCCGTGTAGTCCGCCTCTGTGAGGCCCGTGCGCGGGGGCCTGTGCTCGTCGAGGGCGGTGCCCAACCGTCGCCCCGTTCGTTGTGGGCATGCGTTCCGCAGGGGCTGGGGGTCCCCCCAGGGCGAAGCGCTAGGGGGAGGGTGGGCACAACGGGCGGCGCCCCTTGCCGGGCCTAGGCTCCCGGGCCTGGACGTTCAGCGCGAGGGCGCCGCGCTCGTGGTGCGGGTAGGCCCGGGTGCGGAACGCGCCCGCATGGGCGCCGTCCCGTGTGCCCACCCGTCCCGCCCCAGCGGGACGAATGCCCACACGGGGTGGGCCGAACCCGGGCGCCACGCGTGCGGCCGGCTCGGGGTGCGGGCTCAGGTGAGGGCCGGGTCCACCGAGGAAGATCAGGGGGCGCATGGGGTCCAGCCTGGCAGTGGGTGGGTGGGGATCGTCCGCAACGGAACGGTTCGCCTTACCCTGGCCGCATGACTGCCATGGCGCCCACCCGGACCGAGCCCGATCTCTCCTACCTCCTCGATCACACCAGTCATGTGCTGCGGACGCAGATGGCCGCGCGGCTCGCCGAGATCGGGCTGACCGCGCGGATGCACTGCGTGCTCGTGCACGCGCTTGAGGAGGAGCGGACGCAGGCGCAGCTCGCCGAGCTCGGGGACATGGACAAGACGACGATGGTGGTCACGGTCGACGCCCTGGAGAAGGCGGGGCTCGCCGAGCGGCGGCCGTCCAGCAGTGATCGGCGGGCGCGGATCATCGCCGTGACCGAGGAGGGGGCGAAGGTCGCCGGGCGGAGTCAGAAGATCGTCGACGAGGTGCACCAGGGTGCGCTGGGCGCGCTGCCGGACGAGGAGCGCACGGCACTGCTCAGCGCGCTGAACCGGCTGGTCACCGGGCATCTCGAAACGCCCGCCGAGGCGCCGCGCACCGCCCGCCGGGCACGGCAGAAGGCCTGATCGGCCGGAACCCCGACCATCGATCCGAGATAGATGGTCTGCAACAAAACTATCTGCTAGCGTCCTACCTGTCGCCTCACCCGACAGGAGAACCGCCATGCGCCCCTGGACCGCCCTCGGCGTCCTCGCCACCGCCCTCCTCATGACCGTGCTCGACGGCAGCATCGTCACCGTCGCCATGCCCGCCATCCAGGCCGACCTGGGCTTCACCCCGACCGGGCTCAGCTGGGTCGTCAACGCCTACCTCATCGCCTTCGGCGCCCTCCTCCTGCTCGCCGGGCGCCTCGGCGATCTGCTCGGACGGAAGCGGATGTTCCTCGCCGGGACCGGCGTCTTCACCGCCGCCTCGCTGCTCGCCGGCGTCGCCGCCTCCCCCGCCGTCCTGATCGCCGCCCGCTTCCTGCAGGGCGTCGGCAGCGCGATGGCCTCCGCCGTCAGCCTCGGCATCCTCGTCACGCTCTTCACCGAGCCCCGCGAACGCGCCAAGGCCATCGCCGTGTTCAGCTTCACCGGCGCCGCCGGCGCCTCCATCGGCCAGGTCGCGGGCGGACTGCTCACCGACGCCCTGTCCTGGAACTGGATCTTCTTCATCAACCTCCCCATCGGCATCGCCGCCCTGCTCCTCGCCGTCCCCGCGCTCCCCGCCGACCGCCCGGCCGCAGCAGGGGGTCGCGCGGACGCGATCGGCGCCGTGCTGGTCACCTCAGGGCTCACCACCGGCATCTACGCCGTCGTCACCATCGGGGAGTACGGGGCCGGTTCGGCCCATACGCTCGGGCTCGGCGCGCTCGCGCTCGTCCTCCTCGCCGGGTTCCTGGTCCGTCAGGCGACCGCCGCGCAGCCCCTGATGCCGCTGCGGATCCTGCGCTCACGGGCCGTCGCCGGGGCCAATCTGGTGCAGATGCTGATGGTGGCCGCGCTGTTCTCCTTCCAGATCCTGGTCGCGCTCTACCTGCAGAAGGTGCTGGGGTACGGCGCCGCCGAGACGGGTCTCGCGATGCTGCCCGCCGCGGCCGTGATCGGCGTGGTCTCCCTCGGTCTCTCGGCCCGGCTGATCGCCCGCTTCGGCGAGCGGAACGTGCTGCTCACCGGCCTCGTCCTGCTCGTCGGCGTGCTCGGCCTGCTCGCCCGGGTGCCGGTCCGCGCCTCCTACGCCGTCGACCTGCTGCCGGTGATGCTGCTCGCCGCCGGGTTCGGGCTCGCACTGCCCGCGCTCACCGGGCTCGCCATGTCGGGCGCCCGGGAGGCGGACGCGGGCCTGGCCTCCGGTCTCTTCAACACCACCCAGCAGATCGGCATGGCCCTCGGCGTCGCCGTCCTGTCCACCCTGGCCGCCTCCCGCACCGAGTCACTCGCCGCCGCCGGACGGCCCGCCGCCGAGGCCCTGACCGGCGGCTACCACCTCGCCTTCGCCGTCGGCGCCGGACTGCTCGTCGCCGCCTTCGCGGTCGCCTTCACCCTCCTCCGCAACCCGCAGCCGAAGCCGAAGGGAAAGCCGCAGAAGCCCGCCGGACAGCCTCACCGCGCGCGCCTCACCGTATGAGCGCGGGCGGCAGCGCCTCCCGGTGGACCACGTCGAGCCGGGACACCGCGCGGGTCAGGACGACGTACAACCGGTGCAGGCCGCGC
The DNA here is from genome assembly GCF_041270065.1 of Streptomyces fradiae. Classification (NCBI taxonomy): domain Bacteria; kingdom Bacillati; phylum Actinomycetota; class Actinomycetes; order Kitasatosporales; family Streptomycetaceae; genus Streptomyces; species Streptomyces fradiae. Next base: position 4,302,101 of record NZ_CP065958.1, on the reverse strand, counting down.
GGCTCGGCGGCCACGATCGCGGCGGGCTCCACGACCACCACGTGGTCGTACTCCAGGCCCTTGGCGAGCGAGGCCGGGACGACCGAGACCCGGCCGGAGACCCGGTCCGGGAGGTCGAGCCGCTCCGCCAGCGCGGCCACCGCCCGGTCCGCCGCGATCACGCCCACCGAGCCCTCCTCCGCCAGCGCCGCCCGTACCGCCTCCGCCACGCCCCCGGCCACGTCCGCGGTCTGACGTATGGTCACCGCCCCGCCCGCACGCAGTGAACGCCCGGCCGGCACCCCGGCGCCCAGCTCCGGCAGCAGCCGGTTGGCGAGCTCGACGACGGCGGCCGGGACCCGGTAGCCCGTGGTCAGCGGCACCAGTGCGGCGTCCGGCTTGCCGAGATGGGCCAGCTGCTCGGGCCAGTCCCGGGCCGCCCACGGGGTGGTGCCCTGCGCCAGGTCGCCGAGCACGGTCAGCGAACCGAAGTCCGCGCGGCGGGCGATGGCCCGGCACTCCATCGGCGACAGGTCCTGCGCCTCGTCGACGACGACATGCCCGTAGCTCTCGGGGCGCTCGATCAGCCCGGCCAGTTCGTCGAGGAGGACGAGATCGGCGGCGCTCCAGCGGGCACTGCGGTACGAGCGCGGGGGCTTCGCCCAGCGGATCGCCGCCCGCTCCCCGGACGAGAGCGAACCACGCGAACCGAGCGAACCGCCGTTCCACCGCTCGTCGTCCGGGTCGGTCAGGAAGGCGGCGAGCACCTCCTCCGGGGTGGTCCTGGGCCAGCAGGCCTCGACGGCCGCCGCCACCGGCCGGGCCCGCTCGATCCGCCGCACCCAGGCCGCACCCTGCGGCCCCGCCCGCCGCTCGGCGCGCAGCTGGAGGGAGCGCACGATCCGGGCCCGCACCCGCTCCCGGCCGGTCGCGTAGGGCGGGGCCTCCTCCCGTACGTCCGCGACGATCCGGGCCAGCTCGGCGGCGGGCACCCGCCAGCGGTACGAGTCGTCCGGCACCGTCACGTCCTCGGCGGGCGCGGGATCCACGCGCGCGTACAGCGCGCGGCGCAGCACTTCGGCCATCCGGGCGTCGTGCTTGACCCGGGCCGCGGCGGCACCGTCCTCGGCGCGCACCTCGTGCCGGGCGATCTCCTCGCCGATCGTGGACTGGCGCACCCCGGTCTCGCCGAGCGCGGGCAGCACCTCGGAGATGTAGGAGAGGAAGGTGCGGTTGGGGCCGAGGACGAGGAGTCCGGAGCGCCGCAGGCGCTGCGGATGCGTGTAGAGGAGATACGCGGCGCGGTGCAGGCCGACGGCGGTCTTGCCGGTGCCGGGGGCGCCCTGCACACAGATCGACGCGGCGGGCCCGGACCGCACGAGATCGTCCTGCTCGGGCTGGAGCGTCGCCGCGATGTCCCGCATCGGGCCCACGCGCGGGCGCTCGATCTCCCCGGCGAGGATCCCGCTGACCCCGCCCATCGCACTTCCGGCGCCGCCCCCGGGACCAGGGCCCTCAGCAGGACCAGGACCCTCGGCCAGATGCTCGTCCTCCAGCGCCGTCAGGTCCTCCGACGCGCCCGCACTGCCCGGCGCCCAGCCGAACCTCCGGCGTCTGACCACGCCCTGCGGGTCCTGCGGTCCCGCCTGGTAGTACGCGCGGGAGACCGGCGCCCGCCAGTCGACGACGAGCGGCGGCGCGGCCGGATGCTCCGCGACCCGGCGCCGCCCGATGTGGTGCACCTGCCCGTCCTCGCGGTCGAGCCGGCCGAAGAACAACGGCCCCGGCGGCATCTCCCGGAAGACCTTGGCACGGCTGCGCAGGTGGTACCCGAGGATCTCCGCATCGGCCCCGGACGCGGCGGTGTCCTCGCCTATGACCACCTGCTCCTCGACGTCCTCGGTCATCCGGACGAGGGCGGCGCGGCAGGCGTCGTGATGGGCACGTTCCCGTTCGAGAGCCTGGTCGAGGTCGTGATGCAGGAGCTTCATGACACGACGATACCCCGAGAGCGTTACTCGGTAACATTTTTTACCTGGTCAGTTTCGCCGCTTCGCGCGCCCCGTCAGTACGGCAGGCCCTCCGCGAGGCGCCGGAACGCCTCCCGCGTCGCCGCCTCCGCGTCCGGCAGCAGCTCCGCCACCCGCTCCCCCGCCTCGACCCGCCGCACGTTCTCGTGCGCCAGGACCCGCAGCACCGCCACGATCTGCGCCGCCGCAAGCCGCGCCGCCAGGGAGTCCGCACCCCCCGAGCCGGCGCCCAGCGCCGCCGCCAGGGCCTCCTCCGAACGTCCCTGGTACGCGGCCATGCGGGCGACCAGCGCAGGAGTGCCGTACAGCAGGCGCAGGAAGGCGAGGACCCGCGGATCGTCGTTCAGTCCCGTCACCGGGTCGCGCCGCGCCAGGCCCGCGAGGACGTGGTCGCGCAGGGCCGCGAGCGGCTCGGCGCCCGCCGCCCGCGCGGCGGCCACCACGCGGGCCGGCTCGTCCTCGTGGTCGGCGAAGCGATAGAGCGCCAGGTCCTCCTTGGCCGGGAAGTAGCGGAACAGCGTCGGCTTCGACACCTCCGCCGCCGCCGCGATCTCCGCGACCGACACCGCGTCGAAGCCGCGCTCCAGGAACAGCTCGACGGCCGTGTCCGACAGCGTCTGCCGCGTCCGCTCCTTCTTCAGCTCCCGAAGCCCGCTCACGGTCACGGTCACCCCTTCACACATTCTCGATCACACGATCTCGATCAGAAGATGTCCATGCTCCACGGTCGCCGCGGCGTGCGCAGCAGCAGGTCCGCCCGCGCCGCCGCGCCGGCCGCCGGCTCCTCGATCCGGCCGAGGGCGGCGAGCCGTACCGCCGACTCGTCGCCGAGCGCCAGCGTCGCCAACTCGGCCACGTCCAGGACCAGGTCGGGCGCGGCGGTGGTCGGGACGCAGCTGCCACCCGCCGGGGAGGCATCGAGCCGGAAGCGCCCGTTCGCGTAACCGGCCGCGTCCGTCACCTCCAGGACGAGGGCGCCCTCCGTCGCGTACGACCGCGGCTCGAACACCTTCGGTACGTCCAGGATCCGCAGCCACACCATGTCGGCGTGGGTGAGCACCTGCGCGGCGCGCGGGTCGGGCAGCAGCAGCGGGAGGACGTCGTCGGGTGCGCGGTAGCCCGTACGCACCTTGGTGACCCAGTCGACCGAGCAGACGAAGCGCCACAGGGCGCGCTCGGCGGCCGGGGTGACCGCGATCAGATCGCGCACGGTCGCCGTGTTGACCGGCTGCTTCTGGTCGCTCCACTTGTCGTCGGTGGTGTACGCGACATAGCCCTCGACCCCGCCGGCGGCGGACCGGTAGATCGCGTAGAACGGCTCGGTCCACGGCTGGGCGTGGTACGCGTTGCCGGTGCCGAGATCCCAGCCGCGCGGCGTCCGGTCGGTGATCCCGGCGCACTGCGCGGCGAACCGGCGGTGCAGCTCCGGGCCCTCCTTGCGGATCTGGGCGCCGTCGGAGAAGTCGATCCGCCCGCCGCCGTCCTCCGCCGACGGCCCCGACCAGCGGCGGTCGAACCCGGAGCGGGTCACGTCGACCAGCCACTCGGTGCCCCAGCTGGCGACGCCGAACCCGAACCGTCCGTAGATCGGGTACTCGGCGGCGATCAGCGTCGCGCACGCGTCGCCCCGCTCCCTGGCGAGCGCCAGGTCGTCCGCCATCATCCGGCTGAGCAGGCCGCGCCTGCGGTGGGTCGCGGCGACGGTGACCGCGCTGACCGCGTTCGCGGCGAGGTCCGCGCCGCCGACCGTGGACAGCTTCTGGTCGAAGGAGTGGAAGGTGGCCACCATCCGGCCGCGGTCGAAGGCGCCGAAGGTACGGGAGAGGTCGGTGTGCGGCAGCCGGTCGGCGACCTCCTCGTCCGCGACCACCGGCGGGCTGAGGAAGCCGCCCCGCTTGGCCACCAGCCACGCGTGGAACTCGGACTCGTCGATCGCACGCACCTCAAGGCTCATCCTTCGAGGCTATGCGGGCGCGCCGGGCCGCCGCACGCGAGTTTCCCGCCCGAGTCTCCGCCCGTGGGTTTCCGCCCGCGAGCTCCACGCGCGCGTGCCCGTACGCGAGTGTCCACGCGCGCGTACGTAAGGCGCGTGCGTAAGGCGCGTGCGTAAGGGCTGCGCGGCTCACGCCAGCAGGTCGTCGACCTGCGCCTCGCCCTCCCGGTAGCGGCGGGCGATCTCCGCGCTGCAGTCGTCGGCGGTCCGCTGGAGCTGCTGCCGGCGGCGCGAGACCTGCTGCTCGTAGCCCGCGAGCCGCCCCATCGCCAGGTGCAGCTCCTCGTCCGTACGCGCCGTGAGGTCCGACAGTTCGACCTCCGACAGCATGTCGGAGGCAAGCCGCCGGTACTCCTCGCTGCGCGGCGTCGACAGCGTCACGTGCCGCGCCGAACGCGCCACCGCCCCGGACCGGGACGGCGTGTCCGCGAGGATCTCCGACAGCCGGTCGACGACCGGCGTCTCCGGGTCCGTACGCCGCGCCAGCTCCGCGCGCAAGATGTCGATCCGGCCTTGCAGCATCCGCCGTACGTAGCTGAGGTCGGCCTCGTCGCCCTGCGCGTCGCGGCGCAGTGCGCGCAGCTCGGGCAGCCGGAGGCCGCCGAGGTCCGGCTGTGCCCCGTCCGGCAGCTCCGGCTCGGCGGACCGCTGCACGGGCGGGCGCCCGACGGCGCCTCCCGTCCCGGTCCGGGTGGTGGAAGTGGTGGTGATCAGCGGTACGGGACCGGACGGCGTCGGCCCGGTGCCAGGTGCACTCATGTGAATCGTCCCCTCGACCGGTGCGGTCGGCCGCACCGCCTGACACGCATGGTGCCACTGCGGACCGGGCGGACGCAGGCGCTCTGCACCCGTTCGGCCCTCCCCGTGTCAGCCGGTGGGCCGATCGGTAGGTTGGTCCGTATGCGAGCAGTGGTGCAGAGGGTCGACGGCGCGAGCGTCGTCGTCGCAGGGGAGACCGTCGGCGAGATCGTCGGCGAGGGGCTGTGCGTCCTGGTCGGGGTGACCCACGACGACACCCCCGAGAAGGCCGCGCAATTGGCCAGAAAGCTCTGGTCCGTCCGGGTGCTGGAGGGCGAGAAGTCCTGCTCCGACGTGAACGCGCCGCTGCTCGTCATCTCGCAGTTCACCCTGTACGGCGACGCCCGCAAGGGCCGCCGCCCCACCTGGAACGCCGCCGCGCCCGGCCCGGTCGCCGAGCCCCTCGTCGACGAGGTGGTGGCGCAGCTGCGGCAGCTGGGCGCGCACGTGGAGACGGGCCGGTTCGGAGCGGACATGCGCGTCTCGCTCACGAATCACGGCCCGTTCACGGTGCTGGTGGAGGTGTAGCCGTAGGGATCAGCCTTACGGCTACCCGTACGGCTACAGCTACGGCTACAGCTACGGCTCGACGACGGTCTCCTGCGCGGCGGCCGTCGTCCCCGCGATCAGCTCGGCGTCCACAGGCACGTTCCGCTTCACCAGGGCGAGGGCGATCGGCCCCAGCTCGTGGTGCCGGGCCGAGCTGGTGACGAAGCCCAGCTGGCGGCCCTCCTCGCCGTCCGCGGCGAGCCGCACCGGCGTCCCGGGCCCGGGCAGCAGCACCTCGCTGCCGTCCAGGTGCAGGAAGACGAGCCGGCGCGGCGGCTTGCCCAGGTTCTGCACCCGGGCGACCGTCTCCTGGCCGCGGTAGCAGCCCTTCTGCAGGTGCACGGCGCTGCCGATCAGACCGATCTCGTGCGGGATGGTCCGGTGGTCGGTCTCGAAGCCGAGCCGCGGCCGGTGCGCCTCGACCCGCAGCGCCTCGTACGCGAGGATGCCGGCGGCCGGCCCGTGCGAGGCGGCGAACGCCTCCAGGTCGGCGCGCGGCAGGAACAGGTCGCGGCCGTGCGCCGTCTCCCGTACGACCACACCGTCCGGCACCTCGGCGATCGAACCGGCCGGGAGGTGGACGACGGCGAAGTCCTCGGTCCGGTCGGCGATCTCCACCCGGTAGTAGAACTTCATCGACTCCAGGTACGCGAGGAGCGCCTCCTCCGTCCCCGGCTCGACGTGCGCCCAGACGGTCTCGCCGTCGTCGACGAGGTACAGCGCGTGCTCGATGTGCCCGTTCGCGGAGAGGATCAGCGCCTCGGTGGCCTGGCCGGCCGGCAGGTCGCTGACGTGCTGGGTGAGCAGCAGGTGCAGCCAGCTCAGCCGGTCGGAGCCGGTGACGGTGATGACACCGCGGTGGGAGAGATCGACGAAACCGGTGCCGTCGGCGAGGGTCCGCTGCTCGCGGAACAGGTCGCCGTAGTGCGCGGCGACGCCTTCGTCACGGCCTTCGGCGGGGACGGCGCCGGGCAGGGACAGCAAGGGGCTCTTCATGCAGAAAAGCCTACGACTCCGCTACGACTCCGTGGCCGCGGCCTTGTTCGCGGCCGTGTCCGCGGCCTGGTCCGCGGCCTTGTTCGCGGCCTTGTTCGCGGCCTGGTCCGCACACTTCCGGCACCTGCCGAAGATCGCGAAGTGCTTCATGTCCGTCTCGAAGCCGAAGGTCTCGCGGAGCTTGCCGGTGAACTCGGCGGCCACCTCCACCTCCGCCTCGATGACCTCCGAGCAGTCCCGGCAGACCAGGTGCAGATGGTGGTGCCGGTCGGCGAGGTGGTAGGTCGGCGCGCCGTGGCCCAGATGGGCGTGGCTGACCAGGCCGAGCTCCTCCAGGAGCTCCAGGGTCCGGTAGACGGTGGAGATGTTCACCCCGGACGCCGTCCTGCGGACCTCGACGAGGATCTCGTCCGGGGTCGCGTGCTCCAGCGCGTCCACGGCCTCCAGGACAAGCTGGCGCTGAGGCGTCAGCCGGTAGCCGCGCTGCCGCAGGTCGCTCTTCCAGTCGGTGCTCACCACGCCCCCAGTGTATGAGGGGGCGTGGCGGACACAGGCCGTCCTACTTGAAGAAGGCGATGCCGTCGTCGGGCATGTCGGGGAGGTTGCGCGCCATCTCGGCGACCTCCTCCGGGGTGACGACCTTCTTGAGCTGGGCCGACATGTAGGGGCGGAGCGGCACCTCGGGGGTGGCCTTCTCGCCGACCCACATCAGGTCGCCCTTGACGTAGCCGTAGAGACGCTTGCCACCGCTGTACGGGCCGGAGGCCGCGGTACGGGCGACGGCGTCGGTCGCGATGTCGATCTGCGGCTTCTGGTCGGCGAGCTCGCCGTACCAGACCTCGACGACGCCCTGGTCTCGGACCATGACGATCTCGACCTGGCGCTCCTTGTCGATGCGCCAGTAACCGCTCTCGGTCTCCAGCGGGCGGACCTGCTTGCCCTCGGCGTCAAGGACCCAGGTGCGGGAGTGGTACTCGATGAAGTCCCGGCCGTCGTGGCTGAACGTCACGGTCTGGCCGAAGTTGCACTTCTCGGCGCCGGGGAAGTCGGAGACGCCCGCGCCCTCCCACGTGCCCAGCAGGAACGCGAGGGGAACGAGGCCCGGGTTGAGGTCGGACGGGATCTGGATCATGAGCAGCTCAGGCGATCTCTGTGGTGGGGGTTAGCGCTGGCCCTGGTACAGCTTCTTCACGGCAAGACCGGCGAAGGCGAGAACCGCGACGCAGACGAGCGCCAGCAGGGTTTCGAAGAAGACGATCACTTTGGTGCTCCTCGGTGAGCGGTGAAGGCGGTACGGGCCGGCCCCCAGCTTAGTGGGCGGGGACCGGCCCCTCTCGGTGAGGTGGGTCTCGTACGCGATCTCGTACGGGATCTCAGCCGAGCAGCTGGTTCTGCAGGGTGACCGTCTGCTGGAACGGTACGGGCGCCGCCTCGCCCTTGCGGGACTGGACGACGAGCCCGAGCGTGTCGCCGGCCTGGATGTAGGCCCAGCGGGTCTGCTCGGGGCCGTACGGCTTGCGCTCGGCGACCGCGTACAGGGCCGTGTTCGTGACCCGCACGTCGTCGCCGAGCGACTCGGTCTCGATGCCCTGCACCCCGTCGAGGAGCACGGTGTCGGCGGAGCCGGCGTTCAGCGCCTCGTCCTTGAAGGCCTCCGAGAAGCCGACGGACTTGAAGCGCAGGAGGTAGACGGTGCTCCGGGTGCCGTCCGGCATGGTCCAGGCGCGGACGGCGACGTGCCGCAGCGCGGAGTCGTCGATGGCCTGCTTCAGGCCGGCGCGCTTGTCCTTGGCGTAGAGGGAGACGTACTGGTCGACGCTCATCCACACGCCGTCGAGCTTCGGGTCGACCGTCGCCCCGGCCGGCGCGGGCAGCAGCAGGGCGCGCAGGTCGGCGTGGTGCACCTCGCCCTCGTTGCCGATGGTGAAGGGGCGCGGGGAGCCCTCGGGCAGCGGCGGCAGGCTCAGCTTCGGGTACGCCCAGCGGCCGTCGTTCTCGGTCGCGAGACCGGGCACGTCCGTGCGCTCCATCGAGGTGATCGCGGCGGCCGTCCCGGCCCCGAGCCCGCCGCACACCACGACGGCGGCGGCCCAGCGCAGGACGCTGCCGAGCAGCTTGCGGGAGCGGGGGTTCTTCGGAGCGGTCTCCAGAGCGGCCGGGGCCTCCTGGGCCACTGCGGCGTCCGGAGCGACATCCGGAGCGACATCCGGGGCGACATCCGTCGGCTCGGTCACGGTCATACGTACTCCCCCGGGGACTTGATGTGGTCGAGCTGCTTCTTCACGAGCTCGGCGACGGCGGACTTGTCGAAGGGCCGGCTGCCGGAGGCGGTGACGGTGACCGAGTACTCGGAGTCGTACGCGGAACAGACCATCCCGTCGAGGCTCTCCTCCGCGTCCTCGCCCTTCGGCTTCGGCATCGCCCAGCAGGTGGCGTTCTTGTGGCCGGCGATCTTCGGCCCCTTGGGGAACTTCAGCAGGCCGGCGAGCTCGTTGCGCATCTTGTGCATCTCGGCGCCGAACCGCTTGTTCTTCATCCGCACGACCTGCACCTCGAGGACGAGGTTGGCGTCGTCGGAGGCGTAGGAGCGGACCGCGATGCCCTGGATGCCGAGCTTCTCGATCCGCTTGTCGAACTCGCGGCGCTTCTTGCCGGACAGGCCCTTGCCGGACTGCTTGACGAGGGCGACGGCGTCCTTGGCGCTGACCTCGCCGTCGTTGCCGAACTCCTCGACGTCGGGGCCGAGGCCGTACCCCTCGGGCACCGGCAGGAGCAGCTTGCTCAGCGGGGTCGAGGCGCGGCCGTCGGGGGCGTTCGCGGCCGGGTCCTTGGCCGGGGTGGGCGGCTCCTCCCAGGCGACGGTGGGCGCGTGGCGGTCGGCGCCCGCGACGGTGACGCCGGTGAAGGTCGCGCCGGCGCCGACGCCGAGGACGAGGACGCCGGTGAGGACGTACGGGAAGAGGCGGCGCGGCGCGCGGGGCGCGGGCGTCTCGGCCACGGCGGCCGTCTCCGCCACGGCGGGCGGCTCCGTCACGGCCTGCTCCACGGGCTCCGGCCTGTTCTGGCCCTGGTCCTGGCCCTGGTCCTTGTTCTCCACGGTGGTGGTCTCCTCGCTCACAGGCGCCCCAGCTGTCGCTCGGCCAGCGAGGTGATCTCCTTCTGGCTGATCTTCTTGGTGTCCAGGATGTAGACCTCGACCGCGACGTCTCCCCGGTGGACGACGGCCCTGGCCTCGTAGACGTCGACGAACCCTGCCTCCCGGTCGACGGGAAGGACGTAGCTGCGGCCCTCGGTGCTGCCCTTGAGCGGCTGGCCGTAACCGTTCTCCTCCTCCAGGCCCTCCCGCAGGGTCGTCGCCCGGTCGGCGGCCCCCAGACGGTCGTTGGAGCGGAACTGCAGCAGGTTGATGTGGACGGTCTTGAACTCGCCGACCTGCCAGGATGTGGTGGCGATCCGGCGGATGCCGTTGTCCATGAGGTACTCGAAGGCGCCGCTGGGCGACTCGAAGTCCTCGGCGTACGAGCTGGCGCTCAGCCAGTGGTCCTCGGGTGCGTAGTCCACGTCCTTCGCGCCGGCCGGCTTGGGCAGCAGCAGCTTGCGCAGGTCGCCCTCGGTCTTGAGGCCGCGGTCGTCGGCGACGGCGAGGGCCGGCGGCTCCTGGCCCTTGGCGGCGGGCTTGGCCGGGTAGGCGAGGTCGACCTGGTTGAGCGGCGGCAGCGGGGTGGGCTCGCGCTCGGCCTGGACGCCGTAGCCGACGGCGACACCGCCGACGATGCCGAGCACGGCGGCGGCCGCGAGCAGCACGAGCGTGCGCCCGCCGCGACGGCGGCGCGGCGGCACCTCGTCGTCGGCGGGCTCGGGAACGGCCGCGGGAACGGGCGGCACGTCTTCGGCAGGAACCGGCAGCGTTGCGGGTTCCGCGGATTCGGCGACCGGGCCGGGGGCGGGTGTCGGCTCGGCCTCCGGGGTGTTTCGAGCGGATTCCACCGCTTCTGTGGCTTCCAAAGCAGTCCCCCCACGAGACTAGAAGCGCGGATTCCGTTACCCGCGCGCCTAGCTGACACGCGAGGGGTGCATGAGGTTGCCGGGAACCGCATTACAGTTCGGTATATGGCGAAGAAGCTCGTGATCAAGGTGACCGCCGGGGCGGACGCCCCCGAACGCTGCTCCCAGGCCTTCACCGTGGCCGCCGTCGCCGTCGCGAGCGGCGTCGAAGTGTCCCTCTGGCTGACCGGAGAGTCCTCCTGGTTCGCCCTCCCGGGCCGCGCGGCCGAGTTCGACCTCCCGCACGCCGCCCCGCTCCCGGACCTGATCGACTCGATCCTGGCGGCCGGCCGCATCACCCTCTGCACCCAGTGCGCCGCCCGCCGCGAGATCACCGAGGACGACGTCCTGAAGGGCATCCGCATCGCGGGCGCGCAGGTCTTCGTCCAGGAAGCGATGTCGGACGAAACCCAGGCCCTGGTGTACTGACCTACCGGTCCTTCTTCTTGCCGTCGAGCTCGTCCCACCACTCGTCCGACTGCTTGTCGCCCGTCGGGTCGTCCCACCAGCGGTCCTCCGGGCCGCGCCGGTTCGCGATCATCGCCGCGACCGGCGGGATGACCATGGCGACCACGCACATGGCGATGGCGGCGGGGACGGAAAAGAGCCGCACGACAGCCCAGGCGCCCACGAAAAGCACCAGGCAGACGCCCATCATCCAGAAGTAGACGCGCCGTCGCCGTGCGTACACACCTTCAGCGTACGACCGGAACCCGCCCCCGGACAGCGCGCGGGCGCTACTCAGGCGGCCGGCTGTACCGCTCCAGCGTCGCCTTGCTCGTCGACGTGTCGACCAGCCGCAGCTCCCATGGACCGGTGTTCACGTCGAAGTCCTTGCCGAACCCGACCCACTTTCCGGTCATCCGACGCCCGGTCGGCTCGACCAGCATCTGCACAGCCCCCCCGTGGTACCGGGCACCGTTGTCGGCGGACGGAGTCCGGCGCAGCGGCCCGAAGCTTGTGAGGCCCTCCGGGGCCGAGCAGTGCGAGGGGCGCGTCGGGAAAACAGACCGAAGGGCCGTGCCTCAAGTCCCGGAAAGCGTCCAACCCCCAGGAGGCACGGCCCTTCGGCCGGTCAAGCGTGCGGTGTCACACCGCGATGGCGACCTCGGCCAGGCCGCCGTGCTGGGCCACGACCTGGCGGTCGGCGGTGCCGCCGGGGACCAGGGCGCGGACGGTCCAGGTGCCCTCCGCCGCGTAGAAGCGGAACTGGCCGGTGGCGGAGGTGGGGACCTCGGCCGTGAACTCGCCGGTCGAGTCCAGGAGACGGACGTAACCGGTGACGGGCTGGCCGTCCTTGGTCACGTAGCCCTGGATGGTGGTCTCACCGGGCTTGATGGTCGAGGCGTCGGGGCCGCCGGGCTGCGCTCCGCACATGTCAGGAATCCTTACGGTCGAAGGGGGAGGAAGGTCTTACTTGTTGGCGCCGAGCTCGATCGGCACGCCGACGAGGGAGCCGTACTCGGTCCACGAGCCGTCGTAGTTCTTGACGTTCGTGACCTCGAGCAGCTCGTGCAGGACGAACCAGGTGAGCGCGGAGCGCTCGCCGATGCGGCAGTAGGCGACGGTGTCCTTCGCCAGGTCGACCTGCTCGGCCTCGTAGAGGGCCTTCAGCTCCTCGTCCGACTTGAAGGTGCCGTCGTCGTTGGCGTTCTTCGACCACGGGATGTTGCGGGCGCTCGGCACGTGGCCCGGGCGCTGCGACTGCTCCTGCGGGAGGTGGGCCGGCGCGAGGAGCTTGCCGGAGAACTCGTCGGGCGAGCGCACGTCGACGAGGTTCTGGGTGCCGATCGCGGCCACGACGTCGTCGCGGAAGGCACGGATGGAGGTGTCCTGGGCCTGGGCCTTGTACTCGGTGGCCGGGCGGTTCGGGACCTCGGAGCCGTCGACCAGGTCGCGGGAGTCGAGCTCCCACTTCTTGCGGCCGCCGTCGAGGAGCTTCACGTCCTGGTGGCCGTAGAGCTTGAAGTACCAGTAGGCGTACGAGGCGAACCAGTTGTTGTTGCCGCCGTAGAGGACCACCGTGGTGTCGTTGCCGATGCCCTTGGCCGAGAGGAGCTTCTCGAAGCCCTCCTGGTCGATGAAGTCACGGCGGACCGGGTCCTGGAGGTCCTTCGTCCAGTCGATCCGGATGGCGTTCTTGATGTGGTTCTTCTCGTAGGCGGACGTGTCCTCGTCCACCTCGACGAGGGCGACCTGCGGGTTGTCGAGGTTGGCCTCGACCCAGTCGGCGTCGACCAGGACGTCGCTGCGAGCCATGCTGTTTCTCCTCCGGGGCAGTGTGCGGCGGTTCGTGCGGGGTGGTGCGGGTACGCGTCGGCTCGCGGTGCGGACGACGGCGTACGGCTGCGCAAGGGTGGCCCCGGCATCACGACGCGGGTACTTCACGCCGTAGGGGCCTGAGGGAATACGGGAGATGTGCGTCCCGCTCAGACCGAGCGACAGAGCATGGCGGCGACGCGGCACAGGTCTACTGCCCGCCGCTTCGTGAGTTCCGCCTGTCGCTTCATGCCCTCGATCGTAGGGACGGACCGGCGGCCGTGTCACCGGTGTGTCGTATTCTGAGACGCGATCATCCGATATACGAGATCCGAAGCAGGTACGGATCTTCCGCGGACGCCCGCCGAGCGCCCGCGCCCCTTCACTTTCTACGGATCGGACGCCACCGTCTCAGAATGTGATCAGTGGGCGTCCAGGAGAGGAAAAACAAGCCCGGAACAAGCCATGTACCGGGGCTCAGCCGGCGGCGAGCGCCACGTCCCGGCCGGTCACCGTCACCACGAGACCGTTCTCCCGGGCCTCGACCTTCGTCAGGCGCATGCCCTTCGGCAGGCCCTCGATCCGCCGGTCGAAGTCGGTGCGGGAGCGCACCATGCCCTCCAGGCCCGGGATGCCCTCGCCGGGCACCTCGTCCGCGCGCACCCGGATGGTGTCGCCGTTCACCAGGGTCACCGTGGACAGCACGCTGCGGGTCAGCGTCCGGCCGAGGATCCGCACCCCGCCCGTCACCTTCAGCTTGCCGTCGCCGCCGTACGCCACCTTCGCGTCCCGGCCCGAGGCCGCGGCCAGGTCGGGGTAGGCGATCAGCGCGGTGCCGTCGGCGCTGCCCGCCCGCTCGATCCCGTAGGCGTCGGTCAGGGTCACGTCGTGCAGCGTGGCGTTCATCTCGTCGATCCGCACCGGGCGGCCCCCGGCCATCACCTGGACGCCGGTGAAGCGCACCGCGACCTCGTCGAAGCTGCGGCCGGCGGCCTGGGTGAGGAACGGGAAGCCCTTGATGTCGACGTCCGTGGACTCGGGGCGCACCGCGCCGACCCGCACCCCGTCGGCGGCCTCCGACTCCGCGTAGGACGCGGCGACCCGGTCCGCGCCGACCAGGAGCCCGCCCAGCACCACGGCCACGATCAGCACCATCCGTAGTGCTCGCATGCGTTTCTGCCCCCAGATCACGAGTCCGGCCCCCCGACACAAGATCGACGTGTCAGGGGGCCGGTCGGTTCCCCGGAGTCTCACGCTCCGGTCGGTGCGGGCTCCGGTCGGTGCGGGGGCTACGCGAGCGCCCTGCCGAGGAGATAGATCGCGGGCACGGCGGCGGTCAGCGGCAGCGCCACGCCGGCCGTCATGTGCACGAACCGCGACGGGTAGTCGTAGCTCGCCACCCGCAGCCCGACCAGCGCGCAGACGCCCGCGCCGAGGCCGAGCAGCGCGCCGGAGCCGCCGAGGCCGGTGAGCCCGCCGGCCGCGATGCCGCCGCCCGCCGCCGCGAGCAGCGCGACGACCACGGAGGCCGGGCCGGGCAGCGGGAGGGCGCGGGCCAGGACGGTGGCGGCGACGGCGACCGCGCCGGCGACCACCGCGTCCGGCTCGGCGCCGAGCTGTCCGGCGGCCAGGATCGCCAGGGCCGCCGAGGCGACCGTCGCCATCAGGCCGTACATCCGCTCGTCGGGATCGGCGTGGCTGCGCAGCTGGAGCACCAGGGTGAGCAGCACCCACACGCCGAGGGTGCCGATGACGGCGGCCGGCGTGTGCTCCCGGCCGGCGATCAGCAGCACGGCGTCGGCGACGATCCCGCCGAGGAAGGCGAGCGCGATGCCCTGCCGGGCGGGCCACATGCCGTTGAGCCGGAACCAGCCGGCCGCGGTGAGGCCCTGGAGCAGCAGCAGCGGGACGAGCAGCGCGTACGGGCCGACGGCCGCGCCGACCGCGAGCAGCACGCCGAGACCGGCGGTGAGCGCGGCCGGCTGCATCCCGGGCTCGATGATCGGCGACCGGCCCTCGGCGCGGGCGCGCTGGGCGTCGGTGATCCGGGAGTTCCCGGAGAGGGTCGGCGGGGAGTAGGCGGGGCCGGGCTCCGCGGGGGCCGCCACGGCCTCGGGAGCGGGAGCCGGTGCCTCGTACGCCACGGGGGCCGGGGCCTGGGCCTCGTACGCCACCGGGGCCTCGTACCCGTACGGCATCTCCGGGGGCAGCGGGTGGCCGCCCGTGGCGGGCTGCTGGCCATACCCCTGGGGCGGGAAGTACGGAGTCTCGTACGACACGGGCGCCTGCGGCGGCGCGACCTGCGGCTGCTGCACCACCGGCTGGTACTGCGTGTCCCAGGTCTGCCCCTCCCACGTCTGGGTGACGCTCGGGTCGTACGGTTGACCGCCCTGGGGGCTCCCCTGAGGGATCCCCTGCGGGTCGTACGGGTACTGCTGATCACTGCTCATGGTGTGCGGTTCACCCTCCTGCGAACGGGGGGAGCACCTCGACCGTGCCGCCCTCGGCCAGCCGTACCGTCTCATGCGCGCGGGTCCCGACCGGGTCGCCGTCGATGAGGAACGAGCAGCGCTGGAGGACCCGGGTCAGCTCGCCGGGGTGCCGCTCGCGGACCGAGGCCAGGGCCTCCGCGAGGGTCTCGGCGGCGTACGGCTCCTCTGCGACCCCCGCGGCCGCCTTCGCCGCGGCCCAGTAGCGGATGGTTCCCGCTGCCATAGCGGCGCTCCCTTCGTTCGTGTGCGCGCCGCCCCCCATGATGGGCTATGGCCGGGCGAGCCAGTTCCCGAGGCGGTCGAGCAGCTCGTCGCCCGCCGCGTTCTCGGCGTGGCCCATGCCGCGCTCCAGCCACAGTTCGGCCGGACTGCCGGCCATCTCCGCGGCCTCCGCGAGCATCCGGGGGTGGTCGAGCGGGAAGTACGGGTCGCGGTCGCCGTGCACCACGAGCAGCGGGGTCGGCGCGATCAGCGGCACCGCCTCGAACGGCGCGAGCGGCACCGGATCCCACTCCTTGCGGTCGATCCGCGTCCCGAGGCCGTAGCGCCCGACCAGCCGGCCCACCGGCCGGGTGACCACCCAGTGCACGCGGCGCATCGACGGCGTCCCCCGGTAGTACCAGCGGGCCGGGGCGGAGACGGCGGCCACGGCGTCCGCGCGGGCGTCCGTCCCCTTCTCCAGGGCGGCGTGCCGCAGCACGACCGAGCCGCCCATGGAGAAGCCGACCGTCACCACGCGCGCGTGGCCGAGCTCGCGTGCCCAGCGGACGGCGGCGGACAGGTCCAGGACCTCGCGGTCGCCGACCGTGGAGCGGCCGCCGGAACGCCCGTGGCCGCGGAAGGAGAACGAGACCACGGCGGCGTGCCGGCGGAAGGCCTGCGCGGCGCGCCTGACCGCCGGCCGGTCGGCCGAACCGGTGAAACCGTGCGCGAGGACGACCGCGGTACCTGCGTCCGTATCGGAGTCCGCACCCACACCCGTATAGGCGCCCGTATCGGTGACACTGGCTGTGGAGGGTTCGTAAACCGCCTCGATCCGGACACCGTCATCCGTACGCAACACCGTGCGCAAGGTGGCGCGGCGAGGGACGGAAGTGAGCGAGGAAACATCCACCATGTGAAATCGGCCCTCTGCCTCGGAACTCATGTGAGCTATTGTGCTTGGCAGAGGATCCGGGCAATGCAGCCCCCGGGTCCTTTTGTGTTTTCCGACCGTTGTTACGGACAGGTGAACAAAAGCTCTCGGGGCGCGAGGGCCGAGGAGGAACCGACGTCATGGACGATCGACCCCGTACGAAGCACGACCGACCGACGAGCGTGGCAGGTGGGACGCGATGAGTTCTCTGCTGCTTCTCACCAACGCCCTGCAGCCGTCGACCGAAGTGCTGCCCGCTCTCGGTCTGCTGCTCCACAACGTGCGGGTGGCCCCCGCCGAGGGCCCGGCCCTGGTGGACACCCCCGGCGCCGACGTGATCCTGGTGGACGGGCGGCGCGACCTGCCGCAGGTGCGCTCGCTCTGCCAGCTGCTGCGCTCCACCGGACCGGGCTGTCCGCTGATCCTGGTCGTCACGGAGGGCGGTCTCGCCGCCGTCACCGCCGACTGGGGCATCGACGACGTACTGCTCGACACGGCGGGGCCGGCCGAGGTGGAGGCGCGGCTGCGCCTGGCCATGGGCCGACAGCAGATCGGCGTGGACGACTCCCCCATGGAGATCCGCAACGGCGACCTGTCGGTCGACGAGGCCACGTACAGCGCCAAGCTGAAGGGCCGGGTCCTGGACCTGACCTTCAAGGAGTTCGAGCTGCTCAAGTACCTCGCCCAGCACCCGGGGCGGGTCTTCACCCGGGCGCAGCTCCTCCAGGAGGTGTGGGGGTACGACTACTTCGGCGGCACCCGAACGGTCGATGTGCACGTACGGAGGCTCCGCGCCAAGCTCGGCCCGGAGCACGAGTCGCTGATCGGCACCGTCCGCAACGTCGGCTACCGCTTCGTGACGCCGGAGAAGGCCGACCGCTCGGCCGACCGCTCGGCCGACCGCTCGGCGGATCGTTCGGGGGAACGGTCCGCGGATCGTTCGGGGGACCGATCGGGGGGCCGTTCCGAAGGGCGCGCGGAGGCGCGCGTCAAGGCGGACACGCGGGAACTCACTCCGGTGGAGGACCGTTAACGTGGCGTATGCCACAGCGCGACCTGCCGGTAGGTAGGTCACCCCGCGTAGACTTCCGCGCGTGGCCAAGGTGACGCGGGATGACGTTGCGCGACTGGCGGGTACTTCTACCGCGGTCGTGAGTTACGTGATCAACAACGGACCCCGGCCGGTCGCCCCGGCCACGCGCGAGCGTGTCCTCGCCGCCATCAAGGAACTGGGCTACCGGCCCGACCGGGTGGCCCAGGCGATGGCCTCGCGGCGCACCGACCTCATAGGCATGATCGTGCCGGACGCCCGGCAGCCCTTCTTCGCGGAGATGGCGCACGCGGTCGAGCAGGCGGCCGCCGAGCGCGGAAAGATGGTCCTGGTCGGCAACTCCGACTACCGCACCGAGCGCGAGATCCACTATCTGCGGGCCTTCCTCGGCATGCGGGTGTCCGGTCTGATCCTGGTCAGCCAGGGCATGAGCGAGCAGGCCGCGAGCGAGATCGAGGCCTGGGACGCGAAGGTCGTGCTGCTGCACGAGCGGCCCGAGGCGATCGACGACGTCGCCGTCGTCACCGACGACATCGGCGGCGCCCAGCTCGCCACCCGTCACCTCCTGGAGCACGGGCACCCGTACGTGGCGTGCATGGGCGGCGTGCCGAACACGCCGGCCGTCGGCGACCCGGTCGCCGACCACGTCGAGGGCTGGCGGCGGGCCATGCTGGAGGCCGGCCGCCCGGTCGAGGGCCGGCTCTTCGAGGCCCCGTACAACCGCTACGACGCGTACAAGATCGCGCTGGAGATCCTGGCCGGGCCGCAGCGGCCGCCGGCCATCTTCTGCTCGACCGACGACCAGGCCCTCGGCGTGCTGCGGGCCGCCCGCGAGCTGCGCATCGACGTGCCGGGGGAGCTGGCGGTGGCCGGCTTCGACGACGTGAAGGAGGCGGCGCTCGCGGATCCGCCGCTGACCACCGTCTACTCCGACCGCCCGGCGATGGCCCGGGCGGCGGTGGATCTGGTGCTCGACGACTCGCTGCGGGTCGCGGGCTCGCGGCGGGAGCGGGTGAAGCAGTTCCCGTCGGCGCTGATCGTGCGCGGCTCCTGCGGCTGCGAGCACTGACCCGGTAAACCCGGACGTGCCTGACCCGTACACGTCGGGTCTTTATTTCGGGCATACAGGCTTCTGTCGGGCTTCTCACCCCGTCCTCAGACGGTTCTCATGTACGGCTCCGAGAGTCGTAGCCATGACGGACGACACGCAGCCCCAGCCGCAGCAGCCCCAGCCGCAGCAGCAGCCGTACTACCCGCCGCGGCCCCCGTACGAGCCGTACACCACGTACACCCAAGCCCCCGCGCCCTCGCCGCGCCGCCGTGCCAAGCGCGGGGTCGGTCTCATGGCCGCCGTGGCCATCGCCGCGGCGGCGGTCGGCGGCGGGACCGCGACCCTCGTCGAGCGCTGGACGGACGGCGGGACCGCGACCGCGTCCGGCGCCGTCAGCGGCACGAACGTCTCCGCGAGCAGCAAGGGCACCGTCGCCGGCGTGGCCCAGGCGGTGTCCCCGTCCATCGTGGAGATCTCGGCGAGCTCGAACTCCGGCAAGTCGACCGGCTCGGGCGTGATCATCACCTCCGACGGCGAGATCGTCACCAACAACCACGTCATCTCCGGCGCCTCGCAGATCAGCGTGCAGCTCAGCGACGGCAAGACGTACACCGCGAAGGTCGTCGGCACCGACCCCGACAAGGACCTCGCGCTGATCAAGCTGCAGGGCGCGTCCGGACTGAAGACCGCCACGCTCGGCGACTCGTCCAAGGTGCGGGTCGGCGACGAGGTCGTGGCCATCGGCTCCCCCGAGGGCCTGACCGGCACCGTCACCAGCGGCATCGTCTCGGCGCTCGACCGCGATGTGACCGTCGCCAAGGAGGACGGCGGCCAGGACGGCGGCCAGGACGGCGGCCAGGGCGACGGTCAGGGCCAGCAGCAGTGGGACCCGCGCCAGGGCTGGCCGTTCGAGTTCGGCGGGCAGCAGTTCAACGGCGACACCGGCTCCTCGAAGACCACGTACAAGGCGATCCAGACCGACGCCTCCCTCAATCCCGGGAATTCCGGCGGCGCGCTGATCAATATGAACGGCGAGATCATCGGCATCAATTCGGCCATGTATTCGCCCAGCTCTTCGAGCGGTTCCACGGCCGGCAGCGTCGGCCTCGGATTCGCGATCCCGGTGAACACCGTCAAGGCCGACCTGGACGCCCTGCGCTCGGGCGGCGACAGCTGATCACGTGGAGCACACGTGGGACGCTGACCCCATGACCGGCCAGCAGAACGATGCACGGAACGATGTTGAACGCATCCTCGTCGTCGACGACGAGCCCGCCGTCCGCGAGGCCCTGCGGCGCTCCCTCGCCTTCGAGGGGTACGGGACCGAGGACGCCGTCGACGGGCTCGACGCGCTCGCCAAACTGGAGTCGTACGACCCCGACCTCGTCGTCCTCGACGTCCAGATGCCCCGCATGGACGGGCTCACCGCCGCCCGCCGGATCCGCGCGTCCGGCTCGACCGTGCCGATCCTGATGCTCACCGCCCGCGACACCGTCGGCGACCGGGTCACCGGCCTCGACGCGGGCGCCGACGACTATCTGGTGAAGCCCTTCGAGCTGGACGAGCTGTTCGCGCGGATCCGCGCCCTGCTGCGGCGCAGCTCGTACGCGGCGCAGCAGGCGGCGGCGACCGCGGGCGCCGTGGCCGAGGACGTCCTCGCCTTCGAGGACCTGCGGATGGACCTGGCGACCCGCGAGGTGACCCGGGCCGGGCGGCCGGTGGAGCTGACCCGTACCGAGTTCACCCTCCTGGAGATGTTCCTGGCGCACCCGCGGCAGGTGCTCACCCGGGAGCAGATCCTCAAGACCGTGTGGGGCTTCGACTTCGAGCCGAGCTCCAACTCCCTGGACGTGTACGTGATGTATCTGCGGCGCAAGACCGAGGCGGGCGGCGAGCCGCGCCTGGTGCACACCGTGCGGGGCGTCGGCTACGTCCTGCGCGGCGGAGGCGCCGAATGACCAGCCCCGTCGCCTGGTTCCGGGCCCGGCCGCTGCGCTCCCGGCTCGCGCTGCTGACCGCGCTCGCGGTGGCGGTCGCGGTCGCCGCGGTGTCGCTGGCCTGCTGGTTCGTGACCCGGGCGCAGCTGGAGCACGAGCTGGACTCGGGGCTGCGCGGCACCAAGGTGGACAACGGCTATCTGACGATGGTGATCGCCGGCTGCCGGACCGGGCGTCAGGCGCCGCCGCTGCCGCCGTACACCGTGCAGCTGGTCTTCACCGACGGCACGGTGTGCACGTCGGGCAAGGCGGCGATCCCGGCGCAGGCCTCGGACGTGGGGGTGGCGCGCCGGCTGCTCGACGACGCCCTGCACACGACGAAGGACGGCGACGGGCGCGAGATGCGCGTCTACACCTACGCGGACCCGTCCCGGCCCGACGCGGCGGTGTCGCTGGCCCGTCCGCTGTCCGAGATCGGCAATTCGATGAACACCCTGGCCTGGGTGCTGTTGCTGGTCTCCGGGATCGGCGTGGTCGGCGCGGGCGCGGCCGGGCTGTGGGTGGCGCGCACCGGGCTCGCGCCGGTGGACCGGCTGACCGGGGCGGTCGAGCACGTGGCGGCGACCGAGGACCTGACGGTGCGGATCCCGGTGGAGGGCGAGGACGAGATCGCCCGCCTCTCGCGCTCGTTCAACGCGATGACGGCGGCGCTCGCGACCTCCCGGGACCGGCAGGCGCAGCTGATCGCGGACGCGGGCCACGAGCTGCGCACGCCGCTGACCTCGCTCCGTACCAACATCGAACTCCTGGCACGCAGCGAGGAGACGGGCCGCGCGCTGCCGCCGGACGACCGACGGGCCCTGATGGCCTCGGTGAAGGCGCAGATGACGGAGCTGGCGGCGCTGATCGGCGACCTGCAGGAGCTGTCCCGGCCGGAGGCGGCGGCGCTCGGACCCCTGGAGGTCGTACCGCTGCACACGGTGCTGCGGTCGGCGCTCGACCGGGCCCGGCTGCGCGGTCCTGAGCTGCGCTTCGAGACGGATCTGGCGCCCTGGTACGTACGGGCGGAGCCGGCGGCGCTCGAGCGCGCCCTGGTGAACGTCCTGGACAACGCGGTGAAGTTCTCGCCGCCGCGCGGCACGGTCGAGGTGCGGCTGATGCGCGGCGAGCTGACCGTGCGGGACCACGGTCCTGGCATTCCGGCGGACGAGCTGCCGCATGTCTTCGACCGCTTCTGGCGCTCGCCGTCGGCGCGCAGCCTGCCGGGTTCCGGTCTCGGCCTGTCCATCGTGGCCCGTACGGTCGGGCAGGCGGGCGGCTCGGTCGCGCTGGCCCCGGCGGCGGACGGGGGCGGCGGGACGGTGGCGACGGTGCGGCTGCCGGGGGCGCCGACACCGCCGCCGGCGGCTGGGGACTCAGTTGTGGCGGATGAGGGACTCGACGAGTCCTGAGCGGGTGTTGGGGTAGTCCATCGGGACGATCCCGAGGCCCTTCCAGCCGGCGCCCTCGCCGTCGATGAGGGAGTGCACCTGCGGGTTGAGCCGGTCGGCGTTCCAGCGGGGCGGGAGGCCGGCGGCGGTGGAGACGAAGTTGACGTAGAAGGGGCCGGGCCGGCCGGCCGCCTCGCGGAACTGGTCACGGATCTTGGGCCACTTGGCGAACGGCTCGGCCTGGTAGTCGTCCTGCACGTCGAAGTACCGTCCGTCGGCCCAGCGCAGCCCCGGCAGGCCCGCGTTGTCGGCGAGCAGCACGACCTTGCCGCGGGCCTCGCCGAGGGTGGGCACGCCGTCGCCGATGCGGAACAGCGGGCGCCAGCCGCGGTTGTCGAGGTAGTCGTCGAAGATCGCCCGGAAGGTGGCGTCGGAGTCGGTCGAGTACTCCTGCTTGACCCGCATCAGGACGGTCTCGGAGGGGTGTGCGGCGAGGAAGTTCCAGCAGGCCACGAGGACGTCGCCGAACATCATGTTCTGGTAGAAGGACCCGTGGTGGATGGCGAACGAGCCGCCGGTGACCCGGCAGCGGATGTCCAGGAAGCGGATGCCGCTGTCCAGTTGCTGGGCGATGGTGGTGTTCTGGCACTCGGTCCACAGCCCGCCGTAGCGGGCCCCGGAGTCGTGCGTTCCGGGGATCGTGAGCTTCTGGAGCGGGGTGGGGTCGCCGTAGGCAGCCATCCAGTCCTGCGTCCCGAGGGCGGTGGCCGCCCGGGCGGAGGGGGTGCCCACGAGGAGTGCGGCACCGGCTGCGGCGGCGCCCGCGAGAAAGCGTCGTCGGTCCATGGCGGCACTATGACAGCGCTTGACGTGCCCCTGCCAGAGTCGTGCGCCGGGTGATTACCGCCGGGTACGCGGGTACGCCGAAGGGCGGCGCCCGCCACGCGGACACCGCCCCTCTGACTGCTGCAATGACTACTTCACGATCGTGATCCGGCCCAGCGCCGGCGGCGCCAGCGGGGCGCTCGCCGAGGAGTGGGCGGTCATGTAGGCGACGAGCACGTCCAGGTCGGAGGCGCCGACCAGCTTGTTCTTGTGCTCCTTCAGCACGGGGAAGCCGTCGCTGCCGGCCGCCAGGAACTCGTTCATCGCGACCCGGTAGGTCTTCGCCGGGTCGATCGCCTCGCCGTTCAGCTTCACCGAGTCGACCACGATCCGGTCCGCGCCGGTCTTGGTCGTGTCCAGGGTGTACGTGAAGCCCTTCGACACCTGCAGGTACTTCGGGGCGGCCAGGTTCGCGCCGCTGACCTGCTGCTGCAGCGTGGTGATCAGCTGGGCGCCGGTCAGGTCGACCGTCGTCATCATGTTGGTGAACGGCTGGACGGCGTACGCCTCGGCGTAGGTCACCACGCCGTCGCCCTCACCACCGGACTGCGCGTAGGTCAGCGGCATGCGGATGCCACCCGGGTTCATCAGCGCGAGCTGCGCGCCGCCCTTGTCCGCCGGGGCCATGGCCTCCAGCTGCGCGTCGGCGATCAGGTTGCCGGCCGGCCGCTCGACGTCGGCGAACGGCTTCTTGGGGTCCGGGAGCGGGTTCTCGATGTCGGCCGAGATGTGACCCACCGCACGGTTCGCGACCGGCGCGGACAGCGTCTTGTAGCGGCTGATCAGGTCGGTCATGTCCTTCGCCGGGGTCACGTCACGGGTGACGACGTGGTTCGCGGAGGCGACGGCGGTGCGGACGATGTCCTTCGTACGCCGGTCGTAGGTCAGCGTCGTGTCGGTGTACAGCCGGCCGAAGGAGGCCGCCGAGGTGACGGTGCGCGGCTTGCCGGACGGGTCCGGGATGGTGCACGCGTACGACTGGTGGGTGTGGCCGGTGACCAGGGCGTCGACCTGCGGGGTGACGTTCTTGGCGATGTCCACGATCGGGCCGGAGATGCCGGCGCCCGCGCCCGGGGTGTCGCAGTCGTAGTTGTACGCGCCGGAGGCCGGCATGCCGCCCTCGTGGAGCAGCGCGACGATCGACTTCACGCCCTTGCGCTCCAGCACCTTGGCGTACTTGTTGATCGTCTCGACCTCGTCGCCGAACTTCAGGCCCTTGATGCCGTCGGCGTTCACGATGTCCGCCGTGCCCTCCAGGGTCACGCCGATGAAGCCGATCTTGATGCCGTCGCGCTCCCAGATGTAGTACGGGTCCAGCATCGGACGGCCGGTCTTCTCGTCCGTCACGTTCGCCGCGAGGTACGGGAAGTGCGCGCCGGAGAAGGTCCTGCCCTCCTCGTAGCAGCCCTCGACCGGGTGACAGCCGCCGTTCTGCAGACGGGCGAGCTCGCGCCCGCCCTCGTCGAACTCGTGGTTGCCGACGGAGGTGACGTCGAGCTTCAGCTTGTTCAGCGCCTCGACGGTCGGCTCGTCGTGGAAGAGGCCGGAGACCAGCGGCGAGGCGCCGATCATGTCGCCCGCGGCCGCGGTGATGGAGTAACGGTTCCCCTGACGGGCCTGGCGCAGGTGCGTGGCGAGGTACTCGACGCCGCCGACGCCCTCGATGGTCTTGGTGGTGCCGTCCTCGTTCAGCTGCGTGAGGCGGCCCGAGGAGCCGGTCGGCGGCTCCAGGTTGCCGTGGAGGTCGTTGAAGGAGAGGAGCTGGACGTCGACCATCCGCCCCCAGCCCTTGCCGTTGCCGTACCCGGCGTCCGCGGCGCGGTCCTGCGAGGCGCCGGCCGGCATCGCCGCCACGAGCGCGCCGACGGTGGCGAGTCCCGCCCCGAGGGCGAGGATGCGCCGCCCCGCCTTGTTCTTCTTCCGTGTCGCTGCCATTTCTCCCCAGTTCCCTGAACGACTCCGGTGTTGCCCGCGCAGCCTAGGGTCAACGCGCGTAGCGCAACAGGGGGGTGCGGGTTACGAGCTGGTTGACTTTGCTCACTTCTCCGCTGAATCCGCTCACGTCTCCCCGACCCCGGCCCTCCCCACCTGACAGTCTCCGGGTGATCTCCCACGGGGTCGGACGGCACAGCCGTAGGCTCGGAGGCATGACTTCCGACGCGGCGCCGGCCCTCGAACCCGGACGGCAGATCAAGAGTTACGAAGAGCTGAGCCCCGAGCAGATCAGTGATGTCCTCGACCTCCTCGAGGCCGCCGACCGCGCCGACGGCGTGCACGCCGTGTCGGAGCAGGGGCGGCTGTATCTGCGGCACGGGCGGCGGGAGGGCGTACGGCACTTCCTCCTGACGGTCGGCCCGCATCTGTACGGCTACGCCCAGCTGGAGGAGACCGACCCGGTGGAGGCGCCGGCGGCGGAGCTGGTGGTGCATCCGGCGCACCGGGGCCGCGGGCACGGCCGGGCGCTCGGCACCGCGCTGCTCGACGCGTCCGGGAAGCGGCTGCGGGTCTGGGCGCACGGCGGCAAGTCGGCGGCCCGGCACCTCGCGCAGGTGCTCGGCCTGACCCTGTTCCGCGAACTGCGCCAGCTGCGCCGGGCGCTGGTGCCGCTGGACATCCCGGAGCCGGTGCTGCCCGAGGGCGTGACGGTGCGCACCTTCGTACCGGGTCAGGACGACGCGGCCTGGCTCGCGGTGAACGCGGCGGCCTTCGCCCACCACCCCGAGCAGGGGTCGCTGACCCAGCGGGACCTGGACGACCGGATCGCGGAGCCGTGGTTCGACCCGAAGGGGTTCTTCCTCGCGGAGCGCGAGGGGCGGCTGGTCGGCTTCCACTGGACGAAGGTGCACGCCGAGGAGCAGCTGGGCGAGGTGTACGTGGTGGGCGTGCTGCCCGGCGCGCAGGGCGGCGGCCTGGGCAAGGCGCTGACGGCGATCGGCCTGCGGCATCTGGCGGCGGAGACGCTGCCGACGGCGATGCTGTACGTGGACGCCGACAACACGGCGGCGGTGCGGGTGTACGAGGGCCTGGGCTTCCGGACCCACGAGGTGGACCTGATGTACCGCACGGAGTCCTGAGACCCCGTCAGTAGGGCGGAGCGAGGGGGCGGTTGACACCGCCCCCTTCTTTGCACCACCCTTTCACTACTTGATTAGTGAAAGGGTGGTGCAAGCGCACGTGCTCGCCTACCGGATCGACCGCCGCAGCGGGGTCGCCACCTATCTCCAGATCGTCCAGCAGACCAAACAGGCCCTCCGCATGGGCCTGTTGGAGCCCGGCGACCGGCTGCCGACCGCCCGCGAGGTCGTCGAGGCCACCGCCGTGAACCCGAACACGGTCCTCAAGGCCTACCGGGAGCTGGAACGCGAAGGCCTGGTCGAGGCCCGCCGCGGCCTCGGCACCTTCGTCCGCGCCACCCTCGGCACTCTCGGCACCCTCGCCACCGGCCCCGCCGACTCGCCGCTGCGCGGCGAACTCGCCGCGTGGGCGCGACGGGCGCGCGAGGCGGGCCTGGAGCGGGACGACGTGGCCGCGCTCTTCACATCCGTACTGAACGAACTCTTCGAGGGGGACATATGAGTGAGGACATCGCGCTGAGGGCGGAGGGCATCGGCGTACGGTACGGAGGCCGGGCCCGGTCCTGGGCGCTCCGCGGCTGCCACCTCGCCCTCCCCGCCGGCCGCGTCTGCGCCCTGGTCGGCCCCAACGGCGCCGGCAAGTCCACCCTCCTCGCCCTCACGGCGGGCCTGCTCCGCCCCACCGAGGGCACGATCACGGCCCCGCCCCGCGAGAAGCTGGCGTACGTGGCGCAGGACAAGCCGCTGCACCCCCGGCTGTCCGTCGCGGACACCCTGCGGATGGGCCGCGAGCTGAACCCGGGCCGCTGGGACGAGGCCGCCGCCCGCCGGGTCGTCGACGGCGGCGGCTTCTCCTCCGACACGCTCGTGCGCCGCCTCTCCGGCGGTCAGCGCACCCGGGTCGCCCTCGCCCTGGCCCTCGGCAAGCGCCCCGAACTCCTCCTGCTCGACGAGCCGATGGCGGACCTGGACCCGCTGGCCCGGCACCAGCTGATGGGCCTGCTCCTGGCCGACGCCGCCGAACACGGCACCACCGTCGTCATGTCCTCGCACATCCTCACCGAGCTGGAGGGCGCCTGCGACCACCTCCTGCTGCTCGACGGCGGCCGGGTCCGCCTCGACGGGGCGGTCGACGAACTCCTCGCCGCCCACACCCTGCTCACCGGCCCGATCGGCGACCTCGCCCCGCACACGGTCGTCGAGTCCCGCACCACGGGCCGCCAGCTCACCGCGCTGATCCGCCCCGCGGGCCCGGTCGAAGGACCGTGGGAAACCAGCGAACCCTCCCTGGAGGACCTCCTCCTCGCCCACCTCCGCACCACCGAAGGAGCCGCCGCGTGAGCGCTCTCGCCCTCAAGGGCCCGTACTGGGTGACGGTCCGCCAGTACCGCCGTACCCTCTGGGCCGCCGGCGCCCTCGCCCTGCTCGCCCTCGCCGTGGTCGGCGGCCTGCGGATCTGGGACGGACAGACCCCCGACCGGGTGCTGCCGGACGGCAGCCGGTGGCCCGCCGACGAGAGCCGCGGCTACGAGACGCTGCGCATCGCCATGGACTACGCGGGCATGGGCACGATCCTGCTGCCGCTGTTCGTGGGCGCCTTCGTCGCGGGCCCGCTGATCGCCCGCGAGTTCGAGTCCGGGACGTACCGGCTCTCCCTCACCCAGTCGACCGCCCCGGCGGCCTGGCTCCGCGCCAAGGTCCTCACCGCCACGGGCGCCGCCACCGGCCTCACCCTCGCCCTGATGGGCGTCTTCCGGATCGGCTGGAGCCGCGTCGCGGGCACGTACCAGCTCAACTGGGCCGACCGCGGCCCGTACGAGGCGACGGGCGTCGTCCTCCTCGCATACGTCCTCGCGGCCGTCGCCGTCGGCACCCTCGTCGGCCTGCTCGTCCGGCGCACCCTCGTCGCCATGGCGGCGACCGGCCTGGTCATGGGCGTGGTCACGCTGGTCCTCGGCAACCTGCGCTGGAGCTGGCTCGGCGTCGGGACGGTCACCGGCCCCATGAACATGCGGACCGGCCCCCTCCTCGTCCCGGGCAACGGCCTCATGATGGACACGGGTCTGCTCACCGCCGAAGGACGCCGCATCGAGGAGTGGTCCTGCCACGACCTGGGGAACAGCCCCGCCGAGTGCCTGGCCGCCAAGAACGTCACCGGCCAGTACGTCGACTACCACCCGTACTCCCACTACTGGCCCACCCAGCTCATCGAGGGCGGCATCCTCCTCGCCCTCGCCGCCCTCGCGGCCTTCGCCGCCTTCCGGGTCCTGCGCGCCCGGCTTCCGTAGGAACGCCAGCGGCGGGGCCCCGACCCGGCCCCGCCCCCGATTCCCTCACGTCACGTCCCCGTTACCAACCATTCAGACGCGCTTGCGACGCTCACGCAATGAAGCGCTCCGTGCCCGCCCACCCGAGGGGCAGACTTCCCAAAGGAAGACTCCCTTCCCCCACGGCCCGCTCCGACGCGCCCGACCAGCCCTTCGCGCGGAAGAATGGGGCCATGAGCCAGCAGCCCGCCGAGGTCCCGGTCCAGTCGTCCACCCCGTCGTCCGCCAAGACGTCCACGAAGACGACCGCGAAGACGCCTGCCAAGTCGCCCGTGAAGACGCCTGCGAAGACGCCCGCGAAGGCGTCCGGCAAGACGCCCGTCACGGCGCCCGACAAGGCCGCGAAGCCCGAGATGCAGCCCTCCCTCGGCTCCATAGCCGCACACCGGCCGCACGCCGTCAACGGCGCCGCCGTGAGCGACCTCGCGCCCGACCTGGACGCCGACCTCGACGCGTACGAGGAGGACGGCTCCGGGGGCGAACTGCCGCAGGGCCGGTTCCTGGACCGGGAGCGCAGCTGGCTTGCCTTCAACGAGCGGGTCCTGGAGCTCGCCGAGGACCCGAACACCCCGCTCCTGGAGCGGGCCAACTTCCTCGCGATCTTCGCGTCGAACCTCGACGAGTTCTTCATGGTCCGGGTCGCCGGCCTCAAGCGCCGCATCGCCACCGGCGTCGCCACCCGCTCCGCCTCCGGCCTGCAGCCCCGCGAGGTGCTCGACCTCATCTGGACCCGCTCGCGCGAGCTCATGGCCCGGCACGCCGCCTGCTACCAGCAGGACGTCGCCCCCGCCCTCGCCGACGAGGGCATCCACCTGATCCGCTGGCCCGAGCTCACCGAGAAGGAGCAGGCGCGCCTCTTCACCCTGTTCCGCCAGCAGATCTTCCCGGTCCTCACCCCGCTGGCCGTCGACCCGGCGCACCCCTTCCCGTACATCTCCGGGCTCTCCCTCAACCTCGCCGTCGTCGTGCGCAACCCGGTCAGCGGGCACCGCCACTTCGCCCGCGTCAAGGTGCCGCCGCTGCTCTCCCGCTTCCTGGAGGCCTCCCCCGAGCGCTACGTCCCCCTGGAGGACGTCATCGCCGCGCACCTGGAGGAGCTGTTCCCGGGCATGGAGGTGCTGGCCCACCACATGTTCCGGGTGACCAGGAACGAGGACCTGGAGGTCGAGGAGGACGACGCCGAGAACCTGCTCCAGGCCCTGGAGAAGGAGCTCATGCGGCGCCGCTTCGGCCCGCCGGTGCGCCTGGAGGTCGAGGAGTCCATCGACCCGTACGTGCTCGACCTGCTCGTCCGCGAGCTGAAGATCTCCGACGCCGAGGTCTACCCGCTGCCCGGCCCGCTCGACCTCACCGGCCTCTTCGGCATCGCGTCCCTGGACCGGCCCGAGCTGAAGTACCCGAAGTTCGTCGCCGGCACCCACCGCGACCTCGCCGAGGTCGAGTCGGCGTCCGCGCCCGACATCTTCGCCGCGGTGCGCGAGCGCGACGTGCTGCTCCACCACCCGTACGACTCCTTCTCCACCTCCGTCCAGGCCTTCCTGGAGCAGGCGGCGGCCGACCCGGACGTCCTCGCGATCAAGCAGACGCTGTACCGGACCTCCGGCGACTCGCCGATAGTCGACGCCCTCATCGACGCCGCCGAGTCCGGCAAGCAGGTCCTCGTCCTGGTCGAGATCAAGGCCCGCTTCGACGAGCAGGCCAACATCAAGTGGGCCCGCAAGCTGGAGGAGTCCGGCTGCCACGTGGTCTACGGCCTGGTCGGCCTGAAGACCCACTGCAAGCTCTCCCTGGTGGTACGCCAGGAGGGCGAGACGCTGCGCCGCTACAGCCACGTCGGCACCGGCAACTACCACCCCAAGACCGCCCGCCTCTACGAGGACCTCGGGCTGCTCACCGCCGACCCGCAGGTCGGCGCGGACCTCTCCGACCTCTTCAACCGGCTCTCCGGCTACTCCCGCCGCGAGACCTACCGGCGCCTGCTCACCGCGCCCAAGTCGCTCCGCGACGGCCTGGTCTCGCGGATCAACAAGGAGGTCGCCCACCACCGGGCCGGCCGGCCCGCGTACGTGAAGATCAAGGTCAACTCGATGGTCGACGAGGCCGTCATCGACGCCTGCTACCGCGCCTCCCAGGCCGGTGTGCCGGTGGACGTCTGGGTCCGCGGCATCTGCGCCGTGCGCCCCGGCGTCGAGGGCCTGTCCGAGAACATCCGGGTCCGCTCGATCCTCGGCCGCTTCCTGGAGCACTCCCGGGTCTTCGCCTTCGGCAACGGCGGCGAGCCCGAGGTGTGGATCGGCAGCGCCGACATGATGCACCGCAACCTGGACCGCCGCATCGAGGCCCTGGTCCGGGTCACCGACCCCGCCCACCGGGCCGCCCTGACCCGGCTCCTGGAGACCGGGATGTCCGACACCACCTCCTCCTGGCACCTGGGCCCGGACGGGAACTGGACGCGGCACGCGACCGACCCCGAGGGCCAGCCGCTCCGGCACGTCCAGGAGATGCTCATCGACGCGCGGAGGCGCCGGCGTGCACAACCCTGACATCACCTCGGCGGCGATCGCGCCGGACACCGGCGCGTCCGGGTCCCGGTCCGGGTCTCGGTCCGGGTCTCGGTCCGGGTCCGGGTCCGGGTCCGGGTCCGGGTCCGCGGCCCCGGCCGCGACCTCGCCCGAGGTCTACGTGCCCGAGGTCTCCGCGGGCGAGCTCTCCGCCGGCGAGGTGCTCGCCCCCTATCTGCACGGGCGGGCCGCGGACTTCCTCCGCGGCCTGCGGCTGCACACCGAGAGCGGCGCCGACTCGGCCGGCGCCGAGGAGGCCGCCCGCACCCTGCGGGCGGCCGCCCGCCGGATCAGCGGCACCCTCCACACCTTCCGGCCGCTGCTCGACACCGGCTGGGCCGACCAGCTCCGCGCCGAGCTGGCCTGGCTCTCCGGCACCCTCGCCCTGGAGCACGCCTGCACCGCCCGGCTCGTCCGCCTGATGGACGCGCTGTCCCGGCTGTCGAGCGACGGACCCGTGCCCGCCCCGCGCACCGCGGACAGCGCCGCCCGCGGCCTGGCCGTCGGCGCCGCCCGGGCCGGCGCCCTGCTCGAACGGCAGCTGACCCTCGCCCGGACCCGCGCCCACTCCGCCGCCCTCCAGGCCCTGGGCTCCTCCCGCTTCCACGCCGTCGCCGACGCCGTCGCCCTGCTCGCCTCCGAGGTGCCGTTCGGTCCCGCCGGCGCCGCCCGCGCCGCCGAGGTGCTCCAGGCGCCCGCGAGCGTCGTCGAACACCGGCTGCTCGACGCGATCGGCGCCCTGCCGCTGGCCCGCGCCGCCCACCCGTACAACGCCGAGGCCCTCGCGCTCGCCGCCGGCGAGGCCCAGGACACCCCCTGGCACCAGACCCGCGGCCTGCTGCGGCTGCACCGCTACGCCGGCGAGGTGCTGCGCGGCACCGATCCCGACCCGGTGCTGTACGAGGCGGCCCGCGCCCTGGACCGGCACAGGGACGCCGCCGAAGCCGCCGCCGCCGCGGCCGCCGCCGCCCGCACCCCCCGGATCGCCCCGGCCACCGCGTACGCCCTCGGGGTCCTCCACGCCGACCAGCGCCACGAGGTCGAGGCCGCCCGCTTCGCCTTCCAGCGCGCCTGGACCCGCGCCACGGCGGCGGTGCCGTGATCCTGGCGGCGGGCTGCGTCCTGTGGCGCCGGGCCAAGCCGGGCGAGGGCATCGAGATCGCGCTCGTCCACCGGCCGAAATACGACGACTGGTCGCACCCGAAGGGCAAGCTCAAGCGCGGCGAGACCCTGGCCGCCTGCGCGGTGCGCGAGGTCGAGGAGGAGACCGGCCAGAGCTGCGAGCTGGGCGCCCGGCTGCCCTCCGTGCAGTACCTCGCGCAGGGCCGGCCCAAGGAGGTCCACTACTGGGCGGCCCGCGCCCTCGGCGGCACCTTCACGCCCGGCCGCGAGGTCGACGCCCTGCTCTGGCTGCCCCCGGCCGCGGCCCGCGCCCGGCTCAGCCAGGCCCGCGACCGCGAGCTCCTGGACGCCCTCCTCGCGACGACCGCCAGCCGGCCCTCGTAACCCGCGCCACGCCACACCCCCGGCCCGGGCGACCAGACCTCGGCGACCGCACCCGAGCGACCACACCCGGGCTTACGGCATGGTTCACCTCCCGTTCACTCTCCTCCGTCGACCGCTTCACCTGTTCTGCCTAATTTCGGTCGTACACGGTGCGGAACCCAGTGATGCACCGACCACCCCGACACGCGCCGCCGTACAACGTTCAGGACGCCACGGTCCACGGCAGGCGACTTCTGGAAGGAACAGCCGAAAGTGAAGCTTTCGCGTAAGAACGGGCTTCGCGCCTCCGCGATCGGTGCCCTCGTCGTCTCCGGCGCGCTCGTCCTCTCGGCGTGTGGTTCGGACAACAACAACGAGCCCACCAAGGACGGCGGCAAGACCTCGGCCGCCGCGTCGAACATCAAGTGCGACGGCGCCAAGGGCCAGCTGCTCGCGGCCGGTTCCAGCGCGCAGAAGAACGCCATGGACCTGTGGGTGAAGAACTTCCAGGCCGCCTGCTCCGGCGTCGAGATCAACTACCAGCCGATCGGTTCCGGCGGCGGCATCACCAAGTTCAACCAGGGCCAGGTCGCCATGGCCGGCTCCGACTCCGCCCTGAAGGACGAAGAGGTCGCCGAGTCGCAGAAGATCTGCAAGGGCGGCAAGGGCGTCAACCTCCCGATGGTCGGCGGCCCGATCGCCATCGGCTACAAGCTGGACGGCGTGGACAACCTGGTCCTGGACGCCCCCACCCTGGCCAAGATCTTCGACAACAAGATCACCAAGTGGAACGACGCGGCGATCGCCAAGCTGAACCCGGGCGCCAAGCTCCCCGACTCCACCATCCAGGCCTTCCACCGCTCCGACGAGTCGGGCACCACCCAGAACCTGGGCAAGTACCTCTCGACCGCCGCCGCGGCCGACTGGAAGTACGACCCGAAGTCGAAGTCGTGGCCGGCGCAGGGTGGCCAGGCCGCCAACGGCTCCTCCGGCGTCGCCACCGCGGTCAAGGACGCCGAGGGCTCCATCGGCTACTTCGAGCTCTCCTACGCGACCGCCAACAAGATCAGCACGGTCAGCATCAACACCGGCGCCTCCGCCCCGGTCGCCGCCACCGCCGAGAACGCCTCCAAGGCCATCGGCGCCGCGAAGATCAAGGGCACCGGCAGCGACCTGGCGCTCTCCCTCGACTACGCCACCAAGGCCGAGGGCGCCTACCCGATCACCCTCGTCACGTACGAGATCGCCTGCGACAAGGGCAACAAGGCCGAGACCCTCTCGACCCTGAAGGCGTTCCTGAACTACACCGTCAGCGAGGAGGGCCAGAAGGTCCTGCCCGCCGCCGGCTACGCGCCGCTCCCGGCCGAGATCGCGGCCAAGGTCCGCGAGATCGTCCCCACCCTGTCCTGACCCCGACCGGGGACGGCCCCTCATCTCCCGTAGGGGGGCCGTCCCCGGCATCCGGTGCACCGCCGCCAGGGGACCGGACCGTACGCACGCGCCGCAGCTCGCTCGCTCGCTCGCGCGCCGTCCGTACCGGCCCCCGCAGACCGGAGAAACTCAGATGGCTTCCACCACACCAGACATACAAAGGAGCCGGCGCGCCAAGAGCGCGACCCGCCCCGGGGACCGCGTCTTCAGCGGCCTGTCCCGCGGCTCCGGCATCACCCTCCTCGTGATCATGGCCGCGATCGCGGTCTTCCTCACCTACCGCGCCGTCCTCGCGATCTCCGACGACAGCACGAACTTCTTCACCACCTTCGAGTGGAACCCGGCCGGCGACCCGCCGGTCTTCGGCATCGCCGTCCTCGCCTTCGGCACGATCGTCTCCTCGATCATCGCGATGCTCATCGCCGTGCCGGTCGCCATCGGCATCGCGCTCTTCATCTCGCACTACGCCCCGCGCAAGCTGGCCAAGCCGCTCGCGTACGTGGTCGACCTGCTCGCCGCCGTGCCCAGCATCATCTACGGCCTCTGGGGCGCGATCTTCCTGGTGCCGTACCTGGACGGCCTGAACCAGTGGCTCGACCAGTACCTGGGCTGGACGTACATCTTCG
Source organism: Streptomyces fradiae (assembly GCF_041270065.1). Taxonomy (NCBI): domain Bacteria; kingdom Bacillati; phylum Actinomycetota; class Actinomycetes; order Kitasatosporales; family Streptomycetaceae; genus Streptomyces; species Streptomyces fradiae. The sequence continues at coordinate 4,267,968 of NZ_CP065958.1, read as the reverse complement.
ACAAGTCCAGCGACGGCGTCGCCCGCAACATGTTCACCGTCGGCATCCTGCTGGCGATCATGATCCTCCCGATCATCACCAACGTGACCCGCGAGGTCTTCCTCCAGGTCCCGCGGATGCACGAGGAGGCCGCACTGGCCCTCGGCGCCACCCGCTGGGAGGTCATCCGCATGTCGGTGCTGCCCTTCGGCCGCTCCGGCATCATCTCCGCCTCGATGCTCGGCCTGGGCCGCGCCCTCGGCGAGACGATGGCCGTCGCCGTCGTCCTCTCCCCCAGCTTCCTGCTCTCGGGCCACCTGCTCGACCCGGGCGGCGGCACCTTCGCCCAGAACATCGCCGCGAAGTTCAACGAGGCCAACGAGTACGGCCGCGACGCCCTGATCGCCTCCGGCCTCGTCCTCTTCGTCATCACCCTGCTGGTCAACGGCGCCGCCCGCATGATCATCGCGCGCCGCAAGGAGTACTCGGGGGCGAACGCATGAGCCACGCCGTACAGGACCGTCCGGTGGCCGTCGCCCCGCGCCGCCCGCTCGCCCACGCCCACCTCCCGCGCTGGACCCCCGCCGCGATCGCCGTCGGCTCCATCGCCGCGGGCATCGGCATCGGCCTCGGCGCCGGCTGGCACAGCAAGGTTCAGTGGGGCCTGATCGCCGCGCTGATCTTCGTCCTCGCCACCTTCGCCATCACCACCAAGGTCGAGGGCGCCCGCCAGGCCAAGGACCGGGTCGCGACCAGCCTCGTCTGGGTCTGCTTCGTCCTCGCCGTCGTCCCGCTGCTCTCCCTCGCCTGGGTCACGATCAGCAAGGGCATCGAGGTCCTCGACCCGTACTTCCTCAGCCACTCCATGAACGGCGTCCTCGACGCCGAGGCCGGCGGCGGTGTCTACCACGCCCTGCTCGGCACCATCGAGCAGGTCGGCATCGCGACCCTGATCGCCGCCCCGATCGGCCTGCTCACCGCGGTCTACCTCGTCGAGTACGGCGGCGGGAAGCTCGCCTCCGCCGTCACCTTCTTCGTCGACGTCATGACGGGTATCCCGTCGATCGTCGCGGGCCTCTTCGTCCTCGCCACCTGGAACCTGATCCTGGGCTTCGGCCCCTCCGGTTTCGCCGGCGCGATGGCCCTCGCGATCCTGATGATGCCGGTCGTGGTCCGCTCCACCGAGGAGATGCTCAAGCTCGTCCCGAACGAGCTGCGCGAGGCCTCCCTCGCCCTCGGCATCCCCAAGTGGCGCACGATCCTGAAGGTGGTCCTGCCCACCGCGATCGGCGGCATCACCACGGGCGTCATGCTCGCGGTCGCCCGCATCACCGGTGAGACGGCCCCCGTACTCCTCCTCGTGTTCGGTACGAAGCTCATCAACCCGAACCCCTTCGAAGGCGCCCAGTCCTCCCTGCCGCTCTACGTGTACGAGCAGTACGCGGTCGGCACCGACGCCGCCGTGGCCCGCGCCTGGGCCGCCGCGCTCGTCCTGATCGCCTTCGTCATGATCCTCAACCTGGTGGCCCGCGGTATCGCCCGCTGGAAGGCCCCGAAGACCGGCCGCTGAGGCCTCGACTTTCGGCTGCCGCCGAGTGGCGGCACCTCTGGATGTGAATTGATATGGCCAAGCGAATCGACGTCAGCGGCCTCTCCGCGTACTACGGCAACCACAAGGCGATCGACGACATCTCGATGACCGTCGAGCCCCGCTCCGTGACGGCCTTCATCGGCCCCTCCGGCTGCGGCAAGTCCACCTTCCTGCGCACCCTGAACCGCATGCACGAGGTCACCCCCGGCGGCCGCGTCGAGGGCAAGGTGATGCTGGACGACGAGAACCTGTACGGCTCCGGGGTCGACCCCGTCGCCGTGCGCCGCACCGTCGGCATGGTCTTCCAGCGCCCGAACCCCTTCCCCACCATGTCGATCTTCGACAACGTGGCGGCGGGCCTGCGGCTCAACGGCTCGTACAAGAAGTCCCAGCTCAGCGACATCGTCGAGCGCTCCCTCAAGGGCGCCAACCTCTGGAACGAGGTCAAGGACCGCCTGAACAAGCCGGGCTCCGGCCTCTCCGGCGGTCAGCAGCAGCGCCTGTGCATCGCCCGCGCCATCGCGGTCGAGCCGGACGTGCTGCTGATGGACGAGCCCTGCTCGGCCCTCGACCCGATCTCGACGCTGGCGATCGAGGACCTCATCGGCGAGCTGAAGGAGCGCTTCACGATCGTCATCGTGACGCACAACATGCAGCAGGCCGCCCGCGTCTCGGACCGCACCGCCTTCTTCAACCTGGCGGCGGTCGGCCAGCCCGGCAAGCTCATCGAGCTGGACGACACCGAGCGCATCTTCTCCAACCCGAGCGTCCAGGCGACCGAGGACTACATCTCCGGCCGCTTCGGATAGCCATATACCCCATGCGGCTCCGCCGCGTGGCGTCGTACGGTGCTGCATGGCGGTGCCGCCGTACGACAACGAGAGGGCCCGGCTCCCCCACAGGGGAGCCGGGCCCAACCACGTTCCAGGGGTGTTACCCGAAGAGGAGCGCCACGATGTAGTAGCTCACCGCCGCCACGATCGCCGCGGCCGGCATCGTGATACTGCATCCCCCGGGGGATAACCCCCGGACCCCCAGCAAGGCCGGGTGGCGCCGCTCGTCACCCGAAGAAGAGCGCCACGATGTAGTAGCTCACCGCCGCCACGATCGCCGCGGCCGGCATCGTAATGAACCAGCCCAGGATGATGTTCTTGGCGACGCCCCAGCGGACCGCGTTGACCCGCTTGGTCGCGCCCACACCCATGATCGCCGAGGTGATGACATGGGTCGTGGAGATCGGCGCGTGGAAGAGGAACGCCGAGCCGAACATGATCGAGGCGCCGGTGGTCTCGGCCGCGAAGCCCTGCGGCGGGTCCAGCTCGATGATCTTGCGGCCGAGAGTCCGCATGATCCGCCAGCCGCCCGCGTACGTACCGAGCGAGAGCATCACGGCGCAGACGATCTTCACCCAGACCGGGATCGCGTCGCCCGACTGCTGCACATCGGCGATGACCAGGGCCATCACCACGATGCCCATGGTCTTCTGCGCGTCCTGCAGACCGTGGCCGAGGGCCATGCCGGCCGCCGAGACGGTCTGCGCGATGCGGAAGCCGCGCTTGGCCTTGTGCGGGTTGGCCTTGCGGAAGAGCCAGAGGATGACGCACATGACCAGGTAGCCGACGATCAGACCGACCACCGGGGAGACGAACATCGGGATGACGATCTTGTCGACCACGCCCGACCAGATGACCTCCGTGCCGCCCGCGAGCGCCGCGCCCACCATGCCGCCGAACAGCGCGTGCGAGGAGGACGAGGGCAGCCCGAAGTACCAGGTGACGAGGTTCCAGAGGATCGCGCCGACCAGCGCGGCGAAGAGGATGCCCATCCCCTTGTCGCCGGTCGGGGTCTCGATGATCCCCTCGCTGACGGTCTTCGCGACACCGCTGCCGAGGAAGGCACCGGCGAGGTTCATGACCGCGGCCATCGCGAGCGCCGCCCGCGGGGTCAGCGCGCGGGTCGACACCGAGGTGGCGATGGCGTTCGCCGAGTCGTGGAATCCGTTCGTATACGTGAAGCCGAGCGCGACACCGATGGTCACGATCAGAGCGAAGGTGTCCACGAAGCCTCAGGACTCCTTGACCGCGATGGTCTCCACCGTGTTGGCCACGTGCTCGAACGCGTCCGCCGCCTCTTCCAGCACATCCACGACCTGCTTGAGCTTGAGCACCTCGATGGCGTCGTACTTGCCGTTGAAGAGGTGGGCGAGCAGCTTGCGGTGGATCTGGTCGGCCTGGTTCTCGAGCCGGTTGACCTCGATCCAGTACTCGGTGAGGTTCGCCATGGTCCGCAGGTTCGGCATGGCCTCGGCGGTGAGCTCCGCCGCCCGGGCCAGCACCTCGATCTGCTGCTCGACGCCCTTGGGCAGTTCCTCGATGTTGTAGAGGACGACCAGGTCGACGGCCTCCTCCATGAAGTCCATGATGTCGTCGAGGGACGAGGCGAGGGAGTAGATGTCCTCGCGGTCGAACGGCGTGATGAAGGAGGAGTTCAGCTGGTGGAAGATGGCGTGGGTCGCGTCGTCGCCGGCGTGCTCCGCTGCCCGCATCCGTTCCGCGATCTCGGCCCGGGCGGAGGAGTCCGCTCCGAGCAGTTCCATCAGGAGCTTGGCGCCCGTGACGATGTTGTCCGCGGACGCGGCGAACATGTCGTAGAAGCTCGTCTCCCTGGGGGTCAGACGAAATCGCACGTGGGGTCCTCGGGGTGCTGGAATCGGTCAGGCTGATGCTAGGCGCATCATCCGGCCACGGCTAACCGGCGTCCCTTCAGTGTCGCCCATCAGGCACAGTGATCTGCACGGGCCCCCGCCCCGATTCGCGGGGATCGGTACCATATACCCACGAGGGGTATAGACACCCTTTCCGACGCTCTTCTTTCCTGACCGCGGGAGGACGCGATGACCACCACCGAGGCGGCGGCCGAGGTCACCCCCGAGACCGCCCTCGAAACCGCACAGCCCACGACGGACCACGACCACGGCGTGCACGGCTACCACAAGCAGAAGGACGAGCACCTGAAGCGGCTGCGCCGCATCGAGGGCCAGATCCGCGGGCTGCAGCGGATGGTCGACGAGGACGTCTACTGCATCGACATCCTCACCCAGGTCTCCGCCTCCACGAAGGCCCTGCAGTCCTTCGCCCTCCAGCTCCTGGAGGAGCACCTGCGGCACTGCGTCGCGGACGCGGCCACCAAGGGCGGCGACGAGATCGAGGCGAAGGTCGAGGAGGCCACGAAGGCCATCGCGCGCATGATGCGCACCTGAGCGCACCTGAAGGGTCAGCGGGGTACGGCTCCGACCGGGACCCCGACCCGGAGCACCTCGTCGATGCGGTCGGCGCTCAGCCGCTCCCCGTCGACGGCGGAGGCCGCGATGATCAGCTCACCGCACAGTTCGATTTCGGCCAGGGCCACGCACTCGGGATCCCCGAGCGCGACGGTCGCGGTACCGAGCGGCGGAGCCATGTGCCTTCACCTCTTCCTGCCGGCGTCGGTCTCCCAGCGTAGGGAGGGCCCTACGGACCGCACATGACACGTCTGGACCATTTGCCCATGGCCCGACACCCGCCGCTGGGCCTTACCCGCCTTCAGGCCTTGATCTTCCCGGCGTAGATGTCCTTCCGCGCCGGCAGCTGCACCGAGACCCGCGCCCCGAACCCGTAGAGCAGCGTGGTCGACGCGACCGCGACCGTACGGCCCTGGTTGCTGAAGCTGAAGCGGTGGCGCACCTTGCGCAGCCGGCCCTCCGCGTCCAGGTACGCGTCGAAGGGCACGGTGTCCGTGGTGAACCCTTTCGCCGCCGCCGCGAGCGCCCCGCGCACCTGCGGCGAGGCAAGCCGCGCGGCCTCGCCGATGTCCGCCGTCCCGCGGTAGTGCCACACCTTCACGCCGGCGAGCTCGGTCTCCCCCGCGTACGTCACGTCCCGCGCGCCGCGCAGCAGCTCGGCCGCCGCGGCCGGGTCGGTGGCCCCGCCGGTGACCAGGTTCCCGTCGTCGAGGGTCGTGGTGTCGACCCGCACCCACTTGTCGGCGGGCACGCCGGCGCCCCGGTTCTTCATGTACAGCGCGCCCGGCGCGAGCAGTTCGGTGATCGGCCGGTGCTCGCTCTCCCCGGCGGCGTCCTTGGGCAGCACCACCTGCAGGGCGCCGGTGCGGCGCCGGAAGTCGTAACTGCCCTCGCCCCGGATGGTGACCCGGGTGCCGCCGGTGGCCATCTCCATCGAGGTGCTCGCCCGCGAGGACCCGGCCCGGGTCAGCCCCTCGGCCGCCGCGCGCACGGTGCCGGCCGGGTCGTCCCCGCCCGGTACGGCGTCGTCCTCGCCGCCCCCGGCGCAGCCGCCGACCAGCAGCGCCGCGGCGACGGCCCACGCCCCGCCCGTGTGTCCCTGCCGCACCACCATCGCCTGCCAACCCCCAACAACTGCCGCCGCTGTCCGGATCCCGCCCATCGGATAACGACGGTCCGGACGCCCCGTCACGCGCAGTACGGTGTTGACGTGCATGACGAGGCGCCGCATCACACGGAGACCACGGAACGCGGTTCGTTCGCCTACGCCCGCTGCAGCTGCGGCTGGCGCGGCCCGGCACGAAGATCCCGGGACCGTGCGCGTACGGACGCGACGGAACACACGGAGCAGGCGGCGGGCCGTACCGCATAGGGAAGAGCCCTGGAAGGCCCTGGAACACGACACCCCCGCCGTGGTGGCGGGGGTGTCGGTACAGCTGGGGGTCCGGCTCAGGCGGCGAGGTCGCTCTCGCCGGCGTCGAGGCGTGGCTCGGGGACGACCGGGGCATCGGCGACGGCGAGGCGTTCGGCGGCGCGGCGGGAGCGGACCAGCCGGGTGCCGCGCGGGGCGCGGGCGACGGCGGAGACCAGCGGGGTCAGCAGGGCCAGCGCGAGCGGCGCGAGGAGCAGGGCGACGGCGGTGCCGAGGGCGAGGCCGCCGAGCACGTCGGTCGGGTAGTGGACGCCCATGTAGACCCGGCAGAAGCCCTCGGCGAGGGCGAGGCCGATGGCGAGGAGCCCGAAGCGCCGGTGGGCGATGAAGACACCGACGGCGAGGGCCATCGTCAGGGTCGCGTGGTCGCTCACGAACGAGAAGTCCGTCTTGCCGGGGACCAGGACCTCCAGGCCCTGGTGGTCCTTGAAGGGCCGGGGCCGTTCGACGAAGCCCCGGATCGGGATGTTGACGAGCAGTGCGATGCCGGCCGCCAGCGGCGCCCAGAGCAGCCCGGCGACGCCGGCGACGGCGTCACCGGTCGCGGCCCGCCTGCGCACGCTCCACCAGCAGCCGAGCACCACGAGGAGGAGGCCGAGCACGATGCCGTACTCGCCGATGAACTCCATGACGCGGTCGAACCACGGCGGGGCGGCCTTCGCCAGCCCGTTGATGTCGTAGAGCAGGCTGACATCGGGGTTCGAACCGTCCGATGCGAGTCCAGCCATCTGCTGCGGCCCCTTGCTTCCGTGTTGGTGGTGTCCAACCCCCGTGGTCAGAGTGGTCGGATCGGAAACGATCCGCCCGAGGGCAGCGTTCCGCTCTCCGCCCAAGATCACTACGACGTTATCGAAAGGTGACGGGCCGTCGCAGCTCAGGGCCGGAGCCTCACGGAGAGTCCCCGGTTCCGCAAACCCGGCCTACTGCTGCTGCGGCAGGTGGGTGGGCAGCGCCGCGGCGCCGTCCTTGGTGACCCGGGTCGCCCCGAAGTAGTCCGGAGTGTCGATCCGGTCGAAGCGGATCACGGCGCCGGTGCGCGGCGCGTCGATCATGTAGCCGCCGCCGACGTAGATGCCGACGTGCCGGATGGCCCGGGAGTTCGTCAGGTCGTCCGAGAAGAAGACCAGGTCACCGGGGAGCAGTTCGTCCCGGCCCGGGTGCGGCCCGGCGTTGTACTGGTCGTTGGCGACCCGCGGCAGCGTGATCCCCACCGACTCGTACGCCGCCTGGGTGAGCCCCGAGCAGTCGAACCGCCCGTTCTGCGCGGCCGTGCCCGTACCGCCCCACAGATACGGCGTGCCGAGCTTCTGCTGCGCGTAGTAGATCGCCCCGGCGGCCTGCTTGGACGGGTCGACCCGGCCGACGGGCCGGGCGAAGCTCTTCTCCAGGGACCGGATGATCCGCACGTAGTTCTGCGTCTCGCTGATCGCGGGCACCCCGCCGGACCGGATCACCCGGTACGCCCCGGCGTTGTACGCGGCCAGCATGTTGTTCGTCCGGTCGCCCGGCACGTCCTTCACGTACCCGGCCAGCTCGCAGTCGTACGAGGCGGCCGACGGGATCGCGTCCTTCGGGTCCCACACGTCCCGGTCCCCGTCGCCGTCCCCGTCGATGCCGTGCCCGGCCCAGGTGCCCGGGATGAACTGCGCGATGCCGCGGGCGTTCGCGGGCGAGACGATGGTCGGGTTCCAGCCGCTCTCCTGGTACAGCTGCGCGGCGAGCAGCGCGGGGTTGATCGCGGGGCACAGGTTCCCCCACTGCTGCACCAGGCCCTGGTACGCCGCCGGCACGGCCCCCTTGGCCAGCGCGACGGCCCCGCCCTTCCCGTTCCCGGCCGCGCCGAGCATCCCGGCGGCCGCGGAGTACGTCCCGACGACGAGCAGCGCGACGAAGCTGAGGCAGACCCCGACCGCCCCACCCGCCACGAGCCAGGCCCCGCGTGCCTTACGCACCGTCAACCACCCCTCGGTCCCTGCCAGTACGCCCGGCCGTCCAGTCTAGGAGGCCGGCCGCCCGATGGGGCGTGGACGAACCGGACGGAACGGAAAGACACCGCCCCAAAGGTGCCACAACGACAATCATTGCCCGGAGTCACCCTCCGTGATACACAGAGTGACCATACGCGTCTTCGCATACAAACCGGCCACACCGTCGCAGGTCAAGACGGTCGGATCGGTCAACTGTGCGGTGATCGGGTAAAGAGAGCCGTCAAGCCGTCACACGCGAGCGGTTTCATCAGCGAAGATAGGTCGACGACCCATGCCGTCTGGCAGGGGCGACGAACTACCCAACAGGGGCGGTGAGTTACATGTACCTGGCGGCCGAGAAGGGCGACATCACCACCATCATCGGTGGAATCGCCCCGAACTGGGGGCCTTTCGGGAGCCTCGGTGCCGAAGCCAAGGTGATGATCGAGGTCGTGATGGCCGTGGCCATCCTGCTCTGCCTCGGCATCGCCATCTGGGGCGCGGCCAAGCAGCGTATCGGGGCCACCGCCCTGCGCGACACCTTCAGCGCCGAACAGGGCAAGGGCCTGATCGTGGCCGGCCTGACCGGAGTCTTCATCATCGGCTCCCTGGGGACGCTCTTCACCATCGTGTACGGGATGGCCGTCTAACCCGTTTCTCACCACCGAGGTCGCGTTCCCTGATGTCCAGTCACCACGCCGCGCCCGCGCGGAAACCAGCACGGCTCCCGTCGTCGTACCCGTCGAGCCCGTCGAGCCCGCCGTATCCGCGAAGGGCCGAAGGGGCGTGCCCGGCATGAGCTTCGGCGACGACCACGACGGCCAGACCCGCACCCGCCTCCCCGACGCCACCCCCGGCACCACCCGTCCCCCCGCCCGGAGCTCCCGCTCCCTTGTCGCGGTGATCGGCGTGGTGGTCCTCCTGGTCGCGGCGATCGCCCTCGCCAACCGCGGCGACGGCACCCCCTCCGACACGCCCCGCCAGGGCGCCGGCCCGAACGCCCCGTCCCCGTCCGCCGCCCCGACCTCCGCGACTGGCGTCCGCCCCGTCACGGGCAGGAACGGCCAGATCCCGACGGGCTTCGCGCACGACGAGCAGGGGGCGCAGAGCGCGGCGGCGAATTACGCGGTGGCGCTGGGGTCGGTGGACATGTTCCAGCCCGGGCCGCGCGAGGCCCTCGTACGCGCCACCCACGACCCGGCCGTCGCCGACGCCCTCGTGAAGAGCCTGAACGACTCCTACTCGGCCGGCTTCCTGTCCAACGTGGGCCTGCAGCCCGACGGCACCGCGCCGAACGGCCTGACCTTCGTGTCCCGGACCATCCCCGTCGGCACCAAGGTGAAGGACTACACGGGCGACACCGCCACGGCGGAGGTGTGGTGCACCGGCCTCGTCGGCCTCGCCGGCGACGGCTCCACCAAGCCGGTGACCTCCACCTGGTTCACCATCACCGAGAAGCTGAAGTGGGTCGGCGGCGACTGGAAGGTCGTCAGCTCGGAACAGGCCGAGGGCCCGACCCCCGTCAACGGCGACAACCGCGCCTCGGTCGCGGACGAGATCGCCAGGGCCGTCGAGGGTTACGGAGGCTTCACCTATGCCCGCTAGCCGACGCGCCCCGCTCCGTACCCCGCTGCGTGCCCTGACTGCCGGTCTGGCAGCCCTGCCGGTCACCCTGGTGCTGCTCGCCTCGCGGGCCTACGCCGCCCCGACGCCCACTCCGGCCGGGACGCCGTCCCCCGGCACCCCGTCGCCGAGCGCCACCAACGACCCCTGCGCGCTCATCGTGGGCCAGGCCAAGGAGTACTGCGAGAACGGGCAACAGCCCGCCGGGTCCCGAGCGCGCATCGACGATCCCACAGACGCACTCGACCCCCTCTCCTCCCTCGCCAGCGGCTGCGCCAAGGCCGCCGCCTGGGTCGTCGACACCCTCTCCTCCGCCGTGAAGTCGACCGCCACCGTCGACTTCACCAACATGGAGTTCCTCGGCCGCTACGCCATCGTCTTCGCCGCCGCCACCTTCCTCACCCTCCTCCTCTGGCTGCTCGCCGTCGCCAAGCGCGCCATCCGCGGCGTCCCGCTCACCACCGCCATCTCCGAGGCCGTCGGCTTCCTCTGGCTGACCGTCCTCGCCTCCGCCTTCACCCCGCTGATCCTCTACACCGTCGTCAACGCCACCGACGCCGTCACCGAGGTCATCGCCTCCGGCACCGGCCAGCAGACCGACGTCTTCTTCGGCAGCTTCAAGCAGGCCCTGGAGAAGGGCGACAGCATCGGCGGCGGGCCGATCATGCTGATCATCGTCTCGCTCGTCACCGTGCTCGCCGCCGGCGTGCTCTACCTCGAGCTCGTCCTGCGCGCCGTCCTGCTCTACGTCGGCGCCCTGCTCGGCGTCGTCGTGTACTCCGGGCTCGTCGACAAGAACATGTGGGGCCACGTCCGCCGCTGGGCCGGCATCATGATCGCGGTCATCCTGGTGAAGCCGGTCATCGTGATCGTGCTCGGCCTCGCCGGCGCGCTCTCCTCCGGCACCGGCCCCGACGCGTTCTCCGCCGTCGTCTCCGGCCTCGCGATCATCCTGCTCGCGATCTTCGCCTCCGCGATGATCTACCGCTTCGTACCCGGCTTCGGCGACGAGATCATCGCCTCCCGCAACAACCGCCTGCACCGCGCCGGCGAGAACACCGCGGCCGCCGTCATCTCCTCCCCCGCCTCCCTCGTCTCCCAGGGCATCAAGACCCACAGCACCCGCGGCGACGGCGGCGGAGGCTCCCAGGGCTCCGGCGGCAGCGCGCCCCGCCCCGCCAACCCCCTCTCCGGCGGCGTCGCCGCCCACAGCAGCCGCGGCGGAGACGCCCGAGGCGGATCGGGCGCCGCGCCCGCGCCCCGTAACAGCAGCCCCACCGCAGGCACCCCGCACACCAGCCGCAGCGGCGGTAGCGGCACCATCGGCAAGAACACAGGAGCAGGAGGTGCAGGGCGTTGACGACCCAGTCCCAGCCGGTCTCGCCCCGCCGCACGTATCTCATCGGCCGCGCCCGGCCGAACGCGATCGTCGGCAAGAACCGCGAGACCGGCGAGATCGCGCTCATCATCGCCGGCGCGTTCCTCGGCATGATGAGCGGACTGATCGTCCAGGTCCTCGCCCTGCGCATCGCCCTGCTCGCCGGCCTGCCGATGCTCGCGCTCGCCGCCGTCTACGTCCCGTACAAGCAGCGCACCTTCTACAAATGGTTCGAGATCAACCGCAGTTACAAGCGGATGCTCAAGCGCGGCACCGCCTACCGCTCCGCCGCCGTCGAGGCCGGCACCCGCCTCGACGGCCGCGAGGTCGAGATCGGCCCGCCCCCCGGCATCGGCGGCGTCACCTGGCTCTCCGCCCCCTTCGGCCCCGACGAGATCGCCGTCCTGCTGCACGCCGACCGCCGCACCGTCACCGCCGCCATCGAGATCGAGGGCCCCGGCGTCGGCCTGCGCGACTCCGAGGACCAGGAAGCCCTCGTCGACCGCTTCGGCACCCTCCTCAAGCACGTCGCCAACGGAGACGGCTTCGTCACCCGCCTCCAGATGCTCGCCCGCACCCTCCCCGCCGACCCCGACGCCCACGCCAAGGACGTCGCCCAGCGCGGCGACCACCAGGCCCCGGCCTGGCTCCAGGAGTCGTACGACCAGCTCCAGTCCATGGTGTCGACCTCCAGCGAGCAGCACCGCGCCTACCTCGTCGCGTGCATGCACTACACCCGCGAACTCGCCGCCGAGGCCAACGCCATGGCCCGCGCCGCCCGCCACGCCTCCGGCGCCCGCAAGCTCGACCGCGACGCCGGCCTCGCCGTCGTCATGGCCCGCGAACTCACCGACATCTGCGCCCGCCTCGCCGAGGCCGACATCCGCGTCCGCCAGCCCCTCGGCCAGTCCCGGCTCGCCTCCCTCGTCCACTCCATGTACGACCCGGACCACCCCATCGACCACATCCAGGCCATGTCGAAGCGCAACGCCTGGCCCGCCGAACTCGACGCGATGGAACCGACGTACCTCCAGGCCAAGACCCGTGAGTCCGCCACCCGCGCCCCCTGGTGCCACGCCACCGCCTGGATCAAGGAGTGGCCGATGACCCCGGTCGGCGTCAACTTCCTCGCCCCGCTCCTCGTCCACACCCCCGACGTCATCCGCACCGTCGCCGTCACCATGGACCTCGAACCCACCGAGGTCGCCATCGAGCGCATGCTCACCGAGAAGACCAACGACGAGGCCGACGCCAGCCGCGCCGCCAAGATGAACCGCACCGTCGACCCGCGCGACATCGCCGCCCACGGCCGGCTCGACCAGCGGGGTGAAGATCTCGCCAGCGGCGCCGCCGGGGTCAACCTCGTCGGGTACATCACGGTGTCGTCGCGCTCGCCCGAGGCCCTGGCCCGGGACAAGCGCACGATCAGGGCCTCCGCCGGAAAGTCGTACCTGAAGCTGGAGTGGTGCGACCGCGAGCACCACCGGGCCTTTGTGAACACCTTGCCGTTCGCGACCGGCATCCGCCGCTAGGGCCGAAGGGGCACAGACCGATGCGAGATCCGCTGTCCGTCCTCACCGAAGCCTTCACCTCCTTCCTCTTCGGCAAGGTCGAGACGACCCGCCTGCCCGTACGCACCTCCACGGGCCAGGCCCAGGCCGTCTACCTACCGACCGCGGCCCCCGGCCTCGGCGACTCCGGCGTGATCATCGGCCGCGAGGTCTACAGCGGCAAGGGGTACATCTACGACCCCTTCCAGCTGTACGGCCAGCAGCTCCCGGCCCCCCACTGGCTGGTCCTCGGCGAGTCCGGAAACGGCAAGTCGGCGCTCGAGAAGACCTACGTGCTGCGCCAGCTCCGCTTCCGCGACCGCCAGGTCGTCGTCCTCGACGCCCAGGGCGAGGACGGCGTCGGCGAATGGAACCTCATCGCGCAGGAGCTGGGGATAACTCCCATCCGGCTCGACCCGATGGTCGCCAACGACGACGGCATCCGCCTCAACCCGCTCGACCCGTCCATCACCACCACCGGCCAGCTCGCGCTGCTCCGCACCATCATCGAGGTGGCGATGGGCCACGGCCTCGACGAGCGCTCCGGCTTCGCGCTCAAGGTCGCCCACGCCCACGTCAACGAGCACATCACCGACCGCCAGCCGATCCTCACCGACATCGTCGAGCAACTCCGCCACCCGGAGGCGGAGTCGGCCGAGGCCATGAACGTCGACATAGACGATGTACGGGCCTGGGGCCTCGACGTCGCGCTCGTCCTCGACCGCCTGGTCGACGGCGACCTCCGCGGCATGTTCGACGGCCCCACGACGGTCGGCATCGACCTCGACGCCCCGCTCATCGTCTTCGACCTCTCCCACATCGACCGCAACTCCATCGCCATGCCCATTCTCATGGCGATCGTCGGCGTCTGGCTGGAACACACCTGGATCCGCCCCGACCGGAAGAAGCGCATCTTCCTCGTCGAGGAGGCCTGGCACATCATCAACAGCCCCTTCGTGGCCCAGCTGTTCCAGCGCCTGCTCAAGTTCGGCCGCCGCCTCGGCCTGTCCTTCGTCGCCGTCGTCCACCACCTCTCCGACGTCGTCGACGGAGCGGCGGCCAAGGAGGCCGCGGCGATCCTCAAAATGGCCTCCACACGCACGATTTATGCGCAGAAGGCCGACGAGGCACGCAACACCGGCCGCGTCCTCGGCCTGCCCCGCTGGGCCGTGGAGATCATCCCGACGCTCACCCCAGGCATCGCCGTCTGGGACGTCAACGGCAACGTCCAGGTGGTCAAACACCTCATCACCGAGAAGGAACGCCCGCTCGTCTACACCGACCGCGCCATGACCGAGTCCTCCCCGGCGGACCCGGAGCTGGAGTGGGAGACGGAACAGCGCGCGATCCTCGTCGAGCAGCAGATGAACGCACAGATGAACGACTCGTCCCAGTCCACGGTGGCGTGAGATGCAGCAGGAGCGCAAGCAGTCGGGCGGCGGCATCCCCGACGGATTCGTCGTCGGGCTGCTCGCCCTCCTGCTCGGCCTCGCCGTCCTGGTCTGGACGGCGACCGGCCTGGCCGGCCTGTTCTCCCACGGCGCCTGGCCCCCGGGCGTCACCTTCACCCGTACGCCCCTGGCCCTGCGCTCCCTGATGGGCGCCCCGACCGACCTCGCCGCCGCCTGGCCGGACACCCCGCCCGCCGCCCTCTCCGGCTACGGCCTGTTCTGGGGCCTGGTCATCGGCGAGGCGATGGTCCTGACCGTCCTCACCGTCTTCGTCCTCGGCACCCTCACCCGCTGGCGCGCGGTCCGCGCCAACCGGAAGGCGGGGAAGGGGGCCTTGTACGAGGAGGAGCGCGCCGCCCGTACGGAGCGGGCCGAGCCCGTCGCGCCCCCGGCCGCAACCCAGCCCCCGCCCCCGCGCCGCCCCGCCGAGGACCCGGCGCCGGAGCGCGTGGCACCCGACGGCCCGGCCGCCCCGGCCCCCGTGTCCGAACCCCGGATCGTCTTCGGCCCCGCCGCCACCCGCCGCCCCACCGCCGCCCAGGCGATCCGGGACGCCGAGGGCGCCGTACTCGTCGTGACCTCCGACCCGACGCTCTGGGCCGAGACCAAGGACGCCCGCGGCAAGCTCGGACCCGTCCTCGTCCACGACCCCGGCCACCTCTGCGACACCCCCGCCCGGCTCCACTGGAACCCCGCCGAGGGGTGCGAGGACCCGCAGGAGGCCCGCGACCGGGCCGCCGCGCTGCTCGCGCCCGTACGCCCGCAGTCCCGGCTCGACGCGGCCGTGGCGGACACCGCCGAAACGCTCATGCGCTGCTGGCTGCACGCCGCCGCCATAGACGGCCGGCCGTTCAAGCAGGTGCACCGCTGGGCCCAGGGCACCGACGCCCACGAGCCCGTACGGATCCTCCGCACCCACCCCAAGGCCGCCGCCGGCCACGCCGGCCTCCTCGAATCCGCGCTCACCGCGCACCCCGAACGCCGCGCCACCGCGCAGGAACTGACGGCCCGGGCGCTCTCGGCCCTCGGCTCGATCCACATCCGCCAGGCCTGCACCCCGAATCGAACAGACTCGCTCACGCTCGCATCTTTCGTCGCCGAGCAGGGCACCCTTTACGTGGTGGGTGAACCGATCGAGGACCCGCGCACCCACCCGGGCGCGATGCCCCTCCTGACCGCGCTCGCAGCAAGCGTGGTCGAGCACGGCCGCCGCATGGCCGCACGGTCATCCGACGGTCGGCTCGACCCACCACTGACCCTCGTCCTCGACGACGTCGCGGCCGTCGCGCCGATCCCCCGCCTCCCCGAACTCGTCGCCACGGGACGGGAACTCGGCCTGCCGACCCTCGCCCTGATGCGCTCCCAGGAGCAGGCCCGGGCCCGCTGGCCCGAGCCCCTCCCGTACCACTAGACGGCCTGCTGCGGCCCCGGCCGGGACACCTCGTACTCCAGGTCGTATCCGCTCCCGGAGCCCGGCATCACCATCCGCTCGCCCGTCGGGACGAAGCCGAAGCGCCGGTAGAAGGCGCCGGCCCGCGCGTTGTCCTCGTGCACGTACAGCCGCACCCGCTCGACCGCCGGCTCGGGCAGCGCCCAGGACCACTCCACGGCCGTACGGAACAGGGCGTCGATCACGCCGCCGCCGCGCGCCTCCGGCCGTACGTACACACCCACCAGCTGCGTCTGGTCGACCTTCGCCGGCTCCCCGAACAGCGGCTCCGCGTCCGACGGCCGCTCGACGAGCACCGTGGTCGTACCTATCCAGCGCCCGTCCGGCGTCTCGGCGACGAACTGCCGCACCCGCCCCTCACCGTCCTCGGACGCGTTCGCCGTCCGCCCCTGCCAGAAGGAATCGGGCTGGGCGACGGCGGTCTCGTGCGTCTCCACGAAGGCGAGGTGCGCGACGGGGTCCTGAAGCGCCGCGAGCCGCAGCTCGCGCACCTTCTCCCACTCGTCGGCACGGACGGGGCGAATCGAATAGTTCATGCCGCGATCTTCGCCATCGTCGCACCCCGCTGACAAGCGCGTTCCTGATCCAGGGATTCGTCGTACCTGGGTACGACGACGCCGCCGAGCCCCGCCGCCTAGCGTGGCCGGGTGACAACGGGGACGACGCGGACGCCAGGCGCGACAGGGGCGACAGGCGCGACAGGCGCGACAGGAACGACGGCACCGAGCCGCTACGTACGCCGGCTGCTCGCCCGGGTCCAGGCCTTCGACACGCGCCGCCCCTGGGTCTGGGACGCCCTGGTGACCGCCGTCCTCCTGGTCACCGCGCTCGTGGACGCCTCCGGCGGCTGGCGGAACACCGCCCGCGACCCGTCCGTCCCCGTCTGGCTGGTGGCCACGGTCAGCACCGCCGTCGTCCTCCCCGTCCACTGGCGCCGCCGGTCCCCCCTCGCCGTCCTCTCCGTCATGGCGGTCCCGGTCCTCGTCAGCGAGGCCTCCGGCGCCTTCCTCCAGGCCGGCTACCTCCAGGCCCTCCCCTTGTTCCACATCGCGCTCCGCCGCCCGCCCCGCGCCCTCCTCTGGGCCGCCGCCCTGCTGCTCGGACCCCTGCTGACCGGTGCCTTCCGCCACCAGGCCGAGACCTGGGACCTGCACGTCGTCCCCGCCGTCTGGGGCTACCTCCTCGTCGCGCTGCTCGGCATCACCGTCCGTTCCCGCAAGGAGGAACGAGAACAGGAGGTGCGGCTCGCGGCCGCCGCCGAACGCGCCCGCATCGCCCGCGAGATGCACGACATCATCGGCCACAACCTCTCCGTCATCACCGGGCTCGCCGACGGCGGCCGCTACGCCGCCGCCAAGAACCCCGAACGCGCCGCCCAGGCCCTCGACGCCATCTCCACCACCAGCCGGCAGGCCCTCACCGAACTCCGCCGCCTGCTGGGCGTCCTGCGCGAGGAGGAGACCGAGTCGGCGGTACGGAGCCCCCAGCCCGGCCTCGCGGACCTGCC
The DNA here is from genome assembly GCF_041270065.1 of Streptomyces fradiae. NCBI lineage: Bacteria > Bacillati > Actinomycetota > Actinomycetes > Kitasatosporales > Streptomycetaceae > Streptomyces > Streptomyces fradiae. The sequence continues at coordinate 4,250,760 of NZ_CP065958.1, read as the reverse complement.
GGCCCTGATCGAAGGCGTACGAAGGGCGGGCCTCCCCGTCGAGGCGACCCTCCCCGCCCGAGCTCATCCGCTCTCCCCAGGAGCCGAGCTGACGCTCTATCGGGCGGTACAGGAGGCGCTGACGAACACGCTGAAGCACGCGGGCGAAGGCGCGAAGGCCGAGATGACACTGGCGTACGGGCCGGAGGGAACCGTCCTCGTCGTCACCGACACGGGCGGGCCCGCCGCCGAGCCGCCGGGTCCCCGGCTCCAGGGCCAGGGCCGCGGCCAGGGCCGGGGCCGGGGCCTGGCGGGAATGCGCGAGCGCGCGGCGCTCTACGACGGCACACTCGAGTCCGGCCCCCTCCCCGAGGGTGCCGGCTGGCGCCTACGTCTCCGACTTCCTCTGGAGGACTCCCCCTCGTGACGACCGTTCTGATCGCGGACGACCAGCCGATGCAGCGCCTCGGCTTCCGCATGCTGCTCGAAAGCCAGGACGACATGACGGTCGTCGACGAAGCCGGCAGTGGCACGGAGGCCGTCCGCCTCGCCGACCGCCACCACCCGGACGTGGTCCTGATGGACATCCGCATGCCGGGCCTGGACGGCATCGAGGCCACCCGCCGCATCGCCGCCACCGGCTCCCGCACCCGGATCCTGATCGTCACCACCTTCGACCTCGACGAGTACGCGTACGACGGCCTGCGCGCCGGCGCGAGCGGCTTCCTGGTGAAGGACGCCCAGCCCGAGGAGCTCCTCACGGGCATCCGCTCGGTCGCGAGCGGCGACGCGGTGGTGTCCCCCAAGCTCACCCACCGCCTCCTGACCACCTACCTCCGACCCGTGCCCGCGCCGGCGACCCCCGCTCCCCTGCCCTCCCCGAAGGACGACCCGCGGCTGGCTGCACTGACCGACCGCGAACGCGAAATCCTCACGGTCGTCGGCCAGGGCTGGACGAACACGGAGATCGCCACCCGCTTCCACCTCGCCGAGTCCACGGTGAAGACCCACATCACCCGCATCCTCGCCAAGACCTCTTCGCGCGACCGCATCCAGGCGGTGATCCTGGCCTACGACACGGGCCTGGTCACGCCGGCGGCCTGACCCTGAACGCAGAAAAGCCCCGCACCATAAGGTGCGGGGCTTTCCCACAATGATTGTTCGGCGGCGTCCTACTCTCCCACAGGGTCCCCCCTGCAGTACCATCGGCGCTGAAAGGCTTAGCTTCCGGGTTCGGAATGTAACCGGGCGTTTCCCTAACGCTATGACCACCGAAACACTATGAAGTTGAACTCAACCGGTATAGGGAGTTCGTTACTTCAGAACTAACACAGTGGACGCGAGCAACTGAGGACAAGCCCTCGGCCTATTAGTACCGGTCAGCTCCACCCATTACTGGGCTTCCACATCCGGCCTATCAACCCAGTCGTCTACTGGGAGCCTTACCCTCTCAAGGAGGTGGGAATACTCATCTCGAAGCAGGCTTCCCGCTTAGATGCTTTCAGCGGTTATCCCTCCCGAACGTAGCCAACCAGCCATGCCCTTGGCAGAACAACTGGCACACCAGAGGTTCGTCCGTCCCGGTCCTCTCGTACTAGGGACAGCCCTTCTCAATATTCCTGCGCGCACAGAGGATAGGGACCGAACTGTCTCACGACGTTCTAAACCCAGCTCGCGTACCGCTTTAATGGGCGAACAGCCCAACCCTTGGGACCGACTCCAGCCCCAGGATGCGACGAGCCGACATCGAGGTGCCAAACCATCCCGTCGATATGGACTCTTGGGGAAGATCAGCCTGTTATCCCCGGGGTACCTTTTATCCGTTGAGCGACGGCGCTTCCACAAGCCACCGCCGGATCACTAGTCCCGACTTTCGTCCCTGCTCGACCCGTCGGTCTCACAGTCAAGCTCCCTTGTGCACTTACACTCAACACCTGATTGCCAACCAGGCTGAGGGAACCTTTGGGCGCCTCCGTTACCCTTTGGGAGGCAACCGCCCCAGTTAAACTACCCATCAGACACTGTCCCTGATCCGGATCACGGACCGAGGTTAGACATCCAGCACGACCAGAGTGGTATTTCAACGACGACTCCACAACCACTGGCGTGGCCGCTTCACAGTCTCCCACCTATCCTACACAAGCCGAACCGAACACCAATATCAAACTGTAGTAAAGGTCCCGGGGTCTTTCCGTCCTTCTGCGCGAAACGAGCATCTTTACTCGTAGTGCAATTTCACCGGGCCTATGGTTGAGACAGTCGAGAAGTCGTTACGCCATTCGTGCAGGTCGGAACTTACCCGACAAGGAATTTCGCTACCTTAGGATGGTTATAGTTACCACCGCCGTTTACTGGCGCTTAAGTTCTCAGCTTCGCAACCCCGAAAGGTCACTAACCGGTCCCCTTAACGTTCCAGCACCGGGCAGGCGTCAGTCCGTATACATCGCCTTACGGCTTCGCACGGACCTGTGTTTTTAGTAAACAGTCGCTTCTCGCTGGTCTCTGCGGCCACCCCCAGCTCACGGAGTAAATCCGATCACCAGGTGTGGCCCCCCTTCTCCCGAAGTTACGGGGGCATTTTGCCGAGTTCCTTAACCATAGTTCACCCGAACGCCTCGGTATTCTCTACCTGACCACCTGAGTCGGTTTAGGGTACGGGCCGCCATGAAACTCGCTAGAGGCTTTTCTCGACAGCATAGGATCATCCACTTCACCACAATCGGCTCGGCATCAGGTCTCAGCCTTAACGTGTGACGGATTTGCCTACCACACGGCCTACACCCTTACCCCGGGACAACCACCGCCCGGGCTGGACTACCTTCCTGCGTCACCCCATCGCTTACCTACTACCACCTTGGTTCGCCGGCTCCACCACTTTCCATTCCCCGAAGGGTCCGGAACGGCTTCACGGGCTTAGCATTAATGGGCTCGATATTGGGCGTTTCAAAGCGGGTACCGGAATATCAACCGGTTGTCCATCGACTACGCCTGTCGGCCTCGCCTTAGGTCCCGACTTACCCTGGGCAGATCAGCTTGACCCAGGAACCCTTAGTCAATCGGCGCACACGTTTCTCACGTGTGTATCGCTACTCATGCCTGCATTCTCACTCGTGAACCGTCCACAACTCGCTTCCGCGGCTGCTTCACCCGGCACACGACGCTCCCCTACCCATCACAGCGGGCGTTGGCCCTCATGCTGCAATGACACGACTTCGGCGGTACGCTTGAGCCCCGCTACATTGTCGGCGCGGAATCACTTGACCAGTGAGCTATTACGCACTCTTTCAAGGGTGGCTGCTTCTAAGCCAACCTCCTGGTTGTCTCTGCGACTCCACATCCTTTCCCACTTAGCGTACGCTTAGGGGCCTTAGTCGATGCTCTGGGCTGTTTCCCTCTCGACCATGGAGCTTATCCCCCACAGTCTCACTGCCGTGCTCTCACTTACCGGCATTCGGAGTTTGGCTAAGGTCAGTAACCCGGTAGGGCCCATCGCCTATCCAGTGCTCTACCTCCGGCAAGAAACACACGACGCTGCACCTAAATGCATTTCGGGGAGAACCAGCTATCACGGAGTTTGATTGGCCTTTCACCCCTAACCACAGGTCATCCCCCAGGTTTTCAACCCTGGTGGGTTCGGTCCTCCACGAAGTCTTACCTCCGCTTCAACCTGCCCATGGCTAGATCACTCCGCTTCGGGTCTTGAGCGTGCTACTGAATCGCCCTGTTCGGACTCGCTTTCGCTACGGCTTCCCCACACGGGTTAACCTCGCAACACACCGCAAACTCGCAGGCTCATTCTTCAAAAGGCACGCAGTCACGAGATACAAGCAAGCTTGTATCCGACGCTCCCACGGCTTGTAGGCACACGGTTTCAGGTACTATTTCACTCCGCTCCCGCGGTACTTTTCACCATTCCCTCACGGTACTATCCGCTATCGGTCACCAGGGAATATTTAGGCTTAGCGGGTGGTCCCGCCAGATTCACACGGGATTTCTCGGGCCCCGTGCTACTTGGGTGTCTCTCAAACGAGCCGCTAATGTTTCGTCTACGGGGGTCTTACCCTCTACGCCGGACCTTTCGCATGTCCTTCGACTACATCAACGGTTTCTGACTCGTCCTGTCGCCGGCAGACGACAGAAGAGAGATCCCACAACCCCGCATGCGCAACCCCTGCCGGGTCTCACACGCATACGGTTTGGCCTCATCCGGTTTCGCTCGCCACTACTCCCGGAATCACGGTTGTTTTCTCTTCCTGAGGGTACTGAGATGTTTCACTTCCCCTCGTTCCCTCCACATGCCCTATGTGTTCAGGCATGGGTGACAGCCCATGACGACTGCCGGGTTTCCCCATTCGGAAACCCCCGGATCAAAGCCTGGTTGACGGCTCCCCGGGGACTATCGTGGCCTCCCACGTCCTTCATCGGTTCCTGGTGCCAAGGCATCCACCGTGCGCCCTTAAAAACTTGGCCACAGATGCTCGCGTCCACTGTGTAGTTCTCAAGCAACGACCAGCCACCCATCACCCCACCACTACGTGGCGAGTTCACTGGGGCCGGCATCGCGAAGGCAAGACCTTTCGGCCGTACCCTCAGATACCCAACAACGTGCCAAGCGTGAGCACCGTCCGTGCCGTTCCGTTCCACGCCGAAGCAGTACTAGGAAGACCATCAGGCCACTCACGCCAACTAATCAACGTTCCACCCATGAGCTGACCGTGCGAGACGTTTGCTCGCAATCGGTACTGTGCTCCTTAGAAAGGAGGTGATCCAGCCGCACCTTCCGGTACGGCTACCTTGTTACGACTTCGTCCCAATCGCCAGTCCCACCTTCGACAGCTCCCTCCCACAAGGGGTTGGGCCACCGGCTTCGGGTGTTACCGACTTTCGTGACGTGACGGGCGGTGTGTACAAGGCCCGGGAACGTATTCACCGCAGCAATGCTGATCTGCGATTACTAGCAACTCCGACTTCATGGGGTCGAGTTGCAGACCCCAATCCGAACTGAGACCGGCTTTTTGAGATTCGCTCCGCCTCACGGCATCGCAGCTCTTTGTACCGGCCATTGTAGCACGTGTGCAGCCCAAGACATAAGGGGCATGATGACTTGACGTCGTCCCCACCTTCCTCCGAGTTGACCCCGGCGGTCTCCTGTGAGTCCCCATCACCCCGAAGGGCATGCTGGCAACACAGGACAAGGGTTGCGCTCGTTGCGGGACTTAACCCAACATCTCACGACACGAGCTGACGACAGCCATGCACCACCTGTATACCGACCACAAGGGGGCACCCATCTCTGGATGTTTCCGGTATATGTCAAGCCTTGGTAAGGTTCTTCGCGTTGCGTCGAATTAAGCCACATGCTCCGCTGCTTGTGCGGGCCCCCGTCAATTCCTTTGAGTTTTAGCCTTGCGGCCGTACTCCCCAGGCGGGGAACTTAATGCGTTAGCTGCGGCACCGACGACGTGGAATGTCGCCAACACCTAGTTCCCAACGTTTACGGCGTGGACTACCAGGGTATCTAATCCTGTTCGCTCCCCACGCTTTCGCTCCTCAGCGTCAGTAATGGCCCAGAGATCCGCCTTCGCCACCGGTGTTCCTCCTGATATCTGCGCATTTCACCGCTACACCAGGAATTCCGATCTCCCCTACCACACTCTAGCCTGCCCGTATCGGATGCAGACCCGGGGTTAAGCCCCGGGCTTTCACACCCGACGTGACAAGCCGCCTACGAGCTCTTTACGCCCAATAATTCCGGACAACGCTTGCGCCCTACGTATTACCGCGGCTGCTGGCACGTAGTTAGCCGGCGCTTCTTCTGCAGGTACCGTCACTTTCGCTTCTTCCCTGCTGAAAGAGGTTTACAACCCGAAGGCCGTCATCCCTCACGCGGCGTCGCTGCATCAGGCTTTCGCCCATTGTGCAATATTCCCCACTGCTGCCTCCCGTAGGAGTCTGGGCCGTGTCTCAGTCCCAGTGTGGCCGGTCGCCCTCTCAGGCCGGCTACCCGTCGTCGCCTTGGTGAGCCGTTACCTCACCAACAAGCTGATAGGCCGCGGGCTCATCCTTCACCGCCGGAGCTTTCCAGTCTCGAAGATGCCCTCGAGACTCGTATCCGGTATTAGACCCCGTTTCCAGGGCTTGTCCCAGAGTGAAGGGCAGATTGCCCACGTGTTACTCACCCGTTCGCCACTAATCCACCCCGAAGGGCTTCATCGTTCGACTTGCATGTGTTAAGCACGCCGCCAGCGTTCGTCCTGAGCCAGGATCAAACTCTCCGTGAATGTTTACCGGTAATCCGGTGCAACACACACGAGAGCGGAACAGTCATGCCGGAATGTGGCCGACTGTTCACAGCGTCCTCGCTGTGCGCCTTCCTCGCGGAAGGACTTTTTCAAAGGAACCTCGACCATCCGAAGATGGACGGGGTATCAACTAATCTGGCGTTGATTTTTGGCACGCTGTTGAGTTCTCAAGGTGCGGACGCTTCCTTTGTACTCACCCTCGCGGGCTTTCCTCCGGGCGCTTCCTTCGTTTCCGACTCTATCAGATCTTTCCGATCCGATTTCCTCGGTGCTTTCCGGTCCCTTTTCGACTTTCGTCGTTCCGGGCCCTTCCGGCGGTTCCGACTCTATCAGATCCTTTCGGCGTCTGATTCCCAGTCAGCGGGGTTTGTCTTCCCGGCCGTTGGGCCGTTCCGACGTCCTGAACTCTAGCGGATTTCCCGGGCGACCCGTTAATCGAGTCAATCGAAATGAATTTCGGCATGCCGAAATTCTTCCCGGTGGGGAGATCGTGCGGAGTTGAGGTGCCGCTACTGCGGCGGGATGGCTGTCGAAGAACCGTTCCGGCTCCGTGACAACTCGGAGAACACTACGCATCCCCGAGGGCCGTGTCAAGGCTCCCCCAGAGGCCCGTCCGGGTCCGCTAGTCCAGGTCCGTCAGCCGGCCGCCGGCGTCGGGCTGAGTGAGCTCCACCCGGCGCAGCAGGCGGATCAGCATCTCGCCGAGGGCGCCGCGCTCCTCCGTGGAGAGGTCCTGGAGGAGCTCCTCCTCGAAGGCGGTGGCCATGCGCATGGCGTCCAACCACTTCTGGCGGCCCTCGTCCGTCAGCTCGACGATCACGCGCACGCGGTTGGTCTCGTCGCGGTCGCGGGTCACCAGGCCCTCGCCGGCCATGCGGTCGATGCGGTGGGTCATGGCGGCCGGGGTGAGTCCGAGGCGCTTGGCGAGCTCGCCGGGGCCCAGGCGGTACGGGGCGCCGGAGAGGACGAGGGTCTTGAGGACCTCCCACTCGGCGTTGCTGATGCCGAGGTCGGCGACCTGGCGGCCGTACGCCACGTTCATCCGGCGGTTCAGCCGCCCCAGCGCGGAGACGACCTTCTCGACCTGGGGGTCGAGGTCGCGGAACTCGCGCTGATAGGCGGCGATCTGCTCGTCGAGGCTCGGTTCCTGGGGGCCCGTGGCGCCGGACTGCTCGGTGGTGTCGGACATGCGGCGAGTATCCCACGGGGTTCGTTGGCGTTGAAGTCCTTCTATGTGTATCGTTAAGGATCGAACTTTAGGATTGAAGTCTTCAGGGTTCAGGGCTACAGCACTGAACCCGCGACCGAAGTGGGTGAGTGTGACCAAGGCGATGGGCGCAGCGATGCGCCGGATTCAGGCAGGCAGCGCGCTGAGCGCGTTCGGACTCGGCTTCACCGTGCCGTACCTCTATGTGTACGTCGCTCAGGTGCGGGATCTGGGCGCGAGCACCGCGGGTGTCGTACTGGCCGTCTTCGCCATGGCCGCACTCCTGGTGCTCCCCTTCAGCGGGCGCGCGATCGACCGGCGCGGGCCGGTGCCCGTACTGCTCGTGGCCTCGCTGCTCGCCGCGCTCGGCGCGGTGGGGATGGGCCTGGCCGCGTCCGTGCCCGCGGCGATCGGTGCCGCGGCGCTCCTGGGTGCCGGTACGGCCGTGATGCAGCCGGCCCTGGCGACGATGATCGTCTGGAGCTCGACGCCGGCGGGCCGGACCCGGTCGTTCGCGATGCAGTTCTTCCTGCAGAACCTCGGTCTGGGTGTCGGCGGTCTGATCGGCGGCCAGCTGGTGGACGCCAGCCGGCCCGACAGCTTCCTGCTGCTGTTCTCGATCGAGGCGGCGATGTTCCTGGTGCTCGCGGGCATCGTGCTGACCGTGCGGATGCCGGAGTCGGCGGTCCTGCCGGCCGCCCGTCCGGCCTCCGGCCGGGGCGGCGGGGTCCGCGCACTGTTCGCCCACAAGGCGATGGTGCAGCTGTGCGTGCTCGGCTTCGTGCTGTTCTTCGCCTGCTACGGGCAGTTCGAGTCGGGTCTCGCGGCGTACGGCACCGAGGCGGCCGGGATCGACCCGTCGGCGCTCGGCATCGCCCTCGCGGCGAACACCGCCGTCATCGTGGTCGCCCAGTTCCTGGTGCTGAAGTTCGTCGAGCGCCGCAAGCGCACCCGGGTGATCGCGGCCGTCGGTCTGATCTGGACCGTGGCGTGGCTGTTCGCCGGGTACGCGGGCCTGGGGCACGGCAGCCAGACGATGGCGACGGCGGCGTTCGTCTCCACGTACGCGCTGTTCGGGCTCGGCGAGGCGATGCTGTCGCCGACGGTCGCGCCGCTGGTGGCCGATCTGGCGCCGGAGTCGATGGTCGGTACGTACAACTCGGCCTTCGCCCTGGTGAAGCAGCTGGCCCTCGCGGTCGGCCCGGCGGTCGGCGGCCCGATGGGGGCCGCGCTGCACGGCCCGTACATCCTGACCTTCGTGCTGTTCTCGCTCGGGATCACCTTCCTCGCGGTCCGGCTGGGCCGGCAGCTCACGCCGGTGCAGAACCAGCCGTCGCTGGCGGCCCGGCCCTCGCGGGTGGTGGCTCAGCACCAGCCCGCGAAGGAGACCGCCGCCGCCTGAGGCTGCTAGTCAGGCAGGGCGAACTCGCACCACACCGCTTTGCCGCCGCCCGGAGTGCGGCGGCTCCCCCAGGACGAGGCGATCGTCGCGATGATCGAGATTCCGCGACCCGCCTCGTCCTCCGTTTCCGCCCGGCGGCGGCGCGGCAGATGGTCGTCCCCGTCGGTGACCTCGATGATCAGGCGCCGGTCGGTGCGGCGCAGCCGCAGGCGCATGGGCGGGGTGCCGTGCTGAAGGGAGTTCGCCACCAGCTCGCTGGTGGCGAGGACACCGAGGTCGCACAGTTCGACGGGGAAGCGCCAGCTGGCGAGGACGCCGGAGGCGAAGGCACGCGCGCGTGGGGCCGCCTCGATGCCGCCGAGCAGTTCCAGGGCGGCGTTGTGGAAGAGCTCGGCGTCGGAGCCCTTGCGGGCGGGGTGCTGGACGACGAGGACGGCGACGTCGTCGTCGTGGTCGGCGGTGACGCCGAGAGAGCGGAGCAGCCGGTCGCAGACGACCTGCGGGGTCCCGGTGGCACCGGAGAGGGCGCGCTCCAGGGCGGAGACGCCCTCGTCGATGTCCTCGCGGCGGCGCTCGACCAGGCCGTCGGTGTAGAGGACGGCGGTGGAGCCGGGCGGCAGGGCGATGCTGCCGGAGGTGTGGAGCCAGCCGCCGGTGCCGAGCGGCGGGCCGGTGGGGTCCTCGGCGCGGCGGACGGTGCCGTCCTCGTCCCGTACAAGGATCGGGAGGTGGCCTGCGGAGGCGTAGACGAGCTTGCCCTCGTTGGGGTCGTGGACCGCGTAGACGCAGGTGGCGATCTGGCTGGCGTCGATCTCGGCGGCGAGGCCGTCGAGCAGCTGGAGCACCTCGTGCGGGGGCAGGTCCAGGCGCGCGTAGGCGCGGACGGCGGTGCGCAGCTGGCCCATGACGGCGGCGGCGCGCACCCCGCGGCCCATGACGTCGCCGATGACGAGGGCGGTGCGGCCGGCGCCGAGGGTGATGACGTCGTACCAGTCGCCGCCGACGGCGGCGTCGGTGCCGCCGGGCTGGTAGGTGGCGGCGATGCGGAGGTCGTCGGGCTGTTCCAGCTCCTGCGGGAGCAGGGAGCGCTGGAGGGTGACGGCGGTCTCGCGGTGGCGGCGCTCGCTGGCGCGGAGCCGCTCGGCGGCCTCGGCGTGGTCGGTGACGTCGGCGGCGTGGACGAGGACGCCGCCGTCGGCGAGCCGCGGGCTCTCCACGGGGAGGCAGGTGACGGTGTAGGAGCCGCCGTCCTGGGTGCGGCGGGACTTCACAGTGCGGGGCTTGCCGCTGCGGAGCACCTGGTCGAGGAGCGGGAGCAGGCCGAGCTCCTCCGCCTCGGGGCAGGTGTCGGCGACGGTGGCGCCGGCCGGGCGGGGGCCGAACGCCGCCGCGTACGCCTCGTTGACGTACGCGATGCGGTGCTCCGGTCCGTACACGAGGGCGACCAGGCCGGGGAGGCGGCCGATGATCTCCCGCACGGTGAAGTCCTCGAGCGCGGGGACGCCCTCGGGTGTGCCGGACTCGTCGGCGGGGTGGTCCGGCCGGGGCCCGTACTCACCGCGGGCGGCGGGCACGGAGCCTTCGGTCCCGCGGGACGCCGCGCGGCGCTGCGTACCGGGGAGCCGGGCGCTCCAACGGGTGAAGTTCACGGATCTGTATGCCTCGTGGTGTCGTTGCCGTGCAGAGTCACTCTGTGCAGGTGTGAGCCCACCTATGGTCACACGTCCAGTGTGGACGAGTGCACTGACAGTGATGTCAGCCCGCGGGATCGTCCGGGGACTTGTCGGGGGACGGGTCCTTCGGTGCGGGTGGAGGTGCGGCGGCGAGTTCGAATTCGGCGCGTGGGTGTTCCAGGGAGCCGAGGGAGACGATCTCGCGTTTGAACAGGCCGGACAGGGTCCATTCGGCCAGGACGCGGGCCTTGCGGTTGAACGTGGGGACCCGGCTGAGGTGGTAGGCGCGGTGCATGAACCAGGCCGGGTAGCCCTTGAGTTTGCGGCCGTAGACGTGGGCGACTCCTTTGTGGAGCCCGAGCGACGCGACGGAGCCGGCGTAGGCGTGGGCGTACTCCTTGAGGGGCTGCCCGCGCAGGGCGGCGGCGATGTTCTCGGCGAGCACCTTCGTCTGGCGGACGGCGTGCTGGGCGTTGGGGGCGCATTCCTTGCCCGGCTCCCCGGCCGTGACGTCGGGGACGGCGGCGGCGTCGCCGGCGGCCCAGGCGTGTTCGGTGCCGGCGACGGTGAGCTGCGCGGTGCAGACGATCCGGCCGCGCGCGTCGAGCGGCAGGTCGGTGGCGGCGACGACCGGCGCGGGTTTCACGCCGGCGGTCCACACGACGGTACGGGTGGGCAGGCGGGTGCCGTCGCTGAGCACGGCGACGCGGTTCTCGCAGGAGTCGAGGCGGGTGCCGAGGCGTACGTCGATGTTGCGGCCGCGCAGCTCGCGGATGGCGTAGCGGCCCATCTCCGCGCCGACCTCGGGGAGGATCCGGTCGGAGGCCTCGACAAGCACCCAGCGCAGGTCCTCGGGCTTGAGGTTGTGGTAGTACCGCGCGGTGTAGCGGGCCATGTCCTCGAGTTCGGCGAGGGCCTCGACGCCCGCGTAGCCGCCGCCGACGAAGACGAAGGTGAGGGCGGCGTCGCGGATCGCGGGGTCGCGGGTGGAGGAGGCGATGTCCATCTGCTCGATGACGTGGTTGCGCAGGCCGATGGCCTCCTCGACGGTCTTGAAGCCGATGCCGTGGTCGGCGAGGCCGGGGACCGGGAGGGTGCGGGAGACCGAGCCGGGCGCGATGACCAGCTCGTCGTAGCCGAGCCGGATCGCTCCGGTGCCCTCCTCCTCGGTGGCGAGGGTGGAGAGGGTCGCCGTGCGCTTGGCGTGGTCGACGGAGTGGACCTCGCCGATGACGATGCGGCAGCGGTCCAGGACCCGGCGCAGCGGGACGACGACGTGGCGGGGGGAGATGCTGCCGGCGGCGGCCTCGGGCAGGAACGGCTGGTACGTCATGTACGGCTCGGGGGTGACCACCGTGATCTCGGCCGTGCGGCTCTTCAGCTCCGCCTTGAGCTGCCGCTGGAGGCGCAGCGCGGTGTACATACCGACGTAGCCGCCGCCGACGACGAGGATGCGCACAGGTTCGGTCACCGTCCCATGACGCAACGCCGTCCGGGGTTTGTCCACAGGCCCGGCAAATTGTGTGACCGGAGGGGTGCGGAGGCGTGGGGTGGCGAATGGGCCGGGCGGGACGGGAAGTGCGCAGGTCAGGGTGGGGATGGCGGGTGGGGTGCGGGGCCGGAATCGGGAGGGTCCGGGTCCTTGCTCCGATCGGGGGGCGCACCGTACGGAACTGCCCCTTCTGAATTGACCCCGACTCAACTATGTTCGTACTTCGTCGGGGTGTCGGATCGCCGTGCGTGGACCAAGGGCGCGGCCCGGTCGGACCCCCGTGTCAGGGCGGGGAGTCTCCGGGGGGAGACATCATGAGCGGGGGAACGCTTATGCAGATTCAGGATTCGTACGGGCAGGTGCGTACGGCGCAGTCGGCGCCGAACGGGCGGTCCGCGCCGCTGCGGGTGGACGCGCAGCGGAATCTGGAGCATGTGCTCCGGGCGGCGCGCGAGGTGTTCGGCGAGCTCGGGTACGGGGCGCCGATGGAGGACGTGGCGCGGCGCGCCCGGGTCGGTGTCGGCACCGTGTACCGGCGCTTTCCCAGCAAGGACGTGCTGGTCCGGCGGATAGCCGAGGAGGAGACCGCGCGCCTCACCGAGCAGGCGCGCACCGCGCTCGGGCAGGAGGACGAGCCGTGGTCGGCGCTCTCCCGCTTCCTGCGCACCTCGGTTGCCTCGGGCGCCGGTCGGCTGCTGCCGCCGCAGGTGCTGCGGGTGGGCGTGGACGAGGTGGTGCTGCCCACGGGCGCGGCGGACGACGAGGCGCGGGTGCCGCAGCAGCGGGTCTCGGTGCCGGGCGCCGCTCCGGGTGTGAACGGGCACGCGGGGCCGTCGGCACAGGCTGCCTACGGTGAGCAGGGCGAGCAGCGGATCGTGGCGCCGCGCGCGGTGCCGGCGGCCGAGCAGGACGACGCGGGGGCGGCCGAGCTCCTGGAGGTCGTCGGCCGGCTGGTGGACCGGGCCCGGGAGGCGGGCGAGCTGCGCACCGACGTGACGGTGTCCGACGTGCTCCTGGTGATAGCCACCGCCGCTCCCGCGCTGCCGGACGCGGCGCAGCAGGCGGCGGCCTCGGCACGGCTCCTCGACATCCTTCTGGAGGGTCTGCGCTCGCGGTAGCGCGCCGCCGCTGAGGGAGCGCGGTTCTCGAGGGGTCACTCGATGCTCCGAGTGGACCGTCGAGCATGACACGAACGGATGAGCGGTTACGCCCGGAGACGGGAAGTCGCCCCGGACGGGTGGTAAGTGGACGCGGGGCTTCGGCATGCCCGCGCTCTGTGGCAGGCTTGGCCGCGTTCGGGTCCGAGCGTGTATACGGGGGCTTCCGCGATGAGCGGTGACAGTCGGGACGAGACGCCGGCCGCCGCCGGCACGGCGGAGGCGGGCGGGCTGCCGTCCCGGCAGGTGCCGAGCCAGGGCGGCCCGGGCGGGGCCCACGGCTCCGCGCCGAGCGCGCCGGCTCCCGAGGCGAGCGTGCCGCAGCAGCGCGAGGGCGGCGGCGTCCCGCCGTCGGCCGCCGAGGCGTTCGACCACGGCGGCGCCGACACCGACTCCGGTTCCGGCTCCGTCCTGCCGCCGCCGCTCGATCTGCCGCCGTCCGACGCCGAGCTGATCCAGCGCATGCGGGACGGCGACGACAGCGCGTACGAGGAGCTGTTCCGCCGGCACTCCGCCGCCGTCCGCCGCTACGCCCGCTCCTGCTGCCGGGACGCCGACACCGCCGACGACCTGACGGCCGAGGTCTTCGCCCGCACGCTGCAGGCGGTACGCGGCGGGGCCGGGCCCGAGCAGGCGGTGCGCGCCTATCTGCTGACCTCCGTGCGCCGGGTCGCCGCGACCTGGATCCGCACCCAGAAGCGCGAGCACCTGGTCGAGGACTTCGCGGTGTTCGCCGAGGAGGCCGCCCGGGCCGCCGAGGTCTCCGACCAGTCGGCGACCTTCGGCGCCGGGCTCGACCTGGGCGCGGACGTCCTCGCCATGCACGAGGCCGAACAGTCCCTGGCCATGCAGGCGTTCCGCTCGCTGCCGGAGCGCTGGCAGGCCGTGCTGTGGCACACCACGGTCGAGGAGGAGTCGCCCAGCGAGGTCGCCCCGCTGTTCGGGCTCACCGCCAACGCGACCGCCGTGCTCGCCAGCCGCGCCCGCGAGGGCCTCAAGCAGGCCTATCTGCAGGCGCACGTCAGCCAGTCGCTCACCGCGGGCGGCGACTGCGCCCGCTACGCCGACCGGCTCGGCGCGTACGCGCGCGGCGGGCTGCGGATGCGGGCCGAGCGCGGACTGCGCAAGCACATCGAGGAGTGCGCCAAGTGCCGGCTGGCCGCCGGTGAGCTGGCGCACGTGAACGCCGGGATCCCCGCGCTGCTGCCGGTCGCCGTCATCGGCTGGTTCGCCGCCGGGTACTCGCTCAAGGCCGCCGGTGTGGTGGCCGGCGGAGCCGCCGGGGCGGGCGCGGCCGGTGCCGCGGCCGCCGCGACGGGCGGCACCACGACCGGCTCCACCGCCGGCGCGTCGGCCGCCGCCTCCGAGGGCCTGGGCATCCCCGCGAAGGCGGGCATCGCGGCGGTGGCCGCGGTCGCCGCGACCGCGGGCCTGGTGTGGGCGCTGACCGGGGCCGAACCGGAGCCGGTCGCCCAGCCCGCCCCCACGCCGACGGTGGCCGCGCCCGCCGAGACGCCGCCCCCGCCGCCGAGCCCGAAGCCCACCCCGAAGCCGACGCCTCCCCCCGTACCGGCGCCGCCGCCCGCGCCCAAGCCGACGCCGCGGAAGACCCCGCCGCCGAGCCCCACGCCGACGGCGAGCCCCACCCCGAAGCCGACGCTCCGGCCGGTCGTGAAGCCCAAGGCGAAGCCGAAGCCGAAGCCGCCGAAGCCCGGCCCGGCCGTCTACCAGATCGACACGCTGCAGTACGGGGTGTTCGGCGACGGCACCAAGCCGGAGGTCAACCTCGCCCAGAGCAGCCTCGTGTGGCAGCGCTCCGGCCTGACGATGGACGGCACCCGCTACGCCCACGGCGTCAGCATGCACGCCCCGTCCTCGATGCTCATCGACCTCAACCGCCAGTGCACGAGCTACGACGCGATCGTCGGCATCGACGACATCACCGTGCCCATCGGCCCCGGCGGCGTCCGCTTCTCCGTCTACGGCGACGGCGAACGCCTCTGGCGCTCCCCGGTCCTGCGCCGCGGCGACACCCCGATCCCGGTCCACGTCAGCCTCGCCGGCCGCCGCACCCTGCGCCTGGTGGTGGAGGAGCACACCCCGTTCGGCCAGGCGGCGATGGCGGACTGGGCCGAGTCGCGGATCAGCTGCCGGTAGCGGCGTAGGGCTCCAGCAGGGACAGGACCTCGTCCAGGGTGAGGCCGTGGCCCGAGGCGCGGGCGGCTTCGCGGGCCGGGGCGTCGAGGGTCGCGGCGGTGCGCTCCACCAGCGCGGTCGCCTCCTGGACCTCGGGGAGGGCGCGCGGGACGGCGGAGCGCCAGCCGTCGGTGGCGCCGAGCAGGCGGAGCGCCAGTGCCGGCTCGCCGGCAAGGGACAAGGCGCTGGCCACGCCCTCGGTGAGGCCGGTGGTGACGAACTCGGCGCTGCCCGCGTCGACGGCGAGGCGCAGCGCCGCGACGGCGTGGACGACGGCCGGGACCCCCGCCCCCTCGTGCGCCTCGATACGGGCGGCGAGGCCGTGCACGGCGGCCTCGAAGTGCGGCGGCGGGGTGCCCACGCCGATCGTCGCGCCGGCCACCTCGACATGGCGGCGGGCGGCGGGGACGTCTCCGTCGGACAGGGCGATCTCGGCGCGCAGGAAGCCGACATAGGTCCGGGCGTCGTGGACGTGATAGCGGTCGGCCTCGGCCGTCGCCTCGTCGAGTCCCTTGAGGGCGACGGCTCGGTCGCCCGCGCGGAAGTCGAGTTCGGCGAGCCGGGCGAGGAGGAACGGGGCCTCGGCGTGCGCGCCGACCTCGCGGGCGAAGGTCAGCGCCTCCACGTATGCCTCGCGGGCCTCAGCGAGCCGGCCGCGCATCATGTTGGCCTCGCCGGCGGCGCTGGCGACCTGGGCCCGCATCCAGCGGTCGCCGACCCGGCGGGAGAGGGCGCGCAGTTCGGCGAGGTCCTCGTCGATGCCGGGCATGCCGCCGGGCATGTCGACGATCATGTGGGTGCGGAACATCAGCGCGACTCCGATCTCCCATTCGCCGCCGTACCGGCGGCAGTTGGCGACGGCCAGGTCGAGGAGGGCGCGGACGTCGGACGGGGTGTCGGTGAGGAAGCTGGTGAGCGGCCAGAGCATGCCGGGGAAGCGCGCGGACTCGGGCCCGGGGTGATCGGAGAACGCGGCCCGCACCCGGGCGACGAGGGCGGCGGCCTCCGGGTCGTCGCGGAGCGAGGGGGCGTTCGCGCTCTCCGAGGCGAGGAAGAACTGGAGCATGCGCAGCTGCATGCGGGGCCAGTAGCGGGGGTCGTCCGGGTCCGTGGGGTCCTCGCCGAGGCTCAGGGCGCGCTCGACCCAGCTCATGGCCTCGGGGCGGTAGTTGCGCAGCCACCAGAACCAGCCGACGGCGAAGACGAGCCGGGCGGCGGCGGCCTCGTCGGGGGCGGTGACGACGGTGCGGTGCAGGGCGGCCCGGAGGTTGTCGAGGTCGCGCTCGATCCTGGCGATCCAGGGGAGCTGTTCGCCGGAGCGGAGCAGGGGGTCGGCGGTCTCGGCGAAGGCGGTGAAGTGGGCGGTGTGGGCGGCTTCGGCGGCGGCGCGCAGGGCCGGGGTCTCGGCGGCGCGCTCCGCCGCGTACTCGTGGATGGTCTCCAGGAGGCGGTAGCGCATCTCGCCGTCCTCGGTGGGGCTGGCCACCACGAGGGACTTCTCGACGAGGCTGCCGAGCACGCCGACGGTGTCGGGGACGGGCGCGGGGGCGCCGGGTGCGACCGGGTTCAGGGCCTCGGCGGCGGCGAGGTCCCAGCCGCCGGCGAAGACGGAGACCTGGCGCAGCAGGTCGCGTTCGGCGGGGTCGAGGAGCTCCCAGGACCAGTCGACGACGGCGCGGAGGGTCTGCTGGCGGGGCAGCACGGTGCGGGAGCCGGAGGTGAGGAGCTGGAAGCGGTCGTCGAGGCGGTCGGCGATCTGCCGCGGGGTGAGCAGCCGCAGCCGGGCGGCGGCGAGTTCGATGGCGAGGGGCAGGCCGTCGAGGCGGCGGCAGATCTCGTCGACGTCCGGAAGGTCGTCCTCGGCGCGGAAGCCGGGGCGGACGGCGCGGGCGCGTTCGGCGAAGAGGCGGTGGGCGGGGGTCGGCGGGAGCGGTTCGACAGGGCGGACGGCTTCGCCGGGGACGCCGAGCGGCTCCCGGCTGGTGGCGAGGACGCGCAGGCCGGGGCAGTGGGTGAGGAGGGTTTCGGCGAGGGCGGCCGCGCCGTCGATGACGTGCTCGCAATTGTCGAGGACGAGGAGCAGCGGGCGGCGGGAGAGGTGCTCGACGAGCTGGGCGGTGGGGTCGTCCTGAAGGGGGACGCCGTCGCGGGCGATCAGATTGGTCTCGCGCAGCCGGAGGGCGGAGAGGACGGCTCCGGGTACGGCCTCGGGGGTGTCGAGCGGGGCGAGTTCGGCGATCCAGGCGGCGGGGCCGACGGCTTGGAGGGCGGCTTCCTCGGCGAGCCGGGTCTTTCCGGAGCCGCCGGGGCCGGTGAGGGTGACGAGCCGGGAGCGGTCGAGGTCGGTGCGGAGCGCGGCGAGGTCGGGTTCGCGGCCGACGAAGGAGGTGAGGCGGGGGCGGATGTTGCCGGTCTCGGGTACAGGGGCGGGTCCGGGTCCGGGCGCCGGTGCGGGTGCCGGCGCGGGTACTGGCGCCTCCCCGGCGAGGAGTTCGGCGTGCAGGGCGGCGAGTTCGGGCCCGGGGTCGGCGCCGAGGCCGTCGGCGAGGGTGCGGCGGGCGCTCTCGTACGCGGCGAGCGCGTCGGCCGGGCGGCCCTCCGCGCGCAGGGCCCGGATCAGCTGGACGTGGAAGGTCTCGTCGTAGGGGTACGCGCCGGTCAGCTCGGTCAGCTCCGGGACGAGGCCCGTGGTGGCGCCGCGCCGCAGGTCGGCCTCGACGCGCTGCCGGAGCGCGGCGAGCCGCTGGGCCTCGGGGCGGACGCCGGCGGGCTCGGGCAGGTCGGCGAGCGCGGGGCCGCGGAACAGGGCGAGGGCGGTGCGCAGCAGCGCGGCCGCGCCCTCCGGGTCCCCGGCGTCGAGCCGGGCGCCCGCCTCGCGCGCGTGGCGCTCGAACACGTACAGGTCGATGTCCTCGGGCCCGGCCGCCAGCCGGTACCCCCCGGGCCCCGACCCGACGGCCTCCTTGCCGAGCACCCGCCGCAGCCGCCCGACGAGCGCCTGCACCGCGGCCTGCGCGTCCTGCGGCGGCTCGTCCCCGTACACATCGTCGACCAACTCCCCCACGGACACCGTCCGCCCGCCCCGCAACGCGAGCGCGGCGAGCAGCGCCCGCAGCCGGGCGCCGCCGAGGGGAAGGGGCGCGCCGTGGACGTCGAGGACATCGGTGGTCCCGAGGATCAGATACCGCACCGCCCCATTCTCGCGGCTGCCCCCGCCGATCGCCTCGGGGTTTCTCCGGACAGGGGCGCGCGGGTCGCGCGCGCCGCCGGCTTGTCCCCAGGCTGTGGACGGGCGGGCGGGACGGGCAGGCGCCCGCAGGTCGCGGCGGGCCCGACCACCTGGTCGTACGGGAGAGGGGGCGTGCAGGCACCGGCCCCGGCCCCCGACCCTCGGAGGCCCCCCTAGGCCGGCAGCGACCGTGCCGTCGGGATCAGCGGCCCCGGCACCGCGCGGTGCCGGGGGGCGGCGGTGCCCGTCCAGCAGGAGCCGCGGCGGGCGAGGAGGCGGCGGAGCCAGAGTTCGGTGGAGATCAGGTCGGCGAGGCCGTCGAGGGGGACGGGTTCGCCGTCGGTGGCGGCGCGCAGGGCGCGGCGGACCACGCGGGCCTCGATCAGGCCCGCGTCGGCGAGGAGCGGCGCGTCGAAGAGGGCCAGCAGGTGGGGGAGCGCGGCGCGCAGGCCCGCGCGGGTGGCGGCGGCCGGGACGGCGGGGTGCGGGGCGCCCCAGCCGGGCGGAAGGTCGTGGATGCCGGCGCCGGCGAGGACGGTGCGCAGCACGCCCGCGCGCGCGTCGGGCTGGACCCGCAGCGATTCCGGCAGGTCGCGGCAGGCCCGTACCACCTGGTTGTCCAGGAACGGGGCGTGCAGGCGCTGGCTGCGGATCTCCGCCGCCTGCTCCAGGACCCGCAGGTCGGCGGCGGACCGCGCGAGGGCGGCACGCGCGCGTGCCTCGCCCGGGCGCTGCACGGAGGCCGGCAGCGTGGCCGCCCGGTTGAGCCGGACCGACACCTCGGCCAGCGCCTCCCCGGTCAGCCAGCGCGCCGCGGGCCCCGGCCGGGACCAGGCGAGCGCGGACAGCGAGGCCTCCAGGGGGCCGTGCGCCCCGGCGGGCGCCCGGTTGGCCTCGAGCACGCGCGTGGCGGCGGCCTCCAGACCGGTCCGGTACGGCGTACGGGCGAGCCGGCGCGCCGCCCGGTAGACCTGCAGCGGCACCAGGAGCGCGCCCGCCGACGGCCCGCTGGCCTTGGCGAGCGCGGTCACCGGCCGCACCAGGGAACGGCGCCGGCGGTCCATCAGGAGGTCGGCGAGGCGCGCCGGGTGGGCGTCCAGGACCTGCCGGGCCCCGAAGCCGGTGAAGTGGTCGGCGCTGCCGCCCGCGAGCCGCCGCCGGTGCCGTTCGGCCGTCACCAAAGAGGGGCCGGGCTCGTCCGTCAGCGGCCCTTCGAGCTCGGCGTACGGCAGGGCCTCCTCGCCCGCCGCGACGACCACGTGGTGCAGCCGCGGGTTGGCGGCGATCTCGCGGGCCCGGCCCAGCTCCTCCTGACTGCCGGGCCCGGTCAGGTCGTTGAAGGTGACGGCAAGGAGCCGCTCCCCCGCGCCCGTGCCGTGCCCGAGGACCGTGCCGGGCACCCCCGGCAGTCCGGCCGCGAGCAGCGCCAGGGTGCCCGACGCGCTGCCGCCGGACAGATCGGCGCCGATGCCGGGCGCGGGCGCGCCGCCACGGGCCGCGCGCCGGTCGGCGGGCCCCATGCCGGGCACCGGGCCCGGGTCGGGCAGCGGCACCTCGGGCGCGTGCCGTGGCGCGGTGAGCCGGGCCCGTACCGCGTCGACCAGCGCGTCCCGCACCGCCTCCACGGCCTGCCGCGGATCGGCCTCGGGCGCGGCCACGGCGAGCGAGGCGACCGTCTCGTAACCGGTGATCTCGCGGGAGCCCTCGCGCAGGATCAGCGCGTGCCCCGGCGGCACCCGGCGGACCCCCTCGTACGGGGTGGAGTCGCGCAGCGCCTCCGGGGTCTCGGGGCAGGCGAGGAGCGCCGCCAGGTGCCCGATGTCGAGCTGCGCCTCGGTGAGGTCGGCGAGCGGCAGCGCGGCGGTGCCGAAGGCGGTGCCGCCCGCCCACGGGGTGTGGAACACCGGCCGGGCGCCCGCGAGATCACCGGTGACGGTGATCCGGCGGCCGGTCTTCACCACGGCGGTGTAGCTGCCCGCCCAGGCGGTCAGATGCCGCAGTGCGCCCCCGCGCGCGGTCAGCAGTCCGCGCCGCAGCTCCTCGTCGCTCGCGGCGCAGCAGCCGAGGACGGCGAGCCGGGTCTGCGCGTCGACGTCCACCAGGCGCACCTCGTCGGGCCGCCAGTCGCCGACCGCCCACAGCGGATCCGGGTCGCCCCACAGGAGTTGCGCGCCCACCGGGTGCACCGTGCGCCCCTCGCCCGGGTCACCGACCGCGCCGGCGGATCCCGGGGAGCCGGGCGGCGCGGTGGGCGCGGCACCGAAGCGCGCGGCGACACTGCTCCAGCCCACCAGCCACCGCATCGCCGCCTCCACAAAGGTCGAGTGGAGGACATGCTGCCATGCCGACGGCGCACAGGGGGTATCACGGGTCGCATCGCGACAAGCGCGAATGCGCCCCTGGCATGGGCCAGTTGAGACGACTCACCGAACCATCGGAATTCGGCCAATCTCAACTGCCCGGCGGGGCGGGGGTTTGTGCGACAGTCCGGGAGGCGAACGCCTCCCGGAGCCGTCCGCCGCCCGCGGGGATTGGGGCGACGGTGTCCCCCAGCCCACCCGGTCCGGGACATCGGTCCTCGGCCAAGTGGGCCGACCCACGCAGCACTCATGGAAGCGCTCCCCCGGGTCACGGACGAGAGCGCACGGGCGGGCGCACGGCCACACGGCGGGAGCACGAGGAACCCGGCGCGGACCGCCGCTCATTCCATCCCACAACAATCTCGCCATACGGAACACCGCCCCTTAACGGTCGGGATCCGGCGAACTACGCTGTGCTTACGAATGCCGCACGCCTATGCCCGGCGTCGTGGCGGCGTCCGGGTGTCGTTGTCGAGGGGTGGCGTCATGTCCAGGGAGCAACGCGGGCCGAACGAAAAGCTCGGCACGGTTCTCGCCCTCGCGGGAATCAGCAATGCCGGGCTCGCCCGGCGCGTCAACGATCTCGGTGCGCAGCGGGGCCTGACGCTCCGCTACGACAAGACCTCGGTGGCCCGGTGGGTCTCCAAGGGGATGGTGCCGCAGGGCGCCGCCCCCCATCTGATCGCCGCCGCCATCGGCCAGAAGCTCGGCCGGCCCGTCCCGCTGCACGAGATCGGGCTCGCCGACGCCGACCCGGCGCCCGAAGTGGGCCTCGCCTTCCCGCGCGACGTCGGCGAGGCGGTCCGCTCCGCCACCGACCTGTACCGGCTGGATCTCGCCGGCCGGCGCGGCGGCAGCGGCATATGGCAGTCCCTCGCGGGCTCCTTCTCGGTGAGCGCCTACGCGACGCCCGCCTCCCGCTGGCTGATCACCCCCGCCGACCCGTCGGTCGAGCGCCCGGCCCCGCGTCCCGCACCCGTGGCCCCCGGCCCGGGCCCGGCAGTCGCTGGGGTGGCGGGGGCCGAGATCGCGGAGCACGCGCGCGTGGGACACAGCGACGTCGCCAAACTGCGCGAGGCCGCCGAGGACGCCCGCCGCTGGGACTCCAAGTACGGCGGCGGCGACTGGCGCTCCTCCATGGTCCCCGAGTGCTTACGCGTGGACGCCGCACCCCTGCTGCTCGGCTCGTACTCCGACGAAGTCGGCCGCGCCCTGTTCGGCGCCACCGCCGAGCTGACCCGGCTCGCCGGCTGGATGGCCTTCGACACCGGCCAGCAGGAGGCCGCCCAGCGCTACTACATCCAGGCACTGCGGCTCGCCCGCGCCGCCGCCGACGTGCCGCTCGGCGGATACGTCCTGGCCTCCATGTCGCTCCAGGCCACCTACCGGGGCTTCGCCGACGAGGGCGTCGACCTCGCCCAGGCCGCCCTCGAACGCAACCGGGGCCTGGCCACCGCCCGCACCATGTCCTTCTTCCGGCTCGTCGAGGCCCGCGCGCACGCCAAGGCCGGCGACGGCAGCGCGGCCGCCGCCGCGCTCAAGGCCGCCGAGGGCTGGCTGGAGCGCTCCCGCGAGGGCGACCCCGACCCGAGCTGGCTCGGCTTCTACACGTACGACCGGTTCTGCGCCGACGCCGCCGAGTGCTACCGCGACCTGAAGCTGCCCCGGCAGGTGCGCCGCTTCACCGAACAGGCGCTGTCCCGGCCCACCGAGGAGTACGTGCGCTCGCACGGCCTGCGGCTCGTGGTGTCGGCCGTCGCCGAGCTGGAGTCCGGCAACCTGGACGCGGCCTGCGCCGCCGGCACGCGCGCGGTGGAGGTGGCCGGACGGATCTCCTCCGCCCGCACCACCGAGTACGTACGGGACCTGCTGCACCGGCTCGAACCGTACGGGGACGAGCCCCGCGTCATGGAGCTCCGCGAGCGGGCCCGCCCGCTGCTCGTGGCCCCCGCATGACCGGCCCGACGCCGTCGCGGCGGCCGGGCCGCGACCGGCCCGCACCGGCGTGACACTCGTCCCACGGTGCGGTCGGTTTAGCCGGGATGTCAGTGGGCCAGTGCACTATCAGGGGTGGGAGGTGGCGCTGGTGTCCAGGTCGGACCGCTACGACTGTGACGTGCTCGTGATCGGCGGCGGGATCGTCGGTCTGTCAACCGCGTACGCGATCACGCGCGCCGCGCCCGGCACCCGGGTCACCGTCCTGGAGAAGGAGCACGCCCCGGCCCGCCACCAGACCGGGCGGAACAGCGGCGTGATCCACAGCGGGATCTATTACCGGCCCGGCTCGCTCAAGGCCCGCTTCGCGGTCGAGGGCGCGGCCGAGATGGTCAAGTTCTGCGCGGAGTACGGCATCCCCCACGAGGTCACCGGGAAGCTGATCGTCGCCACCGACCGCGAGGAGCTGCCCCGCCTGCACGCGCTCGTGCAGCGCGGCCGGGAGAACGGGATCCCGGTCCGCGAGCTCGGCCCCGCGCAGATCACCGAGTACGAGCCGCGGGTGCGCGGCCTGGCCGCGATCCACGTCGGCAGCACGGGCATCGTCGACTACGGGCAGGTGGCGGCCAGGCTCGCCGAGGCCTCCGGCGCCCGCATCCTCTACGGCTCGCCCGTGGCGCAGATCGACCGCCGCCCCTGGGGCGTGGCGGTGCGCACCGCCGCCGGGCGGGTGGTGCGCGGCCGGGTCCTGGTGAACTGCGCGGGCCTGCACTGCGACCGGGTCGCGCGGCTCGCGGGCGACGACCCGGAGATGCGGATCGTCCCCTTCCGCGGGGAGTACTACGAGCTGACCGACCCCTCCCTGGTCCGCGGCCTGGTCTATCCGGTGCCCGACCCCGCCTTCCCCTTCCTCGGCGTCCATCTGACCCGCGGCATCGACGGCGGCGTCCACGTCGGGCCGAACGCGGTCCCGGCGCTCGCCCGCGAGGGCTACGGCTGGACGGTCGTCCGCCCCCGCGACCTCGCCGGCACCCTGGCCTGGCCTGGCAGCTGGGCCATCGCCCGGGAACACTGGCGCTACGGGGCGGGCGAGCTGCACCGCTCCCTGTCCAAGCGCGCCTTCACCGAGGCGGTTCGGCGGATGCTGCCGCTCGTCGAGGAGCGCGACCTGCGCCGGACCACCCCGGGCGTGCGGGCCCAGGCCGTCCTGAAGGACGGCACCCTGGTCGACGACTTCCTGATCCGGGAGTCCACCCGCACCGTGCACGTGCTCAACGCGCCGTCCCCGGCGGCGACCGCCTCGCTGCCGATCGGCCGCGAGGTCGCGGGCCGGGCGCTGGCCCAGCTGTAGGGCGCGCGGGCGCCCGACCAGCGGATGCAGCCGGCGGGGCCCGCCCGCCGGCGCCCGCGGCCCGGCAGGACCCGCGCCCCGCCCCGTAGAATCGGGGCATTGTGTCTGAGCAGCCTGAGAACACCCCGCACACCGCCCCGGTCCCGGCCCCTGCCCCCGACTCCGCCGGAGAACGCGAGCAGCACGACGAGCAGCGCGCCCAGCAGCGCGTCGTACGGCTCGGCAGCCAGCGGTTCGCGCCCGGCGAGGGCCCCCTGCCGGACCCGGCGGGCTCGCACTACGAGCGGCGGATCCGCAGCTTCCAGCCGCGCCGCAGCCGGGTCACCGCCGGCCAGGCCGAGGCCATGCTGAAGCGCTGGCCCGACTGGGGCCTCGACATCGACGGCAAGCGGGTGCTCGACCTGGACGAGATGTTCGGCGGGCTGCCGGTCGTCCTGGAGATCGGCTTCGGCATGGGCGAGGCCACCGCGCAGATGGCCGCCGCCGACCCCGGTACCGGCATCCTCGCCGTGGACGTCCACACCCCCGGCCAGGGCAATCTGCTCGGCCTCGCCGACCGGAACGGGCTCACCAACGTCCGGGTCGCCAACGGCGACGCGATCATCCTGCTGCGCGAGATGCTCCCGCCGGAGTCCCTCGCCGGCTGCCGGGTCTACTTCCCGGACCCCTGGCCGAAGAGCCGCCACCACAAGCGGCGCCTGATCCAGCCGGACTTCCTCACGCTGCTCGCGCCCCGGCTCGCCAAGGGCGGGCTGCTGCACTGCGCCACGGACTGGGAGCCGTACGCGGAGCAGATGCTGGAGGTGCTGACCGCGCACCCCGACTTCGAGAACAGCCAGGCCGACGGCGGCTACGCGCCCCGGCCCGGTTTCCGGCCGCTGACCCGCTTCGAGGGCCAGGGCCTGGACAAGGGGCACGTCGTCCACGACCTGCTGTTCCACCGCCGGTAGCCCCGGCGCCGGGCACGGCACCGGGCGCGACACCGTCCTCGACACCGGCCCGTCGTCGAGGACGGTATCGAGGACGGTATCGAGTTATCCACAGGCTGGAAGAACCCCCTCGCCGCTGTCGGTGCCGCTGGTTAGGGTCGTTGCGTGTCGTCGAATCGCATCGCAGGACCTGCCACCGGACCCGCCACGGGTCCGGTCGCCGAGCCTGCATCCGTCCCCGCGCAGGCGGGCGCCCCCACCCGGGCGTTCGTCCCCGCGCCCGCTCCCGTGCCCGAGCTCGAGAGCGAGCAACCGGACTTCGCCGCCGTGCCGGAGCGGTCCAAGTGGCGCTACAAGCCGCGCAGGGTCTGGCGCAGCCGGCTGGTCCGGGCGATCGCCCTGATCACCGTGCTCGCGCTGTGCGCGCTGGTGATCCTGGCGATCGTGCGCAAGGAGACCGGCACCGAGGGCTTCCTGGTGGGTCTGGGCCTCGCCGTGCTGCCGGTGCCGCTGCTCGTGTTCGCCTTCCGCTGGCTCGACCGGGTCGAGCCGGCCCCGTGGAAGAACCTGCTGTTCGCGCTCGCCTGGGGCGCGTTCGCCTCGACGCTGGTCGCGATCTTCGCCAACTCCTTCGCCGTGGAGTGGATCAGCAGCGCCACCGCCGATCCCGGCTCCGCCGAGTCCCTCGGCGCGACCGCCGTCGCACCCGTCGTGGAGGAGACCGCCAAGGGCGCGGCGGTGCTGCTGCTCTTCCTCTTCCGCCGCCGGGACTTCACGGGCCCGGTCGACGGCCTGGTCTACGCGGGCTTCACGGCCACCGGCTTCGCGTTCACGGAGAACATCCTCTATCTGGGCAATGCGTTCGGCGAGGACCAGGATCTCGGCTCGGGCGGGCTCGGCACCACGATGGCCACGTTCTTCGCGCGGGTCATCATGTCCCCTTTCGCGCACCCGCTGTTCACCTCGCTCACCGGCCTCGGCCTCGGCTTCGCCGCGCTGCTCCCGGCCGGTGCCCGCTTCCGCCGCACCCGGCTGTGGCTGCTGCCGCTGGCCGGCCTGCTCCTCGCGATGGGCCTGCACGCCATGTGGAACGGCTCGGCGACCTTCCACCCGCTGGCCTTCGTCCTGGTCTACGGCATGTTCATGGTGCCGGTCTTCGGCCTGCTGACCTGGCTCGCGATATGGAGCCGGCAGAAGGAGCTGCGGACGATATCCGGCGAGCTCCCGGCCTACGCGACGGCCGGCTGGCTCGCCCTCGACGAACCGCTCGCGCTCTCCTCGATGCGGGCCCGCTCGATGGCCCGCGGCTATGCGGCCCGCGCCTTCGGCAAGCCGGGCGCGCAGGCGGTCGGCGAGTACGAGGCCTTCGCCACCACCCTGGCCTTCCTGCGCCACCGGGCCCGCCGCGGCCAGGTCCCGCAGGACTTCACCGCCCGCGAGCAGGAGCTGCTGCACCACCTGTGGCAGCGCCGCCAGGTGGCCTCGCCCGCGCTGACGTACGCGGCCCGGGCGACGGGCCAGGTGTGGTCGCCGCCGCAGTACCTGGACTACGGCGGCTTCAACCCGTACCGGAGCTAGCGGCCACGGGCGGGGGCCCCGGCCACCGGCCACGGCCTCAGACCGCCGACGCCTCCGTCAGGGTGGCGAGCTCCGCCTCCGTGAGCTCCAGGTCGGCGACCGCGACGAGGGCCGGGAGCTGCTCGACCGTACGGGCCGAGGCGATCGGGGCGGCGACGGTGGGGCGGGAGGCGAGCCAGGCGAGGGCGACGGTGGCGAGCTCGGCGCCGCGGGCCTCGGCGACCGCGTCGAGGGCGGCGAGCACCCGCCGGCCGCGCTCGGTCTCCAGGTGCCGGCCGGCACCGGCGGCGCGGACGCTGTCCACGGTGCTGCCCGCGCGGTACTTGCCGGTGAGGAAGCCGGCCGCGAGCCCGTAGTACGGCACGGCCGCGAGGCCGCCCTGCTCGACGACGTCGAGGAGCGGGCCCTCGTACGTGTCGCGGGAGACCAGGTTGTACTGCGGCTGGAGCGCCACGTAACGGGTCAGGCCCTCAGCCTCGGCGAAGTCGAGCGAGGCCCGCAGCCGCTCCGGGGAGATGTTGGAGGCGGCGACGGCGCGCACCTTGCCGTCCTTCACCAGCTGGTCCAGGGCGGTGACGATCTCCTCCACCGGGACGGACTCGTCGTCGAAGTGGGTGTAGTAGAGGTCGATGTGGTCCGTGCCGAGCCGGCGCAGCGACTCCTCGGCGGCGGCCTTGATGGTGGGCGCGTCCAGGCCCTTGAAGCCGGGGTGGGCGCCGACCTTGGTGGCGACGAGGATGTCGGAGCGGTTGCCGCGGGAGGCCAGCCAGCGGCGGATGACCGTCTCGGACTCGCCGCCCTCGTTGCCCTCCGCCCAGGCCGAGTAGACGTCGGCGGTGTCGACGAAGTTGCCGCCGGCGGCGGCGTAGGCGTCGAGCACGGCGAAGGACTGCGCCTCGTCCGCGCTCCAGCCGAAGACGTTGCCGCCGAGGGCGAGCGGGAAGACCTGCAGGTCGGAGGTGCCGAGTCGGCGCAGAGAAGTCATACGGAGATCAACTCCCGGCGCCGCCGCCGCTATTCCGCATGCCGACCCGCGGGACTCAGCCGTACCGGATCCGACGTACCGGACTCAGACGGACAGGCCCTTGTCCTGCAGCCAGCCCATCGGGTCGATGCCGGTGCCGGACGGGGTGTGCACCTCCAGGTGGAGGTGGGGGCCCGTGACGTTGCCCGTGGCGCCGACGCGGCCGATGGTCTCGCCGGTGCCGACGGACTGGCCGACGCCGACCGTCATGGAGGAGAGGTGGCAGTACCAGACCTCGGTGCCGTCCTCGAGCTCCAGGACGATCCGGTAGCCGTACGAGCCGGACCAGCCGGCCGACTTCACGGTGGCGCCGTGCACGGCCTTGACCGGGGTGCCGGTGGGGGCGGCGAAGTCGAGGCCGGTGTGGTAGCCGGAAGACCACATGGAGCCGGCCTGGCCGAAGGTGGAGGTCAGCGTGTACGAGGAGGTCGGCAGCGCGTAGCTGGCGGCGAGCTTGGCCAGGCGCTCGGCCTCGGCCTTCGCCGCGGCCTCCTCCTCGGCCTTCTTCTTCGCCTCGGCGGCCGCCTTCTCCGCCGCGTCGGCCTTGGCCTGGGCCTCCGCCGCCGCCTTCTCGGCCGCGGCCTTCTCCGCCGCCTCCCGTTCGGCGGCGTCGGCGGCGGCCTGCTGCTGCTCGGCCTGCTGGAGGATGCGGGCGCGCAGCGCCTCGCCGGCGTCGGCGGTCGTCTTCGTCCCGGTCGCCGCCTCGCCGCCGCCGGCGCCCTGCGCGGCGGTCTCGGTGGTGGTGTAGGTCAGCGCGGTGAGCGGCTGGGTGTTGTTGCCCGCGGTGTCGGCGGACTTGTGGTCGTCGGAGCCGATCAGCGCGCCGACACCGGGCAGGTCCGAGGCGTCGGGCAGGTCGACGTCCGGGAGGGCGATCGAGACCGGGGGCTTCTGCTGCGCGGTGGCCAGACCGCCGGCACCGACCGCGGCGATGACGCCGACACCCAGAACGGTGGAGGAACGCGCGAAGTTGGAGCGCTGCTTCACGACACGGTGTCGTCCGCCGGATCGGTTCTGCGCCCGCAGGGAGTCCTCGGTGGGGTTCCACTCCTCCGCGCCCCCGTCCAGGGCGCCCGCCGCACCGGCGGCGTCGTAGGAGGCGAAGGGGGTTTGCGGAGCAGGGGTGTTGGACGCCACGGAGGCGCTCTCCT
The DNA here is from genome assembly GCF_041270065.1 of Streptomyces fradiae. NCBI lineage: Bacteria > Bacillati > Actinomycetota > Actinomycetes > Kitasatosporales > Streptomycetaceae > Streptomyces > Streptomyces fradiae. Next base: position 4,221,795 of record NZ_CP065958.1, on the reverse strand, counting down.
TTCCTTCCTTCTCGCCTACCGGGTTAGCTGACGGGTTCGGAGCAGGAAGGTCTCCTACGGGCCTGCCGCACGTGTGCGGTGAGGCCCGATTCACCCCAAGTGGTGGTTCCCCGGTTCCCTTGCGGAATTCGGCGCACGCGCACGGTGCCGTCTCTTGCGACGGCTGTGACGACCGCGCTGCGTTATCGAACGTTAATAGACACGGCCCTCCGATTCCAAGCTGTTCCTCTTGATCATTAGCTGAATTGGGAGGGAATCGCCCGAGTTGAACGCCCCTCAGAAAGCAAGCCGTTCACACAAGGAATCTGACGTTACGTCAATTGTTATCGCAGGGAGACCCTCCGACTACCCCCCGTCATCGCCCCGCGCATCGCCCGGGTGTCAGCCGTCCTCACCCGTCGTCGCCCGGCACCACCGGCATCGTGCGGCGCCGCTCCGGCTGGCCCGCCGCCGGGCGGCTCACCGCGAGCAGCGCCATGTCGTCCGTCGTGGCCCCGCCCGTGTACCGGCGCACATCCGCCACCAGCGCGTCGAGCACCTCCTCGGGCCCGGGGAAGATCCGCCCCGCGAGCCGCCCCTTCGGGTCGTAGAACGCGCCCGTCGCGTCCCGCGCCTCCGAAAGCCCGTCCGTGTAGAACAGCAGCGTCGCGCCCGGCGGGTACGGGGTCACGTCCGCCCGGTCCGGCCACACCGCCAACTCCCCCATGCCCAGCGGCAGCGCGGCCTCGCTCGGCAGCAACGGCTCGACCCCGCCGTCCGCGTGCAGCAGCAGCGGCTCCGGATGCCCCCGGTTGACCACCCGGACCACCCGGTCGCCGCCCGGGATCTCGGCGAGCACCGCCGTCGTGAACCCCTCGAAGGCGTCGAACCCGGTCCGCCGCGTGGCCTCCCGGGCCAGCGCCCGTTCGAGCCGCTCCGCCACGCCCTCCAGGGTCGCCTCCTGCTCGGCCGCCTCCCGGAAGGCGCCGATGACCACCGCGACCGCCTCGACCGCGCCGAGCCCCTTGCCCCGTACGTCGCCGACCACCAGCCGTACCCCGAAGGGCGTGTCCTGGACCGCGAACAGATCGCCGCCGATGAACGCGTCGGCCTGCGCCGCCTCGTACCGAGCCGCGATCTGCAGCCCGCCGATCCGCTCGGCCGGCGCCGGCAGCACCGCCCGCTGCGCCGTCTCGGCGATCACCCGCGCCGACGCGAGCCGTTCCCCGCTGCGCCGCACCACCCGGCTGATGAACACCGCGAGCGCCGCGACCGTGAGGACCGTGAAGGACTCCGTGAGCGACTGGATCGTGTGGGCGGTGGAGTCGTAGTGGTGCAGCCCGACGCTGGCCACGACCGCCACGATCCCGGTGAGCAGCGTCGTCAGGGTGGAGAAGAACGGGGCGGCGATCAGCGGCGCCGCCGAGAACAGCGGCGCCGCGGTGTACACCGGCGGAGTGGTCAGGTCGTAGACGATCCCGCCGACGATCACCAGCGGGGGCAGGGCCCGCAGGAAGCGCCGGGCACCGCGGTACGAGCCGGGGGCGCCGTCGCCCCCGGGCCAGACCCCCGGCACACCACCGGGCCCGCCCGGCGCTCCCGCTGCTCGCCCCACCTGTGCTCTCCCTGACCTGGATGCGCTGCGCCCGGCCGCGAACAGCACCGGGACCACCCCAGGGTCCGTCAGCCCGTAGGGGTCGGCGACTCCTCCTCGGCCGACTGGCGTACGGCGGTCACGGCGGGGCGCTCGGCGAGCCGCCCGCCCCGCGCCAGCGCCGCCATGGCCGCCGCGCAGCCGAGCCCGACCGCGCACAGCACCAGCCAGGGCACCGCCGCCCGGCCGGTCGACCAGCCGGTCGACTGCCCGGCCGACCAGCCGGTCGCGTCGAGCAGCACGCCCGTCCCCAGGTTCCCCAGGGTGATGCCGATCCCGCAGACCGTGTTGTAGAGCCCGTAGTGGGTGGCCACCCAGCGCCCCCGGGACAGCGCGACCACGGTGTCCATCTCGTACGGGTAGAGCACGGCGTTCGCCACGGCGAGCACCGCCGCGCACAGCAGCAGCGCCGCGAGCGGCCGCCCGAGCGCGGCCGGCACCAGGAACGCCGCCCCCATCAGCCCGAGGCCGAGCACCAGACACCGCTCCCGCGACAGCCGCGCCCGGCACCACGCGGTGATCCGCAGCTGCCCGGCAAGCGCCACCAGGGCCGACACCACGAACAGCGCGGTGGTCGCCGCCGTGCCGTCCGCGGCCAGCGGCAGCGCCAGATAGACCTGGAAGGACAGCACGTACGAGCCGGTCATGGCCAGCGAGAACAGCCAGAAGGTGCGGTTGCCGAGCACCGTTCGGAACTGCCCGCGCGCCTCCCCCGGAAGGGCCTCCCCGTCAGGGGCCTCCCCCTCCGGGTCCTCCGCCGCCTTCCTCCGTACGGGCAGATGCCGCAGCTGTACGGCGGTGAGCGCGGCGAACAGCAGCGCCGCCACCACGCACGTCAGCCGGAACGACACCCCTGTCAGGGCCACCCCGACGAGCGGCCCGAGCAGAATGCCCGCCTGGTAGTACGCGTTGAACAGGGCGAACGCCTGGACGCGCCGCTCCTCCCCGGCCTCCGCCGCCAGATAGGCCCGCACCGCCGGGTTGAACAGCGCCCCGGCGAGGCCGGTCGCCAGCGAGGCGGCGAGCAGCGCCGGCAGCGACTGCGCGAAGGCGAGCGCGCCGAAACCGACCGTCCGCAGCGCGCACCCGGCCACGATCAGCGGCTTGAAGCCGAGCCGGTCGGCGAGCGCGCCGCCGACCAGGAACATGCCCTGCTGGGACAGGTTCCGGGCGCCGAGCACGAGCCCGACCGCCCAGGCCGCCATGCCGAGGCCGTCGGCGAGATGGGCGGCCAGATACGGCATCAGCATGTAGAAGCCGAGGTTGATGGTGAGCTGGTTGAGGAAGAGCAGCCGCACGGCCGGGTCGAAGGTGCGCGTCTGCTTCCAGATCCCGCCCTTGGTCCCGCCCTGGGCGGGCCGAGTCGTGGCGCTCATCGGACCGACTCCTCGCGACCCGTACGGGTACAGGTACGGGTACGGTCCAGCACCCGCCGGGTCCAGCCGCTGACCGGCTCGCCGTCGGCGAAGGCGGCCGGCTCCTCCCGTACGGGACCGTCGAGCAGTCCGTGCGCCGCGCAGTACTCGTCGTTGAAGACCGTGTCGAAATAGCGCTGCGGCCCGTCGGGGAAGACGGCGGCGATCCGGGTGCCGCGCGGGCGGGTACGGGCCAGCCAGCCGGCCACCAGCGCGACCGCGCCGACGCTCCAGCCGCCGGTCGCGAACTGCCGGGCGGCCAGGCGGCGGGCCGCCCGTACCGCCTCGGCCGGACCCACCCAGTGCACCTCGTCGAAGGCGCCGTGGTCCACGTTGCCCGGGTGGATGGAGGAGCCGAGACCGCGCATCAGACGGGGTCCGGCGGGCAGCCCGAAGACGGTCGAGGCGATCGAGTCGACCCCGACGAGCTCCAGGGCCGGACTCGAACCGGCCCGCAGCGCACGGGAGATGCCGGCCGAGTGGCCGCCGGTGCCGACCGCGCAGACCAGCACGTCGATCCGGTCGAGCTGCTCGGCGAGCTCGGCGGCGAGCCCGGCGTACGCCTCGGGGTTGTCGGGGTTCCCGTACTGGTTGGGCCACCAGGCCTCGGGGAGCGCGAGCAGCAGCTCGGCCACCCGGTCCATCCGGGCCTGCTGCCAGCCGCCGTACGGACTGGGCTCCGGCACGACGTGGACGTGCGCGCCGTGGGCGGTCAGCATCCGTTCCACGATCGGTTCGAGCCCGGGGTCGGTGACGACGTGGACCGGGTGCCCGTGCAGGATCCCGGCGAGCGCGAGGCCGAGCCCGAGCGTCCCGGAGGTGGACTCGACGATCGGCGCGCCGGGCCGCAGCTCGCCGCGGCGGCGGGCCGCCTCGACCATGTGGAGCGCGGCGCGGTCCTTGATGCCGCCGAAGTTGAAGCCTTCGAGCTTGGCCCAGTAGCCGTCGTCCATCCACAGCACGGGGGTGTTGCCGACGGTCTGACCGGCGACGGAGAGGAGGTGGGCGGGGTGCGTCATGGGGGTCGCTTCCCTAGGAGTGAGGTCGCGCGCCACGCCAGGTGGGGCGCGCGGGCATGCGGAAAGAGGAGCCGTGGTCGCGTGGGGAGGCGCGGCCCGGCTCAGTTCCGGTTCACTCCGAGGGCGATGAGCAGACCGCCCGGCTCGGGGCCGGGTCCGGCCCGCCCGTGGACGCAGCGCGTGTGCGGGGCCTCGGGAAACACCTCGTCGTACGCGAGGAGGACGGCGCCCGCGGCATCCGGCGCTGACAGCTGGGTCCCGGTGGACTGCGCGGGCAGATGGGCGTCGAAGGACCAGCCCTCGCCGGGCCGCTCGCAGCCGTGCGGCAGCGCGGGCGCGGTGGCGGCGGTGACACCGGGACCGCCGGGCCCGCCGGCGAGCGGCAGGGAGTGCCCGTGGGCGCCGTGACAGACACCCGCGACCAGCGCGAAGAGCGCGAACAGCAGGAGCACGGCGGAAGCCCGCCGCCCTGCCTCGCGCCCGGCTTCGCGCACAGCCACTCGCTGATCACCCACAGTGTGCGCGACGTTACGCGGCGCGCTCGCCGACCGGCAAAGCGACGAGCACGGTTTTGGCCACCGTTTACTTCGGACGTGCTGCGACTGTGAGCGCACGACGAAGGCCCGGATCCATCATCTGGATCCGGGCCTTCGTGCTACTGAGTAGCGGGGACAGGATTTGAACCTGCGACCTCTGGGTTATGAGCCCAGCGAGCTACCGAGCTGCTCCACCCCGCGTCGGTGAACACAACCTTACGGCATGGTCACCCCGAATCGGAAATCCATATCCGGGCCGCCGCTCTCAGCAGCCGCAGTCCTCGGAGTCGACCGGCGCCGTCAGCGGGTCCGCCGCCTGCTGCGCGGGGCCTTCCCACGTCTCGTACCCGAAGCCCTCGCGCGCCCAGTACTCGAAGCCGCCCAGCATCTCCTTCACCTGGAACCCGAGCTCGGCGAGGGCGAGCGCGGCGCGCGTGGCGCCGTTGCAGCCGGGGCCCCAGCAGTACGTGACGACGGGGACGTCCTTGTCGAGGAGCTGCTCGGCCTGCTCGGCGATGAGCGCGGTCGGCAGGTGGACGGCGCCGGGCACGTGGCCCTGGTCCCAGGAGGCGGTGGACCGGGAGTCGAGGACGACGAAGCCGGGGTCGCCGCCGGTGGCGCGGGCCTCGGCGAGGGCGGAGGCCACGTCGGAGACGTCGGCGTGGAAGGCGAGGCTGGCGGAGAAGTAGGCAGCGGCGGCGGCCGGGGAGGCGGGCGGCGTCCGGAGCACGGGGTTGATCGGCTGCACGGGGTTGACCTGGGGCGTTGTCGTCGTCATGGTCATCAATCTAGGGACGGTGATCATCGTTCTGAAGGGACCATCCACGGCGGTCGGGGGCCTCGGCCGGGGATTCCCGGGTGTTCGGCGACGTGCGGCGCGGATCTCACGTACCGGAACCCGTCACATTCCCGGACGCCGGTCCGTCATGTCGGTGTGGACCACAAAGAAGGGGAAGCGCTGGTGACGGAGAAAGACCTGGATCGGAAAGACCTGGATCAGGATGCGCTGGCGGCACGGTTCGAGGCGGACCGCGGGCATCTGCGGGCGGTCGCGTACCGGATGCTCGGCTCGCTCAGCGAGGCGGAGGACGCCGTCCAGGAGGCCTGGTTCAGGCTCAGCCGCTCCGACGTGAGCGAGGTGCACAACCTCAGCGGCTGGCTGACCACCGTCGTCGGCCGGGTCTGCCTGGACCTGCTGCGCTCCCGCGCCGCCCGGCGCGAGGATCCGCTCGAGTACTACATCCCCGACCCGGTCGTACGGGAGGAGGGCGCCGCCGACCCCGAGCGGGAGGCGCTGCTCGCGGACTCCGTCGGGCTCGCACTCCTTGTCGTCCTGGAGACCCTGGCCCCGGCCGAGCGCCTCGCCTTCGTGCTGCACGACATGTTCGCGGTGTCCTTCGACGAGATCGCCCCCATCGTCGACCGCACCCCGGCCGCCACCCGCCAGCTCGCCAGCCGCGCCCGCCGCCGCGTCCAGGGCGCCACCCCCGCCCCGGCGCCGGACGCGACCAAGCAGCGCGAGGTCGTGAACGCCTTCCTCGCCGCCTCCCAGGCCGGCGACTTCGAGGGCCTGCTCGCCGTCCTCGACCCGGACGTGCTGCTGCGCGTCGACGGCGGCGTCCTGACCGCGGCCGCCACCAAGCTGATCCGCGGCGCCGAGGCGGTCACCGCCCAGGCCCTCACCTTCTCCAAGTTCCGCCACTCCGCCCGCCCGGTCACCGTCAACGGCGCCGCCGGCCTGGTCTCCCTGACGAACGGCGTCCCGGTCGGCCTCATGGCCTTCACCATCGTCGAGGACCGCATCGTCACCATCGACATCGTGGCGGACCCGGAACGCCTGGCGGCACTCGGCGTGCACTGAGCCCCAGGCGCCGGTGGAGCTCGCCCGTGTCAGCCACGGGCTGGAACGCAAAAGCCCCCTGTGTCGGTCTGACGGACCGACACAGGGGGCTCACGGGTAGGCCGTGTGGGACTCGAACCCACAACCAATGGATTAAAAGTCCACTGCTCTGCCAATTGAGCTAACGGCCCGTGGCACGGGCACTCCCGTGCAGCATAGCCGGAGAGCTTCCCGAAACCGATCGGGTATCGGCCCCGGAGCGCCGTGCGGCGCGCCGGGGCCGACGGGATCAGTTCAGGTAGTAGCCGGCGATGTCCGCGATGAGATGGACCGAGCCGGCGTGGTTGTAGAAGGTGACCTTGCCGTCCTTCACCGGGACCACGACCAGGTTCGGAACGGTCTGACCCGCCGTGAAGTTCAGGTTCGAAGCCGCCGCCCGCTGTGTCCCGTACGGATACACGGACACGAAGCTCGCGGACGTCGGACCCGTCGCCGTCACGTTCAGGACGACCGCCGACGCACCGGGGCGGTCGATCTTCAGGTCGACGGTGCCGCCCGCGCCGAGCGCGGCCTGGGGGACGCCGAGGCCGGAGCGGGTGTCCATGAGGCGCTCCGGGGTGACCGGGCGGTATTCGGCGCCGGTGGCGCCCGGCTTGAAGTAGCCGGCGACATCGGCCAGCAGATCGACCGAGCCGGCGTGGTTGTAGAAGGTGACCTTGCCGTCCTTCACCGGGACCACGACCAGGTTCGGAACAGTCTGACCCGCCGTGAAGTTCAGGTTCGAAGCCGCCGCCCGCTGCGTCCCGTACGGATACACCGACACGAAGCTCGCAGACGTCGGACCCGTCGCCGTCACGTTCAGGACCACCGCCGACGCGCCCGGCTCGGTGACGGGAAGGGTGACGGTACCCGCGGGGCCGACCTTCCCCTGGCGGACACCCAGACCGGAGCGGGTGTCCATGAGACGGGCCGGGGTGACCGGGGCGTAGGTGGTGCCGGTGCCGGCGGCCGTGTAGTAGCCGGCGACATCGGCCAGCAGGTCGACGGAGCCGCTCTTGTTGTAGAAGGTGACCTTGCCGTCCTTCACCGGAACCACGACCAGGTTCGGAACAGTCTGACCCGCCGTGAAGTTCAGGTTCGAAGCCGCCGCCCGCTGCGTCCCGTACGGATACACCGACACGAAACTGCCGACCGTCGGAGCGGTGGCCGTCACGTTCAGGACCACCGCCGACACGTTCGTCGCCGGCACGCCGCCGACACCCGTCACCGCCAGGGAGACCGTGGCGCCCGGGCCGACCTTGGCCTTGGGCACGCCGAGGCCGGAGCGGGTGTCCATCAGACGGGTCGGCGTCAGCGGCGCGAACGTGCCGTACGGCGAGGCCAGCGCCCCGCTCAGCAGCATCTCGCCCTGCTCCTGGAGGGCGGCGCCGGAGCCGTCGGCCGGGGTGGCCGTCAGCTTCCAGGTGTACGAGCCGTTGACGGCGAGCGCGCCCGCGTCGTCCTTGCCGTCCCACGCCGCCGCGAGCACGCCGCGCGCCTCGCCCCCGGTCAGGGTGCGCACGACCGTGCCGGTCGACTTGTGGGTCAGGGTCAGCGTCCAGGACGCGGCCGGCTTGGAGAGCCACCAGCGGGGCTGCCAGGACGCGGCGCCACCAGCCACGGTCGCGGCGCCGGTGACGGCGGAGTCGATGATGGAGACCGGCGGCGCGAGGACCCCGGTGTTGACGATGCGGACCTGCTGGTCGGTCCCGGCGTAGGCGACGTGGCCGCCGAAGCGGTCGACGGTCCAGTCCCTGCGGGCCCGGGCCCCCGGGCCGAGGTCGGCGGCGCTCGCCAGCGTCCGCTGCGGCACGTCGGCGGCGGAACCGGAGGCGGGGAGCCCGGCATGGAGGTCGTAGAGGCGCAGACCCGCCTCCTCGTCCTGCCGGACGAGGTAGCCGTCGCCGAGCAGCACGTTGCCGAGGTTGCGGCCGGGGACGTCCATGGTCCGCCCGGTCTGCCGGTCGTAGACGCCGGAGCCCCGCACAGGACCCCAGTCGGCCTCGTCGCAGGACCAGTACACCCAGCGGCCGGCGGCCTGGAGCTGGGCTGGCACGCACGCGTTGCGAGTGGTGAAGGACGGGCCCGCGGCGCCGGACGCCAGCGACTTCGAGCTGATCTTCGGGCTGCCCTTGGCGACGCTCCACAGGGTGGATCCCCACAGCGCGGCGACGCGGTCGGTACGCCGTTCGAGGACGGCCCCGCCACCCGACTTCCGGAATTCGACGACGTACGGGTCCTCGAAACCGGGGGTGATGGCGTTGTCGACCAGGCCGAACCGGCCTGAGAGGTCGGTCAGTTCGGGGCTGCTCATGCCGGTGGCGACGCGGGGCCCCCAGGTGCTCGTCCCGTTCTCGTACAGCACGGTGGCGTTGTCGTACGTGGCATCCCGACGCCCGTGGAAACCGTCGCCGCTCGCCAAGAGCACGGCGCAGCGCCCGGCGATCACGTGGCATTCGCCGTCCTCGCCACGCATCAGCCCGTCCACGGTCGTGCGGACCGGCTGCGGCTGCCCGGCGGCGGTCAGCCAGGTGGAACGGTAGGCGCCGTAGTAGCCGCTCGGCTGGAAGTAGGTGCTGTTCTCGGCCCGGGTGAGGATGCCGCTGCCTAGGGAGAGGCCGTAGATCCGTGCCGGCATGGGCTCGACGGTGGCGAGGCGGCGCGTCTCCACACCGCCGCCGGCGGTCGGTACGAGCCGGTGCACCGCCCAGTCGATGTCGCCCTGCGGCTCGGCGGCCTTCGCCCCGGCGATCAGCGCGCTCCCATCCGGCGCCAGGACGACCTGTTCGTCAGCCAGTTGCAGCACAGGAGGCTCCGGGCCGTCCTCGTCCTCCGCGGGGAGGATCCACACGGACGAACCGCGGTACTCGTTGTTCCCGCGGTTCTGCCGGTTGACGGCGAGGACGGTCGTGCCCACGGTGGCGAAGGTCGCGTCGGACGAGACGAATCCGGACTCCACCGTGCGGATCGGGGTTCCCGGCGCGGCGCGGTCCAGCACGTCGATCTTGGACCGACCGGTACGCAGCCGCAGGATGGTTCCGGCGCCAAGCCGGAACCCGTTTACCTCGAAGGGGTCGTCCTGGGGCTCCGGAAGCGTCTCGGCTGTCCCGTCCGCCAGGTCCACAAGCGCCCAGTTCCCCCACCCCTCGGTGGAGTTCTTGTAGCGGAGCACGAGCGAGCGCGCGTCCCCGTCCTCCACCCCGGTGGGCACGGCCCCCTCTGGTAGACCGGTGACCGGCGTGTCCGTCACCTTCTCAGCCCCGGCCCGCAGCAGGTGGAAGCCGGTGGGGGCGTTCGCCTCGCCGGTACTGGTCAGCACGGTGTCGCCGTAGGTGCCCACGTACACCTGGCCCTCGGGGATCACGATGTCGGCGAAGACCGCGCCCGCGCCCTTCTGGAGGGTCACGTGCGGGGTAGGGGCGGCGGAGTACACGGCGACCGTGTCGGAGCCGTGGCCCCAGTGGGCGCCGTCCGCGATGTGCAACCCCTGGCGCCAGTCCCAGTAGCCGTTCTCGTAGTCGTAGCGGGGCGCCTCGGGCAGGGCGACGGCGAGCGGCGTCGCCGTGCCGGTGGCGTAGTCGATCCACTGGAGGCGGGTGTCGTCCTCCTGTGCCAACAGGTAGCCGGTCTGGCCGGCGTTGAGGATCGAGGTGGCGCGCGGCGAGAAGCGCGGCGCGGCCGGCAGCACGGTGGTCTGCGGCGCCGTGTCGGCGACCGCAGGCGGCGCCGTGATCCCTGCGGACGTCGCCGCCGTGACCGTAGTCAGTGCCAGGACGAGGGCGGCGCGCGTGCGGGTCCGCCGCGCGGGTGCGGTACGAGACAAGAAGGCCCCTCCCCGGGGGTGATCCATCGGTACGGCGGGCACCGAACACGCGTGCGTCACCCATGTGCCCCCGTACGAGACCGTTCCGGCGGCCTGACGGTTGTACGGCGCGGTCGACGGATGTGACGGGAACAGCGAACCCCCGTGGCATCGGGTGCCACGGGGGTTCGTCGTCTGTCAGGTCACGTGTCGGAACACGCGGCCTGGCCGTCAGCCGTTGCGCTTCCAGCGGGGCTTGTCGTCGCGGCGGAAGCCGTTGCGGTCGTCGCGGCGGTGGTCGTCGCGGCGGCCGATGGGGCGCTCGTCGCGGCGGTCGCGGTTGAACGACGGGCGCTCGTCGCGGCGGTCGCGGTTGAAGGGGCGGTCGCTGCCGCGGTGGCCGCCGGAGGGACGGTCGTCGCGGCGGAAGCCGCCTCGGTCGTCGCGACGGTCGAAGTCGCGGCGCTCGTCGCGGTTGAAGGACGGACGGTCGTTGTCGCGACGGAAGCCACCGCGGTCGTTGTCACGACGGTCGCGGTTGAACGACGGACGGTCGTTGTCACGACGGTCCCGGTTGAACGACGGACGGTCGTTGTCCCGGCGGAAACCACCGCGGTCGTTGTCACGACGGTCCCGGTTGAACGACGGACGGTCGTTGTCACGGCGGAAGCCACCGCGGTCGTTGTCACGGCGGTCGTTGTCGCGACGGAACGACGGACGGTCGTTGTCCCGGCGGAAGCCACCGCGGTCGTTGTCACGGCGGAACGGCGGGCGCTCATCGCGACGCTCCTCGCGGCGCTCCGCGTCGCGGCGCTCCTGGCGGGCGCGCTCGGCCTCGGCGGCGGCAGCGGCCGCGGCGAGCTCGGCCTCGGCGGCCTCGGCCACCTCGGCGACGGCGGCGTCCGGGTCCTCGCCGCGCTCGCGGGCGGCGCGGGCGACCAGGCGGTCGGCCTCCTCGCGGAGCTCGACGGCGCGGCGCTGCAGGCGCTCCAGCTGCTTGGTCAGGTCGGCGACCTCGCGCTCGGCCTGCTTGGCGGCGTTGTTCGCGGAGTCGGCCTGGACCTCGGTCAGCGAACGGGCGCCGGTGATCTCGGCGACCTCGGGGTCGAAGGCGCCGGCGCCGCCGACGATGTGGCGCGAGGCGTCGACGCCCGCGTCCTCCATCAGACGGAAGATCTGGCGGCGCTGGTGCGGCAGGGCCAGGGAGACGACCGTGCCGGACTGGCCGGCGCGGGCGGTACGGCCCGAGCGGTGCAGGTAGTCCTTGTGGTCGCCGGCCGGGTCCACGTTGAGGACCAGGTCGATGCCGTCGACGTGGATACCGCGCGCGGCGACATCGGTGGCGACGAGGACGTTGACGTAACCGTCCTTGAAGTCGGCCAGGGTGCGGGTACGCGCGCCCTGGGTCATGCCGCCGTGCAGCGCGTCGGCCTTCACGCCCGACTCGCGCAGCTGCTCGGCGACGCGGTCGGCGCCCAGCTGGGTGCGGACGAAGATGATGGTGCGGCCCTTGCGGGCGGCGATGGCGGCGGTGACCGGGGCCTTGTCCTTCGGCTTCACGACCAGGACGTGGTGGGTCATGGTGGTGACGGCGCCGGCGGACGGGTCGACCTCGTGCGTGATCGGGTTCACCAGGTAGCGCTTGACCAGGCTGTCGATCTCGTTCTCCAGCGTGGCGGAGAACAGCAGGCGCTGGCCGCCGGCCGGCACCTGGTCGAGCAGCTCGGTGACCTCGGGCAGGAAGCCCAGGTCGGCCATCTGGTCGGCCTCGTCGAGGACGGCGACCTGGACCTGCTCCAGGGAGCAGGCGCCGCGGTTGATGATGTCGCGCAGCCGGCCCGGGGTGGCGACGAGGATGTCGACGCCGCGCTCCAGGGCGTAGATCTGGTTGCCCATCGACGTACCGCCGCAGACGACCTTCATACGGAGGCCGAGCACGTCGCCGTACGGCTGGAGGGCGTCCGCGACCTGCATCGCGAGCTCACGGGTCGGGGTGAGGATGACGCCGCGGGGCTTCTTCTTCTCGGTCTGGCCGTCGGCCAGGGTGGCGAGCAGCGGGAGGCCGAAGGAGAGGGTCTTGCCGGAGCCGGTACGGCCGCGGCCGAGGATGTCCTTGCCGGCCAGGGCGTCCGGGATGGTCGCGGCCTGGATCGGGAAGGGGGTCGTCACGCCGTTCTGGGCGAGCTTGCGCACGACGCCCTCGGGGAGACCCAGGTCACCGAAGGTGATCTCCGGGACCTCGGCGGTCTCGTCGGCGTCGGTCGCGCCGGCGTCGGTGTCGGCGTCGAGCTCAGCGTCGAGGTCGAGATCGGTGTCGAGCTCGGCGTCGAGGTCGGCCTCGACGGCCGCGGCCGTGTCGACGATCTCGTCGTTCTCGGGCATGACGGCGTGATCAGAAAAAATGGACATGCGAAATGCGAAACCTTCCGGAGTCTCGGCACGCGCCCGTCAACTCCGTGTTTCGCACTACGGACCGCCTCAATGCGGTCAGCCACGGCAAGGGAGAGTACGCGCCAGTCACGGCGCTCTTCGGTCTTGGCGCCGGGCAAATGGGATCAAACGATCTACCACCATACGCACTCTCCCCCACCCAAGGCAAACCGATCCCCGTCACACCGGTCCGGCCTGCGGCGATGCCTCCGGCTCCTTGGCCCGGCCCGGCCCGTCGGCCGCCCGCATCGCACCCAGATGGGTGTCCGCGCCGGGCGTCGTCGTCGGCGTCTCGGAGACGGTCGGCTCGGGCGTCGGCTCCTGCGTGGGCTCCGGGGTCGGCTCCTGGGTCGGCGAAGGCGTCGGGTCCACCGGCGGCGGGGTCTCCCCGCCCGGCTCGCCCGAGCCGCCGCCCGCCGTCGTGGCGCCCGTCTCCCCGCCCGGCGGCTGCTGCGGCTTCGGCGCCCCGCCGGGGCCCTGCGCGCCCGGCGCACCGGACGGCGTGGCCGACGCGCTCGGCGAGCCGCTCGGCACCGGCGTCTCCGTGGCCTCGCCGTCCGGGTCCGGGCCACTGCGGCCCGTACGGTCGTAACCGCTCCCGCTGTGGCCGCCGGACAGGCCGCCGTCGGCCGCGGTCCCGGCCGCCTCGCCCCGCTTCCCCGCGGACGTGCTGGGCGCCGGCTTCGCCCCGTCGTCGCTCACACTCATACAGCCGCTCAGGCCCGCGCAGGCGGCGACCGCCAGCGCGGCGGCGGCCCATCGAACGGGGGTGGGCAAATGGCGCACGGAGGCACCTCCAGGACATGACAGGCAGGAACGGGACGCTGGTCGAACGCGTTGCCCTGCCCAACTCCCCCGGCGCCGCAAGGGACACGCCCGAAAAGCACCCCTCTCGCCCGGGTACGCGCCAGCCGGCTCCCGCCCGCCTGCCCGGTCCCGGTCCAGTCCGGCCCCGCCCGGTCAGCCGTAGCCGAGCGCGTGCAGCCGCTCGTCGTCGATGCCGAAGTGGTGGGCGATCTCGTGCACGACGGTGATCTCGGTCTCCGCGACCACGTCCTCGCGCGACTCGCACATCCGCAGCGTCGGCCCCATGTAGATCGAGATCCGGTCCGGCAGCACCCCGGCGTACCACTCGCCGCGCTCGGTCAGCGGCGTCCCCTCGTAGAGGCCGAGCAGCTCGGGGTCGTCCGGCGAGGGCTCGTCCTCGACGAACACGGCGACGTTGTCCATCAGCCGGGTCAGTTCGGGCGGGATCCGGTCCAGGGCTTCGGCGACGAGCTCCTCGAACTCCTCGCGCGTCATCTCCAGCACGCGCCCATTCTCCCCCGCCGGGAAACCGTTTTGGCGATAGCGGCTGCCATCCCATATGCTTCTCACGTCCCCGACGCACTGAGAAGTGCGCAGGTGAGCCTCTAGCCCTCATCGTCTAGTGGCCCAGGACGCCGCCCTTTCAAGGCGGTAGCACGGGTTCGAATCCCGTTGGGGGCACGCATGACCGTGTGCGACACTAGTGATCGCGCACAAGCTTGGCTCTGTGGAGCAGTTGGTTAGCTCGCCACCCTGTCAAGGTGGAGGTCGCGGGTTCAAGTCCCGTCAGAGTCGCTGAAGCTGGAAACAGCTTCGTGGCTGGGTAGCTCAGTTGGTACGAGCGATCGCCTGAAAAGCGATAGGTCGCCGGTTCGACCCCGGCCCCAGCCACAACCGGAAGGCCCCGTTCTCGCGAACGGGGCCTTCCTCGTTCCTAGACCTCCTCGATCGCCTCCGCCTTCTCGGCCTTCTCGGCCTTCTCGGCCTCTTCGTCCTGCCGAGTCCCCCGCCGGGCGCGCCACGCGAGCGCGCCCGCCACCACCGCGACCACGGCCGCCAGCAGGGCCCAGTCGGGGACCGAACGGCCGAGGTCGGAGACGCGCTCCTCCACGGCGAAGGAATCGTCGACCGACAGCAGCCCGGGCAACGCGGTCGTGCCGTCGAAGACCAGGAAGAGGGTGCCGAGGGCGATGAAGAAGAAGCCCGAGAGCAGCGAGGTCGAGTGGGCCTCGAAGCGGCCGATACGGATCGGGCGGCCGCGCAGCCAGCGCCGCCGCCCCAGCTCGTAACGCTCCCAGAGCAGCGCGAGCACGAACAGCGGGACGGCCATGCCGAGCGCGTACACGGCGAGCAGCAGACCGCCGTAGACCGGGTTGCCGCCGAGCGCGGCCACGGTGAGGACGCTGCCGAGGATGGGGCCCGCGCAGAAGCCGGCGAGGCCGTAGACCAGGCCCAGGGCGTAGACGGAGAAGGCCGTCGTGGGGCGGATCCGGCCGCTGACCTCGCTCATCCGGCGGGAGGCGAAGCCCAGGCCGAGGATCTGGAGCACGCCGAGGGCCACGATCGTCCAGCCGCCGAGGGCGACCAGGAGATCGCGGTGGCCGTAGAAGAGGCGGCCGGCGAAGGAGCCGGCCGCGCCGAGCGGGACGAGGGTGGTGGCCAGGCCCGCGTAGAAGATCCCGGTCCGGGCCACCAGCTTGGCCCGGGTGTCCATGGAGTACGCGAAGAAGGCGGGCAGCAGCAGGGCGCTGCACGGGCTGAGCAGGGCGAGCAGCCCGCCGAGGAAGGCCGCGAAGTAGCCGATGCCGGAGGTCACTGCTTGCCCTTCTCGGCAGCAGGCTTCTCGGCGGCGGGCTTCTCGGCGGCGGGCTTCTCGGCAGCCGCCTTCGCCGCCGCCTCGATCGCCTGGGTGAAGGCCTCCATGGGCTGGGCGCCGGCGATCGGGCGGCCGTTGATCAGGAAGGACGGGGTCGACGTCGCGCCGATGGAGTAGCCCTGCTCCTGGTCCTTGCTCACCGCCGCGCGGGCCGCCGAACCGTCCGCGTCGCGGGCGAACCGCGCGAGGTCGGCGACCCCGGCCTCCTTCGCGAGGGCGGTCAGGCGCTCCTTGCCGAAGCCCTTCTCCTTGGCCCCCGGCGCGTACGCCGCCTTGTGGAACTCCCAGAACCGGCCCTGCTGCCCGGCCGCCCACGAGGCGCGGGCCGCCGCCTCCGACTCCTCGCCGAAGATCGGGAAGTTGCGCCACTCGATGCGCAGGGTGCCCGCGTCGACGTACTTCTTCACCAGCGCGGGCTCGGTGTCGCGGGCGAACTTCCCGCAGAAGCCGCACTTGAAGTCGGCGTACTCGATGAGCACCACCGGCGCGTCGGCCCGGCCCATCGCGAGCTTGTCGGCGGCGTCCCGGCGGGCGTACGCCTCCAGCTCCGGGTAGACGCCGTCGGCCGGGTCGGCGGACACCTCGGCGACCGCGCCACCGCTGCCGGAGGACGCGGAGGGCGAGGACGGCTTGGTCGTGGCGTACGAGGCGAGGCCGAGCAGCGTCGCGGCGAGCACGACCCCGGCGACGATCACCACGGGCTTGGACTTGCTGGTCTTGGACCTGTTGGCAGCGGACTTCTTGGACTTGCTGGGCTTGGACTTGGGCATGCTGAAGCGCTCCTGAGACGGGAGAAGGGAAAAGGACGGACGGCGAGGAGAGACGCCCGTCTAGACCCGCAGGATCGACAGCTCCATCGGTGACGGCGGTACGAGCTCCGGCGGCGACCGCCCCGCCCGTACGTCCACCACGTCCTGGCCCGCGCCCCAGGCCCCGCACGGCGTCCGCTCCCCCGCGAGCGCCGGCAGCAGCTCGCCGAAGGCGTGCCCGCGCGGCGGTACGGCGGGGGCGGCGGCCCCTTCCTCGGCGCCGTGGCTCTGGCCGCAGCCGGGAGCGGCCGGGCCGGCGAACACCGGGCCCACGGCCACGTGCCCCGCCTCGGGAGCGGCCGCGCTCACCGCCCCGCACACCACGAGCCCGAGCACCAGCCCCGTAAGCCCGGCAAGCGCCGCGAACACCACCAGGGCGCGCGGGACCGGAATGCGGGGCATGCGGAAACCTTTCGGGACGGTGCTGGGCGGTGTGTCCGAAATACTACGCAGAGGCGTGGCGCAGCCCTCGTAAATCGGTTCGCCGCTTCTCTGCCGCAGGTGCGATCCTGGATCCCGTATGTCTACTTCCTTCGCCGCCCTCCAGACCGTCCTGGCCGAGGTCTCGCTGCGGGACTCGCACCGGCTCGGCCGCCGTCTCGAAGGCGCCCGCCGCATCCGCAAGCCCGAGGCCCGCGAGGCCGTCCTGGACGAGATCGCCGTCGAGGCGGCCAAGGCCAAGGAACGCGTCGACGGGCGCGCCTCCCGCGTGCCCCCGGTCACGTACCCCGAACAGCTCCCGGTCTCGCAGAAGAAGGACGAGATCGCCGAGGCGATACGCGACCACCAGGTCGTGATCGTCGCCGGTGAGACCGGCTCCGGCAAGACCACGCAGATCCCGAAGATCTGTCTGGAGCTGGGCCGGGGCGTCCGGGGCATGATCGGGCACACCCAGCCCCGCCGGATCGCCGCCCGCACGGTCGCCGAGCGCGTGGCGGAGGAGCTCCGCACGCCCCTCGGCGAGGCGGTCGGCTGGAAGGTCCGGTTCACCGACCAGGTGAACCCCGACGCGACCTTCGTGAAGCTGATGACGGACGGCATCCTGCTCGCCGAGATCCAGACGGACCGCGAGCTGCGCGCCTACGACACGATCATCATCGACGAGGCCCACGAGCGGTCCCTCAACATCGACTTCCTGCTCGGCTATCTGGCCCAGTTGCTGCCGAAGCGCCCCGACCTCAAGGTCGTGATCACCTCCGCGACCATCGACCCGGAGCGTTTCTCCCGCCACTTCGGCGACGCGCCGATCGTCGAGGTCAGCGGGCGTACGTACCCGGTCGAGGTCCGCTACCGGCCGCTCCTCGAAGAGGACAGCGACGAGGCGGACCGGGACCAGATCACCGCGATCTGCGACGCCGTCGACGAGCTGCAGAAGGAAGGACCGGGCGACGTCCTGGTCTTCCTCTCCGGCGAGCGGGAGATCCGCGACACGGCGGACGCGCTCACCAAGAAGAAGCCCCGCGGCGGAGCCGCTGATGGATGGGGCAACACCGAGATCCTGCCCCTGTACGCCCGGCTGTCGCACGCCGAGCAGCACCGGGTCTTCCAGGCGCACTCCGGCCGCCGGATCGTGCTCGCGACGAACGTCGCGGAGACCTCGCTCACCGTCCCCGGCATCAAGTACGTGATCGACCCGGGCACCGCGCGCATCTCGCGCTACTCGCACCGCACCAAGGTGCAGCGGCTGCCCATCGAGCCGGTCAGCCAGGCCAGCGCCAACCAGCGCAAGGGCCGCTGCGGCCGTACGTCGGACGGCATCTGCATCCGGCTGTACTCGGAGGACGACTTCCTCACCCGCCCCGAGTTCACGGACGCGGAGATCCTCCGTACGAACCTGGCCTCCGTCATCCTCCAGATGACCGCGGCCGGCCTCGGCGACATCGAGAAGTTCCCCTTCATCGACCCGCCGGACCACCGCAACATCCGGGACGGCGTGCAGCTCCTCCAGGAGCTGCACGCCCTGGACCCGGCGCAGAAGGACCCGCGCAAGCGGCTCACGGACACCGGCCGCAAGCTGTCCCAGCTGCCGGTGGACCCGCGGCTCGCCCGGATGGTCCTGGAGGCCGACCGCAACGGCTGTGTCCGCGAGGTCATGGTGATCGCGGCGGCGCTGTCCATCCAGGACCCGCGCGAGCGGCCGTCCGACAAGCAGGCGCAGGCCGACCAGCTGCACGCCCGCTTCAAGGACGAGACCAGCGACTTCCTCGCCTTCCTCAACCTCTGGCGCTACGTCCGCGAGCAGCAGAAGGAGCGCGGATCGTCGTCCTTCCGCCGGATGTGCAAGCAGGAGTACCTGAACTTCCTGCGGATCCGCGAGTGGCAGGACATCTACTCCCAGCTGCGCACGGTCGCCAAGCAGATGGGGATCCACCTCAACGAGGAGGACGCCCCCGAGCAGTCCATCCATGTCTCCCTCCTCTCCGGCCTGCTCTCCCACGTCGGCCTGAAGGACGTGAAGGAGTCCAAGGACGCGACGAAGAGGGACGGCGGCCGGGATCCGAAGCGCGAGGGCGGCGGCGGCCGGAACGAGTACCTCGGCGCCCGCAACGCCAAGTTCGCGATCTTCCCCGGCTCCGCGCTCTTCAAGAAGGCCCCGCGGATGGTCATGTCCGCCGAGCTGGTGGAGACCTCGCGGCTCTGGGCCCGGGTCAACGCGCGGATCGAGCCCGAGTGGGTCGAGCCGCTGGCCCAGCACCTGGTGAAGAAGACGTACAGCGAGCCGCACTGGGAGAAGGACCAGGCCGCGGTCATGGCCTTCGAGAAGGTCACCCTGTACGGCGTGCCGATCGTCGCCGACCGCAAGGTGAACTACGGGCGGATCGACCCCGAGGTCTCCCGCGAGCTGTTCATCCGCAACGCGCTCGTCGAGGGCGACTGGCGCACCCACCACAAGTTCTTCGCCGACAACCGCAAGCTGCTCACCGAGGTCGAGGAGCTGGAGCACCGGGCCCGGCGCCGGGACATCCTGGTCGACGACGAGACGCTCTTCGACTTCTACGACAAGCGGGTGCCCGAACACGTCGTGTCCGGGGCGCACTTCGACTCGTGGTGGAAGCACAAGCGCCACGAGGAGCCGGAGTTCCTGGACTTCGAGCGCGAGATGCTGATCAACGAGAAGGCGGGGGCGGTCACCAAGGCCGACTACCCGGACTCGTGGCGGCAGGGCGCGCTGAAGTTCCGGGTGACCTACCAGTTCGAGCCGGGCGCGGACGCGGACGGCGTGACCGTGCACGTACCGCTCCAGGTGCTCAACCAGGTCACCGACGAAGGCTTCGACTGGCAGATCCCGGGTCTGCGCGAAGAGGTCGTCACGGAGCTCATCCGCTCCCTCCCGAAGCCGATCCGCCGCCACTACGTGCCGGCGCCGAACTTCGCCGGCCGCTTCCTCGACGCCGTCGTGCCCGTGCAGGAGCCGCTGACGGCGGCGCTCGCGCGCGAGCTGCAGCGGATGGTCGGCGTGCCGCTGACGGCCGAGGACTTCGACTGGGCCAAGGTCCCCGAGCACCTCAAGATCACCTTCCGGATCGTCGACGAGCGGCGCCGCAAGCTGGCCGAGGACAAGGACCTGGAGGCGCTGAAGCTGAAGCTGCGCCCGAAGGCCCGTCAGGCGCTCTCCAAGGCCGCCGCGGCGGCCACGGGCGGCCGGGACGGCTCCGGGCCCTCCCTGGAGCGCACGGGCCTGAAGGACTGGACGATCGGGACGCTCACCCGGGTCTTCGAGACCAAGCGGGGCGGGCAGCCGGTCAAGGCCTACCCGGCCCTGGTCGACGAGGGCGACAGCGTCGCCGTGCGACTCTTCGACACCGAGGAGGAGCAGGCGGAGGCGATGTGGCGGGGCACCCGGAAGCTGATCATGCTGAACATCCCGGTGAACCCGGCGAAGTTCGCCTCCGACCGGCTGACCAACCAGCAGAAGCTGGCCCTGTCGGCCAACCCGCACGGCTCGATCCAGGCCCTCTTCGACGACTGCGCCACCGCCGCGGCCGACCGGCTGATCGCGGACCACGGCGGCCCGGTGTGGGACGAGGAGTCCTTCCGGAAGCTGTACGACAAGGTGCGCGCCGATCTGGTGGAGCTGACCGTACGGACGGTGAGCCAGGTCCAGCAGGTGCTTGCCGCCTGGCAGGCCTGCGAGCGGCGTCTGAAGGCCACGAACAGCCCCGCCCTGCTCCGTAACCTCCAGGACGTGCGTACGCAGCTCTCCTGGCTGATGCCGGCCGGTTTCGTGACCCGTACGGGTCTGAAGCGGCTGCCGGACCTGATGCGCTACCTGGTGGCGGCGGACCGGCGGCTGCAGCAGATGCCGACGGGCGTGCAGCGGGACACCACCCGGATGGAGAAGGTGCACGAGATGCTGGACGAGTACGCCTGGCTGCTCGAACAGCTCCCGAAGGGGCGCCCGGTGCCGTCCTCGGTCACGGACATCCGCTGGATGATCGAGGAGCTGCGGGTGAGCTACTTCGCGCACGCGCTCGGCACGGCGCACCCGGTGTCGGACAAGCGGATCGTGAAGGCCATCGACGCGGCCGTGCCGCAGCCCGCCCGGTGAACCCTTGGTGAACCGGTCCGGCCGCCGGTTCGACCGCACCCCCTGACCTGCTGTACTCTTTTCCTCGCAGCCACGGTTCACCGGCTGCAAGGGCTCTGTGGAGCAGTTGGTTAGCTCGCCACCCTGTCAAGGTGGAGGTCGCGGGTTCAAGTCCCGTCAGAGTCGCAGTAGAGAAGAAGGCCCGCACCGATCGGTGCGGGCCTTCTTGCGTTCCCGGGAGCCAGGGACCAAGGTCCCCCCAAGGAGTGACCATCGCCGTGGTGGCGGGCCTCTTGGGGGTGGAAGGCTGTTCTGGGGCAAGGCTTTGACGATGTGACGGGTGTCACTCAATCAGTTTTCGGAACGGCCGAACTTACACCCCTCCTACATGCCTCAGATTTAATATGTGCAATTGCACCCGGTCTACGCGGGTGAACCGGGACATAAAAAGATCGCACCGGACCCGGCGGAGTCCAGTGCGATCGATGACGGGGGACCTGTTGGGGCAGGTCGCGCGTCGGCAGAGCTTGGGGTGAGCGGCCCGGGTTGGGGGACCCGGAAGTGCCCGGTACTGCAGGGTGTTACGGGGTGTTGCGCGTGTCGCGGGCGCCTCAGGCCTCGCTGCGCTGCTGCGGAATGCCCGCCAGCAGGGCGCGGACCTCGGCCTCGCGGTACCGGCGGTGTCCACCCAGGGTGCGGATGGACGTGAGCTTGCCGGCCTTGGCCCAGCGAGTCACCGTCTTCGGGTCCACGCGGAACATGGTCGCAACCTCGGCAGGGGTCAGCAGCGGCTCGGCATCAGGGGTGCGAGCGGTCATGAGCGGCCTCCTCGGGAGAACCGAACCATCTCGGTTCTTTCCTCTAAATTCTGCACCTTGACCCGCCTTGCCCGAAATGGCGGAAGCGGGTCGAGTCGGTTATAGGACGAACGGCTTGTCCTCGGCACTACAACTACACCATCCGTCCAGCCACGTCGGCCAAACCGATGGAATTGCCCTCGCAGGTGTTCATCAGCGGCGGAAGTCGATGGACCATGCCATAACGGACAGTCACGCCACTGTGACGATCAGTCACAGAGCGATCAGGAGTCCTCAGACCCCCCATAGAGTGCAATGTCGAGTGTTCCGCCCATACTTGGACGGAAGGAACCCTCCCCGGACTCCTTGTCCTATTTTGGCACGAGGGTGGGCGATGGGCGCAAGGGTGCGTTAAGTGCTGTCCGTCACGCTTGGGTCAAAGGCCCGGATCGGGACCAACGTCCTACCCCATGGCAGGAGCCGGCGTCCACCGATGAAGATCATTTACATCAGGTCGACATGTCCTGTCGATGATCAATTGGCGAACTGCAGGTTGTGCACGGCCTTCCAGCGCTCCGCGAACCGCCCGTAGGCCTCCTGCGCGCCCGGCCCGTCACCGGCCCGCAGCGCCTCGATCCCGGCCGCCACGTCCGCCGCCGAGCGGTCCGCGTCCAGCGCCTCCGCCGGGAGGACGTGCACCAGACCGCCGTAATCCAGCTCCACCAGGGCCCGCGGATGGAACTCCTCCAGCCAGCGCCCCACCTCGATCAGACTCTCCGTCATCGGGCCCTCCGCGATCGCCGCGCGCAGCGCCTTCAGCGCCCGCGCCAGCCGCCGCCGCGCCTGCACCATCGGCGTCCGGTAACGGAACACCGGCTCGGCACCCTCCCCCGCACCCTCCTCCGCGCCCGCGCCCGCGCCCGGCTCGTACTCCCGCTCCTCGTCCGCGAACAGCGCGAACCAGGCCGGCGGCACCCGCCACACCGTGCTGCGGATCCACGGCCGCGCGTCCGGGTTCCGCTCCAGCCACCGCTCGTGGTCCGCCGCCGCCTGGGCCCGCACCACCGGCGGCAGCATCGCGTCCAGGACCGGCGCCGGCAGCGTGCCGCCCACCAGTTCCTCCATCGCCAGCCAGCCGCGCAGCCGGGTCCGCCACGGACACACCAGGACCACCCCGTCGACCTCCGCCACGAAGGCGTCCGCGCTCTCGTGCACCGGCACCGGGACCGGCGGCACCGGCACCAAGTCCGCCAGCGAGCGGCGCAGTTCGTCCTGGACCCCCGGCGGGTCCGCCCGCCGGGCGTAGCGCGCCCAGTGGCCCCGCTCCGGCTCCGGGAACGCGGCCAGCGGCTCGTACACCCGCAGATAGGCGGCATAGGGGACGAGCACCGAGGAGGGGACCGACATGTCGCAAATCCTTCCACGCGCGTACTCCGCGAGGGGGTGATCCTCAGCACTGCGCCCCTGCTACGGCCAGGTAGGACTTACCCTCATGGCGACCTGGTCCCACCCCCACCCACAGGGGGGACCTTCCGCCGCTTCTTACTTGGGAGTCACCACCGTGACCGATGTGACCGGCGTGCCCGACGTAGTGCACACCCTGTTCCACTCCGCGCAGGGCGGCCACGAGCAAGTCGTGCTGTGCCAGGACCGCACCACGGGCCTCAAGGCCGTCATCGCCCTCCACAACACCGCCCTGGGCCCCGCCCTCGGCGGCACCCGCTTCTACCCGTACGCCACCGAGGCCGAGGCGATCGCCGACGCGCTCAACCTCTCCCGCGGCATGTCGTACAAGAACGCCATGGCCGGTCTCGACCACGGCGGCGGCAAGGCCGTCATCATCGGCGACCCGGAGCAGATCAAGACCGAGGAGCTGCTCCTCGCCTACGGCCGCTTCGTCGCCTCCCTCGGCGGCCGCTACGTGACGGCCTGCGACGTCGGCACCTACGTCGCCGACATGGACGTCGTCGCCCGGACCAACCAGTGGACCACCGGCCGCTCCCCCGAGAACGGCGGCGCCGGCGACTCCTCCGTCCTCACCGCCTTCGGCGTCTTCCAGGGCATGCGCGCCTCCGCGCAGCACCTGTGGGGCGACCCCACCCTGCGCGGCCGCAAGGTCGGCGTCGCGGGTGTCGGCAAGGTCGGCCACTACCTGGTCGAGCACCTGATCGCCGACGGCGCCGAGGTCGTGATCACCGATGTGCGCGAGGAGTCGGTGCGCCGGATCACCGAGAAGTTCCCGCAGATCACCGTGGTCGCCGACACCGACGCGCTGATCCGCGTCGAGGGCCTGGACGTCTACGCCCCGTGCGCCCTGGGCGGCGCGCTCAACGACGCGACCGTCCCGGTGCTCACCGCGACCGTCGTCTGCGGCGCGGCCAACAACCAGCTGGCCCACCCCGGCGTCGAGAAGGACCTGGAGGCGCGCGGCATCCTCTACGCGCCCGACTACGTGGTCAACGCCGGTGGCGTGATCCAGGTCGCCGACGAGCTGCACGGCTTCGACTTCGACCGCTGCAAGGCCAAGGCCACGAAGATCTTCGACACCACCCTGGAGATCTTCGCACGTGCGAAGTCGGATGGAATTCCGCCGGCCGCGGCGGCCGACCGGATCGCCGAGCAGCGGATGGCCGAGGCGCGTCAGGCCTGAGCCTGGCGGGGTTGACCTGGACTTGACAGGTCCGGCCCGTTGATCGATCAAAACGGCGTGGGCGATTCGCGGGGCTTTCGCGAGACTTCGCTCACGCCGTTCGGCGGGTCGGACCTCAAGAAGAGGTTAAAATCGCGATTGACCAGCGAGGACGGGGCACCTCGATGGTTCTGTACCGGGGTATGTGATGCGCGCGGCGTACCGTAGACCGACGGAAACAGGTACCGTTGAAGCCCTACGGACCGGTCTCTCTTTCGAGAGTCCGTTCCGGATCATGAACGCGTGTCAAGACTCTGGGGCCAGAGAGCCCCGTCACCGAGGGGGTCGAGCCATGGGGCGCGGCCGGGCAAAGGCCAAGCAGACCAAGGTCGCCCGCCAGCTGAAGTACAGCAGCGGCGGGACTGACCTGTCGCGTCTGGCCAACGAGCTGGGCGCTTCGACTTCGAGCCAGCCGCCGAATGGCGAGCCGTTCGAGGACGACGACGAGGAAGACGACCCGTACGCGCAGTACGCGGATCTCTACAACACGGACGACGAGGACGAGGACGACGAGTCCGGTCCGGCGTCCACTCAGCGTCGCGCTTGACCTTCTGAACATGGAAACCCGGTCCGGGGCAACCGGACCGGGTTTCTGCGCTGTCCGTGACCGGATGCGGAAGCTGTCCGTGACCGGATACGGAAGAGGCCACGCGGCCAACGGAAAAGGGGCCCCTGAGGGGCCCCTTTTCCGTAACGACTCCTACTTCGCGTAGTCGCCGATCAGCTCGGCGCCCGTCGCCTTGTCGCCGCGCTCGGTGATCTCGCCGGCCACCCACGCGTCGACCCCGCGGTCGGCAAGGGTGGTCAGGGCCGCGTCCACGGACTCGGCGGGGACCACGGCCATCATGCCGACGCCCATGTTCAGGGTCTTCTCCAGCTCCAGGCGCTCCACCTGACCGGCCGTGCCGACCAGGTCGAAGACGGCGCCCGGGGTCCAGGTCGAGCGGTCCACGACGGCGTGCAGGCCGTCCGGGATCACCCGGGCCAGGTTGGCGGCCAGGCCGCCGCCGGTGATGTGGCTGAAGGCGTGCACCTCGGTGGTGCGGGTGAGCGCCAGGCAGTCCAGGGAGTAGATCTTGGTGGGCTCCAGGAGCTCCTCGCCGAGCGTCCGGCCGAACTCCTCGACCTGCTGGTCGAGAGCCATGCCGGCGCGGTCGAAGACCACGTGCCGGACGAGCGAGTACCCGTTGGAGTGAAGACCGGAGGACGCCATCGCGATGACGGCGTCACCCGTACGGATGCGATCCGAGCCGAGCAGCCGGTCGTACTCGACGACGCCCGTGCCGGCGCCGGCGACGTCGAAGTCGTCCGGGCCGAGCAGGCCGGGGTGCTCGGCGGTCTCGCCGCCGACCAGGGCGCAGCCGGCCAGGACACAGCCCTCGGCGATGCCCTTGACGATGGCGGCGACCCGCTCGGGGTGCACCTTGCCGACACAGATGTAGTCCGTCATGAACAGCGGCTCGGCGCCGCTGACCACGATGTCGTCCATGACCATGGCGACCAGGTCGCGGCCGATGGTGTCGTACACGCCCATCTGGCGGGCGATGTCGACCTTCGTGCCCACGCCGTCGGTGGCGGAGGCGAGCAGCGGGCGCTCGTAGCGCTTGAGGGCGGAGGCGTCGAAGTAGCCGGCGAAGCCGCCGAGGCCGCCGAGGACCTCGGGGCGCTGGGTCTTCTTCACCCACTCCTTCATGAGCTCGACGGCGCGGTCGCCCGCTTCGATGTCGACGCCCGCGGACGCGTAGGAGGCACCGGTGGTCTGAGACATGGGGTTCAGAGCTTTCGTGTCGTTACTGCGGTACTGCGGGGGTCTTACGGGCGGCGGAGCGCGTCGGCGGCCGCGGTGGCGGCGGGGCCGGCGGCCAGCTCGGTCTCCAGGAGCTGCTTGCCGAGCAGCTCGGGGTCCGGAAGCTCCATCGGGTACTCGCCGTCGAAGCAGGCCCGGCACAGGTTGGGCTTGGCGATGGTGGTCGCCTCGATCATCCCGTCGAGCGAGATGTACGAGAGCGAGTCCGCGCCGAGCGACGTGCCGATCTCCTCGACCGACATGCCGTTGGCGATCAGCTCCGCGCGGGTGGCGAAGTCGATGCCGAAGAAGCAGGGCCACTTGACCGGCGGGGAGGAGATCCGGATGTGGACCTCGGCGGCGCCGGCCTCGCGGAGCATCCGGACCAGCGCGCGCTGGGTGTTGCCGCGGACGATCGAGTCGTCGACGACCACCAGGCGCTTGCCCTTGATGACTTCCTTGAGGGGGTTCAGCTTCAGCCGGATGCCCAGCTGACGGATGGTCTGCGAGGGCTGAATGAAGGTCCGGCCGACGTAGGCGTTCTTGACCAGGCCGGCGCCGAACGGGATGCCGGAGGCCTCCGCGTAGCCGATCGCGGCCGGGGTGCCGGACTCCGGCGTCGCTATCACCAGGTCGGCCTCGACGGGCGCCTCCTTGGCGAGCCGGCGGCCCATCTCCACGCGGGAGAGGTAGACGTTCCGGCCTGCGATGTCGGTGTCGGGGCGCGCCAGGTACACGTACTCGAAGACACAGCCCTTGGGCTTCGCTTCCGCGAATCGAGAGGTGCGGATGCCGTTCTCGTCGATCGCGATCATCTCGCCCGGCTCGACCTCGCGGACGAAGCTGGCGCCGCAGATGTCGAGGGCGGCGGACTCGGAGGCGACCACCCAGCCGCGCTCCAGCCGGCCGAGCACCAGCGGGCGGATGCCCTGCGGGTCACGGGCCGCGTAGAGGGTGTGCTCGTCCATGAAGACGAGGGAGAAGGCGCCCCGGACCTCGGGGAGGACCTTCGCGGCCGCCTGCTCGATGGTGAGCGGCGTGCCGTCCTCGTCGACCTGGCCCGCGAGCAGCGCGGTGACCAGGTCGGTGTCGTTGGTGGCGGCGACCTGGGTGGACCGGCCCTCCTTCTTGGGGAGGTCGGCGACCATCTCGGCGAGCTGCGCCGTGTTCACCAGGTTGCCGTTGTGGCCGAGCGCGATGGAGCCGTGGGCGGTCGCCCGGAACGTCGGCTGCGCGTTCTCCCACACGGAAGCCCCGGTGGTCGAGTAGCGGGCGTGACCGACCGCGATATGACCTTGAAGGGAACCGAGAGAAGTCTCGTCGAAGACCTGGGAGACAAGTCCCATGTCCTTGAAGACGAGGATCTGGGAGCCGTTGCTCACCGCGATTCCCGCGGATTCCTGACCCCGATGCTGGAGGGCGTAGAGCCCGAAATACGAGAGCTTTGCGACCTCTTCACCCGGAGCCCAGACACCGAAGACGCCACAAGCGTCCTGGGGGCCTTTCTCACCGGGGAGCAGATCGTGATTGAGTCGACCGTCTCCGCGTGGCACGTTTCCGAGTGTAGACGGGCTCGCCCACTGGTCCGAATTGAGGAAATGCGGAGGTGGGGATACTCGTGCGATCGCACGAGGAGATCAACTCCGGCTTGGAGAGGGCTACGAAGCAGGCGGGGTAAGGGATTCCGGCCCACGGGGCTCGGCGAGCGGACGCTCGTACCAGGCCCGGGGCGGTCCCGCGATGTGACGGACGCCGCAGTCCGCGTCCGCTCAGCGGGCGGTCGCGGTCGCCGTGAGGCCCTCGCCCGAGGCGTCGGTGAGGGTCAGCGTTCGGTGGTTCAGCCGATACGAGAGCGGGCCGTCGAGGAGCTCGTACAGCCGCGTCTCAAGGGCCATCTGCGGGCCCGTGCAGATCATCCGGGTGGTCGCCGCCGGGCCCTCGACGGTCAGGGTCCGGGCCTTCTCGTCGACGCGGACGGCGGCGGA
The DNA here is from genome assembly GCF_041270065.1 of Streptomyces fradiae. Lineage (NCBI taxonomy): Bacteria > Bacillati > Actinomycetota > Actinomycetes > Kitasatosporales > Streptomycetaceae > Streptomyces > Streptomyces fradiae. The sequence continues at coordinate 4,193,804 of NZ_CP065958.1, read as the reverse complement.
GAAGTTGTTGCAGCCCAGGTTGCCGGTGGCCCGGCCGTCGGCGCCGAGGACGAGCCGCGCCTTGGTCCCGCTGCCGGCCGGCAGGGAGGAGGCGGTGCCCTCGCCGTCGTCGCCTCCCGAGACCAGGCCGTCGACCTTCCAGGTGGTGCCGAGCAGCGGTGCGTCCGGCTCGGCGGTCAGCTCCACGCTGTTGCGCCCGTCGGCCGAGGCGAGGACCAGCGAGGTCCCCGACTGCTTCCCCTTGAGCTCGCCGGTGAACGCCTTGAGCAGCGCCGTCTCGAACCGCTGCCGGTCGTCGGGGCAGCCGATGGCCGTGACCGGGCCCGGGGAGACCGTGAGGGTGTCGCCCTTCACGGCGACGTCGGCGCCGAAGCCGTTGCAGCCGGAGGTGCCGTGGGCCTGGCCGTTCTTCTCGAAGTCCAGCTGCGCGCCGGCCGGGGCGACCGAGCGGACGCCGTCCACCGTGGCCGCGGCGATCGTCCACGAGGTGCCCGCGACGGGCAGATCGGGCGAGCCGGCGGCGGCGCCGGGGCCCGTGCCCTGTCCCGTACCGCAGGCGGAGAGGGAGAGAAGGAGGAGCGCGAAGGCGGTTCCGGCGGTTCCGGCGAGGACGCGGGGCTTCTTCATGGCGGTGGGACGGAGGCCGCCGCCCTACGGTTCCGGTCCACGGTTCCGGGTCAGCCCATCAGCGGCAGCAGCCCGCCCAGATCGGCCCGCTCCCCGCTCGCCCGGACCCGCGCCGCGTCCAGCTCCGCCGCCCAGTCCGCCCGCCCGGTCGCCAGCCGCACCCAGGTCAGCGGGTCCGTCTCGATCACGTTCGGCGGGGTGCCCCGGGTGTGCCGGGGGCCCTCGACGCACTGCACCACCGCGTACGGCGGGATGCGCACCTCCACCGCGCCGCCGGGGGCCTTCGCGGCGAGGGTGTCGGCGAGGAGGCGGACGCAGGCGGCGAGCGCCTGCCGGTCGAAGGGGACGTCCGGGACGTCGGGGCCGGTCGCCGCGTTCAGGTCGTCGGTGTGGACGACGAGTTCGACGGTCCGGGTGACCAGGAAGTCGCCGAGCCGCATCGCGCCGAACCGGGTCGGGACGAGCCGCTCGTCCGAGACGCCCGCGATCGCCTCCTCGTACCGCGCGAGCGTCCGCGCGTACAGCTCCGGCAGATCGCCCGTGCCGATCGCCCGGGTGTCCTCGTCGATGCTCCGCGCCGCCGTCGCCGTGGCCAGGGGCCAGTCGACCAGGGCGAGTTCCCGCCGCGCCGGCTCGGGCTCCGTGAGCTTCCGGGCCAGGGACGCGAGCACCATCGTCAGGTGCGCCGCCAGCTCCCGAACCGTCCACTCGCCGAGCCGCGTCGGCCCCTCCAACTGCTCGGGCGTCAGCGCGCTCACCGCCTCCCGTACGTTCCGGAACTGGGCCAGGACGGCCGCCCGGGTCCGGGCGGAGTCGTAGCTGCGGGCGCGCTTCTTGGCAGGTGGCATGGGCAGAGGCTAGCCCCGAGACTGGAAAGGACGGGAGTCACTCGCAGCGAAGGCAGGCGACGGGACCATGACCCATCACGAGCACCCCGATGCCGCGTTGGTACGGCGGGGCTACGAAGCGTTCAGCACCGGAGACATGGAGACGCTCGCCTCCCTGATGACCAGCGACTGCACGCACCACTCGCCCGGCGAGAGCCAGATGTCCGGGCACTTCAAGGGCCGGGACAACGTCCTCGCCCACTACGGACAGCTCATGGAGCTCACCAACGGCACCTTCCGGGTCGAGGTGAAGGGCATCTACCCGGACGGCCGCGGCCATGTCATGTCGGTGCACAAGTGGCACGCCGACGGCACCGACCGGGGCATCGAGATGGAGGGCGGCCTCTTCTTCACCTTGATCGGCGGCAAGATCTCCGACATCGACGAGTGCGTGGCGGACATCGTCGAGTCGGACGCCTTCTGGGGCACGGGCTGACAGCACGGAGCCCCCACCGCGAGGGTGGGGGCTCCGTTCCGTACGGGGATACGGGGACCGATCAGGCCAGCAGGCCCGGGATCGTCGCCTCGTGCGCGGCGCGCAGCTCCTCCAGGGAGGCGCTGAACTCGCCCTGGACCTCCACCGAGTCGCCGTCGACGACGCCGATCCGGGTCGCCGGCAGACCCCGCGCACCGCACATGTCGGTGAAGCGGAGCTCCTCGCTGCGCGGGACGGACACGACCGCGCGGCCGGCCGACTCGCTGAAGAGGAGGGTGAAGGCGTCCAGGCCCTCGGGCACGACCAGGCGCGCGCCGTTGCCGCCGCGCAGGCAGGACTCGACGACCGCCTGGACCAGACCGCCGTCGGACAGGTCGTGGGCCGCGTCGATCATGCCGTCGCGGGAGGCCGAGATCAGGATCTCGCCGAGCAGCTTCTCCCGGTCGAGGTCCACGGCCGGCGGGAGACCGCCGAGGTGCTGGTGGATCACCTCGGACCAGGCCGAGCCGCCGAACTCCTCCTTGGTGTCGCCGAGCAGGTAGAGGAGCTGGCCCTCTTCCGCGAAGGCGATCGGGGTGCGGCGGGTGACGTCGTCGATCACACCGAGGACGGCCACGACGGGCGTCGGGTGGATCGCCACGTCACCGGTCTGGTTGTACAGCGAGACGTTGCCGCCGGTGACCGGGGTGCCCAGCTGGAAGCAGCCGTCCGCGAGACCACGGGTGGCCTCGGCGAACTGCCACATGACGGCCGGGTCCTCGGGCGAGCCGAAGTTCAGGCAGTCGGAGATGGCGAGCGGCTTGGCGCCGGAGGCGGCGACGTTGCGGTACGCCTCCGCGAGCGCGAGCTGGGCGCCGGTGTACGGGTCGAGCTTGGCGTACCGGCCGTTGCCGTCGGTCGCCATGGCCACGCCGAGGTTGGTCTCCTCGTCGATGCGGACCATGCCGGCGTCCTCGGGCTGGGCGAGCACGGTGTTGCCCTGCACGAAGCGGTCGTACTGGTCGGTGATCCAGGACTTGGAGGCCTGGTTCGGGGAGCCGACCAGCTTGAGGACCTGCTCCTTCAGCTCGGCGCCGTCCTGCGGGCGGGCCAGCTTGCCGGCGTCGTCGGCCTGCAGCGCGTCCTGCCACTCCGGGCGGGCGAACGGGCGCTGGTAGACCGGGCCCTCGTGGGCGACGGTGCGCGGCGGGACGTCGACGATCTGCTCGCCGTGCCAGAAGATCTCCAGGCGCTCGCCGTCCGTCACCTCACCGATGACGACCGCGATGACGTCCCACTTCTCGCAGATCTCCAGGAAGCGGTCGACGTACTGCGGCTCGACGATCGCGCACATGCGCTCCTGCGACTCGCTCATGAGGATCTCCTCGGGCGAGAGCGTCGCGTCGCGCAGGTGCACCTTCTCCAGGTCGACCCGCATGCCGCCGGTGCCGGCCGAGGCCAGCTCGGAGGTGGCGCAGGACAGACCGGCGCCGCCGAGGTCCTGGATGCCCGCGACCAGCTTCTCCTGGAAGATCTCCAGGGTGCACTCGATGAGGAGCTTCTCCTGGAACGGGTCGCCGACCTGGACCGCCGGGCGCTTCGTCGGCTTGCTGTCGTCGAAGGTCTCCGAGGCGAGCACGGAGACGCCGCCGATGCCGTCGCCGCCGGTGCGGGCGCCGTAGAGGATGACCTTGTTGCCGGGGCCCGAGGCCTTGGCGAGGTGGATGTCCTCGTGCTTCATGACGCCGATGCAGCCGGCGTTGACCAGCGGGTTGCCCTGGTAGCAGGAGTCGAAGACGACCTCGCCGCCGATGTTGGGCAGGCCCAGGCAGTTGCCGTAGCCGCCGATGCCGGCGACGACACCGGGCAGCACGCGCTTGGTGTCGGGGTGGTCGGCGGCGCCGAAGCGCAGCGGGTCGACCACGGCGACCGGGCGGGCACCCATGGCGAGGATGTCGCGGACGATGCCGCCGACGCCGGTGGCCGCGCCCTGGTAGGGCTCGATGTACGAGGGGTGGTTGTGCGACTCGACCTTGAAGGTGACCGCGTAACCCTGGCCGACGTCGACGACGCCCGCGTTCTCGCCGATGCCGACGAGCATCGCGTCGTTCTGCGGGGCCTTCTCGCCGAACTGCTTCAGGTGGACCTTGCTGCTCTTGTAGGAGCAGTGCTCGGACCACATGACGGAGTACATCGCGAGCTCGGCGCCGGTGGGACGGCGGCCGAGGATCTCGCGGATGCGCGCGTACTCGTCCTCCTTGAGGCCGAGTTCCTTCCAGGGCTGCTCGACGTCGGGCGTCTCGGTGGCGTGCTTGACGGTGTCGAGGCTCATCAGGCGTTGACCAGCTTCTTGAGGATCGAGGTGAAGAAACCGAGACCGTCGGTCTTGCCGGTTCCGATCAGCGGCTCGACGGCGTGCTCGGGGTGCGGCATGAGGCCGACGACGTTGCCCGCGGCGTTGGTGATGCCCGCGATGTCGCGCAGCGAGCCGTTGGGGTTCATGTCCAGGTAGCGGAAGGCCACCCGCCCCTCGGCCTCGAGCTCGTCGAGGGTGCGCTCGTCGGCGACGTACCGGCCGTCCATGTTCTTGAGCGGGACCTCGATCTCCTGGCCCTCGGTGTAGTCCGAGGTCCAGGCGGTCTCCGCGTTCTCCACCCGCAGCTTCTGGTCGCGGCAGATGAAGTGGAGGTGGTTGTTGCGCAGCATGGCACCCGGCAGCAGGTGGGCCTCGGTGAGGATCTGGAAGCCGTTGCAGATGCCGAGGACGGGCATGCCCGCCTTCGCCTGCTCGATGATCGTCTCCATCACCGGCGAGAAGCGGGAGATGGCTCCGGCCCGCAGATAGTCGCCGTAGGAGAAGCCGCCCGCGAGGACCACCGCGTCGACCTGCTTGAGGTCCTTGTCGCGGTGCCACAGCGAGACGGGCTCGGCGCCCGCGAGGCGGGCGGCGCGCAGCGCGTCCTGGTCGTCCAGCGTTCCGGGGAACGTGACGACGCCGATGCGTGCGGTCACGACTCCACCTTCACGGTGAAGTCTTCGATCACGGTGTTGGCAAGGAAGGTTTCGGCCATCTCATGGATGCGGGCGAGGGCGGCCTCGTCGACCGGTCCCTCCACCTCCAGCTCGAAGCGCTTCCCCTGGCGGACGTCGGCGATCCCGTCGAACCCGAGGCGGGGCAGTGCACGCTGCACCGCCTGTCCCTGCGGGTCGAGGATCTCCGGCTTGAGCATGACGTCGACTACGACGCGTGCCACTGGCACTCCCGGTGGTGTGTTGCGTGGGCGGTTCCCTCAGCGTACCTGCCTCCAAATTCTACGCGGGTAGAAGTCTGAAGGATCCTACAAAGGGCAGGGAAACGGCCGGGCCGATGAATTCGGGCGGAATACTCATCGCCACCCGTGACACGCGGAAACAATTGCCTGGGCTTCCCCTGCCGCACCCCTCGCTGTACAAAGGAATGCAGAGGAACGCAATTTTGTCCCCGGATCGCCGTTGCATCGGCATCGCCGCACGTCAAAGCGGTGCCAACCCTCTCAGCCGACACGCGATCCGCAGGAAAGGACCGATATCCGTGGCTCAGCGAGTAGTGGTCACTCTCTTCGACGACATCGACGGCGGAGAAGCGGCGGAAACGGTCGCGTTCGGCCTGGACGGGAAGATGTACGAGATCGACCTGAATCCCGCCAATGCAAAGAAACTGCGCAAGGCCCTCGCCCCCTACCTGGCCGCCGGCCGCACCGTTCGTGCCGCAGGTCACAGGGCCGGCGGGAAATCGGGCGCCCGGACCCCGGCGGTCCCGCTCAAGCACACCGCGCTCGCCCCGGACCCGGCGGCGGTCCGCGCCTGGGCCCAGTCCAACAAGCTGGAGGTCCCCGCGCGCGGCCGGATCCCCAAGCGCATCTACGAGGCGTTCCAGGCGGCGAGCTGACGGCCGGGGGCTCCGCGATGCCGGTCCGGGGGCGGCCCCGGACCCGGATTTGCATTGCACCCCCCATGATCCGCTAGAGTCTGGATCACGCCGAGGGGCGAGGCCGAAAAGCCAAGTCCCACAAGCAGAGCGTGCGGGTGTAGTTCAGTAGTAGAACAGCCCTCTTCCAGAGGGAAGCCGCAGTGTGCGATCCCTGTCACCCGCTCTCTGCATCACGGTTACCAACCACTCCGGTGGATCAGGTACAGTGGTGCACGCACCGCCCGGTGAAAGCCGGTCGGGAGCAATGCGGACGTGGCTCAGTTGGTAGAGCATCACCTTGCCAAGGTGAGGGTCGCGAGTTCGAATCTCGTCGTCCGCTCAGGGAGCGAAGGCCCCGGTTCTCAGGAACCGGGGCCTTCGTCGTATTCCAGGGCTGCCCCGCCGTATGACGCCTGCCGTACGGCACCTGCCCGTATGCCGCCTGCCCTTATGACATTTGTCAGTCGGGGCGATGACAGCGCGCACTGCCGACGGCCCGGCACCGGCCCGAGCCTGGTGTCATGACGAACGTGATCGAGGCGGACGGCCTCCACCGGACCTACTCCGGCGGCTTCGAGGCCGTCGGGGGCATCTCCTTCACCGTGCCGCGCGGCGAGGTCTTCGCGCTGCTCGGCACCAACGGCGCGGGCAAGACCTCCACCGTCGAACTCCTCGAAGGGCTCGCCGCGCCCACCCGCGGCACCGTCCGGGTCCTCGGCCACGACCCGTACCGCGAACGCGCCGCCGTCCGCCCCCGCATCGGGATGATGCTCCAGGAAGGCGGCTTCCCCTCCGACCTCACCGCCACCGAGACCGCGCGGATGTGGGCCGGCTGCACCACCGGCGCCCGCCCCGTCGCCGAGGCCCTGGCCACCGTCGGCCTCACCCACCGGGCCGGCGTCCGCGTCAAGCAGCTCTCCGGCGGCGAGCGGCGCCGGCTCGACCTCGCGCTCGCCCTGATCGGCCGGCCCGAGGTGCTCTTCCTCGACGAGCCCACCACCGGCCTGGACGCCGAGGGCCGCCGCGACACCTGGGAACTGGTGCGCCGGCTGCGCGACGGCGGCACCACCGTCCTCCTCACCACCCACTACCTGGAGGAGGCCGAGAGCCTCGCCGACCGGCTCGCGATCATGCACCGCGGCCGGATCGTCACCGCCGGCACCCCCGCCGAGGTCACCGCCGCCCGCCCGGCCCGGATCCGCTTCCGGCTCCCCGAGGGCGTCCCGGCCGGCCGGCTGCCGCTCGGCCTCAAGGCCGCCGCCGACGGCCCGCGCGTCGAGATCCGTACGTACGAGCTCCAGAACGCGCTCGGCGAACTCCTCCACTGGGCCGCCGCCGAAGACGTCCGGCTCGACGGGCTCGACGCCCGGTCCGCCTCCCTCGAAGAGGCCTTCCTGGAGATCGCCTCCCGCGCCGAGTCCTTCGACGCCACCGACCGTGCCGCCCTGGAAGAGGTCCGATGAACGCCGCGCCGATGAACGCCACCGCCGCCCGCCTGACCGCCCTCGGCCGGGCCGAACTCACCCTCCTCGGGCGCAACCGCAACACCCTCTTCGTCGCGCTGCTCATGCCGGTGCTGATGATCTTCCTGCTGCGTTCCTCGCTCACCGGGCTGAGCGGCGGCCCGGGCGGCGCGGAGCGGCTGCCCATGGGCATCGCCGCGGCCACCCTGGTCGGCGGCACCGGCATGATCCTGATGCTCGTCGTCTATATGAGCCTGGTCTCCACCTACGTCGCCCGCCGCGAGGAGCTCGTCCTCAAGCGGCTGCGCACCGGCGAGGCCCGCGACCCCGAGATCCTGGCCGGCGGCGCGCTCCCGGCCGTCGTCATCGCCCTCGTCCAGTGCGCCGTGCTCAGCGCGCTCGGCCCCGCCGTCCTCGACGTGGCCGCCCCGCGCCGCCCCGACCTGCTGGTCCTGGGCGTGCTCGGCGCCGTACCGCTGCTCGCCGCGCTCGCCGCCCTCACCACCGTGATCACCCGCACCGTCGAGAGCGCCGGCCTGACCACCCTCCCCTTCTTCCTCCTCTCCGCGACGGGCTCGGGCCTGATGGTCCCGGCCGACTCACTGCCCGACCCGGTCGCCGCGGTCTGCTCGCTGCTTCCGCTGAGCGGCGCCATGGAGCTCGTACGGGCCGGCTGGCTCGGCGGCGGGGACGGCAAGGAACTGCTCGGCGCGGCCCTGACGACGGTGGCCTGGATCGTGATCAGCGTGTTTGCTGTGCGGAAGTGGTTCCGCTGGGAACCGCGCCGGTAGGGGACCGGGACTGGGGCCGGGGACAACGAGGGGGGCGGGAGTCGTGTCGAGGCTGACCGGATGGTGGAGCGGGCGCAGCAGCGCGGCCAAGGTCGAGCTGTACACCCGGTGGACCTTCCACACCTTCGCGCCGCTGGAGATCGTCGCGCTCACCAGCCTGCCGATCGGCCGGGCCGCCGACAGCCCGCTCGGCACGGGAGGCGCGGCGACGCTGATCCTGCTGACCTGCGTGCACGCCGTCCTCGGCGCCGTGGTCTCCTCCCGCGCCCTGGACTGGGGCCTCGACCGGCGCGAGCACCCCACCCGGCTCGCCGGCGCGCTGGTCGCGCTGACCTCCGGCGAGGTCGTCGGCACGCTCGTCCTGCTACGAGCCGGGGTGATCCACGACGCGTCGATCGTCGCCGGCGTCTCGGTCGGGCTCGTCAGCTTCACCGTCGGCACCCTGGCGCTCTGCCTCCCCCGGGTGCGCCACATCCTGTACGCGGTCCCCGCGGCCGCGCTCGCCGTCGGCGCCCTGGGCGCACTGTGCGGCATCGGGTTCGGCCCGGCGGCCGGCCTGGCCGTCGGCGTCCTGTTCGGCGGCTACGGACTGGCCGGCGCCTGCGGCTTCTCCGGCTGGCTGGTGCGGATCGTCTGGGAGCTGGAGCGGTCCCGCGAGCTGAAGGCCCGGCTCGCCGTCGCCGAGGAACGGCTCCGCTTCGGACGCGATCTGCACGACGTCATGGGCCGCAACCTCTCGGTGATCGCACTCAAGAGCGAGCTCGCCGTGCAGCTCTCCCGGCGCGGGCGGCCCGAGGCGGCCGTGGACCAGATGACCGAGGTGCAGCGGATCTCCCGGGAGTCGCAGCGCGAGATGCGCGAGGTGGTGCGCGGCTACCGCGCGGCCGACCTGCGGACCGAACTCGAGGGCGCCCGGGGCGTCCTGGCCGCCGCCGGCATCGCCTGCGCCGTCGACGCGCCCGAGCTCGATCTCTCCGCCACGGTGGAGTCGGCCCTCGGGTGGGTGGTCCGGGAGGCCACCACCAACGTGCTGCGGCACGGCGACGCCCGGCACTGCGCGATCACCCTGGGCGAGGCGGCCGGCGCGGTGGTCCTGACCGTGGAGAACGACGGCGCGGATGCCACACCCGCGGGCACCGGGTCCGGGTCCAGGTCCGGGTCCGGGTCCGGGTCCGGCCTCGCCGGGCTCCGCGAACGGCTCGGCGCGGTGGACGGCACCCTGGAGGCCGGCCCGGCGGCCCCGCGCTCCTTCCGCGTCACCGCCCGGGTGCCGCTGCCCGCGCCGCGTATCGAAGAGGAGAGAGTCCTGTGACCGAGGCCGTGACCGAACCGCCCGTCCGTGTCCTGCTCGCCGACGACGAGCATCTGATCCGCGGCGCGCTCGCCGCGCTGCTCGCCCTGGAGGACGATCTCGTGGTCGTCGCCGAGGCGGCCTCCGGCCCCGAGGCGCTCGCGATGGCGCGCGCCCACCGGCCCGATGTCGCGGTGCTCGATCTGCAGATGCCGGGCGCCGACGGTGTGACGGTGGCCACATCGATCCGGGACGAACTCCCGGACTGCCGCACCATGATCGTGACGAGCCACGGGCGTCCCGGGCACCTCAAACGGGCCCTCGCCGCCGGCGTCCGCGGCTTCGTCCCGAAGACGGTCAGCGCCCAGCGGCTGGCCGAGCTGATCCGTACCGTGCACGCCGGAAACCGTTATGTGGACCCGGAGTTGGCGGCCGACGCGATCGCCGCCGGGGACTCCCCGCTGACCGCGCGCGAGGCCGAGGTGCTCGAACTCGCCGCCGACGGAGCACCGGTGACGGAGATCGCCGAGCGCGCCGCGCTGTCCCCCGGGACGGTGCGCAACTACCTCTCCTCCGCCGCCGCGAAACTCGGCGCCGAGAACCGTCACACGGCGGTGCGTCTCGCCCGCGCGAAAGGTTGGGTATAGTTAGCAGCGCGCTACGGCGCATGCGGACGTGGCTCAGTTGGTAGAGCATCACCTTGCCAAGGTGAGGGTCGCGAGTTCGAATCTCGTCGTCCGCTCCATACAGAAAGCCCCCGGTCGATCCGACCGGGGGCTTTCTCGTTGCCCTAGCTCCAGGCCTGGCCGGTGAGGAGCTCGTACGCCTCGGTGTACTTGGCGCGGGTCTTCTCCACGACCTCGGCGGGAAGCGCCGGCGGCGGCTGCTCGCTCTTGCGGTCCCAACCGGAGGCCGGCGAGGTCAGCCAGTTGCGCACGATCTGCTTGTCGTACGAGGGCTGGGCGCGGCCCGGCTGCCACTCGGCGGCCGGCCAGAAGCGCGAGGAGTCCGGGGTGAGGACCTCGTCGGCGAGGACCAGGCGGGCGCCCTCCGGGGTGGACTCGAAGCCGAACTCGAACTTCGTGTCCGCCAGGATGATCCCGCGCTCGCGCGCGATGTCCCGGGCCCGGGAGTAGACGGCGAGGGTCGTCTGGCGCAGCAGCGCGGCGGTCTCGGCGCCGACCTGGCGGGCGACCTCCTCGTACGACACGTTCTCGTCGTGGTCGCCGACGGCGGCCTTGGTCGCCGGGGTGAAGATCGGCGCGGGCAGCTCGGAGCCGTCGACCAGGCCCTCGGGCAGCGCGAGGCCGCAGACCGTGCGGGACTCGTCGTACTCGACCAGGCCGGAACCGGTGAGGTAGCCGCGGGCCACGCACTCGACCGGGACCATGTCCAGCGACTTGCAGATCAGCGTGCGGCCGGCCCAGTCGGCGGGCGCGCCGGCCGGGAGCTCGGTCGACAGGACGTGGTTGGGGGCCAGGTCGGCGAGCTTGTCGAACCACCAGAGCGACAGCTGGGTGAGGACGCGGCCCTTGTCCGGGATCTCGGTGGGCAGCACCCAGTCGTACGCGGACAGGCGGTCGCTCGCCACCATGACGAGGTCGCCCGCCTCGTCGCGGTACAGGTCGCGGACCTTGCCCGTGTGGAGATGGGTCAGGCCCGGGACCTGGACGGGCTCGGGCTTTTCTACGAATCCGGACACGGTTCCTCCGCGTAGGTTGATCCAGGAGCAGCTCCGATTCTCTCGCACGTCGGGGCGGGTCCGGCCGCCGGGCGGTGTGAGCCCGCGCTCAGTCCCCCGTCGTACGAGCGCGTCCGCGCTCAGCCCCGCTCAGTCCCGCTTGCAGATGCGGTCGAGGAGGTTCGCCGTGGCCCGCTGGATCCGGGGGTCCACATGGCCCGGCCGGTCGAGCGCCGGCGACCAGGCGAAGGTGCCCGAGGCGAAGACCCAGGCGCCGGACGGGGCCCGGTAGAGGCTGGTCTCCTGGTGCCGCAGCGCGCCCTCGCCGTCCCGGTAGGGCGAGTGGGCGAGCAGGATGCGGCCCTGGTGCTCGGGGAGCGCGGTGCGCGGGAAGTAGCGGTCGGCCTCGCCCGCGACCAGGCCCGGGATCTCGTCGCCCTCGCCCGCGCCGGTCGCCTCCCAGAGCCAGTGCTCCGCGTTCCGTACGACCATCGGGTGCGGTTCGGGCACCCGGCCCGCGTACTGGATGCCGAGCAGTTGCTGCTCCGGCCGGTCGACCTCCCGCCACAGCGCCGGGCGGCCGGGCCCGCGGCGTTTGCGGCAGGTGAGGAGCCGGTCGGGCGCCCCGGACGGCGAGGGGGCCAGCTCGATCTGCCAGTACATGGTGTTGGCGGACAGGAAGACGAGGGACGTGCCCTGGTCGCGGGCGAGCTCGACGGTCCGGCGCATCGGCACCGACCAGTACTCGTCGTGGCCCGGGAAGACCAGGCCACGGTAGCGACTCGGGTCCACCCGGCCCGCGTGCAGGTCGCGGGTCTCCGCGTACGCCAGGTCGTAGCCGTAGCGCTCGGCCCAGCGGATGAAGTCGTACGCGTGCCCCACGTGCAGCGGCAGGCCCGCACCCGCGTAGGGACGGTCGAAGGAGACGGTGACCGCCGCCTCCTCCTCGCCGAGCAGCCGGCCCTCCTCGTCCCAGGCGTGGTAGAGGCTGGCACCGGTCCTGCCGTCCTCCGGATAGAGGTTGTACGCCTGCCAGGTCACGTCGGGCAGCACGAGCAGCAGGTCCGCCGGGTGCCCGTCGCGGACGGTGAAGGGGATGTGGGAGCGGTAGCCGCCGACGGTGGTGAGCACGGCGACATACGCGCCGATCGACCAGTAGGAAGGGATCTGCAGCCGCCAGGACTGCCACCAGTGGTGGCAGGAGACGGTCCGGTCGGCGGTCAGCGGGGCGGGCTGGACGATCCCGGAGAGCCGCGGGCTGGTGGTGATCTTGGCGGCGCCGTCGCCGCCGTAGTGCCCGATCCGGTAGATGTCGACCGAGAACTGCTGCGGCGGGTCCACGGTGATGTGGAAGTCGAGCGCCTCGCCGGGCGCCACCGCGCCGTTGGAGACGAAGCCCTTGATCTGGCCGTGCGCGTCGTCGGCGGTGCGCGGGCCGCCGAGCCCGCCCCGGGCCAGAGTCTCGTCCGCGTACCACGGGACCATCTGGCCGGTGTCGTCGAAGTAGTTCTCGGAACCGCGCAGCCAGGGCAGCGGGCCCTGCCCGAAGGGATCCGACACGGCGTGCGCGAGCGCGCCGGACTCCCACCGCCTGATCTGCTCCGCTCCCATTGCCGCGCCCCTCCCTCGACTCCCCCGGTCGTCCGGTCCGATCCCGCTCGGTGCCTCTGGTGTCTGCCTGCCGAAGATGCCTCTGTCAGTGCCGGTCTCCAGCACATCACATAACGCACGCACTCCGTCACCCTTCGTCGTGAATTGACGAGAGTGGAAGGCAGCCCTCCGGAGGGGGCGGGTCCAGGTGTACGCCCGGGGGTACGTCCGCGGGCGCGGCCTCAGAGCAGCCGGACCGGCTTCTCCGGGCGCACCCCGGTGCGGTGCAGCCAGGCCCGCAGCGGCTCCGGGTCCCCGTCCTCCACCAGGCAGAGCACCGCCGGCACCAGGTCCGTGCTCCGCTCGCCGCGCACGAGCAGCGCCGGACCGTCCAGCCAGTCCAGACCGGGCGCCGCGTCGGCGGTGTCCACGGCGGCGCAGCAGACCATCGCGGCGACGTGGTCGGCGAGCAGGTCCCGGCCCGTACGGGGCGGCTGGAGCGGGAACAGCGGCAGCGGCCCGTCGGGGCCCTCGTCGACCGGTGCGACCGGCCGCTGCCCCTCCTCGCGGGCCGCCTGCGCGGTCAGCGCGGCGGCCAGCACGTCGGCAGCCTCGGTGCCGGGCGCCCGCTCGGGGGCGAGGTCGGGGTCGAGGTCCGGGTCGAGGGCGTCGGGGTCGAGGTCCGGGTCCAGGGCGTCGGGGGCGTCGAGCGATTCAGGGGCCGGGGCCGGCGCCGCGGCCTGGGTCGTCGTCAGGTGGGCCATGATCCGGGTCAGGGTCGGGGCCTCGGGGGCGTCCTGGTCCCGGCGCGCGGCGGGTCCGCCCGGGGCCGTGGGACCGGACGCCCCGAGCCGGTCGAGGACCTGGTGGAGGCGGGCGGCGTCGGCGCGCCACTTCCGGTCGACGACCTCCTCCGCGTACGCACTCCACTCCACCGGCGCCCAGTCCGGGCCCGGCTCGGCGGGCGCGCCGTGGAAGAGGCGGGCGGCGAGCAGCGAGGTCGCCTCGTCGACCGCGCCCGGCTCCTCCAGGAGGTCGCAGGCGGGCCGCTCGCCGAGCCGGGAGGCGAAACCGTCGGCGAGCCGGTCGCGGCGGGACAGCTCGGTGAGCGCCGACACCACGCCCGCGTCGAGACGCGCGGGCCAGCGGCCCATCCGCCAGGCGGGCAGCGCGACCCGGGTGAGCAGCCGGTCCCAGCCCGCGTAGGCGAGGCCGACCTGCTCCTGGGCGACGATCCGCACCCCGTAGTCCACGGCCTGGGCGCGCTCCGAGCCGGCCGCGGCGACGCCCCGCTCCATCTCGGCGGCGTGCCCGCGGCAGCCGCGCAGCATGATCCGGGCCAGTCGGCCCACGCCCTCCGCGCCGAGCCGGCGCACCGGGTCGAGGCCGGGGCGGCGGGGCACGGCGACGGCCGCGTCAAGGCCGCGCACGAAGCGGCGGGCGGCGGCTATGTCGGGATGCGCGGCCGGGCCCGTACCGGCGACGACCGGCGCGAGCACCGCCCGCAGCTCGGCGACCCGCATCCACCACAGGAACGGCGAGCCGATGACCAGGACGGGCGCCTCGTCGGCCCGCTCCCCACCGCGCGGGTGCGTCCGGTGCGCCGACCGGTGGGCCGGGTGCGAGCGGTCCTCCAGCCAGCTGTCGCAGTCCGGCGTGAGGGCTATCGCGGAGGGCGCGGGCACGCCGAGCCGGTCGGCGAGGTCGCGCACCATCCGGTAGAGGTCGGGGGCCGCGCTCTCGGCGAGCTCCACCGTCGGGGTCACCGCGGGCTTCGAGCGGGCGACGACCAGGGCGACGGCCGCCGCGACGAGCAGCACGACGACGGCGAGGGCGGTCACCACCCAGCGGGCGGTGTCCCAGCCGGGGCCGGTGAAGTGGCCGGTGACCCCGCCCGCGTACAGCACGACGGCGACGGCGGCGGGCAGCACCGCGAGGCCCAGCGCCCTGCCGCGCACGCGGAGCACCGCGAGCGCGCGGGAGCGGGCGGCGCGTGCGCCGAGCTCCTCGCCGGGTGCGGAACCGGTACCGGTCACGCCGTACATCACCCCCTCCTGCCCTGGTCGGGACGGCCCGTTCGGCCCGTGGCGGTGTTGCTCACTCCCCCACTGTGGCACCCGCCACTGACATCGCAAGATCGGAGGGCCAAGTGCCGGAATGCCTTCGCCGCACCCTAGTTGGGGCTTCGGCGGGCGTCATCCGGATGGGCGAGCCGTCACTCGATGGAATGGCTTTGGGCAAAGGTGATGACGGGGGCGCGGCGGTGCGGTTGACTGTGCCGCCGCGCCCCCGAGGCGCCGTGAGGCGCCGGTGCGCCTGGGACGTCAGCCCCGGGCGGCCTTCTCGGCGATGTCCGTACGGTGCTGCGAGCCGTCAAGACGGATTCGGCCGACCGCCGCGTAGGCGCGCTCGCGGGCCTGGGTCAGGTCCGAACCGGTGGCGGTCACCGAGAGCACCCGGCCGCCGGCGCTGACGACGGCGTCGCCGTCCTTCTTCGTCCCCGCGTGCAGCACGTACGCGTGCGGCGCGTCCTGCTCCGCGACCTCGGCCAGGCCCTCGATCGGGTCGCCGGTGCGCGGGGTGCCCGGGTAGTTGTGGGAGGCCACGACCACGGTCACGGCGGCCTCGTCGCGCCAGGCCAGCGGGGCCTGGTCGGCGAGGGTGCCGTTGGCGGAGTGCAGCAGGACACCGGCCAGCGGGGTCTTCAGGCGGGCGAGCACGACCTGGGTCTCGGGGTCGCCGAAGCGCGCGTTGAACTCGATGACCCGCACGCCGCGGCCGGTGATCGCCAGACCCGCGTAGAGGAGGCCGGAGAACGGGGTGCCGCGGCGGCGCAGCTCGTCGACGGTCGGCTGGAGGACGGTCTGCAGGACCTCGTCGACCAGCTTCGGGTCGGCCCACGGCAGCGGCGAGTAGGCGCCCATGCCGCCGGTGTTCGGGCCCTCGTCGCCGTCGAGCGCGCGCTTGAAGTCCTGCGCGGGCTGCAGCGGGAGGACGGTGCTGCCGTCGGTGATGGCGAAGAGGGAGACCTCGGGGCCGTCGAGGTACTCCTCGATGACCACGCGGTCGCAGGCGAGCGCGTGGGCGCGGGCCTGCTCGATGTCCTCGGTCACCACGACGCCCTTGCCGGCCGCGAGACCGTCGTCCTTGACGACGTACGGAGCGCCGAAGGCGTCGAGCGCCTCGTCGATCTCGGCGGGGGTGGTGCAGACGTAGCTGCGGGCGGTGGGCACGCCGGCGCCGGCCATGACGTCCTTGGCGAAGGCCTTGGAGCCCTCCAGCTGCGCCGCCTCCTGGGAGGGGCCGAAGACCGGAATACCGGCGGCGCGCACGGCGTCGGCGACGCCCGCGACGAGCGGGGCCTCCGGGCCGACGACGACGAGCTCGGCACCGAGCTCGGTCGCGAGCGCCGTGACGGCGGCGCCGTCGAGCTGGTCGACGGCGTGCAGCTCGGCGACCTCGGCGATGCCGGCGTTGCCGGGCGCGCAGTGCAGAGCGGTGACGTCGGGATCGAGGGAGAGGGAGCGGCACAGGGCGTGTTCGCGGGCGCCGCCGCCGATGACGAGGACCTTCACGCCAGCCAGGGTAGCCCGCGGCTGACCATGATCTTTGTGCGGGCCGCTGAGCGAGACGCTCCTACTCGTTCGTGTATTCCTCCAGGACGGTGGCCCCGAGCTCGCGCACGATCAGCTCGTGCCCGGACAGCGCGGAGTCCACGAGGTCCGGATCGTCCTCCTCCGGCACGTCGTCCTCGGGCGCCACCGGCGGCGGTCCCTGGGGTACGTGAGCGGGCGCGGGCGCCTGCGGGGCGGGCTGCGGAGCCGACGGTACGGACGCGGGGCCGGGCGCCGCCGCCTGCGGGGCCTGCTGCATCGGCGGCGGAGCCTGTACGGGGGCGGGCGCGGGCGCCTGCGGGCGCACCGGGGCCGGGGCGGACGGGCGGCCACCGCCGAAGCCGGTGGCGGCGGGCGGCGGATTGGCGCCGCCCGAGGGGTCGATGATCGCCTCGATCTTCCAGTGCACGTTGAACTGCTCGGCCAGGGCCGCCTTCAGGACGTCCTCGCTGCCGCTGCTCGCGAAGTTGTCCCGGGCGCCCGCGTTGAGGAAGCCGAGCTGGACGGTGGTGCCGTCGAAGCCCGCGACCTGCGCGTTCTGCGAGAGCAGGATCCAGGTGAAGCGGCGCCGGTTCTTGACCGCCTCCAGGATCTGCGGCCACATGTTCCGCACCTGGGCGGCGCCGGCCGCCATGTCCCCGGAGGGCGCGGCGCCCTGCGGCGCCGGGGCCTGCTGGGGAGCGGGGGCCTGTGCCTGCGGGGCGGGCGCCGCGGGTGCGGCTCCGGGCCAGGCGCCGGGTGCGGCACCGCCACCGGGGCGGGCGGCTCCGGGCCAGGCCCCGGGCTGGGGCTGCTGTTGCGGCTGCTGCTGTACGGGTGCGGGTGCCGGGGCAGGGGCGGGGGCCTGCGGGGCAGGGGCGGGGGCGGGCGGCGGGACATGGGCCTCCGCCGTCGGCACGTACCCCATCTGCGGCGCGGGCGAGGTGGTCGTGAAGACGGCGGCGGGCGGCGCGGCGGCGACCCCGCGCTCCAGCCGGTCGAGGCGCGCCTGCATCGACCGCTCGTCGTCGAAGGCGGCGGGCAGCAGCACGCGCGCGCAGATCAGCTCCAGCTGGAGCCGCGGCGAGGTCGCGCCGCGCATCTCGGTCAGACCCGCGTTCACCAGGTCCGCCGCCCGGCTGAGCTCGGCGGCGCCGAACACGGAGGCCTGCGCCTGCATCCGCTCGATGACGTCGACGGGCGCGTCGACGAGGCCCTTCTCGGCGGCGTCCGGCACGGCGGCCAGGATCACCAGGTCGCGCAACCGCTCCAACAGATCCGCGACGAAGCGCCGCGGGTCGTTGCCGCCCTCGATCACCCGGTCCACGACCTCGAAGGCCGCGGCCCCGTCCCCGGCGGCGAACGCGTCCACCACCGAGTCGAGCAGCGACCCGTCCGTATAACCGAGGAGGGACGTGGCCATGGCATACGTCACACCGTCGTCGGCGGCGCCGGCGAGCAGCTGGTCCATCACGGACATCGAGTCACGCACCGACCCGGCGCCGGCGCGGACCACCAGCGGCAGCACCCCGTCCTCGACCGGGATGCCCTCGCGACCGCAGACCTCGCCCAGGTACTCCCGCAGGGTGCCGGGCGGCACGAGCCGGAAGGGGTAGTGGTGGGTGCGCGAGCGGATCGTCCCGATGACCTTCTCGGGCTCGGTCGTCGCGAAGATGAACTTGAGGTGCTCCGGCGGCTCCTCGACCACCTTCAGCAGGGCGTTGAAGCCCGCCGAGGTGACCATGTGCGCCTCGTCGATGATGTAGATCTTGTAGCGACTGGACGCCGGCCCGAAGAACGCCTTCTCGCGCAGGTCACGGGCGTCGTCCACACCACCGTGCGAGGCCGCGTCGATCTCGATGACGTCGATCGACCCCGGCCCGTTGCGCGCGAGGTCCCGGCACGACTGGCACTCCCCGCACGGCGTCGGGGTGGGACCCTTCTCACAGTTCAGACAGCGCGCCAGGATGCGCGCACTGGTCGTCTTGCCACAGCCGCGCGGCCCGCTGAACAGGTACGCGTGATTGACCCGGTTGTTCCGCAGCGCCTGCTGCAGCGGGTCGGTGACATGCTCCTGCCCGATGACCTCGGCGAAGGACTCGGGGCGGTAGCGGCGGTACAGCGCGAGAGACGACACGTATACGAGGTTATAGGCGCCCACTGACAACCCGAGAACAATCGCCCGCCCGGCCACCTCCGGCCCGGGCCCCGTGTCCGGCCCCCGCCCGGAAACGCAAGCGCCCCCCACGCACCCGCCAGAGCCGACCTACCCTTGCTGCCTTCCGGCCCTGGGGGAGTTCAGTCAGATAGCGCCACGTGAGGGGCTCCGCCCAGAGTACCCGATCCCCACCCCCACCCGTCCCCCACCCTCCCCCACTCCCCGACCTGCACCCTTCCCCCCACCCCCCGCTCCAGATCATGTGCGCGAGCACCCCTCCCGGTCATGTAATGTTCTCCACGGAGGATTCGCCTAGAGGCCTAGGGCGCACGCTTGGAAAGCGTGTTGGGGGCAACCCCTCACGAGTTCGAATCTCGTATCCTCCGCCAGGCCGAAGGCCCGGACCACTGAGTGGTCCGGGCCTTCGGCATGCCCTGGTCTCAGTTTCGGTCTCATCTGCTGCGGACCTCGGGGCCGACGGATGCACACTTCCGGCGCAGAACCAGGAGTATGTTTTATGTAGGCGTACTTCTATTTCTGGAGCCCTCGTAAGCCTGCCGAGATGTTCGACCGGGATTACGAGTGGTCAGCGCTGAGCCGGTTCATCACCGATCCGCAGCCAGGAGCGACTCTGGGCGTGGTTTCTGGGCGCCGCCGCCAGGGCAAGACGTTCCTGCTGGATGCCGCCTGCCGCGCCGCCGGAGGGTTCTACTTCGGTGCGACCGAGGCTGCCGATGCCGAGTCGCTACGGCGGATCAGCGCAGCGCTGACCGCGCACGTCCACCCCGCCAGCCCGTTCCACTTCGCCAATTGGGCAGAAGCCGTCGACGCACTACTCGCGCTCGGCGCAGAGCGGCCCGTCCCCGTGGTGATCGACGAGTTCCCTTACCTCGCCAAGGCCAACCCTGAGCTGCCCTCGATCATCCAAGAGGCGTTGCGGCCGCTGCGTGACCAGCGCACCGGCTCCCGTACTCGGCTGCTGCTGTGCGGCTCGGCGCTGTCCTTCATGGGTCGACTGCTGTCGGGCAGCGCCCCACTGCGCGGACGGGCCGGGCTGGAACTGGTCGTCCGCCCCCTCGACCACCGCCTCGCCGCCGACTTCTGGGGCATCGCCGACCCCCACCTGGCCATGAAAGTGAACGCGATCGTGGGCGGCACTCCTGCCTACCGTCGCGAGTTCGCACGTGGGGACGCACCCACGGGGCCGGACGACTTCGACGACTGGGTGG
Organism: Streptomyces fradiae; assembly: GCF_041270065.1. Lineage (NCBI taxonomy): Bacteria > Bacillati > Actinomycetota > Actinomycetes > Kitasatosporales > Streptomycetaceae > Streptomyces > Streptomyces fradiae. The sequence continues at coordinate 4,174,130 of NZ_CP065958.1, read as the reverse complement.
TCCGCACCGTGCTCAATCCCGAGACCCCGCTGTTCCGCGAGGCCCGCTACCTGCTTGCCGAAGAACCCGACCTCCGGGACACCTCCCTGTACCTTTCCGTCCTGGCCGCCGTCGCCGACGGCAACGCCACCCGCGGGGGCATGGCCGGCTACTTGGAACGCAAGGCGACCGACATCGCGCACCCCATCAACGTGCTGGAAGACGCAGGACTGCTACATCGCGACGCGGACGCCTTTCGCGACAACCGCCCTACATACCGCATCGCCGAGCCACTGATCGGCTTCTACCACGCCATCATGCGCCCGGTATGGGACCAGCTCGAACGCCCCGGCAACGCGGCCCGGGTCTGGCAGGCCAGCCGTCGCCGATTCGTCAGCAACGTCCTCGGACCCCATTTCGAGCAGGTCTGCCGTGACTGGGCGCTACATCACGCCGACCCCGAGCTTCTGGGCGGTCTGCCCGCCCACGTGGGACACGGTGTCGTCCACGACTCCAGGGCCCGCACCGGCTATGAGGTCGACGTGGCAGTCGCCGGAATCGCGGATGGCGTCAAGCCACCACTCCTGGCCATCGGAGAGGCCAAGTGGAACGACACCATGGGCGCTGCCCACATCGAACGCCTCCGGCACATCCGCGGCCTCATCACCCTGGCAGGCCCGCTACGACACCACCAGCACCCGGCTCGTCTGCTTCAGCGGAGCCGGCTTCAACGACAAGGCACGCGCCATCGCCGAGGCCGACCCCAGCGTGCAGCTGATCGACCTGGCAGCCCTCTACGGCCAGATCTGACCCATGCCCTCATCCGCCCCCGTTGCCGCCTCTACACGACCCTCTCTCCGGCGAGCCAGGCTTGGCCCAAGGATGGGCGCCGCGGTCCTCTGGAGCCGCAACACCCATCAACCGCCTGCCCTTGGCCTCGATCACTTCCGAGAGGTTCGCCCAAGTAGCGAATTCATCACGTTCAAGGCCGCCTTCTGACGCTGAGCCTTCCTCGACCACACCGCTGGGCAGACCACCCCGAAGAAGAACAACGAACCCAGGACGAGGCCCGGCGCCGCCGAAATGACAGCGATCGTCTCACTTCCCTGAAAGGCCGCCGCCAAGGGGCCCGCGCTGGTCGCCGCCACGCTCGCCGGCGCAAGCCAGCGTGAGCCGCGCCTGGGAGGCACAGCACCATCCACCGCCTGAGCGGATACACCAGACACAACACTCCCCGTACCCTCGAGCATGTAGTTCTCCGTAGGTTGTCGATGGGGGCTACGCGCAATGACGGCTTCCTGTTGGCGCAGGGAGCCGTCGCTCTTTGCGGAGCTACGGCTCAGCCGGTGACGCAACGATCGCAGACCTCCACAAGCGGGAATCCCGCAGAAAACTCCGCGGGACTCATGTAGTCTCAAGTTTTGGCAGCTCAGGGGCCCTAGACGGACACTGAATGTGAGCTGCATCACGCGCGAGAGAGAGGAAAGTGTGATGCGAATCACCGTGAAAATGTGCCTCGAAGGCTGCCGCTGAGCGGGGACGGCCCCCTGGTGTCCTTCGCTCGCGCCCTTCGCGACGTCAGGGAACGGACGCAGGGCACTGTCGAAATGGCGGTGATCCGAGGCGCGTCACGGACGGCTGTCTACGCGGCCCTGAACGGCAGTCGCCTGCCAAGCGTCCAGACCTTGGACACCATGATCGGAGCCTGGACTGCCGGCGGGGAGGCGGAACTCCAGCGCTGGCGCGAACGGCGTCGTACCACTGAGGAGTCTTTGGCCGAGGTCGCACGACGGAAGGGGGCCGCCACGGCACGCCGAACACCCGAAGAGGAAGATTTCTCGGAGCAGTTGCGCGTGGTGTGGCAGGAGTGCGGCGGTCACTCGACCGAAAGGGTGGCACGGCACTGTGGCCTGAGCGCACGAACCCTCGATTCCTACTTGGAAGGCCGGACGCTACCGAATGCCGCGCGTCTTCGAGAACTCTTCGACGGGCTTTCGGCTGTGCGAGGTGACAGTGAGCCCGCATCGCCGTCGATCCGCGAAGCATTGGTCGGCGAGGCGCTCTTCCGGGCACGCACGGCCCGCAAGGAGGAACGGACACGGGTCCGGCAGTTGGCAAAAGCGCTGCCTGGGGGGCAACCAGTCACCTCGGACACCCCACTTTTCGATGGCTTCGGCGCCGTGCCAGGAGTTCACCTCGGGCAACGGTTCGACAACCGGCGAGCGCTGACCCAGGCCGGCGTGCACCGGCAGCCCATAGCCGGTATCGCCGGCAGTAGGTACCGGGGCGCGGAATCAGTCGTAATCGCTGCCTCTCACCCGGATGACGACCATGGCGACGTGATCATCTACACCGGCGAGGGCGCTCTGGACCCACTGACTGGCCGCCAGACGCACGATCAGGAACTGACTCGGGGAAACGCCGCTCTCTCGACAAGTGCCGCCACGGGCCTCCCTGTTCGGGTGACCCGTCGGATCACGATGGGACCACATGCCGGGGCGTACCGATATGACGGGCTGTACAGAGTCGAGGACTACTGGTCCGAGCAAGGCGCACACGGCTACAGGGTATGGCGCTTCCGCCTCGTCCAGCTCGCAGCAGTGGAGCAACGCGAGGCAGCCCAGCCGGCGCCCACGCCGACGGCGAAAGCGCGCGAGCGCAGCAATCGCCCCCGGTCGATGTCCTCGGTACAGCGCATCGTACGAAGCACCGCAATCGCGAACCTCGTCAAGCGCATTCACGACTACACATGTCAGGTGTGCGGCATCCGTCTCCAGGGTGCGACGGGCGCGTACGCCGAGGCAGCGCACATCCGCCCGCTGGGATTGCCTTACGACGGTCCGGACGCGGTTGAGAACGTGCTCTGTCTTTGCCCCAATCACCACGTGCTCCTTGACCAGGGCATGCTGATCATCAACGACGACCTGAGCGTCGTGAACCGGGCGGACAGCACAGTGCTCGGCCATCTCCGTGAAACCGACAATCACCGGGTCAGCAGGGAGCACCTCGCGCACCACCGAGTCCGCCACGCGCTGCCCAGGGACGAAGGCGCCCAATGATGTCCTGGGTGCGCCAGTGGCCACGGCACTCTGAGGCAGCAGTCCGAGTGCCCAGGCATCGACACTGGAACGCACGTTTGGACAACCCCTCGCAAGTTCGAATCTCGTATCCTCCGCCAGCGCCCAGCAGGGCGTACGAAGGTCCCGACCGCGCCGCGGTCGGGACCTTCGTCATTGCGTGGTTGCAGTCCTGCTTGGTTCCAGTTCCCGTCTATCGCCCGTTGAGGACGGACCGGCACACGTTGCAGTACATGGCGGCGTTCCGCCCGTAGCGCCGCATCAGCTGACCGCAGCCGGCGCACAGCCCGAGCTCCCACGGCGGGCATCCCAGCGCGGCGGAGGCGGCGGCGCGTTCCACGGTGGTGATCGGCATCGGGTCGCGGGAGCGCCGGAGCGGCATGCCGGGAAGTGTGAAGCCGCCGGTCGGCTGGTCGAGGTCACGGATCGGCCGGCCGTCGCTGACGAACCAGTCCTTCTCCCCCGCTCGGCAGCTGCGGTCGATCTCCTGCTCGGCGAAGGTGATCAGGTCGTCCTGCTCTTCGACCGGGGCCGCAGGGAGAGGCATCTTCTCACCGACGAGCTCCTGCCACAGTGCGCGGTCCTCGGCCGAAACCCACATGTGCCGACCGGCCCGGCCGTTCCCTCGGCTCGGCACGTAGACCGGGACGCTCTGGCCCGTAGCGCTCTGCAGGACCAGATCCTCGATGTGGACGGGCTTCCGCTGCGGGAGGCACAGGGCGGGCACGAACCAGTCCGCGTGAATCGCGCCGCAGTGGCCGGCGCCCTCGCTGACGAGGCAGTGGCGCTCGCTGCTCGGCACGCACTTCCAGACTTCGAGGTGCCGGTACCCGCCGCGAATCACCATCTCCTTGCCGTCGGTGATGTCCTTCCACGGCATGTCGTCGACCCGCGCCCACGGAGCCCGGTCGATCAGGGATGCCGTCCGGTCCTTCGCCACCCAGAGCGGGGTGATGCCGTGCTCCACGGCGTTGACCGAGCGCCTGTGCACGCTGCTCGGGCTGAGGTGGTGGTACTGGATCTCCCAGCCGATCCGCATGCCGCCGGGCCCGACGACGACGGCGTCCGAGACGCTGCGCCGGTTGCCGATGGGAACCTCCGCCTCGGCATCCAGGCCGTACCGCCCGGCGGTCTCGACGATCCGCTCCTTGGTGGCCTTGTGCTGGGCACTCTCGGCCGGAGTCGCCTTGTGCGTGATCGGCAGGTGCGAGGCGACGAGCGGTCGCCGGCCGCCCACGCGCCCTCGGCGGATGAACATCCAGGGCGACTTGCCGCCCGACTCCGACAGGCACTCTCGCTTGTCGTGGTGCGCCAGGCATTCGAGCAGTTGCGGGTCGCGCTCGGAGGTGCCTGCGGTGATCTCTTGGAGCAGATCCGGACGGTCTGGGTGACCGAGGTCGGGCAGGGACAGATTGATCTCTATGCCATATCCGGTGTGCCACACCCCATTTGCCATCTCTCAACGGTAAGGAGAACAGCTGACGTTCAACAGGGCACCACCGGGTCCAGCGGGCCACACGGCCGTCGATCAAACCGCTGGCCTGCGTATTCAGCCAGGCAAGTGGAGCCGTTTCCGCAACTACCCGGGCTGGTACGTCTCTTCGGCCGTGGTCCGCCCCAGGAGTCATCGCTGTTGGCAGAAACCCGCCCTGCCGACTCCCGAGGTACGCCACCATCCACACATGGACCAGGGACAAACTCGTGGGTAAGCGCGAACGCCGCCGCAAGCGGGAACGGGCCAACAAGCACCAGTCGCAACAACGAGCAGCTACTCCGCAGCCGATCATCCGGGAATTTCCGGAGGCCGCTCCCCGCATCCGCGTCATGATCAAGCACGACGCTCCCGAAGACGCCCAGAGGATCAGTGCCCTCTACTGGGAGGTCAAGGTCGACGGCACCTGGGCCCGGACTGTGAGCAGCATCGGCGCCACCAGCAACATCGGTGCGGTGGCCGCGGCACACTCTCACGCCATCCTGCTCAACTGCCCTTGCGCGAACTGCTCCGAGCCGATCAGCGTCACCAACCGGTCCTGGGCCAACAAGGTGGGCGGCAAGTACCTGGATGCCGAAGCTCCCTCGTACCTCTGCGGGGATTGCACGGCGATCCAGAGGCGCGAGGAGATCGAACGGCAACAACGCGCCGCTGAACAGAGGCGTGTCGAGCAGGAGCGTGCGCAGCAGGAGAGCGAACGAACCAAGCGCCTGATTGCCGATGCGATCAAGGATGAGGACGGAAAGAGCGAACCAACCGACCCCCTCGCGGTGGACGATCCTCTGGCCCTGGCCCTCTATGTGGCGTTGATCAGCTACGCCACGAGCAACCCGGGCAAGGCACTCCCGAGCCTCACGAGTATCGGTCCCCTGGGGTGGACCGGCGACAGCGAGCAGGACAGGGAACGTCTCCTGGCCCTCTACTACGCCAGCCTGCTCGCCATCGCACCGGAGAGCCCGACGCAGGCGTTCGCTCGTTCTCAGGATGGCGACGGTATTGCCTTCATTTCCACAGAGGTCGCCTGGCGGATCATTGGCGGCCTGGCCGACGCACAGGAACGCGCCGGGGAGATCAAGTACGTCCTCCAGACCCAGCCGGGTCCCCAGGGAGCTGCGGCACGTGATGCCTTCGCCACTCTGGTGGACCGGATGGAAGTCGCGGACGTCGCGGGCTACCTCAACAACCTGCTCACCAAGACGTACGGCTATCCCGAGGTACCCGAAGCGAGGCGCGAGGAGCTCACCGACGTCATCCGAAAGGGCTTCAAGCACGGGTACACCCCTGGTCAGATGATCTGCTTCGCGTGGCGCGCTGCCGACTCCGCCGCGGCCTGGAAGGAGCGCAACCCCCGAATGGGACCGCCGGAGGGGGCATCCGCCTCGGTGACGAGCCTCAACGGAAAGATCGACAAGGCGATCGAGCTGCACCACTCCATCCCCGAGTACCAGACCCCCCGCTGGCACAAAGCACCTCTCGCACTCGGCAGCTTCCGGCGGCTGCACGCCGACATCCGCAGGGTGTACACCCGCGAGGTCATCGATGCGTGTCCCCATTGCGACCACCAGGGCCTCAAGGAAACCGTTCGAACCGAAGCGGGGACGAGGGCCTTGTGGCGCTGCACCCATCCCGTTGAGATCCCAGCTCAACAACAAGGGCCGGAGGAGATGAGCCCCCGGGACGAGACGCCCGACCCTGCCGACGCCTGATCTCGTGGCCGTCGCATTCAGGACGAGTACGCCCCCCGGTGGACCCCCGTACGAACATTTGGAAAGGCGTTCCACCGGGCCGGCCCTGGCAGCCGGGCCTACAGCGCCAGATTCTTGACGAGGCGGGCCGTCCCGTCCGCGTCGACTTGCGGCATCGTTTGGTACCCCTCGCTCTCGTAGAGCGCGATGTTCCGCGTGCTCCGGGCGCCGGTGAAGAGCACCGCCTGGGAGCAGTCCGGTTCGGCGGCGGACTCGGCGGTGCGGAGCAGCCAGCGGCCGAGGCCCTGGCCGCGCAGGTCCGGGGCGACGCAGAGGCGGCCCACGTGCCAGTCGGTGCCGCTGCGTCGGGCCCGGGCCATGCCCAGGAGACGGCCGTCCCGCCAGAGCCCCGTGGCGTGCCAGGTGGCGAGCCAGCCGCGGACCTCCTTCGGCGACTCGTGCAGGGCCCGCACGGCCAGGGTGTCGTTCGCGAGAGCCTCGTCCACCCAGCAGCACCGCTGCAGCACGGTGACCTCGGGCGCGTCGTCGGGGGCCAGCCGCCTCGCGTACGACCCCGCCAGCGGGCCGGGCACGGTCCCAGGCCGTTCGCGCTCGCGCAGCGGACGCAGGGCATGGGCCACCCTCACCAACTCGTCCATGACCCCGTGGGCCGCACGGACGAGAGAAGGGGTGGGGCGGACGTGTCCGTTCTCCGCCACCTCGCTGAGGCGTATCGCGACCGTGGAGCCCAGCGGAACCAGCCGCAGCGTGGTCGCGACCTGCTTGGCGTGCTGCACGGCCCGGGTGCCGGCCGACGTGTTGCCGTAACTGACGAAGCCGATCGGCTTCCAGGCCCATTCCCGGTAGAGGTAGTCCAGCGCGTTCTTCAGCGTCGCCGGCATCCCGGAGTTGTACTCCGGGGTCACGACGACGAATCCGTCCGCGGCGTCCGCCATCGCGCTCCATCGTCGTGTGTGCTCGTGCTGGTACACGCCCGCCGCCGGATGTTCCTCTTCGTCGAGGAACGGCAGGCCGAGGTCGCCGAGGGCCACCGGCACGAGCTCGACGCCGAGTTCCGCGGCACGGGGCGCGAGCGCTCCGACCAGCCACTCTCCGACCGTCGGCCCGAGGGCGCCGGGACGGTTGCTGCACACGAGCACGAGGACACGCAAGCTTTTCGCTTCCATGGAAACGAAATTACTGAGTAGATTGATTACATGTCAATGAAACCGTCGGACCAGACCGCCCCTCACTGGCTGAGCCCGGACGAAGAGCGCGCGTGGCGAGCCTTCCGCCACATGGTCGCCACCGTTCAGGCCGGCACGGCACGGGACCTGGTCGAGGTCGGACTCTCCGAGCCCGACTACGAGGTACTCAGCACCTTGTCGGAACGCCCCGAACACACCGGCTCCCTCCACGAGCAGGCCGCGAAGATGAACTGGTCGCGCAGCCGCCTCTCCCGGCACGCCACCCGCATGGAACAGCGCGGCCTGCTGCGGCGCGAACCTGACCCGGCCGACGGCAGGGGCTGCTTCCTCGTCCTCACCGAACAAGGCCTCGACACCCTCACGACGGCCGCCCCTGCCCACGTCGCCTCGGTACGCCACCACTTCATCGACCGACTCACCTCCGAGGACCTCGCCGCCCTCGAAGAAATCGCCCGGAAAGTGCGGGGCCCCAGGGACTGAACCGGGTCCGCGTCGCCGTTCGGCTCCGGGCTCGAGACCGCTTCACCGCAGGCCAGGCCCCCTACGGGGATCAGGTACGGATCACGGATCCGGTACGGATCACACCGGGCAGGGCCGGTACTCCAGGCTCAGTTCGCGGTCGACGGCGTAGCTGGTGCGCATGGAGGCGTCGGTGACCTTCTCCCAGGAGCCGTACTTCGCGTACAGCTGGTCGGCCGTCGGGCCGAGGGGGTTGCCGTACTTCGCCATGTTGCGCTCCTCCAGGATGCGGACCTCGGCCGGGGTCATGCCGGCGCGGGTGATCTCCTTCGCCTGGTTGCGCATGTCGACGAGCTCGCGGGCGATCTCCTCCTCGGTGGCGCCCGCCGCCCGCATGTCGGCCTCCGTGCGGTGCATGTCCTCCAGGAGCTCGTGGTAGCGGATGCGGGTGCGCTGGGCGTCGACCTTCTCGTCCATCGGCATCACGCGGATGCGGCACACGACCGGGTCGGTGCTGGGACACGGGTCGTCGGCGGCGACGGGCGGGGCGAGCGGGGCGGTGATGATCGAACCGCAGGCCTCGGCGGCGCCCGCCGAGGCCGCGGCCCCGGTGGTGAGCAGGGCGACGGCGGTGACGAACGGTACGAGGACACGACGCGGCAGAGTCGAGGAGAAGCGCATGCGCGCATCCTCGGCAGCCGCGCCGCGCCCGTTCACGCAGGCGCACCGCCGGGGCGGGGTGATCACACCGGTGATCACCCCGGCGAGTGACGACCGCTGGGGGAGGTCCGTGCCGGGAATCCCTTCCGCCCGAGAGTCCTCAGCCCGAGAGTCCTCAGCCCGTGAGTCCTCAGCCCGTGAGTCCTCGGCCCGTGAGTTCGCGCTGGAACTCGTGCGCCTCGTGCGTCGGCAGGTATCCGAGGGCGTCGTTCACGTGCCGCATGTACGGGTTGTTGTCGGCCGTGTCCGTGACGAGCCCGCCGAGCTGCGGCTGCCGCTCGCGGGCGCGCACGATCGAGGCGGCCTTCATCCAGCGGGCAAGCCCGTGGCCGCGGTGCTCGGGGAGTACGGCGGTGCCGTAGTGCTCCCCGTCACCCGTTCCCTCCGCCGGGCTCACGAGCTCGGTGAACCCGACCACCGAACCGTCCGCCTCGGCCACCGCCGCCACCGTGTGCAGCACCTCGCCGCGCCCCTCGACCGCGCCGACCGCCGCCCGTACCCGCTCCAGGTCCCACACCACCGTGCCGTAGTCGATCGTCCCCATCGGCATGTCGTCCATCGCGCGGCGCGAGGCGACGTAGCTCGCCGCCAGGTCGTCCGGCACCATGCCCGCCCACTCCACGAGCCGGTAGCCGGCCGGCGCCTTCGCGACCTCCGCGGCGAGCGCGGGGACATCGGCCTCGGCCAAGGGCAGTCGGGCGTACGTGAGCGTCAGCGCGACCCGGAAGCCGCGCGCCGCGAGGAACGCCGCGCCCGGCGACCCCGCCTCCGCCTGCGCGACAAGACTGCGCCGCCCGGCCTCCCGCGCCGCCGCCACCGCCGCGTCGAGCAGCGCGGTGGCGACGCCCCGCCGCCGCTCGGCCGGATGGACCCGCGCGTCGAACTCGGCGAGGTGCCGCTGCCCCTCCCGCTCGAAGAGCCGCAGGAAGGCGGACCCGGCGGGCGCCCCCTCGGGCCCGTCGGCGAGCCAGGCGAGACGGCGGCCGATGGAGTTCGGCTCGGGGTCGGCGAGGGCGGTGAGGTGTATCGGCACGTCAGCTCCGTAAGCAGATCAAAAACGGGAGGGGGGAGGGAAGAGGTCAGTCGTCGAAGTTGTCGCTGGCCAGGCGCAGCGCCAGCTCCTGGAGGATCGGCTCGGTGGCCGGTACGGCACCGGAGGCGTCATGCGCGTCCGCCACGGCCTCGAACGCGAGGATGAACCCGTTCACGAGCGCGCTCAGCGGCTCCGACAACTGCGCCAGGACCGAAAGCCCGACCTCCTCCGCACTCGCGTCGGCCGGCACCGCGAACTGCCCCGGAATGACCTCGCCCAACAGATCCGAGACCAGGCTCTCGTCGACGCCGCCGCGGAGCGCCGTCAGTGCGGCGATGGCCTTGAGTTTGATCTCGTTCTCGGTCACGCGAGGAGCCTAGGAGCAACCCTGGTGCGGGGCGGCGGAATTCGCGCGACACGCGGGGGTGCGGCTTGTGTTGACGATCCGTTCGTCGGTTCACCAGATGGTGGGAAGGAAACGATCCCGCATTTCACTACGCCGAGTAGTCACCTCAATACTCATCGCGACAAGATCTTCTTGGTGGGTTGAGTTGACTGGAGGACACATGCGCATGCGCAAGTGGGTGTCGGTGGCGATCGCCGCCGGGCTGTTCCTGGGCGGGGTGGGCGGGGCGGTGGCGGATTCGTGGCACACCATTCCGAACGTGCACACCGACGGAGTCGAGTTCAAGGGTGGCTCGTACGTCTTCGAGCCGAAGAGCCGGAACCACGGCGGCTTCCACTTCAAGGGAAGCCTGAGGGACGTCTCGCCGAACGACGGCCACAACGTCTACGTCGAGGTGAAGGTCGAGGCCTACGACTGGAACCGGTTCAAGGGGACCCAGAAGAAGTACGTCTACCTCGACCGGGTCGTCTGGGACGGGGCGGCGCAGTTCACCTCGGAGGCCCGCCTCCGCGTGTGCCGCGACCGCGGCTCACTGCGGCCCGACAACTGCGTTCCCACTTTCCACTACCTCCGACAGGGGAACGGCGAGTCGTGACTGACCTTCTCCGCGCCGAGGGCGTGGATCTCTTCTACGGGGACCACCGGGCCGTCAGCGGCGTCGACTTCGCCTTGCGGCGCGGAGAAGTGGCCGCCGTCATGGGGAGCAGCGGGTCCGGGAAGTCCTCGTTGCTGTACTGCCTCGCCGGGGTGCTCGCGCCGGGTGGGGGGCGGGTGGTGTTCGAGGGGGTGGACCTCGCCGGGCTCGGGGACGAGGAGCTGAGCGCGCTGCGGCGCGAGCGGTTCGGGTTCGTCTTCCAGTACGGGGAGTTGCTGCCGGAGCTGACCGTCGAGGAGAACGCCGCCCTGCCGCTGCGTCTCGCCGGGCAGCGCAAGGCTCCCGCGCACGCGGCGGCCGGGGAGGTCCTTGGACGGCTCGGGATGACCGGGCTGCTGCAGCGCAGGACCTCGCAGCTGTCCGGCGGGCAGAGCCAGCGGGTCGCCGTCGCGCGGGCGCTCGTACACCGGCCGGCCGTGGTGTTCGCCGACGAGCCGACCGGCGCGCTCGACAGTGCCAACGCCACCGCCGTACTGGACGAGTTCCTGCGGCTCGCACGCGATCAGGACACCGCCGTGGTGATCGTGACCCACGACCGTGACGTTGCCGCCCGCGCCGACGTCACGTACGCGATGGTCGACGGGGTCCTGAACTCCGTGGCAGCGGCCGGGCGGTGACCGCGTGAACTCCTTTCTCCTCGGCCTCCGGCTGCTGTGGCGCGGCGGGCACCGGGCCCGCGCCCGGTTCCTCCTCATGACCGCCGGGTGCGCGCTCGGCGTGGCCTGCCTGGCCGCCGTCCTCACCATCCCGACGATCCTCGCCGCCAACGAGGCCCGGGACGCGGCCCGCAGTCTCCGGTACCTCGACCCCCTCGCGCGACCCCGGCCCGTCTCTACCGTCGCCGCCGCGGAACGGGAGGACGCGTACGGCTCCGAGCCGATGTACCGGGTCTTCGTCGCCCGCACCGCGCCGGGCGCGGCCCCCGTGCCCGTACCGCCCGGCCTCGACCGGCTGCCCGCCGCCGGCGAGACCGTCGTCTCGCCCCGCCTGAAGCGGCTCCTCGCCGAACGGCCCGCTCTCGCCGGGCTCGTACCCGGCCGAATCACCGGCGTCATCGGACCCGCCGGGCTCGCCGCACAGGACGACCTCTACGCGTACATCGGCCGCACCCGGGCCCAACTGCCCGCCGACGCCCACCCTCTGGTCTCGTTCGGCAAGGCGTACCCCGACCACGAGGTCGTCGAGCCGTCCACCCTCGACATCCTGCGCTTCACCCTCTCCTGCATCGTCCTGCTCCCCCTCGCCGTCTTCCTCTCCGTCTGCGCCCGGCTCTCCGCCGAGACCCGGGCCCGCCGGCTCGCCGCGCTCCGCCTCGTCGGCCTGAGCGTGAAGGACACCCTGCGGGTCAACGCCGGCGAGACCGTCGCGGCCGCCCTCCTCGGGGCTGTCATCGGGATCGCCGGATACCTCGGCTTCAACCAGGTCATGGCACGGATCGGGCTGCCGGGCCTGCACTGGTTCCCGGCCGACGGACGCCCCGAGGCGACGACGCTCGCCATCTGTCTCGTACTGTGCCCGGCGCTCGCGTGGTTCGTGGGCCGGCGGGCCGCGCGCGAGGCGGCGCTCCGGCCGCTCAACGTCCGCCGCACCGCGCAGCGCAAGCCGCCGCGGAAGTACGGAACGCTGCTCCTGCTCCCCGGCCTCGGCGTCATCGGCGGCTACTGCGTGCTCAGCGTCATCGGCCGCGACCCGAGCGGCGGCGCCGCCTCCAGCCTGCTGATCCCCGGAGCCGTGCTCCTGACCGGCGCCGGCCTCGTACTCGGACTCGCGCCCATCACCGCCTGGCTCGCCCGGCAGCTCGCGGGCCGTGTGCAGTCGCTGCCGCTCGCCCTCGCGATGCGGCGCGCCGAGGTCGAACCCGGCAGCGCGCTGCGGGTCGTCACGGGGCTGGTGCTGCTGGTGTACGCGACCTCGCTCACGCAGGGCGTGCTGGTGGAACTGGACCAGGTGAGCCGGCGCACCGCGCCCGTACAGGAGTACCAGCTGTCGACCGACGAGCTGAGCACGCAGCAGCGCGGTCGGCTGGGGCAGGTGGCCGACCTGCGTGGCCAGGCGCTCGCCACGGATTCGTGGGCACCGGAGGACGGGCAACTCCGGCCCAAGCTCACCGTCATGGTGGCCACGTGTGCCCAACTCGCCGCCTTTGTCGGCTCGTCCAGCGGGTGCGTGGACGGGAAGATGCTGCGCATCGAGGATCCCGACCTCCTTCCCGACCCAGACGCGATCCCGGGGCGCACCTACCCCTTCCGGTTCGGTGAGGGACGCGGCCTCGACATCATGGTGCCGAAGGATGCGACGACGGTGCGCGTCTACCAGCCGTCGGTCGTCGTCGGCGCCGACGTGCTCGTACCGCCCTCGCTCATCGCGCCGTACGGCACGGTCCACGGCACCCTCAGCCTCGCCACCTCCTCCGACCCCGCCACCGTCCGTGCCACCCTCGACGCCATCGGCGCCGTCGCCCCCACCGCGCACGTCGAGCCCGTCGGCATCGTCGTGACCTCGCTCCACCAACTCACCGTCATCCGCAGCCTGCTCGTGTCCGGGATGGTGCTCGGGCTCGTCGTCGGGGTGGCCGCCTTCGTCGTGTCCGTGGCCGATCGGGCGATGGAGCGGCGGGGCCAGGTGGCCGCACTCGCGCTGCTGGGGGCGCGGGGCGGGACGTTGCGGGTGGCGCAGTGTGCGCAGGTGGTGCTGCCGCTCGGGGTGGGGCTCGGGGCGGCGGTCGTGACCGGGTGGCTGGCGGAGTCGAGCTATCTGATCACCGGGGGCGGGGCCGTGCACTGGGACTGGGAGGGGCTGCCGTTGCTCGTGGGGAGCGCCGTCGGGGTGCTGGTGGTGGGCGGGGTGGCCGCGCTGCCCGTCGTGCGGCGGCATGTCGATCCCGAGCACATCCGCCGGGACTGACCACGTCGCAAGGAATCGAAAAAGATCGCGGGCGCGCCGATGACTTCTCGGCGCGCCCGACGTCTACCTCCCTGAAAGCCCCGGGACAGCCCCGGGACAGCCCAGGGGAAGCCCCGACGAGAAGAGGTCGCCTCATGTCCACCACCCCCGCCGCTCCCGCGCCCGCCGTCAAGGGTCCCGCCAGCTACTTCCCCTCCATCGAGAAGAAGTACGGGCGTCCGATCGCCGAGTGGCTGGAGATCGTCGACGGGTCACCGCTCGTCAAGCACATGGAGCTCGTCGGCTGGCTCAAGAGCGAGTACGGGCTCGGGCACGGCCACGCCAACGCCCTCGTCGCGCACGTCCTCGCCGGCCGGAACCGCTAGATCAGCGGCAGCGGCAGCGGCAGTGACAGCCACCGTCGCAGCCGCCGTCGCAGCCGCACGCTCCGTCACGCGCGCCTTCAGGGCCAGCGTCGCCGCCGAGGCGGCCACGCCTGCGACCAGGGCGGTCCACCAGAGGGTGGCGGGGCCCAGGCCGGTGTAGAGGGTGACGCCCAGGGTGAGGGAGCCGAAGCAGGCGACGCCCCAGGTCCAGCTGAAGGCGCCCTGGTAGCGGCCGCGGGCGTGGGCCGGGGCGAGGTTGGCGACGATCGCGGCGCCGATGCCGGCGACCACCACCTCGCCGAGCGACCAGACGACGACCGAGACGGCGAAGCCGGCCGTACCGTCGGCGAGTCCGGTGAGCGCGACGCCGATCGCGACGAGGACGCTGCCCGCGACGTACACCGGGAGTTGCGGCAGCCGGGCGAGCCGCGCGGTGGTGAAGGGCTGGAGCCCGACCACCAGGATCGCGTTGAGGGCCGCCATCGTCCCGTACACCGCGGGCGAGAGGCCGTTGTCGCGGATGGCGAGCGGCAGGGCGACCTCGGTGAGGGAGTAGACGAAGAGCTCGATGCCGAAGAGCGGCAGGAGGAGGACGGCGAGGCGGTCGCGCAGGACGACGCCGTAACCGAGGCCGTCGCCGGCGGGCCGGGGGCCGCGCGGCGGTTCGGTCAGGCGGGCGGAGACCACCACCGCGTACAGCAGCATCGAACCGGCGTCGACGGCGAACAGCAGCCAGTAGCCCTGCGCCGCGAGGAATCCGCCGAGGACGCCCGCGACCGCCGTGCCGATGTTGACGCCCCAGCCGAAGAGGGCGTACGCGCGCTGCCGGCGGTCCGGGTCGACGGCGTCGGCCATCAGCGCGTACGCCGCCGGGGGCACGGCCATGCCGGTGGCGCTGATCAGCAGCGCCGCGGCGGCCATCGTCCACACGCCGGGCGCCATGAACAGCGCGCCCTGCGCCGCGGCCGAGCCGAGCAGGCCGATCAGCATCGTGGGGCGGCGCCCGATGCGGTCGGCGAGGATGCCGCCGACGGCCGGGCCGACCAGGTTGCCGGCGCCGAGCGCGCCGAGGACGTACGTGGTGTCGGTGCCGGTGACCCCGCGCGAGGCGAGGAAGAAGACGAGGAACGGGGTGACGAGATAGCCGAGCCGGTTGATCACCGTGCCGGCGAACAGCGTCCAGACGACGGACGGAAGGTTCCCGAACGACGAGGAGGAGACAGGCTTGGAGGAGGGCATGGGAGGAGCTTGCGGGCGTGGCCCCAGCCCCCTCCAATGATTAAGCTCCAGCCGAATCCATCCACCCATCGGGATCGATCACGGGGGCAGGACGCACGCATGGACTCCGCGCTCAGTTTCTCCGCCGCCGACCTCGCCCAGACCCGCTTCGCCGTCTCCCCCATGTGGGAGGTCGTCACCAGCTTCCGTCTCCTCCGCAACGACAACCCGACGCCGCTCCACCGCAGTTGGGCGGACCAGGTGCGGCCCCGCTTCCAGCGGGCCGGGCTGGACCGCGGGCGCCTCGCCGCGCTCGTACCACCGCACGGCTACCTCGCCGACTTCCTGAACCCCACCCCCGCCGGGCCCTTCCCCACCCTGGAGAGCGAACTCGACGCCATCGGACGCGCACCCGCCGAACAGCTCGCCCGCGACCTGGACATGCTCGGGAGGACGGGGGTTCGCGCCGAACACGTCGACCTCGAACGGCTCCGCGAGGAGATCCTCACCTACTGGGAGATCGCCCTCGCCCCCTACTGGGCCCGCATCCGCGGCCTCCTCGAAGCCGATGTCTTCCACCGCGCCCGCCAGGTCGCCGAGCACGGATCGGCGCGCGTCCTCGGCGAACTCCACGAGACCGTGCGCTGGGACGACGGCACCCTGCGGCTCGTCCGGCGGGCCTGCGCGCTCACCCGCGACCAGGCGGGTTCGGGGCTGCTGCTCATCCCGTCCGCGTTCGCGTGGCCGCGGGTGCTGACCCGCTCGGTGGCCCCGGATCCGCCCCAACTCGCCTATCCGGCACGGGGCATCGGCAACCTGTGGGAGCCGCGCACCACCACGAACGCCACCGAGGCCGTCGCCGGCGTCCTCGGGCGGTCCCGCGCGCTGCTCCTCGCCGAGCTCGACACCCCCGCCTCCACCACCCAGCTCGCCGCCGCCTTCGGCCTGTCGGCGGCCGCGGTGTCCCAGCACCTCACCGCCCTCCGCAACGCCGGGCTCGTCACCGCGCACCGCAGCGGCCGGTCCGTCCTCTACGCCCGCACCGCCGTCGCCGACACGCTGCTCTGCCCCCGGCCGGACACCCAGTTGGAGCCCCGATGACCACTCCTGCCCCTGCCCCTGCCCCTGCCCCTGCCCCTGCCCCTACCTCCGCCTCCGCCTCCGCCTCCTCCGCGAACTGGACCGAGCACGTTCTCGTACGGCGGAGCGCGCGCGAACCCGACGGCGTACGGCTCTCGGTGCGCGACTGGGGCGGCGACGGGCGGCGGCCCTTCCTCCTGCTGCACGGGCTCGCCGGGCACGCCGGCGAATGGGACGGGCTCGCCCGCCGGCTGCGCGCCGACGGGCATCGCGTCCTCGCCCTCGACCAGCGCGGACACGGCGCGAGCGAGCGGCACCCGGCCGATGTCTCGCGCGCCGCGTACGTCGCCGACGTCCTCGCCGTACTCGATCACTTCGCACTCGACGGGACCGTCCTCCTGGGGCAGTCGTACGGCGGCCATGCCGCCCTCCTCACCGCCGGCGGCCCGGCGGCGGAAGCCCCGACCGAAGCCCCGACCGAAGGGCCGACCGAAGGACCGGCCGAAGGGCGGCCGGCCCGACTCGCCGCGGTCGTCCTCGTCGAGGCCGGTCCCGGCGCCGCCGAACCCGGCGTCCTGGACGAGGTCGGGGGCTGGCTGCGGGCCTGGCCGGTGCCGTTCCCGGACCGGGCGGCGGCCGTCGCCCACCTCGGCGGCGGACCCGTAGGGGAAGGCTGGGCCGACGGGCTCGAGCAGCGGGAGGACGGCCTCTGGCCCCGATTCGACCCCGAGGTGATGGTCGCCTCCCTCGCCGAGAACACCCTGCCCACCGGCCGTGCCTGGTGGGAGGAGTGGGCGGCGATCCGCGTGCCCGTCCTCGCCGTGCTCGGCGAGAAGGGGATCATCGGGACGGAGGAGTACGACGAGATGGCGCGGCTCCGACCCGACCGGCTGCGCGGTGTCTGCCTCCCCGGCACCGGCCACGACCTGCACCTGGAACGCCCCGAACTGCTCCACGCCCTCGTGACCGAGTTCCTCGCCGACATCGACGACCTCGACGACCTCGGCGACGTCGACGGCCTCGGCGACGTCGGCGACCTCCCCGAACTCGCTTGCCTTGGAGTGGACTCCAACACCTAGGGTGCGGCGCATGCGCTATCGGGTACTCGGCGGGACCGGGATCGAAGTCAGCACGTACTGCCTCGGCACGATGATGTTCGGGGCCATCGGCAATCGCGACCACGAGGATTGCGAGCGGATCATTCACAGCGCCCTCGACCGGGGCATCAACTTCGTCGACACGGCCGACATGTACTCGTCGGGCGAGGCCGAGGAGATCGTCGGCAAGGCGCTGCGCGACCCGCGGCGCCGCGACGACACCGTCCTCGCCACCAAGGTGTACTTCCCGGTGGGCGGCGAAGGCCCCAACCGGGGCGGCACGTCACGGCGTTGGATCATGCAGGCGGTGGAGAACAGCCTGCGGCGGCTCGGCACCGACCGCATCGACCTCTACCAGGTGCACCGGCCCGACGAGCGCACCGACATCGAGGAGACCCTCGACGTCCTCGGCGACCTCGTCACCCAGGGGAAGATCCGGGCCTTCGGCTGCTCCACCTTCCCCGCCGAACGGATCGTCGAGGCGCACGCCGTCGCCGAGCGGCGCGGCCTGCGCCGCTTCCGCACCGAGCAGCCGCCGTACTCGCTGCTCGCGCGCGGCATCGAGACCTCTGTGCTGCCCGTCGCGCAGCGGTACGGGATGGGCGTGCTGACCTGGTCGCCGCTGGCGTCCGGCTTCCTCACCGGCAAGTACCGCAAGGGCCGGCCGATGGACCTCGGCTCCGGGCGCCCCACGATCAACCCGCAGCGCTTCGACCCGGAGCTGCCGGTCACGGCCGCCAAGCTCGACGCCGTGGAGGAGTTCACGGCGCTCGCCGAGGAGATCGGCTGCACGCTGCCCGAGCTCGCGATCGCCTTCGCGGCGGCGCACCCGGCGGTCACCTCCGTCATCCTCGGGCCGCGCACCCAGGAGCAGTTGGATGGGCTGCTTAAGGGCGCCTCGCTGGTGCTGAGCGACGAGATCCTGGACCGGATCGACGCCATCGTGCCGCCCGGCACCGACGTCTACCGGGCGGACGGCGCTTGGCAGCCGCGCTCCCTCACCGACCCGACGGCACGGCGACGGCCGGCGGGCGAACGCGCCGCAGCCGACTAGGTTCCCGACTAGGTTCCCGAGTGGATCCCCGAGTGGATTCCCGCCCAGGTTCCTCGCCGGGCGCGCCACGCGAGGTCATCCTGGGCCCATGGGAGAGACCACGAGGAGAACGATCGGGCCGGAGGAGCGCCGGGCGCGGCTCGCGGTGCGGCACCGGCTGGCCGGTGCGGCGCGGGCGGGGACGGCGGAGGAGGTCGCCGATTCGCTGGTGGCGCTGCACGCGACGGACGCGGCGACGGTGTTCCTGGCCGTGGGCGCGCGGCTCGCGGACGCGCCCGGCGGGGCCCCGGACCCGGTGGCGGAGGTGGAGCGGGCGCTGTACGGGGAACGCGTCCTCACCCGGATGCACGGCATGCGGCACACCCTCTTCGTCGTGCCGTCCGAGCTCGCCGCCGTCGTCCACTCCTCCTCCACCGACGCCGCCTCCGTCCGCGAACGCACCACGCTCGTCAAGCACTTGACGGCGGGCAGCGACTACGACGCCGCGTGGCTCGCCGAGACCGAGCGGCAGGTCCTGGCCGAGCTGACGGCGCGCGGCGAGGCGACGGGTGCGGAACTCGGGGCGGCCGTACCGCGCTTGCGGGCGCAATACGTGTACGGGGTGGGCACCAACCAGGAGGGGCCGCAGTCGGTCGCGAGCCGGCTGCTGCGGGTGCTCGGGATGGAGGGGCGGATCGCCCGGGGGCGGCCGCAGGGCGGCTGGACGTCGAGCCGGTTCCGCTGGGCGCCGGCCCCGCCGTACGGCGAGATCCCGCGGGACGAGGCGCAGGCGGAGCTCGTACGGCACTGGCTGGCCGCGTACGGTCCGGCGACCGAGGCGGACCTGAAGTGGTGGACGGGCTGGAAGGTCACGGACGTACGGCGGGCCCTGGCGGCGGTCGGAGCGGAACGCGTCGCGCTGGAGGAGGGCACCGGCTTCGTCCTGCCGGACGACCTCGATCCCGTACCGCTATCCGTACCCGTAGGCGTATCGCCGTCGGACGAGCCGTGGGCGGCGCTGCTGCCGGCGCTCGATCCGACGCCGATGGGGTGGCAGTCCCGCGACTGGTACCTGGACCCGGCGCACCGCGCCGCGCTGTTCGACCGGAGCGGGAACATCGGCCCGACGGTGTGGTGGAACGGGCGGATCGTGGGCGGCTGGGCGCAGCGCGCCGACGGCGAGATCGTGTGGCGGCTGTTCACAGGCACCGGCAAGGGCACGGACCTGGGGAAAGATGCAGGGAAAGATGCCGTACGAGCGGTGGAGGCCGAGGCGGCGCGGCTGGCGGCCTGGGTCGGCGAGGTCCGGATCACGCCCCGCTTCCGTACCCCGCTCGAAAAGGAACTGAGCTCTCTGTGACCGTGACCGTGACCGCCACCGACCTGCTCCTGATATCCGCGCAGCGCACCTCCACCGCGCTCCTCCTCACCGAGGCCGCCCGGCGGCGCGGCATGGCGACCCGGGTGCTCGACGGGAGCCGGCCGGCGGACTCCGTCGTACGCCCGGGCGAGGCCGTGCACTGGCACGGCGGGCCGCGGCTCGCCGACCAGGTCGCCCGCCTGCTCGGGTCCGGGCTCGGGCTCGGGCTGCTTGAGCCGTCGGACGGCTGGCTGGCGGGGCTGCCGTGGGAGTTCACGCGGCGCCGGATCACGCTGGAGCCGTTCTCGGCCGTGTACCGCGAGGTGTTCCGGCCGGTGTTCCTGAAGCCGCCGTCGGACAAGTCGTTCCCGCCGGGGGTGTACGGCGACGACCCCGACCGCGGCCTCTCCGACCTCGCGCGCACCGTGCCGCCGCACACGCCGGTCCTCGTCTCGGACCCGGTGACGTTCACGGCCGAGTACCGCCTCTTCGTCCTCGACGGGCGGGTCGTGACCGGGAGCCGTTACGCCGTGTACGGGCGGCTCGACCCCGGCCCCCTCACGCCGGAGGCACAGCGCTTCGGAGAGGAGCTGCTGGCGGCGGTGGGCGACACGTTGCCGAGCGGGGTGGTCGTGGACGTGGGCACGGTGCAGGGCACCGGGTGGGCGGTGGTGGAGGCGAACATGGCGTGGTTCGCCCAGTGCTACGCGGCGGATCCGGATCCCGTCCTCGATGTGGTCCTGCGGGCGGCGGGCCCGCGCGAGCGGGTCGCGGAGCGGGACCGCTCGTTCCTTCGGGTGACATCCCCGACGGGATCGGGCTGACTGGCGTACGGGTGACGAGAAACGCGGCCCGGCTCCGACGTCCCCTGTGAGGGAACCACAGCGCGAGGAACAAGGAGAGCGTCATGAAGTACCTGGTGATGGTGCAGGGCTCGCAGGCCGACTACAACGCGATGAACGGCAAGGCCACGCCCGAGAGCCCGGCGTGGAGCGAGCAGGACCTGAGGGCGATGTTCGCCTACATGAACTCGATCAACGACGACCTCGCGGAGAGCGGCGAGTGGGTCGACGGCCAGGGGCTGGTCGAGCCGGCCAGGACCCGGTTCGTGACCGCCGACTCCGAGGGCCGGCCCGTCGTCACCGACGGACCGTACGGGGAGACGCAGGAGGTGCTCGCGGGCTACTGGGTGGTGGACTGCGCGAGCCTGGACCGGGTCACGGAGATCGCGGCCCGGGTGGCCCAGTGTCCGCAGCCGCCCGGCGCGCCGGAGTACCCGGTGGTGATCCGCCCGATCGACGAGGCGGGCGGCGCCGACATCGGCGCCGCCACGACGTGACCCGGCTCGATCCGTGACGCCCGAAATTCACAACTCCTCCTCAACCGGCGGTTGCGGACGTTACGGTTCCCCCGGGGCGCCTGCCGCATCGGAACTGTCCGGGGGGACACATGCACGAGTTGACCAAGGGAGCCAATGTCGGCCTCGCCGAGCTGAGCGAGGACGCGGGATCGGTGATCGTCGGTCTGAGCTGGAGCAGCGCCTCCGGCGCCGGGGACGCGGATGTGTCCGTCCTGCTTCTGGACGGCGACGGCAAGGTCCGCAGCGACGCCGACTTCTACTTCTACAACCACCCGGCCGCCGAGGACGGCAGCGTGCAGCTGCTCGGCAAGACACCCACCGAGAACGGCAGTGAGGACCGCATCGGGCTCGACCTCACGGCCGTCCCGGACGACGTACGGACCGTGGTCGTCGCGGCGAGCCAGTACGGCGGGGCCCGCTTCGGCGACCTGGACGACCTGCGGATGACGGTCTCGGACCGCTCGGGCGAGGCGCTGCTCGGCTTCTCGATCAGCGACGCCACGGTCGAGACGGCGTTCATCTTCGGCGAGTTGTACCGGCGCAACGAGGAGTGGAAGTTCCGCGCGGTCGGACAGGGTTACGAGACGGGGCTCGCCGGCCTCGCCACCGACTTCGGCATCGACATCCTCGAGGACGAGGCGGACGGCGACGGAGAGGGCGACGTCACAACCGAGGCGGCGGAGACGGGGCCGGAGACGGCGGAGGCCGCCACGGCAGTGGAAACCTCCGGACCGCCCGCACCCTCGGCACCCCCCGCGCCGACCGCGCCCGAAGCCGCACCGCCCGCCGCACCCGACCCCGCTGCCGTATCCGTCCCCGCCCCCGTCCCCGCCCCGCGCCGGCGCCCCCGCACCGCGAAGAAGAAGGTCACCCTCCCCACCACCCCCAAGAAGTCCCTCGCGGAGAACGACGCGTGGAAGCCCGCCCGGCTCTTCCCCGTCCCCTCCTACAAGAGCGACCGGGAGCGGGAGGTACGGGCGACCTCCGTGCTGCTGTCGGTGATGGCGGAGGTGCCGGAGTTCGGGCGGCGGCTCACCGCCGCGTTCGGCGCACCGGCGGGGCGGATGCAGACGTTCACGGAGGTCTCGCTCCCGCACGGGGACACCCCCAGGCGCCCGGACGGCGTGATCCGGGTGGAGCGGGCGGGCAAGCTGTGGACGGCGCTCGTCGAGACGAAGACGAACGGCAATCCGCTCAAGGCCGAGCAGGTCCAGGACTACATGGACATCGCGGCCCGGCGCGGCTACGAGGCCGTGATCACCCTCTCCAACGACGTGGCCCTGGAGGGCACCCCGCTCGTCGACGTCAAGATCGACGGCCGGCGCAAGCACAAGGTGGCGCTCCGGCATCTCTCCTGGGCCGAGGTCGCCCACCAGGCGCAGATGCTGATCCGGCACGAGGGCGTCGGCAACGCGGCACACGCCTGGCTGCTGCAGGAGCTGCTCCACTACCTCCAGCACGAGAACTCGGGCTGCCACGGCTTCCAGAACATGGGCCCCGCCTGGGTCCCCGTTCGCAACGGCATCGACGCCGAGACGCTCTGCCAGGGCGACCCGCAGGCCGTGGAGGTCGTGGAGAGCTGGGAGCGCCTCGTACGCCAGGTGTGTCTGCGGCTCGGCGGCGAGCTCGGGCAGAAGGTGCTGCCCGTGCAGCGGGCCCGGCGGGGCACCGACCCGATGTCGCGGCGCGCGGAGCTCGCGGACCGGCTGTGCGAGGAGGGCCGGCTGAGCGCGGAGGTGCGGATGGACGGCGCGCAGAGCATCCTCACCGTCACCGCCGACCTGCGCACGGGCAAGATTCGCACGTCCGTGGAGGTCGCCGCCCCGGACAGCGGCTATCCGCTGTCCGTCGCCAAGCGGCTCGTCCGGGTCCTGGCCGAGGCTCCGGCGGACCTGCACGTGGAGACCCTGGTGGAGGGCCGGAACGGGCCGCGCGGCACCCTGGAGCGGCTCCGGCCGGAGCCCGGTGACCTGCTGCCGAAGGACGGGGCGGCGATCATCGGATTCCGGCTGTCTCTGTTCAAGGGCATGGGCGCCAGCCGGGGCAGTACGGAGTCCGGGTTCATCCGCAGCGTGGACGACGCCGTGGACCGGTTCCACGGCTCCGTGGTCGCCCATCTCGGCCAGTTCGAGCGCCGCGCCACGCCCACGGCCGCGTCCGCACCCGGGACCGCGCCCGCCGCCCGGGCCTGAAACAGTTCGGCCGCCCCGCGGCCGACCTGTCTCAACCCCGCCTCAGCCCTGCCGGAGCCGGGCCAGGGTCGTGTCCAGGTCCACGGCGCAGGAGGTCGTGCGGTTGTGGGGGAGTTTGGCGAGGAGGGCGGCGAGGCCGCAGGTGTTGGTGAGGGCCGAGAAGACCAGGCCGGCCGCGATCGCCGCCGAGAGGAGCTGGAAGGCGGGGTGGAGGAGGAGGCCGAGGAGGAGGCCCAGGAGGACCAGGGTGCCGGCGGTGAGGCGGACCTGGCGGTCCATGGCCCAGGGGGTACGGGTCGGGGCGGGGCCGGCCGGGTGGGCGAGGGCGTGGCCGCGGGCGGCCCAGCCGGAGGTGCCGCCGGTCAGGTTGGTGGCCGGGATGCCGTGGGCGGCGAGGCGGTCGCAGGCGGTGCGGGAGCGGTTGCCGGACTGGCAGACGATCACGAGCTCGCCGCGGGCCGCCGCCTCCTTGAGGGCGGGGACGGCACGGTCGAGCCGGTCGAGGGGCACGTTGAGGGCGCCGGGGACGTGGCCGCCCGCGTATTCGCCGGGGGTGCGGACGTCGACGACGGTGAGCTCGGCGAGCCGGGCCCGGGTCTGGTCGGCGTCGAGGGAAGCGGGAGTGGGGGTCGGCATGGCAGGTGTCATCCTTGGTCTTCGACGGGACCCCGTGGTGGGGAGTAAATTACCCCCTGGGGTATCTGTTGAGGAGTGGCTGTGGAACTGGATCTCGCGGGCGCCGAGCTGAAGGCCGTGCTGAACCGGCTGCGCCGGGCGCAGGGACAGATCTCCGGGGTGATCCGGATGATCGAGGAAGGCCGCGACTGCGAGGAGGTCGTGACCCAGCTGGCTGCCGCGTCACGGGCGCTCGACCGGGCCGGGTTCGCGATCATCGCGACCGGGCTCCAGCAGTGCCTGACGGACATGGAGAAGGGGCAGAAGAACGGCGAGGACCCCGAGCAGATGCGGGCCCGCCTGGAGAAGCTCTTCCTCTCCCTGGCCTGAGGCCTGAGGCCCACGGCCTGAGCGCCTACACCGCCGCATCCAGCAGCATCAGCGCCGCGACCACCAGCAGCACCGCCCCGAACACCCGGCGCAGCGTGTCCGCCGGGATCCGGGAGGCGAGCCGCCGGCCGTCCCAGGCCGCCAGGACCGCCGCGCCCGTGAACGGGGCGACGACCGCCCAGTCCACCGGCACCGAGCCGCCCGCGCGGGCGAGCAGCGCGACCAGCGCGTTGACCGCGACGACCAGCAGGCTGGTCCCGACCGCCGGACGCATCCGCAGGCCGACGACCTGCACGAGCGCCGGTACGGTCAGGAAGCCGCCGCCCACGCCGAGCACCCCGGTGACGGCGCCGAGCCCGGCGCCCGCACCCGCGACCGCCGGGCCCGAGCGGCGTACGCCCGACTCCCCGGCCGAGGCCGAGCCCGAGGCCGGGGCCGGGGCCCGGCGGACCATCCGTACCGCCGCGATCCCCGCCACCCCCGCGAAGCCGAGGGTGAGCAGCCAGTCCGGCAGCCGCGCCGAGAGCAGTCCGCCCAGTGCCGCCGGCACCAGGCCGGCCGCGGCGAACAGCGCTCCCGTACGCCAGCGGACCTGGCCGTCGCGGGCGTGCCCGTACAGCGCGGTGGCGGCCGTGCCGAGCACGATCACCAGGCTGGCGGTCGCGGCCGCGCCCGGGCTGAAGCCCAGCAGATAGATCAGGGCCGGTACGGCGAGCACGCTGCCGCCGCCACCCAGCGCACCGAGCGCGAGCCCGACCACCGCCCCGGCGGCCAGCGCCGTCAGGGCGGTCAACATCGGTCGGCGGCAGGCGTGTTCACGAACGGCGCGTTGTCGAAGGAGTCGTCGATCGCGACGACCTCGTGACCGGCCGAGGCGAGCAGGGAGGCGGCGAGCGAGGCACGCAGACCGCCCGCGCAGTGCACCCACACCGGCACGCCGAGCGGTATCTCCCGTATGCGGGAGCGCAGTTCGTGCAGCGGGATGTGCCGGGAGCCCTCGACGTACCCGGCGGAGGCCCGCTCGGTGGCCCGGCGCACATCCAACAGGATCGCGCTCGCAGGGAGTTCGACCAGGTCGGCAAAGACGGCTCGGGCCAGCGTCGCCGGCCGCTCCCCGTCCCGTACCCACTCCTCCGGCGTCCCGGTCGCGGCGGCGGCCGGCCGGTCGATGCCGACCCGGACCAGCTCGCGCTGCGCCTTGGCGAGCTGCTCGGGCGACTCGGCGAGCAGGGTGACCGGCTTGCCCCAGGGGATCAGCCAGGCGAGGAGCAGGGCGAGCTGACCGCCGGGGCCCTCGCCCGCCTCGATGTTGTACGAGCCGGCCACGTGCCCCGCGGCGAACGCGACCCGGCTCCGCAGGTCGACCACCCACTCGCCGGCGGCCAGCCGCGCGGCGATCTCGTCGGCGTCGGCGACGGCCGGCGGGGTGAGGTCGACGGGCGTGGCGCCGCCACTGTTGAGCGGGCCCATGTGGGCGTAGTACGCGGGGATGTCGTCGAGCCCGGCGAGCAGGTCGGCGACGAAGGTGTCGACGTCCTTGACGAGGGCCTCGTTGACGGCGGCCTGCTCCCCGATCGTGGTCGGCTCACCGGAAGCATCGGTGGGCACGGCGCCCGCGGCGCACAGGCTGCCGAAGCCGTGGGTGGGCAGGACGGCGGTACGGTCCGGCAGCTCGGCGGCGAGCCGGTGCGCGGAGGCGTGCTGGGCCCGGGCCAGGGCGGCGGTGAGCCGCGGCTCGACCAGGTCGGGCCGGCCGACGGTGCCGATGAGCAGCGAGCCGCCGGTGAACACGGCCACGGCCTCGCCGCCCTCCTCAAGGACGTACGCGGTGTGGTGCGGCGTGTGCCCGGGGGTCGCCACGGCCCGCAGCGCGATCCCCGCGTCGACGGGGAGGACGTCCCCGTCGGTCACGGCCAGCCGCTCGTACGAGACGGGCGCGGCGGCCGGGACGACGTACGCGGCTCCGGTGATCCGGGCGAGCTCGTGGCCGCCGCTCACATAGTCGTTGTGCACATGGGTCTCGACCACATGGGAGATCCGCACACCGCGCTGCGCGGCGGCGGCGATCACCCGGTCGATGTCGCGCGGAGGGTCGATCACGACCGCGGCCGTCCGGCCGCCCGCGAGATAGCTGCGATTGCCGAGACCCGGCACTTCGACGGTGTCCACGAAGAACACGCCGTACTCCTTCCAGGAGCTTCCAGGAACATTTACCCCCCGGGGTATACAAGCGACCCTAACAGAAGTACCCCCGGGGGTATCCATCGACAGGTAAGCGGACATCTATCCGGTTTGCTGGGGGAGGGCGGGTATGCTCGAAGTCAAGGACGTATGCGATGGCCGTACGCGAGGGGGGCGCGCAGGCGGGAAAGGCAGGGAGCGGCGGATGAGCATGACGAGACGGCAGCCCGCGGACGGCAGTGCCGCACCCCTGCTCAACCTGCTGCCGAGCATCGGCGGACCCGCGCCCGAGCGGGCCGACGCCGCCCGCAACCGGCGCAAGATCCTCGACGCCGCCGCCCGGATCGTCGCCGAGCAGGGCCCCGAGTGCGTCACGATGAACCAGGTCGCCCACGCCAGCGGCATCGGCGTCGGCACCGTCTACCGGCGCTTCGGCGACGTCTCCCAGCTGCTGTGGGCGCTGCTCGACGACCGCGAGCGGCAGTTCCAGGAGGCGTATCTGGGCGGCCCGCCGCCGCTCGGCCCCGGCGCGCCCGCCGCCGAACGCCTCGACGCCTTCCTCGACGCCCTGGTCGACCGAGTGGTCGAGCAGCGCGCGATCCTGCTCGCCGCGCAGAGCGCCGCCCCTGTCGCCCGCTACACCAGCGGCGCCTACCTGGCGATGCACACCCACGTCGCCCTGCTGGTGTCCCAGGCCCGGCCCGACACCAACGCCGCCCTCCTCGCGCACCTCCTCCTCGCGCCCTTCTCGCCGAGCCTGATGCACCACCTGTCGGAGGAGCAGCAGCTCTCGGCCGCCGAACTGAAGGCGGGGATACGGCAGTTGCTCAGCCTCCGCGTACCCGGTGGCGAGCCGGCGGCGGCTCCCCCGTCCAGCCCCTGAAACACCCTGGACCCCGCCCGCCGCCCGGCGCCACGATCGAGCCATGAGCAGAGTCAGGAACACCTACCTCGTCCTCCACGGCTTCCAGAACCACCGCCCGCCCGGCCACTGGCAGCACTGGCTGGCCGGCGCCCTCGCCGAGCGCGGGCACGAGGTGCGGTACCCGCAGCTGCCCGAGCCCGACGCGCCGCTCCTCGCGGACTGGCTGGCGGCCCTGGAGGAGCACGGCAAGCGGCCAGCGGGTGAGGGCGAGACCGAGGGCGAGTTCGTCGTGCTCGCGCACAGCCTCGGCGTCCTGCTGTGGCTGCGCGCCGTCGCCGCCGGACGGGCGCCCGAGGCCGACCGGGTGCTGCTCGTCGCGCCCCCGTCGCCGCAGGTCACCGCCGCCATCCCGGAGATCGCCGAGTTCGCGGACGGCCTCGACCTCGATGCCGTACGCACCCTGACCCCGCCCGTGGTGCCGACCCGGCTCGTGTACGGCGACGGCGACCCGTACTGCCCCGAGGGCGCCGACGCCCCCTACGGGATTCCCCTGGGACTCGACCTCGACCACGTACCGGGCGGCGGGCACCTCAACCCCGACCACGGGTACGGCGCGTGGCCGGATGTCCTCTCCTGGTGCGAAAACCCGGCGGTACGGGTGCGCGGCAACCAGTAGCGTCGGCCGAATGGCCACCGCAACGGAACCCTCCCCCCGCCCCCTCTTCCCCGAGCTCGCCCCGTACGACTCCGGCCTGCTCGACGTCGGCGAGGGCCACCGCATCGCCTGGTCCGTCGCCGGCAACCCCGAAGGCAAGCCCGCGCTGATCGTGCACGGCGGCCCCGGCTCCGGCTCCTCGCCGAACGCGCGCCGGGTCTTCGACCCGGCCGTCTACCGGATCGTCCAGTTCGACCAGCGCGGCTGCGGCCGCTCCACCCCGCACGCGAGCGCCCCGGACCCCGACGACCCGGCCGCCGACCTCGCCACCAACACCACCGCCCACCTGGTCGCCGACATGGAGCGGCTGCGCGAGCACCTCGGCGTCGACCGCTGGCTGCTCCACGGCGGCTCCTGGGGATCGACCCTGATCCTGGCCTACGCCGAGGCGCACCCGGAGCGGGTCACCGAGATCGTCATCGCGGCCGTGACGACCACCCGCCGTTCCGAGACCGGCTGGCTGTACGAGGGCGTCGGCCGGTTCTTCCCCGAGGCACACGAGCGCTTCCGCGCGGGCGTCGACCACGCCGAGGACCTGCTCGCCGCCTACGCGGCCCGGATGAACCACCCGGACCCTGCCGTACGGGAGCGGGCCGCGGCCGATTGGTGCGACTGGGAGGACGCCGTCCTGTCCGGCGAGGGCCAGGGCACCCCGTACGCCGACCGGCCCGACGCCGCCCGGCTCGCCATGGTCCGGATCTGCGCGCACTACTTCTCGCAGGGTGCCTTCCTGGAGGAGGGCGCCCTGATCCGCGACGCCCACCGGCTCGCCGGCATCCCCGGGGTCCTCGTGCACGGCCGGCTCGACATGGGCGGGCCCCTGATCAGCGCCTGGGAGCTGGTCAAGGGGTGGCCGGACGCCGAGCTGTACGTGGTGGAGAGCGCCGGACACCTCGGCGGCGCCGAGACCCGTGAGCGGGTCATGGCCGCCCTCGAACGCTTCGCGAAGGGCGCGCCCAAGGGGTGAGCCATCATGCGCGCGCGGCCGTCCCGCCGGATCATCGAAACATGAGCCCCGTGAGCCCCAAGAGCCCCGTGATCCACCTCGCCCAGCAGCCCGACGCCGACGCGCTCCTTGCCCGCTCCCCGCTCGCCGCGCTGGTCGGCATGCTCCTCGACCAGCAGGTGCCCATGGAGTGGGCGTTCTCCGGCCCGTACACGATCGCCACCCGCATGGGCCACGACGACCTCGACGCGCACGAGATCGCCGCCCGCGACCCGGAGGCCTTCGCCGCCCTGCTCTCCGAGAAACCGGCCGTGCACCGCTACCCCGGCTCCATGGCCAAGCGGATCCAGCAGCTGTGCCGCTTCCTCGTCGACGAGTACGGCGGCGACGCGGAGGCGGTCTGGCGGGACGCGGCGAGCGGCAAGGAGCTGCTCGCCCGCCTGGAGGCGCTGCCCGGCTTCGGCAGGCAGAAGGCGCAGATCTTCCTGGCACTGCTCGGCAAGCAGTACGGGGTCGGGCCGAAGGGCTGGCGGGAGGCGGCGGGCCCGTACGGCGAGAAGGACTGCTACCGCTCGGCCGCCGACATCACCGGCCCGGAGTCCCTGGCGAAGGTGCGCGCCCACAAGCAGGAGATGAAGGCCGCCGCCAAGGCCGTCAAGGCGGCCAAGACTCCCAAATCTGCGGAGAACAAGGGGAATTGAGAATTCCCGATGTCAATCCTGTTCGACCTGACAGGAATCGCGTGCGATGTGTTCACAGAGTCCCCCCGGGATCGCTAACTTCCCCTCTACCTCATACGTCGTATGACGCACGTCGTACGCACCGGGAAGGACTTCTGTGAACGCATCCCAGCGCAGAGCCGCCGCAGTTCTGGCCGCCGCCGCACTCGCCACCCCGCTGGTGCTCGCCGCTCCCGCCACCGCCACCCCCGCGCCCGGCGCGGCCGAGGCCAGGGACGCCGCAAGGCTGGCCAAGAAGCTGGTCCGCGAGACGAGCGCCCAGGACGCCTTCAAGCACCTGCAGAAGTTCCAGGCGATAGCCGACTCGGCCGAAGGCAACCGCGCGGCCGGCACCCTGGGCCACGACGCCTCCGCCGCGTACGTCTACACGCAGCTGAAGAAGGCCGGCTACGCCGTCACGTACCAGAAGTTCGACTTCATCTACATCAAGACGCTCGCCGAGAAGGCCGCCGTCGTCACCCCCGCCCCGCGCGACCTGCCGATCAGGGCGATGACGTACACGAAGTCGACCCCGGTCGGCGGCGTCAAGGCCGACCTGGCCGCCGCCCCGGTCGACGCGGACGGCACCACCGGCTGCGAGCCGGGCGACTTCGCCGCCGGCGCGTTCACCGGCAAGATCGCCCTGATCAAGCGCGGCGGCTGCACCTTCGCCGTCAAGCAGGAGAACGCCGCCGCGGCCGGCGCCGTCGGCGCGATCGTCTACAACAACGTCGAGGGCGTGCTCTCCGGCACCCTCGGCGACGCGACCGCCGGGAAGATCCCGACCGGCGGCATCACCCAGGCGGAGGGCGAGAAGCTGGCCGCCGACCTCGCCAAGGGGCCGGTGAACCTCTCCTTCGAGATCCGCCAGTTCCAGGAGAAGCGGTCCACCAACAACGTCATCGCGGAGACCAAGGGCGGCAACGCCGCCAACACCGTGATGCTCGGCGCCCACCTGGACTCCGTCACCGCGGGCCCCGGCATCAACGACAACGGCTCCGGGTCCGCCGGCCTCCTCCAGACCGCCCTGGAGCTCGCCAAGTCCAAGGACAAGGTCCGCAACAAGGTGCGCTTCGCCTGGTGGTCCGCCGAGGAGGTCGGCCTGCTCGGCTCCGACCACTACGTCACCAACCTGAGCTCCCTCGGCAAGAAGGAGATCAAGCTCTACCTCAACTTCGACATGATCGCCTCGCCGAACTACGGACTCTTCGTCTACGACGGCGACGACTCCGACGGCGTCGGCTCGGGGGCCGGCCCCGAGGGCTCCGCCCAGCTGGAGCGCGACATCACGAACTTCATGGACAAGACCGGCGCCCCGCACGAGGGCACCGACTTCACCGGCCGCTCCGACTACGGGCCGTTCGTCGAGGCCGGCATCCCCTCCGGCGGCACCTTCACCGGCGCCGAGGGCATCAAGACCGCGGGCCAGGCCGAGAAGTTCGGCGGCGAGGCGGGCGTCGCGTACGACGTGAACTACCACGCCGCGGGTGACGACATCACGAACATCGACATGACGGCGTTCGACATCAACATCGACGTCATCGCCAACGCCGTGGGCACCTACGCCCACGACATCAGCTCCCTCAAGAAGCCGGTCGTCTCCGTCCCGACGACCGGTGACGCGGGCAGCGGCGGCGGCCTGCACGGCGACCACGACGAGGTCACGGAGTGACCAGCGCCGTCCGTGACTAGCGCCGGCGCTTCGCCGTACCGAAGATCGAGCGGCTGATCTCCCGGCCCAGCTGGGTGCCGACCGATCGCGCGAGCGACTTGAACAGACCGCTCCCGACGACCTGTTGGGCGAGCGAGGGCTCCTCCTTCTGCCGTGATCCGGCCCGAGGAGCCCTCGCCGCTTCCTTCTCCGCCGCGACCCGCTCCGCCGCACGCAGCGCCTCCGCCTCCGCCTCCTGCTGCTCGGCCGTCAGCTTCTCGTACGCCGACTCGCGGTCCACGGCCTCCGCGTACCGCCCGTACAGCGGCGAGCCCTTCACCGCCGCCTCCAGCTCCGCCGCCGGGATCGGCGCCATCAGGGACTGCGGGGCGCGCAGCCGGGTCGCCGCCACCGGGGTCGGGGCGCCCTTCTCGCTGAGGACCGTGATCACCGCCTCGCCCGTACCGAGGCCGGTGAGCACCTCCTCCAGGTCGTACGCCGAGTTCGGGAAGGTCCGTACGGTCGCCTTCAGCGCCTTGGCGTCGTCCGGGGTGAAGGCGCGCAGCGCGTGCTGCACCCGGTTGCCGAGCTGGGCCAGGACGTCACCCGGCACGTCCTTCGGGGTCTGCGTCACGAAGAACACCCCGACGCCCTTGGACCGGATCAGCCGCACCGTCTGCGTGATCGACTCCAGGAACGCCTTCGACGCCCCGTTGAACAGCAGATGCGCCTCGTCGAAGAAGAAGACCAGCTTGGGCTTGTCGACGTCGCCGACCTCCGGCAGGTCCCCGTACAGATCGGCGAGCAGCCACATCAGGAAGGTCGAGAACAGCTGCGGCTTGTCCTGTACGGCGGCCAGTTCGAGTACGGAGACGATGCCGCGCCCGTCGTCCGGCGAGGTGCGCAGGAACTCGGCCGTGTCGAACTCCGGCTCCCCGAAGAACGCGCCCGCGCCCTGCTGCTCGAAGGCGGTGATGGCGCGCAGGATCACCCCGGCCGTCACCGTCGACAGGCCGCCGATCCCCTTCAGTTCGGCCTTGCCGGTGTCGGAGACCAGGAAGGCGACGACGGCCCGCAGGTCCTTCAGATCGACCAGTTCGAGGCCCTTGCTGTCGGCGTAGTGGAAGATCAGGCCGAGGGACTGCTCCTGGGTCTGGTTGAGCTGGAGGACCTTGGAGAGCAGCACCGGGCCGAAGCTGGTGACGGTGGCCCGGATCGGAATCCCGGGGCTCGGGACGGAGCCGGGGCCCGTCCCGCCCAGCCCGTAGAACTCGCAGGGGAAGCCGGTCGCCGCCCACTCCTGGCCGACCTGCCCGGCCCGCTCGCGCACCTTCTCGCCGTCCGCGCCGGGCGCGGAGATCCCGGAGACGTCGCCCTTGATGTCGGCGAGGAAGACGGGCACGCCGTTCGCGGACAGCTGCTCGGCGATCAGCTGGAGCGTCTTCGTCTTGCCGGTGCCGGTCGCGCCGGCGACCAGCCCGTGCCGGTTGAGCATCGGGAGCGGGATGCGGACCTGCGCGTCCGGGTGGCACGTACCGCCCCAGAGCAGCGCGCCCAGATCGAGCGCGGGCCCGTCGAAGGCGTACCCGGCGGCGATCTCCGCCCAGGGCTGTTCGCGCTCGCGCTCGCTCATCAGCTGCTCACGCTCGCTCATCATGTGCCCCTTCGTCACGATTTGTCCCAGCATCGCACCGGGTCCGCGTGGCTGCGCCGGGAGCCGCTTGCCCGGTAGGCTTTCCGTGTGATCTTCAAGCGCATCGGAAACGGCCGGCCGTATCCCGACCACGGCCGGGAAAGCACCCGGCAGTGGGCGGACGTGGCACCGCGCCCGGTCCGCCTCGACCAGCTGGTGACCACCAAGGGCCAGCTGGACCTGGAGACGCTGCTCGCCGAGGACTCGACGTTCTACGGCGACCTCTTCGCGCATGTCGTGAAGTGGCGGGGCGATCTCTATCTGGAGGACGGACTGCACCGCGCGGTCCGAGCCGCGCTCCAGCAGCGGCAGGTGCTGCACGCGCGCGTGCTCGAAATGGACTGAGGCCTGCCCTGCAGGCCGGGCCCGACCCCTCGGGAGCCCTCGGACGCCTCTCGGATGCCTCTCGGATGCCTCTCGGGGGTGATCCTTTCGGGGCCTCTTCGCGCCCATCCGGACGCGATCACATGATCATCCAGTAGGCATCCTCCGCGGGCGGCATTACGCTGCGTTCATGAGCATGCTCACTCCCCCCGGAATGGGCGGAAAGTACCGCATCACGGGGGATGTCTATCCCCGCATGCGCCGCCCCCACCGCCGGCGCAGGATCGTCCTCGGGGCGGCAGCCGCCGTGCTCGTGCTCGGCGCGGCCGGCTGGGGGACGCTGCAGCTCGTCGACGTCTTCTCCGGCGGCGACGAGAAGACCACCAACGCCGCCGGCAAACAGGCCGACTGCAAGGCCGCGCCCAAGGCGAAGCCCACGCCCACGCCGGGCTCGCGGACCGCCGGCGGCGCCCCGCTGCCCAAGCCCGCCCAGATCACGGTCAACGTCTACAACGCGACCCCGCGCGCCGGGCTCGCCAAGACGACCGCGGACGAGCTGAAGAAGCGCGGCTTCGTCATCGGCAAGGTGGGCAACGCGCCGGTCGCCTACGACAAGAAGGTCCCCGGCTCCGCACTGCTGCTCGGCTCCCCCGGGGCCACCAAGGGCGCCTTCTCCGTGGTCGGCACGCAGCTGAAGGCGGCGACGACGAAGGTCGACGCCCGCACCACGGCGGACGTCGACCTGATCATCGGCACGGCCTTCAAGACGCTCGACCCGAAGGCGGCCGCGGACGCGGCGCTCGTCGCGCTCAACAAGCCGAAGCCGGTGCCGGGCCGCTGCTGAGCCCCTAGGGGGCTCAGGGCACTGCCGTACGGCTGCTACTCGGCCGAGCCGTACATGCGGTCGCCCGCGTCGCCGAGGCCCGGCACGATGTAGCCGTGCTCGTTGAGCCGCTCATCGACCGAGGCGGTCACGACGGTCACCGGCGTGCCCGCAAGCTCGCGCTCCATGACCTCGACGCCCTCCGGGGCGGCGAGCAGCACGACCGCGGTCACGTCGTCGGCGCCGCGCTTGATCAGCTCCTGGATGGCCGCGACGAGCGTGCCGCCGGTCGCGAGCATCGGGTCGAGCACGTACACCTGGCGGCCGGACAGGTCCTCCGGCATCCGCGTCGCGTAGGTCGACGCCTCCAGCGTCTCCTCGTTGCGGATCATGCCCAGGAAGCCGACCTCGGCGGTGGGCAGCAGCCGCACCATGCCGTCGAGCATGCCGAGACCGGCCCGCAGGATCGGGACCACCAGCGGCCGCGGGTACGACAGCTTCACGCCGGTCGTCGGCGTCACGGGGGTCTCGATGTCGACCTGCTCGGTCCGCACGTCCCGGGTCGCCTCGTAGGCGAGCAGGGTGACCAGCTCGTCGGCGAGCCGGCGGAAGGTCGCGGAGTCCGTGCGCTTGTCGCGCAGAGTGGTGAGCTTGTGGGCGACCAGCGGGTGGTCGACGACGTGGAGACGCATGCCTCAACAGTAGCCGGGACCTGGCCGAGGACTGGCGTCAACCTGGGCGAGAGGGGGAAGGTGGGGGCTACAGGGACCCGTGTCACGCGGTGGTGGGTGGTGTGTCCATGCCCGACAGACAAGCTGGACCAGCCGGACCGGACGGACCGGATGGACCGGATGGACCGGACAGGCCGGAGACGGACGCGGAGCGCCGCAGGCGCCGCGCGCAGTTCCTGCGCGAGCTGAACGAGGCCAAGGCGCTGCGCGACCGCGTCCAGCCGCGGCGCGCCCGGGCCGCGCGGATGCGGCAGGCGATGCGCATGCGCACCTTCCGCTGGTAGGCCGGTGCCGGCCCGGTGGCGAGAACGGCTCGTACACCACTCGTACGCCACTCGTACGCCCTGGTGGTGGCCGTACGGCGACGGCCCGGTGACCCCCGGGCGGCGGTCACCGTGCGCCCCCTTCGTGCGCCGGGGTCGCACGCCCGCCCGAACCGGGCGTCGTTCAGACTGATGCACGACGCAAGAGCCGAAGACCTCTCCTGACGGCGAGGTTTCTGTCACGATGCCGATTGGGCGGGGCATCAGGAGCGCGCCGCCGGATCATCACACCTCTGATCAGTGGGAGAGTCAGGTGTACTTCGCCGCACTGCTCGCGCGCACCGAAGACGGGTGGGAAGCGAGCGATATCGAGCTCGACAACGTGGAGACGCTGGCGGACCTGGCCGATCTGGCCCGTGAGTCCGCCGCCGACGACGGGGAAACGGTGATCGTCTTCATCGAGCAGGAGGACGCGTGGTTCGGCATCGTCCGCGTCGACGGCGAGGACGACCCCCGGGTCTTCGTCTCGAACGCGGCCGCCGCGGCCCGCTCCTCCTACGGGGAGATCCTCACCTCGGAACTCCTCGGTGACGACGACCGGGACGGCGCGCTCGACGAACTCACCGACCTGGACGGCACCGAGGACGGCGAGCCGGAGCACGAGGACGACGACGAGGACGACGCGGCGGCCACCGCCGGGATCGCCCCGGCCGGCCCGCTCGGCGAGGGCCGGATCCTGGCCGACCTCGGCATGACCGAGCGCGACCTGATCGACCTGACCGAGGACGCCCTCGGCGAGATCGCCGACGCCATCGGCGCCTCGGACATCCTGGAGGCCGTGCGCTAGTGGCGTTCGCGGTACGTGGCCCGGGCGCGGGCGCAGACCCCGTAGGGGACGACTCGGACCCCGTACGGGACCTGAATCCCGTAGGGGGCTCGGATCCCGTACGGAGTCCCGTAGGGGAATCGGATCCCGTACGGGACCCCTGGCGGGAGTCCATGCGGCTCGCCCTCGCCGAGGGCGAGCTGGCCGCGGCGGCCGGTGACGTGCCGGTCGGCGCGGTCGTCCTGGCCCCGGACGGCACGGTCCTCGCCCGCGGCCACAACGAGCGCGAGGCCACCGGCGACCCGACCGCCCACGCGGAGATCCTCGCCCTGCGGCGGGCCGCGGCGGCGACCGGCGAGTGGCGGCTGACCGGCTGCACGCTCGTCGTGACCCTGGAGCCCTGCGTGATGTGCGCGGGCGCGCTCGTCCAGGCGCGGGTCGAACGGGTGGTCTTCGGCGCCTTCGACGAGAAGGCCGGCGCCACCGGCTCCCTCTGGGACCTGGTCCGCGACCGGCGTCTCAACCACCGCCCCGAGGTGATCCACGGCGTCCTGGAGGCGGAGTGCTCGGACCGTCTGACCCGCTTCTTCCGGGACCGCTGACACCGCCCCGTACGCGCCCCGTACCCGGCCTGCGACCTGCCCTCCGACCTGCTGCGGGATACGGATTTCAGTCCACGGCGCCTTTGGGCTAAGCTCTCTCTCGGTAGCGTGTCCGAGCGGCCGAAGGAGCTCGCCTCGAAAGCGAGTGTGGGGAAACTCACCGAGGGTTCAAATCCCTCCGCTACCGCCAGAAAACCTCCCCGAACCGCGGAAACGCGGTTCGGGGAGGTTTTTTCATGCCTCCTCAGCCCTCCTCAGCCCTCCTCATTCCTCGCGGCAGGGCGGGTCGTAGGGCAATCCCGGGACGTACTGGGCCCATTGGGCCGGGGTGAGGACGTCGGTGCTCGCGCAGATCCAACGGGCCGCGGCCTGCGGGTCCGTGGACCAGACCCGTACGGGCAGGCCGGGCCCGCCCGCGGCGAGGGTGCGGCCGTCGGGGGCGAAGGCGAGGGCGGTGACCGGGCCGACGCCGCCGGACAGCGGGCGGGTGAGGGCCGTGGCGTTCGCCGGGTCGGCGAAGCGGACCGCGCCGTCGGCGTCCCCCACCGCGAGCACGCCGCCACCCGGGCCGAAGGCCAGGGACTCCACGTCACCGCCGCCGGTGACGGAGCCACGGGCGACCGGTCGCGCCGGATCGGCGAGGTCCCAGGTGGTGAGGGTGGCGTGGTCGGCCTTGGCGAGCGACCGCCCGTCCGCGGAGAGCGCCAGGACCTGCGGGGCCACCAGGCCAGGGTCGATGCCCGGCACCCGGACGACCGGGGACGGCCCGGTGCCCGTCCACAGCGAGAAGTCGCCGTCGTTGTGCCCGACTCCGATGACGCGCGCGCCGGAGCTGACGGCGAGTGACTCGACCCTGCCGTCACCGGTCTTCAACGGCCGGTCGGACACCGGGTCACCCGCCAGGTCCCACACCGCCACCCCGTCCTTTCCCTGTACGGCGGCGGTGCGCCCGTCAGGACTGAGCGCGGGCGCCCGCTCGCCGGCCTCGACGGCACGTTCTGCGAGCCGCCTGGGCCGGGCGGGGTCGGTGAGGTCCCAGCGGGAGACACGGTCGTCGTCCCATGAGCCCACGGTGAGGGTGCGCCCGTCCGGCCCGAAGGCCAGGGCAGCCACCTCTCCCGTACCGGCGGACAGGGTGCCGACGACCCGGGAGCGACGGGCTGGATCGGTCGGATCGCCGAGGCTCCACAGGCGGACCGTGCCGTCGCCGTCGCCGGTGGCGAGGCGCCGCCCGTCCGGGGCGTAGGCGAGCGTCCGGGTGTCGTACGCGGCGGGTGGGAGACCCGCGTCCGGCAGGCGCCAGAGCATGATGGGCCCGGTGTCCGTGCCGGCGGCCAGGGTGCGCCCATCCGGCGCGAACGCCAGTCCCCGGGCGGAGGACGGGGGCATGGGCAGGGACGGCCGCCCCTTGGGGGCCGCCGGGTCGGCGAAGCTCCACAGGCGTACGGTCCGGGCGGTGTCGGCGACGGCGAGCGTCTGCCCGTCCGGGCTGAAGGCCAGAGAGTTGGCGTCGGGCCCGGCGGTCGGCAGGTAGTAGCGCATCCGCTGCGGTCGGGCGGGGTCGGCGAGGTCCCAGACCCACACCTGGTTGCCGTTGGAGAGCGCGAGATAGCGCCCGTCGGGCCGGTACGCCACCTGGTGGTGCGTGTCCCTCGCGTTCGGCGGTACGAGGGCGGCGGGCGCGCGGTCTGGGTGGGCCAGGTCCCAGATCCGTACGGTGGAGTCGCCGCTGGTCCCGGCAAGAGTGCGGCCGTCCGGGCCGAAGGCCCTGGGGGCGCCGTTCACGGGAAGGGGCGAGCGGGGCAGCAGCACAGGGCGCGCCGGGTCGGTCACGTTCCACGCGAGCATCCGGCCCTGGGGGCTGCTGCCGAAGAGGGTGCGGCCGTCGAGGGCGAAGGCGAGCGTGCCTCCGCCACGGCTGGCCGTGCCGAGCGGCAGCTCGACGCGGACGGGCCGGGCAGGATCGGTGACGTTCCACAGCTCGGCCGAACGCCAGGGGGAGGTGGCGGTGAGGAGTCTGCCGTCCGGACTGAACCCGACCTCGCCCCCGATCCAGCCTTTGAGCGGCATACCGAGCTCTCTGGGCGGCCGGGCCGGATCGGCGACGTCCCATAGCCTGACCACACCCCCGACATCCACCGCGGCGAGCACCCGGCCGTCCGGGCGGAAGGCCGTGTCGAGCACCTGGCGCCGGAACCCGGCCAGCTGCCGCGGCAGCACCGCGTTGGCGTCCGCGTACAGGTTCATCGTCGTGGCCGGCCGCGGCGCCAGCCGGTGCGCCACCAGGTCGAGCCGGACCGCGAGCGCCGGGTCCGCCGTGCGGAGGCCGTCGGCCTGGGCGGTGATGCGGGCGGCGAGCGCGGCGCGCTGTTCCGTCTCGGCCGTGCCGCTCTGGCGCACGGCGAGGAAGGCCGCTGTCCCGGCGACCAGCGCGAGGGCGACCAGGACCGCGACGAGCCGGCGCTGCTTCCGTACCGAACGTCTCCGCAGCCGGACGGAGGCGTTCAGGAAGTCCCGCCGCAGCAGGTCGTCCTCGGCCGGGTCCGACGGCTCGGGCGCCGCCTCCAGGGCCCGGTCGAGCGGCTTGCCCCGGTAGAGCGCGTCGGGCTCGCGGCCGGCGCCGTGCCAGGAGCGGGCGGCGGCGTCGAGGTCCTGGAGGAGCAGGTTGCGGGGCCGGTCGTCGTTGATCCAGCCGTGCAGGGTGGGCCAGGCGGTGAGCAGCGCCTCGTGCGTGAGCGAGACCGTCTCGCGCTCCTGGACCAGGAGCCGGCGCGCGGTGAACGCGGCGAGGACCTCCTCGGCCGCCTCCCGGTCCGGCACCCCGGCGAGCAGCTGGTCGCGACGGATCCGCCGCCGCCCGTCGGCCAGGACGCCGCCGGATCCGACATCGCCGGAGCCGCCACCGTCACGGCCGCCCTCACCGCCGTCCTCGCCGATGGCGACCAGGCCGAGGAAGAGCCGCCGGGCGATGCGCTGGGCGGCCGCGTCGAGCCCCTCGTACACCTGCTCGGCGCTGTTGCCGAGGGCGTGCGCAACCCCACCAGTGCCGGTGTAGCCGGCGACGGTGAGCAGCCGCCCCTGCCGGTTCTGCCAGGTGGCGCGCAGGGCGTGCGCGAGCAGCGGGAGCGCGCCGGGCTCGACGAGGCCGCGGCGGGCGCCGAAGTCGGAGACGAGGAGGTCGACAAGGCCGGGTTCCAGCCGGAGGCCGGCCGCGCGGGCGGGCAGGCGGATGGCGTCGAGGAGTTCCTCGCGGGACAGCGGGCCGAGGAGCAGCTGCCCGTTCTGGACGGCGGCGCGCAGCCAGGGCAGCTCGGCGCAGTGGGCGTAGAAGTCGGCGCGCAGGGCGAGCACGACGAGGGCGAGTGGGGCGGTGTCCCTTCCGCCCGGGTCGGCGAGACGGGCGAGGAGATCGGTGAAGGCCTGTCGTTCGGCGGGGTCGGTGCAGAGGGTGAAGAGTTCCTCGGCCTGGTCGACGACGAGCAGGACGCGCCCGCCGGGGCCGAGCTTCCTCCGTAAGTGCCGGGTGAGCTCACCTAAATCGGCTGAGTCGACGTCCGGGTCCGGGAGGGCGTCGAGTTCCGCGAGCCGGGCGGTCAGTTCCCGTACGGGGTGGGCCGTAGGGGTGACCAGCAGCCGGGGCCAGTGGCGCGCGCCGGGCACCGGGACGCGGGCGCGGTCGAGGTCCTGCCACAGACCGGCCTGGAGCAGCGAGGTCTTGCCGGCGCCGGAGGGGGCGACGACGACCAGCGGGGTGCGGGCGGCATGGCACTCGGCGAGCCGTTCGCAGAGTTCGGTACGCAGCCGGGTGCGGCCGAAGTAGTGGTCGGCCCGGTCGGCGGTGAAGGCGGCGAGTCCGGGGTAGGGGCAGTCGTCATCGGTGACCGGCCCGTCGGTGAGGTGCGTCTCGGAGCCGTCGGGGTCCTGGACGTAGAGGTGGAAGTCGCCCTCGGCGACGTACATGTCGCGGCCGGAGGCGTACGCGCGGGCGGGCTCCCCGCTCCCGTATCCGTACTCGGACTCGTCGTCCTCAGGAGTGCTCGTCACACATCCGCAGCGTAGCCATGCACATGCCATGCATAAAGGGCTGCGCCGGAGGGGTTCGGCCGGGGGGAGCGGCATCGGGGGGACAAGCCGCTCCCCCCGATGAGAACCGTCCCTGCAAGTCCTGCGCCGCAGTCAGGGGGAAGCTCGCGGCGCGGGACCCCGCAGTGAGGGCCGGTTCCTCAGCCCCGCGGATTCCTGCCAGATCCGCCGGGCTCGACATCCATCCTGCGCCTCCGCCACCCTTCCGGGGGTCGGCGAAAGACCCCGATCCACGGGCCCTTGGTCCATAAAGGCCGTGCAAACAACGGCTCGGCTAGACTCGGCGACCGCTCAGGGGCGGCTCTAGGGG
Source organism: Streptomyces fradiae (assembly GCF_041270065.1). NCBI lineage: Bacteria > Bacillati > Actinomycetota > Actinomycetes > Kitasatosporales > Streptomycetaceae > Streptomyces > Streptomyces fradiae. Next base: position 4,133,070 of record NZ_CP065958.1, on the reverse strand, counting down.
AGGGCAGACGGATGGCGCAGGCGAAGAAGATCGCGCTCTATGCGGTCGTGGTCTTTGTGCTGTACACGATCATCACGTCCCCGGCCCGGGCGGCGGACCTCGTCCAGGTAGGGTTCGAGGGAATATCGAGCGCCGCTCAAGGAGTGGGTCAGTTCATGACCGAGCTCGTGAATTAGGAGACGACAGTGATCCGCCATCTGGTCCTCTTCAAGCTCAACGACGGCGTGCAGCGCGACGAGCCGCGCGTCGTCGCCGGCGTCGAGGCCTTCCGCGCCCTCGGTACGCAGATTCCGGAGCTGAAGTTCTGGGAGTGCGACTGGAACATCACCGACCGGCCGATCGCGTACGACTTCGCCATCAATTCCGCCGTCGCCGACCGCGACGCCCTGCAGCGCTACCTGGACCACCCCGCGCACCAGGCGGGCGTGGGCATGTGGCGCGAGTTCTCCACGTGGGTCATCGCCGACTACGAGATCGAGGGCTGACCTCCTCGCCAACGCTTCGCCCCCCATTCGGGCCCCTCGCCGACACCGGCGGGGGGCCCGAATGCTTACCCCGCACGCCCACCCCCAACACGTCGCTATGCGGTGCTTGCACACAGTGGACATGTCTTGTGATGCTATGACCGCTTTTGACGGATGAGTCGACCGAAGTTGACGTGAAGGGGTGGCGTGAACGTGCCGGCCAGTGCAGCGCCTCAAGTCCCGCCCCAGCCCCAGAACGAGGCCGGGCCCGCGGAGACGGCTCCCCACCCCCCGGAACCCCCGCGCCCCCGCCCCCAGAGCACCCGCGGCGCCGACACCCGCGCCCTCACCCAGGTGCTCTTCGGCGAGCTCAAGAAGCTGGAGCCGGGCACCGCCGAGCACCACCGCGTCCGCGGGGCCCTGATCGAGGCCAACCTCCCCCTCGTCCGCTACGCCGCCGCCCGCTTCCGCAGCCGCAACGAGCCGATGGAGGACGTGGTCCAGGTCGGCACCATCGGCCTGATCAACGCGATCGACCGCTTCGACCCGGACCGCGGCGTCCAGTTCCCGACCTTCGCGATGCCGACCGTCGTCGGCGAGATCAAGCGCTACTTCCGGGACAACGTCCGCACCGTCCATGTCCCGCGCCGGCTCCACGAGTTGTGGGTCCAGGTCAACGGCGCCACCGAGGACCTGACCACGGCCCACGGCCGGTCCCCCACCACCGCCGAGATCGCCGAACGCCTCAAGATCGGCGAGGACGAGGTGCTCGCCTGCATCGAGGCCGGCCGCTCCTACCACGCCACCTCCCTGGAGGCGGCCCAGGAGGGCGACGGGCTGCCCGGCCTGCTCGACCGCCTCGGGTACGAGGACCCCGCGCTCGCCGGCGTCGAACACCGCGATCTCGTACGGCATCTGCTCGTCCAGCTCCCCGAGCGCGAGCAGCGGATCCTGATGCTGCGCTACTACAGCAACCTGACCCAGTCTCAGATCAGCCAGGAGCTCGGTGTCTCGCAGATGCACGTGTCAAGGCTCCTCGCCCGCAGCTTCGCCCGATTGAGATCCGCAAATCGGATCGAGGCGTAACCAGAACGGGTAGACCGTTTCCGGGCGGTTTTGCACCATCCCAAATGCCGCACACCCCTTGTTTCCTGCGGATATTCACCGGCGTCATGTCGACAAGTCACTACAGCGCGTTGCCGACATGTGACATTCTGCTGGAACCGCGTTTGGCGCAGCCCCGCCTCCGGTATTCAGGTGGAGGCTGCGTTCCTCAGATGGTCGTGGCCACCACGACCGTCCGCGACCTCAAAGGGGGTGGCATGTCCGCAGAACAGGGCAGCTCGAAGGTGCTCACGCTCACGCCCACGCTCACGCCCATGCCCACGCAGACGACGGCGCCGACCGCCGCCGACCGCTCGACGGCGGAGGGCGTAACGACGGCCGAGGCCACGCCGGACCTGGCGGGCACGACGGAGGTGGCCAGGACGGACGCGACCACGGACGCGACCACGACGGACGTGGCCGCCGACCCGGCCACGGGCTCAACTCCCGTCGCGGAGAACGCCGTCACACAGCCCGCCGTCGCGCCGGAGGCCCTCGACACCCGCACCCTCTCCCGCTCCCTCTTCCTGCGGCTGCGCGCCCTGGACGACGAGGGCGCCGCCGCGGACAGCCCCGAGCGGACCTACGTCCGCGACACCCTCATCGAGCTCAACCTCCCCCTCGTGCGCTACGCGGCGGCCCGCTTCCGCTCCCGCAACGAGCCGATGGAGGACATCGTCCAGGTCGGCACCATCGGCCTGATCAAGGCGATCGACCGCTTCGACTGCGAACGCGGCGTGGAATTCCCGACGTTCGCCATGCCGACCGTCGTCGGCGAGATCAAGCGCTTCTTCCGCGACACCTCGTGGTCGGTGCGCGTGCCGCGCCGGCTCCAGGAGCTGCGGCTCGCCCTCACCAAGGCCAGCGACGAGCTCTCGCAGAAGCTCGACCGCTCCCCGACGGTGCCCGAACTCGCCGCGGTGCTCGGGGTGTCGGAGGAGGACGTGGTCGACGGCCTCGCCGTCGGCAACGCGTACACCGCCTCCTCCCTCGACTCCCCGTCCCCCGAGGACGACGGCGGCGAGGGCTCCCTCGCCGACCGCCTCGGCTACGAGGACACGGCCCTGGAGGGCGTCGAGTACCGCGAGTCGCTGAAGCCGCTGCTCGCCAAACTCCCGCCCCGGGAGCGGCAGATCATCATGCTGCGCTTCTTCGCCAACATGACCCAGTCGCAGATCGGCGAGGAGGTCGGCATCTCGCAGATGCACGTGTCCCGGCTGCTTACGCGGACGCTGGCGCAGCTGCGCGAGGGCCTGATCGCGGACTGAAGTTCCGCGTTTCCCTTCCTCGCTGACACAGGGTCAGACACACTGACGCCATGTGGCGACGGAAGCGACAGCCGGGACTTGTGGTGGTCGCGCTCTGCCTCGGCGGGGCGCTGACCGCGTGCGGCGGCAGCGACGACGGCGAGGGTTACGCGGCGGTCGGCGCCGGCCAGTCCGGCCCCAAGGGCGCGGTGCCGCCCTCCGGCACGGTCACCCTCGTCCCCCTGGACCCGAAGGCCACCGGCCCGGACCTCACCTCCAGCACCTCCCGCCCGTCGCCACGACCGTCGGGCGGCACAGGAAGTCGTACGGGTACGGTGCCGGGCGGTACGGCCACGGCGCCGCCCCCGGTCAGCGGCGCGCCGGCCCCGCCCCGTACCCCGGGAAACCCGGCGACCACGCCCGCGACGCCCGCGAAGCCGCCGACGACGTCAGCGCCGGCCCCCGCGCCGACGACCACGGCGCCGCCGCCCACCAAACCCCCGGCGCCGGCTCCCGAGCCCGCCCTGCTCACGCTCTCCGCGCCCGTACTCACCGACACCGACAAGCGCTGGTGCGAGAACGTCACCCTCACCTTCCGCAACACCGGTGGCACGGCGGCCCGTTCGGGCACGGTCACCTTCGCCACACACGTCATCGGCGCGCTCGGCATCGACTGGGCAACCCTCACGTCGAGCCAGTCACTCCCCGCCCCGATCCAGGCCGGGGCCACCCGCACCCAGACGTACACCGTCTGTGTGGACTCGTGGCGGGTGCCGCTCGGCATGCACGTGGACACGCAGAAGGTCACGGCCGCATGGCAGTGAGCAGCAGCTCCGCGAACTCCTCCGGGTGCTCGACGCAGCCGACGTGCCCGCCAGGGAACTCGATGATCTCCGCCCCGGTCAGCTCCGCGATCCGCCGGGACGGACCGACCAGGGCCTCCTGACCCGCCGACTCCCGCCCGACGCCCAGGATCAACTTCCCGGCGGCGGCGCGCAGCCCGTCGAGGTCGGGTGCGGAGGAGGAGAAGGGGCAGAGCACGTGCTCCAGGAAGACGGGCATGTTGGCCCCCATGCGGGCGGCCATCGGCCGGATGGAGGGCGGCAGTTCGGCCGACTCGTGCTCCCTCTCGGGCTTCCGTCCGTCCGGCGTCTCCGCGAACCGGGCCATGGCCGTCGCGAGCCCCTTCGTACGGTGCAGCTCGCGCACCTCGGCGAAGTGGTCGCGGTACGGGGCGGGGTCGGCGAGCAGCTCCACGAGCGGCGGCTCGTGGGCGACGAGCCGGCGCACCCGGTCGGGCCGGGCGGCGAGCAGCGCGAGGCCGACGATGGCGCCGGAGCTGCTGCCGAAGACGTACGCGGGCTGGTCGGGTGTGACGGCGTCCACGACCGCGAGCGCGTCCGCACCCCACTCCTCGACCCGCTGGTCGGCGAGCGGCCCGTCCAGCGGGCTGCGCGAGAGCCCGCGCTGGTCGTACGAGACCACGGTGTGCCCGGCGTCCGCGAGCTGGTCGGCCATCCCCTCGAACAGCCCGGCGTCGCCCGCGCCGCCGGGGATGAGGAGGAGGACGGGCCCGCTGCCGCGGGATTCGTAGCGGAGGGTGGCGCCGGGCACCTTCACATGGCCGATGTCGTTCATTTCTGGCTCCCCCAGTTCTCGAGTGTGGTGTGCAGGGCGTCGAGCGAGCGCGCCCAGGAGGCGGCGACGGGCCGGGTGTGCTGGAAGCCGCCGCTCAGCTCGATGTGGATGAACCCGTGGAAGGTGGCACGGAGAAGGCGTCCCGCGTCGGTGAGGTCGGGCTCGCCGAGGCCGTAGCCGCGCAACATCCCGTACGTCAGCTCGACCGCCCGCTGGAAGACGGCGGTGTCCTGGACCTCGTCGAGCTCGATCCGCTGCTGGGTGGCCGCGTACCGGCCGGGGTGGGCGAGGGCGTAGTCCCGGTAGGCGTCGGCGAAGCCGACCAGCGCGTCCCGCCCGGAGCGGCCGGCCACGGCGGCGCCGATGGCCTCGTTCATCTCGTGCGAGGCGAGGAGGGCGAGCCGGACGCGCAGATCGCGGAGGTTCTTGATGTGCGAGTACAGGCTCGCGTCCTTGACTCCGAAGCGGCGCGCGAGCGCCGAGACGGTGACCTTCTCGATCCCCCCGGCCTCGTCGGCCAGTTCGGCGGCAGCGCGGACGAGGAGGTCGGGGGTGATTCCGGCTCGGACCATGGCTCGCGGGGGCTCCTTCCTAGGATTCCTAGGAAGAAAGCTAACACCCCTAGGTAAGCGGGGGCACGGGATTTTCCCGGAGTGGATGAAGGTCGGCCTGGTGACGGCGGAGGAGGACGTTCGCGTCGGTCTCCGCGCTCCAGTCGAACCGCTCCCGGGCGGCGGCCCGGGAGACCGCGAGCTCGTCGCACTCGGCGCAGCTCGGAACGGGCGCGGGCGGGCGCATCAGCTCGTACGCCGCGCTCGCCCGCTCGTTCACGGCCCGCACCCCGGCGGTGATCCGCTCGTCCCGCGTGGCCGGCCGCACCTTCTCCGGATCCGCCTGCCACTCCCGCCCGCCTCCGATCGGCCGCAACATCGCGTACGGCCCGGCCGACCCCCGGTACTCCCCCACCTTCCGCGCCACCACGTCATACAGAAAGTCCCCCCGCTCCGGCCCCTCGTACGCGCTGCCGCCGCCGCCCGTGCACCCTGCCATGTCGCCGTTCCTCCCATGACCCACTCGATCACCCGATCGGGCGATTACTCTGTGTGCTCCCAGCGTTGCTCAATGGAGAGGGCGGCCACAACGCTGATCGCGTGGCAAGGGCTGCTGTCACGAGGGGGAGTTCGGATGATCGAGCGGGGCGGGAAGGCGGGCGTGGAGCCCGCGACGACGGCGGAGATGTTCGGCGAACTGCTCAGGCACTACAGGGAGTCAGCGGGCCTGACGCAGGAGGCGTTGGCGCGGCAGGTGCCGTGCGACCGGTCGCAGGTGGCGAAGGTGGAAGCGGCGAAACGGGTGCCGACGGACACGTTCGCGAAGGCGTGCGACAGGGTGCTGGGGACGGGGCAGAAGTTATTCCACCTGTGGGAGCGGATCGACTGGTACCCGGAGGTGCAGCATCCGGACTGGTTCGAGCGGCGGGCGGAGATGGACGCGAAGGCGGTGGCCCTGCACGAGTACCAGGTTGGGGTCATGCCTGGCCTGCTCCAGGCACCGGAGTACGCACATGCCCTGTTCGCTCGCGCCATCAGCGGCGAGGAGTTGGACGAACGCGTACGTGCCAGGTTGAGCCGCCAGCAACGCTTCCTTTCGGAGGACGGCCCGCTGTACACCGTCGTACTGGACGAGAGCTGTCTGCAGACCGTGATCGGTGGGGCCGATGTCATGCGCACCCAGTGCGCCCACCTGCTGCACGTCGGCAGACTCCCCAACGTCTTCGTCCAGGTGGCACCGTTCCAGGACGCGGAACTGCACCGTCCCAACACGTCGATGTCACTGATCAGCCTGTCTGACGGGCACGAATGGATCTACTCGGAATCGCTCGACAGCGGCCACTTCAGCGATGATCCAGCCGCCTTGGCGCGGCACGCCCGGACCTATCATGGGCTGAGGGCTGACGCTCTGTCTGCCCGCGAATCCGCCACGCTGATCAGCGACTTGATGGAAGGGTACGGGCATCATGGAACGGCACGATCTGAGCGCGGCGATCTGGATCAAGAGCAGCTACAGCGGGGACAACGGCGGAAACTGCATCGAAGTCGCCCCCGGATTCCCCGACCTCGTCCCCGTACGTGACAGCAAGGCCCCGGAGGGCCCTGCTGTCGTCTTCGACCGCGCCGCATGGGCGACGTTCGTCCACAGCCTGTGAATCGTCACGCCGCCAGCGCCAGGACGGCGACCGCCGGGGCCATGTAGATCAGCGGGAACGGAACGTGTCCGTACGCGCGGGCGCGGAGGACCGTGATGACCGCGCCCGCGAAGTACAGGACGAGTCCGATCGCGGCGGCGATACCGATCGCCGGGATCGCGTACCCGACGAGGAGCCCCACCGCGCCGGCCAGCTTGGCGGCGCCGAGCAGGTTCCAGGTGGAGCGCGGGACGCCGTACTCCGCGAGCGGTTCGACGACGAACTTCGCCCGGAAGAAGATCGCCGCGCCGGAGAACCCGGCCATGAAGGCGGCGACGGCGGTCACGACGGTGGCGGTGGTGGACATCTCTGGCTCCTCGCTCGTGCGGCGACGGGCGTTTCCCGCGCTCGCACTGCACTGACACCGCTCGGGCGGTACGTGTGACCGCTGACCGCATGAATAACTCTTTGTAGCCACACTCTGAAGGTGTCGCCACTCTGCGTGGTCGCTCGGCCGGGCCGCCCCGGGTGCAGGCGGGCGGTTCCGGATGTGGACTGGGGGCGACCAGTCAGACGTGCGGACCGAGCAACCGTCCGTGCCGAGCGGAGGAACGTACCCGATGGCGTCGAAGCCCAGCATCGTCTTTGCCCATGGCCTGTGGGCCGACGGCTCCTGCTTCAGCAAGGTGATCCCCACCCTCCAGAGCGAGGGCCACGAGGTGATCTCCGCGCAGAACACCCTCGACTCGCTGGAGGGCGAAGTCGACGCCGTCCACCGCGCCCTGGACCGGGTGAGCGGGCCGGCGATCCTCGTCGGGCACTCCTGGGGCGGGTTCGTCATCAGCGCCGCCGGCAACCACGACAAGGTCGCCGGGCTCGTCTACATCGCGGCGCTCAGCCCGGAGGCCGGCGAGAGCGCCCAGGAACAGATCGGCCAGTTCCCCACGCCCGAACTGTTCTCCAACCTCCAGGAGGAGAACGGGCGGATCTGGATCGCCCGGGACGGCATCTCCTACTTCTGCGGGGACCTGTCCCCGGAGGACCAGCAGCTGGTCTGGGCGACCCAGGGCGCCCCTCGCGGGGAGATCCTCGCCGCCACCACCGACAACCCCGCCTGGAAGTCCCACCCCACCTGGTACCTCCTCACCCTCCAGGACCACGCCGTCCACCCCGACCTGCAGCGCTTCGTCTCCCAGCGCATGGGCGCCACCACCGTCGAGGTGAACAGCAGCCACGTCCCGATGCTCTCCCAGCCCAAGGTCGTCCTCGACCTCATCCGCAAGGCGGCCGACGCCGTCGCCGCAGCAGCCTAGGTCTGCCTGCCCCGAGCCCCGGCCCGGCAACTTGAGGCCCTCCGGCCCGAGCCCCCACCAAGCTTCTGGTGCGGCCGCCCTCTCCCCGAGTGTGGCCCCCTCCACCACCGCCTCAAGGGCGCCTCCGGCGTCGCTCCGCGATGGGCTGCGCCCACCCTTGACCCGGCGCCTCCGGGGGCCTTTTCACACTCGGAGGGCGGCCGGGGGCCCGGCCACGCGAAAAGCCCCGGGTATCGGCCGGCCGCCGTAGGCGGATGGCGGGCCGGTGGGTGGGGGCTCGGTTCGCGGTTGGGGTTGTCGGGGATGGCTCGTGGAGGTCAGCCGCTCTCACTGAGCGAACGAAATGAAGTCGCCCACCACGTTCAAGAGCCACGTACGGATCTCCGTCGGAGAGCTGGAACACGAGCACGAAACCCCGGCCGCCCAGCCTCCGGCCAAGGGCCTGCTACGGCGTGCGCTCGGCGGAAGCTGACACCGTACAGCAGGCCGCGCGTTCGCCCGCCCCAAGGCTCCAGTGCCGCCTACGGCCTCCCGATGATGCAAAGTCCGGAATCCCCGGCCAGGTTGGGGCGAGTGAGGCTCGTGTGACTGGTGAGGCGATCCCAGCGCGTTCCCAACCGACTTTGCACGCCGTTCGACACGGCGGCTTCGGAAGCGGCTGGCCTCTCGGGCAGGATCGGTTCCGGTCGGACTCAGGGGTGGGGTGGGGTGACGTGGGCGACTGGCGGACCGATCCGACGTTCGCGATGTGTCGGGCACTGGTGGACGGGGCGGAGCTGTCCTCGTTCGCGGGCGGGCCGTTCGACGTGCGGGCGGTGGTGGCCGGCATCCGGCCCGAGGCCAAGGACGGGTTCCTGCTCGACGAAGTGCCGTGGGAACACTTCCCGCAGGGCCAGCGCGTGAGGGATGCCGTGCGCCAGCTGCATACCGGCGACTCGCCCGTTGAAGCCGGGGCGGGCGTGGTGGGCGGCATGTGTGCCAACGACATGCGGGCCGCAGCCGCGCTCGGCGTGCCGTTCCTGATCCGGATCGCCGCCGACACCGGCCACCCTCGTCGTGTCGACGCTCTTGGCGAGATCTCCTGCCCGGCCCGCGCCCGCTACTTCGGCATCGCCTCTCGCGACGAACTGCTGCTCCATCGCGGCCTCACCCGGTACGACGACCTTTACGACGGCTACGGCGTCGAGGTGAGCGGCTATCCGGCGGGTTGGTCGGTCGCCGCCGCCCGGGCCGCGATCACCGCCGACGCCGCCCTCCTGCAGCCCCTTCTCGACGACCCCGACCCCGCGATCCGGACCCTCGCCGCCTACACCCTGGCCACCGCTGCCGACAGGACGGTCGATCGCGCCTTCCTCGCCCGGTTCGCCGTCGAGCGGGACCCGATCGTCCGCGCCGCCCTCGTCCTCGCCCTCGCCGAATCCGCCCGCTCGCACCCCCACCCGCCGACCACCGCGTGGATGCGAGAGTTGTGGCGGGAACGGGCACAGGTGTCCGAGGTCCGACTGGCCGCCGCGATCGGCTGGCTCTGCCTCACCGATGACCCCGCCCCCGACCACCTGCGCGTGGCGGTCGACGACCTCGCCACCGAGGAGTTGGCCGACGCCATGGAGGTCCTGCCCTGGATGGCCGCAGCCGGCGGGTCCGGGGAGACGGGACTGCGGCGCTGTGTGCGGAAGATGCTTCATCCCGAACAGCCCCATCCCGCGCGGTCCGACGACCCTTGGGCTCCTCGCCCATGAGGAGCGGCTACGGGAAATGCGAAAGGCGAGGAGTCCGCTCCTCGCCATGGTCAACGTATAGCGCACGGGGGGTCTTGCGGCAAGGCCCCCTCGGTGGCGCAGAATCGGCGACCGTTGCTGGTCGGACTGAGGGGGAAGCGGCATGCGAGTGGTGCTGTCGTCGTACGGGTCGCGGGGGGACGTCGAGCCGATGGTGGCGCTGGCGGGGGCGCTGCGGGGGCTGGGGGCCGAGGTGCGGGTGTGTGCGCCGGAGGACGAGGAGTTCGCCGGGCGGCTGGCCGGGGTCGGGGTGGAGTTCGTGCCGGTGCGGTTGTCGATCCGGGCGTTGGTGGCCGGGGCGAACGGCGGGGCGGCGCCGTCGATGACCGAGCGGGTGACGATGGTGGCGGCGGCGCAGTACGAGGCGGTGGCCTTGGCCGGTGAGGGGGCGGACGTGGTGGTCGCGACCGGGCTGTTCCCGGCCGTGGCCGGGGCACGGTCGGCGGCGGGGAAGCTGGGGTTGCGGTACGCATACGTGTCGTACTTCCCCGGCATGCTGCCGTCGCCGCACCACCCGCCGTATCCGCTGCCGGGCCGTCCGCTGCCGGAGGGCGTGACCGACAACCGGACGCTGTGGGAGCTGGACGTCGAGGGGCAGAACGCGGTCTACGGTCCGGGGCTCACCGCCTTCCGCGCGTCGGTCGGGCTGGCTCCGACGGCGAGCGTCCGCGACTACGCGATCGGTGGGCGGCCGCTGCTCGCGGCGGATCCGGTGCTGGGGCCGTGGGAGGTGCCGGCCGAGCTCGATGTCGTACAGACGGGTGCGTGGATCCAGCCGGACGAGCGCCCGCTCCCGGATGATCTGGAGGCGTTCCTGCGGGCCGGGGAGGCGCCGGTGTACGTGGGGTTCGGCAGCATGTCGATGCAGGGGTCGGCCGACGCGGCGCGGGTGTCGATCGAGGCGGTACGGGGACAGGGGCGTCGGGTGCTCGTGTCGCGGGGGTGGGCCGAGCTCGGGCTGATCGACGACGCCGACGACTGCCTCGCGGTGGGCGAGGCCAACCACCAGGCGCTGTTCCCCCGGGTCGCGGCGGTGGTCCACCACGGCGGCGCGGGCACGACCACGACGGCCGCCCGGGCCGGTGTGCCCCAGGTGGTGGTTCCGCAGCTGGTGGACCAGCCGTACTGGGCGAGCCGGGTGGCCGCTCTGGGCGTCGGCGCCGCCCACGACGGCCCGGTGCCGAGCGTCGCCTCCCTGTCGGCCGCCCTGGCCGCCGCCCTCGCGCCGGAGACCGGCGCCGCGGCGCGGAAGCTCGCGGGGCGGATCCGTACCGACGGGGCCGAGCTGACCGCGAAACTGCTCCTCGACGGCTTCGGCGAACCGGCGTGATGACGGCATCCCCACCACAGCTGTAGCAGATGTACATCTGCTACAGCTGCTACATTGACTGCATGACTGAGCCTGTGATCGCCTCCATGGCCGAGGTCCGCAGCCAGCTGGCGGACGTACTCGACCGCGCCCATCGAGAAGAGACCCCCACGATCATCACGCGCCGCGGAAAGCAGGAAGCGGTCGTGATCGACATCGAGGAGTATCGGCGCCTGACGCGGCTGGCCGAGGCGACCGAGGACGCCTGGCTGAACAGGCTGGCGGACGAGGCCGAGGCCGAGGGACAAGAGGGCTCCCTGTCCCTCGAAGAGATGGCCGCGCTCCTTCGCACCCATCACGCCTGACCGGCATGGGGTACGTCACTCGGTTCACGCCTCACGCTCAGCGGGATCTGTTGAAGACCCCGCGCGCCGAGGCCCTGCGCATTCTCTACCGCCTCACCGAGCTCCAGAAGGCGCTCACGGAGGCTGACACCTCGGGCTTCGACATCAAGCCCCTCCAGGGACACGACTCCCGCTGGCGCCTCCGCGTCGGCGACTACCGCGTCGTCTACACGCTGGAGAACGGCGTCCTCGTCGTCTGGGTCCTGACCGTCGGGCACCGGCGGGACGTCTACCGCGACATGTGACGGTCCCCGCGCACAGGGACCGTCGGCTTCACCCGCCGGCCGACATGCGCGGCTGTCAGCCCAGCGCCAGCCAGGCCACGCCCGCCAGGACGGCGATCGCGACGATCACGCCGACGATCACGCCGACGCGGGGGCCGGAGGACGGCGCGGCGGTCTGGTGCTGCTGCTGGCGCTGCGGGGTGCCCTCGTCGACGAAGGCGCGGAACATCTGCGTGCTGCCGGCGGGGTCGTAGCCGCCGTCGTTCGCCGGGCCCTGGCCGTACGGTGCTTGGGGGTTGTGTGCCATGGCTCCAGACCCTAGCGAACCCGGCCCCCTCCGGGTCCAGTGGGGCGCAGGGGGTTTCACAGGGCACTCACCCGACCGCCGGTTCTGTGCCCGTACCCGCGTCCGGCTTCCGCTTTGCCGATTCTTTAGGCTGCTTTGACCGAATTAGTTTGCCTGAAGCAACCATCCATCTCTATGGTTGCTCTAAGCAACAAGATCGATGGAGACGCCTCGATGCAGACGCTGAACCGGTACGAGGAACTCGCCCGCGCGGTGAGCGCCATCGGCGCCGTCAAGCGCGGCCTCGCCCGCGCGCTGCCCGTCCAGTGCCAGGGCGGAGCGGCGGCGGTGCTCGCCCTCATCAAGCACCACGGCGACATGCGGATGAGCCGGCTGGCCGAACTGATGGCCGTCGACATGTCCGTGTGCAGCCGTCACGTGGCGCACACCGTGGACCACGGCTGGGTCGAGCGACTGCCCGACCCCGACGACAAGCGCTCCCGGATCCTGCGGCTGACCGACCAGGGCGAGGCGATGCTCGGCGAGCTCGACCAGCGGGTCACCGATGCCTTCGCCCGCCACCTGGCGGACTGGTCCGACGACGACGTCGCCCGGCTGACCACTCTCCTCGCCCGCCTCCGCGACTCCTTCGGGGACTGCCGGGCCCACCACGCCCGCGACTGACGCCGGCCGCGACCGACGCCCGACCGCGACGACCGACGACGACCGACGACCGACGACCGCGACGACTTCACGCAAAGGAAATTCATGGCTACCACCGCACCTGCCACGGGTGCACGGGAGGCCCGGGCCGACAGCTCCGGCGCCCCGATGACGCACCGGCAGATCATGGAGGCGCTGTCCGGGCTCCTGCTCGGCATGTTCGTCGCCATCCTGTCCTCGACGATCGTCTCCAACGCCCTCCCGCAGATCATCACCGACCTCGGCGGCGGCCAGTCCGCCTACACCTGGGTCGTCACCGCCGCCCTCCTCTCGATGACGGCGACCACCCCGCTCTGGGGCAAGCTCGCGGACCTCTTCTCCAAGAAGCTCCTGGTCCAGATAGCCCTGATCATCTACGTCGCCGGCTCGGTCGTCGCCGGTCTCTCCCAGAACACCGGCATGCTCATCGCCTGCCGCGTCGTCCAGGGCATCGGCGTCGGCGGTCTGACCGCCCTCTCCCAGATCATCCTGGCCGCCATGATCGCCCCGCGTGAGCGCGGCCGGTACAGCGGCTACCTCGGCGCCGTCTTCGCCGTCGCCACCGTCGGCGGCCCGCTGCTCGGCGGCGTCATCACCGACACCGAGTGGCTCGGCTGGCGCTGGTGCTTCTACGTCGGCGTGCCCTTCGCGCTCATCGCGCTGTTCGTCCTGCAGAAGACCCTCAAGCTCCCCGTCGTGAAGCGCCAGGTCAAGGTCGACTGGGCCGGCGCCTTCTTCATCAGCGCCGCCGTCTCCCTGCTCCTCATCTGGGTCACCTTCGCCGGCGACAAGTACGACTGGATGTCCTGGCAGACCGTCGCCATGGTCGGCGGCTCCGTCCTCCTCGGCGCCCTGTTCCTCCTCATCGAGTCCCGCGCCGCCGAGCCGATCATCCCGCTGCGCCTGTTCCGCAACCGCACGATCACGCTCGCCTCCACGGCCTCCCTCTTCGTCGGCGTCGCGATGTTCGCCGGCACGGTCTTCTTCAGCCAGTACTTCCAGCTGGCCCGCAACGAGTCGCCGACCATGTCCGGCGTCCTCACCATCCCGATGATCGGCGGCCTGTTCGTCTCCTCGACGGTCTCCGGCATGATCATCACCAAGACCGGCCGCTGGAAGGCCTGGCTGGTCAGCGGCGGCGCCCTTGCCGCCGGCGGCCTCGGCCTGCTCGGCACGATCCGTTACGACACCGAGTACTGGCACATCGCGATCTTCATGGCGGTCCTCGGCCTCGGCCTCGGCATGATGATGCAGAACCTGGTCCTCTGCACCCAGAACCAGGTCGCCCCCTCCGACCTCGGCGCCGCCTCCTCCACGGTCACCTTCTTCCGCTCCCTCGGCGGTGCGATCGGTGTCTCGGCGCTCGGCGCGATCATGGCCCACCGGGTCACCGACTACGTCAAGGACGGCCTGACCGAGCTCGGCCCCAAGGCCGCGGCGGCCATGGGCCAGGGCGGCGGCATCCCCGACATGGACAAGCTGCCGGCCCCGATCCGTACGGTCATGGAGAGCGCGTACGGCCACGGCGTGGGCGACGTGTTCCTCTACTCGGCGCCCTTCGCGCTGCTCGCCTTCCTCGTGACCCTGTTCATCAAGGAGGTCGCGCTGAAGAGCAACACCACGGTGAAGGCCGACGAGGTGACCGACAAGGTCGCCAAGTAACGGCCACAGGACTCCCGGGCGCGCTTCGAGCGGAGGCGCGGCCGGGTACGGAACGGAGCGGCGGGCAGGGGACGGCCCGCCGCTCCGTCATGCGTCCGAGGCCTGTTCCGTACGGCTGCGCTCGACCATGACCTCGATGCCCGCGATCAGCACGTCGAGCGCGTAGTCGAAGTCGCGGTCCCAGATCTCGTCGACGCTGCCGTGCGAGGCCCGCTCGTCGAGGATCTCGGTCATCCCGTCCAGGGCGCCCATGAACTGCTCGTCCTCGCGGAAGGCCTTGATCGAGTCGTTGTAGAAGGCGTCCTGCGACATCCCGGCCTGCTGCGCGACCCGGCCGAACTGGCCCTCTATCGTGCCGTAGCCGTAGACGAACTGGAAGACCGCCGACATCGCGCTCGGCTGGCGGGAGATCGGCAGTCCGGTGTCCCGGATCGCCTCCTGGATCTTGGTCCCGACGGCGATCGCGTGCGGGCCGATGTTCAGGTACTGACCGGCGCACGGCGACATCCACGGGTGCCGCACCAGCATCTGCCGGTAGTCCTGGGCGAGGACGCGGATCCGCTCCCGCCAGTCGCCGGCGGCGTCGACCGCGCCCAGGTCGACCTCGCCGTAGCAGGTGTCGACGGCGTACTCGATGATGTCGTCCTTGGTGTCCACGTACCAGTACAGGGACATCGCGGTGACGTTCAGCTCGGTCGCCAGCTTGCGCATGGACAGCTTGGCCAGACCCTCGTCGTCGAGCATCTTGATCGAGGTGCCGACGATCCGGGCCCGGTCGAGCCCGGTCGGGCCGCCGCCGCTGCGGGCGGCCCGACTCTCCAGCCAGACGCTGGAACGCGCCGGATTCTTGGCCCTGTCGGCTGCCTTGACCATCGCGCTCCTCCGCCTGTCCGTCGTTCCTCCCATGCTATTCAGCAGCCGGTATGCGGGCCGCTTCCACCGGCTCCGCGGCCGGTGCGGCGGCCGGACGGGCCTCGGCCCGCTCGGCGCGCCGGAGCAGGGCCGCCGCGAGCAGACCGCCGGCGAAGACGGCGATCGCGCCGACCACCTGGCTGGTCTGCAGACCGGTGGCGAAGGCGTCGGAGATCTGCCCGCGCTCGGCGTCGCTGCCCGCCGCGGCAAGCGCGGCCGGCAGGGAGGTCGCGGTGACGGTGACGAGGGCGGCGAAGCGCGCGTTGAGGACCGCGCCGAGGACGGCGACGCCGAGGCCGTTGCCGAACTCCGCGAGGGTGCCGTTCACACCGGCGCCGACACCGGCCTTCTCCGGCGGGATGGCGCTCATGATCGCGTTGGCCATGGCCGGGTTGGAGACCGCGAGGCCGATGCCCATCAGGACCAGGCCGAGCAGCATGCCCCAGTAGGTGCCCTCGGTGCCTCCGCCGAGCAGCGCGATCGAGGTGAGACCGCCCGCCACCAGCGTCATGCCGACCGCGACGGTGAGCGGCGTGCCGAGCTTCATCACGATCCGCGGGCCCACACCGGAGATGTTGAGGACGACCACGGTCAGCGCGAGCGGCGCCATCCGCAGACCCGCCTCCAGCGGCTCGTACCCGAGCACGAACTGCAGGTGCTGGGTCAGCAGGAACAGCGAACCGCCCATGCCGAACATCACCAGGATCGCGCCGGCCACCGCGCCCACGAACTTCTGGTTGCGGAAGAAGTGCATGTCGAGCATCGGGTACGGGACGCGCAGCTCCCACAGCGCGAAGGCGCCCAGGACGAGGATGCCGAGCACCGCCGGGAGCAGGACCTGGGCGGAGATCCAGCCGTGCTCCGGGCCGGTGATGATCGCGTACACGACGGAGGTCATGCCGATGGTGGACAGCAGGGCGCCCACCATGTCGGGGCGCTCGCCCTGCGGGTTCTTCGACTCGGGGACCAGCTTGAGGACGGCGACCAGGCCGATCACGGCCACCGGGATGTTGATCAGGAAGATCATTCCCCACCAGAAGTGGTTGAGGATCGCGCCGCCGATCAGCGGCCCGGCCGCGAAGCCGAGCGAACCGACCGTGGCCCACAGCGCGATGGCCTTGACCCGCTCCGAGTCGTCGAAGATCTGCATGACGACGGCGAGGGTCGTGGTCATCAGCAGCGCGCCGCCGATGCCCATGCCCGCACGGGCGGCGATCAACTGCCCGGTGGAGTCGGCCAGTCCGGCGGTGAGCGAGCCCAGGCCGAACAGCGCGAGACCGATGGCGAGCATCTTCTTGCGCCCGTAGCGGTCGGCCGCGTTGCCCGCGGTGAGCAGCAGACCGGACTGCACGAGCGAGTACGCGTTGATCATCCACTGGATGTCGCTGGTGGAGGCGTGGAGCTCCGAGGTCAGCGACGGGATGGCGACGCTGAGGACGGTGTTGTCGAGCAGCACGGTGAGCTGGGCGAGGCAGATGACGCCGAGGATCAGCCAGCGCTGCGGGTGGCCGCCGGTGGGGGCGGCCTGGTCGTTCGCGGCGGTCGTCGCCGTCATGTAGACACTCCCTTACGGTGTACGAGGATCAGTTCTCGTACACCGTAAAGGAGCCCTCGTACGCTGTATAGGGATTTTTTTCGGCCGACTGCTTTCGGCCGGTCAGGCCAGGCTCGTCAGGCCTTGCCGGTCAGGTCGTAGAACGTGGCGTTGCCGACCGTGACCTTCTCGAAGGTCTCCTCGACCCAGGACGAGATCTCGCTGCCGCCGCCCATTCCTCCGCCCATGCCGCCGCCGGACGCGATGAAGTAGTGGATCTTCCCCTCGGCCACGTACTGCTTGAACTGCGCGAGGGTCGGCGACGGATCGCTGCCGTTGAAGCCGCCGATCGCCATCACCGGCTTCTCGGTGGCGAGCTGGTAACTGGCCGCGTTCTGGGCTCCGATGGCGGCGGCGACCCAGGTGTAGGAGTCGGCGTCGGCGAGGAGCTTCTCCTTGGCCTCGGTGCCGACGCTCGCGCCGTTGAGGAGACCGCCCATGCCGCCGCCGGGACCGCCCTGGTTCTCACCAGGACCGCCGGGGGTCTGGCCCATGCCCGGACCGCCCCGGCCGCCCGGAACCTGGCCCCCGGGAGCCTGCCCCCCGCCCGGCCCCGGCCCCGGCCCGTACAGGACGAACATCCGGCCGTTGCCGCCCATGCCGCCGGGGCCGCCGCGCGCCGCGCCGCTCGGGCCCGCCGTCACGATCGAGCCCTGATGCCCGTCGGCGACCGTCGCCAAGGTGTACGCGAAGGGGCCCGCGAGCCCCGCCGCGAGACCGAGGCCCGCCAGGGCGAGCCCGAACCGCCGGTCGAGCCGCCCCGCGAGCAGCAGCCCGAGGGCCGCCGCGCACCCGGCGACGAGCACCGCCCAGCGCAGCCACGGCAGCCAGTCCGGCGTACGCCCGAGCAGCACCCAGCCCCACACCGCCGTCGCCGCGACCGTGCCGGCCAGCGCCGCCGAGGCGAGCAGATGCGCCCGCTCCTCCCACAGCACGGCCGCGCCCATGCCGATGAGAGCCGCGATGTACGGGGCCATCGCCACCGTGTAGTACTCGTGGAAGATGCCGGCCATGAAGCTGAAGACGCCCGTCGTCAGGAGCAGCGAGCCGCCCCACACCAGGAACGCCGAGCGCGCCGTGTCGGTGCGCGCCGCCCGCCAGGTGACCACGAGGCCGGCGACGAGGAGGATCAGCGCGGCCGGGAGCAGCCAGGAGATCTGACCGCCGATCTGCTCGCTGAACATCCGGCCGAGGCCCGTCTCACCCCAGCCGCCGCCCCCGGCCCCGCGCCCGCCGCCCGGACCACCGGCGCCGCCCGGCAGCTCCACACCCGCCGGGAGCTCCATCGTCATGCGCCCCCCGCCGCCCCGGGCACCACCGCCGCCGACACTCCCGACCTCGTTGCCGTTGATGCGGCCCAGGCCGTTGTAGCCGAAGGTCAGCTCAAGGAAGCTGTTGTTCTGCGAGCCGCCGACGTACGGCCGGGAGGACTTCGGCCACAGCTCGACCAGGGCCACCCACCAGCCCGCCGACACGAGCAGCGCGAGCCCGCCCAGGCCCAGCCGGCCGAGCCTGCGGCCCAGACCGCCCGGCGCGCACACCACGTACACCAGGGCGAGGACCGGCAGGATCAGGAAGGCCTGCAGGGTCTTCGCCAGGAACGCGAACCCGAGCGCCACCCCGGCCCACACCAGCCACCGCCCCGCGCCCCTGTCCAGCTCCAGGGCGCGGAGCACGCAGTAGACGGCGACGGTCATCAGCAGCGCGAGCAGCGCGTCCGGGTTGTTGAAGCGGAACATCAGCGCGGCGACCGGCGTGAGGGCGAGGACCGCGCCCGCGATGAGCCCGGCGCCCGCGCCGAACCGGCGCCGGACGGCCGCGTACAGGACCGCGACCGTGGCCACGCCCATCAGCACCTCGGGCACCAGGATCTGCCACGAGCCGAGCCCGAAGAGCCGGACGGACAGCGCCATCGGCCACAGCGCGGCCGGCGGCTTGTCGACGGTGATGGCGTTGGCGGAGTCGAGCGAGCCGAAGAAGAGGGCCTTCCAGCTCTCGCCGCCGGCCTGCACGGCCGCCGAGTAGAAGGAGTTGGCGTAGCCGCTCGCGCTCAGGTTCCAGAGGTAGAGGGCGGCGGTGGCGAGCAGCAGGCCGAGGAGGGCGGGGCGCACCCAGGGTGCGTCCTCGGTCCGCCCGCGCCAGGAGCGCCGTAGACGTACAAGCGCGTTCGGGGAGGTCATCGAGAGGTCCTTGTGCCGTTGGAGCGCTCCGGGGCCGGGAAGACCCAGAGGCGGAAGAGGAGGAAGCGCACGACGGTCGCGGCCAGGTTGGCGACGATCAGTACGGCGAGTTCGGTGGAGTGGGCCGGATCGCCGGTCGCGGCGGTGAGCGCGAGGAGCGAGCCGCTGGTGAGGGCCAGGCCGATGGCGAAGACGACGAGCCCCTGCGCCTGGTGGCGGGCGGCCCGCTCCCGGCCCCGTACGCCGAAGGTGAGCCGGCGGTTCGCGGCCGTGTTGGCGACGGCGGAGACGAGGAGCGCGGCGGCGTTGGCGAGTTGGGGGCCGACGCCGAGCCGGAAGAGGGAGTAGAGCACGAGGTAGAAGAGGGTGGAGAGGGCGCCGACCACGCAGAAGCCGACCAGCTGACGGGCCAACCCGCCCGGTACGCCGGTCAGTTCGCGGTCGCGCGGGTCGTCGCCGAAGGGCCGGGCGAGCCGGTCGAGCGGCAGCGAACCGGTCGCGAGCGCCCGCCCCACCCGCCACACGCCCTTCAGGTCGTCGGTGGCGGTACGGACGATGTGCACGGTCGAGTCCGGGTCGTCGACCCAGTCCACCGGCACCTCGTGGATCCTCAGCCCGGCCCGCTCGGCGAGCACCAGCATCTCGGTGTCGAAGAACCACCCCGTGTCCTCGACCATCGGGAGGAGCTGTTCGGCCACGTCCCGCCGGATCGCCTTGAAACCGCACTGGGCGTCCGAGAAGCGGGCGGCGAGCGAGCCGCGCAGGATCAGGTTGTAGGCCCGCGAGATGAACTCCCGCTTCGGGCCGCGGACCACCCGGGAGGAGCGGGCGAGCCGCGAGCCGATCGCGAGGTCGGAATGCCCGGAGATCAGCGGCGCGACGAGCGGAAGGAGCGCGTTGAGGTCGGTGGACAGGTCCACGTCCATGTACGCGAGGACGGGGGCGTCCGACGCCGACCAGACCGTACGGAGCGCCCGGCCCCGGCCCTTCTCCTCCAGGCGCACGGAGCGCACGGAGTCCGGGAGGCGGGCGGCGAGCGCCCGGGCCACGTGGGGGGTGGTGTCGGTGGACGCGTTGTCGGCGACCGTGATCCGGAAGGCGTACGGGAAGGTGCGGGAGAGGTGGTCGTGGAGCCGCAGCACGCACGGCTCCAGGTCCTTCTCCTCGTTGTAGACGGGAATCACCACGTCGAGGACGGGCCGGCGGGGACCGGCCGCGCCCACCGGGAGGTGTTCCCGCGCGGGAAGCGTTCGCATGACACAGACGCTCGCCGGGCGCGCTGTCACGGCGGTGTGGTGAGGCTGTGGCGGGGCTGTGAGTCAGGGCTGCGAGGTCAACGCCGGTCGGGGATCGACACCGAGAACAGGGTGCGGCCGGGCGCGCTGTCGACGGTCACCTCGCCGCCGTGGGCGAGGGTGACCGCCCGGACGATGGCCAGGCCGAGGCCCGTACTGCCGGTGCTGCGCGCCCGGGAGACGTCGCCGCGCGCGAAGCGCTCGAAGACGGACGGCAGGAGGTCGGCGGGGATCCCCGGCCCGTCGTCCTCGACCTCGATGACCGCGTGGGCGCCTTGTTCGTACAGACGTGCCGTCACGGTCGTACCGGGCGGGGTGTGGGTACGGGCGTTGGCCAGGAGGTTCACGAGCACCTGGTGCAGACGAGCCGGGTCGGCGTCCGTCTTCACCGCGCCGTCGCCCTCGGGGAGTTCGAGGCGCCAGCGGTGCTCGGGCCCGGCCGCGCGGGCGTCGGAGACCGCGTCCAGGACGAGGAGGGAGAGATCGGTGCTCTCGTACGAGAGCGGGCGTCCGGTGTCGAGCCGCGCGAGCAGCAGCAGGTCCTCCACCAGGCCCGTCATCCGGGTCGCCTCGGACTCGATCCGCCCGAGGGCGTGCCGGGTGTCGGGCCCGCACTCCTCCCGGCCGCGCCGGGTCAGCTCCGCGTACCCCCGGATCGAGGCGAGCGGCGTGCGCAGCTCATGGCTGGCGTCCGCGACGAACTGCCGCACCCGGGTCTCGCTGCGCTGCCGCGCGTCGAGCGCCGAATGGACGTGGTCCAGCATCCGGTTGATCGCCGCGCCGACCTGTCCCACCTCCGTACGCGGATCGGCCTGCGCCTCCGGCACCCGGTGGTCGAGCGCCACCTCGCCGCTGTGCAGGGGCAGTCGGGACACCTGCGCGGCGGTCACGGCGACCCGGCGAAGCGGCGTCAGGGCCACCCGTACGAGCACCGTCCCGGCGAGCGAGGCGGCGAGCAGGCCGGCGGCCGTCACGCTCAACTCGACGACGACCAGGGTGGAGAGGGAGTCCTGGAGCTCGGCGAGCGGTATCCCGATGAGGAAGTCGCCGTTCTTGCCGGTGGCGTACTGCGCCCGGTAGTCGCCGAGGCCGCCCGGCAGGGACACGGTGTGCGGGTCGCCGTCGCGGGGGACGGCCGCGAGGGCGGCGCTCTGGGCGTCGTCGAGCCTGATCGACCGATAGCTCGGCCCGTACACCCCGTCCTCCGGCGGCACGGAGCGGTCCGCCGACGTGAGCTCGCCGTCCACCACCCGGGCGCCGACGGTCCCCAGCGGGGCACCCGGCCCGATGACGAAGCCGAGGGGCGTGTCGAAGCCGCCCGGGGACGGCCCGGCGAAGCTCGGCGGCGGCCCGGCGGCCCGGTTGGCGACCTCCTGCAGACGGGTGTCCGCCTGGTCGTACAGATAGGACCGGAACGCGATCGTCGTCACCGTCCCGATCACCGCGCAGACGACGGCGATCAGGGCGACGGCGGAGACCACGAGCCGGGTACGGAGGGACCACGGCCGCGACCACGTCCTACGGCGGGCAGGCACCGCTCATTCCCCGGGCTTGATCAGATATCCCGCCCCGCGCCGGGTGTGGATCATCGGGCTGCGCCCGGCGTCGATCTTCCGCCGCAGGTAGGAGATGTAGAGCTCGACGACGTTCGCCTGCCCGCCGAAGTCGTACGACCACACGCGGTCCAGGATCTGCGCCTTGCTGAGCACCCGGCGCGGGTTGCGCATCAGGAAGCGCAGCAGCTCGAACTCGGTCGCGGTGAGGTGGATCGAGTCGCCGCCGCGGGTGACCTCGTGGCTGTCCTCGTCGAGGGTGAGGTCGCCGACCGTGAGCAGCGACTCGGCGCGCGCCGCGGCGGCGCCGGAACGCCGGATGAGGCCGCGGAGCCGGGCCACGACCTCCTCCAGGCTGAACGGCTTCGTGACGTAGTCGTCGCCGCCCGCCGTGAGCCCGGCGATCCGGTCCTCGACCGCGTCCTTCGCGGTCAGGAAGAGCACCGGCACCTCGGGCAGCTCGCGCCGCAGCCGCCCGAGGACGGCCAGGCCGTCCATGTCGGGCAGCATCATGTCGAGCACGACGACATCGGGCCGGAACTCCCGGGCCCGCTTCAGCGCGCCGGCCCCGTCGCCCGCGCTGTGCACCTGCCAGCCCTCGTAGCGCAGGGCCATGGAGAGCAGCTCGGCGAGCGAGGCCTCGTCGTCGACGACGAGGACGCGGACGGCGGTGCCGTCGGGCCGCAGCAGTTCGGTACGCGAACGGGGGGTGGTCGCAGTCATGGGACCACGGAACCGGGTCCGGGTGAGACCAGCCTTTCCCTTGTCTGTGAATTCCCTGAGAAAGGGCGGGGGCGGCGGTTACCCGGGCGGGAGGCCGAACAGCCGGGCGCCGTTGTCGTGGCAGACGGCCCGGAGCCAGTCGTCGCCGAGCCCGAGCCGTTCGAGGGCGTCGAGCTGGTGCCCGTACGGATAGGGGATGTTGGGGAAGTCGGTCCCGAGCAGGATCCGCTCGCGCAGCCCGTCAAGCCGCTTGAGCTCCGCCGCCGTCGCCGGGAAGGGCGCGAGGCCCTCGCTGAAGTCGGTGAAGGCCATGGTGGTGTCGAGGTGGACGTGCTCGTACCGCTCGGCGAGGTCGAGGAAGTCGCCGTACTCCGGCATGCCCATGTGCGCGATGATCAGCCGCAGCCGCGGATGGCGGGCGAGCAGCCGCCCGATCGGGCCGGGACCGGTGTACGGCCCCGGGGCCGGCCCGGAGCCGCAGTGGATCACCACCGGGGTGCCGGCCTCCTCCAGCGTGCCCCACACGGCGTCGAGCAGCGGGTCGTTGGGGTCGTAGGCACCGACCTGGACGTGCGCCTTGAAGACCCGGGCGCCCCGGTCGAGGGCGCGCCGGACGTCGTCGGCGGCGCCGGGCTCGGGGAAGAAGGTCGCGGTGTGCAGGCAGTCGGGGACGCGGGCGGCGAAGTCGGCGGCCCAGTCGTTGAGCCAGCCGGCCATGCCGGGCTTGTGCGGGTAGAGCATCGAGGTGAAGGCCCGGACGCCGAACTCCCGCAGGAGCTCGACCCGCCGCTGCTCCTCCTCCCGGTACGTGATGGGCCAGGGGCGGCCGGTGAGCGGCCCGGCGGAGTCGAAGTAGGCCCACACCTTGTCGAGGACGTTGCGCGGCATGAAGTGGGTGTGGACGTCGACGAGCCCGGGCAGCCCGAGGCGCCCGGCCCAGGCCCGTACGCGTACCGCCTCCGCGTCAGGGGCGGACAAAGGCGTGGCTCCGCTCGACCTTCCCGATGTGCAGGCTGTAGGCGGAGTACCACTCCTCGCGCCCGCGCCGCTGCGCCTCGGCGTGCTCGGGCTCTCGCCGCCAGGCGGCGAGGCCTTCCAGGTCGCGGAAGTAGGCGACGGTGATGCCGAGGCCGCCGGGGGTGCGGGCGGACTCGTAGCCGAGGAAGCCGGGCACGTCCTGGACGAGCTCGTGCATGCGCGCGTTGGTCGCGGCGTACGCCTCGGCGGAGCCCTCGACCTCGGTGAAGTCGTCGGAGCGGAGGGAGGTGAAGACAGCGGTGTAGTAGGGCGGTTCGAGGCCCGCCACCAGGCTCTGGGTCATGTGATCACCCTGCGGGGGCGCGGCCCGGACTGTCCATGGATCACGCCCGAAGGGATCCAAGACTTTACGGTTCAGAGCTTGCGGCCGCCGGTCAGAAGAGGGGGGCCTGGGCGGCGGCGTCCTCGCAGGTCGGGGCGGGTGCCGCGGTGGTGGGTACGGTCACCGGGTGCCCGGCGGGCGCGGCGGCCAGCTCCCAGCCGGTGAGCAGCCGGGTGTCGAGGACCAGGGGCCGGGCGTCGGCGTCGAGGAGGTGCAGATCGGGCCCGGCGGCGGCCACGAGCCGGCCGGCGACGACCCCGTCGGCGACGAGCTCGGTGACGACGCGGCCGGGTGGTGAGTCCTCGAGGGCGTCGAGGGCGAAGACCTGGGCATGGTCCTGCACCTGGCAGGGCAGCGCCTGGAGGGTCTCGGCCCAGGCGGGCACGCCGGCGGCCTGCCCGTACAGCTCGGTGAGCTCGCGGGCGCGCTCCTCGGCGGGCGGCAGCGCGTACCGTACGGCGCGCTTGCGGGCGTACGGGATGCGGTCGGGGACCGCGAGCGCGTGCCGCAGCACCTCCTCGGTCCGGCGGGCGGCCATCAGCGGGCCGCGGCCGAGCCAGGCGAACGCGATCGCGCCCTGTTCGAGCAGGCGGGCGGAGCCGCGCTCCTCGCCCGTGATGCCGACCTTCACCATCCCGGGCCCGAACCAGGCGAGGTACACGCGGTACGGCCGCGGGTCGTCGGCGATCGTGTCGGCGGCCACCGAGTGCGCCCGGTCCAGGCGCGCGCACTCCGCGCACCGCCCGCCCGTGCTGCGCCCGGGCACGGCGGCGGCCAGGGGGCAGGGGTTGCCGCGCGCGCCGGAGCAGCGCCGCTCGCCGCCGGCGGCCCGGAAGCCGAGCTCCCGCCCGTACGGCAGCGGGCTGACGCGCCCGCCGGCCCCCGCCCAGCGGAGCCGGGGCGCGCCGCCCTGCCAGGAGACGCCGCTGCTTCGCCACACCATGCCCCCAGTGTCGTACCCCCCACTGACACTCACCGATGTACGGGTCGGGTCTGGTCATACGGGTCGGGTCCCGTGGGGTCTGGTCAGGGGAGGGCGTAGAGGAGTCCGCCGTCCGAGCCCGCGCCGCCGGCGTGTCGCATGCAGCCGCGCTCGACGAGGGTGCGGACGCAGTCGCGGACCCGCTCGGCGGTGAGTCCGGTACGGCGGGCCACCTCCTCCAGGCGGTAACGGACCCCGCCGCGGACGAGGGCGGGCGCGAGGTAGGCGGCGACGGCGTGCACGTCGGCGCCGACGACGGCGTTCCGCGCGGACCAGGAGTCGAGCAGCTCCTGCGGGGTGCGGGCGACGGGGACCGTCGTCTCCGTGCCGGGCCCGGCGGCGGACCCGGCGGCGGCGGACCCGGCGGCGGGGTCCGGGCCGGTGCGCTGGACGGGGAGGGAGAGCCGGTCCAGGGACTCGGCGAGCCGGTGCAGGTCCTGCCCGGCCTCGCGCAGCAGCTCGCCCCACTCGGCCTCGGGCCGCAGGGCGGCCTCCTCAAGGCGGACGAGCACGTCGAGGAGCGGCTGCGGAAGGACGAACCCGGCGGCCGCGGGGGCGGGGTCGAGCCCGTACGACCCGTCCCGCTGCACCCCGACGACCAGGTCGGCGACCCAGGCCCGGAACGGCCCGGCGGCCGCCCGCCGGGAGGCGTTCACCAGCTGCACGAGCCCTTCCAGACACACCATCCGCGTGGACTTCCGCAGCCCGTTGCGCAGGCCGCGGTTGCCCGCCAGCTCGATCGGCAGCTCGTCGACCGTCGCGTGCAACCCGTCCCCGACATACGCGCGCAGCGCCTGCCGCGCGCTCCCGAACCCGAGTTGGCGTGCCGCGTCCACGGCCGGAAACCAGTGCGTGCCGTCCGGCAGCGTGAGCCTGCGCAGCCGCGCCCCCGTGGCGGCGTGCACGAAGTCGTCGATGTCGATGGCGTCGATGGCGGTCATCTTGGCGTCACCTCCACCTGCACGCTAAGCCGAGGGCATATTCAACTGACATGGAAATCAGTCCGGTTCACCCGAAGGTGTGGGAAAAGCCCGGTTCGGGGGTGATGTGGGTGTGGGTGGGGTGATTCGGGGTAGTCGGGCCGCCTGCGCCGGGGTTGCCGATTTCAGGAGTCCTCCGGGACGAGGCTCAGGACGGGAAGAGGCTCAGGACATCCGCCTCGGTCCAGGTCCCGGCGGCACCGGGGCTGCCGGCCAGGTAGCGGGCGATCTCCTGATCGCTCCAGGCCCCCGACTCCCGCAGTCCGGCGGCGAGATGGCGCAGATACGGCTCCGAGGGCGCCCGCAGCTCGACATCGGCGACGGCCCAGGGCGCGGTGAACGTGAGCAGCGGCACCCCGTCGACCTCACCGGCGCACACCACCGTCTCGTACCGCCCGGGCCCGAACGCGAGCCGCCCGCGCGCGACGGCCTCATCCAGATCGAGCCCGGTGCCAAGGCCGGGCTCCCGGTACATCTCCAGCGCGGCGATGTCCGAGAACTGCCCGCCACTGATGAGATGCGCCCGCCCGAGCGTGCGCCCCTCCCCGTCCGGATCGTAGAAACCCCGCCCCCCGCCCCACACGGCCGACTCGGTGGCGAAATACAGCACTCCCCCCAACTCGACCGCCCGCGACTCCCGCGGCGGCGTCCGATCCCGGCACCCGGCGAGATACCGCCCCAGCCGTTCGAGATGCATGTTGGACCCGTATGCGGCGTACCAGACGTCCATGCCCCGGACGCTACCGGCGGGGCCGGCGGCGCCGGCCCCGCCGGGTGGCCCGGACCGTCACGTGCCGGGAGCCCGGTACTGGACCTGTCCGGCTTTGCGCAGGGCGTCCAGAGTCTCGTCGATGGTCAGGAGAACGGTCGTCTCGAACGAACTGAGCGCGCCGCCGCCGCTGATCGCCAGGGCGACCGCGGCCATCGAGACGTTGTCGGGGGCCTCCCACAGGTTGTAGCCGTCGCGGGTGCCGAACGCGTACCAGAAGCCGTGGAGCCTGCCGCCGACCGACTCGATGTACGCCTGAGCGGCCTGCGCACGGTTCTCGGGCTGGCCGATGAGCCTCGCCCAGGTCTCCGGCGTGTAGCTGAACCTCGATAGATAGAGCGGCATCGCGTCTCCCTTTCGTCCCGTCAAGGGGTGCCCCACGGGACGGGAAACGCTCGCCAGGACGCACACGTGTCCCCCGGACGGCCGGGGAGGACGACCGACATGGCCACCCCCGCACACCCACGCAACGCAAGAGGCCCGGACTCTCGTCCGGGCCTCTCGACTCTGTGCACTCGGCAGGATTCGAACCTGCAACCTTCTGATCCTTAGTCCCGCGCGGGTGGAGCCGGGCTGGCAGGCTGCTCTCGGGCCCTTGTTTCCCGGACGCCGGTTAGGCCGTAACCACCCCCGCGCAGACCGGGAGGTCTGCCGTTGATTCTCCAGTGCTGGACGCCTCGGTACCGGCCCCACCCATGGACACGGTAAGAGCCCCCACTGACAGCCCCGAGGGACGGGAGGGGATAACCCCTACCTGCGGCTGAGTGCCGCGCCCTGTTGGGGCCTACCGATCGCTAGTCGACTGTCAGGCTACTTGGCTTCTCGCCTCTATACGGCATCCAGCGGTATCCGGGCCGGAACGCGATGTACTCGTCGCCGAGGCCCAGCTCGCCGTGGAATCTCTCGCAGAGTACGAGCCCGTGGAGACTGCCGTCGGTCAGTTCCTCCGACCGCTCAGCCTTGAGTTCAACGGGGTCCAGCAGCGATTCCAGATCCCAGCCGACCGGCGCAGCGACGTACCCCTCGAACTTCGCGAGCAGGTCGTGCAGCTGGTGCCCCGAACACGCCATGGAGACCCTCGCCGACGAGGAGATCGAGACGGAGGAGCTCCGCCTCCTGACGCAAGACCTCACAACCGCCTTGAGGGACGCACTCCGCGTAGCCGTAAGCCGCGGGCACCGCCTCCCGACGTCGGGCCTCTCCACTCGTGACGACTCTGATGAGGGTCCGCAGCTGCAGGTGGCTGCGTTCGGTTAGCGGTCTCATCCCTCCAGCGACAGTGAAGCCCCGGGCCATCCCCGGGGTTTCATGCTTGAATCCTGCCTGTGACCTGGCGCGTCCCCGTCAAGGCATTAGCGCAGCGCTCAGCGCCCCCAAGGCGGGGCACACTTGCGCAGCCAAGCCGACGTGTATCACGGTTGCACCATGCCTTCTGGGGGTTGGGGAGTTGCTTGGACAGTCGGGTCGTTCCTGCTGGGAATCGGGGTGACACTCGGAACCACGTTCCTCAATCATCGTCACACCCTGAAGAGGGAACGCATCGCGCGGGCAGTGACACGATCGGGCAGCCTTCGTGACCGGCGAGTCGAGTTTGAGGCGACGCACTTACTCGAACTGCACAGCGCGGTGTCAGAGTTGCATGATAAATGGATCCTGATCGCTCATATACGAGGCGAAAGGCAGACTCTACGTGGGGGAGACCTCCATTCAGTAAGCGAGTCTGAGTCCAATCCTGATCTGGACCACAGGTTGACCGGGGAACTTGAGGATGCGGGACCGGTCGCCGAGAAATCTGAGCTGAGTGTTCGAATGCTAGTCGGCCTCGCACTGGACGACGAGGTGAGGGGCTACGTTCGCGATGCCATATCCAACATCGAGTCGTTCCATCGTCACTATGAGACCTTCGATCTAGCGGAGATGCTAAAGCAGGCCGACAGCATCGGGCGCGAGCTGCAGGCAGTCCGGGAAGTAATCGCAGCCCATCTACGCCATGTCTACGCGGGGATCCTGCCGACAGGAATCTGAGTCACGTCGTGGCCATGTCCTGCTTGTGGCGTCCGCTCTCTCATCCAGGGCGCCCCATCGTGGGAAGTCGTCGGCACCAGGCCCCCTTCCCTGTGAGCGCACCACACCTTGACTGCGTTCGAGCCATGCCGAACCGCCGGGGAAACCAAGCAAGCAGATCTTGCAAAACCCACGAACCGCGGACGTCTCACGCTCTAGAGTGAGGCCTATCCGTCTCAGGGAGGACTCTGTGATTCTTCGGGAATTTCTGTATGTAGACACAGACAAGGTTCGCGCAATGCTGGCGCAACTGGACGGAGGAGTCCCCGAAGAGTTCCGGCAGACGGAGCGCTCTGAAAAGAGGACCACCGTTGGCCCTCGCGTGGCAGCTCAGCACTATCAGGGATCTTGGACGGAGGCATACACCAACAAGTCACTTGGCGACGCCCTATTCCCCACATTGGAGGATGCCCTCGAAACAGAAGGATTGCTGCACGATGTTTCGCTTGAGGTTTCCAACAGGGAACAATGGGATTCAGGCGAGCTCAAGTCAAGGTTTCCTCCGGGCTCTCTCATCAGGGTAACCGGGATGGGATCGCTCTTTGACACACGCTACGTCGCAACAGCCTTCTCCGCCTTCGCCTACGTAAGCGCGGCGCTGCACGATCTAGGGCTGTCGAATGACGTGGGTGCCGCCGAGCCCCGGAAAGGCAAGCAGGGACCCAATCAGCGGCAACGCCCCCAGAAGGCAAGCGAGCCAGCGAAGGCGGACGAGCTGGAAGATAAGATCCCCGACTTTCCGGCCGTAGAAGGAATCGACGGCGCCACCCTTCGGTCGTTTGTGCGAATCGCCAGGGGGGTATTTAGCCCCGGGCTCCACATCAACCTCCACCCTGCGTCCGGCGTACTCATCAGCGCACGACTGCAGGAGGGGCGGCAGTACCTCGATAGCGAGGCCGACATCCTCCTCGCTCGATACGGTGCAGAGCCTCAGGAATGGACTCTAGTCGGCAGCATCGGTAGCTACGGAACAGAGGAGACCGAGCTTCCGGATCAAAATTTCGTCACTGGTGATAGCAGAATCGACCGAGGAGCATTCTCCGGCGCCATGAATTCCCAAATGTGCAGTCTCGGGAGGGCTGGATTCATCGATCTGCCGCAACATCCAGGCTTCTCTTTAATTCCGTTCGCAGTTTATCGAACTATTCCGCGCCCGGGCCTGGTGGCGCGACTGGAGCACCAAGGAAGCAGATAAAGGTCGCCTGCCAGCGCCCTCAAACATTGCTGCACCCACCACACTCCCGAAATCCCACCGCCACACCCCACCGGCCGGCACTCGCCCGCGGGCCCCCTCCGTCCCGGAGCCGGAGCACCCCCGCCGGAGGCATCGTCTTGAGTTGAACTCGCTTACGGCCTCAGCCACATCGCGGGATCACCCCCTATCAACCCGAGCTGCCAAGCGTGCGGCCGGCGGCCGGGGCGGAGCAGGGCGGAGACAGGAGCGGCGGCCCGGACGACGGGCCGCGCGCGCCGCGCTGGGCGCGGCGGGTGCCTTGATGAGGTAGAGAGAGTCTTACCGCTGGCCTCAGAGGGCGATCGGCTTGCGGGTCATGGCCCTGTCGACGACCTTCTCGGGCGTCAGCTCGGGTCTGGGGCCCAGAGGATGCATTCGCCGAGGTGCGGGCCGGCCAGGCCCCGTTTGAGGCTGCCAGGCCGACACACTCCGCGGACTGTGCGAGCTCGCGCGGGAAGAGGGCGCGCTCTCAGCGCAGCGGCAAGCCCGCCTGTATTCGTCAGGCTGACGCAAATCCTGGCTGGACCTAGCCCTGGCTTGCCCCCTCTCTGCGATGCTGGAGGTCGATCGAGAGGGGCCGCAGCGATGCAGTGGAAGATCCACGGGGAACGTCCGATCTACGAGAACAGCTGGGTGAACCTGTGGCTCACCGACGTCGAGACGCCGGACGGGAACCGGTGGGAGCACCACGTCGTCAAGCTCCGGCACCTGGCCGTGGCCGCCGTCGTCAACGAGCGGCGTGAGGTTCTGATGATGTGGCGGCATCGCTTCATCACGGATGCGTGGGCGTGGGAGCTGCCCATGGGCCTGATCGAGGAGGACGAGACGCCGGCCGAGGCCGCGGCCCGTGAGGTGCTGGAGGAGACCGGCTGGCGGCCCGGTCCGGTCAAGCCGCTGATCTACGCCGAGCCGGCCAACGGCATCACCGACTCCCAGCACCACGTCTTCCGGGCCGACGGGGCGACGTATGAGGGGCCGCCGACCGAAAAGAACGAGTCGGACCGGATCGAGTGGATTCCTCTGGCCGACGTACGGGGCATGATCGACCGCCGCGAGATCGTCAGCAGCGGCTCACTCGTCGGGCTGCTCTACCTGCTCATGGACGAGGCGATCCGCTGACCTGACGGGGCAGCACTTCGCGGAGCCGGGACTCGAAGGCCACCGCGGCCGGTTCCCGGCGGAAGGGCTCCAGCTCTTCGTAGAACTCCCTCAGGTGGCCGGCGACTCGTTGAGAGCTGACGGCCGCCGCCGGTGCCAGGGCGTCCATGGCCGTGTGGCACGCCTCGTCCAGCTTTCCGCGCTGGAGCTGGGTTCGGGCGAGCCAGAAGGCGTGGAAGGCGCGGCCCCGGTGGTTCGATGCGTGTTCACGGCGGAGGGCATCCGCGATGAGGGGTTCGGCGAGGGCCGTTTCGCCCAGGCGGCCGTGCGCGATGCCGGTGTCCGCGATCAGCTTCGGCTCGTCGAAATAGGCGACCCAAGCCGGGTCCGGATCCCCGGTGCTGATCCGTCCGAAGTGGGTGTGCGCTTCCGAGATCGCGGTGTGGGTCGCGCCGTGGTTCCCGAGGGTGGCATGGGCGAAGGCTTCGCGCATGGCGAGCATGGCCAGTACACGCGGTGTGGTGGCCGCCGCTGCTCGGGCCTGGTCCTGGGCGGCTGTGACGAGTGCGAGGGCGTCTCCGGGCTTGTCCTGGTAAGTGGCCTGGAGACTCATACAGGCAAGGACGTTGGCCATGAACCGGCGGTCGTCGATGGCCTTGGCCAGGCCGAGGGATTCGGTGAAGTAGGCGCGTGCCTGGTTGTACTGGCGGGCATCGAAATAGGTCCATCCGGTGAGCCGGGCCAGCTCCGCCGCGATGCTGTGCAATCCGTCCCGCAGAGGGGCTGGCCGCTGCTCCTTGAGGAGATCGACGACGTAGCGGAGCTGTCCGACGACCGCCGGCCGTAAGGTCTCGCCACCGTGCTCGTCGTCCCGGCGCCAGTAGTCCGCGATCGACGAGTGCAGCGCGTTCAGCGTCGACGGGCTGAGGTCCCGCTCGGCCGCGAGGGCGAGGATGCTGTCCACGTCCGCTCCGGGCAGTCCAGAGGCCGGCTGCCCTCCGGACGGGGCTGGTTCCTCGGCCGGTTCTCGGGGCGTGGCCGTCAGGCTGGGTGGCGTCTCCCAGGGGCGTCGGGCAAGCCCGAGCATGTGGCCAGGGATGTGCAGTCCGTCCGAGATCCGCTCGATCACGTCCATGTGCAGAAGCTGCCGTCGCCCGGCGATCACTTCGCCCACGCGGCTCGGGGTGAGGTCACAGCGGCGAGCAATCATCGACGGGTAAATACCCGCTCGTGCCTTGACCAGCTGAAAGACGCGGCTGAAGTCCCTGGCGCCGCATGCCTCGATCATCACTGGGTCCGTGAGCAGGCCGACCGGAAGTTCCTTCGCACGGGGTGGCTCGGGCATGGGACACGCTCCGACATGAGGACTACGGATCGCTGCTCATTATCAACCGAGGGTGAGGTTACCCAAGTTGGGTAATCCGCCTGGCCTTTCCGGTCAAGCCCGCCGATCGCGATGCTCCTGGCCATGGCGAACGGACAGGAAAGAGTTCGGATGACACTGCGGGTCTCCCGCGACTCCGGCCGGACGTGGGGGCCACTCACGGAGGTACGCGTGAGCGACGACCCGATACTCCCGGACAACCCCGGCCGCTTCCCGCCGTGTGCCTGTCGCCGGTGCGCGGAGGCCAAGGCCGTGAACTCCCTCCGGCTGGTGTCGTGATGCGGTGCACTCACTGGCGCCGGGTGCCGCTGGACCTGGCACGGGAAGCGCGGCAGAGGTCGGCCACGGAGTGCGTGGACCGGGCTGTGCAGTGCCAACTGCCCGTACACGTCGGCGATGACCACTACGGCCTCCTCACCGACGTCGGCGAGTACGGGACTGCGCTGTGGCTCCGCTGGCGTGGCAGTGCCGAGGCGGAGTTGGCCGTGCTGTCGGACTGCTCAGTGGTCGCCCCAGGCCCCGACCGCGACGGCTGCTGTCTTTTCGCAGGCCACTCCACGCACCACACCTGGGAAGACGCCCCGGAGGAGGTCTCGTGCACCAGCTGATCACGAGCCCACGCAGTGCCCTGCCCCCTCGCTCTCTCCCTCCCGTCAACGAGAGGTGTGGGGACTGCGGGGGCAGCGGCGCCAACTCGTCGGGCAAGACCTGCGGCACCTGCAACGGACTCGGCGAGATCCACTGCCGTGCCGACCGTCACTCCTCGCCCTCGGCGCCACGCCCCATGCCCCGGAAGGAGGGCCACCGATGGTCCACGCTCTGATCGCGTCCCCGTTCCTCGACGGCCACCTGCTCCTCAAGCCCGGGGCGAGAGCCGGCGCTCGCATCCCCGCCACCCACTACGAGGCCCTGCGGCAGGCCACCACCGCCGGAAGCGCGCTTCCCACGTGGGCCGCGCAGACCGCCGCCGACACCTGGGGCATCGACCTGAGCGGCCGACTGGCGCAGGGGACGGTGCTGGTGCGTGAACCCTCCCCGTACGGCTACTGCCGTGCCTCCTGGGAGATCAATCTCGGCTGCAACTTCGGCTGCAAGCACTGCTACCTCCCGGAGCGCCCCTTCTCCGGCCTCGGCTGGGAGGACAAGGTGCGGCTGCTCGACATCATGCGCGAGGCCGGCGTCCTCTGGCTCCAGATCACCGGTGGCGAGCCCACCCTGGACGCGGACTTCCACGACGCCTACCGGTACGCCTGGCAGGCCGGAATGATGCTCACCATCTCCACCAACGGCTCCCGGCTATGGCACCCGGATCTCCTCGAACTCTTCCGGGACCACCCGCCCTACCGGCTGGTCGTCAGCATGTACGGGGCCAGTGAGGACGCCTTCGACACGCTCACCCAGCGCCGCGGGGCGTGGAAGGGTTTCCGGCGCGGTGTGGACGCGGCGCGTGAAGCGGGTCTGCCGCTGCGGATCAACGTCGTGGTGACCCAGGACAACGCCGCCGAGGCCGACGCCATGGCCGCCCTCGCCGAGGAGTGGAACTTCGAGCACCACTCGTACACGAACATGACGCCCACGATCTCCGGTGGCGGTGAACCGCTGCTCGCCCAATCCGCCGCCCACCTGCGGCAGCGCAAGCCGTTCGCCGGCTGCAACGCCGGACACACCTTCTTCCACGCCGACCCGCACGCCAAGGTCTCGATCTGCAAGGTCGGCCGCGACGACCAGATCGACCTGATGGCCGAGGGCATCGACGGCCTCACCCGGCTCGGCGCCATCGCCGACCGCCTCATGCTTCGCACCGGAGGGTGCGGAGGCTGCGCCCTGTCCGGCACCTGCCGGGTCTGCCGCCCCCTGGCCAAGCACTACCAGGAGGCGAAAGCGCCGCTGCACAGCTACTGCCAACACGGAGACAAGGAGAACGGATCATGACCCCGCCCGTACTGGTCGATCTTCTGCCCGGCCCGCCGACCTCGGCGCGTCGCGCGGCCCCGCCCGTCGCCGCCTCCACGGTGACCGCCGTCCACGACCTCGACGTGATCGTGGAGAGCGCCGAGTGCTCTTGCGACGCCGGCGACGACAACCCCCACTGACCGACCCGACCCGACCCTCCAACTCCGTTCAGGCCCCGGCACGCTCGCGTCGGGGCCTGAGCCCTGCCGGGCTCGCCGTTAGAGTGCCGCCATGTTCTTCCGCTGGGACTGGCTACGGCCCGTGCTGACCGCACCGATCGTGCCGACCCTCGGCCCCGTCCACCCCGACGCGCTGACCGCCGACCTCTTCGAGGACACCCTCCGGGCGGCCACCACAGGGGACTTCCTGCCCTACGACAAGGATCGGCGCTGGGGCGGCGAGAAGGACGAGAGAGTCCTCCGCGAGGAAGTGGTGCACGAGCCCGAGCGCACCCTCGTCCCCACCCTGACTCGGCGCGGTCGCGGCACCGTCAAGATCTTCGCTTTCGGGCACGGCGGCGATGTCGTGGACGAGGCGGCCGAACTGGCCGCGAAGCTCGCGGCCGTGCACGACGTGGCGGGCGCCCGGGTCGTACGCCCCCTCGGCCCCGAGACCGCACATCCACGCGGAACCCGTATCCAGCTGAAGGATTTCACTGCCGGGCCTTGCCCGAACCTCAGTGGTCCGGTCCGTCCCGTCACCGACTGGCCGACCTCCGTGCGAGAGACCTTCGCCCCGTTCGCCGCTGCCATGGCCGCCGACGGCCTGGCCTTCCTCCACACACAGATGCAGGCCGGCCGGTGCGGCCCGGTCCTCGCCGCTGCCGTTGAGAACCGCATCGTGGGTGCGATCGGCCCCATGGACGTACGCCCCGACGCCATCAGCCGACGCCAGCTCATGCCCCAGTACTTCGCCGTCCTGCCCGAGGCCCGGGGCCGGGGCCTCGGCCGCGTCCTGTGGCGGGCCGCGATGCACTGGGGCCAGTCCCACGGCGCCGCCTACCAGCTCCTCCAGACCGAAGTCGACGGCCCCTCCGACAGGCTGTGCCAATCCGAGGGACTGATCTCCCTCGGCTTCACCCACACCACGTCCGCGTAGCTCCGGACGGTCGCAGTACGCGGCCCCCGCACGCCCACGCAACGCGAGAGGCCCGGACTCTCGTCCGGGCCCCTCGACTCTGTGCACTCGGCAGGATTCGAACCTGCAACCTTCTGATCCGTAGTCAGATGCTCTATCCGTTAAGCTACGAGTGCTTGTTTTGTTTTTCGTCTTCGCTCCCCGGCCTTTCGGCCCGCTCGCGGCGACAGGAAGAACATTACATGACTGCCGCCGTCATGTGAAATCCATTGGGTCCACCCCTTGTGACCTGCGGAAACGCCAAACGATCACGGTTGCCGGGCGGGGCCGGGCCGGGTGTCCCGGCGCGCTCCGGGGCCCCGGATCGCGCCAGAAGAGACCGGGGTCACATGCGGACGCGGCGAGGGGCTGGGGTGCCCGGGAACGGGCGAAGCCCCGGTCCTGGGGACCGGGGCTTCGGTGGGGCGGAGGCGGAGGGATTTGAACCCTCGATGGGCTTTAAGGCCCAAACCGCATTAGCAGTGCGGCGCCATAGACCGGACTAGGCGACGCCTCCTTCACACTCCCGCGCGGGCGCGGGTGCTGCGTGGAGATGATGACACAGACGAGGTGCGTGCCACCAATCGCTTATCACCGTACTAGGACCCGGGGGGCCAGGGCAAAGCCCCCGCCCGGCGCAGTCCGCGTTGCGCAACGCGCCGGGGCCCGGAGCGTTAGTCAGGGAAACGCCATCGCCCGCACCGCCTCACGGGAGTCCGTCATGCTGCGCCCCCTCCTCCTCGCGACCGTCGCATCCAGCGCCCTCACCGGCATGACCGGCCTCGGCGGGCTCGGGCCGCTGCCGCCGCTGCCGCTGCTGTCCGGGGCCGACTCGCTCACCGTGAGCATCGAGAAGAGCGGGCACGCCGAGGCCGACGGGACCTTCCGGCTGGAGTGCGACGGCACGCCCGGCGGGACGCACCCCGCCGCCGCGAACGCCTGCAAGCGGCTCGACCAGCTCGCGCAGGCCGGCGCCGACCCCTTCGCGGCCGTGCCCGCCGACGGGATCTGCACCCAGCAGTACGGCGGCCCGGCCACCGCGCACATCAC
This sequence comes from Streptomyces fradiae, assembly GCF_041270065.1. Taxonomy (NCBI): domain Bacteria; kingdom Bacillati; phylum Actinomycetota; class Actinomycetes; order Kitasatosporales; family Streptomycetaceae; genus Streptomyces; species Streptomyces fradiae. The sequence continues at coordinate 4,096,507 of NZ_CP065958.1, read as the reverse complement.
CGGGACGTGGCAGGGCCGCAGCGTCGACGCCCGGTTCTCCCGCGCCAACGGCTGCGAGATCGACCGCTGGGAGAACCTGCGGCCCGTCCTCCCCCACGTCAAGGGGTGAGCACGTCAAGGAGTGATCGCGGCATGACCGGGTCACCGAACCTCCACCCCGTCTCCAGAGGCGGAGGCGCTCCCTCCCTTAGACTCCCTCCGTGACAGGCCGCGGCCCGAACGGCAAGATGGACGGGCACGTGCGGTGGCAGTGGGTTCAGGGAGGAAGCGTCTCGTGAGCAGCAGGCCGTCCCGAGGCGCTGCTCGCCTCGCAGCCATACTCGACGCCCTCCCCGACGGCCTCGTGCTGGTCAACTGCAACGGCACGGTCGTCAACGCCAACACCATCGCCCTCGGCATGTTCGAGACGCCCGGCACCGCCCTCGTCGGGCGCGGGCTGCTCGACCTGCTGCCGGACTTCGACTCGCGCCTCATCCCCGGCTCCATGCGCCGCCCCGAGGGGGCCGACGACCGGGGCCGCACCCGGCCGACCCGGATGATGGCCCGGCGCACCGACGGCGGCGAGTTCCCCGTCGAGGTGACCAGCGCCAGCCTGGAGGACGGGCGCGAGGCCTACGACTCGTACAGCGGCTACACCGGCGACGAGCTCCTCATGCTCGTCGTCCGCGACCTCACCGGCACCCTCGACACCGAGGCCGAACTCGCCCGCTCCCAGCGCCAGACCGAGATGATCCTGCGCGCCGCGTCCGAGGGCGTCGTCGGCACCGACACCGACGGCCGGGTCGTCCTCGTGAACCCCGCCTTCGCGCAGATCCTCGGCTACCGGGCCGGCGAGCTCGGCGGCGCCGAGCTGCACCCGCTCATCCTCCCCAAGCGCGCCGACGGCCAGCCCTTCCCGTACGAGGAGTCCCCGCTCGCCGACACCCTCAAGTCGGGCCGCAAGCACCGGGTCCGCGGACAGGTGCTGTGGGCGAAGAACGGCGACCGGGTCCCGGTCGACCTGACCACCGCGCCGGTACGGGACGGGGACCAGCTCGTCGGCGCCGTCATGACCTTCTCCGACCGCCGGCCGCACGAGCAGCTCGTCGAGGCGCACGCCGCCGAGCTCGCCGACCTCACCGAGCGGCTCACCACCGAGCTCGAACAGCAGAAGGAGCGGTACGAGGCGGAGGCCGCCGAGCAGCGGCAGCGGTACGAGGAGGAGCTCGCCGAGCAGAAGCGGCGGGTCACCGCGCTGACCGCCCGGCACGAACAGCTGACGGCCGTCCTCGGCGAGTCGCTGCGCGGCCCCCTGGAGGAGCTGCGCGCCGAGCTCGGCAGCCTCGCCGCCGACGACGCCGGACAGCTGTGGCCCGAGGCCAACCAGCTGCTCCACCACCTCTCCGCCGGCTACGGCCGGATGACCACCCTCGTCGACAACGTCCTCGGCTACCAGCGGCTCGACGCCGGCGCCGAGCACCTCGACAAGGACGTCGTGCTGCTCTCCGGGATCGTCACCGGCGGCATCGACGGGGCCGTCGAGCTGATCGGCCCCGGGCGGGCGCAGTTCGCCGTCCACGCGCCGCCGATCGAGGCCGAGGTCGACGCCACCCGCCTCACCACCGCGCTCGCGCACCTGGTCGCCGACGTCGCCGGGGTCGACGCCACCGGCAAGAGCAAGGCCGCGCCGCCGCAGGGCGGCGGCTACGCCGACTCGACGATCGTGGTCGCCGCCGCGCCGCGCGGTGACGTCGTACGGATCGAGGTCCGCGGCCCGTACGCGGGCGGCGACCCGGTCCACCAGCCGATCGTGCGCGGGATCGTCGCCGCGCACGGCGGTGTGCTGCAGACCCACGAGGTGCCGGGGACGACGGGCGGCGCGTACGTCGTCGAGCTGCCGCTCGGCGCCGGGCGCGGCACCGTGCCCGAGGCGCCGGTCCTGTCCGAGCGCGCCGAGGAGCCTCGCCCGGAGGAGACCGAGGCCGAGGCGGTGCTCGAGCCGGTGGCCGAGCAGCCCGTATCCGTAACGGCCCCGCACGTCGCCGAACAGCCCGTCGCCGGTGAACTTCCGGCGCTTCCCGCACAGCTGGCGCCCACCGACACCCCCACCGGCACCCCCACCGACACCCAGGGTGGCGGCGGTCGGCGGCGGGCGCGCCGGGCGTCCACGGACGCGTTCCTGGAGAGCCCGGTGGCGCCCGAGGGCGCGCCGGTGCCGCAGCCGACCGGGCGTCGGCGCGGCCGCGCCGGGGACACCCCCGCCACCGGCACCCCGGCCGAGCTGATCCCCGCGCAGAGCACCCCCGCCCCGGCAGCGGTGGCTGCCGCCTCCGGCACCGGCCGGCGGCGCGGCCGGCCCGCCGAAGGCGCCGTCATGACCGCCGCCGAGAGCGCGCAGGGACGTCCGGCGCTCGGCGCCGCCGTGCCGCCCCAGGGCGTCCCGGTGGACGCCCCCGCCGCCCAGGCTCCGGCCCCGGCCCGCGCTCGCGCTGCCCGCCGTCGCGTCCGCGCCGCAGGAGGCGCCCAGGGGCGAGCAGGCCGCCCCACAGCCGACCGGCCGGCGCCGCCGGGCGCTCGCGGCGGCGCAGGAGCGCGCGGCGGCGGCCGAGGCGGGACCGCGCACGCCGTTCGCGCTGCCGCCCGCCGACGCCGACCGCGCCGAACCGCACGCGGGCGATGCGCAGGCGCAGGACAGCACGCACGAGGCCGTACGGACGCTCCCGGAGGACGACCACACCCCGCCGCAGCCGCACCCGCTGCCCATCGCGCCTCCCGCGCCCTCCGCGACCGGCACCGGCTCCGTACCGCTGCCGCCCGAGGTGCCCACGGCACCCACGGCACCCGCGGCACCCGCAGGGCCGACGACGCGTGACGGCGGGACGCAGGGGCGGGCGTTCAGCGTGCGGACGCTCGGTCAGGGCGTGCCCTTCGTCCAGTCGGCCACCGCGAAGCCGGCGTCCGCCGTGCCGACACCCGCCAAACCGACCTCCGCCGTGCCGACGCCCGCCGCGCCGCTGCCCGCGCCGGCCACCCCGCCCGTACCGGCCGGTGCCACGCCCGCCACGCCCTCGGGCCGGCGGCGCAAGCTCGGAAACCCGGCGGCGGAGGGCCGGCAGCCCGCGCCCGAGGCGGCGACGGCCCACCCGCCGGTGGAGCCGCCCGTGCCCTCTCCCGTACCCATGCCCTCCCCCGTGCCCGTGCCCGTGCCCGTACCGGTGCCTGCTCCCGCGCAGGCGTCCGAGGGGCGCGCGTACGCCATAGAGGCGCCCGCCGAGGGCTCGGCGGAGGGGCCGGAGCCGTTGGACGGGCCGGGGGGCGCGGTGGAGGTGTCGAACCAGCCGCTGCCGCAGCCGGTCGACGACGAACTGCCCCCGGAGCCGCTGGACAACCCGCGCCGGCTGCTCGTCTGGCCCGCGCCGGACGTGTCCACGCAGCAGGCGCTGAGCGACCGCGGCTACCGGCCGGTGATCGTGCACTCCCGCGAGGAGGTCGACGCGCAGATCGCCGCCTTCCCGGCCGCGCTCTTCGTCGACCCGCTGACCGGGCCGATCACCCGGACCGCGCTGCAGTCGCTGCGGCAGGCCGCCGTGGCGGCCGAGGTGCCCGTGCTGCTCGCGGCCGGGCTCGGGCAGGCGACCCGGGAGGCGGCGTACGGCGCCGATCCGGCGGTCCTGCTCAAGGCCCTGGCGCCCCGGGACAGCGAGCAGCATCCGTCGCGCGTCCTGGTCATCGAGGAGCACGAGGACATCGCGCAGGCGCTCGCGGCGACCCTTGAGCGGCGCGGGATGCAGGTGGCGCGGGCGGCGACCGACACCGAGGCGGTCGCGCTGGCCCAGCAGATCCGCCCGAACCTGGTGGTGATGGACCTGATGCAGGTGCGCCGCCGGCGGGCCGGGATCATCGACTGGCTGCGGGCGAACGGGCAGTTGAACCGCACCCCGCTGGTCGTCTACACCTCGACCGACCTCGACGAGGCGGAGCTGCCGTCGCTGTCTTCGGGCGAGACGGTGCTGTTCCTCGCCGAGCGTTCGACGAGCGACGAGGTGCAGGCCAGGATCGTGGACCTGCTCGCGAAGATCGGCACCAACTAGCCCGTGAACCGGGCTGGTTGATGCCGATCGATGTCGCGATGTCCGTATGGACTACAGCTGCGTGACGTCCAGGTCGCCGTCCGCGTACTGCTTCCGGATCACCTTCTTGTCGAACTTGCCGACGCTCGTCTTCGGGACGGCCGGCACGATCGCCCAGCGCTCCGGGAGCTGCCACTTGGCGATGCCGCCCTCGGTGGCGAGGAAGGCCTTCAGCTCCTCGTAGTCGGCGCTGGCGCCCTCCTTGAGGACGACGGTCGCGAGCGGGCGCTCGCCCCACTTCTCGTCGGGGACGGCGACGACGGCGGCCTCGGCGACGGCCGGGTGGCCCATGAGGGCGTTCTCGAGGTCGACGGAGGAGATCCACTCGCCGCCGGACTTGATGACGTCCTTGGCCCGGTCGGTGAGGGTGAGGTAGCCGTCGGTGCTGATGACGCCGACGTCGCCGGTCTTGAGCCAGCCGTCCGCGCTGAACTTGTCGTCGGGGCGGAAGGGTTCGCCGTCCGCGCCGCCGTAGTAGGCGCCGGCGATCCAGTTGCCGCGGACCTCCAGCTCGCCCGCCGACTCGCCGTCCCAGGGCAGGATCTCGCCGCCGGGGCCGACCAGGCGGGCCTCGACGCCGGCCGGGAAGCGGCCCTGGGTGACGCGGTAGGGCCACTCCTCCTCCGGGGTGAGCCCGGCCGGCGGGTGGGCCATGGTGCCGAGCGGGGAGGTCTCGGTCATGCCCCAGGCGTGACAGAGGCGGACGCCCAACTTGTCGTACGCCTCCATGAGGGAGGGCGGGCAGGCGGCGCCGCCGATGGTGACCTGGGACATCGAGCTGATGTCACGGGGGTTGGCGGTGACCTCGGCGAGCAGGCCCTGCCAGATGGTGGGGACGGCGGCCGCGTGGGTCGGCTTCTCGCGCTCGATCATCTCGGCGAGCGGGGCCGGCTGGAGGAAACGGTCCGGCATCAGCATGTTGATGCCGGTCATGAAGGTGGCGTGCGGCAGGCCCCAGGCGAGCACGTGGAACTGCGGGACCACGACCAGGGTCGTGTCCTTGTCGGTGAGACCCATCGACTCCGTCATGTTGACCTGCATGGAGTGCAGGTAGATGGAGCGGTGGGAGTAGACGACGCCCTTGGGGTCGCCGGTGGTGCCGGAGGTGTAGCACATGGCGGCGGCGCTGCGCTCGTCGAGCTCGGGCCAGTCGTACGTGGTCGGGCGGCCGGCGATGAGCTCCTCGTAGTCGTGCACGCGCGGCGCGACGCCGTCGAGGACGGAACGGTCGCCGGGGCCGGCGACGACCACGTGCTCGATGGTCGGCAGGTGCGGCAGCAGCGGCGCGAGGAGCGGGAGCAGGGAGCCGTTGACGATGACGACGCGGTCGGCGGCGTGGTTGACGATGAAGGTCAACTGCTCGGCGGGCAGGCGCAGGTTGAGGGTGTGGACGATCGCGCCCATGGCGGGGATCGCGAAGTACGCCTCGACGTGCTCGGCGTTGTTCCACATGAGGGTGGCGACCCGCTCGTCGGCGGTCACGCCGAGTTCGTCGCGCAGGGCGTTCGCCAGCTGTCCGACGCGGGCGCCCGTCTCGGCGAAGGTGCGGCGCTGCGGCTCCGCCTCCCCGGTCCAGGTGGTGATGACGGACTTCCCGTGGATCCTCGTCCCGTGTTCCAGGATGCGGGTCACGGTCAGCGGTACGTCCTGCATGGTGCTCAGCACGGCGTCCTCCCGGTGGGCGCTACGTGGCAGAAAAGTGGTGCCCCAGATTCTGCGCCCGTACCGCGCGGTATGTCACTACCCGAGAGTACTGAAATTGCCAGTGATTACTGGCGTAACTAAGGGTAACGCGCTGACAGGCCTGTCGAACCGGCCCTGACGGGGTGATCCGGGTCACCGCACGGGGCAAGTTCCGGGTCACCGAACGGGGGAGAGTTCCGGGTCCTCCCGGAGTTTGCCGAGCGCCCGCGAGACGGCGCTCTTGACCGTCCCGACCGAGACCCCGAGCACCTCGGCGGTCTGCGCCTCGCTCAGGTCCTCGTAGTACCTGAGGACGACCATCGCCCGCTGACGGTCCGGGAGCTTCATCACCGCCCGCCACATCGCGTCGTGCAGCACCTGCCGCTCCGCCGGGTCGCCCTCCGGCAGCCCGGCCGGCTCCGGCAGGTCGTCGCCGCACGCGTACTCGTCGACCTTGCGCTTGCGCCATTGCGAGGTACGGGTGTTCAGCAGCGCGCGGCGGACGTAGCCGTCCAGGGCACGGTGGTCCTCGATCCGCTCCCAGGCCATGAAGGTCTTGGCGAGCGCGGTCTGCAGCAGGTCCTCGGCGTCCGAATGGTTCGCAGTCAGCGAGCGCGCGGTGCGCAGCAGGACGGGCCCGCGGGCCCGGACGTACGAGGTGAACGACGGGTACGCGGCGAACGGCGCGGGTCCGGTGGCGGCCCGGCGGCCGGCGGCCGTGGAGGCGCCGGCGCAGACGGGGCCGGAAGGCGGCGGAGTCATGCTTCCACGCTATGAGCGGGCCCCCGCCCGGGGATCGGCCCCAGGTCCCGAACCGCACTCCCCCTCAGGTTGTAGGGGTGGGGATGGCTGGACCTCCTGTGGGTGGAGCCCCGGGGAGGCGGCGTCAGGGTCTCTCGGGGTCGCTGACCGGGGCCAAGGGCCCGGAGAGCGAGGGCCCTCAGCCCGCCACCCGCGCGACCGGCGCGTCGACGAGGCTGCGGTCGACCCGCATGCGCCGCCCGCCGTGGGTCTCGGTGACGTTGCCGGCGTACTGGTGGATGCGGCCGTGCGGGCGCCAGGCCCGGGGGTGGAGGGTGCGTTCCGTGTCGAGGGCGGGCGGGACGCGCCAGCGGGCGAACCAGACGGCCGCCGGGAGGTCCTTCGTACCGGCGGCCCGCTCGCGTTCCATCTGCCGGATGCCGGTCTCGGCGCTGCTGTAGAAGCCGGGCAGGTAGCCGAACCGCCGCACCTCGCGGTTCCACGCCCGGACGAACCGCACGGTCGTCGCGGTGCACCGGGCGTCGCCCGGGCGGTACGCCTCGATGTCCAGGTAGAGCGGGCTGCCGGCCGCGAAGCCGACGGCCCGGGCGGCCCGCACCGCCTCCGCGCCCTCCCGGGTGCCCTGGAGCCAGGGGCTGCGCCCGATCGCGTACCGCCGCTTGGCCTCGGCGAGCACGCACGGCGGCTGCGAGCCGACGAACAGCGGCAGCATCCGCCAGCCCTGCGCGTGCACGGCGGCCACCCACCCCCGGTTCAGCTCCCGCTGCGCGCGGCAGCCCCGGCCGCGGCCCCCGAAGTAGACGCCGACGGCGCGGTACGGGGAGGAGCGCCAGGCCCGCATCACGGCGAGGGACGGCGCCTCACAGGTGTCGAAGGCCCGGCCGGTGAAGTAGCGCGGCGCGGCGGCGGCCTCCTGCCGCGCCGGGGCCCCGTGAGCGGGTGCGGCGAGCAGGGCGGCGGCCGCCACGAGGGCCACGGCGGTGATGCGGACGGTACGGATCCTCATGGCGCGAGTGAAGATCGCCCCGGCCCGACCGGCCACCGCTGAAGCCCTGCCGTCAGCCGTCCGTGCCCAGGATCAACCCGGACGTGGGAACCCCGGTGCCGGCCGTCACCAGCGTCCTGGCCGCCCCCGGCACCTGGTTCACCGAGGTCCCGCGCACCTGCCGGACGGCCTCCGCGATGCCGTTCATGCCGTGCAGATACGCCTCGCCCAACTGGCCGCCGTGGGTGTTCAGGGGCAGCGCGTCCGCCGCCACGAAGTCGGCCGCCTCGCCCGGCCCGCAGAAGCCGAACTCCTCCAGCTGCATCAGCACGAAGGGCGTGAAGTGGTCGTAGAGGATGCCGACGTCGATGTCGCCGGGCGCGAGCCCGGAGGTCCGCCAGAGCTGGCGCGCCACCACGCCCATCTCGGGAAGGCCGGTGAGCCCGTCCCGGTAGAAGCTGGTCATCGCCTCCTGGTTGCGCCCGGCGCCCTGGGCCGCGGCCACGATCACGGCCGGCGGGCGGCGCAGGTCGCGGGCGCGTTCGGTGGAGGTGACGACGATCGCCTGCCCGCCGTCGGTCTCCTGGCAACAGTCGAGCAGCCGCAGCGGCTCGGCGATCCAGCGCGAGGCGGCGTGCTCGGCGAGGGTGATCGGCTTGCCGTGGAAGTACGCGGCCGGGTTCGTGGCGGCATGGCGCCGGTCGGTCACGGCGACGTGCCCGAACGCCTCCGGCGTCAGCCCGTACGCGTACAGATAGCGCTGGGCGATCATCGCCACCCAGGAGGCCGGGGTGAGCAGCCCGAACGGCAGCTGCCAGCCGAGCGCCGCGCCCTCGGCGGACGGCTCGCGCCGCTGCACGCCGGAGCCGAAGCGGCGGCCCGAGCGCTCGTTGAACGCCCGGTAGCAGACGACGACTTCGGCGATCCCGGTGGCCACGGCGAGCGCGGCCTGCTGCACGGTGGCGCAGGCCGCGCCCCCGCCGTAATGGACGCGGGAGAAGAAGGACAGCTCGCCGATGCCGGCCGCCTGGGCGACGGTGATCTCGGGGCTGGTGTCCATGGTGAAGGTGACCAGGCCGTCCACGTCGGCGGGGACGAGCCCGGCGTCGTCGAGGGCGGCGTGCACGGCCTCCACCGCGAGGGTGAGCTCGCTGCGGCCGGAGTCCTTGGAGAACTCGGTGGCGCCGATGCCGGCGACGGCGGCGCGGCCGCCGAGCGCGTCGGGGGAGTGGAGGCTCATCGGGCGGCCTCCGCCGTCACGGTGACCGTCACGGTGCCGGTGACGTGGTGCCCGATCCCGTTGGCGCCGACGACTTTCACCTGGACCGTGGCGCCGTCGACCTCCGTGACGGTCCCGGTCAACGTCATCGTGTCCCCGGGGTAGTTGGGCGCGCCGAGCCGGATCGCGACCTTGCGGAGGACGGCGGTCGGGCCGAGGCGGTCGGTGATGTAGCGGCCGACCAGGCCGTTGGTGGTGAGGATGTTCATGAAGATGTCCGGGGAGCCCTTCGCCCTGGCCAGTTCGGCGTCGTGGTGCACGTCCTGGTAGTCGCGGGAGGCGATGGCGCCGGCGACGATCAGGGTGCGGGTGATGGGGATGGTGAGCGGCTCCAGCTCGTCTCCCGCGTTCATGCCGTGTCTCCCTTCGCGAGCACGTCGCCGAGTTCGGCGAGGAGTTCGGTGCCGCAGCCCAGATACGCGTCGAGCTGCCGTCCCCAGAGGAAGTGCCGGTGGACCGGGTGGTCGAGGTCCGCGCCCATGCCGCCGTGCAGATGCTGCCCGGCGTGCACGACCCGCTTGCCCGCCTCGGCGGCCCACCAGGCGGCGGTCAGCGCGTGCTCGGCGACCGGCAACCCTTCGTCGTAACGCCAGGCCGCCTCGTACGCCGTCACCCTGATCGACTCCGTGTCCATGTACGCGTCGGCGGCCCGGAGTTGGACGCCCTGGTTCGAGGAGAGCGGGCGCCCGAACTGCTCGCGCACGGAGGTGTACGCGACGGCGCGCGCCAGCGACCCGGCGCAGACCCCCGCCTGGAGGCCGGCGAAGGCGATCCGGGCGGCGGCGAGCACGTCCTCGTACGCGTACGGGCCGGGGCCGCCGATCCGCTCCCCGGAGCCGGGATCGAGGGCGGCGGCCCGGACGGCCCGTCCGGCGGCCCAGGGCGCGGTGAGTTCGACGGGCTCGACGGCGTCGCCGGTGTCCGGGACGGGAACGAGGTGCAGGGTTCGCGTCTCGTCCGGTACGAGGACGTGCGTGGCGTCCCGCAGCCAGGGGACCCACTCCTTCTGCGGAAAGGCCGCGGTCACGACGGTCGTACCGGCCCTCAGCCCGGGCAGCAGCCGGGCGCGCTGCTCGTCCGTGCCGTGCCGGGCCACGGCGAGCAGCCCGTACACCGCGCTCGCCGTGAACGGCACCTGCGCCGTCGTGCGCCCCTGCTCCTCGGCGAGCAGCACCAGGCCGAGCAGTCCGGTCTCCTCGACGGCCTCGACGAGCCCGGCCGCGCACAGCGCCTTCCACAGCTCGGCGTCCGAGCCGGTGCCGGCGGCGGCGAGCCGTTCGGGGGTGGCGAGGTCGCCGAAGACGCGGGCGGCCAGGTCGCGGGCGGCGGCCTGCTCCTCGGTGGGATCGAAGTCCATGTCCGCCCTCAACTCCCGCTCTCTGCCCGCCACATGGGCAGTTCGAGGTCCTCGTCCACCCGCGTGAACTCCAGCCGGACCGGCATGCCGATGCGCACCTTGTCGTACGGGACGCCGACGACGTTGCCGATCATCCGTACGCCCTCGGCGAGTTCGACGAGCGCGACGGCGTAAGGGGGATCGAAGGCCGGGAAGGGCGGGTGGTGCATGACGACGTACGAGTAGACCGTCCCCGCGCCGCTCGCCTCGACGGTGTCCCAGGCGCACGAGCCGCACGCGTTGCAGCCGGGCAGCCACGGGAAGCGGAGGGTCGCGCAGTCGGCGCAGCGCTGGACGAGGAGGCGGTGCCCGGCGACGCCGTCCCAGAAGCCGGCGTTGTCGCGGTTGACGACGGGGCGGGGCCGCTGGGGTTTCGTTTCTCCTTTCTGCTGGGCGGGGGCGTACTTGAGGACGCGGAAGCGGTGGGTGCCGGCGAGTTCGCCGTCGGCGCGGATGTCCATGCGGGTGGTGATGAAGTGCCCGGTGCCGAGCTTGGTGGTCTTGCGCGGCGAGACGGACTCGATGACGGCGTCGAAGGTGATCGTGTCGCCGGGGCGGAGCGGGCGGAGGTACTCCTGCTCGCAGTCGGTGGCGACGATCGAGGTGCAGCCGGCGGCGTCGAGGAGGGTGGACAGCTCCTCGTACGCGCCCGCTCGGTCCGGATGTCCGGAGAGCCCGCCCATGGTCCACGCCTGCAGCATGGTGGGCGGCGCGACGGCGTCGGGCCCGCGATAGGCGGGATGGGCGTCGCCCATGGCCTCGCACCAGTGCCGGATCATGGGCTCGTTGACGGGGTCCTTGCCGAGGGAGGCGGCGGAGGTGGAGCGCCCCTCGAAGCCCTTGAGCGCCTCGTACAGCGCGTCGACGTCGTCGGTGCTCATCGGCGCCGCCCCCTCCCCTTCATCCCGAGCCGCATCATGGCGACGATCTCGCGCTGCACCTCGCTCACTCCTCCCCCGAAGGTGTTGATCTGGGCGGCCCGGTTCATCCGCTCCAGTTCGCCGCCGTCGAGGGCGCCCGGCGAGCCGGTGCGGACCAGGGCGGCCGGGCCGGCGATCTCCTGGCACATCCGGTAGACCTCGACGGCCGATTCGGTGCCGGCGAACTTCACGCCGCTCGCGTCGCCGGGCGCGAGCCGCCCGGCGCCGACATCGCCGACGAGGCGCCAGTTGAGCAGCCGGGTGGCGGCGAGCCGGGCGTGCGCCTCGGCGGCCCGGAGCCGTACCCAGGGCTCGTCGATCCGGCGGCGGCCGGTGTCCGGGTCGGGCGTGCGGGCGGCGGCGAGCGCGACCTCGTAGAAGTCCTCGGCCTGCATGCCGATGGCGGCGAGGGCGACCCGCTCGTGGTTGAGCTGGTTGGTGATCAGCCCCCAGCCGCCGTTCTCGGGACCGACGAGGTTTCCGGCCGGGACGCGCACGGAGTCGTAGTAGGTGGCCGTGGTGGTCAGCCCGCCGACGGTCTCGATGGGGGTCCAGGAGAAGCCGGGCGCGTCGGTGGGGACGAGGATGATCGAGATGCCGTGGTGGCGCGGGGTCTCGGGGTCGGGCGCGGTGCGGCAGGCGAGCCAGATCCAGTCGGCGTTCTGGGCGTTGGAGGTGAAGATTTTCTGCCCGTCGATCACCCAGGAGTCGCCGTCCCGGACGGCCTTGGTACGGAGCGAGGCGAGGTCGGTGCCGGCCTCGGGCTCGCTGTAGCCGATGGCGAAGACCGCCTCGCCGCGCAGGATGCGGGGGAGGAGGGTGGCCTTCTGGTCCTCGGTCCCGTACTTCATGAGGGTGGGGCCGACGGTGTTGAGCGTGACCATGGAGACGGGGGCACCGGCCCGGTAGGCCTCGTCGAAGAACACGAACTGCTCGTCGGGCCCGCGGCCCTGCCCGCCGTACTCCTCGGGCCAGCCGAGTCCGAGCCATCCGTCGGCGCCGATGCGGCGCAGCAGGGCGCGCTGGTCGGCGGTGGCGGTGGCGGGCGGGGGTCCGTCGGGCATCACGTCGCGGAAGTACGCGCGGAGCTCGGCGCGCAGCCGGAGCTGCCGTTCGGTCGGGGCGAGGTGCACGACGACGACCTCTCTTCCAGATTTCTGACTGTCCGTCAGATTCCTTCAGTCGAAGGTCCACTGTCAAGCACACGGGTCACAGGAGCGAGAAACGGGAACGGCCCGCACGGCCGGTACCGAAGTACCGCCGTGCGGGCCGTCGTTCACCCCGCTACCGCTCCCCCGTCGGGCCGGTCACCACCACGGGAAGAAGTTGACCACCGCGTTGGACTGGTCGATGTGGGTGAAGGCGGAGCCGTTCACGCTGGCGGTGTTGTTCTGGTTGGAGGCGCCGGAACCGGTCGCCACCTGCTGGGTGGTGGTGGAGTTGCCGTGGTTGTTGCCACCGACACCGCTGCCGATGATCGTGGCGACGCTCGCATTCGATCCGTCGTTCGCGAATCCACCGTTGTCGGCCTGGGCCACCCCCGTGAACAGCGCGGCGGCGAGGGGCAGGGCGGCGGCAGCGGCGAGAACGCGGGCGGTACGGATGCTTGCCATGTCTGTTCCTCCAGGAACTGAAGCTTTGAAGTGCGTCAACTGCTGTGCTGACCTGGGCAGTTGGCCGACCGCCCCGGTCGTTGTGCTCGACGTCGCGAGACCAGAGTTGCCCACCGAATCCCCGGCGAACCACCCCGGAGTGGTCGATTCCCTCGCAAGCGTGAGGACAAGTCGATAAACCCCCTCAGCGAGAAGAAAGCCGCAGCTCAGCCGGTACGGAGCCGGGTGGGGCCGGGGAGGCCGTGCGGGACAAGAGGCGAAGCGTTTCGGCACTTTTCAGTCAATCCGCCCCTCAGCTTTTCAACCCTTCAAGTCGGGGCCGAATCACCGGCCCACCCTTCCCTTTATCGAACCCATGTACGAAAATGAATCCATGGCCGCTTCTGCCCGGCAGACCGCCGCCCTGGCTCTCGCGCACGCCCTGACGGCGGCGGAGCGCGGGCTCCCCGTCATCCCCCTGTCCCGCACCAAGCTCCCGGCGCTCCGCTCGCCGCACCGGGGCGAACACCGGTCGGTGACATGCCGGGGGGAGTGCGGGCGGCCGGGCCACGGCGTGTACGACGCGACGACGGATCCGGCGGCGGTACGGGCGCTGTTCGCGGCGGCTCCCTGGGCGACCGGGTACGGGATCGCGTGCGGGCGCCCGCCGCACCGGCTGATCGGGGTGGACCTGGACGTGCGGGAGGGCGGCCCGGACGGGGTGGCGGCGCTCGACGCGCTGGCGCGGCGGCACGAGTTCGCCGTCCCGCCCACGGTCACGGTCCTGACGCCCGGCGGCGGCCGGCACCTCTGGCTGACGGGCCCACCGGAGACGGTGGTCCCGAACTCGGCGAGCCGGCTCGCGCCCGGCGTGGACATCCGGGGCGCGGGCGGCTATCTGGTGGGCCCTGGCTCGCTCGGCGCACACGGCACCTACCGCCTGGCCCCCGGCACCGAGCACCTCTCGCCGGCCCCGTGCCCGGAGGCCCTCCTGAACCTGGCGGCCCCACCGGCCTCCTCGCCCCCGGCCCGCACCGGAACCGCGTCCGCCGCCTCCCTGACGTCCTTCGTCCTCGCCTCCCCGCGCGGCCAGCGCAACACCCGCCTGTTCTGGGCGGCCTGCCGCGCCTACGAGTCCCCGTCCCCCTCGCCCATCCTGACCGCCCTCACCGAGGCCGCCCTGACCACCGGCCTCCCGGAACCGGAGATCCGCGCGACGCTCGCCTCGGCGGCATCAATCACGGCACGGACCACCACCGGCCCCTGAACCCTCGCCGCCGCGAGGTCGAACCCCCACGCAGAACGGCCCCTGACCGGGACTTCCCGGTCAGGGGCCGTTCTGCATCTCGCGCGGTGGGTGTGGGATTTGAACCCACGGTGACATCGCTGCCACGACGGTTTTCAAGACCGTTCCCTTAGGCCGCTCGGGCAACCCACCCTCGCCCCGCCTCACCAGGCGCGGAGCGGGCTACAGCCTACCGGCTGTGCGCGCCGTCCACGGAAGCCCGATCACAGGGCGATCACGAGCGGTCAGAGCTGACCACGGAGGCGGCTTTCACGAGTCTGCCACGCGCCGGACTCGCCTCAAGTAGATGTCCAGAGGATCTTGGGGGTCGTCACGGCGCCCCACGGGCCAGGGTTACCGTATGCCTGAATCAGGGGATGCCACGGCGCCGACCTGCATGTTTCCCGAGCTCACGGCCTTGCGTAACAGCGTGACGGGTGTGACGCCCCCAATGATTCAGCCACCCAGGCGAATAGGCAGCAAGCTACAACGCGCCGGAACTACCGGCGGTCGTATGGCTCTACGGATCCTTGATGTGCCGTCGCATACCTGGGCAGACTACGGCGGCTTGCCCAGGCACACGACGACCTCAGGTCCTGTCTATGCCAGGTGCTTCACGGTGAGCCAGGTCGATCCGCCGACGGGGACTGTCATGCCGGAGTCGATGTCACCCGTGCCATTGCCCTTGTAGAGGTGAAGGGTGCCGTTACCCCAGATGGCCATGATGTCCGCGGTGCCATCGGCGTTGTAGTCGTCGCCGGCCATCAGCTTCACCGTTGACCAGGTATTGCCGCCCCATGCGGGCTTCTGGGAGTTGAACGTTCCGTCGCCGTTGCTCTTGTAGAAGTGGAGCGTGCCGTCGCTCCAGACCGCCATGAGGTCCGCGATGCCATCACGGTCGTAGTCACCCCCGACGAACTGCTTGATGGTGCCCCAGGTGGATCCGCCCATGGCAACCGTGGTTCCGTCGGTGATGTTGCCCTTGCCGTCACCCCTGTAGAGGTGCAGGGTGCCGTCGTTCCAGACGGTCAGCAGGTCACCCCAGCCGTCGCCGGTGAAGTCGGCGGCGGTCATCTGCTTGATGGTGCCCCAGGTGGATCCGCCCATGGCAACCGTGGTTCCGTCGGTGATGTTGCCCTTGCCGTCACCCTTGTAGAGGTGCAGGGTGCCGTTGCCCCAGATGGCCATGACGTCGGCCACGCCGTCGTTGGTGAAGTCCGCCTTGGCAAGCTGCTTCATGGTGAGCCATCCGGTGCCACCAAGCTGCTGCGTCTGTGCTCCGCTGAGGCCCTGGGCGGCACTGCCCGTGTAGACGTGAAGGCTGCCGTCGGTCCAGACCGCAGCAAGGTCGGCGACCTTGTCCCCGGTCAGGTCACCCTGCGGCGCGAAGACGGTGTCCGCGATCCAGCCTCGGAGGTCGTCCACGCGGACTCCGACCGCGTCTGTGCGCGTCTCAGCTGCGTCGGTACCCAGGCAGCCACCCTGCCAGGAACGACTTGCCACGGCTACGACTTCGACAGCACCATCCTTCTGACGCAGGAGCGGCCCACCGCTGTCTCCCTGGCAAATGACGGCATCCGCCGATGCTGCGAGGGCGACCGTCGTGGCATCACTGGAAGTCGTGATGAACTCGCCGGTGTGCAGCTTGTCAGGCACCCATGCCGTCTTTGTCCGGCCGAAGCCGGCCGCGTTCAACGGTTCACCATCGGAAGGGGCAGTGGTGGCGACAGCGGCGGGGGCAACACCGTTGACGCGGCTGGCGAGCTTGACCAAGACGACATCGCGATCCGTACGAGGCACAAGGCGTATGGCCTCAACAGTGGCGCCGGTCGTGGTCTGGGTCAGATCCGTCCGGCCCACAGTCACCATCGTCTTCGCCGTCGGCTTGCCACTAGCAACCGCACCCGCCGCATCAGCGAAACAGCTGGCAGCTGAGAGGACCCACCTCGGATCAACGAGGACACCTGTGCAAGCGCGGTCGGAATCGCCAACGACGATCTTTGCGGTGTAACCGAATGCCGCGCCGGCGTCAGTGCCCTGCAATGCCTGGGACGGCGTACTGACCAGGACGCCTGACCCCACAACAGCGGCGGCCATGGTTGCTATCCATCGTGAACGTCGCCTTATAGCCGACACACAAACTCCTTGAAATGGTTCAAAACTGTGGGCCCGGAACGATCCGCCCTGGTTCAACCGTTGACGCCCCCTGGCCAGTTACTGGCGGCGCCCACGCGATGTGCCTAGGGGCTGCGCGGGCGCCGGGGGATCAGACGGTGATGCCTCCAGGGACTGCGGACCAGGTCTCGCTCCAGCGACCGGTGTTGTAGTTGGCGTCGATGCCGTACACCTTGCCGTCGGTTCCGGCGGCATAGATGTGGACGACGTTGTCGACGACAGCACTGGCGATGGCCTTGAGGGGCTTCGCGTCGATGCGGGTCCACTTGCCGGCCCACGTTCCGGTGCCGTAATTGGCATCGGTGGTGTGCAGGGCACCGTCGGGGCCGATCATCTGCAGGTGGACGGTGCTGCCGGTGACCGAGGCAGTCAGGGCGCGGGCGCCAGTGGCGCCGCCAGGGACCTCGTTCCAGGCGGTGAACTTGCCGGTGTTGTAGTTGGCGTCGATGCCGTACACCTTGCCGTCGGTTCCGGCGGCATAGATGTGGACGACGTTGTCGACGACAGCACTGGCGATGGCCTTGAGGGGCTTCGCGTCGATGCGGGTCCACTTGCCGGCCCACGTTCCGGTGCCGTAATTGGCATCGGTGGTGTGCAGGGCACCGTCGGGGCCGATCATCTGCAGGTGGACGGTGCTGCCGGTGACCGAGGCAGTCAGGGCGCGGGCGCCAGTGGCGCCGCCAGGGACCTCGTTCCAGGCGGTGAACTTGCCGGTGTTGTAGTTGGCGTCCTTGCCGTACACCTTGCCGTCGGTTCCGACGCCATACATGTGAACGACGTTATCGACGACAGCACTGGTCAGCGAAATGAGATCGGGGCCGTCCAGCCTCGTCCAGCTTCCGGTCCACGTTCCGGTGCCGTAGTTGGCGTCGGTCGTGTGCAGCACACCGTCCAGGCCCGCAGCGCTGAGGTGGACAACCTTGGCGGTGGGCGATGCCGTGAGCACAGCGTCGGAAGGAGAGCTGTCAATCGTCTCCCGCATCCAGGCGCGTGTGTCGTCGACGCGGGTGGACAAAGCTCCGGTCCGGGTTTCGGTGGCAGGCGAGCCGAGGCAACCGCCCTGCCAGGAGCGGCTCGCCACGGCCACGAGCTGCGCTGTCCCACCTGTCTCGCGAAGGACCGGCCCGCCCGCGTCGCCCTGGCAGATGGCAGCTCCGTTGGTCGAGGCCAGGCTGATGGTCGTGGCGTCGGTCGCATGGGCGGTGAAGGTCGCACTGTGCATGCGGCTGGGCACCCAGACCGTCTTGGTGCGTCCGTAGCCGGTGACGGTCAGATTCTCCGTGGCCGAGGCGGGTGTCTCGGCCACGGACACAGGCCGCACGTTGGTCACGCGGTAGGCGAGTTTCACCATGACCAGGTCGCGGTCGGGGTGGGGTACGAGTTCCGAGACCGGGCGGGACGCACCTGCGCCGGTCTGAGTGAGATCGGGACGCCCCACTGTCACGGTCGTCGGAGTCTCAGGAGCCCCGGGCTTCACGTCCCCAGCGGCATCGGCGAAGCAGTCGGCCGTGGTGAGAACCCAACGGGGATCGACAAGCGCTCCGCTGCATGCCCGTTGACTGTCGCCTACAACAATCTTGGTGGTGAACGAGTGGGCGGACTCCTCGGCCCCCTCGACGGCCGCGGACTCGGTAGCGACAAGACCTGCGGAGATCGCGGCCGCGACAGCAGCGCCGCTGATCAGGATTCTTCGACCGCGCGTGCTTCGCACTAGGGCCTCCAGTTCTGTAACCAGGAAAGAGTCAGGACGGTGTGCTCAGCCCGGAACGTGGACACGGCAGGGTGTTCCGGGCGTTTACTGCGATGGCACAAGGCGCAGCAAGGCGGCCTGCCCCTGCTGCGCTTTGCATGCGGGTTAGTTCCAGCTGCCGGTGATGGCGAGGCTGGTGGGGTTGGCGGGGGCGCCGGGCGGGGTGTCGGCAGGCTCCCAGGTGCCGTTGATGTGGCGCATGGTGTGCTTGATCGTTCCGCCCGTGATGATCGCGGTGTGGAACTCGTTGTCGACCGTGGCTGCGCCAACGCTGGTGACGGGGCCGGTGCCGAGGATGGGGCCGAGGTTGCCGAATGCGCTCCAGGTGCCGTTGGCGAAGCGGGCGACGTGCTTGATGCCGCCAGTGGGCTCGGTCAGGACAGCCTGGAGGTCGTTTCCGGTGCCGGCGAAAGCCATGTTGCTGACCTTGGAAGGAGCTCCGGAAATCTTGGTGATCTCACCCCACGTGCCCCAGGTGCCGTTGCTATTGCGGATGGTGTGGAAGGTCCGGCCTTCCACTGTGACAACGCCGACGTGGGTGGTGTCGCCGATCTGCGCGACGGTGATCTCGGCGGGCGCGGGGTTGGTACCGGTCAGGGCGCCGACGGCGGTGGTGACATCGCCCCACTTGGACCACTTGCCGGCGGGGTCGCGCGTCGCGTGGTAGACGCGGCTGTTGGTGACGGCGACGAGCCCGAGGCCAGTGCCGGTCGAGGTGACGGAGATCTTCTTGATGCCGGTAAGGGTGCCGAGTTCGCTGGTGAGTGCGCGGAAGGCGACCCAGGTGCCGTTGGGGTTGCGGGTGGCCTGGTAGACGACGCCGTCGCCCCCCAGGGCGAGGACGTGGTTGGTGCCGGAGATCGCGGCGTCGGCGGCGACTTCGACCTCGCCGATGCTGCCGGCGGCCTTCTCGACGTCACCGAAGACCGACCAGTCCCAGTTGCTGTCGCGGACGGAGTGGAAGAGGTCCTTGTTGACGGTCGCGACCATCTGCAGGCGCCACGGGGTGAGCGTGGAGGCGGTCGACTGCTTGATCCAACCGGCAAGGCCGTCGACGCGGGTCGCGGCAGCGCCGGTACGGGTCTCCGTCTCGGGCATACCGAGGCAGCCGCCCTGCCAGGACGCCGTCACGACGCCGGCAAGCTCGCGCACGCCGTCCTTCTCGCGGATGACCGGGGCGCCGGTGTCACCCTTGCACACCGCAGTGCCGTCGATCAGCAGACCCGTTGCCGTGACCTCCCCGGTGGTAAACGCTCCGGCGTGCAGGGTGTTGGGCACCCACGTGTCCTTGGTCCGGCCGTAGCCGGCGCCCTTGAGGCCCTCGCCCTGGACGGGCGAGGTTCCGCTGGCGCGCAGCGGCAGGATGCCGCGGACCGGGGTGTCGAGCTTGGCAAGGACTAGATCGCGGTCGGTGCGCGGGACGAGCTCTACGACGTTGCGGACCTGACCGCCGGTCGAATCGAGCTGGGTGCGGCCGATCGTCGCGGTCGTCTTCCACTTCGGAGCGCCGGCAGCAACCGTGTATCCGGTTGACGGGTCATCGGCGAAGCAGCGGGCTGCGGTCAGCAGCCACTGGGCGTTGATCAGGGTTCCGCTGCAGGACCGGAGGGTGTCGCCGATGGCCAGCTTCGCGGTGAAGGCGTAAGAGGTGTCGGACGCGGCCGTGCCGTCCAGCGCCTGAACAGGCGTGGCGACGAGAACACCGGACGCGGCGACAACGGCGGCCAGTGCACCACCGAACACGACACGCTTACATGGGTTTTTCATGAGAGAGCTTTCGCTGAGTCGAGATGGCCCCGGTCGTTCACGGAGGATGCCGTGGAGGGGGGAGGGGCGACATGGGCGGCCCACACGAGCGGGGCGGAGCCCGAGGCGCGGAATGCCCCCCCAAGGGCGGAATGAGGATGTAGGCCCATCCACAGCGCACGCCCACTTGCAGGCCATCCTGGGAACCAAGAACCGCCAGGGCCAAGCCATCTGTAGGCATTGACCATCACTCAGTGGACAGCCATGGTCACGCTACGCGGGATCGGAGGGTATGACCGGGCGCTAGTGGCGAAGCCTGGTTCATCATCAGCCGGTGAGGCAGGATTTCCTCCCGCCATGATTGGCTGCGTACCACTCAGCCCGTGAGTCGCATCTCCACGAGGACGGAGCGCAATCCACTGTCCCCCGTCTCGCCGACCGGCTTGTACTCGTTGGCAGGCACATTGATGATTGTCTCTGCGCCGCTGGCGGTGAGAGTGGCCTCGACGGGATGGTCCTCGGTCCACACGCCGTAAGCGTCGGGCAGCTCCAGCGTGAGGAATCCGCTCGTCGAGGTCGTCTTGAAGCAGTAGCCGTTGATGTCCAGGCGGGACTCGATCTTGATGTCCCACGCCTCTGAACACGGAACCAAGGTGATGTGTCCGTCACCTCGCTTCAGGGTGATGTGTCGGTCCTGAAAGATCTTTTCGGCGTTCGGGTAGCTGAAGTCCTCGACTGCTACCGGCATCTCAGTGGCAACGTCCGTGGTGGCTGCAGCCTGCGGAGCCGCCTGGGCACCTGTAGTCAGGGCCACCGCTCCAACCGCCGCGGCAATGACGCCCGAGGCCCCGATCAGGAGCGCCCTGCGGGCACGAGATATCGCCATGTTCTTCCTCCCCAATGAAGCCAAGACAGGGGACTCCCCCCTTCCGCTTGGCGAAAGTAAAGCACATGTAAGGTTCCTGTGAACATGCTCTACAACTCCCCCTCACCTGCGGAGATGGCGGGCCGTGTTCGCAGATCCGGGGGGCTTCTCGCAATCGATCTTGGCGATCGCACCGCCCTCATCGAGGTTCTCCACGAGTGATCATGTCCGTCTTGCGTGGATCTTGGCGTGATGTATCCCCCCGGGCATGCTTTTCCGACTTGGAGGATTGCTCAGGTGAAGCACCAGTCACGCCCCAGATGGATGGGGCGTAAGCGAATTGACAGACTCGCAGAGCGGCCCCCGGGCTCGGCCGCCCGCCGCGTATGCGCCGGTCTGCTGTCCACGGCCATGGTGACCGGGCTGTTGGGGACAGCACCAACTGCATCCGCTGTCGATGCCAGCGAGGGCACGGATCGCGCGCTCGTAGTCGAGTACTGGACGACGGGTGGGCCGGGGGTCAAGGAAGCCGCCGAACACGCACTGCTTGGCACGGATGCGGACATCACGCAGTTCCTTGCGAACCAGAGCTTGATCCAGCAGGTCGATGATCGCGTGGACGTCAGTCGCATCATCAATGCTGGTGGTCCGTCAGTGCGTGAGGCCGCCATGGCTGCGCTGAAGGGCACGCCGGCCGACGTGCAGGCGTTCTTGACAGACGGATGGAAAGCTCCGTACCAGCTGGATCAGCGGGTCGAGGCCTCCAAAGTCATCAACTTCGGCGGGGTCGGAGTCAAGGAGGCCGGCGAAGCAGCCCTCCGGGGCACGCCCGATGACGTCGAGACGTTCCTGAAGGAAGGCCAGTACGCCGCTCGCCAGACCGACGACCGGGTTCAGGTTTCGAAGATCTACAACTCGGGTGGCCCGAACATCCAGGCGGCCGCCAAGCTCGCCCTCCAGGGCAGCTACGACGACCTGGTCGAATTCCTGGAAGTGGGCCAGTTCGTCGCCCGCAACCGCGACCAGGAACATGCCACCATCGCGCAGCTCACCGAGCAGGTTAAGCGGGCCGGCAAGCAGGCAGAGGACGCGACCAAGTCTGCGGAGGAGGCCTCCGCACGGGCGATTGTCGCCTCGGAGCTGGCCAAGCAGGCAGCCCAGAAGGCCGCGCAGGAGACTGAAGCAGCCAAGAACGATGCGACGCGTGCCGCTGTCAAGTCCAGGCAGGCCGCTGATGCTGCAAGGGCTGCTGCCGAAGCAGCCCAAACCGCAATCGGTGCAGCCAATGCCGCAAACCAGTCCGCGAAGATCGCGGCACTGGCCGCTGCGCAGACCGCGAACGCGGCAGCGGCGGCTGCCGACGCCGCGAACCGCGCCTACAATGCGTCCATCGCCGCGGGCAAGGACAAGGGACAGGCCGCCAACGCGGCCCAGCAGGCCCAGGCAGCACGCGCGGCAGCGAGCCTCGCCACAGAGTCGGCGAAGGCCGCTGACCAGGCAGGTAAGGCATCGCTCGCCGCCGCCAGCGCGGCCGCCGCGTCCAGAAGCGCTAGCAATAACGCCGATCTCGCTGCCGACGCAGCAGATCAGGCCGCTGGCTACGCGGACGCCGCCGGTGTCTCGTCTGCCGAGGCCAGGGCGGCAGCGGCGGAGACCCGCCGCCACGCGACCGAAGCCAACCGAGCCGCCACCGCTGCGGAGGCGCTGGCCCGTAAGTCCGCCACCGCCGCCATGGAGGCACGTGATGCGGCGAACTCGGCCGCCGCACATGCCAACAACGCGGCTACCGCTGCCGAATCCGCAGCCGCACACGCGGGAGAGGCAGCGGACTACGCGGCGGAGGCCACCAAACAGGCCAACGCCGCCAAGGCTGCCTCAGATACAGCAACTGCTGCGGTTGCGACCGCGAAGAAGACCTTCGATATTGCCCGGGAGGTCGAGGCCGAAGACTTGACGACTCGCACAGCTGCCGCTGTCGAGCGTGCCAGGACCAATAAGGCAACCGGGGATGAATTCGTCAAGGAAGTCTCCGCCAGTGTGGTCGAAGGCAGGGAGATCGAGGAAGACACCAAGGCGCTGGCCAGCCAGCTCAGTCAGCCGGGCGCGGACACAACTGCGATCGCCGCAGAAGGTCGCAAGCTCGCCCTGAGGGCGATGAGGCACTTCGGCTCTTGGCGTCAGGAAGCGGCAGCTCAGGCCCTGGGCGGCACCAATGAGGATGTACTGGACTACTTGCGCACCGGTTGGCAGTCGGCCCAGCAGTACGAGATACGCCAGCAGGTCTCCGACCTGGCCTCAAACAGCCCCTACGAAGCGGTACGCACCGCAGCCGCCAATGCACTGACCGGCACACCTGGGCAGATCGCCGACTTCTACACCACCGGCCAGCACACCGTCGCAGGTGTCGAGTACCGCGTCTTGGTCTCGAAGATCCACAACGAGGGCGGGGTAGGGGTAAAGGAGGCCGCAGAGGCGGCACTTGCCGACGGCAGCACCCAGGCCATGCTGGCCTTCATTAACAGCGGTCAATACACCGCACGCCACTCCGACGAGCGAGTAGAAGCCAGCAAGCTGTTCAACGACGGTGGGCCCGAACTCAAGGCTGCAGCCAAGGTCGCCCTGGCCGGGCCAGCAGACGAATTGCACACCTTCATCCGGGCCGGCCAGTATGTGGCAGACCGCAAGGACAAACTCGCCGACAATCACATTGCTCAGGTCCAGCGTCTGATCGCCGAGGGCGGCGTTATCGCTGCCAAGGCTCTGCAGAACCGCTGGCTCGCAGCCAAGGCTGCGGCCGAGGCCAACCAGGCCGCCGCCGAAGCCGAAGCCGCAGCCACCGAAGCGCAGAAGAGCGCCAGTCAGGCAGCCCAGTACGCCACCCAGGCCGCCGCCGCGGCCAACGCCGCCGCAATCAGCGCCACCCAGGCCGCCGCATCCGCCACTACCGCCCGCAACGCCGCCAATCGCGCACAGCAGGACGCAGTGGCCGCTGAAGAGTCTGCTGCCCAGGCGGAATTCTCCGCCAGCTACGCTCGAAACTCAGCGAAGCAGGCTCGGGGTTCAGCGGATGAGGCTCGCAAATCTGCTCTGGCCGCCGGAAAGAGCGTCACCGAGGCCGAGAGTGCCGCTTCTGACGCCTGGAATCAGGTAGTCGAACTACGCGAATCCGAAGCAGCGGAGACGCGCCGCGCTGCTGAGGAGCAGCGAAGCTTCAAGCGGGACGAAGGGAACAAGCCTAGCTGCATTATCAATATCTACCGGGACCACCTTCCGGCGTGCGCAATGGCCCCCAGCCACTTCGATGTCGTGGTTCCTCGAGCAGATCCTGCCAGCGCACAACTGGCCATGGACATGTTCGGAATTACCGATGCCATCGCCTGTGCTGAGAACCCCACCCTTGGCCAGTGCCTCATGGCAGGCCTGATGCTCCTTCCGATTGGCAAGCTCAAGCTGATTGAGAGGGGCCTTAAGTCCGTCGACAAGATCGCTGACGCCACTCGAGCCGCCAGGGCAGCCAAGTGCGCCACTTGTTTCCTCGCCGGCACCAAGGTGCTCATGGCCGATGGATCAGCAAGGAACATCGAGCAGGTGAAGCTGGGTGATGAGGTCATCGCCGCTGACCCGTATGGAAACCAGGCGGGCTTGCGAAGGGTAACCAACCTCATTATCACCGAGCGGGACAAAGACTTCAACGAACTCACCATCGCCACCCGTAAGGGCTATGAACGCATAACAGCAACCCACGAACACCCTTTCTGGTCGCCATCCGAGAAGAAATGGGTGACGGCAAGTTCTCTCCGTGAGGGCACGACCCTGCGTGCTGCTGACGGAAGCACAGTCGCCGTAGCGAAGAATCGTTCGTTCAGAAAGGATGCTCGAACCTACAATCTGACGGTCGACAGCCTGCACACGTACTTTGTTTTCGCGGGCGGCACTCCTGTCCTGGTGCACAATGCAGGATGTAAGATCGCCTGGCTGAGCGGAAAGCTTCCTGCCGCCGAGGAAGCAGGCCTCGCTAGCACCCTGTCGCACATCGTTGCCGGCACAGTGCCGACCGGGCCAACTGCTACTAGATGGGGTATTCAGTTCAAGAACTGGGCTGGGGATCTCCCGGGTGAAAAGGGGCTTGGATCTCCGTACCTGGAGTATCGCGTCCCCAATCCATACGGCAGCGGCGCAGGCCCACTTCGCGTGGTGCGAAACAAGGAAACTGGCGAGACTTACTACACATGGACTCATTACGGAGATGCGGGAGACCCGCCCTTCGTTCGAATACGGTGAGCGATATGCATTTGAGCAATGGCCTCACGGTCATTTCCCCGGCCGAGGTTCAGGAGGTCCTCAGCGAGGCGGTCCGGCAGGAGGTCCCCGTGTTCGTTCTTACGACAGGAGGCCAAGCCGACCGGGACTCCTTCTTCCGGGAAGTGCGTAAAGCATTGCCGCTAGATCCTCCGCTTTCGAGCTCGAGGAGCTGGGATGCGCTGTCCGATTCTCTATGGGAAGGCCTGCGTCTGCATAGCTCTCAGCGCATGGTCATCCTGTGGGGCGACGCCGGCCCACGAGACAGCAGGACAGAGGAGGAATTCCGGATCGCCCTGGAAGTTCTTCGTGACGTTGCCGAAACACTGAGCGACCCTGTCATTACCAACAGCAGGCCAAAGCAGTTGTCTGTCTATGTCGCCACCGAGCCGAGTAGTGGCTCTATGGATGGCGCTACCGAAACCCCGACCTAGTCGATAAGTAGAGGCCCCGTCATTCAAGACTGACGGGGCCTCTACTTATTTGAAGGGTCTGCCCTCGTCCTTGCGTCAGCGGCCTGATCCGAGCGCGAATTCTTCTGCGTAGTGCGTCAAATACTGTGGGCGAGCTGAAGCTTTCGAGCTCCAACAGGCGGGACGCGCTCTCCGGCCGGAAAGCGCCAGCCGAACTCGGCCAGCTTCTCCGCCTGCGCCTGAACGACCGCCATCCGCGCGTCCCGCTCCTCCGCCTCCGTGTGAGACGGCTGGCTCGTCGCCTGTCCGGGCCACTTGCGGTACAGGAGACCCACCTCGGCCGAGAACCAGCCGCGGCTCGTCGCGTGGCTACGAAGTGAAGACCTTGAGTGTCCGCAACCAGCCGAGCAAGTCGTCACCGTTCCAACTCCGCTGGAAGGGCGGTCCTGAGGTTCACCGCCTGGTCTTCGCGAACAAGACGCCGGCGGACGGCCACCGTTCCCGCCTCATGTCGGCCCAACACAAAGGCAAGCGGTTCAACACAGAGATCGGTCTCCCCGCGTCCGAACTGCGTACGCTCGACTCCCCCCTGGTTCGTGCACGCCTGCGCGTACGCCCAGATGAATTGAGCCAGTGCTGCGGCAAACACCGCGTCGGCATCGCCGGAAACCTGACCAACATCACTCCGGCGCTTACGACGAGCCAGAAGGGAGCGCCGGAGGCCAGGACGCTCCGCCTGTCCCTGCGTAACTAGGCGTTCCAGATGGTCAAGGACGACGAGGGCGAGTGGACGCCGAGGAAGGACGTCCAGGAGCCGCCGGAGGAGGTGGCTGCCGCGCTCGATTGGATCGCGGCAAACTCGCTCAAGGTCAAGACCTGGCCGTGTAGGACAAGCTTCACCCCGCGCTCAAGACGATCTCGCTCACGCTGAAGGGCAAGAAGGCGGCGGACAACACGGTCGCCCGAAAGCGGACCGTACTGAGCAACGCGCTCCGGTACGCGGTCGAGCGGGACCTCCTCGACGGTGAACCCGCTCACCCGCATCGACTGGAGTGCACCGGAGACGGACGACGAGGTCGACTTCCGGTACGTCCCCGAGCCGAAGATGGCCCGCGAGCTCATCGACGCCGTCCGCGCCCAGGGCCCGCGCGGCGAGCACCTGTACGCCTTCCTCGCGTGCATGTACTACGCCGCGAACCGTCCGTCGGAGGTGGCCGACCTGAAGAAGTCGGACCTCGTCCTGCCGGAGGAGGGGTGGGGCGAGATGATCCTTGCCGGCAGCCGCCCGGAGGTCGGCTCCGGCTGGACCGACGACGGCAAGCCGTACGAGGAACGGGGCCTGAAGCGCCGCGCCCGCCGCGCCACCCGCCCCGTACCCATCCCGCCGGTTCTCGTCCAGATGCTCCGCGACCACATCAAGACCCAGGGGGCTCGCCCCTGACGGCCGCCTCTTCCGGGCCGTGCGCGGGGGCCGGGTCCGGTCGAACGAGTACACCGAGATCTGGCAGTAGGCCCGCCGCAAGGTGCTCTCCGAGCAGGAGGTGACCACCCCGCTCGCCGACGTGCCGTACTCGCTCCGCCACGCGTGCGTCTCGCTCTGGATCAAGGCCGGTGTCGACCCGGTCGAAGAAGCCCGTCGCGCCGGCCACAGCATCGCGGTCCTGTGGCGCTTCTACGCGAAGATCCTCCGGGGCCAGCAGCACAAGGCGAACGAGCTGATCGACGCCGCCCTGGACAACTGAGCCAGCACCCACACCTCGGAGCCCTCGCGTCTAGCGGGGGCTTTGCGTTCCGTCACTCGGTTCAACGCCGGGCGCTACCACTCAGGGAGAGGTCACCATGTCGGCATCGTCGATCCAACGAGCAAGGATGCTGAATGCAGCCAACTGCTCAAGTGCTTCGTTCTCCTCCAGCTCATGATCAAGCTCGTGAGCGATGGGGTTGCGGATCGCCGAGTAAACGCCGCGGGCGAAACTGCCAGCACCATCGTGGCGACTCCGAAACGTGTCACTTCCGTCGTCCGGTCCGAGCCGGAGTCGGGGCTGTCCGCTGGCTGGCGGCTTCACGGAGAACGCGTCTGACAGGAGCTTTGCCTCAGAGAGGTCCTTCCGGCCCAGCTTCGCCTGCGCCTGGGCGTTGATCGCTTTGGCTGCCACACCCACTGCCTCTCGAAAGTACCCGCTACTCCAGAGGCCCTGGACACTTCCCCAGACCCAAGGGTGGAACGTTGCTGCGTCGAGCTGAGGAGCGCCGCTGCCAAGGTTGTCGATCAGCTCTTGCTCAGCTTCCAGCTGCGAAATGGCCCTGTGCGTCGCCTCCCGCTCCCGCCAGTACGGCTGCTTC
The DNA here is from genome assembly GCF_041270065.1 of Streptomyces fradiae. Lineage (NCBI taxonomy): Bacteria > Bacillati > Actinomycetota > Actinomycetes > Kitasatosporales > Streptomycetaceae > Streptomyces > Streptomyces fradiae. Next base: position 4,068,905 of record NZ_CP065958.1, on the reverse strand, counting down.
TTCCCCTCCGGCCAATCAGCGGTGCGCCATTCCGGCAGGACGCGGTCCAGGATCTGCTCGGTGACCTGGGCGGCTGCCTGCACCTCGGCCTTGGGCCGGTCGAGCTTGTAGTGCCAGAAACCAAAGGTGTTGGGAGCATCTGGCACGTAGGTGATGGAAGCGATCTCAAGGAACGACCTGAGCTTGTTAATCGCCCACTCGCGGTTCATCTGGCTCATCGCTCAATGATCCAGGTCGCTCATGCAGACCGACAATGGTTTCTCACGCAGACGCAACGCTGCGAGGGAGCAAGAACGGGGACTGGCCGGGCGGCCGGGAGCTGACCACAGTTTGACCACACGCACTGATCCACAGTGGGACTGGGTTGGACACGGTGGGACAGCAGGAAACGTCGAAAGGGCTGCCGATCTACTCGGGAGCCACTCTCACGTGCAGCTTTGTCAGCTGCGGAAAGTCTCTGGTGGTGGCCCGGACCGCCCCGCGAAGCTGATCGCGGTTTCAAGACCGTTCCCTTAGGCCGCTCGGGCAACCCACCCTCGCCCCGCCTCACCAGGCGCGGAGCGGGCTACAGCCTACCGGCTGTGCGGGGCCGGGCTGTAAGAGCGGCGTAAGCGGTGGGAGACCGGTCAGCTGTCGCCCGTGCGTTCGCCCAGGGTGACCGTGGTCGTGGTGGGCTTGCCGTTGCGTTCGTAGGTGATCTTGACCGTGTCGCCGGGCTTGTGGGTCCAGATCTCGCTGATCAGGGTGGGGCCGCTGTCGATCTGGCGGTCGTCGAAGGTGGTGATGACGTCGCCCGGCTTCAGGCCGGCCTTGGCGGCGGGGCCGTTGGGGGTGAGGGAGGGGGTGCCGCCGGAGCCGGTGTCGGCGATGACGGCGCCCTCGCCGCGGTCCTGCATGTTCACCGTCGCGCCGATGACCGGGTAGACGGGCTTGCCCGTCTTGATCAGCTGCTGGGCCACGTTGTTCGCCTGGTTGACCGGGATCGCGAAGCCGAGGCCGATCGAACCGGCCTGGGACTGGCCGAAGCCGCTGCCCGCCGACTGGATCGCGGAGTTGATGCCGATCACCGCGCCGCTCGCGTCGAGCAGCGGGCCGCCGGAGTTGCCCGGGTTGATCGAGGCGTCGGTCTGCAGGGCGCTCATGTACGAGTTCTTGCCACCGCCGCCGTCGCCCGAGGCGACCGGGCGGTTCTTGGCGCTGATGATGCCCGTGGTGACCGTGTTCGAGAGGCCGAAGGGCGCGCCGATCGCGATCGTCGAGTCGCCGACCGCGACCTTGTCGGAGTCGCCCAGCGGCAGCGGCACCAGGTTCGACGGCGCGTTCTTCAGCTTGATGACCGCGACGTCGTAGCCCTCGGCGCGGCCGACGACCTCCGCGTCGTACGTCTTGCCGTTGGAGAAGGTCGCGGACAGCGTGCCGCCGTCCGCCGCCGACGCCACCACGTGGTTGTTGGTGACGATGTGGCCTTCCTTGTCGTAGACGAAGCCGGTGCCGGTGCCGCCCTCGCCCTCCGAACCGCCGGACTTGGCCTGGATGGTGACGACGCTCGGCAGCGCCTTCGCCGCGACCGCGGCGACCGTGCCGGGGTCGCGCTTGAACGAGGAGGGGGCGTCGCCCGAGGAGACCGTGGTCGAGCCGGCGGTGTCGCCGTCCCGCTGGGACGCGGCCCAGTAGCCGATGCCGCCGCCGACACCGCCGGCGACGAGCGCCGCGACGAGGACGGCCGCGACCAGTCCGCCGGTGCGCTTGCGCGGTGCCTCCGGGCCGGGCGGCACCGGCGGCGCACCCCAGGCGGGGGTCACCGGCGGGGCCGGCGGCCAGCCGTCGGCGCCCTGAGCGCCCTGAGCCGCAGGCGCTGCGACGGTCGCCGGCGCGGGCGCCACGGGCGGCGCCACCGGCGCGGGAGGCGTGGGAGGCGTGGGAGGCGCCGCAGGGGCGGACGGGGCAGCCTGCTCCTCCGGAGCCGCCGGAGCCGCCGGGCTCGCCGGAGCCGCCGGAGCAGCGGGGGTCGCCGGAGTCGCCGGAGCTGCCGCCGGGGCCGCCGGAACCTCCGTGCCCTGGTCCTCGTTCTCGGTGCTCACAGCTCTCTCCTCGTTCACTGCGCGGGCCGTCGCGGTGGAATCGTGCTGCGGTCAGCTTTTCCCACAGCACGTCAGGCCACTGTAAGCCGGAGCTGTGCGTCCGCACCCCATTGTTTACATGGGGTTATAACGGACACCCGTACCATGTCGCGGTGACCCACGCACCGCAGCCGCCGAGCCACCGCAGCCCCGTCCAGGTGGTCGCCCACCGCGGCGCCTCCGAGGACGCCCCCGAACACACGCTGGCCGCCTACATGAAGGCCATCGAGGACGGCGCCGACGCCCTGGAGTGCGACGTCCGGCTCACCGCCGACGGACACCTCGTCTGCGTCCACGACCGGCGCGTCAACCGCACCTCCAACGGCAAGGGCGCCGTCTCCGCCCTGGAGCTCGCGGACCTCGCCGCGCTCGACTTCGGCACCTGGAAGGGCCGCGACGAGGCGGGCGAGAGCCCGGACTGGGGCGACCCGGAGGCCACCTCCGTCCTCACTCTGGAACGCCTCCTGGAGCTGGTCTCCGACGCCGGCCGCCGGATCGAGCTCGCCATCGAGACCAAGCACCCCACCCGCTGGGCGGGCCAGGTGGAGGAGAAGCTGCTCGAGCTCCTCGGCCGCTTCGGCCTCGCCGAGCCGGCCACGCCCGAGGACTCCCCGGTCCGCGTCATGAGCTTCTCGGCCCGCTCCCTGCACCGCATCGCCACCGCGTCGCCGACCATGCCGACCGTCTCGCTCTCCCAGTTCGTCACCCCGCGGCTGCGGGTCGGCGGGCTGCCGGCCGGCGCGCGGATCGCCGGCCCCTCGGTCCGGATCGTGCGGCACAACCCGGCGGTGATCCTGCGGCTCCAGAAGGCCGGCCACCAGGTCCACGTCTGGACCGTGGACGATCCGGAGGACGTGGAGCTGTGCGTACGGCTCGGCGTGGACGCGATCATCACCAACCGGCCCAAGCAGGTCCTCGCCCACCTCGGCCGCGCCTGAGCCCGAACCGCCCAACCCAACCCAACCCAACCAAACCCCCTTTCACCCCTTTTGACCCAGCCGCACCACCGGTGCGGGGTGTGCACCGGCGCGTTCGGGACGTACGCGATCGTCACGAGTGCGTCACCGGAGGCGTACTGGCCGGTTTCCGGTCCAGGCCATTGGGGCATTCACCACGTGGCGTGGGGCAAAGGAGGTCTCGGGGGTGGCGTTGGTGGTGGCACAGGAGGTGCCCACGTCGTCGAGCATGGCCGTACCCCATGGCCCTGCGGGCGTGGGTGAGGCACGGCACCGGATGCGGGAGCAGTTGAGCCGCAGCGGAATGGCCGAATCGGTCGTCGACGACGCGGTACTGATCCTTTCCGAATTGTTGAGCAATGCCTGTCGGCACGGCAGACCGCTGGGCTGTGCGGACGTGGGCGACGGAGATGTGCGAGCGGCCTGGAGCATCGACCGGTCCGGCGGACTCACGGTGGAGGTCACGGACGGCGGCGGTCCCACCCGTCCCGTTCCGGCCACTCCGTCGGTCACCGCGCGCGGCGGCCGCGGGCTGAACATCATCAGCGCGCTCGCCCAGGACTGGGGCGTACGGGACAGCGCGACCGGCGAGGTCACCGTCTGGGTGCAGGTCACCGGCGGCCACCGCGGCGAGGACTTCGCCGCCCGGGTCGGCGGCGGCTCCGGATTCGGTTTCCTCGACGCGTACGACGACCTGGAATGACGACCCGGAATGACGACCTGGAATGACGACCTGGAATGACGACCGGGGGTACGGGGCGGGCAGGACGTAGCGGACACCCGCCCCGCTCCCGGCGCTCCCAGCACTCCCGGCCCCCTGGTGGCTCCCCGAGGCTCCAGGCCCCTCCCGGGGGACGCCGCACCGGCATACCCGCGTCGCGGTCCCCGTGCGGCTAGGCTCGCGCCCGAGACAGCACCGCCGCGATCGGGAGAAAGCCACACCATGGCCAAGAAGCGCCCCCAGACGAAGCCCGGCAAGGCCGGCAGCACCGGCCAGGCACAGGTCACGAACGGGGAGATCCCGGTCGTCGGTGCGCGCGAGCCGTGCCCCTGCGGTTCCGGCCGCCGCTACAAGGCGTGTCACGGGCGGGCCGCCTCGCACGCCGCGACCGAGCTGGTCCAGCGGCCCTTCGAGGGGCTGCCGGGCGAGTGCGACTGGGTCGCGCTGCGCGAGCTGGTGCCCGCCGCGACCGTGCCGCTCACGCTGAAGGCCGGGCTGCCCGAGGGCGTGCCGTCGGTGACGCTCGCGACCGTGCTGCCGATGGCCTGGCCCGCGCTGCGCCGCGACGACGGCTCGGTGCTGCTCGCGCTGCAGAACGACTCGTCCTCCGGCGACCTCGCCCGCGACCTGGCCGACACCCTGGAGCGCGCCCTCGTGGCCGAGCCGGGTACGCCGGTCGAGCCCCGGCGCGTACCGGCGGAGGGTCCGCGCCTTCAGGATCTGCTCGACGCCGACAGCGATTTTTCGCCTGTCGTGCACTCGGGATTCGAATTCTGGATTCCGGAGTCCGCGGACAATTCCAACCCCGAGGTCGCCGCCTCCCTGGAGCGGGCCAACGCCGCCGCCATCCCGACCGTGAAGCTGACCGGCGTCGACTCCGCCTACTGGTGCGAGACGCCGGACAAGAACCACCTGCGCTGGGTCATGCCGCACCCGGAGGAGAAGCTGCTCGACGCGCTCGCCCGGCTGCAGGCCGCGGGCACCTCCTCGCTCGGCCCGGACACCCGCCTCGTCGGCTCCTTCCGGGCCCACGGGCTCATGGTGCCGGTGTGGGACCTGCCCACCACGATGACGGCGGAGGACTGCGAGAAGCCGGCCGCCGAATTCGCCGAGCGGCTCGCTGCGGCCCTCGCCTCGGACGCTCCGCTCACCACCGAGGAGCGCCGGGCGCGCGGCGGTCTCACCAACCGTCAGGTGACGCTCAGCTGATACCCGGGGTGGTATCCGTGACTGATCGGTGACTGATCGGTGACTGACAGACCGACCAGTCGGTGATGTCCGCCACAACCCCTCCTCGGAAGGGCGAAATCCCTGTCCGAATAACCGAGATCGAATTTGCGAACGGCCAATCTCTTGTTACCGTTCTGGAAGCCCGGTCGCTGGTGCATCCCCCGTCGCCAGCGACCGGGCGTTCTCATGCCCGGACACTGATGCGTCTCTGATCCGGAAGACCTTGATCCGCATTCTTCGGATCAAGCGGTGATCAACTGCTCTCCGGCTCCGCCGTGTTGCTTCCCGAGCGCAGCAGCAGCGGCGCATTGCCGTCCTCGCCTGTTCCCGCGAACTCCGCGACCGCCGTGTACGCGTCGGCCGCGCCCCGGCTCCGCTCCCTCGGCGTCTCGCACGTTCCCGGCTCATCGTGCGCCGCGATGGCACAGCGCACCTGTACGGTCCGCCCGCCGGGCGCCATCAGGGTGAGTACGGCGTCGAGCTCCCTGCCCGTCGCGTTGCGGTAGTACGTACGCGCCCAGGCGTCCGGCGCCTCGGCCACCACACAGGTCTGCGCCTCCACGCCGTCGGGCGAGGCGAGTTCGGGCCCGCAGCGGGTGACGGCCGGCGGCTCGGCGGCGGCGGCCTCGGGAACGGCGTCCGCGGTACGGGACGGAGTCAGGCCCAGGTCCTGGAGCAGCCCCTTCGGCTTCGCGTCCCCGCCCCCGCTCCCGCTCCCGTCACCCGCCGGTCCCGCCGACGCCGCGACCGGCACCAGGACCGCGATCAGTACGGCGGCGCCGAGCCCCAGGGCGCGCAGGCGCGCGGGACCGATACGTGCCGGACTCCTGCGCCCACTCTTGCGCGCCATACTCGCTCCTCGGGAACGGATCCTGCCCGCGAAGATAGCCGCGGCCGGCGGACTCCCGGCCGGCCGCGCGCGCGTTTCTGCTGGATGGCGGGCCGTTCCACACCCGTTCGGGTGAACGCCCCCCGGCCCACGAGGGCCGCCCCTCAGTACGCGAGCCGGCTGCCGCCGCCCGGCATGCTCGTGCTCGCCTCGACCAGCGCGTCCACGACCGCCTCCACGTCCGGCAGCCACGGCCGGGCCGAGCCCGCCAGCGGCGCACGCTCCCAGCGCACCTCGCCGGTCCCGGCGGTCGAGGGCGGCAGCGGCAGGTAGCCGCCGTCGCCGTGGAAGCGCAGCGAGGCGGGCACGCTGTCCTTGGAGTGGAGGAGTTCGCCGAGCCGTTCGAGGCCGTACGGGGCGACGAGGATCGCCCAGCGGGTGGGCGTGGCCACGACCGGGCCGAGCCGCATGCCCTGCGCGTCGAGCACGGCGAGCGCGTGGGCGCCGGCGACGGCCGGGAGGCTGACCGCGCAGGGGGCGCGGCCGCCGGTGGCGAGGAGGACCGGGGCCTCGGGGCGCCGGGTCCACCACCAGCGGATCATGCGCGCGTCGGTGGTGGCCGCGAGCAGACCCGGGTCCAGGGGGTGCGCACCGGGCACGACGCACTGGGGATCGGGACACGCGCAGTCCACGACGGCGGGCAGCGGCCCGGCCCCGGGTGCCGCCCCGGGCGATGGCGCGGTGAGCGCCCCTGACAGGGAGCCGGCGGCCACCGCCGCCCACAGCCCGCCGTTCCGGGCGCGCTCCCGCGTACGCCCGCGCGCCCACCACGGCACCCTGCTCCGTACGACGGGAGCGACGGGGGCGACGGGAGCGACGGGGGCCACCGTGCCGACCTCGGCCCGGCCCGCCTCGTCCACGTCGTCGACCTCGTGCACCTCGTCCACCCGCAGGCCCACGCCGGGCACCACCGGCCAGCCCCACTCGGTGCCGAACAGCAGCGCGGCGTCACGCCGCGCCCGCTCCCGTACCTCCGTCGAGGCCCGCACATCCGCCGGGCCCTGCATGCCCTCCGTGCTCGCCCCGCGCTTGCCGCGCCCGAACCGGAGCCTGCGTCGCCTTCCGAGGATCTCGCGCATGAGCGCTCGTTCCTTTCCGTTGAACGCCGAATCCACGCACCACAGGGACGTCACCCTACGTGGTGCTGCTTTCACCGTACGTATCTCTCGCGCACTCGCTGCGCGTCCAGGCGCTGACGAGCCTTGCCCAGCCCGTGCGGGCGCTCTCTGCGAGCGGCGGGCGTTCGGGCGGCGATCCTGCCGGAACACGTTCCCCGCCACTCGGGGTAGGGGTGCGGCCTGCGGTGATGAGGACGCTCGGGTTCCGCGTCCGTATTCAGGGGCGTCTCCAACTGCCCCTGCCCGTCACCGATTACGTACCCGTCACGCTCAAAATGACGCGCTTTCAAACGACGCCAGTCGACCGCAAATGGTGCACACCGGGGTCAATTTTCGGCCAACTTCCCCTAGTCTTCAACCCTCTCGCCGCATCTCACGGACACCAGAAGTCCCATGGTGACAATGCTGGACATCGATCCTCTTGTGCGTGTAGATGTGGATCGATGGGTAGCTGCGCAGAATGACTTGGGGGTTTGCGATGCTATTGCATGAAACGCGCAGGTCGGAAAGCGGAATGCCATGAGTACACCGCGTGCGCCGAAAGTGGCCGGAATCGATTCCACTGTCCCTCCTCCCCCGCACACTGCCGCCCCCACGGCGGCCCACACCGCGGCCCCCTTCGGCGCGCCGCTCCCCCCGCCCGCCTCCGCCGTGGCCCTGCAGGACCGGCTGGCCGGCTGGGTCTCCGATCTCACCCTCCTCCACGAACTCACCGAGTCCCTGATCAGGACCGCCTCGCTCGACGGCGCACTGCGCGAGGTGCTGCGCGCCGGAGCCGCCCTCGTCGGCGCCCGCCGCGGCATGGCCGTCCTCGAACCCGCCGACGGACAGGGCCCGGCCCTCACCGTCGGCCTCGGCCTCGCCCACGCCGAACTCGGCACCATCGAGACCGTCCCGCGCAGCGTCACCTCGTACGGCCGGATCCTCGACGGACTCGACCCGCTCCCCGAGGGCGCCCTGCCCCGCCCCGTCGCCCACCCCGACCTGCGCTCCGAGGAGGACCTCGACCCGCGCCACCGCGAGGTCGCCGCCCGCCTCGGCTACGCCGCCAGCTACGCCCTGCCGCTCGTCACCGAGGAGGCCGGCAAGCTCGGCGCCGTCGTCTGGCTGTACGACGAGCCGGCCGAGCCCACCGAGCGGCAGCGCCACCTGATCGGGCTGTACGGCCGGTTCGCCACCGAGCACCTGGCCCGCCTCCTGGAGGTCGAGCGGGCCCGCGCCCGGGTCGCCACCGTCGCCGAGGAACTGCTGCCCAGCCGGCTCCCCCGGGTCCCCGGCGTCCAGCTCGCCGCCCGGCACCGCACCGGCCCGCGCGGCGGCGGCGACTGGTACGACGCGCTGCCGCTGCCCGACGGCGCCCTCGGCCTGGCCGTCGGCTCCGTCTCCGGCAGCGGGCCGAGCGCCCTGGCCGCGATGGGCCGGCTGCGCGCCAGCCTCCGCGCGTACGCCGTGATGGAGGGCGAGGACCCGGTCGCCGTCCTCTCCGACCTGGAGCTGCTGCTCCGCCTCACCGAGCCCGCCCGCTCGGCCACCGCGCTCTTCGCCTTCTGCGAGCCGGCCGCCCGCCGGATCGTGCTCGCCGGGGCCGGACACACCCCGCCGCTGGTCATCGGCGAGCACCGCACCGAGTACGTGGAGACCTCGCTGTCCGCGCCGCTCGGCATGCTGTCCTGCTGGGAGGCGCCGAGCGTCGAGCTGTCGCCCGCCCCCGGAGAAACGGTGCTTCTCTACACCGACGGACTCCTCCGGCGCACCGGTGACGCCATGGACCGGGCCTTCGCCCGGCTGCACGCCGCCGCCGCGAGCGTGCCCAGGGCGGACCGGGCCGATCCGGGCGCGGTCGCCGACCACGTGCTGCGGACCGTGCTGCCCGAGGGCCTGGACACGGGCGGTGCCGACGGCGAGGACGTGGTGCTGCTCGCCGCCCGCTTCGAGTGACGCCCGTCGCCCTGACCCGCCGGTAGGACCCGGCAGGACTCGGTAGGACCCGGGTGAGAGCTGTCATGGGTCTTACGACTCTTGGCTCCTGACCGCACGCCCGTACGATGGTGGTGGTTCAGTGTCGTACCAAGAGGAGGCAGACCCGTGGCCGAGGAGCTCACGACGGAGAACCCGGAGACCCCGGAGGAGTCCGAAGAGCAGGCGATCAAGCAGCGCAAGAACGGCCTGTACCGGGGCGTCTCCGACGAGCTCGCCGACAGCATGAAGTCCGGCTGGGCCGACACCGAGCTGCACGGCCTCGCCCCGATCGCCCAGGCCGCCCACACCGCTGCCCGCCGCGCCGCGCTCTCCGCGCGCTTCCCGGGCGAGCGCCTGGTGATCCCGGCCGGCAACCTGAAGACCCGGTCGAACGACACCGAGTACTCCTTCCGCGCCTCCACCGAGTACACGTACCTCACCGGCGACCAGACCCAGGACGGCGTGCTCGTCCTGGAGCCCGCCGCCGACGAGGACGGCCACGAGGCCACGATCTACCTGCTGCCGCGCTCCGACCGCGAGAACGGCGAGTTCTGGCTGGACGGCCAGGGCGAGCTGTGGGTCGGCCGCCGGCACTCCCTCGCCGAGGCGGAGCAGCTGCTCGGCATCCCCGCGCAGGACGTCCGCGAGCTGCCCGAGCGGCTCAAGGAGGCCACCGGCCCGGTCCGCGCCGTGCGCGGCCACGACGCCGGCATCGAGGCCGCCCTCACCGACAAGGTCACCGCCGAGCGCGACGAGGAGCTGCGGGTCTTCCTCTCCGAGGCCCGCCTCGTGAAGGACGCCTTCGAGGTCGCCGAGCTGGAGAAGGCCTGCGCCTCGACCGCCCGCGGCTTCGAGGACGTCGTCAAGGTCCTCGACAAGGCGCAGGCCACCAGCGAGCGCTACATCGAAGGCACCTTCTTCCTGCGCGCCCGCGTCGAGGGCAACGACGTCGGCTACGGCACCATCGCCGCCGCCGGCCCGCATGCCTGCACCCTGCACTGGGTCCGCAACGACGGCCCGGTCCGCTCCGGCGACCTGCTGCTGCTCGACGCCGGCGTGGAGACCACCGAGCTCTACACCGCCGACGTCACCCGCACCCTGCCGATCAACGGCCGGTTCACGGAGATCCAGCGCAAGATCTACGACGCCGTGTACGAGGCGCAGGAGGCCGGCATCGCCGCGGTGAAGCCGGGCGCCGGCTACCGCGACTTCCACGACGCCGCCCAGCGCGTGCTCGCCGAGAAGCTCGTCGAGTGGGGCCTGGTCGAGGGCCCGGTGGAGCGCGTCCTGGAGCTCAACCTGCAGCGCCGCTGGACCCTGCACGGCACCGGTCACATGCTCGGCATGGACGTCCACGACTGCGCCGCCGCGCGCACCGAGGCGTACGTCGACACGACCCTGGAGCCGGGCATGTGCCTGACCGTCGAGCCCGGGCTCTACTTCCAGGCCGACGACCTGACCGTGCCGGAGGAGTACCGGGGCATCGGCGTCCGGATCGAGGACGACATCCTCGTCACCGAGGACGGCAACCGGAACCTCTCCGACCAGCTGCCGCGCCGCTCCGACGAGGTCGAGGCGTGGATGGCCGGCCTGCTGGGCTGACCTCTCCCGTACGTACGAAGGGCCCTCGCCGGCATCGGTCGGCGGGGGCCCTTCGCGTTTCACGTGCTCGCGTGCTCAGCTGCTCACGTCAGCGCGAGCGGCGCGTCCGCGCGCCACTTCAGCAGCTTGTCGAAGCTGACGAGCGCGCCGCCCCGCCCCGTACGCCCGAAGTGGACGTGGTCGGCGAGCTCCTCGATCAGCCGCAGGCCGCGCCCGTTCTCGGCGTCCGGGGCCGCGGCCGGAACCAGTGCGGTGCCGGAGAAGCCGGGGCCCGCGTCGGCCACCTCGATCCGGCAGGTCTCGCCGTCGAGGTAGGCGGTGACGCGGTACGCCTCCGAGGTCCGGCCGCCCCGGCCGGCGACGGCGCCGCCGTGCTCGACGGCGTTCGCGCAGGCCTCGGTGAGCGCCACCGACAACTCGTACGACACGTCCGGATCGACCCCGGCCGTCTCCATCGTGCCGAGCAGCAGGCGCCGGGCGAGCGGGACGCTCGCGGCCTCGCGCCGCAGATGCAGGGACCACCAGATGCTCATGCTCCAGCCTCCTGGCTGCGGCTCGACATGCTGCGGCACGACATACCGATACGTATTGCCGTACGGGGTGGTCCATAAGCCCCCTCCCCCCGCAACAGCGCCCGTTCGGCGGATGCGGGGACGCGTCCGCCGGTGTATGTCGCCCCGAAGACCGCCAGAAGACCCCCGGAAGATCCCTCAGAAGATCCCTCAGAAGATCCCCAGAAGGCACCCCGAAGACCCCCAAGGGTGACCTTCCGGACCTGCCGTATGGCGGGGGTGGGCCTGGTGCGATGATGGGCCCCGCCATGTCTGCCCCCGCGCTCGCACCACGTCTGCTGAGGGCCGCGGTGTTCACCGCGGTCTGCGTCGTGCTGTCCGGGCTCGGCCACGCGCTCGCCGCCTGTGCGGGGATCGCGCTGTGGTCGCTGGTCGCCGGTTTCCTCGGCGTCTTCGGGGTCATCGTGCTCTTCACGGGCCGGGAGCGCTCGCTGCCCGCGATCGTGACCACGCTCGCCGGCGGACAGCTCGCCCTGCACGCCCTGTTCGGGCTCGGCCAGCGCCGGCTCGTGACCGGCCCGCAGGCCGACGAGGCGCTCCTCCGGCTCGCGGCCAAGCTGGTCTGCGGGGGCGGCGCCGCCACGCTCAGCCCCGCCGACGCGGCCCGGATCGTCAGCGACGCCGGGCTCGCCCCCGTCGCCCCGGCCGGTGGGGTGCACGCGCACATGGCCGGCATGGCGGACACGGCGGCCGGCCAGGCCGGTCTCGCCTCCCTCGTCCCCAGCCTGCCGATGGTGCTCGGCCACCTGCTCGCCGCGCTGGCGACCGGCTGGCTGCTGCGCCGGGGCGACCTCGCCCTCCGCCGCCTCATGACGCTCTCCGCGCAGGGTGCCGTCGAGCTCGCCGAGTGCGCGCTCGTCCGCTCGCTGCGCGGGGCGCTCGCGCTCGTACGGGCGCTGTTCGCCGGGCTGCCGGGCGCTCCGGCCACCGGGCCGCGCGGCCCGTCCCGTACCGCCGCCGACTCCTCGCCGCCGCCGGTGGCCGAGGCACTTCAGCACATGGTGATCAGGCGCGGCCCGCCGGCCGCCGCCCGCTGCGTCCTCGCAGCCTGACGCGGACCGCTCCAGCCACATCGAGAGACCTCGGGGGGGGCGGGTCCGCAGCGTCCGCGCGTGTGCGCGGACCGCACCCACCTGTCTTCGTACCTCTCCTCTTCCGAGAGGTACCTCCCATGAGCTGGAGAGTCTCCGTCATGAGCGTTTCCCGTACCTTCTCCCGGACCTTCCTCGCCCGTGCCGCCGTCGCCGGCGGGGTCGCCGCCTCCTCCGTCCTGCTGCTCGCCGGCACCGCCTCCGCGCACGTGAGCGTGCAGCCCGTGGGCCAGGCGGCCAAGGGCGGTTACGCGACCGTCAACGTGAAGGTGCCGAACGAGCGCGACAACGCCTCCACCGTCAAGGTCGAGGTCAACTTCCCGACCGACCACCCGCTGGCGTCCGTAATGCCGCAGCCGGTGCCCGGCTGGAAGGTCGAAGTCACCAAGGCCAAGCTGGCCAAGCCGCTGGAGCTGCACGGCAAGAAGATCGACCAGGCGGTCGCCAAGGTCACCTGGACCGCCGACGGCTCGAAGATCGGACCGGGCCAGTTCCAGCAGTTCCCGCTCTCCCTCGGGCAGCTGCCCGAGGACACCGACTCGCTCGTGCTCAAGGCGATCCAGACCTACGACAACAACGAGGTCGTGCGCTGGATCGAGGAGCCCAAGGAGGGCGCCGCCGAGCCCGAGAGCCCGGCGCCGGTCCTGAAGCTGTCCGCCGCGTCCGACGACCACCACGGCGGTGCGGCCGCGGACAAGGCCGACGACAAGGCCGGCCACGACACCAAGGACGGCGCGCACGAGGCCGCCGCCGACACGACCGACACCGCGGCGCGCGTGCTCGGCGTGGTCGGCATCCTCGTGGGCATCGCCGGAATCGCCTTCGGCGTCCTGGCCGGGCGCCGCCGCTCGGCCTGACGGCCGTCACCCTCACGGAAAGAATCAGCATGTCCGACACCAAGTCCGACACGACTTCCGAGAAGAACTCCGAGAAGAACTCCGCCGCGAAGGACGGTGGCCGCCCCGGCCGCCGGGCCCCGCTGATCATCTCCGCGGCCGCGATCGTCGCCGCCATCGGCGTCACCGCGGCCGTGGGCCTCGGCGGTGGCGACGACCCGAAGGCCGGCACCGGCAGCAGCCCGGTCGCCGAGGTCTCCGGCGGCTCCGACAACACCAAGGCCGCCACCGTCCTGGACCGGCCCTTCAGCAAGCCCGACCTGGTCCTGACCGACAGCAAGGGCGAGAAGTACGACCTGCGCGAGCGCACCAAGGGCAAGCCGACCCTGCTCTACTTCGGCTACACCCACTGCCCGGACGTCTGCCCGCTGACGATGAGCAACATCGCCATCGCCCGCAAGGCGCTCCCCAAGGCCGACCAGGACAAGCTCCAGGTCGTCTTCGTCACCACCGACCCGGAGCGGGACACCGCCGCCGAGCTCGGCAAGTGGCTGCCCGCCGCCGGCGACCCGTCCTTCACCGGACTCACCGGCGACTTCTCGGCCATCCAGGCCGGGGCCCGTTCCATCGGCATCGGCATCGACCCGCCCCAGAAGGAGAAGGACGGCTCCGTCGTCTCCATGCACGGCGCCCAGGTGATCGCGTTCTCGCCGACCACCGACCAGGGCTATGTGCTCTACGGCGAGGACACCACGTCCGACCAGTACGCCGCCGATCTGCCGAAGCTCATCAAGGGGGAGAACCCGTGAACCGCCGCACCACCGCCCTGTCCGCCGCCGTGGCGCTCGCCGCCGCGCTCGCGCTGACCGGGTGCTCGTCCGACAGCGACAAGCCCGAGCTGAAGGTGAGCGGCGCGTTCATGCCCCAGCCGGTGATGGACATGGCCGGCGGCTTCCTCACCATCACCAACAGCAGCGGCACGGCCGACAAGCTCACCTCCGTCACCAGCGGTCTCTCGGACGACATCACGATCCACGAGACCAAGAACCAGAAGATGCAGCAGGTGACGTCCTTCGACATCCCGGCGAACGGCGAACTGAAGCTCGAACGCGGCGGCAGCCACATCATGTTCATGGAGCTGAAGAAGCAGCCCAAGCAGGGCGAGAAGGTCGACATCGAGCTCCACTTCGAGAAGTCCGACCCCATCAAGGTCACGCTTCCCGTCGAGGCGCCCAACCACAACCCCAAGCAGCACTGAGCTCTTTGAGGGAGTGACACACACGATGACAACCACCGCCCCGCGCCTCGGGCCGGCCCCCGGACGGGGACACGCCCTCGTCCGGCTCGTCCGGCTGCTGCTCGTCGCCGCCGCGCTGCTCGGCACGGTGCTCGCCGCCGCGGGCCCCGCGTCCGCGCACGCGGCGCTGACCGGCAGCGACCCGCAGGACGGGGCGGTGGTCGCCACCGCCCCCAAGGAGGTCAACCTGACCTTCTCGGAGGAGGTCGCCATGAGCGACGACTCCATCCGGGTCCTCGACCCGGCCGGGAAGCGGGTCGACACCGGCGAGATACAGAACCTGTGCAGCGGCTCGGTCATCCGCTACGGCGTCGCCCTGCTGCCCGGACTGCCCGACGGCACCTACACCGTGGCCTGGCAGACCGTCTCCGCCGACAGCCACCCGGTCTCCGGCGCCTTCACCTTCTCCGTCGGCGCCCCCTCCACCACCTCCGTCGCCCTGCCCGACACCCCCGTCGGCGGCGGCCTGGTCGGCGCGCTCTACGGCATCGCGCGCTACCTCTCGTACGCCGGATTCGTCGTCCTCGTCGGCGGCGGGGCCTTCGTCCTGGCCTGCTGGCCGCGCGGCGCCGCCGTGCGCCCGGTGCAGCGGCTCGTGGTCCGGGGCTGGCTCACGCTGACCGCGGCCACCCTGGCGCTGCTGCTGCTCCGCCACCCGTACACCAAGACCGGAAAGCTCGGCGACGTCTTCGACCTGGGCGGGCTCCGGGCCGTCCTGGAGACCAAGACCGGCGCCGCGCTCTCCTCCCGGCTGCTGCTGCTCGGCGCCGCCGCGCTGTTCGTCGCCGTGCTGTTCGGCGCCTACGCCCGGCGCCGCGACGAGAAGGAGCACAAGGACCTCACCTTCGGCCTCGCGCTCGGCGGCACCGTCGTCGCGGCCGGCATCGCCGGTACGTGGGCGCTGGCCGAGCACGCCTCGACCGGGCTCCAGCCGGGCATCGCGATGCCGGTCGACATCCTGCACCTGCTGGCCGTCGCCGCCTGGCTCGGCGGACTCACCGCCCTGCTCGTCGCGCTCTACCGGGCACCGTCGGTCGAACGGTCCGCCGTCGAGCGCTACTCGAACCTGGCCTTCGGCTCGGTCGTCGTCCTCGCCGCCACCGGCATCTACCAGACCTGGCGGCAGGTCGGCACCTGGTCGGCCCTGACCGACACCCGGTACGGACAGCTGCTCCTGGTCAAGGTCGGCCTGGTGGCCGTCCTGGTCGGCATCGGGTGGGTGTCGCGGCGGTGGGTGCGGCGGCTCGCGGAGCGGCCGGTGGGGGCGGAGACCTCCGATGCGGCGACCTCCGATGCGGCGACCTCTGAGGACGAGGTCTCTGAGGACGAGGTCTCCGCAGAGGTGGCCGCCGAGCCGGAGGCCGACGAGCGGGAGGCCGACCCCGAGCGGGCCGCGCAGCTCGCCCGGCAGCGGGCCGCCGTCGCCACCGCGCAGCGGAAGAAGGCGCGGGACGCCGACCCCGAGCGGGCCGGGCTGCGCCGCTCGGTGCTCACCGAGGCCGCCGTGGCCGTCGTCCTGCTCGCGGTGACGACCGTGCTCACCTCCACCGAGCCCGCCCGTACCGAGGAGGAAGCCGGCCGGGGCCGCGCGACCGCGGGCGCCGCCGCGGTGCCCAACCGTCCCGTCGACGTCCGGCTGCCCTTCGACACCGGCGGCGTGGACGGCAAGGGCACCGTCCAGCTCACCCTGGACCCCGGTCGTACGGGCGCCAACGCGCTGCACATCTATGTGCTGCGGCCCAACGGCCGGGCGCTCGACGTGCCCGAGGTGAAGGTCTCCTTCACCCTCAAGGCGAAGGACATCGGCCCGCTGCCGGTGCTGCCCGACCGCATCCAGACCGGACACTGGACGGCGAGCGGCGTCCAGCTGCCGATGGCGGGCGAGTGGCTGATGCAGGTCACCGTCCGTACCTCCGAGATCGACCAGACCACCATCGAGAAGAACGTGAAGATCGGCTGAGCCCCGTGAGCGACAACAACCTTGAGATCTCCCGCCGACGGGTGCTCGGCACCGTGGGCGCGGCCGGCGCCGCCGGACTGGTGATCGGCGCGGCCGGCGGTGCCGGCATCTCCGCGGCGGTGTCCGGGGACGGTTCCGAGACCGGCAAGGCCGGCTCCGGCGGTTCGACGGCGCTCAGCACGGTCGGTGCGACCGAGGTGATGTTTCACGGGAAACATCAAGCGGGGATCACCACTCCGCTTCAGTCCCGGGGCCATCTGGTCGCCTTCGACCTCGCGCCGGGCGCGGGCCGCAAGGAGGCCGCCGCGCTGCTCCGCCGCTGGTCGGCCACGGCGAAGGCGCTGATGGCGGGCCGGACGGCGAGCGGGGCCGCCGACACCGGGATCGCCCTCGACGCGGGCCCGTCCTCCCTGACGGTGACCTTCGGCTTGGGCCGCACCTTCTTCGACCGCACCGGTCTCGCCGCGCGCCGCCCCGGCCAGCTCGATCCGCTGCCCGCCTTCTCCTCGGACGCGCTCGACCCGAAGCGTTCGGAGGGCGATCTGTGGGTGCAGATCGGCGCGGACGACGCGCTGGTCGCCTTCCACGCGCTGCGCGCGCTCCAGAAGGACGCGGGCGAGGCGGCCCGGGTGCGCTGGCAGATGAACGGCTTCAACCGCTCGGCCGGCGCCACCGCCCGACCGATGACCGCCCGCAATCTGATGGGCCAGGTCGACGGCACCAACAACCCCAAGCCGGCCGACCCCGACTTCGACAAGCGGATCTTCGTGCCGCAGGGCGCGACCGGTGCCCAGGACTGGATGGCGGGCGGCTCGTACGCGGTCGTCCGGCGGATCCGGATGCTGCTCGACGACTGGGAGCGGCTGTCCCTGGACAAGCAGGAGAAGGTGATCGGGCGGCGGAAGTCGGACGGCGCGCCGCTGTCCGGCGGGACCGAGACGACTCCGCTCGACCTGAACAAGATGGGTCCGGACGGCAAGACCGTCATCCCCGACAACGCCCATGCCCGGATCTCCGCCCCCGAACAGAACGGCGGGGCGGCGATGCTGCGCCGGCCGTTCTCCTTCCACGACGGGATCGCGGCGGACGGCACACCGGACGCCGGGCTGCTCTTCGTCTGCTGGCAGGCCGATCCGCTGCGCGGCTTCGTGCCCGTGCAGCGCAAGCTGGACCGGGGCGACGCGCTGTCGCCGTTCCTGCGGCACGAGGCGAGCGGTCTGTTCGCGGTGCCGGGCGGGCCGGCGGAGGGCGAGTACGTGGGGCAGCGCCTGCTTGAGGCGTAGCGCGCCTAGTACCTCTCCCGGAGTCGTGGCGGGCCCGCTCGGTGCGTCGTAGCGAACCCGCCGGCTCCGGGCCCTCCATTAGGGTGACCGTATGTCCGCCAACCGGTATACGTATCTCGGTCCCGAAGGCACTTTCACGGAGGCCGCGCTGCGTACGCTGCCCGAGGCCGCGACGCGGGAGCTCGTCCCGATGGTCTCGGTGCCGGCCGCCCTGGACGCCGTGCGCAACGGCGACGCCGCCGCCGCGCTCGTGCCGATCGAGAACTCGGTCGAGGGCGGGGTGACCGCGACCCTCGACGAGCTGGCCTCCGGCGAGCCGCTGATGATCTACCGCGAGGTGCTGCTCCCGATCGCCTTCGCCCTGCTCGTACGGCCCGGGACGAAGCTGTCGGAGATCAAGACCGTCACCGGTCACCCGGTGGCGCAGCCGCAGGTGCGGAACTGGCTGCGGGCCCATCTGCCGGACGCACTGTGGGAGTCGGCCGCGTCCAACGCGGACGGCGCCCGGCTGGTCCAGGAGGGCCGTTTCGACGCGGCCTTCGCGGGCGAGTTCGCGGCGGCGACGTACGGTCTCGAACCGCTGGTCAGCGAGATCCACGACGCCGAGAACGCGGAGACGCGTTTCGTGCTCGTGGGCCGGCCGGCCCGGCCGGCGGCACCGACCGGCGCGGACAAGACCTCGGTGGTGCTGTGGCTCGGCGACGACCACCCGGGTGCGCTGCTCGAACTCCTCCAGGAATTCGCGGTGCGCGGGGTGAACCTGATGCTGATCCAGTCGCGGCCGACCGGCGCGGGCATCGGCAACTACTGCTTCGCCGTCGACGCGGAGGGCCATATCGCGGACCGGCGGGTCGGCGAGGCGCTGATGGGCCTGAAGCGGATCTGCCCGAAGGTGCGGTTCCTCGGCTCGTATCCGCGCGCGGGGGTGGCGGTGGAGGACGTCCGGCCGCTGCGGCGCGGGACGACGGACAGCGAGTTCACCGAGGCCTCCGACTGGCTGGCCCGCGCCCAGGACGGCCGGGCCTGAGCCACCGGCCTGAGTTATCCACAGGGTCGAGCCGAGGCCTGGGGACAAGTCGACAAGGCCGCGCACACGGGTCGACAAATCGTCGTCACCCCAGGTCCGGGGCCCCACACTTTGGAGCGAGCAATTCCCACTCGAAGGAGTGGGAAAATGCCGTGAAGATCGACGGGCGGCGCTCGTCCACAGATCTTTCGCACAGCCTGTGGATAAGTCACCCTCGCTGTGCAGAACTCCGGAGAACCCCGGAGAACCCCAATGAACTGCGAATGGGGAATTCACCGGAAAACAAAGCAATTCGGGCAAAGCGACACGCAAACCTATATCGGGTAGGGCGCTCCCGGCCGCACCGGTAGCCTGGTGGGGTGATTGACCTTCGCCTGCTCCGTGAGGACCCCGACCGTGTTCGCGCCTCCCAGCGCGCCCGTGGAGAGGACGTCGGCCTCGTCGACGCCCTGCTCTCCGCCGATGAGCGGCGCAGGTCGTCCGGCGTCCGCTTCGACGAACTCCGCTCCGAGCAGAAGGCGCTCGGCAAGCTGATCCCCAAGGCCTCCCCGGAGGAACGCGCCGAGCTGCTGCAGAAGGCGGAACAGCTCAAGGTCGACGTGAAGGCCGCGGAGGCCGAGCAGAACGAGGCCGACGAGTCGGCCCGCGCGCTGCTGCTCCAGCTCGGCAACATCGTCCACCAGGACGTCCCGGTCGGCGGCGAGGAGGACTTCGTCGTCCTCGAGACCCACGGCACCATCCGCGACTTCGCGGCCGAGGGCTTCGAGCCCAAGGACCACCTGGAGCTCGGCGAGGCGCTCGGCGCCATCGACGTCGAGCGCGGCGCCAAGGTCTCCGGCTCGCGCTTCTACTACCTGACCGGCGTCGGCGCCCTGCTCGAGCTCGCCCTGGTCAACGCGGCGATCGCGCAGGCCACCGAGGCCGGCTTCACCCCGATGCTCACCCCGGCCCTGGTCCGCCCGCGCGCCATGGAGGGCACCGGCTTCCTCGGCCAGGCCGCGGAGAACGTGTACCACCTGGAGAAGGACGACTTCTACCTGGTCGGCACCTCCGAGGTCCCGCTCGCCGCGTACCACATGGACGAGATCATCGAGGCCGACAAGCTGCCCCTGCGGTACGCCGGCTTCTCGCCGTGCTTCCGCCGCGAGGCCGGCACGTACGGCAAGGACACCCGCGGCATCTTCCGCGTCCACCAGTTCGACAAGGTCGAGATGTTCTCGTACGTCGCACCGGACGACGCCGAGGCCGAGCACAAGCGGCTGCTCGACTGGGAGAAGCAGTGGCTGACCGCCCTGGAGCTGCCGTTCCAGGTGATCGACGTCGCCACCGGCGACCTGGGCGCCTCCGCCTCCCGCAAGTTCGACTGCGAGGCGTGGATCCCGACCCAGGGCAAGTACCGCGAGCTGACCTCGGCCTCCAACTGCGACGGCTTCCAGGCCCGCCGCCTCTCCGTCCGCATGCGCGACGACAAGGACGGCAAGAAGGTCGTACAGCCGCTGGCCACCCTGAACGGCACGCTGTGCGCCGTCCCGCGCACCATCGTGGCGATCCTGGAGAACCACCAGCTGGCCGACGGCTCGGTGCGGGTGCCCGAGATCCTGCGCCCCTACCTCGGCGGGCGCGAGGTCCTGGAGCCGATCTCCAAGTGAGCACCGGCTTCCCCTACCGCCTGGTCGCGACGGACCTCGACGGGACGCTGCTGCGGCCCGACGAGTCCGTCTCGGACCGGACGCGCGAGGCACTGGCCGCGGCGACCGCGGCCGGCGCGGCGCACATCGTCGTCACCGGGCGGGCCGTGCCCTGGACCCGGCACATCCTCGACGACCTCGGCTACGAGGGGATCGCGGTGTGCGGGCAGGGCGCGCAGGTCTACCACGCGGGCGAGCGCCGGCTGCTGACCTCGCTGACCCTCGACCGGCAGCTCGCCGGGCTCGCGCTCTCCAAGATCGAGGCGGAGGCCGGGCCGCTGGCCCTGGCCGCCAGCCGCGACGGCCTGGAGGGCGAGGTCCTGATCGGCCCCCGCTACCGGACCCAGGGCGGGCCGCTGCCGTACGTGCCGTACGAGGACCCGGCCGCGCTGTGGGCGGCGCCGCTCACCAAGCTCTACATCCAGCACCCGGTGCTGAGCGACGACGAGCTGACCCGGCTCGCGCGGGAGACCGTCGGCGGTCTGGTCGACGTCGTCATGGCCGGTCCGGGCATCGTGGAGATCGTGCCGCTCGGGCTCAGCAAGGCGACCGGGCTCTCGCTCGCCGCGCGCCGGCTCGGCGTGAAGGCGGCGGAGACGATCGCCTTCGGCGACATGCCCAACGACATCCCGATGTTCGGCTGGGCGGCCCGCGGCGTGGCCATGGCCAACGCCCACGAGCAGCTGAAGGCAGTGGCCGACGAGGTCACCGGCTCCAACGAGGAGGACGGCATCGCCGTCGTCCTGGAGCGGCTGCTCGGAGCATGAGGCTCTAGGCACTGGTACGAGGAGCGGGGCGGCCCGCGCGGTTCGCCTCCGCGCGCTCGAAGCGGCCGCCCCGTTCCCGTACCCCCTCAGTGTGCTCCCGGCGTGTGGCCGCCCACCAGGGATTTTTCCGGGCCGGCCCCCGGGCCGGAGCCTTCTCTGGTGAACGGCCAGAAGGCCAGACCGATCACCAGCGAGACCGCGTGGCCGAGGTCGGTGTACGTGCGGTCGGTGATCAGCGGGACCGCGAAGAAGGCCACCGCGCCGGCCAGGTAGAACCAGCGCCAGGGGCGCGGCAGCCGGTAGGTGAGGATGCCGACCGAGGCGGCGAGGCCGTAGCTCACCCCGATGTCGACGACGTGCGCCATGCTGCGCGGCACGTCGTGGTCCCTGATGGCCTCCAGGACGACCTTCTGGCTGACGAGCGTGGCGGCGACGTGCGCGGTGCCGACGACGATCAGCCATTTCAGAGTGCCGAGCCAGCGCTCGACGGGTGCGTGGAAGACCTCGAAGAGGACGGCGTAGAAGGGCAGGCTCGCCGGGTTCTCGATCCAGAAGGCGCTGCCGAGCAGGGCCCGCATCGGGTGCCGGGAGAGTTCGTGGAGATTGCTGCTGTTGCGGTGCAGCAGATAGTGCTCCAGGCCGTCCGGGGACAGCGCGATGACCAGGCTGGTGAGCGCGATGACGGCCAGCCAGATGTGCGTACCGGGTGACGAACGCACCCACGACCTGATCGGTCGGGACGGTTCGCCACCCGGCGCACGGGACGCACGAGGCGCTCGGGGAGAGGTTTCGCGAGGCACGAGTCCGTGCCTATCACCCCTTTATGGGGGAAACCCGAGAGAAATACCCCGAAACCCGGAAACCCGGAACCCGAAACCCGGAAGCCCTGATCAGAAATTGATCATGTGTCCGGCGATGCCGTGGATCGCTTCCTTCACGGCCTCGCCCAGGGTCGGGTGGGCGTGCACGTTGCGGGCGACCTCGTGCACGGTCAGGTCCCACTGCTGGGCCAGGGTCAGCTCGGGCAGCAGCTCGGTGACGTCCGGGCCGATCAGGTGGGCGCCGACGATCTCGCCGTACTGGGCGTCGGCGACGATCTTCACGAAGCCGGTCGAGTCGCCGAGGCCGTGCGCCTTGCCGTTCGCCATGAACGGGAACTTGGCGACCTTGACGTCGTAGCCCTTCTCGCGGGCCTGCGCCTCGGTGTAGCCGAAGCTCGCGATCTGCGGCTGGCAGTAGGTGGCGCGCGGGATCATGACGTAGTCGAGCTCCATCGTCTCGGCGTCCGCGATGGTCTCGGCGGCGATGACACCCATGGCCTCGGCGGTGTGCGCGAGCATCAGCTTCGCGGTCACGTCGCCGATCGCGAAGATGTTCGGCACGGAGGTGCGGCAGCGGCCGTCGACGTCGATGGCGCCGCGCTCGGTGAGGGCGACACCGGTGTTCTCCAGGCCGTAGCCGGCGACGTTCGGGGCGAAGCCGATGGCCTGCAGGACCTTGTCGGCCTCCAGGACCTTCTGGGAGCCGTCCTTGGCGGTGACGGTGACCCGGACCTGCGGGCCGGACTCGTCGATGGCCTCGACGCGGGTCGAGGTGAGGACGTCGATGCCGAGCTTGCGGTACTGCTTCGCGAGCTCCTTCGACACCTCCTCGTCCTCCAGCGGGGCCATCCGGTCGAGGAACTCGACGATGGTGACCTTGGTGCCGTAGTTGTTCAGGACGTACGCGAACTCGATGCCGATCGCGCCGGCGCCGGCGATGATGATCGACTGCGGGGCGTCCTCGGCGAGGATCTGCTGCTCGTACGAGACGACGCGGTCGCTGAGCGCGGTGCCGGGGAGCAGTCGCGGGGTGGCGCCGGTGGCGATGATGCAGTTGTCGAAGGTGATCGTCTGCGTGGTGCCGTCGGACTTCGCCACCTGGAGGGTGTTCGCGTCGACGAAGGTGCCCCGGCCGTCGAACTCGGTGATGCCGTTCTTCTTCATCAGGAAGTGGACGCCCTTGACCCGGCCGTCCGCGACCGTGCGGCTGCGGCTGAACGCCTCGCGGTAGTCGAAGGACACCGTGCCGTCGACCTTGATGCCGAAGGTCTTGGCCTCGTGGTTGAAGATGTGGGCGAGCTCGGCGTTGCGCAGCAGCGCCTTGGTCGGGATGCAGCCGACGTTCAGGCAGACACCGCCCCAGTACTTCTCCTCGACGACCGCGACCCGCTTGCCCAGCTGGGCGGCGCGGATGGCGGCGACGTAGCCGCCGGGGCCAGCTCCGAGTACGACGACGTCGAAGCGGTCTGACATGACTGACTCCCGAGGGTGGTGAGGGTGTTCGGCACACGTACGAGCCCACAGTAGTCCGGTCCCTGCGGACCGGCCGGAGAGGCGAGCGAGGTCACATCCGCGCAGTTGTAGGATGACTGGGCAACCGGGCGAATAGGGGTTTTCGATGGCACTGAAGGCGGCGGGGCGGACCTCGCTGGTGGACTCCGTGGTGACGCAGCTGCGCGCCCAGCTCGCCGAGGGCGAGTGGGCCGTCGGCGACCGCATCCCCACCGAGCACGAGCTGGCCGAGCTCCTCGGCGTGGGCCGCAACACGGTCCGCGAGGCCGTCCGGGTGCTCGTCCACGCCGGGCTCCTGGAGTCCCGCCAGGGCCACGGCACCTTCGTCCGGTCCACCGCCGACCCGGCCGCCGTGCTCCACGGCGTACGGCACGCGGGCGCGCTGGACGTCCTGGAGCTGCGCACCGCCCTGGAGGCGGAGGCCGCCCGGCTCGCGGCGGCCCGGCGCGACACCCACGACCTGCTGCGGCTGCGGGCCGCGCTCGCCACCCTGCGCGAGGAGGGCGACCGGGACGCGGACGCCGACCTCGCCCTTCACCTGGCGGTCGTCGAGGCCACCCACAACGCGGCCTTCCGCGAGGTCTACCGCTTCTTCTCCACCCAGGTGCACGAGGTCCTGGTGGAGGCGCTGGGCGACCGGGCGATGCCGCCGGTCGACATCGACGCCCACGAGGCGCTGGTCGCCGCCATCGAGGCCGGGGACGCCGACGCGGCCGAGGCCGGGGCGCGCGAGCTGCTGCGGGTGCCGAGGGAGACGGTCACGGCGCTGCTTGAGCGGGAAGCGGGCGACAAGTGACGACCGGCCCCGGCCCCGGCCTTATGGACGCAGCCCCGCCGGTTGTCGAGGCGGAGGCCGGGACCGGGGGCGCTGCTTCCCGGTGGGCGCTGCTGCGGCACCCGGCGCTCCTGCTGGTCGGGATCGTGCTGGCCTCGCTGAACATGCGGGCCGCGCTCGCGAGCGTGTCGCCGCTGGTGAGCGAGCTGGCGGAGACGTACGGACTGTCCTCGGCGGCGAGTTCCCTGGTGACCTCGGTGCCGGTGCTGTTCCTGGGGCTCGGCGCGCTGGTGGCGCCCTGGCTGGGCCGGCGTTTCGGCGCCGAGCGGGTGCTGTTCGCGGCGCTGCTGCTGCTCGGCGTCGGCATCCTGGTGCGGATCCTGCCCTCGGCGGCCGCGCTCTACGGCGGCGGCGTCCTGGTCGGCACCGCCATCGCCCTGCTCAACGTGCTGATGCCGGGCCTGATCAAGCGGGACTTCCCGGACCGCGCCGCGTCCATGACCTCCGTCTACACGGGCGCCATGATCGCGGGCGCCACCGTCGTCGCCGCCGCCTCGGTCCCCCTGGAGCGGTCGCTCGGCGGCTGGCAGGCCTCCCTCGGCGTCTGGTCGCTGCTCGCGGCCGTGGCGGCGCTCGCCTGGCTGCCGCAGGTGCTGGTCGCCCGGGGCGGGACGGGGCGGGCGGCCGAGCCGGTACGGGCCGTCCCGGCCGACGCCGCCCGGCCGGTGAACGTGTGGCGCTCGGCGCTCGCCTGGCAGGTGACCCTGTTCATGGGCCTTCAGTCGCTGTGGTCGTACGTGCTGATCGCCTGGATGCCGACGATCTTCACCGACCACGGGATGAGCCGCTCGACGGCCGGGGTGATCTTCGCCTTCAACAATCTGATCCAGGTCGCGGGCGCCTTCGCGGTGCCGCTGCTCGCCGGGCGGATGCGCGGTCAGCGGCCGCTGATCGTCCTGGTGACGACGCTGGTCGCCGCCGGATACGCGGGCCTCATGGTGGCCCCGGTGCAGGGCGCCTGGCTGTGGTCGGCGGTGCTCGGCGTCGGCCAGGGCGGGGCGGTGGGCCTGGCCCTCACCCTGATCGTGCTGCGCTCGGGCGACGCGGCGACCGCCGCCCGGCTCTCCGGGATGGCGCAGACCGTCGGCTATCTCCTCGCCGCGGCCGGCCCGCTGGCCGCCGGCGCCCTCCACCAGGCCACCGGCTCCTGGACCCCGCCGATCGCCGCCGTTCTCGGCGTCTGCGCGGCGGCCCTCGCCCTGGGCCTGCTCGCGGCCCGGAACCGTACGGTCTGAACCACCGTCCGGTTCCGGACCCCGGGTCCGGCTACTCCTCGCCCGCCAGCGTCAGCGTGCGCAGCTTGTGGCCCGCGAACCAGGTGGCGCCGATGGTCACGGCGACAAGCAGCGCTATCGCGGTGGGCAGGGACACCTCGGAGCTGATCAGGCTGTCGCCGGTGACCTTCTCCGCGAGGGCGAGCGCCCACTGCTGGACGCTGAGGGTGCGGGCGCCCGAGATGAGGGAGCCGAACAGGGCCTCCCACACCAGCGCGTAGACCAGTCCGATCACCACGGCGTGCCGGCTGACCGTGCCGAGCAGCAGGAAGAGCGCGCTGTACGCGATGGAGGCCACCAGGGCCGCCACGGTGTAGGCGACGGCGACCTGCTGCCCGTTGCCGTTGAGGACGAAGCCGGCGATCAGGGTGGGCACGGCGGAGAAGACCATCGTGACCGCGATGGCGACGATCAGCTTGGTGAAGATGATCGTGGGCCGTTTCACCGGCTTGGACAGGAGATAGACGATCGAGCCGTCGTCGATCTCCGGGCCGATCGCGCCGGTGCCGGCGATCACGCCGATCAGCGGCACCATGGTGGCGAGCGCGAAGCCGCCGAGGACATCGGCCGCGACCTGGTCGTCCGCGCCGTTGAAGGCGCGGATCGCCGCGGCGATCAGGATGAGCAGCGCGGGCAGCGCGAACAGGATCAGCGCCCGCCGGCGGCCGAGCAGGGCCCGGTAGGTGAGCCGGGCGACAGTGGGGTTGTACATCGGTCGGGGCTCCTTTCAGGCCGCTACGAGATACGAGAAGACGGATTCGAGGGACTCGTCCGAGGGCGAGACCGTGAGGAGCCGGATGCCGCGCTCCTTGGCGACCTTCGGCAGCAGCTCGGTGAACCGGCCGAAGTCCACGGCCTGGATGCGCAGTCCGCCCTCGGCGCCGTGCTCGACCTCGATGCCGGCCGTCGACGGGTCGGCGATCAGCGCCGCCGCGAGCTCCCGGTCGTCGCTGGAGCGGACCAGATAGCGGTGCGGCCGGTCGGTCATCAGGCGGCGGATCCGGCGGAAGTCGCCGGAGGCCGCGTGCCGGCCGGCGACGATCACCTCGATGTGCGAGGCGAGCTGCTCGACCTCCTCCAGGATGTGCGAGGAGAACAGCACGGTGCGGCCCTCGGCGCCCATCCGCCGCAGCAGCTCCATGAGTTGCATGCGCTGGCGCGGGTCCATGCCGTTGAACGGCTCGTCGAGCAGCAGCACGGACGGCTCGTGCACGAGGGCGGAGGCCATCTTCACGCGCTGCCGCATGCCCTTGCTGTACGTGGCGATCTTGCGGTCCTGCGCGTACTCCATCTCCACGGTGGCGAGGGCCTTCTGGGCCTCCGCGTCGCCGAGGCCCTGCAACTCGGCGTTGGCGACGACGAATTCGCGGCCGGTGAGGAAGTCGTACATCGCCTCCCGCTCGGGGACGACGCCGATCTGCCGGTAGACCGACTCGTTGCGCCAGATCGCCGCGCCGTCGAGGGTGACGGTGCCGGTGGAGGGGGCGAGGAAGCCGCCCATCATGTTGATCAGGGTGGACTTGCCGGCGCCGTTGGGGCCGAGCAGGCCGGTGACACCGGGACCGACGGTCATGGTGACGTCGTTGACGGCCACGACGTTGCCGAACCAGCGCGAGGCGTGGTCGATGTTCAGGGTGGTCACAGCCCGACCTTTCGGTAGCGGCGCATCAGCACGCCGTACGAACCGGCGATGAGCGCGAGGACGACCAGCAGGTAGACCACGCCGACCGCGGTGCCGGGGGCCGCGGCCTCCCCGCCGGGGGCCTGGGTGGGCGCGCCGAGGAAGGCGTCCTGCACGCCGCCGATGAGGGTGATCGGCGAGAACAGGCCGATCCACTTGACGGCGCCCACGTTGTCCGTGCCGTAAGCGATGCCCTGGAGGGTGGAGACCGCTCCGTAGGTGATCACCAGGGCGGCGATGACGGCGGCGACGCCGAAGCCGCGGCGCGGGGTGAGGGCCGCCATGACGAGGCCGATGCCGCCGAAGAGCAACGAGAGCAGCGCCACGGACACCAGGCCCTGGCCGAACATCTGCGTCTGGTCCGCGAAGTCCATCTTGGCGAGCAGCGAGCCGATCCACATGATCAGCAGCGGTGCGGCGGTCAGGATGAACAGCGCCGAGGCCATCGCCCCGTACTTGGCGAGGACGTAGTCCACGCGCTCGATCGGGCGGGCGAAGTACAGCGGCACGGTCCGGAAGCGCAGGTCGCGGGAGACGGACTGCGGGGCCTGGGCGGCCACGAAGATCCCGATGACCATCTGGAGGAAGATCGCGTACTGCGTGTACTCGATCGACAGCTTCGAGGACTTGGTGACGACGGCGACCGCGACGATGATCAGCGCGGGCACGCACATCACCGCGAACAGCAGCATCGGCAGCACCTTGGACTTGGCGCTGCGGCCGAGGCCGTAGGCGCCGCGCAGCGACTGCGAGAACAGGGCGCGGCGGGCGGCGGAGCGGCCGAGCCGCGGTCCGTCGTAGCTGCGGTAGCCGATGTTGTGGATCCGGCTGGTGTCGGTGGCCTGGACGGGCCCGGGGGTCTGGGTGCTCATCGCGCCGGCACCTCCTCCTGCTCCTGCTGCTGCGTCTTGAAGACCTCGGCGATGTGGTGGCGGCGCTGCTCCATGCGCACCAGGCCGAGGCCGAGGCCGGCGACGGTGTCGCGGACCAGGTCGTAGGTCTCGTCGCCGGAGGCTTCCAGGAGCAGGATGTGCCCGGCGCCCGGCAGGCCGTCCTCGACGCCGGGGTGCAGGGTGACGCCGGCGGCGGTGAGGGCGGCGCGCAGCGCCTCCGTGCCGTCGGGGTGGGCGTCGGAGTCGGTGACCTCGACCGCGAGGGTCGTGGTGGTGCGGGTGAAGTCGCTGGTGGAGCTGGAGCGGAGCAGCCGGCCGCCGTCGATGACGACGACGTGGTCGCAGGTGCGCTCCAGTTCGCCGAGCAGGTGCGAGGTGACGAGGACGGAGATGCCGAAGTCGGTCCACACCCGGCGGATCAGGCCGAGCATGTCGTCGCGGCCGACCGGGTCCAGGCCGTTCGTCGGCTCGTCGAGCAGCACCAGCTGCGGGTCGTGGACCAGGGCCTGGGCCAGCTTCACCCGCTGCTTCATGCCGGTCGAGTAGCCGCCCATCGGGCGGTAGCGCTCCTCGTACAGGCCGACATGGCGCAGGGTGTCCGCGGTGCGCTCGCGGGCGGCGGCCGGCGGGAGCCCGGACATGCGCGCCATGTGCACGACGAACTCGGTGGCCGAGACGTCGGGCGGCAGGCAGTCGTGCTCCGGCATGTAGCCGACCCGCTCGCGGATCTGGGCGCCGGCGGTGGCGACGTCGAGTCCGAGGACTTCGGCGCGGCCCTCCGTGGCCGGGGACAGACCGAGCAGGATTTTGATCATCGTGGACTTGCCGGCTCCGTTGGCACCCACCAGTCCGGTCACACCGGGCCCGATGTCCAGGGAGAGCCGGTCGAGAGCGGTCACCCGGGGGAACCGCTTGCTGAGGCTTTCGGTGGCGATCACAGTCACGCTTCGACGGTAGTGGTGTGCGTCACGCGAGTCGTCAGACCAACGGCTCGATCCTTGTCCGACTCCAGGAGTACAAGCCCGTACGGGAGCGACGACGAAG
Source organism: Streptomyces fradiae (assembly GCF_041270065.1). Lineage (NCBI taxonomy): Bacteria > Bacillati > Actinomycetota > Actinomycetes > Kitasatosporales > Streptomycetaceae > Streptomyces > Streptomyces fradiae. Next base: position 4,039,729 of record NZ_CP065958.1, on the reverse strand, counting down.
GTCTCGTTTTCCACAGGGGCGGTGCACACCCCTTGACGCAGCCGCCGGGCATTGTCACATTCATCGATGTCAAGTTACGGACGCGTAGGGCTACCGGATGCTCACGCGCGCTCACACACGGACGGGCGGGGTGGCATGGCATCGGCAGGTGCGGTGATGGGCGGGCTCACCACGGAACTGCGGGGTTTCAGAGAGGTCCAGCGCCTCTCGTACGAGTGCGCGGAGGCCGTCGCGGCCCAGCTCAAGCCCGGTGTGACCGAGCGCGAGGCGGCCCGGATGCAGCGCGAGTGGCTGTACGCGCGAGGGGTGAAGGACTGGTTCCACCGCCCGTTCGCCTGGTTCGGCGACCGCACGGCCTTCGTCGACTTCAAGATCCCGCTGCAGTTCTTCCCCACGAACAAGCGCCTTGAGGCCGGGATGCCGTTCATCCTCGACATGGCGCCCGTCTACAAGGGCCACACCGCCGACATCGGCTACTCCGGCTGCCTGGGCCTCAACCCGGTCCACGACAAGCTGCTCGCCGATCTGAAGGACCACCGCGAGCTGATCCTGCGTGAGGTGCGCGAGCGCCGCACGCTGCGGGAGATATACGAGGACGTGGACCGGCTCATGGTCCGCCAGGGCTATGCGAACCGGCACCGGGCCTATCCCTTCGGCGTCATCGCCCACAAGATCGACCGGGTCAAGGAGCGCCGCTGGGCGCCGACCCTGTTCGGCTTCGGCACCCAGTCCCTCAAGGGCCTGGCGAGCGACGCCCTGCACGGCCACCGCGACGGCTGGTCGCCGCTCTGGTCGCCGTACAAGTTCTCCGACCACCCGCCCAGGCCGGGCCTGTGGGCGGTCGAGCCGCACCTCGGATTCCGGGGTACGGGCGCGAAGTTCGAGGAGATCCTGGTCGTCACCGACTCCAAGGACCCCGAGCAGAGCGCTTTCTGGCTGGACGACGACCTGCCGCACGTGCGGCGCTGGAACGAGGAAGGGACGGCAGCCTGATGGCGGGGATCGCAGGGCTGAACGAGGCGCGCGAGCGCCGGGTCCGCACCGGCGGGATCGAGCTGTGCGTGGCCGAGCTGGGGGACGCGGACCGCCCCACGGTGCTGCTCGTGCACGGCTACCCGGACTCCAAGGAGGTCTGGTCGGAGGTCGCGACCCGGCTCGCCGAGCGCTTCCACGTGGTGCTGTACGACGTGCGGGGCCACGGTCGGTCGACCGCGCCGACCCCGCTGCGCGGCGGCTTCACCCTGGAGAAGCTGACCGACGACTTCCTGGCCGTCGCGGACGCGGTGAGCCCGGACCGGCCGGTCCACCTGGTCGGGCACGACTGGGGCTCGGTGCAGTCCTGGGAGTTCGTGACGGTGCCCCGCACCGAGGGCCGGATCGCCTCCTTCACCTCGATGTCCGGGCCGTCGCTCGACCACTTCGGGCACTGGATCAAGACCCGGATGACCCGGCCCACCCCGCGCCGGGTCGGCCAGCTCCTCGGCCAGGGCGCCAAGTCCTGGTACGTGTACATGCTGCACACCCCCGTGCTGCCCGAGCTGGCCTGGCGCGGGCCGCTCGGCAAGCGCTGGCCGAAGCTCCTGGAGCGGATGGAGAAGGTCCCGGCCGGCGCCTACCCGACGCCCTCGCTGCCCGGCGACGCGGCCACCGGAGCCTGGCTGTACCGGGACAATGTGCGGGCCCGGCTGACCCGGCCGCGCGCCGACGCCTTCGCGCACGCGCCCGTGCAGCTGATCACGCCGACCGGCGACGCCTTCCTCTCCGAGCGGCTCTACGACGACCTGGCCGACTGGGTGCCGGACCTGACCCGCCGCACCCTGCCCGCCAAGCACTGGGTGCCGCGCACCCGACCCGACCAACTGGCCGCGTGGATCACCGAGTTCGTCGAGGCGAACGAGGACCCGGCGACCAGGGCCCCGCGCCCGGCGCCGAAGGGCGACGTGCGCCCGGAGTACGCGGAGCGCTTCGGCGGGCAGCTGGTCCTGGTGACCGGCGCGGCCAGCGGCATCGGCCGGGCCACCGCCTTCGCCTTCGCGGAGGCCGGCGCCCGGGTGATCGCGGTGGACCGGGACACCGAGGGCGCGGCCCGTACGGCCGAGATGTCCCGGCTGATCGGGGCGCCGGAGGCCTGGGGCGAGACCGTCGACGTCTCCGACGAGCAGGCGATGGAGAAGCTGGCCGCGAAGGTGGCGAGCGAGTACGGCGTGGTGGACGTGCTGGTCAACAACGCGGGCATCGGGCTCACCGGCTCGTTCTTCGAGACCACCAGCGAGGAGTGGCAGCGGGTCCTCGACGTCAATCTGTGGGGCGTGATCCACGGCTGCCGGATCTTCGGCGGCCAGATGGCGGCGCGCGGCCAGGGCGGCCACATCGTCAACACGGCCTCGGCGGCGGCCTTCCAGCCCTCCCGCGCGCTCCCGGCGTACAGCACGTCGAAGGCGGCGGTGCTGATGCTGAGCGAGTGCCTGCGGGCCGAGCTGGCGGAGCAGGGCATCGGCGTCTCGGCGATCTGCCCGGGCATCGTGAACACCAACATCACGTCGACCGCGCGGTTCGCCGGGGTGACCGACGAGGCCGAGGAGAAGCGGCGGCAGCAGAAGGTCTCGCGCCTCTACGGGATGCGCAACTACCCGCCGGAGAAGGTCGCGGACGCGATCCTGCGCGCGGTGCTGCGCGACGAGGCCGTCGTCCCGGTCACCCCGGAGGCCCGCGGCGCCCATCTGCTGTCCCGGTTCGCCCCGGGCGCCCTGCGGGCGCTCGCCCGGGTGCGGCCGCCGGCGTAGGGCGCAGGACGGGGCGGGGCGGAGCAGGAGGGGACGGGGCGGGACGGGGTCGGGCGGGGCAGTCGTACCATCCCTCGACGGGTGAAGGGAGCGGGCGATGGGAACGGGTTTGTCCGAGCGGGCGGCACAGCCGGAGTACCGGATCGAGGATCTGGCCCATCACAGCGGGGCCACCGTGCGAACGATCCGCGCCTACCAGGACCGCGGACTGCTGCCCCGCCCGGAGCGGCGGGGCAGGTCGAACGTGTACGGGGACAGCCATCTGGCCCGGCTGCGCCAGATCGCCGACCTGCTCGACCGCGGCTACACCCTGGCCTCCATCAAGGAGCTCCTGGAGGCCTGGGACACCGGGCGCGGACTCGGCGGGGTGCTCGGCCTGGTGGCCGAGGTCGACGGCCCGTGGACGGACGAGGAGGCCGACCGGATCTCCCGCGCCGACCTCGACGCCCGCTTCGGCGGCACCCCCGACGAGGACGCGGTCCGCGAGGCGATCGAGCTCGGGGTCCTGGAGCGCATCCCGGACCGGGAGACCGAGGAGTACCTCGTGCCCAGCCCCCAGGAGCTGGCGGTGGCGGCCGAGTTGTACGCGGCGGGCGTTCCGCTCGCCGCAATCACCGGCCATCTTCGGGAACTTCGCGGTCAGGTCGAGCACATCGCCTCCCGCTTCCTGGAGTTCACCAGCGAGCACGTCTTCGCCCGCTATCTGGAGCACCGCCCGCCGACGGACGCCGACGCGGCCGAGGCGGCGACCCTGGTACGGCGGCTGCGGCCGCTGGCCCAGCAGACGGTGGACGCCGAACTGGCGCGGGCGATGCGTCTGTTCGCCACCCGGCACCTCCAGCACCACCTGTCCTGGGACAACCCGCCGCCGGAGGGGCGCGAGCCGCGCGCGGTGACGCTGCCGACGGAGACGATTCGGGCCGTGGAGAAGCTGGTTGGCGCGGAGAACGTGGCGGCGTTTGTCACTGCGGCGGCCGAACGAGAGGTACAGACAAGAACATTGGATACCCTTGCCTCAAACGCCGTAAAGGATAGCCAAATCACCCAATAGGCCTCATTCCGCAGGGCCGTTGTCCACAGAATCGCCAACTACCCTGTGGAAAAACCCACTTGGCTGTGGAACAAACCTACGGCTTCAATGGATTTCATGAACGACGAAAAACACCCCGTGGACGAGAGACGCACCGTAAAGGTGTCGAAGTACCTCTCGAAGCATCTGCGTCACCAGCCCGAGCGCATCGGACTGGTCCTCGACCCGCACGGCTGGACCGAGATCGAGACGCTCCTCGCGGCCGCCGCCGCGCACGGCTTCCCGATCACCCGCGCCGAGCTTGACCACGTCGTCGCCGCCAACGACAAGAAGCGCTTCGCGATCGAAGGCACCCGGATCCGGGCCAGCCAGGGCCACACCGTCCCGGTCGACCTGGACCTGCCGCCCGCCGAGCCGCCCGCGTACCTCTACCACGGTACGGTCGCCGACCGGCTCCCCGCCATCCGGACCGAAGGCCTGCGCCCCATGGCCCGCCACCACGTCCACCTCTCGCCCGACCGCGAGACCGCCACCCGGGTCGGCGCCCGCCGCGGCCGCCCCCTCGTGCTCAGCGTCGACGCGGGCGCGATGCACCGGGCCGGCCATGTCTTCCACATCAGCGCCAACGGCGTCTGGCTCACCGACTCCGTACCGCCGGAGTTCATCCGCTTCCCCGGCTGAACCCGCCCCCGGCCGGCCGTCGGGCATGATCGTTCCCATGGGACGACACCGGCACCCGCACCTGCCCACGACCGAATCGGCCGTCGGAGCGATCCGCGCCGTCGCCGAGGAACTGAACCTGGAGATGACGGTCACCGACGACATCGGCGCCGACCAGACCTCCCGCCGCACCTCCGCCGGCGTCTTCACCGTCCTCGACCCGGACGGCTCCCTCCCTCACGAGGCCTTCGTCGAGCTCGGCGGCTCCCCCTCCGTCACCGTCCGCCTCTACCCCGAGGACGACGCCCAGATCACCGTCGACGGCATCGTCTTCGACGACATCCCGCGCGACTCCGCCCCCGCCTTCCTCCGCTCCGTGCACGGCGGCCTCGCCCACGTGAAGGGCCGTTTCCTCCCGCCCGGCTGGTGGCTGATCGTCCCCCTCCCCGGCGACGAGACCTACAAGGAACTCGTCCTCCGCGGCACCCTCACCCCCTGGCTCTCCCGGCAGGTCCGCTGACCTCCCGCGCCGCGGGACGGGAACGCAGCGTCATGATCACGGCGGTGATGCCTGCCGCGAGCACGAGGATGCGGGGCAGCGGCTGCGCCTCGCGCGGCAGCAGGCCGAGGGCGATGACACCACCCAGGGTGACGGCGATCGTCAGGAAGACGACGAGTATGCGACGACGCACGGGAACTCCTCGACAGCTGTTGGTGGGGGTGGACGGAGGCGGACCGGCCGGCCGGACATGGCCGCCGGACAGGACGTAGCCGCCGGGGCGGACGGGGTCAGGCGCGGGAGACCAGGCCCTCGCGCCACAGCAGGCGGACGACGTCCTCGCTCACGGCGGAGCCGCCGTCGGCCGTCGGCTCGCCGAGCGTGAAGCGCTCCCGGCACAGCAGGGCCTCCAGGGCCGGAGCCGCGGTCACCGGCAGTGCGAGCACGCGGTCGGCCAGCCGGAGCAGAAGCCGCTCGCCGTCCCGTTCCGCGCCGAGGACGGCGTCGCGATGCACCGTGAACACGGTCCCCTCCGGCAGCGCGTCGTCGCTGAGCACCGCGGACACCTGGCGCGGCGGCGCCGGGAACTCCCGGATCGCCGCCGTCCGCAGAAAGCTCGCGATCTCGTCGTCCGAGCTCTCCTCGAACCAGTCCGCGAGACCGCGGCGCAGCGCGGCCACCGCCTCCGCCGCCGTCCGCGGGTCCCGTACGAAGTCGGCCGGCAGCGCCGTCCGCCCCGGTACGTCCACGATCCGCGAGAGCAGCTGCCCCACGGCCCAGTGCTCGGTCCACGCGGTCAGGCTCAGCGTGAGGTGCAGCGACGAGACGCCCTCGCTGCGCGCCGAGTGCACCCAGCCGCCCGGCAGCCACAGCACGTCACCCGGTTCGAGGAGCACCTCCCGCCACGGCTCCAGGGCCTCCAGGCGCGCCGTGTCCCACTCGCCGCGCTCGCGCAGCCGGTCCCACGACTCGTGGGCCAGCGGCCGCCGCAGCACCGGCTCCCGCAGCGTCCACCGCTTGGTCCCCGCCACCTGCACGATGAAGGCGTCACGCGGGTCGAAGTGGTCGGCGAAACCCTGTGACTTGGGCGGCGTGACGTAGGCGTTGACGTGCACCGGACGGGCCATGTCGTGCGCCAGCGCGCGGGTGAACCGGGCGATCGGCTCGCTGTACTCCTGGAGGCCCTGCATCACCAGGGAGGCTCCCTCGGCGAGTTCGCCGGCGGTCTTCCGCACGTCCGGGGCATCCGTCCGCATCAGGGTCGCGCGGGTGTACCGCTGCTCGGCGATCTGGGCGCCGTCCCGGATGACCCGGAACTCCGGCACCCGGCGGCCGCCGTCGGCGAGTACGGAGTCGAGCGCCGCCCAGCCGAACAGGTCGGCGAAGCCCTCGGCGCACCGGAAGACCACCGGCTCGGCGGGCGGGGCGGCCCGGAAGGCGGCGGGGTCGGCCGTCAGCCTGCCGAGCGCGTCGAAGACGGGCGCGGAGAGACGGGACAGGGCGGTGGGGGTGGTGGCGGTCATGCCGTCCTCGCAGCGGTCGGAAGGGAAGGGCTCGGGAGGGAAGGGCTCGGGAGGGAGATCGGGGAAGAAGTGGATGGGGAGGCGGAGGCGGATGCGGAGGCGGATGCGGAGGCGGACCCGGCCAGGAGCAGATAGCCGCGCAGCTCGTCGAGCGTGCTCAGGCCCAGCCGGTTGTGCAGCATGTGGACGTGGGAGAACACGACCCGCGCGGTGCGCGGGTCGGCCGGGTCGTGGCGCTCGACGACGTTCTCGGCGAGGGACTCCCGCCAGGCCCGCAGCGGGCCCAGCGCCCCGGCCGCGGCGCCCTCGGCGAGCGGATCGCGCCCGGCGGCGGCCAGCCGCTCCGCGGCAGCGGCGCATTCCGCGTCCACCGCCCGCAGCGCCGCCTCCGGGTATCCGGCCCGGCCCGCCCACTCACGCCACGAGGCCGCGCCGAATGCGGCGAACCGCGGCGCGTCGAGCAGCGAGGCCGCGCAGGCGACGGCTCGCAGCGCGAGCCCCGAGCGGGCCCGGTCCGAGGGCCGGGCGCGCAGGAACGCCAGGCACAGTTCGCTCGACGTGCCGAACAGCGCCTCGGACGCGGCCATGTGGGCGGCTCCGCCGTAACGCTCCTCCTCGGGGACGTACGGGCTCGGGTGCACGCCGGGTGGCAGCAACTCCCGTTCCTCGACGGGGACACCGCCCTCGCCGGCGGCGGCGAGGCGCCGCGACTGACCGGCGAAGCGCTCCGGGTCGAGCGGATCCTCGCCGTCGCGCAGCGCACCCGCCTCGGCGAGGCGGTCCGTGAGGCCGGCCCGCAGTCGGCGGGCACCCGCCTCGTCCAGATCGCGGACGCGCAGCCGCAGGTGCGGCCCGGCCTGCCAGTAGCGCACGAAGAACCAGCTGCCGGAAGGCAGTCCGGCCACGGCGGGACCCAGCACGTCGGTGACGACGCGGTCGGCGACCGCCCGGTCGGCGGACGCCAGGTGAAGATGCCAGGAATTCCAGTTCGTGTCGCGGCTCGGGTCGGCGCTCGTGTCGCCGCTCGTGTCGCTCCTCGTCTCATCGCTCATGTCACAGCCTCAGATCCAGGGGCAGCCCGGCGAACCGGGGCGTGCCGCTGATGACCGACAGCAGCACCGTCTCGTCCGGCGCGAGTCCCAGCGGCCGCTGGACGGCCAGGCCGTCGAAAGCCCGCACGGGGCGCGCGTACAACCCGTGCGCCGCTGCGTTCAGGCACAGGCCCTGAGCGACCCAGCCCGCGACGTACTGCGCGAGGGTCCAGGCCCCGGGGCCGAGTTCGTCGACCAGCTCGTGCTGACGCACCGAGCAGAACCACACGGCGGACGCGTGCCGCACGTCGCAGCCGTTGCCCGGGGCCAGTCCGTAGCCGTAGTCCCGCTCCAGGACGGCCGGAACGCCGGAGGCGAGCCGGTGGGGCACCAGGGCGGCGGCCCGGTCCCCGCCCGCGCCCTCGCCACCGAACCCGCCGCCGTGCAGCCGGTACACGCCGTCCTCGAAGCCGTCCGTCTCCTGGACCGCGACGGTGACCCGTACCTTCTCCGCGACCCGGCGCAGCAGCTCGCCCGGCGGCGGCACGGCCGCCCACGCGACGGCCCCGCTCAGCGAGCCCTCCGGGACGCGGCGGAGTCGTCCGGACATCCCGGTGAGCCCGCGCGGCATCCGGCCGGACCCGCGCTCCCACAGGACCTCGGCCCAGGACGGCTCGCGACCGGCGGTGGACCGGCCGACGGCGGCGGAGTGGGCGATCGCGGCGGCCGGCGGGTCCGCGAGCGGACGGGCCGGGGCGGCCTGGGCCCGGTTGACCGCGAGCACCTCGTCCAGGGACGCGTCCCCGGTGAGCGGCCCGGCGGTACGGGGTGCCACGGCCGCCGCGGGGTGGTCCGGGCTCCCGGGCGCCGTCACGTCGAAGGCGAGCGGCAAGGTCCACTCGGTCTCCGTGGCGAGCCCCAGCTCCGCGAGCGCCTCGCCGGACGTCGGCAGGGTCAGTCGGCCGTCGAGCCCGAACAGCTCCGTCGCCACGGCCAGGGACCGCAGCGAGATGCCCAGTTCCAGCTCGACGAGCGTGCCGCGCAGCGGACCGTAGAAGGCGGGCAGCCGGGTGTACCGGCCGGCGAGCAGCACCCGCCCGGCAGCACCGGCAGCACCGGCATCGGCGGCGTCAGCAGTGTCATCGGCGTCACCGGTCCCGGCGACCTCGACGGCCGCGGCGGCCTCGGCGGGACCGGGCAGCTCCACCAAGGCGTGCCGGTGCACGTCGAGCACCCGCGGCCGCCCCGCGCGCCCCGCGCCGGTCAGGAAGGCGTGCACCGGGAAGAGGCTGCGCACGGAGGGCAGCGAACGGTGCTCGAAGTACGGGTTGGTCAGCTCGGCCCGCTGCAGCCCGAAGGCGGTGATCAGGGCCCGCTCCAGCGGACGCGTCACCGGCTCCGGCAGTCGGCCCGCCGGGAACGCGACGCGCTCCAGCAGCTCCGCCGTCCCGTACGGCAGGGGCATGGCATCCGCCGAGGTCGCGGCCGCACCGTCCGCACCGTCCGCACCGTCCGCACCGTCCGCACTGTCGGCACTGTCGGCACTGTCGGCGACGGACGAGCGGGCGAGCTCGTCCGGCAGCGCGTCGGCCGTCGGGCCGGACGAGGAGACCGCCGGGAAGCGGGAGCGGCCCGTGCCCTGGGCGTGCGCGTAGCGCAGCACACGGCGGGACAGGGCGTCCGTCGTCATCGGATACCGCATCGGATACCGCCTCTCGGTCTCAGGGGAAGGGATGGGGGTCGTAGGGCGCCTGCCGGTGCTCCTGCGGAGTGCCGCGCAGCGCGGCGGTGAGCCGGGGCAGTCCGACCAGCCGCTGCTGGCTGTGGCCGAAGCACATCGGCAGGATTCCGGGGACGACCGCCTTGGCCACGGCGAGGCCGAGGTCGGTGTGGTCGCGGCTCGACTGGTCGACCAGCACGACACGATCGAGGCCCGCCGCCGCGAACCGCTCCCGCACGAACTCCAGGGCGCCGCGCACGGTGCCGCCGGCCGCGCGGACCAGGCGGTCCGGCCAGCCGGGAAACGCCTCCGCGAGCGTGACTTGGAGACCGCCGAGGACCGCGGTGACCCGGGGAAGGGTCTCCGGACGGTTGTAGAGGTCGACGTGGTCCTCCAGAAGGTCCACCTGCCACGGGTCGTCGACCATCGCCGCGCCCGCGGCCGGGTCGCCCGGCGGTCGGGTGACCATCTGGGTGAGTTCCCACAGCGCCGCGCGCACGGCGTCCTCCGGGTCGGCGCCGGAACCGGCCGCCGACCAGCTCGCCGGGTGCCCGCCGGTACGGTTGACGGCCAGCGCCCACACCAGCGGCACGTCGATGTCGTACGTCGTGACGAGCAGATGGGCGTCGTAGCCGTGCACGTCGATGACGTCGAGCAGTCGGCGCGACACCGGATCGCGCACGCTCGCCGGGTCGATCGCCGGCAGCGGTACGGCCCGGTGCCAGGCGATCAGGAAGGCATCGCGCTCGGCGAGTTCGAGCAGCGAGTGCAGGGCCGCCTCGGTGAGCCCGGAACCCAGGGCGCAGCCGCTGGAGGAATCGGGGAAGTGGCTGCGCCGGCGGTCCGCGCCGTGGTCGCGGCGGGCGCCGTGGCGGTCGTGCCGGTGCAGGTACTCGTAGCGGTAGAAGCCGACCTCGGCCGGGACCAGGACCGGTTCGCCGGTGGCGAGGTCGTGGCCCCAGACCCAGTCCAGCGGGGTCTCGGGCGTGCTCGGGAGGACCCGGGAGAGCGGATGGGCGAGCTGCTCCTCGGTGTAGGTGCCGAGCAGGGCGGGGTCGAGCGCCCGGTCGGCGACGTCCCGGTACGCGAGCCCGGTGAGGACCTGCCCGTGGTGCGGGAAGCTGCCCATCCGCTCGTACGCCTCCAGGACCGCCACCGGCTCGGCGCGGCTGAAGGTGAGAGCCCGGCCGTAGCCGTGCGCGGGAGACTCCGGCAGGACCGCGTTGCTCATCGCGTACGGCGCGTCGAGGTCGCGCATGATCTGCAGCACCGGTCCGAAACGCGGGTCGACGAGTCGTCGGCGCAGCGCGCCGGGGGCCAGGAGACCGGCCCCCGCCGTACCGCGCACCGGGTCGTCGGGCGAGGCCGCCGGGTCGTCGAGGACCAGCCGGGCCGGCCGTTCGGCCGGGTCGGGGCGAGGCGCGGGCGGAGCGCACACGGGGCAGTTGAAGGTGCGGGGGACGCGGTGGCGGGAGACGCCGTCGCCGTTCACGGCGAGCAGCTCGCCGGGCGCGAGCGGGGCGTCGGCGAGCCCGTCGAGCGCCGCCGTGACGAGTTCGGGCAGGAAGGGGGGCGCGGGCCGGGACGGGTGGCGCGGCTCCTCCAGCCGGTCGACGAGCGGGTGGTCGACGGCGATCCGAGCCCGGGTCTCGGCGCAACCGGGGCAGCCCGAATCGGTGCCCGGTGCCCACAGCGGGCCGATGAGCGCCTCGTCCCCCGTCACGCGCAGGGACAGATACGGCTCGCCCGCTTCCTGGGCCCTGCGGAACAGGGCCCGTTCGCGGTCGAGGTCCCAGGTCCCGTGCACCGTGGCCGTGGCCGTGGCCGTGGCACCGGCGGACAGCCCGAGCGCTCGTGCGCACCGGTCCGCCCAGGAGTCGGAGAGGGCAGGGGCGGGGGAGACGGTCACGCCTGTCACGCCAGGACCTCCTCGGCGACGGCGGGGAGGAGAGGGTGAGCCGGGGTGGAGTCATCCAGGGCGGGTGCCTCGACGGCCGTCACCGTGCCGTACCAGAGACCGGTCACGCCCTTGACCGGGTCCGCGCGGCGCACGCCGCGGACGGCGACCCGCGACCGGAGGCCGGCGGCCAGGACGGCGACCTCGGCATCGGCGGCGTGCAGCAGGAGTGTGGTGTCGGGCCGCGTGCCGACGAGGTCGTGGCCGCGCAGCCGGAGTGCCTGTACCCGGGTCAGCGCGGTGCTCAGCGCGGCGAGGGCCGCACGGTCGGCGTCGGGCCCCCAGGCGGAGGCCACGTCGTCGCCGGCACGTGCGTCACGGACCCGGGCGAGCACCCAGCCGGTCCCGGACAACCGGGTCAGGTCGAGGGCGACCGGAGTGAACTCGTCGTCCTCCAGAATCCGCCAGAGGACGCGGGCGGCCTTGTCCAGATCGTCGAACGCGGGCGATTCCACCGGCTCCGTCCCCTGGCCGGCCCCACGGGCCAGCAGCCGGAGCGCACCGTCGAGCAGCCAGCGCTCCTCGGTCGTTCCGGCGGCAGCGGTACCGGTGCCGGTGCCGGTGCCGGTGCCGGTGCCGGTGCCGGTGCCGTCGGCGGTGCCGTCCGTCGCGTCGCACTGCGCACGCAGGGCCGCGAGGGCGGCGGCCACCGAGGCGGACCGCTGGTCCGCGCCCCAGGCCGCGACCGAACCGGTCCGTCCCGAGCGGAGCACGACCTCCGCGGTCACCAGCGGCAGTTGCGGCAGGTCCTCGGGCGTCACCAGCTCGAACGGGCCGGTCCACCGCGTCGCGAGGTCCTGGACGAAGACGACGGCCTCGTCCAGGTCGGCGGCGCCCTCGCCCGGCCGAGCCGGGGAGAGGTCCACCCGGGTGGCGATCAGCTCGGGGCCGTGGACGACGTAGGCCGTCCCGTCCGGCCCACCGGCCGACACCGTGGTGTCCGTCGTGTTCGTGGTGTCCGTCGTGTTCGTGGTGTCCGTCGTGTTCGTTGCGTCCGTCGTGACCATGGCGTCCGTCGTGTCCGTGAGGACGCGGTAGGCGAGTTGAGCCGCGAGCGCTCCCGCCAGGGCGAGGGCCGCCTCGCCGAGGGCGCCCACCGGGGACGGCGTGGCGTCCGCCCAGCGCGCGACCCGTTCGGCGATGCCCTCAAGGCGTTCGGGATCGGCGGTGGTCGCGGGGCCGACCAGGTGGTGGCGCGCGTCCTCGCGTACGGGTACGACGGGGCAGCCCGGCGGCAGCAGAGCCGCCTGCCGGGCCACCGCCTCGGTGAGGCGGTCGGCCGGCGCGCACAGGACCGCCGCGTCGGCCCGTACCTCCGCACCGTGCGGCGACAGCGGCACGCAGCGGGCGCCCAGCCGGTCGGCGGTGGCGGCGACGGCGCCGGCGTCCCGGTCGGGCACGGCGATCACGAGGCGGTCCACCCCGGCCCGGGCGAGGCCACGGGCGGCGGGCAGGACGAAGGAGGCCGGACCGGACACGAGGACGGTGGCCGCGCGCAGCCGGGCGAACGCCGCGTACGGGTCGTCGTGCACCGTCTCCAGGTCGGCGAGCACCTCCCGGTACCGCTCACGCGTCTCCGCGTCCGGCTCGGGGACGCCCAGACGGTCCAGGTCGAGCAGCAGCCCATGGGCCCGGAAGGTGTCGAGGAGGCGCCGTACGACGGGCCGGGCCTGCTCGGCACCGAGCGCCGCGACGAGGGAGTCCTCGCTCGCGCCGTCCTCCAGGAGCGGCACACACACGTCGGCCACCCGGAACAGGGCCGCGGGCCCCCGGACGACGAACGACGTCCGCTCGGCTCCGAAGTACACGCCCTCCCGCACGGGTGCGTAGTGCAGGGCGGGACGGAGTCTCATCCGCATGCTTGCTCTCCCAGGTTCGTGGGGTGTGTGTAGGCGAACCGTCCGCCGGACGTCCGGCCGATCTCGACGGCCCACTCGTACGCGTGCGGCGACGCGCCCGCCGCGGGAAGGGCCTCCTCGACGAAGCCGCCGCCGTCGCGCTCCAGGAAGCGCGGGAGGGCCCGGGTGAGGAGGGCGCTCGTGAGGTCCACGTACTGCGGCTTGCGCTGTCGTGCGGAGGGCCCGGTCGTCCCGGCGCCACCGGCCACCACGGGCATGGGCTTGAGCACGACCTCGGCCGGCACGCCGTGGCGGGCGCGCCACCGGGTGAGCGCGAGCATCCGCTCCGCCTCGTCGCCACCCGGACGTACGGCCCGCTCGAACTCCTCGGCCGGATACCAGCGTCGGCGCTGGAGCACCACGGAACCGGCGCACAGCCGTGCCGTGGCCAGGCCCGCGAGCGCCGCCTCGGGCCGCCCACCGGCGCCACCGGCACCACCGGCACCACCGGCACCACCGAAACCACCGAGACCACCGGGCATGCCGAGGTCGGGCAGCAACCGTCCGCCGCTGACCAGCCAGTTGACCAGACGCAGCGGGGGCGGCAGCAGCTCCGGATGGCCGGTGCCGAGGGTGAGGACGTGCGGCAGGCGCCCGTCCGCGTCCTCGACCCGCAGCCGGTCGGTGTCCCGGTCGTGGACCAGCCGCAGCCGGTACCAGTCGTCGGCGTACAGCCGCTCGTCGAGGACGGGCGGGTGGGCGTTGACGCTGACGCCGTGCAGGCCGCGGTCCTCGACCGGGACGCGGCCGTCGGCCTCGTACCGTTCGGCCAGCCGTCCGCGCAGCTGCGCGAGCGCCCGCCCGCCCAGCTCGGCGTCATGGCCGAGGAAACGGCCGTAGAGCATGCCGTGCCCGGGATACGAGTCGTTGAACACCCAGCGGTCACCGGCGGGTTGGACGAGCACGCCGTACGAGACGGCGTCCTCGCGGAACCGCTCGGGCAGCGGCTCGGCGAGCTGCGCCAGCCACTCGGCCGGCCACACCACCTCGGTGGCGTCCTCGCCCACCGCGCTCCGGCGGGCGAGGTCGGCGCGCAGCTCGGCGAGGAGCCGGGTGCGCAGGGCGCGGAGCGGGACGAGCGCGTCGCAGCCGGCCACCACGCGCTCGTTGACCGCGTCCACCAGGGAACGGGCGTGTCGGGCCAGCGGCACGGTCGCGCCGGGTCCGAAGCGGGACACGAAGACCTCGGTGAGCACGGCGCGGGTGTCGTGCAGCCGGTCGAAGACCGACAGGAACTCCATGGCGTGGGCGAGATCGCGCAGGTGACGGCCGTGGCCGGCGGTGGTCACCGCGACCGGCGGCAGGACGAGGTCCTCCGACACGGTCAGTGCGGCCGGGCGGCGGGCGACCCGGCTCAGCTCCGCGCCCAGGTCCGTGAGGACACGCAGGGCGCGGGGGCGCTCGGCGTGCGGGGTATCGGCCAGACCGGACAGGGCGTCCCGAAGGGCGTTCGCGGTGTCGGTGACGGTGCCGGTGCCGGTGCCGGTGCCGGTGCCGGTGTCGGTGCCGGTGACTCCACGGCCCGACGTGGCGAGACCGGTCAGCGGGTCGTCGGCGCAGTCCTCGGGTCCACGGGCGGTGTGGAGTATCCCGGCGCGCAGTGCGCCGACGACGAGACCGACGGCCTGACCGGGCGCGCAGCCGAGGTCCGCGGCCAGGTCGGCGGCGACGGCCCCGATGGTTCGGGGCCCCATGTCGGTGAAGTCCAGGAGCCTGCGCAGATGTTCGGTGAACGGCGTCGACAGGCGCCGGGTGCCGTCGGCTCCGGTCCGTACGAAGGACAGCTGGTCCGGCTCCGGGCCGGGCGAGAGGGTCGGCGACTGGCGGACCCAGGTGTGCGGCCCGTACGGGGCGGGACCGCCCGTACCGTCGTCGCTCGCACCGTCACCGGCCGTACCGGCTCCGCCCGCGACGTAGGCCAGCATCGCGTGGTCGAGGTGCGGGAAGGCGCGGGCGGCGGCGAAGCCGGGCCCGTCGAGCGCCGGGGCGTCCGGCGGGAGGCCCTCACGGGCGGGGACGGCGAGACCCACGGCGGTGAGGCGGGCCAGCGGACTGGTGCGCATCATCGCCCGGGTGACGTACTGGAGCAGGCCGCGCTCGGACTTGGCGGCGCGGCTCGCGGTGCCCTCCCGGTACTTCACGGCGGCCCGGTGGACCTCGGGGGCGAGCAGCGCGAGGGACCGCAGCAGGTTCTCGTCGCCGAGCAGCCGGGTGAGTTCGGCGCGCTCACGCGTCAGCGCGTCCGGGTGCGCCCGCGCGGCCTCGGCGCGCAGGAGGTCCCGCCTGGCGCGCAGGTCCAGCCAGCGCGCGTAGCCGGCCGGCGCCGGCTCGGGCGGCGCGGCGGGCACCCGGTCGTTGTGCACGGCGCGGCGTACGGCGACGAGGGCGGCGCGCTCGGCGCCGGTGGCGGTCCCGATCCGCTCGTACAGCGCGTCGCAGCAGGCGGTGGCCGCAGCGGCGAGTTCGGCCTCGGCCGCGGCGAGGGCGTCGAGGGCGCGGGCGAGCGCGGGGTCGGCCAGGCGGTCGCGGCGCAGCGGGTTGGCGCGGAGCATCCAGACCGGCTCGGCGGGCGCGGCGGAGCTCCTGTCGGCGGGAGCCCCGCTCACCCCTTCCCGTACGGACGGGGGCACGGTCGCGGTCACGGTCGGGGGCGCGGTCTCGGTCGCGGTCGGGGGCGCGGTCTCGGTCGCGGTCGGGGGCGCGGTCTCGGTCGCGGTCGCGGTCACCGGAAGTCCTTCCTGATCCGGTGGACGCGCGCGGCGACGGCCAGCACCAGGCCGCCGACGATCCAGGCGGTCAGGACGAGGGCGACGCGGCCGAGTTCCCAGTCGTGGGCGGGTTCGAACTCCGCCATGGAGTCCGGCAGCAGCGCCGCGCGCATGCCCTGGGCCATCCACTTCAGCGGGAAGAGCGCGCCGATGCGCTGGACCGATTCGGGCAGTCCGGCGAACGCGTAGTAGACGCCGGACACGAACTGGAGCAGCACGAACGGGAACTGCACCGCCGCGGTGACGGTCCGGCGGTCGGTGATGAGCGAGCCCACGGTGATGCCGAGCAGCGCGGTGGCCGCCGAGCCGAGGACGAAGACCCAGCCCAGGGTGAACAGCCTGCCGGGCTCGGTGGGCGGCGTGAAGTCGAAGACGACGACGGCGAGGCCCAGGACGACCACCGACTGCACCGCGGCGATGACGAGGACGAGGAGCGTCTTGGCGAGGAAGTAGGAGACCGCGGCGAACGGGGTGCCCCGCAGCCGCTTGAGGGAGCCGTCGCCGCTCTCGAGGGCGATGCCGGTGGCCATGACGCCGAACGCGGCGGACATGACGCCCGAGGCGAGCACCCCGGCCACGACCACGTCGTGCAGCGGCAGGGTGCGGCCTCCGGACTTCATCGTGAAGATCGAGCCGAAGAGCAGCATGAGGACCACGGGCAGGGCCATGTTCATGGCCACGGCGGTCCGGTTGCGGAAGAAGACCCGCAGTTCGGCTCCGGCCCGGTGCAGGCCGGTGCGGACCACGCCGGGCAGCGGCCGGCCAGTGCCGGCGCCGGCGGTCGCCCGCCGCGGCGGCGTGCCGGCCGTGCGCCGCGGGGACGGGGCCGAGGTCGGGGCCGAGGCCGGGGCCTGGGCCGGGGTCGGCGTGCGCGTCATCGGTTCCCGCTCCTTCCAGGGGTGTCGCCGTCGGGACCGCGGTCCCCGGCGGGGTCGATCAGCCGCAGATAGCGGCTCTCCAGCGACGGGCGCCGGATCTCCAGGCCGGGCACGTCCGCGCCGAGCCGCTCCCGCAGCTCCGCCAGGACCGCTCCGACGTCCGTGGCCGTGACGCTCTTGGTCCGGCCGTCCTCCCACCACGAGATCTCGGTGCCCGCGTCGGGTCCGCCGAGCGCGGCGGGCGCGGCGACCTCGCGGATGCGGCCGCCGACGAGGACGGCGACCCGGTCGGCGAGCCGCTCGGCCTCGTCGAGGTAATGGGTGGTCAGGAGGACGGTGGTGCCGTCGGCGCGCAGCCGTTCGATCAGGTCCCAGCAGGCGCGTCGGGCCTGCGGGTCGAGACCGGTGGTCGGCTCGTCGAGGAACAGCAGCTCGGGGCGGCCCACCACGGCGAGGGCCAGGTCGAGGCGGCGGCGCTGGCCGCCCGACAGGTCGCCGAGGACCGCCTTGTGGCGATCGGCCAGGTCCACCAGCTCCAGGGCCTCGGTGGTCGGCAGCGGATCGGAGTAGCAGCGGGCGATCTGCTCGACGAGCTCGCCGACCCGCCAGCCGTCGTGGTCGGTGCCGCTCTGCTGGACGATGCCGATGCGGTCGCGCCAGGCCCGGCCGGCCCGGCCGGGGTCCTGGCCGAGGACGTCGACGGTTCCTCCGCTGCGGCGACGGAAGCCCTCCAGGATCTCGATGGTGGTGGTCTTGCCCGCTCCGTTGGGGCCGAGCAGGCCGAACACCTCGCCCCGGTGGATCTCCAGGTCGACGCGGTCGACGGCGACGCGCGGACCGTACTCCTTGCGCAGTCCGGCGACCCGGACCGCCGGACCCTGATCGCCGGTCGCGGTACCGGTCGCGGTACCCGCCGCAGTACCCGCCGCCGTGCCCGTCGCGTTCCCTGCCCGAGTGGTGGTCGGCGTCGTCATGCCGCCCTCCGTCCGACGGTGCGGTCGAGACGGTCGCGCCAGCTCTCGCCGTACACCTCGTCGACGGTCTCGGCGAGGGCGAAGCAGAGGTAGTACCGCTGGACGGGCGTGACGCCGAGCAGCGGAAGCCGGCTGTAGAAGAGGTTGATGAGCAGTCGGTACGAGGCGAACCAGCCCGGGGTGTCCTGGTCGAGGCCGGCGGCGGCGATCGCCGAGTGGAACTCGCTGCGTCCCGCGCTGACCGGGCCGTCGAGTCCGGGCGGGCCCATGCGCTCGCGGTCCACGGCCGGCGTGAGCGCGTCGAGTACGTCGCCGCTGAGTTCGCCGCGGTCCACGGTGGCGTCGAAGACGCCGGTGGAGTACGCGAAGGCGGCGCGCCACTCGGCGGCTCCGGCGCTCTCCCCGCCGTCCCGTACCCGCTCCACCAGCGCCCGCAGCACGGGCGCGTCGGCGGCCAGCCGGCGGCGGAACGAGGGGCGCGGGTCCTTGGCGGCGCTCGCCCAGTGCAGGAACGCCTCGGCGTGCGAGCGCAGCGAGAACACCCCGTGGGCCAGCCCCCGGGGGTGGGCCGTGCACAGCGCGAGGAAGGCCTCGGCGACGGCCGTCACGGGAACGCCCGTGGCGCGGTCGGCGGCGAGGTCGAGGGTGCGGGAGAGCGGGCCGAACATGCGTGTCAGGGCCAGGTCGCGGGGGCCCTCCAGGGCCGCGGGCCACGGTGCGCCGGAGCGTCCGGGCAGGTCCTCGATCCACGTGACGGTGCCCCGCGGGTGCAGCGGCAGATAGGGCGGCTCGACGCGCTCCAGCCGGCCCAGTTCGCGGGCCTGCGCCAGATATTCCTCCCCGGTCATGGGCTCGGGAAGTCCGTCCGCCTGCCAGTCGATTTCCCCGGCGATTTCCTGCCAGGGAATGTTCTGCGGGCCGCGCGCCACCAGGTCGATGTGCGGCCCGTGTTTCCAACCCCGCCCCAGATAAGCCACGGAGGCGTTGTGCTCGGCCCGCAGGGTTCGCACCACGGGGACCATCACCCGTGAAATCCAGCGGGGTCCGATCGGTGATTGCGCATGAAAGCGCAGGCCGATCGTGCGCTCGGTCGGCGCACTCTTCATGGGTGTCACCTCTCGTGTGGGGCAGGCGCCCGCCCGCCGTCCCGGAGGACGGCGAGCAGGCGTCCTTGCTCAGGCGTGCCTGAGTCGTGCCGTGTCGTCCGGTGTCAGCAGCAGGACGAGGAGGACGACGAGGAGCAGCACAGCCAGTCACCGCTGGAGGCGCCCATCTCGGGGAGGGCGACGCCGTCGGCCACGTCGAGGACGTCCAGCTCCGCGAGCTCGAAGGAGGCGAAGTCCTCGGTGGTCAGACCCTGGTTCATGTGAATCACCTTTCGTGTCTTCCGAATTCCAGCCGGTCGGCCGGACGAGATGAATACTTGCCGGGGCCCGATGAATTCCGCCAGCTTTCCGGCCACTCCTCTGACGCCGGTCACGGTCCCCCATGACATCTGTCACGACCCACCGTGACCCCCGTCAGGAAAGCGCTCCGATTCCTTGCCCGCTCTCTTTCCGCGCACCGAACATGGGACGGAATCGGAAGCACAGGGAGCGGATTCGCGTGACCGGACGATCGACGACGCAGAGCGCACCGGGCCATTACGTCACCCGGATACTCGACGTGCTCGCCCGCGACCCGCGGGCGCCGCGCGTCCACACGCGGTGGGGCCGGCTCGACGGAGCGGCCGTCATCGGCGCGGTCCGCGCGGCCCGCGCCGAGCTCGCGGCGGCGGGTGCCGGGCCGGGCACGACGGTGGGCATCCTCACCGCGACCAACCATCCGCTGACCTTCACCGCGCGCTACGCCGCCCATCTGCTGGGCACGACCGTGGTCTACGTACGCTCCGCCAACCCGGGCGCGGACGTGCTGCTTCCGGCGGCCGAGCAGGCCGCGCTCCTGGAGGAGTGCGGGGCCGAGGTGCTGGTGGTCGACCCGGCGCACGCCGCGCGAGGCGTGGAACTGGCCGGAGTGCTGCCGCGCCGTCCCGCCGTACGCGTGCTCGACATCGGACCGTACGAGGAGCACGACGCCGAGTACGACACCGAACCCGCCGCCGAGCACGAGGCCGCGGCCGCCGGCGCCGGGCCTGCCGCCGAGCACGAGGCCGCCGCCACCGGCGCCGGGCCTGCCGCCGGGCCGGAGTGCGCGGTGATCACGTACACCAGCGGAAGCGGCGGTCGTCCCAAGGGAGTCCGGCAGTCCTTCGCCGCCTGGAACCGGCTCGTCCTCGACGACGCCGCCGCGCTGGCCGCGGAACCCCGGGAGCCCGCCGCGCGGATGCTGGTCGTCACGCCCACCAGCCACACCGTGGCGGTCATGGCCGACGTCGTGCTCGCCGCCGGCGGTTCGCTCGTCGTCCACGAGCACTTCGACGCCGGCCGGGTCCTCGCGGACATCGGCGAGCTGCGGATCACCCGCGGCTACCTCACGGTGCCGCAGCTCTACCGGCTGGTGGACCATCCCGGTGCCGCCACCGCCGAACTCTCCTCGCTGCGCCAGCTCGTCTACAGCGGCTGCACGGCCTCGCCCGCGCGGCTGGCCGAGGCGTTCCGCCTCTTCGGCCCGGTCCTCGTGCAGTGCTACGGCTCCACCGAGGCGGGCCGGATCACCCTGCTCGACGGCCTCGACCACTTCGAGACGGAGCTGCTGCCCAGTGTGGGCCGGCCCTTCCCGGGCGTCGAAGTGCGCATCCTCGCCTCCGGGACGGGCCGGTCGGACCACGAGGTCGAGATCGGCGAGATCGGCGAGATCGTGGTCCGCTCCGCGTACCTGATGAGCGGCTACCAGGGCGATCCCGCGCTGACCGCCGGCACCCTGCGCGACGGCTGGCTGCGCACCGGTGACCTCGGGCGCTGGGACGCGTACGGCCGACTGCACCTCGTCGACCGCGTCGGACGGGTCGTCAAGACCGCCGGGGTCAAGGTCCATCCGGCCGACGTGGAGCGGGCGCTGCTCACCCACCCCGCCGTCGCCGACTGCTCGGTGTACGGACTGCCGGACCCCGTCACCGGCGAGGCGGTGCACGCGGCGGTGGTGCTACGGGCCCCGAGCACCCCGTCCGAGCTGCGCGCCCATGTCGCCGCGGCCCTCTCCCCCGCCCACGCGCCGGACCGCTTCGTCCGGTGGCCCGAACTCCCCCTGACCGACTCCGGGAAGCCCGACCAGCGGCGACTGCGCGATACGGCGCCCGCGGCCGGCCCCGGCCTCTCGACCTCCGATGAAAGCGAGCCGACATGGTGACGACGACCCTGCCCACCCGACCCGCGCACCTGGCGCACTTCCTCGCCCGGGCCGCCGAACCGGAAGCCGCCGAGCGGGAGTTCCTGGAGCTCGGCCGCCGGGCCGGACGCTTCCCGCATGCCGCCGCGGCAGCGGTCGCGGGCCCCGGTGCGGCGCCCCGCGAGATCACCGTCTGGTGCAGCAACGACTACCTCGGCATGGGCCAGCACCCCACCGTCCTCGCGGAGATGCGCGAGGCCGTCGCCCGGTACGGCGCGGGCTCCGGCGGCTCCCGCAACATCGCCGGCACCAACCACCTGCACGTCCGGCTGGAGGAGGAACTCGCCGCGCTGCACGGCAAGGAGGCGGCCCTGCTGTTCACCTCCGGCTACACCGCGAACGACGGGGCGCTGACCGTCCTGGCCGGCGCGGTCCCCGACTGCGTGGTCTTCTCGGACGAGCTGAACCACGCCTCCATCATCGACGGTCTGCGGCACAGCGGCGCCGACAAGCGCATCTTCCGCCACAACGACACCGGCCACCTCGCCGAACTCCTCGCGGCCGAGGCGCCCGAGCGCCCCAAGCTGATCGTCCTGGAGTCGGTCTACTCGATGTCGGGCGACATCGCGCCACTGCGCGAGGTCACCGAGCTGGCGCGCCGGTACGGGGCGACGATCTATCTGGACGAGGTGCACGCCGTCGGCATGTACGGGCCGCACGGCGCCGGGATCGCCGCCCGCGAGGGCCTGGCCGCCGACATCACCGTCGTCATGGGCACGCTCGGCAAGGGGTTCGGCACCGCCGGCGGCTACATCGCGGGCCCGGAGGCGATGATCGGCGCCGTCCGGGCGATGTCCCGGCCGTTCGTCTTCACCACCTCCCTGCCTCCGGCGGTCGCGGCCGGCGCGCTGGCCGCCGTACGCCACCTCACGACGTCCGAGACGGAGCGGGCCGCGCTGCACCGCAACGCCCGGCTGCTGCACCGGCTGCTGCGGGAGCGCGGCATCCCGTTCCTCTCCGACGAGTCCCACATCGTGTCGGTCCTGGTCGGCGAGGACACCGCGTGCAAGCGGGTCTCCGCACTGCTGCTCGACCGCTACGGCTACTACGTCCAGCCCATCAACGCGCCCAGCGTCCGGACCGGCGAGGAGATCCTGCGGATCGCGCCCGGCGCCGTGCCCTCGCCCGAGGACGTGACGCGCTTCGCCGACGCACTCGACACGGTGTGGGGCGACACCGGCCTCGCCCGGACCGGCGGCTGATCCCCGTGGCGGACTCCTGCTCGGTCGCGTCCGTCCTCGAACGCTCGGCGACGCGCCGTCCCGCCCACCCGGCCCTCGTCTTCGACGGCGTCTCCCTGTCCTACGCCGAGCTGTGGACCGGCGCGCTCCGGTACGCCGCCGCGCTGCGCGCGCGGGGGCTGGCGGCCGGGGACAAGGTGGCGCTGCTGCTGCCGAACGCGCCGGTCTTCCCCCTCGCCTACTACGGGGCGCTCGCGCTGGGCGCCGTCGTCGTGCCCGTGCACGCCGGGTCCCGTACCCCGGAGATCACCCATGTCCTGCGGGACTCCGGGGCGAAGGCCCTGATCTGTTCCCGTTCTCTGCTCGCGCACGGCGCTCCCGCCGCGCATGCCACCGGTACGGCGGTGCTGGCCGTCCACGACGCCGGTACGGGGGCGGGCGGCGGGCCCGAACCGGCCCCGGACGGAGGGCCCGAACCGGCCGCGGGCGGCGGGCCCGCACCGGCCGCGGACGAATGCGGATTCCCGCTGCTCGACCGGGAGGCCGAGGCGGCCCCGCCGCTGCGGGGGCCCGTGCCGCGCGGCGAGGACGACATCGCCCTGGTGCTCTATACCTCCGGGACCACGGGCACCCCCAAGGGCGTCATGCTCACGCACCGCGGTGTCCTGGCGAACATCACAGTCAGCGCCCGCACCCCCTTCGCCTTCGAGGACGACGACGTGCTGCTCGGCACGCTGCCGCTGTCCCACACCTTCGGCCAGATCTGCGGAATGGGCGTCTGCTTCCACTCCGGAGCCACACTCGTCCTGATGGACCGGTTCGACGGCCCGCGGGCGCTCGACCTCGCGGTGACCCACCACTGCACCGTGGTCATGGGCGTGCCCACCATGTATCTCGCGCTGCTCGACGCCGCCGCGTGCGACACCCGCCGGCCACCGCTGCGGCGCGCCTACTCGGGCGGCTCCTCACTGGCGCCGACGGTGCTCGCCCGGGTCGAGGCCGAGCTGGGCTGTCCCGTCTACGAGGGGTACGGGCTCACCGAGACGTCGCCGAGCGTCAGCTACAACCAGCCGGGGCTGCCCCGCCGGCCCGGCACCGTCGGCCTGCCGCTTCCCGGCGTCGAGGTGGCCATCGCGGACCCGGACCCGGACTCGGCAACGGCAACGGGACCGGGACCGGCGGGCCGGATCAGGCTCCTGCCGGACGGCGCACGCGGCGAGATCGTGGTCCGGGGCCACAACGTGATGGCCGGCTACCTGGGCCGGCCCGAGGCCACCGCCGAGGTTCTGGTCGACGGCTGGCTCCGCACCGGCGACATCGGGGCCAAGGACGCCGACGGCTGTCTGCGCGTCCTCGACCGCAAGAAGGACGTCGTCATCAGCGGCGGCTACAACGTCTACCCGCGCGAGGTCGAGGAGGTCCTGCTCGGCCATCCGCGGGTGGCCCAGGCGGCGGTGTTCGGAGTGCCCCACGACACGCTCGGGGAGGCCGTCCACGCCGTCCTGCGTGTGGCGGCCCCGGAGAAACCGGAGGAGCTGGCCGAGGAGATCCTCGCCTGGACCCGCCACCGCCTGGCCCGGCACAAGTGCCCGCGGCGGGTCACCTTCACCGACGCGTTCCCGGTGGGCCCCACCGGAAAGGTCCTCCGCCACCGACTGGCCGCCGACTGGTCGCCGAACTCGACTCCGGCGACCCCTAGGTGACGAGTCCTCCGCCGTCCGCTCGGCAGGGCCGCCTCCGTACGAAAGGATGGACGCGGGGGCGGCGACGGCCCCGTACGACCGCACACCAGAGAGGCACACCCACCGTGGAACAGACCACCCCCCACCCCGGTTTCAGCACACGTCGCGACCAGCTCCGCAACGGCGGCCGCGGCGCGCTGATCGGCACCGCCTTCGGCGTGATGTGGTTCTCGCTCGGCCAGTCCGCCGTGCACGGCGCCGTCCGGACCGTGGTGCTCGCGCTCGCCGCGCTGCTCCTGCTGGCGAGCGTCGCCGCGGTGATACACCTGTTCCGCTCGGCGCGGCTGACTCCCGCCGACCAACCGGGCGCACCGGTGGCGCCCGGCGGCGGCGGGCCGCGTTTCCTCCGGATCGTGCTCATCGAGGCGGTGGTCCTCGGCGTGGGCAACAACCTGCTGCGCACCACCTTCCACCGTCCCGAACTCATGCTGACCTGGTCAGCGCTGGTGGTGGGGGCCCACTTCTTCCCCATGGCCCGCACCCTGCGCGCACCGCTGCTCCGGGTGATCGGCTCGGCGATGATCGCCACGGTGGCGGTCGCCGCGCTGCTCTCGCTGCTGCCCGGCGCGAGCGCGGACGTCTGGCAGGCCGTCCCCGGAATCGGCTGCGCGGCCGTGCTGTGGGCCGCTGCCGCCGGAACGGCCGTACGGGCCGGGCGGACGCCCGGCCCGAAGGCGGTCGGATGAGGCGGGGCCGGTCTCAGATCCAGCCCTGCTCCACGGCGATGCGCGCCGCGTCGAAGCGGTTGCGGCCGCCGAGCTTCTTGATCGAGGCGGAGGCCACGTTGCGGACGGTGCCGGCCGCCAGATAGAGCTCCGCCGCGATCTCCTTGACGGTCGCTCCTCCGGCGGTGAGCCGCATCACCTGGGACTCGCGGGCGTTGAGCGGAGCACCGCCTCCGCCCGCACCGCCCATCCCGTCCGTCCCGCCCATCCCCTCGATCAGCGAGGGCGCCACCGTCACACAGCCGGCCGCCACGCCCCGTACCGTCGCGATCAGCCGGGGCAGGCCCGCGTCCATGGGCACGATGCCGTGCACCCCGGCGGCCATGGCCCGGCTCACGGCCCCCGGCCGGGAGCCCGGCGTCATCAGCGCGATGCCGCAGGACGGAACGCGGTCGCGCACCGCCGACGCCAGGCGCAGCACATGATCGCTTCCCGGGGTGTCCTCCAGCAGAAGGACGTCCGGGGAATGCCGGTGCACCTCGGCGAGAATGTGCCGGTGGTTCGACTCGGCGCCGAGGACCACAATGCCCTCTACGGATCTCAGGGCTTCGGCGAGCGCGTCGAGAAACAACGCCCGCGCACTTCCCACGACGACTCTGACGGTGGAGTCGGCCATGTTTTCATCCCCCTCGTGCTTTCCTGTGAAAGGCGCCGGCTCACGGTCTGAGCGTCGGCGCGGCGTCCTGTTGCTCGGTGCCCACGGTCCAGCCGCCGAGCTGCCGGGCCAGGCGCAGGGCCCTGCGGCAGATCGCGGCTCCCGTGGCCGGAGCTCGCGGTGCTTCGCGCACCGTCTGGAAGAGGACCAGCTCGATCGCCCGGTCGGCCTGCCGGACGGCCACGTGCTCCAGCCCGTCGTCGGGTACCGCCACGGCTCTGACCAGCGAGGCGAGCAGCTGCGGATCGGGCCGGTCGGGCGTCGTCGCATCGGGTGCGCGCAGGACGACGGTCGTCATCAGCATGGATCGGATCAGTCCCAGTTGAGGTTGTCCAGGGTGGCGCGGACCGTCGCCAGCGGCTCGTCGAGGTCGGGCGCGACGATGTCCCAGTTGAGGTTGTCCGCGGCGGGGACGGTGGACCTCTGGTCCGCGTTCCACGCGGTGTGAGCGGTGCCGGAAAGAACCAGCGCGGCGGCGAGGGCGGCGAAGCAACAGGCGCTGGAGTAACGGCGGAAGAACAGCATGCGAAATCCCCCTGGAATGGTGCGGCGATCCGTGCTCCCGGGAGGTCGGACCCCCGGGGCGGTTCGTTTCTGTGCCCAGTTTGCTCGGGGCACCGAGGGAATCGGAAGCAAATCCGTTGGCAGGAAGGAACACGTGGCACCTCAGTGCCAGACGGCGACGGGTGCCCGGCGCATTCCCAAGACCTTCTGGTGAATCCCCCAAGATCCCCCAAGTTCCGGCACACGGACTGGCGGTCGCTCCGCACGGCTCTTAGATTGATCGCCTCGGCGGTGTTCGAAGGATGTTCGCCTGCCGAGGGAGTGAACGGGGAAACGGGGATGCTCGACCTTCTGGGCCTGGACGAACAGGCGGCCGCGGTCTACGAACTGATGCTGGTGAACCACGCCTGGGGGGTCGCGGAGATCGGCCGGCGGCTGAAGCTCTCCACGGCCGAGGTACGGGCCGCCCTGGAACGGCTCACCGACCTCCGGCTGCTGCGAAGATGCCCCCGAGGTGACGAACTCCAGCCGAGCGATCCGGCCCTGGGTTTGCGCGAGCTGCTCAACCAACGCAAACGCGAACTGGAGCAACACCAGGAGGCGGTCGCGCGCTGTGAGGCCGACATGGCCGAGCTGGTCAGCTCCTACAGCAAGCTGTACGCGGGGCCCCGGCACCGGGTCGCCGAGCAGTTCATCGGCATCGACTCGGTACAGCAGCGGATCGGCGAACTGGCCGCCGCGGCGACCTCCGAGTGCCTGACGTTCAACCCCGGTGGCGCCCAGTCCCGCGCCAGCCTGGAGGCGAGCAAGCCGCTCGACCGCCAGACCCTCGCCCGCGGCGTCCGGATGCGGACCGTGTATCTGGACAGCGTGCGCAACGACGCCGTCACCACCGAGTACGCGGAGTGGCTCACCGAGCTGGGCGGCGAGGTGCGCACCGTGCCGTCGCTCCCCCTCCGCATGATCATCTTCGACCGCGAGACGGTCATCGTTCCCGCCGACCCGGACAACACCCGCAAGGGCGCGGTGCAGCTGACCGAGCCGGGGGTGGTCGTGGGGCTCGCCGGGCTCTTCGACCAGATGTGGGCGTCAGCCGCACCCCTGGGCGCCGGACACGACCGTGACGACCGCGGACTGACCCGCCAGGAGAAGGAGCTGCTGCGGCTCCTCGGCAACGGTCTCACCGACGAGGCGGCCGGCAAACAGCTCGGTCTGTCGCTGCGCACGGTCCGCCGGATGATGGCCGACCTGATGCGCCGGCTGGGCGCGAGCAGCCGCTTCGAGGCGGGGCTGCGCACCGCGCAGCGCCAGTGGCTGTGAGGCCGCGTATGGTCGACCCATGCGCCTGAGCACCGTGATCCTTCCCGTCTTCCGCTGGCACGAGGGCGGCCGCGCCGCCTGGCAGCGGGCCGAGGAGCTGGGCTTCCACACCGGCTACACCTACGACCACCTCACCTGGCGTTCGTTCCGCGACCGCACCTGGTTCGGCGCGCTGCCGACCCTCACCGCCGCCGCCGGCGCGACCGAGCGACTGCGCCTGGGCACCCTCGTGACCTCGCCGAACTTCCGGCACCCGGTCACCCTCGCCAAGGAGCTCATGTCGCTCGACGACATCTCCGGCGGCCGGGTCACCCTCGGCATCGGCGCGGGCGGCAACGGCTTCGACGCCACCGCGCTCGGCCAGGAGGCCTGGACGCCGAAGGAGCGCGCCGACCGGTTCGCCGAGTTCGTGCCGCTGCTCGACCGGCTGCTCACCGAGGAGTCCGTGACCGAGCGGGGCACCTTCTACACCGCGGACGAGGCCCGCGCGATCCCCGGCTGCGTCCAGCGGCCCCGGCTGCCCTTCGCGGTCGCCGCGACCGGGCCGCGCGGTCTGAAGCTGGCGGCCCGGCACGGGCAGGCCTGGGTCACCACCGGCGACCCGAAGCTGTTCGAGACGGGGACGCCCGAGCAGTCCCTCGCGGCGCTCCGCGGCCAGATCGAGAAGCTCGGCAAGGCCTGCGCCGAGACCGGCCGGGACGTCACCGAGCTCGACAAGATCCTGCTCACCGGCTTCACCCCGGAGCAGAACACCGTGCTGCGCTCCCTCGACGCCTTCGTCGACTTCGCCGGCCGCCACCAGGAACTCGGCTTCACCGAGATCGTCGTCCACTGGCCGATCCCGGACTCCGACTTCGCCACCGACCAGGCGGTCTTCGAGCGCATCGCCACCGAGGCGCTCGCCCAGCTCGGGAGCTAGCGCGGCCCGAGGGGGCGCAGCATCCGCGGCGTCACGGAGTGACATATCGGTTACTCAAATGTGCGCCCCCTCGCACGCCCGTGCAGGTTGTGCGGAAGAATGGTGCGGTGACCTCATCCCACTCCGCGCGCTCCGAAGCCCCGGCCGTCCGGCTGATCGCCACCGACCTCGACGGCACCCTCCTGCGGGACGACAAGTCCGTCTCCGAGCGCACCATCGCGGCGCTCGCCGCAGCCGAGCGGGCGGGCATCGAGGTCTTCTTCGTCACCGGCCGCCCGGCCCGCTGGATGGACGTCGTCAGCGCCCACGTCCACGGTCACGGCCTCGCCATCTGCGCGAACGGCGCCGCGGTGGTGGACCTCCACGCCGGAGGAACGTTTCTGGAGGTGCGTCCCCTGGAGCGCCCCGTCGCCCTGGAGGTCGTACGGGCGCTGCGCGCCGCCGCCCCCGGCACCAGCTTCGCCGTGGAGCTGACCACCGGCATCCACTACGAGCCGAAGTACCCGCCGTTCTTCCTCGACCCGGGCGCCACCGTGGCCACCGCCGAGAAGCTCCTCTTCGAGGAGGCCCCGGGCGCCGCCGCCCCGGTCATCAAACTGCTCGCCCAGCACCCCGAGCTCGACCCGGACGTCTTCCTCGCCACCGCCCGCGAGGCCGCCGGCGACCTGGCCTCCTTCACCCGCTCCAGCCCCACCGCGCTCATCGAGATCAGCGGCCTCGGCGTCTCCAAGGCCTCCACCCTGGCGCACTGCTGCGCCGAGCGCGGCATCGCGCCCGAGGAGGTCGCCGCCTTCGGCGACATGCCGAACGACATCGAGATGCTCGCCTGGGCCGGCCGCTCGTACGCCATGGGCAACGCCCACCCCGACGTGATCGCCGCCGCCACCGGCCGCACCGCCGGCAACAACGAGGACGGCGTCGCGGTGATCATCGAGGAGCTCGTCGCCGAAGCCGTACGGGACAGGTAGCGTCAGCGCAAGGGCGCCGCTACAGCGGGGCCTCCCACACCACCGTCGTGCCGCCGCCGTCCTCGCCGATGCCCGGGTCGCACCAGCTCGCGCCGCCCAGCGACTCGGCGCGGCGGGCCAGGTTGCGCAGACCGCTGCGTCGGCCGCCCTCCGGGAGGCCGACGCCGTCGTCGGCGACCGACAGGCGCACGCCGGGGGTGCCGTCGGGCAGGGTCACGGTCGCGTCCACGACCACCTCGATGCGGCCCGCCCCGGCGTGCCGGAAGGCGTTGGAGAGCGCCTCGCGCAGCGCAGCGATGAGGTTCTTGCCGGTGAGGTCGCCGACCGTCGCGTCGATCGCGCCGAGGAAGCGGTGCGCGGGCTTGAAGCCGAGCGGCACGGCCGCCATGTTGATCTCCCGGAGCACCCGGGTGCGCAGCCCCGACGGCGCCTCGGCCGGGCCCTGCTGGAGCGCGAAGATCGCTGTGCGGATCTCCTGGATGGTCACGTCCAGCTCGTCGACGGCCTTGCCGACGCCCTCGCGCACGGCCGGCACGATCGACTTCCGCTGGGCGCTCTCCAGCATCATCCCGGTGGCGAACAGGCGCTGGATGACCAGGTCGTGCAGGTCCCGGGCGATCCGGTCGCGGTCCTCGTAGACCGCGAGCCGCTCCCGGTCGCGCTGGGCCTCGGCCATCATCAGGGCGAGCGCCGCCTGCGAGGCGAACTGCGTGGCCAGGGTCCGTTCGGCCTCCGTGAACGGGCGGTCGCCGCGCGCCCGCGGGGTGGCGAGGGCGCCGAGCACCCGCCCGCCGCTCTGCAGCGGCAGCAGCATCGCGGGCCCGTACTGCGCGGAGAGGCTGCTGAGCATCCGCGGGTCCGTGGAGGCGTCGTCGACGAACACCGCCTCGCCCTCCAAGAGCAGCTCCACCACCGGGCTCTCCGGCGGGATCACCACCCCGAGGGACTTGCTCGCGTGCGCCGAGCAGACGGCCACGATCTCCAGACCGCCCTCCTCGGCCGGCAGCATGACGATGCCCGCGGCCGCGTCGGCGAGCCGGCGGGCCTGTTCGGCGACGACGGTGAGCGCGTCGTCCGCGTCGCCGCCGGAGAGCAGCGCGGTGGTGACGGCGACCGAGCCGTCGATCCAGCGCTCGCGCTGCCGGGCGGCCTCGTAGAGCCGGGCGTTGCCGATGGCGATCCCGGCCTCGGTCGCGAGCACCCGGACCATGTGCACGTCGTAGTCGTTGAACTCGCCGCCGCCGTTCTTCTCGGCGAGGTAGAGGTTGCCGAAGATCTCGCCCTGGACCCGGATGGGGACGCCGAGGAAGGTCTTCATCGGCGGGTGCCCGGGCGGGAAGCCGGCCGAGCGCGGGTCGCCCGACAGATCGGCGAGGCGGATGGTCTGCGGCTCCCGGATCAGCGCGCCGAGCAGCCCCGCGTGGCCGTCGGGGCGCCGCCCGATGCGGCGGGCGACCTCCTCCCCGACCCCGTAGGTGACGAAGTCGGAGAGTCCTTCGCCCTCTTCGTCGATCACGCCGATGGCGGCGTAGCGGGCGCCCGCGAGCTCGGCGGCGGTCTCGCAGATCCGGTCGAGCGTGGTGTGCAGTTCGAGGCCGGTGCCGACGGAGCGCATCGCCTCCAGGAGCTGCGGCACGCGCGCGGTGAGCTCGGTGGAGAGGCCGTGCAGGCTGCGGGTGGCCTGGGTCGCGGCTTCGAGCGGGTCCGGGGCGTCGGGCACGGCGGCTGTCATGGTCGTGAGCCTAGTTAGTCCTATTTGGAGAGAAAAGTCGGACGGTCAGAGGTGGCTGCCGTGGTCGTGGTCGACGGGGCGAGCAGCAGATCGCTCTCCCGCTCCTGTTCCAGCATCCGCCGCAGCGGGCCGTCGGCCGCCGCGAGCTCGGCGTAGCTCCCGCGCTGCACGGTGCGGCCGCGGTCCAGGACCACGACCTCGTCGACGGCGTCGAGACCGCGCAGCCGGTGGGTGATGAGGACGGTGGTGCGGCCCTCGGTGACCCGCAGCAGGTCGTCGGTGAGCGCGTCGGCCGTCGCCAGGTCCAGGTGCTCGGCCGGCTCGTCGAGGACCAGGACCGGGAAGTCGGCGAGCAGCGCCCGGGCGAGCGCGAGCCGCTGCCGCTGCCCGCCGGAGAGCCGGGAGCCGTGCTCGCCGACGAGCGTGTCGAGCCCGTCGGGCAGCGCGTCCACCCACTCCAGGAGCCGCGCCCGGCGCAGCGCCTCGCGCAGCTCGGCGTCGTCCGCTCCGGTCCTGGCGAGCCGCAGGTTCTCGCGCAGTGTGCTGTCGAAGAGGTGCGCGTCCTGCGCGCACAGGCCGACGAGCCGGCGCACGGCGTCGCCGTCGAGCTCCGCCGCGTCGGCTCCGCCGATCCGGTACGTGCCGGACTCGGCGTCCAGGAAGCGAAGCAGCACCTGCGCGAGCGTGGTCTTGCCGGAGCCGGACGCGCCGACCACGGCGACCCGGCGCCCGGCCGGGAGGGTGAGCGCGAAGTCGGCCAGGGCCGGCCGGTCCTGCCCGGCGTGCCGCGCGGAGAGCCCGGCCAGTTCCAGCGGGAACGGACTCGCCGGGGGAGTGGCGGGCGTCGCCGGCTCGTGTACGGGCACGGGCGCGTCGAGCACGTCGAGCACCCGCTCGGCGCTGCGCCGCACCCGCTGGCGGTACTGCACGGCGAGCGGCAGTCCGTTGACGGCCTCGAAGGCGGCCAGCGGGGTGAGCACCACGACGGCGAGCGCGACGCCGTCGAGGCGGCCGTCGCGGACCCCCTGCACGCCGACGAGCGCGGCGGCGGCGACGGTGAGGCCGCCGACCAGGGCCGAGAGCCCGGCACCCAGGGCGGTGGCGGCGGACTGCCGGGAGGCGATGCCGGTGAGGGTACGGTCGGCCCGCCCGGCGCGCGCCAGGCGGGCGTCCAGGGCGCCGGCCACGGTGAGTTCGGCGCAGCCGCGCAGCAGGTCGACAACGGCGGTGGTGAGCAGACCGCGCGCGGGCGCCAGTTGCCGCTCGGCCCGCCGGGCGAGCGCGCCGCCGGCCATCGGGGCGAGGACGCCGGCGACCAGCAGGCCGGCGGCGAGCACCGCCCCGGCCTCGGGCAGCAGCCAGGCGAGGAACCCGACCGACCCGGCGCCGACGACGACGGCCGCGCCCGCGGGCAGCAGCCAGCGCAGCCAGTAGTCCTGGAGCGCGTCCACGTCCTGCACGAGCCGGGCGAGCAGATCGCCGCGCCGGGTGCGGCGCAGTCCGGCCGGGGCGATCCGCTCGAGCCGCCGGTAGACCGCGACCCGGAGGTCGGCGAGCATCCGCAGCACGGCGTCGTGCGACACCAGCCGCTCCGCGTACCGGAACACGGCCCGCCCGATACCGAAGGCGCGGGTCGCGGTGACCGCGACCATCAGATAGAGCACCGGCGGCTGCTCGGAGGCCCGCGAGATCAGCCACCCGGACACCGCCATCAGCCCCACGGCCGACCCCAGCGCCAGACTCCCGAGCCCCAGCGCCAGCCCCATCCGCCCCCTGAACCGCCCGGCCATCCCCCGCACCCGCCGGAAGACGGACCACGCGCCGTTCACCGCGGCTTCGGCCGCCGCCGGGGCGCCCGACGCGGGAGCGCTGTCCGGGACGGCGGCACCCGGCTCCGCCCGGACGAGACCCTCGGCCCTCGTGGCGGTCGCGGGAGCGCCGTCCGGCAGCAGCCCGGCCACCTGCGGATGCCCCACGGCACCGGCACCGCCCACAGCCTCCGCCGCCCCGCCCGCGCCCTCGTCCGCCCGCACCGCCGGGGCCAGGTGGACCACGCGGTCGGCGACGGCGAGGAGGGCGGGGCGGTGGACGACCAGGAGGACGGTGCGGGTGGTGGAGAGGCGGCGGACGGCGTCGACGACGGCCGCCTCGGTCTCGCCGTCGAGCGCGGCGGTCGGCTCGTCGAGCAGCAGGACCGGCCGGTCGGCGAGGAAGGCCCGGGCCAGGGCCAGGCGCTGGCGCTGGCCGGCCGAGAGGCCGGCACCGTCCTCGCCGAGGGCGGTGTCCGCGCCGTCGGGCAGTTCGGCGACGAACGCGTCGGCGCCCGCGTCGCCGAGCGCCTGCCGTACCGCCTCGTCGGAGGCGTCGGGCCGGGCGAGCCGTACGTTCTCGGCGATCGTCCCGGCGAAGAGACAGGGCCGCTGCGGCACCCAGGCGATCCGGGAGCGCCACTGCTCCAGGTCGAGGGAGGCCAGGTCCTGGCCGCCGATCCGGACGGTGCCCTCCTCGGGGGCGGTGAAGCCGAGCACCACGTCGAGCAGGGTGGACTTGCCGACACCGCTCGGCCCGACCAGGGCCACGGTCTCGCCGGGCTCCACGGTGAGGGAGGCGGCGTCCAGGGAGGGCGCGGCGCGCCCCGGGTGCCGGACGGTGACCCGGTCGAGCTCCAGGCGTACCGACGCGGGCACCGCCCCCGTACCGCCGGCCGGCAGCGGGCTTTCGACGACCTCGAAGATCTCCTCGGCGGCGGCGAGCCCCTCGGCGGCCGCGTGGTACTGCGTGCCCACCTGCCGCAGCGGCAGATACGCCTCGGGCGCGAGGACCAGGATGACGAGCCCGGTGTAGAGGTCGAGGTCGCCGTGGACCAGCCGCATGCCGATCGCGACCGCGACCAGCGCGACCGACAGGGTCGAGAGCAGCTCCAGGGCGAAGGAGGAGAGGAACGCGATCCGCAGCGTCCGCATGGTCGCCCGCCGGTAGTCGGCGGTGATCGCCCGGATGTTCTCGGCCTGGGCCTTGGCCCGGCCGAACACCTTCAGCGTGGGCAGGCCGGCCACCACGTCCAGGAAGTGGCCGGAGAGCCGGGACAGCAGCTTCCACTGCCGGTCCATCCGGGCCTGGGTGTACCAGCCGATGAGGATCATGAAGACCGGGATCAGCGGCAGGGTCACCACGATGATCGCCGCCGAGATCCAGTCCTCGGTGACGATCCGGGCGAGCACCGCCACCGGCACCACGACCGCGAGCCCCAACTGGGGCAGATAGCGGGCGAAGTAGTCGTCCAGGGCGTCCACGCCCCGGGTCGCGAGCGCGGCCAGCGAACCGGCCTTCTGCCCGCCGAGCCAGCCAGGGCCGAGCCGCGCGGCCCGCTCGAGCAGCCGGCCGCGCAGTTCGGACTTGACCGCCGCGCTCGCCCGGTGGGCCGCGAGCTCGGTGAGCCAGGAGACCAGCGCCCGCCCGACCGCCACCGCGGCGAGCAGCAGCAGGGGCGTGCCGAGCCCGGAGACCGACAGACCCTTCTGGAAGGCCCCCACCACGACCTCGGCGATGAGCATCGCCTGGCCGACGATCAGGGCCGCCCCGACCAGGCCGAGACCGACCACCGCGAGCAGGAACAACCGGGTGGCCCGTGCGTAGCGCATCAGACGCGGATCGATCGGTTTCACGTGAAACATGCTCCCCGGTGAGCGGTGGCTGGTGTGCGGTGGCTAGTGGGCCGGTTCCGCGCCGTGCTGCGTAGCGATGTGCTGCGTACCGATCCGCTTGCGGAACACCCAGTAGGTCCAGCTCTGATAGAGCAGCACCAGCGGGGTCGCCACGGCCGCGCACCACGTCATGATCTTGAGCGTGTACGGGCTCGACGAGGCGTTGGTGACGGTCAGGCTCCACGCCGGGTCGAGCGACGACGGCATGACGTTCGGGAAGAGCGCCAGGAAGAGCATGGCCACCGCGGCCGCGATCGTGACACCGGAGAGCGCGAACGACCAGCCCTCGCGCCCGGCCCGGATCGCGCCGATCGCACCGACCAGGGACACCACCGCGACCAGCATCGCGGCCAGGCTCCAGGCGTCGCCCGTGTCCAGCTGGGTCCAGCCGAGGAAGCCGAGCGCGAGCACCGCCGTGACCAGACCCAGCTTCAGCGCGAGCGCACGGGCCCGGACCCGGATGTCCCCCACCGTCTTGAGCGAGGCGAACACCGCGCCGTGGAAGGTGAAGAGGGTCAGCGTGACCAGACCGCCGAGCAGCGCGTACGGGTTGAGCAGGTCCCAGAAGTTCCCGACGTACTCGAGGCTGCCGCCGACCTTCTCGATCCTCACTCCGCGCACGATGTTGCCGAAGGCCACGCCCCAGAGGAACGCGGGGACGAGCGAGGTCCAGAAGATGGCCTGCTCCCAGTTGCGCTGCCAGTTCTCCTCCGGCCGCTTCGCCCGGTACTCGAAGGCGACACCGCGCACGATGAGGCAGACCAGGATGAGCAGCAGCGGCAGGTAGAAGCCGGAGAACAGGGTCGCGTACCACTCGGGGAAGGCGGCGAAGGTCGCGCCGCCCGCCGTGAGCAGCCACACCTCGTTGCCGTCCCAGACCGGGCCGATGGTGTTGATGAGGACCCGCTTCTCGGCCCGGTCGCGGGCGAGCAGCTTGGTCAGGACACCGACCCCGAAGTCGAAGCCCTCCAGGAAGAAGTAGCCGGTCCAGAGGACGGCGATGAGTACGAACCAGACGTCGTGGAGTTCCATTGCCTCGGTCTCCTGAGCCTCAATACGAGAAGGCCATGGGGCGGTCGGCGTCGCGGTCCCCGCCGATCCGGGTGGGCGGGTGGAGGTCGTCCTCGGTGAGCTCCGGCGGGCCGGCCTTCACGTACTTGACGAGCAGCTTGACCTCGATCACGGCGAGGACGGCGTAGAGCAGGGTGAAGACGATCATCGAGGTGAGCACCTCGCCCTGGGAGACCCCGGGGGAGACGGCGTCACGGGTGCGCAGCACGCCGTAGACCACCCACGGCTGACGGCCCATCTCGGTGAAGATCCAGCCCCAGGAGTTGGCGATCAGCGGGAAGAGCATGGTCCACAGGGCGACGATCCAGTACCACTTGCCCAGGCGGGGGCTGAGCGCCTTCCGCCGGAACAGGACCAGATGCGGCACCTCGTCCTCGCCGGTCCGCAGCCCCGGCGCCAGCATGAACTTCTTGCGGGTCAGCCAGAGTCCGACGACGCCGACGGCCAGGGACGCCATGCCGAAGCCGATCATCCAGCGGAAGCCCCAGTAGGCGACCGGGATGTTGGGCCGGTAGTCGCCGGGCCCGAAGCGCTCCTGCTCCGCCTTGTTGACGTCGTTGATGCCGGGGACGTACGAGCTGAAGTCGTCGTTCGCGAGGAAGGACAGCAGGCCCGGGATCTCTATGGCGACCTTGTTGTGGCCCTTCTCGACGTCGCCGTAGGCGAAGACGGAGAACGGAGCCGGCGCCTCGCCGTCCCACAGGGCCTCGGCGGCGGCCATCTTCATCGGCTGCTGCTTGAACATGACCTTGCCGAGCAGGTCTCCGCTGATCGCGGTGCCGAGACCGGCGATGATCAGCGTGATCAGGCCGAGCCGCAGCGAGGTCCGCATCACCGCGACGTGCTTCTTGCGCGCCAGGTGGAAGGCGGCGATGCCGACCATGAAGGCGCCGCCGACCAGGAAGGCCGCGGTGATGGTGTGGAAGAACTGGGTGAGGGCGGTGTTCTGGGTGAGCACGTGCCAGAAGTCGGTGAGCTCGGCCCGTCCCCGCTCGGCGTTGATCCTGTAGCCGACCGGGTGCTGCATCCAGGAGTTGGCGGCCAGGATGAAGTACGCGGACAGAACGGTGCCGATCGACACCATCCAGATGCAGGCGAGGTGGATCTTCTTGGGGAGCTTGTCCCAGCCGAAGATCCACAGACCGATGAAGGTCGACTCGAAGAAGAAGGCGATCAGGGCCTCGAAGGCCAGCGGAGCGCCGAAGATGTCACCGACGAAGCGCGAGTAGTCGGACCAGTTCATGCCGAACTGGAACTCCTGCACGATGCCGGTGACGACACCCATCGCGATGTTGATCAGGAAGAGCTTGCCCCAGAACTTCGTCGCCTTGAGGTACTTCTCCTTCTCGGTGCGCACCCAGGCCGTCTGGAGACCGGCGGTGAGGGCGGCGAGGGAGATCGTCAGCGGTACGAAGAGGAAGTGGTAGACGGTCGTGATGCCGAACTGCCAGCGCGCCAGAGTCTCCGGCGCCAACGCTAGATCCACGTCGTCTCTCCTTACATCGCCGTGGTCACAACGGCAGTTTGCCCCTTTGATCCGACCCATTTCGGGAGGAACAGGGACACGCTTGTGAACGCGTTCACATTCACAAGCATTATGGCTCATACGAAATCCGTACGTACAGGCGGGGTCCCTATGTCGGAGGTCACCCCTTCCCAGGACCTTCAACATATTGTTGAATCCGGGCATGACCCTTCGGATACGCATCTCATGGCCCGCCGGCCACACCACCGCCACCATCGAGGAAACCCCCACGAGCAAGGCGCTCGCGGGGGCTCTCCCGATCTCCTCCACCGCCCGGACCTGGGGCGAGGAGGTCTACTTCGACACTCCGGTCTCCGTGCCGCTCGAGTCCGACGCCCGGCAGGTCGTCGCCCCGGGCACGGTGGCCTTCTGGACGGAGGGCGACGCGCTCGCCCTCCCCTACGGCCCCACGCCGATCTCACGCGGGGACGAACCGCGACTCGCGAGCCCCTGCAACATCCTGGGCGCGCTGGACGCGGACCCGCGGATTCTGGCCACCGTCAGGGACGGCGACCCGATCCGCGTCGAACTCGTGGACTGACCCGCCGGCTCAGCCGTCCTTGCGGAAGCCCTCCGCCGTCTTCAGGAACAGATCGTTCGCCTCGCACTCACCGATCGTGACGCGAACGCCCTCCCCCGCGAACGGCCGCACGACCACGCCGTGCCGCTCGCACTCCGCCGCGAAGTCCATGGTCCGCTCGCCGAGCCGCAGCCAGACGAAGTTCGCCTGGGTGTCCGGCACGGTCCAGCCCTGGGCCACGAGCCCCGCATGGACCCGCGCGCGCTCGGCCACCAGCGAGCCGACCCGCCCGAGCAGCTCGTCCTCCGCCCGCAGCGAGGCCACCGCCGCGTCCTGCGCCAGCTGGCTCACCCCGAACGGGACCGCCGTCTTGCGGAGCGCCGCCGCCACCGGCTCGTGGGCCACCGCGAAGCCCACCCGCAGGCCGGCCAGGCCGTACGCCTTCGAGAAGGTCCGCAGCACCGCCACGTTCGGCCGGTCGCGGTAGATCTCGATGCCGTCCGGTACGTCGGCGTCGCGGACGAACTCCTTGTACGCCTCGTCGAGCACCAC
Source organism: Streptomyces fradiae (assembly GCF_041270065.1). Lineage (NCBI taxonomy): Bacteria > Bacillati > Actinomycetota > Actinomycetes > Kitasatosporales > Streptomycetaceae > Streptomyces > Streptomyces fradiae. The sequence goes on along the minus strand of NZ_CP065958.1, from coordinate 4,001,566 downwards.
CAGGACGTCGGAGGGCACCCGGTCCAGGAAGCGCTCCAGCTCGGCGCGGCGCACCGCGGTGCCCGTGGGGTTGTTCGGGTTGCAGACGAAGATCAGCCGGGTCCGGTCGGTGATCGCCGCCGCCATCGCGTCGAGGTCGTGCACCTCGCCCTCGGTCAGCGGCACCCGCACCGAGGTGGCCCCGCTGATCTGCGTGATGATCGGGTACGCCTCGAAGGAGCGCCAGGCGTAGATCACCTCGTCGCCCGGGCCCGCCGTCGCCTGCAGCAGCTGCTGGGCCACGCCGACCGATCCGGTGCCGGTGGCCAGGTGCGAGACGGGCACGCCGAAGCGGTCGGCCAGCTCCTCCATCAGCCCCGTGCACGCCATGTCCGGGTAGCGGTTGAAGTTCGCGGCGGCGGCCAGCGTGCTCTCCATGACGCCGGGCAGCGGCGGATACGGGTTCTCGTTGGAGGACAGCTTGAAGGCGACCGGACCGCCCGCGGCGGCCGGCTTGCCCGGCTTGTAGGTGGGGACGCCGTCCAGCTCGGCGCGCAGCCTGGGGCCCGACGCGCTCGTCCCGCTCGTCCCGCTGGTCTCGCTCACTCTGTGTCCTCCTCGACCTTCCGTACCACCAATACTCCTCACCTTATGAGGATTCGGCTCCGCTGCGAATGGGCTGTGGACAAAAGGTCCGCCACGACCCTCGGCCCGGTCGCCCCTGTGGACAACCCAGGGGACGACCCAGGGGGGAGCGCGCGGCGGGGTGGCGCGCGCCGGTGGCGAGCGCCGTGGCGCGCATCCCCCGTAGAGGTGAGTTGAGACCTCTTCGAGACCTCGCCCCCACGCCAGGCACACGGGCACCCGGGACCCCAGGTCCCATGGCTCTGACCTGAACTTTCTTTGTTTCCAAGGCCCTTGGTGCTTTTCGATCATGCAGAAACGTGCCTGTCAACGCCTGCATATGCGACCGGCTCTACCCACCCCCATCGCCCTACTATCGGCTCGCCATGACAGCAGCAGGGAAGCACCAGGTGAGCCGGGCACAGACCCGGGGAAGCCGGCAGGGCCGAGCGGGCATCCGGGACGTGGCCGCCGCCGCCGGGGTCTCCATCACGACTGTCTCCGACGCGCTCAACGGCAAGGGCCGGCTCCCGGACGCCACCCGCCGTCACGTCCGCGAGGTCGCAGACCGGCTGGGCTACCGCCCGTCCGCGGCGGCCCGCACGCTCCGTACGGGCAAGTCGGGACTCATCGGCCTGACCGTGACCACATACGGGGATGAACCTTTCACCTTCACCGAATTCGCGTACTTCGCGGAGATGGCGAGAGCCGCCACGTCCGCCGCGCTCGCCCGCGGCTACGCCCTCGTCATCCTCCCCGCCACCTCCCGCCACGACGTCTGGTCCAACGTCGCCCTCGACGGCACCGTCGTCATCGACCCCTCCGACCACGACCCGGTGGTCACCGAACTGGTCCGCCAGGGGCTGCCCGTCGTCTCCGACGGGCGCCCCGCCGGCACCCTGCCGGTGACGGCCTGGGTCGACAACGACCACGAGGCCGCCGTCCTCGACCTGCTCGACCACCTGGCCGCGGCCGGCGCCCGCCGGATCGGCCTGCTCACCGGCACCACCACCGACACGTACACCCGCCTGTCCACCACCGCCTACCTCAACTGGTGCGAACGGGTCGGCCAGGACCCGGTCTACGAGGCCTACCCGGCGCACGACCCCTGCGCGGGGGCCGTCGCCGCCGACCGGCTGCTCGCCCGGCCGGACCGCCCGGACGCCGTGTACGGGCTCTTCGACCCCAACGGCACCGATCTGCTCGCGGCGGCCCGCCGCTACGGGCTGCGGGTCCCGGACGACCTGCTGCTCGTGTGCTGCAGCGAGTCCACGGTCTACGCGAACACCGAGCCGCCGATCACGACGCTCTCGCTCAAACCGCGCCGGATCGGCACCGCCGTCGTCCAGCTGCTCATCGACGCCATCGAGGGCATCGAGACGGACGGCCCGGTCGAGCAGGTGATACCGACGGAGCTGATCGTCCGCACCTCCTCGCAGCGCCGCTCGCCGCGGACGACGGTCAGCCCGCCGCGCTCTCCCTCGAAGGACTGACCCCGAGGGGGGAGCGGAAGGGGGGCGCGGGGAACCGGCCGCGCGCGGGGACGCGCGGCCGGAAACGGGGGTCGGGAACGGGGCGGGAACGGGGGCCGGGGTCGGGGCCAGAGGTGCGGGGCGGGGGCCGCATCTCTGGCGCGGTCCGGGGCCAAACCTCGGCGCGCCCCGGTCCCGTCCCTGGCCTGGACCTTCCCAATTCGGGCGAAACAACCGGTGAACCCGGAGTGGACCCGGATTCACCACCCCTGGTGCGTCACACAGGAGGACGCTCATTCCTATGATGGGCGGACGACACCGCGGGCCACCCCGACCAGGACCGGTCCGCGATGTGCAGGGCATCGCGACGGTGGTGGAGGGGTCGATGACACAGGGGGCCGGGCAGGAACCCGTGGTGCGCACGGCGACGTTGCGTGACTTCCGTGTACCTCCGTACGCGCGAGTGCCCGTCCAGGGCCATACGGGCGAGCCGTTCCCGGCCGAGGTCCCCGCACCCCCGGCCGCGACCACACAGGCACCCGCACCGGCGCCCGCGCCCGCCGATGCCACGCTGCACCTCGGATCCCTCGCGCCCCAGCATCCCCTGGCGAGCGCGCCCCAGGCGGCGTACGAGCCCTCCTACGGCGCTCCGGCCGGCGCCCCGGCCCCGGCGGCGCCCGCAGCCCCCTCGGCTCCCGCCGCCTCCGGCCACCCCGGCAACGCCTACCCGGACGACGCGCCGCCCGAGGGCTACACGCCGACCGAGCGCGACCTGCCGGTGATCAAGCGGACCGACACCCTCCAGGTCCCGGTCGCCACGGCGCCGCTGCCCGCCCCCGCCGCGCCCGACGGCCGCGGCCCGCTCTACGTCGTGGGCGACGTCCACGGCTACCTGGACGAGCTCCTGGAGGCGCTGCGCGCCCAGGGCCTCATCGACGAGAACGGCAGCTGGGCCGCGGGCAACGCCCGCCTGTGGTTCCTCGGCGACTTCACCGACCGCGGCCCCGACGGCATCGGGGTGATCGACCTCGTGATGCGCCTGTCCGCCGAGGCCGCCGCCGCCGGCGGCTACTGCAAGGCCCTGATGGGCAATCACGAACTGCTGCTCATCGGCGCCAAGCGGTTCGGCGACACCCCGGTCAACTCCGGCGCCGGCACCGCCACCTTCCAGGCCGCCTGGCTGCTCAACGGCGGCCAGAAGCACGACATGGACCGCCTCACGGACATGCACCTGCAGTGGATGTCCCGGCTCGACGCCGTGGTGGAGCAGGACGGACACCTGCTGCTGCACTCGGACACCACCGCGTACCTGGAGTACGGCCAGACCATCGAGGACGTCAACGACAAGGTCCACGAGATCCTCACCCGGAACGACGCGGACGAAGTCTGGGACCTCTTCCGGAAGTTCACCAAGCGCTTCGCGTTCCGTGACGAGGCGTCGGGCCCGCAGGCCGTGCAGGAGTTGCTCGGCACCTACGGCGGGCGCCGGATCGTGCACGGCCACAGCCCCATCCCGTACCTCCTCGGCCAGGTCGGCACGGAGGACGGCGAGGAGGGCGAGCGCCCGGTCGTGGACGGCCCGCACGTGTACGCGGACGGGCTCGCCATCGCGATGGACGGCGGAGTGACCATGGCCGGAAAGCTGCTGGTCGTCCAACTCCCGCTGCCCGCCTGACGCATAACACTCCGCATCCGGGGAAGTCGATTTCCCGAAACACCCTGTCACCACGTGCCGTGGCCGCCCTACCATCGGCTCATCCGTAGCAGGCTCTCCTCCGTTTCCGCCTGAACCGCCGTCCCGTCACGGTCGGTTCCGGCCCGTACGGAGCATCGGGGGATGCGAATGAACGTGGCTCCGCACCTGCTGACCGAGGACCGCGCCGAGTTCGAGCGGGTCCTCGACGACGCACTGCGCAACGCGCACGCCCACCCGGACCTCGCCGAGGCCGGGACCCGGCTCAGCACGACCCAGCTGCGCGCGATGGCCCTGAACGCGACCGCGCTCATCACCACCGCCGCCGCGACCGAGTACGACCACTTCGTGAAGGTCCGCGAGCAGACCCGCGAACAGGTGCGGGCGACCGCCGCACCGGACCCGGCCGAGACCCGGACCGGCGGCCCGGACGGAGCGGGCGTCGTCGCCGTCGTGACCGTCCTCGCCCCGCTCCTCGCGGGCACCGCGGCCGTCATCTTCCTGCTGGTCGGCGCCGTCCTGAAGATGCTGGACCCGGCCCCGGCCTTCGCCGACGCGCTGCTCACCGCAGGCCTGTTCTTCGGCTCCGTCGCCGCGGCCGGCCTGCTGTGGGCCGGGGCCGGCCTCCTCGTCACCGCGCTGCGCAACAGCGCCACCGAGGTCCCGGCCGAGGCCCCCGACGACGAGCTGACCCGCGCCCGGGCCGCCTGGCGCGCGGCGCTCCTGGAGCGGGGTGTGCTCCCGTTCCTCCGCGACGCCCTCGCCGCGACGCCGCCGCCCTCCGTACCCGAACAGACCCCGCCCCCGGCCGGCCGGATCCCCAAGGTCGGCTACAGCGGCCCGGACTTCACCAGCCCCAACGAGGGCGCCTCCGACATCCGCCCCACCTACAGCAGCCCCGACTTCACCAGCCCGGACTTCGGGTCGCCGGAGCGACAGCCCGACTAGCGGTCGGACAGAGGCCGGGGGTCAGAGGATGCCGGCCTGGCGCGCTGCCGTGATCCAGCTCGGGAACTCGGAGAGCAGCCGGTCGTAGAGCTCCGCGTCGGGGACCGTGCTGATGTCGTCGACGGCGAAGAAGCCGACGTTGTCGACGCGGCGGCCGGGCAGCGTGTCGAACCGTTCGAGCACGCCGTAGTCCGACCGCCCCAGGCCGACGAACTGCCAGAAGACCGGCTCCTCCACCGCCGCGCGCAGCTCCTGCTCGATCTCGGCGTTGCGATAGACCCCGCCGTCGGAGAAGAACAGCACCAGGGTGGGGACGGGAGCGGGGTTCTGGGCGACGTACGAGCGCACCTCGGCGATGACGCGCTGCTCCTCGTTCTGGATGCCGACCGTCCGCATGTCGACCTGGCCGGGTTCGAGACCCCTCGGCCTCTTGTTGCGGCGGAAGAGGCCCACCTGCCCGACGCGTACGTGCAGCCGCAGCCAGTCGGGGAGCTCGCCGAGCCGCAGGTCGGGCAGCCGGGCCGGCTGGGAGGCGAAGGTCCAGGCCTGCATCTCGCCGTCGTCGTCGAGCTGCGCGGCGACCGCGGCCATCCGCTCGACCACGTCGGCCACGACGCCCCGGGTGTACAGAAAGCTCATGGAACCGGAGGCGTCGAGCACGAGCACCACCCGCGCGACGACCCCCTCCGCCCCGTGCTTGCGCAGACTGACCGCGACCTGTTCCTTGCGCAGCGACAGCCGCTTGCGCATGTCCACGGGCAGCCGCTCCTCGCCCTTGGTGAGCCGCGTTCCGGCGGCCGACGCCTGCGCCGGCGCCGACGCCGGTACGGGGGCGGGCGGAGCGGCAGCGCCCGTGGCCGGCTCGTCGACCGTGATGCCGAACTCCGTGGCGAGACCGGCGAGTCCCGCCGCGTACCCCTGCCCCACGGCCCGGAACTTCCACTGCCCCTGCCGCAGATACAGCTCGCCGCAGATGAACGCCGTCTCGGTCCCGGCCGTCATCTCGAAGCGCGCCACCTCGCCCCCGGAAGCCGCGTCGAGCAGCCGCATCATCAGCCCGGGCACCTGCCCGAACGTCCCCCCGTCCGCCGACGCGCACAACACGACCCGCTCGACCCCGGCCTCCAGCGAGCCGAGATCCACCGCCAGGGTGTCCTTCATGCCACCGGCCGCACTCTGCTTCCCCAGATGCGCCACGGCCCCGGACGCATGCCGCGGCTGGTTGTAGAACACGAAGTCCCCGTCGTCCCGCACCCGCCCGCCCGACGTCAGCAGCAGCGCCGAGGCATCGACATCGGGCACCCCCGCCCCCTGGCTCCAGACGAGCTCGACGCGCAACGCCGAGGACTCCACGGCCACGTTGGCACCCTTGCTGAGGGATCTCGCTGTCATGGACTCAGTCTGCCGAGTGCACGGCCCGAATGGCTTGTTCTTGCCGTTCTTGGTGCTCCCGGCGGTGGTCCCGGCAGCGGGCGAGGCTCTGGGACGGCAGGGCCTCGCCCACCTCTTACGTCTCCCGGACTCACTCCGCCATCGGCAGGTACACCCGGTTGCCCGCGGCCGCGAACTCGGCCGACTTCTCGGCCATGCCCGCCTCGATCTCCTCCGCCTTCAGGTCGCCACCGTGCTCGCGGCGGATGTCCTGGGAGATCTTCATCGAGCAGAACTTCGGGCCGCACATCGAGCAGAAGTGGGCCGTCTTCGCGGGCTCCGCCGGGAGCGTCTCGTCGTGGAACTCGCGGGCCGTGACCGGGTCCATGGCGAGGTTGAACTGGTCCTCCCAGCGGAACTCGAAGCGCGCGTCGGACAGCGCGTCGTCCCATTCCTGGGCGCCCGGGTGGCCCTTGGCGAGGTCGGCGGCGTGGGCGGCGATCTTGTAGGTGATGACGCCGGTCTTCACGTCGTCCTTGTTCGGCAGGCCCAGGTGCTCCTTGGGCGTGACGTAGCAGAGCATCGCGGTGCCCCACCAGGCGATCATCGCGGCGCCGATGCCCGAGGTGATGTGGTCGTACGCCGGGGCGACGTCCGTGGTCAGCGGGCCGAGCGTGTAGAACGGCGCCTCCTCGCAGATCTCCTGCTGGAGGTCGATGTTCTCCTTGATCTTGTGCATCGGGACATGGCCCGGGCCCTCGATCATCGTCTGCACGTCGTGCCGCTTGGCGATGGTGTTGAGCTCGCCCAGGGTCTTCAGCTCCGCGAACTGCGCCGCGTCGTTGGCGTCCGCGATCGAGCCGGGCCGCAGGCCGTCGCCGAGCGAGTACGTGACGTCGTACGCCGCGAGGATCTCGCAGAGCTCCTCGAAGTTCGTGTAGAGGAAGTTCTCCTTGTGGTGCGCGAGACACCACGCGGCCATGATCGAGCCGCCGCGCGAGACGATGCCGGTCTTGCGGCGCGCGGTGAGCGGCACGTACGGCAGCAGCACGCCGGCGTGCACCGTCATGTAGTCGACGCCCTGCTCGGCCTGCTCGATGACCGTGTCCTTGTAGATCTCCCAGGTCAGCTCCTCGGCCTTGCCGTCGACCTTCTCCAGGGCCTGGTAGAGCGGCACGGTGCCGATCGGCACGGGGGAGTTGCGCAGCACCCACTCGCGGGTGGTGTGGATGTTGCGGCCGGTGGAGAGGTCCATGACCGTGTCGGCGCCCCACTTGGTCGCCCAGGTCATCTTCTCCACCTCCTCCTCGATGGAGGAGGTGACGGCGGAGTTGCCGATGTTGGCGTTGACCTTCACCAGGAACCGCTTGCCGATGATCATCGGCTCGATCTCCGGGTGGTTGACGTTCGCCGGCAGCACCGCACGACCCGCCGCGATCTCCTCCCGTACGACCTCGGGGGAGACGTTCTCGCGGATCGCGACGTACTCCATCTCCGGGGTGATCTCGCCCCGGCGGGCGTACGCGAGCTGCGTCACCGCCTGGCCGTCGCGGCCGCGGCGGGGCAACCGCGGGCGCCCGGGGAAGACCGCGTCGAGGTTCTTGAGCCCGCCGCCGCGCGGCGAGGTGTGCTTGATGCCGTCGTCCTCGGGCCGGACCGGGCGGCCCGGGTACTCCTCGGTGTCGCCGCGCGAGATGATCCAGTTCTCGCGCAGCGGCGCCAGGCCCCGCCGGACGTCGGTCTCGACGCTCGGGTCGGTGTACGGGCCGGACGTGTCGTACAGCGTCACGTCCTTGCCGTTGGTGAGGTGCACCTGCCGCACCGGCACCCGGAGGTCGGGGCGGGAGCCCTCGACGTAACCCTTGTGCCAGCCCGGCGTGCGCTCGCCCTGGCCGCCCTGCGGGGCGTTCTGGTCGGAGGCAGGCGTGTGTGCATCCTGAATGGTCATGAGACCGATCTCCCTACGCCGGCATTACCCGGTAACAGGTTCGGCGGTCGGCGCAGCGAATCGTCAGCGCCCTCTCAGCCCGGTGCTCCGAGCTCCCGCGTGTGCAAAGGTGTCACCACGCTAGCGGCATCCCGGGCGTGCTGAACAGTGGGGGTCTCGACGTTCTTGCGATGATCGGTCGGTGACTTCCTCCGAGCAGCCCCCCGAACCGCACGGCCACGAGCACGGCCACGAGCGCGGCCATGAGCACGGGCCCGAGCACGGCCATGGGCATTCCCATGCGCACGGTCACGGCCCCGCCGCGCCGGTCTCCCGGCATCTGCGCAAGGTCATCGCGGCCGTTCTGATCCCCTTCGCCACCGCCGTCGTCGTCGGGCTCGTGGTGCTGTGGCCGGGCGCCACGCCCGCGCACCAGCGCACCGGCGTCGGCTTCGACCGGCAGACCGAGCAGGGCACGGTCGTCTCCGTCGAGCACGTCGACTGCAAGGACGTGAACGCCGCCCAGGTCCCGCCGACCGGCGACACCTCCACCCCGCAGGGCCGCGAGGCGGTCAACGGGCAGCAGGGGCAGTGCGCGAAGGCCACCGTCGAGGTCACCACCGGCCAGGACAAGGGCCGCAGGTTCGTCGAGGTCGTGCAGCCGGACGCGCCCCGGCAACTCCACGAGGGGCAGGGCGTGGTGGTGGCGTACGCCCCCGACGCACCGCGCGACCTGCAGTACTCCGTCACCGACGTGAACCGGAAGGTGCCGATCGCGGTGCTCGCCGGCATCTTCGCGCTCGCCGTCGTGATCGTCGGGCGGATGCGCGGCGTGATGGCGCTGATCGCGCTCGCCATCAGCTTCCTGGTGCTGACCCTGTTCATCCTGCCGGCGATCCTCGAGGGCTCGAATCCGCTGGTCGTCGCGGTCGTCGGATCGAGCGCGATCATGCTCATCGCGCTCTACATGTGCCATGGCCTCTCGGCCCGCACCTCGGTCGCGGTGCTCGGCACCCTCGTCTCGCTGCTGCTGATCGGGCTGCTGGGCTCGGTCTTCATCGACTGGGCCTCGCTCAGCGGCAACACCGACGACAACACCGGCCTCATCCACGGGCTCTACCCGCAGATCGACATGTCCGGTCTGCTGCTCGCCGGGATCATCATCGGCTCGCTCGGCGTGCTCGACGACGTGACCGTCACCCAGACCTCCGCGGTCTGGGAACTGCACCAGGCCGACCCGGGCATGGGGCCGCGACGGCTCTACGGGGCCGCGATCCGGATCGGCCGCGACCACATCGCCTCGGTGGTGAACACCCTGGTCCTGGCCTACGCGGGCGCGGCGCTTCCGCTGCTCCTGCTGTTCTCGATCGCGCAGAGCAGCGTGGGCACGGTGGCCAACAGCGAGCTGGTCGCGGAGGAGATCGTCCGGACCCTGGTCGGGTCGATCGGTCTGGTCGCCTCGGTGCCGATCACCACCGCCCTGGCGGCGCTCGTGGTGTCGGCGGACCGGCCGGGACCGGAGGCAGCGAAGGCCGGCGCGGGCCCGGGTAACGGCCGCGCGGGCCGGGGCGGGCGGGCTGCCGGGGGCGGCGGCCGTCGGCGCCGCGCCAAGTGACACGTATCGAAGGGGCGGTTGTACGGGCCGGGTGGGCGCTGACCCGTACGGGGGCGGGTGCCGGGGGCGACGGGCCGCGGGCGGGGACAAACGCCGGGGCGCGTGCTCAACGACCCTTCCGTCAGCCCGCGTTCTCCTCGGCGAGGATCCGGCCGAGCGCGGCCTCGAGGTGGTCCTCGAAGTCACCCTGGGTACGTTCCTGACCGAGCGGGACGAGCTTGTCCGTACGGTCGAGGAACGCGACCAGCGGCGGCGCGCTCGCGCGGAACAGGGCGCGGTCGCCGCCGACCTGGAGCCGGATCATCACGTCGGAGAGGCCCTCGGGGTCGGTGGGGGCGATGTGCACATCGCCGTCCCCGCTCGGCCGGTTGATCCCGTCGAGGAGCAGCTCCCGGCCGAAGGCCCAGGTCACCGGCGCATCTCCGGGGAGGTGGAACGTCATCCTCACCGCGTAGGGATCGCGGGTCTCGTATCGCAGTTCCACCGGGATCCTGAAGGAGAGCTCCTCGGAGACGAGGAAGCTCATCAGGACTTCGGCCTGAACCGTCTCTCGCATCATGTACCCCGCAGTTGATGAGCAGTTGTGTAAACACGCTGCTGAAAGCTGTGGTCGAAACGGCCAGGAATGATCCCCCATGGCCCTCTTGACGCAATCGTGCTGTAAGCGCTAGCAGATCACAAGGAGTGATTTTTCAGATACTGATAGAGAACGCGAGTGAACTGAAGAGCCTTCCGATCTCATTCTGTAGCCGAGCGATAGCAGGTAGCAACCGTTCTTCCTGGTGAAGTGGGAGTGAAATCGCCATCGCGGCCGCTGTTGACCCCGCGGTGATGGGGATGGCGGCACAAACTGTGCCGAGCGCATATTCCTGACGCTCCACCAGGGGCTCCATTCGCCCCATACCGCCCAAACGGTCCAAAAGGGCACGGCGATTACGCAGCGTATATGGCGTGATGGCTTCCACCGGGTGCCGGTCGAGGTGGTCTTGACGACTCCTCAGATCCAGTTGACTGAGCAGACACTGCCCGATGGCGTGCGCGTGACCGGTCTCCCGGAAGTCCGCCCACTCCTCCACGGCGGGCGCGGCGGGGGTGTCGGCGACGGAGACGAGCTCGATCTCGCCCTCGCGGTAGATGGCGAAGTAGACGGGGACGCCGATGGAGTCCCGCCAGTGGGCGAGAGAGTCTTCGATCTTGGTGCGACGATTCTGCAGAACTCCGCCGCCGACCAGACGGCCGGCCGCGTCGCCGAAGACGAACACACCCTTCTCACGGCGCAGATAGCCCTCGTGCGTCAGGGTGCGGAGCAGGTGGTACGCGGTGGGAAGCGGAAGTCCCGCCTCGCGCGCGAGCTGTTTGGCGGGGGCCCCGTCCTCGTGGGAACCCACGGCCTCCAGAAGTCTCAGCGCCCGCTGAACCGAACCGATCAGGGTTGGCGCAGCGGGCTGCGAAGCAGTGGCCAAAGGTCACCCCCAGGCGTGTCGACGAGTGCGTCGCACCCGCCCGCGGGGGCCGCCCCCGCGCGCCCGCCGCGACCCGGGACCGGTGGATCCCGTGGGGCCTACGCCTGTGGTTCCCGGGGCGGCGGAGGTTTTCCACCCTAATGGCGCCTCAGGGGGCACACCGGGTTTCCACCTGCGCGTTCCCTCTGCCGGGCTAATACCCGACAGGGCATTCATACCGGCGGGTAACCCTTGACGGACCAGAGCCTCCCGGCCGGGTCTACCAGTCGCCCCGAGAACCGGACGAGGACGTGAACTTGCGGACCAGATAGATCAGACCACCGACCAGCGCCACGAACACCAGGAGCTTGAACAGCAGACCGACCACGAAGGTCAGAACGCTGGTGATCAGGCCGCCGAAGACGACCAGTGCGATGACGGGTATGGCGATCCACTTCACCCACCACGGCATCCCCGCGAGAATCTCCTTCACCGCCATTGCGCTTACCTCATCTCCGAAGAGTGCGAGCCCGAAGGGCTCAGCCACCGGGTCCGTGGGCGCTCCCTGCGCCCGACACCTCGATGCTAGGGCCGGGCACCAAGCCCGCGGGGCCCTCCCGGCCCCCGCTCTTCCCTGATCCGCCCCCTAAGGGACCCGGGGGCTCCGGGCCGGAGCGGATCAGGGTCCACGGGACTCCGTGACTCTGGGACTGCACGACTCCGGGGTCACGCCTCCGGCGGCGAGAAGACCACCATGACCCGCAGGTCCTCGGTGATGTGGTGGAACTTGTGCGGCACCCCCGCCGGCACATAGACCACACTGCCCCGCGCCACCTGGGTCGTCTCCGCCCCCACCGTGATCGCCCCCCGGCCGCTCACCACGAAGTACACCTCGTCCTGGCCGTGCGGCTGCTGCGGATCGAGCGCCCCGGCGTCGAGCGCGTACAGCCCCACCGACATGTTGCGCTCGCGCAGGAACTGGAGGTAGGCGCCGTCGTTGGCGGCGCGCTCCGCCTCCAGCTCGTCCAGTCGGAATGCTTTCATTGCTCGTCCGCCCCTGTTTCTGGCCAGATCATGTCTGCCACGATCTGACACATGAAGAATTTCGTAGTCAAGACGCTCGCGAACGCGGGCGCACTGGCCGTGGCCATCTGGCTGCTGCAGGACATCACGCTGACCGGTGACAGCACCGGCAAGAAGGCCTGGACCCTCATCCTGGTCGCCCTGGTCTTCGGCCTGGTGAACTTCCTGGTCAAGCCGGTCGTGAAGCTGCTCACGTTCCCGCTCTTCATCCTGACCCTCGGTCTGATCACCCTGGTCGTCAACGCGCTGATGCTGCTCCTGACGTCCTGGCTGGCCGATCAGTTCGACCTCAGCTTCCACGTGGAGGGCTTCTGGACCGCCGTGCTCGGCGGCCTGATCATCTCCGTCGTCTCGTGGGCGCTGAACATCGTGCTGCCCGACGGCGACTGAGGCCCGCCCGGTCTCGACGTACCGGACCCCTATTACGGTGACCGGGGCGGCTTCGAGGAGTGCCCGGAGATGGTCGAGGCGGCGAGCGCGGGACTGCTCGCCGCCGTGCGCGAGCAAGTGAAGGAGCGGACGGCATGAGCAGCGACGCGACGCGCGGTGCGGACGACATGATCGGGGACGGCACCCTGGCCGTACGGGCGGGGCTGCCCGAGCCCGTGAAGTACGAGCCCACCCTGCCCGGCCCGGTCTTCGCGGCCCACTTCCACCTGCCCGGCGAGCCGACCGGCCCGTACACCTACGGCCGGGACGAGAACCCGACCTGGACCCATCTGGAACGCGCCATCAGCGCCCTGGAGGCACCGGGGGAGAGCGGCGTCGAGACGCTGGTCTTCGCCTCCGGCATGGCCGCCATCTCCGCCGTCCTCTTCTCCCAGCTGAAGGCCGGCGACGTGGTCGTCGTCCCCTCCGACGGCTACCAGGCCGTGCCGCTGGTGCACGAGCAGCTGCGGGCGTACGGCGTCGAGGTGCGGTCCGCGCCGACCGGCGGCGACGCCCAGCTGTCCGTCCTGGCGGGCGCGAAGCTGCTGTGGATCGAGACCCCGTCCAACCCCGGGCTCGACGTGTGCGACCTGCGCCGTCTGGCGGACGCCGCCCACGAGGCCGGGGCGCTCGTCGCGGTCGACAACACCCTGGCGACCCCGCTCGGCCAGCGGCCGCTGCTGCTGGGCGCCGACTTCTCGGTGGCCAGCGACACCAAGGGCATGTCCGGGCACGGCGATCTGCTGCTCGGGCACGTCAGCTGCCGCGACGCCGAGCGGGCCGCCGAGGTACGGCGCTGGCGCAAGATCGTCGGCGCGATTCCGGGCCCCATGGAGGCCTGGCTCGCGCACCGTTCGCTGGCCACCCTCCAGCTGCGGATCGACCGGCAGTGCGGCACCGCGCTCGCCGTCGCGGAGGCGCTCAAGGGGCATCGGCACGTGACCGGGCTGCGCTACCCGGGCCTGCCCGACGACCCCTCGCACGAGGTGGCCGCCCGCCAGATGCGCCGCTTCGGCTCCGTCATCTCCTTCGAGCTGCCGGACCGGGCCTGGGCCGAGCACTTCCTGGGGGCGCTGCACCTGGTGGAGGAGGCGACCAGTTTCGGCGGCGTGCGGTCCACCGCCGAGCGGCGCGGGCGCTGGGGCGGCGACGCCGTGCCGGAGGGCTTCGTCCGCTTCTCGGTCGGCGCCGAGGACCCGGAGGACCTGATCACCGACGTCCTGCGCGCCCTCGACGAGACGGCCAAGGCGCTCGGCTGACGCGACAGGGGCGTTCCGAGCCTCCCCCCTCGTGGCTCGGAACGCCCCTCGTCCCCCGGCGGTGTCCTCGCGGACACCCGCCCGAACAAGGCTAGTTGACTCTGTGTCAGAGTCCAATCACGGTAGCGACAGCGACCTATCGACTTATTTATAGTTGGACGGTCCGTAGTCGGACGGTCCGGTCGCACGGACTCGGGCACCGGGAGGGGGCGGACATGGATCTGACCCTGCTGCGCACCTTCGTCACGGTGCACCGGGCCGGTTCCTTCACCCGCGCCGCCGCACTCCTCGGCCTCTCCCAGCCGGCCGTCACCAGCCAGATCCGCAGCCTGGAGCGCCAGCTCGGCCGGCCGCTGTTCCTCAGACAGGCCCGTGGGGTCACCCCCACCACCATCGGCGACGAGCTCGCCCACCGCGCCGCCCCGCACCTGGACGCCCTGGTCGAGATCACCGAGACCGGTCTCGACGAGCACACCGGGGTGCGCACCCTGCATGTCGCCGGGCCGCCCGAGTTCACCGCGGCCCGGGTGCTGCCCGCGCTCACCCCGCTGGTCGCCCAGGGCCTCGCCGTCCGCTCCTCGCTCCTGGGCAACGCGGAGGAGACCCTCGACGGCCTGGCCGCCGGCCATCACGACCTGGCCGTCGCGGTCACCCGGCCCCGCGGCGGACTGTTCACCGCCACCCCGCTCTGCGACGAGGAGCACGTCCTCGTCGCGGCCCCGCGCTGGGCCGCCCGGCTCTCCCCCGAGGTGCTGCTGCACAAGGGCGCCGTCGCCCTGGAGCGGCTGCCGGTGGTCGAGGTGCACGAGTCGCTGCCCTTCGTCAGCCGCTACTGGGCGGCCGTCTTCGATGCCGAGCCGGCCACCTCCGCCACCGTGATCGCCCCCGATCTGCGGGCCGTCCGGGAGTCCGCCGCGTCCGGCGCGGGCCTCGCCGTGCTGCCCCGCTATCTGTGCGAGGGGGAGCTGGCGCGCCGGCGGCTGGTGCCCCTGCTCGACCCTCCGGTGCCGCCGCTGCGCACCTACTTCCTCGTCGTCCGCACCGGCACCCTCGCCCTGCCGCACATCGCCCGCGCCCACGACTTGCTGCTGCGTGCCGCGGGGGACTGGTGAGTTTCCGGGCGGCGCGCGTTTCAGGACAGCGGGGACGGGCCATTTTCTTCCCATGACCGAACGACCCGTGGTCAAGCGCACCGCACGCGCCATCCTGCTCGACGGGGACGACCTGATCCTCATCAAGCGCACCAAGCCGGGCGTGGATCCCTACTGGGTGACCCCCGGCGGCGGAGTCGAACCCACCGACGCGACCGTCGTCGAGGCCCTGCACCGCGAGGTCCACGAGGAGCTCGGCGCCAAGATCGTCGACGTGGTCCCCTGCTTCGTCGACACCGTCGAGCACATCGTGGACGGCGGGGTCTCCGGGGTGAAGGTCCAGCACTTCTTCGTGTGCCGGCTCGAGTCCATGGACACCTCGCAGCGGCACGGCCCGGAGATCGACGAGCCGCTGGGCGAGTACGAGATCGTCCGCGTGCCCTTCAGCCGGGTCGGCATCGCCGCCGTCCACCTGGTCCCGCTCTCGCTGCGCCACTACCTGGACGGCAACATCGAGGGCGTCCGCGCGATGCACGCGCCCGACCTGGGCTAGGCCCTCCCGGTACTGGCGGGGCTCCGCATCCTAGGACGCGCGGGCGACCTCCCCCAGATAGTCGTGGCGGATCCGGTCGGTGGGGATGCCCGCGCCCTTCAGCGCGTCCAGGCCGCTGCGGATCATGCCGAGCGGCCCCGAGAGGTACGCGTCGTACTCCGCCCACGGCCCGTAGCGGCGCACCGCGTCCGGCAGCCGTCCCTCCGCCTCGGTGACCGGGCGGACGGCGAGCCAGGGGAAGGTCTGCTGGAGCCGCATCATGGTGTCGATGTCGTAGAGGTCGTGGCCGCTGCGGGCACCGTAGAAGACCTCGACCGGCCGCCGGTCCCCGTGCTCGGCCACGTCCTCGACCAGCGCCTTGATCGGCGCGATCCCGGTGCCTCCGCCGAGGCAGAGCAGCCCGTTGTCGGTCGAGTGGTCGACGGTCATCGAGCCCGCGGGCGGGCCGAGCCGCAGCACGTCCCCCGGGCGCGCCCGGTGCACCAGGGCGTTGGACACCCAGCCCGCGGGCACCGCCTTCACATGCAGGGAGAGCAGCCCGTCCGGGCGGGGCGCGGAGGCGAAGGAGTAGTGCCGCCAGATCCGCGGCCACCAGGGCGTCTCCAGGGTCGTGTACTGCCCGGCCAGGAAGGGGTAGGGCAGATCGGGCCGGAGCGTGATCACCGCGACGTCGGGGGTCCGCAGATCGTGGCTGACCACCTCGGCCTGCCACCAGGGCGGCGCGTGGCTCTCGTTCTCGGCGGCGGCGTCGATCATGATCTGCGAGATCGTCGTGTACGTGCGGACCCAGGCCGCCTCGGTCTCCGCGTCCCAGCCGCTGCCGGCGTACCGCTCCAGGGCGCCGATCAGCGCCTCGCCGACGGCCGGGTAGTGCTCGGCCCGCGTGCCGTACTTCCGGTGTCCGCGCCCGAGGTTGCGCAGATAGGCGGTGAGCACCGGGGTGTCGTCCAGATGGTCGGCCGCCGTGAGCAGCGCCTTGAGGAGCCGGTCCCGCTGGGCGTCCATGGCGGCGGGGAACATCGCGCGCAGATCGGGATGGCGGGTGAAGAGCAGCGCGTAGAAGTACGAGGTGACCCGGTCCGCCGTCGGCCCGATCTCGGCGAGCGTCCGCCGGACGAGTACGGCGTCGGCCGAGGCGTCCGGCTCCTCCGCCCCCGCCCCCGCCCGCTCGCTGAACGTTTCCTCAGGGGCCGCCGGCACGGCCGGCACGAGGGGCGGCGCACCCGTGGCCGCAGCCGGAGCATCCGTCATGTCCTTGCCTCCCCGCAGTGGGCCGCTGTGTTCGCAGAATGGCAGTGCGATGAGGAGGACGGACAGAAAGTGGGATTCCCGGTGATTCGCCCCGCGCGGAGGGCTAGGCTGCGCTCTTTCGGACGAGTGCGTAGGCCTCGCGCAGATCGCCGCCCGTATAGCTGTGCCGGGCCAGTCCGGCCAGATGGTGGTCGGCGTTCACGGCCACGGTCTCGGGCACGATCGCGAACAGCTCCGCGTCGGACATCGAGTCGCCGTACGCCACGCAGTCGGCCGGATCGACCCCGAACCGCGCGCAGAGCTCCCCGGCGATCCGCACCTTCGCCGAGGCGTCGAGGATGCCCGGCCGGTGGATCGGCCCGGTGAAGGGCACGGCGGGCCAGCGGGAGCCGTGGGCCGCGTCGGCGCCCCAGTCGAGGAGCCGCTCGACGAAGAAATCGGGCGACAGCGAGATGACCGCGCAGTGGCTGCCCTCGGCCCGGATCTCGGCCCAGACCTCCCGGATGCCGCTCAGCCAGGGCGCCTGCTCGAAGGCCGTGGTCACCTGCTCCGGGGTGAGCTCCGACCAGAGCGCATGGGCCTGGACGGCGAACTCGTCCGGGGTGAGCCCGCGCAGCAGGAAGTCCTGCTCCAGCTGCGCGATCTCCCGGCTCAGCCCGAGCTGTCGGGAGATCTCCACCGCGGCCGCCGAGCCACGGATCAGCGTGCCGTCGAGGTCGAAGAGGTGCAGCCGCCGCCGGCCGCGCAGGGTCGTCATGTACGCCGAGGCTAGTACGCCGGCTTACTCCCCCGGTCAGACGCGGGACACCGCCGTCGTTCGGCACGGTGTTTCACGTGAAACATCTCCAGCGGCCCGTTCGGCGGGCGCTCCTCGTCGTCCATGTGGCGGTCTCCGTGGCCTGGCTCGGCCTCAGCCTGGGGCTGCTCACCCTCGGTCTCACCGCCTACACCACCCAGGACCCGTCCCTCACCCAGGCGGCCTATCGCGCCATGAAGGTCTTCGCGGACTGGCTGCTCGCCCCGGTCGCCCTGGTGACCTTCGGCAGCGGTCTGGTGCTCTCCCTGGGTACGCCCTGGGGTCTCGCCCGGCATCGCTGGGTCTGGATCAAGTTCTGGCTCACCCTGGCCACCGCCGCCGCGACGATCTTCGCGCTGCGCCCGGAGATCGCCCACGCGGCGGCCGCCGGAGTCCCCGACAGCAGTCTGGTGGGCGCCCCGGTGGTCTCCACGACGGCCTATCTCTTCATGACGGCGATCTCCGTCCTGAAGCCCTGGGGGCTGACCCGGCGCGGCCGCCACCTGCGGGAATCGACCGCACGTCAGGCACCTCGGGCGGGGCGCGCAGCTCGCCAGGGCCAGTTCTCGTAAAGCGGTGGACGGGCCGTCGCCACGTCGGACAGCCTGATCACCATGCCCCTCTCTCAGCTCCCGCTCGACCGGCTCCCGATCCGACGCCTCGGCCCCGACGACCTCCTCGCCTGCGCCGACCTCTCCGAGAACCGGGGCTGGCCCCGGGAAGAGCACAAGTGGGGCCTGCTGCTCGCCGCCGGGGTGGGACACGGCATCGACGACCCGTCCGGCAAGGGGCTGCTCGCCGTCTGCGTGGTCACCTCGTACGGGCCGGAGCTCGCCGCCATCGGCATGGTCCTGGTCGCCGAGCGCTACGCCCGGCAGGGCGTCGGACGCCGACTGATGCGCCATGTCCTCGCGGAGGCCGGCGACACCCCGCTGAGCCTGTACGCCACGAGCAACGGGCAGCCGCTCTACGAGGAGCTGGGCTTCACGGAGGTCGCCCGTGCGGAGATGCTCAAGGGCAGCTTCACAGCGGCCGAGCCGGCGCCCGAGCGTTCCGTCCGGCCCGCCACCGCCGAGGACGTGCTGCAGGTGTTGCGCCTCGACCACGAGATCTTCGGCGCCGACCGCACCCACCTCATCACCCGGCTCCCGGCCTTCGCCGACCAGCTGAGGGTCGCGGAGCAGGACGGCGAGATCACCGGCTTCGCCGCGCTCTGGCCCAACATGGAGACCCATGTCATCGGCCCGGTGATCGCCCGCGACACCGGCACCGCACAGGCCCTGATCGCCTCGCTCGCCGCCGCCACCGACCGCCCGCTGCGCACGGACATCGACACCGGACACAGCGCCCTGGTGACCTGGCTGAAGGCGAACGGCCTGGAGCAGATCACCACCAACGCCGTCATGATCCGCTCGCGTCCCGAGCTGCCGGGCGACGGGAACCGCCGCTTCGCACCGCTGACCGTCGCGGCGGGCTGAACCCGGGGCCCAGGGCAGCAGGGCGTCGAGGTATCAGGGCATCAGGGCATCAGGGGCGGGATTAATTGCACACGCGGCTTTTTGCGTTCCATCGTCTACCCTGGTAAGGAGCCGAAGCCCTTCCGGGCCGAGGACACCGAGGACAGACCGAGGAAGCGAGGAGCGCACATGACCGCGACGGACCCCGCCCTGACGGCCCTCTCCCAGGGCTGGTGCGCGCTTTCCCTGCTGCACGGACGGATCGAGTCGCACATCGAGCGCGCCTTGGAGGCCGGGCACGGGCTCAGCGTCCGCGAGTACTCGCTCCTCGACGTCCTCAGCCGCCAGCACGACGGACCCGGCGGCCACCTCCAGATGAAGCAGGTGGCCGACGCCGTGGTGCTCAGCCAGAGCGCGACCACCCGGCTCGTCACGCGACTGGAGGACCGCGGCCTGCTCACCCGGTACCTCTGCGCCACCGACCGGCGCGGCATCTACACCGATGTCACCGAAGCGGGCCAGAAGCTTCTCGACGAGGCCCGCCCCACCAACGACACCGCGCTCCGCGAGGCCCTGGACGCCGCCGCCCAGAACCCCGAACTGGCCCCGTTCGTACGGGTCGTCGAAGGCCTGAACGTTCCCGCGAACGTCCCCGCCTGAGCCCGGCCTTGCGCTGTTTCACGTGAAACAGCGCAAGGCCGGCGACGAGCCGGTCAGAGGCCGCGCCAGGGCGCCTCGTCCACTCCGCCGGGCACGGCGTCGCCCTGCTCGTAGGGCTCCCGGGTGAAGACGAAGGAGCCCAGGTCGAGATGGCTCACCGAGCCGTCGGGCCGCTTCACCGCCCGCAGGGTCTCCCCCTGGTAGTAGCCGTCGAGGCCGATCCAGCCGCTACCGTCGGGCAGCGCCCGGAAGGTCGCCCGCCGCCCGACGCCCGTGAGCGGCTCCAGGGTCACGGCGCGCCCGGCGCCGAGCTTCAGCCCGTACGCGTACGTACCCCAGTACCAGGGTCCGGTCAGGGCGAGCAGCTCCTCGTCGACCTCGGCCGCGGGAAGGGGGCGCCAGGGCTCCGGGAAACGGGGCTCGGCCTCCGCGACGATCCCGATGAGTTCGGCGGCCACCGTGGCCGTGAGCGGCCCGCTGGTGGCATTGGCGAGGGCCGCGGCGACCATCCCGTGCTCGACGCTCACCCACAGTCCGGCGACGAAGCCGGGCAGCGAGCCGGTGTGCCCGAACAGCGTCCCGCGCTCGGAGTACACCAGCTGGAGTCCCAGGCCGTAGCCCATCTTCCCGTCGGCGCTGGCGGCCGGCGCCGCCGGAACCCGCATCTCCGCCACACTGGCGGCGCTCAGCACCCGGTCGTCCCCCTCGGCGAGGAAGACGCCGAACCGGCACAGGTCCCCGACCGTCGACCAGAGCTGCCCCGCCGGAGCCATCACCCCCAGGTCCTGGGCGGGTTCGGCCATCATCACGTCCGCCCACGGATGCACAGCGAAGCCGCCGGCGTGCGGCGCGACCGGCTGCGCGGTCGTCCGGCGAAGCTCCAGCGGCTCCAGGATCTCGGTGCGCAGCGCCTCCTCCCAGGACACCCCGCGCACCGCCTCCACCAGCGAACCGAGCAGCGTGTAACCGGGGTTGGAGTAGTGATGGAGTCGGCCCACCGGGTGCAGCATCGGCCGCTCCCCCAGCACGTCGGACAGCTCCGGCCGAAGAGTCCCCGGGGTCCGCTCCCACCAGGGCGACGGAGTCTCCGCGGCAAGTCCCGAGGTATGGCCCAGGAGTTGGGCGATCGTCACCTCGCCGACGCCCGTGCCCGGCAGATGCTTCTCCAGCGGATCCTCAAGGCTCAGCAGCCCCTCGTCCCGCAGCCGCATCACGAGCACCGCGGTGAACACCTTGGTGATCGACCCGATCCGGTACTGGGTCTCGGCGTCCGGCGCATGCCCGTCGACACAGCTGCGCGAGCCGCTCCACACCACCGCTCCGTCCCGCGCGACGCCGGCGGCGAACGAGGGCGCGCGGCCCTCGCTCTGCGCGACGGCCACCCGGTGCAGCAGGGCGCGCTCGGTGGTGGGCAACAGGGCTTCGAAGGATGAGGTCATGCGGCGATCATGCCGCCCCCTCCGCCGGATATCGATCAGGTTTGTGCCATGTCCACGAAGCGCGAGTAGTGGCCCTGGAAGGCCACGGTGATGGTCGCCGTCGGGCCGTTACGGTGCTTGCCGACGATGATGTCGGCCTCGCCCGCGCGCGGGGACTCCTTCTCGTAGGCGTCCTCGCGGTGCAGCAGGATGACCATGTCGGCGTCCTGCTCGATGGAGCCGGACTCTCGGAGGTCGGACACCATCGGCTTCTTGTCGGTGCGCTGCTCGGGGCCACGGTTCAGCTGGGAGAGCGCGATGACGGGAAGCTCCAGCTCCTTGGCGAGGAGCTTGAGGTTTCGCGACATCTCCGAGACCTCCTGCTGGCGGCTCTCGGCCCGCTTGGAGCCGCCGGCCTGCATCAGCTGGAGGTAGTCGATGATGACGAGCTTGATGCCGCTGCGCTGCTTGAGGCGGCGGCACTTGGCGCGGATCTCCATCATCGACAGGTTCGGCGAGTCGTCGATGTAGAGCGGGGCCTGCGAGACGTCCGGCATCCGGCGGGCGAGCCGGGTCCAGTCCTCGTCGGTCATGGTGCCGGAGCGCATGTGGTGCAGCGCCACCCGGGCCTCGGCCGAGAGCAGACGCATCGCGATCTCGTTGCGGCCCATTTCGAGGGAGAAGATGACGCTGGGCAGGTTGTGCTTGATGGAGGCGGCCCGGGCGAAGTCGAGCGCGAGCGTGGACTTACCCATGGCGGGACGGGCCGCGATGATGATCATCTGGCCGGGGTGCAGCCCGTTGGTGAGCGCGTCGAGGTCGGTGAAGCCGGTGGGCACACCGGTCATCTCGCCGCTGCGGGAGCCGATCGCCTCGATCTCGTCGAGCGCGCCCTCCATGATGTCGCCGAGCGGCAGGTAGTCCTCGGTGGTGCGCTGCTCGGTGACCTGGTAGATCTCGGACTGGGCGCGGTTGACGATGTCGTCGACGTCGCCGTCGGCCGCGTATCCCATCTGCGTGATCTTGGTGCCGGCCTCCACGAGGCGGCGCAGCACGGCCCGCTCGTGGACGATCTCCGCGTAGTACGAGGCGTTGGCCGCGGTCGGCACCGACTGCACGAGGGTGTGCAGATACGAGGCGCCGCCGACCCGGGTGATCTCGCCGCGCTTGGTGAGCTCGGCGCCGACCGTGATGGGGTCGGCGGGCTCGCCCTTGGCGTAGAGGTCGAGGATCGCCGCGTAGACCGTCTCGTGGGCCGGCTTGTAGAAGTCGTGGCCCTTGATGATCTCGACGACGTCGGCGATCGCGTCCTTGGACAGCAGCATGCCGCCCAGGACGGACTGCTCGGCGTCCAGGTCCTGCGGGGGCACCCGCTCGAAGGCGGAGATCCCGCTGTCCCAGCCGCCGTCCTCGCTGCCGCGCTCGTGCTGGTCCTCCCGGCCCCGTCCGCGGCCGCCCCGCTCGCGGGTACGCGTCGGGAGCCGGTCGCCGGGTCCGCTGTCGGCCCAGGGATCGTCCATGGGCTCGGGCATGCTCACCAAGCCACCTCCTCCCGTCCGCTCCGCGGACCTCGCCGTGCCCCTCTTTCTTACGCCACGGCTCGGACAAAAAAGGGGCTTTGGCTCCGCTTCTGGCGCGTCGGGCGCCGGTCCACGGTAGGGCCGCGGGCACCGTCAGCCAATCTGGTTATCCACAGGCCCTGTGGGTGAAGGCCCAGATGCTGTGGAGAACTCCCCGGAACCTGTGCACGGACCGGGGGACAGCCATGTGGACAAACTCATAGCCCGCCCACCCAAACACCTCTGACCTGCGATTTTTCCATCCACCGGCTGTGGGGGAGAAAAACTTTGCCACCCGGAGCAAGATCAGAACAAACGGCGCACACCCGAAGGGTCACTCGCCGCAAAAGTAAGGGTCACAAAGCAATTGCATCTCTTACCTGTGGAAGATTAGATTGGGCGCATGCACACGGCTCCCGCGACCCCCAAGGCCGTTCGACGGCAACACGACCGCGAGATCGTCTCGCTCGCCGTCCCGGCCTTCGGCGCACTCGTCGCCGAGCCCCTCTTCCTCATGGTCGACAGTGCCATCGTCGGGCATCTCGGCACCCCCCAGCTCGCCGGGCTCGCCATCGCCTCGGCGCTGCTCTCCACCGCCGTCAGCGTCTTCGTCTTCCTCGCCTACGCGACCACCGCGGCCGTCGCCCGCCGGGTCGGCGCCGGCGACCTCAAGGCCGCCATCCGCCAGGGCATCGACGGCATCTGGCTCGCCCTGCTCCTCGGCGCCGCCGTGGTCGCCCTCACCCTGCCCACCGCTTCCTGGCTGGTCGACCTCTTCGGAGCCTCCGACACGGCCGCCCCCTACGCCACCACATATCTGCGCATCTCCATCCTGGGCATCCCCGCCATGCTGGTCGTCCTGGCCGCCACCGGCGTCCTGCGCGGCCTCCAGGACACCCGCACGCCGCTCTACGTCGCCATCGGCGGCTTCGCGGCCAACGGCGCCCTCAACCTCGGCCTGGTCTACGGCGCGGGCCTCGGCATCGCCGGCTCCGCCTGGGGCACGGTCATCGCCCAGTTCGGGATGGCCGCCGCGTACCTCCTCGTCGTCGTCCGCGGCGCCCGCCGCCACGGCGCCTCGCTGCGCCCCGACGCCGCCGGCATCCGGGCCTCCGCCCAGGCCGGCGCCCCGCTCCTGATCCGTACGCTCTCGCTGCGCGCCGTCCTGATGATCGCCACCGCCGTCGCGGCCCGGCTCGGGGACGCCGATGTCGCGGCCCACCAGATCATCCTGTCCCTGTGGAGCCTGATGGCCTTCGCCCTGGACGCGATCGCCATCGCCGGGCAGGCCATCATCGGGCGGTACCTCGGCGCCGACGACGCGACGGGTGCCCGTCAGGTCTGCCGCCGCATGGTCCAGTGGGGCGTGGTCTCCGGGATCGCTCTCGGCGCGCTGCTGATCCTCGCCCGGCCGCTCTTCGTCCCGCTCTTCACCGGCGACCCCGCCGTTCAGGACGCGCTGTTCCCCGCCCTCCTCGTCGTGGCGCTCTCGCAGCCGATCTCCGGGGTGGTCTTCGTCCTCGACGGCGTCCTCATGGGCGCGGGCGACGGCCCGTATCTCGCCTGGGCCATGCTGCTGACCCTGGCCGTCTTCGCCCCCGTGGCCCTTCTGGTCCCCGCGCTGGGCGGCGGCCTCACGGCTCTGTGGGGAGCGATGACGCTGATGATGCTCGTCCGCATGGCCACGCTGTGGTTCCGCGAGCGCTCGGGCCGCTGGCTCGTCACGGGCGCCACGCGCTGAGCGCTGTTTCACGTGAAACCGGGCTGTTTCACGTGAAACAGCGGAAGGGCCCGCACCCCGAGGGGTGCGGGCCCTTCCGTACTGCTGAGCGCGTACCGCTGCGCTCACTGCCCGGGGGCAGTGTTACGCGGCGACGACCTCGACGCCGAGCTTCGCGACGACGTCAGCGTGCAGACGCACGGTCACCTCGTGCGAGCCCAGGGTCTTGATCGGCGAACCGAGCTCGACGCGACGCTTGTCGACGGCCGGGCCACCGGCGGTCTTGATCGCGTCGGCGACATCGGCCTGGGTCACGGAGCCGAAGAGGCGGCCGGCGTCGCCGGAGCGAACGGCCAGACGGACCTTCGTGCCCTCGAGCTGGGCCTTGACCTCGTTGGCCTGCTCGATGGTCGCGATCTCGTGGATCTTGCGGGCGCGGCGGATCTGCGCCACGTCCTTCTCGCCGCCCTTGGTCCAGCGGAGCGCGAAGCCGCGCGGGACCAGGTAGTTGCGAGCGTAGCCGTCCTTGACGTCGACGACGTCGCCGGCGGCACCGAGACCGGACACCTCGTGGGTGAGGATGATCTTCATTTTTCGGTCACCCTTCCCTTAGCGCGCGGTGGACGTGTAGGGCAGCAGCGCCATCTCACGGCTGTTCTTGACGGCCGTGGCGACGTCACGCTGGTGCTGCGTGCAGTTGCCGGTCACGCGACGGGCACGGATCTTGCCGCGGTCGGAAATGAACTTCCGCAGCATGTTCGTGTCCTTGTAGTCGACGTACGCGACCTTGTCCTTGCAGAACGCGCAGACCTTCTTCTTAGGCTTGCGCACAGGCGGCTTCGCCATGGTGTTTCTCCTGTGTGATCAAGAAGTGTGGGTACGAGCTGCTTCCGGGGCACAGGCCCTAGAAGGGAGGCTCGTCCGAGTAGCCGCCGCCGGAACCGCCGGAGTTTCCACCCCAGCCACCGCCGCCGCCCTGCTGGCCGCCGGACGGGGCGCTGGAGGCCCAGGGGTCGTCGGAGGGAGCTCCGCCGCCCTGCTGGCCGCCGCCGGAGTTGCCACCCCAGCCACCGCCGCCGCCCTGCTGCTGCTGGCCGCCGCCGTAGCCGCCCTGGCCACCGCGACCGGTGGTGCGGGTGACCTTGGCCGTGGCGTTGCGCAGGCTGGGGCCGACTTCCTCGACGTCCAGCTCGTAGACCGTGCGCTTGACGCCCTCGCGGTCCTCGTAGGACCGCTGCTTCAGACGGCCCTGCACGACGACGCGCATGCCCTTCTGCAGCGACTCGGCGACGTTCTCCGCCGCCTGCCGCCAGACCGAGCAGGTCAGGAACAGGCTCTCGCCGTCCTTCCACTCATTGGTCTGCCGGTCGAAGGTGCGGGGAGTGGACGCGACGCGGAACTTCGCGACCGCCGCACCGGACGGGGTGAAGCGCAGCTCGGGGTCTTCGACAAGGTTGCCGACGACCGTGATGACGGTCTCGCCTGCCATGGGTGAACCTCTCGGCGGGATTGCTTACGGCTGCTTACTGCTACTCGAACCCGAGAACGCCTGAGCCGGAGCTCAGTGGGTCTCGGGGCGGAGGACCTTGGTCCGGAGGACCGACTCGTTCAGGTTCATCTGGCGGTCGAGCTCCTTGACGACCGCAGGCTCGGCCTGCAGGTCGATGACCGAGTAGATGCCCTCGGGCTTCTTCTTGATCTCGTAGGCGAGACGACGACGGCCCCAGGTGTCGACCTTCTCGACCTTTCCGTTGCCCTCACGGACGACGGAGAGGAAGTTCTCGATCAGCGGGGAGACAGCGCGCTCCTCGAGATCGGGGTCGAGGATGACCATCACCTCGTAGTGACGCATGTGGAACCCACCTCCTTTGGACTCAGCGGCCACGGTCGTTCCGTGGCAGGAGGGTCGTGATGCGTGCGCAACGGTATCCGCCGCCGCTGACAGTCCCCCTCGGTGAACGAGGGGCTGCCGGCGGATCCAGGTCGGACCTGGGCAGACACCGGTGCAGACCGTACAGAGTACCCGCACATCGTCCTGCGGTTGAAATCCGGTGGTGAGGGGACGCAATCTGTACACAACGGATGTCGGCGGCGTCACACTGGCGCCGCCTTCCGCCAGGCACGCCAGGAGGTGCCCCATGGCACAGGCAATGCGACCCGACCCCGGCCACTCCCTCTTCGCAACGGACGGCAAACCCCATCCGCTCCAGGACACCCTGGTCGTCGTCACCCTCGCGCTCGGCATCCTCGCCTTCGTCGTGGGCTTCTTCGACAACCTGCACCTGCTCGCGTCCTGGGCAGGTCTGATCGGCATCCTCACCGGCGCCTACGGACAGTTCATCTCCGCCACGACCCGCGAGCGCTTCGCGCTGATCGTCGGACTCGGCGCCGCGGCAGTGGGCTTCTACCTCGGCATGGCCCACGGCGGCCTCTTCGGCGGCGTGATCAGCTAGCCGCGCGACGGCCCCGGGCCCGTCACCTGGGCCCCTGCCGGGCCCGGGCGGGCCACGGGGCCATCCGGGGCGCTCCCCGGTCGCAGTAGGCTTCGGCGCGAGAGCCGCAGCCCCGCAACCGATGGGGACACACCTGCCGAGGAGCGCCCCGCATGAGCCTGACCCTGAGGACCATCAGTCGTGAGCAGCATCTGGCATTCATCCAGAGCCAGCCCGCGGCGAGCCACTGTCAGGTCCCGGCATGGGCTGATGTGAAGACCGAGTGGCGCTCGGAGAACCTCGGCTGGTTCGACAAGTCCGGTGAGCTCGTGGGTGCCGGTCTGGTGCTCTACCGTCAGCTGCCCAAGATCAAGCGCTACTTGGCCTATCTGCCCGAGGGCCCGGTCATCAACTGGTACGCGCCGAACCTGGACGAGTGGCTGCAGCCGATGCTGGCCCACCTCAAGCAGCAGGGCGCCTTCTCCGTGAAGATGGGCCCGCCGGTGGTCATCCGGCGCTGGGACTCGACCGCCATCAAGGCCGGCATCCAGGACCCGGACGTCAAGCGCCTCAAGGACGTCGAGGCCACCCACATCGAGCCGCGCGCCTTCGAAGTCGCCGACCGGCTGCGGAAGATGGGCTGGCAGCAGGGCGAGGACGGCGGCGCCGGCTTCGGCGACGTCCAGCCCCGCTACGTCTTCCAGGTCCCGCTCGCCAACCGCTCGCTGGACGACGTCCTCAAGGGCTTCAACCAGCTGTGGCGCCGCAACATCAAGAAGGCCGAGAAGGCCGGTGTCGAGGTCGTCCAGGGCGGTTACGAGGACCTGGCCGAGTGGCAGCGGCTGTACGAGATCACGGCCGTCCGCGACCACTTCCGGCCGCGCCCGCTCTCGTACTTCCAGCGCATGTGGACCGTCCTCAACAACGAGGACCCCAACCGCATGCGGCTCTACTTCGCCCGCCACAACGGCGTGAACCTGTCCGCCGCGACGATGCTCGTGGTCGGCGGCCACGTCTGGTACTCGTACGGTGCCTCCGACAACATCGGCCGCGAGGTCCGCCCCTCGAACGCCATGCAGTGGCGGATGCTGCGCGACGCCTACGCGATGGGCGCGACCGTCTACGACCTGCGCGGCATCTCGGACTCGCTGGACGAGACCGACCACCTCTTCGGCCTGATCCAGTTCAAGGTCGGCACCGGCGGCGAGGCCGTGGAGTACGTCGGCGAGTGGGACTTCCCGCTCAACAAGCTCCTGCACAAGGCCCTGGACATCTACATGTCGCGCCGCTGACGACCCGTGCGAGGCTTGCGTAGTCTCGTACCGCTCGTACACATCTCTGACTCACCGCAGCCACCAGAAAGGTTCCGGGCCGGCCATGGCGCTCTCCCTCTATGTCGACACCGCTCGCTGGCGGGCGCACCAGAAGACCGTGATCGAGCAGTTCCCGGGCCTCGTCCCGGTCTGCAAGGGCAACGGCTACGGATTCGGCCACGAGCGGCTCTCGGACGAGGCCGCGCGCTTCGGCTCCGACATGCTCGCGGTGGGCACCACGTACGAGGCCGCGAAGATCAAGGACTGGTTCGGCGGCGACCTGCTCGTCCTCACCCCGTTCCGACGCGGTGAGGAGCCGGTGCCGCTGCCCGACCGGGTCATCCGCTCGGTCTCCTCGGTGGACGGTGTGCACGCCCTGGTCGGCGCCCGCGTCGTCATCGAGTGCATGAGCTCGATGAAGCGGCACGGCGTCCACGAGGAGGAGCTGCCCAGGCTCCACGCGGCCATCGAGGACGTACGCCTGGAGGGCTTCGCCCTCCACCTGCCGCTGGACCGCCCCGACGGCACCGACGCCGTCGAGGAGGTCATCGCCTGGATGGACCGGCTGCGGGCCGCCCGGCTGCCGCTGCACACCATGTTCGTCAGCCATCTGCGCGCCGAGGAGCAGGCCCGGCTCCAGCAGCAGTTCCCGCAGACCCGCTTCCGGGCCCGCATCGGCACCCGGCTGTGGCTGGGCGACCACGAGGCGACCGAGTACCGCGGCGCGGTCCTCGACGTCACCCGGGTCGCCAAGGGCGACCGCTTCGGCTACCGGCAGCAGAAGACCGCCTCCGACGGCTGGCTCGTGGTGGTCGCCGGCGGCACCTCGCACGGCGTCGGCCTGGAGGCCCCCAAGGCCATGCACGGCGTGATGCCGCGGGCCAAGGGCGTCGCCCGGGCCGGCCTCGCCACCGTCAACCGGAACCTTTCCCCGTTCGTCTGGGACGGCAAGCAGCGCTGGTTCGCCGAACCGCCGCACATGCAGGTGTCGATCCTGTTCGTGCCGTCCGACGCCCAGGAGCCCAAGGTCGGCGACGAGCTGGTCGCACACCTGCGGCACACCACGACGCAGTACGACCGGCTCGTCGAGCGCTGAGCCGCCGCACCGAACCGGAACGACGGAAGCGGCCCCCGGGGAGTCCCCGGGGGCCGCTTCCGCGTGGTCTGGGCGCTCGTCACTCGCGGGGCGTGCCCCAGTCCACCCGCGGGCCCTCCAGGGCCGGTGCCGCGTGCCGCGCCGGGTGCGCCGCCCTGCCGAGCACGAAGACGTCCTCGGCGCCGTCCAGAACGCCCCCGGACGGGTCGTCGGAGCCGTCGCGCCGCACCCCGTCCCGGTCCGGCGCCAGGATGTCCCGTACGACGAGGGCGCACAGGTAGAGCGTGCCGGCCATGTGCAGCACGATCGCGAACTGGTAGCCGTCGGTCGGCAGCCCCTGCTTGTTCCCGCTGCTCGTGTACGCCAGGTAGAACCAGATCGCGAAGAAGTACAGGACCTCACAGCCCTGCCACACCAGGAAGTCCCGCCAGCGCGGCCGGGCGAGCGCGGCGAGAGGGATCAGCCACAGCACGTACTGCGGCGAGTAGACCTTGTTGACCAGCACGAACGCGGCCACGATCAGGAACGCCAGCTGGACAAGGCGCGGCCTGCGGGGCGCGTTGAACGCCAGATACGCGAGCCCCGCGACCGCAAGCATCATCAGGAACAGCGCCCAGTAGTTCGCCGTCTCCGGGCGCATCTGCTCGCCCGTGAGCTGGCTGATCAGCAGCCACACCGAGCCGAAGTCGACGTTCCGGTCGGTACTGAAGACGTAGAACTGCTTCCAGCCCTCCGTCGCGAGCACCAGCACCGGCAGGTTCACCACCAGCCAGGCACCGGCCGCGCCCAGCAGCGCCGTACCGAACGCGCGCCACTTCCCGGCCCGCCAGCACAGCAGCAGCACGGGCACGAGCAGCAGCACCGGATAGAACTTGGCGGCCGTCGCGAGCCCGAGCAGCACCCCGAAGGCGAGCGGCCGGCTGCGCGACCACATCAGCAGCGCGGCGGCCGTCAGCGCCACGGCGAGCAGGTCCCAGTTGATGGTGGCGGTCAGCGCGAACGCGGGCGCGAGCGCCACCAGCAGGCCGTCCCAGGGGCGCCGCCGGTGCGTCCTGGCCACGCAGACGGCCAGGACCGCCGCACAGACCATGAGCAGGCCCGCGTTGACCATCCAGTACGTCCGCTCCTGCGCCGTCACGTCCCCGCCCGGCGTCAGCCACGCGGCGACCTGCATGAACAGCCCGGTGAGCACCGGGTACTCCAGGAACGGTATGTCGCCGCCCAGCCGGTCGAAGTACGGGACCAGGCCCTCCGCGAAACCGCGCCCGGAGAACAGGTGCGGGATGTCGGAGTAGCAGGCGTGGGTGTACTGCGAGGTGGAGCCGCGGAACCAGGCCCAGTTGTAGCAGGGCAGCTTCTGCACCATGCCGAGCGCGTACATCCCGAGGGCCACGAGCACGACGACCCTGACCGGGGTCAGCTGCCCTGCGCCGAGCAGCGCCCGGCGTCCGATCGGGCCGCCGATCAGCTCGCTGCCGGCGGCGGCCACCTCGTCCCGTCGGGTGGGGCAGACCACCGGGGGATCCTGCGGAGGGCTCGTCTTCTGGAGGCTCGGCATGGGGGACATCCTGCCGTACGCCCCTGGGAAAACGGTGAGGGCCGCCGCGCCGGTTCCGTACGGGGTACGGAACCGGGCACGACGGCCCTCGGGTTAGGGGGTGCGGGGGCTAGCCCACGGCTCCCCATGAGGTGCCGCCGGGTTTGCCCCCGCCTCCGCCGTTGGTCGGGTCGGTGGTGGCGGTACTCGTCGGATCGACGGTGGGTGTGCTGGTGGTCCCACCGCTGCCGGCCCCGCCGCTGTCGGTGCCCGTGCTGGTGCCGCCGTTGTCCTTGCACGGCCAATCCCAGACGCTGCAGGTCTTGCCCGGGTCCGGCGACTTGGTCGGCTTGTCCGTGGGCGCCTCGGTCGACGGCGTCATGGTCGGCGTCGGCGACTGCGTGGTCGCGGTCGGCGTCGGGGTCGGGCTGACCGCGCCACCGCCGAAGACCGCCTCGCCGTCGAGGTCCTCCGGAGCCGGGAAGCTCTTCGGGGCGGTGCCCTTGAGGGCGGAGGTCATGTAGTCGTGCCAGATCTCCGACGGGAACGACGCACCGTGGATCTTCGCCTGGCCGCCGGTGCCCTTCATGGACTCGAACTTGCGGCCCTTGAGGTTCTCGTCGTCGGGGAAGCGGTACATGTCGATCGCGGTGGAGAGCTGCGGAGTGTAGCCCACGAACCAGGCCGAGTTGTTGCCGTCGGTGGTACCGGTCTTGCCGGCCGCCTCGCGGTCGTCGAGCTTCGCGTTGGTACCGGTGCCGGCCTCGACGACGTCCTTCAGGACGTCGGTGACGTTGCTGGCGACGGCCGTGGTGAACGCCCGCTTGGGCTCGGCCTTGTGCTCGTAGACGACCGTGCCCCGCTGGAGGACCTTGGTCACGGAGAAGACGTCGTTGCGCTCGCCGTTGTTCGCGAAGGTCGCATAGGCGCCGGCCATGCGGATCGCGCTCGGGGAGGAGATACCGAGCGAGAAGGACGGGACGTCCGCCTTGACCAGCGAGGAGTCGAGCAGACCCGCGTCGATGGCCGACTGGCGCACCTTGTCGATGCCGACGTCCATGCCGAGCTGCACATACGGCGAGTTCAGGGACTTCATCATGGCCTTGCGCAGGTCGACCCTCGGGACGCTCTCGCCACCGTCATTGACCTGACGCCACTCGTTGCCCTTGTCGTCGTACCACGTCGAGCCGTCGAAGTTCTTGATCGTCAGCTTGTTCGTGCCGTTGTAGAAGCTCTTGCTCGGATCGACGATCCTGCGGGTCTCGGGACCCTGAACCTTCTCGCCCTTGGGATCCCGCACACCGTCGCGCAGCGCGGCGGCCAGCACGAAGGGCTTGAAGGTCGAGCCGACCTGGGCACCGGTCGTGTCCGCGTTGTTGGTGAAGTGCTTCGTGGCGTCCTGACCGCCGTAGAGGGCGACGATGGCGCCGGTCTCCGCGTTCACCGAGGCACCGCCGAACTGGACGTGGGTGTCCTTCTCCGGGCGCTTCTCCGGGTCGATGTTGTCCTTGTAGACCTTCTTGACCGCCGACTCGAGTGCCTGGACCTTCTTCTTGTCGAAGGTGGTGTGGATCTCGAAGCCGCCCTTGGCGAGCTGCTGCGTCGTGAAGTTGCTGTTGTTCAGGAAGTTCGCCTCGGCCGTCCGCACCAGATAGCCGATCTGCCCGCCGAGCTGGGCACCCTGGGTGCGCGGCTTGGTCGGCGGCATCGTGGTGTACTTCGCGCGCTCGGTGGCGTCGAGCTTCCCGTCCTTGACCATCTCGTCGAGGATCCACGACCAGCGCTTCCGGGCACGCTCGGTGTTCGCCTCCTTGGAGGCACCCGGGTCGATCTCGGGGTAGCCGGCCGGGTCGTAGTAGGTCGCGCCCTTGAGCACCGAGGCGAGCAGGGCGCACTCGCTGGGGTTGAGATCGGTGGCGTCCTTGGCGAAGTACGCGCGGGCGGCGGCCTGGAGTCCATAGGCACCCCGACCGTAGTACGAGGTGTTGAGGTAGCCCGCCATGATCTCGGGCTTGCCCCGCTCATTGCCGACGCGCATCGAGATGAAGAGTTCCTTCACCTTGCGGGTCACCGTCTGCGACTGGTCGTCGAGGCGGTTGTTCTTCACGTACTGCTGGGTGATGGTCGAGCCACCCTGGGTCTGGCCGCCCTTGGCCATGTTCCACACGGCGCGGCCGATGCCCATGGGGTCGATGCCGGAGTCGGTCCAGAAGGTCTTGTTCTCCGCAGAGACGACCGCGTCCTGCATGGCCTTCGGAATCTCGGCGAAGTCGATGATCTGGCGGTTGACCTCACCACCGGTCGCGGCCATCACCGTGTTGTCGGACCAGTAGAAGACGTTGTTCTGCTGCTTGGCGCTGTCGGCTTCGTTCGGGATGCCCACCATGGCGTACCCGATCGTGGCCGCGCCCATGAGGCTGCCGACGAACGCCAGGAACAGGCCCGTCACGAGCTTCCACGAGGGCATCCAGCGACGCCAGCCGTGCTTGCCGTACCGCGGGTAGTCGATGAGCCGCTTCTTGCCCGGCGGACGCCCGCCGGCGCCGCCGCGACCGCGCCCCGGACCCTCGCCACGGCCGCCTCCGCCGCCCCCGCGCCGGCCGCCGGGTCCGCCAGGACCGCCGCCGCCCTCGGGGGCGCGCCGGCGCCCCCCGCGCTGGGCGGCGCGACGGGCCTCGGCCCGTCCGCCGTAGGGACGCTCTTCCTCTCCATAGGAGGAAGGCGGCCCGTACGAGGCGGAAGGGGACCCTGTGGCGGCATCACGACCGGGCGCCGGCCTGCGGCCCATCGGCTGCTGGGCGGCGCGCCGTGCCGCGGCACGACCGCCGTAGGGCGGCTGCTGCTGCGGCTGCGGCGGTTTGCGACGGTGCTCGCTCATCGAACGACTACTCCTCGGGCAGGCGCGTACGCCTGGAAGCGGCAGTTGAGTTCCGGTCCCCCCGAAATGCACACGGCCGGACCTCGGAAGAAGCCCCGCCGGGTCGCAGCCGGTCACCCGTTTCACGGACGCCTCGCGGCCTTGCTCGGTTCCCGGTGGTCTGCATGCCGCACAGACTACGCACGGCCAAAACCTCCCTAGAGGGCAAGTTCACCCCAAATCAGGCAACTCGATTGCTGTGAATTGACGATGTGACGCCGGTCACCCGAGTCCCACTTGTCGCGGACATGGGGCCGTTCTATCGTCGGGATGTATCGAGTCGATACATCAGTGCGGCACATCGACTCGGCATAGGAGTGTTTTCCGCACGGTCCCCGAGACGAGTCCCGAGAACGGAGGAGGCGACGAATGAGCCGGCGCTCAGGAATCCTCGAGTTCGCCGTTCTCGGCCTGCTCCGCGAGGCCCCGATGCACGGGTACGAGCTGCGCAAGCGGCTCAACACCTCACTGGGCATCTTCCGGGCCTTCAGCTACGGGACCCTCTACCCGTGCCTCAAGACGCTGGTCGCCAACGGCTGGTTGATCGAGGAACCGGGAAGTGCCCCCGAGGAGGCCCTCGCGGCTTCACTCGCAGGGCGCCGCGCCAAGATCGTCTACCGGTTGACGGCCGAAGGTAAGGAGCACTTCGAGGAGCTCCTCTCCCACACCGGCCCCGACGCCTGGGAGGACGAGCACTTCGCCGCCCGCTTCGCCTTCTTCGGCCAGACCGAGCGCGAGGTGCGGATGCGGGTGCTCGAGGGCCGCCGCAGCCGGCTGGAGGAGCGCCTGGAGAAGATGCGCGCCTCCCTCAACCGGACGCGCGAGCGCCTCGACGACTACACGCTTGAGCTGCAGCGCCACGGAATGGAGTCCGTGGAGCGCGAAGTGCGCTGGCTGAACGAGCTCATCGAGAGCGAGCGGGCGGGGCGGGATCAGCGATCCGGCCCCGACGCCCCCGAGGGCGCCGCTCAGCAGCAGAACAGAGAATCCGGAGAAACGGGCGGCCTGCCCCGGCACGGGGGCAGTACCCGGCCGGATCCGTCCGACGACACCGCCAAGTGAAACCCTGCGCTCGCAGGGCTTCCACGATCACACAGGGAGCAACCGGAATGGGTTCGGTTCGCGTAGCCATCGTCGGCGTGGGCAACTGCGCCGCCTCGCTGGTGCAGGGCGTCGAGTACTACAAGGACGCCGACCCGGCGACCAAGGTGCCCGGCCTGATGCACGTCCAGTTCGGCGACTACCACGTCGGCGACGTGGAGTTCGTGGCCGCGTTCGACGTCGACGCGAAGAAGGTCGGCCTCGACCTGTCCGACGCCATCGGCGCCAGCGAGAACAACACCATCAAGATCTGCGACGTCCCGAACAAGGGCGTCACGGTCCAGCGCGGCCACACCCTCGACGGTCTCGGCAAGTACTACCGCCTGACCATCGAGGAGTCCGCCGAGGCCCCGGTCGACGTCGTCCAGGTCCTCAAGGACAAGCAGGTCGACGTTCTCGTCTGCTACCTGCCCGTGGGCTCCGAGGACGCGGCGAAGTTCTACGCCCAGTGCGCCATCGACGCCAAGGTCGCCTTCGTCAACGCCCTCCCGGTCTTCATCGCCGGCACCAAGGAGTGGGCGGACAAGTTCACCGAGGCCGGTGTCCCGATCGTCGGTGACGACATCAAGTCCCAGGTCGGCGCCACCATCACGCACCGTGTGATGGCGAAGCTGTTCGAGGACCGCGGTGTCCGTCTCGAGCGCACCATGCAGCTCAACGTCGGCGGCAACATGGACTTCAAGAACATGCTCGAGCGCGAGCGCCTGGAGTCCAAGAAGATCTCCAAGACGCAGGCCGTCACCTCCCAGATCCCCGACCGGGACCTCGGCGAGAAGAACGTCCACATCGGCCCCTCGGACTACGTGGCCTGGCTGGACGACCGCAAGTGGGCGTACGTGCGCCTCGAGGGCCGTGCCTTCGGCGACGTCCCGCTGAACCTGGAGTACAAGCTCGAGGTCTGGGACTCCCCGAACTCCGCGGGTGTCATCATCGACGCCCTGCGCGCCGCGAAGATCGCCAAGGACCGCGGCATCGGCGGCCCGATCCTCTCCGCGTCGAGCTACTTCATGAAGTCCCCGCCGGTCCAGTACTTCGACGACGAGGCCTTCGCCAACGTCGAGAAGTTCATCAAGGGCGAGGTCGAGCGCTGACCCGACGGTCTCCCTGCGGCCCACCGGCCGTCGAGATCCTGACGAAGGCTCACTGACGAGGGTCCCCGTGGCACTGCCCGGGGGCCCTCGTCGTATGTGAGTCTTGCTGCCATGTCCGTCGTGCGTGATCTGCGCGTCCTCCTGCGGCTGCGCAACTTCCGCCGCCTGCTGGCCGTCCGCCTGCTCTCCCAGTGCGCCGACGGCGTCTACCAGGTCGCCCTGGCCACGTATGTCGTCTTCTCCCCGGAGAAGGAGACCAGCGCCGCCGCCATCGCCTCCGCCATGGCCGTGCTCCTGCTCCCCTACTCCCTCGTCGGCCCCTTCGCCGGCGTCCTGCTCGACCGCTGGCAGCGCCGCCAGGTCTTCCTCTACGGAAACCTGCTGCGGGCCCTGCTGGCCGGCGGCACCGCGGTGCTCATGCTGGCCTCCGTGCCGGACTGGCTGTTCTACGCCTCCGCCCTCTCCGTCACGGCCGTCAACCGCTTCGTCCTGGCCGGCCTCTCCGCCGCACTCCCGCGCGTGGTCGATGCCGAACGCCTTGTCATCGCCAACTCGCTCTCACCGACCGCCGGCACCCTGGCCGCGACCCTGGGCGGCGGTCTGGCCTTCGGCGTACGACTCGTGGCGGACGACTCCGACGCCGCCGTGGTCCTCCTGGGCGCCGTCCTCTATCTCTGCTCCGCGCTCGCCTCGCTGCGCATGTCCCGCGAGCTCCTCGGCCCCGACCCGGAACTCCTCCAGCCCCGGCTCTCCGCCGCGCTGGCCTCCACCGCCCGGGGGCTGATGAGCGGGCTGCGGCATCTGGCCGAGCGCCGCGCCGCCGCCCGCGCGCTCTCCGCCGTGACGGTGATGCGCTTCTGCTACGGCGCCCTCTTCGTGACCGTGCTCATGCTCTCCCGGTACGCCTGGAGCACCACGGAGTCGCAGGGCCTTGCCGTCCTCGGGCTGGCCGTCGCCGCCTCCGGGGCCGGGTTCTTCGCGGCGGCCGTGCTCTCGCCGTGGGCGGTGGGGCGCTTCGGCGCATTCGGCTGGATGACCGTGTGCACGGGTTCCGCCGCCGTACTGACGCCCGCGCTTGGCCTCACCTTCGCCCGGACGCCGTTCCTCGTGGCCGCCTTCGTGCTCGGCCTCATCACCCAGGGCGCGAAGATCGCCACCGACACCGTCGTACAGACCTCCGTGGACGACGCCTATCGCGGGCGGGTCTTCTCCCTCTACGACGTGCTCTTCAACGTCGCCTTCGTCGGCGCCGCCGGGGTCGCGGCCGCGATGCTGCCGCCGGACGGACGGTCCCCCACGATCGTGCTGCTCGTGACCCTGCTCTACGCACTGCTCGCGCTCGCCCTGGCCCGCACCACCAGAAAGGGGTGATGTTTCACGTGAAACATCACCCCTGCCCGAGACCGCCGCGTCGATGTTTCACGTGAAACATCGACCGTGAAACGGCGGCATCCGCATCAGCCCTGCCGGCTCGCCCACCACTCCTTGAGCGCGGCGACGGCGGCGTCCTGCTCCATCGGACCGTTCTCCAGCCGCAGCTCAAGCAGGAACTTGTAGGCCTGGCCGACGGCGGGTCCGGGGCGGATGCCCAGGATCTCCTGGATCTGGTTGCCGTCCAGGTCCGGCCGGATCGAGTCCAGCTCCTCCTGCTCCTGGAGCTTCTCGATGCGCTCCTCCAGGCCGTCGTAGGCCCGTGAGAGCGCGGAGGCCTTGCGCTTGTTCCGCGTGGTGCAGTCGGAGCGGGTCAGCTTGTGGAGACGGGAGAGCAGCGGTCCCGCATCCCGTACGTAGCGGCGAACGGCCGAGTCGGTCCACTCGCCCGTGCCGTAGCCGTGGAAGCGCAGATGCAGCTCCACCAGGCGCGAGACGTCCTTGATCAGCTCGTTGGAGTACTTCAGCGCCGTCATGCGCTTCTTGGTCATCTTCGCGCCGACCACCTCGTGGTGGTGGAAGGAGACCCGTCCGTCCTTCTCGAAGCGACGGGTACGCGGCTTGCCGATGTCGTGGAGCAGCGCGGCGAGGCGCAGCACCAGGTCGGGGCCGTCCTCCTCCAGGGCGATGGCCTGGTCGAGCACGGTGAGGGAGTGCTCGTAGACGTCCTTGTGACGGTGGTGCTCGTCGCTCTCCAGGCGCAGGGCCGGCAGCTCCGGGATGACATGGGCGGCGAGGCCGGTGTCGACGAGGAGGCCGAGGCCCTTGCGGGGGTGGGCGGAGAGCAGGAGCTTGTTGAACTCCTCACGGACGCGCTCGGCGGAGACGATCTCCAGCCGGCCGGCCATCTCCGTCATGGCGGTGACGACCTCAGGGGCGACCTCGAAGTCCAGCTGCGCGGCGAAGCGGGCGGCCCGCATCATGCGCAGCGGGTCGTCGGAGAAGGACTCCTCCGGGGTGCCCGGGGTGCGCAGCACCTGCTCGGCGAGGTCCTCCAGGCCGCCGTGCGGGTCGATGAACTCCTTCTCAGGGAGGGCGACGGCCATGGCGTTGACGGTGAAGTCGCGCCGGACCAGGTCCTCCTCGATGGAGTCGCCGTAGGAGACCTCGGGCTTGCGCGAGGTGCGGTCGTACGCCTCGGACCGGTAGGTGGTGATCTCCACCAGGTAGCCGTCCTTCTGGCAGCCGACGGTGCCGAAGGCGATTCCGACCTCCCAGACGGCGTCGGCCCAGGGGCGCACGATCTTCAGTACGGCCTCGGGGCGGGCGTCGGTGGTGAAGTCCAGGTCGTTGCCGAGACGGCCGAGGAGGGCGTCGCGCACCGAGCCGCCGACCAGCGCGAGGCTGAACCCGGCATCCTTGAAGCGGCGGGCGAGGTCGTCGGCGACAGGGGACACACGCAGTAGTTCACTGACCGCGCGGCGTTGCACCTGGCTCAGGGCAGTCGGGGTGTCTTCGTTGGCGTTCGGCACAACAGAAAAGGGTACGTGCACCGGCCCACCGCGACGTCCCCGTTTTCTCCCGCCGTCCGGCCCGCTGTCCGGTCCGCTCCCGGTCCGCTCCCGGTCCGCTCCGGCCCATCGGCTGGAGCAGTCCCCGGCACTTGGCGCCCGCGTGCATCGTTACCATGCCTGGACACAGCAACCGGGAACCACCAGCGACACCACTGACACCACAGACAACGACGAGGACGGGCGACGCGTGGCCGAGGCGGCAGCTATCCAGGGGACCGTTCCCTCACCTGCCCGCCGCTGGCTGCGGCGCACGGCCTCACTCGCCGTCGCCGCCCCGCTACTGGCCGGATTTCTCCCGGGCACTCCCGCCCCCGAAGCCGCGGCGGCGGCCGGGACGACGGCCGCCGAGAGCACGAAGGGCGCCGGAACCGTCGATGTGTCCCTCGACACGCTGACCCCGAGCGCCCCGGTGGAGGGCGACACGGTCACCATCACCGGCACGGTCACCAACCAGGGCAAGCAGGCCGTGACGGACGCCACGGTCGATCTGCGCGTCGGGCCCCGGCTGAGCAGCCGCAGCGAGATCGACGAGGTCTCCGGCCGCAAGGCCTACCGGGACGGCCGTGACCCGGCTCCGCTGGGCGGCCCCTACACGGTGAAGATCCCCCGGCTGGGCGCCGGCCTGAGCAAGGACTTCACGCTCTCCGTGCCGGTCTCCAAGCTCGAACTGGACGAGGCCGGGGTCTATCAGCTCGGGGTCTCCCTGACCGGCCAGACCGCGAGTCAGTCCTACGGGCGGGTCCTCGGCATCGAGCGGACGCTGCTGCCCTTCCAGCCCGAGGCCACCGAGAAGAAGACCCAGCTCAGCTATCTCTGGCCGCTGATCTCCACAGCCCATGTCTCTGCGGAGACGGGCGCCGACCAGCAGCAGACCCCGGTCTTCGAGAACGACGACCTCGCGGCCGAGCTGGCCCCCGGCGGCCGGCTCCACGAGATGGTCTCGCTCGGCAAGGACCTCCCGGTCACCTGGGTGATCGACCCGGACCTGCTGGCCAGCGTGACGGCGATGACCGAGCCGTACATGATCAAGAACGGCACGACGGAGGTCCCGGGCCGGAACCAGGCGATCGCCGAGCGCTGGCTGAACGACCTGGAGAAGGCCGTCCAGGGCCGCAAGGTCGTCGCCCTGCCCTTCGCCGACCCCGACCTGGCCTCCCTGGCCCACCACGGCAAGGACGTCCCGGGCTCGCTCAGCCACCTCCAGCAGGCGACGGCACTGGCCGCCACCACGGTGGAGACCGTCCTGCACGTGAAGCCGTCCACCGACTTCGCCTGGCCCGTCGACGGCGCCGTGGACCCGTCGATCATGGCGGTCGCCACCTCCGCCGGCGCGCGGAACGTGATCGCCCGCAGCGACAGCTTCCGCGACGACCTGTCGTACACGCCGACCTCGGCCCGCCCCATCGGCGGTGGCACCACCGCGATCGTCAGCGACGCGGGCCTGTCGACCGCCTTCCAGGGCGAGATGATCAGGGCCGAGAACTCGACCCTGGCCGTGCAGGAGTTCCTCGCCCAGTCGCTGGCGATCACCCTGGAGCTGCCCGAGGACCAGCGCAGCGTCGTGGTCGCGCCGCAGCGCATGCCCAGCACCTCGCAGGCCCAGGCCATGGCGAAGGGCCTGCAGAGCCTCGCCGCGAAGCGCTGGACGGAGCCGGTCGACCTGCAGGCCGCCGCCACCCAGTCCGACCCCGACGCCTCGAAGCGGGTCCCCGGCAGCTCGGCCTACCCGAAGAAGCTGCGGGCCCAGGAGCTGGACGCCGGCGCGTTCCGCCAGATGAAGCTGACCCGCGACCGGCTGGACGACTTCCAGGTCATCCTGACCTTCCCCGACCGCGTGGTGCCGCCCTTCACCAACGCGATCAGCCGCGAGATGTCGACCTCGTGGCGCGGAGAGGCGCCCTCGGCGACCCTCTACCGCAGGGAGGTCCAGGACTACCTGGCCAACCTCACGCAGGAAGTGCGGCTGTTCGAGAAGTCCGACCTCACGCTGTCCGGCCGCAGCGCCACCATCCCGGTGACCGTGCAGAACCGGCTGCTCCAGGGCGTGGACCACCTGGTCCTCAAGCTGAAGTCCAGCAACAAGACGCGTCTGAAGCTGGACGGCGACACCGGCGAGGCGGCACGCCCGGTGAAGATCGACGGCGGACACAGCCAGTCGGTGAAGTTCGACGCCTCGGCCAACGCCAACGGTCCGGTCACCATGACCGCCCAGCTCTACACCGAGGACGGCACTCCCTACGGCGATCCGATGACCTTCACCGTGAAGGTCTCCGAGATCACCCCCACGGTGATGCTCGTCATCGCCGGCGGTGTGCTGCTGCTCGTCCTCGCCGGCGTCCGGATGTACAGCGCGCGCAAGCGCGCCGCCGCCCGCAGCGCCGAGGCGGAGGCCGCCGCGGAGACCGAGGCCGACGCGACGGGCGACGCCGAGGACGGGGAGCCCGGGGCCGCCGCCCCGTCGGAGGACACGGATCCCGAGCAGCCGAGTGACCCGACACCGGACACCGGGTCCGAAAGCGGCGACCCGTCGGGCCCGGGTGAGAAAGTGGACCGTTGAGCGATGTCGTGGCCGGTCGGCCGGAGACGATGAGGTGGGGTAACCATGAACGCGCCGTACGACGGTGACCGCGGTCAGGGCGCGGGTGGCACCACGCCGTCCGGTGGCACGCCCGCGGCACCCGGCCCTGCGCCGGTGCCACCGCCGCAGCAGGCCGCCCCTGACCCGTACGCACCGGATCAGCAGCAGCCCTACGCCCAGGACCCGTACGTCCAGGACGCCTACACCCACGACCCTTACCAGGCCCGTGACCTGGCCGCCCAGGATCCGGTGACCGAGGCGCTCTACGACCGCGCCGCGCACCCGCCGCCCCCACCGGGCACCTACGCGGAGCCGCAGCCGCTCTACCAGCAGCCCGCCGCGCCCCAGCACGCCCCGGACCCCCGGGTGTGGGCCCAGACGCCCGCGCCCGAGCCGGACGGCCCCTCACGCCATCTGCCGTACGGCGACGACGCCCGCACGGTCCAGTTCACCGGCGTCGACGACCTGGTGACCCATGCGGGGGAGGAGCAGCCGGAGCCCGACGCGTTCGCCCACCTCTACCGGGACCAGCAGGCCCCCGGCCAGGTGCCGCCGCCCGCTCCGGAGCCGAACCCCATGCCCGCGCCCGCCCCGAAGAAGGCCGGCCGCGCCTCCGGGCTGCTCAAGTCGAGCGCCGTGATGGCCGCCGGCACCCTCGTCTCCCGGCTCACCGGCTTCGTCCGCAGCCTGGTCATCACCGGCGCCCTCGGCGCCGCACTCCTCGGTGACACCTTCACCGTCGCCTACACCCTGCCGACGATGATCTACATCCTCACCGTCGGCGGCGGCCTCAACTCGGTCTTCGTGCCGCAGTTGGTCCGCTCCATGAAGAACGACGAGGACGGCGGCGAGGCCTACGCCAACCGGCTCCTCACCCTCGTCATGGTCGCGCTCGGCGCGATCGTGGCGATCGCCGTGTTCGCCGCACCGGTGCTGATCCGGCTGATGTCCAACACCATCGCGGACGACGCGGCGGCCAACAGCGTCGCCGTCACCTTCGCCCGCTACTGCCTGCCCACCATCTTCTTCATGGGTGTGCACGTGGTGATGGGTCAGATCCTCAACGCTCGCGGCAAGTTCGGCGCGATGATGTGGACCCCGGTCCTCAACAACATCGTGATGATCGTGACGTTCGGCCTGTTCATCTGGGTGTACGGCACCTCCGCCGAGTCCCACATGGGCGTCCAGACGATCCCCGACGAGGGCATCCGGCTGCTCGGCATCGGCACCCTGCTCGGCCTGGCCGTCCAGGCCCTGGCGATGATCCCGTATCTGCGCGAGACCGGTTTCCGCTTCCGCCCCCGCTTCGACTGGAAGGGCCACGGCCTCGGCAAGACGGTCAAGCTGGCCAAGTGGACCGTGCTGTTCGTGCTCGCCAACCAGGCCGGTGTCCTGGTCGTCACCCAGCTCGCCACCGCCGCCGGCGAGGAGTCCGGCAAGAACGGCGCCGGCTTCCTCGCCTACTCCAACGCCCAGCTGATCTGGGGCATGCCGCAGGCCATCATCACCGTCTCGGTCATGGCCGCGCTGCTGCCGCGCATCTCCCGCGCCGCCTCCGACGACGACCCGGGCGCCGTCCGTGACGACATCTCACAGGGCCTGCGCAACTCGGCC
Source organism: Streptomyces fradiae (assembly GCF_041270065.1). Lineage (NCBI taxonomy): Bacteria > Bacillati > Actinomycetota > Actinomycetes > Kitasatosporales > Streptomycetaceae > Streptomyces > Streptomyces fradiae. The sequence goes on along the minus strand of NZ_CP065958.1, from coordinate 3,958,595 downwards.
GTCGCGATCGTCCCGGTCTCCTTCGCGTTCCTCGCGCTCGGCGTCCCGATGTGCACCCTGCTCTACGCCTCCAGCGGCGTCGAGGCCGCCCAGGGCATGGGCTTCATCCTGATGGCCTTCGGCCTCGGCCTGATCCCCTACTCGGTGCAGTACGTCGTGCTCCGCGGCTTCTACGCCTACGAGGACACCCGGACGCCCTTCTACAACACCGTCATCGTGGCCGCCGTCAACGCGGCCGCCTCGGCCGTCTGTTACGTCCTGCTGCCCGCCCAGTGGGCCGTCGTCGGCATGGCCGCCTCCTACGGCCTGGCCTACGCGGTCGGCGTCGGCGTCGCCTGGCGCCGGCTGCGCAACCGCCTCGGCGGCGACCTGGACGGCTCGCACGTGCTGCGCACCTACGCACGGCTGTGCCTGGCCTCGCTGCCCGCCGCAGTCGTCGCCGGAGCGGTCGGCTTCGGCCTGTTGAAGCTGCTCGGCGAGGGCGCGCTCGGCTCGCTCGTCGCGCTCCTCGTGGGTGGTGCGGTGCTGCTCGGAGTGTTCTTCGTGGCCGCCAAGCGCATGCGGATCGCGGAGCTCAACTCCATGGTCGGTATGGTCCGCGGACGGCTCGGACGCTGACCGGAAGCGAGCGCGCGGGGTTCGCACAACCATCAACCACCGCTGCGTGTCGTGCATAGCGCCGGACTGTGGGCACAATTGGCATGGCTGTTGGATGTGGCGCAACGGATGGGGAGGCAGGAACGACGGTGGCGGAACGTAGCACGGCTGCCGTCGACGTGGCCGACAACAGCGGTGACGACCCGCTGACCGCCAAGGCGGACAAGGCCGCGACCGACGGGGTGGCGGAAGCGCAGAAGAAGGCGGTCACGACCGCCGAGGCCACGGAGAGCAAGGCGGGCGAACGAAAGAACGGCGAACAGCCTTCCATCACGGCACCGGAGCTGCACAGCGGCCACAAGCTGGCGAGGCGGTACCGGCTGGAGGAGTGCGTCACCCGTCTGGACGGATTCAGCAGCTGGCGTGCCGTCGACGAGAAACTGCGCCGTGCCGTCGGCGTGCACATCCTGCCCGCCGACCACTCCCGGGCCCGCTCCGTGCTCGCCGCCGCGCGCTCCGCAGCGCTCCTCGGCGACCCGCGCTTCGTGCAGGTCCTCGACGCGGTCGAGGAGAACGACCTCGTCTACGTCGTGCACGAGTGGCTGCCCGACTCCACCGAGCTGACCGCGCTGCTCGCGGCCGGCCCCATGGAGCCGCACGACGCCTACCAGCTCGTCAGCCAGGTCTCCCAGGCGATGGCCGCCGCCCACCGCGAGGGCCTCTCCCACCTCCGGCTCACCCCGAGCGCCGTACTGCGCAGCTCGACCGGCCAGTACCGCATCCGCGGCCTCGCCGTGAACGCAGCGCTGCGCGGCATCAGCGCCGAACGCCCCCAGCGCACGGACACCGAGGCGATCGGCGCCCTGCTGTACGCGGCGCTCACCCAGCGCTGGCCGTACGAGAACGACGCCTACGGCCTCTCCGGGCTTCCCAAGGGCGTCGGGCTGCTCGCCCCGGACCAGGTCCGCGCCGGCGTCCACCGCGGCCTCTCCGAGATCGCCATGCGCGCCCTCGCGAACGACGGGGCCACCGCCTCGCGCCAGGAGCCGCCCTGCACCACCCCGGACGAGCTCGCCAAGGCCGTCGCGGCGATGCCCCGCATCCGCCCGCCGGAGCCGGAGTTCCCGCTCCCGGCCCCGCCGGAGTACCAGCGCACCACGTACCAGCAGGGCACCTACGGGCGCCCCCAGCAGCGTCCCGTGGCCGCCCAGCCCGTCGTGATCCCGCCGCCCCCGCTGCAGAGCCGCACGGGCCGGGCCCTCAAGTGGGCCGTCTCGGCCCTCCTGATCGCCGCCCTGGGCCTCGGCAGCTGGCAGATCGCGGACCGGCTCCTGGACCAGGACAAGGGCGCCGAGACCCCGCAGAACACCCAGCCGCAGCAGGAGCCGGACAACAAGGAGCCGACGGCGGACGGGAAGCCGGTCACGATCGTCGACGCACGGGACTTCGACCCGCAGAGCGACGACGGCCGGGAGAACCCCGAGGACATAAAGAACACCTACGACGGTGACCCGAGCACCGCGTGGACGACCATGCGGTACGAACGGAACTCGAAGTTCGGCAACCTGAAGGACGGGGTCGGCATCATCCTCGACCTCGGCAAGGTCCAGCAGGTCGCCAAGGTCGAGGTGGCGTTCCACGGCATCACGTCGGTCGAGGTCCGGACGACTCCCGAGAACTTCTCCTCGCAGCCCGATCGGATCGACGACTTCACCAGGCAGGCCGCGCAGTCGGGCACGCAGGTGAATCTCACTCCGGCCAAGCCCGTGAAGACGCGCTATGTGCTCGTCTGGCTGACCGACCTGCCGAGCGTCCCCGGCGGATTCCGGGGCGAGATCTCGGACATCAAGATCACCAGCTGACACGACACCGGGGGGAGGGGCTCACCGTTGGACGACGCCATACGCGACGAGCGCAGCGACCAGGACCTGCTGGCCTGCCACGTGGCCGGCGATCCCGAGGCCTTCGGTGAGCTCGTCCGCCGGCACCGGGACCGCCTGTGGGCGGTGGCCCTGCGGACGCTCGGCGACCGCGAGGAGGCCGCTGACGCCGTCCAGGACGCCCTGGTGTCGGCCTTCCGGGCCGCCCACACCTTCCGGGGCCAGTCGGCCGTCACGACCTGGCTGCACCGGATCACCGTGAACGCCTGTCTCGACCGGGCCCGCAAGGCGGCCTCACGGCGCACCTCCCCCGTGGACGACACGGACCGGTTCGAGCAGCTCCTCGAACCCGTCGAGTCCGCCGAGGCACCCGCGGAGCGCCAGGACCTCCACCGCCAGCTCCTGGCCGCGCTCGCCACCCTGCCCGGGGAACAGCGGGCCGCGCTCGTCCTCGTCGACATGCAGGGATACCCGGTCGCCGAGGCCGCTCGTATCCTCGATGTCCCCACCGGGACCGTGAAGAGCCGCTGTGCACGCGGACGGGCCAAACTCCTGCCGATGCTCACTCATCTGCGCGGGGACACGGTGGGTAACGAGGCCTCGGACCGGGGAAGGAACCGGACGCCGGGGGCATCCGTCCCACCGGTGCCGGGACCGACGGATACCGGACCGAGCAATCCAGCGGCTGTGAAGGGCGGAGGTGGACGCGCGTGACTTCCGCGGCCGACACGACTCAGCACCCGGACGTCTCGGAGATCTCCGACCTCACCGAGGGGCTGCTCCCGCCCACCCGAAGCGCCGCCGTACGGCAGCACCTCGGCGGCTGTCCCCTCTGTGCGGACGTACGGGACTCCCTGGAGGAGATCCGGGGGCTGCTGGGCACCCTCCCCGGGCCGCCCCGTATGCCGGCCGAGATCGCCGGGCGGATCGACGCCGCCCTCGCCGCCGAGGCGCTCCTGAACGCGACCGTGCCGGACACCGAGGCGCGTGTTTCACGTGAAACATCGCCCACCCGCACCACGCCCTCCGCTCCCGCCGGCGGCCGACCCTCCGGGCACCCCTCCGCCACGCGTGGCCCCGGGCGCCCCCGCACGGCCCGGCGCCGCCGGGTCGCGGTCCTCGGGACCGTGTTCGGCGTCGCCGCCCTGGGCCTGGGTGTGTTCTTCGTCCAGTCGAGCCCTGACAGCACCGCGGACCGGTCGGTCAGCGCGGCGAGCGCCCCGCGGTTCGACGGGCAGCCGGTGGCGACCACCGTACGAACGCTGCTCGCCCCGAACGGCACCTTCAAGGCTCCGCAGGACCAGAACGCGGCCCCCAAGTCGATGTCGGCCGAGAGCGGCGGCGACACACCGCAGCAGCGGGCGCTGCCCTCGGCCCTGCCCGAGTGCGTCAAGGCCGGCACCGGGCGCACAGAGCCCGTCCTCGCCTTCCGGCAGGGCGACTACCAGGGGACGCCCGCCTATCTCGTGGTGCTGCCGGACAGCGCCGACAGCACCCGGGTTCAGGCCTATGTGGTCGACGCCGGCTGCGCCTCCGGCGGCGGAAACACCCCGGGCAAGGTCCTGCTGAAGGAATCCGTCCCGCGCTCCTGAAACTCTGCGCCGTGCCGGGCTGCGGTCACGGGAATGCTTGCCCCGTAGGATCGGTTGGGTGGGGTGAGAGTGACCGATCCGACCGCCCCCGTAGGCAGTAGCAGTCTGCAGAGACGAGGAAGAAACCCGTGAGCGACGTCCGTAACGTGATCATCATCGGCTCCGGGCCCGCGGGTTACACCGCTGCGCTCTACACGGCTCGCGCGTCGCTGCAGCCGCTCGTGTTCGAGGGAGCCGTCACCGCCGGTGGCGCCCTGATGAACACGACCGAGGTCGAGAACTTCCCCGGCTACCGCGACGGCATCATGGGCCCGGACCTCATGGACAACATGCGGGCCCAGGCCGAGCGCTTCGGCGCCGAGCTCGTGCCGGACGACGTCGTCGCCGTGGACCTCACCGGCGAGATCAAGACCGTCACGGACACCGCCGGCAACGTGTACCGCGCCAAGGCCGTCATCGTCACCACCGGCTCCCAGCACCGCAAGCTCGGCCTGCCCAACGAGGACACCCTGTCCGGCCGCGGTGTCTCCTGGTGCGCCACCTGCGACGGCTTCTTCTTCCGGGACCAGGACATCGCCGTGGTCGGCGGCGGCGACACCGCGATGGAGGAGGCCACCTTCCTCTCGCGCTTCGCCAAGTCGGTCACCATCGTCCACCGCCGGGACAGCCTGCGCGCCTCCAAGGCGATGCAGGAGCGCGCCTTCGCCGACCCGAAGATCAAGTTCGCCTGGGACAGCGAGGTCGCCGAGATCCACGGTGACCAGAAGCTCAGCGGTCTGACCCTGCGCAACACCAAGACGGGCGAGACCAGCGAGCTCCCGGTGACGGGCCTCTTCATCGCCGTGGGCCACGACCCGCGCACCGAGCTCTTCAAGGGCCAGCTGGACCTGGACGCGGAGGGCTACCTGAAGGTCGACGCGCCGTCCACGCGCACCAACCTCTCGGGCGTCTTCGGTGCCGGCGACGTCGTCGACCACACCTACCGTCAGGCCATCACCGCCGCCGGTACCGGCTGCTCCGCCGCCCTCGACGCCGAGCGCTTCCTCGCGGCCCTCTCTGACAGCGAGAAGCTCGCCGAGACCCCCGCGGTCTGACCCCTACGCTCCCCTCACCCCACACCCCGAAGAGTTAAGGAGGGCGCCGTGGCCGGCACCCTGAAGAACGTGACCGACGCTTCCTTCGAGCAGGATGTCCTCAAGAGCGACAAGCCCGTGCTCGTGGACTTCTGGGCGGCCTGGTGCGGCCCCTGCCGCCAGATCGCCCCGTCCCTCGAGGCCATCGCCGCCGAGCACGACGAGATCGAGGTCGTGAAGCTCAACATCGACGAGAACCCGGGCATCGCCGCCAAGTACGGTGTCATGTCGATCCCGACGCTGAACGTCTACCAGAACGGCGAGGTCGTGAAGACGATCGTCGGCGCCAAGCCGAAGGCCGCGATCCTGCGCGACCTCGATGACTACATCGAGGCCAAGAAGGCCTGACGTCTGCCGCTCGGCACACGCTGTTTCACGTGAAACGGCGAAGGCCCGCCCCCTCGGAAGGGGGCGGGCCTTCGCCGTCGGGCGGTGCGGGTGCTCAGAGAGGGCGCAGCGCGGGCTCCTTCTGGACGGCGCCGAGGAGGCGGTCGAGCGCCATCTCGACGTCCTCCTTCCACGAGAGCGTCGTCCTCAGCTCCAGGCGCAGCCGGGGAAAGCTCGGATGGGGCCGTACGGTCTTGAAGCCCACGGAGAGCAGATGATCGGCGGGGAGCACACAGGCCGGCTCTTTCCAGCGGGCGTCCCCGAAGGCCTCGATCGCCTTGAAGCCCCGCCGCAGCAAATCCTTCGCGACCGTCTGCACCATCACCCGCCCGAGGCCCTGCCCCTGATACCCCGGCATGATCCACGCGGTCATCAACTGCACGGCGTCCGCGGCGACCGGGCTCGTGGGGAAGGCGGTGGAGCGGGGCACATAGGCCGGCGGCGCGTAGAGCACATAGCCGACGGGGATGTCGTCGACATAGACCACCCGGCCGCAGGAGCCCCATTCGAGGAGCACGGCGGAGATCCAGGCCTCCTTCTCCAGCTCCGGGCGGCCGGCTTTCACGGCGGCCTCGCCACTCACCGGATCGAGCTCCCAGAAGACACAGGAACGGCATCGCTTGGGGAGATCCGGAAGGTTGTCCAGCGTGAGCGGTACAAGCCGACGCCCCACGGCTGTTCCTCGCTTCCTTCGGCCATCGCTGTACGAATATGCCTCTCAGAATCGTAACGAGGGGCCGATCGGGGCGATACCGCAGACAGGCAAAGGGCGGAGCGCGTTCCGGTGCATGCCGGTCGCGCCCCGCCCCGGGGACGAATACGAGGAAACTCAGCCCTCGCGGGACTCAGCCCTCGACGTCCTGCCCGTCCTCGTCGTCCTGCGCGGACGCGCCCTGGTCCATGACCCGGCCCTCGCCCGGAGCCAGCGTCGACAGAATCCGCTCCAGATCCTCCATCGAGGCGAACTCGACGACGATCTTGCCCTTCTTCTGGCCCAGGTCGACCTTCACCCGGGTCTCGAAGCGGTCGGACAGACGGGTCGCCAGATCACGCAGCGCCGGGGAGACCCGGGCACCGGCCCGCGGGCCCTTGGGCTTGACCGGAGACGAGGACTCCGAGCCCATCAGGGTGACGATCTCCTCGACGGCCCGCACCGACAGGCCCTCGGCAACGATCCGATAGGCCAGCTTGTCCTGCACCTCCGCGTCGTCCACGGAGAGCAGGGCACGGGCGTGACCGGCCGACAGGACACCGGCGGCCACCCGGCGCTGCACCGGCGGGGACAGCCGCAGCAGACGCAGCGTGTTGGAGACCTGGGGACGCGAGCGTCCGATGCGGTCGGCCAGCTGGTCGTGGGTGCAGTTGAAGTCCTTGAGGAGCTGGTCGTAGGCGGCGGCCTCCTCCAGCGGGTTCAACTGGGCCCGGTGCAGGTTCTCCAGGAGGGCGTCCAGGAGCAGCTTCTCGTCCTCGGTGGCCCGCACGATCGCCGGGATCCGCTCCAGGCCGGCCTCGCGGCAGGCCCGCCAGCGGCGCTCGCCCATGATGAGCTCGTAGCGCTCGGGGCCCAACTGCCGGACGACGACGGGCTGCAGCAGACCGACCTCCTTGATGGAGGTGATCAGCTCGGCCAGGGCGTCCTCGTCGAAGACCTCACGCGGCTGGCGCGGGTTCGGCGTGATCGAGTCGATCGGCAGCTCGGCGAAGTGCGCCCCGGCGGGGGACTCCGGCAGCGGCTCCGGTTCGGCGGCCGGCACCACGGAGTCCGGGGACTGCGGGCTCGCCGGCAGGGTCGCCAGCTTGGCGGCGGCCACCCCGCGGTCGGAGCCGAGCGCCGGGATGGCGCCGGGAGAGGCCGCGGCAGGGATGGCACCCACTCCGACGGCCGGGGCCGGCCGCTCCTGGGGAGCAGCGGGGATCAGCGCGCCGAGACCGCGTCCCAGCCCCCTACGTCGCTCGCTCACTGGATCCCCTCCGACATTCGCTGGTTGTTCTGGTGACCCGGGTGAGGCTGTCCCCCATGGGCCTGGGTGGCGTCGTAGTGCAGATCGACCCCGCGCAGGGCGATCTCACGGGCCGCTTCGAGATACGACAGGGCGCCGCTGGAGCCCGGGTCGTAGGTGAGCACGGTCTGCCCGTAGCTCGGCGCCTCCGAGATGCGCACGGAGCGCGGGATGCTGGTGCGCAGGACCTCTTCGCCGAAGTGGGTGCGCACCTCGTCAGCGACCTGCGAGGCGAGCCGGGTCCGGCCGTCGTACATGGTGAGCAGGATCGTCGAGACGTGCAGGGTCGGGTTGAGGTGCCCCCGCACCAGGTCGACGTTCCGCAGCAGCTGCCCCAGGCCTTCCAGCGCGTAGTACTCGCACTGGATCGGGATCAGTACCTCGGCCCCCGCCACCAGGGCGTTGACCGTGAGCAGACCGAGGGAGGGCGGGCAGTCGATCAGGATGTAGTCGAGCGGCTGCTCGTAGGCCTGGATCGCTCGCTGCAGCCGGCTCTCCCGCGCCACCAGCGACACCAGCTCGATCTCGGCACCGGCCAGATCGATGGTGGCGGGAGCGCAGAAGAGACCCTCGACATCGCGGACGGGCTGGACGACCTCGGCGAGCGGCTTGCTCTCCACCAGCACGTCGTAGATCGAGGGGACCTCGGCGTGGTGGTCGATGCCCAGTGCCGTGGAGGCGTTGCCCTGCGGGTCGAGGTCGACGACCAGGACGCGGGCGCCGTGCAGGGCCAGCGAGGCGGCCAGATTGACGGTCGTGGTCGTCTTGCCCACGCCGCCCTTCTGGTTGGCGACCACCATCACGCGGGTCTGGGCAGGCCGGGGAAGCCCCTCGCCCGCACGGCCCAGGGCCTCTACGGCCAGCTGGGCGGCACGGCCAATGGGGGTGTCGTCCATCGGGGGCGGTGTTTCACGTGAAACATCCATCCCCACCGATTCGGTTCGGGGACCGGGGACCGGATCGGTCATCGGTCCCGCGATGTTGGCGTCGGACCGCAAGGATTCACTCTCCTCGGCTTCAGGCTCGCGATGAACAGAGCCTGCCATGCTTTCGGGGTCGTGAACCAGCGAGGCCCGTGGTTCTGTGGATGAATCCACCTCTGTGGACAACCCTCTAACCCTCACGGGTGGTTTCGCCGGAGGCTTGCGGTCCCGGGGCGTGGCAGCCGCGCGGCCGCGGCTGATGATCCCCTGCAGCAGTGAGCGACGTTTCACGTGAAACACGATGCACGCGCCGCAGGGCCGGAACCGCCCGACACTCCGAAATCTGTACGTATCGCAGCTTGTACGGATCAGTGGGTGGCGACGAACCCGCTCAGCGGCGCCGGCGGGGGCGGCTGGTGCGGGCGGCCTTGGCGCGCTTCGCGGCGAAGCGCACACCGCCGGGGCTCTCGCCCACCTCGACCCGGACGACCGTGGTCATCGGGTCGACGACGCCCTCGCCCACCTGCAGCACGGAGGCCTCCACGACACCCAGCTTCGCGAGCGCGGCGCGGGCACCGTCGATCTCCTCCTCCGCCGTGTCGCCCTTGAGCGCGAGCATCTCGCCGTAGGGGCGCAGCAGCGGCACGCCCCAGCCGGCCAGCCGGTCGAGCGGTGCCACGGCGCGGGCGGTCACCACATGCACGGGCGGCAGCTTGCCGAGCATCTCCTCGGCACGGCCGCGGACCACGGTCACATGGTCGAGGCCGAGCAGCTCGACGACTTCCTGGAGGAAGGTGGTGCGCCGGAGCAGCGGCTCCAGGAGCGTGATCTTCAGATCGCGACGCACCAGGGCCAGCGGGATACCGGGCAGGCCGGCGCCCGAGCCGACATCGCACACCGTGACGCCCTGGGGGACGACCTCGGAGAGCACGGCGCAGTTCAGGAGATGGCGCTCCCACAGCCGGGGCACCTCGCGGGGGCCGATGAGGCCCCGCTTGACCCCGGCGTCCGCCAGGAGCTCCGCGTAACGGACCGCCTCCGGGAAGTACTCGCCGAAGACCGTCCGCGCCTGCTCCGGCGCCTGGGGAAGCTCCGCTGCCTCCGTCACGGGGAACCGTCCTTCCGTACCGCACGCATACCGCGCGAGCGCACTGTGTGGCTGACTATCAGGCTGACAAAGTTCGGCCCCGCCTGCGAACAGACGGGGCCGATCCTACGAGGAGGTTCAGGCAGGAAGCACGACGACGAAGCGCTGCGGCTCCTCGCCCTCGGACTCGCTGCGCAGACCGGCGGCGGCAACCGCGTCGTGCACGACCTTGCGCTCGAACGGGGTCATCGGGTCCAGCTTCACCGGCTCGCCGGAGGCCTTGACCTCCTCCGCCGCCTTGGCGCCCAGCTCGGCGAGCTCGGTCCGCTTCTTGGCGCGGAAGCCCGCGATGTCGAGCATCAGGCGGCTGCGGTCACCGGTCTCGCGGTGGACGGCGAGCCGGGTGAGCTCCTGAAGGGCCTCCAGCACCTCTCCGTCGCGGCCGACCAGCTTCTGCAGGTCGCGGCTGCCGGAATCGCTGATGATCGAGACCGAGGCCCGGTCCGCCTCGACGTCCATGTCGATGTCGCCGTCGAGATCGGCGATGTCGAGCAGGCCCTCGAGGTAGTCGGCCGCGATCTCACCCTCCTGCTCCAGGCGGGTCAGGGTGTCGCCACCCTCGGCGGCGGAGGTGGTGCCTTCCGTCACGGATGGACTCCTTCTTGCTTCGTGGAGGCTTACTTCTTGGAGGAGGGGTGCTTGGGCCGCTGCTGGCCCTTGCGCTGGCCGGACTTGCCCTGGCCCTGGCGGGAGCCGCCGGAGTTGGCGCGGCTCGGCCGGGCCGGCTTGTCGCCGGTGGCCTGGTCATCGGCGGAACCCGCCTTGGTGCCCTTGGCCGGGGACTGGGGCTTCTTCTCCAGCGAGGGAGTCGTGTCGCCGGGCGCCGCGTCCTGGGGCTCGTCCGCCGCGTCGGCGTCCTTCGCCTGGGGCTGGTGGCCACCGCCGGACTGGCGCTGCGCCTTGGTCTGCCGCTTGGGCTGCTGGCGCCGGGTGGCGGCACCACCCTCCGCCTCGGCGACCGCGGTGTCGCTCTTGAGCACGGTGCCGTCGACCTGGGCGGCGAAGCCGGCCTTGGCCAGGCCCGCGAAGAAGCGGCGCTCGTTGTCGTTGCGGTCGCTGCCCTTGGCGACGATGGCCTTCACGATGTTCTTGCGGCGGCGGCCGCGGACCTCACCGTGGTGGGAGACGCTCTTGAGCAGACGCTGCAGATAGGCGTCCTGGGCCTTGCTGCCCGGAGTCGGGTTCTGGTTGATCACGTACATCTGCTGGCCCATGGTCCACACGTTGGTGGTCAGCCAGTAGACGAGGACACCGACGGGGAAGTTGATGCCCATGACCGCGAAGATCACCGGGAAGATGTACATGAGCATCTTCTGCTGCTGCATGTACGGGGTCTTCACGGAGAGGTCGACGTTCTTCATCATCAGCTGGCGCTGGGTGAAGAACTGCGAGGCCGACATCAGGACGATCATGACCGCGGTGACGATGCGGACATCGGTGATCGAGGCACCGAGGGCCTCGACCTTCTCGGCGCTGTCCGTGAACTTGGCGGCCAGCGGCGCACCGAAGATGTGGGCCTGACGCGCGCTGTCGAGCAGCGACTGGTTGATGACGCCGATCGTCTTGCCCTCGGCGATGTGCGAGAGCACCGAGTACAGGGCGAAGAAGAACGGCGACTGCGCCAGGATGGGAAGGCACGAGGAGAGCGGGTTGGTACCCGTCTCCTTGTACAGCTTCATCATCTCTTCGGACTGACGCTGCTTGTCGCTCTTGTAGCGCTCCTGGATCGCCTTCATCTTCGGCTGGAGCGCCTGCATGTTCCGCGTCGACTTGATCTGCTTCACGAAGAGCGGGATCAGGCAGATACGGATCAGCACCACGAGGGACACGATCGACAGGCCCCAGGCCCAGCCCGTGTCAGGGCCGAAGATCGCCCCGTACAGCTTGTGGAACTGGACGATCACCCATGAGACAGGTGTGGTGATGAAGCTGAAAAAATTGGCAATCGTGTCCACTAATCAGGCTCCTTGAGCATTGGGCGAGGTCTCTGCGGCCGGGCTCGTCTCGGCGGAGGACCCGCCCTTGTCTCCACGCAGGGCGGTACGCAGCATCTCGTGCCAACGCGGCCGCTTGCGCGGGGGAACATGGTCCACGCCGCCGGGCGACCACGGATTGCACCGCAGGATGCGCCAGGCGGTCAGGGCAGTGCCCTTGATCGCGCCATGCCGGTCGATGGCCGTGAATCCGTAGTGGGAACACGACGGGTAGTACCGGCAGACGGGACCCAGGAGCGGGCTGATCGTCCACTGGTACAGCTTGATGAGAGCCAGCAGCGGGTACTTCATCGCGTGCCCCCTCCCAGCAACCGCTGAAGAGCGGCGTCCAGGTCTCGGGCCAGCTGATCGTGGTCGGCGTCACCGGCTCCGGGCAACGCCCGTACGACCACCAGGCTACCGGGGGGAAGCAAAGTGAGTCGCTCGCGCACGAGGTGGCGGAGACGACGCTTCACCTGGTTGCGGACGACCGCTACGCCTACGGCCTTGCTCACGACGAAACCCGCACGCGTCGGGGGAGCGCTCTCCCCAGGCGCGTGCGGGTCCGTTGCACCGCTGCGTAGATGGACGACGAGGAGCGGGCGTCCAGCCCGGCGTCCTCTTCGTACCGCGGTCGCGAAGTCCTCGCGCCGCCTCAGCCGATTCTCGGTAGGCAGCACGTCATGACCTGCGAAGACAGATCAGGCGGACAGGCTCGCGCGACCCTTGGCACGGCGGTTCGCCAGGATGGCGCGGCCGGCACGGGTGCGCATGCGCAGGCGGAAGCCGTGGGTCTTCGCGCGACGACGGTTGTTCGGCTGGAAGGTGCGCTTGCTCACTCGGGGGCTCCAGAAATCATTCGGTGGTGGCGGGACATCGCCTGGCTGTCACCGTGCGCCCACGAGTAGCTCTCGCATTCGCCCGAGTGCACCGCTTCGCGATCACATATGGTGATCTTCGCCCATCGGAGGCAGGCGGCAGCAGCCATCGACAACTCGACCTGGTTACGGTACGTGGGGCTACGCCATCCGGTCAAACCGACTGGTCGACGGGGCCCTCTGTGCACAGGCTGTGGACAACAACTTGAACCACGTCAGCCGCCCCGACTACCGTGGCTGGACTCCGCAATCTTTTCCGTTCTGTCCTTACCTGTCCTTCCGGACTTCGACCCACCGTCCCGCAGAACCACACCTTCGTGGGACCAATGAGGAAGCGTGCCCCGTGGCTGACGTACCTGCCGATCTTGCCGCAGTGTGGCCGCGCGTCCTCGAACAGCTCCTCGGCGAAGGCCAGCAGGGCATCGAGTCCAAGGACAAGCAGTGGATCGAGCGCTGCCAGCCGCTCGCACTGGTGGCCGACACCGCCCTGCTCGCCGTGCCCAACGAATACGGCAAGCAGGTCCTCGAGGGCCGGCTCGCCCCGCTGATCAGCGAGGCCCTCAGCCGCGCCTGCGGCCGCCCGATCCGGATCGCGATCACCGTCGACGACTCCGCGGGCGAGCCGCCCGCGCCCGCGCCGCCCACCCGGCCGGCCCCGCAGCCGTACGGCGGATACGACGCGTACGAGAAGTACGACGAGTACGGGCGCCCGATGCCCGACGACGGGCTGCCGACCGCCCGCCCCGCGTACCCCGAGTACCAGCAGCAGCGCCCCGACCCGGGCGTCTGGCCGCGCGCCCAGGAGGACATCTCCTGGCAGCAGCAGCGGCTCGGCGGCTTCCAGGAGCGCGACCCGTACGCGTCGCCCCGCCCGCAGCAGCCCCAGCAGCCGCGGTACGACGAGCGCCCGCCGTACGAGCAGAACCCGCCGCGCCCCGAGCGGGCCGAACTCCCGGACACCGACGGCCCGTCCGGCCCCGGCGGCCACGGCCGCCCGGGGACGCACGGCGGTCCCGGGGCGCACGGCCCGCGGCCGGGCGCCGGCTCGACCGGCATGGGCGGCGGGTCCGGCCTCGGCGGCTCCTCGTCCGGCCAGGGCGCCGGAGCGGGCGCGCCGGGCGAGCAGCACGCGCGGCTCAACCCCAAGTACCTCTTCGACACCTTCGTCATCGGTTCCTCGAACCGCTTCGCCCACGCGGCCGCGGTCGCCGTGGCCGAGGCGCCGGCGAAGGCGTACAACCCGCTCTTCATCTACGGCGAGTCGGGCCTCGGCAAGACCCACCTGCTCCATGCGATCGGGCACTACGCGCGCAGCCTCTACCCGGGCACCCGGGTGCGGTACGTGAGCTCCGAGGAGTTCACCAACGAGTTCATCAACTCGATCCGCGACGGCAAGGGCGACGCGTTCCGCAAGCGCTACCGCGACGTGGACATCCTGCTGGTCGACGACATCCAGTTCCTCGCGAGCAAGGAGTCGACGCAGGAGGAGTTCTTCCACACCTTCAACACGCTCCACAACGCCAACAAGCAGATCGTGCTGTCCTCGGACCGGCCGCCGAAGCAGCTGGTGACCCTGGAGGACCGGCTCCGCAACCGCTTCGAGTGGGGCCTGACCACCGATGTGCAGCCGCCGGAGCTGGAGACGCGGATCGCGATCCTGCGCAAGAAGGCGGTCCAGGAGCAGCTGAACGCCCCGCCGGAGGTACTGGAGTTCATCGCCTCCCGGATCTCGCGGAACATCCGTGAGCTGGAGGGCGCGCTGATCCGCGTCACCGCCTTCGCGAGCCTCAACCGGCAGCCGGTGGACCTCGGGCTGACCGAGATCGTCCTCAAGGACCTGATCCCGGGTGGCGAGGACACGGCGCCGGAGATCACGGCCGGCGCGATCATGGCGGCCACGGCGGACTACTTCGGGCTGACCGTCGAGGACCTGTGCGGCTCCTCGCGCAGCCGGGTGCTCGTCACCGCGCGCCAGATCGCCATGTATCTGTGCCGGGAGCTCACGGACCTGTCGCTGCCGAAGATCGGCGCGCAGTTCGGCGGTCGCGACCACACCACCGTGATGCACGCCGACCGCAAGATCCGCGCGCTGATGGCGGAGCGGCGCTCCATCTACAACCAGGTCACCGAGCTGACCAACCGCATCAAGAACGGCTGACGTGCCAGGCTGCTGACGCGCCAGGCTGACGCCGCCGCATCGCCGAAGGGCGCCCCGGGTAGAGATCCGCGGCGCCCTTCGGCGTTCGCGGAGCCGTTTCAGCGTTCCCGGAGGCGTTTCAGCGTCCCCGGAGCCGCTTCGGCGCGGCGGCGCTGTTCGATTAGTGAGGTGCGGTGGCGGGTTCTCCACAGATTGGGGGATGATCTCCCGTCCACAGGGTGGGGACTGCCGAGTTATCCGGATTGCATCCACAGGCCCACCTGGTGACAGACCATCACTCCAGGTCAGAGGCCTGTGGAATTGTTGGCAAACGATCTCCACAGGCTGTGGACGAAAGTTTCGTCCACAGGGGCGCCATTCGGTTGTCCACCGGCAACCCACAGGCGAGGCTCGGTTGCCCACAGCTTCTCCACACGCCTGTCCACTGTTCGGCAACGAAACGCCCGGGCTCACTGGGCCGAGTGAAAGCGGTCACACCAAGGGAGACGTTTGGGCTGTGGGGAACCTGGGGAAAGCTGGGGACAGCACTGGGGAGAACTCCCCGTCGCCTGTGAATCGGGTGTGCAGAACTTTCGTGTGTCCACAGCGGACCCCGGTTTTCCACGGGCTGCACCCACAGGGGCGGTGGACAAAAAACCGGGTCTGACCTGCATGGACGACGTTATCCACGGTTTCCACAGGCCCTACTACTACGACCACTCATAGTTAGCTCGGAATCCGCTTTGAAGCGGGGCCTGTGCACAACTCGAGCCCGGAGCCTCGGCGACCTGTTGTCGCGACTTGACCCCGAGCCGCACCGAGTGTCGGTGGCGTACGTCAGACTGGTTCCCGCAGTCGACGAAGAGCCAGCAACAAGCAGGAGGCGGTTCCGGTGAAGATCCGGGTGGAGCGCGATGTACTCGCGGAGGCGGTGGCGTGGGTGGCCCGCAGCCTTCCGGCCCGTCCGCCGGCGCCCGTACTCGCGGGCCTTCTGCTGAAGGCCGAGGACGGCGCGCTGAGCTTCTCCAGCTTCGACTACGAGGTCTCGGCGCGGGTCTCCGTCGAGGCCGAGGTCGAGGAGGACGGCACCGTCCTGGTCTCCGGCCGCCTGCTCGCCGACATCTGCCGCGCTCTCCCCAACCGCCCGGTGGAGATCTCCACAGACGGTGTACGGGCGACCGTGGTCTGCGGCTCGTCCCGCTTCACCCTCCACACCCTGCCTGTGGAGGAGTACCCGGCGCTGCCCGAGATGCCCACCGCCACCGGCACCGTCCCCGGTGAGGTCTTCGCCTCCGCCGCCGCGCAGGTGGCCATCGCCGCCGGCCGTGACGACACGCTGCCCGTCCTCACCGGTGTGCGCATCGAGATCGAGGGCGACACCGTCACCCTGGCCTCCACCGACCGCTACCGCTTCGCGGTCCGCGAGTTCCTGTGGAAGCCGGAGTCCCCGGACGCCTCCGCAGTCGCCCTGGTGCCGGCGAAGACCCTCCTGGACACCGCCAAGGCGCTCACCAGCGGCGACACGGTCACCCTGGCGCTCTCCGGCTCCGGCAAGGGCGAGGGCCTGATCGGCTTCGAGGGCGCCGGCCGCCGCACCACCACCCGGCTGCTCGAGGGCGACCTGCCGAAGTACCGGACGCTCTTCCCCACCGAGTTCAACTCGGTCGCGGTGATCGAGACCGCCCCCTTCGTCGAGGCCGTCAAGCGCGTCGCCCTGGTGGCCGAGCGCAACACCCCGGTCCGGCTCAGCTTCGAGCAGGGCGTGCTCATCCTGGAGGCCGGCTCCAGCGACGACGCACAGGCTGTGGAGCGCGTCGACGCGCAGCTGGAGGGCGACGACATCTCGATCGCCTTCAACCCGACCTTCCTGCTCGACGGCCTGAGCGCCATCGACTCCCCGGTCGCCCAGCTCTCCTTCACGACCTCCACCAAGCCCGCCCTCCTGAGCGGCAAGCCCGCGCTCGACGCGGAGGCGGACGAGGCCTACAAGTACCTGATCATGCCGGTCCGGCTGAGCGGCTGACGTCGGTATTCGGGCGTCGACTGAGCGGCTGACCCCACAGGTGTGCACGCGGGTCCGGGCGTAGGCTCGGACCCGGGTACGAACCGCACACGACGCTTAAGGAATCTCTGATGGAGCTCGGTCTCGTCGGTCTCGGCAAGATGGGCGGCAACATGCGCGAGCGCATTCGCCGCGCCGGCCACACTGTCGTCGGATACGACCGCAACCCGGACCTCGCCGATGTCCACAGCCTCGAAGAGCTTGTGGGCAAGCTCAAGGGTCCGCGCGTCGTGTGGGTCATGGTCCCCGCCGGTGCGGCGACCCAGTCGACCGTCGACGAGCTGGCCCAGCTGCTCTCCCCCGGCGACATCGTCGTGGACGGCGGAAACTCCCGCTGGACGGACGACGAGAAGCACGCCGAGGAGCTCGCCGCCAAGGGCATCGGCTTCGTCGACTGCGGTGTCTCCGGCGGCGTCTGGGGCCTGGAGAACGGCTACGCGCTGATGTACGGCGGCGACGCCGAGCACGTCGCGAAGGTCCAGCCGATCTTCGACGCCCTCAAGCCCGAGGGCGAGTTCGGCTCCGTGCACGCGGGCAAGGTCGGCGCCGGCCACTTCGCGAAGATGGTCCACAACGGCATCGAGTACGCGATGATGCAGGCCTACGCCGAGGGCTGGGAGCTCCTGGAGAAGGTCGACTCCGTGACCGACGTCCGCGAGGTCTTCCGCTCCTGGCAGGAAGGCACCGTCATCCGCTCCTGGCTGCTGGACCTCGCGGTCAACGCCCTCGACGAGGACGAGCACCTGGACAAGCTGCGCGGCTACGCCTCGGACTCCGGCGAGGGCCGGTGGACCGTCGAGGCCGCCATCGACAACGCCGTACCGCTCCCGGCGATCACCGCGTCGCTGTTCGCGCGGTTCGCGTCGCGTCAGGACGACTCGCCGCAGATGAAGATGATCGCCGCACTGCGCA
Organism: Streptomyces fradiae; assembly: GCF_041270065.1. Classification (NCBI taxonomy): domain Bacteria; kingdom Bacillati; phylum Actinomycetota; class Actinomycetes; order Kitasatosporales; family Streptomycetaceae; genus Streptomyces; species Streptomyces fradiae. The sequence goes on along the minus strand of NZ_CP065958.1, from coordinate 3,940,974 downwards.
ACCAGTTCGGCGGCCACGCGGTCGAGACGAAGAAGTAATCCACAGGCTGTGCACCCCGCGGTGCACAGCAGCCGGGGGAAGGTCGGCGCCCACCATGCACGTCACGCATCTGTCGCTGGCCGACTTCCGCTCGTACGCCCGGGTCGAGGTTCCGCTCGATCCGGGCGTCACCGCGTTCGTGGGGGCGAACGGCCAGGGCAAGACCAATCTCGTCGAGGCGGTCGGCTATCTCGCCACCCTCGGCAGCCACCGCGTCTCCTCCGATGCCCCGCTGGTGCGGATGGGCGCGGAGCGGGCGGTCATCCGGGCCGCCGTCACCCAGGGCGAGCGCTCCCAGCTGGTCGAGCTGGAGCTCAACCCGGGGCGCGCGAACCGGGCCCGTATCAACAGGTCCTCGCAGGTCAGGCCGCGGGACGTGCTCGGCATCGTACGGACCGTGCTGTTCGCGCCGGAGGACCTGGCGCTGATCAAGGGCGACCCCGGTGAGCGCCGGCGCTTCCTCGACGAGCTGATCACGGCGCGCGCGCCGCGCATGGCGGGCGTGCGCTCCGACTACGAGCGGGTGCTCAAGCAGCGCAACACGCTCCTGAAGTCCGCCGCCATGGCGCGGCGGCACGGCGGCCGCTCCATGGACATGTCCACGCTCGACGTGTGGGACCAGCACCTGGCCCGGGCCGGCGCCGAGCTGCTGGCCCAGCGGCTCGACCTCATCGGCATGCTCCGCCCGCTCGCCGACAAGGCGTACGAGCAGCTGGCTCCCGGCGGCGGGCCGGTCCAGCTGGAGTACAAGCCCTCCGCACCCGGTTCCGGGCACACCCGGGAGGAGCTGTACGGGCAGCTGATCGGCGCGCTCGCCGACGTACGCAAGCAGGAGATCGAGCGCGGGGTCACGCTGGTCGGACCGCACCGCGACGACCTGCTGCTCAAGCTCGGCGACCTGCCGGCCAAGGGGTACGCGAGCCACGGCGAGTCCTGGTCGTACGCGCTGGCGCTCCGCCTCGCCTCGTACGACCTGCTGCGCGCCGAGGGCAACGAGCCGGTGCTCGTCCTCGACGACGTCTTCGCCGAGCTGGACGCGCGGCGCCGCGAGCGGCTCGCGGAGCTGGTGGCACCGGGCGAGCAGGTGCTCGTGACGGCGGCGGTCGACGACGACGTGCCGGGAGTCCTCGCGGGGACGCGGTACGCGGTGGCGGGCGGCGCGGTGGAGAAGGTGGCGGCGCGGTGATGAACGGCGAGAGTTCCCCACAGTCTCCACAACCTGTGGACAAGCCTTCGGCTCCCGAGCCGACCGGGGTCGACCTCGCCCGCGTCGCGCTGCGCGCCGCCAAGGAGCAGGCGAAGGCGCGGGGCGCGGCCGCCGCGCAGAAGAAGCAGGCCCGGCGCGGCGGCGGACTGCGCTCCGGCGCGCGCGCCGACGGGCGCGACCCGATGGCGCTCGGCGCCGCGATCAACCGGCTGATCACCGAGCGCGGCTGGGAGACGCCGGCGGCGGTGGGCGGGGTCATGGGGCGCTGGCCGCAGATCGTCGGCGAGGACCTGGCGAAGCACTGCGTGCCGCTGAAGTACGACGAGGAGCCGGAGGAGCGGGTGCTCACCGTGCAGTGCGATTCCACGGTGTGGGCGACGCAGCTGAGGCTGCTCGCGCCGAGGCTGGTGGCGCGGCTGAACGAGGACCTCGGGCACGGGACGGTGCGGATGATCAAGGTGCTCGGGCCCGGCGGGCCCCGCCGGGGGTACGGGCCGCTGCGGGCGCCGGGGTCTACGGGGCCCGGGGACACGTACGGCTGAGCCGGACCGACCGCGGGTGCGGGTCCGTCGGGGCGGAGGCGCGGGGAACGGGCGCCGCCCTGGGGGGTTTCTGCCCACCCTCCCCCTGCCTTCGGCGGGGGGACCCCCAGCCCAAGCGGGACGAATGCCCACAAACAGCCAACCCCCACTTCGCCTCTGCCAGGTCCTCGCCCTCCGCCACCACAACGCGCTACGACCCGAAGCGCTAGGTGGCCGTCAGGGGCCTCTGGAGCCCCTCTCCGGATATGGGGAGTCGTCTCGGGGCCGTCGAGGGCGGCACATGAGCATTCAGGTACCGGCAAACCCCCATGAGTGTCAGTGGTACCGGTAGACTGGAAGACAATCCCGCCACCCTGCGGAACAAGTCGAACGACGCAGCCGGCTCCCGTATGCCCGGAGAACGGCCTGTGCTGTGCCAGAAAGGGCGCTTCGTGGCCGATTCCGGCAACCCCAACGAGAACAACCAGTACACCGCCAGCAACATCCAGGTCCTCGAAGGCCTGGATGCCGTGCGCAAGCGCCCTGGCATGTACATCGGCTCGACCGGCGAGCGCGGCCTGCACCACATGGTGCAGGAGGTCGTCGACAACTCGGTCGACGAGGCCCTGGCCGGGCACGCGGACACCATCGACGTGACGATCCTGGCCGACGGCGGCGTGCGTGTCGTCGACAACGGCCGTGGCATCCCGGTCGGCATCGTGGCCTCCGAGGGCAAGCCGGCCGTCGAGGTCGTGCTGACCGTGCTGCACGCGGGCGGCAAGTTCGGCGGCGGCGGCTACGCCGTCTCCGGCGGTCTGCACGGTGTCGGCGTCTCCGTCGTGAACGCGCTGTCCACGAAGGTCTCCGTCGAGATCAAGACCGACGGCCACCGCTGGACGCAGGACTACAAGATGGGCGTCCCGACCGCGCCCCTCGCGCAGCACGAGGCCACCGGCGAGACCGGCACCTCGGTCACCTTCTGGTCCGACCCGGACATCTTCGAGACGGTCGAGTACTCCTTCGAGACGCTCTCGCGCCGCTTCCAGGAGATGGCCTTCCTCAACAAGGGCCTCACCATCACGCTCACCGACGAGCGCGAGTCCGCGAAGGCGACCGTGGGCGCCGACGACCCGGACGCCGAGGCGGCCGCCGAGCCCGCCGCCCGTACGGTGAAGTACCACTACGAGGGCGGCATCGTCGACTTCGTGACGTACCTCAACTCGCGCAAGGGCGAGCTGATCCACCCCAGCGTCATCGACGTCGAGGCCGAGGACAAGGAGCGCACGCTCTCGGTCGAGATCGCGATGCAGTGGAACTCCTCGTACAGCGAGGGTGTGTACTCCTTCGCCAACACGATCCACACCCACGAGGGCGGTACGCACGAGGAGGGCTTCCGCGCGGCGCTGACGACGCTCGTCAACAAGTACGCGCGCGACAAGAAGCTGCTCCGCGAGAAGGACGACAACCTCACCGGCGACGACATCCGCGAGGGTCTGACCGCGATCATCTCGGTCAAGCTCGGCGAGCCGCAGTTCGAGGGCCAGACCAAGACGAAGCTCGGCAACACCGAGGCGAAGACCTTCGTCCAGAAGGTCGTCCACGAGCACCTCACGGACTGGTTCGACCGCAACCCCGTCGAGGCCGCGGACATCATCCGCAAGGGCATCAACGCCGCCACCGCGCGCGTGGCCGCGCGCAAGGCCCGCGACCTGACCCGCCGCAAGGGCCTCCTGGAGTCGGCGTCGCTGCCGGGCAAGCTGTCCGACTGCCAGTCGAACGACCCGACCAAGTGCGAGATCTTCATCGTCGAGGGTGACTCCGCCGGCGGCTCGGCCAAGTCCGGCCGCAACCCGATGTACCAGGCCATCCTGCCGATCCGCGGCAAGATCCTGAACGTCGAGAAGGCCCGGGTCGACAAGATCCTGCAGAACACCGAGGTCCAGGCGCTGATCTCCGCCTTCGGCACCGGTGTCCACGAGGACTTCGACATCGAGAAGCTCCGCTATCACAAGATCATCCTGATGGCGGACGCCGACGTCGACGGCCAGCACATCAACACGCTGCTGCTGACCTTCCTCTTCCGCTTCATGCGCCCGTTGGTCGAGGCCGGTCACGTCTACCTGTCCCGTCCCCCGCTGTACAAGATCAAGTGGGGCCGGGACGACTTCGAGTACGCCTACTCGGACCGCGAGCGCGACGCGCTCGTCGAGCTGGGCAAGCAGAACGGCAAGCGGATCCGCGAGGACTCGATCCAGCGCTTCAAGGGTCTGGGCGAGATGAACGCCGAGGAGCTGCGCGTCACCACCATGGACGTCGAGCACCGGGTGCTCGGCCAGGTCACCCTGGACGACGCCGCCCAGGCCGACGACCTCTTCTCGGTGCTGATGGGCGAGGACGTCGAGGCGCGGCGCTCGTTCATCCAGCGCAACGCCAAGGACGTTCGCTTCCTCGACATCTGAGTCGGTCTCAGCTGACCGTACGAAAGGACTGACGACCAGCAATGGCCGACGACAACACTCCTGTGAACACCGAGAACACCGGGACCGCGGAAGAGGAGGAGCCGCAGCTGCGGATCGAGCCCGTCGGGCTCGAGACCGAGATGCAGCGCTCGTACCTCGACTACGCGATGTCCGTCATCGTGTCCCGCGCGCTGCCCGACGTCCGCGACGGCCTCAAGCCGGTGCACCGCCGCGTGCTGTACGCGATGTACGACGGCGGCTACCGGCCCGAGAAGGGCTTCTACAAGTGCGCCCGCGTCGTCGGCGACGTCATGGGTACGTATCACCCGCACGGCGACACCTCGATCTACGACGCCCTCGTCCGCCTCGCCCAGCCCTGGTCGATGCGGATGCCGCTCGTCGACTCCAACGGCAACTTCGGCTCCCCGGGCAACGACCCGGCCGCCGCCATGCGCTACACCGAGTGCAAGATGGCGCCGCTGTCGATGGAGATGGTCCGGGACATCGACGAGGAGACCGTCGACTTCCAGGACAACTACGACGGCCGCAACCAGGAGCCGACGGTCCTCCCGGCCCGGTTCCCGAACCTGCTGGTCAACGGCTCCGCCGGCATCGCCGTCGGCATGGCGACCAACATCCCGCCGCACAACCTGCGCGAGGTCGCCGAGGGCGCCCAGTGGTACCTGGCCAACCCCGAGGCCAGCCACGAGGAGCTGCTCGACGCGCTCATCGAGCGCATCAAGGGCCCGGACTTCCCCACCGGCGCGCTCGTCGTCGGCCGCAAGGGCATCGAGGAGGCGTACCGCACCGGCCGCGGCTCCATCACCATGCGCGCGGTCGTCGAGGTCGAGGAGATCCAGAACCGCCAGTGCCTGGTGGTCACCGAGCTGCCCTATCAGGTCAACCCGGACAACCTCGCGCAGAAGATCGCCGACCTGGTGAAGGACGGCAAGGTCGGCGGCATCGCCGACGTCCGCGACGAGACCTCGTCCCGGACCGGCCAGCGCCTGGTCATCGTGCTCAAGCGGGACGCCGTCGCCAAGGTCGTCCTCAACAACCTCTACAAGCACACCGACCTGCAGACGAACTTCGGCGCCAACATGCTGGCGCTCGTCGACGGCGTGCCGCGCACCCTCTCCCTGGACGCGTTCATCCGCCACTGGGTGACGCACCAGATCGAGGTCATCGTGCGCCGGACGCGCTTCCGGCTGCGCAAGGCCGAGGAGCGCGCCCACATCCTGCGCGGTCTGCTCAAGGCGCTCGACGCGATCGACGAGGTCATCGCCCTCATCCGGCGCAGCGAGACCGTCGAGGTCGCCCGCGCGGGCCTGATGGACCTGCTCACGATCGACGAGATCCAGGCCAACGCCATCCTCGAGATGCAGCTGCGCCGGCTCGCCGCCCTGGAGCGCCAGAAGATCGTCGCCGAGCACGACGAGCTCCAGGCGAAGATCAACGAGTACAACGCGATCCTCGCCTCGCCCGAGAAGCAGCGCGCGATCGTCAGCGAGGAGCTGGCCGCGATCGTCGACAAGTTCGGCGACGACCGCCGCTCGCAGCTGGTGCCCTTCGACGGCGACATGTCCATCGAGGACCTGATCGCCGAGGAGGACATCGTCGTCACCATCACGCGTGGCGGCTATGTGAAGCGGACCAAGACCGAGGACTACCGCTCGCAGAAGCGCGGCGGCAAGGGTGTGCGCGGCACGAAGCTGAAGCAGGACGACATCGTCGACCACTTCTTCGTCTCCACCACGCACCACTGGCTGCTGTTCTTCACCAACAAGGGCCGGGTCTACCGGGTCAAGGCGTACGAGCTGCCGGACGCCGGCCGGGACGCCCGCGGCCAGCACGTGGCCAACCTGCTGGCCTTCCAGCCGGACGAGCAGATCGCCCAGATCCTCGCGATCCGCGACTACGAGGCCGCGCCGTACCTGGTGCTCGCCACCAAGGCCGGCCTGGTGAAGAAGACCGCCCTCAAGGACTACGACTCCCCGCGCTCCGGCGGTGTCATCGCGATCAACCTGCGCGAGCGGGAGGACGGCAGCGACGACGAGCTGATCGGCGCCGAGCTGGTGTCCGCCGAGGACGACCTGCTGCTGGTCTCCAAGAAGGCGCAGTCGATCCGCTTCACCGCAACGGACGACGCGCTGCGCCCGATGGGACGCGCCACGTCCGGCGTCAAGGGGATGAGTTTCCGCGAGGACGACGAGCTTCTCTCGATGAATGTCGTCCGGCCGGGTACTTTCGTCTTCACCGCGACCGACGGTGGCTACGCGAAGCGCACCGCCGTCGACGAGTACCGCGTCCAGGGTCGTGGCGGCCTCGGCATCAAGGCCGCCAAGATCGTGGAGGACCGTGGCTCTCTCGTGGGCGCGCTGGTGGTCGAGGAGACGGACGAGATCCTCGCCATCACGTTGTCCGGCGGTGTGATTCGTACGCGAGTCAACGAAGTCAGGGAGACCGGCCGTGACACCATGGGCGTCCAGCTGATCAACCTGGGCAAGCGCGATGCCGTCGTCGGAATCGCCCGCAATGCCGAGGGCGGCGAGGACGAGGATGCCGACGAGGCTGTCGAGACGACCGAGGCTGGGGCTGTCGAGACGGCCGGGGCGGTCGAGACAGCCGAGGCGGTCGAGGGCACGGAGCCCGCGACCGGGGAGCACGAGGAGTAGAGCGTGAGTGGAGCCACGGGCGCCGGTTCGGCCGACGGCCGGTCCGCAGGATCGAGCGGTGCCCGTGGCCCCGCCACGGACTCCCAAGGGGGTACGGTGACGGACACTCGGGGGCAGCGGCCCTCGTACGAGACGTACAACGGGCCACTGCCCGGCGAGCGGGCGGGGGCGCAGCAGAGCGGCCCGTACCACCCGCCGCAGGCCTATGGCACCGGCCAGCAGCCGCAGGGCGGTGGCGCCGGCGGCACCCTGGGCGGCCAGAACGCGGCCGCCCAGCGCAAGGCCCGGACGGGGGCGCGCACCACGCCGCGCACCCGCAAGGCGCGGCTGCGGGTCGCCAAGGCGGACCCGTGGTCGGTGATGAAGGTGAGCTTCCTGCTCTCCATCGCGCTCGGCATCTGCACGGTGGTGGCCGCGGCGGTGCTGTGGATGGTCATGGACGCCATGGGCGTCTTCTCGACCGTCGGCGGCACCATCAGCGAGGCGACCGGCTCCAACGAGTCGAACGGCTTCGACCTGCAGTCCTTCCTGTCGCTGCCGCGCGTCCTGATGTTCACCTCGGTGATCGCGGTGATCGACGTCGTCCTGATGACGGCGCTCGCCACCCTGGGCGCCTTCATCTACAACCTCTCGGCCGGATTCGTGGGCGGCGTCGAGCTCACGCTGGCGGAGGACGAGTGACCTGCGGATGACCCCCGCATGACCCTCGGGGGGCCGGTCCTCGGAACCGATTTTGGGACTGGCCCCCACGTGCGCTAATCTTCAGGAGTCAGCGCGCGGGACACACACCGCAAAGCGCGGCGGGGCTATAGCTCAGTTGGTTAGAGCGCATCCCTGATAAGGATGAGGCCACAGGTTCAAATCCTGTTAGCCCCACACAGAAGATCGGCCCGGACGGTTCACCCGTCCGGGCCGATTGCTTTTGGCGGACGCGTGTCCGGCTAGGTCACCGATCGATATCGACCGGTGTGTAGAGTGGGCGTCAGAAGTCTCCTACGTCAACGAAAGACGAGGTCGCGCGGTGAAGAAGCTTCTCCTGGTCGCACTGGCCGCCATCGGCGGGCTCCTCGTGTACCGCCAGATCCAGGCGGATCGCGCCGAGCAGGATCTGTGGACGGAGGCGACCGACTCCGTGCCCGCAGGTTCGGGTGTGTGAGACGAACAGATCGTCCAAGGGTGAGGCCCCGGTCGCGTGAAGCGGCCGGGGCCTCGCTCTGTCTCTCTCGGCTTCCTCTTGGTTTTCTCTTGCGAACGGAAGGCTTGCTCTCGCGAATTTGTAGGGTGTGGGCCGTACGGGCGGGCAGGATGGGCCGGCACGGACACGACGAGGGGAAGCGCGTGAAGAGGCAACGGGGTACCGGGCGCGGCCGGGGCACGGCCGCGGCGTACGGGCGGGCGGCCGGGGCGCTGGCCACGGCACTGTGCGCGGGCCTCGCCCTGCCGGGCGGGGCGTGGGCGGCGGCCGGCGGCGACGGCGCGTACGCCTTCGACGGCGCCGCGCAGCAGGTGACGGGCGCCGTCTCCAACCTGGACGCCGCGCGGCTGAAGGCCGGCCAGACCTACCGCTCCACCATCAAGAAGGACGGCAAGCTCTACTACCGCGTCGACCTCGACACGAAGCAGAACGCGTACGTCTCCGTCGTCGCCGTCCCCAGGAAGGGCGGCAAGGCCACCTACGGCGACGGCATCAAGGTGAGCATGCAGGACGGCTCCAACAGCCAGTGCGGCTACCAGACCGTCTCCTTCTCCGGTGCGTTCACCCAGCCCATCGCCGCGTACGCCCACCGCACCATCGAGCCGGAGTCGACGAGCTGCACGCAGGCCGGCGCGTACTACGTCCTCGTCGAGCGCGACTCCAAGGACGGCTCGGACGGCGGCGACTGGGACCTGGAGATCCGCTATCTGACCGAGCCGGGCCTCTCCAAGGCGCCCGGCCCGACCGCGCTCCCCTCGAACTGGGCCTCCGGCACGCCCCAGCCGCCCACCGGCGGCCCGCAGCGGCGCGACGGCGGCGCCGGCTTCACCGACGCCACCTCGCTGACGCAGGGCGAGTGGCGCACCGACCTCGCGCCCGGCCGCACGGTCTACTACCGGGTGCCGGTCGACTGGGGCCAGCAGCTCTTCGCCAGCGCGGAACTGGGCAGCAGCCCGGCCGGCGACGCCTATGTCTCCAACGCGCTGGTGCTCTCCCTGGAGAACCCGGCGCGCGGCCATGTCGACCAGGACTCCATGACGTACTCCGGCGACCCGGCGACGATGGCGCTCGACCCGGAGCGCCCGGTGGCCTACGAGAACCGCTTCGCGTCCAACGACTCCACCAGCGCCATGCGCTTCGCCGGCTGGTACTACCTGTCGGCGACCCTCAGCCCGGAACTGGCCAAGGACTACGGGGACAAGCCGCTTCCGCTGACCCTGCGCGTGAACATCACGGGCCAGGCCAAGCCCGCGCCGCCGTACGCCGGGCCCGCCGGCGTCTTCTCGGTGACCGCGGACGACCGCGACGCGGCCGCCAGCGGCCAGAGCGCCGGCGAGGCCGAGCGCAGCGGCACCCTGAAGATCGTCGGCGCCGCGGGCATCGGCGCGGGCAGCGTGCTGCTGCTCGGCCTGGGCGCCTGGTGGCTCCTGGCCCGTAGGGCGGGCTGAGATACGGCCTAGGCCTGCAGCAGGGCCCAGATCCCCACGGCGAAGCACACCAGGGCGGTGATCAGGACCGGCACCGCCACCTTGGCGGGCGGCCCCGGTCGGCGTACGGGGACCACGGCGGGCTGGTTGTGCGGCTGCTGCTGCTCGTACGGCACGGCCGCCGTGGGCGTCTGCACGAAGGCGGCGGGGGCCGCGACCACCCGCTGGGTCGGCGTCGGAGCCGGTGCGGGCGCCTGCACGGGCGCGTGCTGCGGTGGCGGCGGCAGATGGAAGCTGCCGGTCTCGGACGGTCCCGGCAGGGGCTGTACGGGTACGGGCGCGGGCGCCGGGGCGGCCGGGGCCGCGGGCTGCGGGCCGTCCGGGCCGAAGCCGGCCGGCAGCGGGCCGATCTGGTCGAAGACCTCGACCGGCTCCTCACCGGCCGCGGGCTCCGGCAGCAGCTCGACGGCTGCCGTGAGCGCCTTGCGCGCCCCCGTGGCCGTCTTGAAGCGCGCCTGCGGGTCGGGCTGCAGCAGCCCGGCGAGGACCTGCCAGAGCGGCTCCGGGATGCCCTGCGGGGCGCCCGGCGTGCCGTGCGCCCGGAAGTGCTCCACGAGGGCCTGCGAGTCGGGCTTGCGGCCCTGGAGCAGATAGAGCGCGACCAGGCCGGCCGCGAACAGATCGGCCGTGAAGTCGGGCTCGGCGCCCATCAGTTGCTCGGGCGCGAAGTAACCGGGCGTCCCCACCACGTAGTTGGTCTCGGTGAGGCGGGGCTCGCCCTTGCGCATCGAGATGCCGAAGTCGGAGAGCCGCAGGTGCGGCCGTCCGGTGCCGGTGACCTCCATGAGGATGTTCGCCGGCTTGATGTCGCGGTGCACGACCCCCTCCGCGTGCACCGCGGCCAGACCGGACAGCAGCTGGTCGAGCAGGACGCACACGAACCGGGGCGGCAGCGCGCCGTAGTCCCCGATCACGTGCGCCAGCGAGCCGCCCGCCACCAGGTCCATCGTGAAGAGGACCTTGTCGTCGTCCGCGGCCCAGCTGGCCGGGGCGAGGACGTGCGGGTGGTCGATGCGCAGCGCCTGCTCGCGCACGAAGCGGAGCAGTGCGTGGGCGTCGCTCTGCTGGAGCACCTTGGCCGCCACGTAACGGCGGCGCCGGTGGTCCCAGGCACGCCAGACCGCGCCGATCCCGCCACGGCCGATCGGATCGATCAGCTCGTACCGACCCGCGAAGACCTCACCCATCGCGCTGCGCCCGCTCCCCGTACCGTCGGCGTTAGTTCTGGTGCGACTCGTAGTGGGCGACCGCGTCGGAGGTGCGCCCCGCGCCGTACACCCGGAGGAACTCTGCCAGCTCGGGGTGGACCGGCGCGAGCGAGTCGGCCGCCTCGATGATGTCGCCGGCCGCGGCCACGGAGCGCAGCAGGGACTGGATCTCGCGCACCACCCGGCGCACGGTGGGCGCGCCGCTGCTGGAGGTGGTCTGGCTGCCGGCGGTGAGCACGGAGCCGCCCTGGGACTTCTTGATCTCGTCCATCCGGTCGGTGGCCTCGGCGGCGCTGACGCTGCCGTCGGCGACCTGGCCGGCAAGCTCCTGCAGGGCCTGGACACGCTGGACGACCGCGGGATTGCCGATCTTGGCCCGCTGGCCGCTCATCAGCTGGGACAGCATGGGCGCCGAGAGCCCGAGCACGGCGGCGAGCCTGGCCTGGTTCAGCCCGAGGTCGTCGATCAGCCGACGGAAGAGCGCCCCCAACGGCTCCCCGTACCAACTGCGCTGAAGCTCCCTGGCTCTGGCCGTGGCTTCCTGCTGCGCTGTATCCATTACTACTTCTCCCCATCCCTTGGGTTCGCCACTGCGAACCCCGGTCAGCATCTTACGGAGCGTGGTCGCCCACGGGGAGTCCCAATCCTTTTGCGGGATACGGGGGGTCACCCGGTACTCTGGTCTCGTTCCGGGGCCTTAGCTCAGTTGGTAGAGCGCTGTCTTTGCATGGCAGATGTCAGGGGTTCGACTCCCCTAGGCTCCACCGGAAGAAAGCCCCTCCGACCTGCGAAAACGCGGGCCCGGAGGGGCTTTCTGGCATGCCTCCGCGCCCCGAGGGCGGGCCCGTCGCCCCGGCCGTGACCGGACCCGACCGGACGGGCGCCTCCGCGAGCCCGGTGAGGCCCGCCCCGTCCGCCTGCTCGGGACGCTCGGGTACGCGAGCCGGCTCGAGCGCCCGGTCGAAGCCGCCATTGTCGGGCCCCCATCCCTGACTTAACCTGTGGGCCTGATCACAACAGAAGGCGGTCGTCGATGTCCGGCACGGAATCCTCCGACTACACCCAGCGGCTCGCGCGGCTGGAGAGCTCGGGGATCAAACGTCTGCTGCCCACTCAGGCGCCGTACCGGTGGAATCTGAAGCGGCTGGGTCTGGGGCGGGTGCTCGACGTCGGGTGTGGGATCGGGCGGAATCTGCTGAACTGCGGGCCGGACAGTGTGGGGGTCGACCACAACGCGACCTCGGTCGAGGCGTGTCGTGAGCGGGGGCTGAAGGCGTTCACGCCGGACGAGCTGGCCGCGGCTCCGGACTGTGGTCCGGGCTCCTTCGACAGTCTGCTGTGCGCGCATGTTCTGGAGCACATGGACGAGACGCTGGGGAACTCGGTCCTGGAGCAGTATCTGCCGCTGGTGAAGCCGGGTGGGTCGGTGGTGCTGATCTGTCCGCAGGAGGCGGGCTACAAGACGGACGCCACGCATGTGCGTTTCGTCGACTTCGACGGGCTGCGCGCGCACGCCGAGAAGGCGGGTCTGGTCGTCGAGCGCAGCTACTCCTTCCCGTTCGCCCGGTCGATCGGCAAGGCCTTCCCCTACAACGAGTTCGTGCTTGTGGGGAAGAAGGCTTCCTGACGGGGGAAGTGGCCCAGTCGTACTGCCACGCAATGGACCGGGATCTCTGGGCCACCCGGCCCTAGATTCAGGGGCATGACGACGACGGAGCGCACGGAGAACACCGAGGGCGGGGAGAGCACGGCCCGTCCTGAGGGGCGGACGCGGCGGGCGCTGTTGGTCGCGCAGTTCGGCAACTCCGTGGGGGACGGGGCCTTTTATGTGACCTCGGCGCTGTACTTCTCCCGGATCGTCGGGCTGTCCGCGGCGCAGATCGGCGCCGGGCTCGCCCTCGCCTGGGGCATCGGGTCGCTGGCCGGAGTGCCGCTCGGGCACCTCGCCGACCGGCGCGGGGCGCGCGGCAGCGCCGTACTGCTCGCCCTCGCCACCTCGGTGGCCGTCGCCTCCTTCCTGCTCATCCGCGACTTCGTGCCCTTCCTGCTCGCCGCGACCCTGTACGCCACGGCGCAGAGCGGTCTCGCCGCCGCCCGGCAGGCGCTGCTCGCCGGGCTGGTCGGGCCGGCGGCCCGGGTCGGCATGCTGGCCCGGCTGCAGGCCACGCTCAACGCCGGGCTCGCCGTCGGCGCCGCGCTCGGCGGCCTCGCCATCGCCGACGGCACCCGCACCGCCTACCTCGCCGTCTTCGCCCTCGACGCGCTCGGCTTCCTCTTCTGCGCCCTGGTGCTCCGCAGCCTCCCCGCTGTCCCCGCCAGCCCGGCCGGCGCCGCCGGCGAGCCCCGGCTCGTGGTGCTGCGGGACCGCCCGTACGCGCTGCTCGCCCTGCTCAACGCCGTACTGCTGCTCCGCATGCCGCTGCTGAGCCTGGCCCTTCCGCTGTGGATCGTGGAGCGCACCACGGCCCCCGGCTGGACGGTCTCGGCCCTCTTCGTCCTCAACACCGGTGCGGTGATGTTGTTTCAGGTGCGGGCCGCGCGCTCGGTGACCGGGCTGCCGGAGGCCACCCGCGCGGTGGGCCGGTCCAGCGCCGTGATGCTCGGCTCCTGCGCGGTGTTCGCGGTGACCGCCGCCGGATTCGGCGCCTGGCCCACGGTCGCCGTCCTGGTGCTCGGCGCGGTGCTCCAGGTCGTCGCCGAGATGCGGCACTCCGCCGGCTCGTGGCAGATCGGCTTCGCGCTCGCCCCGGCCGACCGGATCGGCCAGTACCAGGGCTTCTACGGCACGGGCGTGCCGGTCGCGCGGACCCTCGGGCCGCTGCTCGTCACCACGCTGCTGATCGGCTGGGGCGTGGCCGGCTGGCTGCTCCTGGGCGCGATCTTCCTGGTCGCGGGCCTGGCCACGGGCCCCGCGGTGCGCTGGGCGGAGCGCTCCCGGAGCGCCGCCCACTGACCCGTACGAGTGGTGTTCATCGGAAGAACTGCGCGGCGGCTGCGTGCCTCCGGACATCCCGGAGTCGCGTCCCCATCATGAGCAATGTACGAAAAGCGCGCAATCCGAAATGAACCATCCGAGAACGGCCCAGAACCCCGCGAGGCACGCGAACCGCGCGGAACCCTCGGGCCCTCGGGACTCGACACCACGAAAGTGAGGGGTCATGGCCACCGCCAAGGTCAAGCAGTTCTGGACCGCCTTCGTCTCCGTCCTCGTCGCCCTGCTCGCCTCCCTCGGCCTGGCGACTCCCGCCACCGCCGCCACCGCCCAGCCGGTCCTCGCCCAGGGCGACGAGCCCGCCCCGGCCGGCGGCGCCGAGAACCGCGCGGACCGCGCGGCCGTGCCGCTGCCCGCCCAGCGAACGGCACCCCACTGGCACCTCGCGCAGGGCCGCGCCGTGCCGCCCACCATCAAGCAGCGCATCGGCGCCGAGGCGCACGGTTCCTCCCCGGCCGTCCGTCACCTGCCGGTCGACGGCGACGCGGCCGACGGCCACGGTGCGGCGTACGGCTCCGGTTCCGGCTCGGCGTACGGCTCCGGCTCGGCCGAGCTGTCCGGCCTGGCGCTGACCGGCCGGACCGCGACCGCGTAGGGCGCGGCGGGAACCTCCGCCGCGCCCCGCTCGCTCGTACGACCGCCCGTACGTCGTTCGTGCCGCAGTCCGAACGACCGCAGTCCGTACCGCAGTCCGCAGAATGCAGTCCGCAGAACGCAGCCCGTACCGGCCGGCGATCAGCGACGTTCCTCGTCGCGCTTCGCGGCCTCCTCCTCGGCCTCCTTGGCCGCCACCCCGGGATCGAGTGACGCACCGCCGTCGTCGACGGACGACAGCCCGGTCTCCTCGTCCACCTCGGTGGGAGCGGGAGGTTCGACCAGCCAGTCGGGGTTGGCCTGCTTGTCCCACCACTTCCAGGCGGCGATCGCGCCGCCGACCAGAAGGCTGAGGACCACGAGGCCCTTGGCGAGACGTCCGGCCTTCGCCTGACGCTCATGCTTCTTCATGATCTTCTCGACGTCCCTCGGCGTCACCTGACCGCGCAGCGCGGCCCAGGCGGCGGTCGAGCGCGACCCGGCCTCCTCCAGGACCGGACCGGTCGCGGCAACCGCGTGCTCGACACGCGGAACGGTGTAGTCGGCCGCCTGACGGGCGGCCTTGCGGGTCACGGCCGCACAGCGCTGCGCGGCCTCGTCGACCCGCGGCGGCACGTGCGGTGCGACCAGGGTGTCGTACTGCGTACGCGCCTGAACACGGGCCTGCGACGCGGCCTTGGAGACTTTCGGGGCGAGCCTGACGCGCGCCTCGTGTGCGTACTGAACGGCCTGGTCCCTGGCTGTCTCGGCGTACGGCGCCACCACTTCCGCGGCGTGCACGACGCTCTCCTTCGCCGAACCTGTCGCGGCGCGCACGCTGTCCATGCGGGTCACGGGATTCCTCCTCCTCGGTGGCGATGTCGGTTTTTCACCTTTCCATCCTTTTTGGAATCATGCCTGCCGTACTGCGCTCCGGCATGCGGGGCGGGCATCCGGGGCATGCGGCCATGCGAGGATGCGCACGAAACGTGTGTGGTGTGGTGTGGAGGAAGGCAGAACGTGGCCGAGCAGCTGTACGCGACTCTGAAGACCGATCTGGGCGACATCGAGATTCGGCTGCTGCCGTTCCACGCCCCGAAGACGGTCCGGAACTTCGTCGAGCTGGCGCGCGGCGAGCGCGAGTGGACGCACCCGGCGACCGGTGCGGTCTCCACGGATCCGCTCTACGACGGCACGGTCTTCCACCGGGTGATCAAGGGCTTCATGATCCAGGGCGGCGACCCGCTGGGCAACGGCACGGGCGGCCCCGGCTACGAGTTCGCCGACGAGTTCCACCCGGAGCTGTTCTTCGACAAGCCGTATCTGCTCGCGATGGCCAACGCCGGCCCCGGCACCAACGGCTCGCAGTTCTTCATCACGCTCGGCGCGACGACCTGGCTCAACCGCAAGCACACGATCTTCGGCGAGGTCGTCGGCAAGGACAGCAAGGCGGTCGTGGACGCGATCGCCGCCGTGGACACCAACCCGCGCACCGATCGGCCGGTCGCCGACGTCGTGATCGAGACGGTCGTCATCGAGAGCCGCTGAACCGGTTCCCGGTTCCCGGTTATCCGGCACCCGGGTACCCGGTCAGGAACCTTTGCGCCCCGCCCGTCCGTATGGAGGGCGGGGCGATGTGCTTGCCCCGCCGACCCGTCCTCGGAGGACCTTCATGCACTGCTATCGCCATCCGGACGTCGAGACCGGCATCCGCTGCACGCGCTGCGAGAAGCCGATCTGCCCGGAGTGCATGGTGTCCGCGTCCGTCGGCTTCCAGTGCCCCGACTGCGTGCGCAACGGCTCCGGCACGGGTCACGCGCCGCACGCCAACACGCCGCGGACGGTCGCGGGCGGCCGGGTGGTGGCGGACGGCCGGCTGGTCACCAAGATCCTGATCGCGATCAACCTGGCCCTCTTCATCGCGGTCCAGGCGGCCGGCACCCAGCTGGTCGACCAGCTGGACATGATCGGGCACGCCTACAACCCGGCGCTCGACGAGGTCGTCGGCGTCGCGGACGGCGAGTGGTACCGGCTGATCACCTCGGCGTTCCTGCACCAGGAGGCCGCGCACTTCGTCTTCAACATGCTCGGCCTGTGGGTGATCGGCGGGATCGTCGAACCCGAGCTGGGCCGGATCCGCTACATCGCGCTGTGCCTGCTGTCCGGGCTCTCCGGATCGGCCCTGGTCTATCTCCTCGCCCCGGAGAACCAGGGCGCGCTCGGCGCGTCCGGCATCGTCTTCGGACTGATCGGCGCCTGGGTGGTGCTGGCCCGGCGGCACCGCTACGACATGCGGCCGGTGCTGATCTTCGTGGCGATCTCGCTGGTCTTCACCTTCGCCCGCCCCGGGGTCTCCTGGGAGGCGCACGTCGGCGGTCTGGTCGCGGGCGCGCTGCTCACGTACGCCTTCGTGCACGCGCCGAAGGTCCGGCGGGAGTTCGTGCAGTACGGGGCCTGCGGACTGCTGCTGCTGATCGACCTGGGGATCGTGCTGGCCCGCACCGCCGCGCTCACCTGAGCGCGAAGGGCTGTGGACGAGCTCTTCGGGAAGCTTTCCCCAGAGTTATCCACAGTGGGTGGCAGCGTGGCCACAGACACCCGGGTACGACCGCGCCCCCTGGCTCTGACCTGGGCTTACGGCACAGAGGCAGGGGGCGGAGCGTTTCCGCACAGGCGTTCTCGCGGTCGTACCGGCGTCAACACCGTGAGGGTTATCCACAGATCTTCGTAAGTTATCCAGTGCTGTGCACAACACTGTGGATAACTCAGGGCAGAGCTTGACGGGCTACTTCCACTGCGTGGACACACCGAAGCCGGCGGCGATGAAGCCGAAGCCGACGACGATGTTCCAGTTGCTGATGGACTCCAGCGGCAGCCGGCCGTCGGTGACGTAGAAGACCACGATCCACACCAGACCGATCGCGAACAGCGCGAGCATCACCGGCGCGACCCAGCTGCGGTTGGTCAGCTTGATCGACGCGGCCTGCTTCGACGCGGGCGGCGGCGTGTAGTCGGCCTTCTTGCGGATCCGTGACTTCGGCACGAGGGACTCTCCTGTCGATGCGCTGCGTGACCGCGCAGTGATCAGTGGCGGGGCGGGGTGCCGGGACCGGACGGAGCGGACCGTGACCACGGATGTGTCACAGCGCACCGCAGCCGCCGCCGGGCGTCCGTTAGCGTAGTGCTTCCGCGGCACCGAAGGGGATCAGGGTACGTTGAGCAATTCCGCCGACACTCCCACGGGACCGGGCCGAAGCCTCAGGTGGCGGCCGGTCCGGGTGCTCACCGCTGCCGTCTTCGCCCTCGCCGGACTGATCTTCGTCACCAGCTTCAACACCGCCAAGGGCACCAATCTGCGCACCGACGCCTCCCTCCTCAGGCTCTCCGACCTGATCGAGGAGCGCAGCCACAAGAACGCCGGCCTCGACGAGTCCGCCGCCGCGCTGCGCCGGCGGGTCGACGCCCTCGCCGCCCGCGACGACGGCTCCACCAAGGCCCAGGACGCGAAGTTCAAGGCCCTGGAGACCGCCGCCGGCACCACCGAGACCTCCGGCCCCGGCCTCACCGTCACCCTCAACGACGCCCCGCCGAACGCCCAGGCCGCCCCCGGCTACCCCGAGCCGCAGGCCAACGACCTGGTCATCCACCAGCAGGACCTGCAGGCCGTCGTCAACGCCCTGTGGCAGGGCGGGGCCAAGGGCATCAAGGTCATGGACCAGCGGCTGATCTCCACCAGCGCCGTGCGCTGCGTCGGCAACACCCTGATCCTCCAGGGCCGCGTCTACTCGCCGCCCTACAAGATCACCGCTGTCGGTGACCGCGACAAGCTGAACAAGTCACTCGCCGACTCCCCGGCGCTGCAGAACTACCAGCTCTACGTGAAGGCCTACGGTCTCGGCTGGAAAGTCGACGAGCACAAGGCGGTGACTCTGCCCGGCTACTCGGGCACAGTGGACCTCCACTACGCGAAGCCGGTGAGCTGAAGCCCGTGAGCCGAGGCCGGTGAGCTGAGGCCGACTGCTCGGGGAGGGCCGGTGGCACTGCGCCTGGTCGTACGGACCCTCAGCGAACTGTGCATCACCGCCGGCGCCCTGATCGTGCTCTTCGTCGCCTACCTCCTGTACTGGACGGGAGTGCAGGCCGACAGTGCCACCGCGGGTCAGCTCGACACCCTCCAGCAGGAGTGGGTGGACCACCCGGTCGAACCGGCCCCCGGGCCCGCCGCGCCCGGCGCGAAGCCCGCCCCCGCCCCGTACACCGCGGGCAAGGGCTTCGCCGTCATGTACGTGCCCCGGCTCGGCCGGGACTGGGAGTGGCCGGTCCTGGAGGGCACCGCCGTCGGCACCCTCAAGAAGGGCCTCGGCCACTACGCCGGCACCGCCCGGCTCGGCGAGACCGGCAACTTCTCCGTGGCCGGCCACCGCCGCACGTACGGAGATCCGTTCAAGGACTTCCCCCGGCTGCGCAAGGGCGACGCCGTGGTCCTCACCGACGGGACGACCTGGTTCACGTACCGGATCGACCGCGAGCCCTACCGGACCGTGCCCACCGACACCGGCGTCATCGACCCCGTGCCGCGCAAGTCCGGGTTCTCCGGGCCCGGCCGCTACCTCACCCTCACCACCTGCGATCCCGAGTGGGGCAGCAGCCACCGGCTGATCGCCTGGGCCCACCTGGACGCCACCCAGCCGGTGACGGCAGGTCGTCCACAGGCTTTGGACAGCTGACCCGCGAGCGCCCCTCCGACCCGTACTCTGGTCCCCGTAACGAACGGAAAGGGGCGGCGGACGTCATGTACGGATGGATCTGGCGGCATCTGCCGGGCAACGCCTGGGTGAAGGCGCTGATCTCGGTCGTGCTGGTGCTCGCGGTCGTCTACGCCCTCTTCCAGTACGTGTTCCCCTGGGCGGAGCCGCTGCTTCCGTTCAACGATGTGACGGTGGACGGCCAGTGAGCGCGCGAATTCTCGTCGTCGACAACTACGACAGCTTCGTCTTCAACCTCGTGCAGTACCTCTACCAGCTCGGCGCCGAGTGCGAAGTGCTCCGCAACGACGAGGTGGAGCTGAGCCACGCCCAGGACGGCTTCGACGGCGTGCTGCTCTCGCCCGGGCCGGGCGCGCCCGAACAGGCCGGGGTGTGCATCGACATGGTGCGCCACTGCGCCGCGACCGGGGTGCCCGTCTTCGGCGTCTGCCTCGGCATGCAGTCCATGGCCGTGGCGTACGGCGGAGTCGTCGACCGGGCGCCCGAGCTGCTGCACGGCAAGACCTCGCCGGTCGTCCACGGCGGCAAGGGCGTCTTCGCCGGACTGCCCTCGCCGTTCACCGCGACCCGCTACCACTCGCTGGCCGCCGAGCCCGCCGCCCTGCCGGCCGAGCTCGAGGTCACCGCGCAGACCGAGGACGGCATCATCATGGGGCTGCGCCACCGTGAACTGCCCGTCGAAGGCGTGCAGTTCCACCCCGAGTCGGTGCTCACCGAGCACGGGCACCTGATGCTCGCCAACTGGCTGGAGCAGTGCGGCGACACGGGCGCGGTCGCGCGGTCGGAAGGACTCGCGCCGGTGGTGGGCAAGGCCGTCGCGTGACGGCCGGGTCGCCGTGGTTCCGGGCGGCGAACCTGCCGGAGGAACCGGAGCACGGGCCCGAGCACGGGCCGGGGCAGGCACCGGGGCAGTTGCCCCCCGACGGGTCGATACCCGGCTCCGGTCCGGTCCCGCAGCAGGCGTACGGGCCGGAGGCGTCCGGCTACGAGCCCTACGAGGCCTACGAGCAGCCCTACGAGCGGCCCTACGAGCCGATACCGGGCCCGGAGGCCTACGAGGACCACGGGGGCGCCTACGGGGCCGAGGAGCCGCTTCAGGAGCCTCAGGCGCCTCATCAGCCGCAGGCGCCCCAGCAGCCTCAGGAGACCTACTACGCGGAGCAGGGGGCGTACACCGCCACGCCCGCGTACGAGCCCGCCGACTACGCCGCTCCGGTCGCCGGGGACCCGGTCGCGGTCGACGTACCGGACGACGACCTGACCGGCCATCCGGACGACTCCGGGACGATGGCGCTGCGCACCGTCGAGGAGCCCTCGCAGGGCCCCGGGCCCGCCGCCCCCGGGCCGGGGCGCGCCGAGCGCCGCAAGGCCGCCCGGCGCAAGGGCGGACGCGGTGGCGCCGCCGCCGCGGCCGGGCCGGAGCCGGCCGCCACGGACGAGCCCGCCCGCCCGCTCTCCCGGGTCGAGGCCCGCAGGGCCGCCCGCGCCGCCAAGGAGAGCCCCGGCGTCGTCCTCAGCCGCGCGGTCGGCGAACTCTTCATCACCTTCGGCGTGGTGATGCTGCTCTTCGTCACCTACCAGCTGTGGTGGACCAACGTCCGCGCCGGCCAGGAGACCGACCAGGCCAAGCAGGACATCGAGAACTCGTTCAACCAGGGCGACAAGGACCCGGGCGCCTTCGAGCCCGGCAAGGGCTTCGCCATCATGTACATCCCGAAGCTCGACGTCGTCGTCCCCGTCGCCGAGGGCATCAGCAAGACCAAGGTCCTCGACAAGGGCATGGTCGGCCACTACGGCGAGGGCGAGCTGAAGACCGCGATGCCCGCCGACAAGCAGGGCAATTTCGCCGTCGCCGGCCACCGCAACACCCATGGCGAGCCGTTCCGTTACATCAACCAGCTGGAGCCCGGCGACCCGATCGTCGTGGAGACCCGCGACGCCTACTACACGTACGAGATGGCGAGCATCCTCCCGCAGACCTCGCCGTCCAACGTCTCGGTCATCGACCCGGTGCCGCGGGGCTCCGGCTTCAAGGGACCCGGCCGCTACATCACGCTCACCACCTGCACGCCCGAGTTCACCAGTACGTACCGCATGATCGTGTGGGGCAAGCTCGTCGAGGAACGCCCGCGCGACAAGGGAAAGCCGGACGCGCTCGTAGGCTGAACCCCACCATCGACACCACCACTTCGGAACGGGACGGCCCTGTGGCACGAGCGCGCAACCGGATCGCCGGGATCATCAGCGTCTTCGGTGAACTCCTCATCACCGCGGGCCTCGTCCTCGGTCTCTTCGTCGTCTACTCGCTGTGGTGGACCAACGTGCTCGCCGACCGGGCCGCCGGCAAGGAGGGCGACCAGGTCCGCGACCACTGGGCCGCCGACCCCGGCCCCGGCGCCCTCGACACCAAGGACGGCATCGGCTTCCTGCACGTGCCGGCCATGGGCGACGGCGAGGTCCTGGTGAAGAAGGGCACCGACAGCGACATCCTCAACGGCGGCGTCGCCGGCTACTACACCGAGCCGGTCAAGTCCGCGCTGCCGCAGGACAAGCAGGGCAACTTCACGCTCGCCGCGCACCGCGACGGCCACGGCGCCAAGTTCCACAACATCCACAAGCTCAAGGCGGGCGACGCGATCGTCTTCGAGTCCAAGGACACCTGGTACGTCTACAAGGTCTACAAGACCCTCCCGGAGACCACGAAGTACAACGTGGACGTCCTCATGCCGGTCCCCAAGGAGTCCGGCAAGGCGAAGCCGGGCCGCTACATCACCCTCACCACGTGCACCCCGATGTACACCTCGGACTTCCGCTACATCGTGTGGGGCGAGCTGACCCGCACCGAGAAGGTCGACGCCCGGCGCACGCCGCCCGCCGAACTGCGCTGAGCACCTGCGCTCGGCACAACGAAAGTGGACCCGCCCAGAAGGGCGGGTCCACTTTCGTATGTCCTGCGGTAGCGGCTACCGACGACCGGCTAGCCGAAGAAGCCGCCGTTCCCGTCGTCGTTGTTGCCGCCCACCGTGAACACGGTGACGGTGTCACCCGCGTTCACCATCGAACCGGCCGGCGGGTTGGTGCCCATGACGGTCGCGTTGCCCTTGTCCGAGCCCTGCTGGACCACGCTCAGGCCGAGGGCCTCCAGCTGCGCCTTCACCTCGCTGAACTTCTTGCCGCCGACGTCGGTCGGGATCTGGACCTGAGCCGGCTGCTGCGGGCCCTTGGAGACCTTCAGCGTGATCTGGACGTCCTTCGGCTGGTTGGTGTCGCCGTTCGGGGTCTGGCCGACGACCGTGCCCGCGGGCTGGTCGGAGTCCACGTCCTGGCGGGCGACATTGGTGAAGCCGAGCCCGGAGAGCTGCTGCACGGCCTGGTCGTAGCTGCGGTTGGTGACGTTGGGCAGCTGCGACTGCTGCTTCTTGGAGACGGTGATGGTGACCGTGGAGTTCTTCTCCGCCTTCGAGTTGCCGGTCGGGTCCTGGCTCAGGACCTTGCCCGGATCCTCGTCGGACTCCTTCTGCTCGACGACGACCTTGAAGCCCTTGGCGCGCAGGGTCTCCTCGGCGCGTGCCTGGGACTGCTCGACGACGTCCGGGACCTCGACCTGCGGCGCGCCCTCGGAGACGATCACGTTGATGGTCGCGCCGGTGTCGATCTTCGCCACGCCGTCGGCCGCCGGGTCCTGCGAGCAGATCAGGCCCTTCGGCTGGTCGCAGCGCTCGGTCCCGGCCTGGGCGACCTTCACCTGCGAGTTCGTCGCGAGGCCCTCGGCCTCCTTCAGGGACTTCCCGACGAAGGACGGGACCGGCACCTGCTGCGGCTTGTCGTTGCCCTTCATCAGCGAGTTGCCGATGAGGATCGCGCCGACCAGGACCAGGACGCCGGCGAGGACCAGCAGGATGGTCGAGGTGTTCGACTTCTTCTGGCGGTTCTGGCGGCGCCCGCCCTGGCGGTCGTCGTAGCCGTAGCCGCCGTCGTCCGGGTTCATCGGCGGCAGCATCGTGGTCTGCCCGCCCGGGTCGGCCTGGCGCAGTGCCGTCGTCGGCTGGTCGTCCGGGGCGTATCCGCCGCCGTAGCCCCCGCCGTACGCGGCGGCGCCCATCGCGGCGGTCGCGGCGACCGGCTGGCCGTCGAGGCACGCCTCGATGTCCGCGCGCATCTCGTCGGCGGACTGGTAGCGGTAGTCGGGGTCCTTGACCAGCGCCTTCAGGACGATGGCGTCCATCTCGGGCGTGATCTCGGGGTCGTAGACGCTCGGCGGCTGCGGCTCCTCGCGCACGTGCTGGTACGCGACGGCGACCGGCGAGTCGCCGATGAACGGCGGCCGCACGGTCAGCAGCTCGTAGAGCAGACATCCGGTGGAGTACAGGTCGGAGCGGGCGTCGACCTGCTCGCCCTTGGCCTGCTCCGGGGAGAGGTACTGCGCCGTGCCGATCACCGCGGCGGTCTGCGTCATGGTCATGCCCGCGTCGCCCATGGCGCGCGCGATGCCGAAGTCCATGACCTTGACCTGGCCGGTGCGGGTCAGCATGACGTTCGCCGGCTTGATGTCACGGTGCACGATGCCGGCGCGGTGCGAGTACTCCAGCGCCTGCAGGATGCCGACGGTCATCTCCAGCGTGCGCTCGGGCAGCAGCTTGCGCCCGGAGTGCAGCAGCTCACGCAGGGTCGACCCGTCGACGTACTCCATCACGATGTACGGGATGGACACGCCGTCGACGTAGTCCTCGCCGGTGTCGTAGACCGCGACGATCGCCGGATGGTTCAGCGAGGCGGCAGACTGGGCTTCGCGGCGGAACCGGGCCTGGAAGGACGGATCACGGGCGAGATCGGCCCGCAGCGTCTTCACGGCCACGGTGCGGCCGAGCCGGGTGTCGTGCGCGAGGTACACCTCGGCCATGCCACCACGGCCGAGCACCGAGCCCAGCTCGTACCGGCCGCCGAGGCGACGCGGCTCTTCCATAGCTTCTCCAGCCCTCTCCGTCTGTCCCGACCGCACCCGTGTGTGGTCCGGCGGTGTGTGCTGTTCGCGCATACGCTACCGGCCGCGGGGAACCGCTTCGTCCGCCGACCGCCACCTGATACCCGACCGGTACACGGCCGGGGCCCGGGCGTGGCGCCGGTCACCGAGCCCGGCGACCGGCCCGGCGCCGTACGTCCGGAAGATCAGCTTCTGCCCTTCAGCCCCGGCCGCCGTTCAGCTCCTGCCCTTCAGCACGGCCTTCATGACGGCCTTGGCGATCGGGGCCGCCAGGCCGCCGCCCGTGATGTCCTCGCGGTTCGTGCCCGCCGAGTCCTCGACGACCACGGCGACCGCGACCGGCGAGCCGTCCGCCGTCTTCGCGTAGGAGATGAACCAGGCGTACGGCCGCTTGGCGTTCTTCTCGCCGTGCTGCGCCGTACCGGTCTTGCCGCCGACCTTCACGCCGTCCATGTTCACGTCGGCGTTGCCGCCGGTGCCGTTGGAGACGACGTTCTCCATCATCTGCTGGAGCTTCTGGGCGGTCTCCGGGGAGACCGGGCGGCTGAGCTCCGACGGCTCGGTCTTCTCCAGGACGTCCAGGTTCGGCGCGCGCAGCTCGTCGATCATGTACGGCTTCATCAGCTTGCCGTCGTTGGCGATCGCGGCCGTGACCATCGCCATCTGCAGCGGGGTGGTCGCGGTGTTGAACTGGCCGATCGACGACAGGGCGTTTCCACCGCGGTCGGCGTTCTTGTCGAAGACCGAGGAGACGGCGCGAACCGGAACGAACTGCTCGGCGTTGAAACCGAACTTCTCGGCCGTCTCGACCATCTTGTCCTGGCCGACGTCGTCACCGAGCTTCGCGAACACCGAGTTGCAGGAGACCTCGAGCGCCTTGTTCAGGCTCGCGTTCGCGCAGCCGCTGGCGTGGTTCACCATCTCCTTGGTGGAGAGGGGGATCTTCCAGCCCTCGGGGGTGTCGGTGGGCGCGTTGATGTCGGTGACCTTGCCGCTCTCGAGCGCCGCGGCGGCGGTGACCACCTTGAACACGGAGCCGGGCGGGTAGATCTCGCGCAGCGCGCGGTTCAGCTTCGGCTTGTTCTTGTCCTTCTCCAGGGCGTTCCACGCCTCGGAGTCCTTGTTGTGGTAGCCGGCGAAGGACGCGGGGTCGTACGACGGGGTGGACGCGAGCGCCAGGATCTTGCCGGTCGACGGCTCGATCGCCACGACCGCGCCCGTCTTGGAGCCGAGGCCCTTGAACGCGGCCTTCTGCGCGGCCCCGTTCAGGGTGGTGACGACGTCGCCGCCCTTCTTCTTCTCGCCCGTGAACATCGACAGCGTGCGGTCGAAGAACAGCCGGTCGTCGTTGCCGGTGAGGATGCCGTCCTCGATCTTCTCGATCTGGCTGGCGTCGAAGGCCTGCGAGGCGTACCCCGTCACCGGCGCCCACATGGGGCCGTCGACATAGGTCCGCTTGTACGCGTAGAACTCGTCGCCCGAATCGACGGAGCCGGTGATCGGCTTGCCGTCGACGATGATGTTGCCGCGCTCGCTGGCGTAGCGCTCGATCGTCACCCGCCGGTTCTTCGGGTGGGCGTTGAGCTCGTCGGCGCGCACGTACTGGAGCCAGTTGTCGCGCACCAGCAGGGCGAGGATCAGCAGACCGCAGAAGATCGCGACCCGGCGCAGCGGCTTGTTCACGGACGGACCACCTGCGTCATCTCGGCGTCGGGGTTCGGGGCGGGGGAGGGCGCGGGGCGGCGCGCGGTGTCGCTGATCCGGATCAGCACGCCGATCAGCGCCCAGTTGGCGATCACGGACGAACCACCGTAGGCGAGGAACGGCATCGTCATACCGGTCAGCGGGATGAGGCCCATCACACCGCCGGCGACGACGAAGACCTGCAGCGCGAAGGCGCCGGACAGGCCCATCGCGAGGAGCTTGCCGAACGGGTCGCGGGCCGCCAGCGCGGTGCGCACACCGCGCTCGACGATCAGACCGTAGAACAGCAGGAAGACCATGACGCCGGCCAGACCGAGCTCCTCGCCGACGGTGGCGAAGATGAAGTCGGAGTTGGCGGCGAAGCCGATCAGGTCCGAGTTGCCCTGGCCCATGCCGGTGCCGAGGATGCCGCCGGAGCCGAACGACATCAGCACCTGCGTCATCTGGTCACAGGCCGCGGCCATGTTGGAGCCCTCGGGTGCCGTCTTCAGGCACTCGAAGGGGTCGATCCAGGCGGCCACACGGGACTTCACGTGCGAGGCGGTCGAGCCGACCACCACGGCGCCCGCGGTGGACATCAGCAGACCCATGACGACCCAGCTGGTCCGCTCCGTCGCCACGTACAGCATGATCACGAACATGCCGAAGAACAGCAGCGAGGTTCCGAGGTCGTTCTCGAAGACCAGGATGAGCAGGCTGATCGCCCAGATCGTCAGGATCGGGCCCAGGTCACGGCCACGCGGCAGGTACAGCCCCATGAAACGGCGGCTGGCCAGCGCCAGCGCGTCCCGCTTCACCATCAGATAGCCGGAGAAGAACACGGCCAGGACCAGCTTGGCGAACTCACCGGGCTGGATGGAGAAACCACCGACGTTGATCCAGATCTTGGCGCCGAACACGTCGGAACCCAGACCGGGCACGAGCGGCAGCAGCAGCAGGACGAGCGCGGCGGCCATCGAGATGTACGTGTAGCGCTGCAGGACCCGGTGGTCCTTCAGGATCAGCAGCACGCCCACGAACATCGCGATGCCGATCGCCGAGTACATCATCTGCTTCGGCGCGTCCGGGCTGAAGCTGTTGAACTGCGCCATCGACCGGGCGATCAGCCGCGGCGACTGGTCCAGGCGCCAGATCAGCACCAGACCCATGCCGTTGAGCAGCGTCGCCAGCGGCAGCAGCAGCGGGTCCGCGTACGGCGCCCACTTGCGCACCACGAGGTGCGCGACGCCCGCGAGGAGGGTGAGCCCCGCCCCGTACCCGAGCATGCCCGCCGGCACCTTCCCGTCGATCGCCAGACCGACGTTCAGGTACGCGAACACCGGGATGGCGACGGCGATCGCGAGCAGCACCAGCTCGGTGTTGCGGCGGCTCGGCGCCTCGATCGCGCCGATGGTGGTCGTGTTGGTGACAACGCTCATGGTGGTGAAAGGCCCCCTACGGGTCTGCTTACTGCTTGCCGCAGTTCGAGGCCAGCTTCTGCTCCTCAGCGGACAGGGTCGGTCCGGGGGACGGCGCGGGCGCGGTCGGCTTGGTGTTCGGCGCGGCGGTGCCCTCGGCCGTCGGCGGCTTGGCGCTCGCCTTGTCCGCGGCGTCCGCGGCGGCCTTCTGGCGCTCCTCGGTCTTCTTGCAGGCCGAGGCCTGCAGCGCCAGCTCGGAGATCTTCGTCTGCGCCTTGCCGAGGCTGCCGCCCGCGATCGTGTCCTCGACCTGCTTGCGCTGGTACGCCGGCAGGTACTTGAGTTCGATCTCGGGGTGGTCCTTCTCGACCTCCGACAGCTTCACCCAGGCCAGGTCCTGGCTGATGCCCCGGTACAGCGCCACGTGCTCCTCGTTCGAGCCCACGTAGTACTGGGTCTGCGTCCAGCGCCATCCGCCGTACAGACCGCCGCCGACCACGGCCAGCGCCAGGATCAGGAAGAAGGACCGCTTCAGCCACTTGCGGCCGGTGCGCGGCTTCACGAAGTCGTCCTCGGCGTACGAGCCGAAGGAGCCCTGCGGCGGCATCCCGCCGTAACCGTGGTCGTCGCCACTGCCGGGCGGGCCGAAACCACCGGCCGGCGGCTGCTGGTGCGGCGCGGGCCGGCCGAGACCGGCGGCGCGGCCGGCCGGCGTGTGCATGGCACCGCCGTCGTGCAGCTGCGCCTGGTTCTCGGCGACCGCGCCGACGATCACCGGGGTGTCGCTGAGATGGCCGGCGAGGGTGTCGCCGCCGTCGACGTCCAGGACGTCGGCGATGATCACCGTGATGTTGTCGGGGCCGCCGCCGCGCAGCGCGAGCTGGATCAGCTCCTGCACGGTCTCCTGCGGGCCCTGGTAGCTGGCGAGGGTCTCCTCGAGCGTCTGGTGCGACACCACGCCGGACAGTCCGTCGGAGCACACCAGATAGCGGTCGCCGGCCCGGACCTCACGGATCGACAGGTCGGGCTCGACATGGTCGCCGCTGCCGAGCGCCCGCATCAGCAGCGAACGCTGCGGATGGGTGGTCGCCTCCTCCTCGGTGATCCGGCCCTCGTCGACCAGCCGCTGCACCCAGGTGTGGTCCTGCGTGATCTGCGTCAGGACGCCGTCGCGCAGCAGATACGCGCGGGAGTCGCCGACGTGCACCAGGCCGAGGCGCTGGCCCGTCCACAGCAGGGCGGTGAGCGTGGTGCCCATGCCCTCCAGCTGCGGGTCCTCCTCGACCATCATCCGGAGCTGGTCGTTGGCGCGCTGCACCGCCGTGCCCAGCGACGTGAGGATGTCCGAGCCGGGGACGTCGTCGTCGAGCGTCACCAGGGTGGAGATCACCTCGGACGAGGCGACCTCACCGGCGGCCTGGCCGCCCATGCCGTCGGCGATCGCGAGCAGCCGCGGACCGGCGTAGCCCGAGTCCTCGTTGCCCTCGCGGATCATGCCCTTGTGCGAGCCCGCGGCGAAACGCAGTGACAAGCTCATGCCCACCTGCCCTGTCGGCGCCGTGTCGGGGTGCCGCCGGTCTCGAGCCACACTGCCCACCCTCCGGTCGGGAGCCCGTGCTCGCTCCGCGCGCGCTCATTCATGATGTAGCACTACTTCCGAAGCTCGATGACGGTCTTGCCGATGCGGATCGGCGCGCCCAGCGGAATCGGCGTGGCGGTGGTGAGGCGGGTCCGGTCGAGATACGTGCCGTTGGTGGACCCGAGGTCCTCGACGATCCACTGACCGTCCCGGTCCGGGTAGATCCGCGCGTGCCGGCTGGAGGCGTAGTCGTCGTCCAGCACGATCGTCGAGTCGTGGGCCCGGCCCAGCGTGATGGTCTGCCCCTGCAGGGCGACCGTCGTGCCGGTGAGGGTGCCCTCGGAGACGACGAGCTTGGTCGGCGCGCCGCGGCGCTGCCGGCCGGCGGGCGCGGCCTGCTGGCCGCCCCGCTGCTGCGGCGGCGCGGCGGCCTGCCGCCCGGCCTGCTGCTGCGGCCGCGCGTCCTGGCGGCGCGAGCCGCGCTGGGTGACCCGCGTGCCGAACAGGTCACTGCGGATGACCTGCACGGCCACGATGACGAACAGCCACAGAACGGCCAGGAAACCCAACCGCATGACCGTCAGGGTCAGCTCTGACATTGCCCCCGCTTCACCCTTCGGCTTGCCGGTAAACGATGGTGGTGCTGCCCACGACGATCCGCGAGCCGTCGCGGAGCGTAGCGCGGGTGGTGTGCTGCCCGTCCACCACGATGCCGTTGGTGGACCCGAGATCCGTGATCGTCGAGGGCGTTCCGGTCCGGATCTCGCAGTGCCGGCGCGAGACGCCGGGATCGTCGATCCTCACGTCCGCTTCGGTGCTGCGGCCGAGAACCAGGGTCGGGCGGGAGATCTGGTGACGCGTGCCGTTGATCTCGATCCAGCGGCGCGTCTGACCGCCGCCTCCGCCCGGTACCGGCGCGGGGCCGGCGGGACGGCCCGCGGCGGGCGCCGTCGGACGGTGCCCGGGCATCGCCGGGGCGCCCGGCGGCGGGGCCGCGGGCATCGGCGGGGCGCCGGCGGGAGGGTATCCGTAGCCACCGCGGGGCGGCTGCTGGCCGCCCTGCGGGCCGGCCGGGGGGTACCCGTATCCGCCGGGGGCGGGCGGCTGCGACGGTGCCGCGGACTGTGACGAACTCGACGCGAGGGTGCGGCTGCGCACCCGGTACAGACCGGTGTCGAGGTCCTCGGCCTTCTCCAGGTGGACCTTGATCGGCCCCATGAAGGTGTACCGCTGCTGCTTGGCGTAGTCCCTGACCAGGCCGGCGAGCTCGTCGCCGAGCTGGCCCGAGTAGGGGCTGAGGCGCTCGTAGTCCGGCGCGCTCAGCTCCACGATGAAGTCGTTGGGGACGACGGTCCGCTCGCGGTTCCAGATCGTCGCGTTGTTGTCGCACTCGCGCTGGAGCGCGCCGGCGATCTCGACGGGCTGGACCTCGGACTTGAAGACCTTGGCGAAGGTGCCGTTGACGAGACCTTCGAGTCGCTGCTCGAACCGCTTCAGGACTCCCATGGGGCACCTCCTCCTTCGTTGTCGTCCTCGTACTGCTTACTGATCGTATCCACGCGTCGGGAAATCGGCTGGTTCCCCTTCTCTGCCCTGTGGACGAGTGTCACCTCTCACAGACCTTCCGCGCGTCTTCCCCCACGGATCGTAGAGGCGGCCTGTGGACAGTGTCCCGCACCCGGCCGCGGAGCAGGAGGGCCCCGTGCATCACATCCGTCCTTCCGTCCTCTCTGTTCCCGGCTCTGTTCCCGTCTCTGTTCTCGTCTCTCCTCTGTTCCCGTCTCTCTCCTCGTCCGCAGAGGAGAGGTCGAAACCGGGGCCGGGAGAACGGATGTGAATCCACGGCCTGCGACGTGCTAATCTTCAGATGTCGCCAGGCGAACGAACCGAAAAGGTGAGGGAGCCGGGAGACCACCCAATGCGCGGGTGGCGGAATAGGCAGACGCGCTGGATTCAGGTTCCAGTGCCCGCAAGGGCGTGGGGGTTCAACTCCCCCCTCGCGCACCAGTCGAATCGGTCGGCATCGTGATCACGATGCCGACCGATTTGCGTTTGTCGGACACAGTGAGGGTGGGTGTGAGGTAGCCCACGGAGGGCAGCGCGGCTCGGGGCGCGGCTCGGGGCGCGGGGGCGCGGGGGCGCGGCTTGGGGTTGCGACGTTCGTCGGTCGGAGGAGCGACGAAAGAGGACGGTGGGCGGGGCGGGGGCGCGCCTATCGTGCGGGCGTGGACGTTCCTATGAAGATCCGGACCGTCGCGGGGTGGCTCGGGACGTGGCTCGGCGCCGGGTGGCGATGGTTCGCGGTGCCGGGGCAGTGGTCGCGGCGCAGGACCGCGGGCGAGCTGGTGCTCGCCGTCGTCATGGCACTGCTGGCCGCGGGCACCGAGGACCTCACGGGCGGCGGCACATGGCGCCTGGCCGGGGTCGCCGCGGCCTCGGCCGTGCTGTCGCTGCTGCGTCGCCGGCTGCCCGCGGCCGTCCTGGTCGGCACCTCGCTGTGCACGCCGCTCGTGCCGGGGTTCCTGGCCCTGCTGATACTCGTCGGCTGGTCCGCCGGCCGCTACATCGCGGGCGCCGGGCGGGCGCTCGCCGCGTTCACCGCCGCGTACGCGCTGAACGTCGTGGGGACGCTGCTCGACGCGTGGGATCTGCACCGGATGCTGATGCTCGCGTTCATCTCCACGCTGTACTTCCTCGGTACGACGCTGGCGCCGGGCCTCGCCCATCGGTACTGGACGCAGCGGCGGACCCTGCTGCACGCGCTGCAGGAGCGGAACGTGCAGCTGCTGCGGGAGCGGGCGATGCTCGTGGGGCAGGCCAGGATGCGGGAGCGGCAGCGGATCGCGCAGGACATGCACGACAGCCTCGGCCACCAGCTGGCGCTGATCTCCGTGCACACCGGAGCCCTTGAGGTCGACCCGCACCTGACCGACCGGCAGCGGGAGGTCGTCGGGGTGCTGCGCGGTGCCTCCATGGACGCCATGCACGAGCTGCGCGAGGTCGTCGGCATCCTCCGCGACGGGGTGGAGGCGCCCGCCGCCGGCGATCCGGGTGCCCAGGTGGTGCGGCCCGGCGACGAGACGGGGCGGGCGGCCCGGGGGACCGCCGGCATCGAGGGGCTCGTCACGGCCGCCCGCGCCGCCGGGACGGCGATCGGCCTGACCCGGCACGGCGAGGCCCGGACGCTCGCGCCGGCCGTCGACCACGCCGCGTACCGGATCGTCCAGGAGGGCCTGACGAACGCCTACAAGCACGCCCCGGGTTCCAGGATCAGCGTGGAAGTGCGGTACGAGCCGGACGCGTTCGTCGTCGAGGTCCTCAACGAGCGGACGGACGGGGCACCTTCGGACGTGGTCAGCGGAGGCCAGGGCCTCACCGGGCTGCACGAGCGGGCCCGGCTCGTCGGCGGCATCGTCCACGCCGGCCCGGCGGACGGCGGCGGCTTCCGGGTCGCCGGGGTCCTGCCGTACGGGGCGGTGGAGACCACGCCGTTCGCCGACCCCTTCGCGCCGCCCGCGGCCGACGGGCCGGTCGTCCACCACCCCGTCCCGTACGCCGCTGCGTACGGCGCCCCGTACGGCGCTCCGCACGCCGCGCCTTTCGTCGATGCGGCCGACGACTTCCGACAGCAGTCGAAGCGGGCCTCGACCGGCCACCGTGGTCCCGTCGCAGTCGGACCGTCCGGCTGGACGGTGGCCGAACGGGAGCTGGCGATGGCGATGCAGGCGGGCAGGGGCAGGAGCACGGGCAGCGGGATAGCGATCGGCTGCGGGATAGCCGTCGCGGCCCTGGTGCTGCTGCTCGTGGCCGCGGGCTTCGGCATCTACTTCCTGATGGGCTCCATGTCGGAGGGGATGATCGACCCCGGGCAGTACGACGCGGTGAAGGTCGGCGACAGCGAGAAGGCGGTACGGGACAAGCTCCCTTCGGGTGACACGATCGCCACCAGCGGTCTGCACGACAAGGGACCTCAGGAGCCCGACGGTTCGAGCTGCCTCGTGCTGATGAGCTCGGAGGTCACCGACGATCTGGAGAAGGAGCCGGTGTTCCGGTTCTGCTTCAAGGACGGCAAGCTGATCGAGAAGAAGTCGTACGAGGTCGTGCGCTAGGCACGGGCGCGCGGGGGCCGTTGGGGAGTCGGAGTGGGCGGGGCAGGAACAGGGGCAGGGACGGGGTTCAGTGCGGGCGTGGGCACGGGCTTCGGAGCCGGCCGGCGGATCAGGGTCGTCATCGCCGACGACGAACCGCTGATCAGGGCCGGGATCCGGATGATCCTCACCTCGGACCCGGAGATCGAGGTGATCGCCGAGGCGACCAACGGCCGTGAGGCCGTCGACCTCGCCCGCTCCCACGCCGCGGACGTCGTCCTGCTCGACATCCAGATGCCCGTCCTCGACGGCCTGTCCGCCCTGCCGGAGCTGCGCCGCGCCGCACCCGCGACGAAAGTCGTCGTCCTGACCACCTTCGGCGAGCGGGAGAACGTGCTGCGCGCCCTGGAGCACGGCGGTGCGGGCTTCCTGCTCAAGGACACCGCGCCGGCCGAACTCATCCGGGCGGTACGGGCGGCCGCCGCGGGCGACGCCTATCTCTCGCCGGCCGCCACCCGGCATGTCGTCGAGCGGCTGGCCTCCGGCCGGGAGACGGCCCGCGCCGAGGAGGCACGGAACCGGATCGCCGCCCTCAGCGAGCGCGAGCGCGAGGTGCTCGCCCTGCTCGGAGAGGGGCTGTCCAACGCCGACGCGGGCCGCCGGCTGCACATGAGCGAGGCCACCGTGAAGACGTATGTGAGCCGCATCCTCGCCAAGCTGGACTGCGAGAACCGGGTGCAGGCGGCGCTGCTGGCCCGCGACGCCGGCCTGTAGCGGGCGTCAGGGGCGCGCCTCGGGGGCGGGGGCGGCCGGGCGGCCCGCGTCGCCCGCCGCGTTGTAGCGGAGCAGATAGCCCGCGAAGGCGGCCAGGTCCTCGGCCGACCAGTCCTTGAGGCGCTCCTCATAGGCGGCGAGCCGACTGGCCTGCGTCGAGGCCAGGAGCCGGGTGCCCGCGTCGGTCGGGTGCAGCACCTGGACCCGGTGGTCGTCCGGGTCCGGCCGCCGCTCGACCAGACCGAGCTTCTCCAGGGCCGCGATCTGCCGGCTCACCGTCGACTTGTCCAGCAGATAGTGCGCCGCGAGGTCCGTCGCCCGGCAGCCCTGCTGGTCGTCGATGTGGGCCAGCAGCGTGTACGAGACCAGCGGCAGCTCCGGATGGAGCCGCGCCGCCGCCGCCCGGGCCCGGCGGGCGAAGGCCGTCAGCTCCCGCTGGATGGTGTCGAGGGACGTCTCCCGCGCGCCGTCGCTCATGGTGCGCTCCCTGTGCCGCGGGTGGCCCGCTGGTCGGGCCTTCCCCTTCGGTTGTATAGTACAACGGTTCTTTGGTTGTAAAAGCCAACCGTCACCCATGGAGGATTCAGGTGTCCACAGGACAGACCACCAAGGGAGCACTGCGCCACGTCCTCGGGCATCTCCTCACCCCCCTGCTGATGTGCATCGGCATGGGACTCGCCTACCTCGGCGCCTTCCACGCCCCCGAACCCCACGACCTCCGCGTCGACATCGTCGGCACCGGCCCCCAGACCCAGGTCCTCGCCCAGACCCTCCACGACAAGGGCGCCGGCGCCCTCGACGTCCGCACCGTCCCCGACCGCGCCGCCGCCACCGCAGCCCTCCGCGACCGGTCCAGCTTCGGCGCCTACCTCCCCGGCACCCCCGGCCACGCCCCCGAACTCCTCGTCGCCTCCGCCGCCTCCGACACCAGCGCCATGGCCGTCGAGAAGGTGTTCACCAAGGTCGCCGCCACCCACGACCAGCCCCTCAAGGTCACCGACGTCGCCCCCGTCGCCTCCGGCGACCCCACCGGCCAGGGCGTCTTCTTCCTCCTCGTCGCCCTCAGCATCGGCTCCTACGCCTCCGTCGCCGTCATCGGCGGCGCCGGAGCCGTCCTCCCCATGCGCATCCGGGCCCTGCTCGCCGCCGGCATGTCCCTCGTCGTCAGCCTCGTCGGCGCCGTCTTCGCCGGACCCCTCTTCCACCTCGTCGACCACGGCCTCGGCGGCGTCTGGGCCCTGTCCTGGCTGTACAGCGCGGGCATCCTGCTGACCGGCGTCGAACTGCACACCTTCCTCAAGCGCTGGACCACCCTCGGCGTGATGGTCCTCTTCGTGATGCTCAACTTCACCAGCTCCGGCGGCATCTACCGGCCCGAACTCCAGCCCGGCTTCTTCGGCTCCCTGCACGCCTTCTGGAACGGCGCCGGATTCGTCGAAGGCGTCCGCGCCCACGTCTACTTCGACGGCCACGCCCTCGGCCGCAACGTCCTCGTCCTCGCCCTCTGGTTCCTCGCCGGCGCCGCCCTCGTCGCCCTCGCCGGCCGCACCGAGAACCGCCGCCGCACCGTCGCCGCACCGGCCGCCGTGGCTGTCCCGGCGCAGATGAAGGCAGAAGCGGAAGAGGAGATGGAGGAGGGGATCGAAGAGGAGATGGAAGAGGCCGTCGGCGTCTGATCCGGCACCGCCGGAGTTGTCCACAGGCGGTTGTCCACAGGGGGAGACGGCCTCACGGCCCCGGCTGTACGGTCTTGCCCAGTCGCCCGAGCCGATGTCGACGACACGACACGGCGAGGGCTCCGCACAGCACGCGAGACACACGCGACACCTGCGACACACGCACGACGGGGGAGGACGTCCCAATGGACGACACGATGACAGCGGTACCGGTACCGCGCGAACACACCGCGGACACCCAGCCGCCCACCCGCCTCCCCCGCGTGCCCGGCTTCGCCCCGCACACCACGGCCGGAGCCGCCGCCACCGCCCGCCAGCGCGGCAAGGCCCTCCGCGACGACGTCCCCCGCTCCGCCCACGCCACCCTCACCCCCGTGCCCGGCCGCCCCGACGCCGTCCGCGCCGTCGAGGAGTCCAACCAGGGCCGCGTTCCCGAACTCGCCCCCATCCGCGTCGGCCGCATGTCCGCCAGCCCCTT
Organism: Streptomyces fradiae; assembly: GCF_041270065.1. NCBI lineage: Bacteria > Bacillati > Actinomycetota > Actinomycetes > Kitasatosporales > Streptomycetaceae > Streptomyces > Streptomyces fradiae. The sequence goes on along the minus strand of NZ_CP065958.1, from coordinate 3,905,175 downwards.
CGCCTTCCTCCGCGGCTCCGCCGGCCTCATGGCCCACGACCTCACCGGCTCCCCCGTCACCGGCATCGCCGCCCAGCTCTGCGGCGACGCCCACGCCGCAAACTTCGGCCTCTACGGAGACGCCCGCGGCCGCCTCGTCATCGACCTCAACGACTTCGACGAAACCGTCGTCGGCCCCTGGGAATGGGACCTCAAGCGGCTCGCCACCTCCCTCGTCCTCGCCGGCCGCGAAGCCGGCGCCGACGAGGACACCTGCCGCGCCGCCGCCTTCGACACCGCAGGCGCCTACCGCCGCACCATGCGCCTCCTCGCCCGGCTCTCCGCCCTCGACGCCTGGAACGCCATCGCCGACGAGGAACTCGTCTCCCACACCGACGCCCGCGACCTCATAGGCACCCTCGAACGCGTCTCGGCGAAGGCCCGCAACAACACCAGCGCCCGCTTCGCCGCCCGCTCCACCGAAGCCGTGCCCGACATCGAAGGCGGCGGCCGGCGCTTCGTCGACGCCCCACCGGTGCTCCGCCGCGTCGGCGACCGCGAAGCCGCGGCCGTCGCCGCCTCCCTCGGCCCCTACCTGGCCACCGTCTCCGAGGACCGGCTCCCGCTCCTCGCCCGCTACGCGATACACGACGTCGCCTTCCGCGTCGTCGGCACCGGCAGCGTCGGCACCCGCTCCTACGTGGTGCTGCTGCTCGACCACCGCGGCGAGCCCCTCGTCCTCCAGGTCAAGGAAGCCCGCCCCTCCGCCCTGCTCCCGCACCTCCCCGCCGTCGGCTTCACCATCCCCGACACCGGACACGAAGGACGGCGCGTGGTGCTCGGACAGAAGCGGATGCAGGTCGTCAGCGACATCCTGCTCGGCTGGACCACCGTCGACGGGCGCCCCTTCCAGGTGCGCCAGTTCCGCAACCGCAAGGGCAGCGTCGACCCCGCCGCCCTCACCGCCGACCAGTTCGACGACTACGGCCGCATGACCGGCGCCCTGCTCGCCCGCGCCCACGCCCACAGCGCCGACCCGCGCCTGATAGCCGGCTACTGCGGCAAGAACGAGGAGCTCGACGAGGCCATAGCCGCCTTCGCCGTCGCCTACGCCGACCGCACCACCGCGGACCACGCCGACCTCGTCACGGCCATCCGCACCGGCCGCATGGCCGCGGAAGCGGGCGTCTGAGCCGAGGCGGCCATCGGCCGGCGCCTGCGCGGCGGCCTGCGCCGACGTGAGCCGCGGGCTGCGCGGGCTGGGGGGCTGCCCATGAGCGGGGCCACAAACGAACAACGAGGGGGGAGGGGAGGGGGAGGGAGGGGGGAGGGGCCCCAAGGAGGACCGTAGGCTGGATGGGACGAGCCGGAACGAGGACGTGGACGGGCGTGGACGGCGTGGACGTGAGCGTGGACCAGGGCAGGGCCGGCGGGTCCGAGGAGCCGGGCGAGGACGGGCGTCCCGTCAAGGAGCCGTCGGCGGACGGGCGGCCCGCGGCCGGTGCCGCGAGCGAAGCCGGGGCCGGGCACGCTGCCGCCGCCGAGACCGGCGCCGGAGCCGGCACCGGTACCGGCGCTGATGCGAGTGCCGGTGGTGCCGACGAGCGGCCCGAGGCGCGGTTGGATCGGGCGGTACGGGTGGCCGAGCAGGCGCTGATCGAGTTCGAGATCGCCGTGGAGACGTTCCGGGTCGAGGTGGAGAACTTCTCGCGGCTGCATCACCAGCGGCTCGGGCCGATGTACGCACGCCTTGACGAGCTGGACGCGCGGGTCGCGGAGGCGCGGGCGGCGCGCAGTGGGGATCCGGAGGATCTGCGGCGGGCGCAGGAGGCGCGGGCCGCGGTCATGCCGATGCCCGGGGTGGAGGAGCTGTTCCACGACTGGGTGGATTCCGACGGGCTGTCGCCGGAGGCGGCGGCGATGCTGACGGACCGGCCGGTGCAGCCGCCGAAGCGGGTGCGGCCGTCGGACGAGGTGCGCAAGCTGTACCGGGATCTGGCGCGGCAGGCGCATCCGGATCTGGCGCGGGACGAGGACGAGCGGAAGCGCCGCGAGGAGTTCATCACCCGCGTGAACGCGGCCTATGCCCGTGGTGACGAGGCGCTGCTGCGGGAGCTGTCGGCGGAGTGGGCGGCCGGTCCGGTGCCGGTGGTGCGGCTGAGCGAGAGCGAGGAGCTCTACGCGCGGCTCGAGTGGCTGGCGCAGCGCAAGGAGATGCTGTCGCTGGTGGCGCGGGAGCTGGAGGAGAGCGCGATCGGGGCGATGCTGCGGTTGGCGCCGGACGATCCGGACCGTCTCCTGGAGGAGATCGCGGAGCAGCTGTTGGCGCAGGTCGCCGAGCGTGAGGCGGAGCTTGCCTCGCTGGTGCAGTAGTTTCGGTCGTGTGCGCCCGTGGGGGCGCGGTGTCGCAGAGAGAAGGCCAGGTCCATGAATTTCGCCCCGCTGCCGTCGGTCGACGCGGCTTCCGTGCCGGCCGGTGCTCTGGTGCTCGATGTCCGTGAGGACGACGAGTGGGCGGCCGGTCATGTCGAGGGTGCGCTGCACGTGCCGATGAGTGCGTTCGTGGCGCGGTTCGGTGAGGTGACGGAGGCCGTGGAGGACGGGCGGCAGGCGTTTGTGATGTGCCGGGTGGGTGGCCGGTCGGCGCAGGTCACGCAGTATCTGGTGGGTCAAGGCATCGACGCGGTGAATGTCGACGGCGGCATGCTGGCGTGGGAGGGCGCGGGGCGTCCGATGGTGACGGACGACGGAAGCCCCGCCTACGTCCTGTAGTTTCCCGGCCGCTCCTTCGGCCGGTTCTTCCGCTCAGCCGAGGAGGTGGGTGGCGAGGAGGTCGCCGAGTTCCTCTTCGTGCTGTGCGGCGGGGCCGAGGGCGAGTTCGAGGTGTTTGGCCCAGGCGTGGTAGCGGTGCAGGGGGTAGTCGGTGTCGGCGCCGAAGCCGCCGTGGAGGTGCTGGGCGGTCTGGACGACGCGGCGGACGCCTTCCGATGCCCAGATCTTGGCGACGGCGATGTCTCCGGCGGCCGGGAGTGAGCCGGCGGTGCCCGTGGTGTCCGTGGTGTCGATGGTGAGGCGCCAGGCGGCCTGCCAGAGGGTGGCTTCCATGGCGCGCAGGTCGATGTAGCGGTCGGCGGCCTGGACGGCGACGGCCTGGAAGGTGGCCACGGGGTGGCCGAACTGTTCGCGCTTGCCGGTGTATCGGCTGGTCATGGCGAGGACTTGTTCGCCGAGGCCGAGGGCGAGGGCGCAGGTTCCGGTGGTGAGGAGGCCGTGGAGCTCTTCCCAGGCGCCTTCGGTGTCGATGACGTCGGCGGGGTCGAGGCGGACGTCGTCGAGGCGGAGTGCGGCCAGGCGTTCGCCGTGGGTGCCGTACTGGTCGGTGAGGGTGAGTCCGGGCCGGCTGCGGGGCAGCAGGGCGAGGACGGTGTGTCCGTCGGGGGTGTGGGCGGGTACGGCGATGTGGTCGGCGTGGTGGGCCCAGGGGACGTTGCCGGTGTGGCCGTCGAGGGTCCAGCCGGTGTGGTCGCGGCGTGCGGTGACGGCGAGCGGGGCCGGGTCGTGGCCGGTGCGTCCGTGGGCGGCGGCGGTGAGGACGAGTTCGCCGCGGGTGACGCGGGGGAGCAGGGCGGCCCTGGTGGCTTCGGGGGCGTGGTGCTGGAGGGTGCGGGCGACGGCGCTGGTCTCCAGGAGGGGGACGCGGGCGAGGGCGCGGGCGGATTCGCGGAGGACCAGGCAGAGGGCGATGGGGTCGAGTCCGGAGCCGCCGTGGGCGGGGTCGAGGACGAGGCCGAGGAGGTCGGTGTCGGCGAGCCGGGCCCAGAGGGGGCGGTCGAAGTCGTCGGCGACGGCGCCCGGGGTGAGGGCGGGGCTGGGGACGCTGTCGGGTGCGACGTCGGCGAAGACGGCCTTGGCCGTTTCGGCGGCGGCCTGTTGTTCTTCGGTGAAGGTGAAGTCCACGGTCCTGTCCCTTCCGGCCTTGCCCCGGGGCGGATCTGACGGACCGTCAAGATAGAACAGGTTCTACCGGAAGGGAATGGCCGGGTGTGCCCCGGTCGTGACCGGGGCACACACCCATGTGTTTCAGCGGTCGAAGTCGAGCTCGACCTCGGGGGTGGCCGGGTGGGACTGGCAGGCCAGGACATACCCGGCGTCGGTCTCCTCGGGTTCGAGGGCGAAGTTGCGGTCCATCCGCACCTCGCCGGTGACGAGGAAGGCGCGGCAGGTGCCGCAGACGCCGCCCTTGCAGGCGTACGGGGCGTCCGCCCGGGCGCGCAGCACCGTGTCGAGGAGCGTCTCGCCCTGCTGGACGGGCCAGTTGCCGGAGCGACCGTGGAGGGTGGCGGTCAGCGTGGCGTGGGCGGGGGCGTCGGCCGCGGGCGCCGGGGCGGGGGCGGAGCCGTCGTCGACGTGGAAGATCTCCTGGTGGATGCGGGTGCGGCTGACGCCGAGGCCGTGCAGGGCGCGCTCGGCGTTCTGCACCAGGCCGAAGGGGCCGCACAGGAACCAGCCGTCGATCGCGGTGACCGGCAGGAGCGCGGGCAGCAGGGCGGTGAGCCGGTCCTCGTCGAGGCGTCCGGAGGGGAGGCCGGCCTGCTGCTCCTCGCGGGAGAGCACGGTGATGAGCTGGAACCGGTCGGGGAAGCGGTCCTTGAGGTCGGCCACCTCGTCGAGGAACATCGTGGTGGACGCGGTGCGGTCGCTGCGGACCAGGCAGAACCGGGCCTCGGGTTCGCGGGCGAGCAGGGTCGCGGCCATGGAGAGGACCGGGGTGATGCCGCTGCCGCCGACGACGGCCGCGAAGTGTCCGGGGCGCGGTTCGAGGACGAAGCGGCCCATGGGTTCCATGACCTCGACGATGTCGCCGACGGCGAGTTCCTTGAGGGCGTAGGTGGAGAATTCGCCGCCGTCGACGAGGCGGATGCCGACGCGCAGCACGGGGGTCTCCCCCTGGGCGGCGGCCGGGGCGCAGATCGAGTAGGTGCGGCGGATCTCCTCGCCGGCGGGGCCGGTGCGGCGCAGCGCGAGGTGCTGGCCGGGGGCGTGGCGGTAGGCGTCGTGCAGCTCCGCCGGGACGGCGAAGGTGACGGCGACGGAGTCGTCGGTGAGCCGCTCGACCTCGCTCACGCGGAGCGGATGGAACCCGGCCCGTCCGGCGGCGCCGGTGGAGGCGGAGGTGGCCATCTACAACTCCTTGAAGTGGTCGAACGGTTCGCGGCAGGCGGTGCAGCGGCGCAGTGCCTTGCACGCGGTGGAGGAGAAGCGGCTGAGGAGTTCGGTGTCGGTGGAGCCGCAGTGGGGGCAGCGGATCGCGAGGGTGAGCGGTATCGGTCCGCCGGCCGGGCCCTGGGGGCGGGGCGGGGCGATGCCGAACTCGGCGAGTTTGCGGCGTCCTTCGTCGGTGATGTCGTCGGTCGACCAGGCGGGGCTGAGGACGGTGACGACGCTGACGTCGGGCACGCCGTGTTCGTGGAGGGCGTGTTCGATGTCGGCGGACATGGCCTCGATGGCGGGGCAGCCGGTGTAGGTCGGGGTGAGTTCGACCTCGACGCGGCCGGGGCCGTGCACGTGGACGCCGCGCAGGACGCCGAGTTCGGCGAGGCTGAGGACGGGCAGCTCGGGGTCGGGGACGGCGCCGGCGATCCGGGCCAGTTCCGCTTCGAGGGCGGTCGGGGCCGTGCCCGGTGCGGTGGTCACCATGACGCCCCCGGGTGGCTGCGGTGCAGGTGCTGCATCTCGGCGAGCATGCGGCCGAAGGACTCGGTGTGCAGGCCCTGGCGGCCGGCGCCGGCGCTCCAGGCGCCGGTGCGCGGCCCGGCGGGGACGGTGAGGCCGGCCTTGTCGAGGACGGCGGTCACGGAGTCGAGCCAGGCGCTGTCCATGGCGGCGGTGTCGGTGTCGAGGCCGTCGAGGGGCTGGAACAGTTCGCCGGTGTAGCGCCACAGCGCGTCGCAGGCGGTCTGCATGCGCCGGTGGCTCTCCTCGGTGCCGTCGCCGAGGCGCAGCGTCCAGTGCTCGGCGTGGTCCTGGTGGTAGGCGACTTCCTTGACGGCCTTGGCGGCGAGCCCGGCGAAGGGGCCGTCGCCGGCGGCCAGCTGCCCGTACAGGAGGCGCTGGTAGGTGGAGAAGTACAGCTGGCGGGCGATGGTGTGGGCGAAGTCGCCGTTGGGCTGTTCGACGAGCTGGCAGTTGCGGAAGGCGCGTTCCTCGCGGAGGTAGGCCAGTTCGTCCTCGTCGCCGACGAGGGAGAGCAGGACGCGGGCCTGGCCGAGGAGGTCGAGCGCGATGTTGGCGAGGGCGACCTCCTCTTCGAGGACGGGGGCGCCGCCCGCCCACTCCCCCAGCCGCTGGGCGAGGACGAGGGCGTCGTCGCCGAGGGCGAGGGCGGCGGCGGGCACCGACCCGGTGGGGACGGCAGCGGCGGCGGTGGGGGTGGTCGGGCCGGTCACAGGTGCTTCACCCCGTCCGGGATCTCGTAGAAGGTGGGGTGCCGGTAGGGCTTGTCCGCGGCCGGTTCGAAGAAGGGGTCCTTCTCGTCGGGCGAGGAGGCGGTGACGGCGGCGGAGGGCACGACCCAGATCGACACGCCTTCCATGCGGCGGGTGTAGAGGTCGCGCGCGTTGCGCAGGGCCATCTCGGCGTCGGGTGCGTGGAGGCTGCCGGCGTGGGTGTGGGACAGTCCGCGGCGCGAGCGCACGAACACCTCCCACAGCGGCCATCCGTCGGTGGTCATGCCCGTGCCTCCCCGTCCGTGTGCGGTCCGGCGTCGGTGCCGGTGTGGTGCGTGTCGTCCCGGCCGGTGGCCGGGCGGTGCTTCGCGGCGTAGGCCGCGGCGGCGTCCCTGACCCAGGCGCCGTCCTCGTGGGCCTGGCGGCGCTTGGTCAGCCGCTGCTCGTTGCAGGGGCCGTTGCCCTTCAGGACGTTCCAGAACTCGTCCCAGTCGATGGGGCCGAAGTCGTAGTGCCCGCGCTCCTCGTTCCACTTCAGGTCGGGGTCGGGGAGGGTGAGGCCGAGGGACTCGGCCTGCGGGGCGGCGATGTCGACGAAGCGCTGGCGCAGCTCGTCGTTGGAGTGGCGCTTGATCTTCCAGGCCATCGCCTGCGCCGAGTGGGTGGACTCGTCGTCCGGCGGGCCGAACATCATCAGCGACGGCCACCACCAGCGGTCCACCGCGTCCTGGGCCATGGCGTGCTGGGCCTCGGTGCCGCGGGAGAGGGCGAGCAGCGCCTCGTACCCCTGGCGCTGGTGGAAGGACTCCTCCTTGCACACGCGGACCATGGCCCGCGCGTACGGCCCGTAGGAGCAGCGGCACAGGGGGACCTGGTTGGTGATGGCGGCGCCGTCCACGAGCCAGCCGATGGCGCCGACGTCGGCCCAGGTCAGCGTCGGGTAGTTGAAGATCGACGAGTACTTCTGGCGGCCGCTGTGGAGCTTGTCGAGGAGCTCGTCGCGGCTGGTGCCGAGGGTCTCGGCCGCGCTGTACAGGTACAGGCCGTGGCCGGCCTCGTCCTGGACCTTGGCCATGAGGATCGCCTTGCGGCGCAGCGAGGGCGCGCGGGTGATCCAGTTGGCCTCGGGCTGCATGCCGATGATCTCGGAGTGGGCGTGCTGGGCGATCTGGCGCACCAGGCCGGCCCGGTAGGCGTCGGGCATCCAGTCGCGCGGCTCGATGCGCTCGTCGGCGGCCACGGCGGCGTCGAACACCGCTTCGAGGGCGGCCTGGCTCGCCGTCGCACCTTCCGGCGCTGTCGTCTCTGCCGTACCTGTGGTCATCGGAACCCCTACCGACCGATCGTTCGGTTGAATGACTTCAATGGTCGTTCGGCGGCCCGTATGGTGTCAACCCTGTGGATAACTGCTGAGGCCGAGCGGGAGCGGGGCGCGATGGACTCGTACGACGTCGGGGGCGGGAACGGGCCCGGGCCGGAGGGCTCGCCCGAACGGGTGGTCGAACGGGTGGCCGAACCGTTGGCCGAGGCGGACCGGAACCCCGCGCCGGGGGCGCCGCAGCCCGGGATCGCGGGGCTCTCGACGCCGTACCAGGTGGTCGCGGCCGTCGCCCTCGCCGTCGTCGGCGTCTTCGCCTGCGTCCACCTCGCCATGGTGTTCCTGCACGTCGCGCCGTCGAACACGCTGACCAAGCAGCACGGCGAGGCGGTCGACGACTGGGTCTACCCCGAGTTCGAGCAGAACTGGAAGCTGTTCGCTCCCAACCCGCTCCAGCAGAACATGTCCGTGCAGGTCAGGGCCGAGGTCGTGGGCGCCGGCGGCAAGCGCACCACCACCGGCTGGACCGACCTCACCGCGTACGACATCGACGGGGTCCGCGGCACTGTGCTGCCCAGCCACACCCGGCAGAACGAGCTGCGCCGGGCCTGGGACTTCTACCTCAACTCGCACACCGACGACCACCGCCCCAACGGCATGCGCGGCCGGCTCTCCGAGCAGTACGTCCGCCGCATCGTCATGCAGCGCCTCGACGAGCGGGCGCTCGGCGGCACCGTCGACCGGATCCAGCTGCGCACCGTGACCCGGCCCGTCCCAGCCGCCGCCTGGAGCACCGAGAAGATCGACACCCGGCCCGTCGACCGCAGCTACCCCTGGTGGTCCGTCACCGCCGCCGACCGCCCCGGGACGGAGGCGACCCGATGACCGAGACCTCCCGCCCCACCTCCGGGACCCCCACCTCCGGGACCCCCACCCCTGAGGTCCCGACCTCCGAGGCCCCCGCCACCCGGCGCCGGATCCCCTTCGAGCGGCGGCTCGCGGCCGCCGCGCAGAAGGTCACCAGCCAGGCGCTCGGCCCCTACCAGAGCGCGATCGTCCGCATCGGCTTCTCCTTCACCTGGCTGCTCTTCCTGCTCCGCGAATGGCCCCACCGGCTGGAGCTGTACGGCCCCGACGGCCCCTGGTCGTGGGAGATGGGCCGGCAGATGATCGCCGACAACCGCTCCTTCACCGTCCTCATGTGGTCCGACGGGCGCCTCTGGTTCGAGATCGTCTACGGGCTCGCCGTGCTCTCCGCCGTCCTGCTGCTCCTCGGCTGGCGCACCCGGGCCGTGTCCGTGGTCTTCATGGCCGGTGTGCTGTCCCTGCAGAACCGGTCCATCTTCATGGGCGACGGCGGCGACAACGTCGTCCACCTCATGGCGATCTACCTCGTCCTCACCCGCTGCGCGCAGGTCTGGTCCCTGGACGCCCGCCGCGCCGCCCGCGGCCGCGCCCCCGGCGACGGGCCCGTCGGACCGCTGCTGTGGACGGTCCTCGGCGGCTTCCTGCTCGCCGCGACCTGGTTCTCCGACGTCACCGGCGAGTGGTGGCTCCTGGTGCTGCTGTGGGTGCTGTGGCTCGGCAACGCCCTGTGGTGGCTGGTCTGCCGCTTCGCCCCCGGCGAGCCGCGCACCCTGCTCGACGTCCTCGCCAACCTGGCGCACAACGCCACCCTCGCCGTGATGATGGCGGAGGTCTGCCTCGTCTACGCCACGGCCGGCTGGTACAAGGTGCAGGGCTCGCGCTGGCAGGACGGCACCGCGCTCTACTTCCCGCTCCAGCTCGACTACTTCTCCCCCTGGCCCGCCCTCTCCCACCTCCTGGGCGCGAGCGGGGTGATGGTGCTGCTGCTCACTTACGGCACCGTGATCGTGCAGGTCGCGTTCCCGTTCACGCTCTTCAACCGCAAGGTCAAGAACGTGCTCCTGGTCGCGATGATGCTGGAGCACGCGGGCATCGCCCTGCTCCTCGGACTGCCGTTCTTCTCGCTGGCGATGATCGCCGCGGACTCCGTGTTCCTGCCCACCGCCTTCCTGCTGTGGCTGGGCGCGCGGGCCGCCCGGGGCCGGGACCGGCTGACCGGCGGGCGGCAGGCCGGGGCCGCGCTGCCCGGACAGAGCCGTTCGGGTGACGAGGCCGGCACCCGTACCCTCGTCGGGTGAGCACCACCGAAGAACAGCCCGCGCCTGTCCCGGGCGCCGAGCCCCTCCAGTACGACGAGGGGTACGGCACCGAGATCGGCGTCGGCCCGCACCCGCGGCCGTGGCCGGACGACCCGCGCTACGACCGCGAGCTGCTGGCCGGCGGCGACCGGCGCAACGTCGTCGACCCCTACCGCTACTGGACGCGCGAGGCGATCGTCGCGGACCTCGACACCCGCCGCCACGACTTCCACGTGGCGGTGGAGAACTGGGGCCACGACTTCAACATCGGATCGGTGGTGCGGACCGCCAACGCCTTCCTGGCCAAGGAGATCCACATCGTCGGGCGGCGCCGCTGGAACCGGCGCGGCGCCATGGTCACCGACCGCTACCAGCACGTCCGGCACCACCCGGACACCCAGTCGCTGACCGCCTGGGCCGCGGCCGAGGACCTGCCGATCATCGGCATCGACAACCTGCCGGGCGCGGTGCCGCTGGAGCGGACCGAGCTGCCGCGCCGCTGTGTGCTGCTGTTCGGGCAGGAGGGCCCGGGCCTCACCGAGGAGGCCCGTGCCCACGCCGCCATGGTCTGCTCGATCGCCCAGTTCGGCTCGACCCGGTCGATCAACGCCGGGGCCGCCGCGGCCATCGCCATGCACGCCTGGATCCAGCGCTACGCCGACGTGCCGGCCCCCGAATAGGGACCGGCACGGCACGGCCGGGCGCCGGACCGGGCGCCAGGTCAGGCCGAGCGCCGGGGCAGGCCGAGCGCCGGGGCAGGCCGGGCGCCCGGCTCGGGCTCAGGCCTGGCGGCGGACCTCCACCACCCGGAAGCGGTTGGAGACGAAGGCGCCGTCGCACAGCGCCGCGTTCGCCGCCGGGTTGCCCCCCGAGCCGTGGAAGTCGGAGAACGCGGCCGTCTGGTTCACATAGACCCCGCCCGTCAGGTTCAGCGACAGCTGCGCCGACTCCTCCAGGCAGACCTCCTCCACGGCCCGCTCGGTGTCCGCCGAGGTCGTGTACGCGCCGACCGTCATCGCGCCCTTCTCGCGCACCGTGCGCCGCAGCAGCTCCAGCGCGTCGGCCGTCGAGTCCACCGACACCGCGAACGAGACCGGGCCGAAGCACTCCGAGAAATACGCCGCCTCCGCGTCCGGCTTCGAGCCGTCCAGCTTCACGATCACCGGGGTGCGCACCACGGCGTCGGGGAACTCCGGGTTCGCCACCTCGCGGGAGGGCAGCGCCACCTCGCCCAGACCGGCCGCCGCCTCGAGGCGCGCCTTCACGTCCGGGTTGACGAGGGCGCCGAGCAGCGCGTTCGCCCGGGCGTCGTCGCCGAGCAGACCGCCGACCGCGCCCGCGAGGTCGGCGACCACCTCGTCGTACGACTTCGGGCCCTGGTCGGTGGTGATGCCGTCGCGGGGGATCAGCAGGTTCTGCGGGGTGGTGCACATCTGGCCGCTGTACAGGGACAGCGAGAAGGCCAGGTTGGAGAGCATTCCCTTGTAGTCGTCGGTGGAGTCGACGACGACGGTGTTGACGCCGGCCTTCTCCGTGTAGACCTGCGCCTGGCGGGCGTTGGTCTCCAGCCAGTCGCCGAAGGCGGTCGAGCCGGTGTAGTCGATGATCCGGATCTCGGGGCGGACGGCCAGCGTCTTGGCGATGCCCTCGCCGGGGGCCTCGACGGCCAGCGCCACCAGGTTCGGGTCGAAACCGGCTTCGGCGAGGACCTCGCGGGCGACCTTGACGGTCAGCGCCAGCGGCAGCACCGCGCGCGGGTGCGGCTTGACCAGGACCGGGTTGCCGGTGGCCAGGGAGGCGAACAGGCCCGGATACCCGTTCCACGTCGGGAAGGTGTTGCAGCCGATGACCAGGGCGATGCCGCGGCCGACCGGGGTGAACTCCTTGCTGAGCTCCAGCGGGTCCCGCTTGCCCTGCGGCTTGGACCAGGCGGCGCGGCCGGCCGGGGTGCGGGTCTGCTCCTCGAACGCGTACGCCACGGCCTCCAGGCCGCGGTCCTGCGCGTGCGGGCCGCCGGCCTGGAACGCCATCATGAAGGCCTGGCCGCTGGTGTGCATGACCGCGTGGGCGAACTCGTGGGTGCGGGCGGAGATCCGGGCGAGGATCTCCAGGCACACCAGGGCGCGGGTCTCGGCGCCCGCGTCGCGCCAGGCGCCCATCCCGGCGCGCATCGCCGGAAGCAGCACATCGATGTCGGCGTGCGGATACTCGATGCCGAGCGCCGGACCGTACGGCGAGGTCTCGGCGCCGGTCCAGCCGTCGGTGCCGGGCTGGTCGAGCTCGAAGCGCTTGCCGAGCAGCTCCTGGTGGGCCGCGAGGCCCGCGGCGGCGTCCAGCGAGCCGTTTTCCCCGTAGGCCTTCGGGTGCTCCGGGTACGGGGACCAGTAGGCGCGGGTGCTGATGGTGGCGAGGGCCTGATCGAGCGTGGACCGGTGCTTCTCGGCCAGACGGTCGGTGGTCAGCTGAGCGGTGGCCATGGGTGGACCAACTCCTCGTCGAGCTGGGCAGGGAGACGCGTACGGAGTTAGAGTAACCGAACGATCGGTCGGGACAAGGGGGTCCGGCGATCCTGTGGAAAACCCATCGGGGAGGATCACTCCTATGAGCGCCAATACGCCCGTCCAGGGGAGCGACGCGGTGTCGGCCGACGAGGCCGGAGCCGGTGGCATCGGCCCGGGCGGGGTCGTCGCCGTCGTCGGCACCGGCACCATGGGCCAGGGGATCGCCCAGGTCGCCCTGGTCGCGGGCCATCCCGTACGGCTCTACGACAGCGCCCCCGGCCGGGCCGAACAGGCCGTGGCCGGTGTCGCCGGACGCCTGGACCGGCTGGTCGAGAAGGGCCGGCTCGGCAAGGACGAGCGGGACGCGGCCGTCGCCCGGCTGCACGCGGCGGGTGCGCTCGACGAGCTCGCCGACGCCGCCCTGGTCGTCGAGGCGATCGTCGAGCAGCTGCCGGTCAAGCAGCGGCTCTTTGCCGACCTGGAGCAGGTCGTCGCGGCCGACGCCCTGCTCGCCACCAACACCTCCTCGCTGTCGGTGACCGCCATCGCCGGCGGCCTCGCGCACCCCGGCCGCTTCGTCGGCCTGCACTTCTTCAACCCCGCCCCGTTGCTGCCGCTGGTCGAGGTTGTCAGCGGCTTCGCCACCGACCCGGCCGCCGCCACGCGCGCGTACGAGACAGCGAAGAGCTGGGGCAAGACGCCGGTGCGCTGCACCGACACCCCCGGCTTCATCGTCAACCGGGTCGCCCGCCCCTTCTACGCGGAGGCGCTGCGGATCTACGAGGAGGGCGCCGCCGACCCCGCCACGATCGACGCGGCCCTGCGCGAGTCCGGCGGCTTCCGGATGGGCCCCTTCGAGCTCACCGACCTCATCGGCCAGGACGTCAACGAGGCCGTGACCCGCTCGGTGTGGGAGTCCTTCTACCAGGACCCCAAGTTCACCCCGTCGCTCGCGCAGCGGCGGCTCGTCGAGTCCGGCCGCCTCGGCCGCAAGAGCGGGCACGGCTGGTTCTCGTACGCGGACGGCGCGGAGCGGCCGGAGCCGCACACGGCACCGCCGGCGGAGGCGCCCGCGAGCATCGTCGTGCGCGGCGACCTCGGGCCCGCGAAGCCGCTGCTGGAGCTCTTCGAGCAGGCCGGGATCACCGTGCGGCGGCGCAGCGGCTCCGGGTACGTCGCGCTGCCCGGCGGCGGCCGGCTGCACCTCGCGGACGGCGAGACCGGCTTCGAGTTCCCCGATGACGACGTCGTCTACTTCGACCTCGCCCTCGACTACGCCCAGGCGGGCCGGATCGTGCTGTCCGCCGGGACGCGGACCTCGCGGGAGACCCTGGAGGAGGCCGTCGGCCTGTTCCAGGCGCTCGGTAAGCAGGTGTCGGTGATCGGCGACGTGCCCGGCATGATCGTGGCCCGTACGGTCGCGATGCTCGCCGACCTCGCCGCCGACGCCGTCGAGCGGGGCGTCGCCTCGGCCGAGGACGTCGACACGGCGATGCGGCTCGGCGTCAACTACCCGCTGGGGCCGCTGGAGTGGGCCGGGCGGATCGGGCACGCGCGTGTGCGGAACCTCCTGTCCAACTTGCACGAGCGCTACCCCACCGGCCGCTACGCGCCCTCCCTCGCCCTCGCCCGCCGCGGGTACGACGAAGAGGCCGCGGACGGGGCCGCCGACGCGGAGGAGACCGCATGACCACCGCGAGACGCGACACCTACACCCCCGAGACGCTGCTCTCGGTCGCCGTCCAGGTCTTCAACGAGCGCGGCTACGACGGCACGTCGATGGAGCACCTGTCCAAGGCGGCGGGCATCTCCAAGTCGTCGATCTACCACCACGTGGCCGGCAAGGAGGAGCTGCTGCGGCGGGCCGTCAGCCGCGCCCTCGACGGGCTCTTCGGCATCCTCGACGAGCCGGCGGCGAACCGCGGCCGGGCCGTCGAGCGGGTCGAGTACGTGACCCGGCGCACCGTCGAGGTGCTGATCGCCGAGCTGCCGTACGTGACGCTGCTGCTGCGGGTACGCGGCAACACCGCGACCGAGCGGTGGGCCATGGAGCGGCGCCGCGAGTTCGACCACCGGGTGGCCGAGCTCCTGAAGGCGGCGGCCGCCGACGGCGACCTGCGGCCCGACCTGGACATCCGGCTGGCGACCCGGCTGCTCTTCGGCATGATCAACTCGCTGGTGGAGTGGTACCGGCCGCACCACGACGCCGCGCCCGAGCGCGCGCAGCTGGTGGACACCGTCGTGCACCTCGCCTTCGACGGGCTGCGCACCGCCCGCTGAGAGACATCTGGACGAGGGCCCGGCCGGGGTGATCCCGGTCGGGCCCTCGTGCATGTAACCGTCAGTCCCGCTGCTCCGGGTACGGGTCGAGGTCGGTCTCCTCGAAGACAAGCAGGGTGCGGGTGGAGAGCACCTCGGGGATCGACTGGAGACGGGTGAGCACCAGCTCGCGCAGGGTCCGGTTGTCCGGGGTGTGGACGAGCAGCAGGACGTCGAAGTCTCCGCTGACCAGGGCGATGTGCGCGGCGCCCGGCAGCGCCTGGAGCTGTTCGCGCACGGTGCGCCAGGAGTTCTGGACGATCTTCAGGGTGATGTAGGCGGAGGCGCCGTGGCCGGCCCGCTCGTGGTTGACGCGGGCGCCGAAGCCGCGGATCACGCCGTCGTCGATGAGCCGGTTGATCCGTGCGTACGCGTTGGCGCGGGAGACGTGCACCCGCTCGGCCACCGAGCGGACCGAGGCCCGCCCGTCGGTCTGCAGCAGCCGCAGGATGTCCCGGTCGACCGCGTCCAGCGGGCGGGCCGGGGCCGTCGGGGGGACCATGGCAGGGCCGGGCTGCGGGCCCGGCGGCGGGCCCGCCCGCTCTCCCCACGGCCCCAGGGGCGTGGGCGCCGCCCCGGCCGCCGGGGCGGCGCCGGGGGGCGTGTTCAGGGGCTCGCCGTCCGTGTGCTCGTCGACGTCGGCCATTTGTTCATCCGCCATGTCCCCCCGCCTCTCTCCCGTGGACGTCCTGTATCCATCCCAGGCTGTGGAGAACCGTTTGTCCACAGGCTGGAGGTGCCTGTAGCCAAAATGCCTCCACGACCGAACAATCGGTAGGTGAGGCGCGCCACATTCCGCGCCACCCGCCTTCGGGTCTTATGCCCGCTCCCACGAGGAGGTGGACTCGTTGCAACAGCGCAGTTCGACAGTCCAAGAGCCCCCCGGTGCCGCCCGCGCCTACCGGCCCACGCCCCCGCCGGCCTGGCGGCCGCGCACCGACCCCGCCCCGCTGCTGCCGGACGCCGAGCCGCTGCGCGTCCTCGGCACGGACGCGGTGGCCGACGCGGACCCCGAGCTGCTGCGCCGTCTCTACCGGGAGCTCGTCCGCGGCCGCCGGTACAACGCGCAGGCGACCGCCCTCACCAAGCAGGGCCGGCTCGCCGTCTACCCCTCCACCACCGGCCAGGAGGCCAGTGAGGTCGCGGCCGCGCTGGCCCTGGAGGAGCGGGACTGGCTCTTCCCCTCGTACCGCGACACCCTCGCCGCCGTCGCCCGCGGCCTCGACCCCGTGCAGGCCCTCACCCTGCTGCGCGGCGACTGGCACACCGGCTACGACCCGCGCGAGCACCGCATAGCGCCGCTCAGCACCCCGCTCGCCACCCAGCTCCCGCACGCGGTGGGCCTCGCCCACGCCGCCCGGCTCAAGGGCGACGACGTGGTCGCGCTCGCCATGGTCGGCGACGGCGGCACCAGCGAGGGCGACTTCCACGAGGCGCTGAACTTCGCCGCCGTGTGGCAGGCCCCCGTGGTCTTCCTCGTGCAGAACAACGGCTTCGCGATCTCCGTGCCGCTCGCCAAGCAGACCGCCGCCCCGTCCCTGGCCCACAAGGCCGTCGGATACGGGATGCCCGGCCGGCTCGTCGACGGCAACGACGCGGTCGCCGTCCACCAGGTGCTCGGCGAGGCCGTGGCCCGCGCCCGGCGCGGCGGCGGACCCACCCTGGTCGAGGCCGTCACCTACCGGATCGACGCCCACACCAACGCCGACGACGCCACCCGCTACCGCGGCGACACCGAGGTCGAGGCCTGGCGGGCGCACGACCCGATCCTGATCCTGGAGCGGGAGCTCACCGAGCGCGGCATCCTCGACGAGGACGGCCGCCGCGCCGCCGCCGAGGAGGCCGAGACCATGGCCGCGCGCCTGCGCGAGCGCATGAACGCCGATCCGGTGCTCGACCCGATGGACCTGTTCGCCCACGTGTACGCCGAGAAGACCGCGCAGCTGCGCGAGCAGGCGGCGCAGCTGCGGGCGGAGCTCGACGCCGAGAGCGAGGCGGGATGACCACCCACGCGACAGCGCGGCCAGCCGCGAAGACCGCGGCCAAGCCCGCCACCATGGCGCAGGCGCTCCAGCGCGCCATGCGCGACGCGATGGCCGAGGACCCGTCCGTCCACGTCATGGGCGAGGACGTCGGCACGCTCGGCGGCGTCTTCCGGATCACCGACGGGCTCGCCAAGGAGTTCGGCGAGGACCGCTGCACCGACACGCCGCTGGCCGAGGCGGGCATCCTCGGCACGGCCGTCGGCATGGCGATGTACGGGCTGCGCCCGGTCGTCGAGATGCAGTTCGACGCCTTCGCCTACCCGGCGTTCGAGCAGCTGATCAGCCATGTCTCCCGGATGCGCAACCGCACCCGGGGCGCCATGCCGATGCCGATCGTGGTCCGCGTGCCGTACGGCGGCGGGATCGGCGGCGTCGAGCACCACAGCGACTCCTCCGAGGCGTACTACATGGCGACGCCCGGCCTCCACGTCGTCACCCCGGCGACCGTCGAGGACGCCTACGGGCTGCTGCGGGCCGCCATCGCCTCCGACGACCCGGTCGTCTTCCTGGAGCCCAAGCGGCTCTACTGGTCGAAGGCCGACTGGTCGCCCGAGGCTCCGGCCGCGGTCGAGCCGATCGGCAAGGCCGTCGTCCGCCGCCGCGGCACCAGCGCCACCCTGATCACCTACGGCCCCTCCCTGCCGGTCTGCCTGGAGGCCGCCGAGGCCGCCCAGGCCGAGGGCTGGGACCTGGAGGTCGTCGACCTGCGCTCGCTCGTCCCCTTCGACGACGAGACCGTGGCCGCCTCCGTGAAGCGCACCGGCCGGGCCGTTGTCGTCCACGAGTCGACCGGCTTCGCCGGCCCCGGCGCGGAGATCGCCGCCCGGGTCACCGAGCGCTGCTTCCACCACCTGGAGGCGCCGGTGCTGCGGGTCGCGGGCTTCGACATCCCCTACCCGCCGCCGATGCTGGAGCGGCACCACCTGCCGGGCGTCGACCGGGTCCTCGACGCGGTCGCCCGGCTCCAGTGGGAGGCGGGGCGCTGATGGCCCAGGTGCTCGAATTCAAGCTGCCCGACCTCGGCGAGGGCCTCACCGAGGCCGAGATCGTGCGCTGGCTGGTGAACGTCGGCGACGTCGTCGCCATCGACCAGCCGGTCGTCGAGGTCGAGACCGCCAAGGCGATGGTCGAGGTGCCCTGCCCGTACGGGGGCGTGGTCACCGCCCGCTTCGGCGAGGAGGGCACCGAGCTTCCGGTCGGCGCCCCGCTGATCACCGTCGCCGTCGGCGGCACGCCCGGCGCGGACACCGCCCCGGCGGCGCCCGCCAAGGCCGCCGCCGACGCCGAGTCCGCCGTCTCCTCGGAGTACTCGGGCAACGTGCTCGTCGGCTACGGCACCTCCGGGCCCGCCGCCCGGCGGCGCCGGGTGCGCCACGCGACTCCCGCCGCCGCGGCCCCCGCCGCCGTGGCCGCCCCGCCTGCGGCCCCGGCCACGCCCGCCGCACCTGCCGGGCCCGTGCCGGTCATCTCGCCGCTGGTGCGCAAGCTGGCCCGCGACGGCGGACTCGACCTGCGGGAGGTGCGCGGCTCGGGCCCCGAGGGGCTGATCCTGCGCGCCGACGTGGAGGGCGCCCTCGCCGTCCGCGACCGCACCGCCGCCGCTCCGGCGGCCGCCCCCGCACCGGCCCCCGTGGCCGCCGCCGCACCGGCTGCCGCGGCGCTCGCCGGGGAGCGGATACCGCTGCGGGGCGTGCGCGGAGCCGTCGCCGACAAGCTGTCGCGCAGCCGCACCGAGATACCCGACGCGACCTGCTGGGTCGACGCCGACGCGACCGAGCTCATGGCCGCGCGGGCGGCGATGAACGCGGCGGGCGGGCCGAAGATCTCCGTGCTCGCGCTGCTCGCCCGGATCTGCGCCCACGCCCTGAGCCGGTTCCCGGAGCTCAACTCCACGGTCGACACGGCCGCGCGGGAGATCGTCCGGCTGCCCGGCGTGCACCTCGGCTTCGCGGCGCAGACGCCGCGCGGCCTCGTCGTCCCCGTGGTCAAGGACGCCGGCGGGCGCACCGCCGAGTCGCTGACCGCCGAGTTCGCCCGGCTCACCGAGGCGGCCCGGCAGGGCACGCTGACCCCGGCCGACCTGACCGGCGGCACCTTCACCCTGAACAACTACGGGGTGTTCGGGGTCGACGGCTCCACGCCGATCATCAACCACCCCGAGGCGGCCATGCTCGGCGTCGGCCGGATCGTGCCCAAGCCATGGGTGCACCAGGGCGAGCTGGCGGTGCGTCAGGTGGTGCAGCTGTCGCTCACCTTCGACCACCGGGTGTGCGACGGCGGTACGGCCGGCGGCTTCCTGCGCTATGTCGCCGACTGCGTCGAGAACCCGGCGGTGCTGCTCCGCACCCTCTGACCGCCGCTCGACCGACAGGACTCCGCCGGGAGCGACACCGGCCGGGGCACGGGGCCCCGGACGGCGCCCGGCGGCTTCGTCCGGGACCCAACCCCACGCCGGGTCCCGGACGCGTTCCACGATCCGGGCCGGTCACCCCGCCGGCCCGGGCACGGACCATACTTGCCGGTATGACGCCCGCGTACGACGCCCTCGTGCTCGCCGGCGGCGCCGCCCGGCGCCTCGGCGGTGCCGACAAGCCCGGAGTACGGGTCGGCGGCCGGCCTCTGCTCGACCGGGTCCTCGCCGGCTGCCGCGCTGCCCGCCGCACCGTGGTCGTCGCCGCGCCGCGCGCCACCGCCCGCCCCGTCGAATGGACCCGCGAGGAACCGCCCGGCGGCGGCCCCGTCGCCGCCCTCGACGCCGGCCTGCGCCGCCTCGCCGAACCGGCCGGAGGCTCGGGGTCCGACGCCCCGCTCGTCCTGGTCCTCTCCGCCGACCTGCCGTTCTTCGACGCCGCCGTCGCACGGCTGCTCGTGACCGCGCTGGCGGCCGCGCCCGACGCCGAGGGCGCCGTCACCGTCGACGCCGACGGGCGGGAGCAGCCGCTGGTGGCGGTGTACCGGGCCGGGGCGCTGCGCGGCGCGCTGGCGAGGGCCGTGGACGCGCACGGGGGCCCGGGCGGGCTGCCGTTGCGCCGGGTCACCGGGGAACTGCGAACCGTTTCGGTGCCTGCCGGGGGTGCGGCCTCCTTCGACTGCGACACCTGGGAGGACATCGTCACGGCCCGGGCGCGGATCAGGGAGCATGGGACCGTGCTGGATGAATGGATCACCGCAGTCAAGGACGAACTGGGCATCGACCTGGACGTCGACACCGGCCTGCTGCTCGACCTGGCCCGCGATGCCGCGCACGGCGTCGCCCGCCCGGCCGCGCCGCTGACCACCTTCCTGGTCGGGTACGCGGCGGCGCGCGCCGCCGGGGCCGGCGGCGGCCGGGAGGCCGTCGCGGAGGCCGCGGCCAAGGCCGCCGCGCTCGCCCAGCGCTGGGCGGCCGAGCAGGACGAGGCCGGATGACGATGCAGGAGCGGGTGCCCGACGACGGCATGGACGACGCCCTCGCCCTCGTCGGCCGCCACCGAATCGATTCCGCGCCGAAGGCGCCTCCGGGCCCAGCCGCGCCCGGCAAAGCCGCCGTCGACCCCGCCGAGCCTGGCGATTCCGTGCCGCCCGCGTCGCAGGCGCCCGGCAAGGCCGTTGGTCTTGCCGAGGCTGGCGACTCTGCCGGCCCTGTGCCCCCGGCACCTTCCGACGCACGTATGACGGGCGAGGCTCCCGGCCCAGCCGAGGCTGTGGGCCCTGGCGATGGCGTGGCCCCCGCGCCGCAGGCACCCGGCGTGCCCGCGCGCGGTGAGGGCGCTGAGCCTGTCGGCCCTGCCCGCCCCGTGCCTCCGGAGCTCTCCGGCGCTCCCGCGCCTGGCACGGCCGACGAGCCGGTCGGCCCCTCCGGCCCTGGCCGCCCCGCCGCTTCCGCGGGTCCGGGGCCTCGCGTGCCGCAGGCGCCCACCGGCACCCCGGCCGCCGTCGGCGCCAAGGCCGACCCGGCCACCCCCGCGCCGCAGGCGCCGCAGGCGCCCACCGACACCACGGCTGCCGTCGGCGCCCCGGTGCCCCCCGCCGCGCAGGCGCCGTCCGGCGCACGCGCCTCTGGCTCGGCTGATGAGCCGTTGGGCCCCTCCGGCCCCGGCCGCCCTGCCGCTTCCGCGGGTCCGGAGCCTCGCGCGCCGAAGGCGCCGCCTGGTGCCCCGGTGCCTGGCAAGGCCCCCGACCCGGCGAACCCCGTGCCGAAGGCGCCCACCGGCACCCCGACCGCCGTCGGCGCCAAGGCCGACCCGGCCACCCCCGCGCCGCAGCCGCCCCCGGCGCCTCCCGGTGCCCCCGTGCCCGGCAAGGCAGCCGATCCGGCGCCCCCCGCCACCCCCGCGCCCCACACCGAGCGCCACCAAGCCACCCCCTGGCCCGAGGCGCGTGCCGTTGCCGCGCGGGCCGGGGCAGAGGCCGCGCGGGCGGAGACGGCGAGGCAGCCCGCGCCAGTGCCGTTGGAGCGGGCGCTGGGGCGGGTGTTGGCGGAGCCGTTGCGGGCGCTGACGGATCTGCCGTCGTTCGATACGTCCGCGATGGACGGTTGGGCGGTCGCGGGGCCGGGGCCGTGGTGGGTCGATGCCGAGGGCGCGGTGCTTGCCGGGCATGCCGGGGCGGGCGAGCTCGCGGACGGGGACGCCGTGCGGATCGCCACGGGGGCCCGGGTGCCGGCCGGGGCGACCGCTGTGGTGCGCAGTGAGCACGCGCGCGCCGGGACCGATGGACGGCTGCACGCGCTGCGCACGGTGACGCATGGTCAGGACATCCGGCCGCGCGGTCAGGAGTGCCGCACCGGTGACCGGCTGCTGCCCGCGGGCGGCACCGTGACGCCCGCCGTGCTCGGCCTGGCCGCCGCGGCGGGTTACGACGAGCTGACCGTGCATCCGCGCCCCCGGGTGGAGGTGCTGGTCCTCGGCGATGAGCTGCTCACCGCCGGACTGCCGCACGAGGGCCTGATCCGGGACGCACTGGGGCCGCTGCTGGGGCCCTGGCTGGGCGGGCTCGGTGCCGAGGTCCTTGGCACCCGGCGGATCGGTGACGACGCCGAGGCCCTGTACGCGGCCGTCACCGGCTCCGCCGCCGACGTCGTGGTCACCACCGGCGGGACCGCCGCCGGGCCCGTCGACCATGTGCACCCGGTGCTCGCCAAGGCCGGCGCGACCCTGCTGGTCGACGGCGTGAAGGTGCGCCCCGGCCACCCCATGCTGCTCGCCGCGCTCCCCGGCGCCCGCCATCTGGTGGGCCTGCCCGGCAATCCGCTGGCCGCCGTGTCCGGGCTGCTGACGCTGGCCGAGCCGCTGCTGCGCGCGCTCGCCGGGCGGCCGGCCCCCGCCCCGTACCGCGTCGAGGTACGCGAGGAGATCCAGGGGCACCCGTACGACACCCGGCTCGTTCCGGTCGTCCGCGACGGCGGCGAGGCCGTGCCGCTGCGTTACCACGGGCCCGCGATGCTGCGGGGGATCGCCGCCGCCGACGGCATGGCCGTCGTGCCGCCCGGGGGCGCCGCCGCCGGGCAGACGCTGCAGGTGCTCGACCTGCCCTGGCCCGCCGGACCTCTCGGGTCGGCGGACGAAGGAGCATGTTTCACGTGAAACTTCCCAGCCGGGACGCGATGGCGCGCCAGGCCGACGAGCGCGTGTCGGGCCCCCGGGTCCAGTTGCCCCGGAGGGTGGTTCAGAAGCCGCTCCGCCAGGTCGGCAAGCGCCTCCTCATGGCGCTCGGCGTGCTGGTCGTCACCGTCCTCATCGTCTACGCCGACCGGGGCGGCTACCACGACAACGCCAACGGCACGCTCGACTTCCTCGACTGCGCCTACTACGCGACCGTCACCCTCTCCACCACGGGCTACGGCGACATCGTCCCGTACAGCGACTCGGCGCGGCTCGCGAACATCCTGCTGGTCACGCCACTGCGCGTGCTGTTTCTGATCATCCTGGTCGGCACCACCCTCGAGGTCCTCACGGAGCGGACCCGGGAGGAGTTCCGGCTGAACCGCTGGAGGGCCACCTTGCGCGAGCACACCGTCATCGTCGGTTTCGGCACCAAGGGGCGCTCGGCGATCCAGACGCTGTGCGCGACCGGACTGCGCAAGGACCAGATCGTCATCGTCGACCCCTCGACGAAGGTGATCGAGGCGGCCAACGCCGACGGGTTCGTCGGCGTCCTCGGCGACGCCACCCGCAGCGATGTGCTGCTCCGCGCCGAGGTGCAGAAGGCCCGTCAGATCGTCATCGCCACCCAGCGCGACGACACCGCCGTCCTGGTCACCCTGACGGCCCGCCAGCTCAACCGGGGCGCGAAGATCGTCGCCGCGGTCCGCGAGGAGGAGAACGCGCCGCTGCTGCGCCAGTCCGGCGCGGACGCCGTGATCACCAGCGCCAGCGCCGCCGGCCGGCTGCTCGGTCTGTCGGTGCTCAGCCCCAGCGCGGGCACGGTGATGGAGGACCTGATCCAGCAGGGCTCCGGGCTCGACCTGGTCGAACGCCCGGTGACCAAGGCCGAGGCAGGCCGCAGCGTCCGGGAGACCGAGGACCTGGTGGTGAGCGTGCTGCGCGGCCACCGGCTGCTCGGTTACGACGACCCCGCCGCCAGCCCGCTCCAGCTCACCGACCGGGTGATCACCATCGTGCGGGCCACGTCCGTCACCCCGCTCACCACGCCCGACGAGGACTGACCCCGAGCCTCACGGCCCCGCTCGCCCTGCCTCGCCTCGCCCGCCTCGCCCCGCCCCGCCGCCGGGTCCCGGAGTAGCCTCGCCGGCATGCATGCGATCACGATTCCGGAACCCGGCGGGCCCGAGGCGCTGGTCTGGGCCGAGGTGCCCGATCCCGTCCCCGCCGAGGGCGAAGTGCTCGTCGAGGTGGTGGCGAGCGCCGTCAACCGTGCCGATCTGCTCCAGCGCCAGGGCTTCTACGACCCGCCGCCCGGCAGCTCCCCGTACCCCGGTCTCGAGTGCGCGGGCCGGATCGCCGCGCTCGGCCCCGGCGTCTCCGGCTGGGCCGTCGGCGACGAGGTGTGCGCGCTGCTCGTCGGCGGCGGTTACGCCGAGAAGGTGGCCGTGCCCGTCGGGCAGTTGCTGCCCCGGCCGGAGGGCGTGGACCTGGTGACGGCCGCCGCGCTGCCCGAAGTGGCCTGCACGGTCTGGTCGAACGTCTTCATGCTCGCCCATCTGCGGCCCGGCGAGACACTTCTGGTGCACGGCGGCGCGAGCGGCATCGGCACCATGGCGATCCAGCTGGCCAAGGCGGTCGGCGCGCGGGTCGCCGTCACCGCCGGCGGACCCGAGAAGCTGGCCCGCTGCGCCGAGTTGGGCGCCGACATCCTCATCGACTACCGCGAGCAGGACTTCGTCGAGGAGCTGCACAAGGCGACCGACGGGGCAGGGGCGGACGTCATCCTGGACATCGTCGGCGCCAAGTACCTGGACCGGAACATCAAGGCCCTCGCGGTCAACGGCCGCCTGGTCGTCATCGGTCTGCAGGGCGGCGTCAAGGGCGAGCTCAACCTGGCCGCCCTGATGGCCAAGCGCGCCGCGGTCCTCGCGACCACCCTGCGCGCCCGCCCGGCGGCGGAGAAGGCGGCCGTGGTCGCCGCCGTCCGCGAGCACGTCTGGCCCCTGATCACCGCGGGCACCGTCACCCCGGTCGTGGACCGCACCCTGCCGCTGACGGACGCCGCCGAGGCCCACCGGGTCGTCGAGGCGAGCGGCCACGTCGGCAAGGTGCTGCTGCTCGCCCCGAAGGCCTGAACGCCCTCGCGCCCGACGAAGGCCTGACCAGGGCCGGATGCATATCCGAGGGGCCCGGTACGAGCGGCTTCCACCGCCCGTACCGGGCCCCTCGGGCATGACGTAGGAGACCTACAGGTACGGCCCCGAGCCGACCGCGCGCCCGCGCTGCGGGCCGTCGTCGTCATCGTCGTGCGGCGCGCCGGGCGGCAGCGCGCGGCGCATCTGCTCCAACTGGGCGCGGGCCGCCATCTGCTGGGCGAACAGCGCCGTCTGGATGCCGTGGAAGAGGCCTTCGAGCCAGCCGACCAACTGGGCCTGCGCGATGCGCAGTTCCGAGTCGGAGGGGATGGCCTCGTCGGTGAACGGCAGGGAGAGCCGCTCCAGTTCCTCCACGAGCTCCGGAGCGAGTCCGTCCTCCAGCTCCTTCACCGAGCTGGCGTGGATCTCCTTGAGCCGTACGCGGCTGGCCTCGTCGAGAGGTGCCGCTCTGACCTCCTCCAGAAGCTGCTTGATCATGCTGCCGATCCGCATGACCTTCGCAGGCTGCTCGACCATTTCCGTCACCGGGACCTCGCGGGATTCGTCGTCACCCTGAGGGCCGCCGAGCGCCATCCCGTCCTGGCCCACGATGAGGACCTGGGGGCTCTCCTGCGACCTGTCATTCCTCGGCATCTCCATGCCGCCATTCTCTCGCACATACGCCTCATCACACGGTGTGCCCCCGGAGGAGGGTGATCCACCCTCCTCCGGGGGCACAACATCGCGAAGGAACCCGCGAAGGAACCCGCGAAGGAACCCGCGAACGAACCCGCGATTGAACCCGCGAACGAACCTCAGTGCGCGGCGCGGCGGGCCAGCGCCCCGCGGGAGCGGGTCACCAGGGCCGCGAGGAGCGCGGCGCCGAGCGGGACGGCCACCAGGAGCGCGGCGAGCGTCTCCCAGGGCACGACGATCGGCATGACCGGCGGCCCGTCGGAGCTGCCCCAGCCCTCGGCAAGGCTCTGCTCGTAGAAGCGCACCGCCTCCCGCTCCTCCGTGAGCCGGAGTCCGATGGCGGGCAGCACACCGGCGGCGGAGCCGAGGACGACGCCCATCGCGGCGACGACTCCGCACTGGAAGCCGCTGAGGGTGCGGCGCACCCGGGGCGGGGCGCCGACCGCGGACAGGGTCTTCAGATCGGCCTCGGCGTCGGCCTGGGCGAGGCCGGTGGCGATGCCGGCCGCGCCGATGGTGACCAGGCCGGCGAAGACGGTCAGCGCGAGCAGCACCAGGCTGTTCTTGCTGACGTAGCCCTCCTCCAGGGTGAGGTCGACCTCGCTGCCCAGCTTGGCGATCTCGCCGTCGAGCTTCTGCCGCTGCTCGGTGCTCGGCAGCCGGTCGGTGGTGAAGTACGCGCCCATGGGGACGGTCGTCAGTCCGGCGGCCTTGGCGGCGGCGGGGGTGAGGATGCTCTGCACGCCGTACGAGAGCGGCTCGCCGGGCACCTGGTAGGCGGGCAGCGACCGGATCTCGCCGGGCAGCGGCTTGTGCTCCTGGCCGGCCTTGTCGTAGGCCTCCAGGTCGGTGATCAGGCGGATGCCGACGGTGTCGTTCTTCTTGTCGACCTGCGGGGCGCTGAAGCTGACCAGCTTCCCGTCGGCGAGGGCCTTGGCGGCGCCCGGGTCGGTGATGCCGAGGACCTTCAGGATCGGGGCGTCCGCGATGAGCATGTTGCCCTCGACGTACACGCCGTCGCCCCGCATGCCCTTGCAGCGCCAGTCGTCCTGGAGCAGCTTGGTCCGCTGCGCGGGGGTGAAGCGCTCGGAGGGGTCGGACCCGTCCGGCGTCTCCACCCAGAGCGGGCACTCGTTGGCCTTGGGGATGACGATCTCGAAGCGGCCGCAGCCCTTGCCGCCGCCCCAGGGGGCGCAGCCCGGCTTGCCGACGGCGATCCGGGACACGTCGACCCGGCTGTCGACGGGGAAGAAGCGCTGCACCGCCTCGCGGACGGCCGGCGCGTCCCGCCCGCCCTCCTCGGTGACGATCGCGGCGACCGCCCCGAACGGCAGCTTCGGCTGGTACTCGTTCAGCCCCTGGGCGTCGCGGCTCGCGGCGTACGTGGAGACGGCGACGGTGCCCGCGACGGCCGCCAGGACGGCGGCGACGGCGGGAGCCGTGCGGCCCCGGTTGCGCACCGCGTCGCGCAGCGCGAGCCGCGGCGACAGCGGCAGCCAGCGCCCGCCGCGCCCGAACAGGCCGACCAGGGCCGGGGTCAGGGCGACCACGCCCAGCTCGGCGAGGGCCGAGCCGGCCGCGACGATGAGGACCTGGTCGGTGACGACCGAGCCGTACAGGGCGATCGAGGCGCCGAGGGCGACGGCGATCAGACCGAGGACGGGCAGCACCCGGCTGGAGCGGCGGACGCCGCGGCGGCCGGTGAGGGAGGCGAGGACGGTCTGCCGGGAGGCGGTGACCGCCGGGACGATCGCGGAGAGCAGACCGGTCAGGACGGCGAGCGCGGCGATGCCGAGCAGTTCGAGCGGCCGGATGGTGAAGCCGCCGAACCGCTGCCCCATGTACTCCTCCAGGAGCGGCCGGAGCGCGAAGGTGAGGAGCAGCGCGAGGACCGTGCCGACGAGGGCCGCGGCGACACCGATGACCAGGCCGCCGCTGAGCACGATGGCCCGGATGTGGCTGCGGTTGCCGCCGTTGGCGCCGACCAGACCGAGCTGGCGGCGGGAGCGGCGGGCACCGACGGCGAAGGCGGGGCCGGCCAGGAGGCAGATCTCCAGCATCGCGAGGCCGACCACGGTGGCGACGGCGGCCAGTGCGGCGGCGGTGCCCGCGGCGCTGTCCTCGTAGCGGTGGAAGTCGTCACGCTGGTAGAGCGGGACCTCGGAGTCGGCGGGCGGGTCGAGGACGACCGCCCGCGACACGACCATGACGCCCTTCTTGTTGATCTCCTGGACCATGTTCCACGTGAAACCACCGGACCTCGTCACCAGATAGGTGGTGGTGACATCGGGCCTCGGACTGCCGGCCTTCTCGACGGCGGCCGCGTACGGCGCGAGGAACGCTCCCGGCAGGGCGTTGACCTGCTCGGTCTTGAGGTCGCTGGGCAGCTCGTAGGCGCCGGTGATCCGGTACTCGCGGTCGAAACCGCGGGCGGTGAGGGTCGAGCCGACGGTGAGGCCGCTGCTCTTCAGGAA
This sequence comes from Streptomyces fradiae, assembly GCF_041270065.1. Lineage (NCBI taxonomy): Bacteria > Bacillati > Actinomycetota > Actinomycetes > Kitasatosporales > Streptomycetaceae > Streptomyces > Streptomyces fradiae. The sequence goes on along the minus strand of NZ_CP065958.1, from coordinate 3,877,512 downwards.
CGCGGTGCTCGCGGCCAGTTCGTCGTTCTTCTCCGGGAAGCTGCCCTCGGTGAGGGTCATGATGCCGCGCGCCATCGGGTCGGCGGCCTTCAGCTCACGGATCTGGGTCTGCAGCAGACCGTGCGTGGTGGTCAGCTTGGCAGTGCCGTCGGTGTCGGTGAGGACCGTCGAACCGGCCGGAATGGCCTTGGCGACATCGGTCGGACCGCTGGGCCAGGGCTTGTCGGTCTTGGCGAAGTCCTCGACGGGGGTGTTCTGCTCGCCCTTGGGGTCCTGGAGGATCGGCACCCCGGCCATCTGGGCGTCCGTCAGCTGTGCGTCGGCGGCGCCTATGGAGCGCTCCAGGCTTTGCTCGGCGCTGAGTTCGGAGCTGCGCATGGTCAGCTGGAAGGCGCTCACTCCGAGGATCGGCAGGGCGATCATGGCGAGGACGAGGAAGCTGCGGCCCTTGGAGCGCCAGGCGTCACGGCGGGCGATGCGGACCGCGGCCCGCCAGGAGTGGAACCAGGTCGTCACTGCTGCGCCGCCTGGCCGGTCAGGAGCGAGTCGGCCTCGCTGCGTACGGTCTGGTCGACGACGGAGCCGTCCCGCAGGAACACCACGCGGTCGGCCCAGGCGGCGAACCGCGGCTCGTGGGTGACCAGGATGCCCGCGGCACCCGCGTCGCAGCGGGAGCGGAGCAGCGCGAGCACCGACTCGCCGGTCTCGGAGTCGAGGGCGCCGGTGGGCTCGTCGGCGAGGACGAGCCGGCGGTCGCCGACCAGGGCGCGGGCGATGGCCACCCGCTGCTGCTGGCCGCCGGACATCTCGTCGGGGAAGCGGTCGGCGAGATGGCCGAGGTCCATCTCGGCGAGGGCGGCGAGGGCCTCGGTGCGGGCCTTGCGGGCGGAGATCCCGTCCAGCTCGCGGGGCAGGGCCACGTTCTCGGCGGCGGTGAGGGCCGGGATGAGGTTGTAGTCCTGGAAGACGTAGCCGATGCTGCGGCGGCGCAGCGCGGCGAGCTCCTTGCGGCCGACGGTGGTGATGTCGGTGCCCTCGACGACGACCTGGCCGGAGCTCGGGGTGTCGAGGCCGCCGGCGATGGTCAGCAGCGTCGACTTGCCGGAGCCCGACGGGCCCATGACGGCGACGAGTTCGCCGGGGTAGACGTCGAGGTCGACGCCGCGCAGGGCGTGCACCTCCGTGGCGCCCGAGCCGTGGACTCGGGTGAGGTTCTGCAGGCGCAGCACGGGCTGCTGCTGGGCGGTGGTCATGGAATCCCCCTCGGGCGTACGCCGGCGAACAGCCGTCTGCGGAGCGGCCGCTGACGGCGCCGGACGTACGTACGGTCTGGGTCTCGATCGAAATCGGACGATCTGGATGGGACGGTCGGACTGGGTGGGTCGGACTGGCTGGGGCGGACTGAAGCTCGGTGGGTACGGCGCCGGGTCAGCGGCGCCGCGCGGTGCCGGTGCGCTGTGCGGCGGCGGCCCCCGTGGCGGGCCCGGCGGCGGCGTCGGCCGCTCCCCCTGCCGGGCCCGGGGACCCCGCCGCGTCACCCCTGGCCGCGGCGGCCGCGGCCGCCGCCGAGAGGCGGATCAGCCGCGCCTCGCAGTGGTCGAGCCAGCGCGCCTCGGCCTCGGTCTGGAAGATCAGCTGCTCCAGGACCAGGAGCCAGGCGACGTCGTCGCGCTCCTGGGCCCCACCCCGCTCCACGGCGGTGATCGCCTGCGCCTTGAGCCGGGTGTAGTCCTGCATGGCCTTCACCGTGTGGCGGCGCTGCGACTGGATGACGTCGCGGATGTCGACCCCGGACGCCCCGACGGCCATGGCGAGCTTGATGGCCAGCTCGTCACGGGCCGGACTGGTGCGGTCCACCGGGTTCTCGAACCAGCTGCGCAGCTCGCCGCGACCGTGGTCGGTGATCGCGTAGAGCGCGTGGCCGGCCTCGTCCTCCCCGTCCTGGACGACCATCCCGTCCCGTTCGAGCCGGTTGAGGGTCGTGTAGACCTGGCCCACGTTGAGCGGCCAGGTGGAACCGGTGCGGGACTCGAACTCGGTGCGGAGCTGCGAGCCGTAGCGCGGACCGCGTTCGAGGAGGGCGAGAAGCCCGTGGCGGATCGACATACCGAGTATGTATACCGAGTAAGTCGACGGGGACAAGCGCCGGGAGACGGATCCGGAAGGTCCGACTCAAGGGGGACCCGGCGGTCCTGGCCGGCCCCGGCGGGGGCTCAGCGGCGCCGCATCCGGATCCCGAGGAACCCGATGCCGAGACCGACCAGGGCGAGCCCGACGCCCAGGGTGAGCACGGGAATCCGCCGGTCGGAGAGGTGTGCGGCGGTCTCCGTGCCGATCCCCGCGCCGGCCGCCGGAAGCTGCTCGGGCGGAGTCGGCACGGCTGGTGCGTCCGTCTCCGGTACGACGCCGTCGGTGCCGTCGGCGCTCGATTCCGGCTCCTCTTCTGTTGCCGTTTTGGTACGAGCGGGGTCGGCCGGGCTCGCCGGCGTGGCCTCCGCGGGGGCGGCGGGCCGCCCGGGCCGCTCCCGGCCCTCCCCCGCCGCGCGCCCCGCGAGGGAGGCGGAGCCGCTGGGCTCGGCCGGCTCGGAGGGCGAGGCGGGCGCGCCGCCGGACCCGGCGGAGGCGGAAGCGGACGCGGAGGCGGAGGCGGTGGGGCCGGGCGCCCCGGCGGTCCCGGAGGGCGTGGCGGAACCGCTCGGCGAGGGCCCGGGCCTGGGGGAGCGGGTCGCGGAGGGCGGGGCGGAGGGCCGTACGGAGCCGCTCGGCGAGGGGGTGGAGGTGGGCGTGCCGGGGGACGGGCTCGGGGCCGTCGCCGTGCGCGAGGGGGTGGACGTGGCCCCCGCCCCCGCCTCGGCCCCGTACGCCGGTGCCACCGCGCCCGCCGCCAGCCAGCAGGCGAGGACGGGCGCGAACGCCCGCGCACGAGGACCTGATCCTGGAGTCACCGGGTGACCCCCTCCCGTACCGAGCCGCCGAGTCGAGTTGTTCAACTCAGCGTCACATGTCGGGACAAAGTAGGCATCCCGGACACGTCCGGTCGGGGCCCCGCAGTCGCGGGACCCCAGGTCGGACGGCTACCGGACGGCTACCGGACGGCTGCCGGACCGCTATCGGGCTGCTACTGCGGCTGGTCGCCGGTGGAGACCTCGAGGTTGAACTCGGCGTCGTCCTTGCTGATGTCCGTGCCCTGGCGCGGGTACTGCGTCATGACCGTGCCCTGGCCGTAGGTGGCCTCGTCGATCGACGACTCCGCCTTGATCTTCCAGCCGGCGGCCTGGATGCACGCCTTCACCGACTCGATGTTCTTGTAGGTGAAGTCCGGCACCTCGAACTTGCTCGGGTCGCTGCTCGCCTCGCGCGGCTCGGTGCACTTCTTGGTGTCGATGGTCTTGCTGTAGTCCGGGCCCTTGTGGCCGGGCGCGCTGCTGGCGCTCTGGCTCGGGTCCGTACCGCCGCCGCCCTCGGTGCCGCCCGGGTCGCGGTTCATCAGCGCGATGCCGGTGACGGTGCCGGCCACGACGACCAGCGCGACCGCGGCGGCGAGGATCTTGTTGCGGTTCCCGCCGCCGGTGGCGCCCGTGTGCGACTGGACCGTGTACGGGCCGGGCGCGGGCGTCGGGACGGGCGCCGGGGTCTGGTAGACGGGCGCCGGGGCCGGGGTCGGGGCCTGCGGATACCCGTAGGAGGGGGCCGGGGTCGGAACGCCGTACGGACCGGGCTGCGGGGTGTGCGGCATCGGCGCCTGGTACGGGGTCTGCATGCCGTGCGTGGACGGCGGCGGGGTCTGGCCGACCGGCGGGAAGACCGCCGAGCCGACGCCCGAACCGCTCTGCACCGGGCCGCCCGCGACGATCATCGGCGCGCCGGTCTGCCCGGCCGACAGCACCCGCAGGCACTCGTCGCGCATCGCGGCGGCGCTCGGGAAGCGCTCGTTCGGGTTCTTCTTCAGGGCGCGGGCGACCAGCGCGTCCATCGCCGGGGTCACCGAGCGGTTCACCGTGGACGGCGCGACCGGCTCCTCCTGCACGTGCGCGTAGGCGATCGCCAGCGGCGAGTCCGCGTCGAACGGCAGCCGGCCCGTGAGCAGCTGGAACAGCATGATGCCGACCGAGTACAGGTCGGAGCGGGCGTCGACGCCGCGGCCCAGGGCCTGCTCGGGGGAGAGGTACTGCGGGGTGCCGACGACCATGCCGGTCTGGGTCATCGAGGTGACGCCGGACTGCATGGCGCGGGCGATGCCGAAGTCCATGACCTTGACCACGCCGCGCTTGGTCATCATCACGTTGCCCGGCTTGATGTCCCGGTGGACCAGGCCCATCTCGTGGCTGGTCTCCAGGGCCGCGAGCACGTCCGCGGTGACCTTCAGCGCCTTGTCGGCCGGCATCGCGCCGTACTGCTGCACGTCCGCGGCGAGCACCGAGCCGAGCGGCTGGCCCTCCACGTACTCCATGACGATGTACGGCATGACGGCGCCGTCGAGGGCGTCCTCGCCGGTGTCGAAGACCGACACGATGTTGGTGTGCGACAGCTTGGCGACGGCCTGCGCCTCGCGGCGGAAGCGTTCGCGGAACGACTGTTCGCGGCCGAGCTCGGTGTGCAGCGTCTTGATCGCGACCTGACGGTCGAGCGCGCTGTCGTACGCGAGGTAGACGGACGCCATGCCGCCTTCGCCGAGCAGGTCGCGCAGCTGGTACCGGCCGCCCGCGACCGAACCGCCCGCATAGCGGCCCTGTGCGCCGTCCTGGCTCATCTCGTGCTTCCCCCTACGCGCGCGTGGCGACGCTGATCCGGAATTTCCTGGCCAAGTCTGCCCGAGGGCAGTGACACGTCAAGCCGCGCCCCGGTTCGGTGCCCGTTCCGTGACCCTCCGCACAGCGAATGTCCCGGAAGCGTCACAGGAACGCCATGGATTTGCACAGGTGTACGTACAGGGAGTGGGATGGCCCATTCATCGCGGACCGTGATGTCGTACGGAGCCTGTAGCGTGACGACTGGACACGGCACAACAGACGACGGCGAGGACTGATGGCACCCGAATCCGAAGCTGGTGGCGGAGTGCCGGACGCGTCCGCCGAGTCCTGGGGCGTCGGGGGCGTGGTCGGCGACGGACGCTACCGGCTGACCCACCGTCTGGGCCGCGGCGGCATGGCCGAGGTGTTCGCCGCCGAGGACGTGCGGCTCGGCCGCACCGTCGCGGTGAAGCTGCTGCGCGCCGATCTCGCCGAGGACCCGGTCTCCAAGGCCCGCTTCACGCGCGAGGCGCAGTCGGTCGCCGGCCTCAACCACCACGCGATCGTGGCGGTGTACGACTCCGGCGAGGACTTCGTCGGCGGCCAGTCCGTGCCGTACATCGTGATGGAGCTGGTCGAGGGCCGCACCATCCGCGACCTGCTGATCAGCGCCGAGGCGCCCGGTCCCGAGCAGGCGCTCATCATCGTCTCCGGCGTCCTGGAGGCCCTGGCCTACTCCCACCAGCACGGCATCGTGCACCGGGACATCAAGCCGGCCAACGTGATCATCACCCACACCGGTGCGGTCAAGGTCATGGACTTCGGCATCGCGCGCGCCCTGCACGGCGCGCAGTCGACCATGACGCAGACCGGCATGGTCATGGGCACGCCGCAGTACCTCTCCCCCGAACAGGCGCTCGGCAAGGCCGTCGACCACCGTTCCGACCTGTACGCGACGGGCTGTCTGCTCTACGAACTCCTGGCGCTTCGGCCCCCGTTCACCGGCGAGACCCCGCTGTCGGTGGTCTACCAGCACGTCCAGGACGCGCCGATCCCGCCGTCCGACGTCGCGCAGGGCGCGCCGCCGGAGCTGGACGGCCTGGTGATGCGCTCGCTCGCGAAGGACCCGGACGACCGGTTCCAGAGCGCCGAGGAGATGCGCGGACTGATCCAGTACGGGCTGCAGATGCTCCAGGAGCAGGGCGGCCACACCGGCATGTGGAACACCGGCCCGGTCGAGACGCACGACGGCATGCACACGCCGGTCGGCGGCGTCGCCGCGACCTCGGTGCTCGGCCACCCCATGCACCACGAGACCGCGCAGGGCCCGATCCTGCCGCCGCGCAACCCCGAGGACGGCGCCGCGGGTTACGACGGCGGGCACGGCGGTTACGGACAGGACGGCGGCTACGGCGGCTACGCCGGGCAGGGCGGCAACGGGCACAAGAGCGGCCGCGGCAAGGCGCTGCTGTTCGTGGCGCTCGCGCTGATCGCGATCGTCGCGGGTGTCGCGTTCGCCCTCGACAAGGCCGGCGACAAGGGCGACGGCGGCAATACGAAGCAGCCGACGATCACCAACTCGCCGTCCCCTAAGGGTGATTCGCCGACCCCGTCGGACGAGCCGAGCGACGAGAGCGAGACGCCTGACGACTCGTCGAGCGGCGGCAACGACCAGCCGTGGACGCCGCCGACGAAGACGTGGACGCGCGAGCCGACGCAGGAGCCCACGAAGACGCAGGAGCCGACGACCGACCCGACGGACACGACGGACGGCGGTACGGGCACGAGCGACGGCGGCACGGAGGGTACGACGGAGGGCACCACCGAGGGCTCGTCCTCGGGTACGTCGACCGGGACCTCGACGGGGACGTCCACGGGCACCTCGACCGGCAGCTCGTCCGGCACGACCGGGACCTCCACGGGTACGTCCACCGGAACCTCCACGGGCACGTCCACCGGAACCTCGACCGGTACCTCCACCGGCACGACCGGCGGCTGATCCCCGACCGCCCTCACCCCGTGAACGCGTCGCGCACCGCCTCGTACTCACGGGTCCACCACACCGCCAGGGCCGACACCGCGGGAAACAGCGGGTCGGCCCTGTGGTCGTGCAGCTGGTAGCGCCAGCGCAGGGTCCAGAAGTCGTTGAGCCGCTCCCACCACACCCGCTCCACCGCGGCGGCCAGCTCGGCGCCGTCCGCGCCGGCCGCCCGGCGGTAGGCCCGCGCGTACGCCCGCACCTTGTCCAGGGCCAGCTCGCCCGCCGGCCGTACGAAGAAGATCGCGGCGGCCCGGACCGCCTCCTCGGCGCGGGGGCGCACCCCGAGCCGGTCCCAGTCGACGATCGCGGCCGGTTCGGCGCCCCGGTAGAGCAGGTTGAAGGGGTGGAAGTCGCCGTGCACCCAGCCGGTCGCGGCGGCGGCCGGCGGGCGGCGGTGGGCGTGCGCGGCGAGCAGCACCCGGCGTTCCAGCAGCCGGTGCTCGGCGAGCCCGTCGAAGCCGTCGCGCGGACGGCGGGCGCGGACCAGGCGGAGCAGCTCGTCGATGAGCCGGAAGGTGTCCTCGGGGCGGGCGCTCTCGTGGCCGTGGCCCCGGTCGGGGCCCGGGGACTCCGTGGGGGACCCCATGACCCGGTCGAGACCGGTGTGCACCCGGCCGAGGAGCCCGCCGAGCCGCCGGCAGCAGCCGGCCGACAGCTGGGCGCCGTCGCGGTGCCGGCCGTCGATCCAGGGGTGGAGGGCGTAGCAGCGGCCGCCGATGACGGCGACGGTGCGGCCGCGGCCGTCGGGCAGCGGCGGGGCGACGGGCAGGCCGAGGGCGTGCAGCCGCTGGGTGGCCCGGTGCTGGCGCACGATGGTGTCCCGGTCGGCGGTCCTGGCGTCCACGTGCTGCTTGAGGAAGTAGGCGCCGCGGGTGGTGGCGAGCCGGTAGCCGCGGTTGAGCAGGCCCTGGGCCACGGGCTGGCAGGACAGCGGCTCGCCGGCCGCGGGGTAGCGGCGCAGCAGGGCGCGTACGGGGGGAGCGGGGAGGCGCGAAGCCGGTGGTACAGATGAGCGCGGCACTCCGCAGATGTTAGATCACGCTACGTGGTGGAGCTGTCGCCCGGTGGAGCTCCCGGTGGAGCTCCCGCTGGAACTCCCGCTGGAGGGAGTGCTCTGGCCGGCCGGGTAGTCGAGGGTGTGCACCGTGACGAACTGCGGCTCGACGCGCATGTAGACCGGCTCGAAGGGCTCGCCGTCCACGGAGGTGGGCTCCGCGCCGAAGGCCGCGCGCTCCTCGGCGGTCGGTTCGACGATCTCGGCGGTGCCGGTGAACTGCACCGACCACAGCTGCTCCGCGCCCGAGTGGAGGTTGTCCGCGCCATACGCGACGACGCTGCCGTTGCAGGCCCGGTGGTAGCCGAGGCCCCGGTGCAGCCGGATCAGGACGCGGCCGTCGGCCACGACGTGGCGGGCCGGGGCGACGAAGGGCATCGCCCGCATGCTCGTGGCCAGCCGCCCGTACGCGACACGGTTCAGCAGCTCGACGGCACGGGTCTCCTCGCAGGACTGCTCGCGGGTCTCCTGGCGGGTCTCCTCGGTGGACATGGTTCCACTCTCCGCCACCGGCACCGTGCCGGAAAAGGGGCCCCTGCCCCGGTTCACGAGGACATAGGTCCCGAATGCGGGCCGGACGGCCCGGTCACACCCGTTCGGGTGACCCGGCCGGCCCGCCTTCCCGCCGGGAGCCCGGCGCCGCCTCAGCGCCGCTCGGCCTGCATCCGCGCCACGTACGCCGCGGCCTGCGAACGCCGCTCCATGCCCAGTTTCGACAGCAGGCTGGAGACATAGTTCTTGATCGTCTTCTCGGCGAGGTGGAGACGCTCGCCGATGGCCCGGTTGGTCAGGCCCTCGCCGATCAGATCGAGGATCTTGCGCTCCTGCTCGGTGAGGTGCGCGAGCCGGTCGTCGCCCTTCGGGCTGTTGCCGTCCCGCAGCCGCTCCAGGACCCGCGCCGTGGCCACCGGGTCGAGCAGCGACTTGCCCGCGGCGACGTCCCGGACCGCGTTCAGGAGCTCGTTGCCGCGGATGGCCTTGAGGACGTAACCCGAGGCCCCGGCCATGATCGCGTCGAAGAGGGCTTCGTCGTCCGCGTACGACGTGAGCATCAGGCACTTGATCGCATCGTTCTGGGAGCGGACCTCGCGGCACACCTCGACCCCGCTGCCGTCCGGGAGCCGGACGTCGAGCACGGCCACGTCGGGGCGGGTCGCGGGGATCCTGACCAGGGCGTCCGCGGCGGTGCCGGCCTCGCCGACCACCTCGATGTCGTCCTCCACGGAGAGCAGCTCGTGGACGCCGCGCCGCACGACTTCGTGATCGTCCAGCAGAAATACCCGGATTTTTCCTTCTTCGCTCACGCGGTCAGTCTCACATATTGGGTCTTCCGGCGCCCGGGGTGCGCGGGATAACGTGCCGGGTGTTCCGACGACGCCGTCGGGCGCTTGTCCATGCGCTGACCAGGGACGAGTCCCGCTTTTCTCGATTTACTTGGAAATCCAAGCAAAATTGCAGGTCAAGTGGGGTTTCGCGGAATTGTTGCGCTGTGGGTACGGTGCCTGTGACGGCGTACGCCGGGGCACCTGTCACGCCCGACCCCGGCCGCGTCGCACCCACCCCGTGCGAAGGGTACGGATAGGGCGGAGCCGCACTGGCCCACCGAGCGAACCCCGGGGGCCGGACCGACGGAGGAGCACGCACGTGACCGTGGAGAGCACTGCCGCGCGCAAGACGACGCGACGCAGCAGCGGCACCAAGCGCACCACCAGCGCGACCGCGAAGAAGGCGCAGGCCCCGCAGCAGACGGAGCCCGAGCTCATTCAGCTGCTGACGCCCGAGGGTGAGCGCGTCCATCACCCCGAGTACGACATCGACCTGAGCGCCGAGGAACTGCGCGGCCTCTACCGCGACATGGTGCTCACTCGCCGCTTCGACGCCGAGGCCACCGCCCTGCAGCGGCAGGGCGAGCTGGGCCTGTGGGCCTCGCTGCTCGGCCAGGAGGCCGCCCAGATCGGCTCCGGCCGCGCGCTGCGGGACGACGACTACGTCTTCCCGACCTATCGCGAGCACGGCGTCGCCTGGTGCCGCGGGGTCGACCCCACCAACCTCCTCGGCATGTTCCGCGGTGTGAACAACGGCGGCTGGGACCCCAACAGCAACAACTTCCACCTGTACACGATCGTCCTCGGCTCGCAGACCCTGCACGCCACCGGCTACGCCATGGGCGTCGCCAAGGACGGCACGGACTCCGCCGTGATCGCCTACTTCGGCGACGGCGCCTCCAGCCAGGGCGACGTCAACGAGGCGTTCGTCTTCTCCTCGGTCTACAACGCCCCGGTCGTGTTCTTCTGCCAGAACAACCAGTGGGCGATCTCCGAGCCCACCGAGAAGCAGACCCGCGTCCCGCTCTACCAGCGCGCCCGCGGCTTCGGCTTCCCCGGCGTCCGCGTCGACGGCAACGACGTCCTCGCCTGTCTGGCCGTGACCCGGTCGGCGCTCGAGCGCGCCCGCCGCGGCGAGGGCCCGACGCTCATCGAGGCGTTCACCTACCGCATGGCCGCCCACACCACCTCCGACGACCCGACCCGCTACCGCCGGGACACGGAGCGCGAGGCCTGGGAGGCCAAGGACCCGATCCTGCGCCTCAAGGCGTACCTGGAGAAGGAGGGCCACGCCGACGCCGCCTTCTTCGAGGCCCTGGAGACGGAGAGCGAGGAGCTCGGCAAGCACGTCCGCGAGGTCGTCCGCGCCATGCCCGTCCCGGACCACATGGCGATGTTCGACAACGTGTACGCGGACGGGCACGCGCTCGTCGACGAGGAGCGCGCCCAGTTCGCCGCCTACCAGGCGTCCTTCGAGGGCGGAGAGGCCGAGTAATCATGGCTGTTCAGAAGCTTCCCCTGGCCAAGGCGCTCAACGAGTCGCTGCGCAAGGCCCTGGAGACCGACCCCAAGGTCGTCGTCATGGGTCTGGACGTCGGCAAGCTCGGCGGTGTCTTCCGGATCACCGACGGTCTGCAGAAGGACTTCGGCGAGGACCGGGTCGTCGACACCCCGCTGGCCGAGTCCGGCATCGTCGGCACCGCGATCGGTCTGGCCCTGCGCGGCTACCGCCCGGTCGTGGAGATCCAGTTCGACGGCTTCGTCTTCCCCGCATACGACCAGATCGTCACGCAGCTGGCGAAGATGCGGGCCCGCTCGCTCGGCACCGTGAAGATGCCGGTCGTCATCCGCATCCCGTACGGCGGCGGCATCGGCGCCGTCGAGCACCACTCCGAGTCCCCCGAGTCGCTCTTCGCGCACGTCGCGGGTCTCAAGGTGGTCACCCCGGCGAACTCCTCCGACGCCTACTGGATGCTCCAGCAGGCCATCCAGAGCGACGACCCGGTCATCTTCTTCGAGCCCAAGCGCCGCTACTGGGACAAGGGCGACGTCGACGTCGACGCCATCCCCGGCGAGCTCCACAAGGCCCGGGTGGCCCGCGAGGGCACCGACCTCACGCTCGTCGCGTACGGCCCGATGGTGAAGACCTGCCTGGAGGCGGCCGCGGCCGCCGCCGAGGAGGGCAAGTCGATCGAGGTCGTGGACCTGCGCTCGATCTCCCCGCTCGACTTCGACACCATCCAGGCCTCGGTCGAGAAGACCCGCCGGCTGGTCGTCGTCCACGAGGCCCCGGTCTTCTTCGGCTCCGGCGCGGAGATCGCCGCCCGGATCACCGAACGCTGCTTCTACCACCTGGAGGCCCCCGTCCTGCGGGTCGGCGGCTACCACGCGCCGTACCCGCCGGCGCGCCTGGAGGAGGAGTACCTGCCGGGCCTGGACCGCGTGCTCGACGCCGTCGACCGCTCGCTGGCGTTCTGAGGAGATCAGCACGATGACGATCCGCGAATTCAAGATGCCCGACGTGGGCGAGGGCCTCACCGAGGCCGAGATCCTCAAGTGGTACGTCCAGCCCGGTGACACCGTCACCGACGGCCAGGTCGTGATCGAGGTCGAGACCGCGAAGGCCGCCGTCGAACTGCCGATCCCGTTCGACGGCACCGTGCACGAGCTGCGCTTCCCCGAGGGCACCACGGTCGCCGTCGGCGAGGTCATCATCACGGTGAACGTGGGCGGCGGCGCCGCGCCCGAGGCGCCCGCGGCGCCGGCCGCCGAGCCCGTGGCGGCCCCGGTGGCGGCCCCGGTGGCGGAGGAGCCCGAGCCGGAGGGCCGGCAGCCGGTCCTCGTCGGTTACGGCGTGGCCGCGTCGGCCACCAAGCGCCGGGCCCGCAAGTCGGCGGCCCCGGCCGAGGCGGCGGCCCCCGAGGCCGCGGCGCCGGTGGTCCCCGAGCAGCTGAACGGCCACGGCCCCGCCGTCGCCGGCCGCCCGCTGGCCAAGCCGCCGGTGCGCAAGCTCGCCAAGGACCTGGGCGTCGACCTGGCCTCGGTCACCCCGACCGGCCCGGACGGCATCATCACCCGCGAGGACGTGCACCGCGCGGCGGCCCCGGCCGAGGCCCCGGCCCCCGTGGCCGCGCCCGCGCCGGTCGCTCCGGTGGCGGCCCCGGCGGCCGAGGCCCCGGCGCTCGCCGTTCCGTCGGACGCCCGGGAGACCCGTATCCCCATCAAGGGCGTACGGAAGGCCACGGCGGCGGCGATGGTCGGCTCGGCCTTCACCGCGCCGCACGTCACCGAGTTCATCACCTTCGACATCACGCGCACGATGAAGCTGGTCGACGAGCTCAAGTCCGACAAGGACATGGCGGGCCTGCGGGTCAACCCGCTCCTCCTCATCGCCAAGGCGGTCCTGGTCGCGATCAAGCGCAACCCGGACGTCAACGCGGCCTGGGACGAGGCCGCCCAGGAGATCGTGCTCAAGCACTATGTGAACCTGGGCATCGCGGCGGCCACCCCGCGCGGTCTGATCGTGCCGAACATCAAGGACGCGCACGCCCAGACCCTGCCGGACCTGTCGCGCTCGCTCAGCGAGCTGGTCTCCACCGCCCGCGAGGGCAAGACCACGCCGGCGGCGATGCAGGGCGGCACCTTCACCATCACCAACGTCGGCGTCTTCGGCGTCGACACCGGTACCCCGATCATCAACCCGGGCGAGTCCGCGATCCTCGCGGTCGGCGCGATCCGCTTCCAGCCCTGGGTCCACAAGGGCAAGGTGAAGCCCCGCCAGGTCACCACCCTGGCCCTGTCCTTCGACCACCGCCTGATCGACGGCGAGCTGGGGTCGAAGTTCCTGGCCGACATCGCGGCGATCCTGGAGCAGCCGAAGCGACTCATCACCTGGGCGTAGCCGCCTGGTTGCGTTGTTTCACGTGAAACACCCGGTCGGGGACGACACCGTCCCCTCCGGGTGTTTTGGCGTAAATGGCTGTGGTGCCCTACCGAAAGGCCTTCCTAGAGTCGTCGACGACCGAGAACCACTTCGCTCGACCAAGCTCGACACGAAGGGGGAATCATGAAGTTGTCGCTCAAGACGGCTCTCCGGGCCTCGACCATCCTGGGCGGAGCCGCGCTCCTCGCGATCACCACCGCGACCTCCGCCTCGGCGACCGTCACCGCCTCCCACGGCGACGACCGGGCGCAGGCCACGGCCTACTCGATGCGCGCCTACGACGGCGAGTCGGACGGCAACGGCGTCTACGCCGACGCCTACCTGGCCAACGGCGCCCATGTCTCGCAGTGGGACGGCAACGGCGCCCACGGCGACTGGGGCCCGTGGGCCACGTACAGCTCGCAGATCAAGCAGTTCCGCGTCTGCGAGGACCACAAGGGCTGCTCGGGCTGGATCAACTGGCCGAGCTAGGCAGCGCGTCGGCGGTCATGTGAAGCACCCGGTCGGGGACGTCGTCGCCCCCGACCGGGTGTTCGCGTGGTGGATACGATCGCCTGCACGGTCCGGGAGGCGAACGGGGGACGAGTTTTGATGAAGACAACTCAGCTGACAGAAGCCCGAATCGAGGATGCGGGCAACCTCTTGGTCGCGCCTTCGGAGATGCAGGACAGTGACGTGGTCAGGGACTTCTTCGGGACGGTCGTCCCGCCGGAGGAGCTCGCTTCCGGTTCGCTCGACCTCGCGCAGAAGACCGTCTACCTGTGCGGCGAGATATCCGGGATCAGTGACCGTCAACTGCGAGCGGCTGCCCGGGTCGTTGTGGTCGAGGACCTCGGCCGGGTTCCCCTCCGCGTGCACGGTGTCGGGGTGTACTACCGCCGCTTCTTCGGGCTCGGTGACGATCACTTCGGACGGATCCGCGCGGAGCACGCGTTCCAGTCGCTGACGGAGTCCACCAAGCCTGGAACGGCTCATCGCAGCGGAATCTATCTGACGCCCGTCACCCAGGACGGTGATGAGCTGCATTTCCGGCTGCTGCGGTGCTCGACGAATCTGTCGGGTCCGACCGAGGGTTTCCGTCCGACCGACACGAGCATCGTCGAGGCGCTGAACCGCGAGGCCGCCGCCGTCTTCCGGGGCCAGGCGCCGCTGAATCACGTCCTCGCGCAGATCTACCGCAACACCCGTGCCACAGCGGATCGGAAGCAGTCCAAGGCCAAGATCTCGGCCCATGCCGACAAGACGAAGGACATGCCGGTCAACGGCATCATGGCCTTCTGCACCTTCTACGACGGGCTCGACCGGCTGCAGCCCTTGTCCGAAGACGGCTTCGACTACGGCGTGAAGGGCGTCAGCGGGCTCACCAGGCTTCAGTTCCGCCTCAAGGAGCCGTCCGAAGAACGCGACGAGGCGGTGTTCCCCGCACAGTTCACGGTCACCCTCCATCCCGGCTCCGTCTTCTTCATGCCGCTGTCCACCAACCGCCTGTACACGCACGAGATCCGGCCCTCGGCGCTGGACGCCGAGCTGCTCCCGACCCGCCTGGGGTACGTGGTGCGCTGTTCGAGCGCCGAAGCCGTGCACAAGGACGGCCAGACGTTTCTCAAGGCGGCCGAGGAACTGGTGCGACTGGAACCGCCCACGGAAGCCGGCATGGACGAGCTGCGCAGGCTGTACGCCGAGGAGAACAGGAGCTCGTCCTTCATCGATTACGGCGACGAATTCCGCTTCAGCATGAACGCGGGAGATTATCGTGCCCCCCGAGCCTAGGATCTCGGACGAGATCATCTCGTGCGCTGTGCCGACCGAGGAGAATCTCTTCGCGGAGTTGTCGGCGTCGGTTCACTGGGAAGAGCTGGGAAAAGGGCGGCGCGGCGCCGTGCTGACGAAGGTCGACGAGTCGGGCGGCGTGCCTCTCGTACGGACGACCACGCGCTACGGCACCCCGGCGCAGCGTTTCCGCGCGGTGCACGAACGGCTGGCGCAACGGCTGGCGCACCAGGTTCAGGAATGCGCGGCGCTTCCGGTCGGCTTCGACAACGCCCTCGTCGAGCGCTACACGAACGCCTACCGGACGATGGGCGGCCACTCCGACCAGGCCCTCGATCTGGCCGACGGGTCGTTCATCGCCGTCTTCTCCTGCTACGAGGATCCCGCAGCGGCCCCGTCGAGGAAGCTGATCTTCGAATCGAAGAAATCCCCCGGCGAGAAATTCGAGATCCCTCTCGCTCACCACAGCGTCGTCGCGTTCTCCACCGACTCGAACCGGCGCCTCCGGCACAAGATCGTGTGGGACGCGCCCGCCGGAGCGGCGGACGCGGCGGACAACCCGTGGCTGGGCGTCACGTTCCGGACCTCGAAGACCCTCGTCCGATACCGCGACGGGAACGCATACCTCCCCGAGGGCACCCGCCTCACGCCGGCCGACGAAGAGCAGCGGCAGGAGTTCTACCGCCTGCGGCGCCGCGAGAACCACGAGACGGACTTCGTCTGGCCCCCGCTGACCTACACCGTCAGCGAGAGCGATCTGCTGCCGCCCGCCTGACCGGCACGCAGGCCCGTCCGGCATGCGGACGGGCCTGTCTGTTGTACCCCTGTTGTATCTAAGCTGTGCGCATGGCATCCGCACCCCCGGCAGCAGACCGCGTCTACATGCACGTCAAGCAGGCGGTCCTCGACCGGCGTTACGAGGGTGGGACGCTGCTCACCGAGGGGGAGCTGGCGCAGGCGGTGGGGGTGTCGCGGACGCCGGTGCGGGAGGCGTTGCTGAAGCTGGAGATGGAGGGGCTGCTCAAGCTCTATCCGAAGAAGGGCGCGCTGGTGCTCGCCGTCTCCGCGCAGGAGATCGCGGACGTCGTCGAGACCCGGCTCCTTGTGGAGGAGTTCGCCGTGCGGCGGGCCGTGCCCGCGCCCGCCGGGCTTGTCGCGCGACTCGAAGAGCTCCTGGAGGAGCAGAAGCGGCGGGCCGAGGCCGGGGACCTCGCCGAGGTCGCCGTCAGCGACCGCTGCTTCCACGCCGAGATCGTGAAGCACGCCGGCAACCAGATCCTGGCCCGCCTCTACGACCAGATGCGCGACCGGCAGCTGCGGATGGGCGTCGCCGTGATGCAGTCCCAGCCCGACCGGATCGCCAAGAACATCGCCGAGCACGCGGAGATCCTGGAGCGGATCAGAGCCGGCGACGCCGAGGGCGCAGCGCACTGCGTGCGCCAGCACCTCAGCTGGGTCAAGATCCTGGTCCGGGGTGAGGACCGATGAGCGGACGCGACGCACACGGGTCCGCCGTCACCCTGCCCGGCGACCCGCCCGGCGGCCGGCGCGCCGCCCTCGTCTGGGGCGTCGGCGTCGCCGTCTACTTCGTCGCCGTCATCTTCCGGACCTCCCTCGGCGTCGCCGGACTCGACGCCGCCGACCGCTTCGACGTCAACGCCTCCGCGCTGTCGACCTTCTCCATACTCCAGCTGCTCGTCTACGCCGGCATGCAGATACCCGTCGGCCTCATGGTCGACCGGCTCGGCACCAAGAAGGTGCTGACCATCGGCGTCCTGCTGTTCACCCTCGGCCAGCTGGGCTTCGCGCTCTCCCCCTCGTACCCCATGGCGCTCGCCTCCCGCGCCCTGCTCGGCTGCGGCGACGCGATGACCTTCATCAGCGTGCTGCGGCTCGGCAGCCGCTGGTTCCCGGCCCGCCGCGGGCCGCTCGTCGCCCAGGTCGCCGCCCTCTTCGGCATGGCCGGCAACCTCGTCTCGACGATCTTCCTCTCCCGCGCCCTGCACGGCCTGGGCTGGACCACCACCTTCGTCGGCAGCTCCTTCGCCGGCGTCGTCGTCCTCGTCCTGCTCCTGCTGTTCCTCAAGGACCATCCCGAGGGGTACGAGCCCGCGCCCGCCACCCACGCCGGCGCCGCGTTCGTACGCCGCCAGATCGCCGAGTCCTGGCGCGAGCCCGGCACCCGGCTCGGCATGTGGGTGCACTTCACCACCCAGTTCCCCGCGATGGTCTTCTTGCTCCTGTGGGGCCTGCCGTTCCTCGTCGAGGACCAGGGACTCGGCCGGGGGACCGCCGGCGAACTGCTCACCCTCGTCGTGCTCTCCAACATGGCCGTCGGCCTCGCCTACGGGCAGATCATCGCCCGCCACCACGCCGCCCGCGCCCCGCTCGCCCTCGGCACGGTCGCCGCCACCGCCCTGCTGTGGGGCACCACTCTCGCGTACCCCGGCGACCGCGCCCCGATGTGGCTGCTGATCACCCTCTGCGCGGTCCTCGGCGCCTGCGGACCCGCCTCGATGATCGGCTTCGACTTCGCCCGCCCCGCCAACCCGCCCGAGCGTCAGGGCACCGCCTCCGGCATCGTCAACATGGGCGGCTTCGTCGCCTCCATGACCACGCTCTTCGCCGTGGGCGTGCTGCTCGACGCGACCGGCGACAACTACCGGATCGCGTTCTCCTCGGTCTTCGTCCTGGAGGCCCTCGGCGTCGTCCAGATCCTCCGGCTCAAGTCCGCCAGCGCACGCCGGGAGCGCGAACGCCTCGTCGCCAGCCGCGTCGAGGCCGTACACGTACCCGTATAGAGACCACAGGTATCTACTGACGGCTGACGGCTGACGGTCAGTTCGGCGTCACCGCGAAGTTCGCCAGGATCGCCTCCGCCAGCGCCTCGTCGCCTTCCGTCTTCACCCGGTCGGCGACCTCCGCCGGACGCACCCGGCCGCACGCCAGGCGTACGTACGTCTCCCAGTCGGTCGCCAGCGTCACCGCCGGGCCGAGGGAGGGCGCGCCGTCGATCGAGCCGTTGCCCTCGGCGTCGACCCGGACCGTGCGCAGGAACTCCACCGGCCCGGTCACGTCCAGGACCACCGCCGAGGACGCGGGCGCGCCCGCCTCCTTGGCGACCACGTGGGGCAGCGCCTCCAGGAGCACGTCCCGGGTGACGTACGCGCCGGGGGAGTCCAGGTTGCCGGGGACGTCGAGCGTGGTGCGCAGGTCCTGTTCGTGCACCCAGCAGTCGAAGGCGCGCATCCGGTAAGCGAGTTCCAGCGTCTGCTCGGCGCCGAGCGGGGCCCGCATCATGGCGTCCGGCTGCCGGGTCTCGTTGCGCAGCTGGCGCGCCCGGCGGATCAGCACGTACTCCAGCTCCGAGGTCATCTCCGGCGCGGTGTGGTGCCGCCGCACATCGACCTGCATCTCCATGTAGCGGGCGAAGTCACTGCGTACGTGGTAGAGATCGCGGGGCAGGCTGTGGATCGGGCGCGGGTCGCCGAGCATCTCGGTCTCCATGCCGATGACATGGGAGACGATGTCGCGGACCGACCAGCCCGGGCACGGCGTGGCACGGTTCCACTCGCCCTCGACGAGCGGCTGCACCAGCTCGGCTATCGCTTCGATGGAGTGGGTCCAGGCGTCGGCGTAGTTCTGGAGGCTGGGATGGACGGTCACGGGACCCCTCGGCGGTTCTTCGATACGCGGGCTGGAGCGGTGGTGGCTGGCGGGTGACGGTGGCTGGCGGGCTGAAAACATGACTGCGTGGGAGGCTCGGACGCTAAGTTACGCTGCCCGAAGGCACCCCGGCAGTGCTTTCGTGTGACGATCGTAGGCCCGTGTTGACGGCTCGAATGCCAGGACGGTGGTAGTGTGCGCGCCTCGCTCCTCCAGATCGCAGTAGATTCGGACGAATCGGTGGACAACCGCCGCGAGCGGGTGGCCGCCCTCGTGCGCGCCGAACGCGGCGTCGCCGATCTCGTCGTGCTCCCCGAGCTGTGGCCGATGGGGGCCTTCGCCTACGAGGCGTTCGCCGCCGAGGCCGAGCCGCTGAAGGGCCCCACGTACGAGGCGATGGCCGCGGCCGCGCGGGACGCGGGCGTGTGGCTGCACGCCGGCTCGATCGTCGAGGCCGTGGGCACCCTCGGAACCCCCGCTCTCTACAACACCTCGCTCGTCTTCTCCCCCGACGGCGAGCTCGTCGCCAGCTACCGCAAGATCCACCGCTTCGGCTTCGACAAGGGCGAGGCGGTCCTCATGGCGGCCGGCGAGGACCTGGTCACCGTCGACCTGCCGCGCCTCACCGTCGGCGTCGCCACCTGCTACGACCTGCGCTTCCCCGAGCTCTTCCGCGGCCTCGTCGACGCGGGCGCGCAGGCCTTCGTGATCCCGGCCGGCTGGCCGGCCCGGCGCCGCGCGCACTGGACGCTGCTCGCGCAGGCCCGCGCGGTCGAGAACCAGGCGTACGTCCTCGCCTGCGGCACCGCCGGCACCCACGCCGGCGTCGAGCAGGCCGGGCACTCGATCGTCGTCGACCCCTGGGGCGAGGTCCTGGCGGAGGCGGGACCCGGCGAGGAGATCCTGCGCGTCGACCTCGACCCGGCGAAGGTGGCGACCACCCGCGAGCAGTTCCCCGCTCTGAAGGACCGGGTGCTGGGCCGCTGATTCGGCGTCAGGGTCGGGGCGCGGAGCGTCAGTACGAGGCCTCCGCCCACAGCTCGGTCACCCGGCGCACCCCCGCCCTCACCGCGCCCACCCGCGTCAGGGCCGAGCGGTCGACGCCCGCGAAGACCAGCGCCAGCGCCAGGTCGGCGCCCTCCGCCCGGCCCTCGGCCCGTACCGCGAGCTGCGCGCCGCGCCCGCGCCCCGACTCCCGTACGGTCACGGTGACGCCCGGGTCCTCGGCGTCGGCGGTACGGGTGAGGGTGTAGCCGCGCCGGTCGAGGGCGGCGAGCCGGTACGTGTCGCCCGCGTGCCGCAGCTGGAGGGCGCGCTGGACGAGGGTGGCGCCGATCCGGTTGCGGGCCAGGTGGACGTGCCGGTCGCCGACCCGCAGGGTGGCCCGGTTGAGGGTGGGCAGCCGCAGGTTCTCGACGTGGATCCCGCGCGACTCGAAGGTGGTGACGGGCAGCAGCCCGCCGCGCGCCTCCGAGACCACCGACTCCGGGACGACCCGGGGCAGCGGGCAGGTCAGCACGATCTCGCCGAACTCCGGCGAGGTGCCCCGCCACCCGGAGCGGACGTCGGGCCGTTTCCCCTCCTGCCAGCGATGCAGGGCGAACGGCGTGATGGGCGTGTGCACGGATGCGGCTCCTTCGAGTCCTCAGACGGTGATGGCGTTCAGGGCGGCGGGCCGGCCCTCGGCCCGGCCCGCCGCCCCCGGGGCGTACTCCGCCCACGCCGACGCCAGCCGGTCCACCGCCTCCGTGAGGGTGGCGGGCGGCAGCAGGAAGTGCAGCCGCAGCCGGCGGGTGCTGCCGCCGAGGGCGTCCATGGTCGAGCCGGGGAGCACGGCCACCCCGTGGCGCAGCGCGATCTGGGCGAAGGACACGCCGTCGCCGTACGGGAGGCGGACCCACAGGGTCTGGCCGCCGGCCGCGGGCGGGCAGTGCCAGTCGGGGAGCCGGCGGGCAAGCTCGGCCCGGAGGTGGTCGTGGCCGGCCCGCAGTTCGGCCACCCGCGAGCGCAGGACGGGCGCGAAGCCGTCGAGCAGCCGGGTCGCGACCAGCTGGGACGGAACGTCACTGCCAAGGTCGTGCAGCGCCTTCAGCCGGGCCAGGCGGGCGATCAGCGGCGCCGGGCCGCGCACCCAGCCGACCCGCAGCCCGCCCCAGACCGCCTTGCTGAGCGAGCCGACGCCGATGACCTCCGTACCGTACGAGGAAAGCGGCGGCCCCCCGTCCCCGGAACCGGGATCGGCGCCGAAGTCCAGCTCGGCGAGCACCTCGTCGTCGATCAGCGGTACGCCGTGCTCCTCGGCCGCCGCGACCAGGCGCCGCCCGAGGAGCGGCGGCAGGACGGTGCCGGTCGGGTTGTGGAAGCGGGGGATCACATAGGCCAGGGCCGGGCGGTGACGTGCCATCACCCGGACCGCCTCCGCCACGTCGAGGCCATCCGGGCCCACCGGCACCGGGTGCGGCACGGCCGCCGCCTCCCGGAACAGGTCGAGCGCCCCCGGATAGCTCGGCGCCTCCACGAGAACGCCGTCGCCGGGCGCCACGAGCAGCCGGGTGAGCAGCCCGATCGCCTGCTGGGCGCCGGTGGTGACCAGGACCTGCGCCGGGTCGGTCGGCACGCCCCGCCGCCCGTAACGGCGGGCGATCGCCGAGCGCAGCGCGGGCAGGCCGGCCGGGTGGTAGCCGAGGTCGTGCGCCGGGAGTTCGAGGCGGGCGTACGCCTCCGCGAGCGCGGGCGGCGGGGCGGGCGGTGCGGCGCAGCTCAGCAGCAGGACGTCGTCGGAGGGTTCGAGCAGGTGCAGGAACATCGGGTTGGACGTCTCCGTGACCCGCTGCCCGGGCGGCGGCGGGGCGAGCGCGGCCGGCGCCACCCGCGTACCGCTGCCCTGCCGGCGTACAAGGCGTCCCTCCTGACGCAGCGTCTCGTACGCGGCGACCACCGTCGTCCGCCCCACCGAAAGCGCGGTCGCCAGCCGTCGGTCCGGGGGCAGCGGGGCGCCGGGCGGCAGCAGGCCCTCGTCGACCAACTGCCGTATCCGGGCGGCGAGGAGGAGATAGAGCGGGCCTCGGCCGGCCGACCAGCGGCCGAGCCAGGCGACCAGTTCCTGCAGCGTGGGTGTCATTGGATCCATCGGCGGACCAATCTGCCGGGATTGGTCCTGTGGACGCAAGCGCTCCGTCCCCAGACTGACCGTCATGACCGCCGACACGCACCTGACCGCAGCAGACCACCACCCCGAGTCCGCCCACCCCGAATCCGCCCGTCCCGAGACCCTCGCCGTGCACGCGCCGCAGCCGGAGATCCGCGGCAGCCGGCCGCTCGGCGTGCCCATCCACCAGAACCACGTCTTCGCCTTCGACAGCGCCGACGCGCTCGCCGAGGCCTTCGGCTCCCCCGACGAGTTCCTCTACAGCCGCATGGGCAACCCCACCGTCCGTGCCCTGGAGACCGCCGTCGCCCGCCTGGAGGGCGGCGCCGACGCGCTCTCGTACGCCTCCGGGATGGGCGCCATCAACGGCGTGCTGCTCGCCCTGCTCTCCAGCGGCGGGCACGTCGTCGCCCAGCGCTGCCTGTACGGCGGTACGTACGCCCTGCTCACCGACCTCGCCGCGCGCTGGGGCGTCGAGGTCACGTACGTCTCCGGGACCGACGCCGACGAGGTGCGCGCCGCCCTGCGCCCCGGGACCGCGCAGCGCCCCGGGACCGCGCTGCTCTACCTGGAGACCATCGCCAACCCCACCACCCGCGTCTCGGACCTGCCCGCGCTGATCGCGGTGGCGCGGGAGGCCGGGGTGCCGACGGTCGTCGACAACACCTTCGCCTCGCCGCTGCTGTGCCGGCCGATCCCGTCGTACGGCGCGGACGTCGTCGTGCACTCGGCGACCAAGTACCTCGCCGGGCACGCCGACGTCCTCGGCGGCATCGCCGTCTTCCGCGACACCGCCCTGCACCGGCGGGTGCGGCACTACGCGGTCGAACAGGGCGCGGTCACCGACCCGTTCGCCGCCTGGCTGACCCTGCGCGGGCTGCAGACCCTGCCGCTGCGCGTCGAGCGGCAGAGCGCGAGCGCCGCCGACCTGGCGGCCCGGCTCGCCGCCCACCCGGCGGTCGCGGCCGTACGGCACCCGGCCCTCGCCTCGCACCCGGACCACACGATCGCGGCCCGGCTGCTGCCGCGGGGCGGCGGCGGGGTGGTCTCCCTCGACCTCGCGGGCGGCCGCGAGGCCGGGAAGGCCTTCGTCGAGGCGGTCCGGCTCGCCTCGCTCAGCGTCTCGCTCGGCGATGTGAAGACCCTGGTGATGCACCCGGCGTCGACCTCGCACCGGCAGCTCGACGAACCGGCGCTCGCGGCGGCCGGCATCGGGCCGGGCACGGTGCGCCTCTCGGTCGGCATCGAGCACGTCGAGGACCTGTGGGCGGACCTGGAACAGGCCCTCGCCAAGGCCCTCTGACCGTGTGACAGGACCGCTCTAGTCCTCCCGCTCCCGCTCCGCCATCCGGATCACGCACACCGCGACCGCGACGAGCAGCGCCGGGTCGGCGTCCTCGCGGACCACGTTCACGGCGTAGGTGTCGCGGACGTGGAACCACTGGCGGGAGATGTGGGCGAGGAGTTCGCCGTCGTACTCGACGGTGAACTCCCGGTCCAGGATCCGGCCGCTGACGTCGAGTTCGGTGCCGTCGACGAGAGCGACCCGGAAGTGGTTGCGGAGGAGGGAGAGGCGCTTGCGGCGGATGGTGGCGAGCGTGCGGTCGTCCCGCTCGATCGTCATCGCGTCCCGCAGGCTGAACATCTTCTGCCGCAGGGTGATCAGGACCCGTCCGTCGGGGTCCTTGAGCTCCAGGGTGTCGCGCAGCCGCAGCGCCTTGCCGTCGACGAGGAAGGCGTGGCGGCCCCGCTCGTCCTCGATCCAGTAGTCGTCGCCGATGGCGAAGATCTTGTCCCGTACCAGGTATTTCATGGGGCGATCCCTTCCCCGTCACAGGCGGAAGTAGCGGGTGAACGGGTCGGGGCCGACGCCGAGCGGGTCGCCGAACGGGGTGTCCAGCTGATGGATGAGCAGCACCGTGAAGGCGATGAACCCGGACAGGCCCATCACGAGGATCACGTGCGTGCTGCTCCGGTTGAGCCCGAAGAGGAACATGAAGGCCACGGTCAGCACCCCGCCGATGACCAGGCCCGCCCACAGCACCACGGACAGACGTTCCTCGGCCGCCGCCTCGCGCCCGCGGCGGGCGTCGTCCACGTAGCCGATCTGGGCGAGCACCTCCTGCGCGGCGATCTGCTGGGCGGTGGTGCCGGGGCCGCGCAGCTCGCCGGCGGTACGCAGCCGGTCGAGCAGCGTCCAGCCGTCGTCGCCGAGGGGCTCGCGCTCGGCCATGAGCGGCCACTCGACGTCGACGACGTGACCGGCGTACGAGCGGGCCGCCTCCCGCACCGGTCCGCGCTGCTCGGCGGGCAGCGCGTCGGCGAGGAGGTACGTCTGGTGCAGGGCGCTGGCCTCGGCCTGGACCCGGTCGTCGGCGGTGGCGCGGTTGTCCCAGACGGAGACCAGGCACAGGCCGAGCACCAGGGCGTAGAACACCGACACCATCATCGAGATGTACTCGGCGACGTCCTCGCGGATCTCCTCCCCGTCGCCGAGGGGGAAGAGCTTCGTCTTGATGTACACGGCGACGGCGGCGACCAGGGCGACGGCGAAGACGACGGCGAGGGTTTCCAGCAGGGCCATGAGGTCTCTCAGGAGTTCGCGGGAGTTCTCAGGGGTTCTCAGGGTTCTCAGGAGTGGCGGTTGCTGAGCAGGGCGGCCGCGATCGCGGCCGGGATCAGGATCAGCAGCAGGGTCAGGACGACGCCGAGGTGCGGGAGTTCGCGGGAGCGGCGGTGCAGGCGGGGCAGCAGGCCCTCGTCGTCGGGGACGGCGACCCGCGCGGGCGGGGGGCGTACGGCGGGGAGCCGGGTGGTCGGGAGCCGGGTGGTGGGGTTCTCGGCGACCGCCGCGGGCGGGCGGGCAGCCGCGCCGGGCGGCGGGGCGGCGCCCGGGGGCAGCCCTCCGCCGGCGGCGGCCCCGCCGAGCGCGGCGCCGGCCAGTGCTGCGGCGGCCTCGGCCGCCGCTTCGGCCGCCACCGCGTCGGCAGCGGCTGCCGCGACCGCCTCGGCAACCGCCTCGGCGATCGCCCCGGCCGTTGCCGCCGTCGCGGCGGCGGTAGCGGGTGCCCCGAGCGCCCCGGGTGCCCCGGGGGCGCACCGGCGGCCCCGGCTGGTGTCGTACGTCGCGGCGGCGGCGTCCGGGGCGGGCGCGACGCGGAGGGGGCCGACGGCGCCGGGGGCGCGGGCGGGGCCGGTGGCGCCGCCACCCGCCACGTGGCGGAGGCGCGCGCCGTGAGCGGCGGGGCCGGGAGGCGTTCGCCGTGTTCGCCGAGGGTGGTGATCCGGTCGGTGCCCTCGGCGAGGCCCGCGCTGCGGTGGGCGCCGGGCCCGCGCCGTACGGTCGCCTCGCAGCGGGCGGAGACGCCGGGGGCCAGCTCGGGCAGGGCGCACACGAGCCCGCCGGGCGCGGCGCCGAGGACCGGGTCGGTGAGCCGGAGGGCGCGGACGGGGCGGTTGCCCCGGTTGGTGACCGTGTAGCGGACGGTGGCGGTACGCACGGTGCCGGCCGGCCCGACCCGTACCGCCTCGGCGAGGGCGAGCGCGCCGGCCACGCCCTCGTAACCGGAACGGGCGGTGGCGGTCGCCCGCTGCCCCAGGGACGGGATGTCGCCGGTGGCCCGGGCGGTCGCGGTGTGGCGGCCGGCCAGGGCGCGGAAGCGCGCGGTGCACACCATCGAGCGGAGCGGGCCGAGGGTGCGCCGGGGGCAGCTCGCCTGGCCCCCGGGCACGCCCGGATCGCCGACCCGGACCCCGTACAGATCGGCCTCGCCCCGGTTCACCAGCCGGTACCGCTTCACCACGTACCCGCCGGTCCGCACCGTGACGCCGCCCGCCCCGGGCACGGTGTTCACGGTGACGCTCATGCCGAGCGCGTTCGCCCCGGCGCCGCCCGCGCTCGCGGTCTGCGGGCACATCGCCAGAAGGAGCGAGAGCACTAACAGCGCCGGTGGCGCGTGCCGACCCCGCATGACGCCTCCCTCTCCCAGCAGCCGAAGAACCGAACGGCCGAATAGTCGGATGATCGTTCCGCCGCCCCATGCTGTCCGCCCCGCCCCCACCCCCACCCCCCAAGACACGCCCCGTCCCGCCACCCGGACCCCGCATTCACCCGTCCGGCGATCCGTGCGGCACAGTTGAGCCATGAACGACTCTCCGCGCGCTCGCGCTCGTGTCCGTGCCCCCGAGCTGATCGGCAAGGGCGGCTGGCTCAACACCGGCGGAGACGATCTGACCCTCATGGACCTGAGGGGCAAGATCGTTCTGCTCGATTTCTGGACCTTCTGCTGCATCAACTGCCTGCACGTCCTCGACGAGCTGCGCGAGCTGGAGGAGAAGCACCGCGACACCCTGGTGATCGTCGGGGTGCACTCGCCGAAGTTCGTGCACGAGGCCGAGCACCAGGCGGTCGTCGACGCCGTCGAGCGGTACGAGGTGCATCACCCGGTGCTGGACGACCCGGAGCTGGCGACCTGGAAGCAGTACGCGGTACGGGCGTGGCCGACGCTCGTCGTGATCGACCCCGAGGGGTATGTCGTCGCCCAGCACGCCGGCGAGGGCCACGCCAACGCGATCCGGACCCTCGTGGAGGAGCTGGAGGCGGAGCACGAGGCGAAGGGGACGCTGCGGCGCGGGGACGGGCCCTACGTGCCGCCGGAGCCGGTCGCGACCGATCTGCGGTTCCCCGGGAAGACGGTGCTGCTCCCGTCCGGGAACCTCCTCGTCTCCGACACCACCCGGCACCAGCTCGTCGAGCTCGCGGAGGACGGCGAGACGGTCGTACGGCGGATCGGCGACGACGGGGAGTTCCGCGAGCCGCAGGGGCTCGCCCTGCTGCCGGACGGCACCGTCGTGGTCGCCGACACGGTCAACCACGCCCTCAAGACCTTCGACCCCGAGAGCGGCGCGATCGAGCGGATCGCCGGGACCGGCCGTCAGTGGTGGCAGGGCTCCCCCACCTCCGGGCCCGCCCTCGACGTCGATCTGTCCTCGCCGTGGGACGTCGCCTGGTGGCAGGGCAAGGTGTGGATCGCGATGGCCGGTGTGCACCAGATCTGGACGTACGACCCCGAGACCGGGACCGTCGAGGTCGCGGCCGGGACCACCAACGAGGGCCTGGTCGACGGGCCCGCCGCCGAGGCCTGGTTCGCGCAGCCCTCCGGGCTCGCCGCCACCGCCGACCGGCTGTGGATCGCCGACTCCGAGACCAGCGCGCTCCGCTACATCGACACGGAGGGCGACGGATACGTCGTCCACACGGCCGTCGGCACCGGGCTCTTCGACTTCGGGCACCGCGACGGCGCCGCCGACCAGGCGCTGTTCCAGCACCCGCTCGGCGTGACCGCGCTGCCCGACGGCTCGGTCGCCGTCTCCGACACGTACAACCACGCCCTGCGCCGCTTCGACCCGGCGAGCGGCGAGGTCACCACCCTCGCCACCGATCTGCGCGAGCCGAGCGACGCGGTCGTCGTCGGCGAGGACGTCGTGGTGGTCGAGTCCGCCCGGCACCGGCTCACCCGGCTCCGGCTGCCGGAGGAGGCAGTCCAGGTCGAGTCGGTCGCCCACCGCACCCGGCGCGAGGCCACCGACGTCGCCCCGGGCCGGCTCCGCCTCGACGTGGTCTTCCAGGCACCGAAGGGCCAGAAGCTGGACCAGCGGTACGGGCCCTCCACCCGGCTGCTGGTCTCCTCGACCCCGCCCGAGCTGCTGCTCGCCGGCGAGGGCACCGGCACGGACCTCTTCCGCGAGCTGGAGCTGAACCCGGACCTGACGGAGGGCGTGCTCCACGTCTCCGCCATGGCCGCGTCCTGCGACGACCCGGATGGGGGTACCTCCCAGGCCGAAGGCTCTGGGGGAGAGTACCCGGCCTGCCACGTCCACCAGCAGGACTGGGGCGTCCCGGTCCGCCTCACGGCCGACGGCGCGACCCGGCTCCCGCTGATCCTCGCGGGGATGGACGCCTAGGCATCGCAAACGGGTCCGGCCCCTGCCGTGTGGCAGGGGCCGGACCCGTCTTTTGTCCGCCGGGCGTCAGCCCTCCAGGAACGCCAGCAGCGCGTTCGCCAGGTGGTGCGGGTCCTCCGCGCCGCACAGTTCGCGGGCGCTGTGCATCGACAGGCAGGCCACGCCGATGTCGACGGTCGCGATGCCGTGGCGGGCGGCGGTGATCGGGCCGATCGTCGTGCCGCACGGCATGTCGTTGTTGGAGACGAAGGACTGCCAGGGCACGCCCGCCTTCTCGCAGGCGGTGGCGAACACGGCGCGGCCGCTGCCGTCGGTCGCGTAGCGCTGGTTGACGTTCACCTTGAGGATCGGGCCGCCGTTGGGGCGCGGGTGGTGCGTCGGGTCGTGGCGCTCGCTGTAGTTGGGGTGCACGGCGTGGCCGACGTCGGAGGAGAGGCAGACCGAGCCGGCGAGGGCCCGCGCCTTGTCCTCGTAACCGCCGCCCCGCGCGTACACCGAGCGCTCCAGGACGTTCCCGAGCAGCGGGCCGTGGGCGCCGGTGTCGGCCTCCGAGCCGTTCTCCTCGTGGTCGAAGGCGGCGAGGACCGGGATGTACGGGAGGGCGGCGCCGTCCCGCGCCACGGCGGCGGTGAGCGCGGCGACGCAGGCGTGCACCGAGATGAGGTTGTCCATGCGCGGGCCGGCGAGCAGCTCGCGGTCGCGGCCCAGGTAGGCGGGGGCCTCCAGGGCGTGCACCATCAGGTCCCAGCCCGCCACGTCCTCGGCGTCGACGCCCGCCTCCTCGGCGACGAACGACACGAGGTCTCCCTCGTGGACCTCGCCCAGGCCCCAG
The DNA here is from genome assembly GCF_041270065.1 of Streptomyces fradiae. Lineage (NCBI taxonomy): Bacteria > Bacillati > Actinomycetota > Actinomycetes > Kitasatosporales > Streptomycetaceae > Streptomyces > Streptomyces fradiae. The sequence continues at coordinate 3,849,039 of NZ_CP065958.1, read as the reverse complement.
ATGGGCTGCATGTGGCGCTGGCGCTCCAGCTTCATGCCCTCGTTGACCTGGCGGTCCAGGTGGATGGCGAGCTGCGGCACGCGCAGCAGCGGCCGGTCCACGTTCACCAGGTGCGTGCTTCCGTCCCGGAGGGTGAGCCGGCCGGCCAGGCCCAGGTCGCGGTCGAGCCAGCTGTTGAGCAGCGGTCCGCCGTAGATCTCGACGGCGATCTGGCGCCAGCCCTCGCGGCCGAAGTCGGGCTGCGGCTTGACCCGCAGGTTCGGCGAGTCGGTGTGCGCGCCGACGATCCGGAAGGGGGTGTGCGGGGCGGCGCCCTCCGGCACGTACCACGCGATGATCGCGCCGCCGCGGATCACGTACTTCCCGCCGGACGTCCCGTCCCAGGCGTCGGTCTCCTCGACCTTGCGGAAGCCGGCCTTCTCCAGTCGCCCGGCCGCGTTGGCCACCACGTGGTACGGCGACGGCGAGGCCGCCAGGAAGGTCATGAGGTCATCGGTGTGGCCGCGGTCGAAGCGGGAAGGTGCGCTACTCATGCCGTTCACCTTACGCATGTCTCGGAATACGGACTCGGGGTACCGGACCCTTGTCCGGACCGTTGTCCGGAGGGCGTACGGGGCGGAATACGCACCCGGCAAAAGCGGAGCACGCACCCGGCGAAAAGCGGAACGGCCCGCCCCCCTCCCCGGGAGCGAGCCGTTCCTGTACGGAGCGAGGTCGCGTACCTGTGCGGTACTTAGAACGCGGCCTCGTCCAGGTCCATCAGGCCGCGGTCCACGGCCTCGGCGAGCACGCGCTCGGCGGAGACGCCCGGCAGGACGTTGGCGGCGAAGAACTTCGCGGCCGCGATCTTGCCCTGGTAGAACGCGACGTCCTTGCCGGAGGCGCCGGCGGCCAGCTTCTCGGCGGCCACGGCCGCGCCCTTGAGGAGCAGGTAGCCGACGACCACGTCGCCGGAGGCGAGCAGCAGGCGGGTGGTGTTGAGCCCGACCTTGTAGATGTTCTTGACGTCCTCGCCGGTGGCGGTGAGGTCGGTCAGCATGACGCCGACGATGCCCTCCAGGTCGACGGCCGCCTTGGCGAGCGCGTCGCGGGCGCCGGCCAGCTCCTCGCCGCCGGTGCCGACCGCGAGGAACTTCTTGATCTCCTCGGCCAGCGCGTTCAGGGAGGCACCCTGGTCGCGGACGATCTTCCGGAAGAAGAAGTCCTGGCCCTGGATGGCGGTGGTGCCCTCGTAGAGGGTGTCGATCTTGGAGTCCCGGATGTACTGCTCGATCGGGTACTCCTGCAGGAAGCCGGAGCCGCCGAAGGTCTGGAGCGACTGCGCGAGCTGCTCGTAACCCTTCTCGGAGCCGTAGCCCTTGACGATCGGGAGCAGCAGGTCGTTCAGGCCGTGCAGCGCCTTGGCGTCCTCGCCGGCCGCCTCCGCGACCTGGATCGCGTCCTGCACGGAGGCCGTGTAGAGGACGAGGGAGCGCATGCCCTCGGCGTACGCCTTCTGCGTCATCAGCGAGCGGCGGACGTCCGGGTGGTGCGTGATGGTGACCTTGGGGGCGGTCTTGTCCATGAAGTCGGCCAGGTCGGTGCCCTGGACGCGCTCCTTGGCGTACTCCAGGGCGTTGAGGTAGCCCGTGGAGAGGGTGGAGATCGCCTTCGTGCCGACCATCATGCGGGCGAACTCGATGATGAGGAACATCTGGCGGATGCCGTCGTGCTTGTCGCCGATCAGCCAGCCCTTGGCGGGGTGCTTGTCGCCGAAGGTCATCTCGCACGTGTTGGAGGCCTTGAGGCCCATCTTGTGCTCGACGTTGGTGGCGTAGACGCCGTTGCGGGCGCCGAGCTCGCCGGTCTCCCAGTCGAACTCGTACTTCGGGACGAGGAAGAGGGAGAGGCCCTTGGTGCCGGGGCCGGCACCCTCGGGGCGGGCGAGGACGTAGTGGAGGATGTTCTCCTCCATGTCGTGCTCACCGGAGGTGATGAAGCGCTTCACGCCCTCGATGTGCCAGGAGCCGTCCTCCTGCTGGATCGCCTTGGTGCGGCCGGCGCCGACGTCCGAGCCCGCGTCGGGCTCGGTGAGCACCATGGTGGAGCCCCAGCGCTTGTCGACCGCGATCTTCGCGACCTTCTTCTGCGCCTCGTTGCCCTCGTTGAAGAGGATGCCGGCGAACGCCGGGCCGGAGGAGTACATCCAGATGGCCGGGTTCGAGCCGAGCAGCAGCTCCGCGTAGGCCCAGATGAGCGAGCGCGGGGAGACGGTGCCGCCGATCTCCTCCGGGATGCCCAGACGCCAGTACTCGGACTCCATGAAGGCGTTGTACGAGTTCTTGAAGGAGGCCGGGACCGGGGCCGTGTTGGTCTCCGGGTCGAAGACCGGCGGGTTGCGGTCGGCGTCGGCGAAGGACTCGGCCAGCTCGTTCTCGGCGAGGCGGCGGATCTCGTCCAGGATGCTCTTGGCGGTCTCGACGTCCATCTCCTCGAACGGACCGCTGCCGTACACCTTGTCGCGGCCGAGCACCTCGAAGAGGTTGAACTCGATGTCGCGGAGATTCGACTTGTAGTGCCCCATGGCGACGGCTCCGTAAAGGCTCGGGGAGGGAAGGACCTCGTACTCGCACCGCTACTACTCATGAGTAGCTCATGCTCTTCTCCATGATGCTACCCACCGGTAATAACGGCAACCCCTTTCCGGACATCTGTGACGCGGGCCGCACCCCGCCCCGCCGGCTCGATACCCTCTGACCATGTACGGCTACGAGCAGAACCCGGGTGCCCAGCAGCAGTACGCGCAGCCGCAGCAGGGGCAGGGGCAGTACGCCCAGCCCGGCATGCAGCAGGGCATGCAGGGCGGCATGCAGGGTGGCATGCAGGGCGGTTACGCCCAGCAGCAGCCCCTCTACCCCGAGCCGTCGCCGCCCTCGCTCGCGGACGCGGTGCGCGCCTTCACGACCGGGCAGCTGGCGGCCGAGGACTTCCAGCAGATCTTCGCGACCTCCAAGGTCTACTGCCCGCGCGGCGACAACCCCGGCTTCCTGGCGCTGCACAACACCCAGCAGCCGGTGATCCCGATGTTCACCACGCTGAAGGAGCTGCGGCGGTACGCGGGCAAGGAGTCCAAGTACTTCGTGATCACCGGCGCCGAGGTGATCGACCTGCTCCCGACCGGCTACGGCTTCGTCCTCGACATGGAGGGCGACCACCGGATGGTCTTCGACGCCAAGGCCGTGGAGCAGATGGTCGACTACGCGATGCGGCGGATGTACGGCTGAGCCAGGCTCGTGTCTGGCGTAGGCGAGAGCGCCCGGGAGGAATTCCTCCCGGGCGTTTCGCGTTCCGGGTGGCAGGAAGTTCAGCATTCAACTAAAGTGGTCGTACAACGTGCCCCGTACCCACGAAGGTGCGTGTCCAAGGAGGTCCCGCCATGCCCGCCGTGACTGTCGAGAACCCGCTCACCCTGCCCCGCGTCAGCGCCGCCGCCGACGCCGTCGCCCGCCCGGTGCTCGCCGTGACCACGGCCCCGCAGGGCTTCGAGGGCGAGGGCTTCCCCGTGCGCCGCGCCTTCGCGGGCATCAACTACCAGTACCTCGACCCGTTCATCATGATGGACCAGATGGGCGAGGTGGAGTACGCGCCGGGCGAGCCCAAGGGCACGCCCTGGCACCCGCACCGCGGCTTCGAGACCGTCACCTACATCATCGACGGGATCTTCGACCACAAGGACTCGCAGGGCGGTGGCGGCACCATCACCAACGGCGACACCCAGTGGATGACCGCCGGCTCGGGCCTGCTCCACATCGAGGCCCCGCCGGAGCACCTCGTCGTCAGCGGCGGCCTCTTCCACGGCCTCCAGCTGTGGGTGAACCTGCCGGCGAGCGACAAGATGATGGCCCCCCGCTACCAGGACATCCGCGGCGGCCAGGTCCAGCTGCTCACCACGCCCGACGGCGGCGCGCTGCTCCGCGTCATCGCCGGCGAGCTGGACGGGCACCAGGGCCCGGGCATCACCCACACCCCGATCACGATGATCCACGCGACCATCCGCCCCGGCGCCGAGATCAACCTGCCGTGGCGCGAGGACTTCAACGGCCTCGCGTACGTCCTGGCCGGCCGCGGCACCGTCGGCGCCGACCGGCGCCCGGTCCACATGGGCCAGACGGCCGTCTTCGGCAAGGGCGGGGCGCTCACCGTGCGCGCCGACGAGAAGCAGGACGGGAACACCCCGGACCTGGAGGTCGTGCTCCTGGGCGGGCAGCCGATCCGCGAGCCCATGGCGCACTACGGCCCGTTCGTCATGAACACCCAGGCCGAACTCCGCCAGGCCTTCGAGGACTTCCAGGCGGGCCGGCTCGGCACGATCCCGGCGGTGCACGGGATGGGCGAGTAGGGCTTGTCAGCGACGACGGTACGGGGACGAGGGCGCCGCTCTCGTCCCCGTACCGTCTCCGCGTCCTACGTCCGGGGGCCTGACACGGCGTCACCCGTACGGCCCGGCAGCGCGCGACGACACGCCGGGCGCCGTGGTCCGGTGGGTCCATGCCCGCCGAAGCACGCCCGCTGCTGCCCGAAGGCGCCCGCCGCACCGCCGCCTGGTGCGGCGTCGCGCTGCTCGTCGCCGGGGTCGCGGCCGTCTTCGTCTGGCTGTGCGTGGTCTTCAAGACGGCGGTGACCCCGGCCCTGCTCGCCCTGCTCGGCACCGCGCTCCTCGGCCCGCTCCACCGGCGGCTGCTGCGCATGAAGGTGCAGAAGTCGCTGGCCGCCGGGCTGACCGTGCTCGCCGTGCTCGCGGTGGTGGGCGGAGCCACGTACGTCGTCGTCGCCGCCCTCGTCGACACCGGCGCCCAGATCGTCGACTCGCTGCGGCAGGCCGCCCAGGACATCGCCAAGCACTTCGGCGCGGCCGGCACCTCGCTCGACGACCTCGCCGAGAACGCGAAGCAGCTCCTCGCGAAGTTCGGCGGGACGGCGGCCTCCGGGGTGATCTCCGGGCTCAGCGTGGTCGGCCAGATGATGGCCACCGCCGCCCTCGCCCTCGTCCTCATCTTCTTCTTCCTGCGCGACTCCGACCGGGCGGTGGACGTGCTCCGCTCGGTCGCCCCCCGCTCCACCGGCGACGTCGTGGAGGCGATGGGGCGGCGCGCCTTCGAGGCCGTCGAGGGCTTCATGCGCGGGACGACCTTCGTGGCGCTCGTCGACGCGGTCCTGATCGGGACCGGCCTGCTCGTGCTGCGGGTGCCGGGCGCGGTCGGACTCGCCGCGCTCGTCTTCATCACCGCCTACATCCCGTACCTCGGCGCCTTCCTCTCCGGCGCCATCGCTGTACTCGTCGCCCTCGCCGACCGGGGTTTCGTCATCGCGCTGTGGGTGCTCGGCGTCGTCCTCGCCGTCCAGATGATCGAGGGCTATCTGCTCCAGCCGCTCGTCCAGTCCCGCACCGTGCAGATGCACCCGGCCGTCGTCATGCTGGCGATCACCGCCGGGGCCTCGGTCGCCGGCATCCTCGGCATGCTCCTCGCCGTGCCGCTGACCGCCGCCTTCTTCGGCGTCGTCGGGGAGCTGCGCAGCCGGTACGGGGCGCCGGCCGGCCCGTCCTGAGCGGTCGCCGGCCTAGGTGGCGGCCGCCGGGGTGCTCCCGGGCTCGAAGGCCTTCAGCATCTCCTCCAGGGCCGCCTGGTCCGGGCCGACGAACGGGTCCGCGTCCGGCGCCATGGTGATCGTCTCGATCATGCCGGTGGTCATCCGGACCGCCGGCGGCAGATGCGTGCACAGCACGATCTCGGGGCTCATCTCCCGCAGCGGCTCGATCGACGCCCGGTACTTCACCGGGTCGACGACGTGCACCCACGGACTGTCCACCGCCGCCCACAGCAGCTGCGCCGCCCGCAGCTCCTCCGGCTTCAGGTCGTTGGCGTGGCCGCTCTCGGCGAGTTCGGCGGTCGGCATCGGGCCGCCGAAGCAGTCCGAGCTGAAGCAGATCCGGGTCTTCTCGTCGTAGAAGCCCACGGTGGCCGGATTGTCGAAGAGCGGCGGCCGGAAGGCCCGCAGCCGGCGGTCGCCGACGTCGAGGGACTGACCCGGATTGAGGAAGTAGACGCGGTCCATGGGCAGCGGGCGCTCGGTGGTCATGATCCCGGCGCCGAGGAAGGTGGTCACGACCCGCGCCCGCGGCGCCGCCACCAGCAGGTCGAAGATCCCGCCGGTGTGGTCGCGGTCGGGGTGGGTGAGCCAGATCCACCGCACGTCGGCCGGGTCGATGACGGAGCCGAGCGTGTCCACGAAGTCGCGGTCGGAGACCGACAGACCCGTGTCGACGACGACCGGCTCGCGGGCCTTGAGGACGTAGGCGTTGACGGGGATGTGGCCGATCCCCGGGATTTCCAGGCTGTCTGCCAGGACGGTGGTGTCGCTGCCGACCTTGTGGGTGTCCATGACGCTCGCTCCGTGGTCCCCCCGGTGGGCTTACGGCGGCCTTGCGGGTCGGTGCATTGCGGCGGCCGTACGAGTCACCGGCGGCCGTACGACACCAGTCTCCGCCGCCTGGCGGGTGCGCGCCCGTCAGGCGAAGCGGTCGGCGTCGGCGTCAGGCACCGTCCCCGTCAGGCGCAGCAGCCGTCCCCCGAGGCCGGCTCGTCCAGCTCGAACCAGATCGCCTTGCCCTCGCCGCGCGGGTCCACGCCCCACGCGTGGGCCAGCATCTCCATGAGGAGCAGGCCGCGTCCGCTGGACGCCATCTCGCCCGGGTGGCGCTTGTGCGGGAGTTCGTCGCTGGCGTCGGCGACCTCGACGCGCAGCCGGCGGGCGCCCTCGCGGCAGGCCACCTCGGCGACGAGGAGCGCGTCGCCGTCGGTGTGCACGAGGACGTTGGTGACCATCTCGGAGACCATCAGGACGGCCGAGTCGACCTGGTCCTCGTCGTTCCAGTCGTGCAGCAGCTGGCGCATCTGCTCGCGGGCGGCGGCGATGCGCTCCGGCTCGGCCTGGGCGACGGTCATCATGGTGCGGCGCGGGGCCTCCCGCAGCGCCGCGCCCCGGCCGCCGGCCTGGCGGGAGAGGAGGAGGACGGCGATGTCGTCCTCGCGGCGGTCGGCGAGCGGGCCGGTGGTGTGGTGCGAGCCGGGCCCGTGGACGGCCTCGACGAGCCGGTCGGCGAGGGCCTCCAGGTCCTCGCCGTCGTCCGCCTCCAGGAGCCGGCGGATGCGGTCCCAGCCGGTGTCGAGGTCGTGGCCGCCGGTCTCCAGGAGCCCGTCGGTGCAGATCATCAGGGTCTCGCCGGGCTGCAGGCCGAGCCGGGTGGTGGGGTAGTCGGAGTCCGGGTCGATGCCGAGCGGCAGACCGCCGGCGGTGGGCCGGAGCAGAACCGTTCCGTCGGTCATCCGCACCGCCGGGTCCGGGTGCCCGGCCCGCGCGATGTCGACGGTGCCGGTCTCCAGGTCCACCTCCAGATAGAGGCAGGTCGCGAAGCGCGCCCCGCCGCTCGGCCGCTCGTCGTCCGCGCCCTCGTTGATCCCGGCGAGGAAGCGCGAGGCGCGGGACAGCACGGCGTCGGGCCGGTGCCCCTCGGAGGCGTACGCGCGCAGGGCGATCCGCAGCTGCCCCATGAGGCCGGCCGCCCGCACGTCGTGGCCCTGCACGTCGCCGATGACCAGCGCGATCCGGCCGGCGCCCGAGCCGCCGGGCAGCCGGATCATGTCGTACCAGTCGCCGCCGACCTGGAGCCCGCCGCCGGTGGGCACGTACCGCGCGGCCACCTGGACGCCGGGGATGCCGGGGCCGAGGACCGGCATCATCGCCCGCTGCAGGCCCAGGGACAGCTCCCGCTCGGACTCGGCGACCCCGGCCCGGGCCAGCGCCTGCGCGAGCATCCGGGCGACCGTGGTGAGGACGGAGCGTTCGTCGGGCGTGAAGGCCACCGGGTGCTTGAACGCCGCCATCCACGCGCCCATGGTGCGCCCGGCGACGACCAGCGGCACGAAGGCCCAGGAGCGGCGCCCGAAGCGCTGGGCGAGCGGCCAGGTCATGGGGTAGCGGCGGGCGTACTCCGCCGGGGTCGGCAGATAGATCGCCCGCCCCGTCCGTACCACCTCGGCCGCCGGATAGTCGGTGTCGAGGGTCATCGAGGTGAAGGGGCCCTCGTCGCCGTCGCCGTGCCCGTGGTGCCCGATGACCGTGAGCCACTCGCCCGCCATCCCGAAGACGGCGAGCCCGTCCGGCGAGAAGCCCGGCATGGAGAGCGAGGCCGCCACCCGCAGCACCTCGGCCGTGGACCGGGCCTCCGCGAGCGCCCGGCCCGCGTCGAGCAGGAAGGCCTCGCGGGAGCGCCGCCAGTCGCCGGTGATGGGGGTGTGCGGCCCGGAGGCGCCCGGCTGCGGGTCGGCGACCTCCTGGAGGGTGCCGACCAGGCGGTAGTCGTTGCCCTCGACGAGCGGCTTCGACCTGCTCCGTACCGTACGGATCACCCGGCCGTGCTCGTCCATGATCCGCAGCCGGGACTCGGCGAGGGTGCCCTCGGCGACGGCGAGGTTGACCACCCCGTCGATCTCGTTCCAGTCGACCGGGTGGAAGCGGGCGCGCACCTGGGCCTCGGTGAGCCGGACGGGGGCCGTCGGCAGCCCGAGCAGCCGGGCCGCCTCGGCGTCGAGCGAGACGATCCCGGAGGCGTTGTCCCAGCTCCACAGGCCGGTCGCGATGGCGGCCAGGACGTCCTCGGTGCGCATTGCCCCACTTTATGAAGATCGGACTGCGGGCCGCCACCGAGAGTATTCGAATCGCGATCTTGGGTGGGCCGGTACCCTGGGTGGGCTTGACATATCAAGCGGACCCACGGATCCCGAAGAACTGGATGAACGACGATGCATCGGTACAGGTCCCACACCTGCGGCGAGCTCCGCGCCTCTGACGTCGGCACCGACGTCCGGCTGAGCGGCTGGCTGCACAATCGGCGCGACCTGGGCGGCATCCTCTTCATCGATCTGCGCGACCACTACGGCATCACTCAGCTGGTCGCCCGTCCCGGCACCGCCGCGGCCGAGGTCCTCGACAAGCTGACCAAGGAGACCGTCGTCCGCGTCGACGGCAAGGTCGTCTCCCGCGGCGCCGAGAACGTCAACCCGGAGCTCGCGACCGGTGAGATCGAGATCGAGGCCGCCGAGGTCGAGGTGCTCGGCGCGGCCCAGCAGATCCCCTTCACCATCAACACCGACGACGGGGTGAACGAGGAGCGGCGCCTGGAGTACCGCTTCCTCGACCTGCGCCGCGAGCGCATGCACAAGAACATCATGCTGCGCTCCGCCGTCATCGCCGCGATCCGCTCCAAGATGGTGGCGCTCGGCTTCAACGAGATGGCGACCCCGATCCTCACCGCGACCTCCCCCGAGGGCGCCCGTGACTTCGTCGTCCCGTCCCGTCTGAACCCGGGCAAGTTCTACGCGCTGCCGCAGGCGCCGCAGCAGTTCAAGCAGCTGCTGATGATCTCCGGCTTCGACCGCTACTTCCAGATCGCGCCCTGCTTCCGCGACGAGGACGCCCGCGCCGACCGCTCGCCGGGCGAGTTCTACCAGCTCGACGTCGAGATGAGCTTCGTCGAGCAGGAGGACGTCTTCCAGCCGATCGAGAAGCTGATGACCGAGCTCTTCGAGGAGTTCGGCGGTGGGCGGCACGTCACCTCCCCGTTCCCGCGGATCCCGTTCCGCGAGTCGATGCTCAAGTACGGCAACGACAAGCCGGACCTGCGGACCTCGCTGGAGCTCGTCGACATCACCGACGTCTTCGAGAACTCCGAGTTCAAGGCCTTCGCCGGCAAGCACGTCCGCGCGCTCGCCGTCCCGAACACCGGTGACCAGCCGCGCAAGTTCTTCGACGGCCTCGGCGACTTCGCGGTCTCGCTGGGCGCCAAGGGCCTGGCCTGGGTGCGCGTCGGCGAGGAGGGCGCCCTCACCGGCCCCATCGCCAAGTTCCTCACCGAGGAGAACGTCAAGGTCCTCACCGAGCGCCTCGGCCTGGCCGCCGGCCACGCCGTGTTCTTCGGCGCGGGCGAGTTCGACGAGGTCTCCAAGATCATGGGCCCGGTCCGGGTCGAGGCCGCGAAGCGCGCCGGCCAGTTCGAGGAGGACGTCTTCTGCTTCGCGTGGATCGTCGACTTCCCGATGTACGAGAAGGACGAGGAGACCGGCAAGATCGACTTCTCGCACAACCCCTTCTCGATGCCGCAGGGCGGCCTGGAGGCCCTGGAGACCCAGGACCCGCTGGACGTCCTCGGCTGGCAGTACGACATCGTCTGCAACGGCATCGAGCTCTCCTCCGGCGCGATCCGGAACCACGAGCCCGCCATCATGTTCAAGGCCTTCGAGATCGCGGGTTACCCGCGCGAGGTCGTCGAGACCGAGTTCGCGGGCATGCTCCGCGCCTTCCAGTTCGGCGCCCCGCCGCACGGCGGCATCGCCCCGGGCGTCGACCGCATCGTGATGCTCCTCGCCGACGAGCCCAACATCCGCGAGACCATCGCCTTCCCGCTCAACGGCAACGCCCAGGACCTGATGATGGGCGCCCCGACGGAGCTCGACGAGTCCCGCCTCCGCGAGCTCAACATCCAGCTCCGCAAGCCGGCCGAGCCGAAGCCCACGGAGGGCGTCCGCCCGGTCACGGAAGCGGTCCACCCGGACGCGGCGCGCGGCTGACGCGCTTGAGCCTTCGGCTCTGAAGGGGCCCGGAACCGACGTGGACGGTTCCGGGCCCCTTCGTACGCGCTGGTACTACGCGTCCTCGTCGCCGTCCTCGTCGCCGTCCGCGAAGATCTCCCCGGCGGAGGGGGCGGTGACGGCGCGCCGGAGCCAGCGGTTCAGGGTCTCGGGGTCGCCGCAGCCGGTGATCCGCGCACGGGCCTCCTCGGGGACATCGATGCCCCGTTCCGCGAGGACGGTGAGGATGTCCTGGGCGCGGCCTTCGGCGCGGCCCTCGGCACGACCTTCGTCCCGGATCTCTTCGGAGATGTACGACTTGTAGAAGGAGAGGTCCACGGCCACCAGTTTCCTCCAGAGTGCTGCGACCGGGTGCTTGCCCAGGCCCTGCGAGATGAGTTCGATGATCGGGTCGGCGAGTTCTGCCGGAGTGTCCGGCAGAACGTGTGTCATTGCTTTGAGTATGGCCCCGATGTCCGGACTTGTGGCGTGGGTGATCGCGGACAGGGCGGCGAGCGCGAGGTCCTTCCGGACTTCGGCGGGATTGGTGATCACCGGCATGTTGTGCGGCCCCGCGACCAGCGGGCACAGGGTGAGCAGGGGCCACTGGGGCGGGCCGAAGCGGACCGGGCGTGCAGCCCATTCGGCGGTCGCACGGTCCTGGCAGACGACCAGCAGCATCGGCTGCAACCGGTACTTCGTGAGCAGGTACGAGGCGTAGTACGCCCAACTGGCGGGCTTGTCCGGGTCCTTCTTTCCCTGGGCCTCGACAGCGAGGAGGAAGCATCCGCCGTCCTCCGTCTCGAGTCGCAGCAGCGTGTCGACGCGGCGTTCGAGGGGGCGGGTCTCGGTGAGGTCGTTGGGCAGGACGGTGACGGAGACGGGAGGGGCGAAGTCGACGCCGAGTACCTCCGAGACCCGGGAGAAGAGTCCCGGATGTTCCTGGAAGATGCGGTGCATCGCCTCATGGGGCGAACTGACCATGGGGTTCCTTGCGGTGCGGTGCGGTGCGGGTAGTGGCGGGGTGGCGGCCGGGGCCGGGCGTTCAGAGCGGCAGGACCCCGCGCGCCTCCAGCTCGCCCAGGGCGGCGGCGATGTTGGTGACGCCACCGTCCTCGGGGAATCGCTCGGCAAGGCTTTCGGCGTCGTAGGGCGTGCCGGCGGGCAGCGACAGGATGTGCGCCGCCAGGCCGAGAGCGAGCGAGGACAGCGTCCGGTCGTGGATGAGCTCGTTGTCGAGCAGGATGAAGCCGCCGGTCAGGTCGACGTTCTGGTGGGTGAGGACGGAGTCGACGTCGAGGTCGTCGTCGCGCACGGGAAGGTCCTTCTTCCGGATTCCGGTGGTCTTCGGTCGCGACGAGCGTAGGGAGGACAACCCACCTCGCTGCCCATGCATTTGGCATATTCACTCGGGTGAGTGATCGGCTCCCGGTCCGGTGTGGCGGCAGGCCGCGCAGCGGCCGGGCGCGGGGCCCCGGAAGGCGTGGTCGCAGGTGTCGCAGTTCTGGAGCGGGAGATGTCGTGACGCCCGGAACAGGGGTGCGGCGGGGAGTCGGTCGGCGAGGCGGTGGGCCAGGAGGGCGGCGGGGCGGTACAGCGGCTCCGGCAGGTCGGAGGTGAGTACGCGGTGGATCTGGTCGGGAGCGAGGTCCCGTTCCAGCCAGGCGACGACACCCTGGGCCAGGTGCTCGGTTTCGGCGGCGGAGAGCAGCAGCCGGCGGTCTTCGAGGCGGAGGCAGGCGAGTAGGGCGTGCGCGGTCTCGATCAGGTCGGGCCTCGGCCACGCCGGCTGCGGCACGGCGGGCAGCGCGCGGCGACGCGGTTCGGGCCGGTCTGTCTGTGTCGTCCTCGATGCCTGCTTCGGCTTCGGCTTCGGCCGCGCGGTTGGAGGTTCGGCCTTGCCGCGGCCCGGCTGGTTGCAGAACACCGTCCGCGTCACGATCCGCCCGTTCGGCAGGCGTACGCGCTCCCGTCGCAGATAGCCGTGGGCCTCCAGCTCGCGCATGGCGGCGGCGGTACGGGTGGTGCCTTCGTGCATCTGTGCGGCGATGGTCTTGATGTCGACGGGCGAGCCGCTGGGCAACGACTGGATGTACGCGCCGATCGCGCGGGCCAGCCCCGTCATCTCCGAGTGCTGGATGAGGTCGTTGCCGACGACCGTGAACCGCTCGGTGTGGCGCGTGTGCTCGTGAATGACGCCACCACTCGTACGCCGGTGAGGGTGGTTCTTCCCGCCGTTACGGGACGGGGCGTACGGGCGCACGCTAATGTTCTGGTTACCCATCGGGAAGCTCCTACTTCCTGGATGGTCAGGCCCTCGCACCGGGATTGCAGTCCCTGCGGGGGCCGACGCATGTCTGCGGTTGTGCCGGTCGAGCTGAGCGTAGATCAGGCAACCCGGCCGGACGCCAGCCCAGTTGGCATATTTCACCTGCAAGGGTGACCGAGCCGCCCTTGGAGGGAAAGGGTGGGCTTGGTGGGGTCATTTCCCCTCTCGTACTTGGCACTTGGGACCACCCGAAGCACCGGAACCCGGTTTATCGAACTCCGGTGAACCGGTGAGATCCAGCTCCGCCCACACCGTCTTCCGGGGTACGGGCCCGAGCTCGACGCACCACCGGTCGGCCAGCGCCTCGACGAGCAACAGCCCGAGCTCCGCCCCGGTCGGCGTCGGGGAGGCGGTTGCCCCGGGTGTCCGTGACCTCGATACGGAGCGTGCCCGCGTCCACCGCCAGCGCGGCCAGGAAGTCCCGGCCGGTCACCCGCCCGTGGGTCACGGCGTTGGTGGCGAGCTCGGCGACGATCTGCGTGGCCGCCTCGCCGATGCCGTACGGCAGTTCGCGGGCCTGCAACCACTCGACGGCCAGCAGCCGGGCGAGCCGCGCCCCGCGCAGAGTCGGCGACAACTGGACGCGGAAATCAAGGGAGTTCTTCTGAATCACGTCACCGAGCGTGGCCATCCGCGCTTACCATGGCCTGCTCGCCGAGGCAGCGGATCTTGGCGTGTGTGCTGTTGTGGCGGCGCTGCCACCGCTTGAGGCGACGGCCGTGGAAGGGCACCCGGATGGACCCGCCGGCGCCCTGGTATGCCTTGTCGGCCCAGCACTTGAGGTCGGCGTCGGTGAATGCATCGTCGATGCCGTGGGTGCGGGCGGCGGTTAGGTCGTGGGTGGAGCCGGGCAACGCGGGCGAGGCCCACAACAGGCGGCCGACCGGGTCGGTGAGGACTTGGACGTTTCATGCCGTGACGCTTGTGTTTGCCCGAGTAGTACGGGGTGTCGGCGGCGATCCGGTCGAAAGGCAGCAGGGTGCCGTCCAGGATCACGAACGCCTTGGTCCGCGCGATGCGCATCGCCTCGGCCAGGGTGGGCGCGAGGGCGGCCAGTACGTCGACGGCCTCGTGTATGTAGCGGTACACGGTCGCGATGCCGACCCCGAACCCGGCGGCGAGCTGGGCGTAGGTGTCACCACAGCGCAGATGGGCCAGAGCGAGCAGAGCCTGACGGCCGGCGGTCAGACGCCGCCACCGAGTCCCGATCTCCCCTTGCCGGACAGCGAGTCGCCCGGTCAGGTACCGCAGGGTGCGACTGGACAGGTCGATCGACGACGGGTAGACAAGCACACGAAGGTCCTGGTGGCTGCGGGCGATCTTGGTCGAGAACCCGTCTACCAGGAGCTTCGTCGTTCCGCAGATCCGCCCAACATATGTGACTGAGCACTTCAGTTGGTCGGTTGAGCGTTGGCCGGACAGGTGCGCCGTATCCCTGCGGGCGCCGTCCCCGTTCTACTCCACCGGCTCGCACCAGGCGGCGACGAGATCGTGGAAGCGCGAGAAACGGGTGCCGGGAACAGTCTCACCACTGAACGTCTCGCCGTTGAGCCAGCAGATGTCGAAGATGTCGGTCTCGGTGTCGAGGAGGCAGCACACACCACCGGTGGTGGCGGTGAGGTCGGTGAACATCTTCCTGACGCTCGCGGACTGCACGAACATCCGGCTCATGCTTGAGGTAGCGGCTGTGAACTGCAGTGACGCAAAGTTCGGGTGCCATGCGGGGGAGAACCTGACCGTCAGGTAGATGTACCCGACCGACGCTCGTCCCTGCTCGTCGACCCTGTCGCAATCGCGAAGGAAGAACTCGCGCACCGCTTCGTCAACGCCGACGACGATCGAGGTGTCCAGGTCGAGCGAGCCGCCTGCTGAACAGTCGACCGGTTCGCTCTTGAACTTCGAGGTGAACGGCACGATCAACTGCTCTCCGCCCGGCAGGGTCACCGGAAGCGGCGGCGTCTCGCCGCCTTGGGGGGCGAGCTCGGCCAGCCGGGTCAGTGCTCTCGCAACGTTCCGAGGGGGCATGAAGATCTCATAGCTGTAGTCCAGCCCCATACCGCCCCGCCTCCCCCGTCCTGAACCGTCATCCTGTCATGACTGGGATCGATCGCCCAGTTGATTCCAGCTTGGCTGGCTTCGTCCGGACGCAGTCAGCAATGAAGCGCTCAGTCACAACACACGGCGACCGCTGTCAGGTTGGAAATGGCGCAATGAGCAACACTCCGCAGCGCCTCGGGGACTGAAGGTGCGTTCTCAGGTGCGGAGTCGTGTGAGACTGTCAGACCGGTGGTGGCGATGTGTCAGGTTCTTCCCGCGCTCTTTGCCAACCCATTTCAATCCCCCTTCATGATCTCACGTACCACTGCTTGGAGTTCCGCATCAGAGAGGTCGCCGGGTTCCCTCAGATCGGGCTCGATCGCATAGTCTTCCAAACTCATGAAGACCCGGTTGAACAGATCGGCGAGTGGGCCCCGAATGCGTTCCCCGATTGCCTGGGATTCTCGACGAGCTTCCCACCATCCGCGTGCGAACTCCTGCGCGCTACAAGCGCCGATGATGAACTCGTGCAGCATCGTCAGCTGTCGCGCCGCCGCGCTACCAGGTTCGACGTCGGTCGGTCGGGACCATGCCCGGTGCGCGGAGGGGTAGGCGTCCGCTACCGCGGTCAGGTCGGGGTGGCGATGCGCGAGATTGTGGGCATAGCGGGCGAAGCGGGTGCGCGCTTCGTCGATGCCTTCGCCGACAGCGGCCGCCATGAAGTGGGCTGTTCCACCGACGAGTGCGTAGCCCTCCTCGGGAAGCAGGACGGCACCTTGCAGGTCCGGGGTGTAGACGAGGCCCGGTGGGCGCATCTGTCCACGGCCGGAGTCCAGCGGAAGTGCGGCAACCACGGAGTCCGCTCCGTCGGCGCCGTTCGAAAGGTCAGTCCACAGCGCATGTGGTGCCCCGACGGCACGGCAGCCGGCCACGATGCGACGAGCCAGGGCCGCGTCCAGCTGTCGCCCCACAGGGACAGGGACGATGTTCTTGCCGCGTAGCCAAACGGGGTTGAAGGCCCCATCCTCGCCAAGCATGATGGTGAAGTCTGGGGATCGCTCGTATGCCGAATGTGTCACCACAGGAATCCCTTGTCGACGATGCCCTGAAACTGCTTGTCTCCGAGTTTCCATGCTGACCAGAATGTCCCGTCAGTGTGCAGCATGACCATTTTCTGGGTCGCAGGATCGATGAATCCGACCGCTTGTCCCTGATTTCGGTAATTGTAGCGGTATATCTTCGTTCCATCTGCTGTCATGTGCTCACGCATCGCTTCTTCGAATCTCTGCAGATTGACCTTGTTGCGGTTTCCTGGCGCGTCCAGGAAGTCTCCGGCGTGGGCATCGAACTTCTTGCTCATGACCTTCTGGCTGGAGAAGTCTGCCTTGTTCTCCCAGGCCCCCTTGGCATCCGTCGGACACGGGCCGAGCCCCAGCGGGTCGCTCCACGTGTGCGGGTTGTGGACGTACGTCGCCGGGTTTGGGGCCGGGGCCAGGCCCAGCGGGTCCTGGGAGAGGTAGCGGCCGGGTTCCGGGTCGTAGTAGCGGAAGTGGTTGTAGTGGAGGCCTGTCTCCGGGTCGAAGTACTGGCCCGGGAAGCGGAGGGGGGTGTAGGCCGTCGCCGACTTCGTCCAGGAGGTCGTGCCCCAGAGGGTGGTGCGGGAGCGCCAGGCCAGGGTGCCGGACTCGTCGACCAACTCGGTCGGGGTGCCGATCAGGTCGGTGACGATGGCGAAGAAGCGGGTCTCGTCGGTGTCGCGGCGGCGTTCCGTCTGGGCGAGGGGGCGCAGGCCGGAGTGGTCCCAGGTCAGGGTGACGGCTTCGGTGGACTGCTCGCAGAGGGTGGTGCCGTCCCAGGTGAAGTGGACGGTCTCCAGCGGGGATTGTTTGGATATGCGGCGGCCGAGCGGGTCGTAGACGTAGCGCCATTCCGTGCCGTCGGGGGTGATGACGGAGGTCAGGCGGTCCTCGGCGTCCCAGGTGTAGCGCCAGGTGTCCGGCTTCCGCGACAGGCGGGTCTTCTGGCGCAGAATCGTCCGGCCCTGGGCGTCGTGCTCGTAGCGGACGCCGCCCGCGCGGGTGATGCGGGTGCCGGTGTAGGTGCGCGGGCCCGTCGCCTCCGTATCGCGGGGCCACACGGCCTCCGTCTGGTTGCCGGCCTCGTCGTACGCGTACCGCTCCGTCCACTGGTCGGCGCGTACCGCCGTCACCCGGCCCGCCGCGTCCAGGTCGAAACGGCGCGGGCCGGCGAGGTGGTCGTCGATCCCGACCAGGTTTCCGTCCGGGCGGTAGTGGTAGGCGCGTTGCTGGAGGCGTCGGCCCCGGCTCGTCACCTCGTGCGCGGTCAGTCGGCCGGCCTCGTCGAAGGCCGAGGTCATGGACGCGAAGTCGCCGATCGTGCGAGTCAGTTCGCGGCCCACGGCGTCGTGCGTGAAGGACATCGTCCGGCCCGACGTGGTCAGCTCCGTGCGGCGGCCCGCCGCGTCGTAGGACCACGCGCTCACCGCCCCGCCCGGCGTCGTGCGGCCGGTTCGGCGGCCGACCTCGTCGTAAGCGAACTTCAGCGTGCGACCGTTGACCGTCTCCGATATCAAGTGGCCGTCGCGGTCCCGCAGGCGCGTCAGCGTCGCGTCCGGGCTCACCGCCATCGCCAACTCGTCGAACACGTCGTATTCGTACGTCGTGACCGCACCGTCCGCGTCCTTGCGGAGCATCTGGCCGAGTGTGTTCCGCTCGAACGTGACCGATTCCCCCGCGCCGTTGGTGCGGGACAGCAGGCGGCCCGCCGCGTCATACGCGTACGTCAGGGTCCGGTCGTCGAAGTCCGACTCGGAGACCGTGCGCCCCGCCGCGTCGTAGGCGTATGTCCAGGTCAGACCCTGCGGGTTGGTGACGCCCGTCAGCTGCAGGGCCGCGTCGTGGGTGAAGGCGTAGCGCGTTCCGTCGGGGTCGGTGCGCGTCGCCAGGACGTCGAAGTCCCCGTAGGTGAAGACCGTGGTGCCGCCGACGGCGTCCGTGTGCGTCAGACAGTTGCCCTCGCCGTCGTACGTCCAGGACTCGACGGCGCCGTCCGGGTTCACCCGGCTGCTGAGTCGGCCCTCGGGCGTCCACTCCAGCCGGGTCTCCGCGCCGAGCGCGTCAGTGACCCGGACCGTACGGCCGAAGGCGTCGTACGCGTACGACGTCGTGCTGCCCAGCGGGTCGGTGACCGCGACCGGAAGCCCCACGTCGTCGGTGCGGACCCGGGCGACCGCACCGAGCGGATCCGTGACGGTCGTGAGCCGTCCCCGGTCGTCGTACCCGAACTCCGTGCGCACGCCAGAGGCGCTCGTGACCGACGTGCGATTGCCGCGCTCGTCGTACGTCTGCCGGACCGTCGTACCGTCGGCGCGCCGTACCCGCACCGGCAGCCCGAGGGCGTCGTACTCGGCCGTCGTGGTCCGTCCGTCGGGGCGGGTGACGGTCGTGAGCCGGCCCTCCCCGTCGTAGGCGAAGAAGGTCGTGTGGCCCAGGGGATCCGTACGGGACAGCAGACGGCCCCGACCGTCGTACGTGGACCGGGTGACCCCACCGTCGGGTGCCGTCTCGGCGGTGATCCGGGCCTGGTCGTTCACCTCGAAGCGGGTCGTGCGGCCGAGTGCGTCCGTGTAGGTCGACTCGCCGTCGTCCCAGGTGAAGCGTCCGGCCATGACGCCGTCGCGGCCCGACTGGGACACACAGCGGTCGCGGTCGTCGTAGACGTACTCGTAGCGGTGGCCGTTGCTGTCGGTCCAGGACGTCATCCGGCCCCGCTCGTCGTAGCCGAAGCACAGCGGGTGGCCTGCGGAGTCGGCGACGGAGGTCAGGTGGCCGTCGGCGTAGCTATAGCGGCGGATCTCCTGGTCGCCCAGGTGCAGCGCGGTGATCCGGGATCCGTCCGTGGTCAGCCGGAGCCGGTATCCGCCGTGGTGGACGACCTCTGTGGGCGCGCCCTCCGCGTCGTAGCCGAAGGTGATCCAGTTGCCGTTGCGGTCGTCGATCTGAACGAGGACGGCCTCGTCTCCGTCCCCAACCGTGGCGAAGTGGCGTACGACACCCGTCTCCGGGGCCGTCACCGTGTACGTGCCGTCCGAGGGGTCCCGGTCCAGCGCCCAGCGGCGGGTGCCGTGGGTCGGCAGCACGGGGACGCCGGGTGCTGGATGCGGATAGGCGAGCAGGCTGCCGTCCTCGCAGAGCAGCAGCACCCCCTCCGCGTCGATTTCCAGCCGCTGGTCGATCGTGCTCGCCCATGACGGTCCGAACCAGCGGCCCGCGCGGTACGAGGACTCGTAGCGTCGGGTGAGAACCACCGGCAGGGCGCCCGCCAGCGCGAGGTCCGTCTGCGGCAGGATGACCCGGCCCGTGGCCATGTCCACGGGGTCGCCGCACTCGCACATCTCGTCCGGCTTCCGGCCGGCGCCGTGCGGGTCCTCCGCCTGGGCGTCACGGGCCGGGCCCTTGGCGCCTCCCGGCTTCTTCGTGGGGACGTCGTCGAGGTGCTTGAGGCGGTTGAGGGTCTTCAGCCCGCCCGCGCCCTTCGTGCCGAGCGCTTCCGGTACGAGCCGGCCGAAGAACTCATCCGGGTCGTCCTTCAACGCTTCCCAGGCGTTCTTCAGCGCCCGGTCCGGGTTGGCCGCCGTGGAGACCAGGCCGGCGAGCGTCATGTGGACGCCCTTCTGGTACTCCGCCGGGTGGGTCACGTTGTACGGATCCTGCGGGTTGAGCGAGCGGACGAAGTTGATCAGCCCGGCCGTGCCCTTGACGACGCCGCCTCCGACGTGGGCCAGCTCGAAACCCTGTTCCAGGCTGTAGTCCACCAGCTCGAGCTTGGCCTTCTCCAGGCCCGTCGGCTCCTTCGGCGCGTGCGCGAGCGCGGCACGGACGGCTGTCTTCGCTCTCTCCCCCGCCTCGTTGCGAGCGCTCCGGGCGTTCTGCAGGATCTCCCGTGCGCGCTGCCGCCTGGACTCGCCCGGGTCGGAGAAGTCCCCGGGGTCCGGCAGCGGGTGGTCACCGGTGCGGGCCGTCTCGTAGGCGGCGACCTTCTTCTGATGCGCGTCGTGTGCCGCCTTGGTCTCCTTGTCGCCCTCCTTGTACAGCGCGATGGCCTCACGCGCCGTGCCCTGGGCACCGACGACAGCATCCGAGTACGCCTCCAGAGCCTTGGCCGCGTTCTCCATCGCGTCCGCCGCGTGCAGCCAGTCCGTCGGCAGGGTCTGGAACTTCTCCCGGAAGGTGTTGGCCGCGGCCCCCTTCCAATGGCTGGAGTCCAGCTTCCGCATACCGCCGCCGACCAGGTCGAACGCCTTCTGGAAGTCCCGCAGGTTCTTCACGGTGGCGGCGATCGCCTCCGGCTTGCCGTGGATCAGCTCGTCCGCCTGCTCGGTCTGCCCGAGCTGCCGCTCCCCGACCTCGGCGCCCAGGGAGGAGGCGGTCTCGTCGCCCCAGTCCTCGACCGCGTCCGCCCAGCCATGGGCGCCCGCCTTGTCCAGGGCCTGGCCGGTCTTGTCGGTCACGTAGTCGACGCCTTCGCCGACGAGTTCCTTGCCTCTGTCGATACGCCGGTCGACCCCGTCGACGATCCGGTCGCCCCAGTCCCGCCAGTTGACCATCAGCTGCTCTCCCCCTACCGCGGCTGCTCGGCCTGGTCGATCGTCGCCTGGTCAGGGTCGTAGACGTCCTTGATCTGCTCGTCCATGACCTTGCGGTCCGCCGAGTCGATCAGCCCCGAGCGCTCCATCGAGTCCATCTGCGCGTCCAGGACGTCGTAACCGGTGTTCTTCCAGGTCTGCTTGATCTCTTCGTCGGCCTTGGCGAACGACTCCTCGCTCCAGTCCGCGTCGTCCCACGCATGCTGGTCGCGGATGGTCTCCCAGCGCATCTGCTTGACCTCGTCCTCGGACAGATGCGGGTTTCCGTTCAGGGAGTTCAAGCCGATCTTGAACGTGTCCTTGACGTACTGCTCCTGCTCCGCGAACGAGCCCGCCGACAGGCCGACCCCCTGCGCGAAACCGTTCCCCCGCAGGGTCAGCGCCCGCACACCCCACTCCCACCGGTTGCAGAACGTCTCGAACTCCGACGCCAGCCCACCGTGCCCCAGTTCCAGCCCCGACAGCGCCAGGCCGGAGAACCCCCGCCCCACCGACGCCTGGCCGATCATTCCGAGATCCTTCAGCTCGGAATGCGCCAGGTCGATGCCCTTCGCGATCTCCGCCAGCGCCGCCGCCGGCGCCACCAGCTCAGGCTCGTTCCCACTCACCGCGTCCCCGCCCCCGTTCCCCCGAGATCCACCGCCACCTCGTCCGGGACGACCCCCGCCACCGGCGGAAACACCACCCCGTCCGCGCTTCCGGCATCCAGCGCGACTCCGCCCGGACCGGGCAGCATCGGCACCATCACGTCAAGCAACCGCGCACCCAGAACCGTCCGGTACGCCCACTCCCGCCCCGCTTCTTTCCGCGCCACCGCGAACCGGGCCAGCGCCTCCTCGTCCGAGAACGCGCAGATCCACCGCACCCCGCCGAAGTCGGACGTCCACAGACTCCCGAACTCATCGAACGGCACCAGCACCGCGGTACGCCGGAATTCGCCGAGCAAACGCGCGAACTCCCGCCTGGCCGACGCCTCTTCGTCGGTCGGCGCTGCCGTGGGAGCGATGTGGACGGCTACGTCCGGAGTCGCCGGGACGGAAGAAGCCGCCAACTCGACCAATTTCGAAACCCGTTGAGGCTTCGCTATGTCGTCCCCGTTGTCACTCACTCACGCATGGTGTCATGCGGATATTTCCACGAGCAACGAACATACGGCCGATGGCGGCTGGAAGTGGCCGGTTCAGTCGACCCAGGCCGTCAGGGGCTCGGTGTCCAGCTCCATGCCCACCGGATCCGGCAGAGTCACGGTCTTGCCGAGGGTGACCGTGACCACCATGTCGTAGCGACCGTCGCCCGGCTGGGAGTGGACGAGCACTTCGCCGGCCGCGCGGTCGATCAGGAGGTAGACCGGGACGCCGCTCTCCGCGTAGGCGCGGGGCTTCTCGACGCGGTCGCGGCGGTCGGTGTCGGAGTCGTGGGAGGTCACCTCCACCGCCATGAGAACGCCGTCGGGGGAGGCCCACTCGCCCTGGCCGGCGAAGGTGTCGTTCGGCGCGAGTACGCAGTCGGGACGGGCGTTGCCCTTGCGGTACGCCTCGATGCGCAGGCCTAGGCTGGCATATGCCACCGACCCGGCGGGGTGGAGTGGGGTCGCGTCACCCCCACGGGTGACGGCGCAGGACCGCAGTTGATGGCCGAAAGGGGACGGCTCGTTCGTCAGCTCACGGGGCGGCGGGTCTCGGTGCGGATCGTGAGGGTCGTGCGGGCGGCCTTCGTGAGGTCGAGGGACTCCGGGGCGGCGGACACCGTTCCGGCCGACATCTCCGCGACGGCCGCGTTGGTGTTGGCGTCCGCCCAGGCGCACACGGGGTAGGTGAGCCGGCCGCCGCCGTCGGACTGCTCCGTGGCGAGGACCTGGCAGGTGATCTCGGTGTCCGAGCCGGGTGGCGTCACGTCCTTCGGCGGGACCAGGACCGTGGTGCCCTTGCCCTCCGCCGCGCCTTTGAGGATGTTCCGGCGAGCGGTGTCGGGGTCCTTGATCCGGCCGTAGAGACCCGTGATGACGAGGATCCCCGCGCCGTCCTCGCCGGAGCCCGCATACTGGCCCGCCACGCCCTTCGGATTCCGGATCATGGTCCTGTCGGTGCCCGCGAGGCCGGCTTCGGCGCGCTGGGACTCGTCCTTGCCGAGCGTGTAGCGGCCGTCGAGCAGCGTCTTCGGGAGCACCAGCCGGTGTGTCGCGGCCGGAAACGCGGAGTCGGCGCCGCCGCGCAGGCCGCCGTTGCCGATCCAGGACAGGAGCAGCACCCCGGCGATGCCCGCGGCGACGATGCCGAGGATCATGCCGGTCCGGTTCTTCGGCTCGGGCGGCGGGGGCGGCGGTCCCCAGCCGGGGTACGGGCCCGGCTGCTGGTACGGGCCCTGCGGCGGGTGGCCGTACGTGGGGTGGCCGTACGAGGGGTGGCCGTACCCGGGGTGGCCATACGCGGGGTGGGGCGGTGGTGTCGACATGGGGCGAGACCGTAGGGCGGGGGCCAGGGGGCGCAGCGCGGTTTTCGGCCATACGGCGAAGGCCGCCGCCCCGGTGTCCCAGGACGGCGGCCTTCAGCGCGTACGGAAGGCTCAGGCCTTCTTCGGGTCCTCCAGGCGCGGGAAGAGCACCGCGCCCTTCGTGATCGTCGCGCCGGACGGGAGCTGGCCCCAGGTGGCGGCGGACTGGACCGGCTGGGTGGCCAGGGCGCCCAGGGAGGGCTCGGCGCCCAGGGACTCCCAGAGGGCCTGAGAGGTCTCCGGCATGATCGGGTTGAGGAGGACGGCGACCGCGCGGAGGGACTCGGCGGCCGTGTAGAGGATGGTCGCCAGGCGGGCCCGGCCCTCCTCAGACTCGTCCTTCGCGACCTTCCAGGGCTCCTGCTCCGTGATGTAGCCGTTGACCTGCTTCACGAAGTCGAAGATCGCCAGGATGCCGGCCTGGAAGTCCAGCTCCTCGCCGATCTTCCGGTCCGCCGTCTCGACGGCCTTCGCCAGGCCCTCGTGCAGCGCCTTCTCCGCGTCGCCCTCGGCCGTCGCCGCCGGCAGCTCGCCGCCGAAGTACTTGCCGACCATCGCCGCCACGCGCGAGGCGAGGTTGCCGTAGTCGTTCGCCAGCTCGGAGGTGTAGCGGGCGGAGAAGTCCTCCCACGAGAACGAGCCGTCCTGGCCGAACGCGATCGCCCGCAGGAAGTACCAGCGGTACGCGTCCACGCCGAAGTGCGAGGTCAGGTCCTGCGGCTTGATGCCGGTCAGGTTCGACTTCGACATCTTCTCGCCGCCGACCATCAGCCAGCCGTTCGCCGCGACCCGGCCCGGCACCGGCAGGCCCTGCGCCATCAGCATGGCCGGCCAGATGATCGCGTGGAAGCGGAGGATGTCCTTGCCGATGAGGTGGACGTTGGCCGGGAAGGTCGCGTCGAACTTCTCCGGGTTCTCGTTGTAGCCGACCGCCGTCGCGTAGTTCAGGAGCGCGTCGATCCAGACATAGATCACGTGCTCCTTGTCCCACGGCACCGGGATGCCCCAGTCGAAGGTCGAGCGCGAGATGGAGAGGTCCTCAAGGCCCTGCTTGACGAAGTTCAGCACCTCGTTGCGGGCCGACTCCGGCTGCACGAAGCCCGGGTTCGCCTCGTAGAACTCGAGCAGCTTCGGACCGTACTCGCTCAGCTTGAAGAAGTAGTTCTCCTCCTTGAGGATCTCCACCGGCTTCTTGTGGACGGCGCACAGCTTCGTGCCGTCCTCCGCCTCGATGAGGTCGCCGGGGAGCTTGAACTCCTCACAGCCCACGCAGTACGGGCCCTCGTAGCCGCCCTTGTAGATCTCGCCCTTGTCGTACAGGTCCTGCACGAACTCCTGGACGCGGTCGGTGTGACGCTTCTGGGTGGTGCGGATGAAGTCGTCGTTCGCGATGTTCAGGTGCTCCCAGAGGGGCTTCCAGGCCTCCTCGACGAGCTTGTCGCACCACTCCTGCGGGCTGACGCCGTTCGCCTCCGCGGTGCGCATGATCTTCTGACCGTGCTCGTCCGTGCCGGTGAGGTACCACACCTTCTCACCGCGCTGGCGGTGCCAGCGGGTGAGCACGTCGCCTGCGACGGTCGTATAGGCGTGGCCCAGGTGAGGAGCGTCGTTGACGTAGTAGATGGGGGTCGTGACGTAGAACGCCTTCGAGCCCTGCTTCTCGGATCCAGTGGCCGCCATGGTCCGAATTTTAACGGTCGGGGGGACCTGCCCTCACACGGATAAAGCCGGGACCGGCCCGGGGCCGGGGGGCGGTCGCCCTCCGGCCCCGGGCCGGTCCATGATCAGAGCTCGGTCACGGCTCGGTAGGCCGACTGGTCAGAGCGACCAGTTCGCCAGCACGCCGCGGTAGAACGCCGTGTGCGCCGTCTCGACCGGCGTCGCGCCCGCGAAGTGGACACCCGTACGGGGTGTGGCCAGCTTGCGGAGGTAGTCGAAGGCCTTGCCGTCCTCCTCGCCCCACACCGTGAAGCGCCAGTGGATCTCCCGGTCCGGGCGCTCCGCCGCGTCCGTCAGGGCCTGGGTCGCGGCCGTCTTCGACTCCGGCGCGCCGTCCGTCTGGAAGATCACCAGGGCCGGGCGGGTCGGGTCCGCGGACTTGTCGTGGAGGGCGAGGACCTCCTCGACGGCGCGGTGGTAGTTCGTCCGGCCGAGGCGGCCGAGGGTCGCGTTGATCTCCTCCAGGCGGGTGGGGGTGAGCTCGGCGGGGGTCAGCTCGGCCGTGCCGTCGATGTCCGTCGAGAAGAAGACGGTCGTCACGGCCGCGTCCTCGGAGAGGTGCGCGGCGAGCGCCACCGTCTGCTCCGCGAGCCGCTGGACCGAGCCGTCCTTGAAGTACGGGCGCATCGAACCCGACCGGTCCACCACCAGGTACACCGCCGCCCGCGCCCCGGTCAGCCCCTGCTTCTTCAGTACGGTGCCGGCCGCCTTGTACGCGTCGGCGAGGTGCGGCGCGGCGGCCTTCACCTTGGCGAGGGAGAGCGCGGGCTTGCCGACGGCGGCCGCGACCGGCTCCTCGGCCGGGGCCGGCTCCGCCTCCGGCTCTTCGTGTACGGGCTCGGGCTCGGGCGCGACCTCCGCCTCCGGCTCTTCGTGTACGGGCTCGGGCTCGGGCGCGACCTCCGCCTCCGGCTCTTCGTGTACGGGCTCGGGCTCGGGCGCGACCTCCGCCTCCGGCTCTTCGTGTACGGGCTCGGGCTCGGGCGCGACCTCCGCCTCCGGCTCTTCCTGTACGGGCTCGGGCTCGGGCGCGACCTCCGCCACGGGCTCTTCCTGTACGGGCGCGACCTCCGACACGGGCTCAGCCGCCTCAGGCCCAGCCGCCTCCGGCTCCGCCTCCGCCACGACCTCCGCCTCCGCCACGACCTCCGGCTCAGCCGCCTCCGTGACCTCCGCCTCGTCCCCCGCTCGCCGCGCCTGCGGGATCTGCGGGTTGTCGAAGGCGGCCGCCACCAGGTCCGCCGCCGCCCGCTGAGCGGGCGTCTCGGGCTTGGCCTCCAGCTTCGCCTCCGCCTCCGGCTCCGGCTCAGGGGCGAGCTCCGGCTCCGCCGGAGCCTCGGCCACCACCGGGGCCGGCACCGGGGCCACCTCCGCCACGGCCTTCGCCGCCGGCTCCGCCGCGACCTTCACCGGCTCCGCCTCGGGGGACGTCGCCTGGGCGGGGACGACGGAGGCCGCCGTTTCCGGGACCTCGGATTCGGCGCCGTTCGCGCGGTCGCGGCCGAACACCTTGCGCAGCAAGCTCCGAATACCCATGGGCGAACCCCTTCACATGAGTTGGGTGCGGTATGCGTCCTATGTCCCCGGCGGAACGGCGATTCCTGGCCAGGGCGGACACGTAAGGTTAGCGGCCGCCCTCCCCGGCCCCTACGACCCGGGCGCCCGCGGTTGCCGCAGATTCATCGCGCGTTCACTCTGCCGCCGTCATCGTGCAGGCGGGCGCACCTAACGTCACGGCGGACCGCGCCCAATCATGGAGGACGACGTGCGCAAACTGCTGCCGCTGCTGAGCAACCACGCCCACGGAGGCGGCCGTTCCGCCCTGACCTGCCGCTACCGCTGTGGTGACGCCTGTTTTCAGGAGGTCCCCAACACCAGCGACAACGAGTACGTCGGTGATGTCATAGCCGGTGCGCTTTCGCGCCGTTCGCTCATGCGCGCCGCGGCCGTCGTGACCGTCGCCACCGCCGCCGGCTCCGCCGTCGCGCTGGGCAACGCGCCCGCCGCCGAGGCGCACGAGCCGGCGAAGGGCAAGGGCCACGGCGGCGCCGCCAAGGCCGACGGCGCCCGCGGCCTGCGCTTCGCGCCCGTCGCGCCCAACACCGCCGACCAGGTCACCGTCCCCGCCGGCTACTCCCAGAACGTGGTCATCCGCTGGGGCGAGCCCATCCTCCGCGGCGCCCCGGCCTTCGACTCCGAGAAGCAGACGGCCAAGGCGCAGGCCGGCCAGTTCGGCTACAACAACGACTTCCTCTCCCTGCTCCCGCTGCGCGGCGAGCACCACCGCCAGGTCCTCGTGGCCAACCACGAGTACACCGACGAGAACCTGATGTTCCGCGGCTACGACCCCGCGAACCCGACCCGCGAGCAGGTCGAGATCGCCTGGGCGGCGCACGGCCTGTCCGTGGTCGTCGTGCAGGAGGAGCACCGCACCGGCCGGCTGACCCCGGTCACCCGCCACCACCTCAACCGGCGGCTCACCGCCACCAGCCGGTTCGAGCTCACCGGCCCGGCGGCGGGCGGCGCCCTGGTGAAGACCTCCGCGGACCCGGCCGGCCGCACCGTCCTCGGCACGCTGAACAACTGCGCCGGCGGCACCACCCCGTGGGGCACCACCCTCCACGGCGAGGAGAACTTCAACCAGTACTTCGCCCACGCCTCCTCCGCCACCGACAAGCGGTACGGCATCGGCACCGGCGCCTCCGAGCGCAAGTGGGAGCGCTTCGACAAGCGCTTCGACCTCGCGCAGGAGCCCAACGAGGCGCACCGCTTCGGCTGGGTCGTCGAGCTCGACCCGTACGACCCGGAGTCCACGCCCCGCAAGCGCACCGCGCTCGGCCGCTTCAAGCACGAGGCCGCGCAGCCGCGCCTGACCGCCGACGGGCGTCCGGTGGTCTACATGGGCGACGACGAGCGCTTCGACTACTTCTACAAGTTCGTCTCCTCGAAGCGGATGAAGAAGGGCGGCTCGCGCGCCGCCCACGCGCACAACCTCACCCTGCTCGACGAGGGCACCCTCTACGTCGCCAAGCTGACCGGCGACTCCCCGGCCGCCGAGATCGACGGCACCGGCAAGCTGCCCGCCGACGGCGAGTTCGACGGTTCCGGCACCTGGATCCCGCTGGCCACGGCCGGCCTGGACGGCGCCGTGTCGCACGTGCCCGGCATGACCGCCGAGGAGGTGTACGTCTTCACCCGGCTCGCCGGTGACAAGGTCGGCGCCACCAAGATGGACCGCCCCGAGGACGTCGAGCCGTCCCCGCGCACCGGCCGCGTGTACGTCGCGCTCACCAACAACTCCGACCGCGGCAAGGCCGGCAAGGCGGCGGCCGACGAGGCCAACCCGCGCAACCTCAACAAGCACGGCCAGATCCTGGAGCTCGCCGAGCACTGGGACGACCCGGCCTCCGACGGCTTCGCCTGGCGCCTCTTCCTGGTCGCCGGTGACCCGAACGACCCGGCCACCTACTTCTCCGGCTTCCCGAAGGAGAAGGTCAGCCCCATCTCCTGCCCGGACAACGTGGCCTTCGACCCGCACGGCAACCTGTGGATCTCCACCGACGGCAACCAGCTCGGCTCCCACGACGGCCTGTTCGGCGTCGCCACGCAGGGCGAGCGGCGCGGTGAGCTCAAGCAGTTCCTGACCGTGCCGACCGGCGCCGAGACCTGCGGCCCGCTGGTCCAGGACCGCCGGGTGCTGGTCTCCGTGCAGCACCCGGGCGAGCTCGACGGCGCCTCCGTCGAGAAGCCGGCCTCCGTCTGGCCCGACGGCCCCGGAAAGATCGTCCGCCCGTCGGTCGTCGCCGTGTGGCGCACCGACGGCCGCGACATCGGCGTCTGACGAGACCCGACCGGTCGAGTGAGGGGGCGGGCGTCAGCCCGTCCCCTGCTCCGCGCCGCTGCCGTTGCCGCCGGCACCGATCCCGACGCCCTCCCGGAACCGTACGAACTGCTCCTCCGGCTCCCCCGTGTACACCCACGGCACCCACGCCGCCCGCGCCCCGAGCAGCGTGAGCAGCGCCCGCGCCATGTCCACCTGGCCCGCGTAACAGGCGGCATGTGCCAGGTAGTTGAGGTCGGCCACCTCCTCCGGCGCCACCGGCATGCCCAGCTCGCGCCCGCCGATCCAGCGGGCGTACGTGCGGCGCAGCTCGGTCACGGCGAGCTCGTGCTTCCAGTGCTGGTCGAAGCCGCGCACCGGCCCCCGGCCGAGCGCCCCGTCCACCACGTACCGGTACTCCTCGACCCGCGCGATCTGCACCAGGATCGGCAGCGGTGAACCGGGCGGCGCGACGCCCGCCGCGTCCCGCGCGAAGTCGTACATCGCGCCGTGCGTGCCGTGCCAGCGCGCCGACCAGTAGCGCATCACCTGCGCGTGGCCTTCGACGTTGTACGGGTCGCGGCGCCGCAACTCGTCGAACCAGTGCCGTAGTTGGCGCCGCGGCACCCCGCCCTCGTAGAGCCGTGCCACCGAGAGCAGCGACACCCACGGCATCGGATCGGCCGGGGCCGCGTCCGCCGCCGTCAGACAGGCGTCGACGGAGGCGTCGATCCGGCCCCGGTCGACGACGCTGCCCCGCCCGGCGGCGATGGCCGCGTCGAAGACCCGTACCACCTCGGTGGCCGCCCGCAGCACCGCCGCGTCCGGGTTGCCCGGCTCGGCGCCCCGCCAGGCCTCGACGGTCGAGCTGCCGGCCGCGGCGTGCGAGAGCAGCCGCAGCCGGTGCGTACGGCGCGGCCAGTCGTCCCCGGTGGCCCGCAGCAGGTCCCGTACGCCCTGCCAGCGCCCGATCACCATGTCCTGCCGGGCCTCGGTGAGCGCCCGATCGCCGAAGTCGGGGTCGAAGTCGGGTGCGAAACGGCCCTGTCTGGCCGAACGGCGGCGCAGTGCGGCCATCGGGTACCTCCCTCGCGAGGACTTCGGCTTCGGCTTCGGCTACAACTGGGGGCGTACGGACACGGGTTCGGGTTCGGCGTATCCGAAGAGGGCGTTCGGGCGGCTCCGGTGCCGCCGCCCGGTACCTCGCAGGCGACAGGCGGTCAGAAGTCCGTCGCCAGCGACTTGTCCTCCCGGCGCGCCCGCGGCGAGTCCGGCGCGGCGAAGGGTTCGGCCGCGGCGAGCACGCGGGCCGCGTCGAGGCGGGCCGGCCGGTAGTAGGCGCTGCCCTTCCGCCAGTACACGAGCATCGGGACGACACCGAGGGCGAGGCCGCCGAGGCCGATGGTCAGCGAGGTGGTGGACAGCTCGCCGAGCGACTCGACGAAGGCCCACAGCATGAACGCCGAGCCGAGCAGCGGCCACGCCCCGCCGAGCAGGAACTCCTTCACGGAGCGCAGCAGCAGACCCTTGTAGGCGACGACGGCGGCGATGCCGGCGAGCGCGTAGTAGAAGGCGATGAGCAGGCCGATCGCGCGCACCGCGTCGCCGAGGACCTGGCCGACCGAGCCGGCGGCGGCCGCGGCCGCGAACATCACGAGCGCGGCGGCGCCGACGACGGCGATCGCCACCCACGGGGTGTTCCAGCGGCGGTGGACGGTGCCGAGGGCGGCGGGCAGGGTGCGGTCGCGGCCCATCGCGAACAGCGAGCGGGTGACCTGGATGAGGGTGGTCTCCAGGGTGGCGACGGTCGACAGGAGCACCGCGAGGATCAGCAGCTTGCCGCCGACGCCGGGCCAGATCTCCTGTCCGAGGACGGCGAGGACGTTGGCGCCGCCGCGCTCGATGCGGTCGGCGCTCAGCAGCACGTTGACGGCGACGGTGAAGGCCTCGAAGAGCAGGAAGACGACCCCGACGCCGACGAGCGCGGCGAGCCCGGCGGTGCGCCGGCTGTTCCGGGTCTCCTCGCTGAGGTTGCTGGTGACGTCCCAGCCCCAGTAGTAGAAGGCGGCGATCAGCGCGCCCGCCGCGAAGCCGGACGGCCCGCGGAACTGGTCGAGGCCGAACCACGACCAGTCGAAGGCGGTCGCGTGCCCGTGGTGCGCGAGGGCGGCGAGCAGGAAGACGACGAGGAGCAGCAGTTCCAGGCCGGAGAGCAGGAGTTGGGCGCGGACGGTGAGCCGGACGCCGCCGAGGACGACGAGCAGCATCATCAGGAACCAGCCGGCGCCGACGAGCGAAGCGAGCACGGTGTCGTCGGCGAGTCCGGCGTCGAACAGCGAGAGCGTGAGGGACCCGGCGGGCAGCGAACCGGCGACCATGAACACGGTCGTGGCGAGGACGAGCGCCCAGCCGGAGAGGAAGCCGAGGAAGGGGTGGAGGGTGCGGCCCACCCAGGAGTATCCGGCGCCCGCGTTGACGTCGATCCGGCCGAGCCGGGCGTAGGCGAGGACGATGCCGAACATCGGTATCGCGCAGTAGAGCAGCGACGCCGGTCCGGCGAGGCCGACCGCGCCGAACAGCACGGCGGTGGTCGCGGCCAGCGAGTACGCGGGGGCGCTGCCCGCCACGGCCATCACGAGGGTGTCGAACGTGCCGAGGGCGTTGGGCTGCAGGCCCCGGCCGGGGGATCTGCCGGAACTGCCGGAACTGCCGGGAGCTGTGCGCATGGCGGTGTCCTCGGGTACGCGGGGAGCGGGGGGAGGGGTACGGCGTGGGGAGGCGTGCGGCGTGGGGACGGGTGCGGCGTGGGGACGGGCAGGCGGGGACGGCGTGATCGTGCCACCAGAGCTCGCTCGTGGCCGGAAAGGGGCGCGGATCACGGTGAATTCGAGCGCATCGTAGTCGTACCCGTGAGTTCCGGTAACGGCGGTGGGAGGGTTCGGTTCCGCAACCGCCGGTAACCGCTTCCGTACGCCCCTTTGGCCGGGTTTACGGCGCGGGAGGCGCGGAAGAGATGGCGCGCGCCGCGCGCACCTCCTGCCGGAGCGGGCCGAGCACGCCCTCCTCGTCGCCGCCGAGATCGGCCCGTACCTCCACGAGCACGTCGCTGGAGCGCAGCCCGTCCGCCAGCTCCCGCAGCTGCTTCTCCACGGCGGCCACCTCGGCCGGTTCGGGCGGTGGAGCGCCGTGGTCGACGCGGATCCGGGCGGCGGTGGTGGCGTCCACGATCCGTTCGACGGCGATGGCGAGCGGCCACCACGCGGCGGCGAGGTCCCCGGCGGGCGGCGGTTCGGTCAGCGCGCGCTGGAACTCCGAGCGTACGGAGGACATGTCGCGGTACAGCTTGCGGCGGGCGCGGTGCCGGGCGGTCGGGTCGTCGTTCTGACCGGACAGGGGCGCGGCGAGGGCAGCGGGGGCGAAGGCCAGGGTCACGTACGCGGCGGTGTCCGCGACCGCGTCCGCGAGCCGGTCCGCGACCCGGGTGTGCCAGGACTCCGGCCACAGCAGATAGCCCGCGACCAGCGCGATGCCGCAGCCGATCAGCGAGTCGTACAGCCGCGGCAGGACGAGGTCGAAGCCCTGGTGGTTGAGCAGGTCGGAGAGGAGCAGGATGACCGGGGTGATGGCGGCGGTCTGGAAGGCGTACCCCTTCGCGGAGAAGGCCGGGATCAGCGCGGCGAGCACCACCATCACCGGCACGTCCCACCACCCGCGCGGCACCGAGGCGAGCAGCGGCGCGGCGATGACGAGCCCGCCCGCGGTGCCGAGGGCGCGCAGCACCGCGCGCGAGAACACCGAGCCGAAGTCCGGCTTCAGGACGAACGTGACGGTGAGCGCCACCCAGTACGAGCGGGGCACGGCGATCAGCGACACCAGCGCCTGCGCGAGCCCGATGCACAGCGCGAGCCGCAGGCCGTAGCGCCAGGAGGCGCCGGAGAGCAGCACGTTGCGGGCGGTGCGCCGGATCCGTACGCGCAGCGCGGCGGGGCGGCCGAGCCGGTCGTCCACGTTGTGCGGGTCCGGCTCGGTCCGGTGCACGACGCTCGCCGCGTGCCGCAGCGCCGTGTCGACGGCCTTCTCGGAGGGCCGGCGGGCCTCGGGCAGCTTCAGCTCGTACGGGCGCCGGCCGGCGCGGTCCCGCTGCCCCTCCCGTCCGACCCTGTCGGCGAGTTCGTGCACGGCGGCCGGGATCTCCGGCGGCAGCGGCCGGTGGAACCGGCGGGCCGCGAGATGGGCGGCGGGCGCGGCCTCCAGGAGCGGGATGAGCACGTTGAGCTCGGCGAGCAGCCGCACCAGGGTGGGCGCCCGGCCGTGCTGCCGGGCACGGCGGGCGAGCACCAGGTCGTAGGACTGGTTGAGCGAGCCGGTGACGGCCTGCCGCTTCTCGTCGTACGCGTCGGTGCCCGCGGCCTCGAAGAGTTCGGCGACCGCCCGGTAGGTCCCGGCGACCGCCGTCCGCTCCGGCGCGCCGCCGCGCAGCGGCCAGCCGAGCAGGGTGAGGGCCAGGACCACGACCCCGCCGAGCCCGAGTAGCAGCGGCGCCTTCCACCACGGGTCGGGCATCGGCAGACCGGCGCCGACCACCGCGTTGAGCAGGAGCAGCAGACCGGAGACGGAGGCGACGGCGCCGATCGACGAGATCATCCCGGAGACCAGCGCGACGAGCGTGAGCGCGGCGACGGCGAGCCAGCCATGGCCGAAGACCAGGGTGCCGAGGGTGACGCCGAGGGCGCCGAAGAGCTGCGGTACGGCGATGTTGAAGAACCGCATCCGGTACGCGTCGGCGGTGTCGCCGATGACCCCGGACAGGGCGCCCATCGACACGAGCGCCCCGTACGCGGGCTGCCCCGCGGCGAGTCCGGCGGCGAGCGGCGCGGCGAGCGCGACCGAGGCGCGGCCGACGGCCGGCCAGGGTACGGGCGTCGGCTGCGGGCGCAGACCGGCGGTCAGCCAGGCGGGCGGGGAGAGCCGTGGGGACTGCCTCGACCGCTCCGATCGCTCTGACCGTTCCGATTGCGCCGATTTCGCCATGGTCAAACGTTACGGCGGAGGCGAGCCACGTGGAGCAACGGCCCGGTCAGGTGCCCGGTCAGCTGCGGTAGCCCTCGACCTCGGCCGCCGGGCGGACGGCGGCGGTGTCCGGGTCCTCGCCGAACTCGGCCTTGGCGCGGCGCTGCCGCAGCAGGTCCCAGCACTGGTCGAGCTGGACCTCCAGCTCGGCGAGCCGGGACCGCTCCTCGTCACGGAGGCCGCCGACGCGCTGGCGCAGGGAGCGTTCCTCCTCGACGAGAGAGCCGATGTTCTCGAGGATCTCGTCGTTCTCCATGTCTTCCAGCGTGGCCGATCGGCGCCAGCTCCGCGAGGCGGGCGGACGCCGATCGGGTACGCAGGACGGGTCGATGCGCTCAGTGCCGCAGGGCCTGGGCGATCTGGGCCTGGGTGGCCCCGGAGAGGGTCCGGTTGCTGCGGGCGGTGCCGGTCTTGGACTGCCCCGGCGCCACGCCGTCGATGTTGAGGACGACGGAGTCGAGGAAGTTCCCGTCCGCGTCACGGAAGTTGACCATCACCGTGTAGTCGGCGGCCTTGTCCGTGGGGTTGGTCGCGGTGATCTCGGCGACCGTGCGGTCCCCGTCCGTGGACGTCGACCCGGCCTTCACGTCGCCGGT
This sequence comes from Streptomyces fradiae, assembly GCF_041270065.1. NCBI lineage: Bacteria > Bacillati > Actinomycetota > Actinomycetes > Kitasatosporales > Streptomycetaceae > Streptomyces > Streptomyces fradiae. The sequence continues at coordinate 3,814,649 of NZ_CP065958.1, read as the reverse complement.
CGCGTTGATCCCGTCCTTGACCTCGTCCATCTTCTGCTGCGCGGCCGAGGCCACTGCGGCGGTGGCGGAGGAGACGATCTCGCCCGCCTTGTCCGCGGCCTCGTCGCAGCCGGTCAGGGCGACCGGACCGAACACGGCCAGGGCGAGGAGCGCGGCGGCCGGGGCTGCCGGGGCCGTACGACGCCGGCTCACCAGGTCTCACTCCCGTAGTCCTTGTCCGCCGCCAGCGCCCAGATGACGAAGACGGACACCGCCATGGAGAACAGCGCCCACCACGGCTGGTACGGCAGGAAGAGGAACTGCGCCACGATGTTCAGCGAGGCGAGGGAGATACCCGCGATGCGGCCCCACTCGGCGCCCTTGAGGATGCCGGCGCCGGCGATGGCGACGATCACGCCGAGGCAGAGGTGGATCCAGCCCCAGGACGTCAGGTCGAACTTGAAGACGTAGTCGCCGACGCGCGTGTAGATGTCGTCCTCGGCGATGCCGGCGATGCCCTGGAGGATGTCCATGACGCCGGTGACCAGCATGAGGACACCGGCGAACATGGTGCCGCCGGACGCCCAGGCGCCGGACGTCGACTGCTGCGGTTGCCGCGGCTGCCGGGGTGGCTGCTGCGGGGATGCGGTGTTCTGGCTCATGGGCTCATCGTGGGAGCGTCTGTTCGGTTTCGAACCTTCTGCTGAGCCGTACGAGTGACAGGCCTATCCTGGACAGGTAGCATCCAGAATCATGAGGATGAACGAGGGTGTGGAGTGGGCGCTGCACAGCTGCCTCAACCTCGCCTGGATCGGCGAGGAGCGGGCGGTCACGGCCGCCCGGCTCGCGGCGTACCACGAACTGCCCGCGCCCTACCTCAACAAGCAGCTCCAGGCCCTGGTCCGGGCCGGCATCCTGACCTCCGTCTCCGGACCCCGGGGCGGCTTCCGGCTGGCCCGGACGCTCGACCGGATCACGCTGATGGACGTGGTCGTGGCGATCGAGGGCCCCGACGAGGCCTTCCGCTGCACCGAGATCATCGGCCAGGGCCCCGGCGCGGTGACGACGGGCCGCCCGAGCGCAGAGTGTGCCATCGCCGAGGCGATGGGCCGCGCGGAGCTGGCCTGGCGGCGCGAACTGGCCGCGCGGACCCTGGCCGACGTGCGCGCCCAGGCGGAACGGCGGGCGCCGTCGGCGCCGGACCGGATCCGGCGGTGGTTCGCCGCGGCGTGAGTGAGCGCCGGCGCGCCCGTCCCCGGAGACTTCGCCGCCCAGGTCGAGCTGTCCCTGACCAACCTCCGGCACGCCCTCGCGGGCGCGGGCCTCGGCTTCGAGCACGTGGTCCGGCTCGGCTCGTACATCGTCGAGCACGACCTCGCCAAGCTGGAGGTCCTCGGCAAGGCCCTGCACGCCGCCTTCGGCGACCGGCTCCCGGCGCAGACCCTCAGCGGGGTGGCGGCTCTGGCGCTGCCCGGGATGCTGTTCGAGATCGACGCGGTCGCCGTCCGTCCGTAAACGGGCGGGCCTTTATCCGCTCTGATCCACTTGCGGCGGGCGGGGCGGGGGTGTGCCCTGGAGGGTGCACCCTCAGGTGCGCACCGTGCGGGAAAGGAGTTCCGCCATGGCAGCACACGCAGCCGCCCCCGCCCGCAGGCAGTTCAGCACCCACGGCTGGGGACTGCCCGTCCTCGTCGGTATCAGCTACGGCCTGTACGCCCCGGTCGTCGTCCGGGACGGCGGCCCGCTGGCCTGGAGTCAGTTCTGGATCGGTCTGATCAGCGCCGTCGTGCTGGCCGTCGCCATCCACACGCTCCACCGCTACGGCCGGCGGCTGCGGCGCGAGCTGCACGCGGTCGCCTGGGGCGCCCTCGCCGGCATCGCGCTCGGCTACCTGGTGAGCCTCTCCGGCAAGAGCGTGTTCTCCTCGTCGATGCTCGGGCTGATCACCTGTGGGGTGGTGACCGCCGCCACCTTCTACACCTTCTACACCCACGAGGACGCGGTCGGCCGCCCCGCGCCGTACTGACGGGATCCCCGCGAACAGTCCGGCGCTGCCCACCAGGGCGGCGCCGGGCTCGTAACTTCTCCTACTGCCCGCGGGGCTTGGTCTGCTGCACCGCCCAGCGGTTGCCGTCCGGGTCGGCGAAGTAGACGAAGGAGCCCCACGGCTGGTCGTCGATCGGGCTCACGTCGATGCCGCGGCCGGTGAGGTCGGCGTGTGCCTCCTCGATGTCGGTGACGACGACCTGCATGTTGTCCAGGGAGCCCGGGGTCATCTCGGTGATGCCCTTGCCGAAGGCGATCGAGCAGGCCGAGCCGGGCGGGGTCATCTGGACGAAGCGGATCTCCTCGCTGACGGTCACGTCGTGGTCGGCGTGGAAGCCGACCCGTTCGTAGAAGGCCTTGGCGCGGTCGATGTCGGTGACGGGAACGCCGATCAGCTCCAGCTTGATGTCCATGCCCGCCATCATGCGTCGGGCGGTTGCGGGCCGCCCGTTGACCTTCCCCCACGGGGAAGGCCCACCGTGGCGGATGCCGGGCCACGGGGTCCGGTACAGGGAGGCTTCGGGCTTCGGGGAGGCTGGGGACCATGGACGCGCTGCTCACGATCGGCGACTTCGCCCGCGCGACGGGCCTCACGCCCAAGGCCCTGCGCCGCTACGACGAACTGGGCCTGCTGCGGCCGGCCCGCGTCGATCCGTTCTCCGGCTACCGGTACTACGCCGGCGAGCAGGTGGAGCGGGCCCGTCTGGTGGGCTGGCTGCGGCGGATCGGCATGCCGCTGGCCGAGATCGGGCGGGTCTGCGCGCGGTACGAGACGGATCCGGCGGTGCGGCCAGGGCGATCCGTGCCGCCTCCGTTGTGGCCCTTCGCCCCGTCGGGGCGGCGCCCCGTGCCACCTCCGTTGTGGGCATACGTTCCGCAGGGGCTGGGGGTCCCCCCAGGGCGAAGCCGTCGGGGGAGGGTGGGTGGGCACAACGGACGGCGCCCCTTGCCGGGCCTAGGCTTCCGCGCCTGGACGTTCAGCCCGAGGGCGCCGCGCTCGTGGTGCGGGTAGGCCCGGGTGCGGAGCGCGCCCGCATGGGCGCCGTCCCGTGTGCCCACCCTCCCCCTGGCTTCGCCGGGGGGACCCCCAGCCCCAGCGGGACGAATGCCCACACGGGGGTGGCGAACCCCGGCACCGCCCCCGCCGGGGTGCGGGAGGCACCACCCTCACCGCCGCCCTCCTCGCCGGGAACCGGCTCGCGCTCGCCCACGTGGGCGACTCCCGGGCGTACCTGCTCCGGGACGGCGCCCTGCGCCCGCTCACCCGGGACCACACCGTGGTCCAGGTCCTCGTCGACGCGGGCGAGCTCTCGCCGGCGGAGGCGGCCGCCCGCCCGGACCGGGCGCTGCTCCTGAAGGCCCTCGACGGCGCGGCCGTACCGCCGGAACCGCAGCTGGCCCTCCACGAACTCCGCCCGGGCGACCGCCTGCTGCTCTGCACGGACGGCCTCTCGGCCGTGGTCCCGGAGCAGGAGCTCGCCCCCGCCCTCACCCGGGGCGCCGACCCGGCGGCCACCGCCCGTGACCTCGTCGCCCGGGCCCGCGACCGGGGCGCCCCGGACAACGTGGCGTGCGTCGTCGCCGACGCCGTGGATCAGTAGGGGTCTCTCGCCGCCCACCCCGTACCGCCCCCTCGGCGCAGGCGGCCGAGGTGGATCACACTGACCCGGACCTGCAGGTCACTGATCTCGTACAGGACGCGGTAGATCCCGACGTGGATGCGCAGGATCTCGGAACTTCCGAACGAGCCGTCGGGGCGGGGATCGTCTGCCAGGCGGTCGACGGCGGCGAAGACCTGGCGCACCCCGTGGGGGTCGTCCTTGGCGAACCGCTCCGCCTGGACGAGGGCCTCGGGCTCCCAGATGACCTGGTACGTCACGCCTCATCTCCGCCGAAGACGCGGCGAAGTGCCTCGTCGTGCGGGATGCCGGCGGACTCGCCGCGCTCTCGCCGCGCCCGGTAAGCGGCCAGCGCTCGCATCTCCTGGAGCTCAAGAGCGTCGGCGGGGCTGATCAGTATGGCGATGATGTGTCCGTGGTCGGTGATGGCGACCGGCTCGCGGGTGGCGCTGACCTCGCGGGCGATGGCACCGAGCCGGGCGCGGGCCTCGACGATCGAGTAGGTGGTCTCCGTCATGCTCACCACCTTACAGAAGTGTGCACTTTCCTGTGATCGGATCGCGAGGTCCGGGCCTGGTCGACCAGGCCCGGGGTCTGTCCGACCCTGATCCGCCGGACAGGCCCTAGTCCAGGCGCAGATCCGCCAGCCCCGCCAACTGCTGCTCGAACGGCACGACCTCGTCCTCTGCCGCCGCCCGTTCCGGCCGGCCCGCGATCAGTTCGGCGAATTCGGCGCCCGCCCGGTTGATGCGGTTCGGGAGGCCCTCGGTGTATTCGTCGCCGCCCGTGCCCCAGTCCTCCGAGGCCGCGTAGACGGCGGTCGGGGCGACGAAGGCGCGGAGGTACGCGAAGAGCGGGCGCAGGGCGTGGTCCAGGACCAGCGAGTGGCGGGCGGTGCCGCCGGTCGCGCCGAGGAGGACCGGGGTGCCGGTCAGGGCGGTCGGGTCGAGCAGGTCGAAGAAGGACTTGAAGAGACCGCTGTACGAGGCCGTGAAGACCGGGGTGACGGCGATGACCCCGTCCGCGCCCGTGACCTTGTCGAGCGTCTCCTGGAGCTTCTCGGAGGGGAAGCCCGTCACGAAGTTCTTCGCGATGTCGACGGCCAGGTCGCGCAGTTCGACCACCTCGACGTCGACGGCGTACTCCTGCTCGGCGAGCCGGTAGCGGGCCGCCTGGAGGAGCCGGTCGGCGAGCAGCCGGGTCGAGGACGGGCTGCTGAGGCCGGCGGAGACGGCGACCAGCTTCAACGTACGCACGGTCAGACCTCCTGGTTCTGGGCCTGCTGGACGGCCGGGTGGAGCGGGGCGGTGGCGGGGACGTCGGCCGGGCGCAGGTTCTCGAACTCCTTGCGCAGCACCGGCACGACCTCCTCGCCGAGGATGTCGAGCTGCTCCAGGACGGTCTTCAGGGGCAGTCCGGCGTGGTCGATCAGGAACAGCTGGCGCTGGTAGTCGCCGACGTAGTCGCGGAAGGACAGGGTGCGTTCGATGACCTCCTGCGGCGAGCCGACGGTCAGCGGGGTCTCGCGGCTGAACTCCTCCAGGGACGGCCCGTGGCCGTAGACCGGCGCGTTGTCGAAGTACGGGCGGAACTCCCGTACCGCGTCCTGCGAGTTCTTCCGCATGAAGACCTGCCCGCCGAGCCCGACGATCGCCTGCTCGGGCGTGCCGTGCCCGTAGTGGGCGTAGCGCTGGCGGTAGAGCCGGATCATCTTCTCGGTGTGCTGCTTCGGCCAGAAGATGTGGTTGGCGAAGAAGCCGTCACCGTAGTAGGCCGCCTGCTCGGCGATCTCGGGCGAGCGGATGGAGCCGTGCCAGACGAACGGCGGGACGCCGTCGAGCGGGCGCGGGGTGGCCGTGAAGCCCTGGAGCGCGCTGCGGAACTTGCCCTCCCAGTCGACCACGTCCTCCCTCCACAGCTTGTGGAGCAGCGCGTAGTTCTCGATGGCGAGCGGGATGCCCTGGCGGATGTCCTGCCCGAACCACGGATAGACCGGGCCGGTGTTGCCGCGGCCCATCATCAGGTCGACGCGGCCGTCGGCGAGGTGCTGCAGGGTCGCGTAGTCCTCGGCGATCTTCACCGGGTCGTTGGTGGTGATCAGGGTCGTGGAGGTGGAGAGGATCAGGTTCTCCGTGCGGGCCGCGATGTGCCCGAGGAGCGTGGTCGGGGAGGACGGCACGAACGGCGGGTTGTGGTGCTCGCCGGTCGCGAAGACGTCGAGCCCGACCTCTTCGGCCTTGAGCGCGATGGCGACGGTGTTCTTGATCCGCTCGTGCTCGGTGGGGGTGCGGCCGGTGGTGGGGTCGGTCGTCACGTCACCGACGGTGAAGATCCCGAACTGCATCGTGCTCACCTCTCGCGGGGTCCGCTGCTGATCACATTGGATCGCTATTGGTTGAATTTTAAACTGTCTCGCTCAACGGCGCCACCCGCCGCCCTATTCCCCCGCAATTCACCCGTACTCTGGTGGGCATGGCGGACTTCGATCTGGAACGGTGGAAAGAGCGGGGCGTGATGCTCCGCGTCTTCATCTACGTGTTCGTGACCCACGCCCTCGCCGGCTTCATCTGGCTGCTCTTCTACGTGGGCGAGCACGCCCCGAAGTGACCCGCGAGTGACCCACACCGCGTAGCGGCCGACCGGCAGGGCTCACGTAGAGTCGCCGACGTGAACGCTGCGACATCGGTGCCCGCCATATCGGTCGTCGGGATCGGCGCGGACGGCTGGGACGGGCTCCCCGAGGCCTCCCGCCGCACCCTCCGCGCCGCCGACGTCCTGATCGGCGGCCCCCGCCAGCTCGACCTGCTGCCGTCCGCCGAGTGCCCGGGCGAGCGCGTCCCCTGGCCGAGCCCGCTGCGCCCCGCGATCCCCGGCCTGCTCGCCGCCCACCAGGGCCGCGCCGTCGCCGTCCTGGCCAGCGGGGACCCCATGTTCTACGGAATCGGGCGCACCCTCGCGGAGACCGTCGGCCCCGACCGGCTCCGCGTCCTGCCGCACCCGTCCTCCGTCTCGTACGCCTGCGCCCGCCTCGGCTGGGCCCTGGAGCACACCGAGACGGTCTCGCTCGTCGCCCGTCCGCTCGACGCGCTCACCGCCGCCCTCCACGACGGGCGGCGGCTCCTCGTCCTCGGCGAGGGGCCCGAGAGCCCCGCGCGGGTCGCCGCGCTGCTGCGCGAGCGCGGCTGGGGCGGCACCCGGATCCGGGTCCTGGAGCAGCTCGGCGGCCCGGCCGAGCGGGTCCTCGACGGCACCGCCGCCGACTGGCCGTACGAGCGGACCGACGCCCTCCACGTCCTCGCGCTCCACTGCCTGCGCGACCCGGCCGCCACCGCCCCGCGGCTCGCCCTCACCCCCGGCCTGCCCGACGAGGCGTACGAGCACGACGGCCAGCTCACCAAGCGGTACGTGCGCGCCGCGACCCTCGCCGCGCTCGCGCCCGCGCCCGGCGAACTCCTCTGGGACGTCGGCGGCGGCTCCGGCTCCATCGGCATCGAATGGATGCGGGCACACCGCGCCTGCCGGGCCGTCGCCGTGGAGAAGTCGGAACAGCGGGCGGCGCGGATCTCCCGCAACGCGGCCGCCCTCGGCGTACCGGGCCTGAAGGTGGTCACCGGCCCCGCGCCGGCCGCCCTCGCGGACCTTCCGGTCCCCGACGCGATCTTCATCGGCGGCGGACTCACCGCCCCCGGCCTGCTCGACGCCTGCTGGGACGCGCTCCCGGCCGGCGGCCGGCTCGTCGCCAACACCGTGACCCTGGAGTCCGAGGCGCTGCTCGCCCGGTGGTACGGCCGCCACGGCGGCGAACTGATCCGGCTCGCGGTCGCCGCCGCCGTGCCGGTCGGCGGCTTCACCGGCTGGCGCCAGGCCATGCCGGTCACCCAGTGGTCCGTAACGAAGGGTTGTACAGAGGAATGACCGTCTACTTCATCGGCGCGGGCCCCGGCGCGGCCGACCTGATCACCCTGCGCGGCGCGCGGACCCTCGCCAAGTGCGGCGTCTGCCTCTACGCGGGCTCGCTCGTGCCGCGCGAGCTGCTCGCCGAGTGCCCGCCGGACGCGAAGCTGGTCGACACGGCGAACCTGGACCTCGACCGGATCGTCGCGGAGATCGCCGCCGCGCACGAGGCGGGCCAGGACGTGGCGCGGCTGCACTCCGGCGACCCGTCCGTGTTCAGCGCGATGGCCGAGCAGATGCGGCGCCTGGACGCGGCCGGCATCCCGTACGAGGTCGTGCCCGGCGTCCCGGCCTTCGCCGCCGCCGCGGCCGCTCTCAAGCGCGAACTGACGGTCCCGACCGTCGGCCAGACCGTCATCCTCACCCGCATCGCCCAGCAGGCCACCCCCATGCCGGACGGCGAGGACCTGGCCACCCTGGGCCGCAGCGGCGCGCTTCTCGTACTGCACCTCGGCGCGCGGTACGTCGACCGCATCGTCGCCGAGCTCGTCCCGCACTACGGGACCGACTGCCCGGCCGCCGTCGTCGCCATGGCGTCCCGGCCGGACGAGGTGGTGCTGCGCGGCACCCTGGAGGACATCGCCGCCCAGGTGAAGGCGGCGGGCATCACCAAGACCGCCGTGATCGTCGTGGGCCGCACGCTGGCCGCCGCCGAGTTCCGCGACAGCCACCTCTACGACCCGGCCCGGGACCGCCACACCTGCTGAAGCGCGAGCGGCCCCCGCGGCCGGACGGACTCAGGCGTTGGGCCGCTTGCCGTGGTTCGCCTTCTTCTTCTTGCGGGCCCGCTTCTTGTTGCCGCGCTTCGCCATGGGACTCCCTTTCGGTTCTTCCGGTAACGCGTAGGGGACTGCCGTGGCCAGCCTAGGGTCGGGGGCGGGGGCCCGCATGCGGAATCGCCCGACTGTCAGTGCCGTGCGCTTCCATGTCCCCGTGACCGTCTACGACGTGGCCCGGGCGCTGCCGGGCATCGGGGAACTGCGCGACCACTGCCGGGGGCTCGCGATGCTGGAGGCCGTGCTGAGCCCGGAGTGGGACGGCAGGTACTACTCGTTCGACGCCCACTGGGCGGAGGGCGAGGAGCTGGCCTCCATGCGGGACGGTCAGGGCGACGAGTTCCGGATCGTCTTCTCGGCGGCGGGGGCCTACGCGGAGGGCTTCGCCCACGAGGCCCCGATGAGCCCCTGGGCGCAGCAGGACGACCCGGAGGTCTGGCTGGGCGTCCTGGACTCCGTACCGGAGGCCTTCCGCCCGTACGTCTCCGAGGCCGAGGACGGCGAGCCGGCGCCGGCCGTCACCGCCTGCCTCTGGCGTGAATCCGCCGACGCCGCCTGGCGCACCGGCACCATCGACTTCCCGGCCCGGGGCGACGGCGAGCCGGACGGCGCCGATCACCTCTTCGAGCTGCTCGTCGACCGCTCGGCGGAGGCGTACGCGGAGTGGGCCGCCGACTACTACGAGACGGAGGTCGACGTCGCGGCCGTCCGCCACGTCCTGGCGCTGGAGCCCCTGACGCAGGAGGTCGTCACGGTGCTCAACCCGGAGCTGGAGCTCGCCGACCTCGCCGAGGACATCGCGGAGATCGGCTATCCGCAGGACGAGGAACTTCCGTTCCCGCCGGTCACCGAGGCCGAGCCGGCCGCAGGCCGCGCCGAGCTCGCGGAGCTCCACGCCGAGCACGAGCGCCGCAGAGCGCTCAGGCCCGAGTAGTCCCCCACTCCGGCGCCAGCGCCGCCATCACCGTCGCGTCCACCCGCTCCCCCTCCCACAGCAGCGCCCCGCGCAGCACGCCCTCCGCGCGGAAGCCGGCCTTCTCGTAGGCCCGGCGCGCCCGCGGGTTGAAGGCGTACACCTCAAGGGAGACCCGGTAGAGGCCCACGGCCTCGAAGCCGTAGCCGACGATCAGCCGGGTCGCCTCGGTGCCGAGGCCGTGGCCGAGGACGTCCGGGGCGAGGCAGATGCGGAAGTTGCAGCTCTCGTTGGCCTGGTCCCAGTCGTTCAGCACCACCTCACCGACCACCCGCCCCGTCGCCCGCTCCACCACCGCCAGGTCGAGCCGGTTGCTCTGCGCACCCCGCGACCCGTACCAGGCGCGCAGCGCGGACTCCTCGAAGTCGGCGTGGGAGCCGGTGAGCCGGCCGATCTCGGGGTCCTGAAGCATCGGGAGGAGCGCGGGGACGTCGTCCTCGGTGACGGGGCGGAGCACGACGAGTTCGCCGGTGAGCGTGGGCTTGTGCGAGAAGTCGGTCGTCATGCGGGCATTGTCCGGAGCCGGTCGGCCCCGTGTCCCGCGGTTTTACGCATCGTGCGCATCGGGCGCGGCGCCCGGTCCCCTCACCTCAGACCGGCCCACCACCGTGCCCGCACGGTCGATGCAGATGACGTCGACCGCGACCGGGGCGCCGCGGAGGACGGTGAGGGCCTCGTCGCGGGCGCGGGCGGCGACGAGGTCGCCCAGGGGCACCCCGGCGGCCTCGCAGAGGCGGAGGGCGGCGAGGCCGGTGTTGGCGGTGGCGATCTCCGCGGCCAGGGGGTCGGACGCGCCGCCCGTGCGGGCGAGGGCGGCGAGGAAGGGCTTGTCGACCTGGGAGCGGGCGGAGTGGAGGTCGAGGTGGCCGGCGGCGAGTTTGGAGAGCTTGGCGAAGCCGCCGCAGATGGTCAGCCGGTCCACGGGGTGGCGCCGCACGTATTTGAGGACGGCGCCCGCGAAGTCGCCCATGTCGAGCAGGGCGATCTCCGGCAGGTCGTACAGCTCGGTGACCGTGCGCTCGGAGGTGGAGCCGGTGCAGCCGGCGACGTGGGTGAGGCCGCCGGCGCGGGCCACGTCCACGCCGCGCCGGATCGAGTCGATCCAGGCGGAGCAGGAGTAGGGCACGACGATGCCGGTGGTGCCGAGGATGGACAGGCCGCCGAGGATGCCGATCCGGGGGTTCCAGGTGGAGCGGGCGATCTCGGCGCCGTCGTCGACGGAGAGCGTGATCTCGACGTCGCCGGTGCCGCCGTGCGCGGCCGCGACCTCGGCCACGTGCTCGCGCATCATCTGGCGCGGGACCGGGTTGATCGCCGGTTCGCCGACCTCCAGGGGCAGGCCGGGCAGGGTGACCGTGCCGACCCCGGGACCCGCCCGGAAGACGACGCCGGAACCGGGCGGCAGGAGCCGTACCGTCGAGCGGATCAGCGCGCCGTGCGTGACGTCCGGGTCGTCGCCCGCGTCCTTCACCACACCGGCGGTGGCCGAGTCCGTGCCGTCCAGGGACTCCACCGCCAGCGCGAACCCCGGCGTCTGGCCCTTCGGCAGCGTGATCGTCACCGGGTCCGGGAACTCGCCGGTGAGCAGCGCCGTGTACGCGGCGGTCGTCGCCGCCGTCGCACAGGCACCGGTCGTCCAGCCGGGCCGCAGACCGGTGTGCTTGAGTTGGGCCGCACGCCCGCCGGCACTCACGAACGGACCCCCCGGACTCCCATGCGGCCTCTCCTGCACGTACTCATTCTCGGCGGGACGACCGAGGCCCGCGCCCTCGCCGGGCTGCTGCACGACGACGTGCGCGTGACGAGCTCCCTCGCCGGGCGGGTCGCAACGCCCCGGCTGCCCGCCGGGGAGGTCCGGATCGGCGGCTTCGGCGGCGCGGACGGGCTCGCCGCGTGGCTGCGCGAGCACTCCGTGGACGCGGTCATCGACGCCACCCATCCCTTCGCCGAGCGGATCAGTTTCAACGCGGCCGGGGCGGCCGCCACCGCCCATGTTCCCCTGCTGGCCCTGCGCCGTCCCGGCTGGGTCCCGGTGGAGGGGGACGACTGGCACGAGGTGGCCTCGCTGGAGGCCGCGGCCGCCGCCCTCGACGGGCTCGGCGACGGGGTCGACAGGGTCTTCCTCACCACCGGGCGGATGGGACTCGCCGCCTTCGCCGACCGCCCCGAGTGGTTCCTCGTCCGCTCCGTCGACGCCCCCGAGGCCCCGATGCCGGCCCGCACCGAAGTCCTCCTGGACCGGGGCCCGTTCGGCCTCGACGGCGAGCGCGAGATCCTCTCCCGCCACCGCATCGACGTCCTCGTCACGAAGGACAGCGGCGGCGCCGCGACCGCCCCGAAGCTCCAGGCCGCCCGCGAGGCCGGCATCCCGGTCGTGGTCGTCCGCCGCCCGCCCGTGCCGCAGGGGGTCCCCACGGCAGCCACCCCCGAGGAAGCGGCGGCCTGGGTCCGGAAGGCCTGAGCGCGACAGACGCGGCCGGGCGGCCTTCAATGGAGAAATGAGCACCGCTCACCGGAGTACCGCTCGCCGGAGTGCCGTTCGACGGCTTGCCACGGTCGGTCTCGCGGCCCTCCTCGGCGCCACCGCCCCCACCCTGGCCGGCGCCGCACCCGGCCCCACCCCGACCCCCACCCCGCCTCCACCGTCCCCGCCGCCACCCCAGCCCCCGCCCCAGCTCGACGACGCGGACGTGAACCGGGCCGTCGGCCGGCTCGACGGGGTCGTGCGGGACGCGATGAAACGCACCGGCGTGCCCGGCGTCGCCGTCGCCGTCGTCCACCAGGGCAAGGTCGTCCACCTCAAGGGCTACGGCGTGCGCAAGGCCGGCGAGCAGGCCGCCGTCGACGCCGACACCGTCTTCCAGCTCGCCTCCGTCTCGAAGCCGATCGCCTCGACGATCGTCGCCGGCGCCGTCGGCACCGACGGCTGGACCGAGCCCGTCGCCCCGCACGTGCCGGGCTTCGCCCTGAAGGACCCGTGGGTCACCTCCCACGTGACCGTCGAGGACCTCTTCTCGCACCGCAGCGGGCTCCCCGACCACGCCGGGGACCTCCTCGAAGACCTCGGCTACGACCGCGCGTACATCCTGTCCCACCTGCGCCACGAGCCCCTCGCACCGTTCCGCGCGAGCTACGCCTACACCAACTTCGGCCTGACGGCGGCCGCCCAGGCCGTCGCCGACGAGAAGGGCGTGCCCTGGGAGAAGCTGGCCGACGACATCCTCTACAAGCCGGCCGGCATGGACGCCACCAGCTCCCGCTTCGCCGACTACGCGAACTCCCCCGACCGCGCCTGGGGCCACGTCCAGGTCGACGGCGCGTGGAAACCGGAGTTCGTCCGCGACCCCGACGCCCAGTCCCCGGCCGGCGGGGTCAGCTCCTCCGCCCGCGACATGGCGACCTGGCTGCGCCTCCAGCTCGCGAACGGCGAGCTCGACGGCCGGCGGATCGTCGACGCCGAGGCCCTGGAACGCACCCACTGGCCCGAGTCGGTCTCCAACCCGCCGCACGCCCCCGCCGCCCGCACCGGCTTCTACGGCCTGGGCTGGAACGTGAGTTACGACGACGAGGGCCGGCTCCGCCTCTCGCACACCGGCGCGTTCGCCTCGGGCGCGCACACCAACGTGACGATGCTGCCCGGCGAACAGCTCGGCATCGTCGTCCTCACCAACACCTCACCGGTCGGCGTCGCCGACGCCGTCGCCCTCGACTTCTTCGACATCGCGCAGACCGGCGAGATCAGCCGCGACTGGATCCCGCTCGTCGACGCGCTCTACCAGCAGGAGGCGGACGCCGGCCGGTCGAAGACCGACTACGCCCACCCGCCCGCCGACGCGGCCCCCGCGCAGGCCGCCGCCACCTACACGGGCCGCTTCGCCAACGCGTACTACGGCCCCGCCGAGGTCGTCGCCGCCCCCGACGGGACCCTGACGCTCCGCCTGGGGCCGAAGTCCCAGTCGTATCCGCTGACGCACTACGACGGCGACACGTTCAGCTTCGAGACCCGCGGCGAGAACGCCGTCGGCCGCACCGGGGTCACCTTCGCCTCGGACGGGAAGTCGTTCACCGTCGAGTACCTCGACACCGAGGGCCTGGGCACCTTCACCCGTAACGCCGCGGCGTCCAGGTGATCGTGCGGCCGTCCGCGCGCTCCGTGACCTGCGTCTGCGACGACCCGACGAGCAGCAGCGTGCGCATGTCGACCTCGGCGGGCTCCAGGCTCTTCAGGGTCAGCACGCGCACCGACTGCTCCGGACCGCCGACGTCCCGCGCCACGACCACCGGGGTCTCCGGCGCCCGCAGTTCGAGCAGCAGCTCGCGGGCCGCGGCGACCTGGTGCGTACGGGACTTGGAGCCCGGGTTGTAGATCGCGAGGACCAGGTCGGCCTCGGCGGCGGCGCGCAGCCGGCCGGCGATGACGTCCCAGGGCTTGAGGCGGTCGGAGAGGGAGATGGTGGCGTAGTCGTGGCCGAGCGGGGCGCCCGCGGCGGCGGCCGCGGCGTTCGCGGCGGTCACCCCCGGGAGGACCCGTACGGGCACGTCGGCGTAGCGCTCCTCCGCCGCGATCTCCAGGACGGCCGTGGCCATCGCGAAGACGCCCGGGTCGCCGCCCGACACGACGGCGACGCGCCGCCCGCGCCGGGCCAGGTCGAGGGCGAACTCGGCGCGCTCCGACTCGACCTTGTTGTCGGAGCCGTGGCGGCGCTGCGAGGCGCGCAGGACCGGGACGCGGTCGAGGTAGGTGGTGTAGCCGACGAGGTCGTCGGCGTTGACGAGCGCGCCGCGCGACTCGGGGGTCAGCCAGGGCGCCCCGGCCGGGCCGGTGCCGACGACCACGACCTCGCCCTGCTCCCGTACGGGTGCCTGCTGGTCGATACGGGAGGGCAGCACGGCCACCGAGAAGTACGGGACCGACTCCGGGTCGATGTCGGTGAGCCGCCCGGTGCGCTCGCCCGCCATGAACGCCCGCTCCACGTACCGCGCGTCGTCGATCCGCCCGGCCCGCTCCAGGGCCCGCTTCACGGTCGGGAAGGTGCGGCCGAGCTTCATCACGACGGCCGAGTCGGTGCCCGCGAGCCGGGCCGTCAGCTCGTCCTCCGGCAGCGTGCCGGGGACGATCGTCAGCACCTCCTCGGCCTCGCACAGCGGCTCGCCGAGCCGCGCCGCGGCGGCGCTCACCGACGTCACGCCGGGGATGACGGTGGTGTCGTAACGGTCCGCGAGGCGCTTGTGCATGTGCTGGTACGAGCCGTAGAACAGCGGGTCGCCCTCGGCGAGCACGGCGACGGTGCGGCCGGCGTCGAGGTGCGCGGCGAGCCGGGCCGCGGCCTCCTCGTAGAAGTCGTCGAGCGCGCCCCGGTAGCCGCCGGGGTGGTCGGTGGTCTCCACGGTGAGCGGGTACATCAGCCGCTCCTCGACGTGGTCCTCGCGGATGTGCTCGGCGGCGATGGAGCGCGCGATGGACCGGCCGTGGCGGGCCGAGTGGTAGGCGATGACGTCGGCGCCGGCGATGGCCTTCACGGCGGCGACGGTCATCAGGTTCGGGTCGCCGGGCCCGAGCCCGACCCCGTACAGCTTGCCCTTGGCCACCTGGATGTCGCTCACTTCTGGATCTCCGCTTCGTGCGCGAGGGCGTTGAGCGCGGCCGCCGTCATGGCGCTGCCGCCGCGCCGGCCGCGGACCACCAGGTACTCCAGGCCGAGGGTGTTGGCGGCGAGCGCGTCCTTGGACTCGGCGGCGCCGATGAAGCCGACCGGGATGCCGAGCACGGCCGCCGGCTTCCCGGCGCCCTTCGCGATCATCTCCAGGAGGTGGAAGAGCGCGGTCGGCGCGTTGCCGATGGCCACGACGGAGCCCTCCAGGCGGTCCCGCCACAGCTCCATGGCGGCGGCCGAGCGGGTGGTGCCGAGCTCGGCGGCGAGCCCCGGCACGGCCGGGTCGGAGAGGGTGCACAGCACGTCGTTGTCGGCGGGCAGCCGCTTGCGGGTGACGCCGCTGGCGACCATCTGCGCGTCGCACAGGATCGGCGCGCCGGCGCGCAGCGCGGCGCGGGCGGCGGCGACCACGCCGGGGGAGTACGCGAGGTCCCGGACGAGGTCGGTCATGCCGCACGCGTGGATCATGCGCACCGCGACGGTGGCGACGTCGTCGGGCAGCCCCGCGAGGTCCGCCTCGGCGCGGATCGTGGCAAAGGACCGGCGGTAGATCTCCGCCCCGTCCTTCTCGTACTCGAACATCGTGTCGCTCTCGCTCATCTCGTGGTGGTGCGGGCCGTGGCTATGGCTTCGTGGAGGGAGGTACGGGGGGTGGGCGCGCCGTTCACCAGGTAGGCGCCGTCGCCGGTGGTTCCGGTGGCGCCCGTCGCGAGGACGTCGACCCACGTGCCGTGGGGGTGGCCGCAGCGGCGCTCGCACCCGGAGAAGTGCACGGGCAGCGGGCCGGCGGGCGCGCGGACGGCCTCCGCCCGTACGTCGGCGAGTGACTTGGCGCAGCCGGGCCGCCCGGTGCAGGCGGTCACGCCGACGGCGGGGGCGTCGGGGGCGGTGACGAGCCCGTGCGCGGCGAGCTCCGCCGGAGTGGCCGTGGGTTCGGCGAGGACCACTCCGCGCCAGGGCGTGAGCCGGACCTCGGCGGCCGGGAGCAGGGCCCGCGCCTGGGCGGCGGTGAGCCGGCCGAGCGGCGCGAGCACATGCAGGGCGTCGGCGCCGAGCGGCCCGGGGGCGAGCGGCGCGGCCTGCGGGGTCTGTGGATCTTGTACGGGCTCCGCGGCGATCCCGGCGGCGCTCAGGGCGGCGGCGAGCTCCGGCGCGTACCCCTCGGGCAGCTCGCGCACCCGCCAGGCACCGTTTCCGGCCGCCTCGGCGGTGTCGAGGAAGGCGAGCGCGACGGCGAGCGCGGCGCGCGGCGCGTCGGCGCCGGAGACCCGGAGGGTCTGCCCGGCGCACCGGATCAGCGCGGCCCCGCCCTCCGCTGATCCCGCCGCCGATCCCGCCGCTGCGAGCAAGGTCACATCCCCGCCGAGCCCGGCGACGTCCCCGCGCCCGTCGTCCAGGACGAACAGGAACCGCCCCGAAAGCGCCGCGGCGCGCGGCGTCGCACACAGCAGCCCGTCGAGCTCCCGCACCCACAACTGCACGTCTCCGTGCCCGAGTCCGTCAAGCCCGGCGGCCGGCGAGGCGACCAGATTCCGCACCCGTTCGTGCGTCTCGGACGGCAACAGCCCGCCCCGCCGCAGCCGCGCGGCCAGCTCCGCGCCGCACCCGTCCCCGAGCCCCCGCAGCTCGGCGTTCCCGCGCGAGGTGATCCCGATCCCGCCGTCGCCCAGCTCTTCGGCGGCCGCGGCCAGCACCTCGACCTGATGATCCGTCAACCTCCCGCCGGGCAGCCGGAGTCGGGCGAGGAACCCGTCATCGGCGCGATGCAGACGCAGCGCCCCGGGGCAGGCGTCACCGCGGTCCCGTATGAGAGGTTCGTCCTGTCCGGGGCGTCCGGACGAGGTGTGTCGGCTGGCGGGCATGGCGGCGAGCATACCCACGCGTTTCCCGCCCCCACCCTGTGATCAGCACCCCACCCCATCGCGGGACGAACCCCATAGGATGCAGATCGGCATGGGGTCCCAGGACCCCGGGGAGGAAGCCCGGTGAGAATCCGGCGCGGTCCCGCCACTGTGAGCCGGCCTCGGGGCGATCCCGGGTGCCGGCGAGTCAGGAACTCCCGCCGTCCAACGACCACCCGGGGCGCGGACACCCCGAGGAAGGCCTGAGCCTCGCCATGCTCCTGCTGCTGTCGCATTCCGACACCGACCTGCTCAGTGCCCGCGCGGCGAACGCCGCCGCGACCGAAGGCGAGGGCGTGGAGTGGCGGTACGCCAACCCCGCCCGGCTGCCCCAGCACGAACTCCCCGGCCTCCTCGACGGCGCCGAGCTCGTCGTCGTACGCCTCCTCGGCGGCGTCCGCTCCTGGCAGGAGGGCCTGGACGCGGTGCTCGCGGCCGGGAAGCCGGTGGTGGTGCTGAGCGGGGAACAGGCGCCGGACGCGCAGCTCATGGGCGCCTCCACGGTCCCGGTCGGCGTCGCCACCGAGGCGCACGCCTATCTCGCGCACGGCGGCCCGACGAACCTCGCCCAGCTCGCCCGGTTCCTGTCCGACACCGTGCTGCTCACGGGCCACGGCTTCGAGGCCCCGGCGCCCGCGCCGACCTGGGGCGCGCTGGACCGCACGCCCGGCCGGACCGAGGGTCCGACGGTCGCCGTGCTCTACTACCGCGCCCACCACATGAGCGGCAACACCGCCTTCGTCGGCGCCCTCTGCGACGCGATCGAGGCGCAGGGCGCCCAAGCCAGGCCGCTGTACGTGGCCTCGCTGCGGGCCCCCGAGGACGAGCTGCTCGACACCCTCCGTACCGCCGACGCGATCGTCACCACCGTGCTCGCCGCGGGCGGCACCAAGCCGGCCGAGGCGCAGGCGGGCGGCGACGAGGAGGCGTGGGACGCGGGTGCGCTGGCCGCGCTGGACGTGCCGATCCTGCAGGCGCTGTGCCTCACCGGGTCGCGGTCCGCCTGGGAGGAGAACGACGAGGGCCTCTCCCCGCTGGACGCGGCCAGCCAGGTCGCGGTGCCCGAGTTCGACGGGCGGCTCATCACGGTGCCGTTCTCCTTCAAGGAGATCGACGAGGACGGACTGCCGGCGTACGTGGCGGACCCCGAGCGCGCCGCCCGCGTCGCCGGGATCGCCGTCCGGCACGCGCGCCTGCGGCACATCCCGAACGCCGAGAAGAAGCTGGCGCTCGTCCTCTCCGCGTACCCGACCAAGCACTCGCGGATCGGCAACGCGGTCGGTCTCGACACCCCCGCCTCCGCCGTGGAGCTCCTGAAGCGCCTGATCGCGGAGGGCTATGACTTCGGGCCCGTCGAGGACATCCCCGGCCTGGTCTCCGGCGACGGCGACGAGCTGATCTACGCCCTCATCGAGGCCGGCGGCCACGACCAGGACTGGCTGACCGAGGAGCAGCTCGCCCGCAACCCGGTCCGCATCCCGGCCGCCGACTACAAGCGCTGGTACGCCGAGCTGCCCGCCGAACTGCGCGCGCAGGTCGAGGAGCACTGGGGCCCGGCGCCCGGCGAGATGTTCCTGGACCGGTCCCGGAACCCCGAGGGCGACATCGTGCTCGCCGCCCTGCGCCGCGGGAACCTGCTCGTGCTCATCCAGCCGCCGCGCGGCTTCGGCGAGAACCCGATCGCGATCTACCACGACCCCGACCTGCCGCCCTCGCACCACTACCTCGCCGCCTACCGGTGGATCGCCGCCCGGGCCGAGGACGGCGGCTTCGGCGCCGACGCGATGGTGCACCTGGGCAAGCACGGCAACCTGGAGTGGCTGCCGGGCAAGAACGCCGGCCTGTCCGCCGCCTGCGGCCCGGACGCGGCCCTCGGCGACCTGCCGCTCGTCTACCCGTTCCTGGTCAACGACCCGGGCGAGGGCACCCAGGCCAAGCGCCGCGTGCACGCGACGCTCGTCGACCACTTGGTGCCGCCGATGGCGCGCGCCGACTCGTACGGCGACATCGCGCGCCTGGAGCAGCTGCTCGACGAGTACGCGCAGATCAGCAGCATGGACCCGGCGAAGCTGCCGGCGATCCGCGCGCAGATCTGGACGCTGATCCAGGCCGCCAAGCTGGACCACGACCTGGGCATGGCCGACCGGCCGGACGACGACGGCTTCGACGACTTCCTGCTGCACGTCGACGGCTGGCTGTGCGAGGTCAAGGACGCCCAGATCCGCGACGGTCTGCACGTCCTCGGCGGCGCCCCGACCGGCGAGGCCCGGGTCAACCTGGTCCTCTCGATCCTGCGCGCCCGCCAGATCTGGGGCGGCACGCAGGCGCTGCCCGGGCTGCGCGAGGCCCTCGGCCTGGACGAGTCGGCCGCGACCCGCACCACCGCCGACGAGGCGGAGGCGAAGGCCCGTGAGCTGGTCGAGGCGATGGAGGCGGCGGACTGGGACCCGGCCGCCGTCGCGACCGTCGCCGCCGGTCACGTGCGGGCCGTCGCCGACGTCCTGGAGTTCGCCGCCACCCAGGTGGTGCCGCGCCTGGCCGCCACCACCGACGAACTCGCCCACGCCGTGCACGCCCTGAACGGCGGCTTCGTCCCGGCCGGCCCCTCCGGCTCGCCGCTGCGCGGCCTGGTCAACGTGCTGCCGACCGGCCGCAACTTCTACTCCGTCGACCCCAAGGCCGTGCCCTCCCGGCTCGCCTGGGAGACCGGCCAGGCCCTCGCCGACTCGCTGCTCACCCGCTACCGCGACGACAACGGCGAGTGGCCCACCTCCGTCGGCCTCTCCTTGTGGGGTACGAGCGCGATGCGCACCGCCGGCGACGACGTCGCCGAGGCGCTCGCCCTGCTCGGCGTCCGCCCGCTGTGGGACGACGCCTCGCGCCGCGTGAACGGTCTGGAGGCCGTCCCGCTCGCCGAACTCGGCCGCCCGCGCATCGATGTGACGCTGCGCATCTCCGGCTTCTTCCGAGACGCGTTCCCGCACGTCATCGGGCTTCTCGACGACGCCGTGCGGCTTGTCGCCGGTCTGGCGGACGAGTCCGCCGAGGACAACTTCGTGCGCGCCCACGCCCAGGCCGACCTCGCCGAGCACGGCGACGAGCGCCGCGCCACCACCCGCATCTTCGGCTCCCGGCCGGGTACTTATGGCGCCGGTCTGCTGCAGCTGATCGACTCGCGGGACTGGCGCACCGACGCCGACCTCGCCGAGGTGTACACGGTGTGGGGCGGTTACGCGTACGGGCGCGGGCTCGAAGGGCGCCCGGCGCGCGCCGAGATGGAGTCGGCGTACAAGCGGATCGCGGTCGCGGCGAAGAACACCGACACCCGCGAGCACGACATCGCCGACTCGGACGACTACTTCCAGTACCACGGCGGCATGGTGGCGACCGTCCGCGCGCTGCGCGGCACCGCCCCCGAGGCGTACATCGGCGACTCCACCCGGCCCGAGACCGTCCGCACCCGCACCCTCGTCGAGGAGACCTCCCGGGTCTTCCGCGCCCGCGTGGTCAACCCGCGCTGGATCGAGGCCATGCGCCGGCACGGCTACAAGGGCGCGTTCGAGCTGGCGGCGACCGTCGACTACCTCTTCGGCTACGACGCCACGACCGGGGTCGTCGCCGACTGGATGTACGACAAGCTCACCCAGGAGTACATCCTCGACGAGACGAACCAGGCCTTCCTGAAGGAGGCCAACCCCTGGGCTCTGCACGGCATCGCCGAACGCCTCCTGGAGGCCGAGTCCCGCGGCATGTGGGAGAAGCCGGACCCGGAGACCCTGGCCGCGCTGCGCCGGGTGTTCCTGGAGACGGAGGGCGACCTGGAGGGCGACGACGACGCCTGAGGGCCCTGGGTCCGAGGCCTCCGACCTCGCGTTACGATCCCGGCCGCACATGTGTGCGGATCGAGGACGTGACCAGGGGTGGGGTGGTGGGCATGCGTGCCCGCGGAGCGGTGGCGGTGTCGGTGGTGCTCGGACTGAGCCTGGCCCTGGGGGCCTGCTCGGGCTCGGGGCCGGACGAGGACGGGGACGACAAGGGCCGGAAGAAGCCGGGCGCGACGAGCACGGCGACGCCCACGGCCCCGCCGACCCCGTCCGCGACCCCCTCCGAGGAGCCCTCGGCGAAGCCCACCGGCGCGCCGCCCTCGCCCACCCGGACCCCGCCGACCATCGGCCGCTCGGCGAAGCCGTACCCGACGGGCAGGACGAAGGTGACGAAGAAGACGGCGGCGGTGGAGCCGCAGAACCCCTACGCCGGCCCGAACCCGCCGCCGGCGCCGCCCCGTCCGTCGCCGACGCCCGAGGTGCCCGTGACGACCGGGCCGCCGGAGCCGGTCATGGTTGTCACGATCACCCCGCCCCCGCAGCCGGTGTTCACGCCGGACACGGTGCGCTGACCCCGCCGACCCCGACCTCGCCGACCCCGCTGTGCCACGGCGCCAGGTCGAGCCGCCGGCCCCGGAACCCGGCCCGCAGCCGCCGGTCGTGGCTGACCACGACCAGGGTGCCGGAGTAGCCCGCGAGGGCCGCGTCCAGCTCCTCCACCAGTCCGGGCGACAGATGGTTGGTGGGCTCGTCGAGCAGCAGCAGGTCGGCCGGCCGGGTCACCAGCCGGGCCAGTTCGAGCCGCCGGCGCTGTCCGGCGGACAGCGCGCGGACCGGCATCGTGAGGTCCCGGGCGGTGAACAGACCGAGCGCGAGCAGTTCCGCCTCACGGCCGGTGCCGCCGAACGCCTCGGCCACCGTGCGCGGGTCCCCGGCTCCCGCCGTGTCCTGCCGCAGCAGCCCGATCCGGTCCGGCCCGGCGGTGATCGCCACCGTGCCGGCGTCGGGGGCGAGTTCGCCCGCGAGCAGCCGCAGCAGGGTGCTCTTCCCCGCCCCGTTGGGGCCGGTGACCAGCAGCCGCTCGCCCGGCACGAGCCGCAGGGCGTCCAGCCGGAGCCGGCCCTCCACCCGTACGTCCGCGAGCGCGAGCCCGGCCGGCTCGCCCTCGATGCGGGCGGCGAACCGCAGCGGCTCGGGCGGCCTCGGCACCGGATGCTCGGCGAGCTCCTGGAGCCGGGTGCGGGCGACCCGGATCCGGACCGTGGCGCCATGGGTACGGGAGCGGGCCCGGAAGGCACCCGCGCCGCTGAAGCCGCGCGGCCCCTTGCGGGGGATCGCGGCCAGCCGCCCGCTGTTGGTCTCGGCGACGGCCGCGTGGCGCACGGTCTCGGCCCGCCACTCCTCGTACTCCTGCTCGCGGCGCGCCCGGTCGGCGGCCCGCCCGGCGAGATAGCCCGGGTACCCGTTGCCGTACCGCCGGACCGTACGGGTCTCGTGGTCGACCTCCAGGACCGCGGTGGTGACCCGGTCGAGGAAGGCGCGGTCGTGGGTGACCGCGACCACGGTGCCGCGGTGGCGCCGCAGCCGCTCCTCCAGCCAGGCCACGGCCTCGTCGTCGAGGTCGTTCGTCGGCTCGTCGAGCAGCAGCAGCTCGGGGTCCGAGGCGAGCACCCCGGCGAGCGCGAGGCGGGAGTGCCGCCCGCCGGAGAGGGTGCCGAGGGCCCGGTCACGGGCGAGCGGTGCGCGTTCGCCGAGCCGCCGCAGCACGGTCTCCACCCGCCGGTCGGCGTCCGCGCCGCCGCGCGCCTCGTAGGCGGCGAGGAGTGCGGCGTACGCGTCGAGGTCGCCGTCGGACGAGCCGGATGAGCTGGACGAGCCGGATGAGCCGGTTCCGAGGGCGGCCTCGGCCTCGCGGATGCGCCGCTCCAGCTCCCGTACGTCGGCGAGGGCGCGGTCGATCGCGTCCCCGACGGTGGCGGTGCCGGGCAGGTCCAGGGTCTGGGCGAGGTGCCCGACGCCGCCGGGGGACTCGACGGTGACGGTGCCGCTGTCGGGGGCCTCCAGGCCGGCGAGCAGCCGCAGGAGGGTGGACTTGCCGGAGCCGTTGTCCCCGACGACGCCGACGCGTTCGCCGGCGCGGACGGTGAGGGTGACCCGGTCGAGGACGAGCCGGTCGTGGACGTCCCGGTCGTCGTAGCGCTTGGTGACGTCGGTGAGTTGGGCACGGAACAAGGGCGACCTCCCGGGGCTTGGCGACAGGGCAGGTCACGGGACGGGCCCGGCGCGGATGGCAATACGCGACGTCTCGTCTCGTGATGTGCCCCACCGTACGGCAGCCCGGACGGGCGTGCAAGACGGTCCGTCTCGTCTTGTGGGGAGGGGGAGGGGATCAGGCGGAGGCTATGCGCAACACCAGCGCGGCCACCGCGAGCAGCGTGAGCACGACGACCGGCGCCACGTTGAAGTCCTTCACGCGCAGGTGGGAGGTCACCGCACCGATGAAGTAGAGCGCCAGGCCCACCGCGGCGGCCGCGCCGAGCGCCGGGACGAACAGACCCACGAGCAGGCCGAGCGCGCCGGCCGCCTTCGCCGTCGCGAGCCAGGGCAGCCAGGAGTCCGGCACGCCCACCTTCTCCATGCTGCTCACGACCTGCGGATTGCGGGTGAAGGTGAGAAAGGCGGAGGCGGTGGACGCGAGCGCGAGCAGCGCGGCGACGACGACGTAACCGATGAACATGGTGGTGCTCCAACGATGATGCGGGGACGATGATCCAGCTTCGAAAACCATTGAACAGTAACAATGATTCCCGTCGCTCCACAATGGAGCCGCTGTTACGGTGGACGACATGGCAGATGCGCACCCCGACGACCGCCTCGGCTTCCTCCTCTCCTTCCGTGGGGAGCTCACCGGCGCGCGCATCCGCGCCGCGCTCGCCGTCGACGGCCTGCACCCGCGCAACGCCATGACCCTGATGCGGCTCGCCCCCGGCGCCACCAGTCAGCGCGAACTGGCCGCCGCGATGGAGGTCGACCCCAGCCAACTGGTCGCGATACTCAATGAGTTGGAGTCCGCCGAGCTGTGCGAGCGGCGCCGCGACCCGGCCGACCGCCGACGACACATCGTGGAGATCACCCCGGCCGGCCGGGAGGCCCTGGAGCGCATCGACGAGGCGGTGAGCGCGGCCGAGCGCGAGCTCTTCGGCGACCTCAGCGCCACCGAACAGGCCCTGCTGCGGGGCCTGCTCGACCGGGTGGTCGTGGATCCGGCCGCCCATGAGTGTGGCGAGTAGTCGCCACCCACACCTTCCCCGGACGGTCTCGCCCCTCCTCCTCGGGGAGGAGTGTGCCCCGAAAGTTGTTCTAGTAAAGTGCTAACAACTAGAACCGAGGGAGGGTCTCGTGAACCGTCTTCGCGCGCTCGCCGCCGCGCCGTTCGTCCTCGCACTCGCCGCCCATCTGCTGCTGCTCGCCCTCTGGCACGACCGGCTGCCCGACCCGCTCGCCACCCACTTCTCCGCCATCGACGGCGGCCGCGCCGACGGCTTCACCGGCCTCGCCGCCTACACCGCCATCAGCTCCGGCCTGCTCCTCCTGCTCGGCGCCGGCTGGGTCGCGTTCGTCCGCCGCTCCGCGCTCTGGGGCGCCTGGGCCACCGCCGGCTTCACCGGCGGCCTGCTCGACCTGCTGCTCCGCGACAACCTCGACGCCGCCGACGCGGCCGAGGTCAGCACCCCGCTCGCCGTGTTCACCGTCGCCGCCGCCATCGGCGCCCTCGCCGGGCTCACCGGCGTGGCCCTCACCCGCCTGCCCCGCCTCGTACCGCCCGAGCCCGTCGTCCCGGTCCCGCCCGTCCGGGCGCCCCGCCTCGACCTCGGCGCGCACGAGCTCGCCGGCTGGTCGCGCGCCGCCACCTCGACGGCCGGCACCGCGTTCGGCGCCGTCTTCGTGGTCGCCGGCGCGGGCGCGCTGTTCCCCGCGGTCCTTGTCACGCCCTGGCCGTACGCCCTGATCGCCGCGGTCGGCCTGGTCATCGGCGTGCCCGGGGTGGCCCTCTCCCGGGTCCGGGTCGGCGTCGACCGGCGCGGCCTGACCGTCACCCCCGCGCTGCTCCCCCGCCCCCGGATCCGCATCCCGCTCGACGAGGTCGCCTCGGCCACCGTCCACGACGTGCGGGCCGTCGCCGAGTTCGGCGGCTGGGGCTACCGCACCCGGCCGCGCCGCTCGGCCCTGCTGCTGCGCTCCGGCGAGGCCCTGTCCGTACGCCGCACCAACGGCTTCGAGTTCCTGGTCACCGTCGCCGACGCCGAGACCGCGGCGGCGCTGCTCAACACCCTCGCCGCGCGGGGATCCGGGAGCGGGTCCGGCGCGCACACCCCTCCCGGTGAGAGGATCTGACCGTGCTCTTCCGGGTCGACCCCGCCTCCGCCGTACCGCTCGGCGACCAGATCGCCGCCTGCGTCCGCGGCGCCCTCGCCGACGGCAGCGCCGCGCCCGGCGAACGCCTGCCCGCCGCCCGGGAGTTGGCCGACTCCCTCGGCGTCAACGTGCACACCGTGCTGCGCGGCTACCAGCGCCTGCGCGAGGAGGGCCTGATCGAACTGCGCCGCGGCCGCGGTGCCGTCATCGTCCCCGGCGCCCAGGCCCCCGACCGCGCCCAGTTCGTCGAACGCCTTCGCGCCCTCGTCGCCGAGGCCCGCCAACTGGGCGTGACGGACGAGGAGTTCCTGGAGCTGGCGCGTACGAGCCTGAGCTGACCGGGGCGACGCGGCTCAGCCGACCGGGGCTCCGAGCTGCAGGTTCCACCGTCCGGCGCGCCCGCTCAGCGTCGTACGGGACAACGGGCGCACGTCGAGCCGCCAGAAGACCTCCTCCGGCGCGCCGAGCGCGTGCGCCACGGCCGCCCGGATCACATCCGGCTCGGCGACGGCCCACACGTCCCGCTCCCCCTGGCCCAGGCCCTTCAGCCCCTCCAGCCACTCCGCGACCCGGGCGCGCAGCTCCCGCAGCGACTCGCCGCCGTGCGGGGCCGCGCCCGGGTCGGTGAGCCAGGCGGCCACCGACTCCGGCTCCTCGGCGGTGAGTTCGTCGAGCCGCCGGCCCCGCCACCGGCCCATCGCGCAGCCCGCGAGCGCCGGCTCCACCTCGTACGCGTCCGACAGGCCCAGCGCCTCCGCCGTCGCCCGGCAGCGCCCGGACGGCGAGCTCACCACCCGTACCCTCGGCGCGAGGCACAACGGATGTACTCCTGTCGGCGGCAGCTCCACCGGCCCCGCGTCGTCGAACCTGGCCTCGCGCAGGGCCGCGTTCATGGCGGGCGCGATCAGGGAGACCCGTACGGTCATGGGTGATTCATCCCTCACTTCGCCGTCCCGGGAACCATGCGCTCTTGGCGCGGAGTGGTCGGCGCGGTACGGTCAGTCGACATTTCCACAGAACGACGACGGCGAGACGGAAGTCCGGTGCAAGTCCGGCACGGTCGCGCCACTGTGAGCCGCCCCGAGCCCCGGGGTGGTGAGTCAGACCCGACGACCGTCGTCGCGCACCACCGTATGGGACGCGAGTTCCCGAGGAGGTACCACCATGGCCGAGGCCATCGCGTCGCCCGCCGTCACGTCCACCCCTGCCGTCGCTCCGGTCTCGCTGCCGGTCCGCGCCGTGCTGCCGTGGGCGCTGTTCGCCGGCGTCCTGATGCTCGTCGCGCTCTACTTCGTCGGTGCCGAGCAGGGGGCGACCTCCCTGTTCGCGGGCAGCGACGTGCACGAGTGGGTCCACGACGGGCGTCACCTGCTCGGTTTCCCCTGCCACTGATCCGAGGGGCTTCCGGGCACATGTCAGTCACCACCACACCCACGGGTGCGCCTTCCGGCTCGCTCGTGGGCAGACTTCTGCTCCGCGGCATGCTCGCGGGCCTGATCGCCGGACTGTTCGCCTTCGGCGTCGCGTACGTCGCGGGTGAGCCGTCCGTCAACGCCTCGATCGCGGTCGAGGAGGCGGCGGCCGCGAAGGCGGAGCACGCCGGGCATGCCGAACACTCCGCCTCGGCACACGATCACGGCGCGAACGGCGCGGCCACCCAGGCCGACGCCGAGGACGCCGAGGAGGAGATCGTCAGCCGGGACCTCCAGTCCACGGCGGGTCTCGCCACCGGCGTCCTCGTCTACGGGGTCGCGCTCGGCGGCATCGCGTCGCTCGCGTTCTGCTTCGTCCTGGGACGGGTCGGCAGGTTCACCGCGAAGGCCACGGCCGCGCTCGTCGCGGCGGCGGCCTTCACCACGGTCTATCTGGTGCCGTTCCTCAAGTACCCGGCGACCCCGCCGGCGGTCGGCAACCCGGACACCATCGGGAAGCGCACCACGCTGTTCTTCCTGATGATCCTGCTGAGCGTGCTGCTCGGCATCGCCGCGGTCATCGCGGGCCGCCGGCTCGCCCCGCGCCTCGGCAACTGGAACGCGACGGTCGTCGCGGGCGCCGGCTTCGTCGCCGCGGTCGCGATCGCCTGCGCCTTCCTGCCCGCCAACACGGACGCGGTGCAGGCCGACTTCCCGGCCGCCGTGCTGTGGGACTTCCGGCTCGCGACCCTCGGCATCCAGGCGGGCCTGTGGGCGGTCTTCGGGCTCGCCTTCGGGCTCCTCGCGGAGCGTCTGCTCGCCCCGAAGCCGGCCCCGGAAGCGGTTCCGGCCCCGGCCGCCTGAGTTCTCGTACGTTCTCGTACGTTCTCGTACGCGCCACTCGTCGGCCCCGTACACCGCGCCTGGTGTACGGGGCCGACGCGCGTCCTACCCCAGTTCCCGCACCGGCTTCCCGGCCAGCCACGCCTCGACGTCCTCCACCGCCTGCCCGAAGTAGCGGCCGTAGTTTCCGCGGGTCACATACCCCAGGTGCGGCAGCGCCAGCACGTTCGGCAGGGTGCGCAGGGGGTCGTCGGTGGGCAGCGGCTCCGTCTCGTACACGTCCAGACCGGCCCCCGCGATCCACCCCTCGCGCAGAGCGCGGAGCAGCGCGGCCTCGTCGACGAGCCCGGCGCGCGAGGTGTTCACGAGGTACGCGTCGGGGCGCATCGCGCGCAGTTCCGCCTCGCCGATCAGCCCGCGGGTGCGGTCGGAGAGCACCAGGTGCAGCGAGGCCACGTCGGCGGCGGCGAGCAGGTCGGTGAGGCTCGCGGCGCGCCGTACGCCGTGCGCGGCGGCCCGCTCGTCGTCGAGGTGCGGGCTCCAGGCGACTACGTCCATGCCGAAGGCGAGGCCGATCCGGGCCACCCGGCCGCCGATCTTGCCGAGGCCGACCAGGCCGAGCGTGCGGCCCGCGAGGTCGAGGCCGACGGTGGACTGCCAGGGCCCGCCGGCCCGTATCGCGGCGCTCTCCGTGTGCACCTGCCGGGCCAGGCCCAGGATGAGCGCCCAGGTCAGCTCGGTGGGCGGCTCGGAGGCGCTGGCCGTGCCGCAGACGGTGATCCCGCGGGCGCGGGCGGCGGCCAGGTCGATCGAGGCGTTGCGCATGCCCGAGGTGACGATCAGCCGCAGCCGGGGGAGCCGGGCGAGGAGGTCGGCGCCGAGCGGGGTGCGCTCGCGCATCACGACGAGGATCTCGCAGTCCTCGACGGCGACGACGAGCCCGTCGGGGTCGGCGAGCGGGTCGATGTGCTCGCGCAGCGCGCGGACCTCGACCCGTCCGTCGAGCGGGCTCCAGTCGGCGGAGGCGAGGGCGACGCCCTGGAAGTCGTCGAGGATCGCGCAGCGGGGCAGGACCGTGGTCGGGGCGTCGGGATTCATGCACGACATGATCGCGTACGGGTACGGGGTGGCGGGCGTCGATCGTAGAGCCGCCCCGGGCCTTCCGCGCGCCGAGCTGCGGCAGGCGAGTGAGCGTCTCCCCGGAGGTCCCCCAGAGGTAGTTGCCGATGCGACAAACCCACACCTCCCCCACAGAATCGGGATGATCCGCCGATCACGGGGGACGGGGAGAGGGAGCCGCGCAGATGAGTTCCATGGACGTACCCGCCGAGGTGCCGCGCCAGGTGAGCCAACGGCCTGCCGCCGCCGACCGCAGGCCCGCCACCCCCACCATGACGTGGGTGACGCTCGCCCTGATGACCACCGCCTCGGTGGCCAGCCTCCGGGCCGCGCCCACCATGGCCGTGTACGGCCTCGCGTGCGTCTTCCTCTACCTCGTACCGGCGATCGTCTTCCTCCTCCCGACCGCGCTGGTCTCCGCCGAGCTCGCCTCGGGCTGGAGCGGCGGCGTGTACCGCTGGGTCGCGGAGGGCCTGTCGAAGCCGCTCGGCTTCCTCGCCGTGTGGTGCCAGTTCGCGATGACGATCTTCTACTATCCGAGCCTGCTCGCCTTCGTGGCGTCGACCATCGCGTACGTCATCGATCCGTCGCTCGCCGCCAACGGCCTGTACACGGCGATCGTCATCATGGTCCTGTACTGGACCGGTGTGTGGGTGTCCTCGCACGGCACCAAGACGCTTGCCGGACTGTCCAGTTGGGGTCTGGTCATCGGCACGCTCGTCCCCGGCACGATCCTCGTCGTGCTCGGCATGGTCTTCCTGGCGCAGGGCAACCCGTCCGCCGCGCCCATGACCGCCGACCATCTGCTGCCGCAGTGGACCGGGCTCGCCAGCCTGGTCCTGATCGTCAACAACTTCCTCTCCTACTCCGGCATGGAGATGAACGCGGTCCACGTCTCCTCGCTCAAGAACCCGGCGAAGGAGTACCCGAAGTCGATGTTCCTGGCGGTGGGGCTCGTCCTGCTGATCTTCATCCTGCCCGCGCTCGCCATCAGCTGGGTCGTGCCGGCCGACAAGCTCAGCCTCACGGCGGGCGTGATGCAGGCGTTCCAGGCCTTCTTCGCGTACTTCGGCGTGGGCTGGATGACCCCGATCGCCGCCGTGATGCTGATCTCCGCCTCCCTCGCCGGCATGCTGACCTGGCTCGCCGGGCCGTCCAAGGGCCTCCTGGAGATCTCCCGCCAGGAGGGCTATCTGCCGCCGTTCCTGCAGAAGCTCAACAAGTACGGCATCCAGCAGAACATCCTCGTCACGCAGGGCGTCGTCACCTCGGTCATCGCCCTCGGGTACGCACTCATCCCGAACGTGTCGAGCGTCTACTGGATCTTCTCGACCATCACCACCCAGGTGTATCTGATCGTCTATCTGCTGATGTTCGCGGCGGCCATGCGGCTGCGGAAGACCCGGCCCGACCATCCGCGCGGCTATCGCGTCCCGGCCATCGGCGTGGTGTGCGTGACCGGACTGCTCGCCTCCGCCGCGGCGCTCGCCATCGGCTTCGTACCGCCCTCGCAGTTCGGCGGCGGCAGCGTCTGGTCGTACGTCCTGATCGTCGGCGGCGGTCTGGTGATCCTGGGGCTGTTGATCCCCTGGGCCTTCCTGAAGTTCCGCAAGCCGAGCTGGAGGCAGCCGGCCGCCGCGACGGAAGCACGGGAAGCGTAGGAGGGAGAGGCGTCATGAGTCCCACCGAGTTCGCCGCCCGGCACAAGTGGATCTACGCGGGCGCGGTCGTCATCCTGGTCGGCCTGGTCGTCACCGGGCTCATCCGCTACAGCACCGTCAAGCGGACCGGCGAGACCTCGAAGAAGGCCGACCAGCTGAGCGAGGCGCTGGTGAAGGCCGGCTACCCGGCCCCCGACAAGGACACCACCGAGCGGCTGCTCGGCACCGACGGCGGCCAGGTCTGCGAGGCACCCGGCAACGCCCTGAAGACCGCCCTCTACCAGATCCAGGCGCTCTCCAACGGCGCCACCGGCCCCGGCATGCGGCCGGTCATCGCCGACAGCAAGGCGGTGGAGGCGGAGCGGATCGTCCTCCAGGTCTACTGCCCCGACAAGCTCGACGAGTTCGACGACGCGGTCGACGACCTCAAGACGGATGAGACGGTACGCCGATGAGCACGCCCGACACCCCGGCCCCGGAGGGGTCCTCCTCGAACGGCGCGGACGAACTCGCGGCGCTGCGGGCTCGCATCGCGTCGCTGGAGGCAGCCGCCGCGACGCCCCCGCGCCCGCCCCACCACCGGGTCCGCTCGTTCTTCGCGGCGCTGCTGATCGTCATCGGCTGCGTCCTTGCCCCGCTCGGACTGGTGGCGGCGTGGACGGCGGACGAGATCGGGGACACCGACCGTTACGTCGCCACGGTCGCGCCGCTCGCCTCCGACGCCGACGTCCAGGCGGCGGTCGCCAACCGCGTCACCGACGCCGTCATGGAGCACATCGACCTCCAGTCCCTCCTCGAGGACGTCGCCCCCGCCGATCGCCCGCGGCTCACCAAGGCCCTGGGGAAGCTGGGCGATTCGCTGGAAGGCGCGGTGAAGAGCTTCGTCCACGAGAAGGCGCAGGACGTCGTCGCCTCCGACGCCTTCGAGACGGTGTGGACGGACGCCAACCGGGCCGTCCACACCTCCCTCGACCGGGCGCTGACCGGCAGCGACCAGGGCGCGGTGAAGATCAACGAGAACACCGTGACCCTCGACCTCGCGCCGATCGTGGAGCAGGTGAAGCAACGCCTGGTGGACGCCGGAATGGGCGTCGCGGCGAAGATCCCCGAGGTCCACACCAACTTCACCATCGTCAAGGCCGACGACATCGGCAAGGTCCGGACGCTCTTCAACCTGCTCCAGAAGATGGGCTTCTGGCTGCCGGTCCTCGCCGTCCTCTTCGTCGCCGGCGGCGTCCTCCTCGCCGTCCACCGCCGCCGCACCCTGATCGCCGCGGCCCTCGGCTTCGCGGTGGCCTCCCTGCTCCTCGGCATCGGCCTCACCGTCTTCCGCACGGTCTACCTCAACGCCCTCCCCTCCGGCGTCAACGCGGCCGCCGCCGGCTCCGTCTACGACATCCTGGTCCGCTACCTCCGCACCTCGATCCGCGTCTTCGTGGCCATCGGCCTGATCGTCGCCCTCGCCGCCTGGCTCTCCGGCCCCGGCCGCGCCGCCCGCCTGGTCCGCGGCCTCTGGCGCTCTGGCATCACGGCCACCCGCACCACCGCCGACCACGCGGGCATGCGCCTCGGCCCCGTCGGCCCCTTCGTCCACCGCCACTCCACCCTCCTCACCTGGCTCCTGGTCGCGGCCACCGTCGTCACCTACGTCCTCTGGTCCCACCCGACCGGCCTGGTGGTCGTGGCCCTGGCCCTGGCGTTCGTCTTCGCGCTGGCGGTGAAGGACTTCCTGGGGGAGGAGCCGGGAGAGACAGGGGCTGGAGCGGAAGACGGCGCGGATACGGAAGGGAGCCCGCCGGCGGCGGAAGCCTGAGGGCAGCCGTGGGCGGGCTGATCCGGCCGAGGACCGGCTGAGGCCGGCGACCCCGCAGGGCTCTTCTATTCCCGGACCTCGTGCCTTCGGACGCCCGGCTCAAGGACCCCCAACCGAATGAGACGCGACCGGATCCCACCCGACTGCCGCCCGAATGCCACCGACAGCCGATTCGTATCGGTGATTCCCTCTCGGTACATCTCAAGGAGCCGGTCCTCGTCCTCCGCCGTCCACGTGGACGGCCCGCCGGAGGCAGTCGGTGTCGTGGTCGCTGGTATGACCTTCCGATCCAGCCTGACACTCCTTGACATGGTGAGCGACGCGTACGAGCTCAGCGCGCATTCCAGCGTGCGGGAGCGGATCGACGTGGTGCGACGTGTCATGGGTCCGGTGCTCGGGGGTCAGGGCTATGGCAAGGGCCGGCCATTGGTCGATGCGCTGGAGGACGTGGCACAGGAGGCGGTGCTGTGCGGTGATTTCGGGCTGGCGCAGCGGTTTCAGGACTTCGCTGCGTACGCGGGCGGGACGATGTACTTACGGGTGCTGGCCGCCAAGTACGACGAGAAGGCACGGGCGCGCAGCGAGGCGTACGCGCGGCGGATGATCGGCCTCGGAGCCGAGCGGGCGGTCGCCGTGCTGGACGAGCTGTGCCGCTCCGATCCGGAGGCCACGGCCGCGGACGCACGGGAGCTGTTCCGTGGGGTGGCCCTGTCGTCGGAGCACGTGGCCGTCGGGGACGGGGAGGGCGGGGTCCGGCTTTCCGCGGAGGAGAGCGGTCAGCTCGTGGAGCTCGGACGCATGGAACTCGTCCTCAGGAATCTGCGGCGGTCGGCCTCCACCGAGGCGGCGCGGATGGTGGGTGGCTTCCTGGCGGACGCCGACGCGGGGCTGCTGGCCCAGTTGCTGGAGCTCAGGGCCCGGCAGGCCGGACTCGAGGCGCTTCGGGCGGTCGTGGACGATCCGGACAGCTCCGAGCACGCCCTCCATACGCGCCTCAAGAACCAGGAGTGGATCTTCGGCGGTGCGTACGTCACCGAGCTTGCGCGCCGCCAGTACACCCCGGACACCATCCTCGACATACCGCTGTTGCGCGGCGACGGCTCCCTGCACGTCGTGGAACTCAAGCGCGCCCGCATCACGGACCTGGTCATCCGCCGCAGCGGCCACCTCATGTTGGGCGCCTCCGCGCACCACGCCGTTTCCCAGGCGCAGAACTACCTCCGCGTCATGGACGAGAATCGCGCGGACATCCTTGCGCAGCACGGCGTCGACACCCGCAGGGCGTCGGCCACGGTGGTCATCGGGCATCCGAAGTACGTGACCGGGGCCGTCACCCGCCGCGAGATCGCGGAGACCTTGCGCACGTACAACGCACACGCATCGCGCGTCGAAGTGATCACGTACGAGACCCTGTTGGACTCCGCGGCCCGGATGCTGGCCCTCGCCTCGGCCCGCCAGGACCAGGACCAGAGCCAGGCCCAGAGCCGGGACCGGAGCCGGGACCGGGACCGGGACCGGGACCGGAATCGGGGCAGGAGCGAGGAGCCACCGGCATGACGATCAACCAACAGCTGGCCCGACTCTGCGGCGGCACCATCGCCGACGAGGACTACGTGGGCTACTTCCTCAACGAGCACGGCGAGGAACTCGTCTTCGCCCAGAGTCACGGGGACAAGAGCGGCCGGCTCTGGCACAGCGACATGGACTGGCAGATGTATCGCGTCGGCGACCACTCGATACGGGTCGGCGGTGTCATGGAGGGCGTGATCACCGTCGGCGACCTGATCGTCGACCAGGCGGAGGCGACCTGGCTGTCCTCCTGCCTGGCCGCCTCGCGCCATCTGCGCCGCCCCGTTCGCCGCTGAGTCCGAGTCAGTTGTCACTCTGCCCCCGCGCCGCTCCTCAGGCCGTCGCCGTTGCCGTCGCCGTCGCCAGAGCCGGGACGCCCTGGTGTACGACGTGGCGGCGGCGGGTCGGGAGGCCGGCGGTGGGGTTGGCGACGCCCCAGGCGGCGCCCTTGCAGATCAGCTCCTTGTAGAGGGCGGCGACGCGGCCGGTGAGGGCGCGGTCGACGGCGCGGTCGTCGGCGGTGACGAACTGGATCAGGCCCTCCTTGCGGCCGAGGGAGACGCACTGCTGGAAGTAGCGGATGGCGACCCGCGGGACCTTGGTGCCCGACAGGCGGGCGGCGATGGCGTCGGCGGCCTGCCAGGCCATGGGGACGCCCGAGGCGCAGGACATGCGCAGCGGCTTGCCGTTCGGGCCGATGGCCATGGCCGCGTCGCCCACCGCGTACACGTCCGGGTGGGACACCGAGCGCATGGTCCCGTCGACGACGATCTGGCCGCGGTCGGTGAGCTGAAGGGCGGTGGCCTCGGCGATCGGGCGGACGGCGAAGCCGGTGGTCCAGACGGTGACGTCGGCGGGGACGGCGGTGCCGTCGGCCGTGATCACCCGGTCGGCGGTCACCTCGGCGACGGCCGCGTGCTCGTGGACGGTGATGCCGAGCCCGTCGACCACCTTCCGCAGGTGGGCGCGGCCCTTGGCGGAGAGCCAGTCGCCGAGGACGCCGCGGGCGGCCAGGGCGACGTCGAGGTCGGGGCGGGCCTCGGCGATCTCGGTCGCGGCCTCCAGGCCGGTCAGGCCGCCGCCGACGACGACCACGGTCCGGCCGGCGCCGAGCGCGGCCAGGCGCTCGCGGAGCCGGAGCGCGCCGGGGCGGCCGGCGACCTCGTGGGCGTGGGTTGCGGCGCCGGGGACACCGCCGTCGTTCCAGCCGCTGCCGAGGGCGTAGACGAGGGTGTCGTACGGCAGCTCCGCCGGCCGCCCGTCGCCCTGGCCGTCCGTACCGGCGACGGAGACCGTCTTCCGGTCCACGTCCACCGCGGTGACGTGTCCGAGCCGCAGCTGGACGCCCGTACCCGCGAACATCTCGGCGAACGGCCGCGGCTTCAGGTCCTGCCCGGCCGCGACCTGGTGCAGCCGGACGCGCTCGACGAAGTCGGGCTCCGGGTTGACGAGGGTGATGGTGACGTCCTCGCGGTGCAGCCGCTTGGCGATGCGGCCGGCCGCGACGGCGCCGGTGTAGCCGGCGCCGAGAACGACGATGCGGTGCTGCTGCGTGGGCTGCGTGACCTGCATGTCCGTGCTCCTGTCTGGGCGGTTCCGCCGTGGTCCGGCGTGGTGTCGCCCCTTGAACCGGGCAGCCCCGCGTTTCCTGACAGGATTCGGATGTGACCCGTGTCACATTGATGGTGGGTGGGGTCAGAGGGTGTGGAGCGGCGCCTCGCCGTGCCCCTCCGCCGCCCAGCGCTCCGTCGCGCGGACCAGCTTGTCGGGGTTGACCTGGCTGCGCACCGCGACGATCCCGTCCGCGGCGACCTCCAGGCAGAGGAGCCCGACGACCCGCCCGTCCACGACCGCCAGGACGGCCGGCCCGCCGTTGGCGGTGATGGCGTAGATCTCGGACGTTCCGCCGACGATGGCCCGCTGGGCCGGGCCCCCCTTGAACAGACCGCGCAGGAAGGTGGCCACCGCGACCGCGCCCTCGAACGCCTTCGCCCGCGCCGGCACCTTGCCGCCGCCGTCGCCGACTGAGATCGCGTCCTGGGTGAGCAGTCGCAGCAGGGGCTCGGTGCGGCCGCTGGTCGCCGCCGCCAGGAACTCCTCCACGATCCGCCGGGCCGCGGCCTCGTCGATCTCGGTGCGCGCCCGGCCGTCCGCGATGTGCTTCTTCGCCCGGTGGTACGTCTGCTGGCTCGCGGCCTCGCTGATGTCGAGGATCTCGGCGATCTCCCGGTGCGAGTGGTCGAAGGCCTCCCGCAGCACGTACACGGCCCGCTCGCCCGGCGACAGCCGCTCCATGAGGACGAGCACGGCGTACGACACCGACTCGCGCTGCTCGGCCGTGTCGGCCGGCCCGAGCATCGGGTCGCCGGCGAGCAGCGGCTCGGGCAGCCACTGCCCGACGTACGTCTCGCGCCGGGCGCGCGCCGAAGTCAGCTGGTTGAGGCAGTAGTTGGTGAGCACCTTCGTCCACCACGCCTCGGGCACCTCGATCCGCCCGACCTCGGCCGCCTGCCACCGCAGGAACGTCTCCTGTACGGCGTCCTCGGCCTCGCCCGACGACCCGAGCAGCCGGTACGCGATGGCCTCCAACCGCGGCCGCGCCGCCTCGAACCGGTCCACGTCACTCGCGATCAGGGCCATGCGCCCATCCTAGGCGCGGCGCTGCTCCGACGGAGGGTCAGTTCTGCCGGGTCAGTTCTGCGGGATCAGTTCTGTCGGGTCAGTTCGGCGGGGTCCGGAGCCGCAGTCGGAAGTCCGGGCAGACGTCGGGGTCGACGTCGTCGTAGACGAAGGTCCGCTCGCCGTCGATGCCGATCGAGAGAAGGAGCCGGTGGGCCAGTTCTCCGCCGTCATGGTGCCGCCCTGCCCCGCCCCGGCCGTGCCGGCGAGGGTGAGGCGGACGCCCTCGGCCTCCAGGGACCCGTCGTAACTCCCGACGAGTTCGGCGGCCCCCGCCGTACTCGACGCCTCCGGCACACAGCGCTCGGGACCGACGCCCGAACCGCAGGCGGTGAGCGAGCCGACGAGAACGACCAGGGCGGCCAGCGCCGCCGGGGCCCGGTGGGCGCCGTGGGCCCTGCGGTCCAGGTGGGTTCGATGGTGCACAGGACTACTTTCCCTCGGCCGGAAGGCGCTCGGTCCAGGTGCGGCCGCGGGCCGGGGGAAGGCCGCCGCCCCCAGATGCGCCCTGTGGAGCGGCTCCTGACGGGCTGGCATACTGCACGGGTAGCCCTTCGTGCATCCCCCGTCGCGAAGGGCTACGCCTGTAAGTGCGGGTCCGCGCAGGGTGGTTCACACGGCCAGGGGACTCCCCTGTGGTCCCCTGGCCGTGTTTTTTGTAGTTAACAGTGACGTAGAGTGTTTACGCAAGCCCGGCACATGCGCCGGTGCGTGATGCGAACAGTGGGTAAACAGGATGGACATCGGCGGAGAACGCGCGCCCGAACTGCAATCGCTGCAGCAGAAGGTCGAGTACATGCTGGAGAAGACCTTCCCCGGCCAGAAGGTGTCCGGACGGACCTTCGCCGAGCTGGTCAGGGAGCGCGGCGGCGCCCTCTCCCACAGCTACTTCTCGAACATCCTGGCCGGCAAGGTCACCCAGCCCTCCGAGGAGATCCTCAAGGCGCTCGGCCTTGGCTTCGGCGTGGACTGGCGGTTCTTCAAGGAGGAGTCGGAGGTCGTGGGCGACGTGGTCGCCGGGCTCCAGTTCCTCGCCAAGCGCCGCACCGGCGAGATCAGCGGCGTCGCGGGCCGGGGGGTCGACGACGACGGGCTGCCGGCGGAGCTCCTGGAGTTCGCGCTGTCGCTGCTCGCGGACACCAAGGCCAAGCAGCAGCCCGACGGCGCGGCGGACGACCTGGCGTAGGGCGGGGAACCCGGGCACCGGCGGACGCGTCTTTCGTGTGTGCGATCGGCATTGGCTAAAATCGTCGAGCGCATGTCACACACGCGTGACGACGACCAAGAGGCCCCCATGTCCCTGCGCGAACTGCGCAAAGAGTGTGAAGCTGGACTGGCCGACCTGCCCATACCGGCCCCCTTCACCATCGACGGCCTGGTGGCCAACATGGAGGCGGCCCGCGGCCGGACCATCGTCCTCCAGGAGCTGCCCGAACGCCTGGCCCGCGTCAACGCGGCCTGCGGTCTGCGGCTGAAGTCCGGCACGACCAGTTACGTGCTCTACCGGCGCCGCCCCACCGCGTACCAGACCCAGCACGTGATCCTGCACGAGCTCTGCCACGAGTGGTTCGACCACGGCACCAGCCTCGACGCGGACCAATTGCGGGCGCTGCTCCCGGTGTTCGACACCTCGCTGATCAAGCGGGTGCTCTCCTCCGACACGGTCCAGGCCCGCGCCCAGTACGACACCCACGACGAGCGGGTCGCCGAGTTCGGCGCCTCCCTCATCCCGCGCATGGCCAGAGACGTGACCAGCGACGACATGGTCGGACGGCTCGCCAACTCGCTCTCCCGGCCCGTCGCGCACCGGCGCCGTGCGTTCTTCAGCGGCTCGTTCCTGCGCGACACGCTCTTCCGCCGCTCGTAGCGCCATCGCGGCAGTCACCCCCCCCACCCTCCCGTAGAAGACCCCGAGGAACCCACGTGACCGGACTCGACCTCGCCGGCTACCTCGTCGCCGGTCTGATGACCGCCGTCGCCCTGTGGCGCATGCCCGCCGCGCTCTGGGGTGACGAGGAGGACAAGCGCCGCCGCGCCCTGTGGGGCTGCTACGCGGGCTTCGCCGTCGCCCTGTGGACCAAGACCCAAGTGGTCCGAATAGGCCTCAACAACAGCTCCGTCGTGGACCTCGCGGTGCTGATCAAGCACTACACGTCCACCATCGCCATCCTGGCGATCCTCAGCTACATCGTCGCCATCTACGGCCACTTCCCGGCAGACGGGGAGATCCCGCGCCACGTGCGCTTCGCCCGGATCGTCCAGCGGGTGGCGGCCAAGGCCTCCGTGGCCACCCTGATCCTCCTCACCGTGCTCTTCTTCACGGTGGTGGACCGCTCCGTCCCCGCGGACCGGTTCGTGGCCGAACACGCCGGCCAGTGGGGCGCCACGCTCTACATGAGCGTCTTCTACCTGTACTTGGGCGCCGCGTCCGCCGTCTGCGCCTATCAGTGGGCC
Source organism: Streptomyces fradiae (assembly GCF_041270065.1). Classification (NCBI taxonomy): domain Bacteria; kingdom Bacillati; phylum Actinomycetota; class Actinomycetes; order Kitasatosporales; family Streptomycetaceae; genus Streptomyces; species Streptomyces fradiae. Next base: position 3,775,957 of record NZ_CP065958.1, on the reverse strand, counting down.
CTGGCCACGGCCGACGCCAAGGCGCTCCACCTCCGGGTGGGCCTCGGCATGATGACCTTCGCGATGTTCATCGGCGTCGGCTACACCCTCAGCCGCACCCTGTTCCTGTGGATCAGCGTGGCCGACCGGCCCAGCGAGGGCTTCGCGCTGGCCTTCGACGAGATCACCGAGGCCGCCCAGGTGGTCCTCTTCGCCTTCTTCGCGCTCGGCGCCTCCATCCCCGCCTTCAGCAAGGGCTGGCGGCGGGCCCGGTTGTGGCGGGCGCAGGCGGATCTGCATCCGCTCTGGCGCGAGCTGATGACGGCCTTCCCCGACCAGCCCTTCGCCCCGCCCGCCTCGCTCGCCCGCGAGCTGACCCGCTTCGGCACCCCCGCGGACCTGCGCGTCGACCGCTGGGCGGCCGACATCGCGGACGCCGTCGAGAAGCTGCGGCACTACGTCCCCGACGGCCTGCTCACCGCCGCCAAGGAGGCCGCCGAGGCCGAGGCCGCGGACCCCGGCAGGGCCGGCTCGCTCGCCGACGCCTACTGGATCAAGGCGGCCCTGGCCGCCAAGGCGGAGGGCGCGCCCGCCGGGAAGGCCGCCGCCTTCGAGACCAAGCCCGCCACCGACCAGGACGGCGAGGTCGCCTGGCTGGTACGGGTGGCCGCCGCGTACAAGGGCATCCCGGAGCAGCGGGCCCGCGCCGTCCTGCGGACCGGCCTCGGGGCGGGTCCGGAGTCCGGTACGGCTCCGGAGTCCGGTACGGGCCCGGGGTCCGGTACGGGTCCGGAGTCCGGTACGGGTTCCGGTCTGGCGTCGTCCGGTCTGGAGGCCGGCGCGTGAACCGGACCGCCCGCGTCGTCACCGACGTCCTCCAGCCCCGCAACGTCCTGCTCGCGGGCATGCTCGGGATCGGCCTCGCCGCCGCGTCCGGTCACTGGACCGGCCTGCTGTGGGGGCTGCTCGGCGCCCTGTGCGCCGGGCTGATCCCGGCCCGCTACATCGAATGGGAGCGCAAGCGCGGCACCTGGGGCGACCGCCACGTCGTCGACCGCACCCAGCGGGCGCCCATCTTCTTCGTCATCCTCGGCTCCATCGGCACCGGTTCGGTGGTCATGCTCCTGGGCGGGGCGCCCACGGCCATCCTGGTCGCGATGCTCGCCCTGTGGGTGATGACGATCGGGCTGCTCGCGGTGAACACCGTCTGGAAGATCTCGGTCGACGCCGCCGTCGCCTCGGCGGTGGTGGCCCTGCTCGCCGCCGTGCACTCGCCCTGGTGGCTGATCGCCTACGCGCTCACGGCCGCCGTCTGCTGGTCCCGGGTCGCACTGACGTACCACACGGTGGCCCAGACCGTGGCCGGCGCCTCGCTCGGCGCGTCCACCGCGGCCGCGTTCCTCCTCGTATAGCCCGGGCTCGAACTTGTACGGGTCGGGCTCGGCCTCGTAGCGCGCCCGAGCCCGTCTGCGTACGGCCCGGGCCCGCGCTCGTATAGGCCGCGCCCGACCCGTACAAGTTCGAGCCCGTCCTCGTACCGCGCTCGCGCCCGTCCTCGTAAGTTCACGTCCGAAGCCTTGTTACGCCATGTTCTACGCGCGTATCTTCGCCCCTGGATCCGCGTGAGACGCCCGAAGGCTCCCTCCGCCGCCACTTTGACGACCCCTCATGGACCCTCAGCGACCCCGGTTGCCGCGCCGGCGCGGCGACGGGGTCGGCCCCGTCCCGTCACGAAGGAGCTCCGCAACGGTGCCCAGCCCCAGCCCCATATCCACTCGCCGCCGCTCCCCCCGCCTGCTGCTGCGTGCCGCCCTGCCTGCCGCGGTCACCGCGTCCCTGGTGCTCGTCCCGCTGCCCGGCGCCCTCGCCGCCCCGTCGACGGGCGCGGTCATCGCGGAGGTGTACGGCGGTGGCGGCAACTCCGGCGCGACGCTGAAGAACGACTTCATCGAGCTCGCCAACCCGTCCGCGGCCGCCTTCGGCCTGGCCGGCTACAGCGTGCAGTACCTGCCGGGCAACCCGAGCGCCACCAGCAAGTGGGGCGTCACTCCGCTGACCGGTTCCGTGGCCCCCGGCGGCCGCTACCTGGTCGCCGAGGCGCCCGGCGCCGGCGGCACCGTGGAGCTGCCGGCCGCCGACGCCGCCGGCAACCTGGCCCTGTCCGCCACCACGGGCACCATCGCGCTGGTCAACGGCACCGACGCGCTGACCTGCAAGACCGCCGCGGACTGCGCCGCCGACCCCCGGGTCGTCGACCTGGTGGGCTTCGGCACCGCCGTGGTCCACGAGGGCTCCGCCGCCGCCCCGGGCGCCTCCAACACCGCCTCGGTGGCCCGCGCCGCGTCCCTCGCCGACACCGACGACAACGCCGCCGACCTCCAGGCCGGCGCGCCCACCCCCGTCAACGGCAAGGGCGAGTCCACCCCCGGCGGTGGCGGCGACGGCTCCGGCGGCGGCCCGACCGAGCCCGGTACGGTGCGGATCCACGACATCCAGGGCGCCACCCGCCTCTCGCCGCTGGCCGGCAAGACGGTCACGGGCGTCCCCGGCACCGTCACCGGCGTGCGGACGTACGGCTCCAAGGGCTTCTGGATGCAGGACCCCGACGCGGACGCCGACCCGGCCACCAGCGAGGGCGTGTTCGTCTTCACCGGCAGCGCCGCCCCCGCCGTCAAGGTCGGCGACGCGGTGCTCGTCACCGCCAAGGTCAGCGAGTACTACCCGAACAGCTCGGGCGGTTCGCAGTCCGTCACCGAGCTGACCGGCCCCAAGGTCACCGTGGTTTCCTCGGGCAACCCGGTGCCCGCGCCGGTCGTCCTCGACGGCACGAACATCCCCGCCGCGTACGCCCCCGAGGCGGCGGGCGGCTCGATCGAGTCCCTGCCGCTGCGCCCCGGAACGTACGCGCTCGACCTGTACGAGTCCCTCGAGGGCATGGACGTCCAGGTCGCCGACGTACCGGTGACCCAGGCCAGCAACGAGTACCACGAGCTGTGGGTGGACGCCCGCGAGCAGGACCCGCGCTCGTCCCGCGGCGGCGTCGTCTACCTCGGCTATGACCGGCCCAACTCCGGCCGCCTCATGGTCCAGTCGCTCGGAGCGGCAGCCGACTTCCCGGTCGCCGACGTCGGCGACCGGCTCACCGGCGCCACCGGCGGCCCGCTGGACTACACCTCGTTCGGCGGCTACTCCGTCGCGGCCACCCGCATCGGCGGCGTCGAGTCCGGCGGGCTGCAGCGGGAGGTCACCGCCTCCGGCCTGCCGAGCGAGCTGAAGATCGGCACGTACAACGTCGAGAACCTCGACCCGGGCGACCCGGACACGAAGTTCGCCGAGCTGGCGGCCGGCGTGGTCACCAACCTGCGCTCGCCCGACATCCTGGCCCTGGAGGAGATCCAGGACGACAACGGCCCGGTCAACGACGGCACGGTCTCGTCCGACGCCACCGTCGCCAAGTTCGTCGAGGCGATCAAGGCGGCCGGCGGCCCGGCGTACGACTGGCGCTCCGTCGACCCGGTGGACGGCAAGGACGGCGGCGAGCCCGGCGGCAACATCCGCCAGGTCTTCCTCTTCAACCCGGCCCGCGTCTCCTTCACCGACATCCCCGGCGGCGACGCCACCACCCCCGTGGACGTGACCGGCACCGGCAACCGCACCTCGCTGACCGCGTCCCCGGGCCGGATCGACCCGGGCAACGAGGCCTGGAACAGCAGCCGCAAGCCGCTGGTCGGCCAGTTCAAGTTCCACAACAAGCCGGTCTTCGTGATCGCCAACCACTTCAACAGCAAGGGCGGCGACCAGGGCCTCGACAGCCGCTTCCAGGCCCCGACCCGCAGCTCCGAGACCCAGCGCGCCAAGCAGGCCGCGGCCGAACAGGCCTTCGTCGCCAAGCTCCTGGCCGCCGACCCGCGCGCCCGGGTGGTCTCCCTCGGCGACTTCAACGACTACCAGTTCTCCCCCGCGCTCCAGACCCTCACCCAGGACGGCGTCCTGCGCGACCTGGTCAACGAACTCCCCGAGTCCGAGCGCTACTCCTACGTCTACCAGGGCAACTCCCAGGTCCTCGACCACATCCTGGTCAGCCCCGCCCTGAAGCCCCAGCACACCCACTACGACGTCGTCCACATCAACAGCGAATTCGCCACCCAGGCCTCCGACCACGACCCGCAGGTCGTCCGCATCAAGCCCTGACATCCCGGCAGGGCCGGTCATCGGCGCAGGATGGGCAGAGCCCCAGGTCCCCGACCTGGGGCTCTGGTAGTGGGAGTGAGACTGAAGATCACGTCACCGCTACCCTGCACACTCGTGACGCTACTTTCCGTAACCAATGGATCGCTCGGCGGCCCTCACCCGGCGGGCGACGCCCCCGCCGCCCGCCACCTCCGGTCGGAGGGGTATCTGCCGCTGCCCGGTCTGCTGACCGCGGCCGGCCTGGCCGAGCTGCGCGAGGAGGTGGGGCGGCTCGAACGGGCGGCGCGGCGGCGGGACTTCGAGATGGAGTGCATGGGCGGCTCGCCCCGGCGCATGACGACCCTGGGCGGCCAGGTCATCGCCGAGATGTCGCGTCTCGTCCCCGAGCTGTACGCCGACACGGAGCTGCTGACGTTCCTCTCCGGGCTCATCGGGGAGACGGCGCTTCCGGTGTCGGACCCGGTGGAGCGGCACGTGCTGAACATCCTCCACCGCGAGGGCGACACCCATGGCGCGCACACCGACGACTACCCCTACGCCCTCGTGATGTTCCTGGAGGCGCCCGATACGCCGGAGGAGGGCGGCCTGTTGGAGTACGTCCCCGACGCCGCCTCCCTACGGGACCTCACCGCCGGTTCCGCGTCCGCGCGGCGCACCGCGCACCACCGCGCCGGCGACGCCTACCTGCTGCGGAGCGACACCACCGCGCACCGGGTCACCCCGCTGACCCGGCCCGAAGCGCGGCGCACGGTGCTGAACTTCGCGTACACCACACCTGGCGCCGCCCCGCGGTCCACGCCGTCGGCCCGTCGCCTGTACGGGTGAGCGGCTCGTTCGGCCCCGCCCCGCCCCGCCCCGCCCCGTCAGCGGGACGCGGCCGTCGCTATGGCGTCGTCGCCGCCTTCCGTCGGGCCGCTGCGGTCCTCCGGCGGCGCCACCCTCGCTCCACCCACCGGATGAGGCACACCGCGGTGACCACCCACACGGCGGCGAAGAGCCACAGCAGCGCCGGGGACGAGGTGGCGACCGTCGGTACGAACAAGGCCACGCAGACGATGCCGAGGCATGCCGTGGCCAGGCCGAGGCGGTGCCGGCGTATCCAGCCGCCAGGGCTGTTCTCCTCTCCGAGGGCGCGGAGCCGGTGATCGAGGGGTTCATCGCCCCGCAGGTCCTGTTCGATGCCGTCGAGGATCATCTTCTCCTCGCGGGAGAGCTTCCGTTCGTTCATGACGAGCCTCCTGCGGTTCGGGCGGTACGGGCATGCGGAGGACCGCCGCGCCGTGGACGCGGCCGGCGGCGAGGTCGTCCAGGGCCGTGTCGGCGGCGGCGAAGTCGTAACGGGACAGGGTCGGGCGCAGTCGGTGTTCGGCGGCCGCGGACAGGAACGCGCGTCCGTCCTCGCGGGTGTTGGCGGTGACGCTGCGGACGGTCCGTTCCCGGAAGAGGTGCTTGCGGTAGTCAAGGGGCGGGATGTCGGAGAGATGGATGCCCGCGACGGCGAGCGTTCCGCCGCTGCCCAGCGCCTCCAGGGCCACCGGTACGAGCTCGCCCGCGGGGGCGAAGAGGACGGCGGAGTCCAGCGGTTCGGGCGGCCCTCGCAGGGCGTCGCGGGCCGAGGCGGCGCCGAGTTCCAGGGCGAGGGTCTGGGCGGCGGGCGAGCGGGTGAGCACATGGACGGTGGCGCCCTCGGCGAGGGCGAGCTGTGCGACGAGGTGCGCGGAGGCGCCGAATCCGTAGATGCCGAGCCGGCCGCCGGCGGGCAGATCCGCCCGGCGCAGGGCCCGGTAGCCGATGATCCCGGCGCAGAGCAGGGGCGCCAGCTCCTCGGCGGAGTACCCGGGGGATTTGGGAGATCCGGTGGGGAGCTCGTAGGCGTACTCCGCAGGGACGGTCGCGTACTCGGCATAGCCTCCGTCCGCGTCCCAGCCGGTGTAGCGCGAGGACAGGCACAGGTTCTCCCGGCCGCGCGTGCAGTACGGGCATGCGCCGCACGTGCCGCGGAGCCACGGGATGCCGATCGGCGCGCCGGCCCGGGGCCGCTGCTCCCCGGTGACCTCGCTGCCGGTGGCGACGAGGTCGCCGACGGCCTCGTGGCCGGGTACGACCCGGTCCTGGTGGGGCAGCAGGTCGTGGTCGCGGACGTGCAGATCGGTACGGCACACGCCGCAGGCCCGTACGCGGACCAGCAGCTCGTCCGGCGACGGGACCGGTACGGGGAGCTCCGCGCGCTCCAGGCTCCCCGGGCGGTCGGCGGAGACGACCCAGGCCGCCATGGTCTCCGGAAGGGTCTCCGGAAGCGAGGTGTCCATGCCGTCTCCTCCCGCCGTCTCCTCACCGCTCACGCCACTCCTCTGATGAGCGCGTTCCCGGACGTCGTGCCGCTATGCCCGGCAGGGGGCAGGGGGCAGGGGGCAGGGGGCAGAGGGCAGGGGGCGGGGAATGGGCGGGCCCTGTCCGGGCAGCCGAGAGAGTGGAGAGCTACCGCCCGAGGACCTTGTGAACGGGTGTGATCATGGTGAGCGACGCGCAGACCGGTCTCCCTCCCCCGACCCCGACCCGTCCGATGCCGCCGGACCCCGCGGATCCGTCGGAGCCGCGGCCGGCGCCCCCGACGAACCCGTTCCCTGGCCGGCCGCCGGCACCCCGTCCGGGGCCGGGGCCGAGGCCCGGTCCGGGTCCTGGCCCCGCACCGGCACCAAGGCCGGGGCCGGAGCCGGCGCGAGCAGCACGGGCCTCGATGGGCACTCCGCCGAATGATCCGGTTCCGCCGAGCCCCACGCCGGCACCGGGCCCGGGGCCTGGTCCGCAGCCGGGGCCGGTTCCCGGTCCGGGCCCGGCGGCCCCGACCCGGTGCCGCCGACGCCTCCGCAGCCCGGGCCGGATCCGCAGCCGGGGGGCCCGCGCCCGGAGCCGCGACCCCAGCCGGGGCCGTTGCCCGGTCCGGTGCCCGCGCCGGAGCCGGTGACGTGAAGGGACTCGCCATGAACACCAGTGAGCAGAGCGGGCAGAGCGAGGAGCCCCGGCGCATCGTCGTCGGAGTGGACGGCTCCCCGACCTCGTACGAGGCCCTGCGATGGGCGGTACGGCAGGCCCGCCTGACCGGCGCGAAGCTGGAGGCGTGGGGCGCCTACGACGTGCCCGGAGCCGTGGGCTGGTCCGCGTCGGGCGTGGACGCCGCCTTCGACCCGCAACAGGCCAGACAGGCGGTGTCCGACGAGATCCGCGCCGTGATGGACCAGTCGGGCGACGTGCCGTTCGAGGAGCACGTGGCCCCGGGCAACCCGGCCGCGGTACTGACCGAGGCGTCCGTGGGCGCGGACCTGCTGGTCGTGGGCAGTCGGGGCCGTGGCGGATTCGCCAGCCTGCTCCTCGGCTCCGTCAGCCAGCAGTGCGCCGTCCACGCCTCCTGCCCGGTCGCCATCGTCCGCCCCGGCACCACCGCCGCCTGACGCACGGGGGCGTCCGAACGCGGGCGGCGCCGGCTCGGGGCCGCGACGTCATCGGGCTGCCTTGCTCACGCTGTCGTTTCGGCATCGAGGGAGTGCGAGTCCAGGACGGCCAGTTCGTCCCCGGAGAGGCGCAGCGAGCCGGCGGCCACGTTCTGGGCGAGGTGGTCGAGATCGCCTGTTCCGGGAATGGCCAGGACGTGCGGGCCGCGGTGCAGCGTCCACGCAAGCCGGACCTGGGCTGTGCTGACCCCGTGGGCGCGGGCGATGGTGTGCACCTTGCTGCTGTCGACGCCGCTTGCGCCGGCTGTGCGTCCGGTGCCGGCGATCGAGTAGAACGGCACGAACGCGATGTCCTGTTCACCGCAGAGGCGCAGGAGCTCCTCCTGCTCACGCGACGCGCCGATGCCGTACATGTTCTGGACGCAGACCACCGGTGCGATGGCCTGGGCCTCGGCGAGGTGGTGCGGGCGGACGTTGGACAGGCCCAGGTGGCGGATGAGTCCGGCGTCGCGCAGTTCGGCGAGCGCGCCGAAGCGGTCGGCGACGGAATCGGTACCGACGATGCGCAGGTTCACCACGTCGAGGTGGTCGCGGCCCAGCCGGCGCAGGTTCTCCTCGACCTGGCCGCGCAGCTGCTCGGGGGTGGCGTGCGGCAGCCAGTCACCGGAGGGGTCGCGGCCGGGGCCGACCTTGGTGGCGATGACGAGGTCGTCCGGGTAGGGCGCGAGGGCGCGGTTGATCAGTTCGTTGGCGCAGCGCAGCGGCGAGAAGTAGAACGCGGCGGTGTCGATGTGGTTCACGCCGAGGTCGACCGCCCGGCGCAGCACCTTGATCGCCTGGTCGCGGTCGCGAGGGACGGCGTCAGGGGCGAACGCCTCGCCGTGCTGGGGCAGGCGCATCGTGCCGAAGCCGATCCGGTGGACCGTGCGGTCGCCGAGCTGATCGGACCCTCCGGTTACGTGCCCGACTTCCTCAACCCGGCCCCCGCCGGACCGGCCCCCACACCGGCGGACGAGTGGGATGCGATCTCGGCCTCGCCCGCCGACCGGGTCCGTCAGGACCTCGACCACCTCGCCCGCCACCAGGGACACCTCGGCCCGCGGCTGTCGAGCCTGCACGCCGACCCGCCCTCCCGTCTGGCCAAGGTCACCAGAGAGGTCGAAACGTACTGGGAGCTGGCACTCGCCCCGTACTGGGCACGGATCAAGGCCGTGCTGGACGCCGACATCCTCCACCGGGCCCGCACCGTCGCCGAGCACGGCACGGGCCACCTCTTCAACGACCTGCACACCTCGGTGAGCTGGGCCGACAACACGCTCACACTGGTCCGCCGGAAACGAAACCTGCCCCGCCGGTCCACAGGCGCGGGACTGCTGCTGATCCCCTCCGCGTTCACGGGCCCCGGTCTGCGCACCCGTGTGCGACCGCCGGACCCGCCACAACTCGCCTATCCGGCCCGCGGTATCGGCACGCTCTGGGTGACACGGCCCGCCACAGGAACCGGCGCTCTCGCCCCGGTCCTGGGCCGCTCACGAACGCTGCTCCTGGCCGAACTGGAGACCCCGGCCTCCACCACCGAACTGGCCCACCGCACCGGACTCTCCCCGGCCGGGGTGTCCCAATACCTCACCGCGCTACGCAACGCGGGTCTGGTCAGCGCCCACCGTGCCGGCCGCTCCGTCCTCTACGCCCGCACCGCTGCCGCCGAAACCCTCCTCCAAGCCGCCTCCGCCTGAAACCGACCGACGCTTCTGAGCGGCGTACCGTGACTCAGGGCGCCGGCGCCTCCGCCCGTGTCGACGTTGACGTAGAGGGTGCTGGCGCCCGACGGCACGGTCACGGTGCCGGTGACGGTGGAGCCGCTTCCGCCCGCGCCTCCGTCGGACCCGTTCTGCCCTGCGGCGCCGGTGGCGGTGATGGTCAGCTGGGTGACGCCGGACGGGACGGTGAAGGGCTGGTTGGCGCCGGCGGTGGAGGTGACGCTCACGGGCGCCGCCTCGACCGGAGATGCCGACTGAGTTGGATGCTCGGGTCCCTGCCTGGGACCGCCCGACGATCAAGCCACAGCAGGCTGGTGCCGGACACGCGGACACACCGTCACGTCACTCTCCGGCGCCACCCGTGCCGGCTCAAGGGCGCCGGCAGCGAGAAGGCCGAGGAACGCACGACGATCCCGCCCGCCCCGACTACGTCGTACCGACCCAGGCGCAGGCCCGGTCATGTGAGGCCGATGCTCCTGCGGCTTCTGACGGTGTGGAACAGCCGGAGGGTTCCGGTCAGGAGGAACAGCTCGCGCAGTTGGTCGGGGATCGGGCCGGCGAGGACGAGCCGGTGGTGGTGGCTGAAGTGGGCGGCGACCAGTTCGTGCAGGAAGGAGGAGTCGCCGAATCCGACCTGCGAGATGTCCAGGACCGTCTGCCGGGCACCGGCGTGGCGGGCGTCGGCGAGTGCCTCGTGCAGGCACTGCACGGTGTCCATGTCGAATTCACCGGTCGCGGAGAGCACCACGGTGCCGGGCCCGGGGGAGGGCTCCCGGACGACCCAGGTGGAGCCGACGGGCGCACGGTAGACCCGCCGCTCCTCCGGCGAGGGGGAAGGCTCGCGTATGTCCGAAGCCGGGCGATCGTTCGTGATCATCATGGCGGTCCTTCCGCCGTGCGGAACTGCTACTCCGCGAGGGATCACCTGCGCGCCTCCATTATCCGCCGACGGCCGCCGACGGGCGGCTGCGGCCCTGTCCGGCTGCGGCCCTGTCCGTGGGCGGCCGGCGCGCCGTACGCCCTACGGGGTCGCGGTGTCGACGCCGCGTGGCTGCGGTGCGGCCGACCACTCGATGTGCGGTGGCCGGACCTGGGCGCACAAGGGTTGGCCGCGCCCGTCGGTGAGACGCAGGCGCGCGAGGAGCCGTCCGGAGCTCATCGCGGCGGTGACGGTGGCGGGGGCGATCGCGTCGAGCATGAGCTTGGCCCGCCGGAACATGGTGAAGGTCCCCGCTTCGTCCATGGTGCCCCAGGACAGGTAGACGAAGCGGGCTCCGGGCCGGCCCTGGATGTAGGGACCCCTGATGTCGATGCCCGCGTCGGTCGCCGTCGCCGTACAGTCCAGCGTCCACGTCGCCGAGGCGGCGTCGCCGGGGTGCGGGTCGAGCAGCTCGTCTCTGCGGTCGCGCCGCTGGACCGCGACGTGGATGTTGTCGTAGCCGGGGAAGTCCGGGGCGGCACCGCACGTACGGCCGGGAAGGTCGACCGCTTCGATCCGCATCTGCATGGGGTCATCCTCCTCGATCGACGGTACGTCAGGGAGCGCTCGGGGAGTCGGGGGCCTCCGTGGCGAGCAGCGGGCCGAAGACCGCCCGGCCCAGTTCCTCGGCGCGGTCCTGGCCGACGATCTCGCCGGGCACGTCCGGATGCCGCTTCGACCAGGTGGTGGCCGATGCGCGGCTGGTGAAGAAGTTCAGCGTGTCGCAGCACACCGTCTCGGCGGGACCGGAGCAGCCTCGGCGGCCGACGTAGACCACGGCCGATTCCGGCTCCCACACCGTCGTCCCTCCCGTCGAGGTGACCGTGACCGGCTCGCCGGTGACCGGATCGGTGGAGGAGATCACCGCGTCCCGGCCGAGCATCGCCGGGATGCCGAGGGCGTCGACGGCGCACATCGAGAACACCTCCGCCCCGCCGTCGATACGCACCCGGTGCGAGGTCGGTACGGCGGAGAACGGATACGCCGCCCGGACCTGCCCGTCCTCGTCCAGTGTCAGGAAGTCCTCCCGGTCGAGCTCCGCCAGCACGTCCCGGGCCGTACGCCCGGCAGCAGCCGCGACAGGCTCAAGCAGCGCCACCCCGGGCGCCCGGCCGGTGGTCGCGAAGTGGCGCAGTACGGCTCGATGCACGGCCCGCAGCCCGCCCTCGACCGGAGCCACCCGTCCGCGGCCGCCCCGCCCGACCAGACCGAGCAGGTCCTCCTCGCAGCAGTTCCGCTCCGCAGCCTCGCCAAGGCCCGCTTCGGCGAGGGCGGTACGCAGGGCGGCCACGCTCGGCGCGCCGTCCACCTGGCCGCCTTCGCGGTAGACGCGGCACGCCACGCTCGGCGCCGCCCCTGCCACCGCGAACGGGTCGGTGCCGTCGAGCAGGACGGTCGGGGATCCGGCCATGCCCCAGCGGCCGGCATCGGTCTCCTCGTGCACCTCGATGTGCTCGACCTCGGCGGCCCGGCCGGCCAGCGCGGCGGTGATCCGTTCCGTCACGACCGGGCCGTTCGGGCAGTCCGGAACCGTCAGAACCGTGATCCGCATGGCAGCGTCCTCTCGGCTTGTCGCCTCTGAACCGAACGTAGACCTTCCAGTGCACTGGAAGGTCAAGCGCTAGCCTTGAGGCATGCGCATCGGAGACCTCGCCGACGCCGGCGGAGTGACGGCCAAGACCATCCGCTACTACGAGCAGGCCGGCCTGATGCCCGCCCCACCCCGGACCTCCGGTGGCTACCGCGACTACCCGCCCGAAGCCACCACCCGGCTCGCCTTCATCCGCGACGCCCAGCACGCCGGCCTCACCCTCGCCGAGATCCGCGGCATCCTGGCCCTCCGCGACGGCGGGCAAGCCCCCTGCGTCCACGTCACCGACCTCATCGACCAGCACCTCGAAGAGATCGACCGCCGCATCGCCGAACTCCGCACCACCCGCACCGCACTTCGTACTCTCGCCCACCGCGCCGCCGAGACCGACCCGGCCACCTGCGCGGAGGACGGCATCTGCACCATCTTCTCCACCCAGCCGTAGACACCCCGCAGTCCGGCCCGCGAAGGGGTCTGGATGCACTGGCTGCAGGTCCACCGCTCCCGCAGTTCAGCGGCGTGGCTGTTCTCGTCGGAGCTGTCAGGGGGCGTCGGACGGAGTGGTCACGACCCCCAGCCCGAGCAGTCGCTCACAGAAAGCTCCGCCACTGCGGCATCCCGCACCTCCGGCCGACCACGCGGCCGGCCTCGGCTACGACCACCTGATCTCCCGTACCGACTTCCCTGATGTGCTCGAAGACGAGGTGTTCGACGGCTGACCGCTGTTCACCGCGCCTGCCGGCACGTTGTGGCACGGCCTCGCGAGGGGTGTCGGTGCCTGGGCTCACCGGTCGGTGGCGGTCCGGAGGGTGTCGAGGGTGGCCTGGAAGCCGCGGATGAGGGCGGCCAGGCCCGCGTCGAACGCGATGTCGCGGTAGTCGGGCGGGGCGTTCAGGAACGGGTCCAGGCCGGGCGGGAGTTCGTCGTCCGGCAGGGGCAGCGCGATGGGGGCGTCGACCAGGGCGAGGGCCGAGCCGGCGAGGAAATACTCGAAGGACTGCACGAAGGGCATCAGGTGGTCCTCCGGCCATCCGGCGGCGCGCAGCACGTCGAATGCCGCCGCGTAGCCGCGTAGGGCAGAGGCCGAGCGCACCGGCCGTCCTGCGAGGAGTGGGATCGCGTGTGGGTGGGCGGCGATCGCGGCCCGGTAGGCGCGGGCCCAGCTGTCCACCGCCGCGGTCCACGGGTGGATGCTCGCGTCGAGGTCCATCTCGGCCGCGATCAGCTCCCGGATGCCGTCGATGATCTCGTCCCGGCTGGAGACATGGTTGTACAGGGAGGGGCCCTTGACGCCCAGTCGGGCGGCGAGTCGGGGCGTCGACAGCGCGGCGGCGCCCTCCTCGTCCACCAGCGCCAGGGCGGCCCGCAGGATGCCCTCCCGGGTCAGCGGGGAGCGTGGCGGCTTGCCCATCTCCTGCCCTCCCTGGCTTCTCGCCCATGCGTGCGTGGCCTGATGTCGTCGGTTCGTCAGGGGTCTTGACTGCCCGGTTTTCGTGTGTGGTTACCGGCTAGTGTACGGTCTGCCCAACGGAACTACAGGCTGTAGTTTCGCCTCTGCGGTCAGCGCGCCGGGCGCATCCGTGCACCCGGCGACGGGCGTGGCCTGCCCCCCATTCAGGCCACAGCCTCGCGCGGCACCGCAGGTCATGTCATGGACCTGACATTGGCTGGCATCGCCTGTGTCAGGCCCATGCGCCTGTGTTCCGCCTCCCTCCCCACACATCGAACCTGACCAACTCGACGTCGAAGGTGACCACTCCGCATGTCCATACGCACCCGAGCACTGACCGTGCTCACGGTGGCCGCCGCCCTCACCCTCAGCGGCTGCGGCACGACGCCACCGGCGGCCCGCTCCGCCGACGCCAACGCCCCCGCCCCCGCCGTCCACGCCACCGTCACCCCGAGTGCCGCCTCCCCGTCGGGCGACCCCACGGTCACCCCCACCCCCACCCCCACACCGCAGGTACGCCGGCACACCCCCGGCCCCAGGAGCCTGCCGGTCACGGTCGTGCCGAGGGAGAAGCCGGCGAAGCTGGCGATCGTCACTCCTCCCGCGAAGTCCGGCAGGCCTGTCCAGGCCGGCACCCCGGACCTCGAGCTCGCCTTGTACGACCGGCGGACCGGCGAGGCCGTCCTGGCCCCCGCCGACGACGCTCCGCAGAACGCCACGACCGCGGCCGACGCCGGGGTCCGGCCCGGTCAGCTGATCGACAGTCCGCCGACCCCGGCCGCCCCGCGCGGCGCCCTCCTCGCGGTCACCGAGGTCAAGCAGACCGAGGACGGCAAGACCGCCGTCAGCACCCGCCCGGCCACCGTCTCGGAGCTCCTCGGCGACAGCTCCGCGAGCCTGCGTACCGCCCTCGACCCGCGCAACATCACCGTCGAGCCGCAGGTCAAGGACCTCAAGCTCTCCTTCACCAAGCGCGCCGACGGCGGCGACGGCTCCGTCTCGGCCGGCCTGAAGCTGGACGCGGACACCACGATCCCGCTGCCCCACGGCGCCTCGGTGTCCCTGGCCGGCTCGGTCCAGCTCGACCCGACCCTCGACTTCTCCTACGACGGCCGCATGCTCAGCCCCCAGCAGGCCAGCGTCGGCTTCCAGGTCGCCGCCCGTGCCGACTGGCGCGTCCGCGCCGGGATCGCCGGGTCCGCCGAGCCGGTCCGGATCCCGCTCGCCAAGCTCCACTCCACCCCCACGGTGATGGCCGGTCCCGTGCCGATCGTGTTCACCCTGGACCTGACGCTCTACGCCACCGTCGGAGCCGACGGCAAGGTCACTATCGACGCCGAGCAGCAGCTCGCCGCCACCTGGGGCATCCACTCCGACTACACCAAGGGCAACGGCTGGAAGACGCTCACCGACCCCGGCACGCTGAACATCTCGCCGGTCCGCGCCACGCTCAGCGGCCAGGCGTCCGTCCGTACCGGACTGAACATCGAGGGCTCGGTCGCCCTGTACGACGCGGTGGGCCTGAAGGCGTCGATCAAGCCATACCTCCGTACGGCGGTCGAGGGCTCGGTCACCATCGACTCCACCGGCGCCGCCCCGGTCGTCAACGGCAAGGCCGGCGTCTACGGCGGTCTCGACATCAGCGGCGCCCTGATGGCCCGTATCGCCATCCTCGGCACCCCGCTCTTCGAGAAGGAACTGGCGTTCCCGATCTACCAGCGTGAATGGCCTCTCGCGGCGTACAGCACTTCCGGCGCGGCCACGGCGTCGCCCCAGCCGGCCCCGTCAGTGACGGGGTGACAGACCACTCTCCCGGCCCGCCCCCTGTCATCCCCCGGCAGCGGGGCGGGCCACCTTTCCTGCTGCTTGGGAATCACCGCCGCGCTTACCGCCAATATGGCCTCTGGCCTGCGGACAAACCTCTCCTCCGAGCCTGTCGAGAAGGGCACGGATGCACAGCTCGGCCTGGGTGGGGCCCGCCGGCAGCTACGGGAACCACGTGGTCGATGGCTGCGGACAGCGGGTTCGGCCACGGTGCTGCCGGGTCCACTGGGTAGTCGCAGAGTCGCAGAGTCGCAGAGTCGCTGCGGGCGCCGGCGCCGCTCAGCCCTCGGCCGGAGGCTCTCCCTCGGCTGCCGCGCGGCGGAATTCGGCGTTGATGCGCTGGGCTTCTTCGAGCTGGTCCTCGAGGATGATGATGCGGCAGGCGGCCTCGATGGGCGTGCCCTGGTCGACGAGTTCCCGGGCGCGGGCGGCGATGCGCAGCTGGTAGCGGGAGTAGCGCCGGTGGCCGCCCTCGGAACGCAGCGGCGTGATCAGGCGGGCTTCCCCGAGAGCGCGGAGGAACCCGGGGGTCGTGCCGATCATGTCGGCGGCCCGGCCCATGGTGTAGGCGGGGTAGTCGTCATCGTCGAGACGGCCGAGGGCATCGTCTGCTGTCATTCTCACCTCTCTGGGGGAGGGGCCGAGGAGACCTGCGCGCTGGCGCCTTCGGACACCGGAGCGCCCGAGGAGGACCGTGATCCGGTGGTGGTCCGCACGCGGAGCCACACGCCGGCACAGTCCTCGCGGTGCCGTGTCCGCTCGGGCACGGATGCTCTCCGCCCAACCTTCCGGTGTGCGTCGGGGGCCCGACGCCTTCACCGAGGGTAATGCTCCCATCCGAACTGCCGTTACCACGGAGCCGTGCCGTGATCCCGGGCGTGCCCGCATCACGGCTGACGTCCGCCGGTCCTCCGCCGCGCGACTCCGTCGGGCGAGCGTCTCCCGCTCGCGAGACCGGCCGGACGACAGCCGGAGGTCGGCGTGAACGCAGCCGGTCCCCGCGTCTCGTACGGGATGTGCGCCCGCCGCAGGGTCAGACCGCCGCGGACGTGCCGGACCGGGCCGTCCGTGGCCGCGGAGCGGGTACGGCAGGTGAAGCCGAGCCGGGTCAGGGCCCTGACGACCTCGCGGGCGCTGAAGTCGCGGCGGTATGACGCAGCGCATAGGAGCTCGCGGAAGCTCGCAGAAGAAGGAGGAACGGGATCGGCCGGTACGGCGGTGGGGCGGGTGGATGTGCTCGGCCTCGGCCCGCGTCGTCAAGGACGGGACGGAAAGCCCGCGGGGCGCAGGTCACGCAGCTGTACCCGGTCGGTGTAGGCGGAGGTGGCGCGGAAGCCGTTGAGCTGGGCACGGGTGACGAGGCCGGTGGGCAGCCCGTCGTCGTCCCGGACGATGAGGCGCCCGGTGCGCGCGCCGCTCATGACCGCCAGAGCCACCTCGACGGTCATGTCGGCCCAGACATGCGGCTCTGCCTCGCCGGTCTGGGGCGCGGGCGGGCCGCCGGCGGTGAGCGCGGGGTGGAGCTGTGCCTGAGTCGGTGTCACATGCGACTCCTGGGTGGGAGAGAGAAGAGTGTCGGCCCCGGGTACGAGATCGGGTTCTGGCCGCCGGGGCTCGGATCCGGAGCGCATGACGGGGTCGGAAGTATCGCGCCGAGCCCCGCCTTCGACGCCGGGCGCGGCGAGCAATCGTCTCGGCATGTCGAGATCGGCGAAATTCGTCACGGCGGGGAGCGTGGGGCGCGCGGGGAGCGTGGGGGGATCGACGGAGCCGGCGTGAATCCACCCGGCCTCGGTCCGTCATTGTCGTCGCGGACGTCCGGGGAAACGGTGCGTCGTGGCCGTGCTGTTCATGCGGGCCCTCTCGACTCGGCGTCCATCCATGAATTGTCCGACGATCGATTGGCGAGGAGAATTCCGAGGCGGATTCGAGCGGACATGAAAGGCCGTGTCGGCGGAGAAGAGAATGCGGCTGGGGCCCGCACCCCGAGGGATGCGGGCCCCAGCCACGTCGTGCGCGTCAGCCTCGGACGGGAACGATGTTCTCGGCCGTCGGGCCCTTCTGGCCCTGCGCGACGTCGAAGGTGACCTTCTGGCCTTCCTGCAGCTCGCGGAAGCCCTGGGCGGCGATGTTCGAGTAGTGGGCGAACACGTCGGGGCCACCGCCGTCCTGCGCGATGAAGCCGAAGCCCTTTTCTGCGTTGAACCACTTCACGGTGCCACTGCTCATGTCAGATCTCTTTCTGGGGGCTCATCGGCATCCGCACTGCGCGAATGCTGTGTCGCCGTGATGATTACCCCGCCGGAGAGACCGGAGACGAAAAAGCACTCCCAGGGGCCGATGGGCTTGACTGGGGGCTTGAAGTTTTGGGAACCACAACTGCAACTGAAATCGAGACTAGCACGCGGACTCGGTCGTTCCCGGTTCGATGGCGCCACTATTTCTGGACGCCAATAAGCCTGGCGGCGCCACTCCTCGCATTCTCATCCCGCCGGCACAGATACTTGTTCGCGGCGCGAAGAGGCCGGGGAGACGACAGACCGGCAGCCGTCACCTCCGCATGTTCTGCGGCAGGTAGATCATGCGTGCCCCGACGACGGGGCGGGGGCGGGGACGGGGCCGGAGCCGCGAGGAGACCTCGCCGTCCGCCTCCCGGGCGTCTTCACCGGCTCGCGCCTCCCGCAGGCGGCGAGCGGTGGCGTCCTCGTCGGACATGAGGGTGTCCGTGGTGTGGAGGTTGCCCGGAGCGGAGGCGACGGCCATCAGCCTTGCGGCGGAGGCGGGTTCGGTCTCCGGGGGAATCACGAGCAGGTCGCAGCGGCCGAGGTGGTACGAGAGCAGGATCATCGTGTCGGGAGCCTGGTCGGTGAACCAGCCGACGTGCACGGCGTATCCGCCGACGGGGACCTGGTACGGGGCGACGGGCCAGGGCACGGGGTTCGCGGTGATGCGCGTGACGCGCCCCCAGCGGTCCCGCAGCGCGTCCACCAGGGGCGGCAGCTCGACGACGAGATCGCGTGAGTACGGCCACCAGGCGCCGTCCAGCAGCCCGGCCAGGGAGGTGTTCGGTGTCAGTGCCAGGCGTGCCTGGCGGATGGGAGCGGTGGTGCTGGTCATGAGACCGGGACCTGTCCCCGGGCCGCCCATGGACGGCCCAGTGTCTTGATCGCCGGGAACGACGTCCGCGTGAGGGCGGGTGCTCGAGGTGCTCCCGGTACCTCCAACGTACTCCGCGCCGGAGCTGGACGCGCCGAGCCCCCGTCACCCTCGTCCGCGCCACTCGACGAGGACGAGGGTGGTGGGGCTGTCCAGGCGGCGCACGACGTGGTGGTCGCGGATGAGTATGGGGGCGGGGTGTCCGGCGTTGACCCACTGGAGGCGGCCGGTGCCGGTGTCGAGTCGCAGCATCTGCGCGGTGACGAAGTGGTCGGGGGCGAACTGTTCGGCGACGGCCCGGTCCATGAAGAGGTAGATCTCGGACAGCTCGACGCTGGTGCGGCGGGCGTGCCGGTACGCGCCGATGACGACGGTCGCCATGGTCGCCGCGTCCAGGCCGTGGCCCATGGCATCGATCATGGCGAGGTGGAGGACGTCCCCGTTCAGGGCGTGGTCGAAGCTGTCGCCGGCCACGTCGTAGGCGGGCTCCAGGACGCCGGCCTGGTCGCCGCCGTCCAGCAGCGGGACGTGGACCCGCACCCCGTCGGCGAGCGCCACCTCGACCGGGTGTGCGGTGAGAAAGCACCGGCCGGCCTCCGAACCGTCGATGGGCAGGGGATCTCCGTCCTCGAGCCCTTCCCCGGCGAGGGGCACCAGCCTCTGCTGCCCGTAGTCCTGGAGCAGGATCCGCGTCTCCCGGCCGCCGATCCGGGCGACCGCGTCGGCGAGGGCCCGCCCCATCCGGTCGGGCGGAAGCACATGGGCGTGGTCCAGGAGACTGCCCAGCAGCATCTCCCCGAAGCTCTCCGAGCGGTCGGGATCCCGGTCCTCGTACCGTCTGCCGGTCGTCGGGGCGCCTCCAGACGGGCGGCGGAGCGATCACCGGGCTGGTGCCGATGGGGGGCCGGATCCGACGGCATCGCGGTGCGGCTTCCAGGATGCTCCGTGGCGGCCGGGGCCGCCACGCGCGCCCGTCGGCTCCGCTGCCTTGTCAGGGTTCTTCGGAGTGCGGCCCGGTGCCGCTCGGGGGCCTGCTGGTGGCCAGCCAGGACCGGGCCGGTTCGGCGGCGTGGGCGGTGTCGACGGTGAGGTGGAGGCGGGTGCCCCCGCCAGGGGTGGGGTAGCTGCGCTGCTCGCCGCCGGCGAAGCAGTGGCGCAGGACGTCGGCCACCATCCGGGCGGCGTCCGGGGTCGCGGCGACGATCCGGACTTCGGCGTGCCCCGGCGGCGGCAGGGCTTCCGCTTCTGGCTCGTTGCGGTCCACTGCGACACCGTCCTTTCCTGCCGGAAGCCCGCCCGAACGACCGGCGCGGGGCGCGCACGCCTCCGTACGTCCACGGTACTTCCGGAGCCGCCGGCGCCGGTCTGTTCCGGAGCGTGGAGCGGCGCTTGGGCACCGCCTCGCGGAGTACGGTGAAAGAACGGGGCCGTGGCCCCGCCCGCCGGACACGACACCCGGCGCGGCACGAGACGCCATGGCCCGTGCGGTCCATGCCGACAACGTCGCCCGGGCCGACGAGATCCTTGTCGCCACGCATCCCCAACCACCGGACGAGCGCGAGGAGTCGGGATGATCCAGATGGCGGACATCCGCGAGTGGCGCACCCACGACGTGGTGGACACGCGGGGCCACCGGATCGGAGAGCTGGAAGCGATCTACGTCGACACCAGCACGGACGAGCCGGCCATGGCCACGATCCGGGTCGGCCTGCCCACCCGCCACCGTCTGGTGTTCGTTCCCCTGGACGGTGCGACGCTGGGGCCGGGCTACGTGAAGGTCGCCCATGACAAGGCGCTGGTGAAGCAGTGCCCTTCGATCGGCACCGACGACGTCCTGCCCGCCGGGGCCGAGGAAGCGGTCTTCGGACACTACGGCCTCGCCTACAAGCCCGGGGCGAACGGCGAGCGGCAGCTGGCCCGCCGCTGAGACCCCCGTCGGACCGAGGAGGCGCCCCTCATGTCACTCTTCCTGGCCCTGATCATCGTCGCGATCGTGCTGGGCATCATCGGCGCCGTCGTCGACGGACTCCTCTTCCTGCTCATCATCGGCATCGTGCTGTTCGTGGCCGACCTCGTCTACGCCGCCTGGCGCATGCGCCGCTCCTTCCACCGCCGCCCGGTCCGGTGACGGACGGGAGCCGGCCTGCCGTTGCACCGGAGGCGCTTCAACAGTCCTACAGCTTGCTCATCTTGGCGTAGGGACTCAGGATCCGCTCTTGCGTCGAACCGAAATCCACGACCGCCGCGATCCCGTCCTCGATGCCGATGATCCGGCCGAGGCCGTGTACGTCGTGTGTGACCTGGTCGCCTACGGCGAACTGCTTGGGAGGCAGCGTGACCGGGGCCTTGAAGGGGCTGGTGGGCAAATGGCGCTTCGGTGCACTTGGCTTTGTCATTGCCGCCAGTATGCGCCCGCGCGTATCCGTCCGCTGCGGCCGTGCACGGCCGCAGTGCGAGGTGGCCGAGAAGAGTCTCGATGAAAAACAACAGCCCCAGGTCGCTGACCTGGGGCTTTGCTATGGAGCGGATGACGGGAATCGAACCCGCGCTATAAGCTTGGGAATCACCCGGTCCTTGAGCGCGCACTTGGCCTCTGAACAGGGGAAATGACGTCCGGAGAGGTGGTCCTGGGCGTCTTCCTCGGTCCGCTGATGACCGCTGTTCACCGCCCTTACTGGCACGTTGTGGCACGGCTGCCGGACCGTCGGTGGCACGAGGGCTTCAGGCCCGTTCCTCCGGTCCGCGGGCCGTGCCGCCGGCTGGGGTGAGGCAGCGGCGGACGAGGGCGAGGGTGCGCTGGGTGACCGTATCGAGGGGGGTGCCGTTCTCGACGGCGGCCAATGCGGTGTGCAGCATTCCGGCGATCAGGTCGGCCGTGAGCGCGGGCTCGGGAGCGCCGAGTTCCCGGACGGCGGCGCGGAACGGTTCGACCTGTTCCAGGTGGAGTTCCATCAGCCGCTGCTGGCAGGCCGGAGGCAGGCCGGCGTTCATGAGGGCGACGGCGGGCCGGTGTGCGCCCTCGGCGCCGAGGCGGAGGCTTTCCCCGAAGAACGCCTCGACGCGTTCCAGTGGGCTGTTCGCGGTGGCTATGGCGCGGGTGAGTGCCTCGTTGGAGCGTCGGAAGGCTTCCTCCGTGATGGTGGCCAGGAGGGCTGCCGAGGAGTCGAAGTACTGGTAGACGCTGGAGCGGGCCAGGCCGGCGCGGGCGCCGACCGCCGCCGGCGTGACGGCGGCGGCGCCCTCGTTGACCAGGATGTCGATCGCCGCCCCGATCAGCGCCTCGCGTTGCTGGGCACGGTGCTCGGCGACGGTGGAGGCGTTGATCTTCGGCATGCGGGGCGGGCTCCTGGAAGGGCGGACGGGGCCGGGAGCGAGGTTACGGTCCGCGGCCGCCGGTCAGGACAGGCGGCCGTCGACCATCTCGTACACCCGGTCGGCTGCGTCCATTATCGCCGTGTCGTGGGTGACCATGACCGTGGCCGTGCCGCGCTCATGGGTCTGCTCGGCGATCAGCCGCACCGCCTCGGCCGAACGCACCCGGTCCAGTGCCGAGGTGGGTTCGTCCACCAGCAGGACGGCGGGGGAGGTCATCAGGGCGCGGGCCAGGCCCGCGCGCTGGCGCTCTCCGCCGGAGAGCTGGTGGGGGCGGGAGCCGACGCGGTGGGTCAGTCCGACGGCTTCGATGAGTTCGTCTGCGCGGGCCCGGGCAGTGGTGTCGAGGCGTCCGTCGATGTGCAGGGGCAGCAGGAGCTGTTCCCTGACGGTGAGGGAGGCCAGCAGGTTCGACTGCTGGAAGACGAAGCCGATGTGGCGAAGACGGGTGGCGGTGCGCTCCTTGTCCGACAGGGCGGTCAGCTCGGTGCCGGCGATGTGCACGGCGCCCGAGGTGGGCCTCTGGAGGCCGCCGGCGACGGCCAGGAGGCTGGACTTGCCGGATCCGGAGGGGCCGACGACGGCGACGAACTCGCCGGGGGCGACGGTCAGGACGACGTGGTCGAGGGCGGTGACGGCGGTATCGCCGTCACCGAGGGTGAGGGTGACGTCGTCCAGGCGCAGCCCGCCGGAGCCCGTGGTGTCCGTGGCGCTCTGGTGGTCGGTGGCGGGTGTGGTCATCGGGTGGCTCCCAGAGCGGTCAGGGGGTCGACGGCGGTGATGCGGCGGACGGCGACGACGGCGCCCACGGTCCCGAGGACGACGAGGAGGCCGGAGGAGGTGGCGATGGCCGGGGCGGAGAGGGAGAAGGGGGCCTTGCCGATCATCGCGCTGCCCAGGGCCAGGCCGACGGCGGTGCCGAGGGCCGTGGCTCCTACGAGCACGGCGACGACCTGGGCGAGCGCGTCGCGCAGGATGTATCCGGTGGGGGCGCCGAGCGCCTTCAGCAGGGCGATCTCGGCCTTGCGCTGCACGGTCCACACGGTGAAGAACGCACCGACGACCAGGGCGGAGATGACATGCAGGAATCCCTTGATCAGGGCCATGGTGCTGGACTCGGCCTCGTAGCCGGGGGACGCGTCGTACGTGGCCTCCTTGGTCTCGGCGAGGGTCCCGGTTGCCTTTTCCACGGCCGCGACGTCGGTGCCCGGCTTCAGGGTCAGGGCGACGGCGGTGGCCTGCCGGCTCGCGGCCTCGGGCAGGTCGCCCGGCAGTCCGTAGTGCAGATGCCGCCACGTGTCGAGGTCCGCGTAGACGACCCCGATGTGGCCGTAGGAGACGGTCTCGTCGACCAGTCCCACGACCTTCAGCCGCACCTCGCTCTTGTCCGCGGTCAGGACGTCCCCGACCTCCACGCCCAGGTCGGCGATCTCCTGGGTGATCACGATGCCCGCACTGCCCTCTTCCAGGCCCTCACCCCTGCTGGGACTGGGGGCCAGGGGGGAGTCCGGTGCCATGCCGAAGACGGCGAGGTTGACCTGCTCGCCCTTCTTGGCGCCCTGGGTCACCTGGGCATTGGCCAGGGTGTTCCCGAACGGCTCCGCCCGCTCCACCCCCGGGGCTGCGGACCACGCCTGCCAGTCCTCCTGCTCCACGGTCGAACGGGAGAACTGCTCGCTGGTCGCCTTCTCGTCGAAGGCCATGTGGGTCACGGGCAGTGCGCGCAGACCGGATATACCGGCATTCGCCAGACCGGAGGCAAGCCCGGACAGGAGCACGCCGAGCACGGCGATGAGCGCGACCACCGCGCCCATCAGAGCGAAGCGACCGCGGGCGAAGCGCAGATCGCGTAGGGCAAGGAACACGGAGCTCTCCGAGCGATGGAGGGGGATGGGGGCACGACGACTGGACGCGCCGCCCTTTTTCCTGAACTTGACGACGCACGTGTCGGCATCTTATCGAATGTTGTCGACACATCTGTCGGTACGTTGTGTCGCAGCTGCCGCCGGACGCTCTCGGCGAGACCGCCGCCCCTGGCTATGCGGCCTGGATCCGCGGCGGTTCGTGCCGGGCCCGCCGACCGGTCGGATCGTTTACGAGGCCGGTCATCGAGTTGCCGATCACCACTTCGGATGGCGATCACCCGGTACGGCTAACGTGTCCGGCGCCTTGTCGGCCGCTGTCCGACGCCGACGGGGGAGCTGCCCAGGGGGTGCAGAGGTCGGGTGGGCCAGTCGAGCAGGGGGGCACCGATGACCGCGGTCTGGAGGGAGTAGCGGTGTGCGGGGTGGGCCAAGTCGTTGCCGGTGAGTGTGCGGACGCGTTCCAGGCGGTAGGTCAGTGCCCGCACGCTCAGTGAGAGGTGGCGTGCCGCCTCGGCGGCGACGCAGCCGGTGTCGAAGTACGCGGTCAGCGTGTCCAGGAGTGGCCGGGCGCCGCCCCGGGCCTGTTCGAGGGGGCTGAGCGTGCTGTGGACCAGATCGACCAGGGCCTGCCGGTCCCGGGCCAGGACGGGGAAGACCAGCAGGTCGGCGGCGCGCAGCAACGGCTCGTCGAGGCTCATGCGCTGGGCCACGTCGAGGGCGTTGAGGGCTTCTTCGTAGCTGTGGCCGATTCCGACAGCTCCGGGCCGTGGCCGCCCGATGGTGACCCGGCCGCCGTCGGTCGCCGCGTGTGCCTGCTTGGCGAAGTGGAGGAGGACGTCCTCCTGGTCGCCAGGGGCTACGCACACCATGCGGCCGTCCTTGGTGGTGGACAGGATGCGGCGCTTCTCGAAACGCTGGAACAGCGCCGTCTCCACCCGCCGAGGCACGGGGTCGGCCTCGTCGTACTCGGCCGGGCCTTCGGCGACCGCGACCACGTGGGCGCGGGACAGCCGCAGTCCGAATCTTTCGGAGCGCTCCACAAGATGTCCCGCCTCGCCACGCCCATGGAGCAGATCCTCGATGAACTCGCGTCTGGCTGCTTCCTCCTGCCGTATGACGAGGCGTTGGGCGTGTTCGTACCCGTCGGCGAAGGCGTCGACGGCCTGCTCGATCGTGGACAGCACCGTGTCCGGGGTGGCCGCGGCCGGCCAGGCGGCACGGCCGGCGGCAAGGTGCTCGCGGATCAGCCCGCGCTAGCCGCGTCCCGCCGCCGCAGCCTGTGCGCCCAACGCGCGGCGGGACAGGAGTTCGTCGCGCGTGAGGCGACGGCCCGTCGCGGACGCGTCCGTCAGGATCTGGACGTAACCGTCGAGGAAGTCCTGTCTCTGGTCGTGCACGGTCTCGTACCCTTCCTGGAAGGCCGCAAGCCGGTGGTCGCTCCACGGGTGTTCCAGTCGTCGGCAGGCCGGTGCGAACGGCGCTGTGCGGTGGTGGTGTCAGGCGTCGACGGTGATCGCGTCGCCCCGTTCGGCCTCGGCCCGCGCCCTGGATGCCCGCCCGGTGTGCGGCGTACCAGCCGGTGGCGACCTTGGTGAGCGCGGTGACGACGGCGAGGATCAGGGCGGGGACGAGGGCGGGTGGGATGTCGGCGGGGTCGGTGGACAGGCCGAAGAAGACGAAGAACACGGCCGCGAACAGGTCCCGGAGCGGGGTGAGTAGCGTGCTGGAGCCTTCGGCGACCTCGCCTGAGACGGCGATGCCGACGAGGAAGGCACCGACGGCCGCCGATACCTGGAGGTGCTGGGCGATGCCGGCGACCAGCAGCGTCAGGCTGACGCCCCGTTGGGGCGCTTATGGCACGCGAGCCCAAAGAGGTCTAGACAACAAACAAGCCCCAGGTCGCTGACCTGGGGCTTTGCTATGGAGCGGATGACGGGAATCGAACCCGCGCTATAAGCTTGGGAATCACCGTCGCCTTGGCCGCCCACATGGCCTCTGACCTGCGAGCAAGCATCTCCGCAGAGTGTTCCGAGGGGTTCCGCCCGCACCCCTGGTGACCGCTGTTCACCGCCGTGAAGGGCACGGATGGGGCACGCGACGGGTCTCCGGTCGAAGTCCACGGTCCATCGAGGTCTCGAGTCGGCAGGGTGCCCGGAGAGCCGCTCCCCCTCGCAGCCGCTCCCACTCGGGGCGCGGTCGCGGCGATTGCGGAGGACAGCGGTCGCATCATGGGCGTCCGCCTGCCTCGTTCGGGTGGAATCTTTCCCCCTTGTCGGGGATCAGTGCTGGTCACATGGGGTGAAAGGGTCGCGTGGCTCGTTCCCCGTCCCCGGGCGGGAGGCGTTGATGGGGACGTGAGTACTTCAAGCGCCGCACCGATACTGTCCGCCGCTCTCGCCGCCCCCGCTCCTCCCGTCGTGCACGACTCGGGCGCGGACACCGCGCCCGGTGTCATAGTCGTCGACTCCTGCACCACCCTCGGCACCACCCTGGTCCTCCGCCTCGCCGGAGAGATCGACCACTTCAGCGCCGCCCCGCTGCGGGCACTGCTGGCCTCGGCGGCCGACGACGGCTGCACCGGGCTCGTCCTGGACGCCTCCCGGGTCACCTTCTGCGACTCCGGCTTCCTGGCCGTCCTCGACTGGTGGCCCCGGCAGGGGCGCCGTCTCAGACTCGCGAACCCCTCCCGGGCCGTTCAGCACCTTCTGAACGCCGTTGCACCAGCACGACGGCAGCGGGCCCATGCAGGCTCCCTGACGGCGGCAGGCAGGTCATGACGTTCCTGCTCCTGACCTGCGTCCCGATGCTCGCAGCGGTTCTCCTCGCACACGGGGAACCGCGCGAACCAGGGCACCGCCGTCCCGCCCCGCCTCCGCGACCCGCACCTCGCAGGACTCTGATCCACTGCCGCCCGGCGCCCCCGCTCCTCTGCGCCATGCAGTAGACGACGGAAGGGGCCGGGGGCCCGCGACAGCGCGCGGGCCGCGACGGCGCATCTCCGGGCCGGCGCTGACTGCCGTCGCGAGGACGACGGGCGCCGACGTACCGGCCGGTGCCACGTCCGAGACGCCGGGTGCGCGGGCCTGGCGGCGGTCGTCACAACGGCCCCGGCGCATTCACTCCGTCGGGGCCGCCCTTCCGGATCGTCACACGTGAGCGTGCTCGATCCGTGTTCAATCGTACGACTTCTCGGCCGGGCGGGCCGGGCGAGAGCGGGACGCCGGGGTGGTCCGGCTCACCCGCGCTCTTGTTCCTCGGTCTCCATGCGGAGGATTCCCTGGTGGGTGAGGGAGACCATCGCGGGTGTGTTGCCCGGTTCCCAGTCGACGCTGATCAGGCCCTCGCCGGTGAGGTAGGTGCAGGCGGCGGCCAGGTCTTCCTCCGGGATGCGCAGATCGTTGCGCAGCTTCCGTCCCGTGATGCCGAGGAGGCGGTTGCCTTCGGTGGCTTCGTAGAGGGCGGTCAGGACCCGGTCGCGGTACCCCTGTCGCTCGTGGAGTGTGGCCATGACCGAGTCCTTTCGTCGTGTGAAGGTCCGATTCCGCTCAGACTTCGTCGACGTGGGTGCCGGTGAGAGGGGACGATCTGCTGGTGGTGAGCCAGGAGCGGGCGGGCTCTGCGGCGGTTTCGGTGTCGACGGTGAGGTGGAGCCGGGTGCCGCCGTCGAGGACGGGGTAGCTGCGCTGTTCCGTCCCGGCGAACGAGCGGCGGATCACCTCGGCGACCGCGCGGGCGGCTTCGGGGGTGGCGGCGACGATGCGGATCTCGGCCTGTCCGGCCGAGGGCAGGGCCGCGGTGTCGGTGCGGTACAAGGGGCGGGTCCCTTCACGGATGAGCGAGAGGCCGGCGGGTGGGTTGTCCCGGATGTCGGGTGCCCCACCCGCGGCCTTCGGGCGGAGGAGTGGTCTCTGGAGCGGTCAGGGCCAGGTGCCCATGGCCCTGCGGCGGGCTGCTTGCTCTGTCGGCGTGCGGGGGCTGTGACCGGGCGGTCGGAAGATGGCCGGGAAGGGGTCGCTGTAGCGGCGGGCGGCGATGCGTGCGTCGTGCTGGGCGTTGAGCCGGTGGACAAGGCGCGTGCCGAGTGTGATCAGCACAGCGGCGGCCACGAGCGCGATCAGGGTCTCCATGTCGTCACCACCGCCTGTTCTTCGGCAGCGGAATCATCCGCGCGCCGACGACCGGGTGCCGGAGGGGCGGCAGGGCGGCTCCTCCGTCCGTCTCCCAGGCGTCCTCGCTGCTGCGGGCGACGCGCATGCGGCGACCGGTCGCTGCTTCGTCGGACATCAGGACACCGGCGGTGAGGACGCTGCCGGGGACGGCGGCGGCCGCCATGAGCCGGGTGGCCGCGGCGGGTTCGGTCTCGGGCGGTATCACCAGCAGGTCGACGCGGCCGACGGTGTAGGAGAGCAGGATCATCTTGTCGGGATCCTGTTCGGTGAACCAGCCGACGTGCACGGTGTGCCCGGTGACGGCGACCTTGTGCGGGACGACGGGCCAGCGGGTGGGGTTCACCGTGGCCCGTGTGATGCGTCCGAAGCGCTCTTCCAGCGCGTCGACCAGGGGCGGAAGCTCAGCGGCGAGGTCACGCGAGCGAGGCCACCAGGCGCCGTCCAGGAGACCGGCGAGTGTGGTCTTCGGCGTCAGCGAAAGGCGCGCCGAATGCGAGGGTGCGAGGGTGGTGGTCATGATCGCGGACCCGTCTCCGGGCCGCCCTGCAGGGCGGCCCAGTGTCTTGATCGCCGGAAACGACGTCCGCATGGGAGCGGGTGTTCGAGTTACTCCCGGTACCTTCAGCCTACTCCGCGCCGGGGGCGGACGAGTGGTGTCCGTCCAGCCGATTTCCCGGGCCGGGAGCATCCGCCCGGTCGGCGTCGGTGACCCCACCTCGCGGCACGTCCCCCCGTCACCCGCGCCACTCGACCAGGAGGAGCGTGGCGTCGTCCGAAGTGGCCTCGCCACGTGCCCGCTTGAGGGTGTGGGACAGGTCCCGCGCCACCGCGTGCACCTCCCGGTCCGCCCTGTCCATCTGATTCACCCAGTTGATCAGCTGGTCCTCGCCGAACTCCTCCTGTCCGCTCTCGTGTTCCTCGATCAGGCCGTCGGTGAAGCAGAGGATCCGGTCCCCGGGATCGAGCGCCACCTCGCTGACCTGCGGCTGGTCACCGCCGAAGCCGACGGGGAGGGTGGTGGGGCTGTCGAGGCGGCGTACGACGCGGTGGTGGCGGATCAGCATGGGGGCGGGGTGCCCGGCGTTGACCCACTGGAGGCGGCCGGTGCCGGTGTCGAGCCGCAGCATCTGGGCGGTGACGAAGTGGTCGGGGGCGAACTGCTCGGCGACGGCCCGGTCCATGAAGAGGTAGATCTCGGAGAGTTCGACGCTGGTGCGGCGGGCGTGCCGGTAGGCCCCGATGGTGACGGTCGCCATGGTCGCCGCGTCCAGGCCGTGGCCCATGGCGTCGATCACGGCGAGGTGGAGGACGTCGCCGTTCAGGGCGTAGTCGAAGCTGTCGCCGGCCACGTCGTAGGCGGGTTCCAGGACTCCCGCCACGGCGACGCGGGGCATCGTCATGGCCAGCGGTGGCAGGAGCGACCACTGGATCTCGGCGGCGACGCTCATCGCTTCGCCCCGGCGGGTGCGGAAGAACAGGTCGGTGTAGCCGTTCTTGGTCCGGATGATGTCGGAGCCCAGGGCCGCGAGCCTGCGCAGGAGGCGGTGGGCGTCGTCGTCGACCGCGTCCAGCGTGACGGCCAGGACACCGGCCTGGTCGCCGCCGTCGAGCAGCGGGACATGGACCCGCACCCCCTCGACCACCGGCACCTCGACCGGACGCGAGGTGAGGAAGCAGCGACCGGCCGCCGAACCGTCGATGGGCACGGGATCGCCGTCCGCCAGTCCGTCCCCGGCCAGGGGGACCAGATTCCGCTGGCCGTAGTCCTGGAGCAGGATCTGCGGATCCCGGCCGCCGATCAGGGCGAGGACGTCGGCGAGGGCCGGCCCCACGCGGTCGGGCGGCAGTGCGTGGGCGTGGTCCAGAAGCCCGCCCAGCAGCATCTCCCCGAAGCTCTCCGAGCGGTCGGGATCCCCGTCCTCGTACCGTCCGACGGTCATCCGGGGCCTCCAGGCGGGCGGCGGGGCGACACTGTGGACCGGTGCCGACGGGCCGGTCCGACGGCATCGCGGTGCGGCTTCCAGGATGCTTCGCGGTGGCCGGGGCCGCCACGCGCGCCCGCCGACTCCGGCTGCCCGGTCAGGGTCCCTCGGAGTGGGGCCCGGTGCCCCGCTGGGGACGGCCGGTGGTCAGCCAGGCCCGGCCCGGCGGTGCGGGTGGTGTCGACGGTGAGGCGGAGGCGGGTGCCCTTGCCCGGGGCGGGTCAGCCGCACCGCTGACCGTCGGCGAGACGGTGGCGCAGGGTGTCGGCCACTCTGCGGGCGGCGTCCGTCGAGGCGGAGACGATCCGGACTTCGGCGTCCCCGGCGGCGACGGCTCCGGCGTCCGGCTCGTTGCGGTCCAGGACGTCGCCGTGTCCTTCCCACCGGGGCCTGCCCGGGCGACCGAAGTGAGGCGGGGACGCCCCCATACGTCCACGGCACGTCCGGAGCCCGGGAGCCGATCGGTTCCCCGACGGAGAGCTGCGCGTCCGCGCGTCCTCCCGGAGTACGGTGAAAGTGCGGGGCCGTCGCCCCGCCCGCCGGCCCGGCGTCCACTGTGGCACCGACCCGGCGGAAGCGGCACCACCCGTGGACGGGCGGACCACCATGACCGACGCGAACGTTTCCCCCCACCACGTCCCGGCGCCCCCGCGCCTCCTGCCGGACGAGATCCACCGGTCGGTCGGGCCGGGCACCGCGCTGCTCCGGATGGAGACGACCGGGTCCCGGCAGAGCCTTCTGGACGGCGCGTGGTGGCCGCGCTCACGTGACGTCGAGCGGGAGCTCCCGTCGCTGCTCACCGCCCTGACCGAGTACCTCGGGCCCGTCACCCGGGTCGGCCTGGACGCCTCCGCCTGGAACGCCATCCCGACCCGCCTGGTGGTCGACGGCCGGGTCGTGCACCTCGACTCCTTCCCCGTCGGCGACGACACCGTCCTGGTCACCCGCGGCGAGAACGACCACTTCTCCCTGATGGTCGTCCCGCCGGACACACCACCGGAGGCCGCCCGCGAGGCCATGGCCCGCGCCGTCGACGCCGACAACGCCACGCAGGCCGCCGAGATCCTCCTCGCCGAGCCGCCCGGGTCGGCGGGCCCGCCGCGGGAGTCGGCCTGATCAGAGGGTAAGACTCAGACGAAGCCGGAGGCGCCGCGGTCCGTCGCGAGGGGGAACAGACGCAGAGTGCCCGTGATCTCGAACAGGCGCCGGATCCGGAAGGGAAGCGGCCCGACGAGGACGAGCCCGGCGGGTCCGCGATGCGCCTCGACCAGTGCGTGGAGGAAGGTGGGGTCCCCGAAGCCCACCTGAGAGACATCGAGCAGGATTCGCTCGGCGTCGTCCCGGCGGGCATCGCCGAGTGCCTCGCGCAGGCAAGCGACGGTGTCGGCGTCGAACTCGCCCGCCGCACGGAGAAACCACGTCGCGGATGCCTCGTTGCCCACACGCTCGACGCGTGCGTATCCGTTCGCCGCTCGGTAGACGCGCCACGCGGAGTGAAGGGCGACACGCGGCGCCTCGCCGCTCGGGATCCGTGGGTTGTTCGCTTCCATCACAATCAGACCCCCCTCACCGGTGTGGGTTGTCTGGAGGATCCTTCGGCCGTTTTTCCAGTGTGCATCCCCGCGTCATCGTCTGTCAGCGGGGTAGGTCGATCCGGGCATGGACGGTCTTGCCGCTCCCGTGGCACATCACGGTCAGCTCGCTGGTCAGACGGGCGATGATGCCCCAGCCGTATCCGCCGTCCCCGTCAGAGCTGGGGCTCCTGGGATGCGGTGGTTCGCGGCTTTGATCGCTCACGTCTATGTCCATGGCGTCCGGTCGCAGGGTGAGGTCCACGGAGCATCCGCCTCCGGCATGACGGACGGCGTTGGTCACCAGTTCGCTGACCACCAGCATCGCGTCGGCCTCGGTCACCTCACCGACCGCCTTGCCCGCCAGGAGGGCATCGGCCACGAGGCCGTGCATCTCGCGGCGTGCCTCGGCGGCGGCCCACGGGCCACGGATGGTGCGGTGCCGTCGAATCGAGGCCGCCATGTCGGTCCTCTCTGCGAGGGAGTGCGCCGGCTCTTACGGGGCCGTCTGCCCACATGTGGGCCGCCGATGCGCAGCCCAGCCGGGAAACGGCGGTTCCCGGACGGCTCTCCGGGGACCACACGAAGGCCGGACGCTCGGAGGAGACCGGGAGCGGCGGTCGGCCATCAGCGGTCAGCTCGCGGACCACGGGCCGGTTCGGCCTGCTCAGGGTGCTGGTCGTGGCGGATGTCGTACGGTCCTGGTGCGCTCGTGGGGACGTCGGGTGGCGCGCCGTGAGACGTCGTGCGAACCGGCGCGCGGCTTCTGACGGAGGGCATGAGCCGCCGGCAGGCCAGCCCGTCCAATGTTCCGCGGCCGAAGGCCCTCTGACCATGAAACGCGTCTCCACGCCGAGACGGCTGCGGGAGGGGGCGCCCCGTATGCGGACCGTTCGCCCCCTGCCCCGGGCCGAGAGCCCGCGCGATGCTGGGAAGGAGGAGGACTCGTCGCACGTATTCACCACCGCCGACTGGGGCGTTGAGGTCACCCTGGCCGAGCTGAAGGACATCCAGCTGCCCGAGAGCACGAAGCGCGCCATGGCGCGCCAGGCGAAGACCGAGCGGGAGAAGAGAGTGAAGATCATCATTGACGTTGAAGGTCTTCAGGCGGGCGGCCTTCTGCAGCCGTTCGGAGTGCCGCGGCGGAGAGTCGGTGGAGCAGCCGCTCATGAAGGCGGCGCGCAGGCCGGAGCGACCGCTGTTCAGTCGAAGGCGAGCTCGCGGAACGCGTTGCGGACGTCGGTCAGTGGCTGGCGGTCGCGGGTGTAGTAGAGCTTGTTGGTGAGGAGTACCGCCCACCGCTCCTGGGCGGGGGAGATCCACATGCCGGTGCCGGTGAAGCCGTAGTGGACCCAGACGTCCTGCTCGGCGGTCGTGCCGGAAGCCGGGTGCCAGAACAGGCCGCGTTCCGGCTGGAGGCCGCCGGTCTGCACGGTGAGGGAGTGGGCCCTCCAATCGGCGCCGAAGCCGACGTCGCCTGGGGCCGTGGTGTGGTCGAGCATGTAGCGGAGGAAGACGGCCAGGTCGTCGAGGACGGTGAAGGCGCCGGCGATGCCGCACACCCCGCCGAGGAGCCGGGCGGAGAAGTCGTGGGCGGTGCCCTTGAGGTGGGTGCCGGTGTGCTGGTCGAGTTCGGTGGGGGCGCAACGGGCGGCGATGCCGGCGGGCAGCGGGCCGAAGTGGGTGGTGTTCATGCCCAGGGGGCGCCATGTCCTAGCCTCGGAGAGCTGGTCGAGGGGCTGGCCGGAGAGGTGTTCGGCGAGGTAGCCGAGGATGAGGGCAGCCCGGTCGGTGTACTCGACGGCTTGGCCGGGCGGCCGGTTGAGGACTTCGTGCAGGACTCCGCGGCGGATGGCGGCGACGTCGGTGCCGTAGAGGCTCTTCAGCTGGGCCCGGAGGGGGAGGCCGGCGGTGTGGGTCAGGAGCTGCCGCGCGGTCACGGTGCCGAGGGGGTGGCCGGTGACCTCGTCCCAGAAGGTGCCGAGCGGGGCGTCGAGGTCGAGGACGCCGTCCTCCCACAGGGCGCCGATGGACGCCCAGACGGCGAGGATCTTGGTGAGGCTGGCGGCGTCGAAGACGGTGTCCGGCCGCATCCTCACGTTCGGCTCGTCGGGGTCGAGGACGCCGGTGGTGCCCGTCGCCCGGACGCCGGCGGAGTCGCCTACGGCCCACACCGCGCCCGGGTAGACCTTGTCGCGGACGCCTTCGTTCAGCAGGTTCTCGATGCGCTCGGTGCGGTACGGCATGGTCTCCCTCTTCGTGTGGGCATCCCAGCGGCCAGCGTAGTGACGTGGGCCGGTCGGGCTGGGCAACGGCGTGCCGCTGGTCGCGGGGGCGTTGCCCGCCCCGGCTGGTTCTCAGGTGAGCTGTCGGCCGAGGCCGGCCAGTTCTCGGGCGGTCTTCGACAGGGGGTACCGGGCGGCGTTGGCGTACCCGGCCTGCCGGAGGGCGGGGAGGAGACCGGGTTCGGTTCGCAGGCGGTCGAGATCCCGGGCGAGGGCGGTGGGCTGGGTGAAGTCGGTGGCCATGCCGGCGTGGGCGAGGGCTTCGCTGAGGCCGGGGACGGGCTGGTAGAGGACGGGGAGGCCGCAGGCTTGGGCTTCCAGGGCGACCAGGCCCATGGCCTCCAGGGTCGTGGAGGGCATGACGAGCACG
This sequence comes from Streptomyces fradiae, assembly GCF_041270065.1. Classification (NCBI taxonomy): domain Bacteria; kingdom Bacillati; phylum Actinomycetota; class Actinomycetes; order Kitasatosporales; family Streptomycetaceae; genus Streptomyces; species Streptomyces fradiae. The sequence continues at coordinate 3,741,964 of NZ_CP065958.1, read as the reverse complement.
TCGTGCTCGGCGAAGGTCTTCCACAGCTGGGGACGGCGTAGCCAGCCGAGATAGTTGGCCCTTACCCCGGTCCGTTGCAGCCGTGGGGCCAGGGCATGGAACTGGGCGCTGGGGGCGGCGATCGACAGCTCGACGCCCTGGAGCGGGGCCACGCTCCGGATCAGGGCCTCGACGCCCTTCTCTGAGGTCAGCCGGCCCGCGTACAGCAGGCGCAGATGGCTCCTCGACGGATGGGTGGTGCGGACGGGCGGGCGGCTGAGGAGCCGGTCGGGGATGCCCCAGGAGATGTGGACGATCTTGCGGCGTTCGGTCTGCGGGGCGAGCTTGAGGAGGTGGTCGGCCATGGCCCCGGTGGGGACGACGATAGCGTCGGCGGCCCGCGCGGTCGCCCGCAGGACCTGGAGCTGGTCTCGGTACGTTTCGGCGAAAAGCAGGTCGGTGCCGTGGACCAGGGCGATGCGGGGGTGCGTGGGCAGGGCCCTCATCAGGGCAGGGGTGGCGCCGAAGGCCAGGTGGTGCAGGTGCAGGACGTCGACCTGGGAGGGGTTGATCGCCGTCGTCAGGGCTCTGCGCAGGGCGGCGACGTAGCGGCCGAAGGCCGGTCCCTCCAAGCACTTGCCGCCCGCGCTGAGCAGGTCGAGGCCGGCCGGGGTCCGGGGCCGGGGGCCGGGCGGGGCGAGCATGAAGGCCCTCGCGGGGATGAGGGGCTTCTCGCCGGTGTAGAGGTCGAGGAAGAGTTCGACGCTGCCGCCGGGGCTGCCGGCGGGCAGGTCCAGGAAGGTGGCGGCCAGCGGCCCCGGGGCAGGACTGGCGAGGGAACTCATCGGCTGCCTCCGGCGATTTCCTCGTAGAGGCGGGAGACGTCGATGCCCTCGGTGGCGGCGTACTTCGCGAGCTGCTGTTGGTAGCTGGCCGGTGTGCCCTGGGCGGCCAGGAAGACCAGCTTGCCGAACGTCATGCCCGGGTAGACGCGGACGGGCCGGGCGGCCCGGATCTCCAGGGTCCAGCGGATCGCGTGGCCCTGGTGGCCGAGCGGGGCGGAGACGTGGACCCAGATGCCGAGTGCGCCGATGGTGCGGTCGCCGTTGAGCATCTGCGCGTACGCCTCCGATCCGGTCCGCTCGTGGGTGACGCCGAGGTAGAGCAGCCCGGGCTGGAGGACCAGGCCGGTGTTGGGGATCGTCTGCTCGGTGTAGGCGGTGGGGACGGCGGCGTCGAGGTCGCCGGAGCACACGCGGAGGGTGTCGCCGAGGCGCCAGTCGTAGGCGTTCGGGGAGACGCGGGCGGGGTCGTACGGGTCGATGGTGATCTCGCCGGCGTGGACGGCGGCGATGATCGCGGGGCCGGTGAGGATCACGGGGCGACCGCCCCGACGCGGGCGGCGTCCCGCCAGTAGCGGGAGGGCTGGGGGCCGTCGGCGGCCTGGTACTTGCCCGCGTACAGGTCGACGTCGCCGGTGGAGACGAAGAACATGATCTGCCCGATCTTCATGCCCGCGTACACGCGCAGGGGCCGGATCGGGGAGAGCATCAGGGTCCACTGGCCGTGGAAGCCGATGTCGCCGATGGGGGCGGTGATCTCGACGAACAGCCCGAGTCGGCCGACGGAGGAGCGGCCGAATAGCAGCGGGACGAAGGTATCGGAGCCGACCTGTTCGAGGGTGTGGCCGAGGTAGAGCTCGCCGGGCTGGAGGACGTACCCGTCCTCGCCGATCTCGACCGTGGCGGTCGGGTTGGGCTGGTGGGCGTCGATGACGGCGGTCGTGTAGGTCAGCAGGGTGGGGCCGAGGCGGACGTTGTAGCTGTTGGGGTTGACCTGCCCGGGTTCGAACGGGCTGATGGCCAGGCGGCCGTCACGGGCGGCGGCGGTGATCTCGGGGCCGGTGAGGATCATCGGGCACCGTCCTTGTTCGAGGGCGCGGGAAGCGGCGTGGCGATGGTTCCGCGGACGGCCTCGCCGAGGCGGAGGCCGGCTTGGTGGGTGCGTCCGCTGAGGTAGGTGTCGGCGAGGTAGTGGGTGGTCAGGATGGACCGGATGCCCCGAGGAAGCGGTCGGGGGGTGAAGGCCAGCGGGCCGACGTGCTCGGTCAGGTGTGTCAGCAGGCCGTCTAGGTCCTTCGTGTACCGGTCGGGGAGGAAGGCGTGGACGAGCTGGTTGTCGAACGGCTCGATGGCCAGCAGGTCTCCGAGTGTTAGGACGTCGCCCAGGCGGGTGGAGCGCAGGGCGGTTTCGTTGAGGAGGACAGCGTCGGCGCCGAGGCCGGTGTGCAGCCGGGTGGTGATGTCCTGGAGGAGCCGGTGGCGGTCGAGGACGGTGTCGCGGTAGGGCTCGTGGAGGGTGCCGAGGGGAGTGGCGAGCATCCGGCAGGTGGAGGCGATCTTCTCGTCCAGGGCGGCGAGGCTGTCCGGGACCGTTGTCGGGGCGGGGAAGGCGGTGGTACGGGCGGCCCAACCGGAGCCGACGGGTTCGGCGGCGGCGTATCCGGTGGCCAGCTCACGGCCCTTGACCACGAGGGTGTCGCCGATGTGCACCGGTCCGTAGGTGTCGCTGTGGCAGTGGCCGGCGAAGATGACGTCCACGAACGGGCAGGCGCCAGCGAGCTTGAGGTCCTCGTCGAAGCCAGAGTGGGACAGCACGATCCACGAGTCCACGTGGTGGTGGTGTTCCAGCATCAGCTCGCGTAGCGCGGTCACGGGGTCGGTGACGTGGTGTCCGGTCCGCTGGTCGGCGGGGATGGTGTGGAACGCGTTCACGCCGATGACCGCGGTGACGGCGACCCGGCGGCCGTGTACCTCGACGACACGGAGACGGTCGAACAGCGGTTGTCCGGTGGCGTCGTCGACAACGTTGGCGCAGACCGTCATCTCGCGCAGGCCGGGCTCGAAGTAGTGGGGCCACCCGTGGTTTCCGGGTGCGAGCACGTCGTACAGCGTCGTGAGGATCTCCCACTCGATGGCTCCCTTGCCCAGCCGGTAGTAGCCGGTGCCCTCGAAGAAGTCCCCACAGTCGACGACGAGGCCGTCGTGCCTCATGGCGTGCAGGTGCGCGAGCATCGGCAGGGCGTCGGCGAAGGCCGAGTGGACGTCGGTGGTGGCGATGATCCGTTGGAAGCGCCTGGTCGCGGTCACGGGGTGACCTCGCAGATGTCGGCTCCGAGGGCGAGGAGCTTTCCGGGCAGGTCGGCGTGGCCGCGGCGGATCTGGTCGACCCCGCCGAGGGTCGTGACGCCACGGGCATTGAGGCCGGCGACCATCAGTGCCGAGCCCGTGCGGATGTCGGTCGCCTCCACTCCGGCACCCGTCAGCCTCTGGGGGCCGGTGAACCGGCACTCGGTGGAGGACAGTTCGGTGATCTCGCCGCCCATGCGAACGAGCTGGGGGATGAGGTTGCTGTGGCGCCCGGGGTTGATCGGATCCGAGAACACGTGGGTGCCGGGGAAGCCCAGGGCCAGGCCGAGGAGCGGTGGCTCGAAGTCGGCGTCGAGGCCACCGGGAGTCAGCGTGGCCATGGCCCGCAGGGGGCGGCCGGTCGGCTGGGTGTCCCGTCCGTGGACGATCAGGGTCTCCGGTTCGTCGGTCGTGGGGATGCCCATCCGGTTCAGCGCCGTGATCAGCGGTGCGACATCGGGTCCGTGGACGCCCTCGATCCGCGCGGTGCCGCCGGTTGCGGCCACGGCGCAGGCCAAGGTCCCGGCCTCGATCTTGTCTCCCGGCACCTTCCAGACGGGTACGTCCCCTTCCGGGACGGAAGACGGCGGCACGAGGGTGAGGACGCGCTCGCCGGGGTGGCACTGGTACCCCACGGCCGTCAGCGCGTTCAGGACGCCGAGGACCTCCGGGGAGAGGTTCGGCTGCCCGAGCCGCAGCGGCGTACCAGCGACCACGGCGCGCAGGACCGCGGCGATCGTCGCTCCGCGCGACCGGAACGGCAGGACCAGCGACACCGTGCCACGAACCGCCTTGCCGGCTTCGACGGCGTACCCGTTGTCGTCTACGCGGACGCGGTCGCCGAAGGCTTCGTACACCTTGAAGTGCTGCTCCATCCCGCGGTCGCCGATCCGGCAACCGCCCGGCCAGGGAAGCCGGGCCCGGCCGCACAGGGCGATCAGGGCGGGGACGAGGTAGTACGAGGCACGGATGCTGGACGCCGCCTCGCCCAGGCCGTCGGGCGTCGGGGCGGTCTCGCGGGGAAGGACGAGGACGGTGTGGTCGTCGCCGACCGGATGGGCGGTGTTCCAGCCCGCCTGCCGCAGCAGATCCAGCAGGGTCTGGACGTCGGAGCTGGCGGGCACGTTGTCGAGATGGACGGGGCGAAGGAGGGCCGCCGCAGCGGCTACGAGCGGGAGCGCGGCGTTCTTTGAACCGTCGACCGTCACGGCACCGGTGAGGGGCCGGCCGGGCCGGATCGCGATGACCTGGGACATGACGGCGGGGACGGGAGTACTCACGTACAACTCCTCTGCGTGGGAAGGGACAAGGCGGCGGCAGTCCCGGCCGGGGGCGGGGCAGCCAAGTCGATCTCGGCCCAGCAGCACTTGCCGGAGTCGGTCGGCGTCGTGCCGAAGCGGTCTGCGAGGACACCGACGAGGAAGAGACCGCGTCCGCCCTCGCTGTCCTCGCTCGGGAGCGCCGGTTTCGGCAGAGTGCGGCTCACGTCGCTGACCTCCACCCGCAGAACCGCGTCGGAGAGCTGAGCCACGACGCTGATCGGCTGATGACCGGCGTAACGGACCGCGTTCGTGACGAGCTCGCTGACGACCAGCTCGGCCGTGTGGACGGCTTCCGACGCCGTGGGCACCGCCGGCCAGGCGGTTATGGCCTCCCGCATCCGGCGTCGTGCCGTGGGCACGGCGACCGGTGTGGGCGGGAGAGTCAAGGTGAGCTGGTGCGCTTCCACGAGCGGCCTCCAGGAGTCGGATCGACCACCCCAAGGAACCGCGCGGTCAGCCTCGTTCGCGACGCCGTGTGCCCGTCCGGCATCTTCTATGCAGAAGCTGCATGAAGCCTCTGCATCACTCGCCTACGCTCGACCGCAGGGGCATGCTCGACGCGGACGGAAGGGCATGGATGGCAGACGTGAAGACCGAGGCCGAGAAGATCGGCGAGGCGATCAAACACGCCCGACAGCGCGCCGGCCGCTCGCAGACGGACGTTGCCACCGCGCTGGGCTACCACCAGTCGAAGCTCAGCCGCCTGGAGAACGGACGGGGCACGGAGGACACCCGGGTCTTACGCGCCGTCGCCGCCGAACTCGGCATCCCGCTCCACATCCTCGGCCTGAGCGACCCCGCCCCGTCAGCAGCACCAACCGACGATCCCGAGACAGAAGACATGCGCCGCCGCACCTTCCTCGCCGCGAGCATCGCCTCCCTCACGGCCCCGCCGACGCCCGCCACCGCCGCCCATGACGACCTTGTACGCGCACTTCTCCCTGGTCCCAGAGCAGGATCCGCCTCTTCGTGGAACGGAGAGATGCAGCCCCTGCGGGACAGACTCACCACCGCCCGCCGCCTCTTCTGCACATGCGACTACGCGGAGCTGGAGGCGATGCTGCCCGGTCTCATCGCCGATCTGCGGGAGGCGACAGGTGATCACCGCAACGCCGAGGAGACGGCCGGGCTTCTGGCCACCGCGTACCGGACCTCGACGAGCCTGCTGCTCAAGCAGGGCGACCAGGGCAACGCCTGGTTGGCGGTGGGACGAGCCATGGCAGAGGCCGAGCGCTCCGGTGATCCCGTCGTCCTCGCCTCCAGCGTCCGCCTTCACGCCCACGTCCTGACGCGCGAGAAACACACCGCCCAGGCCGTCACCCTCGTCCGCCACACTGCGGGCCAGCTCGCCGGCTCCTACGATCGACACCCGCCCCGATACCTCGCCGCCGTCGGTCTGCTGCTTCTGCGGGGAGCGACCGCGGCCAGCCGTGGCGGTGACCGCGCAGCCACCCGGGAGTTCCTCGACGAGGCACGGGAGGTCGCCCGGTACGTCGCGCTCGACCAGCCCGACGCCTGGGCCAACTTCAGCCCGACCAACGTCGCGATCCATGCCGTCAGCGCCTCGGTGTCCTTCGGCGACGCCGGTATCGCCCTGAACGCCGCGGCACCCCTCATGCGCCGACACATTCCCGCGCCTGAACGACGAGCAGCGCTCTGGGTCGAAGCCGCGCGTGCCTACAACCAGCAGGGCCGCCTTGCCGAGGGCTACCAGGCCCTCCGCATCGCCGAGACCTGCGCCGCCCAGGACGTACGCCGCCCCGCCGTCCGCGACCTGGTCGCCGACATGGCCGCCCGCGACCGGCGACGTACGCTGCCCGAGCTCCACCACTTCAGCCGCCGACTGGGAGTCCCCGCGTGACCGCACAGCCGTTCCTGTACGTCGTCGTCTGCGCCGCCGGCATCGCGGGCGACGCCCACAAGCTGATCACCGCCGCGCAGGAGAAGGGCTGGGGCGTCGGCGTCATAGCCACGCCCCAAGGGCTCGGCTTCCTCGACACCGAAGCGATCGAGAACCAGACCGGCTACCCAATCCGCTCGGCCTGGCGCAGCCCGGGCGACCCACGCCCGCTCCCACCCGCCGACGCCATTGCCGTTGTCCCGGCCACGTTCAACACGGTCAACAAGTGGGCGGCAGGCATCGCCGACACCCTCGCCCTCGGCATCCTGTGCGAGGCGTACGGGATGGGCATCCCGACAGTTGTCCTGCCGTACGTGAACGCAGCCATGGCCGCACACCCGGCCTACGGCCGGAGCCTCGACCAGCTTCGCGGCATGGGCGTGCTGGTCGGGTCGTACGAGCCTCACCGCCCCAAGGCAGGCGGTGGAGCGGACCGCTTCCGGTGGGAGGAGGCGCTGGAGCTGCTGGACGGCAAGATCGCAGGCTCTTCCGGAAGGTGATCGCCGTTCCCTTGGGGAACGCGACGGCTGTTCCCCAAGGGAACGCATTCGATGTTCCTTCGGGGAACACATCGGCCGGTCAACGTCGCCGCACGTGTGGCTGCTGCGGTGCAGCGGCTGGTGTGGCCGTCGGCGGGTGGATCTGGGCGCTGGGACGGCGTGTGGTGCTGCGGGCCATGGCTGCCTGGGCGAGGGGGCTGGGTGCGTGGCGTTGCCCGAGGCGGTGGATGCGCCAGGTCAGGGCGCGGGCGGGGTTGCGGGCGTCGTCGAGGGTGCGTTGGCCGAGGGCCTGGTCGAGGAGGGTGGCCGGGTTGTGGCCGGCTGTCTCTGCGTCGGCGAGGACAGTGGCAAGGGAGTCCCAGGCGGGATCCTTCAGGATGCGGTCGGCGTGATCGGGGGCGGCCTGCTGGAGATGGCGGGCGTAGCGGTGCTTGGTCTGGATGCCGGGGGCGCGACGGGCGAGGTCGTCCAGGACCGGGACGGCGACCTGGGCGTACGCGGTCTGGAGGTGGACGAGGGCCTGCTGGGCTGCTGCCTCCTGTTGGGCGTGCTGGTGGGTGCGGTGCCAGTGCTTCGCGAAGGCCACGGCTATGAGGGCTGCGTCCAGCAGCATCGCCAGCCCGGCGCCGTCGCGTGTTGCGGCGCGGGTGCGCAGGATCGTTTGGACGCTGCGGCGCAGGACGCGGGCGCTGTCGAAGTCGGCGGTGATGCGGGAGCGGGTTGCGCGCTCGAAGACGGCGGCGGCACGTTCGAGCTCGCTCCTCGCGGCGGCTGGTGCGGTAAGGGGGAGCAGGTCGAGGGCTCCGCCGAGGGCGACGAGCTGGCCCTGGGCGACGTGGTCGTCTCCGTGGGTGAGGCGGTGGGGGATGCGTTCGGTGGCGGCGGTGGCCTGGTGCCAAGGGTCGGCCGCACGGGCGGTGGCCGGTTCGGGGCGGGTGGCGGTGAGGCGGTGGCGGATCTTGGGCAGGGAGAGGTCGCCGGCGAGGGTGGAGCCGGAGAACCACACCGGCTCGTCGTGCTTGTTGAGGTCGCCGGGCAGGGCGACGCTGTAGCCGAGGACGTCGCCGGACGGTCCGGTCTTGGGGCGCACTGCGACGCCGGTCGCCTCCAGCAGGGCGAAGAATTCGGTCTCGGTGGAGGCGGCTGCCACCGCTTGCCGTACGCGCGTGCGCAGGATCTCGCGGGTGGTGGTGTCCTGGCCCTGGCGCTTGGCCTTGAAGTGCTCCTTGCTGGTGGGGCGTTTGGCGGCGGTGCCGTCGCCGGGGTTGAGGCGGCGCAGGCCGAGGTCGGCTTCGATCTTGCGGGCTTCGCGCTGGACGGCGCGGATGTCGTGGTCGCGGCGGGGGCGGCGTCCGTCCTGGCGTACGAGGGTGGCGGCGATGTGGATGTGGTCGTCGGCGTGGCGGACCGCGACCCAGCGGCAGGCTTCCTCGTCGCCTTCGGGGGCGATGCCGGCGGCGGCCACGATCCGGCGGGCGATGTCCGCCCACTGTGCGTCGGTCAGGATCGGGTCCTCGGGCGCGGCACGCATGGGGCAGTGCCACACCGTGGTCGTCGGGGCCTTGTCGCCGAGCATCTTCACGGGCTGGTCGAGCTGCGCGGCGAGCTGGTCCTCGACGTCCCTGGGATTGCGGCGGGGGCTGCGGCCGGGGTCGGGGGCGAAGCCGTTCCAGGACGCCACCAGGTGCGGGTCGGTGTGCTCGTTGGCGGAGCCCGGGCCGTAGAGGTAGCCGATCAGGCGGCGGGTGGCACGCGCACCCTTGCCAAGGATGATCTTCGGTATCACGCCGTCACCGCCCCGAGATCACCTGGGCGACGGCCAGGTCCACATCGTCGACCGATGTCTCGACCCGGTCCAGCAGCCGCGCCACGATGTCCGGCGCGGGCCAGGCGCCGTCCTTGTTGAGGTGCCAGGCGAGCTGGTTGAGGTTGTTGCCGATCAGTGCGAGCTGGCGATTGGCGGCCATCAGCGCCTTGACCATGGCGCGGTAGTCGGCGACCGCGGCGGTGGGGTCGTCGGAGCGGGCGGCGGCGAGCGAGGTCTCGGCGACGTAGCCGCCGATCTGCATGCGGTTGAGGTGAGCGGCGGTTGCGAGGAGGGCGAACTCATCGTGGCTGTAACGGGGGTGGACGCGCTTCTCGCGCAGCGTGGGTTCGCGAAGACGGCGGCGCGGTGCGGACGGCTGTGTGGCTTCTCCCCGAGTCGGCTCCCCCGGGCCGGCCGACAGCGGCGTCCCCTCAGCGCCGGACGCCTCCGCCTCCCCTGGGGCGGAGGCCGGGTAAGGACTCCTTACCCGACAACTTGCTGCGCTGTTGAGGCCGGTGATCGTCTCCTGCTGGGTGGTGGGGAGTTCGTGGTGCGGGTCGTGCATGGGTCGGTTCTCCGCTGGGCGTTTGGTTGTGCGTGGTCTCCGGGTCCCTGTGCGCTCGGCTGCACAGGGACCCGGGATGCGACGGAAGGGCGAGGTCGGTGTGAGGGTCAGGCGATGCCGACGGTGGCAGTGGCGCCGTCGAGTCCGTCGAGTGACCCGATCGCGGAGCCGTCGTGCAGGGCGGGCTGGTCCTGGCCGGTCCGCTCGGTCTGCAGTCGGTCGCGCAGGATGCGGGCGCGGTTCTGGCCGATCCGTAGTTCGGTCCGCAAGCGCTCGGCGGTCAGTTGGTCACCGGTCCAGTCGGCGGTCAGGAGTCGGGCCTTGTCGAGGAGGTCGGCGTCGGTGCGGGTGCGGTCGGCGGTCGACTTGGCTGCGGCGGGGACCCGACCGGTCGCCCGACGCGGGGCGGCACCGGTCGACGCCGCCGCTGTGACTGACCGGGGCGGTCGGGCGCCAGGGGCGTCGACTCCCTCGGCCGACTCCGTCACGGGCGCTTCGGTGACCTTCCTGGGGGTCGACTCGGTCAGCTGCTCGGGGATCGATCCGGGCCGGTCAGGCGTCGACTGCGGGGCCTGCTCGCCGACCGACTGGCCGGAGGCCGTTTCGGGGGAGTCGGCCGACTCGGGTTTGTGGTGCAGCACCTTCGCCACGAGGTCCGACCCGAAGTAGATCGACCCGACCGGCAGTGAGGTCGCCAGCAGGACGAGGGCCCAGTTCGCGTAGTCCAAGTCGGTCAGTCGGCCCCACTGGATCGAGTCGGTGTGCAGGGCCGGTACGAGGCCGTGCACGTAGTTCAGTAGGAGGCTGGCGATCGTGTAGGTCGCCAGGACCCGTAGCGCGAACTTCCGGTCGGCCCCGGTCAGCACGAGCGTGGCGATCAGCGCGAGGGCCATGAGCCCGTCGACCACGATCGGGTAGAGCAGGGCGGCGGTGGAGTCGGCGCCGATGGCGCGGGCCACGTCGGACAGCGCGTTCCACGAGACTCGGAAGGCCATGAGGACGACGGCCACCAGGCCGATGACGAGGGCGATGCGTCCCGTGCGGTTCACGCGCCGACTCCCAGCGGGTGTGGGTGCTCGGCGAGTGTTGCCAGGGTCGGCACGCCGCTTGAGGTCGTCGTTCTTGGCGCCGGAGGCGAACCGCGCGATACCGGCGCGGATGCTGCGCATGGCTGCCGGGGCGCTTGGAGCAGGGAGGTGCAAGGTGGAGGGCTCCAGGGCTGGGTGTGGCCGCCGGCGTGGGCGGCCGTGAGCGGTGGGGACTCGTCCCACTCGTCCCGCTGCTGGTCAGGGCTGGTACGGGTGGGGCGGTGATGTCGAGTCGACTCGTTGCGGGTCGCTGACTCGTCCCCGCGCTGACCTGCGCGGGGACGAGTGGGACGAGTCGGGGAGGGTCAGGCGCCGGGCTCGACCGGGAGGGTCGCGGTTGCCTCGGGCGGGCAGTAGCGGGTCCAGGCGTCGGTGAACTGGGCGCGGGTGAAGCCCTTGGCCTGGTGGCCGCCGGGGAAGCGGCGGTTGGCCGACTTGATGCCGTAGTCCTGGAGCAGGATCTGCAGGCCGCGCGGGGTGAGCCCGTTGGGGCTGTGCTCGGCCCAGGGCGCCTCGGGGTCGGCGTTGAGGATCTCCAGGAGGCGGCTGGTGCGGATCGCCGGCTGGTCTCCTTTGGAGGCGAAGGCGCGGCGGATGTCGGCGAGGATGCGGATCTTCAGTCCGCCGTCCTCGTCGCGCCCGGCCTCGTAGTCGGTCATGGCCGTGCACGCGGTGCGGGCGAGGACGGGCCAGTGTCCGCCCGCGAGGTCGGCGACGCTGATCAGCGGCGCCCAGGTGTCGGCGGCTCGGTCCTCGACCGGCATCTTCGGTTCCAGGGCGAGTGCCTTCTCGCGTACGGAGGCGAGCCAGGCCGCCAGCCCGGTCCGGAGCTCGCGTACGGTCAGGCCGTCGCGGCCGTAGCGCCAGGCGCTGACCTTCTCGGTCTCGGCTCGGCGGCGCATGCGGATGACGACCGACCGGTCCATGATCGTGTCGGGGAGGTCGCCGATTCCGGCGAGGGCGGCCATGGCGAAGGTGTCGAACTTGACCACCTCGTGGTTGGGGCCGGTGACGCGCAGGGTGGGCCGGTTGCGCTGGTGGCCGGCGTTGAGCAGGCCGCGCATCTCCTCGTTCTTCTCCGCGACCTTCGCGCTGCCGAAGATCGTGTCGACCTCGTCGACCAGGAGCGTGGGCGGGTTGCCCTCGCCGATCGACCGGAAGATCGCCGCGGCGGAGGCGTTGACCGTGATCAGCGGCTCGTGGACCGCCTCGATCAGGACTTCGAGCAGCCGCGATTTCCCGCAGCGCTTGGCGGGCCCGACCACCGCCAGGCGCGGTGCGTGCTGCCACACCGTCTGCAGGTGGGTCGCCGCCGCCCAGAGCGTGGTCGCGGTCAGGGCTTCGTCGCTCGGCATCACGACGTAGCGCCGGATCGCGTCCCGGAGCAGGTCCAGGACCTCTACGCCCTCGGGGTCTGCGGCGGGCGGCGGGGCGGTCGGCTGGCCGGGGATCGCTGTCGGCGGCCACTCGACGGGAAGCGATGGCGTGTTCGGGGTGGCTTCGTCCATACTGGACATCGAGCTCCTCAATCTGCAGGCCATATGGGACGGCAATCCCGGCGCTGCAGCTAGTCGTTCAGGGATGGGCGGCGTGAGGTTTGCGCTTTGAGCCCCTCGGTGTCGCAAGCACTGGGGGGCTTTTTGCATGTCTGGCTAGGTGCTGGCGGTCTCCTGCGGACAGCAGCGGTCCAGTACATCAACCATGCCACACGCAGAGCGGCTATGCAAGCGGCAGAACATGGTGTACTGTTTAGGCTGCTGCGAATTGCAGGGACATGCTGCGAGAGGAAGGATGGGGTCAATGCCCGACGACGACGGCGAGGACGCATCCGAGGGCGTTCTGCTCAAGGGCGAGGACAACGCCGCCAAGCGGATTAAGGCCGAGCGTGAAAACCGTGGCTGGAGCACCACCACGCTCTCCGACCGCCTCAACGAGGCCGGCTACGAGATGAACCCGTCGGCGGTATGGCGGATCGAGAACGGCAAGCGCCGCATCAACCTCGACGAGGCCATCGGCTTCGCCGAGGTCTTCGGCGTGTCGCTGTCCAATCTCGTCGGCCCGCCCGCCCTGGCCGCCGCCGGCCGCGCCATGGAGCTGATCGACACCGTCGTGGCCGCCAACGCGGCTGCTCAGAGAGCCCAGCACGCGTATCGGCGGGTCAACGCCGAACTCGCTGCCTACCTCGACGAGCACCCGGACATTCGCGAGGAGGCCAACGCGGTGGTCAGCAACGCCATCGCCGAGAGCACCATGAAGATCAACCAGGAGGAGTTCGGCCTGCCGCCCCAGCCGTAGCCCGCTCCTCCGGCCGCCCTGGACCGCAAACCCCAGGCCACGGCCGCACCACACGCCCATCCCATCCCTGAACGACACCGGCCCGGCCGGGGTTGCCGCCCCACCAGCCGAGGCCAGGAGAGGACCCTGCTTGCGCCAGACGGCGATACCCCACGCCTCCGCCCAGCCCCGCACCGCGGAGGAGGTGAACAACAACGACCGCCTGCTCACGGTCGACGAGGCCGCCGAACGCCTCGGCACCGGCGTCCGCTTCATCCGCCGGCTCATCCAGGAACGCCGGATCCGCTACGTGAAACTCGGCAAGCACGTCCGCATCGCCGACAGCGTCCTGACCGCGTACGTCGAGGAGCGCACGATCCCCACGATCCGCGAAACGCGCTCCCGCTTCGGGAAGGCGGCCTGATGGCGGGCCGCAAGCCGCAGCGGCGGCGCGAGTTCGGCACCGTACGCCAACTTCCTTCCGGACGCTGGCAGGCGCGCTACTGGGCGCCGGACGGCTCACGTCGCACAGCCCCGGAGACGTTTGAGACGAGGACCGGGGCGCAGGACTGGCTGACCCTCACCAAGGCGGACATCCAGCGGAACGTCTGGGTGGACCCGGAGGTCGGGGCGGTCAACTTCGAGGAGTACGCCTTGAAGTGGGTGGAGGAGCGCGGCCTGTCCGCCACGACGGACGAGCTGTACCGCCGCCTCCTGCGCCTGCACCTCCTCCCCTTCTTCGGCGAAGTGGACCTCGACGAGATCACCCCGCCGACGGTGCGGACCTGGCGGGCCGAGCGTCTCGCCGCCACCGGGGCCACGACCGTCGCTAAGTCCTACCGCCTGCTCAAGGCGATCATGGAGACAGCGGCGGACGACGAGCTGATCCGCCGCAACCCGTGCCGCATCAGGGGCGCCGGCAGCGAGAGGGCCAAGGAGCGCACGACGGCCACCGTCGAGCAGGTCGACGCCCTCGCCGAGGCCATCGGGATCCGCTGGCGGCTGATGGTGTACCTCGGCGCCTACGGCCCGATGCGCCCGGAGGAGCTGGCGGCTCTGCGCCGGACCTCGGTCACCCTCGACCCGCTCGCTGTACGGGTCACGGAGGCCGCTCCGGAACTGAACACCGGACGTCGCGTCGAGGGCGACACCAAATCCGCGGCCGGTGTCAGGACCATCCATTTGCCGGCCTTCCTGTACATGGAGGTCAAGCGGCACCTGGACTGGTTCGCGGAGAAGGAGCCCGACGGACTCCTGTTCGTGGGGGAGAAGGGAGCGCCCTTCCGGCGGACCACCTTCGGCCGGAAGTGGGCGAAGGCTCGTGCGGCGGTCGGCCTGCCGAAGGACTTCCGCTTCTACGACCTCCGGCACACGGGCCACACCCTCTCCACCCAGTCCGGCGCCACGCTCAAGGACACGATGGTTCGCGCGGGCCAGTCCTCGGAGAAGGCCGCGATGATCTACCAGCACTCCGACGACGCCCGCCAGCAGGAGGTCGCCGGAGGTATCGACGCCAAGGTCCGTGAGCTGCGCGGACGTGCGGCTCGCGTCGAGTCCGACTGAGATCCGTTACGTCCCCGGTCAGAGCGATTCACGATCGGCTCTGACCGGGGATGCCCGAAGCCCGACAGTCGACTGACCAGCAGCGCTTCTTGATTTCCTCCCTCGTATGAGGGAGGATTTCCGGAAATCGCACTTCGTGGTCAGGGGCTGAATATGGCAGTCATGCACGTTGAGGACTCACGCGGCCAGAGCCGTCTCACAGACCTGGGGCTCTCGGCCGAAACCATCGAGAACGTGCTGCGGCGTGCCGAGGCGGAGCGCAACTTCTGCACGCCCCTCGACCCGGTCTCGCTCCCGGGCAACATCTTCTGGGGTAGGACCATCCGCTTCCTTCGCGAGGCGTACATCCCTGACGGATGGCGCAGCGTGAGCCCTCAGAACGTCTCGCTCCTGCTGTCGCCGGAAGAGGACTTCGCCATCACCGCCTCCAGCGGTAACAAGGCCACCGGCTACGCCGCGCTCACCCCTGCTACCCGCTACTCGAAGGGCACGGCGGTCATCCGCCGGGTTGAGACCAACCGGCAGCTGGTGTTCCCTGGCTACGAGGCCGATCCCGAGTCTCAGGGAGTCGGGGAGGGGATCCCGACCTGGTTCCTCCTGTACCAGCACGTGAACACCCTGACGGGTACGCGGCTCTACTACGAGCTGTCACTGCCGACCAACCCGGGGAGCCGTGGCAAGATCGACAGCTGGCACGAGCGGATCATCTTCCCCTACATCGACTTCGAGGGCTTCAACCCGTTCCCGAACGACGACGACGGCGAAGGCGGCATCGACATCCCGATCGAGCGTCTGGGCTGATCGTCCACCCCACAACCCATTGGCACTCCCATGACCACCGCATCCCGGCTCGTCCTGGCGCGCAAGCGCCGCGGGCTCACCGTCACCCGTCTCGCCCAGATGGTCGGACTCACCGCCCGCCGGCTGTCCGACTACGAGAACGGCCGGGCCTACCCTCCCCCGGCCTCCCTGGCCAGCCTTGCTGAGGCTTTGGAGTTCCCAGAGTCCTTCTTCGTTGCCGAAGAGGTCGCCGACCTGCCCGTGGAGTCGGTCAGCTTCAGGGCGCTGAGCAAGATGACGGCCTCGCAACGGGACATCGCCCTGAGCAGTGGTCGCCTCGCCCGGATCTTGCAGGACTGGATCCGGGCGCGCTTCAAGCTGCCGGCGCCGGACCTTCCGACCTTGACCTCGTTCAGCCGTCTCGGCAGCGACGGCGAACCGGTGTTTCCCGGCGAGGCCGGGGCCGAGAACTGTCCCGCCGAGCGCGCAGCTGAACTGGTTCGCACTCGATGGGGGTTGGGAGTGGCCCCGATCCCCAACATGGTTCACCTGCTCGAAGCGCACGGGGTGCGCGTGTTCTCGCTGTCCAGGGACTGCCCGGAAGTGGACGCCTTCTCCTTCTGGGACCGCGGCGTTCCGTTCGTACTGCTAAACACAGAGAAGACCGCCGAGCGCGGACGCTTCGACGCCGCACACGAGCTGGGGCACTTGGTTCTGCACGGTGAGGAGCAGGTACCCCACGGGCCTCAGGCCGAAGGCGAAGCACACCGCTTCGCTGCGGCCCTGCTCATGCCGGCCGCAGACGTTCTGGCACACGCCCCTCGCAACCCGAGCACCACCTGGATCCTGCAGGCGAAGCGACGCTGGAAAGTCGCCGCCATGGCACTCGCCCACCGCCTGCACGAACTCAACCTCACCACCGAATGGCAGTACCGCACGCACTGCGTCGATCTCAGTCGCATGGGCTTCCGGAAGTCGGAGCCCCAGAGCACGCTCACGCGGGAAACTTCCCAGGTGCTGGGCAAGGTCTTCGCCGCTCTCCGAGCGGAAGGCACCCCGCTGGCGGAAATCGCACGCGATCTTGACCTGAGGCCGGCGGATCTCAGTGACCTGATCTTCGGCTTGGTGGTCATCGCCCAGGAGGGCGGGCGCGGTGGCGCCCGTACGATTGCCTCCCGTAGACCGCAGCTCTCCGTCGTGCGCTGACACTCGCCTTTGCATGTGGGGAGGAACGTTCCGCCAGTCGGAAGTGGCGCGAGTCACAGCGAAGTCGCGCTCGCATTCTGCGACAGGTCTGCCCCTGCACCACCTAGGTGGTGCAGGGGCAGACCTGTCTACAGGGCATATCCCCGAGTTGGGGCACGCGGAGGGCACGGCAGTCCCCGACAGGTCTAGACAACGACGAAGGCCCTGGTCTCTGACCAGGGCCTTCGCACAAGAGCGGATGACGGGAATCGAACCCGCGCTATAAGCTTGGGAAGCTCATGTTCTACCATTAAACTACATCCGCAAATGCCGCCAAGATCGATGCGGCATCGTTGCACACTGTACCCCATCCCGCATGCCGAGGCGAAGCTCGGGTCTGCGGAGTGCCGTCCGTGGGGGAGGGGTGGGGATCCCCTAATGTGGCTGTCTCGTCCACCACTTGTCGGGGAAGGGACTTGATGGGTTCGATGGAGCGCACCGTCGTTCGTTGTGCCGAGGGGCACGTGTTCAGTACCGCTTCGTTCCCGCTCGCGCATCTCGGTGCCGGGCGGATCGGGCCCGGGCGGCTGATTCGGTGTCCACGGTGTGCGCGGTTGCGGCATGCCGTGCCGGTGGAGCTTGAGCGGCGCTGACCTGGGCGGGCGCGGACGGTCCCGATTGGGGAGGTCCGCGCCCTCTGCGTATCGTGGGGGCGTGCTTCTCTCAGACAAGGACATCCGGGCCGAGATCGACGCCGGACGGGTTCGCATCGACCCGTACGACGAATCCATGGTGCAGCCCTCGAGCATCGACGTGCGGCTTGACCGCTTCTTCCGGGTGTTCGAGAACCACCGCTACCCCCACATCGACCCCGCCGTCGAGCAGCTCGACCTGACGCGTGAGGTCGAGCCGGAGGGGGACGAGGCGTTCATCCTGCATCCGGGCGAGTTCGTGCTCGCCTCGACCTACGAGGTCATCACCCTGCCGGACGACATCGCCTCGCGACTGGAAGGGAAGAGCTCCCTCGGGCGGCTCGGCCTGGTCACGCACTCCACCGCCGGGTTCATCGACCCCGGGTTCTCCGGGCACGTGACCCTGGAGCTGTCGAACCTCGCGACCCTGCCGATCAAGCTCTGGCCGGGCATGAAGATCGGCCAGCTGTGCATGTTCCGGCTCAGCTCGCCCGCCGAGTTCCCGTACGGGAGCGAGCGCTACGGCTCCCGGTACCAGGGCCAGCGGGGGCCGACCGCCTCCCGCTCGTACATGAACTTCCATCGGACCCAGGTGTGAGGCGGTAGCACGCATGACTGAAGTACGCGAGAACCTGACCTACGAGGGCTTCGGGCGGGCGATCCGCGAACTCGCCCAGACGATCGCCGACGACGGCTACGAGCCCGACATCGTGCTCTCCATCGCCCGCGGCGGAGTCTTCGTGGCCGGCGGACTCGCCTACGCCCTCGACTGCAAGAACATCCACCTCGTCAACGTGGAGTTCTACACCGGCGTCGGGACCACTCTGGAAATGCCGGTCATGCTGGCACCCGTACCCAACGCGATCGACTTCTCCGACAAGAAGGTCCTGATCGCCGACGACGTCGCCGACACCGGCAAGACCCTCAAGCTCGTGCACGACTTCTGCGTCGACCACGTCGCCGAGGTCCGCTCCGCCGTCATCTACGAGAAGTCGCACTCCCTCGTGAAGTGCGAGTACGTGTGGAAGAAGACCGACGACTGGATCAACTTCCCCTGGTCCGTCGAGCCGCCCGTCGTCAAGCGCGAAGGGCAGATCCTCGACGCCTGACAAGGCGAAGAGCAGATACGCAGGACATGTGAAAGGCCCTCACCGGCGTGCGGTGAGGGCCTTCGCGGTTCCCGGCGTCCTACAGCGTGCCCAGCTTGATCAGGCTCAGCAGCGCCACCAGCTGGATCGCCGACGCGCCCAGCGCCTTCGGCCACGGCAGGTCGTGGGAGCGGCTCACCATGATCGTGAGGAGCGCGCCGGCCGCCAGCCAGCTCAGCCAGCCGACGATCTGGACCAGGCCGTTCTCGCCGCCCAGGAAGAGCGCGAAGACCAGGCGGGGCGCGTCCGTGATCGACATGATCAGCATGGACAGGCCGACCGTCGGCTGCCAGCTGCCGTCGCCGCCGAGCTGGCGGGCGAGCGTGTGGGTGACGGCGCCGAGGACCAGGCCGCCGACGACGAAGCCGACGCCGGTCAGCAGGACGTACGGGATCGCCGTCGAGAGCGTCGCGTTGATCGCGTCCTCGCGGGCCTGGTCGAAGCCGAACAGGGCCAGCAGGCCGTAGAGGAACGTGACGATCAGCGCCGGGCCCCACACCGCGTGGTCCCGCATCCGCATGAAGGTGTCCGCCGGGCGCAGCACGATGCCGCTGAGCAGGGCCTTCCAGGGCAGCCGCGGGCCCGTCGGTACGGGGGCGGGGGCGGCCTCGTACGGGGCGCCCTGGCCGTACGGGTCGTCGTGGACGCTGAACACCTGGGTGTGGCCCGGGTTGTTGGCCGCGTAGTTCTGCTGCGGGTGCTGCTGCTGCGGGGCGTAGGGGTCGCCGAAGTACTCCGGCTCCCCGTGCGCCGCCCGGCCGCCGCCCTGCCGCTGTCCCCACTGCTGTTGCTGCGGATACTGCTGCTGCTGCGGGCGCTGCTGTTGCGGGTAGCCCGGCGGGGGCGCGTTGTACCCGTACGGCGCCTGCTGCTGCGGTTGTTGCTGCGGGGGGTTGTTGGCCCGGCCGCGTCCGTTCCTGAATCCAGCCACGTCAAGAACGTACCCGCTCCGGCTGTGGACTCGCGCCCTCCGGGGATTGTGCGGCAGAGCTGTGACATCCCCTAGGGGGTCCCGGAGGGGTTACGCGGGCGAGGGGGAGGCGTGCGGTGGTCGTTACATTTCCTACGCAAAAGGGATGGGTCGGGCATCTACCTTCGAAATGTCGCCGAACAAGTCAGGCAGAAGGAAGAATCCCATGCGAATCACCCGTCGGACCCTCCGTACCGCCGCCGTCGCCACCGGCACCATCGCCGCCCTCACCCTTCCCGCGGCCGCCGCCTTCGCCGACGACCAGCCGGCGCCGAACCCCGACAATCAGTCGCAGGATCAGGGGCAGGACCAGGACAGCGCCGATCCCGTCGTCGGGCGCATCTTCGTCCAGTCGTACAAGCTCGCCGACGGCTCGGTCGCCAAGGTCTACATGACCACGCCCAACGACTACCAGGCCGAGATCTGGGCCGGCGGCACCCTGCTCGACACCCTCACCACCTCCGGGCAGCCCGCGTACGGGCAGAACAACGGCCTCCACGTGGTCCTCCAGCCGGACGGCAGCGTCTCCTCCTGGATGGACGAGGCCCCCACCCCGAAGCCGACCCCGACCCCGACCCCGAAGCCCACCCCCAAGCCGAAGCCCAAGCCCGCGCCGCACACCCACGCCAACGCGCGCGTCACCCTCCCCGACGGCTCCGTCGCCAAGTTCTACAAGAAGAGCAACCGCGTCGAGCTGCGCTTCGGCACCCTCACGCCCAAGAAGCCGACCCTCAGCCACCACGGCTGGACGTTCAAGCTCGCCCCGCAGCCGGGCAAGGGCGTCTACCGCCTCGTCGTCATCGACACCCCCAAGCAGGGCGGCAACAGCTGGGTGTACGACTTCGACGGCAAGCTCGTACGGAAGTACACCGCCCAGAAGAGCAACCCCCAGAAGACCAGCCCCCAGAAGACCGGCACCGTCGTCGTGCCCCGCGGCACCGTCCCCCAGGGTGCCGTGAAGGCCGGTGCCGAGAACGTGCCCGAGGTGTCCCACGACACCCACCAGGCCGCCCTCATCGGCGCCGGCGGTGGCATGGCCGCCCTCGGTGCCGCCGGGCTCGGGTTCGCGCTCTACCACCGCCGCGGCAGCGGACAGGAGAGCTGATCCCGCTCACGTACGGCGAAGGGCCGCCCCGCATCACGCGGGGCGGCCCTCAGCCACGTACAGCAGGTACAACCGGCGCTTACGCGTCCGCCGGCTCCGGCTCGGCCGGCTCGGCCTCCGGCTCCGCCGGGGTCTTCACCGAGTCGAGCAGCAGCTGCGCCACGTCGACGACCTGCAGGCTCTCCTTCGCCTTGCCGTCGTTCTTCTTGCCGTTGACGGAGTCCGTCAGCATGACGAGGCAGAACGGGCACGCGGTGGAGACGATGTCCGGGTTGAGGGACAGGGCCTCGTCGACGCGCTCGGTGTTGATGCGCTTGCCGATCCGCTCCTCCATCCACATCCGGGCACCACCGGCGCCGCAGCAGAAGCCGCGCTCCTTGTGGCGGTGCATCTCCTGCTGGCGCAGGCCGGGGACGGCCGACATGATCTCGCGCGGCGGCGTGTAGACCTTGTTGTGGCGTCCCAGGTAGCACGGGTCGTGGTAGGTGATGAGGCCCTCGACCGGGGTCACCGGGATCAGCTTGCCCTCGTCGATGAGGTGCTGGAGCAGCTGGGTGTGGTGGATGACCTCGTACTCGCCGCCGAGCTGCGGGTACTCGTTGGCGATGGTGTTGAAGCAGTGCGGGCAGGTCGAGACGATCTTCTTCGCCGACTTCGGCTTCTTCGTCGACTCGTCCTCGTCGTCCTCGCCGAACGCCATGTTCAGCATCGCGACGTTCTCCTGGCCGAGCTGCTGGAACAGCGGCTCGTTGCCCAGACGGCGCGGGGAGTCACCCGTGCACTTCTCCTCGCCGCCCATGATCGCGAACTTGACGCCCGCGATGTGCAGCAGCTCCGCGAAGGCCTTGGTGGTCTTCTTGGCGCGGTCCTCCAGGGCGCCGGCGCAGCCGACCCAGTAGAGGTAGTCGACCTCGGTGAGGTCCTCGACGTCCTTGCCGACGATCGGGACCTCGAAGTCGACCTCCTTGGTCCACTCGACGCGCTGCTTCTTGGCCAGACCCCAGGGGTTGCCCTTCTTCTCCAGGTTCTTCAGCATCGTGCCGGCCTCGCTGGGGAAGGCGGACTCGATCATGACCTGGTAGCGGCGCATGTCGACGATGTGGTCGATGTGCTCGATGTCGACCGGGCACTGCTCGACGCAGGCGCCGCAGGTGGTGCAGGACCACAGGACGTCCGGGTCGATGACGCCGTTCTCCTCGGCGGTGCCGATCAGCGGGCGCTCGGCCTCGGCCAGGGCGGCCGCCGGGACGTCCTTCAGCTGCTCCTCGGAGGCCTTCTCCTCGCCCTCCATGGTCTTGCCGCCGCCGGCGAGCAGGTACGGCGCCTTGGCGTGCGCGTGGTCGCGCAGCGACATGATCAGGAGCTTCGGGGAGAGCGGCTTGCCGGTGTTCCAGGCGGGGCACTGCGACTGGCAGCGGCCGCACTCGGTGCAGGTGGAGAAGTCGAGGATGCCCTTCCAGGAGAACTGCTCGACCTGGGAGACGCCGTAGACGTCGTCCTCGCCCGGGTCCTCGAAGTCGATCGGCTTGCCGCCCGAGGTCATCGGCTGGAGCGCGCCGAGCGCGGTCTCACCGGTCGCGTTCAGCTTGAACCAGATGTTCGGGAAGGCGAGGAAGCGGTGCCAGGCGACGCCCATGTTGGTGTTGAGCGACACCACGATCATCCAGATGAACGAGGTGCTGATCTTCACCATGGCCGTGAAGTAGATCAGGGTCTGCAGCGTGCTGACGCTCAGGCCCTTGAAGGCCAGGACGAGGGGGTACGAGGCGAAGTACGCCGCCTCGTAGTGCTCGACGTGGTGGATCGCGCCCTCGAGACCGCGCAGCACGTAGATCGCGAGGCCGATGGTGAGGATGACGTACTCGACGAAGTAGGCCTGGCCGGCCTTGGAGCCGGCGAAGCGGGACTTGCGTCCGGCCCGGCCCGGCAGGCTGAGCAGGCGGATCACCATCAGGACGGCGATGCCGAGGATCGTCATGACGCCGATGAACTCGATGTAGAGCTCGAACGGCAGGAACCCGCCGACGATCGGCAGCGTCCAGTCGGCCTGGAAGAGCTGGCCGAAGGCCTGCGCGAGGGTCGGCGGCAGGGTCAGGAAGCCCACGGCGACGAACCAGTGGGCGAAACCGACGATGCCCCAGCGGTTCATCCGGGTGTGGCCGAGGAACTCCCGGACCAGCGTCACGCTGCGCTGGTAGGGGTTGTCGGTCCGGGTGCCGGCCGGGACGGGCTGGCCGAGCTTGAAGTAGCGGATGAACTGACCGATGGCGCGAGCGAGCAGAGCAACGCCGACCACGGTCAGGGTCAGCGACACGATGATCGCGGCGAGTTGCATGACGGGCTCCTCGAGCGGGCCTCTGCGACGGGCCTACTAAGCGGTAACTTATTTAGTCCGTGCCGAGATTACCCTGGGGGAGCGCCCCACTTGTAGCGGAGCTCACGGTGATCTGTGTCGCTCAGGCAACCCTTGCCGTCGCGAGCGGCGTCCGCGCGGCCGCGCGACGTTTACGGACTGCTGGAAGCGTACGCGCCAGAATCGCCAGATCCATCCCCAGCCAGTGGTGGTCCACATAGTGGAGATCGAGCAGCTCGCGCTCCTCCCACGGCAGCTCCGACCGCCCGCTGATCTGCCACAACCCGGTCATCCCCGGCCGTACGGAGAGCCGGCGCCGCCCGTCCCCGGTGGACTCCCGGTGGCCGGGCGCCAGCGGACACGGTCCGACCAGCGACATCTGGCCCCGTACGACATGCAGCAGGAGCGGCAGCGCGGCCAGCGGGCTCTTGGTGCGGAAGGTCAGCATGGTGAAGGTCCGGCCGCCGAGGCCGCCGACCGGGCGGCGGCGCAGCGCGCCCGCCGTGCTGCCGGCGCCAAGGGTGAGGGAGAGGGCGACGGCGGCGATCAGCGGGGAGAGCAGGAGCAGGAGTGCGAGCCCGCCCGCGAGGTCGACCGCGCGTTTCACCGTCATGCGCCCACACCTTCCGGCGAGAATCATGGGATCGGGAATCATCGGGAATCATGGGATGCGGGACATGTCCGGATTCCGTTCCCCGGACTCTCCCACCTCGGGCCCTCCGGATCCGGGAGCGACGCACCTGGCGACGCACCCGTTGAGCCGCTGGAATGGCGAAGAGTTGAGTCGCCTCCACTCAGGTCTGTTGACTCGCGCCCGACCCTCGTGCATCCTTGAGTCAGTTCCACTCAAGTCAGTCAGCTGGAGGAATTGAAATGGCACGTGCGGTCGGCATCGACCTGGGCACGACTAACTCCGTCGTCAGCGTTCTGGAAGGCGGCGAGCCCACCGTCATCACCAACGCCGAGGGCGCCAGGACCACGCCGTCCGTCGTCGCCTTCGCGAAGAACGGCGAGGTGCTCGTCGGCGAGGTCGCCAAGCGTCAGGCGGTCACCAACGTCGACCGGACCATCCGGTCCGTGAAGCGCCACATGGGCACCGACTGGAAGATCGAGCTGGACGGGAAGAACTTCAACCCGCAGCAGATGTCGGCGTTCATCCTCCAGAAGCTGAAGCGCGACGCCGAGGCGTACCTGGGCGAGAAGGTGACCGACGCGGTCATCACCGTCCCGGCGTACTTCAACGACTCCGAGCGCCAGGCGACGAAGGAGGCCGGCGAGATCGCGGGCCTCAACGTCCTGCGCATCGTCAACGAGCCGACCGCCGCCGCCCTGGCGTACGGCCTCGACAAGGACGACCAGACGATCCTCGTCTTCGACCTCGGTGGCGGCACCTTCGACGTGTCCCTCCTGGAGATCGGCGACGGCGTCGTCGAGGTGAAGGCCACCAACGGTGACAACCACCTCGGTGGTGACGACTGGGACCAGCGCGTCGTCGACTACCTGGTGAAGCAGTTCCAGTCCGGTCACGGCGTGGACCTGTCCAAGGACAAGATGGCCCTCCAGCGTCTGCGCGAGGCGGCCGAGAAGGCGAAGATCGAGCTGTCCTCCTCCACGGAGACCTCGATCAACCTGCCCTACATCACGGCCTCCGCCGAGGGCCCGCTGCACCTGGACGAGAAGCTCACCCGCGCCCAGTTCCAGCAGCTCACCGCCGACCTGCTCGAGCGCTGCAAGACCCCGTTCCACAACGTCATCAAGGACGCGGGCATCAACCTGTCCGAGATCGACCACGTCGTTCTCGTCGGTGGCTCCACCCGTATGCCGGCCGTCGCCGAGCTCGTCAAGGAGCTGACCGGTGGCAAGGAGGCCAACAAGGGTGTGAACCCGGACGAGGTCGTCGCCATCGGCGCCACCCTCCAGGCCGGTGTCCTCAAGGGCGAGGTCAAGGACGTCCTGCTGCTCGACGTCACCCCGCTGTCCCTCGGCATCGAGACCAAGGGCGGCATCATGACCAAGCTGATCGAGCGCAACACCACGATCCCGACCAAGCGCTCCGAGATCTTCACGACGGCCGAGGACAACCAGCCGTCCGTGCAGATCCAGGTCTACCAGGGCGAGCGCGAGATCGCGGCGTACAACAAGAAGCTCGGCATGTTCGAGCTGACCGGCCTCCCGCCGGCCCCGCGCGGCGTCCCGCAGATCGAGGTCGCCTTCGACATCGACGCCAACGGCATCATGCACGTGACCGCGAAGGACCTGGGCACGGGCAAGGAGCAGAAGATGACCGTCACCGGCGGCTCCTCGCTGCCGAAGGACGAGGTCGACCGGATGCGCCAGGAGGCCGAGCAGTACGCGGAGGAGGACCACCGCCGCCGCGAGGCCGCCGAGACCCGCAACCAGGGCGAGCAGCTCGTCTACCAGACCGAGAAGTTCCTCGCGGACAACGCGGAGAAGGTCCCGGGCGACGTGAAGACCGAGGTCGAGGCCGCCGTCGCCGAGCTGAAGGAGAAGCTCAAGGGCGAGGACTCCGCCGAGATCCGCACCGCCACCGAGAAGGTCGCGGCCGTCTCGCAGAAGCTCGGCCAGGCGATGTACGCCGACGCCCAGGGCGCGCAGGCCGCGGGCGGCGCGGACGCCGGCCACGCCCAGGCGCAGGACGACGACGTCGTCGACGCCGAGATCGTGGACGAGGACAAGCCGAAGGGCGGCGCTGCCTGATGTCGGAGGACACCCCGGGCTTCGAGGAGAAGCCCGACGTCCCCGCCGACGGCACGCCCGAGGAGACCGAGGCCGCCGACTCCGCCGCGCAGGCGGAGGGGGCGGCCCCGGCCGGGGACGCTACGGACGTAGCACTGCTCGCGCAGCTGGACCAGACCCGGACCGCGCTCTCCGAGCGCACCGGTGACCTCCAGCGGCTCCAGGCCGAGTACCAGAACTACCGCCGCCGTGTGGAGCGGGACCGGGTCACGGTCAAGGAGATCGCCGTCGCGAATCTCGTGACCGAGCTCCTGCCCGTGCTCGACGACATCGGCCGGGCCCGCGACCACGGCGAGCTCGTGGGCGGGTTCAAGTCGGTCGCCGAGTCGCTGGAGACCGTCGTCGCCAAGATGGGTCTGCAGCAGTTCGGCAAGGAGGGCGAGCCCTTCGACCCGATGATCCACGAGGCCCTGATGCACTCGTACGCGCCGGACGTCACCGAGACGACCTGCGTGGCGATCCTGCAGCCGGGGTACCGGATCGGCGAGCGCACGGTCCGCCCCGCGCGGGTGGCCGTCGCCGAGCCGCAGCCGGGCGCCCAGCCCGGTGCCGCGGCGAAGGCGGAGGAGTCGGACGACTCCGAGAAGGACAACGATTAAGAGCCGCACCGGCTCCACCGGTCACACCCGCCAGCGGGAGGAGGGACGTCGATGAGCACGAAGGACTTCGTCGAGAAGGACTACTACAAGGTTCTCGGCGTCCCCAAGGACGCCACGGACGCCGAGATCAAGAAGGCGTACCGGAAGCTCGCCCGCGAGAACCACCCGGACGCCAACAAGGGCGACACCCAGGCGGAGGAGCGCTTCAAGGCGATCTCCGAGGCGAACGACGTCCTCGGCGACCCGAAGAAGCGCAAGGAGTACGACGACGCGCGCGCCCTGTTCGGCAACGGCGGCTTCCGAGCCGGCGGGCCGGGCGGCGCGGGCGGCTCGTTCAACTTCGACCTGGGCGACCTGTTCGGCGGCCAGGGCGGCGGTCCCGGTGGGGCCGGCGGCTTCGGCGGCGGTCTCGGCGACGTCTTCGGCGGCCTGTTCAACCGCGGCGCGGGCGGTGCGGGCACCCGCACCCAGCCGCGCCGCGGCCAGGACATCGAGTCCGAGGTGACGCTCAGCTTCACCGAGGCCATCGAGGGCGCCACGGTGCCGCTGCGGATGTCCAGCCAGCAGCCCTGCAAGGCCTGTTCGGGCACCGGCGACAAGAACGGCACGCCGCGGGTGTGCCCGACCTGTGTCGGCACCGGGCAGGTCTCGCGCGGCAGCGGCGGCGGTTTCTCGCTGACCGATCCGTGCGTGGACTGCAAGGGCCGCGGCCTGATCGCCGAGAACCCCTGCGAGGTCTGCAAGGGCAGCGGGCGGGCCAAGTCCTCCCGCACCATGCAGGTCCGCATCCCGGCGGGGGTCAGCGACAACCAGAAGATCCGGCTGCGCGGCAAGGGCGCCCCGGGCGAGCGCGGCGGGCAGAGCGGCGACCTGTATGTCGTCGTGCACGTCGACGCCCACCCGGTGTTCGGCCGCAAGGACGACAACCTCACCGTCACCGTGCCCGTCACCTTCGACGAGGCGGCGCTCGGCGGCGAGATCAAGGTGCCCACCCTGGGCGGCCCGGCGGTGACGCTGAAGCTGCCCGCCGGCACCCCCAACGGGCGCACCATGCGGGCCCGCGGCAAGGGTGCGGTCCGCAAGGACGGCACCCGCGGCGACCTCCTCGTCACGGTCGAGGTCGCGGTGCCCAAGGAGCTGGCCGACAAGGCCCGCGAGGCCCTGGAGACCTTCCGCGAGGCCACCGCGGGCGAGGACGTCCGGGCAGAGCTGTTCCAGGCCGCGAAGGGAGCTTGAGGAGATGGACCGTCGCCGGAACCCCTATGAACTGACCGAAGAGACCCCGGTGTACGTCATTTCGGTGGCGGCCCAGCTCTCCGGCCTGCACCCGCAGACGCTGCGTCAGTACGACCGCCTCGGCCTGGTCTCGCCGGACCGCACGGCGGGCCGGGGCCGGCGCTACTCGGCCCGGGACATCGAGCTGCTCCGCCAGGTGCAGCAGCTGTCCCAGGACGAGGGCATCAACCTGGCCGGCATCAAGCGCATCATCGAACTGGAGAACCAGGTCGCGGCGCTGCAGGCCCGGGTGGCCGAGCTGTCGACGGCGGTCGAGGGCGCGGCGGCGGCCATGCGCCAGCGCGAGGCCCAGGTGCACGCCTCGTACCGGCGTGACCTGGTCCCGTACACGGACGTGCAGCAGGCCAGCGCGCTGGTGGTCTGGCGTCCGGGCCACAAGCGCGGCGAGTAGCGCTCCTCATCTCAAGAAGCCCCCTTCGCTCCGGCGGAGGGGGCTTCTGCGTGCCGAGGCTAGCTGTCCGCGTCGAGGATGCCCGAGCGCGCGATCAGATAGCCGAGCTGGGCGCGGCTGCCGCTGCCGAGGGCGGCGGCGAGCTTGGCGATGTGGGCGCGGCAGGTGCGCACGTTCATGCCGAGGCGGCGGGCGATGGCCTCGTCGACATGGCCCTCGACGAGGAGCTTGGCGATGGAGCGCTGGACGCCGCCTATGCCGTCCACGGAGGGCGTGTAGGGCACTTCCTCCTCCCAGGGGGCGCCGTGCAGCCAGAACTGGTCGAAGACGCCGACGAGATACTGCACGAGGCCCTCGTGGCGCAGTTCGAGCGCGACCTGGCGGTCGCTGCGGGCCGGCACGAAGGCGACCTTCCGGTCGACGATGATCAGCCGGTCGATGATCTCCTCGAGGGTGCGCAGCTCAAGGCCGTAGGGAGCGACGCGTTCGACGTAGGCCAGGGTCGCGGGGTGGTGCCGGGCGGTGTGCTGGTAGAGCGTGCGCATACGGACCCCGCGGTCGAACAGCGGCTCCATCCGGCGCAGGGCCTTTTCGAGGGTCTCGGGGCGCCGTCCGCTGCCGGGCTGGATGGTGAGCAGTTCTTCCGTGCACTCGCTGATGACGCGGTCGAGGGTCGCGTTGATCGCGCCGAGGCCTTCGAGCACGGTGATCGCGCTGCCGGTGGAGGATTCCCGGGTGCTCATCGCCAGGAACGGCTCGAACGCGTCGGCCAGGGCGATGGCCTGGTGTCGCCCGGTCTGGATCTCCTGCTCGATCGGATGTATGAGCCGGTTGAGGGCGACCGAGGGCGGCACCGGATACAGCCACTCGGCGTCGTCCGGGTCGGGGCGGAGCAGGACGAGTTCGGTGAGGCACGGTGCTGCATCGGCTTCGGCGCGGGCGAGGCGACCCGTCCGCAGAGCACGTGCATACAGCTCTTTGGCCACGTCGCACAGTTCCCCGCGACTGTGGTTATGTCCGGATTCGCTGGATTCTCGCCCCATTTGCACCCCCCTCAGGGTCATGAATTACAGGAACATGATGCCCGGCGCGGCTGGTGCAGGGGTCGATCGTGGGCCATCGTTTTGGACGCGGGGGGGAGGTAGTGATCAAAAGAGGTGGAGATCGGCCATGACCAGGATGGTTCGTGCACTTGGCGCCATAGCCGTTGCGGCGGCTGCTCTCGGCGCACTCGCCCTGAGCGGCGAGCCCTCGTGGGAGGTTCCCCCGTCGCTTTCCGTGATGGCGGAGCCGAATGAGCCCTCGTGGGAGAGCACCCCTGCGAACGTCGTCCTCGCATCTCCCGGTGAGCCGTCCTGGGAGTTCACCCCGGCGGGCCAGGAAGCATGATCGTCCCGCCGGACGACCGGTCCTTCCGACGGGAGATGGCCTCGGCCTATCGCTCCGGCTGGCACTTCATCGATCTCGTCACGGCCATCCCCCACCGTGGTGACTCGCTGATGGTGACCCTGTTCGGAGAGCCGATCGTGGTCGCTCGTGAGCAGGACGAGGACGTCCGGGCCTACCGGTGTCTTCGCCGCCCCCGCGGCGCCCCACAGCCCGTCCGCTGTGCCATCCGGTACGGCATGATCTTCGTCAATCTCGATCAGCGCGACCACCAGTTGGTCGAGTCCCCACTGGTCGGGACCGAGACCATCACCGCCACCCCCCGCAGTGCCTGAACGATTCCCCCGTCGTTGTAGATCGTTCAGGTGCTTCCCCCACACAGCGGCGCCATCGCGGACCTGAAACGCGATGGCGCCGCTGTGCTTTCCCGTACAGGCGTAGGGCCGGCCGGCCTCAGGCGCGGCCCATCGCGCGGGTCAGCGCGATCTCGATGACCACCCGGTCCGGGTTCGGCGTCGGGACCCGGTTGTAGCGCGCCGCGTAGCGGTCCACCGCGTCCGCGACGACCTCCGCCTCGGTGCGGATCCGCGCCACGCCCTCCAGGGTGGCCCAGCGCCCCTTGTCCACCTGGCAGACCGCGACCCGCGCGCCCTCCGCGCCCGCCGCCAGGACGTTGGCGACCTTCCGGCTGTGCTTGTTCGTGATGACCCGGGCGATGCCCTTCTCGCCGCCCTCGGGGTCGTACGTGACACCCACCGCCACCACGTGCGGGGTGCCGTCCGGCCGGGGCGTGGTCAGCGTGCACATGTGGTACTCGCGCCAGAAGCTGAGGTACGAGTCGGTGGGCTTGCTCGGATCGATGGCCATGCCCCGGAAACTACTCCCGTCCTCGCCCTCGTCGATACCTTGAGCGGAATGGACTCAACTTTGTGTACGCTGGAAGAGTCATAAAGAAGGAGTCGTCGCAAAGTCGTCGAGAGCCGCCGTATCCGAGGAGGAGACCCCGCACGTGGACGCCGAACTGACCAACAGGAGCCGGGACGCGCTGAACGCGGCGAGCAGCCGCGCCGTGTCCCAGGGGCACGCCGATCTGACCCCCGCGCACTTGCTGCTGGCCCTGCTGGCAGGCGCGGACAACGAGAACATCACCGATCTGCTGGCCGCCGTCGAGGCCGACCAGGCCGCCGTACGGGCCGGGGCGGAGCGACTGCTCGCCGCGCTGCCCAGCGTCACCGGGTCCACGGTCGCGCCCCCGCAGCCCAGCCGTGAGCTGCTCGCCGTCATCGCCGACGCCGACGCCCGCGCCAAGAAGCTCGGCGACGACTTCCTCTCCACCGAGCACCTGCTGATCGGCATCGCCGCCAAGGGCGGCCGGGCCGGCGAGCTGCTCGACGGGCAGGGCGCCACCGCCGCCCGCCTCCAGGACGCCTTCGCCAAGACCCGCGGCACCCGCCGGGTGACCAGCGCCGACCCCGAGGGCTCGTACAAGGCCCTGGAGAAGTTCGGCACCGACTTCACCGCCGCCGCCCGCGAGGGAAAGCTCGACCCGGTCATCGGCCGCGACCACGAGATCCGGCGCGTCGTCCAGGTCCTCTCCCGCCGCACCAAGAACAACCCGGTCCTCATCGGCGAGCCCGGCGTCGGCAAGACCGCCGTCGTCGAGGGCCTCGCCCAGCGGATCGTGAAGGGCGACGTGCCCGAGTCGCTGCGCGACAAGCGCCTGGTCTCCCTCGACCTCGGCGCGATGGTCGCCGGCGCCAAGTACCGCGGCGAGTTCGAGGAGCGCCTGAAGACCGTCCTCTCCGAGATCAAGGAGAGCGACGGCCAGATCATCACCTTCATCGACGAGCTGCACACCGTCGTCGGCGCGGGCGCCGGCGGCGACTCCGCCATGGACGCCGGCAACATGCTCAAGCCGATGCTGGCCCGCGGCGAGCTGCGCATGGTCGGCGCCACCACCCTCGACGAGTACCGCGAGCGGATCGAGAAGGACCCCGCCCTGGAGCGCCGCTTCCAGCAGGTCCTGGTCGCCGAGCCGTCCGTCGAGGACACCGTCGCCATCCTGCGCGGCCTCAAGGGACGCTACGAGGCCCACCACAAGGTCCAGATCGCCGACTCCGCGCTGGTCGCCGCCGCGACCCTCTCCGACCGCTACATCACCTCCCGCTTCCTCCCCGACAAGGCCATCGACCTGGTCGACGAGGCCGCCTCCCGGCTGCGCATGGAGATCGACTCCTCGCCTGTCGAGATCGACGAGCTCCAGCGCACCGTCGACCGGCTCCGGATGGAGGAGCTCGCCCTCTCCAAGGAGACCGACGAGGCCAGCCGCCAGCGCCTGGAGAAGCTGCGCCGCGACCTCGCCGACCGCGAGGAGGAGCTGCGCGGCCTCACCGCCCGCTGGGAGAAGGAGAAGCAGTCCCTCAACCGGGTCGGCGAGCTCAAGGAACAGCTCGACGGGCTGCGCGGCCGCGCCGAGCGCGCCCAGCGCGACGGCGACTTCGACACCGCCTCCAAGCTGCTCTACGGCGAGATCCCGACCCTGGAGCGCGAGCTGGAGGCGGCGAGCGAGGCCGAGGCCCAGCAGGAGGCCGCCAAGGACACCATGGTGAAGGACCAGGTCGGCCCGGACGACATCGCCGATGTCGTCGGCGCCTGGACCGGCATCCCCGCCGGCCGCCTCCTGGAGGGCGAGACGCAGAAGCTGCTGCGCATGGAGGACGAGCTCGGCCGGCGCCTGATCGGCCAGAGCGAGGCCGTGCGGGCCGTCTCCGACGCGGTGCGCCGCACCCGGGCCGGCATCGCCGACCCCGACCGGCCCACCGGCTCCTTCCTCTTCCTCGGCCCCACCGGCGTCGGCAAGACCGAGCTCGCGAAGGCCCTCGCCGACTTCCTCTTCGACGACGAGCGGGCCATGGTCCGCATCGACATGTCGGAGTACTCGGAGAAGCACTCCGTCGCCCGTCTCGTCGGCGCGCCCCCCGGCTACGTGGGCTACGAGGAGGGCGGCCAGCTCACCGAGGCCGTCCGCCGCCGCCCGTACAGCGTCGTCCTCCTGGACGAGGTGGAGAAGGCCCACCCCGAGGTCTTCGACATCCTGCTCCAGGTCCTCGACGACGGGCGGCTCACCGACGGCCAGGGCCGGACCGTGGACTTCCGCAACACCATCCTGATCCTGACGTCCAACCTGGGCAGCCAGTTCCTCGTCGAACCCCTGACGGGGCCGGAGGAGAAGCGGGAGCGGGTCCTGGAGGTCGTCCGGGCGAGCTTCAAGCCGGAGTTCCTGAACCGGCTCGACGAGATCGTGGTCTTCTCCGCCCTGGAGCGGACCGAGCTGGCCCGCATCGCCCAGCTCCAGATCGACCGCCTGGCCCGCCGTCTCGCCGACCGCCGCCTCACCCTGGAGATCACCCCGGAGGCCCTCGCCTGGCTCGCGGAGGAGGGCAACGACCCGGCCTACGGCGCCCGCCCGCTGCGCCGCCTGATCCAGACCTCGATCGGCGACCGCCTCGCCAAGGAGATCCTGGCGGGCGAGGTCCGCGAGGGCGACACGGTCCGGGTGGACCGCTTCGAGGAGGGGCTGATCGTGGGGCGCGCGGAGTAGGGCCCGGGGCCCCGGGGCCCGGAAGGCTAGGAGTCGTAGGCCGTGACGCGTACGAGGGCGGTGTCCCCGCCCTCGTACCGCACGTGGATCCCGACCTCGTACGCCCACCCGGCCTTCGGCGGGTACGAGACGTGGAGCCCTTCCGCGTACGACGAGGCCTCCGCCGCGGGATAGGTTCCGGCCACCCAGCCGGCCACCTCGGCGGCGGGCATCCGGAACTGTGCCTCGACGTAGGTGTCCTGCCAGTGCATCGCGGTGCAGTGCGCGTCACGGGCACTGCGCGGCAGCGTGGCCCACGCGTAGTCCAGCGCCTTCCCGCAGTCCACGGGCTGCTCCCTGGTCGACTCCGAGAACGAGTACGCGCCCCAGGCCAGGCACCCGGCCGGCAGCAGCAGGAGCCCGCTCAGCCCCAGCGCGATCCAGATCCAGCGGTGCGAGCGACGCTTCCCCGTGTCCGTCTCCTTGACCCCCATGGGTCGAGATCATGTCAGCCCGCAGCTGATCGCGCCGTGGGGACTTGCCACGCCCCGCCCGCCATGGGGGAGGATGGCGGGCATCCGTACGAAGGGAAATCCCGGTGAGCATCGACCCGTCCTCGATTCCTAATTTCGGGGCACAGCCCCAGCCTCAGGCCGGAGGACCGGCGGGCCCCGTCGTCCCCGACCAGGACCTGGTCAAGCAGCTGCTCGACCAGATGGAGCTGAAGTACATCGTCGACGACGAGGGTGACCTCGCGGCGCCGTGGGAGGACTTCCGCACGTACTTCATGTTCCGCGGCGAGGCCGAGCAGCAGGTCTTCTCGGTCCGCACGTTCTACGACCGCCCGCACGCCGCGGACGACCGGGCCAAGATCCTCGACGCGATCGACGACTGGAACCGGCGCACCCTGTGGCCCAAGGTCTACACCCACCTGCACGAGGAGGAGGACGGCTCCGCCACCCTCCGTCTCATCGGTGAGGCCCAGATGCTGATCGGCACCGGCGTGGCCCTGGAGCACTTCGTGTCCTCCACCGTCAGCTGGGTCCGCGCGTCGATCGAGTTCGACAAGTGGATCGTCGAGCAGTTCGGCCTGGAGTCCCCGGAGGACAAGGCGTCCGGCGACGGCGAAGGCGACGCCGAATAGCCACGGGCTACAGGGCCATGCGCGCGAGCGTCAGCGCGTACGGCGCATAGGCGAAGGAGAGCCCGGCCAGGCCCGCGATCACCACGATCGCGGCGCCCGGCCGGGCTCTCGTCATCGCGCGGGCCAGCGGCAGCAGCAGCGGGAAGGCCGGCAGCAGGAAGCGCGGCTTCGACTCGAAGAAGCCCGAGCCGCCCACCGTGATCAGGACGAGGACCCCCGTGTAGACGAGCACCGGCAGCGGCGGCCGCTCCGCCCGCTCCCCGCTCACGAGCAGCGCGAAGAGCAGCACCCCCGCCCCGGTGATCACCAGGGCCATCGCGAAGCCGAACTGGGTGGTGCCGGTCAGCATGTCCCGTACGAAGCGGAGCGCGCCCCGCCCGAAGTCGAAGCGCGAGGTCCAGCCGTCCTGCACGGCGAAGTAGCCGCCGAGCAGATCGCCGCGCCGGGCCCCGACCCACAGCAGGTACGAGAGCCAGCCGACCGGCGCGAGCACGGCCCCCGCCCACACCGGCGGGGCGACCCGCCCGCGCCGCCGCCACAGCTCCAGGCCGGCGGCGGCGAGCACCGCGGCGGCGATGGCGACCCCGTTGGGCCGGGACAGACCGGCCAGCGCGGCCAGCGCCCCCGCCCACAGCCAGCGCCGGGTCAGCAGCGCGTACAGCGCCCAGGCCGCGAAGGCGGTCATCAGCGGCTCGGTGTACGCCATGGACAGCACGATCGAGTGCGGAAGGAGTCCCCACAGCAGCACGGTCAGGACGGCCGTGCGGCGGCCGGCGAGCCGCTCCGCGACCAGGAAGATCCCCCAGGCCGCGGCCCCGGCGGCCGACCAGGACAGCAGCAGCCCGGCCGTGCCGCCGCTGATGGGCAGCACGCCGGTGACGGCCCGGACGAGCCCCGGATAGAGCGGGAAGAACGCCAGGTCGGACTGGACCACCCCGTCCGGCCAGGTCAGCGTGTGCCCGTAGCCGTGCGCCGCGATCCGGGTGTACCAGTCGGAGTCCCAGGACTTCGCGAGCAGCGCCCGCGGGGAGCGCCCGATGTGCCGGGCCCACAGGGCGAGCACCAGTATTCCGGTGAGCCGGGCCGCGGCGAAGAGCCCGAGGGCGGGGGCCGCCCGGCGCAGCGACGCCCGCCACCGGGGCGCCCGCCACCACGGTGCCCGCCGTACGGGTGGGGCGGCGGGCGCGGCGGCGGACGCCGGCCGGTCGAGGGTCTCGGCGGACAGGGGGCACCTCCGTGCGCACGGCGAACCGATCATTACCCGACAAATCGGTTTACCTGAAGGGCGCCGCCGGGTGCCGGAAGCGCGCCCGTCAGAAGCGCCGGATCACCCGCAGCTTGTCGGTGTAGAGGTCGCCCGGCGCCCCGTTCAGGACCGACTTGCCGCCGACGTCGCCGATGGTCGGCCCGTTCGGCGTCTTGCGGCTGGAGACGAAGCGCTGCTTGCCGTACCCGTCCACGCCCAGATAGATCCCGATGTGACCGCCCGCGTCCGAGGACTCGTCGGTGTCGAAGAAGACCGTGTCGCCGATCCGCAGCCCGTCGAGCGACGGCGCCTGACCGGTGGCCTCGGCGACCACCACACCGGGCCCGGAGGCCGCGAGGTCCTTCGACTCGCGCGGCAGCCGGCCGCCGCCGAACTGCTGATAGCGGACCATCGGCAGGCCCAGGTGGTAGCCGTAGACCATCCGGACGAAGCCCGAGCAGTCCAGGCAGCCGTCGAAGTCGGGGTTGGCGTCCCAGTGCTCGCCGCTCTCGGCGAAGTCCCAGTCGAGCCCCATGAACTGGTGGAAGTCCGCCCCGACCTTGCGCAGCCCGGTCACCGGGTCGGCCTTGCTGTACCCGGCCGTGCCCAGCACCCGCGCGCCCTGCCGCGCCGGATCGGTGACGTCCGGGGCGTACGGCCGGTACATCGAGCTGTACGCGAGGACGTCGGGGGAGGTGTCCCCGGCCCAGGCCCGGATCCGCTGCTCCACCGCGGGCGTCCACGTGCCGTCGTACGGCTCGGGCAGCACCCGCACCCAGGTGTCGTGGGTGACCAGCGGCGGGTCGGCCCACAGCGCCGAGTCGATCCGGAAGTCGTACACCCGGGCCTGCGGGCTCACCGTCGCGCCGAGCGAGGACAGACCGCGTACGCCGACGGTCCCGGCGCCGAACACCTTGGCCGGGTCCGGCTCCGGGTCGCGCACCGCGTGCTGCCAGCCGGTCGGCTCGGTCACGCCCGTGCCGTGCTTCCAGGCCCGCGCCCGCAGCACGTCACCGGCCTTCTCGACCCGCACCCACCAGTGGTCGAAGGCGGCGAAGCCGCTGCCGACCGTGACCGCCGTGCCGAGCACGGTCGAGACGTCGGCCAGCTCCTTCTCCAGGACCAGCTGCACCTCACCGGCCGGGGTCACGACGAGCCGGGCCCGGTAGTGGTTGTTGACGTCCTGCGCGCCGAACACGAGCGCGAGCGAGACGGGCGCGCCGGCCGGCAGCCGGTCGAAGGAGAACCGGGCGGCCGCGGAGAGGTCGCCGATGCCGTGGTCCGGCAGCAGCGCGTAGCGGCTCTTGTTGGGAGCCAGGGTGATGGCGGCCCGGCCGGACTCCAGGAAGTAGTCGGCGTCCGTGCCGTTCACGTGCGACCAGGTGCCGCCGCCCGGCGACATACCCCAGCCGCCGGTCGGCGGGGTCCGCGAGAAGGCGTCGGCGACGGCCTTCTTCTGCTCGGTGAACCAGCGCCGCGGCCCGCGCACGGTCACCGTCCGCGCCCCGGTGGTCAGCGTGGCGAGCACGCCGCCCGCGTCGGACACCTCCAGACCACCGGGCAGCGCCCGGGTGGTCAGCGCGCCCGCCGGGTGCGCCGTGAAGTGCCACGGGTCGGTCGGGTCGACCACCATCGGCAGCCGCCCGTCCGCGCCGCCCGGCCCGGCGAGCCCCGCCACGGTCGCTGTGGCCGCGGTCGCTGTTGCCGCGGTGGCCGGCGCCGCCGCGGCGAGCGGCAGCGCCCCGCCCGCCGCCACCCCGGCCAGCGTGCCCAGCAGCGCGCGGCGGCTGGGCGTGAACTCTCCTCTGGACATGCGTCCCCCCTGCTCCGAACGGCCGTCCGCCACTCGGAGGCCGGTCAGTCCGGGACCCTACTTGCGGCTAACTCATCCGCTTCAGCCGGTCCACCGCCTCCTGGAGGACCTCCGTCTTCTTGCAGAACGCGAACCGCACGAACGGCGCGCCCTCCTCGCGGTGGTCGTAGAACACGGCGTTCGGGATGGCGACCACGCCGGCGCGTTCGGGGAGCGCGCGGCAGAAGGCGAAGCCGTCGGTCTCGCCGAGGGGACGGATGTCGGTGGTGACGAAGTAGGTGCCGGCCGGGCGGTGCACGCCGAAGCCGGCCGCGGTCAGGCCCTCGCTCAGCAGGTCGCGCTTGGCGAGGAGTTCGGCGCGCAGGCCCTCGACGTACGTGTCCGGGAGGCGCAGGGCCTCGGCGACCGCGTACTGGAACGGGCCGGAGGAGACGTACGTGAGGAACTGCTTGGCCGAGCGGACGGCGGCGGTCAGCTCGGGCGTGGCGGTGATCCAGCCGACCTTCCAGCCGGTGAAGGAGTACGTCTTGCCGGCCGAGCCGATGGTGACGGTGCGCTCGCGCATGCCGGGCAGGCTGGCGAGCGGGATGTGCTCGGCGCCGTCGAAGACCAGGTGCTCGTACACCTCGTCGGTGACGACGAGCAGGTCGCGCTCCTGGGCGAGCTCGGCGATCGCGGTCAGCTCGGCGCGGGTGAGCACGGTGCCGGTCGGGTTGTGCGGGGTGTTGAGCAGGATCAGCCGGGTCCGGTCGGTGACCGCCGCCCGCAGTTCGTCCAGGTCGAGGGCGAAGGCGCCGTCGTGCGGGCGGAGGGTGACCGGGACGCGGGTGCCGCCGGCCATGGCGACGCAGGCGGCGTACGAGTCGTAGTACGGCTCCAGGGCGATCACCTCGTCGCCCGGTTCGACGAGCGCGAGCAGCGCGGCCGCGATCGCCTCGGTGGCGCCGGCGGTGACCAGGACCTCGCGGTCGGGGTCGTACTCCAGACCGTAGAAGCGCCGCTGGTGCTCGGCGATCGCGGTGCGCAGCTCGGGCACGCCGGGGCCGGGCGGGTACTGGTTGCCGCGTCCGTCGCGCAGGGCGCGGACGGCGGCCTCGCGGATCTCCTCCGGGCCGTCGGTGTCGGGGAAGCCCTGGCCCAGGTTGATCGAACCGGTGCGGGCGGCGAGCGCGGACATCTCGGCGAAGATCGTGGTGCCGAACTCCGCGAGCCGGCGGTTGAGCAGCGGTCGTGTCATGGGCGCCATCCTGGGCCGAAGCTCTGGACTTGCTCAAGTGCGCTTTGACGCTCTCCGGGGCGGGAATCCCCCTCGCACAGGCGCCGAACAGGCGCCGAGTGGGCCGAACAGGCATCGGGGCCGGTCGTCGACCGGCTCCTCACTGACGGGGGACGACATGGAAGTCTTCGTGGTGTTCGCACTCATCGTGCTCGTGGTCGTCGGCTTCTCGGCGGCGTCGGGCGGCAGCTCCCGCCGACGGCGCCGGCGCCGTCGCGGCGGCTGGTCGAGCGGCGGCGGCAGTGGCGGCGGCTGCGGCTCGTCCTCGTGCGGGTCCTCGTCCTGCGGTTCGTCCTCGTGCGGGGGTGGCGGCTGCGGCGGAGGCGGCGGCGGCGACTGAGCGGTGCGCGGCGCCGTGACCGAGCGGCGCGTGGGGAGTGTGCCCGGGCGGGTTGGTGTGCCCGGGCAACGGCCTTGGGTGATCGTTCTGTTGGGTGATGGTGGGAACCATTGGGCGATTGTGGGAATCCCGCGATCGAATCCGACTGAACAGTTGAACCGAGAGGCCCCCGAGGGGATGGAAACCACGCCAAGTTGGGCAAAAACGCTGTGAGCCGACCATGGTTCGTGATTCCCTCGCTGTCGAGAACATCCAGCCCTCGGACCGTGTGTGGACCCGAGCCGGCGATCCCCACTCCCGGTCGAGACCTCGACCGGGACGCCCCCGGCCCACCCGTCAAACCGTGTTTGCGGAGCCGATCCATGCTCACCACCCTGAAGACCTCCTACACCGATACCCGCGCGGCCGACCTGGCCTGGGCGCTGGGGCGCGATCCGCTGCCCGCGCTCGCGGTGCTCGACCTCGAACTCGCCGGAGCGAAGCTGCAGTTGCGGCTGCTCGGCGCCTCCCACCAGGTGCTCCTGGAGGAGGAGAGCCGCAGTTGCTCGGAGACCGTCGCCTGCATGCCCGGCAGCAGCACCCCGCTGCCGCTCGGTGTGTCCAAGCGGGTGGGCGAGTGGGAGTACGAGTTCGCCGCCCGCGTGGAGACCCTCACCCAGGGCTCGTTCGCGGGCCGCGCACAGGAGTTGCTCGCGCTCGTCGCCGACCATCCGCACGGCCTCGCGGGGACCTTCCCCGGCTCGCCGCACGCCTTCACGGCGATGCTGGCGCAGCGCCACGAGGGCCAGGTGCGCTGGCGCACCTGGCACGCCTACCCGCAGGAAGGGCAGTTGGTCGTGACCCGGACCCGGATCGGTGCGCGTATGCCCGCTTCGCTCTGACGCGCCGTACATATGCCTCAGGTGCACTCGTGTGGGTGACTGGCGGCGACGAAAATGTGACGTAGCGTTACGAACATGATCGACCCGCCCGTGACCATGACCCTGCCGCCCAAACGGGCGGCGCGGTCGCCCGAGCGGCCGACCGCGGTGCGCTACCCGGTCCTGGCGGTGGTGTTCGTGTGCGCCGCCTGCGGCCTGGTCTACGAGCTCGAACTGGTGGCGCTCGCCTCCTATTTGATCGGCGACTCGGTCACCCAGGCGTCCGTCGTGCTGTCCGTCATGGTCTTCGCGATGGGCCTCGGCTCGCTGCTCGCCAAGCGGCTGCGCTGCCGTGCCGCGGTCGGCTTCGGCCTGGTCGAGGGCGGTCTCGCGCTGATCGGCGGCTGCTCGGCGATGGTGCTGTACGCGTCCTTCGCCTGGCTCGGCGAGTCGCGCTGGGTGCTGGTGGGGTTCTCGCTGGCCATCGGCGTGCTGACCGGGGCGGAGATCCCGCTCCTGATGTCGCTGATCCAGCGGGCGGAGTCGTTCCGGGCGGAGTCCTTTCGGGCGGCGCCGGGGGGCGGGGGCGGTTCGTCCGTCGGGGGCTCGCCGGCCGGATCCGGCGGCGGTCCGTCCGCCGCCGGACCGGGCGTCGGCGGGGCCGAGCACCGCAGGCGGCGGCCCGAGTCGCACGACGCCGCCGGGACGGTCGCCGACCTGTTCGCCGCGGACTACGTCGGCGCGCTCGTCGGCGGCCTCGCCTTCCCGTTCCTGCTGCTGCCCTGGCTCGGACAGCTCACCGGCGCGCTGGTCACCGGCGCGGTCAACTCGATCGCCGGCGGCGGCCTGGTGCTCTGGCTGTTCCGGCACGACCTGACGGCCCGTTCGCGCGCCCTGCTCGTCGGCGCCAACCTGTCCGTCCTCGCCGTGCTCGCCACCGCGACCGTCCTCGTCGACGACTTCGAACAGGCCGCGCGGCGCGCCGTGTACGGCGACAGCATCCGGGTCGCCATCCACACCGAGCTCCAGGAGGTGGTGGTCACCGGCAGCCGCGGCGGCCCGCCCGATCTGTTCCTGGACGGCCGGCTGCGGGTCGGCGGCCGCGACGAGTACCGCTACCACGAGGCCCTGGTGCACCCCGCGATGAACGGGCCGCACGGCCGCGTGCTGATCCTCGGCGGCGGCGACGGCCTCGCCGCCCGCGAGGTGCTGCGCTACCCCGACGTGGACGCGGTCACCGTCGTCGAACTCGACCCGGGCGTCGCCCGGCTGGCCCGCACCGACCCCGGCCTCGCCGCGCTCAACGAGCGGGCCCTCCACGACCCCCGGGTCACCGTCGCCTACGGGGACGCGTTCACCTGGCTGCGCTCGGTCCGGCCCGTGCAGGAACGGTACGACGTGGTGATCTCCGACCTCCCGGACCCGGGCATCACCGCCGGCGCCAAGCTCTACTCGGAGGAGTTCTACGGGCTCGCGGCCGGCGCCCTCGCCGACGGCGGGCGGCTCGTGGTGCACGCGGGCTCGGCGACGGCCCGGCCCCGCACGTACTGGACGGTCGACGCCACCCTGCGCGCCGCGGGGTACGCCACCCGTCCGTACGGCGCCGGCGGCCGCACCGGCGGGGTGACCACCGGGCCCGACCGGGCCGGCCGCTCCACCGGCGGCGCGCCGCCCGCCGGGGGCGGGTGGGGCTTCCTGCTCGCCGCGCCCGGCTCCGTACGGCCCTCGCTCGGTCTCGACGTGGCGGCGCCGCAGTTGCGCTCGCTGACCGTGCAGGGGCTGCGGGTGGCGGAGCGCTGCGTCGAGCGCAGCCGTACGGAGGAGACGGACGCCCTGCCGCCCTCGACGCTGGTGCACCCGCGCTACTGACCGAGCCCGCGCCGGGGCGCAACGGGCCGGGGCGGCCGGGGGCGCAAACAGGCGACGGGCGGGCCGGGCCTGAGTAGGCTCGGCTCCCATGGAGCATGAGGTGTTCGTCCCGGTCCCGGCCGAGGTCCTGCGCGACACGCTGACGGACCCGGCCCGGGTGGCGCGCTGCGTCCCCGGGTTCCAGCAGGACACCGACGGGACGGCCGGGCCGCTCGCGGGCCGGCTCAAGGTCCGCGTCGGCGGCAACACCATCACCTACCGGGGCGCCCTGCGGCTCACCGAGCACGGCGGGCGCTTCGCCGTCGAGGGCGAGGGCACCGAGGTGCGCGGCAAGGGCACCGCGGCGCTCGCCCTGACCCTGGCGCTCACCCCGGTGGCCGAGGGCACCACGATCGGCTTCACCTGCCGGATCACCACGGCCGGCCGGCTCGCCGACACCGACGCGGAGGCCCGCGCCGTGGCGGGCGCGCGGTTGCTCGACCGGTTCGCGGAGGCGCTGGCCGCCGTCTCGGACGTGGCGGCGGAGGTCGCCGCCGAGGAGGCGGCCGAGGTGGCGGCGGCCGCCGGTGAGGCCGACAGCGACGACGACGGGGTGGACGACGGCGTGGAGGAGCCCTTCGCCGCCCCGGCGCCGGCGGACGACGACGCCGCCGGACAGCCCGCCGAGGCCGCGCACGCCCGCCGCACCATGATCGGCCGCAGCGCGGAAGAGGTCGACCACGCCCCGCCCCGCGGCCGCTACGCCCCCGTCCCCGCCGCCGAATCCACCGGCCCCACCGCCACCCTCCGCTGGATCGCCCCCGCCGCCGCCCTGGCCCTCGCCTCCGCCGTGGTGGTCGGCCGCGCGCTGCGGAAGCGCCGCGGCTGAACGGTGGCCCGACCGGGCGGCGGGAAGCCTCGTACACGCCTTAGGGTCGGGGCGTGAGCACTCTGACGCGACTGACGGCCGGCGACGCCGAGTTGACCATCGATCCGGAGCACGGCTGCCGGATCGACAGCCTTCGTATCGGCGGCACCGAGCTGCTGCTGCCCGGCGAGCGCCACGGCAGCTTCGTGATGGCGCCGTGGGCCGGGCGGACCGGGTACGGGCGGTTCCGGGACGGGGCCGTCGAGCACCAGTTGCCGGTCAGCGCGCACGCCGCGCCGCACGCACTGCACGGCACGGTGCGGGACGTCGCGTGGAAGACCGCGTACGTCACGGAGACCGCGGCCGCCTTCACCACCGAGCTCGCCGAGCCCTGGCCGTACGCCGGGAAGGTCACCCAGGTCGTCGAGCTGGGCGAGGACGCGCTCACCCTCCGGCTCGGGATCGAGACGCTCGACGCCTCGTTCCCGGCGCAGGCCGGCTGGCACCCCTGGTTCCGGCGCAGCCTCGACGGCGGGCCCGAGGTCGAGCTCGGCTTCCACCCGGCCTGGCAGGAGGAGCGCGGCGCGGACCACCTGCCCACCGGGCGGCGCATCGACCCGCTCCCGCGCCCCTGGGACGACTGCTTCGGCATGCCGGAGGG
Organism: Streptomyces fradiae; assembly: GCF_041270065.1. Taxonomy (NCBI): domain Bacteria; kingdom Bacillati; phylum Actinomycetota; class Actinomycetes; order Kitasatosporales; family Streptomycetaceae; genus Streptomyces; species Streptomyces fradiae. The sequence goes on along the minus strand of NZ_CP065958.1, from coordinate 3,699,480 downwards.
CGTCGACGTCACCCTCACCTGGCCGGGCGCGGTGGAGCTGAGGATCACCAGCGACGCCCAGTGGGTGGTGGTCTACGACGAGCCCGCCGACACGGTCTGCGTCGAGCCCCAGTCGGGCCCGCCGAACGGCCTCAACACCCTCCCCCGCCTGGTCACCCCCATCGACCCCCTGGAGGTCACCACCACCTGGAGCTGGCGTCGGCTGTGAGCCCCCACCGCGTCCCGGCTTAAGCTCATGGCATGACTGACGTACGCGCCGATCTGCTCCAGCAGATCAAGGACAAGGCCGTGGTGCACGGCAAGGTGACCCTCTCCTCGGGTCTCGAGGCCGACTACTACATCGACCTCCGCCGGATCACGCTCGACGGCGAGGCGGCCCCGCTGGTCGGTCAGGTCATGCTCGACCTCACCAAGGACCTGGACTTCGACTGCGTCGGCGGTCTGACGCTCGGCGCCGACCCGGTCGCGACCTCGATGCTGCACGCCTCCGCCGCGCGCGGCGAGCGGCTCGACGCCTTCGTCGTCCGCAAGGCGCAGAAGGCCCACGGCATGCAGCGCCGTATCGAGGGCGCCGACGTCAAGGGCCGCCGCTGCCTGGTGGTCGAGGACACCTCGACCACCGGCGGCTCCCCGCTGACCGCGGTCGAGGCCGTCCGCGAGGCCGGTGGCGAGGTCGTCGCCGTCGCGACGATCGTCGACCGCGGCGCCGCCGACGCGATCGCCGAGGCCGGCCTGCCGTACCTCACCGGCTACCGGCTGTCCGACCTCGGCCTGGCCTGACCCGCCTGACCCGATCGGCTCTGACCTGGGGTTTTGTGAAAGGGCGGGGTGTTTCACGTGAAACACCCCGCCCCTTCGTGTGCCTCGCCGGTGGGCCCCCGTGCCGGAGTCTGGAAGGATGGGGGCGACGATGACGTCGCCCCCCAGGTCAGGGACAGCACACGCACCTACCCGCACATCACAAGGAGCGGACGAATGCCCATCGCAACCCCCGAGGTCTACAACGAGATGCTCGACCGGGCGAAGGCAGGCAAGTTCGCCTACCCGGCCATCAATGTCACCTCGTCCCAGACGCTCCACGCCGCCCTGCGCGGCTTCGCGGAGGCCGAGAGCGACGGCATCATCCAGATCTCGACCGGTGGCGCCGAGTTCCTGGGCGGCCAGTACAACAAGGACATGGTCACGGGCGCCGTTGCCCTGGCCGAGTTCGCGCACATCGTCGCCGCGAAGTACGACATCACGGTCGCCCTGCACACCGACCACTGCCCGAAGGACAAGCTGGACGGCTATGTCCGCCCGCTGCTCGACATCTCCGCCGAGCGCGTGAAGGCCGGCCAGAACCCGCTGTTCCAGTCGCACATGTGGGACGGTTCCGCCGAGACCCTGGCCGACAACCTGGCCATCGGCCAGGAGCTGCTCGCCAAGGCCGCCGCCGCCAAGATCATCCTTGAGGTCGAGATCACCCCGACCGGTGGCGAGGAGGACGGCGTCAGCCACGAGATCAACGACGAGCTGTACACCACCGTCGATGACGCCCTGCGCACCGCCGAGGCCCTGGGCCTGGGCGAGAAGGGCCGCTACCTGCTCGCCGCCTCCTTCGGCAACGTCCACGGCGTCTACAAGCCCGGCAACGTCGTGCTTCGCCCCGAGCTCCTCAAGGACCTCCAGGCGGGCGTCGCCGAGAAGTACGGCAAGACCTCCCCGTTCGACTTCGTCTTCCACGGCGGCTCCGGCTCCACCGCCGAGGAGATCGCCACCGCGCTGGAGAACGGCGTCGTGAAGATGAACCTCGACACCGACACCCAGTACGCCTTCACGCGTCCGGTGGCGGACCACATGTTCAAGAACTACGACGGTGTCCTGAAGGTCGACGGCGAGGTCGGCAAGAAGTCCACCTACGACCCGCGCACCTGGGGCAAGCTCGCCGAGGCCGGCATGGCCAAGCGCGTCACCGAGGCGTGCGCGGCGCTGCGCTCGACCGGTACGAAGCTGAAGTAAGCGCCTGACCCAGGCGTAGTTGTACGACGGGCCCGGCACCACGAGAGTGGGGCCGGGCCCGTCGGCGTTCCCGTGTACTCACAAGGGGTGGAGATGTTCGACTTCGACCGCGCGATAGACCGGCACGGCACCTCGTCCGTCACCTGGGACGGCGCCGCCGAACGCTTCGGCGTCCCCGGCCTGCTGCCCTTCACCGTCTCCGACATGGACTTCGCCTCCCCGCCCGCCGTCCTGGAGGCCCTGCACGCCCGGATCGACCACGGGGTGTTCGGCTACACCGACTGGCGGCTCGGCGCGTTCCGGGAGGCCGTACGGGACTGGTACGCGCGCCGCCACGGCACCGCGGTCGACCCCGAGGCCATGGTCTTCGCGCCCTCCGTGCTCAGCCAGCTCTCCCAGCTCCTGCGCATGTGGACCGAGCCCGGCGACGGCGTCGTCGTGCACACCCCCACCTACGACGGCTTCCGCAAGGTCGTCACCGGCCTCGGCCGCGAGCTGCGCGGGGTGCCGCTGGACGACCCGGAGGCCCTGGAGCGCGAGCTCGCCCGGCCCGACAGCCGGATGCTGCTGCTCTGCTCCCCGCACAACCCGACCGGGCGGGTGTGGCGGGCCGAGGAGCTGAAGGAGTTCGCCCGGCTCGCCGAGCGGCACGGCGCCGCCGTCGTCAGCGACGAGATCCACGCCGACCTCACCCGCGCCGATCACGCCCACACCCCGTGGACGGCCGTCGCCGAGCCCGGGCGGGGCCGCCGCTGGGCGCTCGTCACCTCCGGCACCAAGGCCTTCAACTTTCCCGCGCTCTCCGGCTCGTACGGCTTCCTCGGCGACCCGGACGAGCGCGTCACGTTCCTCGGGCGCATGGAGAACGGTGAGGGCCTCGGCTCCCCGGCGGTGCTCTCGCTCACCGCGCACGTCGCCGCGTACCGGCACGGCGAGCCCTGGCTGGACGCGCTGCGCGGCTATGTCGCCGGCACCATGGGCATGGTCGCCGAACGCCTCGCCGCCGGGCTCCCCGAGCTCGACTGGACCCCGCCGCAGGCCGGCTACCTCGCCTGGATCGACCTGCGCCCGCTCGGCATCGACGAGACCGCGCTCCAGGAAGAGCTGATCACGAAGGAGAAGGTCGCGATCATGCCGGGCGGCGTCTACGGCACCCCCGGCTTCGTCCGCCTCAACCTGGGCTGCCCCCGGGCCAAGGCCGAGCGGGGCGTGGACGCGCTGATACGGGCGGCGACCCGGCTGCGCCACTGACCGTACGGGCCGGCCGTGATCGGTCGCGGGGTCCGGCGGATCGGGGGACCATGCAGGCATGACCGACACGGCGGGCACGGCGGGCGCGGCACCCGGTCTGGGGATCCGGCTGGCCTCGGGCACGGGCCGCTGGGTGGTCTTCACGACCGTCCTCGGCTCCGCGATGGCGATGCTCGACTCCACCGTCGTCAATGTCGCCCTGCCGCACATCGGCGAGGACCTCGGCGCCGACCTGGCCGACCTGCAGTGGACCGTCAACGCCTACATGGTCACTCTCGCGGGCCTGATCCTGCTCGGCGGGGCGCTCGGCGACCGCTACGGGCGGCGCAAGGTCTTCGTGGTCGGCGTGGTGTGGTTCGCGGCGGCCTCGCTGCTGTGCGGGCTCGCCCCGAACGCCGGGGTGTTGATCGCGGCCCGCGCCCTCCAGGGCGTCGGCGGGGCGCTGCTCACCCCGGGCTCGCTCGCGCTGATCCAGGCCAGCTTCCACGAGGACGACCGGGCGAAGGCCGTCGGCCTGTGGTCCGGGTTCGGCGGGGTCGGGGCGGCGATCGGGCCGTTCGTCGGCGGCTGGCTGGTGGACGGGCCCGGCTGGCGGTGGGTGTTCCTGTTGAACGTGCCGCTGGCGCTGATCTGCGTGCCGGTGGCGCTGCGGCACGTTCCGGAGTCCCGGGACGGGACCGTGCGCGGCCGGTTCGACGCGCTTGGCGCGGTGCTCGGCGCGGCGGCGCTCGCCCTGGTCACGTACGCGCTGATCGCGCAGATCTGGTGGCCGGGTGTCGTGGGCGTCCTGGTCGGCACCGGCTTCGTGCTCGTGGAGCGGCGGCGCGGCGAGGGCGCGATGATGCCGCCGTCGATCTTCCGGTCCCGGACGTTCACCGCGGTGAACCTGGTGACGCTGTGCGTGTACGCGGCGTTCAGCGGTTTCTTCTTCCTGGCCGCGCTCCAGCTCCAGGTGGTGTCCGGCTACTCGGCGCTGCAGGCCGGCACCGCGCTGCTGCCGACGACGGTGCTGATGCTGCTGCTCTCGGCGAAGTCGGGCGAGCTCGGCGAGAAGACCGGGCCGCGGCTGCCGCTGACCGTGGGCCCGCTGCTGTGCGCGGCGGGGATGCTCCTGATGCTGCGGGCCGGGGAGGACGCCACGTACCTGACCGACGTGCTGCCGGCCCTGCTGGTGCTCGGGCTCGGCATGACGATGCTGGTGGCGCCGCTCACCGCGACCGTGCTCGCCTCGGTCGACGTGTCCCGCTCGGGCCTGGCCAGCGGCATCAACAACGCGGCGGCCCGGGCGGCCGGCCTGATCGCCGTCGCGGCCCTGCCGCTGCTCGCGGGCATGGGCCCGGAGGCGTACCGCTCGGCGGAGGAGTTCGGCGCGACCTTCCGCCGGGCGATGCCGATCTGCGCCGGCGTCCTGGTGGCGGGCGCGATCCTCGCCTGGACCACCCTCCGCACCCCGGCCCACGCGCGCTGCCACCCGGAATGCAAGGTCCACTGCGGCGTCACCGCCCCACCCCTGGACCCGGGCACGGAGGCGACCCCGGAGGCGGCCACGGACCCGGGCACGAACCGGAGCCCGGGCGCGGCCTGAGGCAGACTGGGCCCCATGGCCATCCACGAGAACCTGCTGGGGGGACCGCCCCCCACCCACCTGCCCGACGACCCGGAGCCCCGTGAGCTCCTGGCGAGCGGGGCCGCGCCCGCCGACGTCGCGGCGAAGTACCCGACCTCCTCGCTCGTGTGGGCGCAGCTCGCCGACGACGCGTACGAGGGCGGCCGCGTCATCGAGTCGTACGCCTACGCCCGTACCGGCTACCACCGCGGCCTGGACGCGCTGCGCCGCAGCGGCTGGAAGGGCCACGGCCCGGTGCCGTGGGAGCACGAGCCGAACCGTGGCTTCCTGCGGGCCCTGCACGCTCTGGCCCGGGCGGCCGGGGAGATCGGGGAGAAGGAGGAGTTCGAGCGCTGCACGACCTTCCTGCGCGACTCGTCGGAGACGGCGGCCGACACCCTGGGCTGACCGCCCGAACCCTTTCCTGACGGCGCCCCCGACGGCCCAATGCACCCATGCTGTAACAGCTGCCCCCGATCGTTCGAGTGTGTTCGAACGCGTGGTTACGATCGCGGGGATCGCACATCGGGCCGTCGGGGGAGGGCCTCTTTCGGGGGGAAGGCCGCTTTGGGGAAGCGCCGTGCCACGCAGCAGAGCCGTCGACGCCGCAGGGGGAAGCAGCGGGGGAGGGGCGGCCGGTTCGTGCTGCCGGTGCTCGCGCTGGCGCTCGTGGCGCTGGGCGGCGGGGCCGCACTCGCGCACTTCGAGGGGCAGGACGGCCACGTGACCGCCGCGCCGCCCTCGGAGCCCGTACGCACACCGTCGTCGCAGCCGCCCACCCCGACGCCGAAGCCCCAGCCCAAGCCGACGCCGACGTCCAGACCCACGCCCCGGCCCACCCCGAAGAAGACAGCAAAGCCCGCCCCCGAGAAGACCGCCGTGCCGCGGTCCGGCGCCGGCACCTTCACCACCGCCCGGGCCACCGGCACCCCCGTCGGCACCGGCGGCACGCTGCGCCGCTACCGCGTCCAGGTCGAGGACGGCGTGGACGTCTCCGCCCGTGAGGCGGCCACCGAGATCGAGCGGATCCTCGCCCACCCGCGCGGCTGGGCCGCGCACGGCCGGGGCCGCTTCCAGCTGGTCAGCGCCGGTGAGAACGCCGACTTCGTGATCCGGATCGCCACCCCCGACACCGCCGACCGGCTGTGCGCCGCCAACGGCATGAACACCCACGGCGAGCTGAACTGCGAGACCTCCACCGGCGTCGTGGTCAACCTCAAGCGCTGGCTGCTCGGCTCGCCCACCTTCGCGGGCCCGCCCCACGAGTACCGGCACCTGATCATCAACCACGAGGTCGGGCACGAGATCGGGCTGCGCCGGCACATGGGCTGCCCGGGGCCCGGCAAGCCCGCGCCGGTCATGATGCAGCAGATCAAGGGACTGCACGGCTGTCATTCGAACGCGTATCCGTATGACGAAGACGGGATCTACATCGAGGGCCCGCTCGTGTCATGATGCGCTTGGGAGCGCGTGCGACGAAGCCCGCCTCCCGAGGGGACCGGGGCTCCCGTGCCGGCCGGGTCGATGACCGCCGAACGGAGGAGCGGACCGCTACCCGGTAGTTCGTATCGAGGAGACAGAAATGTCCACCTTCCCCGATGCCTCCGGAGCCGGTACGGTCGCCGACGTCGTCGCCGACGCGCCGAACCTCGACTTCGCGGGCACCACGCCGTACGAGGACTACGTCCAGGCGGACGTCCTCACCCACCTCCAGCACCTCCGCTCGGACGACCCCGGCGAGATGGTCTTCCTGGTCACCACCCAGGTCATGGAGCTGTGGTTCACCGTGATCGTCCACGAGTGGGAGACCGCGAGCCACGCGCTGCGCCGGGACGACATCCCGGTCGCCATGGACGCGCTCAAGCGCTCGGTGCGCGAGCTGGAGGCGCTCAACCACTCCTGGCGCCCGCTCGCCCACCTCACCCCCGCGCAGTTCAACTCCTACCGCGGCGCGCTCGGCGAGGGCTCCGGCTTCCAGTCGGCGATGTACCGGCGCATGGAGTTCCTGCTCGGCGAGAAGTCGGCGTCCATGCTGGTGCCGCACCGCGGCGCGCCCCGCGTCCACGCCGAGCTGGAGAAGGCGCTCCAGGAGCCCAGCCTGTACGACGAGGTCCTCGGCCTGCTCGCCCGGCGCGGCCTGCCCGTGCCGGCCTCGGTCCTCGGCCGGGACCTGGCGCAGCGCTACGAGCCCTCGCCCGAGGTCGAGGCGGTCTGGGCCGGGATCTACGCGGACAGCGACCAGAACGCCGAACTCGTCCGGCTCGGCGAGGCCCTGAGCGATGTCGCCGAACTGGTCTGGCGCTGGCGCAACGACCACCTGGTGGCCACCCGGCGCGCGATGGGCGCCAAGACGGGCACCGGCGGTTCGGCGGGCGTCGCCTGGCTGGAGAAGCGGGCCCAGAAGAACGTCTTCCCCGAGCTGTGGACGGCGCGCAGCCATGTCTGAGACCCGCGACGAGACGTTCTCCGCGCCGCACGACAAGACCTACGGCGAGACCTACGACGAGAAGGCCGCCCGGCTCGACGCGGCCGACGAACTGGCCAAGCACCGCGAGAAGTTCGCCCTGGACGGGACGGTCTACCTCGACGGCAACTCGCTGGGCGCGCTGCCCGCGCACGTCCCCGCCGTCATGGCCGACGTGATCACCCGTCAGTGGGGCGAGCTGCGCATCCGCTCCTGGGACGAGTCCGGCTGGTGGACCGCGCCCGAGCGGCTCGGCGACCGGATCGCCCCGCTCGTCGGTGCCGCCGCCGGGCAGGTCGTGGTCGGCGACTCGACCAGCGTGAACGTCTTCAAGGCGATCGTCGCCGGCACCCGGCTCGCGGGCGACGGCCGGGACGAGATCCTCGTCGACGCCACGACCTTTCCCACGGACGGGTACATCGCGGAGTCCGCGGCCCGCCTCACCGGTCACCGGATCGTGCCGCTCGACCCGGCCGAGATCCCCGGCGCGGCCGGCGAGCGCACCGCGCTCGCCCTGGTCAACCACGTCGACTACCGCACCGGCCGGCTCCAGGACCTGCCCGGCGTGACCGCCGCCCTCCACGCGGTCGGCGCGCTCGCCGTCTGGGACCTGTGCCACAGCGCGGGCGCGCTGCCGGTCGGCCTCGACGCGCACGGCGTGGACCTGGCCGTCGGCTGCACGTACAAGTACCTCAACGGCGGCCCCGGTTCGCCCGCGTACCTGTACGTCGCCGAGCGCCACCAGGACCGCTTCGACTCGCCGCTGCCGGGCTGGAACTCGCACGCCGACCCGTTCGGCATGACCCCCGGCTACCGGGCCGCCGACGGCGCGCTGCGCGGCCGGGTCGGCACGCCCGACATCCTGTCGATGCTGGCCCTGGAGGCCGCCCTCGACGTGTGGGACGGCGTCCGGATCGAGGACGTGCGCGCCAAGTCGCTCGCCCTGACGGACTTCTTCCTGGAGTGCGTCCGGGCGTACGCCCCCGAGGGCCGGGTCGCGTCCGTGACCCCCGGCGCGCACGCCGAGCGCGGCAGCCAGGTCGCGCTGCGCTGCGCCGAGGCGCCCGCCGTCATGGCGGAGCTGATCCGCCGGGGCGTGGTGGGCGACCTGCGCCGCCCGGACATCCTGCGGTTCGGCTTCACCCCGCTGTACGTGGGCTTCGCGGACGCGGAGCGCGCGGCGCGGGTGCTCGCGGACGTGCTGCGGGACATCCCGGCGGCCTGATCCGCCCGGCCCGCGATCCTCCTCGTAACGGGTTCGATCATCGGCCGATCATCTGATCTGTGGGGGCCGCACTCCTGGTACGGTCCCCGCAGGTCAGGCCGACGGTTCCGTCAATCGGCCCTGTACGAGGAGAGGTTGAAGCACCATGCCGGACGACCCTGTCGCGCGTGACGCCGCCGAAGAGGCATCGGCCTTCTCGCACCCGGCCGTCGCCCCGGACGCCTCCGCCGCGTACGGTCCGCACCCCGACCAGGTCGTCGACTTCTACGCGCCGCGCGACGGCCGGCCGAGCGCGCCCCTGGTCGTCGCCCTGCACGGCGGCGCCTGGCGCGCCCCGTACGACCGGCAGCACCTGACCCCTTTCGTGGACTTCCTGGCCCGCCGCGGCTTCGCCGTCGCGAGCGTCGAGTACCGGCGCGGCAGCGACATCCCCCGGCAGGGCGGCACCGCCCCGGTCGCCGGGCGCTGGCCCGAGACCTTCGACGACGTCGCCGCCGCCCTCGACGCGCTGCCGGACCTCGCCGCCGCGCACCTGCCGCAGGCCGACCCGCGCCGTACCGTGCTCACCGGCCACTCCGCGGGCGGCCACCTCGCCCTGTGGGCCGCCGCCCGGCACGTCCTGCCGGCCGGCTCGCCCTGGCGGCTGCCCGCCCCGCCCGCGCTGCGCGGGGTCGTGGCGCTCGCCCCGATCGCGGACTTCGCGTCCTCCGTCGAACTCGGCGTGTGCGGCGGCGCGGTCAGCGAACTGCTCGGCGGCGACGCCGACTTCGCCGCCCGCGCGGCGCTCTCCGACCCGGCCGTCCTGCTGCCGACCGGCATCGCCACCACCCTCGTCCAGGGCCGCACCGACATCGTCGTCCCGCCCGCCGTCGCCGAGGCCTTCGCGGCCGCGGCGGCCGAGGCCGGCGAGACCGTCGGCTGCACCTTCCTGGAGGACGTCGGCCACTTCCCGCTGATCGACCCGGCGGCGGACGCCTGCGCGGTGGTCGCGGAGGAGATCGCCCAGCTGGCGTTCTAGGGCCACGGTGGGCTCGGACTGGGGCCCGGGTAGTCCTCAAGGGGGACCCGCCGGGATCCGTACGCAGCCGGACGACCCCGGCGCGAGCCGCCCGTACGGTGGTCGGGTGACTTCGACCCGGACCACCGAACCGAGCCGCAGCCCCGAGCTCCGCCTGACCCTGAAGGCGCTCGGCGGTCTGCGTGCGGACCTCTTCACCGACGCCTTCGCCTACCGCCCGCTGCGGCGTCTCGACGTGAGCCGCGGGCCGCTCCGCATCCTCCCGGAGCGGATCCGCGACGAACTCGGCGTGCTCCCGCACCTCGTCGTCGGCTTCGCCGCGATGATCGTCTTCTTCCTCGGGCTCGCCCAGATCGGCGGCACCCTCAATCCGGTCGTGCTCGTCTACGCCGTCGTACCGGCCGCGACCGTGGTGCTCACCCTGATACGCCCGATGCTCGCCTTCTGGGCATCGCTCGTCTCCACGCCGTTCCTCGCCTTCCTGGGCCGGGCCGACGGAGACTGGCCGTGGGCCCCGAACTCGTTCGCCGCGCACCTCGTGGTCCTCGTCGTCGTCGCCCTGCGCACCCGGCCGCGCACCGCCGGCTGGATGTGGCTGGTCACCGCCGGGTACGCCCTCTTCGCCACGGTCCTCATCGGTGCGCACGGCGGCGGCGACGCCTTCGCGCTGCTGTTCGTCGCCGGGGTCTGTCTCCTGCTGGTCACGACCTCCCAGGTCCGCCGCCAGGCGCGCCGCGAGGTCACCGCCCAGCAGAGCGTCACCGCCGTCGAGCGCTCCAAGCGCACCCTCCTGGAGGAGCGCACCACCATCGCCCGCGAGCTGCACGACGTCGTCGCGCACCACATGTCGGTGGTCGCGATCCAGGCCGAGGCCGCCCCGTACCGCGTCGAGAATCCGCCGCCGGAGCTGGAGCAGGCCTTCGTCACCATCCGCGAGAACGCGGTGGCCGCGCTCACCGAGCTGCGCCGCATCCTCGGGGTCGTACGGGCCGAGGACTACGAGGCGCCGGACGCGCCGCAGCCCACCCTCGCCGACCTCGACAGCCTGGTCGCCAATGTCCGCGAGGCCGGGCTGGGCGTGGAGAAGGCGGTGACCGGCGCGGTGCGCGAGCTGCCGCAGGGCGTCGAGCTCTCCGCGTACCGGATCGTCCAGGAGGCCCTGTCGAACGTGCTGCGGCACGCGCCCGGCGCCGCCGCCCGGGTCGAGGTGAGCTACGTCCTCGGCGGCCTCGGCCTGCGCATCGCCAACGGCCCGGCGCGCGGGCTCGTCAAGCCGTCGCCGGGGGCCGGGCACGGCATCACCGGCATGCGGGAGCGTGTCACGATGCTGGGCGGCGAGATGACGGCCGAGGCCACCGCCGACGGCGGCTACGAGGTCACCGTCTTCGTCCCTGTCAGCCGGGACCAGGGCCGGGACCAGGACCGGGACCAGGACCAGGACCAGGACCGGGACGACCGTGACCGGGACCGTGAGGAGAGCCAGCCGTGATCCGGGTGCTGATCGTCGACGACCAGATGATGGTCCGCGAGGGCTTCTCCGTGCTGCTCGGCGCCATGCCGGACATCGAGGTGGTCGGCGAGGCGGTGAACGGCCGCGAGGCCGTCGCCCAGGTCGCCGCCCTGCGCCCCGACGTCGTCCTCATGGACATCCGCATGCCCGAGCTGAACGGCATCGAGGCCACCCGCGAGATCGTCGCGGCCGACGCCGCCGCGAAGGTCCTCGTGCTCACCACCTTCGACCTGGACGAGTACGTCTACCAGGCGCTGCGCGCCGGCGCCTCCGGCTTCCTGCTCAAGGACGCCTCGGCCCGGCAGCTCGCCGACGGCGTCCGGGTGGTCGCGGCCGGTGAGGCGCTGCTCGCGCCGACCGTCACCAAGCGCCTCATCACCGAGTTCGCCAAGTCGGCGGCCGCCTCGCCGCGCCCGCCCGCGATCGCGCAGATCGGCGAGCTGACCGAGCGCGAGACGGAGGTCCTGGTGCTGATCGCGCAGGGCCTGTCCAACGCCGAGATCGCCGACCACCTCGTCGTCGCCGAGTCCACCATCAAGACCCATGTGAGCCGCATCCTGGTGAAACTGGGCCTGCGCGACCGGACGCAGGCGGCGGTCTTCGCGTACGAGGCGCGACTGGTGCGGGTCGGCGGGTAGGGCGCTGCAGCGGGTAGCGTCCAGTCATGGATGCCGCCGATGCCGCTCACGCCGATTTCGACCCCTGGTCCCCGGAGTTCGTCGCCGATCCCTACCCGGCCTACGCGCGGCTGCGCGCCGCCGGCCGGGCGCACTGGCACGGGCCGACCCACCAGTGGCTGATCCCGCACTACGAGGACGTGTCGGCGCTGCTGCGGGACCGCCGCCTGGGCCGTACGTACACCCATCGCTTCACGCACGAGGAGTTCGGCCGGGAGGCGCCGGACGCGGCCCACGAGCCCTTCCACACGCTCAACGACCACGGGCTGCTCGACCTGGAGGGCGCCGACCACACCCGGATCCGGCGGCTGGTGTCGAAGGCGTTCACGCCGCGGACGGTGGAGGACCTGGCGCCGACGGTACGGCGGCTGGCCCGCGACCTGGTCGCCGGTCTGGTCGCGGACGGCGGCGGCGACCTGCTCGCCAAGGTCGCGGAGCCCCTCCCCGTGGCGGTGATCGCCGAGATGCTCGGCATCCCGGCGGAGGACGAGGAGCGGGCCCGGCTCCGGCCCTGGTCGGCGGACATCTGCGGGATGTTCGAGCTCAACCCCTCGGAGGAGACGGCCCGCCGGGCGGTGCGCGCCTCGCTCGAGTTCTCCGACTACCTGCGGGAGCTCCTCGCCCGCCGCCGCAAGGCCCCGGGCGACGACCTGATCTCGGGGCTGCTCGCCGTACCGGAGCTGACCGAGCAGGAGATGATCTCCACCTGCGTGCTGCTGCTCAACGCCGGCCACGAGGCGACCGTGAACACCACGGTCAACGGCTGGTGGACGCTGCTGAGCCGGGGCGTGCGGCCGGATGTCGGGCCGGGCCCCGAGCCCGATCCCGAAAAGTTGTCCACAGCTGTGGAAGAACTGCTGCGCTACGACACGCCCCTGCAGATGTTCGAGCGCTGGGTCCTCGATGACATCGACCTCGGCGGCGTCGTCATCCCGCGCGGCTCCGAGGTCGCCCTGCTCTTCGGCTCCGCCAACCGCGACCCCGCCCGCTTCGGCCCGACCGCCGACACGCTCGACCTCACCCGCGCCGACAACCCGCACATCACCTTCGGCGCCGGCATCCACTACTGCCTGGGCGCCCCACTCGCCCGCCTCGAACTCACCGCGGTCTTCGCCGAGTTGCTGAAGCAGGCGCCGGAACTCCGGCTCGCCGCCGAGCCGGAGTGGAAGCCGGGCTATGTGATCCGGGGCTTCAAGGAGCTGTTGGTGGAGATGTGATCACGCGGCGAAGGGCCCCCGTTTCCGGGGGCCCTTCGCCCGCTCGTCACGGCGTCACGAGGTCATGAGGTCCCGGCGGCGCAGCCCCACGAGCCCGGCCGCGACGAGCGCGACCGCGAGGGTGGTCAGGGCCAGGACCGGGGTCCAGGTCATCTCCTGGCCCGGCAGCTTCGGCAGATGCCCGAAGGGGGAGAGGTTCAGGACCGACTGGGGCAGGTTCAGGGCCGGGCCGATCCAGCCGATGACCAGGCAGATCCCGGCCGCCGCCCACCCGGCCACCGCGGCCTTGGGGAAGGCGCCGTGGAACAGGACCGCGACCCCCGCGAGCGTCCAGACCGCGGGCAGCTGGACCAGGCAGGCGCCCAGGATCGGGCCGAGGTCCTTGCCGTAGGTGAGGGAGAGCCCGACGCCGCTGAGCACCATGATCAGTACGGCGCCCGCGAAGGCGATCACCAGGTGACCGGCCGCCCAGCGGACCCGGCCGACCGCGTTGGCCAGGATCGGCTCCGCCCGCCCCGAGGTCTCCTCGCCGTGCAGCCGCAGCACCGACCCCACCGCGTACAGCGCCGCGATCATGCCGAACATCCCGATCATCGCAGCGAGGAACGCGCTCTCCAGCGCGGACTGCCCGCCCATCCGCTCGAAGATCTCGCGGGCCTGCTGGTTGTCGCCGACGATGTCCGCCGCACCGGAGGCCATCCCGCCGAAGGCGATCCCGGCGACCAGGAAGCCGATCGACCAGCCGAGCAGCCCGCCGCGCTGGAGCCGCCAGGCGAGGGCCGCGGCCGTCGCGAGCCGCCCGACGGCCGGTCCGGGCCGGGTCGGCAGGAAGCTCATGCCGACATCGCGGCGGTTCGTCAACGCGTACGCGAAGCCCGCCTGGACGAGGACGGCGGCGCCGATCAGCAGGAGCACCCACCAGCGCTCGCCGCCGTACGGGCGCACGTTCTCGGCCCAGCCGATCGGCGAGAGCCAGGTCAGGACGGACGATCCGTCGGACTTCCCGGAGTCGCCGGCGGCCCGCAGCAGGAACGCGGTGCCGAGGACGCCCGCCGTGAGGCCCTTCGCGAGCCGCGCGCTCTCGGTGAGCTGGGCGACGATCGCGGCCATGGTGGCGAAGAGCATCCCGGTCCCGCCGACCGCGAGGCCGAGCGCGAGCGCCCCGCCCGCGCCCTGGCCGGCGAGTCCGGCCGTGATGATCAGGGCGACGAGGGCGTTGGCGAACACCGCGGTGAGCAGGGCGGCCGTCAGTGGTGCACGGCGGCCCACCACGGTGGCGGAGAGCATCTCCTGACGGCCCGTCTCCTCCTCCTCGCGGGTGTGCCGGACGACGATGATCAGGCTCATCACGGCGGCGAGGGTGGCGCTGAAGACGCCGAACCGCCAGGCCACGAGCCCGCCGACCGAGTCGCCGAAGACCGGTCCGTACAGCGCCCGCAGGGAGCTGTTGCCGCTCATCGCGCCGGCGACCTCGGCGCGGGCGGCGGGGGTGTCGTACAGGGCCTGGATCGAGCCGACGCCGCTGGCGACCATGCCGCCGACGACGACGGCCCAGATCGGCAGCATGACCCGGTCGCGGCGCAGCGCCAGCCGGGTCAGGGACCCGGTCCCGGTCAGCGGGACGGTGAGCGTGCTCATCGCGCCGCCACCTCGTCGCTGTAGTGCCGGAGGAAGAGCTCCTCAAGGGTGGGCGGCGTGCTGGTCAGGGACCGGACGCCCGACTCGGTCAGCGACCGCAGCACCGCGTCGAGCTTGTCGGTGTCGACCTGGAGCCGGACCCGCTTGCCCTGCACGTCGAGGTCGTGGACGCCGGGCAGGTGGGCGAGCCCGTTGGGCGCCCCGGCGAGCTCGGCGGTGACGCTGGTACGGGTGAGGTGCCGCAGGTCCGCGAGCGAACCGCTCTCCACGGTCTGCCCCTGGCGGATGATGCTCACCCGGTCGCACAGCTCCTCCACCTCGCTGAGGATGTGGCTGGAGAGCAGCACGGTCGCGCCGCGCCCGCGCGCCTCGGCGACGCAGTCCTGGAAGACCTCCTCCATCAGCGGGTCGAGGCCGCTGGTCGGCTCGTCGAGGACGTACAGGTCGACGTCGGAGGCGAAGGCGGCGACGAGGGCGACCTTCTGCCGGTTGCCCTTGGAGTAGGTGCGGCCCTTCTTGGTGGGGTCGAGCTCGAAGCGCTCGATCAGCTCCGCCCGCCGGGCCCGGTCGAGGCCGCCGCGCAGCCGCCCGAAGAGGTCGATGACCTCGCCGCCGGAGAGGTTGCGCCACAGGGTGACGTCGCCGGGGACGTAGGCGATGCGCTTGTGCAGCTCGACGGCGTCGGACCAGGGGTCCCGGCCGAGCACCTGGGCGGCGCCGGAGTCGGCGCGCAGCAGCCCGAGGAGGACCCGGATGGTGGTGGACTTCCCGGCGCCGTTGGGGCCGAGGAAGCCGTGGACCTCGCCGGTCTCGACGGTGAGGTCGAGGCCGTCCAGTGCGTGGGTGCGCCCGAACGCCTTGTGGAGTCCGGCGACGGTGATTGCCTTCGTCATGCTTCAGAACGTACGCTACTTTCACAAACTTGTGAAGTTAAGGAAGCGTATGGAAAGTGGGTGAGATAGTGGACGCCATGACTGAGGGCACGGCTGAGGGCATCACTGAGGGCATGACGGCGGATACGGCCGAGGGCGACGCGACCGATGCGGCGGACGCCACCGCGCGCTTCGTGGAACGCTTCGCCGCCGAGATGACCGCGGCCGGCATGCAGCGCATGGCCTCCCGCGTCTTCGCGGCCCTGCTCTCCTCCGAGACCGCCTCCATGACCTCGGCGGAACTGGCCGAACGGCTCCAGATCAGCCCCGCGGCCGTCTCCGGCGCGGTCCGCTACCTCTCCCAGGTCGACATGGTCAGCCGCGAGCGCGACCCCGGCACCCGCCGTGACCTGTACGTGCTCCACAACGAGCTCTGGTACGAGACCTTCACCCGCCGCGACCAGGTCCTCAGCCGCTGGGAGAAGATCCTGCGCGAGGGCACCGACACCCTCGGCACGGACACGGCGGCGGGTCGCCGGCTCGCCGAGACCGCCGAGTTCTTCGCCTTCCTGCACGACGAGATGGCCGGGATCATGGACCGCTGGCGCGTCCGCAAGGACGCGGAGCGGGCGGCGGGAGCCCAGGGCGGCCAGGCCTAGGGCCTCTCGGCGCGAGGCGCCTCGCGCGGCACCGTGAGCCCCCACGCCCCCGCCCGTACCGTCCAGGTCCGGCGGCGGACCGGGCCGGAGACCGCCGTGTCGGCGCGGTAGCGGAAGTCGGGGCCCGCGACGGTCAGGGTGCGGGCGGTGGTGGTCCGGGCGGGCTCGTCGCCCGGCGGGCGGAGGGTCAGCGCGAGGGTGCCCGCGAGGGCGCGGACGGTGAGCCCGGCGAGCGGCGTGTCGAGATCGCTGAGCAGCACCCCGTCCGCCTCGACGCGCAGCCGGTGGGCGGGCGCGGCGAGGACCGCCGGCGCCGGCCGCACCAGGGTGCGGACGAGCGAGCGGCAGGTGTGCCAGACGGTCGGCGGCGCGGTCGGCGGTGCGGGCGCGGGGCCGCCGCCCGAGGGCCCCGAGCCGCCCGAGGCCGGCACGTCGAGGCGGTCGAGGACGAGGCCGCCGCTGTCGTCGACGAGCAGGTCGAGCCGCCGTACCGCCCCGTCGAGCACCGCCCGCGCGGCCGCCACCGTGCCCGGCGGCACACCGAGCGCACGGGCCGTCGTCACCCGGTCGGCCGCACCGATCGGGACCATCGCGACGGCCGTCGTACCGGCCCCGTCCGCCGGGTCCCGGTCACGGTCCCGGTCGCGCTGCAGCAGGGTCACGGCGCGCAGCAGCGCGCGGTCGTCGCCGAGGACGACAGGGCGCCGGGAGCCGCGCCTGGCCAGGGCCCGGGAGAATTCCTCCGGACCGTCCGGCAGGCAGATCTTCGCTTCGGCGCCCGCCGACAGCACATCTTTCGCGATCCGTACGGACTCGCCGTCCATTCGGCGGGCGACCGGGTCGACGATGACCAGCAGCTGGTCGTGATCCGACACCTCGGTCCTTCCTCGGGTAGTCTCTTTGTGCAAGAGCCCCTTGCGCTATTGCGCCAGGGGCTTCGTCTATTCCGGGGCACACCGGTGAGGCGGCGTCGGCCCCCTGACCTTGGTCTTGCCCCGCCCGGAAGGGGTGTACGCCTGTGCCCGCACTTGTGCTGCTCGGTGCTCAGTGGGGTGACGAGGGCAAGGGAAAGGCCACCGACCTGCTCGGCGGGTCCGTTGACTACGTGGTGCGTTACCAGGGCGGCAACAATGCCGGCCACACGGTCGTCGTCGGCGACCAGAAGTACGCGCTGCACCTTCTCCCTTCCGGAATCCTCTCCCCGGGGTGCACCCCGGTCATCGGAAACGGCGTCGTCGTCGACCCGGCGGTCCTGCTCTCCGAGCTGAGCGGGCTGAACGAGCGCGGCGTCGACACCTCCAAGCTCCTGATCAGCGGTAACGCCCATCTGATCACCCCGTACAACGTCACCCTCGACAAGGTGACGGAACGGTTCCTCGGCAAGCGCAAGATCGGCACCACGGGTCGCGGCATCGGCCCGACCTACGCCGACAAGATCAACCGCGTCGGCATCCGGGTCCAGGACCTGTACGACGAGTCGATCCTCACCCAGAAGGTGGAGGCGGCGCTGGAGGGCAAGAACCAGCTGCTCGCCAAGCTGTACAACCGCCGGGCGATCGAGGCCGCGCAGATCGTCGAGGAGATGCTCCAGTACGCGGAGCAGATCAAGCCCTTCGTCGCCGACACCACGCTGATCCTCAACAAGGCGCTCGACGACGACAAGGTCGTGCTCTTCGAGGGCGGCCAGGGCACCCTGCTCGACGTCGACCACGGCACGTACCCCTTCGTCACCTCCTCGAACCCGACCGCCGGCGGTGCCTGCACGGGTGCGGGCGTGGGCCCGACGAAGATCAGCCGGGTCATCGGCATCCTCAAGGCGTATACGACCCGCGTCGGCGCCGGCCCGTTCCCGACCGAGCTCTTCGACGAGGACGGCGAGGCGCTGCGCCGCATCGGCGGCGAGCGCGGTGTGACCACCGGCCGTGACCGCCGCTGCGGCTGGTTCGACGCGGTCATCGCCCGCTACGCGACCCGCGTGAACGGCCTGACCGACTTCTTCCTCACCAAGCTCGACGTGCTGACCGGCTGGGAGCAGATCCCGGTGTGTGTCGCGTACGAGATCGACGGCAAGCGCGTCGAGGAGCTGCCCTACTCGCAGACCGACTTCCACCACGCGAAGCCGGTCTACGAGATGCTCCCGGGCTGGTCCGAGGACATCACCAAGGCCAAGACCTTCGCCGACCTGCCGAAGAACGCGCAGGCGTACGTGAAGGCCCTGGAGGACATGTCCGGCGCCCCGATCTCCGCGATCGGCGTGGGCCCGGGCCGGGACGAGACGATCGAGATCAACTCGTTCCTGTAGGCCGTACGGCATACCCGTGAGGGCCCGCACCCTGGGGTGCGGGCCCTTTCACGTGTCCATGGCCAGGCGTCTAGGCGTCGAACTTGGTGTCCCGGCCGACCTTGTCCCAGGCGTTCAGATCGGCCCGGACCTGGTCGAGGTGGGCGTGGATCATGTCGATGGAGTCGTCGCCGAGGGCGAGGCGGAGCGGCGGCTCGTCGGCGTTCAGGGCGGTGAGGACGGCGGCCGCGGCCTTGGCCGGGTCGCCGGCCTGGGTGCCGTCGCCGCCCTCGACGAAGGCGCGGGTGGCGCCGACGGTGTCGGCGTAGTCGGGGATGGTGTCCGCGCTGAGGCTCTTGCCGCCGCCGAAGAGGGACGTGCGGAAGGCGCCGGGCTCGACGATCAGGACGTGGATGCCGAGCGGCTTGACCTCGGCGGCGAGCGCCTCCGACATGCCCTCCAGGGCGAACTTCGTCGCGCTGTACGCGCCGAAGCCGGGCAGCGAGCCCTGGCCGCCGACGCTGCTGAGCTGCACGATCGCGCCGGAGCGGCGGGCCCGCATGTGGGGCAGGACGGCGCGGGTCAGGGCGGCCGGGCCGAAGACGTGCACGTCGAAGAGCGAGCGCAGTTCGGCGTCGCCGGTCTCCTCGACCGAACCGACGTGGGTGCGGCCCGCGTTGTTGACCAGGACGTCGATGCGGCCGTGCCGCTCGGCGACCTCGCCCACCACCCGGTCGACGGCGGCGTGGTCGGTGACGTCCAGGGTGACGGCGTGGACCTGGTCGGGGTGGGCGGCCACCAGGTCGTCCAGGGTGCCGGCGCGGCGGGCGGCGGCGACCACGACGTCCCCGGCGGCGACCGCCGCCTCGGCGAAGGCGCGCCCGAAGCCGCTGTTGGCGCCGGTGATCAGCCAGACCTTGCTCATGTCTCTCGATTCCCCTCGTTGGTGGTGCGTTCCGCGTGCAACCACCCTGCCTGCGAGGGCAGTTGTCCGTCCAAGATCTGTCGTGATAGCCCATGGTCATGACCATCACGGATGTGCACGGCCGGGACCTGCGCTACTTCCTCGCGGTCGCGGAGGAGCTGCACTTCACCCGTGCCGCAGAGCGCCTGTACGTGTCGCAGCCCGCGCTCAGCAAGCAGATCCGCGCCCTGGAACGGCAGCTCGGCGCCCCGCTGTTCGACCGCGACCGGCACGGCGTCCGGCTCACCGAGGTCGGTACGGCACTGCTGCCGCACGCCCGCGCGGTGCTCGCCGCGTGGGCGGAGGCGGAGGGCGCGGTGCGCGCCGCCCGGGCCGCGCGGGAGGCCACCCTCGTCATCGGCATGTCCACCAGCCCCGGCCGGGGCGGGCTGCTGCCCGCGATCCGCTCCCGTTTCACCGAGGCACACCCGGAGGCCCGGCTCCGGCTGCGCCAGATCGGCTGGGACGACCCGACCGCCGGGCTCGCCGACGGCACCAGCGACCTGGCGTTCGTCTGGCTGCCGCTGGTCGACGCCGAGCGCTACCGCTGGGTCGTGGTCGCCACCGAACCGCGCCTGATCGCCCTGTCCGAGCGGCACCCGCTGGCCGGCCGCGACCGGATCGCCTTCGCCGACCTCCTCGACGAGCCCTTCCTCGCCCTCCCCGGCGAGGTCGCCCCCGAACTCCGCGACCACTGGCTGGCCCTGGACGCCCGCGACGCCCGCCCGGCCCGGATCGGCGCCGAGATCGGCTCCACCGACGAGACGTACGAGGCGCTCGTCGACGGCCTCGGCATCTGCCTGGTCGCCGAGGGCAACGCCCCGCTGCTCACCCGTGGCGGCGTCGTCGTCCGCCCCGTCGACGGCGTCACCCCCACCCGCTTCGCCCTCGCCTGGCGCGCCGACGACCCCCGCCCCCTGGTCCACGACTACGCCCGGGCGGCGGCCGAGGCGGTGTCCGGGACCCCTGCTAATGTCAGGCAGCTTTGAGCGAAGCAATTCGTGGATCGTGGTGCGAGTTTCTGGGGAGGGACCGCGTTGCGCAGTCGCGCATGGATGAGGGCCGGTGTCAGTACGGCCCTGTTGCTGGGTCTGGTCGGGGGGCCGGGCGTGCTGGGGGGAACGGCGACGGCCGCCGAGCCCGCTCCCGTATCAGGGGAAACGATTTTCCAGTCGGATCGGTACGCGCCGAGGAAGACCGTCCCGCTGGGCGCCGGCGCCACCGGCGTGCTCTACCGGCAGGAGGGCACGAACGGCTATCTGTGGACCGGCTGGGACGGCCGCACCAGGGCCGTCGACCTCGGCACGACCGTACTGAAGGGCGGGGACTACAAGGACGACCAGCGCTCCTGGCTGCCGGCCGGGACCGACGTCCTCGTCCACGAGGCGGGCGCGGACGGCTGGGCCCGCGAGGACCTCGCCACCGGCGCACGCGTCACCTTCGCGCTGCCCGAGGGCCACACCTTCCTGGCGGCCGCGGGCCCGAATGTCCTGACCCGTACGGGAACGGCGGGCGCCTACGCCCACCACCTGTTCACGGTCGGCGCGGACGGGGCCCTGAGCGCGCCCGTGGAGGTCGCCGCCCCGGCGGACATCACGGTGAACCGGCAGTTGGCCGCCGATGCGAAGGGGCTGGTGGTCGAGTACGCCGGACCCGACAAAGTCGCGACGATCGGACTGATCGATCTGGCGACGGGAGCGTTCGACAAGGGACGACCCCTGGCCGGCAATGTTCGCTCGCAGATCGTCCTGACCCCCGGCCGGCTGGTGCTGACCGATGGCACCTCGGTCCGCTGGGTGCCCAGGGGTGACCTCGGCTCAGCCGCGACCGACCTCGGTGTCACCCGCGCGACCGGCGAGAGCCTGGTCATCGCGGCCGTCGGTGACCAGGTGCTGGTGACCGGGTACCTCGGGACGCCCCCGAACAACCTTGTCGACGCCTCCGGTTACCCGGTCCGGCGGGTCGGCTTCGACGGTGCCGCGCCGGTGACGCTGTACCGCCACGCCGCGTCCGCGATGGTGACGGCCGCCGACGGCAGTGCGGTCTTCGCCGCGGGGGCGGATTCCTCTCACTGGGCGCTGCGGAAGATCTCCGGGGCCGGTGCGCAGAGCGAGGTGGCGGCGGTCGAGGGTGTGCCCGCGCAGATTGACAACCTGTCGCTGGCGAACGGCCAGTTGGCTACGCAGGAGCGCGACGGCAGCTTCGTGAACGCCTACTTCACTCGCGCGATCACGCCCGAGGGAGCGTCCTACCGGCCGGGCGAGCGGGTCTACCAGGGCTGGAACGGCGGCCTCGACGGCCTGTGGAGCACCGGCGACGGCCGGGCCGTCCACGTGGACCAGGACGTCGAGGGCAAGGCCGTTCGATCGATCGACAAGGAGGACGACGCCGGCTACTTCCGTACCAGCTCGGCCCAGGCCACCGTCCTCGGCGTCACCGGGCGCTATGCCGTCGTCAACGGCACCGACCCGGCCCGCCAGTACGTCGGTGACCTCGGCGTCTTCACCGATCTCGAACCGATCCGCAGCGGCGCCGTCACCGCCGCCTCCGTCTGGGGCTACACCTACTGGACCCAGACCGCGACCGTCGGGCAGCTCGTCGGCGAGGACCTGCGGACCGGGACCAAGACCACCCAGGCGACGGGCGCCCCGTGCGTGGCCAAGGAGCTCCAGGCCGTGGGCCGTTGGCTCTACTGGTCCTGTGGCACCACCGGCCCCGCCGGCGTGTACGACCGCACGGCCAGGAAGAACATCGCCGTACCGGCCGGTGAGGCGCTCGTCGGCGACGGCTATCTCGTTCGCCACGACAGGGCCGCCGGCAAGCTGATGCTCACGGCCTTCCGGGACGGCTCCGCCGTCACCCGGGAGGTCGGCGACCTGGCCGGCACCCCCGAGAACCAGCGCGGAGTGACCTGGACCGTCGACAAGTTCGGCGGCCCGCTCGCCTACGTGGCGGCCGACCGGCGCATCCACCTCGTCCCGAGCGGCGTGGCCACCGAACCGTTCTCCCTCGTCCAGGCCACGGTGAGCACATACAAGCGGGTGGCATACGGCGAGACCTGGCGGCCCCGCTGGGTCGCCTCCAAGCCGGCCGGCTCCTGGCAGCTGACCCTGCGCGACGCCCGCACCGGCACCTTGGTGCGTACCCTCACCGGCCGGGGCGACGGCCGGACGGCCGGGGCCGTCTCCGCCAGCTGGGACGGCCGGGACGACCTGGGCCGGGGCGTCGCCGACGGCTCCTACAACTGGTCGCTGACCGCCTCGCCGGGCGACGGCGTGGGCACGCCGATCACGCAGTCCGGCTCCATGGAGCTGTACGACAGCGCGGTGACGACCCTTCCCGGCACGTACGAGCCGCTGGCGCCTACCCGTACCCTCGACACCCGCACCGGCCTCGGCGCGCCCAAGGTCGAGGTGGGCGCGGGCAAGACCGTGACGCTCAAGGTCGCGGGCGTCGCCGGGGTCCCGGCGAGCGGCATCACAGGAGTCGCGCTCAACGTGACGGCGACGAACGCCACTTCGGCGACCCATGTGACGGTCTATCCGTCGGGCCGGCCGAAGCCGTACGCCTCCAACCTGAACGTCACGGCCGGGCAGACCGTCGCCAACGCGGTCGTCGTGCCGGTCGTGGACGGCAAGGTGAATCTCACCAACCACGCCGGCTCGGTGGACCTGCTGGCTGATGTCGCCGGCTACTACGTGGAGGGCAAGGGCGGTTCGGCGTACCGCTCGGTGACGCTGGAGCGTCTGATGGACACCCGCTCGGCCCTCGGCGTGCCGAAGGCGAAGGCGGGAGAGCAGGGCACCGTGACGCTTCAGGTCGCGGGCCGGGGCGGGGTCCCCTCGTCCGGGGCCACCGCCGTCGTGCTGAACGTGACGGCCACCGGACCGACCCGGTCGACCTATGTCACCGCCTACCCCTCGGGCACCCCGCGCGGCACCACGTCCAGCCTCAACGTGCCGGCCGGACAGACCGTGGCCAATCTGGTGACGGTGCCGCTCGTGGACGGCAAGGTGTCCTTCTACAACCACGCCGGCTCGGTGGACCTGCTGGCCGATGTCGCCGGCTACTTCACGGACGACCCGGCGGCCGGGGGCGCCACGTTCACCGGGGTCGGGCCGGTCCGGGGCCTCGACACGCGCAACTCCTACTACGGGCAGTGGGGCAAGATCGGCGCCGGTCAGACGGTGACGCTGTGGACGTCGTCCTTCCCCGGCGTGCCGGCCAAGGGCGTCAGCGCCGTCGTTCTCAACCTGACCGTGACGAACCCGACGGCCACCGGCTATGTGTCCGCGTTCCCCGCGGGCGCGCAGCGACCGAGCGTGTCGAACGTCAACTTCACCGCGGGCCAGACGGTGCCGAACCTGGCGGTGGTGCCGGTGAGCGCTGACGGGAAGATCAGCTTCTACAACCACTCCGGAACGACGGACCTGATCGCCGACGTCGTCGGCTACTACGGCTCATAGACCCGGGGATCTCCCTGACTGCGGGGCGCGTGCTCGTCGAGCACGCGCCCCGTGCCGTTTCCCGCTAGTCGCGGACGAACTCGCCCGGTTCGCTGTCCGCGGCCATGGAGTAGACGTGCAGCAGCTCCTTGCCCTGGTAGTGGACGATCCGGAGGTTGCTGGAGCCGTTCTCGGCGCACTCCGGGTCCCAGGTCTCCGGGTCGCGGGTCTCGGGGCCGACGACCAGGAGGTTGCCGGCGCCGCCGACGACGGCGGTGGTGACGCAGCGGACGTTCTCGGAGGTGGGGGTGCCGTCCTTGTCGGTGCGCGGGAAGGACTGGTCGAGGCGGATCAGGGGTGCGCCGACCGGGCCCTGGGTGACGGTGAGCTGGTACGTGTAGCGGTCGGCGTCGGGCTGGGTCACCTGGTCCCGGGACTGCTGCCAGCTGCCGACGAGGGCGGCGGGGACGACGGCCGCGCCGGCCGGGACGCGCTGGAAGGTGGTCTTCGCGACGCCCGAGCTCCACTCGACGACGTCCGTGGAACGCAGCCGCAGGGTCTGGCGGGCGGCCGGGGTGCAGCGCTGGGCGGGGACGCTCGCGGTGATCTCGGCGTCGCCGAAGACGAGTTCGCTGTCGGTGGCGGAAAGCAGCACGGCCCGGCCGATGCACAGCCGCTCGCCGGTGACATGGGTATAGACGACGCTCCGGGAGCCCGCCGCGCCCTGAGTCACCTCGATCCGGCTGGTCTCGTACGGCATGTCCGCCGTCCCCTTGAGGACGCCCTCCCAGGCGCCGAGGAACGCCGCCGGGACGATCCCGGCCGGCCGCGCCCCGGTCGTCGTGGCGCCACCGCGGCCCTTTCCGCCGCCGCTGACGGGAGTGTTCGGGTCGGACAGCGGCCAGTAGGTGTACGCGAGGGCCGCGGCGCCCGCCACGGCGAGCGCGGCGACGGCGGCGACCAGGCCCGTACGACGGCGGGGCCGGGCGACGCCGTCCTGCTCGCGGGTGCCGGGCAGCGGGGTGGCCGGGGTGGGGTCGCCGGCGGAGGCGGCCTCGGCCTCCAGGAGCCGGGCGGCGTGCCGGCCGAGCCGGGCGAGGACGTCGGCGGGCAGCCAGGGGTCGGTGACCCTGAGCGTGTCGACCAGTTCGGCGGCGGACGGCCGGCCCGCCGGGTCCTTGGTGAGGCAGGCCCGGATCAGGCCGGCGAGTTCGGGCGCCAGGCCGGTCAGGTCGGGCTCGTCGTGGGCGATGCGGAACATGGTGGCGTGCACGCCGCTGTCCGAGCCGCCGAACGGCGAACGCCCGGTCGCCGCGTACGCAAGCACCGACCCCAGGCAGAAGATGTCCGCGGCCGGGCTGAGCTTCTCGCCCCGCACCTGCTCCGGCGACATGAAGCCGGGGGAGCCGACGACGGCGCCGGTGGTGGTGAGCCCGCCGTCGGTGACGGTGTCGAGGGCGCGGGCGATGCCGAAGTCGATGATCTGCGGGCCGTCGACGGTGAGCAGGACGTTCGACGGCTTCAGATCGCGGTGGACCAGGCCCGCGGTGTGGATGTGGGTGAGGGCCCGGGCCAGTCCGGCGGCGAGGGTGCGGACGCTGTCCGGCGGCAGCGGCCCGTACTCGTCGGCGACGACGGTCCGCAGCGAAGGACCGGGCACGTATCCCACGGCCACCCAGGGCAGTTCGGCCCCGGTGTCGGAGCCGAGGACGGGCGCCGTGCCGGTGCCGCCGACCCGCTCCAGTGCGGAGACCTCCCGGGCGAAGCGGCGCCGGAATTCGTCCTGGGCCGCCAGCTCCGGGTGCACGACCTTCACGGCGACGGCACGCCCGCCGGCCGACCGGGCCAGATACACCCGCCCCATGCCGCCCACACCGAGCCGGCCGAGCAGCCGGAACGGTCCTATGGTGACCGGGTCTTCCGCGTTCAAGGGATCCACGTCGCTAGAGGATGCCAGACCCGCCCGCCGGGCTCCCCGTCATCCCGCGCCGCAGATCCGCAGCCCCTTGGGGGTGGCGCAGGGCAGATGCCCGTGGCCGAGGATCACGTCCTGCCCGCCGCCGCGCCCCAGATAGGTGAGGAAACTGGAGGTCAGCGAGCCGGGCCGGGGCAGCTCCCAGGTGTAGGCGTACTCGATCTCCCGGTACGGGTAGGGCGACCTGCCCAGCTCCGCCAGGTCCGGCCTGCGCCCGTCGACGGATATCCGGTGCAGGCCCTTCGGACGGCTGCCGGTGCGCAGCTCGGTGTAGCCGAGGGCGCCGGGCAGCGCGGCGACGGTGGACAGGACCTGGTCGGTGCTGTCGAGCTCGCACCGGATGACCAGGGCCTCCGGGTCGTCCTTGGCCGAGCAGTTACGGGAGGAGTTGGCGGGCTCGTTGCGCCCGAGGACCCGGCGCTGGAACACCTCGCGGGTCCCGGAGTCGGCGTCCCGGCTGACCAGCCGCACGGGCAGGTCGGGGCCGCCGAGGGTGCGCCAGTTGGTGATGTCGCCGCGGTACAGGGCGCGGATGTTCTCCAGGGTGAGGTTGTCCAGCGGGACCCGGTCGTTGACGACGAGGGTGAAGAGCGAGACGGCGACGGGGGAGTCCTTCAGCTGCGGGTAGCCCTCGGGCTTGGCCCCGTCGGACAGGGTGACGAGCTCCGGGCGCCCGTCCTTGCCCTGCCGCGCGCCCTGCTCGGCGAGCCGCCGTATGCCGGCGGTGGAGCCGCGCGCGTCGACGCTCACGGTGGCGCCCGGGCAGTCCCGTTCGTACTGCGCGGCGGCGTCCTTCAGGACCGGCTCGAAGGCGGTGGAACCGGTGACGGTGAGGCTGCCGCGGGCGCAGCCGATGGGCGGCGGCACGTCGTCGCGGATCACGATGATCGCGGCGAGCGTGATCACACAGACGGTCAGGGCGATGATGACGCGGCGGGCGGCCCGGGTGAAGGTGGGCGGCTTGTCGTCGAAGGTCGCGCTGTGGTTGACGTGGACCCCGCCGTCGCGGATCGGTCCGGCGACGGCGATCTCGTCCTTGGGCTCGCCGCCGGTGAGCAGCACGAGCACCTTGAAGTAGTCCCCGGGATTGAGCGCCACCTTGGGGATCCTGATCTCGCGGTCGCCGACCGCCAGGTCGTCGCTGCCGAACGGCGCCTGTGAGGCGGCCGCCGCCTCGACCCTGCGGCGGGTGAACCGCACGGACAGCCCGTGGTTCTCCTGGTTGTAGTCCTCGCGGCCGATGGAGACGCCGCCGTCGTTCTCGATGCGCAGCAGCACGAGGGTGGCGTCCGTCATGTCGGCGCGTCCGTGGAAGAGGCGGGTGACCCTGTCCCCCACCGGGGTGTCCAGCTGGACGCGGTAGCCGACGCGCTTGCGGCGCGGCACCCGTCGCTCGATGACGAGCACGGCGAAGGTGACGACCACACCGAGCAGCGCGGTGACGACGGCGATGACGTTCTCGGGGCTGACCCAGTCCACGGGCGCCACCGTACGGACGGGTGTGCGGTTCGGTACGAGAGCTGGATTCCGGCCATCTGGAGTTCGTCCTTCCGACAGGTTCCCCCGGCTTCCTTACAGCTGTTGCCGGGGTTGGCGGGCATGGGTGTAATGGGCCACGAGGGGGCTGCCGCAGGAGGAGACCCATGCGTGTCGTCGAAGTGACCGCCTACGGCGGACCCGAGGTGCTGAACATGGCCCGCCGCCCCGAGCCCGAGGCCGGGGACGTGCCGGGCAAGGTCCGGGTCCGGCTGAAGGCGGCCGGTGTGGCCGTCGCCGACATGAGGATCCGGGCGGGCTACTACGCCGAGGAGCTCGAACCGCTCCGGCCCCCGTTCGTCCTCGGCACGGACTTCGCCGGCCGGCTCCTCGACCCCGCGCCCGGCCCGACGGGCACCCTTCCGGCCGGTACCCGGGTGGCGGGCTTCGTTCCGTGGTTCACCGAGCGGACGGGTGAGGGCACCTACGCGGAGGTCATCCGGGTCGACCCCGAATGGCTGGCGCCGATCGCCGACGAGGTGGACTTCACCCAGGCGGCCTCCGTCCCGCTTGCCGCCGCCACGGCCCAGCAGGGCCTCGGCGTGCTCGACCTCCCGGCGGGCGCCACTCTCCTCGTCACCGGCGCCAGCGGCGTCGTGGGCCGCTTCGCGGTCCAGTTCGCCTCGGCGGCCGGCCTGGAGGTGGTGGCCGTCGCCCACGAGGGCGACGAGAGCGAGCTCAAGGTCCTCGGCGCCAAGCACTGCGTCACCCGCGGCGAACCCGCCGACGTGCTCGCCCAGCTCCTGGCGCTCGTCCCCGACCGGGTCGACGGCGTCTTCGACGGCGCCCTCGTCGGCGACCCGGTCCTCCCGGCCGCCAAGGACGGCGGCGCCTTCGTCGCCCTCGCGAAGGACCGCACCCCCGCCCCCGAGCGCGACATCCGCGTCGAGACCGTCTTCGGCCGCCCCGACCCCGCCGAGCTGGCCGCCATCTTCCAGAAGGTCGCCGACCGCGAGCTCATCACCCGGGTGGCCGACGTCATGCCCCTCGAAGAGGCCGCCGAGGCCCACCGCCGCGCCGAGGCCGGCCGCCGGCCGGGCCGGATCGTCCTGATGATCTGACAGACAGGAGCGGACGCTGTCCGTCAGGCCGTCAGGCCGTCAGCGCGGCCAGCTCCGCGTTCGCGCGCGCGGTGACCAGGGCGAGGACGCGGCCGGCGGCGGCCAGGTCCTCGGCCGGTATGCCGCCCCAGACCCGGGCGCTGACTGGCGCCGTCTCGGCGGTGATGGCGGCGAGCAGTTCGCGGCCCGCGTCCGTGGGCCGCAGATGCGAGCCGTCCGCGACCAGCAGGCCTCGGTCCCGCAGTTCGTCGAGCGTGACGCGGATGTCGGCCGGGTCGGCCTTGAGGCTGCTCTGGACCCGGGCGACGAGGGCGTCGGCCGTCTGCGGGGCCTCGGCCGTGACGGCGGCGCGCAGGGCGATCTGCTGCTGGAACGTGGCGCCGTGCCGGGCCAGGACGTGCTCCAGGACACCCCGGGCGGCGTAGTGGGCCAGGCCGAGGGAACGGGCGTCGGCGGCGGGCGCAGTGGACACGGACGTGGTCGTGTGCGTGGGCGTGGATGCGGTCATGATGATGTCCCCCTCTAACGTTCGGGCTACTAACGTTTGTGGCACTAACGACATTAGATCGTTCGGACCACTAACGCAAGAGGTAATCTGCACCGCATGAGCGAGACCCCCGACGCGCCCGAGTCCCGTGAGATGGACGAGCGGCAGACGCAGACCCCCGACCGCCTCCGCGCCCTCCCTAGCCGCCTGCTCGCGATGACCTCTGCCCGGGCGGACCGCCTCGTGAGCGATCGGCTGGCTGCCGAGGACTCCCGCAAGTGGCACTACGCGGTCCTGGCCTCCCTCGACGCGTACGGCCCGGCCAGCCAGGCCGAGCTGAGCCGGCGCACCGGCGTCTACCGCAGCGATCTCGTCGCCGTCATCAACGAGTTGGAGCAGCGCGACCAGGTCGCCCGCACCCCCGACCCCGACGACCGCCGCCGCAACGTCGTCACCCTCACCCCGCCGGGCCGAAAGCACCTCGAACGCCTCGACGCGGTCCTCGCCGAGGCCCAGGACGAGTTGATGGCGCCGCTCTCCGTCGCCGAACGAGCCCTGCTCGTCGGCCTGTTGGAGCGTGTGCTGTCCCGCTGAATGAAGGAGTCCGGTCGCGTCCGGTTCGGTTCGATCTGGTCCAGACCATTGACAGGTGCAGACCAATAGCGGTTGCGTGGGCCTTCCCCCACCGGAAGGACGAGCCGCATGCTGCGACGTCTCCTCACCGTCCTGGCCGCGATCTGTACGGTCGCCGGCCTCGCCGTCTTCCTGCCCGCCACCGTCGCGGGCGCCGCGCCCGCCTGTGTGGCCGCCTGGAACTCCTCCAGCGTCTACACGGGCGGCATGACCGCCTCGTACAACGGTCACAACTGGTACGCCAAGTGGTGGACCCAGAACGAGCGCCCCGGCACCGCCGACGTCTGGCGCGACGAGGGCACCTGCGGCGGCGACGGCGGCACCACCACCCCGCCGCCGTCCACCTCCGGATTCGTCGTCTCCGAGGCCCAGTTCAACCAGATGTTCCCGGGCCGGAACTCCTTCTACACGTACGCCGGCCTCAAGGCCGCCCTCAGCGCGTACCCCGGCTTCGCCACCACCGGCAGCGACACCGTGAAGAGGCAGGAGGCCGCCGCCTTCCTCGCCAACGTCAGCCATGAGACCGGCGGCCTCGTCTACATCGTCGAGCAGAACACCGCCAACTACCCGCACTACTGCGACTGGAGCCAGTCGTACGGCTGCCCCGCTGGCCAGGCCGCGTACTACGGCCGCGGCCCGATCCAGCTCTCCTGGAACTTCAACTACAAGGCCGCCGGTGACGCCCTCGGCATCAACCTCCTCGCCGACCCCTACCGCGTCGAGCGCGACGCGGCCGTCGCCTGGAAGACCGGCCTCTGGTACTGGAACACCCAGAACGGACCGGGGACGATGACCGCGCACAGCGCCATGGTCAACAGCCGCGGCTTCGGCGAGACCATCCGCTCCATCAACGGTTCGCTGGAGTGCAACGGCGGCAACCCGGCCCAGGTCCAGAGCCGGGTCACCAAGTACCAGCAGTTCACCCAGATCCTGGGCGTGCCCGCCGGTTCGAACCTCTACTGCTAGACGGTCAGTTCTGCCAGGCCACGAACGTGCCCCAGGCGGCGGGCTCCACGGTGAACGTGGGCCCGCCGTCGGCGTTCTTGGAGTCGCGTACGTGGACGGCGTGGGGGCAGGCGGCGACCTCGACGCACTCGCCGCCCGCGCTGCTGCTGTACGACGACTTGCGCCAGTCGAAGGCGACCTCAACGCAGTTGCCGCCGCTGTCGCTGCTGTAGCTGGACTTGAACCAGGTCAGGGACTTGCTCATCTTTCTTCTCCCGCCAACCGCTCGATGAGGCCCAGTGATTCGCGAGGGCCCAGGGCCTGTGCCCGGATCTTCGCATAGCGCTGTGCGTACGTGCTCACCTTGGCGGGAGGCGTGATCAGTACACTCTCGTCCTGGATTTCCAGGTAGACGAGGCGGGCGTGGTCGGGCGGTTCGACCAGGTTCAGCTCGCCCCGCGCGCCCGCGTTCTCGCCGGTCAGGCCGACGTCGAGAGGGAGGACCTGGAGCGTGACGTTCTTGTACTGGGCGCACTCCGCCAGGTAGCGGTACTGCTCGCGCATGACTTCCTCGCTGCCGAACTTACGGAGCAGCGCCGACTCGTCCAGAATCAGCTCGATGTGGCACATCGGCTCCTTGTCGAAGAGCGCCTTGCGGGCCATTCGTGCAGTGACCAGTTCCTCGACCCGTTCCGGGGTGGGTGGCGGGTAGCCACCTGAGATCTGGGCCCGCGCGTACGCCTCCGTCTGGAACAGACCGTGCACGTTGCTCAGTGCGTACAGGCACAGACTCAGCGCCTGCTCCTCGATCAGCAGGTAGTCCCGGAACTCCTCCGGCAGCTTCTCCAGCCGTACGAGCAGCCGCATCTCGTCGAAGACGCCGGTGCCCTCGCCCAGAACCTCCTCTAGTTTGACCAGCATCTCGTCGCTCACCGGGTGAACCAGGCGCTCCATCGCGCTGATCGCCGCGCCCGTGTACCCCATGAGCGCCCCCTCCTGTGCCTGAGTGAGCCCCCTTCGCAACCGCATTCGCTTTGCCACCACGGCGGCCATCCGCGCCGCCGGGCCCACCGTTTCCTTGTTTTCCGCTCGCGCCATCGTGCTCCCCATTTGGACTCAACCGATCTCAACCGGTCTCAACTGCTCCCCGCCGAATTCGACTGTCCGCAAGGCGCGTTGACGCAGGTCAAAGGGTTACTGACGCGCCCTCGCAGTCGTGGAAACGCTAGCGTCGACCCGTCACCATGTCCCTGTGAATGCCTCAAAAGCAGAGCGAAACATGAGCTCTTGTGATTGGATCCCCTATTTGGGTTTCCAACTCCGCAAGGCCGGCGTGCAATTCGACGCTATCCGCGTCGACGGCGATGACGGGCGGCGCCTCGCCGATCTGATGGCGGCGCTCACCGGCGGCGAGCCGGGGCCGGTGGTCCTGGAGGAGAACGGGCGGCGCGGGGTGTACTTCCTGCTGCCGCCCGGGTCGACAGCGCACCGGTCGTGGCCGCGCGGGGTGACGCGGTTCAATGCGGCGCCCGGGGTGGTGAGTTACGTCCCCGTCCCGGCGCTCTCGGGCAAGACCTGGCCCCTGACCTGGCGCTTTCCCCCGACCGCGCCGGACCGCTTCGTGCACCCGCTCCTGCTGCGGAGCGCGGTCACGGAGATTCTGATGTGACGGGCGGGTGGGACAACTCGCGTCCCGAGCGCACACCGGATGCCCTGCGCCTCGCCCTCGCCAGGATCGCTCCGCACCGGCTGGGGGAGATGGAGCAGCAGAAGAACGCGGCCTTCTCCCTCGCTGCCGAGCACGACTCCCTCGGGCCCATCCATGGCTGGCTCAACGTCTGGGCCAGGGAGGTGGAGATCGAGCGACGGTCCGAACTGTCCACCCGCCGCCGGCACGCCCTGGACGTGCTGCACCACACCAGGACGAGGCCGTGCGGGCGGTGGCCGAGTGACCTGGCGCTGGGAGTACGACCCCGGCGCGGAGTGCGTCGTCGGCGGCGCACCGCCCGCGTGCGTCGCCGAGGTGGAGGAGCGGGCCGATGAGCCGGCGCGGGCCGCCGAGGCCCGCTACCTCGGCGGGTCCTGGGACTCCACCGCCTCCACCGCCCGCGACAGCCGTTCCAGCACCCGTACCGTCTCGTCGAACGCCTCCTGGCCGCCCAGTTCGCGCATCAGGCGGGCGGCCAGTTCCGCGTGGCCCGGGACGATGCGGTGCATGGCGGCGCGGCCGGCCTCGGTCGGGGTGAAGAGCTTGGCGCGGCGGTGGGCCGGGTTGGGCTCGTAGGCGGCCAGGCCGTCCCGTACGAGGAGGTCGGCGATGCGCTGGACGCTCTGGCGGGTGATGCCCATGGCGCGGGCGATGCCGGAGACCGAGAGCGGTTCGTGGACGACGGCGCCCAGGACCTGCCACCAGGCGGCGGTGAGGCCGGCCGGCTCGGCCAGCTTCTCCGCCACCGCGAGGAACTGGCCGTTGAGGCGGAAGACGCCGAGCGCGGTACGGGACAGGGCGTCCTGCTGGCGGCGGCTCATCCGGTTCGTCCTCTCACCCGTGTCATCCGTTCATCCATGTCATCCGTTCAGCTCGGCGTAGGCCGCCGGGTCCGAGTCGTGGAACAGGCGGAACCAGGCGTCCCGCTGCCCCTCGTACGCACCGAGGCGGGCGAAGATCTCGCGGGCGAAGGCCACCGGCTCGGTCGGCCCGGCCGTGATCAGGTCGCCGTCGCGGACGGCGTCGGCCTCGACGTAGTGCTCGCCGCCCTTGTAGCCCGTGGCGGCCAGGTACACGTCGGCGGCGCTGGTGTGCGGGCGGGCGTCGAGCAGTCCCTCCCGCGCCAGCCCCGCCGTGGCGCCGCAGATCGCGGCGACCGGGACGCCCGCGTCGAGGAAGGCGCGGGCCTTGGCGGTGAAGGGGGCGAGCTCGTCGCCCTCGTCGTACTTCTCGGCGCCCGGGAGGATCAGCAGCGCGCTGTCCTCGGGGTTCAGGTCGGCGAGGGCGAGGTCCGGGACGATCCGGATGCCCGCGATCGTCGTGATCGGGTCCCCCGCGCGCGTGCCGACGGTTTTCACGGTGAATCCCGCCCGGGCGAGCCAGGCGGTCGCGTGGCCCGTCTCCCAGTCGGCGAGGGTGTCGTAGACGGCGAGATGGACAGTGGCAGTGGCCTTGGGGGTCTCGATCTCAGTTCCAGTCATGACAGTAGGCTGTCATGATGACAGCCTACTGTCAATACTCGTACCGCCCGGCACACTGTCTCGTCCGCCCCGGTCTCGGTGGACAAGATGGTCATGGCCCGTCCCACCTGCGTTTCCTTACCCTCGGACGCATGACCCCTCATGTCGAACCCGACCCCCAGGCCGGAGCGGCCGTCAAGGCCGCCGACCGCGCGCACGTGTTCCACTCCTGGTCCGCCCAGGGCCTGATCGACCCGCTCGCCGTCGCCGGCGCCGAGGGTTCGTACTTCTGGGACTACGACGGAAACCGCTACCTCGACTTCACCAGCGGCCTCGTCTACACCAACATCGGCTACCAGCACCCCAAGGTCGTCGCCGCCATCCAGGAGCAGGCCGCGAAGCTCACCACCTTCGCGCCCGCCTTCGCCATCGACGTACGCTCCGAGGCCGCACGCCTCATCGCCGAGCGCACCCCGGGCGACCTGGACAAGATCTTCTTCACCAACGGCGGCGCCGAGGCCGTCGAGAACGCCGTTCGCATGGCCCGTCTGCACACGGGCCGTACGAAGGTGCTCTCTGCCTACCGCTCCTACCACGGCGCCACCTCCACCGCGATCAACCTGACGGGTGACCCGCGCCGCTGGCCCTCCGACACCGCCTCCGCGGGTGTCGTGCACTTCTGGGCGCCGTTCCTCTACCGCTCGCCCTTCTACGCCACCACCGAGGCGGAGGAGAGCGCGCGGGCCCTCCAGCACCTGGAGGACACGATCGCCTTCGAGGGTCCGGCGACCATCGCCGCGATCATCCTGGAGACCGTCCCCGGCACCGCCGGCATCATGACCCCGCCGCCCGGCTACCTCGCCGGCGTCCGCGAGATCTGCGACAAGTACGGCATCGTCTTCGTCCTCGACGAGGTCATGGCCGGCTTCGGCCGGACCGGCAAGTGGTTCGCCGCCGAGCACTTCGACGTCGTGCCCGACCTGATGACCTTCGCCAAGGGCGTGAACTCGGGTTACGTGCCGCTGGGCGGCGTCGCCATCAGCGCCGAGATCGCCGCCACCTTCGACAAGCGGCCCTACCCGGGCGGCCTCACCTACTCCGGGCACCCGCTGGCCTGCGCCGCCGCCGTCGCCACCATCAACGTGATGGCGGAGGAGAAGGTCGTCGAGCACGCCGCCGACATCGGCGAGACCGTCCTCGGCCCCGGCCTGCGCGAGCTCGCCGAGCGCCACCCGTCGGTCGGCGAGGTGCGCGGCATGGGCGTCTTCTGGGCGCTCGACCTGGTCAAGAACAAGGAGACGCGCGAGCCGCTCGTCCCGTACAACGCGGCCGGCGAGGCCAACGCACCTATGGCCGCCTTCGCCGCCGCCGCGAAGAAGAACGGCCTGTGGCCCTTCGTCAACATGAACCGCACCCACGCGGTCCCCGCCTGCAACGTCACCGAGGCGGAGGCGAAGGAGGGCCTGGCGGCCCTGGACGCGGCGCTCAGCGTCGCCGACGAACACACGGTGTGACCGTTTGTCTGACGGTTTGACCTTGTGCGGCGGTCGCGCGGTGTGACCTTGCGACCGTCACCCAACAGTGATCCGCCCCCTCCCGGCCCTGGATTAGGGTGTCCGGAAGTCGTACGGAGGGGGCCGGTCACCATGGCCGCGAGCGGAGCAGGAGTCACCCGCAGCACCCTGCGACAGCAGATCGCGGACGCGCTGCGTGACGAAGTGCTCGCGGGGCGTCTCCAGCCGGGCCAGGAGTTCACGGTCAAGCAGATCGCCGAGCAGTACGGGGTTTCGGCGACGCCCGTACGAGAAGCGCTGGTCGACCTGTGCGCGCAGGGGCTCCTCGACTCCGACCAGCACCGCGGCTTCCGCGTGCACGAGTTCTCGGTCGACGACTACCGGGGCATGGTCGAGGCCCGGATGCTCGTCGTGGACGGCATCTTCCGCCGCCACGCGCCCGTCTCCCAGCCGCCCGCCGAGCCCGACGTCTCCTACGGCGTCGCCCTGGTCTCCATACGCCGCCGGGGCGAGGCCGCCGCGCGGGCGGCCCGCGCCGGCGACCTCGACGTCCTCATCGGCTACGACATCCGCTACTGGCGCGAGCTCGGCCGCCTCGTCGCCGCCAACGACTACATCGCCGACTTCCTGCACCGCCTCCGCGTCCAGGCCTGGGTCTTCTCCGTGCCCTATCTGCGCGCCGACCGCGATCTGCTCGGCTGGCTGTGGAGCGAGCACATCGAGCTGGTCGACGCGATCACGCGCGGCGACGCGGCCGGCGCCGTCGATGTCGTACGCGCCTACAACACGCGCTCCCTGGAGTGGGCGGACCGGCTGGACGCCCGCGCCGGCCGTACGGGTTGAGGAGCCGTCCGCGGGGGCAGGCACCCAGCGGGCAGGCACCCAGCGGGTGTGCGGGATCACGAGGCCGCACTACCCTGACGGTCCTGCACCGCCCAACCGGGCAACCGCGCAACCGACGGAGAGCGAGCCTGTCTTGGCCTGTGACCTGTGGCTGGTCCCCCTCGTCGACGTGCTGTGCCACAGCCCCGACAACCCCTTCGCCGAGGAGATCGCGGTCTACGACCACGCCCTGACCTCGGCCGGCCTGCCCACCGTGCCCGTCTTCGCCTACATGCCGGGGCTCTCCGGGGACGTCGCCCCCGTCGCCGGGTTCGACTACGAGGCCCTGCACTTCCTGCGCCGCGCCTATCTGCTCCAGATGTGCGGGCTGCCCGTGGAACCGGTCGGCGAGCTCGGCGGGGACTACGAGCAGCTCCTGGAGATGTTCGAGGCGACCGCCCAGCAGTCCCACCTGGTGTGGCACTACGACCATGCCGGCGCCTATGTGCCGGTCGACTTCCCGGCGCCGCTCTCCAACGACGAGCTGCTCGCGGGCGGCGGCCCGCTCGGCTCCTCGCAGGGGCTGCTGCGGGAGCTGGAGTTCGTGGCGCCCGCGATCGGCATCGACCCCGCGAACCCGCCGGCCGCGCCCCGGCCCCCGGAGCGGCCCACCGACCTGGACGAACCCGCCGCCCCCGTGCCGTACGAGGACGACAGCCCCTTCGCCCGCGAACGGCACGTCTGGCTGGGCCTCCACGCGGCGGCGACCCGCAGCCTGGGCCAAGGCTCGATGATCATCCTCAGCTGACCACGTGGGTAGGGGTCGCCCGCCCCCGGTCCGGGTAGACATCCGGCCAGGGGGCCGCCCCACCCCTACGGGCAACCCCGTACGGGCACCCCTCAGCGCGGCTCCGGCGGCCGCTGCCGCGGCATGTTCGGGCGGGTGCCCGGCGGGAGCGGGAAGCGGCCCGCGGGGTGGCCGCCCTCGGGGCGGGGCGGGGTGGTGCCGACCGACTGCAGGGCCAGCGGAGCGGGGCCCGAGCGGAACTCGACCATCCAGTCGGCGGTCTCCGCCCGTACCAGCTCCGTGATGTCCTCCGAGAAGCGCCGCAGCACGCCGAGGCAGCGTTCGGCGGCCTCGCTGGCCGTGCCCTCGGTGGGGCCGAGGACCTCGCGGACGCTCTCCGAGGCCCAGTCGAACTGCAGCGCCTGCAGCCGGCGCTGCACGGCCTGGGCGGTGGCCATGTTCCTTATCCAGCCCGAGGTCAGGCCGAAGTAGCGGTCGCAGGCCAGACAGGCCGCGCCGAGCAGCAGCGACAGATAGCCCCAGCCGGCCGTGCCCTCGGCCACCCCGGTCAGATCGAGCAGCGGCAGCGCGGCGCCCGCGATCACGCCGACGGCGGTGCCGATGCGCAGGGCGCGGGCGCAGCGGCGCTTCCAGACGCGGTCGGAGAGATACCACTCGGCGGTGCGCAGCGCGTTGGACTCGACCCAGCGGTAGAGCTCGTCGAGGCGTTCGGCGGGCTCGCCCCAGTCGCCCAGCGGGAAGGGGGACCCGGTCAGATCACGGTGGTGGGCGGCCGGGCCTCCGGTCTTCCCCGGAGCCTCGGGCTTCCCCGGGCCCTCGGGATTCCCCGGCTGCGGCTGCATGTCCGGCTGCTGGCTCACCGGGGAACTCCTCTGTTCAGCTCAGCGCTCATGTCCTTCTGTGACGTGCGGTGCACGTGGTGCCTGCCCTTCCTACCGCCGAATGGTGGGCTGTGGGCCCGGAATCCCGGGATTTCCGCCCGCAAGAGGGTGTTGATCAGGTAGAGGAGCCCGCAGTTTCTCACTCGAAAGAGTTGTGTCGGCACCCCGGTCCACGAGCACGTAGGCTCGGCTTACCGACCGACTTCCGTATCCGCAGATGCGGACGCAGACCAGCAGGAGTGAGTGACCGTGTTCCCCGGTGGTGGCCAGCCCAACATGCAGCAGCTCCTCCAGCAGGCCCAGAAGATGCAGCAGGATCTCGCCCGCGCCCAGGCGGAGCTCGCCGCGACCGAGGTCGAGGGGCAGGCGGGCGGCGGCCTGGTCAAGGCCACCGTGACCGGCTCCGGCGAGCTGCGCGGCCTGGTGATCGACCCGAAGGCGGTCGACCCGGAGGACACCGAGACCCTCGCCGACCTGATCGTGGCCGCCGTGCAGGCCGCCAACGACAACGCGCAGCAGCTCCAGCAGGCCAAGCTGGGCCCCCTGACCCAGGGCCTGGGCGGCGGGATGCCGGGCCTCGGCTTCTGATGCCGGGCCCAGGCCTCTGAAACTGGGCCCGGGCTTCTGATGCCTTCCGGCCCGTACGGCTTCTAACGCTGCATTTAAGCCACTACCGTAAGAATCAAGCATTCCCCGAGAAGGGCGCTCGCGTTGTACGAAGGCGTGGTTCAGGACCTCATCGACGAGCTGGGCAGACTGCCCGGTGTCGGTCCCAAGAGCGCCCAGCGGATCGCCTTCCACATCCTCCAGGCCGAGCCGACCGACGTGCGGCGGCTCGCCCAGGCGCTCCTGGAGGTCAAGGAGAAGGTCCGCTTCTGCGCGGTCTGCGGCAATGTGGCGCAGCAGGAGCAGTGCAACATCTGCCGCGATCCGCGCCGCGACCAGACGGTCATCTGTGTGGTCGAGGAGCCGAAGGACGTCGTGGCGATCGAGCGGACCCGTGAGTTCCGCGGCCGCTACCACGTGCTCGGCGGCGCCATCAGCCCCATCGAGGGGGTCGGCCCGGACGACCTGCGGATCCGCGAGCTGCTGGCGCGGCTCGCGGACGGCACGGTCACCGAGCTGATCCTGGCCACCGACCCGAACCTGGAGGGCGAGGCCACCGCGACGTACCTGGCGCGGATGATCAAGCCCATGGGCCTCAAGGTGACCCGCCTGGCCAGCGGACTTCCCGTCGGCGGCGACCTGGAGTACGCCGACGAGGTCACCCTGGGGCGTGCCTTCGAGGGGCGGCGGCTGCTAGATGTATGACGACGACCGGGTCCGTGCGGTCCGTACGGTCCGAGCGGTCCGTGCGATCCGTGTGATCCGTGCGCACGACGGCGCACTCTCAGGGAGGCTCCTCGATGTCTGACGCCACGCTGCACTCCATCACTCAGGACCCGGACGACTTCGCGGTGCAGATCGCGGACTCGATCGAGAGCTTCATCGTCGCCACGACCGAGGTCGCCAAGGGCGACGAGCCGGACAGCGCGGTGCCCTTCCTGCTCCTGGAGGTCTCGCAGCTGCTGCTCGCCGGCGGGCGGCTCGGCGCGCACGAGGACATCGTCCCGGACGAGCGGTACGAGCCGGACGCGGGCCCTGACCTGGACGTGGACGAGCTGCGGGAGCGGTTCGCGGCGCTCCTGGAGCCGGTGGACGTGTTCTCCGAGGTCTTCGACCCGTACGAGCCGCGCAAGGCGCCCGTACCGGCGCGGATCTCCGACAACCTCGCCGACATGATCACCGATCTGCGGCACGGTCTGGCGCACTACCGGGCGGGCCGGACCAGCGAGGCGCTGTGGTGGTGGCAGTTCTCGTACTTCTCGAACTGGGGCCCCACCGCCTCCGCCACCCTGCGCGCCCTCCAGTCCCTGGTGGCCCACGTCCGGCTCGACCAGCCGCTCGCCGACCTGGCGGGGCTCGACACGGACGAGGACCTGACGGAGGACGTCCTCGCGGAGGAGGCGGGGCGCGTGATGGCGGAGGAGCTGGGCGGCCTCGGCCGCAAGGGAGTCTGACGCCTCGGCCGCAAGGGGTCTGACGGACCTGTCCGAAGGCCGAGGGCCGGCTGCCTGTCCGAAGGCCGGGGGCCGGCTGCCTGTCCGAAGGCCGGGGGCCGGCTGTCGCCGTTACAGCCGGCCCGCCTCCACGATCCGGCTGAGGAACCGTCGGGTCCGCTCGTGCGCGGGCGCGCCGAAGACCTCGGCCGGGGTGCCGCGCTCCAGGACGACCCCGTCGGCGAGGAAGCAGACCTGGTCGGCGACCTCGCGGGCGAAGCCCATCTCGTGGGTGGCGACGACCATGGTCATGCCGTCCTCCTTGAGGTCCCGGACCACGTTCAGGACCTCGCCCACCAGCTCCGGGTCGAGCGCCGCGGTCACCTCGTCGAGGAGCAGCAGCCGGGGCCGGTTCGCGAGGGCGCGGGCGATGGCGACACGCTGCTGCTGGCCGCCGCTGAGCCGGTCCGGGTATTCGGCGGCCTTGTCCCCGAGCCCGAGCCGGCCGAGCAGCTCGCGGGCGCGGTCCTCGGCCTCCCGGCGGGCGGCCTTGTGGACCCGGCGCGGGGCGAGCGCGATGTTGTCGAGCACGCTCATGTGCGGGAAGAGGTTGTACGCCTGGAAGACGACGCCGATCCGGCGCCGTACGGCATCGGCGTCCACGCGCGGGTCGGTGATCTCCTCGCCGTCGAGGAAGATCGCGCCGTCGTCGACCTCCTCCAGGAGATTGGCGCACTTGAGGAGGGTCGACTTGCCCGAGCCGGAGGCGCCGATGAGGACGGTGACCGAGTGCTGCGGGACGGTGAGGTCGACATCGCGCAGGACGACCGAGCTGCCGTGCCCGTGCCCGTACGTCTTACGGACCGATTCGAGGCGGAGGACCGGGTCCGGGTCCGGGGCCGGGGCCTGCGTCATACGGTCCCTCCCTGGGACTGGCGGCGGTTCATCCGGGCCGTGACCCAGTCGGTGAACCGGGTCATCGGGATCGTCAGGACGACGAAGACGAGGCCCGCGACGACGTACGGGGTGTAGTTGAAGGTCTTGCCGGCCAGGATCTGCGCCGCGTACACGGCGTCGACCGCGCCCGCGATGGAGACCAGGCCGGTGTCCTTCTGGAGCGAGACCAGGTCGTTGAGGAGCGGCGGCACCACCCTCCGTACGGCCTGCGGCAGGACGACGAACCGCATGGTCTGCGCGCTCGACAGGCCGAGGGAGCGGGCGGCGGCGCGCTGGGCCGGGTGCACGCTCTCGATGCCGGCCCGGAAGACCTCGGCCAGATAGGCGGAGTACGTGAGGACCAGCGCGATCCCGCCGAGGACGACGGGGTCGGTGGGGACGCCCTGGAGGCGCAGCGCGGGCAGGCCGAAGATCACGGCGAGCAGGCAGATGATCAACGGCAGGCCGCGGAAGAAGTCGACGTACGCGGTGGCCAGCGCCCGCAGCGGGAACAGCGCCGGGCCGCGCACCGTACGGGCGAGCGCGAGCAGCATCCCGAGGGCGAGCGCGACGGCGCCGCACACCACCAGCAGGCGCAGGTTGAGCCACAGGCCGTCGAGGACCAGGGGCAGCGCCCGGCGGGCGTACTCCGCGCTGAAGAAGGTCTCCTTGGTACGCGGCCAGCCGGGGGAGCGGGTGACGACCACGTACAGGACGGCGAGCGTCGCGGCCGTGCTGAGCGCGGCGACGGCGGTGGCGCGGCGGGTACGGGAGCGGCGGTGGCGCTCGCGGGCGAGCCGCCGCGCCGACGGGGTGTACGTGTCGTCGGGCGCGGCGGCCTCCTTCGCGAGGTCGCTGGTGGTCACTTGAGCACCGGCGCGCCCGCCGCGTCCGACAGCCACTGCTTCTCGATGGCGGCGAGGGTGCCGTCGGCGCGCAGGGCGTCCACGGCCCGGGAGACGCAGGACGTCAGCGCGGAGCCCTTGTCGAGGACGAGGCCGAACTGCTCCTTGGCGCCCCCTGTCGCTTCGAACTGGCCGACCACCTTGGCCTCCGGCACCTCGGCGCCGGTGATGTAGAAGGCGGTGGGGAGGTCGACGACGATGGCGTCGACCTGGCCGTTCTTGAGGGCGGACTTGGCGAGGTCGTTCTTCTGGAAGACGGCGGCCGGGCGGTCCGGCTTGATCTGCTCGTTGATGACGTCGAGGCTGGTCGTGCCGACCTGCGCGCCGAGCCGGGCGCCCTTGAGACCGGCGAGGTCGGTCGCCTTGGCGGCGGGGGAGTCCTTGAGCGCGATGACGGCCTGGCGCACGTCGTAGTAGCCGCTGGACAGGTCGACGGCCTTGCGGCGGTCCTCGTTGACCGACACCTGGTTGATGTCGAAGTCGAAGGTCTTCGCGCCGGGCGCGAAGGCGTTGTTGAAGGCGACCTTCTGCCAGACCACGTCCTTCTCGGCGAAGCCGAGGCGCTTGGCGACGGCGTACGCGACGGCCGACTCGTAGCCCTTGCCGTTGGCCGGGTCGTCGTCCTGGAACCAGGGGGCGTACGCGGGCGTGTCCGTGCCGACGGTGAGCTTCCCCTTGGCCTTCGTGGCCAGGGCGGCGGGCGCGCAGGAGGCCTTCGAGGGTCCTGCGGTGGACGAGCCGGACGGACCGGAGGCGGTGCCGTCGGCCTCCTGGGGCGCGCAGGCGGAGGCGGCGAGGGCGGTCAGCGCGGCGAGGACCGCGAGAGCGGCGGGGGCGGGACGTGATCGCATGGCGGGAGACTCGCAGCCGGGACGCGGCCTGTCCAGGGCTGCAATCATGTGTTCATGACGGGGAGCGGAGTGTCGGGCAGCCGGTCGGACGGTCGGTCGAAGGCCCTTTGGTGGGCGGGGATCGGGATCGGGGTCATCGGGGTCGCGGCCCTGGTCGCGGTGGCCGTGGCCGACCTCGGGAAGGCCGATCAGATCGCGAGCGTGGCCGGCGCGGTGCTCGCCGCCGCCGGGCTCGGCCTGTCGCTGTGGTCCCTCAGGGGCGGCGGCAGCGGCGGCGCCGCAACGACCGGCGTGACGGCCGCCGGTGAACGGTCGGTCGCGGCGGGCGGGAACATCGGGGCGGTGGCCACGGGCGACAGGGCGACGGCAGGACCGGCGCCCACACCGCCCCCGTCCGGCGGAACCCCAGCCCCCGGCAACCCCATTGCCCGGCCCGCGACCGGTCCCGTCACCGCCTCCGGCGACCGTTCCGTGGCCGCCGGCGGTGACATCGGCAGCGTGTCCACGGGGGACGCGTGAGGGGACGCAAGGGCGGAGACGTCGAGGCCGGGGGCGACCGTTCGGTCGCGGCCGGCGGGAACATCGAGCGGGTCACCACCGGCGACCATGTCACCCAGGTCGAACACGCCACCCTGCTCCCGCCGGAGGCCCTGAGCGCGGCCTCGGCGACTCACCCCCTGGTCAACGTGCCGCGCCGCAGCGCCCATTTCGTCGGCCGCCG
This sequence comes from Streptomyces fradiae, assembly GCF_041270065.1. Classification (NCBI taxonomy): domain Bacteria; kingdom Bacillati; phylum Actinomycetota; class Actinomycetes; order Kitasatosporales; family Streptomycetaceae; genus Streptomyces; species Streptomyces fradiae. The sequence goes on along the minus strand of NZ_CP065958.1, from coordinate 3,656,373 downwards.
CGAGGAGTTGGAGCGGCTGGACGAGGGCTTCGCGGCGGGCTCCGACCTGCTCGTGATCTGCGGGCTCGGCGGCGTCGGCAAGTCCACCCTCGCCGCCCGCTGGGCGGAGAGCCGGACAGAGAGCCGGGCGGAGAGCCGGACCGGCGAAGGTGCTCAACCGCCCGCGCTCGTCTGGTGGATCACCGCCGAGAGCCGCGCCGATCTGGACGCCGGCCTGGCGGGCCTCGGGGCCGCGCTGCAGCCCGCGCTCATCGACGTACTGCCCCCGGAAGCCCTGCGCGAACGGGCCCTGCAGTGGCTGTCCGGGCACGACGACTGGCTGCTCGTCCTCGACAACGTCTCCGCGCCCGAGGACCTCGCGCCGCTGCTCGACCGGGTCCGCCGGGGCCGGATCCTCGTCACCCCCGGCAGACCGGCGGCTGGCACGGCATCGCCCGGGTCCTGACCCTGGACGTGCCGGCCGCGCACGAGGCCGTCGAGATGTTCACCCGGATCCTCACCCACACCGGCCCCCGGGACACCGGCGGAGTGCACCGACTGTGCGCCGTGCTCGGGCAGTTGCCGCTGGCGATCGACCAGGCCGCCGCGTTCTGCGGACAGACCGGCACGAGCCCCGTCGAGTACCTGGAGCAGCTCTCCTCGTACGCGGGGGAGGTGTACGCCCTCCGGATCGGCGGCGGGGCCAACGAGGTCGCCGTCGCCTGGACCTGGCGGCTGACGCTCGACCGGCTGGCCGAGGCCGACCCGCTGACCGGCACCATCCTGCGGGTGCTCGCCTGGTGGGCGCCGGACCGGATCCCGCGCGCGCTGCTCGACCGGATCGCCGCGCCCTTCGCCGTACGCGGCGCGCTCGGGCTGCTCGCCCGGCACAGCATGCTCACCGTGCACGACGACGGCACCGTGTCCGTACACCGGCTGGTCCAGGCGGTGGCGCGTACGCCGGACGCGGCCGATCCGCACCGGCGGGCGGCCGACATCGACGCGGCCCGGCGGACGGCCGAGGAGGCGCTGCTCGCCGTACTGCCGGAGCATCTGGACGATCCGGCGGGGTGGCGGGCCTGGCGGGAGCTGTTCCCGCACGTCGACGCCTATGTCCAGCAGGCGGACGCCTCCGTGGACAGCGCGCGGACGGCGGAACTCGTCGTGCGTGCGGCGTGGCGGCTGCTCGACACGGGGGACTGGGATCTCGCGGAGGAGTGGTTCGAGCGGGCCGCTCGCGCCCGTGAGCGGGTCCTCGGCGCGGACGACCCGCTGACCGTGCTCGCCCGGGAGGGCGTCGCCGAGTGCTGGGCGCGGACGAATGAGGCGGCCGCGGCGGCGTGGGCGCAGGAACAGGTCGTCGACGATCTGACCCGGCTGCTCGGGGAGGACCGGGCCGAGACCCATCTGGCGCGGGCGCGGCTCGCGGTCACCCTGCGGTATCTCGGCGACACCGATGGGGCCGTGCGGCTCCTGGAGGGCGCGCTCGCCGGCCTGGAGCGGCTGCTCGGGCCCGCCCACCGGGACACCCTGCGGGTGCGGAACAACCTGGGCGTGGCCTACCAGGAAGCCGGGTATCCGGAGGAGGCGATCGCGGTGCACGAGGCGACGCTCGCCGAGCGGGTGCGGCTCCTGGGGCCCGGGCACTCCGACACGCTCACCTCCCGGCTCAACCTGGTGCATCTGTACGCAGCGGTGGGGCGGACGGAACAGGCGGCGGCCGACTACGACGCGGTGCTCGCGGACAGCCTGCGGCTGCTGGGCGAGGACCATCCGTTCACGGTGCACGTCCTGCACCGCCCGCGGCCCGGCGGGGATATCGGCACCTGAGCGGTACCGAAATGTGAGACGGCCCACACGCCCGCGTACATCCCGGCTGCCCGGGAAGGCGGTGGCCAGGGCGGTCCGAGCCACCGGCGCAACGCGCGCATGATCACGTACCGAGCATCGCATCTCAAGATGTGATATACGGTCGGCGATTCCGGCCCGCTCGTTAAACTGACGCCGACCGCAGTGTTCACTGCGGCAGAGACTGAGCGAGGAGCGCACGTGGGCCTTGTCGTGCAGAAGTACGGAGGCTCCTCCGTTGCCGATGCCGAAGGCATCAAGCGCGTCGCCAAGCGAATCGTGGAAGCCAAGAAGAACGGCCACCAAGTGGTCGTCGTGGTCTCCGCGATGGGCGACACGACGGACGAGTTGATCGATCTCGCCGAGCAGGTATCCCCGATGCCGGCCGGCCGTGAGTTCGACATGCTGCTGACCGCCGGAGAGCGGATCTCCATGGCCCTGCTGGCCATGGCGATCAAAAACCTGGGCCACGAGGCCCAGTCGTTCACGGGCAGCCAGGCCGGTGTCATCACCGACTCGGTCCACAACAAAGCGCGCATCATCGATGTCACGCCGGGCCGGATCCGTACCGCGCTCGACGAGGGCAACATCGCCATCGTGGCCGGCTTCCAGGGTGTGTCCGCCGACAAGAAGGACATCACCACCCTGGGCCGCGGCGGCTCGGACACGACCGCCGTCGCCCTGGCCGCCGCGCTCGACGCCGAGGTCTGCGAGATCTACACGGACGTCGACGGCGTCTTCACCGCCGACCCGCGCGTGGTGAAGAAGGCGAAGAAGATCGACTGGATCTCCTTCGAGGACATGCTGGAGCTCGCCGCCTCCGGCTCCAAGGTGCTGCTGCACCGGTGCGTCGAGTACGCACGCCGCTACAACATCCCGATCCACGTCCGCTCCTCCTTCTCGGGGCTGCAGGGCACGTGGGTCAGCAACGAACCGACAGGGGATCCGAAGGTGGAGCAGGCCATCATCTCCGGTGTCGCGCACGACACCTCCGAGGCCAAGATCACGGTCGTCGGCGTGCCGGACAAGCCGGGCGAGGCCGCCGCCATCTTCCGGGCCGTCGCGGACGCCGAGATCAACATCGACATGATCGTGCAGAACGTGTCCGCGGCCTCCACCGGCCTGACGGACATCTCCTTCACGCTTCCCAAGGCCGAGGGCCGCAAGGCCATCGACGCCCTGGAGAAGACGAAGGCCACGATCGGCTTCGACTCGCTGCGCTACGACGACCAGATCGGCAAGATCTCCCTGGTTGGCGCCGGTATGAAGACCAACCCGGGCGTCACCGCGGACTTCTTCCGCGCGCTGTCCGACGCGGGCGTCAACATCGAGCTGATCTCCACCTCCGAGATCCGCATCTCGGTCGTGACCCGCGCCGACGACGTCAACGAGGCCGTGACCGCCGTGCACACCGCCTTCGGTCTGGACTCCGACTCCGACGAGGCCGTCGTCTACGGCGGCACCGGCCGGTGACGTGCCCCCGGTAGGTACGTCGGGTACATCGGGCACGGGTACATCGGGCATGCCCGGCACCGGCAAGCCGACGCTCGCGGTCGTGGGAGCGACCGGGGCGGTCGGCTCCGTGCTGCTCCGGACGCTGTCGCACCACGCGGACGTCTGGGGCGAGATCCGGCTGCTCGCCTCCCCTCGTACGGCCGGCCGCAGGCTGACCGTACGAGGGGAGGAGTGCGAGGTCCTCGCGCTGAGCGAGGCGCACGAGGAGCACCTGGCGGGCGTCGACCTCGCGCTCTTCCTGGTGCCCGAGGCCGTCGCGGCCCGCTGGGCGCCGATCGCCGCCGCCAAGGGCGCGGTGGTCGTGGACACCTCCGCCGCCTTCCGGGGCGACTCCGACGTGCCGCTCGTGGTCCCCGAGATCAACGCGCACGCCGCCCGGGTGCGCCCGCGCGGCATCGTCGCCAGCCCCGGCTGCGCGACCCTCACCCTGGTCGTCGCCGCGGGCGCGCTGCACGCCGAGTACGGACTCGACGAGCTCGTCGTGACGGTCCAGCAGGCCGCCAGCGGCGCGGGCAGGGCCGGTACGGGCGCGCTGCGCGAGCAGCTGGCCCTGGTCACCGGCAGCGAGCTCGGCAACCACCCCGGGGACGTCCGGCGGGCCGTCGGCGACCACACCGGCCCCTTCCCCGGGCCGCTCGCCCTCAACGTGCTGCCCTGGTCGGGCGCGCCCGCCGCCGACGGCTGGTCCTCCGAGGAGCTGGCCGTCCGCGAGGAGATCCGCAAGATCCTGGACCTGCCGCGGCTGCGGGTCACCGCCACCTGCGTCCGGGTGCCGGTCGTCACCGGGCACTCCGCCTCCGTGCACGCCCGCTTCGAGCGGCCGGTGACGGTGGGCCGCGCGCACGAGATCCTGGCCACCTCGCCGGGAGTGGTGCTGTACGACGATCCCGCCGCCGGCGACTACCCGACGCCGGCCGACGTCGTGGGCACCGACCCCACGTGGGTGGGGCGGGTGCGCCGGAGCCCCGACGACGAGCGGGCCCTGGAGTTCTTCGCCTGCGCCGACAACCTCCGCAAGGGCGCCGCCCTGAACGCCGTACAGATCGCCGAACACATCGCGGCCGAGCTGTCCGGCCCCTCAGGCACTTCCGACCGGTGAGGTCTCTCCGACCGGTGAGGTCTCTCCGGCCGGTGAGTGTCCGAAAATCGGCCTCCCCGTGTCGATCAACTTTGTAGGATCTGTGAACGCCTTGTGAGCAAATCGGCGTCGGATGCCTCTTGATCAGGTCAGATGTCCTGGACGACGATGCTGTTCCCTCCCTCTGCAACCGGTGGTCGGGCGGGAGCGTCTTCGCGTGCACCCGAACCATGTGCCACGGAGCACGTCGCACAATGGGGCATCGGGGGAGAACGGGTACGCATGAGGGCGAATGGCGCACCGCCAAAAACGGTGGCGTACGCGTACAACCCTGACGGGGGGAAGCGTGTCCAACAGGCGTGGCAGAGGTACTCGACATCGCAGCGGTCATCCCGCTGCGCAGCGCAGCGGTCGCGGTGCGCCCGCTCCGGCGGCCGCGCCCGGCCGGCGGCATGCCGGTGATCGCGCCGATGCCCATCAGGACCGGCCGGCCGGCCGGCATCAGCGGTATTCCGGCGCCCCGCGAGGGCGCTGACGACGCGATGGCTGCCGGCACCACCGTCGACCACCTCACCGAGACCTACCGCGCGCACTACCGCTCGCTGCTGGGTCTCGCCGCGCTGCTCCTCGACGACACCGCCTCCTGCGAGGACGTCGTCCAGGAGGCCTTCATCCGGGTGCACTCGGCGCGCAGCCGGGTGCGCGACCCCGAGAAGACCCTGGCCTATCTGCGGCAGACGGTGGTCAACCTCTCGCGCTCCGCGCTGCGCCGGCGCATCCTCGGTCTCAAGCTGCTCTCCAAGCCCATGCCCGACATGGCGAGCGCGGAGGAGGGCGCCTACGACCAGCTGGAGCGGGACGCGCTGATCAAGGCGATGCGCGGACTCCAGCGGCGGCAGCGCGAGGTCCTGGTGCTGAGATACTTCGCGGACATGACGGAGGCTCAGGTCGCGGAGACCCTCGGGATCTCCCTGGGCTCCGTCAAGGCGTACGGCTCCCGCGGCATCGCGGCGCTGCGCGTCGCCATGGAGGCCACGTCATGAGCGGGCCGCTGGACGGCGCCGGTGACGGCACCCGGGAGGGTGCCCGTGACGGTGCCGCGGAGGGGCGCGCCGCGGCGCGGCAGGCCCGCGCGCAGTGGCGCGGGCAGCACGACGAGCACGGTGACCGGGACGACCTGAGTGGACGCGGGATGGTGAACGAAGCGCCGGACAACGGCACGCCCGACGAGCTGGCGCTGCGGCGGCTGCTCCAGGGCGCGGTGGCCGGTCTCGAACCCACCGAGGGCGCGCTCGACCATCTGCGCCGCGCCGTGCCCGCCCGCCGGGCCCGCAAGCGGCAGGCACTGGTCGGCATGGCCGCCGCGGTCGTCCTCATCGGTACGGCCGTCCCGGCCCTGGTGCACGTCGCCTCCTCGGACGGGATCACCGCCGACAACGCGATCAACGCCGGGCACGGCGAGCAGGCCCAGGGCGGCACGGGCACCGAGACCGGCATCGAGGGCGGGCAGCACACCGCCGCCCCGCTGCCCGGCACCGCCGCGCCGAAGCCGGGCGAGGCCGACGGCACCAGCGGAAAGCCGACCGCCTCGGCGCAGAACCCGGGCACCGGCACCGACCCGGCCGGCACGCCGACCGGCGCCCCGCCGACCCAGCCGGTCTGCGCGGCCGCGCAGCTGGGCGTCAGCTCCGTCCAGACGGGCGCGCCCGACGCCACCGGCAAGGTCTACGGCACCTTCCGCATCGCCAACGTCTCCGCCAGCGACTGCGTGGTCGGCGGCGCCGGCCAGGTCGGCTTCGCCGCCCGCGGCGCGGCCGACGGAGCGAAGATCGCGGTCGTCGAGCACACCAGCGGGGACGTGGCGAGCGGTCTGCCCGACCCCTCGCAGGAGGCGCCCCAGCTGCTGCTGACCCCGGACAACGCGTACGAGGTGCGGTTCGCCTGGGTGCCCAGCGAGACCTGCCCCACCACCGGCACCACCCCGACGCCCACCCCCACCCCGTCGACGGGCGGTTCCACCTCGGGGGGCGCGGGCACGACCGGCGGTTCCACGGGCACCGGAGCGGCGGACAACGCGGTGGCTCCCCAGCTCGTCACCGACGGCACCCCGGCCGACGGCAGCGTCGAGGTCACCCACACCGCCGACCCCGGCGGCCCGGTCGCCGCGGCCACCATCCCCAACGCCTGCGCCGGCACGATCTACCGCACGGGAGTCCTGGACGCGTCCTGAGGGCCGGGGCCCCGGCCCCGGCCCTGGCTGGGCGCGGGGCCTTGGGCCTGGGCCCTGGGGCCCTACAGGCCCAGGGCGGCGTCCCGGGAGGCCTCGGCCTCCCGGCGGAGCAGGCGGAACCACATGAAGACTACGAAGCCCGCGAACACGAACCACTCGGCGGTGTAGCCCAGGTTCTGGAAGGCCTTCATGTCCAGGCCGGTGCCCGCGGCCGCCTGGGCCGGGACCGGGGTGAGGCCGGAGGGCGACTCGGTCAGGGTGATCCAGGCGTCGTAGACGTCGTCCGACACCACGTTCACCAGGGATGCCGCGCTGATCATGCCGAGCTGCCCCTGCGGCAGCCCGCCGGCCGTGCGGACACCCTTGGTGCCCTGGCTCTCGGAGGCCTGCAGCGCGCCCGTCACCGTGACCTCGCCGGACGGCGGCGCCGGCGCCTTCGCGCCGGACGGCAGCCAGCCCCGTACCACCGGCAGCGCCCGGCCGCCGTCGGTCTTCAGGAGGGTCAGCACATACGCGCCGGAGCGCCCGTCCAGCTCCCGGTCCGGGACCAGGAACTGCTCGCCGTACCGCCCGCTGGCCCGGGCGACCCGCCCCGAGGTCTCCTTGTCCACCGGCAGCAGGGTGTCCAGCGCCTCGGGCGCCTGGGTCGACGGGTCGGGCCGCTGCTCCGCCTGTTCGTGCGACGCGACGCGGTCCTCGAACTTCCCCATCTGCCAGGTCCCCATGAACAGGCAGAACGGGATCGCCAGCAGGACGAAGACGTTGATCCCCCACCAGCGGGGCGTTCTCAGGAACCGGTACACACCCCCACGGTACGCAAGGCCGCTCAGCCCACCTCCTTCCGGGTCCCCAAGTGGCGGGCCGCGAAGTCCAGGTCAAGCGCGACCTGCTTGATCCGCTCGTCCACCACCAGCGAGCCGTGCCCCGCGTCGTACCGGTACACCTCGTGCACCGCGCCGCGGGCCGCCAGCCGGTCCACGTAGTTGTCGATCTGGCGGATCGGGCAGCGCGGGTCGTTGACGCCGGCCGAGATGTGCACCGGGGCCGTCACCGCGTCCACATAGGTCAGCGGCGACGAGGCCGCGTACCGCTCGGGCACCTCCTCGGGCGAGCCGCCGAGCAGCGTGCGGTCGAGCGCCTTCAGGGCCTCCATCTCGTCCTCGTACGCCGTCACGTAGTCCGCGACGGGCACCGCGGCGAGCCCGACCGCCCAGGCGTCCGGCTGGGTGCCCAGGCCGAGCAGGGTCAGATAGCCGCCCCACGAGCCGCCGGAGAGGACGAGCCGCTCCGGGTCGGCGAGGCCGCTGTCGACGGCCCAGGCGCGGACCGCGGCGATGTCCTCCAGCTCGATCAGACCGACCCGGTGCTTCAGCGCGTCCGTCCACTCCCGGCCGTAGCCGGTGGAACCGCGGTAGTTCACCCGCACCACCGCGTACCCGTGGTCGACCCAGGCGGCGGGACCGGACGCGAAGGCGTCGCTGTCGTGCCAGGTCGGGCCGCCGTGCACTTCGAACACGGTCGGGAACGGGCCCTCGCCCTCCGCCGGGCGCTGCACAAGCGCGTGCACCCGGCCCCCCGGGCCCTCCACCCACACGTCCTCCACCGGCACCGACGGCGGCGCCTTTTGCCCCGGCGGGTCCAGGACCACCGAACCGTCCGTGGAGCGCACGACCGGCGGCTGGGCGGCCGAGGACCACAGGTACTCCACCGAGCCGTCCGGGCGGGCCGTCGCGCTCGACACCGACCCGGCCGGGGTGTCCACCCGCACCAGGGCGCCGGTGCCGATCTCGTACCGCCACAGCTCGCTGCGGGCCTCGAAGCCGTGCACGATCAGCAGCCCAGAGCCGTCCGGATACCACTCCGCCGATACGTCGCCCGGCAGGTCGAGCCGCAGATCGGTCTCCGCGCCCGTGGCCACGTCCCACAGCATCGGCTCCCAGCGGCCGCGCCGCTGGTGCCCGACGAGCAGCCGGGTGTCCCCGGCCAGCGGCGCGAAGCCGAGGACGCTCAGGCCCAGCTCCTCCGTACCGCCCTTGGTGTCGTCGAGCTCCGCCACCACCGAGGCGTCCGCGGCCCGCAGCACCCGGACCGCCGAGTGCATCGCGTCCCCGTGCTCGGTGTGCTCGACCGCGACCAGGGCCGCGTCGTGCGACAGGTCGCCGACCCCGGCCGACTCCCGGTGCCGGTAGATCTCCACCGGCCCGTCGGCGCCGGGGCGGACGAGATCCACGGTCGAACCGTCCTCGTCCGTGGACCGGCCCACCACGACCGTGCCGTCCCGGCCGAGCGCCAGGCCCGCCGGATAGGAGGCGGCCAGCCCCGGCACGGCCTCCTCGTCCGCACCGCCGCCGAACGGCTGCCGCATCCACACGCCGAACTCGTCGCCGTCGGTGTCCGCGAACCACCAGACCCAGCGCCCGTCCGGGCTGAGCGTGCCGTCCGTCGTCCCGTTCGGCCGGTCGGTGACCTGCCGCTGCCCGCCGGTCGCCCGGTCCCACGCGTACAGCTCGAAGGTCCCCGTCGCGTTCGACACGAACAGCGAACGGTCCGGGGCCTCCTCCGCCCACTCGGGCAGCGACACCCGCGGCGCCCGGAACCGCTGCTCCCAGAGCGGCACCGCGGTGCTCTCGCTCCTGGTCTCGTCGTTGCTGTCGTCCTTGATCCCAGTGATCTCCGTCATGCAGCCATGATGCTCCGCGCGACCGACAAACCGTTCGCCCCGCCCACGAACCTGTGGATAACCTCGCGGACATGTACGCATCACAGCCGCCCGAGGGCTGGTACGAGGCCAACCGAGCCCGCTGGGACGAGCGCGTCCCGCTGCACGCCGCCAGCGAGTTCTACGGCCTCGCGGACTTCCGGGCCGGCAAGGACCCCCTGCGCGACTTCGAGCTCGCCGAGGTCGGCGACGTCACCGGCCGCAGCCTGCTGCACCTGCAGTGCCACATGGGCCAGGACACCCTGTCCTGGGCCCGCCACGGCGCCTCCCGCGTCGTCGGCCTCGACTTCTCCGAGCCCGCCGTCGAGACCGCCCGCACCCTCGCGGCCGACCTCGGCCTGGGCCCGGACCGGGCGGCGTTCGTCGCCGCCGACGCGTACGACGCGGCCGGGGCCGTGCCCGACTCCGCGTACGACATCGTCTACACCGGCGGCGGGGCGCTGTGCTGGCTCCCCGACATCGACCGCTGGGCCGAGACCGCCGCGGCCCTGGTGGCCCCCGGCGGCTTCCTCTACCTCGCCGAGTTCCATCCGCTCATCGACGTCTTCGACGACGAGACCGGCTCGCGGGTGATCAACGACTACTTCACCAGCGACGTGTGGGTGGACACCACCCCCGGCACCTACGCCGACATCGACGCCGGGATCGAGACCGTCCACAACCGCAGCGTGGAGTGGCAGCACCCGATCGGCGAGGTCGTCACCGCCATCGCCAAGGCGGGCCTGCGCATCGAGTTCCTGCACGAGCACGACGTCACGCTGAACCAGCGCTACGGCACCCTCAGGCGCCACGACGACGGTTACTACCGCTTCCCGGCGGACCGGCCCCGTATTCCGCTGATGTACTCGATCAAGGCGTCCAAGCCGGCGGCCTGACCCGGAGGGCACCGCCCGGCGAAGCGCCCCGGGAAGCGGAGGTGCCCATCCCGCTTGTGTTCAGGGGCAGTTGTCGGTGGCGGTGTCTACGATGTCCGCATGTTCGTATTCGTCGTGGTCGCCGCCGTCTTCGCCGTGCTGTTCGGGCTCGGCGTGCTGCGCGACCGGCGGCGCTTCAGCAACGCGGTGTATCTCGGACTCGCCGTCAGCTTCCTCGGCCTCGGGCTGCTCGCCGGGATCGACGAGGCGCCGCACGGCGTGGCCGAGACGGTCATGGTGGTCGGGCTGCTCGTGCTCGCGCTCGGCCCGGTGGCCCTCGCCGGACTGCTGTGCGCCAACGGGGTCAAGATGGTCCGCAAGGAGGGCAGACGCCCCGCCAACCTGCTCTCGCTGCTCGCCGGGCTCGGCATCTTCGGCGTCATGGGCCTGATGGCCGCCGCCTTCGCGACCGGATCGCAGACCCTCGGGATCGTCGTCGCCACCCTCCTGATGATCCTCGGCTACGTCTCCTTCCTCTTCCTCTGCTTCATCGGCTACGCCTTCCTGTACGGCCGGATGCGCATCCGCCGCGACGCCGACTACGTCGTCGTCCTCGGCTCCGGACTCATAGGCGGCCGCCGGGTGCCGCCGCTGCTCGCCAGCCGGCTGGAGCGCGGCCGTGAGGTGTACGAGACGCTGGCCCGGCGCCGCGAGGTGGACCGCACCCCGGTCCTGATCACCTCCGGCGGCCAGGGCCCCGACGAGCAGCTGCCCGAGTCGCACGCCATGGCCGACTATCTGATGGAGCGCGGCTTCCCGGCCGACCGGATCGTGCGTGAGGACCGCTCGCGCACCACCGAGGAGAACATGCTCTTCAGCAAGGCCGTGATGGAGGCGGAGCGCCCCGGCTCCGAGTGCGTGATCGTCACCAACAACTTCCACGCCTTCCGGGCCGCCCTGATGGCCCGGAAGGCGGAGGTGAACGGTCAGGTGGTGGGCTCGCCGACCGCCGCGTACTTCTGGCCGAGCGCGACCATCCGCGAGTTCGCCGCGGTCTTCCTCCAGTACAAGGCGGTCAACCTGGGAATCTGCGGCTCCCTGATCCTGCTGGGAGGCCTGGCCCTCGCGTTCACGGGGTGAGGACCAGCCGATCGGACCATGGGCGACGTACCACCGCATGTCAGACAGCGCGGGAGGTCCTACCCTGGAAGTCCTACCCTGGAGGGAAGGCGGCCCGGCGCGCGGAGGCGACGTCATGAAAGCACGGCACCACTTCCACATCGACTACCGCGGCCACTCGGTCAGCGCCACCGTCCAGACCGGCCACCACCCGGTCGTCGAGATCCTGGTCGACGGCAAGGAGACGGGCTACGCGACGAGCCAGGACGACCGCCCGGTCATGGTCCACATCGAGCTGCCCACCGAGCCGCCGACCCCGGTCGTCGTCCGGGCCACACCCGGCCCGGGGGTGCCGCGCTGCCTGCTGCTCGGCCCGGAGGAGCAGGAGGGCCATGTGATGGCCCCGCGGATCTACTGATCCATTGGTCTACTGAGCCGCTGCCCGACCGACCGACCGGCCGACCAGGCTCAGCTGAGCCAGGCCATCCCGATCAGCAGGAAGACGACGAAGGCGACCGCACCGGCCACGGCGGCGGTTCTGCGCGGTCTGCGCCGGGATATCGCCGCCAGCGCGTTCTCGGTGGGCGGCTGGGCGCGCCGGGACGTCCGTGACTGCGGCGGTGCCGACGCCATCGCGGCCGGGCCGGGAGCCGGGGCGGTCTGCGGCGCGTGGTGCGGCGCGCGCGGTGCGGTGTGCGGTGCCGTGTGCGGTACGGGACGGGGCACGGACTGCGGTACGGGCTGCGGTACGGCCGGGGGCAGCGGCATCGGCTGGTCGCGCCACGAACCCGAGGTGAACCAGTCGGCGATGGCCTGCGCCGAGGGGCGCTGCTCCGGCTGCTTGGCGAGCAGCGACAGCAGGTACGCCTCGAAGGCGGCCGGCATCGGCACGCCGAGCTGCCGCGGCGGCGCCGGCGGGGTGTCGATGTGCTGGTAGAGCAGCGCGGTCGCGGTGTCGGCGCGGAACGGCGGCTGTCCGGTGAGCAGTTGGTAGAGCACGCAGCCCAGCGAGTACACGTCCGAGGCGGGCGAGGCGGGCTGCCCGAGGGCCCGCTCGGGCGCGAGATAGAGGCCGGTGCCGACGATCTGGCCGGTGGTGGTGAGTCCCGCCGAGGGGTCGTCGACGAAGCGGGCGATGCCGAAGTCGGCGAGCTTCACGGTCCCGTCGGCGTCCATCAGCAGGTTCCCCGGCTTGATGTCGCGGTGCACCACGCCCTGCCGGTGCGCCGCGGCGAGCCCGGCGGCCGCGTGCGCGGCCACCGTGGCCACCTGCTCGGGCCCGAGCACCACCGAACGGCCCCGGTCGCCGGCCAGGCTGTCGCCGGACACCAACTCCATGACGAGGAACAGCTTGCCGTCCCAGGTCCCGAAGTCGAAGACGCCGACCACATGCGGATGGCTCAGCCGCGCCGCGGTCTGCGCCTCCATCCGGAACCGCTCGGCCGCCGACGGATCGTGCTCGTGCCCCAGCATCAGCTTCACGGCGACATCGCGCCCGAGCACCTCGTCGGTCGCCCGCCACACCTCACCCATGCCGCCACGCCCGACACACACTTGGAGCTGATATCGGTCCGCGACCAGCACCTGAGACCCACCCTTCTTCTTGACGCCCCATCGTAGAGCGGGTTTTGAAGGGCTCTTGCGTCGCGTCCGGATCAAGGGACACGGTCCGTCAGGGGAGCTCGGGTCGCCTTCACTACGATGGGTGCTCCGACGAATGGGGGGATTCGTGACAGACGCGCGCCGCGGGACCGGGGACGAGGGACCGGCCCAGCCCGAGATCCCCGAAAAACCCGAGAACCCCGAGGTCCGACGCCAGGCCGAAGCCCTGCTCGACCTCGCCCGCCGGTTCACGTCGCGTGTACTGACCGAGGACGAGGCCCTGCGCCGCGTGCGGGACCCCGCCCTCGAACTCTCGGAGGCCGCCCTGGGCTCGGTCGTGCTGGGGGCGTTACGCGTCGTCAGGGCCGGCACGCCGGGCGACGCGGTGCCGGCGCTCACCCTTGTACTGGAGGCCGCGCGGTCCCGCTGGGGCGCCCGGCAGGGAACGCCGTGGTGGTGGGCGGCCGACGCCTATGTCGAGGCGGCGCGCCTCGCCCTGGTGGACGTGGCGGACGGGCTGCTGTTCCGCCGGGCCTGCGCGGTGGCGGACGAACAGATCGCCGTTCTCCGTGCCGGCGGCCGCGCCGAGGCGGCCGATGACGCCAAGGACGCCAAGGACGCCAAAGACGCCAAGGACGCCGAGAACGTCGCCGAACTCGCCGAGACGCTGTTCGCCGCGGGTCTGCTGCGCGTCACCCCGTATCTGGGAGGCATGGCGGGACTGACCTTCCAGTCGGCGCACGCCCTGTGGCGTGAACGCAGAGCCCGGCACCGTGCCGTCCACCCCGACGACTCCCTCCCGTCGGAGACCGCGGAGATGCCGCCTCCCCTGGCCGCCATCGAGGAAGGCGTCGGCTATCTGCGCGAGGCCGTCGAGCTGTCGCGCGGGCACGAACGGGCGCGGGTCCTCAAGGCGCTGGCCGAGGCTCTGACCATGGTCGCCGGTCTTCGGCAGGAGTCGTACGACGAGGAGATCCGGGCCCTGGCCCGCGAGGCGTTCGACCTGCTGGATCCCGTGCAGGACCCGCTCACCCTCCTCTACCTGCTGAGGATCCTGCATCTGCTCGGTGAGCTCTCGCTGCCCGCCGACCTCCAGGACCTGCTGCCGCTGCCGCTGGCCGCCATCCGGGCCCGGCAGGGGGCGCAGGAGGCCGCGGGCGTCTTCTCCGAGGCGCTCACCCTGGCCGAGGAGGCCCGCCGGCCCGATCTGGAGTTCCAGCTCCTCCAGGCCGCCGACCGCGAGCTGCCCGAACTGCCCGGGGACGCGTACCGCCGGCGCCGCTGGGCCAGCGAAGTGCACTGTCTCGCGGGCGAACGCCTGGGCTGTTTCGCGGGCCGGATCCGCGTGGCGGAGGCCGCGGACCTGATCGCCGAACGCGCTGACGAAGAGGGCTGGTCACCCGAGGAGCGCGCGGCAACCCTCGTCCATCTGGCGGCACATGCCCGCGGGAGCGGCGAGGAGCACATCGGCCGCGCTCTGACGGCGGAGGCGCGGGAGCTGGCGCCGGAGCTGCGCCGACGGTGTGGTCCCGCACTGGACTATCTGGACGCGACGCTCTCGTACGAGACGGGCCTCGGCACCCCGGCGGGACAGGAGGCCCTCGCCGCCCGCCACTTCGCCGACGCGCTCGCCTCCTACGCGCTGTGCGGCCAGCTCGATCTGGCGCTGAACAGCCTCGACGCCGCACTGCGCAGCGTGCAGGCGGCCGACGCGCACGATGCCGGCGCGGCCGTGGCCGCGCTGATTCCCGCCTCCGCATGGCTCCGGGGCGGGTTCGACGAGGTCATCGGCTGGAAACTGCGCGATCTCTACCAGCAGTTGGTCCTCGCGCTGAGCGGCCCCACCCTCTCGTACGGTCTGATGCTGGCGATCCATCAGGCCGCCAAGGGCGTCGACTTCACGTTCCGCACCGGACGGCCCGGCCCGTTCGCACCCTCCGAACGGCTCTCGCGCCTTCTCGCCCGTATCCGCGCGGACGAGTCACCGTCGCTGGCACCGTCGTCGGCGCCATCGTTCCCGCCTGAACCGCTCGGCGAGCCCGAACTCCCGGGCGCCGACGAGGCCATGCTCTTCTACGTGGCCACCGGCGAATCGGAGCCCGGCAGCGACGCCCAGACGCTGCGCCGCAACGCACAGCGTGCCGCGGACCGGTGGATCAGCCAGGAACTCGTGGCCGAGGCGCCCGCGGACGGCATTCCGGTGATGTTCCCCGACGAGCTGCAGGCGCTCCTCCCCGAGGACACGGTGCTGCTCTCGCTCTTCCTGGCCCACACGCGCCGGGCCGGGTCCGACGCGCCGGTGGCCTCGCTCTCCGGCCTCGCGGTGACCCGCGACGACATGCGGCACCACACCGTGATCCTCTCCGATTTCGAAGCCGGGCTCATCCGCTTCACGAAGGCGGGGCACACCCTCTCCGCCCACCCGGTGGCGTTCCACGTCGCCGAGCTACGGCAGGCCGTCGTCGCGGACCCGCTGCACCGCCAGGTCGGCCGGCAGGCGCAGGAGCGGCTCCGGCAGGACGGCGTCACGCATCTGGCGGCCTTCACCACCGCCCTCGACGACTGGCGGGCCCAGGGGAAGCGCCATCTCTGCATCTGGCCCAACGGCCCCTTGCATTACGTCCCTTACCACCTGCTCGATGTCGACGGCCGTCCGCTCGCCGACGACTGGACCGTCACGCAGGTGCCGAGCCTGGGTTTCCTCCGGCCGCCGTCACCCGGCAGTTCGCCCGCACCCGGCGGTCCGCGGGCCCCTGGGCGGGGACTTCTCGCCTTCGCGTCCGGCGCCGGAGGCGCCCCGCACGGTTTCCCCGCCCAGGACGACCTGGAGACACATGCCGCCCGGGTCGCCGCGGCGATGGGCGGCCGTGCCGTGCTGGGGGCCGCGGCGACACCGCGACGGCTCCTCGCCGAACTCCCCGGCGCGCGGTACGTCCACGTGGCCGCGCACGGCGCGCACAACGAGTGGGCTTCCTGGTACCAGTGCCTGTTCCTGTCGCCGGATCCGGACAACGACGGGCGCGTCTTCGCCCACGACATCCTCCGGGCGGACCTGCGGGGCGTCGAACTCGTGACGATGAGCTCCTGCGAGTCCGCCCTGGGGCGTTTCGACGTCAACGACAACCTGCGCGGCCTGCCCGCCGCCTTCCTGTCCGCCGGGGCCTCGGCCGTCATCGGCTGCCTGTGGCCGGTCCACCCCCAGGTGGCCACGGATTTCTTCGGGACCCTTTACGAGCACCTCGCACGGACGCCGGACGACCGGCGGGCCGCCTTCCGCGCCGCCCAGACGGCCGTCCGAGGCCGCCACCCGGCCTACCGGGACTGGGGCTCGTTCTGTTTCATCGGCGACTGGCGCCAGTCGAACGCGAACCACGGAGCTGCCACGTGACCCTTCTTGAACTGCCCCTGCCCGTGCCGCCGCTCCACGAGATCGACCTGGTGGCCGTGCCCAGGCTCCAGTCACCCGCTCCCCAGCCCCGTATCGAGGGACGGGTGTCGCTCAGCGCGGCCGTCGTCCATCCGCTGACGGCGGAGGAGGCGGCCGGGAGCGAGGCGGAGTGGCTCGGCTTCCTGACGGCGGAAGCGCCGCACAGCGCCTACTTCCTCCTCAGCCTCACCTGCGCGTTCCGCCCCCCGGGGAACGGCGATCCGTTCGCCGACGCGGCGGTCGGCGTCCTCCTGGAGTCCCCCTACGAGCCCGCCGACCGACAGCCGATCGCCTGGTCGATCTCCCCCAAGAAGCGCTCCCACCCGGTCGAACGGTCCGGCTCCATCGCGCTCAGCGCCAGTCTCGCGATCGTCGAGACCACCCTCGAACTCACACCGGGCCAGGGCCGTGAGGACATCTCCGTCATCGGAATGGGGGAAAGGGACAGCGACCCCGAGTGGCGCCTCCAGGCGACGGGCCGCCGCCCCCTCATCGGCGACGAGACCTTCACGATGATCGTCAAAGCCGCCGCCGGCGCCCCCGTCCAGGCCCACGTGACCGTCGCCGCCACCATCAGACACCGCCGTTTCGGCCTGATCCCCTACCGCGCGGACCTCCCCACGGCCCTCCGGACCATCAACCTGCACTGACCAGAGCGAAAGCCGACCCGACCCGACCCGCCCACGCCCCGGGTCGGCCCCCGCCTCTGGAGACTCGCCTCGGCGATTCACCCCGGAAACCACTCAGGGGCCTGATCCGATGTCTCGGCTCAGGCCCCTGACCTGGTCTTGCGGCTGTCGGGGTGGCGGGATTTGAACCCACGACCTCTGCGTCCCGAATGACGTTCGGTCCGGATCGTCACCGGCCGGTGTGCGCCAGCGCCGCCAGGTGGCGTTCGGTGTCGAGGGCGGCCTGGCAGCCGCTGGCGGCGGCGGTGATGGCCTGGCGGTAGGTGTGGTCGACGACGTCGCCGGCGGCGAAGACGCCGGGGAGGTTCGTGCGCGTCGAGGGGGACTCCACCTTGATGTAGCCCTCGCTGTCGAGGTCGATCTGGCTGGTGAAGAGTTCGGTGCGCGGGTCGTGGCCGATGGCGATGAACAGGCCGGTGGCGTCGAGGTCGCGGGTCTTGCCGGTGATGACATCGCGGAGGACGACGCCGGCGAGCATGCCGTTCTCTTCCTTGAGTTCGGCGATCTCGCTGTCGAAGGCGAAGGAGATCTTGTCGTCGGCGAACGCGCGGTTCTGCATGACCTGGGAGGCGCGCAGGGTGGAGCGGCGGTGGACGACGGTGACGGAGCGGGCGAAGCGGGTGAGGAAGGTGGCTTCCTCCATGGCGGTGTCGCCGCCGCCGACCACGACGATGTCGCGGTCGCGGAAGAAGAACCCGTCGCAGGTGGCGCACCAGGACACCCCGCGGCCGGACAGTTCGTCCTCCTTGGGGAGGCCGAGCTTGCGGTAGCCGGAGCCGGTGGCGATGATCACGGTCTTCGCGCGGTGGACGGTGCCGGCGGAGTCGGTCAGCCGCTTGATGTCGCCGGTGAGGTCCACCTCGACGATGTCGTCGTCGATCATCTCGGCGCCGAACTTCTCGGCCTGGGCCCGCATGTTGTCCATGAGGTCGGGGCCGTCGATGCCGGTCGGGAAGCCGGGGAAGTTCTCGACCTCGGTGGTCGTGGTGAGCGAGCCGCCGACGAAGATCGAGCTGCCGAAGAGCAGCGGCTTGAGCTGGGCGCGGGCCGTGTAGAGCGCGGCGGTGTATCCGGCGGGGCCGGAGCCTATGACGATGACCTCGCGGACGTCGTCGGTGGCGGCGGGGGTGTCGGTCACGGGGTCATGCCTCCTGCGTGGCGTCGATCTCGGCGATCAGGGACTCGATGCGGGTCCTGATCTCGTCGCGGATGGGACGGACGGCCTCGACGCTCTTGCCGTCGGGGTCTTCCAGCTCCCAGTTGAGGTACTTCTTGCCGGGGAAGATCGGGCAGGCGTCGCCGCAGCCCATGGTGATGACGTAGTCGGACGCCTGGACGGCCTCGGTGGTGAGGATCTTGGGGGCCTGGCCGGCGATGTCGATGCCGAGTTCGGCCATGGCTTCCACGGCGGCCGGGTTGATCTGATCGGCGGGGAGGGAGCCCGCGGAGCGGACCTCGATGCGGTCGCCGGCGCGGTCGGAGAGGAATCCGGCGGCCATCTGGGAACGGCCGGCGTTGTGGACGCAGACGAACAGGACGGAGGCGAGCGAGGCAGGCATGAGGGCGTTCCTTTGGTGCGGTCGTGCAAGGGATCACGTGCCGAGGCCGGTGGCATGGCAGTGCGGTGACGCGGGTGTCGAGGCCGCTGCGGACGCACGGCGACGCCGGTGTCCGGCAGGTCGGGTAACGGTCCGGCCGGGCCGTGATGGCCGCAGGCGGCCGGCTGCGAGGAGGCGGTCATGGCAGGGGCCTCCTTCGACGGCCATAAGTCAGCCCAAGATGTCAGTACGAACTGGTGTCAGTGTCGACTGATGTGAGAGTATCAGTCCATGATGACGTCAGTCGACACTGATCTGATTCGGGTGCTGGGCGACCCCCTGCGCCTCCGGATCGTGACCCTGCTAGCCCGCGAGACGCTGTGCACCACCCACCTCGTGGAGGAGACCGGTGCCAAGCAGACCAACCTCTCCAACCACCTGAGAGTCCTGCGCGAGGCCGGGGTCGTCGAGACCGAGCCCTGCGGCCGGTTCACGTACTACCGGCTCAAGCCGGACGTCATCGAGCAGCTCGCCGGCCAGTTGGCCGAGCTGGCCGAGTCCGCCCGTAACGCCGCCGAGAACAAGAGGGCCTGTCCGTGACTCCACCCGCTCCCGTGACCGCTGCCGAAGAACAGTCGGTGGTCGCGAAGCTGTCGACGCTCGACCGCTTCCTCGCCGTCTGGATCCTGCTCGCCATGGCGCTCGGCCTGGGGCTCGGCCGGCTGATCCCGGGGCTGAACGATGCTCTGGCGAAGGTCGAGGTCGGCGGTGTCTCGCTGCCGATCGCGGTCGGCCTGCTGATCATGATGTATCCGGTGCTCGCGAAGGTCCGCTACGACAAGCTCGACACCGTCACCGGCGACCGCAAGCTGATGGTCTCGTCGCTGGTGATCAACTGGGTCCTCGGCCCCGCGGTCATGTTCGCCCTTGCCTGGATCTTCCTGGCGGACCTGCCCGAGTACCGCACCGGCCTGATCATCGTGGGCCTCGCCCGCTGCATCGCCATGGTGATCATCTGGAACGACCTCGCCTGCGGAGACCGCGAGGCCGCCGCCGTCCTCGTCGCCCTCAACAGCGTCTTCCAGGTCCTGGCCTTCGGCCTGCTGGGCTGGTTCTACCTCGACATCCTGCCCGGGTGGCTGGGCCTCGGCGAGGGCGAGACCCTCGACATCTCCATGTGGAAGATCGCCCTCAACGTCGTCATCTTCCTCGGCATCCCGCTGCTCGCCGGCTTCCTCACCCGCCGCATCGGCGAGAAGAGGCTCGGCCGGGAGTCCTACGAGGTGAAGTTCCTGCCGAAGATCGGCCCCTGGGCCCTGTACGGGCTGCTGTTCACGATCGTCATCCTCTTCGCTCTACAGGGGAAGACGATCACCTCGCAGCCCCTCGACGTGGCCCGCATTGCGCTTCCGCTCCTCGTGTACTTCGCCGTGATGTGGTTCGGCACCTTCGCCCTCGGCAAGGCGATCGGCCTGCACTACGACCGCACCGCCACCCTCGCCTTCACCGCCGCCGGCAACAACTTCGAGCTCGCCATCGCCGTCGCCATCGCCACCTTCGGCGTCACCAGCGGTCAGGCCCTGTCCGGCGTCGTCGGCCCGCTCATCGAGGTCCCCGTCCTGGTCGCGCTCGTCTACGTGTCGCTGGCCTGGCGCAGGAAGTTCGCCGCCCCGGCCCACGTGCCCACGCGGCGGTAGTCGCGGTGCCGTGCGCTCCCGGCCGTCCCGCTCCTTCCGGCGGGCGCGGCCGGCGCGGTCATTCCGAGGCGGCCTTGATCAGCAGGCGGCCCATGGCGGCGAGCACGGCGGGTTCGAAGCGGTAGTAGACCCAGGTGCCGCGTCGCTCGGAGGAGAGCAGGCCGGCCTCCTTGAGCTTCTTCAGGTGGTGCGACACGGTCGGACCCGACACGCCCACGTCGGAGATGGCGCAGACGCACGGCTGCCCCTCCTCGAACGAGGCGATCGTGGACAGGAGCTGGAGGCGGATCGGATGGGCGAGGACGTGGAACGCCTTCGCGGTCCGCTCGGCCTCGTCTGCGGTCAGGGGGCGCTCGTTCAGGGGCGTGGCGGAGAGCTCGGCCTCGACCCGGGGCAATGGAAGCCTGGGGGAGTTCGGCATTCCCCTATGTTGACATACATCGAATCAGGCGGCGCCGTGGCGTCAGGCGATGTGAGGGCTGCGGCGTTCGATGAGCACGGTGTCGCGCCAGCGGCCGTGGTGCAGTGCGATGCGTTCGCGGGTGCCGATGATCCGGAAGCCGGCCCGCTGGTGGACGGCGAGGCTGGCGGCGTTCTCGGGGAAGATTC
This sequence comes from Streptomyces fradiae, assembly GCF_041270065.1. Taxonomy (NCBI): domain Bacteria; kingdom Bacillati; phylum Actinomycetota; class Actinomycetes; order Kitasatosporales; family Streptomycetaceae; genus Streptomyces; species Streptomyces fradiae. The sequence continues at coordinate 3,635,469 of NZ_CP065958.1, read as the reverse complement.
CGGACTGGATCGTCCAGATCCCGGCCGCCTCCGTCGAGTCGATCAGCGCCTTGAGCAGGGACGCGGCGACGCCCCGCCCGCGCGCGTCGGGGTGTACGTAGACGGAGTGCTCGACCACACCCGCGTACGCGGCCCGCTCGGAGACCTTGCTCGCGGCGACCCAGCCGTGCACACGGCCGGTCTCGTCGACGGCGGCGAAGCGGTGCCCGGGCAGTCTGGCGGCGTCGAACCGCTCCCAGGTGGGAGCGGCGGTCTCGAAAGTGGCGTTGCCCTCGTCGATCCCGGCCTGGTAGATCGCCAGGACCTGCTCGGCGTGCTCCGCCGCGAGGGGTACGACGGCCGCGGTGGAGGCGGTCACGCGGCGGCTGCCTTGGTGAGCAGCTGCCCCATCGCCGCGAGTACGGCCGGCTCGACCCGGTAGTGCACCCAGGTGCCGCGTCGCTCGGAGGAGAGCAGGCCGGCCTCCTTCAGCTTCTTCAGGTGGTGCGACACGGTCGGCCCCGACACGCCCACGTCGGAGATGTCGCACACGCACGCCTCGCCGCCCTCGTGGGAGGCGACCGCCGAGAACAGGCGCAGGCGGATCGGGTTGCCCAGCGCGTCGAACATCTTCGCGGTCCGCTCGGCCTCCTCGGAGGTCAGCGGGCGCTCGTTCAGCGGCGGGCAGCAAGGGGCGGCGGCCTCAGGCTGGATCAGCGGGAACTCGGTGCTATTCGACATGTGTCTATGTTGACACATGTCGAACCAGCAGACGGAGGCGGGGTTACCAGGCAACTTCGATGAATGTCTATGTTGACGCATGTCAATTCAGGTGTCATGCTGGCCGAGCAATACATCGACAGATGTCGAAATAGAGAGGGGAACGTCGTGAACGCCACCGTCACCGACCAGCTGCCTGTCCTCGTGATCGGCGCCGGGCCTGCCGGCCTGGCCGCAGCCGCCCACCTCGTCGAGCGCGGACTCGAACCGCTGGTCCTGGAGGCCGGGCCGGTCGCCGGCGCGGCGGTGCGCGAGTGGTCGCACGTCCGGCTGTTCTCCACCTGGGGCGAGATCACAGACCAGGCCGCCGAGAAGCTCCTGGCCCCCACCGGCTGGGTGAAGCCCGACGCGAAGACGTACCCGACCGGCGGCGACTGGGCGGAGAAGTACCTCCAGCCGCTGGCCGACGTCCTCGGCGACAAGGTCCGCTTCGGCGCCACGGTCACCGGCGTCTCCCGCTCCGGCCGCGACCGGATCGTCGACGCCGACCGGGAGACCCAGCCCTTCGTCGTCCACGTCGCCCACGCCGACGGACGCGAAGAGCGACTTTTCGCCCGTGCCGTGATCGACGCCTCCGGCACCTGGTCCACCCCGAGCCCGGCCGGCGCCTCCGGCCTGCCTGCCCTGGGCGAGAAGGCCGCCGCCGACCGCGTCACCTACCGCGTCCCCGACCTCAAGGACCCGGTCGTCCGCTCCCGTTTCGCGGGCAAGCGCACCGCAGTGATCGGCTCCGGCGCCTCCGCGTTCAACGCGCTCACCTCGCTCGCGGACCTGGCCCGGGCCGAGGACGGCGAGGGGACCAAGGCGGTATGGATCCTGCGCCGTGGCATCTCCGGCTCCACCTTCGGCGGCGGCACCGCCGACCAGCTGCCCGCCCGCGGCGCCCTCGGGCTTGCCGCCAAGGCCGCCGTCGACGAGGGCCACGCCGACGCCGTCACCGGCTTCCGTACGGAGGCGATCGAGCGCGACGGCGACCAGCTCGTGCTGGTGGCCGAGGACGGCCGACGGCTCGAAACGGTCGACGAGGTCATCGTCCTCACCGGCTTCCGCCCCGACCTGTCCTTCCTCGACGAGCTGCGCCTCGGCCTGGACGAGCGCCTTCAGGCCCCGGTCGAACTCGCTCCGCTGATCGACCCCAACCAGCACTCCTGCGGCACCGTCTACCCGCACGGCGTGAAGGAGCTCTCCCACCCGGAGGAAGACGTCTACCTCGTCGGCATGAAGTCCTACGGCCGCGCCCCGACCTTCCTCGCCCTCACCGGCTACGAGCAGGTCCGCTCCGTGGTCGCCTCCATCGCCGGCGACCACGAGTCCGCCGAACGCGTCGAACTCGTCCTGCCCGAAACCGGAGTCTGCGGCGGATCCGGCCTCTTCGACCAGCCCGACACCGACAACCAGTCCGACGGCGGCGGCTGCTGCGCCCCCGCCCCGGCCCTCATCCAGCTCGGCACCAACACCCAGGCGCCGTCCTGCGGATCGTGACCGACCTGACCACCCGGGGCCAGGCGGCACGTCCTTCTCCGGCCGATACTTGATCGCGTGGACGGATCATCAGCGCGCAGGTCGATACGGCTTGGCAGCCGTGAACCGGTCGTGGTGCGGCCGTTCGCCGAGGGCGACTCCGTTGCGCAGTTGACGCGTCTGCTTCACCGTGCCTCTTCCGCTCATACTGCCGAAGGCCGAGTCTTCTTTGCCTCGTATCAGTCGGTGGAGGACACGGCCTACAGGCTGCGCAAGGGCGAGTGCTGGCTCGCTCCGCGGGCGGGCGAGCTGGTGGGCACCGTGACGGTGGCGGCCCCGTACGGGGTGCCCGAGGGGTATCCGGCTCCGGCGGGGGCTGGGGCATTTTGGCAGCTGGCAGTGGATCCGGAGTACCGGGGGACGGGGCTCGGGCAGCGGCTGCTCGATCTGGCGGAGGAACGTATCGGCGCGCTCGGTTCCTCGCAGGTGGTGATCGATACGTCGGCCCAGGCGGCGGACCTGGTGGGCTGGTATCGCAGGCGCGGTTACGTGCCGGTCGGGTCCTGGCGGTGGGGCGTGACGAACTACGAGAGCGTCGATCCGGGACTTGGAGAAGCTTGCGCTGCTCTCGCTTCCGGACTTGTAGCTTCGTTCCACCCACGCCGATGAGCCTCGGCCACGGCCTCGTCCTGCTCCGTGGCATGCGTGCCGCACGCCACGTCCGACCCCGATATCCGGATCTTGCAGGGACTCCCCGAACGGGTCGGTCGCCCGCAGGTCCGGTTGTGCTGGTCGGTCATGTGCACTGGTCCCCTCTGGCAGAAAGCCGATCGGGATCTTCTCCCGGATTCCTCCCGGGGGAGGGGAACGCAGAAATCGGTCGCGCTCTACGTGGCGGTGGAGCGGGCTCGGCGGAAGGCCCCCGATGCCGAGCGCAGGCCCCGCTGCCGACGGCGTCGGACCCGCTCCGGGAGCCGGATCCTGAAGTCGGCTCCAAACGGCTCCCAAGGGTGCCCAGAAAACCACTCAGGGGCCTGATCCGATGTCTCGGATCAGGCCCCTGACCTGGTCTTACGGCTGTCGGGGTGGCGGGATTTGAACCCACGACCTCTTCGTCCCGAACGAAGCGCGCTGCCAAGCTGCGCTACACCCCGATGTCGCTGCTCTGGTCTTTCTCCGTCGCGGCGACATCGCTTACTTTAGCCCACCCGCGCCCAGAGACGAAATCCGGTTTACGCGGCCCGCCACCGCAGGTCGGAAGCGGTCTGCCGTGACCAGGGCGAGGCCCAGGGCGTAGAAGGCCAGGGCGAGCACCAGGGCGTTGGTGAGGACGCCGGCGTAGCCGTGGGCGGTGACGTCGAGGAAGGGGTACGTGTAGCGGGTCGGGGTGTCCGGGGGGAGCAGGGCGCCGCGGGTCAGGGCGAAGAGCAGGTAGGCGCCGGGGGCGGCGAGCCACTGGGCGGCGTGGCGCCAGCGGAGGGCGCCCGGCGGGGTGAGGAGCAGCCAGTCGAGGAGGACGCCGAGCGGGGTCACCGTGTGGAGGAGCTGGTTGGCGACCGCCCGGGGGCCGGTGAGGCGGGCGATCTCGGCGGCCTGGTTGAAGGGGCTCGCCGGGTTGTCCAGGACCAGGTGGAAGACGAGGCCGACCACCGAGATGCAGAGCAGCACCCCGCCCGTCCACAGCGGGGCCGGCGGCGGCAGGCGCCGCCAGGCCCGTACGGCGCCCAGGCCGAGGACGGCGGCGACCGCGGTGTTCGACCAGATGGTGAAGAAGGAGAAGACGACGAGGGGGCTGCCCTCGACGCACTCGATCACGATGCCCGTCGCGGCGGCAAGGGCGATCAGCCCGCGGAGGAGTGAGGTCACGTACGGCATGGGGGCACCGTACGGCTACACGTACGGCTACACGCGGGCGGTCACGGTGAGCAGCGTCGCCTCGGGCGGGCAGGCGAAGCGGACCGGGGTGTAGCGGTTGGTGCCGCAGCCGGCCGAGACGTGCAGGTAGGAGGTGTGGCCGCCGGCCGTGTGGGTGGACAGGCCCTTCACACGGTCGGTGTCGAGGTCGCAGTTGGTGACCAGGGCGCCGTAGAAGGGGACGCACAGCTGTCCGCCGTGCGTGTGGCCGGCCAGGAGCAGGTCGTAGCCGTCGGCCGTGAAGGCGTCCAGGGCCCGCAGGTACGGGGCGTGGAAGACGCCCATCGAGAAGTCGGCGTCCTGGACGGGGCCGCCGGCCACCCGCTCGTACCGGTCCCGCTTGATGTGCGGGTCGTCGACGCCGGTGAAGGCGAGGTCCAGGTCGGGCAGCTTGAGCCGGCCGCGGGTGTTGGTGAGGTTCACCCAGCCCGCCGCGTCGAACGCGTCCCGCAGGCCCTCCCAGGGGTTGTGGACGGCGCCGACCACCGGCGGGTTGCCGTTCAGGCCGTGCTTGCCCTGCACCTTCTCCTTCAGATAGAGCGCGGGGTTCCGCAGCCGCGGCCCGTAGTAGTCGTTGGAGCCGAAGACGTACACACCGGGGAACTCCATCAGCGGACCCAGCGCGTCGAGCACCTCCGGCACCGCCTCGGTGTCGGAGAGGTTGTCGCCGGTGTTCACGACGAAGTCGGGACGCAGCCCGGCGAGCGACTGGAGCCAGGCGCGCTTCTTGCGCTGGCCACTGACCATGTGGATGTCGGAGACCTGGAGGACCCGCAGGTCGCGCATGCCCCGGGGGAGCACCGGGATGGTCACCCGGCGCAGTCGGAAGGAGCGGGCCTCGAAGCCCGCCGCGTAGACGAGGCCGGCCGCCGCCGTCGCCGTGAGGCCTGCCGTGATCTTCAGGGGGATCCCGTACCGTGCGCGCATCCCCTTATCGTCGCAGACCCGATGAGCCGAAATGCGCGGGCGGTCGAGGCCCGGCACCTGCCACACTTGACCCCATGACCACGCTCAAGGCCAAGCTTCAGGACGACCTCACCGCCGCGATCAAGGGACGCGACGAGCTGCGCTCCTCGACCCTGCGGATGACCATCGCCGCGATCAACAAGGAGGAGGTCGCGGGCAAGACCAAGCGCGAGCTCTCCGAGGACGAGGTGCAGAAGGTGATCGCCAAGGAGGCGAAGAAGCGCCGCGAGGCCGCCGACGCCTTCACCCAGGGCGGTCGCGCCGAGTCCGCCGCGCGTGAGCTGGCCGAGGGCGAGGTCCTCGACGCGTACCTGCCGAAGCAGCTGAGCGACGAGGAGCTGGAGGCCGTCGTGGCCGCCGCCGTCGCGGAGGCGAAGGCCGCGGGCGCCGAGGGGCCGCGCGCGATGGGCGCCGTGATGAAGATCGTGAACCCGAAGGTCGCCGGGCAGGCGGAGGGCGGCCGCGTGGCCGCCGCCGTGAAGAAGCTGCTCGCGGGCTGATCCCCGTACACGAGAAGGCGCCCCTCCCGAACGGATCGGGAGGGGCGCCTTCGTTGCTGTTGCTGTTGCTGTTCCTGTTCGTGTTCCTGTGGCAGGACTAGTTCCCGCCGCGGCCGTGGCCGGGCTTGCCGCTGGTGCCGCCGATCAGGTCCGGCGGGAGGACGATCCCGCCCGGGAGGGTGGTGCCCGGGTTCGGGCCGCCGCCCGGCTTGTTGTCGTCGCCGGGCTTCGGCTTGTCCTTGTCCTTGTCGCCCGGCTGCGCGCCGCGCGGGATGTTGATCGGGACGAAGGAGGGGGTCTCGCCGGCGTTCAGGGCGCCGGTCATCGCGATCCGCCAGATCGGGCCGGGGAGGCAGCCACCGCAGACCTTGTCGTAGTACTGGCCGCCGATGGTGATGTCGTACATCGACTTCTTCTCGCCGATGTCGTCGCCGACCCACACCGCCGTGGACAGGTTCGGCGTGTAGCCGACGAACCAGGCGTCCTTGCGGTCGTTGGTCGTACCCGTCTTGCCCGCGTTGTCGCGGTCGCTCAGACCGGCCTTGGTGCCGGTGCCGTCCTCGACGACGCCCTTCAGCATCTGGTTGACCATGTCGGCGGTGCGGTCGCTCATCGCCTTGGAGCACTCGGTCTGCGGGACCTTGAGCTTCTGGCCGTTCGCCGTCGTGATCGACTCGATGGCGATCGGGGTGCAGTACGTGCCGCGGTTGGCGAAGGTCGCGTAGACCGAGGCCATGTCGAGCGGGGTGCTCTCGACTGCGCCCAGGGTCGCGGACGGGCTCTGCACGATGGGCTTGCCCAGCTCGCGCTCGTAGCCGACCTTCTTCGCCATCGTCAGCGTCTCGCAGAGGCCGGCCATCTGCTCGAGCCGGGCGAAGTACGTGTTGATGGACTTGCCGAGGGCACTGGTCATGTCGTACATGCCCTTTTCCGACTTGAGCTCGTTGCCGACCTTCCAGTTGGCGTAGCCGGACGGCTTTCCGTCGCAGCGGGTGTAGTCCCGCTCCGAGAGGGTGATCTCCGTCGGGTCGTCGAAGCTCTGCGCGGGGCTGAGGCCCTTCTCCAGCGCGGCGGCGGCCGTGATCGGCTTGAAGGTCGAACCGACCTGGAAGCCGTAGGTGGTGCCGCCCATCTTCTTGCCGACGGAGAGGTTGAGGGTCGTCTGGTGCAGCTTCTGGTCGAGGCCGTACGGGCGGGACTGACCCATCGAGAGGATCTTGCCGGTGCCGGGCTGGACCTGGACCACCGCGGCGGCGACCGGGTCGTCCTTGTCGACCTTGGCGATGGCGGCCTCGTTCGCCGCCTCCTGGGCGCGCGGCGAGAGGGTGGTCTTGATGGTGAGACCGCCCAGGTTCCACAGCTTCTGGCGCTCCTCGACCGTCTTGCCGAAGACCGGGTCGCTGAGGATCGTCTTGCGGACGTAGTCGCAGAAGAAGCCGGAGCCGTCGACGGCGGTGATACAGCCGTTCTTGGGCGACTTCACCTTCAGCTTGATCGGCGTGGCCTTCGCCTTGTCGGCCTCCGCCTGGCTGATGTCCTTGACGTCGGCCATGCGCTGGAGGACGGTGTTGCGCCGCTTGGTCGCCTCCTGGAGGTCGTTGACCGGGTCGTAGCGGCTCGGCGACTGCACAAGGCCGGCCATCATGGCGGACTCGGCGAGGGTCAGGTCGGCGGCGTGCTTGGAGAAGTAGCGCTGCGAGGCGGCCTCGATGCCGTACGCCTGCTGCCCGAAGAACGTGATGTTGAGGTAGTTCTCCAGGATCTTCTTCTTGCCGAGCTCCTCCTCGACCTGGATCGCGAACTTCAGCTCGCGGACCTTGCGGCCCATCGTCTGCTGGGTGGCCTGGGCGACCTTCTCGGGGTCGTCACCGGCCTCCTCGACGAAGACGTTCTTCACATACTGCTGGGTGAGCGTGGACGCGCCCTGCGCGACGCCGCCCGACTGCGCGTTGCGGTTGATGGCGCGCAGCACGCCCTTGAGGTCGATCGCGCCGTGCTCGTAGAACCGCGAGTCCTCGATGGCGACGATCGCCTTCTGCATGTACGGCGAGATCTTGTCGATCGGCACGACCTGCCGGTCGCGCGAGTACACGGTGGCGATGTGGCCGCCCTCTGAGTCGAGGATCGTGGTGCGCTGACTCAGTGGCGGTGTCTTCAGGTTGGACGGGATTTCGTCGAACCCTTCGACCGTGCCCTTGGCCGCCAGCCCCAGTGCTCCGGCCGCGGGCAGGGCGATGCCTGCCAGCACGGCTCCGGAGAGCACACTGACCCCGAGGAACTTGGCGGCCTGCTGGGTCCCGGTCAGACCTCCGCCCGAGCGCTTCTTTGCCATGGGGGCAGCCTACGTTCTCATTCGCCGGACACACGTATATGCCTTGGCCTAAGCTGCTCACAACTGTCACAGCAGTGCGGTCCCGCATCAAGACCCGTGCACGCCCCGTGCCCGACCCGTGCGAGATCCGCGCAAGACCAGTGCGTGACATCGGCAGGAATTCCCGCGTCCCCGAAGCGCGGTGACTTCATGCCTGAATCCGGCTCATGTCCGGTATGGCTGTTATGTCCTGGCGTCACTCCCCTGGGTGATCTGCCGGGCACGCATAGTCCGTTCGGGCCATTCAAGATTGGGCCCGAAGGGGGTGTTGCGCTGTCCCCACCTTCCGTAACGTCCCAACTGGCAGCGGTGAATATGCCGCTACCGCCGTGGGGGAGCCTCGATTCGGGAGAGGACGGCGCCGGTATGGGCTGGGTAGCTGACTGGAGTGCGCAGGCGGCCTGCCGCACTACCGATCCGGATGAACTTTTCGTGCAGGGCGCGGCGCAGAACAGGGCGAAGGCGGTGTGCACCGGATGTCCGGTGCGGACCGAGTGCCTCGCCGACGCCCTCGACAACCGCGTGGAATTCGGCGTGTGGGGCGGCATGACGGAGCGCGAAAGGCGCGCACTGCTGCGCCGCCGGCCGACCGTCACCTCGTGGCGCCGGCTCCTGGAGACCGCGCGCACCGAGTACGAGCGGGGAGCGGGCCTGCTGCCCGTGGCGATGGACGACGACGCGACGTACGAGACGTACGCGGCGGTGGGCTAGGCAGCTAGGCGGCTGGGCCGCCGGGTTGGCTGGGCCGCCGGGTTTGACGGGCGCCGGCCTCGCAGGCCCGCCGAGTGGCTTCGCAGGCCTGGGCCCGAGGGCCTGGAGAGCCTGCCGCCCGGTGATGCACCGGCGGTGCGATCGGGCGACCGGGCCGGCCGCGGTGCCGGTCGGCGTGCCCGTCAGGGCATACGGCCGACCGCCAGGCGCTCACCGATGGCCCGCAGCCCGTCGAGGTCGTGCACATCGCCGGGCAGGGCGGCCACTTCGGCGACCGCCACCTCGGGGTGGAGCGCGGTGAAGCGGTCGCGCGTGCGTTGCTCACGTGCGAGCACCTGCATCCGCTCGGCATGGAGACGGAGCAGTCCTGCGGTCAGTCGCTGTACATCCGGGTCCGCTCCGGCTGTGGGGGCAGCCTCGGACTCGGAACCTGTGGATCCTGCGGTGCGGGTGGTGCCGGTAGTGCCCGTGGTGCTGGTGGTGACAGCGGCGGCGGTGGCGAGGTGTGCGGCAAGCTCTGCGCTGGGGTGCGCAGCGTGATCTGACGGCTCGGGAGACTCGGAAGACTCGGGAGAGGTGGCCCGGGAGCCACGCCCACTAGGTTTCCCGGCGCTCTGATCCACAATGCGCCCCTCGTCAAGATTTTCTGCGGCGGCCCGCGCCCGCTCTGCCGACAGCCGGGCGGCGCCGCTGCCATGGACCCGGTTGAGGACGATCCCCGCGAGCGGCATCTCCTCCGCGGCCAGCCGCTCCACGAAGTACGCCGCCTCGCGCAGCGCGTCCCGCTCCGGGGTGGCGACCACGAGGAAGGCCGTGCCCGGAGCCTGGAGCAGTCGGTACGTGGCGTCCGCGCGGGTCCGGAAACCGCCGAACATCGTGTCCATCGCCGCCACGAAGGTCTGCACGTCCTTCAGGAACTGACCCCCGAGCAGCTTCCCCAGCGTCCCCGTCATCATCGACATGCCGACGTTGAGGAACTTCATCCCCGCCCGGCCGCCCACCTTCGCCGGCGCCATCAGCAGCTTGATGAACGTGCCGTCGAGGAAGGAACCGAGCCGCTTCGGCGCGTCCAGGAAGTCGAGCGCCGACCGCGACGGCGGCGTGTCGACCACGATCAGGTCCCACTCGTCCTTGGCCCGGAGCTGGCCCAGCTTCTCCATCGCCATGTACTCCTGCGTACCGGCGAAACCGGCCGACAGGGACTGGTAGAAGGGGTTCTCCAGGATCGCCCGGGCCCGGTCGGCGTCCGCGTGCGCTTCGACGATCTCGTCGAAGGTCCGCTTCATGTCGAGCATCATGGCGTGCAGTTCGCCGCCGTCGCAGCCCTTGATGCCGTCCACCTTGCGCGGCACGTTGTCCAGTGAGTCGATGCCCATCGACTGGGCCAGCCGCCGCGCCGGGTCGATGGTGAGCACCACGACCCGCCGGCCGCGCTCCGCCGCCCGCACGCCCAGCGCCGCCGCCGTCGTCGTCTTGCCGACCCCGCCCGCGCCGCAGCACACGATGATGCGCGTCGCCGGATCGTCGATCAGCGGATCCAGGTCCAGGACGGACACGCTGTCCAGACCGGCCGCAACCGCCGGAGCCCCGTCTGTCCCGGCGCCCTTCGCGCTCTCGGCGCCCTTCGCGGCCGCGCCCGCGGACGTGGCCGTGCCCGCGTTCCTGTCCGTGCCCGCGGCAGCCTTCGGCGACTGCTTCGCCGTGCCTTGCCTGCCCTGCGTGCTCTGCCTGCCTTGCGTGCTCTGCCTGGCCTGCGTGCTCTGCGTCACGCGCCCACCCCTTGTCTGCGCAGCTCCTTCGCCAGCCGGTACAGGCCGGCGATGTCCGCCCCGTCCCCCAGGAAGGGCAGTTCGTACGACGGGACGCCGATGCCGTCCAGGGTCTCCCGCTGCGCCCGCTCCAGCTCCACCCGCTGGGCGTGCTCGGCGGCCTGCTCCAGGAGCGGCTCGACCAGCCTGGTGCCGCCCTTGACGCCGACGGACGCCAACGTGCCGGCGATGGCGTCGCGGTGGGCGCCGGAGGCGGCCCGTACCGCCGCCTCGTCGAGGACGTGCGGGCGGACCATGTTCACCACCACGCGGCCCACCGGCAGTTCGGCGGCGCGCAGCTCCGCGATGCCGTCGGCGGTCTCCTGGACCGGCATCTCCTCCAGGAGCGTCACGAGGTGCACCGCGGTGTCCGGGGACTTCAGGAAGCGCATGATCGCCTGGGCCTGATTGTGTATCGGGCCGATCCTCGCCAGGCCCGCCACCTCGTCGTTGACGTTGAGGAAGCGGGTGATCCGGCCGGTCGGCGGCGCGTCCATCACCACGTAGTCGTACGTGAAGCCGCCGGCCTTCTCGCGGCGGCGGACCGCCTCGCAGGCCTTCCCGGTGAGCAGCACGTCCCGCACGCCCGGCGCTATCGTCGTCGCGAAGTCGATCGCGCCCAGCTTCTTCAGCGCCCGGCCCGCGCTGCCCAGTTTGTAGAACATCTGGAGGTAGTCGAGGAGGGCCCGCTCGGCGTCGATGGCCAGCGCGAACACCTCGCCGCCGCCCGGCGCGACGGCGATCTTGCGCTCCTCGTACGGCAACGCCTCCGTCTCGAAGAGCTGTGCGATGCCCTGTCTGCCCTCCACCTCGACCAGGAGGGTCCGCTTGCCCTCCGTGGCGAGGGCGAGCGCGAGTGCCGCGGCCACCGTCGTCTTACCGGTACCGCCCTTGCCGCTGACGACCTGGAGCCTGCTCACGTCTTCGAGCCTAACCACTGGCGGCCCGCCCCAATCAGAGGGTCGCCCCGGACGCGCCCCCCGAACACGCCCCCCGATCACCTAGGGGTCTTCCCGGGGGCCGGCTCGGCGGACCGCCCCCGCGCAGCGGCTACAGTCGGCTCATGACCAAGTGGGAGTACGCGACTGTGCCGCTGCTGGTGCACGCGACGAAGCAGATTCTTGACACCTGGGGCGAGGACGGCTGGGAGCTCGTCCAGGTCGTGCCCGGCCCGAACAACCCCGAGCAGCTCGTGGCCTACCTGAAGCGGGAGAAGACCTCGTGAGCGGGGCCGGAGCCGTCGAGGCGAAGATCGCAGAGCTGGGCCTGACGCTGCCCGAGGTCGTCCCGCCGATCGCGGCCTACCAGCCGGCCGTGCAGTCCGGCGTGTACGTCTACACCTCGGGCCAGCTCCCGATGGTGGCCGGCAAGCTCCCGGTGACCGGCAAGGTCGGCGCCGAGGTCACGGCCGAGGAGGCCAAGGAGCTCGCCGCCACCTGCGCGCTCAACGCGCTCGCGGCCGTGAAGTCGGTCGCCGGTGACCTGGACCGGATCAAGCGGGTCGTGAAGGTGGTCGGCTTCGTCGCCTCCGCCCCCGACTTCACCGGCCAGCCCGGCGTCATCAACGGCGCCAGCGAGCTGCTCGGCGCCGTCCTCGGCGACAAGGGCGTGCACGCCCGCAGCGCCGTCGGCGTCACGGTCCTCCCGCTGGACGCCCCCGTCGAGGTCGAGGTCCAGGTGGAGCTCGAGTCGGCCTGAGGCCCGTAGCCAAGCCGCACGCGTCGCCCGCGTGGCCGACACCCGAGCCGGTTCCCTCCCACCTGGAGGGGATCGGCTCTCGTGCATTCCGATGCTTGCGCATAGCATCCGGCCATGTCGAATGGTCAGACGAACGGTCAGTCGAACGGGCAGTGGTACCCGGCGGAGTGGCCCGACCGCATCCGTGCCCTCGCCGCCGGTGAGCTGGTCCCCGCGACGCCCCGGCGGGCCGCCACCGTGCTGCTCCTGAAGGACGGCGCCGACGGCCCGCTGGTCCACATGCTGCGCCGGCGCGCCTCCATGGCCTTCGCGGGCGGCGCGTACGCCTACCCCGGCGGCGGCGTCGACCCGCGCGACGAGCACCCGGTGCGCTGGGCCGGCCCCGCCCGCGAGGAGTGGGCGGCCCGCCTCGGCCTCCCGGACGCCGCGCAGGCGCAGGCCGTGGTCTGCGCCGCCGTGCGCGAGACGTACGAGGAAGCGGGCGTCCTGCTCGCCGGGGAGACGCCGGACACAGTTGTCGGCGACACGACCGGCGAGGACTGGGAGAAGGACCGGGCGGCGCTGGTCGCCCGCGAGCTGTCCTTCGCCGACTTCCTCGACCGGCGCGGGCTGGTGCTGCGCTCGGACCTGCTCGGCGCCTGGGCGCGCTGGATCACCCCCGAGTTCGAGCCACGGCGCTACGACACCTGGTTCTTCGTCGCCGCCCTCCCGGCCGGCCAGCGCACCCGGAACGCCTCCACCGAGGCCGACCGGACCGTGTGGATCCGCCCGGCGGACGCCGCCGCCGGTTACGACCGGGGCGAGCTCACGATGATGCCGCCGACCATCTCGACCCTCCGTGCCCTCGAACCGTACGGGAGCGCCGCCGGCGCCCTGGCCGCGGCGGCCGACCAGGACATGACCCCGGTCCTCGCGCAGGCGCGCCTGGAGGGCGACGAGGTGATCCTGAGCTGGCCGGGGCACGATGAATTCACGAAGCACATCCCCACCGCCGGGGGCGGCGCCGCGGACGGAGCCACCGGTCGGGAAGGAGGGCCGTCGATATGAGCCACGCCCACACCCTCCCCGGGCAGCCGCGCGGCGCCGTCGTCTCCGGGCCCGCGACAGCCCGCGCCGTCAACGTCCTCGCGCCGAACCCGTCCGCGATGACCCTGGACGGCACCAACACCTGGATCGTCGCCGAACCGGACTCTGACCTCGCCGTCGTCATCGATCCCGGGCCGCTCGACGAGGGACACCTGCGCAACGTCGTCGCCACCGCCGAGAAGCTCGGCAAGCGGATCGGCCTCACCCTGCTCACCCACGGGCACCCCGACCACGCCGAGGGCGCGGCGCGCTTCGCCGAGCTGACCCGCACCAAGGTGCGGGCGCTCGACCCGGCGCTCCGGCTCGGCGACGAGGGTCTCGGGGAGGGCGACGTGATCACCACGGGCGGCCTGGAACTCCGGGTCGTGGCCACCCCCGGCCACACCTCCGACTCGCTCTCCTTCCACCTCCCGGCCGACCGGGCCGTGCTGACCGGCGACACGATCCTGGGCCGGGGCACGACGATCGTGGCCCACCCGGACGGGCGGCTCGGCGAGTACCTGGACTCCCTGCGGCGGCTGCGCTCGCTCACCGTCGACGACGGGGTGCACACCGTCCTGCCCGGGCACGGGCCGGTCCTGGAGGACGCTCAGGGGGCCGTGGAGTTCTACCTCGCCCACCGCGCGAACCGGCTCGCCCAGGTCGAGGCGGCCGTCGAGAGCGGCCTGCGGACCGCCCCGGAGGTCGTGGCCCACGTCTACGCGGACGTCGACCGCTCCCTGTGGCCGGCCGCCGAGCTCTCCGTACGGGCGCAGCTGGACTATCTGCGGGAGCGCGGCCTGAGCTGAGGCACGGGGCGGGGACGCACCCGGGCTTCGGTCCGTCCGCATGCCCCCGGGCCCCTCGGCACCAGCCCCGGCCCCTTGGCCCCCGCCCCTTGGCCCCGCCCCCGGAACCTTTGGGCCTCCCCGAGTGTCTTACGCTCCGCTTACATCTGGCCGTAGCTCTCGGGGGGAAGCCCGTGTTCGTCATAGCCATCCTGCTGGTCATCACGGCGGTGGTGCTCTACATCGTCGGCCGCGTGAACGACACCCGCGGCCTGAAGCTCGGCGCCGTCGGCGCCCTGCTCGCCGGCCTGTTCTCGCTGATCGCGAGCATGACGTACGTGATCAGCGCGTACGAGGTCGGCGTCCCGGTCGCGTTCGGCAAGGTCGGTACGCCGATGACCTCCGGCATGCACATGAAGTCGCCGTTCACCAACGTCACGACCTTCTCCACCCGGCCCGTCGACCTCAACCTCTCCGACAAGGACGTGGTCGAGGTCCGCTCCTCGCAGGGCGGCGTGATGTACGCCGAGGTCACCGTGAAGTGGGCGGTCCACCCGTCCAAGGCGGTCGAGCTCTACAAGCTGGCCGGCAGCGAGGACGCCATCCAGCAGCGCCTGGTCTACCCGGACAGCCGCGAGATCGTCCGCAACGTCTTCGCCCGCTACTCGAGCGAGCAGGGCTACGCCTCCGACCGCGAGAAGATCAACGCGGAGATCGCCCGCCTCATCAAGGAGCGGCTCGCCCCGCGCGGCATCGACGTCACCACCGTGAACCTGCGCAATGTGAAGCCCTCGCAGGCCCTGCAGGACCAGATCGACCGCAAGATCCAGCAGCAGCAGGCCACCGAGCGGGCCCTTGAGGCCTCCCGTACGGCCAAGGCGGAGGCCGACCGGCGCCGTATCGAGGCGGAGGGCATCGCCCGCGCCAACAAGATCCTCAACGACTCGCTGACCGACAAGGTCCTCACGAACCAGTGCATCGAGGCCTACAAGGAGGCCGCGGCGAAGAACCCGGTCTACGCGGTGCCGTGCGGCAGCGGCGGCTCGAACCCGCTGATCGTGGACGGCACGAAGCGCTGATCACTGCTCACGAGCAGATCACGAGTAGATAGCGCCGGTATCCACGAGATATCCGCGAGACACGAGACGAGACACGAGCACGAGACACGAGACGAGACACGAGAAGGGGGCCGCCCGGTTCGACCGGGAGGCCCCCTTCTCGTACGTACGGGGTGGTGCTCAGCGCGAGCGCTTCGCGAGGCGCTCCACGTCGAGCAGGATCACCGCGCGGGCCTCCAGGCGCAGCCAGCCGCGCTGGGCGAAGTCGGCGAGCGCCTTGTTGACCGTCTCGCGGGAGGCGCCGACCAGCTGGGCCAGCTCCTCCTGGGTGAGGTCGTGGACGACGTGGATGCCCTCCTCCGACTGCACGCCGAAGCGGCGCGACAGGTCGAGGAGCGCGCGGGCGACCCGGCCCGGCACGTCGGAGAAGACCAGGTCGGACATCTGGTCGTTGGTCTTGCGCAGGCGGCGGGCGACGGCACGCAGCAGGGCGCTGGCCACCTCGGGCCGGGCGTTCAGCCAGGGCTGGAGGTCGCCGTGGCCGAGGCCGAGCAGCTTGACCTCGGTCAGCGCGGTCGCCGTGGCGGTGCGCGGGCCCGGGTCGAACAGGGACAGCTCGCCGATCAGCTCGCCGGGGCCGAGGACGGCCAGCATGTTCTCGCGGCCGTCGGGCGAGGTGCGGTGCAGCTTCACCTTGCCTTCGGTGACCACGTAGAGCCGGTCGCCCGGGTCGCCCTCGTGGAAGAGTGCGTCGCCTCGGGCCAGCGTCGCCTCACTCATCGAGGCGCGCAGCTCAGCGGCCTGCTCGTCGTCGAGCGCCGCGAACAGCGGGGCGCGCCGCAGAACGTCGTCCACGAGTTCTCTCCTATGTCGACCTCAGTGCGATCAATCACAACAAGTTTGACGCACCGGACCGCCTTTCCGTACGTCAGGGGCCCGATTGGGTCGTGATCGGGGGCGCGCGGGGCGGATGTCGGCGGCGGCCCCTAGGCTGGCCGGGTGTCCAACTCGCCGGTGAGAGCACAGGCCAAGGGGGCTGGAAGAGTGCGGAACGAAGCCAATTCCGCTGTGGGCGAACACGGAGTGTCGAAACAGACGAAACCGACAAATCGCCCCGGCGGTGGGTCCGGAGGACCCGACAAACCGGCGGCGGCCGAGGCAAAGGCGGCCGCCAAGAAGGCCACGCCCAAGAAGCCCGGCGCCGGCATGCACGACGCCAGTAAGCCCGGTGCCGGCAAGCCCGGCGCCAAGAAGGCCGCCAAGCCCGAGTCGCACCTCGCCATGGTCCGGCGGGCCCGGAAGATCAACCGGGAGCTGGCCGAGGTCTATCCGTACGCGCATCCCGAGCTCGACTTCACGAACCCCTTCGAGCTGCTCGTCGCCACGGTCCTTTCCGCCCAGACCACGGACCTGCGGGTCAACCAGACGACGCCCGCGCTCTTCGCGAAGTACCCGACGCCCGAGGACCTGGCCGCCGCCGTGCCCGAGGAGGTCGAGGAGCTGATCCGGCCGACCGGCTTCTTCCGCGCCAAGACCAAGTCGATCATGGGGCTTGCCGCGGCCCTCCGGGACGACTTCGGCGGCGAGGTGCCCGGCCGTCTGGAGGACCTGGTCAAGCTGCCCGGCGTCGGCCGGAAGACGGCCTTCGTCGTCCTCGGCAACGCCTTCGGAGTGCCCGGCATCACCGTGGACACCCACTTCATGCGCCTCGCCCGGCGCTGGAAGTGGACCGAGTCCGACGACCCGGTGAAGATCGAGGCCGAGGTCGCCGCGATCTTCCCGAAGAGCGACTGGACGATGCTGTCGCACCGGGTGATCTTCCACGGGCGCCGCATCTGCCACGCCCGCAAGCCCGCGTGCGGCGCCTGCCCGATCACCCACCTCTGTCCCTCGTACGGCGAGGGCGAGACCGATCCGGAGAAGGCGCGCAAGCTGCTGAAGTACGAGAAGGGCGGCTTCCCGGGCCAGCGGCTCAACCCGCCGCCGGACTACCCGGGCCTCCCCGCGCCCCCGCTGGGCGCGAACTCCGAAGCCCTGAGCCCTGAGGCTTGAGCGCTGAGGCAGGAGCCCTGGGCCCTGAGCACCGAGCACTGAGTCCGGGAACGAACCGGGACGCCGACCGCGTTGTGAAACACGGGATGAGACACGGGGGTGCCTATGACGCGCACTGGTGAAGAGCTCCAGGGCTCGGGCGGCCTGCTCAGCAGAGCGGGGCTGCCCGACTGGCTCGCGCCGGTCGACCACGCCGCCCGCACGGTCGAGCCGGAGCAGCTGAGCCGCTTCCTGCCGCCCGCGGACGGCGCGGGGCGGCAGTCCGCCGTGCTCGTCCTCTTCGGCGAGGGCGCGCGCGGCCCCGAACTGCTCCTCATGGAGCGCTCCGGCACCCTCCGCTCGCACGCGGGCCAGCCCTCCTTCCCCGGCGGCGCCCTCGACCCCGAGGACGGCGACCCGGCCGACGGCGGGCTGCTGCGGGCCGCGCTGCGCGAGGCGCGAGAGGAGACCGGCCTCGACCCGGCCGGCGTCCAGCTCTTCGGCGTGCTGCCACGGCTCTACATCCCGGTGAGCGGATTCGTCGTCACGCCCGTCCTCGGCTGGTGGCGGACGCCCAGCCCGGTCGGGGTCGTCGACCCCGCCGAGACCGCCCGGGTCTTCACCGTGCCCGTGGCGGATCTCACGGACCCCGCCAACCGCGCCCTGGCCGTCCATCCGCTCGGCCACGAAGGCCCCGCATTCCTCGTCGAATCGGCCCTGGTCTGGGGATTTACCGCAGGGGTGATCGACCGGATCCTGCATTTCGCAGGCTGGGAGCGGCCCTGGGACCGGTCGAAGCGGGTCCCGCTCGACTGGAGGTCATGACAGGCTGGCCCCGGGGCGATCGATGACGAATCTGCGAGGCTACTGACGGTGAACGTGCTGGACATTCTGCTGCTGCTCGCCGCCGTCTGGTTCGCGATCATCGGCTACCGCCAGGGATTCGTCGTCGGCATCCTCTCGGTGATCGGTTTCCTCGGCGGCGGTCTCGTCGCCGTTCTGCTGCTCCCGGCCCTCTGGAACCAGCTGACCGACCACAGCGAGGTCTCGACGACCGCGACGGTGATCTTCGTGATGGTGGTGATCATCAGCGCCTCCGTCGGCCAGGCCTTCACCACCCACCTCGGCAGCAAGCTGCGCCGGCACATCACCCGGACGCCCGCCCGCGTCCTGGACGCCACCGGCGGCGCCCTGGTCAACGTGGTCGCGATGCTGCTCGTCGCCTGGCTCATCGGCTCCGCGCTCGCCGGCACCGCGATGCCCACCCTGGGCAAGGAGGTCCGCGGCTCCAAGGTGCTCCTCGGCGTCGACCAGGTGATGCCGGATCAGGCGCCCGGCTGGTTCTCCGACTTCACCTCGGCGCTCGCCCAGAACGGCTTCCCGCAGGTCTTCAGCCCGTTCTCCAACGAGCCCATCACCGAGGTCCTGCCGCCCGACCCGGCGCTCGCCGGCAGCCCGGTCGCCGCCCGCGCCCAGGACTCCATCGTCAAGGTCGTCGGCACCGCCCCCAGCTGCGGCAAGGTCCTCGAAGGCACCGGCTTCGTCTTCGCCGAGCGCCGGGTCATGACCAACGCCCATGTCGTCGGCGGCGTCGACGAGCCGACCGTCCAGATAGGCGGCGAGGGCAAGCTCCACGACGCCAAGGTCGTGCTCTACGACTGGAAGCGCGACATCGCCGTCCTCGACGTGCCCGATCTCCAGGCCCGCCCGCTGCAGTTCACCGACCAGGACGCGCGCAGCGGCGACAACGCCATCGTCGCCGGCTTCCCGGAGAACGGCGCCTACGACGTGCGCTCCGCCCGCGTCCGCGGCCGCATCGCCGCCGAGGGTCCCGACATCTACCACCGAGGCGAGGTGCGCAGGGACGTGTACTCGCTGTACGCGACGGTCCGTCAGGGCAACTCCGGCGGACCGCTGCTCACCGCCGACGGCAAGGTGTACGGCGTGATCTTCGCCCGTTCCCTCGACGACGCCAACACCGGTTACGCGCTGACGGTCGACGAGATCCGTGACGACATCCTCCGCGGCCGCTCGGCCAACCAGCAGGTCGACAGCCAGGGCTGCGCCCTCTAGGGCCCGCCCCGGGGCCGTGCGGCGGTCCGGAGGCTACGTACGGGTGTGGCGCAGCCGGGCCGACATCCAGCGGGCCCGGCGGCGGAGGATGCGCGAGATCCCCACGGCCCCCGCCGGGTGCGGACGGCCCTGCTCCTGCGTACCGCCCCGTTCCGGGGCGCCGGCGCCGCCGATCGAGCGGCGGTCGCGTGCTGTGTCACTGTAGTCGTGCGTCCAGCCCATACCCGGACGTCTGCCCGGGGCCCAAGGTCGGTAACCGCCCGGGGGCCCGCCAATTGGAGTATGCGCGAGGCACATGGCAGTTCGACGGATCCCTGTGCGCCGCCGATTCAGCCGCCGACTCGGTCGCCGGCTCGGCCGCCGGGCTCAGCGGTCGGGCTCGGGGTCCTTCAGCCAGTTGACGAGCTCGGTGGTGAACGCCACCGGGTCCTCCTCGTGGGGGAAGTGCCCGAGGCCGTCGAACAGCCGCCAGCGGTAGGGCGCCTCCACGTACTCCCCGGAGCCGGCCGCGCTGCGGGTCCGCATCACCGGGTCGAGCGAACCGTGCAGATGCAGCGTGGGCACCCGCACCGGCCGCTTCATGCGCCGGTTGAACTGGATGCCGTCCGGACGGGCCAGCGAGCGCACCATCCACCGGTACGGCTCGATGGAGCAGTGCGCGGTCGACGGGATGCACATGGCCCGCCGGTAGACCGCGAGGGCCTCCGCCTCGTCGGCCGCCGCGCGCGGGTCCGGTCCTGACCAGTCCTGGATGAGCCGCCCCACGAGCGCCGCCTCGTCGGCGACGAGCTGACGCTCCGGCAGCCACGGGCGCTGGAAGCCCCACACGTACGAACCGGCACGGGTCTGCGCGAAGTCGGAGAGCATCGCCGAACGCCAGCGGCGCGGGTGCGGCATCGACGAGACGACGAGCCGGCGCACCAGCTTGGGGCGCATCACGGCGGCCGTCCAGGCGAGATAGCCGCCCAGGTCGTGGCCGACGAGGGCCGCGTCCGGTTCGCCGAGCGAGCGGATCACGCCGGTGATGTCGAGGGCCAGGTTGGCCGGGTCGTAACCGCGGGGCGTGCGGTCGCTGCCGCCGACGCCGCGCAGGTCCATCGCCACCGCCCGGAAGCCGGCCTCGGCGAGGGCCGGCAGCTGGTGGCGCCAGGTCCACCAGAACTGCGGGAAGCCGTGCAGCAGCAGCACCAGGGGGCCGTCGCCCATCTCGGCGATGTGGAAGCGGGCGCCGTTCGCCGCGACGTCGCGGTGGGTCCACGGCCCGTCGATGCGGACGGGGCTCCCGCCGTTGGCGCTGCTGCTCTCAGGGACGGTCATGCGGACGAGCGTGCCACAGTCTCGCCCTTGTCCAGGGCGATCCGGGCCGCGTCCGCCGCGACCGGCCGCGGGTGCGGCTTGACGTTCTGCATGACCGCCGCGGTCTCCTTGGCGGAGGCGATGGACTTCTCCGGCTTCTTGACCTTCTTGAACTTGGCGTACGCGATCAGCCCGAGCAGGCCCGCGAGCAGCACGTTCGCGGCGAAGGACAGCAGGAAGCACCAGATCATGTTCCAGCCGCCGTTGCCGTTGTGCCCGCCGGTCCAGGTGTTGATGGCGTAGGCGAGCGCGAAGCTCAGCATCGGCAGGGAGAACAGCAGCACCACCCCGGCGGTGATGAACGCTGCGCTGCCGATCGCGCCGCGCTTCACGTCCTGGCGGATCTCGGCCTTGGCGAGGGCGAGCTCGTCGTGCACCAGGGCGGACATCTCGGCGGTCGCCGAGGCGACCAGCTGGCCGAGGCTGCGCTCGGTTCCGTCGAACGGGTCGCTCATGGCTGCTCCCTCTTCTCCTGTGTCGTCTGCCCTCAGATCATGCCGGACGGTCGGCCTCATCGCGCGACGCCCCCGCCAGTTGGGCGCGCTCGCGATGCTCGGCGGCCTTCCGCTCGAGGATCTCGGCCATCCGCAGGTGGTACTCGGGGGTGTGCTCCTCGTAGATGTCGGGGATGCCGTCCTGGTCCTCGTCGCGCTCCTCCTCGGCGCACAGCGCCTGGTAGGTGCGCACCCGCAGCTTCAGGAGTACGGAGGCGAGGACGGCGGCTATCAGGGAGCCGGCCAGGACCGCGGCCTTCACCTGGCTCGTCAGCGCGGGGTCGTCCTCGAAAGCCAGTTCGCCGATGAGCAGCGACACGGTGAAGCCGATGCCGGAGAGGGTGGCGACGGCGAAGACGTCCGGCCAGGCCAGGTCGGGGTTGAGCTCCGCCTTTGTGAAGCGGGCGGTGAGCCAGGTGCCGCCGAAGATGCCGACCGCCTTGCCGACGACGAGTCCGAGGACCACGCCGAGGGTGACGGGCTCGGTGAACACGTCGCCGATGGACTTGCCGGAGATGGTGACCCCGGCGGAGAACAGCGCGAACAGCGGCACGGCGAGACCGGCGGAGAGCGGCCGGACCAGGTGCTCGATCTGCTCGCCGGGGGAGTGCTCCTCGCCCTCGCGGGTGGTGCAGCGCAGCATCAGGCCCATGGCCACGCCGGCGATGGTGGCGTGGACGCCGCTGTTGTACATCAGGCCCCAGATGACCAGGGCCAGCGGCACGTACACGTACCAGCCGCGGACGCCCTTGCGCAGCAGCAGCCAGAAGACGGCGAGGCCGGCGAAGGCGCCGCCGAGGGCGGCGAAGTTGAGGCTGTCGGTGAAGAAGATCGCGATGATCAGGATCGCGAGCAGGTCGTCGACGACGGCGAGGGTGAGCAGGAAGGCCCGCAGCGCCGAGGGCAGCGAGGTGCCGATCACGGCGAGGACGGCGAGCGCGAAGGCGATGTCGGTGGCGGTGGGCACGGCCCAGCCGCCGAGGTTGCCGCCGCCGACCGCGTTGACCACGGTGTAGACCAGAGCGGGTACCGCCATGCCGCATATCGCGGCGATGACGGGGAGCGCGGCGGCCTTGGGCTCGCGCAGTTCGCCCGCGACGAGCTCGCGCTTGAGCTCGATGCCGGCGACGAAGAAGAAGATCGCGAGGAGGCCGTCGGCGGCCCAGTGCTCCACCGAGAGATCGAGGCCGAGGGCGGCCGGACCCAGGTGGAAGTCCTGCACGGCCGCGTAGCTGTCTTTCAGCGGGGTGTTGGCCCAGATGAGCGCGACCACCGCGGCGATCAGCAGCAGCACGCCGCCGACGGTCTCCGTGCGCAGCGCGTCGGCGACGAAGCGGCTCTCGGGCAGGGGGAGGCGGCCGAGGAACCTGCGGTCGGTGGGCTGGGGCGCGGACGCGGGCACGGTGAGAACCTCCGGTCGGTGGGCAGGGCTTAGCACATGCCGACCAGACTTCCCGGCGCACCTAGGTGTTCTTGTCGCGTCACTGACGCGGTCCTTACCTTACCTAACGGTGCTCGGTGGTGTCCGGTGATCTTCACTTTAGGGGCATACACGGACACCGGCACCCCCTGTGGACAACGCCCTGTGGATAACCTCGGGTGCGTCCCGGGTGCGTCCCGGGTGCGTCCCTGGGCATCTCGGGAGCATGCGGAAGCGCCCGCCCCGGATGCTCCGGAACGGGCGCTCACCTGCGGTTCTGCCAATCAGTCGGCAGCTCAGTCCTCGCTGGGCGCGGCCGGCAGCTTGGTCTGGATGAGGTCCATGACCGAGGAGTCCGTCAGCGTCGTGACGTCGCCCAGCTCGCGGTTCTCGGCGACGTCCCGGAGCAGCCGGCGCATGATCTTGCCGGAGCGGGTCTTGGGCAGCTCGGCCACCGGCAGGATCCGCTTCGGCTTGGCGATCGGGCCGAGGGTCGCGCCGACGTGGTTGCGCAGCTCGGCGACGAGGGCCTCGTCCTCGCTGGCCGTGCCGCGCAGGATGACGAAGGCGACGATGGCCTGGCCGGTCGTCTCGTCGGCGGCGCCGACCACGGCGGCCTCGGCGACGGACGGGTGGGAGACCAGCGCGGACTCGACCTCGGTGGTGGAGATGTTGTGGCCCGAGACGAGCATGACGTCGTCGACCCGGCCGAGCAGCCAGATGTCGCCGTCCTCGTCCTTCTTCGCGCCGTCGCCCGCGAAGTACTTGCCGTCGAAGCGCGACCAGTAGGTGTCGATGAAGCGCTGGTCGTCGCCCCAGATGGTGCGGAGCATCGACGGCCACGGCTCGGTGAGGACCAGATAGCCGCCGCCCCCGTTCGGCACCTCGTTGGCCTCGTCGTCGACGACGGTGGCCGAGATGCCGGGCAGCGGGCGCTGCGCGGAGCCGGGCTTGGTCTCGATGACGCCCGGCAGCGGCGAGATCATCGCCGCGCCGGTCTCCGTCTGCCACCACGTGTCCACGATCGGGCACGTGTCGGCGCCGATGTGCTTGCGGTACCAGATCCACGCCTCGGGGTTGATCGGCTCGCCGACCGAGCCGAGCACCCGCAGCGACGACAGGTCGAACTTGGCGGGGATGTCGTCGCCCCACTTCATGAACGTGCGGATCAGCGTCGGCGCCGTGTAGAGGATGGTGACGCCGTACTTCTGCACGATCTCGAACACTCGGCCCTGGTGCGGGGTGTCCGGGGTGCCCTCGTACATGACCTGGGTGGCGCCGTTGGCCAGCGGGCCGTAGACGATGTACGTGTGCCCGGTGACCCAGCCGATGTCGGCGGTGCACCAGAAGACGTCGCTCTCCGGCTTGAGGTCGAAGATGGCGTGGTGGGTGTACGCGGCCTGGGTGAGGTAGCCGCCGGAGGTGTGCAGGATGCCCTTCGGCTTACCCGTGGTGCCCGAGGTGTAGAGGATGAAGAGCGGGTGCTCCGCCTCGAAGGCCTCGGGGGTGTGCTCGGCGGACTGGCGGGCGACGATGTCGTCCCACCACACGTCGCGGCCCTCGGTGAAGGCGGTGTCCTGGCCGGTGCGGCGGACCACGAGGACGTGCTCGACCTGCGGGCACTTGGCGACGGCCTCGTCGATGGCCGGCTTGAGGGCGGACGGCTTGCCGCGGCGGTAGCCGCCGTCGGCGGTGACGACCAGCTTGGCGTCGGCGTCCTGGATGCGGGAGGCGACGGCGTCGGCCGAGAAGCCGCCGAAGACCACCGAGTGGGCGGCGCCGATGCGGGCGCAGGCCAGCATGGTGACGGCGGCCTCGGGGATCATCGGCAGATAGACCGCGACCCGGTCGCCCTTGCGGACGCCCAGCTCGGTCAGGGCGTTCGCGGCCCGGGAGACCTCGTCCTTGAGCTCGGCGTAGGTGATGGCGCGGCTGTCGCCGGGCTCGCCCTCGAAGTGGATGGCGACCCGGTCGCCGTTGCCGGCCTCGACGTGCCGGTCCACGCAGTTGTACGCGACGTTCAGCTCGCCGTCGGCGAACCACTTGGCGAACGGCGGGTTCGACCAGTCCAGGGTCTCGGTCGGCTCGGTGGCCCAGCTGAGCCGCTTGGCCTGTTCGGCCCAGAAGCCCAGCCTGTCCGCCTTGGCCTGCTCGTACGCCGCCGCCGTGACATTGGCGTGCGCGGCCAGCTCGGCGGGCGGCGCGAATCGGCGCTCTTCCTTGAGCAGATTGGCCAAGGATTCGTTGCTCACGACATCTCCCTTTCCCAGGGCGTCCTATGTGCCTGTGTGTCCCGCGTCATAGCTCATCAGGCGGATGCCCGGGTGACAAGAGGCTCCGGACAATTGGTTTAGACCTGTGGGGTGACATGGGGAGGTGACCCCTCGTTCCCCGAGCGGTGGGGAGCGAGGGGTCACACACTTGCACGGACGGACGGAACGGAAGGTTCAGGACGCGCGCGCGGCCTGTCGCCCCCACGCCCGGTCCACCGGTCCCGCCGCCGCCCCTGCGGACGGCCCGGCCACCGGTTCTGCCGCCGGTCCGCCCGCCGCGGGCGGCACATGGTTGAACACGTCGTCGTAGCTGTGCACCTCGTCCGTGCCGGCCAGCAGATAGGCCTGCGCCTCGCCCACGTGGAAGTACATCCCGTGCAGCGTCAGCGTGCCCTCGGCGAGCCGCCGCGCCACCGACTCGTACGCCCGCAGATGCTCCAGCTGCTGCACCACATTGGTCAGACACAGCTGCTCGACGGCGTCCGCCGGCAGCCGACCGGAGATCCTCGCCCACGCGTGGCGACGACTCGCCATCCGCTCCAGACTCGGCAGACCGTGCCGCAGCCAGCGGCGCAGCTGGCTCGGCGGGTCGTCAGGGCCGCTGCTCAGCAGGGCGTGCATCGCGCCGCAGCCCGAGTGCCCGCAGACCGTGATCGACTCGACCCGCAGCACCTCCACCGCGTACTCGATCGCCGCCGCCACCGAGTCGTCCCCGCTCTCCTCGCCCGGCAGCGGCACCAGATTGCCCACATTGCGCACGGTGAACAGATCACCCGGACCGCTGGAGGTGATCATGCTCGTCACCACCCGGGAATCGGCGCAGGTCAGAAAGAGCTGCGAGGGCCGCTGCCCCTCCCTGGCCAGCCGGGCCAGCTCGTCGCGCACCAGCGGCGCGGTGTCCCGCTGGAAGGCGCCGATACCGCTCGCCAGCCGGTGCCCGACGGCTCCGCCGCCCGGTTCCTCGCCGGCCTGCGCACTCTTGGCTCCCGAGGGCCGCTGCTCGCCGCACTGGTGGTTGCGCCACGGCGTCCACGGGCGGCAGCAGGCGTGTCTGCCCGCGCCGTGTGCGGCGGAGCCACTCTCCTCGCCCGTACCCGCGCCGTGCGCCCCCGCGTCGGCGATCCGGCCGCCGCCCGGGCCGGTCGTCTCCACCGTCCCGCCGTGCGTCAGATGCGCGGTCTGCCAGTCGTGCAGTGCCTCATAGGCGGCATGGTCCATGAACGAGCCGTCCAGCTCCACGACCGCGTCGGCACCGGCCGGGATCTGGTGCAGCGCGCGGCTCAGCCGCGGCACCGCCAGGAAGGTCAACTGGCCGCGGATCCGCACCACCTGGTGCCCGTCCCGCTCCTCGCGGGTGATCCGGGTACGGGCCAGCCGGTGCAGCGCCACCGTGACCGCCACCGCGATCCCCAGGGCCACGCCCTGAAGAATCCCGACGAACGCCACACCACCCAGCGTGACCGCGTACACCAGCGCTTCACGATGACGGGTGACCGTCCGGATGTGGGTGATGCTGACCATCTGCATGCCGACCACCATCACCAGGGCGGCCAGCGCGGGCAGCGGGATGAGGTCGAGAACCGGTACGAGGAAGAGCGCCGCGAGCACGACCCATACACCGTGCAGTATCGCGGAGTTGCGGCCGACCGCCCCGGCGGAGACGTTCGCGACGCTGCGTACCGCGACTCCCGCGACCGGCAGGCCGCCGAGTGCCCCGGACACGACGTTCGCCGCGCCCTGGCCCGCGAGTTCGCGGTCGAGCCGGGAGCGCGGCGGGGCGACCCCGCCCGTCTCGCCGGCTCGCTTCGCCGCCAGCTTGTCGACGGCGACGGCGGACAGCAGCGACTGCACGCTGGTGACGAGCGTGATGGTGAGCACCCCGGCCGCGAGGCCGAGCACCGGCCCCTCCGGCAGTCCGGGCAGCGCGTGGCTGCTCCACGCGGGCAGGTCCACGCGGGGCACGGCGAGTCCGGCGAGTGTGGCGGCCGTCGTCGAGGCGGACACCGCGACGAGCGCGGCGGGCGCCGTACGAAGCAGCCGTCCCGTACGCCCGGGAAGCCGCGGCCATACCAGCAGCACGGCGACGGTGAGCGCGCTGACGGCGAGCGCGGGGCCGGACACGTGCGCCAACTGGGCGGGCAGCCCCCGCGCGTTGTCCACGGCGGAGCTCTGCGGCGTCCCGCCGAGCACGATGTGCAGCTGGGCGAGGGCGATGGTGACGCCGATGCCGGCCAGCATCCCGTGCACGACCGCGGGGGAGACCGCGAGCGCGGAGCGCGCCACCCGCAGGGCGGCGAGGCCGAGTTGGGCCAGTCCGGCGAGGACCGTGACGGCGCAGGTGGTGCGCCAGCCGTAGCGCTGGATCAACTCGGCGGTGACCACGGTAAGTCCGGCGGCCGGGCCGCTGACCTGGAGCGGGGAGCCGCCGAGGCGTCCGGCGACGATGCCGCCGACGGCGGCGGCCACCAGACCGGCCTGGAGCGGCGCACCGGTGGCGAGGGCGATGCCGAGGGAGAGCGGCAGCGCGATGAGGAACACGGCGACGGACGCGGACAGGTCCGCGCCGGCGATGCGGAAGCGGCGGCGCGGACCGTCCGGTGGGCTGTGCGGCCGCTGGACGCGGGGCCGGTTCGTGGTGCGGGCAGGGGTGGTGAGGGTCATGTTCCCGTCTCCTCCGGAGGGGCAGCGTGGCGCGGCTCGTGCGGGGTGCAGCGGCGGGTACAGCGATCGTCACTGATCAACGCTCAGTAAATGGATGGTAATGGAGAGTAAAGACTCCGGCATTATTTTCGGGGCAAACAGGGCAATGATTCACCGGATCAGGTGACAGAACGTGGTCATGCCGCTTGTCGTTGCCGCGCTCCGGCCGTCGTGGTGCGACGTTGTCGCCGCTTGTACGGAAATCCGAGGAACCGTGCCGCAACGAGGAGAGGTGTGCGGATGTCAGCCGCCGCGAGAAGGACCACTGTCCAGAAGAGGGCGCTCGCCGTCGGCGCCCTCGCCGTCGCCCTCACGGCCGGGCTCGCCGGCTGCTCGGGCTCCGGCGGTTCCGCCCCACAGGGCGCGCCGGGCGGCGCGGGCGCCAAGAAGGGCCCGGCCGCGGCCCCGCAGAGCGCGGTCCGGCTGATCGGCGACGGCTCCACCGCCTTCACCGGCGCGCAGCCCCACCAGCCCAGCTGGCAGCGCCTGAAGCCGGGTCAGCAGCCGCCGCAGTTCGTGGTGTTCTCCTGGGACGGCGCGGGCGAGGACAGCCAGAAGCTGTTCTCCCACTTCCGCAAGGTCGGCAAGCAGTACGGCGCGAACATGACGTACTTCCTCAGCGGCGTCTACCTGCTGCCGGAGTCCAAGCGCGAGATGTACGACCCGCCGCAGCACTCCCCGGGCCGCTCGGACATCGGCTTCAACGACGTCCAGGGCATCCGCGACACCGTGCGCGAACTGCGCGGCGCCTGGGAGGAGGGCAACGAGATCGGCACCCACTTCAACGGGCACTTCTGCGGCAAGGACGGAGGTGTCGGCACCTGGTCGGTCGACGAGTGGAAGAGCGAGATCAACCAGGCCAAGTCCTTCGTCAAGCACTGGAAGACCAATGCCGGACTGAAGGCGGAGCAGCCGCTTCCGTTCGACTACGACAAGGAGCTCGTCGGCGCCCGCACGCCGTGCCTGGAGGGCCGCGCGAACTTCGTGAAGGCGGCGTCCCAGATGGGCTTCCGCTACGACACCAGCGGCGTCAACGACCAGATCTGGCCCAAGAAGGACCAGGGCCTCTGGGACCTCTCGATGCAGCTGGTGCCGGTCCCCGGCCGCGCCTTCCAGACGCTGTCGATGGACTACAACTTCCTGGTCAACCAGTCCGGTACGACCAAGGGCGACCCGTCGATGCACGAGTACTGGGGCAACCAGATGCGTGACGGCCTGGTGCAGGCCTTCGAGCGCTCCTACCGGGGCAACCGGGCGCCGCTGATCATCGGCAACCACTTCGAGTCCTGGAACGGCGGCACCTACATGCGCGCCATCGAGGAGACCATCGCCACGGTCTGCGTGCAGAAGGACGTCGAGTGCGTCTCCTTCCGCCAGCTCGCCGACTGGCTCGACGCCCAGGACCCGGCGGTCGTCGCCAAGCTCCGCACCCTGAAGGTCGGCGAGGCCCCGGCCGCCGGCTGGCAGTCCTTCCTGGCCCCGCAGCCCGCCGCCCCGGCCGGAGCGGCGGGCAAGCCGGCCGCGCCGGCCGCCGTCAAGCCGGCTGAACGGCGCTGAGCCCTTCCGTCAGTACGAAGTCGGGGTCGACCTGCGCGGTCAGGTCGGCCCCGGCCCCTTCTTTCTCGCCCCCTCGCACCGCTCGGCGCCGGGGCGCCTCCCGGGCGTCGGGAGCGGTGCCGGACTCCGTCCGGCGGGGCGGGGCGAGCGCGTCAGCTCGGCTGCGGCACGGCGAGGCGCTCGTCGAGGACGAAGCCCGGGTCGACCTGACCCGCCAGGTCGGCCCCGGTTTTGGCGTTGCCCCAGCTCTCCGCGTTCTTCAGGTGGAAGTGGACCATCTGGCGCGTGTAGCGCTCCCAGTCGCGGTGGGCGTACGAGTCGTCCGCCGCGTTCTGGAGGAGCTGCAGGGCCGTGCGGTTGGTGGCCTCCAGGAGCTCGAAGAGCGGCGGGCGGCCCTTCTCCATCGAGCGCACCCAGTCGGATTGGCCGACCGTCACCAGCAGGTCGTCGCCGACCTCGGCGCGCAGGAAGTCGACGTCGTCCGGGCCCTGCACCTTGTTGCCGACGACCTTCAGCGTGACCCCGAAGTCCCGCGCGTACTCCTTGTACTGGCGGTAGACGGACACGCCCTTGCGGGTCGGCTCGGCCACCAGGAAGGTCATGTCGAAGCGGGTGAACATGCCCGACGCGAAGGAGTCCGAACCGGCCGTCATGTCGACCACCACGTACTCGTCCGGCCCGTCCACCAGGTGGTTCAGGCACAGCTCCACCGCGCCGACCTTCGAGTGGTAGCAGGCCACCCCGAGGTCCGACTCGGTGAACGGACCCGTCGCCATCAGCCGGATCCCGTCCCCGTCGAGGACCACCGGACGGGCGCAGGCCTCGTACACCGGGTTGTCCTCGCGGACCCGGAGCAGCCGCGAACCCGCCCCGGGCGGCGTCGTCTTGATCATCGTGTCGGCGGAGGCGATCCGCGGGTTGGCGCCCCGCAGGTACTCCTTGATCAGCGGCAGATGCGCCCCCATGGCGGGCAGCGCGGCGGCCTCCTCGTCGGAGAGGCCGAGCGCCGCTCCGAGGTGCTGGTTGATGTCTGCGTCGACCGCCATGACCGGGGCCCCGGCGGCGGCGAGGTGTCGGATGAAGAGCGAGGACAGCGTCGTCTTGCCGCTGCCGCCCTTCCCCACGAAAGCGATCTTCATGTTCACCTAGCGTAGTGGCATGAATGCTCGCCGTGGTCAAGGTGCGTGAAGAAGACCACTCCAAGGTGGGGTCCGAGCCGCAGGCGCGTAGCCTCCCTACTTATGAGTACGCACGCCTCTGACCCCCTGGCCGCCCTCGGCTCCCTGCCGGGCGTCGCCGACTCGGTGGACTCCGTACGCAAGGCCGTCGACCGGGTCTACGGCCACCGTGTGATGCGCCGTCGCAGCAACGAGATCACCGCCGAGGCGGCGCTGCGCGGCGCGCGCGGCTCCGCCGCGCTCGCGGGCGCCGACTGGGCCCTCGAAGAGGTCCGCCGGCGCACCGACTTCGGCGCGGACCCGGAAGCCCGCACGGTCGGCGCGGCGCTGCGGCTGGGCGCCGAGAGCGGGCAGCTGCTCTCCATCTGGCGCCAGTCGCCGCTGCGGGTGCTGGCCCGGCTGCACCTGGTCGCCGAGGGCGAGCCGCGCGAGTCGACGGGCCGGCCGCGGCAGGCGGGCGAGCCGGTGGACGAGCCGCTGATCGAGGCGCCGCTGCCGGACCCGGCGGAGGTCTCCGGCCGGCTCGACGGCCTCGCCGACCTGATCATCGCGGGCGGCGACGCCCCGGCGCTCGTCACGGCCGCCGTGGTGCACGGCGAACTGCTCGCGCTGCGCCCCTTCACCTCGTACAACGGCCTGATCGCGCGGGCGGCGGAGCGGATCGTGCTGATCGGCAGCGGTCTCGACCCGAAGGCGATCTGCCCGGCCGAGGTCGGCCACGCGGAACTGGGCCGGGCGGCGTACCTGGCCGCCTTCGAGGGCTATCTGTCCGGGAACCCGGACGGCATGGGCGCCTGGATCGCGCACTGCGGCCGCGCGGTGGAACTCGGGGTGCGGGAGTCGACGGCCGTCTGCGAGGCGCTGCAGCGCGGCGCGGCCTGAGCGCTTCTCGTACGTTCCGGGCGCCCCCGGACATGGGTTGCGGCGGTACCAGACTTCGGTACCGCCGCTGGCACGTCTACCCAGTTACCAAGCGTCCTCGATATGTGCCCATCAGGCGGGGAACTTTGCCCTGCGCCTGGTGCGGCTGGCCCTTAATCGAAGGGTCGACGTCGCGTGGGTGCCAGGTTTCTGTGCATCAGGTCCGTGGGGCCGTCATGCTCAACAGGTGATCCTCTCGGATGTCCCCGGTCTCGCGGGCCTGATTCCTTTCTACTCCTGTCCGGATGGAAGCGAAAGTCCTGAATCCGCTTCTTTGCGCCCTTCTCAAATCCGGGCAAAGGGATCGGCAAGTCCCGAGGTCGGGGCGGTGGGCCGCCCCGTGGTCTCCGGGACGCGGGCTCAGGCGATGGCCCGGGCCGCCGCGCGGGCGAGCGCGGCCTGCCGGCGGCGGCTGGCGTACCAGACGATGCCCGCGGTGGCCGCCGCCGCACCCACCGCCGCCGCGGCGACGAGCGCCGGACGCGGCGGCATCCGGAACTCCGGCAGCCGCTGCTTGAGCCGGACCGGCTTGTCGAAGACCAGGACCGGCCAGTCCCGCGAGGTCGCCTCGCGGCGCAGCGCCCGGTCGGGGTTCACCGCGTACGGGTGGCCCACGGCCTCCAGCATCGGCAGGTCGGTCGCCGAGTCGCTGTACGCGAAGCAGCGCGAGAGGTCGTAGCCCTCGGACTCGGCGAGCTCCCGGACGGCCTCCGCCTTGGTCGGGCCGTACGCGTAGTACTCCACCTCGCCCGTGAAGCAGCCGTCCTCGCCGACCACCATGCGCGTGGCGACCACCCGGTCGGCGCCGAGCATCTCGCCGATGGGCTCCACGACCTCGGCCCCGGAGGTCGAGACGATCACGACGTCACGGCCGGCGGCGTGGTGGTCCTCGATGAGCGAGGCCGCCTCGTCGTAGATGATCGGGTCGATCAGATCGTGCAGGGTCTCGGCTACGAGCTGCTTCACCTGGGCCACGTTCCAGCCTTTGCAGAGCGCGGAAAGGTATTCGCGCATCCGCTCCATCTGGTCGTGATCGGCCCCGCCGACCAGGAACACGAACTGGATGTACGCCGTCCGCAGTGCGGCACGGCGACTGATCAGTCCGCCCCGGTAGAAGGACTTGCTGAAGGTCAGCGTCGAGGACTTCGCAATGACCGTCTTGTCCAGGTCAAAGAAGGCGGCTGCGCGCGGCATCGAGTGGTTTTCCACGTGCCCGAGCATAGGTGCCCGCCATTCGGCGTACGCTGGGGCGCGTGGGTTTGCCTGAGAAGGCTCTCGGGTACACCATGGAAGTCACGGATCGTTCGCGACCGTGCTAACCCGGTCCGGCTCCTCCCCCCCGAGTCGGCCGGAGAGACGACCCCCGCTCTCCCCCCCGGCGGGGGTCGTCGCATGTCCGGACGGGTTTTCGTCCATTCTTCACTCATCTTCTCCCCTTCCTCCGGCCCGCGTCGCCGCGACGGCCGGGTGCGCGCACGAACCCTCGTTTCGTCACTCAGCGTAGTCGTCGGGCCGCTCTCCGGGTAGTCCCGGATCGGGTGACGGAGTTATTCACAGGCAGCCGGTTATCCACAGTTTTCGAGCAAGATCCACTTGATTTCCGGGACTGCTGCACGGTGATTCCGGTCGCGAAGTCCGCGAACCGCAGGAATCACGTGAGGGGTGGGTGCCGTGGAGGGACCGAAGGCTTCCGGAACGCCGGTGCGAGGCACGACGGCGCGAGGCACGGGGGAGTGGGACACGGCGGAGCGGAGCACGGGGGCAGGCGGCGGGCCGCCGGTCCGGCCGCTGCTCGTCACCGAGGACCTGGTGCTGCTCGACGACCTGCTGCGGCTGTGCGCGGCGGCGGGCGCCGAGCCCGAGGTGCACCACACCGTGCCCGAGCGCCGGGCGAGCTGGACCGACCCGCCGCTCGTGCTCGTCGGCGACGACGCGGCGGTCCGCTGCCGCACCGCCGCCCGAAGGCCGGGCGTGCTGCTCGTCGGCAGGGAACCCGACGACCCCGACGTATGGCGGCGGGCCGTCCGGATCGGCGCGGAAGGCGTGCTGATCCTGCCCGGCGACGAGGGCCGGCTGGTGGATCTGCTCGCCGACGCCGTCGAAGGCGTCGGCCGGCAGGCCCCGACCGTCGGCGTCATCGGCGGGCGCGGCGGCGCCGGGGCCTCCACCCTGGCCTGCGCCCTGGCCCTCGCCGCCGTCCGGGCCGGGCAGCGCACCCTCCTCGTCGACGGCGACCCGCTCGGCGGCGGCCTCGACGTCCTGCTCGGCGGAGAGCGCGCCGAGGGCCGCCGCTGGCCCGACTTCGCCGCCTCGAAGGGCCGGCTGGCCGGCGCCGCACTGGAGGAGTCGCTGCCCGAGGCGCACGGACTGCGGGTGCTCAGCTGGGACCGCGGCGATCCGGTGCTCGTGCCGCCCGAGGCCATGCGCTCGGTGCTCGCCGCCGCCCGGCGGCGCGGCGGGGTCGTCGTGGTCGACCTGCCCCGCCGGATCGACGACACGGTCACCGAGGCCCTCGCCCAGCTCGACCTCGGACTGCTGCTCGTCCCCGGCGAACTCCGCGCCGTCGCCGCCGCCCAGCGGGTGGCCGGCGCGGTCGGCACCGTCGTGCGCGACCTACGCGCCGTCGTCCGCGGGCCGTACGCGCCCGGGCTCGACGAGCAGTGGATCGCCGACGCCCTCCGGCTTCCGCTGGTCGGCGAACTCCCCCACGACCCCGGCCTGTCGACGGCCGGCGACGGCGGACCCCCGCCCGGCGCGGAGGCCAGGAGCGGGCTCGCCCGGTTCGGCGCCGCGTTCTGGGACCGGGTCCTCACCCCGGAGCGTGCGGCATGAGCGGTACGGGACTCCTCGACGCCGTCCGCCAGCGTCTCGCCGAGAGCGGCGCCGAGCCGACCCCGGCCCGGGTCGCGGCGGCGCTCCGCGCCCAGGGACGTCTGCTCGGAGACGCCGAAGTGCTCGGCGCCGCCGAGCAATTGCGCAGCGAGCTGGTCGGCACCGGACCGCTGGAGCCGCTGCTCGCCGACCCACGGGTCACCGACGTCCTGGTCTCCGCACCCGACCGGGTCTGGGTCGACCGCGGCGCCGGCCTGGAGACGACCGGGGTGACCTTCGCCGACGCGGCGGCGGTACGGCGCCTGGCGCAGCGGCTCGCGGCGGTGGCCGGCCGGCGGCTCGACGACGCGCGGCCCTGGGTCGACGCCCGCCTGCCCGACGGCACCCGCATGCACGCCGTCCTGCCGCCGGTCGCCGTCGGCTCGACCTGTCTGTCCCTGCGGGTGGTGCGGCCCAGGGCCTTCTCGGTGGCCGAGCTGACGGACGCGGGCACCGTCCCGCCCGGCGGTGAACCGGTGCTGCGGGCGCTGATCGAGGCCCGGGTGTCCTTCCTCGTCAGCGGCGGTACGGGCTCGGGCAAGACCACCCTGCTGTCCACGCTGCTCGGCCTGGTCGGCCCGCGCGAGCGGATTGTCATCGCCGAGGACTCCGCCGAACTGCGCCCCGACCACCCGCACGTGGTGCGCCTGGAGGCCCGCCCGCCCAACCAGGAGGGCGCGGGTCTCGTGACCCTGCGGGACCTGGTGCGGCAGGCGCTGCGGATGCGGCCGGACCGGCTGGTCGTCGGAGAGGTCCGGGGTTTCGAGGCTGTTGATCTTCTCGCGGCCTTGAACACGGGCCATGAGGGCGGCTGCGGCACCGTCCACGCCAACGCGGCGGCGGACGTGCCCGCCCGGCTCGAGGCCCTGGGGACGGCCGCGGGCCTCGACCGGGCCGCCCTGCACAGCCAGTTGGGCGCCGGGCTCTCCGCGGTGCTGCACCTGGTGCGCGACCGGTCCGGGACCCGTCGGATCGCCGAGGTGCACATTCTCGAACGGGACCGGGAGGGTCTGGTGGTGACGGTGCCCGCGCTCAGCTGGAAACCGGGCGGGTTCCAGCGGGAGCGGGGCTGGGGCCGGCTGCGGGCGCTGATCGGGGGCGAGCGATGACGGCGACGGTCCTCGGCGCGGCGCTGTGCGCGGTGCTCGCCCTGGCCTGGACGGCGGGGCACGAACGGGCCGCCCGCCGGGCGCGGGCGGTGCTGGCGGCCCCCGGCGGCCCGGCGCGGACCTGGAGCACGGCGCTCGGGCCCTGGTGGGAGCGCCTGCGCGGCCGCCCCGAATGGCTGTGCCTGCCGGCGGCCGGGGTGCCGGCCCTGCTCGGCTCCTCACCGCTGCCGCTCCTCGCGGGCGCCCTCGCCGTGCCGCTGGTCGGGCGCCGGCTGAGAACGGCCCGGGCGCGCCGGGAGCGGGAGCAGCGGGCCGACCGGGTGGTCGCGCTGTGCGGAGCCGTCGCGGGAGAACTGCGGGCCGGCTGGCAGCCCGCCCAGGCGCTGACGTTCGCGGCCCGCACCAGCGGGGCGCTCGGCGGCCAGGAGGCAGCCGTCCTCGCGGCGGCCCGCTTCGGCGGGGACGTGCCCGAGGCACTGCGCCGGGCCGCCCGCCGGGACGGAGCCGACGGCCTGGCCGGGATGGCCGCCTGCTGGCAGGTCGCCGTGGACGGCGGCGCCGGCCTCGCCGCCGGCCTGGACCGCCTGGAGTCCGCCCTACGGTCCCACCGGGACCAGCAGGAACGACTGCGGGCCCAACTGGCCGGGGCCTGGGCGACGGTGGCCGTCCTCGCGGTCCTCCCCGTCGCCGGCCTCGGCCTCGGCTCGGCCCTCGGCGCCCGCCCCCTGTGGGTGCTGCTCCACACCCCTGCGGGGCTCGGCTGCCTGTTCGTCGGCGGGGTCCTGGAGACGGCGGGTCTGTGGTGGGCGGCCCGGATCGTGCGAGGAGGTGAGCGTCTGTGACGGCGCTGCTCAAGGCGATGTGCGCCTTCGCGGGGATCGGCTGCTTCCTTGCCGGTGGCGCCCTGGAGATCGCGGGTCTGTGGTGGGCCGGCCGGACCGAACGAGGAGGTGAGCGCTCGTGACCGCGCTGCTCACGGCGGTGTGGGCCCACGCGGGGCTCTCCTGCCGCCACAGCGAGGTCGCCCTGAAGGCGCCCGGTTCATGGTGGGCCGCTCAGCCCCTGCCGGGAGGTGAGCGCCCGTGACCGCGCTGCTGACCGTGGTGGTGGCCCTTGCGGCCCTAGGGCTGACCCTCGCCGATCGGCGGCGCGGGCGGCGGGCTCGAAGGCGGGCGGCGGCCCTGCTCGCGGCCGGGCAGGCGCCGGGGCGGCGCCGGCGGCCGGGGCTTCCCGTACGGGTGCGTGCCTGGGGTGTGCCCGCTGTGGCGGGTCTCGCCGGGGGCGTGTTCGTCGGCGGGCTTCCCGGACTGGCGGTGGGGGTCGGTGTCGCCTGGGGCGTCTGGTGCCTCGGGAAACGGCGCGCGCGGGCCCGAGGGGCCGCCGGGGAGGCGACGGAGGAGGAGCGGGTCGAGACGGCCCGTCAGCTGCCGCTCGCGGCCGATCTGTTGGCCGCCTGCGCTTCGGCCGGTGCGCCGCCGGGGGAGTCCGCCGAGGCGGTGGGGCGGTCCCTGGGCGGGCCGGTCGGGGAGCGGTTGGTGCGCACCGCCGCCGAGCTGCGGCTCGGTGGCGAACCGGCCGAGGTGTGGCGGAGGTTCGGCGCGATACCCGGCGCGGAGGGGCTGGCCCGCTGCCTGGAGCGGGCCGCCTCCTCCGGGGCGCCCGCGGCCGATGCCGTGGCGCGCCACGCCGAGGCGCTGCGGGCCGCCCGCGCCCGCACGGCGGCCGCCCGGGCGCAGCGCGCGCAGGTGCTGATCACCGCGCCGGTCGGGCTGTGCTTCCTGCCCGCCTTCCTGGCGGTGGGGGTGGCGCCGGTGGTGATCGGCCTGGCGAGCGGACTGCTCGGCGGCCGGTGAGGACGGACGGGGCGCCCCGAAGGGACGCCCGACGAGACGACGACGGGTCCGGAGACGGACCCGAGGAGGTTCAGGATGCAGGTGAAGGTGCAGGCGCAGACGCAGGTCAGGAAGCGGCTGGGTGCGTGGTGGCGGGCCCGGAGGGCCGCGGCGCGGCGGGACGCGGGGATGAGCACCACCGAGTACGCGATGGGCACGATCGCCGCGGCGGCCTTCGCCGCCGTGCTCTACAAGGTGCTCACCAGCGGAACGGTCTCCAAGGCCCTGGAATCGGTGATCGGAAAGGCTCTCGATGTGCCGTTCTGACCGGGGCTCGGTGACCGCGGAGACGGCGGTAGCGCTGCCGGCGCTCGTGCTGTTCACGGCGGTGCTGCTGTGGGCGCTGGCGGCCGCCGCCGGGCAGATCCAGTGCGTGGACGCGGCCAGGGCCGGGGCGCGGGCGGTGGCCCGCTCCGAGCCGGTGCCGGCCGCCGAGGCCGCGGCCCGGGCGGCCGCCCCCGATGGCGCCCGGGTGACCGTGGTGCGGGAGGGCGAGCTGTGGCGGGTGACCGTCGAGGCGGCCGCGCCCGGGCCCGGCGGTCTGGGGCTGACCCTGCGGGCCGGGGCGGCGGCGCTCGCCGAGGACACGGTGGGGGAGGTGGTGGCATGAGCCGGCGGCGGGCGGACCGGGCGGACCGGGGAGCGGCGACGGTGTGGACCGCGTTCGCCGCGTGCGCCCTGTGCGTGGTGTTCGGTGCGGTGCTCGCGCTCGGCCAGGTGGTCACGGCCCGGCACCGGGCAGGGGCGGCGGCCGATCTGGCGGCGCTCGCGGCGGCGGACCGCGCCCTGTGGGGCGAGGCGGGCGCCTGCGCGGCCGTCGGCCGGGTGGCCGCCGCCCAGGGGGCCGATCTGCCCCGCTGCCGGGTCCGTGAGGACATCGCGGACGTCACCGCGAGGGTCGCCGTCGGTCCGTGGGCGAGTGAGGTCAGATCGCGAGCGGGCCCAGCGGGCTCCGGGGCGATCCCCGGCCCGCGGAGTCCTACGGGGCCGCCGCCGGGCCCGGAAGATTCGGCCGGCCGGCCGGGGAATCAGGCGCGTCCTCGTGCGGGGCTCCCTCCGCCGTGGCTCCCTCGGCCCCCTCGTCCGGAGCCCCTCGGAGGAGTTCCGTGAGGAGGCGGACGGCGCCGCGCTTGTGGAGCGGGTCGTTGCCGTTGCCGCACTTGGGGGACTGGATGCAGGACGGGCAGCCGGCGTCGCACTCGCAGGAGGCGATGGCCTCGCGGGTGGCGTCGAGCCAGGCGCGGGCGGTGTGGAAGGCGCGCTCGGCGAAGCCGGCGCCGCCGGGGTGCCCGTCGTAGACGAAGACCGTCGGCAGCAGGGTGTCGGGGTGGAGCGGCACGGAGACGCCGCCGATGTCCCAGCGGTCGCAGGTGGCGAAGAGGGGGAGCATGCCGATGGAGGCGTGTTCGGCGGCGTGCAGGGCGCCGCCGAGGATCTCCGGGTTGATCCGGGCGGCGTCGAGCTGGTCCTCGGTGACCGTCCACCACACGGCCCGGGTGCGCAGGGTGCGGGGCGGCAGGTCGAGCTTGGTCTCGCCGAGCACCTCGCCGGTGATCAGACGGCGGCGGAGGAAGGAGACGACCTGGTTGGTGACCTCGACGGAGCCGTAGCAGAGGCGGCCGGCTCCCCAGGGGATCTCGGTGTCGGTGGACAGGACGGAGATGGAGGTGGTGTCGCGGGCGACGGTCGAATAGGGCGGGTTCGCCTCCTCGACGAGGGCCACGGAGTCCTTGAGGTCGAGCTCGCGGACGAGATAGGTGCGGCCCTGGTGGAGGTGGACGGCGCCCTCGTGGACGGCGGTGTGGGAGGCGGCCTCGTCGACCGTGCCGAGCAGCCGGCCGGTGCCGGCCTCGACGATCCGGACGGGGCTGCCCCCGCCGCCCCGGATGTCGGTGAGGTCGGCGGCCCGCTCGCGGCGGGTCCAGTACCAGCCGGTGGAGCGGCGGCGGAGCAGTCCGGCGGACTCCAGCTGGGGCAGCAGTCCGGGCACGGCCGGGCCGAAGAGGGCCAGGTCGGCGTCGGTGAGCGGCAGCTCGGCCGCGGCGGCGCACAGATGGGGGGCGAGGACGTAGGGGTTGTCGGGGTCGAGGACGGTGGACTCGACGGGCTGCTGGAAGATCGCCTCGGGGTGGTGGACCAGGAAGGTGTCCAGCGGGTCGTCGCGGGCCACCAGGACCGCGAGCGCGCCCTCGCCGGAGCGCCCGGCGCGGCCGGCCTGCTGCCACAGGGAGGCCCGGGTGCCGGGATAGCCGGCGATCACCACGGCGTCGAGTCCGGAGACGTCCACGCCGAGCTCCAGGGCGGTGGTGGCGGCCAGACCGAGGAGTTCGCCGGAGTGCAGGGCCTGCTCCAGGGCCCGCCGCTCC
Source organism: Streptomyces fradiae (assembly GCF_041270065.1). Taxonomy (NCBI): domain Bacteria; kingdom Bacillati; phylum Actinomycetota; class Actinomycetes; order Kitasatosporales; family Streptomycetaceae; genus Streptomyces; species Streptomyces fradiae. The sequence continues at coordinate 3,596,129 of NZ_CP065958.1, read as the reverse complement.
TCGGGCAGGTAGCCGCCCCGGTAGGCGGCGACCCGGCGGGCCAGGGAGCGGTCGACCTCGGCGAGACGTTCCTGGGCGATCACCGAGATCAGCTCGGCGCCGCGCCGGGAGCGTACGAAGGCGACCGAGCGGACGCCCTGCACGGTCAGGTCGGTCAGCAGGTCGGCGGTCTCGGCGGTGGCGGTGCGGCGGACCGGGGCGCCCTGCTCGCCGTGGAGCTCGGTCAGCGGCGGCTCCCACAGGGCGAAGACCAGTTCGCCGCGCGGGGAGGCGTCGTCGGCGACCTCGGTGACCGGGAGGCCGGTGAGGCGGCCGGCGGCGAGGGCGGGCTCGGCGGAGGTGGCCGAGGCCAGCAGGAACACCGGCTCGGAGCCGTAACGGGCACAGATCCGGCGCAGTCGGCGCAGCACCTGGGCGACGTGGGAGCCGAAGACGCCGCGGTAGGTGTGGCACTCGTCGACGACGACATAGCGCAGAGAGCGCAGGAAGGAGGACCAGCGGGGGTGGGACGGGAGGATGCCCCGGTGCAGCATGTCGGGGTTGGTGAGCACGTAGTTCGCGTACTGGCGGACCCACTCGCGTTCCTCGACCGGCGTGTCGCCGTCGTAGACGGCGGGGCGGATCCGGTTGCCGAGCGGGGCGGCGAGGGCGCGCACGGCGCGCCGCTGGTCGGCGGCGAGGGCCTTGGTGGGCGCGAGGTACAGGGCGGTGGCGCCGCGGCCGTTCGCGGCCTCGGAGCCGTCCAGGAGGGTGGAGAGGACGGGGGTGAGATAGGCGAGCGACTTGCCCGAGGCGGTTCCGGTGGCGATCACCACCGAGCTGCCGTCCAGGGCGTGCTCGGCGGCTTCCGCCTGGTGGGCCCAGGGATGCTCGATCCCGGCCTGCTCGACGGCCGCGATCACTTCCGCCCGGATGCGGTGCGGCCACACGGCATGCCGACCCTCGCGGGCGGGCATGTGCTCCGTATGAGTGATGCGCGCGGCCCGGCTCTCGCCTCGCGAGAGCCGGTCGAGGACCTCGCCGGGAGAGGGGCGGCTGCCCGTTTCTCCCGTGGGTCGGCGGGGGCGGTGATTCATGGCCATCGGCTCCGAGTGTGTCACCGGCGTGACGGACAATGCTCCCAAGGCGTCGTGCATGGCTGCCGGTAAGTGATTGAATGCCATCGCGGCCGGCGATCCGTCCCGTGGCTCCGCCCGGGAGACCCGAGGGACGGCCGCTCGATAGCTAGGTGCTGGAGGACCCGTGGACCTGTCTCTGTCGACTCGCACTGTGCCCGGCCCCAATGGCGACCGTACGGTCGTCGAGGTCGGTGGCGAGATTGATGTGTATACCGCGCCCAAGCTGCGCGAGCAGTTGGTCGAGTTGGTGAACGACGGCAGCTACCACCTGGTTGTCGACATGGAAGGCGTGGACTTCCTCGACTCGACCGGCCTCGGCGTGCTGGTGGGCGGTCTGAAGCGCGTGCGCGCGCATGAGGGATCGCTGCGCCTGGTGTGCAACCAGGAGCGCATTCTGAAGATCTTCCGGATCACCGGTCTGACCAAGGTGTTCCCGATCCACACCTCGGTCGAAGAGGCCATCAACGCGGCCGACTGAGCCCGCGCGGTCAGTCGTCGTCCCGTGCAGCCGCCGAGAATCCCAGGGGGATCGCATGGCCACCGTTGAACTGCTCTTCAGCGCCCAGCCCGAGCACGTCCGCACGGCCCGTCTGGTGGCCGCCGCGGTCGCGCGCCGGGCCGGGGTCGACGAGGCGGTCCTCGACGAGGTCCGGCTCGCCGTCGGCGAGGCCTGTTCCCGCGCGGTGGGGCTGCACCGCAGCAACGGGGTCACCACCCCCGTCCGAGTCGTCCTGACCGAGGAGGAGAAGTCCTTCTCCATCGAGGTCGGCGACGAGGTGCCCGGCGCGGGCGTGGCGGCAGCGGATGCCGCCGGTGTGCCCGGTGAGCGGGACGCGGCCCCGGCACCCGCCGAGGACTTCGACGACGCCGGCGGCGAGGACGAGATGGGTCTCGCGGTGATCCGCGGGCTCGTCGACGACGTGGAAGTGAGCGCCGGCGAGGACGGCGGCACCATCAGGATGAGCTGGCCCGCCAACCCGGACGCCGCGCTCGCCTGACCTCCGCCGCCCGGCCCGCCCGGCGCGACGGATCCGAGAACGAGAAGAGGCCCTGCCCCGCAGGGCCTCTTTTTCATGCCCCGGCCCACACCTCCGTTCGCGCCCGGGCGCCCGGTCGGGAATGCTTTGAGGGCATTACCGCATTCGGCGGTACTTGTGAGGTATTCGGGAATTACCATTGCGGCGACCTGTTTTGATCAGGTTTCCGTCCTTACAATCCGGCTTGTCTTGACCTCGCGTCGTCAAGGAGGACGGAATGGCGGGTCTCGCAGCCGCGGTGCTCACTCAGGAGAACCGCGTGATCGTGGTCGTCGTCGCGGGCGTCGCGCTCGCGGCGCTGGTCGTCGCCCAGCTCCTCGTCCGGCAGGTCCTCTCGGCCGGCGAGGGCACGGAGAAGATGAAGCAGATCGCGGCGGCGGTGCAGGAGGGCGCCAACGCGTATCTCGCCCGGCAGCTGCGCACCCTCGGCGTCTTCGCCGTCGTCGTGTTCTTCCTGCTGTTCCTGCTGCCCGCCGACGACTGGTCGCAGCGGGCCGGACGCTCGCTGTTCTTCCTGGTCGGCGCGCTTTTCTCGGCCGTCACCGGATATGTCGGCATGCGGCTCGCGGTACGGGCGAACGTCCGGGTCGCCGCGGCGGCCCGTGAGGCGACCCCGGCCGAGGGCGAACCGGCGAGGAACCTGACGGATGTGTCGCACCGGGCGATGAAGATCGCGTTTCGTACGGGTGGCGTGGTCGGCATGTTCACCGTCGGGCTCGGACTGCTCGGCGCGTCCTGCGTGGTGCTCGTCTACGCCGCCGACGCGCCGAAGGTCCTGGAGGGCTTCGGCCTGGGCGCCGCGCTCATCGCCATGTTCATGAGGGTCGGCGGCGGCATCTTCACCAAGGCCGCCGACGTCGGCGCCGACCTGGTCGGCAAGGTCGAGCAGGGCATCCCCGAGGACGACCCGCGCAACGCCGCCACCATCGCCGACAACGTGGGCGACAACGTCGGCGACTGCGCGGGCATGGCCGCCGACCTCTTCGAGTCGTACGCCGTGACCCTGGTCGCCGCGCTCATCCTCGGCAAGGCCGCCTTCGGCGACCTCGGCCTCGCCTTCCCGCTGCTCGTCCCGGCGATCGGCGTGGTCACCGCGATGATCGGCATCTTCGCGGTGGCCCCGCGGCGCACCGACCGCAGCGGGATGACCGCCATCAACCGCGGCTTCTTCCTCTCCGCGGTGATCTCCCTCGCCCTGGTGGCCGTTGTCGCCTTCGCCTATCTGCCGTCCTCCTACGCCGAGCTCGACGGCGTCACCGAGCCCGGCATCACCGCCCATGACGGCGACCCGCGGATCCTCGCCCTGGTCGCCGTCGCCATCGGCATCGTGCTCGCCGCGCTGATCCAGCAGCTCACCGGCTACTTCACGGAGACCGGCCGGCGCCCGGTCCGCGACATCGGCAAGTCCTCGCTCACCGGCCCCGCCACCGTCGTCCTCGCCGGCGTCTCCATCGGCCTGGAGTCGGCCGTCTACACGGCGCTGCTCATCGGCCTCGCCGTCTACGGCGCCTTCCTGCTCGGCGGCGCCTCCATCATGCTGGCGCTGTTCGCGGTGGCCCTGGCCGGCACCGGGCTGCTCACCACGGTCGGCGTGATCGTCGCCATGGACACCTTCGGACCGGTCTCCGACAACGCGCAGGGCATCGCCGAGATGTCCGGCGACGTGGAGGGCGCCGGGGCGCAGGTGCTCACCGACCTCGACGCCGTCGGCAACACCACCAAGGCGATCACCAAGGGCATCGCGATCGCCACCGCCGTCCTCGCCGCCTCCGCGCTCTTCGGCTCCTACCGGGACGCCATCGCGACCGCCGTCGCCGACGTCGGGGCCAGGGCCGGCGAGGCCAACCTCTCCATGGACATCTCGCAGCCCAACAACCTCTTCGGGATGATCCTCGGCGCCGCGGTCGTCTTCCTCTTCTCCGGACTCGCGATCAACGCCGTCTCCCGGTCGGCCGGGGCCGTGGTGTACGAGGTGCGGCGGCAGTTCCGCGAGCATCCCGGGATCATGGACTACACCGAGAAACCCGAGTACGGGCGGGTCGTCGACATCTGTACCAAGGACGCGCTGCGCGAGCTCGCCACGCCCGGGCTGCTCGCCGTCACGGCCCCGATCGCGGTCGGCTTCTCCCTCGGCGTCGGCGCGCTCGGCTCGTACCTCGCGGGCGCCATCGGCACCGGCGCGCTGATGGCCGTCTTCCTCGCCAACTCCGGCGGCGCCTGGGACAACGCCAAGAAGCTGGTGGAGGACGGGCACCACGGCGGCAAGGGCAGCGACGCGCACGCCGCGACCGTGATCGGCGACACCGTCGGCGACCCCTTCAAGGACACCGCGGGACCGGCGATCAACCCGCTCCTGAAGGTGATGAACCTGGTCGCGCTGCTGATCGCCCCGGCGGTCGTGCAGTTCAGCTTCGGGGCCGACGCGAGCCCCTGGCTGCGGGCCCTGGTCGCGGTGCTCGCGATCGGTGTGATCGTGGCGGCGGTCCGGGTCTCCAAGCGGCGTTCGGTGGCCGTCGGGGACGACGCGGCGGAGCGCGACGGGACGTCGAAGGGTGCCACCGTCGCACCGTGAACGGAGGCCCCCCAGAAGGTTGATGAGTTCTCGTCAAAGCAGGGGCGGACGGCACGTTCTGACGTGACGTCCGCCCCTGCTTCCTTGGTTCAAAAGGCTGCAATATCGGATGAATCAGTCGCACGATCGGTGGAAGCCGTCCGTCCGGCGTGTATGTTCCGGGGCCGAGAGCCTTGGAAGGGACCGATCCGGTGAACAAGAAGCTTGCGGCCGCACTGTCCGGCGGCGCGGTACTGGTGCTCGTGCTGTCCGGATGCAGCAGCGACGACGAGGGCGACAAGGTCAACGACTGGGCCAAGACGTTCTGCGACCAGGCGCAGCCGCAGATCCAGAAGCGGGCCAACGCCAACCAGCTGATCATCTCCACCGCGGCCGACAGCAAGCCCGAGACGATCAAGGCCGCCGACTCGAAGGCCTTCCAGGACATCGCCGACGCCGACCGGGCGCTCGCCAAGGCCGTCGAGAGCGCCGGCGCTCCGCCGGTCGACAACGGCCAGAAGATCCAGCAGGACGCCATCAAGGAGCTCAACGCCACGGCCGTGGCCTACGACGGGCTGAAGAAGCAGGTCGACGCGCTGGACACCACGAACCAGCAGAAGTTCGCGGACGGGCTCAAGGTCGTCTCCGACAACCTGGCGAAGATCCAGAACATGGACCAGGACGCCGTCGCCAAGCTCCAGGCCGGCGAGCTCGGCCAGGCCATGGCCAAGCAGCCCGGCTGCCAGACGCCGAAGGCGTCCGTGCCGCCGAGCGCCTCCCCCAAGGCCGGCGCCCCCGACGCGGGCACCAAGACCCCGGCGGCCAAGCCCTCGGCCTCGGCGAAGACCGAGGAGTAGGCCCCACAGGAAGCACCCGGGCTTCCGGGCACCCGGGCTTCCGGGCGCCCGGTGGCTCCGGGTCCCCTCGGGGTCGGCTCGGGGACGGTTCAGGGACGTCGGTGGCTGCCGATGTCGGTGGCGGCCGCCACAATGGGGCATGTGAGTACGACCAGCACGACCCCCAGCCTTCCGGTGCCCACGCACGCCGCCCGACTGCGCGAGGCCCTGCTCGCCGCCGACTTCACCGCCGACGGCCTGCTCGACCTGCTCGGCGCCCAGGCCTACGCGGCCCTCGCGCGCAGCGAGACCGTGCCCGCCCTGCGCGCCACCCGAGGGGACTCCCCGCTGGAGACCCTCGTCCGGCTCTTCCTGCTCCAGCAGGACGTCGACACGGCGCGGGCCACCGCCGCGCTCCCGCTCGACGAGGCCCTCGCCGACGGCTGGGTGACGGCCGAGGGCGGCGCGGTGCGCGCCACCGTCGACGTCCGGCCGTACGGAGGACCGGACGGCGAGGACTGGTTCATCGTCTCCGACCTCGGCTGCGCCGTCGGCGGCGCCGGCGGCATCGGCAAGCAGGGCCGTGACGTGGCCGGCGCGGCCGTCGTCCTCGGCGTCGGCGGGGCCTCCACCACCCTCGCCGGCATCACCGTCCGCACCCCGGTCGCCACCGCGCTCGACCTCGGCACCGGCTCCGGCATCCAGGCCCTGCACGCCGCGCAGCACGCCACCCTGGTCACCGCCACCGACCTCAACCCGCGGGCCCTGGACTTCACCCGGCTCACCCTCGCCCTCTCCGGGGCGCGCGGCGCCGAGCTGCTGACCGGCTCGCTCTTCGAGCCCGTCGACGGCGACACGTACGACCTGATCGTCTCCAACCCGCCGTTCGTGATCTCTCCCGGCGCCGGACTGACCTACCGGGACGGTGGGATGGGCGGCGACGACCTGTGCCGCACGCTCGTGCAGCAGGCCGGGGACCGGCTCAACGACGGCGGGTTCGCCCAGTTCCTCGCCAACTGGCAGCACATCGAGGGCGAGGAGTGGCAGGACCGGCTGCGCTCCTGGGTGCCGGCCGGCTGCGACGCCTGGATCGTGCAGCGCGAGATCCAGGACATCACCCAGTACACCGAGCTGTGGCTGCGTGACAGCGGCGACCACCAGGGCGACCCGGAGGCGTACCGCGCGGCGTACGGGCGGTGGCTCGACGAGTTCGAGGAGCGCAAGACCAAGGCGATCGGCTTCGGCTGGATCACCCTCCGCAAGAACGCCGCCGTCGCCGCCGGCGCGGTCGAGCCCTCGATCGTCGTCGAGGAGTGGCCGCACCCGGTCGAGCAGCCGCTCGGCGTCACCGTGCGGTCCCACTTCGAGCGTCAGGACTATCTGCGCGGCCACGACGACGCGGCCCTGCTCGCCGACTCCTTCGTCCTCGCGCCCGAGGTCGTGCAGGAGCAGGTCGGGCTGCCCGGCGCCGAGGACCCGGAGCACGTGCTGCTGCGGCAGAACCGGGGCATGCGCCGCGCCACCCGGGTCGACCACGTCGCCGCCGGCTTCGCGGGCGTCTGCGACGGGACGCTCAGCGCCGGACGCATCCTCGACGCGATCGGCCAGCTCACCGGCGAGGACCCGGTCATGCTGCGGGACCGCACCCCGCAGGCCATCCGGCTGCTCGTCGAGGAGGGCTTCCTGCTGCCGGCCGGCGACAGGGACGGGGGCGCTGCTTGATACGGATCGAGCTCGACGAGGCCGCGCTCGGCGCGACCCGGATCGCCATGAGCCCGCTGCGGGACGCCTTCTGCGCCCTCCACCTCCAGCTGCCCGGCCGCAGCCCCTCCTGGCCGTACCAGGAATGGGTGGGGCACGCCCGCGCGGTGTGGCGGGAGGACGACCGGCTGCGGCCGCTGTGGGAGCTGTTCGCCCAGAGCGCGGGCGAGTTCACGGACTTCCTGCTGCCCCAGCCGGTCGGCACCCCCGACGTGTACGAGGAGCTGGAGCTGCTGCGGGCCACCGAGCCGGCCGCCGTGCGCGCCCTCGCCGACCACTACTACCCCGGCCTGGCCGAAGCGCCGTTCCTGCGGCCCTTTCTGACGGACCCCGAGGCCGCGTGCGGGGCGCTCGCCGACGCGTACGCCGCCTGGTGGGAGGAGGCGATCGCCCCGTACTGGCCGGTGATGCGACGCCTTGTCGAGGACGAAGTCCTGGTCCGGGCCCGGACCTTCGCGACCGAGGGCGTCGACGCGCTGTTCAGCGGACTGGAGAGCCGGGCGCGCTGGCAGCGGCCGGTGCTCGAACTGACCAAGCACACCGAGGCGGAGTACGCGGCGGGGGAGCGGCGGCTCGTGCTCGTGCCGCTGGTCTTCGCCGAGGGCTGCCGGCTCTACTCGACCGACGACCCCGAGGTCCTCGCCGTCTCCTTCCAGGCCAGGGGCGCCGGCGCCCTGCGCGAACCGGCCGAGCCCGCGGCCGACGACCGGCTCGGGCTGCTCCTCGGCCGCGGCCGGGCCGCCGTGCTGCGCGAGCTGGGCGGACCGCTCACCACCGCCGGGCTCGCCGACCGGCTCGGCCTCGCGCCGAGTACCGTCTCCGAGCACCTGTCGCTGCTCGCCGGCGCGGGCGTCGTCACCCGCCACCGGGTGGGGCGCTCGGTCTACTACCAGCTGACGGACACCGGTCGTTCGCTGCTCGCGCTCCTCGCCGGGCAGGAAGTGCTGAGCGCGATCGCCTGACGAGTACCTGACGCGTACCTGACGATTCGGGCGCTCCCGAATCGATGGCCCGGGCCCGGCCGGCCTGGCCAGACTCCGCCCCATGCTCGCTATCGAGGCGGACGCACTGCGCCGCACCTACACCAGCAGGACGGGTTGGCTCCGGCCGCGCCGGACCGAGACCGAGGCCGTGCGCGGGGTCACCTTCGACGTGGCGCCCGGCGAACTCTTCGGCCTGCTCGGTCCGAACGGCGCCGGGAAGACCACCACGATCAAGATGCTCAACACGCTGCTGCTGCCGACCTCCGGCACGGCCCGGGTGTGCGGGCACGACGTGGCCCGCGACCCCGTCGCCGTGCGCCGGCGCATCGGCTATGTCTTCGGCGGCGACCGCGGCCTCTACGACCGGCTCAGCGCGCTCGACAACCTGCGCTACTTCGCCGAGCTGTACGGGGTCGAGGCCCGCGACCAGAAGCGGCGGATCGCCGAACTCCTCGACCTGGTCGGCCTCTCGGGCCGCGAACAGGAGCGCGTCGAGGGCTACTCGCGCGGCATGCGGCAGCGGCTGCACATCGCCCGCGGGCTGCTGCACCGGCCCGAGGTGCTGTTCCTCGACGAGCCGTCGATCGGTGTGGACCCGGTCGCCGCGCGCGATCTGCGCCGTACCGTCGCCGACCTCGCCGCCGGCGGCACCACCGTGCTGCTCACCACCCATTACATGGCCGAGGCCGACGAGTTGTGCGGCCGCGTCGCCGTCATCGCGGGCGGCCGGATTCGCGCCCTCGGCACGCCGGAGAGCCTCAAGGCCCGGGTCGGGGACCGGGACGTCCTGGAGATCGAGGTGTACGGGGTGGGTGAGGACGTGCTCGACGGCGTCCGGCGCGTGCCCGGCGTGCGGGGCGTCGCCGTGGAGGAGCGCGGCACCGCGCAGGCCCTCAGCGTGCAGACCGACCGGGGCGCCGAGCTGCACGCGCCGGTCCTGGCCGCGCTCGACGGCGTACGCGTCGGACGGGTCATCAGCCGCGAACCCTCCCTGGAGGACGCCTACATCGCCCTGGTGGAGGGCGAGGACTCCCCTGAGCCGGACCACGAACGGGCCGGCGAAGAGGCGCACGACCTGACGGAGATGACCGCGTGATCCGGGTCCTGCGGCTGATCGGCGTCGGCGTCCGCACCCATGTCTCGTACATGTCGCGCTCGCCGCTCGAGATCACCTTCGCCGTCCTCGTCCCGCTCGTCTACGCCACCCTCGCCGTCTACCTCTTCCGTGCCGCCGGGGACCCCGACCGGCTGCTCACCGCCTCCGTCGGCGCCGGCCTCATGGGCATCTGGGGCTCGGTGCTCTTCGGCTCCGGCGGCGCCGTGCAGAACCAGCGCTGGCTCGGCACCCTGGAGACCCTGGTCGCCGCGCCGACCCCGCTCGCCCTCGTCCTGCTGCCCGTCACCCTCGCGACCGCCGTCATCGGCACCTACGCCATGGGCGCGACGGTGCTGTGGGGCGTGGTCCTCTTCGGGGTGCCGCTGGACTTCGCGCATCCGCTGCTCTTCCTCCTCGCCGTCCCGGTCTGCGTGCTCTCCCTCGGGATGATGGGGCTGCTCCTGGCCGCCACCTTCGTGCTGCTGCGCAACGCCAACGCCCTGGCCAACCCGCTCGACACACCGATCTGGCTGCTCTCCGGGCTGCTCGTGCCGGTGACCGTGCTGCCCGCCTGGACCCAGCCGATCTCCTGGGCGCTGCCCACCACCTGGGGCGCGCGGGCGGTGCACGCGGCGACCTCCGGCGGCCCGTCCGCCGCGGAGGTCCTGGAACCGCTGCTCGTCGCCGCCGCGCTCGGCGCCGGTTACGCGTTCGCCGCCGTCCTCGTGCTCGGCCGGGTGGAGCGCCGGGCCCGGGCCGCCGCGTCCCTCGCCCTCGCCTGACCCGATGACGCCCATGGCCTCATGGCCCCGTAGCCCCATGGCCCGATGCCCCGAAAGGCCCTGCTGATGTTCCGTTTCCTCAGGCCGGCGCGGCTCGTTCTCGTCGGCGGAGCCCTCTCGTACCGCGCCCTGTTCAACTGGACGACCCCACCGATGTTCATCGGAACGCTGCTGGTGGGGCCGCTGCTCCAGGTCTTTTTCTTCGTCTTCCTCGGCCGGGAACTCGGGGTCGCCGACGACCGTTTCCATCTTGTCGGGAACGCCGTGCTCGCGGCTTCCGCCTCCTGCGTGTACGGCGGCACCATGGCCGTCGCCAACGAGCGCCGGTACGGCACCCTCGGGGCCGTCCTGCTCTCGCCCCGGCACCGGGTTCCGCTGTGGACCGGCCGCGCCCTGCCGTATGTCCTCAACGGGCTGCTCGTCAGCGTCGTCGTGCTCGCCGCCGCCGCGACGCTGCTCGGTCTGCCCGTGCCGGCCGGGGCACTGCCCGGGCTCGGTCTCGTGCTGCTCGCCGGGGCCGCCGCCTGCTCCGCCTTCGGGCTCGCGCTCGGCGCGCTCGGGCTGCGCTTCCGCGATGTGTTCCTGGTGTCCAACGTGGCGAGCTCCGCCCTGCTCCTGCTCACCGGCGCGGCGGTGCCCCGCGACACCCTGCCCGGCTGGATGCGCGCCACCGGCGAGCTGCTGCCGCTGACCCACGCGGCCGACGCGGCGCGCAGGCTCACCGCGGCCGGCGGGCTCGACGGGCGGCTGCTCGGCGCCGAGCTCCTCGTCGGCGCCGGGTACGCGGTCCTCGCGGTCGCCCTGCTCACCCTCTTCGAGCGCGGCAGCCGGCGCCGCGCCACGCTCGACGTCCTGTGACGCACATCCCCCGTGACAGACCTGCCCTGTGACGCACATCCCCTGTGACGGACGTCCCCTATGAGCTCCGGCTGAGCTCCGGCTGAGCACCGGCCGAGTACCGGCCATCCTCGTGAAACCGTTCGGGACCCTCCGCGCCGTTCACCGGGAATTCGCCCTCCTGACGCTGGGAGGTGCCAGCCTCGGCTCCGGAGCCCTTGAGGCCATGGGCGAGGGAACGTCGAGGGAACGGGGTACGGGCATGGAGAGCGGGCCGGCGATCTTCGCGGGAGCGGCGTTCACGCTGTTCGGGGCCGCACTGCTGCTCTGGACGGGGGTCCGGGTACGGCAGGGCGAGCCGGTCGCCCTCGGGGTCGCGCCGCGCGCCGCCGCGACCCTCGCCGTGCTCTTCGGCGGGGTCTTCGTGCTGCTCGGGATCTGGTGCTTCGGCCGGCTGTGACGTGCCCGCGCCGCCGACGTGACGCGGCCCCGTCCGGCAGTCCGGGCGGCAGGAAGGGCAGGAGTCGGGTTACCGTTCGAGTGGCCGTTGCGGGCTTTCACCGTTTGACACGGGGGCGGGTTGTACCGTCACACTCCGCAGCGACGGCAGCGTCACCGTGCGTGCCGCTGCCGTGCGTGCCAGCGCAGACCGCGTCGACCGGAGAGAAGAGCGAAGTTGTCCCCGACCAGCGAGACCGCACAGGGCGGCCGCCGACTCGTCATCGTCGAGTCGCCTGCCAAGGCGAAGACGATCAAGGGCTACCTCGGCCCCGGCTATGTCGTCGAGGCGAGCGTCGGGCACATCCGCGACCTCCCGAGCGGCGCCGCCGAGGTGCCCGAGAAGTACACCGGCGAGGTGCGCCGGCTCGGCGTCGACGTCGACCATGACTTCCAGCCCATCTATGTCGTCAACGCCGACAAGAAGGCGCAGGTCAGGAAGCTCAAGGAGCTGCTCGCCGAGTCCGACGAGCTCTTCCTCGCCACCGATGAGGACCGCGAGGGCGAGGCCATCGCGTGGCACCTCCAGGAAGTCCTGAAGCCCAAGGTGCCGGTGCACCGCATGGTCTTCCACGAGATCACCAAGGACGCCATCCAGCAGGCCGTGCGCAACCCGCGCGAGCTGAACAAGCGGATGGTCGACGCCCAGGAGACCCGCCGCATCCTCGACCGCCTCTACGGCTACGAGGTCTCGCCGGTCCTGTGGAAGAAGGTCATGCGCGGCCTGTCCGCGGGCCGCGTCCAGTCCGTCGCCACCCGGCTCGTCGTCGAGCGCGAGCGCGAGCGCATCGCCTTCCGCTCCGCCGAGTACTGGGACCTGACCGGCACCTTCGCCACCGGCCGCGCCGGCGACCCGTCCGACCCGTCCTCGCTCACCGCGCGGCTCGCGACGGTCGACGGCAAGCGCGTCGCGCAGGGCCGTGACTTCGGCGCCGACGGGCGGCTGAAGAGCGAGAGCGTGCTGCACCTCGACGAGGAGAAGGCCCGCGCGCTCGCCGCCTCCCTCGCCGACACCCGCTTCTCGGTCCGCTCGGTCGAGTCGAAGCCGTACCGCCGCTCCCCGTACGCCCCCTTCCGCACCACCACCCTCCAGCAGGAGGCCAGCCGCAAGCTCGGCTTCGGTGCGAAGGCGACCATGCAGGTGGCGCAGAAGCTGTACGAGAACGGCTTCATCACCTACATGCGTACGGACTCCACCGTGCTCTCCGACACCGCGGTCGGCGCGGCCCGCGCGCAGGTCACGCAGCTCTACGGCGCCGACTACCTGCCGGACAAGCCGCGCGTCTACGCGGGCAAGGTCAAGAACGCGCAGGAGGCGCACGAGGCGATCCGGCCGTCGGGCGACCGTTTCCGCACTCCCGCGGAGACCGGCCTGACCGGCGACCAGTTCAAGCTCTACGAGCTGATCTGGAAGCGGACCGTCGCCTCCCAGATGAAGGACGCGACCGGGAACTCGGTCACCGTGAAGATCGGCGGCACCGCCGCCGACGGCCGCGACGCCGAGTTCACGGCCTCCGGCAAGACCATCACCTTCCACGGCTTCATGAAGGCCTACGTGGAGGGCGCCGACGACCCGAACGCGGAGCTCGACGACCGCGAGCGGCGGCTGCCGCAGGTCGCCGAGGGCGACGCGCTGACCGCCCAGGAGATCACCGCCGACGGGCACGCCACCAAGCCGCCCGCCCGCTACACCGAGGCCACCCTGGTCAAGGAGCTGGAAGAGCGCGAGATCGGCCGCCCGTCGACGTACGCCTCGATCATCGGCACCATCCTCGACCGCGGCTACGTCTTCAAGAAGGGCACGGCCCTCGTGCCGTCCTTCCTCTCCTTCGCCGTGGTCAACCTCCTGGAGAAGCACTTCGGGCGGCTCGTCGACTACGACTTCACCGCCCGCATGGAGGACGACCTCGACCGCATCGCGCGCGGCGAGGCCCAGTCCGTGCCGTGGCTGAAGCGTTTCTACTTCGGCGAGGGCGGCGGACCCGGCGCCGGCGAGGGCTCCGGCGCCGCCGACGCCGGCAACGGCGACGGCGACCACCTCGGAGGCCTCAAGGAACTGGTCACCGACCTCGGCGCCATCGACGCCCGCGAGATCTCCTCCTTCCCCGTCGGCAACGGCATCGTGCTGCGCGTCGGCCGCTACGGCCCGTACGTCGAGCGCGGCGAGAAGGACCAGGAGGGCCACCAGCGCGCCGACGTGCCCGACGACCTGGCGCCCGACGAGCTCACCGTCGAGTACGCCGAGGAGCTGCTCGCCAAGCCGAGCGGCGACTTCGAGCTGGGCACCGACCCGGTCAGCGGCCACCAGATCGTCGCGAAGGCCGGCCGCTACGGCCCGTACGTGACGGAGATCCTCCCCGAGGACACCCCGAAGACCGGCAAGAACGCGGTCAAGCCGCGCACCGCCTCCCTCTTCAAGACGATGTCGATCGACACCGTCACCCTCGAAGAGGCGCTCAAGCTGATGTCGCTGCCGCGCGTCGTCGGCACCGACGCCGAGGGCGTGGAGATCACCGCGCAGAACGGCCGCTACGGCCCGTACCTCAAGAAGGGCACCGACTCGCGGTCGCTGACCAGCGAGGACCAGCTCTTCACCATCACGCTGGACGAGGCGCTGGCGATCTACGCCCAGCCCAAGCAGCGTGGCCGGGCCGCCGCCAAGCCGCCGCTGAAGGAGCTCGGCACCGACCCCGTCAGCGAGAAGCCCGTGGTCGTCAAGGACGGGCGCTTCGGTCCGTACGTGACGGACGGCGAGACCAACGCCACCCTGCGCACCGGCGACAGCGTGGAGACGATCACGCCCGAGCGCGGCTACGAGCTGCTCGCCGAGAAGCGCGCCAAGGGCCCGGCGAAGAAGACCGCCAAGAAGGCGCCCGCGAAGAAGACGGCCGCCAAGAAGACCACGGCGGCGAAGAAGACGACCACGGCGAAGAAGACGGCCGCCAAGAAGACCACGACGGCCAAGAAGACGACGACGGCGAAGGCCGCTGCCGCGAAGAAGACGGCGGCCGCCAAGCCGGAGTGACGTCCGGCCGACAAGCCGGAGTGACACTCGTCGCACCAGGCTTGTCGTACGACGGGGGGTGCGGGCCGACCGGGCCCGCACCCCCCCGTCTGTTTGTTCGGGCGAAGGCCACGGGGAGCTGGGCCGTCCGGATAGGGTGGACGGATGACGCGAGCTGAGCAGCCAGAAACCGACGCCGCACTCGTCGCCGATTCCCGGGAGCGTGCCGTACGGGCCCTCCTGCGCCATCAGCCCCTGCGGAGGCTGTGGAGCGCGCAGCTCGTCGGCGGCACGGGCGACGCACTCGCCCTCCTCGTCCTGGTCCTGCTCGGCCTCCAGGCGTCCTTCGTCGGCGGTGCCCTCGGCGGCGGCGTCCGGGGCGCGGCCCTCGCCGTCGCCGCCGTGGTCGGCGCGCGGCTGCTCGCCGCCGTCCTCTTCGGCGCCGCCCTGCTCGGCCCGCTCACCGCGCTGACCGCGCCGAGCGGCCCGCTCGACCGCCGGTGGACCATGATCGGCGCCGACGGGGTGCGGATCGCGCTGCTGATCGTCGCCCCGCTGTGGATCGACTGGACCCCGGACAGCGCGCTGTGGTTCCTCCTCGGCACCGTCTTCGTGGCCGGCGCCGCCGAGCGCCTGTGGACCATCGCCAAGGACGGCGCGGCGCCCGCGCTGCTGCCCGACCCGCCGATCGAGGGCGCCGCCGTCCGGCCGCTGCCCGACCACCTCGGCGCGCTGCGCACGCTCAGCCTGCGCACCGGTTTCCTCGCCGTGCCCGCCGGCGCCGCCGTACTGCTGCTCGCCACCCTCGTCGGCAACCTGCTCGGCAGCGGCATCGACTGGTTCTCGCAGCACCAGGCCGCGCTCGGCTCGTACGTCGCCGCCGGCCTGTTCACCGCGTCCGTGAACGTCCTCGCCTTCCTCCAGCTGCCCGGCGGCCAGACCCCGCGGCCCCGCTCGCCCCTGGAGGGCCTGCGCCGTCCGACCTCCGGTGAGCCGGGCGCCGAGAAGCGCCCCGAGAAGGGCCGCACCGGCGCCCTCGGGCTGCTCGTCCTCGCCTGCGCCACCGTCGCCTGCGCGATCGCCGCCGCGGCCGCCGTCTCCGTACTGCAGGCCTTCGACCTGGGCGGCGGGCCCGTCACCTTCGCCCTGCTGATCCTCGCGCTCAGCGGCGGCACCGCCGTCGGCATCCGCACCGCCGGATCCGTCCTCAGCGTGCTGTCCCGGCGCCGGCTGCTCGCCCTCGCCATCACCGTCACCGGCATCGCGCTGCTCGCCATGGGCCTGGTGCCCGACACCGCGACCGTGCTGGCGCTCGCCGCCCTTGCCGGTTACGCCGCCGGGGTCGCCGCCGGTACCGGGCACGGCCTCGTCGACCAGGAGACCGAGGAGGCCCGCCGGCCCCGGGTCACCGAGCACCTGCAGGCCGTCGCCCGCGTCGGCATGGGCATCGGCGCGCTCGCCGCCCCGCTGCTCGCCGCCGCGATCGGCCCGCACCGGCTCGCCTCCGGCGACTTCGTCTTCGCCCACGGCGGCGCCGCCTTCACCCTGATGCTGGTCGGCGCGCTGCTGCTGCCGGTCGCCGCACTCGTCCTCGCCAAGACCGACGACCGCTCCGGCGTCCCGCTCCGCCGCGACCTGCGCGACGCGCTGCGCGGCGCAGACCCGGTCCAGGCGCCCTCGCCGACCGGCTTCTTCATCGCCCTGGAGGGCGGCGACGGCGCCGGCAAGTCCACCCAGGTCGAGGCGCTCGCCGAGTGGATCCGCGCCAAGGGCCACGAGGTCGTCGTCACCCGCGAGCCCGGCGCCACCCCGATCGGCAAGCGGCTCCGCATGATCCTGCTCGACGTCTCCAGCGCCGGACTGTCCAACCGTGCCGAGGCGCTGCTGTACGCGGCCGACCGCGCCGAGCACGTCGACTCCCTGGTCCGGCCCGCCCTGGAGCGGGGCGCCGTGGTGATCTCCGACCGCTACATCGACTCGTCCGTCGCCTACCAGGGCGCCGGCCGCGACCTGTCCGCGACCGAGATCAGCCGCATCAACCGCTGGGCCACCGGCGGGCTCGTCCCGCACCTCACCGTGCTCCTCGACGTCTCCCCGGAGACCGCCCGCGAGCGCTTCACCGAGGCCCCCGACCGGCTGGAGTCCGAGCCGCCCGAGTTCCACGCGCGCGTGCGGGCCGGTTTCCTCGCCCTCGCCGCCGGCGACCCCGGCCGCTACCTCGTGGTCGACGCCGGCCAGGAGCCCGCGGCCGTCACCACCGTCGTACGCCACCGGCTCGACCGGATGCTGCCGCTGTCCGCGGCCGAGGTGAAGGCCCAGGAGGAGGCCCGCCGCCAGGCCGAGGAGGAGGCCCGGCGGAAGGCCGAGGAAGAGGCCGCGCGCAAGGCCGAGGAGGAGCGCCTGGAGCGCGAGCGCCAGGAGCAGCTCGCCAAGCTGCGCGCCGAGGAGGAGGCCCGCCGCAAGGCGGAGGAGGAAGAGGCCCGCCGCCTTGAGGCCGAGCGCCAGGCGGAGGAGGCCCGGCAGCGCGCCGAGGAGGCCCGGATCGCGGCCGAGGAGGAGCGCAAGCGGCGCGCGGCCGAGGAGAAGGCCCGCCGCGAGGAGGAGGAACGCCGCCGCAAGCAGGCCGAGGAGGAGGCCCGGCTGCGGGCCGAGGCCGAGGAGCGCCGCAAGGAGAAGCAGCGCAAGGCCGAGGAGGCCCTGATCCGCGCCGAGGAGGCCCGCCGCCTGGCGGAGGCCGCCACGGCGAAGGCGGCGGAGGAGGCGGCCCGCAAGGCCGCCGAGGAAGCCGCCCGGAAGTCCGCGGCGGAAGAGGCCGAGGCCGTGCGGCTCGCGGCGGAGGCGCAGCGCAAGGCGGCGGAGGTGAAGGCGGCTGCGGCGGCCGCCGAGGCGAAGCGTCTGCAGGAGTCGGCGAACGAGGTCACGGTCGAGACGCCGGTGGTGAAGCCGGAGGCGGCACCGGACGTGAAGTCGGCCGTGGATCCCGCCGTGGATCCCGCCGTGGACGAGGCGCCGACCGTCTCGCCGAACGAGGTCACCGTGCCCACCCCGATCGTGCGGCTCGACGAGGAGACCACGGTCATCCCGCGGATCCGGGAGACCCGGGAGACGCGGGATCCCCGCGAGACCGTCCGCGAGAGCGCTCGCGAGACTCCGGCGGTGGACGAGACCGCTGTGCTGCCGGCCGTGCAGGGCGACGAGCCGGCCGACCGGGTCCCGCAGGGCTTCTTCCGTGACGAGGCGGCCCGGGAAGCGGACGCGGGGCCGAACGACCGGACCCGCGAGCTGCCTCAGCTGGACGAGCAGGGCCGGCCGCGCCGCCGCTCCGACTGGGCGGAGGAGACCCCGCTCGACGACCTGCCGACGCTCGCCGACGAACTGCTCGGCGGCTTCGGGGACGACGACGAGGAGCGCCGCCGCCGGCGCTGACGGCCGGGGTGCGCTTGACGGCCGGGGTGTCAGTGCGGTGCCCCACAATGGAACGCGTACGTGCAGCGCGTACCTGAGGAGGGGCATCGGGCATGGCCGTATGGGACGACCTCGTGGGGCAGCCGCGGGTCGAGGAGCAGCTGGCCGCCGCCGCGCGCGACGCCGACGCGCTCGTGACCGCGCATGCCGCCGGCGAGCCCGCTCCCGACGCGTCCAAGATGACCCACGCCTGGCTGTTCACCGGGCCCCCCGGGGCCGGCCGGGACACGGCGGCGCGGGCGTTCGCGGCGGCGCTGCAGTGCGTGAGCCCGGACCGGGCGCTCGGAGGGGCGCCGGGCTGCGGCTTCTGCGACGGCTGCCACACGGCGCTCGTCGGTACGCACGCGGACGTGGAGGTGGTCCGCACCGACCTGCTCTCCATCGGCGTGAAGGAGACCCGCGACCTGGTCCGGCGGGCCCAGCTGTCCCCGGCCGGCGGGCGCTGGCAGGTCATCGTCCTGGAGGACGCCGACCGGCTCACCGAGGGCGCGGCCAATGTGCTCCTGAAGGCCGTGGAGGAGCCCGCGCCGCGCACCGTGTGGCTGCTGTGCGCACCGTCCCTGGAGGACGTGCTGCCGACCATCCGGTCCCGCTGCCGGCACCTGTCGCTGACCACTCCTTCGGTGGACGCCGTCGCCGACCTGCTGATCCGCCGGGACGGGATCGAGCCGGAGCGGGCGCACGCCGCGGCCCGCGCCACCCAGGGACACATCGACCGCGCGCGGCGGCTCGCCACCGACGAGCGGGCGCGGGCCCGCCGCGCCGTGGTGCTGAAGCTGCCGCTGCGGGTCGGCGACGTCGGCGGCGGCCTGCGGGCCGCCCAGGAGCTGATCGACGCGGCGGCCGAGGACGCCAAGCAGGTCGCCGAGGAGGTCGACGTCAAGGAGACCGAGGAGCTGAAGGCCGCGCTCGGCGCCGCCCAGGGCGGCCGGATGCCGCGCGGCACGGCCGGGGCGATGAAGGAGCTGGAGGAGCGCCAGAAGCGCCGCCGCACCCGCACCCAGCGCGACAGCCTCGACCTCGCGCTCTCCGACCTGACCGGCTTCTACCGCGACGTGCTCGCCCTGCAGCTGCGCGCGGCGTCGGCCCTGGCCAACGAGGACGTACGGGACTCCCTGGAGCAGATCGCCCGCGACACGCCGCCCGAGCGCACCCTGCGCCGGATCGAGGCGGTCCTCGCCTGCCGCGAGGCGCTCGACCGGAACGTGGCGCCGCTGCTCGCGGTGGAGGCGATGACGATGGCGCTGCGGGACTGACCGTCCACAGGTTCCGCGGGGGATCGTCCACAGGGGCGGAGTTGTCCACAGGGCCGATTGGACACGTTCCGTACCTGCCCCGATACGCTCCGGGAATGGACTCCAGGCGCCTGCTCCGCATCTCCGCCACGGCCCTCACGGCCGCCGGGCTCATCCTCTCCGGCTGCTCGACGAGCGGCAGTGACGCGGCCGCGCCGTCGTCTTCCGCCTCCGCCTCCGCCTCCGCTTCCGGGTCCCGGTCCGCGTCCACGTCCGCGTCCTCGGCCGGGCTGCGGGCGTACTACGGCCAGAAGGTGACCTGGCGGGACTGCGGCGTGCCGGGCTTCCAGTGCGGCACCGTGCACGTCCCGCTGGACTACGCGAAGCCGGCCGGCGCGCGGGTCGACCTGGCGATCTCGCGGGTGAAGGCGACCGGCCCCGGCAAGCGCCTCGGCTCGCTCCTGGTGAACCCGGGCGGGCCCGGCGGCTCGGCCGTCGGCTACCTCCAGGGGTACGCGGGCATCGGCTACCCCGCCCCGATTCGCGCGCGGTACGACATCGTGGGCGTCGACCCGCGCGGGGTGGCCCGCAGCGAGCCGGTGGAGTGCCTGACCGGGCCGCAGATGGACGCGTACACGCAGGTGGACGTCACCCCGGACAGCGCCGCCGAACAGAACGCGCTCGCCGACTCGTACAAGGACTTCGCGGCGGCCTGCGAGAAGCGCTCGGGCAAGGTCCTCCCGCATGTCTCCACCGTGGAGGCGGCGCGCGACATGGACATCGTGCGGGCGGTCCTGGGCGACGAGAAGCTGACGTACGTGGGCGCCTCGTACGGCACCTTCCTGGGCGCGACGTACGCGGAGCTGTTCCCCGACCGGACCGGGCGGCTTGTCCTGGACGGGGCGATGGACCCGTCGCTGACCGCCGAGCAGCTGAACCGGGAGCAGACCGCCGGCTTCGAGACCGCGATCAACGCGTTCGCCGCGGACTGCGTGAAGCAGATCGACTGCCCGCTCGGCACCGCGTCCGCCCCGGCCGCCCTCGACGCCCTGAAGCGCTTCTTCCGCGAGGTCGACGCCAAGCCGGTCCCGACGGGCGAGAGCCGCGAGCTCGGCGAGTCCCTGGCCACCACCGGGGTGATCGCCGCGATGTACGACGAGTCCGCCTGGCCGCAGCTGCACGAGGCGCTGACCCGGGCGATGGGCGGCGAGGGCTCGGCGCTGCTCGCGCTGGCCGACTCGTACTACGAGCGGGAGGCGGACGGCTCGTACGCCAACCTGATGGACGCGAACGCCGCCGTGAACTGCCTCGACCTCCCGCCCGCCTTCCCCGCGGGCCCCACGGACGTCGAGAAGGCGGTCCCGTCCTTCGAGCAGGCCTCCTCCGTCTTCGGCCGCAACCTCGCCTGGGCCGCCCTGAACTGCACCTACTGGCCCGCCCGGGCCACCGGCAGCCCCCACCGCATCACCGCCGAGGGCGCCGCCCCGATCGTCGTCGTCGGCACCACCCGCGACCCCGCCACCCCCTACAAGTGGGCCCGCTCCCTCGCCGCCCAGCTCTCCTCCGGCACCCTCCTCACCTACGAGGGCGACGGCCACACCGCCTACGGCCGCGGCAGCGACTGCATCGACACCGCGATCAACACCTACCTCCTCGAAGGCACCCCTCCCCAGAACGGAAAGCGCTGCTCATAGCCCCTCCCCCCACCGCTCCGACCCGTGGTCGGAGCACCCCCGGAAACTGTGTAGACTTGGCGACGCTGCTGCACCCACCATGGGACCGCACGGCATGCCGCCTTAGCTCAGTTGGCCAGAGCAACGCACTCGTAATGCGTAGGTCTCGGGTTCGAATCCCGAAGGCGGCTCAGAGAAACCCCAGGTCACACAGCCCGTGACCTGGGGTTTTCTGTTGCTCGGGGCATGGCGGGGCACACGGCCGGAGTGCCGTGACTTTGCTTGCGTGAGCGATGCGTGAGCGGAGCGGATCCAAGCAACCACTTCTTGGGCTTCTTCCGTGCGTTCTTCTTGGCCTTGGCCTTGGCCTGGCTGCCTTCCCCCTGGTCTTACGGGCCCTCTCCCGTCGGTCATGCTGGGATGCCTCGCCACACGCCAGGCGTGCTACAGGGTGTCACCGGCCGTTGCTGTGAATGCTCATTTAAGACAAGAAGAACTGAGACTGGTGTGTCGGGCTATCAGCACTGAGATAATTCGTGTATGCCCAGTTCAGGAAGGACCGGAGCCGCACCGCGTGAGAGTGGCCCCGCAGGCGGCAGTGACCCTGCCCTCAACCGGTTGAAGGCAGTGCTGGGTGACTGGCGTGGCTCCCTGCTCGACCTCGGCAGGCGCAACCGTCTACTGAACTTCCGTCACACGAGGACCGCCACCCTGGAGATCACAGCACCCGATGCCTCCGCCGTGCTGGCTGGGCTCGCTCGTGGCTGGGTCTTCACTCCCGTCGGGGATAGCGACCCTGCCGAGGGGAGCATGGGCGGCGGGGAGGGAGAGGGGGAGGCTTCGGGCGGCGGCCGGACTATCTACGGGTACGGTTCCCCTTCCGCAGTGGGCGACCCCGATCGCGCCTCCGGCTTGGTGACGCAGAAGAGCACGCAGGCAGGGCTGGACGCGTCGCTCTACCAACTGCGCCAGAAGTCCGGCCAGATGTACAACGACTTCGGCCTGTGGGTGCTCTGGCTCGGCGTCGGCATGCTGGACTGGCGGGAGGAGGGCGCCGAGGAGACGAGTTCTGCTCCGCTGCTGCTCGTACCCGTGGAGCTTCGCCGGGACGGCCGACGGCAGATGCGTCTGCACATGGCGGAGAACCAGGACCGGATTCTCAACCCCGCACTCGCGGTCAAGGTGGATCGACTGGGCGTCGAATGGGGGTCGGTCGCCGACTGTGACGTGACTGATCCTGGAGCGGTTTTTGCCGCCGCCCGGGAAATCGCGCGAGGACAAGACGGCTGGTCGGTTGACGAGCGCGTGGTGCTTGGCCTCTTCGCCTCGCACAAGGAGGCCATGTACCAGGACCTCCAGCAGAATGAGGCGTGCATCCTCGCTCATCCGCTGGTCCGGGCCGTCGGCCTTGGACCCGATGCGGGGCTGCCCGACGATCTGATCGGCTTCGAGCCGCCCGAGCTCGACCGCATCGACGAGATCCAGCTGCCCGAGCGGACGCCGCTCGTGCTGGACGCGGACTCCTCACAGCGGCAGTGCATCGCGGCAGCGCTGGAGGGCCGTTCCTTCGTGATGAGCGGTCCGCCCGGTACCGGCAAGAGCCAGACGATCACCAACATGATCGCTGCACTCATGCACGCCGGCCGTTCCGTCCTCTTCGTCAGCGAGAAGGCCGCGGCGCTCGACGTGGTTCGTAACAGGCTGCGAGGCGTCGGCCTTGGGGACTTCGTCATGGCCCTGCACAGCGGTGACACCAGCAAGAAAGCCGTAGCGACGGAGCTCGAGCGGGTGCTGACCACCGAGGTGCGGATCACTGGGGCGGCCGAGCACGAACTCGACCGGGCCCGTCGGCTGCGCGAGGAACTGTCGGCCTACGCGGCGGCGATGAACCAGACGCGTGACCTGCTCGGCCGCTCCCTCCACGATGTCCTGGGTCGTCTGGTCCTTCTGGAGCAGGCGGACACCCCGCAGTTCACCCTCGGCGCCAAGAGCACCGCCACGGTCCGGCGGCTTGGCGCCGGGGAGCTCCAGGCGCTCATTGGAGCCGCCGGCGCTGTCAGCAGGGCCTGGCGCCCGGCAGCGGAGGGCGAGGCGTTCGTCTGGCGGGGGCTGAAGGGGACCTCCGCCGCCCCCACCACGGTCCTCGCCGAGGCCGCCGAAGCGCTTGCAGACCTCCTCACGGCTGCCGAGCGTCGTCCGTTTGCGGCCACGATTCCCGAACTGCGTACCGTGCACGACATACGGCAGACCGTACGGATGCTGGAAGCGGGCTTGCCCGACCGGGACCAGGCCACGGTTGGCGCGGTCGGTGGCGGACTCGCAGACGAGCTGCCTGGAAGCCTCGCCCAGCTTGCCGAGTTGTTCGGACTACCCAAGCCAGACGCACCTCAAGCCGCGTTCGGCCTATTGGAACTCGCCGATCTGACCTCCGCTGCGAAGCGGCCTCCTGCGCGATGGTTCGACGAAGAAGGACTGCACGAGGCACATCGAGCGGCTCAGGAGCTGCGGGACGCGTTCGCCGCCCGCGCTGCCGCCTGTGCGGCAGCGCGGGATGTCTTCAGCGAACAGGTGCTGGAGGTCGAACAGCTGCCCGCGTTGGCTGGGAGGTTCACCGAACAGCATCGAGGCGTGCTCGCGCGTTTGTCCGGCCAGTACCGGGAGGATCGTGCGGCGGTAGCCGCGCTGACGCGCGACGGGGCCTGGCACAAGACGCTGCCCCAGCGACTCAACGACGCACTGGCCTGGCAGAACGCTGCGGCCGAGGTGGCTCGGCTGGTGGCACACCACGAGGCGGCGCTGGGCGGCTATGTTCCCCGCGACGAAGACGAATTGCCCGCCCTGGATGCGGTGCTGGCCACAGCGGACCGCATCGCGGAACTCACCCGCGGGATGGCTCACCGGGACCTTTTGACCGCCCGCCTGGCCGACGGCACTGAGCCTGACCAGCTGCCAGGGCTGCTGGCTCGTAGCATTCGGGGCGCACTGGCAGGCTGGTGTACCGCGGCGATGCGACGCGCCGCTCGCTGGTCGGAGTCCTCGACTGCGCTGCACGACCTCTTCGAGGAGTCCCGCCAGGTCCAGTTGTCCTTTGCCCTGTTCGGTACCTTCGATCAGGCCCAGCAGGCCGTCGACGAACTCCGAGCCGACCCGCGCGGCCCGGAGGAATGGCAGGCGTACCGCTCCGGACTGGACGTCCTGGCCCATCACAGTGTCGACGAACTCGTCCCGCGTGCCGTCGAACGAGGTGTCCTGCCGGAGCGGTTGCCTGCGATTGTTGAGCAGGCGGTGCTGAAGTGCTGGGCCGACGACCTCTTGGCCACGGACACCAGGCTCACCACCACCCGCTCCATGGACTTGGACGCTCGGGTGGCGGACTTCCAGGAGGCTGACCGCCGGCTGGTCGCTGCCGCGAGTGGAGCCGTGATTGAGGCGTGCAACAAGCGTCGACCGCGCCGGTTCAGCGGTGGGGCGGCCGCGGTGATCAAGCGACAGGCGGAGCTGAAGCGACGCCACATGCCGGTGCGAGAACTGCTCGGCCGGACCCGTGAAGTCGTCCGACTGATCAAGCCGTGCTTCATGATGAGCCCGCTGACTGTGAGCCAGTTCCTGCCTTCCGATTATCACTTTGACGTGGTCATCTTCGACGAGGCATCACAGGTTCGCCCAGCCGACGCCGTCAACTGCGTATACCGGGCGGACTCCCTGGTCGTGGCCGGCGATGAGAAGCAGCTGCCGCCCACTTCCTTCTTCGACGCGGCCGTCGAGGATGACTCTGACGAGTACGACGAGGACGTCCCCGACACCTTCGAGTCGCTGTTGCATGCCTGTAAGGCGGGCGCTCTGCGAGAGCTTTCCTTGCGTTGGCACTATCGCAGCCGTCACGAAGACCTGATCACTTTCAGTAATAGGTCCTTCTACAGCAACTCGATGGTGACGTTCCCGGGAGCAATGGACCACGGCAACGACATCGGCGTCGAGTTCTTCCCCGCACAGGGCGTCTACGACCGGGGTGGTCGACGCGACAACCGCGTGGAGGCGGATTTCGTCGCCCGGCGGGTCATCCATCATTTCGACACCCGCCCCGGCCGCACCCTGGGCGTCATCGCTCTCTCTCAGGCCCAGGCGGCAGCCATCGACCAGGCCGTCCAGCAGGCCCGGCTGCTTCGCCCCGACCTGGACCGTTGCTTTACCGAGGATCGACTCGACGGGTTCTTCGTCAAGAATCTCGAATCCGTCCAGGGCGACGAGCGCGACGTCATGATCATGTCGATCGGGTACGGACCCGATGAGCATGGCAAGTTCGGAATGAACTTCGGGCCGATCAACAAAGGGGGCGGCTGGCGGCGCCTCAACGTTGCTGTCACCCGGGCGCGCTTCCGCATGGAGGTCGTCGCGTCCTTCCGGGGCAGTGGCCTGGCCGACAGTGCGAACGAGAGCGTTCAGCACCTCAAGCGGTATCTCGAGTATGCCGAGAACGGCCACGCCGTCCTTGCGCAGGACGTGACACAGGCCGACGCCGAGCCGGACAGTCCCTTCGAGGAGTCCGTCCTTCGGGTGCTGCGCGACTGGGGCTACCGCGTGCAGCCTCAGGTCGGCGTCGCTGGGTACCGCATCGACATCGGCGTGCGCCATCCGGAGTTCCCCGGCACCTACGCGCTCGGCATCGAGTGCGACGGTGCGATGTACCACTCGTCCAGGACGGCTCGCGACCGCGACCGGCTGCGGGAAGAGGTGCTCGCCGGTTTGGGCTGGCGGCTGCACCGCATCTGGGGCACTGACTGGTATCGCGGCCGGGCTGCCGCCGAGCTGAGATTGCGTGAGGCGGTCGAGCTGGCGGTCGAGCGTGGACTGACGTCGGGCTCTGCCTCGACGGAGCCAAGGACGCGCCCGACGGTGGCTGCCGAGGGCGACAGTGTGGGGGATGTCTCGGGCACCAGGGCGGTTTCCCCACTCTCCGGCGTGTCGGTGGCGCCCGGCGCCCCGGGACCGGGAGACGACACGCCTCCGACCGCCGCAGCGGATCACGAGCGCGTTCCGGTCGACACCGAGCCCGACCGGCCGTGGAGTTCTCTGTACGAGACATGCGAGATGACCGTGACCTCGCCGTACGAACTGCACACCCCGGAAGCCCGGCCCGCGCTGCGAAATCTTCTGACCAGGGTCATCGGGATTGAGGGCCCCGTCCACGAAGAGCTGTTGGTGCAGCGCGCCAAGGAGGCGTGGGGCGTGGCCCGGGCGGGTAACAGGATCCGCGACAACGTGCGGGAAGTGGTGCGCGGTCTCGTCCGCTCGGGGCAGGTCACCCCTGATGGGTACTTTCTGGACGTGGCAGGCAGGGAGGAACTTTATGCCCGCGTTCCAGAAGAGGGCGACCCCCCTCGCAAGGCGGCGCACATTGCTCCGGTTGAACGGCAGCTTGCGCTATACGAACTTGCCGTGGAGTGCCCGGGCATGTCGCGGGATGAACTAGTCAGACACGCAGGCGAGTTCTTCGGCTGGCGCCGCATGGGTCGAGACATCCGCAGCTTCCTGGACTCCGACATCGATGACCTGCACCGCCGGGGCAGGCTCAGGGAGGCGAACGGGCACATTACGGCGGTCGGGGGACAGGAACCGACCTGATGGCCATGTTTCGAGAGGGGTCTGAATGATCTTGCGGCCCCTCGTATGCGCAGGTCTCGAGATCGAATCGCAAGTCGGCTTAGAGAAACCCCAGGTCACACAGCCCGTGACCTGGGGATTTCTATTGTTCGGGGCATGACAGGGCACACGGCTGGGGTGCCGCAGGTTTGCGTGCGTGAGCGGAGGGGCCGTCAGCCCTTCTTGGCGGCCTTCTTGGCCTTGCCCTTCTTCCCCTTGGCCTTCGCCTTCGCGGCGCGCTTGGCGTCCTTGGCGGCCTTGCTGGCCTGCGCTTCCTGCTCGGCCTTGCGCTGGAGGGGGACCAACTTCGCGGTGGCTTCGGCGGCGCTCTTGCCGACGTGGGGGAGCACGCTCTGGTAGATGTCGCGCGTGATCCGGGTGTCGCTGTGCCCGAGCGTGTCCGACACGATTTTGATGTCGATGTGGGCGGCCAGCATGAGCGTGGCCGCCCCGTGCCGGAGATCGTGGAGCCGAATCGGCGGCAGCCCGGAAGCGGCGACGAGCCGCTCGAACAGATCCGTCACCTTGCCTGGGTGGAGCCAGGAGCCGTCCTCCTGAGTGAAGACGAGCCCGGTGTTCACCCAGGCCGACCCCCACTCCAAACGGTCGGCTTCCTGCTGCTTGCGGTGCCGCTCCAGGACGCCGACGGTGTCGTCATCGAGCGCGACGATGCGGAAGCCGCTGTCGGTCTTCGGCTCGGACGCCTCGACCTCCCACCCGTCCTGGACGAGCTGCCCAGTCACGGTGAGGGAGTGCTGGTCGAGGTTGGTCTCCGACCAGGGCTGACCGCACGCCTCACCACGCCGCAGCCCGCGGAACGCGATCAGGTGCCACATCGCGTACAGACGGTCGTCGGCGACGAAGTCGAGGAAGGCGCCGGTCTGTTCCGGTGTCCAGACCATCACGGGGGACGGCTTCTCACCGGTCTGCTCCCACTTGGCGACCCGCTCGTCGGTCCACACGAGCGCCTTCGGCTTCCGCACCGGGTCGATCTCGACGTGGGCCGCAGGGTTGAACGTGATGATCTGCTGCCCGATCGCGTCATTCAGGGACGCGCGGAGCGTGGCCTTCACGTGCTGGCGCGTGGCAGGGCCGGTCACCCGACGGAAGGCCGGCATCTCGTCGATCGCCGCCTTCAGCGCCCTCCGGCGAGCACGGTTCTCGGCCCCCTTCCACGGGATGGTCGCCAACTCCTCTACGGCCGCTCGCCGCTGGGCGTTCTGCTCCAGGACCTCGGCGTTGCCGTCGGCGATGGCCGTGAACATCTCGCTCAGGTGGCTTACGCGCAGCCTGTCGAGGCGCCGGTGCCCGATGTGCGGCTTGAGGTGCACGCGGATGTCGGTCTCGTACCGGCTGATGCCTGACTTCCGGATCCGCTTGCCCGCCAGCCACCGGTCCAGCCACTCGGCGACTGTCAGGCTGCCGACGAGGTCCTGGCCGGCCTTGAGGCGTCGGCGGGTCTCCTCCACGTCGGGCAGGGGTAGCTTCTCGCCGCTGACCTCCGCCAGCATCTCGGCGAGCAGCTGGATGCCTTCGGGGTCGTCGGTCTCGGCGAGCCCGAGCAGGGCACGCACGTGGTCGAGGTCGGCCTGTGCCGCCTTGGCGTTGGTGTAGCCGCCACGGGCGAACGACCGCCTGCTGCCGTCCTCGCGGGGTGGCAGCTCCTGGCGTATGGAGTAGGTGCAGTGGTTCCTGCTGTTGCGCTTGGGGCAGGAAGCGCCGAGTTCCTTGCCGGACTTGGGGTCGCGGCAGGAGCAGCGGCGGTAGGTAGAACCCTTCAAATGTCTTCCTCTTCGTAGCCGTCGTCGAACGGGCTCATGAACCGGGTTCGCATCAGATGCGGGGGTGTGCCGCCCTCCTCACGGATGGAGGCGCGTAGGCTGCGCAGCCGTTGTTTGGCGAGCGCTGCTCTTTCTGCGTAGAAGGCTTGGGCGCTGAGGGCCTCTTCGCGTTGAGTGGGGTTGCTGGCCGATTTGGCCTTCCAGGCTTCGTGTTGCTCGCTGGATTCGGCGGCATTGAGGGCCTGCTGCTCGCTCTCGTGCCGATGGAATAGGCGCAGCATGCGATCGAGAGCGAGCGGCTCACCGGGTTCGGCGCCGGTGAACCACCGCATGGCGCCCCAGGTCTGCTCGCTGTCGCGCAGGGGGAGTTTCTGAACCCTTTCGACGTAGCCGACGGGGTAGATCAGGCAGATCGGGTTCGTGTGGAGTGCCTCGGCCAGCACCATGACGTCGACCAAGGGGAGGCTGGCCCGGCGGCCTGACTCCATGTTGGCGATCACGTTGCGCGGGATCCGGTGGCCGATTTCCTCACAGGCATCGGCCAGCTCTTGGGCGCTCATGCCCAATTCCTTCCTGCGTCGCCGCACCTCCTTGGCCACGGTTGCCATGACCTGGTCCACCCACTCTGGGACGTCGTCCTCGTCTTCATCATCGAATCCATGTTGTGTCATGGAGACACATTAGCTCGAACAGGCTTGTTTCTCGTAGGCCCGGAGCCGGACGTGAGGACCGCGTTCGCCGACGGCTGTGACGAGAGGAGCGCTGCGTGCGCGAGAACCCGACTGAAACCGGGTCGAAGGGGATGGGTCGCGGGGAGATATTGGCCCTGCCGGCAGCCATTGACCTGGACACCAGCAACCGTGCGCTGGGTCTCGGGCGAAGCAAGGGCTACGAGCTGGCCAAGCGGGGCGAGTACCCGTGCAAGGTCCTGCGGCTGGGCAAGGCGTACCGCGTGGTGACCGCAGACCTGGTGAACCTGCTGGGACTGGCCGCTTGAGGGCGAGAGAAGGTAGCAGACCATTCTGCGCGGAGCTGACACAGAAACGCTGGACTGTGCCAGGGGTCGGACGTACTGTTCGTCGTCGCCCGGCTCCTCCAAGGGCTCACGGCAAACAAGTGAGCCCCCGACGCGCCAACGTCGGAGGCCCCGGCAACGTCCCCACCCGCAATCACACGGTCAACCCGAGTGGCCAGCACGCACGCGGCCACACGAGAAGGAGCTGCCCCTTGGAACCTACGACATCCACGCCCCCTGCCGCACCTGCCAAGGCGACTTGGCCCGCGGTCGCGGTCCCCGGCCAGCCCGGCGCCCACTTGCAAGACGCGCCGACTCGGGGCCTCGACACGGCCGTCGAAGGCCCCGCTGAGGCGGAAGTTCCCCCGCCCGCACCGTCGACCCCCGCGTCAGAGGGGGAGGCGATCCTGGACGAGCTGCGCGCCACGATCCGCCGGTACGTAGTGATGCCCAGCGAGGAGGCCCTGACCGCCGCCACGCTGTGGGCGGCGGCCACACACCTCCAGACGGTGTGGCAGCACGCCCCGCGCCTCGCGGTAGTCGGACCGGCGAGGCGGTGCGGGAAGTCGCGGCTGCTGGAGGTCCTGATCGAGGCGGTCCACGAACCGCTGATCACGGTCAACGCGTCCGCGGCGGCGATCTTCCGCTCGATCAGCGAGGGCAACCCGCCGACCCTGCTGGTGGACGAAGTCGACACGATCTTCGGGTCGGCGAAAGTCGCGGAGAAGAACGAGGAGATGCGCGGCCTGCTCAACGCGGGACATCAGCGCAACCGCCCCACCCTGCGCGTCTCGGGCCCGAACCACGACGTGCAGAAGTTCTCCACCTTCGCCATGGCCGCCCTGGCCGGCATCGGCGACCTGCCCGACACGATCATGGACCGGTCCGTGGTCATCCGCATGCGCCGCCGCGCCCGCAGCGAGAAGGTCGCCTCCTGGCGCTACGGCCGCGACGACCTGGCGGTCAGGGCACTGCGCGAGCGGTTGGCGGCCTGGCTGGCCAGCGTCCGCGACGAGGCCACCGCGCTGGAGCCCAAGCTCCCTGTCGACGACCGCGCAGCCGACACGTGGGAGCCGTTGATCAGCGTCGCCGATCTCGCGGGCGGACGCTGGCCGATGATCGCCCGTACGGCGTGCAAGGCCATGACGGACTACGAGTCCGGACGGGACCAGGACGGCGGGCTGAAGATCCGCATCCTGACCGACATCCGGAAAGCCTTCGCCAGCGTCGGCAATCCGCCCGCGCTGCGGACCACCCACTTGCTGGACCTCCTCAACGCCGACCCAGAGGCGCCGTGGTCCGAGCACAGCCCCAAGGGGCTCACCCCGCGCGGCCTGCAGATCCTGCTCGATGACTACGGCATCGGCTCGGGCAACCGCCGCTTCCCCGACGGCAACCAGGCCAAGGGCTTCACCCCCGCGCAGTTCACCGACGCCTGGACCCGGTACTGCCCGCCGGAGAATCCCGCCGCAGAGGCGCCGTCCGCCACCAGCGCCTGACCCTCCACGTCTCGTCCCACTCGTCCCCGTGCAGGTCAGCGCGGGGACGGGTGGGGGAGGCGCAACGAGTCGACTCGACATCACCAACTTGCTGACCTGGTGAAACCTCCCGGCGGAGGCATGCACAGCCCGTAAGGCGGCTCCCAGGACGCGCGAGTCGACACCCGTACCAACTCGTACCCCACTCGTCTCACCGACTGC
Organism: Streptomyces fradiae; assembly: GCF_041270065.1. Taxonomy (NCBI): domain Bacteria; kingdom Bacillati; phylum Actinomycetota; class Actinomycetes; order Kitasatosporales; family Streptomycetaceae; genus Streptomyces; species Streptomyces fradiae. Next base: position 3,565,117 of record NZ_CP065958.1, on the reverse strand, counting down.
CCGGCACGCGCTATCGGCCGGGTGCAACGAGTCGACTCGACATCAGCCGAGCACCCGTACCTGCCCTGACCAGCGACAGGACGAGTGGGACGAGTCCCCACCCTCCACAGCCACCCAGTCCGGTGGCCACACCTCAGCCCTTGGAGCGCACCCGCTTGACCACACCCACCCCCACGCACAAAACCACCCGAGCCGAGAGGTACGTGCTGGCCGCCGCCGGATTCGTGATCGTCGCTCTGACCGCCGCAGGCTTCTGGCTCTCGTACGCCCACCTGGCCGAGGTCGCCGGACGCCACGGCCTGGGCAACGCCCCAGAACGCCAGTGGGCATGGCCCGCCACCCTCGACGCGTTCATCGTCTCCGGCGAGCTCCTGATGCTCCGCGCCAGCCTGCGCCGGGTGACCGACTGGTGGGCGATCGCCCTGACCGCCACCGGCTCCCTCGGTTCCATCGCCCTGAACGTGGCCGGCGTCTACGGCACACGCGGCACCACCGAGGTCCCGCTCCTGGACTACGTGATCGCCGCCATCCCCCCAGCCGCCGCCCTCATGGCCTTCGGTGCCCTGATGCGGCAGATCCACCAGCACGTCGCCGAACCCGCAACCCCACGTCCCTCGGACGACCGCCACCACCCTGCGGCGATCGCCGCCCAGCTCCCGCCCGACGATGGGCAAGCCGTCGGACGCCAGCCCGCACCCGCGGGCGAGGAGCCGGAGGATTCCGGTGACAACGCCGCCGAGGCTGCCGAGGAGTCGGACCTGGATGCCGGTCCGCACAAAGCCGACCCGCCCGCCGTCCCCTCCCGGAAGGTCGGCCGACCCACAACCGGTGACCTGGACGAGTTCCTCGCGATCGTGGAGAAACTGGAAGGGAAGCCGACGTTGAAGCAGATGCGGGCGGCCATCGAAGCCGAGGGTCACTCGATCAGCAACGAGCGCCTGGGGAAGGTGAAGAAGGATCTCGTGGGCCTCCGCAGGCAGCAAGCCCTCAGCGGAACCGCCCCCGGATACTGACCGATATTCACCGCAGGTCAACGCCGGTAAGGCCGGACGGGGACCGTGGCTGCCTGCTGGCCACGGTCCCCGGCGATCACCGTAGAACCTGCGTCCCCGACCACCGGCCCCCGCCCCCAGCCGGCGACCCGTACCCCACGGTCCCCTGCACCGGGGCAGCCATCTGCGTATTCCGGGGACCGTCGGACTTCCGGTCATCTCCTCGCTGACCGCGCGCCGCAACCTCTGCCAACGCTGCTGGCGCCGCCTGCCGACCCCGCCTGTCCCCGTATCGCCAGCAGCCACCCCCGCATCGGAGAAGCACCCTGTGACGCTCGACCCGAACGCCCCCGACTCCACGCCCTCGCCGGTCTCGAAATCGCCTAGGCTGACAGACCGTTGGCAGCGTGCGTTTGGGATGACGGCCCCTGGCGGAGCCAGTAGTACCCCGAGTCCGACTCAAGGCCGGCCTTCGGGGATCTCCGCCCCAGGGGTGGCGGAGACGGCCCAGCGCCAGGGGGCGCAGGACCGCGGGGTCGGGTCCGAGGGCGGCCCCGACCAGGACAAGCTCCACGCCGTCCAGCGCGAGATCCTCCGCACCGAGCCCAGCCTCCAGCCCGCCGCCGGCGAGCCGTCGGTGCAGTGCGTCCAGCCCACGATCCGCCGCTTCACCGGCAACAAGCGCACCGACCGCGTCGGCCCGCTGCGCTTCACCCGCACCGAGCGCGCCCGCCTGATCGAGGCCGCCGCCGAGCACAACTACAAGGGCGAATCCGGCCTCGCCGCCGACATCGTCCTGGCCTTCATCGACGGCCGGTTCACCGCCAACCTCCCCCTGTCCGAAGACCGACGTCGCACCCACGTCTTCCGCGCTCAGGTCCTCCGCCAGTGCAACCGCATCGGCGTCAACATCAACCAGATCGCCCGCGCCCTGAACAGCGACCTCACCCCGCCCGACATACGCCAGCGTCTCGACGAACTCCACGACCTGCTCACGGTGATCGCCGAGGCCCTGCGCGAGCCCGCCGACCCGAGGGAGGTCCGACAGCCGTGATCGCTGCCATCAAGCCCTCCGGCGCCAACACCCGTGGTCTGCTCGCCTACCTCTACGGCCCCGGCCGCCACGACGAGCACACCGACCCGCACATCGTGGCCGGCTTCGCCATGCTCGCCATGCCCGACCCCGGCCGCGACGAGAACGCCACCCTCACCCAGCTCGCCCGCTACCTCGACGAACCCGTACGCCTCCGCAACAGCGAGTTCGGCAAGAAGATCACCGACCACGTCTGGCACTGCCCCGTCCGCGCCGCTCCCGAGGACCGCCAGCTCTCCGACGCGGAGTGGGGCGAGATCGCCCAGCGCATCGTCGCCGCGGCCGGCATCGCCCCCGAAGGCGACGACCTGTCCTGCCGCTGGATCGCAGTACGCCACGTCGACGACCACATCCACATCCTCGCCACCACCGTCCGCGAGGACGGCCGCCGCCCCAAGCTCCACGACAGCGGCATCCACGTCGGCGACGCCTGCCGCCAGATCGAGAAGGACTACGGCCTGCGCCGCCTGAAGAAGGGCGACCGCACCGGCACCCGCGCTCCCACCCAGGCCGAGATGCACAAGGCCCAGCGCCTCGGCTGGGAACAGACCAGCCGCGAATGGCTCCAGGACCGCATCCGCGCCGCCATCCCCCACGCCCGCACCGCCGAGGAACTCCTCGCCTACCTCGAAGCCGACGGCATCGCGATCAAGACCAGGCGCGGCCCCTCCGGAGACCTCCTCGGCTACGCCGCAGGCCGCCCCGGCGACCTCAACAAGGACGGCGAACAGATCTTCCACCCCGGAGGGAAGATCGCCCCCGACCTCACCCTCCCCAAACTCCAGGCCCGCCTCGAAGCCGGCCAACCCGAGGAGCACCCCACCGCCCGCCGCAACCGCCCGACCACCGCCTGGCACCAGGCCACCGAATCCCTCGACACCTTCCGCACCGACCTCGCCGACGACACCCACGCCCAGGCGCACATCACCGCCCTCGGCGAACTCCTCGAAGCCACCGCCCAGAAGGCCCCCACCCACCTCCGCGCCGAACTCCAAGCCGCTTCGAAGGCATTCGCACGCGCCCAGCGCTCCCAGATCCGTGCGGAAGACCGCGCCGCCCACGCCATCCGCCACGCGGCCCGCGACATCGTCCACACTGCCACCGGCCCCGACGGCAGCGCCCTCGCCGCCCTGATCGCAGCCCTCCTGTGGGCCGGGATCATCGCCAACCGCTGGCACGAGGCCAAGGGCCACGCCCACCAAGCCGACGCCGCCCGCCGAGCCCTCCACCACCTACAGGCAGCCGCTGACCAGGCCCTCACCTCCACGCTCGTCGTACTCGAACAGCATCAACCGAAGCAGGAGACCCGTCGCATACTCGCCCACGACGTACGCGCCGCCGTCCCCAGCCACGCAGAGCGCATCCTCACCGACCCCAGCTGGCCCGCCCTCGCCGCCCTCCTGGCCGACGCGGAGGCCCGAGGCCACCAACCCCACCAGCTACTCAAGGAGGCCGCAGCCCAGCGCGAACTGGCCACAGCCCGCCAACCCGCCCGTGTTCTGATCACCCGCCTCCAGCACACCAGCCGCAACCCAAGCCCCAACCCCCGGGCTGAAGCCGCGCGCCTCCGCACCATGGCGTCGGTGACCGGCCAGCAGGCCACCGCCACACTGCCGCCAGCAGCACCCGGAGGCCGACCCAACCGCCCGCGACGCTGACCCCTGGAATCTCGCCATTGGCACCCGCCCTGCACCCCCAGCAGGTCACGTTTTCCCCCGCAGCACACCGCAGCTGTGCTCAGGTGGGTCGGCCGCTACTGTGGCCGCCCTCCGGGCCCGAGGCCCACAGGCGGATCCGGACGCGATCGCCGGGAGAGGGCCGATATGTATAGCCGACGATCCCCGGTTAGCCAAACCGGGGATTCCCCAGACCATTTACATACACGGGCCCGCGCCCAACTCCACCCAGACGCACAGCACCCGCACGGTGCTGTCGGCACACCCACACCACAAGGAGCACCACCCTGAAGGTCCACCCCACCGCTGCCATGTTCCCGCCGCTCACCAACGAGGAGCTCCACGAGCTGACCGAGTCGATCAGGACCCAAGGCCTGCGCCACCCGATCGTCCTCGGCCCCGATGGAACCCTCCTCGACGGCCGCCACCGACTCGCCGTCTGCAAGGCCCTCGGAGTCGAACCCCGCTTCACCACCTATGAGGGCGGTGATCCCGACGGATACGCCCTGTCCGTCAACATCCGCCAGCGCAACCTGACCACGGGACAGGCGGCGATGATCGCCACCAAGGCCCAAGCCGCCACCGAGACGAACGAGCACCCCTCCCCCGAGGAGGGGATGCGCTCCCTCAGTGAGAAGACCGGTGTCTCCATTGGCCGACTGGAGCTGGCCGACATGGTCATGCGACATGAGCCCAAGCTCGTTGAGCCGGTCATCATGCGTACTGTCAGTCTGGACAAGGCCCACGAGATCGCACTCACCAACAAGGTCCGTGCACAAGTCAGCCAGCAGCACCTCGCCCGCCTGCGCACCGATGCCCCTGACCTCGCCGACCGCGTCATCGCGGGTGAACTCACGGCGTTTCAGGCATGGAACAAGCACCAGGGGCGCATCAAGGAAGACGCACGGCAGCGCAGGGTCGCGACCTATCTCCTGTGCGATGTCGTAACGTCTCTGGCGCAGACGCGCGGCTCCAGGACCTTTGCGAGGTATGACCCCCAGTACGAGGCACCGCGCCGCGCTGTCACCCGCGAGACCATCGCCCACGCGATGACCGCGCTCACGGAAATGGACGCCGTATGGCGGGAGCGCAACCTCCCGTAGCTTGGCGTGAACGTCGACAAGCTGCCCCCACCGCCAGACCGGCGGCGGGGGCAGTGGCACGTCCGGCCGCGATCAGGGGGTGAGGCGGTTCGGTCCGCGGAAGAGGAAGGCCGCCTCGCGGATGGAGTCCAGTCCGAGCATCACCATCAGGATCCGGCCCAGGCCGGCGCCGAGACCGCCGTGCGGCGGGCACCCGAAGCGGAAGATGTTCAGGTAGTCCTGCATCGGCTCGGTGCTCATGCCTTTGTCCTCGGCCTGCTTCAGCAGGACGTCGGAGCGGTGCTCGCGCTGGGCCCCGGTGGTGACCTCCAGCCCTTTCCAGAGCAGGTCGAAGCTGAGCGTCAGGTCCGGTCGGTCCGCCGGGCGCATGTGGTAGAAGGGCCGGATGCTTGCCGGGTAGTGCGTGATGAACGCGAACTCGTGCCCGGTCTGCTCCTTCATGTGCGCTGCGATCCGGCGCTCGCCGTCCGGGTCCAGGTCCTCCTTCACCCCTTCGGGGTCCCAGCCGCCGGCCCGCAGGACTGCCTGGGCCTCGGCCATAGTGATCCGCGGGAACGGCGTCTCCGGAACCGCGACCTCGACCCCGAAGACTTCGCGGATCCGCTCACCGTGGACCTCGGCCACCTTGGCGATGGCGTGGGCGAGCATCTGCTCCTCGAAGGCCATCACGTCCTCGACGTCGTCGATCCACGACAGCTCCACGTCCACACCGGTGAACTCGGTCGCGTGCCGGGACGTGAACGACGGCTCGGCACGGAAGACTGGACCGATCTCGAAGACCCGGTCGATGCCGGCGGCCACCGCCATCTGCTTGTAGAACTGCGGCGACTGCGCCAGGTAGGCCGACCGGTCGAAGTACCCGAGCTTGAACACTTCCGCCCCGGACTCCGAGGCGGTCCCCATCAGCTTCGGGGTGTGCATCTCGGTGCAGCCGTGTTCCATGGCGTACTCGCGCAGCCCCTGCTCCAGGGTCGTCTGCACGGTGAACACGAGCTGCGCGGTCTCGCGCTTGCGGACGTCGAGGAACCGCCAGTCGAGCCGGTGCTCGGGCCCGGTGTGCTCGTCGATCGGCAGCGGCGTCTCCGCCAGGTTCAGCACCTCGACCGACTCGGGGACGAGCTCCAGACCGCCGAGCTTGACCTGGGCCGCGTCCACGACGCGGCCGGTGATCCGTACGGCGGACTCCGGTGTGAGGGACTCGAGCACGGCCTCCAGCGGGCCGCCGTCGCGCTTGTGGGTCACCTGGGCCATGCCGGAGTGGTCGCGCAGGATCACGAACTGCATCTTGCGCTGCAGCCGGAGTGCGTTCACCCAGCCGGACACGGAGACGGTCTGGTCGATGTGGCCGCGTAGGTCAGAGGTCAGAACGCGGCTCGTCGTGTGGATCACCGCAGCCCTCCAGGGGCGTCGTCATGATCCCTTGGGAGTGCGGGCGAGAAGGGAACTCGCGGTACCACCGCACTTTCGCCGCCACCCGAGGGCAGCAGCCTCATTCAGCCCGATGACGGGGGCGAACCGGCGGGGCATTGGGCCAGGTGGCCGTTCCTCCCCGCGCTCAGGAGGGTCTTCACCTTGGGCGCGAGTCCGCCTTCCCAGCTACCGGCGGCTCTCTCTGCTCGCGTGATCCTTGGCTACTCGTCTCCATCAACGCGTTGGGCAAGAGGGTAGGAAGCGGGCGCGATACCCGCAACGCAATAGGCGCGTGCTCCGACCCCGCTGGGCCTCCCGCAACGGAAGCCCAATGAGGCGTGCGCCAGTCGGCTACTTGGTTGCGACGACGTACACGCTCGCCCACTGCCGCTTGGGGTTGGCCATGTTGGGGTCGAAGTCCCACGGTTCGACGGTGACGAAGCCGGCCTCGGTGAACAGCTGGCTGAGCTTCTCGAAGTCGTACGCCCAGTAGTGCGGGTTGTACGTGGGGTCGTCGTCCTGGTCTCGGAAGACGTAGTTGATCAGGTCCAGGTAGGTGTTGATGTCCTTGCGGCAGTCCCGTTTGGCGTACCAACGGGAGATCATCTCCCCGGCCTGCTCGGCGCTGGCGGGGTACGAGCCGAGGACGAAGGCCGCGTCCGGCACTCCCGTGATGAGACGGCCGCCGGCCGCCAGGACGCGGTGGGCCTCGCGGGCGTACTGCTTCGCGGACATCGGGTAGTCGATGTGCTCCAGGAAGTGCTCGGAGAACAGCACCTCCACCGAGTCGTCCTGGAACGGGATCCCCTCCCGGACGTCCCAGAGCAGGTCGGCGGGCGGCACTGCGTCGATGTTGAAGAAGCCGTCGATGCGGTGAGCTCCGCCGCCGACCTGGACCTTCTTCGGCGTGGAGTCGAGCTGGCCTGAGGGGAAAGCGTTCTGGCTGGTGCGGTGGTAGCGGCTGAGCTCGATCTCCTTGGCGGTGGCACGGAGGGTACGTGCCAGACCGTGGCTGGTGGCCGGGTCGGCGAGGAGAGCGGTGATCTGTTCGCCGAGGAGATCGATGGAGGAGCCGTCCGTACGGTGGGCATTCATCAGCCTTGCGTCCTCTCGCGTCAGGTGGCGGCAGGGGTGGGTGAGGTCCACTGGTTGTTGCGCATGAGCGTGTACTTGATGTCGACCAGGCGCGGCGCGATGGTCAGCGTCAGTTCCTCGGTGGGATGGAGCCGGCCGTTGTCGTCCTGCTCGGCGCGCCAGACGCGGTAGTCGAGATCGGGGTACGCGGGATTGATGCCGATCTCGCCCTTGGGGATCGTGCCGTTGAAGGGCGCGATGATGTCCATGTGGTTCCAGTAGTTCCACGCCTGGAGCGCCTTGTGCTGGTCGAAGTAGAAGTAGAAGTCCGGGTAGCGGCCGAAGGTCCGCAGCTCGCGGTGGATCAGGTGGCCGAGGAGCGGTCCGAGCTGGGTGGAGAGGCTGTCGAACTCCCAGCGGGTGTGGTGCCAGGCGTCCGGGATCTGCCCGGGAGTGAACAACCGGGCCGCGACGAGGTGGCTGATCCGCCCGGTGAGGTAGGCGCGGGCGTGGGCGGCGTCGAGACCGGGGTCGATCCGGGCGAGGAGCGTGTCCAGCTCATCGGGGGAAGGCCGGAACTTCGCGAGATCGAACTTGCCTGCCATGTGGGGGAAGGACGCGAAGAGCATGTCCTTGTAGAGCCAGTTGTTGAACTCGCCGAGCTCGGCCCGTTGCCTGGTCTGCGGCGTGGTGGAGTGCAGCATCAGGTACTCCGCCAGGGCCTCGAAGTACACGTATCCGAGGATGGGCAGGCGGGGGATCGTCTCGTCCAGGAGCCGCAGGAACGTGGCGGGCTGGACGGTGGCGCCCTGGTAGGCGACGGCAGCCGCCAGGGCGAGGAAGGCCGTGGAGTTCTTGATCCTGCTGACGGTTGACTCGCGCAGCTGGTGCCGCTCGGTCTTGGAGAGCAAGTACTCCAGGCGGATGTAGATCTGGAGGTGGATCGAGCCGAGGCGGAGGTAGTCCACGCCGGCCAGCCCGCGGTACGCCTGGGGCGGCAGGTTGATCTCGAAGATCAGCGGAGTGGGTACGCGCTGGGGTGCGCCGGCCTTCGCCACGAAGGCCGGCGCCTCCCTGGTGAGCACATACTCGGCGAGGTTGTGCATCCGGTACCCGCGCTCGGTCGGAGTGAGGGGCGCGCAGTACACGCTGCCGACCAGGCAGCCACCAGAGGGGTAGAGCGAGCCGTGCTCGCTGATCTGCTCCAGGGCGTGCGTGACGTGCAGCAGGTGGAGCTTGCCGTCCCCGCCCAGAGCCCGGAACAGGGCGTTGTCCCGGAGCAGCCAGCCGTTGGGAGTCTCGGCGACGAGCCTGTTCTCCCACGCGGCGGCCTGTTCGGAGAGCGGGTCCCGGCCGTCGGAGGGGCTGGGGATGAGGGTCGAGTCGAAGAAGGCGTGGGCGTCGGCCCACTGCTCGTAGGCGTCGAGGAAGTCCATCAGCCGGTCAGCTCCAGCTGCTCAAGTCCTGCGAGTACCGCATCCGCGCTGGTCGCCCCGGCCAGCCACGCGGTCTCGGACCGGACAACGAGCTCGAAGGCGGTCGTACGTAAGCCACTGAAGGCTTCGGACCGGACTTGAGCGGGGTCCGGCCACCAGCGCAGCTTCGGCAGCCGGTAGCGGTCCAGGGCGTCCGCGGCCTTGAGGAGGTCGCAGACGGCCTCGGCGCGGGCGTGGTCTGCATGATCGTCCTCGGAGAAGGCGTCGTACGGCAGGTCGTGCAGACGCACGGCCGTCGCGGCGGCCATGATCCGGCTGGGCGTCGCCACGAGCCCGAAATGGGACCAGACGGTGTCGGCGTTGTCCGTGAGCCAGATGGCGGCACGCGCCCCGTGGCCTCGGTCGTCCTTATCGTGGAGGCGCCGGCAGTCGTGCACAGCGGCGGCCAGGACCAGCGTGGCGGTGTCGTCGTCGCTGAGCCCGGCCGCCTCCGCGAGCAGCGCGGCCACAGCGGCAGTGCGCATCGCGTGCCGGATCCCGTGGAGGGAGTTGAGGCACTTCTCCTCGGCGAGCCACCCGGAAGGGATGGCCGAGCGGGAAAGGAGCCTCTGCGAGGTCGCTCGCAGCCGGGGAGGCGGGCCGTCCGAGAGGACCGGCCGGTTCGCGGCGATCCAGCGGACGGTGGCGGGATCGGTGTACTGGTGGTGCGGTAGCTGCTTGCGTGCAGCCAGCTCGACCAGACTGTCGGCCGGCGAGGTCGTGCTCATCGGGCCCACCCCCTCGGTGGTCTGCGACAGCGGATGCCTAGCTGACGGACGCGGCTTGGGCCGCCTTCTCCTTGCGGGCCTGCTCGGTGGCCTCGAATGCGGCCGTGAACTCGGCGAGCTCCTCCTCGGTCATGAGGTGCACGCCCAGCTCGTCGGCCACGGCGCCGATGCGGGCGACGGCCTCGTCCCGCGCGGTGGCGCTGGCCTCGTCGTCGAGCAGCACCTCGAACTCCGCGTGGTGCCCCCAGGCTTCGCTCCACTTCACGGCGATCTCGACACCGCGGAAGCGGAAGTTGTGGCGCTGGTTGAACGCCTGGTGCATGGTGTCCTCGAAGCCGAGGGCGTTGAAGATCCGCACGGCGGCCGGAACGTCCTCGCGGCCGATGGCGAACTCGGTCTCCGGGAAAGCGGCGCCCTGCCCGATCTTGCTGGCCTTGAGGGTGACCTTCGCGGAGCCGGCCGCGATGTTGTCCGTGACCTTCAGCAGCTGATCGGGCAGCACGTAGAAGTGGATGGTCTTGTCGTCGCAGCCGAGGTCCTCGGCCTCCCGCGTCAGACGTTCGACGAGCTGCTCGTGCGCGTCCTTGTCGAAGCGGGCGCGCATCTCGATCTCGATGGCCACAGTGGCTCCCTTACGGAATTGGGCATGGGCGATCCGCCCGAGCCAGGCGAAGCGGGGCTGGCTCAGTTCAGTGCGGTGTGCGATTGATCAAGCGTCCGGGCGGTGCGGTACGCAGGTACGTGCCGCACCGCCCGGCGGGGATGAGCGTCAGGCGAGCTCGCCGAAGCGGTCACGCACGACGCCCTCGTGCAGGTAGTTCGGGAGCGGCACGCCGCCGACGGACACGCGCTTGGTGGCGACGTGCTCTTCGGTCTCGTCCGGGAAGCCCTCCAGCAGCTGGAGGCACTGCGCCACCCACTCGCGGGACTTCTCCCAGTCGCCGGTGTCACGGCTGCGGACGGCGAGCGCGAAGGCGGTCTCGGCCGCGGCCCATCGGTCGGTGGGCAGCTCCTGCTGGAAGATGTTCTCCAGCTCGGCCAGGGAAGCGACGCGGGTCGGGTTGGTCATGACGTCTTCTCTCCTACGTTGGTGCCTGGTGGTGTTCAACGCGTCGACAGCCGATAGGTGACCTCGGGAGGGCTCAGTACGTGAAGATCTCCGCGAGGGTGCGGTAGTCGTGCAGCTCGTCCTTGCCGAACCACAGCTCGACCTCCTGGTCGGCCTCGGCCTTGTTGCCGGAGGCGTGCACCAGGTTCGCGACGGCCTTGCCGGAGGCCGCGCTGGCGCCCCGGCTGTAGTGCGAGAAGTCGCCGCGAACCGTGCCGGCGGGGGCCTCGTTCGGGTACGTGCTGCCGACGATCTTGCGTACGGTAGCGACGGCGTCGAAGCCCTCCAGCACGAGCGCGATGACCGGGCCCTGCTGCATGAACGTGGAGGTGAGGTTGTAGACGTCGGCGCCGAGCCGCTCCTCCAGGTCGAAGTAGTGGCGCCGGGTGAATTCGGCTTCCATCTGCTTCATCTTGATGCCGACGATCTTCAGTGCTGCGTCCTCGAACCGGGCGATGATCTTTCCGGCGTATCCACGAACCATCGCGTCGGGCTTGAGAAGGACGAGCGTGCGCTCCACGGTGTTTTCCTGATCCTGGGCCATCGGTTCCCTTTCAGCTTTCAGGCAAGCCATATGACGGGCGCTCGGCGCCTCGCCCGCCTGAGGTTACCGGCGTCGAAACCCCCTTCTCTGCCAGTTAGTTGACAGATGTAAGGCTTATCGGCCAAGCGGCCGAGACTGTCGTTCGACGAGGGCCCAGTGCAGCTGCTCCAGGCGGAAAACGCACTTCCTGCACGCGTGGATCTCGACCTCGACATCGCCCACGGCGATGGATCCGATGACGGTCACCTCGACGTCGAGCCGTTCGCAGCGGAAGCAGCTTCCAGCGGCCCACTCGAACCGCTGCCACAGCTGCTGAGGCTTCACGCGGCTGGCTGGCCGCGCGCCGGCCGGAGGCCGTCGATCGGCGCCGTCCACTCCTTTCCGCCGCCCTCCGGCCGCAGCCAGGCGCTCGTGGGCGGCTTCTCGGAGTAGTAAGGCCACGGCTGCACCTCACCTCGACGGCCGGTGCCCGTGTCGATCACCAGCGCGCGGACCGTGAGCCAGTCCGGCAGCGAACTCCAGCCAGCCGCGGCTTCGACGGTCACGGGGCGCTGCGATACGACCTGGACCGCTCCTGCGGGGGCTTGCGGTGCGGGCTTCACGGCTGTGGCATCTCCGATCTCTCTGCCTGAAGAAGACGGGTGGAACGGACGGGCGTCATTAGCCAAAGCCAGTTGATGCAGGACGAGTTGTTCGCATCTCCCAGCGGTGTTCTCGGTCTGCTGCGACAGTAGCCAGGGCTTCCGGCGGCACCCCGGAAAAACCTTCCGGGGTTCACTTCGGCCACGAGGTGATGATCAGGACATGCGAGGTATGACAGAGAACCTGACCATCGGCGAGCGCGTCGCCTGGTATCGGCGTCGGCGTGGCCTGTCCCAAGAGGTGTTGGCCGGCCTTGTCGGCCGCACCACGGACTGGCTGAGCAAAGCGGAGAACAACCGGATCGAGCTCGATCGCCTCTCGGTGATCACCTCACTCGCCGACGCCCTCGATGTCTCCCTTGGAGACCTGCTTGCCGAGCCGGCCCTCATGGAGTGGTCGGCCGACAGCGGTCACCACACGGTTCCAGCGCTGCGGGAAACGCTCATGGACTACAAGCAGCTTGCCCCTTTACTCGGAGCCGCCAGCGGCGAGGAACCGCCCGCCCTGCGGGACCTTCGAGGCAACGTGGGCGACGTGCTCGATGCCTACCAGGCATCTCGGTACGGCTTCGCCACCCGACGTCTCCCCCTTGTCCTGGCCGATGCCCTCGCCGCGTCCCGCGCCTACTCGGGGCACGAGGCGGAGGAGGCCCACGCCCTGCTCGCTCTCGCCTACCACGGCGCCGCCATGGTGCTGGGCAAGGTCGGAGAGTCCGAGCTGGCATGGATCGCCGCGGATCGCGGTCTGGCAGCAGCGCAGCTCAGCGGCCGCAGTGAAGTTACGGGATCGCTCTTCCGCGCGGTCACGCACTGCCTCCTGGCCACCGGCCGCTTCACAGCCGCGGTCCAGCTGGTGAACGACGCGGCAGCCGTCATGCAGCCGGAGCTGGGCAACGCCAACGACGAGTACCTCTCGGTGTACGGCACGCTGTTCCTCACCGGCGCGATGGCTGCCGCACGGGCAGAAGACCGGGCGACCACGCAGACCTTCCTCCGCGAGGCGAACGAGACCGCCCAACGACTCGGCGCCGACGCCAACCACATGTGGACGGCCTTCGGCCCGACCAACGTGGCCATCCACTGCGTGGCCACCGCCGGCGAACTCGGCGACATCCAGATTGCTGCGGACCTGGGCTCACGAATCGACACGACTGCCCTGCCCGTGGAGCGACGCGTACGGCACAGTCTCGAAGTCGCCAGGGCGCTGAGCTCATGGAACCGCACCGACGAAGCCCTGGCTGTCCTACTGGAAGCGGAACAGGCCGCCCCCGAGCAGGTGCGCCACCACTACCTGAGCCGGGAGCTGGTCATCGGCTGGATACGCGGTACCAGGGGCCGGCCTGCCCATCCCGTCGCAGACCTGGCCCGCAGACTGGGCATTGTCGCGGGCGGCTAGAGTCCGAGCCGTGAGCGAGAACGAGCACGAAGCGAAGATGGCCCGCCCCCGCATGGCAGCCGGCGCTCTCTTCTTCGACGAGGAAGATCGAGTCCTCCTCGTCGAGCCGTCCTACAAGGACTACCGCGACATCCCCGGTGGCTACGTCGAGGAGGGGGAGTCGCCCCGACAGGCGTGTGTGCGCGAGGTCCAGGAGGAACTCGGCATCACGCCGCACATCGGCCGCCTCTTGGTCGTCGACTGGGCACCGAACCCCGGCGAGGGAGACAAGGTCCTCTACCTCTTCGACGGCGGCTGTCTGACCGCCGACGACCGCCGACAGATCGCCCTGCAAGCGGACGAGCTCCGCGGCTACGACTTCCACGACGCCGACCAGGTGCCGGACCTCACCATTCCTCGCCTCGCGCGGCGAATCACCGCAGGCATCCAGGCCCAGACGAACGGCCTGACCGAGTATCTCGAGCACGGGGAGCCCCCGACGAGAGGCCACTGACCACTTACCGCATTGCGGCAAGCCCATGGGGCAGCCTGTTCTCGCCGAGGGGCTCGGCTCGTCCTGACGAGCCCGGTCCGAAGCGGAGACGGCCATCGCGTCGCCGACCTCCAGGGTCAGTGAACCGGTTCAGCTGGCAGCCAGCAGTGGCATTGATCGCCAGTGATCCGCGAGCGAGCAAGCCAGACAACGGGTGCTCCAGGCCCAGATTCCAGCATCCGTCCGCCCCGTGTCGGTACTTAGCCCGAAGACGACCCTGCTGTCCGCCAGGATTCGACTCAACTCGGCACCCAGCGACCCCGCCTGGCAGTAGGCTGATCTACCAGCCAGCAACGCTGCGCACGTCACCGTCACCTACAGCGCTCTACAGAGATATTGATCTTGTCGGTGGAATGAGCGAGGCTTTCTGGTGGGTGTGTTCGGAGAGGGTGGAGAATGATGGAGTTCATCCCCGGCGTTGGCGCCGGGTCTTTGCTGCGGTCTGAGCTGCTTGCCGATGGTCGGTCGACCCGGATAGGTGCGATTCACCAGATCGACTACGGCCAGGCCGTCGTGCTAACTCACGACCGCTGGAAGTTCGACGCCGGTGGCATTTCGCAGTTCTCGTTTCTCCTCGCGACCGCACAGGACGTCAATGACCCTCGCGTCGACGATGACGAAGTGCTGCTTCTGCGTGTCGAGGGCACGGCACCGCTGTCGCTTGAGCGCGACCTGCACGCCGTGCGCGAGGAATCCCTGCGAACGGCCCTTTCGAACAACCAGGACCCATCGCCATCCACCGTGCTCGATGCGGAGCTTGACCCGTTCACCAAAAACCGCGTGTCGTTCACTGGCGTGCGGTGCAAGATCCTCGGCACCTTCTACGAAGACGACGTGGATGGGCAGAAAGTTCTGGAGTTTGGCGCCGACGTGGACAACTTCTACGCCACGTCCACTTATCGAGTCCTGAAGCCGATCGGCGACGGCCTCGCGACGATTGCCTCCTACCTCAAGCCGACTGGGCGCCCGGTGGAACGCGTGCGCATCGGCGCGGTGCGGTACTCCGCGACGCGGCGGCGAGCCAAGGCATCTAAGCAAGCCGACGCCGCCGTCGAGGTCAACATTCGGGACTTCATCGGCAATAAGACAGCTCTGCTCGGCATGACTCGAATGGGCAAGTCGAACACGGCAAAAATCATTATCGCGCGCACGTTCGCAGTCTCCGAGCGGCAGCGTGCTTCGGGTGGACATCCCATCGGTCAGCTGATCTTTGACCCGCAGGGAGAGTACGCCAACCCGAACACCCAGGACGGCACTGAGATCGCAGCGATTGGCGCGAACCACGTCCGCATCTTCAAGTTTGGTGCTGACGGATCACAGCCCCACGTTAAGCCGCTCAGCGTCAACTTTTTTGCAGAGAACCAGATCGATGCCGTGCAAGGTCTCATTGCCAACCAATTGAGTGGCGAGGAATCTGGATATGTAAAGGACTTCGCTGGCGCATCGTATGCCGATGATCCCGCCAACAAGTTTAATCCGCATCCAGGACGCGCCCGGATGGTTCTTTATGGCGCCTTGATCCGCGCAGGCTTCCCTGTGCCTTCGAACTTCGCCGCGCGTATCAACATCAGTGCCGCGTTGCAACTGAAGGTCGAGCAAGGTATTCAAGGGACGAAGTCGGTGGTGGGTCTCGGTCGAAATTCGTTCACCCAAGCTGGCAAGTCTGCCAACCTGGTAACCGTAGCTGCCGATGAGATTGAGGCAGTTGTGGACAAGATTATCCAATTGCGCGAAGCCGGCGATACCGACGCGATCGACTTCACAAAAGACGTGCGCTGGAAGAGCGTTGAGCCGATCTTCACCACGAAGAGCGACAAGCGCAACGTTCGTGGTTGGAAGAACCTGAACCCGTTGCGCCCGTTCCATAGCCCGTTTACACAGCAAGATCCTGCTCTGGAGATCTACAACGAGCTCGTCGACGGTCGAGTAGTCATCGTCGATCTTCACGTTGGTGCCGAGGCGATCACCAAGGCGCTTAGCGAGTCCATTACCCGACGCCTGCTTTTTAAGCAGACAGAGGTATTTACATCTGGGAAGGAGCCTCCGCATATTCAGGTAATGCTTGAGGAGGCGCACAACCTATTTTCGTCCGACCGCTACAAGGATGAGCTCGATGTATGGGTCAAGCTCGCTAAAGAAGCGAGCAAGCTCAATCTCGGAATGACCTACGCAACGCAGGAGGTCTCGGGGGTAGCGCACCAGGTCAAGGCGAATACTGCCAACTGGGTTGTCGCCCATTTGAACAACACGACAGAGGTACGGGAACTGGCCAAGTTCTACGACTTCGGGGCGTTCTCAGATGCGATCATCGCCTCCGAGGACCGCGGGTATGTGCGGCTCAAGACACTGTCCTCGCCGTACATCGTTCCCGTCCAGATCGATCGGTACGACATCGCGCTCGTCAACGAAGCACGAGCAGCGGCTGGTGACTCGCCGTTGACGCTGAACGGGACGGCACTCTGATGCCGTACGAGACTGTCGGTGGGGCGCACGAGATCGCATCGCGGCTGGGGCATTCGGCGGCCGCCATCCGGGCGATCGCGGACCAACGTACCTTCCATGTTCCGGCTGAGGCGATCCAGGACTTGGATTCGATCCGCAAGCGAATCCGTCCGCGGAGCGACTTCGCCGCCCCGTCTGCGCCAGAGCGACTCACCGCCGCGCTGGCGATCGACGGTTCACACGTCGTTGAGCAGGTGCGTGATGGCCTGCCATCGGTCTTGTACGGGTTTGCGCAGGCCGCCGCAGCATACGTGGACCTCGGTGTTCTGGAATCGCAGCGGGCCGAGCGCTTTGTGGACCCGTACAAGATCGAGCGTGCGGTCAACACCGCCCTCGTGACGCTAGACCTGCCTGTCGCCGGCGCGTACACACGCGCCGACGCCGACATCGTGACCTCGTGGCGCGAGGTCATCAATGAGCTGTTTCGGCAGAAGAAGATCGACGTCAATCGCCTCGACCAGCCGCTGCTGGACCTGCTCTTCCTTCTCCATGGCGTTCCCGGGTCGCCAGCGGCCACAGTGCCGGTTAACTGCCCGACGCAGGACTGCAAGAAAGACGTTCCCGTGCCGCCCTCTGGTGCCGACTGCGACGCGTGCGGCGTGCACCTTTTTCCCACCGACGTGCTCCGTGTCCATGAGGAGGTTGGCGAAGAGGGCACGAACCAGTCCGCTCTCGGGCGGCTCATGTCGGTGATCGAGCTGTTGGTGCTGGTTGGGCTGGCGACGCTGCTGTGGGAGCAGTCGCGCCAGAAGGCTCTGCCCACGACGCTGTTCATCGTCGATGGCCCGCTGGCCGTGTTCGGCACACCAGCAAAGCTGCGCGGGCGAGCCCTTGAATACTTCCAAGCGATGGGCAGCACTGCTCCGGGCAACGCGCCGTACGTCTGTGGGATCGAGAAGTCCGGAGCTCTGGTCGACTACGCGCGCCAGCTGGCCCGGCATGACATTCTCGAACCGGGTGACCTGTTGGTATGCGACGAACAGATCATCGCTCGAGTCGTAAACGCCAATAACGCCCGCGCTTACGGCAAGGAGACGTACTGGGGCCGCAAGTTCGTGTATCGCGCGCTTGATGGACGAGTCGTCGTCCCGACCGTGCCACCACCTACCGGCGCACCGTACGACGCCAACGGCGGCCAAGCCAACCCGGCGGCCTACCCGACACTGCCGGCAATCCTCGACGTGATCGACCGCACCGGTTCCTCGATGTACGTCGATGGCATCATCCCGGTGGCGGCCGCGCACGGGAAGGCCGCGTTCCCGATCGGCGTGGGCACCGATGTGCTCCGCCTCGTAGCCACCAAACGTCTCGGCCTCGACTTGTCTGGTGGACAAGCGGCTCCGGTACGGTTTGCCCCATGATCGAGAATGTGGCTGTGGTGCCGGTCGCCCCCCTCCGTGATGCTCGCGCTACGCATGTTGCTGCGCCGGCAATCCCGACGCATATCCTCGACAACCCCCGCCCACTCGTTTCACCCCTCGGCGTCGTTGACCACGCGCTCATGATGAGTAGGTACCAGTCGCCCCTGCGCTACCCAGGAGCAAAGTCGTCCCTCGCTCCGGTGATCGCCCGAATCTTGGATGCCGCCAAGGGGTCGAGGGCCGTTCCGGAAATTAACCTGCTGGTCGAGCCTTTCGCCGGCGGAGCGTCGGCGTCCTTGCGGCTCGTCGGCCAAGGGCTCGTCGACCGAGTGCTGCTCGCTGACGTGGATCCGTTGGTGACTGCCTTCTGGCAGACCGCGGCCGCTGATACAGAAGCGCTGATCGGACGTATGCATGATGAGTGGGCCCGATACGTCAAGCGGGGCGGAGTAGCCGCCGTTGAGCGGTGGGACTACTGGCGTTCCTGGGTGCCTACTCGGAAAGCGAAGCCTGCCACGGTCCGACTGGAGTTGGCGACACAGTGCCTATTTCTGAACCGCACAACCTTTTCTGGAATCCTTCATGGCAAGGCAGGCCCGATTGGTGGACGCAAGCAAGAGAGCCCGTACGGCATCGGATGCCGGTGGAATCCGGAGGCCATAGAAGAGCGACTTCGATACGTCGGTCACCTGTACGACACCGGGCGAATCGTCGATGTCTGGCACAAGGACTGGCAACAGACGCTCGATGACGTGCCCAGTTACTACCCGCAGTTGATCCCGTCTCGCGTCGTTGCTTACCTCGACCCGCCCTACATCGAAAAGGCCTCGCACTTGTACCGCACCTCTTTCGACCCCCGAGGTGGATACGGCGGCGACAGGGATGGCAAAGCGGGATCAGACGACCACATGCTCCACATGCAGCTCGCCGGATATCTGCGCACCAAGGCGCAGTTTCGCTGGCTGCTCAGCTACGACAATAACCCAATGCTGACCGAAAGCACTTGGCTCTATGCGCACGCTCGCATGACGCCTAGCCGCGTGGACCGGGAGACGCTTGGAGTACGCTCGTGGCCCTTGACTAAACGATTGGTGAAGACGCGTTACAGCGCTAGTGGCAAGACCGGCAAGCGCGATGCTGATGAACTCCTCATCACAACCCTCCCGCCATCCACTGTCCCTGTAGATCACCAGCTGCGCGAGCTGCCTTGATTGCTGAGGGTCATCCGCCTTCCGTCACCTGCTCAGCACTTTCCGTTCCTAGTTGTTCGTGCCCGAGATCCGGTTCAGCTCCGCTCAGGTCCGCGTACGGCTTGGTCACGTAGGAGGCCACGTCTGCTGCTCGGCTGCCGGCCACGAGTCGTCCGAGATCACCTGTCGGCGACGGCTGTGGCTTTGTGCGACAGACCGAGTCGTCGGTCGATCGCCCACTGGGGCAGGCATTGAGCGAGCAGCTCGTGCACAGCTCAGTATGGGACGGCGTAGCGGTGGGCGGTTTTCACAGTCTTCGCCGCGCCGATGCGCGACTACCGGGGGCTACTGCTCCGGCTGGATCGGCAACGGAGATATGAGCCGTGGGTTGACGGTTGCCACGCCGCGGCGGTTTGGCGGGCTCGAAGCGGTCGCAAGTGGCCAGCCTGCGTGAGCGCTGCGTGAGCGGACTGGGTGGCACAAGGAGGATTGGGCGGCACGTGGGTTCAGGGGCGTAGGTCTCTGACCTGGGGAAACGGGATTCTGCGGCATCGTCCGGCACCAGCCGGGATGATCTTGTGGGGCCTCGTAATGCGTAGGTCTCGGGTTCGAATCCCGAAGGCGGCTCACCTTGAACCCCAGGTCAGATCCACTCTGACCTGGGGTTTTGTGGTTTTGATTCGGGATGTGCGAGGCGGGGGAGCCGGGATGGCGGAGCAGGGGGCGGAGTCGGAGCTCGGGGTGACCGGGCGGACGCGGTTGCGGCGGATGCGGCACAAGGGGAGTCATCGGCGGGGGGATCTCGACGCGGTGCTGGGGGCGGGGTTTCTCTGTCATCTCGGGGTCGTCGTGGACGGGGCGCCGATGGTGGTGCCGACCGTGTACGGGGTCGACGGGGACCGGTTGTACGTGCACGGGTCCGTGGCCAGCCGGAGTCTGGTGCAGGCGCCGGACGGGGTGGTGTGCGTGAGCGTGACGCATGTGGACGGGCTGGTGCTCGCGCGGTCGGTGTTCGAGCACGGGGTGAACTACCGCAGCGCGATGATCTACGGCGTGCCGCGGCTGGTGACCGATCCGGAGGAGAAGCTGCGCGGGCTGAAGGCGCTCACCGAGCAGTCCGCGCCGGGGCAGTGGGAGTACGTGCGGCAGCCCAGCCGCAAGGAGCTGGCCGCGACCGCGCTGGTCGCGCTCGACCTGGCAGAGGCGTCCGTGAAGGTCGCGAGCGGGCCGCCGGACGACGGGGACGGGCCCGACGCCGAAATGGGCCTGTGGGCCGGGGTGCTGCCGGTCGAGACGCGGTTCGGGGTGCCGGAGGCCGATCCGCTGCTGCCGGCCGGGATCGAGCCGCCCGCGCACATCGCCGGGCGGGCCGGGGAGCTCCTCGGGCGGTCTCCCGGGCGGTGACGTGGTCCGTACGGCGCAGTCCGGCGCGACGCGGGGGGACCCGGAGGGCGTGACTGGGGGAGGAGCTTTGTTCGTCCCTCAGTCATTCACCCCGTCATCCGCCCCCGTCGTTCGCCGAGGAGCAGCCATGGCCATGAACACCGTGATCTTTCCCGTGAAGGACCTGGAGCGGGCCAAGGCCCTGCTCACCGCCCTCCTCGGAACCGCGCCCAGCGTCGACGCGCCGTACTACGTGGGCTTCGACGTCGACGGGCAGCACTTCGGGCTCGACCCCAACGGCCACGGCAAGGGGCTGACCGGACCCGTGCCCTTCTGGGACGTCGACGACCTCGACGGGCTGCTCCAGGCGCTGCTCGCGGCCGGTGCGACCACCGTGCAGGAGGTGCAGGAGGTCGGCGGCGGGATGCGGATCACCACCGTGAAGGACCCGGACGGGAACATGATCGGGCTCCGCTCCACCGCCGGGTAGTTCACAGTGGCGCGAGCGTCAGCCGGGACAGGTGCTCTCCGTCTGCCAGGGCGTCGACCGCCGTGACCCGGTCCTCCAGGACGGTGAAGCGGAGCACCGCCTTCGGTTCGCCGTCAGGCGCCGCCCACAGCAGGCCCGCCGCGCCGTTCACCAGCGCCGTACGAGCCTCCCGCACCCGTCCCGCGACACGGTGCGCCACGGCCGGCGCGCCGTGCGCGGGCGCCGCCCCCGCCCGTACCGCCTCGGCGTCCGCCCGCAGCACCGCGTCCGGGTCGAGGAGGGCGAGCAGGGTGTCCACGTCGTTCTCGCGCGCGGCGGCCAGGAACGCCGCCACCACCTTCCGCTGCCGCTCCGGATCCGGGGCCGGCAGCTCCTCCGTGCCCTCGACGCGGCGGCGCGCCCGGGAGATCAGCTGACGGGTGGCGGCCGGGGTGCGGCCGACGAGCGGCGCGATCGTGTCGTACGGCACGGCGAAGTCCTCGTGGAGGACGAAGGCGAGCCGTTCCGACGGGGCCAGGGCGTCCAGGGCTTCCTCGGCCTCCGGGGCGTCCCAGGGGTCCTGCGGGACCGGGCGCAGGGCCTCGCGCGCCCGCAGCCAGTCCAGGCAGAAGGCGGCGAGGTCGGCCAGCCGTCCGCCGGAGGCCCCTACCGCCTCCTCCACGAGGGAGGGGGCGGCGGGTGCCCCGGCGGTGCCGAGCAGCCGCTCGGCCACCGGAGCGGGGTCGAGGGGAGGGGAGTCCACGGGAGTCATGTCCACGGGGGTCATGTCCGCAGGGCTGGTGTCCACGGGGTACGGGTACGGGCGGGGCGGGGCGGCTCAGTCGCCGTGGCCCGGGCCGCCGCTGCCGAAGCCGCCGCTGGAAATGCCGCCCCACTTGCGCTTTTCCTCGCTCGGGGGGTCGGTGGCTTCTTCGCCGGAGTTCTTCAGGTGGTACGGCATGAGCCGGTGTTCACCGTCGGTCTGCGGCATCTCGCTGGGCTTCCGGTACTCGGACGTCTCACCCGGCAACGCTCCGGTGTCCGGCCGGTGCGGCTGGGTGTCGGGGTCGGGTGGCGGAAGTTCCTTGTTCTTCACCCGGATCCCGAACATGAAGGCGCCGATGAGGATGGCGACCACGATCAGACCACCCAGCACCTGGGCCAGTCCGGACTGCCAGACACCAGCCGCCGTGGTGACGTGCGCCGAGTCCACGAGGAAAGTGTTCATACAACAGGGTTACCCCATTTTGCCCGGAATGTGCTCCCTGGGAGGGCGGGAGTCGTCGAGAGCCGTCGAGATCCCTCGAAAGTCGAGGATTCACGTGAAACATTCCCGGGCGTTCGTCGCGTCAATGAGGTGTAGCAAGCAAGCGAACTCGTGACAGCGACGGAGGGGAGGGACATGAGAACGTCCCGCGCGGACGAGTTCCTGGATTTCGCCACCGCCCGCTCCGGGCATCTGTTCCGCTCGGCGTGCCTTCTGACCAGCGGAGACACCCATCTCGCCGAGGACCTGGTGCAGGAGACGCTGGGCCGGATGTACGCCGTCTGGGGCCGCGTCGCCCGGATCGGCAACCCGGCGGGCTACGCACAGACCGTGCTCGTACGGACCTTCCTCAGCCACCGCAGGCGCCGCTCGGCCACCGAGCGTCCCCTCGGCGAGCTGCCCGACCGCGCCCCCGACAGCGGCGAGGACCCGGCGCTGCGCATCGCCCTCCTCGACGCCCTCGCCGGGCTCGCGCCCAAGGACCGGGCGGTGGTGGTGCTCCGCTACTGGGAGGACCGCAGCGTCGAGGAGACGGCCGACGCCATGAACACCAGCTCAGCGGCCGTACGCACCCGCAGCACCCGGGCCCTCGCGGCCCTGCGCAAACGGCTCGGCGGCAGCATCGCCGAATTCGCCACCCGCTGAGCCCGCTGGGCCTCTGAGCCCGCTGAGCCCCCTGAACTTCCTTCCTTTTCGAACCACGGACCCGGAACGGTGATCCCGCCATGCCTCAGCACGAAGAACACGACGTCACGAACGGACGATTCGAGGACGAACTCGGCACCGTCATGCGCCGGGCCGGTGAGGGCTTCGCCCTCGACGACCGCCGCGAGCTCGTCACCGGTGGCCTCGCCCGCGGCCGCCGCCGGGTAGTGCGCCGCCGCGTCGCCACCGTCGGCGGCGCCCTCGCCCTCGCCGCGATCGGCGTGGGCGGGGTGTACGGCGGCTCGGTGCTCGGCGGGAACGGCGGGGTGGAGAAGTCCTCCGTGGCCGGCCCGACCCAGGGCGGCACGAACGCCCAGGACAAGGCGGCGGAGGCCGAGGCGAACCTCGGCGCGCGCATCCCCGCCCTGAAGATGCTGGCCGTCCTGAAGAACAACCTGCCGGCCGGTGCCTGGACCGTCGACAACCCCAAGAGCGCGGGGACGGGGGTCTATGCGACGTACGACGAGGGCAAGGGCAAGGCGGCCGTCGACGTGGGCCTGCAGCGGCAGACCCCCGAACAGATGAGCGGGATCTCCTGCCAGGGCAAGGGCATGGACTCGTGGGACTACTGCAACGTCAGCAAGGGCGAGGACGGGTCGGTGATCCAGGAGCTTCGGGGCGCCAAGGCCGCTGCCACGGATCCCGTGGTGTGGCGGACGCGCGTGACCGACCGCTACGGGTTCACCGTCGTCGTGACCCAGTCGACGGCCCTCAAGGGCCAGCGCGTGGCGAGCCGGCAGTCCGTTCCCTTCACCGCGCAGCAGCTGAAGAACGTCGCCACGCTGAGTGACTGGGCGGTGCTGGCCAAGTCGTACCCGCTGCCCAAGTCCGGCAAGCCCGGCGCCGACGCTCCGCACGCCGAGCCGAGCGGCGCCGTGGTCAAGGCGACCCTGCGGTCGCTGCTGCCGAAGGGCCTGACGGTCGTCGACCAGAGCGAGCAGGCCGGCTACAGCAGCGTGGTCGTGGACGACGGCAAGGGCCGGAGCCTCGTCGGCGTCAACGTCCAGTACGGCATGAACGACGTCCGCGGCCAGCTCTTCGGCAGCGGCGACGTCACCACGCTGCCGGACGGCCGGGTCGTGAAGCTCACCCAGCAGCCGGGCGAGAAGGGCGGGGCGGGCGTCGTGTGGTGGACGGCCGACACGATGACCAAGGACGGCTTCCGGGTCGTGGTCTCCGCGTTCAACACCGGCGACCAGGCGAAGCCGGCGACGCGCCCGGAGCCCGCGCTGACCCTTGAGCAGCTCAAGGCGATCGCCCTGGACCCGAGGTGGCAGAAGCTGCCGACGAAGTAGCCCGGAAGCCGGAAGCCGGAAGGCGGCAGCCGTCAGGCGTGAGGTGAGGGTCCGAACCCCGGGCCCCGCCTCACGTCACTTCGCGTCCGAGTAGCGCTCCACCGTCGCCGTCGTGAACGGGAACCGCACCGGTGTGTCCCCGAACGCGATCCGGCCCGCCTGGTCGCCCGCCGCGCGGATCGCCGCCGTGACCGCCTCGGCCTCCTCGGCCGGGCAGTGCACGATCACCTCGTCGTGCTGGAAGAAGACCAGCTCGGCCCGCATCCCGGCGGTGGCGCGGCGCAGGGCCGCCAGCATCAGCAGGGCCCAGTCGGCGGCGCTGCCCTGGACGACGAAGTTACGGGTGAAGCGGCCGCGGGCCCGGGCGTCGCTCGACGCGTACCCGGGGATGTAACCGTCAGCCCCGGCCCCGGCCACCGACCCCGGCTCGCCCGGGAGCTCGTCCTGCGGGATGCCCGCCTCGCCGTCCTCCTCGGCCCCGGCCGCGCGCGGGCTGGTGCGGCCCAGCCAGGTGCGGACGAGGCGCCCGTCCTCGCCCGCCTTCGCCGCGTCGTCCACATAGGCCACCGCGCGCGGGAAGCGGCGGCGCAGGGCGGCCAGGTTCTTCAGGCCGTCGCCGCTGGTCTGCCCGTAGATCGCGCCGAGCAGCGCGAGCTTGGCATGGTCGCGGTCGCCGGAGAAGGCCCGGTCGGACAGCCGGGTGTAGAGGTCGTCGGGGTGCCCGGCGACCTCCATCAGGCCCGGGTCGCGGGAGATCGCGGCGAGCACCCGGGGCTCCATCTGGTCGGCGTCGGCCACCACGAGCCGCCAGCCCTCGTCGGCGACGACGGCCTGCCGGACGACCTTCGGGATCTGCAGCGCACCGCCGCCGTTGGTGGTCCAGCGGCCGCTGACGGTGCCCCCGGGCAGGTACTCGGGCCGGAAACGCCCGTCGCGCACCCAGTCCGCGAGCCAGCTCCAGCCGTGCGCCGTCCAGATCCGGTACAACTTCTTGTACGCGACGAGCGGCGCGACCGCCGGGTGGTCGAGCTCCTCCAGCTCCCAGCGCCGGGTCGACCGCACCCGGATCCCGGCCTGGGCGAAGGCCCGTATCACGTCCGCCGGCAGATCGGGCCGGACCCGGCGCCCGAACGCCGCCGACACCTCGTCCGCCAGCTCCGCGAGCCGGCGCGGCTCGCCCCCGCCCGCGTACCGCTCGCCGAGCAGTCCGTGCAGCAGCTCCCGGTGCACGTCCGCCCGCCAGGGCAGCCCGGCCCGGTGCATCTCGGCGGCGATCAGCATGCCCGCCGACTCGGCCGCCGTCAGCAGCCGCATCCGGCCCGGGTGCTCGGCCAGATCGTGCCGGCGCTGCTGCTCCGCGTACACCTCCAGGAGCGCGTCGAAGGGCAGCGCGGTCGACGCGGCCACCGGCTCGAAGAGGGAGTCCTGCGCGGTCGGTTCCGCGGCCCGCAGCGGCGGATCGGGCGGTACGGGCGCGTGGTGCAGGCGCGCCCAGGCCGCGGCGGCCGAGCGGGGCTCGCCGAGCCGCCCCTCGTGGCCGAGGAGGAGCTGCTCGGCGTCCTCCATGTCGTAACACCGCTCGACCCGCACCCCGGCGGCGAGCAGCCGCGGATACACCTCGGCGGTCGACCGCCACACCCAGCGGGCGACCTCGGGCCGGGACCGGACCGCCGCGACCAGGTCCGGCTCGCGCCGCACGGCGCCGGCGGGCAGCCCGTCGGCGCCGAGGGGGACGAGCAGCGCCCCGTCCCCGTCCGGCTCGGGCGCGAGGGCCCACCGGCCGCCCCCCGGACCACCAGCCGGTTCGTCCACGCCACCCGGTTCGTTCACAGGTGCGAGTCTGGCACCCGCCACTGACAATCGGGCGCTTTGCCCCTCAAGGGCATGTATACGGCTTATGCGGCGCGGTGGAACAGCGCCGCCGCCTCGCCCCGCGAACCGACCCCGAGCTTGTTCAGGATGTTCGCCACGTGGAACTTCACCGTGGACTCGCTGATGTGCAGCTCCTGCGCGATCTGCCGGTTCCGGTGCCCGAGCGCGAGGTGGGTGAGGACCTCCACCTCCCGTTCGCCGAGCCCGCTCAGCGGGTCGAGCGCGGCCGTCGGTGCCTCCGGCACGGTGAGCGGGACGGTCGCGGTGAGCGTCGTGCCCCAGCCCGGCACCGCGTCCATGTCGAGCCGGCCGCCGAGGGCCTCCAGACGGTCGGTGATGCTGCCCGCGCCGAGCGGGCAGGCGTCGAGGAGGCCGGGCCCGTCGTCCCGTACCGTCGCGCGCAGTTCGTGCTCGGTCAGCGTCCAGCCGACGTGCACCCGCGACACCGCCTCCTGCTCCAGGACCACCAGGAGCAGCGCCCGTACGACCGCCCGCGCGCCGTGCGCCACGTCGCCGGGCAGTCCGCGGGCGGCGTCCGGGCCGTCCGGCGGGCCGAGTTCGAGCCGTACCGGGCTGTGCCGCAGCATCGGGCGCAGCCCGTCGGCGAGCCGGGCGAAGGCCTCGAAGGCCGGTTCCTCGGCGATCGAACGGTCGCGGTCGGACGCGGCCCGCAGCTCGATCAGCGCCGACACCGCGAGCTCGGTCGCGGTCGCCCGGGCCGCCGCGTCGTCGAGCGAACGGCTGCGCAGCACCCCCAGCACCCCGGACAGCGCGGCGGCCTGCGCGGTGCTCAGCTCGGCGGTCACCCGCGCCCGGGTGTCGGCCGCCGCCCGCGAACGGGCGAGCGCCCCCGGCAGCGCCTCGCGCGCGAACCGGTCGAAGTGGCCGGTCACCAGGTCCCACAGGAGCTGCGCCACGGTCAGGGCCGGCTCCTCGGCCGGGGCGGCGCCCTCCTCCCGTACGAGCACCAGGACCGAGCCGCGCGCGGTGGCGTCGCTCCGCACCGCCACCACGTCCCGTTCCGCACCGCCGAGGACGGCACGGCCCTGCCAGGGCCGGCCGGCCGTCCCCGCGGCGAGCAGCGGCGCGAGTTCGGCGGCGGTGATCGGCAGCTCGGGCGCGCCCGTCCGCTTGAACGGCGAGTGCGCGCAGTGCGTCGACAGCTCGACGGCCGCCCGGTGCGGGATCAGCTCGGCGAGCACCTCGGACAGCCGGGGGAGCACCGCGCCCAGCGGCCGGCCGATGATGTCGCGGGCCGCCGACAGGGCCCCGGTCGCGGTGAGTTCCATGAGCGTCAAGCGTACGGACGCGGGCGCGCGGGCGGCTGTCCTTTCGGACGGGGACGACTGGCCGGAAGGACGGCGGGGGCGGGGTGCCGCCGGGCGCAGGCTGAACCAGTCAGCACAAGGACCCGGCACAACTGCCCAGTTACGGGGGAATCATGGAAGCGATCGTGTACGAGGAGTTCGGCGGCCCCGAGGTGCTGCGGTACGAGGACGGGGTCGCCGTCCCGGAGCCCGGCCCGGGCGAGGTGCGGGTCAAGGTGGCGGCGGTGGGGGTCAACCCGCTGGACTGGAAGCGCCGTTACGGGTGGGTGGAGGAGTTCTACCCGACCACCTTCCCGGCCGTCCCCGGCCTGGAGTTCGCGGGCACCGTCGACGCCGTCGGCCCCGTGGCGAAGGGCCCCGACGGGACCGAACTGCGCTTCGGCGACGAGGTGTTCGGCTGGACGAAGACCGGCGCCTACGCCCAGTACGCCCTCGCCGACATCGTGGCCCGCAAGCCCGCCGGCCTCTCCTGGGAGCTCGCGGCGAGCCTCCCGGTCGCGGGCGAGACCGCCGCCCGGGTCCTCGGCCTGCTCGGCGTCCGGGCCGGCGAGACCCTGCTCCTGCACGGTGCCGCGGGGGCCGTCGGGGCGCTGGCCGCGCAGCTGGCCGTGGCGGCCGGCGCGACCGTGATCGGCACGGCGTCCGAGCGCAACCACGGCTTCCTGCGCGAGCTCGGCGTGACCCCGGTGGCGTACGGGGAGGGGCTCGCCGACCGGGTGCGCGCCGCCGCGCCGCAGGGCGCCGACGCGGTGTTCGACGCGGCCGGCACCGACAACCTGCCGGTCTCGATCGAGCTGACGGGCGGCGCGAAGTCCCGCATCGTCACCATCTCCGCCCCGAACGACGTGGCCGCCGAGCACGGCATCGTCTTCTCCGCCGGCGGTACGGACCCGTCCGTCGTGAGCCGGCAGCTGGCCGAGCAGGCCCGCCTGGTCGTCGAGGGCCGGCTGCGGGTCGACGTCGCCGAGACCCTGCCGCTGAAGGAGGCCGTGCGGGCGCAGGAGCTGAGCGAGGCGGGGCACGTACGGGGGAAGCTGGTGCTGCTGCCGTGAGGACACCGTCTTCGAGGGCGGGGGCCTTCCGGGGGCGGCGGGCGCGGGGCGGGGCTAACCTCGCGGGGTGAGTGTCACTCCGGGCGCCGCCGCCGGCGGCCGCATCAAGATCTGGTTCCGCTTCGAGCCCCGCGAGGGCTGGCTCCCCATGGACACCGAGGGGCTGTGGGCCGAGCCGGTGGGCGAGGACACGGCACGGGTCGCCAACGTGCCGTTCCTGCAGAACGGCGTGGCCGAGGGGGATGTCGTCCGCTACAAGACGGACGGCGAGGGCGTGCACTGGGCCACCGACCGTGCGGCGGCCTCCGGCAACGTCACCGTCCGCGTGCTGCCCGCCCGCTCCGGCCCGCTCGGCCCGAGCGCCGGCGCGGTGCACGAGCGGTTCGCCCCCTACGGGATCGGCGGCGAGTCGTACAGCGCGGAGTTTCCGCTGGTGGCGCTCACGGTCCCGGCGGACGCGCCGCTGGGCGAGATCAAGGCCCTGCTCGAACGCGGGGAGGCGGACGGCTGGTGGCACTGGGAGCTGGGGTGCGCGACGGAGGCGTGGAACGCGGCGTGAGCCCGCGCGCGACCGACTCCCGCCTGAGCCCGCACGCGCCCTCGCCCTCGCCGGACCCGGCCCGCCGCCCTAGAACCAGCCGGCCTTGATCACCGCGTGGCCCGCGGCGGCGGCCCGCTCGTAGAAGCCGCGCAGGCTGCGGTGGTGGGTCTCGTACATCTCCCGGACCGTGGCGTCGTCCCAGTCGGGCCCCATGGAGGTCACGATCCGGCCGCCCAGCCGGGCCCACAGGGCGTCGAAGGAGACGGTGGCGAGGAAGGCGGCGGCGCGCGTGACCCCGGCCGGTTCGAGGAGGATCAGGGGCGGGTCCGGATAGCGGTCGGTGGGGGCGCCGGCGGGCTGGCGCCCGCCGAACACCGGGAGTTCGGCGTCCGTGGCCCCCGCCCCCGCCGCCGTCCGGTAGAGCTCGTCGAGCCGGCCGTAGTCCTTCTCGATCGCGTCGGCGACGCCCGCCGCGTGCTCGACCTCGATCACGTCCCAGGCCGCGTTCATGAAGGCGGCCAGCCAGTCGTGGTCGTCGCGTATGTCCGACTCCGCCGCGGCCCGCAGATGCAGATGCACGTCGGCCCCCCTCGCCTCGTCCGCCCCGCCTGATCCGACGAGAGGGACGTTATCGGCCACCACTGACAGTCCGGCGCAGCTCCGTGAGACGGCCCCAGGCCGCCGACGCGGGTCCGTCGCCGAGGCCGGCCGTCAGGAGCGAGGTGCAGTAGGCGCGGGTCTCCGGGGCGGCGGTGCGGAGGGCCTCGCTGACGGCGGCGAGGGCGGCGGTAGCGCGGGAGCCGCGGGCGTGGGCGAGGGCGGCGAGGACGGCGGTCGCGAGGTCGGCGGACGCGGCGGGCGCGGTGACGACCGGCGGAGTGTCCGTGGGGCCGAGGACGAGGGGGCGCAGGCTCAGTGAGGGCCAGCTGCCGAGGCCGGTGGCGAACGGGCCGGCCGCCCAGGCGGCGGTGGCCCGGTCGGGGCAGACGGCGAGGAGGAGGGCGGGCGCGCCGTACCGCTCGCGCAGCCGCGCCACGGCCGCCGTCCAGGCCCGGGCCCGGGCGGGATCGCGCCGGCCCCGTACGTCGATGGCGAGCACGAAGGCCCGCCCGGGCACGGGGCGCACGAGCAGCGCGCTGTCGACGCCGGGCTCGGTCGGGAGCACCCAGACGAGGGCGTGGGGCGGCGGTACGAGGCCGAGGAGGCGGAAGACGGGGGTCGGGACGAAGTGGGGGAGGCTCAGCATGATCGGCACGCTAGGGGCGGACCGGGAGGGCTGGAAGTGCCTTTGGCATATGACAACCCATGTGGGTGACGAGCCTCGCCTCCTGTGCTGACGGCAGTGCTGATGGCAGTGCTGACGACAGGGCTGACGACAGGCGGGACGGGAGGGAACCCGGCTCCGACCCCGGTTCCCGTCCCGTCCCGAAGTACCAGCCTCACCCCTCAGCGGGTGAGCCGCCAGGCGGGGAGCACCGCCCCGGCCGCCGCGACCGTCGCGCAGACGGCGCCCGCCGCCCCGAGGGCCGTCCACGGGAGGTCCGGACTCACCGGCGCGCCGAGGGCGGCGAGGCCCGCGCCCAGGGCGCCCAGGCAGAGGGCGCAGACGGCCAGGCCGAGGACGGCGCCCAGGGCGGTGGCGAGCAGCGACTCGTACGCCACGACCCGGAGGATCTGCGCGCGGGTGGCGCCGGCGAGGCGGAGGGAGGCGAGTTCCGGGCCGCGGGCCGAGGTGGCCATGAGGAGGGTGTTGGCGAGGGCGATCACCGTGTAGAGCAGCGCGATGCCGAGGACCAGGACCAGGCCGAGCCGGGTCTGCGAGCTGCCCCCGGCCGGGCCCGAACCCTCTTGTTCCAGGGCCCCGGGGGCGTTGGCCGGGGTCACGAGCGGCTCGTTGCCGCCCGCGCCGCGCGGCAGCACGCCGGCGACCCGGAGGCGTACCGGACCGGAGCCGTCCGCGCGCCAGATCTCGACCGTGTCGCCGACCCGGTGCCGCTCGAACTCCTCCGTCACCACGATCGACCGGTCGTCCAGACCGCCCGGCGCAGCCCCGCCCGCCGTCCCACCACCCGACACCGCCCGCGCCCCGTACTTGACCAGGGCCTCGGCCCCGTCCCGTACGAAGAGGGAGGTCGGCGCCCCGGCCGGCTGCCGGGCGGACTCCGCCGCCCGCGCCGCGCCGACCGTGCCCGCCGCGCCGAGCAGCGTGCCGGCCAGGGCGACGGTGACCAGGACCGGGGCGGCGACGGCGGCGGTACGGCGTACGGCGGCCGCGCTGTTCTCCCGTACGAGCATCCCCGTCGCCCCGGTCAGGCGCATTGCCCCGGTCAGGCGCTCCGGGAGCCGGACGGCGCGGGCCAGCGGGCGTACGAGCGCAGGCGCGAGCAGCGCCACGCCCGTGATCAGGGGCATCGGCAGGGTCGTGTACGTCTTGCGCTTGAGGAGCTCGGCGGGGTCGGTCGCGTACGTCCACGCCAGCAGCGCGAGGCCGCCGAGCAGCAGGGCCGCGCCGCACAGCGCCCGGCCGCGCGGCAGCGCGTCGGTGTCGACGTCCGCCTCGCGCAGCGCGGCCGTCGGGCCGATCCGCCCGGCCCGCCGGGAGGCGGCGAGCGCGCCCGCCACGGCGACGGTCAGGCCGGTCCAGAAGGCTGCGTGGTACGGCCAGGAGGCCTCCGAGGCGGTGATGGTGAACCAGGGCGGGGCGATCCCGCCGTCCACCAGGGCCCGGGCGAGCCGGGGCGCGCCCCACGCGCCGAGCAGACAGCCGGCGGCGGAGGCGAGTGCCCCGACGGCGGTCGCCTCGGCGAGCAGCAGGCGCCGGACCTGGCCGGGGGTGGCGCCGGCGGTGCGCAGCAGGCCGTACTCGCGGCGGCGCAGGGCGACGGAGAAGGCGAAGGTGGAGGCGACGACGAAGACGGAGACGAAGGCGGTGACGCCGCCGGCGGTGCCGAGCAGGGCGTTGAGGGTGACGAGCGCGCGGGCGTCGCGGGCGGCCTCGGGGTCGACGGCGCGCCGTTCGGGGCCGGTGAGCACTCGGTTCCGGTCCCCGGTGAGCCGGGTGACCAGTGCCCGGACCTGGTTCGCCGGGCCGTCGACCCCGACGGCGTCCGGGCCGCCGTCAGCCGTCGTGCCACTCGTCCTCACCGTCCAGCGGGCGCGCAGCTCGCGCAGGAGTTCGGCGTCCACAGGCTGTGGACGGTCGAGCGGCGCGGTCGTGACGGCCGTTCCCGGGCCGCGCCGCACCTCCACCGCGAGCCGGTCCTGACCCTGGACGACCACGGGCGAATCCGCGAACCGGACCGGCGCCCGGCTCTCCGCCCCCACGGTGGCGGAGAGCCCGAGCCCCATGACGGTCACCAGTCCCACGCCGAGCGCGAGCGCGGTGAACCCGCCGACGAAGGACGCCCAGCGGCCGCGCAGCCCGGCGAGTACGACGGTCAGCACGCCGCACCCGCTGCTTCCCCGTGCGCCTCCAGGCCCGCCATGCGGGCCGCGACCGTCTCCGCCGTCGGCGCGTGCTGCTCGCCGACGAGCCGTCCGTCGACGAGGAAGAGGACGCGGTCGGCGCGGGCCGCCGCCACCGGGTCGTGGGTGACCATGACGAGCGTCAGGCCGTCCCGGTCGACGAGTTCGCGCAGCAGGTCGAGGACCGCGCGGCCGGTGGTGGAGTCGAGGGCGCCGGTCGGTTCGTCGCCGAAGAGCACGGCGGGCCGGGTGATGAGCGCGCGGGCCAGCGCCACGCGCTGCTGCTGGCCGCCGGAGAGCTCGGCCGGGCGGTGCCGCTCGCGGCCCGCGAGGCCGACCCGGGCGAGGGCGTCGCGCACCTGCGCGCGGGACGGGCGGCGGCCCGCGAGGCGGAGCGGCAGGGCCACGTTCTGGGCGGCGGTGAGCGAGGGCAGCAGATTGAACGACTGGAAGACGAAGCCGATCCGGTCCCGCCGCAGCAGCGTCAGCCGCCGCTCGCTCAGCCCGGTCAGCGGCACGCCGTCGATCTCCACGGTGCCGGCCGTCGGCCGGTCGAGCCCGGCCGCGCACTGCAGCAGCGTGGACTTGCCGGAGCCGGACGGGCCCATGACAGCGGTGAAGCTCCCGGCGGGCAGATCGAGGTCGACGCCGTCGAGCGCGCGGACGTCCCGGTGGAGCCGGCGGAGCCCGCGCAGCCGTACGGCGGGGGCGGCGGGGGCAGCGGGCCGGTGGACGGTGGTCGTGGTCGAGGTCATGCCTCCAGCGAACCGTCCGGCCGGCCTCCGATCACGACCACCAGCGGGCGTCCCGGGGGTAGGGCCGGCCCTACCCCCACCGCTCTCGTTCCCCTACCGCGCCGCGCCCCTGAGGACGGCCGAGCGCCGACAATGGTGTGGTGATGGAGTGGCGGGCGAGGTGCCCGGGACCCGCGTTGCCGGGGTGGGCCGATCGTGGAAGGAGGCACATTGATGTCGGAGGGGCACACGGAGGGGACGAGCACGGTCGAGCGCGCCTTCGAGGCGCTGTACGGGGACGACGAGCGGGCCCTCGACACGGCGGCCTCGCTGCTCGCGGCGGACCGCACCGCCGACGCCGAACTGGTCCGGCGCGGCGAGGAGTTCGTCCGCTCGCTGTGGGCGCGGGGCTGGCAGCCGGCCGATGTCGTACGGATGGTGCGGCGCGAACTCGGCGACGAGCACGTGCGGTTGGCCGCCGGGCTCGTACGGACGGAGACCGCACGCTACGAGCGCCTCCCGCACCGCTGGCAGGCGCAGCTCGACGCGCTCGACGAGGGGTCGGTACGTCCGGGGGCGGACCGCTTCTCGTACGCGACCGCCGTCCTGGAGCTCTACCGGCTGCTCGTCCGGCTGCCCCGCCTCGACGCCGTCGGGCCGGTGCCCGGCGAGACGCTGCCGCCGCCCGTCGCGGGCGAGCCGAAGCTGCTGACCCGGATCCGGGCGCTGCTCGCGAAGGCGGAGCGGACGACGTACGCGGAGGAGGCGGAGGCGCTGACCGCGAAGGCGCAGGAGCTGATGGCCCGGCACAGCCTCGACGAGGCGAGCCTGGCGGCGGGCGCGCCGGCGCCGGAGACCCCGGGCGCGCTGCGGATCGGCGTGGACCCGCCGTACGAGCAGGCGAAGGCGATCCTGCTGGACGCGGTGGCGGGGGCGAACCACTGCCGGGCGGTGTGGAACGAGGCGTACGGCTTCTCGACGGTCGTCGGCTTCGAGGCGGACCTCGACCCGGTGGAACTCCTCTACACCTCCCTGCTCGTGCAGGGCACGGCGGCGATGACCCGCGCGGAGGCCGAACAGCGCGCCGGCGGCCGCAAGCGCACCAAGTCCTTCCGTCAGTCCTTCCTCCTCGCCTACGCCAACCGCCTCGGCGCCCGCCTCGCCACGACCTCCCGCCGCGTCGCCGCCGAGACCCCGACCCTCCTCCCCGCCCTCGCCTCCCGCGACCTCGCCGTCACCGCCCGCACCGACGAACTCTTCCCCGAAACCCGCACCACCCGCGTCCGCGCCGCCTGGGACGAGGCCGGCTGGCACCACGGCACGACGGCGGCGGACCGCGCGGGCCTGGGCGCGCGCGGGAGGGACGAGATCCACTAGCGCCCCAAATGCTCCTTTCGTCGCTTCTCGCGGCTACGCTCACCCCATGAGCTGGCTCCGGGCGCTGAAGGAGACCGCGCGGTCGGGGTTCTCCGTCGAGCGGCGGCGGTTGGAGCCTGCCGTGGCGGGGCGGGGGGCGCTCGGCCTCGCGCTGGTGGTTGGGGTGTCGCTCGCGCTCTTCGGGCCGGTGGTGGCGGCGTCGTCGGCGTTCGGGGCGTTCCAGGCGGCGATCGCGACGTTCCAGCGGTCGTACCGGCCGCGGCCCACCCTCGCGCTGGCGTCGGGGGCGAGCCTCGCCGTGTCGACGTTCCTCGGATATCTGACCGGCGCCCGTCTCGTCCTCTTCCTCGCGCTGCTCGCGCTGTGGACGTTCGTCGCCGGGCTCTCCTGGGCCGCCGGCCCGACCGTCGGCATCATCGCGTCGTCCAACGTGGCGATCATGCTGGTCACGGTCACCCTCCCCACCTCCGTGGCCACCGCCGCCGGCCACGCCGCGGTGATCGCGGTCGGCGGACTCGTCCAGGCCGCGCTGATCGTGCTGATGCCGGTGCGCCGCTGGGGCGCCCAGCGCGACGCGCTCGCGGACGCGCTCGCCGCAGAGGCGGACTACGCGCGTCGGCTGCGGCACGACCCGACCGCGTCTTTCGACCCCGTACCGCTCATGACAGCCCGCAGCGCCGCCGCCGTCACCCCGCGCCAGGCCCGCCGCCGGCCCGCCGAACTGCACGGCGCGCGCGGGCTCGCCGAGCGGATCCGGCCGGTGCTCGCCTCGCTCGCGGACCCGGCCGTCGGCGCGTCCGCCGAGGGGCCGGAACGGGACCGGGTGCGCGAGCTGCTCGGCGCGGCGGGGGACACCCTGGACGCCTGCGCGCACGCCATCCGGCACGGCGAACCGGTCGACCCGCCCGCCCACGCGGACGCCGCCCTGCACACCCCGGACACCCTCGCGATCCTCAAGGGCGCGCCCCGCCGCGCGGCCATCCGGCTCGCCGCGCTCCTCGACGACGTCGTCGAGACGGCGGAACCCCGCACCGAGACCGCGGCCTCCGCCCGCAGCCGCCCCACCCTCCTCCAGCTCCTCCCGGTCGCGCTCCGCGCGATGCGCGCCGAGCTGCGCCACGACTCGCCGATCCTGCGGCACGCGCTCCGTGTCACGGCCGTGGCCACCACCGGCTATCTGCTCGGCACCTGGCTCCCCTTCGGCCACGGCTACTGGGCGCCGATGGCCTCCGTGATGGTGATGCGCCCGGACTTCACCCAGACCTACGCCCGCTCCGTCGCCCGCCTCGGCGGCACCCTCGTCGGCGTGGCCCTGGCCACCGGCATCGTGCAGACCGCCCACCCCGGCACCTGGCTGCTCGCCGGCCTCGCCGTGCTGTGCGCCTTCGGGATGTACCTGCTGATGCGCACCGGCTACGCCGCCAGCCAGGTCTTCGTCGCCGCGTACGTCGTCTTCCTCCTCGGCATGGAGGGCGCGGGCGTCACCCAGACCGTCCGCGAACGCGTGCTCCTGACCCTCCTCGGCGGCCTGCTCGCGATGCTGTCGTACGCCGTCTACCCGGCCTGGGAGACGCCCCGGCTCCGCGGCCGGCTCGCCGACTGGCTGAAGGCGGACGGACGGTACGCGGCGACCGTCGTCGGCCACTTCGCCGACCCGGTCGGCCCGGCCTCCCCGGACGTGCGCGAGGCCCTGCTCGGCACCCGGGCCGCCCGGATCGCCTGGCAGGAGGGGGTGGAGCGGGCCACCCACGAGCCGGTACGGCACCGGGGCCTGTCGCGCGCGGCGGCGGCCGAGGCCGAGGACGCGCTCGCCCAGTTCGGGCGGGTCGCGATGCTCCTTGAGGCCCACCTCCCGGAACGCGGCGCCCCGCCGGTACCGGAGGCCGCGGCCCTCGCGGAGGCCCTGCGCACGGCGACGGAACGCGGCGCCAAGGCCGTACGGGACCGCAAGGCGCCGCCCCTGGCCGAGCTGCGCGAGACGATCGAGGCATGGGAACGGGCCGACGCCCCCGACCACTTCCTGCTGCGCAAGGGCGCGCTGCTGCTCCTCGCCGCGCTCGAAGAGCTGTCGGCGGCGCTTGGCGGGGGCGGCGCGGATTCGTCCCGGCCGCGTGTCATCCAGAAGTCGCCATCCGGGAGTTGAAGGAGGTGAGGAGCCACTCCGAGGAGCCACCCCTCACCGACTTCAGGAGCCCGAAGATGAGTACGCGTACGAGTACGAGCACGGCAGGCCGGCTGCTGGCGGCGGCCGTGCTGGCGGCCGCCGTGGCCGCGCCCGCCACCGCCGTGGCCGCCCCGGCCCCCGCCGCCGCGTCCCTGGCGGCGCCGAAGCACACCTCCCCCGTCCGGGTCGTCGCCTCCGGCGAACGCGTCGACGCGGGCGGCGGGTTCACGATCTGGCTGACCCCCGAGGGCAAGCACTGGCTGAGCCCGGACGGCACCGAGAACTTCCGCAGCGTCGTGGACGGCAACGTCGACACCTCCCGGCCGGGCGTCAGCCACCAGTCCGAGGGCGACCCCACGGCGACCTTCCACTCCGGCCTGTTCTACGGAACCAAGCGCGCCGGACAGGTCGTCCTCACCGACGCGGACGGCCGCAAGACCTCCGCGACCCTCCTCGAACTGCCGGGCCGCCCCGGCTGGGGCGTCTGGTACGCGCACCGGGCGGGCTCGGCCGAGGGTGTCGGCGTGGCGCTGTACGACCGCAACGGGCGTCTGCTGGCGGAGCTTCCGCCATTCTGACGACCGACCGGACGCACGCGCGGACGCACGAGCAGACGCTCACCGAGCGGTGCGCGGCAGGGCCCGGCACGGGGCGGGCCCTGCCCACCGCACCACCGACGAGCGTGAGGTCCTCCACCGTGTCGCACGAGTCGTCGTACGAGCCGTCGCCCGAACCACGGGACTTACCGGGCCAGGACGACGCCGGCTTCACCGCGTTCGCGGTCGCCGCGTGGCCCCGCCTGGTGCGCACCGCGCAGCTGCTCACCGGCGACTTCCACGAGGCCGAGGACCTGGTGCAGACGACCCTCGCCAAGGTGTACGGGCGCTGGCGCCGGGTGCCGCGCGAGGAGATGGACCTGTACGTGCGGCGGGCGCTCGTCAACAACAACCTCAGCCGCCTCCGCCGCAAACGCGTGGTCCACCTGCTGACCCCGGTCCTCCCGGAGCCGCTGCGGCACGCGGTCGCGGGCCACGCGGAGGCGGTCGAGCAGCGCACCGCGCTCCTCGCGGCCCTCGCCGACCTGCCGCCCCGGCAGCGGGCGGTGATGGTGCTGCGCTACTGGGAGGACCTGAGCGAACCGGAGATCGCCGCCGTGCTCCACTGCTCGATCGGCACGGTCAAGACCCACGCCCGCCGCGGCCTTGCCGCCCTCCGCTCCCACCCCGGCCTGGCCCTACCCTCCACCGGAGCTCCCCGATGACCCCCGAGACCGCCGGCGAACCGGACGACGACCCCGACCTCGACCCCGACCTGCGGGCCGCCTTCGCCGCGGCCGCGTGCGACATCACGCCCGGGCCGGTGCCGCTCGCGGAGGTACGGCGCCGGGGGCTGGTCCTGCGGCGGCGGGCGGTCGCCCTGGCCGCGTTCGCGGTGCTCGCGGTGTCCGGCGCCGCCGCCGTGGCGGGGCTCGCGCTGCCCACGGGACCCGAGGTCGCCGCGGCCCCGCCCGTCACCGCCGCCGTCACCACTCCCGTACCCGCCGTACCCCTCCCGCCCGCGATACGCGTGGTGCGGCCGGGGGAGCGGGTGGCCGCGGGCAAGGGGTGGACGGTGTGGCTGACCGCCGAGGGCAAGCACTGGTCGGGGCCGGACGGGTACGCCAACACCCGCAGCGTGACGGACGGCAACATCGCGCTCTCGGAGCCGGGGGTCTCGTACCAGCGGGAGGGCGGCCGGGAGGGGGTCTTCCACTCGGGCCTCTACTACGGGACCCGCTCGGCGGGCCGGGTCGAGCTGCGGGACCCGGACGACGGCACGACGGTCCTCGCGACGCTCCTGGAGCTCCCGGGCCGCCCCGGCTGGGGCGTCTGGTACGCGTACACCGCACCCGCGGCGCGCGATCTGCGGGATCCGCGCGAGGTGACCGACCCGCGGCGTGACCAGGAGGGCCTCGCCGACGTCCTTCTCTACGACCGGGCGGGCCGCCGCCTGGCGGAGCTTCCCGGCATTCCCTCCCGTACCGCAGGTGCCTCACGTACCGTCAGTGAGCCGTGACGTGCGGGCCGTTGACCTGCTACCCGCGGGTAGCACGCTGAGTCGCGTAGTCACTACGCCACCCCTCGTGCACGTGCATCTGCTCATGCAGGCGCATATGAACACGGCTATGATCCGAGGAAGTTGACACCTGCACCAATCATCTCGGGGAGCTACCAGTGCATCACGCGCACCACGCGTACAACGGCATGGCGGCCACGGAGCTTCGTGGTGTCGTGTGGCAGAAGAGCCGGCACAGCAACTCCCAGGGATCCTGCGTGGAGTTCGCCAAGCTGCCCGGCGGCGATGTCGCGGTGCGCAATTCCCGGCACCCCGACGGACCCGCGCTCGTCTACACGCCCGCCGAGATCGAGGCACTGCTCGCGGGCGTCAAGGACGGGGAGTTCGACCACCTGGTGTAGGAGTGTCCGCGGACGAGGAAGGGCCCCGGTGGCGACCGCCACCGGGGCCCTCCCCTCATGTCACGGCTCTCACTCCGGACCCAGCCGGAACAGCGCCCACACCACCTTGCCCTGCAGCGTGCCGGCCAGCGGGTGCCAGCCCCAGCCGTCGGCGAACGACTCCACCAGGAAAAGCCCGCGGCCCGACTCGGCGGCGAAGTCCTCCTCGCTGCTCCGGGCCTCCGGGCTCTCCCGGCTGGGGTCGCGCACGGCGCACACCAGGCGCGAGGCCCAGCGCATCAGGTGCAGGCGGACGGGCGGATTCAGGCCTTCCTCGGCGGCCGAGGTCATGGCCGGATCGGTCCCCGCCGGCACGGCGTGGCGCAGCGCGTTGGTGACGAGCTCGGAGACGACGAGGGCGACGTCGTCGAAACGGTCGGTGAGATCCCAGTTGTGGAGCGTCTGGCTGGTGAACTTCCGGGCGCCGCGCACCGCTTCGTAGCGGGGCGGAAGGGCGCAGGAGGCCGAGTTCGACACGGTCGCGGGATCGATCGGCGGAAGCCCCTGCCGTAACGGCTCGAGCATGGTCGATCCATTCGGTCCCATGCGAGGCACTCCCGGGAATCGCGGCGGTGGTGCGACAAAGGCGGTGCGACAACGGTGCGGCAGCACGCGTGAGTACGCGGCTGCGCGAGCACCATGGTTCCGGAGGCGACCAAGGGATGCAAGGGCAGATGCACGTGCACGCGCCGGACCTGTCCGTCCCCGTGCCGATTCTGTGCATAAGTCGTCCCCGGGCGCGGCCGAGGCTGCCCGGAACCCGCCCTCTATCCGTAATCGAATGTGTACGCGCTGAAGCGTTTAGTGGCAGAATCCGGGGCTCGACGGGGGCTCGACAGCGAGAGCAGCACCGTGAAGGGGAGGCTGGAGCCGTGACGGCAGGCGAATCGAGCGGGGCGAGCGGAAGTGTGGTGCGCCGCATACTGCTTGGCTCCCAGTTGAGGCGACTGCGCGAATCGCGTGGCATCACCCGGGAAGCCGCCGGTTACTCGATCCGGGCGTCCGAATCCAAGATCAGCCGTATGGAGTTGGGAAGGGTGAGCTTCAAGGCCAGGGACGTCGAGGATCTGCTCACGCTCTACGGGGTGTGCGACGACGCCGAGCGCGGCTCGCTGCTCGGCCTGGCCCGCGAGGCCAACGTGGCCGGCTGGTGGCACAGCTTCGGCGACGTGCTGCCCGGCTGGTTCCAGACGTACATCGGGCTCGAAGGCGCCGCCTCCCTCATCCGTATCTATGAAGTGCAGTTCGTCCACGGCCTGTTGCAGACCGAGGAGTACGCCCACGCCGTCGTCTCCCGCGGCATGCCGGGCGCCCCGTGCGCCGAGATCGACCGCCGGGTCGCGCTCCGCCTGGAGCGCCAGAAGGTGCTCGTCTCCGAGAACGCCCCGCATCTGCACGCCGTCCTCGACGAGGCCGCGCTGCGCCGCCCGTACGGCGACCGGTCCGTGATGCAGGGCCAGTTGAGGCATCTCATCGAGATCTCCGAACACCCGAACGTGACGCTCCAGGTGATGCCCTTCAGCTACGGCGGCCACGCGGGCGAGAGCGGCGCCTTCACCATGCTCAGCTTCCCCGAGTCCGACCTGTCCGACGTCGTCTACCTGGAACAGCTGACCAGCGCCCTCTACCTCGACAAACGCGAGGAGGTCGGGCAGTACGGCCGGGTCATGGAGCGGCTCCAGAAGGACAGCCCCGATCCCGCCGAAAGCCGTGATCTTCTCCGAGGACTCCTTCAACTCGGCTGATACGTCAGTACGATGACGGGACATCAGTGAGACGGTTGTGACTCTGCAGCCGTCCGTGCCGAAGTCCGCCACCGCGGGTTAGGGGTCTCGTTCCATGGCGTCTGCTCAGTCCTCGGACCACTCGGACTACTTCACCGAACTGGCGCACCAGTACATCGACGGCGAGTGGAAGCCCGGCAGCGGATCCTGGGACATCATCGACTTCAATCCGTTCACCGGGGAGAAGCTCGCCGCGATCACCGTCGCGACCGCCGCCGAGGTCGACAACGCCTACCGCGCCGCCGAGCGCGCCCAGGCCGAGTGGGCCGAGACCAACCCGTACACCCGCCGGCTCGTCTTCGAGCGGGCGCTGCGGATCGTCGAGGAGCGCGAGGAGGAGATCGCCGAGGCGATCGTCGCCGAGCTCGGCGGCACCCGCCTCAAGGCGGGCTTCGAGCTGCACCTGGCCAAGGAGTTCCTGCGCGAGGCGATCCAGGTCGCGCTCCGCCCCGAGGGCAGCATCCTGCCCTCGCCGGTGGACGGCAAGGAGAACCGCGTCTACCGCCTCCCGGTCGGCGTCATCGGCGTCATCTCGCCCTTCAACTTCCCCTTCCTCCTCTCCATCAAGTCCGTCGCGCCCGCCCTCGCGCTCGGCAACGCGGTGGTCCTCAAGCCGCACCAGAACACCCCGATCTGCGGCGGCACCCTGGTCGCCAAGGTCCTGGAGGAGGCGGGCCTGCCGGCCGGTCTGCTCAACGTGGTCGTCACCGACATCGCCGAGATCGGCGACGCGCTGCTCACCCACCCGGTGCCGAAGGTCATCTCCTTCACCGGCTCCGACCGCACCGGGCAGCACGTGGCCACCGTCTGCGCCCAGCACTTCAAGCACGCGGTGCTCGAACTCGGCGGCAACAGCGCCCTGATCGTCCTCGACGACGCCGACGTCGACTACGCGGTCGACGCGGCCGTCTTCAGCCGCTTCGTGCACCAGGGCCAGGTCTGCATGGCCGCCAACCGCATCCTGGTGGACCGCACCCTGGAGGCGGAGTTCACCGAGAAGTTCGTCGCCAAGGTGAAGACCCTGCGGGTCGGCGACCCGGCCGACCCGGCCACCCACATCGGCCCGCTCATCAACGCCCAGCAGGCGGAGGCGGTGGCCTCGGTCGTCGAGCAGACCGTGGCGGGCGGCGCGACCGCGCTGCTGCGCGGCACGGTCGACGGCAGCCTGGTCTCCCCGACCGTCCTCACCGGCATCGCCGCCGACGCGCCGGTCCTCAGCCAGGAGATCTTCGGCCCGGTGGCCCTGGTCATCCCGTTCGACGGCGAGGACGAGGCCGTACGGATCGCCAACGACACCCCGTACGGCCTGAGCGGCGCCGTGCACACCGGAAACGTCGAGCGCGGCGTCCGGGTCGCCAAGCGCATCCACACCGGCATGATCCACATCAACGACGGCACCGTGCACGACGAGCCGATCGTCCCCTTCGGCGGCGAGAAGCAGTCGGGCATCGGCCGGCTCAACGGCGAGGCGATGGTCGAGGCCTTCACCACCCGGAAGTGGATCTCGATCCAGCACGGGCGCAGCCGGTTCCCGTTCTAGAACGCCTCACGCGGAGGAGGGATTTAGGACCGGATCTGTCCTCGATCCCTCCTAACGTGGTCCGTGTCGAGAAGGAAGGCCCGTACCTCGGGCACCACGGAAGGCGGCAGTCATGGTTGCTCTTGTCCCCGCGGAGGCGTACGGCGACGAGCGCGGCGCGTTCCTCAACTTCATCGAGGCCCAGCGCGCCGCGATCGTCCGGGCGTCGTTCGGCCTCACCGAGGAGCAGGCGGCGAGCCGCCCCAGCGCGAGCGAGCTCAGCCTCTCCGGCCTGATCAAACACACGGCGGAAGTCGAGCTGAACTGGCTGCGGCTCGCACAGCGGCGCCCGAACGAGAAGCAGCGCACCCAGGAGACCTGGGGTGAGGCCTTCCGGCTCGTCGACGGGGAGGCGATCCCGGAGATCGTCGCCTTCTGGCGGGGCGTGGCGAAGGAGACCGAGGAGTTCGTCCGGACCGTGCCCAGCCTGGACGAGGAGTTCCCGCTGCCGCCCGCGCCGTGGTTCCCGAAGGACGGCCGGGTCTCGGTCCGCTGGATGCTGCTCCACCTGATCCAGGAGATCGGCCGGCACGCCGGCCACGCGGACATCATCCGCGAGTCGCTCGACGGCAAGGGCTCCTTCGAGCTGATCGAGCTGGAGAGCAAGGTGTAGCCGAAGACACGGAGGACCTACCCTGGTCAAAATTGACCAGGGAGGTCCGTGGG
Source organism: Streptomyces fradiae (assembly GCF_041270065.1). Taxonomy (NCBI): domain Bacteria; kingdom Bacillati; phylum Actinomycetota; class Actinomycetes; order Kitasatosporales; family Streptomycetaceae; genus Streptomyces; species Streptomyces fradiae. Next base: position 3,522,116 of record NZ_CP065958.1, on the reverse strand, counting down.
ATGTCGGCGATCCGCCTTCTCGTTCTGGGCGCGGTCAAGCAGCACGGCCGCGCCCACGGCTATCAGGTGCGCAACGACCTGGAGTACTGGGGCGCGCACGAGTGGTCCAACGCCAAGCCCGGCTCGATCTACCACGCGCTGAAGCAGATGGCGAAGCAGGGACTGCTCGTCGCCGACGAGATCGCGCCGAGCACGGCCGGCGGGCCGCCGAGGGTCGAGTACGAGATCACGGACGCGGGCCGCGAGGAGTTCCTGCGGCTCCTCCGCGAGGCGCTGTCCACGTACGACCAGCAGATGGACGTCCTGTCGGCGGCGGTCGGCTTCATCGTGGACCTGCCGCGCGCGGAGGCGGTCGAGCTGCTGCGGGCCAGGGTGCGCGGCCTGGACGAGTGGCGGGCCGCGGTGACGGACTACTACACGCCGGAGGGCGGACCGGGCCAGCTCGGGCACATCGGGGAGATCATGCACCTCTGGGTGCACTCGGCCGACTCGGGCCGGGAGTGGACCCTCGGTCTGATCGAGCGGATCGAGGGCGGGGCGTACGTGTTCGCGGGCGAGGGTGAGCCGTTCGTGGGCGTGCTCGCGGAGGGCCAGGAGAACCCCTTCGCGTAATTCCGCGTAATCAAGTTTGACTAGCCCCTCGCGGGGGCATATGGTTCTCCGCTGCGACAGTGGTCAAATTTGACTACGTACGTATCGGGAGGAAAGGGATGTCGGTGTCAGTGGGTGGCGACGCGATCCTCATGGAAGGCGTGCGGAAGCGGTTCGGAGACGACAAGCAGGCGCTCGACGGCCTCGACCTGACCGTCGCGCGCGGCACGGTGCACGGGCTGCTCGGGCCGAACGGCGCCGGGAAGACCACGACGGTACGGGTGCTCGCCACCCTGCTCCGGCACGACGAGGGCCTGGTGCGGGTGGCCGGCCACGACGTGCGACGCGCGGCCGCCGAGGTGCGGCGGCGGATCGGGCTGCTCGGCCAGCACGCGGCGCTCGACGAGGAGCTGTCCGGCCGGCAGAACCTGGAGATGTTCGGGCGCCTCTACCACCTGGGCGGGCGCGGCGCGGCGGCCCGCGCGGACGCGCTCCTGGAGCGGTTCGGGCTCGTGGACACCGGCCGCAGGCCCGTACGGCAGTACAGCGGCGGCATGCGGCGTCGGCTCGACCTGGCCGCCTCGCTCATCACGGAGCCGGAGGTGCTGTTCCTCGACGAGCCGACCACCGGCCTCGACCCGCGCGGGCGCGGCGAGGTGTGGGAGTCCGTGCGCTCCCTGGTCGGCGGTGGCACGACGGTGCTGCTCACCACGCAGTACCTGGAGGAGGCCGACCAGCTCGCCGACCGGATCTCGGTCGTCGACAGCGGCCGGGTGGTCGCGGACGGCACGCCCGACGAGCTGAAGGCCCGGGTCGGCCGGGACCGGATCGACGTGGTCGTACGGGACGGGGCACGGCTCGACGAGGCGCTGAAGGCGCTGCCGTTCGCGCCCGCCGGGGCGGACGTGGACCGCGACCGGCGGCGGATCAGCGCGCCCGTCGAGGACCGGATGGCCTCGCTCGCCCTGACCGTACGGGCCCTGGAGGAGGCGGGCATCGAGGCGGAGGACATCGCGCTGCGCCGCCCGACCCTGGACGAGGTGTTCCTGCACCTGACCGGCGGACGGTCGGCGGACGAGAGGACGGAGGTGGCCGCATGAGCGCGGCGTACGCGGTGAGCGACTGCCTGACCATGACCCGGCGGGAGCTGGCGCACTGGGCGCGGCAGCCGGTGCAGGTCGTGGTCGGCCTGGTCTTCCCGGTGATGATGCTGCTGATGTTCGGCTATCTGGTCGGCGGCGGCCGGGCGGTCGACGGCGACTACGTCGACTTCCTGGTGCCCGGCATGCTCACCCTGACCATGGTGTTCGGGCTCGAAGGCACGATGACGGCGGTCACCCAGGACCTCGACAAGGGCGTGATCGACCGCTTCCGCGCCATGCCGATGACCGACGGCGCGGTCCTCGTCGGCCGGGCGGCCGCCGACATGCTCCAGTCGACCGTGGGCCTGCTGCTGATGATCGGCGTCGGCTACGCGATCGGCTGGCGGGCGGAGGGCGGCTTCGGCGCCTTCCTGGGCGCCGTGGGGCTGCTGCTCCTGCTGCGCTTCGCGATGCTCTGGATCGGGATCTTCCTGGCCCTGGTCGCGGGCCGGGCCGAACTGGTGCAGGCCGTCCAGATCCTGGTCTGGCCGGTCGGCTTCCTCTCCAACGCCTTTGCCGCGCCGGAGTCGATGCCGGGCTGGCTGGGCGCCTTCGTGGAGTGGAACCCGATGTCGGCGACCGCGACGGCGGTCCGCGAACTGTTCGCCAACCCGGGCGGCGAGCCGGGCTGGGTGGGCGCCGCGGTGCTGTGGCCGGTGCTGCTCGTCGTGGTCTTCTTCCCGCTGGCGGTACGGAGGTTCGGCCGCCTGGGCAGGTAGCGCGCGGGCAGCACCGGCCCTCCCTCAGTGGTGGAAGGAGGTCGCGGCCTGCTTGTCGTCGGTGAACGGGTGCGGCTGGCGGCGCAGTTCGGGCAGCAGCCGCTCCAGGTCCTCGACGAGCAGGTTCGCGAGGTCCGTCGAGAAGCCGTTGCGGCAGACGATCCGCAGCACCGACAGGTCCTCGCGTTCGGCCGGGAAGGTGTAGGCGGGCACCAGCCAGCCGGCTTCGCGCAGCCGCCGCGAGACGTCGAAGACGTCGAAGGACGTGACGTCCGGCGCGGTGGTGAAGGCGAAGACGGGCAGCTGGTCGCCGCGGGTGAGGAGGCGGAAGTCGCCCAGGGCCTCGATGCGTTGGGCGAGGTCGGTGGCCACGTCCCGGCTGGTCTGCTGGACGGCCCGGTAGCCGGCCCGGCCGAGCCGCAGGAAGGTGTAGTACTGCGCGACCACCTGGGCGCCCGGGCGGGAGAAGTTGAGGGCGAAGGTCGGCATGTCGCCGCCCAGGTAGTTGACCCGGAAGACCAGCTCCTCGGGGAGTTCGGCGGGGGAGCGCCACAGCGCCCAGCCGACGCCCGGGTAGACCAGGCCGTACTTGTGGCCCGAGGTGTTGATGGAGGAGACCCGGGGGAGCCGGAAGTCCCACACCAGGTCCTCGTCGAGGAAGGGCGCGACCATGGCGCCGGAGGCGCCGTCCACGTGCACCGGCACGTCGATCCCGGTGCGCTCCTGGAGGTCGTCGAGCGCGGCACAGATCTCGGCGACCGGCTCGTAGGAGCCGTCGAAGGTGGAGCCGAGGACGGCGACCACGCCGATGGTGTTCTCGTCGCAGAGCTCGGCGGCGGTGGCCGCGTCCAGGTGGAAGCGGTCGCCCTGCATGGGCACCAGGCGGGCCTCGACCTCCCAGAAGTTGCAGAACTTCTCCCAGCAGACCTGCACGTTGACGCCCATCACCAGATTGGGCCGGGCGGCGGGGTAGCGGTCGGCGTTCTTCTTCGCCCAGCGGCGCTTGAGCGCCATGCCGGCCAGCATGCAGGCCTCGCTGGAGCCGGTGGTGGAGCAGCCGACGGCGGCGGAGGGGTCGGGGGCGTTCCACAGGTCGGCGAGCATGGCGACGCAGCGGCGCTCCAGTTCGGCGGTGCGCGGGTACTCGTCCTTGTCGATCATGTTCTTGTCGCGGCACTCGCCCATGAGCACCGCCGCCTGGGGTTCCATCCAGGTGGTGACGAAGGTGGCGAGGTTGAGCCGGGAGTTGCCGTCGAGCATCAGCTCGTCGTGGACCAGCTGGTAGGCGCTCATCGGCGCCAGCGGCCCGTCCGGCAGCTTGTGCCGCGGTGGCGCCTCGGTCATGCCGCCGACCGGGTCGGCGGCGCCGTAGAACGGGTTGAGGGAGAGGCGGCGTACGGGTGCGGCGTCGGACGGGCGGTCGTCGGGTCCCTTGTGCAGCGGCACGGCGGGTTCCTTCCTGTACGTACGGGGGCAGGGGCGGGCGGGGGCTGGCGGGGGCGGCTCAGTGCAGTGAGTCGCCGTGCTCGTCGAGTTCGAGCTCGGGGCGGCCGGTGACGACCAGCCAGGCGGGCAGGGAGGCGAGGACGAGGAGCGGGATCATCGCCGGCGAGGCGGCGATGACGGCGGCGATGAAGAGGCTCACCCACCCCTGGTGGGTGGTCGCGAGCACCATGCCGAGGACGGCGGCCGAGACGGCGACCGCCGGATGGATCTCCGTCACGAGCGCCTGCGCGCACAGGCCGAACGCGGCGCCGATGAACACGATCGGGAACACCCGGCCGCCGATGAAGCCGCAGGACGCGGCCACGAGCAGGGCGACCAGCTTCACCACGGCCATCTTGGCGAGCTCGCCCGAACCGTAGGTCCCGAGGGACTGGACGAGTTCCTTGGTCTCCGTGAGCCCCTTGAACAGCGTCAGCCGCCCGCCGAGGGCACCGAGCAGACCCAGGATCAGCCCGCCCAGCGGCAGCATCAGCATGGGGTGCTTCAGCCGGTGGAAGGCCCGGTGGGCGTACGGGAAGGCGTAGCAGGCGAGCAGTCCGAAGAGCGCGGCGAGGGTGGCGATGACCAGGGCGGCGAGGAGGTCTTCGTAGCCGGGGTTCGTGAGCGGCGGCAGGCCCATGTCGAAGCTGGGGTGGTCGACCAGCTGGGTGGTCATCGCCCCGGCGCCGGCCGCCACCAGCGGGGCGAACAGCTTGTCCCACAGCCCGCCCCCGGCGAGCCCGGGCGCCGCCTTCGACGCCAGGGCCTCCGAGATCACGAGCGCGGCCGCCACCGGGGTGCCGAAGAGCGCGCCGAACGTGGCGGCGGTGGCGAGCGACACCCACAGCGCGCCCGGCAGCGCCGGCAGGACCATCCGGCCGAGCCAGAAGGTCAGCGCGATGGCGGAGACGATCGTCGGGTTCTCCGGGCCGAGGCTGACGCCGCCGGCAAGCGTGAGCGTGCTGGCGAGCAGCAGACCGGGCACCACCCCGGGCTTGATCGGCGCCCCGCCGAGCCCGACCTCGGCCGGGTCGGCGCCGGCGTGCCCGTACACCTTCCAGACGACGAGGCCGACCGCGATGCCGCTCGCGGTCAGCATCACGATGATCCACAGCGAGGAGTACGAGCCGATGCCGAGTGCGTCCGGAAGGGTGTCCCAGACCAGGTCCTGGAGCCTGTCGGCGAGCTTGCTGATCCCCAGATACAGCAGCGCCGAGCCGATCCCGACCACCAGCGCGGGCACGGACAGCGGCAGCAGGACCTTCCGGACGATCTCCGGACCGGCGGGCGGCGGGGTGGGTGCTTGGGTGACCACGGGCCCACCATAAGTGGGCAAATGCCCTCATACATCCCGAGATTCGGGACCTGCCGTCACGGGACCGCCGGTACGGGCCCGCACCTCAGGGGATCGGCGCGATCACCACGGCGGTGCCGTACGCGCACACCTCCGTGCCGACGTCGGCGGCCTCCGTCACGTCGAAGCGGAACATCAGGACCGCGTTCGCGCCGCGTGCCCGCGCCTGCTCCACCAGCCGTTCCATGGCCTGGTTGCGGGTCTCCACGAGGGTCTTCGTCAGCCCCCGCAGCTCCCCGCCGACCAGCGACTTCAGGCCCGCGCCGATCTGGCTGCCGATGTGCCGCGAGCGGACGGTCAGCCCGAAGACCTCGCCGATCACCTGCTGGACCTGGTGGCCGGGGACGTCGTTCGTCGTCACCACCAGCACGTCCGACTGGGCGGTCTGGCCGCCGCCGTACTCGTCGATGCCCATGCGCATCCACCTCCTGGGCCACAGCCTGCTGCCGGCCGGGCCCGCCCGCATCCGGAACGGGGCCGCCTGGAACCCGGGGCGTTCGCCGTGCGTTGGTACCTTGGGGCAGCTGTCCCGTACGACACCTCCCATGCCCCCACCGACCGCAGGAGCCCGGAACCCGTGAACACGCTTGCCCTCGGACCGAGCTGGCTGGACCCGGACCACCTGATCGCGACCTTCGGTCTGATCGGTGTCCTCGTCATCGTCTTCGCCGAGTCCGGACTCCTCATCGGCTTCTTCCTGCCCGGTGACTCGCTGCTGTTCACCACCGGCCTGCTGGTCACCACCGGCAAGCTGGACACCCCGCTGTGGCTGGTGTGCGCCCTGGTGGTCGCCGCGGCCGTCATCGGCGACCAGGTGGGCTATCTCTTCGGCCGCAAGGTCGGCCCCGCGCTCTTCAAGCGCCCGGACTCCAAGCTCTTCAAGCAGGAGAACGTCGAGAAGGCGCACGAGTTCTTCGAGAAGCACGGCCCGAAGTCGCTGATCCTGGCCCGCTTCGTGCCGATCGTGCGGACCTTCACGCCGATCATCGCCGGCGTCAGCCGCATGAACTACCGCTCCTTCATCACCTTCAACGTCATCGGCGGCCTTCTGTGGGGCGCCGGCGTGACGCTGCTCGGCTCCGCGCTCGGCAAGGTCGACTTCGTGCACAAGCACATCGAGCTGATCCTCGTCGGGATCGTGCTGATCTCCGTGATCCCGGTCGTCATCGAGATCCTGCGGGCCCGCGCCCAGTCCAAGAAGAACCCGGCCCCCGGCCCCGACACCGACCACGACGCCCCCGGCACCCCGAACCCCCCGACGGCCGAGCGCGGCCGCCACGCCAAGCGGTAGGGGAGAACCGGACGACAGGCCCCTCGGGTCGCAGGCGGCCCGTCGCGCTCGCTAGAAGCCTCTCGTACGCTTCGCCGCGCGGCGGGCCGCCGCCGTGCGCGGGGCCTGCATGAAGAGGCGGGCCAGCTCGCCGCCGAGGTTCACGCCGATCGCGATCGCCAGGGCCAGGGCCGCCGCCTTGGCCAGGGACGCGAAGCCCGTGTCCAGGTTGTGCTGGGCGATCGCGAGGACACCGAAGTAGGTCGCGGAACCCGGCAGCAGCGGGCCGATCGCCGCCGTCACGTACGGCAGCGACGAGGTGTGGTGGTAGCGGGCGATCAGCTGCCCGAAGAGGCCCACCAGGCCGGCCGCGACCGCCGTCGCCATCACCGCCGAGCCGCCCGCCGTCACCGCGATCGACGCGTAGATCACCCACGCCACCCCGCCGTTCAGCGTCGCGAACAGCACCGTCGCCCGCGACTGCTGCAGCAGGATCGCGAAGGTCGCGCACAGCACCATCGACGCCGCGATCTGCACCGCCGGCCGCTCGACCGCCTTCAGCGCCCCCTCCGGGTTGAGCTCGGCGCCGAACTGCACCGCCAGGTACAGCACCGAAAGCACGCCCACCACGATCGCCACGAAGAAGTAGCCGACCTCAAGGAGCCGGGCCGAGGCCGTGATGTAGAAGCCGGTCAGACCGTCCTGCACGGCCGCCACCAGGGCCCGCCCCGGGATCAGCGCGAACAGCCCACCGGTGATCACCGCCGAGGGCCGCAGATCCGCGTGGAGCAGCGTCAGCGCCACCCCCATCGCGGCCGGCGGCATCGCCGCCACCAGGAACTGGTAGAACTCCGGCAGCCCGCGCCCCGCGCACAGCCACGCCAGCCGGTCGCCCAGCATCGCGCCGAGCGCCGCCACGAAGAACACCGTCGCCCCGCCGCCGAGCAGCACCGAGGCCGCGCCCGCCAGCACCCCGGCCGCCGCGGTGAGCACCCAGCCGGGGTACGGGTGCCGGTTGCGGCGGATCTCCGCGAGCCGCCGGTACGCCTCCTCCGGCGACACGTCGTGCGCCGGGTCGTTGATGTCGGCGAGCAGCACGTACACCGCCGCGAGCCGCGTGTAGTCGGTGCCCCGGCGCCGTACCGTACGGTTCGCCGTCACCGGATCGTCCACCAGCGACGGCTGGTACGTGATCGACAGCAGCGTGAACGTCACCGTCGGCTCGCAGCGGTCCAGACCGTACGACCGGCAGATCGCGAACATCGCCGCCTCGACGTCCTCCGCGCCCTCCCCGCCCGCCAGCAGCAGCTCGCCGATGCGCAGGGTCAGGTCGAGCACGCGCGGCACCGGCGGCCCCGCCTCGTCCTCCTTGCGCGCCGCCTCCGGCACCGGCCGCTCGCCGACCGGCAGCCGCAGCATCGTGCGCATCCGGTCCTGCCAGGGCGCGTCCTGCGACAGCCTGACCATCGGTATGCCGTACGCGGGCGTGAACGCCGGCGCGGCCTGCTGCGCCGAGTAGCCCGAGGGCGGGGCGAAGGCGGAACCTTCCTTCTCCGGCGACGGCTCCGCCGCGAGACCTTCCGCGAGCCCCTCCGGCAGCGCGAACTCCGAGGTCGGATGCTCCTCCTCCGGCGGCTCCGGCGGCTCCACCCCGGCCGGCGGCACGAAAGCGCTGCGCGCCTCGTCGGACGCGGGCTTCCGGTCCTCCGGCTCCTCGTCCGGAGCGCCCGGCGCGTCCGGCTTCGCCACCACTCTGTCCGCCCTCATTCCGGCCTGGTACCCACGCGACCGGACCCCATACGGCCCGGTTGAAGCCCAGTATGAACGCGCGAAGGGCGGCGCACCTCAGCAGGTGCACCGCCCTCGCACAAGATCGGATCAAGCCGGCTCAGTGGCCGCCCTGCTCCTCGAAGCGCTTGTACGACTTCTCGACCTCGGCCTCGGCCTCGGCGCGGCCGACCCAGTCGGCGCCCTCGACGGACTTGCCCGGCTCCAGGTCCTTGTAGACCTCGAAGAAGTGCTGGATCTCCAGGCGGTCGAACTCCGGCACGTGGTGGATGTCGCGCAGGTGCTCCATGCGCGGGTCCGTCGCCGGGACGCACAGCAGCTTGTCGTCGCCGCCGGCCTCGTCCGTCATGCGGAACATGCCGATGGCGCGGCACTTGATGAGGCAGCCCGGGAACGTGGGCTCGTCGAGGATGACGAGCGCGTCCAGCGGGTCGCCGTCCTCGCCGAGGGTGTTCTCGACGTAGCCGTAGTCCGTCGGGTAGGCGGTCGAGGTGAAGAGGCGGCGGTCCAGGCGGATCCGACCGGTCTCGTGGTCGACCTCGTACTTGTTCCGCGACCCCTTGGGGATCTCGATGAGAACGTCGAACTCCACGGGTGGATCTCCTCCTGAATCAACACATGTCAATGCTCGCGACGACGCGCGATGGTTAAGTGTCTCTCACGCACGCTCTTGATCGCGAAAGGGGCTGGTCATCACATGCCGGAGGCGAGAACCTGGCAGCTCGTGGCGGGCTCCGCCGTGCTCGGTCTGGCCCTGGCCGCCGGAGCGGTCACCGCCGCCGGCCCGTGGGACTCCGGTCAGCGTAAGGCCGAGCGCGCCAGGGCGGCCCTCGCGGACGCCCGAGGTGGCGCACATCACGCCGGCCGCGCCGCCGGTCCGCCGCCCGCCGCCCCCCGCCGCCCGGCCCCCGCCCCCAGCGCCGCCGGCGTGCTGCGCGCCCTCGGCGCCCCGGACGGACCGGCCGCCGCCGGCCGCACCGGATCCACCCGGACGGGCGACGACCTCGCCCCCGTCCTCGTACCGCTGCTCGGCGACCCCGGCCTCGGCACCCTGCGCACCGCCTCCGTCGTCGACGCCAGTACCGGAAAGCAGCTGTACGGCGAGGGCGCCACCACCCCGATGACCCCCGCCTCCACCGTCAAGATCGCCACCACCGCCGCCGCCCTGTCCGCGCTCGGCCCCGACCACCGCATCGCCACCACCACCGTGGCCGCCCCCGACGGGCGCACCGTCACCCTCGTCGGCGGCGGCGACCCCACCCTCGACCGGACCCGCCTGAAGGCCCTCGCCGACGCCACCGCCCGCGCCCTCAAGGCCCGCGCCGGCACCGCGCCCGCCGTCCGCGTCACGTACGACACCAGCCTCTACAAGGGCCCGCTGCTCCACCCGATCGGCCCCAACGACAACCTCGCCCCCGTCACCGCCCTGATGACCGACGAGGGCCGCACCGGCGGCCCCGCCACCGGCCCCGCCCCGCGCACCGCCGACCCCGCCGGAGACACCGCCACCGCCTTCGCCGGACTGCTCCGCCAGGCCGGCGTACGGATCGAGGGCGACCCCGCACCCGGCCGCGCCGCCACCGGGCCGAAGGCCGCCCAGCTGGCCCGTACCGACTCCGCGCCCCTCGCCGACCTCGTCGAACGCACCCTCACCAGCAGCGACAACGACCTCGCCGAGGCCCTCGCCCGGCAGACCGCGCTCGCCCGCAAGCAGCCCGCCAGCTTCGCCGGCGCCGGAAAGGCCGTCCACGACGAGCTGGCGAAGCTGGGGCTTCCGCTCGCCGGCGCCCGGTTCGCCGACGGCAGCGGACTCGACCGGAACGACCGGGTCTCCGCCGCCCTTCTCACCGGCCTCCTCACCCGCGCGGCCGACCCCGCCCGGCCCGCCCTGCGCCCCGTCCTCACCGGACTGCCCGTCAGCGGCTTCACCGGCACCCTCGCCGGCCGCTTCGGCACCGGCCCCGCCGCCTCCGGCGCCGGCCTGGTCCGCGCCAAGACCGGCACCCTCACCGGCGTCAACACCCTCGCCGGCACCGTCGTCACCCCCGACGGGCGCCTCCTCGCCTTCGCCTTCCTGGCCGGCCGCACCGACTCCGCTGCCGCCGCCCAGACCGCCCTCGACCGCCTCTCCGCCGCCCTCGCCCAGACCGGCGCCGGGACAGGCCTCGGGACAGGCGCCGAGACCGGTGTCGCGACACGCTGACCCGGCCCCCTGACCCCGGCGAATACTCGCCCGAACCCTCACCGAACGGGCGCCGAGAACGTACGGTTGACGCATGACGAGCATCGGTGGTGCAGGCACATCGGGGATGGTCGACTGGAATCTCGCCGTCACGACGGCGACCCGACTGGTGCGCCCGGGCCCGGAGGTCACCCGCGAAGAGGCCCGCGAGGTCGTCGCCGAACTCCGCCGGCACGCCCGCGCCGCCGAGGACCACGTCCGCGGCTACACCCGGATGATCCCCGAGGGCCACACCCCCGACGACACCCCCGTCCTCGTCGTCGACCGGGCCGGCTGGATCAAGGCCAACGTCGCCGGCTTCCGCGAACTGCTCTCCCCGCTCCTCGACAAGATGAAGGAACGCCGCTCCACCACCCCCGGCGGCACCGTCCTCAGCGCCGTCGGAGGCAAGGTCACCGGCGTCGAGCTCGGCATGCTGCTGTCCTTCCTCGCCTCCCGGATCCTCGGCCAGTACGAGACCTTCGCCCCCGCCACCCGCGAACTCCCCGCCGGCACCGACGGCGGCGGCCGCCTCCTGCTCGTCGCGCCCAACATCGTCCACGTCGAGCGCGAGCTGGACGTCAGCCCCCACGACTTCCGGCTCTGGGTCTGCCTCCACGAGGAGACCCACCGCACCCAGTTCACCGGCGTCCCCTGGCTCCGCGACCACCTCCAGGGCGAGATCCAGTCATTCCTCGCCGCCACCGACGTCGACCCCTCCACCGTCGTCGAACGCCTCCGCGAAGCCGCCCAGGCCCTCGCCGGCGGCCGCCCCGAAGGCGAACAGGGCGAACCCTCCCCCTCCCTCGTCGAACTCGTCCAGACCCCCGAACAGCGTGAGATCCTCGGCCGCCTCACCGCCGTCATGTCCCTCCTCGAAGGCCACGCCGACTACGTCATGGACGGCGTCGGCCCCGACGTCGTGCCCTCCGTCACCGAGATCCGCGAGAAGTTCCAGCAGCGCCGCGCCCGCGGCGCCTCCCGCCTCGACCTCGCCCTGCGCAAGCTCCTCGGCCTCGACGCCAAACTGCGCCAGTACCGCGACGGCGAACGCTTCGTCCGCGCCGTCGTCGACCAGGTCGGCATGGACGGCTTCAACCGCGTCTGGACCTCGCCCAACACCCTGCCCACCAAGACCGAGATCGCCCGCCCCGCCGACTGGGTGGCGAGGGTGCACCGTAAGGCAGACTCGTGAGACGGATGCGTCGGATGGCGGAACAGCGCCCCACCCATCACCCGTCCGAGGGACCCTAGACGGCGGGTGAGGCGTGCAATGCTCGGCTGACGGCCAGGTTCTGTCACCATCGACGCACTCTGAGTGACCGAACCCCCCTTTCCGACCGTTAAGACTCCGACCGAGGCACCCCACACTCTCCACGAAGGGCACCGGACATGGGTCCCCATCCTGCGGTCGCGGCGATACGCCTGGCGGTCCGCCGCGTACTCCACGACGTCCTCACCGAGCACTCCGCACAGCACTCCTCCCCGCCTGGTGGCGCGCACCCGCTCGTGCTCGTCGCCTGCTCCGGCGGCGCCGACTCCATGGCACTCGCCTCCGCGCTCGCCTTCGAAGCACGCAAACTCCCCCTCCGCGCCGGCGGCGTCACCGTCGACCATGGCCTCCAGCACGGCTCCACCCAGCGCGCCCGCGAGGTCGCCGACCGCATGACCGCCCTCGGCCTCGACCCCGTCGACGCCGTCACCGTCACCGTCGGCCGCGACGGCGGACCCGAAGCCGCCGCCCGCGACGCCCGCTACGCCGCCCTCGACGCCGCCGTCGAACGCCACGGCGCCACCGCCGTCCTGCTCGGCCACACCCGCGACGACCAGGCCGAAACCGTCCTCCTCGGCCTCGCCCGCGGCTCCGGCATCCGCTCCCTCTCCGGCATGGCCGCCGTCTCCGGCACCGCGGGCCGCTACCGCCGCCCCTTCCTGGAACTCGACCGGCAGACCGTCCGCAAGGCCTGCATCGCCCAGGAACTCGCCGTCTGGGACGACCCCCACAACGCCGACCCCGCCTACACCCGCTCCCGGCTCCGCCACGAAGGCCTCCCCGCCCTCGAGAAGGCCCTCGGCAAGGGCGTCGTCGAAGCCCTCGCCCGGACGGCCCAGCTCTCCCGCGACGACGCCGACGCCCTCGACTCCTGGGCCGCCGACGCCGAGACCTCCGTACGCGACGAGACCGGCCGCCTCGAGTGCGCCAAACTCTTCGGACTGCCCCCCGCCGTCCGCCGCCGCGTGCTGCGCCGCGCCGTCATCGCGAGCGGCGCCCCCGCCGGCTCCCTCTTCGCCCGCCACATCGAGGAAGTCGACCGGCTGATCACCGGATGGCGCGGCCAGGGCGCCATCAACCTGCCCGGCCGCGTCGAGGCGCTGCGGCAGGGTGGCAGACTTGTCATCCGGCAAGGCTGACCGCAAAGTCGCAAGCTGCAACGAAAGTGACCCGGGTGAACGAGAAGGACATGGGCGCCGACCTCCAGTCGGTCCTCATCACCAAGGAAGAGATCGACGCGAAGCTCGCCGAGCTGGCCGCGAAGATCGACGCGGAGTACGCGGGCAAGGACCTGCTCATCGTCGGCGTGCTCAAGGGCGCCGTGATGGTGATGGCGGACCTGGCACGCGCCCTGTCCACCCCCGTCACCATGGACTGGATGGCCGTCTCCTCCTACGGAGCCGGCACCCAGTCCTCCGGCGTGGTCCGGATCCTCAAGGACCTCGACACCGACATCAAGGGCCGCCACGTCCTGATCGTCGAGGACATCATCGACTCGGGCCTGACCCTGTCCTGGCTCCTGTCCAACCTCGGCTCCCGCGAGCCGGCCTCCCTGGAGGTCTGCACCCTCCTGCGCAAGCCGGACGCCGCCAAGGTCGCCATCGACGTCAAGTGGATCGGCTTCGACATCCCCAACGAGTTCGTCGTCGGCTACGGCCTCGACTACGCCGAGAAGTACCGCAATCTCCCCTTCGTCGGCACCCTCGCCCCGCACGTCTACGGCGGCTGAGGACCCCACCGCTCCAGGGGAACCCGCGCCGTCTTCCCTCCGTTGAAGCAAGGGAAGACGGCCGCGGGCACCAATGCTGGGGTACCGTCCGAAGAACAGCTTTTTCACACCGCAGCTACTCAGCAGCATTCACCTACGGGCAGGAGGGACGGGGCGGCAAGTGCGCCCCGTATGGATGGACGTGAAGCGATACTTCCGTGGGCCGGTCATGTGGATCGTGCTGGCCGTCCTCGCCGTGGTCGTGCTGATGCAGGTCGTCGGCTCGTCCGAGGGCTACAAGACGGTGGACACCGGCAAGGTCGTCCAGGCGATCGACAAGAACCAGGTCAAATCCGCAAAGATCACCACCGGTGACGAGCAGATCGTCAAGATCGAACTCGTCGACGGCCAGAAGATCGACAAGAGCGGCAAGGTCCAGGCCAACTACATCGGCACCCAGGGCGCCGACCTGGCCGACAAGCTGCAGGAGAAGTTCGAGGCCGGACAGATCGAGGGCGGCTACACCGTCTCCCCGACGAAGCAGTCCCCCTTCGTCTCGGTCCTCCTCTCCCTGCTCCCCTTCGTCCTCATCGTGGTCGTCTTCCTCTTCCTGATGAACCAGATGCAGGGCGGCGGCTCCCGCGTCATGAACTTCGGGAAGTCCAAGGCCAAGCTCATCACCAAGGACACCCCCAAGACGACCTTCGCCGACGTGGCGGGCTCGGACGAGGCGGTCGAGGAACTCCACGAGATCAAGGAATTCCTCCAGGAGCCGGCCAAGTTCCAGGCCGTCGGCGCCAAGATCCCCAAGGGCGTGCTGCTGTACGGCCCGCCCGGAACCGGCAAGACCCTCCTCGCCCGCGCCGTCGCCGGCGAGGCCGGAGTGCCGTTCTACTCGATCTCCGGCTCCGACTTCGTCGAGATGTTCGTCGGCGTCGGCGCCAGCCGCGTCCGCGACCTCTTCGAGCAGGCCAAGGCCAACGCCCCGGCCATCGTCTTCGTCGACGAGATCGACGCGGTCGGCCGCCACCGCGGCGCCGGCCTCGGCGGCGGCCACGACGAGCGCGAGCAGACCCTCAACCAGCTGCTCGTCGAGATGGACGGCTTCGACGTCAAGGGCGGCGTCATCCTGATCGCCGCCACCAACCGGCCCGACATCCTCGACCCCGCCCTCCTGCGCCCGGGCCGCTTCGACCGGCAGATCGCCGTCGACCGCCCCGACATGCAGGGCCGCCTGGAGATCCTCAAGGTCCACCAGAAGGGCAAGCCGGTCGCCCCGGACGTCGACCTCGGCGCCGTCGCCCGCCGCACCCCCGGCTTCACCGGTGCCGACCTCTCCAACGTCCTCAACGAGGCGGCGCTCCTCACCGCCCGCTCGGACAAGAAGCTGATCGACAACCCGGCGCTCGACGAGGCCATCGACCGCGTGGTCGCCGGCCCGCAGAAGCGGACCCGGATCATGTCGGACAAGGAGAAGAAGATCACCGCGTACCACGAGGGCGGCCACGCCCTCGTCGCGGCGGCCTCGCCGAACTCCGACCCGGTCCACAAGATCACCATCCTGTCCCGCGGCCGGGCCCTGGGCTACACCATGGTCCTCCCCGACGAGGACAAGTACTCGACCACCCGCAACGAGATGCTCGACCAGCTCGCCTACATGCTGGGCGGGCGCGCCGCCGAGGAACTGGTCTTCCACGACCCGACCACCGGCGCCGCGAACGACATCGAGAAGGCCACCGCCACGGCCCGCGCGATGGTCACCCAGTACGGCATGACCGAGCGGCTCGGCGCCATCAAGTTCGGCGGCGACAACACCGAGCCCTTCCTCGGCCGTGAGATGGCGCACCAGCGCGACTACTCGGAAGAGGTCGCCGCGCTGGTCGACGAAGAGGTCAAGAAGCTCATCGAGACCGCGCACAACGAGGCGTGGGAGATCCTGGTCGAGAACCGCGACGTCCTCGACAACCTGGTCCTGGCGCTCCTGGAGAAGGAGACCCTGGGCAAGGAGGAGATCGCCGAGATCTTCGCCCCCATCGTCAAGCGCCCGGCCCGCCCGGCCTGGACGGGCTCCGCCCGCCGCACCCCCTCCACCCGCCCCCCGGTCCTCTCCCCGAAGGAGCTGGCCCTGACCAACAGCGCCAACGGCTCCTCGTCGGCGACGACCCCGGTCGACACCACCAAGTCGATCGACCTCTCCCCGGAGGACACCCCGGAGCCGTAGGCCCCGGACGGGCCTGGAAGGCCCCGGAATGGAAGCCGCGCCCTCGCAGGTTCTAGCCTGTGGGGGCGCGGCTTATTTCGCGCCATGTCAGAGGACAGACGGAACGAGGCACAGATGACCGACCCGGTGACGCTGGACGGCGAGGGCCCGATCGGCGAGTTCGACGAGAAGCGCGCCGAGAACGCCGTGCGGGAGCTGCTGATCGCGGTCGGCGAGGACCCGGACCGCGAGGGACTGCGGGAGACGCCGGCGCGCGTGGCGCGGGCGTACAAGGAGATATTCGCGGGTCTGTGGCAGGAGCCGCAGGACGTGCTGACCACCACGTTCGACCTCGGTCACGACGAGATGGTGCTGGTCAAGGACATCGAGGTGTACTCGACCTGTGAGCACCATCTCGTACCGTTCAGGGGCGTCGCCCACGTGGGCTACATCCCGTCGACCACGGGGAAGATCACCGGTCTGTCGAAGCTGGCCCGGCTGGTGGACGTGTACGCCCGTCGCCCGCAGGTGCAGGAACGTCTCACTACGCAGGTGGCGGACTCCCTGATGGAGATCCTGGAGCCGCGTGGCGTGATCGTGGTGTTCGAGTGCGAGCACATGTGCATGTCGATGCGGGGCATCCGCAAGCCGGGCGCCAAGACCATCACCTCGGCGGTCCGCGGTCAGCTGCGCGACCCGGCGACCCGTGCCGAGGCGATGAGCCTGATCATGGCGCGCTGAGCCGCCGCGAAAGACGCGCCCGCGGTCTGCGCGGGAGGTGGGTCAGGAGGCCCGGGCCCGGCCCGGGCCTTCGCCGTTTCCGCTTCCGTCGCCGTCTCCGTCCTCCGGGAGTTTGCAGACGCGTTCCAGGAAGAGGGCCGCGGCGATGACGCCGATGGCCGCCAGGACGGCGAAGGCGGCGTAGATGGCCTGGTCGCGGCGGGCGGGGACGTCGAGGGAGCCGAGGAGGAAGACGCCCGTGCCGCCGTACATGCCGGCGACCAGGGCGGCGACCAGGGCGCTGGCCTGGCCGAAGACGACGGCGCGGGCGGCCATCAGGGGTTCGACGCCCTTGGCGCCGGGGCGGCGCTCGCGCTGGGCCTTGAGGCGGGCGCGCAGCGAGAGGGCCGTGGCGGTGAGGACGACGGCGATGGCGGCGAGGACGATGGGGGCCGCGAGCGGCACGCTGGGGAGCGTGCCGAGCGAGTCCCACAGGCGGGCGGCGCCCCAGGACAGGATGCCGGCGCCGAGGAACAGTCCGGCGAGCACCTTGAGCCGCAGTTGTTTCACCGGGTGTCCTTCGTCCGTGGGTGTCTTCGAGGAGCGTAACGACTACTCGGGGAGTCGGAGTTCCAGGTCGGGGCGCGGCACGACGCCTTCGGTGCCGAGGGCGGCGAGGAGGTCGGCGACGGGGCCGTGTCCGGGGAGCTGGGCGTCGGGGTCCACGTCGTGCCAGGGGGCGAGGACGAAGGCGCGCTGGTGGGCGCGGGGGTGCGGGAGGGTGAGGACGGGGTCGTCGCGGACGACGTCGGCGTACGTGATGATGTCGACGTCGATGGTGCGGGCGCCCCAGCGCTCCTCGCGGACCCGGTGGAAGGCCTCCTCGACGGCGTGGGCGCGCTCCAGGAGCGAGGACGGCGGGAGGGTGGTCCGGACGAGGACGACGGCGTTGAAGTACGAGGGCTGGGAGCCGGGCTCGACGCCCCAGGGCTCGGTCTCGTAGACGGGGGAGACGGCCTTGACACGGAGGCCGGGGGTGTCTTCGAGGGCGTCGACGGTGCCCTGGAGGGTCTCCAGGCGGTTGCCGAGGTTGGCGCCGAGGGCGAGGACGGCCCATTTGGGGTTGGAGAGGGTGACGTCCGCGGCGTCCACGGCGGCGGTGACGGCGGCGGGGACGGGCTGCACGGTGGGGTCGCTGTGCTGGGGCTTCATGCGCGGCTCCGGGTGATGGTGACGGTCACGTCGTCGAAGGGGACGGTGATGGGCGCGTCCGGCTTGTGGACGACGACCTCGACCTCCTGGACGCCGGCGTGCTTGAGGCACTGCTGGGCGATGCGCTCGGCGAGCGTTTCGATGAGGTCCACGGGCTCGCCCTGGACGACGTCGACGACCTCTTCGGCGACGACGCCGTAGTGGACGGTCTTCGTGAGGTCGTCGTCGGCGGCCGCGGCGCGGGTGTCGAGGCCGAGGGTGAGGTCGACGATGAAGGTCTGGCCCTCCTCGCGCTCCTTGGGGAAGACGCCGTGGTGTCCTCGGGCCTTGAGGCCGCGCAGCGCGACACGATCCACGCGAATCACTCCTGCTGTCGTAGTTCGGATGGCCACGCAGCCGGGTGCGGACGGCCGGGTGTCCAGCATCGAATCTACCCGCGGGGACCGACAGCCGGACGGGGGGCTCCTGACCGGCGGTGCAGTCGGTCGCTCGGTCGGGGGTTCAGTCGGTGGTGTCGTCGGGGTCGGCGGGGTCGGTCTCGGGGATGACCGGGGAGCCGTGGTGGGACCACACCTTCCACCCGTCCGACGTGCGGCGGAAGACGTTGGTGGCGACGACGAGCTGTCCGACGAGGGGTCCGAGTTCGGCGCCGTCCTCGGCGGGTCCGCCGCTGAGGATGTTCTCGGTGCACGTGACGATGGCCACGTCGTCGGCGAGGGAGATCTCGACGTCGGTGAGGAAGAACTGGATGTAGTCGGTGTTCGCCATGATCAGGGCGTACGAGCGGAGCACCTCGCCGCGGCCGGTGAGGACGGGCCAGCCGGGGTGGACGCAGGAGATGGCGGTGGCGCCGTCGTCGAGCCAGAGGTCGGTGACGGTGTCGAAGTCCCCCTGTTCCATCGCTTCGTAGAAGGCGGTGTTGGCGGCTTCCACGGCGGCCCGGTCGGCTTCGCGGGCGGGTCCGCGGTCGGGGCCGCGGTCGCGGGCGTGGGTCACCGGGCTCCTTCGACGGCTCTGGCGACGCGTACGGCGTCGGCGGTGGCGCGGACCTCGTGGACGCGGACGGCCCAGGCGCCCTCGTGGGCGGCTATGGCGGAGACGGCGGCGGTGGCGGCGTCGCGTTCGCGGGCGGGCGGCGGGGCGGTGCCGGGTTCGCGGGTGAGGACGTGGCCGAGGAAGCGCTTGCGGGAGGCGGCGACGAGGAGGGGGCGGCCGAGGGCGCGGAGCTCGGGGAGGTGCGCGACGAGGGCGAGGTCGTGGGGGGCGAGCTTGGCGAAGCCGAGGCCGGGGTCGATGACGATGCGTTCGGGGGCGATGCCGCCGTCGACGACGGCCTCCATGCGGGTGCGGAGTTCGGTGACGACCTCGGTGACGACGTCGTCGTACACGGCGAGGCTGTTCATGTCGGCGCTGAAGCCGCGCCAGTGCATGACGACGAAGGGGGCGTGGGTGGCGGCGACGGTGGGGATCATGGCGGGGTCGGCGAGGCCGCCGCTGACGTCGTTGACGAGGGTGGCGCCGGCGTCTATGGCGGCGGCGGCGACGCGGGCGCGCATGGTGTCGACGGAGACGGTGACGCCTTCGGCGGCGAGGCCGCGGACGACGGGGACGACGCGGCGGAGTTCTTCGTCCTCGTCGACGCGGGTGGCGCCGGGGCGGGTGGACTCGCCGCCGACGTCGACGAGGTCGGCGCCTTCGGCGACGAGGTCGAGGCCGTGTTTGACGGCGGCCGTGGTGTCGAACCAGCGGCCGCCGTCGGAGAAGGAGTCGGGGGTCACGTTGACCACGCCCATGACCGCGCAGCGGTCCCACTCCGGCAGGCCTCGTACCGTGCCCCGGTCGATCGTCGTACTCATGTCTCCAGCCTAGGTCCTGTCCGGCGGACAGGACCTAGGCCCGACGGTCCGCGGGGTCTTCCCGGTCAGGCGGCGCGGACCTCGTGCTCGGCCTGCGAGGGGACGATGTGGGCGCAGGGGCGGGGGGTCGGGGTGGGCTTGCGGCGGGTGAAGGGGCGGGGCAGGGAGAGGTTCACGAAGCCTTCGGCCTGCATGGCGGCGAAGCCGATGCGGGGGAGGTCGCCGCTTTTGCGGTAGACGACGAAGCGGGGTTCCCAGCGGGGCTGGAACTTGGCGTTGAACTTGTAGAGGGACTCGATCTGGAACCAGCGGGAGAGGAAGACGAGGAGTCCGCGCCAGATGCGCAGGACGGGTCCGGCGCCGATCTTCTCGCCGCGGGCGAGGGCGGCCCGGAACATGGCGAAGTTGAGGGAGACGCGCTCGATGCCGAGGCGGGGGGACTGCTGGAGGGCGGCGACGATGAGGAGTTCGTTCATGCCGGGGTCGGCGCTGCGGTCGCGGCGCATGAGCTCCAGGGACATGCCGTCGGTGCCCCACGGGACGAAGTGGATGATCGCCTTCAGGTCGCCGTAGGGGGAGCTGCCGGCGGTGTCGTCGTCCTCTTTGTGGGCGGTCGCTATGACCGCCTCTCCGTCGCCGGGGCCGCCGATGCGGCCGAGGGCCATGGAGAAGCCGCGTTCGGTGTCGGTGCCGCGCCAGTCCTCGGCGGCGCGGCGGACGCGTTCGAGTTCGGCCTCGCCGAGGTCGGAGACGCGGCGGACCTTGGTGGTGTAGCCGTTGCGTTCGATGCGCTTGACCATCTGGCGGACGTTGCGCATGGCGCGGCCGGAGAGGGAGAAGTCGGCGACGTCGACGACGGCCTCGTCGCCGAGTTCGAGGGCGTCGAGTCCGGTCTCGCGGGTCCAGACCTGGCCGCCGGTCTCGGAGCAGCCCATGACGGCGGGGGTCCAGGAGTGGGCCTTGGCCTCGTCCATGAAGCGTTCGATGGCGCCGGGCCAGGCCTCGACGTCGCCGATGGGGTCGCCGCTGGCGAGCATGACGCCGGAGACGACGCGATAGCAGACGGCGGCCTTGCCGCTGGGGGAGAAGACGACGCCCTTGTCGCGGCGGAGCGCGAAGTGGCCGAGGGAGTCGCGGGCGCCGTGCTTGTCGAGGAGGGCGCGCAGCCGGGTCTCGTCGTCCTCGGTGAGCCGGGCGGCCGGGTGCTCGGGGCGGAAGGCGAGGTAGATGGTGGTGAGGGCGGTGAGCATGCCGAGGGCGCCGAGGGAGTAGCCGACGGTCCAGCCGGTGTTGCCGGCGTAGTCGACGGGGCCTTCGATGCCGAACAGGCCGTAGAGGACGTGTTCGAGGCGGTCGGTGAGGCTGGGGCTGCCGATGACGCGGCGGGGGTGGGCGCTGACGATGGCCAGGCCGAGGGCGAGGGAGCCGGCGCCCATGAGGATGAAGTTGGCGAGGGCGCGCCAGCGGCTGCGCGGGTCGGGCAGGGCGGCGAACTGGTCGCGGTGCACGGCGAGCAGGGTGACGAGCGCGAGGGAGAGCACGGCGCCGGTGACGGAGTGGCGCCAGGTGAGCTGGGCGGCGGCGCCGAGCGGCAGCAGGACGACGGCGGCGCGCCAGGCGCGGCGCTTGTTGCGCTTGAGGCCGTGGGCGAGGAGCAGCAGCAGGACGCCGGCGCTGAGCGAGAGGGCGGCGGAGAGCGGCCCGAGGGTGCCGGGCAGGACCTCGGCGGCGGCGTGCATCTTGCTGACGCGGAACCGCGGGAGGATGCCCGCGGCGATGTCGATCAGGCCGATGAGCGTGCAGGCCGTGCCGACGAGTGCCGGGACCTTCTCCGGTCGGGGGCCGCGTACGATCCGGCGCACCCGATTCGGAACCGATCCTGATTTGTCCCCATCTACCGTGACAGACATCGCTTCCCGTGCTTCCCCTGGTTCCGCGCTCAGCGAGAGATCGTTGGTCCGGCGGGCCACGGCGCTTGGGCGGGCCGTGCCGGAGGTTTTGCGCCTTCTAGGACGGAGCAGCGATGGGGCGGGTTCACTCGCTCTACGGGAAATCTCAGGGAAAAATCAGGAAGAAAGCTCAGACGTCACATGGGTCTCACCAGCAACAAAGTCCTCGCGCTGGCGGTCGTCGTCGCCGTGGTGTTCTTCGCCGCCACGGTCTGGCTGTGGCCACGCCTGGCGCGCGGCGGCTGGAAGGCCGTCGTGGGGCGGATCGGCATGCTGCTCGTCACCCAGCTGGCGCTGTTCGCCTCGCTGGGTCTGGCCGCGAACAAGTCGTTCCTCTTCTACGGCTCCTGGGCGGACCTGTTCGGCCAGGAGCAGGAGCTCGGCGTGGTCGTGGACCACTCGGCCGGCTCGCGTGACGTGCAGGTCGTCGGCACCCAGGCGCTCGACGTGCCGGGCGGCGGGCGTCCTTCGGTCGGCGGACAGATACAGAAGGTCGTCATAGCGGGCGAGAAGTCGGGGATCGACTCCCCGGCGTACGTGTATCTGCCGCCGGAGTACTTCCAGGGCCGGTACGCGAAGTCGACGTTCCCGGCCTCGGTGGTGCTCACCGGTTACCCGGGCACGGCGGAGAACCTGCTCAAGGGCCTGAAGTACCCCCGGACGGCCTATCAGCAGGCCAAGGACAAGAAGATGCAGCCGATGATCCTGGTGATGCTGCGGCCGACCGTGGCGCCGCCCCGGGACACCGAGTGCGTGGACGTGCCGGGCGGCCCGCAGACCGAGACCTTCTTCGCCGAGGACCTGCCGAAGGCGATCTCGCAGACCTACCGGGTCGGTACGCAGGCCCGGAACTGGGGCTTCATGGGCAACTCGACCGGCGGCTACTGCGCGCTGAAGATCGTGCTGCACCACCCGGACCGGTTCGCGGCGGGCGCCGGCTTCTCCGCGTACTACAAGGCGGCGGACGACGTGACGACCGGCGACCTGTTCCACGGGGACAAGGCGGCGAAGAACCGGGCCGACCTGCTGTGGAGCCTGGACCACACGCCCCCGCGGAACACCTCGTTCCTGGTGACCTCCTCGCGGCAGGGCGAGGGCAACCTGAAGGGGACGAAGGAGTTCATCCGCAAGGTGAAGGCCCCGGCCCGGGTCTCGTCGATCATGCTCGACAGCGGCGGCCACAACTTCAACACCTGGAACCGGGAGATCCCGCCGGGCCTGGTGTGGATGGCGGGCCGGCTCAGCGCGAGCTGAGCTGTTCGGGTACGGGTTCGGGTGCGGGTTCCGGCACGGATACGGCGGTACGGCGCAGGGCGCGGTGGACCCCGGCCGTGGTGAGGGAGCCGAGCACCCGGTCGGGCGCGCCGGGCGCGTGGACGGCGACCCGGCCGGCGTCGTGCTGGAGGAGGACGGCGAGGGCGTCCTTCAGGGAGGCGCCGAGGACGACGGCGGGGTGCGCGTCCGGGGTCTCCGGCAGGTTGTCCGGAGCCGGGGCCTCCGGGGCCTCCGGGGCCTCCAGGTCGGCCTCGGTGACCGGGGTGACGGCGAGCCGCTTCAGGCTCCGGTCCGCGCCGACGAAGTCGGCCACGTACGGGGTGGCGGGCGCGGCGAGCACGGTGGCCGGGGTGTCGAACTGCTCGATGCGGCCCTGCCCGTAGACGGCGATCCGGTCGCCGAGCCGGACCGCCTCCTCCAGGTCGTGGGTGACGAAGAGCACCGTCTTGCGGACGGTGGCCTGGAGCCGCAGGAACTCGCTCTGCAGATGCTCGCGCACCACCGGGTCGACCGCGCCGAAGGGCTCGTCCATGAGCAGCACCGGCGGATCGGCGGCGAGCGCCCGGGCCACCCCGACCCGCTGGCGCTGCCCGCCGGACAGCTGCTCGGGGTAGCGGTGGCCGTAGGTGCCGGGGTCCAGGCCGACCAGGTCGAGGAGTTCGGCGGCACGCTCGCGCGCCTTCGCCTTCTTCCAGCCGAGCAGGGCCGGGACGGTGGCGGTGTTGTCGAGGACGGTGCGGTGCGGGAAGAGGCCGACCTGCTGGATGACGTAGCCGATGGTGCGGCGGAGCCGGACCGGGTCGACGGCGGCGACGTCCTCGCCGCCGAGCAGGATCCGGCCGGAGCTCGGTTCGACGAGCCGGTTCACCATCTTCATGGTGGTGGTCTTGCCGCAGCCGGACGGGCCGACGAGCGTGACCAGTTCGCCTTCGGCGACCTCGAAGGTCAGGTCGTCCACGGCCGTCGTGCCGTCCGCGTACCGCTTGGTCACCTGCTCGAACCGGATCATGGTTCCCCATTCTCACCCATTGTCAGTGCCGGGGGTTAGGGTCGCCAGACAGAAGTGCGAAAACGCGCGGGGGAGGGGGTGCGCATGGCCACGGCGAACTGCCTGGTGACGAACGACTGGATCTGCGGGGAGTATCTGCGCACCCGCACCCAGGAGTTGACCGACGCCACCGTCCAACATGTGGGAATCACCACGGCGTCGGTGCTGCTCGGCCTGCTCGTCGCCTTCCCGCTGGCGCTCCTGGTGCGCGCCCGGCCGCGCTGGGCGGGTCCGGTCCTCGGCCTCACCACCCTGCTCTACACGATCCCCTCGCTCGCGATGTTCTCGCTGCTCCTGCCCTTCCTCGGGCTGTCCACCGCGCTCGTCGTGACCGGCCTCGTGCTCTACTCGCTGACCATCCTGGTCCGCGGCGTCCTGGCCGGCCTCGCCGCCGTGCCCGCCGAGACCCGGGAGGCGGCGCGAGGCATGGGGTACGGGTCGGGCCGGCTGCTCTGGGAGGTCGAACTGCCCCTCGCGCTCCCGGCCCTGATGGCCGGCATACGGATGGCGACGGTCTCCACCATCGCGCTCACCACCGTCGGCTCGGTCGTCGGCCGCGGCGGCCTCGGCAACCTCATCGAGGACGCCCTGCCCACCTTCTTCAAGGCCCAGGTGCTCGCCGCCTCCGTGCTGTGCGTGCTCCTCGCGGTCGCCGCCGACCTGCTGCTGCTCGGCCTCCAGCGGCTCCTGACCCCCTGGACCCGGGTCCGGGTCCGGGCCGCGGCGGGGGGTGGGTGAGATGGGGGTCTTCGCGGACACCTGGACCTGGCTCACCACCGGCGCCCACTGGACCGGGGAGAACGGGGTGGGCCACCGGCTCGCCGAGCACCTGTACGTGAGCGGGACGGCGCTGCTCCTCGCCTGCGCCGTCGCCCTGCCCCTCGGCCTCTGGCTCGGCCACCTCGGGCGGGGCGGCGCGCTCGCGGTCAACGTCTCCAACGCGGGCCGGGCCGTCCCCGTCTTCGCGGTCCTCGCCCTCTTCATGGTGTCGCCGCTGCGCAACGCCGGATACGTGCCGACGGTCGTCGCGCTCGTCCTCTTCGCGATACCCCCGCTGCTCACCCACGCCTATGTGGGCGTACGGGAGGTGGACCGGGCCGTCGTCGAGGCTGCCCGCGGCATGGGCATGTCCGGCGGGCAGCTGTTCCGCGGGGTCGAACTGCCCCTCGCCCGGCCGCTGCTGATGACCGGACTGCGCTCCGCCGCCGTCCAGGTGGTCGCCACCGCGACCATCGCCGCGATGGTCGGCCAGGGCGGCCTCGGCCGGGTCATCACCGCCGGCTTCAACACGTACAACACACCGCAGGTGGTCGCGGGCGCCGTGCTCGTGGCCCTGCTCGCCCTTCTCGTGGAGGGGCTGCTCGTGGCGGCGGACCGGTTGCTCGGCCGCGCCGGACGACCGGTCGGAAGACCGGCCGCAGGACCGACCGCAGGACCGAAGGGATGATCTTTGTGAGCAGGACCTTGCGCAGCACGGGGGCGGCACTGGGCGCGATGGCGCTGGCCGTCTCGCTCGCCGCGTGCGGGGGCGGCGACAGCCTGGAGAACTCCAAGGCCGGCGGCGGGCAGGGCGGGAGCGGGGCCGGGGGCGGCGGGAAGGGCTCGGTCGTGGTCGGCGCGGCCGCCTTCACCGAGGCCAAGGTGCTCGCCGAGCTCTACGCCCAGGTGCTCGACGACGCCGGATACTCCGCGAGCGTCACCACCGTGAAGAATCGCGAGCTGTACGAACCGTCCCTGGAGAAGGGCGAGATCGACGTCGTACCGGAATACGCGGCCACGCTCGCCGAATTCCTCAACGCGAAGGCGAACGGGCCGAAGGCCCCCGAGGAGCGGCCGGTCGCCTCCGGGGACCCCGCCGCCACCACCGAAGCCCTGAAGAAGCTCGCCGAGCCGCGCGGACTGAAGGTGCTGCCGTTCGGCGCGGCCGTCGACCAGAACGCCTTCGCCGTGAGCCGGGAATTCGCGGAGAAGAACAAGCTGACCACGCTTTCCGATCTCGGCCGCGCCAAGCTGAAGGTGAAGATCGCCGCCGGCGACGAATGCGAGATCCGCCCCTTCTGCGCGCCCGGTCTGAAGAAGACCTACGGCATCGACGTCGCCGGCGTCGACCCCAAGGGAGTCGGCACCCCGCAGGCCAAGCAGGCCGTCAAGGACGGGGTGGACCAGCTCGTCCTCACCACCACCACGGACGCCACCGTGGAGTCCTTCGGACTCGTCTTCCTGCAGGACGACAAGAAGCTGCAGAACGCGGACAACGTGCTGCCGGTCGTCAATGCCAAGGACGCCGGATCGCCGGAGATAGCCGCCGCCCTCTTCAAGATCACCCAGGTCCTGAGCACGGCGGATCTCGCCGAACTCAACCGCAAGGTCGACGCCGAGCGGGCGAAGCCCGAGGACGTCGCGAAGGACTATCTGGAGTCGAAGGGGCTGCTCAAGAAGTAGGCCCGGGAGAAGCGGAGTCGGCCCGGCCCGTCGGGTAAAGGCGACGGGCCGGGGCGGCGACGGCGAGAACTCGCCAAGAGATTGCCGGGGCGACCCCCCATACCGCGCCTACGCACGGTAAATTTCAGGCCATGCCACGTGGACGCCACCGCCATTCCCCGCCCCTGCACAAGCTCCTGCCGCCCTCCGCGGTCGCCGGGGCTTCGGTCGTCTGTGCCGCGGGCGCCTGGCTGCTCGGTGATCCCGTGGTGCTGCGGCTGCTCGTCGCGGCCGCGGCGGCCGCCGCCGTCACCGGCGCCGTCCTCATGCGCAGTTGGGACCGCGAGGCCGGCCGCCAGGTCGCCGAGCTCGACCGGGCCCGCACCGCCGACCAGTGGAAGCACGAGGAGCGGATCGCCGAGCTGGAGTCCGACCTCGACGAGTCGCGCGAGCTGCGCACCCGCCTGGACGCCAAGCTGCGCGCCAAGCGCGTCGAGCTGGCCGGTCTGCGCACCGAGCACGCCGACCTGCTCCGCCGCTACGCCACGGCCGAGACCGAGCGCGCCAGCGCCCTGGAGGGGCGCCGCATGCTCGCCCTGGAGTCCTCCGCCGCGGCCTCCGGCGCCGTCAAGGAACTCCCGGCCGCCGGCTCCACGCCGACGCCCGAGGCCTACCGCCGTGCCGCCGAGGCGCTGCGCAAGCTCGCGGGAGGGACGGACGAGGAGGCGGAGGAGCAGGCCGACCCCGAGCCGGAGCCGGAAGTGCAGGCGGAAGCCGCTCCCGTACCGGCGCCCGCGGCCGCGCCCGAGCCCGCGCAGGACGAGGCCGACCACACCAAGGCCCCCGCGATGCGCCATGTGCCCGCCGCGGCCGCGATCGTCCCGTACGCCGCGCGCCGGGCGGCCCGCCCCACCGGCAACTTCGACTACTTCGGCACCCAGAGCACGCAGCCCGCGATCGGCGCCAAGAAGGCCGCCGCCGCGATCGAGGCCGTCCAGGACACGGACCTGGCCGACGTCGTCGGCGAGGAGGTCCTCGCGGCCGCCACGCCGCGCCCCCTGGAGCAGCGCGCGGTCGGCCAGGTCATCGACCTGACCGCGCACGACGAGACCGAGCAGCTGGACGTGGCGGAGCTGCGCGGCGCGGTCAGCTCGTAACGGCCGTAACGCCGAAGGCAGCGCAGAAGGCGCCGGTGGAATCATCCACCGGCGCCTTCCGCATTCGTGCCCGCTCGCGCTACTTGTCGATGTCGCCGACCACGAAGAACAGCGAGCCGAGGATCGCCACCATGTCCGCGACCAGCGTCCCCGGCAGCAGCTCCACCAGCGCCTGGATGTTGTTGTACGAGGCCGAGCGCAGCTTCAGCCGGTACGGCGTCTTCTCGCCCTTGGAGACCAGGTAGTAGCCGTTGATGCCGAGCGGGTTCTCGGTCCAGGCGTAGGTGTGGCCCTCCGGCGCCTTCAGGACCTTCGGTAGCCGCTGGTTGATCGGCCCCTGCGGCAGCGCGTCGAGCCGGTCCAGACAGGCGTCGGCGAGTTCGAGCGCGTTGTGGGTCTGGTCGAGCAGGCACTCGAAGCGGGCCAGGCAGTCGCCCTCGGTCCGGGTCACCACCCGCAGCACGTCCTGGAGTTCCCCGTACGCGAGATACGGCTCGTCCCGGCGCAGGTCGAAGTCGACCCCCGAGGCGCGGGCGATCGGCCCGGACACCCCGTACGCGTGCACCGTCTCCGGGCGCAGCACGCCGACCCCGCGGGTCCGGCCGCGGAAGATCTCGTTGCCGAGGACAAGCCGGTCGTACACGTCCATCCGCGACCGCACGTCCGCGACCGCCTGCCGTGCCCGCCCCAGCCAGCCCGCCGGCAGGTCCTCCTTCAGGCCGCCGACCCGGTTGAACATGTAGTGCATCCGGCCGCCGGAGACCTCCTCCATGACGGTCTGGAGCTCCTCGCGCTCGCGGAACGCGTGGAAGACGGGCGTGATGCCGCCCAGTTCGAGCGGGTACGAGCCGAGGAACATCAGATGGTTGAGCACCCGGTTCAGCTCGGCGAGCAGCGTCCGCGTCCACACCGCCCGCTCCGGCACCTCCATGCCGAGCATCCGCTCGACGGCCATGACGACCCCGAGCTCGTTGGAGAACGCCGACAGCCAGTCGTGCCGGTTGGCCAGCATCACGATCTGCCGGTAGTCCCGGGCCTCGAACAGCTTCTCCGCGCCGCGGTGCATGTACCCGACGACCGGCTCGGCCTCCCGGATCACCTCGCCGTCGAGGACCAGGCGCAGCCGGAGCACGCCGTGCGTGGAGGGATGCTGCGGCCCGATGTTCAGCACCATGTCGGTGCTCTCCGCCGCGCCGCCGATGCCGACCGTGGTCTCCGTCATGCGGTCAGTATCTCGCGCGGTCACCCTTCCCTGTCAGGCACCCGCTGGACCAGCCACCGGAAGTCGCCGAGGCCGCCGGTGGCCGTCAGCTCCGCGGCCTCGCCCGCCGCGGCCAGCGCGCGGACGTATCCGGCGGGGTCGGTGGTGGCGAGCGCGAGCGGCGGCCGGGTCCCGGTCACGCCGAGCTCGTGCAGCGCCTCGCGCTGGGTGAGGAGCCTGGTGCCGGAGGCGGTGCCGGAGCCGGTGCTGGAGCCGAGGCCGGTGGTGCAGGTGGTGTCCGTGGTGCGGGTGGTGCCGGAGCCCGCGCCCGCGCCCGCGCCCGTGCCGAGGCCGGTGCCAGAGCCCGTGCCTGCGCCCGTGCCCGAGCCCGAGCCTGCGCCCGAGCCGGGCGGCATGGCGTACGGCACCGCCGCCGCGCACGCGTCCAGGGCCACGTGCGCGGTCAGGTCCCGGCTGCCGTCCGGCACCGGCGGGACCTCGCGCCCGCCGCGGAAGCCGGTGAGGGTGCCGAAGGGCGGCCGGGCGGGGGCCAGGTGCGCGTAGTCGACGGCGACCGCCGTGCTGCCCGGTGCGAGCGCGCCGACCGCCGCCGCCCAGGCCTCGTCGCGGGTCCGGCCGATCTCCGCCCGTTCGCCCGGCTCCCGCAGCGGCCACCAGCGCGCCAGCCACCGCGCGTCCGCGCCGGTCACGACCGCGCCCAGCCGCTCCGTACCGCCCGCGTCGACCTCCACGTACCGCACCGTGCCGTCCTCGTCGGCCTGCGCCACGTCCACCGGCACGTTGTCCAGCCACTCGTTCGCGAAGAGAAGTCCCCGCGCGCCCTCCGGGACCCGCCCCGTCCAGGTGATCCGCGGGTCCAGGCCGGCCGGGCGGGCGGCGCGCTCCACCCCGTACGCCCGGATCCGCAGGTCGGACGGCGCCGCAGCGAGGACCCCGGTGAGCAGCTCGCCGCGGCCCGCGCCCATGTCCACGAACACCGGCTCGTCGGTGTCCAGCTCCTCCGCCACCCGGACGAGGAGGCGGGCCACCGCGCCCGCGAACAGCGGGGAGGCGTGGACCGAGGTCCGGAAGTGCCCGGCCGGTCCCTCGGGCCGCAGGAAGAAGCCCCCGGGGCCGTACAGGGCCCGTTCCATGGCCTCCCGCCAGCCGAGCCACCCCGGCCACCGCCCCTGCGATTCACCCGTCTCGTCCGTCACGTGCCCCAGTCTCCACCTTGGGGAGTAGGGGCCGGAGCGGAAGGATCGCCCCCACGGTTGACCCCTGCACCTATCCGCTTTCCCTACGCTGGGTCACGTGCAGCGCCTCTACGACTTCCTCCGCAGACACCCGACGGGCGTCGACACCTTCTGGGCCGTCGTCCTCTTCGGGTTCTCCCTGCTGTGGGTGGCCTCGAAGCCCACGGGGACCACGGGGACCGGCGAGGGGGGACCCGCGGCGTACGCCGTCGTCGCGGCGCTGCTCTCCCTGGTCGTGGCGCTGCGCCGGCGCATGCCGGAGAAGATGCTGGTGCTCACGGTGCTGCTCGGCCTCGCGCAGCTCGCCTTCGGCCTCGTGCCGTTCATGGCCGACTTCGCCATGCTCGTGATCATCTACACCGTCGCCGCGCACGACGGCCCGCGCTGGGCCTCCCGGCTCGCCCTCGCCGGCGGGCTGAGCGCCGCGACCCTCTCCCAGCTGCGCTGGCCGCTGGAGGACGGCGCGGAGTCCTCCGCCGCCAAGATCTTCTTCACGGTCATCATGACCGTGCCCTTCGCCCTCGCCTGGGTGCTCGGCGACTCCCTGCGCACCCGCCGCGCCTACTTCGCCCAGCTGGAGGAACGTGCCTCCCGCCTGGAGAAGGAGCGCGAGGCCCAGGCCAAGGTCGCCGTCGCCGCCGAGCGCGCCCGGATCGCCCGCGAGCTGCACGACGTCGTCGCCCACAACGTCTCCGTGATGGTGGTGCAGGCCGACGGCGCCGCCTACGTCATGGACTCCTCGCCCGAGACCGCCAAGCAGGCCCTGGAGACCATCTCCTCCACCGGCCGGCAGGCCCTCGCCGAGATGCGCCGGCTGCTCGGCATCCTGCGCACCGGCGAGCACCAGGAGGCCGGGGAGTACGTGCCGCAGCCCGACGTCCAGCAGATCGAGGACCTCGTCGAGCAGGTCCGCGGCGCCGGCCTCGCCGTCGACTTCAAGGTCGAGGGCACCCCGCGCCCGCTGCCCAGCGGCGTCGAGCTCACCGCGTACCGGATCGTCCAGGAAGCCCTCACCAACAGCCGCAAGCACGGCGGCCCCGACGTCGGCGCCAGCGTCCGGCTCGTCTACTTCGACGACGGCCTCGGCCTGCTCGTCGAGGACGACGGGCGCGGGGCGCCGCAGGAGATGTACGAGGACGGCGGCGCCGACGGCCGCGGCCACGGCCTGATCGGCATGCGCGAGCGCGTCGGCATGGTCGGCGGCACCCTGGACGCGGGCCCGCGCCCCGGCGGCGGCTTCCGCATCAGTGCCCTGCTCCCCCTCAAGCCCGCCCACTGACGACTCTTAAGGAGTCATTGCATGTCCATCCGCGTGATGCTCGTCGACGACCAGGTGCTGCTGCGCACCGGTTTCCGCATGGTGCTCGCCGCCCAGCCGGACATGGAGGTCGTGGCGGAGGCCGGTGACGGCGTCGAGGCCCTGGAGGCGCTGCGCGGCACCGAGGTCGACGTCGTCCTGATGGACGTGCGCATGCCCAAGCTGGACGGCGTGGAGACCACCCGCCGGATCTGCTCCGCGCCCGATGCCCCGAAGGTGCTGATCCTCACCACCTTCGACCTCGACGAGTACGCCTTCTCCGGGCTCAAGGCGGGCGCCAGCGGCTTCATGCTGAAGGACGTGCCGCCGGCCGAGCTGCTCGGCGCGATCCGCTCCGTCCACAGCGGCGACGCCGTCGTCGCCCCGTCCACCACCCGCCGGCTCCTCGACCGCTTCTCGCCGATGCTGCCGTCGAGCGGCCAGGACACCGGCCACAAGGACCTGGACAAGCTCACCGACCGCGAGCGCGAGGTCATGCTGCTCGTCGCGCAGGGCCTGTCCAACGGCGAGATCGCCGCCCGCCTCGTGCTCTCCGAGGCCACCGTGAAGACCCACGTCGGCCGCATCCTCACGAAGCTCGGGCTGCGGGACCGGGTGCAGGTGGTGGTCCTGGCGTACGAGACGGGGCTGGTGCGGGCGGGAGGGGCGGGGGGCCGCTGAGGTGCCCGCCGGCCTGCTGCTGTGGATCAACGGGCCGTTCGGCGGCGGCAAGACGCAGACGGCGTACGAGCTGCGCCGCCGGCTGCCCGGCAGCGTCGTCTGCGACCCCGAGCACATCGGCTTCGGCCTGCACCGCACGCTGCCGGAGGCGCTGCGCGGGGACTTCCAGGACCTGCCGGCCTGGCGGCAGGGCGTGTACGAGGTGCTCGACCTGGCACTGCGCCGCCACCGCGACGGGCCGGTGATCGTGCCCATGACGCTCGTCGAGCCCGCGTACTTCGCCGAGGTCGTCGGGCGGCTGCGGGACGCGCACGGCGCGGACCGGGTGCGGCACTTCGCGTTGCTCGCGGAGCGGGAGCGGGTTCTGCAGCGGCTCAGCGAGCGGGGCCTCGGGCGCGGGCTCAAGCGCGAGAGCTTCGCCGTACGGAAGCTGGACGGCTGCTTGGAGCGGCTCGCGGGCCCGGAGTTCGCCGACCACATCCGTACGGACGAGCTGACCGTGCCGCAGGTCGCCGAGCGGGTGGCGGGGCTTGCCGGACTGCCGATCGCGGCGAACACGGACGGGCGGGTGCGGCACCGGCTGCGGCGGATGCGGGTGGGTCTTGCCCACATCCGCTTCGACTAGCTGCGGTCAGCGGAGTACGGACTCCAGGAAGTCGCTGCCCAGGCGGGCGACCGCCGAGAAGTCCAGCTGGTGCAGCACGTACCGGCCGCGCCGCTGCGTGGTCAGCAGCCCCGCCTTCTTCAGGAGCGAGAGGTGCCGGGACACCTCCGGCGCAGTGATGCCGTACGCGTCCGCCAGCTCGCTCGTCGAGTACGCGCTGCGCGAGAGGTTCCGGCACAGGCTCATCCGCATGGGGTGCGCCAGCGCCTCCAGGCGCAGCCGCACCGTCTCCACGGACTCGGTGCCGCCGACCTCCTGGGCGGCCACCGGGTACTGGATCACCGGCTGCCAGCCGGGCGCGTACAGCGCGAACAGGTGCGGCCAGCCGAAGACGCTCGGCAGCAGCGTCACCGCGCTGCCCCGGGCCTCCGTGCGGCCCATGACCAGCTTGTCCACGACGATCCGGCGGCCGCCGTGCTCGTCCTCCTCCACGCTCAGCGCCGGCGACGCCGCCGTCAGCGCCTCCGCGAGGCCCTTGCGGCGGAGCAGCTCCGTCTTGTGCCGGGCGTCGGCGGCGAGCTGGACGCGGACCCGGCGCCAGGTGTCGCCGAAGAACGCGTCCTCGCAGTCCTCCATCAGGCGCCGGATCCACGCGCGCGTGGCGGTCGGATCCGCGAGCATCCGCTCCACGAACGCGGCCTGGCGCGGGCCGCGCGCCGCCGCCAGATCCAGCGCCCGGCGCCGCGACCAGGCGTCGACCAGCGGAGACGGCAGGCCCTTCGGGTAGTGGTTGGTGCTGCACGAGATCTCCAGGGCCGCGCCCACGAAGGTCTCGTCGTCCATCCGGTCGAGGTCGTCCAGCTCCTCCGCCAGGGTCTCCCGGGGCTGCGCCGGCATCAGGAAGTCGGAGCGCGTCGACCGCCACATGAAGTCGGCCTCCAGGAGGCGGTCCGCCAGCTCCGGCTTCAGCGCGGCGGAGGTCGCCGTCGTCCACGCGTGCAGCCGGGCGTGGTGGGCCGGCTCGGCCAGCGCGTGCAGCGCGTTGGCGAGTTCGGCCAGGGGCGACGGGCAGAAGGTGATCCGCTCGGGCGGCAGTCCGGTGATGTCGATGGTCACGCTCACCCCCCTATGGTGCGGGGTCCCTGGCGGGTGCTGTCGCGCCGTTTGACGACCCGCGTCAATCGGCGCGCGCCGCGGTTGTCCCCGGCCGCACGGTGACCTCATGAACGCTCTTCAGCAACACGCCCTGGACACGTACCGCGCCGCGCAGCACGGGAGCCCCGCGCTGCCGGTGCCGGGAGCGGGTGACCTTGCGGTGCTGCGGGCGGTGGTGCGGTGGTGGCGTGGGGGGCGCTCCGGTGGGCGCATTCGGGACTGCATGATTTACGGCGCGGTCGGCTCCGACGAGCCCTGAACGCCCCACATCCTGCGCCACAAATCACGCTTCACGTCCCGAACGTCGCCCCCCTGCACACCCCCCACTCCCGCCGGGGGTTCTGCCCAGGCCTGATGCCTCGTCCCGTTGTGGGCGGCTTCCCGTCCGCTGTGGGCCTTGCGCCGCTTCGTTGTGGGCCGCCCCGCCGTTCCCGTTGTGGGCATTCGTCCCGCTGGGGCGGGACGGGTGGGCACACGGGACGGCGCGCTCGGCGGCGCCTCCGCCCCCTGCGCCTGGACCCGCACCACGAGCGCGGCGCCCTCGGGCTGGGCCCCCAGGCCCAGGAGGCCCAGGCCCCGGCACGGGGCGCCGCTACAGCCGCCCCAGGAAGTCGCGTACCGCCGTGCGCACATCGGCCGGCGTCCACGCGAGGCCGGGCCCGCCCACCGTCAGTTCCGTCGCCGCGACCCCCGGCGGGCCGCCCGCGGGGGCGGGGAACCAGCGGCGGAAGAGGGTCGTGCCCGTCTCCTCCGCCTGGGCGAGGGCCGCGGCGGTGAGGGCGTCGGCGTCGTACGGGAGCCAGACCTGGAACTGGTGGGTGTGCGGGGCCTCCGGGTGGACCCGGAACCAGCCGGGGCCGCCCGGCTCCGCGAGGGCGTCGCGGAGGGCGGCGGCCACCACGCGCGCGTGGGCGACGTACGAGGGGAGGCGGGGCAGCTCCTCGGACAGGCCCCGCAGCGCGGAGAGCGCGGCCGGGTACTGCTGGAAGACCTGGCCCCCGTACCGGTGCCGCCAGATCCGCGCCTCCTCGATCAGCTCGTCGGGTCCGGCGAGGGCGGCGCCGGACAGGCCGCCGAGGGACTTGTAGAAGGACACGTACACGCTGTCGGCGAGCCCGGCGATCTCCGCGAGCGGGCGCCCGAAGTGCGTCGGGCAGTCCCACAGCCGCGCGCCGTCGAAGTGGACGACCGCGTCCCGCTCGCGTGCCGCGTCGACGACGGCGACCAGCTCGTCCCAGCCGGGCAGCACGAAGCCGGCGTCCCGCAGCGGCAGCTCCAGCATCAGGGCGCCGAAGCGCTCCGGGTGGTCGCGCACCTCGTCGGCGGTGGGCAGCCGGGGCTCGTCGGTGGGGTGGACCGTGCGCAGGCCGCTGACCGCGGCGAAGGCGTTGTTCTCGTGCACCTCGGGGTGGGCCAGCGGGTGCAGCGCGACCACCGGGTCGCCGGTGCGGGCGGCCCAGCAGCGCAGGGCGACCTGCTGGGCCATGGTCCCGGTGGGGAAGAAGGCCGCGGCGGGCATGCCGAGCTCCTCGGCGACCCGCTGCTCCAGCTCCTCGACGACCCCGTTGCCGTACATGTCGAGGGGCAGCTCGGCGCGGCCGGAGCCGTCCGCCCAGTCCGCCAGGTCGCGAAGCCGCGCGCCCACGGTGCCGTCCATCGGCGCGTTCCACAGCTTGCGCGGGGCGCCGCCCCACACCCGGGCCCGGTACGCCGGCCCCGACTCCTGCGCGGTGCTGTTCTCGGTCTCGTTCTGATCCTCCATGAGCAGATCATCACACCGCCGCCCACACCCTGTGGACAGCCACGGGCGAGCGCGAAACGCTGGCGTAGCATGACCAGAAATCGTCCGGTACCCCCCGAGGACTGGAACGGAAGGCCGACCCGAAACCGTGAACGCACCACCAGAACCCCGGCACCCGCAGGTGGACCGCGCCGAGGACCGCCCCGCCCGGCTCACCGTCGGAGTCGTCGGCGCCGGACGCGTGGGCCCCGCCCTCGCCGCCGCACTCCAGCTCGCCGGACACCGGCCCGTCGCCGTCTCCGCGGTCTCCGACGCCTCCCGCAGGCGCGCCGCGGCCCTGCTGCCGGACGTCCCCGTGGTCGAGCCCGCCCGGGTGCTTGCCCTCGCCGACCTGGTCCTGCTCACCGTCCCCGACGACGCCCTGCCCGGCCTCGTCGAGGGCCTGGCCGAAACCGGTGCGGTGCGCCCCGGCCAGCTCCTCGTGCACACCTCCGGGCGGTACGGGGTGCGGGTGCTCGACCCGGCCCGCCGGGCCGGCGCGCTGCCGCTCGCGCTGCACCCCGCCATGACCTTCACCGGCACCTCGGTGGACGTGCAGCGGCTCGCGGGCTGCTCCTTCGGCGTCACCGCGCCCGAGGAGCTGCGGCTCGCCGCCGAGGCGCTGGTCATCGAGATGGGCGGCGAGCCCGAGTGGATCGCGGAGGCGAACCGGCCGCTCTACCACGCGGCCCTCGCCCTAGGCGCGAACCACCTGGTGACTCTGGTCGCCCAGGCGATGGAGCTGCTCCGCTCGGCCGGCGTGTCCGCGCCCGACCGGATGCTCGGCCCGCTGCTCGGCGCGGCCCTGGACAACGCGCTGCGGTCCGGCGACGCCGCCCTGACCGGCCCCGTCGCCCGCGGTGACGCCGGCACCGTCGCCGCCCATGTGGCGGAGCTGCACAAGCACGCCCCCGGCACCGTCGCCGGCTATCTCGCGATGGCCCGCGCGACCGCCGACCGCGCCCTCGCGCACGGCCTGCTCAAGCCCGAGCTGGCCGAGGACCTGCTCGGCGTGCTCGCCGCCGACACCCCGCCGGGCCCGACCGGAACCAGCGGCACGACCGGACCCGCCGACGGGCCGCAAGGAGACGACCGATGAGCCTGATCGCCGAGCAGAGCGCCGGGCGCCACCAGCCGGGTGGGCTGGCACCCACGGCCGCGGACCTGGCGGACGCCCGGTCGCGGTTCGGCGCGCCCGGGCGCAATGCCGTCGTCATGACGATGGGCGCGCTCCACGAGGGCCACGCCACCCTGATCAGGGCCGCCCGCGAGCGGGTCGGCGCCGACGGTTTCGTCGTCGTCACCGTCTTCGTCAACCCGCTGCAGTTCGGCGCAGGCGAGGACCTCGACCGCTACCCCCGTACCCTCGACGCCGACCTGGCGCTGGCCTTCGCGGCCGGTGCCAGTGTGGTCTTCGCGCCCTCCGCCGACGAGGTCTACCCCGGCGGCGAGCCGCAGGTGCGGATCACCGCCGGCCCCATGGGCGAGCGCCTCGAAGGCGCCTCCCGGCCCGGCCACTTCGACGGCATGCTCACCGTCGTCGCCAAGCTCCTCCACCTCACCGGCCCCGACCTGGCCTTCTTCGGCCAGAAGGACGCCCAGCAGCTGGCCCTCATCCGCCGCATGGTCCGCGACCTGAACTTCCCGGTCGAGATCGTCGGCGTGCCGACCGTCCGCGAGGACGACGGCCTCGCCCTGTCCAGCCGCAACCGCTACCTGTCGCCCGAGGAGCGCCACACCGCCCTCGCGCTGTCCCGGGCGCTGTTCGCCGCCCGCGACCGGCTCGCCGCCCAGGCGGCGCTGCGCGCCCGCGCCGACGCGCTGCTCGGCGACCCCGGCCGGGCCGAGAACCGCGCCGAGGCGCTGTCCCGGCTCGGCGAGGCCCGCGCCGCCGCCGACGCCCACGCGGTCGCCCAGGCCGCCGAGGGCCGGGGCGCCGAGGCCGTACGGGCCGCCGCCCGTGCCGTACTGGACGACGCGTGCCATGCCGAGCCGCCGCTCGCCCTTGACTATCTGGCCCTGGTCGACCCGGCCGACTTCACCGAGGTCGAGGACGGCCACGACGGAGAGGCGATCCTCGCCGTCGCCGCGCGGGTGGGGACCACGCGGCTCATCGACAACATCCCCCTCACGTTCGGAGTCGTGAAGTGACCGGAATACGGCTGCACGCGCCTGCCCCCGGATGGTCCATCGACGCGGATGTCGTCGTGGTCGGCTCCGGTGTCGCGGGCCTCACCGCCGCCCTGCGCTGCACCTCCGCCGGGCTGCGCACGGTCGTCGTCACCAAGGCCCGGCTCGACGCCGGCTCCACCCGCTGGGCGCAGGGCGGCATCGCCGCCGCGCTCGGCGACGGCGACACCCCCGCGCAGCACCTCGACGACACCCTCGTCGCCGGCGCCGGGCTGTGCGACGAGCCGGCCGTGGACGTCCTGGTCACCGAGGGCCCCGACGCGGTCCGCCGGCTGATCGCCACCGGCGCCCACTTCGACAAGGCCGACGACGGCACGATCGCGCTGACCCGCGAGGGCGGCCACCACCGCCGCCGCATCGTGCACGCCGGCGGCGACGCGACCGGCGCCGAGGTCTCCCGCGCCCTGGTCGAGGCGATACGGGACCGGGGCGTGCGCTTCATCGAGCACGCGCTCGTGCTCGACCTGCTCAAGGACGAGACGGGCCACACCGCCGGCGTCACCCTGCATGTGATGGGCGAGGGCCAGCACGACGGCGTCGGCGCCGTCCACGCCCCCGCCGTGGTCCTCGCCACCGGCGGCATGGGCCAGGTCTTCTCCGCCACCACCAACCCGTCCGTCTCCACCGGCGACGGCGTCGCCCTCGCGCTGCGCGCCGGGGCCGAGGTCTCCGACCTCGAATTCGTCCAGTTCCACCCCACGGTGCTCTTCCTCGGCGCCGACTCCGAGGGTCAGCAGCCGCTGGTCTCCGAGGCGGTACGGGGCGAGGGCGCCCATCTCGTCGACGCCGACGGGGTCCGCTTCATGCTCGGGCAGCACGAGCTGGCCGAGCTCGCGCCCCGCGACATCGTCGCCAAGGCGATCACGCGCCGGATGCTGGAGCAGGACGCCGAGCACATGTACCTGGACGCCCGGCACTTCGGCGCCGAGATGTGGGAGCAGCGCTTCCCGACCATCCTGGCCGCCTGCCGCTCGCACGGCATGGACCCGGTCACCGAGCCGATCCCGATCGCCCCGGCCGCCCACTACGCCTCCGGCGGCGTCCGCACCGACCTGCACGGCCGCACCACCGTGCCCGGCCTGTACGCGTGCGGCGAGGTCGCCTGCACCGGCGTGCACGGCGCGAACCGGCTCGCCTCGAACTCGCTCCTGGAGGGTCTGGTCTTCGCCGAGCGGATCGCTGCCGACATCACGGCGCACGGCCCGCACCGCGAGGGCCGCCCGGCGGTGGCCGACACCTCCACGGTGCTCAGCCTGCTCGCCCCCGAGACCCGCCGCGAGGTGCAGCGCACCATGACCGCGGGCGCGGGCGTGCTGCGCTCCGCCGAGAGCCTGGCCGGGGCCGCCGAGGCCCTGGAGGTGCTGCGCCGCGGCGCCGAGGACGAGCGCAAGGCCGCCGAGCCGGGCGTGGACTCCTGGGAGACCACCAATCTGCTGTGCGTGGCCCGGGTCCTGGTGGCCGCCGCCCGTGAGCGCGCGGAGACCCGCGGCTGTCACTGGCGCGAGGACTTCCCCGACCGGGACGACGCGGCCTGGCGCCGCCATCTCGTCGTACGCCTGACGCCCGACCGCCGCCTGGCGGTGCACCGCACCACCGGCGCGGACTTTCCGCCCGTAACCCCCGACGCCGTAACCGTCGACGCACCCTGGGAGCCGCAGTCGTGACCACGCCCGAAGAAGCACGTCCGGAGCCCGTGGACGTCCCCCTCATCCAGATCAGCGCCGTCCCGGCCGAGTCCGAGGCCGCGGGCGGCTGCGGCGACGGCTGCGGCTGCGGCGAGGCAGACGAGTTCGAGTGCGGCCTCGACCCGGCGCTCGCCGGGCTGCTCGCCGACGCCGGGCTCGACCCGGTGCAGGTCGAGGACATCGCGCACCTCGCGATCGCGGAGGACCTCGACGGCGGGGTCGACGTGACGACCGTGGCGACCGTCCCCGAGGACGCCGTCGCGACCGCCGACTTCACCGCCCGCGAGGCCGGTGTGGTGGCCGGCCTGCGGGTTGCCGAGGCGGTCCTGTCGATCGTCTGCACCGACGAGTTCGAGGTCGAGCGGCACGTCGAGGACGGCGCGCGGGTCGCGGCGGGCGAGAAGCTCCTCAGCGTCACCGCCCGCACCCGTGACCTGCTGACCGGCGAGCGCAGCGCGCTGAACATCCTGTGCCGGCTGTCCGGCATCGCGACCGCCACGCGCGCGTGGGCGGACGCGCTGGAGGGCACGAAGGCGAAGGTCCGCGACACCCGCAAGACGACGCCGGGCCTGCGCGCCCTGGAGAAGTACGCGGTGCGCTGCGGCGGCGGCGTGAACCACCGCATGTCGCTTGCGGACGCGGCCCTCGTGAAGGACAACCACGTGGTGGCGGCGGGCGGCGTCGCCGAGGCCTTCAAGGCCGTCCGGGAGCAGTTCCCCGAGGTGCCGATCGAGGTCGAGGTCGACACGATGCACCAGGTCCGCGAGGTCCTGGACGCGGGCGCCGACCTGATCCTGCTGGACAACTTCACGCCGATCGAGACGGAGGAAGCGGTCGCCCTGGTCGCCGGCCGCGCGGTCCTGGAGTCCTCGGGCCGGCTCACCCTGGACAACGCGGCGGCGTACGCGGCGACCGGCGTCGACTACCTCGCGGTGGGCGGCCTCACCCACTCCTCCCCGATCCTGGACATCGGTCTGGACCTGCGCGAGGTCGACGCCTGATGCTGCTCACGATCGACGTCGGCAACACGCAGACGGTCCTCGGTCTCTTCGACGGCGAGGAGATCGTGGAGCACTGGCGCATCTCCACGGACCCGCGCCGGACCGCCGACGAGTGGGCGGTCCTGCTGCAGGGCCTGATGGGCATGCACCCGCTGCTCGGCGTCGAGCTGAGCGACGGCATCGGCGGCATCGCGATCTGCGCCACGGTCCCCTCGGTGCTGCACGAGCTGCGCGAGGTCACCCGGCGCTATTACGGGGACGTGCCGGCGGTCCTGGTGGAGCCGGGCGTCAAGACGGGCGTCCCGGTCCTCACGGACAACCCGAAGGAGGTCGGCGCCGACCGCATCATCAACGCGGTGGCGGCGGTCGACATGTACGGCGGCCCGGCGATCGTGGTCGACTTCGGCACGGCGACGACGTACGACGCGATCACGACGCGCGGCGAGTACGCGGGCGGCGCGATCGCCCCGGGCATCGAGATCTCCGTCGAGGCGCTCGGCGTGAAGGGCGCGATGCTCCGCAAGATCGAGCTGGCCCGCCCGCGCAGCGTGATCGGCAAGAACACGGTCGAGGCGATGCAGTCCGGCATCGTCTTCGGCTACGCGGGCCAGGTCGACGGCGTCGTCGCCCGCATGAAGCGCGAACTCGTCGGCCCGACCGGCGACCCCTCCGACGTCACGGTCATCGCCACCGGCGGCCTGGCCCCCATGGTCCTCGCCGACTCGAAGGAGATAGACGCCCACGAGCCCTGGCTGACCCTGATCGGCCTCCGCCTGGTCTACGAGCGCAACGCGCCGCGGATGTAGGCGGGGCCGGGGGCGGGGGGCCCTCGCACGCCGCGCCCGGTGTCCGCCCTGCCTCGGGGCCACGCGTGACGGGCCCGCAGCCGGGCGCGCGAGGCTGCGCCCGGTCTGACCGGGCTCGGCGTCGGCGCGGCCTTCGGCCGCCGCTTGGCCCTGGCCGCAGGCCGGGCCCGTGCCGCGGCGCCCTGCGGGGCGCGCACGCCCGCGGGCGTGGCCTTCGTCCTCTGCCTGACCAGTCCGCCCGAGGACCGGGTGGTGTACGCCGCACCCGGCGTGGGCCCCGGGCCCTGAGGGCCGCACCCGCCACCCCCGTTGCGCCGTACGGCTTGATTCCGCCGCCGCGAAGATCGAGAAGGGGCGGATTTGTCCGATTAGCGCGTATCGTCGGTCCATGCCCACGCCCTACGGATCCCGCGGCGGCATGGCGTTCAGCGCGGACGAGCTGCGGGTGCTCCGACGCGCGCTCGCCACCGCGCTGAACCCTGCCCCCCTTCAGGACGACGACGTGCAGGACTGCCTGCGTCTGGCCGACTCCGTGGACGAGGCCGTGCGCGAGGCCGGGCGGCTGCGCGCGTTCCTCGTCGACGATCTGGTCCGGTACCGGCAGGCCCTGCCCGGGTCTCTCGGCGGCTATCTGGAGCTGCTCCAGGACGCCCTGGCCGCGGGGTACGACCCCGGGGCCGACGACCTCGCCGCGCTCCGGGCGCTCCGGGGCAACGCGCGGGCCGCCGGGCTGCTCGCCCGCTGCCAGGTGCTGGCGGAACGATCCGTCCGGGCCCGGCTCGCCCGGGTCACCCAGGCGACGGCGCGGCCCCGCGCCCGGCTGCTCGCGCTGCCCGGAGGGCGGGCCGCCGACGAGCGGCCCAAGCCGCCGGCGCCGTCCGGCCCGGCCAAGCCCGCCCCGAACGCCCCGAAGCCGCCCGCGCCGGGCGAGAAGCCCGTGCCCAAGCCCTCCGAGGTGTTCCCGCCGCGCCGCCGCCCCGTACCCCCGCCCCCGCCCGAAGAACGCGCCGCCGGATAGCTACGCTGGACGCCATGGACTACGTATCCGCGCTCGTTCCCCCCGTGGTCATGGCGGTCTTCTTCATCGCCCTGATCGTCGTGATCGTGAAGACCCAGGGCGGGCCCAACAAGGCCAAGGAGGACGCCGCCGTGGACGCCGCCCTCGCCCGCGCCGAGGCCGCCCGCCAGCAGGACGGCACCCCCGCCCCGTAGTCACGGCGCCCGAGGACGTACGACCGGCAGTGCCCGGCCGTACGTCCTTTTTGCTGTCTCCCGGGGCGTTTCATCCATAAATGGACGTATATTCGGTGATCTCGCACTAAGGTGGCGCCGTGCCCCGTCAATTGGGAGAGCTGGAAGACGCCGTCATGACCCGCGTCTGGCAATGGAACCGCGCGGTGACCGTCCGGGAAGTCCTGGAGGATCTCCAGCAGGAACGGTCCATCGCCTACACCACCGTCATGACGGTATTGGACAATCTCCATCAGAAGGGCTGGGTGCGCCGGGAAGTCGAAGGCCGCGCCTATCGATATACGGCGGTCTCCACCCGCGCCGCCTACTCGGCCGCGCTCATGAACGAGGCCTGGGCGCAGAGCGACAACCCCGCCGCCGCCCTCGTCGCCTTCTTCGGCATGATGTCGCCCGAACAGCGCGAGGCGCTGAACGACGCCATCCGTATCGTCCAGCGCGACAACCCCGATCCGCCCCCCGCCGGCGCCGAGGGCGGCGAGGAGACGGAAGGCCCCGGGCGATAACGTCCCCCCATGTCATCCGCGTCATCCTTCTCGCCGGCGCCTTCCGCCCACGCCGTCACCGTGCGCCGGGCCCGTACCTCCGATGTCGCCGCGGTGCGCCGGCTCGTCGATCCCTTCGTGCGCCGCGGCATCCTCCTCGACAAGGCGACCGTGACGCTTTACGAGTCCATCCAGGAGTTCTGGGTCGCCGAACGCGACGACGACGCCACCGTCGTCGGCTGCGGCGCGCTGCACGTGATGTGGGAAGACCTCGCCGAAGTCCGCACTCTCGCCGTCGATCCCGACTTCAAGGGCGCCGGAGTGGGACATCAGGTGCTCGACAAGTTGCTGCACACCGCGCGCTGGCTCGGTGTCCGCCGGGTTTTCTGCCTCACCTTCGAAGTGGACTTCTTCGCGAAGCACGGCTTCGTCGAGATCGGCGAGACTCCGGTCGACGGAGATGTCTACAGCGAGCTCCTGCGTTCCTATGACGAGGGTGTCGCGGAGTTCCTCGGTCTCGAACGAGTGAAGCCGAACACCTTGGGCAACAGCCGGATGCTTCTGCACCTGTGAGACGGGCCCGGGGCCGAGTGCTTCGGAGTGCCTATGTCCGAATCGCGCACGTTTCCCGCGATGCCGAGGTTCTGAACCTCTGCCAGGGGTTTGTGTTTTTCCGGGAAAAGCGGTTTCCTTTCCGCGTACTGCATTTTCGATGAAAGGAAATCCGGTGGCACAGAAGGTTCAGGTCCTTCTTGTCGACGACCTCGACGGCGGCGAGGCGGACGAGACCGTGACGTTCGCGCTGGACGGCAAGTCCTACGAGATCGACCTCACCACCGCCAACGCGGACAAGCTCCGTGGCCTGCTCGAGCCGTACACCAAGGGTGGCCGACGCACCGGTGGCCGCACCGCCGGCGCCCGCGGCAAGGCCCGCGTCGCCGTCTCCGGCGGCAGCCAGGACACCGCGAAGATCCGGGCGTGGGCCAAGGAGAACGGTTACAACGTGAACGACCGCGGCCGCGTGCCGGCCGACATCAAGGCGGCTTACGAGGACGCCAACCGCTGACCGCCCGCAGCCGCCGGCTCCGGCCGGTGGGCCCGGGCAGCACTCAGCAGCCGCGCGCGATGGCACTCGGCGGCCGCCGCGGCCACCAGCCTGACCAGGCAGGGAGCGGCCCCGTCGGCCGAGGCGCCGCTCCGCGACGAGGGCCGCAGGGCCGGCAGCGAGGACTCCACCTCGCGCCCCGGCTCCGGGGCCCTCAGCCACACCGCGGGTCCGGGCGCCGCGCCGTACGCGCTCCGGCCGGTCGGGCGCCCGCCGGGGGGCACCGGGGCGGTCATCCGGCCGTCGGCGCCCAGCATCGCCAGATCCAGTGAGATCCCGCGCCACTCCAGCCAGTCGAGCAGCCCGGGCAGCTCCTCGGCGCTCCCCGCCGCGACGAGCAGCCGCATCCGCCGCCCCATCAGGGCCACCGGACCGGTCGCCGCGCCCACCCGGCGCAGCACACCGCGGCCGGCCGCCGTGGGCAGCTCGAGGACGTCGAAGCGCAGCCCCGTGACCAGCTGCACCGGAGGCCCGGCCGCCGTCGCCCAGCCGAGCTCGTGCTCGTACCACCGCGCCACACCGCCGTCCGACGGGGTGCGGGGCAGAGGCACGGCGATCGTCATACCGGGGGAACGCTCACGGGCGACTTTGGTCACGCTCGGTCCTTGATCCGGAGCGCAGAGTGTCCATGATGGGGGCGTACGGGTGCATTCGAGCGCGCAAGGTTGTTCGCCCGTAGCGGAGGGACCCGGGGTGCGCCGCATGGAGTGTCAGTACTTACGG
Organism: Streptomyces fradiae; assembly: GCF_041270065.1. Classification (NCBI taxonomy): domain Bacteria; kingdom Bacillati; phylum Actinomycetota; class Actinomycetes; order Kitasatosporales; family Streptomycetaceae; genus Streptomyces; species Streptomyces fradiae. The sequence continues at coordinate 3,477,510 of NZ_CP065958.1, read as the reverse complement.
GTAAGACATTCCATGTGAGGAGGGGCGTCTCGCGGGCAGAAGTCGGGCAGAAGCGTCTCACGTTCGCCATCGGCGTACTGGAGGCGTGGGTAACTGCTTGGCCTGCGGGAACATCGTCTCGCACCATCGAGTTGGAGCATTTGTCGGCTGTTCGGCAGCAGGTCTCCCCAAGAAGTAAGGGGGTGATCCGGACGGATGTCGGCAGTTGGAATGAGCGGTCCCCGCTTGCGGGACTAAGCTGCGGAAGGACAGGGAGGGGATCGACCCCTAACTGACTGACCGCTCTGAGGAGCGATTAACGATGTTCGAGAGGTTCACCGACCGCGCGCGGCGGGTTGTCGTCCTGGCTCAGGAAGAAGCCCGGATGCTCAACCACAACTACATCGGCACCGAGCACATCCTCCTGGGCCTTATCCACGAGGGTGAGGGTGTCGCCGCTAAGGCCCTGGAGAGCCTCGGGATTTCGCTCGAGGCGGTCCGCCAGCAGGTGGAGGAGATCATCGGCCAGGGCCAGCAGGCCCCGTCCGGGCACATCCCCTTCACCCCTCGTGCCAAGAAGGTCCTGGAGCTGTCGCTCCGGGAGGCCCTCCAGCTCGGCCACAACTACATCGGCACCGAGCACATCCTGCTCGGCCTGATCCGCGAGGGCGAGGGCGTCGCCGCCCAGGTCCTCGTGAAGCTGGGCGCCGATCTCAACCGGGTCCGGCAGCAGGTCATCCAGCTGCTCTCCGGCTACCAGGGCAAGGAAGCCGCCACCGCCGGCGGTCCTGCCGAGGGCACCCCCTCGACGTCCCTGGTCCTCGACCAGTTCGGCCGCAACCTCACCCAGGCGGCCCGCGAGTCCAAGCTCGACCCGGTCATCGGGCGCGAGAAGGAGATCGAGCGGGTCATGCAGGTGCTGTCCCGCCGTACGAAGAACAACCCGGTCCTCATCGGCGAGCCCGGCGTCGGCAAGACGGCGGTCGTCGAGGGCCTGGCGCAGGCCATCGTCAAGGGCGAGGTGCCCGAGACCCTCAAGGACAAGCACCTCTACACCCTGGACCTCGGCGCGCTGGTCGCCGGCTCCCGCTACCGCGGTGACTTCGAGGAGCGCCTGAAGAAGGTCCTCAAGGAGATCCGCACCCGCGGCGACATCATCCTGTTCATCGACGAGCTCCACACCCTGGTGGGTGCGGGCGCCGCCGAGGGCGCGATCGACGCCGCCAGCATCCTCAAGCCGATGCTGGCCCGCGGTGAGCTCCAGACCATCGGTGCCACCACCCTCGACGAGTACCGGAAGTACCTGGAGAAGGACGCCGCCCTCGAGCGCCGCTTCCAGCCGATCCAGGTCGCCGAGCCGTCGCTGCCGCACACGATCGAGATCCTCAAGGGTCTGCGCGACCGTTACGAGGCCCACCACCGGGTCTCCATCACGGACGAGGCCCTGGTCCAGGCCGCCACCCTGGCCGACCGCTACATCTCGGACCGCTTCCTGCCGGACAAGGCGATCGACCTGATCGACGAGGCCGGCTCCCGGATGCGCATCCGCCGGATGACCGCGCCGCCGGACCTCCGCGAGTTCGACGAGAAGATCGCCTCCGTCCGCCGGGACAAGGAGTCCGCGATCGACTCGCAGGACTTCGAGAAGGCCGCCTCCCTGCGCGACAAGGAGAAGCAGCTCCTCGCCGCGAAGACCAAGCGGGAGAAGGAGTGGAAGGCCGGCGACATGGACGTCGTCGCCGAGGTCGACGGCGAGCTGATCGCCGAGGTCCTCGCGACCGCCACCGGCATCCCGGTCTTCAAGCTGACCGAGGAGGAGTCGAGCCGCCTGCTGCGCATGGAGGACGAGCTCCACAAGCGCGTCATCGGCCAGAAGGACGCCGTCATCGGCCTCTCGCGCGCCATCCGGCGTACGCGAGCGGGTCTGAAGGACCCGAAGCGTCCCGGTGGCTCGTTCATCTTCGCCGGCCCGTCCGGTGTCGGTAAGACCGAGCTGTCCAAGGCGCTCGCCGAATTCCTCTTCGGCGACGAGGACGCGATGATCTCCCTCGACATGTCGGAGTTCAGCGAGAAGCACACCGTCTCGCGTCTCTTCGGCTCCCCGCCCGGATACGTGGGCTACGAAGAGGGCGGCCAGCTCACCGAGAAGGTGCGCCGCAAGCCGTTCTCCGTGGTTCTCTTCGACGAGGTCGAGAAGGCCCACCCCGATATCTTCAATTCCCTTCTCCAGATCCTGGAGGACGGTCGCCTGACCGACTCCCAGGGCCGGGTCGTGGACTTCAAGAACACGGTCATCATCATGACGACCAACCTCGGGACCAGGGACATCTCGAAGGGCTTCAACCTCGGCTTCGCGGCCCAGGGCGACACGAAGTCCAACTACGAGCGGATGAAGGCGAAGGTCAGCGACGAGCTGAAGCAGCACTTCCGCCCGGAGTTCCTCAACCGTGTGGACGACATCATCGTCTTCCCGCAGCTGACCCAGGACGACATCCTCCAGATCGTCGACCTCATGATCAGCCGCGTCGACGAGCGCCTGAAGGACCGGGACATGGGCATCGAGCTCTCCCAGTCCGCGAAGGAGCTCCTCGCGAAGAAGGGCTACGACCCGGTCATGGGCGCCCGGCCGCTGCGCCGGACGATCCAGCGCGAGGTCGAGGACAGCCTCTCCGAGAAGATCCTCTTCGGCGAGCTGCGCCCCGGTCACATCGTGGTCGTGGACACCGAGGGCGAGGGTGAGGAGCAGAAGTTCACCTTCCGCGGCGAGGAGAAGTCGGCCCTGCCGGACGTGCCGCCGATCGAGGCGGCGGGCGGGGCGGGCCCGAACCTGTCCAAGGAAGCGTGACGTGACGCTGCGCCGGGCCTGAGCCTGTAGCGCGTGAGGGGCGGCCCCGGGACCGGAAACGGTCCTGGGGCCGCCCCTTTGCCGTGCCTACCGGACGGTGAGCCGGTTGCCGAGGGCGGCGGCGCCGCGGATGCGCTTGCGCGGGATGCCTTCCACGGCGATGTGGACACCGGTACGGTCGGCCAGGGCCCTGAGGTCCAGGGTGGTGTCCGGACGCAGACCGGTCAGCTCGAGCAGTCTCAGGGCGCTGAGCTCCGCGAGGGCGGACACATCCGTCAGATTCGGGCACTTCGACACGTAGAGCATGGTGAGTCGGGCGAGGTTCAGGGAGCGGACCGGGGCGAGGTCGGTCAGCAGCGGATTCGCGGCGAGCGACAGCGAGCCCAGGTCGCGGCCGTGCAGTGCGGTCGCGACAGCGGCCGGGTCGTGCTCGCCGGTCAGGATCAGCGCCAGGGCGTGCGGGACGTGGCGCAGGGCGTGCAGTTGTTCCGGGGTCCGCACGATGACGAGGGGATTCTTCGCCTCGGCGAGCACGTCCCGGGCGAAGGCCTCGGTGGGGAAGGAGTCCCACTCCAGACAGATCTGCCTGAGCCCCGCCCGGGAGTACGCCCGGGCGTAGGGCAGTGCCTCGGCTCCGCCGATCGCGGCGATCAGGTGGACGACCGCGTCGGCGGCCTCCGCCGACAGGGTCTCCGGTTGCGGCAGCAGCGGCAGTACGTAGCCGCCGAGCCGGGCCAGCTGGGTCGCCTGTTGCTGGTTCCGGGGCGGGAGCACCGACCGCACCGCCTTCCGCACCCAGCGATGCACGCTCTCGTCCAGCATCGCCGCATGCTGCGCGCACAGTGCTGCCATCACGTACAGCGTCGTCTTCGGGTCCCGCTTCCGGGTCCCGGAGCCGGCCGTCAGCAGGCCCTCCACGAGAACGGGGAGGTCTCGTCGCGTGCAGTGGCCCGCGGCAAGGAGCAGGACGTCGTGCCACTGCTGGTCGTGGGCCTTGAGCAGGGCCTCGCGGAGGCAGTCGTCCTCGACGAGCTCCTTGGCGGCGAGGAAGTCCTGGAAGGTGCGGTGGGCGAACTGGAAGACGTCGTCCGTGCGCTCCTGGAGGAGGCCGCTGCGGTTGATCAGATGGGTGAGGATCTCCTCCGGGGTGCCCTGGTCACGGACCCGCGGCATGCCCGGCAGATCGCGCTCCAGGCTCTGCAAGGCCTGCTCGCGGGTGAACTCGGTCTGGCCGGTGCGGACCAGGCGGACGGCGATGCGCTGGAGGAGCTGGCGGTGCTCCTCGACCGACATGCGGATGCCGTCGGGGGAGCCGACCCGGCGGCGCTCGTCGCGGGTGCCGAGCAGCATGGTGAGGGCGGAGTCGTACAGCTCCCAGCGGGTCTCGGGCAGGAAGCCGTCCCGTAGCCGGTGCAGGGCGCAGATCACCGCGCAGAGCAGCGGGGTGCGGGCGAGCTCGGCGAGGTTGGGGTTGTGGCGGAACTGCTGGGCGAGGTCGCGTTCGAGCTCGTCGAGGGCGGCCCGGTCGTAGGCGTCGGCGTCGAGGCGGGCCGCGTCGTGCCAGGCGGTGACGAAGGCCTGGATGTCCTCGCCGCGCAGCGGGAGCAGAGTCAGCTCCTCGAAGCGTTCGGCGCCCAGCCAGTCGGGGGCGACGGCGTGCGGGCGTACGGTCGCCACGCACCGGGTGTCCGGGAAGCGGGCGAGCAGCCCGCTGAGCCAGGTGTGGGCGTCGTCGCGGTCGTCCTGGGTGACCTCGTCCAGGCCGTCGACGAGCAGCAGCCCGCGCCCGGCGGCGAGCACCCGGCCCGCCCAGCCCTCCGGGGCCGCGTCGATCATGAGCCCGGCGACCCGGGGCAGGTCGCCGGGGGAGGGGAAGCCGTCGTCCCGTGCCCGCAGCGACCGCAGGGGTACGACGAAGGGGACGAGCCCGTTGAGCGCGGCGAGCCCCGGCCCGAGGGTGCCGGCGGCGGCGTGCGCGGCCAGCCACCACACCAGGGTGGTCTTCCCGGCGCCGGCGTCGCCGCGCAGCAGCACCCGGGGCCGGTCGGCGAGCAGGTCGTCGATCCGGCGCGGTACGGGGACGGCGGCCCGGTCCCGTATCCGGTCGGTGTCCCGGGGCGCGGCCTCCAGGGAGATGTACGCGGTGTCGAGGTCCCACTCGGAGGCGCGCTTGCCGAGCTCGTCCAGGCCGAAGATCCGGGTGCGGCGGTAGGCGGCGCCGACGGCCTGGGCGTACTCCTCCTCGTAGGGCTGGTCGCGGGGGTGGGTGGCGGTGACGGGCCGGGGCGCGGCGAAGTCGTCGGGGAGCCAGCGGTACGCGTCCTTGTCGGCGAGCAGCGCCGTGAGCGGGAGGCATTCCAGGCGGCGGTGCCCGCGGCCGCGCGGGACGGCACGGACGATCCCGAGGAGTCCGTCGTCGGCGTAGACGGGAGCCCCCGACAGGCCGGCGAGGGGCGAGGGGCCGTCCGCGATCTCGGTGGCGGGCGGGCGGTCGAGCTCGACGGTGAGGGTGTGGCGCAGCAGCCCGGCCATGGGCAGGACGGTGCCGGTGAACTGGTCGAGGTCCGGTCTCCCCTCCTCGTACCGCTGGATGCGGGGGAAGCCGAGGATCGTGCAGTCCGGGATGGGCCGGTCGGTGGCGACGGCGCTGAGCCGGGGGGTCGGGCCGAGGCGTACGTCGCTGTAGAGGAGTGCGGCGTCGAGCCGGTCGTCGGACCAGACCACGCGTAACTGCTGGGGCGCCCGGTGCGCTCCGGCCACGGTGGCGCTGTGGGCGCCGCCAATCACATGGGCGGCGGTCAGGACCAGGTTCCGGGCGAGGAGCACGCCGCTGCCCTGGGCCCTGCCCAGGACGGCGAACACGAACTGGCTGCTCCTCACCGGGCCTCAGTCCCGCGCGCCCGAGTCCCGTCACCGGACCCGTCACCGGACCCCTCCCCGGTCCCGTCGCCGAGCCCCCCGAACCCCGACAGATCCGCCTCCTCCTCGTTCCCCACCAGCCACGCCCCGCCCGTCGCCGCGTTCCGCGGCTTCAGGGTGAAGGAGACCCGGTGGGTCTCGCCGCGGGAGCGGCCGGCCTCGGCGCCGGCCTCGACGACCCAGGCCTTGACCTTGCCGCCGCCCTTCGCCTCCTTGCGGAGCTCGACGGTGAACTCCATCTCGATGTCGCCGACCTCGAAGGAGACGGGGTGGCCGGTGGCGCGGCGGGCGGCGGTCAGGAGTTCGTCGCGTACGGAGGCGATGGCGTCGGCCAGTTCGATCTTGGGCGTGGTGTCGGTCATGCCTCGGAAGCTAGCCCGCCGAAAGCGGTGGTGGAGGGGGTTCCGGACGGTTCGGTCGCGTGACCCAGGTCGCAATGGCGGGGTGGGCGTGGTGACAAGGCGCACAGGGGTTTCGGGCGGTACTAGGCGGAATAGTGGTGGCGTTCCACCGTGATCCGGGCCTTTCGGGGCGAACCGCCGGGACGTAGGTCCCGGATAAGGCGGAAGCGGGCGGCGGCGGGCGTTTCGGGCGGTTCGGGGCGGGCGCGACATGGGGTTAAACGGGTCTACGCGGGTCGCATTTGTCCGATTTCGCGCCGCGGTCCGCGAGGGGGTGCGGGGTTGATTCCCGGCGAGATCGCTACGACGCAATGTCGTAGATGGGGTGTTTTACCCGGGCCGGGAGTCCGGGTTACCAAGGATGAGCAAGCCCGGTGCTGAGCCGCTCTCACGCCGGGTCCCGTTCTGTCCGGAGGTTCTCCCCCGTATGTCGAAGCGCGTCATGAAGCCCAGCATCCGTACCACCGCCGTCGCCCTCGCCGCCGCGGGTCTGGGAGCGTCGCTGGTGGCCGGAGCCGGCTCCGCGTTCGCCGCCGAGGGCAAGGCCGCCGTCGCGTCCACCACCAACGTCGCCGCGTCCGCCGCCGTCGCCCAGCAGGCCGCCACCCAGGCCAAGGTCGCCGCGCAGGCGAAGGCCGCGCAGCTGAAGGCGGCGCAGGTCAAGGCCGCCGTCGCCAAGGCGAAGGCCGCGAAGACCGTCAAGCCCGCCGCCGCCAAGAAGGCCGCGTCCTGGGTCAAGCCGGTCAGCTCCTACACCCTGTCCGCCAGCTACAACCAGGGCGGCGCCATGTGGGCCCACAAGCACTCCGGCCAGGACTTCGCCGTCCCGACCGGCACCTCGGTCAAGGCCGCCGGCGCCGGCACCGTCGTGAAGGCCGGCCCGAACGGCGGCGGCGACGGTCCCGCGTACGGCAACGCGATCGTCGTGAAGCACGCCAACGGCACGTACTCGCAGTACGCCCACCTGTCGAAGATCAAGGTGCACATCGGCCAGAAGGTCGCCGCCGGCCAGCAGATCGCCCTCTCGGGCAACACCGGCAACTCCTCCGGCCCGCACCTTCACTTCGAGATCCGCACCACGCCTAACTACGGCTCCGCCGTGAACCCGGCCGCCTTCCTGCGGACCCACGGCGTCACCATCTGACGCTGACGGCGGTCTCAGGACCGCAGTCAGGCCTGCTTGGCCTGCTTGGCCTGCTCGGCCTGCTCGATCAGATCGAGGGCGACCTCGAGGACGGCTTCCTGCTTCTCCTCGGGGTCGCCCTCGATGTTCTGCATGAAGAACGTCCCGGCGTGCAGCGCGAAGATCGCGCTCACGGCGCGCACCTTGTCCTTGATCGGGGCCGCGGGGTCCTGGATGAACTCGTTGAGCGCGACGAAGCGCTCCTTGAAGGTGAGCCCGATGCTGAGGTCGCGCACGGTCGCCTGGTTCTCGTGCATGAAGCGGAACAGCGGCGCCGCATCGGTCAGGGCGCTGTGGTAGCGGCGCAGGATCTCCTTCTTGGTCTCCAGGGTGCGCGGCTGCTCGGCTGCCCAGGCGACGAGCTCGTCGATCGGTCGCGCCAGGTCCTGGAAGATCCCGATGATGATGTCTTCCTTGGTCTTGAAGTGGTAGTACAGCGCCGCCTTCGTGACGTCCAGACGCTCGGCGATCTCGCGCAGCGAGGTCTTCTCGTAGCCCTGCTCGGCGAAGAGTTCGAGAGCCACGTCCTGGATGCGCTGGCGGGTGTTGCCTCGGGCCTGGGCCATGTCTCTGTCTCTCGTTTCCTTCGCTGACACACAAACTTACTTGACGACCGGCAAGTTACGGGTCTACTTTCCCCAGTGTAGTAACTAGCCGGGCGGCAAGTAAGGGAGCAAGGGGACGGCATGGCAACGACACTGACACCCGAGGCAGCCAAGGGGGAGGCCGCACCCGCGCGCAGCGTTCGCGTCGTCCTCCTCGCCCTCATGATCGCGATGCTGCTCGCGATGCTGGACAACATGATCATCGGCACCGCGATGCCGACCATCGTCGGCGAGCTCGGCGGCCTGGAGCACCTCTCCTGGGTCGTCACCGCCTACACCCTGGCCACCGCCGCGTCGACCCCGATCTGGGGCAAGCTCGGCGACATGTTCGGCCGCAAGAGCGTCTTCCTGACCTCGATCGTGATCTTCCTGATCGGCTCCGCGCTCAGCGGCATGGCGCAGGACATGGGCCAGCTCATCGGCTTCCGCGCCGTGCAGGGCCTGGGCGCCGGCGGACTGATGGTCGGCGTCATGGCGATCATCGGCGACCTGATCCCGCCCCGGGACCGCGGCAAGTACCAGGGCATGATGGCCGGCATCATGGCGCTCGCCATGATCGGCGGACCGCTGGTCGGCGGCACCATCACCGACCACTGGGGCTGGCGCTGGTCCTTCTACATCAACCTGCCGCTCGGCGCCGTCGCCCTCGCGATGCTCGCCACCGTGCTCCACCTGCCGAAGAAGGGGCGCGCGGCCGGCACCCGGATCGACTTCCTCGGCGCCGCGCTGCTGACGATCGGCATCACCGCGATCGTCCTGGTCACCACCTGGGGCGGCACCGAGTACGCCTGGGGCTCGGCCACCATCATCGGCCTCGCCGTCGGCGGCGTCCTGGCCCTCGCGGCCTTCCTCCTCGTCGAGACCCGCGCGAGCGACCCGATCATGCCGCTGCACATCTTCCGCAGCCGCAACTTCACCCTGATGTCCGTGATCGGCTTCCTCACTGGCTTCGTCATGTTCGGCGCGGTGCTCTTCCTGCCGCTGTTCCAGCAGTCCGTGCAGGGCGCCTCGGCGACCAACTCCGGTCTGCTGCTCCTGCCGATGCTGCTGTCGATGATGGTCGTCTCGATGATCGCCGGCCGGGTCACCACCAGCAGCGGCAAGTACAAGATCTTCCCGATCATCGGCGGCGCGTTCATGGTCGTCGGCCTGTACCTGCTGTCCACCATGGACACCGACACCACGCGGTTCGTCTCGGGCGTCTACATGGCCGTGCTCGGCGCCGGCATGGGCTTCCTGATGCAGATCACCATGCTCGTCGCGCAGAACAGCGTCGAGATGAAGGACATGGGCGTCGCCTCGTCCTCGACCACCCTCTTCCGGACCCTCGGCTCCTCCTTCGGTGTCGCGATCATGGGTGCGCTCTTCAACCACCAGGTCCAGAACGAGATGGCCGCCCGTGGCGGCGGCGCCGCGACCGCGCGCTCGGCGCAGCTCGACGCCGCGAGCCTGGCCAAGCTGCCGGATGCGGTCCGCGAGGCCTACCAGCACGCGGTCTCCTCCGGTACCCACTCGGCCTTCCTGGTCGGCTCGATCGTGGCCGTCCTCGGCTTCGTCCTCGCCTTCTTCGTGAAGGAGGTGGCGCTGCGCGGCACCGGCCTCCCGAAGGCGGACGAGGCCAAGACGGACGACGCCGAGCCCGCGAAGGCCACCGCCTGACGGCCCGCACCCGCGCTCCCGCGCGAGCCGCGGCCGGCAGCCGAACGGCCCCCGGTGTCCCTGTGGACACCGGGGGCCGTCGCCGTACGAGCGAGGAGCGGGGGCTCAGTCGGCTAACCGCAGTATCGGGAAGCTCCCCGTGGTCGTCGGCGCGTGCTCCGGGAGCCACAGCACCGCGATGGCGCCGCCCGCGCCGTCCGGGGTCCCCTCCGGGGCGGCGTTGCGGAAGGTGAGGCGGGCGCCGAGGACCCGGGCCTGGCCGGTGGCGATGGTCAGGCCCAGGCCGTGGCCCTGGCCCGCGCGGTCGCTGCTTCCCGTACGGAAACGGCTCGGGCCCTCCTTGAGGAGCGCCTCGGGGAAACCGGGCCCGTGGTCCCTGACCCGGACCACCCGGCCCTCGACGGTGACCTCCACCGGCCCGCCGGTACCGCCCGCGCCTCCCTTGCCGCCCTTGCCGTGCTTGGCGGCGTTGGCGAGGAGATTGCCGAGGATGCGCTCCAGGCGGCGCGGATCGGTGTTGACCCAGGACTCGTGGACCACATGGACCACCGCGTCCGGGTCGAGCGCCCGCACCCGCCGCTCGACGAACTCGCCCAGCGCGATCTCCTGCAGCTCGGCCCGCTCCGACGCGCTGTCGAGCCGGGCCACCTCCAGGACGTCCTCGACCAGGGTCCGCATGGCCTGCGCCCGGTCCCGTACGAGCTCGGTCGGGCGGCCCGGCGGCAGCAGCTCGGCGGCCGTGAGCAGCCCGGTCACCGGGGTGCGCAGCTCGTGCGCGATGTCGGCGGTGACCCGCCGCTCGGCCTCGATCCGCTCGCCCAGGGCATCGGTGAGGGCGTCGACGGCCCGGGCCAGCTCGTCGGTCTCGTCGCGCACGACGCCGCCGATGGCGTCCCGTACCCGTACCTCGGTGTTGCCCTGGGCGACCCGGCCGGCCGCCGCCGCGGCCTTGCGCAGCCGCCGCGAGAGCTGCCCGCCGATGAGCACGCCGAGCGCGCAGCCGCCGAAGACCACGGACACCGAGCCGATGATCAGCGCCCGGTCGAGGTCGTTCATGATCGTGGCGCTGCGGTCGGCGAACGGCACGTGGAGCGAGAGCACGTCGCCGTTGGCGAGCGGCACGGCCGCCCACACGTCCGGCGGGCCGCTGCGGTGCTCCTGTACGTAGGTGCCGCGCCGTCCGTCGCGCATCAGCTGGTCGAGCTGGGGCGGCAGCGCCGGGTCGTTGATCTTGGTGCCGAAGCGCGGCTCCTTCGGCTTGGAGGTCTCGTAGACCCGCTGGGCGAAGACGAGCCGCCACATCTGCACATCGCGGGCGTTGTCGAGCATCGAGACCCGGGCCGCGTTGTGGACGACCAGGCTGAGGGTGACCGCGACGAGCGCGCCGACCGCCGCGATGGCGACCGCGATCTTCCAGCGGACCCCGGTCCGGAGGGCTCTCCTCCGTCTGATCCGCTTCCCGAACGGCTTCATCCCTTGAGCTTGTAGCCGAAGCCGCGGACCGTCTCGATCCGGTCCTGGCCGATCTTGGTGCGCAGCCGCTGCACATGGACGTCGACGACCCGGGTGTCGCCGCCCCAGCCGTAGTCCCAGACCCGCTCCAGGAGCTTGTCCCGGGACAGTACGGTGCCGGGCGCCGACGAGAACTCGAGCAGCAGCCGCATCTCGGTGGGCGTGAGGGCGACCGGTGCGCCGGCCCGGCGCACCTCCATGCCCTCGGTGTCGACCTCCAGGTCGCCGAAGACCAGGACCCCGCACTCGGCGCCGGCCGCCTCCGCGTCGCCGCCGTTCCCGCCCGCGTGGCCGAAGCGGCGCAGCACGGCGCGGATCCGGGCCATGAGCACCGAGCCGTCGAAGGGCTTGGTGACGTAGTCGTCGGCGCCGGCCTCCAGGCCGAGGACGACGTCGATGGAGTCGGCCCGCGCCGACAGCATGATCACCGGCACGGTCGACTCGTCGCGGATGCGCCGGCACAGGCTCACGCCGTCCATGCCGGGCAGCATCACGTCCAGGAGCGCGATGTCGGGCCGGTGCGCGCGGAAGGCCTCCAGGCCGGACAGCCCGTCGGGCATGGCCGTCACCGTGAAGCCGTCCCGCTCCAGGGCGAGCTGGGTGGCCTCACGGATGACGTCGTCGTCCTCGACGAACAGGACATGGGTCTCGGCCATGGGTGGTGGTGCCTTCCGCTTACGCGCTTGCCGGTCGTGGGGGAGTGGGGGGTGCGGGGTGGGTGTGGGGGCTGCGTCTTTCGGATCAGGGGGATCAGGGGCTAGCTCGACGGGACCGGCGTCGGCTCGATGCCGCCGTCCCCGACCGCCTTGCTGTAGTCGTTGTGCACCCAGTCGTGCTGGGTGAACTTGTTCCCCGCCCAGCGGTACGTGATCACGTCCTCGCCCGAGGGGAAGGCGACCGGGTCGCCCTTCGCGTACACCTGCTTGGTGACGATCAGGTCCCCGCGGTCGATCGTCCCGTACACCGCCGCGTCCTCGGCCATGAACACGTTGCGGTACGCGTTGTTCTCCTCGCGGTACACGTACGTGCCGATGCCGACGGCGTCACCGCAGGTCATCACGTTGACGACGACATCGGGGGAGGAGGAGTTGGTGAGGTTCCCGTACGAGGTGTCCACCGGGTAGGCGTCGGCCGTGCACGGCTTGAGGTCGGCCTTCAGGCGCTCGCCGATCTTCGGATCGTTCTTGATCAGCGCGATCGGGTCCACCCGCTTGGCCTTCAGGCCCGCGTCCTCGCCGGACGGGGCGGACGGGCTCGGGGTGGCCGGGGCCGTCGAGGCGACCTCGTCGGACCGGGCGGCGCCCTCGTCGCGCGAACCGGTGCCCCCGGTGGAGCAGCCGGCCACGAGCAGCCCGAAGGCGGCGAGCCCGGCCGCCGCCGTGCCACCCGCCGCCCACCGTCCGCCGGCCGTTTCACCTGGTCTCAGGCCGCGCACCGCTCCTGCTTCCGCTCGTCGCCTCGTACGGTCGTGATCTTGTTCGTGTTCGCGCCCCGCTCCAGGACGCCGGCGCCCAGGGCCCGGGCGTCGCCCTCGGCGGCCCGGCTCTCCAGCTCCTGGCGCAGTCGGGCCAGGGCGCGGTGGAGCGTGCTCTTCACCGTACCGGTCGACATGCCGAGCGCGGCGGCGGTCTCCTCGGTGCTCATCTGCTCCCAGTGGCGCAGCACGACCACGCTGCGCTGCTTGGGCGCGAGCACCTTCAGGATGTCCATGAGCAGGGCCCGGTCGGCGTGCTGCTCGGTGGCGTCCTCGACGCGTGCGTCGGGCAGCTGCTCGGTGGGCACCTCTTCGAGCTTGCGGGCCCGCCACCACTCGGTCCGGGTGTTGATCATGACCCGGCGGAGGTACGCGTCGGCCAGCGACTTGTCGGCGATGCCGTCCCAGCGGCCGTACGTACGGACCAGGGCGGTCTGCAGCAGGTCCTGGGCGTCCACCGGGTCGGGCACGAGCCGGCGGGCGCTGCGCAGCAGCGCGTCCTGCCGCGTACGTACGTACTCCTCGAAGTCGAGCACCTCGCCGAGCGTCTCGCCGTGCGCCATCCCGAACCGCCTCCGATCCCCGTGACCAGCCCTGCCGCTGTTCTGATCCCTGTCCTGATCCCTTACGCCGACGACGCTACGGAGCAGTTGTCACGGGGCTGTGCGGGGCAGCCGTCGGCGGACGCACGGCTGTCCATCGGTTGTGTAACAGCGGATGCAAAGGTTCCGGATCCTTCGGATCGAAGGCGCGGTCCGGACCGGGGACCCGGATGCACGGACTGGAGGCCCGGATGCACGGACCGGGGGTCCGGATGTACGGATCAGGCCCGGCCGCCGGTCCCGGTGCCGGCCCCCGTCAGCCCAGCGGAAGCCGGTAGCGGCCGCCCTCCAGCGGCTCGACCAGACCGTCCGCGACCAGGCCGTCGAGCGCCCGGGCCCGCTGCACCGGCTCGTCCCACACCGCGTCGAGCGCGGCCTGCGGCACCGGGTCCACGGCCTCCCGCAGGACGGCGAGCAGCTTGCCCCGCACCTGCCGGTCCGTGCCCGCGTACGTCTGACCGCGGCGCGGCGGACCGTCGTGAGCCGGCTTGCCCGCGAGCCGCCAGGCGCACACCTCCGCCACCGGACAGCGCCCGCACTCCTCGTTCTTCGCCGTGCACACCAGGGCGCCCAGCTCCATGGAGGCCGCCGCCCACCGGGCGGCCGTCGCCTCGTCCGCGGGCAGCAGCGCCCGGGCGAGCCGGCGCTCGGCGGCCGTGGTCGCGTTCGGCGGGTACTGCACCCCGCTCGCCGCCCGCGCGAACACCCGTCGCACGTTCGTGTCGAGCACCGCGTGCCGCTGCCCGTACGCGAAGGAGGCCACCGCCGCGGCCGTGTACTCGCCGATCCCCGGCAGCGCGAGCAGCTGCGCGTGATCGCTCGGTACGTCCCCGCCGTGCCGCTCCTTTATGGCCACCGCCGCCGCGTGCAGCCGCAGCGCCCGGCGTGGATAGCCGAGCCGGCCCCAGGCGCGGACCGCCTCGCCCGGCGCCTCGGCGGCCAGGTCGGCCGGGCGCGGCCAGCGCGCCAGCCACTGCTCGTACACCGGAAGCACCCGCACCACCGGCGTCTGCTGGAGCATGAACTCGCTGACCATCACGCCCCACGCCCCGGCCTCGGGGCGGCGCCACGGCAGATCGCGGGCGTGCCGGTCGAACCAAGCGAGGACGGGCCCGTGCAGCGCGGCGGGCGACCCCTCGTACCCGGCGGCGGACGGGGCGTCGTGGGAAGCACCGCGGGGAGCGTCGTGTGGAGCGGAGGGCGCGGCGGCGGGTGCGGCGGCGCGGGGAGCGGCGCTGGAGGCGGAGGCGCGGGATGCGGAGGCGTCGATGGAAGTCATGGCACCTCCGATCCTGGCATGTCCGCCGGGGGATCAGCGCGCGCCGTGGCGCGCACCCACGGGGCGCGCGGAGGCGTGCGAGCGCACCCCGCGCCCCACGCACCACACCACCGCGCCGCTCCGGCTCGACCTGGCCGTCTCCACCAGGGCGAGGACCGGACGCCGGCCCGCCTTCACGGCCACGAACGCGACCGCGCCGCCGGCCAGCAGGCCGACCGTGACGTCGTGCGGGTAGTGCACGCCGACGAACACCCGGGAGAACGCCATGAGGAGCGCCATCGGCGCGGTCAGCCACACCATCCCGCGCCAGGACAGCGCGAGCGCGACGGCCGCGGCCCCGGCGATCGCCGAGTGGTTGCTCGGGAAGGACCAGTCGCCGTGCTGCGGGCACGCGACGAGCGAGACCGGCGCCCCGGCCACCGCCCGGCACGGACGCTCCTCGTCCACCAGGGACTTGAGACCCTCGCTCACCACATAGCCGAAGGCGGTCGCGAGCGGGGCGAGCAGCGCCAGGGCCATGGCGTCGGAGGAGCCGCGGCGCGAGCGCCACCAACCGGCCACGAACAGCACCCCGAAGAGCAGCAGCCCGAGTTCGGTCCACACCTCCGCGATCTTCTGGAACCAGTGCGGGGTGGTGTGGGCGAACTCGCTGATGTCGAGATACAGGCCGTCGGAGAGCTGGGGGAGGTTGTCCATGGTCAACGACGGTATCCGGCCCGGGGAGTCCCTCGCCCCGGCCCTTCGGCGACGCCTCTCCCCGACGAAAGTAGGGGGTGCGGGTGTGAGTCGAGGCGGGCCCGGATCCGAGCCCGGATGTGAGCCCGGATGTGATCATCGGCAAAACTTGGTGCCTGGAGCGGCATGGGGGGCGGGAGTTGGCCCTGATCTCTCGTAAGGTTCGTGGCGTGGGATCACTGCGCAATCCGGTCGGGCCGCTTCCCTCCTCCATCTACTGGCGTCGGAGGGCCGTGGCGCTGTGCCTGGTTGCCCTGCTCGCGCTGATCGCCGTATGGGCCCTCACCTCCGGTGGCGGCGGCGGGGGCAAGAAGCCGAACGACGCCGCCAACGGCTCCTCGCCCGCCCCCTCCATCACCCCCGGACCCTCCGGCACCGGCCCGGCGATCAGCCAACAGCCCGGTGGCCGCGACGAGTCGGGTGACTCCGGCGACTCGGACGGCGCGGGCGGCGACAGCTCCGGCGCCGGTGACGGCGGTACGGACGCGGGCGCGGGCGGCGCGGACGCCGGGGCCTCGGCCGGCAAGAACGGCGACACGGACGGCGCGGGCGGCGACGGCGGCGCGGGCACCGGCGCCGGACAGCAGGTTCCGGCCAATTCTCCGCTGCCGAACTGCCCGGCCGGCGCCCTGCAGTTGACCTTCCGCAGCGCCGAACTGGCCTACGGACCGGGCGAGAAGCCGCGCTTCCTGCTGACCGTCAAGAACACCTCGGCCGCCGACTGCAAGGCCGATCTCGGCCCGAAGAGCGCGGTGTTGACGGTCCGCGACACCAAGGGCGTGCTGTGGTCCTCCAAGGACTGCCCGGCCGCCGCGCCCCCGCTGTTCCTCAAGATCCCCGCCAAGGGCACCATCACCCACACCGTGGAGTGGGACCGCCACCGCAGCGCCCCGCAGTGCGCGAGCGCTCCGGCGGGCGAGGCGGCCCCGGGCAACTACTTGGTGGAGGCGGCGGTGCCGGGCCTGAAGGTGTCGCCGGTGGCGTTCCGCCTGGACAAGGACTGAGCGCCGGCACACGTACGGACGCGAAGAGGCCCCGGGACGAGCCGTCCCGGGGCCTCTTCGCGTACTCGCGTACGGGGATGCGGTGGCGCTGTGCGCTCTGTGCGCTAGACGTACCGCTCCAGGATCGAGGACTCCGCGAGCCGCGACAGGCCCTCGCGGACGCTGCGCGCCCGGGCCTCGCCGACGCCGTCCACGGTCTGCAGGTCGTCCACGCTCGCCGCGAGCAGCTTCTGAAGGCCGCCGAAGTGCTCCACGAGCCGCTCGATGATCGCGCCGGGCAGCCGCGGCACCTTGGCGAGCAGCCGGTAGCCGCGCGGCGAGACCGCCGAGTCCAGGGTCTCCATGGAGCCGCTGTAGCCGAGGGCGCGGGCCACTATCGGAAGTTCGAGCAGCTCGGCGTGGGTCAGCGCGTCCAGCTCGGTCAGCGCCTCCGGGACCGTGCGGGAGCGCTTGGCGGTGGGCTCCGGCACGTAGTCGCGGATGACCAGCTCGCGCTCCGGCTCCACGCCCGCGATCAGCTCGTCCAGCTGGAGAGAGAGCAGCCGGCCGTCGGTGCCGAGCTCCACCACGTACTCGGCGATCTCGGTGGCGATCCGGCGCACCATCTCCAGGCGCTGCGCGACCGCGGTCACGTCCCGGACGGTCACCAGGTCCTCGATCTCCAGGGCGGAGAGCGTGCCGGCCACCTCGTCCAGGCGCAGCTTGTAGCGCTCCAGGGTCGCGAGCGCCTGGTTCGCGCGGGACAGGATCGCGCCCGACTCCTCGAGGACCCGGCGCTCGCCGTTCACGTACAGGGCGATCAGCCGCATCGACTGGGAGACCGAGACGACGGGGAAGCCGCACTGCTTGGAGACCCGGTCGGCGGTGCGGTGCCGGGTGCCGGTCTCCTCGGTGGGGATCGACGCGTCCGGCACCAGCTGCACGCCGGCCCGCAGGATCTTCGAGATGTCCTTGTCGAGGACGATCGCCCCGTCGAGCTTGCACAGCTCGCGCAGCCGGGTCGCCGCGAAGTCGACGTCGATGACGAAACCGCCGGTGCACATCGACTCGACGGTCTTGTCCATGCCCAGCACGATCAGACCGCCGGTGTTGCCGCGGAGAATGCGTTCGAGCCCGTCGCGGAGGGCGGTGCCGGGGGCGACGGCGCTGAGCGACGCACGCATCAGTGCCTCGTTGTCCTTGGCTGCCACTAGACTCCTCCGGCTCGTACGGATGGGCGAGACCAGGGCAAAGTCTAGCGACACCGCCCCGCGGCCCAGGGCCCCGCGCCGCGAGCCCTTCGCGCCCGCACACCGCGAACCCCCGCCGGACGGCCCTCACGGACCCTCCCGGACCGTGCCCGGGGCCGGCGCCCGGCACCGTCGGCCGGCCGCACGGACCGGAGTCCGGCCCCCCCGTCCGCCGTCGCCGGCGGCTAGGCGCGCTCCTCCGCCTCGGCGCGCGGGCGCCGGCCGCGCGGCAGCACCCGCAGCGCGTCGCCCATGTCCGCGACCTCGGTCACCTTCATGCCCGGCGGCACCTTCCCCGGGTCGGCCGGCACGAGCGCGTGGGTGAAACCGAGCCGGTGCGCCTCCGCGAGCCGCCGCTGCACACCGGTCACCCGGCGCACCTCGCCCGCGAGGCCGACCTCGCCGATCGCGACCAGGTTCTTCGGCAGCGGGGTGTCGCTCGCGGCGGACGCCAGCGCCAGCGCGATGGCCAGGTCGGCGGCCGGCTCGGACAGCTTCACGCCGCCCACCGTCGCGCTGTAGATGTCCCGCTTGCCGAGCGCGCTGATCCGGCCGCGCTGCTCCAGGACGGCCAGCATCATCGACACCCGGGAGGTCTCCAGACCCGAGGTGGTCCGGCGCGGTGAGGGGATCTGCGAGTCCACCGTCAGCGCCTGCACCTCGGCCACCAGCGGCCGGCGGCCCTCCAGGGTCACGGTGAGGCAGGTGCCGGGCACGGCCACGTCGCGCCGGGTCAGGAACAGCCCGGACGGGTCGGCGAGCCCGGTGATGCCCTCGTCGTGCAGCTCGAAGCAGCCGACCTCGTCCGTCGCCCCGTACCGGTTCTTCACGCCCCGGACCAGGCGCAGGCGCGCGTGCCGGTCGCCCTCGAAGTGCAGCACCACGTCGACCAGGTGCTCCAGGAGCCGCGGACCGGCGATCGCGCCGTCCTTCGTCACATGGCCGACGAGGAGGGTCGACATGCCCCGCTCCTTGGAGGCCCGGATCAGCGCGCCCGCCACCTCGCGGACCTGCGCCATGCCGCCCGGCGCGCCGTCGATCTCCGGCGAGGCCACGGTCTGCACCGAGTCCAGGATCAGCAGCGAGGGCTTCACCTCGTCCAGGTGCGCGAGAACGGCGGACAGGTCAGTCTCGGCCGCCAGATAGAGATGGTCGCTGAGCGCGTGGATCCGGTCGGCGCGCAGCCGGACCTGGCTCGCGGACTCCTCGCCCGTCACGTAGAGGGTGCGGTGCTCGTCGCTCGCGGCCTTCGCCGCGACGTCGAGCAGCAGCGTCGACTTGCCGACGCCCGGCTCGCCCGCGATCAGCACCACCGCGCCGGGCACGAGCCCGCCGCCGAGCACCCGGTCCAGCTCGTCGACGCCCGTGCCGCGGGCGGTCGCCTGCCGCCCGTCGACCTGCGCGATGGGCAGCGCGGCGCTCGACACCCGCCCGGCGGCGGTGGTCCGCACGGCGGGCGCGCCGTACTCCTCGACGGTGCCCCAGGCCTGGCACTCGGGGCAGCGGCCGAGCCACTTCGCGGTCTGCCAGCCGCACTCGGTGCAGCGGTAGGACGGCCTGTCCTTGGCGGTTTTGGTACGAGCAGCCATGACCGACACCGTATCGGCCCCCACTGACAACGCCTTTTTTGAGGCCTCGGCTCGCCTCCGGGCGCTTTCAGCCGGGCTCACGACCCCGACCGTGCTCGCCTCCTCGTTCCTCGGAGACTCCGCGCGCTCGGCGCCGTTCCCCCGGCGCGCCCTTTGGCTCGCTCGGCGGTTTCCCGGGCGGGCCCGCCCGGTTCGGCACCGGTCTAGGGGTGCCGTTAACCCGTACGGGTTAAAAGCGTGCAAGGGGTGAGAAGTGGCGCCGCCCTCCTGCCTACGGTCGCCCAGTGACGAGCAGCCGCCTGGAACGACCCGACCGAAGCACCGGAGGCCCCCGCACCCTCGGCCGGCGGCCTCCCGCGCGCTACGAGGAGTATCTGGACGGCCTGTTCACGTACTGCCTCTCCGTGCTCTGCGACCACGACACCGCCACCGCCGTCCTCGGTGACGTCCTGGCCGTCGCCGAGCGGCACCACGGCCGCTGCCCGTCCGACGCGAGCGGCCGCCGGGCCTGGCTGTACGCGCTCGCCCGCTGGGCCTGTCTGCGCAGCCTCGGCGAGCAGCGCCGCCGCCGGCAGGGCGCGCACACCGGCCGCCCGGCGGTCGCCGCGCCCGCCCCGCCCCGGGTCTCCCCGGAGGTCGCCGAGCGCCGCCGTACCGAGCTCGCCGCACTGGCCTGGCCGGAGGCGGCCGGGACGACGCCGGAGCAGCGCGAGGCCCTGGAGCTCGCGGTGCGCCACGGGCTCGGTTCCCGTGAGGTCGCGGCCGTGCTGTCGCTCGACCCGGTCGCCGCCCGTGAGCTGCTGTCCTCGGCCGGCTGCGAGGTCGAGCGCACCCGGGCCGCCCTCGCGGTCGTCGAGACCGGCGACTGCCCGACCGTGGCCCGGTTGACCGGCGACCACCAGGTGCTGCTCTCGGCGACCCTGCGGGCCGAGCTGGTGCGGCACGTCGACGACTGCCCGCGCTGCCGCCGGGCCGCCGAGCGGGCGGGTGCCGCCGGGCCCTGGCCGGGCGCGACCGCGTTGCCGGCCGGCCGGCTCCCGGTCGTCGAGGCGCCGCGCGCCGCCGCGTACGTGGCGATGCTGCACGTCCCGCGGGCCCGCGCGGGTGCGCCCCGGTTCGGGCCGACCGGCTTCCCGCTGGACCCGAAGGACCACGCGGCCCGCCGCGACCGGATGCGGGCCCGCGCGGTCACCACCACCGTGGTCGCCGCGGTCGTCGCCGCCCCGGTGCTGGCGCTGTGGACCTCGTACCGCGGCACCCCGGCCGGCGGCGAGGGCCAGGACGGGCCCGGGATCAGCGCCCGCGAGGCGGACGAGCGGGGCGACACGCAGGGCGGCACCGGCAAGCGCCCGTACGACCGCTACGAGAACGCGGGCAACGCCCGCACCACCCCCGGCCCGCGCTTCACCCGCGGCAGCCGTTCCCCGGACGTGTCCGTCGAGGTCATCAGCCCCGGCGCGCCCGGCAGCCCGGCCGTGCCCGGACAGCCCGCGCCCGCCCTGCTCACCGTCGAGGCCCGCGGCAGCGGCGGAACGACCCTGCTGACCGTCACCAACGGGGGCGGCTCGCCGGGCGCCTGGTCGCTGTGGTCGGACGCGCCCTGGCTGTACGTGAGCCAGGCCTCCGGCGTCCTGCGCCCGGGCGAGTCGATCACCGTGCGGATCTTCGTCGACCGCTCCCGCGAGCCGGCCGGCGCCTGGAGCGCGCGGGTGGGGGTGAACCCCTCGGGCGCGGTGGTGCGGATCCGCGGGTACGGGGCGGTCCCGCCGCCCACGACGACGCGGCCGACGACTCCGCCGGCGACCGGGACGGACGAGCCGACGACCCCGCCGCCGACCAGCGAGCCGCCCACGGGGGAACCCACCACCGACCCGACGACCGAGCCGCCCACCGGCGAGCCCACGACCGACCCGACCACCGAGCCGCCGACCACGGAGCCCACCCCGGAGCCGACGGACTCGGCGACGAGCGGCTCACCGAGCACCGACCCGACGCCGTCCTCCAGCTGAGAGCTATGCGGGGTCGGCCGGGTGCGGGGCCACCAGCGGCAGCTGGGAGGCGAGCCGCGCCTCGCACAGGCCGACGAGGACGTCGTACGCCGCCTGCCCCATCATCTCGACGAGCTCGGGGCGGTAGGAGACGTACACCGGCTCCTTGCCGACGTGCGCCGAGCTGGCCGTGGTGCAGTACCAGTGCAGGTCGTGACCGCCCGGGCCCCAGCCGCGCCGGTCGTACTCGCCGATCGACACCTGGAGCACCTTGGTGTCGTCGGGCCGCTCGATCCAGTCGTAGGTCCGCCGCACCGGCAGCTGCCAGCACACGTCCGGCTTGGTCTCCAGCGGCTCGCGGCCCTCCTGCATCGCCAGGATGTGCAGCGAGCAGCCGGCGCCGCCCGCGAACCCGGGCCGGTTCTGGAAGATGCACGAGCCCTGCCAGCGGCGGGTCTGCCGCTCGCCGTCCTCGTCGACCTGCACCCAGCCGGTCTCCGTGCCCACGTCGTGGAACTGCCACAGCTCCGGCGTCAGCCGCGCCACGTGCTGGGCGACCCGCTTCTCGTCGTCCTCGTCGGAGAAGTGCGCGCCGAGCGTGCAGCAGCCGTCGTCCGCCCGGCCCTCCCGGATGCCCTGGCAGCCGTTGCCGAAGATGCAGGTCCAGCGGGAGGTGAGCCAGGTCAGGTCGCAGCGGTAGACCTGCTCCTCGTCCTCGGGGTCGGCGAACTCCACCCAGGCGCGGGGGAAGTCCAGACCCTTCTCGTCGGGCTCGGCGTCCTTCACACGCTTCTTCCCGACCTTCACGGCCTTGGCCGCGTGCGAGACCCTCGCGGCCTTCGCGGCCTTCGCGGCACTCTCGTCAGCACTCGTGTCGGCGCTGCCTTTGCCCGGCTTCGCCTTTTTCGTCTTTGGCACGACACCAAGCGTATGCGGCGCGCGCAGTAGCGTTTCCGTCCATGAGACTCGGAGTCCTCGACGTCGGTTCGAACACAGTGCATCTGCTGGTGGTGGACGCCCACCCCGGCGCGCGCCCGCTGCCCGCCCACTCCCACAAGGCGGAGCTCCGCCTCGCCGAGCTGCTCGACGAGCGCGGCGCCATCGCCGAGGCGGGCGTGGAGCGGCTCGTCGCCACCGTCCGAGACGCGCTGACCGCCGCCGAGGACAAGGGCTGCGAGGAGGTCCTGCCCTTCGCGACCTCCGCCGTCCGCGAGGCCAGCAACGCCGACGAGGTGCTGGCCCGGGTGTACGAGGAGACGGGCATCGCGCTCCAGGTCCTCACCGGCCCCGAGGAGGCCCGGCTCACCTTCCTGGCGGCCCGCCGCTGGTACGGCTGGTCGTCGGGGAAGCTGTTCCTCCTCGACATCGGCGGCGGCTCCCTGGAGGTCGCCTTCGGCATCGACGAGGAGCCCGACGCGGCGGTGTCGCTGCCGCTCGGCGCGGGCCGGCTCACCAAGGGCTGGCTGCCCGGCGACCCGCCGGACACGGCGGACGTGAAAGCGCTGCGCCGGCACGTACGGGCGCAGATCGCCCGTACGGTCGGCGAGTTCAGCCGCTTCGGCCGGCCCGACCACGTGGTGGCCACCTCCAAGACCTTCAAGCAGCTCGCCCGCATCGCCGGCGCCCCCGGCTCCGGCGAGGGCCTCTACGTCCAGCGCACCCTCTCCAAGTCCTCCCTGGAGGAATGGGTCCCGCGCCTCGCCGCCATGACCACCCCCGAACGCGCCCTCCTCCCCGGCGTCTCCGAAGGCCGCGCCGCCCAACTCCTCGCCGGCGCCCTGGTCGCCGAGGGCGCGATGGACCTCTTCGGCGTCGACCGCCTCGAGATCTGCCCCTGGGCCCTCCGCGAGGGCGTGATCCTGCGACGCCTCGACCACCTGCCGTAGGCGTACGGGCACGGGTACGGGTGGGGGGTGCGGGTCCCGGCACCGGGTCCCGCCGCCCGGCCCGCCC
The DNA here is from genome assembly GCF_041270065.1 of Streptomyces fradiae. Classification (NCBI taxonomy): domain Bacteria; kingdom Bacillati; phylum Actinomycetota; class Actinomycetes; order Kitasatosporales; family Streptomycetaceae; genus Streptomyces; species Streptomyces fradiae. The sequence goes on along the minus strand of NZ_CP065958.1, from coordinate 3,454,554 downwards.
CCGGCGCCTTGCGGGGCGTGACCGGAACCACGCCCCGGGCCACAGCCCCGCCCCGTACCCTGTCTCCGTGGCAGAACCAGTGGTGCGCGTCCCGGATGCGAAGGTCGCCCTGTCGACGGCCTCGGTGTATCCGGAGTCGACGGCGACGGCCTTCGAGGTCGCCGCGCGCCTCGGGTACGACGGCGTCGAGATCATGGTGTGGACCGATCCGGTCAGCCAGGACATCGAGGCGCTGCGCCGGCTCTCCGACTACCACCAGGTGCCGATCCTCGCCGTGCACGCGCCCTGCCTCCTGATCACCCAGCGGGTCTGGTCCACCGACCCGTGGGTCAAGCTGCAGCGCGCGCAGGCCGCGGCCGAGAAGCTCGGCGCGTCGACCGTCGTCGTGCACCCGCCGTTCCGCTGGCAGCGCCAGTACGCGCGGGACTTCGTCACCGGCATCTGGCGGATGGCCGACGAGACGGACGTCCGTTTCGCCGTCGAGAACATGTACCCGTGGCGGTACAAGGACCGCGAGATGCTCGCGTACGCCCCCGAGTGGGACGTCACCAAGGACGACTACCGGCACTTCACGATCGACCTCTCGCACACCGCGACCGCCCGCACCGACACCCTCGCCATGATCGACCGCATGGGCGACCGCCTCGGCCACGTCCACCTCGCCGACGGGCGCGGCTCGGCCAAGGACGAGCACCTTGTGCCCGGCCGCGGCAACCAGCCGTGCGCGGAGCTGCTCGAACGCCTCGCCCACCGCGGCTACGACGGCCACGTCGTGATCGAGGTCAACACCCGCCGCGCGATGTCCTCCGCCGAACGCGAGGCCGACCTCGCCGAGGCCCTGGCCTTCACCCGGCTCCACCTGGCCGCCGCCTCCCGGGGCACGCGCGCGTGAGCGACGACGGTTCGACGGGCGGTGCTCCCCGGCGGCGCGGCCGCCCCTCCCGTACGGCGGCGGACGAGGGCGGACCCGGCGCGCGGGAACGGATCCTGGAGGCGGCGCGCGAGCAGTTCGCCGAGCGCGGTTACGACAAGACCTCGGTGCGCGGCATCGCGAAGGCGGCCGGGGTCGACCCGGCGCTCGTGCACCACTACTTCGGCACGAAGGACGAGGTCTTCGCCGCGGCGATCGAGGTGTCGTTCGAACCGACCGCCGTCGTCCCGGCCATCATCAGCGGCCCGCGCGATGCCATCGGCGAGCGCCTGGCCCGCTTCTTCATCGGCATCTGGGAGAACCCGGCGACCCGCGCCCCGCTGCTCGCGATCATCCGCTCGGCGCTGACCCACGAGGCCGCGGCCAAGGTGCTGCGCGGCTTCGTGCTGCGCCGGCTCCTGGAACGGATCGCCGCCGACCTCGACGTACCGGACCCGAAGTTCCGGGCGGAGCTGGCGGCCTCGCACATGATCGGGATCGCGATCCTGCGGTATGTGATCCAGGTGGAGCCGCTGGCCTCGGCGGAGCCGGAGACGATCGTGGCCCAGGTGGCGCCGACGCTGCAGCGCTACCTGACGCAGCCGTGAGGCGTGGCCGGGGTGGTGCTGACGCGCCGCGTCCGGCCGGCGACGTCCTTCCGGCCGGCGGCCCCGACCGTACGACGGCCCCGACCGTACGGCGAGCCCGACCGTACGGGCCACGGGCCACGGGTTCCGACCGCCCGGCCCACCGGTGCGCGTCGCGCCCGTACGCTGAACCGGCCGTCCGCCATGCGGACACCCTTGTCCAGATCTTGGAGTCGAAGCGTACGCTCGACTCCAGACACACCCATCACGAGGAGCGAGCGACGATGCCCGAGCTGAGGTCCCGCACAGTCACCCACGGCCGCAACATGGCGGGCGCCCGCGCCCTTATGCGCGCCTCCGGTGTACCGGGCGCGGACATCGGACGGAAGCCGATCATCGCGGTGGCCAACTCCTTCACGGAGTTCGTCCCCGGCCACACCCACCTGCAGCCGGTGGGCCGGATCGTCTCCGAGGCGATCACGGCCGCCGGCGGCATCGCCCGCGAGTTCAACACGATCGCCGTCGACGACGGCATCGCCATGGGCCACGGCGGCATGCTCTATTCGCTCCCCTCCCGCGACCTGATCGCGGACAGCGTGGAGTACATGGTCGAGGCGCACTGCGCCGACGCCCTGATCTGCATCTCCAACTGCGACAAGATCACCCCCGGCATGCTGATGGCGGCCCTGCGCCTCAACATCCCGACGGTCTTCGTCTCCGGCGGCCCCATGGAGTCCGGCCGGGCGACGCTCGTCGACGGCACGGTCCGCACGCTCGACCTGGTCGACGCGATCTCCGAGGCCGTCAACGACAAGGTGTCGGACGAGGACATCCTCCGCATCGAGGAGAGCGCCTGTCCGACCTGCGGGTCCTGTTCCGGCATGTTCACCGCCAACTCGATGAACTGCCTGACCGAGGCGATCGGCCTCTCCCTCCCCGGCAACGGTTCCACCCTCGCCACCCACACCGGGCGCCGGGCGCTGTACGAGAACGCCGCGCGGACGGTCGTCGACATCACGCGCCGCTACTACGACGAGGACGACGCTTCCGTCCTGCCGCGCAGCATCGCGACGAAGGCCGCCTTCGAGAACGCCATGGCCCTCGACATCGCCATGGGCGGCTCCACCAACACGATCCTGCACCTGCTGGCCGCCGCCCAGGAGGCGGAGCTCGACTACGGCCTGTCGGACATGGACGAGATCTCGCGCCGCGTGCCCTGCCTGGCCAAGGTCGCCCCGAACGTCGCCCCGCGCGGCACGTACTACATGGAGGACGTGCACCGGGCCGGCGGCATCCCCGCCATCCTCGGCGAGCTGCACCGCGCGGGTCTGCTCAACGAGGACGTGCACGCCGTCCACAGCCCGTCCCTCGCGGACTGGCTGAAGAACTGGGACGTGCGCGGCGGGTCTCCGTCGGAGGAGGCCGTCGAGCTGTGGCACGCGGCTCCCGGCTGCGTCCGCTCCGCCGAGGCGTTCTCGCAGTCCGAGCGCTGGGACACGCTCGACGTGGACGCGGCGGCCGGCTGCATCCGCTCCGCCGAGCACGCCTACTCCAAGGACGGCGGCCTGGCCGTCCTGCGCGGCAACATCGCCGTCGACGGCTGCGTGGTGAAGACCGCCGGCGTCGACGAGTCGATCTGGACCTTCGAGGGGCCGGCCGTCGTCTGCGAGTCGCAGGAGGAGGCCGTCGAGAAGATCCTCAACAAGCAGGTCAAGGACGGCGACGTGGTCGTCATCCGCTACGAGGGCCCCAAGGGCGGCCCCGGCATGCAGGAGATGCTCTACCCGACCTCCTTCCTCAAGGGCCGCGGCCTCGGCAAGACCTGCGCCCTCGTCACCGACGGCCGCTTCTCCGGCGGCACCTCGGGCCTCTCCATCGGCCACGCCTCCCCGGAGGCGGCCTCGGGCGGCACGATCGCCCTCGTCGAGGACGGCGACCGCATCCGCATCGACATCCCCAACCGCTCGATCGACCTCCTCGTCGACGCCCCCACCCTCGCCGCCCGTCGCGAGGCCCTCGGCGGCGTCTACGCCCCGAAGAACCGCACCCGCAAGGTCACGGCGGCCCTGCGCGCGTACGCGGCGATGGCGACGAGCGCGGACAAGGGCGCGGTCCGCGACGTGACGAAGCTGGGCTGACGCCCCACGGGAACGGACAACCGGCGGTGGCCGGGGCCCTCGAATCGGGGACCCTGGCCACCGCCGTTTCGCGCGCGGGGCGCGTGCCGGTCCGGCCGACGCCCTGGGCCTGCGGCCCTGGCGTTCCCCGCGCGGGGCGCGTGCCGGTCCGGGCGGCGCCCTGGGCCTGCGGCCCTGGCGTTCCCCGCGCTCCCGGGGGTCACCGCCGTTCGCGCGGTGCCGCGCTCCGGGCCGGGCATGGGCGTGCGCCCCGGGCCCCCGGCCCCGAGGGCTTGCCGGGGCGGCGCCTCACCAGCTCCGCCAGGCGGGGCCCCGGCCCCGCAGGGCCTGGGGCACGGCGGCGGGCCCGTGCCGGAGCGCCCGGCCGCCCAGGCCAGGCGGGGCCTCCGGGCCGCAGGCCCGGTGAATCGCCCCCGGCCCGCGCCGCGGCGACCGCCCTACCACCCCGCCGGATCCCCCGCATCCACCGCGAAGACCGAGCCGTCCGGGGCCGTGCCGTAGACGCGGTCGGGGGCGAGGGAGGGGGCGGGGACGGCGGAGGTGGGGGAGGAGGGGCGGCCGTCGTGGAGGCGGGGGGTGGTTTGGCCGAGGATGGTGCCGCGGTGGGCGTCGACGGCGAGGAGGCGGCCGTCCGGGGCGGAGAGGTAGAGGCGGGCGCCGGCGGCGTCGAGGACGGGGGCGGAGAGGTGGGCGGTGGCCGTTTCCAGGTCCCAGAGAAGGCGGCCGCGCGGCCCGGAGATGTCGACGGCGCCGAGCCGCCCGCTCGGCGACAGGAGGAGGACGACGTCGCCGTGCGCGGCCAGGGACGGGCCGTCGACCAGGTCCGGCAGGACGGACCGGTGGACGGAGCCGTCGGCGAGGCCGTAGCGCACCAGGGCCTCGGCCATCCCGTCGCGGTTCAGGGCGGCCAGGACCAGCGCGCCGCCCCGCACCGAGTCGGCGGGGGAGAGCTGGCCGGTGAGCCGTTGTTGCCGGACGACCTCGCCGGTGCGCGGCCGGACGGTGCTCACGCGCGTGTGGCGCCCGTCGACGAGCACCTCGGTGACGGTGAGCAGGCCGGTGGCCGCGTCGTACGCGCCCGGCACCGGGTACTGGTGCCCGCGCAGCGCGTGGTGCCACAGTTCCCGGCCGCTCGCCGCGTCGACGCCGCGCAGCGCGGCCGTGCCGTCGGAGATCACGAGGACGTCGCCGGCGGCGTGCGCGCCCTCGGCCCGGCCGCCCTTCGCCGTCCGCTGCCAGCCGGGGACGCCGTCGGCGCCGTACGTCCGGAGCTCACCGGTCGCCGACACCGCGGCGAGCCGCCCGCCGGCCAGCGCGGCCGGGGCCGGCGGCGGGAACGCGTCGGCGGGCCCGGGCCGGGACCAGAGGACCCGCCCGGTGGCCGGGTCGAGCCGGGCGGCGGCGATCCCGCGCCCGGAGCAGTACAGCGCGCCGCCGTCGAGGGCGCAGGCGGGCGCGGCCGGTTCGCCGCTCTTCTGGAGGGCGGTCTGCCAGCCGCTGAAGGCCTTCGCGGCCTCGGCGGGCGGCCTGGGGGCGGGCGCCGGCCCGCCGGCGTACGACAGGGCGGCGACGGTGCCGCCGGCCGCGAGCACGAACGCGGCGCCGACGGCGAGCGGCCCGCGCCGCAGCCGCCTGCGCCGCCGGGGCGCGGGCCCGGGCGCGGGGGCCCGTACCGGCGTGTCCGCGTCCCAGGCGGCACCGGGCCCGGCCTGGGCCGGAACCGGCAGAGCGCGCAGAGCGGGCCGCCGCTGCGCCGGTATGAAGGCGGTCGCCTCGTACGACGGCGGCAGCAGCGCCGCCATGATCTCGGCAGGCGTGGGCCGTTCGCCCGGCTCCTTGGCCAGACACCGCGCGACCAGCGGCGCGAGCTCCTCCGGAACCCCCGTCAGATCCGGCTCGTCGTGCACGACCTGGTACGCGACGATGTACGGGCTGTCGGAGTCGAACGGCCCGTGCCCCGTCGCCGCGTGCACCAGCACCGAGCCGAGCGCGAACACGTCCGCCGACGGCCCGACCTCCCTCGGCCGCTGGAACTGCTCGGGCGCCATGAAGGGCGGCGAGCCGATCAACTTCCCGGTCTCCGTGTGCAGATCGCTGTCCACGGGGCGGGAGATGCCGAAGTCGATGACCTTCGGACCCGAGTCGGTGAGCAGCACATTGCTCGGCTTGAGATCGCGGTGCACCACACCCGCCCGGTGGATGTCGCGCAGCGCCTCCGCGAGCCCGGCGGTGAGCCGGCGCAGCTCGGCGGGGGACAGCGGGCCGCTCCGCTTCACCTGGTCGGCGAGGGTGGGCCCGGGCACGTAGAGGGTGGCCATCCAGGGGCGCACGGCATCGGGGTCGGCGTCCACGACGGGCGCGGTGAACGCCCCGCTGACCCGCCGCGCGGCCGCGACCTCCTGCCGGAACCGGGCCCTGAACTCGGGGTCCTCCGCGTACTGTTCGTGCACCACCTTGACCGCGAGCCGCAAACCCGAGGCGGAGGTGGCGAGATGGACGACGCCCATGCCACCGGCGCCGAGACAGGCCTGGAGCCGGTACTCGCCCGCGTAGTCGGGCCCTTCCGCTTCCCGGTCGGCACCGGTCCTGCGCAACGGCGGCATCGCCAACCCCCGTGTGGTTCCCCGTCGGTGTCCGCGCGCCCGCGCGACGCACGGAGCCTAGTCGATGACGGGGCCGATGTCGGTGGGGCTTGCTAGCCTGCGCGTCGCAGAGAGTGAAATTCGGCGGAGCGCTTCACGGGGAGCGTGTTCCGGCCGACGGGGGAGGAAAACCATGAGCATCCAGCGCTACCCGGTCGCGCCCGGGGTCCGGCTCAACGTCCGCTCGGGCCCGGGCACCCAGTACCCGATCGTCCGCACCCTGCCGCTCGGAGCCACGGTGCCGGTCTACTGCCAGACGTACGGCACGTGGGTCACCGGCCCGTACGGCACCACGAACATCTGGGACAAGATCGACGACGGGGCGGAGTACGTCTCCGACGCGTACGTGCACACGGGCAGCGACGGCATGGTCGCCCCGCGCTGCTGACGACGGTTTTCCGCCTTCTTTGGCCGTCCGGGGATAATCGATCCCGTGAGCGACGCACGCGAGGACAAGCAGGACAGGCAGAGCAGGCAGAGCAAGGCCGGCGCGACCCCCGCCGGGCCGCAGCCCGAAGAGCTCCGCTTCTTCGGCACGACCTGGCTGGACCACAGCGGCAACTACGGGCTGCGCCGGATCGGCGTCGCGGCCGGTTCGCTGGTGGCCGCGGTCGCCGGCTGCTTCGTGCTGCGCTTCGCCTACCAGGGCCTGGAGATCGCGAAGGTCGGCGGCTTCGTGAACCTGCTGGTGGTCGTGATGTTCGCGATCTGCAGCGCGATCGCCTTCCGCAAGACCTGGGAGGGCTTCGTCCGCCGCCCGGCCGACCCGGCCCGTGAGGACGCCCTGCGCAGCCTGAAGGCCATCGGCTTCATCGGCTCGCTGCTCGCCTACTTCTTCCGCAGCCTCAGCGAGGCGCCCGGCGAGAAGCTGCGGCGCGCGGAGTACGAGGAGGCCGTCACGCGCTTCGAGAAGCGCCGCGGCCGCAAGAAGCCCAAGCGCGGCTGACCCCCCACCCTCGCCAAACCCCCTCCGAGAACCCCGGACGTTCACCGTCCGGGGTTCTTGACGTTCCGCACCCCTCAGCCCATTATTCATCACATGATGAATAAAATCGGTGAGGCCCCACCGGCCGCCCCGTCCGCCGCCATCACGGCGACCGCGCTCACCGTCGTCCGCGGCGACCGCACCGCCCTGCGCGGCCTCGACTTCACCGTCCCCCGCGGCCGCATCACCGGCCTCCTCGGCCCCTCCGGCTGCGGCAAGACCACCCTCATGCGCGCGATCGTCGGCACCCAGGCCAAGGTCACCGGCACCCTCGACGTCCTCGGCCGGCCCGCCGGCGACCCCGCCCTGCGCTCCCGCATCGGCTACGTCACCCAGGCGCCCTCCGTCTACGACGACCTCACCGTCCGGCAGAACCTCGACTACTTCGCCGCGATCCTGCTCCCCGGCCGCGCCCACCACGCCGAGCGCCGCGCCGCCGTCGACCGGGCGATCGAGGACGTCGACCTCACCTCCCACGCCGACGCCCTCGCCGGCCGCCTCTCCGGCGGCCAGCGCAGCCGCGTCTCGCTCGCCGTCGCCCTGCTCGGCACCCCCGAGCTCCTCGTCCTCGACGAACCCACTGTCGGCCTCGACCCCGTCCTGCGCCGCGACCTGTGGGACCTGTTCCACCGCATCGCCGCCGACCGCGGAACCACGCTCCTGGTCTCCTCGCACGTCATGGACGAGGCCGAGCGCTGCCACCGGCTGCTGCTGCTCCGCGAGGGCGAGCTGCTCGCCGAGGACACCCCCGAGGCGCTGCGCCGCCGCAACGACACCGCCACCGTCGAGGACGCCTTCCTCCGCCTCGTCGACGCCGCCGCGGCCCGCGCCGCCCGCGCCCAGACCCGTACCGCCACCGGCACCGCCGCCAAGGAGGAGCGCCGATGAACAGCGCCCGCACCCTCGCCACCGCCGCCCGCGTCCTGCGCCAGCTCCGCCACGACCCGCGCTCGATCGCCCTGATGCTGCTCGTGCCCTGCCTGATGCTCTTCCTGCTCCGCTACGTCTTCGACGGCAGCCCGCAGACCTTCGACAGCATCGGCGCCTCGCTCCTCGGCATCTTCCCGCTGATCACGATGTTCCTGGTGACCTCCATCGCCACCCTGCGCGAGCGCACCTCCGGCACCCTCGAACGCCTCCTCGCCATGCCCCTGGCCAAGGGTGACCTCATCGCCGGCTACGCCCTCGCCTTCGGCCTCGTCGCCGTCGTCCAGTCCGTCCTCGCCACCGGCCTCGCCCTGTGGTTCCTCGGCCTCGACGTCATCGGCTCGCCCTGGCTGCTGCTGCTCGTCGCCCTGCTCGACGCGCTGCTCGGCACCGCCCTCGGCCTGTTCGTCTCGGCCTTCGCCGCCTCCGAGTTCCAGGCCGTCCAGTTCATGCCGGCCGTGATCTTCCCGCAGCTGCTGCTGTGCGGCCTGTTCACCCCGCGCGACCGGATGGCCCCGGCCCTGGAGGCGATCTCGGACGTCCTGCCCATGTCGTACGCCGTCGACGGCATGAACCAGGTCCTGCGCCACACCGACGTCACCACCGACTTCGTACGGGACGCCCTCGTCGTCGCCGGCTGCGCGGTCCTCGTCCTCGGCCTCGGCGCCGCCACCCTCCGCCGCCGCACGGCATGACCGGATGGCGTGACCGGATCATGTGCCCGCCCCTCGGACAGCCACGTCGCCGGAGCGGGCGCGGTGCGAGGATGGCCGCACGTACCCCCTCCGGCGAGGTGAACAGAGCCATGACCCAGACCGTCGCAGTCCTCGGCACCGGCAAGATCGGTGAAGCGCTCCTCAGCGGCATGATCCGCGCCGGCTGGCGCCCCGCCGACCTCCTCGTCACCGCCCGCCGCGCCGAGCGCGCCGACGAACTGCGCGCCCGCTACGGCGTCGAGGCCGTCAGCAACGCCGACGCCGCCAAGCGCGCCGACACCCTCATCCTCGCCGTGAAGCCCCAGGACATGGGCCGGCTGCTCGACGAGCTCGCCCCGCACGTCGCCGCCGACCGCCTGGTCGTCAGCGCCGCCGCGGGTATCACCACCGCCTTCATCGAGGAGCGGCTCACCGCCGGCACCCCGGTCGTCCGCGTCATGCCCAACACGCCCGTGCTCGTCGACGAGGGCATGTCGGTGATCTCCGCCGGCAGCCACGCCACCCCCGACCACCTCGCCCACACCGAGGAGATCTTCGGCGGCGTCGGCAAGACCCTGCGCGTCCCCGAGTCCCAGCAGGACGCCGCCACCGCCCTCTCCGGCTCCGGCCCGGCGTACTTCTACTACCTCGTCGAGGCCATGACCGACGCCGGCATCCTCCTCGGCCTGCCCCGCGCCCAGGCCCACGACCTCATCGTCCAGGCCGCCATCGGCGCCGCCGTGATGCTCCGGGACAGCGGCGAGCACCCGGTCAAGCTCCGCGAGGCCGTCACCTCCCCGGCAGGCACCACCATCTCCGCCATCCGCGAGCTGGAGAACCACGGGGTACGGGCCGCCCTCATCGCCGCCCTCGAAGCCGCCCGCGACCGCAGCCGCGAGCTCGCCTCCGGCAACGGCTGAGCCTTCGGCTGAGCCCGACCTCTTACTGAGCGGACGCGCCCTTGAGCACGTCCTCCGTGGTCACCACCCGGGCGAACTTCCCGCCGTGCAGCGACACCGCCGTCGCCCGGGTCAGCTCCTCCGCCGTCTGCTTCCACCCGAACGGCCCGGTCAGGTCGAAGGTGTGCATCGCGTCGAGCGGGAACAGCACGTCGTAGCCGAGGTTGCCGCCCATCCGCGCGGTCGTCTCGTTGCACATGTTCGTCTGGATGCCGACGATCACGAACTGCCGGATCCCCGCTTCCTTCAGCCAGGTGTCCAGGTCCGGCTCCCCGTAGAACACCGAGTTCACGGTCTTCGTGACGAACAGCTCCGGCCCGGTCCCCCTGCCCCGCCGCTCCTCCACGAAGTCCTTGAGGTCATTGCCCTCGGTCCCCAGGGCAAGCGGTGAACCAGCGCGCGGCGAGTCATGCCGTACGAAGACGACCGGACGCCCCGTCTCCTGCCACCGGTCGATCAGGGCCGCCATGTTCTGCTCGGCCTCCGCGTTGTCCCGCCGGCCCCAGAACGCGTCCTCGAAACCCTTCTGGACGTCGATGACGATGAGCGCCGCGTTGTTCTCGACCGTGATGTTCTCCGTGATCTCCATGCCCTGAATCCTGCCGTCGCCAGGACTCCGGTCCCAGAGGCAGGAAAGCCATCGATCGATGGTTTACTGCCACTCATGGCAGAAGCAGAAGCAGAAGCAGAAGCCGCGCAGGCCGCGCAACGCATCGCCCTCCTCGCCTTCCCCGGCATCCGCGCCTTCGACGTCTCCGTCATCACCGAGGTCTGGGGCACCGACCGCAGCACCCGCGGCGTCCCGCCCTTCGAACTGCGCCGCACCGCCGCCGACCCGGGCGCCCCCGTCCCGATCCGCGGCGGCCTCAGCCTCGCGCCCGACCGCCCACTCGACTGGCTCGACGAACTCACCCCCGCCGACCTCGTCCTCGTCCCCGGCATCGAGGACCCCACCGCCGACTTCCCCGCCCCCGTGCTCGACGCGCTGCGCCGCGCCCACGCCGCCGGCACCCCCGTCGCCTCCCTCTGCGCCGGCGCCTTCGTCCTCGCCCGCGCCGGCCTCCTCGACGGCCGCCGCGCCGTCACCCACTGGCGCCTCGCCCCGGCCCTCGCCGCCCGCCACCCCCGGGTGACCGTCGAGGCCGAGGCCCTGTTCGTCGAGGACACCGGCATCTGGACCTCCGCCGGTACGGCCGCGGGCATCGACCTCTGCCTCCACCTGGTCCGTACGGCCCACGGCGCCGAGGTCGCCGCCACCATCGCCCGCTCGATGGTGACGGCCCCGTTCCGCACCGGCACCCAGGCCCAGTTCATCGAGCACCCCACCCCGCGCGCCGACCGCGACGCCGACGCCCTCGCCGCCGTACGCGCCCACGCCCTCGCCCACCTCGACGAGCCGCACACCGTCGCGAGCCTCGCCGCCCGCGCGGGCATGTCCGCCCGCTCCTTCGCCCGCCACTTCCAGGCGACGACCGGCACCACCCCCGCCCGCTGGCTGATCGCCCAGCGCCTCGCCGCCGCCCAGAAGCTCCTCGAACGCACCGACCACCCCCTCCCCGAGGTGGCCCGCCGCGCGGGCTTCGGCAGCGAGGTCACGATGCGCCAGCACTTCGCCTCGCACCTTGCCACCAGCCCGCGCGACTACCGACAGGCCTTCCGCCAGAACGGCGGATAGAACGGCCGGTCAGAACGCCGGCAGCAGCCCGATCGCCCGATAGGCCCGGTCGACCACCGGCCGCGCCATCCCGCGCGCCCGCTCGGCCCCCGCCCGCAGCACCTTCTCCACGTACGCCGGATCCGCCGCCAGCTCGGCATGCCGCTCCCGCACCGGCCGCAGCAGTTCGACGACCGCCTCGGCGGTGTCCTTCTTCAGAGCGCCGTACGAGTCGTACGTGGCGGCGAGCTCGGCCACGTCGCGGCAGCCGGTGGCGGCGGCCAGCAGATCCGCCAGGTTCGCCACCCCCGGACTGACCTCCGGGTCGTAGACGACCTCGCGCCCGCTGTCCGTCACGGCGCGCATGATCTTCCGCCGTACGGTGTCCGCATCGTCGAGCAGATAGACGATCCCGGACCCGTTCTCGTGCGACTTCCCCATCTTCGACGTCGGGTCCTGCAGATCCATGACCCGCGCCGCCACCTTCGGATGCGTCGCCTTCGGCACCGTGAACACCTGCCCGTACCGCTGGTTGAACCGCACCGCCAGGTCCCGCGCCAGCTCCACGTGCTGCGTCTGGTCCTCACCCACCGGCACCTCGTCCGTCGCGTACGCGAGGATGTCCGCCGCCATCAGCGCCGGATACGTGAGCAGCGCGAGCCGCACCCCCTGCCCGGACTCCCGGGCCCGCACGCTCTTCTCCTTGTACTGGATCATCCGGCGCATCTCGCCGTCCGTGGCCACGCACTCCATCAGATACGAGAGCCGCGCGTGCTCGTCCACATGACTCTGTACGAAGACGGTGCACCGCTCCGGATCGAGCCCCGCGGCAAGCAGCAGCGTCGCCGCCTGCCGGCTCAGCCGCGTCACCCGCGCCGGATCGTGCTCCACGGTCAGCGCGTGCAGATCCACCACACTGAACAGCGCGTCCGCCGCGTACTGGTCCACCTCGACCCACTGCCGTACGGCCCCGAGGTAGTTGCCCAGCGTCAGGTGCCCGGTCGGCTTGACCCCACTGAAGATCCGCTTCATGAGCGTCGTTCTCCCTCTCTCCTGTGCTCTCTGGTCTGTCTGAGCACCGCCGGCCCGTCGGCCGGACTCCCGGAGGGGGATACGCGAACGGCCGCCGAGGCGGCGGCCGTTGTCTGCATGCGTGAGCTACGGGCCGCCGGTCAGGCGGCCCACCACTGGGTGGTGTGCGCATGCTTCGTCATACGCACAGGGTACGCCCAGGGCCCCGGGTTGACACGGGATTACCGGATCCGTAGTGTTCTCCGAGTTGTCCGACGTGAGCACCGACCCCGGTCGGCCCCGGACAGCCATTCCGCAAGAACCATCAATGCCTGACGGTGTCGATTCGTCGCGCCGTCCTGCGTTTCCGTGCGTTTTTGCGAAATGAGGAATCCGCGTTCGAAGGTTTGAACGCCGGCCCCCGATTAGCGTCGGAGCCGCGGAATCCGCTAAAGTCTCACTCGTCGGAACGGCCCAACGGCCGGGAAGACAAACCCCGCTGACTGGGAATCAGACGCCGAAAGGATCTGATAGAGTCGGAACCGCCGGAAGGGCCCGGAACGACGAAAGTCGAAAAGGGACCGGAAAGCACCGAGGAAATCGGATCGGAAAGATCTGATAGAGTCGGAAACGAAGGAAGCGCCCGGAGGAAAGCCCGCGAGGGTGAGTACAAAGGAAGCGTCCGCACCTTGAGAACTCAACAGCGTGCCAAAAATCAACGCCAGATTAGTTGATACCCCGTCCATCTTCGGATGGTCGAGGTTCCTTTGAAAAAGTCCTTCCGCGAGGAAGGCGCACAGCGAGGACGCTGTGAACAGTCGGCCACATTCCGGCATGACTGTTCCGCTCTCGTGTGTGTTGCACCGGATTACCGGTAAACATTCACGGAGAGTTTGATCCTGGCTCAGGACGAACGCTGGCGGCGTGCTTAACACATGCAAGTCGAACGATGAAGCCCTTCGGGGTGGATTAGTGGCGAACGGGTGAGTAACACGTGGGCAATCTGCCCTTCACTCTGGGACAAGCCCTGGAAACGGGGTCTAATACCGGATACGAGTCTCGAGGGCATCTTCGAGACTGGAAAGCTCCGGCGGTGAAGGATGAGCCCGCGGCCTATCAGCTTGTTGGTGAGGTAACGGCTCACCAAGGCGACGACGGGTAGCCGGCCCTGAGAGGGCGACCGGCCACACTGGGACTGAGACACGGCCCAGACTCCTACGGGAGGCAGCAGTGGGGAATATTGCACAATGGGCGAAAGCCTGATGCAGCGACGCCGCGTGAGGGATGACGGCCTTCGGGTTGTAAACCTCTTTCAGCAGGGAAGAAGCGAAAGTGACGGTACCTGCAGAAGAAGCGCCGGCTAACTACGTGCCAGCAGCCGCGGTAATACGTAGGGCGCAAGCGTTGTCCGGAATTATTGGGCGTAAAGAGCTCGTAGGCGGCTTGTCACGTCGGGTGTGAAAGCCCGGGGCTTAACCCCGGGTCTGCATCCGATACGGGCAGGCTAGAGTGTGGTAGGGGAGATCGGAATTCCTGGTGTAGCGGTGAAATGCGCAGATATCAGGAGGAACACCGGTGGCGAAGGCGGATCTCTGGGCCATTACTGACGCTGAGGAGCGAAAGCGTGGGGAGCGAACAGGATTAGATACCCTGGTAGTCCACGCCGTAAAACGTTGGGAACTAGGTGTTGGCGACATTCCACGTCGTCGGTGCCGCAGCTAACGCATTAAGTTCCCCGCCTGGGGAGTACGGCCGCAAGGCTAAAACTCAAAGGAATTGACGGGGGCCCGCACAAGCAGCGGAGCATGTGGCTTAATTCGACGCAACGCGAAGAACCTTACCAAGGCTTGACATATACCGGAAACATCCAGAGATGGGTGCCCCCTTGTGGTCGGTATACAGGTGGTGCATGGCTGTCGTCAGCTCGTGTCGTGAGATGTTGGGTTAAGTCCCGCAACGAGCGCAACCCTTGTCCTGTGTTGCCAGCATGCCCTTCGGGGTGATGGGGACTCACAGGAGACCGCCGGGGTCAACTCGGAGGAAGGTGGGGACGACGTCAAGTCATCATGCCCCTTATGTCTTGGGCTGCACACGTGCTACAATGGCCGGTACAAAGAGCTGCGATGCCGTGAGGCGGAGCGAATCTCAAAAAGCCGGTCTCAGTTCGGATTGGGGTCTGCAACTCGACCCCATGAAGTCGGAGTTGCTAGTAATCGCAGATCAGCATTGCTGCGGTGAATACGTTCCCGGGCCTTGTACACACCGCCCGTCACGTCACGAAAGTCGGTAACACCCGAAGCCGGTGGCCCAACCCCTTGTGGGAGGGAGCTGTCGAAGGTGGGACTGGCGATTGGGACGAAGTCGTAACAAGGTAGCCGTACCGGAAGGTGCGGCTGGATCACCTCCTTTCTAAGGAGCACAGCACCGATTGCGAGCAAACGTCTCGCACGGTCAGCTCATGGGTGGAACGTTGATTAGTTGGCACACTCGGAAGACTCCTTCGCTAGTACTGCTTCGGCGTGGAACGCGATGAGAAGTCGGAAGAGTGTGCTTGGCACGTTGTTGGGTATCTGAGGGTACGGCCGAAAGGTCTTGCCTTCGCGATGCCGGCCCCAGTGAACTCACCACGTCGTGGTGGGGTGATGGGTGGCTGGTCGTTGCTTGAGAACTACACAGTGGACGCGAGCATCTGTGGCCAAGTTTTTAAGGGCGCACGGTGGATGCCTTGGCACCAGGAACCGATGAAGGACGTGGGAGGCCACGATAGTCCCCGGGGAGCCGTCAACCAGGCTTTGATCCGGGGGTTTCCGAATGGGGAAACCCGGCAGTCGTCATGGGCTGTCACCCATGCCTGAACACATAGGGCATGTGGAGGGAACGAGGGGAAGTGAAACATCTCAGTACCCTCAGGAAGAGAAAACAACCGTGATTCCGGGAGTAGTGGCGAGCGAAACCGGATGAGGCCAAACCGTATGCGTGTGAGACCCGGCAGGGGTTGCGCATGCGGGGTTGTGGGATCTCTCTTCTGTCGTCTGCCGGCGACAGGACGAGTCAGAAACCGTTGATGTAGTCGAAGGACATGCGAAAGGTCCGGCGTAGAGGGTAAGACCCCCGTAGACGAAACATTAGCGGCTCGTTTGAGAGACACCCAAGTAGCACGGGGCCCGAGAAATCCCGTGTGAATCTGGCGGGACCACCCGCTAAGCCTAAATATTCCCTGGTGACCGATAGCGGATAGTACCGTGAGGGAATGGTGAAAAGTACCGCGGGAGCGGAGTGAAATAGTACCTGAAACCGTGTGCCTACAAGCCGTGGGAGCGTCGGATACAAGCTTGCTTGTATCTCGTGACTGCGTGCCTTTTGAAGAATGAGCCTGCGAGTTTGCGGTGTGTTGCGAGGTTAACCCGTGTGGGGAAGCCGTAGCGAAAGCGAGTCCGAACAGGGCGATTCAGTAGCACGCTCAAGACCCGAAGCGGAGTGATCTAGCCATGGGCAGGTTGAAGCGGAGGTAAGACTTCGTGGAGGACCGAACCCACCAGGGTTGAAAACCTGGGGGATGACCTGTGGTTAGGGGTGAAAGGCCAATCAAACTCCGTGATAGCTGGTTCTCCCCGAAATGCATTTAGGTGCAGCGTCGTGTGTTTCTTGCCGGAGGTAGAGCACTGGATAGGCGATGGGCCCTACCGGGTTACTGACCTTAGCCAAACTCCGAATGCCGGTAAGTGAGAGCACGGCAGTGAGACTGTGGGGGATAAGCTCCATGGTCGAGAGGGAAACAGCCCAGAGCATCGACTAAGGCCCCTAAGCGTACGCTAAGTGGGAAAGGATGTGGAGTCGCAGAGACAACCAGGAGGTTGGCTTAGAAGCAGCCACCCTTGAAAGAGTGCGTAATAGCTCACTGGTCAAGTGATTCCGCGCCGACAATGTAGCGGGGCTCAAGCGTACCGCCGAAGTCGTGTCATTGCAGCATGAGGGCCAACGCCCGCTGTGATGGGTAGGGGAGCGTCGTGTGCCGGGTGAAGCAGCCGCGGAAGCGAGTTGTGGACGGTTCACGAGTGAGAATGCAGGCATGAGTAGCGATACACACGTGAGAAACGTGTGCGCCGATTGACTAAGGGTTCCTGGGTCAAGCTGATCTGCCCAGGGTAAGTCGGGACCTAAGGCGAGGCCGACAGGCGTAGTCGATGGACAACCGGTTGATATTCCGGTACCCGCTTTGAAACGCCCAATATCGAGCCCATTAATGCTAAGCCCGTGAAGCCGTTCCGGACCCTTCGGGGAATGGAAAGTGGTGGAGCCGGCGAACCAAGGTGGTAGTAGGTAAGCGATGGGGTGACGCAGGAAGGTAGTCCAGCCCGGGCGGTGGTTGTCCCGGGGTAAGGGTGTAGGCCGTGTGGTAGGCAAATCCGTCACACGTTAAGGCTGAGACCTGATGCCGAGCCGATTGTGGTGAAGTGGATGATCCTATGCTGTCGAGAAAAGCCTCTAGCGAGTTTCATGGCGGCCCGTACCCTAAACCGACTCAGGTGGTCAGGTAGAGAATACCGAGGCGTTCGGGTGAACTATGGTTAAGGAACTCGGCAAAATGCCCCCGTAACTTCGGGAGAAGGGGGGCCACACCTGGTGATGAGTCTTGCACTCTGAGCTGGGGGTGGCCGCAGAGACCAGCGAGAAGCGACTGTTTACTAAAAACACAGGTCCGTGCGAAGCCGTAAGGCGATGTATACGGACTGACGCCTGCCCGGTGCTGGAACGTTAAGGGGACCGGTTAGTGACCTTTCGGGGTTGCGAAGCTGAGAACTTAAGCGCCAGTAAACGGCGGTGGTAACTATAACCATCCTAAGGTAGCGAAATTCCTTGTCGGGTAAGTTCCGACCTGCACGAATGGCGTAACGACTTCTCGACTGTCTCAACCATAGGCCCGGTGAAATTGCACTACGAGTAAAGATGCTCGTTTCGCGCAGAAGGACGGAAAGACCCCGGGACCTTTACTACAGTTTGATATTGGTGTTCGGTTCGGCTTGTGTAGGATAGGTGGGAGACTGTGAAGCGGCCACGCCAGTGGTTGTGGAGTCGTCGTTGAAATACCACTCTGGTCGTGCTGGATGTCTAACCTCGGTCCGTGATCCGGATCAGGGACAGTGTCTGATGGGTAGTTTAACTGGGGCGGTTGCCTCCCAAAGGGTAACGGAGGCGCCCAAAGGTTCCCTCAGCCTGGTTGGCAATCAGGTGTTGAGTGTAAGTGCACAAGGGAGCTTGACTGTGAGACCGACGGGTCGAGCAGGGACGAAAGTCGGGACTAGTGATCCGGCGGTGGCTTGTGGAAGCGCCGTCGCTCAACGGATAAAAGGTACCCCGGGGATAACAGGCTGATCTTCCCCAAGAGTCCATATCGACGGGATGGTTTGGCACCTCGATGTCGGCTCGTCGCATCCTGGGGCTGGAGTCGGTCCCAAGGGTTGGGCTGTTCGCCCATTAAAGCGGTACGCGAGCTGGGTTTAGAACGTCGTGAGACAGTTCGGTCCCTATCCTCTGTGCGCGCAGGAATATTGAGAAGGGCTGTCCCTAGTACGAGAGGACCGGGACGGACGAACCTCTGGTGTGCCAGTTGTTCTGCCAAGGGCATGGCTGGTTGGCTACGTTCGGGAGGGATAACCGCTGAAAGCATCTAAGCGGGAAGCCTGCTTCGAGATGAGTATTCCCACCTCCTTGAGAGGGTAAGGCTCCCAGTAGACGACTGGGTTGATAGGCCGGATGTGGAAGCCCAGTAATGGGTGGAGCTGACCGGTACTAATAGGCCGAGGGCTTGTCCTCAGTTGCTCGCGTCCACTGTGTTAGTTCTGAAGTAACGAACACGCCCCCCTACTAGGGGCGCGGCGGTTCAACTTCATAGTGTTTCGGTGGTCATAGCGTTAGGGAAACGCCCGGTTACATTCCGAACCCGGAAGCTAAGCCTTTCAGCGCCGATGGTACTGCAGGGGGGACCCTGTGGGAGAGTAGGACGCCGCCGAACAATCATTGTGGGAAAGCCCCGCACCTTATGGTGCGGGGCTTTTCTGCGTTCACGGCCGGAGTCGAGGCGTAGCCTCGCTCCGATGCCTCACCAGTCGGCCGGGTAGCTCTTGAGACTGGCCGTGTCGAGAGTCCAGCGGCCGGCGGTGACGCTGTCGCCGAATGCGTAAGGGACTTCCTTGCGATAGCGGATACCGTCGGGGCCCTGCGACGGGTCGCTGTGCACTGTGACGGTCCTCTTGTCCTTGCGCGGGTCCACGACGACGTACAGCGGGACTCCCATCTTGGGGTAGTCGCAGAGCTTGTCGCGGATGTCCGTGAGGGAATTGGACCGGGAGACGACCTCCACGACCATCAGGACATCGCGGGAGTTGATGCTCTTCGCCGTGTCGTCGGTGTCCTCCTCCGCGATGACCATGAGGTCGGGCACCTTGGTCAGGCCCGTCACGGGATCGCCCATGTTGGTGTCGTTGAGGGCGATGACCTCGGGCGTCTGCGCCTCGATCTGACGGCGCAGTCTCACCACGTTGAGACCGTGTGGAGCCGTGGGGCTCATCATGGTGAGGAAGATCTGACCGTCGGTGGTCTGCACCTTCCATTGGTCTTCCTGATGTTCGGCCAGCTCCGCCAGCTGCTCCGCGAAGTCGTGCAGCCGGTGCATCTGCTCGGGGGTGAGGTCGGCCATGCTGTCCTCCTGGTAGGTGCCCGGACCAGCGTATCCATCGGCCACCTGCAGGGATCTAGGTTTGTCCTATGCGCTACGACCTGGTGATCTTCGACAATGACGGTGTGCTCGTCGACAGCGAGCCCATCTCCAACCACCTCCTTGCTGCCTACCTCACCGAGCTCGGGCACCCCACCACGTACGAGGAGTCGGTTCGCGACTTCATGGGGTCCGCCATGCACCGTGTGCACGAGATCGTCGAGGAGCGGACCGGGCGGTCGCTGCCGGCCGACTTCGACTCGACCTTCCACCAGCGCGTGTTCGACGCGTTCCAGCGGGAGTTGGAGCCCGTGACCGGCGCGCCGGACGTGCTCAAGCGGCTCGTCGCCGCAGGGGTGCCGTACTGCGTGGCCTCGTCCGGGAGTCATGAGCGGATCCGGGTGGGGCATCGGAAGACCGGGCTCGACGCCTGGTTCCGGGAGGAGATCGTGTTCAGTGCCGAGGACGTCGGCCGGGGGAAGCCGGCGCCCGACCTCTTTCTGTACGCGGCCGAGCGGATGGGCGTGCCGTCGGGGCGTTGTGTCGTCGTCGAGGACAGCGCGCTCGGGGTGCAGGCGGCGGTCGCGGCCGGGATGGACGTGTTCGGGTTCACGGCGATGACGCCGAGGGAGCGGCTGACCGGGGTGACCGGGTACTTCGAGCACATGGACGAGCTGCTCGGCACATTGGGCATGTGATCCATCTACCGCTGGGTAGGTCCCGGCCCTACTGTGCCGCCATGACAGATGCGCGGTTGCGGCGTGGGCGGGGATCCCTCACGGTGAGCTTCTTCGTGCAGGGGGTCACCTTCGCCCTGCTCGTGACCCGGATTCCGGCGATCCAGGACCGGTACGGGATATCCGACGGGCTGCTGCCCGCGTTCCTGGCGGCGGTGCCGGTCCTTGCCGGGGTGTCCAGCGTCGTCACCGAGAAGGTGGCGGCGCGGGTCGGGCCGGCCGCCGTGCTGCGCTGGGCGCAGCCCCTGGTGCTGCTCGCGCTCCTCGCGGTGGGCGCCGGCGCGGAGTTGTGGGTGGCGGCGGTGGCCCTGGGGGTGTTCGGGCTCGCGGTCGGCGCCCTGGACGCGTCCATGAACATGCTGGGCGTGAGCCTGCAGCGGGCGTACGGGCGGAGCATCATGCTCGGCTTCCACGCCTCGTACAGCCTCGGCGGGATCGCCGGTGCCTCGCTCGCCTGGGCGGGGGCGCACTGGCATCTGCCGCTGTTCGTGTCGTATCTGCCGGTGGTCGTGGTGCTGCTGCCGGTGGCGTTCGTCGGGAGCCGTTGGTACGTGGACGGGGGCGGGGAGCCGGATGCCGCCACGGGCGCCGGCGAACAGGCGGGCTCCCAGGGCGTGGTGTTCCGGCTGCTGCTGCCGCTGTGCCTGGTGATGACCTTCGCGTACATCGGGGACTCGACGGTCTCCAACTGGTCGGCGAAGTACCTCCAGGACGTGCTGCACAGCTCGGAGGAGCTGGCGACGGTGCCGTACAACGCGTACATGGTGACGACCCTGCTCGGACGGACGGTCGGGGACTTCGGGGTGCGGCGGTTCGGCGCGGTCGTGGTGGCGCGGGCCGGCGCGGTGCTCGCGGCGCTGGGGTTCGCGGTCGTGGCGGCGGCGCAGGGGCCCTGGGTGGGCATGGCCGGGTTCACGGTCCTCGGGCTCGGCCTCAGCGTGGTCGTGCCGCAGACCTTCGCCGCGGCCGGAAGGCTCTTCCCCGGGGCGAGCGACGCGGCGGTGGCGCGGCTCAATGTCTTCAACTACGTGGGATTCCTGGTCGGCTCGCCGCTGGTGGGGGCGCTCGGGGACGCGTGGAGCTACCGCGGGGCGATGCTGGTGCCGATGGTGTTGGTCCTGGTGACGGTGGTGTATGCCACGTCGTTCGGCGCTCCGAAGGCCCGATACGGTGGCGGGCATGAGCAGCCGCGCACTGTTGATGTGGGATGAAGCTGTCACCGGTTACGACTTCGGGTCGGAGCACCCGATGGATCCGGTGCGGCTCGCGCTGACCATGGGTCTGGTGCGGGCGTTCGGGCTCGACCGTCAGGTGGACGTGGTGGCGGCGAAGCCGGCCGGGGACTCCACGCTGCGGCTCGTGCACCGCGAGGACTATGTGGCGGCGGTGCGGGCGGCTTCGGCGGACCCGCGGGCCGCGGACCAGACGTACGGCCTGGGGACGGTGGACGATCCGGCGTTCGCGGGGATGCACGAGGTGTCCGCGCTGATCGCCGGGCAGTCGGTGGGCGCGGCGGAGGCCGTGTGGCGGGGGGACGCGGCGCACGCCGTGAACTTCGCGGGCGGGCTGCACCACGCGATGCCGGGCGCGGCCTCCGGTTTCTGCATCTACAACGACGCCTCGCTCGCCATCGCCCGGCTGCTCGAACTGGGCGCGGAGCGGGTGGCGTACGTGGATGTGGACGTGCACCACGGGGACGGGGTGCAGGCGGCGTTCTGGGACGATCCGCGGGTGCTGACGATCTCGCTGCACGAGCATCCGCGGACGCTGTTCCCGCAGACGGGCTGGCCGGAGGAGACCGGCGGCGCGGGCGCGGGGGAGGGGAGCGCGGTGAACGTGGCGCTTCCGGCGGGGACCGCGGACGCGGGCTGGGTGCGGGCGTTCCACGCGGTGGTGCCGGAGCTGATCGCCGACTTCCGGCCGCAGGTCCTGGTGACGCAGCACGGCGCGGACACCCACTTCGAGGATCCGCTGGCCCATCTGGCGGTGTCGCTCGACGCGCAGCGGGCGGTGCAGGAGGCGTGTCACGAGCTGGCGCACGCGCATGTCGAGGGCGGGCGGTGGCTGGCGCTCGGCGGCGGCGGGTACGCGGTGGTGGACGTCGTACCGCGGTCGTGGACGCATCTGGTGGGGATCGCGGCGCACGCTCCGGTGGATCCGGAGTCGGTGATCCCGTCCTCGTGGCGGGACGAGGTGTACGCGCGGACCCGGCAGCTGGGGCCGGCGCGGATGACGGACGGGCGGTGGCCGGTCGGGGTGCGGGACTGGGCGGACGGTTACGATCCGGCGGACCGGCTCGACCAGGCGGTGCTCGCGACGCGGCGGGCGGCGTTCCCGCTCCGCGGGCTGCTGGCCTGATCCGCTGGCCTGATCCGCTGGCCTGATCCGCTTTGCCCGGTCCGTCTGCTGGCCTGATCCGTTCGTACGGGCGGGGGACAGCCGAAGCCGGGTTACGCCGACTGTGGGGCGCGTTCGGGGTTTCGGCCCCGGTGCAGTGTCGTTCCGGCAGCATCGTCAGGGTGCTGAGTACCGGGGCGCTGCGGGCGCATCTGTTGGCGGCCGGGTTGGCCGGGACCGTGGCGACCTCACGGGAGGAGAGCCTGCGGAGCTATCGGCTGTTCGCGGCCGGGGATCCGCGGGTGACGCTCGGGCTGGATCCCGAAGGGGGCTGGGACGAGGGTGAACTGCTGCGGCTGATGGCGGACAAGTGCGGGGTGTCGGGCGATCCGGCGCACCGCTCGGGGCCGGACGTGATCGATCCGGAGCGGACCCTTGGGGCTCTCGCGGCGTTCGCGGAGCGGCTCGGCGAGGCGGCCCGGCGGCGGGCTCCGGTGCTCCTCGGGACGGGCCATCCGCACCGGCTGCTCGGTTTCTACGCCGCGCTCGCAGACGCTTTGTCGGCGGCGGGCTGTCTTGTTCTCACCCCGGCGCAGGGGAGATGTGTCGACATAACGACCCGGTTCGGCGTACGCACGCACCTGCTCGACTACGTACGCGGTGTCGCGCTGGTGCGAGAACCGGACCTGTCGGCCGCAGGGCGCGAGCCAGGGGCGCACACGCACTCGCCGCTGCCGGTTCGGGCGGCCCTGGAGAGCGCGGCCGAGGCCGGCGGGCCGCTTCCGGAGCTGGTGGTGGGCGACCACGGCTGGGTCTGCGGGGCAGGTCAGCTGGGTATCGAGAGCATCGGGCTCGCCGACACGGACGATCCGGCGCTGTTCGTCGGGGAGGCCGAGGGGCAGGTGTCGGTGGCCGTTCCGCTTGATGACGGGGTCCGCTCGGACTACTACCGTCCACTCACTCGCTATGTACTCAATCGAGCGTGTCTGTCACGGTAAACGGCCGATGGTTGCTCCTCTTCCCCACTCGTACCACCCGCCCCTACTCTGGGCGTGAGCGCTCAGCGACGAAGAGTCACCGGAGGGGAAGCCGGTGGGCGTCGCGGCGGAAGGTACAGGTGGGTCATGGCTGCTGGCGACAGGCCTCTCAACGAGGTGAAGTTTCTGACCGTGGCGGAGGTCGCCTCGGTGATGCGCGTCTCGAAGATGACCGTGTACCGCTTGGTGCACAGCGGTCATCTGCCGGCGATCCGGGTGGGGAGGTCCTTCCGGGTGCCGGAACAGGCGGTTCACGAGTACCTCAGGGAATCCTTCGTGGGGGTGGCGACCGCTTAGCGGGCACGTACCGTCCCGGGATGACGCCCTCGGTTTACGAGCCGGTCGCTCGGGGCGGTAGGCTAGCCCCTCGTAGGTCGTGTGGGCCCAGACGCCCCGCACCGATCCCCGCTGGCGCGGGGATGTTCCGAGAAGTGAGCGAGGGTAGTCGTGGGCTCTGTTATCAAGAAGCGGCGTAAGCGGATGGCGAAGAAGAAGCACCGCAAGCTGCTCAAGCGCACGCGCGTTCAGCGTCGCAACAAGAAGTAAGCGCGCGCGCCGCTTCGACGGCGTCGTGCGTCCGGCGTGGCCCCTCACCGTTTTCCGGTGGGGGGCCACGCTTTTATTGCGCCGAAATGTGAAGGCGCTACGGTGGCGGTCAGCGGAACACCGATGGAAGACCGACGGAAGGCGCTTCTCTTGGGCAAGGTCGTGCTCGTCACCGGTGCGGCACGGCACCTCGGGGCGCGTTTCGTCCGGCGCGTGCAGCGCGATCCGGAGGTCGACCGGGTGGTCGCCGTGGACGCCGTCGACTCCCCGCACCCGCTGGGCGCCGCCGAGTTCGTCCGGGCCGACATCCGGCAGCCGACGGTCGCCAAGGTCCTCGCGCAGTACGACGTGGACACCGTCGTGCACATGGACGTCACCGGCACCGCGCTCGGCTCCGGCGGCCGCACGTCGGTCAAGGAGACCAACGTCATCGGCACCATGCAGCTGCTCGGCGCCTGCCAGAAGTCGCCGCGGGTGCGCCGGCTGGTCGTGAAGTCCAGCACGAGCGTGTACGGGGCCGCGCCCCGCGACCCGGCGGTCT
This sequence comes from Streptomyces fradiae, assembly GCF_041270065.1. Lineage (NCBI taxonomy): Bacteria > Bacillati > Actinomycetota > Actinomycetes > Kitasatosporales > Streptomycetaceae > Streptomyces > Streptomyces fradiae. The sequence continues at coordinate 3,430,133 of NZ_CP065958.1, read as the reverse complement.
TCACCGAGACGACCCCCGCCAAGTCGCTGCCGAGCGGCGGCTTCGCGAAGGACGCGGTCGAGGTCGAGGGATACGTACGGGGCTTCGCCCGGCGCCGCCCGGACGTCGCGGTGTGCGTGCTGCGCTTCGCGAACATCCTCGGGCCGCGGGTGGACTCCCCGCTCGCCGAGTATCTGGACCTGCCCGTCCTGCCCACCGTCCTCGGCTACGACCCGCGGCTGCAGTTCGTCCACGAGGACGACGTCATCGACGTCCTCGAACTGGCCTCCCGCGAGCCGCGCCGCGCCACCCTCAACAGCGGCACCTTCAACATCGCCGGCGACGGGGTCCTTCTGCTGTCCCAGTGCGCCCGGCGGCTCGGCCGGCCGACGGTGCCGGTGCTGCTGCCCGCGGTCACCTGGGTCGGGCAGGCGCTGCGCACCGTCGGCCTGACCGACTTCGCGCCGGAGCAGATCCGGCTGCTCACCCACGGCCGGGTGGTGTCCACGGTGCAGATGCGCGAGACCCTCGGCTTCACGCCCCGCTACACCACCGCCGGGGCCTTCGCGGACTTCGCGGGGAGCCGGGGCCCGGGTCTGCTGCCGCCGGAGCTCCTGGCGGGCGCCGTGGACCGGCTCACCGACCGGCTCGTGGACCGGCTCACGGACCGTCCCGTACCCGAACCGACCTCCCCGACCGCGGAATAGGAGCCCAGATCGCGATGGCGGACGCCAAGGTCATCCCCTTCGACGACGACCGGTCCCGGGCCCGCCGCCGGCCGCCCGGTGGCAGGAGCGACGGCGCGGCCGCCGTACGGGCGCTGCCGACGCAGCCGGCACCGGCATCGGCATCGGCCCCCGCTCCGGCGGAGCCCGAGGCCCGGGGCTCCGGCTGGGAGCGGCGGCTCGCGGGCGGGCTCGCGTTCCTGCGGCGGCGGGTCACCGGCGACTACGAGGTCGACGAGTTCGGCTACGACGAGGAGCTCACCGACCAGGTCCTGATGTCGCTGCTCCGCCCGCTGGCCGAGAAGTACTTCCGGGTGGAGGTGAAGGGCGTCGAGAACATCCCGAAGGACGGCGGCGCCCTGGTGGTGGCCAACCACTCCGGGACGCTGCCGCTGGACGGCCTGATGATGCAGGTCGCCGTGCACGACCACCACCCGGCCGGGCGTCATCTGCGGCTGCTCGCCGCCGACCTGGTGTTCATGCTGCCGGTGGTCAACGAGCTGGCCCGCAAGGCCGGGCACACGCTGGCCTGCGCCGAGGACGCCGAACGGCTGCTGAAGGCCGGGGAGATCGTCGGGGTGATGCCGGAGGGCTTCAAGGGCATCGGCAAGCCCTTCGCCGAGCGGTACAAGCTGCAGCGCTTCGGCCGTGGCGGCTTCGTCTCGACGGCGCTGCGGGCCGGGGTGCCGATCGTGCCGTGCTCGATCGTGGGCGCGGAGGAGATCTACCCGATGCTCGGCAACGCGAAGACGCTCGCCCGGGTGCTGGGCCTGCCGTACTTCCCGCTGACCCCGACCTTCCCGTGGCTCGGCCCGCTGGGCGCGCTGCCGCTGCCGACCAAGTGGACGATCCAGTTCGGCGAGCCGATCCCGACGGACGGCTACCCGCTGGAGGCGGCGGAGGACCCGATGCTGATGTTCAACCTGACGGACCAGGTCCGCGAACAGATCCAGCACACGCTGTACAAGTTGCTGGTGCAGCGCAGGTCGGTGTTCTTCTAGTCGGTGTTCTTCTGACGGTACGGAGAAGGGCCCGCCACCCGGGATGGGTGGCGGGCCCCTCCTCGTACCGCGTCCGCGTCAGTTCGCGTCGCTGCTGTCGATGCCGAGGCCCGGCAGCAGGCCCGGGAGGATCGGCGGGATCGTGACGTCCGGGACGGACGGGGTGGACTCGTCGCCGGACGGGGCGGTGCTGGTGCCCGTTTGCGGGGGCCTGAGCAGGTCGCCCGTGCCGCCGAGGAGGCCGCCGTCCTTCGGCGCGCCCGTGCCCGTGCCGGACGGCTGGGGCTGGGTCGCGTCGCCGCTGTGGGACGGGGAGGCGGACGAGGTGTGCGGGCGCTGGGTGGTGGCCGACGGGGTGCTTCGCGGCGCGCTCGGGTCGCCGGAACCGATGTTGCCGCGCTCGGGGGTGCGGGGCAGCACGGACTGGAGTGGCTCGACCTCTTCGTCTATGGCGATGAAGACGTCGTCCACCTCGTTGCCCACGTCGGTGAGCTGGACCGGGAGGCGGTCCCGCAGCCCGTCCCAGGTGGCGCGGTGGGCCTGGGCGAAGGAGTTGAGCCGGGCCATGGGCCCGATCTCGCCGTCCCGCTCGTAGGCCTGGCGGAGCAGCCGGTGGCCCTCGGAGGCGTCGTGCTTCATGCCGTCGAGGACCCGGCGGATCTCGCCGAGCGACTCGTGGTCGAGGTCGCCGGCCCGGCCGCGCTCCATGAGCCTGCGGGCCTCGCTCAGGCGCGTGGACGCCTGGTCGAGATAGAGCCCGCCCCGGTCGGCGTCGTCGTCCGCCATCCCGAGCTTGATGTCCTCCATGCCTCGCTTGAGCCCGTAGAGCGAGTCACCGGGAAGGGCGTCGGAGCTGGCAGCGGCGACTCCGCTGAACGCCCCGGCCGCCACACCGACCGTGAGGCCGCCGGCGGCCAGGCCCTTGGTCCAGCGGGAGCGCGGCCGGAGTTTGCGGAGCCGGTGCGCTCCCTTGCCGTGGGAGCTCCGCTGCTCCGGCACGGTAGGGCCCGCTCCGGCGCCCCCCTCCATGAGCATCGCTTCCATGGCGGCCACGAGCTGGGCTCGCTGCACCACCTTGACCTCGGGGTCCATCTCCGGCTTCGGCAGCTCGCCGAGTCCGTTCGCCAGGGCCAACAGCCGTCCGTGCTCGGCCGGTTCGGCCGATGCCTCGGGTGGCTCGGCCGCCGCGCCCTCGGACGTCCGATGCTCCAGGGCCTGGGCGAAGGCGTTCGCCCGCCGGTGCGCCGAAACGTTCGCGATCACTGGCGGCACCTCCTCTCGTCATGACGGTCGACTCCCCGAGGGGTTCGGAAGGTTGCACACCTTGAGCGCATCCACACGAAAGAGTGAGTGGAAGTGGACATGGCGTGACCACAGGGAGCCTGCATTTCGCACAACGAGCGGCGCGGCACTTGGGTTACGCGCGAAAGATGATCGGACCAGTGCGTCATCGAGTCGTCACCGACTGTGTATCGGACGGGGAGGGAGGGGTGTGGGGGGCGTGGGAGGAGGGGACGCGGGGAGCGGGGGGAGGGCTGCGCGTGTGGGGGGCGCGGAGCGCTCAGCGGGCGTCGTCCGGGAGGAGGCGGGCCAGCGTGCGCACGGCCCGGTACTGGAGGGTCTTGATCGCTCCCTCGTTCTTCCCCATGACCCGGGCGGTCTCGGCGACCGACAGGCCCTGGAGGAAGCGCAGCGTCACGCACTCCTGCTGCTGCGGGTTGAGGCGGCGGACGGCGTCGAGGAGGGCGGCGTTGGACAGCGACTCGAGGACGGAGTCCTCGGGGCTGCGCTCCACCTCGTTGGCGTCGAGCATCTCGCCGGTGGTGACCTCGAGCCGGAAGCGGCTGGACTTGAAGTGGTCGGCCACCAGGTTGCGGGCGATGGTGACCAGCCAGGCGCCGAAGTCGCGGCCCTGCCAGGTGAAGGTGGAGATCCGGCGCAGGGCGCGCAGGAACGTCTCGCTGGTGAGGTCCTCCGCCGTCGCCTTCCCGCCCACGCGGTAGTAGATGTAGCGGTAGACGGTGTCGCTGTACTGGTCGTAGAGCCGGCCGAAGGCGTCGGCCTCGCCCGCCTGGGCGCGCTCGACCAGGTCCATCATCCGGGCGCTGTCGCTGTCGGCGGTGGGCCGGCGGGCGGCGGTCGACGTGCCGGCGCCGCCCCGGGCGGAGCGTCTGCCGACGGCGGCGCCGCTCTCGGCCAGGGCATAGCAGGGCCCGGCGGGTGCCGGCCCCCCGGCGAAGGCGGGTCCGCCGAAAGCGGGTGCGAGGGCGGCGTACGCGGTGGGGACGAAGCCGCGCAGGTGGTCGAGGACCGTTGCGCGCAGCGTAGCCAGGCCCGAGGCGTCAACCCCGACGTGTGGGTACACGGGACTCCCAGAGGCAGAGCTTCCATCACGTGCAGTGCGGGACCGTTCACTCGTCGTGGCGACGGGTGGGTTCCGGTATGCGTCTGAGGAGAATAACGCTTAGTACAGGCAGTGCTACACCCAGTTGCTCAAATCACCGGTTCAGTCTGATCCGTTACTGCTTGTGGTCGTGATCACTCGTACTTGGTGACCGGTTGCTGATCGGTTTGCTTCCGAGTGTGATCAACCAGGGGTGTGCTTGTGCTCAAGTGCGCTAAGGGGGAATGGCCGGGGCCCGTGCCGGGTAGGGAGCCCGGATGGCTCGACGGGCCATGTGTGCGGGGGTGTTCGACCACGGACGGGTGAGCACCGGCGGTCCCGGGTTGTCGTGATCGATCGCGGCCGAAACGTATCGGCATGATCGGTAAATCCGCCCGCGCGCGCCGTGCCCGGTGGGCGCCGGCTCAGCGGCGGCGGTTCAGCGGCGGCGGCGGTGCAGGGCGAGCGCGGCGGCCGTGCCGCCCGCGAGGGCGCCCACGCCGGCCGCGGCGGGGATGCCGACCTTGGCCGCCTTGCGGCCGGTCCGGTAGTCCCGCAGCCGCCACTCGCGGTCCCTGGCGTACCGGCGCAGCTTGGTGTCCGGGTTGACCGCGTAGGGGTGCCCGACGAGGGACAGCATCGGGATGTCGTTGTGCGAGTCGCTGTACGCGGCGCAGCGCGCCAGGTCCAGGCCCTCGGCGGCGGCGAGCGCCCGTACCGCCTCGGCCTTGGCGGGCCCGTGCAGCAGCTCGCCGACCAGCTTGCCCGTATAGACGCCGTCGACGGACTCGGCGACGGTGCCGAGCGCGCCGGTCAGGCCGAGCCGGCGGGCGATGATCGTGGCGGTCTCGACCGGGGCGGCGGTCACCAGCCAGACCTTCTGTCCGGCGTCCAGGTGCGCCTGGGCCAGCGCGCGGGTGCCCGGCCAGATGCGGTCGGCCATGTACTCGTCGTAGATCTCCTCGCCGATCGACATCAGTTCGGAGACGCGGTGGCCCTTCACGATGGACAGCGCGCTGTCCCGGGCCTCCTGCATGTGCTCGGGGTCCTCGACGCCGGCGAGCCGGAACCAGACCTGCGCCCAGGCGAACCGGGCGAGTTCGCGGCGCTGGAAGAACTTCCGCTTGTACAGGCCGCGGCCGAAGTGGAAGATCGCGGCGCCCTGCATCACGGTGTTGTCGAGGTCGAAGAAGGCGGCGGCCTCGGTGTCGCCGACGACCGGGAACTCCGGCTCCGCGGGCGCGGCTTCGGCGGCGGCCTCGGCCTCCGCCCGCTCCCGTTCGAGCTGGGCCGAGGTCTTGCGGGCCGCCTCCGCGGCGGCCTCGCCTGCCAGGACGCTGCGCGCGGTGGCGGAGCGCCTACGGGGGGTGAGCCATCCTGGAGCGGCCATGCTTGGAGCATAGCCAGTCTGTTCGGTCCTTCCCGACGTGCCGGGATGCCGTGGTGTGAACAGTGGGGGACTCCCTTGTTACCTACGGGCCCGTCGGCGGCGCGCAGAATGGACGGCATGTTCGGACGGACGAAGAAGAAGAGCGGTCCGCGGGAGAGCGGGCCGCGCACGGTGACGCTGATCGGCAAGCCGGGGTGTCATCTGTGCGACGACGCCCGCGCGGTGATCGAGACCGTGTGTGCCGAGACGGGTGCACTCTGGGAGGAGAAGGACATCCTCCGGGACGAGGCGCTGTACGCCGCCTACTGGGAGCAGATTCCGGTCGTCCTGGTCGACGGCGAGCAGCACACCTTCTGGCGGGTGGACGCCGGGCGGCTCCGGCGCGAACTGGGTGGTTGACCGAAAGGGGGCTACCATCATGGACGTTTTGTTGGGTTTCGGGGGCGGCGTCGTAAGGAGAGTGTGCGGTTTTGCCCCCTTCGGGATTCCAACGCTCTGATGCCGTCCGCGGTTCCGTACCGTCGCGATCCGGCCGCGTGACCCCGGTCACTTTGGGCGGACAAAACGGACACCATCTTTGTGCACGCGTTCACAAAGACATAGCCTGCATTCGACGGGGCGGTCCTGGGACACACGGCCGCCTGCAGCCCCGCTCATCCCGCAGGAGCACCGTGGCAACTGGCCGAACTCACCGACCGGCGACCCGTAGCCGAGGAATTCCCGAGGCCACCGTCGCCCGTCTCCCGCTGTATCTGCGTGCCCTCACGGCACTGTCGGAGCGCTCCGTGCCGACGGTCTCCTCCGAGGAGCTCGCGTCCGCGGCGGGGGTCAACTCCGCGAAGCTGCGCAAGGACTTCAGCTATCTCGGCTCGTACGGCACCCGCGGTGTCGGCTACGACGTCGAGTACCTCGTCTACCAGATCTCCCGCGAACTCGGCCTGACCCAGGACTGGCCGGTCGTGATCGTCGGTATCGGTAACCTCGGCGCCGCGCTCGCCGGCTACGGCGGTTTCGCCTCCCGCGGCTTCCGGGTCGCCGCGCTGATCGACGCCGACCCCGCGATGACCGGCAAGCCGGTCGCCGGGATCCCGGTCCAGCACAGCGACGACCTGGAGAAGATCGTCACCGAGGACGGCGTGTCCATCGGCGTCATCGCCACCCCGGCCGGTGTCGCCCAGCAGGTCTGCGACCGGCTCGTGGCCGCCGGTGTCACCTCGATCCTCAACTTCGCGCCGACCGTGCTCTCCGTGCCCGACGGCGTGGACGTGCGCAAGGTCGACCTCTCCATCGAGCTGCAGATCCTCGCCTTCCACGAGCAGCGCAAGGCCGGCGAGGAGCCCGGCGCCGACTCCGGCCCCGAGGCCGCGGCCCCGGCCGAGCCGGCCGGCGCCGCCGTCGCGCCGCCCGCCGCTCGTACGGCGCAGGACTCCGGCCGTACCGCTCAGGACTCCGGTCGCAAGGGACCTGACGGGGACATGCCCGCGGTGATGCCCGCATGAGCCTCCTCGTCGTCGGTCTCAGCCACCGCAGCGCCCCCGTCAGCGTCCTGGAGCGGGCCTCCCTCTCCACCGACGCCCGGGCGAAGCTGCTGCACGACACCCTCGCCGCCGAACCGGCCGGTGAGGGCGCCGTCCTGGCCACCTGCAACCGCATCGAGCTCTACGCCGACGTGGACAAGTTCCACGCCGGTGTCGCCGAGCTGTCCACGCTGCTCGCCCAGCACAGCGGCGTCGGCCTCGAAGAGCTCACCCCCTATCTCTATGTGCACTACGAGGACCGCGCCGTCCACCACCTCTTCTCGGTGGCCTGCGGCCTGGACTCGATGGTCGTCGGCGAGGGCCAGATCCTCGGCCAGATCAAGGACGCCCTCGCGCTCGGCCAGGACCTGCACACCGCCGGACGCCTCCTGAACGACCTGTTCCAGCAGGCGCTGCGGGTCGGCAAGCGCGCCCACAGCGAGACCGGCATCGACCGGGCCGGGCAGTCGCTCGTCACCTTCGGCCTGCAGCAGCTCGCCGAGGGCGCCGACGTCGACGCCTGGGCCAAGGGCAAGCGCGCCCTCGTCATCGGCGCCGGCTCGATGTCCTCGCTCGCCGCCGCGACCCTCGCCCGGGCCGGCGTCGCCGAGATCGTCGTCGCCAACCGCACCGCCGCCCGCGCCGAGCGCCTCGTCGAGATCCTCACCGAGCCCGGCAGCACGGGAGTGGCCGCACGCGCGGTCGAGATGGTTGCCGTCGGCGACGAACTGGCCCGTGCCGACGTCGTCGTCTCCTGCACCGGCGCCACCGGACTCGTCCTCACCGGCGAGGCCGTCGAGACCGCGATGCAAGGCCGCGAGACCCCGCTGTTCCTGCTCGACCTCGCGATGCCCCGCGACATCGACGCCGCCGCCCACCGCATGCCCGGCGTCCGGCTCGTCGACATCGAATCGCTCGCCGAGGCCTCCGCCGACGCGCCCATGGCGGGCGACGTCGACCAGGTGCGCACCATCGTCTCCGACGAGGTCGCCGCCTTCGGCGCCGCCCAGCGCGCCGCCCACATCACGCCGACCGTGGTCGCCCTGCGCGCCATGGCCGCCGAAGTCGTCGCCGGCGAGGTCGCGCGCCTGGAAGGCCGGCTGCCCGGCCTCGACGACAAGCAGCGCGCCGAGATCACCCAGACCGTGCGCCGGGTGGTCGACAAGCTCCTGCACGCGCCCACCGTGCGCGTGAAGCAGCTCGCCGGCGAGCCCGGCGGCGCCGGGTACGCGGACGCGCTGCGGACACTCTTCGACCTCGACCCGGAGACGGTTGCCTCTGTCAGCCGGGCCGACCGAAACGACGGCGACGTCAAGAACCGAGGGCGAGTATGACCGAGAAGGCACTGAGGCTCGGGACCAGGCGCAGCAAGCTCGCCATGGCCCAGTCCGGACATGTGGCCGACGCCGTCCGGCAGCTGACCGGCCGGACCGTCGAGCTCGTGGAGATCACGACGTACGGGGACACCTCCCGCGAGCACCTCGCGCAGATCGGCGGCACCGGCGTGTTCGTCGCCGCGCTGCGCGACGCGCTGCTCGCCGGCGAGGTCGACTTCGCCGTGCACTCCCTCAAGGATCTGCCGACCGCCCAGCACCCCGAGCTGACCCTGGCCGCGATCCCCAAGCGCGAGGACCCGCGCGACGTCCTGGTCGCCCGCGAGGGCGTCACCCTGGACACGCTGCCGGACGGTGCCCGCGTCGGCACCGGTTCGCCGCGCCGGATGGCCCAGCTCAACGCGTACGCGCGCAGCCACGGCCTGACCATCGAGACCGTACCGATCCGCGGCAACATCGACACCCGGGTCGGCTATGTGCGCAAGGGAGAGCTCGACGCGGTGGTCCTCGCCGCCGCCGGACTCAACCGCATCGGCGGAACCGAGGAGCTCACCGGCTCCCTGACGGTCGACCCGCTGTCGGTCGACGCGGTCCTGCCCGCCCCCGGCCAGGGGGCCCTGGCGGTCGAGTGCCTGGCGTCGAACGCCGACCTCGTCGCCGCGCTCGCCGAGCTCGACGACCCGTACACCCGGGTCGCCGTGACCGCCGAGCGAACCCTGCTCGCCGCCCTGGAGGCCGGCTGCTCCGCACCCGTGGGTGCGCTGGCCGACCTGCTGGCCGACGGTCCCGGTCACGGGTCGCACGAGCAGACTGTCACCGAAATGCGCCTGCGCGGCGTCGTCGGCACCACCGACGGTTCCACGCTGGTGCAGCTGTCCACCACCGGTCCCGTACCCACCTCGCACGACGAGGCGGTGGCGCTCGGACGCGAACTCGCGGACGAGATGCTCGCCAAGGGTGCGGCCGGTCTTATGGGGGAGCGAGCACTTTGAGCCCCACCGCCCCGACCACCAGCCCCGCGTCCGCCGCCTTCCCCGGCCACGGTCACGTCACCTTCCTCGGCGCCGGACCCGGCGACCCGGGACTGCTGACGCTCCGGGCCGTCGAAGCCCTGGCCGGCGCGGACGTCCTGATCGCCGAGCCGGAGGTGCTCGAAGTCGTTCGCGGGCATGCGCGCGCGGGCGTGAGCACGCCTGAGCTGACGGTTGTCGACGAGGCGTCAACAACCGTCGGTGTCCCCGTGTTGAGGGATGCGACCAATCTTGTCATGGAGGCCGCGCGCGGCGGCAGGCGGGTCGTCCGTGCGGTGACCGGCGACCCCGGCCTCGACGGCAACGCCGGCGCCGAGATGCTCGCCTGCGCCTCCGCCGGCATCCCCTTCGAGGTCGTGCCCGGCGTGGCCACGGCGGTGGGCGTGCCCGCGTACGCCGGCGTGCCGCTGCGCGACGCGCAGGGCACGGACGTGCGCTTCGTCGACGCGCGGACCGCCGACGACCGGTGCTGGGCCGAGGTCGGCGCCTCCGACGGCACCGTCGTCGTCTCGACCTCCCTCGACTCGGTCGCCGCGGCGGCCGGTGAGCTGGTGGCGGCAGGCCGTAAGCCGGACACCCCGCTCACCGTGACGATCGCGGGTACGACGACCCGGCAGCGGACGTGGACCGCGACGCTCGGCACGATCGCCCAGGTCTTCAAGCAGGGCAAGGTGCTCCCGTCGCCCGAGGGCCACCGTCCGGTGATAGCCGTGGTCGGCGAGCGCAGCGCTCCGGCGCAGCGGGACCTGCTGTCGTGGTTCGAGTCCAAGCCGCTCTTCGGCTGGCGGGTGCTCGTGCCGCGTACCAAGGAGCAGGCCGCGTCGCTCTCCGACCAGCTGCGCTCGTACGGCGCGGTGCCGCACGAGGTGCCGACGATCGCCGTCGAGCCGCCGCGTACGCCGCAGCAGATGGAGCGGGCGGTCAAGGGGCTCGTCACCGGCCGCTACGAGTGGATCGCCTTCACGTCGGTCAACGCGGTGAAGGCGGTGCGGGAGAAGTTCGAGGAGTACGGGCTCGACGCCCGCGCCTTCGCGGGCATCAAGGTCGCGGCGGTGGGCGAGCAGACCGCGGCCGCGCTTGTCGACTTCGGTGTGAAGCCGGACCTGGTGCCGTCGGGTGAGCAGTCCGCGGCGGGTCTGCTTGAGGACTGGCCGCCCTACGACCCGGTCTTCGACCCGATCGACCGCGTCTTCCTGCCGCGCGCCGACATCGCGACCGAGACGCTGGTCGCGGGGCTCATCGAGCTGGGCTGGGAGGTCGACGACGTCACCGCCTACCGGACCGTGCGCGCCTCGCCGCCGCCGGCGGACACCCGTGAGGCGATCAAGGGCGGCGGCTTCGACGCGGTGCTCTTCACCTCGTCGTCCACGGTGCGCAACCTCGTCGGCATCGCCGGCAAGCCGCACAACGTCACCGTCATCGCCTGCATCGGCCCGGCGACCGCCAAGACGGCGGAGGAGCACGGCCTGCGGGTCGACGTCCTCTCGCCCGAGCCGTCGGTCCACAAGCTCGCCGAGGCCCTCGCCGAGTTCGGCCTCCGCCGCCGCGCGGCGGCCCTGGAGGCGGGCGACCCGGTCACCCGCCCGAGCGAGCGCCGCCCGGGCGCGCGACGTCGTCGCACGACGTAGCGGGCGCGGTTTACGCAGCGGGGCGCGGTTCCTTCGGGGGCGGCGCCCCGTTCGCGTGGGGGACGGCGGCAACATCGTGTCGGTAAATGCACGGTGTGTGCGGGCGTAGCCTCGATGGCATGAATGGGTACGGAAGCTTTCCCGGGACGCGGCCGCGGCGGCTGCGGACGACGCCTGCCATGCGGCGGATGGTGGCCGAGACGCGGCTGCACGCGGCCGATCTGATTCTGCCCGCCTTCGTGCGGGAGGGCGTCGACGCGCCCGTGCCGATCTCCGCGATGCCCGGCGTCGTACAGCACACGCGGGACACGCTGCGGAAGGCCGCCGTGGAGGCGGTGGAGGCCGGGGTGTCCGGGATCATGCTGTTCGGGGTGCCGGAGGACGCGAAGAAGGACGCGGCCGGTACGGCGGGGACGGATCCCGAGGGGATCCTGCAGGTGGCGATCCGGGACGTGCGGGCCGAGGTCGGGGACGACCTGGTGATCATGTCGGACCTGTGCCTGGACGAGTACACGGACCACGGCCACTGCGGTGTCCTGGACGCGCAGGGGCGGGTCGACAACGACGCCACCCTGGAGCGGTACGCCGAGATGGCCCAGGTGCAGGCCGACGCCGGCGTGCACGTGGTGGGGCCGTCCGGGATGATGGACGGCCAGGTCGGGGTGATCAGGGACGCCCTGGACACCATCGGCAAGGAGGACGTGTCGATCCTCGCGTACACCGCGAAGTACTCCTCCGCCTTCTACGGCCCCTTCCGCGAGGCCGTCGGCTCCTCCCTGACGGGCGACCGCAAGACGTACCAGCAGGACCCCGCCAATGTGCGCGAGTCGCTGCGGGAGCTCGCGCTCGACCTGGAGGAGGGTGCGGACATGGTCATGGTGAAGCCGGCCGGCCCGTACCTGGACATCCTGGCCAAGGTCGCCGAGTCGGTGGACGTGCCGGTCGCCGCGTACCAGATCAGCGGTGAGTACGCGATGGTCGAGGCCGCCGCCGAGAAGGGCTGGATCGACCGGGACAAGGCGATCTTCGAGACCCTGACCGGCATCCGCCGGGCCGGCGCGCAGATGATCCTCACCTACTGGGCCACCGAGGTCGCCCAGAAGCTCGCCCGCCAGATCTGATGCACCCTGGAGAGGTACCCGACAGGTACCTCTCTGGAGGTGGTCCTCATGACGATGAACACGCTCGTCGGCTGGCACGTCGACATGGAGTTCCAGGAGGAGGGCGACCGGACGCGGGCCGCGTGCATGGTGCGGCTCAGTGACGGCACCGAGTTCCGCGCCCACGGCAATGCGAACCGGCACCCCTCCGACCCCGAGCAGTTGCGGGTCGGCGAGGAGATCGCCGGGGCGAGGGCGCTGATGGACCTCGCCTCCCAGCTCTTGCAGAAGGCCCACACCGAGATCGACGAGGTGTCGGGCCGTACCTCCCACCCCATCAACAGGTGAGCTGGCTGGCCTCCGGCGTCGTCAGTCGCGGGGGTCGCGGGCGGCCTGGACGCCGTCCAGGACCAGGTCCAGGGTGCTCATGAGCTCGTGGGCGAGCTGGTCCGGGGCCGCGTCCGGGCGGCCGCACCAGCGGTACAGCGCGCCCAGGTAGAGGTCGCGCAGCGCGTGGCCGATCTGGTCGGCGGTGAAGCGGGTGTGGAACTCGCCGCTGCGGATGCCGTCCCCGGCGATCCGGGCGAACAGATCGGCGAGGTAGGGGTCCTCCAGGAGCGGGCGGCCGGCCCGGACCCAGGCCATGAGCAGCGAGTTGGTCTCCTGTCGGTGTCCCTCGTTGATCCGGCTGAGTGTGGTCATGCAGTGGCGCAGCTGCCCGACGGCCGAGTCCGCGCCGCAGCCGTCGGCGGCCAGCGTGGCGAGGAGGGCGTCGCGCCGCTTCTCTCCCCAGGCGCCGAGGAGGTCTTCCTTGCGCTGGAAGTAGTTGAAGAACGTCCCCCGTGCGACGTCGGCGCGCTCCACGATCTCGTCGATGGAGGTCTCGTCGTAGCCCTGCTCCGCGAAGAGGGTGATGGCGGAGCTGTAGAGCCGCTCCTTGACCCTGAGCTTGTTGCGTTCCCGCCTGCCCAGGGGGGCCGTGCCCTGGCGGTTCGTGGCCGCTTCTGTCGGGCTCACGCGCTACTCCGATCTGTTCGTCAGCCGATCAGGCCCGCTCCCCTCGGTCCTGGTTGATGGACCAAAGTTTAACTATGACTCGAAGTCAAAGTTAATACGTAGGCCATATTCGGCCGCCGAACCGGACCGGCGGACTCCGTCCCGCCGGTCCGGCCGATGGAGCGGGTCCGGACAGCTAGTGGATCGTCGCGAGGATCCGGTGCAGGCTCTCCGGGCCGAGCAGCCGGCCCGCCGTGAGGTCGAGCCCGAAGTCCGAACGCAGTTCGGTGCGCAGCCGGGTCGCCATCAGCGAGTCCAGGCCCATCTCGCGCAGCGGGCGCCGGTGGTCGAGCCGGTCCTCGGGGATCTCCAGGAGGTCGGCGACCCGCCGCACCAGGGCCTCGGCCGCGGTGACCGCGCCGTTCAGGTGCGCCGGGGGCTCCGGGCGCTCCGGGGCCGCCTGCTCACGGGTGTGCTGGGCGGCGGTGCGCTGGGCCGGGATGCGGACCAGGGGGGCCCGGGACTGCGGGGCCTGCGCCCGCGCCTCGTACGCCTCACGGGGCCGTGGCAGCAGCCGGGCGCCGAGCGCCGCGAGGGGGTGGGGCCGGTGGCCGGGCAGGGCCTGGAGTTCGACGCCGAGGAACTCCGCGAGCACGCAGCCGTCGGGGTCCAGGAGCAGGACGTCGCCGTGCGCCCGGTCCTGGCCCCTGGCCGGGCGGACCCGGCACAGCGCCCAGAACTCCTCGCCCGGGTCGGCGTGCACCCGTACCGAGCCGAAGCCGGTGGGCACGTACGCGCTACCGGGCCGGTAGGCGGCCAGCAGGGTCAGCAGGCCCGACTCCCAGGAGGCGGCGTCGGGGCCGTCCGCCTCGGCTCCGGGCGTACGGCGCAGGCGGGCGACGGCCTGGCCGCCCCGGCGCCAGACGTGCCGTACGGCCCGCAGCTCCTCGTCGATGCCGAAGCCGAGCTCCTCGGCCAGCGCGAAGAAGTCCTCGGCCCGGCAGTAGCCGAGCCGGCGGGCGAGCGTGCGGTCGAGCAGGGCGCGCCGGTCGTACGGCTGCGCGGGGCCGGCCCCGGCGGGCCGCAGGGTGGCCTCGGCGCACAGCTCCGGCGGGGCGTCCGGGGCGCGCCGGGCCTCGGCGCGCACCCGCCGCACTCCGTCGGGGCCGGGGCTTTCGACGGTCACCCGCAGGACGGCCGCGGGCAGGTCGTCGAGGGTGAGGGGGGTCTCGCCGAGCCGGACCCCGGTCAGCGCGATCCCGGTGCTTTCGCCGGTGGCGGCGCGGGCGGTGTCGAGCATCGCCGCCAGGTACACCGAGGGCAGGACCGGTCTCAGGCCGCGCACGTTCACCCCGGTGTCCCAGCCGGTGATGCCCCAGTCGGCGAGGGCGTCCTCGCGGACGTACGGCCCGGCCGGGCGGGCGGGGCGGGTCGTCACGGTGCCGCCCGCCGGGGCGGCCGGGTGGCGGAGCGCGTCGCAGTCCCAGGCGTACGTCGGGAGGTCCTCCGGCATCGCGGGCGCGGCCCCGTCCCCGTACCCGTACCACCGGGTCCAGTCCACCCGGGCGCCGTGGGCGAAGGCCCGGCCCACGGTCTCCAGGAGGGCGACGGGCTCGTCGCAGTCGCGCCGCAGGGTGGCGAGCGCCGCGCCGCCCTCCGCGCCCTCCGCGCCGAGGGACCGGCGGGTCTCGTCGACGGCCGCGGTCAGCACCGGGTGCGGGCTCACCTCCAGGAACAGGGTCTCCTCCGCGCACAGGAGCCGTACCGCCTCGGTGAAGCGGACCGGCTTGCGGAGGTTGTCCTGCCAGTACTGGGGCAGGAGTTCGTCCCCGCGCAGCGGCGCGGCGAGGACGCTGGACACGAGGCCGGCGGTGGCCTGGCCGGGGTTCAAGTCGGCGAGCGCGGAGAGGAGTTCGTCGCTGATCAGATCCATGTCGGGGGAGTGCGAGGCCACTTCGACCCGGACGGTGCGGCAGAGCACGTCGCGGCCCTCCAGGGCCGCGGTGACGGCGGCGAGCGCCTCGTGCGGCCCGGCGAGCACGGTGGCGGAGGGGGAGTTCTCCGCGGCGACGCACACCCCGGCGAACTCGGGCCGCTCGGCGAGGACTTCGCGTGCCGCGTCGGCGCCGAGCTCGACGGCCAGCATGGCGCCGCGGCCGGCGAGCCGGCGCATCAGCCGGCTGCGGCGGCAGATCACCGCGCAGCCGTCGCGCAGGCTCAG
Source organism: Streptomyces fradiae (assembly GCF_041270065.1). Taxonomy (NCBI): domain Bacteria; kingdom Bacillati; phylum Actinomycetota; class Actinomycetes; order Kitasatosporales; family Streptomycetaceae; genus Streptomyces; species Streptomyces fradiae. Next base: position 3,414,828 of record NZ_CP065958.1, on the reverse strand, counting down.
CGCACCGGCCACGCAGGAGGCGGCGATCTCGCCCATGCTGTGGCCGAGGCAGACGTCCGGGTCGAGGCCCGCCTCGCGCAGCGCGGCGGCGAGGCCGACACCGATGGCCCAGAGCGCGGGCTGGACCAGGTCGATGTCGGTGGGCAGTTCGGTGGCGGTGGTGAGCAGATCGAGCAGCGACCAGCCGAGTTCGGCCCCGATCGCGGTGTCGCACTCGGTCAGCGTGGCCCGGAAGGCAGGGGAGGAGTCGAGCAGTCCGCGGCCCATGCCGAGCCACTGGGAGCCCTGGCCGGGGAAGACGAAGGCGGTGCGGCGGGGTGCCCCGAAGCCGGCCTCGGCGATGCCGCCGCCGGTGATGCCGCTCCCGGTCGCCCGGCCGTCGGCGGCGAGCGCGCGCAGCCGTTCGGCGACGGCCGCGTGGGTGGCGCCGCGGACCCAGAGCCGGTGCGGATGGGCGTCCCTGCGCAGGGCCGCGGCGGCGCACAGCTCGCGCAGCGGCCGGTCGCGGCCGGGGCCGTCGAGGTGGAGAGCCCAGGACCGGGCGAGGCGGGCGAGCGAGCGCTCCGACCGGGCGCTGAGGACCAGCAGCTGTTCCGCTCCGGCAGCCCCCGCCGCGGTCGGAGCGGTCTGAGCGGTCTGAGGGGTGGCCGCCCGCGGTGCGGTGGCGGGCGCGGGCCGGCGGGAGCCGACCACGACGTGCGCGTTGGTGCCGGAGATGCCGAAGGAGCTGACGCCGATCCTGGCGTCCGCGCCGGCGTGCGGCAGTTCGGTGGTGCGGGTGACCACGCGGACGTGGAGTCCTTCGTCGGCGATCACCGGGTTCTCGGTGGAGCAGTGCAGCGAGGCGGGGACGACGCCGTGCCGGGCGATGAGGACGGCCTTGATCAGTCCGGCGATGCCGGCGGCCGACTCGGTGTGCCCGATGTTGGTCTTCACCGATCCGGTGGGCAGCGGCCGTTCGGCCGGCCGCCCGGTCGCCTCGGCGAGGGCGCGCAGTTCGACGGCGTCGCCGACCGCCGTGCCGGTGCCGTGGGACTCGACGTAGTCGAGGCGGTCGGGGGTGATCCCGGCGGCGCGGCACGCCGCCCGGAGCATCGCGACCTGGCCGCTGACCGCGGGCTGGAGCAGCAGTCCGCTGCCGCGCCCGTCGTTGGTGACGGCGCTGCCGAGGAGGGTGGCCAGGACGGGGTCGCCGTCGCGCTCGGCGTCCGCGAGGCGCTTGAGGACGACCACGCCGACGCCGTCGCTGCGGACGAATCCGTCGGCGTCGGCCGCGCCGAAGCGGCAGCGGCCCTCGGGGGAGAGCATGGCGCCCTGGGAGTAGGCGATGGCATCGTGGCTGGAGAGCACGAGGTTGACGCCCGCGGCGAGGGCGAGGTCGCACTCGCCGGTGAGCAGGCTCTGCCGGGCGTGGTGGACGGCGACCAGGGAGGAGGAGCAGGCGGTGTCCAGGACGACGCTGGGGCCGAGCAGGTCGAGGGCGAAGGAGAGCCGGCCGGCGGTCACGGCGCGCAGCCGACTGCCCGCCATGTCACGGATGTTGGGGCCGCCGGGGCCCGCGGAGACCTCCGAGTACTCGGCGGTGGCCTGTCCGACGAAGACGCCGGCGGGGGTGCCGGCCAGGGTGGAGGGGCGGATGCCGGCGTGTTCCAGGGCTTCCCACGCGGTCTGGAGAAGCAGCCGCTGCTGCGGGTCGACGGCCTTCGCCTCGGCGGGCGAGATGCCGAAGAAGGCGTGGTCGAAGGCGAACGGGTCGTCGATGAAGCCGCCGTGGCGCGAGGCGGTCTTGCCGAGGGTGCCGGACTGCGGCGCGTAGTCCGCCGTGATGTCGAAGCGCTCGGCGGGCACCGTGGTGATCGAGTCCGTCCCGGCCAGGAGATTGGCCCAGAACTGCGCGGGCCCGTCCGCGCCCGGGAACCGGCACCCGAGGCCGATGACGGCGATGGGGGTGGAGGCGAGGTTTGCTAAGAGCGCCATGGGAATGAGTGCCAACCTTTTCTTGATGCGACCGATGGGTTCGTCAGCAGTGCAGTTGGACTAGCGGGATACAAACTTACACTCCGAGCCAACTTTGACCCAGTGTTCTTCGGTGCATCTCCGTCATTCTCAGTATTTGAGACGATTTGGCTCGCCGTACGGACAGAGTCCATGCGGGGACGTGGTCAGACCGTGCAGCAACAGGCTGAGCGACAGCTGCAGTTCGGCGTGGAGGTCGGCGTGCAGGCGGCGGTGCCGGCCGTCGGTCGCGGGCCCGGCCCACCGGCGCAGGGCGCCGACGTACAGATCGCGCAGCGCTTCGCCGAGCTGCTCGGAACTGGCGGCGCTGCGGATCTCGCCCCGGACCCGGCCCTCCTCGATGATCAGGGCGAAGAGCGACTCCAGGTGTGATCGCCCGTCGAACAGAAGCCCGGACTGGATCCAGGCCGTCAGCATCGCGGCGCTCAGTTCCGGCTCCTCCTCGTTGAGGTCGCCGAGGGTGGACATGCAGGCGCGCAGCGCCTCCACGGCGTCGGCCGCGCTCTCCAGGCGGGGCGTCAGGCGGCGGTTCAGCTTGCGCATCCGCTCCTGCGACCAGGCGCTGAGCAGACAGTCCTTGCGCGGGAAGTAGTTGAAGAAGGTGCCGCGCCCGATGCCGGCGTGCTCCGCGATCTGTGCGACGGAGGTGTCCGCGTACCCCTGCCGGCGGAACAGGGACAGGGCCGCGACGTAGACCCGCTCCTGGGTGCGCTCCTTGCCGCGCCGCCGGCGCGGGGGAGTGGGTGCTCCGTCGTCCGAGGGCTGGCGCACGAGGCCTCCAGGTAAGTGATCGTCTTTGTATGAGAGTTCAGGTATACCCTCGCATATAAACATGGACTCTGGCCCGGAAATGGACTTGAGTGTATGTTTGCATCCGGGCCTGGTCGGACAGGTCCGGGCGGAAGCCACTGCCACGGGGCTCGGGAGTGGGTGGTGCCCACGTCCCACCGGCTACGAACGGGGGAGCAATGACTTGGATGGCAGCTCAGAGACCGCGTACCGAAGGGGCCGTCGCGGCCCAGCCGGTCTCCGTCCTCGTGGTCGAGGGCGACACCACCGCCGCCGAGGCGCGGGTCCGCGATCTGCAGCGGCAGGGGTACGCCGCGAGCAGCGTCGGCACCGGGGAGCAGGCCCTCGCGGTGCACCAGCGGTCCGACATGGTCCTGCTCGATCTCGACTTACCCGACATCGACGGCCTGGAGGTCTGCCGGCTGATCCGCCGCACCGGGGACAAGCCGATCATCTCCATCGCCACCCGCGACACCGAACTGGACCGGGTCCTCGCCCTGAAGGCCGGCGCGGACGACTGCGTCGTCGCCTCGTGCGGGCCGCGCGAGATGCTCGCCCGCGTCGAGGCCGTACTGCGCCGGGCGCACCCCCGGCCGCCGGCCTCGCACACCATCTCCCTCAGCCCGCTGCACATCGACAACATCACCCGCGAAGTCAGCCTGGACGGACGGCCGGTGGAGCTCACCGCCAAGGAGTTCGACCTGCTGCACACCCTCGCCGCGGACCCCAAGACCGTCCTGTCGCGCAAGGAGCTGATGACCCGCGTGTGGGACACCGCGTGGGCGGCTTCCAGCCGCACCATCGACACCCATGTCAGCAATCTGCGCGCGAAACTCGGCGAAAAATGGATCATCACCGTCCACGGGGTCGGCTATCGGCTCGGCCGCGGATAGCGCAGACAGCACGGACAGCAGCGCGGAAAAGACGCTCCCATGTGCGGCTTTGTTCACCGGGGCCGCATGGTATTCACGGCCGATGACGTTCGCTGACACTCCTTGACAAGCTCCGACACAAGAAGCGTTGTCCGGCCAGGAGCGGGGCGTACAGGATGGTCACCGGCGCGGAAAGGCGCAGCGCGGAAAGGCGCTCCGCGCTTCGACGGGATATCCACGGATACCGACGGAGGAAAACGCAATGCCGAAGACAGGACGCGAGGAAAACCCCCCGATAAGGCCCCGCATTTCCGATGCGACGCTGCGCGACAGCGCGCACATGGCGGGCGTCGAATTCGGCCCCAAGGACGCCGCGGCCATCGCGGACCTGCTGGTGAAGACCGGCGTCGAGCTGGTCGAGGTCGGCATGGTGGCCGGCCCCGGCTCCAAGGACGCCGACCTCATCCTGGCCACCCACGAGACCGTCGGCCCCGAGCGCAGCATGACGCTCGTGGTCGTCCGGGACCGCCAGCAGGTCGCCAAGGCCCTCGACGAGGCCGAGCGGCTCGGCGTGAAGCACATCATGTACTCCATCCCCACCTCCGAGCAGCACGCCCGGCTCAAGCTCGGCTCGCCCAGCGCCAAGTTCCTCAACACCCTTGCCAAGTCCGCGGTCTCGCAGGCCAAGGAGCGCGGCTTCCACGTCACCTTCAGCGGCGAGGACGGTGCGCGCACCCCGGCCGAGCGGCTCGTCCCGTACGTCACCGCGGGCTTCGAGGCCGGCGCCGACCGCTTCCGGCTCGCCGAGACCGTCGCGTACCTCTCGCCGTGGCAGATGGAGGACGTGATCGGCGACCTCACCGCGATCGACGGCTCCGAGATCGAGATCCACTCGCACAACATGCTGGGCATGGCCGTCGCCAACTCGCTCGCCGCGGTCCGCGCCGGCGCCCAGTGGATCTCCGCGACCGTCGGCGGCATCGGGGAGCGCGGCGGCAACGCCCCGCTCGCCGAACTGCTCACCTCCCTGCGGGTGATCCACGGCGACACCCGGTTCGACCTGAGCCACCTCACCGAACTGTCCCGGATCGCCCTCAAGGGCGCCGGCCTCGGCGAGGCCTTCCAGTCCGGCCCGACCACGCCGCACGCCTTCGCGTACGAGCTCCCGGGCCAGCTCACCCACCCCGAGGCGTACGAGACGCTGCCGGCCGAACTCGTCGGCAACGCCCGCGAGGTGCGCGTCCGCACCCGCCTCACCCCGGCCCTCGTGAAGTGGGCGCTCGCCGAGTCCGGCGTCTTCGTCGACGTCGAGATCTTCACCCCGTGGCTGATCGAGCGTCAGGAGCGCGCGGGCGGACCGGTCATGGACCGGGACGCGATCCGCAAGGCCGCCGTCGACTTCCAGGCCGCCTGATCCCCCGCACACCGCAGACCCCCCCACCGCAGAACCTCACACCGCACCACCTCCCCCACGCGCACCGCACACCCCCACGCGTACCGCACCACCCCCCCCACGCGTACCGCACCAGCCATGACAAACCACTGGAGTTCACTCATGTCCACCGCCACCACCGTGACCGGCGTCTGCCCCGAGTGCGAGACCGACCTGACCGTGCCGCCGATGGTCACCGGCGAGACCCTCGCCTGCCCCGAGTGCATGCTGACCCTGCGCGTCGAGGACGTCCGGGACGGCGTGCTCAGCCTCGAGATGGTCGAGGTCACCCTCCGCGACTGGGGTCAGTGAGATGACCAAGAAGGTCGCGGTCGTCGCCGACCGGATCGGCTGGGAGGAACGCAAGCTGATCGAGCTCGGCCCCGGCCTCGGGGTCGAGGTCGACTGGGTCAACGACGAGTCGCTGTGCCTCGGCGGCGCCGACGCCCCGTCGGTCAACGCGTACGACGCCCTCCTGGTCCGCAGCCGCAGCTACACCCGCGGCGGCCTGGTCGCCACCCTCGCCGAGGAGGCCGGGATCCCGGTCCTCAACTCCGCCCGGGCCATCAACGCCTGCGAGAACAAGGCGGTCCTGCGGGCCGTGCTGCGGGCCGCGAGCATCCCGGTCCCGGACTTCCGGCTCGTGCTGTCCCGCAAGGACTTCGCCAAGGCCCTCGACGAGCTCGGCGTCCCGGTCGTCCTCAAGCCGATCTTCGGCGGCATGGGCAAGCGGGTCACCCTGATCCGGCACACCGACACCGCCCACTCCGTCTACGACTACGTCGAGGACCTGGGCCACGCCTTCGAACAGGCCTGCCTGGTCGAGCCGTTCCTGGCCGGCGGCAGCTCCGTGCGCTGCCTGGTCGCGGGCAGCGAGATCGTCGCCGCCGCCGAGTTCGCCAGCGCCGGCACCGACTGGCGCAGCAACGCGGCCCTCGGCAACAGCAGCACCGCCATCGCGCACGACCCCGACGTCGTGAAGATCGTGGACGCCGTGGTCGCCGAACTCGGCCCGGGCATCTACGGCATCGACCTGTTCCGCACCGAGGACGGCCTCGTCGTCAACGAGGTCAACCACGCCCCCGCCTTCCGCGGCGTGGCCTCCACCACCGCAGCGGACATCCCCTCCGCCATCGTCCAGTACGTGCAGGAGTTACTCGCATGATCCGGGCAGGAGTCGTCGGAGCCTCCGGGCTCGCCGGCGGCGATCTGATCAGACTGATCACCCAGCACCCCGACATGGAACTGACCTTCCTCGGCGGTTCCTCCAACATCGGCCGGCGCCCGGCCGAACTGCACGCCAACCTGCGCATCGACCTCGGGCTCACCGTGCAGCCCGTCACCGAGGAGGTCGCCGACCAGGTCGACGTCCTCTTCCTGGCCACCCCGGCCCCCGTCTCCAACCGCCTGGCCGAGCAGCTGGTCGACAAGGTCCCCGCGATCGTCGACCTCAGCGGCGCCTTCCGCATCGCCACCCCCGAGCGCCACGACCGCTGGTACCCGAAGGTGGACCGGCGCGCCGACCTCGCCGACCGCTTCGTGTACGGCGTGCCGGAGCTCGTCCGCGACCAGCTCAAGGAAGCCTCGCTGATCTCGATGCCGGGCTGCTACGCCACCGCGCTCACCCTGAGCCTGGCGCCGCTGACCCTCGGCCTCGGGCTCGACCTGAAGACCGTCGTGGTCGACGGCAAGAGCGGCTCCAGCGGCGGCGGCCTCCAGCTGCGCACCTCGGACCTGCACCCGTTCCGCAGCGGGGCCATCGCCCCGTACGCCCCCACCGGGCACCGGCACGCGGCCGAGGTCGGCGACTTCCTGGAGCGCGCCAAGAAGGGGAGCATCGACTCCCTGACGATGTCCGCGTACGGCGTCTCGCACGTCCGCGGGCTGCTGACCAGCTCGTACGTGTTCACCGACGAGCAGGTCGACCAGCGCGAGCTGCAGCGCGCGTACACCCGCTTCTACAAGGGCGAGCGCTTCGTCCGGGTGCGCCGCAACAACGAGACGCTGATCCCGGTGCCCGACCCGCAGGCCGTCCTCGGCTCCAACTTCTGCGACGTGACCGTCCTGAAGGACGAGGAGGGCGACCGGATCGTCGTCCTCGCCGCCCTGGACAACCTCATCAAGGGCGCCGCCGGCCAGGCCGTGCAGGCCGCGAACATCCGCTTCGGGCTGCCCGAGGAGTCGGGCCTGACCATGCAGCCGGTGATGCCCGCATGAGCGAGACGCAGCAGAACCCCACGCCGACGCAGACGCCGACCGTCGTCAAGCTCGGCGGCAGCTGCCTGGACGACCTCGACGGCAGCTGGTGGGACGACCTGGCCGCGCACGGCCGGGAACACCCGCTGATCCTCGTGCACGGCTGGTCCAAGCCGCTCAAGCGGCTCGACCCGCGCCGCTACACCGACCCGTCGGCGATCCTGCGCGACCGCTACGGCAACCAGAGCCGCTGGACCACGCCCGAGGTCATCGCCGACATCAAGACCGTCAGCGCGGCCATGGCCGAGGACGTCTTCGCCCGGCTCGCCGACCGCGGCATCACCGCGGAACGGCTGCTCGGCAGCGACGGCCTGGTCCGGGCCGGCGAGGGCGAGCGCTGGTGGTGGCGCGACAAGAAGCTGGTCGAACTGGAGAACCTGGTCGGCCCGATCACCGGCGTCGACCCGGCGCCCCTGAAGAACCTCCAGGCCGGCCACGCCTACCTCGTCACCCCGCTCGCCCAGGGGCCGGCCGGCCAGGAGGTCAACACCGACGCCGACCGGGCCGCCGCCGCCATCGCGGGCGCCGCCGGCGCCACCGACCTGGTCCTGGTCACCGACGTCGCCCATCTGCTGATCGACGGCGAACCGGTACGGGAGATCAGCGCCGAGGCGGCCGCCGCGTTCCGCGACAAGGGCGCCACCGGCGGCATGCGCAAGAAGCTGCGGGCCGCCGGCGAGGCCCTGGAGCGGGGCGTGGAGCGCGTCTTCATCGGCAGCGCGGCCACCACGGACCTGCTCGCGGCCCGTACCGGCACCGTCATCACGCGAACCTGAGGAGCGAGCACGTGGCGAAATCCCGTGTCCTAGTCGTCAACAACGGAACCCTGTCCCTCCCGCAGCTGCGCAAGCGCTTCGAGGACCTGGGCTCCGACACCGAGGCCGTCGACGCCGCCTCCGTACCCGCCACGCTCGGCGGCCGCTACCAGGCCATCGTGCTCAGCGGCACCAAGGTGCGGGCCTACGACCAGGACTTCTACAAGCCGCTCGTCGACCTCGTCATGGGCGCCGACGTCCCGGTCTTCGCGATCTGCGGCGGCATGCAGCTGATCGCGGTCTCGGCCGGCGGCCGCCTGGAGGAAGGGGAGTCGCGCGTCGGCGGCTACGAGGTGCAGGTCGACAAGACCGAGCCGCTCTTCGAGTACGTGAAGCCGACCGTGACGGTCTTCCACCGGCACACCCTGTACCTCCAGGAGGCGCCGGAGGGCTTCCGCTCCATCGGCCGCTCCGAGCACGCCCCCGTGGAGTTCATGCGCTCCGAGGACGGCCGGATCTTCGGCGCCCAGGCGCACCTGGAGTTCCGCAGCGACGGCATGGAGATCCTGCGCGGCTTCGCGCAGCTCTACCAGTGACGCCGGTGACGGCCACACCTCTTCTGGCCTCGGCCACCGATCCCAGTATCCAAAGGACTGGCAATGAGTGATCTGGAAAACCCGCAGGACCTCTCGCAGGACCACCCGAAGGACCCCGCCCTCACCGTCCATCTGAACGGCAGCGGCGGCAGCATCAAGGGCTGGGTCGTCGTCGACTCCCTCGTCGACGGCCTGGCCATGGGCGGCACCCGGATGACCACCGGGGTCACCGAGGAGGAGGTCGCCGGCCTCGCCCGCGACATGACCGAGAAGTTCACCCTCGCGGGCCTGCGCATCGGCGGCGCGAAGGCGGGCATCGTCGCCACCGCCGCCAACTCCGAGGGCGCCGGCCGCGAGCAGACCTTCCGCACCTTCGGCCGCACGGTCAAGCCGCTGCTGCACGGCGGCATCCACCTCGGCATCGACATGGGCGTCACCCCGGCCGACCGCGCCGTCTTCTTCGACGAGGCCGGCTACGACCCGCGCTACCGGCTCGGCGCCCCCGACATGCCGATCGACTGGCGTACGTACTACGAGCCGCTGATCGACTGCACCGGCCACGGTGTCGGCGTCGCCGCGCTCACCGCCCTGGAGGCGGGCGGCCGCACCGAGCCGGCCCGGGTCGTGATCCAGGGCTTCGGCGCCGTCGGCCGTGCCGTCGCCCGCTTCCTGGAGGACCGCGGCCACCTCGTCGTCGGCATCGCCGACGTCCAGGGCACCATCAGCGCCGACCGCCTGCCGGTCGCCGATCTGGTCGCCATCACCGACGAGTTCGGCCGCATCGACCACTCCCGGCTGCCGCAGCACGTCACCGTGAGCCGCGAGCCCGACGCCTGGCTCGACGTGGACGCCGACCTGCTGGTGCTCGCCGCCCAGAAGTACGCCCTCAACGCCGAGAACGCGCACCGGCTGCGCGCCCGGGTGGTCGTGGAGGGCGCCAACCTCGCCTCCAGCGCGGAGGCGAAGGAGAAGGTCGCCGCGTCCGGCGCCGCCCTGGTCCCCGGTGTCATCGCCAACATCGGCGGCGCCGGCTCGGCGGCCCTGGCCGTCACCCGCAAGGTCCCCTTCGAGCTGTCCCACGAGGCCCGCAAGCAGTGGGTCTTCGACTGGGTCGCCGACCGGGTCCGCCTCAACACCCGCGATCTGCTCGACATCGCCGCCTCGCGCGCGGGCAACCCGCTGCCCGAGCTGCTCGCCGCCCGCCGCCAGGAGCTCTTCGGATGAGTGTCACACCCTCGGCCGCCGACCGCCTGGCCGAATTCCGCCGCCGCGGCTGGTGGCGCGACGAGACCTTCCTGGACGACCTGCGCCGCCAGGCCGGCGAACGGCCCCGCAAGCTCGCCATCGCCGGCCGCCGCCTCGACGAGGCCCGTACCGACACGCTCGACTACGCCGAACTCTCCCGGCTCACCGACCGGTTCGCCGGTGCCCTGCTCGAACTGGGCGTGCAGCGCGGCGACGTCGTCGCCGTCCAGCTGCCCAACCGGTGGGAGATGGTGCCGCTGATGTTCGCCTGCATGGCCGTCGGCGCCGTGATCTGCCCGATCGCGCCCGTCTGCCAGGCGGAGGAGCTGCGCCACCGGCTCGTCCTCACCGAGGCGAAGGTGTGCGTCACCGTGCCGGAGTGGGAGGGCTACCCGCTCGCCGAGACCATCGACGGGCTGCGCGACGAGCTGCCGCTCGAGCACCTGGTGGTCCTCGACGGGCACGTCCCCGACGGCGCGGTCGACTTCCACGACCACTTCGTCTCCGTGCACTGGGAGAAGCGGCGCATGGGCGATCTGATCGATCGTCAACTGCGTCCGGACGAGCCGTTCGTGGTGCTGTTCACCTCCGGCACCACCGGCTTCTCCAAGGGTGTCGTGCACAGCCAGAACACCGTCCACTCGGGCGTGCGCGGCTATGTGGACAGCTTCATGCTCCGCGACGACCTGGTCGCCGCCGTCACCACCCCGCTGGTGCACTACTCCGGCTTCGGCCAGGGCATCCTCGCCGGCGTCATGCTCGGCGGCACGGTCGCCTTCCAGGACGGACCGGACCACGACGGACTGCTCGACCTGGTCGAGCGGTACCGGGCCACCCTGCTGTACGGGCCGCCGCCCACCCTCATGGGCGTCGCCCGGGTCCAGCAGCGCGACCCGCACGACGTGTCCAGCCTGCGCCACACCATCACGGGTGCGGCGCCGGTGCTCCAGCCCCTGGTGGACGAGCTGCGCGCGACCTTCGGCGCCCGGACGTACTCGGTATGGGGCATGTCCGAGTTCGGTCCGGTCACCATCACGCGGCTCGACTACAACCAGGACTGGGCGGCGCACAGCCACGGCAGGCCGATCGACTCCATGCAGATACGGATCGACGCCTGCCAGGACCCCACCGTGCGGGCCTCGGTCGGCCGGCTGCGGGTGCGCGGGGCGTCGCAGGCGCTCGGCTACTTCAAGCAGCAGGACGTCTTCGACGACGAACTCACCGACGACGGCTGGTTCGACACCGGCGACGTCGCCCGTGAGGACGGCCGCGGCGGCATAAGGGTCCTCGGCCGCGCCAAGGACGCCATCATGCGGGACGGCATCGTCCTGCCGATGGCCGAGCTGGAGGCGGTCATCGCCGGCCACCCCAAGGTGACCGACGCGGCGGTGGTCGGCCCGACCGGCCACATCGACGACCCGATCCTCGCGGTCGTCGTCGCGGCCGGCGGCACCCCGCCGACCCTGGACGAGATCCGCGCCCATCTGCGCGAGGCCGGCCAGGACCCCAGGTTCTTCCCCGAGCGCCTGGAGGTCATGACGGCCCTGCCCAAGACCCTGACGGGCAAGGTCCGCAAGATCGAGCTCAGGAAGCTGTACGCGGACTAGTCGTACGCGGCCCGAGCTCTCGCTCGCGGGCGCCGCACCGTTCCCGTACGGGCTGACCCGTGCGGTGCGGCGCCCCACACCGACCACCGGGGGGTGCACCTCCCCCGACACCCCCCGGTTTTCCCCCTCCCCTTCCTGTCCTTGAACGACCCGCCTTCGGAGGCCGTCATGTCCCAACCCGCGCCGGTGACCATGTCGGCGACCCTCGCCGCCGACGAGGCGCTGGAGCGCCGGCGCCGCGCCGGGGAGCGGGTCCTGTCGCTCGCGAGCGGCGAGATCGGCCTGCCCGTCCTGCCCGAGCTGCGGGAGCGGCTCGCCGCGGCGGCGGGCCTGGGCGCCTACGGCCCCGTCGCCGGAAGCCCGGCGCTGCGCGCCGCGGCCGCCGGCTACTGGGGGCGGCGGAACCTCGACACCGACCCGGAGATGGTGGTCTGCGGCCCGGGCAGCAAGCCCGTGCTGTTCGCCCTCATGCTGGCCGTCGGCGGCGACGTGGTCGTACCGGTGCCGAGCTGGGTGAGTTACGCGGCCCAGGCCCGGCTCGCCGGCGCGCAGCCGCTCCACGTACCCACGCTGCCCGGCCAGGGCGGAGTCCCGGACCCGGCCGCGCTGCGCGAGGCGGTCACCGCCGCACGGGCCGCCGGCCGCGATCCGCGGTGCGTCGTGGTGACCCTCCCCGACAACCCGACCGGGACCGTCGCCGAGCCGGACACCCTGCGCCGGCTCGCCGCGGCGGCCCGGGACCTGGACCTGGTCATCGTCTCCGACGAGATCTACTGCGACCTCGTCTTCGAGGGCGCGGACCGGGCCCTCTCCCCGGCCGTGTTCGCGCCCGAGCGGACCGTGGTGACCACCGGGCTCACCAAGAACCTCGCGGTGGGCGGCTGGCGCATGGGCGTCGCCCGGCTGCCCGAGGGCCCGCTCGGCCGCGCGCTGCGCGACCGCCTCGAAGCCGTCGCCAGCCAGACCTGGTCGACCACCGCCGCCCCCGTCCAGGCGGCCGCCGCCTACGCCTTCGCGGAGCCGCCCGAGGTCCTCGCGTACGTGGCGGCGGCCCGGCGCCTGCACGAGACGGTGGTGCGCGCGGTCCACCGGCACTTCACCGCGGCCGGCGCCGCACTGACCCCGGTCCGCGCCACCAGCTACCTCTACCCGGACTTCGAGCCGCTGCGCGACCACCTCGCCGCCGCGCACGGGGTGTCGGGCGGCGGGGAGCTCGCCGCGCTCCTCGCGGACCGGCACGGCCTGGGCGTCCTGCCCGGCAGCGCGTTCGGCGAACCCGACCGCGTCCTGCGCGTCAGGGCCGCCACCAGCCGGCTCTACGGCGACACCGAAGAGCGGCGCACCCAGGCCCTGCACTCCTCCGCACCCCTCGAACTCCCGTGGATCAAGGCCTCCTTGGACCGCATCGAGGAGGTCCTGCACGACCTCGTCCACGTACCTGCCCCTGCATCAGTCCCGACGATCTGACACCGACCACCTGAGAAAGGTCACGAACCCATGCTGATCCTCAGCGAATACGAGTACCGGGACCGGCGGTACGTCAGCCTCGGCATCCAGACCCCGGGCGAGCCGCAGACCCTCCACGCGGTCGCCGAGGGCGCGCTCCTCGACGTCTTCCTCACCGACGGCGGACCGGACGCGATCACCGCCCTCGTCGAGGCCGCCGAGACGGTCACCGTCACCGCCGGCGACCCCGAGCTGCACGCCCTGCCGCCGCTCCTTCCGACCACCGGCGCCTCGCTGGTCAGCGGCTTCCTCGGCACCCACAAGTCCAAGGCGGACGCCATCGAGTCGCACGACGGCCGGCCGCCGATCCCCAAGTGGTACTTCAAGGGCCTCGGTTCGTGGCTGCGCACGCCCGGCCAGCCCCTCGTCGTCCCCGCCGAGCCGATCATCCTGATCGAGGAGGCCGAGGTCGCCCTCGTCCACGTCAACGACGACGACGGCACGCCCCACTACGCCGGCTTCACCTTCGGCAACGACTTCTGCGACATCGGCCTGCACCGGATCCACCCCGGCTACACGCCGTCCGGCAAGCTCTGCGACACCGGCATCTCGCCGTACCTCTTCGTCGGCGAGCCGCCGCGCTCGGCCACCGGCCGCGTCACCATCGAGCGCGCCGGACAGGTCGCCTGGGAGGGCAAGTTCGACTGCGGTGCCGACGCCCTGTACTTCACGGTCGAGGACATGGTCGACCGGGCCTTCTCCTTCCCCGCCCTGCGCCGCCCCGGACTGGTCAACTACCTGCTGACCGGCGCCGACCTGAGCAGCTTCCACGACGGGTTCCAGGTCGCCGACGGCGACCGGCTCACCATCGAGGTGGCCAGCCACGGCGTCGTGCTCTCAAACACCGTCCAGTACGGCGGTACGGCCTCGTCCCACTGACGTACTCGGTGCGCCGGACGCACCCCCCGACGCGCTCGGTGTGTCGGTGCGGGCCGCGACGCGCTCCGCCTTCCTGCGGCGTACTTCCGCGAGGTAGGCGGAGACCGCGTCGCGGTTGCGCTCCAGACACCGGATGCGTTCGGTCATGCGGTCGCACTCCTCCTCGAGGGTGGCCAGCATCTCCGGGGTGGCCTCCTCGAAGTGGATGGCGCGGGGCTGACTGAGGCACGGCAGGATCTGCTTGATGATCCTGGTGGGCAGCCCCGCCGCCAGCAGGCCGCGGATCTGCATGACCCGGTCGACGAAGGCCTCGTCGTAGTCGCGGTAGCCGTTGGGCTCGCGCGACGAGGCGATCAGGCCCTGTTCCTCGTAATAGCGCAGCAGCCGCCGCGAGGTCCCCGTGCGCTCCGACAGCTCACCGATCCGCACCCCTGTCAACTCCCCTCGTACGTACCTGATTTGACCCGCTTGACCCTCACATTAATGGAAAGGTTTCAGGATCCCGTCATGACGAACAGCAACCAGTCCAACGGAGGAAGCACCGTGACCGAGACGCCCGAGCTGACCGGCAAGGTGGCCCTGGTGACCGGCGGCAGCCGCGGTATCGGCGCGGCCGTGGCCAAGCGGCTCGCCGCCGCCGGCGCCGCCGTGGCCGTGACCTACGTCCGGGCCGCCGACCAGGCCCGCGCGGTCGTCAAGGACATCGAGGCGGCCGGCGGCAAGGCCGTCGCCATCCAGGCCGACCTCACCGAGTCCGACGCCGCCGTGGCGGTCGTGGAGCAGACGGTCCGCGACCTGGGCCGGATCGACATCCTGGTGAACAACGCCGGCTTCCTCGCCTACGGCGCCTTCGACGAGGTGACCGCCGAGGACCTGGACCGCGCGCTCGCCGTGGACGTCCGCTCGATCTTCCTCGCCTCCCAGTCCGCCGCCCGGCACATGGGCGACGAGGGCCGGATCATCAGCATCGGCTCGTGCTTCAACGGCCGTGTCCCCGGCTCGAACTTCGTCGTCCAGGCGATGGCCAAGACCGCGCTCATCGGCTTCACCAAGGCCCTCGCCCGGGAGCTCGGGCCGCGCGGGATCACCGTCACCGCCGTGGACCCGGGCCCGATCGACACCGACATGAACCCGGCCGCCGGCGAGAGCGGCGACTTCCAGCGCGGTCTGACCGCCCTGGGCCGGTTCGGCGAGGCCGAGGACATCGCCGCCGCGGTGGCCTTCCTCGCGGGCCCCGGCGGCCGTTACGTCACCGGCACCTCGCTCGCCGTCGACGGCGGCTACACCGCCTGACCGACCACCCCTGCATTAGCCGCGAGGCGCCCCGGCCGTTCCCCCGGCCGGGGCGCCTCGCGGCTTTCGTACGGCGTCGCGGACGTCAGGCCCGGCTCTTTCCGGGGAAGCCGTGCGCGCGGGAGGCGAGGACCACGACCAGGACCGGGACCAGGAGGGCGAGGACGATCCAGGGGAACGGGGTGACCCCGACGGCCTGCAGCACGAGGCCGCCGGCGATGCCGCCGCCGGCCATGGCCACGTTCCACAGCACCACCAGGATGGCCTGGGCGGCGTCGGCCGCCTCGCCGCCGGCCTGCCCCGCGGCCGTCTGCAGCAGGGTGGGCACGCCACCCCAGCCCAGACCCCACAGCGCCGCTGCGACGTAGACCAGGGCGTCGGTGCCGGAGAACGCGCCCAGGACCGCGACGGCGAGGCCCACAAGGAGGGTGCTGGCGATGGTCAGGGTCCGCAGGTGCGCGGCGATGTAGGTGCCGACGACCCAGATGCTCACCAGGGACGCGACGCCGAAGACGAGCAGGGCCGCGTCCGTCTGGTCGCCCATGCCGATGTCGTCGAGGAACGAGGCGATGTACGCGTACAGGATGGTGTGCGCGAGGACGAAGACCAGCATGACGAAGAGCACCGGGGTGACACCGGGCACCCGCAGGGTGCTGCGTACGGGGATCTTGCCGCCCGCCGCCTGCCCCGGGTAGTCCGGCACGATCGCCGCGATCCAGACCAGGAGCAGCACGGTCAGGCCGGTCATGACGAGGAACGCCGCCTGCCAGTTCGCGATCCTGCCGAGGAAGGTGCCGGCCGGGACGCCGAGCGACAGGGCGACGGGGATGCCGGCCATCGCGATGGCGATGGCGCGGCCCTCCTGGTGCGGGGCGACCATGCGGCGGGCGTACCCGGCGAGCAGCGCCCAGGCCAGGCCGGCGGCCACACCGGCCAGGAAGCGGCCGACCAGGGTGAGCGGGTAGTTCACCGACAGGGCGGTGATGGTGTTGGCGACGGCGAAGGCGCCCATGGAGGCCATCAGCAGGCGCTTGCGGCGCCATCCGGCGGTGGCCGCGGACAGCGGGATGGTGGTGAGGACCGTGCCCAGCGCGTAGATGGTCACCGTCTGTCCGACGGCCGACTCGCTGGTGTGCAGGGTGTCGCTCATCGCGGGCAGCAGCCCGGCGGGCAGCGTCTCGGTGAGGCTGGTGATGAAGACGGCGACGGCCAGCGCGAGCAGGGCCGCCATCGGCAGCTTCGCGGCGTCGGCCGGCGGGGCGTCACGGGTGGGGGACTCGGGGGAAGCGGTGCTCGTCATGACGAGATCCTGAAACCTTTCCATTGATGTGAAGGTCAAGCGCGTGCGGGGACGGGCGCCGGGGGAGCGGCCGCGCAGCCGCGCGTGCGGCGTCCGGCGTGCGGCGGGCGGCTACAGGCGCAGGGCGTGGATGCCGCCGTCGACGGTGAGGACCGTGCCGGTGGTGCCGGAGGAGGCGGAGGTGGCCAGATAGGCGATGGCCTCGCCGACCTCCTCGGGGCGTGCGAGGCGCCCGAGGGGATGCCGCTCGTTCAGCTCGGCCCGCGCCGCCGCCGGGTCCGGGGCCAGCGCCAGGACCCGCGCGATCCAGGGCGTGTCGACGGCGCCGGGTGCGACGGCGTTGACCCGTATGCCCTCCCGGACGTGGTCGGCCGCCATCGCCAGGGTCAGCGAGTAGATCGCGCCCTTGGACGCGGAGTAGAGCGTGCGCCGGGGCACGCCGGTCAGCGCGAAGACGGAGCAGGTGTTCACGATCGCGGCCGCCGGGGACTCGCGCAGATGCGGCAGCGCGGCACGGGCGAGCCGCACCATGCCGATGACGTTCACGTCGAGGACCCGACGCCACTCGTCGTCGTCGTTGCCCGTGATGTCGCCCTGGGCGGCGATGCCCGCGTTGTTGACGACGATGTCGACCCGGCCGAAGCGCTCGACGGCCTGCGCGACCGCCCCGCGTACGGAGGCGTCGTCGGTGACGTCGCAGGCGATCCCGACAGCGGGCGCGGCGACCTCGTCGGGCTTCAGATCCAGGCCGGCGACACGTATGCCCCGGGCGGCGAGGGCGGCCGCGGCGGCCGCCCCGATCCCGGACGCGGCGCCGCTCACCACGGCCACGAGGGAGTCGGAGGTCGTCATCGCACCGCCCCGTCGATCCGCTGGAGCAGGGCGTGCTCACCGGCACCGGCGAGCCCCGCGGTGCGCCGCGCCCACCACGCCGCCGCGCTGTTGGAGGTGATGAGGGTCCGCCGCGTGCCCTCCGCGGCGAGCGCGGCCACGGCCGGCAGCGTCCCCATGCCCGTGCCGGTGAACAGCACCGTCCCGTCCTCGGGGACGTCGGCCTCCCGTATGCGCTCCAGGAGCGTCTTCGTCGTCACCAGGTACGGGTTGAAGTCCTCGTCCTTCTCCTCGCCGCGGCCCGGCGGGTTCGGCCCGGCCGGCGCGAGGACGATCCGGTCGACCGTCAGACCGGCCTTCTCCCAGTAGCCGCGGGACAGTTCGGTGAGCCACGACGCGTACGGGGACACCAGCGTCAGGCTGCTCACCCCCAGCGCGTCGCACAGGTCGAGGATGGCCAGCGTCGTCGACTGCACGGGGAACCCGCAGCGCTCCGACAGCTCCGCGCAGAAGGCACGGTCCCCGTCCGGGCCCAGCAGATAGTGCGAGGCGTTGCACGCCACGACGGCGCCGTCGAGCCGCATGGTCCCGAACGTGGCGAGCACATCGGGAAGCACCTCGTTGTACATCTCCATCGTTTCCAGGGTGAATCCGGGAGTCACCGGGAAACGGGTCGTGTACACATTCATCTCGGAGCCGAGCAGCTCGTGGTACTCGGGTTCCGCGATGGGGTTCTCGGGCGGAACGAGGAGCCCTAAGCGGGGCAGCGTGAAGATATCCATGCCCGCAAGCTAACGCCGAAAACGGGGGCGATTCCCCCGTCCTGACGTACTGCCATGTCAATCTTGAAATGTCTTTCAGTCTTGACACTTCTTGACAAGTCGCCACATTTTCTTTGCGAAAAGGCGTGGCGAAAGGCCTGGAAAAAGGAGAGGACGGCCGTGCCCGAAGGCACGGCCGTCCTCTCCTTTTTCGCCGATACTGCCGAGTGTCAGAGACGCTCGGGCGTCCGGATGCCCAGCAGGGCCATGCCCTGGTGCAGGGTCCGGGCGGTCAGGTCGCAGAGGAAGAGACGGTTCTCGACCTGCTCCGGGGTGTCGGCCTTCAGGACCGGGCACTCCGAGTAGAACGTCGTGTACAGCGACGCCAGCTGGTAGAGGTACGCCGCCAGCTTGTGCGGGGCGAACTCCTCGGCGGTCTCCTGGATGACCTCGCCGAACGAGTCCAGGTGCAGGCCGAGTGCCCGCTCCGAGGCCGCGAGCGCCAGCTCCGGGTGGGCCGCGGGCCTCGCGTCACCGGCCTTGCGCAGGATCGACTGGATACGGGCGTACGCGTACTGCAGGTACACCGAGGTGTCGCCGTTCAGCGAGACCATCTGGTCCAGGTCGAACTTGTAGTCCCGCGCCGCCGACGTCGACAGGTCCGCGTACTTCACCGCGCCGATGCCCACCTGGGCACCCCGCTCGGCGATCTCTTCCTCCGACAGGTCCTGGGCCTTCTCCCGGACGACCGCCGACGCACGCTCGACCGCCTCGTCGAGCAGGTCCACCAGCCGCACCGTCTCGCCCTCACGGGTCTTGAACGGCTTCCCGTCCTTGCCGAGGACCGTGCCGAAGGCCAGCTGGTGCGCCTTCACCTCGTCGTTCAGCCAGCCGGCCCGGCGGGCCGTCTCGAAGACCATCTTGAAGTGCAGCGACTGACGGGCGTCCACCACATACAGCAGGGTCGACGCCTTCAGGTTCTGCACCCGGTCGCGGATCGCCGACAGGTCGGTCGCCGCATAGCCGAAGCCGCCGTCGGACTTCTGGACGATCAGCGGGACCGGGTTGCCCTCCGGGCCCTTGATGTCGTCGAAGAACACGCACAGCGCACCCTCGGAGCGGACGGCCACGCCCGACTCCTCCAGGATCCGGCAGGTCTCCTGAAGCATGTCGTTGTACCCCGACTCGCCGACGATGTCGGGGTCGCGGATGTCCATGTCGAGCTTCTCGAAGACCGAGTAGAAGTAGATCTTCGACTCGTCGACGAACCGCTGCCACAGGGCGAGGGTCTGCTCGTCGCCCGCCTGCAGGTCCACGACCCGCGCCCGGGCCCGCGTCTTGAACTCCTCGTCGGAGTCGAAGAGCGCACGCGACGCCTTGTACAGCCGGTTCAGGTTCGACATGGCCTCCTCGCCGGAGACCTCCGCGCCCGCGCCCTCGGCCTTGTGGTCCAGCTCGTGCGGGTGCTCGATCAGATACTGGATGAGCATGCCGAACTGGGTGCCCCAGTCGCCGATGTGGTGCCGCCGGACCACCTGCTCGCCGGTGAACTCCAGGATCTCGACCATCGCCGCGCCGATCACCGCCGACCGCAGGTGGCCGACGTGCATCTCCTTCGCCACGTTCGGCTGGGCGTAGTCGATCACCGTCGTGCCCGCCGCCTCGTTGAACGGCACGCCGAGCCGCGCGTCGGCGGCACGGGCCGCGAGCGTGTTCACGATCGCCGCGTCGGAGACCGTGATGTTGAGGAAGCCGGGGCCCGAGACCTCGATCACCTGCAGCACGTCATTGGCCGGGATGGCCTCGACGACCTTGGTCGCCAGCTCGCGCGGATTGCCCTTGAGCTGCTTGGCGAGGGCCAGGATGCCGTTGGCCTGGAAGTCGGCCCGGTCGCTTCGTCGCAGCAGCGGGTCGGCGGACCCGGCCTCCGGCAGGGCTGCCGAGAGGCCTTCCGCGAGGCGCTGCTGCACGGTCGAAGCGAGGGAAGGGACCGAGGCCATGAGCTTCCGTTCCTGTGGTGGGAGACTTACGGGCTGTTTCGCCTGTCAAGTGTCCCATGGGCAGGCAACGAGTTTTCTCCCCCTGTGGACAACCACAGGCCTGTGGACAACCACGGAGTACGGAGAAGCTCAGCCTGTGGACAACCTCGGAGCGCGTCCTTCCGTCTGGGACAATGACTCGTGTGGGGCCTACCGGCCCGCAGGCTTTCCGAAGGAACCAAGGAAGAAGGACGAACCGACCGTGGCTCAGAGCAGCACCGAGACCGACTGGGTCTCCCGTTTCGCGGACGAGGTCATCGCCGAGTCGGAGCGACGTGCGCCTGGCAAACCGGTCGTCGTCGCCTCCGGCCTCTCCCCCTCCGGCCCGATCCACCTGGGCAACCTCCGCGAGGTCATGACCCCGCACCTGGTCGCCGACGAGATCCGCCGCCGCGGGCACGAGGTCCGCCACCTCATCTCCTGGGACGACTACGACCGCTACCGCAAGGTGCCCAACGGCGTCACGGGCGTCGACGAGTCCTGGGCCGAGCACATCGGCAAGCCGCTGACCTCCGTCCCGGCCCCCGCCGGCTCGCCGCACGCGAGCTGGGCCGAGCACTTCAAGGCCGCCATGGTCGAGGCGCTCGCCGAGCTCGGCGTCGAGTACGACCCGATCAGCCAGACCGAGCAGTACACCTCCGGCGTCTACCGCGAGCAGATCCTGCACGCCATGCGCCACCGCGGCGACATCGACGCCATCCTCGACCAGTACCGGACGAAGAAGGCCCCGAAGAAGCAGTCCCAGAAGCCCGTCGACGAGGCCGAGCTGGAGGCCGCCGAGGGCTCCGGCGCCGCCGGCGAGGACGACGGCTCCGGCGGCGGCGCCGGCTACTTCCCGTACAAGCCCTACTGCGGCCAGTGCGAGAAGGACCTCACCACCGTCACCGGCTACGACGACGAGACCACCGAGCTCTCCTACACCTGCTCCTCCTGCGGCTTCGCCGAGACCGTCAAGCTCAGCGAGTTCAACCGCGGCAAGCTGGTCTGGAAGGTCGACTGGCCCATGCGCTGGGCCTACGAAGGCGTCATCTTCGAGCCCTCCGGCGTCGACCACTCCTCGCCCGGCTCGTCCTTCCAGGTCGGCGGCCAGATCGTCGGCATCTTCGACGGCGTCCAGCCCATCGGCCCCATGTACGCGTTCGTCGGCATCAGCGGCATGGCCAAGATGTCCTCCTCCCGCGGCGGCGTCCCCACCCCGGCCGACGCCCTGCAGATCATGGAGCCCCAGCTCCTCCGCTGGCTCTACGCCCGCCGCCGCCCCAACCAGTCCTTCAAGATCGCCTTCGACCAGGAGATCCAGCGGCTCTACGACGAGTGGGACAAGCTGGAGGCCAAGGTCGCCGACGGCACCGTGCTCCCCGCCGACGCCGCCGCCCACGCCCGCGCCGCCCGCACCGCCGCCGGCGAGCTGCCGCGCACCCCGCGCCCCCTGCCGTACCGCACGCTGGCCTCCGTCATGGACATCACCGCCGGCCACGACGAGCAGACCCTGCGCATCCTCACCGAGCTCGACCCGGAGAACCCGGTCGCCTCGCTCGACGAGGTCCGCCCACGCCTCGACCGTGCCGAGAACTGGATCACCACCCAGGTCCCGGCCGACCAGCGCACCATCGTCCGCGACGAGCCCGACACCGCACTCCTCGGCTCGCTCGACGACGAAGGCCGCGAGTCGCTGCGCCTCCTCCTGGAGGGCCTCGACACCCACTGGTCCCTCGACGGCCTGACCACCCTGGTCTACGGCGTCCCGAAGGTCATGGCCGGCCTCGACCCCGAAGCCAAGCCCACCCCGGAGCTCAAGCTCGCCCAGCGCTCCTTCTTCGCCCTCCTCTACAAGCTCCTCGTGAGCCGCGAGACCGGCCCCCGCCTCCCCACGCTGCTGCTCGCGGTGGGCGCGGACCGCGTGCGCAAGCTGCTCGGCGCGTAACCGTCACCGACGGCCCGAGCCGACGAAAACCGCCCTCCTCCGCATCGTGCGGAGGAGGGCGGTCTCATGCGCGGGCGCCGCCTACGGCGTGTGGGTCTCCGCCCACTCCTGCTCGATCCGGAGCCGCAACTGCGGGATCAGCTCCCGCAGGATCGACGTACTGCGCGGATGAGTGATCCCGTACCGGTCACTCAGCCGTATGTCGAGCTGCTCCGACGTCGGGAACTCCTGGTTCTCCTCCACGTAGTCCCACATCGCCTTGTACGCCGACTCCGCGAACTCGACCCCCGACGGCTCCTCGTCCACGAACTCCGAGTACTCCTCGAACTCCTCCGGACCCGGCGGCGGAACATCGTCCGGACCCTGCGGGATCGGCACCGGAGTCGGCTCCAGACCCTCCACGATCTGAGGGTCGTACGTGCCCTGATAGGTCTCCGGCGAAAGCTGCTGCGCCGCAAACCACGGGTTGCCGTCCTCACCCGGAACACCCTGCTGCGCGGGCACCGCCTGAGCCGGCACCATCTGCCCGGGCGCCATCTGCCCGGGCACCTGCGCCGCCACCTGCACCGGCTGCATCTGCATCTGCGCCTGCGCCTGCGACTGGGGCAGCTCCGGAGCCACGGGAGCCACCGGGACCGCCGGGGCCGGCGGCAGCAGGGCCGGTTCCACACCGGCCGCCGCCAGGCCCGCCGCCGCCGTCTCCGCCAGCGGCACGCCGTACTTCGCAAGCCGCAGCGGCATCAGCGCCTCCACCGGCGCCTTCCGCCGCCACGCCCGCCCGAACCGGGCCTGCAGCCGCGCCTGATAGATCAGCCGGTCCTGCTCCAGCTTGATCACCTGCTCGTACGAACGCAGCTCCCACAGCTTCATCCGCCGCCACAACCGGAACGTCGGAATCGGCGACAGCAGCCAGCGGGTCAGCCGCACACCCTCCATGTGCTTGTCGGCCGTGATGTCCGCGATCCGGCCCACCGCGTGCCGCGCCGCCTCCACCGCGACCACGAACAGCACCGGGATCACCGCGTGCATGCCCACACCCAGCGGGTCCGGCCACGCCGCCGCGCCGTTGAACGCGATCGTCGCCGCCGTCAGCACCCACGCCGTCTGCCGCAGCAGCGGGAACGGGATCCGGATCCAGGTCAGCAGCAGATCGAGCGCGAGCAGCACACAGATGCCCGCGTCGATGCCGATCGGGAAGAAGTACGAGAAATCGCCGAAGCCCTTGTCGACGGCCAGCGCGCGCACCGCGGCGTACGAGCCGGCGAAACCGATCCCGGCGATGATCACCGCACCCGCGACGACCAGGCCGATGAGTATCCGGTGCGTGCGTGTCAGCTGCATCGCGGCCACCCGCGATCCCTCCCGTCGTTCGACATCTCGCGGGCACAGACTGGCACATGTGCGCGAAGCCCGACCCTCGGGGGAGGGACGGGCTCCGTTACGAATCCGCACAAACGGCGCGAAAACGTCGTACAGGCGTCGTACAGAGGCCTACTTGTTGGCCGCCTCGACGGCGGCGATCGCCTCCTTGGCGGCCTTCAGCGCACCATCCGAGATCGTCTTGTCCGACGGAGTGTCAGCCCCGGCGTAACCGGCACCGTTGTACGACAGCAGCACCACCACATTGCCCGCACGCGCGACCACCGAGGCGTACTGGAAGTCCTCGTCCGTCTTGCGCAGCTGGTACGTCACCGTGTCCGCCTGCTCGCCGACGCCTGTCGTCTGCGTCGTCTTCAGCTTCTTCGCACCCGCCGTGGCCTGGACCTTGGCCAGCTCCTTGGCGTAGCTCTCCGTGGCGCGCTCCTGGCCGCTGCCGAGCGTCGCGTCCGACTCGTAACGGTAGAAGGACACATCGAGCCAGCGGTACTGCGAGCCCTTGGTGCCCTTGTCCTCCAGACCGTTCCACGAGCAACCGCCACGGCTCGCGGCATCACTGGAGGTGGCCTCCGTGCCGTTCTTGTTCTTCACCTTCGGCACGAGGCTCTCGACCGTCTTCGACGAGACCGACTTGCAGATCTCCGGCAGCTTCGCGAACTTCGCCGGCTCCACCTTCTTCGTCGACTGCGTGGGCTGCGGCGCCGCCGCGGACGAGGACGCCCCCTTGTCCGGGGCACCGGAGCCCTTGTCGCCGGAGTCCGATCCGGAGGAGCAGCCGGCGGCGACGAACATCACCGGGACGGCGGCGCAGGCGAGTATGCGGGAGAGGCGCGGGGCAGATCGCTGCATGGTTCCTTCAGTCGCTTGTCGTACGGTCCGGGGGCGCCCTGAGCGCATCCGGCCGGCCGACGGCCGGCTGCCGACGGGCGGATACGCCGACACGTTACGTGGTCCCGCGCCGCTCACGGAGCGGGTCCGGACGGCTACTCCTCAAGCCGCTCGGCGAGCAGCCGGGCCAGATTCCGGGCCTTTTCCTGCAGCTCCCTGCTGTCGGGCAGCTCGGCGGAGGTCGTCGTCTGCTCCTCGTACGCCACCGTCACGATGACGTTCGATGTGCGGAACACCACGCTCACGAGCCGCTTCGCGCCCGACGGGCCGGGCGCGGCGAGGGTGTCGTTCACGAACGCGACCTCGCCGAGCCCGTCGAGGGTACGGGGCTCCAGACCGGTCGTCGGCGAGGCGGGAGTGGCCGGGGTGGCCGGGGCGGACGGGGCCGTGCTCCCGTGCGACGGCTCGTGCCCGGCGAGCGCGGAGGTGGCCCCACCGGCGGGCGTCGTGGTCGGGGTCGCCGCCCCGCTCGGCGCGCCCGTCGGCGTGGGCGGGGCGGTCGGCGGCGCGACGATGCCCGCGGCCGCCTGCTTGCTCCCGAACACCTCCTGCGCACGGTCGGCGTCGCTGACCGCCGGGTCGTACGACACCACCCGCTCGAAGTCCAGCGTCAGCCGGTGCGTCGCGTCGGGCGCGTCCGCCTTCCAACTGCACCCCACCCGCCGGTCGGTGTCGAACGTCGCCGCCGCCGTCCCCCGATAGGTCCGGTCCCGCTCGGCGTCCGGCAGCGCGGCGGCCCCCGGCAGCAGATCCTTCAATGTCGCCTGCGGCACGGCACCACACGGCTCGAACAGCGTCCGGTAGCGCCCGGGCGCCGCCGTCGTGGTGGCCGGACCCGCCTTGGCGTCCACCGTCTCCGCACTCGGGGCGGTACCGGAGGAGCAGCCGGTCAGCCCGACCCCGAGACCGACGGTCAGGGCGACCGCGGAGACCACCGCGGACCCGGGCCGACCCGCCCCGCGCCCCGGTCCGTACGCCTTGCGCTGCACGATCCCAGGCTCCCTTCTCCGGGAGGCGAACCCCCGAAAACCGATTGCCGCGCCGCCTGGCGCGATGAACACAATGTGTATCGCAAGCACAGCCGTCGATGCCGGTCCGCAGTCACCTGTACGGGCTTTGGTTCCGGTTTTTGCGTTATCAGGCTTATCGGGGGAATCGAGGGAGTATGTCGTACGTAGAGGTACCGGGCGCGAAGGTACCCATCCGCATGTGGACCGATCCGGGCTCCGTCGAGGACGGCGCGATGCGCCAGCTCCAGAACGTCGCGACGCTCCCCTGGATCAAGGGCCTCGCCGTGATGCCCGACGTGCACTACGGCAAGGGCGCGACGGTCGGCTCCGTCATCGCGATGCGCGACGCGGTGTGCCCGGCGGCGGTGGGCGTGGACATCGGCTGCGGCATGTCGGCCGTCAAGACCTCCCTCACCGCGAACGACCTCCCGGGCGACCTCTCCCGCCTCCGCTCCAAGATCGAGCAGGCCATCCCGGTCGGCCGCGGCATGCACCGCGCGGCGGTGGACCCGGCCCGGCTGTTCCAGTTCCCGACGGCGGGGTGGGGCGACTTCTGGTCGCGGTTCGACTACGTGGCGGAACCGGTCAAATTCGTTCGTGATCGAGCAGAAAAGCAGATGGGAACGCTCGGCGGAGGAAATCATCTGATTGAAGTCTGTCTTGATGAGTCATGTTCGGTCTGGCTGATGCTGCACTCCGGCTCCCGCAACATCGGCAAGGAGCTCGCCGAGTACCACATCGGTGTCGCGCAGAAGCTGCCTCACAATCAGGGTCTGGTCGATCGCGACCTCGCCGTGTTCGTCTCGGACACTCCGCAGATGGCCGCTTACCGTAACGATCTCTACTGGGCGCAGGAGTACGCGAAGTACAACCGGGCCGTCATGATGGCGCTGCTGCAGGAGGTTATGCGGCGAGAGTTCCGCAAGGCGAAGGTCACCTTCGAGCAGGTCATCTCCTGCCACCACAACTACGTGGCAGAGGAGCAGTACGAGGGAATGGACCTGCTCGTCACCCGCAAGGGCGCGATCCGGGCCGGCTCGGGAGAGTTCGGCATCATCCCGGGCTCCATGGGCACCAGTTCGTTCATCGTGAAGGGACTCGGCAACGAGGCCGCGTTCAATTCGGCCTCGCACGGTGCGGGCCGCCGCATGAGCCGCAGCGAGGCGAAGCGACGGTTCACGACCAGGGACCTGGAGGAGCAGACCCGTGGTGTGGAGTGCCGGAAGGACTCGGGTGTGCTGGACGAGATCCCCGGCGCGTACAAGCCGATTGAGAAGGTGATGGAGCAGCAGCGGGACCTGGTCGAGGTGGTCGCGAAGCTGAAGCAGGTCGTGAACGTGAAGGGCTGAGGCACGATGCCGAAAAGAGGGCCGATGCGTGCGCATCGGCCCTCTTCGCGTGATGCGGGGGGCTAGTTCTTCTTCAGCAGGCGCCAGCGGCGCAAGTTGCAGGACTGGTAGGTCCGGCCGAGGGCGCTGGCGGCTTCTTCGATCGTTGCCGAGCTCAGCAGAATGTTGTCTTCCAGCAGTGTCCAGGTGCGTACCTGGCGGGGCGGTGGCGTGTCCGTGGGGCGCTCCCAGGCGCTGACATCGCCTGCTGCCAGCTGCTTCCGTTCCAGGGCAAGTGCGCCCGGCGTGTAGAGGTGCTGAGCGAGGGCGACGGCTCCTTCCCGCAGGTACACGACGTTGTACGCGGCGTCGCGCTTGTTGCGGCCAGGGATTTTCCGGATGCCGAGGGTGCGGTTCGTGTAGTGGCACAGGTACACCGCGATGGCAGTGCTCTGGGTGGTGAGGCTGATGAACGGATGGCCGTCCTTGGTGAAGCCCACAGAGCCGTCCGCGTCGATGAGGCCTCGGATGTAGTCGGGCCGGGAGAACGGCACGCGGGGCGGTGTGATGCGCTTCGACTTGCGGCCGTAGGGGATGCCGAGGTCGTTGAGCCTCGTACGGGCTTCCAAGGCGCAGAGGGCCCAGGTGGCCGTGTGGCTGACCTCGGCGAAGTTCGTCGCCCGGGTGCGCTGGGTGATGCTGCTGTTGTACGGCGTGAGGCGCTGGAATTCTTCCAGGATCGCGATGTCGCGCGCGTTGATTTCGACGGTGAGTTTGCCCTTGCGGCCGATGCCCGCTTGCAGGTGTCCGTCCGCCTGGAGGAAGCCGAACATGTACGCGTAGTCGGGGTTTTCCAGGTCCATGAAGGAACTGGCGGGCGCGTCGAGGTCGAAGAGCGTTGGCGCGCTAGGGTCGTGTTCAGCCATGGGAAGTCTCAGCCTTCCTGATGGTGAGGCCCTCGGTCGGGATTGCAGTCCCGGCCGAGGGCCGTTGCTGTATGGAGTTGTTTCGACCGTAGGTCGGGCGTTCGGGTGGCGTTGGGGCTTTCGGGGGGATTCACCCGAACGGGTCAGTTCGCCGGGTGGCCGAGGATGTTCGTGTGGGCCGCTTGGCTGGAGAACTTGTTCAGGAAGACGTCGTAGCGGCCGTCGGGGCGGCGGGTGGCCGTGGCGCCGTCCTGCCAGATGCCGTTTTCGGGCCACCACTGGGAGCCGGCGGGGTCGCCCTGGTTCTGGTGGATGTTGTGCATGCCGAGGTCGCCCGGGGGGTCGTCGTCGAAGGGTTCGCCGAAGACGAGGATGGGGCGGCCGGGGGCGAGGAGGGGTTCGAGGGCGGTGGCGGCGTCGAGGTTGGTGCCGGCCTGCCAGGGGTGGGAGCCCAGGAGGTCGAGGAGTTCCTCGAGCCAGGTGGGCGGGCGGCGTTGGAAGAGGACGCCGGAGTGGTCGACCAGGGGCGGGTGGCGGAGGTAGTCGAGGGCGCCGGAGTCCGGGCTGGGGGCGAGGTCGTGGTAGCCGGGGGTGAGGGCCGCGGCCTGGCCGAGGGTGTGGGCGTCCAGGGTGAGGGTCTTCCACTCGACGCCGACGTTGGACTGGTGGCTGTCGACGTCGATCGCGCACTGGTAGCGCCCGGCGGGGGCGTCCACCTCCACGTGGATGTGGAACCAGCGGCCCTGGTCGTCGGGCTGGTCGCGGTAGTGGCGGTACACGGTTCCCGAGAGCACGCCGTAGCGTTCGAAGGGCATGCCGTCAGTGAAGCAGCCGGAGCGCCGCGGGGCCTGGCGGCGCTCCGGGAGCGGTCAGAGCTCGCGGTGGACCTTGGTGTTGGAGGCCTGGGCGCGGGGGCGGACGACCAGGAGGTCGATGTTGACGTGCGGGGGGCGGGTGCAGGCCCAGGTGATGGTGTCGGCGACGTCGTCCGCGGTGAGCGGCTCCGCGACGCCCGCGTAGACCTTGGCGGCCTTCTCGGTGTCGCCGCGGAAGCGGGTGGTGGCGAACTCCTCGGTGCGGACCATGCCGGGGGCGACCTCGATGACGCGGACCGGGGTGCCGACGATCTCTAGGCGGAGGGTCTCGGCGAGGACGCGGGCGCCGTTCTTGGCGGCGACGTAGCCGGCGCCGCCCTCGTAGGTGGAGTGGCCGGCGGTGGAGGAGACGACGACCACCGTGCCGTCGCCGCTCGCGGTGAGCGCGGGGAGCAGGGCCTGGGTGAGGTTGAGCGTGCCGATGACGTTGACCTCGTACATGCGGCGCCAGTCGTCGGGGTCGCCGGTGGCGACGGGGTCGGCGCCGAGGGCGCCGCCGGCGTTGTTGACGAGGACCGCGAGGGTGCGGAAGGCGGTGGCGAACTCGTCGACGGCGGCCCGGTCGGTGACGTCGAGGGCGTAGGCGGTGGCCTGGTGGCCGGCCTCGGTGAGCTCGGCGGCGAGGGCCTCGATGCGGTCCTTGCGGCGGGCGGTGAGGACGACGCGGTAGCCGGCGGCGGCGAGCTGTCGGGCGGTGGCCGCGCCGATGCCGCTGCTCGCTCCGGTGACGACGGCGATGGGCTTGCCGGGGGCGGTCATGACGGACTCCTCGCGCGGGTGGTCGGTGGGCCTGGTGGCCGGCGTGGTCAGGATAGGCGGGGGGCTGGTCAGCGGCCGCGTGGGGCCCACATGATCACGGCCATGCCGGCCAGGCAGATCAGCACTCCGGTGACGTCCCAGCGGTCGGGCCGGTAGCTGTCGGCGACCATGCCCCAGGCGAGCGATCCGGCGACGAACACGCCGCCGTAGGCGGCGAGGATGCGGCCGAACTCGGCATCGGGCTGGAGGGTGGCGACGAAGCCGTAGAGCCCGAGGGCGATGACTCCGGCGCCGATCCAGGCCCAGCCGCGGTGTTCGCGGACGCCCTGCCAGACGAGCCAGGCGCCGCCGATCTCGAAGAGGGCGGCGACGACGAACAGGGCGGCGGAGCGGGCGATGAGCATGGGGGCAGGGTGTCACGGGCGGGACACGCGGCCGGGCGGTACTGACGGGTAGTCAGAATATATGCGGAGTAATCGGTATCTTCGGGGCATGAGTGCGATGCGCAAGGTGCTGCTCGGCGTGACCCTGACGGCTGCCCTGGTGGCCGGGACCGGCACCGGGGCCGCGGTCGGAGCCGGGGCGGCCGGGGGCGAGGCGGACCTGGCCCACCACGGCCATGTCTCCCTGTGGGACGGGGAATTGGGCGTCTGGCTGGTCAGCGAGAACCACGGCCCCTCGGACGTCCACCAGGCGACCGTCCGGCTCGCCTTCTCCGCCCCGATGGCGGGCGGCCAGGAGCTGCCGGCGGCCTGTCTGTGGAGCAGCGACCGGGTGATCTCCTGCCGTACGGGTGAGCTGCGGGCGGCCGGCGCGGCCGACGAGATCGCGCTCTCCCTGCGGACGGCGGGCCGCCCCGAGGAGCTGACCGTGGACATCCGCACGGTCTGGCGCGACGGCGCCGCCGACCGCAATCCGCGCAACGACCGTCACCATGTCCTGGTCCTCGCGACGGGCGACCCGTACGTCTTCTGAACGGTCTCCTGCTTTCGACATCGCCGACCGTCCTTACAGTGCGGTCGTGTAGCCGTCGGGGCGGACCAGGAGGGTGTCGCGGCGGGCCGGGTTGGCCCAGGTGGCGCGGATCAGGCCGCCGTCGGTGACCGGGGCCGTGCCGGGAAGGTCCGGGGTGGCGCCCTCGGGGTCCTCGGGGGTGACCAGGACGAACTGGCCGGCCCGGAGGAGCTCGTGCAGCCGGCCCTCGCGCAGCTTCAGGTCGGGGACCCGGCGGGTCCCGGGGCCGTAGCCGATGCCGATGCCGCTGATCTGGCCGATCGCCCGGTCGGCGACCGGGCGGACGGAGCCGATCACCCGGGTGGCGAGGTTCCGGCCGAACCGCTGGAGCGGGGTGTGCGCCATGGCGAGCCGGACGATGGCGCCGCTGGTGCGCAGTACGCGGGCGCCGATCGGGTGCCGCTCGGTCTGGTAGCCGTCGAGGACGGCCTCGGGGTCGCGGGCCGTCCCCCGCAGCACGGCGGCGAGCCGCCAGGAGAGGTTGGCGGCGTCCTGGAGGCCGGTGTTCATGCCCTGGCCGCCGGCGGGGGAGTGCACGTGGGCGGCGTCGCCGGCGAGGAAGACCCGGCCGGCGCGGTAGGCGGGGGCCTGGCGCTCGTCGCTGTGGAAGCGGGAGATCCAGCGCGCGTCGCGCATGCCGTAGTCCCGGCCCAGGGCCCGGCGGGCGATGCTCCGGAGCTCGTCGAGCTCCACCGGCTCGTCGTCGGCGACCTGGCGGCGCCGGTCCCAGCCCATCACCCGGTACCAGCCGTCGCCGAACGGGGCGAGGAAGGCGAAGGTGTCCCCGGACGGCGAGGCGGCCACGGTGAGCAGCTTGTCGGGCTCCTCGTCGAGGCGCACGTCCGCGAGGACGATCGAGCGGATCACCGAGGCGCCGGGGAACGGCAGCCCGAGCGCGGTGCGGACCGCGCTGCGCACGCCGTCGGTGCCCACCAGATAGCGCGCCCGTACGGTGACCGGCCCGTGGATCCCGTCGGTCCCGTCGGCTCCGTCGGCCTCGTCCGCCCCGTCGGGGCCGGTGAGCTCGGCGGTGACGCCGTCGGCGTCCTGGCGCAGGGCGTGCAGCTCCGTCCCGTACCGGAAGTCCACTCCGGCGGACAGCGCGCGCCGTTCGAGCAGGTGCTCCACCTCGTACTGCGGGGTGATGAGCAGGAAGGGGAAGCGGGTCTGGAGTCCGGAGAGGTCGAGGGAGAGCTGTCCGAAGAGGCGCAGGGCGCTGATCGTCGTGCCGGTGGCGATCAGCTCGTCGGCGAGGCCACGGGCGTCGAGCTGCTCCAGGGTGCGGGCGTGGACGGCGAAGGCGCGGGTCAGGTTGGAGCGGCCGGCGGGCCGCCGCTCGACGACCGTGACCTTCAGCCCGGCGGCGGCCAGGTCCCCGGCGAGCAGCAGCCCGGTGGGCCCGGCGCCGACGACGAGCACGTCCGTGTCGTGGGCGGGAGTGGCGGCGGGAGTGGGGTCGGGAGTGGGGTCGGGAGAGGGGGTGGCGTCGTGGTTCGTGGCCGTGCCGTGCGTGGTGCCCGTGGTGCTCATCGCTGCCTCCAGGGGGTGCCTGCGGTCGTCCGTGTCCGATGCCCGTCGCCCGAGCGTCGGCCAACGGCTGTAGGCCAACGCTTGTGGGTCAACGCTTGTAGGCAAAGGTAGACCCGTCCGCATCGCAATGTCAACGCCTGTAGGCCTACACTTGTGGACATGACGACCGCACGACGCTCCGACGCCACCCGCGCCGCGATCCTCGACGCCGCTCGCGAGCGCTTCGCCGCCGACGGCTACGAGCGCGCGACCATCCGCGCCATCGCCAAGGACGCCGGGATCGACCCGTCGATGGTCATGCGCTACTACGGCAACAAGGAGGGGCTGTTCGCCGCCGCCTCCATCATCGAGCTGGACCTTCCCGAGCTCGGCTCGATGCCCACCCGGCACATCGGCCCGGCCATGGTCGAGCACTTCCTGGACCGCTGGGAGCGCGACGACGTGCTGACCGGGCTGCTGCGGGTCGCCGTCACCAACGACAGCGGCGCCGAGCGCATGCAGCAGCTCTTCGCCGAACAGATCGGCCCCTTCGTCGCGGGCGTCTGCCCCGACTCCGCCGACGCGCCGCGCCGCGCCGGGCTCGTCGCCTCGCAGATCCTCGGCATGGCGCTCACCCGCTATGTGCTGCGGTTCCGGCCCGTCGCCGAGATGGACCGCGCGGACGTCGTCGCCTGGCTCGGCCCGACGATCCAGCGCTATCTGACGGCCGAGGCCCCGTAGAACCTCCGGCGGTACGGGTCAGGGTCAGGAGCGCGGTGCCGCCGACGCGCCGCCGAACTCGCGGACCGCGTCCGTCACGATCGCCTCCAGGCGCGCGTGATGGGCGCCCCGCCAGTAGATCCGCCCGCACTCGGTGCACTGCGCGAACACGTCGTACGTGTTCTCCGTGCCCTTCTCCAGGCGCTCGCGCACCGCGTCCTTGTCGGTCTCCGTCAGCGGCCCGTTGCACGCCGTGCAGCGGGTCCACGGCGCGAGCGGCGGCGCGAAGCGCTCCAGTACGTCCCGCAGCTGGTCGTCCGGCCGGTCGCTGTAGACGTAGGCGCCCGCCCACAGTTCGCGGCGGCGCAGCAGCCCGCGGTCCCGGGACAGCATCACCCGCCGCTCCTTCGCGGACAGCGCGGCGAGCGCCGGATCGCCGATGTCCTCGCTCTCGTACGCCGCGTCGACGCCGAGCAGCCGCAGCCGGCGGGCCAGCGTCCCCAGGTGCACGTCGAGCAGGAAGCGGAGCGGCGCGCCGGGCACCGGCTGGGGCCGCTCGACCCCCTCCACCTCGATCGTCTCGCCGGCCGCCGGCACGTGCGACGGATCCACCGGGCGCCCGTCCACGAGCAGCCGTCCGGCCTCGGTCAGCGGAACGCCCAGCGACTCCACGACGTGTCCGAGCGACGAGGCGCCGTCCGTGGTCACGGTGCTGTACCCCGCGCGGCGGTCGGCCGCGACGAAGAGGCGCAGGCCGGGGGCGAAGGCGATCTGGATCTCCGGTCCGTTCACGGAGCCAGAATGTCACCGCCCGCACCCGCCCTGCCAGGCAATTCCGCCCCGCCGCCCCGGACCAGGGCGCGGGACCGGGCCCCGGGGTACGGTCCCGGCATGAAGATCATCGACCTGGAACCCGGCGACCCGCGCCTGGAGGCCGAGCTGCTGCCCGTGCTCCGCGAGCTGCGCCCGCACCTCACCCCCGAGCTGTTCCGCGACATCTACGCCACCGGCCACGCCCAGGGCCTGCGCTTCAGCGCCGCCTACGCGGACGACGGCGCGGACGGCGATGGCGATGGCGAGGGCGCCGGCGCCTGCGTCGGAGTCGCCGGCTGGCGGATCGTCATCAACACCAGCGCGGTCAAGAAGCTGTACGTGGACGACCTCGTGACCAGCGAGAACGCCCGCTCCGGCGGCGTCGGCCACGCGATGATCGCCCACCTGGAGGGCCACGCCCGCGCGGCCGGCTGCTACGAGCTCAACCTGGACTCCGGCACCCACCGCACCGCCGCCCACCGCTTCTACCTGCGCGAACGCCTCGACATCGTCGCCTTCAACTTCGCCCGGGAGCTCAAGCCCCTGCCGTAGGGGCCCGGCCCTGCTCCAGGTCGAGGCGCCAGGCGTTGCACCGTATCGGGTGGCCCGGCGGGTACTCGTAGTCCCGCTCCCCGAGCAGGGTGAAGCCCGCCTTGCGGCACACCGCGTTCGACGGCGCGTTGTCCGTCGAGGGGAAGGCGAACAGCGACCGGAACCGGCCCTCCGCCCGCGCGCGCTCGATCACCGCGAGCGTCGCGGCGGTGGCCACGCCCCGGCCCTGGAACCCGGGCAGGACGGTCCAGCCCGTCTCGTACACCGGCTCGCCCTCCCAGGACGACTCCCAGAAGCCGACCGAACCGGCCGGCCGCCCCTCCGGAAGCACCTCGACCCGGAACATGCACCCGGGGCGGTCGGCGGCGGCGCTCAGCTCCACGTACCGCCGCTGGCGGACGACGAGCTGTTCCTCGCTCTCCGGGCCGCCCAGATGCCCCATCAACTCCGGTGCGTTCACCGCCCGGAGCAGCCCGCCGTCCTCGTCCGACCACGGGACGAGCCGGACACCCGTGCTGCTCTCGCTGCTCTCGCCGCTCTCGCCGATCTCCATGACGACACCGTAGGTCAGGCCGCTGACAACGCCCGCGCGTACGCGGTCGGCGGCACCCCGACCGTGGCCGTGAAGTCCCGTACGAGATGGGCCTGGTCGCTGTAGCCGAGGTCGGCGGCGAGCCCGGCCCAGTCCGGGGTCTCGGCGGGGGCGCCGGTCTCGGCGCGCTCCAGGGCCTCGTGGATGCGGTAGCGGAGGATGACCCACTTCGGGCCGACGCCCACGTGGGAGGCGAAGAGGCGCTGCAGCGAGCGCGGCGAAAGGCCGGCCGCCCGGGCGAGCGTGGACACCCGGCGCATGCCCCGGTCCGTACGGACCAGGTCCACCAGGGCCATCGCCTCCTCGGCCGCCGGGTCGGGGACCGGGCCGTGCGCCAGCAGGAACGCGTCGAGCGCCGCCACGCGCGCGTGGTCCCCGGCGGGGGAGAGGACCCGGGCGGCCGGTTCGTCGTCCGGTCCCTCGTCCTCCGCTTCCGGGAACGCCTCCGCCAGCGGGGCGATCCGGCCCGTCCAGTGCGACACCGGCCACGCGGGCGCGAACGGGCGGAAGCCGCCCGGCCGGAACTGCACGCCGCAGACCCGGCCGGTGCCGGTCAGCTCCTTGGTGAACAGCTCCAGACCGATGCCGGACACCACGGCGGAGTCCCTGGCCGAGTCCCCGGCGGAGTCCGTCGGACCGCCCGGCCGCGCGTGGCGCTCGAAGACCACGTTCACGGAGGGGTGCGGGACGACGTGCGAGGCGTACGGCTCCGTGAGGTCCCAGTCGATCAGCCAGTAGTGCTCCAGATACGGGCGGAGCTCGGGCGCCGGCAGGTGCCGCCGGAAGCGGACCCGGGCCAGCAGCTCGGCGGCGTCGACGATCCCCCGGGTGTCACGCCGGGGCCCCGGTCCCTGCCCCGGTCCCTGCCCCTGCCCTTGCCCCTGCCCTTGCTCTGGTCCTGGTCCGGAGGCGGTCGTCATGCTTCGCATGCTAGGCGCCGGGTTCCGGCCTGGCGCGTTTCTTCAAGAAGAGCCGGTTCTCGCCGCCTAGCGTCGGTCCCATGACGTACGAAGCCGGCACCCGGAATCCCCCGCTCGCCGAACTGCTCGGGATCGCCGCGGCGCACGCCGTGCCCATGGTGCGCGGCACCGCCGACGCGGACCTGGGCGCGCCCACGCCCTGCGCCGAGTACGACGTGCGCGGGCTGCTCGACCACCTCTTCCGGGTGGTCGAGAACTTCACCCTGCTCGCCGCCAAGCAGCCCTCCGACTTCGCCGGCCCCGACCCGGCGCGGCTCGCGGAGCCGGACTGGCGGGCGCGCTTCGAGACGGAGACCGCGAGGCTGGTCGCCGCCTGGGGCGAGCCCGGCGCGGAGGAGGGCACGACCGGCGCCATGGACATGCCCGCGCGGACGGTCGGCGCGATGGTGCTGCTCGATCTGACCGTGCACATCTGGGACCTGGCCCGGGCGACCGGCCGGTCCTTCGAGCCGGACGCGGCGGTCGTCGCCGAGCTGGCGGGGGAGGTGGCGCGGATGGCGCCGACGGCCCGGAAGATGGGGGTCTTCGGCCCGGAGGTACGGCTTCCGGACGGCGACGGTTCGGGCGCGGGCCCGACGCCCTTCGAGCGGCTGCTCGCGCTGACGGGGCGCGACCCGGAGACGAAGGCCTACTAGGCCTACTGGCGCGCGGGTCGCCTAGCGGATCCGGCCCGCCGCGCCGACCGACAGGCGGGAGACGACCTGCCCGAAGGCCCGTTCCTCGGCCGGTGTGAGCGGGATCGTCTCCTGCGGGTGCCACACGCGGTCCAGCGGGGCGAGCGGGCGCTCGCGGCGGGTGCGGGCGCGCAGGCCCAGGGCGACCCATACGGCCGCCGAGACGGCGAGCAGGCCGAAGAGGGTGAGGACGCGGGGGTCCGAGAACTGGCCGGGCAAGGTCATGGCTGACTCCGAAGACGCGATTCCTGCTGCTTCCTCCCGACCCGTTCAGTTAACACCACCCTGGGGGTCTTTCGGCAGGGGGTCCCGGGACCGAAGTCCCGCCCCCGCCTTGCCCCGTCCCGCCCCGCCCAGGCCCTCTTGTGCGGGCCTCGGAACCGTCCCAAGGTGTCGGGGACGGAGATTTCCGGCCGGGGAGGGAGCAGCCGCATGTCGGACGCGACAGGTACGAGCACGGGTGCATGGGGTTTCACGGACGACCGGGGTACGGGCCTGACGGCCGCGCGCCGCCCGGAGCGGGTCCTCGCGTACGTACGGGCCGGGGCCGCCCTGCTCGACCTGGGGGTGCGGCCGGTCGCGGTCTACGGCTCCGGGCACGACGGGGAGCGCCTCGACCCGGTGAAGGCGGGCGGGCTCGCGGCGGCGGGGGTGCCGTACCTGGGGCCGGGGCGGACGCTGACCGAGGAGCGGATACGGGAGCTGTGCGGGCCCGGCGGGATCGACCTGGTGGCGGACGTGACGTACGACGGCAAGAGCCCGTACGCGCTCGACGAGGCGCTCGCGGAGGGGCTGGGGGCGCCGCTGGTCGCGCTGTCCGTCGGCAACGAGCTGACGCTGGCGGCGATCGTGGCGCGCTTCGGTGAGCTGGCCGGTTCGCTGGGTGCGGCGGGCTCTGCCACGGCCCGGGGGGCCGACGCGGAGGCCGCGCTGCGGGCCGCCGCCGGCCGCAGCGCCCTGCGCGTCCTCGCCCTCTCGGGCGCGGGCCCCGACCAGGTCCACCTGGCCCGCCCCGAGGCCTGGCCGGAGCTGGCCCGCCTCGCCGAACTGGGCGTCCGTCTCCTCGACCCCGGTCCGGGCCCGGGCGCGAACTGGCTGACCACCGACTGGGAGTACGCGCTGGACCTCGCCCCCGACCTGGTCCTCTTCGACAGCCGCGCCAACGCGACCCCTCCGCACGCCGTCCCGCCGGGCGCCCACCTCACCCCCTGGAACCCGGAGACCCCGCCGAGCCCGCAGGCCGTCGCCCGCTCCTTCCAGGACCTGACGGTCGCTCTGGAGGCCCCGGACGTCTGAGCCCCCCCGCCCCCCGCGCCGAGCCTCCCTACGGCACCCGCGCCCGCAGCGACCCCGCGAATTCCTCAGCCCTCGCCAGCTGGGCGCGGAGTTCGGCGACGCGTTCCGTCGCCGCGTGTTCGTAGCCGCGGACGCGGGCGACGAGGATGGCGCGGGTGGTGGGGTCGAGTTCGTGGGGGGTGTCGGGGGTGTCGGCCGTGAGGCGGTCGACGGCGTCGAGGAGCTCGCGGGTCTCGTCGAGGGTGAAGCCGAGGGGCTTCATGCGGCGGATCACCATCAGGCGGGCGACGTCGGCGTCGGTGTAGAGCGGGAAGCCGCCCTCGGAGGACGCGGACGGGACGACCAGGCCGCTGTCCTCGTACTGGCGGATGGTGCGCAGGGACAGTTCCGTCCGGGCCGCGACCTCGCCGATCTTCATGGGGCGCACGGGGCTGCTGAGCACATCGGGTCCTTCCTCGGTGGCCCCTCGTCGGGGGCGCAGGCGGGCGCGGCTTCCGCGCATTACATCCGATTCGTCCTAACTTCAGCACTTATGAGAGCTGGAAGCGTGGCGAAACGCCTGCTGGTAGGACGTCCGTTGGACAGCGCACGGCTCGGCGAGACCCTTCTGCCGAAACGGATCGCCCTGCCGATCTTCTGCAGCGACCCGCTCTCGTCCGTCGCGTACGCCACCGAGGAGATCCTGCTGATCCTCGCGCTCGGCGGCCTCGCCGTACTCCATCTGGCCTGGTACGCGGCGGTCGGCATCGTCATCCTGCTGCTCGTGGTCGTTGCCTCCTACCGGCAGACCTGCCACGCCTACCCGGGCGGCGGCGGGGCCTATGTGGTCTCCGCCGAGAACCTGGGGACCACGCCCGCCCTGATCGCGGCGAGCGCGCTGCTCATCGACTACGTGATGACGGTCGCCGTGTCCGTGGTCTCCGGGGTCGCCGCGATCACCTCGGCGGTGCCGGCGCTCGACGGGCACGCCACCCTGCTGTCCGTGGCCTTCGTCGCGCTGCTCGCCTGGCTCAACCTGCGCGGGGTGCGCGAGTCCGGGCGCTGGTTCGCCCTGCCCACGTACGCCTTCGTCGCCGTGATCTATCTGATGTTCGCGGTCGCGGCGATCCGCATGGCGACGGGCACGCCCATCCGAGCCGAGTCCGCCGACCTGCCGGTGCACCCGGTGCCCGCGTACTCCGGCCTCGCGCTCGTGCTGCTCGGCCTGCGCGCCTTCGCCTCCGGCTGCACGGCGCTCACCGGCGTCGAGGCGATCAGCAACGGCGTGCCCGCCTTCGAGAAACCCAAGAGCCGCAACGCCGCCACCACCCTCGCGGTCATGGGCGGCCTGTCCGTGACCATGTTCTTCGGCATCACCACCCTCGCGATGGTCTACGACGTGCACGTCGCCGAGGACCCGACCGAACTCGGGCTCGCGCCGGGCACCCCGACCTCCACCGCGCTCGCCCAGATCGGCCGCGCCACCTTCGGCGACTGGCACGTCCTCTTCTACGCCCTCCAGGCCGTCACCGCGGGCGTCCTCGTCCTCGCGGCCAACACCGCGTTCAACGGCTTCCCGATGCTCGCCTCCGTCCTGGGCCGCGACCGCTTCGCGCCCCGTCAGCTCGTCCACCGCGGCGACCGGCTCGTCTACTCCAACGGAGTCGTGCTCCTCGCCCTCACCGCGATCGCCCTGATCGTCGCCTTCGACGCCAACCTCACCCGGCTCATCCAGCTCTACATCCTGGGCGTCTTCGTCTCCTTCACCCTGTCCCAGTCGGGCATGGTCAAGCACTGGCGGCGAGAACTCGCCACGCCCGCCGGCCGCCCCGGGCACCCCGACCGGTCCGAGCGGCGCCGGATCCGGCGCCGCCAGGCGATCAACGCGTTCGGCGCCTGCCTCACCGCCGTCGTCCTGGTCATCGTGCTCGTCACCAAGTTCACCCACGGCGCCTGGATCGTCGTCCTCGCGATGCCGCTGCTGTTCGCCACGCTGAAGGGCGTGCGCCGGCATTACGACACGGTCGCCGCCGAAGTCGCCGTGGCGCCCGGCATCCGCCCCCGTCCGCTCGCCGAGAACCACGTCCTCGTCCTCGTCGGCTCTGTCAACGCCCCCAGCCTGCGCGCCGTCTCCTACGCCAAGACCCTCAAGCCCGCCACCCTCACCGCCGTCACCGTCGCCGAGGACCCGGCCGAGGCGGAGGAGCTGGGCGCCCAGTGGGAGGCCCACGGCATCGACGTACCGCTGCGCGTCCTGAACTCCCCCTACCGATCCGTCGTCCAGCCCGTCCTGCGCCACATCCGCGACGCCCCGCAGCGCACGGCCGACTCGGTCGTCTCCGTCGTCATCCCCGAGTACGTCGTCGGCCACTGGTGGGAGCAGCCGCTGCACAACCAGATCGCGCTGCGCCTGAAGGCCCGGCTGCTCTTCATGAAGAACGTGGTCGTGATCGACGTCCCCTACCTGCTGGCATCGGCACGCCAAGTCGGCGCCGACACGCGTACATTGGTGGACCCGGATTGAGGCGTGTCGTGGTGTGACGGAGGGGGCGCCCCGTGGTCGAGAAGATCGTTGGCGGCATCGTCGTGGCCCTGCTGACGGGCGTGGGGCGCCTGTTGTGGGCGAACAGGAAGCATCTCTCGCTGCTGTGGGTGCTGTTCACGCCGTTCGGGCGGGCGCGAGTCTCGGTGGCGGTGCTGCTGCGCGTGTACGACGAGGACCACTTCGTGCTCTTCGCCTCCGCCAACCGGCCCGGCGCGTTCGGCCCGCCCGGCGGCGTCGTGAAGTACCAGGAGTCGGCCAAGCGGACCCTGGAGCGGCTCGGCTTCGAGCCCGAGGGCCGCAACCGCGAGGTGATGAAGCACGACCTGCGCGGCTTCCTCGGCGCGCTGCGCGTCCTGGGCTTCGCCCGCTGGCTGTCCAAGGAGACCGACCGGGAGACCGCGACCGACTGCCTGCGGCGCGAACTCGTCGAGGAACTCGGCGAAGTGGGCCATGAAGAACTCATTCCGCTCGCCCGCGAGGTCGGTTTCCGGTCAGCCCGCCGCGTCATCGACGGGCCGCTGAAGGTGCCGGGGGAGAACTACCGGCAGATCCGTTTCTTCGACGTCTACGACCTGGTTCCGGACAAGCCGGAGGCGGTCCGGCTGCGGGACGCGCTGCTCGAACTGGCGGCCGACGCCGACGAGCAGCTGGTGATCGGCGTGAACCGCGTCGAGATCGCCCGAGGCCGGGCGCAGACCCATGTCGTCCTGCCGCAGTCGGCCTTCCTGGCAGGTGACAAGCGGTTCCGCGAGGACCTCACCCCGGCGTCCTGACCCGTCCCGGGCCCCGTCGAGCCGCGCCCGAGCCCCGCCACGTCCGCTCACGCGCGCGTGGCGCAATGGCACCTCCCGTACCACCGACGATCTGCGATAGATCCATGCCGAACGACCCTATGCGCGCAAGCAGTACGAGCGGCACGAGCGGCACGAAAGGGCATGGCAATGGCGCCATACATCTCGCGGGACGAATTCGAGCACTGTTTAACGACCGTCGACGAGGCCATGGGCGATGCCCTGGCCGCCGAACCGTGGCTCGAATCACGGTTCGCCAGGTCGCGCGAAGTCATGACGGAGGCGGAGCAGGAGCTCGCCGGCGGCAACATGGTCGGACCGGCTTTCAAGATCGCCAATACGGCGCGCACCGTGGCCGTGGACCACTACATGAGGGTGGACCCGGAGCGGGCGCGAGGACTCCTCGACATAGCGATCAAGCTGTACGGCTTCCGCGACCAGCCGCAGTTCGCCGGGTCGATCGCGAAGTGCAAGGAGCACCTGGCCCAGCTCGACCTCCCGGAGCCGCAGCCGCCGGAGCAGACCCCGCCGACGCCCTCCTCGGACGGGGCCCAGGCCCCGGCCGCCGAGCCCTCCTCGGACGAGGGCGCCGCCCAGGCCTCCGCGCAGACCACCACCCAGACCTCCGCACCCACCCAGACCTCCGCGCCCGTGCCTCGCCAGGCCGGCTCGGCGTCCGCCTGGCGGCGCACCGCCGCCGACGACGACTCCGACGACGGCGAGACCGAGGGATCGGCGCTCCGGGAGCACCACCGGAACGTCAGCTGGGATCAGCTCCTCGCCGAGTGGCGGGACGGCGGGGCCGACGAGACGCCCGCCGAGGACCTGATCGACGCCTTCGGCGAGCACGTGGTGGAGATGCTCCGCCGGAACGCGCCGACGGCGGCCGAGCGGTTCGGGGCGCTGCTCAAAGACGATCTGCAGCGGCTCAGGGAACATCTCGCCGGGACCTCCGTTCCCAGTGACGTCTACGGGCCGCTGCACGAGCGGGCGAAGGAGGCCCGCCATGTCACGGCCCGCGACCTGCGCACGTACGGCCGTGGAGGGACGGCGGCGGACGGCCGGCGGATCCGGCTGCAATGGCTGTCGTCCGCGCTCCTGAACGTCTCCCTGCGGCGGCACATGCCGGAGAACGACTACCAGATCGTGGCCGACGTCCTGGGCTACCTGCAGACCCTGCAGATCGAGTACCGGGTCGACAACGCCCGCCGGGAGGATCTCCTCGCCGTCTCCGAGGCGACCTCGCTCGTCGCCGTCGGCGAACTCCAGGAGTACCACCTGGACAGCGTCAACCAGGTCTGTCAGTGGGTACGGCTCGCCGTCGGGTTCCAGCTGCTCGTCCGCGGGCCCGAACCGGTGCTGCCGGGGGAGGCCAGGCGGCACGCGCGGGTTCAGCGTCCCGACGACTCGGGCCGCTACTTCCTTCCCGAGCAGTGGGCGCAGCATCTGCTGAGGCAGTGGGCGGGCGAACCGGAGCACTGGGACAGCATCGCCTTCATCCTGCTGATCCTCTCCAACTGGAAGGCCGAGGGCCTGGAGCGCCTGCTCGCCGCCCTGTACCGGCCCCACTACACCGCCCTGGGCGGACCGGTGGCGAAGGACGAGATCCGCGAGTTCTGGCGGGAGCGCGCCCTCGCCATGCTCACCGCCGCCCGCGCGGTCCGGGTGGTCCGCAACGCCTGGGAGCCGGGCGCGGCCGGTGCCGCCGCCTCCACCTCGATGTCGCTGACCGAACGGGACTCCGTGGTCCAGCTGCCCAACCGGCTGCTGCAGGGCGTGGCCGTGGAGCTGGCGCCGAAGACGAACGGCGCCGTGATGCAGGGCGCGCTCTTCGCCGACCGGCCCGTACCGACCTTCCTCGCCTCCAACGTCTTCGGCCCGATCGGCGTCCTCAAGATCGACGAGGCCACCAAGGTCCAGCGCGAGAAGCGGAACTTCGACGCGTTCGGCGAGCTGCTGCACCCGGTCTACCGGTCGAGCAAGTGCACGGTGTCCACCGCGACCGTCATCAACAGCAGCAACGGGCAGCGCTACCAGGGCATCCTCACCTCGTACGTGTTCCGCAACCGCGACGAGCCGACCACCCTGCGGGCGTGGCTGGTGCGGTCCGACGACGTCAAGGAGGAGACCCTCGGGGGCGTGGTCGACGATCTGCTGCTCGAAGCCCTCGGGCCCTGGCTGAGCAACGCCAGCCGCGCCATGGGCGACCTGCGTGGCGAGTACCCGGCGCTGCGGCCCGACGACCACGAGCGGACCGAATACGTCCCGGGCAAGGACGCCCGGACCGAGCTGGAGCACTTCGTGACCCCGGAGGTCGCGGAGATCTTCGGCGTCGACGGCGGGCTCACCTGGCGGCCCCGCACCCTGGGGGCGCTGTTCGAGGGCTCCACGTCCCGGGCCGGCCTGCTGGCCGACGACCGCGACGCCGGGCTGACCAACCCGCTGTGGCTGGTGGCGCACATCGCGGAGGTCTTCCCGGAGGGGCCCGAGAACCCCGCACAGCAGGACCAGGAGGCCCAGGAGGACCCGGCCGAGCTGCTCGAATGGCTGCTGTACGACCGCCAGGCGGGCCTGACCACCCGCTCGTACCTCACCTGTGTCGCCCACGGCGATCTGCACTGCGAGAACGTCCTGGTGGGCGGCACGGAGCGGGCCGAACCCGACCTGTACATCATCGACTTCGAGACCACCCACCGCGGGCACATCTGCAAGGACTTCGCCCGTCTCGAATCCGCCCTGTGGTCACGGACGTTCGCCTGGACGCCGGAGCAGCTGGCCGAGATCCGGCCCTGGTTCGCGCAGGCGCTGAGCGGGGAGGCGCTGTGGGAGCCGGCGATCCAGGAGACGGCGGATCCCGAGGTACGGCGGGTGCTGACCTGTGTGACGCGGCTGCGGGCCATCCTCAAGGGCTGTGAGCAGCCGAACTGGGCGTTCACGGACCTGGAGTACCGGTGGGCGCTGTTCGCCTCGCTCCTGCCGTTCGCCCGCTACCGGGACCACGAGACGCCGAGCAACCGCTTCCTGCCGTTCCTGCTCGCCGCCGAGGTGGCCGAGGGGCTGATCGAGGACGCGCGGAAGGCCACCGGCCGGCGCCCCTAGCCCGGCGTCGACAGCGCTATGCGGGCACCGGTCCTACGGCCACACCAGGCAGTAGGGCTGGTGCCCCGCCTCGTGGAGGCGGTGGCTGAAGTCCTGCCACTCGTGGAGCAGCTGGTAGACGTTGAACGCGTCCTGGGGGCCGCCGCGGTCGGGGACGGTGGACCAGATGAAGGCGGCGGCGCCGACGGATTCCTCGCCGATGCCGCGGAGGGGGTCGACGACGGTCATCGGGAGCTTGACGACCGCGTAGTCGGGGTGGAGGACGACCAGTTCCAGCGGTGGGACCTTGTGCAGGGGCATGCCCTGGATGCCGGTGAGGACCATCGCGGCTATGGTCTCCGGCTTGATCTTGGTGAACATGCCGCCCATGCCGAGCTCGTCGCCGCCCAGCTCCTCGGGGCGCATCGAGATCGGGACCCGGGCCGCCGTCGCGCCGTCGGGAGCGCCGAAGTACTTGTACGTGACGCCCAAGCGCCCGCCCCCGTTCCCGTGACCGTTTCCGCCCGTGTCTCCGCCGCCCACCGGGGTCACCGAACCCTCGACGGGGCCGGCCTCGCGGGCGCGGGCGGCGCGGCGGGCCCGGGCCCGGCCGAGGCGGGACTCGTCGACGGCAGGCTGGCTCCGCTCGGGGGCGGGAGCGGGGGCAGGGCTAGGGGCCGGGGCAGGGCTCGGGGGCGTGGGGTCGACCGGCTCCGCCGGCCGTACGGGCTCGGCACCCATCCGCGGGTCCGCACCCATCCGCGGCTCGGCGCCCGGCCTTGGCTCGGCACCCATCCGCGGCTCATTGGCCCGCGGCTCGTTGGCCCGCGGCTCTTCCGTCCGCCGGCGCCGGTGCCTCCCCCTCCGGACAGGGTCGGGACCCAGGTCGTCCGTCCCCTCGCCCGGTCCGCCACCGCGATGCATATCTCCACCCGACTGCTGTTCCGGTCCGCGGTCTGCGCGCGCGGCCCGATCATCGTGACAGTGACCTCCCCC
This sequence comes from Streptomyces fradiae, assembly GCF_041270065.1. Lineage (NCBI taxonomy): Bacteria > Bacillati > Actinomycetota > Actinomycetes > Kitasatosporales > Streptomycetaceae > Streptomyces > Streptomyces fradiae. The sequence goes on along the minus strand of NZ_CP065958.1, from coordinate 3,370,025 downwards.
ACGGTCGTACGGTGAAACACCTGTCCGCAAGATCGCCGTGGCCTCTGACACCATGGATTCCGTGAGCCATCCTTATGACGCCCCAGTTTCGCAGACGCGACGGAGACACGCCCCGGCGTAATTCACAGGGTGCCCACACCGTCCCCACGTACTCGACGTCGTCCTCGCAGGTCAGGATCAGGTCAGGATCACAGTGCCGTACTCATACGAAGCCCCAGTCTCACAGACGCTTTTCGACCGCGCCTCCCTTGTGACGCCCGGCGGCGTGAATTCGCCGGTGCGGGCCTTCCGGGCCGTGGGGGGAACGCCCCGGTTCATGGTGTCCGGTACCGGTCCGTACCTCACTGACGCGGACGGTCGCGAGTACGTCGACCTCGTCTGCTCGTGGGGACCGATGATCCTCGGCCACGCGCACCCCGAGGTGACGGCGGCGGTGCAGGCGGCGGTGGCGCGCGGCACCTCGTTCGGCACGCCGGGCGAGGGCGAGGTCGCGCTCGCCGAGGAGATCGTGGCGCGGATCGAGCCGGTCGAGCAGGTACGTCTGGTGTCCTCCGGCACCGAGGCGACGATGTCGGCGATCCGGCTGGCCCGCGGTTTCACCGGGCGCGCGAAGGTCGTCAAGTTCGCCGGCTGCTACCACGGGCACGTGGACGCGCTGCTCGCCGCGGCCGGCTCCGGCGTCGCCACCTTCGGCCTGCCCGACACGCCCGGTGTGACCGGCGCGCAGGCCGGCGACACCATCGTCCTGCCGTACAACGACATCGAGGCCGTGCACGAGGCCTTCCACCGCCACCCCGGCGAGATCGCCTGTGTGATCACCGAGGCCTCCCCGGGCAACATGGGCGTCGTCCCGCCGCTGCCCGGCTTCAACCAGGGTCTGAAGGACGCCTGCGCGAAGAACGGCGCGCTGTACATCTCCGACGAGGTCATGACCGGCTTCCGCACCTCGCGGGCCGGCTGGTACGGCGTGGACGGCGTCAAGCCCGACCTGATGACCTTCGGCAAGGTCATGGGCGGCGGCTTCCCGGCGGCGGCCTTCGGCGGCCGCGCCGACGTCATGGGCCACCTGGCCCCGGCCGGCCCGGTCTACCAGGCGGGCACCCTGTCCGGTAACCCGGTCGCCACCGCCGCCGGACTCGCGCAGCTGAAGCTGCTCGACCCCGCCGCGTACGAGAAGGTCGACGCGGTCTCGAAGGAGATCCAGGGCCTGGTCACCGGCGCGCTCGCCAAGGAGGGCGTGGCGCACCGGCTGCAGACCGCCTCCAACATGTTCTCCGTGTTCTTCACCGACGGTGAGGTGCGGAACTACGACGACGCGAAGAAGCAGGAGGCCTTCCGCTTCAACGCCTTCTTCCACTCGATGCTCGCGGACGGCGTCTACCTGCCGCCGTCGGCCTTCGAGTCCTGGTTCGTGTCCACCGCCCACGACGAGCGCGCGGTCGAGCGGATCGCCGCCGCGCTGCCGGCCGCCGCCCGCGCCGCCGCGGAGGCCACCGCATGAGCGACCTGACGAGCCTGCCGAAGAGCGACGAGGACATCACCGTCGTCCACCTGATGCGGCACGGCGAGGTGCACAACCCGGACGGCGTGCTGTACGGGCGCCGGGCCGGCTACCACCTGTCCGAGCTGGGCCGGCAGATGGCCGACCGGGTCGCCGAGCACCTGGCCGACCGCGACATCACCCATGTCGTGGCCTCCCCGCTGGAGCGGGCGCAGGAGACGGCGGCGCCGATCGCCACGACGCACGGTCTGGGCCTCGCCACGGACGCCCGGCTCATCGAGGCGGAGAACGTCTTCGAGGGCAAGACCTTCGGCGTCGGCGACGGCGCGCTGAAGAAGCCGGCGAACTGGAAGCACCTCACCAACCCCTTCAAGCCGTCCTGGGGCGAGCCGTACGTCGAGCAGGTCGTCCGGATGATGGGCGCCCTGGACGCGGCGAAGGACGCGGCGCGCGGCCACGAGGCGGTGTGCGTGAGCCACCAGCTGCCGATCTGGATCGTGCGCAGCTTCGTGGAGAAGCGGCGGCTGTGGCACGACCCGCGGCGCCGGCAGTGCACGCTGGCCTCGCTGACCTCGTTCACGTACCGCGGCGACAAGATCGTCTCCGTCGGGTACAGCGAGCCGGCCCTCGACCTGGTCCCCGTCCACCTGCGCGCGGGCGCGAAGCCGGTGCCGGGCAAGGCGAAGGCCTTCGGTGCGTAAGGCGTAAGGCGTAAGGCTTAAGGCGAAGGCTTCGGGGCGTAGACACCGAGGCTCCCGCCGCAGTACACCCTCAGGGCGGTCGGACGACAGCACGTCGTTCGACCGCCCTGAAATTTGTGCTATTTCCCGGAACCTCCGTGTTCCTCCCGTCATCTCACTCATTGTCGGTTTGGATGACGTTCAGGTCTTACGTCAGCGCGAATGGGGAAGTCATGCGCGGGATCAATCGGAGGAGTCTGCTCGGGGCGGGAGTCGGTGCCGCCGCCGCGATGGGGCTGGCCGCCTGCAGCACCAACAACAAGGACAACACGGGACGTTCCGGACCCGGCAAGGGGGGAGACGCCACCGGCGCCCCGGACCCCTCCGCCAAGCCCACCCAGGACGACGGCCGACCGATCGGTGACGGTTCCACCTCCGACACCGGAAAGCAGCCGAACCAGCCCGACGCCCCCGTCCCGCTCGAACCCGGTCAGACCCCGCCGCAGTTCGTCATCTTCTCCTGGGACGGTGCCGGCGAGGTCGGCAACGGCCTCTTCCCGCGCTTCCTCGAGCTCGCCAAGAACCACGACGCGGCGATGACCTTCTTCCTCTCCGGCCTCTATCTGCTGCCCGAGTCCAAGAAGGACCTCTACCGCCCGCCGAACAACCGCGTCGGCGCCTCCGACATCGGCTACCTCACCGACGACCACATCAAGGAGACGCTGAAGAACGTCCGGCAGGCCTGGCTCGACGGCCACGAGATCGGCACGCACTTCAACGGGCACTTCTGCGGCGGCTCCGGCTCCGTCGCCCACTGGACCCCCGCGCAGTGGCAGAACGAGATCGACCAGGCCGTGGGCTTCGTCACCCAGTGGCGGACCAACACCGGCTGGACCGACCTGCCGTCGCTGCCCTTCGACTACTCCAAGGAGCTCGTCGGCGGCCGCACCCCCTGCCTCCTCGGCCAGGACAACCTGCTGCCCACCGCCAAGCGCCTCGGCTGGCGCTACGACGCGAGCTCGCCCGGCGGCCGCCAGATGTGGCCGGTCAAGCGCGGCGGCGTCTGGGACCTGCCGCTGCAGGCCGTGCCCTTCCCCGGGCACTCCTTCGAGGTCCTGTCCATGGACTACAACATGCTCGCCAACCAGTCGAAGAACACGACCAAGGGCATGCCCTCGCGCTATCCCGGCTGGCGCAAGCAGGCCGCCGAGGCGTACCTCAACGGCTTCAACCGCGCCTACGAGTCCAACCGCGCCCCCTTCTTCGTCGGCAACCACTTCGAGCAGTGGAACGGCGGCATCTACATGGACGCCGTCGAGGAGGCCCTGAAGGGCATGGCCGGCAAGAAGGACGTGCGGCTCGTCTCGTTCCGCCAGTTCACCGACTGGCTGGACGTCCAGGACCCCAAGATCCTCGCCAAGCTGCGTACCCTGGAGGTCGGCCAGTCCCCGGCCGGCGGCTGGAACACGTTCCTCCGCCCGGCTTAGACGATCTTGACAAGGGGCGTTACGGGCACGTAGTGGGGGTGCCCAAGATCGGCGAAACGCCCATGCGAAACTTTTCACATGTGCCTCAGCCATGCCCCTCGTCGCGCCCTGCCGGCGGTCGCCCTCGTGGCCGCCGCGCTCGTGCTGACCGCATGCAGCTCCGACTCCAAGGGCAAGTCGGGCGGCGGCGGCGACACCAACTTCGTGACCAACACGGGGGGTATCGCCACCGTCGCCAAGGGCGAGCGCAAGGCGGTGAACGAGCTCGCCGGCGAGACCCTCGAAGGCAAGCAGCTCGACGTCGCCGGCTTCAAGGGCAAGGTCGTCGTCCTCAACGTCTGGGGCTCCTGGTGCGCGCCGTGCCGTGCCGAGGCGCCGCACTTCGCCAAGGTCTCCAAGGAGTACCAGGCCAAGGGCGTGGAGTTCGTCGGGATCAACACCCGCGACTTCCAGAAGTCGAACGCCGTCAACTTCGAGGCGGACTACGACATCACGTACCCGAGTCTGTACGACCCGGCCGGGAAGATCATCCTCGGCGCCTTCCCCAAGGGCTCGCTGCCGCCCCAGGCCATCCCCTCCACCATCGTCCTCGACAAGCAGGGCAAGATCGCCGCGCGCTCCCTCATGGCGCTCGACGAGGACAAGCTGAAGTCCGTGATCGACCCGCTGGTCGCGGAGAAGTGACGTGAACGAGACGGTCTTCAGCGGAGCGCTCCTCCTGGCGGTCCCCATCGCCGTGCTCGGAGGACTCGTCTCCTTCTTCTCGCCCTGCGTGCTGCCCCTCGTCCCCGGCTACCTCAGTTACGTGACCGGGGTCACCGGCACCGACCTCGCCGAGGCCCGGCGGGGCCGCATGGCGGGCGGGGCCGCGCTCTTCGTCCTCGGCTTCACCGTCGTGTTCGTCTCCGGCGGCGCCCTGTTCGGCGGCTTCGGCAGCGCCCTGCAGATGCACCGCGAGATCATCTCCAAGGTGCTCGGCGTCCTCACCATCGTCCTCGGCGCCTTCTTCATGGGCGCCATGCCCTGGCTGACCCGCCGCGAGTTCCGCTTCCACAAGCGCCCGGTGGCCGGCCTCCTCGGCGCCCCCATGCTCGGCGTGCTGTTCGGCCTCGGCTGGGTCCCCTGCATCGGACCCACCCTCGCCGCCGTCCTGGCCCTCGCCTCCAACGAGGCCAGCGCGGGCCGCGGCGCACTGCTCACCGTCGCCTACTGCGTGGGCCTCGGGCTGCCGTTCATCCTCACCGCGATCGCCTTCCGGCGGGCGCTCGGTGCCTTCGGCTGGGTGAAGCGGCACTATGTGTGGGTCATGCGCACCGGCGGCATCATGCTGATCGTCACCGGACTCCTGCTCGTCACCGGGGCCTGGGACGGAATCGTCTCCGCGATGCAGTCCTGGGCGGCCGACTTCACTCCGGGAATCTGATCCATGAGCAAGACCGAAACGAGCAAGACCGAGACGAGCCAGGCCGAGACGACAGGGCACACGGCGGAGCAGCAGGACGGCCTCGGCGCCGCCGGGGAACAGCTGTCCACCGCCCCCCGCGAGGAGACCGCGCTCGGCGGCCCCACCCTCGGCGTCATCGGCTGGATCCGCTGGTTCTGGCGGCAGCTGACCTCCATGCGGGTCGCGCTGATCCTGCTCTTCCTGCTCTCCCTGGGCGCCGTGCCCGGCTCGCTCATCCCGCAGACCAGCGCGGACGAGCTGAAGGTCGAGCAGTTCAAGCAGGCCCACGAGACGCTCACGCCGCTCTACGAGAAGCTCCAGCTCTTCGACGTCTACAGCTCGGTGTGGTTCTCCGCGATCTACATCCTGCTGTTCGTCTCCCTCATCGGCTGCATCGTGCCCCGCACCTGGCAGTTCGTCGGCCAGCTCCGCGGCCGCCCGCCGGGCGCCCCCAAGCGCCTCACCCGGCTCCCCGCGTACGCCACCTGGCGCACCGAGGCCGATCCCGAGGAGGTCAGGGCCGCCGCGCTCGCGACCCTCAAGGGGCGCCGCTTCCGCGCCCACATCGCGGGTGACGCCGTCGCCGCCGAGAAGGGCTATCTGCGCGAGGCGGGCAACCTGCTCTTCCACGTCGCCCTGATCGTCATCCTCGTGTCCTTCGCCGTGGGCCAGCTCTTCAAGTCCGAGGGCGGCAAGCTCATCGTCGAGGGCGACGGCTTCTCCAACACGCTCACCCAGTACGACGACTTCAAGTCCGGCTCCCAGTTCTCCGTCGAGGACCTGGCCCCGTTCGGCTTCAAGCTCGACAGCTTCACCGGCACGTACGAGAAGAACGGCCCCCAGCGCGGCACCCCGCGCACCTTCGAGGCGGCCGTCACCTACTCCGAGAACGGCGGCCCGGACAAGAAGGCGGTCATCCGGGTCAACGAGCCGCTGGAGGTCGACGGCTCCAAGGTCTATCTGATCGCCCACGGCTACGCGCCCGTCGTCACCGTCCGGGACGGCCGCGGCAAGGTCGTGACCAGCGGCCCCGTGCCGCTGCTGCCGATCGACAACAACATCACCTCGTCCGGTGCGATCAAGGTGATGGACGGCTACCGCGACAGATTCGGCAAGAAGGAGCAGCTGGGCTTCCAGGCCTTCTTCGTGCCGACCTTCGCCGGCGCCGGCAAGGGGACGATGTTCTCCCAGTTCCCGGCGCTCGACTTCCCGGTCATGGCGCTCACCGGCTTCCACGGCGACCTGCGGGTCGACTCCGGTCTGCCGCAGAACGTCTACCAGCTCGACACCGCGAAGATGAAGCAGTTCGCGGTCGCCGGCGGCACCGGCAAGGCCAACCGGCTGCTGCCCGGCGAGACCATGACGCTGCCCGACGGCGCCGGCTCGATCACCTTCGAGAAGGACATCAAGGAGTGGGCGAGCTTCCAGATCTCCCAGCAGCCCGGCAACGGCCTCGCGCTCACCGGCGCGGTCGCCGCCATCGCCGGACTCGCCGGCTCGCTGTTCATCCAGCGCCGCCGGGTCTGGGTCCGGGCGGTCCGCGGCGAGGACGGTGTCACCGTCGTCGAGATGGCGGGCCTCGGCCGCAGCGAGTCCGCCAAGCTGCCCGAGGAGCTGGCCGAGCTCGCGGCCACGCTCCACGCGAAGGCGCCCACGGCGCCGGAACCCGAATCCGCAGAAGACCCTGCCGCGGAACCTGCCGCAAAGTCCGAAGGGGCTGAGAAGTGATCCTCGCCGCCGAGACCAACGAGAGCCTGGCGCAGCTGAGCGACCTGCTCGTCTACTCGTCCATGGCCGTCTACACACTGGCCTTCTTCGCCCACATCGCCGAGTGGGTGTTCGGCAGCCGCAGCAAGGTCGGCCGCACCGCCGCCGCCCTCACGCAGCAGCAGCCGAAGGCGGCCGCCGCCGCCCCGGCCGTCCAGGTGAAGACGGCCGGCGGTGGCACCGCCGTGCTCGACAAGCCGCAGGTCGTCACCCGCTCCGCGGCCGGCGCCCGGGACGTCCCGGACGGCCCCGGTGCGGCCGGCGGCACCGTCCAGGGCGACCTGTACGGCCGGATCGCGGTCTCGCTGACCGCGCTCGCCTTCCTCATCGAGGCGGCCGGCGTGATCACCCGCGCGCTCTCCGTGCAGCGGGCCCCCTGGGGCAACATGTACGAGTTCTCCACCACCTTCTCCACGGTGGCGGTCGGCGCGTACCTCGGCTTCCTCGTCGCCAAGAAGAACGTGCGCTGGATCGGCCTGCCGCTGGTCACCACGGTCCTGCTCGACCTGGGCATGGCGGTCACCTGGCTGAAGACGCCCAGCGACCAGCTGGTGCCGGCGCTCGACTCGTACTGGCTGTGGATCCACGTCTCCACCGCGATCTTCTGCGGCGCCGTGTTCTACCTGGGCGCCGTCGCCACCCTGCTCTACCTGTTCCGCGACTCGTACGAGAACAAGCTCGCCACCGGCGGCAACCCCGGCTCCTTCGCCCGCTCCGTCCTGGAGCGGCTGCCCGCCGCGGCCAGCCTCGACAAGTTCGCCTACCGGGTCAACGCGGCGGTCTTCCCGCTGTGGACCTTCACGATCATCGCCGGCGCGATCTGGGCCGGCGACGCGTGGGGCCGCTACTGGGGCTGGGACGCCAAGGAGGTCTGGTCCTTCATCACCTGGGTCGGCTACGCGGCGTACCTGCACGCCCGCGCCACCGCCGGCTGGAAGGGCCGCAAGGCCGCGTACATCGCGCTCATCGCCTTCGCCTGCTTCCTCTTCAACTACTACGGCGTCAACATCTTCGTCAGCAGCAAGCACTCGTACGCCGGAGTGTGACCGCCGGCGTCTGAGCTGGCACCCGCCCCGCCCCGGGGCCACGCTGGAGGTATGAGCGAGATACCCCGGGGCCGGAGCGAGACCCACGACGGCGACGCGCACCTGCTGCGCTACGTGGTCGAGCTGCCACACCCGCCGATCGCGGTGTGGGCCGCCGTCGCCACCCCCGAGGGCCTGCCCGCCTGGCTGTGCGCCGCGGACCCGCTGGAGCCCCGGCTCGGCGGCCGGGTCACGCTCCGCTGGCTGAACAGTGACACGGTCGTCTCCGGGCAGGTCACCGCCTGGGACCCCGAATACGTCGCCGAGTACACGGTCGACCCGCCGCACGGCCGGATCCGCTTCCACCTGGAACCGGGCCCGGACCACGACGTGTCGACCGTGCTGCGTTTCACGGCCGAGTTCACCGGCCCGAAGGAGGCCATGCTCGACATGCTGGCCGGCTGGCACGAGCACCTGGAACGGCTGGTCAGGGCCCTGAACGGGCACCCCACGGACTGGCGCGACTGGACGCCCGACCGCTGGCGCGAGCTGCGGGAGCTGTACGAGCGGGACGAGGCGCCCTGGCCCAAGTGGGAGCCGTAGCCGGACCCGTATCCGTATCCGTATCCGTACGGTCAGCCCTTCTTCGGCGGCAGACAGCTCGTGGCCGGCGGGCCGCCCGCCGGCCAGGCGATCGCCACGAAGCGCTGGGTGCCGTCCCCGGCGAGCTCCACGATCGGGACCGCCTTGTTGTACGGGTTGCCGAAGTTGTCCAGACAGATCCAGCCGCTCGCCCCCTGCACCCGCAGCGAGCCCTTGACCTGCGGCCACTGGGTGGCCACGTCGTCCAGCTCCGGGAAGGCCGCGCCGTCCGGGGTGGCCTGGCGGATCGCGTGGACGGCGGTCGCCATCGCGTCGTACGCGACGATCGCCTGCCCGTCCGCGAGCGCCACCGGCTTCTCGTCCGCGCGGGCGATGTCCGTCAGGAAGGTGTCGTACGCGACCGTCGACCCGCCCGTCGCCGGCACCGGCCGCCCCGGCGCGGCCCGCCAGGCGTCCGGGTGCGCGAGCGAGGCGTAACGCACGGTGAGCCGCGCCTTGAGGGCCCGCCGGTCGAGCTTGGGGTCGGCGCCCAGGTAGGAGCCCTCGTCGCCGGTGAGGATGGTGAAGGAGCGCTCGGCGCAGCCGCGGGCGCCGAGCGCGTTGATGAACTGGCGCAGCTGGGTGTGCCGGCCCGCGAAGAACACCGTCTCGGCGCGGGTGTCGCAGATGAGGTGGGTGATCTGCCGGAAGGTGTTGGCGGTGGTGCCCTCCTCGGTGGGGTCGGCGGGCGAGGTGAACAGCTGCGGCTCGTAGGGGGCGCCCTGCAGGGACTTGGCGAAGGCCGACTTGAGGGTGTCGGTGTAGTGGTCGCCGGTGCGGGTGTCCTGGACGAGGAGGGCCTTGGCTGCGTTCACCCTGCCGAAGTGGGCCAGCGCGTCGGCCTCGTCGCTGTTGGTGGGGGAGACCCGGGCGAGGCCGGGGAAGCGGTTGTCGCCGGGGCCGGGGCCGTTGGCGATGTCGTCGGCGGTGATGGTGGTGCCGACGACGGCGAGGCCGGCCTCGTGGGTGAGGGCGGTGACGGCCTGGCGTACCTCGGTGGAGGAGGTGGCGACGCCGGTGACCGCGCGCAGCTGGTCCGGGGCGCCGGTCATGCCCTTGAGCTGGTCGACGGTGGCCCGCCAATGGGCGTTGTTCTTCCCGGTGTTGGCGAGGACCAGGCGGATCTTCGGGGTCTCGCTGTTGGACTCGTGGTTGGCCCGGTGCTGGCGGGCGTACGCGCCCTGGAGCTCGTGCAGCACCTTGACCCGCATGCCCGCGTCGGGCGAGGTGAGCGGCAGCAGGACGGCGACCGTGGCGTACTCGCCGGGCTTCAGGGTGGCGTTCTCGCGGCCGATAAGCCCGGCGATGTGGGCGAGTTCGGGGATCCGGAAGGCGAAGCCGTCGCCGTTGACGCCGACGCACTCGTCGGAGCCGGCGGGGCGGGCGACCCCCGCCGCACAGGAACGGTTCTCCGGAGTCGTCCAGGTCTTGATCGCCCAGCCGAGCGGCAGCCCGATCACGAGCAGGGCGAGCACGGCGGCGAAGAACCGCTGTCTCGGGGTGTAGAGATGGCGGGCGAGGAAACGGTTGCGCGGGTGCAGCGGGTCGGTCATCGCCTCAGACTCCGTCCTGGCGGCCCGGCGGCAGCGAGGGGCGCCGCCAGGCGTGAATGTCCCTGGGCCAGTGGGTGGCCGCGTCCCACAGCGGGCTGTTGCCCGTCAGATGGCGCCCGGACAGCTGCCGCAGCTCGTGCGCCAGCTTCTCGGTCACCTCCTCGTCGGGCAGCGCCAGCGGATCGGTCAGCAGCCACACGGCGTGCAGCAGCCGGCGTACGGACAGGTGCAGGGCGGTCGCGTCCGCGTCGAGCCCGGCGGGGAGCGGGTCCTGCGCCTGGCCGTCCGGTGCCTGGCGGCCGAGCGCGGCGGCCCGGCGCGGATCGGGCCCGCCGGCCGTCGGTCCGCCGCTGCCCGCCTCGCGCGGGTACGGGGCGGAAGCCACGAACCGCAGCCGCCCCAGCCAGCCCACCACGTCCGGCTCCGGGAACGTGGTCCGCAGATGCGTCACCGCGTCCTCGGTCCGGCCCAGGGCGAGTTCGTGGAACAGCCGGTACGGCAGCTCGGCGGCGGGCGCGCCGGCCCGCCCGTAATGCCGGTGCAGCGTCTCGTGCACCGCCCGCCAGGCCGCGTGCCGCGGATGGTCGGCGTCCTCGAAACGCAGCCGGTGCAGCAGCAGGGCCCGGAGCAGCGGGTCGGCGACGAAGTGCTCGGGGCCCTCCGCCCAGTCCTCGGCGCGCAGCCGGTCCCGTACGAGCAGCGCCATGTCACCGTCCCGGTTCTCGGCGCGCAGCCGGGTGTGGGCGAGCAGCCGGGCCGACTCCTCGTCGTGCGCGGCGGCGAGCACCGTGAACGGCTCCAGGCGCGGCTGCGGCAGCAGCGCCCCGAGCAGCGTCGGCGCGACCGGCACCGGGTGCGCGTCCTCGCGGAGTTCCACGGTCAGGTCGAGCAGCGCGCCCGGGGTGAGCCCGGGGCGTTCGGCGCGCGGCGCCTCGGCGGCGGCCCGGCCGAGCAGCACCACGCCGAGCGGCCGGCCGCCGGTCAGCCGGTGCACACCCCGGGCCAGGTCGGCGGGGGTGCGGCCGGACGGGTCGAGCCGGTCGAAGGCGGCCTGCGTCTGGCCCGGCGACAGCGGGGTGAGGTCGACCGCGAGGATGCCGGAGGTGACGTCGTCGCCGCGCGGGGCGGGCGCCCGGTGCGCGGTCTCCGGCAGCTTCAGGCGGTGCGCGTGCCGCAGGCCCTCGTGCTCACGGACCCGGGAGGCGGCGAACACCACCAGCTTGTCGCGGCGGCCCTCGTGACGGGCCCGCAGGATCGGCTCGACGAGCCGGCGGCCCAGCTCGCCGTGCGCGTTGTCGAGCAGCACGACGGGCCGGCCGCGCCGGGTGCCGACCCTGGTGAGGCCCTTGTAGGCCTGGCCCAGGTCCTCCACCAGCGCGCCGACCAGGAAGCCCTCGGCCTCCCGGCGGCGCCGGCCGCCCTGCTCGAAGTCGATGGCGAGCTGCTGGAGCCCGGCCTTGCCGCGCCCGCCGGCGTTGCGGTAACTCCCGTACCAGCCCTCCGACTTCTGCTGCACCCGCCCGAAGACCTCCTCCAGGACGGTCTCGACGGTCGCCTCCGCCAGCAGCCCGGCGAGCGGGGCCGCGGTCTCCGCGAAGGTCGCGGCGAGCTTGGTCAGCACCTTGGTGACCCAGTTCGCCGCCGCGCCCTTCGTGGCGTCGACGGTGGACAGCACCGGCCCGAGCCGCTGCAGATCCCGCTGCGCCCGCTCCTCGTCCTCCCGCGACCAGCCGGTGGAGGCGACCGCGACCAGACCGAGCGAGAGCCGCGGGAACTGCACCGGCTTCGCCCCCGTCACCCGCGGCGCCAGCTGCACCGCCAACTCGGCCAGTGCACCGGTCAGTTCGGTCCAGCCCGGGCCGTGGTCGGCGGGCGGCTCGATCCGGTCGCAGTCGAGCAGGGCGAGCGGAGTGGCGACCCTGTAGCTGTCGCGGAGCTGCTTGAGCAGGGCGGTCTTGCCCATGCCGCGCCCGCCGGTGAACACGACGACGGGCGGGTCGTCCCCGTGCTCGTACGGCACACGGCCGAGCCCCTCGCCCGCCAACCCGATGAGGCGCGCGGCGAGCCCCGTGCGCTGGAGCACCGCCTCGCGGCCGTACAGGACTCTCGGCACCCGTAATCCCCCGCATCCCGTCAGACGTGCCCCGTCACATCCTCAAGTCCGAATTATCGACGGGGAGTTGGTCATCGGCCAGGGTTTTCGGGGTTCCGTTCAACCGGCGCTGATCGCATCGAGCTTGGCCCGCAGATAGGAGTGGGACTCGATGCCGTTGATCGTGGTGCCCGGGGTGCACTCGTAGAAGTAGACGAGCGACATCAGCTCCTCGGCGGGCACGTCGACCGGCGGCGGCAGCACCCGGTGCCGCCCGGAGCGCCAGCGACCGCCCGTCCAACCCGCCATCAGATCCCCGATGTTGACGGTGAAGGCGTCGGCGTCCGCGTCGTACGGGGCGTCCTGCCAGCCGCCCTCGTCGGTGAACAGCTGCAACCCGCCCCGGCCCGCCTGCCGGTCCAGGATCGTCACGGTGCCGAAGTCGGTGTGCGGGCCGATCCGGAACTGCCCCGGCTCGGGCGGCCCGGTCCGCTCGGTCCCCGGATACCAGTTGATGTTGAAGCCGAAGGTGGGATGCCCGGTGTGCCGGGTGAAGAAGTCCTGCTCCTCGCCGAGGGCGAGCCCGAGGAGGTCGAGGACCTGGTCGGAGAGCTCCCGCATCTGGGCCAGGTATTCCTCGACCAGTGGCTTGAGGGTGGGCGTCTCATCGGGCCAGGTGTTCGGCAGGAACCACTCGGCGTCCACGGCCGGATCCCCGGTCGGCGTCTCCGCCGCGAAGGACAGCGACTCCTTGAGGTCGGGCGGGGTGGCGGTGCCCTCGGCGTAGCCGTTGGCCTCGGCGCCGGGCCCGAGCCAGCCGCGGCCGCCGACCTTCACCGCGTACGGCTCCTTGACGGCGGCCGGGAGGTGGAAGAAGCGGCGGGCGACGGCCCGGATCTCGGACCGGAGCCCGGGGTCCACCCCGTGGCCGCTGACCAGCAGGAACCCGGCCTTGCGGAGGGCGAGGTCGACGGCGGGCAGCTGCGGGCCGGGATCGCGGCGCAGATCGATGGTGGGCAGCCGGGCGTCGCTCATGCTTCGGGCTCCTCGCCGATGTCCTCGTTCCACAGGGCCGGGTGCTCCGCGATGAAGCCCCGCATCAGGGCGGCGCACTCGGGGTCGTCCAGGACCAGGACCTCCACCCCGTGCTCCGCGAGCCAGTCGTGCCCGCCGTGGAAGGTGCGGGCCTCGCCCACGACCACCCGCGAGATGCCGAACTGCCGGACCAGACCGGAGCAGTACCAGCAGGGCGACAGGGTCGTCACCATCGTCGTACCCCGGTACGAGCGCTGCCGGCCCGCCGCCCGGAACGCGGCCGTCTCCGCGTGCGCCGACGGATCCCCGTCCTGCACCCGCCGATTGTGCCCGCGCCCGAGCAGCGCCCCGTCCGGCCCGTAGAGCGCGGCCCCGATCGGCACCCCGCCCTCCGCGAGCCCGGCCCGCGCCTCGTCGAGCGCGGTGCTCAGCCAGCGGCGGCCTTGTTCCTGGTCCATGCGGGGAGCCTTCCCCGGGGCCGTGCCGAGATCACACGGCGGCGCCGGCCTCCACCTCGTAGGGGAAACGGGCGAGTGGCGGCTCACCCTGGAAGAAGGTCCGGGCGCGGTCCATCGCCCGCTCGTCGGCCCGCACCCGGCCGGGCCGGGAGCCCGTCCCGGTCAGCACCCCGCCGAACCGCATCCGCAGATACGCCGCCGAATGGCTCAGCCCGGTCACCAGACCGTCCGCGACGACATGGTCGCCGTCGGCCATGGCCGTCACCCCCCACAGCGTGCCGCCCGCCATCCGCTCCTTGAAGTCCGACCCCGGCACGTTCAGCCAGCCCGACCAGTAGTCCAGATACCGCTTGGCCTGCGCGGACAGGCTGTACCAGTACAGCGGCGAGACGATCACGACGTCGGTCGCCTCCGCCGTGGCGTGCCTCAGCAGCTCCTCGCTCGCCGAGCCCTGCCGGTCGCCGCTCTCGTGCCGCCCGTCCTGGAAGTCCGGCAGCACGTGTTCATTCAGATCCACCCAGCGCTGCGGCACGCCGGCCGGCAGGTGCGCGGCGGCGGCGCGGGCGAGTATCTCGGAGTTGCCGTCGGCGCGGGAGCTGCCGAGGACGAAGAGGAACGAGCGGTCGGTGGTCATGCCGGTGCCAACTCCGAGGTCGCCGGGGGTATTCCGGGAGTATTTCGGGACCGGGGCGCTAGAGAAGATACCCACCAGTAGATCTTCAACAGGGCCCGGTTACAGTGGTTTTGACTGACTGCCAGCGGAGTTCGAGGCTGGCGGGGGAACGTGCGCACGGCGGTATGCCGTCGTGCGCGGGAACGAAGGAAATCATGGGTTCGATTCACAAGCGCATCGGCGCGGTCATCGGTTCGGCCGCCCTGTTCGCCGGCGTGGCGCTCACCGCCGGGGCCGGAACCGCCAGCGCCGAGGAGACGGGCGACCTCGCGCCCGACAGCGAAGTCTCCCTGTCCATCACCGGGGTCTCGGAACGTGCCGCGATGGCATCGGACGGGTCGTTGACCATCCACATCAGCAGCCCCCGGGACGGCCACGACATGGGCTTCGTCCGGTGGAACGCGGACCCGCAGCCCGCGCCGAACATCCCGGGCGACTCCCTCATCGCCAAGGACATCAGCCCCGACGGCTGGGCGGTCGAGGCCGAGCTGAGCAACGGCCGCGTCGCCTCCACGCGCGGCCACAAGGCGATCTACATGAAGGTCGTCTCCGGCAACCTGCCCGAGGGGCACGCGTACAAGCTGCGCGGCTGCGTCGTGAAGGGCAGCGAGCGCCAGTGCACCCCGTGGCGCGCGGTCCACGCCTGATCGCCGATGGGCGGCCGGGCCGCTGAGCGGCCCGGCCTACGCCCGGGTAAAGACTCCTCCGCGGGCGCATTCCTTGGGCGAGGGTAGTCGGAGCACTGGCCTCGTCGTCCTGGTCCTGGGCCTTGGCCGGCGCCGCGACGCCTGGCCGGCCGCCGCGCCCGCTAGGCCCGGAGGGCCTGGTGCATTGGGTCGTTTCTACCGGGCGTCGACCCCGGGTGCCCCGCGCCTGCGGGGGCCGGAGCACTGGCCGCGCCGTCCGGATCTCGTCCGGGCCCGCGACTCTCCCAGCGCTTTGCCTGGGTGGGACCCCCGCCCGGCCTACGCCCGTGTAAAGGCCCGCGCCGCCTGGCCGGCCGTCGCGCCCCTTGGGCGCGGAGGGCTGGGGGTGCCCCGTGCCTGCGGGGACGGGGCATTGGGCCGGGTCGTCCGGGTCTCGGCCGGGCCCGCGACTCTCCCAGCGCTTTGCCTGGGTGGGATCCCCGGCCCGGCGCGCTCCCTGGGCCCTGCGGCCCGGGGCCACGCGCCTGCGGGGGCCGTTTCGCCAGGCCGGGTCGTCCGGGTCTTGGTTCGGCCCGCCACGCCTGGTCCGTGCCGCGCCCCGGGGCCCTCTGGGCCCGGGCGCTCCCCTTGCCGCTTCCCCTTGGCCCGGAGGGCCTGGAGAGGCCCTGAGTCGAAACGCTCCGGCGCCTTGCGATGTACCGCACTGGGGGTACGACCCCGGGCTGCGCCTCCACTGGTGGTGCCCCCACCCCAGGCGAAGCTCTGGGGCGCGGCGAGGCGAGGCGAGGCGAAGGCCCGCGCGGTGCGCGGGTGAAGGTTCTGCGGGTGGCCGTTTCCTGTGAGCTTCTGGTGCGGCCGCCCTCTCTCCGAGTGTGGCCCCCTCCACCACCGCGTCAAGGGCGCCTCCGGCGTCGCAAGCGATGGCCTACGGCCACCCTTGACCCGGCGCCTCCGGGGGCCTTTTCACACTCGGAGGGCGGCCGGGGGCCCGGCCACGCGGAAAGGCCCGGGTATCGGCCGGCCGCCGTAGGCGGGCGACGGGCCGGTGGTGGGCGGGCCCGGGTATCGCTCCCCCGAGTGGGACACTCCCGCCCGGTGGGCGGGGGCTCGGTTCCCGGCCGGGGCGGGTGGGGCCGTTCCCGCCGGTTCGGGGGTGCGCGGACGTGGAATGGGGCGGCCAATCCCGGCTCAGCGGCCGACCGCCGCCCTCGGGCAGGGGCACATGCCCCGCTGGATCACCCCCGGCGGGCGATACAAACCCCGCCCCCGCGAGGTCCTGGGCCACGACGGCCGCCCCTGAAGCCACACCCGCCTCACCCGCCCCATCGATGGCGGGGATTGCCGACTTTGTGCCGCCCGGAAGCGACCGATGGCGGTGACGGACGGGCAGAGTCCGCTCGCGCGAGGCCCTGAGTGCCGCAGATCACCACTGGCATCACACAAGTCCCACCCGCCCCATCTCAGGCGCGGATTGCCGACTTTGCACCGCCCGGACAGGACTCCGCCGGGGTGCCGGTCGTGCTAACCCCGCTGCCGCGAGGTCGTGCGTGCTGCAGGCCGCCACTGGCATCACAGGAATCCCACCCGCCCCATCGCTGGCGCGGATTGCGGACTTTGTGCCGCCCGGTAGGGGCCAATGGGGGCGAGCTGCGGACGCCGGCGGGGCGCCGGAGCCCTGCTCGGCGGAACGAAGTCGGGCATCCGCAGCCGCGATGAGGAGGATGTGAACTCCTGTGACTTCAGAGGCGGTCTGCGGCGCCCAACGCCTCGCACGAGCGGACTTTGCTCGGCCGCGAATACACGGGGTGCAAGCAGCGGTCGAGGGCCGCGCTCCGTGCTGGGAGTGCGGCCCTCGGTGCGTGCGGTTACGAGGTCCAGCCGCCGTACGGCACGGTGATGAGTTCCATCGCGTGGCCCGCCGGGTCCATGAAGTACACGCCGCGGCCGCCGTCGTTGCGGTTGATCGTGCCGGGCTGCTTCCGGTGGGGGTCGGCGTAGTGCTCGATGCCGCGCTGTTGGATCTGCGCGTACGCCGCGTCGAACTCCTCCTCGGAGATCAAGAAGGCGTAGTGCTGGGGGGTGATGCTGTCCGCGGGGATGGTGGCGAAGTCCAGCGTGACGCCGTTGCCCAGGCCGACCGCGATGAACGGACCCCACTCGGCGGTGATCTCAAGGTTGAGCAGGTTCGCGAAGAACTCTGCGGACTCCCGGTTGTCCCGGGCGTGGACGATCGTGTGATTCAACTCGACTGACAAGGAATGCCTCCGAAGGCATGTCCCGACACCTCCATGCCTCACCCAGCCGGTGACCGACACGCGATGTCGCCGTAGATCATAGTCGTATCTAGGGAGAAAGTCGACGGTAGTTGATGAGGTTGCGGCCCTACCGGCGAAGGTGAGTAGTGCTCGGCCTTGCGGGCGTAGCGCCGGCGCCCTGAGCCCGCAGGCCGGGATCGTCGACCCCGCCGCCCCCTGGATCGCGCGTCCCGACCAGGCCCGAGGATTGCGGACTTCGCCCGCCCGTCACCGCCATCGGCCCCTGCCGGGCGGCACAAAGCCGGCAATCCCCGCCAGCGATGGGGAGGGTGAGCGGGTGTGACTCCAGTGGCGGCCTGTAGCACCCAGGATCTCGCGCGAGCGGACTTTGCCCGCGATCCCTCGCCGGGGGTGCTTGCAGACCGCCCCGGCAGTCGCCCGACGGAGTCCTGCCGGGCGGTGCAAAGTCGGCAATCCCCGACAGTGGGCGAGGCACGTGGGACGTCTGTGACTTCAGTGGTGGTCTGTGGCGTCCAAGGCCTCGCGGGAGCGGGGTTTGTATCGCCCTCCGGCCGTGGCCAGCGGGGCATGGGTCCCGGCCCGATGACGGGCGTTGGTCGCAAGCCGGGAGTGGGCACCCCATTCCACTCCCGCGCACCCCGAGCCGGGGGGGGATACGGCTCACCGGCCCCAGCCACGAACCGAGCCCCCACTCACCGGCCCGTGAGGAATCCCCATCCGGAGCGATACCCGGTCCCACCACCCATGCACCCGCCATCCGCCTACGGCGGCCGGCCGATACCCGGGCCTGTCCGCGTGGCCGGGCCCCCGGCCGCCCTCCGAGTGTGAAAAGGACCCCGGTGGCGCCGGGTCAAGGGTGGCCGTAGGCCATCGCTTGCGACGCCGGAGGCGCCCTTGACGCGGTGGTGGAGGGGGCCACACTCGGAGAGAGGGCGGCCGCACCAGAAGCTCACAAGAAACGGCCACCCGCAGGACCTCCACCCGAGCGCCGCCCCGTACCGCCCGCCTCCTACTCGGCGCGCTCGGGCCAGACGGGGCGGCCTTCGGGGGTCCAGGTGACGCCCTTGTTGCGGCAGAGGCAGAAGGGGTGGCCGATGGGGTCGGTGTAGACGCGGAAGCCGTAGCCGTCGGGGTCGGTGCAGTCGCGCTGGAGGGTTGCGCCGAGGGACAGGACGCGGCGCTGTTCGGGCTCGATGTCGTCGACTTCGAAGTCGAGGTGGAACTGCTTGGGGTGCTCGCTGTCGGGCCACTGCGGGGCGTGGTAGTCGTCCACCCGGATGAAGGCCAGTTCGATGTCGCCGAGCTGGATGCCGGCCCAGTTCTCGTCACTGCCGGGCTTGACCGGGAGCCCCGTCACCTCGGAGTAGAAGGCTGCCAGCTTCATCGTGTCCGGGCAGTCGATGATGAAGTCGGTGAGTCGTAGCATCCGGCGATCTTGCCACAAGGTCGAATGACGTCGGTGCCCTGTCGGTGGCCGCAAGCGCGTTGTCGGCGGCCTGTCGGTGGGGGCGATCAGCCTCGTACGCAGGGAAGTTCCGCAGACGTACGAGGAGCGCACATGTCCATGCCCAGCGAATCGAAGAGCCCGAAGAGCATCAGCGTCCTGATCTCCGGCGCCAGCATCGGCGGGCCCACCCTCGCCTACTGGCTGAACCGGTACGGCTTCCGCGTCACGGTGGTCGAGCGGTTCAACGGCCTGCGGCCGGGCGGGCAGGCGATCGACGTACGAGGGCCGGCGCTTGAAGTCGCCGAGCGGATGGGGGTGTTGGAGGAGATCCGGCGCAGGAGTACCGACCTGCGCGGGATGTCGACCGTCGACGCCGACGGCAACGAGCTGTCCAGGACCACCGAACACACCATGAGCGGCGGGCAGATCGACAGCCCGGACGTGGAGATCCTCCGCGACGACCTCGCCCGGATCCTGTACGACGCGGGCGGCAGCGGCATCGAGTATCTCTTCGGGGACTCCATCGCCACCCTCGATCAGGACGAGGACGAGGTGCGGGTCGTGTTCGACAGCGGCACGTCACGCGCCTTCGATCTGGTCGTCGGCGCCGACGGCGTGCACTCCCACACCCGCGGACTCGTCTTCGGACCCGAGGAGAACTACCTGCGCCACCTCGGCGGTTACCTCGGTGTGTGGACGGTGCCCAACCATCTCGGTCTGGACCGCTGGGAGGTGATCTACCAGATGCCGGGGCGGGACGTCTGGGGTGCGATGGTGATGAGCGTGCGGGACAACTCGGAGGCCCGCGCCTTCATCGGGATCGAATCCGACGAGCCGCCCGCGACGTTCCTCCCGCGCGACACCGACGCGCAGAAGCGGCTGGTCGCCCGCGCGTACGAGGGCGCCGGCTGGGAGCTGCCGAGGCTGCTCAAGGAGATGTGGAACGCCCCCGACTTCCACCTCGACGCGCTGGCCCAGATCCACATGGACGCCTGGTCCCACGGCCGGGTGACCCTCCTCGGCGACGCGGGCTACTGCGCGTCGCCCGCCTCCGGCCAGGGCACCACGATGGCCATGACCGCCGCGTACGTCCTGGCGGGCGAGCTCGCCGCCGCACCCGGCGACCACCGCGCCGCTTTCGCCGCGTACGAAAGGGAGTTGCGCGACTTCGTCGCCGTCAACCAGGACCTCGCACTGATCAGCCGGGACGCCATGCGCGCCCAGCGGGAAGCGCCGGCGGACCAGGCCGAGCCGCCTGCCCGGCACGAGGACGGCGCGTTCGCGGAGGTCTTCGCCAAGCTCGGCGCCTTCCGGCTCAAGGACTACGAGGACGTCAGCTGATTGCCGGTCGGCGGCAGCCCGGCCCAGATCGCGAGGACTGGGTGCGCTCGCTCTTCCCCGCGTACGTGAAGGCAGAGGCCAGGCGGGTCGGCTGCGGGCCCGGGCTTACGCCCCTTCCTCCTCTGCCCGGGGCTGCCAGGGGCCCAGCTTCTCCGGGTTGCGGACGGCCCAGATGCGGGCGACCTGGGCGCCCGTGATCTCGAAGGCGGCGACCGTGACGGTGGTGCCGGTGTGCCGGGCGACCAGGCCGGGGGTGCCGTTGACGGTGCGTTCCAGGAGGGTGAGGCCGGGGGCCTTGGCGGCGATGAAGAGGAGGTAGTCGGCGATGCGGGCGGCGCCTTCGAGGGGGCGGAGGACGGCGCCGGCCAGGCCGCCGCCGTCGGCGACCAGAGTGGCGTCCGGGGCGAGGAGGGAGACCAGGGCGTCGATGTCCTTCGCCTCCCAGGCCCGCTTGAAGGCGCGCACCAGACCGGCCGGGGCCGGGGCCGCGGCCGGCGAGGAGGGGGCGGGGGCCGGGACCCGGCGGCGGGCCGCGGCCGCGAGCTGGCGGCAGGCGGCCGGGCTGCGGCCGAGCATCGCGGCGACCTCGGCGAAGGGGTAGCGGAAGACGTCGTGGAGGACGAAGGCGACGCGCTCGGCCGGGGTCATCGCCTCCAGGACCACCAGGAAGGCCATGTTCACCGACTCGTCCAGGGTGATCCGGTCCGCCGGGTCGACCGGGCCGGAGCCCGCCGAGCCACCGATCCACTCGGTGCGGTCGGGCAGCGGCTCCGGGATCCACTCGCCGACATAGCGCTCGCGCCGGGCCCGCGCCGAGCCCAGCTGGTCCAGGCAGACCCGGGTCGCGACCGTGGTCAGCCACGCGCCCGGGTTCTCGACCGCGTCCTGCCGCGCGGGCGTCAGCCCGTACCAGCGCGCGTACGTCTCCTGCACCGCGTCCTCGGCCTCCGTCACCGAACCGAGCAGCCGGTAGGCCAGGTTGGTCAGATGGCGCCGCTCGTCGATGACCTCGCTCGTGTACCCCACGTCCCCCGCCTCACATTTCGCCGTGCTGCCTCGTCGGGGATACGGAACACCCTCGGAGCGGCCCAGCGAAAAGGAATTCGTCATGAGCGAAAGAAGCACCACCAGCACCACCACCAGCACCAGCACCAGCACCAGCAGCACCAACCTCTTCACCCGCATCGCCGTCGCGCTCCAGACCCTCACCCTCTTCTTCCAGGCCACCACGGCCGGGCTGCTCCTCTCCACCTCCTACGGCGAGACGCTCCACAGCGTCGGCGCCCGCGTCATGTACGGGGCGACGATGCTGTACGTGCTCGCCGCCGTCCTCGCCTGGAAGCCCGGCGGCAGCTCGCCCCGACCGGTTCTGTACTCCACCGGGTTCCTCGTGCTCGCCTCGGCGCAGGTGATCCTCGGCATCGCCCACCAGCCCGCCGCGCACGTTCCCCTCGGGGTGCTCATGTTCGGCCTGAGCGTCCTCGACCTGGGGCGATCGGTGACACCGATGGCCCGATCGGCAGGACGCCCCACTGGCTCGTGGACCGGGACCCGCGCCCGTTCGTAGCGTCATGGGCATGAGAAACGAGACCAGCGCGAACCAGGCCAGGGGAAACATCGAACTGACCGCCGCCATGGTGCTCTCCGGCACCCTCGGCGTCTTCGTCGTCGAGTCGGGGGCCTCCCCGTTCGACGTCGTCTTCTTCCGGTGCGTCTTCGGGGCCCTCGCCCTCGGCGTCTACAGCCTGGCGCGCGGCTTCTTCACCGGCCACGGGTTCACCGCGAAGAAGCTCGGGCTCGCGGCGCTCGGCGGGGCGTTCATCGTCTTCAACTGGGTGTTCCTCTTCGAGGCGTACGAGGCCACCTCGATCTCCTTCGCCACCGTCGTCTACCACACCCAGCCGTTCTTCCTGGTGGTCCTCGGCGCGGCCGTGCTGCGCGAGCGGATCAGCGCCGGGAAGCTCGGCTGGCTCGCCGTCGCCTTCGCCGGCCTCGTCCTCGTCTCGGGCATCCGGCCCGGGGACACGGCGTCGCTGAAGGGCCTCGGGTTCGCGCTCGCCGCCGCCGTGCTCTACGCCCTGTCGACGATCGTGACCAAGCGGATCAGCGGCGTGCGGCCCCACCTCATCGCCCTCGTGCAGGTCACCACCGGCATCCCGCTGCTCCTGCCCTTCGCCGACTTCGGCGAGGCCGCGCGGCTCGGTGCCGGCTGGGGCTGGCTGGTCGGGCTCGGGATCGTCCATACCGGGGTGATGTACGTCCTGATGTACGCGGCGTACGCCAAGCTGCCCACCGCCCGGATCGCGGTGCTCGCCTTCACCTACCCGGCCGTCGCGATGGGCGTCGACTGGGCCGTGTACGGGCACCACATCGGGCTCGTCCAGGCGCTCGGCGTCCCGCTGATCGTGCTCGCCAGCCTCAGGGTGACTCTGGCGAAGGCCCCGCAGACTCCCCAGGCCCCGCAGACCCCCGCGACCCCCCAGGCCCCGGCGACTCCTCGCGCACGAGCCGCCGCGCCTGCTCCACGAACAGCCGCACATGCGCCGGCAGCCGCTTCCCCCGCCGCCACGCGATCTGCGTGAAGAGGGTGAAGGGCGGCTCCCAGTCGAGGGCCACCAGCGCCCCGGACGCCAGTTCCTCGCGGACGGCGATCCGGGGCAGCAGGGCGATCCCGAGCCCCGCCGCCACGCCCCGCTTGCTGGCCTCGATCGTGCCGTACTCGGTGAACACCGGCCCGTACGGCTTGAGTTCGGCCTCGAACAGGTCCCGGTAGGCGCAGCCGGGCTCCGTGCCCACGAGCGCGGCGCCCGAGAGCTCCCCGGCGGTGAGACCGGTGCGGCCGGCCAGCGGGTGGCGCGGTGAGGCCACCAGGACCAGCGGCTCCTCGGCGAGGACCTCGCTGTCCAGGCCCTCGTGCTCCGTCTCCCGCTCCATCAGCAGCCCGAGGTCGTAGGTGCCCTCGCGCAGCGCCTGCCGGGTCGCGTCGCCGAGGGTGGGGCGCAGGGCGAGCCGGATGCCCGGGTAGCGGTGGTGGAAGAGTTCGAGGAGCGGCGGCAGGCGGTAGGAGGTGAGCGACTCCATGGTGCCGACGGCGATCGTGCCGGCCGGTTCGCCGTCGCCGGTGACGGCGGTGCGGGCCTCGTCGGCGAGGGCGATGATCTGCCGGGCGTACGGAAGGAGTCGTTCACCGGCCTCGGTGAGCCGGATCCGGGAGCCGAGCCGCTCGAAGAGCTCGACGCCCAGCGAGGTCTCCAGGGCCTTGACCTGGCTGGTGACGCTGGACTGGGCGTAGGCGAGTTCGGCGGCGGCCCGGGTGAAGGAGAGGACCGTGGCGACCTTCTCGAAGGTGACGAGGAGCCGCAGCTCCATCAGCTCTCGGTCCTCAGCTCTCGGACTCTTCCCCGCGCTCGCGGCGCTTCAGCTCCTCCTCGCGGCGGCGCAGGTCGGCCTCCCAGTCCTTCAGGAGCGCCTCGTCCTTCTTGTTGTCCTCGCGCAGCGACTTCAGGAACTCGGGGTTGTCGTCCGGGGCGACCCACTCGTGGCGGTGGTTGCGGTGCCACTCGCTGGGCGTGCGGCCGCCGGCCGGGGCACGGCGCATCTTGCCGGCGGCGAACCAGACGATGGGTCCGACGATCCAGAAGAGCAGGATGATGATGACCCAGACCACCTTGGGCAGGTGCTTGGCCTCGTCCTCGGGGGTGTTGAGGCAGTCGATGAACGCGTAGATCGTCAGCGCCAGCGGCAGGATGTACATCAGCGCCCTGAGCATGTGGGACAGCCCCCTGGAAAGCATCGGCGGGCAGCGGTTTCGGCGGCCCCGGTGACGTGCCCAGCCTAGCCGGTGACCGATACTGACCCCTATGGCTTACGACGATCTCCGCTCGCTGCTCCGGGCGCTGGAGCGCGAAGGCGACCTCAAGCGCATCAAGGCCGAAGTCGATCCGTACCTGGAGGTCGGGGAGATCGTCGACCGGGTGAACAAGGCGGGAGGCCCGGCGCTGCTCTTCGAGAACGTGAAGGGCTCCGCCATGCCGCTCGCGATGAACGTCTTCGGGACGGACCGCCGGCTGCTCAAGGCGCTCGGCCTGAAGTCGTACGAGGAGATCAGCGAGAAGATCGGCGGTCTCCTCAAGCCGGAGCTGCCGCACGGCTTCGTCGGGGTCCGCGAGGCCTTCGGGAAGCTGGGCTCGATGGTCCACGTGCCCCCGAAGAAGGTCAAAGAGGCACCGGTCCAGGAGGTCGTGCTCACCGGCGACGACGTCGACCTCGACCGGCTGCCGGCCCTCTTCACCTGGCCGAAGGACGGCGGCTCCTTCTTCAACCTGGGGCTCACCCACACCAAGCACCCGGAGACGGGCGTACGGAATCTCGGCCTCTACCGGCTCCAGCGCCACGACAAGCGCACCATCGGCATGCACTGGCAGATCCACAAGGACAGCCGCAACCACTACGCGGTGGCCGCCGAGCGCGGTGAGCGGCTGCCGGTCGCGATCGCCTTCGGCTGTCCGCCGGCCGTGACGTACGCCTCGACGGCGCCGCTGCCGGGCGACATCGACGAGTACCTCTTCGCCGGCTTCGTGCAGGGCAAGCGGATCGAGATGGTCGACTGCAAGACCGTCCCGCTCCAGGTCCCGGCGCAGGCGGAGGTCGTGATCGAGGGCTGGCTGGAGCCGGGCGAGATGCTGCCGGAGGGGCCCTTCGGCGACCACACCGGCTTCTACACGCCGCAGGAGCCGTTCCCGGCGCTGAAGATCGACTGCGTCACGATGCGGAAGCGTCCGCTGCTGCAGTCGATCGTGGTCGGCCGGCCGCCGACCGAGGACGGGCCGCTCGGGCGGGCGACGGAGCGGTTCTTCCTGCCGCTGCTCAAGATCATCGTGCCGGACATCGTGGACTACCACCTGCCGGAGTCCGGCGGCTTCCACAACTGCGCGATCGTCTCGATCGACAAGAAGTACCCGAAGCACGCGCAGAAGGTCATGCACGCCATCTGGGGCGCGCACATGATGTCGCTGACCAAGCTGATCATCGTGGTCGACAAGGACTGCGACGTGCACGACCTGCACGAGGTGTCCTGGCGGGCCCTCGGCAACACCGACTACGCCCGCGACCTCACGGTCGTCGAGGGCCCGGTGGACCATCTGGACCATGCCTCCTACCAGCAGTTCTGGGGTGGGAAGGCCGGTATCGACGCCACCAGGAAGCTGCCCGAGGAGGGCTACACCCGGGACGGCGGCTGGCCGGACATGGTCGAGTCGGACCCGGCGACGGCGGCCCTGGTGGACCGCCGCTGGAAGGAGTACGGGCTGTGACCACCGCCGCCGTGCCCGGCGCCCAGCCGGGCCGTACCAAGGCGTTCCTCCGCCTCGTGATGATCGAGCACTCGGTCTTCGCGCTGCCCTTCGCGTACATCGCCTCGCTGACCGCGATGTTCCAGCTGGACCGGCGGATCCACTGGTGGACGCTGTTCCTGGTGACGGTCTGCATGGTGGGTCTGCGGACCTTCGCCATGGCGTGCAACCGGATCATCGACCGGGAGATCGACGCCCGCAATCCGCGTACCGCCAACCGCGAGCTGGTGACCGGCGCGGTGTCGGTGCGGTCCGCGTGGACCGGCGCCGGCGTGGCGGTGGTCGTGTTCCTGGGCGCGGCGGCGCTGCTCAACCCGCTGTGCCTGGCGCTCGCGCCGCTCGCCGTGATCCCGATGGTGGTCTATCCGTACGGGAAGCGGTTCACCAACTTCCCGCACGCGATCCTCGGTCTCGCCCAGTCCATCGGCCCGATCGGCGCCTGGCTGGCGGTGTCGGGGGAGTGGTCCTGGGACGCGGTGATCCTCGGCCTCGCGGTCGGCATCTGGATCGGCGGCTTCGACCTGATCTTCGCCTGCCAGGACGTCGCCGCCGACCGGGCGGAGGGCGTCATGTCGGTCCCGGCCCGCTTCGGAGTCCCGGCCGCCCTGTGGGGTGCGCGGGCGTCGGCGGTCGTGACCACGGGCCTGCTGGTCTGGTACGCGCTGGCCACGGACGCGGGTGTGTTCTTTTGGGCCGGACTGGTGATCGTGGCGGCGGCGTTCTGCTACGAGCACTCGATCGTGAAGCCGCACGACCTGTCCCGCCTGAACCGGGCGTTCTTCACCGTCAACGGTTTCATCGGCATCGCGCTCTTCGTGTGCGCGCTGCTCGACCTGCTGGTGCGCGGGCTGACGGTCTAGGCGCCGGATAGGCTCGGCGGCGTGGAGCCGAACAACAGCAAGCAGCGTCGTCCCTGGGTGGTCGGGGTGTCGGGGGCGTCGGGGACGCCCTATGCCGCCGCCGTGCTGCGGGGGCTGCTGGCCGCGGGGGAGGACGTCGACCTGATCGTCTCGCGGGCCTCGCGGCTGACGCTGCTCGACGAGACGGGGATCGCCTTCCGGGACGCGCACTGGCGCGAGGACCTGGCGGCGTGGCTGGCGCGGGGCGCCGACGGGAAGCCGGACACCTTCGACGCCGAGGTGAGCGGCGTGCGGTTCTGGCCGGCCGGTGACCTGGCGGCCGGGCCGTCCTCGGGCTCGTACCCCGTCAAGGGGATGCTGGTGGTGCCGGCGTCGACGGCCGCGGTGGCGGGGATCGCGCTCGGGCTTTCGAAGGACCTGCTGCAGCGGGTGGCGAGCGTGACGCTCAAGGAGCGCCGGCCGCTGGTGGTCGTCGTGCGGGAGACGCCGCTGAACGGGCAGACCCTCAGGCACATGGTGGCGCTGGACGAGGCGGGCGCCGTGGTGCTGCCCGCCTCTCCGGCGTTCTATACGGGGGCGACGCACATCCAGGACCTCGTGGACTTCGTCGCCGGGCGGGTGCTCGATGCGGCAGGGGTGCCGCACGAGCTGTACCGCCGGTGGGAGGGAGAGCTCGGTGGTGCCGCTCCCCGCCCGGACTAGCGCTTCTTGGCGGCGGCGCGCTTCTTCGCACCGCGCTTGGAGGCGGACGGCTGGTGGGCACGCGAGCGGTTGGCCAGGTCCTGCAGCTCGCGCATACGGGCGTAGGCCATCTCGATCGTGTACACGGTGAACACCACTCCTGAAAGATCGTCTTTGATCCACTGAAAGATTCACAGGGTGTCGGCCCCTGTGTACCTTAGATTCTATACCTAAACTCGCGGTACCGCTGGACAATGGAAGGTGTTTCCCTATGGACGCCGTGGACAGGCAGCTCATCCAGGCCCTGCGTGAGAACGGTCGCGCCTCGTACGCCGAACTCGGCCGGCTCGTCGGGCTCTCCGGCCCCTCCGTGACCGACCGCATCAACCGCCTGGAGGCCGCCGGTGTCATCACCGGCTACCGCGCCACCGTCGACGCGGCCTCCCTCGGCCTCGGCGTCACCGCGCTCATCGGCATCTCGCTCTCCGACGCCGCCGACCACGAGGACGTGGCCCGCCGCCTGAAGGACCTGGCCGAGATCGAGGACTGCTGGTTCATCGCCGGCGACGACTCCTTCATGCTCAAGGTCCGCGCCAACGACGTCGACGGCCTGGAGAAGACCATCCGCCGGCTCTCCGGCACCAAGGGCGTCTCCCGCACCCGCACCACGATCGTGCTCTCCACCAAGTGGGAGAACCGGGTCGGGGATCTGCCCGAAGAGGTCTGAGAGTACGGTTGGCAGGCCTGTTTCGGAGAAAAGGTCGGAGAACAAGGGAGGCGGCCGTGATGGACGTCGGGCTCAAGCGTGAGCTGGAGCAGAAGGTCCTCGCCGGCGAGCGGCTGAGCCGTGAGGACGGCATCGCCCTGTACGAGTCGGACGATCTGGCCTGGCTCGGTGGCCTCGCCCACGAGGTGCGGACGCGGAAGAACGGCGACGTCGTTCACTTCAACGTCAACCGGCACCTCAACATGACCAACGTCTGCACCGCCTCCTGCGCCTACTGCTCCTTCCAGCGCAAGCCGGGCGAGAAGGACGCGTACACCATGCGCATCGAGGAGGCCGTGCGCCTCGCGAAGGCGATGGAGAACGAGAACCTCACCGAGCTCCACATCGTCAACGGGCTGCACCCCAACCTGCCCTGGCGCTACTACCCGCGCTCGCTCTCCGAGCTGAAGAAGGCGCTGCCGAACGTCTCGCTCAAGGCCTTCACCGCCACCGAGATCCACCACTTCGAGACCATCTCCGGCCTCACGGCCTCGGAGATCCTCGACGAGCTGATCGAGGCCGGTCTGGAGTCGCTGACCGGCGGCGGCGCCGAGATCTTCGACTGGGAGGTCCGGCAGCACATCGTGGACCACAACACCCACTGGGAGGACTGGTCCCGGATCCACCGGCTCGCGCACGAGAAGGGTCTGAAGACCCCCTCGACCATGCTCTACGGGCACATCGAGGAGCCGCGCCACCGCGTGGACCACGTGCTGCGGCTGCGCGAGCTCCAGGACGAGACCGGCGGCTTCCAGGTCTTCATCCCGCTGCGCTACCAGCACGACTTCGTCGACATGCAGGACGGCAAGGTCCGCAACAAGCTCCAGGCGCGCACCACGATGGCGACCGGCGCCGAGGCCCTGAAGACCTTCGCGGTCTCCCGGCTGCTCTTCGACAACGTCCCGCACGTCAAGGTCTTCTGGGTCATGCACGGCGTGCAGACCGCCCAGCTGGCGCTGCAGCACGGCGCGGACGACATGGACGGCTCGGTCGTCGAGTACAAGATCACGCACGACGCCGACAACTACGGCACCCCGAACAAGCTGACCCGGGAAGACCTCCTGGAGCTGATTCAGGACGCCGGATTCCGGCCGGTCGAGCGCAACACGCGCTACGAGATCATCCGCGAGTACCCGGGCCCGGACGCGGAGCGCCGCGAGGCGCCGCAGCCGATGCGCCTCTGACGCGCCTCCGATGCGGCTCTGATCCGTCTCTGATGCTTCTCTGACGCTGCGGTACGGGCTACCGCAGCTGGAGCAGCATGATGATGTCGTCGCGGTCGTCGCCCGGGGCCACCCGGATGGCGGCCGGGACGCGTCCGACCTCCTTGTAGCCGGCCCGCGCGTAGAAGGCGTCGACGCCGGTGCCGCCCCGGCAGGTGAGCCGGATCGCCTCGACGTGCTCGAAGCCCTCGCCGGTCCGGGCGGCCTCCTCGACCGCCGCCATGAGGTCGAGCCCGTACCCCTTGCCCTGGTGCTTCGGGTGCACCATCACCGTGTACAGCCACACCCAGTGCCGCATCAGTGGGTGCCCGTTGGTCGTGTAGAAGGCGGTCGCGGCGACCTCGCCGTCCCCGTCCCGGCCGACGAGCAGCCGCGTGCCGCCGTCGGCCATCCCGACCAGGTGCTTGAGCAGCGCGGGCCGGATCTCCTCCGGCGTCACGGGCGGGACGAAGCCGACGGCGCCGCCCGCGTTGGACACGTCCGCCCAGAGGGCGATGACGCCGTCGCGCAGCGCGCGGTCGACGGCGGGATCCAGCTCAAAGGTAAGGGTCATAGACGGAGATTATCCCTTACGGATGGGTCGCTCAAGGGGATGTGACCGGACCCGCTCCCGGGCCGGGCCCGGCCCCGTGCTTCACTGGAGGGACGCTCGTCCGGTATGGGAGGGACACGCACATGCTCCGCTACACCCTGATGCGCCTCGGCATCTTCGCCGGCAGCTTCCTGGCGCTGTGGGGCCTGGTCTACGTCGGCGTGCTGCCGCGCGGCCTCGGCGACTCCAACTTCCTCTGGGTCCTGCTGCTCTCGCTCCTCGTCTCCGCGCCGCTCAGCTTCGTGCTGCTGCGCAAGCAGCGGGACGACATGAGCGTCCAGATCGTCGAGAAGGTGGACCGGGCGAAGACCCGCCTGGAGTCCAACCGCTCGGCGGAGGACGCCGCGTAAAGACTGCGTAAGCAGCCTCACATCTCCGCCCCTGGCGGGAGCTTCGAAGGCTCCAGCCAGGGGTTTTCTGTGTTCCGAAGGCTGAGACGGCCTCTGGCCTCAGGCCATCTCAAAGAACTGCTTTGAGGTTCTCAAAGTACAGGTGTTAACGTTCTCGCCATGACAACCGCAGTGCGCCTCCTCCAGGACCCGAGCACCCCGCTCGTGGCGCGCCTGCACGTCGATCTGTGCCGCTGTATGTCCGCGGTCTGTTGCCGCGCCTTCTGATCCGGCATCATGCAGCGGCCCGCGCGTGAGCGCGTGTGTGCCGCACCCCCGTCCCGTATTCCCCGATACGCACCAGTGGAGTGTGCCCGTGTCCGCGTCTTCCGCGCGTATACCCAAGGTCCCGTTCTGGGCCCAGATCGTCGCCGGTCTCGTCATCGGCGTCCTGCTCGGCTGGCTCGCCCGCAGCCAGGACGTCGGCTGGCTCAAGGAGACCCTGAGCCAGGTCGGCGGCATCTTCGTCCAGCTGCTCAAGCTGGCCGTCGCCCCGCTCGTCTTCTTCGCGATCCTCGTCTCCATCACCAACCTGCGGAAGGTCAACAACGCGGCCCGCCTCGCCGCGCAGACCCTCGTCTGGTTCATGATCACCTCGCTGATCGCGGTCGCCATCGGCCTCGCGATCGGCCTGATCACCAACCCGGGGGCCGGCACCGGCCTCACCCCGAAGGACGGCAAGCTCCCCGAGCACCAGGGCAGCTGGATCGACTTCCTCACCGGCATCATCCCGACGGACGTCATCACGCCCTTCACCGAGCTGAACGTCCTGCAGATCGTCTTCATGGCCGCCGTCGCCGGCATCGCCGCCCTCAAGCTCGGCGCCAAGGCCCAGCCGATCCTCACCCTCTCCGAGTCCGTCCTCGAACTGCTGCAGAAGGCCCTGTGGTGGGTCATCCGGCTCGCCCCGATCGGCACCGCCGGCCTCATCGGCCGCGCCATCGTGAACTACGGCTGGGACCTCATCGGCAAGTACGCCACCTTCACCGCCGACGTCTACATCGGCTGCGCCCTGGTCCTCTTCGGCGTCTACCCGCTGCTGCTCGCGACCGTCGCCAAGCTGAACCCGATCCAGTTCTACAAGGGCGCCTGGCCGGCCATCCAGCTGGCCTTCGTCTCCCGCTCCTCGGTCGGCACCATGCCGGTCACCCAGCGGGTCACCGAGCGCCTCGGCGTCCCGAAGGAGTACGCCTCCTTCTCCGTGCCGTTCGGCGCCACCACCAAGATGGACGGCTGCGCCGCGATCTACCCGGCGCTCGCCGCGATCTTCATCGCGCAGATCTTCGACGTGCAACTGGGCGTCAAGGAGTACCTGCTCATCGCCTTCGTCTCGGTCATCGGCTCGGCGGCCACCGCCGGCCTCACCGGCGCGACGGTCATGCTCACCCTGACCCTGTCCACCCTCGGCCTCCCGCTGGAGGGCGTCGGCCTCCTCATGGCGATCGACCCGATCCTGGACATGATGCGCACCGCCACCAACGTGGCCGGCCAGGCGCTGGTCCCGGTCCTCGTCTCCGCCCGCGAGAAGATCCTGGACCTCGCCGCCTACGAGTCCGCCTCGGCCTCCCCGGTCGACGACCTGGTGGACGTCCCCGCGGCCGAGCAGAAGACCCCGGTCTCCGCTGCCGCCTGATCCCGGCATCGTACGGACGAACGTCGTGAGGCCCGTTCCCCTTCGGGGGCGCGGGCCTCACGCGTGCCCGGGCCCGTACCCGTACCCGTAGGGTGGCCGGTGTGGCGGGGACGAGGAGGCTGCCGCGCGAGGTGCGCGAGCGGCAGATGATGGACGCGGCGGTGCTGACCTTCGGGCGGCGGGGGTACCAGGCGGCGTCGATGGACGAGATCGCGGAGCTCGCGGGGGTGTCCAAGCCGCTGGTCTATCTCTATCTGCACTCCAAGGAAGAGCTGTTCACCGCGTGCATCCGGCGCGAGTCCGAGGCGCTGCTGCGGGTGGTGGCCGGCGCCGTGGAGGGCGACGGTCCGGCCGAGGAGCGGCTGTGGGCCGGGGTGCTGGCCTTCTTCACGCACACCGCCGGACACCCCGACGCCTGGGCGGTGCTGAGCCGGCAGGCGCGGGCGCAGGGCGAGCCGTTCGCGACCGAGGCCGAGCGGATGCGGGACCGGATCATCGCGTACGTGGCGGAGCTCGTCGCGGCGGCCGCGCAGGAGCCGTGCGATGCCGAGGGGATCGCGCAGGCACTGGTCGGGGCGGCGGAGTCGCTGGCGAACTGGGCGAACGGGCGGGCCGGCGTGTCCCCGGAGCGGGCGGCGAAGACGCTGATGGGGCTTGTGTGGCGAGGCCTTGCCGACCTGGCGCCGGATCTGTCCAAAACCCTTTCCACGCCCTAGATTTACTCGGAAGTAAGGTTACTGTCCGGTTCTCCCCCTGAGGAGCCGCACGTGCCCGTCCCCGAGCCACCCCACGGGCCCACGCCCGAGCCGCCAACCGAGCCTCAGCCCGAGCTGGTCCGCGTCGACGGCGTCGTGCGGGAGGCCTCCGTACCCGCGCTCGTGCCGCCGCCGCGCCGCGGCTCCCTCGCCGACCTGCCGTACGAGACCGCGCGCGCCGAACCCACCGCCGCGCTCTTCTCCCGCAAGGGCCCCGACGGCACCTGGACCGACGTCACCGCCGCCGCCTTCGCCGCCGAGGTGCACTCCGTCGCCCGCGGGCTGGTCGCCCAGGGCCTACGCCCCGGCGACCGGCTCGCGCTGATGGCCCGGACCCGCTACGAGTGGACCCTGCTCGACTTCGCCGCCTGGGCCGCCGGACTCGTCACCGTCCCGCTCTACCCCACCTCGTCCTCGTACCAGATCCGCTGGATCCTGCAGGACTCCGGCGCCGCCGCCTGCGTCGTCGAGGACGCCGCACAGGCCCGCCTGGTCTCGAACGAACGCCGCCAGCTGCCCTCCCTCGGACACCTCTGGGTGCTCGACACCGGCGCCGTCGACCAGCTCCGCAAGGCCGGCGCCCGGGTCGCCGACGAGGCCGTCACCGCCCGCCGCGGACTGCTCACCCCGCAGACCCTCGCCACCCTCATCTACACCTCCGGCACCACCGGCCGCCCCAAGGGCTGCGCCCTCACCCACGCCAACTTCTTCGCCGAGGTCGACAACGCGGTCGCGCTCCTCCACCCGGTGTTCCGATCGGCGGCCAAATCGGCGACCAAAGAGCCCGCCTCCACTCTGCTCTTCCTGCCGCTCTCCCACGTCTTCGGCCGGATGGTCGCCGTCGGCTGCGTCCGCGCCCGGGTACGGGTCGGGCACGCGCCGAGCGTCGAGGGCGACGAACTCCTCGCCGACCTCGCCGGCTTCCGGCCCACCTTCCTCCTCGCCATCCCCTACGTCCTGGAGAAGGTCTTCCACACCGCCCGCGCCACCGCCGAACGCGCCGGGCGCGCCGCCGCCTTCGACCGCGCCGCCACGATCGCCGAACGCTACGGCCGGAGCACCGCCTCCGCCGCCCGCCCCACCCTCGGGCTGCGCGCCGCCCACGCCCTCTACGAACCGCTCGTCTACAAGCGCGTCCGGGCCGCGCTCGGCGGCCGCGTCCGGCACATCATCAGCGGCGGCTCGTCGCTCGGCGCCCGGCTCGCCGAGTTCTACTCCGGCGCGGGCATCGAGGTGTACGAGGGGTACGGCCTGACGGAGACCACCGCCGCGGCCACCGTCACCCCGCTCCACGGCCCCCGCCCCGGCACCGTCGGCCGCCCGCTGCCCGGCACCGCCGTACGGATCGCCCGCGACGGCGAGATCTGGCTCAAGGGCGGGCACATCTTCGCCGGCTACTGGGACGCCCAGCGCGGGGTCGCCCTGCCGTACACCGACGACGGCTGGTTCCCCACGGGCGACCTCGGCGCCCTCGACGACGAGGGCCATCTGCGGATCACCGGCCGCAAGAAGGACATGATCGTCACCTCCGCCGGCAAGAACGTGGCCCCCGCCCCGCTGGAGGACTGGCTGCGCGCCCACCCGCTGGTCGCCCAGTGCATGGTCCTGGGCGACGACCGCCCGTACGTCTCGGCGCTCGTCACCCTGGACCACGAGGGCCTGCTCCACTGGCGCCGGATGCGGCACAAGGACCACCTCGCGCTGTGGGAACTCGCCCGCGACCCCGAGCTCCTCGCCGTGGTCCAGCGCGGCGTCGACGACGCCAACCGGCTGGTCTCGCGGGCGGAGTCGATCCGCGCCTTCCGGATCCTGTCCACCGAGTGGACGGAGGCGAGCGGCCATCTGACGCCGTCGCTGAAGCTGAAACGGCGGGCGGTGCTGCGGGACTTCGCGAAGGAGATCGAGGAGATGTACGACAACCAGCGCTAGGGCCAGAGGAGTTACGGCCAGAGGGGTTACGCTCAGGGGAGTTACGGCCAGAGGAGTTCGCGCGTCCAGCCGGAACCCTTGGCCCTGCGGTAGCGGAGCCGGATGTGCCGGCGCCGCTCGTCGCCCTGGAAGAACTCCACCTCCTCGGGCTCCACCACGTACAGCGTCCAGCTTTCCGCGTGCGCCTCCGGCTCCCGCTGCGCCCGCTCCCAGGCCTCCTCGCTCGCCCCGGCCAGCTCGTCGAGCGAGCCGAGGGGTTCGCTCTGGTGCCCCACGAGCGCGGAGGCGAGCGCCCCGGTGGTCCGGGCGTGCAGATCCGCGTACGCCTCCTCGGCCGTCCCGGTCACCACCCGGCCCCGCACCCGCACCTGGCGGCCCTGCACGGGCCAGTAGAAGGTGAGCGCCGCCTCGGGCCGGGCGGCCAGCTGGCGGCCCTTGGCGCTGCCCGCGTGCGAGGCGAAGTGCCAGCCGCGCGCGTCCGCCCCGTGCAGCATCACGATGCGGGCGTCCGGCCGCCCCTCGCCGTCCACGGTGGCGAGCGCCATCGTGTGCGGCTCGACCGCCCCGGCCGCGACCGCCCCGGTGAACCACCCGTGGAAGAGCGCGACCGGCTCCTCCGGCACGTCCGCCGGATCGAAGCCGGGCAGCTCGGTGTCCCAGACCCGCACGGACCGCAGGGCCTCCTGAAAACGCCGTTCGTCGTCCATGGCGTCCATCATGAGGCCCTGCGGTGGTGGTGCTGGTGATCCGGTGGATCGGTTACCGGATCAGTCGGTGTAGAAGCCGGTCACGTCGGCGATGAGGTCGACGGTCCCGCTGTGGTTGTAGAAGGTGATCTTGCCGTCCTTGACCGGGACGACGACCCCGTTGGGCACGGTCTGCCCGGCGACGAAGTTGAGGTTCGACGCGGCGGGGCGGGCGGTGCCGTACGGGTAGACGGACACGAAGCTGGTGGCCGTCGGGTTGGTCGCGGTCACGTTCAGGACGACGGCCTTGTACTTGGTGCCGACGGTGAGGCTCACCGTCTGCCCCGCGCCGATCTTGGCCTTCGGCACGCCGGTGCCGTTACGGGTGTCCATCAGGCGCTTCGGCTGCATGCCGGTGAAGACGGCACCGGAGCCCTGCTTGAAGTACCCGGCGACGTCACCGATGAGGTCGACGGAGCCGGACCGGTTGTAGAAGGTGATCTTGCCGTCCTTGACCGGGACGACGACCATGTTGGGCACGGTCTGCCCGGCCGCGAAGTTGACGCTGGACACCTCGGGCCGGGTGGTCCCGTAGGGGTACGCGGAGACGAAGCTCGCCGAAGTCCCGTTGGTCGCCGTCAGGTTGAGGGCGACGGCGGTGACGCCGGGCTCGGCGACGGTGAGCGTCACCGTCTGCCCCGCGCCGACCTTGGCCTTCGGCACGCCGATCCCGGTGCGGGTGTCCATCAGGCGCTTCGGGGCGACCGGCTCGTAGGCGGAACCGGCCGTGCCCTCCTGGTAGAAGCCGGCGACGTCGGCCAGCAGGTCGACCGAGCCGTTCTTGTTGTACAGCTCGACCCAGCCGTTGACGACCGGCACGGTCACCAGGTTGGCCACCGTCTGCCCGGCCTTGAAGTTGAGGCTGGAGGCCGCCGTCCGCTGCGTCTCGTACGGGTAGACGGACACGAAGCTGTCCGCCGTGGCGTTGGTCGCGGTCACGTTGAGCACCACCGAGGTGAGCCCCTCGGCGGGCACCCCGGCCTGGCCGGCCACCTTGAACAGCACGGTGCCGTTCGGCCCGACCTTCGCCTTCGTCGCGCCGAGCCCGGACCGGGTGTCCAGGAGGCGGGCGGGGGTGACCGGCGTGAAGGTGCCGGGCAGGGTGGTGAGCGAGCTGCCGGTGACGTTGAACGCGCCGCTGAGGCCCTGGGGAGCCGTGCCGTCCAGCGGACGGGCGATCAGCTCCCAGCGGTACTGGCCCGACTCGATCCCGCGGCCCTTGCTGTCCTTGCCGTCCCACTGGACGCGGACGGCGGCGCCGTCGCCGCGGCTGCCGGTGAGGGTGCGGACGCCCTCGCCGTTGCCCTTGGCGATGCGCAGCTCCCAGGAGCCGACCGGCTTGGAGAAGCGGAACACCGGAGACCAGGTGGCGGGCGAGGGCTCGACGCCGGAGCCCTCGAAGCCCAGGTCCTCGACGGAGTGCACGAGCTGCGCGAGCGGGGCGCGGGGCCCGTCGATCCGCTTGACGTGGATCTCGTTCTTCGCGTCGACGAAGGCGACGTCACCGCCGAAGCGGTCCACGGTCCAGGTCTCCCGGCGGCCGGAGCCGGCCGCCGAGGCGGGCAGGTCCGCGAAGTCCGTGGTCTCGCCGGTGGCCGCGTCGGTGCGGCGCAGCTTGTCGCCCTCGTGGCGGACGACGAAGCCGTCGCCGAGCAGGGCCTCGCCGGTGGGCACGGCCACGCTCTTCTTCAGCGTGATGTCGTAGACACCGGCCTTGTCCGCGCCGCAGGCCCAGTAGAGCCAGTTGCCGACGGCCTGGAGCTCGGTGGGCCGGCAGTTCGTGGCGGAGTCCAGGTCGACGGCGGCGGAGGTCGTCTTCGTCTTCAGGTCGTAGGCGTTGACCTGGCCGGCCGTGGCGGTGGGCTTCCAGACCTTCGAGCCCCACAGGGCGGCGGAGGAGTCGGGGAGCGGGAGCACCACGTCCGAGGTGTCGGTGTAGTTCTCCAGGTCGGCGACGACCGTGCCCTCGGAGCCGGTGGCCAGGACGTAACGGCCGGAGGTGTCGGTGATCTTGTGGCCGGTCTGGCTGGACGGCACGTCGGCCGTGCGGAAGGTGCTGGTCGTGATCGGCGAGCGGAGCTGGCTGCCGGTGGAGTACACCGACTCGCCGTCGCCCAGCGACGCGAGGCCGCCGAAGGTCTGGCCGAGATTGGCGCGCAGCTTGGGCGCGGTCGCGGTGGGCGTGCCCGTCAGGCTGGTGTCGGAGTCGTAGATGCCCGATCCCGGTCCGGCCTGGGCATTGGCCCGGAAGCTCAGCCGGCCGCCGCCGAGCGCCAGGTCGGTGACCTTCGCGGCGACCGGCGGGATGTCGCGGACCTTGGTGATCTGCGGCGTGCCGTCGGCGCCGACGGTGACGCGCTGGAGGGCCCAGTCGGTCGCGCTGGTGCCGCCGACGGCGAGGAGGCTGCCGTCGGGGGCGGTGGCGAGCTCGGCCGCGGCGTGCGGCAGGAGGTCCTTGACCTCGCCGGTGCCGATGTGGACGGCCTGGAGCTTCTCGCCGGTGACGTACGGCTGCTTGTAGCCGGGCACGGGCCGGGTGATCACGATCCAGTCGCCGACCGTGCCGAACGGGCCGAGCCCGAGGGAGTCGCCGGGATCCGGCATCGGGGTCGTGACCCACTTCGCCGCGGAGTCGGTGCGCGGGACGCTCGCCACAGTGTCGTCGTACAGGTTGTGCTCGACGATGTGCGTGGCGCCGAGGTAGGGCTCCACCGCCTCGTCGCCGACCGGCGCCGGCTTGAGCGCGGCGGTGGCGTAGTCCAGCAGATACGTTTCGGGGAACTGGTCGCCCTCGCGGTAGAAGCGCAGCAGCGCGCCCTTCGCGTCCTGGGCGACGAGGTCCAGGCTGCCCTCGAAGACCTCGCTCAGACCGGTCACCGGGGTCGCGGTCTGCTTGCCGTCCTCGATGCGGAGCAGCTGGACCGAGACGATGCCGTGGTTCTCGTCGCGGCCGGCGGAGACGACGGTGTCGGCGTTGTACGCGCCGGTCCACTCGTTGTTGTTCGGGAGGACGACGTCGACGCGGGTGTCGCCGGTGGCGAGGTCGGTGACCTTGACGCGGTCGCCCGGCGCGTTCGGGTCCACCTCCTCCACGGCGTGGAGGCCGGAGTGGCCGTCGGTGGCCTGCGCCTGGGTGATCGGCTTGTCGGCCCCGGTGGCGAAGTCCGTCCAGGCCCAGCCGGCCGAGCCCTCCTGCTTGTGGGCGTAGCCGGTGGCACCGGCCTGGCCCAGGTCCTCGCCGCGCGGCAGGAAACGGCCCGGGTTCGGGACCACGACCTCGTCCGTGGCGGTCGTCGCGGCCGGGGCCGCCGGCGCGGCGGTGGCCGGGGCCGTCGTGGTGGCGCAGAGGCCGGCCGCGATGCCGAAGGTGGTCGCGACGGCGAGCGCTTTCTTCCGGTTCGCGCGGGCGCGCGTGTTCTCGCTCAAGAGATTCCCCTCCCATGGAGCGGGGGCCGGTGCGCCGCCCCCTGCGGCGGACCCCGCTCGAAGGCGTGATCGTAACAAGAGGGTCCGACAGGGGGAAGAGGATTTTCGAACCCGTTCAAAATCCCTTGGCCGCCCTGCTCGCCGCGGCGGGCACCGCCCCGTACTCCTTCAACGGCACCGCGTTCGCCGCCTTCTGGATGTCGTCGCGGATCTTCTTCGCGATCAGGTTCTTCCACGGGGTCTTCGGCAGGGTCCGCACCATGAACATCCGCAGCGCGATCTTCCGACGCGAGGACACCGTCATCTCCTTGGCGAAGGACGCCGCGAACCTCTGGTTCAGTTCCACGCCCGGCCGCATCACGCGCTCGTACGCCGCGAAGGCGCGCTCGTGGTCGCCGCCGGCCGCCGCGAGTTCGCCGGCGAGGACGTAGGCGCCGGTGAGGGCGAGGCCGGTGCCCTGACCGGAGGCGGGGGAGGCGCAGTGGGCGGCGTCGCCGAGGAGGACGACCCGGCCGCGCGACCAGCGGTCCATCCGGATCAGGGCGATCGAGTCGAAGTAGAAGTCCTCGGCACCGGCCGCGTCCGAGAGCAGCGCCGGGATCTCCCAGTCGTCGCCCGCGAAGGCCTCGGCGAGCAGCCGCTTCTGGGTGGCCGGGTCGCGGTGGTCGTAGGGGAGTTCGGCGGGGGAGGCGAAGACGAAGCAGTTCTTGGCGGTGCCGGCCTCCTCGCCGGCCGTCGCGTAGACGGAGACGAGCTTGTGCGGGCGGGCGTGGTAGGTCTCCCAGCGGGTCAGGCCGAGCCGGTTGGGCGCGGAGAAGATGGAGATGTACGCGCCGAGGTGCTGCCTGAACCGCCGCTCCTCGCCGAAGACGAGCCGCCGGGTGTGCGAGTGCAGACCGTCCGCGCCGACCACCAGGTCGAAGCGGCGGACGGTGCCGGATTCGAAGGTGACGGTGACCCCGCCCCCGCCCCCGTCCTCGTCCGCGTCCTCGATCAGGCTCGCGATCGAGTCGCCGAAGAGGTACTCGACGTCGTCGCGGGTGCGCTCGTACAGGATCCGGGCCAGGTCGCCGCGCATGATCTCGTCGTCGCCCTCCTCCCGGCCGCCGAAGATCTCGGCCGGCAGCTCGCCGATCGTGCGGCCGCGGGAGTCGACGTAGGAGCCGCCCGCCATGTCCGTGGAGTGGGCCCGCACCTCGTCGAGGATGCCCATCCGCGCGCAGATCTCGATGGCGCCGCCGCGCAGGTCGACCTTGTAGCCGCCGGTGCGCAGGGCGGGGGCCTTCTCGACGACGGTGGGGGCGAACCCGTAGCGGTGCAGCCAGAGGGCGAGGGCGGGGCCGGCGATGGAGGCGCCGGAGATGAGGACGGTCTTGGCGGGGCGGGTGGAGCTGGTCATGGCAGGACTCCTTGTCGGGTGGTGCGGGGCCGTGGACGGCCCCGCAGAGACGACTATACGGATGTCCTACACGCCTGTCTATGACGGTTGTATAGATCTGCGGGATGGGCGGTCAGCCCCGGCCCAGGACCACCGTTCCCGAGGAGCAGAACCAGCCCCCCGTCCCCGACGCCACCGCCAGCTCCGGCAGCGAGCCGTCCGGCCGCCGCACCTGCAACCCCGGTGCCTCGCCGCGTAGTTGGCGTACCGCCTCGACCAGCAGGAAGAGGCCGCGCATCCCGGGGTGGCAGGCGGACAGGCCCCCGCCGTCCGTGTTCACCGACACCCGCCGGTCCTTCTCGGCGACGTACGCCCCGCCCTCGCCCTTCGCGCAGAAGCCCAGGTCCTCCAGGGTCACCAGGGTCATGTACGTGAAGGCGTCGTAGATCTCGGCGACCTCGACGTCGGCCGGGCGCACGCCGGCCCGCTCGAAGGCCAGCCGGCCGCTGACCGCCGCCGGGGAGACGGTGAAGTCCGCCCACTCCGACATCGTGGTGTGCGAGACGTGCTCGCCGGTGCCGAGGATCCACACCGGCGCCTTCGCCGTGTCCGGTACGTACTCCTCCGCCGCGAGCAGCACCGCGCAGCCGCCGTCGCTGCGGATGCAGCAGTGCAGCTTGGTGAAGGGGTCCGCGATCATCGGGCCGTCGAGCACGTCGTCGACGGTGATCGGGTCGCGGAACATCGCCTCCGGGTTGAGCGCCGCGTTCGCCCGCGCCTGGACGGCGACCTCCGCGAGCTGTTCGAGCGTCGTGCCGTACTCGTGCATGTGGCGGCGCGCGGCCATCGCGTACTTGGCGATCAGGCTGTGCCCGTACGGCACTTCGAACTGCAGCGGCCCGCGCGCGCCGAACGAGAGGTTGCCGGTGCGGCGGCGCGCCCTGATGTCGGCGCGGGCGGTGGAGCCGTAGACGAGCAGGACGGCGTTGGCGTGCCCGGCGGCGATGGCGTCGGCGGCGTGCGCCGCCATGACCTCCCAGGTGGCGCCGCCCACCGAGGTGGAGTCCACCCAGCGCGGCCGCAGGCCCAGGTATTCGGCGACCTCCACCGGGGCGAGGGTGCCGAGGCCCGCCGAGGCGAGGCCGTCGATCACGGAGCGGTCCAGGCCGCTGTCGGCGAGCGCGCGGCGGGCGGCCTGGGCGTGCAGGGCGTAGGGCGTGGCCTCGTCGACCCGGCCGACGTCGGAGAGGGATATGCCGACGACGGCGACGCGACGGCGGCGGTCCGTTGAGGTGGTGGGCATGGATCTGACGGTACATCAGATTCGGCTCGATCCGGAGGTCCCGGCGGTCTGTGCTTCTGTCCCGCGCGGCTCTAGCATGACGGCCCGTCAGATACGGAGGGGAGCCCCAGCCCATGGACAGCGCCGCCGCCACCGACCCCGACACGGACCCCGGAACCGGCCCCGGAACCGGCACCGGAGGCATTCTCGGAACCGGAACCGGTCCCGGCACCGACCCCGGCACCGGCACCGAAGAGCAGCTGGAGATCCGGCGCACCCTGCGCGAGCTCCTCGCCAAACGCGCCGGACCCGCCGACGTCCGGGCCGCCGTCGCCACCCCCGAGGGATACGACACCGGGCTCTGGGCCACCCTGGCCGGCACCCTCGGCCTTCCCGGCCTCGCCCTCCCGGCCGCGTACGGCGGAGTTGGCTGCGGCCCCGCCGAACTCGCCCTCGCCTGCGAGGAGACCGGCCGCGTCCTCGCCCCCACCCCGCTGCTCGCCACCGCCGTCCTCGCCGCCCCGCTCGTCGCCGCCCTCGGCACCGAGGCACAGCGCGCCGCGCTGCTGCCCCGGATCGCCGACGGCACCCTGACCTGCGCCCTCGCCCTGCCCGGCGGCTCCCTCCCGCTCGCCCTCGGCCTCACCGGCGACAACACCGGCACGCCCTGGGCGGGCGGCGGCCGCGCCGGCGGCATCCAGGCCGTCCCCGCACCGGACGGCGAGGGCTGGACCCTGTACGGCGAGGCCGGCCACGTCCTCGACGGACACAGCGCCGGACTGCTCCTGGTCGCCGCCCACGCCGGCGGCTTCCCGCGCAGCCGTACGCTGCTCTTCCTCGTACCGGAGGACGCGGACGGGCTCGTACGGCACCGGGAACCCACCCTCGACCTCACCCGCTCCCAGGCGACCGTCCAACTGCGGGACGTGCGAGCCGAGTTGCTGGGGGAGGAGCCGCTCGACGTGCCGGGCGCGCTCGCCGCCGCCGGGCGGGGGGCCGCCGTCATGCTCGCCGCCGAGGCCGTCGGAGCCGCCCGCGGCGCCCTCGACCGGACCGTCGAACACGCCGCCACCCGCGAACAGTTCGGCCGCCCCATCGGCTCCTTCCAGGCGGTCAAGCACCGGCTCGCCGACCTGCTCGTCCAGATCGAGTCGGCGCGCTCGCTCACGCGCTGCGCGGCGACGGACGGTGACGGCGTCTCCGCCGCGCTCGCCCTCGCCCAGGCCCTGGACGCCCAGCGGGCGGCCGCCGCCGAGACGATCCAGCTGCACGGCGGCATCGGCATCACCTGGGAACACGACGCCCATCTGTACTTCAAGCGGGCGACCGCCGACGAACTCCTCTTCGGCCCGGCGGTACGGCTCCGGGCACGGGCCGCCGAACGCGGCGGGCTCTTCGGCGCGACCCCCGGAGAGGTGGCCTGATGCCCGTCGGACTGCGCATGCTGCAGAAGGTCTCCTCGACCCGCGCCTTCGCGAAGGTCGCGCCCCGCTTCATCCCCGCCATGGACCGCGCCGTGCACCGGCTCACCGGCGGAAAAGTGCTGCTCAGCGCCCGTATGCTGCCCGGCGTGGTGCTCACCGCCAAGGGCGCGAAGAGCGGACAGCCGCGCGTCACCCCGCTCGCCTGCATGCCCGAGCCGGGCGGCAGCTGGCTGCTCGTCGGCTCCAACTTCGGCCGCCCCGGCCACCCCGCCTGGACCGCCAACCTGCTCGCCCACCCGGACGCCGAGATCAGCTGGCGCGGCGAGAGCCTCCCCGTACGGGCCAGACTGCTCACCGGCGACGAACGCGCCGAGGCCTGGCGGGCGGCGCTCGTCTTCTGGCCGCCCTACGCCACGTACCAGGCGCGGATCGAGCGCGAGATCCGCCTCTTCCGGCTGACCCGCGTCTGATCCGCGATCCGCACGGCGCCGTACGGACAGACGCCGGCGGCGGCCTCCCGTACGGAACAGGTACGGGCGGGACCGCCGCCGGCGCGACAGGACGGGTGAAGGGAGCAGCGGAGCGCTCCCGGGGCACGGGGTTACTTCGTCGGCTTCTTGCCCGTGATCCCCAGGTGCACCAACAGGGCGAGGTTCGGCTTGAGTTCGGCCTGCTTCACGCCCCAGGTCTGGAAGCCCTTCTGGTGGCCGGCGACCGCCGCCAGCATCGCCACCAGCGAGCCCGCCATTGCCGCGGGGCTGACGTCCTTGTCGACCTTGCCCTTCGACTGGAGCTCCTTCACCGCGTCCGTGAGGGAGTTGGTGACCGAGTTCAGGATCTTCATGCGGATCTTGTAGAACCGCTTGTCGCCCTCCGCGGCCCCGAGGTCCACCACCCGCAGGATCGCGTCGTGCTTGCGCCAGAAGTCGAGGAATCCCTCGACCAGCTCCTCGGAGGTCTGCCAGCCGGCCTTGCCGACCCAGGACCGCCCGGAGACCAGTTCGGTCAACCCGGCGCCCTCCTTGGCCATTTCCTCCGCGATCTCGAGGACGGCACCCTCGACGTCAGGGAAGTACTGGTAGAACGTCGCGGGCGAAGTACCCGCCTTCCGGGCCACGTCGATGACCTTGACGTCCCGGTAGGGCGAGGAGCTGAGCATCTCACCGAGGCAGTCGAGCAGCTTCTGCCGCGTCGCCTGGCCGCGTCGTCCGGCCACGCGGCCGTCGACGGTGCGTACTTGTCCTGTCATGCCGTCAGCTTACCGAGGGGTGATCGACGCGCGATTCGGCCGACTGCAAATGGGGTGCACCCCCTCTGACGGGCCGCTGAGCGGGCCTTCGGGCGGGGCCTGCGGAGGGCCGGGGAGGGGTCTTCGGAGCCCGTGCGGCGGAGTCCGGGCGCGGGCGCGCACCTCATAAGGCTTATTAACAGGCTGTGGACAACTTCGGTGGACAACCCAAGCAGGACAAGGGCTCCGGCGCCCGAATGGGCACAATTGTTCGCTTTCGGGCGCGTGCGCGGCCGCCCGGGCCGACCCATTCTGGTGGCATGGCCGTATTCGCACAGGGCACCCCCTGCTGGGTGGACGCGCAGCTTCCCGACCTCGAAGGGGGGAAGCGCTTCTACGGTGAGCTCTTCGGCTGGAGCTTCGACGCCTCGCGGGACGAGGCGCTGCTGAAGGGGCGGCGGGTGGCCGGGCTCGTGCCCAAGCGGGACGGGCGGATGCCGACCACCTGGACCGTGTATCTGGCGGCCGACGACGCCGGGGCGCTGGCCGCCCGGGTGAAGGCGGCCGGCGGACGGATGGTGATGGAGCCGTACCCCGTCGGGCCCTTCGGGGTGCTCGCGCTTGCCGCCGACCCCGGCGGCGCCGTCTTCGGGCTGCGGCAGGCCGGCGACGCCGACGGCTTCGAGGTGACCGGCGAGCCCGGCTCCTTCTGCTGGCTGGAGGTGTACACCCGGCGGCCCGAGGCGGTCGACACCTTCTACGCGAGCGTCTTCGGCTGGCTCGGCCGCCAGGTCGACCCCGCCGAGGAAGGCCGCGCCGAGGGCTTCGACTACCGCGTGTGGTCGCCGCCCGGCTCCCGGCCCGGCGACGACACCGCCTTCGGCGGCCGCGCCGTGATCACCGACGCCTTCCCGGCCGAGATGCCGGGCCACGTGCTCGTCTACTTCGC
Organism: Streptomyces fradiae; assembly: GCF_041270065.1. NCBI lineage: Bacteria > Bacillati > Actinomycetota > Actinomycetes > Kitasatosporales > Streptomycetaceae > Streptomyces > Streptomyces fradiae. The sequence continues at coordinate 3,325,345 of NZ_CP065958.1, read as the reverse complement.
CGTCCACGACTGCGACGAGGCCTGCGCCACCGCCGTCCGCCTCGGCGGCCGCGTCGCCGAAGGCCCCGTCGACACCCCCTACGGCCGCATCGCCGTCCTCCACGACAACCAGGGCGCCCGCTTCGCCGTTCTGGCCGAGCCGCCCGCCGAATCCGCCGCCGAGCCCGACCCGGCAGAGCGGGAGGAACCGGACGCGACACGCGGCGACACGCCCGCCGCTCCGGCCTCCGACACGCCTCCGAAATGAGATAGGACACCCCGATCCGCCCCCGGGTTCGCAACCACCGCCCCGGACAGGAACAATCAGGGGCCACGGGGCCGTAATCTCATGGCCCTACGGGGAGGTGGCAGGCAAGTGGAGCAGCTGACGCAGCACGACCCGAGAAGGATCGGGCCCTTCGAGGTGCTGGGCCGGCTCGGCGCGGGCGGAATGGGTCTCGTGTATCTCGCGCGCTCGGCGTCCGGGCGGCGCGTGGCGATCAAGACCGTGCGGACGGAGCTCGCCGAGGACCAGCTGTTCCGGGTCCGCTTCACGCGTGAGGTCGAGGCCGCCCGCGCGGTCTCCGGCTTCTACACGGCGGCCGTCGTCGACGCCGACCCGCGCGCCGCCGTGCCGTGGCTCGCGACCGCGTACGTGCCGGCGCCCTCCCTCGAAGAGATAGTGAACGAGTGCGGGCCGCTCCCGGCCCAGGCGGTGCGCTGGCTCGCGGCCGGTGTCGCCGAGGCCCTGCAGTCCATCCACGGCGCCGGGCTCGTCCACCGCGACCTCAAGCCGTCCAATGTCCTCGTCGTCGAGGACGGCCCCCGGGTGATCGACTTCGGCATCGCGTCGGGCGTCTCCAACACGCGCCTGACCATGACCAACGTCGCCGTCGGCACCCCCGCCTACATGTCGCCCGAGCAGGCCCGCGACTCGCGCAGCGTCACCGGCGCCAGCGATGTCTTCTCGCTCGGCTCCATGCTGGTCTTCGCGGCCACCGGGCACGCGCCCTTCCACGGCGCGAACCCGGTCGAGACCGTGTTCATGCTGCTGCGCGAGGGCCCGGACCTGGAGGGGCTGCCGGACGAGCTGCGGCCGCTGATCGACGCCTGTATGCAGATGGACGTCGCCCAGCGCCCCACCCCGGCCGATCTGCAGGCGATGCTCGCCCCGCACCTCTTCGGCTCGGGCGAGGACGACAGCGGCACCGCCGCGGCCTGGCTGCCGCAGAGCGCCGTCGCCATGATCGAGACCCGTCGCGGCGGGCGGCCCGCCCCGCAGGTCCCGGCGCAGCCGCCGATGCCGCCGCGCCCGCCGCGCGCCCCCGACGGGCAGAGCGCGCAGGGCGGCGGCGACCCGCGCTTCCCGGGCGGCCGGCACGCCGGTCCGGCCGGCGACCCCGCGCCGTCGCCCGCGCCCGCGCCCGTGTCCGTACCGGCGTCGGCATCGGCGTCCGATCCCGGTCCGGTACGGCTCGCCGGCGCCGCCGTGCCGATCGGCCCGGGCCCGCGGGTGGCCGACACCCGGGCGGCCGTCCGGGTCGGCCCGGGCTCCTCGCCCGACACGGCCACCGGCTGGATCCGGCCGCCCGGCGGCGCGAACGGCGCCGAGCCCGGCCCGCCGCCCGGCTCCCGCCCGCTGGGCGGGCCCGCCGCCCGTACCCCTGAGACCGGCGCCACCCAGGCGCCCGAGACGCCCGGCCACTGGCGGCCGTGGCGGTTCCGCATGTCGAACGACGTGTGGGGCACCCCCGTGGTCGACGGCGACCTGCTCTACGTCACCTCCTTCGAGGTGCACGCCCTGGACACGGCGAGCGGCCGGCGCCAGTTCAAGACCCGGGACGTCGCCTGGTCGATGGCGGTGTCCGGGGGCCGGATCCACGCCTCCGACGGCCCGACGCTGTACGCGCTCGACGCGCACGACGGCGGCGAGCGCTGGCGGCTGCACACGGACTCCTGGGTGTACTCCCTCCAGGTGGACCGGGGCACCGTCGTCACCGGCACCCGCGGCGGCGGAGTCCAGGCCTGGGAGGCCTCCAACGGCGCCAAGCTGTGGGAGCTCACCGGCGCCCAGACCGACTTCGAGACGCCGGAGGGCGGCCCGGCGGTGCACGGCGACACCGTGTACGTGTGGCGGGACGCCCGGCTGGCCGCGCTCGACGCCCGTACGGGCACGGAACGCTGGTCGTACCCGATCGGCGACGCCGCCTCCTGCGCCCATGTGCCGGTGCGGCTCGCCCCGGCCGAGGACGGCTGCGTGTACGTGGCGGCCGGCACCCGGGTGCTGTGCGTGGACATCGCGAGCGGACATGTCCGCTGGCACTTCGAGGCGCCGGCCGTGTTCCTGTCGCCGCCGGCGTTCGCGCCCGGCCCGGCGGTCACCGGCGGCGGGGTGTACCTCGCCGACCACCTCGGCACGGTGTACGCGCTCGACGCCACGACCGGCAAGGACCGCTGGCGGATCGCCACCGAGCAGCGCCAGTCGACCGAGCCGGTGCTCGTCGCCGCGGGCAACGTGCACGTCGGCAGCGGCAGCGCGCTCTACACCCTGGACGCGGTCACCGGCACCCCGAAGTGGCGGTTCGCGGCGGGCGGCGAGCTGATCGGCGCCCCGGTGGTCGCCGACGGCCGGGTGCACTTCGGCTCCGCCGACCACGTGCTCTACACGCTGGACGCGAGCGGCGGCCAGCTGCGCTGGAAGCTGGCGACCGGCGGCGAGATCACCGGCTCGCCGGTGGCCCGCAACGGTGTCGTGTACGCGTGCAGCAAGGACCGCTGCGTGTACGCGCTGGACGCGGTGAAGGGCACGGCGACCAACCGGGGCGCTTAGCCCGTACGGAAGGCCTAGGCCCGGTGCTCCGGGGGCGGCGGCGTCTCGTCGCGCCCGGGGTCCCACGGCACGTCCGAGGACGGCGGCGGGGCCTGCTCCGGCGGCGGAGGCGGCCTGTCGTACGTCTGGGTCGGCGGGCCGCCGTCCAGGGTCGGGTGCGTGGGTACGTGAGGCTGGTCGACCCGGGTGACGTGCGGTTTCGGGCGCCCCGACATGACGACCGCGCCGAGGAGCAGCAGGAAGCCGCCGCCGAGCGCGTTCGCGACGCCGTCGCCGAGGCCGCGCCCGTCGGAGCCGACGGTGAGACCGCCCTGGGCCTGGCCGACCCGGACCATCCACAGGATGGTGAAGCCGAGCACGACGAAGCCGGCGAGGGCGACCAGCCAGCGGAGGCGGAAGACGACCCCGGCGAGGGTGAGCACGGCGGCGAAGGCGAAGGGCAGCAGGATCGAGCCGATGACCTCGGCCTTGGCGTCGGTGATGCCGGCGAAGAGGTCCTCGATCGGATAGTCGCGCCCGTGACGGCCGTCGTACCAGGCACGGAAGGGGCTCCAGACGGCGGCCGTCGCTCCGGCGAGGGCCAGGACGGAGCCGACGATGTTGCGGATCACCGATCGGCCTCCCTTGGTCCGGCTCTCGCTGTCGACGCTACGCCGGGTGCGGGGGCCCCGCCATGCGGCGCCGGGCGGCGGGCGGCGGGGCGGCGCTAGGGTGACGCGCGCACGACGAATCCATGGGGAGACGGACAGGGGGCGCGGCGATGATCCGCACCAGGCTGAAGCTCGCGGCGACGCTCACGGTGGTGGTGCTCGCGCTGACCGGCTTCCAGACGAGCACGGGCGGCAGCCACGGCGGTGGCAAGAGCAAGAGCGGGAAGAGCCGGAGCAGCAGTGGCGGTGGCGGCGGCTGCTCCAGCTCCAAGAAGAGCAACCACGACTACGACGACGATGACGACGACGCCGGTTCGGGCGGCGGCTCGGGGTCGAACGGCTCCACGTACACGCCGGATCCCACCGTGTCCTCGTCGCCGACGGCCGACGTCGAGGCGTTCGTCGTCGACTGCGTCGAGCCCGCGCGCAAGAAGAGCAAGGGCCGGCCGGCCCGGAAGGCCGACACCACCGCCACGGTGAAGGTCGTCTCGCACACCTCGTACGCGCGGACGTTCAAGGTGGTCGTGGAGTTCGAGGGGACGGCCGGCACGGCGGTGGACCGGGCCGAGACCGTGGTCTCGGTCGACGGCAACGCCGCCAAGACGGTCGATGTTGCGATGCGGAACCCGAAGAGCGTCGGTCAGGTCAAGCGGTGTGAAATCGAGGGCGTCAGCGTCCAGTAGGGTGTCGTGCGCCTGTCAATGAACTTCACGGACGGGCACCTTCACTCTGCCTGTGCACCTGCACACACCACACACTCAACGGGGGTTGAAGCGTGAAGCTTCGTCATGTCCGTGCCATCGCCGTCTTCGGTCTCGCCGTCTTCGCCCTCACGGGCGCCCGCGGCTCCCACGGCGCCAGCTGCGGCGGCAGCAGCCACGGCTCCGGCGGCAGCTCCAGCCACTCCAGCAGCGGCTCCGACGGCAGCAGCACCAGCGGCTCCTCGGGCAGCGTCAGCGGCGTCGGCGGCTCGTCGAGGGACCGCGCCATGCGCGACATCAAGATCGACGAGTGCGCGCTCAGCGCGGACGGCAAGCAGCTGGTCGCCAAGCTGACCTTCACCAACAGCGACTCCTCGGCGTACCTGTACGACGCCACCCTGCAGTTCAAGGGCGCCGCCGGCAAGACCGTCGACCTCGCGATCGCGCAGGTCAGCGACCTGCGGGTGGAGGGCGGCGCCTCGAAGTCGACCGAGGCGAGCACCCCGTACACCGGCAAGGGCGACGGCTCCGAGTACACCCGCTGCGAGGTCGCCTTCGCCAACCGCACCATCGGCTGACGCACCGCGTTTCAGCCGGCGCGCCTCAGCGCACCCGGAAACCCCCGGCCCCGCCCCGGCCCCGACCGGTGAACAGCTCGGCCTGCCGCTCCGCCGGCAGGTTTCCGAGCGTCACCAGATGCGGGGCCTGGGCGAGGGCCTGGGACCTGGCGGGCCCCTTGGTCGTCCACAGGGCGCGTACGGTGCCCTGCACGGCCTCGGTCGGCGCGCCGGCGATCACCTCGGCGGCGCGCACGGCCGCGGCCAGCGCCCCGCCGCGCGCCGTCAGCTCGCTGACGAGCCCGGTCTCGTACGCCCGCCGGGCCGAGATCCGCTCGGCGCCGCCCATCAGGGCCATCCGGGCGACCTCGCCGAACGGCATCCGCTGCGCCATGTGGATGGTCTCGAAGGCGCTGACCATCCCGTAGGTGACGTGCGGGTCGAAGAACTCGGCGCCCTCGCCCGCGATCAGGAACTCGGCCTCGCCGAGCAGATAGAAGGCGCCGCCGCAGGCCATGCCCTCGACGGCGGCGATCACCGGTTTCCACAGGTCGTTGGCCTTGGGGCCGATGGAGATCAGCGGATCGTCGATCGTGTACGGGGACGAGGGCTGCGGCACCCGCCCGGCGTCGGCGCGGTCGATGCCGGTGCAGAAGGCCCGCCCGCCGGCCCCGGTGACGACGATCGCGCGGACCTCGTCCTCGTAACGGAAGCCGCGCCAGAGCTCGCCGAGCCGCCCGGCCATCTCCAGGGTGATCGCGTTGTGCTTCTCGGGCCGGTCGAGGGTGACGACGGCGACCCCGGTCTCCTTGTCCCGCTCTACGTGAACTCCCGAGGTGCTCATCCGCGCTCCAGGAGCCAGCGGGGCACGGTCACGCCGTCGATCTCGGTGAAGGCGACGCGCACGGCGGCGCCGATCCGCAGCCGGGCCGGGTCGACCGAGTCCAGGGGCGCGTCGGGGGCGGCGACGACATTGCCGGCGAGGCGGATGCGCGGGGCGTCGGCGAGTTCGACGAGGACCGCGTTGTAGGGGGCCTGGGCGGCGTAGTCGGGCAGCAGGGGCGGGTGGGGGAGGACGTACGACCAGATCCGGCCGCGGCCGGACATCAGCCGCCACTCGCTGTCGAAGGACCGGCAGTGCGGGCAGCAGGGGCGGGGCGGGAAGCGCAGTTCGCCGCAGTCCGCGCAGCCCTGAACGCGCAGCTCGCGCCGGGCGGCGAACTCCCAGAAGGGGGCGCCGTCTTCGTCGATGACGGGGGTCAGCATCTCAACTCCTCAGCAGAACGGCCGATGTGGGGACGCCCTCGCCGGCGGTGACGAGGCAGGTGGCGGCGTCCGGGACCTGGGCGGTGGAGACGCCGCGGAGCTGTTTCACGCCCTCGGTGATGAGGTTGAAGCCGTGGACGTACGCCTCGGAGAGGCCGCCGCCGCCGGTGTTGAGGGGCAGCCGGCCGCCGATCTCCAGGGCGCCGCCCTCGGTGAAGCCGGCCCCCTCCCCCCTGCCGCAGAAGCCGTAGCCCTCCAGGGAGAGCGGGACGAGCGGGGTGAAGGCGTCGTAGATCTGGGCGACGTCGACGTCCTCGGGGCCGAAGTCGGCGGTCTTCCAGAGGTGCCGCGCGGCGGTCCAGGCGGGCCCGGTGAGCGGGTCGTCGTTCCAGTAGTTGACCATGCCGTGGTGCTGGGCGGGCAGGCCCTGGGCGGCGGAGTGGACGTACACGGGCTTCTGCCGGCAGTCGCGGGCGCGTTCGGCGGAGACGACGACGCAGGCGAGGGCGCCGTCGGTCTCCAGGCAGTTGTCGAAGAGGCACAGGGGCTCGCTGATCCAGCGGGAGGTCATGTACATCTCGCGGGTCAGCGGGCGCTCGTACATGATCGCGTCCGGGTTCTGGTTGGCCCGGTTGCGGCAGGCGAGGGCGACGTTGAAGAGGTGGTCGCGGGTGGCGCCGTACTCGTGCATGTAGCGGCGGGCGAGCATGCCGATCTCGTCGGCGGGGCGGAGCAGTCCGAAGGGCCGGGTCCACTGGCCGGGGGTGGGCAGCTGGACCGCGGTGTTCTTCCAGGGGCGGGGGCCGGAGCCGCGCTTCCTGGACCGCCAGGCGACGCCGACGGAGGCCTGGCCGGTGGCGACGGCGGCGGCGAGATGGGCGACGGTGGCGCAGGAACCGCCGCCGCCGTAGCCGACCTTGGAGAAGAAGGTGACGTCACCGGCGCCGACGGCCTTGGCCACCTCCACCTCGTCCGTCTCCTCCATCGTGTACGAGGCGAAGCCGTCGACCTCGGACGGGTCGATCCCGGCGTCGTCGAGGGCGGCGAGGATCGCCCGGCAGGCGAGCGCCTTCTCGGACTCGGGGAGGTGTTTCGCGAAGGGTGTCTGGCCGATCCCGACGATGGCTGTGCGGTCCTTGAGCACGGCAACCCCCACGGTCTTCCACGCTGATCCGATGGCTGACAGCGCGTCAGGCTACAGCTAATCTGACGGATAGTCAGCTACGGGAGGTGGGGTCAGGATGGAGCACGGCTCGATACCGGAGGCGGACCCGGTGCCACGGGCGGACTCGATACCGGAGTGGGACTCGATGCCGGAGTCGGTCTCGATACCGGAGTTGGTGCGCCGGGCGGCCGAGCGGTACGGGCCGGGGGAGGCGGTCGTCGACGGCCGCACCCGCGTCTCGTACGCCGAACTCGGCGCCCGGGTCGAACGGGCCGCGGCCGCGTGCCTCGCCACCGGCGTACGCGCCGGGGACCGGGTCGCGATCTGGGCGCCCAACACCCTCGACTGGATCGTCGCCGCGCTCGGCGCGGTGAGCGCGGGCGCCGTCCTCGTCCCGCTCAACACCCGCTTCAAGGGCGCCGAGGCCGCCGACGTCCTCGCCCGCTCCCGGGCCCGGCTGCTCTTCGTCACCGGCACCTTCCTCGGCACCTCGTACGTCGCCTCGCTGCGCCGCGCCCGGGCCGAACTCCCGGACCTGCGACGGGTGGTGGTGTTCAGCGACACCGTGCCGGACGACCCGGCGTACACCACCTGGAAGTCCTTCCTCGCGGCGGGCGACGGAGTGGATCCGGCGCGGGTACGGGCCCGGGCCGACGCCATCGCCCCCTCGGACCCCTCCGACATCATCTACACCTCGGGCACCACCGGCCGCCCCAAGGGCGCCGTGATCACCCATGAGCAGACCCTGCGCTGCTACGAGGTGTGGAGCGAGCTCGCCGGGCTGCGCGCCGGCGACCGCTATCTGATCGTGAACCCCTTCTTCCACACCTTCGGCTACAAGGCCGGGATCGTCGCCTGCCTGCTGCGCGGGGCGGTGATGGTGCCGCAGCCGGTCTTCAGCGTGGACACCGTGCTCGCCAACATCGCGGCCGAGCGGATCTCGGTCCTCCCCGGCCCGCCGACCCTCCACCAGTCGCTGCTCGACCACCCGTCCCGTACCGCCCACGACCTGTCCAGCCTCCGCCTGGTCGTCACCGGCGCGGCGGTGGTGCCGCTGCGGCTCGTCGAGCGCCTGCGGTCGGAACTGGGCGTGGGCACGGTCCTCACGGCGTACGGCCTCTCCGAGGCGAGCGGCATCGTCACGATGTGCCGGCGCGGCGACCCGGCCGAGGTCATCGCGCACACCTCGGGCCGCGCGATCCCCGGCACCGAGGTCCGCCTCTCCGACGCCGGCGAGGTCCTGGTCCGCGGCTTCCACGTGATGCGCGGCTACTTCGAGGACCCGGAGGCGACGGCCGCGGCGATCGACCCGGACGGCTGGCTGCGCACCGGCGACGTGGGGGTCCTCGACGAGTCGGGCAACCTGCGGATCACCGACCGGATCAAGGACATGTTCATCGTCGGCGGCTTCAACGCCTACCCCGCGGAGATCGAGCAACTCCTCGGGCTCCACCCCGACATCGCCGACGTCGCGGTGGTCGGAATCCCGGACCGGCGCCTCGGGGAGGTGGGCAAGGCGTACGCGGTACGGCGCCCGGGCTCGACCCTGACGGCCGACGACCTGATCGCCTGGTCGCGCCGCGAGATGGCGAACTACAAGGTGCCGAGGGAGGTCGAGTTCGTGGACGCGCTGCCGCGGAACGCGAGCGGCAAGGTGGTGAAGGGCGAGCTCCGGGCCCGGGCCACCCCCTGACGGGGCGCCCGCCCGCACGCCAAGGGCCCGGACCGGTTCCCCGGCCCGGGCCCTCCCCCCTTGCGCGCGCGTGGCGTGCCGGCCGCTCCGACGGGCGGTCCCCACCGCCTGCCGTCCCGGCCGGATCCGATCATCACCCGAGGTCGAACGCGGGAGCGAGCCTTTCCCGCCGAATCCGTCAGGTCGCTGGCCGAAACGCGTCGGAACGCGTCGGAGGGGCCGGGCGGCTCGCCCGACCCCTCCGCATCCGGGTCCGTACGGACCGCGCGGACTCAGCCCCAGGTTTCCCCCCGGTCCCCTGAGGCGTCCCCCGAGCCCGCGCTCCCTACGTCCCCGCCCGGCCCCGGCGACTCCCCCGATGGCGCCGCCGGAACCGTCCCCCGCGATGGTGCGGCTGAGGAGCCCGGCGTCAGATCGTCTCGCCGGTGGCGTGCGAGTCCAGCGGCTTGATCGGCTCGCTGGTCGCGTGCGAGTCCAGCGTGGTGATGCCGGAGTTCGCGTCGAGCGGCTTGATCGGCTCGCTGGTGGCGTGCGAGTCCAGCGTGGTGATCTCCTCGCCGGTGGCGTGCGAGTCAGCGGGCTTGAGGTTGTCGGCCATGGAGTCGACTCCTGAAATTGTCGGACTGGCGGATAGAAGAGCCGTCCGCTCGGCGATTCCCCCGTGAACCGCCGGGCGGACGACGTCCAAAGCCGATCACCTTAACGGTGGGGCCTCGCGCCGATTCGTCTGCCCCCCGACACGACGGATCGACAACTCCGAGAGTGACGTGCGGCGATAAACGATTGATGAACGGCCTGTCCAGGCCTCCGCGACCGGGCTTGGCGGCGGAGGCCCGGCCGCTCCGGTCAGGCCGCGGCGGCCGGGTGGAGCAGGCCCCGGACCTCCTCGGCCTCGGGGGAGGCCAGCTGCTCGAAGACCGCGAGGGCGTCGCCCCAGCAGGCCCGCGCCCGGTCGATCTGCCCGAGCCCGGCCAGACTCCGGCCGAGGACGGTCAGGACGTTCGCCCGCCGCCAGTCGCCGCCGATGCCGTGGAGCACGGACAGGGCCAGCTCGGCGCTGGCCGCCGCCGCCGCGTGCTTGCGGTCGACGAGATGGACCTCGGCGAGCCGGAACAGGGTCATGCCGTGCCACAACTGCTGCCGGCTCTCCTGGAACACGGCCAGTGCCTCGGTCAGCACGTCCCGCGCCCGCGCGGTCTGCTCGGCGGCCGTGAGCGCCAGGCCCAGGGCGTACTTCCCGTTCGCGAGCCGCAGGGCGAGCCCGGCGTCGGCGGACTCGTAGATCGCGATGCCCCGCATCGCCAGGTCCACGGCACCCGCCACCCGGCCGGTCGCCAGGTGCACCCGGGAGAGGTTGCACAGCGCGCTCGCCTCGCCCGGGTGGTTCGCGTCGGCGCGGAAGGCCTCCCGCGCCTTCGACAGGTGGTCCTCGGCGTCCGCGTGCCGGTTCTCGTAGAGGGCGAGGATGCCGCGCTCGTTCGGGGCGTTCGCCGCCGTCCACGGGTCCGCGGACTCCTGGCTCAGCTCGTCCGCGATCCGGGCCTCCTCGGCGGCCTCCTCGAACCGGCCGGCGGTGCTGTACACCTGGCTGAGGGTGGTGCGGGCGCGGCCCTCCGAGTGGGCGTCGCCGAACCGGCGCGCGGCGTCCCGGACTGCCTTCGCGGCCGTCTCGTAGCGATGCGAGTTGGCGCCCGACTCGGCCAGGTCCTTGGCGGACATCAGCAGGTCCACGGCCCGGCGCAGGAAGGGCCGCCCCAGCGACTGCTGGGCGCAGGCCAGCACGCACTCGGCCTCGGCGTGCAGCCAGTCCAGGGCCTGGCCCGCGTCGGCGAAGGCGAGCCCGGCGCGGTCGGTGGTCTCCAGGTGGTCCACCGTGCGGTCGCCCGGCCGCTCGATCGCGTACACCCGCGCCGCCGTCGCCAGATAGAAGTCGAGCAGCCGCGACAGCGCCGACTCCCGCTCCGCGGGCGGCTGTTCGTCCCTCTCCGCGCACGCACGCGCGTAGAGCCGCACCAGGTCGTGGTAGCGGTAGCGGCCCGGCGCCGCGGACTCGACGAGCGAGGTGTCGACGAGCGCCTCCAGGAGGTCCTCCGTCTCCCACTCGGGGAGGTCCAGGACCGCGGCCGCCGCGGCGAGCGAGATGTCCGGCCCGTCGGCGAGGCCGAGGAGGCGGAAGGCGCGGGCCTGGGCGGGTTCGAGCTGGCCGTAGCCGAGCTCGAAGGTGGCCTTGACCGCGAGGTCACCCGCCTGGAGCTCGTCGAGCCGGCGCCGCTCGTCGCCGAGCTTGGCGGCGAGGACGGAGACCGTCCAGGTGCGGCGGGCCGCGAGCCGGGAGGCCGCGATGCGGATGGCGAGCGGCAGGAAGCCGCAGGCGGCGACGACGTCGAGGGCCGCCTCGCGCTCCGCCCGCACCCGCTCCTCGCCGACGATCCGGGTGAAGAGCTGCAGCGCCTCCTCCGGGGACATCACGTCCAGGTCCACCAGGTGCGCGCCCGCCAGGTCGACCATGCGGATCCGGCTGGTCACCAGGGCCGCGCAGCCCGCCGTGCCGGGCAGCAGCGGGCGGATCTGGGCGGCGTCGCGGGCGTTGTCGAGCAGCACGAGGACGCGGCGTCCGTCGAGCGTGGAGCGGTAGAGCGCGGCGCGCTCGTCGAGCGAGTCGGGGATCGCCGAGTCCGGCGTGCCGAGCGCCCGCAGGAACGCGCCGAGCACCGCCTCCGCCGCCGCCGCCCGCGCGCCCGCGCCCTGCAGGTCCACGTACAGCTGTCCGTCCGGGAAGTGCGGGCGGGCCTCGTGGGCGACGTGCACGGCGAGCGTGGTCTTGCCGACGCCGCCGATGCCGGCGAGCGCGGAGACGGCCATGACGGAGCCCTCGGCGGTGGCGAGCTGGTCGCTCAGCTCCCGTACGAAGGCGGCGCGGCCGGTGAAGTCGGGCACCGTGGCAGGGAGTTGGGCGGGGCGGGCGACGGGTGCGGCGGCCGGGGCGGGTTCCTCGACGGGCCGGGCGAGTTCGGCGTCGGCCTGGAGGATCCGTTGCTGGAGGCGGGAGAGTTCGGGGGTGGGGTCGACGCCCAGTTCGTCGGCGAGGAGGCGCCGGGTGTCGGCGTACACGGCGAGCGCCTCGGCCTGCCGGCCGGACCGGTAGAGCGCGAGCATCAGGAGCTCGCGGAGGCGTTCGCGCAGCGGGTGCGCGGCGGTGAGGGCGGTGAGCTCGGAGACGGCCTCGGCGTGCGCGCCGACCTCCAGGTCGAGGTCGAGCCGGCTCTCCAGGAGCTGCAGCCGCCACTCCTCCAGGCGGGTCCGCTGGGTCTCGGCGTACGGGCCGGGCACCGAGGCGAGGGCCTCGCCGTCCCACAGCGCGAGCGCCTCGTTGAGCCGGTCGCGGGCCTCCTGCCGCCGGCCGCCGCCGCGCAGCTTCTCGGCCTCGGCGGCCAGCTCGTGGGCGGCGGTCAGGTCGAGCGAGGTGGTGCGGATGGCGTATCCGCCGGACTCGCTGACGAGCACGCCCGGGTCGAGCACCTTGCGCAGCCGGGAGGCGTACGTGCGGACGGCGGCGAGCGCCTGGGAGGGCGGGTCCTCGCCCCAGATGGCGTCGATGAGCTCGCCGGAGGTGGCGGTACGCCCGTCCCGCAGCAGCAGGGCGGCGAGCAGCGCGCGCTGCTGCGGCGACCCGGTGGGCAGCGGTTCGCCGCCTCGCGCGGCTCGCACGGGCCCGAGCACGCCGAAGCTGAGCCCGGCGCCGGCGGCGCCGCTCCCGGCGGGGCCCGCGCCCATGTTCGTACTGGCGTCGGCGCTCCCGCCGTTGCCGCCCGAACCCGGGGCCGGTGTCCGCTGTCCCGGAACGCGCGGCCCGTTCTCACGGTCCATATGTCCCCCTGCCCGTACCGCTGGTTTCGCCCGAGACAGTCTGCCTTGTCCGGAGGGTGCGCGTCAGCATCGGGTCGGCCGATCCGGAGCGACGGGAACCGGTGGTGCGGCCTCCGTCCCCGCCAGTTTACTGACGGATCGTCAGATCGGCGCTACCGTGAAGCGCATGGAGAGCTTCCCCAAGATCATCTCGGTGGACGACCACACCGTGGAGCCCCCGCACGTCTGGCAGGACCGGCTCCCGTCCCGCTACCGCGACACCGGCCCGCGGATCGTCCGCGCCCCGTTGAAGGAAATGACCTTTCTGGGCGGAAAGTTCGCCCCCGTGATGGGCGCCAAAGGGGACGAAGGCCCCATCGGCGACTGGTGGGTCTACGAGGACCTGCACCGCCCGCTCACCCGGCTCGACACCGCCGTCGGCTACGACCGCGACGAGATACGGCTCGAAGTCATCACCTACGAGCAGATGCGCCCGGGTTCGTACAGCGTCCCCGAGCGGCTTGCCGACATGGACGTCAACCACGTCCAGTCCGCGCTCTGCTTCCCGACCTTCCCCCGATTCTGTGGACAGACCTTCACCGAAGCTTCCGATCGTGAACTCGGTCTGCTCGGCGTCCGCGCCTACAACGACTGGATGGTCGAGGAGTGGTGCGGCCCCGAGGCGCGGGGGCGGCTGATCCCGCTCACCCTGATCCCGCTGTGGGACCCCGAGCTCGCGGCCGCCGAGGTGCGGCGCAACGCGGCGCGGGGCGTGCGGGCGGTGGCCTTCTCCGAGATCCCGCCGCACCTCGGGCTGCCGTCGGTGCACACCGACCACTGGGACCCGTTCCTGCGGGCCTGCGACGAGACCGGCACCGTCATCGCGATGCACATCGGCTCGTCCAGCCGGATGCCGTCCACCTCGCCCGACGCGCCGCCGGCGGTCGGCTCCACCATCACCTTCGCCAACTGCTGCTTCTCGATGGTCGACTGGCTGATGAGCGGCAAGTTCGAGCGCTTCCCGAACCTGCGGATCATGTACGCGGAGGGCCAGATCGGCTGGATCCCGTACATCCTCGAACGCGCGGACGTGGTGTGGGAGGAGAACCGCGGCTGGGGCGGGGTCGCGGAGAAGGTGCTGCGCCCGCCGTCGGAGCTGTTCGCCGGGCACGTCTACGGCTGCTTCTTCGACGACGCCTTCGGGCTGCGCAACCTCGACGCGATCGGGGTGGGCAACGTCCTGTACGAGACGGACTACCCGCACTCGGACTCCACCTGGCCCAAGTCGCGCGAGGTCGGCGAGGCCCAGATGGGCCACCTGGCGCCGGACGTCGTGGAGCGGATCGTGCGCGGCAACGCGATCGAGCTGCTCGGGCTCACGGAGGACGGCCTCTGGGTGCCGTGACGGGGGCGGGCGCTGCCGGATACCCCGGTGCGACCCCTTGTCTGATGGAGCGTCAGCGGACAGCATGACTCCCCGATCGGAACTGACGGAACGTCAGATAGTGAGAGGGGAGTCCCATGAGTCCCACGGTCGTCTACGGGATCCAGCTGCCCGTCCAGTCCCAGAGCACCCTCTACGCCGAACCCTGGGAGGCCGCCGCCGGCCCCGACGACCTGCTCGCCGTCGCCCGCACCGCCGACGCCCACGGCTTCGACTACGTCGCCTGCTGCGACCACGTCGCCATCCCGCGCCGGCTCGCCGGGGCGATGAGCACCGTCTGGTACGACCCGGTGGCCACCCTCGCCTACCTCGCCGCCGCCACCGAGCGGGTCCGGCTGCTCTCCCACGTCGCCGTCGTGGGCCTGCGCCACCCGCTCGTCACGGCCAAGGCGTACGCGACCCTGGACCACCTCTCCGGGGGCCGGCTCGTCCTCGGGGTCGGGGCCGGACACGTGCAGGAGGAGTTCGAGGCGGTCGGCGCGGACTTCGCCGGGCGCGGCGGGGTGCTCGACGAGACGATCGACGCGCTGCGGGCCGCGCTCGGGCCCGAGGAGTACCCCGAGCACGCGGGGGAGCGCTTCGCCTTCCGGGACCTCGGCCAACGGCCCCGGCCCGCCCAGGACCGGGTGCCCGTCTGGGTGGGCGGCTCCTCGCCGGCCGCCGTGCGCCGGGCCGCGCTCAAGGGTGACGGCTGGCTGCCGCAGGGTGATCCGCGCGACCGGCTCGCCGGGCAGATCGCGAAGCTGCGGCGGCTGCGCGCGGAGGCCGGGATCGAGGCCCCGATCACGGTCGGCGCGATCACCGAGGCGCTGTACGTCGGCGAGCCCGGCTGGGACACCGGCCGGCGCGCCCTCACCGGCAAGCCGCAGGCCCTCGCCGAGTCGCTGCGCGCGTACGGGGCGATGGGCGTGGCGCAGATCCAGGTCCGGTTCCGCTCCCGGAGCCGTACCGAACTCACCGACCAGATGGCCGCGTTCGCGACCGAGGTCGCCCCCCATCTCTAGGCGTAAGGAGTACGGGCATGGGCAAGCTGGACGGACGCGTCGTCGTCATCACGGGCGCGGCGCGCGGGCAGGGCGAGCAGGAGGCGCGGCTCTTCGCCGCCGAGGGCGCGAAGGTGGTGCTCGGCGACGTCCTGGACGCCCCGGGCGAGGCGCTGGCCAAGGAGCTGGGGGAGGAGCGGGCGGCGTACGTCCACCTCGACGTGACGAGGGAGGCGGACTGGGCGGGGGCCGTGGCCGTCGCGAAGGACCGCTTCGGGCGGATCGACGGCCTGGTGAACAACGCGGGCATCCTGCGCTTCAACGAGCTGGTGTCGACGCCGCTCGAGGAGTTCCAGGCGCTGGTCCAGGTCAACCAGGTGGGCTGCTTCCTCGGCATCAAGTCGGTCGCCCCGGAGATCGGTGCGGCCGGCGGCGGCACGATCGTCAACACCGCCTCGTACACGGGCCTGACGGGCATGGCGGGCGTCGGCGCCTACGCCGCCACCAAGCACGCGGTCCTCGGCCTCACCCGGGTCGCCGCCCTGGAGCTGGCGCCGCGGGGCATCCGGGTCAACGCGGTGTGCCCGGGCGCGATCGACACCGCGATGAGCAACCCGGAGGGCGTGGACCCGGCGGCGACCGCCGAGCTCTACCGCGGTCTCGTGCCGCTGGGCCGGATCGGGCGGCCGGAGGAGGTGGCGGCCCTCGCGCTCTTCCTGACGGCCGACGACTCCTCGTACATCACGGGCCAGCCGTTCGTGATCGACGGCGGCTGGCTGGCGGGCGTGAAGCTCTTCTGAAGCGCTATCTGACGCATCATCAGCTATTGACACGACACCGGGCGCATCCAAGAATCTGACGATGCGTCAGGAACGCATCGAAAACTCACAAGGGCGGTGAACTTCCTTGGAATTCGGGATCTTCGTACAGGGATACGTCGGCAAGCGCGCCGAGACCGATCCCGAAGCCGAGCACAAGGCGCTCATGGAGGAGACCGAGTACGTCATCCAGGCCGACAAGTCGAACTTCAAGTACGCCTGGGCCTCCGAGCACCACTTCCTGGAGGAGTACTCGCACCTCTCCGCCAACGACGTCTACCTGGGCTACCTCGCCCACGCCACCGAGCGGATCCACCTCGGCTCCGGCATCTTCAACCCGCTCGCCCAGGTCAACCACCCGGTGAAGGTCGCCGAGAAGGTCGCCATGCTCGACCACCTCTCCGGCGGCCGCTTCGAGTTCGGCTCCGGCCGCGGCGCCGGCTCGCACGAGATCCTCGGCTTCTTCCCGGGCATCACGGACATGAACCACACCAAGGAGATCTGGGAAGAGACCATCGCCGAGTTCCCCAAGATGTGGCTCCAGGAGGAGTACGAGGGGTTCCAGGGCAAGCACTGGTCGCTCCCGCCGCGCAAGGTGCTGCCCAAGCCGTACGGCAAGTCCCACCCGGCCATGTGGTACGCGGCCGGCTCGCCCGCCTCGTACGCGATGGCCGGGAAGAAGGGGCTCGGGGTCCTCGGCTTCAGCGTGCAGAAGGTCTCCGACATGGAGTGGGTCGTCGAGTCCTACAAGAACGCGATCAAGGAGGCGAAGGCGGTCGGCGACTTCGTCAACGACAACGTCATGGTCACCTCGACGGCGATCTGCGCCGAGACCCACGACAAGGCCGTCGAGATCGCCGTCGGCGGCGGCCTCAACTACCTCCAGTCCCTGCTCTTCCGCTACCACGACACCTTCCCCCGGCCGGAGGGCGTCCCCGAGTGGCCCGAGCTCCTGCCCGAGTACTCCGCCGAGATCATCGAACTCCTCATCGCCGAGGAGCTGATGATCTGCGGCGACCCGTCGGAGGTCCTCGCCCAGTGCAAGCGCTGGGAACAGGCCGGCGCCGACCAGCTGTCCTTCGGCCTGCCGATCGGCATCTCCTACGAGGACACGATGACCACGATCAAGCTGATCGGCGAGCACGTGATCCCCAAGATCGACACGGACCCGGTCCACCGCACGACGCGCTTCCGGCAGTCCGCGGGGAGCTGACGCATCACAGCGCGGGGCGGTGTCTTCCCGGACCGCCGTCCCGTGACGGCCCCGGCCGGAGGTCGTTCCGCGGCGGCCCCGGGCCGGGGCGCACCCGCGTCCATGTGCAGAAAGGTCACGGATCGTCATGCTCGATCACCTCATCAAGGGCGCCACCGTCGTGGACGGCACCGGCGCCCCCGCCCGTACCGCCGACGTCGGCATACGCGACGGCCGGATCGTCTTCCCCGAGCCCGGGGAGGCGGCGACCACCACCGAGGACGCCACCGGCCTCGTCCTCGCCCCCGGCTTCGTCGACCCGCACACCCACTACGACGCCCAGCTGTTCTGGGACCCGTACGCCACCCCGTCCATGAACCACGGCGTCACCACCGTCGCCGGCGGCAACTGCGGCTTCACCCTCGCCCCGCTCCACCCGGACCGGCCCGAGGACGCCGACTACACGCGCCGGATGATGTCGAAGGTCGAGGGGATGGCGCTGAAGGCCCTGGAGGAGGGCGTCGACTGGGGGTGGTCGTCGTTCGCGGAGTACCTGGACGCCCTGGAGGGGCGGATCGCGGTCAACGCCGGGTTCATGGTCGGGCACTGCGCCCTGCGCCGGTACGTGATGGGCGCCGACGCGGTCGGCGGGCAGCCCACGCCCGAGCAGCTCGCGCGGATGACGGCCCTGCTCAAGGGGGCGATGGAGGCCGGGGCCTGGGGGCTGTCCACCACCCAGTCGTCGACGCACTCGGACGGCGACGGCGCCCCCGTCGCCTCCCGGCACGCCCGCCCGGAGGAGCTGATCGCCCTGTCGAAGGCGGTCGGCGAACACGAGGGCACCCAGCTCGAAGCCATCGTCGCCGGCTGCCTCGACCAGTTCTCCGACGCCGAGATCGAGCTGTTCGTCGAGATGAGCGCCGTCGCCGGCCGGCCCCTCAACTGGAACGTCCTCACCATCGACGCCACCGTCCCCGAACGCGTCCCGCGCCAGCTCCTCGCCTCCGAGCAGGCCCGCAAGTCCGGCGGCCGGATCGTCGCCCTCACCATGCCGATCCTGACCCCCATGAACATGTCGCTCGGCACCTTCTGCGCCCTCAACCTCATCCCGGGCTGGGGGGAGATCCTCGCCCTGCCCGTCCCCGAGCGGATCGCGACGCTGCGCGACCCGGCCGTACGGGCCGAGATGCTGCGCCGCGCCGACTCCAGGGAGGCCGGCGTCTTCCGGCGGCTCGCGCACTTCGGGCGTTACGTCATCGGCGACACCTACAGCCGCGAGAACGAGGGCCTGACCGGCCGGGTCGTCAAGGACATCGCCGCCGAGCGCGGCCAGGACCCCTTCCAGTGCCTCGTCGAGATCTGCGCCAACGACGACCTCAAGACCGTCCTGTGGCCGATGCCCACCGACAACGACCCGGCCTCCTGGGCGCTGCGCGCCGAGACCTGGCAGCACGAGGACGTCATGCTGGGCGGCTCCGACGCGGGCGCGCACCTGGACCGGATGTGCGGGGCCCCGTACACCACCCGCTTCCTCGGCGACTGTCTGCGCGGCCGCAAGCTGGTGCCCCTGGAGCAGGCCGTACGGATGCTCAGCGACGACCCGGCCCGGCTCTTCGGGCTGCGCGAGCGGGGCCGGATCGCCGAGGGCTACCACGCCGACCTGGTGCTCTTCGACCCCGAGCGGATCGACGCGGGACCGGCGACCCTCGTGCACGACCTGCCCGGCGCCAGCCCGCGCCTGGACTCGCGGGCGGTCGGCATCGTGTCCGTACGGGTCAACGGCGTCGAGACGATCCGCGACGACGAGGTCACGGGCGCGATCCCGGGGCGCGTGCTGCGCTCGGGCCGCGACACGAGGACGGTGAGCACCCGATGACGACGCACGAGGTCACCGAGAGGCTGTACATCGGCGGGGAGTGGGTCGAGCCCGACGGCGGGCACTACCCGGTGATCAACCCCGCCACCGAGGAGCTCGTGGGGCATGCGCCGGAGGCGAGTCGACAGCAGGTGTACGAGGCCGCCGAGGCCGCCCGTACCGCCTTCGAGGCCTGGTCCCGTACGACCCCCGAGGAGCGGGCCGCGATCCTCGACCGGGCCGCCGGCCTGATGGCCCGGGACGCCGCCGCGCACACCGAGCTTGCCCGCGCCGAGACCGGCGCCACCACGGCCACGGCCCGCGGGATGCAGGTCGCGGTCGGCGCCTCGCGCTTCCGGCGGTACGCGCGGGGCGCCCTGGAGCCGGTCGAGCAGGCGCTGCCGCCGCAGATCAACGAGGCCGGGCCGATGGGGAAAGCGGGCGTCTTCGGGGCGGTGGCGGTACGGCGCCCGGTGGGCGTGGTCACCTGCATCACCTCGTACAACAACCCCTGGGCCAACCCGGCCGGCAAGATCGCCCCGGCGCTCGCCATGGGCAACACGGTCGTGGTGAAGCCCGCCCCGCAGGACCCGCTGTCCGTCTTCGCGATGGTGCGGGCCCTGGAGGAGGCGGGGGTGCCGGCCGGCGTGGTCAACCTGGTCACCGGCTCGGCGCCGGCCGTGGGCGAAGCGGCCGTGGACTCCCCGGCCGTCGACATGGTCTCCTTCACCGGCTCCACGGCCGTCGGGCAGGCCATCGGCGAGGTCTGCGGCCGGGCGATGAAGCGGCAGCTGATGGAGCTCGGCGGCAAGGGTGCGGCCCTCGTCTTCGACGACGCCGACCTGGACGCCGCCGTCAGCGGCATCGGGACCACCTTCTCCTTCTACAGCGGCCAGATCTGCACGGCCCCGACCCGGGTGCTCGCCCAGCGCGCGATCCACGACCGGCTGGTCGAGAAGCTGGCCGCGTACACCGGCTTCCTGAAGGTCGGCGACCCGGCGGAGCGGGGCACGGTGGTCGGCCCGGTGATCTCGGCGGCCCACCGCGACCGGATCGAGGCGTACGTGGAGCTCGGCCGGAAGGAGGGCGCGCGGGTCGTCGCGGGCGGCGAGCGCCCGGCAGGCCCCGGCCTCGACCGGGGCTTCTACGTGGCGCCGACGCTGCTCGCCGACTGCACCAACGAGATGCGGGTGGTGCGGGAGGAGATCTTCGGCCCGGTGGTCGTCGTGGTCCCCTTCGACGACGAGGAGGAGGGCATCGCACTCGCGAACGACAGCGACTACGGACTGATCGACTACGTGTGGTCCGGCGATGTGGCCCGCGCCTTCCGGGTCGCGGCCCGGCTGCGGGCCGGCGGCGTCGGCGTGAACACCATCGGCCGGAACATGGAGGCGCCGTTCGGCGGCTTCAAGAAGAGCGGGGTGGGGCGGGACGTCGGCTCGTACGCGCTGCACGCGTACAGCGAGCTGCAGGCGGTCGTCTGGCCGGGGTGACACAGGGGGTGACGCACGTCACAGGGAAAGTCTGGAACGGGCGATTCCGGGCGCGGCTGCGGTTTCCGTATATCGGACACTCGGTTCCGTCCGGAGGCTTGGCTGGTTCACCTTGTCAGTCGATCTTTCAATCTTTGGCGTGAGTCCGATTCGACCCACGCAATGCAAGGCTGTGATCGCTCCGGTAGGCGGAATTCGATCATCCGGATGTGGAAAACGCAGCACTTAACGTCGAGTTCATGACTCAGGTGGACGTGCGGCCCCAGGCCGGAGACACGGTGCGGGGCGTCCCTGCCCAGGGCGGCACCGACGGCGTGCGCAGCAAGGGACTCGGCGGCAACTCCGTCGGCCTCCTCGGCAGCGCCGTCATCGGCATCTCCACCGTCGCCCCCGTCTACTGCCTGACCTCCACCCTCGGCTCCACCGCCGGCGAGGTCGGCCTGCAGATGCCCGCCGTCTTCCTCGCGGGCTTCCTGCCGATGCTGCTCGTCGCATTCGCGTACCGCGAGCTCAACAAGGTCATGCCGGACTGCGGCACCTCCTTCACCTGGACCGTGAAGGCCTTCGGCCCCAAGCTCGGCTGGATGTGCGGCTGGGGCCTGGTGATCGCCACGATCATCGTGCTCTCCAACCTGGCCGGCGTCGCCACCTCGTACTTCTGGCTGCTCGCCGGGGAGATCACGAGCAACCCCTCGATCGGCGCCCTGGACGACAACAAGGCCGTCCACATCGTCACCTGCCTCGCCCTGATCGCCGCCGCGACCGCGATCAGCTACCGCGGCATGACCGCCACCAAGGGCGTGCAGTACACCCTCGTCGGCCTCCAGCTCGTCGTCCTCGCCGTCTTCGTCGGCATGGCGCTGTCGAAGGCCGGCTCCTTCGAGAGCTCGGTCGACTTCTCCTGGTCCTGGATGAACCCCTTCGCGGTGCAGTCCTTCGGCGCGTTCACCGCAGGCCTCTCGCTGTCGATCTTCATGTACTGGGGCTGGGACACCTGCCTGACCGCCAACGAGGAGACCGTCGGCGCCGAGAAGACCCCCGGCCGCGCCGCGCTCATCGCGATGGTCGTCCTGGTCGGCTCCTACCTCGCCACCGGCGTCGCCGCCCAGATGGTCGTCGGCTCCGGCGACCAGGGCCTCGGCCTCGCCAACCCGGAGACCTCCGACAACGTCTTCGCCGCCCTGGCCGGCCCCGTCATGGGCCCCGCCCTCGGCATCCTGCTCTTCCTCGCGGTGCTCGCCTCGGCCGCCGCCAGCCTCCAGACCACCTTCATCCCGGTGGCCCGCACGGTCCTGGCCATGTCCGCGTACGAGGCCCTGCCCGCCTCGTACGCCAAGGTCCACCCGCGCTTCAAGACCCCCGGCAAGGCCACGATCGTGGCCGGCGTCGCCACCGGCGTCTTCTACACGGTGATGACCCTGGTCAGCGAGCACGTCCTGGTCGACACGATCTACGCGCTCGGCCTGATGATCTGCTTCTACTACGCGCTGACCGCCTTCGCCTGCGCCTGGTACTTCCGCCGCGAGCTGACCGCCTCCTTCCGCGACCTGGTCTTCAAGGGCCTCTTCCCGCTGCTCGGCGGGCTGCTCCTGTCGGCGGTCTTCGGCAAGACGCTGTACGACATGTGGGATCCGGCGTACGGCTCCGGCTCCGCGGTCTTCGGCGTCGGGTCGGTGTTCGTGATCGGCGTCGGGCTGCTGCTGCTCGGCCTGGTGATCATGCTGGTGATGCGCGCCAAGAGCCCCGCGTTCTTCCGGGGCGAGGTGCTCACCAAGGAGACGCCGTCGCTGGTCGTCGAGGACTGATGGACTCCTCGGCCGTCCGGTGACGGAGAACGACGAGGTGGCGGGCCCGTGGGGGGTCCCGCCACCTCGTCGTTCCGCTGTGTCTTCCCGTGGCTCAGTGCCGGCCGGGGAGCAGCCCCTCGACCAGCTTGTTGGCGCCCGGCATCTGCTCGGCGGCGGCCGGCTCGGCCTTGGGCATCAGGACACCGCTCAGCGGCACCACGGAGGGCAGGTTGGCGCCGCCGGTGTCGGCGGCGGCCGTCCCGGCGGCGGCGAGGCCACCGGCCACGGCACCGGTCACGGCGAAGGAGGTCAGGGCGACGGCGGTGAGGATCTTCTTCATGCCGCGTGAACGCCGCCCGGGCGGCCGGGGTTACGCACGCCCCTCCTACGATGCGCCCATGCCCACCTCGTACGACGACACGAACTGGTCGCCTCGCCCGGCGACCGCGGCGGACGTCGAGCCCGTCGCCGAGCTGAAGGCCGTGGTCATGCGGCCCGACCTGGAGCGGCTCGGCCGCTACGACACGCACCGGGTGCGGCAGCGGCTGCGCGACGAGTTCCGCCCCGCGTACACGACGGTGATCGAGGTCGCCGGCGCCTTCGCGGGCTGCGTCTCCTTCGCCCCGTACAAGGCGGGCCCCGGCTACTACATCGAGCACTTCTACCTCGCCCCCGAGACCCAGGGCCGCGGCCTCGGCACCACGATCCTCCGCACCCTCCTCGCCCGCGCGGACGCGGAGGGCGTCCCGGTCCGCCTCGTCGTGATCCGGGGCAGTGCGGCCCGCCGCCTCTACGAGCGCGAGGGCTTCACGGTCGAGTCCGAGGACCCGATCGACGTGCTGATGGTGCGGGAGCCTCCCGTCGGACCTCAGGCGGTGTCGGCCTCCGGCGCCTCCGCGATCAGTGCCGTGCCCACGGTACGGAAGCCCAGGCGGGCGTAGAGGCGGGCCACGGTGTCGTCCGTGGCGGAGAGGAAGACCGTCTCGACGCCGAGCGCGCGGGCGTCGGCGACGAGGGCGGCGGTGACCGCGAGGCCCAGGCCGCGGCGGCGGGAGTCCGGGCGGGTGCCGACGCCGACGACCTCGGTGACCGGGCCGACGGGCTGGTGCTGGCCGGCCGCGAGGGCGGTGCCGGCGGGGTCGAAGGCGGACGCGAGGCGGGTGAGGCCGGCTGTGAGACGGGCCGCGACCTGGGCGGTCGCGCCGGGCGTCGGGGTGGCGCCGAAGGCGGCGTACGGGGCGGCGACCGCGCTCGCCAGGTGCGGGTCGTCGGGGCCGACCATGCGGACGGTGACGTCCGCCGGCGGGGCCGGCAGCTCCTCCGCCTCCGCCGACAGCACCATCAGCGGGTGCTCGTGCACCACGAGCCCGCTCGCCTCGACCGCCGCCCGCAGCCCCGGCGTGGTCTCCGCGACCCACTCGAACGCCTCCGGCACCCCCAGCTCCCGCTGCCGCGCCCGCACCTTCTCCACCGCCTCGACCGGCACCTCCCCGGCCCCGCCGTGCCCGAGCGCGGGCCGCGCGTAGTACGGCCAGCCCGCCCCCTCCCGTACGAACAGGGTCAGCGGCCCGAACTCCTCGGCGCGGGCGGCGGACCGGGGCACGGAGTCGTAGTAGGTCTCAAGGCGCGTCAGCATGCGGGCCACCGTACGCACGTCGGCGGACGGGCACACCTGAATACGTGGTGCGGAGACGCGCGATGATGGGGGCATGACCGAGATCCTCACGCCCCGCCTGCTGCTGCGTCGCTGGAGCGACGACGACCTCGTGCCGATGGCCGAGATCAACGCCGACCCCGAGGTCATGCAGTGGATCGGCGACGGCTCCGTACGCGATCTGGAGCAGACCGCCGAGGCGATCGAGCGGATCGAGGAGGAGTGGGACGAGGAGGGCTTCGGGCTGTTCGCGGTCGAGCTCCTCGGGTCCGGGGAGCTGATCGGGTTCACCGGGCTCTCCGTGCCGGAGTTCCTGCCCGAGGTGCTGCCCGCCGTCGAGATCGGCTGGCGGCTCGGGCGGCCCTACTGGGGGCAGGGTTACGCCTCCGAGGCGGCGCACGCGGCCCTTGAGTTCGGGCTGCAGGACCGCGGGCTCGACCGGGTGATCAGCATCGCGCGGATCGGCAACACCGCCTCGGAGAACGTGATGCGCAAGCTCGGCATGGTCCCGGAGCGGGAGACCGTCCACCCGGTGTACGGGCACCCGCTGCGGGTCCACGCCATCGACCTCACCGAGTACCAGGTGTGAGCTCTTCCACGAAGGACAGGAACACCGGGTTCGTGAAGGCCGCGAGCGCGCCCGGGAGCGGCGGGGCCGTCACCGGGTGGCGGACCTCCGCCCGTACATAGGTCGCGTACGCGGCCGTCGTCGTCCAGTCGACGGAGTCCACGCCCGTGCCGGTGCTCTGCGCGGTGTGCAGCACGCCCTGGTCGGTGACCAGGCGCAGGGAGCCGCCCGCGGGCGCGCCGGTGACCCGGAGGCGGGCGGTCACCGGTTCGTCGGGCGGGACCACGAGGCGCTCGCCGAGCCCCGCGGACCGGCCCTGGGCGTCGGTGAGGGTGAAGTCCACGGAGACCGCGGACGACTCGGCGACGTACGAGCGCCCGGCCCGCAGCCCGTCGAGGATCGCAGCCCGGCTCAGCTCGTCGGCCAGGACCACAGTCTGCGGCGTGCCCACCCGGTCGGGGTCCCGGTGCGCATCGCTGTTCCCCATCGCCGGGGTGAACCGGCCCTGCGCAAGGGCCCCGTCCCAGCCCGCCAGGGCGACCTCGTCGTCCGGCGTGTAGGGGCCGTTCCACACCTCGACCGCGTCCGCGTCGCCGAAGCCGAACTTCCAGGCGCAGCCGATGCAGGTGGCCTGCGGGTGCGCGGGCACGACGAGACCGCCTGCCCGGCGGATCTCGCGGGCGAACCGGCCGAAGCGGTTCTCCCGGGCGCGGTAACGCCAGTCGACGAAGGTGCCGGGGGCGGTGCCGAGGGCGAGCACGTGACCGTTGCGGGTGGTGACCTCCTCGCCGAGCAGGATCAGCAGGTCGTCGCCGGCGTGCTCGGCCCAGGCGCCGTGCCCGGCGTGGGTGTTGTGCTCGGTGCCGGCGAGGAAGTCGAGGCCGGCGGCGCGGGCGAGCGCGGCGACCTCGGCCGGGGTGCGGCGCCCGTCGGAGTACACGGTGTGCAGATGGCAGTCGCCGCGGTACCAGTTCCGGCCCCGGCCGCGGGCCCGCTCCGGCGGGTACGCCGGGCGTACGGCGGGCGCGGAGGGGCCGAGCCGGAGGGTGATCGTCACGGTGTACGCGAGCCCCTGCGGCGCCACCGTGTACGGGCCGAGCGCCACGTACCAGGTCCCGGCCCGCAGTGGCCCGGCCACGTACCCGGGCGTGGCGTCGTCGGTGCGGACGAAGAACTCCTTGCGGGCGCCTCCCGACCAGCCGCGGAAGCCGTTGCCGCCGAGGGCGGTGCCGCGCTGGTCGAAGAGGCCGATGTCGAGGGCGTTGCCCTGGGTGCCGGCGGGCACGGCGGGCCGCTCGTACGCGTAGGCGACGTGCAGCTCGCGCACCCCGTGCGGCAGCTCCACCGGCAGGTACACGAAGTCGGGGGAGCCGGGCGGCAGGGTGCCGCGCACGGTGCGGGTGAGAGCGCCATCGGCTGTGGTGTCACCGTCGGCGGCATGCGCGAAGCTCACGGTGCCCAACGTAAACGCGGTCGCCGCGCCCGTCATGAGGAGCGCGCGTCGAGTCGTATCCGTCATGCCCATGACTGTGGCGCGCGGAGGTGAACACTGGAACAACGCGAGCGGCACCCCGGCACCCCGGCACCCGGCACCCATGGCGCGGGACCCGTGCCGTACACGTACACGTACCGCACGCCCCTCGGAATTCCACGCCCCACCCCCTACCGTGCCCCCATGCGGATCTCGACCACGATCTTCCTGACCGACGAGACCATCTCCCCCGTGCGCCTCGCCCGCGCCCTCGAAGAGCGCGGCTTCGCCGGGCTCTACCTCCCCGAGCACACCCACATCCCCGTCTCCCGGGAGTCCGACTACCCGTTCGGCGGTGGCGGCGGCGAACTGCCCCGCGAGTACGCCCGCACCCTCGACCCCTTCGTGGCACTCGGCCAGGCCGCCGCCGTCACCGAGCGCCTGCTCCTGGGCACCGGCATCACGCTGGTCGCCGAGCACGACCCGATCGCCCTCGCCAAGACGATCGCGACCCTCGACCACCTCTCCGGCGGGCGCTTCACCCTCGGCGTCGGCTTCGGCTGGAACCGCGAGGAGGCCGCCGACCACGGCGTCGACTGGCCGACCCGCCGCGAGCGCACCCGGGACGCCGTGCACCTGATGCGCGCCCTGTGGTCCGCCGAACCCACCCCGTACGAGGGCGCCTTCGGCCGCTCCGTCAGCGCCTCCGACGCCTGGCCCAAGCCCCCCGCCGGCGCCCCGCGCACCCTGGTCGGCGGCGCGGCCGGCCCCAAGCTCTTCTCCCACATCACCGACTACGCCGACGGCTGGATGCCCATCGGCGGCCGCGGCCTCTCCACCAACCTGCCGCTCCTCCGCGAGGCCTGGGAAGCCGCCGGCCGCACTCCGGACTCCCTCCAGGTCGTCCCCTTCGGAGTCCACCCGAACCCCGGCAAGCTCGCCCACTACGCGGACCTCGGCTGCCCGGAGGTGGTGCTGCAGCTGCCGCCTGGTGACGAGAAGGAGGTCTTGGAGGCCCTTGACGCATACGCGCGGTACCTCTGAGGCGTCCGCTCGTATGCTCGGTCCATGACGGATCACCAGGCAGCACGCGACGCCCACGACGCCCGTCCCACCGAGAACGCCATGCGCAGGGCCCTGAAGCGGGCCCGGGACGGGGTGGCGCTCGATGTGGGGGAGGCCGCCGTGCTGCTGAGGGCGCGCGGGGCGGATCTGGCGGAGTTGGTGGGGACGGCCGGGCGGGTGCGGGACGCGGGGCTGGAGGCCGCCGGGCGGCCGGGGGTCATCACGTACTCGAAGAGCGTGTTCATACCGCTCACCCGGCTGTGCCGGGACAAGTGCCACTACTGCACCTTCGTGACCGTGCCCGGCAAGCTGCGCCGGGCCGGCCACGGGATGTTCATGAGCCCGGACGAGGTCCTGGACATCGCGCGCAAGGGCGCCGCGCTCGGCTGCAAGGAAGCCCTCATCACCCTCGGGGACAAGCCCGAGGACCGCTGGCCCGAGGCCCGGGAGTGGCTGGACGCGCACGGGTACGACGACACGATCGCGTACGTACGGGCCATGTCGATCCGGATCCTGGAGGAGACCGGACTCCTCCCGCACCTCAACCCCGGGGTGCTCTCCTGGACCGACCTCCAGCGGCTCAAGCCGGTCGCGCCCTCGATGGGGATGATGCTGGAGACCACCGCGACCCGCCTGTGGTCCGAGCCCGGCGGCCCGCACCACGGCTCGCCCGACAAGGAGCCCGCAGTCCGGCTGCGGGTCCTGGAGGACGCCGGGCGCTCCTCCGTCCCGTTCACCAGCGGCCTGCTGCTCGGGATCGGCGAGACCCCGGAGGAGCGCGCCGAGTCGCTGTTCGCGCTGCGCCGGATCGCCCGCTCCTACCACGGCATCCAGGAGCTGATCATCCAGAACTTCCGCGCCAAGCCGGACACGGCGATGCGCGGCATGCCGGACGCCGAACTCGACGACCTGGTCGCCACCGTGGCCGTCGCCCGCCTCATCATGGGCCCCGCCGCCTGCCTCCAGGCCCCGCCGAACCTGGTCGACGCCGAGTACGAGCGCCTGATCGCCGCCGGCATCGACGACTGGGGCGGGGTCTCCCCGCTCACCATCGACCACGTCAACCCCGAACGCCCCTGGCCGCGGATCGAGGAACTCGCCGAGCACTCCCGCACCGCCGGCTTCGAGCTCCGCGAACGCCTCTGCGTCTACCCGGAGTTCGTACGCCGCGGCGAGCCCTGGCTCGACCCGCGCATCGTCCCGCACGTCCGCGCGCTCGCCGACCCCGAGACCGGCCTGGCGAACCCGGACGCGCCCGTCCGGGGCCTGCCCTGGCAGGAGCCCGACGAGGCCTTCAGCGCGAGCGGCCGCACGGACCTCCACGCCACCATCGACACCACCGGCCGCACCGGCGACCGCCGCGAGGACTTCGACCACGTCTACGGCGACTGGGACGCGCTGCGCGAGGCCGCCGCGCCCGGCCTGGTGCCCGACCAGCGCGCGCCCGAGCGGATCGACAGCGACGTACGGGAGGCCCTGGCCGTCGCCGCCGACGACCCGACCCGGCTCACCGACCCGCAGGCCCTCGCCCTGTTCCACGCCGACGGCCCGGCCCTCGACGCGCTCTGCGCGGTCGCCGACGACGTCCGCAGGACCGCGGTCGGCGACGACGTGACGTACATCGTCACGCGGAACATCAACTTCACCAACGTCTGCTACACCGGCTGCCGCTTCTGCGCCTTCGCCCAGCGCCGCACCGACGCCGACGCCTACACCCTCTCCCTCGACCAGGTCGCCGACCGGGCCGCCCAGGCCTGGGAGGTCGGCGCCGTCGAGGTCTGCATGCAGGGCGGCATCCACCCCGACCTGCCCGGCACCGCCTACTTCGACATCGCGCGCGCGGTGAAGGAACGCGTCCCCGGCATGCACGTGCACGCCTTCTCGCCGATGGAGGTCGTCAACGGCGCCGCCCGCACCGGCCTGTCCATCCGCGAGTGGCTCACCGCCGCCAAGGAGGCCGGACTCGACTCCATCCCCGGCACCGCCGCCGAGATCCTCGACGACGAGGTCCGCTGGGTCCTCACCAAGGGAAAGCTGCCCACCGCCACCTGGATCGAGGTGATGACCACCGCCCACGAGCTCGGCATCCGTTCCTCCTCGACCATGATGTACGGGCACGTGGACCAGCCCCGCCACTGGCTCGGCCATCTGCGCACCCTGGCTGGCATCCAGCAACGCACCGGCGGCTTCACCGAGTTCGTGACCCTGCCCTTCATCCACACCAACGCGCCCGTCTACCTCGCCGGCATCGCCCGCCCCGGCCCGACCACCCGCGACAACCGCGCCGTCACCGCCATGGCCCGGCTGCTCCTCCACCCGTACATCCCCAACATCCAGACCAGTTGGGTGAAGCTGGGCACGGAGGGCGCCGCCGCGATGCTGCGCTCCGGCGCCAACGACCTCGGTGGCACCCTGATGGAGGAGACCATCTCCCGTATGGCGGGCTCCAGTTACGGCTCGTACCGCTCGATCCGCGACCTGGAGGCCATCGCCGAGGCCGCCGGCCGGCCCTCCCGGCCGCGCACGACGCTGTACGGCGAGGTGCCCGAGGAGCGGCAGTCGGCGGCCCGCGCCTCGGACGGACACCTGCCGGAGCTGCTGCCGCTGCTGCCCCCGGAGTAAGAGCCCTCGGAGTAAGAAGAAATCTGGTCAAAAACGGCCTGAAGGGAGCCGGAACGCATAACGTTCCGGCTCCCGAATGAGCGCATCCGGTCTATTACAGTGCTGAGAGTGCCGAGCAGACCGGTCGGTGTACGGGGGAGGGCACGTCGTGACCACCACAGCCGCGGCCGTGTGGGGCCGCACCGAACAGCAGGACTTCCGCTCGCGGGTCCGCGGCTGCCTGCTCGGCGGCGCGGTCGGTGACGCCCTCGGCGCCGGGGCCGCAGCCCGCACCCTCGCCGAGCTGCGCACCGCGCACGGACCCGAGGGCCTGACCGAGCTCGCCCCCGCCTACGGGCGGCGCGGAGCGGTCACCG
Source organism: Streptomyces fradiae (assembly GCF_041270065.1). NCBI lineage: Bacteria > Bacillati > Actinomycetota > Actinomycetes > Kitasatosporales > Streptomycetaceae > Streptomyces > Streptomyces fradiae. The sequence goes on along the minus strand of NZ_CP065958.1, from coordinate 3,295,350 downwards.
CCGCCACCCAGATGTCCCTGTTCACCGTGGACGGCCTGATCCGCGCCCAGGTCCGCCGCGACACCGGCCACTGGCACCCGCCCACCGATGTGCACCGGGCCCATCTGCGCTGGGCCGCCACCCAGCGCGACTGGGGCCCCGACGAACGGCGCACCGATCTCGGGTGGCTGGCCCGCGAGGAGTGGCTGTACGCCCGCCGGGACCCGGCCCGGGCCTGCCTCACCGGACTCGGCGACGCCCAGCTCGGCACGCTCGACCGGCCGAAGAACCCGCAGGCCGCCGACAGCGGCGCCGTGGTCCGCTCGGCGCCGTTCGGGCTGCTCGTCGGCTGGGAGCCGCAGCTGGTGTGCCAGCTGGCGGTGGAGTGCGCCGCCCAGACGCACGGCGACCCCGCCGCGTATCTGGCGGCCGGCGCGTTCGCGGTGGTCGTGCACGGCCTGGCCCGGGGCGGCAGCGTCGACGCGGCCGTCGCCACCGCGCTCGCCCAGCTCGCCGCCCGCCCCGGCCACCAGCGGGTGACCGAGGCCCTGGAGGCCGCGCTCGACGCCGTACGGCAAGGGGCGCCGGACGCCGAGCGGGTGACCGCGCTCGGGGCGGCCGAGGACCGGGCCGAGGGGCAGCTGGCGGCCGCCGTGTACTGCACGCTGGTCGGCGAGGACGTCCGGCACGGGCTGCGGCTCGCGGTCAACCACGACGGCCCGTCGGCGGCGACCGGCAGCCTCACCGGGGCGCTGCTCGGCGCCCTGCACGGCGAGACGGCCCTCCCGCCGGCCTGGGTGGCCGAACTGGAGGGCCGTGCGACGGTCCTGGCGCTCGCGGACGACTTCGCGATGGAGATGACCCAGGGGGCGGCCCTGCACGGCCCCGCCGACCTGGCCTCGGGCTGGCTGACCCGCTACCCCAGGGGCTGACCGCTGCGGTCGCCCGACTGCTGCGCGGGTACGGCCGCCGTGCCGTCGCCGCCGTCCAGCCGGTCGAGCAGCGCGTCGCGCTCCGGAGTCGCCTCGGGCTTCACGTACCCGATCAGGACGTAGAGGACCAGCGAGGTGGCGAGCGGGGCCACGATCTGGATCTGCAGCTCGACACCGTCCAGGCCGTAGTTGGTGAGCCAGAAGGCGAAGAGACCGGCCGCCCAGGAGACGAGCGCCGCCGTCGGGCCGGACTTCCGGAAGGTGCGCAGCAGGCCCAGCATGAACGGGATCGCGATCGGTCCCATGAGCCCGGCCACCCACTTGATCACGACGGTGATGATGTCCTTGAAGGTGGGGGAGTTGACCTGGGTGGCGACCGCCATCGACAGGGCGAGGAAGGCGACCGTCGACAGACGCGCGGCGAGCAGCCCGGCCCGCTGGGTCCAGGACCGGGCGGCCTTGCTGAGCACCGGCGCGATGTCCCGGGTGAAGACGGCCGCGATGGCGTTGGCGTCGGAGGAGCACATGGCCATGGTGTGCGAGAAGAAGCCGACGACCACCAGGCCGAGCAGGCCGTGCGGGAGGAGCTGTTCGGTCATCAGGGCGTACGCGTCGGAGGCGTCCGGCTTCGTCGGGTGGACGAGCAGCGGCGCGCACCACATGGGGAAGAAGAGCACGGCCGGCCAGACCAGCCAAAGGAGCGCGGACAGCCGGCCGGAGCGGGTGGCCTCGCGGGGGGTCGGGGTGGCCATGTAGCGCTGGGCCTGGTTCCACATGCCGCCGCTGTACTCGAAGGTCTTGATGAAGAGATACGCGAGGAGGAAGGTCAGCGTGTACGGGCCGGCCGTCGGCGCGGTGTGTCCCTGGAGCTCGGGCCGGTCCCACACCGTCCACAGCGCGTCGATCCCGCCGAGCTTGCCGAGCACCGCGACCAGCATCGCGAGTCCGGCCAGCAACTGGATGACGAACTGGCCGAGTTCGGTGAGCGCGTCCGCCCACAGGCCGCCGACCGTGCAGTAGATGCCGGTGATGATTCCGGTGATGAGGATGCCCTGGTTGAGCGAGATCCCGGTGAAGACGGACAACAGGGTGGCGATGGCGGCCCACTTGGCGCCCACGTCCACGATCTTGAGCAGCACCCCGGACCAGGCGAGGGCCTGCTGGGTGGGCAGGTTGTAGCGGTTCTTCAGGTACTCCAGCGGGGAGGCCACGTGGAGCCGGGAGCGCAGCCGGTTGAGCCGGGGCGCGAAGAGGTGGGCGCCGACGGCGATGCCGATGGCGATGGGGAAGGACCAGGTGACGTAGGAGGTGACGCCGTAGGTGTAGGCGATGCCGGCATAGCCGGTGAACATCACCGCGCTGTAGCCGGACATGTGGTGCGAGATCCCGGACAGCCACCAGGGCATGCGGCCGCCGGCCGTGAAGAAGTCCGAGACGTCGTCCACGCGCTTGTGGGACCAGACTCCGATCGCGACCATGACGCCGAAATAGCCGATGAGCACGACCCAGTCGAGACTGTTCATTGCCCGCCCTCCATGAGGTCCGGTCCGCCTTGTGAACGCCGTTCATGGTGTGGGGAGTTGGAAGGCGGGGACAATGCAGGGGAGGGTCAAGGGACAGTAAAATCGTTCGGTTTGCTGACCTGCGTTCAGGTATCTGAACCAGCTGGTTTTCTGCCCGCCCCGTCGGGCGGCGGCTCAGCGCATCAGCTCACCCGCGTTGACCAGCAGCGACTGCCCGGTGATCGCCCGCGCCCGGTCCGAGGCGAGGAAGACCGCCGCCTCCGCCACGTCCCCGTCCGTCGCGAGCTCCGGCAGCGCCATCCGCTCGGTCAGCCGGCCGAGCACCTCGGTCTCCGGCACCTGCTCGGTGTGCGCCGCGAACTGTACGTACGCCTGCACCGGCGGCCCCCACATCCAGCCCGGCAGCACCGTGTTGACCCGGATCCGGTGCGGCCCCAGCTCGTGCGCCAGCGAGTACATCGCCGAGGTCAGCGCCCCCTTCGACGCCGCGTACGCGGCCTGCCGCACCTGCGAGGGCGCCGCCACGGCCGACTGCGTGCCGATCAGGACCACGGAGCCGCCCCGCCGCTTCAGGGCGGGCAGGCAGGCCCGGGTCATCCGCAGCGTGCCGAGCAGGTTCACGTCCAGGACGCCCTGCCAGGTGTCGAAGTCGGCGTCCTCCAGGCCTCCGAAGTACGAGTCCCAGGCGGCCACGTGCACCACCGCGTCGATCCCGCCGAAGCGCTCGACGGCGAGCGCGGCGAGCGCCTCGCACTGGGCCTCGTCGGTGATGTCGGTGGGCAGGAAGGCCGTGCTTGTCCCGGTCGGATCGATCTCGGCGGCCGCCTTCGCGAGGTTCGCCTCCGTGCGCGCGCCGAGGACCGCGCGGCCCCCGTCCCGTACCACCGTCTCGGCCACCCTGTGCCCGAGCCCGGCGCCGACGCCGGACACCACGACCGTCTTTCCCTGGAGCAGCATGCGCGACCTCCCGGAGCCTGTTCATTTATCTGACGGCCCGTCAGAGTAGGTGCCTGTCACCGACAAGGGAAGGGGAGCGAGGATGAGCGAGGCGAGGGAGACGAGCGAGACGTACGGGGAGCTGGCCGCCGTCGGGCCGTACGGCACCCACCCGGGGCACGCCCTGATCACCATGGTCGAACCGCACCCGGGCCACGAGTACGCGTACAACCGCTGGTACGAGGACGACCACTACTACGCCGGCGCCATGGCCATGCCCTGGATGTTCGCGGGCCGCCGCTGGGTCGCCACCCGCCCCCTCCAGGAGCTGCGCGTCCCGGAGAAGTCGGCGGTCGCCCAGCCGGTCACCGCCGGCTGCTACCTCGCCACGTACTGGATCACCGACGGGCGCTACGACGAGCACATGAAGTGGACCGTCGCCATCAACAAGCGCCTCAACCGCGACGCCCGGGTCTACCACGACCGCACCCACGTCTTCACGTCGTTCCAGGACCACGAGACGACCGTCTACCGGGACGGTGCGGCCGGACCCCGGGACCTGCACGCGCTCGACCACCCGTACCGCGGACTCGTCCTGCAGGTGATCGACGCCGAGGGCCCCGAGGCGCGGGCGGAACTCCTGGAGCGGCTGCGGTCCCGGGAGCTTCCGCGTCGGCTCGCGGGCTCACCGGCGGCGATGGTGACCGTCTTCCGGCCCACGCCGCTGCCGGGCGACCGGATGACGTACGTGAAGCAGGTCGAGGGCGTCGACACCCGGCTGACCCTGCTGTGGTTCCTGGAGGAGGACCCCCGGGAGTGCTGGGCGGAGCACTTCGCGGACCTGGAGTCGCTGGGAGGGGGCGGGGGCCGGGTCGAGCTCGTGGCGCCGTTCATCCCGACGGTGCCGGGGACGGACCGCTACGTGGACGAGCTGCGCTGAGCCCTTCCGGGCGGGGCCGGGGCAAAGGCCGAGCCCCCTCGACCAGGACGGCGGACCGGGCGAGAGGGCTCATTCCTTAATGTGGTGCGTGGTGCGCGCGGGGTCGTCACAGGACCCCGACGCCCACCTCGCCCACGAACGCGTTCCACGACCCCGGTCCGAAAGAAATCGAAGGGCCCTCGGGGGCCTTCGAGTCACGCACGTCGATCGCGTTCACGACGGGGGACTTGACCTCGACGCAGGCGCCGTTGCCACCGGAATAGGAGGACTTCGTCCAGCTGTCCGTACCGCCCTGAATAATCGCCATTGTTCTCAACTCCGGTTTCTTCGAGTGCGAGTGATGCCAGTAGATGTCGCGCCAAGGTTCTTGCTTGCTTTGGCGTGATCGACGCTACTGCCCGGCCCCGTCGTGCGGGACCGGCGTTCACCCGACCGGATGGCATATTCCAAGTGGGCTTCCGCTGGAGCGAGTCGGGGGTGTACCGTACCGGCCTCTTCCCCCGGGCCCCGCGCCGAATAGCGGCATTCAGCTGCGTTTGGTTTGTGATGCGCAGGAAGCCCTGGACGTCCTATTTTCCGTCGGCGTACCGCTTCGCAATCTCCGTCACGAACTCGCGGGTGTCCTCCACATTCAGCGCCTGTGCCCGCAAGTGCTCGTACATGACGCTGTACTTCGCGACATCCTGGGCCTTCTCCAGATACAGGTCGCTCGTCACGCCCTCGATGTAGACGACGGACGAGTCGGAGGTGTCCGGGAATTCCAGAATCGCGTAATGCCCGCTGATGCCCGGATGCGCGCCCATGTGGAACGGCAGCACCTGCACGGTCACGTGCGGCAGGTGCGACTGCTCGACGAGGTGCTCCAACTGCTCCACCATCAGCTGGCGGTTGCCGACCAGCCGGCGCAGCGCGCCCTCGTCGATGACCGCCCACAGGCGCAGCGGACGCTCGTCGTCCTTGATGCGGTCCTGGCGGCGGGTGCGCACGGTGACCCGCTTGTCGATGTCCGCCGGGGTGGACTCGGGCAGCGCGCCGGCGATCACGGCCTCGGCGTACGCGTGGGTCTGCAGCAGGCCCGGGATGATCTGCGGCTCGTACACCCGCAGGCTCTCCGCGTCCGTCTCCAGACCGATGTAGACGCTGTACGGGATGTCGCCGAAGGCGTGCCACCAGCCCTGCTGGCGCGAGTCCTTGGCCATCTGCATCAGCGAGTCGACCACCCGCTCGTCCTCGACCTCGTACACCCCGCACAGGTCGCGGACGTCACGCTGGCTGATGGAACGACGCCCGTTCTCGAGGCGGCTGATCTTCGACTGGGAGACGAGCAGGCGCTCGGCGACCTGCTCGGCCGTCATGTTCTTCGCCTCCCGGAGCCGGCGCAGCTCCTGTCCCAATCGGCGTCGCCTGACGGTGGGGTTGACGTTGGACGCCACGGAAACTGCACCTCCGGCTGTCGGCTGCGTAGCTGTGAGTATCTACCGCTTGGCAGACTGCCACCAAAGGTGCTGTGTGCGCTGGCGAATGACCAGACACGGGCATATGCGCGTGCGTGGGTGTATGGGGGTGCGCGTACGAGTGCGCGTACGGGACGGCCGTGGGTGGCGGCCGTCCCGTACGTGGCGGTGCGGAGGTGGAGCGCTGTTCTTGTACGTGTACGTGCGTGGGCGCCCGTACGTCACATGGCGGCGCGCGCCATGGTGCCGCGGCGCGGCTGGGACGGCACTCCGCCGCCCGGGCCGCCCGCCGTGGCGCTCCGGCGGGGCTGGGCGCCCACACCGTTCTGGACGTCCATGACGGCGTGCGCCACGAGACCGCCCATCGGGTCGTGCCGGATCAGGTCGCGCAGCCGGGACCGCGACGACCTGCCTTCGTTGCCGGGGTACAGGTGCTTGCCGAGACCGACCGCGTGGGCCAGGGCGGCGAGCGCCGCGGTCCGCGGGTCCGGCGGTACGCCGGTGCGGATCGCACTGTCCAGCCGGGCCCTGATCTCCCGGCTGATGGCCGTGTCCGTCGCCTGGTAGCGAGTCGTCGGCAACACCCCGCACATCTGGCCCTCCACGGCATGCACCATGCCGCAGCGTTCCAGATGCGAGAGATACGTCTGGCGCAGCCCCAGTCGGGGCCCGCCGATCCAATGGACGGCCCGGACCGGACTGCCGCGTCGGCGCAGCAGTTCCAGTGCGGAGTCCAGAGTCGGATCTCCGGTCGGCCGTGGCATCACCACGGCGATACGATCCCCGTCAGGGGCTATCCGTCCTGCCAGAGCCAGCTCCACTAGCTGTGCTCCGGCCAGGCCGAGGTCGAGCGACTGCGGCTGCGCTGTGGTACCCGTGGCCGGGTCCAGAGCGAGCAGCAGAAGCTCCTCCGGAATAGTTCTGCGGCTCCTGCCCATCCATGCCTCCCCGCGTGGATGAATGACAGGGTGACCCCTCTCACATTCATCTGTCGAGAGTGCCTGGGTGCTTCGTACGGGAACCAGTAGGTATGTCGTTCTCGTCTAGCACCGGAGCCAAGGGGTTCACACAGGACACTGGTAGACGGTTCGGACGTAGGCATGAACGCATGAGCGATGGAGGAGGCACGGTGGCGGGCGAGTCCCCCGACAAGGCGGAGCAGCGGGAGAACGCGGTCGGCGGCGACGGCAAGGACCCCCGACTGTCCGTCCTCCAGGACCGCGTGGACGAGCCGACGGCCGTCTTCCGCGCCCTGGCCCCGCGGACGGCGCCGGAGGACGAGTCGTCGGACGCCGAGCCTTCCGGGGCGGAGGACGCGGCCGAGGGCGAGGCGGTTGCGGACGTGGACGCGGACGTGGACGCGGACGAAGCCGCCGACGCTGACGTGGACGACGACGCGACCGAGCTCGACCTTGAGGTCGACGTGCCGGAGGCAGAGGCAGAGGCAGACGTCGAGCCCGAGGACGAGGCCGACGAGCACGAGGCCGACAGGCCCGAGGGCGAGTCGTGGTTCGCCGCGCGCAAGCCGGCCGAGCCGAGGGCGGAGGAGAAGGCCGAGGCGGAGGAGAGCGCGGAGGAGAAGGCTGCCGAGGAGGAGCCGAAGCCCGCCGCCAAGCCGGTGGACCAGCCCACGGCGGTCTTCAAGGCGTTCACGCCGCCCGCCGCGAAGGCGGAGCCCGCGGAGGACAAGCCCGCCGCCGAGGAGCCCAAGCCCGCGGCGAAGCCGCCGGTCGACCAGCCGACGGCCGTCTTCAAGGCGTTCACCCCGCCCGCCGAGGCCAAGCCCGAGCCCACGCCCGAGGCCAAGCCCGCGGCTGAGGAGCCCAAGCCCGCCGCCAAGCCGGTCGATCAGCCGACGACGGCCCTGAAGCTGCCGCCGTCGACCTTCCGCCCGCTCAAGGGCGACATCACCCAGGAGCAGCCCAGACCGGCGCAGCCCGGGCCCGCCGAGCCCAAGCCGGCCGCGCCGAAGCCCGCCGAGCCCGCGGCCGCGGCGCCCGCGCCCGTACCGGCGGCGCTGGCCGAGCCGGAGCGGACCCGGCAGCAGCCGCTGCCGCCCCGCCCGCCGCTGGAGATCCTGGCGGAGCTGACCAACACCCCGCCGCCGCCGGAGACGCCGCTGCGGACCACGTTCCGCCGGTTCAAGATCTGGACCCCGCTGGTCCTGCTCCTCCTGGTCGTCTTTGCGGTCGTACAGTTCGTGCGCCCGCTCCCGGACCCCAAGCTGGTGCTGTCCGCCAACCCGACGTACACCTTCGAGGGCGGCCCGCTGCAGATGCCGTGGCCGTCCGAGGGCCAGGGCGCGGCCGAGGTCGAGGGCGTCGGTTCGCTCGGCACGTACGGCCCGCAGAAGCCGGCGCCGATCGCGAGCGTGGCGAAGACCATGACCGCGTACGTGATCCTCCGCGACCACCCGATCAAGGGGAAGGACGACGGTCCGGAGATCGAGGTCGACAAGACCGCCGGCGAGCAGGCGAAGGCCAAGGACGAGTCGACGGCCCCCATCAAGGAGGGCCAGACCTACAGCGAGAAGGAGCTGCTGGAGCTCCTGATGATCCCGTCGGGCAACAACGTGGCGCGGCTGCTCGCGCGCTGGGACGCCGGTTCCGAGGCCGCGTTCGTCGAGAAGATGAACGCCGCGGCCAAGGAGCTCGGCATGACCGGCTCGACGTACACGGACCCGTCCGGTCTGCAGTCGACCACCGTGTCGACCCCGCTCGACCAGCTGAAGCTGGCGAAGGCGGTCATGCAGTACGACGTGTTCCGCGAGATCGTCGACATGCCGAACGTGACGGTCGACGGCATCCCCGGCCAGATCGAGAACAACAACAACATCCTGCTCAAGCCGGGTGTGGCCGGCATCAAGACGGGTTCGTCGACCCCGGCCGGCGGCAACCTGCTGTGGTCGGCGTACACGGTCGTCGACGGCCAGAAGCGCCGCATCCTCGGCATCGTCATGGGAGCCAAGGACGCCCCGCAGCTGTGGCAGAAGCTGGAGCTGGCGATCCAGAACAGCCTCAAGCTCATCCAGAAGGCGCAGGCCGACGTCACCTCCGCCGCCGTGGTGAAGAAGGACCAGGTCGTCGGTTACGTGGACGACGGGCTCGGCGGCCGTACGCCGGTCGTGTCGACCAAGGACCTGAAGGCGGTCGGCTGGCCGGGCCTGAAGGTGAGCCTGCAGCTGGGTGACGGCGGCAAGAAGCCGCCGCACGCGGCCAAGGCCGGGGACGTCGTCGGCCAGGTGTCGATCGGCACCGGCGCGGGCGCGGTCAGCGCACCGGTGGCCCTCGCGAAGGACCTGGTGGAGCCCGGTTTCGGTCAGAAGCTGACCCGACTGGGCTGATCGGACGGGCGCCCGGGAGCTCCCCGGGCGCCCGCCTGTTAGCGTTCCCTGGGGGGAACGAGGAGAAGGGCAGCACGGGAGAGGGCCGCATTGAGCACCGCCGAGGGGACCCGTGAGGCCGGAGGCAAACCCGACGTGTCTTCACCTTCGCGAATAGAACTTCCGGCGCAGCGCCCGTCCGCGGAACAGCGGTCCGCCGCGGACCCGGGGGCCCCCGAGTCGCCCAGGTCTTCCGAGTCCGACGGGCGCCCCGAGCCGGACCGGCGCCCCTGGCGGCGCAAGCGCCGCTACCCGGTGCTCGTCGCGACCGCCGTGGCGGCCCTCACCCACGTCCTGTGGTTCTTCTTCTTCGCCAACAGCGGCGGGGACCTGGCCGCGCAGGACGCCTGGGCCGAGTTCGTCGGCCGGCACCCGGACTCGGCGTACAACCTCGCCTGGTACGGCGGCATGCACCCGGTCTCGTACAGCGTCGTCTCGCCGTACGTGATGTCGGTGCTCGGCGTCCGCTCCACGATGATGATCGCCGGGACGCTGTCGGCGGCGCTGACCGCGCTGATCCTGGTGCGGGTGCGGGCGGTGCGCAATCCGATGGCGTGCGCGCTCGCCGGTGTCTTCGCCTTCCTCTGCAACGCGCTCTCCGGCCGGGTCACCTTCGGCCTCGGCATGATGTTCGCGATCGGCTCGGTCGCGGCGGTGTTCTGCTGGCCGCACCGCTGGCGCTATCACCGCTGGGCGAAGGCGGCGGTGGCCGCGCCGCTCGCCGCGCTGGCGACGGCGTGCAGCCCGGTCGCGGGCCTGTTCCTCGGTGTGGTCGCGGCGGCGCTGTTCCTCAACAAGCGGCGCCCGGGCGCGTACGCCGTCGGGCTCGCCCCGGTCGCGGTGGTGGCCCTGTCGGCCTGGCTGTTCCCGTTCTCCGGCACCCAGCCGATGAGCCTGGGGTCGACCTCGCTGCCCTTCGCCTTCGGCGTCCTGGTCTTCCTGCTGGTCCCGAAGGACTGGCGGACGGTGCGCACGGCCGCCGCCGTCTACTCGGCCGGCACCTTCCTCACCTGGCTGATCGACTCGCAGATCGGGTCGAACGTCAGCCGGCTCGTGATGCTCTTCGCGGGGGTGGTGCTGCTCGCCGCCCTGCCGTACGCCCGGCCGCGTTCGCGCCGCTGGTACGCGCTCGTGCTCGCCTTCGCCGGTCTGAACGCGTGGATCGGCTTCAAGGGCGTCGACGACGTCATCCGCACGGCCCCGGACGCGTCCTGGGCGCGCGAGGTGGCGCCGCTGATCAACCAGCTCCAGGTGCGCGGCGCCGAGCAGGCCCGGGTCGAGGTCGTGCCGGCCTCCAGCCACCGCGAGTCCTCCGCCCTCGCCCCGTACATCAACCTGGCCCGCGGCTGGAACCGGCAGGCCGACCTCAAGCGCAACCCGCTCTTCTACGACGACACCCTGAACGCCGCGAACTACCGGGACTGGCTCGGCCGCTGGGCCGTCCATTACGTGGTGCTTCCGACCGGCGCCCCCGACTCGGGCGCGGAGCGCGAGGCGGAACTGGTCGACGACGGGCTGCCGTATCTGAAGCAGGTGTGGTCGGACGCGAACTGGCGCCTGTACGCGGTCACCGACCCCACCCCGCTGGCCGACGCGCCCGCCGAGGTGCAGCGCGCCGAGTCCGACGAGGTGGTGCTCCGCCTCGACCGTCCGGCCCGGATCAAGATCCGCGTCCCGTACTCGCCGTGGCTGGCGCTCCTCGACGAGAACGGCGGCAAGATCGAGCCGCCGCAGGAGACCGAGGCGTCGAAGCAGGCCCGCGAGGAGGCCGACGCCGCCGGGTCCGACGTGGAGGTCCCGAAGGTCTTCGCCAACAAGGAGGGCTGCCTCCTGAAGGCCGAGCCGGACGCGGAGGGCGACGAGTGGACCGAGCTCGTCGCCCCCAAGGCCGGCACCTACCGCCTGGGCGCCCCGTACAAGCTCTTCCCGCGCGGCACGGCCTGCCCGGAGGAACTCCGCTGACGGCCGCCGACGTCACTCGTACGTGGGGCACGAGGCGGTAGGGGACTCGGTGAGGTCCCCACGGGCATAGGGTCCCGTCCGTACGGATGTGACGTGGCGAAGTCGGCGGTGGACAGCAGTGGGCGACATGGCGGTGGACGCGCGAGCGGGCGCGCAGGACGAGACGACAGCCCCGAAGAGCAAGGGCAAGGACGCGGGCAAGGGCGCGGAGCGGAAGCGCCCGATGTGGGTGGAGATCCCGATCCTGGTCGCCGTCGCGCTGGTCCTCGCCTTCCTGATCAAGACCTTCCTGCTCCAGGCCTTCCTGATCCCCTCCGGTTCGATGCAGAACACCCTGCAGACGGACGACCGCGTCCTGGTCGACAAGCTGACCCCGTGGTTCGGCTCCGAACCGGAGCGGGGCGAGGTCGTCGTCTTCCGTGACCCGGCCGACTGGCTGGCGAACAGCCCGGTGCCCGAGCCCAACGCCTTCCAGAACGTCCTCGGCTTCATCGGCCTGATGCCGGCGGCCGGTGAGAAGCACCTGATCAAGCGGGTCATCGGCGTCGCCGGCGACACCGTCGAATGCAACGGCACGGGCCCCCTGAAGGTCAACGGCCACCCCCTCGACGAGCCCTACGTCTACGCCGGCAACACGCCCTGCAGCCAGGACCCCGCCGGCCAGTTCAAGGTCACCGTCCCGCCCGGCAGCCTCTGGGTCATGGGCGACCACCGCCAGGCCTCCCTCGACTCCCGCTACCACCAGACCGACCCCCACGCGGGCATGGTCCCCCTCACCGACGTCGTCGGCCGCGCCGTAGTCGTCGCCTGGCCCGTCCCCCACTGGTCCACCCTCCCGATCCCGGACACCTTCAACCAGCCGGGCCTGTCCCACTGACCGACTGACCCACCGGCGGGCACGCGAAAGGCCCCCTACCGAGACCGGTAGGGGGCCTTTCCGCTTGTGCCCCCGGCAGGATTCGAACCTGCGACACCCGCTTTAGGAGTTCGGTCGGGGCGTCGTTGGTGGGGGTGGACTGCTGCTCGCGGCTGCCGTGCGGAGCCGTGGTGGATTGCTGTCATCCACCGTCGTTGATGTCAGTTGTGGATGTCGGCGGTCGGCGGCCTGCGAACGGCCGGTGATAGTCCGAGGCCTCCCCGATCGGGGGATAGTCCCTGCCGAACATGACGTAGACGGGGAACTCGGGGTACCCGGCTTCCATCCTGGTGCAGATGTCCACGTCGTGGTTCGCGAACCGGTGCAGGTACTGAATGAAGAGCTTCAGCTCGTCGTCCGACAGCCGCTCGTTGTGCATGCTGCCCCCGCCAACTGCTCTGCTGATCGACCGGGTCGGACGATACCCGAGCCGTAGGCGCCATACTCGTCGCGTGCGCATAGATGGACATGCTCAGGTGGCCTTTCGGTGCGGTGTCTGGGTCGGTGCGACTCTCACCGCACCCCTGCTGCTGGTGGCCGGCGGTCCGGCGTACGAGCGCCTGATGCGACACCTGTGCCGCGACGAGGGTCCGGGGCTCCTGTCGAAGGAAGAAGGCTGGGTGCACCCGGGGTACTGGGTCGTGACCAACGGTCTGGTCCGAGCCCTGACCTGGCCGACCCGGCGTGATGGGATGTTGAGGGCAGGCCTGATGCGTTAGCCCTCTACCGGTTGATCGGGATCTCGTAAACGATCTCGCACAGGGCAGCCGGGACGACGATGTCCGCCGTCTCCACTGGCCGCCCTTCGGCGCTGTAGTAGGTCCGCCGGATGTGGGTGACGAGCGCGGCCTTCTGGATCCCGAGGAGTGAGGCCTCCTCGGCGGTGGCCTGCCGCGGCTCGGGCTGCTCGACGGCATGGCTGATGGTGACGCCAATCTGGGCCATCCGGTTCACGACGCCGGCCCCGGCGTGGGGGCCGCCTTCGGGAAGAACGACGAGCGTCCCACCGGTGAGGTCGTACGGTTCCCAGCTCGTCGACAACTGCACGGGCCGCCCGTCAGCCAGGAACTCGTACACGGTCCGTACGCACAGCTCGCCCGCACCGATCCCGAGCCGCGCAGCGATCTCCGCCGGCGCAGGCACCTTCGCATCGGTCCGGCTCTCCCAGCCGCCATTTCTGCCCACGGCCTTCATGTCGGCGCGGAACGGCGACCCGTTGGGCTGCTCGCGCGCCGCGGACCGAACCATCCGCACCCGCTGCCGGGGCTCGGAGACGTAGGTCCCCGACCCGGCCCGCCCCTCCAGGACACCCTGAGAGATCAGGAGCTCCTGGGCCCGACGGACGACGTTCTCGCCCACTCCGCACTCCTGGCCGATCTGGGCCCGAGAGGGCAGCCGGTCTCCAGGAGTCCACTCGTGCTCCGCGATCCGCCGCCGCAGTTCGTCGGCGATGCGGAGGTAAGGCGGCTGCTCAGGCATATGGAAAATCTAGTCCACTAGCTCTAATCTAGTTAACTAGCTTCACTGAAAGTGATCGCCGGTAACGGAGGCTGCCCTGTGCCTGCTCCCGAAGTAAGCGCGGAGGCCATCGCCGCCCGGCTGTCCGCCGTCGGGCTCACCACGCGCACGCAGGAGCACGCCCGACACACATCGATCGAAGCGGAGGTACCGGAATCCCTCCCTGCCGAGACATGGCGGGAGGTCCTGGAAGTCATGGCGACGGCAGACCGGTTCGGGCTCCTCGCCACCAGCCTGGGCGGCCGCACCTTGTGGGCCGTCGTACGCAAAGCGGTCCCCGCGACGGGCGATGTCCGGGGACCTGGCCATCAGCGATAGGAGCTGATCAGCGTGCTCAACCGTATCCGCCGTGCCATCGCGCGCACCAGAGAGCGGTACTCCCGAACACCCTGCCACCACGCGGTCTTACGGCCCGTCGGCCTGCCTCGTACGGACGCCATCCGAGGAGAGCAGATCGTTCTGGTCCGCCCGTACGTCCCGGCCATCGAGTACCTCCTCACGCCGGTGGAGGTCTTCTGATGGCACCCACCTCGTACCGCTCGACCCCCTGCCGGATCGGCACGCACCACGAGTGCCCCCACTCCTCCCCGGCAACGGCCCCGGTCGACGTCCCGGTCATCTACGAGGCGTGCGCCTGCCCCTGCCACGAGCCGGCCGCGCAACCCGCCTCCGCGGAGGTGACGGCATGAAGACCTGGACCCCGAACGGTGCCGTTGCCGGCCCCGTCGAGATCACCTCGACCAACGTGCAGCGTGGCGACGTCATCCAGATCGGCGGCCAGCCCTGCCGCGTCGCCGACCTTCGCCAACTTCCCCTCGGCGCCAAACGCCTCCTCTTCGAGTCGGGCGAGCAACTGACCATGCACCCCCGCACCCGACTCGTCGCACTCCGAGTCCTCAGAAGGTGGTGATCCACCCATGACGTCCCTCCGCGACACCATCGCCGCAGACCTCCGCACCCAGATCACCACCGGCCACCTCAAGCCCGGCGAGCGCCTCCCCTCGGAACCCCAACTCGCCGCCCACTACAAGGTCAGCACTCCGACCCTGCGCAACGCCTTGGCGTTCCTCCAGGCGGAGGGTCTGATCGACAAGCTCCACGGCAAGGGCAACTACGTCCGCCGCCCTCTCAGCCGGCTGACGTACGAGGGCGGCGCCCTCACGCCCACCCTCCACCTGACCGTCCGCACGACCCAACTCCGCGCCCAAGGCATGCTGGCCACCCTGCTCAAGGTCCCGTCGCGCACCCCGCTGACGGAATTCCTCTGCATCGGCCACGCGGACGAGTCCCCGCACAGCCTGGCCCGCATCTACATCCCCCGCGACCTCGCCGCTGCCGAACCGCCTTGGTGTCGTCAGCGGCCGGCGGAAGTCCAGGACAGAGTCACCGCCCGCCTCCCAACCTCCGAGGAAGCCGCAACCCTCCGCATCACCCCGGCCCTGGCCATCCTCGCCATCACCCGCATCTCGACCGACCCCACCGGCCGCGTCATCGAAGCAGCCCACCTGGTCCTCCCCGGCGACCGCGCCGAAGCCCTCTTCACCACCCACCACACGACCGAGAAAGGAGGTGCAGAGGGATGACAGCCCACAACGGCCTCCGCCTCCTCCCGTGGACAACCCTCGACGGCAACCCCTGCTACCTGAGCACCGACGACGCCAACAGCCACCTATCCCGCCTGGCAGACAGCACTGAAGCGACGCAACTCAACCAGGCGGCCGGCCTTGTGTCGCACGCGCTGGAAGTGCTCAATCGTGAGGAGATGGGTCCGGAGGAACTCCGAGACCTGTCCACAGAGCTGGTCGGAGCCCTACGGGACGCTCTCCGTGTAGCGACAAGCCGGGGCCATCGCCTGTCGCCCCTGCTGCCCTATGCTCAGGGAGGCGACGACAAGCCGCGATTGCCGGCAGCGGCCTTTGGATAGCGGCAGCCCACCAAAACGACAGAGCAGCCTCGGCTTACGTCTGGGGCTGCTCTGCTCTGTTTGGGTAGTGTCCTGAGCGTGCTAGATCCGCGACTACTCGTACATGGTCGCTGCTCGGAGTGCTCGGGCGAAGAAGCGCCAGTCACCGTTGGTTGGCAGTTCCAGGCCCGCGCTCTGGTGCCAACCGTCCGCGTCGTCGATCCATGCCGCCAAGGCCTCCAGGAACCCGGCAAGGTCCGCGTTGTCCCACGACTCACCAGGGTCGACATAGCTGCGGTGCAGCGATCTGACGAAGGACACCAGATCCTCTCTGCTGTCGACATGATCAGGAGAAGTGGTCATGTCCGGCACCCTACTTGGCATGCCGCATGTCGCAGCGCAACCTGAGCCCCCCCCTGTGCGGCCCAGGTACCTGCACGCCAGCGGAGCTACTCCTCGTCGCTTCGCTCCAGGACCAAGCCGACAGAACCCTCCTCCAACCCATTGCCGTCTTCGAGGTGCAGGTGAGCTCCGTCGGATACGCCGTCGCGGGCCAGGACGAGCAGGTGTCCAGCCAGCGTCCTGAGGCCCGCGGCATTCGCCTCGATGACAACCTCGCCCCCGAGGTTCCGCACCTCGATCCGTGAGTCCGCATCCCACGTGAAGACGAGTGCGGCACCATCCGTTGCCGTGACGCGGGTGCTCTCGATTGGGGCATGGACGGGTTGGGAAGTCATGGAGGCCATGATGCCGCACACGGCACACGGCTCCGGAGGCCCTGTGCGGTTCTTTGGTTTCGGCTGGCCAGCGCCTTCGCGTACGGCTGTTTCAAGGCTCCAGTCCACGAATAGGCCGCGACTCGTCGCTGGCCTCACGTGGCCGTAGGCCGGCTGGGCAAGCGTCTGGCAGGCGTCTCCAGTCGCAAGACTCAGGGCCGACGACGTAGAGGGCAATGCGAAGCGCCCCCGAAGAAATCCGCTGGTTAGCTACCTACGATGTCTCGTGCTACCTCGTCTAGCGCATCGAGTAGCTGACTCTTTAGATCGGCAGCTCTCTTATATTCTCCGACCAGGCCGATATCTCGCATCTGGCTGCGGAGGTTTTCCACAGCGGCGATTTCATCTCGGTACACCACTGCGTCGCGGCGACTGATTTTATCCTGACAGAAGTACGCCATGACGCGCTTGTTCGCGGTTCTAAACTGCTCGATCTCGTGAACTGTCCCTGACGCCCCGCTGTCCAAGGAGCCGCCGGGCTTCATCCAGAAGAGAGCGATACACAGATCCGACGATTGGACGAGCCTCTTATCAATCAAAGGTTGACCCGGAGCCGACAAATCCGGAAAAGCGTGCGTTTCCCAGCTCACGGGAATGAAGGCAACACCATTCGCCGGAGATGACCTCTTCGCATTCCACTGCCCCAGGGCCTCCCTGACCACGTTGCGCTCCCTCACGTCACCGGGTGAGCCAATGAACGTTCGGACGACTTTTGCAGTGAACATGGCTAGATCCTCGCCCGGGCCCCCTTCAGTCGCGACCCCTGTTAGTCCGCGTGGGTCCGGCGCAAGGTGCCGGCGATCCGTCCGGCCCGATCGGCTGGCAGGCGGATGATCGCCAGCTACGAGAACACCCCATCTCGCCTGACCGCCACCCTCAGGAGCGAACCAGTAGGTGGCACACCCCCTGACCTGCACGTTCCCAGGTCACCCTCATAGCCGACCTGTCACTGCCAACCTCTCCCCCGGTCACCCCCGAGCCCCCTCGCGCAGCCCACAGACGGCCCGACACGCCGGCGGACCTCCCGCCGGAGTGCACACTCGGCGCTGCCATATCTGGGTCAGGAGCGCGCCAGGCGCGCTACCCTCTCGCCCATCACTGAGCACGGGAGCGTCGAATGTCGACACCTACTGGCACGGAGTTGTCTGTTGAAGGCGAGAGCATTCAACAGCTCTACAATGATTACACGTCCAACAAATTCTTGGTGAACCGACGCTACCAGAGGAAATTGGTTTGGGGCGTTGAAGAAAAAGAGCGCCTCATTGATTCAGTAGTTCAAAAACTTCCGATTCCACTCATCCTTTTGGCCGAGTCCTCAGGGGACCATTTCGGGCGCCTTGAGGTCATCGACGGACTCCAGCGACTCAACTCCGTGTTCTCGTTCATTGAGAACGAGTTTTCACTAAACGGTGAATATTTCGACCTGGAAACGCTTGCAGACACGAAGATTCGCCTCGACACTGGAACCCTTACACAGAAGTCTCCCATCCTCGATCGGGACACTTGCCGAAAGATTGCCAACTATCGCCTCCCCGTTTCCATCTATCGGTCGGCAAGCGACGAATCAGTCGATGAAGTATTCCGAAGAATTAACTCTAGCGGACGCCACCTCAGCCCTCATGAAATTCGACAGGCTGGCGCAACCCAAACAATCGCCACTCTTGTGCGACGGCTAGCTTCCACCGTGCGTGGTGACGCTTCCTTTACAGACTTTGTCCCCCTTTCCGGCATGGCGAAGATCAGCATCACGAATCACGACCTGCCATATGGGATTTACGTTGAGGACATCTTCTGGGTTAAGCAGGGGATCCTGACTCGCGAGTCCGTGCGTGAATCAAGGGATGAGGAACTGATCCTCGATATCCTTCTGGACTTGCTACTGGAACGGCCGGCCGCAACAGGCCTCAGGTATCGTGACTCGGCCTACGGGGTCGAGAATGATCGAGCCGTCACGAGTGCAGACGTCGTTCACCGCAGGATCGCTTCACTGGGTGAGGTCGAACTCGAAGACCGTTTCGTCAACACGCTAGAGGTGATCCGGGCTGCTCTTGAGGAATCACCCAAACCGTTCGCAACTCTCACTGTGACCCAGCAGAACTACAGAGGAGTTCCAAGGCACTTCCAGGCGATCTTCGTCGCCATCAACCAGCTACTACACGAGGACAGCCTGGAGCCAAAGAGCAGCAAGGATCTACTCGATCTCCTCTCTGGATTTTGGGACGGAGACCTGAGCATCCCGTCGGGTGGCGGCGACTGGGGAGCCGAGCGAAAGAGCCAACTCCTGGAGATGGTGAAGGCAGCACTCCGTCCAGCATTCAAGCCAAAGGCTGACACTAAGAGCACTCACCTCAAGGATCATTCGATCCGTTTCGAAGCAGCTCTCTCAATGGCCCTGACGGAAGATGCCCTATTCGAAGTCAAGCAAGGGTTTTGCCGCATCAACAACAGCGGCACGTTCGACGATGCGAGCTTCGAGAAAATTCTTCGCACGGCGAGCGCTATGGCCAACCACGGCCGCGGCGCCAAGGGTGTTATCTTCATCGGCGTCGCCGACGATGAGGCCGACGCTAAAGCCGTAGAGCGCTTCGCCGGAATCGAGACCCTTAAGTACGAAGAGTTCTTCGTCACGGGAACCCAGCACGAACTATCGTCTCTCGGTAAGTCCCTGGACGAGCTTTGGCGTGAGTTGATTCAGAAAGTTAAGAGCTCAAAGCTCGACCTCGATTTCGCCGAGAGCCTGGCCCGAAGCCTAACGCCTTTCCGATACCAGGGTTACTTGGTATGGCGTCTTGATCCCGCGACTATTGGAAGGCCTGTCACGTATGACAACCGCTTCTACGAGAGGGTTGGTCCACAAACAGTAGAGGTCGTGGGTCAATCGATCATCAGCCTAGTGAATCGCTTCCAGTAGCAACTGGGTCGGCGGAGCGGGTCTGGTCGGCGGCCCGCCTAGGCTGACTTTGAGAATGACCAGAAGGCCGTACGCTGCCTGACAACGTGGCCTGCTCCTGAGCCAACCCGATACCGGGGCCGGCTTGCCAGCTGTGACTGCCCCCAGCTCCCATCCCGTCTGCCGTCGACCCACACACCGTGGAGCAGGCGCGGGTCCTGGCGTCCAGGTGGAGCGCGCCACTGTACGAACGACCTGGACGCCAGGACCCGTGTCTGCTCGGCTCTGCCTGGGTCGATGGCAGGCGGGATGGGAGCCCCCACCTCCACCACGACGCGGCCTGCGGACGCCCACGGGCCCCCTCCATCCCGGAGCCTGAGCGCCCTCGCCGGAGGCATCGTCCTGGCCCGCACCTCGCGTAGTCGCCCCGGCTACGCCGTGGTTCTTCCCGCCCATCAACCCAAGCTGCCAGGCGTGCGGCCGGCGGGTGGGCTGGAGCGGGGCGTAGACAGGAGCGCAGGCCCGGGCGACGGGCCGCGCGCGCCGCGCTGTGCGCGGCGGGTGCCTTGATGAAGTAGGGAAACTCTTACCGCGCTACTGCCTGGGGGTAGTGATGGTATTGGCGTTCGCGGCGATTCTCTGGGAGAGGTCCTCCAAAGTGCACTCGATTCGCGCGTTCGCTTCTGGGTCAAAGTCCGTAATCTCAGGGGCCGTTGTGAGGTAGTCGGAGGGAAGGAACGTCCAGCCGTTCACCCAGCTCCACCCTGCCTGCACATCGGCGTTGTGGCCGTCCGTGGACGTGACGCGGAGCCAGCCTGTGCACTCGTCGGAGAAGTCGTAGGGCAGGTAGGCGGTGCCCCCGGTGCCCTTCAACTCGTCGACTTGGCTCCTCCATTGCTCCAGGAGGCGTGCGAGATCTGTCCTGAGGTCTGACGAAGCCGTGGGGGAGTCGTCGATGTCCAGGTAGAACGAATCGCAGGTGTGGTGGTACGGCCCGAGGCGCAAGCGGAGGTTGTCGTGGGAGCTCTTGTCCGTCAGAACCTCGAAGCTGAGCGCGATAGAAGTCGTCACGCCGACCTGCCAACGAGGTGCCGGCCGTCGTGGCTGCGGACGTGGGGGCCCGCCTGGTCCAGGGCGTCCAGGAGGCGGATCGCGTAGACCTCGGTCATGCGCTCGGTGATCTCCTCCGGCGTGAGCCACTCAACCGCGGTCGACTCGGCGGACGTCTGCTCCGTGCCGCCAGCCGGCTTGCAGCGGAAGACCAGGGCGACGATGCCGCGCGTCGTGTTCTTGTAGACGCCGGTCAGCTCGTCGACCTCGACCTGGACGCCGGTCTCCTCCAGGACCTCGCGGATGACGCCCTCCTCGGGGGACTCGGTGAGTTCGAGGACGCCGCCCGGGAGTTCCCAGGTGCCGTTGTCCGCGCGGCGGATCGCCAGGAGGCGGCCGTCTTCGCGTACGACTGCGCCCGCGACGGACACGGAGTGCAGTGGCGTTGACGTCGTCTCTCGGGCGCTGTTACTCATGTACAGGAGCATAGGAGAGTGAGAAGGACTATGGGAACGCCCGCAGGAGGTGGCAGGGCCGTACCGCGGTACGTCCAGATCGCCGAAGAGATCGTGCAGCAGATCAAGGCGGGCGTTCTGAGGCCCGGGGATCTGGTGCCGAGTGAGTCGGAGCTTGTCGAGCGATACGGAGTAGCTGGCGGGACGATTCGCAAGGCGATGGTCGAGGTGCGGGCGAGCGGGCTCGTGGAGACGCGGCACGGCAAGGGGTCGATCGTGAAGGACCGCCCGCCCGTGCGGCTGCGGTCGTCGGATCGGTTCCGGGCCTCGCACAGGCGGGGCGGAAAGGCGGCCTATCTCGCCGAGTCCGCGCAGTCCGGGGCCACTGCCAAGGTGAGCGTCCTCTACATCGGGCCCGTGGAGGCTCCGGAGGACATCGCCGAGCGGCTCGGCGTCGATGCGGGGACGCAGGTGCTCGCGCGGCGGCGTCTGTACTTCCGGAACGGGACGCCCGTTGAGACCGCCTCGTCGTACCTGCCGTGGGACGTGGTCAAGGACATCCCTGAGCTCTTCTCCGAGAACCCTGGACCTGGTGGGATCTACGCCCGCCTGGAGGACGACGGACACGTCTTCACCGAGTTCGTGGAGACGCTGCAAGCCCGGCCGGCCTCCAAGGCCGAAGCTTCGGAGCTCGCCCTGAGCCCCGGTGCTCCGGTCATCCATCTGCTGCGGAACGCGGTCACTGAGACCGGCCGCGTGGTGGAGGTCTGCGACACCCTCATGGCCGCTGACCAGTTCGTTTTCGAGTACCGGATCCCCGCCGCCGACTGACGCACGCTCAACTCTTCTCAACCCGCCTCGACTTCTTCGTCCTGGCGGGTTGACTCATGTATAGGAGTGGTGCACTCTTCTTCATGTCACTCCTATACATGAGTGACAGAGTCCAGCACTTCTAGAGGAGTGATCTCTGTGCGTCAGATCCCCGTCGACACCTCCGCGGCCACCGTGATGGTCGCCCAGCCCCCGCAGCCCAAGGTGAAGGACCGCCGCACCGGCGAGCGCGCCATGGACGCCGAGACCGGCGCCGCGCTGTCGACCGTGGACGTGATGTTCGCGGCGAACGGCGACGTGGAGATCCTCACCGTGACCGTTCCGGAGACCGGCGTCTCCGCCGACCTGGTCATGGGAACCCCCGTCGCGATCACGGGCCTGATCGCCCGGCCCTGGGACAGCGAGTTCAACGGGCAGCGCCGGCACGGCATCGCCTTCCGGGCGGTCGCGGTGACCTCGCTCGTCAGCGGCGCCGCGAACACGAAGGCCGCCTGATCATGCGGTGGTTGATTGCCTCCGCCGTGCTGGTCGTCGCCATCGCGGGTCTCCTGCGGTGGCGGCGCCCCGCCTGGTACTGGCTGACCTTCGGAGTGACGCTCGCCACGTTCCGGGTTCTGGCCCGGTACAGGTCGGTCATGGACGCCTGCGGGCTGACGGTTCCCCCGCCGCGGTGGCGGTTGGCCATCGCCCGTATGGCCAACCGGCCCGCCCCCGAGCCGCGTGCCCCGCGCATCTTGCGGCTGCGGCCCACCCGAACTGGCCTCGTCTTACGCCTGGGGCTCCGGCCCGGACAGGACGCCTTCGACGTGGCGGCCTCGTGCGACCGGCTCCGGCACTCCTTCGCGATGTACGGAGTCACCTCGCGGGAGATCCGCTCCGGCGTTGTCGAACTCCGGATGACTGGTTACGACGTACTCAAGCGCGTCCACCTGCCGGCCAAGACCCAGCGCACGGTCATGCGCGTGCCGGTCGCGGTGCGCGAGGACGGAGCCGTCCACTACCGCGACTACCGCACCACCCCGCACGCTCTCACGATCGGAGCGACCAAGTCAGGGAAGTCCGTCTACCAGCGCAACCTCGTCGCCGAACTCGCCTCGCAGCACGTGGCCTTGGTAGGGATCGACTGCAAGCAGGGAGTCGAGCTGTTCCCCCTGGCCCGCCGCTTCTCCGCCCTCGCCGACAACCCCGACACCGCCGCCGGCCTCCTCGACGTGCTGATCGCGCACATGGAAGGCGTCTACCAACTCATCCGCGCCGAACAGCGCATCACTGCCGACACCCCGGACGCCGAGATCGCCGCCGACATCTGGGACCTGCCCGACCACCTGCGACCCGTGCCCATCGTCGTCCTTGTGGACGAGGTCGCCGAACTCGCCCTCTTCGCCACGAAGGACGAGGAGAAGCGCCGCGACCGGATCATCACCGCCCTGGCCCGGCTCGCCCAGCTCGGCCGCGCCGCCGGGATCTACCTCGAAATCTGTGGGCAGCGCTTCGGTTCCGAGCTCGGCAAGGGCATCACCATGCTCCGTGCCCAGCTCAGCGTCCGTACCGCCCACCGCGTCAACGACGAGACCAGCGCCAACATGGCCTTCGGCGACATTGCGCCGGACGCCGTTCTCGCCACCATCCAGATCCCCGTCGACAGCCCCGGCCTCGCGATCACCGGCGACGCCTCCGGCGGCTGGGCTCGAATTCGTACGCCGCACACCTCACTCCGTACAGCCGTCAACGCCTGCAACAAGCACGCGCACCTCACCCCGGATCTGCCCACCCTCGCCGCCTTCCGGCCCGCTGTCGAGCCGCCGGTGACCCTCGCCAAGATCCCGGCCCCGGCGACCGCCTGATCCTCCCCATCCCGTCCGGCCGGCGCGGCCGTCCCGCGCCATGTCCCTACCCCCGCCATGCCCAAAACGCCCGCCCAGGAGGTGCCGTCATGACCAGCAAGCTCCGCGTCGACGCCGTGCTGGTCCAAGCGCTGATCGCCGGTGCGCTGTCCTTCGCCCACCTGCACGACCTGGCCGCCGCTGCCGGACAGACCGGATGGAAGGCGTGGGCCTACCCCGTCTCCGTCGACCTGCTCCTGGTGGCGGCCTGGCGACGGCTCCGCGCGGACGGCTCGTCCCGGCTCGCCTGGTGCTGGTTCCTGATCTCGCTCTTCGCGTCGCTCGGCGCGAACGTCGCCACCGCCGGATTCCTCGACCTCGCCCATCCACCCGCCTGGCTGCGCTTCGGCATCGCCGGCTGGCCCGCCGTCGCGTTCCTCGGCGGCACGCTCCTCGCGCACTCCGCTGCCCCGACAGTCGAGCCGGGCCCGGAGCCCGCCGAACCGGAGTACGTCCCCGAGCCCGAAGCAGTCGTCGATCCCGAGCCCGAGCCGGATGCCCCGCCCGCCCCGCCGGCGCCCGCGACCACACCCGCTGTCCCCGTCCCCTCCGCGCTCGTCGAACACGCCCGCAAGATCGCCGCCGACCACCGCACCCGCACCGGCGAACCGATCGACACCGACACCCTGCGCGCCCGCCTTGGCGTCCCCGCGCCCATGGCCGACGCCATCGCCGCCCAACTCGCCTGAGAGGGAGACCGAGAAGATGCGCGACTCGACCAGACGTGCCTTGGAGCACGCCGCCGAACTGACCCGCAACAACCGTCTGGTGGAAGCCATGGCAACGGCCGAGCCGGTGATCCTCGCCGCCGACGAGTTCGAGTCGGACGAGATCCGCCAGTGGCTGGCCGACCACGCTGACGACTTCACCCCGGAGGACTGAGCGATGCCCGCCCGCGACCACTTCCACTCCGTGATGCGGATCGGTCCCGTGCAGATCGGCACCCACCGCGACCGTCACGGCCGCACGAAGTACGCCGCCGTCTGCACCGCCGACCGCTGCGGCTGGTCCTCCGACTACTCCAGCTCCGCCGCCGCCCAGCTCGCCGCCCGCACCCACCGCTGCCGCATCTCCGACTGAACGGATACCGCTCGTGGATGTACCGCTCTGGCTCGCCCTGCTCGTCGTCGGCGCCCTCGGGATCAAGCTGATCCGCCCGCCCTGGTGGCTCGTCGCAGTGATTCTCCTCGGCGGCTTCCTCCTCGCCGACAGCCTGCTGGCCCCCGTCATCGACCACGTCATCAGCAAGTGACCCGCCCCGGAAGGGAGAAGAGACCCATGTTCCGACCGAAGTTCCCGACCATGCCGATGCCGACCGGCCTCGTCACCCCGCCCTCGACCACCTCGACCACCTCGCCCGCCGTCGTCCAGCCGGCGGCGATTCAGCCCGCCCAGCAGCCCCTGGCCCCGCCCGCTCCTGCGGTCCCGGCGCCCCGCCTTGCCGTCCAGATCACGCCCGGCACGGCGCTCGCCGTCGTCGGCGCCGGCACCGCCGCCGTCCTGGTCGTCGGCACGGTCCTGGTCTCGATGCTCCTCGCGACCGCCATCACGGCCGCCTCGGTCGCCGTCTGCGCCGTCGTCGTCCGCTCGCTGCTCAGCTCCTCGGCCAAGCGCCGCTGACCGGCACCCGGGCGGCCTCGATACCGCCAAGCATCCGCCGCCCGGGCGCCGTACCCCTCGCCGATCTTGCAACCGGAAGGAACACCCATCATGGCTCAGCGCACCGCCGCCACCGCGGCGGGCGGCCTGGCCCCGGCCACCCTGCACGATGTCCTCCGGGTGGCCGCGGCCCCCGACTTCGACCGCTGGAAGGACCAGGTACACCGTACCGGCGGCTGCTCCGACCCCATCCACCTGACCGGCTGGACCCTCACCAAGGACCGCACGTCGGGGGAGACCCTGTGTCGCTACTCCACCGAGACCGAGCCCAGCGGACGCCTCCGCGTCGCCTGCGGCAACCGCCGCGCATCCCGCTGCCCCTCCTGCGCCCACACGTACGCCGGGGACACCTACCACCTCATCCGGGCGGGCCTGGCCGGCGACGAGTCCAAGGACATCCCCGCGACCGTCCGTGACCACCCCCGGGTGTTCGTCACCCTCACTGCCCCGTCCTTCGGGCCCGTCCACAACCGCCCCGACCGCGGGGCCTGCCGCTGCGGCACCCGTCACCCGGAGAACGACCCCGCCCTGGGCACGGCCCTCGACCCCAACTCGTACGACTACGCCGGCGCCGTCCTCTTCAACAACCACGCCGGACAGCTCTGGCAGCGCTTCACCAACCGCCTGCGCCGCGAGCTCGCCGCCCGTGCCGGACTCACGCAACGCGGGCTCAAGGACGTGCTGCGCGTCTCGTACGGGAAGGTCGCCGAGTTCCAGAAGCGCGGCGCCATCCACTTCCACGCCGTGATCCGCCTCGACGGACCGGACGGCCCCGGCACGGTCCCGCCCTCCTGGGCGAGCGTGCGGTTACTCGACGACGCCATCCGCGCCGCCGCCGTTCACGCGTACACCACCATCACCGTCCCGGCCGCCGGTGACCAGCCGCGCCGGCGCTTCCAGTGGGGGCGACAGCTCGACATCCGCCCGGTCAAGGCGTTCGGCGACGGCTCCGACATCACCGAACAGGCCGTCGCGGCGTACGTCGCCAAGTACGCCACCAAGGCGGCCGAGACCACCGGCAGCCTCGACCGCCGGATCGGCAACCGCGAAGTGCTCGACCTCCTCGACGTGGCCGACCACCCCCGGCGCCTCATCGAGGCCTGCCTCGACCTCGCCCCGCTCTACCCGGATCGCAAGCTCGCCGCCTGGGCCCACATGCTCGGCTTCCGCGGCCACTTCTCCACCAAGTCCCGCCGCTACTCGACGACCCTCGGCGCCCTCCGTCAGATCCGCGCCGACTACCGCGCCGCGCAGGACAGCCACACCGACCCGGACACCGTGCTCGTCCTCGCCTCCTGGCAGTACGCCGGCCACGGACACACCCCCGGCGAGGCAGCGCTCGCCGCCACCATCGCCCGGGACATCCACCTCAACCGCCAGACCGCGCGGGAAGTACTCCGCCTGGAAGGAGCCGCAGCATGACCACCGCCACCGCCGAACTCCTCACCGTCCCGGAGGTCATGGAGCGGCTCAAGCTCGGACGCTCGACCGTCTACGACCTCATCCGGTCCCGCCGCCTCACCTCGATCACCGTCGGCCGGGCCCGGCGCGTTCCGGTCGACGCCGTGCGCGACTTCATCGACCGCGAGATCGGGGAGGCCGCCTGATGCCCGCCAAGCGCAAGCGCAACCCGAACGGCGCCGGCACCATCACCAAGCGGTCGGACGGGCGCTATCAGGCAGCCGTCTACGTCCTCCAGCCGGACGGGACCCGCGCCCGCAAGTTCGCCTACGGCAAGACCTGGGAGGAGTGCGACGCCAAGCGCCGCGCCCTCCTCGACAAGGCCGACAACGGCATCCCCGTGCCGACCCGCTCCGCGAAGCTCTCCGAGTGGCTCCCGTACTGGCTCGACGCCTTCATCCGACCGCCGCGCCGCACGCTCGGTACGTATGACAAGTACGAGTCGCACGTCCGCCTCTATCTCGTCCCGATGATCGGCTCCAAGCGACTGGAGTCCCTCGGCGTCGCCGACGTCCGGCGCTTCCTCGTCCAACTGGAGAAGAAGACCACCGCCGCCACCGCCAAGGAGTCCCACCGCGTCCTGCGGACCGCCCTCACCGCGGCCTGCCGCGAGGAACTGATCACGCGCAACGTGGCCTCCCTCGTCGAGCCGCCCCGGACGAAGACGCGGGAGCTGAGCCCGTGGTCCCTGGACGAGACGCTCGCCTTCCTCGCCGCCGCCCGCCGCGACCCGCTGTACGCGGCCTTCGTCCTCGCCATCGCCATGGGGCTGCGCCGGGGCGAGCTGGTCGGGCTGCGCTGGGCGGACGTCGACCTCGACAAGCGCGTCCTGTACGTCCGCCAGCAGACCCAGCGCCGACGCGGGGTCCTGTACGACGACGATCCCAAGGGGCGCCGCCGGCGGGTCGTGCCGTTGCCCGCCCTGTGCATCGCGCCCCTCCGGTGGCACCGGATGAAGCAGAACGATCAGCGGGCCAAGGCGGGGGAGAAGTGGCAGGAGGGCGGCTACGTCTTCACCACGGGCACCGGCCGCCCCGTCGAGCCGCGCAACGTGTACCGCTCCTTCACCCGCGTCGCCGCCTCCGCCGGCCTCCGCGTGATCCGGCTCCACGATGCCCGGCACGGGACGGCGACCCTCCTCACCGCCGCCGGGGTCGCACCCCGGGTGGTGATGGAGATCCTCGGCCACAGCCAGATCAGCATCACGATGGACGTGTACACGCACGTCGTCCAGGACACGCAGCGTGAGGCGATCAGCCACATGGACCGGCTGCTCAAGAGGCGGCCCGACCGTGAGTGATCGCCGCCGTTGATGTCAGCCGTGGATGTCAAAGGGCACCTACCAAGATCGGTAGGTGCCCTTTTGGCTGGTGCCCCCGGCAGGATTCGAACCTGCGACACCCGCTTTAGGAGAGCGGTGCTCTATCCCCTGAGCTACGAAGGCGAGACCAGTGAACAGGGTAGCGGATGGAGACTGCCGGGGTCCGGCGGCTCAGCAGCCGGCGTTACGGGCGAGGTTTCGGGCCGCCTCGCGGAGCACCGTGGTGCTGGTGCGCGGTTCAGTCGTCGAACCGGTCCAGGTAGTCCGCGTTCGCGATCGGCGCCGTCGCCAGGAACTCGGCCGGGAGGTCGAAGGCGTTCACCAGGGGCAGCAGGTGCGGGGCGAGCGCGGCGATCGTGCGGTCGGTCGTCGGGTGCAGGGCCTCGACCTGGGCGGGGGTGAGATGGCCGGCGGCGAGCAGGTCGCCGGTGTGCGGGCGCAGTTCGTGGAGGAGGAAGAGCCGGGCCAGCTGCTCCAGGAGGAGCCGGCTGCCGGGGGTGGTCGCGCGGTCGACGGCGCCGAGGAAGGCGTCGGAGGCGGCCGTGCGGGCGTGTGCGGCGACCATTTCCAGGGCGGCGCCGGAGGTCTCGTTCCAGCGTCCGATCGGGTCGCCGGTCGGGCCGCCGCGCAGGGCGGCGCGGGCCCGGGTCTGCCAGATGCGCTCGACGTGGGCGTGCAGGTCGCGCAGGAAGCCGAGGTCGGTGAGGTCGGGGAGCCGGCCCTCGGCCCCGGCGGGGGCCCGGTCGGGGCCGGCCTCGTGGGCGAAGACCAGCTCGGAGGCGGCCTTGGCCCAGATGACCAGGTTGTCGCCCTCGGCGGTGATGCCGCCCTCGACGTTGAACGGCAGGTCGGAGATGCCGTTCGCGGGGAACAGGCCCTGCGCGCCGCAGCGTTCGCGGGCCTCGACGGTGATGTCGCGGGCCTGCCAGGTGATCCAGCCCTTGGCGACCGCGATCAGCCGCTCGACCTCCTCGCGCTGTTGCGGGTCGGTCGGGTCGTGGCCGCACCAGCGGTCGAGGACCTCGCGGTGCAGGAAGGTCATCGCGTAGGAGGTGGCGAGAGAGCGCAGCAGCCGCCCGTGGTGGGTGCGGTGCGCGCTCAGGGGTATCCGCTCGCCGGCCCTGGGCGCGGCGACCTGGCGGTGGTGGGCGTAACGGACGGCGATGGCGAGGGCGGCGCGGGCCATGCCGAGGGTGCCGCCGCTCATGCAGAGCTTGCCCATGGTGACCCGTCCGACGGAGCGCAGGAACCGCTTGCGCCGGTTGCCGAGGTTGCTGACGAGCCGTCCGTCCTTGTCGAGCCGGCCGTGGGCGGCCTCCAGCATGGCCTCGCGGGGCAGCCGGACGTGATCGAAGGAGGTGAGGCAGTGGTCGACCGGAGTGCCCGTGCGCTCCGGCAGAGGTCGTACCTCTATCCCCGGCAGGTGTCCGTCGGCGTCGCTGAGCGGGGTGAGGAAGAGGAAGACGCCCTGGTCCTGGTCGTCGACGAGCAGCCGGGCGGCGACCACGGCGGTCTTGGGGCCGCCGGTGAGGCTGGTGTTGGGCATGAACTTCCGGGCCCCGGGGTTCGGGGTGTGCAGCACGAAGCCGCCGGTCTCGCGGTCGAGGGCGGCGACGGTCTCCAGGGCGGCGACGTCGTTGCCGTGGGCGAGTTCGGTGCACAGGAAGGTGCCGGTCCGCTCCATGGACGTGTAGTCCGTCAAGTCGCGGCGGTAACCGTCGTGGTCGAGGAGGCTGCCGAGGAACAGGTTGTAGTGGATGCTGGCGAGCGTGCACACCCCGCCGTCGACGAATCCGGTCCACTCGTGCAGCGCGGCGAGCCGGCGCGCGTCGTACGCCAGGGCCTCCGCCGCGGGGCCGGCGACGGTGTCGTTGACCAGCCGCAGCCGCTCGTACGAGAGGGCGGCGCGCTCGGCGAAGGTGAGGCCGGGCCGGTGCGCGAAGGCGGCCCCGGCGATCAGCCGGCGCCATTCGCCGTGCACGCGTTCCCGTCCGTCGCCGTCGAAGAGGAGCCGGGAGAGCGCCTCCACCTCGGCGGACGCGTCGTCGACGGCACGGACATCGACACGCACATCGGCACGGACGTCGGCATCGGCACGGACGTCGTCGTCGACATGAACATCGAGATCGACATCGAGATCGGCATCGACATCGACGTCGTGTCTGAGTGGTGCCTCCGCGTGCTGGAGCATCGGCTCCCCCGAAAAGAGTGTGACCGGCAGGGAAGAGGTGACCTTGCCCGAACAAGATACGTACCAACCGGTTTTGTTTCAATTTCGCTTGTCAAACCGGCTAGCTGGTTTTATTCTTGAAATGTGGACGTGTGAAGAAACCGGGATCGCCGGGCTCACCCTACTGCCGGCGGGGTTCCAGCGGACCGGTCGCCGACTCATCACTCCATGTGAGCCGTTGGAATACCAGCCTCCCGGACTCCTTCGGGCCGTGAGGTACGGAGGATGTAGTGGCACAACAGGAACGAGCCATCCGCACGCGCCAGAAGATCGTGCTCGCGGCCGCGGAGCTGTTCGACGAGGTCGGCTATGAGGCCGCCACGATTTCCGAGGTTCTGAAGAGGTGCGGCGTGACCAAGGGCGCGCTCTACTTCCATTTCGCCTCCAAGGAGGAGCTGGCCCAGGAGGTGCTCGCCGGGCAGGTCGCGGCACTGCCGCCGGTTCCGGAGCGTGAGCTCTTCCTGCAGCAGCTCACCGACGAGGCGCTCGTCCTCGCGTACCTGCTGCACGTGGGCGACCCCATGGTGCGCGGCAGCGTGCGCCTCACCGTCGACCAGGGCTCGCCGTACGACGGCCTCGACCGCGGCGTACCGATGCAGGGCTGGATCAGCCACAACACGGACGTCCTGGCCCGCGCGAAGGCGGCCGGCGAACTG
The DNA here is from genome assembly GCF_041270065.1 of Streptomyces fradiae. Lineage (NCBI taxonomy): Bacteria > Bacillati > Actinomycetota > Actinomycetes > Kitasatosporales > Streptomycetaceae > Streptomyces > Streptomyces fradiae. The sequence continues at coordinate 3,264,693 of NZ_CP065958.1, read as the reverse complement.
CTGCCGCACGTGGACATCTCCTCCGCCGCCACCCTGTTCACCGGCAGTTTCACCGGAGTGCAGGTGCTGTCGAAGATCATGACCCGGCACGCGGACATGGTGGAGCGGGTCGCCGACCTGATGCGGACCATGGTGAGCGCCATCGCCGTGCCCGGCGTGCTCGTCCGCCTCGACTTCACGCCCGAGCGGGCGAAACTGGCGTACGAGGAAGCCGCGCGGGTGCGCGAGACGGGCACCACCGCGCTCGCCGCCGCGTCGGACTGACGGTTCGCCGCCGGGTCGGACCGACGGCCTGCTGCCGCCTCGGACCGGCGAGCTGGGCGGGACGGTAGCGGAACCCGGCCGGCCGGTAGTAGAACCGTGCCGGGCGCTCGTCGACCGGAGGAACCCCGGATCGGGGGAACGCCACCAGGGCCGATCGGGCTCTACCAGGGGGAGGGGACGTCCTGTTCTCCTCGGCCGCGCGTGCGGGTGGGGGCACACGCGGACCGCGGACCGCAACGGAGCGGATCCGCGGCACCGCGGACCCGTGACGGCACGGCGCCGCAGAGACGTACCGATCCCGAAGACGGAGAACACCGCATGGACGAGCGCAGCGACATGCAGCAGGGCCTGCACCAGGACCAGGACCAGGGCCAGGGCCAGGTCCTGCACCAGGATCTGGACCAGGACCAGGGCCTCGGCCCGGACGGCAGTAGACATCTCGCGGCCGCGGGCGGCGGCTGCCCGTACGCCCTCGACGTGACCGGCCGCGACCTCGCCGGCGAGGCCGCCGCCCTCCGGGAGCAGGGGCCCGCCGTCCCCGTCGAGCTCCCCGGCGGCGTCGGCGCCTGGGCCGTGGTCCGCCAGGAGCACGTCGAGCGGCTGCTCGTCGACCCGCGCGTCTCCAAGGACGCCCGCCGCCACTGGCCCGCCTTCGCCGAGGGCCGGATCACCCCCGAGTGGCCGCTCTACCCCTGGGTCGCCAACGAGAACATGCTCTTCTCGTACGGTGCCGAGCACGCCCGGCTGCGCCGTCTGGTCGCCGCCGCGTTCACCGCCCGCCGCACCGCCGCGCTCCGCCCCCGTATCGAGGAGATCACCGCCACGCTCCTCGACGGCCTGGCCGCACGCCTCGCCGCCGGCGAGACCGCCGAACTGCGCACCGGCTACGCCGAACCGCTGCCGCTCCAGGTCATCTGCGAGCTCTTCGGCGTCGCCGAGGGCGCCGATCGCGCCGAGCTCACCGCCGCCCTGCGCACCGTCTTCAGCTCCAGCGTCTCCGCCGAGACCATGGAGGCCGCGCGCGGCACCGCCTTCCGGCTGCTCGGCGCGCTGGTCGCGGCCCGTCGCGAGGTGCCCGGCGACGACCTGACCTCCTCCCTCATCGCGGCCCGCGACGGCGACGGCGACGACGCCCTCACCGAGAACGAACTCCTCGGCTCCCTCTTCCTGCTGATCGCCGCCGGCCAGGACACCACCGCCGCGCTCGTGGTGAACGCCGCCGCCGCGCTGCTCGCCCACCCCGAGCAGCTCGCCCACGTCCGGGCCGGCCGCGCGGGCTGGGACGACGTGGTCGCCGAGACCCTGCGCACCCACGGCCCGGCCGCCTACTCGCCGCTCCGCTTCGCGGTCGAGGACATCGAGCTGGACGGGGTGAAGATCGCCCAGGGCGACCCGATCCTCGTCAACTTCGCCGCCGGCGGCCTGGAGACGGAGCGCCACGGCCCGGACGCCGGCCGCTTCGACGTGCTCCGCACCGACCGCGACCCGCTCGGTTTCGGCCACGGCGCGCACCGCTGCCTCGGGGCCCCGCTCGCCACCCTGGAGGCGACGATCGCCCTCGAAGCCCTCTTCGCGCGCTTCCCCGACCTCGAACTCGCCTGCCCGGAGGGCGAGCTGGCGCCACTGCCGACCTTCCTCCTGAACGGGTACGGGGCGCTGCCGGTCCGGCTGCCCGCGAGCGTGACCGCGACCGGCTGACGGTGCCCGGCCGAGGGCATCCGCGGTCTGTTTCGTTCTGCGGAAAACCGTCGATCCGGTTTGTTACAGTTGCGGAAAAGTGTCGGCACCCCCACGGTCGGTGACGGAGGTCCCTTGGCCAGGCAGGAGCGGGCGATCCGCACCCGCAATGCTCTCGTCGAGTCGGCGGCGGTGCTCTTCGACCGGGACGGTTACGAGGTCGCCTCGCTCGCGACCATCAGCGCCCGCGCCGGAGTGAGCAGCGGAGCCCTGCACTTCCACTTCCCCAGCAAGGCGGCGCTGGCCGACGCGGTCGTCGCGGCGGCCGGCGACCGGCTGCTGCGGATCACCCGGGAGCGCGAGGCGCTGCCGCTGCAGACCCTGATCGACGCCAGCCACGAACTGGTCCAGGGGCTCGGCTCCGACGCGGTGCTGCGCGCCGGCTTCGCGCTGAGCGCCGCCCCGGAACGGACCCGCACCGACCGGGACTTGAGGCGCCGGTGGCGCGAGTGGGTCGAGGGCATCGTGGTGCGGTCCGAGCGCGCGGGGCTGCTCGCACCCGATGTCACCGCCGGCGACGTCGCCGCGGCGGTCGTCGCGGTCGCGGCGGGCCACGAGGCCCTGGGCCACCAGGACCCGCGGTGGCTGGAGCGGGCCCCGCTCACCCGCTTCTGGGCCTTCCTGCTGCCGCGCGTGGTGGGCGCGGCGCGGGTGGGCCTGTTCGTGGCGGCCGGCGACCGGGAACGCGTACCAGGCGGTGACCAGGAGCCCGTACCGGCAGAGCTCCCTCAGGCGGAGCTCCCTTCCTGACCGCGGGCCCTGCCGGTGCTGGTAGCGTCGTCGGCAGCCGGGCTGAGCAAGCGCTTAGCGGCCCGTAGGAGAGAGCAGGGAACAGGGAAGAGGGGCGCGCAGTGGCCGACTCGTATTCCGACCCGTCCGTGGAGGGGGCGCTCGCTGCGCTCGCCTCACCCGGCGCGCCCTTCGCCGTCGCCGACGGCGTGTACACCGGCGGGCCGCGCACCCTGCGCGAGTTCGTGGAGGCCACCTGGGGCTACGGCGACCGGCCCTTCCTCGTCTCCGAGGACGGCGTGCTCGGCTACCGCGCCTTCTTCGACGCCGCCTGCGGCCTCGCCCGCCGCCTCGTCGACGTGCACGGACTGCGCCCCGGTGACCGGGCGGTGGTCGCGATGCGCAACCACCCCGAGTGGCAGATCGCCTTCTGGGCCGCCCAGCTCGCGGGCCTCGTCGCCGTACCGCTCAACGCCTGGTGGACGGAGCAGGAGTTCGCGTACGCGCTGGACGACTGTGCGCCGCGGGTGCTCCTGGTGGACGGCGAGCGGGTGCCGCGCGTCGCCGCCTGGGCCCGCGCCCACTCCGTACCCGGCATCGTCTTCCACGGCGGTTCAGACGGCGGTCCCGACGGCTTCGAGCCGTACGTCCCCGACACCGACCCGCACCTCGGGCCGCCGCCCGTCGACGTGCTGCCCGAGCAGGACGCGACGATCATCTACACCTCGGGCACCACGGGCCGCCCCAAGGGCGCCGTCGCCACCCATCTCGCGCAGGTCGGCGCGGCGATGCACCCGCGCTGGTTCGCCGCCGCGTCCGCGGTGCGCCGGGGCGAGCGGCCGGGCAGCGGGCCGGCGCCGGTCTCCCTCACCACGTACCCCTTCTTCCACGTGGCCGCCTTCACCTCCTTCTACTCGGTCATGGCGGCCGGCGGCACCCTCGTCCTGATGCGCAAGTGGGACCCGGCGAAGGCCCTGGAGCTGATCCGGACCCACCACGTCACCCACTACGCGGGCGTCCCCACCACCGCGCTCCAGCTGCTCGACCTCGCCGAGCGCACCGGCGACCCGCTGACCTCCCTCACGATGCTCAACACCGGGGGAGCGGCGGCCCCGCCGGGGATCACGGCGCGGATCGCCGCCGCGTACGGGGAGCGGATCGAGCCCCGCAACGGCTACGGCCTCACCGAGACCTGCGGCGGTGTGCTCGCCAACTTCGGCGCCGAGTACCGGGCGCACCCGGACAGCGCGGGCCGGCCCGCGCCGGCCGTGGAGCTGCGGATCGACCGGCCGGACGCCGGCGGGGTCGGCGAGCTGCTCCTTCGCGGCCAGTCCCTGATCCGCGGCTACTGGGGCGACGAGGAGGCCACCCGGGCCGCCTTCACGCCGGACGGCTGGTTCCGTACGGGCGACCTGGCGCGGGTCCGGGACGGCCGGGTCACCGTCGTCGACCGGATCAAGGACCTGGTCATCCGGGGCGGCGAGAACGTGTACTGCGGCGAGGTCGAGGGCGTGCTCCACGCCCACCCGGACGTCGCCGAGGCCGCCGTCCTCGGCGTGCCGCACCCGGAGCTCGGCGAGGAGGTCGCGGCCGTGGTCCGGCTCCGGGCGGGCGCGACGGGCGCGACGGGCGCGACGGCCGGCCCGGAGGAGCTGCGGGCGCACGTCGGCGCGCGGCTCGCCGCCTTCAAGGTGCCCGCGCACGTCCTCGTACGGGAGACGGAACTGCCCCGGAACGCCACCGGCAAGGTCCTCAAGCGCGAGCTGCGCGCCGAAGTCGCCGACTGGAGGGGCGAGTCAGTCGTCACGAACGGGTGATGCGGATCCGGTAGCCGCCGGTCTCCGGGTCCTCGTCGAGGACGCTGATCCGGATGCCGCTGGTCCGGTCGGTGAAGGTCTCGCCGGGGCCGAAGGGGGCGTCGGACAGTTCGGCGTGCACGTTGGGGCGCCGGGTGCAGCCTCCGCTGGAGCGGTCGCTGTCGGCGACGGTGACCGGTCCGTGCCCGGTGTCCACGTCGGTCTCGACCCGGTAGACGAGGACGCCGGTCTTGCAGACCGCCTCGTCGTTGCCCTCGCGGGTGCGCACCTCGGCCGCGTAGCCGGAGGTGCCGGAGAGGGGCACGAAGGCGAGTTTGGGGCCGCCGGTGGTGGCGAGCGGGGTGAGCGTGTACTCGAAGTCGCCGGGCCGGGAGGCGCAGCCGACCTGGTCGTTGTCGAGCCAGCCCAGCTTCCACTTGTGCCAGCCGAGCAGGTCGTTGTTGGCCCCCCAGTCCTCGGACATGATGTCCCAGTGTCCGACGGTGCCGCCGCCGTCGACGGTGTAGAGGTCGGGCAGTCCGAAGACGTGCCCGTTCTCGTGCGGCAGGACCCGGTAGCCGGTGTCGCCGTAGCTGCCGGAGCCGTCGTCCTGGCGGCTGTAGACGAAGGACGTGTTGGCGAGCGGGACGCCGTCCGCGTAGGGGGCGTCGTCGTTGCCGGAGAAGGTCACGGACAGCACGGTGTCGAGGGCCGAGGGCCCGGCGTTCGGGGTGACCAGGACGTTGATCAGGTCGTACGCGCTGAAGTCCACGCGGGCGTCGGCGGCCTTCACGATGTCCTGGACGAGCCCGCGGTAGCCCGGCTCGTACGGCGAGCCGCGCTCGAGCCCGTACGAGGAGAAGGGGCGGGGCATCCGCAGCCAGTCGGGTATCGGGGTCTCGGGCGTGTAGTGGAGGCGGCCGTAGGAGCTGACCCGGAACCAGTCGGCGGTCTGCGGGAAGAACTCGCGGAAGCGGCTCATAGCGGTGCCCTGTCCGGGGGCGTCCGGGAAGTCGACCATCAGGTTGAGGGCCTTGATCCGCCCGGTGGAGCGGGCGTAGCCGGGGGCGGTGGGCAGTCCCTCCGACATCTGCACACCCATCGTCGTGGCGATCCGGCACGGTCCCAGCGGTGCTTCCCCGGAGCCGGCGGCCACCGGGCCCGCCGAGGCGGGGGCCGGGCCGGGCAGGGTCGTGCTGGCCGTTGCCAGGGCGGCGATCGCGAGGGCGGCCGCCGAGGCCAGGGCGATGGGTCTGCGTATCCGTCGGCGGGTCTCCTGCATGCGGTGGCCTCTCTCCGGTCGGTCGTTGCGATCAGCCTGTGGCGGGTGATCGAGAGGCGCGCGCCGGGTGGCCCGACCGGGGGATGTGACGCAGGTCACAAGTCGGGCGGGAAATAACCGGGGAGCGAGTCCCCGTTTACCCCTGTGTTCGACGAAGTGGGGACTCGGTCCCCGGATCGCATCACTCGGATCGCATGACTCGGGTGACTCGGGTCGCATCACTCGGGTCGCATGGCTCGGGTCACGCCACTCGGGTCACATCACTTGGGAGAGGTACGGCAGTGAGCATGAGCCCCGCCGAAACGGCAGTCGCCGGCGCGCTTGCCGACGCCGACGCGCTTGCCGTGCCCGCCGCCCCGGCCCGCCGGATGCCCCGCCCCCGGGCGGACGCCCTCCGGAACCGCGAGCGGATCGTCACGGCGGCCCGCGAGATGTTCGTGGAGTTCGGCGCCCAGGTGCCGCTCGACGAGATAGCCCGCAGGGCGGGCGTCGGAAACGCCACGCTGTACCGCAACTTCCCCGAGCGCGCCGATCTCGTCCGAGAGGTCATCCTCTCCCTCACCGCCCGCATCACCGAGCGGGCGCACGAGGCCGCCGAGGAGGAGAGCGATCCCTTCGTCGCGCTCCGCCGCTTCACCCACGCCGCCGCCGACGAGCGGGTCGGTGCCCTGTGCCCGATGCTCGACGGCGACTTCGACAAGCACCACCCCGACCTGCTGGCCGAGCGCTCGCGCCTGGAGGAGGCCGTCCAGGGCCTCGTCGACCGGGCGCAGGCGGCCGGCCGGATGCGTACCGACGTCGGTGTCGGAGACCTCATGGTCGCGGTCTCGCAGCTGACCCGGCCGCTGCCCGGGACGGCCTGTCTGAACATGGACCGCTTCGTCCACCGCCATCTGCAGCTGTTCCTGGACGGCCTGGAGACGCCCGCGCGCTCCGAACTGCCCGGTTCCGCCGCGACCCTGGAGACCCTGAGGAGCGAGACCTGCGCGGGCCGCTGAGCGCCCCCGCCCCTGACCGAGACGCCCGCCGCTCTCGCGGCACCGCAGCCCGTAACTCCCTTTGTCATTTCCTTTGATGACTTAGCGACGACGTCCGACGTCCTTTTTCAGCGTCCTATTTCAGCCTTTTGCGCCAAGAGGTGGCCTCCCCCATGTCAAAAATCGCCCAGTCCCCGCCCGTGCAGGCGGACCCGAGCCGCTGGAAGGCCCTGGTCTTCATCGCGCTCGCCCAGCTGATGGTGGTGCTCGACGCCACGATCGTGAACATCGCACTGCCCTCCGCCCAGCAGGACCTGGGGATATCCGACGGCAACCGCCAGTGGGTCATCACGGCCTACGCGCTCGCCTTCGGCGGTCTGCTCCTCTTCGGCGGCCGGGTCGCCGACCTGTGGGGCCGCAAGCGCACCTTCGTGGTCGGTCTGATCGGCTTCGCCGCGGCCTCCGCCCTCGGCGGCGCGGCCACCGGCGAGGCGATGATGCTCGGCGCCCGCGCGCTGCAGGGTGCGTTCGGCGCGCTGCTCGCGCCCGCCGCCCTCTCCCTCCTCGCGGTGATGTTCACCGACGCCAAGGAGCGCGCCAAGGCCTTCGGCATCTACGGTGCGATCGCCGGTGGCGGCGGCGCCGTGGGTCTGATCCTCGGCGGCTTCCTCACCGAGTACCTGAACTGGCGCTGGACCTTCTTCGTCAACATCCCGTTCGCGATCGTCGCCGCGCTCGGCGCGTACTTCGTGATCCGTGAGCCGGCCGGCGGCCGCAACCGCTCGCCGCTCGACGTCCCCGGCGTGCTGCTCTCCACCCTCGGCCTGGTCTCCCTGGTCTACGGCTTCACGCGCGCCGAGTCCGACGGCTGGAGCGACCCGACGACCATCGGTCTGTTCGTCGCCTCCGGCGTGCTGCTCCTGGCCTTCGCCCTGGTCGAGTCGCGGGTGAAGAGCCCGCTGCTGCCGCTGCGCGTCGTCACCGACCGCAACCGCGGCGGTGTGTACCTCTCCCTTGGCCTCGCCGTCATCGCGATGTTCGGCCTGTTCCTGTTCCTGACCTACTACCTGCAGGTCGTGAAGGGGTACTCGCCGGTCAAGACGGGCTTCGCGTTCCTCCCGATGATCGCGGGCATGATCACCGGTTCCACCCAGATCGGTACGCGGCTGATGACCCGGGTCCCGCCGCGCTGGCTGATGGGCCCCGGCTTCCTGACCGCCGCCGTCGGCATGCTGCTGCTGACCCAGCTGGAGATCGGCTCCTCGTACGCCGGTCTGATCCTGCCGGCGCAGCTGCTGCTCGGCCTCGGCATGGGCACCGCCTTCATGCCGGCCATGTCGCTGGCCACCCACGGGGTCGACCCGCGGGACGCCGGTGTGGCCTCCGCGATGGTCAACACCTCGCAGCAGGTCGGCGGCGCCATCGGTACGGCCCTGCTGAACACCATCGCCGCCTCGGCGACCACCGCGTACCTGGTGGACCACGCGGCGGGCGCCACCACCCCGGCGGCGCAGAAGCTGCTCCAGCTCCAGGGCATGGTCGAGGGCTACTCGGCGGCCATCTGGTGGGCGGTCGGCATCCTGGTCGTCTCGGCGACCCTCGCCCTCACCCTGATCAACACCGGCAAGCCGGGCACCGGCGCGGTCGCCGGCTCGGGCTCGGGCTCCGGCAAGGACTCCGCGGCCGGCGTCGAGGACGAGGTGAAGATCCCCGTCATCGCGCACTGAGACACCGACCCGGGTCCCGGTCCGGCCGGGACCCGGGGGCCACCGATCCGGCGCATCCTGCCCTGGTTCCGCTCAGCGGAGCCAGGGCAGGTCCGCGTCCGGACCCGTGGGCTGCAGGCCCTCGGCGACGGTGCGCATGATCCCGCCCAGCTGCTCGACCTGCTCGGGGGAGAGCCGGTCGAAGAGGGCCTGCCGTACGGCGTCGACGTGACCGGGCGCGGTGCGGCGCAGCACCGCGTACCCCTCGTCCGTCAGCGCGGCGAACTGGCCGCGCTTGTCGGACGGGCAGTCCTCGCGGCTCACCCACCCGTTCTTCTCCAGGCGGGCGACGGCGTGCGAGAGCCGTGAACGGGTGATCTTGGCGTCCTTGGCCAGCTCCGTCATCCGCATCCGGCGCCTGGGCGCCTGGGAGAGCTTGACGAGCAGCCCGTAGTAGATGTGGGGCATCCCGGCGTCGCGCTGCAGCTGGCGGTCGAGATGGTCCTCCAGGAGGGTGGTGGCGTGGAGGTAGGAGCGCCAGACGCGCTGTTCCTCGTCGCTGAGCCAGCGGGGTTCGGTCATGGATCCATGGTACGGGCAATTCTTGAAAGTTGAACTAGATCGGGTCTAAGGTGGCTCGAGCCAAGCTTGAAACTTCAAGGATCATCGCTTGCATCACTTCAACCCTCAAGATCCCGTACTACCGGGAACGCGCGGTAAGGAGGCGGACGCCATGAACGACGCCACGCTGGAACGCATGCCGGCCCTCTATCTCTCGCACGGCGCCCCGCCCCTCGCCGACGACCCCGTCTGGCCCGGCGAGCTCGCCGCCTGGTCCGCCGGGCTGCCCCGCCCCAAGGCGATCCTGATGGTCTCCGCCCACTGGGAGGAGGCCCCGCTCGCCCTCGGCGCCACCGAGCCGGTGCCGCTCGTCTACGACTTCTGGGGCTTCCCCGAGCACTACTACCAGGTGCAGTACGCCGCCCCCGGCGCGCCCGGACTCGCCGAGGCCGTCCGCAAACTGCTGCGCGCGCCCGGCACGCCCGTGCAGGACATCCCCGACCGGGGCCTCGACCACGGCGCGTACGTGCCGCTCGTCGAGATGTACCCCGGCGCCGACATCCCCGTACTCCAGATCTCCATGCCCACCCTCGACCCGCGCCGGCTCATGGACATCGGCCGCAGGCTCGCCCCGCTCCGCGACGAGGGCGTGCTGATCGTCGGCAGCGGCTTCTTCACCCACAACCTGGCCGCCCTGCGGCACACCGGCCCGGGCGTGCCCGGCTGGTCGGCCGAGTTCGACGCCTGGGGCCGCGAGGCGCTCGCCGCGCACGACATCGACGCGCTGCTCGACTTCGAGCACAAGTCCCCGGCCGGCCGCCTCGCCCACCCGCGCACCGAGCACTTCGCCCCGCTCTTCGTCACCATGGGCGCGGCGGACGCGGCCGGCGACCTGGGCGACGAGCGCAGCGTCATCGACGGCTTCTGGATGGGGCTCGCGAAGCGCTCGGTCCAGTTCGGCTGAGCAACCGCGAGGGCGGCAGTGGCGTCTTCGACAGCGGAACGGGGCCGAAGGTGTCACCGCTCCGGATGTGACGGCCGTCTCATGGGTGCCGTGACGACGTCGCGGCGGCGGGCCCTGCGAGAGCGGCCGGATCGCCCGCTTTGCCCGCTCTGACCTGCGCGTCCGCGGGTCGCGGCGGACGGTCGGGCGGCATGCCGACGATGTGTCGGCGGCGCAGGATACTGCATGATCGCGAAAATCCATGTGCCGGGTGGGAATTCTGTCCTGATTCCAGTCGTTGTTTCCGTCGGATGCAGGGCACCCGCGAGGGTGTCGCGACCTACTCAGCAAGGGAGCACGCATGGCAACCCGTGCCGTCGCCCGTCGTCAGACCTCCGCCGCGAGCGGAGAGCGCCGGGCAAGCAGCGTTCGCGCCGTGGGCGGGGAGATCGCCGACCGCGACCTGGTCGGCATGTACCTCGACGAGATCGCGCGCACGCCCCTGCTCGACGCCGCCAAGGAGGTCGAGCTCTCCCAGACGATCGAGGCGGGCGTCTACGCCCGGCAGATCCTCGACGGACAGAGCGAGACCGAGACCGCGGCGACCCGCGAGGAGCTCGAGGCGCTGGTCGCCGAGGGCGAGCGGGCGAAGGACCTCTTCATCAAGTCCAATCTGCGGCTCGTCGTCGCCGTGGCCCGGCGCTACCCGCGCAGCGGCCTGCCGCTGCTCGACCTGATCCAGGAGGGGAACGCGGGCCTGGTGCGCGCGGTCGAGAAGTTCGACTACGCGAAGGGCTTCAAGTTCTCCACGTATGCGACGTGGTGGATCCGCCAGGCCATCACCCGCTCCATAGCCGACCAGTCCCGCACCATCCGGCTCCCCGTCCACCTGGTGGAGGAGCTGGGCCGCATCCGCCGGGTCCAGCGCGAGTTCAACCGCGAGCACGGCCGCGAGCCGGAGCCCGCCGAGATCGCCACCGAGCTGGGCTCGACCCCGGAGCGGGTCACCGACGTCCTCGACTGGGCCCGCGACCCGGTCTCGCTCAACATGTCCGTGGACGACGAGGGCGAGACCCAGTTCGGCGACCTCCTGGAGGACACGTCGGCGGTCTCCCCCGAGCAGTCCGTCCTCACCCTGCTGCGCAGCGAGGAGCTCGACGACCTGATCGACAAGCTGGACAACCGCACGGCCTCGATCATCCGCATGCGCTACGGCATCGAGGACGGCCGCGAGCGAACCCTCACCGAGGTTGGCAAGGAGCACGGACTGACCCGCGAGCGCATCCGCCAGATCGAGAAGCACGCGCTCCTGGAACTGAAGAAGATGGCCCGCGACACGGGCTTCGACGCGGTGGCCTAGAGCGGCCGGCAACGCGCCCCCGCCCGGCCCCCCACCGGGCGGGCGACCCGCGCGCACCGACCCACGGGAGCCCCCCGGGTCCCCCCCTCCCACCCCAGCCGGCGGGCCGGATTTCCGTTCACGGGAGCGGGGGACGTGTAGGGGGTCGCGTTCGGGACGTAAAGCGTGATTTGTGGCGCGGGGCGAGGGCGTCCGGCTTTCCAGTGCCTGGCCGCGCCGTAAATCATGCAGTCCCGGACGTGGCCACCGGAACGGCCCCGCGCACCCACCACGGCGGGCGCGCACCCCGTCAGGCCCCTGCCCGGCCCGTCAAACCTCCGTCGCCGCCGCCAACCGCACCGACAGCTCCCGCATGTACGTGATCAGCGGATCCGGCGCGTGCACGGTGAAGTCGACGTCCATCAGCGCGAGCCGCAGGGCCAGCCACTCCACCGAGTCGGCCACCCGGGCCCGCAGCCGGCACCGGTCCGCCCCGGTCGCGACCGGCACCAGATGCGCCGGCAGCCGCGCCACGACGAACTCCGCGGGCGCGGCGAACTCCACGTCCAGGTCCACCTCGCCCTGCGCCCGCGCCCGCGCCATCGACCGCGCCATGAACGCCGCCGCGTCCCCCGCCGGCAGCTCCCGCGGCGCGAACCGCGCCCCCGTCGGGAACGGCTCCGTGACCCGGTCGACCCGGAACGTGCGCCAGTCCTCGCGCCCCAGGTCGTACGCGACGAGGTACCAGCGGCGCCCCGTCGACACCAGCCGGTACGGCTCCACGAGCCGTCGGCTCTCCGTGCCGTCGCCCGCCCGGTAGCCGAAGCGCAGCTTCTCCTGCCCGGTCACCGCGCCGGCGAGCGCGGTCAGGGTCTGCGGCGCGACGGTGGCGCCGTCCCCGCGGGTGAGCGGGATCGTCGCGTTCTGCAGGGTGGAAACCCGGTGCCGCAGCCGCGACGGCAGCACCTGCTCCAGCTTGGCGAGGGCCCGTACGGAGGCCTCCTCGACGCCCTCGATGGCGTGCCCCGCCCCGGCCCGCAGGCCGACCGCGATGGCCACGGCCTCCTCGTCGTCGAGCAGCAGCGGCGGCATCGCCGTACCCGCCACAAGCCGGTAGCCGCCCACCGCGCCCTTGCTCGCCTCGACGGGATAGCCCAGGTCGCGCAGCCGGTCGATGTCCCTGCGGATCGTGCGCGGCGAGACCGAGAGCCGCTCGGCCAGCTCGCTGCCCGGCCACTCGCGCGGGGTCTGGAGGAGCGACAGCAGATTCAGGAGTCGTGCCGGTGTGTCCGTCATGTTATCCAGCATGCGGTGCAACTAGGACATGAGCTGACCTATATGGTCTCTAGTTTCCTCGTATGAGTTCACACGACGCCCTCCCCACGGCGGCTCCCGACGCGGCGGCTCCCGACGCGGCCGCACCCGACGCGGCCGCTCCCGGCGGTTCGGACCGCAGACGCTGGATCGCCCTGGCCATCGTCATGACCGCCGCCTTCATGGACCTGGTCGACGCCACGATCGTCAACATCGCGATCCCCAGCATCGAGCGGGACCTCGGCGCCTCCTTCGGCGCCATCCAGTGGATCACCGCCGGCTACGCGCTCGCGTTCGCCGCGGGCCTGATCACCGGCGGCCGCCTCGGCGACATCTACGGCCGCAAGCGCCTCTTCCTCACCGGCACCGCCGGCTTCACCCTCGCCTCCGCGCTGTGCGGCTTCGCCGCCAACCAGGAGATGCTGGTCGGCTCCCGCCTGCTCCAGGGCGCGGCGGCCGCGATGATGGTGCCGCAGGTCCTGTCGATCGTGCACGTCACCTTCCCGGCGCACGAGCGCGGCAAGGTCTTCGGCCTGTTCGGCGCGATCATCGGCCTCGGCGCGGTCTCAGGCCCGCTGCTCGGCGCGCTGCTGACCCAGTGGAACATCGCCGGCCTGGAGTGGCGTCCGATCTTCCTCATCAACCTGCCGGTCGGCATCGCCGCCCTGATCCTGGGCCGCCGCTTCATCACCGAGTCCAAGGCGCCGAAGGCGCTGAAGCTCGACATGGTCGGCGTGCTCCTGGTGACGGTCGCGCTGCTCATGCTGATCTACCCGCTGACCCGCGGCCGCGAGCTCGGCTGGCCGCTGTGGGGCCACCTGATGATGGCCGGCAGCGTCCTCGTCTTCGGCGCCCTCGTCGCGTACGAGAAGCACAAGACGAAGAAGGACGGCTCGCCGCTCGTCGAGCTGTCGCTGTTCAAGGTGAAGTCCTTCGCCGCCGGTATCGCCGTCCAGCTGACCTTCGGCGTCGTGATGGGCATCTTCTTCCTGGTCTGGACGCTCTACATGCAGATCGGACTCGGCTGGACCCCGCTCAAGGCCGGTCTGACCGGTGTGCCGTTCTCCATCGCCGTGTCCACCGCGGCGGGCCTGTCGGTCCAGCAGCTGGTGCCGCGCTTCGGCCGCAAGGTCCTCCAGGCGGGCGCCCTGACCATGGGCGCGGGCATCCTGCTCTACTCCTTCGTGGCCGGCCGCTACGGCACGGACATCCACCCCTGGCAGATGATCCCGGCCCTGGTCGTCATGGGTCTCGGCATGGGCCTCATCGTGGCGCCGCTGACGGACGCGGTGCTCTCCGAGGTGCCGCGCGAGCACGCCGGCTCGGCCTCGGGCCTGATCAACACCACCGGCCAGATGGGCAACGCGCTCGGCCTCGGCCTGGTGTCCGTGGTGTTCTTCGGGACCGTCGACGAGAAGCGGCTCGCGGCCCTCCCGCAGGAGACCGGCAAGGCCTTCACCGATGCCTTCCAGAACTCCCTGGGCTGGGCGGCCGTGGTGCTCGCCGGCATCTTCCTGGTGATGTTCGCCCTCCCCGCCAAGCCCAAGCAGCACCTGGAGGGCGGCGAGGACGACACCTCGGACACCCCGGGCGCCCCGGAGGGCCCGGTGACGAAGGAGCCCGCGCTGGCCTCCTGACCCGGCAGACCCAGGACGTCGAAGGACTCAACGGGGGTACGAGGAGGGGCGGTGCGCACCAGGTGCGCACCGCCCCTCCGGCGTTCCGTCCAGGGGCCCCGGGCCCTCAGAGGACCCGGCTCCGCCGGCTGCGGGACTCCATCGCGTCGCGCGCGGCGCGCTCCTCCTCGTACACCTCGCACATGTGGCGCCCGTCGGGGGTCGCCGTGTGCTCGACCTCCCACAGGCTCAGCTCGCTGCCGTCGACCAGCAGGAACTGGTGCTCGTAGAGGGTGAAGCCGGCGTCCCGGCCGCCCTCCGCGGGGCAGTGGCGCCCGAGCGCCTGCGTGATGTGGTGCGCGAAGGCGAGCCGCAGGCGGCGCGCCGTGGCCTCGCCGGGCCGGTCCGCGTTCTCCGCGCGGCGCAGCACCCGGCGCGCGTGGTCGGCGGAGTTGTCCGGCACGTACATCCTCGGCTGGGCCGGTATCGGGCGGGCGAGGAGGGCGCTGAGCAGCTCCAGGTCGTCGTCCTCCTCCAGGGGCGTGCCGTCGGCGCGCTCCACGGTCCAGCCGAGCGACGGACCGGCCGGCAGTCGCGACGCGGCGAGCCGGGCCTCGGCCTCCTCCACGTACAGCTCGTGCTGGTCGGCGCCGTCCCGGCCGGAGTTGTGGACCAGCTCCCACAGGCTCGGCGCCGTGCCGTCGGGGAGCAGATAGGTGTGACGGTAGGTGGTGCGGTGCAGCGACGCGCTGTGGTGCGAGGAGTACAGCGCGGTGGAGTGGGCGAGGGCCGACTCCAGGCGCTCGATCGTGGAGTCGGGCAGGTCGAAGGAGTTGAGCGCCCGGCCGAGGAGTCGCTCAAGATGGGTCTCGGTCGTCTCGTACGGATCGTGTGACTGATCCTGCGGATCGTTCAAGGGGGTCTCCAGGCCGTCGCCGCATGTCACTTGCTGCTTGCTAAACGTAGTCCCTGGGTCTGACATCGTGTCCGGCGTTCGGGAAAACGAACGGGGGCGCACAACGAGTTCCCACGCCCCTGTGGCATATTCCCCAACTCCCCTTGGTATACCGGCAGTCGGCGCCGCGGGCTAGCCGTCGTGCGCGCCGCCGTACAGCTCCCGATAGGCGGGGAAGTCCCCACCAGGCCCGTAGGCCCCGGCAGTGGGCGCGAGCACCGCCTGCACGATGGCCCGCGTGACGGTGTCCGCGCCTGCCGCGAGGATCTCGTTCATGGCGAGCGGACCCGGCGCGGAGGGCAGTTCGCGCGCCCCCGTGGCGAGCGCGAAGACCGTGTCGCCGTCGTTCAGGAGATGCACCGGACGGACGGCGCGCGCGATGCCGTCGTGCGCGGTCCCCGCGAGCTTGTGCGCCTGCGCCCGGGTCAGCGCCGCGTCCGTCGCGACCACCGCGAGCGTGGTGTTGAGCGGCGGCGGGGCGAGCTTCGCCCGCGCCTCGGCGAGCCGCCGCCGCGCCGCCTCGTGCACGGCCGGCTGGGGGTGTTCGGGACGCCCGCCCGCGAAGTACGCGCCGTAGGGCACGCCCGTCGCCGGATCGACCGCCGAACCGACCGCGTTGACCACCACGAGCGCGCCGACCGTGATCCCCGACTCCAGGACGGTGCTCGCCGTTCCCACCCCGCCCTTCAGACCGCCGACCACCGCCCCGGTGCCGGCGCCCACCGCGCCCGTCGCCACGCGCGCGTGCGGCTCGCTCGCGGCCGCCGCCGCCACCGCCGCCCGCCCCGTCGAGGCGTCCGGCCGGGCCGCGAAGTCCCCGCCCCGGCCCAGGTCGAAGACACAGGCGGCGGGCACCACCGGCACCACGTGCGCCGGATCCGGCCCCACCCGGACCCCGCGCCCCCGCTCCTCCAGCCAGGCCATCACCCCGCCCGCAGAGTCGAGCCCGTACGCGCTGCCGCCGGTCAGGACCACGGCGTCGATCCGCTGCACCACGTTGCGCGGATCCAGCGCGTCCGTCTCCCGGGTGCCCGGTCCGCCGCCCCGCACGTCCACGGCGGCCACCATGCCGCCCTCCGGCGCGAGCACCACCGTGGTGCCGGACAGCGCCCCTTCCCCCGCCACGCGCGCGTGGCCGACCCGGAGGCCGGCCACGTCGGTGAGGGCGTCGAGCGGTCCCTTGCGCTGCGGCTCGGCGTGCTGCTGCTCGGTGCGCTGCTGCTCAGTCATACGTCCTGGGTAGCACGGAAGTCGGCGGCAGGGGATGCGGTACGGACGTCAGCGCTTCGGCCCGAGGTAGGTGCCGCCCGAGGCATCGACCACCGTGCCGGTGATCCAGCGCCCGGCCGGCGAGGCCAGGAACGCCACCGGGTCGGCGATGTCCTCCGGCTGCCCCACCCAGGGCAGCGCCTGACCGGCGATCAGCAGCTCCTCCAGCTGCGGCACCGCCGCCATCGCGGCGGTCAGCGAGGCCGTCTGCGTCGGGCCCGGCGCGACCGTGTTCACGGTGATCCGGCGGGTGCCGACGACGTTCGCGAGCGTCCGCGTGAAGGTCTCCATGGCGCCCTTCGTCATCGCGTACGCCAGCTCGTCGGCGAGCGAGATCCGGGTGACGGCGGAGCCGATGTTCACGATGGCGCCCCCGTCCCGCAGCACCGGCAGCAGCTGCTGGACCAGGAAGAACGGGGCCCGCACGTTCACCGCGAAGAGGCGGTCGAACGCCTCGACCGTCTCCTCCTGAAGGTGCCCGCCGGACGTCGTGACGGCCGCGTTGTTGACCAGCACGTCGAGGCCGCCGTCCCCGGCGTGGGCCGCGAGCCCGGCCCGTACGCCCTCGACGAGCGCGAGCACGCCCTCGTGGGAAGCCAGGTCCGCCCCCACGGCGAACGCCCGCCCGCCCTCGGCGGCGATCAGTTCCACGGTCTCCTGCGCGGCGGCCGCGTCGGCCCCGTAGTGCACGGCGACGACCATCCCGTCCCGCGCCAGCCGCCGGGCGATGGCGCGCCCGATGCCGCGGGAGGCGCCGGTGACGAGCGCGGTGCGGGGGAGACGGCTGCCCCGCGCGTTGCTGCTCTCGGTGGTGTTCTCGGTGGTGTTCTCGGTGGTGCCGGACTGGTGCTGGTGCTGCATGGCGGATTCCTCCGGTCGGACTGCGGTGCCGGCGAACGGGCGTCCGCCGCGACAGGAGGAGAGTGGCGGTGCGCGCTGACGGACCGCGCACCGCACGCTGACCGCCGCTGACAAAGGGCGTCAGCAGGGCTCCGGGAGGCCCGCCCGCCGGGCCGTCTCCGCCGCCCGGGCGCGGTCGGCGAGGGCTGCCCCGGCCGCGCCGGCGGCCTCGTGAAGGGCGGCACGACGGCCGAGCAGATCGACGATGTCCTCGGCGACGCCCAGCGACTCGAAGAGGCCGAGGGCCTCGGCGAGCAGCGGGAACGGATCGGGGGAGAGGACCGCGAGCCCTTCGAGTGCGGTGGCCGTGCCCCAGCGGTCACCGAGGGCACGGAAGGCGGTGAGGGCTTCCGACAGGGCCCGTTGGGCCGTGTCCGTGGCTGTGTCCCGGTCGCCGTGCGCGAGCGCCAGATGCCCCTGCCCGGCCAGACCGAGGGCCCGGGACCAGGCATCTGCAGGGACCGGAAGACGGTCCTCCGGCCCGACGGCCGTCGCCCACAGGAACGCCGTGAACGGCTGCCGCAGCGGCTCCGCCTGCTCCGTCAGGAGCCGCCGCGCCCGGTCGAGCCGCTCCGGCCGCTCCCCGGCCGACGCCCCGGCGGTCAGCACGCAGAGCGCGTACTCCTCGCCGAGTCCGTCCGGGACCTCTCCCGCGACCTGGTCGGCCGTGTCCACTCTCTCCAGGAGCTCCGCCACCAGACCCGAGACCTGCCCGCGCCGCCCGCGCAGCCACCAGTACCCGGTGAGCGCGGCGACCAGACGCAGCCCGTCCGCCGGGCCCGCCCGGCGCAACGCGGCCCGCAGGTTCGCGTCCTCGGCGTCGAGCCGGGCGAGCCGGTCGAGCTGGTCCGGGCCGCGCAGTTCGGCGTCGGCGGCCCGGGCCAGGGCCAGGAAGTGGGCCGTGTGGGCGGCGTGGGCGGGATCGTCGGCGGGCAGCCGGCCCGCCGCATAGGCGCGCACGGTCTCCAGCATCCGGTAGCGGACCGCGCCCGTGTCGAAACCCGCCTCCAGCAGCGACTTCTCGGCCAGCGAGGCGAGCAGGTCCTCCGCGTCCGAGCGGTCCGTCCCCCACACCTCGGCCGCCGCCCCGGCCGTCGCCCCGCCCCGGAACACCGAGAAACGCGCCGCCGCCGTCCGCTCCTCCTCACCCAGGAGCTCCCAGCTCCACTCCACCACGGCGGCCAGCGTCCGATGCCGCTCCGGCGCCGTCCGGTCGCCCCGCGACAGCACCCGGAAACGGTCGCCAAGCCGGTCGCCCAGCCGGTCGCCCAATCGCTCCCCGAGCCGGTCGGCCAGCTCGTCGAGGGTCAGCGTCCGCAGCCGGGCGGCCGCCAGTTCCAGGGCGAGCGGCAGCCCGTCCAGCGCCGCGCAGACCTCCCGCACGCGCGCGCGTGCGTCCGGGGCGGAGTCCGGGCCGCCGACCGCCTCCGCGAACCCGGGCCGGGCCGCCGCCCCGCGCCGCAGGAACAGCTCCTGTGCCGCATCGGGCGCCAGCGCGCCCAGCGGCAGCAGCGACTCGCCCGTGATGCCCAGCGCCTCCCGGCTCGTCGCGAGCACCCGCAGCCCGCCGGAACCGGCCAGCAACTCCCGTACGAGCAGCGCCGCCTCCGCCACCACGTGCTCGCAGTTGTCCACGACGAGCAGCACCGGCCGGCCCGCGAGCGCCCGCAGAAGCGCGTCCGGGCCCGCGTCCCGTACCCCCAGCGCCCGCGCGCACGCCCCCGCCACCTCGCCGGGCCCGACCGCGCCCAGGTCCACGAAGACCGCCTCCAGGGTCCCCGGTTCCTCCCGCTGTACGAGTTCCAGGGCGAGCCGCGTCTTGCCCGCGCCGCCCGGCCCGACCAGGGTCACCAGGCGCGCGGCGACGATGAGCGCCCCCAACCGCTCCCGTTCGCGCTCACGCCCGACGAAGTCGGTCAGCGGTACGGGCGGCCGGGCGGCTGCCGCGGGCCGGTGGCCGCCCTCGTCGCCGCGCAGCACCGCGAGGTGCGCCGCGGCCAGTTCGGCCGACGGATCCGCGCCCAGCTCCTCCGCGAGCGCCCCGCGCACCTCCTCGTACACGGCGAGCGCCTCCGCCTGCCGCCCCGCCCCGGCGAGCGCCCGGATCTGGAGCGCCCGAAGCCGTTCGCGCAGCGGATGCGCCGTCGCCGCCTCCGCCAACTCCCGCACCAGCGGTACGGGATCACCGCCGGCCGCGAGCCGGGCCGCCGCCCACTCCTCCAGGGCGTCGAGCCGCAGCGCGTCGAGCCGGGCGGCCTGCCCCTCGGCGTACGGAGCCTCCCGTACGTCCGCGAGGGCCGGCCCCCGCCACAGCCCGAGCGCCTCGCGCAGCAGCCCCTCGGCCCGTACGGCGTCCCCGGCCGCCCCGGCCCGGGCGCCCTCCCGGGCCAGCCGCTCGAAACGCAGGGCATCCACGTCGTCGGGGGCGACCCCGGCCAGCCGGTAACCGGCGGCCGAGTGCTCCACGGTCACCCCGCCCGGCAGGGCCCGGCGCAGCCGGGAGACCTGCGACTGGAGGGCGTTCGCGGCCCCGGCCGGCGGCTCGTCCCCGTACAGCCCGTCGACGAGCCGCCCGGCCGGCACGATCCGGCCCGCGTCGAGGAGGAGCAGCGCGAGCAGCGCCCGTACCCGGGGACCGCCGGCGGCGGGCACGGGCGGATCGCCGACGGTGAGCGGACCGAGCAGCCGGAAGATCATGCGAGGCATTCTGGCCGAGGGGCGGGCGATCCGGCCCCGCCCGGGTCCGTCCTGCTCGGGGCCGGCTGTTCCGGTCCGGTCCGGTCCGGCCCGGTCAGGTGGCGCGGGGGCGGCGGGTGGCCGGGTTGGTGGCGGTCAGGGTCACGCCCACCGCCACGGTCGCGGCGGCCACCAGACCGGCCGCGAACACCGCCCAGTGCCCGGCGAAGGAGCACATCAGGATCGCCAGGGACGCCACCGGCAGCACGGCCTGCTGGGCGAGCCCGACCTTGAAGTAACGGGCGTGCAGCAGCCACACGCTCATCAGGAAGACCGCGGTCGGGATGGTCACGGCGGAGGCGGCGGCGAGGGTGGTGATGTGCGCCTTGCCGACCGCCTGCTCGACCGCGATCTCGATGCCCGCGCCGATCGCGGCGGCCGAGGCGAAGATCAGATAGTGGCCGTAGCCCCAGAGGAAGCTCTGCCGGTTGGAGGTCAGCCGGTCGTGGGCGGGCACGACGAAGTAGATCCACCAGGCGGCGAAGACGATGAGGAGCCCGCCGGCCGCGATCGGCAGCACCTCGCCGAGCGCGTCGTTCTCGGTGACGCCCGACTTCACGGCCACCGTCGCCGCCGCGATCGTCTCGCCGAGCACGATGATGGTGAACAGGCCGTAGCGCTCGGCGATGTGGTGCGGGTGCCACTGCGTGGTGACGTCCTTCTCCGCGTACACCGGCACCGCCATCTCCGCCAGCGCCATCACCAGGAACACCCACGGCCGCACGTCCTCCGGCACGAAGAGCAGCGCCAGCCAGCCCACCTGGCAGGCCATCACCCCGGCCGCGTAGCGGCGGCACATCGTCCGCTCGCCCGGGTCGGTGGCGTGGTGCGCGGCGCGCAGCCACTGCGAGGAGAGCGCGAGCCGCATCACGACGTATCCGATGTACACGACCAGGAAGTCGTGGTCCTCGAAGGCCCGTGACACCCCTGCCGCCAGGATCAGGACGCCGGCGATCTGCACCAGCGTGACCACCCGGTAGAGCACGTCGTCGTTGTCGTACGCCGAGGCGAACCACGTGAAGTTCATCCAGGCCCACCAAATGGCCCAGAACACCATCGCGTAGTTCAGGATCCCGGTCCCGGCGTGCCCCTCCGCGACGGCGTGCACGAGCTCCGCCCCGGCCTGGGCGACGGCCACGACGAAGCACAGGTCGAAGAAGAGCTCGAGGGGCGTGGCCGCCCGGTGCGCCTCGTCTCGCGAGCGTGCGGTGAGCGGAAGAAGAGGTTGCGTCATGGACGACAGAACAGCACGCGTGCCCGACCCGCGCACAGCACGACACCTGGTCGGGCTCCGTTATTCCCAGGGGCCGCCCTGCCCGTTCCGGACGTCCCTACGGCCCTGCCCGGACGGGACCTAGGCCCATCCGCACTGCCGACGATCGGCACTGACACCGCCCGGGGGCACGGGCGGAGCCTGGAAGGGCGGCACAGCGATCCCCTCGCGGCGATGTGCGCCCCCGTGCGGCGAAGTACGGGGAAAACCAGGGAAGTTCAGGGAAGTGTCATGGGTTCCGTAGTCCAGGACAGCAGAACGACGGGCGGGTCGTCGCCCGTCTCGTACGACGCGGAGCAGTACGGGCCCGGCCGGCCGATCACCGACTGGGAGCCGGAGAACGAGCTCTTCTGGAAGTCCATCGGCCGCAAGGTCGCGAACCGCAACCTGTGGATCGCGGTGCCGGCCCTGCTCGTGGCCTTCGTGGTCTGGCAGGTGTGGTCGGTCACCGCGACCAATCTGAAGGACGTCGGCTTCGGCTTCTCCACCTCCCAGCTGTTCTGGCTGACGGCCATCCCGGGCCTGACCGGCGGCACGGCCCGCATCCTCTACACCTTCCTCGGCCCGATGATCGGACAGCGGCGCTTCACCGCCCTGTCCACGGTGGTCCTGGTGGTGCCGCTGATCTGGCTGGGCATCGCGATCCAGGACCCGTCGACCCCTTACGGGGTGATGGTGGCCATCGCCGCGCTGTGCGGCATCGGCGGCGCGAACTTCGCCTCCTCCCTCGCCAACATCGGCTTCTTCTTCCCGAAGGCGAAGAAGGGCAGCGCGACCGGCATCAACGGCGGCCTCGGCAACCTGGGCGTCTCCGTGGTCCAGCTGCTGACCCCGATCGTCATCACCTGGTCGACGATCGCGATCGGCTCCGCCCAGCACAAGGCCGACGGCACCCCGGTCCACCTGCAGAACGCGGCCTTCGTCTGGGTCCCGGTCGTCCTGGTCCTGGCCGCCGTCGCCTGGTTCGGCCAGAACGACCTGAAGGTCGCCTCCACCCCGTTCAGCCGGCAGAAGGTCATCTTCCGGCGCAAGCACAACTGGCTGATGACCTGGCTGTACGTCGGCACCTTCGGCTCCTTCATCGGCTTCGCCGCGGCTCTGCCGATGCTGATCAAGACCACCTTCCCGGACTACTCCGTCGCCACCTACGCCTGGATGGGCCCGGCGGTCGGCGCCCTCGCCCGGTGGGCGGGCGGCTGGATCGCCGATAAGTGGGGCGGCGCGCGGGTCACGATCCTGTCCTTCGTGGGCATGGCGGCGGCCATCATCGGAGTCATCGGCTTCCTTCCCTCGGGCGGTGACGGCGGTTCCTTCCTCGGCTTCTTCCTCTGCTTCCTCGCGGCCTTCTTCTTCTCGGGCATCGGCAACGGCTCGACCTTCCGCCAGATCCCGGTGATCTTCCGCGGGACCCATCTGAAGGGCCTGACGGAGGGCACCCCGGAATACGCCGCGGCGCTCAAGCAGGCGGAGATGGAGTCCGGCGCCGTCACCGGCTTCACCTCGGCCATCGCGGCCTACGGCTTCTTCTTCATCCCGGCCCTCTTCGGCTCGATCGCGGTGACCAGCGCGATGTGGGGATTCGTCGGCTTCTATCTGAGCTGCATCGTCGTGACCTGGTGGTGCTACGCCCGCAAGGGCGCCGAAGCCCCCAGCTGACCGAAGTCCGAGAAGCCAACGAAGATCGAGAAGACGGTGAGGGAAATGACTGCGACCCCGGCTGAGACAACGGTGAACGACGGCGCCTGGAAAGGCTTCAAGGGCGGCCTCTGGCGCGACGCCATCGACGTCCGCGACTTCATCCAGCACAACTACACCCCGTACGAGGGCGACGACTCCTTCCTCGCCGGCCCCACCGAGCGGACCACCGCCGTGTGGCAGGCCATCACGGACCGCTTCCCCGAGGAGTGCGCCAAGGGCGTGTACGACGTCGCGTCCGACATCCCGTCCACCATCACCGCCCACGCCCCCGGCTGGATCGACCGCGACAAGGACCTGATCGTCGGCCTCCAGACGGACGCCCCGCTCAAGCGCGCGATCATGCCCAACGGCGGCTGGCGTATGGTCGCCGGCGCCCTGGAGACCTACGGCTACCCGGTCCCGGCCGACCTCGAGAAGGTCTTCACCGAATACCGCAAGACCCACAACGCCGGTGTCTTCGACGCCTACACCCCCGAGATCCGCGCCGCCCGCAAGGCCGGCATCGTCACCGGACTCCCCGACGCCTACGGCCGCGGCCGCATCATCGGCGACTACCGCCGGGTCGCCCTCTACGGCGTCGACCGCCTGATCGAGGTGAAGCAGGAGGAGAAGGAGGAGCTCAACTCCCTTCCCGCCGACAACCGTTCGCTGGAGGAGACCATCCGGCTGCGCGAGGAACTCGCGGAACAGATCCGCGCCCTCGGCGAACTGAAGACGATGGCCGCCTCCTACGGCCACGACATCTCCGGCCCCGCCCGCACCGGCCGCGAAGCCATCCAGTGGCTGTACTTCGCCTACCTCGCCGCCGTGAAGGAGCAGAACGGCGCCGCGATGTCCCTGGGCCGCACCTCCACCTTCGTCGACGTCTATCTGCAGCGCGACATCGAAGCCGGCCTCCTGACCGAGGAGCAGGCCCAGGAACTCGTCGACGACTTCATCATCAAGCTGCGCATCGTCCGCTTCCTGCGCACCCCCGAGTACGACGAGCTGTTCTCCGGCGACCCGACCTGGGTCACCGAGTCCATCGCCGGCATGGGCGAGGACGGCCGTCCGCTGGTCACCCGCACCTCCTTCCGTTATCTGCAGACCCTCTACAACCTCGGCCCGGCCCCCGAGCCGAACATGACCGTCTTCTGGTCGCCGCAGCTCCCGCAGGGCTTCAAGGAGTTCTGCGCCAAGGTCTCGATCGACACCTCCTCCGTGCAGTACGAGTCGGACGAGCTGATGCGACCCCGCTTCGGCGACGACACCGCCATCGCCTGCTGCGTCTCCGCGATGCCCGTCGGCAAGCAGATGCAGTTCTTCGGCGCCCGCGTGAACCTCGCCAAGACCCTCCTCTACGCGATCAACGGCGGCCGCGACGAGCGCTCCGGCGCCCAGGTCGGCCCCGACACCGGCGCCATCACCTCCGCCGTCCTCGACCACGACGAGGTGATGCGCAAGTTCGACGAGCAGATGGAGTGGCTGGCGAGCGTGTACGTCCACGCGCTGAACGTCATCCACTACATGCACGACAAGTACGCCTACGAGCGCCTCGAGATGGCCCTCCACGACCGCGACGTGCGCCGCACCATGGCCTGCGGCATCGCCGGCCTCTCGGTCGCCGCCGACTCGCTGGCCGCCGTCAAGTACGCCCGGGTCACCGTCCTGCGCGACGAGACCGGCCTGGCCACCGACTACGAGATCGAGGGCGAGTACCCGGCGTACGGCAACAACGACGAGCGCGCCGACGAGATCGCGGTGTGGCTGGTCGAGGAGTTCATGAGGAAGGTGCGCAAGCACCCGACCTACCGCGACGCCGAACACACCCAGTCCGTCCTGACCATCACCTCCAACGTCGTCTACGGCAAGAAGACCGGCAACACCCCCGACGGGCGCCGCGCCGGCGAGCCGTTCTCCCCGGGCGCCAACCCGATGAACGGCCGCGACACCCACGGCTATGTCGCCTCGGCCCTGTCGGTCGCCAAGCTCCCGTACGAGGACGCCGAGGACGGCATCTCACTGACCAACACCGTCACCCCCGACGGCCTGGGCCGCACCCCCGAGGAACGGATCCGGAACCTGGCCGGCGTCCTCGACGGCTACATGGCGAGCGACGGCTTCCACATGAACGTCAACGTCCTCAACCGCGACGTCCTCCTCGACGCCATGGCCCACCCCGAGAACCACCCACAGCTCACCATCCGGGTCTCCGGCTACGCGGTGAACTTCGTCCGCCTCACCCCCGAGCAACAGCTCGACGTCCTGAACCGCACCTTCCACGGCTCCCTGTAGCCCTCACCCGGCCGGGCCGGGCCGGGCGCGCTGGCCGCACCCCGCTCCCACACCCCCTCCCTCGATCCCCTCGACCTCGTTCCTCCCGGACAGGAGGCCCTGCCATGGCCGTACTCCCCGGCTCGGACATCCCGACCCGCCCCGTCACCCCGGCCGCCGCGGCGACCCACCGTCCCGCCGTGGGGTCGGTGCACTCCTGGGACCTGTCCACCGGCGTCGACGGTCCCGGCACCCGCTTCGTCACCTTCCTCTCCGGCTGTCCCCTCACCTGTCTCTACTGTCACAACCCCGACACCTGGCGGATGCGGAACGGCACGCGCACCTCCGCCGACGCCGTCATCGCCGAAGCGGCCAAGTACACCCGCTTCATCGCGGCCGCCGGCGGCGGGGCCACCGTCTCGGGCGGCGAGCCCCTGCTCCAGCCCGTCTTCGCCGGTGAGCTGCTGCACCGGATGAAGCACGAGCTCGGTCTGCACACCGCCCTCGACACCTCGGGCTTCCTCGGCGCCCGGGCCACCGACGCCCTGCTGCGCGACACCGACCTGGTGCTTCTCGACATCAAGTGCTGGGACCCGGACACGTACAAGAGGGTCACCGGCCGGCCGCTCCGCCCGACCCTGGACTTCGCCCGCCGCCTCGCCGACCTCGGTCAGGAGGTCCACGTCCGCTTCGTGCTCGTCCCCGGGCTCACCGACGCCCCTGCCGACATCGAGGGCGTCGCCGCCTTCGCCGGCGGCCTCGGCAATGTCTCCCGCGTGGACATCCTCCCCTTCCACAAGCTCGGCGAAGCGAAATGGCGAGCACTCGCCAAGCCGTTCACCCTCCACGACACCCCGTCCCCGACCTCGGACCGGATCGCCTCGGCCCGCGAGGTCTTCCGGTCTCACGGGCTGTACGCGGTCTGAGGGACCACGCTCACCCGCCAGCGGTGCAAAACGGGCATAGGGGGCTGTTCGGCCCTAGGGTGGCCGCGTGATCGAGCCACCGCAGGCCCCCGCCGCGCCGCCGCCCGTCGTCGCCGACCGGCCGCCGCAGACCCCCGCTCAGGTGCGTCGCCGCGCGACCCTCGCGGGGGTCGCCGTCTCCGTGCTGCTGATCCTCGCGATCGTGCTCGGCAGCCGGCTGCTGCGCGACTTCGACTCGGCCCTCCTCCCGTATGCGGTGGCCACCGTCTTCCTCGCCTTCGGCGTCGCCTACCGCTACACCGTGTGGGTCTCCGCCCCCGGCGCCCGGCGCCTGTTCAAACAGGGCTGGGGCGCCTTCTTCTCCGCCGGTAACTTCCGCAGGGCGCCCACCGCCCTGCCCCGGATGATCGCCACCTACCTCGGCTTCCAGAAGTTCCTCGGCGCCCGCTCACACGCCCGCTGGGCGGCTCACCAGCTGATCTTCTGGGGCTGTGTCCTGGCCGCCCTCATCACCTTCCCGCTGACCTGGGGCTGGTTCACCTTCACCTCCTCCACCGGCTCGGGGCCCGGCTACGAGATGCGGATCTGGGGCTTCAAGATCCTCGGCTTCGACGCGCTGAACGTCGTCGGCTGGCTCATGTTCCACGGCCTGGACATCGCCGCCGTCCTCGTCATCCCCGGCGCCTCCTACTTCCTGTGGCGGCGGATGAAGGACCGCGGCGCCATCACCGGCCAGCGCTTCGCCTACGACCTGGTGCCGCTGATCGCCCTCATCGTCATCTCCGTCACCGGTCTGCTCCTCACCTTCTCCTCGATCTTCCTGCACGGCGGCGGCTACGAGTTCCTGGCGATCCTGCACATGGTGTCGGTGGTCTTCACCCTCATCTACATCCCCTTCGGGAAGTTCTTCCACATCGTGCAGCGGCCCGCCGCCGTCGGAATGCAGCTGTTCAAGTACACCGCCCGCCGCAAGGGCGAGCCGGCCGCCACGGCCGGGGCCGTGACCGGGGCCGCCGCCGCGGCCGGAGCGCCCGGCGAGGTGAGCGCCGACGGCCTGCTCGGCTGCCGCCGCTGCGGCCGCCCTATCGACACCGCCCCCTACGTCGAGAACCTCCAGGGCACCATGCGCGATCTGAAACTCGACTTCGACGAATGGGCCGAGTACTGCCCCCGCTGCAAGCGCGTCCTGCGGGGCACCGCCTACCTCACCCACGTCAAGAAGGGCTTCAAGTGACCTCCCCGCTGCCTCTTGACCCCTCCGTCGCCCCGCCCGGCACCCGCAACTTCCGCGACGCCGGCGGCATCCCCGCCGACCGCTGGCACGCCGACCAGAACGGCGAGACCCTCGTCCCCACCCACTGCTGCTTCTGCGGCGTGCAGTGCGGCATGTATCTGCGGGTCGACCACCACGGCAAGGTCTTCGGCGTCGAACCCCGCAACCACGACATCAACCGGATGCGGCTCTGTCCCAAGGGCATCAACGCGTATCAGCAGGTCAACCACCCCGACCGGCTCACCGCCCCGCTCATGCGCCGCAACCGCGACGAACCCTTCCGCGAGGTCGGCTGGGACGAGGCGCTCGACTTCACCGTCGCCGAGATCCGCCGCATCCAGACCGAGTACGGCAACGACGCCTTCGGCCTGCTCGGCGGCGCCAGCCTGTTCTCGGAGAAGACCTATCTCGTCGGCAAGTTCGCCCGGGTCGCCCTGAAGACCCGGCACGTCGACTACAACGGGCGGCTGTGCATGGTCTCCGCCGCCGGAGCCAACAAGCTCTCCTTCGGCATCGACCGGGCCGGCAACCCCTTCTCCGACATCCTGCTCACCGACTGCCTGCTCATCGCCGGCTCCAACGTCGGCGAATGCTTCCCCGTGATGACCCAGTACCTCTGGGGAGCCCGGGACCGCGGCGCCACCCTCATCGTGGTCGACCCGCGCGAGACCGCCATCGCCCGCACCGCCGACATCCACGTCGCGCTCAAGCCCGGCACCGACTCCGCCTTCTTCAACGCCGTCCTCCACGTCGTCGTCGCCGAGGGCCTCACCGACGAGGCCTACCTCGCCGCCCACACGACCGGCTGGGAGGAGGTGAAGAAGACCGTCGCCGAATACCCGCCCGCCCGCTCCGCCGAGATCTGCGGCGTCCCCGCAGAACAGATCGTCCAGGTCGCCCGCATGTTCGCCGGCGCCGGCAAGGCCATGGCCTGGCACGCCCGCGGCGTCGAACACCACTCCCAGGGCGTCGAGAACTGCCTGACGATCATCAACCTGTGCGTCGCCACCGGGAACATCGGCCGCCCCGGCGCCGGATACGGCACCATCACCGGCCAGGGCAACGGCCAGGGCGGCCGCGAGCACGGCCAGAAGTCCGACCTGCTGCCCGGCGGGCGCTCCATCTCCGACCCCGAGCACCGCCGCCAGATCTGCGAGATCTGGGGCATCGCCGAGTCCGAACTCCCGCCCGCCGGCACCTCCATGATGGAGATGGTCTGGCAGATGCAGCGCCGCGAGATCCGCGGCCTCATCGGCATCTGCAACAACCCCTTCGTCTCCCTCCCCAACTACGCCACGGTGAAGGAGGGCTACGACACCACCGAGTTCCACGCCCAATTCGACTTCTTCCTCTCCGAGACCGCCGCCAACGCGCACGTCGTCTTCCCCGTCACCGTCTGGGCCGAGGACGACGGCGTCATGGCCAACGCCGAGGCCCGGGTCGTCAAGCACAACAAGGCCCAGGAACCCCCGGCCGGCGTCCGCACCGACACCTGGGTCATCTGCGAACTCGCCAAACGCCTCGGCGCCGGAGCCAAGTTCGCCTTCCCCGACTCCCGAGCCGTCTTCGAAGAACTGCGCATCGCCTCGGCCGGCACCGTCAACGACTATTACGGCATCACCTACGACCGGCTGGAGGAGACCGGCGGCATCGCCTGGCCCTGCCCCTCCACCGACCACCCCGGCACCCCCCGCCTCTTCGAGGACGGCCGGACCTACCACGCCGACGGCAAGATCCATATGCAGGTCGTCGAATGGCACCCGCCCATGGACCCGTACAGCGAGGAATACCCCCTCTCGCTCACCACCGGCCGCACCGTCGCCCACTTCCTCTCCGGCAACCAGACCCGCCGCCTGGGCGCCCTCGTCGAACAGACCCCGCGCCCCTGGGTCGAGGTCCACCCCTCCCACGGCTTCCGCAACGGCGACCCGGTCCGCGTCGTCACCCGCCGCGGCAGCGAGGTCTTCCCCGCCCTGGTCACCGAGGCCATCCGCCCCGACACCGTCTTCGTCCCCTACCACTGGCCCGTACCCACCGCGGCCAACGCGCTGACCATCGACGCCCTCGACCCCCGGTCGAAGATCCCCGAGTACAAGGTCTGCGCCGCCCGCATCGAGGCCGCCGAACGCATCGACGAGGTCCCCGCACCGCCCACCGCCCCCGGCCACGTCGCCTACCCCGAGACCCAGGTCTCCCGCGACGACCCCCTGCCGCCCACGTCCCCGCAGGGCCGTGGCACCTCGGAGAGGAGCTGAGCCGCACATGATGGGCCGCACGATCTTCATCGACCCCGGCCGCTGCATCGGCTGCCAGGCCTGTGTCTCCGCCTGCCGCGAATGCGACTCCCACCGCGGCAAGTCGATGATCCACCTCGACTACCCCGACGAGGGCCACTCCGTCGCCTCCCTCCCCACCGTCTGCATGCACTGCGAGGACCCCGTCGCCCCGTGCGCCGAGGTCTGCCCCGCCGACGCGATCCTGGTGACCGCCGACGGCGTGGTGCAGCAGGCCGACACCACCCGCTGCATCGGCTGCGCCAACTGCGTCAACGCCTGCCCCTTCGGCGTCCCGAAGATCGACCTCCAGGCGAAGCTGCAGATGAAGTGCAACCTCTGCTACGACCGCACCGCCTACGGCCTCGCCCCCATGTGCGCCACCGTCTGCCCCACCGGCGCCCTCTTCTACGGAACCCTCGACGAACTCCGCGCCGAACGCCCCGGCGTCGAGGTCGCCGACTCCTTCACCTTCGGGTCCACCACCATCTCCACCGGCGTGGCGATGGTCGTCCCCGCCGACCGAGTCCAGTGGCCGGTCCCCGGCGGTCTGCCCATCGTCGAAGTCAACGGAGTGGATGTCCGATGAGCCTCACCGAACCACCCCCGGACAACGGCGCCGGCGCGGCCACCGACCCGGACGACCCGAACCGGCCCGCCGACGCCGCCCACGCGGCCCTCCACGACCGGATCGCCGCCGACTCGCTCACCACCCGCCGCGACTACCTGCGGATCGTCGCCACCGTCTCCGGCGGCCTGGCCGCCGGCGGCATCGGCGTCGCCTCCGGCATCCTGCACCGCCACGGCGACAGCGACGACGGCGCACCCGAACCGAAGAAGATCGCGGACCAGCTCCTGCCCGGCGACTCGATCGCCTTCCGCTACCCCGACGAAGAGGACCGCGCCGTCGCCATCCGCCTCGCCGACGGAACCCTCGCCGGCTACTCCGCCGTCTGCACCCACCTCGCCTGCGCCGTGCTCTGGCGCAACGACCGGGGGAGCGAGGGCGAGCTGTACTGCCCCTGCCACGAGGGCGTCTTCGACGCCCGCACCGGCGAGGTCACCGCGGGCCCGCCGCCCCGCGGCCTGCCCAAGGTGCTCCTCGTCGAGGAGACCGACGGAAGCGTCTGGGCCGTGGGCACCACCCGCTCCGGAGAGAGCGTCCGCGAGGGCCTGTGCCGCCAGCTCGGCGGGGAACGCCCCGGCCTCGCCGAACGCCTCGGCTGCCCGGGCGCCGCCGGCCCCGCCGCCGAAGGGAGCCGACGGACATGACCGACACCCCGTTCCCCAAGGACCCGGGCGCCCCCGGCGACCCCGCCGCCGCTCCCGGGACCCCGCCGCCCCGCCCCGTCTACACCCCCGGCAGCGCCCAGCCGCGGCTCAACCGCCCCGTCCACGAGCGCTACCCGCAGATCCGTCCCACCAGCGGATACGGAGACCCCCGTATCCGCCACACCGGACCCGGCCCGGGTGCCGGCACCGAGCAGGAACCCGAGCGCTCCTCCAAGCTCTCCGCCCGCCTCGCCCTGGCCCTGACCGTGCTCATCGGCCAGCTGTGGGGGCTCACCATCGTGGTCGACGAGTGGATGTCCGGCAACACCGGGACCGCCTGGTGGGGCGCGGGCTTCCTGGTCCTGTCGTTCCTTGTCGTCCTCGGCCTCTGGCTGCTCGACCCCAAGGACCGGTGAACCGACCGGCGCGGGAGCCGATGGCGGGACGGATGAGCGGAATCCCGCAGATCAGACCCCGGATCGGGAGGGTCCGGGGTGGTGCTCCGGGCGTACCCTGAAAACATGAGCACCGCCCCCGCCCACGGACCGCGAGCAGCGAAGCAGTCCGACAACGATTCCGATTCCCGACCCCGGCCGGCACTGATCTTCGACGATCCGCTGGACCAGCAGTCCGCGGACGACACGGACCGCGGGTGGGGCGAGCGGCCTCCGGCCGGCGGCAGCGCCGCCGACCTCGCGCGCTTCCTCGACGAGAAGCCGCCGCACCACCTCTGACACCGACCGCGACGGTCGGTCAGGAGGTGGGGTGCGCCCCGCCTCAGGTGTTGGAACCGGCCGTCGAGCCCGAGCTCGGGCCGCGCTGGGCGATCAGGTGGTCGCGGATCTCCTTGAGCACCTCCAGCTCGCTGACCTCCAGGGTCTCCTGGACGCCTTCCTTCGCCTTGTCGTGCGCGGCACGCTTGGCGAGGATCTTGGCCATCGGCAGGACCATCAGGAAGTAGACGACGGCGGCCGTGATCACGAAGCTGAGGACGGCGCTGAGCACCAGGCCCCACTGGATCTGGATGCCCTGCATCTCGCCGTTCACGATCTTGCAGCTGTCCTTGATGCAGGACGCGTAGCCCTCCAGGTCCTTCGTGCCGAAGGCACCCACGATCGGGTTGATGATGCCCTTGACCACCGAGTTCACGATGTTGGTGAACGCGGCGCCGATGACGACCGCCACCGCCAGGTCGATCACGTTCCCGCGCATCAGGAAGGCCTTGAAGCCTCCCAGCAAGCTTTCCTTCTTCTCGGCCACCAAGGTGCCTTTCTTCGCGTGTGCAGTGTGCGGAGCCATTACGCCGTGCTTGGCGCGAAGGCGTCCAATCCGTACACACGGGACGGTGACTTGACAGTCCATCCGTGCGAATCAGCACAGTGTCACCGCCAGTTGGGACGTCATGCCCGCCCCGGCGAGCGCCGTCGCCGTCGACCGCGGAACGGACAGGACGACCAGGGCCCCGCCCTCCGATCGAGTCTCGCCCGGCTGTGGCACTTCGGCCACTCGGGCGCCCGAGGCGATCACGCGGGCCTCTCCCGCCACCCCCGTCACGGAGTTGGGCGCGGCGATCACGTCGACCCGGTCACCGCGCCGCAGCAGCCGCACGGTCGCCGCGTCGGCGATCCGCACCGGAGCGGACACGAGCGGCACGGCGGCCGGCCGGTGCGCCACCCGGGCGGGCGGTGGAGGGGGCTGCGGGGCCGGGTCGTCGGCCCCGGCGGCGCCGGCCGCCGCGAGGGTGACCGCGGTCATCGCGAGCACCGCGGCGGGCGCCCGCCGCTTGCGCCGCAGCGCCCGGCGCAGCCGTAGCCGCGCGCCGCGCACCCGCAGCGGGTCGAAGGAGGGAAGCCCGCACGGCGCGGGCACCGAGGCCGGGGTGTGGGTGAGGCAGGAGTTCGTGGTCATCGCGCAACCGCCTGTCGTGGCACGGCCGTTCACCGGACGGTCCGGCGAGCGGGGTCCACCTTCCGGCGAACCGGGTCCACCGTCCCGCACCTGCCGCGATCCCGCTCCGGCCTGTGGACAACCGGGCGTATGTGGATAACTTCCTCACTCCCGCGAGCGATTGCCGACGTGGCGCGGGGTCGGCGAACCTGGAACGTGTCCGGACCTCGCGGGCGGCCGGCCCTCACCCGGCCCGACCCCCGGCCCCGAGGCTCAGGGCAGTTCGATCCCCAGGTCCCACCCTTCGTGGGCCCGCGTGCACAGGCAGTCCCGGTCGACCGTCGCGGGGAGCGCGTCGACCGCGTCGAAGAGCACGTCGCGCAGCCGGCCGACGTTCTCGCCGAACACGCGGAGGACCTCGGTGTGCGAGACCCCGTCACCGGTCTCCGCACCCGCGTCCAGATCCGTCACCAGTGCGAGGGAGGTGTAGCAGAGTCCCAGTTCCCGGGCGAGGACGGCCTCGGGGTGGCCGGTCATGCCGACCACCGCCCAGCCCGCGGCCGCGTGCCAGCGCGACTCGGCGCGCGTGGAGAAGCGGGGGCCCTCGACGACGACCATCGTGCCGCCGTCGACCGGCTCCCAGCCCCGCCCCCGGGCGACCTTCAGGGCCACCCGCCGTCCGTCGGGGCAGTAGGGGTCGGCGAAGGTCACGTGAACCACGCGGGGCACGGCGCCGCCCCAGGCCTCGGGCAGCGGTTCACCGTCGAAGTAGCTCTGCGCGCGGGTCTTCGTCCGGTCGACCAGCTGGTCGGGCACGACGAGGGTGCCGGGGCCGTACTCCTCGCGCAGCCCGCCGACCGCGCACGGCCCGAGGACCTGGCGCACGCCCACCGAGCGCAGGGCCCAGAGGTTGGCGCGGTAGTTGATCCGGTGCGGCGGCAGCCGGTGGTCGCGGCCGTGCCGGGGGAGGAAGGCGACCCGCCGGCCGGCGACCTCGCCGAGGAAGAGGGAGTCGCTGGGGCTGCCGTACGGGGTGTCGACCGACACCTCGGTCACATCGTCCAGGAAGGAGTAGAACCCGGAGCCGCCGATCACGCCGATGTCCGCGAACGAGTCCGCCGCCGGGCCGGCCGTCCGATCAGTCCTGTGGGTCGCCATGGCCGTCACCCTAGCCACCCGGCCGGGCCGGCAGCCCAGGGGGTCCGAGGGGTGGCGGGCCTGGGGCCTGAGGACGTCCGAAAAACGCCGGTGCCCCGTCGCGGGAGCGACGGGGCACCGGGAAGAACGGGAGGTGCGGAGGTCAGGCCGCCGACGTGGAGCTCGAAGAGCTCGACGTGCTGGAGGACGACGCGGGCTTCGCGTCCGAGGAGGACGAGGAAGACGTCGTCGACGACGAAGAGGAGGTCGAGGCCGAGGAGGACTTCGACGAGGCCGGCGTGCTGCTGGACGACGAGCCGCGGCTGTCGTTGCGGTAGAAGCCGGAACCCTTGAACACGATGCCGACCGCGGAGAACACCTTCTTCAGGCGTCCCTTGCAGTTCGGGCACTCGGTCAGGGCGTCATCCGTGAACTTCTGCACCGCCTCGAGGCCCTCGCCGCACTCGGTGCACTGGTACTGGTAGGTCGGCACTTGTCTTCCTCCTGGCACTCACACTCATCGAGTGCTAACGACGATCCATAGTGACGTATTCCGCGGGTTCAGTCCACCGGCACGGGAACTCGGTGACCGATACCACGTGCCGCGACCCGGCTCGTCGCCTGGGGTGAGAGCCGCGAGCGCAGGGCCACCAGCGTGATCAGGGCCAGCAGGGTGCCGGCCATCGGCACCAGGAAACCGGTGCTCGCGCCGTGGGCGTCGGCCAGCCGGCCGGCGACGGTGACGGCCGCGGCCTGGCCCAGCGCCACGGCGCCGGTCAGCCAGGTGAAGGCCTCGGTGCGCGAGGTCGCCGGGACCAGGGTCTCGACGATCGTGTAGCCGGTGATCAGGGCGGGGGCGATGCACAGACCCACGACCAGGCCGAGGGCGCCGAGCAGCAGGACGGAGTGGGCGGACCACAGGAGGGAGGCGGCGACGGTGAGACCGGCGTAGCCGAGGATCAGCCGGCGGCGCGGGCCGATCTTCCAGGCGACGGCACCCATGGCGATGCCGGCGAGCATGTTGCCGGCGGCGAAGATGCCGTACAGCAGGCCGTTGGCGCCGGGGTTGCCGATCTCCTCGGAGAAGGCGGTGAGCGAGACCTGCATGCCGCCGAAGACCGAGCCGATGCCGAGGAAGGCGACGATCAGGACGCGGACGCCGGGGATGGACAGAGCCGAGTGGTGCGGCTCGCCGTCGGCGTGGCCGGCCGCGGCCGCCAGACCGTAGGCGGGCTGGGTGCCGCGCTGGGCGGCGAAGAAGAGGCCGCCGAGCAGGGTGAGCGCGGCCTCGGTGACCAGGCCGGCGGCCGGGTGGATGCCGGTGCACAGGGCGGTCGCGAGGACCGGGCCGACGACGAAGGTGAACTCGTCGGTGACCGACTCGAAGGCGGCGGCGGTCGGCATCAGCGGAGTGTTGTCCAGCTTTGCCGCCCAGCGGGCCCGGACCATCGGGCCGACCTGCGGCACCGAGGCGCCGGAGGGGACGGCGGCGAGGAACAGGGCCCACAGCGGGGCGCCGGAGAGCGCCAGCGCGACGAGGAGGGAGACCGAGGCGGTGTGGATCAGCACACCGGGGACGAGGACGGCCCGCTGGCCGAAGCGGTCGGCGAGCTTGCCGCTCTGCGGGGCGAACAGCGCCATGGAGACACCGGTGACGGCGGCGACGGCGCCGGCGCTGCCGTAGGAGCCGGTGGTGTGCTGGACGAGCAGGACGATGCCGATGGTGAGCATCGCGAACGGCTGGCGGGCGGCGAAGCCCGGCAGCAGGAAGGAGAGTGCACCGGGGGTGCGGAGGAGCTGTCCGTAGCCGGGTCGCTTCTCGGTGACGACCGTGGATGCCACGGTCCATGCCTTTCTGCCACCTGGTAGCGGGCCCGGGCATGGTGGTGCGGGCGTCGCCGAGAGCTGTCCTCTTGCGCGGAACTGCGGTAGATACCGGGGCCCACTGCGGAGGGCGCCTCGGCCGCCATACGGTCGCGCCAGCTCTGCGTCAGGCAGAGTTGGTTCGATCTGGTGTGCCTTCATGGTACAGGGAAGGGCGTCTTCCCGCCTGGGAAAACGCCCTCCGGTCCGAAATGATGCCTGGGATTAACCGGATGTTCGCCGTGGGGGCTTTCGGAAGGGCCGACGGAAGCCGGTCGCGGGGTGGTGCGGCGGGGCGGGGGCCGAGCCGCCGGTGCCGAGCCAGCCGGCCAGCTTGCCGCCCTGGCCGACCGCCCGGAGCCGGCGTTCGGCGGCGTCCCGGACCGGGTCGGTGGCGACCACGAGGAGTTCGTCGCCGCGCCGCAGCACGGTGGCGGGGCCGGGGACGAAGCTCTTCCCGTCGCGGACGACCAGGGTGACGGCGGCCCCGGCGGGCAGCCGGAGCTCGGCGACCTCGACGCCGTGCATCTTGGAGGCCTCCGGGACGGCCACGGAGAGCAGATGGCCGCGCAGCCGCTCCAGGGGCGCGGACTCGACGCCGAGGTCGGCGGCCTCGCCCTGGTCGCCGAGCTTCAGGGCCTTGGCCAGCCAGGGCAGGGTCGGGCCCTGGACCAGGGTGTAGACGACGACCAGCACGAAGACGATGTTGAAGATCCGTTCGCTGCCCTCGATCTCGGCCACCATCGGGATGGTGGCCAGGATGATCGGGACGGCGCCGCGCAGGCCGGCCCAGGACATCAGGGCCTGCTCCTGCCAGGGGATCCGGAAGGGGAGGAGGCTGACCAGGACCTCCATGGGTCGGGCGACCACGGTGAGTACCAGGCCGATGACGACGGCCGGCCAGAAGTCGCGGACGAGCTCATGGGGGGTGACGAGCAGACCGAGCAGGACGAACATGCCGATCTGGGCGATCCAGCCGAGGCCCTCGGCGAAGCCGCGGTTGGCCGGGGCGTGCGGCAGCTTGGCGTTGCCGAGCACCATCGAGGCCAGGTAGACGGCGAGGAAGCCGGAGCCGTGGGCCATGGCGCCGGCGGCGTAGGCGACGACCGCGATGGCCATGACGGCGATCGGGTAGAGGCCGGAGGCCGGCAGGGCGATGTGGCGCAGCGCGTAGGCGCCGAGGAAGCCGACCGAGAGGCCGATGGCGGCGCCGATGGCGAGCTCGAGCGCGATCTCGCCGACCAGGACGTACCAGGCGTCGACATGGCCGGCGGTGGAGAAGGCGACGACCAGGATGACGACGGGGGCGTCGTTGAAGCCGGACTCGGCTTCGAGGACGCCGGTGACGCGCGAGGGCAGCGGCACCTTGCGCAGCACGGAGAAGACGGCGGCGGCGTCGGTGGAGGAGACGACGGCGCCGATGATGAGGGCCTGCTGCCAGTCGAGCCCGACGAGGTAGTGCGCCCCGGCCGCCGTGATGCCCACGCTCACCGCGACGCCGACGGTCGACAGCACGACCGCCGCGGGCAACGCGGGTTCGATCTCCTTCCACTTGGTGCCCAGGCCACCCTCGGCCAGGATCACCACAAGTGCGGCATAGCCGATCACCTGGGTCAGTTCGGCGTTGTCGAAGGCGACGTTGCCGATGCCGTCCTGCCCTATGGCGATCCCGATCCCGAGGTAGAGCAGCAGGCTGGGGAGCCCGCTCCGGGAGGAGATGCGCACCGCCGCGACAGCGATCAGCAGCACGAGCGAGCAGATGAGCAGGAGTTCGTTGAGCTGGTGGACAGTCAGTGGCCGTTCCTTCCCCTCAAAGGCGATCCGGGCGCCGCGAACGGATCGTTCCTGCGGCACCGGTACTTCGTTACCTTACCTAATCTTTAACGCATCCTTGACGCCTTCTTGGTGTGTGATCGCACAACAGTGCGTATAAGAACGGATCTCTTCCTGACTCCGCGTCCGGGGCCTCCGGACGCTGCGCCTAAGGTTGCTCCCGTACTCCAGGACCACCCTGCCCCTCGAAGGACAGCGATGCCCTCCAACACGACCGCGCCCCCTGCCAAGAAGAAGAAGGGACGGCGAGCCCGCCTGATCGTCCTCGTCCTGGTGCTCGCGCTGGTCGCGGGCGTCGGGTACGGGGGCTACTGGGGCGTCAGCACCGTCCGCGGCTCGTTCCCGCAGACGACCGGCACGATCCGCCTCGACGCGCTCACCGGACCCGTCGAGGTCAAGCGCGATGCCGACGGCATCCCGCAGATCTACGCCGACAACGAGGCGGACCTGTTCCGCGCGCAGGGCTACGTCCAGGCCCAGGACCGCTTCTACGAGATGGACGTCCGCCGCCACACGACGGCCGGCCGCCTCTCCGAGATGTTCGGCAAGAGCCAGGTCGACACCGACGCCTTCCTGCGCACCCTGGGCTGGCGCAAGGTCGCGCAGGAGGAGTACGACAAGGTCCTGTCGGCGGAGACCAAGAAGAACCTCCAGGCCTACTCCGAGGGCGTCAACGCCTACCTCAAGGACCGGGACCCGGCCGACGTCTCCGTCGAGTACGCGGCCCTGGCCTTCACCAACGACTACACGATCGAGCCCTGGACCCCGGTCGACTCGGTGGCCTGGCTCAAGGCCATGGCCTGGGACCTGCGCGGCAACATGCAGGACGAGATCGATCGCTCCCTGATGACCAGCCGGCTGAAGCCCCAGCAGATCAAGGACCTCTACCCGGGGTACCCGTACGACCTGCACCAGCCGATCGTCGACCGCGGCGCCGTCGACAAGGTCACCGGCAAGTTCGACCCCGACGCCCAGCCGAAGGGCGACGACACCACCTCCGGCGGCACCGGCACCTCCGGCGGGCAGAACGGCATCCAGTCCCAGCTCGCCGCGCTCTCCGACGCCCTCGACGAGATCCCGGCCCTGCTCGGCCCCAACGGCAACGGCATCGGCTCGAACTCCTGGGTCGTCTCCGGGAACTTCACGACCTCCGGCAAGCCGCTGCTCGCCAACGACCCGCACCTCGCGCCGATGCTGCCGTCCCTCTGGTACCAGATGGGCCTGCACTGCCGCTCGGTCTCGGCGACCTGCCGCTACGACGTCGCCGGCTACACCTTCTCCGGCATGCCCGGCGTGATCATCGGCCACAACAACTCCATCGCCTGGGGCTTCACCAACCTCGGCGCCGACGTCACCGACCTCTACCTGGAGAAGATCGGCACCGACGGCTATGTCGTCGACGGCAAGACCAAGCCGTTCGTCACCCGCGACGAGGTCATCAAGGTCGCCGGCGGCGACGACCGCCCCATCACCATCCGCTCCACCGAGCACGGCCCGCTGGTCTCCGACCGCTCCACCGAACTGGAGCGGGTCGGCCAGACCGCCCCCGTCGGCAACGCCGCCCCCGACCGCGGCACCGGCTACGGCGTCTCCCTGCGCTGGACCGCGCTGCAGCCCGGCAAGTCCATGGACGCCGTCTTCGCGCTCAACCGCGCCAAGGACTTCACCGGCTTCCGAGCCGCCGCCAAGGACTTCGAGGTCCCGTCCCAGAACCTGATCTACGCCGACACCGCCGGCAACATCGGCTACCAGGCGCCCGGCAAGATCCCGGTCCGCACCAAGGGCGCGGCCTACGACGGCACCCTGCCGGCGCCCGGCTGGGACTCCTCGTACGACTGGAAGGGCTACATCCCGTACGCCGAGCTGCCCTACGAGTACAACCCGAAGCGCGGCTACATCGTCACGGCCAACCAGTCCGTCATCGACGAGAAGAAGTACCCCTACCTCCTCACCCGGGACTGGGGCTACGGCTCGCGCAGCCAGCGGATCAACGATCTGATCGAGTCCAAGCTCAAGGACGGCGGCAAGATCTCGCCGGACGACATGCAGACCATGCAGATGGACAACCGCAGCGAGATCGCGACTCTGCTCAACCCGCTCCTGCTGAAGATCGACATCTCCGACCCGCAGGTCCGCGAGGCGCAGAAGCTGCTCGAGGGCTGGGACTACACCCAGGAGCCGGACTCCGCCGCCGCCGCGTACTTCAACGCGGTCTGGCGCAACGTCCTCAAGCTCGCCTTCGGCAACAAGCTGCCCAAGGAGCTGCGCGTCGAGGGCGAGTGCATCAACGTCCGCGTCGCCGACACCACCGGCCCGGTCGACGAGCAGAACAAGCTCGTCCCCGAGTGCGGCGAGCGTGACCCCGACACCGCGCAGCCGGACGGCGGCGACCGCTGGTACGAGGTGGTCCGCCCGCTCCTGAAGCAGGAGAAGAGCGAGTGGTGGAACACCCCGGGCGACCGGCTGAACGCCGCCACCGAGACCCGTGACCAGCTGCTCGCGCAGGCCATGAAGGACGCCCGCTGGGAGCTGACCGCCAAGCTCGGCAAGGACGTCTCCACCTGGAGCTGGGGCCGGCTGCACCAGCTGACCCTGAAGAACCAGACCCTCGGCACCGCCGGCCCCGGCTTCGTGCAGTCCCTGCTCAACCGCGGCCCGTGGAACCTCGGCGGCGGCGAGGCCGCCGTCGACGCCACCGGCTGGAACGCGGCCGGCGGCTACGACGTGATCTGGGTGCCGTCCATGCGGATGGTGGTCAACGTCGGCGACTGGGACAAGTCCCGCTGGATCAACCTCTCCGGTGCCTCCGGCCACGCCTACGACAGCCACTACACCGACCAGACGGAGAAGTGGGTCAAGGGCGAGCTGCTCGACTGGTCCTACGGGCAGGCGGCCGTAGAGGCCACCACCCGGGACACCCTGAAGCTGGAGCCGTAGCGCCAGCCATGGCCCCAGTCCTCAAGGCCTGAAACGCCGGACCCCCTCCGGGGTCACCACCGCGTGCACGGGGTGGTCGTGCGGTTCCTCCGGGACCCGCGCGACCACCTCGTTCGCGTACAGGAGCACCACCAGAGCCGGATCCGCGCCCGACCGGACCAGCCGGGCCAGGACCCGGTCGTACGAACCGCCGCCCCGCCCGAGCCGCATGCCCCGCCCGTCGACCGCGAGCCCCGGAAGCAGCACCGCGTCCGCCCCGCACACCGCGTCCGGGCCGAGCCGTTCGCCGACCGGTTCCAGCAGCCCGCGGCCCGCCTTCGCCAGCCGCTCGGGGCCTTCGTACGGCGCCCAGTCGAGGTCGTTGTCGGGCAGCAGGACCGGCAGCAGCACCCGTACGCCCCGCTCGCGCAGCACGTCGAGCAGCGCGCGCGTGCCCGGTTCGCGCCCCACCGAGACATACGCGGCGACCGTGCCCGCCTCCGCCAGCTCCGGCAGATCGAGCGCGGCCGGCGCGAGCGCCCCGGCGGCCCGCTCGCGTTCCTCGGCGGTCAGGGCGGCGCGTGCGCCGAGCAGCGCCCGGCGCAACAGCGCCTTCTCGGTGGTGTTCTCAGGCGGTTCGGTGCCCGGCTTCTCAGGCGGTTCGGTCGTGGACCCGGTCGTCGACTCGGTGCTCAACGCGGCTCGTATTCCTCTTGTATCGGGCGGTAGCGGTACGAGGGTTGAGAAAGCTCATGTGATCCTTACCTTCCTCACATACCGAACGGCTAGGGTGCACCGCATGACTCAGACGCCGTCCATCACAAAGGCTGTCATCCCGGCCGCCGGTCTCGGCACCCGGTTCCTGCCGGCCACCAAGGCGACGCCGAAGGAGATGCTGCCGGTCGTCGACAAACCGGCCATCCAGTACGTCGTCGAGGAAGCCGTCGCCGCCGGGCTCTCCGACGTCCTGATGATCACCGGCCGCAACAAGCGCCCCCTCGAGGACCACTTCGACCGGAACTACGAGCTGGAAGAAGCGCTGACCCGCAAGGGCGACGAGGAACGGCTCGCCAAGGTCCAGGAGTCCAGCGACCTCGCCACCATGCACTACGTGCGCCAGGGCGACCCGCGCGGCCTCGGCCACGCCGTCCTGTGCGCCGCCCCGCACGTCGGCGATCAGCCCTTCGCCGTGCTCCTCGGCGACGACCTGATCGACCCGCGCGACCCGCTGCTCGCCCGCATGGTCGAGGTCCGCGAGCGGTTCGGCGGCAGCGTGATCGCGCTGATGGAGGTCGAGCCCTCGCAGATCCACCTGTACGGCTGCGCCGCCGTCGGCCCCACCGGCGAGTCGGACGTGGTGAAGGTGACCGGACTGGTCGAGAAGCCGGAGCCGGCCGAGGCCCCCAGCAACCTGGCGATCATCGGGCGCTATGTCCTCGACCCCGCCGTCTTCGCCATACTGCGCGAGACCGCGCCGGGCCGCGGCGGCGAGATCCAGCTGACCGACGCCCTGCAGAAACTCGTCCAGGACGAGCGGGTCGGCGGCCCCGTGCACGGCGTCGTCTTCAAGGGCCGGCGCTATGACACCGGCGACCGCGGCGACTATCTGCGTGCCATTGTCAGACTGGCGTGCGAACGTGATGATCTGGGGCCGGACTTCCGGACCTGGCTCCGCGGTTACGTCAGCGAGGAGATGTAGCACCTTGAGCAGCAGCGGTACGGCACCGGCGGACCACGGCCACGACCACGGCCCTGGTCCCGGCGACGACCACGGCCACGGCCACGAGCACGGCCACGACGGCAGCCACGGTCACGGCCATGGCCCCGGCGACCCCTGCGCCGGTCCGGCCAAGGGCCTGTGGTCCGTCGACGAGCACCTGGCCGACGTCCTCGCCACGGTCTCCCCGCTCGAGCCCATCGAGCTGCAACTGGCCGACGCCCAGGGCTGTGTGCTCGTCGAGGACGTCACGGTGCCGGTCGCGCTGCCGCCCTTCGACAACAGCTCCATGGACGGGTACGCGGTGCGGGTCGCCGACGTGGCCGGGGCGAGCGAGGAGTTCCCCGCCGTCCTGACCGTGATCGGCGACGTCGCCGCCGGCGCCGGCGGCCTGCCCGAGGTCGGCCCCGGCCAGGCCGCCCGGATCATGACCGGCGCCCCGCTGCCGCCCGGCGCCGAGGCCGTCGTCCCCGTCGAATGGACCGACGGCGGCACCGGCGGAGGCGCCGCCGGCGGGATGCGCCCGGCCAGCGCCGCCCCCGAGGGCGCGGCCGGCGAGGTCCGCGTCCACCGCCCCGCCGAGGCCCGCGCCCACGTCCGGGCCCGCGGCAGCGACGTCACCGCCGGCGAGCTCGCGCTCGCCGCGGGCACCGTCCTCGGCCCGCCGCAGATCGGCCTGCTCGCCGCGATCGGCCGCGGCACCGTGCGGGTGCGCCCCCGCCCGCGGGTGGTCGTCATCTCCACCGGCAGCGAGCTGACCCAGCCCGGCGAGCCGCTGGGCGAGGGCCAGATCTACGACTCCAACAGCTTCGCCCTCGCCGCCGCCGCCCGCGACGCCGGAGCCCTCGCCTACCGCGTCCCGGCCGTCGCCGACGACGCCGAGTCGCTGCGCGGCGCCATCGAGGACCAGCTGATCCGCGCCGACCTCATCGTCACCACCGGCGGCGTCAGCGTCGGCGCCTACGACGTGGTCAAGGAGGCCCTGACGGCCGACGGCGAGGTCGACTTCCGCAAGCTCGCCATGCAGCCCGGCAAGCCGCAGGGCTTCGGCATGATCGGCCCCGAGCACACCCCGCTGCTCGCGCTGCCGGGCAACCCGGTCTCCTCGTACGTCTCCTTCGAGCTGTTCGTCCGGCCCGCGATCCGTGCACTGATGGGCCTCGGCGACCGGCCCGACGCGCACCGGCCCCGGGTGCGCGCCGTGCTCAAGGCCGACCGGACGCTGTCCTCGCCGGCCGGACGGCGCCAGTTCCTGCGCGGGACGTACGACGCGGAGTCGGGCGCCGTCAGCCCCGTGGGCGGCTCCGGCTCCCACCTGATCGGGGCGCTCGCGCACGCGGACGCGCTGCTCGTCGTACCGGAGGAGGTGACCGAGGTCGAG
Source organism: Streptomyces fradiae (assembly GCF_041270065.1). NCBI lineage: Bacteria > Bacillati > Actinomycetota > Actinomycetes > Kitasatosporales > Streptomycetaceae > Streptomyces > Streptomyces fradiae. The sequence continues at coordinate 3,220,867 of NZ_CP065958.1, read as the reverse complement.
CCCGGCGCGGAGCTCGACGTGCTGCTTCTCGGGTGACCACCGGCTGAACCTCGTCCGGTGCGCCGGCGCCGGTGGGGGTACCGTGTCGTCCCACACAGCGACCGGGAGTGTCACCGCCATGAGCACGCAGCAAGGACTCACCCACATCGACGAGGCCGGGGCGGCCCGCATGGTCGACGTCTCCGCGAAGGACGTCACCGCCCGCACCGCCCGCGCCAGCGGCCGGGTCCTCGTCTCGCCGCGCGTGATCGAGCTGCTGCGCGGCGAGGGCGTCCCGAAGGGCGATGCGCTCGCCACCGCCCGGATCGCCGGGATCATGGGCGCCAAGAAGACCCCGGACCTGATCCCGCTCTGCCACCCTCTGGCGGTCTCCGGGGTGACCCTCGACCTCGGGGTCACGGACGACGCCGTGGAGATCCTCGCGACGGTGAAGACCACCGACCGGACGGGCGTGGAGATGGAGGCCCTGACGGCGGTGTCGGTGGCGGCGCTGACCGTCGTCGACATGGTGAAGGCCGTCGACAAGGGTGCGGTCATCTCCGACGTGCGCGTCGAGGAGAAGACCGGCGGCAAGTCCGGCCACTGGACGCGGGGCGAACGGAGCCAGGCGTGACCCGCGCGGGCAAGGTGGCGGGGGCGCACGAGCACGGGGCCCACGAGCACGGGGCGCAGGCGCACGCGGCGCCCGCCCCGGCGGAAACGACGCACATCGCCCCGCACACCGGCCCGTACACCGCGCTCGTCGTCACCGCCTCGAACCGGGCGGCCGCCGGTGTCTACGAGGACAAGGGCGGCCCGCTGATCGCCGAGGCGCTGCGCGGGATGGGCTTCGCCGTGGAGGGGCCGCAGGTGGTCCCGGACGGCGCGCCCGTGGAGGCGGCGCTGCGCGCCGGGGTCGAGGCGGGCTACGACGTCATCCTCACCACCGGCGGTACGGGCATCTCGCCCACCGACGAGACGCCCGAGGTCACCCGGCGGGTCCTGGACCGGGAGATCCCGGGCATCCCGGAGGCGATCCGCGCGTACGGCCGGGAGAAGGTGCCCACGGCGGCGCTCTCGCGCGGCCTCGCCGGGGTCGCGCGGGGCTCCCGGGGCGGCGGCACGCTGATCGTCAACCTGCCCGGTTCGACGGGCGGGGTACGGGACGGCCTCGCGGTCCTGGAACCGCTGCTGGTCCACGCGGTGGACCAGATCCGTGGCGGCGACCACCCCAGACCGGCGGCGGAAGCGGGCCCGGCGTCATGATTCCGTCCTGGCCCGTGGTCCTGGTCGACGGCGACGTGCTGCTCCGCCCGATAAAGATGCGCGACCAGCGGGCCTGGCGCGAGGTGAACCGGCGCAACCGCGACTGGTTGCGCCCCTGGGAGGCGACCGTCCCGCCGCCCGGCCCGGCCGGCCCGGTGACGCAGCGGCCCACGTACCGTCAGATGGTGCGCCATCTGCGGGCGGAGGCGAACGCGGGGCGGATGCTGCCGTTCGTCATCGAGTACCAGGGGCGTCTGGTCGGTCAGTTGACGGTCGCGGGAATCACCTGGGGCTCGATGTGTTCCGGTCATGTGGGCTATTGGGTGGACCGGGACGTGGCCGGCCGCGGCGTCATGCCGACGGCGGTGGCGCTCGCCGTCGACCACTGTTTCCGCACGGTCGGACTGCACCGGATGGAAGTCTGCATTCGCCCGGAGAACGGCCCCTCGCGCCGCGTCGTGGAGAAATTGGGATTCCGCGAGGAGGGGCTGCGGCCCCGCTACCTCCACATCGACGGCGCCTGGCGTGACCATCTGGTCTTCGCGCTGACGGCGGAGGAGGTGCCGGAGGGCTTGGTGCGGCGTTGGCACGAGGCACGTCGGCAACACCAGTGATTGCAATAAGTGTTCGAATTCAATCGGCAGTTGAGCGCCAATCGATCTGAACAATCACAAAAAAGTTCAGTGATATCAGCCAGATCGTGCGACACACCGGCCCAATTGGCCGATGCCCTCACCCGAACCCCTCTACCGTGTGAAGCGTGAGCAGCAGCGGCCTCATCTACGCAGTCATTGTCGGGGCCTGGGCCGCCTACTTGGTGCCGATGTGGCTCCGCAGGCAGGACGAGCTGAACGAGGCCCGTCCGACGGAACGCTTCAGCACCGCCATCCGGCTGCTGTCCGGACGGGCGGGCATGGAGCGCCGTTACGCCAAGGAGCTCAGGGACCGGGACCGCGCGGCCGACGACCCGGCATCCGACGTCGACCCGGACGCGGTGACCGAGCATCTGAGCTCGGTCGACGTCCGGGACTTCTGCGCGCCCGCGGCCAGAACGGAAGCCCGCCTGGAACTGCCGGAGGAGGCCCCCAAGGCTCCCCAGGCCTCGAAGGCCGCCAAGGCTCCCAAGGCTGCCCAGGCTCCCGCGCGTCGTGGTGCGGGCGCGGGAGCGGGCGCCGGCGGTGGCGCCGCGGCCGAGCGGGCCCGCCGGAGCAAGGTCCTTGCCCGGCGCCGGCGCACCACGGTGCTCCTCTTCCTCGCCTTCACGCTCGGCGCGGTCGTCGCGGCCGTCGGCGGCCTCGCCTTCCTGTGGGCGCCCGCCGTCCCGGCCCTGCTGCTCAGCGCGTACATCGTCTATCTGCGCGTCCAGGAGCGGCGGCGCTTCGTGTACGTGATGGACCGCCGCAACGCCGAGGCCGCCGCCGCCCGGCTGCGCGAGAGCCGCCGCCCGGCCCCCACGCCCGAGCCGGAGCCCGCCGCGGCGCCGGCCGCCGAGGCGACCGTCTCCCCGCAGGAGGCCGACCGCCGGGCGCTGGTCGAGCAGACGGACCACGCCGAGTGGGTCGACCAGCAGCGCGAGCGCGGCCCGGTCCGCGGCGACAGCTGGGACCCGGTCCCGGTCCCGCTCCCCACGTACGTCACCGCCCCGGTCGCCCCGCGCGCCTCCGGCGGCGTCGACATCACGGACCCGGAGACCTGGAGCTCGGCCCGATCCTCCACGGCGGCCGACCCGGCCCCGACCCCCGCCCCGGCCCCGCGCCAGCGCACCGCCCGCCCGCAGGCCCGCCGCGACCACGGCCGCACCCCGCTCTTCGACCAGTACGCGGACGACGACCGCCCCCGCGCGGCCAACGAATGACCGGCTCGTTGACCTGCGGGGGAACGGATTTCCTCGTACTGCGCTCGGGATGCTAATGTTTCACACGTCGCAGGGGCCTGTGGCGCAGTCCGGTAGCGCACCTCGTTCGCATCGAGGGGGTCAGGGGTTCGAATCCCCTCAGGTCCACAGACACGAAGAACCCGTCCGATCAGCAGATCGGACGGGTTCTTCGCTATGTGCGGTCCTGTGTGCGCGTCAGGAGCTCTGGGCCTTGTCGTAGAGGTTCTGGGCGTCCGTGCCGAAGTACGGGCCGAACATGCGGTTGGGCAGGAAGGTGTAGCCGAAGCTGTTCACCGAGGCCTGGAGGCCGGTGCCCGTGGACTCGTCGAAGGAGGCGAACCAGGGGCCGCCGCTGGAGCCGCCGGTCATGTTGCAGCCGAGGGCGTGGTCCTGGGAGAACAGGAAGTCCTTCGAGGAGTTGCCCGAGCAGTAGACGAGCTTCGTGCCGTCGTAGGGCGAGGCGGCCGGGAAGCCGAAGGCGTACATCGGCTTGTTGTAGGCGCCGTTGAACTGGATGCCCTGGGCGCCGGTGACCGAGGTGAGGGTCTGGCCGTTCAGCGGGGCGACGACCGCCGCGCCGACGTCGTAGTTGATGTCCTCGCTGGCCTCCCACTGCGGGGTGGTGAGGGTCTTGGTGGCGGACCACTGGCCGTAGGGCGCGTTGCCGTTGGCGTAGGCCGGGACGAAGACCCAGTTGGTGTGCCAGGCGCCCTGGTACTTCACGCAGTGGCCAGCGGTGATGACGGTGCTGGCGTTCTTGCTGGTGACGGCGTTTCCGGAGCAGGAGGCCGTGCGGCCCTGGAAGGTGAAGAACACCCGGCCCGAGGTCTTCACGACCGCACCGCCGCCCGTCCACGCCCCGCCCGCCTGCGGGAAGGCGGTGGGGGAGACGGCGCTCCGGTCGACGCCCGTCGGGGCGATCGTCGTCGGGGCGGCCGCGCGCGGGACCCGGTGCAGCGCGCCCGGAGCGGCCGTCAGGTCCAGCGGGACGGCCGAGCGCATCCGTTCCGGGGTCCAGAAGGCGGCCGCCCGGTCCTGCTGGGCGGCGGTGAACGAGTGGCCGGTGTCACCGGCGGCCGGTGGCGCCGGGGCGGCCTGGGCCGCCCCGGTCGACGCGAGTCCGCCGGCGACGAGGGCGCCGACGGACAGCAGCACGGCTGTGGCGAAGCGATGGCGTCTCACGCATGTCTCCTTCTGCCGAGGCAGGTGGGGATGAGAACGGTGCGGATCGACGTGCGTGGGCAGAGTGCCAGAGCCGGGCGTGCTTGTCAGGGGCCTGTCACGGCCATTCTCGGGCCGGGGCCCGGGCGGAGTCGCACCCCCTGTGAGTGGGTCAGAGCGCCTTCGCGAAGCAGCGGCTGTTCGGGTAGTCCCGGTAGAAGCCGAACTTCTCGCAGGGCTCGTAGCCGCACGAGGTGTAGAGCGCGATGGCCTCCGGCTGCGCGGTGCCCGTCTCCAGGACCATGCGGGTCCGGCCGGCCTCGCGGGCGTCCGTCTCCAGGGTGGCCAGGATGCGCCGCGCGAGCCCCAGGCCGCGGGCCTCGGGCACGACGTACATGCGCTTCAGCTCGGCGTCGCCGTCGGCGTACCCCTCGTCGTTGGCGTCCTGGCTGCGCCAGCCGCCGGTCGCGACGGGGCGGCCCTGGGGGTCGTACGCGAGCAGGTAGAGGCCCTGTGGCGGGGCGAACATCGACGGTTCGAGGTGTGTGAGATCGCCCTCACCCTCACCGTCGTCGTCCGCGTAGCGCTCGGCGTATTCCAGCTGGACGGCGTCGTTGAGCTTGACGGCGTCGGGGTGGTCGAAGGGGGTGGGGCGAATGTCCATGCTGTCAATCGTATGTCTATGCGATGCGCCGAAGGAGTCCGGACGCCGGTTGTCGGTATTCTCCCGGGATGCTCACCGTCACGACAGCGAATGTCAATGGTCTCCGAGCCGCCGCCAAGAAGGGCTTCGTCGAATGGCTGGCCGGGACCTCCGCCGATGTGGTCTGCCTGCAGGAGGTGCGCGCCGAGGAGGCCCAGCTGCCCGCCGAGGTCCGCGGCCCCGAGGGCTGGTTCACCGTCCACGCGCCCGCCGCCGCCAAGGGCCGGGCCGGGGTCTCGCTCTACACGCGGCGTGAGCCCGACGCCGTACGCGTCGGCTTCGGCACGGCGGAGTTCGAGGACAGCGGCCGCTATGTGGAGGCCGACCTGCCCGGCGTCACCGTCGCCAGCCTCTATCTGCCCTCCGGCGAGGTCGGCACCGAGCGGCAGGACGAGAAGATCCGCTTCATGGACGCCTTCCTGCCGTATCTGAAGGAGCTGCGCGAGCGCGCCGCCGCCGACGGCCGCGAGGTCGTCGTCTGCGGCGACTGGAACATCGCCCACCGCGAGGCCGACCTCAAGAACTGGAAGGCCAACCAGAAGAGCGCCGGCTTCCTCCCCGAGGAGCGGGAGTGGCTGGGCCGTGTCCTCGACGAGGGCGACGGCGGTTACGTGGACGTGGTCCGCGCCCTCCATCCCGAGCAGGACGGCCCGTACTCCTGGTGGTCCTACCGCGGCCGTGCCTTCGACAACGACAGCGGCTGGCGCATCGACTACCAGGTCGCGACGCCCGGACTCGCCGCCAAGGCGGTCAAGGCGTACGTCGAGCGGGCCGCCACGCACGCGGAGCGCTGGAGCGACCACGCGCCCGTGACGGCGGTCTACAAGCTGTAGCGCACGCCCACCACGCGCACCACGCCCACCACGCCCACCACGCCCACCACGCGCAGGCGTTCTCAGACGCCGCCGCGCATCCGCCGGTCCAGGGCGAGGGAGAGTTCCGCCTCGACCACGCTCTTGGCCAGCGGGCGCAGCCGCTGCACGTCCTTCTCGGCGGCGTACTTCCCGAGCAGTTCGGCGAAGAGCTCCGCCAGTGCCTCGGCGTGCTCGCGGACCCGGCCGCCCGCCTCCAGGACGGCGGCCAGCGGGACGCCCTCGCGGACCAGGGCGGAGGAGACGTCGAGCAGGCGGCGGCTGACATGGACGATGTCCTCGCCGTCGGTGGCGAGGTAGCCGAGGTCGAGCGCGGCGGCGAGGTTCTCCGGGGTGACCTCGCCCGCGAAGTGGTCGGCGAGCTCCTCGGGGGTGAGCCGGACGGGCTCCTCCTCGGTGGGGGTGCCCAGCTCCAGGACCTCGCCGACGTTCCGGCCGGACTCGAAGGCGGCGGTGAGATCGGCGATGCCGTTGAGGGTGTGGCCGCGCTCCAGGAGGGCGGAGATCGTACGCAGCCGGGCCAGGTGGTGATCGTCGTACCAGGCGATCCGGCCCTCGCGGCGGGGCGGCGGGATCAGCCCGCGCTCGCGGTAGAAGCGGAGGGTGCGGACGGTGATACCGGCCGCGGCGGCGAGTTCGGCCATCCGGTACTCGTGGGGCGTGGGCCCGTCCGCGGCGCCCGTCGTCCCGGTCGGCGTACCCGCGGGCATACCGGTCGCCCCCGCGGGCTCCGCCGTGCCCGAAGCGCCCGTCGCGCCCGTCCGGTTCACCTGGTCCGCCCGGTCCGCCTGGTCTCCCGATCGTTCTGCCACGCCCGCCAGCCTATGTTGTACCGCCGGTAACTTTCCCCGGCCTTACCCCTACCGCTCGGTATGAGGCTGCTCTACAGTCCCGATTGTGCCAGTGATTGCTGGCGGAATCTTGGCCGGGCGCACGGGAGGCGGCATGGCGAAGCACGAGCACGTACGGGTGGCGGTGATCGGATCGGGATTCGGCGGCATCGGAGCCGCCGTCCGGCTGCGCCGCGAGGGAATCACCGACTTCGTCGTCCTGGAGCGGGCCGACTCCGTGGGCGGCACCTGGCGCGACAACAGCTACCCCGGCTGCGCCTGCGACGTGCCCTCCCACCTCTACTCCTTCTCCTTCGCGCCCAACCCCGACTGGCCCCGCACCTTCTCCGGCCAGCGCCACATCCGCGCGTATCTGGAGCACGTCACCGACACCTTCGGGATCCGGCCGCACCTGCGGCTGAACCACGAGGTCATGAAGACGGCCTGGAACGCGGACGAGCTGCGCTGGGACATCGAGACCAGCCGCGGCAGCTTCTCCGCCGACGTCGTCGTCTCCGCCACCGGCCCGCTCTCCGACCCCAGGATCCCGGACATCCCGGGGCTCGCCGACTTCACCGGCAAGGTCTTCCACTCCGCCCAGTGGGACCACGACTACGACCTGACCGGCAAGCGCGTCGCCATGGTCGGAACCGGCGCCTCCGCCATCCAGATCGTCCCGTCGATCCAGCCGAAGGTCGGGAGGCTCACCCTCTTCCAGCGCACGGCCCCGTGGGTCATGCCCCGCATGGACCGCGCCATCAGCGCCCCCGAGCGCTGGCTGCACCGGCAGCTGCCGTTCACCGCGACCGCCCGCCGCGGCCTCCTGTGGGGGATCCGCGAGCTGCAGGTCAGCGCGTTCACCAAGCGGCCCGACGAGCTCGGCCTGGTCGAGCGGCTCGCCAAGGCCAACATCGCCCGGGCGATCAAGGACCCGGCGCTGCGGGCCAGGCTGACCCCCTCGTACCGCCTCGGCTGCAAGCGCATCCTGCTGTCGAACACGTACTACCCGGCGCTCGCCCAGCCCAATGTGGACGTCATCGCCTCCGGCCTCAAGGAGGTCCGCGGAAACGTGGTCGTGGCCGCCGACGGGACCGAGACCGAGGTCGACGCGATCATCTTCGGCACCGGCTTCCACGTCACCGACATGCCGATCGCGCCGCGCGTCATCGGCGCCGACGGGCGCTCGCTCGCCGACCACTGGAAGAACGGCATGGAGGCGCTGCGAGGCGCGACCGCCGCCGGCTTCCCCAACATGATGACGATCATCGGCCCCAACACCGGCCTCGGGAACTCCTCGATGATCCTGATGATCGAGTCCCAGCTGAACTATATGGCCGACTATCTGCGCCAGCTCGATGTCCTGGGAGGGCGCACCGCCCTCGCCGTCCGCCCCTCCGCCGTCGGCGTCTGGAACCGCCGGGTGCAGAAGCGGATGGAGCGGACCGTGTGGAAGTCGGGCGGCTGCGAGAGCTGGTACCTCGACGCCAACGGCCGCAACACCACCCTGTGGCCGGGCACCACCGGCGAGTTCCGGCGCGAGACACGGACCGTCGACCTGTCCGAGTACGAGGTGCTGCGCGCGCCCGCGAAGCCCGCGGCCGGCCGCCGCGCCACCCGTAAGAAGGAGGCCGTGCAGTGACGCGCGATCTGATGGTGACCTCCGCCGACGGCTCGGCGATCCATGTCGAGGTATACGGCCCCGAGGGCGCCCCCGCGGTCGTCCTCGCCCACGGCTGGACCTGCTCCACCCGCTTCTGGGACGCGCAGATCCACGCCCTGTCCGCCGACCACCGGGTCATCGTCTACGACCAGCGCGGCCACGGCGACTCCCCGGCGCCCGCGCTCGACGCCGGTTCGCGAGACGCCGGCGGCAGGGGCTACTCCACCGAGGCCCTCGCCGACGACCTCGAGGCCGTCCTCACCGCGACCCTCGGCCCCGGCGAACGGGCCGTGGTGGCCGGCCACTCCATGGGCGGCATGACGATCATGGCCGCCTCGCGCAGGCCCGCCTTCCGGCAGCACGCCGCGGCCGCCCTGCTCTGCTCCACCGGGCCCTCGCGGCTCACCGAGGAGGCCCTGGTCGTACCGATGGCGCCGGGCCGGCTGCGCACCCGGCTGACCGCCGCCGTCCTCGGCGCGAAGGCGCCGCTCGGGCCCGTCACGCCGCTGTCGAAGAAGATCCTCAAGTACGCGACGATGGGACCGGGCTCGGCGCCCGAGAAGGTCGACGCGTGCGCCCGGATCGTGCACGCCTGCCCGCGCGGCGCCCGTCACGGCTGGTCGCAGGTGCTCGCCTCGCTCGACCTGGAGGTCGGGCTGCGCGAACTGAAGCTGCCGGTGGCCGTGCTCGTCGGCACCGACGACCGGCTCACCCCGGCGCGCCACTCGCGGGCCATGGCGGGCGCGCTGCCGCACTGCACGGGGCTCGTCGAGCTGGCCGGCATGGGACACATGACGCCGGTGGAGGCGCCGGAGGCCGTCACCGCGCAGATCCGCGAACTGACGCTCACCTACCTGGGCGTGAAGGAGAACGAGGAGGCAGGGGCATGAGCAGGGTGAGCCTGGAAGGGCAGGTCGCGGTCGTCACCGGCGGCGCGCGCGGGGTCGGCGAGCTCCTCGCCCGCAAGCTCTCGGCGCGCGGTGCGAAGATCGCGCTGGTCGGCCTGGAGCCGGAGCTTCTGAAGGAGGTCGCCGGGCGGCTGCACACCGAGGCCGACTGGTGGCACGCCGACGTCACCGACCACGAGGCGATGGCCAAGGTCGCGGCCGAGGTGAAGGAGCGGTTCGGCAAGGTCGACATCGTGGTCGCCAACGCCGGTGTCGCGGCGGGCGGTCCGTTCGTCGACTCCGACCCGGTCGCCTGGCGGCGGGTCATCGAGGTCAACCTGATCGGCGGCGCCGTCACGGCCCGCGCGTTCCTGCCGGTCCTCATGGAGTCCCGCGGCTACTTCCTGCAGATCGCCTCGCTCGCGGCGATGACCCCGGCGCCGATGATGACGGCGTACTGCGCCTCCAAGTCCGGGGTCGAGGCCTTCGCGCACAGCCTGCGCGCCGAGGTCGCGTACAAGGGCGTGAAGGTCGGCGTCGGCTATCTGTCCTGGACCGACACCGACATGGTGCGGGGCGCGGACCAGGACGACGTGATGCGCGAGCTGCGCTCCCGGCTGCCGTGGCCGTCCAACCGCACCTACCCGCTCGGCCCGGCCGTCGACCGGATCGTCGCGGGCGTCGAGCGGCGCTCGGCCCATGTGTACGCCCAGTGGTGGCTGCGCGGGATGCAGTCCACCCGTGGCTATCTGCCGGGCATCATCGCCTCCGTCGGGCAGCGCGAGATGCGGCGCTTCGAGCCGCGGCTCGGGAGCGTGGGCAAGGGGCTGGTCGGCGCGGGCGGCGCGGCGGACGAGGAGGAGCGCACGGAGCGCCGGTCCGCGAGTTCGTGACCGTCCGTCCTCGTGACTGTCCGTATCTGATCGAAATGCACGGGTTGTCCTGCCGTGTCAGTCTGGTCGAAGCCCAAGGGGCGACACGCCCCGTCTCCCTCACACCCTTCTAGGAGTGAACTTTCATGGGCATCAAGGACGATATGCAGGGCAAGGCGCAGCAGGTCAAGGGCAAGATGCAGGACGCGATGGGCGGGGCCAAGGACAAGGCCTCCGAGCGCGCGTCGCAGGCCAAGGACCGTGCGAAGTCCGAGGACGAGCGACGCCGGCAGCAGGAGGACCAGGACCGCCTCGACATGGACTACGACGCCTGACGCCGTCCTGTGAGGAAGGCGCACCCGGGACGCCGGGTGCGCCTTCGCGTTCTTTGCTCTCCGCTGCCTGTGGATAACTTCCTGCACGGAATCGCGGAGTTACGTACCGTGATCCTCATGTCCGAGACTGAGGCAACCCAGGCACCTGAGGCAATCGACGTGACGACGTGCGTACTTGAGCGGCTGCGACCCGACCACGCGCCCGCCGTGCTCGCCTTCGAGCGGGAGAACCGGGCCTTCTTCGCCGCGTCCGTGCCCGACCGCGGGGACGCGTATTTCGAGGAGGCGGAGTTCGCCGCCCGGCACCGGGCCCTGCTCGACGAGCAGGAGGCCGGGACGATCCTCTTCCATGTGCTGGTCGCGGGGGACCGGGAGATAGTGGGGCGGTTCAATCTGGTGGACATAGCCGACGGCAGCGCCGAACTCGGCTACCGGGTCGCCGAGAAGACCGCCGGCCGCGGGGTGGCGACCGCGACGGTACGGGAGTTGTGCGCGCGGGCCCGCGAGGAGTACGGGCTGAGCCGGCTCACCGCCGCCACGACCCTCGGCAACGGGCCGTCCCGGGCGGTGCTCGCCCGGGTCGGGTTCGGCGCGGTGGGCAGCGTGACGCTCGACGGCGAGCCGGGCACGGCCTACGAGCTGGACCTCTACGAGCTGGACCGGGGCGGCAGCTTGGGCCGGGAGCGGTCCGGCACCGCCTCGTAGCCGGGCGGGCTCGCGGGCGGGTTCTCGTCGAGCAGGGCCAGGGCGACGTGCACGGCGTCGTCGAGCTGGGCGTGCCGGCCCTCGGCCCAGTCGAGGGGGGTGCGCAGCACGGCGAGGTCGGGGGCGACGCCCTGGTTCTCCACGGACCAGCCGTATTCGGGGAACCAGGCGGCGTTCATCGGCACGGTGATCGTGGTGCCGTCGCCCAGGGTGTGGCGGCCCGTCATGCCGACGACGCCGCCCCAGGTGCGCTGGCCGACGACGGGGCCGAGGCCGAGCAGTTTGAAGGCGGCGGTGATCATGTCGCCGTCGGAGGAGGTGGCCTCGTCGGCGAGCGCGACGATCGGGCCGCGGGGGGCGTTGGAGGCGTAGCTGACCGGCTGGGCGTTGCGGGTGAGGTCCCAGCCGAGGATCTTGCGGGTGAGTTTCTCTATCACCAGCTCGCTGATGTGGCCGCCGGCGTTGCCGCGCACGTCCACGATGAGGGCCGGCCGGGAGACCTCCATCCGCAGGTCGCGGTTGAACTGGGCCCAGCCGGAGCCGCCCATGTCGGGGATGTGGAGGTAGCCGCAGCGCCCGCTGCTGATCTCGCGCACGACCGCGCGCCGCTTGGTCACCCAGTCCTGGTAGCGCAGCGGGCGTTCGTCGACGAGGGGGACGACGGCGATCCGGCGGGAGCGGCCCTCGCCGCCGGCGGGGGTGAAGGTGAGTTCGACGGTGGTGCCACCGGTGCCGGAGAGGAGGGGATAGGGACCGGCCACGGGGTCGACGGGACGGCCGTCGACATGGGTGAGGACGGCACCCTCGCGGATTCCGGTGCCCGCGAGCGGTGAGCGGGCCTTGGAGTCGGAGGAGTCGCCGGGCAGGATCCGCTTGACCGTCCAGCCGTCGTCGCGGGGCACGAGGTTGGCGCCGAGCAGACCCTGTGCGCGCTGGTAGTGGGCGGGGCCCTCGTTGCGGCGGGCGGGGCTGACGTACGCGTGCGAGGTGCCGAGCTCGCCCATCACCTCGCGCAGCAGGTCGGCGAACTCGTCGGGGGAGGCGACCCGTTGGACGAGCGGGCGGTACTGGTCGAGGACCGCCGTCCAGTCGACGCCGCCCATGTCCGGCTCCCAGAAGTAGGCGCGGACGATCCGGCCGGCCTCGTCGAAGGCCTGCCGCCACTCGGCGGCCGGGTCGACCTCGTGCACGATGCGCCGCAGGTCGAGGTAGACCGTCGAGTCGCTGTCGCCGGACTCGGTGGCGGGGACGGCCCGCAGCTCGCCCTCGTCGACCACGACGAGCCGGGAGCCGTCGCCGCTCACCGCGAACCAGTCGAGGTGGCCCACGAGTTCGGTCTTGCGGGCCTTGGGGATGTTGTAGTGCTCCAGCGTGGGGCGGGGGGAAGGATCGGAGGGGTTGGCGAAGGTCTCGCCGAGAGCGCCGGAGATCGGCCAGCGCAGCCACACCAGGCCGCCGCCGGCCACCGGCTGGAGGGCGGAGTACTTGGAGGCGGTCACGGGGAAGGGGTGGACCCGGTCGGGGAGTCCCTCGATCTCGACGGTGACCGTGCCGTCCCCGGCGCCCGCCTCCTCGTCGGCGGGGTCCATGCCGCCGGCGGCGGGCCGCCCGTCGGGAAGCAGCGCGAAGGGAGAGGGGGTCGCGGAGGAGAGCGGTACGAGATAGGGGCGGCAGCCCAGCGGGAAGGACAGGTCGCCGGTGTGCACGTCGTACACCGGGTCGAAGCCCCGCCAGGAGAGGAAGGCGAGGTAGCGCCCGTCGCGGGTGAAGACCGGGTTCTCGTCCTCGAAGCGCCCGTTGGTGACGTCGACGATGGCGGGCGCGCCGGGGCCGGAGATGCGGGCCATCTTGATGGAGCGCAGCGAGCGCCCGATGCCCGGGTGCGACCAGGTGAGCCAGGCCCCGTCGGGGGAGAACGCGAGGTCGCGGACCGGTCCGTTGAGGGAGCGGATGAGCTCGGTGACCTTGCCCTGGGGTGGGGTGCCGCCGGGGCCCTCGGGACTCTCGGCCCCGGGACTCTCGGGGCTGTCGGCGCCCTGGGCGGCCTCGGTGCTCTCGGCCGAGGCAGCGGTGCCGTCGGCCAGCGCGGTGGGCGCCTCGGCCGGCTGCTCGGTCACCTGGTCGGTCGGCTCGGCGGCAGGCTCCGTGAGGTCCGGTTCCTCGTCCTCCTCCGTCGCGTCGATCAGGAGGAGGCGGCCGTCGCTGGAGGCGATGGCGAGGCGTTCGCCGTCGGGGTCGGAGACGAGTTCCTCGACGCGGCCGAGTTGTCCGGAGGCGAGGCGGCGCGGGGGGCGGTCGCCGCTGGCGCGGGGGAGGTAGGCGATCTCGACGGCGTCCTCGCCCGCGGCGTCGGTGACGTAGGCGACCTGGCCGCCGCTGCCCAGCATCTCGGGGAGCCGGACGCGGACCCCGGGGGTGTCGGCGATGGTGCGGGCGGGGCCGTCGCGGTGGGTCAGCCAGTAGAGGCTGCCGCGCACCGAGACGGCGCTGGCCCGGCCGGTCTCGTCCACGGACAGGGCGTCCACGTGGTGGGCGGCGGGCACCTGGTAGGGGCGGCGGCCGGTGCGGGGGCCGCCGAGGCGGACGTCGAGGCGGCGCGGGCGGGAGCCGGCGGTGAGTTCGTCGACGATCCACAGCTCGCCGGCGTGCTGGTAGACCACCCGCTGCCCGTCGCTGGAGGCGTTGCGGGCGTAGAACTCGTCGTGGTCGGTGTGGCGGCGCAGGTCGGTGCCGTCGGGGAGACAGGAGTAGAGGTTGCCGATGCCCTCGTGGTCGGAGAGGAACGCGATCCGCGGGCCGCCCTCGCCGGGCGGGGCGGTGACGAACATCGGTGCGTCGAGGTGCCCGCCGAGGTCCGGGAGCAGCCGCCTTCCGTGCAGCCACAGGCGGCCCATGGCGCCGCCGCGGTAGCGCTTCCAGGAGGCGGGTTCGTGCGGCGGGGTGCCGGTGAGCAGCAGGGAGCGCCGCTGCGCCCCGGAGCCCTCGGCCTGGGCTTCGTCCTCGTCGAAGTCGGCGACGGCGATGTCGGTGACCGGGCCCCAGGGCAGCTTGGCGCCGGGGGAGCCGTCGGTGGGGACCGTGTAGGCCCAGGAGAAGTAGGAGAAGGGCTGGCCGTGGGAGGAGACCGCGAGGATGTCGGACCGGCCGTCCTGGTCGGGCGGGGACCAGCCGCAGACCCGGGTGTCGGTGGAGCCCCAGTAGCTGAGCCGCCGGGAGGGGCCGCCGTCCACGGGCGCCAGGTGGATCTCCGGATCGAGGCTGCGCCAGCTCGTATAGGCGATGTGGCGGCCGTCCGGGGAGAAGCGCGGGGGCCCGACCCGGGTCCGGTCGGCGGTGATCCGCCAGGCGCGGCCGGGCCGGTGGCCCTCGGGCACGAGGGGGGCGACCCAGAGGTCGTCCTCGGCCGCGAAGCACAGCAGCTCGCCGTGGAGGTGCGGGAAGCGGAGATACGCGACGTCGTCACTCACCTCCTCATGCTTTCCGCGGGAAGGGGGTGAGGCAACTCGTACGTCAGTGCAGAAGTGCCCGGAGCGCCGGTGTGCCACGACAACGCGTGTGTTCCACGACACGTACGAAACGGTTTCGTTTCGCTATACCGGGGGGTATCTTCGTTATGTCGACGTGTACGAAACCGTTTCGTTCGCTCGCCGGACGGAAGCAGGAGGCCGGCCATGGCAGTTCGCAGCAGGCTCACCCCCGAGCGGGAGGCCGAGCTGTACGAAGCCGTGCTCGACCTGCTGCGCGAGGTCGGTTACGACGCCCTCACCATGGACGCCGTCGCCGCCCGCACCCGATCCAGCAAGGCCACCCTCTACCGCCAGTGGGGGAGCAAGCCCGAGCTCGTCGCCAGGGCACTGCGCCACAACAAGCCGGTCTCGCTCGCCGAGATCGACACCGGCAGCCTGCGCGGCGACTTCGACGCGATCCTCGCGAACTCCGACGACTGCCAGATGGAGAAGGACTCCGCGCTGATGCGGGGCCTGGCCCATGCCGTCCACGACAACCCCGAACTGCTCCAGGCACTGCGCGAGCTGCTCGTCGAGCCCGAGATGACCGGCCTCGACGAAGTCCTCCAGCGAGCCGTCCGGAGAGGCGAGATCCGAGCCGACAACCCGGCCCTGAAGCTCGTGCCCCACATGCTGATCGGAGCGTTCATCGCCCGCCCGCTGATCGAAGACCAGCCGGTGGACTCCGCGTTCCTCCGCAGCTACATCGACGCCGTGGTGCTCCCCTCACTCGGCGCCTGACCCACCACCTGCCTCACCCGCACCACCTGACTGCGCACCGCTCACGCCGTCGGGCCGGCTCCCCATGCCCTGTCCCACTCAACACCGGGAGTACGCCCCCGTGGCCACGTTCCTCTACAAGCTCGGCCGCTCCGCCTTCCGGCGCCGCCGGCTCGTCGCCCTCCTCTGGGTGGCGTTGCTCGCGCTCGCCGGAGTCGGTGCCGCCACCGCGCCCGCCGCCACCTCCAGCTCCTTCTCCATCCCCGGCACCGAGGCACAGCGCGCCTTCGACCTGCTCGAACAGCGTTTCCCCGAGGCCAGCGCCGACGGAGCCACCGCCCGCGTGGTCTTCAAGGCCCCGGCCGGCCAGAGCATGCAGGACCCGGCGAACAAGGCCAAGGTCGCCAAGACCGTGGCCGCGCTGCAGTCCGGCTCCGACCAGATCGCCCGGGTCACCGACCCGTACACGGCCCAGGCGGTCTCCCGCGACGGTTCGACCGCCTACGTCTCCGTGGCGTACGAGGTCAACGCGATGGAGCTGACCGACGCGACCCGTGACGCGCTCAAGGAGACCGGCCAGGCCGCGCAGGGGCAGGGGCTGACCGTCGAGATCGGCGGCGACGCGCTCCAGACCATGCCGGAGCAGGGCGCGAGCGAGGTCATCGGCATCGTCCTCGCGGGCGTCGTGCTCGTCATCACCTTCGGCTCGCTCGTCGCGGCCGGGCTCCCGCTGCTCACCGCGGTCATCGGCGTCGGCATCGGCGTCTCGTCGATCACCGCGCTCGCGAACGTCCTGGACCTCGGCACCACCACCTCCACCCTCGCGTCGATGATCGGCCTCGCCGTCGGCATCGACTACGCCCTCTTCATCGTCTCCCGCTACCGCTCGGAGCTCGCCGAGGGCCACACGAAGGAAGAAGCCGCCGGGCGCGCGGTCGGCACGGCCGGCTCCGCCGTCGTCTTCGCCGGACTCACCGTCGTCATCGCCCTGGTCGGCCTGGCCGTCGTCAACATCCCGATGCTGACGAAGATGGGCTTCGCCGCCGCCGGCACGGTCGTGATCGCCGTCCTCATCGCGCTCACGCTCATCCCGGCCCTGCTCGGCTTCGCCGGCGACAAGGTCGTCAGCCGGAAGCAGCGCAAGGGCAAGGACAAGGGCAAGGGCGCGGCCGAGGCGAGCGACAAGCCCAACGGCGGCACCCGCTGGGCCCGCTTCGTCATCCGCCGCCCGCTGATGGTGCTCGTCGTCGGCGTCCTCGGCCTGGGCGCGATCGCCGTGCCCGCCGCCTCCCTGGAGATGGGCCTGCCGGACGACGGCGCGAAGCCCACCTCCACCAGCGAGCGCCGGGCGTACGACGCGCTGTCCGACGGCTTCGGCCCCGGCTTCAACGGCCCGCTGCTCGTCGTCGTGGACGGCGACAAGACCGCCGCAGACAAGACCGTCACCGCCATCAAGGGCGTCGAGGGCTGGGCGGCCGTCACACCGCCGACCCCGAACAAGGCCGGCGACGCCGCGATGATCACGGTCATCCCGAAGGACCGCCCGTCCTCGGCGGAGACCGAGCAGCTGGTGCACGACATCCGCGGCGCGACCGGCGACGACGTCCTGGTCACCGGCGCCACCGCGATGAACATCGACTTCTCGCAGAAGATGAACGACGCCCTGCTGCCCTATCTGGCCCTGGTCGTCGGCCTCGCCTTCCTGCTCCTCATGGTGGTCTTCCGCTCGGTCCTGGTCCCGCTGAAGGCGGCCCTCGGCTTCCTGCTCTCCGTGGTCGCCGCCCTCGGCGCGGTCGTCGCGGTCTTCCAGTGGGGCTGGCTGGGCAGCGTGTTCGGCGTCGAGCAGACCGGCCCGATCATGTCGATGATGCCGATCTTCATGGTGGGCGTCGTCTTCGGCCTCGCCATGGACTACGAGGTCTTCCTGGTCACCCGGATGCGCGAGGCGTACGTCCACGGGGCGCGCCCCGGCGAGGCGATCGTCACCGGCTTCCGGCACGGCGCCCGGGTGGTCACCGCGGCCGCGGTGATCATGATCGCGGTCTTCTCGGGCTTCATCGGATCCAGCGAGCAGATGGTCAAGATGATCGGCTTCGGCCTCGCCGTCGCCGTCCTCTTCGACGCCTTCGTGGTCCGCATGGCGATCGTCCCGGCCGTCCTCGCGCTGCTCGGCCACAAGGCCTGGTGGCTGCCGAAGTGGCTCGGCCGCGTGCTGCCGAACGTCGACGTCGAGGGCGAGGGCCTGGCGGCCGCCGCCCCCGCCGCGCGGCCTGTCGAGACCGACAAGGACGAGAAGGAGCTGGCCAAGGCCTGAGGCAGAGCCCTTGCCAGCCCTCTGAACTCCGGGGCCGCCGCTTGAGCGGGCGGCGCGCCCCGGAACGCGCCGGAACCTGTGGGGACGGGGAGCCGACGCGGCCCGTACGCCGTCAGCGCGCCGACATGGCCGTGCCGACGGCGTACGTGTGCTTGAGGAAGCGGAGCAGCGCGGTGGTGTCGAACTGGACGACGGCGACGCCGTCGGCCGTGTGGAACTCGACCACCGTCTGCACCCGGCCGCACGGCCACACGCCTATGTCGCCGCGCCGGGCGGGGGCGCGCAGGCCGGTCTCCAGGAGGCTGCGGGGGAAGGACCACTCGATGTTGCCGGGGAAGACGAAGCGCACGGTGGCGGGTTCGAGCCCCGGGTCGAAACGCAGGGCCACCGGCACCGGCCGCGAGAGCGGGGCGTCGCTGATGATCCGGCCTTTGGCGTGGTCCTCGACTTCTCGGTCATCGACGGCGCGGGGCATCGGGCGGCTCCTCACACTCGTACGCGACACACGTTCGCGCGGTTAGTCCTCAATGTCCCACTCTTCCGGGGCGCGCGCCCGGTCAGAGAAGGCTCCTTACTCCACTCCTGACCCCCACGCGCTCTTGCAAACAGTTCGCAGGAACGCTTTATCATTCGGGCGTGCATGTACCTGACGGATTCATCAACGCCCCCGTATCGGCCGCCGCCGGTGTCGTCGCCGCCGGCGCCGTCGCCGTCAGCCTGCGCGGAGCGCGTAAGGAGCTCGACGAGCGCACGGCCCCGCTGGCCGGCCTGGTCGCGGCATTCATCTTCGCCGTGCAGATGCTCAACTTCCCCGTCGCGGCCGGCACCAGCGGACACCTCCTGGGCGGCGCGCTCGCGGCGATCCTCGTCGGCCCGTACACCGGCGTCCTGTGCATCGCCGTCGTGCTGCTCATGCAGGGCGTCCTCTTCGCCGACGGCGGCCTCACCGCGCTCGGCGTGAACATCAGCGTCATGGGCGTAGTGACCGTCCTCGTCTCCTACGCGCTCTTCCGCGGCCTGGTCCTCGTCCTGCCGCGCACCCGGCGCTCGGTGACCGTCGCCTCCTTCGTGGCCGCCCTGGTCTCCGTACCGGCCGCGGCCACCGCCTTCACCGCGATCTACGCGATCGGCGGCACCACCGACGTACCGCTCGGCAAGGTGCTCACCGCGATGGTCGGCGTGCACGTCCTCATCGGCATCGGCGAGGCCGTCATCACCATGCTCACCGTCGGCGCGGTCATCGCCGTCCGCCCCGACCTCGTGTACGGCGCCCGCGGCCTGACCGCCCCGCTCAAGCTGCGCGTGGACGGCGAGCTCGTCGACGCCACCCCGGATGCCGGGCCCGCGGCCCGGCCGGCCGGCGCCCCGGTGGCGGCCCGCTCCCCGAAGAAGCTGTGGATCACCGGTGTCGTCACCGCGCTCGTCCTCGCCGGCTTCGTCTCCTTCTACGCCTCCGCCAGCCCCGACGGCCTGGAGAAGGTCGCCGCCGACAAGGGCATCGACAGCAAGGTCGAGCCGCACGCCGCCGCCGACTCCCCGCTCGCCGACTACGGCGTCAAGGACGTCTCGGACGCGCGCCTGTCCGGCGGCCTCGCCGGCGTCATCGGCGTCGGCGCGACCCTCGCCGTCGGCACCGGCGCGTTCTGGGTCGTGCGCCGCCGCCGTACCGCCGACGTCGTCGCGGAGGCCTGACATGGGGGGAGGGCACGCGCACAAGCTCTACCGGGGCGGGCAGTCGCCGGTCCACGCGCTGCCCCCGCACACCAAGCTCGTGGCCGTCTTCGCCTTCGTCGTCGTGGTCGTCGCCACGCCCCGCGAGGCGATGTGGGCCTTCGCCCTCTACGCGGTCCTGCTCGGCGCCGTCGCCGCGCGGGCCCGCGTCCCCGGCGGCTTCGTGCTCAAGCGGCTGCTCATCGAGATCCCGTTCGTCGCGTTCGCCGTGCTCATGCCCTTCGTGGTCCCCGGCGAGCAGACCCGGTTCCTGGGGATCTCGCTCTCCGTCCCCGGCCTGTGGGGCGCCTGGAACGTCCTCGCCAAGGGCACCCTCGGCGTCGCCGCCTCCGTGCTGCTCGCCGCCACCACCGAACTGCGCGAACTGCTCCTCGGCCTCCAGCGGCTCAAGCTGCCGCCGCTGCTCGTCCAGATCGCCTCCTTCATGATCCGTTACGGCGACGTGATCACCGACGAGATGCGCCGGATGTCCATCGCCCGCCGCTCCCGCGGCTTCGAGGCGCGCGGCGTACGGCACTGGGGCGTCCTCGCGAAGTCCGCCGGGGCCCTCTTCATCCGCTCCTACGAGCGCGGGGAACGGGTCCACCTCGCCATGGTCAGCCGCGGCTACACCGGCACCATGCCCGTCATCGACGAGGTCACCGCGAGCGCCGTCCAGTGGCGGCAGGCCGCCGCGCTGCCGCTCGCCGCCCTCCTGATCTGCCTCCTCGGATGGACCCTGTGACCATGGACCCCTCGCACAACCCGCACTCCGCGCACCACTCGCACCCCTCGCTGGACGTACGCGGCCTCGCGTACGCGTACCCCGACGGCCACCAGGCCCTCTTCGGCGTGAACCTGACCGTGGGACGCGGCGAGCGGGTCGCCCTGCTCGGCCCCAACGGCGCCGGCAAGACCACCCTGGTCCTCCACCTCAACGGCATCCTCACCGGCGGGGCGGGCGGCGTGACCGTGGCCGGCCTCCCGGTCGGGAAGAAGCACCTGGCCGAGATCAGGCGCCGGGTCGGCATCGTCTTCCAGGACCCCGACGACCAGCTGTTCATGCCGACGGTCCGCGAGGACGTGGCCTTCGGCCCGGCGGCCGCCGGGCTGCGCGGTGCCGAGCTGGAGGCCGTGGTCCGCAAGGCGCTGGCCCGGGTCGGCATGGAGGAGTTCGCCGACCGGCCCCCGCACCACCTGTCCTTCGGACAGCGGCGCCGGGTCGCGGTCGCGACCGTGCTCGCGATGGAGCCGGAGATCCTCGTCCTCGACGAGCCGTCCTCCAACCTGGACCCGGCCTCCCGGCGCGAGCTCGCCGACATCCTGCGCTCCCTGGACGTCACCGTCCTCATGGTCACCCACGACCTGCCGTACGCCCTGGAGCTCTGCCCGCGCTCGGTGATCCTCAGCGAGGGCGTGATCGCCGCCGACGGGCGGACCGCGGAGATCCTCTCCGACGAGGAGCTGATGGCCAGGCACCGCCTGGAGCTGCCGTTCGGCTTCGTGCCGAGCGCGGTCGACGTCTGACCCTTTCGAGCCGTACGCCCGACCCCGGAATCGGCGGGCGGCCCCCCGCGTTGCACGATGGGGGTCGTACGTACGAGAGGAAGCGTGGGTTCAGGTGGACGTCCGGGGCACGGTGGCGGCGGGATTCGAGCCGGTCAGGGACGCGTTCCTGCGCAACTTCGAGCAGCGCGGGGAGCGCGGCGCGGCCGTCGCCGTCTACCGCGACGGCTCCAAGGTGGTCGACCTGTGGGCGGGCACGCGTGACGTCGACGGCGAGGAGCCGTGGGCGGCCGACACCGCCCAGGTCGTGCGCTCGGCGACCAAGGGCGTCGCCGCGGCCGTCCCGCTCCTGCTCCACCAGCGCGGGCAGCTGGACCTGGACGCGCCGGTCGCCACGTACTGGCCGGAGTTCAAGGCCGCGGGCAAGGAGCGGGTGACCGTACGGCAGCTGCTCGCGCACCGCGCGGGCGTACCGGTCCTCGACCGGCCCCTCACCCTCGCCGAGGCCGTCGACCTGCCGACCGCGACGGCCGCGATCGCCGCCCAGGCCCCCGCCTGGGAGCCCGGCACCGCCCACGGCTACCACGCGCACACCTTCAGCTGGCTGCTCTCCGGCCTGGTCCACCGGGTCACCGGCCGCACCATAGGCAGCTGGGCCGCCGAGGAGATCGCCCGCCCGCTCGGCCTCGACCTGTGGATCGGACTGCCCGAGGCCGAGGCCCACCGGGTCGGCCGGCTCGGCCCGGTCGAGGAGAAGGAGCCCGCCGACAGCCCGGCGCTGCGGCTGCGCCCCAAGCCGGCCGTGACCGCCGCCTACGAGGACCCGCGGTCGCTCACCCGGCGCGCCTTCGGGGTGATCGAGCCGCGCCCCGACGAGAACGACCCGGTGTACCGGGCGGCCGAACTGCCCGGCTCCGCCGGCGTCGCCACCGCCCGCGCCCTCGCCCGCTTCTACGCCGCCACCCTCGGCCCGGTCGACGGCGGCCCCCGCCTCTTCGCCCCGGCCACCCTGGCCCTGGCCCGTACCGAGGAGTCCGCGGGCGCCGACCGGGTCCTCGTCGTCGGCACCCGCTTCGGCCTGGGCCACATGCTCCACGGCCCGGCCTCCCCGCTCCTCGGCCCCAGCTCCTTCGGCCACCCGGGCCGCGGCGGCTCCCTCGGCTTCGCCGACCCCGACTCCGGGATCTCCTTCGGCTATGTCACCAACGGCATGCGCAAGACGGTCACGGCCGACCCGCGCGCCCAGGCCCTGGTCCGGGCGGTCCGGGCGTCCCTCTGAGCATCCGCAGCGCGTCGGCCGTCGGCGGCGACAGGCGGTTCTCGGTGTCGAGGAGGGCCAGTTCGGTCAGCGGGATCCAGGTGGGGGCCTCGCTGGAACCGTCGGTCTCGGCGACGAGCGGGGCGGCCGCGGCGGCCCCGGTGAGGGTGACGGCGTAGAAGAGCGCCGTGAGGTGCCAGCGGGTACCGCCGCGCTCCGTGGTGTAGGTACGGGCGTCGAGCAGACGGACCTCGTCCGCGCCCACCGTCAGCCCGGTCTCCTCGCGCAGCTCGCGGACCAGCGCCTCCGCCGGCTGCTCGCCGGGATCGAGGCCGCCGCCCGGCAGATGCCACAGTCCGGGCGCGAAGACGGGTGACGTCGCGCCGAGCCGGGCGAGCAGCAGTTGGTCTCGGTCGACGACGAGGCCGTAGGCCGAGATCCTGGTGCGTACGTCAGACACTTCACCCATGGGCGTTCCTCCTCAACTCGCGTACAGCATCAGGCCGATGCCCACCACCATCAGGCCCGCCGCCGCGACCCGTGGCCCTCCGAAGCGTTCCTTGAAGAGCAGGGCGCCGATGGCGGCGCCGACGATGATGGAGGACTCGCGGAGGGCGGCGATCGGGGCCAGCGGAGCCTTGGTCTGGGCCCAGAGGACGAGGGCGTAGGCGGCGACCGACATCGCGGCGCCGAGCAGGCCGCGGGCGGCGAAGGGGCGGAGTTCGGCGGCCAGGACGGCGGGGCCGCGGCGGGTGACGGCGTAGACCGGGATGACCAGGCCCTCCAGGAGCATCAGCCAGGCGATGTAGCCGAGCGGGGTGCCGGAGGCGCGGACGCCGACGCCGTCGACGACGGTGTACGCGGCGATCGACAGGCCCGTCGTGCCCGCGGCGAGCAGCGCCGGCCAGTGCGGCCGGGCACCCTTGCCCCGGATGCCCCACAGGGCCAGGCCGGTGAGGCCCGCGCAGGCGACGGCGACGCCCGCGAGCTGCCCGGCGTCCGGGATCTCGCCGACGAAGAGCGCGGCGAGCAGGGTGACCACCAGCGGCGCCGTGCCGCGCGCGATCGGGTACATCTGGCCGAAGTCGCCGAGCGCGAAGGACTTCATGAGCAGCGCGTAGTACGCCACGTGCAGCGCCGCCGAGGCGATCAGATACGGCCACGCGCCGGCAGCGGGCAGCGGGGTGAAGCAGACGCCGACGATGCCGATGAGGGCCCCGCCGCCGGATATCAGCGTGAAGGAGAGCAGTTGGTCGTGGATGCGCGCGGCGATCGCGTTCCAGCTCGCGTGCGTCACGGCGGCGAGCAGCACCGCCGTGACGACCAGCGGCGTCACGCCGAACGCTCGGCGGAGGGCCCGTCGGCGGAGGGCCCGTCGGAGAGCTCGCCGGAACGCTCGCGGACGTCCACCAGCGTGCCGCCCGCGTGTGCGATCAGCGTCTTCGGGTCGAGCGCGAAGACGCTGTGCGGGGTGCCGGCCGCCGCCCACACCACCGCGTGGTCGAGCAGCCCGCGGTCGGCGAGCACCCGGGTCCGGCTGCGGTGCCCGAAGGGCGGGACGCCGCCGATCGCGTACCCCGTCGTCTCCCGGACGATCCGCGCGTCGGCGCGTGTGACCGCCCCGGCGCCCAGCTCCTGCCGTACCCTCTCCACGTCCACCCGCGAGGCGCCGTCCATCAGGACGAGCACCGGCACCCCGTCCGCCGCGAAGATCAGCGACTTCACGATCTCCGAGACCGCGCAGCCGATGGCCTCGGCGGCCTGCTGCGCGGTCCGCGTCTCGTCCGGGAACCGCCGGACCTCGACATCGAGGCCCAGCTCCTGCAGGGCCGCGGCGAACTGGGGATGGGCATCTGCGTGTGACGTCGTCATGGGCTCGCAGGCTAGCGGTACGTGTACGAGGCACGCGACCGGGTTACGGCACCGCTACCCGGCCCGCAGCACCTGCGCCACCACCGGACCGGCCGCGTCGCCGCCGTGACCGGCGCCCTCCACGAAGGCCGCCGCCGCGAGGTCGTCCGAGAAGCCGGTAAACCAGGAGTCCGAGGTCGCCTGGCCGTCGACCTCCGCCGAACCGGTCTTCGCGCCCTTGTCGCCGCCGACGGAGGACATGGCGCGCGTCCCCGTGCCGTAGCGCGCGGTCGCGGTGGTCCGCATCATGTCGCGCAGCTGCCGCGCGACCGACGCGGACAGCCTTCGCTCGGCCTGGGCGAACTCGCGGTCGTCCACGTCCGCCGCCACCAGGTACGGCTGCTTGAAGACGCCCGCCTTCGCCGTCGCCGTGATCGACGCGATGGTCAGCGGGTTCATCTGGACCGTGCCCTGGCCGATGTACTGGGCCGCGGCCTCGCCGCCGGTCGCGTCGGGGATCCTGCCGTCCATGGACCGGATGCCGGTCTTCCACTCCAGACCGATGCCGAAAACCTCCCGTGCCTCCTTGCCCAGGGCGGAGTCGTCGTGGACGTCGTCGATCTTCTTGATGAAGGCGGTGTTGCACGACTTGGCGAAGGAGTACCCGAAGGTCCTGCCCTCCAGCGCGAAGTTGTCGAGGTTGTGGAAGGTCCGGCCCTGGTACAGCACGTTCTGCGGACACTCCGTCACCTGGTCGGCCTTCACCAGGCCCTTGTCGAGGAGCAGCGCCGCCGTCAGGACCTTCAGCGTCGAGCCGGGCATCTTCGCGCCCTCGAAGGCCGCGTTGAAGCCGTTCGCCGGGCTGTTCGCCACCGCCCGCACCGCGCCCGTCGTCGGCTGGATCGCCACCACGGAGGCCGTCCCGTACCGCGCCACCGCCTTCTCCGCCGCCGCCTGCACGTCGGCGTCGATGGTCGTCTCCAGCTTGCCCGGCTCGCCCTTCTGGAGCGTCAGCAGCGTCGTGTCGGGCACGCCCTCCGCGCCGGAGTCGACGTACACCTCGATGCCCGGCTTGCCGCCCGTCGTCGAGCCGTAGCGCTCGCGCAGCTGGGCAAGGACGGGTCCGAGCGAGGGGTACTTCTCCGCCGTCAGGACCCGGCCCTTGCGGTCGACGGCCTCGATCTCGCCGGAGCTCGCGCCGCCGGTGCGCAGCGAGCCGCCCGCCGTGAGCTTCGGGTGCAGCACGGCCGGCTTCCAGTCGACCAGCGGCCGGCCGGTCGTGAGGCCGCGGACGACGGTGAGCTGCGAGGCGTACGTCCAGGGCTTGGACCCGCCCTCGTACGTGATGGTGGCCTTCACCGTGAAGGGCACCGTCGTCCCGGTCGGCGTGCCCGGGGTGATCTGCGCGGCGGAGACCTTCGCCTCCTCGCGGAAGCCGAGCAGCGCGGGGCCGGCGGCGACCGGGTTGTTCGTGAACTGCGCGGCCGCATCGGACTCGCCGCCGGCCCAGGCCGCGAGGAAGTCCTTCGCGGTCGCCGTGACCTCCTCGGCGGTGACCGGCCCTGTCTTCTTGCTGTTCGAACCGGACGCCGTCGTCGGCCCGCCGGAGCCTCCGCTGATCCCGTTCCAGAGGTTGTAGCCCCCGTATCCCACCCCGCTCGCCACGACGACGAAGACTCCGCCGACGATCGCGACCTTGGCACCACTGCGCATGGCTGCGCCTCCCTCCCCCAGGTATGGCCCCAGGGGGAGCCTAAGCGGCGGTCGCCCTGTCAGGAGTGAGAGCCGGGACGGTTGTTACCGGATAGCGATCCGCTCAGCCGACCGTGTGTCGGTGCGGGGCCGTACTCTTCAGCCTCTCGCTTACCACTCTTTTTGTTTCCCGGGGGGGAATTCACCATGTCCACACCGCTGTCCAAGCCGACCGGTCCCGCCGAGCCCACGCCGGCTCCCGCCGAGTCCGCCGTTCCCGAACTCCCCGCCGGCGGCTGCCAGGTCTGCGGCTCCCTGCCCGCCCTGCGCACCACCCTCCGCTCCCACCAGGGGCTCGTCGTCATCATGCGGACCTGCAAGAACCGCGCGACGCTCTGCCGGGACTGCGGGTTCGCCCTGTACCGGGAGATGACGGCCCGGACGCTCTATCAGGGCTGGTGGGGCCTCGCCTCGTTCTTCTACACGCCCGTCGTCCTGGTGCTCAACCTCGTCCAGCGGATCCGTCTCGGCCGGCTTGCCCCGCCCGCCGGTGGCGTGCGGCCCTCGGTGAACCCCGGCCGCCCGCTCCTCCGCCGGGTCGAGGCGCTCGGCGTCCTGCTGCCGTTCGCCATCGTCGGCGCGTTCGGGTACCTCTACGAAGGCAGCCCCGCCAGCGCCGAGGTCGGCTCGTGCGTCCACAACAAGGGCAACGAGCTCTTCCCGGACGTCGTGGTCGTCGACTGCTACTCCGACGAGGCCGACTACCGGGTGGCGGAGCGCCACGACAGCGGCCACGACCACTGCGACCTGACCCGCTACGCCGAGTACTCCGAGACCGGCCGCAGCGGCTTCACCCTCTGCCTCACCCCGCTGGGCGAGGAAGCCCCGTAGGGGCTCCCTACACCCACGTGTCCAGCCACATCCTGTTCCGCCACTGCTCCATCGGAATCGCCGTCCCGGTGTACAGCGGCCAGAAATAGATGAAATTCCAGACGATGAGGAGAACGAGCACTCCCGCCGCCACCGCACCGAAAGTGCGGCGTCTTTCCGAGGAGCCCGCGGGGCCCACGATCGCCCCGAGCATCATCGCCACCGCGAGGCACAGGAAGGGGACGAACACCACCGCGTAGAAAAGGAAAATGGTGCGTTCCTGATAGAGCAGCCAGGGCGCCCAGCCGGCCAGGACGCCGCAGGCGATCGCGCCCGCGCGCCAGTCGCGGCGGAAGGCCCAGCGCCACAGGATGTACAGGAGCGCGAAGCAGGCCGCCCACCACAGGAGCGGGGTGCCGAGGGCGAGGACCTCCTGGGCGCACTTCTCCCGGGCGTCGACCGGGCAGCCGGCGGTGCCGGGGGCGGGGGACTCGTAGAAGTAGGAGACCGGGCGGCCGAGGACCAGCCAGCTCCACGGGTTGGACTCGTAGGTGTGCGGCGAGCTCAGGCCCACGTGGAACTTGTAGACCTCGGTCTCGTAGTGCCACAGGCTGCGCAGCCACTCCGGCAGCCAGCCCCACGTCCCGCCACCGCCGAGCTTGTCCTGCTCGGCGGCCCAGTTCCGGAAGTAGCCCTTGTCGGTGAAGATCCAGCCCGACCAGGAGACCAGATACGTGGCGATGGCCACCGGCACGACCGAGACGAAGGCCGGCACGAGGTCCCGCCGGGCCACCGCCGCGTACGGGCGGACCGCGCCCGCCGTGCGCCGCGCGCCGATGTCCCACAACACCGTCATCAGGCCGAACGCGGCCATGATGTAAAGCCCGTTCCACTTGGTGCCGGCCGCCAGGCCCAGCATCACGCCCGCCGCGAGCCGCCACGGCCGCCAGCCGAGCCCCAGGCCCTCCGCGACCTCCGCGTCCGGCCGCAGCACGCCCGTACCCCCGTCGGAGTCCACCGGCAGCGCCCCGGCCAGCCGGGCCCGCGCTCGGTCCCGGTCGATCACCAGGCAGCCGAAGGCGGCGAGCACGAAGAACATCAGCACCTGGTCGAGCAGCGCCGTGCGGCTCATCACGAAGTGCAGACCGTCCACCGCGAGCAGCAGACCCGCCAGACAGCCCAGGAACGTCGAGCGGAAAAGCCGCCGGCCGATCCGGCACAGCATCAGCACCGACAGGGTGCCGAGCAGCGCCACCATGAAGCGCCAGCCGAAGGGCTCGAAGCCGAAGATCTTCTCGCCGATGCCGATGACCCATTTGCCGACCGGCGGATGGACCACATAGCCCGGCTCCGTCGGGACGAGCACCGAGTCCGGGTTCGCCAGGATCGTCTTGTCGATGTCCTTCGGCCACGCCCCCTCGTACCCCTGGTTGATCAGGGCCCAGGAGTCCTTGGCGTAGTACGTCTCGTCGAATATCACCGCGTTCGGCCTGCCCAGGTTCCAGAACCGCAGCAGGCCCGCGACCAGCGCGACGAGCAGCGGACCGGCCCAGGCGGCGATCCGCCACAGTTGGTGGGCGGCCTTGGGGCCGATGCCGAACAGCGACCACAGGCGCGGCGAGGGCCGGGTGTACGGCGGTACGAGCCGCTCCCGCAGCCCGATGGAGAGGGAGGCCGTCGGGTCGGGCCGGTAACCGAAGCGCCGCAGCCTGCGCAGCCACTCGGAGGACTCCGCCGCGGCGGGGGCCATGGAAGCCGCGGGATCCACGGGGGCCGTGGGGTCCACGTGAGCCGTGGGGTCCATGGGCTGCTGACCCTCCAGGGCCTCGGGTGCGGTTCTGGTCACCGCGCCATCGTAGGGAACGCGCCTGTGCGCGTCGCCTGTCCGGGCTGGGAGGATGCTCCTGTGACTGGAACGCTGGTACTCGCAGGGACCCCCATCGGCGACATCGCGGACGCCCCGCCGCGGCTCGCCACCGAGCTGGAGCGGGCGGACGTCGTGGCCGCCGAGGACACCCGCAGGCTGCGCGGGCTCACCCGCGCGCTCGGTGTGCACACCCAGGGCCGGGTGGTCTCCTACTTCGAGGGCAACGAGTCGGCCCGTACGCCCGAACTGGTGGAGGCCCTGGAGGGCGGCGCCCGCGTGCTGCTCGTCACCGACGCCGGGATGCCCTCGGTCTCCGACCCCGGATACCGCCTGGTCGCCGCCGCCGTCGAGCGGGACATCAAGGTCACCGCCGTGCCCGGCCCGTCCGCCGTGCTCACCGCGCTCGCCCTGTCCGGGCTGCCCGTGGACCGCTTCTGCTTCGAGGGCTTCCTGCCCCGCAAGGCCGGCGAGCGCCTGTCCCGGCTGCGCGAGGTCGGGCAGGAGCGGCGCACCCTCGTCTACTTCGAGGCCCCGCACCGGCTCGACGACACGCTCGCCGCGATGGCCGAGGTCTTCGGCACCGACCGGCGCGCCGCCGTCTGCCGGGAGCTGACCAAGACGTACGAGGAGGTGAAGCGCGGCCCGCTCGGCGAGCTGGTGGAGTGGGCGAAGGAGGGCGTACGCGGCGAGATCACCGTCGTCGTCGAGGGCGCCCCGGAGACCGGGCCCGCCGAGCTCGACGCCGAGGAGCTGGTGCGCCGGGTGCGGGTGCGCGAGGAGGCGGGGGAGCGGCGCAAGGAGGCCATCGCGGCGGTCGCCGCCGAGGCGGGGCTTCCCAAGCGCGAGGTGTTCGATGCCGTCGTGGCGGCAAAGAACGCGGCCGGGGTGGCAAAGGACCCGGCGGGACCGGGCTCTGGAAACGGTAAAGGACTAATCTGAAAGGCAAAGCGGAACCCGGTGACGGGGCTGCTCGAAGGCCTTTTGGGCAAGGAAACGCCAAAGAGCGTCCATGGTTCTTCCGGCGCTGATGCGTTCCGGCTCGAAAAGGCGTCCACTGGATCAGTGGAGAGGAGCTGGAATGAGTGAGATCACCGGCACCGGAACGCCCGTCGCTCACGAAGCGTATGCCTTCGCCTGCATGAGGTGCGGATACGGCTGGGAGCAGGCGTACGAGATCGAGCACCACACCGACGAGCACGGTCACGAGTACGTCGTCTACAAGGCCGACGGCCAGCGGGTCCCGTCCCCGCTGTCGCGTCCGACCTGCATGAACTGCGACAGCCACGTCGTCCGCATCATGCGTGCGGGCAGGGTGTCCTCGGTGCTCGACATGGTCGCGGCGACCGAGCACCACGGCCCGGGGGCCAAGGCGGCCAAGCCGGTGGGCATCGCCGGGCCGATCGGTCAGGAACTGACGGAGGACGTCCCCGTCGCGGGCGAGGAGCCGCCGCCGGTACCGCACCACTGGCACCTCTCCGACCTCTTCCACCGCCGGTCCCGCCGGTAAGCCCCGCCGGCGGTCCGCGCCGGTCCGGCCGGTAGTCCCCGCCGGTAATCCTTCGCCCTCGCACTCATGGCCCTCGTACGATCGGGGCCATGAGTGCCAAGGACGCCCCGCCGCCGCTGCCCGAGCCCCTGCCCGTCCCGGTCGCGGACTCGCACACCCACCTCGACATGCAGTCCGGCACCGTCGAGGAGGCCCTGGTCAAGGCCGCCGCCGTCGGCGTCACGACGGTCGTCCAGGTGGGCTGCGACATCAAGGGCTCCCAGTGGGCCGCCGAGACCGCCGCCGCGCACGAGCACGTGCACGCGGCCGTGGCCCTGCACCCCAACGAGGCGCCCCGGATCGTCCTGGGCGACCCCGACGGGTGGTCACGGCAAGGTGCGCGGGAGGCGGGCGGCGACGCGGCGCTCGACGACGCCCTCACCGAGATCGACCGGCTCGCCGCCCTGCCGCACGTCCTCGGCGTCGGCGAGACGGGCCTCGACTACTTCCGTACGGGCCCCGAGGGCATGGCCGCCCAGGAGCGGTCCTTCCGCGCCCACATCGAGATCGCCAAGCGGCGGGGCAAGACGCTCGTCATCCACGACCGTGAGGCCCACGCCGACGTGCTGCGCGTCCTCGACGAGGAGGGCGCGCCCGAGCGGACCGTCTTCCACTGCTACTCCGGCGACGCCGAGATGGCCGAGATCTGCGCCGCCAAGGGCTACTACATGTCCTTCGCCGGCAACGTCACCTTCAAGAACGCCCAGCCGCTGCGCGACGCCCTCGCCGTCGCCCCGCTGGAGCTCGTCCTCGTCGAGACCGACGCCCCCTTCCTCACTCCCGCGCCCTTCCGGGGCCGCCCCAACGCCCCGTATCTGATCCCGGTGACCGTGCGGGCGATGGCGGCGGTGCGCGGGATCACGGAGGAGGAGCTGGCCGGGGCGATCGCCGTGAACACGGCCCGCGCCTTCGATTACTGATCCATAACGGTTACGTGTCGTAGCCGGGTGATTTTGGAGAGTGACCGCGCGCGGGGCTAGGGTCCCGGCCTCGTGAGCACTTCGCACCGTTCCGGGGCTCGCCGGGCCGCCCGGCGCCGCAAGGCGAGCCCGCCCGCCGCCGAAGGGCTGCGGCGGATCGTCCCGCAGGCCCTCGTCGTCGCCTTCCTCGCCGGCGGCACCAGCGCCTTCGTCGCCGACGACAAGGCCGTGCAGGTCTCCGTCGACGGGGTCCCGCGCACCCTGCACACCTTCGCCGACGACGTCGAGGAGCTGCTCGCCGACGAGGGCCTCGTGGTCGGCGCGCACGACATCGTCGCGCCCGCCCCCGGCACCGCCCTGGGCAGCGGCGACGAGATCGCCGTCCGCTACGGGCGTCCGGTCTCCCTCACTCTCGACGGCCGGCGCCGCCAGGTGTGGACCACCGCCCGTACGGTCGACGGGGCGCTGCGGCAGCTCGGGGTGCGGGCGGAGGGCGCGTATCTGTCGGTGTCCCGGTCGGCGCCGATCTCCCGGCAGGGCCTCGCGCTCGACGTGCGCACCGAGCGGGCCGTCACCTTCCTGGCGGACGGGCGGGAGCGGACCGTGCGCACCAACGCGGCCACCGTCCGCGAGGCCGCCGAGGAGGCCGGGATCGCGCTCGCCGGGCAGGACACCACCTCGGTGCCGCTCGACTCCTTCCCGCGCGACGGGCAGACCGTCGCCGTGCTGCGGATCACCGGCACCCAGGAGATCCGCGAGGAGCCGGTGCCGTTCGCCGTCGAACGGACCCGCGACCCGGAGCTCTTCGCCGGCACCGAGCTGGTCGAACGCCAGGGCGTGCCGGGCGTGCGCCGCGTCACGTACGCCCTGCGGACCGTCAACGGGGTCCGGCAGCGGCCGCGCCGCATGGGCGAGGAGACCGTCCGTGAGCCCGTCTCCCAGCGCGTCCGGGTCGGCACCCGCCCCCTGCCCACCTCCGTGTCCGGCGCCGACGGCCTGAACTGGGGCGCCCTCGCCGCCTGCGAGTCCGGCGGCCGCCCCACCGCCGTCGACCCCTCCGGCACCTACGGCGGCCTCTACCAGTTCGACCCCGGCACCTGGCGCGCCCTCGGCGGCACCGGCGTCGCCCAGAACGCCCCGGCGGCGGAACAGACCTTCCGCGCGAAGAAGCTCTACGTGCAACGGGGCGCGAGCCCGTGGCCGCACTGCGGGCGGCGGCTGCACCAGTGACGTGTGCGGTGACGTGTGTATGGGGCCCGTCCGCGCCCCGTACGCTGTACCGGTGAGCACCACCACCGGCCCCGACAGCCCCGACTCCGCCCTCCTCGGCCCCGCCGACATTCGTGAGCTGGCCGCCGCACTCGGCGTGCGGCCCACGAAGCAGAAGGGTCAGAACTTCGTCATCGACGCCAACACCGTGCGGCGGATCGTCCGGACGGCCGAGGTGCGGCCGGACGACGTGGTCGTCGAGGTGGGGCCCGGGCTCGGGTCGTTGACCCTGGCGCTGCTCGAGGCGGCGGACCGGGTGACGGCGGTCGAGATCGACGACGTCCTGGCCGCGGCGCTGCCGGCGACGATCGCCGCGCGGATGCCGGGGAAGAAGGACCGGTTCGCGCTGGTGCACTCGGACGCCATGCACGTGCAGGAGCTGCCGGGCCCGGCGCCGACCGCGCTCGTGGCGAACCTGCCGTACAACGTGGCCGTGCCCGTGCTGCTGCACATGCTGGACCGCTTCCCGACCATCGAGCGGACCCTCGTGATGGTGCAGGCGGAGGTCGCCGACCGGCTGGCGGCGCGCCCCGGGAACAAGGTGTACGGGGTCCCCTCCGTGAAGGCCAACTGGTACGCGGAGGTCAAGCGGGCCGGCGCCATCGGCCGCAACGTGTTCTGGCCCGCGCCGAACGTCGACTCCGGCCTGGTCTCCCTCGTGCGGCGCACCGAGCCGATCGCCACGACCGCTTCCAAGGCCGAGGTCTTCGCGGTCGTCGACGCGGCCTTCGCGCAGCGCCGCAAGACCCTGCGGGCCGCGCTCGCGGGCTGGGCGGGGTCGCCGGCCGCGGCCGAGGAGGCCCTGGTGAAGGCCGGGATCTCGCCGCAGGCGCGGGGCGAGGCGCTGACGGTCGAGGAGTTCGCCCGGATCGCCGAGAACAAGCCGGAGGCGAAGGTATGAGCGGCGTGACCGTACGGGTGCCCGCCAAGGTCAACGTGCAGCTCGCGGTCGGCGGCGCCCGCCCCGACGGCTTCCACGACCTGGCCAACGTCTTCCTCGCCGTGTCGCTGTACGACGAGGTCACCGCGACGCCCGCCGAGACCCTGACGGTCACCTGCGAGGGCCCCGACGCCGACAAGGTGCCGCTCGACCGCAGCAACCTGGCCGCGCGCGCCGCCGAACTGCTCGCCGCCCGCCACGGCATCTCGCCCGACGTGCACCTGCACATCGTCAAGGACATCCCGGTGGCCGGCGGCATGGCCGGCGGCAGCGCCGACGGCGCGGGCGCGCTGCTCGCCTGCGACGCGCTGTGGGGCCTGAACACCCCGCGCGCCGAACTCCTCGACATCTGCGCCGAGCTGGGCTCCGACGTGCCGTTCAGCCTGGTCGGCGGCGCCGCGCTCGGCGTCGGCCGCGGCGAGCGACTGACCGAGCTGCCGGTCGGCGGTGCCGCCGGCGGTGCCGCCGGCGGCGCCTTCCACTGGGTGTTCGCGGTCGCCGACGGCGGTCTGTCGACCCCGGCGGTGTACGGCGAGTTCGACCGGCTCAACGAGGGCGTGGCCGTGCCGGAGCCGGCCGCCTCGCCCGTACTCCTCGACGCCCTGCGCACCGGCGACGCCACCGCGCTCGCGGGCGCCCTGGCCAACGACCTCCAGCCGGCCGCCCTGTCGCTGCGCCCCTCGCTGGCGGCCACCCTCGCGGCCGGCACGGACGCGGGCGCGCTCGCGGCCCTCGTCTCCGGCTCGGGCCCGACGACCGCGTTCCTGGTGAAGGACCCGGAGTCCGCCGAGTCGGTCGCCGCCGCGCTGATCGCCTCCGGCACCTGCCGGACGGCCCGCGTGGCGACCTCCCCGGCGGCCGGGGCGAGGGTCCTGGACTGACCTACAGCTTGTTCTTGGAGATCCGGGCGAGCAGCAGGTTCGGGTCCGGGTCCATCGTGTTGAAGTAGGCCGCGCTGTTCACGTAGACGGTCTTGGCGTGCACAGCGACAGAGGTCGGGTTGTCGAGCCCGTCGGCGGCGGTGAGCACGGTCTTGTGACTCCCGTCGGGGCGGACGAGCTCCAGCGCGTTCGCCTGGATCAGCGCGGCGAGGACGGTGTCGCCGTGCCCGGTGAAGGCGAAGTCGTCGATCCCGTCGAGCCCGGTCGCCCGCTCCTCGACCGGCCCGGCGGCCCGGTCGGGGCCGGGGCCGAACGGGATGCGCAGCAGGGTGCCCCGCGCGGAGTTGGAGACCCACACGGCACCGTTGTGGACCTTGAGACCGTTGGCGCCGAAGGGCAGCTGCGGCGTCGGTTCGAGGGCGTCTCCGGAGGCCCAGACCGTGGCCTGCGGGGTGGCGTCGCCCGTGTTCAGGGCCACGCTCCAGACCGCGCCGCGCGCCGAGTCGGCGACGTAGAGCGTGTCGCACTCCTTGTCGATGGCCATGCCGTTGGGGAACGTGTCGACGGGCAGCGCCACGATCCTCTCGGCCGTGCCGCCGCCGGGGGCGACCCGCCAGATGCCGTGGGTCGTCGCCTCGCCGGTGGCGTAGGCGACGTAGAGGGTGCCGTCGTGGGCGCGGGCGATGCCGAGGGCGATCGCGGCACCGACGGGGGTGTCCGGGTTCGCCACCGCGGGCAGGGTGGCGAGGATCTTCGTGTCGCCGTCCTTGGCGACGCGGGCGACCTGGTGGGCGAAGGCGAAGGTGATGTCGGCCGAGCCGTCGGGTTCGAGCGCGATGTTCTCGGGTGTCTCGCCCTCGCCGGTGAAGTGGGCGAGGAAGCGCGGATCGGTCACCGTGGGGTCGCCGCCGGCCGAGAGCGCGGGGCCCGCGCCGAGCACGGTGAGGGCGGCGGCGGTCGCGACGGCGGTGGCGAGCCGGGCCGGGCGGGAAGGACGGGGGAGCTGTGCCATGGGGTTCTCCTCGTGGGGGTGGGACACGAGAAGACGATGCGCCGCCGCCGCCCCGGGCCCGGCAGCCCGGGCCGTGGGTTCGCCCGCGCGGTGGAGCGCGCTCCCGCCATCCGGGCCGGGCCGTCCGGGCCGGGCGGCACTCGTGGGTACGGCTCGTACTCACGCGCGAGTTGAGTATCCGAGCGCTCCCGGCGCCCCGGGCCCGCCCGGCACCGTGCCCGTATGGGAATCAGTGCTCGGGAACTCGCCGCCGCCACGCCCGCGACCCGCGACCGCTACGTCGACCTGCTGCGGGTCGCCTCGCTCGCGGTCGTCGTGCTCGGCCACTGGCTGATGGCGGCCGTCACCGCCGACGGACAGGTCGGCAACCTGCTCGCCGTCGTGCCCGGCCTCCAGGTGCTGACCTGGGCGCTGCAGGTCATGCCGGTGTTCTTCTTCGTGGGCGGCTTCTCGCACGCCCTCGCCCACCGCTCCCGCCCCCGCTACGCCGCCTTCCTGCGGGCCCGGCTGCAGCGGCTGCTGCGGCCGACGATGGTCTTCATCGGGGTGTGGGCCGTGCTGGCCCTCGCCGTCCAGCTGCTCGGCGCGGACGGCGGGCTGACCGGGGTGGCGCTGCGGCTCGTCACCCAGCCGCTGTGGTTCATCGGCATCTACCTCGCCATGGTCGCCTTCACGCCGCCGCTCCTGAAGGCGCACGGGCGGTACGGCTGGGGCGCGTTCGGCGCGCTGGTGGCGGGCGCGGTCGCGGTGGACGTGCTGCGGTTCGCGGCGGGCGTGCCGTACGTCGAGTTCCTGAACTTCGCGCTGGTCTGGCTGGCCGTCCACCAGCTCGGCTTCCTGCGCGCCGACGGCATGATCCGCCGCCCGGCGCTCCTCGCGGCGGCCGGTCTGGCGGGCGCGGGGCTGCTGGTGGCCCTCGGCCCGTATCCGCTGTCCATGGTCGGCATGCCGGGCGAGCAGGTCTCCAACATGGCCCCGCCCACCCTCGCCCTGCTCTGCCACGGTCTGTGGCTGGTCGGCGCGGTCGAGCTCCTGAAGGGCCCCGGTGCCCGCTTCACGGCCCGCGCCCGGGTCTGGCGGGCGGTCGTCGCCGCCAACGGGATCGCCATGACCGCCTTCCTCTGGCACCTGACGGCGATGCTCGGCGTGTACGGCGCGCTGCTCACCCTCGGCGTCGACCTCCCCGCCCCCGCGACCGGCGCCTGGTGGGCCCAGGTCCCGCTCCGCCTCGCGGCGGCGGCCGTCCTCACCGCCCTCCTGGTGACCGTCTTCCGCCGCTTCGAGCACCCGGCCCCCGCCGCCCCCGCGACCGACACCGGCGCCCCCCTCGCCGCCCTCGGCATCACCCTGGCCCTCCTCGGCGTCCTCGGCCTCTCCATGACCGGCCTCGGCGGCCTCCTGGAGGGCCACACCGCCACCCTGATCGCCCTGAGGGTGACCGCCCCGGCGGCCATCGCGATGGCGCTCGCGGGCTGGTTCCTGGTGGAGCGGGCGGGCCGGGCGTAGCCGGTCGCCCCAGGGCCGGTCCTAGTCGATGTCGGGGTACACCGGCGCGGTGCCCGGGGCCGTGCAGCCGTGGGTCTGCGCCGAGCGGGCGGCGAAGGACCGCAGGGCCTTGCGCAGGGCGGGGTGGTCGAGGGCGGGGCCGGAGGTGGCGGCGCGGGTGCCCGAGTCGTCGGGGGTGACCGTGTAGGCGGCGAGCTGCGCCGCGCCCGGGCACTTGGCCCAGAGGACGTAGTGGCCCTTCGGGTCGACGTGCGTCGGCGGGGCGGTCAGGTCCCGCAGTTCCTCCCGCTCGTACCAGCTCAGGGCCGCGCCGTACTGGGCCTCGAACGCGTACAGTGGCGCGCCCTGCAGGCCGCCGAGCGTGCAGCCCTCCGTGGGCTTCGGGCCCGGGGCGGACTCGACGGCGGTGCGGACGCCCCAGCGGGCGGCGGTCGGGGCGTCGAGGAGGCCGGCGCAGCTGCCCGAGACGGAGGCGAACGGGCGGTAGTCCCAGGCGTTCACCGAGACGCCGACCTCCCGCACCGGCTCGCCCTCGGCGGGCGCGCAGTCGTGCTGCCGGGCGAAGGCCGAGGCCGTGCCGGTCAGGACCGCGGCGAGCCGGGTCCGGGTCTCGGGCAGGGCGAAGTCGGCGCGCGAGATCCGGGCGGTCACCTCGGCGGAGATCCCGGCGCCGGACTCGGCGCCGGACTCGGCGCCTGGCTTGGCGGCGCAGCCGAGGAGCAGTGAGGCCCGCGCCTCGCCCCGGTCGTCGGATCTGCTGTCCGGGTCGAACGTGAAGCCGCCGGTCCAGCCGTGGCCGAGCGGTGCGTCGGTGGCGGCCGATTCGAGATCGGCGTGGCGGTCGCCCGCCTCGTCCACCGTCACCCGCAGGTCGATCCGGCCGTCCTTCTCCCTGTCCGCCCCGCTCACCCGGCACTGCCACCAGGCCCCCGCGTCCAGCCTGGTCTCGGCGGTGACCTCGGCCCCGCCGAGCAGCTCCCGCAGCGGCCCGGCCGCGAGCGCGCCGTCGCACGCCGAGTCCAGGGCCCGGTCGTGGCGCCACTCGTCCCAGCCGCCGGACAGCCAGAACACGCCGCCCGCCACCAGCACCGCGCCGGCCGTCAGGCCCGCCGCGAGGCGGATCCTCCGGCGCCGCCGGAACCCTTCCACGGTCTGCCCGGCCGCTCCGGTCTCCCCGCTCATCCCCACACCTTCCCCAGAACCTCGATGCCGTCGCAGTCGCCCGACGCGTCCAGCGAGCGCGTGAGGAACGAGTCGGCGCGGGCGGCGAGCAGCGCGCGGTCCGTCCCCTCCAGGCTCAGCCGGTGCAGGGCCGGGCCGCCCGCGCACCGCGCCTCGGCCCACACCGCGAGCCGGTGGGCCCGCTTCTCCCCGGCCCGCTGTTCCCCGGCCTGCTGCTCGTCTCCGTGTCCGGCGCCCTTCCCGACGGCGGCGAGCTCCCGCCCGTACTCGACGCGCGCCTCCGGCAGCGCCTCGCCCCACCAGGTCGCGGAGCTCACCGCCACCGAGGACCGGCTCGTCCCGACGGTCGTGGCGCAGGCCCGGGCCCAGGCGTGGGTGCCGCCCTTCGCGGACCAGTGGGCGTCCTTCCAGGCGGGGCCGAGCAGCTCCGGGCGGAACCAGCCGCACTCCTCCTCCCCGTCCGGCTCCTCCTCCGGCGGGGAGGACCGCCACGACTGCACGGCTTCGTCCCGCACCGGCGCCCTGCCGCAGCGCGCGTCCTTCCGCACGTCCTCGGCGACGGCGGCCACCAGGCTGCCGAGCCACTCCCGGGCCTTCGCGTCCGTCGTCCCGTACACCCGGAACGTCGTGACGGGCCGCGGATAGCCGGGCAGCCCGTTCGGGCAGGGGACGGTGATCCGCTCGTCCGCCCGGGCGTAGTCCTCGGTCCACTCCGGGGGCTTCGCGTACGGGGTGTCGGAGACGAGATCGTCGACCCGGACGCCCTTCAGGGGCCCGTCCAGGACCGGCACGACCGCGCCGCCTTCGCCCCCTCCCGTGTGGGCATTCGTCCCGCAGGGCGGGACGGGTGGGCACACGGGACGGCGCCCATGCGGGCGCGTTCCGCACCTGCGCCTGGACCCGCACCACGAGCGCGGCGCCCTTGTGCTGAACGTACAGGCGCGGAAGCCTAGGCCCGGCAAGGGGGCGCCGTCCGTTGTGCCCACCCGTTCCGCCCCTGCGGAACGTATGCCCACAACGGAGGGGTGACCCACCCGTCATTCCGCCCCCGTTCCGTACGCCGTCCCGTACGCCCTCGCGCACGTCATCCCGTACGCGTCCCGTACGGGATCCCGCACGCCGTCCCCGTCTTCGCACGCGGTCGCACTCGCGAACGAATCACCGCACGCTATCCCACCCGCCCCACCCGTCTACCCTGGACGTCGACCGAACCCCCCGTACAGGAGTGAAATGGCCGTCAACCTGGTCAATGTCGAGTCCGTCAGCAAGGTGTACGGCACCCGTGCACTGCTCGACGGGGTGTCCCTCGGCGTCTCCGAAGGGGACCGGATCGGCGTCGTCGGCCGCAACGGCGACGGCAAGACCACCCTCATCCGGATGCTCGCCAAGCTGGAGGAGGCCGACACCGGCCGGGTCACCCACAGCGGCGGGCTGCGGCTCGGGGTGCTCACCCAGCACGACTCGCTCGACCCGACGGCGACCATCCGCCACGAGGTCATCGGCGTCATGGCCGACCACGAGTGGGCCGGCAGCGCCAAGATCCGCGACGTGCTCACCGGGCTCTTC
This sequence comes from Streptomyces fradiae, assembly GCF_041270065.1. Lineage (NCBI taxonomy): Bacteria > Bacillati > Actinomycetota > Actinomycetes > Kitasatosporales > Streptomycetaceae > Streptomyces > Streptomyces fradiae. The sequence goes on along the minus strand of NZ_CP065958.1, from coordinate 3,181,605 downwards.
GGCGGGCTCGACCTGCCGGGCTTCGAGAAGGGCCTCGACACCGTCATCGGGCCGCTGTCCGGCGGCGAGCGGCGGCGCATCGCGCTCGCCAAGCTGCTCATCGAGGAGCAGGACCTGATCGTCCTCGACGAGCCCACCAACCACCTCGACGTCGAGGGCATCGCCTGGCTCGCCCAGCACCTGCGCGAGCGGCGCTCCGCGCTCGTCTGCGTCACCCACGACCGGTGGTTCCTCGACCAGGTCTGCACCCGCATGTGGGACGTGCAGCGCGGCACGGTGTACGAGTACGAGGGCGGCTACTCCGACTACGTCTTCGCGCGCGCCGAGCGCGAGCGGATCGCCGCGACCGAGGAGGTCAAGCGGCAGAACCTGGTCCGCAAGGAGCTGGCCTGGCTGCGCCGCGGCGCCCCCGCCCGTACGTCCAAGCCGCGCTTCCGGATCGAGGCGGCCAACGCGCTCATCGCGGACGTGCCGGAGCCGCGCGACAGCAGCGAGCTGATGAAGTTCGCCAACGCCCGGCTCGGCAAGACCGTCTTCGACCTGGAGGACGTGACCGTCACCGCCGGTCCGAAGACGCTCCTCCAGCACCTCACCTGGCAGCTCGGCCCCGGTGACCGGATCGGTCTGGTCGGCGTCAACGGCGCGGGCAAGACCTCACTCCTGCGGGCGCTTGCCGATGCCGCCGTCACGGAGGGGGACATCCAGCCCGCCGCCGGCCGGGTCGTGGTCGGCAAGACCGTGCGGCTCGCCTACCTCTCCCAGGACGTCACCGAACTCCCCGCCGAGCTGCGGGTCCTGGAGGCCGTGCAGCAGATCCGCGACCGGGTCGACCTCGGCAAGGGCCGGGAGATGACCGCCGGGCAGCTGTGCGAGCAGTTCGGCTTCTCCAAGGAGAAGCAGTGGACGCCGGTCGGCGACCTGTCGGGCGGCGAGCGGCGCCGGCTCCAGCTGCTGCGGCTGCTCATGGACGAGCCGAACGTGCTCTTCCTCGACGAGCCCACCAACGACCTCGACATCGAGACCCTGACCCAGCTGGAGGACCTGCTCGACGGCTGGCCCGGCTCGATGGTCGTCATCTCCCACGACCGCTTCTTCATCGAGCGCACCACCGACCGCACCTTCGCGCTGCTCGGCGACAGGACCCTGCGGATGCTGCCGCGCGGCATCGACGAATACCTGGAGCGGCGGCAGCGGATGATCGAGGCCGCCGCCCCGGCGCCGGCCGCTCCCGCGGCCTCGGCGAAGTCCGGCGTCTCGGCCGCCGACGCCCGCGCTGCGAAGAAGGAGCTGCAGAAGGTCGAGCGACAGCTCGACAAGATCTCCGAGAAGGAGAGCAAGCTCCACACTCAAATCGCCGAAAACGCCACGGACTTCGAAAAGGTGGCCAAACTGGACGCGGAGCTCCGGGAACTCGCAGGTGAGCGCGAAGAGTTGGAGATGCGCTGGCTGGAACTCGCCGAAGACGCGTAGAGATGTCGTAGAGGACGCGTAACGCTGGCATCACGGACCGGTCCTCCCTTGGGAACAAGGGACGGACCGGTCGCTTTTGCGCCATCCGGTGAGTGGTAGAAAGAAAACCCGCTCACATCAAGGGGGAAGCGCTGATGACCCAGCCGCCCAGCAACCAGCCGCCGGGGGGCTTCGGCGCTCCGGACCCGAACGTCCCGCCGGTCCCGCCGATGCCTCCGCAGGCACCGCCGGTCCCGCCGCAGGCTCCGCCGACCGCCCCGCCCACCGCTCCGGCCCAGCCCGCAGCGCAGCCCGGCCCGTACGGGTACCCGCAGCAGGCACCTCAGCAGGGCCCGTACGGCTACCCGCAGGAGGCGCCGCAGCAGCCGGGCCAGCCCGGTCCGTACGGGTACCCGCAACAGCCCGGTCCGTACGCGCAGCAGCCCGGCCCCTACGGCCAGCCGCAGCCCGGCCCGTACGGGGCCTACCCGACGGCCCCGATGCCCCCGGCGCCCGGCGGTGGCGGCGGCAAGAACCCCTTCAAGGGCAAGCCCGGCATCATCGTGGCGGCCTCCGTCGCCGCGGCGCTCGTCATCGGCCTCGGCGCCTGGTTCGCCATCGGCGGCGACGACGAGAAGGACCCGGTCGCCGAGCCGACCCAGTCCGCGACCACCGGGCCGAAGCCGACCGAGTCCGTCGACAAGGGCGACGGCAGCGGCGACGGCGAGAACGGCGGTCCCGAGGACCTCAACGCCGGCCGCAAGGACGGCGAGGCCAAGATCAGCTGGCTGCTCAAGAACAACGTCGACCTGCCGCGCAACGGCTCCGACGTCTACGGCCCGTGGATCGTCGGCGACACCGTCGTCAAGGCGATGTACAAGGGCATCGACGGCTACAGCCTGGCCGACGGCTCCAGCAAGTGGCACATCGACGTGCCCAACGAGCTGTGCGCCGCGCCGCCGCAGCCGTCCGCCGACGGCATCATGGTCTTCGGCTACAAGGACTCCGCCGGCGACCGCGCCAAGTGCCTGGAGATGCAGCAGGTCGACCTCAACACCGGCAAGGCGGGCTGGAAGAAGTCCATCCCCAAGCCGACCGGCCTCTTCGCCTTCTCCGACAACACCCTCGCCATCAGCGGCAACACGGTGACGGCCTCCGGCTCCAGCTCCGCCTACGGCTTCTCCCTCGCCGACGGCAAGCAGCTCTTCACCGGCCCCACCAGCGGCTGCAAGCCGTACGCGTTCGCGGGCGGCAGCAAGCTGATCGCCGCCTCGCAGTGCCCCTCGGGCGACGTGAACAAGGAGCAGCACCAGATCAGCGAGGTCGACCCCACCACGGGCAAGACCAAGTGGACCTTCAAGCTGCAGGCGACCTGGGAGGTCGACAAGGTCTACTCGGTGGACCCGCTGGTCGTCTCCGCCACCCAGCGCGAGCAGAAGAAGTGGGCGATCTTCTCGCTCACCGCGGACGGCAAGGAGCGCTCGCAGATCCAGGGCGGCACCGACAAGTTCGCCCCGAAGTGCGGCGGCAGCTTCGTCATCTTCGGCAAGAACCTCCAGGGCTGCACCGGTGTCGCCGCCGACGCGAACACCTTCTACATGGCGACCGAGACCGCGTACGGCACGCCCAACGAGGTCATCGCCTTCGACCTGAACACCGGCAAGGCGAAGTGGCGTTCCAAGGCGCCCGGTGAGCAGCAGATGAGCCCGCTGCGCATGGAGGGCTCGGACGTCCTGCTCTACATCGAGCCGCGGTACGACACGGGCAGCGCGGTCGCGACGCTCGCGCCGACCGGTGGCGCGCCGAAGGTGCTGATCCAGGGCCAGGCCGAGGTCTCCTCGATGGAGACCTCCTTCTACAGCGCCAAGTACGCGTACTCCAACGGCACGTTCGTGATCGCGTCCGGCCGGGTCTCCGCCTCCAACGACAAGGAGGAGAAGGAGACCAAGACGATGATGGCGTACGCCAAGTGACGCCCGGGGGTCTGTCCGGCGCCGGCCGCCGGGCGGACCCCCGCCCGTTCCGTTCCGCCTGATCCGCCGTCCGTTTCGCCGTCCGCTTCCCGATCCGACCGAGGTGTCCTCAGCCATGACCCAGCCGCCCCCTCCGCCGAACCAGCCGCCGGGGCCGCCCCCGGGCGGGTTCGGCGCGCCGCAGGAGCCTCCCCACGGAGGCTTCGGGGCGCCCACGCCCCCGCCGCCCCCGGCGCAGCCGCCGTACGGCTACCCGCAAGAGCAGCCGCAGCCGCAGCCGCCCGTGCAGCCCCCGTACGGCCAGCCGCCACAGCAGTACGGCTACCCGCAGCAGCCGCAGCCGCCGCAGGGCCAGCCCCAGCAGCCGTACGGCTACCCGACGCAGCCGATGTACCCGCAGCAGACGCCTCCGCCGGCCCCCGGCGGCGGCAAGAAGCTGTCCGCGCAGATGCAGATCGTCATCGCGGCGGTCGTCGCCGTGGCGCTGATCGTCGGCGGCGGCATCTGGTACGCGAACTCCGGCGGTGACGGGGACGACACCGCCAAGGGCGGTTCGGGCGGGACCAGCGCCGGTCAGGACGGCGGCAAGGACGGCGCTGCGGGCGGCATCGGCGGGGGCGGCAAGGAGAAGGTGCCGGCGAACACCAAGTCCAAGCTCGCCTTCCAGTTCGAGGAGCCCCCGGTGTCGGACCTCACCGATGTCCCGGGCTCCTGGATCACCGACAAGGCGTACGTGAAGCCGGGCGTCAACTCGATCGTCGGCTACGACCTGGACAAGGGCACGGTCCTGTGGACCCTGCCCCTGACCGGCCAGGTCTGCGGCACCTCGCGCCACATGACGGCCGACTACAAGCTGCCGATCCTCTTCGAGGCCACCAAGCGCACGGCGCCGCGCTACTACCAGCCGTGCACCGAGGTCGGCCTGGTCGACCTGACCACTGGCAAGCTGGTGTGGCAGAGCTCGATCAGCGGCGGCGCCGTCGGCGACAAGAAGGCGGGCTTCGCGGAGGTCACCCTGCACGGCCAGACCGTCGCGGCCGGCGGTCTCGACGGTGGCGCCGCGTTCGACCTGGCCAACGGCAACCCCCGCTGGAAGCCGCAGACCAGCGCCGGGGACTGCGAGGACGTGGGCTACGGCGGTGGCGAAGGAGGCCTCGTCGCGGTCCGCAGGTGCGGATCGGTCGACGAGCCGACGATCACCATCCAGAACCTCAACCCGCTCACCGGCGCGCCGATCTCGCAGTACAAGATGCCTCCGGGCGTGGACGGTGCGAACGTCGTCTCCACCAAGCCTCTGGTGGTCGCGGCCGAGGTCGGCGGCTCCTCCGGCGACGGCAGCGGCGTCACGGACTTCTTCTCCATCGATGAGAAGACCGGGAAACTGAAGGCGAAGATCGCCGCGGACCCGGAGCGCTACGAGCCCCGCTGCTCCCAGGAGGTCGAGTCCTGCACGCACGTCCTCGTCGGCAACGGCCGGCTCTACGTGCCGACCGAGGAGCATGAGGGCAGCACGGGTGAGTACGGCGACGAGACCAACGAGATCGTCGGCTTCGACCTCGCCACGGGCAAGCTCGTGCCGGAGAAGGCCGACGCGGGCGACCGCTACAACCTCATCCCGCTGCGTATGGACGGCGGCAACCTCATCGCGTACAAGTGGCCGCCCTACGACAAGGGCGGGCAGGTCGTCTCCATCGACGGCGGCACGATGAAGTCGACGCTGCTGATGGAGAACCCGTCGGTCAAGTCCACCCGGGAGGTCGAGACCAGCTTCACCGCGACCAACGCCGAGTTCCGGTACGCGGACGGCCGACTGTTCATCGCGGAGCCGAGGGTGAGCAAGACGTCGACCCGCAGTTCCACGCTCAAGCGGTACCTGGCCGTGGCCTTCACCACGACCGGCTGAGACCGCTGACGTCCGTCGAGGGGCCCCTCCGATTTCGGAGGGGCCCCTCGTGCGATTGGGGCAAAGCGGGGCGGGGGAGTGTGTAGCTTGCCGGGCAGGGCGGCCAGGGGAAGGCCGGTCCGGGGATGGGGGAACGAACGATGGGCGTACGGCTCATGGTGGTCGACGACCACCGACTGCACGCGGAGGCACTGGCCTCGGCGCTGAAGCTGCGCGGGCACCGGGTGCTCGCCGCGGCGGCGCCCGTGGCCGGGGCCGCGGAGCTGGTGGTGAGCCGCGCACCCGAGGTCTGCCTGATCGGCACGGCGGCGCCCGCCGAACCGGGCACCTTCGACCCGGTCGTGCGGATCAAGCGCGAGCGGCCGCAGATCGCGGTGGTGGTGCTCGGTCCGGTGCCGTCGCCGCGCGGGATCGCCGCCGCGTTCGCGGCCGGCGCGTCCGGTTACGTCCGCCACGACGAGCGGATCGAGGGCGTCGAGCGCGCCCTGGTGAAGGCGCGCGCGGGCGAGGCCGCGGTGGCGCCGCAGCTGATCCAGGCGGCCTTCGCCGAGCTCCTGAACCCGGCCGCGCAGCCCGACGACGAGGGGCAGCGGCTGCTGCGGCTGCTGACCCCGCGCGAGGCGGAGGTCCTGGTCCGGGTGGCCGAGGGCGAGGACACCCGGGTGATCGCGGCGGGCATGGCGATCGCCCCGAGCACGGCGCGCACCCATGTGCAGCGGGTGCTCATGAAGCTGGGCGTGGGCTCACGTCTCGAGGCGGCGGCGCTCGCGGCGCGGACGGGGCTGCTGGACCGGGTGCCGGTGCGCGTGCCGGCGCCGCGGGCCTGACCCGTAACCCTCCTTCAACCCTGATTCAACCCTTCGTTGCTACCGATCCGTGGCACGGATCGGGTTGAGTGTTGCGCGTCGATGTTTGATTGTGCTTTTTTATGGGTGGTTCTGTTTGTTGGATGGCTGAGGGAGCCGCCCGCCGTGAAGAAGACCGTCACCCGTCTCGCCGACGGGCGCGAGCTCATCTACTACGACGTCGAGGACGCCGCCCGCGAGGGCGGAGCGCGCGACGCCGTCGACCCGCGCCCCCTCGACCCCGTCGTCTCCGCCTCCGAGATCCGCCTCGACCCGCTGCTCGGCGAGCACGTCGCCATCGCCTCCCACCGGCAGGGCCGCATCTACCACCCGCCCGCCGACAGCTGCCCGCTCTGCCCCTCCACCGAGGCCTGGCACAGCGAGATCCCGGCCGGGGACTACCAGGTCGCCGTCTTCGAGAACCGCTTCCCGTCGCTCTCCGGCGCCAACGGGCGCTGCGAGGTGGTCTGCTTCACCTCCGACCACCACGCCTCCTTCGCCGAGCTCGACGAGGAGCGCGCCGCCCTCGTGCTCGCCGCCTGGACCGACCGCACCGCCGAACTGTCCGCCCGCCCCGGCGTCGCGCAGGTCTACTGCTTCGAGAACCGCGGCGCCGAGATCGGCGTCACCCTCGCCCACCCGCACGGGCAGGTGTACGCCTTCCCCTTCACCACCCCGCGCACCGCCACCATGCTCCGCAGCGCCGCCGCGCACCGCGCCCGCACCGGCCGCAACCTCTTCGAGGACGTGCTCGCCGAGGAGCGGGCGGGCGAGCGGGTGGTGCTCGCCGGGGAGCACTGGACCGCCTATGTGCCGTACGCCGCCCGCTGGCCGTACGAGGTGCATCTGCAGCCGCACCGGCGGACCGCCGACCTCACCGGGCTCGACGCGGCGGCCCGCGCCGAGTTCCCGTCCGTCTACCTGGAGCTGCTCCGCCGCTTCGACCGGATCTTCGGCCCGGACGCGCCCCCGACCCCGTACATCTCCGCCTGGCACCAGGCCCCGGTCACCGGCGCGGGCCGCGAGGAGTTCGCGCTGCACCTGGAGCTTTTCACCGTCCGGCGGGCCTCTGGCAAGCTGAAGTACCTCGCGGGCACCGAATCCGGCATGGGCGCGTTCATGAACGACGTGTCGCCGGAGTCCGCGGCCGACAGACTCCGAGAGGTGGCAAGCAGTTGAGTAAGTACCTGGTGACGGGCGGAGCCGGCTATGTGGGCAGCACGGTCGCGGCCCACCTGTTGGAGGCGGGGCACGAGGTCACCGTCCTCGACGACCTGTCCACCGGCTTCCGCGCGGGCGTGCCCGCCGGTGCGGAGTTCATCGAGGGCCGCATCCAGGACGCCGCGAAGTGGCTCGACGCGTCCTTCGACGGCGTGCTGCACTTCGCCGCCTTCTCGCAGGTCGGCGAGTCCGTCGCCAAGCCGGAGAAGTACTGGGACAACAACGTCGGCGGCACCATGGCGCTGATCGCCGCCATGCGCGCGGCCGGCGTGCGCAAGCTGGTCTTCTCCTCCACCGCCGCCACCTACGGCGAGCCGGAGACCGTGCCGATCACCGAGGCCGCGCCGACCGCGCCCACCAACCCGTACGGCGCGACCAAGCTGGCCGTCGACCACATGATCACCGGCGAGTGCGCCGCGCACGGCCTGGCCGCCGTCTCGCTGCGCTACTTCAACGTGGCCGGCGCCTACAAGGAGTGCGGCGAGCGGCACGACCCCGAGTCGCACCTCATCCCGCTGGTCCTCCAGGTCGCCCTCGGCAAGCGCGAGGCCATCAACGTCTACGGCGACGACTACCCGACCCCGGACGGCACCTGCGTCCGCGACTACATCCACGTCGCCGACCTCGCCGAGGCCCACCTGGCCGCGCTCGACGCGATGACCGCGGGCGAGCACCTGATCTGCAACCTCGGCAACGGCAACGGCTTCTCCGTCCGCGAGGTCGTCGAGACCGTCCGCAAGGTCACCGGCCACCCGGTGCCCGAGGTCATGGCCGAGCGCCGGGCCGGCGACCCGGCCGTGCTCGTCGCCTCCGCCGACGCCGCCCGCGAGCGGCTCGGCTGGACCCCGTCCCGCCCGGATCTGGCGGCCATCGTCGAGGACGCGTGGGCGTTCGCGCAGAAGAAGGAGCAGGGATAACGGATGAACGGTGTTGCGGCGGAGTTCGGCGCGCTGTACGGGGCCGGGCCCGAGGGGGTCTGGGCCGCGCCCGGGCGGGTCAACCTGATCGGTGAGTACACCGACTTCAACGAGGGCTTCGTGCTCCCGCTGGCCCTGCCGCACACCACCGTGGCCGCGGTGTCCCGGCGCGACGACGGGGTCCTGCGGCTGCACTCCCGCGACCTGCCGGGCGGTCCGGTACGCCTGGACGTGACCGCCCTTGAGCCGGGCACGATCGACGGCTGGGCCGCCTACCCGGCGGGCGTGGTGTGGGCGCTGCGGGCGGCCGGGCACCCGGTGGGCGGCGCGGACGTGCACGTTGCGTCCACCGTGCCGACCGGCGCGGGTCTGTCCTCCTCGGCGGCCCTGGAGGTCGTCACCGCGCTCGCCCTGAACGACCTGTACGGGCTCGGGCTGAGCCGCCCCGAACTCGCCGTGGTCGCCCAGCGCGCCGAGAACGCCTTCGTCGGCGTGCCGTGCGGGGTGATGGACCAGATGGCCTCCGCCTGCGCCACCGAGGGCCACGCGCTCCACCTCGACACCCGTGACCTGTCGTACCGGCAGGTGCCCTTCGACCTCGCCGCGCACGGGCTGCGGCTGCTCGTCGTGGACACCCGGGTCAAGCACGCCCTCGGGGACGGCGCGTACGCGGAGCGGCGCGCCGGGTGCGAGGCAGGTGCGCGGGCGCTCGGCGTGCGCACGCTGCGCGAGGTGGATGCCGCGCATCTGCCCGCAGCGCTCGGGCGGTTGACCGATGAAACGGTTCGCCGGTACGTACGGCACGTGGTCACCGACAACGCGCGCGTCGCCCGCACCATCGCCCTGCTCGACGCGGGCGACCCGCGCGCGGTCGGCCCGCTGCTCGTCGAGGGGCACGCCTCGCTCCGCGACGATCTGCGGGTGTCCTGCCCGGAACTCGACCTCGCGGTCGCGGCGGCGGTCGGGGCGGGCGCGCTCGGCGCGCGGATGACGGGGGGCGGCTTCGGCGGCTCCGCGGTGGTCCTTGTGGACGAGTCGGCGGCCGAGAAGGTGGCCGGTGCGGTCGCGGAGGCGTTTGCTGCTGCCGGGTTCGCCGAGCCCCGGGTGTTCCCGGTCGTTCCGGGGGACGGTGCGCGTCGGCTTCGGTGACGCGCGGGCCGCTCCCGTGCGTGTCGCGCGTGCGGGGGGACTTCGGCGATTTCGCCGCGGGGCGTCGGGGGCGCCCCTAGTCTGGTCGCAGCGCCGGTGGGGGCCGGTGCTGATCAGGGGTATCGAGACCCGCCGGGTACGGCGCCCGGGGCGGGGGTATCTGTCTGGCACGGCGGCGGCCGTGCGAGTGGCGGCCCGCGCCCGGCGTCGTACCCGTGCCGGGGCCGTTCCTCGACCACATGAGGGGTGTCCGTGGCCCGTATCCGGGTTCTGGTGGTGGACGACCACCGTGTCTTCGCAGAATCGCTGGCCGCCGCCCTCGCGGCGGAGCCCGACGTGGAGGTCGCCGCAGCAGGAAGCGGGCCGGCTGCCCTGCGCTGCCTGGACCGGGCGGCCGCGGAGGGGCGGCGGTTCGACGTGATGCTCGTGGACGCCGAGCTGGGCTCCGGCGACGGGGTCGAGCTGGTCGGGCAGGTCCGGGAGGGCCGGCCGGGGCTGCGCAGCGTGGTGCTCGCGGAGCGGGACGACGCCCGCCGGGCGGCGCTCGCCCTGCAGGCCGGGGCCTGGGGCTGGGTGGCCAAGGACTCCTCGCTGCAGCGGCTGCTCGCGGTGGTGCGCGGAGTGCTGCGGGACGAGACGCATCTGCCGCCGGCGCTGCTCACCGGGGTGCTGCGGGAGCTGACGGAGGCCCGCCGGCACCGTACGGAGAGCGAGCGGCTCGTGGAGTCGCTGACGCCCAGGGAGCGGGAAGTGCTGCGGTGCATGGTGGCCGGGCTCGGGCGGAAGGCCGTCGCCGAGCGGCTCTTCCTGTCGCCGCACACCGTGCGGACGCACATGCAGAACGTCCTGGGCAAGCTCGGCGTGCACTCGACGCTCGCGGCGGTGGCGCTGGCCCGGCGGGCCGGCGTGGACCCGGCGGAGGAGCCGGCGCCGGTGCTCCCGGGGCCGGTGCTAGCCGGGGAGGTTGTCGAACGGGGCGGTCAACTGGCGTAGCAGATCGGCCAGTTCGCCGCGCTGGTTGCGGGGGAGGCGGGCCAGGATGGCGCGCTCCTGGGCGAGCAGTCCGGCCAGCGCCTGGTCGGCGCGGTCGCGGCCCTCGGGGGTGAGGCGGACCAGGACGCCGCGCCGGTCGCTGGGGTCGGGAAGCCGCTCCACCAGGCCCTTCTTGGCGAGCCGGTCGATGCGGTTGGTCATGGTGCCCGAGGTGACCAGGGTCTGGGTGAGCAGCTGGCCGGGGGAGAGCTGGTAGGGCGCGCCGGCCCGGCGCAGCGACGTCAGTACGTCGAACTCCCAGGGCTCCAGCTGGTGCTCGGAGAAGGCGAGTCGACGAGCGCGGTCGAGGTGGCGGGCCAGGCGTGAGACACGGCTGAGCACCTCGAGCGGTTCCACGTCGAGGTCCGGGCGCTCGCGACGCCATGCAGCGACCAATCGGTCGACCTCGTCCTCCATGACGATCAGTGTAGAGGGTCTGTTGACATAAAGTCTCTTGACGTCAAGTCTCTCGGTATCGAGTTTCTTGACATCGAGATATAGTCTTCTTGACTATGGGGAAGGGACCGGGCCGGAACTCCGTTCCGTTTCGGCAACTCGTTCCAGCAAGGGGGCTTCGAACATGCATTCCGTGGACTCCGCCGCACCGACGTGGGACCCACAGCAGTACCTGCGCCACGCGGGTCATCGCACCCGCCCGTTCCTCGATCTGCTCGCACGAATACCGCAGCTGCCGAACCACCCGCGCCCCGCCCGCATCGCCGACCTCGGCTGCGGACCGGGCAACGTCACGGTCCTCCTCGCCGACCGCTGGCCCGACGCGCACATCACCGGCTTCGACCTCTCGCCCGAGATGCTGGAACGGGCCGAGAAGGACTGGGCCGGCACCACGTCAGGGGGCGGCTGGCTCGACTTCCGGCAGGCCGACGCGGCGCACTGGACACCCGACGAGCCGTACGACCTGATCGTCTCCAACGCCGCCCTGCAGTGGGTGCCCAACCACCCCGAGTCCTTCGCCGTCTGGATCGACGGACTGCGGCCCGGCGGCACCTTCGCCTTCCAGGTCCCCGGCAACTTCACCTCGCCCAGCCACGCCCTGCTCGGCGAGCTGTGCGAAAGCCCCGAATGGCGGGACCGGATCGGCGACCAGGGGCGGCGCTTCGTACACATCCTGGAGCCCGTCGACTATCTGCAGCGGCTCGCCGACCTCGGCTGCGAGACGGACGTCTGGGAGACCACGTACATCCAGCTGCTCCAGGGCGAGGACCCGGTCCTCGACTGGGTCAAGGGCACCGCCCTGCGCCCCGTCCTCACCGCCCTGCGCGAGGACCCCGCGGCCACCGAGGCCTTCCTCGCCCAGTACCGCGACCGCCTCCGCGAGGCCTACCCGCCGGGCCCGCACGGCACCGCGTTCCCGTTCCGCCGGATTTTCGCCCTCGCGAGGAAGGCCGCCTGATGTCCTTATCCGCCGTCGACCACGTCCAGCTCGCCGCGCCGATCGGCAGTGAGGACCTCCTGAGGGCGCCCTACGAGGATCCGGTCGGCAGCCGGCCGGAATTCCTGGAGCCCTTGGAATGAGACGGGGGCGGGGCGCCGTGCACGGCGCCCCGCCCCCACCCCTTCGAAGATCCTCAGCTCTTGCGGTGCCCTATCAGGCGGGGCTTCTGCTCCAGGCCGTCCAGGCCGTGCCAGGCCAGATTGACCAGATGGGCGGCGACCTCGGCCTTCTTCGGCTTGCGGACGTCCAGCCACCACTGGCCGGTCAGGGCCACGCTGCCGACCAGGGCCTGGGCGTAGAGCGGGGCCAGCTTGGGGTCGAAGCCGCGGGCCTTGAACTCCAGGCCCAGGATGTCCTCCACCTGGGTGGCGATGTCGCTGATCAGCGACGCGAACGTGCCGGTCGACTGGGCCACCGGCGAGTCGCGGACCAGGATCCGGAAGCCGTCCGTATAGCGCTCGATGTAGTCGAGCAGCGCGAAGGCCGCCTGCTCCAGGAGCTCCCGCGGATGGCCCGCGGTCAGCGCGCCCGTCACCATGTCGAGCAGCTGGCGCATCTCCCGGTCCACCACGACCGCGTACAGGCCCTCCTTGCCGCCGAAGTGCTCGTACACCACCGGCTTGGACACCCCGGCCTTCGCCGCGATCTCCTCCACCGACGTGCCCTCGAAGCCCTTCTCCGCGAACAGCGTGCGACCGATGTCGAGGAGCTGCTCCCGGCGCTCGGCGCCCGTCATCCTCACCCGGCGGCCACGCCGGGGCTTCTGCTCGCTCGTGCTGCTCGCACTGCCTGTACTGCCGTCGATCGCCACGTCTTCCATCATGCCGCGTCGACGGGCGCGTCCTGGCGCCGGGCGTCGATCCGCGCCTGCGCCGGCCACCGCACGTCGGACGCCCAGCCCGCCAGCTCGAACCAGCGGATCAGCCGCGCGCTGGAGTCCACCTGCCCCCGCAGCACCCCGTGCCGCGCCGAGGTCGGGTCCGCGTGGTGCAGGTTGTGCCAGGACTCGCCGCACGACAGCACCGCCAGCCACCACACGTTGCCCGAACGGTCACGCGACTTGAACGGACGCTTGCCGACCGCGTGACAGATCGAGTTGATCGACCACGTGACGTGGTGCAGCAGCGCCACCCGCACCAGCGAGCCCCAGAAGAACGCCGTGAACGCCCCCCACCACGACATCGTCACCAGACCGCCCACCAGCGGCGGGATCGCCAGCGACACCACCGTCCACAGCACGAACTGGCGCGAGATCGTCCGGATCGCCGGGTCCTTGATCAGATCCGGCGCGTACTTGTGCTGCGGCGTCTGCTCCTCGTCGAACATCCAGCCGATGTGCGCCCACCACAGCCCCTTCATCAGGGCCGGCACCGTCTCCCCGAACCGCCACGGCGAATGCGGGTCGCCCTCCGCGTCCGAGAACTTGTGGTGCTTGCGGTGATCCGCCACCCACCGAACAAGCGGCCCCTCGACCGCCAGCGACCCCATGATCGCCAGCGCGATCCGCAGCGGCCGCTTCGCCTTGAACGAACCGTGCGTGAAATAGCGGTGGAAACCGATCGTGATCCCGTGGCAGCCGATGAAGTACATCGCCGTCATCAGCCCCAGATCCAGCCAGCTCACCCCCCACCCCCAGGCCAGCGGCACCGCCGCGACCAGCGCCAGGAAGGGCACCGTGATGAACAGCAGCAGCGTGATCTGCTCGATCGAACGCTTGTTGTCCCCGCCGAGCGTGGCGGAAGGCAGGTCCTGAGCGGTGACTTCCCGGGACTCCGAGGTCAACTCGGGGCTTGTGGTCATGACTGTCCCCTGGGGGGTGAGGGCGAGAGCGAGGAAACCGGGCGGAACGCACGGGCGCGCACGAAAACGGAGCCTTGGCTACGGCTCCGTAACCTACGGCGACGTAAGTATGGCAGCGCCGCGGCGCGCGGCAAGAGCGCCAAAGGCGGGGCGTGACCCGTGCCGCGGCGACGGACACCTATCCTGGGTGCGTCGGACAGCGCGGTCCGCAAGCCTCCAGTACCCCTCCAGACGTGCTCAAACACTGCAAGGAGCCGCACCTGTGAGCAGTGCCGACCAGACCTCCACCGCCAGCGCCGAGCTGCGCGCCGACATCCGCCGACTGGGCGACCTCCTGGGCGAGACCCTCGTCCGCCAGGAAGGCCCGGAGCTCCTGGAACTCGTCGAGAAGGTCCGCCGCCTCACCCGCGAGGACGGCGAGGCAGCCGCCGAGCTGCTGCGCGGCGTCGAGCTGGAGACCGCCGCCCGCCTCGTGCGCGCGTTCTCCACCTACTTCCACCTCGCCAACGTCACCGAGCAGGTCCACCGCGGCCGCGAGATGCGCGAGAAGCGCGCCGCCGAGGGCGGCCTCCTCGCCCGCACCGCCGACATGCTCAAGGACGGCGACCCCGCCCACGTACGCGAGACGATCAAGAACCTCAACGTACGGCCGGTGTTCACCGCCCACCCGACCGAGGCCGCCCGTCGCTCCGTCCTCAACAAGCTGCGCCGCATCGGGGCCCTCCTGGAGACCCCGGTCATCGAGGCCGACCGCCGCCGCGTCGACCTCCGCCTCGCCGAGAACATCGACCTCGTCTGGCAGACCGACGAACTCCGCGTCGTCCGCCCCGAGCCCGCCGACGAGGCCCGCAACGCCATCTACTACCTCGACGAGCTGCACGCCGATGCCGTCGGCGACGTCCTCGAAGACCTCGCCGCCGAACTGGAGCGCGTCGGCTTCGAGCTGCCCGCCGGCACCCGCCCGCTGACCTTCGGCACCTGGATCGGCGGCGACCGCGACGGCAACCCCAACGTCACCCCCCAGGTCACCTGGGACGTGCTCATCCTCCAGCACGAGCACGGCATCACCGACGCCCTCGAACTCGTCGACCACCTGCGCGGACTCCTCTCCAACTCCATCCGCTACGCCGGCGCGACCGAGGAGCTCCTGGAGTCCCTCCGGGCCGACCTGGAGCTGCTGCCCGAGATCAGCCCCCGCTACAAGCGCCTCAACGCCGAGGAGCCCTACCGGCTCAAGGTCACCTGCGTCCGCCAGAAGCTCCTCAACACCCGCGAGCGCCTCGCCAACGGCACCCCGCACCACGACGGCCGCGACTACCTCGGCACCGCCGAACTCCTCCGCGACCTCACCCTGATCCAGACCTCGCTGCGCGCCCACCGCGGCGGCCTGTTCGCCGACGGGCGGATGGACCGCACCATCCGCACCCTCGCCGCCTTCGGCCTGCAGCTCGCCACCATGGACGTCCGCGAGCACGCCGACGCCCACCACCACGCCCTCGGCCAGCTCTTCGACCGGCTCGGCGAGGAGTCCTGGCGCTACGCCGACATGCCCCGCGACTACCGGCAGAAGCTGCTCGCCAAGGAGCTCCGCTCCCGCCGCCCGCTGGCCCCCACCCCGGCCCCGCTCGACGCCGCCGGCGAGAAGACCCTCGGCGTCTTCCAGACCGTCAAGAAGGCCCTCGCCGTCTTCGGCCCCGAGGTCATCGAGTCGTACATCATCTCCATGTGCCAGGGCGCCGACGACGTCTTCGCCGCCGCCGTCCTCGCCCGCGAGGCCGGCCTCGTCGACCTGCACGCCGGCTGGGCCAAGATCGGCATCGTGCCGCTCCTGGAGACCACCGACGAGCTCCGCGCCGCCGACGTCATCCTCAACGACATGCTCGCCGACCCCTCCTACCGGCGCCTCGTCTCGCTCCGCGGCGACGTCCAGGAGGTCATGCTCGGCTACTCCGACTCCTCCAAGTTCGGCGGCATCACCACCAGCCAGTGGGAGATCCACCGCGCCCAGCGCCGGCTCCGCGACGTCGCCCACCGCTACGGCGTACGGCTCCGGCTCTTCCACGGCCGCGGCGGCACCGTCGGCCGCGGCGGCGGCCCCTCGCACGACGCGATCCTCGCCCAGCCCTGGGGCACCCTGGAGGGCGAGATCAAGGTGACCGAGCAGGGCGAGGTCATCTCCGACAAGTACCTGATCCCGTCCCTGGCGCGGGAGAACCTGGAACTGACGGTCGCCGCCACCCTCCAGGCCTCCGCCCTGCACACCGCGCCGCGCCAGTCCGACGACGCCCTCGCCCGCTGGGACGCGGCCATGGACACCGTCTCGGAGGCTGCCCACACCGCGTACCGCAAGCTCGTCGAGGACCCCGGCCTGCCGGCGTACTTCCTCGCCTCCACCCCCGTCGACCAGCTCGCCGACCTGCACCTCGGCTCACGGCCCTCGCGCCGCCCCGGCTCCGGCGTCTCCCTCGACGGACTCCGCGCCATCCCGTGGGTGTTCGGCTGGACCCAGTCCCGCCAGATCGTCCCCGGCTGGTTCGGCGTCGGATCCGGCCTCAAGGCACTGCGCGAGGCCGGCCTCGACGCGGTCCTCGGCGAGATGCACGAACGCTGGCACTTCTTCCGCAACTTCCTCTC
Organism: Streptomyces fradiae; assembly: GCF_041270065.1. Taxonomy (NCBI): domain Bacteria; kingdom Bacillati; phylum Actinomycetota; class Actinomycetes; order Kitasatosporales; family Streptomycetaceae; genus Streptomyces; species Streptomyces fradiae. The sequence continues at coordinate 3,165,226 of NZ_CP065958.1, read as the reverse complement.
CAACGTCGAGATGACGCTGGCCAAGACGGACCTGCGGATCGCCCGCCACTACGTCGACACCCTCGTCCCGGACGAGCTCAAGCACATCTTCGAGACCATCGAGGCCGAGCACGCGCTCACCGTCGCCGAGGTCCTCAAGGTCACGGGCGGCGAGCGCCTGCTCGACTCCAACCCGGTCCTCCAGCAGACCTTCGCCATCCGCGACGCCTACCTGGACCCCATCTCCTACCTCCAGGTGGCCCTCCTCGCCCGCCAGCGCACCGCCGCCGAACGCGGCGAGGACCCCGACCCGCTCCTCTCCCGGGCGCTGCTCCTCACGGTGAACGGCGTGGCGGCGGGCCTGCGCAACACCGGCTGATCCGGGCCCGATACGTACGACAGTGCCCCCGTGGATCTCTCCACGGGGGCACTGTCATGACGGCGCCGAGGCGTGACGTCAGTGCTGCTGGGCCTTGCGACGGCGGGTCACCAGGAAGGCACCGGCGGCCGCGAGGGCCACGGCGACACCGGCGATGATGCCGACGGGGGCGCTGGAGCCGGTCTCGGCGAGGTTGCCGGAGTCATCACCGTTGGAGCCGCTGTTGGCGCCACCGTTGGTGGTGCCGGCCGGGCTGGTCGCCGACGGGGTGCCGGACGGCGTGTCCGTGGAGCCGGGGGTGCCCGGGGTGCCGGTGGACGGGGTGCCGGACGGCGTACCCGACGGGGTGCCGTTGCTCGGGGTGCCCGACGGGGTGCCGGGGTTCTCCTCGTCCTCGCAGTCGACCCAGAACGCCTTGTGCTTGCCGGCGCCGTTCTCGTTGTCGAACTTCCAGGTCAGCTTGTAGTGACCGTCGGGGAGGGAGATGTCCGCCGTGCGCTCGTGGCCGGAGCCGTCGAGTGTCAGCGCACCCTTGGTGCCTTCCAGGTCCTTGGTCGGAGCCTGGCCCTTGATGACCCAGTCGACCTTCTGAGCGCCGTCGAACTTGAAGCCGTCCAGGTAGAACGTGCACACGTGCGGCTCGTTCTTCATGAGCTCTTCGCCGGTCTTGGCGTCGTGGATCTTGACGGTGCCGTTGTCGCCCTGGGGCTTGCCGTTGGCCGAGGCCACCGGGGCGAGCAGGAGAGAGGCCGCGGTGATGGTGCTGACGACCGTGGCGGCGGAAATGAGGGAACGTCGCATAGGGCTGCTGTCCATCTGATGAGGGATGCCGAGTGGGAGGTGGCGGGGGCAGCCTATCCATCGCTTTAAGTCACGTTTAACCCAAGGGGCGATAACGATTCGGCGGGAACCGGCCACAGTGTCTGAAAACGACTAGAGCGCGAAGAACGCCCCCAGCAACAACACCGCCCCCACCCCCGCCACCGACCACGCCGTCCGCACCAACCGCAGCCCGCCGCCCACCAACGGCGCCGCCAGCAACAGCGCACCGCCCAGCGGCAGCCACGCGTGCAGACCGCCGCCCCAGCCCGTACGGACCGCCTCGTCCGTACCCGGCTTGACGACCACCGGCAGCGTCTCGCCCTTCTCCGCCGCCACCGAATGCGCGATCGTCACCGTGTGACGCGACGAGGCCGGGTCGTCCGGCACATAACGCCCGCTGCACGTCTCGTCGTTGCAGCCCGTCACCGTCAACACGCCGTGCTCCCGGCCCTTCGAAAGCAGCACGTGCTGAGCCGTCTGCCAGGACGTCCACGCCCCGGCGACGACGAGAAGCAGGGCGACGAGGACCATGGCGGCGTTACGGGCATGCGTCATGACCCGCGATCGTACAGTCGTACCCCGAACGCGCCAGGCGCCTACCGCAGCCGGGCCGGGCCGATCCGGACGTCGTCCCCGCAGATCTGGGCGGGCACATGCCGGCCCTTCGCGTCGGTCAGCTCCGCCGGGGTGCCGTGGTCGTCCGGAGCCGGGTGCGGCGGATACACGTACAACGACGGGTCGAGAACACCGTCCATGAAGCAGTAGTCCGAGTCGGGCTCCGGGTCGTAGAACAGCGCGAAATCGGCCGTCTCGCCCGGCTCCAGGACCACACGGTCCGGCGTCTCCCTCCCCGGCTGCGGCTTCGCCGTCGTGCCCTGCGCCTTACCGACGTGGGCGTCGAGCTCCGGATAGCCGTCCAGGGCACACGGGGCGCCGCCCTTGTTCGTCGCGCTGAGCACGGCGGCCGGCTCCTCCCGACCGTCACCGGACGTACGGGTCGCCTTCCAGCGCAGGTCCGCCGTCCCGCAGTGCGCCGCGCCGTCCCGGCCGCCGCCACAGGCGACCGCTCCCGTCAGCAGCGCCATGCCAAGGACCACGACCGCGACCGTCCTCCGCGCCATCGGGCCGACCCGCCTTTCCCCCGGTGGGGCTCTCCCCGCCCCTCGCGGGCAGGAAGATGCGCCGTCACCCGCGAAGGTTCCGCCCCGGTCCGGCGGCTACGCGTTGTACGCCGACTGCGCCCGCTCCAACCCCTCCGTCACCAGGCACTCCACCGCGTCCGCCGCCCGGTCCACGAAGTAGTCGAGCTCCTTGCGCTCGGTCGACGAGAAGTCCTTCAGGACGAAGTCCGCGACCTGCATCCGGCCCGGCGGCCGGCCGATGCCGAACCGCAGCCGGTGGTACTCCGCGCCCATCGACTTCGTCATCGACTTCAGCCCGTTGTGGCCGTTGTCGCCGCCGCCGATCTTCAGCCGCAGCACCCCGTAGTCGATGTCGAGCTCGTCGTGGATCGCCACGACGTGCGCCGTCGGCACCTTGTAGAAGTCGCGCAGCGACGTCACCGGACCGCCCGACAGGTTCATGTACGACATCGGCTTCGCCAGTACCACCCGGCGGCCCGCCGGCCCGGGCGGGCCGATCCGCCCCTCCACGACCTGCGCCTGCGCCTTGCCCGCGCGCTTGAACTTGCCGCCGATCCGGTCGGCCAGCAGGTCCGCCACCATGAAGCCCACGTTGTGCCGGTTGCCCGCGTACTCAGGGCCCGGGTTGCCGAGGCCGACGATCAGCCAGGGGGCGTTCGCGTCGTCCGTCATCTGCGTCTCGTCTCCTCGTATTCGTACAGATCCATACCGGCACAGGCACAGGCACAGAGAAACGGGGTGGCGGGCCGTGGCCCGTCACCCCGTCACGTCAAGCAGAGCCTACGGCTCAGGCCTCGGCGCCCTCGGCGGCCTCGCCCTCGGCACCCTCGGCGGCCGGCTCCTCGGCCTGCGCGGCCAGGACCTGCAGGACGACGGCGTCGGCCTCGGTCACCAGGGTCACGCCGGACGGCAGGACGACGTCCTGCGCCAGGACGGAGGCACCGGCCTCCAGGCCCTCCACGGAGACGGTGAAGGACACCGGCAGGTGGGTGGCCTCGGCCTCGACCGAGAGGGTGTTCAGAACGTGCTCGAGCAGGTTGCCACCGGCGGCCAGCTCGCCCTCGGCGACGACCGGAACCTCGACGGTGACCTTCTCGCCGCGCTTCACGAGAAGCAGGTCGACGTGCTCAAGGAAGCCCTTCAGCGGGTCACGCTGGACGGCCTTCGGGATGGCCAGCTCGGAGCCCTTGCCCTCGATGTCCAGGGACAGCAGGACGTTCGGGGTACGGAGCGCCATGCCGGTCTCGTGGGTCGGCAGCGCCAGGTGGATCGGGTCAGAGCCGTGGCCGTACAGAACGGCGGGAACCTGGGCGGCGCGACGCAGCTGGCGGGCGGCGCCCTTGCCGAACGTGGTGCGGACGGACGCGGTGAGCTTCACCTCGGACATGTGCACTCCTCGTGTGGTGCGGTGACGGATGCGACTGTCACCCGGCCCGACTGGCGTGGGCCTGCTACGAAGAGCGCGTCGATAACGGACCGCCGGAACCGTGCGTACGCCGTACGCGCGTCCGGCCTCCCTCGCCGAGCAACCACGACAGTCTAACGGCGACGACTCCGGGGCCCAAATGGATCACCGCGGCCCCCATGGATCAACGGCGAAGGGCCGCCTCCCCGGAGGGAAACGGCCCTTCACCATCGCTCTAAGAGGCTCAGTGCTCCTCGAACAGGCTCGTCACCGAACCGTCCTCGAACACCTCGCGCACCGCGCGGGCGATCGTCGGCGCGATGGACAGGACCGTGATCTTGTCCAGCTCCAGCGAGCTCGGGTCCGGCAGCGTGTCCGTGAACACGAACTCGCTCACCTTCGAGTTCTTCAGCCGGTCCGCGGCCGGACCGGACAGAATGCCGTGCGTCGCCGTCACGATGACGTCCTCCGCACCGTGCGCGAACAGCGCGTCCGCGGCGGCGCAGATCGTGCCCGCGGTGTCGACCATGTCGTCCACCAGGACACACACACGGCCCTTCACGTCACCGACGACCTCGTGCACGGTCACCTGGTTGGCGACGTCCTTGTCACGGCGCTTGTGGACGATCGCCAGCGGCGCGTCCAGACGGTCGCACCAGCGGTCGGCGACACGCACGCGGCCGGCGTCCGGCGACACGATCGTCAGCTTCTCGCGGTCGACCTTCGCACCCACGTAGTCCGCGAGGACCGGCAGCGCCGACAGGTGGTCCACCGGACCGTCGAAGAAGCCCTGGATCTGGTCCGTGTGCAGGTCCACGGTCAGAATCCGGTCCGCACCCGCCGTCTTCAGCAGATCGGCCACCAGACGGGCCGAGATCGGCTCACGGCCACGGTGCTTCTTGTCCTGACGCGCATAGCCGTACGACGGCACGATCACGGTGATGCTCCGGGCCGAGGCCCGCTTCAGAGCATCGATCATGATCAGCTGCTCCATGATCCACTTGTTGATCGGAGCCGTGTGGCTCTGGATCAGGAAGCAGTCCGCGCCACGCGCCGACTCCTGGAAGCGGACGTAGATCTCACCGTTGGCGAAGTCGAACGCCTTGGTCGGAACGATGCCGACACCCAGCTGGTGTGCGACCTCCTCGGCCAGCTCGGGGTGGGCGCGGCCGGAGAAGAGCATCAGCTTCTTCTCGCCGGTCGTCTTGATCCCGGTCACAGCACTGTCTCCTCGACGGTTTCTCTGGCCGCGGATCCCCGCGCTCCCGTGCGCGCGTGCGAGCCAGCCGAATTTGTGTGCACGTATCACGGTACGCCGAGTTCGACGTACTCGTTTCCGGTCAGCTTTCGCCTGCGGACTTCTCTGTGGCATTCACCGCGGCCTGCGCGGCCGCGCTGCCAGGGCGCTTTCGAGCCACCCAACCCTCGATATTCCGCTGCTGGCCACGGGCGACGGCCAGGGCGCCGGGCGGCACGTCCTTGGTGATGACGGACCCGGCAGCGGTATAGGCACCGTCCCCGATGGTGACAGGAGCCACAAACATGTTGTCCGAACCCGTCTTGCAGTGCGAGCCCACCGTCGTGTGGTGCTTCGTCTCGCCGTCGTAGTTCACGAAGACACTCGCCGCACCGATGTTGGTGTACTCGCCGATGGTCGCGTCGCCCACGTACGACAGATGGGGGACCTTCGTCCCCTCACCGATGACGGCCGCCTTCATCTCGACGTACGTACCCGCCTTGGCCTTCGCGCCCAGATTCGTCCCCGGACGCAGATACGCGTATGGGCCCACCGAAGCGCCCTCGCCCACCACCGCCGTGTCCGCCACCGTGTTGTCCACGCGGGCGCCGCGCGCCACCGTAGTGTCCTTCAGGCGCGTGTTCGGACCCACCACCGCGTCCTCCGCGATGTGCGTCGCGCCGAGGAGAAGGGTGTTCGGCAGGATCGTCGCGTCCGCCTCGAAGGTCACCGTCACGTCCACGAACGTCGACGCCGGGTCCACGACCGTCACACCCGCGAGCATCGCCCGCTCGAGCAGCCGCGCGTTCAGCAGGGCGCGGGCCTCCGCCAGCTGCACCCGGTTGTTGATCCCCAGGATCTCCCGGTGGTCCGCCGCCACCGACGCGCCCACCCGGTGCCCCGCCTCGCGCAGGATCGACAGCACGTCCGTCAGGTACTCCTCGCCCTGACTGTTGTCCGTCCGCACCTTGCCGAGCGCGTCCGCGAGCAGCGCGCCGTCGAACGCGAACACGCCGGAGTTGATCTCCTTGATCGCGCGCTGCTCGTCCGAGGCGTCCTTGTGCTCCACGATCTCGGTCACCGCGCCCGACGCCGGGTCGCGCACGATCCGCCCGTAGCCCGTCGAATCCGGCACCTCGGCGGTCAGCACCGTCACGGCGTTGCCGTCCGCGGCGTGCGTGCCGGCCAGCGCGCGCAGCGTCTCGCCCGACAGCAGCGGCGTGTCGCCGCACACCACGACCACGGTCCCCTCGGGCGTCCGCCCCAGCTCCTGCAGCGCCATCCGCACCGCGTGCCCGGTCCCGTTCTGCTCCTCCTGCACGGCGGTCCGCGTCCCCGCGTACCGCTCGTCCAGGTGCCCCTTCACCAGCTCCCGCGCATGCCCGACGACCACGACCAGGTCCTCCGGCTCCAGCTCACGGGCGGCGGACACGACATGCCCGACGAGCGAACGCCCGGCGATCTCGTGCAGAACCTTGGGGGTCTTCGACTTCATGCGGGTGCCCTCACCCGCTGCGAGGACGACGACGGCGGCCGGGCGGTTGGCGCTCACGGGGATGCCCTTCGGCTTCGGGTGGCTGGACCACCGAAGGATACCGGGGGGTGTCGTGCGGGGAACGAGGAAGGGCCCCGACCTGGGAGGTCGGGACCCGAACCGAGGTCTTGTGTGCTGTGGCTCCCCCGCAAGGATTCGAACCTTGTCCTGCTAGATCCAAAATCTAGTGTGCTGCCAGTTACACCACGGGGGACAGCGCCTCAGACCTTACCGGAGACGTGCTTCGGCCTGGGTCACGATTCCGGCCCACCACCCCTCGATTCGGAGGTACAGATCTGCGCTCTTGGCCACGTCGACCACGAGGCAGCCGTGGTAGCCATCACCGGTGTTGTGGCGGACGGTCTTCGGGTTGTGCTTCTTGAGCGTCGGCTTCGAGAAGGCCGAAGCGTCGGTGCCGACGATGGAGGCCCAATATCGATGTGCTGCGTTCACATCGGCGGACTCGTGGATGAGGATCCGGAAGCCGAGTCGATCCTGGTCGATGCCGAGTAGATCGAGCCACGCGAGATAGAGCTTGACCACGCCAGGATCGCTGTTGACGAAGACGACCCGCTCTCGTCGGGAGTACGGCTTGCTCTTGGCGCCCTCCGCCCAGTACAGGGCTACGCCCGCCATGAACAGCTCGCGATCCGGGAGCTCTCCGACCTCGTGCCGGGCCGAAGACCTGATTCGCCCCCGCTCTTCGTCGCGTGCGCTTCGCAACTTCGCCAGCCCCTCGTTCATGAGGGCCCGCTGCTCCTCGGGCGTATAGCGAGCCGCCGGCTTCGGCAGGTCCCGTACCCACAGCGAGATCGAGCTCTTCGAGCAGCCCAGCTCGACCTGGATCTGGTCGTACGTCTTCCCCTCCAGGCGCAGCTCGCGGGCGCGGGCGCGGAGGTCGTCCTTGGCGTTGGGGCGGCGGGTCCAGTCCGGTGGCGGCTCGCCCTTCACCAGCCTGTGGAGCATGTCGTTGTTGTAGATCTGCAGGCGGTCGCGGATCTGGCGGAGGCTGAGGCCCTCGCGGCGCAGGGCGACGGCCCGCTCGCGAAGGCCTTCGAAGTCGGCGTACCGGCTCGTTTCGGGTGTCATGCGAACACCGTCGTCCGGAATGCGAACGTCCGGGTCGAAAACCCTGTCGATTCAATAGTTCGAGGGACTGGTGTCCACGCGTGTTGACGGGCGCCGCTCCCGGGCCCCGCAGCGGAGGGAAAAACGGTGGCCCTCGCCCGTAGGGTGGAAGGCATGACCACAACGGGGGCAGAGCGGGACGCGGCGGGCGTGGAAGGGGGGCGGCGGGGCTGGGGGTGGTGGGGGAGACGGCGTAGTGCCGTGCTTGATGTCTCGCTGGCCGTGGTGTCGGCGCTGGAGTGCGGGCTCGAGGGGGTCGGGTTCGCCGAGAAGGCGTCGTTGCCGGTGCCCCTGGGGGTGTTGTTCGGGCTCGTGGTCGGGTCCGTGCTCGTGGTGCGGCGGCGGTGGCCGATCACCGTGGTGCTGGTCTCGATCGCGGTCACGCCCGCCGAGATGGGCTACCTCATGGGCCTGGTCGGCCTGTACTCGCTGGCCGCGTCCGAGGTGCCGCGCCGGTTCACGGCGGCGCTCGCCGGTATGTCGACGGCCGCCGTGTACATCGTGACCGTGGTGCGGATGCGGGCGGACGTCGCGCAGGCCGATGTGGGGCAGGCGGATTTCGATCCGAGTGGCTGGTACGTGCCGGTCATGTCGCTGCTCCTCACCCTCGGGCTCAACGCCCCGCCGTTGCTGCTCGGCCTCTACATAGGGGCGCGGCGGCGGCTGATGGAGTCGTTGCGGGAGCGGGCGGACAGTCTGGAGCAGGAGTTGTCGCTGCTCGCGGACCGGGCCGAGCAGCGGGCGCAGTGGGCGCGGCAGGAGGAGCGGACGCGGATCGCGCGCGAGATGCATGACGTGGTGGCGCACCGGGTGTCGTTGATGGTGGTGCACGCGGCGGCGCTGCAGGCGGTGGCGTTGAAGGATCCGCAGAAGGCGGTGAAGAACGCGGCGCTGGTGGGTGACATGGGCCGGCAGGCGCTGACGGAGCTGCGGGAGATGCTCGGGGTGCTGCGCGAGGAGGCGCCGGCCGTGCCCGCGGCCCCCGTCGCGGCTCCGCTCGCCGCCGTCGGCCGGGCCGCCGCCGCTGCGGCGGAGGCGGCCGCGCAGGACGGCGGGCCCTGCCTGGACGCGCTCCCGGACCTGGTCGAGCAGTCGCGGCAGGCCGGTGCGGTCGTGGAGTTCGTGGTGATGGGGGAGGCCCGGGTGTACGGGGCCGAGGTCGAGCAGACGGCGTACCGGGTGGTGCAGGAGGCGTTGACGAACGTCCACAAGCACGCGGCGGGCGCCGAGGTCGTGGTGCGGCTCGCGCACCGGGAGGCCGAGGTCGCGATGCAGGTGGAGAACGGTCCTTCGGACGCGGGCGCGGCGGCCGCGGATCTGCCGAGCGGCGGGAACGGCCTGGTCGGCATGCGGGAGCGGGTGACCCGGCTCGACGGTGCGTTCGTGTCCGGGCCGACGGACGCGGGCGGCTTCCGGGTGAGCGCGGTGCTGCCGGTGGCGGCGGCCGCCGAGGTCGTACCTCAGCGGTCCGCGTAACGGCAGCCCGCGTACGTACGGACGGAGCTCGGTCCCGTAACGACGTAACGGCAGCCCTGCCCGTACGAGAAGGGCGCGCCCCCGCCCGTACGAGAGGCGCTCAGCCCCCCGCCGTCAGCCGCGTCGGCAGCGTCCCCGTGATCAGTGTCGCGAGCGCCGTGTCGATGTCCCGGCCCACGTACCAGTCGCCGGTGTGGTCGACGCTGTAGACCCGGCCCTCCATGTCCATCGCCAGGACCGCGCGCTGCTCGCTGTCTCCGCCTTCCTCGCCCAGCTCCTCGCCCAGGGGCGCCAGCTCGGTGTCGAGGGCGCGGCCGAGGTCGCCGAGGGTGCGGGCGAGGTGGAGGCCGGTGAGGGGGTCGAAGCGGAGGGTGGCGGGGGCTATCTGCCGGCCGTGGCCGGGGGCGGTGACGCGCAGGCCGCCGAATTCGGCCCAGGCCTCGACGACGGCGGGGAAGACGCTGTGCCGGTGGCCGCCGGGGGAGACGTGGCCGCGCAGGGTGTCGGCCCACTGTTCGGCGAGCTTTATGTCCCAGCGGCCGGGCTGCCAGCCGGCCTCGCGCAGGGCGGCGTCGATGTTGACCGGGAAGCGGGTGCTGCGGAGATCGGGCATGGGTGGCGGTCAGCTGTTCTGGGTGGTGGTCGGGTCGACCGTACGGACTCCGAAGTGCGCGAGCATCGCGCTGCACGAGCGGCAGGGCGCGGCGTAGCTGCCGTGCAGCGGGTCGCCGTCCTCGCGGATGCGGCGCGCCGTGAGCTTGGCGTGCTTGAGGGAGCGGCGGGCCTCGCTGTGGGTGAGCGGCTTGCGCTGGGCGCGCTTGGAGCGGGCGCCCTCGGTGGCGGTGAGGTGCCGGGACAGCAGGATGGCCTCGGGGCAGCGTCCGGTGAAGCGTTCGCGCTGGCTGCTGGTGAGGGTGTCGAGGAAGTCCTGGACGAGTGGGTGGAGGGTGGGTGCGGTCTCGCCGCGTGCGGCGGTGCACGTGAGGGTGGTCTCGCCGCGGACGGAGAGGGCGGCGCCGACGGTGGGCAGGATGCCGTCGCGGCGGTGGCGCAGTAAGGGGGCGCGAGCGGTGTCGGCGTCGTTGCCCCAGATGAGGCGTGGGTCACCCTGCGTGGGCGCTGGTGCTGGTGTGGTGCTTGCGTGCATGGTGCTGGTTTTCCCCTCCTGCAATCCCCCGAGTTGCGTGAACAGCCTGCCAAACGCGGTGCCCGATGGGGAAGCTGGGGCGCGGAAACGTGCTTTCGGTGTGTCGGAATCATGGTGGCGTCGTCATGCCGTCGTGACACTTGGTCACCGTTGGTGACGGTGCGGGGGGTGGGGGCGGTGGTGCCGGGGCGGGCCGGGTCGGCAGTCGTGGGCAGCGCTTAGGCTGTGCGGACCAGCCAGGGACAGTAGAAGCAGCCACGCACTAGCAGGCACAGCCACTCAGGGGGCAACCGCCATGACGACAGGTCGGCTCGGCCAGGACATCGCGCCGCCGCCGAACGCGGCGTACGCCGGTCAGGTCGTGCACTTCCCGGATCCGGTCCGGGCCTCCCGGCATCCTAGAGGGGTGCGGGTGGACGAGCGCGGCTTTCCGGACTTTTCTCCGTACGCGCGGGCGGCGGCGGAGATCGCCGATCCGCCGGAGGGCTTCGGTGTCGACGAACTGCGCCTGACGGACTACGTGTCGGCGAACGCGGCGCTCGCCGCGACCGGGCACGAGCTGTGGGACACGATTCCGGCGGTGGCGACGCCGCACGGCTGGACCTGGCACCACGTGGCGGGCACCCGCCGGCTCGAGCTGGTCCCGGTCGAGGTGAAGGCGCTGCTGCGGCACCACGGCGGGGTGGCGACGGCGGTCGGCGTGGACCAGTCGAAGCGCGGTACGCGTCCGCTGCAGGAGACCCGGCCGGTGCACTTCGGGCTGCCGAAGCGTGTGGTGGCGGTGTCGGAGCAGCAGGTGCAGGGCGTGGAGGAGGACCTGGGCTACCGGCTGCCGGGGGCGTACCGCTCGTTCCTGAAGGCGGCGGGCGGCAGTGCTCCGGTGGGCACGGCGCTCGACGCGGAGCTGGGTGTCCTGGTCGACCAGCCGTTCTTCACGCTGCGCGAGGAGGCGGGGATCAATGACCTCGTCTATGTCAACAAGTGTCTGCGGGACCATCTGACGAAGGACTATCTGGGCGTCGCCTTCGTGCAGGGTGGTCTGCTCGCGGTGAAGGTACGGGGTCAGGGCACCGGTTCGGTGTGGTTCTGCCCGTACGACGACGCCCGTGACGCCGGTGAGTTGGCGGCGGCGTGGACGGTGAACGAGCGGGTGGAGCGGCTGCTGCTGCCCTGCGGCGCGGATTTCGACGCCTTCCTGCAGCGGCTCGCGGGCAGTCCGCCGGAGCTGGAGACGGTGGCGAACCTGATGGTGGACGGCGGCTTCGCGCGCGCCGTTCCCGTGGTCCCGGTGGGGGAGTGAACTGGCTGTGGTGACGTTCGCGCAGGCGCAGGAGCGCGCCGAGGAGTGGATCAACGGCGACGTGCCGGCGTATCTGCACCGTGAGGTGCGGGTGCGGGAGTTCGGGCTCGGGTTCGTGGTCTGGGCGGAGGACCGGGAGGAGGCGCCGACCCCGGACGGGGGGCGCCAGCGCCTGGTCATCGCGCGGGACAGCGGTGAGGCGACGCTGTGGCCGGGGCTGCCGGTGGGTGAGGTGATCCGCCGTTACGAGGAGGAGTACGGGGCTTCCGCCGAGGCGGCGGCCCCGGCGGCGGCGCCGGCGGCGCGGGTCGATCTGAACCAGACGTCGTTCCTGCTGAGTCCGCCGGAGTGGCTGCAGGAGGCGGCGGACAAGATCGGTCTGCCGCCGGTGGAGTCGAACGCCTCGCAGGCGTCGGCGGGTGCCTCGTCGGAGAGCGCGTCGTCGACCCCGGCGGCGGGGCTTCCGTCCGCGGCGCCGGCGGCCGAGCCGTCGGAGGAGGCGTCGGAGCCGGTGGCGGCGGCGGCTCCGGTGGAGCCGGTGGTCGAGCCGGTGGCGGTGGAGCCGGTGGAGCCCGCTGAGCCTGCTGCGGTCGAGGCCGTGGAGGCCGTCGAGGAGTCGGGTGAGCCGGAGGCCCCGGCTCCGGCCGTGCCCGCGCCCGCGACGCCGGCGAGCCCGTGGGCGGACGCCAACGCCAGTTCGGGCGGCGCCGACGGAGCCGTACCGCTGCCGGCGACGGTGTTCGCGCCGCCGCTGACGGGCGCGGACGACGAGGACGCGCCGCCGCCGGTGGTGGGTGCGGACGCGCCCACGGCGCTGATGAAGGGCGGCAGCGCGCTGCCGGCGACCGCCATCGCCCCGCGCCTGAACCCGGACGGCAGCTTCGGTCAGGGCGGCCCGCTCGCCCCGCCGCCGGCGACCCCGCCCGCTCCCGCTACGCCGCCGGCGGCCCCGGCGGCCCCGGCGGCTTCCGCCCCGCCGGCTTCCGCCGGTGCGGCGGACATCGCCAACGCCGCGACCAGCAAGGCCACGCCGCCGCCCGGCGGTTATGTGCGCACCCAGCTGGTGTCGCAGCTGCCCGGCGGCACGCCGGTCCCGCCCGGTCCGCCCGGTGCGCCCGGTGCGCCGACGCCCCCCGGTCCGCCTGGTCCGCCGACGCCGCCGCCGGCCGTGCACCAGGCCGCGACGATGCTCGCGCACCCCGACCAGCTGGGCCCGGGTGGCCCGGCTTCGTCGGGTGGTCCGGGTACGCCGCCGCCTCCGCCTCCGCCGCCGGGTGTTCCGGGTGGGGGTACGCCTCCGGGCGGGGTCGCGCACGCGGCGACGATGCTGGCCCAGCCCAGCCAGCTGGGCCCGGGTGGTCCGGCTTCGTCGGGTGGTCCGGGTACGCCGCCGCCTCCGCCTCCGCCGCCGGGTGTTCCGGGTGGGGGTACGCCTCCGGGCGGGGTCGCGCATGCCGCGACGATGCTCGCGCAGCCCAGCCAGATGGGTGGCCCGGCCGGGCCGCCCCCGCCGCCGGGACCCGCGCCCGCGCCGCTCGGGCAGCCCGGGCCGCCGCCCGGACCGCAGCAGGCGGGCCCCGGTGGTGCGTACGGCTATCCGCAGCCGCAGCCGACCGGTCTGCCGACCGTCGGCCCCGGCTACCAGGCGGTGCTGCGCTACCGCGCGCCCGACGGTTCGGAGCAGCAGATCATCCGCCGCTCCGCGCCGGGCACCCCGCACCCCGAGTGGCAGATCCTGCACGAGCTGCGCGCCATGAACGTGCCGCCGCAGCAAGTGCTCGAACTGCACACGGAGTTGGAGTCCTGTGAGCTGCCGGGCGGTTACTGCGCGCGGATGATCCGGGAGACCTGGCCGCAGGCGCGGATCACCAACATCGCGCCGTACGGCCGGGATCACGCCGGACGTCAGCAGGGCATGCGCCAACTGCTCACCCATCAGGGCGAGTTGCACCAGGTCGCGGACGGCCCGGCGCGGCCCGCGCCGGTGCGGGCGCCGCTGCCGCAGGTGCAGCCGGCCCCGCCGCTGCCGCCGGACGGCGTGGCGCAGGAGCTGGCCGGGGCGTTCGGCCCGGGCATCCTGCGCTTCGACCAGCGCGCGGTGTCCCGGCAGGGCGTGCCGGAGGTGGTGGCGGTGACGCTCGTGTGGGCGGGTCTGCCGGCCGACTTCGGTCCGTTCTTCTGGGCGCAGCCGGCGATGCCGGTGGTGCCGACGCTGGCGGAGCTGGCGGCGCAGCGGCAGGTGCAGCCGGCGCCGGACGCGAGCTCGTACCTGGTGCTCGGTTCGGACTTCGGCCGGGCGATCTGTGTCCAGTACGGGACGGCGAACATCGTGGCCGTGCCGGTGGAGGCCGGTCCCGGCGGGCAGTCGGTGCCGCCGCAGTTCGTGAACACGGGGCTGCCCGAGTTCACGCGCTGCCTGGCGCTGCTCGGCCGGATGTGGCGGCTGCGGTTCGGGCTCAACCCCGAGCAGGCGGGCCGCTGGACGGTCGACTTCCAGGCGCAGCTGGCGATGCTGGACCCGGCGGCGCTCGCGTCGCCGGAGAACTGGTGGTCGGTGCTCCTGGAGCAGATGTGGGACGGCCTGCTCTGACCAGGACTGACGCGTCGGCGTAGACGCAATGTGATGAAAGGCGCTCGATGCGTATCCGTATCGAGCGCCTTTTGTCCGTTCTGATGCCGCATCCTTGATGTTTGAGGACATAAGGGAGTCGAAGGGGCGTCAGGGATGAGTTTCTCGGTCGGATTCTCCGGAGGATTCGGGCGCGGGCGCGGCTACCGGCCCGAGCAGGTCGACCGCTTCCTGGCCGCCCTGTCCGCGGAGCGCGACGCGGCCCATGAGCGGGCGGCCCGGCTCGCCGTCCTCGCCGAGGAGACGGAGGCGGAGGCGGCCCGGCTGCGCGAGGCGGTCGCGGCCCTCGCCCCGCAGCGCTACGAGTCCCTGGGGGCGCGGGCCCGCGAGATCCTGGAGCTCGCGGAGGCCGAGGACGAGGCGCTCGTACGGGACGCGGAGGCCGCGGCGCGGGAGCTCGCCGGGGCGGCTGAGGCGGCCGGCCGGGAGGCGGCCGAGGCGGCGCAGGCGTACGCGGAAGGGGTCCGCTCGGCGGCCGACGCGGCGGCCCGGGCGACCCTGAAGGCCGCCGCCGGGCGCGCCGAGGCGCTGACCACGGTCGCCCGCCGCGACGCCGACGAGCAGCGGGAGGAGGCCCGTACCGCCTTCGAGGCCACCGGGCGCGAGGCCGCCGCCCTCCTGGCGAAGCAGCACGAGGAGCACACGGCCCGGCGGGAGGAGGCCGACCGTGAGGCGGTGGCCCGGCTGGCCGCGCAGCAGGCCCGGCACGCGGAGCTCGACGAACGCGCCGAGGGCGTACGGGCCGAGGCCGACCGGCAGCTCGCCGAGACGGAGGAGGCGGCCCGGCACGGGCAGGAGGACGCGGACGCCGCCGCGGCGGAGCTGCTCGCCGCGGCGCGGCTCGAACGGGAGCGGATCGAGCGGGCGACGGAGCGGGTGCTGCGGGAGCACGAGGAGGCGCGGGACGAGATCCACGCGCACATGGAGCACATCCGGGCCTCCCTCGCGGCCCTGACGGGCCGGGTGGCGGGCCCGGACCCGGACCCCGAGGACTGAGGTCTACGGCTTGGGGCCGGCCGGCTCGGGATCCGCGGTCTGCTCCTTCAGGACCGGGAAGCGGCGCGGCGCGATCGTCAGGAGGACGACGAGGGCCAGGGCGGCCGCGCCGGCGGCGCCCAGGTAGACGTAGTCGACGGCGGTGTCGACCGCGCGGCGGATCCGGTCGGTGGTGTTCAGGGCGTGGGCGAGGGTGTCGAGGTCCGTGTCGGCGCCCAGGCGCGCGGCCAGGACGCCGTTGGCGACGGCGCCGAAGAGCGCGGCGCCCACGCTCTGGCCGACCTGGCGGACGAAGAGGACGGAGGCGGTGGTGGTGCCGCGCTCCTCGTACGGGACGGTCGACTGCACGCCGACCATCAGCGGCAGCTGGAACAGGCCGAGGGCCGCGCCGAGCAGCAGCATCAGGAGCGTGGGCTGCCAGGGCTCGCCGGGGAACGGCAGCAGCGGGAAGGCGAGCAGCAGGAGCAGGGCGAGGGAGATCCCCAGGATCGCCGTGTTGCGGAAGCCGATGCGGGTGTAGACCCGGTTCGAGAAGGCGGCGCTGATGGGCCAGCTCAGGGTCCAGGAGGACAGGACGAAGCCGGCGGCGATCGGGCCGAGGCCGAGCACGGACTGCGCGTACGTCGGCAGGAAGACGGTCGGCGCGACCATGAGCAGGCCGAGGGCGCCGAGGGAGAGGTTGACGGCGGCGATCGTGCGGCGGCGCCAGACCCAGCCGGGGATGATCGGTTCGGCCGCGCGGCGCTCGATCACGACGGTGAGGGCGGCGAGGGCGGCGGCCGCGCCGAGCAGGCCCAGGGACGGCGCGGAGAGCCACGGCCAGGCGACGCCGCCCTGGACGAGCGCGGTGATGAGCACGGCTCCGGTGGCGAAGATCGCGAGCGCCCCGGCCCAGTCGATCCGCACGCGCGCGTGGGGCGGGGCGCCGGCCACGCGCGCGTGGGGCGCGGTGCGGGCGGGTGCCGCCAGGTGGCGGGCGATCAGCCAGAGGGCGAGCAGGCCGACGGGCACGTTGACGAGGAAGATCCAGCGCCAGTCGGCGTAGCCGGCGAGCACGCCGCCGACGGCCGGTCCGGCCACCGAGGAGGCGGCCCACACGGAGGACAGGCGCGCCTGGATCCGCGGGCGTTCCTTCAGCGGGTAGAGGTCGGCGGCGATCGTCTGGACCGTGCCCTGGAGGGCGCCGCCGCCGAGGCCCTGGACGACGCGGAAGGCGATCAGGGAGCCCATGCTCCACGCGGAGGCGCACAGCACGGAGCCGATCAGGAAGAGCACGATGCCCGCGATCAGCACCGGTTTGCGGCCGAAGGTGTCGCTGAGCTTGCCGTACACCGGGAGCGTCACCGTCACGGCGAGCAGATAGCCGGAGAACAGCCAGGAGAAGACGGAGAGCCCGCCGAGGTCGCCGACGATCTGGGGGACGGCCGTGGCCACGATCGTGCCGTCGAGCGCGGCGAGCGCCATGCCCAGCATCAGGGCCGCGACGACCGGCCCGCGCCGGGTGCCGTCCGCCCCCGCCCCCTTCGCCGCCTGCCGTCTCGTGGTCGCCTCGGACACCCGGACCGCTCCTCTCCCGCCCCGTACGCCAGACGGATGCTTCGTACATCTAAGTGCGCCCGGATCAGCCTCTCACCCCGACCAGGGGTGGAGGAACCCCTAGGGGCATCTCCCCCATACAGCCCAGGGACGCTTCGTTCCGGCGGAGGACGAGCCGGAGCCCCTTCCGTCCTTAGCTTGTTCTTACGAAGAGCGGTGCTCCGCCGGTGCGGCCCTGTGGATATCCCCAGGACGAAGAGTGCGCCTGGCACCAGTGCCCCGGCCCCCGCTCCCCGACCAGACTCGAACGCGGAACACCACCGCGTATACGCAGACATAGGAGACATACCGTGACTTCGGCTGTGACCATCCCCGCGCACGGGGGTACGGGAGGGCGGACGGCCGTCGCCGCGCGGGCGCGACAGGTCGTCAAGGCCTACGGGACCGGCGAGACCCGGGTCGTCGCGCTCGACCACGTCGACGTGGACATCGACCGCGGCCGGTTCACCGCGATCATGGGGCCCTCCGGCTCCGGCAAGTCCACCCTCATGCACTGCCTCGCCGGCCTCGACACCGTGTCCTCCGGGCAGATCTTCCTCGACGAGACCGAGATCACCGGCCTCAAGGACAAGAAACTCACCCAACTGCGGCGCGACCGCATCGGGTTCATCTTCCAGGCCTTCAACCTGCTGCCCACCCTGAACGCCCTGGAGAACATCACGCTGCCCATGGACATCGCGGGCCGCAAGCCGGACCGGGAATGGCTGCGGCGGGTCGTCGACACCGTCGGCCTCGCCGGGCGCCTCAGCCACCGGCCCAACCAGCTCTCCGGCGGCCAGCAGCAGCGCGTCGCCGTGGCCCGCGCGCTCGCCGCACGCCCCGAGATCATCTTCGGTGACGAGCCGACCGGAAACCTCGACTCCCGCGCCGGCGCCGAGGTCCTCGGCTTCCTGCGCCAGTCCGTCGACGAGCTCGGCCAGACCATCGTCATGGTCACCCACGACCCCGTCGCCGCCTCCTACGCCGACCGGGTCCTCTACCTCGCCGACGGGCGCATCGTCGACGAGATGCACTCCCCGACTGCCGACCAGGTCCTGGACCGCATGAAGGACTTCGACGCGCGCGGGCGGACCTCATGAGCGGCACCGTCCTCAAGACCTCGCTGCGCAACTTCTTCGCGCACAAGGGCCGCATGGCGCTCTCCGCCGTCGCCGTCCTCCTCTCCGTCGCCTTCGTCTGCGGCACCCTGGTGTTCAGCGACACCATGAACACCACCTTCGACAAGCTCTTCGCCACCACCGCCTCCGACGTCACCGTCAGCCCCGCGAACGCCGCCGCGAACGACGAGATCCCGCAGACCGGCCGCCCCGCCACGCTGCCCGCCGCGCTCGTCGAGCAGATCAAGGGCGTCGAGGGCGCCCGCGACGTCCGGGGCGCGGTCAACTCGATGTCCGTCACCGTCGTCGACGCGGCCGGCGAGAACGTCGGACCGACCTCCGGCGCCCCCACCATCGCCGCCAACTGGACGCCCAACGAACTGCGTTCGGTCGAGATCGCCTCCGGCCACGCACCGCGCGGCCCCACCGAGGTCCTCGTCGACTCCGGCACCGCCGACAAGCACCACCTGAAGATCGGCGACGAGCTGCGCACCATCGCCGTCACCGGCGACTTCACCGCGAAGATCTCCGGCATCGCCGAGTTCAAGGTCACCAACCCCGGCGCCACCCTCGTCTGGTACGACACCGCCACCGCCCAGCGCGAACTCCTCGGCAAGGAGGGCCTGTTCACCCAGATCACGGTCGAGGCGGCGGACGGCGTCAGCGACGAGACCCTGAAGGCCGCCGTCGCGAAGAAGCTCGCCGACCCCAAGGCCGCTCCCCAGGGCGGGCACTACAAGCTGCAGACCGCCGCCGAGGCCACCGACGCCGGCCGCGAGGACGTCGCCGGCTTCCTCGACGTCATGAAGTACGCGATGCTCGGCTTCGCCGGAATCGCCTTCCTCGTCGGCATCTTCCTCATCGTCAACACCTTCTCCATGCTGGTCGCCCAGCGCACCCGCGAGATCGGCCTCATGCGGGCCATCGGCTCCAGCCGGCGCCAGATCAACCGCTCCGTCCTCGTCGAGGCGCTGCTCCTCGGCGTCGTCGGCTCGGCCGCCGGTGTCGCCACCGGCGTCGGCCTCGCCGTCGGCCTGATGAAGCTCATGTCCCAGATGGGCATGGAGCTGTCCACCCAGGACCTCACCGTCCGCTGGACCACCCCGGTCGTCGGCATCGTCCTCGGTGTCGTCGTCACCCTCCTCGCCGCTTTCGTGCCCGCCCGCCGGGCCGCCAAGGTCTCCCCGATGGCCGCCCTGCGCGAGTCCGGCACCCCCGCCGACGCCCGGGCCGGCAAGGTCCGCGGCGCCCTCGGTCTCGTCCTGACCGCCGCCGGCGCCGGCGCGCTGTTCGCCGCCACCCGCGCCGAGGAGTCCGCCCCCGGCTCGATGTGGCTGGGCCTCGGCGTGGTCCTCTCGCTGCTCGGCTTCGTCGTCGTCGGACCGCTGCTCTCCGGGGCCGTCGTCCGCGCCCTCGGCGTCGTCGTCCTGCGGATCTTCGGCCCGGTCGGCCGGATGGCCGAACGCAACGCCCTGCGCAACCCGCGCCGCACCGGCGCCACCGGCGCCGCCCTGATGATCGGCCTCGCGCTCGTCGCCTGCCTCTCCGTCGTCGGCTCCTCGATGGTCGCCTCCGCGACCGAGGAGCTCGACAAGTCCGTCGGCGCCGACTTCATCGTCCAGTCCACCAACGGCCAGCCCGTCGTCCCACAGGCCCAGGCCGCCGTCGAGAAGGCCGCCGGCCTCGACCACGTCACCGAGTACAAGTGGGTCGAGGTCACGGTGACCGACCCGAAGGGCAAGGCCGAGAAGACCGGCCTGGTCGCCGCCGACCCCTCGTACGCCCAGGACGTGCGCCGCGACACCACCGCCGGCACGCTCTCCGACGCGTACGGGCCGGGCGCCATGTCCGTCGGCAGCAAGTACGCCGGCGAGCACGGCGTGAAGCTCGGCGACCGCCTCACCGTCGCCTTCCCCGGCGGCCGGCAGGCGGCACTGCGGGTCGCGGCGATCACGTCCGACGACAACAACATCGACAAGGGCGTGAAGTACACCAGCATCGCCACCGCGGCGCAGTACGTGCCGGCGGAGCAGCTGCCCCGCAGCATGATCGTCTTCGCCACGGCCAAGGACGGCCAGGAGGAGGCCGCGTACAAGGCCCTGAAGGCCGCCCTCAAGCCGTACCCGCAGTACAAGGTCGCCGACCAGGCCGACTACAAGAAGGACCTCCAGGACCAGGTCGGCCAGCTCCTCAACATGGTGTACGGGCTGCTCGCCCTCGCGATCGTCGTCGCCGTCCTCGGGGTCGTGAACACCCTCGCCCTCTCCGTCGTCGAGCGGACCCGCGAGATCGGCCTCATGCGCGCCATCGGCCTCTCCCGCCGCCAGCTGCGCCGCATGATCCGCCTGGAGTCGGTCGTCATCGCCCTCTTCGGCGCGCTTCTGGGCCTCGGCCTGGGCCTGGGCTGGGGCACGGCGGCCCAGCAGCTCCTCGCCCTGGAGGGCCTGGGCGTCCTGGAGATCCCCTGGCCGACCATCGTCGGCGTCTTCGTCGGCTCGGCCTTCGTGGGCCTCTTCGCCGCCCTGGTCCCGGCCTTCCGGGCGGGCCGGATGAACGTCCTGAACGCGATCGCGACGGAGTAGACGACGGAGTAGGTACGGACGGGGACCGGCCCCGTTCCTCGGCGGGTGTCGGTGGGGCGACGTAGGCTGGGAAACCCCCGGCCCGTACGACGTGTCGGGCGGTTCGCGTTGCCCACACGCCGGGATGGCGTAGCCCACACGCCGGGATGGAAGACCCATGAGCCTGCACGGTCTGCTTGACGTCGTCGTCCGAGACGCCGCCCTCGCCGAGGCGGTGACGGCCGCCCGCGACGGCAACCGCATGCACGTCGACCTCGTCGGCCCGCCCGCCGCCCGCCCCTTCGCGGTCGCCGCGCTCGCCCGCGAGTCCGGCCGGCCCGTGCTCGCCGTGACGGCGACCGGCCGCGAGGCCGAGGACCTGGCGGCGGCGCTGCGCTCGCTGCTCGACCCGGACACGGTCGTCGACTACCCGTCCTGGGAGACCCTGCCGCACGAGCGCCTGTCGCCCCGCTCCGACACCGTCGGCCGCCGCCTCGCCGTGCTCCGCCGGCTCGCCCACCCGTCCGCCGACGACCCGGCCGCCGGGCCGGTCAGCGTCGTCGTCGCGCCCATCCGCTCCGTACTCCAGCCGCAGGTCAAGGGCCTCGGGGACCTGGAGCCGGTGGCACTGCGGACCGGACAGACCGCCGACCTGAACGAGATCGTCGAGGGCCTGGCGGCCGCCGCGTACTCCCGGGTCGAGCTGGTCGAGAAGCGCGGCGAGTTCGCTGTCCGCGGCGGCATCCTCGACGTCTTCCCGCCCACCGAGGAGCACCCGCTCCGGATCGAGTTCTGGGGCGACGACGTCGAGGAGATCCGTTACTTCAAGGTCGCCGACCAGCGCTCCCTCGAAGTCGCCGAGCACGGCCTGTGGGCCCCGCCCTGCCGTGAGCTGCTGCTCACCGACGCCGTACGGGAGCGGGCGGCGGCGCTCGCCGAGCAGCACCCCGAGCTGGGCGAACTGCTCGGAAAGATCGCCGAGGGCATCGCCGTCGAGGGCATGGAATCCCTCGCCCCGGTCCTCGTCGACGACATGGAGCTGCTGCTCGACGTCCTGCCCAAGGGCTCGATGGCCGTCGTCTGCGACCCGGAGCGGGTGCGGACCAGGGCCGCCGACCTGGTGGCGACCAGCCAGGAGTTCCTGCAGGCCTCGTGGGCGGCGACGGCGGGCGGCGGCGAGGCGCCGATCGACGTCGGCGCGGCCTCGCTGTGGGGGATCGCGGACGTACGGGACCGGGCGCGCGAGCTGGACATGATGTGGTGGTCCGTGTCCCCGTTCGCGGCGGACCTCGCCGACGAGACCGTGGGTGCGGACACGTTGAAGCTGGGCATGCACGCCCCGGAGACGTACCGCGGCGACACCGCCCGCGCGCTCGCCGACACCAAGGGCTGGCTGGCCGACGGCTGGCGCACGGTGTACGTGACGGAGGCGCACGGCCCGGCCTCCCGTACGGTCGAGGTGCTCGGCGGCGAGGGCATCGCCGCCCGCCTGGACGCGGACCTGGCCGAGATCGCCCCGTCCGTCGTGCACGTCGCCTGCGGCTCGATCGACTACGGCTTCGTGGACCCGGCGCTCCAGCTCGCCGTCCTGACCGAGACCGACCTGTCCGGGCAGAAGGCGGCCGGCAAGGACGGCCAGCGGATGCCGGCCAAGCGCCGCAAGACGATCGACCCGCTGACCCTGGAGGTCGGCGACTACATCGTGCACGAGCAGCACGGCGTCGGCCGCTATCTGGAGATGGTGCAGCGCACCGTCCAGGGCGCCACCCGCGAGTACCTGCTCGTCGAGTACGCCCCCGCCAAGCGCGGCCAGCCCGGCGACCGCCTCTACATCCCCACCGACCAGCTGGAGCAGGTCACCAAGTACGTGGGCGGCGAGGCCCCGACCCTGCACCGGCTCGGCGGCGCCGACTGGACGAAGACCAAGGCGCGCGCGAAGAAGGCGGTCAAGGAGATCGCCGCCGACCTCATCAAGCTCTACAGCGCCCGGATGGCGGCCCCCGGCCACGCCTTCGCCCCCGACACCCCCTGGCAGCGCGAGCTGGAGGACGCCTTCCCGTACGCGGAGACGCCCGACCAGCTGTCGACCATCGCCGAGGTGAAGGAGGACATGGAGAAGACGGTCCCGATGGACCGCCTGATCTGCGGCGACGTCGGCTACGGCAAGACGGAGATCGCGGTACGGGCGGCCTTCAAGGCCGTCCAGGACGGCAAGCAGGTCGCCGTCCTCGTCCCCACCACCCTGCTCGTGCAGCAGCACTTCGGCACCTTCTCCGAGCGCTACGGCCAGTTCCCGGTCAACGTCCGGGCGTTGTCCCGCTTCCAGACCGACACCGAGTCGAAGGCGACCCTGGAGGGGCTGAAGGACGGCGCGGTCGACGTCGTCATCGGCACCCACCGCCTGTTCTCCTCCGAGACGAAGTTCAAGGACCTGGGCCTGGTCATCGTCGACGAGGAGCAGCGCTTCGGCGTCGAGCACAAGGAGCAGCTGAAGAAGCTCCGCGCCAACGTCGACGTGCTCACCATGTCCGCGACCCCGATCCCGCGCACCCTGGAGATGGCGGTGACCGGCATCCGCGAGATGTCGACGATCACCACCCCGCCGGAGGAGCGGCACCCGGTGCTCACCTTCGTCGGCCCGTACGAGGAGAAGCAGATCGGCGCGGCCATCCGCCGCGAACTGCTGCGCGAGGGCCAGGTCTTCTACATCCACAACCGCGTCGAGTCCATCGACCGGGCGGCGGCGCGGCTGCGCGAGATCGTGCCGGAGGCGCGGATCGCGACCGCGCACGGCCAGATGTCGGAGCAGGCCCTGGAGCAGGTCGTCGTCGACTTCTGGGAGAAGAAGTTCGACGTGCTCGTCTCGACGACGATCGTCGAGTCCGGCATCGACATCTCCAACGCCAACACCCTCATCGTGGAGCGCGGCGACAACTTCGGCCTCAGCCAGCTGCACCAGCTGCGCGGCCGGGTCGGCCGAGGCCGCGAGCGCGGCTACGCGTACTTCCTCTACCCGCCGGAGAAGCCGCTCACCGAGACCGCGCACGAGCGGCTCGCGACCATCGCCCAGCACACCGAGATGGGCGCGGGCATGTACGTGGCGATGAAGGACCTGGAGATCCGTGGCGCGGGCAATCTGCTCGGCGGCGAGCAGTCCGGCCACATCGCGGGCGTCGGCTTCGACCTGTACGTACGGATGGTCGGCGAGGCCGTCGCCGACTACCGGGCGTCCCTGGAGGGCGGGGTGGAGGAGGAGCCGCCCCTGGAGGTCAAGATCGAGCTCCCGGTCGACGCGCACGTCCCCCACGACTACGCGCCGGGCGAGCGGCTGCGCCTCCAGGCCTACCGCGCCATCGCCTCCGCCAACTCGGAGGCCGACATCAAGGCCGTACGGGAGGAGCTCACCGACCGCTACGGCAAGCTGCCCGAGCCCGTCGAGAACCTCCTCCTCGTCGCCGGCCTGCGCATGCTGGCCCGCGCCTGCGGGGTCGGCGAGATCGTCCTCCAGGGTCCCAACATCCGCTTCGCCCCGGTGGAGCTGCGCGAATCGCAGGAGCTGCGCCTCAAGCGCCTCTACCCGCGCACGGTCATCAAGCCGGCCGTCCACCAGATCCTGGTGCCGCGCCCGACGACCGGGAAGATCGGCGGGAAGCCGGTGGTGGGCCGCGAACTGCTGGCGTGGACGGGCGAGTTCCTGACGGAGATCCTCAGCTAGGCGCTGGTGTACGAGGTACGGCGAGGGGTCGCCCCCGCCGTACCTCGTACGTCCGTACGGTCAGAGCTCGTCGAGGTCCAGCGCCCCGGCCATCGCGGTGTACCCCGCGTCGCCCGGGTGGAGGTGGTCGCCGGAGTCGTAGGCGGGCAGGATGCGGTCCGGGTCGGCGGGGTCGGCGACCGCGCGGTCGAAGTCGACGACCGCGTCGTAGGCACCGGAGGTGCGGACCCAGTCGTTGAAGGCCTCGCGCTTCGCCTCGTTCTCCGGGGTGAAGTAGAAGGAGCCCTTGATCGGGGTGAGGGTCGCGCCGACGACCTTGATGCCGTGGGCGTGGGCCTGGCGGATCAGGGCGCGGTGGCCCTCGATGAGCCGGTTCACCGAGACGTCGGGGGTCGGCCCGCCGGGGAAGGTGGGGCCGCTGCCGCCGATGTCGTTGATGCCCTCCAGGAGGACCACCGTGCCGACGCCCTGCTCGGTGAGCACGTCCTTCCGGAAGCGCACGACCGCCGCCTCGCCCGCCCAGGTGACGTCGTTGGTGACCTGGTTGCCGCCGATGCCGTGGTTGAGGACGGGGCGCGGGCGGCCGGTGGCGGCGAGGCGCTCGGCGAGCTCGTCGGGGTAGCGGTCGTCGGCGTCGTTCGTGGCGCCGACGCCGTCGGTGATGGAGTCGCCGAAGGTGACGATGCCGTCGCGGCGGTGCGGCCGGGCGGCGGCGGGGCCGCCGGAGACCTCGACGCCGGACAGGTAGTACCAGGAGGTGCTGGTCTCGGTGAAGGCCGCGCCGGACGCGTCGGCGCGGTGGTCGCCCGCCGCGCGGTAGCTGGTGGCGCCCGCGAAGTGGTGGAAGGTGGCGGGGCCGGTCGGCCCGGCGAGGTAGAGGGTGACGGTCACCGACTCCAGGGCCCGGGTCTTGAACGGCACGCCGTCGCTGAGCAGGGTGCCGCCGGCCGGGATCGTCACGGAGCCGCGGCCTCCGCCGAAGGTGAGCGGCCGGACCGAACCGGGCTCCACCGCGCCGCCCTTGGCGGTGCGGGCGACCGTGGCGCCGGTGATCCGCAGCGGGGTGGAGCCGTATCGGTTGGTCAGCTCGATCCGGGCCTTGGTGCCGCCGGCCGTGACCCGTACGACCTGGCGCACGGTCTGGTCGGCGAAGCCCTGAGTGGACCAGTTGGGGCCGAAGGGTGCCGTCGGCGCCTGCGGGGAGGCGGCCCAGACACCGTGCCAGGCGGGCTGTGCGGCAGGCTGCGGTGCGGGCTGCGGGGCCGCGGTGGCGGGCGCGCCGGTGAGGGTGCCGGCGAGGGTGAGGCCGGCGAGCAGGGCGATCCCTGCGCTGCGAAGGGTGGTGCGGTTGCGGTTGGTCATGTCAGGTCCCCCGTTGCTGTCGTGACTGCGTATGACAGGGAGAAGGCATGATCGACTCCGGCTATTCCCCTTCCGAGAGCGGGAGTTGACCGGAACCGAGGAGTCCGCTCAGTGCACGGAACGCCTCACCCGGCTCCCGCCCGCCCAGTGGGTCGTCCAGGTTGTGGGTGAGCAGCAGGGTCGCGAAGCCGTGGGCGAGGGACCAGGCGGCGATGCCGGCGTCCCGGGCGGCGGGAAGGGCGGCGACGCCGGCCCGGAGTTCGGCGGCGGCCCGCTCCTTGGCGGCGAGCAGCTCGGCGTCGTCGGCCCGGTCCCGGTACAGGTCGGGCTGGAACATCACCTGGAAGTGCGCGGGGTGCGCGACGGCGAACCGGACGTACCGCACTCCGCGCTCCCGTAGATCGGGCGCGTCGGCGAGGGCCGCGGCGAGGAGCTCGTATCCCTGGGCGGCGATCGCGGTGAGCAGCCCGGTGCGGTCCTTGAAGTGGTGCGCGGGGGCGGCGTGCGAGACGCCGGCGCGGCGCGCGAGGTCGCGCAGGCTGAGCGCGCCGGGGCCGTCGGTGGCGATGACGTCGAGGGCGGCGGCGAGGACGGCCTGGCGCA
This sequence comes from Streptomyces fradiae, assembly GCF_041270065.1. NCBI lineage: Bacteria > Bacillati > Actinomycetota > Actinomycetes > Kitasatosporales > Streptomycetaceae > Streptomyces > Streptomyces fradiae. The sequence goes on along the minus strand of NZ_CP065958.1, from coordinate 3,139,118 downwards.
GGTCGCCGTGGTGGTAGCCGCGGCGGAGGCTCCCGGTGGTGGTCATGACAGCAGCGTACGCCGGATCTAGTCATTGACAAGTTGGGGGGAGTCAGAGCAATCTAGTCACTGACAAGATATTCAGGTTGTCGAGGAGAGCGAGGCGGAGTCATGACCGTGGAGACCCGGAACCTGACCGAGACGGTGGAACCGAGCCGCGTCCGGCAGATGTGGCACCTGCTCGAACCGCTGCACGCGGTGCTCTATTACGCCCCCGAGGCCTTCGAGGAGGCCGCCGCGCTCGGGTACGACGTGAACGAGCGCTGGCCCAGCTACTTCGCCTGGCGCGCGGCGCCGCTCGGACCGGTCGGGGCCGGGCCGGTCGCCTCCGCCTTCTACTCCTTCAGCCGGGAGACGGTCGGGCGGTACGTGCCCGGGGTCTGGGCCACCGCCGCGCCCGAGGCGGTGCTCGCCGCCCGCCTGCGCGCGGTGGACCGCACCTACCGCGCGCTGCTCGGGGACGAGGCGGTCGAAGGCCCCGAACTCGCCGAGGCCGCCGCCCTCGCCCGCCGGGCCGCCGAGGCCGCCGGTACGGCCGGGCGCCCGCTCGCCGCCGCCAACGCCGCGCTGCCCTGGCCCGAGGCCCCGCACCTCGTCCTCTGGCAGGCCGCCACGATCCTGCGCGAGCACCGCGGCGACGGGCACCTCGCGGCGCTGCTCGCCGCCGGCCTCGACCCGGCCGAGTCCCTGGTCTCCTTCGCCGCCGTCGGCGCCGCCGCCGAGACCACCTTCGCGAGCCGCGGCTGGCCCCCGGCCGAATGGACCGCCGCCCGCGACCGCCTCGCCGCCCGCGGCCTGCTCCACCCGAACGGCACCGCCACCGACGCGGGCCGCGCCCTCCGCACCGAGGTCGAACACCGCACCGACCTCCTCGCCACCACCCCCTGGTCCACCCTCGGCCCCGCCCCGACCGCCCGCCTCGCGGAACTCCTCGGCGCCCCGTGGCTCGCGATCATCGGCTCCGGCCTCCTGCCGTCCGAGAACACGCTCGGCATCGGAAAGGTGTGATCCCGAAGGGCGACTTGGGATCCTCGGGGAAAAATCGTTACGCCCGCTCCTGGAGGCGCAGTTAGCCTCGCCCGCATGGACGTGCACATCACTACGCTCGCCGAGCGCCCCGCCCTTGCCGGGAAGCTGTGGCAGATGAAGGACCTCTGGCCGGAGTTCATGATGTACGACCCGGTGGGGTGGAGCCACATCGGGCGGATCGTGGCCGAGTTCCCGGAGTACGTGCTCGTCGCGACCGACGGGCCGGACGGTGAGGACGTGGTGGCGCGCGGGTTCAGCGTGCCGTTCCAGCTGGGGGCCGAGGGGCGCGGGGAGCTGCCGGACACCGGGTGGGACCAGGTGTTGCTGTGGGCGTTCTCCGATCTGCGGCACGGGCGGACGCCGGACACGGTGAGCGCGATCGAGATCACCGTCGACACCAGCGCGCTCGGCAACGGGGTCTCGCACCGGATGCTCGCGGCCATGCGTGACAACGCCCGTCGCCTCGGGCACACCCAGCTCGTCGCCCCGCTGCGCCCGAACGGCAAGCACCTGGAGGCCGAGGGCTCCATCCACGAGTACGCGCGGCGCACCCGCGAGTCCGACGGGCTGCCGCACGACCCGTGGCTGCGCGTGCATGTGCGCGCGGGCGGCGCCGTCGTGAAGGTGGCGCCGGCGTCGATGACCATCGGCGGGTCCGTGGCGCAGTGGCGGTCCTGGACCGGGCTGCCCTTCGACACCGACGGACCGGTCGAGGTGCCCGGCGCCCTGGTGCCGGTGCACTGCGACACCGCCCGCGGTTACGCGGTCTACGTCGAGCCGAACATCTGGGTCCGGCACCAGCTCTGAGAGCGACACACACGAAAAGGCGTGACGGCCGCCCCCCTCCGGAGGCCGTCACGCCTTTCGCTTTCCGCCGGCCGACGCTCGGTCAGCCGAGGTCCTTCTCGTCCAGCACGTCCTTCTTCGCCGGCGCCGTCGCCGTGACCGGCTTGTCGTAGCCGGACAGGGCGATCGTGCCCGGCTCCTTCCCGCCGGTCGTGACGATCTTCAGCAGGTACGGCTTGCCCTCCGTGGCCACGTAGAACGTGTCCTTCTCGCCGCCCTTGTACGTCTGCGTCAGTGTCAGCGCCTTCTTGCCGCCGACCATCGTCTCCTCGCCCTGCACCGTGCCGGCGGTGGACTGCTCGAAGTCGGCGAGCAGCGCCTTCAGGTCGCACAGCTCGACCATGTCCTTGGCGTCCGGGTCCTTGGCGTCGGTCTTCAGCCAGCGGCCCTTCATCTGCTTGAGCACGGCCGCCTGCACCTCGGGCGACTCGCCCTTGGACTGCTCCTTGAGGAACGCCTCGTCGTAGCGGAGGTAGACCGCCTTGTCGTCGGGGCGGATCAGCTCGGCGGTGCCGGTCGTGTCGATCGTCATCGTCCCCGCGCACCTGCCCTGCAGGTCGGTCGAGACGAAGGCCTTGATCGGACCGTCGGTGGTCTTGAGGTCGAGGTCCATGCTCAGGGACTTCGCGGTCTTCGTCGTCGCGATCGCCTTGTCGACGATCTGCGGGCCGGTGAGTTCCCCGAACGGCCCGGAGGCCTTGGGCTCGGCGTCCCCGAAGGGCCCGCAGGCGGTCGCGCCGAGCGCGACGGCGGCGCAGAGGGTGGCGGCGAGGGCGGCCCGGCGGCGGATCCGGTGGCTGGCGCGGGCGCGGGCGGGGGCGGGGACGGTGGCAGACATGGTGAATCTCCGAGGGGGATCGGGGTGGTGCGGGGGTACGGGGTGGTGCGGGGGTTACGGGGGAGTGCTGGGCTTACGGGGCGGGGCGGCGGGTCAGCCGATCTTCAGGTCCCACTGCGCGGCGTCGTGCGCCAGACCCATGCCGGGCTCGATCTCGACGGTCAGCACCTTGGCGGCGGCGGGCGCGTCGAAGGCGAAGGTCTTGGTGACCTTCTTGCCGGGCAGGACCGAGCCGTCGAAGGCGACGTCGAGCTTCTCGCCGAGGATCATCTCCGCGTCCGCGCCGTCCTTGCCCGCGCGGGCGTTGGGCAGGGTGCCCGCGGTGTCGAAGGCCTTCTTGCCCTTGTTCTCGATGGTGACGGTGACCTTGTACGCCTTGTTGCCCTCGGTGTGGCCGACGGCGAACTCGTCCGGGGTGAACGCCTTGGGCGCGGAGACCGTGACCTCCAGGCCGTCCTCGTACGCGGCGGTCTCGTCGGCCGCGAGCGGCTTGTCCTTCTTGCTCTCGCCCGTGCCGCCCTTGCCCTTGGCGCTGCCGCCCGGCTTCGCGGGCGCGCTGCTGGCGGCGTCGTCGATCGCCTTGTTGATCTCGTCCGCCGCCTCGCTGACCGCGGTGACGGTGATGACCACGCCGACCACCGAGAGGACCAGGGACGCGAGGCCCAGGATCGTGCCGGTCACGGCGACGCCCTTGTTGTTCGCCTCGCCGCGCTTGACCCGGCCCTTGCCGACCAGGCCCAGGATCAGCGCGATGACGCCGAGGATGCCGGCCAGCCAGAAGAGCAGCGGGATGAAGCCGGACAGGGTGCCGATGATGCCGAGGATCAGGGCCGCGGTGCCGAGCCCGTTCCGCATGACCGCCGGGGCCGGGGTCTGCGGGTGCGGGAGCTGCGTGTCGTACGACATGAGTGTGTCCTCCCGGACAGTGAGTTTGTCTGGCGCGATGGATCAATGACAGCAGAGCCTGTGAACCGAGTCAACACGGTTCACGAAAAACAGGTCCGCTCACGCTGTGAAGGGGCGCCTCTTGCGTTCGTCGGTAGGATCGGCGTCACACGCCAGGCGGGACTGAAGCGGGCTGACGAAGCGGACTGAAGAGGAGTGGCCGGTGCCGGACAACGCAGCAGAGGTGACCGCCGCGGGGATCGCCCGCCTCGCGGGCGTCGGCCGGGCGGCCGTGAGCAACTGGCGCCGCCGCCACGCCGACTTCCCCCGGCCGGTCGGCGGCACGGAGACCAGCCCGTCCTTCGCCCTCGCCGACGTCGAGGACTGGCTGCGCGCCCAGGGCAAACTCGCCGAGGTCCCGCTCGGCGAGCGGGTCTGGCAGCAGATCGCCGCCCACCCCGCCGGCGCCGTCACCGCCCTCGTGCACGCGGGCTGCGCCCTGCTCCTGGTCCGCGACCGGGCCGCCGCCTGGCCCACCCTCGCCGCGGCGCCCGACACCCGCCTCGCCGAACTCCTCCCCGTACCCCTGGAGGAGACGCTGACCGAGCGGTTCGGCGTCGAGCGGGCCGTCCGCACCCCCACCGCGCGGGCCCTCGCCCCCTCCGTCCCGCTCGTCCGCGGCGCGGCCGAACTGGCCGCCGAGAGCAGCCCCGGCGAGGCCTTCGAGTTCCTGCTCGGCCGCCACCTGGACGCCAACCCCCGGCAGTACACGCTCACCCCGCCCGGCCCGGCCGCCCTCATGGCCGCGCTCGCCGGACCCGCGGCCACTGTCCTCGACCCCGCCTGCGGCACCGGTGCCCTCCTCCGCGCCGCCACGGCCACCGCCACGGTCGTCCACGGCCAGGACGCCGACGGCGACCTCGCCGCGCTCACCGCGCTGCGCCTCGCGCTCACCACCGACCGGACCACCGACGTCCGCGTGCTCCCCGGCGACACCCTGCGCGCCGACGCCTTCCCCGCCCTCACCGCCGACGCCGTGCTGTGCCACCCGCCGTTCAACGAGCGCAACTGGGGCCACGACGAACTCGCCTACGACCCGCGCTGGGAGTACGGCTTCCCGGCCCGCACCGAGTCCGAACTGGCCTGGGTCCAGCACGCCCTGGCCCGGCTGCGCCCCGGCGGCACCGCCGTCCTGCTCATGCCGCCCGCCGCCGCGTCCCGCCGCTCCGGCCGCCGCATCCGCGCCGACCTGCTGCGCCGCGGCGCGCTGCGGGCCGTCGTCGCCCTGCCGGCCGGCGCGGCACCCCCGTACGGCATCCCGCTGCACCTCTGGGTGCTGCGCAGGCCCGTCCCCGGCGAACGCCCGCCCGCCGAACTGCTCCTCGTCGACACGGCGACCGAGACCAGCGCCCCCGGCCGCGACCGGCTCGACTGGCCCGCCGTCGAGACCGCCGTCCTCGACGCCTGGCGCCCCTTCCTCCAGGACGGCACCCTCGCCGAGACCCCCGGCGAGAGCCGCTCGGTCCCCGTCATCGAACTCCTCGACGACGACGTCGACCTGGCGCCCGCCCGCCATCTGCCGCCGCCCGCCGCCGCCGAGGGCGCGGCGCAGCTGGCCGGCGTGCGCGAACGGCTGACGGAGACCCTGCGCCGCACCCGCGAGCTGACCCCGCCGCCCGCCACCGACCCGACGGCCGGCCCCGGTCTCCCCGGCGTGCACCGGACCGCGACGACCGTCGGCGAACTCGCCCGCGCGGGCGCCCTCACCCTCCACGCCGGAGGCGCCGGTTCGGCCGCCGCCGGCGCCCCCGTACGGGTCCTCACCGACACCGACGTCCTCGCCGCCCAGGCCCCCTCCGGCAGCCTCCCCGAGGCCCCGCCCGGCGGGCCCGCCGAGGAGCCGGTGCTGCTCGCCGCCGGGGACGTCGTCGTCCCGGTGCTCGGCGGCGGCGCGGTCGCCCGCGTCGTCGACCCGGCCACGGCCGGCGCCGCCCTCGGCCGCAACGTGCACCTGCTGCGCCCCGACCCGGCCGCCGTCGACCCCTGGTTCCTGGCCGGCTTCCTTCGCGTCACCGCCAACAAGCGACAGGCCAGCTCGTACGCCTCGACCGCCACCCGGCTCGACGTACGGCGCCTCCAGCTGCCCCGGCTCCCGCTCGCCGAACAGCGGCGCTACGGCGCCCGTTTCCAGGCGCTCGCCGAGTTCGAGGAGGCGCTGCGGCTCGCCGGACGGCTCGGCGAACAGCTGGTGCAGGGCATGTACGACGGGCTCGCGGACGGCACGGTGACGCCCTGACCAACGGCCTGGACAACGGCCCGCGCAACGGCCCGAACACGGTTATGCACAACCCCTGGGTGGCTGTCGGAGTCGGTGTATACGCTCATCTCCGACAGTCGGGCTTTTCAGGTGACCAGGGGCAGGAGCAGAAGCAGGAATGTACGGCCAGGGCTATCCGCCGCCCGCCACACCGCCGCAGCGGCAGGGTGTGCCGGCGTCGGTCATCGTGCTGCGGGTGCTGTTCGCCATGCTGCCGCTGCTCAGCATCGGGTTTCTGACGTGGGCGACGGCGCTGCGCATCGCCCTGCTGACCCGCCGGGTCGTCGACTGGATCCTGTTCGTCGCCTCGATCGTGCTGATCATCGTCTGCATGGTGCTGATGCCGGACGACGTCGAGACGACCCGGGCCGACGTCGTCATGGCGACGATCCTGCTCAGCGCGGCGGCGTTCACCGGGTACTACCTGGCGGTGGACATCCGACACGACCGGATACGTCTGCACGGCCCGGTCCCGCCGACCGCGCCGTACAACCCGTACGCGGCCACCGTGCCGCCGCACCGGCACCAGGTCCCGCAGCAGCCCCAGCAGGGTTACGGCTTCCCGCCCGTCCAGCCGCAACCGCAGCCCCAGCCTCAGCCCCAGTCCCAGTCCCAGATCACCCCGCCCAGCCCCCGCATCGACCAGGTCCGCGCCGAGCTCGACGAGCTCAGCGACCTGCTCCGCAAGGACAAGGACCCCCGGGACGGCGGTAGGTGAACGGCCGGGTCGTCGGCGGGCGTTACGAGCTGGCCACCCTGATCGGCCAGGGCGGCATGGGCCAGGTGTGGACGGCGTACGACGGCCGGCTCGACCGCCGGGTGGCCGTGAAGCTGCTCAACCCGGCCGCCATCAGCGGTCCGGCGACCGCCGCCGACGAGCTGCGCCGCCGCTTCGTGCGCGAGTGCCGGGTGACCGCGCAGGTCGACCACCCGGGCCTGGTGACCGTCCACGACGCCGGCAGCGACGGCGACGAGCTGTATCTCGTCATGCAGTACGTGGAGGGCGCCGACCTCGCCGACCACCTCGCCGAGCACGACCCGTACCCCTGGCCGTGGGCGGTGTCCGTCGCCGCCCAGCTGTGCGCGGTGCTCGCCGCGGTGCACGCCGTGCCGATCGTGCACCGCGACCTCAAGCCGCGGAACGTGATGGTCCGCCCCGACGGCACGGTCACCGTGCTCGACCTGGGCGTGGCGTCCGTCCTCGACAGCGACACCACCCGCCTCACCCACACCGGCTCGCCCATCGGCACCCCCGCCTACATGGCGCCCGAGCAGGCGATGGGCGGCGCCGTCGGCCCGTACACCGATCTGTACGCGCTCGGCGTGCTGCTCCACGAACTCCTCAGCGGCAACGTGCCGTTCGCCGGCTCCACCGCGCTCGGCGTGCTGCACCGCCACCTCCACGAGTCGCCGCTGCCGGTCCGCCGGCTGCGGCCCGAGGTGCCGGACGCCCTGGAGGCGCTGGTGCTGCGGCTGCTCGCCAAGGACCCGCAGGACCGCCCCTCCGGCGCCCAGGAGGTCTACGAGCGGCTGCTGCCGCTGCTGCCCGCGCCCGGTGTGGCCGCCGCCGCGGGTCCGGGCGCCGGGCCGCTCGACCCGACCCGCCCGTTCCGCCGCCCGCACGCCCCCTGGCCCGACCGGGCGACCGCCCCGGCCGCGGTGCCCGCCCCGCCGCCGGTGCCCCCGGCGCCCGGCAAGCCCGATGTGGCCGCCGCCGTCGACGAGGTGAAGCGGCTCCTCGGCGAGGGCTCCATCACCCAGGCCGTGGACGTCCTCGGCGGCATCCTCCCGGCCGCCGCCGCCGAGCACGGCGAGCGCTCGCCGGTCGTCCGCATCCTGCGCAAGCAGTACGCGACGACGCTGATGGACGACGGCCAGTACCGCCGCGCCCTGCCCGAGCTGCGCCGCCTCGCCGAGGACCGGTCCGCCGAGGCCGGCCCGTACGACCCGCAGACCCTGCGCTTCCGCTACGACGCGGCGCTGTGCCTGGAGCAGCTGGGCGACCCGGCGGCCGCGCTCGCCGAGTTCCGGGCGCTCCTGCCGTACCACGACCAGGGCGGCGCCGCGGACCCCGAACTGCGGCAGCGCGCCTTCGACATCCGCCACCGCATCGGCCTGCTGATGCTCGCCACCGGCGAGCAGGCGGGCGCCGTCTCCCACCTGGCGACCCTGCTGTACGACGTGGAGCGCGAGCAGGGGCCGTACCACCCGCTCGCCGCGGACCTGCGCCGGGTGCTGGATCGCCAGCGGCAGATGGATCCGCGGCTTCCCCGGGCCTGACCTCGGGCTGACCCTAGGGCTGGAGCGCGGGTACGGCCGGGGAGGACACCGGCATCGGGTCGTGGCGCAGGCGCTCCGGCGGCAGGCCCGCCTCGGTGAGGTGCCAGGCCGTGGCGGCGACGAGGCCGGTGGGGCCGCTGACGTAGACGAGCTGCCGGGACCCGGACCAGTCCGTGGGGGACGTACGGGAGCCGAGGACGGCGTCCATGAGGGCGCCACGGCCGTCGGGGCCGCTCGGACCGCCGTCGACCACACGGGTGACGCCGAGCCACGGGCAGCGGGCCTCCAGACGCTCCAGGGCGGCCTCGTCGTAGAACCCGCCGGCGTCCCGGGCGCCGAGGAAGAGACGGGCCGTCAGACCGGCCGGGCGGCGCCGGGACAGCTCGTCGAGGAGCGCCTTGGCGTGCGCCCAGCCGGTGCCGCCCGCGACGATCAGGACGTCGTCGGTCAGCTCCTCGTCGAGCGTGGCGGTGCCCTGCGGCGGGCCGAGCCGCAGCACGTCCCCGACCCCGGTGTGCGCGACGAGCGCGTCGCTGACCCCGCCGGGCGCCGTGCGCCGTACATGGAACTCCAGCTCGTCGCCGGGCACACCGGCCGGGGTGTACGGCCGCCAGGTGTGCGGCAGCAGCGGCGTCTCCACGCGCGCGTGCTGCCCGGCGCGGTACGGATACGGCTCGGCCGGCCGCACCCGCAGCAGCGCCAGGTCGGGGCCGACGCGCTCGTGCGCGGTGACGGTGGCGTTCCAGGCCACGGGTTCGCCCAGGGCCTCGTTCGCGCCCGCCACCATGGCGGCGGAGACATGCCGGTGCATCCGCACCCACGCCGCCTCGGCCGCCCCGCTCCACGCGCCGCCCGCGCACAGCCGCAGCCCCTCGACGAGGGACGACTCGAACACCTCGTAGTGCACCGGCAGCACGCCGAGCCGGCGGTGCTCGCGCCCCAGGCGGGCGAAGTCGGCGGCCAGTTCGGCGGGCCGGTCGAGGTGGTCGATCATGTGCCAGAAGGCCCGCTCCAGGTGCGAGCGCTGGAACTCCATGGAGTCGGGGAAGAGGCGCCTCAGATACGGGTGGCGGCCGAACATCGACTCGTAGAGCCGGTCGATCAGCTCCCCGAAGGGGGTGACGGCCGCCAGGTGCCGCAGGACGAGCGCCTGGTCGGCGGCGCCGGCGGCGTCGTCGTACGCACCCGGGACCGGGACCGGCCCCGACCCCGGTGCCGTAGTTCTCGCACCGCTCGCGGGCGAGAGCAGCCGGTTGCGCAGCCGCATCGCCTCGTGCCGCGCGACCAGGGCGTGGTAATCGTCCTGATGCCCGCTCATCCCCACGGTCCGAGCCTCCTGAATGCGTTCCGGTGGACAGTTCTCCGTCGTGATCCGATCACGGGGGAGGGGGCCGGCGGGGAGGGCCGTTCGGCCCTGGCTGGGAGGATTTTCGGCGGTTTCCTGACGGGTCGGCAGAGTCACGAGTCCGTACCGGATTGGGAAACGAAGCAGAACCGTCCGATTTACCTATTTTGCACTGTGTAACGTGCGCGTTCGATCATGTCCACGCCGTTCCCCCGTCAAGGATCCGAGATGACCACGCCTCAGCCGTCCGACCCGTTCGCCGCTGCCCAGGGTGCCCCGGTGCCCCAGCCCGAGCAGAAGAAGGGCGGCATGCTGAAGAAGATCGGTGGCTTCGTCGTCCTCGTGATCGTCGCCGTCGCCGTCAAGGTCGGCCTCCCGCACCTGACCGGTGACGCCCCGGTCCACGCCGAGGTCAACGACTGCGTGACCGTGACCGGCCCGGAGAACGACCCGAAGGTCGACACCCAGGACTGCTCCTCGGGCAAGGCCGACCTCTACAAGGTCCTCAAGGTTGTGGACAACACCTTCGACGTGAACAAGTGCGACGTCGGCGAGGTCGCGCTCGCGCAGCAGCTGAACTCGGACAAGTTCGTGCTCTGCCTCGACCCGGTCAAGAAGGCCTGACGCCCGTCCGTCACGCCACTCACGTAAGGGGCCGTCCCTAGGGGGCCGGCCCCTTACGCATGCGCCGAGTAAATGGTTTGCGGGGGCCGGTGGCCCCTTCCTAGGTTGGGCCGCATGTCAGCCTTCAGCACCGCCGCCATCGGCGGCTTCGGCGCCGTCTTCATCCGCCTGCGCAGCGACCGGCCCCAGGCCCGCTAGCGGACGGACGCACACCCTTCACACGTCCGCGGGCGTGCCCAGGGCCCTTCGAGACCTCTTCCTCATTCCTCTCGAAGACCCCGAAAGGGCAGCCGCAATGGCGAACAACTTCAACTCCCGCAAGCACGGTTACGGGAACTTCTCGCACAACACCCGGGGCAGGGCCGTCCCGGGCGCCCAGCGCAGCCCGCGCGACCGCGCCCACCAGGCCGTGTCCCCGTACGTGCTCGTCGACCCGGCCACGATCGGCCGACTCGTGGCGACCGCCGCCCCGGCGGCCCACGGCCACGTCCTCGTGCCCGCCGCCGGCGACGCCGCGCTCCTTCGCGCCCTGGCCGCCCACGGCGCCCGGGTCACCGCGTACGAGCCCGACCCGGCCGCCGCCGGAAGGCTCTCGGCGCGCACCCGCGACGTGCCCGGCATCAGCGTGCTCCGCGCCGACTTCACGAAGGCGAGGGCTCCACGCGAGCCCTTCGCCGTGGTCGCCGCGGCCCCCACCACGGCCCCCGCGATCCTCGCCTGGTGCCTGCGCGCCCCAGCCCTGACCTCGGCGACCCTCCTCGTCCCCCAGGAGTACGCCGACATCGCAGCCGACCAGGCCGCCCCGGCCTTCACCCGAACCCTCACCGACCCCGTCCCCGCCGAGGCCTTCCACCCCACCACCCCGACGCCCTGCGCGATCCTCCACCTCCGCCGCAGCTGACGCCTCACGGCCGGGCGCCCCACTCCCGGGGCGCCCGGCCCCCATTCGTGCCCACCCTCGCTGTCCTGCTGCTTGCCCCGTTCTCTCAGCCCCAGTCCTGCAGCTGCTGGAGCAGGTCGGCGTCGCCCTCGATCCGCAGCGAGTCGGCCGGGATGCGCATGTACATGAGCAGGGCCATCTCGCTTGCCGTGCCGTGGATGGCGGCGGTGGGCTTGCTCTCGGCGGCCTCCGCCGCGGTGAGGCGGGTGAAGCGGGAACCGGCGGCGTCCACCGTCTGGCGCCAGGAGCCGGCCTCGGCTGCGTGGTAGTCCATGGTGGCGGGCTCGCCCGGCCACGGGACCGTGACGGTGCAGACGGTGGCGAGGAACTCCTCGATGGCGTCGACCGCCTCGGTCGTCGGCAGCTCCTGCGGGGTACCGGAGGCCAGCTGGGCGTCGTAGGTGTGGATCAGCGACTCCGGGACGCGGCGGCGGGCCACGGCGGCCACCGTGTGCGGCGAGGCCAGCGGCTCCCACCAGGCCCAGCAGCCCCGGTCCGGGCCGGCCTCGCGCAGAGCGGTGAGCAGCTGCTCCGTCGAGTCGGCCAGCCAGGTTATGAGGGCCTCGCGCTCCCTGGGCGCCGCCAGGCCGTCCTTGCTCGGCCGCTCGTCGCCCGGCGCGGTGTTCAGCACGATGTAGGCCCAGAAGCGGTCCCCCTCACTGAGGTGGTTCGCCAGGTCGTACAGCGTCCAGCCCGGGCAGGACGGGACGTCGGCGTCGAGGCTGGGGGCCGCGGCGACGGCGGCGCGGAACGCGGCGGACCGCTCGTCAATCATCCGCAGCAGGGTGGGGAAGTAGGGATGCTCAGTCACGCGGACCTTGTATCACCCGGACCGGGACTCTCACACTCGATTAAGACCGCCCGGCACGCCTACTGCCGGGCGCCCTGGGCGAGTTCGGCTTGGGCAAGATCGAAACTTCTCGGACGGGAGCGCGGGCTCGCCCGAGCATGTCGAGTCCCTGGTCTTCACCCTCACCCGCCTGAAGGAGGCGTCCTGACAGAGCTCTGGGATCCGCACGGCAGTCTGCGCCGGATGCTGTGGATCGGCGGTGCGCAGTGGGCCGGGAAGACGACCGTGTCCGAACTGCTGGCCCGGGACTTCGGCGTGACGGTGTATCACTACGACTACCACGACGCCCGGGGCCATCAGGACCGCCGGATCGCGCGGCGGGTGGCGCTGGGGGAGCCGGTGGCGGACCCGGAGCCCGAGCAGGTCTGGACGGGGCGGAGCCCGGAGGAGATGGCGGCCGAGACGCTGGCCGGTTTTCCGGTGCGGTTCGAGTGGGCCCTGGACGACCTGCGCGCCCTGTCGACCGGCCGGCCGGCGATCGCCGAGGGGTGGGGCCTGCGGCCCGAGCTGGTCGCGCCGTTGATCGACTCGGTCCGGCGGATGGTCGTCCTCGTACCCACCGAGGACTTCCGGCAGCACCAGATCCGTACCCTCCGCCGGGCGGGCGCCCTGGGCGTGCCGGTCGGCGACCCGGCGCGCGCCCAGGCCAACCGGATCGCCCGCGACCGCCTCGTCGCCGAGGACGTGGTGCGCGGCGCCCGGCGACTGGGCATCCGCGTGATCGAGGTCGACGGGACGCGGGACGCGGCGGGTGTGGCGGCGTTGGTCGCCGAGCACTTCGGCCCCTGGCTGCGTGCCTGATCCACGGGGCGGGCGGCCGAGGGCGGCCAAGGGCGGCCAAGGTAACGACTTGAACGTGTTCAAGTTCCGTGCCAGGGTACGGCATGCGTTCTTGAGCCCAGAGGTGAAGTGTGTCGCGCTACCGCCGAATATCAGCCCTGATCCTGCCCGCCGTGGCCCTCGCCCTGACGGCCTGCGGCAGGCTCTACGAGCTTCCGCCGCCCGAGGGCGACCCCATCATCCTGAAGCCTGCCGAACTCGCCACCACGTGGACCGATGCCGACGACGGCACCCTCACGCTGAAGCCGGACGGGACGTTCGTCGCCGACAAGATCTGCGTCGCCGTCCGCTGGGAGGAGGGTTTGACCTGGTCCGGAACAGGCACCTGGAAGCAGGGTTCCAACAAGAAGCAGAGCATCCTCGCCCTGTCCTTCGACACCGATCACCCCGTCGACGAATATCGCCCCGAAGAGGTCGAGCGGGAGCCCGACCCCTGGGCCGCCTTGAAGCAGGGCGAGGTCCTGAAGCTCTGGACCCGCGTCGGCGATCCGGACCACGACCTTCCGCACTGCACCCTGACCCGCCCGGCGAACTGACCCGAGGCGGGGTGTGCGAGCATCCGCGCGTGAACGATCTTCGTATCCGCCTCGCCGTCGAGTCCGACCTCCCCACCCTCGTACGCCTCCGCGACGCCGCCGCCCGCTGGATGCTCGCGCGCGGCGTGACCCGCCAGTGGCAGCCCGGCGAGCTCGACGAGGACCACTTCCGGCGCGTCATCGCCGGGGACGGCGAGGTCTGGCTCGCGGAGTCGGAGTCGGAGTCGGCGGGCGGGGGTGCGGTCGTCGGGGCCTGGGAGCTGTGGTGGGACGACGAGGCCGCGTGGGGCGCCCAGCCGCCCATGGCCGGCTACATCCACCGCCTCATGATCGACCGCACCACCGCCGCCCCCGGCACCGGCCGCCGCCTCCTTGCCGCCGCCGAAGCCCGCGTCGCGGCGACCGGCCGCACCCACGCCCGCCTGGACTGCCTGGCCGACAACGCGCCCCTGAACGCGTACTACCGGGACGCCGGCTACCGCCCTGTCGGCCTGGTGGAGGGCAAGCCGCAACCGGGCGGCCCGCCCAAGTCCTTCACCCTGATGGAGAAGGCCCTCACGCCGTAAGGGGGCACATTCAGGCGGACAGTGCGCTTCCCACCAGCCAGTCGAGCAACCTGATCAGCACCAGCACGTTGAACACCACCGCGCAGATGAGCGCGCCGCTGCGTACGCGTCGCAGGAACAGCCGGACGCCCAGCCACACCCCGTATCCCGTCAGGCCGGTGGACACCAACAGGATGAGGATCTCAACGGCTGCCCCCGCACCGTTCTCCTTCGCGATGTACGCGACGGTGTACGCCAGCATCGCCTGCGGAAACCCGAGCAGCAGGATGTTCCGCACGTCCGCCGCGCGCGGCACCTGGACGGGAGCGGTGGCGGGCCGGGGAGGGTAGTACGACGGTGGCGGAGGACCCGACGCGGCGCGCGTGCGGGTGGCCGGCTGAGGCGGCGGCGGGCTGCTGCTCTGCGGCGCCTGAAGGGCCCCGGCCACGCGCGCGGCGAACTCCGGGTCCGCCCGCAATTCGTCGGCGAGTACGGAGGCCACGATGCCGGCCGACCCCTCGCCGGGCTGCTCGTGCAGCCGCGCCAGCGCCGAGGCGCCCAGCGTGCTTCCCCCGAGGCGGCCCCAGACCAGTTCCTGGACCACCTCCTTCTGCGCCGCCGCGACCGAAGCTCCTCCGGTCGCCACCCGGACCGCTGCGGTGGCTAACTCCGATGCCTGCATCGCCGATCCTTCCCCCCGACTACATGGCCGACTTGATCCCGTCCATGAAAGCGGACCAGGCGGCGGCCGGGAAGAGGAGGACGGGGCCGGTGGGGTTCTTGCTGTCCCGGACCGGGAGGAGGGGGAGGGGGACGGTGCCGGTGTCGGCGACCTCCAGGCACTCGCCGCCTTCTGAGTTGCTGTACGAGCTCTTGCGCCAGGTGACCGTGCTCAGATCGACGGCTCGCACTGTGCTTCCTCCAACGTACGCATGATGAACTTCCGTGAATCCGCCGGGGAAAGGGCCAGATCGCGAACTCGATCGTAACGGAGCTGCAGGAGGTCCACGTCGGCTGATTGTTCGATCAGGCTTCCGGAGTAGTTGGTCTCGACCCAGGCCACCACGCGGCTGTCCGCGAGTCTCAGGAACGTCGTCTGGGCGCTGTGTAGCGCGTACAGCCCGGCGGAGTGTGGGACCACGTGGATGGTGACGTTCCGGCGGTCGTCCATCGCGAGGAGGTGCTCCAACTGCTCCTGCCACTGAGTCCGGTCCGGAAGCGGCGTGCGGAGCACGGTCTCCGACAGGATCGTGCGGAAGTTGAGTGGGCTGGGGCCGGTCAGCAGCTCGTGTCGCCCAATGCGTGCCTCGACCTGTCGGTCCAGTTCTTCGCCCTCATGGATGCCTGCCCCCATCAGTGTGCGCGCGTAGGCCTCTGTTTGGAGCAGGCCCGGCAGTACGCAGGTCGCGTGCTGCCAAATGCTCACCGCCTCCGCCTCCAGCGCCATGTACTGGCGGTACTTCTCGCGGAACTGCGACTGGTCGCCCGCCGCCAGCTCCCACAGCACCAGTAACAGGTCCGACGTTCCGTAATACGTGTCCAACGCCTGGGCGACCTCCGGGCCGCCGATCGTCTCGCCCTTCTCCATCTTCGAGAACAGCGTCGCGTCCCAGCCAAGCGCCGCCCCCAACGCCCGGAAGCTCAGCTTGCGTTCCAGTCGCAGCTTGCGCAGCTCCTCGGTGAAACGCTTGCGCGGCTCCTGGCTGCGGCCGGTGACCACTCGTCTCGGCGGCATCAGCACTCCTTCCCGGAAGGTGTGGAAGTACCGGAACGACGACGGGGAACAACGGCCGCGAAACCGGCCTCCCCAACCTGCCCCGGGTTCATCCTCGACATGCCCCATTACGGAGGGTAGTCCAACACCTGGAGCTGTTGTCATGGAATGCGGCGCTTTTGTGTACGACGAAGTCGCTGGTGTGGTAGGGGAGTTCCGGGGCCACGCCGGGCCCCACGTGATGCTCCGGCCCCTCGGCGGCGGGCGCGAATGGCAGGCCGACCCCGCCCACATCCGGCTCGCGACGCAGGACGAGCGGCTGAGTGCCGGGGTGCGGGCGGTGAACGAGCGGGCGCGGGCGGCGGCGGTGGCGTTCCTGGACGTGGAGTTGCCGCCCGCGCCCGTCCCCGTAACGGGGTGTGCGGAGTGTGACGGCCTGGCGGGGCGTCGCCGCACGGCGCGGGTCGCGTACGACGGGAGTGCGGAGGCGGACGCCAACGTGCTCCTCCGCCGGCATCTGGCGAAGGAGCACGCGGGTGAGGGGAGCGGTCAGGCGAACTGGCCGACCTGGTAGTCGCCGCCCGGCATCTGGAGCAGGACGTTCATGCGGTTGAAGGCGTTGATCAGGGCGATCAGGCCGACGAGGCCGAGGAGCTGCTCCTCGTCGTAGTACTTGGCCGCGTTCAGCCAGACGTCGTCCGGGATGCCGGTGCCGTCGGCGATACGGGTGCCCAGCTCGGCGAGTTCGAGGGCGGCGCGCTCGGCGTCGGTGAAGACCTTCGCCTCGCGCCAGGCGCCGACCATGATCAGTCGCTGTGTGGTCTCGCCGGCCGCCTCGGCCTCCTTGGTGTGCATGTCGAGGCAGAAGGCGCAGCCGTTGATCTGGCTGGCGCGGATCTTCACCAGTTCCTGGGTCAGGACGGGCACTCCGGACGCGGTGACGGCGTTGCCGGCGGCCGCGAGGTGCTTGATGAGCTTGCCGGCGGTCGGGCTGGTGAAGGGGTTGAGGCGGGGTTCCATGATGGGCTCCTTTTGTGCCGTTCTCATCGTCGCTACACCCCTATGACGAGACGGCCGGAGCGTCTGTGACAGGCTCCAGTGTGACCTGAGTCACACTGTCGTGCGATGCGCTCCTCCGACTTGCGGACTATTGGTCGCGGCGGCGTATGCGGCGGTGTGTCCGCATGCCTCGTGTCGGCTCGGTGTGGCTTGATCGGCGGAGTTCCCGGTAGGGACCGGAACGTCCACCCCCCATGCGGCACCCCCTTGGCGAGGAGTCCCGAGCGTGAGACTGACCATGCATCCTGCGGTATCCCCACGACGTGGCGCCCTGCTGCTCGCCGCGGCGGCGCTGCCGGCCGCGCTGGTGGGGCCCCTGGCCGCGCCCGCGCAGGCGGCCCCCGTGACCGTGACCTTCAACGCCGGCGCCAATCAGGCCTTCAACGTGCCCTCCGGCGTCACCCAGCTGACCATCACCGCCGTTGGCGCCGCGGGCCGGAGCGGGGTCAACGGAGGGCTGGGCGGTGACGGCGCCAGCGTCACCGGCACCATCACCGTGCCGTCGGGGGTCACCACCCTCTACGTCAATGTCGCCCAGGGCGGAGGCAGCAGCGGAGACCTGACCGAATTCGGCCTCGGAGGCGGCGCCAGTGACGTCCGCACCTGCGACTCCACCATCCCGAGCTGTCTCCTCACCGGCGACCCCGCCACCGACCCACGCCTGATCGTCGCGGGCGGCGGAGGCGGCGGCGGAAGCATCGGCGCGTCCTCACCCATCACCCTCACCGAGGCCTACGGAGGAGACGCCGGAGACACCGGCCAGGATGGCGGCAGCAGGCCCGATGGCGGTGGAGGAGGGGGCGGCGGAAGTCAGACGATGGGCGGCGACGGTGGCGCCGGATGCGTCGCCGGGGGTGCGGGCGGAGGCGGCGGCGGAGCCGGTTTCGGCGGCGACGGAGGAGCTACCGGCTTCGAAGGCGGAGGTGGTGGAGCCGGCTGGCTCGGCGGAGGTGGCGGCGGCAGCTGCAACTCCGTCACCAACGACGGCCTCGGGACAGGTGGCGGTGGTGGCGGGTCCAACCGCGTCCCGGCGGGCGGTACCTCCAGGCTCGCCACGGGCCCGGCCATGGTGACCATCACCTACGAGCAGGCCGGCGGGAACAACGGCGGAGGCGGCGGGTCGATCCTGCCCATCAACCTCAGCGGCGTCCTGCCGATGTTCAACAACATCAGCGTCAACAACAACATCAACAGCCCCGGCGCCAGCAACACCACCACGCAGAACCTGAACACGCCCTGAACACGCCCTGATCCACGCATAGGGTGTCGGCATGTCACTGGGTCGCATAGTCCTCACGTCCGGTCGTTCGATCGAGCTCACCGAGCTGCGGATGTCTGAGACCTACGGGGGGATGCTGGAGGGCTACCCGTGCAAGCGGGTCAACGACCGCAGGGTCGAGTGGTTCCAGCGGCTGGCGGAGCGGGCGTATTCCTCCCGGCCGGTGCACTTCGTGGAGCCCTCCCGCGAGTACCCGGACGGGTCCGTCGGCGGCGGCGCCTTCGGTCCCGTCGAGGTGCTGCCCGGCGTGGCCTGTATCGGTGTCTTCGATTCCGGGGCGCTCGACAGGGCGATGGACGGTTCCTCCCTCGTCGTCGTCTGGTTTCAGCCGGAACCGGTGGTACCGGCGGGCGAGGACGCCGATCTCGCGCTGCGCGGCATCCGCTGGGAGGAACTGGCGCAGGACTACGAGCTGTAGCGACGCCGTCCCCACAGCACCCATCCCGCGAGCGCCAGCAGCGACGCCCCCGCCGCCGCGAGGCCGAGCCGCAGGCCCGGCGGGCGGAAGGTGCACGTCACCTCGCGCTGGTCCGAGGTGACCGGGGCGGCGACCAGGCCGCCGTACGACTCCGCCGACCGGCCGTCGCAGTGCCAGCCCGGGATGCGCGGCGCCGACAGGACGAGGGTGCCCGTCGTGCCCGGGCGAAGGGTGGCGTGGAAGCCCGTGGAGGTGACGTCCACCACCGGCGGGGCGGAGGCCCGGAGGGTGGTGACGGCGGCCCGTAGACGGGTGTGGTCCAGGCAGGCGAGTTCGCCCTTCGCGGGGACACGGGGCTTCAGGCCCGGCACCTTCTGGACGCCCAGCGAGACCAGGGCCGCGCGCCACTTCAGCAGCTGGCCGCGCAGCTTCACCGTACGGTCGCCGAGCGAGGCCGGGCCGGTGTAGTCGGGGGACCAGAAGAAGACCTCGGTGCCGACGCGGCAGGCGCCGGAGGGGGTCGGGGGCTCGTACACCCGGGCGCCCAGGAGGAGTTCCTGGTTGCGGAAGGGGGAGGGGCCGTAGACGGGGGGCGGGCCCGGGGGCCGGAGGGTCACCAGGGGCGCCGGCGGGGTGGCCGTACGGACGAGGTCGCCGTCCCGCAGGCGCGCGCCGACCGCGAACAGGGCGTCCGTGACCGGGTTGTCGAGGCTCTGCAGGTTGCGGCCGCGCGAGGTCCAGCCGACGCCGAGCGCCGCCATGGTGCGGGTGAGGACGTCGGGGGTGAGGCTGCTGTAGTAGGCGCCGCCCTGGCCGCCGAGCATCATCGGCTCGTTGCCGGTGGTCTGCGGCCGACCGGAGTCCACGCGGTACGCCGGCCAGCCGTCGGCCCGGTCGAGCGCCTCGTACCACCGGGTGTCGGCGGCGCTCCACGCCGGGTAGTCGTCGAGCCGCCGCAGCCGCTCCTTGTCGCCCCACGCCGTGGTCGCGGCGGCCTGCGCGACGAGGACGGCGGCGAGGAGGGGCAGGGCCAGGCGCCGGTGCCGTACGAGGACGACCGCGAGACCCGCCGCGAACAGCGCCCACCCCCACGGCGTCGCCTCGCCGCTGCCCAGCGCGCCGAGCGCGAGGACCCCGACGACGGCGACGCCGCCGAGCAGCGCGCGCCGGTCCGGCGGGCCGTCGGCGACCGCCGCCCACGCGGCGATCACCAGGACACCCGCGAGGACGAAGGTCTGGCGGTACGGGCTGCCGTTCGGTGTCGCGAAGACGTGCCACACCAGGTGCGTCGGCCCGAACTGGAAGGACAGCGCGACCCCGGTCACGACCGCCGGCCACAGCCACCTGCGCCGGAAGAGCAGGGAGGCCGCAAGCACCGGGACGGCCGTGAAGACGAACAGGGCCGGGGTGGAGAAGCCGTACGTGGCGGGCATCAGGCGGGCCGCGAGGTCCGCGCCGCCGGCCGGTGCGAAGTCCCGGACGACGCCGGGGTACGCGTACCGCGTCCCCAGGAACACCGGCACCAGGACCGGCGTCGCGAGGCCCACGCCGAGGAGCACGGTGAGGGCGCCGCGCAGGATCACCCGCCACCGCGGGGCGGTGACGATCAGGACGAGGGCGGCGCCGAGGGTCGCCATGTAGGCGGTGTAGAAGTTGGCGGTCCAGCAGACCACGACGACCAGCGGGCCGAGCAGCGGCCGCCGCCCCTCCCGTACCCACACCCCCACCAGGCAGAGCAGCGGGAACGCGATCAGGCCGTCCATCCACATGGGGTTGTAGACGGCCTCCAGGATCGCCCAGCCGCACAGGCCGTACGCCGCGCCGAGCACCCCCGGCGCCCACCAGAGCACTCGCTTGCCGGTCACCGGCTGGAGCCGGGGCAACAGGAAGGCCATCGCGGCCGCGGCCGCCGCCGTCTTCAGGACGGTGATCGCGTACAGCGCGTACGCCAGGTCGGCGCGCGGCGCGAGCGCCACCAGCGGGGCGAACGGGCTGGTCAGATAGGTGCCCAGATCGGGCAGGAAGCTGGTGCCCCAGCCCGACTGCCAGTTCAGGAGCAGCCCGCCGTCGGCCCGCCCGTGCAGCAGGTCCCACAGGCGCGCGTGGAAGGGCAGGAACTGGTTGCCCAGGTCGTTCACGCTGCGCCGGTGGTGGCCGAACGGGAAGGTGGTGGCGACCGCGTCCCCGGCGCACACGGCGACGACGGTGAGCAGCGCCGCCAGTCCGGTGGGACCGGCCGGGCTGTTCCGGATTCTGTTCCCGATCCCGATCCCGCTGGTGTTTCCGCTGATGTTCATCGTGGTGTCGAATATGACAGGGCAGATCATGAAATCGGCCCCGGTGCCGGGCAGTTCATTCAATGGTCGCCTCGTCGTCACCGGTGGAATCCGGCGGCGACATCCGGACCGGTTGTCGTGTGGTCCGTGCTGCTCTCGATCGTGGTCCCGTGCTTCAACGAAGAAGAGATCATCGGTCGCTTCCACGACCAGGTGACGGCCGAACTCTCCCGTTTCGACGGAGAATTCGAGATCGTTTACGTGGACGACGGAAGCCGTGACCGAACGCTCCCCCTTCTGGAGGGGATCGCCGACGGCGATCCCCGGGCGCGCTATGTCTCCTTCAGCCGCAACTTCGGCAAGGAGGCCGCCATGCTGGCCGGCCTCCGGGCCGCCGCCGGCGACGCCGTCGTGATCATGGACGCCGACCTGCAGCACCCGCCGGAGCTCGTGCACCGCATGCTGGCGCTGCACGCCGAGGGGTACGACCAGGTCATCGCCCGGCGCACGCGCACCGGCGACCGGGTCACCCGCACGCTCACCGCCCGCGCCTACTACTGGGCGATCAACCGCCTGGTGGACGTCGAGCTGGTCGACGGCGTCGGCGACTTCCGGCTGCTTTCCCGGCGCACGGTCGACGCCGTTCTCGAACTGACCGAATACAACCGTTTCTCCAAGGGCCTGTTCGCCTGGGTCGGATTCAAGTCGACGACCTTCGAGTACGAGAACGCGGTGCGCGAGCAGGGACGTTCGAAATGGACGTTCGGAAAGCTGCTCAACTACGGCCTCGACGGCCTTCTCTCCTTCAACAACAAGCCGCTCCGCGCCGCCGTCTATCTCGGAATGATCCTGGTCGCGGTGGCATTCGCGTACGCCGCCTGGATCGTCGGTGTCGCCTTGGTGAACGGCGTGGACACGCCCGGTTATGTCACCCTGCTCGTGACGGTCACGGCGCTCGCCGGCGTCCAGATGGTGATGCTCGGGCTGGTCGGCGAGTACGTGGGCCGCATCTACTACGAGGTGAAGCGCCGCCCGCACTATCTGGTCAAGGCCACCAACACGCGCGTCCCCGCGCCCCGGGAAGAGCAGGAACTCGTCCGCCGATGACGCCGAGCACCACGAGGAACACTGCCTGGCAGGTGGTGCGGTTCGGCCTGGTCGGCGTCGTCAACACCGGCACGTACTACGGGCTCTACCTGCTCCTCGGGCTGTGGGTGCCGTACATCGCCGCCCATGTCCTCGCCTTCGCGCTGTCCATGGTCGGCTCCTTCTTCCTCACCTCGTACTTCACCTACCGCACCCGCCCCACCTGGAAGAAGTTCCTGCTGTTCCCGCTGACCAACGCGGCGAACTTCGTCATCACGACGGTCGGCGTCTACGTCCTCGTCGACCTCATGGACGTCGACAGCACCTACGCGCCGCTGATCGCCGCGGCGGCGGCGATCCCGGTCACCTTCGTGCTCTCCCGGACGATCATGCTGGGACCCGACACCACCCGAACACGTGAGTCGTTGACCGAATCGACCGAGACAGTCGCCGCGAAGTAGTGGCCCGCGCCACGGTGACTGCCTAACATCGATCACCGCACGGTCGTTCCACTGACGCACGACCCACGCCGGGAGGCTCCTTTGCACCGCCGCACTGCGCTCTCCGTCTCCGCCGCCGCGACGCTGCTCGCCGCGGCCCCGCTGCTCACCGCCTGCGGCAGTGACGCCCATCCGGGCGCGGCGGCCGTCGTCGGCGGACAGCGGATCGACGTGTCCAGCCTCCAGGCCCAGGTCGCCGACGTGCGCACGGCGCAGCAGGCCTCGCCGAACGCGGAGCAGCTGATCCGCGAGACCGGCGACCTCAGCCGCCAGAAACTGCACGACATGATCTTCGACCGGGTGGCGCGGAAGGTCGGCGAGGACAACGGGGTCACCGTCAGCCGCGCCGAGGTCCAGCAGGCCCGCAGCGACTTCGTCCGGCAGAGCGGCGGCGAGCAGCAGATGGCGACCGCCCTGCTGCAACAGCGCGGGGTGGCGCCGGGCCAGATCGACGACGTGGCCCGGCGGGCCGTCCTCATGAACAAGATCGCGTCCAAGCTGGGGATCACCAACACCCCGGAGGGGCAGAAGAAGCTCACGGAGGCCTTCAGCAAGGCGTCCAAGGAGCTGAAGATCGACGTGAACCCGCGCTACGGCAGCTGGGACGACGAGAAGATCCAGCTGGGGACGTACACGGCGCCGTGGGTACGGCAGATCACCAAGCCGGCGGCCGTGGAGGCCGGGGCCTGAGCCTGGGCCGGGGCCGGGGCCTGATCAGCCCTTCGGCGACGGGGTAGGTTCGAGGTGTGAACGCTGAGAACCGTGGTCGTGTCGTCCTGCTCACCGCCAGCCACCGGGTGGCGCCGGGCCTGCTCTCCTGGCCGGCCTGGCAGGCGCTGCACGGGGCGGACCGGGTGCTGTGCCCGGACGCGGACCACCCCCAGCTTCCGTATCTCAAGGAGGCCGGGGTCACCGTCGAGGTGCTGCGGCCGACGGCCGAGGAGCTGGTCGAGGCCTGCGCCGGGGGCCGTACGGTGCTCGTGCTGCCGTCCGGCGAGGGCGACCGGGCGCTCACCGACGGGCTCGCCCGGCTCGCCGGTTCGGGCCGGGTCGCCATGCCCGACCTGGAGCTGCTGCCCGGCTCGTACGACCTGCCGGGCGCCCGGCTGCTCGACCTCGTCCAGGTCATGGACCGGATCCGCCGCGAGTGCCCCTGGACCTCGCGGCAGACGCACCCGGGCCTGGCGAAGTACGCCATCGAGGAGGCCTACGAGCTGGTCGAGGCCATCGAGGACGAGGACCGGGAGGCGCTGCGCGAGGAGCTCGGCGACGTGCTGCTCCAGGTGGTGTTCCACGCCCGGATCGCGGAGGAGGACGCCGAGGAACCGTTCTCGGTGGACGACGTGGCCGGGACGATCGTGGAGAAGCTGATCCACCGGCACCCGCACGTCTTCGGCGACGCGACCGCCGAGACCCCGGAGGACGTCAAGGAGCACTGGCTGCGCACCAAGGCCGCGGAGAAGCGGCGCGACTCCGTCACCGACGGCGTCCCGCTCGGCCAGCCCGGCCTCGCGCTCGCCGCCAAGCTCGCGGGCCGGGTACGGACCGCCGGACTCGACGTGCCGCTTCCGGCCGCCGACGGCATCGGCTACGAGCTCCTCGCCCTGGCCGTACGCGCGGAGGCCGCCGGCGTCGACCCGGAGGCCGCCCTGCGCGCGGCGGGCCGCCTCTACCGGGACGCGATCCGTGCGGCGGAGGGCCTGGAAACCCCGTAGGACAACTACAGGTCTCAGGGCTCGCGCGGTGCGCGGGCGTCCGGGTTGTGCCACTGGAGCTGCGGCGGGCTGAGGAGCCACTCCGCGCGGGTGGCCGGGCGGGTCCGGAAGCGGCCGACGGACGGCAGCCGGTCGTGGAAGATCCGGACCGGGTCGGTGCCGAGGCAGGCCAGCTCCTCCGACACCTCGTCGAGCAGGCCGGGCGGGCCGGCCAGATAGACGTCGTGGGCGGGCCAGTTCACGCCCGCCCGCAGGGCCTGGACCAGGCGCTCGGTGGCCTGGTCGCGGGGGCGGCCGGGGGCCGCGGTGATGTAGGTGACGTGCAGGCCCGGGAGCAGCCCGCACAGGCGCTGCGCGTCGGCCCGCCCGTACAGGTACTCCTTGGCCCGGGCGACCACGAACAGGCGCCCCTCAAGGCCGGGTTCGTCCCGCGCGGCCTCTTCGAGCAGCGCCCGCACCGGCGCCCAGCCGGTGCCGCCGGCGATGTACGTACGGGGTTTGCCGGGCGGGGTACGGGCGGTCAGCGCGCCGCCCGGGGAGCTCAGCCGGACCGTCTCGCCGACCCGCAGCCGCTCGGTCAGGGCGGTGCTCATCAGCCCGCCCCGGATCCGGCTCACATGCAGCTCCAGGGTGCCGTCCGGGCGCGGCGCGTTGGCGAGGGAGTAGGTGCGCCAGACCCGGGGCAGGTGGAGCGTGCTCACGCTCACGTACTGCCCGGCGGCGTACGGGTAGGGGCGGCGCGGGCGCAGCGTGAGCAGCGTCAGGTCGTCCCCGTACCGCTCGTGGCCCACGACGTCCGCGTCCCACCAGGCCGGCTCCCCCTCCGCGACGGCCTCCGCGGCGCCCGCCTGCATCAGGTCGGCGACCCGCCCGTACGCCTCGGTCCAGGCCTTCTCCGCCTCGATCGTCCACGCGGCGCCCGCGGTGTGCGCGAAGGCGGCGAGCAGGCTCGCGCCGACCGCGCAGTAGAGCGGGGGCGCGGCGAGGAACTTGCGGTGGTCCCGGCCCAGCTGCCCCAGATAGTGCGCGAGCCCGGGGTCCTCCACATGCGTCACCACATGGGTGAGCGCGGCGAACAGCCGGTCCCGCTGGGGCGCCAGGTCGGCGGGGAACAGCTCGCGCATGCCCGGGTTGTGCCAGAAGAGATGCGAGTAGAAGAAGGCGACGGCGTGCTCGGCACGCCGCTCGACGACCGCGAACACGCTTCTGAGCAGCTGGGCATCCACGCGGTGAATCTAAGCCCCGGAGTGTCACCGCACGGGCGGACTTCGGCATTCGCCTGCGGAGTCGGCCCTCCGTATGTCAGCTCCGGCACCACCTCCGGCATCAGCCCCGGTGCCGGCTCCGGTGTCAGCCCCGGAAGAAGTCTGTCAGGACGGGGGCCAGGACCTCCGGCGCGATGGTGTGCTCCTCGCCCGGGAAGACCCGCAGGGTGTAGTTCCCGGCCGAGGCGGCGAGCTCCCGGGCGCCGGTCAGCATGTGCGGCGCGCCGGCGTCGCCGCTGCCGACGAGGACGGGCACGGTCACCGGGGCCCAGCGCTCGACCGGCAGGGGCCGGCCGGACATGGTGTCGCCCATGACCTGCCCGTCGTACGGGAGGGTGCGGGCCACGGCCTCCATGCCGGACCAGAACGGGGCCTGCCGCATGCCCGCGACGACTTCCTCGGGCAGGTTGATCGCGGCGGTCATGAAGTACGCGGCGGCGTCCCCGTACGCCCCCTTCGCCACCAGCTCCGTCAGGTGCGCCACATAGTCGGCGGGCAGGGGCGGGCGGCTGTCGTCGGTGATGAACGGCGGCTCGTAGAGCGCGAGGCGGGTCACGGCGGCGCCCCGGGCGGTGGCCTCCAGGGCGAGCACGGCGCCCGAGGACATGCCGAAGAGCATGGCCGAGCCGCCGGCCGCCCCCGCGATCACCGCGTCCAGGTCCTCGACCTCGCGCCGCACCTCGTAGCCGGTGAGCCCGGAGGCGTCGCCGCTGTCGCCGCGGCCGCGCCGGTCGTACGTGATCACCGTGAAGTGCTCGGCGAGCAGCCCGGCCAGCGGGCCGGACTCGGCGTGGGACATGAACGCCCCGCCGATGAGCACGACGGCGGGCCCGGAGCCCTGCCGCTCGTAGGCGATCGGCGTGCCGTCGGCGGAGACGACCCTGTTCGTGGCCATGGTGAAGATCCCTTCCCCCTCGATGCGATCTTGTCTGCGACCTTACGGGTCGGGTCTGACAACCCGCGGCAGCCGCGGCAGCCGCGGCCTCCGCAGCATCCGCGGCCTTGTACGGTCGGGGGGTGAGCACCGCCCCCTCGTCCCCGTCCTCCCCGCCGCCCGCGCCCGAGCTCTTCACCTGGGAGTTCGCCACCGATCCGTACCCGGCGTACGCCTGGCTGCGCGAGCACGCGCCCGTGCACAAGGCCACCCTGCCCAGCGGGGTCGAGGCCTGGCTGGTGACCCGGTACGCGGACGCCCGGCAGGCCCTCGCCGACCAGCGGCTGTCGAAGAACCCGGCGCACCACGACGAGCCGGCGCACGCCAAGGGGAAGACGGGGATCCCGGGCGAGCGCAAGGCCGAGCTGATGACGCATCTGCTCAACATCGACCCGCCGGACCACACCCGGCTGCGCCGGCTCGTGTCGAAGGCGTTCACGCCGCGCCGGGTCGCGGAGTTCGCGCCCCGGGTGCAGGAGCTGACCGACCGGCTCATCGACGACATCATTTCGAAACAGCACAGCGTGGAGAAGGGGAGCGCGGACCTCATCCACGAGTTCGCCTTCCCGCTGCCCATCTACGCGATCTGCGACCTGCTCGGCGTGCCCGCCGAGGACCAGGACGACTTCCGGGACTGGGCCGGGATGATGATCCGGCACGGCGGCGGGCCGCGCGGCGGGGTCGCGCGCTCGGTGAAGAAGATGCGCGGCTATCTCCTTGAGCTCATCCACAAGAAGAGGGAGGAGCCGGGGGAGGATCTGATCTCCGGGCTGATCCGCGCCTCGGACCACGGCGAGCACCTCACCGAGAACGAGGCCGCCGCCATGGCCTTCATCCTTCTCTTCGCCGGTTTCGAGACGACGGTGAATCTGATCGGCAACGGTGTCTACGCGCTGCTGCGCAACCCCGAGCAGCGGGCCGTGCTCCAGGACTCGCTCGCGGCGGGGGAGACGGGGCTCCTGGAGACCGGGATCGAGGAGCTGCTGCGGTACGACGGTCCGGTCGAGCTGGCGACCTGGCGGTTCGCCACCGAGGCGCTGAGCATCGGCGGGCAGGACATCCCGGCCGGTGATCCGGTTCTGGTGGTGCTCGCCGCCGCCGATCGGGACCCGGCGCGCTTCGCGGAGCCGGACACCCTGGACCTGGCACGGCGCGACAACCAGCACCTGGGGTACGGGCACGGCATCCACTACTGTCTGGGCGCCCCGCTGGCCCGTCTCGAGGGGCAGACGGCGCTCGCGACCCTGCTGACTCGCCTGCCGGACCTGCGACTTGGGGCCGATCCGACTGAACTGCGGTGGCGCGGCGGGCTGATTATGCGTGGCCTGCGCACGCTTCCGGTGGAGTTCAGCGCTTCCCACAAAATCGCGCGGAACTGACGGACCATCAAGAATGTGATCTTCGCGTGATCTGCGCTGCATCGACTTGTGACGTGCGTTCGAATGCCGCTACGTTCACCCGCAGTCTCAGCAGTCACGCGAAAGGCACTCCGCATGCGCTCCGGGAACGGACGACACCGCAGACCCCGCCAGGCCCCCGCACTCGTCGTCGCGGCGGGAGTCACCGGCTCGGCCATGGCACTGCCGCTGCTCGCCACCGGCTCCGCCTCCGCTGCCGACGCCCAGACCTGGGACCGGGTGGCCGAGTGCGAGTCGGGCGGCGCGTGGAGCGCCAACTTCGGCAACGGTCTTTACGGCGGCCTGCAGTTCACCCAGGAGGGCTGGGAGCGGCACGGCGGCCTGGCCTACGCGCCGAGCGCGGACCAGGCGAGCCGGGCGCAGCAGATCGCCATCGCGGACAAGGCGTTCGCGGCCGGCGACAACCAGTGGGCCACCTGCGCCCCGATCGCCGGCCTGAAGAAGGACGGCAAGACGCCGGCCGTCGACCCCGGTCCGGGCGTCACGCCCGAGGAGTCCACCGGCCCGGCGCCGGAGTCCAACCGCACCGACGGCCTGCCCGCCACCGGCGCCACGGGTTCCACCGGCACCACCGCCGACCCCTCGACCGGCACGACCGCTCCGGCGACTCCGGCGACCCCCGCCACCCCTTCCACCGGTACGCCGACCACGCCCGGGTCCACGACCGCCCCCGCCACCCCGGCGACCCCCGCCACGCCCGCGACCCCGGGCGGCTCCGTAACGCCGGGCACGCCGGGTGCGCCGGACGAGTCCCTTCTGCCCGGTCTGCCGGGAACACCCGATGCGACCGGTACGCCCGGATCGCCGGATGCGACCACGCCCGGAACCGGCAAGCACCGCGGTGACGCCGCGACAGATGAATCGGGCGCAACGGACAGCTCGTCCGATTCCGGACGGCACGCCGCACCGGCTGACGGGGCGGCGGGCGGCACGGCCGACGGCGCCACCGGCGGTGGCGAGGCGGGCGATTCGGGCACCGCGGACAAGGCGGACGAATACACCGTCAAGCCGGGTGACAGCCTGTCGGGCATTGCACGGGACAACGGTCTCGACGGCGGCTGGTCCGCCCTCTACGACGCCAACAAGTCGACGGTCGGCTCCGACCCGGACCTCATCCTCCCTGGTCAGAGCCTTGAGTTGAGGCTCGGACTCGGCGACGCCCAGAAGTAGTTCGCGGCTGAATGTCCGGTTCTGTCCAAGTGAGACATGGGTCTCTCTTGCCGAACTGGCGTGTCACGCCCGCAAACTTTGCTCACCGCACTCCTCACCTGCGCAAACAGGGCCTGACGGAGTGCAAGTAGGGGCGATTTTTCCGGGTTGATGGTCTTTGAACTTCTCCCGGGTCTATGTCTACGGTCGTCACCGCTCGCCACCGCGGGCCCCGTCGACCGGTACGCCGAATCCTGCCGCCGACCGATGGGAACAGTCGTCGCGTCGAGCGCCGAAGGCAGGAGCGGGGGACCCAAGGTACGTGCCGGCCCCGGCCGCCCAACACGGGCGGCCGGAGACCGGCTTGGGGTGGAGCCGCGTGCTAGGACACGCGGCCGGGCAACTCACTCGCCCGAACCCGACAGCTCACCTCGTAGGCGTCGGTGAGGAGAACTTCCATGCTGCTTTCCGGCAAGGGCAAACACCGTCGTGCCTCCAAGGCCACCCGCGCCGTCGCGCTCGTCGGCGTCGCCGGCGTCGCCGTCGCCGCCCCGCTGATGACCGCGGGCTCCGCCTCGGCCGCCACCAGCTCCGAGTGGGACGCCGTCGCCCAGTGCGAGTCCGGCGGCAACTGGTCCATCAACACCGGCAACGGTTACTACGGCGGCCTGCAGTTCTCGGCCTCCACCTGGGCCGCCTACGGCGGCACCGCCTACGCGGCGCGCGCCGACCAGGCCTCCAAGTCGCAGCAGATCGCCGTCGCCGAGAAGGTCCTCGCGGGCCAGGGCAAGGGCGCGTGGCCGAGCTGTGGCGTGGGCCTCTCCGGCGCCTCGTACGACGGCGGCTCCGCCGAGGCCCCGACCTCGGCCCCGGCTCCGAAGCGCACCGCCGAGCAGCCGACCACCCGCAGCGAGCAGCGCACCGCGCCGAA
Source organism: Streptomyces fradiae (assembly GCF_041270065.1). Lineage (NCBI taxonomy): Bacteria > Bacillati > Actinomycetota > Actinomycetes > Kitasatosporales > Streptomycetaceae > Streptomyces > Streptomyces fradiae. Next base: position 3,109,460 of record NZ_CP065958.1, on the reverse strand, counting down.
GCCCGCCGCGCCGAAGAAGACCGAGTCGAAGAAGACCGTCACCACCCCGACCGGCAAGAAGGTCAAGAAGGGCGACGGCGAGTACAAGGTCGTCGCCGGCGACACCCTCAGCAAGATCGCCCAGGCGCACCACGTCAAGGGCGGCTGGGAGAAGCTCTTCGAGCTGAACAAGGACATCGTCCAGGACGCCGACCTGATCTACCCGGGTCAGCAGCTCCACCTGAAGTAAGGCGAGATCCGGGAGCGAGACCCGGAGTCAAGGAAGGACGGGGACGGTCCGGCGGTCGTCCCCTTCCCCCGCCCTCCCCGCGGTGACCGGGAGACCGGCCCGGAGCAGCCCGCTCCGGGCCGGTTTCGTACCGGTAAGTAACCGACTCGACCGCGGGGTCTTTCGTCCTCGTATGCATGCCCTCGGGTCCTTTTTCGTCCCAGGGGGCGGGCGCCCGGCTGGCCGGAGGCCCCGAGCCGGTTAGGCTCTTGTCGCAAGGCGAACGAGACCTTGCCGCATGCGTCACAACCAGCGTCACATCCCAGAAGGAGATGCTCGTGCCGTCCATCGACGTCGTCGTAGCCCGGGAAATCCTGGACTCCCGAGGCAACCCCACGGTCGAGGTCGAGGTCGGCCTCGACGACGGCAGCACCGGCCGTGCTGCCGTTCCCTCCGGTGCCTCCACCGGTGCGTTCGAGGCCATTGAGCTCCGCGACGGGGACCCCAACCGCTACCTCGGCAAGGGCGTCGAGAAGGCCGTCCTCGCCGTCATCGAGCAGATCGGCCCGGAGCTCGTCGGCTACGACGCCACCGAGCAGCGGCTGATCGACCAGGCGATGTTCGACCTGGACGCGACCGAGAACAAGGGCTCGCTCGGCGCCAACGCCATCCTCGGCGTCTCGCTCGCCGTCGCGCACGCCGCCTCCGAGGCCTCCGACCTCCCGCTCTTCCGCTACCTGGGCGGCCCGAACGCGCACCTGCTGCCCGTTCCGATGATGAACATCCTGAACGGCGGCTCGCACGCCGACTCCAACGTGGACATCCAGGAGTTCATGATCGCCCCGATCGGCGCGGAGTCCTTCTCCGAGGCGCTGCGCTGGGGTGCCGAGGTCTACCACACCCTCAAGAAGGTCCTGCACGCCAAGGGCCTCTCCACCGGCCTGGGCGACGAGGGCGGCTTCGCCCCGAACCTGGAGTCCAACCGCGCCGCGCTCGACCTCATTGTCGAGGCCATCAAGCAGGCCGGCTACACCCCGGGCAAGGACATCGCGCTCGCGCTCGACGTCGCCGCGTCCGAGTTCTACAAGGACGGCAAGTACGAGTTCGAGGGCCAGTCCCGCTCGGCCGCCGAGATGACCGAGTACTACGAGGAGCTCGTCTCCGCGTACCCGCTGGTCTCCATCGAGGACCCGCTGTACGAGGACGACTGGGCCGGCTGGAAGGTCATCACCGACCGCCTCGGCGCCAAGGTGCAGATCGTCGGCGACGACCTCTTCGTCACCAACCCGGAGCGGCTGGCCCGCGGCATCGAGGAGGGCACCGCGAACGCCCTGCTCGTGAAGGTGAACCAGATCGGTTCGCTGACCGAGACCCTCGACGCCGTCGAGATGGCCCAGCGCAACGGCTTCAAGTGCATGATGTCGCACCGCTCCGGCGAGACCGAGGACGTCACCATCGCCGACCTCGCCGTCGCCGTGAACTGCGGCCAGATCAAGACCGGCGCCCCGGCCCGCTCGGACCGCGTCGCCAAGTACAACCAGCTGCTGCGCATCGAGGAGATCCTCGACGACGCCGCGGTCTACGCCGGCCGCAGCGCCTTCCCGCGGTTTCGCACTGCGAACTAATTAAGAGGGGCAAGGGCTGAGCCTCTCCGTAAGGCAGCTTCCGTACGTCCCCGCACTCGGTCCCGTACCGTGTGCGGGGACGCACGTTTGATGAGGTGATCTGGGGAGGCACTGGACATGGCCGTGAAGAACCGGGACCGGGACCGGTTCTCGACCGCGACCCGGATCAGGCTGCTCGGCGAGCAGACCGCCGCCCGTGTCTACCGCTCCCAGACCCGCCGCCAGGCCCGCCGCTCCCGGCTCACCGGCCGCGCGGCCTTCCTGGCCCTCGTGGTCTGCTCGCTCGTGGTGGCGCTCGCCTATCCGATGCGGCAGTACGTCTCCCAGCAGGGCGAGATCGCCGACCAGGAGCGCAAGGCCGCCGAGGCGGCGGAGCGGGTCGAGGAGCTGCGGGACGAGAAGGCCCGCCTGCAGGACCCGGCCTATGTGCGCCGGCTCGCCCGCGAGCACCTGCACTACGTGCTGCCCGGCGAGACCGGCTTCACCGTGAACGACCCCGAGGCGGAGCACCGGCCCCGCACCGACCAGGACGCGACGGACGACCGCCCCTGGTACGACAACCTGTGGGACGGCGTCGACAACGCCGACCGCCGCTGACCCCCGTACACACGACGACGAGCAAGGCAGACATGGAAACGCCCCCTCCGCAGACCGCACGCACCGAGCCCACCGACGTGGACGTCGCCGCGTTCGAGGCCCAGCTCGGCCGGCCGCCGCGCGGCCTGCGCGCCATCGCGCACCGCTGCCCGTGCGGCAACCCGGACGTCGTCGAGACCGCGCCGCGGCTGCCCGACGGCACGCCGTTCCCGACCACGTACTACCTGACCTGCCCGCGGGCCGCCTCCGCCATCGGCACCCTGGAGGCCAACGGGGTCATGAAGGAGATGCAGGCCCGGCTCGCGACCGACCCCGAGCTCGCCGCCGCCTACCGGGCCGCGCACGAGGACTACATCGCGCGCCGCGACGCCATCGAGGTCCTGGAGGGCTTCCCCTCGGCCGGCGGCATGCCCGACCGGGTCAAGTGCCTGCACGTGCTCGTCGGCCACTCGCTGGTCGCCGGCCCCGGCGTGAACCCGTTCGGCGACGAGGCCCTCGCGATGCTGCCCGAGTGGTGGGCCAAGGGCCCGTGCGTGAACCCGTGCGCGGAGAAGAACGACGAGGACGGGGAAGCCAAGTGACCCGGGTCGCCGGAATCGACTGCGGTACGAACTCCATCCGCCTGCTCGTCGCGGACCTCGCTGTGCCCGATAGCGCCTCCGGCGCGGGGTCGACGGGCGAGCTCGTCGAGCTGGACCGGCGGATGACGATCGTCCGGCTCGGCCAGGGCGTCGACAAGACCGGCCGGCTCGCGCCCGAGGCGCTGGAGCGGACCTTCGCCGCCTGCCGCGAGTACGCCGCGGTGATCAAGGAGTTCGGGGTCGGCACCGACCGGCTGCGCTTCGTCGCCACCTCCGCCTCCCGCGACGCCGAGAACCGCGAGGACTTCGTCAAGGGAGTCGTGGAGATCCTGGGCGTCGAGCCCGAGGTGATCACCGGCGACCAGGAGGCCGAGTTCTCCTTCACCGGCGCGACCGGCGAGCTGCACGGCGCCGACCGGCGCCTGGTGGTGGACATCGGCGGCGGCTCGACCGAGTTCGTGGTCGGCAACAAGCACGTCGAGGCCGCCCGCTCGGTCGACATCGGCTGCGTCCGGCTCACCGAGCGGCACGTCCGGCACGACCCGCCGGCCGCCGAGGAGGTCGCCGCGATCCGCGCCGACGTGCGCGCGGCGATGGACCTGGCCGCCGAGACCGTGCCGATCACCGAGGCCGAGACCCTGGTCGGGCTCGCCGGTTCGGTCACCACGGTCGCCGCGATCGCCCTCGGGCTTCCGGAGTACGACTCCGAGCGCGTCCACCACTCCCGGATCTCCCGCGCCCAGGTCGACGAGGTCGTCGCCCGGCTGCTCGGCTCCACCCACGACGAGCGCGCCGCGATCCCGGTGATCCACCCCGGCCGGGTCGACGTGATCGTCGCCGGAGCCCTGGTCCTCGCCGAGATCATGGAGCGGACCGGCGCCGCCGAGGTCGTGGTCAGCGAGCACGACATCCTCGATGGGATCGCGCTATCCGTCGCATAGCGGGCGGCTATGAGCCCCTGTGAGAGGCCTGCGAAGGGCCTCCGAGGGGCCTTCGGGGACCCTCTTCGGGCCCCTGGAGGACCCCTTCGCCAAAAGGTTCGTGAAGTTCTTCACAAGGAAAAGGGCCCTGTGGGAGCCGTTGGAGGGCCTTTGGTCCCTCCGAGGGGTTCCGCGGGGCCCTTTCGCAGGCGCGGAGGCCACTTCGCTCGTTGTTTCCATCGTGTGAACGTGCCCTGCGGTTCAGCGTTAAAGAAGGCTCTCCGGTCCAGTTCACAGGGGGTGAACAACGTTCTCCCCGGCACCGTGGTTCCTTTGCTGGACCATGACCTGGGTCACGTGGGCGGCGGAGTGTAGCAGAGGTGCCTCGGAACCTTGTGAAGGGGCGCACGAGCCACCCCTCCCAAGGGGGTGGATACTCGGATGCATGAGCACCACGGAGCGTCCCAGGATCCTCGTAGTAGGCGGTGGGTACGTAGGCCTGTACGCAGCTCGGCGCATCCTCAAGAAGATGCGCTTCGGCGAGGCGACCGTCACGGTCGTCGACCCGCGGTCGTACATGACCTACCAGCCCTTCCTCCCCGAAGCCGCCGCCGGCAGCATCTCCCCGCGTCACGTCGTCGTCCCGCTGCGACGCGTCGTGCGCGGTGCGGAGGTGCTCACCGGCCGGGTCACCACCATCGACCAGGACCGCAAGGTCGCCACGATCGCGCCGCTCGTCGGCGAGGCGTACGAGCTGCCGTTCGACTACCTGGTCATCGCGATGGGTGCCGTCTCCCGCACCTTCCCGATCCCCGGCCTCGCCGAGCAGGGCATCGGCATGAAGGGCATCGAGGAGGCCATCGGCCTGCGCAACCACGTCCTCGAGCAGCTCGACAAGGCCGACTCGACGACCGACGAGGAGGTCCGCCGCAAGGCGCTGACCTTCGTCTTCGTGGGCGGCGGCTTCGCCGGCGCGGAGACCATCGGCGAGGTCGAGGACATGGCCCGCGACGCGGCGAAGTACTACACGAACGTGAAGCGCGAGGACATGCGCTTCATCCTCGTCGACGCCGCCGACAAGATCCTTCCCGAGGTCGGCCCGAAGCTCGGCCAGTACGGCAAGGAGCACCTCGAGGGCCGCGGCATCGAGATCTACCTCTCGACGTCGATGGACTCCTGCGTCGACGGCCACGTCGTGCTGAAGAACGGCCTCGAGGTCGACTCCAACACCATCGTGTGGACCGCCGGTGTGAAGCCGAACCCGGCGCTCGCCCGCTTCGGTCTGCCGCTCGGCCCCCGCGGCCACGTGGACACCTCCGCGAAGCTGCAGGTCCAGGGCATGGACTACGTCTGGGCCGCGGGCGACAACGCCCAGGTCCCGGACCTGGCCGCGATCAAGGCCGGCGTCCCGGCCGAGCGCGCCTGGTGCCCGCCGAACGCCCAGCACGCCCTGCGCCAGGCCAAGGTCCTCGGCGACAACGTGGTGGCCGGCATGCGCGGCTTCCCGCAGAAGGAGTACGCGCACTCCAACAAGGGCGCCGTCGCGGGTCTCGGCCTGCACAAGGGCGTCGCGATGATCGTCATGGGCAAGATGAAGATCAAGCTCAAGGGCCGGCTCGCCTGGTACATGCACCGTGGCTACCACGGCATGGCCATGCCGACCTGGAACCGCAAGATCCGCATCTTCGCCGACTGGACCCTCGGCATGTTCCTCAAGCGCGAGGTCGTCTCCCTGGGCGCCATGGAGACCCCCCGCGAGGAGTTCTACGAGGCGGCCAAGCCCGCCCCGGCGCCGGCCGCCCCGGCGCAGGAGAAGGCCAAGGCCTCCTGACCTCGTAGGTCCGGAAGCACCAGCAGGACCAGCAGCACCGGCAGTACCCGTACTGCCCCGTAGTACACGCAAGGCCGTAAAAGGGCCGTCCGCCATCCGTGGTGCGGACGGCCCTTCGCGTGTTTTTCACGCTGTTTACGCACGCGGCGGGATGGCATCGCCTACGGACGGTGTTCCCATGGTGACGAGCATTTCTGGGGCACGAGATCACGGAGGTGTTGCACCATGGCCGACGCCGCGTCGCGGCTGACCGCCCTTGCCGAGGACGTCCTGGGAGCGAAGCTCCCGGTGCGCCTGCGGGCCTGGGACGGCAGCGAGGCCGGTCCTGCGGACGGCCCCGTACTGATCGTGCGCGAGCGCCGCGCCCTGCGGCGGTTGCTGTGGAAGCCGGGGGAGCTGGGGCTCGCCCGGGCCTGGGTGGCCGGGGAGATCGATGTCGAGGGCGACCTCTACACGGTCCTGGACCGGCTGGCCGGCTTCCTCTGGGAGCGCGACGCGGAGACCCGCGGCGCCCTGGAGACCGTGCGCGACCCGAAGGTCAGGGCGGCGGCGAAGACGCTGCTCAAGCTGGCCGGCCCGTTCCCGCCGCCGAAGCCGCCCGTGGAGGAGATGCGCGGGCGCAGCGGCACCCGGCACAGCAAGCGCCGGGACAAGCAGGCGATCAGTCACCACTACGACGTGGGCAACGAGTTCTACGAGCTGGTCCTCGGCCCGTCGATGGTCTACTCGTGCGCCTACTGGACGGACACGGGCACCCTTGAGGAGGCCCAGCGCGACAAGCTGGACCTGATCGCCCGCAAGCTCGCGCTCAAGGAGGGCGACCGGCTGCTCGACGTGGGCTGCGGCTGGGGCTCGATGGCGATCCACGCGGCCAGGGAGTACGGGGCGCGGGTCGTCGGCATCACCCTCTCCCGCGAGCAGGCCGCCTACGCCCGCAAGCGGATCGCCGACGAGGGCCTGACCGACCGGATCGAGATCCGCGTCCAGGACTACCGGGACGTCACCGACGGGCCGTTCGACGCCATCTCCTCCATCGGCATGGCCGAGCACGTCGGCGCGGTGCGGTACCGGGAGTACGCGGACATCCTCTTCCGGCTCCTGAAGCCCGGCGGGCGGCTGCTCAACCACCAGATCGCGCGCCGCCCGGAGCCCGACGAGGAGGCGTACGAGGTGGACGCCTTCATCGACGCGTACGTGTTCCCGGACGGCGAACTGGCCCCGATGGGCCGCACCCTGACGACCCTGGAGGAAGCCGGCTTCGAGGTGCGGGACGTCGACGTGCTGCGCGAGCACTACGCGCTGACGCTGCGCCGCTGGGTGGCCAACCTGGAGGCGCACTGGGACCGGGCGGTCCGGCTGACCTCGCCGGCCCGGGCGCGGATCTGGCGCCTGTACATGGCGGCCTCGGCGGTCTCCTTCGAGCGCAACCGGATCGGCGTCAACCAGTTCCTGGCGGTGAAGACGCCGGCCTCGGGCGCGAGCGGCCTGCCGCGGCGCTCGCGGGAGTGGACGGAGTAGCCGACTCCGCGCCCGTACGGGTACGGCGAAGGGCCGGGCTCCCCCAGGGGAGCCCGGCCCTTCGCCGCGCCACGCGTGCGCTACTCGGCCTTGATCGCGGCCAGCATGTTCAGCTTCGCCGCGCTGCGCGCCGGCCACAGGGAGGCGAGCACGCCCACCAGTCCGGCGAGGAGCAGGAAGATCCCGATCCGGCCCCAGGGCAGGACGAGCGCGTAGTCCGGCAGGCTGGCCCTCAGGGTCTCGCCGATCGCCCAGCCCAGGAAGGAGCCGAGGGCGATGCCGACCACCGCGCCGAACAGCGAGATGACCACGGCCTCCAGACGCACCATCCGCTTCACCCTGCGCCGGTCGAGACCGATCGCCCGCAGCATGCCGATCTCCTGCTGCCGCTCGAAGACCGACATCGCCAGGGTGTTGACGACCCCGAGCACCGCGATGATCAGGGCCATCGCCAGCAGGCCGTACATGATGTTCAGCATCATGTTGATGACGCCGCCGAACTGGTCGCGGATGTCCTTCTGGTCCATCACCGTCATGGCCGGGTTATCGCCGAGCGACTTCGTCACGGCCTTCTCGGCCGCGGCCGACGGGCCGCCGTCCATCTTCACGAAGATCTGCGGGATGTACGGCTTGGGGTCGTGCGCGTTGAGCACCTTGGTGTCGAGCATCAGCGGCGAGACGAACTCGCTGGCCTCGTAGACCGCGCCGACCGTCAGCTCGCCCTTCTTCTTGTCCGAGTACTCCACCGGCAGCTTCGAGCCGACCTTCCAGCCCTGCTTGTCGGCGGTCTTGTCGTCGACCGCGACCTGACCTGCGGCGAGGGTGCCGAGGGAGCCGTTGACGACCTTGACGTTGAGCACCTTCTCGATGTCGCCCGGGGTGACGCCGGAGACGGACTTGAAGGTCCCCTTCACCTGGACCCAGCCGGCCTGCTGCGGGGAGACGGCGGTGGCGCCCGGGGTCTTCTTCACGGCGTCGAGCGCGGCCTGGTTGAGGCCCTCGCCGCTCGCCATGGTGATCATGTAGTCGGCCTTGATCTGGTCGGTCGTCATCCGGTCGACGGCCGAGCCGACCGTGGCGCCGAGCACCGAGAGGCCGGTGACCAGGGTGAGCCCGATGGCGAGCGCGGAGGCGGTGGCGCCGGTGCGGCGCGGGTTGCGGACCGCGTTGAGACCGGCCAGCGTGCCGGCCACGCCGAAGGCCTTGAGGACCGGGCGGGACAGCGCGATCACCGGACGGGAGAGCAGCGGGATCAGCACGATCACGCCGATGAGGGCCAGGAAGGCACCGCCGGCGATCATCATCCGGCCGTCGTCGCCGCCCTTGGAGGCGCCGAGGGCGATGGCGCCCACGCCGAGCGCGGTGACGATCGCGCCGATGGTGTTGCGGACGACCAGAGACTTGGTGGTGGCGACCGCGTGGACGCTGCTCATCGCGGCGACCGGCGGGATCTTCGCGGCGCGGCGGCCCGGCAGCCAGGCGGCGAGCACGGTGACGAGGATGCCGACGGCGAGCGCCGAGACCAGCGGGGTGGCGCCGATGACCAGCTCGCCCGCGGGGACCTTGAGCCCGAAGGCGTTCATGCCGGAGCGCAGTCCGGCGGCGAGCCCGATGCCGAGGACGAAGCCGATGGCCGAGGCGACCAGACCGACCAGACCGGCCTCGATGAGCACGGAGCGGGTGATCTGCTTGCGCGAGGCACCGACGGCGCGCATCAGCGCGAGCTCCTTGGTGCGCTGGGCGACCAGCATGGTGAAGGTGTTGGAGATCAGGAAGATGCCGACGAAGAGCGCGATGGCGGCGAAGCCGAGCAGCATCTGGTTGAGCGCGCCGAGCCCGGCCTCGATGTCCTTGGCCTGCTGGTCGGCGAGCTCCTTGCCGGTCTGGGCGTCGGCGGTGTCGCCGACGACCGGCTTCACTGCGGCGAGGATCTTGTCCGCGTCGGCGCCGGCCTTGGCGCTGACGCTGATGTCGGAGAAGAACCCGGGCCGCAGGAACAGCTTCTGGGCGACGTCGGTGTCGAACAGGACGAGGCTGCCGCCCGCGTTGACGGCGCCGTCCTCGGTGGTGAAGACACCGGCGAGGGTGTAGGTCTCGACGGGGCCGTTGGTGGCCACCCGGACCTGGTCGCCGACCTGGTAACCGCCCTTGGCGGCGGTCTCCTTGTCGAGCGCGATCTCGTCGTCCTTCACCGGGCCCTGGCCGGTGGTGAAGGCGTACGCGGAGTCCTTGCCGTCCTTGCCGGGGGCGAAGTTGCCGCCCTTGTTGGACCAGCCGGTGCCGATCAGCTTGCCGGCCTTGTCCGGCACGCCGGCGAAGCCGCTGACGCGGCCGGTGGCGTCGGCGACGCCGTCGAGCGCGGCGATCTTCTGCCGGGTCTGCTCGGACAGGCCGGGCGTGGAGTTGGGGTCCTTCTGGTTCGGGGCGGCGCTGACGGCCACGGCGACCTGGTCGTAACTCTTGGCCGACTGGTTGCGGAAGGCGTTGGACAGGGTGTCGGTGAAGACCAGGGTGCCGGAGACGAAGGCCACGCCGAGCATCACGGCGAGCACGGTCATCAGCAGCCTGGCCTTGTGCGCGAGCACATTGCGCAGGGCGGTACGGAACATGGAGGTGTCCTGGGTACGGAAGGTGGGACGGCGGACGGGGAGGAGACGGGCCCGGGGCCCCGGGCTCAGCTCGTGCGGCCCTTGGCGTCGAAGGCCTTCATGCGGTCGAGCACGCCGTCCGCCGTCGGGTGGAGCATCTCGTCGACGATCCGGCCGTCCGCCAGGAAGATCACGCGGTCCGCGTAGGAGGCGGCGACCGGGTCGTGGGTCACCATCACCACGGTCTGGCCGAGTTCGCGCACCGAGTTGCGCAGGAAGCCGAGGACCTCGGCGCCGGAGCGCGAGTCGAGGTTTCCGGTCGGCTCGTCACCGAAGATGATCTCGGGCTTGGAGGCCAGGGCGCGGGCCACCGCCACGCGCTGCTGCTGGCCGCCGGAGAGCTGGTTGGGGCGGTGGCTCAGCCGCCCGGACAGGCCGATCATGTCGATGACCTGCTGCACCCACTGCTTGTCGGGCTTGCGGCCCGCGATGTCCATCGGCAGCGTGATGTTCTCGAGCGCGGTGAGCGTCGGCAGCAGGTTGAACGCCTGGAAGATGAAGCCGATCTTGTCCCGGCGGAGCTGGGTGAGCTGCTTGTCCTTGAGGCTGCCGAGCTCGGTGCCGCCGATCCGGACCGAGCCGGAGGAGAAGGAGTCGAGGCCGGCGACGCAGTGCATCAGGGTCGACTTGCCGGAGCCCGAGGGGCCCATGATCGCGGTGAACTCGCCCTGCCCGAAGTCGACGCTGACCCGGTCGAGGGCGACCACCTGGGTCTCGCCCGATCCGTAGACCTTGCTGAGGTCGGTGGCACGGGCGGCCACCGCGGTCGAGCGGTGCACGGTGGGGGTGGTGGTCACGACGGCGACTCCTGTCACTGCGACGATTCGGGAACCACTCCATCGTGTCGTTCGTACCGCGCCGGGACGTCCGTCCACGTGCCCGTTCGAGGGGCCCTCTGGAGTCGGACCGCCGGGCCGCCCCGTCATCCTGAGGTATGACGGTGACCCCGAGACGCCGGACCGGTGCGGAGGCCGCCGTGGAGGGCACCCGGGAAGGTGACGGAGTCCCGCCCTGTTCGGCGGCGAGTTTTCGTCATTCCACCCCCCTCGTCTTTGCTGGCGCGACCCTGGTCACACTTCGTCACAAGGCCCCCCACCTGCGCTGACGCACCCTCAGGTGTCAATAAAATAAGACAACATCGGGCCAGCGTTCGACTGAACGGGCGAACGCGCCCCGATAGGCTCCTGTGCCAACGCGGAGCTTCGCGCACGCCCGGATGGTGGAATGCAGACACGGCGAGCTTAAACCTCGCTGGCCTTCGGGCCGTACCGGTTCGAATCCGGTTCCGGGCACTCCTCGGCGCCCTCGCGGCGCCGCCTCGGCCGACTCCCGCTCGACACGATCGTATAAAGATCCTCCCCGAGCACGAGGGAGTTCCTTTTGCCTTCCTATTACTCTTGACGCAAGGCCGCGCAGTGCGGCCATGGAGGAGTGAGATGAGGAGCAGCAACCCGGTCTTCTCGCGACGGGGGTTCAGCCGCGACAACGCCTACGCGGGCGCGCAGCAGCCGCAGGCCGGGGGCGTCGGAACCAACCCGTACGCCACCGGCAACCCTTACGCCGAGGGTGCCGCCAACCCGTACGCGACCAACCCGTACGCGCCGCAGGACACGCAGTTCGGCGCGCCGCAGCAGGTGCGCGGCAATGTGATGACGATCGACGACGTGGTGAGCCGTACGGCGATCACGCTCGGCACCGTCGTCGTGACCGCCGTGCTGTCCTGGCTGCTGCTGCCGGTCGACCCGGCCAACCTGAACAAGTCGTACGCCATCGGCGTCGGCGCCGGTCTGGTTGCCCTCGTCCTGTCGCTCATCCAGTCCTTCAAGCGCAAGCCGGTCCCCGCGCTGATCCTCGGCTACGCGGCCTTCGAGGGCGTCTTCCTCGGCGTGATCTCCGCCGCGGTGTCGACGTACATCGCGGACGGCGTGGTCGCGCAGGCGGTGCTCGGCACCATGGCGGTCTTCGCCGGTGTGCTGATCGCCTACAAGATGCGCTGGATCCGCGTCACCCGCCGCTTCTACGGCTTCGTGATGGCGGCCGCGATCGGCTTCGTGCTGCTGATGGCGGTCAACCTGCTGTTCGCCGTCTTCGGCGGCGGTGACGGCCTGGGCTTCCGCAGCGGCGGCCTCGGCATCATGTTCGGCGTCATCGGCATCATCCTGGGCGCCTGCTTCCTGGCCCTGGACTTCAAGCAGGTCGAGGACGGCATCACCTACGGCGCTCCGCGCGAGGAGTCCTGGCTGGCGGCCTTCGGTCTCACCATGACGCTGGTGTGGATCTACATGGAGTTCCTGCGCCTGCTGTCGATCCTGCAGGGCGACGACTGACGCACCGTGTGACCACGGCGTGAACTGAGAAGGGCCCGTCCGGCATCCGCCGGGCGGGCCCTTCCGCGTTCCCCGGTGTCGCTCAGTCCACGTACGCGTCGAGCAGCACCCGCGCCGCGTCCTTGGCCTGGGCGGCCGGCTCGGAGGTGCCGTTGATGCCGGCCACGACCATGGCGCCGTTGGCGAGCAGGGCGAGCTGGTCGGCGAGGGCGGGCGGGGCGTTCATGGCCCCGGTCTGCTCGGCGAAGTAGTCCCGCAGGGCCTGCTTGTGGCCGCGGGCGAGGCCGGCGATGTCGGGGGAGATGCCGCCCATCTCGCCGAAGGTGTTGATGAAGGCGCAGCCCCGGAAGTCGGGCTCGGCGAACCAGGCGCCGAGATAGTCGAAGACCGCGAGGGCCCGCTGGTACGGGGTGGTGGCGTGGGTGGCGCCATGGGCGGCGATGGCCTCGCGCACCGCCTTGTCGCGGCGCTCCAGGACCGCCCAGACCAGATGGTCCTTGGACGGGAAGAGCTGGTAGAGGCGCTTGAGGGAGACCCCGGAGGCGCCGCGGATGGCGTCCATGCCGACGGCCTGGACGCCCTTCTCGTCGAACAGCGTCTCGGCCGTCTGAAGGAGCTTCAGCTCCGCGGTCTCCGCGTCCATCACCGATCACTCCTCGGAAAGCGCCCTTGCGGGGAGAACCATCGTTCTCCTACTCTACAGGGCATCGGGAGAACGATCGTTCTCCACCGTCCGGGGAGGTCCCATGTCCGCATTCGCCCTGCGCGCCCGCACCGAGAACATCGACGGCCTTGAGGTCTTCTACCGGGAGGCCGGCGACCCCTCGCGCCCCACCCTGGTGCTGCTGCACGGCTTCCCGAGCAGCTCGCACATGTACCGGGGCCTGATGGCCGCGCTCGCCGACTCGTACCACCTGATCGCACCCGACCACATCGGCTTCGGCGCCTCCGCCGCGCCCGCCGTGGACGCCTTCGACTACAGCTTCGAGAAGCTCACCGAGATCACCCTGAAGCTGCTCGACCGGCTCGGCGCCGACCGCTTCGCCCTCTACATCCAGGACTACGGCGCACCCATCGGCCTGCGCATCGCCGCCCGGCACCCCGAGCGGGTCACCGCGATCGTCACCCAGAGCGGCAACGCCTACCTGGAAGGCTTCACGCCCTTCTGGGACGTGCTCTTCGCCCACGCCAAGGACCGCGAGGCCAACGAGGACGGGGTGCGCGCGCTGCTCACCCCCGAGGCCACCCGCTGGCAGTACACCCACGGTGTGCCGGCCGACCGGCTGGACCGGATCGGCCCGGAGGCCTGGACCCTCGACCAGGCAGGCCTCGACCGGCCGGGCAACCAGGAGATCCAGCTCCAGCTGTTCTGGGACTACCAGTTCAACCTGGACGGCTACCCGGCCTTCCAGGAGTACTTCCGCACCCACCGGCCGCCGCTGCTCGCCGCCTGGGGCCGCGGCGACGAGATCTTCGGCCCGGCCGGCGCCGAGGCCTTCGCCCGCGATCTGCCGGACGCCGAGATCCATCTCCTCGACGCCGGGCACTTCGCCCTCGAGACGCACGGCGAGGAGATCGCGGAGCTGGTCCGCGACTTCCTCGGCCGGCACGTCAACTGAGGGGAGTGGGCTCCGACCGGCGGGTCAGAGCATGCGGCGGGCGGCCCTCCGCAGGTCGTACTCGTGGATGATCGCCTTGGCGTGCCCGTAGGCGAGCCCGTGCTCGCCGCGCAGCCAGCTGACCTTCTCCTCGAAACGGATGAGGGACGGACCCTCCTCGACGGCCTTCAGCCAGTCGGACACCTCACGACCGGTGCAACGGGGGATGCGGGCCAGCAGATTGCGATGGGTCTCTTCGGAGAATGTGCGGGACATCGGCGCCTCCGGACGCGTTGTGCCTGTGCTCCTTCACGTCACCGTGCCCGAGCGTTCGCCCGTTGGCAATGGTCCCCGGACGGCGCGTAGGGTCGCGGGGTGCGCGATACGACCGAACTGACCGCCGCCGCCGAGCGCTTCGCCGACCGGCTGCGGGCCGCCCCGCAGAGCCGCCTCCAGCGCGGTGCCGCCGCCGAGGGCCTCGCGCTGGCCAGGGAGTTGGCGGCCCGGGCGCAGCGTCTGGAGGACCCGGAGCGGGAGCCCCGGACCATGCCCGACGCCGGGGTGTTCGTGGTCGCCGACCAACTCGCGGTCGCCGCCGCGGATCTGGCCGAAAGTATGCGTACGGCCCCGGCAGGAGCCCCCGGAGGGGACCTGGACGAGGCCGTGGAACTCGTACGGGCGGCACAGGCCCGCGCGGGCCTGTAGGGGGCCTGTAGGGGCCGTACGGCGCCCCCAGGGGCCCTACAGGCTGGCGATCACGCGGTCCGCGAGGATGTAGACGTTGTCCTCGGGCGCCTCGCCGCAGGAGAAGGTCAGGGCGTAGGCGCCGGAGACGCCCGAGCCGCCGAGCAGGACGGGGGTCTGTCCGGCGCGCAGGGCACCGGCGAGCCGCTCGGCGGTCTCGCGGTGGCCCGGGGTCATGCACAGCGTGGTGCCGTCGGCGAACACGTACACGTCCAGGGTGCCCAGCGGGCCGGGACGGACGTCGGTCAGCGCCGTACGGGTGTCGGCCAGCTCCTCAAGCCGCGCCACCGTGCGCTCGTGGTCGGTGACCACGGGCGTGCGGACCGGCACGAAGTCCGGGTGCGAGGGGTGCCGACGGCGGGCGGCGGCCAGCTCGGGGGAGTCCTCGGGGTACTCGCCGGCGCCGGCCGGCTCACCGGTCAGCTCGCCCGCGAGCTCACCGGCGAGCTCGGGGAACTCGTCGAAGGTCTCGAAGGTGTCGAACGTGTCGAAGGCGTCGAGGAGCTCCGTCGGGTCCTGCAGCGCGGCCTCGCGGCCCGGGCCGTCGAGCGCGGCGGCCTCCGCCTCCATGGCCTCCAGGGCCATCGCCTCCAGGCCCGTGAAGTCGGCCTGGCGCGGGACGAAGTAGGGGCCGTCCTCGCCGGGGCCGGCGAGGCCGCCGAGCAGCGACGGGGCGTCGGCGGCGTCCCGGGCCTCCTGCGCGGCCCAGAAGGCGCGCGCCTCGGCCAGCTCGCGCTCGCGCTCCTCGGCCAGGGCCTCGGCGACCGCGGCCCGTATCTCGGCGGCGGGCGTCTCGCGGGCCTGCTGGGGGACGGACGCGCCCTGCGCGGTTGCGATCTCGCCACGCAATGCGATGATCTGCTTACGGAGAGCGTGGGCGGAGTGCAGGGCCGCGGCGCCCACGGCCGTGGCAGCGGCGGTGGTCACCAGCAGGGCAAGAGACAGAGCGCTCACTGACGTACTCCCGATTCCGAGTCGATCCCCCCGACTTCCTACATCAGAGTGTCCTGAGGTCGCGCGTCCTGTCAGTGCATTACGTCACGAAATGGACAGGTATTTGGGCCGGGTGTTTAGTCCCGAAACCCCTGTGACCTGGGAAAACAACTCTCCCCCGGGATGTATGTCACATCCTGGGGGAGATTCGGTCACGGCTTGGACGCGGGGCGGTTAGCTCAGGCGCTCGATGACCATGGCCATGCCCTGGCCGCCGCCCACGCACATGGTCTCCAGACCGAACTGCTTGTCGTGGAACTGGAGGCTGTTGATCAGGGTGCCGGTGATGCGGGCACCCGTCATGCCGAAGGGGTGGCCGACGGCGATGGCGCCACCGTTGACGTTCACCTTGTCCAGGTCGAAGCCCAGGTCGCGGTAGGACGGGATGACCTGCGCGGCGAAGGCCTCGTTGATCTCGACCAGGTCGATGTCGCTCGCGGTGAGACCGGCGCGCTTGAGCGCCTGGTTCGACGCCTCGACCGGGCCCAGGCCCATGATCTCGGGGGACAGGCCGGAGACGCCGGTGGAGACGATCCGGGCCAGCGGGGTCAGGCCCAGCTCGCGCGCCTTGGTGTCCGACATGATCACCAGCGCGGCGGCGCCGTCGTTCAGCGGGCAGCAGTTGGCGGCGGTGACCAGGCCGTCGGGGCGGAAGACCGGCTTCAGGCCGGAGACGCCCTCCAGGGTGACGCCGGCGCGCGGGCCGTCGTCCTTCGACACGACCGTGCCGTCCGGGAGCGTCACCGGGGTGATCTCGCGCTCCCAGAAGCCGTTCTTGATGGCCTGCTCGGCCAGGTTCTGCGAGCGGACGCCGAACTCGTCCATGTCCTGGCGGGTGACGCCCTTCCAGCGCGCCAGGTTCTCGGCGGTCTGGCCCATGGCGATGTACGCGTCGGGGACCAGGCCGTCCTCGCGCGGGTCGTGCCAGGTGGAGCCCTCGGAGGCGGCGACGGCGGCCGTACGGGCCTCGGCGTCGGCGAAGAGCGGGTTGTGCGTGTCGGGCAGCGAGTCCGAGTTGCCCTTCACGAAGCGGGACACCATCTCGACACCGGCCGAGATGAAGACGTCGCCCTCGCCCGCCTTGATCGCGTGCATCGCCATGCGGGAGGTCTGCAGCGAGGAGGAGCAGTAGCGGGTGATCGTGCAGCCCGGCAGGTGGTCCATGCCCATCTGCACGGCCACGATGCGGCCCAGGTTGTTGCCCTGCTCACCGCCGGGCAGACCGCAGCCGAGCATCAGGTCGTCGATGTCGCGCGGGTCCAGCTCGGGGACCTTGGCGAGGGCGGCCTGGATGATCGTGGCGGTGAGGTCGTCGGGCCGCAGGTCCTTCAGGGAGCCCTTGAAGGCCCGGCCGATCGGGGAGCGGGCGGTCGAGACGATGACGGCTTCGGGCATCACGGCTCCAGGAGGATGCGGAGTGGGCGGACAGAAAGGGAAGTTACCTGCACGTACCGCGCGGGTCACCGGCCACGGTGTGTGATGCGGACCTCTTTTCTAAGCGCCCGCTCAGTCCTGGGGGAGGGGTGCGGAGGTGTCCCGCTGTCCATTGTCCCGCCCGGTCCCGTGTCCGTTCTCCCGCCCGTGCTCCTCCGGTACGGGGGTGCCGCCCGGCAGCGGCAGCCGGCGCCGCCTGCGGTGCTTGAGCAGCGCCCAGGGCGCCCGGGCGCCGGTGACCTCGGTGCCGGCCTCCCGGACCGCCTCCGCCGCCGCCTTCGCCACCGGCAGCATGTTCTCGCGGCGCGCCACGTCGAGCCGGTCGGCTTCCGGCCAGACCCCGAGCGCCGCGCAGACGGTCGGAAGGACCGCCATCGCCGCCGTCGCGTACCCCTCCGCGGAGGGGTGGAAGTTGTCCACGCCGAACATCTCGCGCGGGTTCTCCGCGAACTCCGGCCCGAGCAGGTCGCCGAGCGACACCGTCCGCCCGCCCTGCTCGACCACCACGATCGTCTGGGCCGCCGCGAGCTGCCGCGAGGCCCGCCGGGCCAGCCAGCGCAGCGGCTGGTAGACCGGCTCGATGGTGCCGAGATCCGGGCAGGTGCCCACCACCACCTCGGCGCCGGCCGTGCGCAGCCGCCGTACGGCCGCCGACAGACAGCGCACGGACTGGGTGGCCGGCATCCGGTGGGTGACGTCGTTCGCGCCGATCATGATCACGCACACGTCCGGGGGACCCGACGGCGCGGCGAGCAGCAGTGACACCTGCCGCTCCAGGTCGTCCGAGCGCGCCCCGGACAGCGCCACGTTCCGCAGGTCCACCGGGCGCTCGGCCACCGCCGCGAGCCCCGAGGCGATCAGCGCCCCCGGGGTCTGCCCGACCCGCCGCACCCCTTGCCCGGCCGCCGTGGAATCACCCAGAAGGGCCAGCCGCAGCGGCTCCTCGGGGCCGAACTCCCGCCCGTACCGGCCGTCCGACCCGGGCGGCAGCGGCGCCACCCCGCCCCCGACCGACTTCTTGGCCAGCGCGACCTCGGCGAGCAGCACGCCCACGGCCGCCACACCGAGCAGACCGATGCTCCCGCCGCCGTACGCCGCGCCCGCCGCGATCCGCCGCGCCACCCTCGCCCTGGACATCCGGGCCGCCACCTCCTTCAGGCCGCATCCGAGCCGTCTCGGTTACTCCTGCCCCGTAAGCGGCTCCGGCTACGCATTCCACGGAATACGCTGGCTGCACCATTACGGAGACCCCGGAGACTACGGTGCAATTCCACGACTCGATGATCAGCCTCGTCGGCAACACCCCGCTGGTGAAGCTCAACAGCGTCACCGCCGGCATTCAGGCGACCGTCCTGGCCAAGGTCGAGTACTTCAACCCGGGCGGCTCGGTCAAGGACCGCATCGCCCTGCGCATGATCGAGGCTGCCGAGGAGAGCGGCGCGCTCAAGCCCGGCGGCACCATCGTCGAGCCCACGTCCGGCAACACCGGCGTCGGCCTGGCGATCGTGGCCCAGCAGAAGGGCTACAAGTGCATCTTCGTCTGCCCGGACAAGGTGTCCACGGACAAGATCAACGTGCTGCGGGCGTACGGCGCCGAGGTCGTCGTCTGCCCGACGGCGGTCGACCCCGAGCACCCGGACTCGTACTACAACGTGTCGGACCGGCTGGTGCGGGAGACCCCCGGCGCCTGGAAGCCCGACCAGTACTCGAACCCGAACAACCCGCGCTCGCACTACGAGACCACCGGTCCCGAGCTGTGGGAGCAGACGGAGGGGAAGATCACCCACTTCGTCGCGGGCGTCGGCACCGGCGGCACCATCTCCGGCACCGGCAACTACCTGAAGGACGCCTCCAAGGGCAAGGTCCAGGTCATCGGCGCCGACCCGGAGGGCTCGGTGTACTCCGGCGGCTCCGGCCGCCCGTACCTGGTCGAGGGCGTCGGCGAGGACTTCTGGCCGACCGCCTACGACCAGAACGTCGCCGACCGGATCGTCGCGGTGTCCGACAAGGACTCCTTCCAGATGACCCGCCGCCTCGCCAAGGAGGAGGGCCTGCTCGTCGGCGGCTCCTGCGGCATGGCGGTCGTCGCCGCCCTGGAGGTCGCCAAGGAGCTCGGCCCCGACGACGTCGTGGTGGTGCTGCTGCCGGACTCCGGCCGCGGCTACCTGTCGAAGATCTTCAACGACGAGTGGATGGCCGACTACGGCTTCCTGGAGGACACCTCCTCCGCCACCGTCGCCGACGTCCTGACCCACAAGTCGGGCGACGTGCCCTCGCTCGTCCACATGCACCCGGACGAGACCGTCGGCCAGGCCATCGAGGTGCTGCGCGAGTACGGCGTCTCCCAGATGCCGATCGTGAAGCCGGGCGCCGGCCACCCCGACGTGATGGCCGCCGAGGTCGTCGGCTCGGTCGTCGAGCGCGAGCTGCTGAGCGCGCTGTTCACCCAGAAGGCGTCCCTGGAGGACCCGCTGGAGGACCACATGTCCGCCCCGCTGCCGCAGGTCGGCTCGGGCGAGCCGGTCGCCGACCTGATGTCGGTGCTCGGCGACGCGGACGCGGCGATCGTGCTCGTCGAGGGCAAGCCGACCGGTGTGGTCAGCCGCCAGGACCTGCTGGCCTTCCTCGCCGCGAGCGGCGGCGGCCGCCAGCACTGAGGCCCGGTAAGGGGGTGCCGCGGGGCCGCCGCGGGTCCGCTTCGGGTCCGTTCGCGCAAACGGTACGAGCGCGACACGTACCCGCAGCACCCCCTTAACAAGGCCACGGCAGAGTCTTACCCGTCGGCGTCACGGATCTCCGGAGCGGCTCCCGGACCTCCAGACGACGCCGCCGGACGCGGACCGGCCCTGACCCGGGCCCGTGTCCCTCGCGGGGACCGCCGTCGTCCCGCCCCCCGGAAACGGGGGTGCGGCGGTCCCCGCGCAACTTTCCCCCGGCCTTCGCGCCCGCCCTTCTCCCCGTCCTCTGCTTGCCTGTCTGCATATCCTCATGCAGAGTTCCAGGTGACTGAATAGATGGACGGGTGGAAGGGGGACGGCAGGCATGAGCGACAGCCCGGCCGGACGGCTGCAGGCGCTCTTCGAGGGGCACCGGCTCACACCGACCCAGCGCCGCATCGCGCACTGCATGGTGCGCCGCGCCGCCGACGTGCCCTTCCTGTCCAGCGTCGAACTGGCCGAGCTCGCCGGCGTGAGCCAGCCCTCCGTGACCCGCTTCGCCGTGGCCCTCGGCTTCGACGGCTACCCGGCGCTGCGCAAGCACCTGCGCGACAGCGTGCCCGCGGTCGCCGAGGAGCACACCGAGCACAACGAGTACCAGCAGGCCGTGCTCGGCGAGATCGAGAACCTCAAGCACCTCGCCGCGCTGCTCGCCGACCCGACCCCGGTCGAGCGGGCCGGGCGGCTGCTCGCCGGCTCGCGCCCGCTGCCCGTGCTCGGGCTGCGCGCCGCCTCCTCGCAGGCCCGCGGCTTCGCGTACTTCGCCGGCAAGGTGCACCCGGACGTCCGGCTGCTCGACGAGGGCGGCTCGATGCTCGACGACCGCATCGACGCGGCCGTACGGGCCGGGGCCTCGGCCCTGCTGTGCTTCGCGCTGCCCCGGCACCCGCGCGAGGTCGTCGACGCCCTCGCCCACGCGCGGGCGGCCGGCCTGCAGGTGGTGACCGTCGCGGAGTCCGCCTTCGCCCCCGTCGCCGCCCACAGCGACCTGCTCATCCCGGCCGCCGTCGGCACCGGCCTCGCCTTCGACACCGCCTGCGCCCCGATGCTGCTCGGCCGGGTGCTCCTGGAGGCGATGGCCGACGAGCTGCCGGACGCCCAGGCCCGCCTGGAGGAGTTCGACACGAAGGCGGCGGCGCGCGGCCTGTTCGTCGACTAGGGCCCGTCCTTCGACGGGTTCTAGCCCCGGCTCTCCACCGCCCGCGCCATCTCGTCCAGGTCCTTGCCGAGGGCGCGGGCGACCGCCCGTGAGCCGAACCGGTTGAGGAGCCGGGTCAGCACGCCCGGGTTGCGGTCGAGGGAGGGGCGGGCCGTGAAGGTCATGCGCAGGACGGTCGCGGTGGCCGCCGCCGCGGGGCCCTCGGGGTGGAGGGTGAGCTCGGAGACGTAGTGCATGCCGTGGGAGTCGGCGACCGTGACGTACCGCTCGGGCGGTTCGCAGACGGTCACCGTCATCTCCTCGGTGGCGGCCTTGCCGAGCATCCGCCGGGTCTCGCGCCAGCGGGTGCCCACCGCGAAGCCGCCCTCGGTGAGCACCTCGACCTTCTCGACGCCGGAGAGCAGCCGCGGCAGCTCGGGGAGGTCGGTGATCGACTCCCAGACGCGGCCGGGCGAGGCGGCGACACGGCGTTCCACGACGACGGAGGTGCCAGCTGTCATGCCTCCATGTCAGCATCCGGCGCCCGGTCGCGCATCGGATCGCGCGTCGGTTCGTTGGTCGGATCGCGCACCGGATCGCGCATCGGTTCGTGCACCAGGACGCCGGACCGGGCGCCGCCGGACTCGGCCACGATCTCGTCGAGGGTCTGGGCGGGGCGCACGGTGACGAAGACCGTCCCGCCGTCGTCCGTCGGGGTGAATCCGTGCACGGCGGGCCGGGGCAGGCTGTTGTACGCGTAGTGGTGGGCGAAGTAGTAGGCGCCGGTGTCCGGCACCGCCACCACGTCGCCGGGGCGCAGCAGCGGCAGGGCGCGGCCGGTGGCCAGCAGGTCCCCGGCGAAGCAGGCGGGCCCGGCCACGTCCTGGACGACCGGCTCGCCGGTGCGGGGCCGGCCCTCGGCGTCGTACGCGAGGATCCGCAGTGGCCAGGACTCGGGCGCGTAGACGGTGCGGGTGGCGATCTGGACGCCCGCGTGGGTGACGGCGATGGGGCGGCCGCCGGAGGTCTTGGTGTATTCGACCCGGGCCAGGACGGTGCCGTGCTTGGCGAGCAGGGAGCGCCCGAACTCGGTGACCAGCGCGTAGCGCCCGTCGAGCAGTCCGGGGACGGTCTCGGCGAGCAGCCGGGCGTAGTCGGCGTAGGTCGGGGTCTCCTCGTCGGAGGCGAAGTTGACCGGGAGCCCGCCGCCGATGTCGAGGGTGTCGATCTGCTGCCGGCCGGCCTTGGCGTTGATCTCCTCGGCGAGCGCGTACGCGGCGGCGACGCCTTCGGCCATCAGGGCGAGCGGGATGCCCTGGGAGCCGGTGTGGGTGTGAAGGCGGGTGAGCCAGGGGCGGTCCAGATAGGCCTGCACGACGGCCTCGCGGGCGCCCTCGTCGCGCAGCGCCACGCCGAACTTGGAGGTGGCGGTCGCGGTGGAGAGCGCGCCGATGGAACCGGCGCCGACCTGCGGGTTCACCCGCAGTCCGAGCGGCGAGGCGGTGGGCGCGGAGGCGACCAGGGCGTCCAGCCTGGCCAGTTCCTGGAGGTTGTCGGCGTTGACCGCGATGCCGAGCGCGAGGGCCTGGCGCAGCTCGGCGTGGGTCTTGGCGGGGGAGTCGAGGACGGTGCGGGAGGGCGGGATCCCGGCGGCGCGGGCGAGCGCCAGCTCGCCGGGGCTCGCGACCTCGACGCCGAGCCCCGACTCGTACAGGAGCCGGAGCACGGGCACCAGCGGGCAGGCCTTGACGGCGAAGGCATGCAGCACGGGAGCGCTGGTGACGGCGATGAATGCGCTGGTCAGGGCGGCGGCGGAGGCGCGGATGCCGGTCACGTCGAGGAGTGCGGTGACGGGCTCGGCGGGGGAGAGGAGGCCTTGCTCGACGGCGGCGCGGACGGCCCGGTCGCGTACGGAGAGCGTCATGCGTCCATGGCACCACCCGGCGGGTCGGACGCGCAGCTGTTGACTAAGTCTATTCAGGCGGTCAGGATGTGAATATCTGAACCACATTCGAGGAGGCACCGCCATGTCAGGACCCCGACCCGTACGGGCACCGCGCGGTACGGAACTGAGCGCCCTGGGATGGCAGCAGGAGGCCGCCCTCCGGATGCTCCAGAACAACCTCGACCCCGAGGTCGCCGAGCACCCCGACAAGCTCGTCGTCTACGGCGGCACCGGCAAGGCCGCCCGCGACTGGCGCTCCTTCGACGCCATGGTCCGCACCCTGAAGACCCTCAAGCAGGACGAGACCATGCTGGTCCAGTCCGGCCGCCCGGTCGGCGTCATGCAGACCCACGAGTGGGCCCCGCGCGTCCTCATCGCCAACTCCAACCTGGTCGGCGACTGGGCCAACTGGGAGGAGTTCCGGCGCCTTGAGGCCCTCGGACTCACCATGTACGGCCAGATGACCGCCGGCTCCTGGATCTACATCGGCACCCAGGGCATCCTCCAGGGCACCTACGAGACCTTCGCCGCCGTCGCCGCGAAGAAGTTCGGCGGCACCCTGGCCGGCACCATCACCCTCACCGCCGGTCTCGGCGGCATGGGCGGCGCCCAGCCGCTCGCCGTCACCATGAACGACGGCGTCGCCATCTGCATCGACGTCGACCCGCGCGCCATCGAGCGCCGCATCGAGCACCGCTACCTGGACGTCAAGGCCGACAACCTCGCCCACGCCCTCCAGCTCGCCACCGAGGCCCGCGACGCCCGCCGCCCGCTCTCCATCGGCCTCCTCGGCAACGCCGCCGAGCTGCTCCCGCAGATGCTTGCCGAGGGCGCGCCCATCGACATCGTGACCGACCAGACCTCGGCCCACGACCCGCTGTCGTACCTCCCGATCGGCGTCGCCTTCGAGGACATGGCCGACGCCGCCGCCAAGGACCCGGCCGGGTTCACCCAGCGCTCCCGCGAGTCCATGGCCAAGCACGTCGAGGCCATGGTCGGCTTCATGGACGCCGGCGCCGAGGTCTTCGACTACGGCAACTCCATCCGCGGCGAGGCCCAGCTGGCCGGCTACGACCGCGCCTTCGCCTTCCCCGGCTTCGTCCCCGCCTACATCCGCCCGCTGTTCTGCGAGGGCAAGGGCCCGTTCCGCTGGGCCGCCCTGTCCGGCGAGGCCTCCGACATCCACAAGACCGACAAGGCGATCCTCGACCTCTTCCCGGAGAACGAGTCGCTGCACCGCTGGATCAAGATGGCCGGCGAGCGCGTCCACTTCCAGGGCCTGCCCGCCCGCATCTGCTGGCTCGGCCAGGGCGAGCGCGACAAGGCCGGCGCCATGTTCAACGACATGGTCGCCGACGGCACCCTCGCCGCCCCGCTCGCGATCGGCCGCGACCACCTCGACTGCGGCTCGGTGGCCTCCCCGTACCGCGAGACCGAGGCCATGCTCGACGGCTCCGACGCCATCGCCGACTGGCCGCTGCTCAACGCCATGGTCAACGTCGCCTCCGGCGCCTCCTGGGTCTCCATCCACCACGGCGGCGGCGTCGGCATGGGCCGCTCCATCCACGCCGGCCAGGTCTCCGTCGCCGACGGCACCAAGCTCGCCGGCGAGAAGATCCGCCGCGTGCTCACCAACGACCCGGGCATGGGCGTCATCCGCCACGTCGACGCCGGCTACGACATCGCCGAGCGGGTCGCCGACGAGAAGGGCGTCCGCGTCCCGATGCGCGAGGGTGATTCCGCGTGACCTCGTCCCACGACGCCGCCGAGGCGCCCCGCGGCTCCGCCCGGGCCGCCTCGGCGGGGCGGGGGGACTCCCCCTCGTTCCACGCCATGTGGCGCAGCCTCCACGGAATCGGCCGCAACGCGGACTCCGGCGGCTACCGCCGCTACGCCTGGACCCCCGCCGACGCCGACTGCCGCCTCTGGTTCCGGATGCAGGCCGAGGCCCGCCGGCTCGACGTCGAGACCGACCGCAACGGCAACCAGTGGGCCTGGCTCGGCGACCCCACCGCGGGCGACGCCGTCGTCACCGGCTCCCACCTGGACTCCGTGCCCGACGGCGGCGCCTTCGACGGCCCGCTCGGCGTCGTGTCCGCCTTCGCCGCCCTCGACGAACTCCGCGCCCGCGGCGTCTCCTTCAAGCGGCCCCTCGCCATCGTCAACTTCGGCGACGAGGAGGGCGCCCGCTTCGGGCTCGCCTGCGTCGGCTCCCGGCTCACCTCCGGCCAGCTGACCAAGGAGAAGGCCTTCGAGCTGCGCGACGCGGACGGGATCTCGCTGCCGCAGGCCATGGAGGCCGCCGGCTACGACCCCGAGGCCATCGGCCACGACCCTGAGCGGCTCGCCCGCATCGGCGCCTTCGTCGAGCTCCACGTCGAGCAGGGCCGCGCCCTCGACCTGTCCGGCGACCCCGTCGGCATCGCCTCCGCCATCTGGCCGCACGGCCGCTGGCGGTACGACTTCCACGGCGAGGCCAACCACGCCGGCACCACCCGGCTCGTCGACCGGCGCGACCCCATGCTGCCGTACGCCGAGACCGTCCTCGCGGCCCGCCGCGAGGCCGAACTCGCGGGCGCCGTCGCCACCTTCGGCAAGATCGCCGTCGAGCCCAACGGCGTCAACGCCATCCCCTCGCTCGTCCGCGGCTGGCTCGACGCCCGCGCCGCCGACCAGGAGTCCCTGGACGCCGTCGTCGCCGGCATCGAGGCCGCCGCCCGCGACCACGCCGTCCGCCGGGGCGTCGACCTCGCCGTCGTACGCGAGTCGTTCACGCCGGTCGTCGAGTTCGGGCACGCCCTGCGCGAGGAGCTGAGCCGGCTGCTCGCCGACTCCACCGGCACCAAGGTCCCGGTTCTCGGCACCGGCGCCGGACACGACGCGGGTATTTTGTCCGCCTCGATCCCGACCGCCATGCTGTTCGTGCGCAACCCCACGGGCGTCTCGCACTCCCCGGCCGAGTTCGCGGCCGAGGACGACTGCGTGGCGGGCGTCCACGCACTCGCCGACGTACTGGAGGGCCTCGCGTGCAGGTGACGACGTACTGGCTGGAGCACGCCTGGCTCGACACCCACGTCGAGCCGGGCGTGGTGCTCGAAGCGGCCGACGGCCGGATCACCGCCGTACGGACCGGGGCCGAGACCCCGCCGCCCGGCGCGGTCGTCCTGCGCGGCCTGACGATCCCGGGCCTGGCGAACGCCCACTCGCACGCCTTCCACCGGGCCTTGCGCGGCACCGTCCAGGTCGGCAGCGGCACCTTCTGGACCTGGCGCGAGGTCATGTACGGCGTCGCCCAGCGGCTCACCCCCGACAGCTACTTCGCGCTCGCCCGCGCCGTGTACGCGGAGATGGCGCTCGCCGGCATCACCGCCGTCGGCGAGTTCCACTACCTCCACCACGCGCCCGGCGGCACCCCCTACGCCGACCCCAACGCCATGGGTGAGGCCCTGATCGCGGCCGCCGCCGACGCCGGCATCCGTATCACCCTCCTCGACACCGCCTACCTCTCCTCCGGTTTCGGCGCCGCCCCCGAGCAGCACCAGCTCCGCTTCTCCGACGGGACGGCCGACGCCTGGGCCGAGCGGGTCTCGGCGCTCAAGGAACGCGACGGCGTACGGATCGGCGCCGCCATCCACTCCGTGCGCGCCGTCCCCGCGGACCAGCTGGCGACCGTGGCCCGCTGGGCCCAGGACCGCCAGGCCCCGCTGCACGTCCACCTCTCCGAGCAGACCGCGGAGAACGAGGCCTGCCAGGCGGCCCACGGCCGCACCCCGACCCAGCTGCTCGCCGACCACGGCGTGCTCGGCGCGCACACCGTGGGCGTCCACAACACCCACATGACGGACGCCGACATCGCGCTGATCGGCTCGACGGCCACCGGCACCTGCATGTGCCCGACCACCGAACGCGACCTCGCCGACGGCATCGGCCCCGCCGTCGCCCTCCAGCGGGCCGGGTCCCCCCTCTCGCTCGGCAGCGACAGCCACGCCGTCATCGACCTCCTGGAGGAGGCGCGCGCGATGGAGCTCAACGAGCGCCTGCGGACCAGGACCCGCGGCCACTGGACCGCGGCGGCGCTGCTCCGCGCGGCCACGACGGACGGCCACGCGGCCCTCGGCCGGCCCGACGCCGGCCGCCTGGAGACGGGCGCGCTCGCCGACTTCACGACGATCGCGCTCGACTCCGTCAGGACAGCGGGACCGGTACCGCGTCTGGCAGCCGAGACGGCGGTATTCGCAGCGTCGGCCGCGGACGTGCGGCACACGATCGTGGGCGGCCGGCAGGTCGTCCGGGACGGGACCCACGTATCCGTTCCCGACGTGGCCCGGGCCCTCGCGGATTCGATCGCCGCCCTGCGCGGCTGAGCTGACGACCGAGCCGGCTGAGCTGACCGAACTGACGACCGAGCTGACGACCGAGCTGACTGAAGGAGAGACGCCTCACCATGAACAAGGGCCCCGCGGCGACGAACAACCCGGCGGCGAGCTCCGGCCCCACGAGCGCGAACAGCGCCGTGGCGGCGACCGCCACGGTGATCACCAACATTGCCAGTCTCGTCACCAACGACCCCTCCCTCGGTGATGGTTCGCCACTCGGTCTGATCCAGGACGCGGCCGTCGTCGTCGACGGCGACCGCGTCGTCTGGGTCGGTGAGACAAGCAAAGCACCGGCCACTGACAACCGGGTCGACGTCGGCGGCCGGGCGGTGATCCCCGGCTTCGTCGACTCCCACTCCCACCTCGTCTTCGCGGGCGACCGGACGGCCGAGTTCAACGCCCGGATGTCCGGCCAGGCGTACAAGGCGGGCGGTATCCGCACCACCGTCGCCGCGACCCGCGCCGCCACCGACGCCGAGCTGTCCGCCAACGTCGCCCGCTACATGTGGGAGGCGCTGCGCCAGGGCACCACGACCTTCGAGACCAAGTCCGGCTACGGCCTCACCGTCGAGGACGAGGCCCGCGCGCTGCGCATCGCCGCCGAGCACACCGACGAGGTCACCTACCTCGGCGCGCACATCGTGTCGCCGGACTACGCGGACGACCCGGCCGGGTACGTGAAGCTGGTGACCGGCGCGATGCTGGACGCCTGCGCGCCTTACGCCCGCTGGGTCGACGT
This sequence comes from Streptomyces fradiae, assembly GCF_041270065.1. Lineage (NCBI taxonomy): Bacteria > Bacillati > Actinomycetota > Actinomycetes > Kitasatosporales > Streptomycetaceae > Streptomyces > Streptomyces fradiae. The sequence continues at coordinate 3,081,521 of NZ_CP065958.1, read as the reverse complement.
GTTCTGCGAGAAGGGCGCCTTCGACGGCGACCAGGCCCGGGCGATCCTCAAGGCCGGCCAGGCGAAGGGCCTGCAGGCCCGGGTGCACGCCAACCAGCTGACGTACGGCCCCGGCGTGCAGCTCGCGGTCGAGCTGGACGCGGCGAGCGCCGACCACTGCACCCACCTCACGAACGCCGACATCGACGCGCTCGCGCAGGGCAACACGGTGGCGACGCTGCTGCCGGGCGCCGAGTTCTCCACCCGCGCCGAGTGGCCGGACGCGCGGCGGCTGCTCGACGTGGGCGTGACCGTCGCGCTGTCCACGGACTGCAACCCCGGCTCGTCCTTCACCTCCTCGATGCCCTTCTGCATCGCGCTCGCCGTCCGCGACATGCTGATGACGCCCGACGAGGCGCTGTGGTCCGCGACGGCCGGCGGCGCGGCGGCGCTGCGCCGCACCGACGTGGGCCGGCTCGCCCCCGGCGCCCGCGCGGACCTGATCGTCCTCGACGCGCCGTCGCACGTGCACCTGGCGTACCGGCCGGGCGTGCCGCTGGTCGCGGAGGTCTGGCGAAAGGGCGTGCGGACCGTCTGAGGGCGCCGCTAACCTCGGCGCCCATGACGACGACTCCGCAGACGCCTCCGAAGAAGATCCGGCCGAGCAGCTTCCGCGAGGAGTCCGGCCTGGACGACTGGCGGGTCCTGGGCGAGGGAGCCTGCGCGTACTACCGCACCGGCACCTTCGCCGAGGGCGCCGCCTTCGTGTCCGCCCTCGCCACCCTGCCCGGCTCGCCCGAGCGCGCACCCGACGTGGACCTGCGGCCCGACGGCGTGACGGTCCGCCTGATCACGGCCACCGACGAGCTGTACGGCCTGACCGAGGGCGACCCCGAACTCGCCCGCCGCATCTCGGCCCTGGCCGCCGAACTCGGCCTCACCGCCGACCCGTCGGCCCTCACCGGCGCCCAGGTCACCATCGACGCGCTCGACATCCCCGCGGTCACCCCCTTCTGGAGCGCCCTCCTCGGCTACGCCCACCGCGCCGGCAGCCCGGAGGACCTCATCGACCCGCACCGCCGCAACGCCCCCTTCTACTTCCAGCAGATGGACGCCCCCCGCCCCCAGCGCAACCGCCTCCACATCGACGTCTGGGTCCCCCACGACGAGGCCGAACCCCGCATCGCCGCCGCCCTCGCCGCCGGCGGCCGCCTCGTCACCGCCGAACACGCTCCCTCCCACTGGGTCCTGGCGGACCCGGAGGGCAACGAGGCGTGCGTGGGCACTCTGTGACGTACGAGGAGTTCCTCCTCCTGGCCTCGGCCGACCCGGCGGTCGTGGGCCTCGTCCTCAAGGGCTCCCAGGCCCACGAGGGCATGCCCACGGCCCACTCGGACCACGACCTCTACGTCGTCCTCGCCGACGACACACCCTCCGGCCTCACCCGCTTCGCGGGCCACCGCACCCCCGAACTCGACCTGGTCGTCCTGTCGTTGAGCGCCTTCCGGGCGGTGGGCATGCCGGGCTTCGAGCGCTACGCGCTCGCCCGGGCGCGGGTCGTCCTGGACCGTCTGGACGGGGAGATCGCCGCGATCCTCGCCGCGAAGGCCGTCCTCACGGAGGCGGAGTCCGCCCGCCTCGCCCCGGACTTCCTCGACGCCTACGCCAACTCCCACTACCGCTCCCTGAAGAACGCCCGCGACGGCCACCCGCTCGCCGCCCACCTGGACGCCACGGACAGCCTCTCCCACCTCCTGGACCTCCTCTTCACCCTGGCCCGCCGCCCCCGCCCGTACAACAAGTACCTGGAATGGGAGCTGACCCGTCACCCCCTCCCCGACTGGCCGGCCACGGACCTCCTCCCGCTCCTGACCCGCCTCGCGACCACCCCCGCCCCGACCCTCCAGCGCACCCTCTTCGCCCGCGTGGAATCCGCCGCCCGCGCGGCCGGCCACGGCGCGGTCCTCGACGCCTGGGGCGAGGACCTGGAACTGATGCGGCCGCAGCGAGCCTGAGCCGCGCCCTCACGCCAGCCACAGCCCCGAGCGGCGGTGACGGAACGGCGGGATGTCGACGGTGTCCGTCGCCGCCGGGTCGGTGTTCGCCAGGTGTACGGCGGCGGCCAGGGCGGTACGGAGGCGGGCGCGGGCACGGCGTTCCTCGACGGCCGCCCAGCGGCCGACCGTGGCGTCGTGCTGGTGGCGGGGGAAGGAACGGAACGCGACCTCGCGGCGGGTCCCGCGGCGCGGGTCGCGGAGCACCACGACATGCCAGGGCGCGCCGGGGCGCTCGGGCCGCTCGGCGTGGGCGGGCGGGATGTGATGGGCGGTACGCGACACGGGGCACTCCTCCGGCAGCGACCACCAGGACTCTCCTGGCGGGCTACCGGAAACCGGCCGGGCCGGTGGCGCGGGCGTGAGCGGCGTGAAGCACCGTGATATCCAACCGCATCGGTGACCGCTCGCGCGCGAGATTGGCGGCATGGGACATGCGCGGGCCTACCCCGCACGCACACCGTCTCCCTGCACGCCGACAAGCGCTGCCCGCCCGAGCGGGTCCGGGAGCTGGCCGGCCTCGCCGGGTTCGAACTGCTCGGCGAGGCGCGGATCGGCTGGTAGAAGCGGCTACCCGGCCAGGGTGACGATGAGCTCCCCGGCCGCCGGGATCGACGCGCGTTCCGCCTTCGACAGGTGTGGGTCCTGGGACCGGAGGGCGGTCGCCTGCGCGACGTACGGGGTGACCGGGGTGGGGAGGTGGGTGAGGAGGGTGGTCAGGGCGGTGTGGGCGCCGGGGGCGTAGGGGGCGGGGGAGAGGGCGGCTTCCGCGAGGAGGAGGGCGGACATCGCGCGGTCCAGGCCCGCCGGGCCCTGGCGGGCGGTGCGCCAGTCGATGACGACGGGGCCCGCCGGGGTGAGGACGACATTGCCGGGATGCAGGTCCAGATGGATCCACGGGGTCGCGTGGAGGCGGACGAGGAGGTCCGCGAGCAGGGCGCCCGCCGCCTCCGGGGTGACCGTGCCGGTCACGGCGGCGTCCAGGAGGGTGGGGCCGGTGAGGCGTTCCATGAGGAGGTCGGGGCCCTCCGCGCGGGCCACCGCCGGCACGGGGTAGCCGTGCGCGGCGAGCTCCCGCATGATCCGGGCCTCCGGTGCGGCGTCGCCGCCGTCGCGGTAGCGCCGCAGGACCCGGCCGTCCCCGGCCTCGTACACATCGGCCGAACGGCCCGTACCGATCAGTGACTTCCGCATGCGCCCCCCGCTCCTCCCCTACTCCTCCGCCGTCAGGCCCCTGCGCAGTCGCGCCAGCGTCCGCGACAGCAGCCGCGACACGTGCATCTGCGAGATGCCCAGCTCCTCGCCGATCTCCGACTGGGTCAGCCCGGCCGTGAAGCGCAGCGACAGTATGCGGCGTTCGCGGGCCGGCAGCGAGGCGATCAGCGGCTTGAGCGACTCGACGTACTCGATGCCCTCCAGGCCGTGGTCCTCGTAGCCGAGCCGGTCGGCGAGCGTCGCGCCGCCGTCCGACTCGGCCTCCTCCGGCGGGGCGTCCAGCGAGCTCGCGGTGTACGCGTTGGCCGCGGCCATCCCCTCGACGACCTCGTCGGTGCCGATGCCCAGTTCGCGGGCCAGCTCGTCGACGGTGGGCGCCCGGTCCAGGCGCTGGGCGAGTTCGTCGCCGGCCTTGGCCAGGTCGAGGCGGAGCTCCTGGAGCCTGCGCGGGACGTGCACCGACCACGAGGTGTCGCGGAAGAAGCGCTTGATCTCGCCGATGATCGTCGGCATCGCGAAGGTGGGGAACTCGACGCCGCGGGCCAGTTCGAAGCGGTCGATCGCCTTGATGAGGCCGATGGTGCCGACCTGGACGATGTCCTCCATCGGTTCGCTGCGGGTGCGGAACCGCGAGGCGGCGAACTTGACCAGGGCCAGGTTGAGTTCGATCAGGGTGTTGCGGACGTACGCGTACTCGTGGGTGCCCTCCTCCAGGTCGCCCAGCCGGGCGAAGAGGTTCTTCGAGAGGGCGCGCGCGTCGAGCGGCGCGATCTCGTCGAGGGGCGGGATGTGCGGCAGTTCCGCGCGTTCCGCCACCTCGAGGGGTACGAGGGATACGTCGTCGAGGCGGGGGGACATGGGTCTCCTCCAGTGGTGGTCTCTGTGTCTCTGCTGCGGTGTGCGGCGCCTCCGAAGCCGGCCGTGGGAAATGTGGTCCTTACTAGCCCTACCTGCTCGACCCTGATGGTTGCAAGTGGCAATTGTCTGCTTTGGTATGTATTGCGGTGGAGCTTGTGTGCGGTGCACGCGGGTGCGCTTGTATGGTTCGACGCATGTACCGCCAGCACATCGGCAGCGCACCCGAACGGTTTCGGGTCGAGGTCCGGACCGTGGGGGCGAGCGAGGTGCTCACCCCCGTGGGTGAGCTCGATCACCACACCGCCGAACTGTTGCGTGCGCCACTCGACCACGCGCTCGACGAGGGTCGTACACGCCTCGTACTCGACTGCTCACGCCTCGAGTTCTGCGACTCGACCGGACTGAACGTCCTGCTGGCCGCCCGGCTCCGGGCGGACGCCGGCGGTGGCGGGGTCCATCTGGCCGCGATGCGGCCGCCGGTCGCGCGGGTCTTCGAGATCACCGGGGCGGAGGCCGTCTTCACCCTCCACGACACGCTCGAATCCGCGCTCCCGCATCCCGGCTGAGCAGCCGGCCGAGCGCACGGCCCGGGCGCACGGCCCTCCGCCTCCGCCCGGCGTCCCCGACCCCGGCCCGCCGGGCCCCTGTCCTGAACTCGTCAAGCGATTGCATCGGTATCGGTGAGGTGAAGCGTTGAAGGAGACCGCCTCCGGCGACCCCGAGGTCCGCACCCTCGCCCTTGGGTCGGCCAGTGGCACCGTTCCGCTCGCCCGCGACTTCACCAGGCAGCTGCTCCACGAGTGGGGCTGGCTGCCGGCCGCCACCGCGGATCGCCGGGCCGCCGCCGAGGACGTCCTCCTCGTCGTCTCCGAACTGGTCACCAACGCCTGCCTGCACGCCGAGGGCCCGGAGAGCCTGCGCGTGCTGCGCCTCGCCGAGGTGCTGCGCCTGGAGGTCGCCGACCGAGGCGCCGGCCAGCCCGCCCCGCGCACCCCGCACCGGGCCGGCCGCCCGGGCGGACACGGGATGTTCATCGTGCAGCGGCTTTGCCGCGCCTGGGGCATCGACCGGGTCCCGGGCGCCCCGGGCAAGACGGTCTGGGCGGAACTCGCCGCCCCCGCATAGGACTTTCACAACGCTCTCTCTTCCCTCCACAAGGCACCGGGCGTACCTTGACGGCCAATCTGATGAACCGTCAGCAATGCTGTGGTGAGTGCGGTGAGGGGTGCTTGAGGTGCCGAACGTGCCGAACCGGAGAAGAGTGGCCCGTGCGCTGACGGCGACGGTGGCGGTGGCCGGCTCGGCCGTGCTGGTCTCCGCGCCCGCCGCCCACGCCACCGTCGTCGACGTCGACTACGCCTGCGAGACGAAGATCGGTCCCAAGAGCGCCGTCTCGCCCGTCGACATCAAGGCCGAGAAGAGCGGAAGCTCGTACACGATCACCATGTCCTTCGAGAAGGGCGTCTCGGACAGCCCGGTCGAGCTGCCCAAGGGGGTCATGACCCCGCGCGCCGAGCTGGTGCTCGGCGGCGCCGACAGCGGCAAGGTGCAGGTCAAGGGCGTGCCGAACGCGGTCGCGATCCCGCCCAACACCCCCATCAAGATCGGGCAGTTGACGGGCACGTACACGCCCAAGAAGAGCGGCAAGGTCACCTTCACGGCCGGCACGCTCATCGTCCACGCGCTCGGCATGGACGCCGCCACCTGCAAGCCCACCAACAGCCCCAAGCCCGCCCTGGAGCTGGACGTGACCGCCTCGGGAGGGTCCGGAGGCGGTTCCGGTGGGTCCGACGACCCCGGCTCCTCCGGCGGTACGGACTCGGGCGGCGGGCAGCTGCCCAAGACCGGGCCCCTCGACTCCGCCACCGCGCTCGGCACCCTCGGCGGCACCGTGCTGCTGACCGGCACGGCCGGAGTGCTCTGGCTCACCCGGCGCTCGGCCCGGCACACGGCACGTTGATGCGGGGGGTACGGGCGGGCCTCGGGGCAGTCGCCCTTCTCGGCGTGCTCGCGGCCGCCCCGCCGCCCCACGCCGACGCGGGCGCCAGGGCCGACGCCGGGGCCTGGACCGCCGCGCCCGCCGCCGGCCGCCCGTACGTCTATCTGGAGGGCGCCGCCGGCAGTGTCCTGCAGGACACCCTCTCCGTCACCAACCCCGCCCCGCGCCCGCTCACCGTCCGCCTCACCGGCCAGGGCGGCGCGCCCGTCGCCTTCGCCGCCACGACCGTGACCGTGCCCGCCCGTACCCGCGCGGACGTGCCCTTCGCCGTCACCGTCACCGCCGACACCCCGCCCGGGGAGCACCGCGGTGCGGTACGGGCCGAGGCCGCCGGGCACGCCACCGTCGTCCCGCTCCACCTGCGGGTGAGCGGGCCCCGGCTGGCCGCGCTGACCGTCGAGGACGTGCGCGTGGAGCGCTCCGGCACCCGGTGCACCCTGCGCTACACCCTGGTCAACCGCGGCAACACCGTGCTCGCCCCGCGCCTCGCCGTACGCGCCGAGGGCCTCTTCGGCACCGTCCTGGACCGCCCCGCGCAGGCCCTGCCGGTCACCCTGCGCCCCGGCGAACGCGTCACCCGCACCGACCCCTGGCCCGACCCGCCCGCGCTCGACTCGGTCACCGTGCGCCTGACGGCCGCCGCCCCCGGCGCGGCGCCCGCGACCGCCCGCGCGGACGCCTCCTTCGCCTCCCCGGCGGGCGTCGGTGGTCTGGCGGCCGCCCTCCTCGCGACGGCGGGCACGGCCACGTACGCGATACGACGGAGGAGACGATGACGTACCTGCGTACGGCGGCGGGCGCGCTGATCACCGCACTGCTCACCGCGCTCCTGCTCGTCCTGCCACTCGCCCTGCTGCCGGCCACCGCCACGGCCGCCGAGGCGCCCCGGGTCGCGCTCTCGCAGGCCGAGGGCGGCAAGGGCGGCGAGATCACCGTCAGCGGCTCCGGCTGGAAGCCGGGCGCCCTGCTCATGCTGCTGGTCTGCGGACAGTCGGCGCCCGGCAAGGGCGTCATCGGCGGCACCAACTCCTGCGCCAACACCGACGGCCGCGCGGCCACGGTCGACGCCAAGGGCTCCTTCAGCGCGAAACTGCCCGTCGCCGAACCACCCGTGCCCTGCCCTTGCGTGGTGCACGTGGCCGGGGTGACCGGCCAACAGGACGCCGTGGACGCCGCGTTCGCGGTCGCCGGCCACCCCACCGCCCCGCTGCCCGAGACCACCGGCACGGGCCGGCTCGCCGTTCTCACCTCGGCCCGCCTGGAGGGTTCGAGCGGGGTCCTGGTGTGGTTCGGCGCCCCGGCCCGGCGCGAGGTCGTCGTGACCCTCGGCAACCTCGGCCAGACACCGGTCAAGGACCCCGTCTTCGAAGTCGGCACCAGCCACGGGGTGTTCGCGCCGCAGTACGAGGAGCGCCAGTGGCGCGGCACGATCGAACCCGGCCGCAAGGCCCTGGTCAGACTGCCGGTCGAGCTGACCGCCGGCGCGCACGGCGACTACCAGGTCTCCGTGCGCTTCGGCGGCAAGGTCCTCGTCGAGCAGTCCTGGGGCGTCGGTCGCCCCTGGGGCGTGACCCTGTTCTGGGTGCTGCTCGCGCTCGTCGTCCCGGCCGCCCTCTTCCGTATCGGCATGGCGGTCGTGGACCGGGTCCGCCCGGCGGCGGCCTTCGTCCCCCGGGGCCGCCGGGCCCGTGGCCGTACACCTGCCCCCGCCCCCGCCTCTGTATCCGTATCCGAACCGACGGCGGTCCTGCCGTGGTTCACCCCTGACTCCGCACCGTCAGAGACCAGTCCGACGACGAAGGGACAGGCGTGAGTACGACACGCACGACGACACGGAGGATCGGTGCGACGGGCGTCGCGCTGATCCTCGGCGGGGCGGGGATCCTGCTGACCGCCGCACCCGCCCTGGCGGCGGAGGTCTCGTACAAGACCGAGTGCATCCCGCCCGCCATCTCCGGCCTTCCGCCGGTCCAGGGCACCACCAAGGTGCAGATCACCGCGCCCGCGGAGGCCAAGGTCGGCGACGAGGTCGAGGTGGTCTGGAAGACGGTCGAGGCCGCGTCCAAGAACCCGGACATCCTCGACCTCGACAAGGACACGGTGAAGCCGACCGGCGTGATCAAGATCGGCGGCGCGGCGAGCGGCACCCTGACCATGGAGGGCCCCCGGCAGAACCCGCCGATCCCGAAGAACAGCCCGATGGTCCTGCCGGACATGAAGGGCAAGCTGAAGCTGGAGAAGGCGGGCGAGATCACGCTGACGCCCGACAAGTACACGATCAACGTCTCCAAGCCGATGTCGACGGACACCAAGTGCTCCCCGAAGGAGACGGTCGCGGTCGGCGCCACGATCAAGGTGACGGACGGCGGTGGCGGCGGCTCCTCGTCCGGTGGCGGCTCCTCGTCCGGTGGTACGACCACGAGCGGTGGTACGACGACCAGCGGTGGTACGACGACCAGCGGTGGTACGACGACGAGTGGCGGTACGACCACCAGCGGCGGCAGCACCGCAGGCGGCACCACGGCGGGAGGCTCGACCTCCGGCGGCAGCTCCGGCGGCTCCGGCGGCCAGACCGACTTCCCCGGCAAGGAGGTCTCCGTCGCCTTCGCCTGCCAGGCCCCCGGCCCGGCGTCCATCAACTCCAAGGTGACCATCAACGCCAAGAAGAACGGCGGCTCCTACGCCCTCACCGTCAAGACCGCCAAGGGCGTCATGAACAGCCCGGCCGCCCTCCCCAAGGGCGCCCTCAAGCCCTCGATGGCGGTGAAGATCGGCGGCGCGGACAGCGGCACGGTCACCGTCACCGGCGCGCCCAACCCCGAGCCCCTGGAGGCGGGCAAGCCGGTCGACCTGACCGACATGACCGGCACCTACAAGCCGGGCGCGAGCGGCAAGGCCACGCTGAGCCCCGGCAAGCTGACCATCAGCGTCTCGCTCGGCGGCTCGCCGATCGTCATCCCCTGCGAGGTCAAGGGCTCCGTCCAGGCCTCGCTGACCCTGGACACCGAGAAGCAGGCGGGCGGCGCGGCCGGCGGCAGCGGGGACGGCGGCGCGTCCACCACGTCCGGCTCCGGTGGTGGCGGCCTCGCCGACACCGGCGCCGACGACGGCGGCGCCCTGCGCGCCCTCGCCCTGGTCGCCGGCACGGTGATCCTGCTCGGCGGCGCGGTGTTCACCTTCACCCCGTGGGCCCGCCTGCGCAGGTAGGCGGAAAAGGCGGAGGGCCGCCGCACCGGTTCGGTGCGGCGGCCCTCAGAGCCGTACAGCTACAGCGTCAGTCGGACGTCAGTGGACGTCGCCCATGAGCGCCTGGACCTTGTTGCGGTACATGTAGATCGCGAATCCGGCGACCACGGCCAGTGTGGCCTGCAACGCGATGATCCCGGTTCCGTTGAGGTCCACGCCCGCGATGGAGAGCAGACCGGTGGTGCAGTCACCGGCGGTGACGGCGAGGAACCAGACACCCATCATCTGGGATGCGTACTTCTTCGGCGCCATCTTCGTGGTGACGGAGAGGCCGACCGGGGAGAGGCACAGCTCACCGATGGTCTGGATCATGTAGATCGAGACGAGCCACATCGGGGAGACCAGGGTGCCGTCGCCGGCCATGTTCATCGGGACGATGAAGATGAAGAACGACGCGCCGACCGCGACGATGCCCATCGCGAACTTCACGATGGTGTTGGGCTCCTTGTTGCGGCGGGCGAGCCACAGCCACAGCCAGGCGAAGACCGGGGCGAGCGCCATCACGAAGAGCGGGTTCAGCGACTGGTACCAGGTGGCGGAGAAGCCGAGGCCGAACATCGTGTCGGCGGTCTTGTCGTCGGCGAACAGCGACAGGGTCGAGCCACCCTGGTCGTAGATCATCCAGAAGACGGCGGCGGCGACGAAGAACCAGATGTAGCCGGAGACCTTGGACTGCTCGGCCTTGTCGAGGTCCTTGTCGCGCTTGATCCGGGCCAGGACGGCGATCGGGATGATCAGACCGGCCAGGGTCAGCGGGACCAGGGCCCAGTTCAGGGTGTACAGGCCGAGGGCGACGACCGCGCCGTAGAACACGGCGGCGGCGACCACGACCAGGCAGACCTTGACGAGGACGTTCCTGCGCTCCTCGGCGGACAGCGGGTTCGGGACCTCGCTGCTCTTCGGGTTGAGGCTCTTGCCGAAGGCGAGGAAGACGGCGAGGCCGAGGCCCATGCCGACGGCGGCGAGGGCGAAGCCCACGTGCCAGTTGACTTCCTTGCCGATGGTGCCGATGAGGAGCGGCGAGACGAAGGCGCCGAGGTTGATGCCGATGTAGAAGAGCGTGAAGCCACCGTCACGGCGCGGGTCGTCCGGGCCGTTGTAGAGGTGGCCGACCATCGTCGAGATGTTGGCCTTGAGCAGACCCGAACCCACGGCGACGAGCGCCAGACCCACGAAGAACATCGCCTGGCCCGGCAGGGCGAGGGAGATGTGACCGGCCATGATCACGAAACCGGCGATGGCGACCGTCTTGCGGGCGCCCCACACGCGGTCACCGAACCAGCCGCCGGGCATGGCCATCAGGTAGACCATCGACACGTACACGGAGTAGATCGCCGTGGCCGTCGCGGCCGTCATGGCGAGACCGCCGCCCTGGCTCCCCTTGGCGGCGTCGACGCCACCGGAGACCAGGTAGTACACCAGCAGGGCCCTCATGCCGTAGTAGGAGAAGCGCTCCCACATCTCGGTGAAGAAGAGGGTGGTCAGACCTCGGGGGTGCCCGAGGAACGTCTTCTGGTACCGGGGCATCCCGGTCGAAGCCGTCGTCATGCTCGACGCCATGTCGATCCTTGCTCTGTCGGGACGCGCGCTTTGTGAGCGGGGTGCGCCCGGTGGGGGAGGCCGGCACCGGCGGGGAGCGGTCGCACCCCTCCGGGATCCACGCCCTGACGCGTCAGCGCGTCGCAGGACCCGGCCCACAGGTCATTCACTGTCCTCGAGACCGCCGACGGCCGCCTCGTGCAGAAAAGAGACCCTTGGCGTGCTTGGCGTACCAACCCGGCCAAAGGTCCCCGTTTACCGCTACAGAACTCTCGACACCATACGACACGACACTGCCGGATATGGAAGGACTTGAGAGATGGATCACAGGCGACTATGGAACCAACTTCCTTCATTCCAAGGTCATGAGCAAATTCCAGACCAAGATCAAAGGGGGGTGGTCCACCCCTGTGGATCACGCCCCGGCACCGTGCCGGTGCGGACTACCATCACCTCATGACCCGTGTACTGCTCGCCGAGGACGACGCATCCATCTCGGAACCGCTGGCCCGCGCCCTGCGGCGGGAGGGGTACGAGGTCGAGGTGCGCGAGGACGGCCCCACCGCGCTCGACGCCGGACTCCAGGGCGGGGTCGACCTGGTCGTGCTCGACCTGGGCCTGCCCGGCATGGACGGACTCGAGGTCGCCCGCCGGCTGCGCGCCGACGGGCACACGGTGCCGATCCTGGTGCTCACCGCCCGCGCCGACGAGGTCGACACGGTGGTGGGCCTCGACGCCGGCGCCGACGACTACGTGACGAAGCCGTTCCGGCTCGCCGAGCTGCTCGCCCGGGTCCGGGCCCTGCTGCGGCGCGGCGCCGCCGAGCCGGCCGTCGCGCCGACCACCCACGGCGTGCGGATCGACGTCGAGTCGCACCGCGCCTGGATGGGCGACGAGGAGCTCCAGCTCACCGCCAAGGAGTTCGACCTGCTGCGGGTCCTGGTCCGCGACGCGGGCCGGGTGGTCACCCGCGACCAGCTGATGCGCGAGGTCTGGGACACCACCTGGTGGTCCTCCACCAAGACCCTCGACATGCACATCTCCTGGCTGCGCAAGAAGCTCGGCGACGACGCGGCCAACCCGCGCTACATCTCCACCGTCCGGGGTGTGGGCTTCCGCTTCGAGAAGAGCTAGTCCGAGAAGAGCTGGTCCGAGAAGAGCTAGTCCGAGAAGAGCTAGTCCGATGAAGAGCTGGTCCGATGAAGAGCTGGTCCGAGAAGGCTGATCCCGTCCCGTGCGCCGCCGTCTGATCAACTCCACGCTCGCCGTGGTGCTCGTCGTCATCGCCGTCTTCGGCGGCTCGCTCCTGATCGTGGAGACCCGCACGGTCTCGTCCAGTGCCCAGGAGCGGGTGGACACGGAGGCGGTGCGGATCGCCTCCATCATCGACAGCCGGCTGATCGGCGGCGAACCCGTCAACCCGGACATCCTGGCCGACCAGAGCGGCGGCCGGCGGTACGCGATCATCCGCATCCCCGGCCGCGACCCCATCGAGATCGGCTCCCGCCCCGGCGGCAGCGTCATCCGCGGCTTCGCCGAGGGCGAGCGCGGCGAGACCGTGGTCGTCGAGGAGGCCCGTTCGGTCGTCATGACCGAGGTGCGCCGCACCCTGCTGATCATCCTGGCCGTGGCGCTGCTGTGCGTGGTGGCCGCGGTGCTCCTCGCCGTACGGCAGGCCAACAAGCTGGCCTCCCCGCTCACCGACCTCGCCGAGACCGCCGAGCGGCTCGGCTCCGGCGATCCGCGGCCCCGGCACAAGCGGTACGGGGTGCCCGAGCTCGACCGGGTCGCGGACGTCCTGGACGCCTCCGCCGAGCGGATCGCGCGGATGCTCACCGCCGAGCGCCGGCTCGCCGCCGACGCCTCCCACCAGCTCCGTACGCCGCTCACCGCGCTGTCCATGCGCCTGGAGGAGGTCGCCGTCGCCGACGACCTGGAGACGGTCCGGGAGGAGGCGACGATCGCGCTCACCCAGGTGGAGCGGCTCACCGACGTCGTCGAGCGGCTGCTCACCAACTCGCGCGACCCGCGGACCGGCTCCGCGGTCGCCTTCGACCTCGACGAGGTCGTCAAGCAGCAGCTGGAGGAGTGGCGGCCGGCCTACCGCAGTGCGGGCCGGGCGATCGTGCACTCCGGCAAGCAGGGCATGCGGGCCGTCGGCACCCCCGGCGCGGTCGCCCAGGTCCTGGCCGCGCTGATCGAGAACTCCCTGATGCACGGCGGCGGCACCGTCGCCCTGCGCACCCGGGTCACCGGCAACCAGTCGGTGATCGAGGTCACGGACGAGGGCCCGGGCGTGCCCGTGGACCTCGGGGCGCGGATCTTCGAGCGGGCGGTCAGCGGTCGCTCCTCGACGGGCATCGGCCTCGCGGTGGCCCGCGACCTCGCGGAGGCGGACGGCGGGCGCCTCGAACTGCTCCAGCAGCATCCGCCGGTGTTCGCGCTCTTCCTGAGCCGCGAGGTCAGAAGCCGTACGGAACCGGAGCCGGAGCGCCCTGTCCGGTAGCAGCCGTGATCGGCGGTCTCAGACCCGGTCGGGCTGCTTGCGGCCGGCCCGGGTGGCCTGCCGCGGCGCCTGCTCCAGGAACGATTCGGCGGCCTGCACCGCCTCCTTCGCCGGCAGCGCCTGGAACACCCAGGTGCGGTACGACCAGAAGCGGAACAGGGTCGCGACGCCGATGCCGAAGAACTTGAAGAAGTTGCTCTGCAGCGGGGTGTCCCAGCCGAAGCCGTACGTCGCCGTGTAGAGCACGCCGTTCTCGATCACCAGGCCGACCGCGCTGAACAGCAGGAACAGCACCAGTTCCTTCGTACGGCCGGACTTGTCGCGGTCGCGGTACGTGAAGTAGCGGAACCCCACGTAGTTGAAGAGGATCGCCACGACGGTGGCGATGATGCTCGCCCGCACCACCGGAAGCTCGGTGACATGGCGCACCAGGTTGAAGACGAGCAGGTTCACCAGGACGCCCAGACCGCCGACCACGCCGAATTTGGCGACCTCGCGGACGAGCCGGTCCACTCGCGTGCGCAGCGCGCCGGGTTCACTCATCGTGATCGCTCTGTCCTGTCCGTTCCGGAGGCGTTCCGGCCGACGCCGTGGCGGCGTCAACCCAGCCATGCTAACCAGCCCTCCGCACACCCGCCCGGGATGTGCGCGATCCGTGTGCGAGCACACCCCGGCTGTGACAAGACACAGCCGGACGAGGCTCCGGAACTTGTGCGGATACCCTAAGAGGGTGACGTTCCCGGTAGTCGGCATGGTCGGCGGCGGTCAGCTCGCTCGTATGACGCACGAGGCAGGCATCCCGCTCGGCATCCAGTTCAAGCTCCTCAGTGACACCCCGCAGGACTCGGCGGCCCAGGTGGTGAGTGAAGTCGTTCTCGGCGACTATCGCGACCTGGACACGCTGCGTGACTTCGCGCGCGGCTGTGACGTGATCACCTTCGACCACGAGCACGTGCCCGCGGAGCACCTCGCGACCCTGGAGGCGGACGGCGTCGTCGTCCGCCCGGGCCGCGCGGCCCTCGCGCACGCCCAGGACAAGGGGGTGATGCGGGCGAAGCTCGACGAGATCGGCGCGCCCAGCCCGCGCCACCGCATCGTGGCCGACCCGGCCGACGCCGTCGCGTTCGCCGCGGAGGGCGCGGGGGAGGGCGGGGGCGACGGCTTCCCGATCATCCTCAAGACCGTGCGCGGCGGCTACGACGGCAAGGGCGTGTGGTTCGTGCGCTCCGAGGAGGACGCCCACGACGCCTTCAAGGCGGGCGTGGCGGTGCTCGCCGAGGAGAAGGTCGACTTCGCGCGCGAGCTCGCCGCGAACATCGTCCGCTCCCCGCACGGCCAGGCGGTGGCCTACCCGGTGGTCGAGTCCCGTCAGGTCGACGGCGTCTGCGACACCGTGATCGCGCCCGCCCCCGAGCTCTCCGACGAGCTGGCCGGGCAGGCGCAGGAGCTGGCGCTGCGGATCGCCAAGGAGCTCGACGTGGTCGGCCACCTGGCCGTGGAGCTGTTCGAGACCCGCGACGGGCGGATCCTCGTCAACGAGCTCGCCATGCGCCCGCACAACTCCGGCCACTGGACCCAGGACGGCGCGATCACCTCGCAGTTCGCCAACCACGTCCGGGCCGTGCTCGACCTTCCGCTGGGCGACCCGCGCCCCCGCGCGAAGTGGACCGTGATGTGCAATGTTCTGGGTGGCGACTACCCGGACATGTATCAGGGGTATCTGCACTGCATGGCCCGGGACCCGCAGCTCAAGATCCACATGTACGGCAAGGACGTGAAGCCGGGCCGCAAGGTGGGCCACGTCAACACCTATGGCGACGACCTGGACGAGGTGCTGGAGCGCGCCCGCCACGCCGCCGACTACCTGCGAGGGACGATCGTTGAGTAATCCGGCCGCGTCGAATGTGAACTCGTCGAGCCCGCTCGTCGGCATCGTGATGGGGTCCGACTCGGACTGGCCCGTCATGGAGGCCGCCGCGCAGGCCCTGGACGAGTTCGAGATCCCGTACGAGGTCGACGTCGTCTCCGCGCACCGCATGCCGCGCGAGATGATCGCGTACGGCGAGGAGGCCGCCGACCGCGGACTCAAGGCGGTCATCGCGGGCGCCGGCGGCGCGGCCCATCTGCCGGGCATGCTCGCCTCCGTCACCCCGCTGCCGGTGATCGGGGTGCCGGTGCCGCTGAAGTACCTCGACGGCATGGACTCCCTCCTCTCCATCGTGCAGATGCCGGCCGGTGTGCCGGTCGCGACCGTCTCGGTCGGCGGCGCGCGCAACGCGGGTCTGCTCGCCGCCCGGATCCTCGCCGCGCACGACCCCGAACTGCTCGCCCGGATGAAGGAGTTCCAGCAGGAGCTCAACGACCAGGCGACGGAGAAGGGCAAGCGGCTGCGGCAGAAGGTCGAGGGCGCGGGCGCGTTCGGGTTCGCCAAGTGAGCGCGGCGGGTACGAGCGGGGCGGGTACGAGCGGGGCGCAGGCCTCGGACCGCCTCGCCGAGGCGCGCGAACTGCTCGCCGCGACCCCGGTCGTGGACGGGCACAACGACCTGCCGTGGGCCCTGCGCGAGCACTGCGGCTACGACCTCGACAAGCTCGACATCGCCGGCGATCTGTCCGCCTCCCTGCACACCGACCTCGCCCGGCTGCGGGCCGGCGGCGTCGGCGCGCAGTTCTGGTCGGTGTACGTGCCGGGCCGGCTGACCGGCGACCACGCGGTCAGCGCCACCCTGGAGCAGATCGACGCCGTCGACCGGCTGGTCGAGCGGTACGCGGCGGACCTCGCGCCCGCGCTGACCGCCGACGCCATGGAGACGGCCCGCAAGGAGGGCCGCATCGCGTCCCTCAAGGGCGCCGAGGGCGGCCACTCGATCAACAACTCCCTGGCCACCCTGCGCGCCCTGCACACCCTGGGCGTGCGCTACATGACGCTCACCCACAACGAGAACAACGACTGGGCGGACTCGGCCACCGACGACCCCCGGCACGACGGGCTCACCGCCTTCGGCCGCGAGGTCGTCCGCGAGATGAACCGCTGCGGCATGCTCGTGGACCTCTCGCACGTGGCGGCGTCGACCATGCGGGACGCGCTGGACACCAGCGTCGCGCCGGTGATCTTCTCGCACTCCTCGTCCCGCGCGGTCTGCGACCACCCGCGCAACATCCCGGACGAGATCCTGGAGCGGCTGCCCGCCAACGGCGGTGTGGCGATGGCGACCTTCGTGCCGAAGTTCATCCTGCCCGCCGCGGTCGAGTGGACCAACCGCGCGGACGAGAACATGCGCGCCCACGGCTTCCACCACCTCGCCACCACCCCGGACGCGATGGCCGTCCACCGCGCCTTCGAGGCGGAGAACCCGCGCCCGCTCGCGACGGCCGCCACGGTCGCCGACCACCTCGACCACATGCGCGAGGTCGCCGGCATCGACCACATCGGCATCGGCGGCGACTACGACGGCACGGCCTTCACCCCGGCCGGCCTGGACGACGTCGCCGGCTACCCGAACCTGATCGCGGAGCTCCTGGTCCGCGGCTGGTCGCCGGCCGACCTGGCGAAGCTGACCTGGTCCAACGCCGTACGGGTGCTGCGCGACGCGGAGTCGGTGGCGCGGGAGCAGCAGGCGCTGCGGGGCGCGTCGATCGCGACGATCGCCGGCTTCGACGCGTAACGCCTCGGTTCTGTACGGGATATGACGTCACGTCAGTGAGGCCCCCGCTCCGGCGGGGGCCTTCGTGTCGCTCGTACGGGCATCCCCCGGACGGCCTAGCCCGCCGCGCCGGGCGCCGGGGGCGGTGGCACGGTTGCCGTACTGCCTCAGTAGTACGGAGTTGAGTCACCCATGGCAGATCTGCTGGACGATCCCACCACCACCTTCACCGTCGCCCACGCCGTCTCGGCGGGCGACGCCGATCCCCCCGAACATCCCCGGCCCCTCGACGAGTCGACCCGAGCCCGCGCGCTGCTTGCCGCGCAGCCGGTCGTCGAGGGGCACACGGAACCGCCGCGCGTCACCGAACCGGACCCGGAAGACCTTCCGCCGGTACGGGCCGCGGAGGCGGGAGCACAGCTCTGGTCCCTGCGCGTCGACGCCGACGAGGGCGTCCTCGGCACCCTGCGCCGGATCGACGCGGTCCGCGCCCTCGTGGCGGCCTGCCCCGAGGACCTGCGCCTCGCCCACACCACCTCCGAGATGGACCACGCCCGCAACTGCGGCCGGGTCGCCGTCGTCCTCGGACCGGTGAGCTGGTCGGCCGTCGGCGGCTCGCCCGCCACGCTCCGGGCGTACCACGCGCTCGGCGTACGGGCGGTGAGCCTCACCCGCTACGACCGCTTCGCCCGCGAGGCGGTACGCGAGATGAACCGGCTCGGCCTGGCCATCGACCTGGCCGGCGCCGACACCGACACCGTCCGCCAGACCCTCGCGGTGAGCCGGGCCCCGGTCCTGCTCACCCGGGCGGACCCGGACGGCATGCCGGACGAGGTGCTGAGCCTCCTCGGCGAGAAGGACGGCGTGTGCATGGTGCCGGTCACCCCCGACGTCTCGGCCACCGCCGACACCCTCGACCGCCTCCGCGCCCTCGCGGGCCCCCGCTCCCTGGGCCTCTCCCACGCGGAACACCCGCCCACCGGCTACGTCCCGCTCTTCGCGGAACTCCTCCGCCGCGACTGGCCGGCGTCGGACCTGGTCTCCCTGTCCCACGGCAACATCACACGCGCGCTGCGGGACACGGAGTTCAGATCGCGGGTGACGCGGCTGAGAGCGGCGTAGCCGTCCCGTTGTGGGCATTCGTCCCGCAGGGCGTGGGGGTCCCCCCGGCGAAGCCAGGGGGAGGGTGGGCACACGGGACGGCGCCCATGCGGGCGCGTTCCGCTCCCGGGCCTGGACCCGCACCACCAGCGCGGCGCGCTCTTGGTGCCCGTTCAGGCCCGCGGGCGGCCCATCGC
This sequence comes from Streptomyces fradiae, assembly GCF_041270065.1. Lineage (NCBI taxonomy): Bacteria > Bacillati > Actinomycetota > Actinomycetes > Kitasatosporales > Streptomycetaceae > Streptomyces > Streptomyces fradiae. Next base: position 3,063,184 of record NZ_CP065958.1, on the reverse strand, counting down.
CCGGTACGTCCAGCCCGCCTCGCGCCACCGCCCCGCGTCCAGCGCGTTGCGGCCGTCGAGGATGACGGCCGAGGAGACGACCTCGGCCAGCTCCGCCGGGTCCAGCGCGTCGCGGAACTCGCGCCACTCGGTGAGGTGGAGGACGACGTCCGCGCCGCGCACCGCGTCGAGGGCGGTGGGCGCGTACGCCAGCGTCGGGAAGAGCCGGCGCGCGTTGTCCATGCCCTTGGGGTCGTAGACGGTGACCTGGCCGCCCTGGAGGTGGATCTGGCCGGCCACGTTCAGCGCGGGCGAATCGCGGACGTCGTCCGAGTCGGGCTTGAAGGTCGCGCCGAGCACCGCCACCCGCTTGCCGAGGAAGCCGCCGCCCAGCGCCTCCCGGGCCATCTCGACCATGGACGCGCGGCGCCGCATGTTGATGGAGTCGATCTCGCGCAGGAAGGTCAGCGCCTGGTCCGCGCCGAGCTCACCGGCCCGCGCCATGAAGGCCCGGATGTCCTTCGGCAGACAGCCACCGCCGAAGCCGATGCCGGCCCGCAGGAACTTGTTGCCGATCCGCTCGTCGTGTCCGATCGCCTCCGCGAGCTTGGCCACGTCGCCGCCGGCCGCCTCGCAGACCTCCGCCATCGCGTTGATGAAGGAGATCTTGGTGGCGAGGAAGGAGTTGGCGGAGGTCTTCACCAGCTCGGCGGTCGGGTAGTCGGTCACCACGAACGGCGAGCCCTCCGCCACCGGCACCGCGTACACCTCGCGCAGCAGCTTCTCGGCCCGCTCGCCGCGTACGCCCTCGGCCACGCCGACCACGATCCGGTCCGGGTGCAGGGTGTCCTGCACGGCGAAGCCCTCGCGCAGGAACTCCGGGTTCCAGGCCAGTTCGACGCCCTCGGGCAGCACGCCCGCGAGCCGCTGCGCCGAGCCGACCGGCACGGTCGACTTGCCGACGACCAGCGCCCCGTCCCGTACGACCCCGGCGAGCGAGGCGAAGGCGGCGTCCACGTAACTCATGTCGCACGCGTACTCGCCGTGCTTCTGCGGGGTGTTCACACAGACGAAGTGGACGTCGCCGAAGGCGCCCGCCTCCTCCCAGGAGGTGGTGAAGCGCAGCCGGCCGCTGGAGCCCTCGATCCCGGCGACGTGCCGCGCGAGCAGCTCCTCCAGACCCGGCTCGTACATCGGGACCCGGCCGCCGGCCAGCATCTCGATCTTCTCGGGGACCACGTCCAGACCGAGCACCTCGAAGCCGAGCTCCGCCATGGCCGCGGCGTGGGTGGCGCCGAGGTAGCCGGTGCCGATCACGGTGATCTTGAGGGCCATGCGGTCTCCATGAGGAGTCGAGGTCGGGCGAATGCCTGCCCGAGCATAGTCGTGCCCTGGCCCGGGGCCCGGTCTCGCCCTACCCTTTGAGTTACTTAACGGTAGTTAGCAAGCGTGGGAGTGTGTGACGGTGGCCGGTTCGGCTGATTTCGATCTGTATCGTCCGTCGGAGGAGCACGAGATGCTCCGGGAGACGGTCCGTGCGCTGGCGGAGGCGAAGATCACGCCGTTCGCGGCCGCGGTGGACGAGGAGGGCCGGTTCCCGCAGGAGGCCCTGGACGCGCTGGTGGCCGCCGACCTGCACGCGGTGCACGTCCCCGAGACCTACGGCGGCGCGGGCGCCGACGCGCTGGCCACCGTGATCGTGATCGAGGAGGTCGCCCGCGCCTGCGGCTCGTCCTCCCTGATCCCCGCGGTGAACAAGCTCGGCTCGCTCCCGGTCATCCTGTCCGGCTCCGAGGAGCTGAAGCACAAGTACCTCGGCCCGCTCGCCAAGGGCGACGCGATGTTCTCCTACTGCCTGTCCGAGCCCGACGCCGGCTCCGACGCCGCCGGCATGAAGACCCGCGCCGTGCGCGACGGTGATTTCTGGGTCCTCAACGGGGTGAAGCGGTGGATCACCAACGCCGGCGTGTCCGAGTACTACACCGTCATGGCGGTCACCGACCCGGAGAAGCGCTCCAAGGGCATCTCCGCCTTCGTCGTCGAGAAGGGCGACGAAGGCGTCTCCTTCGGCGCGCCGGAGAAGAAGCTCGGCATCAAGGGCTCCCCGACCCGCGAGGTCTACCTCGACAACGTCCGCATCCCCGCCGACCGCATGATCGGCGCCGAGGGCACCGGCTTCGCCACCGCGATGAAGACCCTCGACCACACCCGCATCACCATCGCCGCCCAGGCCCTCGGCATCGCCCAGGGCGCCCTCGACTACGCCAAGGGCTACGTCAAGGAGCGCAAGCAGTTCGGCAAGCCCATCGCCGACTTCCAGGGCGTGCAGTTCATGCTCGCCGACATGGCCATGAAGCTCGAAGCCGCCCGCCAGCTCACCTACGCCGCCGCCGCCAAGTCCGAACGCGTCGACGGCGACCTCACCTTCTTCGGCGCCGCCGCCAAGTGCTTCGCCTCCGACGTCGCCATGGAGGTCACCACCGACGCCGTCCAGCTCCTCGGCGGCTACGGCTACACCCGCGACTACCCCGTCGAGCGCATGATGCGCGACGCCAAGATCACCCAGATCTACGAAGGCACCAACCAGGTCCAGCGCATCGTCATGGCCCGCAACCTCCCGTAACCCCCCCACGGGAAGGAACAGCCCCCGGCACACCGTGCCGGGGGCTGTTCGCGTCGGGCGGGGTGCCCGGCCTCAGAAGCGTTCGAGCTTCTCGCCGTCCGGAATCTGGTAGCAGCCTGAGGTGACGAAGATGCTCAGTTTCGGCTCGTCGTCCTTGGCGTGATGGGAGATCTCGACGCTGAACTTCTTCGCGTCGTTGTCGGCCACGATGGTGACGTTCTTGTTCTTGCTCGTGTCCGGCCCGAAGCTGACGATCTTCCAACCATGCTTCGGCATTTCGTTCTTGAGCCGCTCCATGACGCCCTCCAGCTGTGCCGGAGCGGCCGGAACGAAGCTCCACGGGTGGAAGACCGTGAAGTACTTCTCCGGATCCTTGTCGCTCCCGCAGTGCCCCACACCGGCCCCTGTCTTGGTCGCCATCCCCTTGACGCCGACCAGGTCGTAGAGCTCGCTGGAGACCTTCTCCGCCGCGTCCGCCGCGTCATGCGTGGTGCTGATGCCCGAAGAGGGAAGGCCGGAGTCCTTGTCGTTCATGCTGCATCCAGTGAGGGTCGTGAAAGCGAGGGACAGGAGGAGCGCGGACGCGCCCGCCTTGATCTTCATCTAGCGCACTCCCGGCGTGAGGTTGGGCGGCGGCTTCAGCTTGACGTTGTCACCGCTGCCCGCGACGACCAGGCCCTGGTTCTTGAGACTCTCGGTGCCTTCCTTCCAGTAGTCGCTGTGGCCCTCGGTGTCGGTGGCCATCTGGTTGGCGCCGAAGGTCGGGTCACTGGGGATCTGGAACGGACCGTCCCAGTCGAGTCCACCGTGTCCGAACCGGCCGATGTCCGGGACCGGGTCCCCGTCGGCCTCCTCGTTCCAGACATGCCCCTTGGGGACGTCCAGCTGCTCCGCCTTCGGCACCTGCACGCCGGGGCTGCCCGCGAGGATCACGTCGTCGGCGTGCAGGTCTCCCTGCCGGGCCGCCGAGCCGATGAGGGTCGTGCCGTACGAGTGGCCGATCGCCGTGCGGTGCGGATCGGTGTCGACCGAGCGCGAGGCGTCCAGGCCGTCCATGAAGCGGTTGTACGCCGGGGCGCCGTCATCGGCGTAGTGGCTGAACGGCGAGTCCTTCACGATGTCCTGCGGGGCGTCGTAACCGAGCCACGTGATCGTGGAGACCGAGCCGTTGTGCTGCGCGTCGGCCACACGCCACACGTTCTGCATGCGCTCGATGTCGCCGTTGATGCCGCTCAGGTTGGACGTCGTGCCCGGCACGTAGACGGCCTGGTGGTCTGCCGTGTCCGGGTTCCCGTTGGCGACGATCGCGCGGCCGTTCCCCTCGGCGCTGAATCCGAGCAGGTAGGCCTCGGGCAGACCCCGCTCGCCGGTCCGGTCGAAGCGCGCCTGGATGCTGTCCATGCCCTTCAGAGCGCCTTCGAGCTCCCGGTACCGGTCCCCGTACTTCTTGTCCCACTCCATCCACTCGTCGGTGTGCACCTTGGCCGGGTACATACCGGCGGTGATCCACGTCCACTCGTTGGCAGGGGGCTTCGGGATGGAATCCAGCTCGGTACGGTAAGCGCCCTGCTTCTCCGCGAGCACCACCCGGTTCGCCTCGTCGCGGATCGGCGACGGCAGGCCGTCCAGCGCCCCGACCCGGTCCGGCCGCATCGCCAGCCAGGCCTCCTGCTGCTCCGGGGTGAGCCCCTTCCACCAGGCGGAGTTGTCCTTCGGACTGCCGTCCTTCGGCGGCTGCGGCAGCGAGTTCAGGTAGCTCTCGCCAGCCTCCCGGACGCCGCTCGTGTCGGACTGGGCGTCGGCCCAGTCCTTGTCCGAGACCTTCAGGTCGTCGTCCGCCTTCAGCGCCCGCAGCTTCGGCGCCCACTTGGCGTCGGCGTCCGCGGCCTCCTTCAGCGCGTCGGCGATCCGGTTCGCGTACCCGAGGGCCCGGCCGTAGTACGGGTTCGGGTGGATGTTGATCGCCTGGCGCTCGATCGCGTCGGAGGTGTCGGTGCCCCCGGCGCTGCCGGTCACCGTGCCGCCCTCGGCGACCTTGTCGGCACCCGGCTTCGCACCCGCGGGGAAGGTCACCGAGCCGTTCGGGTTCACGGTGCAGCCGTTGGCCTCGGCGTCGGCCGTCGCCGCGTCCAGGTTCCGCTTGGCGACCGCCATGTCGAAGGCGAAACCGTTCAGCGCGGTGCTCACCAGATCGCACTCGGTCTGCGCGTAGTGGAAGTTCTTCGCCAGCTCCTTGAGCTCGCCCAGCGCGGCCTCGGCGGCCTTGCCGGTCAGGCGGGCGCGGATCCCCGAGGAGACCTGGTTCTCCACCGTGTCCATGGCCGCCCCGGCCATGTCGCCGACGGCCCGGTAGCCGTCCGCGGCCTCCTCGTACTCGGCCTGCTTGAAGGCCCGCAAGGTCTCCAGATCCATGGCCGCGGTCACTTCTCCTTCGCCTGGCCGCCGACGGCCTCGGTGTCCGCGTAGTGCGCCTTGAGGCCGTTGAGCTCACCGAGGAGGGTCTCGTCGGGCTTCGACAGGTCGTGCCCGGACGAGGTCAGCAGTCCGCCCAGGGCGCCGCAGCGACTGCTCACGTCGCCGACGTACTTCTTCCAGGAGTCGTACAACTCCTTCTGCGCCGCCGCGCTCTGGATCCCCTGACCGTCGCCCAGTCCCGCCTGCCCCGAGTCGAGCTTGCCCAGCGCCGTGGTGATGTCGTCCTTGAGGCCCGAGACGCCCTCGCCGGCCTTCGTCCAGGCCCGCTTGTCGGTCTTCAGGTCCTCCGAGTACCCGCCGCCGCCCGGCTCCGGCGCGACCTGGTTCAGGCGCATCGAGGACGACTGGCGCGCCGCCGTCTCCGCCTTGAGCTGCTCCCACTCGTCCCACGGCACCCCGTGAACCTCCCCGTTCTCCCCGTTGTCCCCGCCGTCCACGGGCTGTCCCCCGCGGCGGTCCGCCATGATTTCCGAATTTGCTGGACGAAATCAAACGGTCGACGCCCGAACAGGGCGCCGACCGGAAGGAATGAGACGTCAGCGTCAGCGATTGGCCGTCAGCGGTTCGACGTGACCGTGACCGGCTCGTCGTTCTGGATCTCCTTGACCAGCTGCTTCACCTTCGGCATGTCCCACTTCAGGGAGTTCTGCGGGGCCGTGCCGTTGATCGGCATGTTCATCGACTTGCCGTCGCCGCCGCTGATGCCCTTCATCGCGAAGAACATCGTGCCCAGGTCGTAGAGCGACATGTCCTTGTCCACGATCAGGGTGTCCAGGCCCGCGCCGAGGGTCGGGTAGAGCTTGAACGGGTTGAGGATCGTGCCCGGGGTCGCCGCCTGGCTCGCCAGGGCCGACAGGAACTTCTGCTGGTTCTTCGTGCGCTGCAGATCGGACTCGGCGAAGGCGTAGCGGGTACGCACGAAGGCCAAAGCCTGCTCGCCGTTGAGGGTCTGGGTGCCGGCCTGGAAGTCGGCGCCGGACTTCTTGTCCTTGAAGCCCTTCTCGATGTTCAGCTCGACACCGCCGAGCGCGTCCACGATGTTCGCGAAGCCGGCGAAGCCGATCTCCGCGTAGTGGTCGATGCGCAGGCCGGTGTTGTACTCGACGGTGCGGACGAGCAGCTCCGGGCCGTCCATCGCGTAGGCCGCGTTCAGCTTGGAGCCGCCGCGGGCCGCGTACTGCTTGCCGGACTCCGAGCCCACGAAGGACGGGATCGTCACCCAGGAGTCACGGGGGAGCGAGACCATCGTGTTCCCGCTGGAGCAGGCCGCGAGGATCATCATCGAGTCGGTCCGCTTGCCCTCGGCGGAGCCGGTGTGGAGCTTCTTCTTCTCCTCGGCGGACATGCCCTCGCGGCTGTCCGAGCCGACGATCAGATACGTGGTGCAGTCGTCGTCGGCCGGCCGCTCGATGACCTTGGCCAGATCGACCTCGTTGCGCATCTGCGAGCTGGCCCACGCGTACGTGCCGATGCCCCACGCCAGGAGGCCCACGACCACCACGATCGAGCCGATCTTGACGCGCTTGCCCCAGTTCGGCGCGGGCCGCGCGGGTACGGGAGCGCCGCCGCCGGGCGCGTACTGCGGCGGCACGCCGCCCCGGCCGCCGCCCTGCTGGCCGCCGTACACCTGGCCGGAGCTGTAGCCGGAGTCGTAACCGGTGTTCTGGGCCTGGGTGAAGTTCGGGTTGTACCCCTGGTCGTACCCCTGGCCCTGGTCATAGCCCTGGTCGTACCCCTGGTTCTGCTGGTCACGGGGGTACGACTGCTGCTGCGGGGGGACCTGCGGGCGCTGCACGTGGCGCATCCGGCGAGGTCCCTCGGGCTGGGCGTCGGGCCAGTCATTCATGCGGAACAGTGTGCCGGTCCGCGGCTTCGCCCCGACAGGGCGGGTGGGAAATCGGACCGGCGCTGTTGCCAAGCTGATGCAAACCGGACGGCGCCGAGACCGGCCACAAGGGCGGGCATAAGGTAGAGGGCATGACAGATCAGGGCGCTATTCCGGGCAAGCCCACCTCCGCCTCCCGCACCACTCTCAGCCACATCATGACCAGCCACGACACCAACCTCCTCGGTACGGTGCACGGCGGCGTGATCATGAAGCTGGTGGACGACGCCGCGGGCGCGGTCGCGGGCCGGCACTCGGGCGGCCCCGCCGTCACCGCGTCCATGGACGAGATGGCCTTCCTCGAGCCGGTCCGCGTCGGCGACCTGCTGCATGTGAAGGCCCAGGTCAACTGGACGGGCCGGTCCTCCATGGAGGTCGGCGTCCGGGTCATGGCCGAGCGCTGGAACGAGTCCACGCCGGCCACCCAGGTCGGCTCCGCCTACCTCGTCTTCGCCGCCGTCGACGCCGACGGCAAGCCGCGCCCGGTCCCCCCGGTCCTCCCGGAGACCGAGCGCGACAAGCGCCGCTACCAGGAGGCCCAGATCCGCCGCACCCACCGCCTGGCCCGCCGCCGCGCGATCAGGGAACTGCGCGAGCAGCGGAAGGCGGAGGGTTACGAGGACTGATTGGTCCCATGCCCTACGGGCACACCACCTGGTCCCCCCGCACCGCCTCGAACTGCCCCGTCTGCTGCTCCCGCTCCCGTACCGGCGTCACGGCCTTGTAGTCCGCGCCCACCGTCACCTTCAGGGTCGCGCCCTGGCCCTTCACCGGGCGGAGCTCGGCGCCCGGCAGGGCCGCGGCCAGGGACTTCGCCGAGCGGTCCCAGCCGGGGTCGTACTCGACGAGGGTGCGGGCGTGCTCGCGGCCGCCGGGCGCGGTCCGCGGTGCGCGGGTGGTGTCGAAGCCGGTGGCGCGCAGGGCCGTGTCGACCCGGCCGCCGAGTCCGTCCGCGCCGGTCCCGTTGTAGACCTGGACCCGGATCGTCTTCGGCGCGACGTCCACGTCGACGGGCCGCGGCCCCTTCGGCGCGGCCGGCCGGGCGGGGGTGAGCGGGCGGTCGTCGCGCAGCGACTGGAACAGCTTCTGCGCCTTCGGCGCGTCCCACTTCACCGTGGAGCCGATCCCCTTCACCGGGAAGCTCATCTCGCCGATCGGCACGGACACGAACTCCGACGAGGCCGGCGTGAAGCCGTTCATCGCCTTCGCCAGGGCCAGCATCTGCTGGGTGCCGAAGCCCTGGTCGGCCCGGACCGAGCTCAGCATGGTGGAGGCGACCTCGCGGAAGCGCACCGGGTTGAGCAGCACCCCGCCGCCGGTCACCCGGTCGATCAGCGCCGCCAGGAACTTCTGCTGCCGCTGCATGCGCCCGATGTCGGCGGCGCCGTCGACGTGCCGGGCGCGCACGTACTGCAGCGCCTGCCCGCCGTCGAGCTCGTGCGGCCCGGCGGCCAGGTCGAGCCCGGTGTAGGAGTCCTTCAGCGGCTTGGCGGTGCAGATCTGCACCCCGCCGACCGCGTCGACGGTGCGCATGAAGCTGGTGAAGTCGACCTCCAGATAGTGGTCGATCTTCACCCCGGTCATCGACTCCACCGTCCGCACGGTCAGCGACGGCCCGCCCTCCGCGTACGCCGCGTTCAGCTTCACCGGGTGCGCGTGGTGGTGCTTGCCGGTGGTGAGGTCGGTGTGCTCGGGCATCTCGGCGTACGAGTCACGGGGCAGCGACACCACGCTCGCCCGCTCCCGGTCCTCCGAGATGTGCACGAGCATCACGGTGTCCGTGCAGTGGCAGGGGGCGCCGCCGAGCCGGTACTTCTTCCGCTCCTCCTCGGTGATCCGGTCGCGTCCGTCGGTGCCGACGACCAGCACGTTCATGCCGTGCCCGGCCTGCGGGCGGTTCTTCATGTCCTTGAAGGGGTCGATCCGGTTGATCCCGGTGTCGAGGCTGGTCACCACGGCATGCCCGATGCCCCCGGCGGCGAGCACCACCACGGACAGCGTCGTCGCCATCCGCATGCCCCACCGCGGCCGGCTCGGCCGGCGCCGGTGCCCGCGGGCCGGAGCGGCGCGGACCGGAGCGCGGTGGACCGGTTCGGTGCGGACCGGAGGCCGGGGCGGACGGGCCGGACGGGGCGGCGTACGAGGCGGCGTACGGGGCGGTGTGGGCACCGGGGGACACCTCCGCTGGTACGACAGGGGGACCGTGAGCACCGTAGGCCCATACGATCAGCGCCACCGTGCTGCGAGCCGGCGGCACGCGCCCGTGTCCCCCGTTCGCGGTAACGTGGCCCCCGATGAACGCCAATACCCCTGTGTCTGTGATCATGCCGGTCCTCGACGAGGAGCGGCATCTGCGCAACTCGGTCCGCCACATCCTGGAGCAGGAGTACGACGGCGAGATGGAGGTGGTGATCGCGCTCGGGCCGTCCACGGACCGCACCGACGAGATCGCCGCCGAGCTCGTACGGGAAGACCCCCGGGTCCGCACCGTGCCGAACCCCACCGGCCGTACGCCCGCCGCCCTGAACGCGGCGATCAAGGCCTCCCGTCACCCGATCGTGGTCCGCGTCGACGGCCACGGCATGCTGTCGCCCAACTACATCGCGACCGCCGTGCGCCTCCTGGAGGAGACGGGCGCGATGAACGTCGGCGGCATCATGCACGCCGAGGGCGAGAACGCCTGGGAGGACGCGGTCGCCGCCGCCATGACCTCGAAGATCGGCGTGGGCAACGCGGCCTTCCACACGGGCGGCGCGGCCGGCCCGGCGGAGACCGTCTACCTGGGCGTCTTCCGCCGCGAGGCGCTGGAGCAGCAGGACGGCTACAACGTGGAGTTCATCCGCGCCCAGGACTGGGAGCTGAACTTCCGCATCCGCGAGGCCGGCGGTCTGATCTGGTTCTCGCCGGAGCTGCGCGTGCAGTACCGGCCGCGGCCGAGCGTCCGCGCCCTCGCCAAGCAGTACAAGGACTACGGCCGCTGGCGGCATGTCGTCGCCCGGTACCACGAGGGCTCGATCAACCTGCGCTACCTCGCCCCGCCGGCCGCCGTCTGCGCGATCGCCGCGGGTCTCGTGATCGGCGCGACCCTCACCCCGCTCGGCTTCGTGATCCCGGCCGGCTATCTGGCGGCGATCACCGCGGGTTCGGTCCCGGCCGGCAAGGGCCTGTCCCTGAAGGCCCGGCTGCAGATCCCGGTGGCCCTGGCGACCATGCACATGTCGTGGGGCTTCGGCTTCCTGACCAGCCCGCGCGCGCTTGCGCGGAAGGTCATCGCGAGCAGGCGCCCGGCGGTGAAGGCCGGCGAGACCGTCTGACCCGCACCGCACCACACTCGTACGGCGAAGGCCGGGCCCCTCGCAAGGGGCCCGGCCTTCGCCGTATGGAACGTATGGATAGCGCGGGTTCCCAGGACTTAGGGACTCAGGACTTCCCGTCCCACTTGTAGACCGGGTAGACGCTCATGCAGTCGGTCTTGTCGTCCGCGCCCTCGGGCAGGTCGCCCGCCGCCACGGTCGGCTTCTTGTAGGTGCGGCCCTCGCGCCAGTCGGCGCCGACGACCAGGGTGAGGCCGCTGACCTTGGCGTCCGCACGGACCGCCGAGGCCGGCAGGCCGAGGGCGGTGGCCACGGAGGTGGCGTCGGCCTTGCCCTGGTCGCCGTCGCCCTTCGGGTAGAACACCACGCTGTCCTTGCGCGGCTGGGCCTCCCGGGAGGACTGGGCCTGGCCGAAGCCCTTGTCACGCAGTTCCTTGGCGACGTCGGTGGCCCGGCCCTCCTGGGCCGGCTCGCCGTCGCCCGCGGTGCCGTTGATCACCGAGATGGCGAGGGAGGCGGGCGCACCGGCGGTGGCCGCAGGCTTCGCGGACGCGGACGCCTTCGGCTTCCCCTTCCCGTCTGCCGGGTCGCCGTTCTTGTCCATGGCCACGTCGTCGCGGAGCATCGACCACATCTTCTCGGCGGCCGACGGGATCGGCTGGAGCCACGCCTTCGGGTTGGGCGGGTACTCGGTGGTCGGGACGGTGGCCGTGGTCAGCCGGTCCAGCTTCACGTTCTTCAGCTGCATCGACAGGTCGAACAGCTTCTTCACCGTGCCGATCTCGTCGGAGACCTGGAAGGCGTCGATGGCGGTCTCGACAAGCCCCATCAGCTGCGGGGTGTCGGTCCAGGCGTTCTGGTCCTGGAGCTTCTTCATCAGCCCGTTCATGTACATGTGCTGGGCCTGGGCGCGGCCCTGGTCGCTGCCCCAGGCGTGCCGGGTGCGCAGCCACTGCAGCGCCTGCTCGCCCTTGACGTCGTGGGTGCCCTCGGGGAGCTTGAGATGAGAGCCGCCGGGCGCGGCGGGCGTCGACTTGTCCCAGACGCCGGTCTTCACACAGACCGGGACGCCGCCGACCTCGTCGGCCATGGCGACCACACCCGCGAAGTCGATCATCATCCAGTGGTCGATGTAGACCCCGGTGAGCTTCTCCCAGGTGGTGAGGGTGCAGCCGGGACCGCCCCGGGCCAGCGACTCGTTGATCGGCCGGTTGGTGGTCTCGGGGTACTTCTTGCCGTCCGCACCCTTGCACTCGGGGATCTTGACGACCGTGTCGCGCGGGATGGAGACGATCGAGGCGTTCTTCCGGTCCGCGGAGACGTGCAGCAGCATCTGCACGTCGGCGAGCGGCGGCCGGTTGGCGTCCTTCTTGCCGCCGCCCAGCGCCACGTTCTTGGGGTCGGAACGGTCGTCGGAGCCGATGAGCAGGATGTTCAGCGGGGTGTCGCCGAGCGCGTTCGGCGCGGCCTTCTCCACCCCGCTCTCGCCGCCCGCGCGGCCACCGCTGCGGATGTTGCCGTTGAGGTGCTCGTAGTACAGGTATCCGGCGCCGGCCGTGCCGACGACCAGCAGCGACACCGCGATGGCGGTCCAGCGCAGCACCTTGCGCTTGCCGGACTTCTTGGTCCTGGCGCGCCGGCGCGAACCGCCGCGCCGGTGGCCCGTACCGGAACCCGAACCCGGGCCCGTACTCGTACCCGTAGAGCCGTCGTCGTCCCCGCCGCCGGCCCGCCGGGCGTGGGGTATTCGGCCGCCAGGGCCCCCGTCCGGGCCTCCGCCCGGACCGCCGTCACCGGTGTTCCCCTCCTCGTAGAGGCTGTCGTCCCAGCCCACCTCTTGGGCGCGCGAGGCGCGGTTCCGCGCCCCCTCCCTGCGCACGCTGCTCTGTCCCACCCCAGGTCTCCTTGTTGACTCAGGCGTTCCCGCAGGCGCGGCGCAGGGGCCGGACGGTGGTCCGGCTCACTTGGCGCACACCTGCTTGTCGGCCGTCTGCGCACCCTCCGGCGCCTTCGCCGGACCGGTGAGGGGCACCCCCGCCCCCTTGTAGTCGGCGCCGAGTACGAGCGTCATGGGCTCACGCTCCCCGGCGTCCTGCGTGCCCGGCTTGAGTGCCGTGGCGGGCAGGCCCATCAGGTCCGCGAGCTTGCGGGCCTGGTCGGCCTGGTTGGGCGCGTACGTGAGCGTGGTCTTCGCCGCCGGCTCCGGGGCGTTGCTCTTGTTGCTCGACCGCGTCACGCCGTGCTCGTTCTGGAGCCATTCGAGCGTCTTCTGCGCCGCGCCGGTCTTGCCGCTGCCGTTGTAGACATCGACCCGGACCTCGTGCGCGGTGGAACGGGCGCCCTGGAGAAGCTTCGCCTGGGCCGCGGCCTGGGCGTTCTTGGCGTCCGTCTCCTTCTTCTTCACCTCGGTGAGCGAGGTGTCGGACTGCATCATCTCGAAGAGCCGCGGGGCCTCGACGGGGTCGGGTACGACCGTGACGGGCTTGGGCTCGCTCGGGTTGTCGATGACCGGCATGGTCAGGAACGTGATGTTCTTGGTGTCGATCTTGGCGAGTTCCAGGGCCAGGGACTTGAGCTTGGAGATGCTTCCTATCCCCGTGTCGACGGTGAGCGCCTTGGTGGCGGCGTCGGCGAGGCCGTACAGCTTGGTCGGCGACGTGAGCGTGTCGTCCGACTTCATCTGCCGGATCATCGAGCTGAGGAACTGCTGCTGGACCTTCATGCGGTCCAGGTCGCTCTCGTTGCCGAAGCTGTGCCGGGTACGGACGAAGGCGAGGGCCTGCTCGCCCTGGATGGTGGACTCGCCGGCCGGCAGCTTGAGGTGCGACTTGGGGTCGTTGACGGGCTTCGCCACACAGACCTTCACGCCGCCGACGGCCGTCGTCATCTCCTTGACGGCGTTGAAGTCGGCCATCATGAAGTGGTCGACGGTGAGCCCGGTGATCTCCTTGACGGTGCGCATGGTGCAGCCCGGGTCGCGGTCGGCCTGGCCGAGGCTGATGTTGAAGCGCTCGTCGGTCTGGCCGGGGATCTTCTTGACGGAGCCGTCGGGCTGCTTCGTCTCGCACTCGGGGATGTCGATGACCAGGTCGCGCGGGATGGACATCGCCGTGGCGTTCGTCCGGTCCTTGGAGACGTGGAAGAGGATCGTGGTGTCGGCGTGGCCGGGGCTGTTCTTGTCCCCGTAGCCGGCGTTGCCCTCACCGGTCCGCTTGTCGGTGCCGATGAGCAGGACGTTGAAGGCCTCGTCCTTCTTGAAGCCCTCGCTGCCGCCCGCGACCTCGATGGTGTTGATGTTGTTGTCGAAGTGGTTGTAGAGCGCGTACGCCCCGGCGGCGCCCGCCACGACCACGAAGGCCATGGTGCCGCCGGTCCACATCAGGACCTTCTTCTTGCGCGACTTCTCCGGCCGGCGCTTGCGACGCCCGGCCGGACCGCGCTGGTCACCGGGCTCGGGGGCACGGCGCCGGCGCTGCCCGGGGACGGGCGGCGCGGCCTCGGTGGTGCGCTCGCCGCGCTCGTGGGTTCTCTGGCCGGGAGGTGTGGCGCCACGGGTGGTGCGGGGGCGCGGTTGGGACGGGGCGGCGGCCTGCGGCGACTGCCCAGCGGAGCGGTCCAGTCGCAGTTCGTAGTGGCCCGTCTGCGGGTTGAGTACCCACTGGTCGGCGGGGTCGATCTCGTCCGCCCGTCCACGGCTGTGCGCGTCCACGGTTACTTGAGTCCTCCGTCGGTGCCACGCGAGGCGCCTCCCCCTCGGGCGCTCGGTCGTTCGATCCATCGAGTGCGCGACCACGCGGTCTTGTGCACCGGATCGCGTCACACTATCCGCCCAGTTCAGCGTGGGGCGACGTCCGTGACAAATTCCACGCCCCTTACAACCGGGCAATGTGCCCAAACCGCATCGGGCATCTCCCATTCCCTCCCATCCCTTGGCCCTCGCTTTGCGCATCTTGCACATCGCGCACATCGCGCCACTCCGGTGAGTGCCGGGTGCGTTCCCCTCGGCCCTGCCTCAGCCTCGGCCCTGCCTGAGCCCCGGCCCTGCCTCAGCCCTGGCACGCCCCCTCCGCCGCGTTGCGTCCCGCGAACGTGGGCGCCGTGGAGGCGCCCGTCCCGTCCCCGGCCCGCTCCGGAGTGCCGCCACCGCCCGGGTGCACGGTCACCGGCTGGTCGGCGCGCAGCCGCGCGAAGAGCTGATCGGCGGCGGGTTGCACCAGTTCGTCCCGGTTCGCGTTGTACGAGTACGGGCGCCGCGGCACCGTCAGGAACTGCACCTTCTCCGTCGGGATCGCCCGCATCGACCGCGCCAGGTCGTACAGGTCGCGCAGCGAGTCGAGCCCCGGGTCGGTGGTGATGGACCTCGTGGCGGCGTCCAGGACCGGGTAGAGCTTCGTCGGGTTGAGCAGGACGCCGTCGCTCTGCACCTTGTTGACGAGCGCCCCGAGGAACATCTGCTGCCGGTCCATCCGATCGGTGTCACTGCCGTTGCCGATCGACTTGCGGGCCCGTACGAAACCGAGCGCCTGCTCGCCGTGGAGCGTCTGGCGCCCGGCCGGCAGCTTCAGATGCGCGTCGCGGTCGTCGATCGGCTCCTTGAGGCAGACCTCCACCCCGTCCACGGCGTCGACCATCTTCTTGAAGCCCCGGAAGTCGATCACCATGTGGTGGTCGATCCGGATCTTCGTGAGCTTCTCCAGGGTGCGGATGGTGCAGGCGGTGCCGCCGAACTCGAAGGCCCAGTTGAACTGCGCGAACTGCTCGTTCGTGGTGGTCCTGTCCGCCTTCGTGCAGCGGGGGATCCGCACCATCAGATCGCGCGGGATCGACACGGCGGTCGCGCCCGCCCCCTCCGCCGAGATGTGCAGCAGGATCGTGGTGTCCGAGCGCTGGGTGCCCTCGTCCTTCCCGTACTTCCCGTTCCCCGCCCCGGTCCGGGTGTCCGAACCGATCAGCAGGATGTTCCGCGCCGCGTTCACGGCCGGCGAGGGGCGCTCCTTCTCGTACTTGCGCAGCTCGGCCTCGGCGGTGGTGTCCGTGGTGATGTTCCCGTCCAGCTTCCGGTACGCCCACCACCCGACCCCCGCCGCGGCGAGCACCACGATCGCCGCGCCGAGCGCCGCCCACCGCAGCCAATGCCGCCGCCTGCGCCCGGTCCCGGCCTCCGCCCCGGCCTCGGTGGCGGGCGTGTCCGCGCTGTCCGTCACGTCTGAACCGTCCGTCCTCACTGGCGCCTGCGTCGCACCGTCCGGCCGTCCCTCCCTAGAGGTAGACGACCGATCCCGGCGCGCGGTTGTGCGGAAGGCATCGGATACCCCCTGCCGATCATGTACCGGCGAGGGGGAGGGGCGCGGGGTATGCGGCGCGTCGATGGGCCGTACGGGTGGGGCGAGGTCGAGCGGGGGGGCTCGGGCCGTGCGGGGGGCTCGGGCCGTGCGGCGGCCCACACGGCGGTGGAGCCGAAGGCCCCGCAGGGGGGCTCAGTCGGCCAGGACGAGCGTGACCCGCTCGCTCTCCACCCGCTTCGCCACACCCTCCGCCCCCAGCTCCGCCAGGTTCCGGCACAGCACCACCGACCCCCCCGCCACCGCGAGCGCCGCGTACAGCCCGGCCGAGACGCCGGCCCAGGTGTCGTACGACCGCCCGGACAGGACCCGGCCCCCGTCGAGGAGCCCCAGCTCGCCCGCGTCCGCGCGCGCCCGTTCCACCACCTGCGCGCCCGTCAGTTCCGTGCCGTCGACGACGAGGGCGACCTCGTCCGGGTCCACCGGGACGAACGGGGCGAACCGGTCCCCCTGGCTCGGCACCTCCACCGCGTAGTCCGCGTAACCCGCGGGCGGCGTCGGGAAGCGGCGCCCCAGCGGCGCGAGGGAGAGGGCGATCCGGTCACCGGAGCAGGCGAGGCCCGCCTCGAGGCCCTCCGGCCCCGCCACCACATAGTCCGCGCCGACCGGATCGCCGCCGATCTGCGCCGTCACGCCCACCGACGCGCAGGCGAGCAGCCACACCGCGGTCTGCCAGTGCGCGGGCAGCAGCAGCGCGACCCGGTCGCCGGGCGCGGCGGACAGTTCGCCCTGGAGCAGATTCGCGGTCTTGGCCACCCAATTGGCGAAGGTGGCCACCGACAATTCCACGCGTTCACCGGTGGCGTCGTCGTAGAAAGTGACCAAGGGGCGGGCCGGGTCCGCGGCGAGCGCGGATCGCAGCAGGTCGGCAGGGGTGCGGTCGCTGGCGTTCACGCGGGCAAGCGTACGCGCGGCGCCCGGCGCGGTCCGCCGTACCGGTGACACCGTCCTCCGGTCGGCCCGACGGACCGTCAGTTTCCGCACCGCCTCCCGCCGCGCGCGACCGCCCCACCGTACGGACGATCGCTCCATGCGTGCCTACCTCGCCTCCTCGATCGCCGTCACGTGCGCGGCGGCACTGGCCCTGCCGCTCGCCCTCACGACCCCGGCCGGCGCGGCCGCACCTCCAGCCGCCCCTCCGGCGCTCCCAGCCGCGGACCCGGGCGCGTACCCGGCCACGCACTCGGCCGCGGACCCGGCGGGCGACCTCGCCGGATCGACCCAGTCGCTCCCCCTCGAACCCCTCGCCGCCCCCGAGACCCGGCCGCACGGCCGCGCCTTCGGGCGGCCCGAAGGCGCGGTGGGGGAGAAGGGCCTGACCCGACGGGAGGTCAGACCCTTCTCCCTGGTGGGCGTCGTGTGGAACGACGCCCGCACCCCGCTGCACGGCACCGTGCAGGTCCGCACCCGCGCCACCGCGGACGGCGCCTGGTCCGACTGGCAGGACGTGGAGACCCACAACGAAGAGCACGGCGCCGACCCGGGCACGGCCGAAGGCCGTTCGGGCGCGCTGCACGGGGCGACCGCCCCGCTGTGGGTCGGCGACTCGGACGGCGTCGAGGTCCGCGTACGCCCGGAGTCCCCGGAGTCCGAGGAACGGACCGCCCCCACCGCCCTCCCGGCGGGCCTGCGCCTCGAACTGGTCGACCCCGGCCCGGACCCGGACCCGGCGGCCGGGGCGGGGGCGAGGGGAACGCGGGCCGCCGCTGCCCAGCCCGCCGCCGCGCCGAACGTCGATCGGGCCTCCGCCCAGGCCGCCGCGTCGGGCGCGAACGCCGAACAGGCCCCGTTCGGCGCCACCGTCATCCCCGCCCTCACCCGGGAGGAGACGCTCGCCACACTCCCGCCCGCCGCGGGCACTGGCAGTGGCAGTGGCACCGGCACTACGGCCGACCGCGCCGCGCTCGCGGCGAAGCCGTACATCGGCCCGCGCCCGAAGATCATCACCCGTAAGGGGTGGGGCGCGGACGAGAAGATGCGGGAGAAGGCCTTCGGCTACACGAAGACGATCAAGGCGGCGTTCGTGCACCACAGCGCCACCGGCAACAACTACACCTGCAAGCAGGCCCCCTCCGTGCTGCGCAGCATCTACCGCTACCACGTGAAGAGCCTGGGCTGGCGTGACTTCGGCTACAACTTCGCCGTCGACAAGTGCGGAAACATCTACGAGGGGCGGGCCGGCGGCGTCGCCAAGCCGGTGCTCGGCGCCCACACCCTCGGCTTCAACACCAACAGCATGGGCGTCGTGGTGCTCGGCACCTTCGGCAGCGCCACCCCGCCGGCCGCCGTCGTGACGGCCGTCGCCAAGCTGACGGCGTGGAAGCTCGGGCTCCACGGGGTGAATCCGAAGGGAAAGGTGACACTCACCTCAGGAGGCGGAAACCTCTACAAAAAGGGCAGGAAGGTGAAGTTCAACGCCATCTCCGGCCACCGCGACGGCTTCGCCACCGAATGCCCGGGCGGACGCCTCTACAGCAAACTCGGCACCGCCCGGTCCAGCTCGGCGAAGTACCAGGGAAGAAGCTGACGGAGCTGTCGGGATCGCCGCTGGGATCGCCGATGGGGCTGTCGGTGGGGTCATGGACTCAACCATCTGCATAAACTGACCGGTCATATCGTACGGGCGGCCGAAAAGCGGCCGCCCGTGGCGAGCCGCCCACGGCGATGAGACCGGACCGACAGGAAGCAGAGACGACAGGTGACCGAAGCGATTCTTCTGGTCGGTGGCAAGGGCACCCGGCTGCGTCCCCTGACCGTCAACACGCCCAAGCCGATGGTCCCGGCGGCCGGCGTCCCCTTCCTGACGCACCAGCTGGCCCGGGCCCGGGCCGCCGGCGTGGACCACATCGTCCTCGCCACGTCCTACCTGGCGGAGGTCTTCGAGCCGTACTTCGGCGACGGCTCGGCGCTCGGTCTGAGCATCGAGTACGTCACCGAGGAGGAGCCCCTCGGGACCGGCGGCGCCATTCGCAACGTCGCCTCCCGGCTCCACTCGGGCCCCGAAGACCCCGTCCTGATCTTCAACGGCGACATCCTCACCGGCCTCGACATCGGCGCGCTCGTCGCCACCCACGAGACCTCCGGCGCGGACGTGTCCCTGCACCTCACCCGGGTCGAGGACCCGCGCGCCTTCGGTCTCGTGCCGACGGATGCGACGGGACGCGTCACGGCCTTCCTGGAGAAGCCGCAGACGCCGGAGGAGATCGTCACCGACCAGATCAACGCGGGCGCGTACGTCTTCCGGCGCTCGGTCATCGACACCATCCCGGCGGGCCGGCCGGTCTCCGTCGAACGCGAGACCTTCCCCGACCTGCTGGCCTCCGGCGCGCACCTGCAGGGCATGGTCGACTCCACCTACTGGCTCGACCTCGGCACCCCGCAGGCCTTCGTCCGCGGCTCCGCCGACCTCGTCCTCGGCCGCGCCCCGTCCCCGGCCGTACCGGGCCGCTGCGGCGACCGCCTGGTCCTCGACACGGCGACCGTCGCCCCGGACGCCAAGCTCACCGGCGGTACGGTCGTCGGCCCCGGCGCGGTCATCGGCTCCGGCGCGCGCGTCACCGGCTCGACCGTCCTCGCCGGCGCCGTCGTCGAACCCGGCGCCGTCATCACCGACTCCCTCATCGGCACCCACGCCCGCATCGGCGCCCGCACCGTCCTCACCGGCGCGGTCATCGGCGACGGCGCCGACATCGGCCCGGACAACGAACTCCGCGACGGCGTCCGCGTCTGGTGCGACGCGAAGCTCCCGGCGGGCGCGGTCCGCTTCTCGTCCGACCAGTAGCCGGTAGGCGGGACCGGCCTCGGGGGCGCCCCGCTACGCTCGTACGCATGGCAGGCCGCTTCGCTCCCCGACCCACGCGCACCACCACGCGCGGCGGCCACGTCCCCGTACCCGCCCCGGCCCCCGCACCGAGCTCCGAGGAAGCCCTGGTCGACCTCGACCTCGGTCTCACCCTCGGCCCCCTCCGCCGCGGCCCCGGCGACCCCACCTTCCGGACGACGGCCGACGGCTCGGTCTGGCGGGCCAGCCGGACGCCCGACGGCGCCGGGACCGTCCGGGTCCGGGCGGCGGACGGACGGGCCGAGGCGTGGGGCCCGGGAGGCGGCTGGCTCATGGCGCGGCTGCCCGCGCTGCTCGGCGCCGAGGACGACCCCGCCGCCTTCGTCCCGCGCCACAAACTCCTCGCGCTCACCCACCGCGCCCGCCGCGGCCTCCGCCTCACCCGCACCGGTCTGGTCATGGAGTCGCTGATCCCCTCCATCCTGGAGCAGAAGGTCACGACGGACGAGGCCTACCGCTCGTGGCGGCTGCTCGTCCGGAAGTACGGGGAGCCGGCGCCCGGGCCCGCGCCCGAGGGGATGTACGTGATGCCCGACGCCCGCACCTGGGCGATGATCCCGTCCTGGGAGTGGCACCGCGCGAACGTCGACGGCAAGCGCTCCGCCGCCGTCGTGCGCGCCGCGCGGGTCGCCCACCGCATGGAGGAGGCGGCGCACATGCCGCCCGCCGAGGCCCGCAAGCGCCTCGAACTGATCCCCGGCATCGGCCCCTGGACCTCCGCCGAGACCATCCAGCGCAGCAACGGCGCCCCGGACGAGGTCACCACCGGCGACCTGCACCTCCCGGGCATCGTCGGCTGGGCCCTCGCGGGCGACCGCACGGCCGACGACGCGACGATGCTGGGCCTCCTCGCCCCGTACGCCGGCCAGCGCCACCGCGCCGCCCGCCTGATCCTCCTCAGCGGCCGCGTCCCGCCCCGCCGGGCACCCCGTATGGCGCCCGGCAACATCACGGGGATCTGACCCGCAGGCCCGTCGCCACGGGGCGTCACCGCACGCGCGTCACCGCACCGCGACGAACGTCTCCGCGTCCCGTACCGCCCGCTCCTTCGGTGCCGCCGCCGGGCGGCCGACGGCCACCGCGCCCATCGGGTCCCAGTCACCCGGCAGGCCGAGCACCTCCCGTACGACGTCGCGACAGAACATCGTCGAGGACACCCACGCCGAGCCCAGCCGCTCGCCGGCGAGCGCCACCAGCAGGTTCTGCACGCCCGCGCCCGCCGCGACCACGAACATCTCGCGCTCGGCGGCGTCCCGGCGCGGGTCGCCGTAGTGGTGGGCGCCGTCCATGACCAGGCAGGGCACGATCAGGTACGGCGCGTTGCGCAGCACGTCGCCGCGGCGGACGCGGCGCGCGATGGACTCCTCGGACTTGCCGTCGCGCCGCAGGTCCGCGATCCAGGCGTCCCGCATCGCGTCGAGCAGCCGCACGCGCGAGGCCTCGGACTCCAGGAGGACGAAGCGCCACGGGGTGGTGTGGTGCGGGGCGGGCGCGGTGACGGCGGCGGCGACGGCCCTCCGTACGGCGCCCGGGTCGACGGGGTCGTCGGTGAACTCCCGCACCGTACGGCGCAGGGTCACCGCCTCCCGTACCGCCTCCGAGGTGCCGAGCCGGAACATGTCGTCGGCGGCGTCCCGGACCAGGGCCCGCGCGCCCGTCCCGTCGTCGTCACCCGCGACGACGTGCGGCAGCCCGCGGACGACGGCCACCGGCCGCCCCGCCGCCTTGCCCTTCACCAGGTCCCCGGCGGCGGCCAGTTCGTCGGCGGTGGCGGTGACGGTCACGTTGAGCTCGTTGCCGTGGGAGTCGGTGGCGCCGCGCAGGTCGTCGAGGACCCGCACGCCGGCCGCGCCGATGGCCACGTCGGTGAGGCCGTTGCGCCAGGGCCGCCCGAAGGTGTCGGTGACGACCACGCCGACGTCGACCCCGAGCGTCTCGCGCAGCCCGGCGCGGATCCGCGCGGCGGAGGCGTCCGGGTCCTCGGGCAGCAGGAGCACGGTCCCGGCGGGGGTGTTGGAGGCGTCGACGCCGGCGGCGGCCATCACCAGACCCTGCCGGTTCTCGACGATGCGCAGGGCACCGCGCCGCGCCACCACCCGTACCGTCTCGGCGTCGATCGCCGCCTCCCGGTCGGCGGCGGCGATCACCCGCCCCTCCGCCTTGCTGACGATCTTCGAGGTGACGAGCAGCACGTCACCGTCGACGAGACCGGCCCCCGGGCCCGCCGTCGCGGCCGCGATCAGCTTGGCCAGGTCGTCCCCGGCCGCGACCTCGGGCACCCCGTCAAGCGCCCACACCTCGAACCGCGCGGCCGCGCCACCGCCCCCGTGCCCGTCCTGCCCTATGGCTCCGCCGAAGGCGCTGGCGTCGGCCTCGGCGGTACGCCCGGCTTCCTGCCCGGCGGCTCCGCCGGGGGCGCCGGCGTCGGCGGTACGCCTGCCGTCCTGCCCCGTGGCTCCGCCGGAGACCCTTGCGCTGGCGGCGCCCGTACGCCGGCCTTCCTGCCCTGCGGCTCCGCCAGAGGCGTTCGCGTTGCCCTCGCCCGTACGCCCGGCTTCCTGCCCCGCGGCTCCGCCGGACGCGCTCGCGCCAACCGCGGCCTCGCCCGTACGCCCGCCCCACCCGGGGCCGGGCCCCCCGCCGGGCCCTGCAGTGCCTGCGGGCCCTGCGGATCCGGCGGGTCCTTCGGCCCTGGCGGGCCCTTCCGTCCCTGCCGCCCCCGCCGTCACGCCTTGACCTCCGCCGCGAGCGCCAGCGCCTCGCGCGCCATCGCCGTCGTCGCGTCCAGGTCGGTCATCATCAGCGGCACCGCGCGGCAGCGGATGCCCGCCGCCTCGACGTCGGCGACCGTGCCCGCGTCGACGGTGTCGACGAGCCAGCCGTCGAGCAGCCCGGAGCCGTAGTGCAGGGCGACGGCGGCGGCCGTGGACTCGACGCCGACCGCCGCGAGCACCTTGTCGGCCATGCCGCGCACGGGCGCGTCGCCGACGATCGGGGAGAGGCCCACGACCGGCGCGTCCGCGGCGGCGACCGCCTCGCGGATGCCGGGCACGGCGAGGATCGTGCCGACGGACACGACCGGGTTGGACGGCGGGAAGACGATGAGGTCGGCGGCGGCGACGGCCTCAAGGACGCCCGGCGCGGGCTTCGCCTGCTCGGCGCCGACCGGCACGACGGCCAGCGCGTCGACGGAGGCGCGCAGCTTCACCCAGTACTCCTGGAAGTGCACCGCCCGCTGCTCGCCGTCGACCTCGATGGCCACATGCGTCTCGACCCGGTCGTCCGACATCGGAAGCAGCCGGACGCCGGGCTGCCAGCGGGCGCACAGCGCCTCGGTGACGGCGCTGAGCGGATAGCCGGCGCCCAGCATCTGGGTGCGGACGATGTGGGTGGCGAAGTCGCGGTCGCCGAGGCCGAACCACTCGGGCCCGACCCCGTACGCCGCGAGCTCCTCCTTGACCGTGAAGGACTCGTCCTCGCGGCCCCAGCCCTGTTCCTCGTTGATGCCACCGCCGAGGGTGTACATCACGGTGTCGAGGTCGGGGCAGACCTTGAGACCGAAGAGATGGATGTCGTCACCGGTGTTGCCGATGACCGTGATCTCCGCGTCGGGCGCGGCCTGCTTGAGGCCGCGAAGGAAGCGGGCACCACCGATGCCACCGGCCAGAACCACAATGCGCATGCCATGCAGTTTGTCAGGCGGTGACGACTCCGGGGGCCGTCGGGGCAGAGCCGCACTGTGAGGTCAGCGACTCGTGCATCGACTCGGGCGACTCGCGCGTCGACTCGTGCATCGGCATGTCGGTGAGGCCCGGGTAGTAGACGTGCAGGCTGACGGCGGGTTCGAGGGAGTCGTTGACGACCTCGTGGACGTACCCGGGCGCGAACACGCGCTGCGCGCCCGCGTCCAGGCTCCGCCCGCCCCGCTCCGTACGCTCCGTCAACTCGCCCGACAGGACGGTGAGCACGCCGGAGGACTGTCCGTGGTCGTGCCGGCCGCTGCCCTGGCCGGGCAGCCAGGAGAGCAGCCAGATCTCGTAGCCGGGGCCGGTGCGCAGCCGGTGGTACCAGCGGGTGGTGGCGTCGTACTCGACGTACGGGGCCCACAGGGCGCGGTCGGCGGCGATCTCGCGGGCGAGACCGGCGAACTCGGCCACGGTGGCGGGGTGCTCGCGGGCGGGCTGCAGGAGGTGCGGGACCTCAAGGATGTCGCCGGCGATCTGAAGGTCGCTGTCCATGTTCATGGGATGCGGTGGTTCCTCGGCAGAAGTGCGGGGTGTCGCAGAGCAAGGGGTGAGGCAGCGGCGGCGGGACGGCGGCCGCGAAGGGGCTGGAGCGCTAGACGCAGAACGCGCGCATCAACAGCTGGGACAGCAACAGCGACAGGAACGCGTCTGGACAGCGCGGCGGAACCCACGGGCGTGGGTCGCGAAGAGCGCTGCGGTCGCTGGCATGCCACCAAAGTGGCGTGAGGGACACCCGACTGTCAACCCAATGCCCGATTTGGCGGCAATGTTTCACCTCATCCGGTTACAGTGCGCGAAGAAAGGTTTGCGCACCGCGTGACCAGGAGACATGGCGCAGCAACCGGCGCCGTAAACACGGTGGGGGTCTTGTGATCAGACTGTGATCCGGATCGCTTCCGTGGCCGAATCGCAACAGGATTCGACTCCCGGACGTCCTTCTGTGTGGGGCGTGACGGTGCGGACAGGCCCGTGGCATGTGTCAGGTTTTTGGTGATTTGAACACTTTCCGCATAGGCTTGGTTCCGCAGAGTGAATACGGGGCCCAATAGCAGATCTCGGCTTGACTCGCACAGAGCACGAACTTGTAATTTCACTCGTGTCGTTCGGCCGGGACTGATCCGGGATCGATCCCGGATCGAAGACGGCCAATCACGGGGACGCAATGGACGGACGAGGGGCGCACATGACCGAGTTGTTCGAGGAACTGCTGGTCGAGGACGCGGACGAGGAACTCGGCTGGCAGGAGCGCGCACTGTGCGCCCAGACCGATCCCGAGTCCTTCTTCCCCGAGAAGGGCGGCTCGACCCGGGAGGCGAAAAAGGTCTGCCTCGCCTGCGAGGTCCGCTCCGAATGCCTCGAATACGCGCTGCAGAACGACGAGCGCTTCGGTATCTGGGGCGGTCTGTCCGAGCGCGAACGCCGCCGCCTGAAGAAGGCGGCCGTCTGAAGGACGTCTGGAAGGACGTCTGTACACCGCGCCGTACATCACGCCGTACACCGCGACGTATACCAAGACGTCCGCAACGACGTACACGACGTCCACAACGACGTACACAACGAACGGTCCGCACCCCGTGGTTGTCCACAGGCGGCGGACCGTTGTCGTGCCAGCTACTAGTGTGGGCCTCCGTCCGAGACGCATCCACGCCCTTCACCGGGCGACCCCCGGCCGGAGGGGCCGTAGCTCGATGTCCTCAACTCCTGAGTTCCCACGACACGTCGTCACCGCCGTGCTCGTCGCCCACGACGGCGCCCGCTGGCTGCCGGACGCCCTCGCCGGGCTGCTCGCCCAGGAGCGCCCCGTCCAGAACGTGGTCGCCGCCGACACCGGCAGCGCCGACGACTCCGCGCGGCTGCTCGCCGACTCGCTCGGCCCCGACCGCGTCCTCCACCTCGCCCGCCGCACCGGATTCGGCGCCGCCGTCGAGGAGGCCGCGCGCACCGCGCCCGTCCTCGGCCCCGAGGAGCTGCCGTATCTGAAGCGCCCCAGCGGCTGGGACCCGGTCACCCGCAGCTGGCGCGACGACGCCTACGACCTGCCCGAACTCCCACACGGCGAGCCCGTGCAGTGGCTCTGGCTGCTCCACGACGACTGCGCGCCCGAGCCCGGCGCGCTCACCGAACTCCTGCGCGTCGCGGACTCCGACGGCGACATCGCCGTCGTCGGCCCCAAGCTGCGCGGCTGGTACGACAAGAAGCAGCTCCTCGAAGCCGGCGTCTCCATCGCCCGCAGCGGCCGCCGCTGGACCGGCCTCGACCGCCGCGAGCAGGACCAGGGCCAGCACGACCAGGTCCGCTCCGTGCTCTCCGTCTCCAGCGCCGGCATGCTGATCCGCCGCGACGTCTTCGAGGAGCTCGGCGGCTTCGACCGCCGGCTGCCCCTCATGCGCGACGACGTCGACCTGTGCTGGCGCGCCCACTCCGCCGGCCACCGCGTCCTCGTCGCCCCCGACGCCGTGCTCCGCCACGCCGAGGCCTCCGCCCGCGAGCGCCGCACCGTCGACTGCGCCGGCCGCTCGGCCGCCAACCCGCACCGCGTCGACAAGGCCGGCGCCGTCTACACGCTGCTCGCCAACACCCGCGGCGCCGCCCTGCCGTACGTCTTCCTCCGCCTCGTCCTCGGCACCCTGCTGCGCACCCTCGGCTATCTCGTCGGCAAGGCGCCCGGCCAGGCCGTCGACGAGGTCATGGGCCTGCTCGCCACCCTGCTGCGGCCCGAGAAGATCCTCGCCGCGCGCGGCCGGCGCAAGCACCCCGCCGTGCCCTCGAGCGAACTGCGCCCGCTCTTCCCCGCGCCCGGCGCCACCGTCCGCGCCGCCGCCGAACAGCTCGCCTCCCACTTCGGCGGCTCCGACGCCGACTCCGGCGGCTCCCGGCACGGCGTCGTCGAGTCCGGCCCCGGCGGCGACGACGCCGACTACCTGGAGATCGAGCAGTTCGCCCGGCTGAAGAAGATCGCCCGCAAGCCCGGACCGGTCCTCTTCGCCCTCCTCCTCGTCGTCTCCCTGGTCGCCTGCCGCAACCTCTTCGGCGGCGGCTCGCTGACCGGCGGCGCCCTGCTGCCCGCCGCCGACACCGTCTCCGGCCTCTGGTCGCGCTACGCCGACGGCTGGCACGCCATCGGCACCGGCGGCACCCAGACCGCCCCGCCGTATCTCGCCGTCCTGGCCGCGCTCTCCGCGCTGTTCCTCGGCTCGACCTCCTTCGCGCTGACCGTGCTGCTCGTCTGCTCGGTCCCGCTGGCCGGCTTCACCGCCTACTTCGCCTCCCGCGGCATCGTCGAGTCCCGCCTCCTGCGCGCCTGGGCCGCCATCGCCTACGCCTTCCTGCCCGCCGCCACCGGCGCGCTCGCCACCGGCCGCCTCGGCACCGCCGTCCTCGCGATCCTGCTCCCGCTGATCGCCCGCGCCGCTGTCGCCGCCCACGGCCTCAACCGTCCGCGCGGCGAGCGCGGCAGCTGGCGCGCCACCTGGGCGTACACCTTCCTGCTGACCTTCGCGACCGCGTTCACGCCGGTCGTCTGGCCGCTCGCCGTCCTCCTCGGCCTCGGCGTCCTCGCCCTGCGCCGCGACGACATCACGGCGTACGCGCTGCGCTTCGTCGCCGCCGTCGGCACCCCCATCCTGCTCCTGGCCCCCTGGTCGCTCACCCTGCTGACCGGCCCCTCCGCCTTCCTGCGCGAGGCCGGCCTCGACATCCGTACGGGCAGCGCCTCCGCGCTCGACCTGCTCGGCACCAGCCCCGGCGGCCCCGGCACCCTCGGCGGCATCCTGCTCCTCGGCCTCGTCGGCGCCGGCCTGGCCGGACTGCTCCGCGAGGACCGCACCCTCGCCGTCCGCGCCGCCTGGGCCGCCGCCCTCGGCGGCCTGCTCTTCGCCGTGCTCACCAACGGCGCCGGCGACGGCGAGACCGGCTGGTCCGGCCCCGCCACCCTCGTCTACGGCGCCGCGCTGCTCGCCGCCGGCACCATCGGCGCCGAGGGCGGCCGCACCCGCGTCGCCGCCCATGGCTTCGGCTGGCGCCAGCCCGTCGCCGCCCTCGTCGCCCTCGCCTGCGCCGCCGGCCCGCTGCTCTCCGCGGCCGGCTGGATGATCGGCGGTGCCGACGGTCCGCTCACCCGCCGCGACCCGGTCCAGGTGCCCGCGTTCGTCGCCGAGGAGAGCGGCGAGGAGGACCAGGCCCGCACCCTCGTCCTCGGCGGCGGCGGGTCGGGCGAGGTGTCGTACACCCTGGTCCGCGGCTCCGGCGCCCGCCTCGGCGACGCCGAACTCACCGCGACCGGCGGCAGCGACCCGCGCCTCGACCAGGTCGTCTCCCACCTCGTGGCCGGCTCCGGCGCCGACCAGACCGAGGAGCTGAGCGGTTTCGCCATCCGCTTCGTCCTGGTACGGGACGGGGCGCCGCGCGCGATGGGCCGCGTCCTCGACGCCACCCCGGGCCTCTCCCGGCTCAGCCAGCTCGACGGCAGCGCGCTGTGGGAGGTGAGCCGCGAACACGCGGTCGCCCGCGTCATGATCGTCCCCAAGGACGGCGGAGCGGCCGCCGGCACGGCGACCGAGACCCCCGACGCGGCCCCGGCCGCCGAGACCGCGCGGCCGGTCGCCGTCGCCGCCGGCCCCGTCGAGGCCCACACCAAGATCCCCGCCGGGCCCGCCGGCCGCGTCCTGCGCGTCGCCGACCGCGCCGACGCCGGCTGGACCGCCACCCTCGACGGCAAGGAGCTCAAGCCGGTCACCGTCGACGGCTGGGCCCAGGGCTTCGAGCTCCCCGCGACCGCGGGCCGCCTCGACCTCACCTTCGAGGAGCCGGTCACCCACACCGCGTGGATCTGGACCCAGGCCTTCCTCGCCGTCGTCCTGCTCGTCCTCGCCCTGCCCGGCCGCCGCCGCGACATCGACGACGACCTGCCCGACGAGGAGCTCGCCCTCCCCGCCCAGGCCACCGCCGCCGACGGCGACGGCCGCCGAGCCCGCCGCCTGCGCGCCGCGGCGGAAGCCGGCGAGGCCGCGGTGCCCGCACCCGAGCCGGAGCCGGAGCCCGTGCCCGTCCCCGTACCGGAACAGCAGACGTACGAGCAGCAGCCCGAGTGGGACGGCCAGTACGCGGGGCAGCAGCAGGGCTACTACCAGGAGCAGTACGCGTACGACCCGTACGCGCAGCAGCAGTACGACCCCCAGCAGTACGACGCTCAGCAGCAGTACGACCCGTACGCCCAGCAGAACGGGTACGAGCAGCAGCCCTATGAACAGCAGGGCTACGAGCAGCAGCAGGGCTACGAGCAACAGCAGCCCTACGACCCGTACGACCCCTACGGGTACGGGCAGCAGCAGCGTCCGGACGGGAGCAGCAACCAGTGAAGCGCACCACCCTCTCCCTGATCGCCGTCGCCGGCACCCTGGCGGCGGTGACCGGCGTCGCTGCGCTCACCGCCCCCGACGGCGCCGTGCCCGTGAACACCTCGCAGGCCGCCCGGCTGCCCGTCGAGCGCACCGCCCTGCTCTGCCCCGGCCCCAGCACCTCCGAGGTCGCGGAGACCACGTACACCTCGTACACGCCCGAGGACACCCCGGCGGCGAAGGCGCCGGCGCAGGCGAAGGGGGAGGAGCGGACCGCCGCCAAGGCCGAGCTGCAGCCCGCCCCCATCGCCCCGCCGCCCGGCGAGCAGCCCGCCAAGACCACCAAGAAGCCCAAGGCCCCGGCGACCGTCACCAAGCCCGGCACCCCGGTCAACGCCGAGGCGAAGGGCCCCGACGCGCCCGCCCTCACCGGCTCCGCGAGCGGCGGCCTGGCCCCCGGCTGGACCGTCCAGCAGACCACCGTCGTCCCGGCCGGCGGCGCCCGCGGCCTGCTCGGCGTCACCTGCACCGCCCCGGACACCGACTTCTGGTTCCCGGCCGTGTCCACCGCCAAGGAGCGCCAGGACTACGTCCACCTCACCAACCCGGACGACGGCACCGCGACCGCCGACATCGAGCTGTACGGCCCGGCCGGCCCGCTCAAGCTGCTGTCCACCGAGGGCATCCCGGTCCCGGCGCACACCACCGTCCCGGTGCTGCTCTCCACCCTCACCAACGACCCGGCCCAGCAGGACCTCACCGTCCACGTGACCACCCGCAGCGGCCGCGTCGGCGCCGTCGTCGGCGCCGCCGACGACAAGGCGGGCGCCGACTGGCTGCAGGCCTCCGCCGACCCGAGCGGCACCGCCGTGCTGCCCGGCATCCCGGCCGACGCCACCTCGGTCCGCCTGGTCGCCTACGCGCCCGGCGACGCCGACGCCGACCTGAAGATCCAGCTGGTCACCCCGACCGGCAAGATCGTCCCGGCGAGCGCCGACGCCGTGCACGTGAAGTCCGGCATGACCGCCGCCGTCGACCTGCCCGACCTCACCCGCGGCGAGCCCGGCTCCCTGCTCCTGACCCCCACCGACCCCAAGAAGGCCACCCCGGTCGTCGCCGCGCTCCGGGTGGCCCGCGGCAAGGGCGAGCAGCAGGAGATCGCGTTCATCCCGGCCGCCGCCGCCATCGAGGGCCGCGCCACCGTCGCCGACAACCGCGCCAAGGGCTCCACCCTCGCCCTGACCGCGCCCGCCGGCGGCGCCGAGGTGCGGATCACCGCCTCCGCGGGCGCGCAGGGCGGCACCAAGGTCAGCAAGACCGTCACCCTCAAGGCGGGCACGACCACCTCCCTCGCCGCGCCGGTCCCCGACGGCCTCAAGGGCTCCTACGCCCTCACCGTCGAGCGCCTCTCGGGCGGCCCGGTGCACGCCTCGCGTCTGCTCGAA
Organism: Streptomyces fradiae; assembly: GCF_041270065.1. Lineage (NCBI taxonomy): Bacteria > Bacillati > Actinomycetota > Actinomycetes > Kitasatosporales > Streptomycetaceae > Streptomyces > Streptomyces fradiae. Next base: position 3,033,198 of record NZ_CP065958.1, on the reverse strand, counting down.
CTGCCGCAGGACGGCATCCCGATGTTCACGATCCAGCCGTTCACGGACGACCACAGCAAGGTCGAGGTCCCCAAGGCCCGCCAGGACCTGACCGTCCTGGACGACTGACCCCGCTCCCACCCGCCCTCACAGGGGCCGGCCTCTTCGCCCGTACGGGTGGGGCCGGCCCCTTTTCGGTCCCTGCCCGGGTCAGCCGACCCAGTCGGTCCCGCCCCGGTCAGTCCTGCCCGTAGCGCGGGTCGACCGACTCGGGGGAGAGGCCGAGCAGGTCGGCGACCTGCTCCACGACCACCTCGTGCACCAGCAGCGCGCGCTCGTCGCGGTTCTTCGCGCGGATCTCGACCGGGCGCCGGTAGACGACGACCCGGGCCGGCTCGTTCTTCTCGGCCGGCGTCGAGCCGCCGAGCGGCACCACGGGCTCGCCCGAGACCGTGGGCGGCACCTCCATCACCATGAACTCGACGTCCGCCAGCTGCGGCCAGTGCCGCTCGAGCCGCTCCACCGAGTCCAGGACCAGATCGCGGAAGCTGTCCGCCCGGCTCGCGGACAGCGGCACCTGCGGCGGGGCCACCGGCCCCCGCATGCCGCGGCCGTGCCGGTCGCGGCGTCGCACGCGCGGCGTCGCACTGTCCATGCTGTGGGTGCTGTCCGTCACTGACGCAGCGTAACTCTCCCCGGTGTTCCCGGACCGGTCCGGGACGGCCGGGCCGGTGGCGACCGGCCGCCACCCGTGTCGCAACCCGACCGATCCGGCCAAGCCCGCGCCCGTTTTCCAGGGCCCCGGCGATCGGCCATCTGGCCGTGATTGACCGGATTTCCCCAGGCCGATGTCCGGATCGCGCGCCACCACGACCCGCCCGGCACACCGCTCCCGCAGGTCAGAACGGCCGATCGGACCCGGTCCGTGGCGGAGGTCACACCGCGACACGGTGGAGTGACCTGGGGGAGAGTCGTCGCGGCCCGCTCAAGAGTGCGGTACCGTCCAACGTCGTGAGCCCTGTACGTCGCTGTTCGCGCACCGCGTGCGGCCGCCCTGCCGTCGCGACACTGACGTACGTCTATGCCGACTCGACCGCGGTCCTCGGCCCGCTCGCCACCTACGCCGAGCCCCACTGCTACGACCTGTGCGCCGAGCACAGCGAGCGCCTCACCGCCCCGCGCGGCTGGGAGGTCGTGCGGCTCCACGACGCCAGCACCCCCACCCGCCCCAGCGGCGACGACCTCGAAGCCCTCGCCAACGCGGTACGGGAGGCGGCCCGCCCCCAGGAGCGCGCGGCCGAGGCCGGCGGCGGCAAGCCCGGTACGGGCGGCCGCGGCGCCGACCCCATGGAGGTCGGCCGGCGCGGGCACCTGAGGGTGCTGCGTTCACCTGAGAACTAGGGTGCTGCGTTCACCCGAGAACTGATCAAGGTCCGGTCCCGGGTAGTTTGGGCGGTCCGTACGCGCGCCGCAATCCGCGCGAACGACAGCCGAGACCTCAGGAGGATTGATCCGTGACTGCTGCTGATCTGTCGCAGATCGTGAAGGCGTACGACGTCCGCGGAGTGGTGCCGGATCAGTGGGACGAGTCGCTCGCCGAGCTCTTCGGCGCGGCCTTCGTGCGGGTCGTCGACGCCGACGCGATCGTCATCGGCCACGACATGCGCCCCTCCTCGCCCGGCCTCGCCGCCGCCTTCGCGCGCGGCGCCGCCCGGCTCGGCGCCGACGTCACCCTGATCGGCCTCTGCTCGACCGACCAGCTGTACTTCGCGTCCGGCGCCCTCGGCCTGCCCGGCGCGATGTTCACCGCCTCCCACAACCCGGCCCAGTACAACGGCATCAAGCTGTGCCGGGCCGGCGCCGCCCCCGTCGGCCAGGACACCGGCCTCTCCGAGATCCGCGCGCTCGTCGAGCGGTGGACGGAGCAGGGCGCCCCCGAGCCGGCCGCGACCGAGGGCACGGTCAGCGAGCGCGAGACCCTCAAGGACTACGCCGCCCACCTCCTCGGCCTCGTCGACCTCAGCGCCATCCGGCCCCTGAAGGTCGTCGTCGACGCCGGCAACGGCATGGGCGGCCACACCGTCCCCACCGTCTTCGACGGCCTGCCGCTCGACGTCGTCCCGATGTACTTCGAGCTCGACGGCACCTTCCCGAACCACGAGGCCAACCCCCTCGACCCGAAGAACATCGTCGACCTCCAGGCCCGCGTCCGCGCCGAGGGCGCCGACCTCGGCCTCGCCTTCGACGGCGACGCCGACCGCTGCTTCGTCGTCGACGAGAACGGCGACCCGGTCTCCCCGTCCGCGATCACCGCCCTCGTCGCCGCGCGCGAGCTCGCCAAGAACCCCGGCGGCACCGTCATCCACAACCTGATCACCTCGTGGTCCGTCCCCGAGGTCGTCCGCGAGAACGGCGGCACCCCGGTGCGCACCCGGGTCGGCCACTCCTTCATCAAGGAGGAGATGGCGAAGACCGGCGCCATCTTCGGCGGCGAGCACTCCGCGCACTACTACTTCAAGGACTTCTGGAACGCGGACACCGGCATGCTCGCCGCGCTCCACGTCCTCGCCGCCCTCGGTGGCCAGGACGGCCCGCTGTCCGCCCTGGTCGCCGCCTACGACCGCTACGCCTCCTCCGGCGAGATCAACTCCACCGTCGCCGACCAGACCGCCCGCCTGGCCGCCGTGAAGGCCGCCTACGCCGACCGCGACGGCGTCACCCTCGACGAGCTCGACGGCCTCACCGTCACCGCCGCCGACTGGTGGTTCAACCTCCGCGCCTCCAACACGGAACCCCTCCTCCGCCTCAACATCGAGGCCCGCGACGAGCCGACGATGTCCGCCCTCCGCGACGAGGTCCTGTCCCTGGTCCGCGCGTAGCCCGCAGCACAGCCCCGAGGGCCCGCCCGCAGGGGCGGGCCTTCGCCGTTCGCGGGGTCCGTCCCTGCAGGGCGGTGCCCACCCGCACGGGCGGTGTCGCGCCGTTCCCGTTGCGCGTCTTCGCCCCTAACGGGCGGTGCCCACCCGCACGGGCGGGGCGCGCCGTTCCCGTTGCGCGTCTTCGCCCCTAACGGGCGGTGCCCACCCGCACGGGCGGGGCGGGCCTTCGCCGTTTCCCGTTGTGGGCATTCGTCCCGCAGGGCGGGACGGGTGGGCACACGGGACGGCGCCCTTGCGGGCGCGCTCCGCTCCCTGCGCCTGCCCGCGCCCCGAGGGCGCTGCGCTGACGGGGCCGCCCGCCCGGTGGCCCCCCGTGCCCCGAGCGCGCCGCGCTCACCAGGCCGCCCACCCGGACCCCCCGCACCCGTAAGCAGGCCCGCACGGGCACCCCGCACGGGCAACCCGTCGCCCCCCGTTCCCCACCCGGTTCCCCCACCGCCGCCCCACCGTCGGCCGCGCCCCGCAACGTAACCCCGGCGCCCCGCCCCGCACCAAGGGCGCCGACCGCGGCCCGGCGGTAGGCTGACCAGGCCCGTAGACCCGCCCCGGTACCTTGTCGTACCGCCCCCCCCGAAGGGACCACCATGCCGCTCGAAGCCGGCCTCCTGGAGATCCTGGCCTGCCCGGCCTGCCACGCCCCGCTGAACGACCGGACGGCGGAGGAGACCCCGGAGCTCGTCTGCACCTCCGCCGACTGCGGACTCGCGTACCCCGTGCGCGACGGCATCCCGGTCCTGCTCGTCGACGAGGCCCGCCGCCCCGAGTGACCCGCTCCAGCGCCCGTTCCGCCGCCCGCCCCGCGCCCCGGGAAGCCGGCGCGGGACGGGGCGCGCGGGATGCGAGCGTGCGCTGACGCGCACCACCCTCGGGGGACCACCCACACCGGCCCACCGCCGGCCACCGCCGGCCCCGCTCCGCCGACCCACCGGAGGCCCGCCACATGCTCGACGAGACCCTCCTCGACGCCCCGGACGCCCTCGCGCTCGCCGACCTCCGCGGACTGCTCCGCGGCGCCGCCGAAGCGGGCGCGCGGGTACGGACCGCCGCCCGGCACGCCGCCGAGGCAGGCATCGCGGCGCTCCGCCCCGAGGGCCGCCCCCGCGCGGTCCTCGTCGCGGGCCCCGGCACCGCCGCCGCGGGCGTCGCCGATCTGGTCGGCGCCCTCGCGGGCGCCGCGGCCCCGGTGATCCGCCTCCAGCCGACCGGTGTCGCACCGGCCGCCGGCGCCCTGCGCTGGGCCCTGCCCGGCTGGGCCGGCTCGGTCGACCTGCTGCTCCTGCCGACGACGGACGGCGCCGAGCCGGGACTCGCGCTCCTCGCCGAGCAGGCGTACCGCCGCGGCGTCACCGTCGTCGCCGTCACCCCCAAGGACTCCCCGCTGGCCGAGTCGGTCGGCGGCGCGCGCGGCCTGCTCGTACCGATGGCGATGGCCCCGCACGAGACGGCCGACGAGTACGGGGAGAACCTCGCCGCGAGCCCCGGCGCGCTGTGGGCGCTGTTCACGCCGCTGCTCGCGCTGCTCGACCGGGTGGGCCTGGTAGAGGCCCCGCCGGAGGCGCTCGAACAGGTCGCCGACCGCCTGGACCGTACGGCGGAGCGCTGCGGCCCCGCCATCGCCACGTACAGCAACCCGGCCAAGACCCTCGCCGCCGAGCTCGCCGACTCCCTCCCGCTGGTGTGGACCGAGGGCGAGGTCGCCGGGCCGACCGGCCGCCGCTTCGCCGCCGTCCTCGCCGAACTCGCCGGCCTGCCCGCGCTCGCCGCCGAACTGCCCGAGGCGCTGCCCGCCCACGGCATGCTGCTCGCCGGGGACTACGCGGCCGGCGCCGACCCCGACGACTTCTTCCGCGACCGCGTCGAGGAGCAGCAGGCGCTGCGCGCCCGCGTCGTCCTCCTCCGCGACCGCCCGGCGGAGGGCAACGTACTGAGCGCGGCCCCCGCCGCCCGCGAACTCGCCCTCAGCCACGACACCGCGATCAGCGAGCTGGAAGCGGAGGAGGGCACCCCGCTGGAGAACCTCGCCGAACTCCTCGCCGTCACCGACTTCGCCGCCGTCTACCTCTCCCTCGCCTCGGCGGGCCGAGCCCCGCAGTAGCCGGGCCGCATCCCGTACCGGCCGGGCAGGCGGTCCGACACGTCCATCACCGCGCACCGCAACCGCACTGACGCGCCACCGCAACCGCACTGAAAAGAGCTGGAAGCCCCATGGACCGCCTCGTCAACACCGTCCGTCCGTACGCCTGGGGGTCCACGACGGCCATCCCGGAACTGCTCGGCGTCGCCCCCACCGGCGAGCCCCAGGCCGAGATGTGGATGGGCGCCCACCCCGGCGCCCCGTCCCGCACCGGCCGCGGTCCCCTCAACGAGGTCATCGACGCCGATCCCGTACGCGAACTCGGCCCGGCCGCGGTCGAGAAGTTCGGCCCCCAGCTGCCCTTCCTCTTCAAGGTGCTGGCCGCCGGCGCCCCGCTCTCCCTCCAGGTCCACCCCGACCTCGACCAGGCGCGCGCCGGATTCGCCGCCGAGGAGGCCGCGGGCGTCCCGATCGACGCCCCGCACCGCAACTACAAGGACGCCAACCACAAGCCCGAACTCATCTGCGCGCTCACGCCGTTCCACGGCATGTGCGGCTTCCGCGACCCGGCCGACGCGGCCGACACCATGGCCGCCCTCGGCGTCGACTCCCTCAAGCCGTATGTCGACCTCCTCCACGCCCACCCCGAGGAGGCCGCGCTGCGCGAGGTCCTCACCGCGCTGCTCACCGCCGACCGCACCGAGATCGCGCACACCGTCGCCGAGGCCGCGCACGCCGCCGCCCGCCTGGGCGGCGCCCACACCACGTACGCCCGGATCGCCCACCACTACCCCAACGACCCCGGCGTCCTCGCCGCGATGCTGCTCAACGAGGTCATCCTGCAGCCCGGCGAGGCCCTCTACCTCGGCGCCGGCGTCCCGCACGCCTACCTCGACGGCCTCGGCGTCGAGATCATGGCCAACTCCGACAACGTGCTGCGCTGCGGCCTCACCCCCAAGCACGTCGACGTCCCCGAACTCCTCCGGGTCGTCCGCTTCGAGCCCAACGACCCCGGGATCCTGCGCCCCGAGGCCTCCCCGTCGGGCGAGGAGCTGTACGACACCCCGATCGACGAGTTCCGGCTCTCCCGCTACGTACGCGCCGAGGGCGCCGCCCCCACCGACCTCACCGCCGGCACCCCGCAGATCCTGCTCGCCGTCGCCGGCCGCCCGGCGGTCGGCGAACTGACGCTCGCGCCCGGCGAATCGGCGTTCGTCCCGGCGGGCGAAAAGGCCGAACTGTCCGGTACGGGAACGGTCTTCCGTGCCACGGTCGTGGCCTGACGCGGGTCTGACCCGGACCCGATGCCCGCCTGATGCGAGAATGACCGGCCGAACGACGGCAAAGGGATGGCAATAAGCTGCCCTGCGACAGGGGCCGCGCCTCCCTCCCGGGCCGGAGCATCGAGCACACGACGAAGGGAACAGACACACCCATGAGCGCGTCAGGCGGAACCAAGGCGATCGTGGCGGCGCTCGGCGCCAATCTCGCGATCGCCGTAGCCAAGTTCGTGGCGTTCCTCTTCAGCGGTTCGTCCTCGATGCTCGCCGAGGCCGTCCACTCGCTGGCCGACTCCGGCAACCAGGGCCTGCTGCTCCTCGGCGGCAAGCGCGCCCAGCGCGAGGCCACCCCGCAGCACCCCTTCGGCTACGGCCGCGAGCGCTACATCTACGCCTTCCTCGTCTCCATCGTGCTCTTCTCGGTCGGTGGCATGTTCGCCCTCTACGAGGGCTACGAGAAGATCAAGCACCCGCACGCGATCGAGGCCTGGTACTGGCCGGTCGGTGTCCTCGTGTTCGCGATCATCGCCGAGAGCTTCTCCTTCCGCACCGCGATCAAGGAGTCGAACGAGCTCCGCGGCAAGAAGTCCTGGAAGGACTTCGTCCGCCACGCCAAGGCCCCCGAGCTCCCGGTCGTCCTCCTGGAGGACTTCGGCGCCCTCATCGGTCTCGTCCTCGCCCTCGGCGGCGTCGGCCTGGCCCTGCTGACCGGCGACGGCGTCTGGGACGGCATCGGCACCCTCTGCATCGGCGTCCTGCTCATCGTCATCGCGCTCGTCCTCGCCGCCGAGACCAAGTCGCTGCTGCTCGGCGAGTCCGCCGGCGTGGAGGAAGTGAAGAAGATCGAGGACGCGATCGTCGACGGCGAGACCGTCACCCGCCTCATCCACATGCGCACCCTCCACCTCGGCCCGGAGGAGCTCCTCGTCGCCGCCAAGATCGCCGTGGCGCACGACGAGTCCGCCACCCAGGTCGCCCGCGCCATCGACGCGGCCGAGGAGCGCATCCGCGCCGCCGTCCCGATCGCCCGGGTGATCTACCTGGAGCCGGACATCTACAGCGAGCAGCGGGCCGCCGCGGACGCCTGACGACCTGACGACCTGACGACAAGAGAGGCCCCGGACCCGATCAGAGGTCCGGGGCCTCCGTCGTTTCAGGGGACGGCGTACGGGACGGGGGGAGGCGGCGTCGCCGCGCGCCGCCGCGCCGACCGGCCGGTCAGCGAACCGGCGAGCCCGAGCCCGAACCCGGTCAACAGGACCGCCGCCCCACCGAGGAACCCGCCCACGGCGGCGACCCCGCCCACCGGCCCGTCCACCGCCCGCTCCCGTACCGCCGTCACCGGGACGGTGCCGCCGCTGAGCTCCTGGTGGAAGCGCGAGTCGAGGGAGTTGCCCCGGTTGTCGCCGAGCAGGAACAGCCGCCCCTCCGGCACCTTCACATCGATCTTGACGTCGGGCATGCCCCCGATCGGGTCGCCCCCGGCCACGTACGGCTCGCTGAGCGGCTCGCCGTTCACGTACACCTGCCGCTCGTCGGCCGTGACCCGGTCGCCGCCGACCCCGATCACCCGCTTCACGCCCAGGCCCTCGGTGATGCCCCACTCGGGCACGGACACGAGGACGACATCCCCGCGCCGTACCTCGGACGGCTCCACCACCTCGGCGTAGAGCATGTCGCCGGGCTCGTAGGTGGGCCGCATCGATTCGCTCGGCACCCGGTGTGCCGGATACGCGCTCCGCAGCATCAGCCCCGCGACGACCAGCACCACTCCCAACGGCACCAGCACCACCCAGCCCGCGATCCGCAGTCCCCGCCCCGGTCTCATACCCGTCAACCCCTCCAACCCCTCCCAGCAGCAGTTCGGCCCGCACCCTATAGGCGCGAAGCGGCACCGGGGCATGCTGTCGAGCCCCGTTCCGGCCCCGATCCGGCCGAATCCGTCACCAGGCGGACTGTGGGCCGCTGCGCCGATCGGTGTAGATTCGTGACCAGCCAGACGTCGCTGCTGATGGCGGTCGGGCGGTCCCGTACACGGACCGGCCGAGGGAGAGAGGGCCTCCGACGACTGCACCGCGGAAGACGCGGGAGCACTCGGGCATTCGTATGCCCGCGTCCTCCACAGCCGCGGTGCCAGGTGCCCACTCGAACCCTCGAACCCGATTGACGAGGAGCAGCTCCAGTCATGACGACTGTCGCCACGCAGGACTTCAAGGTCGCCGACCTGTCCCTGGCCGTGTTCGGCCGCAAGGAGATCACCCTCGCCGAGCACGAGATGCCCGGCCTGATGTCCATCCGCCGCGAGTACGCCGAGCAGCAGCCGCTCGCCGGCGCCCGCATCACCGGCTCCCTGCACATGACCGTGCAGACCGCCGTCCTCATCGAGACCCTGGTCGCCCTCGGCGCCGAGGTCCGCTGGGCCTCCTGCAACATCTTCTCCACCCAGGACCACGCCGCGGCGGCCATCGCCGTCGGCCCGAACGGCACCCCGGAGAACCCGCAGGGCGTCCCGGTCTTCGCCTGGAAGGGCGAGACCCTGGAGGAGTACTGGTGGTGCACGGAGCAGGCGCTGACCTGGCCGAACACCCCCACCGGCGGCCCGAACATGATCCTCGACGACGGCGGTGACGCCACCCTCCTCGTCCACAAGGGCGTCGAGTTCGAGAAGGCCGGCTCGGCCCCGGACCCGGCCACCGCGGACAGCGAGGAGTACGGCTACATCCTCCGCCTCCTCAACCGCACGCTCGCCGAGTCCCCGCAGAAGTGGACGCAGCTCGCGTCCGAGATCCGCGGCGTGACCGAGGAGACCACGACCGGTGTCCACCGTCTCTACGAGATGATGCAGGCCGGCACGCTCCTCTTCCCGGCGATCAACGTGAACGACGCCGTGACGAAGTCGAAGTTCGACAACAAGTACGGCTGCCGCCACTCGCTGATCGACGGCATCAACCGCGCCACCGACGTCCTGATCGGCGGCAAGACCGCCGTGGTCTGCGGCTACGGCGACGTCGGCAAGGGCTGCGCCGAGTCGCTGCGCGGCCAGGGCGCCCGCGTCATCGTCACCGAGATCGACCCGATCTGCGCGCTGCAGGCGGCGATGGACGGCTACCAGGTCACGACGCTGGACGAGGTCGTGGAGACGGCTGACATCTTCGTCACGACGACGGGTAACAAGGACATCATCATGGCCTCGGACATGGCCAAGATGAAGCACCAGGCGATCGTCGGCAACATCGGTCACTTCGACAACGAGATCGACATGGCCGGCCTCGCGCAGATCCCGGGCATCGTGAAGGACGAGGTCAAGCCGCAGGTCCACACCTGGACGTTCGAGGACGGCAAGGTCCTGATCGTCCTGTCCGAGGGCCGTCTGCTGAACCTGGGCAACGCGACCGGTCACCCGTCCTTCGTGATGTCGAACTCGTTCGCGGACCAGACCCTGGCCCAGATCGAGCTCTTCACCAAGCCGGAGGAGTACCCGACCGACGTCTACGTGCTCCCGAAGCACCTCGACGAGAAGGTCGCCCGTCTCCACCTGGACTCCCTGGGCGTCAAGCTGACGACCCTCCGCAAGGAGCAGGCCGACTACATCGGCGTCAAGGTCGAGGGCCCGTACAAGCCGGACCACTACCGCTACTGATCCCCACGACCGGCGGGTGACCGGCGCACACACGCACGCACACGCGCACGCGTACGCACCGACACCCGCCCGTCGCAGGCACCCGCAGCGGCACAGACAGGCCCCCCGCACCCCCGTGCCGGGGGGCCTGTCCCCGTTTCCCCCAGCCGCTACCGCTCCAGGACGCACCCCGAGGACCCATGCCCCGAGGCCGCTATTCGCTCCACGATCCGCACGATCACACCCCCCTCGGTGAAGAGCACTTCCACTGCGCGCCCGGCCCCTCCGGCTGGCGCTACGTCGCCCGGACCACATCCCCCTCCGGCGACCCCACAGGCTCCGTCGACCTGGCCGTCGACGACCTCGGCCGCCCGATCCGCCTCGAACTCCACGCCGCCGACTGGCAGGTCCGCGGCGCCGCGCTCGACGGCGTCACCTGGGTCCGTACCGACCCCACCGGAACCCATGCCACCGAAGGCAATGTGCGCGCCCACGCCTTCACCGGCACGTCCCCGGCATTCCTCGTCGCGATCTCCCGACTCCTGCGCCTCACCCCCGATTCCCCGGAGACCCGCATCCGGCTCGTCGCCTTCACGGATCCCGTACTCGCCCCCCTGACGGTCGACCAGTCCTGGGCCTTGGTGAAGAGTGAAGCGCACGCCACTGACAACGGCCCCCTGATCGTGGACGAGTACCAGGTCAGCGCCCTCGACACGGGCGAACGGCACACCGTCCACCTCGCCGGCGACGTGGTCCTCTCGGCCCCCGGCATCGAACTCGAAGAGCTCGACACCCCGCCTAACGTCTTCTGACCGCCGCTACGCGGGCGGCGCGAACCCGGTCGCAGGCGGGGGCGGCGTCCCCGCATCCGCCGCGGACACCGGGGGAGGGGTGACGGGCGCAGCGGGAGCCGAAAAGGCCGAGGGCGCCGAGGGGACGGAGGGAGCAGAGGGGACGGAAGTCGCAGGCTGGGAGGAGGCCGAGGAGGCCGAGGAGCCCGCGGAGGCGAACGCCCGCCGCGCCTCGCGCGCCTGCCGCTCGGCCACCACACCCGCCAGATACGCCGCCGCCGGCACCCCGGGCGGCGCGGGCGCGCCCGTACGCGCCACGAGCTCACCGGCCAGCCGCTCCGCGAGCCGTTGCCCGATCGCCGGATCCAGCTGCCGCATCCGCGTCAGGTACTGCCGTACCTCCAGCCACAGCGAATCCGGCACGGCCGACAGATCGAGCCCCGCGAACCGCCCCACCAGCCACGGCGGCGGAGGCGGCACCAGCAGCCCCGCGCCCGGACCGCCGGCCACCCGCTCCCTTACGACCAGCGTCCCGGCGAACACATCCCCGATCCGCCGCCCCCGCTCGGACACGAGCGACGCGATGCAGGCGACGACCCCGAAGGTCATCAGGATCTCCACGACCGCCATCGCCCCGCGCATCAGCGCGTGCCGGAAACGGATCGGGCCGCCGTCCTCACGCACCACCCGCAGCCCGAGCGCCAGCTTCCCGAGCGACCGCCCCCGCGACAGCGTCTCCACGGCGATCGGCGCACCGACCAGAACGAGGACGAACGAGGCCACCGACAGGGCGCGCACCGCCGCCTCGTCCAGCGAGGCCGTCGCGACCGCGAGACCGATGCTGATCAGCAGGAATCCCACCCACACCACGACGAGATCGATCAGAATCGCCAACGCCCGCGTCGGCAGCCGCGCCGGCTCCAACCCCAGATAGACGGCGTCCCCCGTCACCACCCCGCTCACGGAGCCCACCCTTCCTCGCCCGCCTTGTTCGCCCACCCGAACCCGGTCCGAACGCCAGTCTGCCAAGCTGACCCGCAGCGCGCCGCAGTAGTACGAGCAGCCATACGTAGTACGAGCAGCAGTAGTAGTACGAGCAGTACGGACCCGTACGCACCCAGTGCCTGGAGCAGCAGCCGACCATGGACCTCGACGTCTTCGTCACCACCCACCGAGCCGAGTGGGACCGCCTCGACCACCTGCTGGGCCGCGGCCGCCTCCTCACCGGCGCCGAGGCCGACGAACTCGTCGCGCTCTACCAGCGCACCGCGACCCACCTCTCGCTCATCCAGTCCAGCGCCCCCGACCCGATGCTCACGGCCCGGCTCACCCAGCTGATCGCCCGCGCCCGCGCCACGGTCACCGGCACCCGCCGGGCCTCCTGGCGCGACGCCGCTGACTTCCTGACCGCCGGATTCCCGGCCGCGGTCTACCGCTCGCGCCACTGGTGGATACCGACGGCGATCCTCTCCACCCTGCTCGCGGCCCTCATCGGCTGGTGGATCGGCACCCACCCCGAGGTCCAGTCCGCACTGGGCGCGCCCGCCGAGCTGCGCGAGATGACCCGCCCCGGCGGGGCGTACGAGACCTATTACTCCAGCCACCCGGCGGCCTCGTTCTCCGCCCAGGTCTGGACGAACAACGCCCAGGCCGCCGCCACCTGCCTGGTCCTCGGCGCCTTCCTCGGCCTTCCGGTGCTGTACATCCTGTTCGCCAACATGCTGAACGTCGGCATCGGCATCGGCCTGATGACGTCCGCCGGCCGCCTCGACGTCTTCCTCGGCCTGATCCTTCCGCACGGCCTCCTCGAACTGACCGCCGTCTTCGTCGCCGCCGGCACCGGCCTCCGCCTCGGCTGGACCGTCATCGACCCCGGCCCCACCACCCGCCGCGCCGCCCTCGCCCAGCAGGGCCGCGCCGCGATCGGCATGGCCATCGGCCTCGCCCTGGTCCTCTTCGTCTCCGGCCTGCTCGAAGGCTTCGTCACCCCGTCCGGCCTGCCCACCTGGGCCCGCATCTCCATCGGCATCGCCGCTGAGCTGGCATTTCTCGTGTACGTGTACGTGCTCGGCGGCCGCGCGGCCCGCGCCGGCGACACGGGCGACGTGGCAGAGGCGGACCGTACGGCCGAACTGCCGACGGCAGCCTGAGCTCGATGTGCGGAGCACCCTGCTGACCTGCTAGTCTCCTCTTCGCCCACAAAACCCGTTGACACGGGTGGCGAGGGGAGGTAGATTCAAACGGTTGCCCGGAGCTGGACAAGCTCGGGGCGGACAAGTTAGAATCTCTCTCGCTCCGGTCAAGGATTCGAGTCTCATTCGAAGATTTCGAAGACCACGGAGCCACCCCGATTCCTTATCCGAATCACTGAAGCCGTCCGTAAGGTCGGCGGAAATGAATCTGATAAAGTCGGAACCGCCGGAAGGGCCCGGAACGACGAGAGTCGAAAAGGGACCGGAAAGCACCGAGGAAATCGGATCGGAAAGATCTGATAGAGTCGGAAACGAAGGAAGCGCCCGGAGGAAAGCCCGCGAGGGTGAGTACAAAGGAAGCGTCCGCACCTTGAGAACTCAACAGCGTGCCAAAAATCAACGCCAGATTAGTTGATACCCCGTCCATCTTCGGATGGTCGAGGTTCCTTTGAAAAAGTCCACCCCTTGTGGGTGGCGCACAGCGAGGACGCTGTGAACAGTCGGCCACATTCCGGCATGACTGTTCCGCTCTCGTGTGTGTTGCACCGGATTACCGGTAAACATTCACGGAGAGTTTGATCCTGGCTCAGGACGAACGCTGGCGGCGTGCTTAACACATGCAAGTCGAACGATGAAGCCCTTCGGGGTGGATTAGTGGCGAACGGGTGAGTAACACGTGGGCAATCTGCCCTTCACTCTGGGACAAGCCCTGGAAACGGGGTCTAATACCGGATACGAGTCTCGAGGGCATCTTCGAGACTGGAAAGCTCCGGCGGTGAAGGATGAGCCCGCGGCCTATCAGCTTGTTGGTGAGGTAACGGCTCACCAAGGCGACGACGGGTAGCCGGCCTGAGAGGGCGACCGGCCACACTGGGACTGAGACACGGCCCAGACTCCTACGGGAGGCAGCAGTGGGGAATATTGCACAATGGGCGAAAGCCTGATGCAGCGACGCCGCGTGAGGGATGACGGCCTTCGGGTTGTAAACCTCTTTCAGCAGGGAAGAAGCGAAAGTGACGGTACCTGCAGAAGAAGCGCCGGCTAACTACGTGCCAGCAGCCGCGGTAATACGTAGGGCGCAAGCGTTGTCCGGAATTATTGGGCGTAAAGAGCTCGTAGGCGGCTTGTCACGTCGGGTGTGAAAGCCCGGGGCTTAACCCCGGGTCTGCATCCGATACGGGCAGGCTAGAGTGTGGTAGGGGAGATCGGAATTCCTGGTGTAGCGGTGAAATGCGCAGATATCAGGAGGAACACCGGTGGCGAAGGCGGATCTCTGGGCCATTACTGACGCTGAGGAGCGAAAGCGTGGGGAGCGAACAGGATTAGATACCCTGGTAGTCCACGCCGTAAACGTTGGGAACTAGGTGTTGGCGACATTCCACGTCGTCGGTGCCGCAGCTAACGCATTAAGTTCCCCGCCTGGGGAGTACGGCCGCAAGGCTAAAACTCAAAGGAATTGACGGGGGCCCGCACAAGCAGCGGAGCATGTGGCTTAATTCGACGCAACGCGAAGAACCTTACCAAGGCTTGACATATACCGGAAACATCCAGAGATGGGTGCCCCCTTGTGGTCGGTATACAGGTGGTGCATGGCTGTCGTCAGCTCGTGTCGTGAGATGTTGGGTTAAGTCCCGCAACGAGCGCAACCCTTGTCCTGTGTTGCCAGCATGCCCTTCGGGGTGATGGGGACTCACAGGAGACCGCCGGGGTCAACTCGGAGGAAGGTGGGGACGACGTCAAGTCATCATGCCCCTTATGTCTTGGGCTGCACACGTGCTACAATGGCCGGTACAAAGAGCTGCGATGCCGTGAGGCGGAGCGAATCTCAAAAAGCCGGTCTCAGTTCGGATTGGGGTCTGCAACTCGACCCCATGAAGTCGGAGTTGCTAGTAATCGCAGATCAGCATTGCTGCGGTGAATACGTTCCCGGGCCTTGTACACACCGCCCGTCACGTCACGAAAGTCGGTAACACCCGAAGCCGGTGGCCCAACCCCTTGTGGGAGGGAGCTGTCGAAGGTGGGACTGGCGATTGGGACGAAGTCGTAACAAGGTAGCCGTACCGGAAGGTGCGGCTGGATCACCTCCTTTCTAAGGAGCACAGTACCGATTGCGAGCAAACGTCTCGCACGGTCAGCTCATGGGTGGAACGTTGATTAGTTGGCGTGAGTGGCCTGATGGTCTTCCTAGTACTGCTTCGGCGTGGAACGGAACGGCACGGACGGTGCTCACGCTTGGCACGTTGTTGGGTATCTGAGGGTACGGCCGAAAGGTCTTGCCTTCGCGATGCCGGCCCCAGTGAACTCGCCACGTAGTGGTGGGGTGATGGGTGGCTGGTCGTTGCTTGAGAACTACACAGTGGACGCGAGCATCTGTGGCCAAGTTTTTAAGGGCGCACGGTGGATGCCTTGGCACCAGGAACCGATGAAGGACGTGGGAGGCCACGATAGTCCCCGGGGAGCCGTCAACCAGGCTTTGATCCGGGGGTTTCCGAATGGGGAAACCCGGCAGTCGTCATGGGCTGTCACCCATGCCTGAACACATAGGGCATGTGGAGGGAACGAGGGGAAGTGAAACATCTCAGTACCCTCAGGAAGAGAAAACAACCGTGATTCCGGGAGTAGTGGCGAGCGAAACCGGATGAGGCCAAACCGTATGCGTGTGAGACCCGGCAGGGGTTGCGCATGCGGGGTTGTGGGATCTCTCTTCTGTCGTCTGCCGGCGACAGGACGAGTCAGAAACCGTTGATGTAGTCGAAGGACATGCGAAAGGTCCGGCGTAGAGGGTAAGACCCCCGTAGACGAAACATTAGCGGCTCGTTTGAGAGACACCCAAGTAGCACGGGGCCCGAGAAATCCCGTGTGAATCTGGCGGGACCACCCGCTAAGCCTAAATATTCCCTGGTGACCGATAGCGGATAGTACCGTGAGGGAATGGTGAAAAGTACCGCGGGAGCGGAGTGAAATAGTACCTGAAACCGTGTGCCTACAAGCCGTGGGAGCGTCGGATACAAGCTTGCTTGTATCTCGTGACTGCGTGCCTTTTGAAGAATGAGCCTGCGAGTTTGCGGTGTGTTGCGAGGTTAACCCGTGTGGGGAAGCCGTAGCGAAAGCGAGTCCGAACAGGGCGATTCAGTAGCACGCTCAAGACCCGAAGCGGAGTGATCTAGCCATGGGCAGGTTGAAGCGGAGGTAAGACTTCGTGGAGGACCGAACCCACCAGGGTTGAAAACCTGGGGGATGACCTGTGGTTAGGGGTGAAAGGCCAATCAAACTCCGTGATAGCTGGTTCTCCCCGAAATGCATTTAGGTGCAGCGTCGTGTGTTTCTTGCCGGAGGTAGAGCACTGGATAGGCGATGGGCCCTACCGGGTTACTGACCTTAGCCAAACTCCGAATGCCGGTAAGTGAGAGCACGGCAGTGAGACTGTGGGGGATAAGCTCCATGGTCGAGAGGGAAACAGCCCAGAGCATCGACTAAGGCCCCTAAGCGTACGCTAAGTGGGAAAGGATGTGGAGTCGCAGAGACAACCAGGAGGTTGGCTTAGAAGCAGCCACCCTTGAAAGAGTGCGTAATAGCTCACTGGTCAAGTGATTCCGCGCCGACAATGTAGCGGGGCTCAAGCGTACCGCCGAAGTCGTGTCATTGCAGCATGAGGGCCAACGCCCGCTGTGATGGGTAGGGGAGCGTCGTGTGCCGGGTGAAGCAGCCGCGGAAGCGAGTTGTGGACGGTTCACGAGTGAGAATGCAGGCATGAGTAGCGATACACACGTGAGAAACGTGTGCGCCGATTGACTAAGGGTTCCTGGGTCAAGCTGATCTGCCCAGGGTAAGTCGGGACCTAAGGCGAGGCCGACAGGCGTAGTCGATGGACAACCGGTTGATATTCCGGTACCCGCTTTGAAACGCCCAATATCGAGCCCATTAATGCTAAGCCCGTGAAGCCGTTCCGGACCCTTCGGGGAATGGAAAGTGGTGGAGCCGGCGAACCAAGGTGGTAGTAGGTAAGCGATGGGGTGACGCAGGAAGGTAGTCCAGCCCGGGCGGTGGTTGTCCCGGGGTAAGGGTGTAGGCCGTGTGGTAGGCAAATCCGTCACACGTTAAGGCTGAGACCTGATGCCGAGCCGATTGTGGTGAAGTGGATGATCCTATGCTGTCGAGAAAAGCCTCTAGCGAGTTTCATGGCGGCCCGTACCCTAAACCGACTCAGGTGGTCAGGTAGAGAATACCGAGGCGTTCGGGTGAACTATGGTTAAGGAACTCGGCAAAATGCCCCCGTAACTTCGGGAGAAGGGGGGCCACACCTGGTGATCGGATTTACTCCGTGAGCTGGGGGTGGCCGCAGAGACCAGCGAGAAGCGACTGTTTACTAAAAACACAGGTCCGTGCGAAGCCGTAAGGCGATGTATACGGACTGACGCCTGCCCGGTGCTGGAACGTTAAGGGGACCGGTTAGTGACCTTTCGGGGTTGCGAAGCTGAGAACTTAAGCGCCAGTAAACGGCGGTGGTAACTATAACCATCCTAAGGTAGCGAAATTCCTTGTCGGGTAAGTTCCGACCTGCACGAATGGCGTAACGACTTCTCGACTGTCTCAACCATAGGCCCGGTGAAATTGCACTACGAGTAAAGATGCTCGTTTCGCGCAGAAGGACGGAAAGACCCCGGGACCTTTACTACAGTTTGATATTGGTGTTCGGTTCGGCTTGTGTAGGATAGGTGGGAGACTGTGAAGCGGCCACGCCAGTGGTTGTGGAGTCGTCGTTGAAATACCACTCTGGTCGTGCTGGATGTCTAACCTCGGTCCGTGATCCGGATCAGGGACAGTGTCTGATGGGTAGTTTAACTGGGGCGGTTGCCTCCCAAAGGGTAACGGAGGCGCCCAAAGGTTCCCTCAGCCTGGTTGGCAATCAGGTGTTGAGTGTAAGTGCACAAGGGAGCTTGACTGTGAGACCGACGGGTCGAGCAGGGACGAAAGTCGGGACTAGTGATCCGGCGGTGGCTTGTGGAAGCGCCGTCGCTCAACGGATAAAAGGTACCCCGGGGATAACAGGCTGATCTTCCCCAAGAGTCCATATCGACGGGATGGTTTGGCACCTCGATGTCGGCTCGTCGCATCCTGGGGCTGGAGTCGGTCCCAAGGGTTGGGCTGTTCGCCCATTAAAGCGGTACGCGAGCTGGGTTTAGAACGTCGTGAGACAGTTCGGTCCCTATCCTCTGTGCGCGCAGGAATATTGAGAAGGGCTGTCCCTAGTACGAGAGGACCGGGACGGACGAACCTCTGGTGTGCCAGTTGTTCTGCCAAGGGCATGGCTGGTTGGCTACGTTCGGGAGGGATAACCGCTGAAAGCATCTAAGCGGGAAGCCTGCTTCGAGATGAGTATTCCCACCTCCTTGAGAGGGTAAGGCTCCCAGTAGACGACTGGGTTGATAGGCCGGATGTGGAAGCCCAGTAATGGGTGGAGCTGACCGGTACTAATAGGCCGAGGGCTTGTCCTCAGTTGCTCGCGTCCACTGTGTTAGTTCTGAAGTAACGAACACGCCCCCCTACGGGAGGTGCGGCGGTTCAACTTCATAGTGTTTCGGTGGTCATAGCGTTAGGGAAACGCCCGGTTACATTCCGAACCCGGAAGCTAAGCCTTTCAGCGCCGATGGTACTGCAGGGGGGACCCTGTGGGAGAGTAGGACGCCGCCGAACAATCATTGTGGGAAAGCCCCGCACCTTATGGTGCGGGGCTTTTCTGCGTTCACAGCCCCTTTCCAGCGGCCGGCCGCCGACCGGAAGCACCGGAAAGCCCCGCACTCCGCTCAGAGCTTGCCGGCGGCCTTCAGTGCGAGATACGCGTCCGCCAGTGCGGGGGCCAGGGCATCCGGGGCCGCATCCACCACGGTGACGCCGTGGCGCTGGAGCTGTTCGGCCGTGCGGAGGCGCTGGGACTGGGTCTGGGTCGCGGCGGCTGCCTCGTAGACGCCCTCGATCGTGCCGCGGGTGCCGGCCATCCGGACGACGTGCGGGTCGCACGGGGAGGCGACCAGGACGGTGTGGCGCTGGGTGAGCTGGGGGAGGACCGGGAGCAGGCCCTCTTCGACGGGGGCGGCGTCCAGGCCCGTGAGCAGGACGATGAGCGAGCGGCGCGGGGCGCGGGCCAGGGCGGTGGCCGCGAGGCCCCGGGCGTCGGTCTCGACGAGTTCGGGTTCCAGCGGGGCCAGGGCGTCGACCACGGCCGGCAGGACGTCGCTCGCGGAGCGGCCCTGGACCTGGGCGCGGAGGCGGCGGTCGTAGGCGAGGAGGTCGACGCGGTCGCCGGCGCGGGAGGCGAGGGCGGTGAGCAGGAGGGCCGCGTCCATCGCGGCGTCGAGGCGCGGGACGTCGCCGACGCGGCCGGCGGAGGTGCGGCCGGTGTCGAGGACGATGAGGATGTGGCGGTCGCGTTCGGGGCGCCAGGTGCGGACGGCGACGGTGGTCTGGCGGGCGGTGGCCCGCCAGTCGATGGAGCGGGTGTCGTCGCCGGGGACGTACTCGCGGAGGCTGTCGAACTCGGTGCCCTCGCCGCGTGTGAGGACGCTGGTGCGGCCGTCGAGTTCGCGGAGCCGGGCCAGGCGCGAGGGCAGGTGCTTGCGGCTGGTGAAGGGCGGTAGGACCCGCACGGCCCACGGGACCTCGTGGTTGCCCTGGCGGGCAGCGAGGCCGAGGGGGCCGAAGGAACGGACGGTGACGCGCTCGGCGCGGCGGTCGCCGCGGCGGGTGGGACGCAGGGCCGTGGTGATCCGGCGGCGTTCGCCGGCGGGGACCGTCAGCTTCTGGCGCGTGGGGCTCTGGGCGCCGCTCGGAGGCCAGGCGTCGCGGAGTTGGGCGCGAAGTCGGCGGCGGGACGGGTTGGTGATGGTCAGTCGGACTTCGGCCGCGTCACCCAGTCGAACAGTTGTGTCACCAGATCGGGTGAATTGGAGCTTTCGCACTGGCGCGGCCATCGCGTAGTCGCACAGAATTGCGAGTGTGAGTGGCGCGTTCACCGCGAGCATCCCCGTCCAGCTGGGCGCGAGGATGCCCACGGGGAGCGACCCGATGGCGGCGAGCAGGGCGGTTCGTCCGGTGAGGGCCATGGGGTGCCGTTCTCAGCGAGGTACGGGGACGTGGGCGAGGATCGAGTTGAGGACGGAGTCGGGAGTGACTCCCTCCATCTCGGCCTCGGGCCGCAGTTGGACGCGGTGCCGGAGGGTCGGCAGCGCCAGGGCCTTCACATCGTCCGGGGTGACGTAGTCCCGGCCGGTGAGCCAGGCCCAGGCGCGGGCCGTGGAGAGCAGGGCGGTGGCTCCTCGGGGGGAGACGCCGAGAGTGAGCGAGGGGGATTCACGCGTGGCACGGCAGATATCGACGACATAGCCGGCGATCTCGGCGGAGATCGCGACCTTGGCGACCGCTTCGCGGGCGGCCGCGAGTTCGGCGGGGCCGGCGACCGGGCGGACTCCGGCGGCCTTCAGGTCGCGCGGGTCGAAGCCCTGGGCGTGGCGGGTGAGGACGCTGATCTCGTCCTCGCGTGAGGGCAGCGGGACCGTCAGCTTCAGCAGGAAGCGGTCCAGTTGGGCCTCAGGCAGCGGATAGGTGCCCTCGTACTCGACGGGGTTCTGGGTCGCGGCGACGAGGAAGGGCTCGGGCAGCGGGCGGGGGGTTCCGTCCACGGTGACCTGGCGCTCCTCCATGGCCTCCAGGAGCGAGGCCTGGGTCTTCGGGGGCGTCCGGTTGATCTCGTCGGCGAGCAGCAGGTTGGTGAAGACCGGGCCGGGCTGGAAGGAGAACTCCGCGGTCCGGGCGTCGTAGACGAGGGAGCCCGTCACGTCGCTCGGCATCAGGTCGGGGGTGAACTGGACGCGCTTGGTGTCGAGTTCGAGCGACGTGGCGAGGGCCCGCACCAGGAGGGTCTTGGCGACGCCGGGGACGCCCTCCAGCAGCACGTGGCCCTTGCAGAGCAGGGCGACGACGAGACCGGTGACGGCCGGGTCCTGGCCGACCACGGCCTTTCCGATCTCGGTGCGCAGGGCCTCCAGGGAGGCGCGGGCGCTGTCCGAGCCCGTCATGGCCTCGGGGGTCGGGGCGCTCATGAGGTGCGTACCTCTCTTTCGAGGGCGTCGAGTTGGTCCGCGAGGCGGACGAGGGCGGCGTCGTCGGCGGGAGCCGGGCCGAAGAGCAGGGTCCGGTGGACCGCCGCGGCGGTCGTGGGGATCCGTGCGGAGAGTGCGGGGAGGAGCAGGTCGGGGGAGTGGGCGTCCTTGCCGGGGACGCCGAGGAGCGGGGCGATCCGGTCGCGGGTCGCGGTGCGCAGGACGGTGGCCGCGCGGTCGCGGGCGTCGGTCTTGCGGTAGAGGCGGGCGCGGCCCTCGGTCGCCTCGGAGGCGCGGATGGCGACGGGGAGGCGTTCGGGTACGAGGGGGCCGAGGCGGCGGGCGCGCCAGACGGCGGCGAGCACGGCGGCGACGGCGAGTTGGAGGGTGCCCCACAGCCAGCCGGAGGGGATCAGGTCGAGGAAGGCGGAGCCGGGGTCGTCGGTGGTCTCGGGGTCCGCGGGCACGTCGGTGAGCGAGGGGAGGTACCAGACGAGATGCGGTCGGGAGCCGAGGAGTTGCAGGGCGAGGGACGCGTTGCCCTGTCGGGCGAGGCGCTTGTTGTAGAGGAGTTCGGGGGAGCCGACGAGGACCGTGTCGGCGCTGCCCGGGCCGGGGACGCGGACCAGGGTCGGCAGGCCGTCGGCGGGGTAGCAGGCGTCGGCGGTGGTGGCGCCGGTGCGGTAGCGCTCGCCGCCGAGGTCGGCCGTGCCGGCGCGGGTGGCGGCCGGCAGGGTGCAGCGGGGGCCGGGGGCGCGGGTGGCGACGGCGACGCTCAGGTCGGTGTCGATGCCGGGGGCGAGGGTGTCGAGGCTCGCGGCGCCGGCGCCGAGGAGGACGGTGCGGCCGGCCGATCGGCTCATCGCCCCGTACAGCGTGGACTGCTGTTGCGGCGTCAGCAGGTCGGGGGTGGTGACGAGCAGGGTGATGTCGTCGCCCGTGGCGGCGGTGGCGGCGGCCAGGGTGTCGTGGACGTCGACGGTGACGCCCCGGGCCTTGAGGAGTTCGGCGACGGCGCGGCTGCCGTAGGGGTCGGCGGAGCGCGGGTCGAGTCGGCCGCCGTGGTCGCCGGACCGGACGGTGGCCAGGACGAGGCCGCCGATCAGGGCCAGGGCGAGGAGCAGCAGGGCGCCGCGGGCGCGGCTCCACAGCTGGCGCGGGGTGAGCGAGGTGGAGGTGGCGGACCGGGTCTTCGGGGCGCGGTTCATCGGGGCGCCTCCGTGAAGCCGCCGGCGGTGCTCGTGGCGAGGACCGGTTTGGTCCGCTCCAGGGCGGTGTCCAGCTGCTCGATGCGCCGGTACGCGGGCTGGTCGGCGCTCCGGCCGCCGTATGTGACGTCGTCGAAGGCGCGGGCGGCGGCGCGCAGGGCGTCGGCGTGGACGGGGAGATGGCGGCCGGCTTCGGCGGCGGCCTCGTCGGCGGTGCGGCCGGGGCGGGGTTCGAGCAGGGTGCGTTCCTCGAGGGCGCGGACGATGGTGCGCATGCGTTCCTGGACGGCCTGGTTCCACTGGCCGGCGGAGGCGTGCCGGGCGGCGGCGGCCCGGTGTTCGGCGGCGGTGCGGGGACCGTCGTCGAAGAGGGAGTCGCCGCCGGCGGCGGGCGTGCGGCGGGGGGTGCCGAGGCGCCACCAGAGGGCGGCGACCAGGGCGAGCACGACGATGACGACGGCCACGAGGCCGATGACGCCGCCCGGTGTCGCGCCGGAGGCGGCGTCGAAGAGGCCGTCGACCCAGTCCCAGAAGCGGTCGAGGACGCGCTGGAGCAGGCTGGGATCGTTCTCGTGGTACATCGGCTTGGACAGTTCGCGCTCCGCCGCCTCCCGGGCGGGGACGCGCGGAATGTCGACCGGTGTGCCACCGGCCGTGCCCCCCGTGATCGTCACGCCATCAGCCTCCGTAGCCGGGGAGTCCGGCGGCGCGGGCCAGTTCGAGGTCGAGGGCCTCGCGGCGGATGCGCTGGTCGATGTAGAGGAGCACGGTCACACCGGAGGTGAGCGGGTAGGTGAGGGCGCTGGTGATGACGCCGCCGATGCCCATGATGATCAGGAAGGTCCAGCCGGTCTCCGGGACGCTGCCCTCCATGAAGGAGTCGAGGCCGCTGCCGGAGGCGGCCGTCGCCGCGATGAGGAACGGGATGGCGACCAGCATCGTGAAGACGGCGACCATCACATTGGTGAGCAGGGTGATGCCGAAGATGCGCCACCAGGAGCCCTGGACCAGCTTCATGGACCGCTTCATCGCCTTGACGACGCCCTGGCGTTCCAGCATCAGGGCGGGGGAGGCGAGGGAGAGGGCGATCGTCAGCCAGACGACGGCGACGAAGGCGCAGAGGCCGCCCACGAAGGCCAGGCCGCTGCCGGCGCTGCCGCCGAGGAGCAGTCCGGGCAGGATGCCCACGACCATGATCGCGACGGAGGCGGCGATCACCAGGACGGTGATGCCGAGGAGCTGGAGCAGCCGCGGGCGGGCGTCCCGCCAGGCGTCGCCGAGGGTGACCGGGCGGCCGAGGACGGCCCGGCTCATGACGACGGTGAGCAGCGCGGAGCAGATCAGCCCGGCGGCGATCATGACGACATACGAGGGGCCGGACTCGGCCAGTGCGTTCTTCAGGGACGCGACGCTCTGCGACAGGGCCTCGGCCGGGGTGGCGTCCGGGTCGATCGCCACGGGCTCCGGGGCCAGGAAGCGCACGCTGAGGATGTCCGCGAGCTGCGCGACGACCGCGACGCCGAGGGTGATCGCGAGGACCGTCTGCCAGTAGCGGCGCATGGTCGTCACGGCCCCGTCGAGGATGTCGCCGAGGGTCAGCGGGCGCAGCGGCAGCACACCGGGCTTGGCGGCCGGCGGCGGCCCCCAGTGCCCGTACGGGGGCGGCGCGCCCCAGCCGCCGCCGCTGTGGGCGCGTGCCGGGGTCTGCGGCGGGGCGTCGACGCCAGGGGCGGTCGGCGACTGCCACTGGCCGGCGGGCGGCTGCTCCTTCGACCACTGGGGTGCGGAGCCGTTCGCATCGCCGGGCGAGGCGGGCCGGGGGATCCCCGAGCCGTCCTGGCCGTCGGAGGGAGCAGATCCGGGCGAGGTCCAGCCCGGAGTGTCGTTCACGGTCGTCCACCTCGAGGAATGGTCGCGGGGCCGGATCGGCGAACCGGCTCGGTCTCTGCGGCCGTACGCCTGTCCGGGCGGCGGGCCGGGAGCCATCGTGCCACGCGGGCCCCTCCCGCGGGCGGGGGCCGAGCGCACTCCTGCGCCTTCCTTGCGGGAGGGCGGCGGGGCAGACTGTGCCGACGCCGCTTCGGGTGGGCGATTCGGGGGCGACGGGGGAACACATCGGGGAGGGTTCGGCGGCGATCACGGCGATGGCCGGAATCGTTCGCCTCGTCCGTACCGGAGGGCGCGGGGTACGGTGCTGGCCGGCCGCGTGGCCCCCGGAGCAGGCATCCGCCCGACACCGCAGGTCAGTGAGGTATCTCACCAGCCGCCTTGAGACTGATACGGAAATGGGATGATGTCGATATGAAGGGACGCGTTCTCGTCGTCGACGACGACACCGCACTGGCCGAGATGCTCGGCATCGTGCTGCGAGGTGAAGGGTTCGAGCCGTCGTTCGTCGCGGACGGCGACAAGGCGCTCGCGGCCTTTCGCGAGGCCAAGCCGGATCTGGTGCTGCTGGATCTGATGCTGCCCGGGCGGGACGGGATCGAGGTGTGCCGGCTGATCCGGGCCGAGTCCGGGGTGCCGATCGTGATGCTCACGGCCAAGAGCGACACCGTCGACGTCGTCGTCGGGCTCGAGTCGGGCGCCGACGACTACATCGTGAAGCCGTTCAAGCCGAAGGAGCTCGTCGCCCGGATCCGGGCGCGGCTGCGGAGGTCGGAGGAGCCGGCGCCCGAGCAGCTGGCCATCGGCGATCTGGTCATCGACGTGGCCGGGCACTCCGTGAAGCGGGACGGGCAGTCCATCGCCCTGACGCCGCTGGAGTTCGACCTGCTCGTCGCCCTCGCCCGCAAGCCGTGGCAGGTGTTCACGCGTGAGGTGCTCCTGGAGCAGGTCTGGGGCTACCGGCACGCCGCCGACACCCGTCTGGTGAACGTGCACGTCCAGCGGCTGCGCTCGAAGGTCGAGAAGGACCCCGAGCGCCCGGAGATCGTGGTGACCGTCCGAGGTGTCGGTTACAAGGCGGGACCGAGCTGACATGAGCGCAGGCAGTGCTGCTCCGAAGCCCGGGGACCCGGGAGTCCGTACGGGGCGGGCTGCCGGACCGGGACGGGGGGGTCCGCGTTTCGGCCGTCTGCTCCAGGACGGCGCCCCCGGCGGGCCGGTGTTCCGGCTCGTGATGCGCTGGGTGCGGCGCCCCCTGCTGCCCGCCGTACGCCTGTGGCGGCGCAATCTGCAGGTGCGGGTCGTCGCGGGCACCCTGCTCATGTCCCTCGGGGTGGTGCTGCTGCTCGGCCTGGTCGTCATCGGCCAGGTGCGCAACGGACTGCTCGACGCCAAGGAGAGGGCGGCGCAGAGCCAGGCGGCCGGCGGGTTCTCCGCCGCGCAGGACCGGGCCGCGACCACGCCCTCCCAGCCGGGCGACCAGGACGGCGGCCGGGCCGGCGCGTCCGTGAACTGGCGCTCGACCCTCGTCGAGCAGCTCGCCAGCGGCGGCCAGAGCGCCTACAACGTGGTCGCGCTGTCCCTGGAGACCGGCAACACCGCCAGCCGCGGCGCCCGCGCCTCCGGTGAGGTCGACCCGACCACGAGCATCCCCGCCGACCTGCGGCACAACGTCGCGCAGGGCACCAGCACCTTCCAGAAGTTCGCCCGCATCCACTACACCAGCGGCAAGTCCTCCGAGGCCGGCCTGGTGATCGGCAAGCGGCTCAACGACGCCGACGGCACCCCGTACGAGCTGTACTACCTCTTCCCGCTCACCCAGGAGGGCGACTCCCTCGCCCTGGTCAAGGGCACCCTGGCGACCGCCGGGCTGTTCGTCGTCGTGCTGCTCGGCGCCATCGCGTGGCTGGTGGTGCGGCAGGTCGTCACGCCCGTGCGGATGGCCGCCGGGGTGGCCGAGCGGCTGTCGGCCAGCGGGCTCCAGGAACGGATGAAGGTCACCGGCGAGGACGACATCGCTCGCCTCGGCGAGGCCTTCAACAAGATGGCGCAGAACCTCCAGCTCAAGATCCAGCAGCTGGAGGAGCTGTCCCGGATGCAGCGGCGCTTCGTCTCCGACGTGTCGCACGAGCTGCGCACCCCGCTGACGACGGTACGGATGGCGGCCGACGTCATCCACGACGCGCGCGCCGACTTCGACCCGGTGACCGCGCGCTCCGCCGAGCTTCTCGGCGACCAGCTCGACCGTTTCGAGTCGCTGCTCTCCGACCTCCTGGAGATCAGCCGGTTCGACGCGGGCGCGGCGGCCCTGGAAGCGGCGCCGATAGATCTGCGCGAGGTGGTGCGGCGGGTCATCGGCGGCGCCGAGCCGCTGGCCGAGCGCAAGGGCTGCCGGATCGTCGTCACCGGCGACGAGCAGCCGGTGGTCGCCGAGGCGGACGCCCGCCGGGTCGAGCGGGTGCTGCGCAATCTGGTCGTGAACGCCGTCGAGCACGGCGAGGGCCGGGACGTCGTCGTGAAGCTGGCCGCGGCCGGCGGGGCCGTCGCGGTCGCCGTGCGCGACTACGGCGTGGGCCTCAAGCCGGGCGAGGCGACCCGGGTGTTCAACCGTTTCTGGCGGGCCGACCCGGCCCGCGCCCGTACCACCGGCGGTACGGGTCTGGGCCTGTCGATCGCGGTGGAGGACGCCCGGCTGCACGGCGGCTGGCTCCAGGCGTGGGGCGAGGCGGGCGGCGGCTCGCAGTTCCGGCTCACCCTGCCGCGCACCGCGGACGAGCCGCTGCGCGGCTCCCCGATCCCGCTGGAGCCGGAGGACTCGCGGCGCAACCGCGAGCAGGCCGCGCTCGAGGCGGGGGCGGCGGGCGCCGAGGGCTGGGCTCCGAAGCCCGGCGGTACGGCGGCCGGGGCGCGGCTTCCGGCGGTGCCGGTGCAGTCCGCCGGGGACCGTCCGGCCCTGCCCGTACCGCCGCGGCTGCCCGCCGTGCCGCGGGCGACGGCCGATCCGACGGCCCTGCCGGGCAGCGGCGCCCGGGTGGTGGCCCGGTCCGCCGACGGCACGGAGGACACCGGGGACGGCCAGGGTGGTGAGGCGATGGCGTCGACGCGCGCCGAGCGGGAGGACGGAACTGGTGGGCGCTGACCTTCGAGGGAAGCGGGAGACCCTGGGGCGGGGAAGGCCGGTGCGGGGCGCGGTCCTGGCGGCGTGCGGTTCGCTGCTCGTGGCCGGCTGCGCGACCATGCCCGACAGCGGTGACGTCCAGGCCGTGAAGGCCTCCAACCCGGGCGACTCGCAGGTGCGGGTGTACGCGGTGGCGCCGCGCGAGAACGCTGATCCGGACGAGATCGTCGACGGCTTCCTTGAGGCCATGACGAGTGACGACCCCGGCTTCGCCACGGCGCGGAAGTACCTGACGAAGCAGGCCGCGCGCAGCTGGAAGCCGGAGGAGAACATCGCCGTGCTCACCACCGCGCCCGGCCGCGACCCGGCGGTGCGGCTCGCCGACCCGGAGAGCACGGGGCGGACCTTCCCGTTGTCCGGGCGGCAGATCGCGACGGTCGACGCGAGCCACGCCTACCAGCCGAAGGCGCCCGCCGAGTACGCCGAGTCGATCCATGTGGTGCAGCAGCTCGCGGCGGACGGCAAGACCAAGGAATGGCGCATCGACAAGCTGCCCAAGGGCCTGGTGCTCGGCGAGGCGGACTTCCTGCGCAACTACCGCTCGGTCAACAAGTACTACTTCGCGTCCGGCGAGAACTGGGTCGTCGCCGACCCCGTCTACATCCGGCAGCGCCAGGACCCGGTCACCCGCATGGACCCGGTGGCGCAGACCGTGAAGGCGCTCCTGGAGGGCCCGACCGGCTGGCTGAACCCGGCCGTGGACACCCGCTTCCCGTCCGGCACGCAGCTGCGCGAGGGCGTCACCACCCTGGCCACGGATGACCAGTCCACCCTGAAGGTGCCGCTCAACAAGAAGGCCGACCACGTCGGCGCGGCCGCCTGCAAGGGCATGGCGGCGCAGCTGCTGTTCACGCTGCGCGACCTGACCTCGGTACGGGTCGAGCAGGTGGAGATCCAGGGCAGCGGGGGCAACCGGCTGTGCCTGCTCGGCAAGGGGCAGGCGATCGACGAGTACTCGCCGGTCCGCAACCCCGGCGGCGGCGAGAACCCCTACTTCGTCGACGAGCACGGCAAGCTGATGATGCTGTCGGTCGACGGGCAGCGGCCCGACAAGCCGACCGAGGTGACCGGCCCCTTCGGCAAGGGCACGCTTCCGCTGCGGTCCGTGGGCGTGGACCGCGAGGAGAGTTACGCGGCGGGTGTCGTCCAGGACGGGCGCGAGCTGCGCGTCGGCTCCCTCAGCACCGACGAGGAGCTGCCCGCGCCCGTCGTCACCAGCACCGCCGCCCAGCCCGACAACCGTCTCTCGGCGCCCAGCTGGGACGGCCGCGGCGACCTGTGGGTCGCCGACCGCAACCCGCTCAAGCCGCGCCTGTGGATGGTGCCGGGCGGCCGGGGCGAGCGGATCGAGGTCGCGACGCCCTGGCTGCGGGACGGCGCGCGCATCGAGTCGCTGCGGGTCTCCGCCGACGGGGTGCGCATCGCGCTGCTCGTCACCCAGGACAAGCGGACCACCCTGCAGATCGGGCGGGTCGAGCGGACCTTCGACGACGGCGTGCAGTCGGTCGCCGTGACGGACCTGGAGAACGCGGCGCCGCGCCTTGAGTCGGTCACCTCCGTCTCCTGGGCCGGGCCGAGCCGGCTCGTCGTGGTCGGCACGGAGGCCGGCGGGGTGCAGCAGGTGCGGTACGTGCAGACGGACGGCTCGACCTCGGCGAGCTCCGTCCTGCCGGGCCTCAACGGCGTCGAGGCGGTGGCCGCGCCGCACGGCGAACAGGCGCCGGTGGTCGCCGACTCCGGCAACGACGGCATCGTGCGGCTGGTCCCGGGCGCGAACTGGCAGCCGGTGGTGAAGGAGGGCGGCTCCCCGGTCTACCCGGGCTGAGCCCCCCCAGGCACCGTCACGCCCCCTGGGTCCGGGCCTCGGCCCAGGCCGTCCGGCCCCGTCCCTCCGGGCCGTTCGGGCCCCGTCCGCGTCCTGCGGACGGGGCCCTTTCTCCGTTCCTCGCGTGTTGTCCACAGGGGGTTTTCCACAGGGGTGGCCGGAGCCGCCGGGCAGGAGGACAGTGGAGCCATGCGGGGGTGGTGGCGAGAGATTGCCGGGCTGGTGCTGCCGGGCTCCTGCGGAGGCTGCGGGAGACCCCGTACGGCGCTGTGCCCGCCGTGCGCGGTCGAACTCACCGGCGGCGCTCCCCGCCGGGTGCGGCCGGCGCCGGAGCCGCCGGGGCTGCCGGCGGTGTTCGCGGCGGCAGCCTACGAGGGCGCGACGCGGGCCGTGCTGCTCGCGCACAAGGAGCGCGGCGCGCTGCCGCTCGCCGGGCCGCTGGGCGTGGCGCTCGCGGGGGCCGTGACGGCCGCTGCCGGGGGTCGGGGCGGGCCCGGGGCCGGTGCGCTGCTTCTCGTACCGGTGCCGTCCTCGCGGCGCTCGGTGCGGGCGCGTGGCCATGATCCGACCCGGCGGATCGCCCTGGCCGCGGCGGGCCGGCTGCGGCGTACGGGACGGGCGGCGCGGGTCCTGCCGGTGCTGCGGCAGCGGCGGGAGGTGGCCGACCAGTCCGGGCTCGGTGCGCGCGGGCGGCGGGCGAACCTGGCCGGGGCGCTCGAGGTGGCGGCGTCCGGGGTGCGGCCGCTCGGCGAGGCCGTGCGGGCGGGCGCGCGGGTGGTCCTCGTGGACGACCTGATGACCACCGGGGCCTCGCTCGCGGAGGCGGCGCGGGCGCTCGCGGCGGCCGGGCACGGCCACCGCTCCGTACACCGTCCGTTCATGTTTCCGGGATTACCGGACAGGCCGAAGGGAGGCGTGGCAGGAGGAGTCGAGGAAGGGCAATTCGAACAGGCCGCGGCGGCGGTAGTCGCATCTTCTCCGTCCTCGTTCGAAATAAACCGGAACTGACGGGGAAGTTGCATCGTTGCAGGTGGTGAGAGGTGAATGCACCCGAACGGAGGTAACCGGCTCCAGCGGGTGCCGACACCCGTCCGAACGAGCTATGTTCGGTTGTGAGGAATGGCGAATGCCACACCTCATCGAATGCACGGGTGCGCCTACAGGACAGGAGTTCAAGGCGAATTAACCTCTGGTTGATGGGGTGGGGAGCTTGTCGACTGGGGAGGAGGAGGTCAGGTCGCCAAGTCCGAGGTTCCGGTAATCGCCGGGGCCTGGTGCAAAGGGATGTAGCCCGCCGGGCCAAGGAGCCGGGACGGGCAATCCGGGAACGGAGTTCTGCGTGGACATCGTCGTCAAGGGCCGCAAGACCGAGGTGCCCGAGCGGTTCCGGAAGCACGTGGCCGAGAAGCTGAAGCTGGAGAAGATCCAGAAGCTCGACGGCAAGGTGATCAGCCTCGACGTCGAGGTGTCCAAGGAGCACAACCCGCGGCAGGCCGACAGGTCGGACCGCGTGGAGATCACCCTCCACTCCCGAGGCCCGGTGATCCGGGCGGAAGCGGCAGCAGGCGACCCGTACGCAGCGCTCGACCTCGCCAGCGACAAGCTGGAGGCCCGACTGCGCAAGCAGCACGACAAGCGGTTCACCCGCCGCGGCGCCGGCCGGCTGTCGGCGGCCGAGGTCGGTGACGTCGTGCACGGCGCCGCCGAGCTCAACGGCAGCGGTGAGCTGGTCGCCGACGAGTCCGAGAACGTGCCCACCACGATGATGGGCTCGATCCAGGTCCAGGGCGAAGGGCCGCTGGTGGTCAGGGAGAAGACCCACAGTGCCGCCCCCATGAGCCTCGACCAGGCGCTCTACGAGATGGAGCTGGTCGGGCACGACTTCTATCTCTTCGTCGACTCCGACACGAAGCAGCCCAGTGTCGTCTACCGGCGACACGCCTACGACTACGGCGTCATCCACCTCGAGAGCGACCCGCTCGCCGAGGGCGGCGGCGCGGGCGGCGCGCTCGGCGGCTGATCGCCCCGGGCCGCGCGCCCCGGCCGCGGACGGACCATGACCCCGGTGCCCCTGGAGCGCTCCGCGCGCTCCCAGGGGCACCCCTGTGCGCCCGCGTGCGCCCACGGGATCACCGCACGGGGGCCGCGGCATGAAAGCATGGGCCGCACGCCAACCGGTGCTCCCCGAGCAGCGGTTGGGGACCGAAAGCGAACCAGTACATGACTTCAGGCCACGGCCTTCATGGGGGAGGAACGATGGCGGACAGCTTCGGGCCGGTGCACGGCGGGCGAACGCTCGACCAGCCGGTGAACCCGGAGGGAATGGATTCGGCCAACGGGGCGTCACGCGACGAGCCGATCCGGGTCCTCGTCGTGGACGATCACGCCCTTTTCCGCCGCGGTCTGGAGATCGTTCTCGCGCAGGAAGAGGACATCCAGGTCGTCGGCGAGGCGGGGGACGGCGCGGAAGCCGTCGACAAGGCGGCCGATCTCCTGCCCGACATCGTCCTGATGGACGTCCGCATGCCCAAGCGGGGCGGAATCGAGGCGTGCACCTCCATCAAGGAGGTCGCCCCCAGCGCGAAGATCATCATGCTGACGATCAGCGACGAGGAGGCCGACCTCTACGACGCGATCAAGGCGGGCGCCACCGGCTATCTCCTCAAGGAGATCTCCACCGACGAGGTCGCCACCGCGATCCGCGCCGTCGCCGACGGGCAGTCGCAGATCAGCCCCTCGATGGCCTCGAAGCTGCTCACCGAGTTCAAGTCGATGATCCAGCGCACCGACGAGCGCCGGCTCGTGCCCGCGCCGCGCCTGACCGACCGCGAGCTGGAGGTCCTCAAGCTCGTCGCCACCGGGATGAACAACCGGGACATCGCCAAGGAGTTGTTCATCTCCGAGAACACCGTGAAGAACCACGTCCGCAACATCCTGGAGAAGCTGCAACTGCACTCCCGGATGGAGGCCGTGGTCTACGCGATGCGGGAGAAGATCCTCGAGATCCGCTGAGGCCCGGCCCCGCCGGCCCCTCCCGGCCCCCGGCCCCGCCGGCCCCTCGCCCCCAGCCCAGCCCCCGGGACCCCGAGACCTACCCCAGGGCCTTCACCAGCGCCGGGGCCAGCTCGGGCGCGTCGACCCGCTCCACCGCCACCGCGTCGCAGCCGACCCACTCCGCGGCCTCGCGCAGCGCCTGTGCCACCGCCGGGACCGCCTTGGGGCCGTCCAGGGTGACCTGCCGGGCGACCAGTGTGCGCCCGTCCCGCGCCGGGTCCACCCGGCCCACCAGGCGGCCGCCGGCCAGGACCGGCATCGCGAAGTACCCGTACACCCGCTTCTGCTTCGGCACGTACGCCTCCAGGCGGTGCGTGAAGCCGAAGATGCGCTCGGTCCGCGGCCGCTCCCAGATCAGCGAGTCGAAGGGCGACAGCAGCGTCGTGCGGTGCCGGCCGCGCGGCTCGGTCGCGAGCGCCGCCGGATCGGCCCAGGCCGGCTTGCCCCAGCCCGCGACCGTCACCGGCACCAGACCCGAGTCCGCCACCACCGCGTCGAAGGCCTCGCCCTTGATCCGGTGATAGTCGGCGAGGTCCGCCCGGGTGCCGACGCCGAGCGCCTCGCCCGCCTGCCGGACCAGCCGGCGCAGACACTCCGTGTCGTCCAGGTCGTCGTGCAGCAGCGCGTCCGGCACGGCGCGCTCCGCCAGGTCGTACACCCGCTTCCAGCCGCGCCGCTCGGTCACGACCACCTCGCCGAACATCAGTGCCCGCTCGACGGCGATCTTCGAGTCCGACCAGTCCCACCACTCGCCCTTGTTCTTGGCGCCGCCGAGCTCGGTCGCGGTCTGCGGCCCCTCGGTCTTCAGCTGGGAGATCACCGCCTGGTACGCGTCGTCCGAGAGCTCGTGGTTCCAGTGCGGGCGGTCGCGGTAGGCGCGGCGGCGGAAGGCGAAGTGCGGCCACTCCTCGATCGGCAGGATGCAGGCCGCGTGCGACCAGTACTCGAAGGCGTGGCCGTCGGTCCAGTACGCCTCCTCGACGGCGCGTCGGCCGACCGCGCCCAGGCGCGCGTACGGAATCAGCTCGTGCGAGCGGGCGAGCACCGAGATCGTGTCCAGCTGGACCTGCCCGAGGTGACGCAGCACGCCCCGCACCCCGCCCCGGCGGTCGGGGGCGCCGAGGAACCCCTGGGCCCGCAGGGCGATCCGGCGGGCTTCGTCGGCGGACAGTTCGGCGGCGGGGCGCGGGGCGGTCGTCATGCTCCGACCCTAGAGCCCGGCACTGACAGTGCTCAGTGCCCAGAGCCCAGAGCCCAGAGCCCAGAGCCCAGAGCCCAGAGCCCAGAGCTCAGAGCTCAGGCCTCGGCGGAGGACTTCGCCGGGAGGTACGGCACGGGCGACGGCAGGTCCAGGTCGGAGGGGAGCAGGGCGCCGAGCCAGCAGTCGCGGGCCGTGCCCTTGTTGAGCAGACCGGCGCGCTCCACGCCCTCGACGACGAAACCGGCCCGCTCGGCCACGGCCCGCGAGGGCACGTTGCCGACCTCGGCCCGCCACAGCAGCCGGTGCACGCCGAGCGAGGCGAAGGCCCACCGGGCGAGCGCGCCCACGGCCTCCGTCACGTAACCGCGCCCCCGGTGCTCCTCGGTGGCCCAGAAGCCGACCTCGCGGATGCCCTCCCCGCGCGCGTGCAGGCCGATGGCGGCGAGCAGCGGGCCGCCATCGAGGGGCTCGACGGCGAAGGCGTAGTCGCTGTCGGCACGCCAGCCGTCCGGGACGATGCGGGTCACGAAGAGTTCGGCGTCCTCGCGGGTGTACGGCGCGGGGACCTGGGTCCAGCGCTGGATGGCGGGGTTCTGGCAGGCCTCGTACACCGCGCCGGCGTCGGCGGGGGTGAAGGGGCGCAGGCGCAGCCTGCCCGTGGTGAGGGTGATGGGCTCCATGACGGAATTCTGGTGACCCGCCGGGCCGGGTGCGAACACTTTTCGCAGGGGGCGGCACCTTCCGGCGGCCTCGTGCGTTGGTCAGGGAGCGAGGTGTCACGGGCGGGAGCGGGCCCCTCGGCACCGGCCCCGCACCCGTCCCGCAGCGCTCCGCCACTGCTCCGGCACTGCGGGCCTCCCTCCGTGAGGGTGGTCTCGCTTACGATGGCCGTTGCGGTGGGGACCACCTGCCGTGCCCGCGCCCGAGTCATGACAAGACCCAGTGCCAGGCCCGACCGGCAAGGAGACCAGCCTCAGTGTCCGTCTTCCACAAGCTCATGCGTGCAGGCGAAGGCAAGATCCTGCGCAAACTGCACCGCATCGCGGACCAGGTCAACTCCATCGAAGAGGACTTCGTCAACCTCTCCGACGCCGACCTGCGGGCGCTCACGGACGAGTACAAGCAGCGCTACCAGGACGGCGAGTCGCTGGACGACCTGCTTCCGGAGGCGTTCGCCACCGTCCGTGAGGCCGCCAAGCGCGTTCTCGGCCAGCGCCACTACGACGTGCAGATCATGGGCGGTGCCGCCCTCCACCTCGGGTACGTCGCCGAGATGAAGACCGGTGAGGGCAAGACCCTCGTCGGTACCCTCCCGGCGTATCTGAACGCGCTGTCCGGCAAGGGCGTCCACCTGATCACGGTGAACGACTACCTGGCCGAGCGCGACTCCGAGATGATGGGCCGCGTCCACCGCTTCCTCGGTCTGAACGTCGGCTGCATCCTCGCGAACATGACCCCGGCGCAGCGCCGTGAGCAGTACGCGTGCGACATCACGTACGGCACGAACAACGAGTTCGGCTTCGACTACCTGCGCGACAACATGGCGTGGTCCCAGGACGAGCTCGTCCAGCGCGGCCACAACTTCGCGTGCGTCGACGAGGTCGACTCGATCCTGGTCGACGAGGCCCGTACGCCGCTGATCATCTCCGGCCCGGCCGACCAGGCCACCAAGTGGTACGGCGACTTCGCCAAGCTGGTCACCCGCCTCGTCAAGGGCGAGCCCGGCAACCCGCTGAAGGGCATCGAGGAGACCGGCGACTACGAGGTCGACGAGAAGAAGCGCACCGTCGGCATCCACGAGTCCGGTGTCGCCAAGGTCGAGGACTGGCTGGGCATCGACAACCTGTACGAGTCGGTGAACACCCCGCTCGTCGGTTACCTGAACAACGCCATCAAGGCGAAGGAACTGTTCAAGAAGGACAAGGACTACGTCGTCATCGACGGCGAGGTCATGATCGTCGACGAGCACACCGGCCGTATCCTCGCCGGCCGCCGCTACAACGAGGGCATGCACCAGGCCATCGAGGCCAAGGAGGGCGTGCCGATCAAGGACGAGAACCAGACGCTCGCCACGATCACCCTCCAGAACTTCTTCCGCCTCTACGACAAGCTCTCCGGCATGACCGGTACGGCCATGACCGAGGCGGCCGAGTTCCACCAGATCTACAAGCTGGGCGTCGTGCCGATCCCGACGAACAAGCCCATGCAGCGCAAGGACCAGCCGGACCTGATCTACCGGACCGAGGTCGCGAAGTTCGCCGCCGTCGTCGACGACATCGCGGAGAAGTACGAGAAGGGCCAGCCGGTCCTCGTCGGTACGACCTCCGTCGAGAAGTCCGAGTACCTGTCGAACCAGCTCAGCAAGCGCGGCGTGCCGCACGAGGTGCTGAACGCCAAGCACCACGAGCGTGAGGCCGTGATCGTCGCGCAGGCGGGCCGCAAGGGCGCCGTCACGGTGGCCACGAACATGGCCGGCCGCGGTACGGACATCAAGCTCGGCGGCAACCCCGACGACCTCGCCGAGGCGGAGCTGCGGCAGGCGGGCCTGGACCCGGTCGAGCACGTCGAGGAGTGGGCGGCGGCGCTGCCGGGCGCGCTCGAGCGGGCCGAGAAGGCCGTGAAGGCGGAGTTCGAGGAGGTCAAGGAGCTGGGCGGGCTGTACGTGCTCGGCACCGAGCGCCACGAGTCGCGCCGTATCGACAACCAGCTGCGCGGTCGTTCCGGCCGTCAGGGCGACCCGGGCGAGTCCCGCTTCTACCTGTCGCTGGGCGACGACCTGATGCGTCTGTTCAAGGCGCAGATGGTCGAGCGGGTCATGGCCATGGCCAACGTCCCGGACGACGTGCCGATCGAGAACAAGATGGTGACGCGCGCGATCGCGTCCGCGCAGGCGCAGGTCGAGTCGCAGAACTTCGAGACGCGCAAGAACGTCCTGAAGTACGACGAGGTGCTCAACCGGCAGCGCGAGGTCATCTACGGCGAGCGCCGCCGCGTCCTGGAGGGCGAGGACCTGCACGAGCAGGTGCAGCACTTCATGGACGACACGATCGACGACTACATCCGCCAGGAGACCGCCGACGGCTTCGCCGAGGAGTGGGACCTGGACCGGCTGTGGAGCGCGTTCAAGCAGCTCTACCCGACGAAGGTCACGGTCGAGGAGCTGGAGGACGCGGCGGGCGACCGTGCGGGCATCACCGCCGAGTTCATCGCGGAGTCCGTGAAGGACGACATCCACGACCAGTACGACGCGCGCGAGAAGCAGCTCGGCTCGGACATCATGCGCGAGCTGGAGCGCCGGGTCGTGCTGTCGGTCCTGGACCGCAAGTGGCGCGAGCACCTCTACGAGATGGACTACCTCCAGGAGGGCATCGGCCTGCGCGCGATGGCGCAGAAGGACCCGCTGGTCGAGTACCAGCGCGAGGGCTTCGACATGTTCTCCGCGATGATGGAGGGCATCAAGGAGGAGTCCGTCGGCTACCTGTTCAACCTGGAGGTCCAGGTCGAGCAGCAGGTCGAGGAGGTCCCGGTGCAGGACGTGGCGCCGTCGCTCGAGAAGCAGGACGCCGTGCCGTCGGGCGCCGGGCGTCCGGAGATCCGGGCGAAGGGCCTGGACGCGCCGCAGCGTCCGGACCGGCTGCACTTCTCGGCGCCGAAGGTCGACGGTGACGGGTCGGTCGTCGAGGGCGACTTCGGCGCGGACGGTGAGCCGCTGGACGCGGGCGACGGGATGACGCGGGCGGAGCGCCGGAAGGCGCAGAAGAGCGCGGGCGGGCGTCGCCGCAAGAAGTAGTGACGTGAGGGGAGGGGCCGGTCGCCGCTTTGGGCGACCGGCCCCTCCTCGTCTGTTCACGGCTTTCTACGGCAGGCCGTCGAGCTCGACGGCGGCGCAGCGCCAGCGGAGGTCGCGGCCGCGCTCCAGGCGGAAGGCCATGGCCCGGACCCGGTCCCCGGTCGCGATCGTGGCGCAGGCCTCCACGGCCTCCCGGTGCCCCGGCTGCCGGGCGGTGCAGCGCCGCACCACCGGTCGCGGTCCGGCCGCCGACCGCAGGGGCGTCTCGGGCGCGAGCTGCACCAGCTGCTCGTACGCCTCCCCGACGGTGAAGCCGAGCATCCAGTGCACCGGCCGCTCCCCGCTCAGCACCGCGAGCAGTCGCTCCGCGAACATCAGATGCGGCGGCACCCGCAGCCCCGGCCCGCTCCCCGCCCGCCCCCGCGGCCGCGTCCCGGCGGGCCCGGCCGGCCTCCGGGGCGTCGTGCGGCGAGGGCGCGGCTGCGGCTGCGTGTCCGTTTCGGTGGTCATGCGGATCCCCGTTCGTCGCATGGAGTCACCAACCGATACCGGTCGGTAACTTTCTGTTGGGGATCTTGTACGGCCTGGACGAACCGCCGGGCAAGCGCCCCGACCGGCCCGGCGTCCACCCGCCGCGCTTCACCTATCAGGGTGACGGGCCCGGTACGGCACGGCCGCCGCCCGGTCCGCGGAGCCCGCCGGGGGCGGCGCGATCACCCGGACGGGTGGACGTGGGACCCCTCGAAGGGGGACGTGCGGTGTACCCGGGACGGGGCTCGGCGCCCGCGTGTCCGCCGTGGCGCGGAGCGCCCGGCAGAGTGACCCGGGGCGGGGCCGCCCGGCTGGTGCGCCGCCCCGGGTCCGCTGCTGCGGCGTTCGGAGCTCGGCCCGGGGCCCGTTTCCCGGGCCCTGCCGCTCCGGCGTGCGCGGCCGAGCCGCGCTCCACCGTCCGCCTGCGGCGCCGGCCGCGGGCGGCAGCCCGGCGGCCCGCCCCACCGCCCCCCGAAAGTCCCCTCCGCACGTATCCTGAGGGCGATTTCCGACGATGAAAGCGGCCTGCCATGCGTGTGTACGTACCTCTGACCCTCTCCGGGCTCGCACAGGCGTACAAGGGCGGTGAGCTGGGGCCCGGGCCCGTGGTGGCGTACGGGGTGACGCCGGCGCTGCGGGAGTGGTACGTGTCGGACGACATCGAGGAGCTGGAGTACGCGGCGCTGAGCCGGGCCGCGGCCGCGTCGTTGCGGATGATCGCGGGGGATCCGGGGGTCGCGCGGCGGCGGGTGGTCGTGGCGGTGGACGTGGCCGACAAGGACGCCGTCGTGGATCCGGGCCGGGGGCTGGACGCCGGGGCGCTCGGGGAGGTGCGGATCGCGCGGGCCGTGCCGATGGGGAAGGCCGCGGCCGTGCACGCCGACGCCGACGACGCCGAGACGGACGTCGCCGCCGCCGCGGCCGCGCTCGGTGCGGCCGATCAGGGCGACGACGACGCGCAGTTCGTCGTGGACGGCGCCGAGGACCACGAGCTGCTCTGGTACGGCGTGCAGGAAATCCCCGGACTGCTCGGCTGACCCGGGGCGGTACCGTGGCTTCCCATGGGGAAGCACGGCGCACACGGCATAGACGGCACACACGGCAAGCATCTGGTCTGGGACTGGAACGGCACGCTGCTCGACGACATCGGCGCGGTCATCGGCGCCACCAACGCGGCCTTCGCCGAGCTCGGTCTCGAACCGATCAGCCTGGAGCGGTACCGCGAGCTCTACACGGTGCCCGTTCCGAAGTTCTACGAGCGGCTCATGGGCCGGCTGCCCACCGACGACGAGTGGACGCTGATGGACGGCGCCTTCCACCGGCACTACTGGCAGCGCGCCGAGGGCTGCGGGCTCACCACCGGCGCCGCCGAGCTGCTCGCGGCGCGCCAGGCGTCCGGCTTCACCCAGTCGCTGCTCTCGCTCGCCCCGCACGCCGAGCTGATCCCGCTCGTACGCCGCCACGGCATCGCCGAGCGCTTCGTACGCATGGACGGGCGCGTCGACAGCTCCACGGACGGCAAGTCCGGGCACATGGTCCGGCACCTCGCCGCCCTGGAGGTGGCGGCCGAGCGGATCGTCGTCATCGGCGACGCCGCGGACGACGCCGTGGCGGCCCTGCACGTGGGGGCGAAGGCGGTCTTGTACACCGGCGGCTCGCACAGCCGACGCAGCCTGGAGCGGGTCGGCGTGCCCGTCGTCGACTCGCTCACCGAGGCCGTCGCCGTCGCCGACGAGATCGTCTAGGCATCAGACACCGGTCAGGCCTCCACGCCCGCCTCCCGCAGCACCTTCAGGAACTCCCGCATCCACGCCGGATGGTCCGGCCATGCCCGCGACGACACCAGCTTGCCGTCCACCACCGCCGTCGTGTCCTGGAAGCTCGCGCCCGCCGCCTGCATGTCCAGTTCGAGGGCCGGGTACGCCGTCACGCGCCGGCCCTCCAGGGAGCCGAGGGCGGCGGTCAGGAGCGGGCCGTGGCAGATCTGGGCGACCGGCTTGTCGGCGTCGAAGAAGGACTTCAGGATCTTGCGGAGCTCCGGGTCGTTGCGCAGATACTCCGGCGCCCGGCCGCCCGGGATCACCACCGCCGCGTAGTCGCCCGGGTCGACCTCGGAGAAGGCCAGGTCGGCGGGCCAGGTGTAGCCGGGCTTCTCGGTGTACGTGTCGTAGCCCGGTTCGAAGTCGTGGACCACGAAGCGGAGCTGCTTGCGGGTGGGGGCCGCGATGTCAACCTCGTACCCCTCTTCGAGCAGCCGCTGGTAGGGGTACATCACCTCCAGCGACTCCGCCGCGTCCCCGGTCACGATCAAGATCTTCGCCATGGCGACTCCCAGGTCTGTCCAGATCTCTGATGTCGGTGTACCCGTCGTACCTGTCGTGTGTGCCCCGTCGAAACATTCGTCGCTGTCCACAGTGTCAAACTTCCCGCCCCTCTTTTGTACACATAAGGCTCATGACGGCCGGGGGGTCAACAGCGATAGGCTTTTCCCGTGATCAGCGCGATACGCCATGGGGGCAGCGCAGCCCCCGGCATCCGCCCGGTTCGCCTCAGCGGCCGGGCCGACGGCGCGTTCGCCGAGATCCCCCGTCCGGTGGCCGAGAAGCGCCCGGACATCTCTCATCGCGGCATAACGTCTCTTACTACGACAGGTACCACCGCGTCGTGGCGTTGTGCCCTTTCTTCCACCGACGTCACGCAACGGCGCGCGACAGGAGTCAGAGGACATGCAGACCAAGCTGGACGAAGCCAAGGCCGAGCTGCTCGATCGGGCCGCCCGGGTAGCTGAGAACAGCCCGGTCGGGGGGCGACTTCCGACAGGGCCCGACGGGAAGCGTCCGGACCACGCGACCGTGCTCGACTACCTCCAGCGCTACTACCTGCACACCGCGCCCGAGGACCTGACCGACCGCGACCCCGTGGACGTGTTCGGCGCCGCGCTCTCGCACTACCGCCTCGCGGAGAACCGTCCGCAGGGCACCGCGAACGTCCGCGTGCACACCCCGACGGTCGAGGAGAACGGCTGGACCTGCAGCCACTCCGTCGTCGAGGTCGTCACCGACGACATGCCCTTCCTCGTCGACTCCGTGACCAACGAGCTGTCCCGCCAGGGCCGCGGCATCCACGTGGTCATCCACCCGCAGGTCCTGGTCCGCCGCGACGTCACCGGCAAGCTCATCGAGGTGCTCGCCAAGGAGCCCGAGACCAAGGCGGGGAAGGCCGGCAAGGCTGCCGCCGAGCGCCCGCACGACGTGCTCGTCGAGTCCTGGATCCACGTCGAGATCGACCGTGAGACCGACAAGGCCGACCTCAAGCAGATCACCAACGACCTGCTGCGCGTCCTGTCCGACGTCCGCGAGGCCGTCGAGGACTGGGAGAAGATGCGCGAGGCCGCGCTCCGCCTCGCCGACGGCCTGCCCGACGAGCCCACCGCCTCCGACCTGCGCCCGACCGAGGTCGAAGAGGCCCGCGAGCTGCTCCGCTGGCTCTCCGAGGACCACTTCACCTTCCTCGGCTACCGCGAGTACGAGCTGGTCAACGGCGACGCCCTGGCCGCCGTGCCCGGCACCGGCCTCGGCATCCTGCGCTCCGACCCGCACCACAGCGGCGACGACAACCACGCCCACCCGGTCTCCCCGTCCTTCAGCCGGCTGCCCGCCGACGCCCGCGCCAAGGCCCGCGAGCACAAGCTGCTGATCCTGACGAAGGCCAACAGCCGCTCGACCGTGCACCGCCCCTCGTACCTCGACTACGTGGGCGTGAAGAAGTTCGACGCCGACGGCAACGTCATCGGCGAGCGCCGCTTCCTCGGCCTGTTCTCCTCGGCCGCGTACACCGAGTCCGTGCGCCGCGTCCCCGTCATCAAGCGCAAGGTCCAGGAGGTCCTGGAGGGCGCCGGCTTCTCGCCGAGCAGCCACGACGGCCGCGACCTGCTCCAGATCCTGGAGACCTACCCGCGCGACGAGCTGTTCCAGACCCCGGTCGACGAACTGCGCTCCATCGTCACCAGCGTCCTGTACCTGCAGGAGCGCCGCCGGCTGCGGCTCTACCTGCGCCAGGACGAGTACGGCCGCTACTACTCGGCCCTCGTCTACCTGCCGCGCGACCGCTACACCACCCGCGTCCGGCTGCGGATCATCGACCTCCTCAAGGAGGAGCTGAACGGCACCAGCGTCGACTTCACGGCCTGGAACACCGAGTCGATCCTCTCCCGGCTGCACTTCGTCATCCGCGTCGAGCCCGGCACCGAGCTGGCCAAGCTCACCGAGGCCGACGTCGACCGCATCGAGTCCCGGCTCGCCGACGCCACCCGCTCCTGGGCCGACGGCTTCGCCGAGGCGCTCAACGCCGAGTGCGGCGAGGAGCGTGCCGCCGAGCTGCTGCGCCGCTACGGCAACGCCTTCCCCGAGGGCTACAAGGCCGACCACTCGCCGCGCGCCGCCGTCGCCGACCTCCAGCACCTGGAGGCCCTCGCCGGCAGCGAGAAGGACTTCGCGCTCTCCCTCTACGAGCCGGTCGCGTCCGGCTCCGGCGAGCGCCGCTTCAAGATCTACAAGACCGGCGAGCAGATCTCCCTCTCCGCCGTCCTGCCGGTGCTCAACCGGCTCGGCGTCGAGGTCACCGACGAGCGCCCCTACGAGCTGCGCTGCGCCGACCGCACCCACGCCTGGGTCTACGACTTCGGCCTGCGGATGCCCACGCCCACCGGCAACGGCGACTACCTCGGCGACGACGCCCGCGAGCGCTTCCAGGAGGCCTTCGCCGCCACCTGGACCGGCGAGGCCGAGAACGACGGCTTCAACTCGCTGGTGCTGTCCGCCGGTCTCACCTGGCGCGAGGCGATGGTGCTGCGCGCCTACGCCAAGTACCTGCGGCAGGCCGGTTCGACCTTCAGCCAGGACTACATGGAGGACACCCTCCGCAACAACGTCCACACCACCCGGCTCCTGGTCAACCTCTTCGAGGCGCGGATGGCGCCGGAGCGGCAGCGCGCCGGCACCGAGCTGATCGACGGACTCCTGGAGGAGCTGGACGGCGCCCTGGACCAGGTCGCCTCCCTCGACGAGGACCGCATCCTGCGCTCCTTCCTCACCGTCATCAAGGCCACGCTCCGGACGAATTTCTTCCAGAAGGCCGAGAACGGCCGGCCGCACCCGTACGTGTCGATGAAGTTCGACCCGCAGGCCATCCCTGACCTGCCGGCGCCGCGCCCGGCCTTCGAGATCTGGGTGTACTCGCCGCGCGTCGAGGGCGTCCACCTGCGCTTCGGCAAGGTCGCCCGAGGCGGCCTGCGCTGGTCCGACCGCCGTGAGGACTTCCGTACCGAGATCCTCGGCCTGGTCAAGGCGCAGATGGTGAAGAACACCGTCATCGTGCCGGTCGGCGCCAAGGGCGGCTTCGTCGCCAAGCAGCTCCCGGACCCGTCCGTGGACCGTGACGCGTGGCTGGCCGAGGGCATCGCCTCGTACAAGACCTTCATCTCCGCCCTCCTCGACATCACCGACAACCTGGTGGCCGGCGAGGTCGTGCCCCCGGCGGACGTGGTCCGCCACGACGAGGACGACACCTACCTGGTCGTCGCCGCCGACAAGGGCACCGCGACCTTCTCCGACATCGCCAACGGCGTGGCCCAGGACTACGGCTTCTGGCTGGGCGACGCCTTCGCCTCCGGCGGCTCCGCCGGCTACGACCACAAGGGCATGGGCATCACCGCCCGCGGCGCCTGGGAGTCGGTCAAGCGGCACTTCCGCGAGCTGGGCCACGACACCCAGACCGAGGACTTCACCGTGGTCGGCGTCGGCGACATGTCCGGCGACGTCTTCGGCAACGGCATGCTGCTCTCCGAGCACATCCGCCTCGTCGCGGCCTTCGACCACCGCCACATCTTCATCGACCCGAACCCGGACGCGGCCACCTCGTACGCCGAGCGCCGCCGGCTCTTCGAC
This sequence comes from Streptomyces fradiae, assembly GCF_041270065.1. Taxonomy (NCBI): domain Bacteria; kingdom Bacillati; phylum Actinomycetota; class Actinomycetes; order Kitasatosporales; family Streptomycetaceae; genus Streptomyces; species Streptomyces fradiae. The sequence goes on along the minus strand of NZ_CP065958.1, from coordinate 2,989,609 downwards.
CTGCCGCGCTCGTCGTGGGCGGACTACAACACGGAGCTGCTGTCCGCGGGCGGCGGCATCCACCCCCGTACCGCCAAGTCCATCCCGGTCAACGCGCAGATGCGGGCCGCCCTCGGCATCGAGGACGGGATCACCAAGCTGACCCCGGCCGAGCTGATGAAGTCGATCCTGCAGTCGCCCGTCGACCTGCTGTGGAACGGCGGCATCGGCACGTACGTGAAGTCGAGCGCCGAGTCGAACGCCGAGGTCGGCGACAAGGCCAACGACGCCATCCGCGTCGACGGCCAGGACGTGCGCGCCAAGGTCATCGGCGAGGGCGGCAACCTCGGCGCGACCCAGCTGGGCCGCATCGAGTTCGCCCGCACCGGCGGCCCGGCCGGCGAGGGCGGCAAGGTCAACACCGACGCCATCGACAACAGCGCCGGCGTGGACACCTCCGACCACGAGGTCAACATCAAGATCCTGCTGAACGGTCTGGTCGCCGAGGGCGACATGACCCTCAAGCAGCGCAACAAGATCCTCGCCGAGATGACGGACGAGGTCGGCGCGCTGGTGCTGCGCAACAACTACGCGCAGAACACCGCCCTGGCCAACGCCATCGCCCAGTCGCCGTCCCTGCTCCACGCCCACCAGCGCTTCATGCGCCGGCTCGGCCGCGACGGGGCGCTCGACCGCTCGCTGGAGTTCCTGCCCAACGACCGGCAGATCCGCGACCTGCTCAACAACGCCAGGGGCCTGTCCCAGCCGGAGCTGGCCGTCCTCCTCGCGTACACGAAGATCACCGCGGCCGACGAGCTGATCGGCACCGATCTGCCGGACGACCCGTACCTGCGCGGGCTGCTGCACGCCTACTTCCCGACGCAGCTGCGCGACACCTTCGCCGAGGCCGTCGACACCCACCCGCTGCGCCGGGAGATCATCACCACGGTCCTGGTCAACGACACCGTCAACACCGGTGGCTCGACCTTCCTGCACCGCCTCCGCGAGGAGACCGGCGCGTCGATCGAGGAGATCGTGCGCGCGCAGACCGCGGCCCGCGTGATCTTCCGCCTGGGCGAGGTCTGGGACGCGGTCGAGGACCTCGACAACAAGGTGGCCGCCGAGTTCCAGACCCGGATGCGCCTGCACTCGCGCCGCCTGGTCGAGCGCGGCACCCGCTGGCTGCTCAACAACCGGCCGCAGCCGCTCCGGATCGGCGAGACCATCGAGTTCTTCGCGGAGCGGGTCGAGCAGGTCTGGGAGAAGCTGCCGCAGCTGCTGCGCGGCTCGGACCTGGAGTGGTACCAGTCGATCCTGGAGGAGCTGACCGGTGTCGGCGTCCCGGAGGAGCTGGCGCTGCGCGTGGCCGGGTTCTCCTCCGCCTTCCCGACGCTCGACATCGTCGCGATCGCGGACCGCACCGGCAAGGACCCGCTGGCGGTCGCCGAGGTCTACTACGACCTGGCCGACCGGCTGCGGATCTCCGACCTGATGGACCGGATCATCGAGCTGCCGCGCAACGACCGCTGGCAGTCCATGGCCCGCGCCTCCATCCGCGAGGACCTCTTCGCCGCGCACGCCGGGCTCACCTCCGACGTCCTGTCGGCCGGGAACGGCACCTCCACCCCGGAGCAGCGGTTCAAGGACTGGGAGGACAAGAACGCGGCGATCCTGGGCCGCGCGCGCACGACCCTGGAGGAGATCCAGGGCTCGGACGCCTTCGACCTGGCGAACCTGTCGGTCGCGATGCGGACGATGCGCACCCTGCTCCGTACGCACAGCTAGTCCCGTTTGCGGGAGGGGGCGCCCCCGTCGGTCTTCGTGACCGGCGGGGGCGCCCCCCTTTTTTTGCGTGTGTACGGCGCGCGTACGGCGTACGTACGGTTACGAGGTCACCGTCGCCGTCCACAGGCGCCGCGCGGCCACCACGGCCGCCGCGAGCAGCAGGGCGTTGCGGGCCGTCATGACGGCGAGGCCCTGCCAGGTGCCGGCGACGACGTCCTCGTACAGGACGGGGTAGGCGAGGGCGCTGAGCGCGGCGGCCGGCAGGAGCAGCAGGGCGACCGGGCGCATGACGGTGGCCCGGGAGGTCAGACAGACGGCGGCGAGGCCGAGCAGCCAGATCAGGTACTGGGGGCTGATCACCCGGCTGGTGACGGTGAAGAGCAGCACGGCGGCGAGGGCCGCGTCGAGCGGGGTGGCCGCGGTCCAGCGGTGCGCCCGGATGCGCCAGAACACCAGCCAGATGAAGGCGGCGGCGGTCAGGAACAGGGCCAGGTGCCCGACGGTGGAGACGTACGGGCCGACGTACTCGAAGGCGCCGAAGCGGAACTGGACACTGCCGGGCCACAGACCGGTGGCGCGGGCGAGGGCCAGGGCGGTGCCGCCGAGGGACTCGATCTGCACGCCCCGGTCGCCCTGCTGGCGCAGGAAGCCGAGGGGCTCGGCGAAGAGCAGGGCGAGGACGGCGAGCAGGGTCAGCGCGGTGACGGCGGCGGCGGTCCAGGACTCGCGGGTGGTGCGGCCGCGCGGGGTGCCGATCAGCGCGAGCGCGGGCCAGACCTTCACCATCGCGCCGAGTCCGGCGAGGACGCCGCCGATCCGGTGGGCGGCGGCCGGCCGGGCGGTGAGGGCGAGCAGGGCGAGGACGGCGAGGGCGGTGGTCTGCACGTCGTAGCGGGCGAGCGGGATGTGCAGGAGCAGCGGCAGGCCGAGCGCCCAGTACCAGGCGCCGTGGGTGAGCCGGGCGCGGTCGGCGCGGGCGAGCGCGACGGTGACGACGGCGTCGGCGAGCAGCGCGAGGGCGACGAAGGCCTGGAAGTAGCTGAGCCAGGGCAGCGCGCCGGGCGCCATGATGACCAGGCCGGCGCCCGGCGGGTACTGCCAGGTGACGTCGCCGGGCGGGAAGGTGCCGTGCGCGAACTGGCCGTACCAGTACCGGTAGAGGAGGGAGACCTCGCTGCCCACGCCGCCGATGCCGAGGTCGTCGCGGATCAGGAGCAGCAGCATGCCGGCCCGGGTGAGCAGCCAGACGGCGGCGAGGGCGAGCAGCGGGCCGCGCCCGACGGTCACGAAGGTGGCGGAGGTGAACGTCTCCGACTCGAAGGGCGAGCGGGTGAGGGCGGGCGGCGGCGCGTGCGTGTCGTGCGTGGCTTCGGTGGTGCGGGCCGCGGTGGGGGTGTCCTGCGGGGGCGGGTCGGTCGTCACCCCACCGCACTATAGTCCGCTATGTCCTCTTTGTTGTGGTCTTGGTGGCCGTTCCGGTGAAGTGTTCGTACGCCGCCACGACCTCGTCCGCCGGTCCGTCCATGCGCAGTTCGCCCGCCTCCAGCCACAGCGCCCGGTCGCAGGTCTCGGTGATGGTCGTGTTCGAGTGGCTGACCAGGAAGACCGTGCCCGCCTCGGCGCGCAGTTCGTCGATCCGCTGCCGGCTGCGGCGGCGGAAGGCCGCGTCGCCGGTGGCCAGGGCCTCGTCGATGAGCAGCACGTCATGGCTGCGGGCGGCGGCGATGGAGAAGCGGAGCCGGGCGCCCATGCCGGAGGAGTAGGTGCGCATCGGCAGCGAGACGAAGTCGCCCTTGTCGTTGATCCCGGAGAAGTCGACGATGTCGGCGTACCGGGCGGTGATCTCCCGGCGGCTCATGCCCATGGCGAGCCCGCCGAGGATCACGTTCCGCTCGCCGGTCAGATCGCCCATCAGGGCGGCGTTGACGCCGAGCAGGGCGGGGCGCCCCTGGGTGTAGATCCGGCCCTCGCTGGTCGGAAGCAGTCCGGCGACCGCCTTCAGGAGGGTCGACTTCCCCGATCCGTTCAAACCGATCAGGCCGATCGCCTCGCCCCGGTACGCGGCGAAGCTCACGCCCTTCACGGCGTGGACGCTCCGGGTGCTTCGGGGGCCGCTGCGCTCGGTGTACGTGATGTGGACGCCGTCGGCGACGACGGTGGGTGTGCGGGGATCGAGGTGCGCGTGCTCAGCCACGGCCGTAGGTCTCCTCAGCCTTCCAGAAGTAGACGAAGCCGCCCGCGAAGGCGAGCAGCGCCCAGCCGGCCGCCAGCGCCCACACGTGCGGCGGCAACTGGTCGGCGGTGAAGCTCTCCACGAGCGCGAAGCGCATCAGGTCGATGTAGACGGCGGCCGGATTGGCCCGGAGCAGCAGCACCACCGCGTGCGGCAGGCCGCGGCCCTCGGTGACGTGGGCGATGGACCACATCACGCCGGAGGCGTACATCCAGGTGCGCAGCAGGAACGGCATCAGCTGCGCGATGTCGGGCGTACGGGCCGCGAGGCGGGCCATCGCGAGCGCGAGCCCGGTGCTGAACAGCGCCTGCAGGGCCAGCGCGGGCACCGCGAGCAGCCAGCTCGGGCGCGGGAACTCGCCGAAGCAGAAGAGGATCACGACCAGCGCGCCGAGCGAGAAGACCAGCTGCTGGAGCTGCTGCAGCGCGAGCGCGATCGGGAGGCTGGCGCGCGGGAAGTGCAGCGCCCGGACCAGACCGAGGTTGCCGCTGATGGCGCGGGTGCCGGTCATGAGCGTCTGTGAGGTGAAGGTCCACACGAAGACGCCGGTGATCAGGAACGGCACGTAGTCCGGGATGCCGTGCTGCACGTCCATGAGGACGCCGAAGATCGCGTAGTAGACGGCCGCGTTGAGCAGCGGGGTCATCACGTGCCAGACCTGGCCGAGCCTGGCCTGGCTGTACTGCGCCGTGAGCTTGGCCGTCGCGAAGGCGGTGACGAAGTCCCGCCGGGACCACAGCTGCCGCACGTACGCGGGGAGGGAGGGGCGCGCGCCGCTCACCGTGAGCCCGTGGCGCAGGGCGAGGGCGCGCAGCTCCTCGGAGGTGAGGGGTGTCGGAGCTGTGGTGGGCGGTTTGCCGAGGGTGTGGGTCGTCACGGGATCGCCTTCGATGGAACGGGTCCGTATCGTCGCTACGGGGAGGTTAGGACGACTCGCCGTCGGAACGCAACCGTCTCGTCGTCACGCCGGTGTCTGGTAACCGCTGGTTAAGATCCTGTGCATGACGCCACCCACCGGACCCTCGGGAACCCCTCGCCGCGCCCCCGCGGGAGCCGCCGTGCTCCGGGAGGACGTCACCGAGGCCATCCGCGCCGCCGTCTTCGAGGAACTGGCCGCGGTCGGCTTCGCCCGGATGTCCATCGAGGGCATCGCCCGCCGCGCCGGGGTCGGCAAGACCGCCGTCTACCGGCGCTGGAAGTCCAAGCTCTCGCTCGTCCTCGACCTGGTCGGCGCCGTCGCCGTGCAGGGCCTGCCCGCCCCGGCCACCGGCTCGCTGCACGGCGACGTCCGCGCCCTCCTGGAACTCGCCGCGCACGCCCTGCGCCACCCGGTGGCCTCGCAGGTCATCCCGGACCTCCTCGTCGAGGCCGCCCGGCACCCCGAGATCGCCGACAGCCTGAAGGCCGCCCTGCTCGACCCGCAGCAGGGCGTCGTCGCCCAGGTCGTTCGCGCCGCCGTCGAGCGCGGTGAACTGCCGGCCGACGCCGACCCCGACCGCGCCCTGGACCTCGTGATGGGCCCGCTCTACTGGCGGCTCGTCGTGGTGCGCACCGAGCCGCCGAAGGGCTACCTCGACGACCTGGCGCGCTCGGCGGTGGCCGCGCTCACCGCGTAACCGCCCTTCTGTGTGGTGTGGGGGCTACTTCACGGCGCCCGCCATCACCCCGTTCACGAACTGCCGCTGGAAGGCGAAGAAGACGAGCAGCGGGATCACCATTGACACGAACGCGCCCGGCGCGAGCACGTCGACGTTGTTGCCGAACTGCCGGACCTGCTGCTGCAGCGCCACCGTGATCGGCGGCGACTGCGCGTCCGCGAAGATCAGCGCCACCAGCATGTCGTTCCACACCCACAGGAACTGGAAGATGCCGAGCGAGGCCACCGCCGGGCCGCCGAGCGGCAGCACCACCCGGGTGAACAGGCGCAGCTCGCCCGCCCCGTCGAGCCGGGCGGCCTCAAGCAGCTCGCGCGGGATCTCCGCGAAGAAGTTCCGCAGCAGGAAGATCGCGAACGGCAGGCCGAAGGCCGTGTGGAACAGCACCACGCCCAGCGTCGTCTCGAAGATCCCCACCGCGCCGAACAGCTTCGACACCGGGACCAGTGCCACCTGCACCGGCACCACGAGCAGCGCCACCACGAGCAGGAACCACCAGTCCCGGCCCGGGAAGTCCAGCCACGCGAAGGCGTAGCCGGCGAAGGCGCCGATCACGATCACGAGGAGGGTGGCCGGGACGGTGATCAGGACCGTGGAGACGAGGGAGCTCGTGATGGCGTCGTTGGAGAGGAGCTCGCGGTAGTTCTCGGTGGTCAGCTCGGCCGGCGCGGCGAACACCCGCCACCAGCCGCTGGAGGAGATGTCGGAGGGCGAGCGGAGCGAGGAGAGCAGCAGCCCGACCGTCGGCATCAGCCAGAACAGCGCGACCAGGACCAGGAAGACGCGCAGCGCGCCGCCGGCGGCACGGCCGGCGAGCCGCGCCGCGAGCCCGGTGTTCCGGCTGCCGGGGCGGTCAGCGGTCGTGCTGCTCGCGCTGGTCACGCCGCTCGCGCTGCTCATCGGCGGTTCTCCCTTCGCATACGGCGGATGTTCACGGCCATCACCGGCAGCACCAGCAACAGCAGCACCACGGCGATCGCCGAGCCCACCCCGAGGTCCGCGTCCGTCCCGAAGGACGAGCGGTAGAGCTGCAGCGCGAGCACGTTCGCGTCGTCCTGCGCCGAGCCCGGCGCGATGATGAAGACCAGGTCGAAGACCTTGAGGACATTGATCATCAGGGTCACCAGGACGACGCCCAGGACCGGCGCGAGCAGCGGCACGGTGATCCGCCGGAACACCTGCCACTCGTTCGCCCCGTCGACCCGGGCCGCCTCCAGGACGTCACGCGGCAGCCCGGCGAGCCCGGCGGCGATGAGCACCATCGCGAACCCGGCCCACATCCACACGTAACTGCCGATGATCGCCGGCGTGACGAGGTTCGGGCCCAGCCACGAGACCCCGTTGTACTGCTCGCGGAAGTTGCTCGCGGGCAGGCGCAGGACGGCCCCCTCGGCGGCGGCGTCGAGCGTGAAGCCGCCGTCGGCGGCGGCCGTCGCCCGGGCCACCACATGGCCGTCCTTCACCGCCTCGATGCGCAGCCCCTTGAGCCCGAGCTCCTTCGGGTCGACCGTGTTCGGCCGCCCGCCGCCGCCCCGGGTGAAGTCCAGCCACGCGACGCCTTCGATCGTGTCCTTGACCCCCGCCGCCGGGGTACGGGCCGGGCGGGCGCCCTCCGGCATCTGCGCCGGGGCCACGCCGACCAGCGGGAGCCGGGCCACCTCGCCCGCGCGGACCGGGGACTTCGTCTCGTACCCGCCGCCGGGAGCCGCCTTCAGCGGGTGCACCGGGAGGGGGCGGGCGCGCGGGAAGACGGAGGCCTCGGCGAAGGTGTCGTGCACCCCGACCCAGACCGCGTTGGCGACCCCGCGGTCCGGGTCCTGCTCGTACACGAGCCGGAAGATGATCCCGGCGGCGAGCATCGAGATCGCCATCGGCATGAAGACCACCAGCTTGAACGCCGTGCCCCAGCGCACCCGTTCGGTGAGCACGGCGAAGACCAGACCGAGGGCCGTCGCCACGGTCGGCGCGAGCACCACCCAGATGAGGTTGTTGCGCAGCGCGGTGCGGATCGCGTCGTCCGTGAACAGCGCGACGTAGTTGTCGAGGCCCGCGAAGGAGTCCCCGGCCTGGTCGAAGAGGGAGCGCTGGACGGAGTACCCGATGGGGTAGACGACGAGCGCGCCGAGGAGGACGAGGGCCGGGAGGAGGAAGAGCGCGGCGACGGCGGTGTGACGGGAGCGGGCGGACCGGGGGGCCTTGACGGGTCTGACAAGGCCGAGGGGTTCGGCGGGTGTGGGGGATGTGGTGGACGTCGTGGATGCGGCGGACGTGGGGGACCCGGTGGGCGTGTCCACCGGTCAGCCCTTGTACGCCTTGGCCGCGTCGGCCTCCAGCCGGGCCTGGGTCCCCGCCACGTCCTTCGGGTTCTTCAGGAAGTCCTGGAGCGCCTTCCACTCGCCCTTGCCGGGCGTGCCGCCGAAGGACTGCGGCATCTGGTCCGACATGTCGAAGCGGAAGGAGTCGCCCGAGCCGATCAGCGCCTTCGCGATGGTCCGCTGCACCTCGTTCGGATACGCGGCCGGGTCCAGCGCCTTGTTGGGGGACAGGAAGCCGCCCTCGGCCGCCCAGATCCGCGCCGCGTCGGGCGAGGCGAGGAAGGTGAGCAGCGCCTGCGCCCCCTTGGTGTCCTTCAGGGCCACCGCCGCGTCGCCTCCGGTCACCACGGGCGCGGAGCCGTCGCCGACGGCCGGGAACGGGAACACCTTCGCGTCCGTGCCGATCTTGGCGCCGGTCTCGGCGATGTTCACGGCCGAGAAGTCGCCCTCGAAGACCATGGCGGCCTTGGCCTGGTCGCCGCCCGTGAAGGTCTGCGTCACGGACACCGGGAACTCGGTCTGCAGCGCGCCGTTGGTGCCGCCCGCGATGAGGCCCGGCTTGCCGAACAGCTCGGCGAGGGTGGTCAGCGCCTGCGCCACGGACGGGTCGGTCCACTTGAGCTGGTGCTTCGCGAGCCGGTCGTACTTCTCCGGCCCGGCCTGGGAGAGGTAGACGTTCTCGAACCAGTCGGTGAGCGTCCAGCCGTCCGCGCCGCCGACCGAGACGGGCGTGACGCCCGAGGCGGAGATCGTCTCGGCGGTCGCGAGGAAGTCCTTCCAGGTCTTCGGCTCGGCCGCGCCGGCGTTCTCGAAGGCGGCGGTGTTGTACCAGACCAGGGACTTGTTGGCGGCCTTGAAGTACACCCCGTACGAGGTGCCGTCGACCGCGCCGAGGTCCTGCCAGCCCTTCGAGTAGTTCGCCGTCAGCTGGGCCTTCGCCTCCGGCCCGAGCGGCTTCAGCCACTTCTGCGCGGCGGCCTGCTGGATCGCGCCGACCTGCGGCAGCATCGCCACGTCGGGCGGCGAGCCGCCGGCGATCTTCGTCCCGAGGAAGTTCACGATCGGGTCCTGGGCGGGCACGAAGGTGACGGTCGCGCCGGTGCGCTTCTCGAACTCCTTCAGGACCTTGGTGAAGTTCGCCTGTTCGGGGCCGGTCCAGACTGCGGCGACCTCGATCTTCTCTCCCTTGAGGGAGGGCAGCGCGACGCCGGGCGCGCTGGTCTTCGGCGCAGGCTTTTCCGGGCCGCCGTCGCCGTCGCCGTCACCGCCGCCTCCGCAGCCGGCCGCCGCGAGCACGGCGACCGCCGCCAGCACACCGAGTCGAAGAGTTCTGCCGTTACGCATCCGAGCCCCGCCTCTCCCGCGTCTTCCGGTCCCGTGCCCTCAGGTCTACGCGCGGCGCCGGAGGGCCGCAAGGCCGCCTTCGGGGTGGGGCGGGGGATCGTGATCGGCTCGTGACGTGCCGTCAAGTGCGGTACGGGGGTGGGCTGGAGGGGTGGTGGAGGCGGGCTTGAGGGGGACTCGGTCCGCTGTCGTGGGTGCGCGGGGGCCGTTCCGGTGGCCGCGTCCGGGACTGCATGATTTACGGCGCGGTCGGGTGCCGGAATGGTCGAACGCCCTTGTCCCGCGCCACAAATCACGCTTTACGTCCCGAACGCGGCCCCCTGCACGTCCCCCGCTCCCGTCCGGGGGCGCACCCTGGCGGTCACACCTTGGGGGTCACACCCTGGGAGTGGGTGGGTGGCTCCCTCGCGGGGGGGGGGGGGGAAGAGAGGGATCAGGCCGGGGCCGGGGACACCAGCGGCGGTATCGGGGTCGCGTCCACCGAGCGGGCCGCGCGGTCGAGGGCGCTGGCGAGGAGGGCCAGGTCGGTGGGGCCGTTGCCGAGTTCGCGGACCGGGCGGCGGGTCGGCGGGTCGCCCATGCGGTCCCATTCCAGGGGGACGACCGTGGGGCGCAGGGTGGCCGTGCGGGGGATGCGGCCGGTGACCCGGCCGGTCTGGAACGGGGTCACTCGGCCGTCCGGGTGACCCAGTCGGCCGCGCCCCGGCTGGGGCTCGTCCGGGCCGGGGGCCGCGGGCGGCGGGTCCAGGACGATCCGGAGCCGCGCGCCGTGGGCCAGCTCGGTGTCGGCCGTGCGGTCCGGGCGGGCCGAGGCCGCGATCAGGTGCACCCCGAGCCGCGCCCCGTTGCGCGCGACCGCCTCCAGGGCCCGCACCACGGACCCGGCCGCCGGCCGGCCCGGCGCGCCGAGCGCGGGGGCGACCAGGGCGTCGAAGTCGTCCACGAGGACCACCAGCCGCGGCAGCGCACCCGCCCCCTCGGCGGCGGGCCCGCTGCGCACCGGGTCGGTGCGGCTGCTCGCCGTGTCCCCGAGCAGGCTGTCGGTGGTGAGCCGCAGCGTGCGGCTGCTGGGCCGGTCACCGAGCAGGTCCGCGCCAGGAGGTGGAGTGCGGTCGCCGGTGCTCGTACGCGGGAGGCGTCCGCTCGGGCGGTCGCCGAGGAGGTCCGCGCCCGGCGGCGGCGTGCGGTACCCGGCCGTGTCGGCCTGCTGGTCGTACACCTCGCGGCCCGCCGTGCGGTGGCTGCGGGTGCTGGGGACGTCGCCGATGGCGCCGTCGGCGGCGGTGCGCAGGGTGCGCCCGCTGGGGCGGTCGGCGCCGGAACGGGCGTCGGGGACGCGGGCGGTGGCCCGGCCGCCGGCCGGCGGGACGGACTCGGCCGGGCTCGGGGAGCGCTGGCCGATCAGCCGGGCCGAGCGGCGGTCGGCGAAGTGGGCGTCGCCGAGGAGTTCGGCGCGGCGCTTCAGCTCGGCGCCGAGCGCCTGGGCGAACTCCCGCATCCGCACCGGGTCGGAGGCCACCAGGTGCTCGGTCACGTGCGGCAGCTCCGTACAGGCCGCCAGGCCCTCGCCGCGCTCGCCGCCCGCGCCGTCGACGAGGAGCAGCCCGAGGCGGTCGGGGCGGGCCCCGGCGGCGAGGGAGGCGGCGACGGCGCGCAGGAGTTCGGTGCGGCCGCTGCCCGCCGGGCCCTCGATGAGGAGGTGCGGGCCCTCCTGGGTGAGGTCGACGGCGACCGGGCCGCGCGGGCCGGCGCCCAGGACGGCGGTGCCGTCGGCGGCGGAGGCCCAGCGGGCCATCAGGGAGGCGGGCGTGGCCCGGGCGAGGCCGAGCTCGTCGAGCAGCCGGGCCGACAGGGGCAGCGCGGCGGCCGCCCGGCCCGTACCGGTGCCCGCGCCCGTCTCCGTACGCAAGGGGGCGAGGGCGCGGCCGAAACGCTCGGCCCAGGCCACCGACACCGCGTCGACGACGCCGACCGTGCCGTGCCCCGCGGCCCGCCCGCCCGCCGTGCGCAGCAGCCGCAGCGCGGTCGCCACGTCGCCGCTGAGCAGGGCGGCCGCCCCGCACTCGCGGAAGGCGAGGGACGCGGCGCAGGCCGTCTCGTAGGTGGCGGCGACCGGGGAGGCGGGGGAGGCGGCGGGCGCCTCGGCGAGGCAGAGCAGATGGATGCCGGCGGCGGGTCCGGCCCCGGCGAGCCGCGCCGCAGTCTCGCGGAGCGCGGCGGAGCCCGGGTCGCCGTCGACGATCACGACGGTCTCGGGGCCCTCGTGGCGCGCGGCGGCCTCCGCCACGGCGGCGCGGTCGGCGCTGGGCCAGCCGGGGCCGAGCGGCCCGTCGTCCAGCCGCCGGGTGAGCTCGGTGAACCGGGCGTGGGCCTGGTCGCGGTCGTACGCGAGGAGCAGCCGGCAGTCCTGGCCGTGCGCCGGGCGGGTGTGCGGCAGCCAGCCGAGCCAGGCCCAGTCCCGGCGCCGCTCCTCCAGGGGGCGGTTGCGGTCGGCGCTGACCAGGACGATCTCCAGGTCGGCGGGGGAGTGCAGGGCGGCCAGCTGGGCGACCACGGAACGGGCCAGGCCGCCGAGCCGGGGCGCCGGCCCGGCGAGGCCGAGCGAGCCCGCCTCGCGCAGCCCGACGGTGACGGGCACGCCGGACAGGTCGGCGCGGTCGGTCGTGCCGAGCCGGACCACCAGGGCCTCGGGATGGCCGGGGCCCCGCTCCCACAGGCGCCGGCCGGGGCCGAGCGCGGTGAGCAGGACCGCGGCGGGATCCGGCCAGCTGTCGGGGGCGGGCAGGGCGGCGCCGTCGCCGCCGGCGCCGGGGCGGGCGCCGGCGGCGAAGGCCGGGACCGGGGCCACGCCGTACTCGCCGTCCCGGTCCTCGTCCCGGCCGCCCGCGAGCCGCCGGGCCCAGGCGCCGAGGCCGCGGCGGCGGGTCTGCCGGGTCCTGCTGTGGGACTCGGCCTCGCCGGCGGAGTCGGAGTCGGGGTCGGCGGGCTCCTCCACGCGCGCGTGGGCGGGGGAGTCGTGGGAGTCGTCGCCACGGTCGTGGTCCTCGTCCTCCACGCGTCCGTACGGTGCGGGGGCCGCGCCCGGCTCCGCCGTACCGCCCGGGGCCTCCGGGGCGCGCAGGGCGACCCGCAGATGGCCCTCGCCGTCGGGGGCGGTCGGCAGCCGGACCTCGTCCGTGGCGGAGTCGGCGCCGGGGCTCGCGTCGGCGCCCCCGCCCGTACGCGTACCTGCACTCGTGCCCGTACCGCCGGACCCGCCGGGGGACAGGCGCAGGGCGGACTCGCCGACCCGGAGGGTGCCGCCGGGCGGGAAGCGGACGGGCCGGGGGCCGACCGGGGCGCCGTCGAGGGTCGTGCCGTTGGTGGAGCCCTGGTCGGTGACCGTGACCCGGCCGTCGGGGCCGACCGTCACGGTGCAGTGGACCCGCGAGACGTCCGGGTCGTCGAGCGGAACGTCCGCGTCCACAGAACGGCCGATTCTGATCGCTCCGCCGTTCGCCCCGCCGTGCAGCAGATGCACCCCGCCGGCGTCCGGGCCCGCCACCACGTGCAGCCGGGCCGGGGCGCCCTCGCCCATGACCTCGGCCATGACCTCGTCCGGGCCGGGCACCTGGAGGGAGAGCACCGCCCCGTCGACCAGCGGCGGCTCGCCGAGCAGACAGCGGCGGGTGTCGAGGCGCTTCTCGCCCGCGTACAGCACGGTGGTGCCGGAGGAGGAGGTGTCGGGGCCGGAGACGGCCGCGGCGAGCGAGGAGGCCACGGCGGCCAGCTCGGTCCCCGCGGGCGCGGTGACGAGCACGTCGCAGGCGCGGCCGGCGCCGTGGCCGGCGTGCGGCGCGAGGACGGTCAGCCGGATCTGCATCGCCGTCAGCGGTCCCTTCTGCGCGGCGCGCCCGGCAGGGGACAGGACCGCTGGCTCCCCCCACCCGGCGCGGACGCGTCGTCCGGTACAGGTCGGCACGGGGCCGGGGCTCCCGACCCCGACACGACGTGCTGTACGCATCCTCGCACCTGCCACTGACAACCCGCCCCCGGGTCGCCTCCAAGTGATCTTGTTCGGTCGCCGATGGACGCTATTTCGCCTGGTTGCGTATGGCTCGCAGCACTTACGGCAACCCCGGCCGTGCTTCGGGCGTCTTGGCTTAGGACGGGTTTCGGACGCTCCTCGGGTGCGTTTCGGACATGTACGGCACCGGTGCGGCATCGGTACGGCACCCGGGGCGGCCGTGGAATCGGCCGTCCTGCGGACCGTCGATGACACGTTCGGCGGCACGGGAGAGGCCCTAAAGTGGGTCGGACACCCGGACGGGTCACAGAACACACAGGGACTCCGGGGACACTTCGACGGACCACCCCAGGACCACGATCAGCAGGGAGCGCGTGACGTGCGGCCTATCGGCAGCAAGTACCTGCTCGAGGAGCCGCTCGGCCGCGGCGCCACGGGCACCGTCTGGCGAGCCCGCCAGCGTGAGGCGGCCGGCGCCGAGGCGGCGGTGGCCGGGCAGCCCGGCGAGACCGTCGCGATCAAGGTCCTCAAGGAGGAGCTGGCCAACGACGCGGACATCGTGATGCGCTTCCTGCGCGAGCGGTCCGTGCTGCTGCGGCTCACCCACCCCAACATCGTGCGCACCCGCGACCTGGTCGTGGAGGGCGATGTCCTCGCCCTCGTCATGGACCTCGTCGAAGGCCCCGACCTGCACCGCTACATCCGCGAGAACGGCCCGCTCACCCCGGTCGCCGCCGCGCTGCTCACCGCGCAGATCGCCGACGCGCTCGCCGCCAGCCACGCCGACGGCGTCGTGCACCGCGACCTCAAGCCCGCCAACGTGCTGCTCGCCGAGCAGGACGGCGGCATGCACCCGATGCTCACCGACTTCGGCATCGCGCGGCTCGCCGACTCCCCGGGCCTGACCCGCACCCACGAGTTCGTCGGCACGCCCGCGTACGTCGCCCCGGAGTCCGCCGAGGGCCGTCCGCAGACCTCCGCCGTCGACATCTACGGCGCCGGAATCCTTCTGTACGAGCTGGTCACCGGCCGTCCGCCGTTCGCCGGCGGCACCGCCCTGGAGGTGCTGCACCGGCACCTCAGCGAGGAGCCGCGCCGCCCGTCCACCGTGCCCGGCCCGCTGTGGACGGTGATAGAGCGCTGCCTCAGCAAGGACCCGGCCGGGCGCCCGAGCGCCGAGAACCTGGCCCGCGGTCTGCGTACGGTCGCCGCCGGCATCGGCGTGCACTCCACCCCGGCCCAGATCGAGGCCGCCGACGGCGTCGGCGCGCTGCTCGCCCCCGACCCGGCGCCCGCGCCGGTCCCGGAGACCCCGGGCATGGGCGCGGGCGTGGACCCGGCGGGTGCCACCCAGGTGCTGCCGGCCGGTTCGGCCGCCCCGGCGGGCGCCGGTGCCTACGACCCGGCCGCGCCGACCAGCGTGCTGCCGACCGGCGGCCCGGCCGGCGCCGCCGACCCGACCGCGGTCATGCCCCCCGTACCGCAGGACCCGCCCGGTCCGCGGCCGGAGGACCCGCACCCCTGGCAGACCCAGCTCGGCGCGCTCCGCGACCGCAACGAGCAGACCCAGGTGCAGTACCTCGACCCGAGCGAGGACCCGCTGCGGCGGCGCCCGCAGCGCCGGGCCCAGCCGCAGCAGCCCCCGCAGGGGCAGGGTTACGGGCAGCAGGCGCCGCTGGGGGCACCTCCCGGGCCGCAAGGCCCAGGGGGCCAGTACCAGCAGCCGCAGCGGCCTCCGCAGCCCCAGCCGTACCAGCAACAGCGCCAGCCCCAGCCCCAGCCGTACGCGCCTCAGCCGCCGCAGCTGGGGGCACCTCCCGGGCCGCAAGGCCCAGGGGGACAGTACGCGCCGCAGCCCCCGCAACAGCAATACGTGCCGCCGCAGCCGCCCCCGCAGGCTCCGGCGCCCGCGCCCGTACCGCGCGAGCCGCGTCCGCCGCGGCAGCGCAGCGCGAACCCCATGCGCATCCCGGGTCTCGGCTGCCTCAAGGGCTGTCTGTTCACGATCGTGCTCTTCGTGGTCGCGGGCTGGCTCATCTGGGAGCTCACCCCGCTCCAGGACTGGATCGCCTCGGGCAAGGGCTACTGGGAGACGATCGGCGACGCCATCAGCTCCTTCACCGACTGGGTCTCCTCGCTCGGCGACAGCGCGAGCGGCACCGGAGGCGGCGGTGCTACCGGCGGTAGCGGGCAGTAGGAGGGCCCCGGCGGACGGTCGGGGCATCGATTTGTCGACTTCCGAGGGGTGATTTCCCCTCGGAAGTGCCGGTCGACGCCCTCGGACGCGTAACTTTGACGCGAACCGCAGCCGCTGAGGGAGCAGTCTTGGCACGGAATATCGGCAGCCGCTACACGGCCCACCAGATCCTCGGGCGGGGCAGCGCCGGCACGGTGTGGCTCGGCGAGGGCCCCGAGGGCCCCGTCGCCATCAAGCTGCTGCGCGAGGACCTCGCCTCCGACCAGGAACTCGTCGGCCGTTTCGTCCAGGAGCGCACCGCGCTGCTCGGACTCGACCACCCGCACGTCGTCTCCGTCCGCGACCTCGTCGTCGACGGCAACGACCTCGCGCTCGTCATGGACCTGGTCCGCGGCACCGATCTGCGCACCCGTCTCGACCGCGAGCGCCGGCTCGCGCCCGAGGCCGCCGTCGCGATCATCGCCGACGTCGCCGACGGTCTCGCCGCCGCCCACAAGGCGGGTGTCGTGCACCGCGACGTCAAGCCCGAGAACATCCTGCTCGACATGGAGGGCCCGCTCGGCCCCGGCGGCGCCCACCCCGCCCTCCTCACCGACTTCGGCGTCGCCAAGCTCATCGACACCCCCGGCCGCACCAAGGCCACCCGGATCATCGGCACCCCCGACTACCTCGCCCCCGAGATCGTCGAGGGCCTGCCGCCCCGCGCCGCCGTCGACATCTACGCCCTCGCGACGGTGCTGTACGAGCTGCTCGCCGGGTTCACCCCGTTCGGCGGCGGCCACCCCGGCGCCGTCCTGCGCCGCCACGTCACCGAGACCGTCGTCCCGCTCCCCGGCATCCCCGAGGAGCTGTGGCAGCTGCTCGTCCAGTGCCTGGCCAAGGCCCCCGCCTCCCGGCTGCGCGCCTCCGAGCTCGGCAGCCGGCTGCGGGACGTGCTGCCGATGCTCAAGGGCATCCCGCCGCTCGACGTCGACGAGCCGGACGCGGACCCGGCGACGGAGCCGGAGGACGAGCCGTACGCCACCAACGGCGGCACGGGCGGCACCGGCGAGCCGGCCCCGCGCCGTGCCGCCGTCCCCCTGGTGCCGGGCGCCTCCACCGACTCCAACCGCGACACCCACACCTCCATGCGGGTCCCCGGCCCCGACGAGCTCTCCGGCGGCCCCCTCGGCACCGCCCGCGCCCCCCGCTCCGCGAGCGCCCGCCGCCCCGGCTCCGCCCGCCACAAGGCGGACGCGGTCCGCAAGCGCCGGATCACCCTCACCGTCGCCGCCGTCGTCATCGCCGGCGCGCTCGGCGCCGGCGGCTACGTCGCGGCCACGGCCGGCGACGACGCCCCACCGCAGGACACGAAGCAGTCGCAGCAGCCGTAGGAGGCGCCTCGCGGGGCCCGGGCGGGGCCTCGCGAGGCCTGACGGCCGAAGAGGAGTCCGGGTCGGGGCGCGGAGCCGTTACGCTGGACGCGTGGCAGTCGTCGATGTATCCGAAGAGCTGAAGTCCCTCTCCTCGACCATGGGGTCGATCGAGGCCGTCCTGGACCTCGAGAAGATGAGGGCAGACATCGCCGTGCTCGAAGAGCAGGCCGCGGCCCCGTCCCTGTGGGACGACCCGGAGGCGGCGCAGAAGATCACGAGCCGGCTCTCGCGCCTCCAGGCCGAGGTCCGCAAGACCGAGGCGCTGCGCGGCCGCATCGACGACCTCGCGGTCCTCTTCGAGCTGGCCGAGGAGATGGACGACCCGGACACCCGGGTCGAGGCCGAGACCGAGCTCGTGTCGGTCCGCAAGGCCCTCGACGAGATGGAGGTCCGCACCCTCCTCTCCGGCGAGTACGACGAGCGCGAGGCGCTGGTCAACATCCGCGCCGAGGCCGGCGGCGTCGACGCCTCCGACTTCGCCGAGCGCCTCCAGCGCATGTACCTGCGCTGGGCCGAGCGCCACGGCTACGGCACGGAGATCTACGAGACCTCGTACGCGGAAGAGGCCGGCATCAAGTCGACCACCTTCGTGGTCAAGGCCCCGTACGCCTACGGCACCCTCTCCGTCGAGCAGGGCACGCACCGCCTGGTGCGCATCTCGCCCTTCGACAACCAGGGCCGCCGCCAGACCTCCTTCGCGGGCGTCGAGGTCCTCCCGGTCGTCGAGTCGTCCGACCATGTCGAGATCGACGACTCGGACCTCCGCATCGACGTCTACCGCGCGTCGGGCCCCGGCGGCCAGGGCGTCAACACCACCGACTCGGCGGTGCGCATCACGCACATCCCGACCGGCATCGTGGTCTCCTGCCAGAACGAGCGCTCCCAGATCCAGAACAAGGCGAGCGCGATGAACGTCCTCCAGGCCAAGCTCCTGGAGCGCCAGCGCCAGGAGGAGCGCGCCAAGATGGACGCCCTCAAGGGCGACGGCGGCAGCTCCTGGGGCAACCAGATGCGTTCGTACGTGCTGCACCCCTACCAGATGGTCAAGGACCTCCGCACCGAGTTCGAGGTCGGCAACCCGCAGTCCGTCCTGGACGGCGAGATCGACGGCTTCCTGGAGGCCGGCATCCGCTGGCGCAAGCAGCAGGAGCAGACCGCGTAGCCCTGACGCTCCGACAGGGACCGACCGACGGCCCCTGGCCCCCTCACCGAGGCGGGCCGGGGGCCGTCGGCGTACCCGGCGGCGCGTGTCCATGATTCGCTGGCGCAAGCGGTGCGTTGGTGTTCCTGACGCTTTGTCGACATGGGAACTGCTCTGGTGGGGCCGGGAGTTCCGGGTTTACGTCACAGTTGCATCGTTGCATGGCGGGCAGAAGTGGATCTTTCGGGCATCGCACGCGCAACGACCTTGACGTGTCTCCGGAAACTCGGAAGGGTGGCAAGCGGCATGCGTGAATCTGGGGCGCGTGTGAACGGGGGCAGGTCCAGTGCTTTGTGACGTCCCCGGTGTCCGGTGGCCCCGAGCGCAGCTCTACAGACGATTTGAGCTACTGGGGGTAGCAGCCAGATGACCAAGAAGACGCGGATCCGCGTCGCGCGGATCGCCGCCGGTGCCGTCATCGCGGCCGGTGCGTCGCTGACCGTCGCGGGTGCCGCTCAGGCCGTGGGCGGCGTCGGCGCCGACATCACGGTGACGGACGAGAGCGTGGACGTCGGCCTCGGCCTCAACGAGGACGAGACCAACGGCGGTAACACCAACGAGGGCAACACCTCCGTCGGCAGCATCGAGGGTGCCTCGACGGGCACGTCCTCGGGTACCTCGACGGGTACGTCCACCGGTACCTCGACGGGCACGTCGACGGGCCAGGAGGGTGGTACCTCGACGGGTACGTCCACCGGCACCTCGACCGGCACGTCGACGGGCACGTCGACGGGCCAGGAGGGTGGTACCTCGACCGGTACGTCCACCGGCACCTCGACCGGTACCTCGACGGGCACGTCGACGGGCCAGGAGGGTGGTACCTCGACCGGTACGTCCACGGGCACCTCGACCGGTACCTCGACGGGTACGTCCACCGGTACCTCGACGGGCACGTCGACGGGCCAGGAGGGCGGTACCTCGACCGGTACGTCCACCGGTACCTCGGCGGGCACGTCGACCGGCACCTCGTCCGGCACCGGTAACAACGGTGGCACGGGCAACAACGGCGGCACCGGTAACAACGGTGGCACGGGCAACAACGGCGGCACCGGCGACAACGGTGGCTCCGGCGACAACGGCGGGTCCGCCACCAACGGTGGGTCCTCCACCGATGGCGGCGCCGGGACCTGCACCGTGGACCTGGACGGCGCCGAGTGCGTCGACAACAACCCGGGCACCAACAACGCCGGCTCGCAGCCCGTCGAGCAGGGCAAGGCCAAGGAGGAGCTGGCCGAGACCGGCGCCGCCGAGACCTCGTTCCTGATCATCGGGGCCGCCACCATGATCGCGGGCGGCATCGGCTTCCGCTTCCTGCCGCGCCTCGTGACCGGCGGCCGTACCGCCGTCTGATCCTTTCAAAGGCACAGAAGGGCCGGAGGTGCTTTCCAGCACCTCCGGCCCTTCCGGTATGCGTCGTGGCCTCCGCAGAGGCTCCTGCGGGCTCCTACACCCCCCGCACCGCCACCAGCAGCGTCATCGCCGCCACCAGTGCGATCACCAGGGTCAGCAGCATCGCCGGGGTCAGACCCGTCGGCTGCGGCAGTCGCTCGCGGTTCGCGCGGCAGACGGGGCAGCGGCCCTCCGCGACGGGGGCCGCGCAGTTGGCGCACACCAGCCGGTCATAGGTCATGCGCTCTCCTCCTCCCGCACACAGGTCCTCGCACAAGGATCCTTATCAGGACAACGCCCGGCACGATCCGTGCGTTCCCTTTACCACTGTGCCAGCTCCGGAGCTTTTCGGCGCGCCCCATGAGCACGCGGGCGCAAGGACGAAAAGGATAAAGCACACAAGCCCGGACCGCGACTGCGCGGGCCTTCCCGGTTCGCGTATGGTCACGCACACCTACTCCCGGCCGACCGTGGTGCATCCGTGATCCGATTCGACAACGTCTCCAAGTCCTATCCGAAGCAGAACCGCCCCGCGCTCCGGGATGTCTCCCTGGAGATCGAGAAGGGGGAGTTCGTCTTCCTCGTCGGTTCCTCCGGCTCCGGAAAGTCGACCTTTCTGCGGCTGATCCTCCGCGAGGAGCGCGCCAGCCAAGGTCAGGTGCACGTCCTGGGCAAGGACCTCGCCCGGCTGTCCAACTGGAAGGTGCCGCACATGCGCCGCCAGCTCGGGACGGTCTTCCAGGACTTCCGGCTGCTGCCCAACAAGACCGTCGCCGAGAACGTGGCCTTCGCCCAGGAGGTCATCGGCAAGCCGCGCGGCGAGATCCGCAAGGCGGTGCCGCAGGTGCTCGACCTGGTCGGCCTCGGCGGCAAGGAGGACCGGATGCCGGGCGAGCTGTCCGGCGGTGAGCAGCAGCGTGTCGCCATCGCCCGGGCCTTCGTCAACCGCCCGATGCTGCTGATCGCGGACGAGCCCACCGGCAACCTCGACCCGCAGACCTCGGTCGGCATCATGAAGCTGCTCGACCGCATCAACAGGACAGGGACCACCGTCGTCATGGCGACCCACGACCAGAACATCGTCGACCAGATGCGCAAGCGCGTCATCGAGCTCGAAAAGGGCCGCCTCGTCCGCGACCAGGCGCGCGGCGTCTACGGCTACCAGCACTGAGCGGACAGGGAGAAGTCACACCATGCGCGCTCAGTTCGTGCTGTCGGAGATCGGGGTCGGTCTCCGCCGCAATCTGACGATGACCTTCGCCGTCATCGTGTCCGTGGCCCTGTCGCTGGCCCTGTTCGGCGGGGCGCTGCTCATGCGCGAGCAGGTCAGCACGATGAAGGACTACTGGTACGACAAGGTCAACGTCTCCATCTTCCTCTGCAACAAGAGCGACGGGGCCACCTCGCCCAAGTGCACCAAGGGCGCCGTCACCAAGCAGCAGGCGGACCAGATCGAGGCCGATCTGAAGAAGATGGACATCGTCGAGTCGGTCCACCGCGAGTCCGCCGACGAGGCCTTCAAGCACTACAAGGAGCAGTACGGCGACACGGCCATCGCGTCCGTCGTCACTCCGGACCAGATGCAGCAGTCCTTCCGGGTCAAGCTGAAGGACCCGGAGAAGTACAAGGTGGTCGCGACCGCCTTCGCCGGCCGGGACGGCGTCGAGTCCGTCCAGGACCAGCGGAACATCCTGCAGAACCTGTTCGACCTGATGAACGGCATGAACATCGCCGCACTCGGCGTGATGTTCCTGATGCTGATCATCGCGCTGATGCTGATCGTGAACACGGTCCGCGTGTCCGCCTTCAGCCGGCGCCGCGAGACCGGCATCATGCGGCTGGTCGGCGCGACCAACTTCTACATCCAGATGCCGTTCATCATGGAGGCCGCCTTCGCCGGTCTGCTCGGCGGCGCGGTGGCCTGCGTCATGCTGATGGTCGGCCGGTACTTCCTGATCGACCACGGCATCGCGCTCGCCGACAAGATGCAGCTGGTGAACTTCATCGGCTGGGACGCGGTCCTGGCCAAGCTGCCGCTGGTGCTCGCGATCGGCCTGCTGATGCCGGCCGTCGCCGCGTTCATCGCGTTGCGCAAGTACCTGAAGGTGTGACAGTTCACTCGCGCTGCGTGCATGGCGTCGTACGGCCAACCTCCGTACGGCGCCATGCGCTTGTCCTAGAGTGGGCGCCATGCGTGCCGGTGCCGGCCCCGAGTTCTGTCGTAGGCCCCGCGGAGTTCTCCGTGGGGCCGCTTTGACGTTGGTCTTCACCGGGGTGCTCGGCACCGCCGCCGCCACCGGTTCGCTGCCCCGCGAGGAGCGGCGGCACGAGCCGGCCCCGGCCGCCGCCACCGCCGCGGACCGGTCCACGGTCGACCGCGCCGCGCTCGCCCGGGCCGCCGCCGAGGCGATGGCCGACGGCAAGTCCGGCAAGAAGGCCGCCGAGGAGTTCGTCAGCCGCAGCGGCGACCGCTGGGGCGCCGTGTACGACAAGCGGGAGTACGCCGAGTTCGAGCAGGCCCTCGACGGCTCCTACACCGGCGTCGGCCTGTCCGCCCGGCGGGCCGGGCGCGACCGGGTGGAGATCAGCCGGGTGCAGCCCGGCGGCCCGGCCGAGCGGGCCGGGCTGCGCCCCGGTGACCGGCTCACCGCCGTGGACGGGCGCCCGGTCGACGGCCTCTCGGTCTCCGAGATCGTCTCCCTGCTGCGCGGCGACGGAGTCCCCGGCTCCACTGTCGGACTCGGCGTCGAGCGCGGCCGGGCCGTCTGGACCGAGCCCCTGCACCGGGCCCTGCTCGCCGTCGACCCGGTCGCCGTCCGCCGGCTCGGCGACGGCACGGTGCTGATCCGGGTGGCCGCCTTCACCAAGGGAACGGGCGAGGAGGTACGGCGGGCCGTGCGCTCCGCACCGGCCGGCGCCGGCGTCCTGCTCGACCTGCGCGGCAACTCGGGCGGCCTGCTCACCGAGGCCCGGGCCGCCGCCTCCGCCTTCCTCGACGGCGGCCTCGTCGCCACGTACGACATCGACGGGCAGCAGCACGCGGTGTACGCGGAGGGCGGCGGCGACACCGCACGGCCCCTGGTCGCGCTGATCGACGGCGGCACCATGAGCGCGGCCGAGCTGCTGACCGGAGCCCTGAAGGACCGCGGCCGGGCGGTCACCGTCGGCTCGCCCACCTTCGGCAAGGGCTCGGTCCAGATGCCCAGCACCCTGCCCGACGGCTCGGTCGCCGAGGTCACCGTCGGCCACTACCGCACCCCCGCCGGTCACGCGGTGGACGGCCGGGGCATCACCCCGGACGTCGCCGGGGGCGACCGGCCCGAGGAGCGGGCCCGCACGGTATTGAGTGGCCTCGGAGGGGGCTCGTAGTGCGAAAATGGCCGCACTATGGCAAAGGGACTCGTCAACGTGCAGGGCAAGCCTGCGAAGAAGAAGGCCCAGGACAAGGGGCCTGAGCGCAAGCTCATCGCGCAGAACAAGAAGGCGCGCCACGACTACCTCATCCTCGACACCTACGAGTGCGGCCTCGTGCTCATGGGCACCGAGGTGAAGTCGCTGCGCATGGGCCGGGCGTCGCTGGTCGACGGCTTCGTCCAGATCGACGGCGGGGAGGCCTGGCTGCACAACATCCACGTGCCCG
The DNA here is from genome assembly GCF_041270065.1 of Streptomyces fradiae. Taxonomy (NCBI): domain Bacteria; kingdom Bacillati; phylum Actinomycetota; class Actinomycetes; order Kitasatosporales; family Streptomycetaceae; genus Streptomyces; species Streptomyces fradiae. The sequence continues at coordinate 2,966,450 of NZ_CP065958.1, read as the reverse complement.
AGTACTCCCAGGGCAGCTGGACCAACCACTCGGCGAAGCGGAAGCGGAAGCTGCTGCTGCACCGGGAGGAGATCGACAAGCTGGAGCAGAAGTCCTCCGAGACGGGTCACACGATCGTGCCCCTCGCGCTGTACTTCCTGAACGGCCGGGTGAAGTGCGAGATCGCGCTGGCCAAGGGCAAGAAGGAGTACGACAAGCGGCAGACGCTGCGTGAGCAGCAGGACACGCGCGAGACGGCGCGGGCCATCGCGGCGGCGAAGCGGCGCCAGCGCGCCCAGGAGCGTTAATCTGCTGGCAAGGGTGCCCGCAGGTCACGTACCATGGGCCCTGCACCCCACAGAGGGCGCAACCTTTGAAAAATCAACATGGGGATGATCGGTTTCGACAGCGGATGTCGAAGCAGGGGAAGCGTGTCGAGGAAGCGGCAATGATCTCGTAAACCACGCGCCGAAACCAATAATCGCCAACACCAAGCGCGATTCCTTCGCCCTCGCTGCCTAAGTAGCGACTTGCGAAGTGTCAGCCCGGGGCTGTTCCCGACCCGGATCCTGGCATCAGCTAGGGGACTAAACCTTGATCCCGGTCACGGGGTGAAGAGGGAAATCAAACAGTGACTGAGCCCGTTCCGGACTTGTCTGGGTGATCCGGAGGGCCGAGAAACTCGTACCAGACTGCACACGGAGAAGCCCTGGTTCCGCACCGTTGGACGCGGGTTCGATTCCCGCCATCTCCACTCATCCCATGTGGGCGAAAGGCCCGGTGGCCGTCACGACGACCGCCGGGCCTTCGTCATGTCCGCAGTCTTGATGTCCGCCCTCTTGTCGACTTGGTCTGGACCTGACACTCTTCCGGTCGCCGCCCCCCACGCCACGGCATCCCCGGAGGTACGTATGCGCCACAAGGGACTCCTCGCGGTCCTGCCCATGCTCCTCACCCTCCTCGCCCCCGCCGCCCCGGCCGCCGCCGCGCCCGCGCCGGTCCAGGTCTACGGCGCCTGGCACTGCGGTGACGACTACTGCACCTGGTCGCGGGTCCGCGACGTCGCCGAGTTCGACGCGAAGAACCACTGGCTGATCGACCGCGGCGACGGGCGGCCCTCGGTCAACGTGGTCGTCCTCAGCTTCGTCGACCCGCTGGAACTGCTGCACGGCACCACCGACGCCACCACCGCGAACGGCGTGCCCGTCGGCATGAACCGCGAGATCGTCCAGTACTTCACCTCGCGCGGGATCCGCGTGATGCTCTCCATCGGCGGCATCACCTACACCGACGCGTGGGACGCGGCCCTCGCCGAGGACCCGGCCGGCCTCGGCCGCGCCGCGGCCGCCGTCGCCGCCGACCTCGGCGTCGGCATCGAGATCGACTACGAGCAGAACACCGGTCCGAACCTCGCCGGGCTGCAGTCCTTCATCGACGCCTACCGGTCCGTCCACCCCTACGACGCCACCGGCGCGAACCCGGCCGCCCGGCTCACCCTCGACACCGCGGCCGGCGACCGCTGGCTGATCGACATCAACCGCAAGGCCACCGCCGACTGGCTGCGCACCGACACCCCGGTGCTCGACTACGCCAACGCCATGGTCACCGCCCGCCCCACCTCGGCGAGCTCCCACATCGCCAACTGGCAGGAGCACCTCGACGGCAAGTCGCAGTACTCCCCGCCCGTCCCCCCGCTCGCCCCCGCCAAGCTCACCGCGGGCCTCTACATCGCGTACGGCCGCAGCCCGCTGCCCGAGTGCACCAACTACGCGAACTCCCTCCAGAAGGCCACCGGCGACTGGGTCAGAAACGCGGCCCCCAACGGCGCCGGAACCACCTCCGGCCTGCTCGGCTACATGTTCTGGGCCGCCGAGAAGCCCTCCACCCGCGGCCTCGGCACCCAGGAGCCGGACGGCTGCGCGGGCGGGGTGGGCGCGGGGGCGACGTCCTTCGGCGTCCAGGTCCCGATGGGGCCGCTGCGGCAGAGCTGATCAGGAGGAGATCGGCGCGTGTGCGCGGCGGCTCCGGCCGGTCGTCGCGCACAGCAGCAGGGCCAGGGCCGCCGCCAGCGGCGGGGTCAGGTAGCCGTACAGCGGGGTCGGGGCGTGATCGGCGAGGTGGCCGCCGGTGGCCGAGCCCGTCGCGATGCCGGCGAGGAGGGCGGTCACCGCGAGGGTCATGCCCTCGTTGAGGCGGCCCGGTGGGGTGAGGCGCTGGATCAGGCCCATGCCGGTGACCATGGTCGGGGCGGTGGCCGCGCCCGCGAGCAGGAGCGCGCCCGCGAGGGCGAGGAGGGAGCCGGTGCGGGCGGCCAGGAGGGGGAGGGTCATCAGCAGGGTCATCGCCGCGAGGCAGGCCGCGAGCGGGGCCGCGCGGCGGGCCCGGCCGTAGACCAGGCCGGCCGCGCAGGAGCCGGCCGCCTGGAGGGCGAGGACCGGACCGGCGGCCGGGCCGTCCACGTACGCGAGGGTGACCACCTCCATCGAGCCGAAGACCGCACCGGTCGCGAGGAAGACCGCGAGCAGCCCCGGCATGCCGGGGCTGCGCAGCGGGGAGCCGCCGGAGGCGGGCGGCGCGGCCGGCGGTTCGGTCGTGCGCTGGGCCGCGAAGAGCAGCACCCCGGCGAGGAAGAACGCGGAGCCGACGAGCGCGCCCGCCTCCGGGAAGAGCGCCGAGCAGAGGAACGCGGCGAGCACCGGCCCCAGCATGAAGCCGAGCTCGTCGGCGGCCTGTTCGAAGGAGTTGGCGGTGTGCAGGGCGCCCGGGTCGCCCTTCAGGAGGTGCGCCCAGCGGGCCCGGGCCATGCCGCCGACGTTGGGCGCGGTGGCGCCGAGCACGGCGGCCGCGAACAGCGTCCAGACCGGCGCCCGGCCGTGCGCGCACAGCAGCAGGACCAGCTGGCCCAGGACCGCCCAGACGGTGGCCGGGACCGCGACCCGGGCCTGGCCGTGCCGGTCGACCAGCCGGGCGATCCAGGGCGCGGTGACGGCGCCCGCGGCCAGTCCGGCCGCGCTGACCGCGCCGGCCAGGGCGTAGGAGTCGTACGCCCCGGAGATCAGCAGGATGGTGCTGACGCCGAACATGCCCGAGGGCAGCCGGGCGAGCAGATTGCCGGCGGTGAACGCGCGGGTGCCGGGGAGCGCGAACAGGCGCAGATACGGGTTGCGGGGGAGCGGGCGGCGCGGGCGTGGTGCTGCGGGCGCCCGGTATGCGGGTGCCGGGGCGGGGCCGGCGGGGGTCAGGATCAACGGGCGGGACGGGTCTGGCTGGTACGGCATGACTCCAGGCTCCGTTGGCATGCCCCTGCCGGTCCAACACCTATCCGGTGGCGATTCACGCACCCCTGTTGTTAAAAAGGGCGCGTGGCCACCCCGAACGACCTCGACCCCCGCCTCCTGCGCGCCTTCGTCGCCGTCGCCGAGGAACTGCACTTCACCCGCGCCGCCGGCCGGCTCTTCATCGCCCAGCAGGCCCTCAGCCGGGACGTCCGCCGGCTCGAACGCGCCCTGGGCACCGAGCTGTTCCTGCGCACCACCCGGCAGGTGGTGCTCACCCCGGACGGCGAGCGGCTGCTGCCGTACGCCCGCCGGGTGCTCGCCGCGCACGACGAGCTCGCCGAGGCCTTCCGCGCCGAGCCCCGCCCCCTCCTCGTCGACCTCAACAGCGCCGGCCTCTGCCACGAGCGGGTGCTCCACCGGGCCCGCGAACTCGCCCCGGAACTCGAGCTGATGGCCCGGTACGAGAGCGGACTCACCGGCGCCGCCCGGGACCTCCTCGCCGGGCGCCTCGACGCCTCCTTCGGGCGGTACGGCGGGCTCGCGCCCGGACTGCGGGCCGGTCTGGAGGCGCAGCTCGTCCGGTACGAGCCGATGGCCGTGCTGCTGCCCGAGGGCGACCCGCTCGCCGGGCTGCCCCGGGTCCCGCTGGACGCGCTCGCGGGCCGTTCCGTCTACGCGGGCGCCGGCAACGACCGTACGCCCGAGTGGACCGACCTCGCCGCGCGGCTCTTCGCCGGCCGGGGCATCCGGGTCGCGGCGCCCGCGCCGCTCGTCGTCGGCAAGGAGGAGTTCCGCCGGGTGATGGCCAAGGCCCCGACCCCGGTGCTCGCCGTGGTCGACTTCCCGCCGATGCCGGGCAGCGTGCTGCGGCCGCTGACCGACCCCGTACCGCTGTCACCGGTGAGTCTGGTGTGGCGCAAGGGGCTGCGGCACCCCGGTCTGGACGTGCTGCGGCGGGCCGCCGCCGAGCTCGCCGCCCAGGAGGGCTGGCTGGCCCGTCCGCCCGGGTCCTGGCTGCCGGAGGGCGAGGAACCCGGCATTCCGTAAGGGGTCCCGTGACGCCGGGGCGGCCCGGCGCGCCGGGGGCGCTCACAGCAGCACCGCGCTCCGGGTGAGAGCAAGGTTCCGCGCCCGTCACCGTCCACCGCCGCCGTACGAAACGCGCCGTTCCTAGCGTCACCCGCAACAGTCGGACAGCGCGGAGGTGCGGGATGAGCGGCCGGTGGATCGAACGCTGGGAGCCGGAGGACGAGACCTTCTGGCAGGAGACGGGCGAGCGGATCGCGAAGCGGAACCTCCTCTGGTCCGTGATCTCCGAGCACATCGGCTTCTCCATCTGGAGCATGTGGTCGGTCATGGTCCTCTTCATGGGGCCGCAGTACGGCGTGGACGCCGCCGGGAAGTTCTTCCTGATCGGCACCGCCACCCTCGTCGGCTCGCTCATCCGCGTCCCGTACACCTTCGCCGTCGCCCGCTTCGGCGGCCGGAACTGGACGGTCTTCAGCGCCCTGCTGCTCCTGCTGCCGACCGGCTTCGCGTACGCCGTGATGGAGCCCGGCACCTCGTACGGCACGTTCGTGCTCGTCGCCGCGCTCACCGGCGTCGGCGGCGGCAACTTCGCCTCCTCCATGACCAACATCAACGCCTTCTTCCCGCTGCGGAAGAAGGGCTGGGCGCTCGGCCTCAACGCGGGCGGCGGCAACATCGGCGTCCCCGTCGTCCAGCTCGTCGGCCTGCTCGTCATCGGCACCGCGGGCGCGATGCACCCGCGGCTCGTCCTCGGCGTCTACGTCCCGCTCATCGTGCTCGCCGCCCTCGGCGCCGCGCTCTTCATGGACAACCTCGCCCCGGTGAAGAACGACACCGGCGCCGCCAAGGAGGCCGTGCGGGCCGGCCACACCTGGATCATGGCCTTCCTCTACATCGGCACCTTCGGCTCCTTCATCGGCTACAGCTTCGCCTTCGGGCTCGTGCTGCAGACCCAGTTCGGGCGCACCCCGCTGCAGGCCGCCTCGCTCACCTTCGTCGGCCCGCTGCTCGGCTCGCTCATCCGCCCGGTCGGCGGCGCGCTCGCCGACCGGCACGGCGGCGCCCGCATCACCCTGGGGACCTTCGCCGCGATGTCCCTCGCCACCGGCGTCGTCATCTACGCCTCGGTCGCCGCGTCGCTGACCGTCTTCCTGGTCGGCTTCGTCGCCCTCTTCGTCCTCACCGGCCTCGGCAACGGCTCCACGTACAAGATGATCCCGGCGATCTTCCTCACCCAGGGGCACCGCAAGGGGCTCACGGGCGAGGCCGCCGAGGCGTACGGGCGGCGCATCTCCGGCGCCTCCATGGGCCTCATCGGCGCCGTCGGCGCGCTCGGCGGCCTCGGCATCAACCTCGCCTTCCGGCAGTCCTTCCAGACCGTCGGCACCGGCACCGGAGCCTTCGTCGCCTTCCTCGCCTTCTACGCCGCGTGCATGCTCGTGACCTGGGCGGTATACCTTCGCCGGCCCGCCTCCGTGGCCTCCGTGCCGGACACCGCGGCCGGAGCCGAGCCGGACCGCGCGCCCGCCGAGGTATGAGCGCGAGGGATGAGTCACAGTGGTCGCTGAGGGCCGTAACGACCAGGAAATACGTGTGAACCGAGACGGACATCCTTCCCCGGCAGTGTCGGCGGACATGGACGAGCAAGAGCAGGCGCAGCAAGGGCCCCTGGCGGGGTTCACCGTCGGCGTCACGGCGGCGCGGCGCGCGGACGAACTGATCGCGCTGCTGCGCCGGCGCGGCGCGGGCGTCGTGCACGGCCCCGCGCTGCGGATCGTGCCGCTCGCCGACGACACCGAGCTGCTCGCCGCCACCAAGGACCTCATCGACCACGCCCCGGACGTCGTCGTCGCCACCACGGCGATCGGCTTCCGCGGCTGGGTCGAGGCGGCCGACGGCTGGGGCTTCGGCGAGGCGCTGCTCGACCGGCTGCGCGGGGTCGAACTCCTCGCCCGTGGCCCCAAGGTGAAGGGCGCGGTGCGCGCGGCCGGGCTCACCGAGTCCTGGTCGCCGTCCTCCGAGTCGATGGCCGAGGTCCTCGACCGGCTGCTCGGCGAGGGCGTCGCCGGGCGCCGGATCGCCCTCCAGCTGCACGGGGAGCCGCTGCCCGGCTTCGTGGAGGCGCTGACCGAGGGCGGGGCCGAGGTCGTACCCGTACCCGTCTACCGCTGGATGCCGCCGGAGGACCTCGGTCCGCTCGACCGGCTGCTCGACGCGACCGTGGCCCGCGCCCTGGACGCGGTGACCTTCACCAGCGCCCCGGCCGCCGCCTCGCTGCTCGACCGGGCGCGCCAACGCGGCCTGGCCGAGGAGCTGGTGACGGCCCTTCGGCACGACGTCCTCGCGGTGTGCGTGGGGCCGGTCACGGCCCTGCCGCTGCAGGCCCACGGCATCGACACCCACCAGCCCGAACGCTTCCGGCTCGGCCCGCTGGTCCAGCTCCTCTGCCGCGAACTGCCCGCCCGCGCCCGGGTCCTGCCGGTCGCCGGGCACCGCGTCGAGATCCGCGGCCACGCCGTCCTCGTGGACGGCGAGCTGCGCCCGGTGCCGCCGGCCGGCATGGCCCTCCTGGGCCTCCTCGCCCGCCGCCCCGGCTGGGTCGTCGGCCGCCCCGACCTGCTGCGCGCGCTGCCCGGCGCGGGCCGCGACGAGCACGCCGTGGAGACGGCGATGGCCCGGCTGCGGGCCGCCCTCGGCACGCCGAAGCTGATCCAGACGGTGGTGAAGCGGGGGTACCGGCTGGCGCTCGACCCGGCGGCGGACACGAAGTACGGGGACGGGTCAGCGGAGTAGCCGGATCCGGCGGCGCGGGGGCGGTTACGGTACGCGGATGACCACCGTCGCGATCAGACCCGCCGAGACCGAGTCCCCCGCCGAAGCCGCCGCCCTCGCCGCCGCGTTGCTGCGCAACCGGGCGTACATGCGGCCCTGGGAGCCGCGCCGGGAGGAGGCGTACTACACGCCCGGGGCGCAGGTGGCGCGGCTCGCGGACGGCGCGCGGCGCTGGTTCGCCGTGGACGGGGAGACCCTGGTCGGCGGCATCACGCTGACCGGGATCGTCCTCGGGCCGTTCCGCAGCGGCTCGGTCGGCTACTGGGTGGACGAGGCGTACGCGGGGCACGGCCTGGCCACCGCGCTGGTACGGGAGGCGTGCCGGGCGGCCGCCGAGGAGCTCGGCCTGCACCGGGTCGAGGCGAGCACGCTGCTGCACAACCACGCCTCGCAGCGGGTCCTCGCCAAGTGCGGGTTCGAGCGGGTCGGCACCGCGCCCCGCTATCTGCACATCGACGGCGACTGGCGCGACCACCACCTCTTCCAGCGGATCCTGCACGACGACCCGCCGGCCGGCTTCGGGGCCGACACCGGTCCGGACGCCCGCTAGCCGTTCGCGCGCAGCATCGGGGTGCTGACGTGGGACTTCTCGGGTCCCGGCCGGAACAGCATGATGATCAGGCGGGAGCCGGGCGCGGTGAGCGGCTGGGCGGCGCAGATCGTGACATGGCCGGGGCCCAGGAGGGCGTGGCGCAGCGGGCGTTCGGCGCCGTCGGGGTGGAGGTGCGCGCCGCCCGCCTCCCACAGCCGGCCGAGGAAGGCGTCGGCGCGGACCTCCCGCTCGATCTGCCGCAGCGTCGGGTCCTCCGGGCGCGCGGCGAGCGCGGCGCGCAGCTGCGGGAGGACCGGCGGCGCCCACACGGTGTCCCAGTCGATCAGGCTCTGCTCGCGGGCGCTCTCGTCGAAGAGCATCCAGCGCATGGTGTTCGCGGGGGCCCGGCCGCCCGGGTACAGCTCGGCGAAGCGCCGGTTGTGGGCGAGGACGTTCCAGGAGGCGTCGCTGACGTACGCCATGTGCCCGATGCCGTCGACGGCCTCCTGCCACGCCCCGGGGAGCTCCAGGCCGGAGGAGGGGTTGAGCGGCCCCGGCGGGTCGCCGATGCCCGCGTACCGGCAGAGCATCACCCACTCGCGCTCGTCGAGACCGAAGAGGCGCCCTATCTGGCGCAGGTAGTCGGCGGGCGGGTTGGGGTACCGCCCGGTCTCCAGGCGGTTGTACGTGTCGACCGCCCGGCAGGTGAGCTCGTCGACCTGCTGCTGGGCGAGGCCGCGGGCCCGCCGGCCGCGCCCGGTGGGCCGGGAGAGGCCGTGCGCCTCGGGGTCGATCAGCTCGCGGCGCTCCTTGAGGAGGGCGCGCAGCGCTGTCTTGTTCACGTCACTTTCACCAGCCCTCCGAATTGTCCGCACGCGAATTGTTAGAAAAAACAGTCTGTAGATAATAGACGTTTCAACATTCATGCTGTGGGTGCCCCCGTGCTGATCGTCCGCTTTGCGGCGCTGACCTGCGGGGACACCACCGAACCACCGGACGGCTCTCCCCCGGGCCCTCCGGTTCCGGTCGGCCCGGGCGGCTCCCCCGTACGCCCGGGCCGACTGCTTTCCGCCACCGGATCCCAGGGCCCTGCTAGGCCCCCCGCCCTCTGGTCACCCGCGTGCTCCCGGAGCACTCTGGTCGAGCCGGATGAGGAGCGTTCCGACCCGAAGGGTGGCAGGGGCATGCCAGGGCGATTCGAGGCCGGGCGGGTGTGTCTCGAGCTCGCCGACGAGGCGCTCGACCGGGTCGAGGGGCTCGTCGTCTTCCTGCGCGGCGCCGGGGTCGTGCCCGCCGGGGCGCGGCTCGCGGGGGTGGACCGGCGGTGGCTCGGGCCGTTCCGGGAGCTGCGGGACTGTGTCGCCGAGCTGGTCGGCGCCCAGCTCTCCGGGCGCCCCGCCCGGCCCGCCGCCCTGGCGCTGCTCAACGCGCTCGCCGCCGCCGCGCCGCCCGCGCCCCGGGCCGTACGGACCCGCTCCGGGCTGCTCGTCCGCACCCTCGGCGGCGAACCCGACTGCCGGGCCCTGCTCGCCGCCGTCGCCCGCGACGCCGTCGAACTCCTCACCGATCCGGCCGCCCGCGCCCTGCTCCGCCGCTGCGAGGGACCGGGCTGCCGGCGCTGCTATCTCGACACCTCCCGGGGCCGCCGCCGGCGCTGGTGCTCCAGCGAGGAGTGCGGCAACCGGGCCCGCGTCGCCCGCCACCGCGCCGCGCACCCCAGGGGCGGCCTTTCCGGCCCCGATCCGAAGGACACGGCCCAGGCCTGACATATCGCCTTCCGGTGGCGTACGCTCGACGGCTGCCCAGTGCACGTCAGAAGGGGGCCCGGGTGGCCGCGCAGGAAGCCGTCGACACGGTCAGAGACCGTGAGATCGGTGTCGAACAGGAACATCTGGATCAGGTCTACCGCCGCCTGGAGGAGAAGATCCACGAGGCGGAGTTCCTGATGCACGACGCCGCCCAGAAGGGCCACGTCGGAACGCCCGGCGCGCTCGCCGAGCGCGACGCCCAGGTCTTCCGGGCCGGCGTCCACCTCAACCGGCTCAACAACGAGTTCGAGGACTTCCTCTTCGGCCGGATCGACCTGCTCTACGGCAAGGACGGCAAGAAGGGCCCCGACGGCGCCTACACCTCCGTCGAACCCGCAGAGGACGCCATCCGGACCGACGGCGCCCAGCAGTACGCCGACATCGGCGAGACCCTGCACATCGGCCGCATCGGCGTCCTCGACGCCGACTACGCCCCCCTGGTCATCGACTGGCGCGCCCCGGCCGCCGCCCCGTTCTACCGCTCCACCCCGGTCGACCCCGGCCGGGTGGTGCGCCGCCGCGTCATCCGCTCCAAGGGCCGCAAGGTCCTCGGCGTCGAGGACGACCTGATGCGCCCCGAGCTCAAGGCCACCCTCGACGGCCAGGAGCTCCCGGTCATCGGCGACGGCGCCCTGATGGCCGCGCTCGGCCAGGCCCGCGGCCACACCATGCGCGACATCGTCGCCTCCATCCAGGCCGAGCAGGACCTGGTCATCCGCGCCCCCGCCGCCTCCGTCACGTACGTCGAGGGCGGCCCCGGCACCGGCAAGACCGCCGTCGCCCTGCACCGCGCCGCCTACCTGCTCTACCAGGACCGGCGCCGCTACTCCGGCGGCATCCTGATCGTCTCGCCGACCCCGCTGCTCGTCTCGTACACCGAGGGCGTGCTGCCCTCCCTCGGCGAGGAGGGCCAGGTCGCCATCCGCGCCCTCGGCTCGCTGGTCGACGGCGTCGAGGCCGACGCGTACGACGAGCCCGCCGTCGCCCGGGTCAAGGGCTCCTCCCGGATGCTCGCGGTGCTCCGCAAGGCCGCCCGCGGCGCCCTGGAGACCCCCGCGCCCAAGGCCCCCGCCCGGGCCGCCGGGGACCAGCTCGCGTTCGGCGACGAGGACGAGGCGCCCGCCGCTTCCGCCGGCACCCCGACCCTGCTCCGGGTCGTCGCCTTCGGCCGCCGCCTCGAACTCGGCGCCGACGAGCTCCGCCGGATCCGGCAGAACGTGCTCTCCGGCACCGCCCCCGTCAACCTGCTCCGCCCCCGCGCCCGCCGGCTGCTCCTCGACGCCCTGTACGCGAAGTCCGGCGCCGCCGGCCGGCACAGCGACCCCGAGCTCGCCGCCGAGCTGCGCTCGTCCTTCGACGAGGACGTGTCCACCGAGGACTCCTTCCTCGGCTTCCTGGACGCCTGGTGGCCCGAGCTCACCCCGCGCGGGGTCCTCGACGCCATGGCCGACGAGCGGCGGCTCGGCCGCTGGGCCCGCCGCGTGCTCAACCCCGGCGAGGTCCGCCGGCTGGCCCGCTCGCTGCGCCGCCCCGGCCTGTCCGTGCACGACGTGGCGCTCCTCGACGAGCTGGCCACCCTGCTCGGCGCCCCGGCCAAGCCGCGCAAGAAGCGCGAGTACGACCCGCTGGACCAGCTCACCGGCCTGGAGGAGCTGATGCCGGTACGCGAGGAGACCCAGCGCGAGCGGGCCGAGCGGCTCGCCGCCGAGCGCACCGAGTACGCCCACGTCATCGTCGACGAGGCGCAGGACCTCACGCCCATGCAGTGGCGGATGGTCGGCCGGCGCGGCCGGCACGCCACCTGGACGGTCGTCGGCGACCCCGCCCAGTCCTCCTGGTCGGACCCGGACGAGGCCGCCGCGGCCCGCGACGAGGCCCTCGGCACCCGCCCCCGGCGCCGCTTCGAGCTCACCGTGAACTACCGCAACCCGGCGGAGATCGCCGAGCTCGCCGCCAAGGTGCTCGCCCTCGCCATGCCCGGCAAGGAGTCGCCGCGCGCGGTGCGCTCCACCGGCGTCGTGCCCCGCTTCGTCCCCGTGGCGGAGCGGACCGGTCTGGCCGAAACCGTACGTTTGGCTGCCGAACGGCTCCTGAGCGAGGTCGAAGGAACGGTCGGCGTGGTCGTCGCCATGGACCGGCGCGCCGAGGCCGCCCGCTGGCTCGACGGCCTCGGCGACCGGGTGGTGGCGCTCGGCTCCCTGGAGGCGAAGGGACTGGAGTACGACGCCACGGTGGTGGTCTCACCGGCGGAGATCGCCGACGAGTCGCCGGCCGGACTGCGCGTCCTGTACGTGGCGCTGACCCGCTCCACGCAGGCGCTCACCGTGGTCTCGGGCGAGCGCGACCTGCCGGACGAGGACGGCGTACCGGACCTGCTGAGGGACTGATTTCGCGTCAACCCGCGCCGGGGGAATCACGTTCGGGGGTGGTTTGTTAGCCTGGTCGTGGCACCGGCTCGATCCAAGCCCCCGGGCCCAACCTTCGTCCCTCAGAGGGACCACTTGCCGCGAGGCGAGCATGGCGGGTCGGTGCCATTGGCTTGCAGAGGCCCCCGTCACCTTCAGGTGACGGGGGCCTCTGTCGTCGGCTCTTCTGTTTGGGCGCCACTTCTCGTATGGTGGAAACTACTTTCCGAAAACGAAAAGACCGTATTACCTGCTACCGGCAGGTAGGTGCGACGATCGGAGGGCGCCGCCGGGCGAACCAGCCGGGGCGGCGTAGCAACGAAGCTAGGGAAAGCAGAGGAACACGGCCATGGCAACGGCGCCCAGCGTCTCGTACTCGATGACGGTCCGCCTGGAGGTGCCGGCGAGCGGCACGGCGGTCTCCCAGCTCACCACGGCCGTCGAGACCCATGGCGGCTCCGTCACCGGCCTCGACGTGACCGCTTCCGGCCACGAGAAGCTCCGCATCGACGTCACCATCGCCGCGACCTCCACCGCGCACGCCGACGAGATCGTCGAGCAGCTGCGCGGCATCGAGGGCGTCGTCCTCGGCAAGGTCTCGGACCGTACGTTCCTGATGCACCTCGGCGGCAAGATCGAGATGGCGTCCAAGCACCCCATCCGCAACCGTGACGACCTGTCCATGATCTACACCCCGGGCGTGGCCCGGGTGTGCATGGCGATCGCCGAGAACCCCGAGGACGCCCGCCGCCTCACCATCAAGCGCAACTCCGTCGCAGTCGTGACGGACGGCTCCGCCGTCCTCGGCCTCGGCAACATCGGCCCCAAGGCCGCGCTGCCCGTCATGGAGGGCAAGGCGGCCCTCTTCAAGCGCTTCGCCGGCATCGACGCCTGGCCGATCTGCCTGGACACCCAGGACACCGACGCGATCGTCGAGATCGTCAAGGCCATCGCCCCCGGCTTCGCGGGCATCAACCTGGAGGACATCTCCGCGCCGCGCTGCTTCGAGATCGAGGCCCGGCTGCGCGAGGCCCTGGACATCCCGGTCTTCCACGACGACCAGCACGGCACCGCCATCGTGGTGCTCGCCTCGCTGACCAACGCCCTGCGGGTGGTCGGCAAGGGCATCGGCGACGTACGGGTCGTCATGTCCGGTGCCGGCGCCGCCGGTACGGCCATCCTGAAGCTGCTGATCGCCGCCGGCGTGAAGCACGCCGTGGTCGCCGACATCCACGGCGTCGTGCACGCGGGCCGCGAGGACCTGGTCGACGCCAAGCCCGGCACGCCGCTGCGCTGGATCGCCGACAACACCAACCCGGAGGGCGTCACCGGGACCCTCAAGGAGGCCGTCGTCGGCGCCGACGTCTTCATCGGCGTCTCCGCCCCGAACGTGCTCGGCGGCGAGGACGTGGCCAGGATGGCGGAGGGCGCGATCGTGTTCGCGCTCGCGAACCCGGACCCCGAGGTGGACCCGGCGGTCGCCCGCCAGACGGCCGCCGTCGTGGCCACCGGCCGCTCCGACTTCCCCAACCAGATCAACAACGTGCTGGTCTTCCCGGGTGTCTTCCGCGGTCTGCTCGACGCGCAGTCCCGGACGGTGAACACGGACATGATGCTGGCCGCCGCCAGCGCCCTGGCCGACGTCGTCACCGAGGACGAGCTCAACCCGAACTACATCATTCCCTCGGTCTTCAACGACAAGGTCGCGGGAGCGGTGGCCGGCGCCGTGCGCACCGCGGCGAAGGCGGCGGGCGCGGGCGCCGAGAACGGCGTCTGACGGACCGGCGGCAGCGGCGCCGGTGAACCGGGCGGGGGTGCGTCGGTGAACCGGGCGGGGGTGCGTCGGTGAACCGGGCGGGGGTGCGCGTGTCGTGCGGCGCCGCGCCCCAAACCCGCCTTTAGGGTGGTAGTCCGGCTCCGCATTGTCCGCGCGGAGTCGACGCTACGTCACCACCGAGGGGCACTGGCGCTTTTCGTGTGACCCCAGGGGGTGCCGGATTGGCGTTCCCGCCGCTGGTGGGGGCAGGATGCGGTCTGGGCGCGAGGGTCTGTCACCAGACCCGGGTCCGGGCACTGTCCGAGGGCCCTGGCAGCATCGGCTTCGCAGTGCCCGACATGCGGCTCATGGCCGCGTGGCCCGCCTCACAGGCAACCCGCCTCACAGGCAAGAAGAAATACGGGAGTAACGAAATGAACCGCAGTGAGCTGGTGGCCGCCCTGGCCGACCGCGCCGAGGTGACCCGCAAGGACGCCGACGCCGTGCTGGCCGCCTTCGCCGAGATCACCGGTGAGATCGTCGCCAAGGGCGACGAGAAGGTCACCATCCCCGGCTTCCTGACCTTCGAGCGCACCCACCGTGCCGCTCGCACCGCGCGCAACCCGCAGACCGGCGACCCGATCAACATCCCCGCCGGCTTCAGCGTGAAGGTCTCCGCGGGCTCGAAGCTCAAGGAAGCCGCCAAGGGCAAGTAAGTCGCCTGCAGGCAGCGCGCCAGGAGGCCGTACGACGGCCTGAGGCAAGCGGAGAGGGCGGTCACCCTGTCAGGGGGTGGCCGCCCTCTCGTATGCCCTCTGGGACCCCATCAGGGCCCGCAGGGGCCCGTACGGGGTGGACCCGTACGGGCGGGAAGTCCTGCTAGACCAGCGCGCTGCCCGGCAGCTCGACCTTGGCGCCCAGCTCGACGAGCTTCTCCATGAAGTTCTCGTAGCCGCGGTTGATCAGGTCGATGCCGTGCACCCGGCTGGTGCCCTGCGCCGCGAGGGCGGCGATCAGGTACGAGAAGCCGCCGCGCAGGTCGGGGATGACGAGGTCGGCGCCCTGCAGCCGGGTCGGGCCGCTGACGACCGCCGAGTGGAGGAAGTTGCGCTGCCCGAAGCGGCAGTCCGAGCCGCCCAGGCACTCGCGGTACAGCTGGATGTGGGCACCCATCTGGTTCAGCGCCGAGGTGAAGCCGAGCCGCGACTCGTACACCGTCTCGTGCACGATCGACAGGCCCGAGGCCTGCGTCAGGGCCACGACCAGCGGCTGCTGCCAGTCGGTCTGGAATCCGGGGTGCACGTCCGTCTCCAGCGCGATCGCGTTGAGCGAGCCGCCCGGGTGCCAGAAGCGGATGCCCTCGTCGTCGATCTCGAAGGCGCCGCCGACCTTCCGGTACGTGTTGAGGAAGGTCATCATCGAGCGCTGCTGCGCGCCGCGCACATAGATGTCGCCCTCGGTCGCCAGCGCCGCCGACGCCCAGGACGCCGCCTCCAGGCGGTCGGAGAGGGCGTGGTGGTTGTAGCCGCCGAGCTTGTCGACACCGGTGATCCGGATGGTCCGGTCGGTGTCCATGGCGATGATCGCGCCCATCTTCTGCAGCACGCAGATGAGGTCCTCGATCTCCGGCTCCACGGCCGCGTTGGACAGCTCGGTGACGCCCTCCGCGAGCACGGCGGTGAGCAGCACCTGCTCGGTCGCGCCGACGGAGGGGTACGGGAGGGCGATCTTGGTGCCGCGCAGCCGCTGCGGGGCCTCCAGGTACTGGCCGTCGTCGCGCTTCTCGATCGTCGCGCCGAACTTGCGGAGCACGTCGAAGTGGAAGTCGATCGGCCGGCCGCCGATGTCGCAGCCGCCGAGGCCCGGGATGAAGGCGTGCCCGAGGCGGTGCAGCAGCGGGCCGCAGAAGAGGATCGGGATCCGGGAGGAACCGGCGTGGGCATCGATGTCGGCCACGTTGGCGGACTCGACGTGGGTCGGGTCGAGGATCAGCTCGCCCGGCTCCTCGCCGGGGCGGACCGTCACGCCGTGCAGCTGGAGCAGCCCGCGGACCACGCGGACGTCACGGATGTCGGGCACGTTGCGCAGGCGGCTCGGCTCGCTGCCGAGCAGGGCGGCGACCATCGCCTTGGGCACGAGGTTCTTCGCGCCGCGGACGCGGATCTCGCCCTCCAGCGGGGTTCCGCCGTGGACAAGCAGGACATCGTCTGTGCCGGTCATGAATCTCGCGTTCCGGATCGTCGGTCGGGACGGCCGTCAGGTAGGCCAGAGAAAAGAGTAAGGCGCGATCAGACCCCGATTGTGTGGCCGAGGGGGCCCCGTGAACGTAATGAATTCGGCACAACACCCTCCGTTCCCGTGATCTTGCGGAGCGTCACCGTCCGCTTCTTCCTCTTCCTCCGTCCGCCGCTCCCGCCGGCTCCCCGGCTGACCTGCGATGGCGCCCGCCTACCCCGGACCCGACCGGACAACCCCCGCGAACGCCGAAAGTGCGGAATCATGTGTCGCATGACCGAGGTGTCCTCGCTCACAGGCCGGCTGCTCGTCGCCACCCCCGCGCTGGCGGACCCCAATTTCGACCGCGCGGTGGTCCTCCTGCTCGACCACGACGACGAGGGCTCCCTCGGCGTGGTCCTCAACCGTCCGACCCCGGTGACCGTCGGAGACATCCTCGCCCCCTGGGCCGCGCTGGCCGGCGAGCCCGGCGTCGTCTTCCAGGGCGGCCCGGTCTCCCTCGACGCCGCGCTCGGCATCGCCGTCATCCCCGGCGACGAGGGCCCGCTCGGCTGGCGCCGGGTGTACGGGGCGATCGGCCTGGTCGACCTGGAGACCCCGCCCGAACTCCTCGGCCCCGCCATCGGCGCCCTGCGGATCTTCGCCGGCTACGCGGGCTGGGGCCCCGGCCAGCTGGAGGGCGAGCTGCGCGACGGCGCCTGGTACGTCGTCGAGTCCGAGCCCGGCGACGTCTCCTCCCCGCGCCCCGACACCCTCTGGCGCCAGGTGCTCCGCCGCCAGCGCGGCGAGCTCGCGATGGTGGCGACGTACCCGGACGACCCGTCGCTGAACTGAGTCGTACGAGCGATCGAATCCTCACTCGTTTCGGCACGCCTGGGTGAATGTGGTTCTGATGTGCGAACCGCTCGCTAGCGTGGCCGGCGATGAAGCTGACTGTGCAGGTGAAGCTGAAGCCGACGCCCGAGCAGGCGGAGGCCCTGCTGGCGACCCTGCATGCGTGCAATGAGGCCGCTTCTTGGGTGGCGAAGATTGCTTTCGAGGAGGGGGAGTTCAACAACTTCGCCCTGCGTAAGCGCGTGTATGGCCAGGTGAAAGGCCGTTGGGCTCTGGGCGCCCAGGCAGCCCAGCATGTCATCAAGAAGACGTGCGACGCCTACGCCACCTTGAGGGCGAGTCTGAGGGCGGGCAGGTATGGCGCGCCGGGAACGGTGCGGAATCGCCGGGCTTCGGAGAAGCCTGTCGTCTTTCGCCCCGAGGGAGCGCAGCCGTTCGACGACCGGATGCTGTCCTGGCAGTGGGACGCGGGAACCGTGTCCCTGTGGACGGTACGCGGGCGTCTCAAGGCTGTTTGTTTCGCCGCAGGCGACGAGCAACTGCGCGTGCTTGCTCTCCATAGACGTGGTGAGTCGGACCTGGTGTGCAGAGATGGCATGTGGTTCCTTATCGCCACGTGTGAGGTCCCGCAGGCCGAGCCGACTGTCGCACCTGTGGACTTCCTGGGAGTGGATCTCGGGATTGTGAACATCGCCACCACCTCGGACGGCGAGATCATGGCGGGGCGGGGCCTTAATCGACTGCGAAGGCGGGAGCAGCGGTTGCGGCGGAAGCTCCGCGAGAAGAACACCAGGTCCGCCAAGCGTCGCCTGCGGAGAAGGCGTCGCAAAGAAGCGCGGCGGTCGAGGGATGTCAATCACAAGATTGCGAAGAGGATTGTGGCCGAGGCTGAACGCACCGGTCGTGGGATCGCCCTGGAAGACCTGACGGGCATCCGCGAGCGGGTACGGCTTCGCAAGCCCCAACGGGCCATGATTCACATGTGGAGCTTCGCGCAACTGGGCGGATTCATCGCCTACAAGGCGCGGAGGGTCGGGGTCCCGGTCGTGTACGTCGATCCGTCGTATACCTCCCGTACCTGCGCCGAATGCGGTCACATCGACAAGGCGAACCGGGCCTCGCAGGCCCGGTTCGTGTGCCGGTCCTGCGGGTTCGTTGATCATGCAGACCGGAACGGCTCCCGGAACATCCGCGCACGTGCGCGGATGTTCCGGCGAAGCGGGGCCCCATCGACGGCCCCTGCCCCCGCGAGGCCGCGGGTGGCTGGACGCGGACCGTGTGTCGCACCTGTCGGCGCCGGTCGTGCAAGCCCTGTCGCCGCGACGGCGGGCGGTTGATTACCCTTGGGTCCCATGAGCACTCTCGAGCCCGAGCGCGGGGCAGGTACGGGAACCCTCGTCGAGCCGACGCCGCAGGTGTCCCACGGTGACGGCGACCACGAGCGCTACGCCCACTACGTCCAGAAGGACAAGATCATGGCGAGTGCCCTCGACGGCACTCCCGTGGTGGCGCTGTGCGGCAAGGTCTGGGTACCGGGGCGCGACCCCAAGAAGTACCCGGTGTGTCCCATGTGCAAGGAGATCTACGAGTCCATGGGCTCGGGCGGGGACAAGGACAAGGGCGGCAAGGACGGCAAGGGCGGCAAGTAGTCCTTCAGTCCTTAGCCGTCAGCGGGTCCTCGGCGTCAGCTGTCGGGGACGGCCCCCGGCGTGTGCACCTGTGTGGTGCGTGCGCCGGGGGCCGTTTCGTTTCCCAGTGGTCGAGACCTCTTGTCGGGCCGTCGGTCCGCCCCTAACCTCACGCGTGTTGTGCAGTACGAAACGCCCGTTGCGTATGTTGCAACGCACGCCTGCTCGGAGGGGACCCGTCGTGAAGCTTCCTGCCCGCATCGCCCTGCCCGTCGCGCTGCCCGTCACGCTCCTCGCCCTCGCCGCCTGCGCCCCACAGACCTCGAACGGCGCCGCCACGACCGACGACAAGAGCGGCACCCTGCGGGTCTGGCTCTTCCAGGAGGTCGACAACAAGCCCAAGGAACAGGTCGTCGACCAGGCCGTCGCCGCCTTCGAACAGCGCCACAAGGGCACGAAGGTCGAGGTCGAGTACATCCCCGTCGACACCCGCGCCCAGCGCGTCAAGGCCGCCTTCAACGACCCGAAGTCCGCGCCCGACCTCATCGAGTACGGCAACACCGACACCGCCGGCTACGTCAAGGACGGCGGACTCGCCGACATCACCGCCGAGTTCGGCGCCTGGGCCGACGCCAAGGACACCGACCCCACCGCCAGGGCCTCCGTCACCGTCGCCGGCAAGGTCTACGGCGCCCCGCTCTTCGTCGGCGTCCGGGCGCTCTACTACCGCACCGACGTCTTCCAGGACCTCGGCCTCACCGCGCCCAAGACCCAGGACGAGCTGATCGCCACCGCGAAGAAGGTCCACAAGGCCAGGCCCGAGCTGTACGGACTCGCCGTCGGCGGCGCGTACACCTACGGGGCCATGCCCTTCATCTGGGCCAACGGCGGCGAACTCGCCACCGCCGAAGGGACGGGCGCGGGGGCGGGCGGCGCGGGGGCCTCGTACAAGGCGGCGATCAACAGCCCCGCCGCCCGCAAGGGCATCACTGCCTACACCTCCCTCTTCGGCGACGACAACTGCCCCGCCGCCAAGTGCGCCCAGATGGGCGGCAACGCCACCGTCACCGCCTTCGCCTCCGGCAAGGCCGCCATGGCGATCGGCGGCGACTTCAGCCACCAGGCCGTCGAGGCCGGCGTCGTCAAGGGCAAGTACGCCGTCGTGCCGCTGCCCGGCACCACCCCCGGCTCCGTCGCCCCCGCCTTCGCCGGCGGCAACAACCTCGGCGTGCTCAGGAGCACCGGCCACCGCACCCTCGCCGTCGACCTCATGAAGGAACTCGCCGGCAAGAACACCCAGGGCAGGCTCTTCGACGCCATGGGCTTCCTGCCCACCTACACCGACGTCCGGCAGCGGGCCGCCCAGCGGGAACCCTTCGTCAAGCCCTTCATCGACACCCTCGGCGCCGGCGCCAAGTTCGTCCCCGCCTCCGCCGGCTGGGGCCAGATCGACGCCTCGCTCGTGCTGCCCACGATGTTCCAGGAGATCGTCAGCGGCCGTAAGGACGTCGCCGCCGCCTCCGACGACGCCGCGAAGAAGATGGACGCCGCCTTCGCCGCGGCGGCGCGCTGAGACGACGGGAACCGGCCGCACCCATGACCACCGCGCTCGTCACCCGTACGGCCAAGGAGGCACAGGCGCCGCCCCGGCGCACCGCCCGC
Source organism: Streptomyces fradiae (assembly GCF_041270065.1). NCBI lineage: Bacteria > Bacillati > Actinomycetota > Actinomycetes > Kitasatosporales > Streptomycetaceae > Streptomyces > Streptomyces fradiae. Next base: position 2,946,472 of record NZ_CP065958.1, on the reverse strand, counting down.
CGCCGCGGCGGCTCCGCCCGGACCCCTTGGACCCCCTGGCTCTATCTGCTCCCCGCCCTCGTCGTCCTCGGCGGACTCCTCGTCTACCCCGTCTACCAGCTCGGCCTGATCTCCTTCCTCGAATACACCCAGGCCCAGGTCAGCGGGGGACAGCCGACCACCTTCCAGGGCCTCGGCAACTACCAGGCACTGTTCTCCGACCCGCAGTTCTGGCAGGTCCTGCTCGCCACCGTCCTCTTCGCCGCCGCCTGCGTCGTCACCACCCTCGCCGTCGGCTGCGCCCTCGCCGTCCTCCTCACCCGGATCCGCGCCCTGCCCCGGCTCGCCCTGCTGCTGGCCGCGCTCGGCGCCTGGGCCACCCCCGCCATCACCGGCTCCACCGTGTGGGTGTTCCTCTTCGACCCCGACTACGGGCCGGTGAACCGGGTGCTCGGGCTCGGCGACTTCTCCTGGACGTACGGGCGCTACAGCGCCTTCGCGCTGGTCCTGATGGAGGTCGTCTGGTGCTCGTTCCCCTTCGTCATGGTCACCGTCTACGCGGGCATCAAGGCCGTCCCGGCCGAGGTCCTGGAGGCCGCCGCCCTCGACGGTGCCTCGCAGTGGCGCATCTGGCGCTCCGTCACGGCCCCGATGCTGCGGCCGATCCTGGTCGTCGTCACGATCCAGTCGATCATCTGGGACTTCAAGGTCTTCACGCAGATCTACGTGATGACGGGCGGCGGCGGCATCGCCGGCCAGAACCTGGTGCTCAACGTGTACGCGTACCAGAAGGCCTTCGCCTCCTCCCAGTACAGCCTCGGCTCGGCGATCGGGGTCGTGATGCTGCTGATCCTGCTGGCGGTGACGCTGGTCTACCTCCGGCTGCTGCGACGCCAGGGAGAGGACCTGTGAGCGTTTCGCGTGTGTCGCCGGTCCGTTCGCTCCTCCGCCGGCCGGGGCGGCTGGCCGCCGAGGCGGTGGCGCTGCTCGTCGCCGTCGTGGTCGCCTTCCCGCTGTACTGGATGCTCCTCTCGGCCCTCAAACCGGCCGGCGAGATCCAGTCGACCTCACCCCGACCCTGGACCCTGTCCCCGTCCCTCGACTCCTTCCGCCGCGTCTTCGAGCAGCAGGAATTCGGCCGGTACTTCCTCAACTCGCTGCTCGTGGCCGGCACGGTGGTCGTCGCCTCCGCCGTCATCGCCTTCCTGGCGGCGACCGCCGTCACCCGCTTCCGCTTCCGCTTCCGGACCACGCTCCTCGTGATGTTCCTGGTCGCGCAGATGGTGCCGGTCGAGGCCCTGACCATCCCGCTGTTCTTCCTCATGCGGGACGCCGGCCTGCTTAACACCCTGGGCTCCCTGGTCCTCCCGCACCTCGCCTTCTCGCTCCCCTTCGCGATCTGGATGCTGCGCGGCTTCGTGAAGGCGGTCCCGGAGGCCCTGGAGGAACAGGCCGCCCTCGACGGCGCGAGCCGCACCCGCTTCCTGTGGCAGATCCTCTTCCCCCTGGTCCTCCCCGGCCTCGTCGCGACCAGCGTCTTCTCGTTCATCTCGACCTGGAACGACTTCCTCTTCGCGAAGTCCTTCCTCATCAGCGACACCTCGCAGTCGACCCTCCCGATGGCGCTGCTCGTCTTCTTCAAGCCGGACGAGAACGACTGGGGAGGCATCATGGCCGGCTCGACCGTGATGACGATCCCGGTGCTCGTCTTCTTCGTACTCGTACAGCGCCGCCTGGTCTCGGGCCTGGGCGGCGCGGTGAAGGACTGACGCGATGACGCACGACGACCCGTACACGGCGTTGGGCCCGGGTCCGGACCCGGCCCAGGGCTCGGCCCCGGACCCCCGTTCGGCCCCGGGCCTCGGCCCGAACCTGGGTCCGGGCCCCGGCCCGGATCTGGGCCCGGGCTCCGGCCCGAACGTGGGTCCGGGCCCCGGCCCGAACCTAGGTCCGGCCCCCGGCCCGGCTCTGGACCCGGGCTCCGCCTCGGGTTCGGCCCTCGGCCCTGGCTCGGACCTGGCCCCCGGCCCGGCTCTGGCCGCGGGCTCGGCCCCGGGCCCCGCCCCTGACCCGAACCTGGACCCGGGCTCCGCCTCGGGTTCGGCCCTGGACCCGGGGCTGATTCCCGCGCCGCTCGCCGCGGAGACGCCCGCCGGAGCGGGCGAGTTCGTCCTCGACGAGCGCACCGTCGTGGACGCCGGGCCCGGCACCGCCGGCGCGGCCCGCTGGCTGCGGACCACGATCGGCGCGGCGACCGGGCTGCCGCTGGCGCCCGGTACGGCCGCCGACGGGCCGGCCATCCGCCTCCGGATCGCTCCGGCGACGGGTGCCGGCGGCACCGCCGAGGGCGGGCACGCCGGCCCGGCCGGATCCGCCGACCTCGGCTCCGCCGCCCATGCCGAACCCGCCTCCGAATCCGCTGGCCCGGTCCCCGTCGGTCTCGGCCCTGGCCGATGCGCCGACCCGGGCAGCCCCGGCGACCCTGCCCAACCCGCCTCCGCATCCGGCCCCGCTGCCCCGGCCACCGCCGCCCTCGGCCCCGGCCGAGGCGCCGGCCTCGCCGGGCCCACCCCCAGCGCCCCCGCCACCCCCGCCCTCGGCCCCGAGGCGTACCGCCTCACCGTCGACCGCAACGGAGTCGAGCTCGTCGGCGGCGGGCCCGCCGGGGCGTTCTGGGGGCTTCAGACTCTGCGTCAGATGCTGGGCGCGGCGGCCTTCCGGAAGGCGCCGCTCGACCGGGCGCGGCGCTGGGCCGTACCCGCCGGGACCGTCACCGACGGGCCCCGCTTTCCCTGGCGCGGCCTCATGCTCGACGTCGCACGCCACTTCATGCCCAAGGACGACGTCCTCCGACAGCTCGACCTGATGGCCGCGCACAAGCTGAACGTGCTGCACCTCCACCTCACCGACGACCAGGGCTGGCGCATCGAGATCAAGCGCCATCCCCGCCTCACCGAGGTCGGCGGGTGGCGGGCGCGGAGCAAGTGGGGGCACCGGGCGTCGCCGTTGTGGGACGAGACGCCGCACGGCGGGTACTACACGCAGGACGACATCCGCGAGATCGTCGGTTATGCCGCCGACCGGCATATCTCGGTGGTCCCCGAGATCGACGTGCCCGGCCACTCGCAGGCCGCCATCGCCGCGTACCCCGAACTGGGCAACACCGACGTCATCGACACCACCGCCCTCTCCGTCTGGGACACCTGGGGGGTCAATCCGAACGTACTCGCCCCCACTGACACCGTCCTCCGCTTCTACGAGGGCGTGTTCGAGGAGGTCCTCGACCTCTTCCCGGCCGAGGTCTCGCCGTTCGTCCACATCGGCGGCGACGAGTGCCCCAAGGACCAGTGGAAGGCCTCGCCGACCGCCCAGGCCCGGATCGAGGAGCTCGGCGTCGGCGACGAGGACGGGCTGCAGGCGTGGTTCGTGCGCCACTTCGACCGCTGGCTCGCCGCGCGCGGCCGCCGCCTCATCGGGTGGGACGAGATCCTGGAGGGCGGCCTGGCGGAGGGCGGCCTCACAGACGGCGCCGCCGTGTCGTCCTGGCGCGGCTACGCGGGCGGGATCACCGCCGCCGAGGCCGGCCACGACGTGGTGATGTGCCCCGAGCAGCAGGTCTACCTGGACCACCGTCAGGCGCCCGGCGAGGACGAGCCGATGCCCATCGGATACGTGCGCACCCTCGACGACGTCTACCGCTTCGAGCCCGTCCCGCCCGGCCTCGCCCCCGACGCCGCCGCCCACGTCCTGGGCACCCAGGCCAACGTGTGGACCGAGGTCATGGCGGACCGCGCCCGCGTCGACTACCAGACCTACCCCCGCCTCGCCGCCTTCGCCGAGGTCGCCTGGTCCCGGCTGCCCGCCCCCGAGGAACGTGATCAAGCCGGTTTCGAACGCCGGATGACCGCCCACTACGCCCGCCTCGACGCCCTCGGCGTCGCCTACCGCCCGCCCGCCGGCCCCCACCCCTGGCAGCGCCGCCCCGGCGTCCTCGGCCGCCCCATCGAGGGGCCGCCCCCGAACGTGTGAGTACGCGTGTGAGTGCGCGTGTGAGGTACCTATCGTCCCGGGGTCACCCAAGAGCGGCAAAAGGGAAGTTACCGTCGCTCGTGGGACGCCCCCGAACCTCCCCGGCGGAACGGTCCTTCGCGGACCCTCGCGACGTACGGCTCGGAAGATGTGCCAGAGTTGCCACGTCCAGGCTGTGAGCACGTACGGTACGCCCACACAGGCGCGACAGCCGGGGACGGTCGGGGATCACCGGGACACCGGGAAGGGGCAGCGGGTTGACCACGCACGCACCACAGACGGCATCACGGACGGCGCGGTCCGTGACGCTGCCCGCCTCGCTCGACGAGGCAGTGGCGGCGCTGACGGCCATGCCGGCCGCCGTTCCCGTGGCCGGCGGCACCGACCTGATGGCCGCCGTCAACCGAGGACAGCTGCGCCCCGCCGGCCTGGTCGGACTGAGCCGGATCAACGAGATCCGCGGCTGGCAGTACCAGGACGGTCACGCCCTGCTCGGTGCCGGTCTCACCCACGCCCGGATGGGCCGCCCCGACTTCGCCGCCCTGATCCCCGCCCTGGCCGCCGCCTCCCGCGTCGCCGGCCCCCCGCAGATCCGCAACGCCGGCACCCTCGGCGGCAACATCGTCTCCGCCGCGCCCACCGGCGACTCGCTGCCGGTGCTCGCCGCCCTGGAGGCCGAGCTCGTCGTCGTCGGCCCGCTCGGCACCCGCGAGCTGCCCGTCAGCCACCTCCTCGCGGGCCGCGACCTGCTGGCCCCCGGCGAGCTGGTGGCCTTCGTGCGGGTCCCGCTCCTGCACGCCCCCCAGGTCTTCCTCAAGGCCACCGGCCGCACCGGCCCGGCCCGCGCCACCGCCTCCGTCGCCGTCGTCCTCGACCCGGCCCGCCGCGGGGTGCGCTGCGCGGTCGGCGCGATCGCGCCGATGCCGCTGCGGCCGCTGGAGGCCGAGCAGTGGATCGCCTCCCTGGTGGACTGGGACGCGGAGCGGGGCCTGGCCCCGGAGGCGCTGACGGCGTTCGGCGAGTACGTCGCCGCCGCCTGCATTCCGGACCCGCAGGGCGACGAGCAGTTGCCCCCGGCCGTACTGCACCTGCGGCGCACGGTCGCCGCGCTGGCCCGACGGGCACTGGGGAGGGCGCTGTCGTGAGCGACGAGGCACAGGGGAACCGCGGCGGAACGGGCGGCTGGGAGCCGATCCCGCAGAGCGAGGGCTACGACGGCGACGCCACCGCCTTCGTCCAGATCCCGCCGGAGTTCATGCTGGAGGGCACCCCGCTGGAGGCCCCCGGCCACGGCTACGTGCCCCCGCCGATGATCGTCCCGCTCACGCCCGTCGCGGCGGAGCAGGGGTACGAGTACGAGGGCGGGCAGGGGTACGAGGACGGGCAGGCTTACGAGGACGGGCAGGGGTACGGGGCCGGGCCGGCCGGGTACGCCGACGACGCCGCGTACGACGCCGCGCCCGACCCCGGGGCCACCGGCCAGTGGACCATCCCGACGATCGAGGACGGGGCGGACGCCCTGGACGACTCGGGCGAGTACACCGCCTCCCGCCTCACGCAGTACACGAGCAGCGCCTCCGCGACCCTGCCGGGCGGCGCGCCGGCGCCGTGGGCGGACGCGTTCACGGAGCCCGAGCGGGAGCGAGAGCCGGAGGCCCAGGAGCCCGAGGCGCTGGACGCGGGCGAGCCCGACCTCGTACCGGAGCCGGAGGCCGAGGCGGAGCCCGTACGGGAGCGTGAGCCCGACCCCGTACCCGTACCGGTACCGGAAGAGCTGCTGCCGCCCACCGACAGCTCGGCCGACAGCGACGAGCACCCCACCACCTCGTACGCGCTGCGCGTGAACGGTGTCGACCGGCCGGTGACGGACTCGTGGATCGGCGAGTCGCTGCTCTATGTGCTGCGCGAGCGGCTCGGGCTCGCCGGCGCCAAGGACGGCTGCTCGCAGGGCGAGTGCGGCGCGTGCAACGTCCAGGTGGACGGCCGGCTCGTGGCCTCCTGCCTGGTGCCGGCGGCGACCGCGGCGGGTTCCGAGGTGCGTACGGTCGAGGGCCTCGCGGTCGACGGCGAGCCGTCAGACGTGCAGCGGGCGCTCGCCAAGTGCGGGGTGCAGTGCGGCTTCTGCATCCCCGGCATGGCCATGACCGTGCACGACCTGCTCGAAGGCAACCACGCGCCCACCGAGCTGGAGACCCGGCAGGCGCTGTGCGGCAACCTGTGCCGCTGCTCCGGCTACCGCGGCGTCCTGGACGCCGTCAACGAGATCGTCGCCGGGCGCGGCCCGGCGTCCGGTCCCGGGGCCGCTTCCGGTTCCGGTGACGGTATTGATCCCGCGGCCCGTATCCCGCACCAGATCCCCCACCCGCACGACGGAGGCACGGCGTGAGCAGCGACCCGACGACCACGGAGCCCGAGGGCCTCGGCCTGGGTCTCGGCGTCTCGCTCCCGCAGGCCGACGCGCGGGCGAAGACCGAGGGCACCTTCCCGTACGCCTCCGACCTGTGGGCCGAGGGCCTGCTGTGGGCGGCCGTCCTGCGTTCCCCGCACCCGCACGCCCGGATCGTGTCGGTCGACACCTCGGCGGCCGTCGAGATGCCCGGGGTACGGGCCGTGGTCACCCACGCCGACGTGCCGGGCGCCGCGACGTACGGCCGGCAGGTCGCCGACCGTCCCGTCTTCGCCTCCGACCTGGTCCGCCACCACGGCGAGGCGATCGCCGCCGTGGCCGCCGACCACCCGGACACGGCGCGGCTCGCGGCCGCCGCCATCGCGGTCGAGTACGAGGTCCTGGAGCCGGTCACCGACCCGGAGAAGGCGTTCGCGGCCGAGCCGCTGCACCCCGACGGGAACCTGATCCGGCACATCCCGCTGAGCTTCGGCGACCCGGAGGCGACCGGCGAGATCGTCGTCGAGGGCCTGTACCGGATCGGCCGGCAGGACACCGCCCCGATCGGCGCCGAGGCCGGGCTCGCCGTGCCGCGCCCCGACGGCGGCGTGGAGATCTACACGGCGTCGACCGACCCGCACACCGACCGCGACCTGGCCGCGGCCTGCTTCGGGCTCACCCCCGAGCAGGTCAAGGTGGTCGTGACGGGCGTGCCCGGCGCGACCGGCGACCGCGACGACCCGGGCTTCCAGATCCCGCTGGGCCTGCTCGCGCTGCGCACCGGCTGCCCGGTGAAGCTGACCGCGACCCGCGAGGAGTCCTTCCTCGGCCACGCCCACCGCCACCCCACCCTGCTGCGCTACCGCCACCACGCGGACGCCGAGGGCCGGCTGGTGAAGGTGGAGGCGCAGATCCTGCTGGACGCGGGCGCGTACGCGGACTCGTCGGCGGAGTCGCTGGCCGCGGCCGTGTCCTTCGCCTGCGGCCCGTACGTCGTGCCGCACGCCTTCGTCGAGGGCTGGGCGATGCGCACCAACAACCCGCCGTCCGGCCATGTGCGGGGCGAGGGCGCGATGCAGGTGTGCGCGGCGTACGAGGCGCAGATGGACAAGCTCGCTTCCCGGATCGGCCTGGACCCGGCGGAGCTGCGGATGCGCAACGTCCTGGCGACCGGCGACATCCTGCCCACCGGCCAGACGGTGACCTGCCCGGCCCCGGTTGCCGAACTCCTCGCCGCCGTACGGGACTTCCCGCTGCCCTCGCTCCCCATGGACTCCCCGGAGGAGGACTGGCTGCTGCCCGGCGGCCCGGACGGCGCGGGCGAGCCGGGCGCGGTGCGGCGCGGCGTCGGCTACGCGATCGGCATGGTGCACATGCTGGGCGCCGAGGGCACCGACGAGGTGTCGACGGCGACGGTACGGGTCCAGAACGGCGTCGCCACCGTCATCTGCGCCGCGGTCGACACCGGCTCCGGCTTCTCGACCCTGGCCCGCCAGATCGTGCAGGAGACCCTGGGCGTCGACGAGGTCCACGTCGCCCCGGTCGACACCGACCAGCCCCCGGCCGGCCCGGCGACCCACGGCCGCCACACCTGGGTCTCCGGCGGTGCGGTGGAGCGGGCCGCGAAGATGGTCCGTACGCAGCTGCTGCAGCCGCTGGCCCACAAGTTCGGCATGTCGGCCGAGCTGCTGCAGATCACCGACGGCAAGATCACCTCGTACGACGGCGTCCTGTCGACGACGGTCGCCGAGGCGATGGACGGCAAGGAACTCTGGGCCACCGCCCAGTGCCGCCCCCACCCCACCGAGCCCCTCGACGAATCCGGCCAGGGCGACGCCTTCGTCGGTCTCGCCTTCTGCGCGATCCGCGCCGTCGTGGACGTGGACGTGGAGCTGGGTGCGATCCGGGTCGTGGAGATGGCCGTCGCCCAGGACGTCGGCCGCATCCTCAACCCGGCCCAGCTGACCACCCGCATCGAGGCCGGCATCACCCAGGGCGTCGGCGCGGCCCTCACCGAGAACCTCCGCACCTCCCGCGGCCTGGTCCGCCGCCCCGACCTGACGGGCTACGCCCTCCCCACCTCCCTCGACGCCCCCGACATCCGCATCGTCAAACTCATCGAGGAACGCGACGTCGTCGCCCCCTTCGGCGCCAAACCGGCCAGCGCCGTCCCCGTCGTCACCTCCCCGGCCGCCGTAGCCTCCGCCGTCCGCGCGGCCACCGGCCGCCCCGTCAACCGCCTCCCGATCCGCCCCCAGGCGGCGGTGGTGACGGCCTGACGGCTCCCGGGTGCGCGGCGAGGGAACCGCTTCGGGAGTGTCCTCTGTCCTAGGTCTTGCCTACAGTGAAGTCATGCATGTGTAGCGTGGGTTGACGGTTCACGGGGGAGGAGCGCCGAACATGGAAGCCTATGTGGACGGGGGCGGCGGTGGTGCGCGAGGGCTGCGGTACCAGCCCGAGACCATGGTCAAGTTCAAGCAGGGCATCGATGAACTGATCAAGATGCTGACGGAGTCGCCGGCCGGTTCCAAGAACATGGCGGCCGACCCTGTGACACGACGGCAGTTCGGCGGTGGAGAAGCGGCCTGGACCGAGGCGCACGGGGTCTTCGACGCGTACGAGACGGTGCTGAACCGGCTCGTACAGCTCTCCAGCCTGCTCGGCGACTGCCTCGAAGGCATGGGGATCGCCGTCGTCATGTCCAAGAACGGGCTTGAGCGGACGGACGACGACATCAAGAGCCGCATGCGGGAGATCGCCATCCGGGCGGAGGAGGCGGAGGCGGAAGCCCGCCGGGAAGCCGCCGCGAACGCGCGGAGGGGCACGCGTCCCGGTCCCGCGCTCAAGGGCGAGGCGACGCTCGACGACTGATCCGTCGAGAACGGGGAGCAGCACATGAGGATCGGGATCACAGGCGACGGAGGGGCGGAGGGATGACCGACTTCGACAGCATGTCCCACCAGGGGATGCTGAATTGGCTCGACCAGGCCAGTGGTTTTCACGTCCGTCTGGCGGCGGAACGCCTGTCGGCCGCCGCCGCGAAGATGGAAGAGATCGCCGGGCAGGTGAAGAACCGTCCAGGCCGCGTGGAATGGGACGGCTCGGCCGAGGCCGCCTTCATGAACTGGGCCGATGGTCTGGCCAACAGCACAAGAGGACTCGCCGAGTACAGCGAGTACTCCGCCACCCGGATGCGTGACGTGGCCGACGCCATCTCCGCGGCGCAGAGCGCCATCCCCCGCTACACCTCGAACGCGCAGGCCAAGGAGAACCTCGCTGCCGCGCAGAAGTACCACAACGACCCGGACTCGCAGACCATCGCCCGCAACGCGCGCTCCCAGATGGCTCCGGAGGGCGCGGACGCGACCGCGATCGCGGCCAAGGAGGAGGCCAACCGTCAGGCCGCGGCGGCCGAGATGAAGCGCCTGTCGGACTCGTACCAGTTCGCCGGCGCGCTGATGAAGAGTAAGCAGGCACCGACGTTCCCGCCGCCGCCGAGCGACTTCGTGCCCCCGGCCGTCACCGATTTTCGCGGCGAGGACGACTACGCGAATTATTCGACGGGACACAAGGACACCGGCACCGGCGACGCCGTCACGAGGACCGCCGCACACCCCGACGAAGCGCGGCCGCCGACGGACGTCGGCCAGGTGACCCCGCCGGACGACGCGACGGGGCCGACACGCGTGATCCGGCCAGAGGTGCCGGCGGACATGGGCATCGACAGTGTGACCACGCTGCCGCCACCCACCACAGGGCCCGGCCCGACCCCGGTGGGGCCGCCCTCGCCCGCCAGGCCCGAAGTCGGCCCCACCCCACCGCTCACCCTTCCGACGGGCCCTCCGTTGCCGCCGACCGCTCTCGGCAGGGGCGGGCCAACGGTGACGCCCCCGATCACCGGCAACCGCCTTCCCCTCGGCCCCGGCGGTCGGACCGGACCCGGTCCCACCAGCCCGCTGCCACCGATCCCTCGGGACGGCATCACCGGCGGCCGTGTCGTGCCGCCCCAGCCGGGGCGCTCCGCGACCGGCATTCCGCGCTCCACGGTGATCGGCAACGAGGGGCCGGTGAACCAGCGCGGGCCGGTCGGCAGGGCCACCGGGGCTCCGATGGGCCAGGGTCCGATGTCCGGAGCGCAGCAGGGCCAGAGCGGCGTCACCGGCGGCCGACGACTCGCCTCTGAGCAGGGCGGGGTGGTCGGAGGACGCCCGCAGCAGCCGGGTGCCGCCGGCGGTCGGCCCTACACGCCCGGCGGTTCCGGTCTCGTACGCGAGGGCGGTCCGGCCGGACGGCGTGGTGACACAGGGGGTCCCGCCGCGACGGGGCGCGGTGGAATCATGTCGGGCGCCACGCCCGCGGGGGCGGGGCGGCAGGACGAGAACGACCGTGAGCGTCCCGACTACCTGGTCGAGGACGAGGAGACCTGGCAGCAGGGCAGCCGGCGGGCCGCTCCGCCCGTCATCGACTGAGGCAGAGGAAACAGATGCGCACCAGCAGTGTCCGTCGGAGTCGGGGCCGTACCGCCGCATCGGCGGCCTTGGGCGTCCTGCTGGTGGGCATGGCGGCCTTCCCCGCCCATGCCGAGTCCGTCCGCTCACGTCAGTGGCACCTGGACACTTTGGGCGCCGAGGAGGTGTGGCGGATCAGCAAGGGGGAGGGCGTCACGGTCGCGGTCATCGATAGCGGCGTGGACGAGAACCATCCCGACCTGGTCGGACGGGTCCTGGACGGCATGGACCTCGCGCCCAAGGAACGGGGCGACGAGCACACCGACTACGACGGTCACGGCACCGGTATGGCGGGCATCATCGCCGGCACCGGCACCGGCACCGGCACCGGCACCGGCAAGGGCGGCGGTGGTGACGGCGCCTTCGGACTGGCGCCCGGCACGAAGATCCTCCCGGTACGTGTTCCTCGGCCGGATCAGAGCAAGAGCCTCAAGGACTCGAACAACCAGGTCAACCGGACGGTGTCACAGGCAATCCGCTTCTCCGCGGACTCCGGCGCAAGGGTCATCAGTATCTCGCTCGGCGCAACAGAGGGTTCTCAAGAGCTCACCGACGCGGTGAAATACGCCCTCGACAAGGACGCCCTGGTCTTCGCCTCGGTCGGCAACTCGGGGGACAAGGGCAACAAGCCCGAATACCCGGGCGCCACCCCCGGCGTCGTCGGCGTCGGCGCCCTCGACAAGAAGCTGATGCCGCTGAAGAACTCCCAGACCGGTCCCCAGGTCGACATCGTCGCGCCCGGCGCGAAAATCCTGCACGCGTGCGGCGGCGGGACCGGGCTCTGCGACGGGACCGGCACCAGTGACGCCACGGCACTCGCCTCGGCCACGGCCGCCCTCATCTGGGCGGAGCACCCGGAGTGGACCAACAATCAGGTCCTCAGGGTCATGCTCAACACCATCAAGCAACCCGCGGGCGGTGAACAGCGCAACGACAGCGTCGGTTACGGCGCCATCCGCCCCCTGCGCGCCCTGAAGACCCCCGGCGACCCCGGCCCCGCCGACGTGCGCCCGATCCCGGACCTGACGGCGGAACAGACCTCCTCCAGTTCGCCCTCGGCCGCACCGGCCCCGGCCAAGCCCGCTCCTGCGCCGGCCGCGCAGGCGGACGACGCCGAGGCAGGGAGCAGCACAGGGCTCTGGATCGGTCTCGGCGTCGGCGCAGCCGTACTGTTGGGGGCGGCTGTCGCCGTGCCAGTGTTGCGGTCACGACGCAGTTGATCATCATTCACGTACGCATAGGCGCAGCTCGGCGAAGTGCCGCGTCCAATTGAACCGGACGGTCCAGATCGTGCTCCCTGTGGGGCACCGACGTGTCGGCGATGGCGCGTTCTTGACGTAGTGATCCGTGTGCACCCGTGTGCGTGCGTAAACTCCGGCATGTCCGGGGGCGAGGTCACGCCGAGTATGGCGGCGGTCGTGTGTGCAGGGGGGAATCGGTGTCGTTCGAGGAAGAATGGGCCGGGCTCAAGAGGGGCGCAGCGGAACGGCAGTCCGCCACGCGGCTCAACCAGGTTCCGCCCGACAGCGGTGGGAGCGGTGCCGGCGGCGGGGACGCGGATCTCGGCGTCAACCATGACAAGCTCGGCGCGATCGGTCACGCGGCCTTCGAACTGCATGGCCGGCTCCTGAAGGACGGAGACCACGCCCGGGCGACCACCGAGCAGGCCGGGGCCTCGATGAGCAGTAGCCGCTTTCGTACGGGGGGTGCGCTGGCGACGGTCCAGGAGACGTGGAGCTCCCAGGTGAGCGCGCTGCTGGACGCCTGCGCGCACATCTCCAACCACCTGGACTACAGCGCGGCACAGCACGCCAAGGACGACGAGGAGATCAGGGCTTCTCTCGCCGTGTCCGCGATCAACACGTACTTCAAGTAGGGCGGGGAGCGACCGTGCTGACGTTCGACGACGTGTACCGGGCCCCGCTCGACAAGATGAAGGCCGCGGCCGACGACTGGTCGGAGATGAAGGCCAAGCTGGACAGGTTGGCCGAGGACGCCCGTACGACGATGGCGGCCAAAGCCAAGGACGACTACTGGCGTGGGGTGAACGCCGAGGTCACGAAGCCGTTCGTGGACAAGACGGCGAAGGAGTTCGCGGACGCGGCCAAGGAGGCCGACGGCATTCACAAGATCCTTCAGGACGGGTACAACGCCTTCAAGAAGGCGCAGGACGACCTCAAGAAGATCATTGACACCGAGGCGCCCGCGCAGGGAATGGTGGTGATGGCAGACGGCCATGTCGAAGCCCGTGACTCCGTCGCCCTGATCAAGGATTCCGAAGTCCGGAACGATCCGGACTACCCCGACCGGGTGCGCCGGGAACGCGAGGCTGTCCAGGCGATGCAACTGCGTCTCGACGCTGTCGTCGAAGCCTGCGACGACGCCGACGAATCCTGTTCCAACGCGCTCAAGGCCAACGTCACCGGCGACAAGCACAACTTCAGCGGCCCGAAGTACGCCAGCCTCGATGCCGAGGAGGCCCAGCGCGCGCTCGCCCTGGCGAGGAAGGGCGCCGACCTCTCCCATGAGGAACTGCAGCGGCTGAATGAGCTCCTTCAGGACAATCACGGTTCACAGGAGTTCGCCAGGAAGTTCTACGACGGTCTCGGCCCGAAGGGGGCGCTGGAGTTCTTCGCGCGGCTGTCCACGGATACGTACGGAGAGGACTTCGGGGCGGGCGAGCCGGACAAGCAACGCCTGAAGGATGTCCAAGCCCTGCAGCAGAACCTGGGCTTCAACCTGGCGACTGCCACACGGGGCGGGGACCAGTGGGCCGATCGATGGTCGACCGAGATGCGGAGACTGGGCACCGAGTACATTCCGCTGACCTCGTACGAGGTCAAGCCCGCACTCGGCTATCAGCTGCTCGGCGGCATCATGCGGTACGGCACCTACGACCCCAGATTCCTGGTCCCCATCGCCGAGCACGTGACGCAGTTGCACGCCAAGTCTCCGAACTTCTTCTCCGAGAACACCGGCGGCTGGATCCAGAACCCGTACAACCCGTCCGGGACCAACGGCTCGGGCTTCGATCCGATGGTCTCGATGCTGGAGGCGCTCGGGCACAGCCCTGATGCCGCCAAGCAGTTCTTCTCGGCCGATCCGACGTCGTACGAGGTGGACGGTGGTGCCGGCGGCACACTGGACCTCGGCAAGGACAAGGACGGCAAGGCGATCGAGAACTACTTCGACTTCTTCACCAACGAGAAGTACGCGTCCTTCCAGGACAGCACCGGCCATGAATCCGCCGAGGCCACGGCGGGCTACATGCCGGATGCGTTCGGCCACGCCTTGGAAGCCGCGACCACGGGGCACGCGTGGGACGATCCGAGCCCGGAACTGAAGCGGGACGCGCAATCTGCGGCGATCATGCGAGAAGTGATGACCACATACGGAGCCGACTCCGGGCTGCGTGAGCGCCACAAGGCGTTGATCGACAGCCTCGGGAACATGGGGGCCGCGTACATCGACGACCTCAACTACTCCATCTACAACTTCGGTGAAACCGGTGATTCGCTCAATCGCGGCGAGCTCTTCCCGCTCAGCAGCGACAAGAGCGCCCGGACTGACTTCGGCCAGGGCGTAAGCCTGAAGTTCATGTCGGCCGTCGCCGCGGATGATGGTGCCTACCGGACCATGTCGGCAGCGCAGCAGGTCTTCGAGGCAAGTGGGATCAGGGCGCTGCACTCGAACCAGGACAACGTCATCGCCTTCGCGGAAAACGCCACCAAGGTCCACGGGCTGCTTGACGAGTCCCGAATCATTCAGATCGCGGACGATTTCAAGACTGACGAGGACGCACGCAACCTGGAACTCGAGAAGCAGGCCGAGTGGCGAAAGTCAGCCGTCAGCGGCGGTGTCGCCGCGGTAGTGGGCGTTGGTTCCGCCGTGGTGCTCGGACCCGCCGCGGGTCTTGTGGCCACCACCGTCGTCCCCATCATCATGGAGAGTGCGGGTGCGACGCTCAACACCAACTACGCCACCGACACGCTCCAATACCTCAAGGACAACGAGTACAAGAACGACGACCAGGCGCTGGATGCGATTTATCGAACTCAGCTCTCTGGGCAGAGCAGCGCGATGGTTCCCCTGCTCAACTACGCCGAATCCGTCGACATGTCGGTCGGTGAGAAACGCAAGCTGTTCTCCGGCATGGAGGACGCGTACAACAGGGGCGTGATCGCGGTCGGCGGCTCGATGAAGGTCAAGTGACGATGCGAACTCCCAGGTCTTGGGGGGCAAAGGGTGCGCTCTCGCTCTCCCTCGCCGTTGCCCTCACGGCAGTGGCGTGCAGTGGCGGGAGTGGGGCGGACCAAGGCGCCGAGAACGCGGCGGTTCAAGCCGCGCTGAAAACATGTGCGGCCTTCTTCGGCGAGGACAACGTCGCCGCCGTGCGTTCCGGCCTGGGCGAGATCGATGCTGCCAGCAGGTCCGTGGACTCGACGAAGGACGGGCTGCTCAAGGACGCGCGGGCTTGGCGTGCCGAGTCGGACGACCTCAAGCGCACCTCGTATCGTCCCTGCCAGCTCCGGGACGTCCGGCAAGGTGAGGGGAGCCTCGCCGGCACGATCAAGTGGTCCCAGCTCACCATGGAGCTCGTTTCCCAAGGCGCGGACGCCTCTGAGTGGCACAAGGCCTCCGACGGCGTGTACGTGAAGGAACAAAGCCTGGTCGACGGCCGTGCGGTGGTCATGGTCTGCACGGTTCCGGGTACAGCGCCAGAGCAAGGGAAACAGCTTCCGTTGGAGGTCAGACTGCGGGCCGAGGGACTCGACGACGATGGCGGTGTCCTGTCAGGGCGGCTGCTCGCGAGTCTCGCCCGGAACACGCGGAGCCTTGTGGGGTGTCAGGAAACGCTCGCGATTCCGGACACGTTGTGAGAACGCGGCGGGTGTTGTGGCGCGGTGTGGTCGGGGTGCTCGGGGGCCGCTGTGCTCGTCGGTGGGGGTGTGGCCGTGGCGGTTGTACGGGCACGGAGGCGTCGGACGCCTCCGGTTGCGCCGCCGCCCGCGTACGCGCCGAACCAGGGCACGTATCCGACCTCGTACCCGACCTCGTACCACCACCGTCAGCAGCCGCCGCAGAGCTGAGACGCGGATGCGCTGTTGCACTTGCGTACGGGAGGGGTGGTCCCGGTAGCGTGTCAACTCGTCTGGAAACAATGGCGTGTTGATGTGCGATCGAGCCAACAGCGGGGGAGGAACTGTGGCTGGAGACATGCAATCGCGAAGCCGTCTCGATCTGTTGAACCAGGGCGGGGACGCGGGGGCTTCCCCCGAGCAGGGGATGAGCCTGGCGGGTGTCGCCCCCGAACCCGGCGGAGCCGGTGGCGGTGGTGGTGCGGTCGGCGGGGAGGCGGATCTCAAGCAGTCCGCGGGGCCGTGGACGAGTGCCGCGGGCGCGGTCGTGGGGTTGCAGTCGGACACCAATGCGGGGCTGACGCAACTGGGTACCGCCCACGAGGGAGTTCAGGCCAACACCGAGGGTCTGGAGACCACGGCGGCCCTCAGCGCGGTGCTGTTCTCGTGGCAGGAGCGGCTGAAGGCCGTACGGGACGAGGCGGGCAGTCTGGAGCCGTCGCTGCGGCAGGTCGCCAAGGACCACGGTGAGATGGAGACGACCCTGCGGTCCCACTTCGCGGCCGTGGCCCCCTCGTCCCCGCAGGACGAGGGAGGTCGGTGACGCCCATGATGTCGATGCAGGAGCTCAAGGACCTGAAGCTCAACGAGCTGGTGGAGGCCGCCAGGGGCTGGGGCGAGGTCAGCAAGCGGGCTTACGAGTCGCGGGGCAAGCTCGACAAGGAGATCGTCCCCAAGCTGACCGACGTCACCAAGGGGATGGGGACCATCGCGGCAGCCGCCCGCCTGGGCCGGCTCGGCCGGAACTACCAGTACATCCACACCGAGTGCGGTCTGATGCAGGTGTCCCTCAGCGGACTCGCCGAGGAACTGGCCGCGCCGCAGCGCAGGCTCCTCGACGCGCTCGCCGACGCCGAGCACCTCGGCTTCACCGTGCATCCCGACTGTTCCGTCAGCTATCCGGCCGCCGGCCCCGAGATCGACGGACAGAAACCGCAGGGCGACACCGTGCGCCGTTCGGGCGGGATGTTCGGGCGGATCATGGACGACGTCCGCGCCGCGGCCAACCTCAACCCGAACGCCGCGAAGGCGCAGGACATCGCCGACGCGATAGGCAGCGCGCTCTCGGAGGCGCGGACGATCGACGGCCAGTACGCCGCCGCCGTGCGCCGGCTGAAGGCCGAGCAGGGCCTGGACGTCACCGAGAACACCTGGGCCGACGTGAGCAAGGACGCCGGTGCGGTCCACGGAGCGGCCGGCGACGTCTACAAGGACGACATTCCGCTGGGCCAGAGCCCCGCCGAGCGCAAGGAGTGGTGGAACGGGCTCAGCGAAGAGGACAAGATCGCCTACCTGGCCGCGTACCCCGACACCATCGGGAACCTGGACGGCATCCCCGCGGTGGCGCGCGACGAGGCCAACCGCACCTACCTGCCGCAGCTCATGGGCAAGCTCGCCGACCAGGGCGACGAGGCGTCCATGACCAAGCTGGACGGTCTCCGGGGCATCCAGGACAAGCTGAACGCGGGCAGCCAGCCGCCCATGTTCCTGCTGGGCGTCGGCGACCAGGGGAACGGGCGCGCCATCGTGTCCTTCGGCAATCCGGACACGGCCACGAACGTCTCGGCGTACGTTCCGGGCCTGGGCACCAAGCTCGACGGGTCGTTCGCGGGCGGAACGGTGAAGCGGGCGTACGACACCGCGGTCGGCGCCCAGAAGCTCGATCCGTCCAGTGCGTCCATCGTCTGGCTGGGCTACGACGCCCCCCAGGACATCGACGTGATGTCGGAGGACGACGCCAGGAACGGCGCTCCCGCCTACAGCTCCTTCATGGAGGGCCTGTCGGCCACGAACGACCACGGCGACGCCGCGCACATCACGGCGATCGGCCACTCGTACGGTTCCCTCACGGTCGGCCAGGCCACCCAGCTCCACGAGGGTGGCATCCCGGGAGTCGACGACATCATCCTGGTGGGCAGCCCCGGCGTCGGGGTGGACAAGGCCACGGACCTGGGCGTCGACCCCGGCCATGTCTTCGTCGGCGCGGCCGACAACGACGTCGTCACCAAGCTGCCGAGCAAGGGCGAGTCGAAGGCGGCCATCGGGGGCGCGGTGATCGGCGGGATCGTGGGCACCTTCACCGGCCCGCCCATCATCGGTACGGTCACGGGCGCGGTCGAGGGCGGACTGGGCGGTTACGGCATTGCGGAAACGTTCGACCGCGGCCACGACGACATCTACTTCGGCAAGGACCCGGCCAGCGAGGCCTTCGGAGCGACCCGCTTCCGGGTCGACCCGGGCCCCGAGCTGGTGGACGTGAAGTTCCCCGAGTTCTGGGAGACTCGGCCGGACCTCAGCGCGCACTCGAACTACTTCACGCCCGAGAAGGATCAGATGTCTGCAGACAACATCGCGGCGATCGTCGCCGGCGAACCCGGAAAGATCATCCCGGAGGCGCGGCGATGAGGGGACTGCGGGTGCCTGCCGCGGCAGGCCTCGCGACCCTGCTCGCGACCCTGCTCGCGGGTTGTGCGATGACGGGCGGTGGGCCGGCGCGGAGTGGTGAGGAGAAGGTGCCGAAGGTGAACCCGAAGACGAACCCGAAGATGAACATGCAGCAGGCCGCCGACCGGGCGGACGAGATCCTGGACGACGTGCTCGGCGCGATCCAGCCTCCGGTGGAGTGGACACACCGTCCGACCATGGCGGGCAACTGCTCGACCGACCGCTCGCGCACCGTGATGACGATCATCTCCGAGCAGCGCAGGGGCGCGTTCCTCGGTCTGGTCGACCGGCACTGGAAGAGCAAGGGCTTCACGTTCCGCGCGACGAGCAAGGACAAGCAGGCGGCGTACTACGTGAGTCCGGACGGGTTCCAGGCCAGCGTCCTGATCGGCTGGAAGGGGCAGGCCCACTTCGAGGTGACGACGCCCTGCGTGGAGAAGTCCGACGTCAAGCCCCCCACGTCGCCGCCGCACGGCCGCGACTACTACAACGAGCCGCCCACGGCACCGAACGTGACCTCCGACTTCTGGTCCGCGACCACGCCGGCGGGCAACTGAGCCGTGCGGTGACAGAGAGTTGACCGAGTAGCCCCACCCGTACGGGTGTCAGCCGTCCGCCCTGCCGGCCCCGCCCGCACCGGTCCCCGCCCCCATGCCCCCGGGGGCGGGCCGGCGTCGCGTTGACGCGGGCCCCCTCACCCGGTCGTACGCGTGCGTAGAGTCCGGTGCTCCGACAGCGGCAGCGAGGACGCTTGGGGCGGGGCAGGGGTGGGGACAGTCGTGTCGTTCGACGAGGAGTGGGCCGCCGCGCGGAGCGCCGCGGCCGGCCGGGTGGGCATGCGCCTGAACCGTACGGGTACGGCCCCGGATTCCGGCGGCGGTGGCGGTGGCGGCGGTGCCGATCTCGGGTTCCGGCAAGACCACCTGGGCGCCATCGGCCATGCCGCCCACGAACTGCACGGCCGCCTCGCGAAGGACGGCCACCACGCCCGTACGGACACCACCGACGCCGCGACCGGCCTGTCGCACAACGGCTTCCGCACCGGCCGGGCCCTGGCGACCGTCCAGGAGACCTGGGCCTCCCAGCTCGGCACCCTCCTCGACGCCTGCGCGCACATCTCCAACCACCTGGACTACAGCGCGGCCGCCCACGCGAAGGACGACGAGGACATCAGAACGGCGATCGGCGTGTCGAGGATCAGCGAGTACTTCAAGTAGGGGGGCGGGTAAGGAATCGTGCTGACCTTCGACAACGTGTACCACGCGCCGCTCGACCGGATGAAGGCCGCGGCCGACCGCTGGTCCGAGATGAAGAGCCGGCTCGACCGGCTCGCCGAGGACGCGCGGAAGACGATGGCCGCGAAGGCCGGGGCCGAGGACTGGCGAGGCGTGAACGCCGAGGTCACCAAGCCCTTCATCGACAAGACCGCGAAGGAGTTCGCGGACGCGGCGAAGGCCGCGGACGGCATCCACAGGGTCCTTGAGGACGGTTACCACGCCTTCAGGAAGGCGAAGGCCGACCTCACGACGCTCGTCGAGACCGACGCCCCGCACCAGGGGCTCGTGGTGAAGGGCAACGGCGTCGTCGAGGCCGCCTTCTCGCTGGAGCGGGAGGCGGTCGCGCACTACGACCGCGACCACGCCGAGGCCCTGCGCAAGCAGCGCGTCGACATCGCGGCGCTGCAGCGTCGCCTCGACGCCGTCATCGACAGCTGCGACGACGCCGACGAGGCGTGCGCGAACGCGCTGCGGGCCGACATCACCGGCGACAGGCACCAGTTCAGCGCCCCGAAGTACGGCAGCCTGGACGCGGAGCAGGCGGACCGGGCGCTCGCCCTGGCGAAGAAGGGCCGCGAGGGCCGCGGGCTCTCGCACGCGGAGCTGGTGCGGCTCAACGAGCTGCTTGGCGACCACCAGGGCTCGAGGGAGTTCGCCCGGACCTTCTACGACGGTCTCGGTGCCAAGGGCGCCCTGGAACTCTTCGGCGGGCTCGCCGGGGACGCGACCGGCGGCGTGAAGCTCGACGCGGAGCGCCTGAAGGACGTCCAGGACCTGCAGAGGAACCTGGGTCTGAACCTGGCCACGGCGACGCGGGGCGGGGACGCGTGGACCGAGACGTGGTCGGCCGAGATGCGCCGGCTCGGCACCGAGCGCATCCCGCTCTCCCCGCGCGACCACAACCCGGCGTTCGGCTACCAACTGCTCGGCGGCATCCTGCGCCACGGCGACTACCACCCCCGCTTCCTGGTCCCGATCGCCGAACACGTCGCCCAGCTCCACGCGAAGGACCCGCGCCTCTTCGTCGACAACAAACCGATGGGGGAGGGCTGGTTCCACAACCGCTTCAACCCGTCGGGCGTCAACGGCGCCGGGTACGACCCGATGATCCCGATGCTGGAGGCGCTGGGGCACAGCCCGGAGGCCGCGAAGCGGTTCTTCTCGGCCGAGCCGACGGCGTACGAGGTGGACGGTCGGGCGGGCGGCACGCTGGACCTCGGCAAGGGCAAGGACGGTGAGCCGATCACCAACTACCTCGACTTCTTCGCCAACGAGAAGTACGAGTTCTTCCGCGACATCGACAGCCACGATCCCGACGAGAAGAAGAAGGCCGCGGACTACCTGCCGGACGCGTTGGGGCACGCGCTGGAGGCGGCGACGCTCGGGCACGGGTGGGACGACCCGAAGCCGGAGCTGAGGCGGGACGAGACGACCGCGGGCATCATGGCGGCCGTGATCGAGAAGTACGGCGGCGACGCCGAACTCCTCAAGAAGCACCACTCCGTCATGGCGGACAGCCTCGGCAATATGGGCGCCGGGTACATCGACGACCTCAACTGGGCACTCACCAAGAACGAGTCGACGGCTCCCTTCGCACCTGGTGGGGACGGTGCCGGGCACCTGAAGTTCGGGCGGACAGCGGCGGTCGACTTCCTCAGCGTCCTGGGACAGCACCCGGACGCGTACGCCACGATGTCCACGGCCGAGCGCCTCTACACCACCAGCGTGCTGGAGGCCCAGGTCGGCCCCGACGGCCGGATCGACGAAGCCCGGGCCCGGGAGGCCGTACGCACCGGCGCCTCGCTCCAGGGAGTGCTGGACGAGGCCCGAGCCAGGCAGGTCGAGGCCGAGGGCATGAAGCTGCACGAGGACTACGAGAAGGCGCAGGCGAAGAAGGCCGCCTGGGTGGAGTTCGGCACCGGCGCAGCCATCGGGGCCGGCGTGGCCTTCCTGCCGGCTACGGCTGCCGCCGCGGGAGCCGCCGCGATCATCGTGCCGCTTGCCGTCGACACCGGCTCCGGCGCCATGGAGACGCTCGCAGGACAGGTCGTCGGCGACTGGTCCGACAAGGCGGTCGAGGACCACAAGGACGCGGCGGAGGACAAGATCCACGAGGACAGGAAGGCCATCTACGAGGCCGGCCGGTACAGCGCCGAAGCACCCATGGAGCGCTTCGTGCAGGTACACCGATCGCAGGTGAGCGGTAACTGCCGGCAGGACCTCATCGACGCGGTCGACATCGGCTACGGGAAGGGCAACACCCTGACGGGGCAGACCGGTAACGCCTCCGAGACCGGTTGATCGCGCGGCGGTCGACCCGAGGATTCACATGAGGAAATGGATCAGGGTTGGTGTATCGGGGCTGGCAGCATGCCTCCTGCTCACTGGCTGTGGAGGAGGCGAAGAGCCTGAGAAGCAGCGCGTCACAGCCGCGCAGCAGTGCGACGACACGCTTTCACCCGAGGCGGCCCGTGCCCTCGAAACGGTGCTGAGGACCGACAAGTTCGCCCACGACCCCAGGGGCGGTCTGGATCGCGTCGTGGCGCAGCTGACCGAGGACTACGCGGAAGACGGGTTGCGGTCGCGGAGCCGTAGCCTCTGCCGCGCCGATGCCGCCGGCCGTTCGGACCGGGTCGACATCCTCTTCGGACGGTACGACGACAGCGACCTCATCGGAGATGCCGACCCGGTCGGTCTGCACCCGTACGCCATGGGGCGTGAAGCGTGGTCCGGTCCGGAAGCCGCGTATCTGTTCGTGGCCTGTGTGAGTCCTCGGCTCGAAGGATCCCGGGAGCGGCCCGCCCGCTTCGACGGGATGCTGAGATTCAGACGATCGGATCTCCCCGACAGCCCCGCCATCCGCGAAGCCAACCTCACCGTCCTCCACTCCGTCACCCTCGCCCTCGTCAAGAAGCTCGGCTGCGAGAACAACGCGGGGCTCCCCGACAAGCCCGTGTTCAAGCCCAGGATCCAGTAGTTCCGAGCGCGGAAAGGGAATGGGGCGGCTCCCTTCCGGGAGCCGCCCCATTCCCTTTCCAGAGACCGTGGCGGGAATCGAACCCACGTAACTCGCTTTGCAGGCGAGCCCCTCAACCACTCGGGCACACGGTCGTGGTGACAGGAACGACGTTAGGCGGGGGCGAAGAGGGAGCTCAATGGTTTCGCCGGGGACGCAACACGACTGCCATATCCCGTTCACGGTCGGGCTGGGGGCGTACGACCATCGGGGCAGGAGGGATGGGACTCGCGACAGGGGCCATATCCGGCTACGACCCTTACTCTGGGCGTATGAGCGCCCTCGAACCGCGTGACGTCGACGCTGACGTCGTCGACGCCGTCGCACCGCCGCCCGCCGCCGTGCCGTCCGAAACCGCAGGCGGCGGGTCCGTGCTCGACCGGGGGCATCGGGCGCTCAGCATCGGGATCGTGTCCGTCGTGCTGCTGATCGCGTTCGAGGCGACCGCCGTCGGGACGGCGATGCCCGTCGCGGCGCGGGAGCTGGACGGGGTGCCGTTGTACGCGTTCGCGTTCTCGGCGTACTTCACGACGAGTCTGTTCGGGATGGTGCTGTCCGGGCAGTGGTCGGACCGGAGCGGGCCGCTCGGGCCGTTGACGGTCGGGATGAGCTGTTTCGCGGCCGGGCTGCTGCTCTCCGGGACGGCGGGCTCGATGTGGCTGTTCATCCTCGGGCGGGCCGTGCAGGGGCTCGGCGGCGGGCTGGTGATCGTCGCGCTGTACGTGGTGATCAGCCGGGCGTACGAGGAGCACCTGCGGCCGGCGATCATGGCGGCGTTCGCCGCGAGCTGGGTCGTGCCGTCGGTGGTCGGGCCGCTGGCGTCCGGGACGATCACCGAGCAGCTCGGCTGGCGCTGGGTCTTCGTCGGCATCCCGGCCCTCGTCGTGTTCCCGCTCGCGCTCGCGCTGCCCGCGATCCGGCGTACCGCGTCCGGGCCCGCCGACCCCGACGCGCCCGTCGTGCCGTGGGACCGGCGGCGGATCCGGCTGGCGTTCGCGATATCGCTCGGGGCGGCACTGCTGCAGTACGCCGGGCAGGAGCTGCGCTGGCTCTCGCTGCTGCCGGCCGCGGCCGGTGCCGCGCTGCTCGTGCCCGCCGTGCGCGGGCTGCTGCCCCGCGGGACGTACCGGGCCGCCCGCGGGCTGCCCTCCGTCGTGCTGCTCCGCGGTGTCGCGGCGGGCTCCTTCATCGCGGCCGAGTCCTTCGTACCGCTCATGCTGGTCACCCAGCGCGGTCTGAGCCCCACCCTCGCCGGGCTCTCGCTCGCCGTCGGCGGCCTGACCTGGGCGCTCGGCTCCTGGGTGCAGTCGCAGCCGCGCACGGAGCCGTACCGCGAACGCCTCGTCGTCCTCGGCATGGTGCTTGTCGCGCTCGCCGTCGCCGCCGCGCCGAGCGTGCTGATCCAGGGCGTGCCGGTGTGGGTGGTCGCCGTGGCCTGGGCGTTCGGCTGTTTCGGCATGGGCATGGTCATCGCCTCCACCAGCGTTCTGCTGCTCAAGCTCTCCGCGCCCGAGGAGGCCGGGGCGAACTCCGCCGCCCTCCAGATCTCCGACGGCCTCTCCAACGTCCTCCTCCTCGCCGCCGGCGGCGCCGCCTTCGCCGCGCTCGGCGGCGGCGCGGTCGGCCACGCCGTCTCCGAGGCCGGCGCCGGGTCCCACCCGGCCGCCTTCGCCGCCGTCTTCCTGCCCATGGCCGGTGTCGCCGCGCTCGGCGGCTGGGTCGCCACCCGCCTCCGCGACCGAAAGGCGGTGGCTGCGGAGTCTGGTCCTGCCTAGGGTGCGGGCATGGAACGACACCCCGACCTCGCCGATCTCGCCGACGCCCGAGGCGTCACCGTCGACGAGCTCGTCGACGAGGCCGTACGCCGGTACGTCGACGTCGAGACCACCCGCGTCACGCACACCGCCATGCGGCTCGCCCTCCGCCACCACGACCTCCTCCGGAGGCTCGGAGCATGACCGGCACCACCGGCACCACCGGTCCCACCGGCACCCGCTTCCTCACCGTCGCCGAGGTCACCGCCGTCGCCCGCCTCGCCTTCACCGGCGACGGCGACCCCGAGCTGCGCGCGCCCGGGCTCCTGGAGTCCGCGGTGCACCGTCCCCGGGCCCGTATGTTCGGCGAGAGCGCGTACCGCGACCTCTACGAGCAGGCGGCCGTCCTCCTCCACGCCCTCGCCTCCAACCACCCCTTCGTCGACGGCAACAAGCGCGCCGCCTGGCTCTCCGCCGCCGTCTTCCTCGCCGTCAACGGAGTCGATCTCGCCGACGCCGACCAGGACCGGGCATACGAGCTGGTCGTGGGCGTGGCCGGCGGCGAATTGGCGGAGATCACGGACATAGCGGGGCGTTTGAGAACGCTTTCCGGAGGAGTGTGAGGACGGTCTCACGGCGCCTCGACGCGGGCTCGATCCTGCCGGGTCGACGCGATCGCACCGGTAAGGTGGCCCGGTTGTCATATCTGGACGAGCGTCTGGACGAGCGTCGAACCGTAACCGGAGATCGTGACTACCACCGCCACCTCCTCACACCACCTCTCTCCCGCCTTCCCCGGCCGCGCCCCCTGGGGCACCGCCAACAAGCTGCGAGCCTGGCAGCAGGGCGCGATGGAGAAGTACATCCAGGAGCAGCCCCGTGACTTCCTCGCGGTCGCCACGCCCGGCGCCGGCAAGACCACCTTCGCGCTGACCCTCGCGTCCTGGCTGCTGCACCACCACGTGGTGCAGCAGGTCACGGTCGTCGCCCCCACC
This sequence comes from Streptomyces fradiae, assembly GCF_041270065.1. Taxonomy (NCBI): domain Bacteria; kingdom Bacillati; phylum Actinomycetota; class Actinomycetes; order Kitasatosporales; family Streptomycetaceae; genus Streptomyces; species Streptomyces fradiae. Next base: position 2,920,945 of record NZ_CP065958.1, on the reverse strand, counting down.
GAGCACCTGAAGAAGCAGTGGGCGGCCGCCGCGGCGCGGATAGGGATCAAGCTGGACCCGGACTACAGCGCCGGGCCGCTCAGCAAGGAGTACGACGGGATCGCCATCACGTACGCCGGCGTCGGCGTGCGGCCCATGCTCCACCGCAACCGCAGCGAACAGCGCAAGACCCTCGTCATCCTCGACGAGATCCACCACGCCGGAGACTCCAAGTCCTGGGGCGAGGCCTGCCTGGAGGCCTTCGAGCCGGCCACCCGGCGGCTCGCCCTCACCGGCACGCCGTTCCGCTCCGACACCAACCCGATCCCCTTCGTCACGTACGAGGAGGGGAACGACGGCATCCGCCGCTCCTCGGCCGACTACACCTACGGCTACGGCAACGCGCTCGGCGACGGCGTCGTCCGGCCGGTCATCTTCCTCTCCTACAGCGGCAACATGCGCTGGCGCACCAAGGCCGGTGACGAGATCGCCGCGCGCCTCGGCGAGCCGATGACCAAGGACGCCATCTCGCAGGCCTGGCGGACCGCGCTCGACCCGCGCGGCGAGTGGATGCCGAACGTGCTGCGCGCCGCCGACCAGCGGCTCACCGAGGTCCGCAAGTCCATCCCGGACGCCGGCGGCCTGGTCATCGCCTCCGACCAGGACTCGGCCCGCGCCTACGCCAAGCTGATCCGCGAGATCACCGGCACCAAGGCCACCGTCGTGCTGTCCGACGACACCGGCGCCTCGAACCGCATCGACGAGTTCAGCGAGAACACCGACCGCTGGATGGTCGCGGTCCGCATGGTGTCCGAGGGCGTCGACGTGCCGCGGCTCTCCGTCGGCGTGTACGCGACGACGATCTCGACACCGCTGTTCTTCGCGCAGGCCGTCGGGCGCTTCGTGCGATCCCGCAGGCGCGGCGAGACGGCGTCCGTGTTCCTTCCCACCATCCCCAGCCTCCTCGGCTTCGCCACCGAGATGGAGGTCGAGCGCGACCACGTGCTCGACAAGCCGAAGAAGGCGGGCGAGGACGAGGACCCGTACGCCGAGTCCGAGAAGGAGATGGCGGAGGCGGAGCGGCAGCAGGACGAGGACACCGGCGAGCAGGACATGCTGCCCTTCGAGGCGCTGGAGTCCGACGCCGTCTTCGACCGCGTCCTCTACAACGCCGCCGAGTTCGGCATGCAGGCCCACCCCGGCAGCGAGGAGGAGCAGGACTACCTCGGCATCCCCGGGCTCCTCGAACCCGACCAGGTGCAGCTGCTCCTCCAGAAGCGGCAGGCCCGGCAGATCGCGCACAGCCGCAAGAAGCCGGACACCGAGGCCGATCTGTTGGAGCTTCCGGCGGAACGGCGGCCCGTCGTTTCCCACAAGGAGCTGCTTGAGCTGCGGAAACAGCTCAACACGATGGTCGGTGCGTACGTTCACCAGAGCGGCAAGCCGCACGGTGTCATCCACACCGAGCTGCGGCGGGTGTGCGGCGGGCCGCCGAGCGCGGAGGCGACCGCCGGGCAGATCCGCGAGCGGATCAAGAAGGTGCAGGAGTGGGCCACGCGGATGCGGTGAGCCCCCGCACATGACGGTTCGAGGCCCGTACGCAGGCGGCGTACGGGCCTCGGCCGTTCCCGGGACCGGCCCCCACGGTCGGCCCGGGCACACCTCGCACGCTACGGGGACGAACCGGGCCCCCTTGTCAGCCAAAGTCCCGCGTTCGGCCGACTTAGGTCCCGAACCGCCCGTATCCGGTCGTCGGCGCCCGGATTCTGGACGAGGTCTTCCGCTGAGCGGAGCACGCCGCTACTGTCCCGGCTCAAGCAAACGCCCCGTGGCAGCGCCGCCGCGGAGCGCAGCCGGTGTACCCCGTCCTGCCGGCGGCCTCTGACGTGCGTCGCCGATGGGACCGGTGTCGCAGCTTTCGTACGAGTCCGCTGTCACTCACTCCGAAGGAGAGGGCGTCGTGACCGCGGAGACCTCCCAGACGCTCGACCGGGGACTTCGAGTCCTCAAACTGCTCGCCGACACCGACCACGGCCTGACCGTCACCGAGTTGTCCAACCGACTCGGTGTGAACCGGACCGTCGTCTACCGATTGCTCGCCACCCTCGAGCAGCACGCCCTGGTCCGCCGCGACCTGGGCGGCCGCGCCCGCGTCGGGCTCGGCGTGCTGCGCCTGGGCCGCCAGGTGCACCCGCTGGTGCGGGAGGCCGCGCTGCCCGCGCTGCGCTCGCTCGCCGAGGACATAGGAGCCACCGCCCACCTCACCCTGGTGGACGGGGCCGACGCGCTCGCCGTCGCCGTCGTCGAACCCACCTGGACCGACTACCACGTGGCCTACCGCGCCGGCTTCCGGCACCCGCTGGACCGCGGGGCGGCCGGCCGCGCCATCCTCGCCGCCCGCCAGGGCGAACTCATCGAACCCGGCTTCACCCTCACCCACGGCGAACTGGAGGCGGGCGCCAGCGGCGCCGCCGCGCCCCTGGTCGGCGTCACCGGCATCGAGGGCAGCGTCGGCGTGGTCATGCTCGCCGACGCCGTCCCCGAACGCGTCGGCCCCCGCGTGGTGGACGCGGCCCGCGAGGTCGCCGACGCGCTGCGCTAGAGCGCGCGGCGACCGGGGGTGGGGCCCTGGGACGTGCGGCCTCCCCCCGGGTTACGGCCCGGGGCGCGCGGCGCTTGGGCGCGCGCGATGGCCGGGCCTGCCCGGGCCCAGGTCCGGCATGCGCGCCGCCGCCGCGGGGCCGGGGCTGCGGCCTGCGGCCGAACCCTCGGGGCTTCGCCCCGGGCACCGGAGAGCCTCCCGGCGCCACGCCGTGCCCGACCCGCCCGGGAGGGCCGGCGCATCCCGCCCGCCCCCCTACACCCTCCCCCCGCCCCCGCGCGCGCCCATCACCAGGTCCGCCAGGGGCGTTCGGGCGTGGGTTACCGAGCGGCCGGTGCGGGTGGTGGTCAGGAGGGCGGCGGAGCGGAGGGCGGCTGCGTGGGTGGAGGCGGTGGCGTTGCTGATGTGGAGGGCGCGGGCCAGTTCGGTGGTGGTCAGGGGGGTGGTGAGGAGGCGGAGGAGGGCCGCGCGGGTGCGGCCGAGGGCTGCCGCCAGGGGGTCCTCGTGGGCTTCCGGTTGCGGGGTGGGCGGGGGGAGGGCGGGGCTCGACGGGTAGGTGAGGACCACCGGGTGGGGCGGGAGGTCGTGGAGGAGGGGGCCCGTGGGGTGGTGGAAGGTCGGGAGGAGGAGCAGGCCGCGGCCGGCCGGGTGGATGTCGCGGTCGGGGGCGGCGGCGGGCCACTCCCAGACGGTGCCGTCGAAGCGGGTGCCGGGCGCGAGGGACTGGAGGGCGGCGGTCAGGCCGTGTTCGGCGACCGTCAGGGCGTGGCGGGCGAACGCGTCGCGGTGCAGGTCCTGGACCAGGGGCCAGACCGGCGCCAGGACCGTCTCGTACGCGGCCCGCTGGGCCCGGCGCACGGCCCGCCAGGACGCCGCCTCGCCCGCGTGCAGGCCGCGGATCCAGCGCGGCGCGGGCCCCGCCCCGTACACCCGCTCCAGCTCGGCCCGCACGGTCTCGGATCGCGTCGCGCGGATGCGGTCGAAGGCATCGTCCAGCGTGTCGCCGAGGACGTCGAGGAAGGCCGGCGGGCGGCCGCCCGGCACCAGGTCGGCGAGCGGGGCCGCGGCGGCCGGCAGGGTGCGCAGGATTCGGGACCGCCAGCGCGCGAACAGCGGGCCCGCCGGGAACGGCGCGACGGCCGTCGTCAGGGCCGCGTGGAGCTCCTGGAGCGGGGCCGGGCGCGGGGCGAAGCGCACCCGGGCGAGATCGTCCGCAGTGAGGTGGATCCGCAGCACCGGCACAACTCCCCGTCCTCCGCCAGCCTTTCGGGCAGGGCCTGAACCTTCGCGGCGCCGCCCGCCCCGCTCCCACGATGCTCGCATGACCTCTCGACGCACCCTCCTCAAAGGCGCCCTGATCGCCCCCATCGCCGCCCACTCGCCCAGCCGCCCCGCGTTGCCGCTGCCCGCGCCGACCGGGCCGTACCCCGTCGGGCTGCGCACCCTCGCCCTGACCGACCCCTCCCGTACCGATCCCTGGGTCGGCGGGGTGCGGGAGGTGATGCTCACCGTCCTGTACCCGGCCGCCGGGGTGCGCGGCTGCCCGCGCGCCCCGCAGCTCACCCCGGCCGAGGCACGGGCGTTCGCCGAACTGGCGCCGTGGATCCACCAGGGGCTTCCGGCGGAGGGCACGGTGGACTGGGGGAGCGTCCGCACCCACGGGCACATCGGCGCGCCGCCGCTGCCGGGGCGGCGGCCGGTGCTCCTCTACAGCCCGGGCGGCGGGGACGCCCGCAGCCTCGGCAGCGGCCTGGCCGAGGACCTGGCGAGCCACGGCCGGACCGTGGTCCTCGTCGACCACCCCGGCGACGCCAGCCAGGTGGAACTGCCGAGCGGACTGCGCACCACCGCCCTGCACGGGCCGCCGGACCCGGCGACCTTCCGCACCATGATCGACACCCGGGTGGCCGACCTCCGCTTCGTCCTCGGCCAGGTACCCCGGCTGCTGCCGGAGGCCTCCGGCATCGGGATCTACGGGCACTCCGCGGGCGGCACCGCCGCCGTGTACGCCGCCGGTGCCGACCCCCGCGTCCGCGCCGTCGCCAACCTGGAGGGCTACCTCGACCTGGACCCCGTCCCGGACACCGGCCGGCCCCTGCTCCTCTTCCGCACCGACGGCTTCACCGAGGGCGCCGCCCGCATCGACTCCTCCTGGGCGGGGGTCCCGGGGGAGCGGGCACGGCTGCGGGACGCGAACCACTGGGCGTTCACCGACTACGCGGCCCTGGTGCCCCGGCTGCAGGCCGCGGGGCTCGTCACCGCGGAGGCGCGGGCCGCGCTCGTGGGCCCCGGCGACCCGGACCGGACGATCGCGGCGGTACGGCGCCGGGTGGGCGGCTTCTTCGCCCGCCACCTGCCGTAGCAGGGCCCGGGGCGGGCGCCCAGTAGCCTGGGGGCGTGCTCTCCCGTCTCGCCAGTCTCCCGCGCACCCGTGCCCTCGCGCTCTGCGCCCTGCCCGTCGTCGCGCTGTTCGCCGTCGCCGGGCTCGCGCCGCTGCCGTACGCCATCGCACAGCCTGGCACCACCGCCAATGTGCTCGGCAAGGACCAGGGGCGCGAGGTGATCACCGTCACCGGAGCCCCGGTCCGCCCGACCGACGGACAGCTGAGGATGACGACGATCCTGGCGACCGGGCCGTCCGCGTCGATCGACCTGGGCGATGTGGCCGACGCCTGGTTCCGCACCGACCGGGCGGTGCTGCCGAAGTCCTCGGTCTATCCGACGGGCCAGTCCGACGAGGAGATCGAGCAGCACAACCTGGGGCAGATGAAGGAGTCGCAGGACGCCGCCGCCCTCGCCGCCCTCGGCTACCTCAAGCTGGACCCGAAGAAGGTCAAGGTCACCCTCCACCTCGCCGACGTCGGCGGCCCGAGCGCCGGACTGCTCTTCTCCCTCGGCATCGTCGACAAGATCGACGGGGACGGCGACGGCGGCGACCTGACCGGCGGCCGGACCGTCGCCGGTACGGGCACGATCGAGCCCGACGGCACCGTCGGCGCGGTCGGCGGGGTGTCCCTGAAGACGCAGGCCGCCGCCCGCGACGGCGCCACCGTCTTCCTCGTCCCGAAGGCCGAGTGCTCCGACGCCCGGGCCGAACTGCCCAAGGGGCTGCGCCTGGTTCCCGTCACCGCGCTCAGCGACGCGGTGGCGTCCCTCCGGGCACTGGAACAGGGGCAGGAGTCGCAGGTCCCGAGCTGCTAGGACCTGTGCCGGCCTCAGCCGACGGCCCGGCCGGGGCGTCCAGCTCGCGCCAGACCGGGAACAGCAGCGGCGAGAGGGTGGTCAGGGCGAACGCGCCGCCGATCGTGAGCAGCGCCCAGGTGATGCCCACGCTCTCGACCAGGAAGCCGGCGGCCAGGCCGCCGAGCGGGGTGGTGAGCAGCACGGCGGCCGTGCTGGCGCCGCCCACGCGGCTGCGCAGCTCCTCCGGCACCACCTCGTAGAACGCGGTGGTGAGGATCGGGTTGAGCACCCCGGCGCCGAGCCCGCCCAACGCCCCCGCCACCACCATCGGCGCGATGGTGTCGGTGAACGCGGCCGTGAGGATCGGCGCGGCGGATATCAGGAAGCCGGCGGTGAAGACCGGCCGGCGCGGGAAGCGGTGGCCCACCGCGCCGTAGAGCAGCGCGCCGGCGAGGGCGCTGCCGCCGAAGACGGCGACCAGCAGACCCTGCGCGGCCGAGCCGCCGAGCTCCTCGCGGGCGTGGATCGGCAGCAGCACCGCGCTCCAGCTCAGGGCGAGCCCGTTGGTGACCATCACCATCAGGTCGACGGCGAGCAGCAGCCGGGTGCGCAGCAGGAAGGAGTAGCCCTCGCGCAGATCGGCGCGGTAGGCGGCGAGGCTCAACGCCGGTGCGTCGCGCAGCGGTTCGGCCGCCGGGACGCCCCGCAGGCCAGCCAGGACGAGCAGCGCCGACAGCAGGAACGTACCGGCGTCCACGTAAAGCACCGTGTCGGCGCCTATCAGCGCGACAAGGAGGCCGCCGACGGCGGCGCCGGTCATCCGGGCGCCGCGCGAGACGGCGTCGTAGAGGCTGGCGGCGCGGGACAGCGGGGTGCCGGCGCGCTGGGCGAGGTCGGGGACGAGGACATGGCGCGAGGTCTCGCCGGGGGCGTGGAAGAGGCCGGTGACGGCCATCAGCGCGCACAGCATCCAGAACTGCAGCACACCGGCCCGGTTGAGCAGCGGGATCGCGGCGAGCGCGAGGGCGCAGATCAGGTCGGAGGCGACGGAGACCCGGCGGCGGCCGATCCGGTCGATGACCGGACCGCCCGCGATGGCGGAGACGACCACGGGCACGGCGGCACAGAAGGCGACCAGGCCGGCCTTGCCGGCGCTCCCGGTGGTCTCCAGGGCGAACCACGGGACGCCGATGAGGGTGAGCGAATTGCCGCTGATGGAGATGGCGTTGGCCGACAGGACGGCGGCCAGTGGCAGACGGGACGCCGTGGGTGAGTGTGAGATCGGGCGTGCGTGTGTGTCGGTGCGCGCGGGCACGGTGGTTCCCCCCGGTTTCGGGCGTCGGTCAGGCGGCGACGGCGTGCGCGGCGCGGGAGGCGGTGGCGCGGTGGCCCTCGGGCAGCGCGAGCCGCAGACCGAACTCGACGACCCGCCATCCGAGTTGGACGCGCAAGGGCGGCCCGACGGTGGCGGCAGGGGCGGCGACGGGAACGGCGGACAGCTCGCGTTCGGCGTCGGCGAGGTGGTGCAGCGTCAGGTGGATGTCGGCGTGCATGGTGATGGTGGCCTTTCCGGTAGGTGCTGCGTGGGGGCGGAGGGCGGGGGAGCGGGCGAGCAGGAGGGGCGGGGTCAGTTGACGCCGTGCTGGGGGAAGGCGTGCAGGTGCATCCGTATCCGCTGGGCGTCCGCCGCCTCGGGGTCGGCGCTGTCCCGGTACTCGTCGATCAGCGTGTGGATCTTCTCGTTGAGCTCGTGTGCGCGCTCGGGCGAGAGGTGGAGCGTGAAGTCGCTCATGTCGGAGGAGTCCCGCCAGACGTCGTCCCACTGGTCGCGGGTGCCGAGGTAGGTGTTGAGCTCCGTGGTGTGGATGTTCGCGATCTCGTGGAGGTAGACCTCGACGGCACCCTGGACCTCCGGGTCGGGGTTCTTGTACAGCGCACCGTCGAACGTGGTGCCCTGCTGCATGGCCCGCCACCAGCGCTCCCGGCCCTTGCCGAGCTCCGGGGCGTCCTCGACGAAGCCGTGGGCCGCGAGCTGGCGCAGGTGGTAGCTGGTGGCACCGCTCGACTCGCCGAGCCGCTCGGCGAGTTGGGAGGCGGTGGCCGGGCCGTGGTGGCGCAGGGCGCGCAGCATCTGGATGCGCAGCGGGTGGGCGAGCGCCCGCAGGGAGCGCGGGTCGAGGACCCGGCTCACCGGCGCTTCGTTCCCGCGCTGGTTCTCCGCGCGCTCGCTCGTCCCGCGCTCGTTCTTCTCGTGCTCGTTCTCGGGCATGGAACAACCGTAGAGTTGCAAAGAGCTCTCTGCAAGCCTTTTTTGCAGAACTTCTTTGCAACTTCTCCAGGGGCGGGGTGGCGACTCAACTTCCCTTGATGAAGCCCTCCTTGATCAGCCACTCCTTCGCCACCTCGTGCGGGTCCTGCCCCTCCACGTCCACCTTGGCGTTGAGGTCCTGCGCCACCTCCGTCGTCAGCTTCGCCGTCACCGGGTTCAGCAGGTCCGCGATCTCCGGGTGCTCGGCGAAGGCCTTGCCGTTCAGCTCCGGCGCCGCGTTGTAGTTGGGGAAGAAGTGCTTGTCGTCCTCCAGGACGGTCAGGTCCATCGCCTTGATCCGGCCGTCCGTCGTGTACACCTCGCCGAGCAGGCACGAGTCGGACTTCGAGACCTGGGTGTAGATGATCCCCGCGTCCATCTTCTGGATGTTCGAGGCCGGCAGGCTCATCCCGTACGCCTTCTGCATCCCCGGCAGCCCGTCGTCGCGCGAGGCGAACTCGTTCTCCACGCACAGCGTCACCGCCGACGGGTCCTTCTTCGCGAGCGCCGCCGCGTCGGAGAGCGTCCTGAGCTTGTACTTCTCGTTGTTCTTGCGGCTGATGGCGAGCGCGTAGGTGTTGTCGAGGGTGGACTGCGGCAGCCAGACCACCCCGTTCGCGCGGTCCGCGTCGCGCACCGCCTCCCACTGCTTCTGCGGGTCCACGATCGGTTCGGCGTGGCCGAGGTACGTGATCCAGGCCGTGCCCGTGTACTCGTACATCGCGTCGGCGTCGCCCTTCACGATCGCCTCGCGGGTGCTGATCGAACCGGCGAGGTTCGTGCGGTCCAGGACCTCGGCGCCCGCCGCCTTGAAGACCAGGCCGATCATCTGGCCCAGGATGATGTTCTCGCTGAAGTTCTTGGACGTGACCGTCAGCGAGGCGCCCTCCAGCGGCCGGCCCTGCCCGACCGAACCGGGGGAGACGTCGTCCACCATCGGCGAACCGCTCTTCAGCCCGCAGCCGCCGACCGCCAGGGCGAGCACCCCGGCGAGCCCGCCCGCCAGCAGCATCCGGGGACGTCCGCACCCGCGTCCGCGCCCCTGTCGTCCGCTCATGCCGACGCCTCCAGACCGCGCGGCGTCAGCATCAGCTCGGCGAGCGAGGCCAGCCAGTCCACGATCAGCGCGAGCGACACGGTCAGCACGGAGCCCAGCACCAGGACCGGCATCCGCTGGGTCTGGATGCCGGAGGTGATCAGGTCGCCGAGGCCGCCGCCCCCGCCGAAGGTCGCGAGTGTCGCCGTACCCACGTTGAGGACCAGGGCGGTGCGCACGCCCGCGAGGATCAGCGGGACGGCGAGCGGGAGTTCGACCTTCGAGAGGGTGCCGAAGGGCGACATGCCGATGCCGCGGGAGGCCTCCACCAGCTGCGGGTCGATGGCCTTCAGGCCGGCCACCGTGTTGGAGAGCACCGGCAGCACCGCGTAGATGACCATGCCGATGATCGCCGTCGACGCGCCGACGCCGAGCCAGATCACCAGGAGCGCGAGCAGGCCGATCGCCGGGGTGGCCTGGCCGATGTTGGCGATGGTGGTGAAGACGGGCGCCGCCCGGCTGAGGCCGCGCCGGGTCAGGGCGATGCCGAGCGGGATCGCGATGATCAGCACCCAGAAGGTGGAAATCGCGGTCAGCTGGATGTGCTGCCGCAGTCGCAGCCACACGACGCCCTCGGCGAGGGCGTTGCGCGCGATGGAGTCGAGATCGACGTTGGAGATCCACAGGAAGGTCGCGAGCAGCACGACCGCCACGAAGGCGGGCAGGAAGACGAGTTTGCGCCAGGTGATCCGGCGCGGCGGCGCGGCCGGCAGCGGAGGCGGCGGCTCCTCCTCGGCCGGGCGCTCCTCCCCGGCCGGGCCCTCCACCAGGGCCTCCGCGCCCCCCGGCTCCGTACCGCCCCCGCCCCCGCCGCCCCCAGTGCCCGCGCCCCCACCGCCCCCACTCCCGCCGTTCACGCCCCGCCCTCCAGCTCCTGCTCGGTCAGATGGGCGCGATGCTCCTCCAGGTCGTGCTGGTGCTCGATCGCGGTCAGCCGGTCGGCCTCCAGGAGTTCGTGGACCGAGTTCATCAGGGTCTCCATGTCGACCACGCCGATGTACTCGCCGCGCCGCCCGGTCACCGCGACCCGCCCACCGCTGTCGAGGAGCACCGCCTCCAGGGCGTCGTGCAGGGTCGCGTCCCGGGTCACCGTGTCGTGCACCAGGGTGCCCGCGCGGGCCAGCGAGCCCTTGGCGCGCATCAGGTCGCCGCGCCGCAGCCACTTGTACGGGCGGCCGCGCCGGTCGAGCATCAGGAGCTCGTTGTGGCGGCCCTCGCGCAGGGTGTTGAAGATCGACTGGAGCGGGTCGTCGACGGTCACCGTCGGGAAGTCGGCGATCCCCACGTCCCGTACCCGGGTCAGGTTGAGCCGCTTCAGCGCGGCACCCGCGCCGACGAAACCGGAGACGAAGTCGTCCGTCGGGTTGGTGAGAATGGCCTCCGGGGTGTCGAACTGGGCGATGTGCGAGCGCTCCCGCAGCACCGCGATCCGGTCGCCCAGCTTGATCGCCTCGTCGAAGTCGTGGGTGACGAAGACGATCGTCTTGCGCAGCTCGTGCTGGAGCCGGATCAGCTCGTCCTGGAGGTGGTCGCGGGTGATCGGGTCGACCGCGCCGAAGGGCTCGTCCATGAGCAGTACGGGCGGGTCGGCGGCCAGCGCCCGCGCCACGCCCACCCGCTGCTGCTGGCCGCCGGACAGCTGGCGCGGATAGCGGCCGTGGAACTCGCGCGGATCGAGCCCGACGAGGTCGAGCATCTCCTCCACCCGGTCCTTCGTACGGGACTTGGACCAGCCGACCATCCTCGGGACCAGGGCGATGTTCTCGGCGACGGTCATGTGCGGGAAGAGCCCGGAGGACTGGATCGCGTAACCGACCTTGCGGCGCAGCTTCACCGGGTCGATCTTCGTGACGTCCTCGTCGCCGATCCGGATCCGGCCGGCGGTCGGCTCGATCAGCCGGTTGATCATCTTCAGGGTGGTGGACTTCCCGCAGCCGGACGGGCCGACGAAGATGACCGTCTCGCCCGCCTTGATCTCCATGTTCACGTCGTCCACGGCGGGGTTGGGGTTGCCGGGGTAGCGCTTGGTCAGCCCCTCCAGCTCGATCGAGGCCCCGGAGGTCGCGCCGTGCACACCGCCGGTCCCGTTCATGCCGTTGACGCTCATACCGTGGACGGGTTCAGACACGGATCCCCCTCGGAATCGTCAGCCGGCCGAGCAACACGTACGCCCCGTCGAAGAGCAGCGCCAGGATCACGATGCCGAGCGTCCCGGCGAGCACCTGGTTGATCGCGTTGGCGCTGCCCAGGGACGCGATGCCGCGGAAGATCTCGTTGCCGAGGCCGGGCCCGGAGGCGTACGCGGCGATGGCGGCGATGCCCATGAGCATCTGGGTCGACACCCGGATGCCGGTGAGGATCGGCGGCCAGGCCAGCGGCAGCTCGACGCGCAGCAGCCGGGCCGGCCGGGACATGCCGATGCCCGTCGCCGCGTCCACCAGGCTCGGGTCGACCCCGCGCAGCCCCACGATCGCGTTCCGTACGACCGGAAGCAGCCCGTACAGGGTCAGGGTGATCACGGTCGGCGGCACGCCCAGGCCGACCAGCGGGATCAGCAGACCGATCGCGGCGAGTGAGGGGATGGTGAGCAGGGAGGCGGTGGAGAGGATGGCCAGGTTCCCGGCCCATGGGCTGCGATACGTGAGGAGGCTGATCAGCACCCCGAGCGCGGTGGCGATCACCATGCACTGGAAGACGACGCTGGCGTGCTGGTACGCGTCGGTGAGCAGCTGCTGGTGGCGACTGACCACGTACTCCCAGAAGCTCACGCGCGACCCCTCCGCAAGCGCTGTAGGGCTACCGCGGCGGAAGCGGGTCCTCCGCGGCCTGTTCCACCAGCGGGATGATCCGCAGGGGGACCGGGTTCTCCATGACGATCGCCGTGGAGGCCCGGACGATGCCATCAAAACCGACGACCCGGTCGATCACCCGCTGGAGATCGGCGTTGGAGCGGGCCACCAGCCGGCAGAGCATGTCGCCGTGGCCGGTGGTGGTGTGCAGTTCGAGGACCTCCGGCACGGTCGCCAAGTGCCCGCGCACGTCCGCGCCTTGGCCCTGCTTGATCTCCAGGGTGGCGAAGGCCGTGACCGGATAGCCGAGGGCGGCGGGGTCGACCTGGGGGCCGAAACCGCTGATGACTCCATTCGACTGAAGCCGGTCGAGCCGGGCCTGCACGGTGCCGCGTGCCACCCCGAGCCGGCGCGAGGCCTCCAGGACCCCGATCCGGGGCTCCTGCGCGAGCAGCACGATGAGCCGCCCGTCCAGATGATCGATCGCCACGGCGGCCTCCCGGTGGTCATCATGTACAAGTCGTCCGCCCATACTGAACGGTCACTGTGCAGATTGACCAGTCGAACAAGAAACTATTGCGCACCTTGCGAGTCGGCGGGACTCTGCTGCCATGACTGAGACCATCGATCACACCCCGACCACCGCGCGTGAGGCCGATCCCTTCCCGGTGAAGGGAATGGACGCGGTCGTCTTCGCCGTCGGCAACGCCAAGCAGGCCGCGCACTACTACTCCACGGCCTTCGGCATGAAGCTCGTCGCGTACTCCGGACCGGAGAACGGCAGCCGCGAGACCGCCAGTTACGTCCTCACCAACGGCTCCGCCCGTTTCGTGCTCACCTCCGTCATCAAGGCCACCACCGAGTGGGGCCGCTTCATCGACTCCCACGTCGCCGAGCACGGCGACGGCGTGGTCGACCTGGCGATCGAGGTGCCGGACGCCCGCGCCGCGTACGCCTACGCCGTCGAGCAGGGCGCCACCGGCCTGGTCGAGCCGCACGAGGTGAAGGACGAGCACGGCACCGTCGTCCTCGCAGCCATCGCCACGTACGGCAAGACCCGCCACACCCTCGTCGAGCGCTCCGGCTACGACGGCCCCTACCTGCCGGGTTACGTCGCCGCCGCCCCGATCGTCGAGCCGCCGGCCAAGCGCACCTTCCAGGCCATCGACCACTGCGTCGGCAACGTCGAGCTCGGCAAGATGAACGACTGGGTCGGCTTCTACAACAAGGTCATGGGCTTCACGAACATGAAGGAGTTCGTGGGCGACGACATCGCGACCGAGTACTCGGCGCTGATGTCGAAGGTCGTCGCCGACGGCACCCTCAAGGTGAAGTTCCCGATCAACGAGCCGGCGATCGCGAAGAAGAAGTCGCAGATCGACGAGTACCTGGAGTTCTACGGCGGCGCGGGCGTCCAGCACATCGCCCTCGCCACGAACGACATCGTCGCCACGGTGCGCGCGATGCGGGCGGCCGGTGTCCAGTTCCTCGACACCCCCGACTCGTACTACGACACGCTCGGCGAGTGGGTCGGCGACACGCGCGTGCCGATCGAGACCCTCCGCGAGCTGAAGATCCTCGCCGACCGCGACGAGGACGGCTACCTGCTGCAGATCTTCACCAAGCCGGTCCAGGACCGTCCGACCGTCTTCTTCGAGATGATCGAGCGGCACGGCTCGATGGGCTTCGGCAAGGGCAACTTCAAGGCCCTGTTCGAGGCGATCGAGCGGGAGCAGGAGCGCCGCGGCAACCTCTAGCCGCCGCTCCCCCCATACGAGGGGCCCGGCCCCGGGTACGTCCCGGAGCCGGGCCCCCGCATGCCCCGCCGCACGCCGACCGCGCCGGGGCACCACCGGGACACCCCGGGCGGGCACGGGGGACCCGCCCGGGGCTCGCCCCCACGGAGCGGGCGAACCCCGAACCCCCGCCTAGGACCGCGCCGGCTCCTGCGGAGGCGTGACGTCCCGCGGAGCCATGGCGTCCTTCGGGAGCTCGTCCGGGAAGTCGCCCAGGGTCGCCGCCGCCTGCTTCGCGCGCGGCGCGAGCAGCGGCGAGAAGTGCGGGTTGGTACGGAGCGCCTCCGCGAGGTGGCGGCGGGCCGGGCTCAGGTCGCCCAGGGCGCGTTCGATCTCGGCGCGGTGGTACGCGAAGAGGGCGCTGCGGAGGCCCTCGTCGGTGGCGCGCTTGGCGTAGTCCAGAGCCTCCTTCGGCTCGCCCGACCGGTACAGCGCCCAGCCCAGCGCGTCCGCGACCCGCACCGAGCGGTGCCCGCCCGCCCACGCCGCCCGCAGCCGACGCACGGCCGCCGCCGGGTCGCCGTGGTCCGCGTCGAGGAGGCCGAGCTCGACCTCGGCGTCCGGCCAGCGGCCCGCCCGCAGCCGCGCGTACAGCGCCCGCGCGTCCTCGTCGCGGCCGAGGGACTCGTCCAGTTCGGCCGCTTCGAGCAGATACCCGGGCAGCGGAAGGCGCCCGATCGCCGCCCGCCAGTCCCGTACCGCCTCCTCGGTCCGCCCGAGCGCCGCCCGCGCCCGCGCCCGCCCCGCGAGCGCCGGCCCGTGGTCCGGTACGAGCCCGAGCGCCGCCCCGTACTGCGCCAGCGCCTCCGCCGGCTCGCCCCGCTCCCACGCCAGGTCGCCAAGCCGGGACAGCGCGACCGCCTTCTCGGCACCGGTCTCCGCGAGGGCCACCGCGTCGAGGGCGGCCGCGCCCGCGTCCTCGCGCCAGCCGCGGTCGCGGTACAGCTGCGCCGAGCGGCCGCTGACCGCCGCGCCCGTGTGCAGCTCGGCCAGCTTCTCGGCGGCCTTGCCGGCCGCCTTGTAGTCGCCGAGACCGTTGTACGCGTCGATCAGCACCGGGTACGCGGACCAGCGCTTCGGGTCCGCCTTCCGCACCCGCTCGCCCCACGCCCGGCCCGTCGCCCAGTCGCCGCGCGCGTTGGCGAGCGCAGCCAGGCCCACCTGCGCGTCCAGGCTCCCGGGCGCCCGCTTCAGGGCCGCCTCGGCCCGCGGCAGGTCCGCCGGGTCGGCGCGGCGCAGCGCCCGCTCCGTGTAGGCCGAGCCGAGCACCGCCCAGGACCCCGTGTCACCGGGGTGCGCCCGCAGCCACTTCTCCCGGTCTCCGATCAGCGCGACCAGGTCCGGCAGCGCCGCCTGCGCCCCCGAGGTCGCCGCGTGCGCCGCGCGCTCGGCGGGACCGGGCGGGGGCGGCGCGGACCGGCCGGCCAGCTCGGGCACGTACAGCAGCGCCGTCGCGGCGAGCACCGCGCCCACGCCCGAGGCGAGGACCGTCCGCGACACGTTCTCGGGTCTCATGGCGCACACTGTGCGCCCGCGACCGGCCGTACGAAGAGCACATCAGCGCCCGCTCCCCGGCGGGTTCACACCGATGGCCCCGGGTGCCACGCTGGACCCATGGACGATCTTCACGAGAGGCTCCACACCCTGCACGCCCGTCTGCGCGCCGGACTCCCGGCCGAGGCCGTGCTCACCGACCCCGACGTCACCGCCTCCTACGCCCGCGACATGGCGAGCTTCTGCACGGCCGGCACCCCCGCGGCCGTCGTGCTCCCGCGCACCGTCGAACAGGTGCGGCACGTCATGCGCACCGCGACCGAACTGCGCGTCCCGGTCGTCCCGCAGGGCGCCCGCACCGGTCTGTCCGGCGCCGCCAACGCCTCCGAGGGCTGCATCGTGCTCTCGCTCGTCAAGATGGACCGCATCCTGGAGATCGACCCGGTCGACCGGATCGCCGTCGTCGAACCGGGCGTCGTCAACGCCGTGCTGTCCCGCGCCGTCGCCGAACACGGCCTCTACTACCCGCCGGACCCCTCCAGCTGGGAGATGTGCACCATCGGCGGCAACATCGGCACCGCGTCCGGCGGTCTGTGCTGCGTGAAGTACGGGGTCACCGCCGAGTACGTGCTCGGGCTCGACGTCGTCCTGGCCGACGGGCGGCTCCTGCGCACCGGACGCCGCACCGCCAAGGGCGTCGCCGGATACGACCTGACCCGGCTGTTCGTCGGCTCCGAGGGCACCCTCGGCATCGTCGTCGGCGCCGTGCTCGCGCTCAAGCCGCAGCCGCCGGCGCAGCTCGCGCTCGCCGCCGAGTTCCCCTCGGCGGAGGCCGCCTGCGAGGCCGTCTGCGCGATCATGGAGCGCGGCCACACACCCTCACTCCTGGAACTGATGGACGGCACCACCGTCCGAGCCGTCAACAAGCTCGCCCACATGGGTCTGCCCGACACCACCGAGGCGCTGCTGCTGTGCGCCTTCGACACCCCCGACCCGGCCGCCGATCTGGCCGCGGTGGCGGAGCTGTGCCGGGCCGCCGGGGCGACCGAGGTCGTGCCCGCCGAGGACGCCGCCGAGTCCGAACTGCTCCTCCAGGCCCGCCGGCTCTCGCTCACCGCCCTGGAGGCCATCAAGACGGCCACGATGATCGACGACGTGTGCGTGCCGCGCACCAAGCTCGCCGCCATGCTCACGGGCACGGCGGAGATCGCCGCCAAGTACGGGCTGACCATCGGGGTCTGCGCGCACGCCGGCGACGGCAACACCCATCCCGTCGTCTGCTTCGACCACGCCGACGAGGACGAGTCGCGCCGGGCGCGGGAGTCCTTCGACGAGATCATGGCGCTCGGCCTCGCGCTCGGCGGCACGATCACCGGGGAGCACGGGGTGGGCGTGCTGAAGAAGGAGTGGCTGGCCCGGGAGCTGGGTCCGGTGGGCGTGGAGCTGCAGCGCGGGATCAAGGAGACCTTCGACCCGCTGGGCCTGCTGAACCCGGGCAAGCTGTTCTGAGCCTCCTGAGCCCTCTGAGCTTTCCGGGTACGAGTACGGGCACGGCGACGGGTTGGGGGCCCCGTCCCGTACGAGCGCAAAGCGGAGCTCACAGCTCGCCGTCGCCGGCCTCGTCCGACGGCCACGGGTCGCGCAGCCACAGCTCGTCCGCCACCACGGTGGCGGCGAGCAGCTCGGCCAGGCCGTCGTCGATGCCGAGCTGCTCGGTCTCGGTGCCCGGCGGGACCGCGCGCAGGGTCCGCTCCAGCCAGGCGGACACCTGCGCGGACGGCGCCTCCAGGAGCGCGTCGCCGTCGGGGGAGGACAGCGCCATCAGGATGACGTTGCGGCCGTCGACCTTGGTCGGCCAGATCCGCACGTCCCCGTGGCCGCACGGCCGGAAGACGCCCTCGACGAGCAGTTCGCGGGCGAAGGTCCAGTTGACCGGGTGCTCGGAGCCGATGTGGAAGGTGATGTGGACGGCGTACGGGTCGTCCACGCGGTAGGCGAGCCGGGCCGGGACCGGCACCGAACGCTCCGGGGACAGGACCAGCTTCAGCTCCAGCTCGCGCTCGACCACGTTGTTCTCGGTGTTCTGCATGGCGTGACGCCCTCTCTGCTCGTGGGCCCGGGGTGGGCCTTCACCGGGAGAGAGAGGGGTCGGCCGGTTCCATTACGCGACTTCGGAAGAGTTTCTGGGAAATTTTTTTGGGGCCGGGTCCACGGGGGTAGGTGGAGGCCCGAGGGTCACTGTGCGTGATGTTTTCGCCGGGGTGTCCCCCGAAGGCGGTCTTTATGGTGGGCTCCTCGTCCCAGCGGCGTCGTTCTTCGTTACTGTCCTCCCTGGGCCGCAGGCGCGGCCCGTGTGGATCAAGGCGTTGTGACGGAACGGAGTCGGGGCAGTGGCTACTCCACCTGGAGGCGGCGGAGAGGTACCGCAGGCGGGCTACTACCCGGACCCCTCGATTCCCGGGTACATCCGCTTCTGGAACGGCGGCGCGTGGGTGCCCGGTACGAGCCGGCCCGCGCCCAAGGAGGGCGAGACGCCGCCCGCGCCGCCCGTGCCGGTCGCCCCGCAGGTGGCGCCGAGCCCGGCCCCGGCGCCCCAACTCCCCGTGGCCCCCGCGGTTCCCGCGGTCCCGGCCGTCGAGGAGACCGGCCCGGTCTTCCTCGACGACGAACCGGAGCCCGCCGCGGCCGCTCCCCAGGAGCCCGCCTCCGCGTGGCAGGCCAGCACCTCGCGGCAGACCGGTTTCGGCGGCGAGCGCGACCAGAAGGTCTCGTGGGGCGTCCAGGACGAGCCCCAGCCCGCCGCGCCGGCCGCCGCCCCCGCCACCGACCCGCGCGCCGCGGCCGCCTGGCCCGCCGCTTCCGGCGGCGGGGTCTCGATGCGCCGCGACCCGGCGACGGTCGTCGCGCCCGTGGAGGAGGCCGCCCCGGAGGCCCCGGCCACCCCGACGCCCACCCCCGCTCCCGCCTGGCCGGAGGCCGGCGGCACCGTCCCCGAACAGCGCCCCGCCGCCGACCCGGCCGCCGCCCCGGCTCCCGCCCCGGCCGCTCCCGCCGCCCCGGCCGCACGCCTCGGCGGAATGCCCGTCACCCCCGCGCCCGCCCCCGCCGCGTGGAGCCCGCAGCCCGCGCACCCGGCCGTCCCGACTCCGGCTCCCGCTCCCGTCCCCACCCCCACGCCGGCCGCGCAGGACCCGCAGCAGCCCGTCGTGCCGTGGAAGCCACCCGTCGAGGACGTGTTCCAGGCGGCGGCGCGGGCGCAGGCGGCGGCCCGGCCCGCCGGGCTCGGGCGGCGGCTGCTCGCGCGGCTGGTGGACGGTGTGGTGCTCGGGGCGCTGGTCGGCGCCGTGTCGTACCCCTTCGTGACGGCCGCGATCGAGCACATCGACGAGAAGATCGAGGCCGCCCGGCAGACCGGCGTCACCGTGCAGGTGTGGCTGCTCGACGGCACCACCTCCGTGCAGCTCGGCATCGTGCTCGCCGCGTTCCTCGTGCTCGGCACGCTGTACGAGGCGCTGCCCACCGCCAAGTGGGGGCGCACGCTGGGCAAGAAGCTGTGCGGCCTGGAGGTCCGGGACATCGAGGGCCACCAGCCGCCGACCTTCGGTGCTGCGCTGCGCCGCTGGCTGCTCTACGGCGTGCTCGGACTGCTCGGCATCGGCGTGCTCAACGTCGTCTGGTGCCTCTTCGACCGCCCGTGGCGCCAGTGCTGGCACGACAAGGCGGCCGGTACCTTCGTCGCCCGGTAGGGCCAGCCCGGATTGCGGGGGTCCGGTGCGCGGGGTGCACTGCCCCCATGAGCAACGATCAGCCGCCGCCCCCGGGTCAGCCGCCGCCCGACGACGATCCGTTCCGCAAACGGCCCCCGCAGGAGCCCCCGCAGGGACCGCCGCAAGAGCCTCCGCAGGGGCCGCCGTCGGGGAGCCCGTACGACCGCATGCCCCCGCCGCCCCCCTCGTACGGCGGTGGCGGCGGTGATCCGTACGGCGGTGGCGGCGGCGGGCCCTACGGCGGGGGACCGTACGGCGGGACCGACCCGCTCTCCGGGATGCCGCCGCTCGCCGAGTCCGGCAAGCGCATCGCCGCCCGGGTCATCGACTGGCTGATCATCGCCGTGCCGCTCGCGGTCATCGGCATTCCGTTCAAGATCTACGACCGGGCCGGGGACGGCAACGACTGGGACGACACGGTCAACAGCCTCAACGGCGGCGGGCAGCTGGTCTTCCAGCTCATCACGATCGTCGCGTATGTCGCGTACGACACCGTCATGGTGGCCAAGGGCGGCCAGACGCTCGGCAAGAAGTGGATGAAGCTGCGGGTCGCGATGCTCAACGACGGTTCCACGCCGCCGATGAACGCCTCCCTCATCCGCGCGGTCGTGCTGTGGCTGCCGACGCTGATCTGCTGCGCGTGCCTGTGGCCGCTGCTCCTGCTGATCCTCATCCTCGTGGACAAGCCGTACAAACAGGGCCTGCACGACAAGGCGGCGAAGACGGTGGTGGTGTCCGTCCCGCAATAGGCCGTCACGAGCCGATCGCCGTCACGAGCCGATCGCCGTCACGAGCCGATCGCCGTCACGAACCGATCGTCGTCACGAACCGATCCGGGTGTCCGCGCCCGCGCCCACGGGCGCGGCGGGCACTCGGATCGCTGTTTCCTCGGCCACATTGACAGGAGTCGCCGTAGGGGTCTTGACGTGCCGCGCGCGCACCGGCATCGTCACCGCAACCAGCACACCCAGGAACAGGCCGGCGGCACACACGACCGCGATGCCGAGGGTCGTGGGCGTGCCGGCGAGCAGCAGCAGGGCGACGGTCGAGAGTACGACGGTGGCCGAACCGGTGGCGTACTGTGCGGCGTTCGGTCGCTGCATGGCGGTTACCGTCCCTCGGGGGCGCTGGGCGAGTGCGACTCTACGACGGTGGATGCCCGGCCGCAGGGGAACTAAGCGTGACCTAACCCACGCCGCGATGCACGGGGGGCGCAGGGGCGCACGGTCATGTCGCATATGCGGGCGACGGAAGTTCGTTCGATGTTCGACTATCGGAAATCCGATCCCACATAGTGCAGTTGGCCTGTCCAAGTCAAGGTCTGTCTTTTCTGCTTCAACTCCGGTCGAATGTCGTCACTTGTGACGCGTCACCCGTCCGGCGGACACCCCACCATCGATCTGCCGTGCGAGGTGCGCCTGGGGAGGACAGAAACAAGTGACCAACAGACGACGGGCGTTCCGCGCGTCCGCAGTCGTGGTGGCCCTCGCCGCCACGGCCGCGACCGCATCGACCTTCACCGCGTGGGCGGACACGACCACCCCCGCGCAGGCCGCCACCGCGGCCCGGGCCAACGCCGCTGACAAGACCACCGTCGACCACGACCTCGACGGTCCGTACAGCAAGCAGCAGGCTGCGCAGCGGCAGGCCGCCATCGAGCAGGTGCTCAACGGCGAGACCAAGGTCGAGAGCCGCCACGGCTCCAAGGTGGTCAAGCTCGACAGCAAGAAGTACGTCGAGCTGGCCCGCGAGAAGACCGACAAGATCTTCACCATCCTCGTCGAGTTCGGCGACCAGGTGGACAACACCACCCTGGTCGACCGCAAGGACGACGACACCACCGAGCTCAAGCCGAAGTACGGCGGCGAGCCCGGCCCGCTCCACAACTCCATAGCCCAGCCCGACCGGTCGAAGGACAACTCGACCGCCTGGCAGGCGGACTACAACCAGCAGCACTTCCAGGACCTGTACTTCGGCACCGGCAAGGACAAGAAGGGCCAGCCGAAGCAGTCCCTGAAGACCTACTACGAGAAGACCTCGTCCGGCCGCTACTCGGTCGACGGCGCCGTCTCCGACTGGGTCAAGGTCCCGTACAACGAGGCCCGATACGGCTCCAACTACTGCGGTCAGACCAACTGCGCCAACGTGTGGGACACCGTGCGCGACGGTCTCGTCGCCTGGAACGCCGACCAGAAGGCCAAGGGCAAGACCGACGCCGAGATCAAGGCGACGCTGGCGCAGTACGACCAGTGGGACCGCTACGACTTCGACGGCGACGGCAACTTCAACGAGCCCGACGGCTACATCGACCACTTCCAGATCGTCCACGCGGGCGAGGACGAGTCGGCCGGCGGCGGCGTCGAGGGCACCAACGCCCTGTGGGCCCACCGTTGGTACGCCTACGGCACGGACGCCGGCAAGACCGGCCCGGCGAACAACAAGGCCGGCGGAACCCAGATCGGCGACTCGGGCATCTGGGTCGGCGACTACACGATGCAGCCGGAGAACGGCGGCCTCGGCGTCTTCGCACACGAGTACGGCCACGACCTCGGTCTGCCGGACAACTACGACACCTCCGGCGGCGAGAACTCGACCGGCTTCTGGGACCTGATGTCCTCCGGTTCCTGGCTCGGCACCGGCAAGGACTCGATCGGCGACCTCCCCGGCGACATGAGCGCCTGGGACAAGCTGCAGCTCGGCTGGCTGAACTACGCCAAGGTCAACGACTGGCAGCGCGGCACCAAGACCACGCACAAGCTGGGCGTCTCGGCGTACAACACCAAGAACCCGCAGGCGCTCGTCGTCGAGCTGCCGAAGAAGCAGGTCACCACCGACATCGTGGCTCCCGCCGAGGGCGCCACGCAGTGGTGGAGCGACATGGGTGACGACCTCAAGAACACCCTGACCCGCTCCGTCGACCTGACCGGCAAGACCTCGGCCTCCCTGGAGCTCCAGGGCTGGTACGACATCGAGCTGGACTACGACTACCTCTACACCGAGGTGTCGACGGACGGCGGCGCCAACTGGACCGCCGTGGACGGCACCGCCGACGGCGTGGCCATCCCGAAGGACGCCTCCGGCGCCCCGGCGCTGACCGACGTCTCCGGCGCGCACAAGAAGCTCGTCTACAACCTGGACGCGTACGCGGGCAAGAAGTTCGACCTCCGCTTCCGCTACCAGACGGACGGCGGCGCGGGCGGCAAGGGCTTCACCGCCGACGCCATCACGCTGACCGCCGACGGTGCCGCCGTCTTCTCGGACAACGCCGAGAACGGTGACAACGGCTGGGTCGCCAAGGGCTTCTCGCGGGTCGGCAAGGGCTTCACGAAGGAGTACGAGCAGTACTACATCGCGGAGAACCGCCAGTACGTGTCGTACGACAAGACCCTCAAGGTCGGTCCGTACAACTTCGGCTTCACCGGCGACAAGGCCAGCTGGGTCGAGCACTACCCGTACCAGAACGGGCTGCTGATCTGGAAGTGGGACCTGTCCCAGAAGGACAACAACACCTCCCAGCACCCGGGTGTCGGCCGGATCCTCCCGATCGACGCTCACCCGAGCCCGCTGAAGTGGCGTGACGGCAGCCTGATGCGCAACCGCGTCCAGGCGTACGACTCGCCGTTCAGCATCTCCCGCACGGACGGCTTCCAGCTGCACAACAAGGGCGAGGCCACCTGGGTCCCGTCGCAGGCCGGCAACCGGGTCTTCGACGACCACAAGGGCGTCTACTGGTTCGCCGAGAACCCGCGCGCCGGTGTCCAGGTAACTGACACCAACACCCAGATCCGCGTCGTCAAGGAGCCGAAGAACGGCCAGACCATCACGGTCCAGGTCGGCCCCTCGGTGAAGTAAAAGCGAATTCTCCTGCGTCTTCGCAGGTCAGAGCATGATCGGCCGTCGCCCTCTAGCGGGCGGCGGCCGATCGTGTTTAGGTGCGTCTACGGCCCCTGGCCGTCCGACCTTATTGACAGTAGTTCCACGGGGGAGTGGTTCCGTATGCCCAATGGAGGGTTCTGCAGACTGCCGGGAGGCAGTGTCGTCGTCGCCATCGGCCTGCCCAGCCCGGCCGGCGACGGGGCCACGGTGCGCTTCCTGGTACACGCGGCGAACCGGGCCCGCGCCCTGACCAGGCTGCGGAACCTGGGCCTCCGCGCGGTCTACCTCCGCGGCAACGCCGAGCCGCCCACCCCGGACGAGATCACGGCCGTGCTCCACCACCCGGACGGCATGCTCTGGCGCGGCTGTCCCCAGGAGCTGTGGCACCCCATACGGTCCCTGCCGAAGGCCCCGGCGGCCTAGCGACCGGCGACCGGTGCGGCGGCGTTACGGGGCGACGACCGGCTTTCCGGTCAGCTCGACGCCCGCCGCGCGCAGCTCGTCCAGGGCCCGGTCGGTGGACTCCTTCGCGACCCCGGCCGTCAGATCGAGCAGCACATGGGTGCGGAAGCCCTCGCGGGCCGCGTCCAGGGCGGTCGCCCGGACGCAGTGGTCGGTCGCGATGCCGACCACGTCCACCTCGGTGACCTTGCGGGCGTGCAGCCAGTCGGCGAGGGTGCTGCCGTTCTCGTCCCGGCCCTCGAAGCCGCTGTACGCCGCCTCGTAGGCGCCCTTGTCGAAGACCGCGTCGATCGCGCCGCTGGCGACGGCGGGCGCGAAGTTCGGGTGGAACCCGACGCCCTCGGTGCCGGCCACGCAGTGCCGCGGCCACGAGGTCAGGTAGTCCGGGTGGTCCGAGAAGTGCGGACCCGGCTCCACGTGGTGGTCGCGGGTGGCCACCACGTGCTGGTACCCGGCGCCGCCCGCCGCCCCGATCAGCTCGGTCACGGCGGCGGCGACATCGGCGCCCCCCGCCACCGCGAGGCTGCCGCCCTCGCAGAAGTCGTTCTGAACGTCCACAACGATCAATGCGCGGTGCATGGCGGGTGTCCTTGCTGAGGCTGGGCGGGCGGGGTCGGTTTCGAGCCTAGAGACTTCCCCCGCCGGGCGGGAGGGGGCGCCAGGAGGGGTTACAGGTATTCGGTCGGGAGCACCGGCTCGCCCCGCGACAGCTGGATCGCCGACATCGGGAGCGCGGCGCGGGCCGCGATGTGCCGGGCGCGGGCGGCGTCCAGGGGCTCCCGGGCCACCACGTCACCGCCCTTGACCAGCTCGACCAGCAGCTGCCGGTCGACGAGCTCCGGCGGGACCTGACCGGTGCCGACGATCTCGGCCTCGGCGACCCCGGCGGCGTCGGTGCGGCGGGCCGCCCACTTGCGGCCGCCGATGGAGGCCTTGCCGCCCACCGACTTCTTCGCCACCGGCGTCAGCGGCGCCTTCGGATCGGCCGAGGAGGCCCGGGCGACCAGCTTGTAGACCATGGAGCAGGTCGGGTGACCGCTGCCGGTGACCAGCTGGGTGCCCACCCCGTACGCGTCGACCGGCGCCGCCGCCAGCGAGGCGATGGCGTACTCGTCGAGGTCCGAGGTCACCACGATCTTGGTGTCCGTCGCGCCCAGCTCGTCCAGCTGCGCCCGCACCCGGTGCGCGACGAGCAGCAGGTCGCCGGAGTCGATGCGTACGGCTCCGAGCCCGGGGCCCGCCACCTCGACGGCGGTACGGACGGCCTCGGCGACGTCGTACGTGTCGACGAGCAGCGTGGTGCCGTTGCCCAGCGAGTCCACCTGGGCCCGGAAGGCGTCCCGCTCCGAGTCGTGCAGGAGGGTGAAGGCGTGGGCGGAGGTGCCCACGGTGGGGATGCCGTAGCGGAAGCCCGCCGCCAGGTCGGAGGTGGCCTCGAAGCCGCCCACGTACGCGGCCCGCGAGCAGGCCACGGCGGCCAGCTCGTGGGTGCGCCGGGCGCCCATCTCGATGAGCCGGCGGCCGCCCGCTGCGGCCGACATCCGGGAGGCGGCGGCCGCGATGGCCGAGTCGTGGTTGAGGATCGAGAGGATCACCGTCTCCAGGAGCACGCATTCGGCGAAGGAGCCCTCAACCCGCAGGATCGGCGAGCCCGGGAAGTACACCTCGCCCTCCGGGTAGCCCCAGATGTCGCCGGAGAAGCGGTAGCCGGCCAGCCACTGGAGGGTCGGCTCGTCGACGATGCCCTGCTCGCGCAGGAAGCCGAGCACGCCCGGGTCGAAGCGGAAGTTCTCGACCGCGTCCAGGACCCGTCCGATGCCCGCCACCACTCCGTAGCGCCGCCCCTCGGGCAGCCGGCGGGTGAAGACCTCGAAGACGGACCGGCGGTCCGCGGTGCCGGCCCTGAGGGCCGCCTGGAGCATGGTCAGCTCGTACTGGTCGGTGAAGAGCGCGGTCGACGGCACGTCCACCGGGAGCCCAAGGTCCGCAGCGTTCATATGAGGAATGCTAGCGGGTATTCGTCAGTTTGACGAATACCCCTGCTTCGGGAGCGTCCCCGTGCGAGCGACCCGTTTGTGCGACGGGCCGGTAAGGGTGGCAGCATGGGACAAGTGAGCGTCGCGCCTATCGAGATCGAGCAGACCCAGTCGGCCGAGGAGGTCTCCGCCGTCGTCGAACCGGACGTGCCGTGGGTGACCCTCGTGCACAACGACCCGGTGAACCTGATGAGCTATGTCACCTACGTCTTCCAGGCGTACTTCGGCTACTCCAAGGACAAGGCGCACAAGCTGATGCTCGACGTGCACAACAAGGGCCGCGCGGTGGTCTCCAGCGGCACCCGCGAGGAGATGGAACGGGACGTGCAGGCGATGCACGGCTACGGCCTGTGGGCGACCCTCTCCCAGGACCGCGGCTGATGGCGGGGCGATTCGAGGCCGTTCCGGGTGGCGGCGCGGCCGTCGCGCTCGACGAGGTCGAGATCTCCATCCTGCGCTCCTTCGCCGTCCAGCTCATGGAGCTGATCGGCCCCGGCGACGAGCCGGCCGAGGACGCGGACCCGCTGGCCGCGCTGTTCGCCGAGGGCCCCAGCGAGCCGCCCGCCGATCCGGCGCTGCGCCGGCTCTTCCCCGACGCGTACGGGGACGACACCGACGAGCTGCGCCAGGCGGCCGCCGACTTCCGCCGCTACACCGAGAACGACCTGCGGGCCCGCAAGCGCGACGACGCGCACACGGTGGTGCGCAGCCTCGACTCGCTCAGCACCGACGCGGCGGGGGAGGGCGGCGGCATCCTCAAGCTGACCGCCGACGAGTCCCGCGCCTGGCTCGGCGCGCTCAACGACCTCCGGCTGACCATCGGCACCCGCCTGGAGGTCACGGACGACGACGAGAGCGAGGACCTGTACCGGCTCCCGGACGACGATCCGCGCAAGCCGATGGTGATGGCGTACCTCTGGCTGGGCGCGCTGCAGGAGTCGCTCGTCGACACCCTGCTGGCGTAGATCGGTCCGCTCGTCGTGCGTTCGCTCAGCGGACGCTCAAATCCGGATAACGAATACGTTATTCAAGTGCCTTCCTTGCTCTATTGAGTCCTTTTCGTCCGCTCTTTCGAGTGGTGTGGGTCACGCGCACAACGGTCGATCACGGTGAACCCCGTGATAAATCTTCACGACCACCCGGGGACGCCACCCCTGTCCCCGGGGGCGCTGGGACCGGCTGACCGCCGGTAGCACTCCATTCCACATCCGGGGGGATCAGGACCTGATCCGCAGCACGGACGGCCGAGCCGGCCGGTGCGCGGATCAGCATGGAGAAAGGCGCACCACCATGACCTCAGTGCAGGTCGACCAGCAGCACGACGGCAATGAGGCCGCGGACACCGCAGCCGGCGAGGGCTATCACCGGGCACTCGGCGCACGTCAGATCCAGATGATCGCGATCGGCGGCGCCATCGGCACCGGCCTCTTCCTCGGCGCGGGCAAGGGCATCTCCATCGCGGGACCCAGCCTGATCCTCGCGTACGCCGTCGCGGGCCTCGTCATCTTCTTCATCATGCGGGCGCTCGGCGAGCTCCTCATGTACCGCCCGGTCTCGGGCTCCTTCTCCGAGTACGCCCGCGAGTTCATCGGCCCCTTCGCGGGGTTCGTGACCGGCTGGACGTACTGGCTCTTCTGGGTCGTCACCGGCATCACCGAGGTCACCGCCGCCGCCACCTACATGACGTACTGGTGGGACATCCCGCAGTGGCTGTCCGCCCTCGTCTTCACGGTGATCCTCTACGCCGCCAACCTGATCTCGGTGAAGCTCTTCGGTGAGCTCGAGTTCTGGTTCTCCATGGTCAAGGTCACCGCCATCGTCGGCATGATCCTGATCTGCGCCGGCATCCTCACCCTCGGCTTCTCCGACGCGGGCGACACCGCGTCCGTGACCCACCTGTGGGACCTGGGCGGCTTCTTCGCCGGCAAGGACGGCATCTTCTCCACCCTGATGACCCTGCAGATGGTCATGTTCGCCTTCCTCGCCGTCGAGCTGGTCGGCGTCACCGCGGGCGAGTCCAAGGACCCGAAGACGGTCCTGCCGAAGGCCATCAACACCGTGCCGTGGCGCATCGCCGTCTTCTACGTCGGCGCGCTGATCATGATCCTTTCGGTCGTGCCGTGGACCGAGTTCCAGCCCGGCGTCTCCCCGTTCGTCGCGGCCTTCGAGAAGATGGGCCTGGGCATCGGCGCCGCCATCGTCAACTTCGTGGTCCTGACCGCGGCCCTGTCCTCCTGCAACTCGGGCATGTACTCCACCGGCCGGATGCTGCGCGACCTCGCGCTCAACGGCCAGGGCCCGAAGGTCTTCACCCGGCTGACGAAGAGCGGCACCCCGCTGGTCGGCACCACCGTCTCGGCCGCGCTGATGATGGTCGGCGTCTGGATCAACTACCAGTGGCCCGGCGAGGCGTTCAACTACGTCGTCTCCTTCGCCACCATCTCCGGCATGTGGGCCTGGATCGTCATCCTGGTCTGCCAGATCCGCTACCGCCTCAAGGCCGACCGCGGCGAGCTGCCCCAGTCCTCCTTCAAGGCCCCGGGCGGCATCTGGCTCAGCGCCTTCTCGCTCGCCTTCATCGGCATGGTCATCACGACGATGGCGATGGACAAGGACAACCGCGTGGCGCTGTACGGCGCCCCGGTGTGGGGCCTGATCCTGGCCGTCTCCTACCTGGTGCTCAAGGCCCGCAACCCCGAGGGCGCCGCGTTCAGCAAGCAGGTCTGACCGGCTCCGTACCGTGCTGACCTGCGTGGTCTCAGCATCCGGGCCGTCTCGTACCGAATCTCGGTACGGGGCGGCCCGTCTGCTTATCCTGTCGGCATGCTGACCATCACCCGAGCCCTGTACGACCAGATCGTGGAACACGCCCGCGCGGACCACCCCGACGAGGCCTGCGGCGTGGTCGCGGGGCCGGCCGGCAGCGGCCGCCCCGAGCGCTTCATCCCGATGCTGAACGCGGCACGCTCGCCCACCTTCTACGAGTTCGACTCCGCCGATCTGCTCAAGCTCTACCGCGAGATGGACGACCGCGACGAGGAGCCGGTGATCGTCTACCACTCGCACACGGCGACGGAGGCCTACCCGTCCCGTACCGACATCTCCTACGCCAACGAGCCGCAGGCGCACTACGTGCTCGTCTCCACCGCGGACGCCGACGGCGCGGGCCCCTTCCAGTTCCGCTCGTACACCATCGTCGAGGGCGTGGTGGAGGAGGAAGAGGTCAAGGTCGTCGAGGCGTACGAGTAGGGCGCGGGAGCAGGCGTACGAGCAGGGCGCACGGCGGGCCGTCCCGCCTCCGGGTCCGGCAGGCGAACGCGATCAGTCCGCGATGTGAGATCACATTCCGGAACCCGGACCGGGAATCGATACGATGAGCGCATGGTTATCCACGACGTGAGCGAAGAGACGCCGGGCACCCCGCTGCTCGTGGCGCGGCTGCACGTCGACCTGTGCCGCCTCGCCAGCGCGATGTGTCCGCCGCGCGCCGCGCTCTGAGCGACCGACCGCACGGCCCGACCGACCGACCGCACGGCCCGAGCGCACCTCCCGCACCATCCCCCTTCCGCGCGGGGGGCCCAGACGCGCGCCCACCACGCCACATCGCCCACGCCGCACCGCCCGCCGCCACTCCGCCCTTCCGAAGGAGCCCACGCCATGGCCATCGAGGTCCGCATCCCGACCATCCTCCGCACCTACACCGACGGCGCCAAGGCCGTCGAGGGCAAGGGCGACACCCTCGCCGAGCTCTTCGCCGACCTGGAGGCGCGGCACACCGGGATCGAGGCCCGCATCGTCGACGGCGGCAAGCTGCGCCGCTTCGTCAACGTCTACCTGAACGACGAGGACGTGCGCTTCCTCGACGGCATCGAGACCAAGCTCGCCGACGGCGACAACGTCACCATCCTGCCGGCCGTCGCCGGCGGCATGGTCTGAGCGGACCGGTCCACATGCGCTACGACTCCCCGCTGGCGGCGGTCGGCAACACGCCCCTCGTCCGGCTGCCGCGCCTGTCGCCCTCGGACGACGTCCGGATCTGGGCCAAGCTGGAGGACCGCAACCCCACCGGCTCGGTCAAGGACCGCCCCGCGCTCCACATGGTCGAGCAGGCCGAGAAGGACGGCCGGCTCACCCCCGGCTGCACCATCCTCGAACCCACCAGCGGCAACACCGGCATCTCGCTCGCCATGGCGGCCAAGCTCAAGGGCTACCGCATCGTGTGCGTGATGCCGGAGAACACCAGCGAGGAGCGCCGCCAGCTGCTCGCCATGTGGGGCGCCGAGATCATCTCGTCCCCCGCCGCCGGCGGCTCCAACACCGCCGTCCGGGTCGCCAAGGAGCTCGCCGAGCAGCACCCGGACTGGGTGATGCTCTACCAGTACGGCAACCCGGACAACGCGGGCGCCCACTACGCCACCACCGGCCCCGAGATCCTCGCCGACCTGCCCTCCATCACGCACTTCGTGGCGGGCCTGGGCACCACCGGCACCCTCATGGGCGTCGGCCGCTACCTGCGCGAGCACAAGCCCGACGTCAAGATCGTCGCAGCCGAGCCGCGCTACGACGACCTCGTCTACGGCCTGCGCAACCTCGACGAGGGCTTCGTGCCCGAGCTGTACGACGCCTCGGTGCTCACCACCCGCTTCTCCGTCGGCTCCGCCGACGCGGTCACCCGCACCCGCGAACTCCTCCAGCTGGAGGGCATCTTCGCGGGCGTCTCGACCGGCGCCGCCCTGCACGCGGCGATCGGCGTCGGCAAGAAGGCCGTCAAGGCCGGCGAGAGCGCCGACATCGCCTTCGTCGTCGCCGACGGCGGCTGGAAGTACCTGTCGACCGGCCTCTACACGGCCGCGACGACGGAAGAGGCGATCGAGACGGTCCAGGGCCAGCTCTGGGCCTGAGCCCCCGGCCCGCGTATCTCCGCTAACGCGCCAGATGGCGGACCTGGTCCCACACGACCGGGTCCGCCGTTCCCACTCTCCGGCGGAACTCCCACACCGGCACGTCCCGCAGCTCGTCCGTCTCCAGGAAGCTCGGCCGCCCCTGCGCGTCGCCCACCGAGCCCGGCGGCAGCGCGATCACCCCCGGCCGCTCGTCGTGGTACTTGCTGGTGATCTTCGCGACCAGGGCATTGTCCCCGCGCAGCGCGAGCACCAGACACGGCCGGTCCTTGGACCCGGGCCCGTCCTCGAAGGGCACGTCCGCCCACCAGATCTCACCGGGCCGCGGCAGCCGCTCCGGCGCCGGCCCGCGCGGCGGCGCCGTCCGCTTCGGCCGGGCCGGCGGACGCGTACGCCCGGAAGGCCGGCGGCCCGAGCGGCGCCACCCGTCGGCCAGCGCCACGACGAGTGCGAGCACCACCACCGCGACGAGCGCGGGCCACCACGACATGTCCATACCTCAAGACCGTACCGTCGCGCACGCCGCGCCGCCGGGACGCCCCGCCATCCATCCGAACCGGTGACAGAGCCCGTGAGTTCCCCCACAACGGGCCGCCACGGAGGAGCGACCGGCCGCCACGCGCCGTACTCTCGACAGACCGCACGACCTCCCCGCCAGCAGCGCGCTTTCCGCACCCGTCCACGGAGGTTCACGCTCCATGAAGCTCACCGTCGTCGGCTGCTCCGGGTCGTTCCCGTCCGCGGAATCGGCCTGTTCGAGCTACCTCGTAGAGGCCGACGGCTTCCGGCTGCTCCTCGACATGGGCAACGGCGCCCTCGGCGAGCTGCAGCGCCACATCGGTCTGTACGACCTCGACGCGATCTTCCTCAGCCATCTGCACGCCGACCACTGCATCGACATGTGCGGCTACTTCGTCGCCCGCTACTACCGCCACGACGGCGGCCGGTGCCCGGCCCTCCCCGTCTACGCCCCCGAGGGCGCCGAGCAGCGCCTGACCACGGCGTACGCGGACATCCCCACGCCCGGCGCGATGGGCGAGGCCTTCGACTTCCGCACCCTGAGCTCCGGCAGCTTCGAGATCGGCCCCTTCCAGGTGCGCACGGAGAAGGTCCAGCACCCGGTCGAGGCCTTCGGCATCCGGATCGAGCACGGCGGCCGCTCGCTGACCTACTCGGGTGACACCGGCGTCTGCGACGCCCTCCACGAGCTGGCCGACGGCACCGACCTCTTCCTCTGCGAGGCCTCCTTCACCCACGGCAAGGAAGACATCCCGGCGCTCCACCTCAACGGCCGCGAAGCCGGCGCCCACGCCGCCCGCGCCTCCGTCGGCCGCCTCGTCCTCACCCACATCCCCCCGTGGACGGACGGCGAACGCAACCTGGCCGACGCCCGCGAGGTCTTCCACGGCCCGGCGGAACTGGCCCGCGCGGGCGCGGTGTACGAGATCTGAGAGCGCGCGGACACACGGCCAGTGGCCCGGAACCATACGGTTCCGGGCCCCTGGTGCGTACGGGAGGAGGCTCACGCCTTGGTGAGGTCCTCGAGCTCCTCGTCGGGCTCGCGGCCCGGGGTCATGATGTTGAACTTGACGATCGCGAAGCGGAAGACCACGTAGTAGATCGCCGCGAAGACCAGACCGATCGGGATGATCAGCCACGGCTTGGTCGCGTACGTCCAGTTCAGGAAGTAGTCCAGCGCACCGGCGGAGAAGGTGAAGCCGTGGTGCACGCCGAGGGCCGAGGTGATGACCATCGAGGCGGCGGTGAGCACCGCGTGGATCACGTACAGCAGCGGCGCCAGGAACATGAAGGCGAACTCGATGGGCTCG
The DNA here is from genome assembly GCF_041270065.1 of Streptomyces fradiae. Taxonomy (NCBI): domain Bacteria; kingdom Bacillati; phylum Actinomycetota; class Actinomycetes; order Kitasatosporales; family Streptomycetaceae; genus Streptomyces; species Streptomyces fradiae. The sequence goes on along the minus strand of NZ_CP065958.1, from coordinate 2,888,827 downwards.
GTGATGCCGGTGACGAAGGAGGTCAGGGCGAGCGAGAACATCATGCCGCCGACGACCTTGCGGCGCTCGGGGCGGGCGGCGTGGGTGATCGCCAGGGCGACGGCCGGCAGGGCGAACATCATGATCGGGAAGAAGCCCGACATGAACTGGCCGGCGGCCGGGTCACCGTGGAAGAAGCGCGGCAGGTCGCCGTGCCAGACGGCGCCGGTGGAGTCGGTGAAGGAGCCGATCTCCTGCCAGGCGACGGTGTTCACGAACTGGTGCATGCCGATGGGGAGCAGGGCGCGGTTGATGGCGCCGAAGATGCCGGAGCCGGCGGCACCGAGGCCGGTCATCCAGTTGCCGAAGTCGGTGATGACGCCGCCGATCGGCTCCCAGAGGAGACCGAACAGCACGCCCATCAGGGTGCCGACGAAGGCCATGAGGATCGGGACGAGCCGGCGGCCGTTGAAGAAGCCGAGCCAGTCGACCAGCTTGGTGCGGTGGTACCGCTGCCAGACGACGGCACCGAGCAGACCCATGATGATGCCGCCGAAGACCTTGGGGTCGTTGTACGTCGCGGCGACGTCGACACCGTCGTTGGCGGTCGTGTTGACCACGGCCTCGGTGACCGGGAACGCCTTCAGGACGCTCTGGTAGACGAGGAAGCCGACGAGGGCGGCGAGGGCGGTGGAGCCGTCGGCCTTCTTGGCGAAACCGATCGCGATGCCGACGCAGAACAGCAGCGGCATGTTGGCGAAGACCGCGTCTCCGGCATTGGCGAAGACCGTGGCGACCTTGCCCCAGCCGAGACCCTCGGCGCCGAAGACGTCGGGCTGGCCGAGACGGAGCAAGATACCCGCGGCCGGCAGCACGGCGATCGGCAGCTGCAGGCTGCGACCGACCTTCTGCAGGCCCTGGAACAGGCCGGATCCGCGCTTCTTCGCGGGAGCGGCGGCCTGGGCGGTGGCCGTACTCATCAACTTCCTCCAGTTGGGCAAGGCGCCGCCAGAGGACAGTGAAAGGGGGTGACGGCGGCGTCTCGGGGAACGCGGTGGTCTGGACCGCGTGGTCTACACCAATGAGTGGTGTAGACCAGTTGTAGCACGTGAGACTTAGATAAGGAACCTGTGAATTCTGTGGGCTTCGGCAAAGTCGGACAGGGGACGACAAAGGGCCCCCGGACCATGAGGTCCGAGGGCCCGTGGGGGACGGGTTCAATGCCCGTCGGGCGGGTCCTGGGGCGGCTTCACGCCTTCGTGACGTCCCGCTCCATCTCCTCCTCCAGCTCCTCCGGCTCGCGCCCGGGAGTCGGCAGATTGAACTTGGTGATCGCGAAGCGGAAGATCGCGTAATAGACGACGGCGAAACACAGCCCGATCGGAATGATCAGCCACGGCTTGGTCGCCAGGTTCCAGTTGATCACGTAGTCGATCAGACCGGCCGAGAAGCTGAAGCCGTCCTTCACCCCGAGCGCCCAGCTCACCGCCATCGACACACCCGTGAGCACCGCGTGGATCGCGTAGAGCACCGGCGCGATGAAGAGGAACGAGTACTCGATCGGCTCGGTGATGCCGGTGACGAACGAGGTCAGGGCGACCGACAGCATCATGCCGCCGATCTCCTTGCGCCGGTGCGGCTTGGCGCAGTGGGTGATCGCGAGCGCCGCGGCCGGCAGCGCGAACATCATGATCGGGAAGAAGCCGGTGGTGAACTGGCCGGCCTCCGGGTCGCCGGCCAGGAACATGGTGATGTCACCGTGCACCGTGATGCCGTCCGGCTTGGTGTAGGAGCCGAACTGGAACCAGACGGGCACGTTCAGGAACTGGTGCAGACCGATCACGAGCAGCGCGCGGTTCGCGACGCCGAAGATGCCCGAGCCCCAGGAGCCGAGTCCGACCAGCCAGTCGCTGAAGCTCTCCAGGCCGTCGCCGATCGGCGGCCAGATCCACACGCTCAGCGAGGCGACGGCGATCCCGACGAAGGCCATGATGATCGGGACGAGCCGGCGCCCGTTGAAGAAGCCCAGCCAGTCGACCAGCTTCGTGCGGTGGTACCGCTGCCACAGATAGGCCGTCAGCAGACCGATGATGATGCCGCCGAAGACACCCGGGTTCTGATACGTGTAGCCGACGAAGGCCTCGTCCGGGGCGAGGCAGCCGCCGGCGATGTCCTTCGTGCCCGGCGGACAGGTCTTCGGGAACTGCCGCAGCACGTTGTAGTAGACGAGGAAGCCGACCACCGCCGCCAGCGCGGTCGAGCCGTCCGCCTTCTTCGCCATGCCGATGGCGACACCGATGCAGAACAGCAGCGGCAGGCCCAGACTGCCGTCGAGCAGCGCACCGCCGGCCCCCGCCATCACCTTCGCGACGTTGTCCCACCCCAGTCCGTCGGCGCCGAACACGTCCGGCTGGCCCAACCGGTTGATGATGCCCGCCGCCGGCAGCACCGCGATGGGCAGCTGGAGGCTGCGGCCCATCTTCTGCATCCCCTGGAAGAAGCGGCTCCCCATCGATCTCTTCGGCGCGGCGGCGGCGGCATCGGCGCTGGCGCTACTCATCGGCGTCCTCCCGGGGTGCTGCGGATGCATACTGGTGTAGACCAGTTGCGGTAGGGTCCCGGAGGTCGCTCAGGGCAGGCCGCCGGTGATCGTCATCATTCGGCAGAACGGCGGCATCCGCTCGCGAGGTTGGGCCAACCGTGGGTTACCGTGACAAAGCGGATCACCGCGGATCGTCGGTGCGCAGAACGGACAGGGAGAAGCACATGGCCAGCAAGGCTGAGAAGATCGTCGCCGGCCTCGGCGGCATCGAGAACATCGAAGAGGTCGAAGGCTGCATCACCCGCCTCCGCACCGAGGTCGTCGACCCGTCCCTCGTCGACGACGCCGCGCTCAAGGCCGCCGGCGCCCACGGCGTCGTGAAGATGGGCACCGCCATCCAGGTCGTCATCGGCACCGACGCCGACCCGATCGCCGCCGACATCGAAGACATGATGTGACGAGCTGACACCGGCCGGCACCGAGACCGGCCGACGTCGGCAGGAGGGGCCCGTTCCGGCAGGGGAACGGGCCCCTTCCGCATGGGGCTACGCTCATTCCATGTCTCGTATCGACGGCCGTACGCCCGAACAGCTCCGCCCCGTCACCATCGAACGCGGATGGAGCAAGCACGCCGAGGGATCCGTCCTCATCTCCTTCGGCGACACCAAGGTCTTCTGCACCGCCTCCGTCACCGAAGGCGTCCCCCGCTGGCGCAAGGGCAGCGGCGAAGGCTGGGTCACCGGCGAGTACTCCATGCTCCCGCGCGCCACCAACACCCGCGGCGACCGCGAATCCGTCCGCGGCAAGATCGGCGGCCGCACCCACGAGATCTCCCGCCTCATCGGCCGCTCGCTGCGCGCCGTCATCGACTACAAGGCGCTCGGCGAGAACACCATCGTCCTCGACTGCGACGTCCTCCAGGCCGACGGCGGCACCCGCACCGCCGCCATCACCGGCGCCTACGTCGCCCTCGCCGACGCCGTCGCCTGGGCCCAGGCCAAGAAGCTGATCAAGGCCGGCCGCAAGCCGCTCACCGGCACCGTCGCCGCCGTCTCCGTCGGCATCGTCGACGGCACCCCGCTCCTCGACCTCTGCTACGAGGAGGACGTGCGCGCCGACACCGACATGAACGTCGTCTGCACCGGCGACGGCCGCTTCGTCGAGGTCCAGGGCACCGCCGAGGCCGAGCCCTTCGACCGCAAGGAGCTCAACGCCCTCCTCGACCTCGCCTCCGGCGGCTGCGCCGAACTCGCCGAGATCCAGCGCAAGGCCCTCGAAGGAACGCTGTAGGAACCCGTCAGGAACTCTGCGGGACGCCACCGCGTCCTTTACGACACGGGCGCACGGGTCGAAACCGTGCGCCCCGTCCATGTCTGTACGTCAGTACGTGTCCGTACGTATGTAGGGGGAGGACCCGAACGTGAAGCGCCGCAGCACCATAGCCCTCGCCGCCGCCACCGTCGCCATCGCCGTCACCGGCCTGACCGGCTGCGGAGCGCTCGACAAGGCCGCGGACTGCATCAAGACGGCCGATGCCATCGCGACCTCCGTCGACAAGCTCTCGCAGGCCGTGAGCAACGCCTCCAACGACCCGACGCAGATCGAGGAAGCCCTCAACAGCATCGACACCGAGCTGGGCAACCTCAAGAACACGACGGACAACGCGGACCTGTCCAAGGCCGTGGACGACCTCACCAAGGGCGTCGAATCCGTCCGTACGGCCGTGAAGAACGGCGACACCACGCCCGACATCAAGCCGATCACCGACGCGGCCACCGAGGTCGGCAAGGTCTGCACCCCCGGCTAGACCGTGCGTGGTCCGTCCGCGGAGGCCCGGATAATCGGGGCATGACCCGTCTGATCCTCGCCACCCGCAACGCGGGCAAGATCACCGAACTCCACGCGATCCTCGCCGACGCAGGCCTCGACCTCGAACTCGTCGGCGCGGACGCGTACCCCGAGATCCCCGACGTCAAGGAAACCGGCGTCACCTTCGCCGAGAACGCCCTGCTCAAGGCCCACGCCCTGGCCCAGGCCACCGGCCTGCCCGCCGTCGCCGACGACTCCGGCCTCTGCGTCGACGTCCTGAACGGCGCCCCCGGCATCTTCTCCGCCCGCTGGGCCGGCACCCACGGCGACGACAAGGCCAACCTCAACCTGCTCCTCGCCCAGCTCGCCGACATCGACGACGCCCACCGCGGCGCCCACTTCGCCTGCGCGGCGGCCCTCGCCCTCCCGGACGGCACGGAACGCGTCGTCGAAGGCCGCCTCCCCGGCACCCTCCGCCACGAGCCCACCGGCACCAACGGCTTCGGCTACGACCCGATCCTCCAGCCCGAGGGCCACGACGTGACCTGCGCCGAACTCACCCCGGCCGAGAAGAACGCGATCAGCCACCGCGGCCAGGCGTTCCGGGCGCTGGTGCCGGTGGTGCGGGAGCTGCTGTCGCCGGAGTCGTGACCGGCGCAGGTGTCGTGACCCGACGCAGGTGTCGTAAGTGCGGCCGGGGGGACTCGAACCCCCACGGGTATTACCCCACTGGGACCTAAACCCAGCGTGACTGCCAATTCCACCACGGCCGCTCGCTGCCCGGTCATGCTACTGGCCGGGCAGCCCTGCTCACAGACCGCCGTCGGGTCAGGCCTCGATCTTCAGGTCCTTGAGGATCTTGGCGACGTGGCCGGTGGCCTTCACGTTGTAGAGGGCGCGCTCGACCTTGCCCTCCTCGTCCACGACGATCGTCGAGCGGATCACGCCCGTCACGGTCTTGCCGTAGAGCTTCTTCTCGCCGAAGGCGCCGTACGCCTCCAGGATCTTCTTGTCCGGGTCGCCGACCAGGGTGACCTTGAGGTTCTCCTTCTCGCGGAACTTCGCCAGCTTCTCCGGCTTGTCGGGGGAGACGCCGATGACGTCGTAGCCCGCGCCGGCCAGCAGGTCGAGGTTGTCGGTGAAGTCGCACGCCTGCTTGGTGCAGCCGGGGGTCAGCGCGGCCGGGTAGAAGTAGACGATGACCTTGCGGCCCAGGTGGTCCGCGAGGGAGACCTCGGTGCCGTCCGCGTCGGGGAGGGTGAAGGCGGGGGCGGTGTCGCCGGGCTGCAGTCGCTCGCTCATGGCTGGCTCTCCTCGGGAAAACTCGCTTACGCGATGAGAGCCTAATGGGGGTCGGGGACAACCCGCGGCGGGGGAAGCTGACAGACTGTCTGTCAACGACCGGAACACCCCGGAAAGCACGACTGAGAACACGACCGGAACACACGGCCGGAACACAAGACCGGAAACACCACTACGGAGGCAGCTCGGTGTCGGACGCCAGGACCCCTGCGCAGATCGAGGCGGACATCGTCCGCCGGCGCGAGCAGCTCGCCGTCACTCTCGACGAGATCGGCATTCGGATGCACCCGAAGACGATCATCGGGGATGCGAAGGCGAAGGTCGCCGCCCAGGTCGACCACACCGCCGGCCGCGCGTTCGTGGCCGTCAACCGGGTCGTCTCGGACGTGAAGGCCCGCTTCACCCATGACGACGGCGCGCCGCGCCTGGAGCGCGTGGTGCCGGTGGCGGTCGTCGCCGTCGCCGTCATCGGGCTCCTGGTGAGCTCCTCCCGGCGGCACAAGGACTGAGCCGGGCCGGTAGGTTCGTTCCCGTGAGCGAGAACACCCACGACAAGCTGCCCATCCGGATGCTCCACGACCGGATCCTGGTCCGGACCGACACCCCCGAGGGGGAGCGGCGGTCGGGCGGCGGCATCCTGATCCCGGCGACCGCGGCGGTCGGGCGGCGCCTGGCCTGGGCGGAGGTCGTCGCGGTCGGGCAGAACGTCCGCACCGTGGAGATCGGCGACCGGGTCCTGTACGACCCCGAGGACCGGGCCGAGGTCGAGGTGCGGGGCGTGGCCTATGTGCTGATGCGCGAGCGCGATCTGCACGCGGTGGCGGCGGACCGTTTCCAGAGCGCGGACTCGACCGGCCTGTACTTGTAAATGCTGCTGCAAGAGCTCCTGCGAGAGCTGCTGTAGCCCGGATGGCGCAAGGCCCTGGTGACCGGTGTCACCAGGGCCTTTGCCTGTTCTTTGCTACGGTGGAAGCACCCCGACGAGACGCGCCGTACCGGGTTCACGACAAGACGACGCACCCCTGTTGATTCCGTCTCGCGGAGGTGTTCGTCGTCATGGCCTGGGTCCTTCTCGTCCTCGCCGGTCTGCTCGAAGTCGGCTGGTCCATCGGCATGAAGTACACCGAGGGCTTCACCCGCCTCTGGCCGAGCGTCTTCACGGTCGCCGGGATCATCGCCTCCATGGTGCTGCTCGCCCAGGCCACCAAGTCCCTCCCCATCGGTACGGCCTACGGCGTCTGGGTCGGCATCGGCGCGGCCGGTGCGGCGGTGCTCGGCATGGTGGTGCTCGGCGAGCCGGCGACCGCCGCCCGGATCTTCTTCGTCTGTCTGCTGCTGGTGGCGGTGGTCGGCCTCAAGGCGACGTCGGGCCACTGACGTCACTGGCCGGTGCCACGGCTGTCATGGGCGTCCCAGGCGCACCCGTATCGACGGGCGCCGGCGCCACGGGTGCCTCGGTCGGTGTTACGGGTACGGGCTCGGGCTCGGGCTGCGGCGCGGGCGGCGCCTGGAGGGGCTGCGGCGCCTGCCGGGGAGGCTGCGCGGGCCGCACGGGCTCCGGCCGTACGGGCTCGGCGCCCCGCTCCCGTACCGCCGGGCGCGGTACGTGCGGCGTGACCGGCGCCTTCCCGCGGTGACGCTGGGGCCCCTCGTACCCCTGCCCCGCCCCGTACGGATCACCGGAGAAGTCCGCCGGCGGCGACTCCAGCGGCAGCTCCTCCGCGCCCTCCATCAGCCGCAGGTCGAACTCCTTCGCCGGCACCCCGGCGAGCGCGTCCCGCGTGAACCGGGCCCAGATCTCCGCGGGCTCCCCGCCCCCGTTGATCCGCGGCCGGCCGAGCGCCCCGTACAGCGGCAGCTGCCGGCCCGTCTCCGGGTCCTGGCCCATCATCGCGACGACGGTCGCGAGCTCCGGCGTGAAGCCGGCGAACCAGGCCGCCTTGTCGTCCTCCGCCGTGCCCGTCTTGCCCGCCGCGGGCCGCCCGGCCGCCAGCGCCGCCGTGCCCGTGCCCTCGCGCACCACGCTGCGCAGCACCGAGGTCGTGGTGTCGGCGACCTCGCGGGACAGCACCTGACGGCCCTCCGGCTCCGACCCCGACCCCGGAAGGTCCAGCTCCTCGCCGTCCCGGGAGACCTTCTCGACCAGCGTGTACGGGGCGTGCCGGCCGTGGTTCGCGAGCGTCGCGTACGCCTGCGCGAGGTCCAGGACGCTCGCGGTGGCCGGGCCGAGCGCGATGGACGGCGTGGCGGTGAGGTCGGGGGTGCGGGCCGGCAGGCCGAGCGTCACGGCGGTGTCGCGCACCCGGGCCGGGCCGACGTCCACCGCCATCTGCGCGTACACCGCGTTGACGGAGCGGTCGGTGGCCGTCCGGACGCTGATCGGGCCGAAGCTCTCGTCGTCCTCGTTCGCCGGGTCGTAGTACGCCCCGTTCCAGCCCTGCACCGGGCGCCGGTTGTCCCCGTCGTACACGGTGTTGGGGGTGATCCGCTCGCCCTCCTGGGTCTGTGCCCCGTTCTGCAGGGCGGAGGCGAGCACGAAGGGCTTGAAGGTCGAGCCGACCTGGTAGTCGCGGCGGGTGGCGTTGTTGACGAACTGCCGGGTGTAGTCGATGCCGCCATAGATCGCCACGATCCGGCCGGAGCCCGGTTCGACGGCCGCGCCCCCGACCCGTACGAACCGGTCGGTGGGGTTGTGCCGCGGGTCCAGCTTCGCCGTCACGCTCTCCTCGACGGCCTTCACGAAGGCGTCCTGCTTGGCGCGCTCCAGGGTCGTGGTGATCCGGAAGCCGCCGGCGGCCAGCGTCTTCTCGTCGACGATGCCGTGCTCGGTGAGGTACTGCCGGACGGCCTGCACCAGATAGCCGCGCTGTCCGGACAGACCGGCGGAGGCGCGGGCCGGCTGCGGGTCGGGGAAGACGGCGGCGGCGCGGGCGGCCCGGGAGAGCCAGCCCTCGGTGACCATGCCGTCCAGGACGTAGCGCCAGCGGGCGAGCACCCGGTCGCGGTTCTCGGGGTGCTCGGTCACGTCGTACGCGTTGGGGGAGTTGAGCAGGGAAGCGAGGTACGCGCCCTCGGCGGTGGACAGGGCGTGGGCGTCCTTGCCGTAGTAGGCGCGGGCGGCGGCCTGCACGCCGTACGCGTTGCGCCCGAAGTAACTGGTGTTCAGATAGCCCTCGAGGATCTCGTCCTTGCTCTTCTCGCGGCCCAGCTTGAGCGCGATGAAGAACTCCTTCGCCTTGCGGGTGAGGGTCTGTTCCTGGCCCAGGTAGTAGTTCTTGACGTACTGCTGGGTGATGGTGGAGCCGGACTGGCGGCCCTTGCCGGTGAGGGTGTTCCAGGTGGCGCGGACCATCGCGCGCGGGTCGACGGCCTGCGAGGTGTGGAAGTCGCGGTCCTCGGCGGCGAGCACGGCGCGCTGTACGCCGAGCGGGACGCGGGCCAGGCTCACGTTCTCGCGGTCGACCTCGCCGTCCCGGGCGAGCTGGGTTCCGTCGCGGTAGAGGAAGAGGTTGGACTGGGCGACGGCGGTGGCGTTGGCGGCCGGTACGTCCACGAGGAGGTAGCCGGCGACGAGCCCGCCGAGCAGGAGCAGCACGCCGAGCGCGGCGAGGCCGAACAGGCGCCGGAGGAAGCGGCGGAGGCGGCGGGGACGGCGGGGACGGCGTGCGCGGGCCTGGTCGGGGCGCGGTGGGAGGGTCGGGTCGCGGGGCTCCCAGGCCTCCGGTTCCGACGGCAGGGTCTCGCCCGCCGCACTGGTGGGCATACCGGATGAAGGGGACATAACACTACATCCTGCACGCGCGGCGCCGGAAGTCCGCAAAACGACTCGACTGCGCTCCTCGGGTCCCACTAAGGTCGGGCGCTTTGGTGCGAACGGATGCATGCGGATGCGGGCGCGTGCGGGCGCCGGTGGGAAGGGGGGACGGGGATGGGGCACGTGTTACGGCTCTACGGCACCGTGGCGGCGGGTGGCTTCCGGCGCCATGCCACCTATCGGGTGGCCACCGCGGCGGGCGTGTTCACCAACACCGTCTTCGGCTTCATCCTGTCGTACACCTATATGGCCCTGTGGGACGCCCGTCCCGCCCTCGGCGGCTACACCCAGGCCGACGCCCTCGCCTATGTGTGGCTCGGCCAGGGCCTCATCACCGTCTGCGGACTGATGGGCGGCGGCTTCGAGGACGAGCTGATCGAACGGATCAGGACCGGCGACATCGCCGTCGACCTCTACCGCCCCGCCGACCTCCAGGCCTGGTGGTTCTCGGCCAATCTCGGCCGCTCCGCCTACCAGTTGCTCGGCCGCGGCGTCCTCCCCATGCTCTTCGGCTCCCTCGTCTTCGACTTCACCCTCCCGGCCGGCCCCGGCACCTGGCTCGCCTTCCTCCTCGCCGTCACGCTCGGCTCGATCGTCAGCTTCGCGCTCTGGTACCTGGTCGCGATGAGCGCCTTCTGGCTGCTCGACGGCCAGGGCGTGGTCCAGGTGGCCTGGCTCGGCGGCCTGTTCTTCTCCGGGATGCTCCTCCCGCTGAACGTCTTCCCCGGCACCCTCGGCGAGATCGCCCGCCTGCTGCCCTGGGCCTCGCTGCTCCAGGTGCCGGCCGACGTCTACCTGGGCCGGTACGAGGGCTGGGCACTGCTCGGCGCGTACGCCTTCCAGGCCTGCTGGGCGGTGGTGCTGCTCGCTGCGGGGCGGCTGGTGCAGACGGCGGCGACGCGGAAGGTGGTGGTGCAGGGTGGCTGAGACGGAGACGGAGACGGGTGCGGGTGCGGGTGCGGGGGTGGGGGTGGCGCCTTCGGCGGGTGCGGATACGGGTGCGGGGCCGGTGGGCCGGGTCGGGGCGTCCTGGCGTACGTACCGGATGGTCGCGGCCATGTGGATCCGCTCCACCCTCACCTACCGGGCGTCCTTCGCGCTGACCCTCCTCTCCAACCTCGTCGTCACCTTCTTCGACCTCGTCGTGATCCTCCTGATGTTCGGTCAGGTGCGCGCCCTCGGCGGCTTCTCCTTCCCCGAGGTGGCGTTCCTGTACGGGACGACCGCGACCTCCTTCGGCCTCGCCGACCTGGTGATGGGCTCGCTGCCGCGGATGGGCAAGCGGGTGCGCGACGGCTCCTTCGACACCTTCCTGCTGCGCCCGGCCCCGGTCCTCGCGCAGGTCGCGGCGGACCGCTTCGGGCTGCGCCGCCTGGGGCGGGTCACCCAGGGCCTGATCGTCCTGATCTGGAGCCTGGTGCTGCTCGCGCAGTCCTCGCTCGTGGCCTGGACGCCGCTGAAGGTGCTGCTCGTGCCGGTGATGCTGGTGAGCGGCGCGGTGATCTTCGGGGCGGTGATGGTGATCGGGGCCTCGGTGCTGTTCTGGGCGCAGGACGCGGCGGAGGTGACCAACTCCTTCACGTACGGCGGCAACAACCTGCTCCAGTTCCCGCCGACGATCTTCGCCCAGGACCTGGTGCGGGGCGTCGTCTACGTCGTACCGCTCGCCTTCGTGAACTGGCTGCCCGCGCTGTACGTGCTGGGCCGCCCGGCACCGGACGGCGTGCCGGCGGGCGCGGCGTTCGCGTCGCCGCTGGTGGCGGGCGTGTGCTGTGCGGTGGCGGGCCTGGCGTGGCGGACCGGCCTGCGGGCGTACCGATCGACGGGAAGCTGAGGGGAAGCTGAGGCGGATGTTCATCGAGGTGGAAGCCCTGGAGAAGACCTTCACGATCAGGAAGCGGGCCGGACTGCTCCGCCGCGAGAAACGCGAGGTCAGGGCCGTCGACGGCATCTCGTTCGGGATCGGGAAGGGGGAGATGGTCGGCTACATCGGCCCGAACGGCGCCGGGAAGTCCACCACCATCAAGATGCTCACCGGCATCCTCACCCCCAGCGGCGGCCGGCTGCGGGTGGCCGGAATCGACCCCTCGCGGGACCGGACCCGACTCGCGCACCGTATCGGCGTGGTCTTCGGCCAGCGCACCACGCTGTGGTGGGACCTGCCGCTGCGCGACTCGTACGCGCTCGTCCACCGGATGTACCGGATCCCCGACACCCGCTTCGCCGAGAACCTGGCCCGCTGCGTGGACCTCCTGGACCTCGGCGAGCTGCTCGACGTACCCGTACGGCAGCTGTCCCTCGGGCAGCGGATGCGCGGCGACATCGCGGCGGCGCTGCTGCACGACCCGGACGTGCTGTACCTCGACGAGCCGACGATCGGCCTCGACGTCGTGTCGAAGGCGAAGGTCCGCGAGTTCCTGCGCGAGCTGAACGCGACGCGCGGCACGACCGTGCTGCTCACCACCCACGACCTCACCGACATCGAGCAGCTGTGCTCGCGGGTGATGGTCATCGACCACGGGCGCCTGATGTACGACGGGGGGCTCGCCGGCCTGCACGAGGCGGGGGAGAGCGAGCGCAGCCTGGTGGTCGACCTGGCCCGGGAGACCGCCCCGATCGAGGTGCCGGGCGCCCGTTTCGTACGGGCGGAGGGCCCGCGCCAGTGGCTCGCGCTGCCCGCCTCCGCGTCGGCGGCGCCGGTGGTCGCGGCGGTGGCCGCCGCGTATCCGCTGGTGGACCTGTCGGTGCGGGAGCCCGACATCGAGTCGGTGATCGCGAAGATGTACGGAGGGACCGGAGGAACTCCACGTGCGGCCGGGGAGTCTGTCAGGTAAGGAGGTGGGGTGGTGAGGGTGATGGTGCGATGGTGAGCTTCACGTACACGGCGGCGGACGAGGAGAAGAGCAGGGGCGTCCGCCGTATGAAGGCGCTGGCGACGGGCCTCCTTGCTCTCGTCGCGACGATCTACGCCCTGGCGACCTGGGCGAAGTCGTCCGACGCGGGTGCCTGGGCGGGCTATGTCGCGGCGGCGGCGGAGGCCGGCATGGTGGGCGCGCTGGCGGACTGGTTCGCGGTCACGGCGCTGTTCCGGCGTCCGCTGGGGCTTCCCATCCCGCACACCGCGATCATCCCGACGAAGAAGGACCAGTTGGGCGCCTCGCTCGGCTCCTTCGTCGGAGAGAACTTCCTCTCCGCCGATGTCGTACGGGGCAGGCTGCGCGGCTTCGGTATCGCCCGCCGCCTCGGCCTCTGGCTCGCGGACCCGGCGCACGCGGACCGCGTCACCTCCGAACTGGCCGCGGCCCTGCGCGGCGCGCTGACGGTGCTGCGCGACTCCGACGTGCAGGCGGTCGTGGGTGAGGCGATCACCCGGCGGGCGGAGGCGGCGGAGATCGGCCCCGGCCTCGGCAAGACCCTGGAACGGATGGTCGCCGACGGCTCCCACCACCGCGCCGTCGACCTCGTCTGCGCCCGCGGCCACGACTGGCTGATCACCCACCGCGACTCGGTGATGGAGGCCATCGAGGGCGGCGCGCCCGGCTGGACCCCGCGCTTCGTGGACCGCAGGATCGGCGAGCGGGTCTACAAGGAGCTGCTCCGCTTCGTGACCGAGATGCGCGACATGCCGGGCCACCCAGCGCGCGGCGCGATCGACCGCTTCCTCACGGACTTCGCCGCCGACCTCCAGGGCGACACCGACACCCGGGCCCGCGTGGAGCGCCTGAAGTCCGAACTCCTGGCCCGCCCGGAGGTCCAGGACGTCATCGCCTCCGCCTGGTCCTCGGTCCGCGCCCTGATCCTGGCCGCGGCCGAGGACGACCAGAGCCAACTCCGCCGCCGCGCCCGCGCCTCCCTCATCTCCCTGGGCACCCGCCTCTCGACCGACTCCCGCCTCCAGGCGAAGGTCGAGGGCTGGGCGGAGGACGCCGCCGCCTACGTCGTCACCACCTACCGCGCCGAGATCACCTCCCTGATCACCGACACGGTCGCCGGCTGGGACGCCACCCAGACCTCTAAGAAGATCGAGGCCAACATCGGCCGCGACCTCCAATTCATCCGCATCAACGGCACGGTGGTGGGCGCCCTGGCCGGCCTCCTGATCTACACGATCAGCCACGCGCTGGGCGGCTGAGCCTCACTCGGCGTTACGGGTCACCGCGTACGCGGCCCCGGCCATGCCGGCAGCCACGGAGAACACGGCGGGCCACGCCCCGATCTTCTTCGCAAGCGGATGAGACCCGGCGAACGCCCCCACATAGGCCGCCGTCAGCCCAGCCGCCACCTTCCCCCCAGCCACCTGCTGCCACTCCCGCGCCGCCACCCCACCCGCCACCGCCAGCACAACCCCACCCAACGGCCGCTTCTTGGTCCACCGCGCCACGGCATACCCCCCGACAAGCCCGGCGGCGGCGACAACGGGGGAGAGGGTGCGGGCGCTGGGCATGACGGGGTCCAATCAGTCGGCAAGGTCTTTCGTACTCACGAGCCTAACGAGAGGCCCAAGGTACGAGGTTCCTGCGTGTGCTTCTGGTGCGGCCGCCCTCTCTCCGAGTGTGGCCCCCTCCACCACCGCGTCAAGGGCGCTCCCTTCGGTCGCGTCGCAAGCGATGGCCTGCGGCCACCCTTGACCCGGCGCCTCCGGGAGCCTTTGACCACTCGGAGGGCGGCCGGGGGAGCGGGCCGCGCGGGGTGCCGGGTATCGGCCGGCCGCCGTGGGCGGACGGCGGGCCGGTGGTGGATGAGCCCGGGTATCGCTCCGGACGGAGAGAGCTTCTGCTGCCCGGCGGGGTGGGGGCTCGGTTTGTGGCAGGGGCCGGGAGACCGCATCCCGCCGGTTGGGGGTGCGCGGAAGTGGATTGGGACGGCTGGCCCCAGCCCGGCGGCAGACGCCCGCCTTCGGCCGGGACTCATGCCCTGCTGGTCACGGCCGGTGGGTGATGCAAACCCCGCTCACGCGAGCCCTTGGGCCCCGTGGCCGCCTCTGAAGTCACAGGAGTTCGTACCCGCCCCATTTCGGCTGCGGATTGCCGACTTTGCTCGGCCGGGTCGGGGTGCACGGCAGTGGAACGTCAGTCTTCGAGTGACCTGGGCAGGGCCTCGGTGACCATACGGGTGGCGAAGTCGGGGTCGTCGGTGAGGCGGTTGATGTGCTCCGCGAGCAGAAGGGCGGTGGCTTCGAGGGGAGTCAGCTCCTCCTTGGTCCAGTCTCCGTACTGCTTGCGCCAAAGGTTGGGGCTGAGGCCGGTGCCCGCGGCGACGAGGAGGCCGGCCATGGTGGGGATGGCCTCGGGCCGGACGCTCTTGGGCATCATGCGCATGGTGCCCACGAGGTTGGGCACGACGTACTCGATGACGTCCTTGTCGTGCTCCTCGTAGGCCATCCGCAGCCACTGCATGAACATGTAGATGAGAGTGCACGCACCGTCCAGCACGTCATCGACTCCCCCGGGACCCAGGGAGGACGCGACCTGGGCGACCCACGACCGTTGTTCAGGGTCGGTTCCGTCCTTGCCGTTGTGGATGGCCGTGAGCTGAGAGTCGATCATCATGAGCGCGGTGCCCACGTCGCCGACGGGAGCGTGCCGGGGGTGACAGGGAGATGGCACAGGGACTCCTCCTCGTGTGACCGCGGTGGGTAACGCGGCATGTCCGTACGGTAGTCGGCGGCGAGCCGGAGGTTCAGGGGAATCCCACGGATTGCTCCCCGAGGCCGAGTTCGGAAGCCCTTCACGCGCCGCACCCTGATGACGTACGCCCCCTGGGTGAGCCTCTTCCGTGCCAAAGCCGCACGGGAAGCCACTCGAAGCGCCTCTGCAGTCACCGGAGTTCACTCCTTCGGCGCTCGGGATGGAGGTGTGCACTTGGGGCCGCCGTGCCGGGCCGCCAGCGCACCATCCGTCGCACGGGCTCATTCCGTGCCAGCAGTCGGCCGCCGAACCAGGCCCGGCTAACCAATCCACTTCCGCGCACCCCTGACCGGGGGACGGCGTCCCACCGGCTCCGGCCGCGAACTGGGCCCCCACCCACCGGCCCGAGGGATCCCTCTGCTCGGGAGCGATATCCGGGCCCACCCGCCACCGGCCTGCCACTCGCCTACGGCGGCCGGCCGATATCCGGGCCTATCCGCGTGGCCGGGCCCCCGGCCGCCCTCCGAGTGGTTAAAGGCGCCCGGAGGCACCGGGTCAAGGGTGGGCGCAGCCCATCGCCTGCGACGCGACCGCAGGGAGCGCCCTTGACGCGGTGGTGGAGGGGGCCACACTCGGAGTGAGGGCGGCCGTACCAGAAGCCCGCTTGGCGGGTGAGTGGGTGGCCCCGGTGCCTGAGCGAGGCGGGTGTCGCCAGCTACCTCCGGTTGTTAGAACTCCTCAGCCTTGCGAATCCGCTTCGCCGAGGTCTTGGGGAGGCCGGTGTCCCAGACGGTGACCATGACCCAGTAGGCGGCGGTCGCCCGCCCGCCCGTTCCGTCATGCCGGGTCCCGCCACCCGTGGCCGCCGTCGTGATCCTGCCCTTCATACCTTCCGCTGTACTTGTGGAGGCGAGTCGCTGGGCCATCCGCTTGTCGTCGATCAACTCCGGATGGCGCCCGATGATGAGCCCGAGACCATGGATGATGACGCCTTCCCAGGTAAACCGGGAGCGTCCCCAGGCGTTCTCGGCGACGGTCAGCGCGCGGTCGAGAACGTCAGGTCCGAACTGCTTGACCAGCGCGTGCGCCTTGGTGATCGCGCCGAACTGGTTGGCGGAGCTGCTGCCAGCGGTCAGGTTGTGCTTCTTCAGCACTGCCTCGGCCTCGACATACGGGCTGTGCCCGGCGGCGACCCCGTTCTTGTGCTCGTCGAAGGCACTGGGCTTCTTGCTGTCGCGGTTCTTGGCCAGGAACATGTCGGCTTCCTGAGCCCGTTCCAGTCCGGTGTGTACGTCCGCGTGCAGGTACGGGTGCTCGGCTTCCTTCGCGGCGAGCCAACGGTGCTGCCCGTCGATGATGTGGAAGGTGCCGTCCCCACGGTCGGAGACGATGATGGAACCGAGCTTGTTCTCGTCGAAGGCCTCAGCGATCTTCTTCGCGCGCCTCCTGTCAGGCTCGCGCTGCACGTCGTAGTCAACAAACAGCTTCTGCACCGGTATCTGGACGCCGTAGGTAACGGTGTGGCTGACCGAGGACATGCCCAACCTACTTTCGTGATCTTGACTTCTGAGCAGCTTCAGCCGAGGGAGAAGGCGAGCAGGGTGCGTGTGCGGCCCTGGATGGTGGTCGGGGCAGTAGTCACGTTTGCCTCCCAGGGAGTTGACTAGTGCTCAGTTTCAACAACTGTTGATCGTACTACTGGCTTTGTGCCGTATGGGGTTCCTATGGCCTCGCCTGCACCCCTGTGCGCCAAGGCGAGGAGACGCCTTCGATGAAGACGCTCCACGCGCCCCTACGTACAGCCAGCGCCGGCCCTTCCGGTCGCTTGGAGTCTCGTATAAGAGTTCCGTCCTCGGTTCGGGAGCACTCCACGCACTCGCCCCCAGAGCCATTGCTGTAGGAGGACTTGAACCACTCGTTGCGGTTGGGCGTTGCCGGAGTGGAACTGCTCATTACGTGTAGCCCTTCAGTAGAGTCGTGATGAGGTGGGTTGAGCGGTGGGGGCTTGCCGCGGCGGCGCGCAGATTGTCGAAGGCCCTGTTGTACGCACGTACCTCCTCGGCTCCCTCCAGGTAGATGGCATCTGTGATGCCATCTCGGTACACGATGTCTGGATCCTCTGGATCGGGGAAGCCCAGCATCGTGAAGGTGCCGGTGGCGGGGTACGGGCCAGCGTCGAAGGGCAGGACCTGCAGGGTGACGCTGGGGAGTTCAGTCATCTCCAGCACCTTCTCAAGCTGCTCGCGCATGACAGCCTCATCACCAATGAAGGAGCGCAGTGCACCTTCGTGCACCACGAACCAAGTGTCCGGCGCACTCGGTGACTGGAGGCGCGTCTGGCGTTCCATCCGGACACTCACGGCGTGGTTGATGTCCTCGTCGGACATCTGATTGGTCGCGCGGTGCAGTTCAGCGGCGTACGCGGGGGTCTGCATGAGGCCGGGAACGAACTCGTTCTGGTACTGGCGGAACGTGGAAGCGTCCTGCTCTAGGCCGATGTAGATCGAGAACCAGGCGGGGACGCCGTTGCCGTGGGCTTGCCACCAACCCTTCGTCTTCGCTTGTTTCGCAAGCGATTTGAGGAACTCGCGTAGCTCGTCCTCCACACCGTAGAAGCGGCAGAGCGCGTCGACGTCAGAAGGTTGGACGCGGCCCGTACCCGTCTCCATGCGGTTGACCTTGGAGCCGCTCCAGTCGAGGGCCGCACCAACCTGGGCGCAGGTGAAGCCGCTTGTCTCGCGGAGCTTCTTCAGCTCGATCGACAGTCGGCGGCGGCGGGCGGTGGGTGAACCAGCCATCTCAGTCCCCTTCTCGCTAGCGGATGTTCAGTCTGCGCACCAGAGCGAGGACTGCCAATCGCTCGATCGTGGGAATCCCGTCGTGCACATTGCATGGCGGGATGTGCAACGCAATGATATTGGCTCGTCACGATCTGTCATCGAGAGGGCATCGGAGCGGGAGGCATTGGTGATCGAGGCAGGATGCATGGTGCGGCAGCCGTGGGAGCTTCCGTTCTTGGCGGAGGCGCAGGAAGTAGCCGCGCTGCGACGTATCGTGCGGCTCCACTTGAAAGCATGGGGGCTGCCACGGCAGGTGGGAGTGGCCCAGCTCTGCGTGAGTGAACTGGTCACGAACGTGATCCGGCATGTGGGGCCTGGCACGCCGACGTCGCTCCGGCTCGCCATGAACGGCACGTACCTTCGGATCGAAGTGCGCGACCCGGACTGCCGGGCGCTGCCGACAGTGATCGCCGCCGGTCCGGAGGCTGAGTCGGGGCGAGGGATGGCGCTTGTGGACGCGATGGCTGACCGCTGGGGAGTGCTGCTCGGGTCGGATCGAAAGGTGACCTGGTGTGAGATCGCCACTGATCTCACCACGCCCAATGGCCACGCGGGCGGCATGCGTGTCACGCGAGCGGAGGCCATGATCTCCCTCTATGGGGCTGTCGCGTCCCCGCGAGCGGTGAACGCTAGTCGGCTCTCCGTCGCCGTGGCCAAAGACGCCGCGATCGACGTGATCGTGGACCTGCTCCACTGGATGGGCGCACATGGCTACGACGCTGATGACGTACTGGACATGGCGCAGACGAGATTCGAATCCGGCCTCTGAGTGGCACGTGATGTGACGAGGTGGGACGAATCCCGGTGTGCGCCGCGATCTCCTGATCTAGATTCCCCGCATGGGGATTCGAGACTTGCTCAGCGAGGTCGCGAGCACATACGACCGCACGGCCGGCTCCGGACGAGATGTGAAGGGGCAGCAGGTTCTGCGGAAGGTCGCGAGTCGTACCGATCTCGCGCTGCCGCTGGGCTTCAAGGCGGAGGGACACGGAGGGCAGACGACACCGGCCGCGACTCCGTGGATTGGCGTCTTCGACCAGGAGGGTCACCGCGATCCCAAGAAGGGGCTGTACCTCGCCTACATCTTCAGCGCCGATCTGAAAAACGTGACGCTGACATTGCAGCAGGGCATTACCTGGCTGGAGGAGCGGCTGGGAAGAGGCCGAGCCCGCGAAGACCACCTCCGGCGGCACGCGGCGCGGCTTCGCCGGGCCGTGCGGAGGCAGGAACGGCAGGGCTGGATAGACGAGCCGGAACTCAGGGACCATGCGGCCCGCCCTAAGGCGTATGAGGCCGCGAGCGTGATTGCCAAGGTGTACGACACTGCCGCCCTCCCCAGCGATGTCACGCTGATGGAAGACCTTCTGATCGGCATCGAGTCCCTTCGGCGCGTGGAAGAGGCAGATCGCGTGTGGTGGGGGAGCGATGCTCCCGAAGCCTTGGAGATGTACTACGAACCGGGCAGCCACGTTGCCCAGCCGATAGTGGATCCGCTGGCCAACTTCCGGCCGAAGGACGGCAGCGCTTACGTGGCGCAGATCAAGGCTCGGCAGCAGGTTAAGCAGCGCAGCCACGAGGAGCTCATCAGAGACTTCGGTCTCTATGTATCGGAGCGCGGGTACGAGCCGATCACGCTACTTCAGCACCCGAAGGACCTTGTGCTGCGTTCACACCGTGCTACCGAGGCATCGGGTGAGGAATGGCTGGTCGAAGCGAAGGTGGTGCGCAATGGGAATCCGACCCAGGCGGTGCGTGAGGCTGTCGGGCAACTCTACGAGTATCGCCACTTCCTCTATCTGGGGTGCCCCACACCCTTCCTCATAGGGCTCTTCTCCGAAGCGATCGGCGCCTATGCCCCGTACCTGGAGGAGCAGGGAATCGCCTCGATTTGGCGAGACGGTTCGGGCTGGGACGGCTCCCCCAAGGCACGTGAGTGGGGCATGACGTCGGAGTAGCCGAGCGTCGGCTAGTCCGCGCCGTGGCAGTCCCCGTACGTCCGCCCCGAGCCGCACCAGCAGGGGGCCGTGCGGGCAGGGGGCCAGGGGGTGGCGCGGCCGCGGGCGGCGAGGGTGGTGGTGTATTGGGGGAGGAGGGCGGGGTTGGCGGGGGTGGAGGATTCCGAGGCGGCGAAGGCCTCGTAGGAGGGGACCGTGGCCGGGACGATGCCGAGGTTGGGGGTGCCGGAGGCGGCGAGTTCGCGGAGGGAGGCCTCGATGTCGGTGAGGTGGGCCGTGTAGGTGGGGTACTCGGCCTCCAGCTCGGGGTAGGCCGCGAGGAGCTCGTCGAGTTCCGGTTCCGGCCAGTGGAGGACGGCGACCGGGAAGGGGCGGGAGAGGGCCGTGCGGTAGGAGCCCAGTTCCGAGCGGAGGCGGGTGATCTCGGCCTGGAGCTCGGCCGGGTCCGAGGAGCCGAGGGACCACAGGCGCTTCGGGTCGTGCAGTTCGTCCAGCGGGACCTCCGCCGTGTGGAGGCGGTCCGCGAGGGTGTCCCACGCGTCGTGCGGGAGGGCCAGCATCCGGCGCACCCGGTGGCGGCCCGACAACAGAGACTGCAACCCGTAGGAGGTCTCCTCGCCCGGCAGCACCAGCATCCCGGCCGCCTCCGAGAAGGCCGCCTCCGCCTCCTCCAGCTCGTCGTGGGCCTCCAGCGTCTCCGCCACGATCTCCCACGGCGCCGGCTCCTCCGGGCGGGCGCGCCGGACGCCGTCGATGATCGCGCGGGCCTCGGCCTCGTGGCCGTACTCCCACAGGTTCGACGCCTTCAGCGACCTGATGAGGAGGGGGTTCCCCGGCTCGGCGGCGAGCAGGTCGTCGTACAGGGTCGTCGCCCGCTCCCGCTCGCCCGCCAGTTCCAGGTGGGCGGCGGCGCGCAGCAGCAGCGGTTCGCGGTCCTCCGGGTACTGCCCCGCGGTGCGGAGCAGACGCTCGGCTTCGGTGGTGTGGTCGGCAGGCGTGTCGGGGCGCATGTCCTCACCGTACTGCTGTACGGCCCTGGAGAGTTGGCGCTCCACCGCTTATCGTGCCCGCCGTGCGAGCGAGGATGCGCGGTCGGGTTCCCGTCGTCGTCCAGACGCCCCGCGGGCGTCGGCGGCGCGGGCCGGTCGCCCGCGTCCTCTGGAGCGCCGCCGAAGTGCTCGTCACCTGTGGTGTTCTCGTCCTCCTGCTCGTCGTCCACCAGCTCTGGTGGACCAACCAGCAGGCCCGCGCCCAGGCCGTCCAGCAAGTCCGCAACCTTGAGCAGGAGTGGGACTCCTCACCTCCGGCCACCACGACTCCCGCCCCGACTCCCGCCCCGATTCCCAGCCCACCCTCCGCCCCACCCTCCGCCCCGGCGTCCACGCCGGAAGCCCCCGCCTACGCCGTCCTCCGCATCCCCCGCCTCGGCCTCACCGTCCCCGTCGCCCCCGGCGTCGGGCGCCGCGCCGTCCTCGACCGCGGTTACGTCGGGCACTACCCCGGCACCGGCGCCCCCGGGCGGCCCGGGAACTTCGCGCTCGCCGG
This sequence comes from Streptomyces fradiae, assembly GCF_041270065.1. NCBI lineage: Bacteria > Bacillati > Actinomycetota > Actinomycetes > Kitasatosporales > Streptomycetaceae > Streptomyces > Streptomyces fradiae. The sequence continues at coordinate 2,867,414 of NZ_CP065958.1, read as the reverse complement.
GCATCGCAACACCCACGGCGAGCCGTTCCGGTACATCAACCGGCTCCAGCGCGGCGACACCCTCACCGTCCGCACCCGCGAGGGGACGTACACCTACCGCGTCGACCGGATCCTGCCGGTCACCTCGCCCCGCGACACCGGCGTCATCGAGCCCGTGCCGCGGTCGCTCTACCACCCGGATTACGGGTACGACCGGGCCGGCAGCTATCTCACCCTCACCACCTGCACGCCCGAGTTCACCTCCACCTACCGCCTCGTCGTCTGGGCCAGGCTCGTCACCACCGCCCCCGCAAGGCCGAGCGCCGCCGACGTGAGCAGCGCCGCGTCCGGGCCCGCTGTGGACAGCGCCAGGGAGAGGGCCACGCCCGCCGAGGAGCCGATGTAGCGGGCGGTGTTGTTGGCGCCGGAGCCCATCGCGGCCCGTTCCTGCGGTACGGAGTCCACGGCGAGGCGCGGCAGGGCGGCGTTCAGGAGCCCGCTGCCCACGCCCGCCACCACCAGGCCGGGCAAGAGGCGCAGGACGGAGCCGCCCTCCAGGGCGCCGTACAGCGCGAGGACTCCCGCCGTCGAGAGGGCGAAGCCCAGGACGAGTTGGTACGTGGCCGAGATCCGGCCCGCGAGGCGGCGCACCTGGAGCGCGACGACGAACGCCGTGCCCGACCAGAGCAGGAACAGCCAGGCCGTCGTGAGTGGCGCCATGCCCATGCCGTGCTGGAGCAGGGCCGGCAGCACGCTGAAGAAGCCGATCACGGCGAGGCCGGTGAACAGTGCGCCCGCCGTCGCCGCCCGGAACGCGGGGCGCCGGAACAGCGCCAGGTCGATCATCGGCGCCCGGACGCGCCGCTCGACGCTCACGAAGAGCGCGGTGAGGACGGCCGCCGCGAGCAGCAGCAGGCCCACCGACGGGCGCAGCCAGCCGTCCCGGCCCAGGGTCAGGGCGGTGAGCGCGGCGGCCAGGGCCAGGCCCAGGGTGAGCGCGCCCGCGAGGTCCGCCCGGCGGCCGGTCCGCGGTGCGTGCGACTCGGCCAGGGCGCGGACCCCGAACGCGGCCGCGACCAGCGTGCCCGCCGCGAGCACCCCGTACGTCAGCCGCCACGCGGCCAGGCCGCCCAGCTCGCCGAGACCGCTCAGCCCGCCCGCGAGCAGCGGCCCGAGCGCGATGCCCGCGCTCACGAACGCGCCCCACACCCCCGTCGCCCGGATCCGCGCCGCGCCGCCGGGGTGCGCGTGGGCGATCAGGCCGAGGCTCGCGGCGAGCACGGCGGCGCTCGCCGCGCCCTGCGCGATCCGGGCCAGGGTGAAGGTGAGCGTGGAGCCGGCCAGCGCGCCGAGCGCGGTGGTGACGCCGAGGGCGACGGTGCCGAGCAGGAAGATCCGGCGCCGGCCGTGGGCGTCGGCGAGGCTGCCGGCGACCAGGAGGAGGACGGCGAGGCCGAGCGGGGTGCCGTTGAGCAGCCAGGCCTGCGCGGAGGCCGGGGTCCCGAAGGCGGCGGACATCGCGGGCAGGGTCAGCATCGGCGCCGTGTAGTTCATCAGCGTGAGCGCGGTGGCGGCGCTGGTGACGGCGAGGGTCGCGCCGGGGCGGGGTGCCCCGAGCTCCCGGGTGGGTGAGGGACTGAGGGTCGATGCGGGGGCGGTCTTGGGCATGCCGGGGCCTCGGCTTCCGTAAGCGGCGCAACACCGCTGGGTTCGTTCACTGAACCTTGCAGGCTCGCCGCTCACCGTACCAGTCCTAGTTCAATGAATGAACCCGACCGCTACACTCGTTCCCATGGCCCTCGGCAAGGACTACGCGACCCAGCAGTGCTCCATCGCCCGCGCCCTCGAAGTGATCGGCGAGCGCTGGACCCTCCTCGTCGTGCGCGACGCCTTCTACGGCGTGCGGCGCTACAGCGACTTCCTCACCCACCTCGGCGCCCCGCGCGCCGTCCTCGCCGGCCGCCTCCAGGCCCTCGTCGAGGCCGGCGTCCTCGACAAGCGCCGCTACCAGGACTCCCCGGCGCGCTACGAGTACGTGCTCACCGAGCGCGGCATCGAACTGTGGCCCGTCCTGCGCTCCCTCGGCCGCTGGGGCCGCGACCTGCCCGGCATCGCCCCCATGCGCCACTTCCACCACGTCGACTGCGGCACCGAACTCGGCGCGTACGGCGAATGCCCGGCCTGCCGGATCCCCGTCCACCCCGCCGACATCGAGATGCGGCCCGGCGCCGGACTCGACCCCGACCCCGCCGACCCGGTCGGCCGCGCCCTCCTCGCGCCCCGCCGCCTCCTCGTACCGCTTGAGGTCGATCCGGTAGAGCGGCCTGATCCGGTATAGCGGCCTGATCCGGCGTAACGGCCTGATCCGGTATAACGGGAGTACGACAACCAGCCGTACGGCTCAGCAAGGAGGAGGAAGGCATGGCCCGTGGGCCCCTGCTGCGCGTTCTCGCGCCGCTCCTCTTCCTCCTCGCCCTCGCCGACCTGCTGCTCTCCGACGGCGTCGGTGTCAGCGGCGGCGCCGGTGCCGGCCTCTCCGCCGCGTTCGCCGTGGCCGCCGGCGCGTTCGTCTGCGCCCTGATCGGCGGCGGCCGTACGGCCCTGCCCGTACCACCCACCCGCGTACGCACCGCCCTGCGCGACCGCGCCCGGCGCACCGCGTTCCTGCCGCAACGCGACCCCGACGCCTCGGGCCGTCGCAGGCCCAGGGCACCCGGCCGTCCCCTCCTGACGGCCGCGTAGAGGTACTCCCAGCGCTCCCGGTTACTCCCAGCGCTCCTGGTCGAACCCCCTCGACGCGTTCCGTCCTGCCGAAAAGACGCTTTCCAGACCCTTTTCCCGGCACGACGAGACCCCTCGGAGGGCTCCCATGTCCGTTTTCGCCAGCCTGGTCGAGCAGCTCGCCGACCTGCTCCACCCCCTCTTCGCCGGCGCCTCGACCGCCGCCGCCATCGTCGCCTTCACGATGGCCGTACGCCTCGCCGTCCACCCCCTGTCCCGCGCCGCCGCCCGCGGCCAGAAGGCCCGCGTCCGGATCGCCCCGCAACTCGCCGAGCTGCGCAAGAAGCACGCCAAGAACCCCGAGCGGCTGCAGAAGGCGGTCATGGAGCTGCACGCCAAGGAGAAGGTCTCGCCCCTGGCCGGCTGTCTGCCGAGCCTGCTCCAGGCGCCCGCCTTCTTCCTGATGTTCCACCTCTTCTCCAGTGGGCGGATGGCCGGACACAGCCTGCTCGCCGCCCCGCTCGGCGGCCACTACGCCGACGCCCTCGGCAACGGCGGCGTCTTCGGCCCGGCCGGGCGCGTCTACCTCGTCCTCTTCGCGATCGTCGCTGTCGTCGCCACGTACACCTACCTCCGTACGAGGAAGCAGCAGGCGCTCAACCCGGTACAGGCGGTGCCCGCCGACCAGCCCGGCGCGGGGGCGATGGCCGCCATGACCAAGTACCTCCCGCTGCTCTCCTTCGCGACCCTGATCTCGGTCGCCGCCGTGCCGCTGGCCGCCGCGCTCTACCTCGTCACCAGCACCACCTGGACCGCCGTCGAACGCGCCTTCCTGTACCGGGACATGCCCGTGGCGGGCGCCCTCGCGCCGGCCGCCTGAGCGGGCCGGGACCGGGAGCGGGCGCGCCGGGTTACCCGTGCGTAAGGGTCCAGGGTGTGAACCGGGGCTTGCAGACTGACCCGAACTCTTGGAGGATCGACCAATCCTCCGATGGCCGCACTCCATCGGCCGGGGCACACCGAGGCCCGCCTCCCCGGGCCACCTCGACCAGAGGCTCGACCTGAGGAGAAGACCATGAAGCTGCTGCGCGTCGGCCCGGCCGGGGCCGAGCGGCCCGCCCTGCTGGACCAGGACGGGACGCTGCGCGACCTGTCCGCGCTGGTCGGCGACATCGACGGCGCCCTGCTCGGCGACGGCTCCGCGCTCGACCGGATCCGCGCCGCGCTCGGCGCGGGCGTGCTGCCCGTGCTCGACCCGGCCGGGCTGCGGATCGGCCCGCCGGTCGGCCGGATCGGCAAGGTCGTGTGCATCGGGCTGAACTACCACGGGCACGCGGCCGAGGTCGGCGCCGCGATCCCGGCGGAGCCCGTCGTCTTCCTCAAGGCCCCGGACACCGTCGTCGGCCCCGACGACACCGTGCTCGTACCCCGCGGTTCGGTGAAGACCGACTGGGAGGTCGAGCTCGCGGTCGTCATCGGCCGCACCGCCCGCTACCTGGAGACCGACGAGCAGGCCCTGGCCCACGTCGCCGGGTACGCCGTCGCCCACGACGTCTCCGAGCGCGAGTTCCAGATCGAGCGCGGCGGCACCTGGGACAAGGGCAAGAACTGCGAGACCTTCAACCCGCTCGGCCCCTGGCTGGTCACCGCCGACGAGGTGCCGGACCCGCAGGCCCTCGGCCTCAAGCTGTGGGTCAACGGCGAGCTGAAGCAGGACGGCCACACCTCCGACCAGATCTTCACGGTCGCCCAGGTGGTGCGCTACCTCAGCCACTTCATGACCCTCTACCCCGGCGACGTCATCAACACCGGCACGCCGGCCGGCGTCGCCATGGGGCAGCCCGAGCCCAAGCCGTACCTGCGCGCCGGCGACGTCGTCGAGCTGGAGGTCGAGGGCCTGGGGCGGCAGCGCCAGGAGCTCAAGGACGCGTAGCGGTACGGGTCGGGGTGCGGGTCGGTACGGACCGGCACCCGCGCCCCGTACGTACTCCTACTCCGCGCCGTACGCCGCCATCAGCCGCTCCAGGCCGAGGACGACCAGCGCGTGGTCCTCGGCCTGCGGCAGGCCCGAGACCGTGACCGAGCCGATGACCCCGGCGCCGGCGACGGCGATCGGGAACGAGCCGCCGTGCGCGGCGTAGACGTCCGGGTCGAGCCGGGACGAGGCCTCGAAGGTCGTGCCCTTGGCGCGGAAGCGGGCGCCGACGTGGAACGAGCTCACGCCGTACCGCTCGACGACCCGCCGCTTCCGGTCGATCCAGGCGTCGTTGTCGGCGCTCGACCCGGGCAGCGCGCAGTGGAACAGCTGCTGCGCCCCGCGTCGTACGTCGATCGCGACCGGCGCGCGCCGCTCCCTCGCCAGGTCGGCCAGGATCATGCCGAGCGTCCAGGCGTCCTCGTACGTGAAGCGGGGCAGGACAAGCGCCGCCTCCTGCGCCGTCAGCTCCTCCACGCCGGTCTCTTCCATGCTGGTCTTTTCCGCGCTGGTCTTTTCCGCGCTGGTCACAGGGTCACCGCCACGCCCTCGCGGGCGGACTTCTTCGCCGCCTCCAGGACGTCGAGCGCGGCCGCCGCCTCGTGGGCCGTCACCGGGTTCTCGCCGGCGCCACGCAGGGCGGCGGCGACGGCCGCGTAGTACGCCGGGTAGGCGCCCGGCAGGGTCTCCACGGGCGTGCCGCCGCCGGTCAGCGGGGACTCGCCGGCCCCGAGCCGGCCCCACAGCTCCTCGGGCTCGACGCCCCAAGCCTTGCCCGGTTCCGGCCGCAGGCCCTCGCGGAGCGCCGCCTCCTGGGGGTCGAGGCCGTACTTCACGTAACCGGCGCTCTGACCCAGGACGCGGAAGCGCGGTCCGAGCTGGGCGGTGGTCGCGCTCATCCAGAGGTGCGAGTGCACGCCGCCCGCGTGCGTGATCGCGATGAAGGTGTCGTCGTCGGCCTCGGCGCCCGGGCGGCGCACGTCGGACTCGGCGTACACGCGGACGGCCGGGCCGAACAGGACCAGGGCCTGGTCGACGACGTGGCTGCCGAGGTCGTACAGCAGCCCGCCGATCTCCTCGGGCGCGCCCGACTCGCGCCAGCCGCCCTTGAGCTGGGGGCGCCAGCGCTCGAAGCGGGACTCGAAGCGCTGCACCTCGCCGAGGGAGCCGTCGGCGAGCAGGGCCTGGAGAGTGCGGAAGTCGTTGTCCCAGCGGCGGTTCTGGAAGACGGAGAGCAGCAGCCCGCGCTCCTCGGCGAGCGCGGCGAGGGCGCGCGCCTCGGCGGCGGTGCCGGCCAGCGGCTTGTCCACGACCACCGGCAGACCGGCCCGCAGGGCGGCGGTGGCGACCGGGACGTGGGTCTTGTTGGGGGAGGCGATCACCACGAGGTCGAGCTCGGCGGCGCGGCCGAGGAGTTCCTCGGGGGAGCCCACGACCCGCACGTCCGGGTGCTCGGCGCGGGCCTGCACGGCGCGCTCCGGGTTGCCGGTGGAGACCGTGTCGAGCACGAGGTCGGGGTCGGCGGCGATCAGCGGGGCGTGGAAGACGGAGCCGGCCAGGCCGTAGCCGACGAGGCCGACGCGGAGCGGGGTACGGGGGGAGCTCATGGGAACCACTTTGGCAACGCTGTTGCCAAAGTGCAAGCGCCCGGCACAATGGACACGTGAACAGGGACAAGGGGAGTAAGGGGAGCGGCGGCGGGGCGGGTGGCGGTGCCGGGGCTGGGGTAGGGGTCGGGGTCAATCTGCCGGCGCTGCGCAGCCACAACGCGGCACTCGTGCTCGACCTGCTGCGCACCGCCGGGGAGGGCGGCGTCAGCCGGCTGGAACTGGCCGAGCGCACCGGCCTCACCCCACAGGCCGTCAGCAAGATCACCGCTCGCCTGCGCGCGGAGGGCCTGGCGGCGGAGGCGGGCCGGCGCGCGTCCACGGGCGGCAAGCCGGCCACGGTGCTGCGGCTCGTACCCTCGGCGGCGTACGCGATCGGCCTCCACCTCGACCGCGACGAGCTGACGGCCGTCCTGCTGGACCTGGCGGGCGAACGGGTCGCGGAGCGCCGCGCGCCGCTGGACCTGGGGGCGGGCGCGGAGACGGTTCTCGCGGTGGCGGGGGCGGAGGTCGCGGCGCTGCTGGGGGTCGGGGCCGGGGCCGGGTACGAGGGCGAGGGCGGGAAGGCGGACCTCCCCGTCCTCGGGGTCGGCGTCGCCATGCCCGGCCCCCTGGACCACCGGAGCGGTCGGCCCGGGCGGGTCACCGGGTTTCCCGAGTGGGACGGGTTTCCGCTGCGGGAGGAGCTGGCGCGGCGGCTCGGTCTCCCGGTCGCGCTCGACAAGGACACCAACGCCGCCGCCCTCGGCCTCGCCCTGCGCCCCGGCGCGCCCGGCTCCTTCGCCTATGTGCACCTCGGTACGGGCCTGGGCGCGGGTCTCGTCCTCGGCGGGGCCGTGCTGCGCGGCGGCCGCACCGGGGCGGGGGAGCTGGGTCACCAGACGGTGCAGCTCGACGGGCCGCTCTGCGACTGCGGCGGGCGCGGCTGCCTGGAGGTCCTGTGCCTCGCGGCCCTCGCCCGCGGCGACCTGCCCGAGGCCGCGCGGGTGCTCGGCACCGGCGCCGCCAACCTGGTCCGGCTGCTCGACATCGACCGCGTGCTCCTCGGCGGGCGCGCCGTCCTCGCCGACCCGGCCGTCTTCGCCCACGGCACCCGCGAGCTGCTCACCGCCCTCGGCCTGCCCGCCACCGTCGAGATCGCGACCGGGACGACGACGGTCGCGGACGGAGCGGCCCAGCTGATCCTGGCGCCGGTCTTCGGGAAGCAGGACACCACCGGTCCGAAAGATCTCAAAGATCTCAAAGATCTGAACAGTCTGAAAATACGCTGATCGGGCGGAATGCCCTCCCCGTCCGGCGCCCTTTGCCGCGTCGTTGCCCCACCGGCTCCGCCCCGCATGGCAGCGTCGCGGGCGATTCGTACGTCCGCGAGCAGCAAAGGCTTCGGCATCATGCGACCGAGGAGTCCGAGCAGTACCGCCCTCGCCCTCGCCGCCCTGGGCACGGCGGCCGGGCTGTCGGTGGCGGCGTCCGCCGCGCAGGCCGCAGCGCCTGCGGCGCAGACCGCGCCGGTGTCCCCCACCTGCGGGGCGGCCGGGGACAAGGACTTCCCGCTGGCCACCCGGATCCACGGCGGGCCGGCGGAGTACCCGGCGGGCGGGGAGCTGCGGACCTGGAGCCTGGACCTCACCAACACGACCGCCGAACCGTGCCGTGCCGTGCACCCGGTCCTGGTCCTCACCGACCGGGACCAGGCGCTGCGGCCCGGGCAGATCCGGGCCGAGTTCTACGACGCGGAGGCGCGGCTCTGGCGGCCGGTGGCGTTCGAGAGCACCGAACGGGCCGAGAGCGTGGGCGTGTTCGCGGGCCCGGAACTGCAGACCGGGCCGAAGAACCCGATCCCCGCCGTGCCCGCCTTCGACGGCTTCGCGGTGCCCGCGGGACGGACCCTCACCGTGCCCGTACGGCTCGCGTTCGGCGCCGACGCCGCGCCCGACGAGGTCACGGTCAGCGCGGCCGTCGTGCAGAAGCGCGGCGAGGACGGCGACTGGGTCGGCGAGTCCGGCGCTTACCGCCTGATGATCGGCCCCGCCGAACCGGACGGCGAGGATACGGGTACCAGTACGGGGGTCAGTTCCGGCACCGACCCGGCCGACCCCGCAACCACGGCCCGCCCGACCGCCCCGGGCACCGGCTCCGCCGACCCGGGCGGCCCCGAACTCGCCCGTACCGGACAGCGCGAGTCCGCCGCGAACACCGCCCGGCGCACCGCCCTGCGCCTCGCCCCGGTCGCCGCGGCCCTGCTCGCGGGCGGCGCGGCCCTGGTGCTGCTCGCCCGCCGCTCACGGCGCTCGTAGGCCACCCGCCGTACACCTTTCCGTTCACGACGGTCTGCGACCATCACCGGATGAGCGACACGAACGACAAGAGCAGCACGAGCAGCACGAGCAACACGGGCAGCGCAGGCGGCATGGGCAACTGGCCGGGCGCGCCCATCCGTTCCGGCATCCCGGAGCACGGCCGCATCCCGAAGTACTACGCGGTGAAGGCGAAGGTCGCCGAACTCGTCGACGAGCTGGGGGAGGGCGGGCTGCTGCCCACGGAGCGCGATCTCGCCGTGCGCTACGAGGTGTCGCGCGAGACCGTCCGGCAGGCCCTGCGCGAGCTGCTGCTCGAAGGGCGGCTGCGGCGGCAGGGCCGCGGCACCGTCGTCGCCGGGCCCAAGCTGGAGCAGCCGCTGTCGCTCGCGAGTTACACCGAGGGCGTGCGCCGCCAGGGCCGCACCCCGGGCCGTGCGCTCATCTCGCTCGACCGCTTCCCGTGCCCGGCGGAGCTGGCGCCCCAGCTCGGCGTGGCGGCCGGCGAGCCCGTGTGGCACATGGAGCGGGTGCTGCTCGCCGACGACGAGCGGGTCGGCCTGGAGAGCACGTACGTCTCCGAGGCCCGCGCCCCGCGCCTCGACACCGAGTTCGACCCCGACTCCTCCTTCTACGCCTATCTCCACGAACGGCTCGGCGTGGTCTTCGGCGACGCCGACGAGCGGATCGAGACGGTGCTCGCGACCCCGCGCGAGGCGCTGCTCATCGGCACCCCGCCCGCGCTGCCGATGCTGCTGATCCAGCGCGTGTCCCGGGACACCGACGGGCGTCCGCTCGAACGGGTCCGCACGCTCTACCGCGGCGACCGGTTCAGCTTCACCGCCCACCTGGGCCGCCAGGAATAGGTCGCCAGGAATAGACGCATTCGGTGCTGTCCGTCCCCGGCATCAGATCACGAGAAGATAACGGGTCTAGGCCAAGCTTGTCGGTCCGTTCACCGTCCCGTCGCCACCCCGCCCCGTCCGGGCCACCCGCCGCCCCGACCGTGAACGGCATGAAGGTGATAGTCGTCGGAGCCGGCGTCGTGGGAACCATGCACGCCTGGCAGGCAGTAGAACGCGGCCACGAGGTCGTCCACATCGAGCGGGAGGCCGAGGCGCGCGGCGCCTCCCTCCGCAACTTCGGCCAGATCTGGGTCAGCGGGCGCGCGGGCGGGGAGGAGCTCGACACCGCCCTGCGCGCCCGCGAGCTCTGGGAGGGCATCGGCGCCCGCGTCCCCAAGCTCGGCTTCCGGGCGATCGGTTCGCTCACCCCCGTCCGCGGCGCGCTCGAACTCGCCGTCGCCGAGGCGGCCGTGGCCCGGGACGACGCCGCCGCCCGCGGCTACAAGCTGCTCACCCCCGAGGAGGCGCGGGCGGTCAACCCGGCGCTGCGCGGCGCCTTCGACGCCGCCCTCTGGTGCGAGCGGGACGCCGCCGTCGAGCCGCGCACCGCCCAACTCGCCCTGCGCGAGGCCCTGCTGGCCTCCGGCCGCTACACCTTCCTGCCGAACCGCGAGGTCCGGGAGGTGATCGGAGCCGACAGCAATGGGCACAGCTCCGTCCGCGACGACCACGGCGACACCCACACCGGCGACGCCGTCGTCCTGTGCACCGGCGCCTGGCTGTCCGGCCTGGTCCGCGAGCTGGCCGGCGATGATCTGCCGGTGCGCCGGGTCCGGCTCCAGATGATGCAGACCGACCCGCTCGGCGAGGCGCTCACCACCTCGGTCGCGGACGCCGACTCCTTCCGCTACTACCCGGCCTACGCCTCACCCGCTCTGGAGGAGCTCAACTCCCGCCAGGCGCAGGACCCGACGGCCGCCGCGCACAAGATGCAGCTGCTCATGGTGCAGCGCCTCGACGGCGGACTGACCATCGGCGACACCCACGAGTACGAGCACCCCTTCGCCTTCGACACCGTCGAGGAGCCCTACGAACACCTCACGCGCGTGGTCGAGTCCCTGCTCGGCCGCCCGCTGCCGCGCGTGCGCCGCCGCTGGGCCGGCGTGTACGCGCAGTGCACCGACACCACCCGGGTCGTCCACCGCCAACAGGTGCGCGACGGCGTGTGGCTGGTGACCGGACCCGGCGGCCGCGGCATGACCTGCTCGCCCGCCATCGCCGAGACCACCGCGAACGAACTGGGCTGGTGAACAGCGTGAAGAACATGCAGGACAGGCAGGACATGAAGAACAAGCAGCAGATGAGCCTCGTCGTCCTCGACATGGCCGGGACCACCGTCGCCGACGGCGGCCTCGTCGAGCAGGCCTTCGACGCCGCCGCGACCCGCCTCGGCGAGGACCCGGCCACGATGATCGACTACGTCCGCGCCACCATGGGCGAGTCCAAGATCTCCGTCTTCCGCCACCTCTTCGGCGGCGACGAGCAGCGCGCGCAGCGGGCCAACCTCGCCTTCGAGGAGGCGTACGGAGAGCTGGTCGCCGACGGCCGGATCGCCCCGGTCCCCGGCGCCGCCGAGGCCATCGCCCAGCTGAAGGACCAGGGCCGGACCGTCGTCCTCACCACCGGCTTCGCCCGCGTCACCCAGGACGCCATCCTCGACGCCCTCGGCTGGGCGGACGGCCTGGTCGACCTCACCCTCTGCCCGGCCGACGCCGGCGGCCGCGGCCGCCCGTACCCCGACATGGTGCTCGCCGCCCTCCTCCGTACCGGCGCCGTCGACGACGTCCGGCAGCTCGTGGTCGCCGGCGACACCTCGTACGACATGCTCAGCGGCGTCCGCTCCGGCGCCGGCATCGTGGCCGGGGTCCTCACCGGAGCCCACGACGAGGCCGCGCTCAAGGAGCACGGCGCCACCCGCGTCCTGTCCTCCGTCGCCGAACTCCCCGCCCTGATACGGGAGTACGAGGGGGAGTACGAGGAGGGCGAGGGATGAGCGCCCCCGCCCCCGCCGCCGGCGGCATCCGCTTCGACGGCGTCTCCGTCGCGTACCACGGCCACACCGTCCTCGACTCCCTCGACCTGACCGTCGAGCCCGGCGAGGTCATGGCCCTGCTCGGCCCCTCCGGCTCCGGCAAGACGACCGCCCTGCGCGCCGTCGCCGGGTTCGTCCGGCCGGCCGCCGGGCGGGTGTTCATCGGCGACCGCGACGTCACCGCGCTCCCGCCGTACCAGCGGGGCATCGGCATGGTCGTCCAGCAGTACGCCCTCTTCCCGCACATGCGGGTCGACGCCAACGTCGCCTTCGGTCTCAAGGCGCAGCGGAACCCCAAGGTCCCCAAGGCCGAGATCCCGGGGCGGGTCGCCGAGGCCCTGGAGATGACCGGCATGGCGGCCTACGCCCAGCGCTACCCGCGCGAGCTCTCCGGCGGCCAGCAGCAGCGCGTCGCCATCGCCCGGGCCCTCGCCATCCGCCCGAACGTCCTCCTCCTCGACGAGCCGCTGTCCGCGCTCGACGCCCGGCTGCGTTCCGGGATGCTCGCCGAACTCGCCCGGCTGCACCGCGAGTTGCCGGACGTCTCGATCCTGTACGTGACCCACGACCAGGTCGAGGCGCTCACCCTCGCCGACCGGATCGCCGTCATGGACCGGGCCCGGCTGCAGGACTGCGGCACCCCGCAGGAGCTGTACCGCAGGCCCCGCACCGAGTTCACCGCCTCCTTCGTCGGCAACGCGAATCTGCTGCCGGTGCGGGTCGGCGAGGGCGGGGTCGTTCTCGACGGGGACGGGGTCACGCTCGACGTTCCCGTCGTGGACGCGGTCCCCGGCGCGACCGCCACCCTCTGCGTCCGCCCCCACCTCGTCGGCCTCGGGCCCGGGCCCAACGCCCTGACCGGCCGCATCGCCGAGGTCCAGTGGCGCGGCGCCACCCACCGCCTGTACGTGGAGGTGGGCGCGTCCGGCCACCGGGTGAAGGCGGACGTACGGGAGCTGCGGGAGACCCCGGCGCTCGGCGACGAGATCACGCTGCACTTCGCCCGCGAGGACGCGGTGCTGCTGGCCGCAGGGGTGAACGATGGCTAGTCGTGGTGCGGGGCTCGTGGAGGCGCAGCGCGCGGGTGGGGTTGTGCCCACCCGTCCCGCCCTGCGGGACGATTGCCCACAACCGGTCGACGAGGCCCCCCGGCGCACCGTCCCCACCTGGCTCTGGGCCGCCCCTCCGGTACTCGCCCTCGCCGTCGTCTTCCTCTACCCCCTCGCGCTCGTCGTCAAGGAGTCCCTCGCCCCCGGCGCGTACGCCCAGGTCTTCGCCTCCGCGTCCTTCCGCGACGCGCTCGTCACCACCGTGTGGCTGGCCGCGGCGGCCACCGCCGGCTGTCTCGTCCTCGGTTTCGTGCTCGCCCTCGTCATCGCCTTCGTGCCCTTTCCCGGCGGCAAGGCGGTCGCGAAGTCCATCGACGTCTTCCTCTCCTTCCCGTCCTTCCTGATCACGCTCGCCCTGCTGTTCCTGTACGGCACGGTCGGCATGGCCAACGGGGTGTGGACGGACGTCACGGGCGCCGCCGAGGGGCCGTTCCAGTTCCTGACCACGCCGTGGGGCGTGCTGCTCGCGGAGATCACGTACTTCACGCCGTTCGTGATGCGCCCGCTGCTCGCCGCCTTCTCCCAACTCGACACCGCCCAGCTGGAGGTGGCCTCCTCGCTCGGCGCCCGCCCGCTGCGGATCGTGCGCCGGGTGATCCTGCCCGAGGCGCTCCCGGCCCTCGCCGCCGGCGGCAGCCTCGTCCTCGTCATGTGCCTCAACGAGTTCGGCATCGTGCTCTTCACCGGCGCCAAGGGCGTCACGACGCTGCCGATGCTCGTGTACGGCAAGGCCATCCTCGAGTCCGACTACGCGGCGGCCTGCGTCGTCGCCGTCGTCAACGTCCTGATCTCCGTGGGCCTCTACGCCCTCTACGGGGTGGTGAGCCGTCGTGCTGGTGCATAGCCGTACGGGCAGGTGGGCGGCCCGGGCGCTGTTCGCGGTCCTCTTCGTGCCGCTCTTCGCCCTGCCCCTCCTCGTCATCCTCGCCGCCTCCTTCTCCACCCACTGGTCCGGCGCCTTCCCGTCCGGCCCGACCACCGCGCACTACACGGCGGCCGTCCGCGGCGAATCCCTCCAGGCGCTCACCACCAGCCTGGTCACCGCGCTCACCGCGAGCGTCCTCGCGCTCACCGCCGGCACCTGGGCGGCGCTCACCGCCGCCGCGCTGCGCAAGCGGGGCCGCCGGGTGCTCGACGCGCTGTTCGTGCTGCCGGTCGCCGTGCCCTCGGTCGTCGTCGGCCTCGCCGTCCTGGTCGCCTTCTCGCAGCCCCCGCTGCTCCTCAACGGCACCCGCTGGATCGTGATCCTCGCGCACACGGTTCTTGTCACGGCGTTCGCCTACCAGTCGGTCTCGGCCGCCATCCTGCGTCTGGACCCGATGTACGAGCAGGCGGCGGCCAGCCTGGGCGCCCGCCCCTCGTACGTCCTGCTCCGGGTGCGGCTGCCGCTGCTGCTCCCGTCGCTCAACGCGGCGGCCGGCCTCTGCTTCGCCCTTTCCATGGGCGAGTTGAGCGCCACGATGATGCTCTACCCGCCGGACTGGCTGCCGCTGCCCGTGCTCGTCTTCACGGCCACCGACCGCGGTTCGCTCTTCACGGGCTCGGCCCTCGCCGTGCTCCTCATGACGGCGACGCTCCTGGTCCTGCTCGCCGTCTCCCGTATCCGCACCAAAGCCTCGTATCGCTAGCAAACCCCTGTACCGCTAGGAGAGAACGACGTTATGCGCACCACGTCCACCACGCCCCCGTACCTCAAGCCGCTCGCCGCCGTCACCGGCGGCCTCGTCCTCGCCGCGACCCTCACCGCCTGCGGCGGCTCCTCCTCCGCCGCGTCCGACGAGAAGGTCGTCACCGTCTACAGCGCCGACGGCCTCAAGGGCGAGGCGGGCGACGGCTGGTACGACAAGGTCTTCAAGGACTTCGAGAAGCAGACCGGCATCAAGGTCGAGTACGTCGAGGGCGGCTCCGGCGAGATGGTGCAGCGCGCCGCCCGCGAGAAGAGCAACACCCAGGCCGATGTCCTCGTCACCCTGCCGCCCTTCATCCAGCAGGCCGACTCCAAGGGCCTGCTCCAGGCCTACACCCCGCAGGGCGCCGACCAGGTCAGCGGCGGCGACAAGGCCGACGACGGCAAGTGGATCTCCGTCGTCAACAACTTCTTCGGCTTCGTCCACAACAAGAAGGAGCTGACGACCCCGCCGACCACCTGGGAGCAGCTGCTTGACGCGAAGTACAAGAACAAGCTGCAGTACTCCACCCCGGGCGTCGCGGGCGACGGCACCGCCGTCCTCATCAAGGCGATGCACGACTTCGGCGGCAAGGAGCCGGCGATGGAGTACCTGAAGAAGCTCCAGGCCAACAACGTCGGCCCGTCCTCCTCCACGTCCAAGCTCGCGCCCAAGGTCGACAAGGGCGAGATCCTGGTCGCCAACGGCGATGTGCAGATGAACTTCGCCCAGGCCAGGTCCATGCCGAACCTCGCCATCTGGTTCCCCGCGAAGGAGGGCGGCAAGCCGACCACCTTCGCCCTGCCGTACGCCGCGGGCCTGGTGAACAAGGCCCCGCACACCGAGAACGGCAAGAAGCTGCTCGACTTCATGCTGAGCGAGCAGGCCCAGCGCGAGGTCAGCTCCATCGGCGGCGGCTTCAGCGTCCGCAAGGACGTAAAGGCCACCGACGCCAACGCCATCGAGCTGGCGAAGCTGATGGGCGGCGTCGAGGTCTTCGAGCCGGACTGGGCCGACATCGACAAGAACCTGACGGCGTACGTCGACGGGTGGAAGTCCGCGACCGGAAGCTGAGAGTTCACCGTACGACCCTGGAATCCGCTCCCTGTGTAGCGGAAAGATAACGGGTACGGACCAAAGCTCACGCACGCGGCAACGCCCCTGAGGAATCAGGGGCGTTGCCATGCCCACCCCCTTCCACGGAGGACTCCGACATGCCGACCACCGGCATCTCCCGCATTTCCCGCATATCCCGCCGCACCGTGCTCGCCGCCGCAGGCGCCGGCGCGGCCGTCGCCGCCACCGGCCTCGCGACCGCCCCAGCGGCCCAGGCCGCGGCCACGGCCGCCCCGACGCTGCCGAACGGCACCAGCAAGGACAAGGTGCTTTTCGTCGGCATGGACGGCCTGCGCCACGACCGCATCGACGCCGCCAAGGCCCCGAACCTCAAGTCCCTGATGGCGAACGGCACTTATGGCCGCTCCCTGCTCTACGCCAGCCCCATGGCCGGCACCCTCTCCGGCCCCGGCTGGTCCACCATCTCCACCGGCGTCTGGCCCGACAAGCACGGCGTGAAGGACAACACCTTCACCGGCCGCAACTACGGCACCTACCCCGGCTTCCTCGCCCGCCTGAACCAGGTGCGCCCGGACCTCTCCCTCTTTGCCGCCGTCGACTGGCCGGAACTCGACACCTACGGCACGGTCACCGCCGGCGCCGACGCCAAGCTGGTCTACAACAACGACTACGCGGTCAACGACGCGCTGATCACCGACGCGACCGAGGACATCCTCCGCAACCAGAACCCCGACGTCCTCTTCGTCTACTTCGGCGAGACCGACGAGATCGGCCACGCCTACGGCGCCGCGAGCCAGAAGTACCTCGACGCCATCGACGTCCAGGACGCCTACCTCGGCCGCCTGCTCGCCGCGATCAAGACCCGACCGGCGTACGCCACCGAGCGCTGGACCGTCATCGTCACCACCGACCACGGGCACACCGACCCCGGCGGCCACGGCGGCTCCAGCATCGAGGAGCGCCGCACCTTCGTCCTCGCCACCGGCCCCGGCATCGCCGCCGGCGCCCGCCCGCTCGACACCCGGCTCGTCGACGTCGCCGCCACCGTCTTCCGCCAGCTCGGCATCACCCCCGACCCGGCCTGGGGCCTCGACGGCAAGCCGATCCAGGAGCGGACCGCCGACCCCTTCGACACCCTCCAGTCCGCCCTCGCCGGCCGCGTCGACGAGACCGGCATCCCGGTCGGAGTCCTCGGCTTCACCCACACCGCGCCCAGCGGCTGGTCCGTCATCAACAACGCCATGGGCGCCGGCGGCATGACCGAGTGGCGCGGCTGGTCCTTCGCGACCGACGAGTTCTGGTCCCGCAGCCAGCGCGACCAGTGGCGCGAGCTGAACGTGCGCTCCCGGGGCGTGTTCGCCGTCGCCGACTCCGACGAGTGGGCCGACAAGTCCTTCTCCGGTACGTACGACTCCACCCTGGTCACCCCGGCGTACGCGGTCTCGGGCGCCGCCCGCGTCACCCTCGACTTCACCACCCTCTACCGTCAGGAGGGCGCCCAGACCGCCCAGATCCTCGCGAGCTTCAACGGCGGCACCCCGACGGTCGTGAAGTCCTACACCGCCGACGTACTCTCCAAGCCCCAGTCCGTCACGGTCCCGGTCCCCGCCGGCGCCTCGAACGTCAGCTTCCGCTTCCGCTACACCGGCTCCAACAACTGGTACTGGGTGATCGACGGGGTCAACATCACCACTTCCTGACCTAGGCTTGGGGGCGTCGCCACAGCGTCGTCGCGTCGCCCCCAGCACCGTTCGTCAGTACTTGTTACTCGTTCCTCACGACGGCAGGAGTCCCGCACCCATGGCAGAGCGCAAGCCGATCGAATCCTGGCTCACCGACATGGACGGCGTCCTCATCCACGAGGGCGTGCCGATCCCCGGAGCCGACGCGTTCATCACGAAGCTGCGCGACACCGGGAAGCCGTTCCTCGTCCTCACCAACAACTCCATCTACACCGCCCGCGATCTGCACGCCCGCCTCGCGCGCATGGGCCTCCAGGTCCCGGTCGAGAACATCTGGACCTCGGCGCTCGCCACCGCCAAGTTCCTCGACGACCAGCGCCCCGGCGGTACCGCGTACGTCATCGGCGAGGCCGGCCTCACCACCGCCCTGCACGACATCGGCTACGTCCTCACCGACCACGACCCGGACTACGTGGTGCTCGGCGAGACCCGTACGTACTCCTTCGAGGCCATGACCAAGGCCGTCCGCCTGATCAACGCCGGCGCCCGCTTCATCTGCACCAACCCCGACGAGACCGGCCCGTCCCTCGAAGGCCCGCTGCCCGCCACCGGCTCGGTCGCCGCGCTGATCACCAAGGCGACGGGCAAGGAGCCGTACTTCGCGGGCAAGCCCAACCCGCTGATGATGCGCACCGGCCTCAACGCGATCGGCGCGCACTCCGAGACCAGCGCGATGATCGGCGACCGGATGGACACCGACATCCTGGCCGGTCTGGAGGCGGGCATGCAGACCTTCCTGGTGCTGACCGGTCTGACGACGGAGGCCGAGGTCGACCGCTACCCGTTCCGGCCGTCGAAGATCGTGAAGTCGATCGCGGACCTCGTCGAGCGCGTCTGAGTCCTCGCATCTGAGTCCTCGCAGGTGGGGGCCCTGACCGGGCCCCTGCGGATGCGATCAGGCCCGATCCGGGTGACCCTGCCAGTACCAGGAGGTCACCATGCGTTCAGGTCCCATCGCTCTCCGTGCCGCAGCTGTGGCGGTAGCCGCAGGGTCGGCCGTGGCTCTGGTGCTCGCGCCGCCCGTCGCGGGCACCGCGCTCGCCCACGACGGAGTGCGGGCCACCGTCACCCCGGCCACGGCCGCGCCCGGCGCCGACGTCGACGTGCGCGTCACGGGGTGCAAGGGCACCACCGGCGCGGCCAGGTCCCAGGCCTTCGTCGCCGACGCCGAGCTCACCGGCCGGGACGGCGGGAAGAACGCGCTGTTCGGCGACACCAGCCTGAAGTCGGGACTCGAGGACGGTACGTACAAGGTCACCGTGACCTGCGACGGCCACGACCACGCCGACGTCGGCAGCGTCCAGGTCCGCCGCCACCAGGAGCCGACCCACCGGCCCACCCACGAGCCCACGCACCAGCCGACCCACCAGCCGACGCATCAGCCCACCCACCACGCGTCCCCGATCGCGCCGGTCCGTGCGGGCGGCGGCGGTGCGGCGGCCGCCTTCGCCGCGCCCGCGGCCCCCGGCGTCGCCCAGACGGCCGACGAGGCCGGGCTCGGCACCCCGTACACCCTCCTGGGTCTGGGCATGGCCGCCCTCGCGGCCGTCGCCGTCGCGCTCCGCAGCGCCGCCCGCCGCCGCGGCGGCGGCGCGGGCCAGAGCACGGACTGACCGGGGCCGGCCGGGTGTCCTCCGGGCGCGCGCTGACCGGCACGGCCTGGGCCGTGCTCGTGCTCGGCCTCTGGGTCTGGGGGAGGGACGCGGCCGACGGCCCGGCGTACGGCTCGGCGCCGACCACCGGCGACATCGCCGCCGTCGGCCGCCCGCCCGGAGTGCCGCTGCCCCCGGACCACGCCCCGCTCGACCCGGTCGAGCCGCGCCGCGTGGAGATCCCCTCGGTGGGGATCTCCGCCCCGGTCGTCGCCCGCGGCCTGGACGCGGACGGCGCGATCGACCCGCCGCCGTTCGAGATGCCGCACACCGTCGGCTGGTACGGCTCCGGCACCCGCCCCGGAGCCCCCGGCGCCGCCCTCCTGGTCGGCCACGTCGACACCGAGACCCGCCCCGCCGTCTTCTACGGCCTGAGCGCGGCGCGCCCCGGCGCGACGGTGACCGTGACCCGTTCGGACGGAAGCACCGCGGAATTCACGATCGACGAGGTCGAGGTGGTGCCCAGGGACGGTTTCGACGCCCGTAAGGCCTACGGCCCGCACCGCTCGGGGCGCGCTGAGCTGCGCCTGATCACCTGCGGCGGCAGCTTCGACCGGGCGGCGGACGCGTACACGGCGAACGTGGTGGTGTCGGCGTATCTGACCGGCACGAAGAGGTAGGACCGGGGGCCGGCCGGCGGGGCGGTGAGCGCCGGCCGCCGGCCGGTCCGGTCCTCGACCGCGGGCTCGCGGGCCGCGGGAGGAGCCCGGAGCCGTCGCGGGAGGTCGGGATCCGCCCACTGTAGAGGAAACGGTCAACGGGGAACCGGAAACCGGAAACGGGAAACGGGAAGACGACCGAGGCCCTTCACCATTCGGTGAAGGGCCTCGGTCTTTCGCGTGCGCCGCCAGGGACTCGAACCCCGGACCCGCTGATTAAGAGTCAGCTGCTCTAACCAACTGAGCTAGCGGCGCCTGCTGACAGAGATAACTCTACAGGACCTCTGACCGTGCTCTTGACCATTTACGGTCCCGCCCGGCCTGTCGGATGGTCGTATTGGGCCTTCGATCCGTCAAAATGCGATTTGTCCAGACAGTTGAGACGATGGCGCCCGTGCAAGAGCGCGAAAAGATCTTGACGAGTGTGGAGGGGAACGCATGAGCGTGCCGGTCTTCGAAGAAATCGAGCCCGCGGCCGACTGCGGCTGCCCGGGCTGCGCCCAGCGGCGGCGCGACCTCGCACTGGGACTTCCGGTGCGGGCCGGGGGCCACCCGGCGGCGCACGGCGCACGCCGCGCGCTCGTCCTGGTGACGGCGGCGGGCGTGGTGTTCGGCGGGGGTGCGGGCGGAGCGGCGGCGCTGCCGGCGGACCCGGCGACGGACCTGGCGGCGACGGACCTGGCGGCCGCGGACGCGGCCACGGTGGCGGGAGTGGCCGACGGGGCCGACGGGGCTGTCGGGACCCTCATCGAACCCGGCCCGGACACCCCGCAGGGCGGCCGGGGTCCGCTGCACGGCGCGGCGGGCCCGGGCTCGGCGCCGTCCCCGTACGCGAGCCCGACGACCAGTCAGATCTCGGCCCAGACCCTGCGGAAGACCACGCGGGCCGACATCATCAACCGCGCGAAGAAGTGGGTCACGGCGGCCGTCCCGTACTCCATGGAGAAGTACTGGAGCGACGGCTACCGCCAGGACTGCTCTGGCTACATCTCGATGGCGTGGAACCTCGCGTCCAACGAGTGGACCGGCAGCCTCGACCGCTTCGCCGACCGCATCGACCGCTCCGAGCTGCAGCCCGGCGACATCCTGCTGTTCCACAACCCGGCCAACCCGACGCGCGGCTCGCACGTGACGATCTTCGGCGGCTGGACCGACTACACCCACACCTCCTACATCGCGTACGAGCAGACCCCGCCGCGCGCGCGGAAGCAGGCGACGCCGCTCGCGTACTGGGAGAACTCCGACAAGTACGTCGCCTACCGCTACAAGGCCGTGATCAGCGGCGACAGCGGAAGCGCGGGCGCGGGTGCGGGTGCGGCGACCGGGACGGCGTTCCCGGGGGCGGGGAAGTTCGGGCCGGGCGCGAACAACGCGTACGTGACCCAGCTCGGCAAGCTGCTCGTCGCGCGCGGCGGCAAGTCGTACTACTCCCAGGGCCCCGGCCCGCGCTGGGGCGAGGCGGACCGCCGCGCCACCCAGGCCTTCCAGCTCGCGCAGGGCTGGAAGGGCGCGGAGGCGGACGGCATCCCGGGCCCGGACACCTGGGCGCTGCTGGTGTCGGGCAAGGGCAGGAACATCGGCGGTTCGAGTGGTTCGAGCGGGTCGAGCGCATCTGCGAACGGGTTCCCCGGGCGTGGCTACTTCCGTCCGGGGCAATCCAACGCATATGTGGAGAAGCTGGGCAAACAACTGGTGAAGCGGGGCTACGGCAAGCACTACGTGTCGGGCCCCGGTCCGCGGTGGACGGAGGCGGACCGCCGCAACGTCGAGGCCTTCCAGCGGGCCCAGGGCTGGCGCGGCGCGGCGGCCGACGGCTACCCGGGCCCGGAGACCTGGCGGCGCCTTTTCCGATGACCCCGAGAACATGAGGTGGACCGAATGACGGCATCGACCCCGACCCCGCCGGACAACGGCCCGGCCGCCACCCGCGACGCGGCCCGCACGGCCCGCCGCCTGACCGACGGCCGCCTACGCCCCGCCGGCCCACCCCCGACCCCGCCTGGCGGAGCGTCAGCGGCGGGTGCGGTGGGGCCGGTTGCGGGGGCGGGGGAGGTGCTGCCGGCGTCGTCGGCCGGTGGCGAGGGCGGTGCGCGTACGGGCTCCGCCGCGCAGCCCGGCGTGTCCGGTGGCGGTGCGTCGTCCACGGCGGCGCAGGCGGGCGGCCGGGCGGGCGGTGGTGACGTGCTGTCCGGTGCGCCCGAGGGCGGCGGGCGTACGAGCGCGGCTGCCTCCGGCGGCGGCGAGGTGTGGTCCGGCGCGCCTGAGGGCGGCGGGTTTACGGGCTCCGCCGCGCAGCCTGGCGTGTCCGGTGGCGGGGCGCCGTCCACGCCACCGGATGCCTCCGCTCCCGCGGCCGCGGCCGGCTGCCACGTGCGGCCCGTCTCGTTCCGTGACGGGTCGGCGTCCGGCCACGGCCCCGCCTCGCCGAAGGCGAGTGGAGTTGCGGCCGGAGCCCTTCCCGCCGACGGCTCCACGCCCGCGCCGTCCGGCAGCCGCCCGACCGGTGCGCCCTCGGGCCATGCCCCTCAGCCGGATCGGTCTGTGCCCGGCCGGGGCCTCGCCTCGCGGGAGCCGGGTGCCGGCGGCGCTGCGGCGCAGCTCGCTTCGCCGGAGGCGAGCGCTCTTCCGGGCGGCGCCCGCACCGGCATGCCCGCGTCGGCGGCCGGCCGCCTGCCCGGCTCGGGAACCCCTGCCGGCGCGGCAACCACGCCCGACGGCCGTCCTACCGACGCGGGAACCCACGTCGGTGCGGCAGCGGACACGCGTGCGGTCCACCCGGACTCGCAGGCGGGTGCCCTTTCGGGCGGCGCCCGCGCCGATGCGTCCGGTACGGGGATCGCCGCCGCTGCGGCGGCGGACGCGCGTGCGGTCCACCCGGACTCGCAGGCGGGCGCGACCGCCGGCGGGCACGGCGCGTCGGGTACGCGGGCTTCCGGAGCGGCGGCGGACACGCGCGCTGCCCACCCGGACCGTCCTGCGACCGGTCAGCCGCCCGGCTCGCCGCAACCGAGCACCCTCGACGGAGCACGCCCGTCTTCTACTGGTGCCGGCTCGGCCCAGCCGACTCCGTCCGGCGCCAGCCACGGACTGGGGTTGGCGCAGGCCGGTGCAGCCAGTGCCTCCGGGGCAGTGCAGTCCGCGTCGTCCGTGGGTACCCACGCTGGCGCCCGGAGTTCCACGGCGACCGGCCAGGCCCCGGGTTCGCCGCAGGCGGGTGCGCCCGACGCGCACTTGTCGTCCGCCGGTTCGCGCGCTCGTGTGTCCGGTTCGCCGCAGGCGGGTGCCCACGCCGGCGTCTCCGGCTCGGCGCAGCCGGCCCCGTCCGGGGACAGGCGCGGCCTGGGTTCGGCGCAGGCCGGTGCAGCCAGCGCCTCCGGTTTGGCGCAGGCCGTTTCGTCCGTGGGTGCCCACGCCGGCGGCGGGACTTCCGCGGCGACCCGCCAGGCGGCGGCCTCGCCGCAGGCGAGTGCGCCCGATGAGCCGCACTCGTGGTCCCCCGGTTCGCGCGCTGGCGTGTCCGGTTCGCCGCAGGCGGGTGCCTACGCCGGAGCCTCCGGCTCGGCGCAGCCGGCCCCGCCCGGTGCCGGCCACGGCCTGAGTTCGGCGCAGGTCGGTGGGCGCAATGAGCCGCGCCCGGCTTCCGCCGGTGCCCGCAATGCCTCCGGCTCGGGCCAGGCCGCGTCGTCCGTGGGCGCCCACGCTGGCGCCGGGACTTCCTCTGCGACTGGCCAGGCCCCGGGTTCCCCGCAGGCAGGTGCCCAGGCCGGAGCCCCTGGCTCGGCGCAGCCGACTCCGTCCGGGGCCAGCCACGGCCTGGGTTCGTCGCAGGCCGGTGGACGCAATGAGCCGCGCTCGGCTTCCGCCGGTGCCGGCAACGCCTCCGGTTTGGCGCAGGCCGCGTCGTCCGTGGGTGCCCACGCCGGTGCCCAGAGTTCCTCGGCGACCGGCCATGTTCCGGCCGGTGCTGCTGGGTCGGCGCAGCCGGCCCCGTCCGGTGCCCGGACGGCCTCGGCGGCCTCGCCGCAGGCGAGTGCGCCCGACGAGCGGTACCCGTCGTCCGCCGGTGCGCCCGGTCGCGCGTCTGGTTCGCCGCAGGCCGGCACCCACGCCGGCGCCTCCGGCTCGGCGCAGCCTGCCGCCCCGGGCCGGGCCGGGCGCCCGGACGAGGCTGTCGACTTCGGGTGGATCGCCGGGATGCGCGTCAAGGCGGTCACGCTGCCCGTCGCCGCCAACGCCGAGCCCCCCAGCCGCAGCACCACCGCCGCCACCACCACCAACCCCCGGCGGCAGAAGGTCATCGCGGGGGAGACCACCGGGAGCATTCCGGTGCATCTGTTGTTCCGGGACGAGTCGGAAGGGGGCGGGAAGGGGGACGACGGGGGGCCCGACACCGTGCCCGTGGCCAAGGCGAAGGGTAAGCCCGGCGACAAGGGCAAGGCCGGCAACGGCAACGGCAACGGCAGGAAGAAGGCCGCCGCCATCCCCGCGCCCACCCGCTCCGCCTCGCGCCCCGCGCCGACCGCAGATCCGAAGCTGGTCGAGCGGCCGGGGCCGGTGCTGCCGGGGTGGGTCGGGGTGGTCGGCGGGGCGATCGCGGCGATCGGGTGCGCGGCGATCGTGTGGTGGACGGGCGCCGTGCCCGACGAGGCCGCGCGGATGCTGCGGCTGCCGGTCCGCCCGTACGACGGGATCCATCTCGGCCAGTGGGCGCTGCTGGCGCTCGGCGTCGTCGTCGCGCTGTTCTTCCTCGGCGGTCTCGGCCGCGGCCGGGTCGGTTACGCCCTCGTGCTCACCCTGTTCGGCGAGTACCGCGGCACCGTCCGCCGCACCGGCCTGCTCTGGGTGAGCCCGCTCCTGCTCCGCCGCCGGGTCGACGTACGCCTGCGGCACTGGCGCAGCGAGCCGCTGCCCGCGGTCGACGCGAAGGGCACGGCGCTGGACGTCGTGGTCCTGGTGGTGTGGCGGATCAGGGACACCGTGCGGGCGGCGCTCGGGGTGGACGGGCACGAGGAGTATCTGCGCGAGCAGGTCGAGGCCGCGATGGCGCGGGTCCTGTCGCAGCTGCCGGCGGACGCGTTCCACGAGGACGCGCCGACCCTGCGCGACGCGGAGGCGGTCGGCGAGGCGCTGACCCGGATGCTGTCGGCGGAGTGCGCGCCGGTCGGGATCGACGTGTTCTCGGCGCAGCCGACCCGGATCGAGTACGCCCCCGAGGTCGCCGCGGCGATGCAGCGCCGCCGGATCGCGGCGATCGACGCGAAGCACCGGGACAGCGTGCTCACCTCGGTCGTGGACGCGGTGGACGACGTGGTCCACCGGCTGACCTCCCGTGGTCTGGTGGAGCTGGACGACTACGAGAAGAAGGCGCTGGTGAAGGACCTGACCGTGGCGTTCTACACCGGCCGCACCGCCCCGGGGGAGGGCGCCTGAACCCGTCCCGGCCACCCCGCCGTTGGTATGGACATGTTCAAGTTCCGTCCCTACCTTGGGACTTGGTCTAGACCTAAACCCGACAGTCAAGAGCACTACCGCACGCGTGCAAGCACAGCCCACAGAACACCCCCACGTTCTCCTGGAGCGACAGCATGCGCAAAAAGACAGGGGTGGCGGCCGTGGCGCTCGGCGTCGCAGCCGCCTCCCTCTTCGCCACCACCAGCGCGAGCAGCCACGGCTACACCGACTCGCCGATCAGTCGGCAGAAGCTCTGCGCCAACCGCACCGTCTCCAACTGCGGCGACATCCAGTGGGAGCCGCAGTCGGTCGAGGGGCTCAAGGGCTTCCCGTCCCGCGGCCCCGCCGACGGGACGATCTGCGCGGGCGGGAACTCCCGCTTCGCGCAGCTCGACGACGCCCGCAACGGCGCCTGGCCGACGACCAGGGTCAGCGCGGGCCAGAGCTACACCTTCCGGTGGCAGTTCACCGCCCGCCACGCGACCACGGACTTCCGCTACTACATCACCAAGAACGGCTGGACCGGGACCAGGGCCCTCACCCGGGCCGACCTCGACACCCAGCCCTTCCTGGTCGTCCCCTACAACAACCAGCAGCCGCCGTCGACCCTCTCGCACTCCGGGACCATCCCGGCGGGCAAGACCGGCCGGCACCTGATCCTGGCGGTCTGGACGATCGCGGACACCGGGAACGCCTTCTACGCGTGCTCGGACGTCCAGCTCTAGTCGCCAACGGGCACATCGGCGACGTTCACAACTGAAAGACCGTCAGCTACCATCCCGCCGCATGGGGACCGTCGCGGAACTCGTACGACGCCAGTGGAACGACCACCGGACCGGACTGAGGGACGAGCGCACCACCCTCACCCACCACCAGGTCGCCGCCGGCGCCGCCGCGCGGGCCGCCCTGCTCACGGAGCTGATGCCCCCCCGGCCGGGGCGCGAGCCGCACCTCGGCCTGCTGCTCGACAACACACCGGAGTACCCGCTCTGGCTCGGCGCGGCGGCCCTCGCCGGGGCCGCCGTCGCCGGGATCAACCCCACCCGGCGCGGCGCCGAACTCGCCCGCGACATCCGGCACACCGACTGCCGGGTCCTCGTCACCCAGCGCGCCCACCTGCCGCTCCTCGACGGACTCCCGCTGCCCGCCGGGCTGCGCGTGCTCGTGACCGACACCGACGCGTACGCGACCCTGCTCGCCCCCTACGGGACGGCCACGCCCCACGACACCTTCCTCCGGCCCGCCGCCCGCCCCGACACCCGCTTCCTGCTCTCCTTCACCTCCGGCTCCACCGGCGCGCCCAAGGCCGCCGTCTGCTCCCAGGGCCGGCTCGCCGCCGCCGGCGCCTCCCTCGTCTCCCACTTTCGGATACGGCCGGACGACACCCACTACATCTGCATGCCGATGTTCCACGGCAACGCGGTGATCGCCGACTGGGCCCCCGCCCTCGCCGCCGGCGCCGACATCGCGCTGCGCGCCCGCTTCTCCGCCTCCCGCTTCCTGCCCGACGTACGGCGCTTCGGCGCCACCTACTTCACCTACGTCGGCCGCGCCGTGCAGTACCTCCTCGCCACCCCGCCCGGCCCGCACGACCGGGACCACCGGCTCCGGCTCGGCTTCGGCACCGAGGCCGGCGCGGCCGACGCCGCCCGCTTCGAGGCGCGCTTCGGGGCGCGGCTCGTCGAGGGGTACGGATCCTCCGAGGGCGGGGCCGCGATCCAGCGCACCCCGGGCACCCCGGCCGGGGCCATCGGGCGGGCCGCGCCCGGCGACGACCTGGCCGTGGTCGACCCGGAGACCCGCCGCGAGTGCCCGCCGGCCCGCTTCTCGCCCACCGGCGTGCTCCTCAACGCCGACGAGGCCGTCGGCGAACTCGTCAACCGGGGCCGCAGCCCCTTCGAGGGCTACTGGCGCAACCCCGAGGCCGACGCCGCACGGGTACGGGACAGCTGGTACTGGACCGGCGACCTCTTCTACCGGGACACCGACGGCTTCCTCTACTTCGCCGGCCGCACCGACGACCGGCTGCGCGTCGACAGCGAGAACCTCGCCGCCGCGATGATCGAGAACATCCTGGCCCGCTGGGAACGCGCGGCGGGCGTCGCCGTCTACGCGATCCCCGACCCCGTCGCCGGCGACCAGGTGATGGCCGCGCTCGCCCTGCGCCCCGGCACCGCGTTCACCCCCGGCGCCTTCGCCGGTTTCCTGGCCGCCCAGGGCGACCTCGGCACCAAGATGCCCCCGAAATACGTCCGGGTCGTCCCCGAACTCCCCCTGACCGCCACCAACAAGATCCACCGGGTCGCCCTGCGCCGTACCGCGCTCGCCACCGCCGACCCCGTCTGGTGGCGCCCGGCGCCCACCGCCCCGTACGAACCCCTGACCCCGGCCGTCCGCGCCCGCCTCCGCGAGGAGTACGCCCGCCAGGGCCGGCCGCTTCCCGGCGACCCGCCGCTGTCCGACTGCCCCTAGGGGTAGGGCCAGGCCCACCCCCCGTACGCCCCTCAGACCCATGGCCCCCGGCCCGCCCCCGCGCCTAGCGTGCACGTCATGCAGTCCCGCAGCCCCCGGCCCCGCACCCCCCGCCCCGCCGCCCGCACCGTCTGGCAGGCCCTCGCCCGCCCCGCCGGCCTCCTCCGCACCGCCTGGCCCTGGCGGGCCGTCGCGCACCTCGCGGGCGGGGTGGCCTCCGGCGCCGTCACGCTGCTCCTGCTGCTGGTGCTCTGCGGGTTCTCGCTGCTGCTCGTCGGGCTCCCGCTGCTCCTCCTCGCCGGGGTCGCCGTCGGCGCCGCCGAGCGGTGGCGGCTGCGGCTCGTCGACCCCGACCCGGCGCCCGACCCGCACCGGCTGCCCGAGGCCCCCGGGCTCGGCGCCTGGCTCCGGCTGCGGGCGAGGGAACAGGCCACCTGGCGGGAGCTCGCGTACGCCCTGCTCCACGCCACCGTCCTGTGGCCGCTCGACCTGACCGTCCTCGCCGTCGGACTCGGCCTGCCCGCCGCCCTCATGAGCGCCCCGCTCCAGCTCGCCGCCGACGGCCACGAGGCGAAGGTGGTCAAGGCCTACCTGGTCACCTCCTACCCCCAGGCCTGCGCCGCCGCCCTCCTCGGCCTGCTGCTCCTGCCGCTCCTCCTCTACCCGCTGACCGGTTACGCCGGCGCCCGCGCCGCCCTCGCCCGCGCCCTGCTCGCCCCGCGCGAGGCCGAACTGCGGCAGCGGATCGGCGAGGTCACCGCCTCCCGGGCCCGGCTCGCCGCCGCCTTCGAGGCCGAGCGGCGCCGGATCGAACGCGACCTCCACGACGGCGCCCAGCAGCGGCTCGTCGCCCTCACCATGACCCTCGGCCTCGCCCGTTACGACGCCCCGCCCGGCCCGCTCGCCGACCAGCTCGCCAAGGCCCACGACGAGGCCGGCCGGGTCCTCACCGAACTGCGCGAGCTGATACACGGCATCCACCCCCAGGTCCTCGCCGACTACGGACTCGGCGCCGCCCTCGCCGACGCCGCCGACCGCACCGCCACCCCCGTGGACTCCGCCGGCCTCGACCCCGAGCTGCCCCGGCTGCCCGCCGCCGTCGAGAGCGCCGGCCACTTCGTGGCCCGCGAGGCCCTCGCCAACGTCGACCGGCACAGCGGCGCCGCCCGCGCCCGGATCACCGCCCGGTACGCCGACGGCACCCTGCTCGTCGCCGTCGAGGACGACGGGCACGGCGGCGCCGACTCCGCCCGGGGCAGCGGACTCACCGGACTCGCCGACCGGCTCGCCGTCCTCGATGGCACACTGACGATCACCAGCCCGCCCGGCGGGCCGACCCTCCTCCGAGCGGAGATCCCGTGCAGCCCGCTGCCCCCGACCGACCCGGCCTCCGGATCGTCCTCGCCGAGGACGGCGTCCTTCTCCGCGAGGGACTGATCGGCCTGCTTGCCCGCTTCGGCCACGAGGTGGTCGCCGCCGTCGGCGACGCCGACGCCCTGCGCACCGCCGTCGCCGCGCACGCCCCGGACATCGTCCTCACCGACGTACGGATGCCGCCCGGATTCCAGGACGAGGGACTGCGCGCCGCCGTCGCGCTGCGCGCCGAGCGCCCGGGCCTGCCGGTGCTCGTGCTCAGCCAGTACGTGCAGCGCAGCTACGCCGCCGACCTCCTCGACTCCGGCGACGGGACCGGCGTCGGCTATCTCCTCAAGGACCGGATCGGTCAGGTCGAGGAGTTCGTGGACGCGCTCGCCCGGGTCGCGGCCGGCGGCACGGTCGTCGACCCCGAGGTCGTACGGCAGCTGCTGCGCCGGCACCGCGATCCGCTGGCGGCGCTGACCCCGCGCGAGCGGGAGGTCCTTGCCCTGGTCGCCGAGGGGCACTCCAACGGGGCGGTCGCCCGCCAGCTTGTGGTCACGGAGGCCGCCGTCGGCAAGCACATCGGCAACATCCTCGCCAAGCTGGACCTGCCGCCGGCCGAGGACACCCACCGCCGGGTGCTCGCCGTCCTCGCCTATCTCCGGGCGTGACGCCGGAAGAACGGGCAAAGAAGAACGGGCAAAGCAGAAGGCCCCTCGCTCTCGCGAGGGGCCTTCCTGTCTGTGCGCCGCCAGGGACTCGAACCCCGGACCCGCTGATTAAGAGTCAGCTGCTCTAACCAACTGAGCTAGCGGCGCCTGCTGACAGAGAAAATACTACCTGGTCCGGAGGGGTGCTCGTGACCACCCCCGGACCACCTTCCCGACACCCGCTAGATCGCCAGCGAGAGCACCACCGGAGCCGCCCGCCGGTTGAGGGTGTCGGCCGCGGCGCGCAGCCGGTGCGCGTGCTCGATCGGGAGCGACAGGGCGAGGCAGCCCACGGTCGCGCCCGCGGTGAGCGGCACCGCCGCGCAGACCGTGCCCACCGCGTACTCCTGGAGGTCGAGCATGGGTACGGTCGGCGGCTGGCTGTCCAGCTTGGAGAAGAGCACGCGCTCGTTGGTGATCGTCCGGGAGGTCAGCCGGGCGATCTTGTGGCGGCTCAGATGGTCGCGGCGCCCGTTCTGGTCGAGCTGGGTGAGCAGGCACTTGCCGACCGCGCTGGCGTGGGCGGCCGAGCGGAAGTCCACCCACTCGTTGACCTTCGGGGTGCGCGGGCCGTCGGCGAACTGGGTGATCTTCACCTCGCCGTCGATGTAGCGGCTGATGTAGACCGCGGCGCCGACGGAGTCGCGCAGCTCGGTCAGGGTCTCCTGGAGCTTGCGCTCCAGGGCCTCGCGGCGGGTGACGCCGGAGCCGAGGAGGACCAGGGAGTCGCCGATGACATAGGCGCCGTCGGAGACCTGCTCCACATAACCCTCGCGCCGCAGCATCAGGAGCAGGGACGACAGATGGGCGACGGGCAGGCCGGTCTCCCGCGCGATCTGCACGTCCGTCACGCCGCCGCCGTGCCGTGAGACCGTCTCAAGCACGCGCAGGGCGTATTGCACCGAGTGGAACGGCGCGGTGGGCTCGGGCTTCAGCGCCACGGTTTCCCCCTACCAGGTTGTGACCGCAAGCTTCCGTACCACGATAGCCGCCAAGCGCCCGCAACGGGGCGGCTGTTGGCGAGAATGATGCGGTGCACAGGCCCCCTGTGCTGGGCATCACCCCGGTGGCATATGCCACAGTCACAGCCCCGCCGGAGAGGCTGAGGTCAGGGCCGTGTGAACAGGCGTCCGCACGCCCGTTCGGTGCCCTTCCGGACGTGAAGACTTTTTCGCGCGGGGACCTCCGGAACCCCCGGTGGACCCGCGGAAGGGCTCCCGGACGGGCTTTTGCCCCGGCTTCCGGAATAACCGGAGACCTCCTCCTGTTAGCCCCCGTGACCGACGTCCCTACGCAGGAAGGCCGCCCACGGTGAGCGACGCGATTCGAGACGCGATTCGAGGAGAGGCGCGCGGCACCGCGCCCGTACCGCTGTCCGTGCTTGACCTGGTCACGGTCGGCGAGGGGCGCACCGCGAGCCAGGCGCTCGCGACCAGTGTGGAGATCAGCAGGCTCGCCGAGCGCCGCGGCTACCACCGGCACTGGGTGGCCGAGCACCACTCCATGCCCGGCGTCGCCTCCTCCTCGCCCGCCGTGATCCTCGCCCACCTCGCCGCCCACACCCGGCGCATCCGCCTCGGCTCCGGCGGCGTGATGCTGCCGAACCACGCCCCGCTGGTGATCGCCGAGCAGTTCGGCACCCTGGAGGCGCTGGCCCCGGGCCGGGTCGACCTCGGGCTCGGCCGCGCGCCCGGCACGGACGGCGCCACCGCCGCCGCCCTGCGCCGGACCCAGACCCTGGGCGAGGGCGCCGACGACTTCCCCGAGCAGCTCTCCGAGCTGACCCGGTTCCTCGACGACACCTTCCCGGACGGGCATCCGTACGCCCGGATCCACGCCGTCCCCGGCCCGGTGCAGGGCCCGAAGGGCCGGCCGCCGATCTGGCTGCTCGGCTCCTCCGGCTTCAGCGCCCGCCTCGCGGGCCTCCTCGGACTGCCGTTCGCCTTCGCCCACCACTTCTCCGCGCGCAACACCATCCCCGCGCTCGACCTCTACCGGGAGTCCTTCCGCCCCTCCGCCGTCCTCGACGCGCCGTACGCGCTGATCGGCGTGGCCGCGCTCGCCGCCGACGAGGCGAAGGAGGCGCACCGCCAGGTGCTGACCGGCGCCCTGTCGATGCTGCGGCTGCGCACCGGCCGGCCCGGCCTCGTACCGACGCCGGAGCAGGCCGAGGCGTACGCGTTCGCGCCCGCGGAGCGGGAGTTCGTGGACGGCTGGCTGGCGAACATCGTGTACGGCACGCCGGACGAGGTCCGCGACGGCCTGGACGCGCTCCAGAAGCGCACCGGCGCCGACGAGTTGATGCTCACGGCCAACGCGCACAGCGGGGACGCGCGGCTGCGCAGCTACGAGCTGATCGCCGACGCGTACGGTCTGCCGGAGGTCGCGCCCGAGCTCGCGTCCGAGCTCGTGTCCGAGCTCGTGTCCGAGCTCGACTGACTCCACCAAGTGGAATTTCCCGGCCCGTTGGTTCACCTTCGAACCGGCGGGCCGTGGAAACCTAAGTGAACCTTAAACCGCTCGTCACGCATGGTGGCGGGCGGTTGTTCTTTGTGCTGCACGCCTCTGACAAGGGCTTTCTTCCGCCAATTGGTCTAGTCCTCAATCTGGTTCAGACCATTGACGAGCTGTTCACGCGGCGGATATCACTGCTCCAACTTCCGTACCGCCACCCCTTCCGGAGGCCGCACGTGCACCCCCGCAACCCCCGCAGTCTCGGCAGTCCCCGCAAGCCACTGATCGCCGCACTCCTCTGCTCGACCCTCGCCGCCGGCGCGCTCGCCGCGACCGTCGGCCTCGGCTCGGCCTCGGCCGCCGGCGCCGCCACCACGGCCGCGTCCACCGGCGGCGTCAAGATCGCGTACTACGACCAGTGGAGCGTCTACGGGAACGCCTTCTACCCCAAGCACCTCGACGAGCGGGGGATCGCGGCCAAACTGGACGTCATCAACTACTCGTTCGGGAACATCCACCCGACCGACCTCACCTGCTTCGAGGCCAACAAGGCCGCCGGCGACGACGCCAACCCCAACGCCGGTGACGGCGCGGGCGACTCGTACGCCGACTACCAGAAGTCCTTCTCGGCCGCGGACAGCGTCGACGGTGTGGCCGACAAGTGGGACCAGCCGATCGTGGGCGTCTTCAATCAGTTCAAGGAACTGAAGGCGAAGCACCCCAACCTGAAGATCAACATCTCGCTCGGCGGCTGGACCTACTCCAAGTACTTCTCGGACGCGGCCAAGACCGACGCGAGCCGCAAGAAGCTGGTCGCCTCCTGCATCAAGCAGTACATCCAGGGCGACCTGCCGGTCGAGGGCGGCTACGGCGGCCCCGGCACCGCCGCCGGCATCTTCGACGGCATCGACATCGACTGGGAGTACCCGGGCTCGCCCGACGGGCACCTCGGCAACCACTACGCCACCGAGGACAAGCAGAACTTCACCCTGCTCCTCGCCGAGTTCCGCAAGCAGCTCGACGAGTACGGCGCCGCCCACGGCGGCAAGAAGTACCTGCTGACCGCCGCCCTGCCGGCCGGCCAGGACAAGATCAAGAACATCGAGACGGACAAGATCGGCGCGTACCTCGACTACGCGAACATCATGACGTACGACATGCACGGCGCCTGGGACGGCGACGGGCCGACGTACCACCAGTCCCCGCTCAACTCCGGTGCCAACGACCCGACCGACGTCATCAAGCCCGGCACCGAGAAGTACTCGATCGACAACGCCATCGACTCCTGGATCGACGGCAAGCCCGCCTACGGCATCACCGGCGGCTTCCCCGCCAACAAGCTGACCCTGGGCTACGAGTTCTACTACCGCGGCTGGAAGGGCGTGCCGGCCGGCACCACCAACGGCCTCGCGCAGACCGCCACCGGCGGCTCCAACGCCCGCCCGCTGAGCCAGGCGGCCGGCATCGCGTACTACAAGGAGCTCGGCGGCATCGTCGACAACCCGGCGACCACCTTCTGGGACGACCAGGCCAAGTCCGCCTACTTCTACAAGGACGGCGAGTTCTTCACCGGTCTCGACCAGCGCACCATCCAGGCCCGCGCCGACTACGCCCACCAGCGCGGTCTCGCCGGCGCGATGATGTACTCGCTGCTCGGCCTGGACGCCAACGCCACGCTCTTCAACCAGATCGTGACCGCGGTCGGCTCGACCCCGACCGACCCGACCACCCCGCCCACCACCCCGCCGACGACGGCCCCCACGACTCCGCCGACCACGGAGCCCACGCCGGACCCGACGCAGACCACCACCCCGCCCACCGGCTGCACCAACCCGGCGTACGTCGCCGGCCAGGTCTACACCGGCGGCCAGACCGTGTCCCACAAGGGCCACAACTGGAAGGCCAAGTGGTGGACGCAGAACGAGGAGCCGGGCACGACCGGCGAGTGGGGCGTCTGGCAGGACCTCGGCGCCTGCTAGTCACCCCGGTGTGAACCCCTCATGAACCACTGCCCCCGCCCGGAATGTCCCTCCGGCCGGGGGCAGTTCCATGCCCTGCGTGGATTCTTCCGTACGGGCTACGCCGGCTGCGGCTGTACGGGCAGGGGCGCGACCCCGATCAGTTCCGCGATGCGGTCCGGCGCCACCGGCCGGGAGTACAGCCAGCCCTGGCCGGTGTCGCAGCCGATCCGGCGCAGCCGGGCGGCCTGGCCCGAGGTCTCCACGCACTCGGCGGTGACCGTGAGCCCGAGCCGGTGCGAGAGCCCGACCAGCGCCTCGACGATCAGCTCGTCCGCCGGGTTGGCGTGCTCCTCGTCCTGGAAGCCGCGCACGAACGATCCGTCCAGCTTGAGCACGGAGACCGGCAGCCGGCTCAGATAGGCGAGGTTCGAATAGCCGGTGCCGAAGTCGTCGATCGCGATCCGCACCCCCATGTCGCTCAGCGCCTGGAGCGCCTGCAGCGGCCGGCCGGCCGAGCCCATGACGGCGGACTCGGTCAGCTCCAGCTGGAGCAGATGCGGCGCGAGCCCGGTCTCGGCGAGGATGCCGGCGACGTCGGCGACCAGGTCGGAGTCCCAGACCTGACGTACCGCCACATTGACGCTGACGAAGATCGGCCGGTCGCCCGGGTGGTCCTTCTGCCACTGCCGGGCCTGGCGGCAGGCGGTGTGCAGCACCCAGCGGCCCAGCTCGACGATCGAGCCGTCCTCCTCGGCGATCCCGACGAACCGATTCGGCGTGAGCAGCCCGAACTGCGGGTGGTCCCAGCGCACCAGCGCCTCCACCCCGCGCACCGCCCCGTCGACGAGGTCCACGAGCGGCTGGTACTCCAGCACGAACTCGCCCCGCTCCACGGCCGGCCGCAGGGTGGAGGAGAGCGCCTGCCGGGTCATCCGGTGCGCGTTGCGCTCGGGGTCGAAGAGGGTCCAGCGGGCCTTGCCGTCGGCCTTGGCCCAGTACAGCGTGGTGTCGGCGGCCTGCATCAGCTGCGTCGCCGTCGAGCCGTGCGCGCGCCGCTCGACCACGCCGATGGAGGCGGAGACCGAGAGCCGCTGCCCGGACAGGTCGAAGGGCTCCTGGAGCGCGGTGAGGACGGACTGCGCGAGGTCGGCCAGCTGCTCGGTGCCGGTGGAGTCCTCGACCAGGATCGCGAACTCGTCGCCGCCGAGCCGGGCCACCAGGTGCCCGCCGCCGCTGCGGGTGTAGCCGTAGCCGTCGGCGCACTCGGTCAGCCGGCCCGCGACGGCGGCGAGCAGCCGGTCGCCGACCCGGTGCCCGAGGGTGTCGTTGACCGCCTTGAACCCGTCGAGGTCCAGGTAGCAGATGCCGATCCGCCCTGTTCTGCCATGCCCGTACGACTCGTAGGACTGGTAGGTCTCGTGGGTCCGGTGCGTGTGCTCCCGGGGGGCCTCGCCGGCCGCCGGGCCCTCGGTGGCGGCGCTCTCCAGGGCGGCGGTGAGCCGCTCGAAGAAGAGGGTGCGGTTGGGCAGCCGGGTGACCGGGTCGTGCATCTGGAGGTGGCGCAGCCGGGCCTGGAGCTCGCGCCGGTCGCTGATGTCCGCGACCGAGAGCAGCACGCGCGGGCTGTCCGGCACGGGGGCGACGGTGACCTCGGCCCACAGGGAGCGCCCGTCGGGGTGCTTGAGGCGGCGGGTGCAGCGGAAGCGGGAGCGGCGGCCGCCGAGCACCTCGCGGTAGGCGTGCCAGGTGCGGCCGTCGGCGGCGAGGTCGACGAGGTCGGCGGCGGCCTGCCGGCGCAGGGCGTCGGCGTCGGCGCCGAGGAGGGAGCCGAGGGCGTCGTTGGCGGCGAGCACGATGCCGTCCCGGTCGACCAGGGCCATGGCGAGCCGGGCGGCGCGGAAGGCGGCCTGATGGTCGCGGAGGTCGCGGAGGTCGTCTCGGGGGTCGTGGAGGTCGTCTCGGGGGTCGCGGAGTTCCGTACCGTCGTCCGGATCGGGTGCGGGTGAGTGACACTCTGTGATCGCCGGTTCCGCCGACGGGTGCACCGGTACTTCGGGGGATCCGCTCACCGCTCGCTCCCGTACAGATGTGGTCGGAATGGTCGGCCCAGGGAAAGTGTGCCGATCATAGAGGCTGGTTGGGGCGCCGTTCCAGCTTCTGGACGGGCCCCGGGCCCCGTGCGGGCTGTGAGGCTGACCACCCCGGGTGGCGGCAGATCGTTTCTGCGCGGGTGTGACACGGGTCGATGAGGGCCTGACCGAATGTGACTTTCCGTGAGCTGATGCCTGCCCGTGTCGCGTCGACCGGGCGCGTCCCGCTCACCCGACCGGGGCAGCGGAAAGGTGCGAAACACCACAAACCGCCACAAGGTGGTTGAGGTGTCAGCTTTCCGGAGCCGGAGGTCCACGTGAGGGGTCAGCAGCCACCCGGGCGGGTGCCCGGGCGAGGGTCCGGTGGCGCGCACGGGGGAGCGGGCGGGGGAGGGCTCGGCCGGGGGGCTGGGGGAGTGTATGGAGGAGGGTCCGAGTGGGCGCCCGGGCGAGGGCTCGGCCGGGGGTCCGGTGGCGCGCGCGGGCCGGTGGAGCGCTCCCGCCTGCGGGCCGGCGCGGCCGCCTTCACCTCCCTCGCGGCGCTCGCCGCGACCGGTCTGGTGGCCGGGCCGGCCGTCGCCGCGCCCTCGGCGGGCCCGTGCGCCCTGCCCCGTACCGCCGCGCACCACTCCCTCGGCCTCGACACCTGGAACCGGGCCTACCCCCGGCCCGCCCGCGCCCTCGACGCCGTCATGATCTTCCTGTCCTTCCCCGACTCCCCGCCGCTCACCACCCCCGCCGAGCTGACCGCCGACCACTTCCCCGGCACCGCCGAGTTCTTCGAGCGCGCCTCCTACGGACGCTTCAGCCTGCGCGTCCACCCGCAGGCCGGCTGGGCCCGGATGCCGCAGAAATCCACCGCGTACGCGATACGGCGCGACTGGAGCGCCGAGCACCGCGGGGCCTATCTGCGCGACGCGATCCGGGCGGCCGACGCCGCCGTGGACTTCTCCCGCTACGACATCGTCTATCTGGTCGCCGACCCGGACGCGCCCGGCGTGGACTCCGACGCCACCAAGGTGGTCAACCTGGAACACCCGCCGGAGGCCGACGGTACCGAGATCAAGCGGGTCGTCACCGTCTTCGAGCGGCACCCGCCGGACCGCAACGTGCTCGCCCACGAGACCGGACACGTCTTCGACCTGCCCGACCTCTACCACCGGCCCACCGACGGCAAGGGCGACTGGGACACCCACGTCGGCGACTGGGACGTCATGGGCAGCCAGTTCGGCCTCGCGCCCGACCTCTTCGCCTGGCACAAGTGGAAGCTGGGCTGGCTCGACCGCGCCCAGGTGGCCTGCGTACGCGGCCCCGGCACCCACGTCATCGGCCTGGAACCGG
Organism: Streptomyces fradiae; assembly: GCF_041270065.1. Lineage (NCBI taxonomy): Bacteria > Bacillati > Actinomycetota > Actinomycetes > Kitasatosporales > Streptomycetaceae > Streptomyces > Streptomyces fradiae. The sequence continues at coordinate 2,830,154 of NZ_CP065958.1, read as the reverse complement.
TCGCCGCCGCCCCGGTCGCCGGCGGCACCCTCGGCACCCGGCTCGCCGTGGTCCGCACCGGCGAGGACAGCGTCCTGGCCATCGAGGCCCGCTCGGCCACCGGCAACGACGCCGACACCTGCACCGAGGGCGTCCTCGTCTACCGCGTCCGCAACCGCGCCGCCTCCGGCGACGGTCCCGTCGAGGTCGTCGACACCCACCCCCGCACCGAGGCCTGCTGGGAACGCTCCGTCTACCCCCCGCTCGCGGACGCCCCGCTCCAGGAGGGCGAGTCCTTCACGGTCCCGGACACCGGCGTCCGCGTGGACGTCGCCGAACGCACCCCCTCGGGCGTCTGGACCATCCGCATCACGGGCCCGCAGCCCGTCGGCTGAGCCGACCGATCCCCCGTGCACACGAAGAAGCCCCCCGCTTCCGCGAGGGGCTTCTTCCGTCTGTGCGCCGCCAGGGACTCGAACCCCGGACCCGCTGATTAAGAGTCAGCTGCTCTAACCAACTGAGCTAGCGGCGCCTGCTGACGTCGTAGACATTAGCATCCTGGTCGGCGGAAGCAAAAATCGATACCCGCACGTCGGCCGCCCTAACCGCCCGGACGGCCCGCACGCAGGCCCACAGCAGGACCTCGGGGCCGGGGAGCCAGGGCTTGCGGGTGTCGGGGGCGACCAGCCAGCGGGGGCCCGAGGAGTCGTGCGGGGTGAGCGGGGGGATGGTGACCGCGTCGCCGGTGCCGTGGCAGAGCGGGCGGGGGACCTCCTGGCCCCACTCCTCCCAGTCGAGCAGGGACGGTAAGCGCTGGGCGGTGCCGGGGGCGGCGAAGAGCAGCATCCGGCCCCGGTGGACCGCGACCGGGCCGCTGCCCGGGCCCTCGGCCCACAGCCGGTCCAGCATCCGGCGCCCGAAGGTCGGCTCCACGTTGACGACGTCGAAGACCGTGCCGCAGGGGAGTACGGCGGGGGAGGCGGGGCGCTGCTCCCAGTGGGCGAGCGCGGGGCCCGGGCGCGAGGTGGCGGAGGCGAGCCAGGCGGCGCCGTCCTCGGTGACCCGCGCGGGCTGGTGCCGGCAGATGTCGTACAGGACCGTCGTCTCGTCGCTCAACCACGTCGTCATACGAGAACATCTACCGGGTGTGACGGAGCCGTTTCAGCGGGTTGCGGGAAACCCGGACACGGTGGGGTGCGGAGGAGTATCTTGCGCCCCGGCATATGCCAGCGCGCTGGGCTGCCGGGGTAGACCGCGGGCGCAGTCCCGGTCCCCGTTCCCTCAGTCCTCGGTCTCGCGCCCGCCCGTACGGATCAGGCCCTGCCCGAACTCGATCATCTTCCGCGCGTAGTCCTCGGTCCACGCCGCCCGCTCGGCGATGTCGGCGGGCGTCAGCCGGTCGAACCGGCGCGGGTCCGCGAGCTGGGCCGCCGCGATCGCCTGGTACTCGATCGCCCGGTCCGTCGCCGCCCGGAACGCGAGCGTCAGCTCCGTCGCCCGGGCCAGCAGCTCCCGCGGGTCCTCGATGGACTCCAGGTCGAAGAAGTGCTCCGGGTCGGCGGTCGCCTCGGCAGGCTCGAAGACCAGCGGCGCCGGCCTGACCCGCCGCTGCCCGCTCCGCTCCGCGGATTCCGCCATGGTCCTTCTCCTCCTCGCACACACACGGCCCGGACACCCGGGCCGCCGCTTCCCATTCTCCCGCGCCTGGCAAGAGGGCCGAAGCCCGCCGCTCACGGGCCCGGACTCACGGCGTCCGGACTCACGGCGCCCACGACACGCGGTGCTCCGCCAGGTGCGAGAGCACCGCGTGGTTCGCCTCCCACCCGTCGGGGAACTTCACCGTGACGCCCAGCTGGACCGGTTCCGTCGAGGGGTGTTCGTCGAGGAGGGCGGTGACGCCGGCGCGGCAGACGACGATGCAGGCGTGGCGGTGGCGGGAGGCGAGGACGCAGAGGCGGCCGGTCTCCAGGTGGAAGGCGGTGGCGTCGGGGCGGCCGGAGAGGGGGTGGAGGACGACGGTGACGTCGTACTCGCGGCCCTGGAGGCGGTTCGCCGTGTCCACGGTGACGCCCGTGACGCCGAGGTCGGCGAGGGCCGCGCGGACGGCCGCCGCCTGGTCGCGGTGGGCGGTGCCGACGGCGACGCGGTCCGGGGTGAGGGGGGCCGGGTCGGGGGAGCGCTCCGAGACCGAGGCGCCGCCGCGGTCGAGCAGGCGGCGCACGACGAGGGCGACCGCGTGGACCGCCTCGGGATCGGTGCGCGGGGTGTGGCGGGCGGGGAGTTCGAGCAGGCCCCAGCCGGACTCGGCGGCCTCGTCGAGGACCCGGTCCGGGGCCGAGCCGTCCGAGGGCACGCCGAAGGACAGACGCCGGTCGCCGTGGCCGGTGCCGCTGCGGAAGGGCGTGTACGGGTAGAAGGCATCCGACACCAGCGGCGCGGCCGAGGCCGGCAGCCGCCAGGACACCGGGAGCCGGTGCTGCGGCAGCTCCGGGTTGTGCGCCAGGAGCGTGGAGACGGCCGACGCCGACGGGTCGTACGACAGGCCCGCCCACTGCTCCGCGCCCACCACCGAGAACGGGTCCAGCTGCCCCGGGTCGCCCACGAAGAGCGCCCGCTCGAACAGGCCCGCCACGGCGAGCAGCGCGTCCGAGCGCATCTGGTACGCCTCGTCGACGATCGCGTGCGCCCACGGCTCCACGTTCTTCACGTGCGCCCACTTCGCGGCCGTCGACACCACCACCGGCAGACCCACCAGGTCCCCGGCCTTCGCCGACTTCCGCACCTGCTCCAGGTCGTCGAGCGCCTTGTCGTACGGATCGGCGTCGCTGGAGTGCAGCCGGCCGACCGCGAGCTCCGGCTGCTTCTCGGCGATCCGCAGCACCAGGTCGTCCACCTGCGCGTTGGTCTGCGCCACGATCATCAACGGGCGCCCGGCATCGGCCAGTTCGAGCGCCGCCCGCACCACGAGCGTCGATTTCCCGGCGCCCGGCGGAGAGTCCACGACCACGCCGCGGGCGGAGCCGCGCAGCGTGTCGGCCAGGATCGCCTCCGTCGCCCGGGTCGCCTCCGCGGACGGGTCGAAGGGCAGGGACTCGGGGCTCACAGGATGTCCTCCGGTGTGACGGCATCAGGGAGTTCCAGGGCATCGGTGCGCGGAGGGCCGCCGTGCGTCCACGGCGTCTCCTCCGGGTCCGGCAGCTTCGCGCCCATCCGCTGGTCGTGCTCGAACAGCGTCCAGGCGATCCGCTCGCCCTTCTCCGGCACGGTGCCCTCCGCCGGATCCTTCGAGCGGCCCATCTTGTCCAGGAGTCGCAGCACCAGGGCGCCGTCCGGCTCGTGGCGCACGAACTCGGCCGACTGCGGCTTGCCGTCGAGCGAGCGGTACGCCTTCACGCCCTCGCCCAGGTGCGGCCGGTCGTCGGTGCGGACGGTGAGCAGCGGGCGGGGCGCCGGGCGCTTCGACTCCGTCCAGGCCATGGTGACCTCGGTGACCTCCGCGACGAACGCCTCGCCCGCGAGCCGCCGGCCCGCCATCACCAGCGGGTCGTCCAGGGCCTCCTGCGCCTCCAGCTGGCCCTGCGCCTGTTCGCGCGCCGCCAGCTTCGAGGCCGCGGTCACCGCGTCGTCCCGGCGCGGCTGCGGCGGCTCGCCCGCCGCGATCCGGTCGCGCTGGCCGGTGAACGACCAGCGGTCGCGGGTCCAGCGGTCGGCCACCCGGGCCCCCTCCGGGAGTTCCCGCAGCAGGTCGAGCGCCTGCCACACCGCGTACCAGGTCGGCCTCAGCTGCGAGAGGACGAGGCGGCGGATCTCCCGCTCGGCGCGGGTGAGTTCGGCGAGCCCGTCCTCGGCCGCCCCGCCGTCCTCGGCCGCGCCGAGCGCCTGCCGGGCCCGGTCGTAGCGCTCGATCGCGGGCGCGAGCAGCCTGTTGTCGAAGGCCGGGTCGGTCGCCGGACCGGCCGGCGGGCACACCAACTGCCCCTGCGCGTCCCGCCCGAGCTCGGCGCGCAGCGCCGCCTCCGCCCCGGACTCGCCGTCGTCAGGGGCGATCCAGGCGAGCAGCGCGCCCAGGTGCTGGTCCTCCAGGGAGGACTGGCCGGTCGCCCAGTGCCGGTTCAGCAGATCGGTCGCCGCGACGAGCAGCGACGAGCCCGGCACCCGGGCCCGCTCGCCGAAGTGGGTCAGCCAGCGCCCGAGCAGCGGCACCCGCGGCGGCGCCGGGAACGGCGTCTCCGGGTCCTGCTCGGCCGTGCGCCGGAACCGCATGGACCGCCCGAGCAGTCGTACGTACTCGACGCCCGCCCGGCTCGGCACCACCAACTGCGGTGCGTCCGCGCACAGTTCGACCTCGACCTTGACCTTCTTGCCGGTCTCCGGGTCGGTCTCGGAGCGCTCGGCCGCCTCCACGACCTCCGCGTACGAGTCCACGTACGGCAGGATCTCGTCGGCCAGCTCGGCGAGGAACGCGAAGCGCAGGTCCCGGTCGCGCGGCTGCGGCACGACGAGCAGCCGCGGCTCCTCCGGGTCCGTGCCCACCAGCGCGCCGAGCGGCGCACCGGCCTCACCGGAGGTCGTCAGCGGTACGAGGACCAGCGGACGCTCGGACAGATGCCGGTGCCGCACCGTGGCCAGCGGCTGGGCCCGGCCCGCCTCCACGGCCTCCATCCGGGCCAGGGTGCCGATCAGCGACATACGGGTGCCTCCTCGGCAGTCTCGGCAGTCTCGGCGGGGATGGCAGGGACGGGCCGAAGGCCGGTCAGCAGGCGCATTCGACGACCTCCGCCGGGATACGGGCCGGAGCCGCCGCCAGCGCCTCCGCGCGCAGGGCCCGCGCCCGGCGCAGCGCCGCCACCGCCGGGTCGTCCGGGTCGCCCGCCTCGCCGCGCGCCGCCGCCAGGACCGCGCCGATCGTGGTCAGGCCGCCCAGCTCGCCCCGTACCGAACGGCCGAGCGCCGTCACCACGTCCGCTGTGCGGGCCCGCTCACGGCAGTGGAAGGCCAGCTCGCAGGCGGCCAGGCACTCCGGCGCGTAGGCGTGCGGCACGCACTCCACCGCCGAGGCCAGCTGCTCCGCCGAGCACTCGGCGACATCGAAGGTGACGCCCTCCGGCAGGGTGTCCGCGATCTCCTCGATCCGGGTCAGCCGGGTGAGCTGGCGCCGGGTGACGGCGAGCTGCTTGCGGACGTCCACGGCGGAGGCGGTCGGCAGGTTGGAGAAGTCCTTGGGGCAGACGAGCAGCACCTGGTGGGCCACCGCCGCGCCCTCCGTGAGCGCGGCGACCTTCTCCAAGGCGAGCACGTACACCGCGGCCTGGCGGGCCGCCGCGCCCACCTTCGCCGCGTCCGCCGAACCGTCGATCATCGGGAAGGACTTGATCTCCACGACCGTCCACCGCCCGTCCGGCCGGACCACCACCGCGTCCGGCTCCAGATAGACCGGCGAACCGGCCACCTCCAGGGCCAGCATCGGATGGTCGAACAGCGCCCAGCGGCCCGCCGCCGTCGCCTCCCGCAGCGCCAGCGCGGTCCGCGCCGCCCGGCCCTCCGGGCCTGCGGCCGTCAGCTCCGGCAGGTCGACCTCGCCCGGCTCGGCGATGCCGAGCAGCCCGAGCAGCTCGCGCCCGCCGTCCGCCTTCACCTTCGCCTCGAACGCGTTGCCCCGGGCGATCGCGAACTGCGACTGGCCGAAACCGGACGGGGAGCCCAGCTTCGCGGCGAGCGCGGTCTTGTCGACCCCCGCCCCGTCGAGGATCGCCCGCCGCCGGCAGCCGGGGTTCGCGGCCAGGGCGGCCAGCGCCCGCGCGTCCAGCGGACGCGGCACGGCGGCCGGTCCGCGCAGCTCAGCGAGCCGATGCCGGAGTGTCGTCTGCGGCGGCCGGTGCGGGCCGCTGCCCAGGGATGCGCTCACCCGCGGAAGTCTCCCATCCGCCACTGACACGCGGGTGGTTTCGCTCCGATTCGCCCCCGAAGATCCGATCCTGGAGTCGATCCAGGGCCCGGCGTACGAGCGGCGTGAGCAGCAGCCCGGCCCCCATCACCGCCGCCCCGGCCGCCGCGTCCAGGAAGTAGTGGTTGGCGGTGCCCATCACCACGAGCACGGTCAGCAGCGGGTACGCCGCCCCCAGGACCTTCAGCAGCGGCGTCCGCCCGTACCGCCACAGCAGCACCCCGCACCACAGCGCCCAGCCGACGTGCAGACTCGGCATCGCCGCGTACTGGTTGGTGAACGAGCCGAGACCGCGCGGCGCGCTGGCCTCCCCGCCCCACCAGCCGTACGAGCTGAAGTGCGCCATCGTGTCGACGAAGCCGTGCCCGGGGGCGAGCAGCCGCGGCGGGCAGGTCGGCAGCAGCGTGAAGCCGACGAGGCCGAGGAGGGTGGCGAGCATCAGCCAGGTGCGGGCGGCCAGATAGGCGGCGGGGCGGCGGCGGTACAGCCAGATCAGGACGGCGGGCGTGACCAGGTAGTGCAGGGACGCGTACGCGAAGTCGGCGGGCACGCCGAGCGCCGGGACCGCGGTGAACAGACGGTTCAGCGGGCGCTCGAAGTCGAGCGCCAGGGTCTCCTCGATCCGCAGGATCGCCAGCCCGTGCCCCACGGCCGAGTCCGCGTCGCCCCGGGCGAGCAGTCGCCCGCCGGAGTAGGCCGCGTACACCGCGGCGATCAGTATCAGCTCCGCCCACCAGCGTGGCCTGCGCATGCCCGGTTCCCCCACTCGGTCCGTACCCGTACCCCCGTCCGGTCGTGGGAGGACGCGGTCCGTGTCGGGGAGGTTGCCCGGCGGTCACCGCGAATTCGGGTGGGAGATGATGGGAGGGCATCCGCACGTGAAGATCTGGAGAGCCTCCATGGCACCGCGCATCCTGCTCGCCCGGCACGGCCAGACCGAATGGTCGCTGCTCGGCCGGCACACCGGCAGGACCGACATCCCCCTGCTCGACGAGGGCCGGCGCGGCGCCAAGCTCCTCGGCGAGCGGCTCGCCCGCGGCCCGTGGGCCGGCCTCGACGGCGTCGAGGTGCGCACCAGCCCGCTGGTGCGGGCCCGCGAGACCTGCGACCTGGCCGGTTTCGGCGAGCGCGCCGAGGACTGGGACGCGCTGATGGAGTGGGACTACGGCGCGTACGAGGGGATGACCCCGGCCGAGATCCAGCGGGTGCAGCCGGGCTGGTTCATCTGGCGCGACGGCGTGCCGGACGGAGAGACGATGGCCGAGCTGTCGGCCCGCGCCGACCGGGTCGTGGAGTGGGCCCGCTCGGCCGACCGCGACGTGCTCGTCTTCGCGCACGGCCACATCCTGCGCTCCATCGGCGCGCGCTGGCTGGGCGAGGACGTCTCCTTCGCCGCCCGCATCCGCCTCGACCCGACCAGCCTCTCGGTGCTCGGCTGGGCCTACGGCGACCCGGCGATCGAGCGCTGGAACGACACCGGGCACCTGGAGCAGTAGCTCTGGGGCAGGGGGGCGCCGTGGCGGCTCAGTGCGCGGCTTGCGCGCCGGAGCCCGCGCGCGGCCTCACCCCGGGCCGCTTGCGCGCCGGGGCGCCCGCTGGGTACGCGCCGCGGCCCGCGCTCGGCTCAGTGCGCGGCGATGACCTTGCGGGTCTCCGTCAGCAGGCTGCGGATACGGGCCGACTCGACGCCCGCCAGGGAGTCCTCCACCCGCCGGATCTCCGCCGCCGCCTCGTCGGGGCGGCCCGCGCGGGCCAGGTTGCCGGCCAGCTGGGTGCGGTAGAGGGCGAGGTTACGGGCGAAGTGCGGGTCCTGCAGGACCGTGGCGCGCTGGGCGTGGCGGGCGGCGCGCGACCAGTCGCCGAGCAGCGACCAGCACAGCGCCTCCTGCGCCTCCAGCTCCGGCTCGCCGAAGAAGGACATCCACTCCGGGTCGCCCTCGCCGGGGCCCCGCCCGAAGTGGGCGTGCGCCCGCCCGAGCGCCGCCGAGCAGGCGCCGCGGTCGCCGAGCCCGGCCCAGGCCCCGGCCTCCCGGAGGGTGAGCAGCGCGAGCAGCCGGTCGGAGGCGAGCGGTGTCGCGGCCCGCAGCCCGGCCTGGGCGGCCCGTACCGCCTCGCGGTAGCGGCCCGAGTCCCGCGCCAGGAACGACGCGTTGCAGAAGGCGTGCGCCTCCAGGGCGGAGTCGCCGGCCATCCGGGCGGTGGCCAGGGCCTCGGCGTAGTGCGAGCGGGCATCGTCGAGCCGGCCCGAGTCGTGGGCGAGCCAGCCGACCGAGATGGCGAGTTCACCGGCGCCGTTGTGCAGCCGGTCGGCCGTGGCGCGGCGGGTGGTGACGCCCGCGTCGAGCAGGGCGTACGCGGAGCGCAGCGGCTGGGTGGCCCGCCGGTAGAGCCCCTCGGCGCCGTGCCGGTCGTCGAGCAGCCGGATCTGGCGAACCGCTTCCTCTACGGCGCGGACCTCGGCGTCGCCGACGCGGTGGACCGAGCGGGGGGCCGGGATGGCCACGGCGGCCGAGCCGCCGAGGCCCAGCGAGGCGGTCGCCAGGGTGGCGGTGCCGCCGGTCATGAATGCGCGACGCAGCACGTCGCTCTCCTCATCGTTCCGGGTGGTGAAGGCGAGGGGCGGCGGTGCCCCGGCCGCCACGGCGGCCGGCCGCCGGCCGCGAACGGCCTCCCGCGCCGAGAACCCCAGGTCCGCAAGGCTCAGTCCGGGGAACATGTGCAGGAAGACCCGCTCGTACGCGTAGTTCGGGCAGCGGATCTCGCCCGCCTCGACGCGGCCGATGTAGCGGGCGTCGCACGCGACCTGCTCGCCGATCTCCCGTGCCGCCCGGCGGACGGCCGCGGCGAACTCCGCCGGCGAACGCTGTCCGCGGAGCCTGCGGAAGGCGAGATTGGGAACTGCCCGTGACAACGCCATGGCCGAGCCCTCTCCTGGTGCTGCCGGTGTTCCGGCGGGGCAAGAACGTACCTGCTGTGACCGGTCGCCCACGCTGGGTTTGGCAACAAATCGGATATCTCGTACGCGATCTGCCATGAACTGCCATCCTTTGCGGCGGCGTGCCGCCGTAGCCGTTGACGGGGAGCGGCGTTGAACCATGTGGAGAGACGGAACGTGTCTCCTCTTCGAAAACGAGGAGGGTCCCATGGTGGAAATGGTGGAAGCCGGAGCCATCGGGCCGGTCGCCGCGCAGGCGTCGTCCGCCTCGCAGGCGTCGACCGAGCGGCACACCCCCACGGCGGACGCGAGCGCGTCCCCCGGCGAAGCCGTCCGGACGGCCTCGCCGGCCGTCGCCGCGCCCTGCGACCTGGTGACCGTGCCGGCCCGGCAGGGCCTGGAGGCCGTGGACATCCTGCGCCGCGGCGGCGCCCCTGCGGTGGGCCCGGTGCTGCACGACGGGGCGTGCGACACGCTCGGCTTCCTGGTGCCGCCGGGCACCGCGGCGGGCTGGGACATGCCGGGCAGCGCGTGTACGAGGACGGACGGGCGCGGGCTGCGGATCCCGGAGCCGCCGGAGCTCCCGGGCCCGGACGGCGTCACTCCGCGCCCGGCCGACTGGCTGTTGCCGCCCGGCGACAGCGGTGAGGTCACGGATCCGGCGATGTTGCGGGAGGCGCTTGGGCAGGCGGCGCGGTTGATCGAGGCGGCGGATGGCTGCCGCTGAGCGGTGCGGGCGCCTAGCGGGTGGGTGAGATCTGCCGTCTCGCGGCTGCGGCGCCGTCGTGGCTTGGCGCGCCCACGCGGCGGAGCCGCACAGTGTCACAGCCCCGCGCCCCTTGGGGGCCCTTTCGCCGTAGGCCGGTGCGGCGCCGTCGTGGCTGGTCGCGCAGTTCCCCGCGCCCCTGAAAGGCCTGGTCCGTCGTGGCGATCGCGCCCACGCGGCGGAGCCGCAAAGTGTCACAGTCCCGCGCCCCTGAAAGGCTCGGCGCCGTCTTGCGTCACCTGCGCCGATAATGAGGGCGTGGCCAGGAACAGACAGCGGGAGCGGGCGGCGGAGGGCGTGGCGGTCGTCGAGCAGGTGGACGGCGGGCTCGCGGAGCTCATACCCGACCGGGAGCGGGCGCGCGGGTGGACGCTGCTGATCGACGGCGCCCCGCAGTCGCATGTGGACCTCGACGATCCCGCGTATCTGTCCTTCGAGTACCAGCGGCGGCTCGGGCACATCGCCGACCTCGTCGCGCCGCCGAACCGGCCGGTGCAGGTCGTGCACCTCGGCGGCGGCGCGTTCACCCTCGCCCGGTACGTGGCGGCCACCCGGCCTCGCTCGACCCAGCAGATCGTGGAGCTGGACGGGCCGCTCGTGCAGCTCGTGCGGCGGGAGCTGCCGCTCGACGCGGGGGCCAGGATCCGGGTCCGGTCGACCGACGCCCGCGCCGGGCTCGGCAAGGTCCAGGACGGCTGGGCCGACCTGATCATCGCCGATGTGTTCAGCGGCGCCCGGACCCCCGCGCATCTGACCAGTACGGAGTTTCTCGCCGAGGTACGCAGGGTGCTGCGGCCCGGCGGCTTCTACGCGGCCAACCTCGCCGACGGCCCGCCGCTGGCGCATCTCCGCGGCCAGATCGCGACCGCCGCCGCCGTCTTCCCGGAGCTCGCGGTCGCCGCGGACCCGACCGTGCTGCGCGGGCGCCGCTTCGGCAACGCCGTACTGCTCGCCTCCGACCGTGAACTGCCGGTGGCCGAGCTGACCCGGCGGGTGGCGACCGACCCGCACCCGGGGCGGGTCGAGCACGGGCGGGCGCTCGCCGACTTCACCGGTGGCGCGGCCGCGGTCACCGACGCCAGCGCCAAGCCCTCTCCCGTACCGCCCGCCTCTGTCTTCCGTTAGTCAGACGGAGCGCTCGTCGATCTCCACGCGCGGCGCCGAGTCGTGCCACAGGCAGAAGACGGAGATCTCGCGCCCGTCCTTGGTGAAGGTCACCCGGATCCAGGTGGGCTGCTTCCACACCTGCATCTGCCAGCCCGACTCGGGCGTCGCGTTCACCAGTTCCGCCGAGGACGGGCCCAGGTCGAAGACGGCCCGGCCGCCGTCCGTGCCGTAACTCTTCACGTTGCCGCTCGTGTCCGCCGGCGGCTTCGCGGAGGCGGGCTGCCGGGGCGCGGCCGGGGGAGTGGTCGGCGGCTGCGACGGGCTGCCGGTGCCCGGGCCGGCGGAGGGGGTGGGCGTGGGCGCCGACGGGGTCGCGGCCGAGGTGGGCGCGCCGATCGAGGCGCCGTCCGAGCCCGTGGCGCCGGACGGGATGGGCAGCGCGCGCGGCGGGTCGTAGACCGTGCCGGCCAGCACCGTGTGCACCCCCCACCAGGAGAGGGTGACCGCCGCGCCCGTGGCGAGCGACCACGCCAGGGCGTGAACCAGACCTCTTCGCACCGGGTCATCCTGCCATCCGTCAGCCGTACTGCTGTCCGTCCCGCTGTCCCCCGAATGGCGTACGGTGCGGGCCATGGCAAGTGTGCTCGTGGTCGAGGACGACCAGTTCGTCCGTTCCGCCCTCATCCGGCATCTCACCGAGGCCTCCCACACCGTGCGGAGCGTCGGGACGGCCCTGGAGGCGTTGCGCGAGGTCGCCCATTTCCGCTTCGACGTGGTCATCCTCGACCTCGGGCTGCCCGATCTCGACGGGGCCGAGGCGCTGAAGATGCTGCGCGGGATCACGGACGTGCCGGTGATCATCGCGACCGCCCGCGACGACGAGGCCGAGATCGTACGGCTGCTCAACGACGGGGCCGATGACTATCTGACCAAGCCGTTCTCCGTGGAGCACCTGTCCGCGCGGATGGCCGCGGTCCTGCGCCGGGCCCGTTCCTCGGCCGGCGAGGCGCCGCCGTCCCGGGAGCTGCGGGTCGGCGGGCTCGCCATCGACCCGCTGCGGCGGCAGGCGGCCCTCGACGGGGCGGCGCTCGACCTGACCCGCCGCGAGTTCGACCTGCTCGCCTTCCTCGCCGGGCGGCCCGGGGTGGTCGTCTCGCGCAAGGAACTGCTCGCCGAGGTGTGGCAGCAGGCGTACGGGGACGACCAGACCATCGACGTCCATCTGTCCTGGCTGCGGCGGAAACTGGGCGAGACGGCGGCCCGGCCCCGCTATCTGCACACCCTGCGCGGGGTGGGCGTGAAGCTGGAGCCGCCGGCCGGGGCCGCCGAGGCCCGGCCGTGAGGTGGGCGCTGGTCAAGGTGTCGCTCGCCGTCACCGTGATGGTCGTGGTCGCCTTCGCCGTACCGCTCGGGCTCGTCGTCAAGGAGATGGCCCGCGACCGGGCCTTCTCCAACGCCGAGCGGCGGGCCTCCGGCCTGGCGCCGGTGCTCGCCATCACCACCGACCGCGAGCAGCTGGAACGGGCCGTCGCCACCACCGACGACGGCGCGGAGGGGCGGCTCGCCGTCCATCTGCCCGGCAAGGGGCGGGCGATCGGGTCCCGGCGGGCCAGCGGCGAGGACCTGGGCACCACGCGGCGGCTCGGGCGGGCGACGATCGCGGAGGTGCCGGGCGGATTCGTGCTGCTCCAGCCCACCGCGGTCAGCTCGGGGCAGGTCGCCGTCGTCGAACTCTTCGTGCCCGAGGGCGAGGTCAGCAACGGCGTCGCGACGGCGTGGCTGGTGCTCGCGGCGGTCGGCGCGGCCCTGATCGTCGGATCGGTCGCGGTCGCCGACCGGCTCGGCCTGCGCATGGTGCAGCCCGCGCAGCGGCTCGCCCGCGCCGCGCACGAACTCGGCGAGGGGCGGCTGGGCGCGCGGGTACGGGAGGAGGGGCCGCCGGAGCTCAAGTCCGCGGCCGTCGCCTTCAACTCGATGGCCGACCAGGTCGTCCAGCTCCTCGCCAACGAGCGCGAACTCGCCGCCGACCTCTCCCACCGGCTGCGCACCCCGCTCACCGTGCTCCGCCTCAACGCGGCCTCGCTGGGCTCCGGTCCGGCCGCCGAGCAGACCCGGGCCGCGGTCGAGCAGCTGGAGCGCGAGGTCGACACGATCATCCGTACGGCCCGGGAGGCCAAGCCGCAGACCCAGCCGACCGGCCCGGTCGCCGGCTGCGACGCGGCCGAAGTGGTGCGCGAGCGGATGGACTTCTGGTCGGCGCTCGCGGAGGACGAGGGCCGGAAGGTACGGGTCGCGGGCGTCGACCGTCCGGTCCGCATCCCGGTCGCGCGCCCCGAACTCGTCGCCGCGCTCGACGCCCTCCTCGGCAACGTCTTCCGGCACACCCCGGAGGGCACCGCCTTCTCCGTGGACCTCCACAACGGCGACGACGCCGTCATCGTCCTGGTCTCCGACGCCGGCCCCGGCATCCCCGACCCCGCCGCCGCGCTCGCCCGCGGCGCGGGCAGCGGCCGAGACGGCTCCACCGGCCTCGGCCTCGACATCGCCCGCCGCATGGCCGAGGCCACCGGCGGCGACGTCCGCATCGGCCGCTCCGTCCTCGGCGGCACCGAGATCCGCATCTGGATCGCCCTCGACGCCCGCCGCGCCCCCGCCCCGACCCGGCGCCGGGGCCGCCGAGCGGGCGCGGGCACGGGCCGCCGCGGCCGGAGCCAGCAGGGCTGAGGGGGTCCGCGGGTCGGGTCGGGTCCGGTTTCGGGGGGTCTTCACGGCGCAACCTTTTCCCGTCCCGATGTCCTCCTTAAGCGGACCCTAAGAATCCCAACCCCGCCCCGTCATCGGGCATTTGTCCGTTTCCGAGTCGCTAGCGTGCTGCCGCACCCCACCACCCCCCACACCCCCCCCACACACCACCCCCGGCAGACAGAGGCAGGCACGCGATGGGCACCAGCGCACACCGGCGCAAGGCGAGCGTCAGGACCAAGGCGATCGGGGCGGTCGTGGCCGCGGCTGTCATCGGGGGCGCGGCGTTCGCGCTCTCCGGGACCGCGCAGGCCGCGTCCGTCGGCGCGGCGTACACCAGGACCAGCTCCTGGACCGGCGGCTACACCGGGCAGTACGTCGTCACCAACGAGACCGACGCGCCGCAGTCGGACTGGACGCTGGAGTTCGACCTGCCGGAGGGGACCACGATCGGGTCGCTGTGGAACGGCGAGCACACCGTCTCCGGGCGGCACGTCACCGTGAAGCCCGCGAGCTGGAACCGGCAGCTGGCGCCCGGGCAGTCCGTCACCGTCGGGTTCGTGACCTCCGCGGCCGGGCAGGCCGGGGACCCCGTCAACTGCCTCATCAACAAGGCCAGCTGCGCCGCCGGCGGCCCCGCGCCCACCCCCACCGGGCGTCCCACGACGACGGCGCCTACCCCGAGCCCGACGCCCACCAGGACGGCTACCCCGACGCCCACGCCCACCAAGACGGCCACCCCGACCCCGACCCCCACCACGACCACCCCGCCCCCGACCACCGGCTCCGCGAAGTTCGCGCCGTACGTCGACACCTCCCTCTACCCCGCGTACGACCTCCTCTCCACCGTCGACGCGACCGGCGTCAAGGAGTTCAACCTCGCCTTCATCACCTCCGGCGGCAGCTGCGCCCCGCTCTGGGGCGGGGTCACCGACCTCGCCTCGGACAAGGTCGCCGCGCAGATCGGGGCGCTGCGCGCCAAGGGCGGGGACGTGCGGGTGTCGTTCGGCGGGGCCGCCGGGCACGAGCTGGCGCTCAACTGCTCGACCGCGGACGCGCTGGCCGCCGCGTACGGCAAGGTCGTCGACCAGTACAAGCTCACCAAGGTCGACTTCGACATCGAGGGCGCCGCGCTCCCCGACACCGCCGCCAACACCCGCCGCTCCCAGGCCATCGCGCAGCTCCAGAAGTCGCACCCGGGCCTGAACGTGTCGTTCACCCTGCCCGTCATGCCCGAGGGCCTGACCCAGCCGGGCGTGGACCTGATCGCCGACGCGAAGCGCAACGGCGTCCGGGTCGACGCGGTGAACATCATGGCGATGGACTACGGACCGGCCTACAGCGGCGACATGGGCACGTACGCGATCCAGGCCGCCACCGCCACCCAGGCCCAGATCAAGGGCGTCCTCGGGCTCTCCGACGCGGCCGCCTGGAAGGCCGTCGCCGTCACCCCGATGATCGGCGTCAACGACGTCTCGTCCGAGGTCTTCAAGGTCGACGACGCCACCCAGCTCGTGGACTTCGCCAAGTCCAAGGGCATCGGCTGGCTGGCGATGTGGTCGGCGACCCGCGACAAGCAGTGCGCGTCCGGCGCCGTGAACTACGCCGACCCGACCTGCTCCTCGATCCTCCAGCAGCCGCTGGCCTTCACCAAGGCCTTCGGCGCCTACAAGTAGCACCCCGAGCAAGCCACACCCCGAGCCACACCCCGAGCCACACCCCGAGCCACTCCGGCCCCCCACACCGCGCGCCCCGGACGGTCCCACCCCCACCATCGTCCGGGGCGCGCTCCTTTCCGGTCCCCCGGCTCACCCCTTCACCGCGCCCCGCATCACCCCGCCCACCACCAGCCGCCCGAGCACCGCGAACACGAGCAGCAGCGGCACCGTGCCGAGCAACGCGCCCGCCATCACCACCGAGCGGTCCGGGATGTAGCCGCGGCCCAGACCGGTCAGCGCCACCTGCACCGTCGGACTGCCCGTCTGGGTAAGCACCAGCACCGGCCAGAAGAAGTCGTTCCAGGCCGCCACGAAGGTCAGCGTGCCGAGCACCGCCATCGCCGGGCGCGCCGCCGGGAACACCACGTGCCAGACGATCCGCAGCGGCCCCGCCCCGTCCATCCGCGCCGCCTCGACCAGTTCGGCCGGCAGCGCGCGCAGCAGGTGCTGCCGCATGAAGAACACCCCGAACGCCGACACGAGACCCGGCAGCACCACCGCCCGCAGCTCGTCCGTCCACTGCAGCCGGGCCACGAGCAGATACAGCGGTACGACGCCGAGCTGCGGCGGGATCAGCATCGTCGCCACCACCAGCGCGAACAGCGCGCCCCGGAAGCGGAACCGCAGCCGCGCGAAGGCGAAACCGGCCAGGGTCGCCACCAGGACCGTGCCCGCCGCGATCAGCCCCGCCACGAGCACGGTGTTGAACAGCGCCGCGCCGAGCCGGGCGTCGGTCCATGCGACGGCCAGGTGCTCGGGCAGGTTCCGGCCGAAGCGCAGCGGCGGCGGGGTGTGCGCGAGCCGGGTGGTCGTCCGCGAGGCGGCCACCGCCGCCCACACGAGCGGGAAGAGGGAGACCGCGCAGAACAGCAGGAGCAGGGTGTACGTGCCCCAGCCTGCCCGCTCGCCCCCCTCGCTCCCCTTGCCCCGCATCAGGCCCGCCCCCGGAGCCGCGAGCGCACGAGCCGGGCCGCCCCGAACACGACGAGCAGGATCAGCAGCATCACCCAGGCGATCGCCGAGGCCCGCCCCAGATGCAGGTTCACCCACCCCTGCTCGTACAGGTAGAGCCCCAGCGTCTGGAACTGGTGGTCCGCCCCGCCCGAGGCGCCCGTCCCGGCGTCGAAGAGCAGCGGCTCGCCGAACAGCTGCGTCGCCCCGATCGTCGACACGACGACCGTGAACAGGATCGTCGGCCGCAGCGCCGGCAGCGTGACATGGACGAACCGCCGCCACCGCGAGGCCCCGTCGAGCGCCGCCGCCTCGTACAGCTCGCGCGGCACGGTCTGCATCGCCGCCAGATAGATCAGCGCGTTGTAGCCGGTCCACCGCCACACCACGATCGCCGACACCGCCGCCTTGGCCGCCCACGGCCCGTTCTGCCAGTCCACCGGCGCCAGCCCGGCCGCCGTGAACGCCCAGTTCACCGGCCCGTGTTCGCGCCCGAAGAGCAGCGCGAACACCAGCGTCGCCGCCGCCACCGAGGTCGCGTACGGCGCGAGCGCCACCACCCGGAAGAAGCCGCGCGCCCGCAGCCGCGCGTCGAGCAGATGCGCAACGCCGAGCGCGAGCAGCAGCTGGGGCACCGTCGAGAGCACGCCGATCACGAAGGTGTTCACCAGCGCGTTCCAGAAGTACGGATCCTCGGCGAGCCGGGTGTAGTTGCGCAGGCCCACCCACTCGGGCCGGTCGAGCGCCGTCAGCTCGACCCGGTGCAGCGAGGCCCAGCCGGTGTAGAGGAGCGGGAAGAGCCCGAAGGCGCCGAAGAGGACGAAGAAGGGCGCGACGAGCCCGTACGGCACCCAGCGGTCGACACGCCGCCTCACCGACACCGTCACCGTCACCGGTCCAGGGCGTTGTCGATCGACCGCAGCGCGTCCGCCCAGGCCTCGTCCGGGTCGCGGCCCGTCTGGTCGACCAGGAGCATGCCGCCGTCGGTCAGGAGCTGGGCGACCAGGCCCTCCTTCGGGCCGATCGGCGCCGACGGCACACCGCGGGCCGCCGCCCCGAAGATCGCGCCCACCGGGGTGTCGCCGAAGTACGGGTGGCGGGCGCCGGCCACCGACGGCAGGGCGTGCGCGGCGGAGGCGCTCGGGAAGCTGCCCCGGCGGGCGAAGACCCGGGCCTGCTGGGCCGGGGCGGTCAGCCACGCGGCGAGCTCGGCCGCCTCCGTCCGGTGCGGGCCGGCCTTGGGGACGACCAGGAAGGAACCGCCCCGGTTGCCCGGCCGGGGCGCCGCCGCCACGTCCCAGCGGCCCCGCCCCGCCTGGCCCGCCTTGTCCTCGATGTAGCCGAGCATCCAGGCCGGGCACACCACGGTCGCGAAGGCCCCGTTCGCGAATCCCTGGTCCCAGCCGGGCGTGAACTGCTGCAGCCGGGCCGTGAGCCCCTGCCGGGCGAAGGCCGCGGCCAGGTCCCAGGCCTCCCGTACGCCCGGGTCGGAGCCCACGACGAGGGCGCCCCGCTCGTCGTAGAAGCGCCGGGGGTTGCTGCTGACGACCGCCGAGAGGACCCCGGACGCCGAGTCCGTGAACGCCGTCCCGGCCGGCGCCTTCGCCGCGAACCG
This sequence comes from Streptomyces fradiae, assembly GCF_041270065.1. Lineage (NCBI taxonomy): Bacteria > Bacillati > Actinomycetota > Actinomycetes > Kitasatosporales > Streptomycetaceae > Streptomyces > Streptomyces fradiae. Next base: position 2,812,397 of record NZ_CP065958.1, on the reverse strand, counting down.
CCGCCCTGCCGCCAGGAACCGCCGCCAGTCCCCGGCCCACAGCCGCCCCACCTCCGCCCGGCCGGTCGGCAGCCCGGCCCGCGCGAACAGGTCCTTGCGGTAGCAGACCGCCTGCGGGCCGACGTCGGTGCCGAGCGCGACCGTGCGCCCGTCCCGGCCGGTGCCCTGCGCCCACTTCCACGGCAGTAACGCCGCCCGGTCCACCCCCGGCACCGCGCCCAGGTCCACCAGGCGCGGCCCCTGCGTGCCGACCACCTCGGCGATGTTCCCGACCTCCACGGCCTGCACGTCGGCGAGGCCCGAGCCGGTGACCAGATGGGTGATCAGCTGCGGGTAGTAGTTCTCGTTCCGCTCGATCGAGGTCTGCCGGACCGCCACGTCGGGATGGAGCCGCATGTACGTGTCGTAGAGCCCGGCCTCCTTGAGCCCGAAGGCCCCGAACACTCCGACCGTCAGGGTGACCGGCCGCCCCGCCGGATCCACCCCGCCCTTCTCACCGGTCCGGCGCGGCCCGGGCGGGTCGGTGGCGCAGCCCGCGGTGAGGCCCGCGCCGAGCAGCAGGGCGAGCGCGAGCGCGGTGACCCGCCGGGCGACGGCGCGGCGGGGGCCGCTGCTGCTTCTCGTACGCCGGGACATGGCGCGACCGTAATGCGGTCCGGCGGGCCGTCCGGGGACGCTCGCCGGTGAAGGCCCCGGTGGATGAATCCCCGGCGGGTGAGGCGTTGACGTGCGAGGCTGACGGGACCGGAGGGGGCGAGGGTACGGATGAGCGGTACGAGCGGTACGAGAGGGGAGAACGGGATGAGCATCGAGGTGCGTCCGGCGTCGGACTTCGCGGACACGGCGGCCGTCATCGGCCCGAAGTCGCCGACCGCCACCGTCTGCTGGTGCCTCAGCCATCGCATCCCGGCCAAGCTCGACCACGCGATGCGCGGGCCGGAGCGCGGTGCGTACGTCGCGGAGCTGTGCGCCGGTGCCGTACCGCCCGGGGTCCTCGCGTACGACGGGGACGAGCCGGTCGGCTGGGCGGCCGTGGCGCCGCGCGCCGACACCTCGTACGCCCGCAGCCGCACGATCCCGCACCTCGACGACCTGCCGGTGTGGTCGCTGTGGTGCGTCCGGGTCCGCCCCGGCCACCGCAAGCAGGGCATCTCGCACGCCCTGATCACCGGCGCGGTCGAGTTCGCCCGCGCCCACGGCGCCCCGGTCGTCGAGGCGTACCCGGTGGACAACGGCGACGCGCGGGTCGACACGACCATGGCGTACGCGGGGCTGCGGAGGAACTTCGAGCGCGCCGGGTTCGTCCACGCCGCCGACACCACCTCGGTCCTCGCCGGCCACCCCCGGGTCCTGATGCGGCGCGACCTGCGCTGACGGCGGGACATGCCCTGAGTGCCGTACACATGAACAGGCGGGAACGCGGGGCCGTTAGCATCGCGGGACGCTTGACGCTTGATGACGGCAAGGAAACGGAGTGGGTTGTGGCGCGACCGCGTATGGGTGTGGCGGTGCTGACGATGGGCACACGCCCGAAGGAGCTGCGGGCGCTGCTCGATTCGGTGGCCATGCAGGACGAGCCGCCCGCCCGGGTCGTGGTGATCGGCAACGGCACCGGTTCGCTCGCCGAGCTGCCGGACGGGGTGCACGGCGTGGAGCTCCCGGAGAACCGCGGGGTGTCCGGCGGCCGCAACGTCGCCATCGAGACCCTCCGCTCCTTCGGCGACGTCGATGTCGTCGTGGACCTCGACGACGACGGTCTGCTCGTCGACACCGATGTCTTCCGGCGGCTCGCCGACCTGTACGGGGCGGAGCCGGCGCTCGGCATCGTCTCCTTCCGGATCGCCGACGAGCACGGCGAGACGCAGCGCCGCCATGTGCCCCGGCTGGGCGCCAAGGACCCGATGCGCGGCGGCGAGGTGACCACCTTCCTCGGCGGCGGCCACGGCCTGTCGATGCGGATGCTGGACCAGGTCGGCGGCTGGCCGGAGGACTTCTTCTTCACCCACGAGGAGACCGACCTGGCCTGGCGCGCGCTCGACGCGGGCTGGACCGTGCGGTACGCGCCGGAGCTGCTGCTCCAGCACCCGAAGACCAGCCCGGCCCGGCACGCGGTCTACTACCGGATGACGGCCCGCAACCGGGTCTGGCTGGCGAAGCGGAACCTGCCGGCCCCGCTCGTCCCCGTCTACCTGGGCGTGTGGACCCTGCTCACGATCGCCCGCACCCGCTCGCTGCCGGGGCTGCGCGCCTGGTTCGGCGGCTTCGCCGAGGGCGTCCGCCGGTCCGGCGGCGACCGCCGGCCGATGAGCTGGGCCACGGTCTGGCGGATGGGCCGGCTCGGCCGCCCGCCGGTGATCTGAGACACACCGCCCGGCCCTGCCCTCTCCAGGGGCGGGGCCGCTCTCGTATCCGGGTCGGAGAACGAGCGAGGCCCCGGTTCTTCCGAACCGGGGCCTCGACCCTTCAGGGTGAGTGACGGGACTCGAACCCGCGGCATCCTGGACCACAACCAGGTGCTCTACCAGCTGAGCTACACCCACCATGACCGGTCATTCGCCCGAGGGCTTCCCTGACCGGCCGAGAAGAAGTCTACAGGGTCTCGGGGGGTGCTCGCGCACACGTTTCTTTCGAGCGTCTTTCCGGCGCGAGCAGGCCCCCTCGCGCCCCCTAGTGGGAGCTGTCGCCGGCGATGACGTGGCGGGCCGCGATCTGCTTCGCGGTCTCCGAGTCCGGGCCGGGCTGCGGCACGAAGATCGCCTCCCGGTAGTAGCGGAGCTCGGCGATCGACTCGCGGATGTCCGCGAGCGCCCGGTGGTTGCCGTTCTTCTCCGGACTGTTGAAGTACGCCCTCGGGTACCAGCGGCGGGCCAGTTCCTTGACCGAGGAGACATCGACGATCCGGTAGTGGAGGTGCTTCTCCAGGGCCGGCATGTCGCGGGCGAGGAAGCCGCGGTCGGTGGAGACCGAGTTCCCGCACAGCGGGGCCTTGCCGGGCTCCTTCACGTGCTCGCGGATGTACGCGAGGACCTGGGCCTCGGCGTCGGCGAGGGTGGTGCCCCCGGCCAGCGCGTCGAGCAGCCCGGACTTCGTGTGCATCTCGCGCACGATCTCCGGCATGGTCTCCAGGGCCGCGTCCGGCGGGCGGATCACGATGTCCACGCCTTCGCCGAGCACGTTCAGTTCCGAGTCGGTGACCAGCGCGGCCACCTCGATGAGTGCGTCGTCCGTCAGCGAGAGCCCGGTCATCTCGCAGTCGATCCACACCATGCGATCGTTCATGCGTCTACCTTATGGCCGAAGGGGGGCCGGGGCCGAAGAACGGCCGCGGCCACGGAATGGCCGAAGGGCCCCCTGGGTGGTGTCCGGGGGGCCCTTCGGTTTCTCGGTGCGCGCTTTGTGGCGCGCGGTACGGGGGCCGGTTACGGGGCGCTCCGCTGGCCCGGGAGGGCCGGGCGGCCCGGCGTGAAGGCGTCCGACGGCGGCTTGCCGGGGTCCAGGAGGTGGCCGCCCGGACGGCGCGGGGCCGCCGGGACCTGGGCCTGGGCCGGGACCACCGCGTCGAGCAGCGCCGTACCGCCTTCGCCCTGCGGCCGCCGGGCCCGGTACGCCGCCCGATATGCGGCCGGCGAGGAGCCCAGCTGCCGCCGGAAGTGGCCGCGCAGGGCCACCGGCGAGCGGAAGCCGCAGCGCCCGGCGACCTCGTCGACCGAGTAGTCGGAGGTCTCCAGGAGCCGCTGTGCCTGGAGCACCCGCTGGGTGATCAGCCACTGCAGCGGCGCCGAGCCGGTCAGCGAGCGGAACCGGCGGTCGAAGGTCCGCCGTGACATGTACGCGCGCGCCGCGAGGGTCTCCACGTCGAACTGCTCGTGGAGGTGCTCGAGCGCCCAGGCGACGACCTCGGCCAGCGGGTCGGCGCCGATCTCCTCAGGTAAAGACCTGTCGAGGTAGCGCTCCTGACCGCCGCTGCGCCGCGGCGGGACGACCAGCCGGCGCGCCAGGGCGCCCGCGGCCTCCGTGCCGTGGTCGGTCCGCACGATGTGCAGACACAGATCGATTCCGGCCGCGGTGCCGGCCGAGGTCAGCACGTCGCCGTCGTCGACGAAGAGCTCCCGCGGGTCCACGTGGACCGACGGATAGCGCTTGGCGAGCGTCGGCGCGTACATCCAGTGCGTGGTCGCCGGGCGGCCGTCGAGCAGCCCGGCGGCGGCGAGGACGAACGCGCCGGTGCACAGACCGACGATGCGCGCGCCCTCCTCGTGCGCCCGGCGGAGCGCTTCGAGCGCCTCCGGGGGCGGCGGCGAGGTGATGGAACGCCAGGCCGGCACGACGACGGTGCCCGCCCGGCTGATCGCCTCCAGGCCGTAGGGCGCGGTGAGTTCGAGTCCCCCTGTGGTCCGCAGCGGGCCTTCCTCGCCGGCGCACACCAGCAGCCGGTAGCGCGGCACCCCCGCGTCCTGGCGGTCGATGCCGAAAACGGAGAGCGGGATGGAGCTCTCGAAGATGGGGCCACCGCTGAACAGCAGTACCGCGACGACTTCGCGACGGCGGCGCCCGGACAGCTTCCGTGCCGCCTCCGGTGCGGCGGAGTCCTGGCTCATGACGCTAAGCCCCCCTCGGTGTTGGCGTCTCCCTGGTCATGTGGATGTGCCACGTTTCCCCTCGGTTTTGCGCGAGACCCCAGTCTTCGGTATCCATGATCGAATCTACTGTGTCCCGCAGTGCCCGAGTGACAAGTTCTCCTTCCGGCACATTGTCGACATGGCAACTTGGCGTGAAGCATTCGATCGTGAAGCCCAGTACAGCGCGGTGATGCCAGCACCTACGCGGGTTGAGCGGTCTTCGGCCAAGGACTCGCCGAGTACCGGAACTTGGCTGAAAACATACGGGATCGGCTGTGCGACCCTGTCAACTCCGCGAGTGGCGCCCGTCCCGTAGCCCGTCCCGGAGCTCGGTCCGCAGCCCGCGTTCCGAGCGGCGCAGCAGCACCCGGCAGGCCGCGGTGACCGCCGCGAGGCCGAGCGCGGTGCCGGCGGCGCCGCCCAGGGAGGTCCCGTAGACCAGCAGGACCACCGGCACCAGGACGCAGCAGAACACCGCCCAGCGCACCACGTCGCCCCCGGCGTCCGGTCCGACGGTGCCACCGGGTCCGACGGTTCCACCGGGCCGGTCCGGCGCGGCCCGGCGGCGCCCGCGCGGGCCCGGGGGCCGGCCGTGCGCCGGGGCGCCGCCGGGGGGTACGCAGACCGCGGTGACCGTCTCGGCGGAGGCGAGCGCGGCGGGGTCAAACGGGGCGTCGGTGTCCATGGGTGACGGTGCGGGCACGGGCGGGCTCCCTGCGACGGTGACGTTGACCTGTGGAAACGAGGAGCGGAACGTTCCGGTCACTGCGCGAGGCGTCCGTTTGGCCCCCGTACGGACACCTGTAGGGCACATCCGGCATTGCGCTACGGCGCGGGGCTCGTGCATGCTCCCTGGGACGCCGTAACGGCGCCCGGCGGTCGCCCCTGGGCACGGGAGGAGTGTCGCCGTACCCTTGGGGGTATGGGCTTGGGAAGATGATTCCCGGACACAGCTCCGCCGCCAACCGTTGTTCCGCTCCCTCTCCCCTTCCGTCCCTCCCAGAGGACCTTCTTCGCCGAGACACCGATGGCCGGTCACGAATTCCCCGAACCCGCGGACCGCAAGCGCGTCGCCGACTCCACGGTCGACCCCCTCGCGGTGGAACAGCCACGTCACTCCTGCGATCCGGCCTTCCGGCACGGCGTCGTCGTCGGCTTCGACGGCTCGACCTCCAGTGAACGCGCCCTCGCGTACGCCATCGGCATGGCCCGCCGCTCCGGCTCCGGCCTGATCATCGTGCACGTGGCCAACCGGCTGCCCACCACCGTGTGGGCCGGCTGCGAACCGCCGGTCTTCGTCGACGTCCCCGACCACCGCACCGAGGTCCTCGGCCTGGAGCTCGCCTGCGCCGACCACCTCTCCGAGGTGCCCTGGATCCTGGTCGAGCGCGGCGGCGACATCTGCCACGAACTGGAGGAGGTCGGCAAGGAGTACTCGGCCGACGCGATCGTGGTCGGCTCGACCCACGGCATCGTCGGGCGGATCTTCGGCTCGGTGGCCGGCCGGCTCGCCCGCCGCGCCCAGCGCCCCGTGATCGTCATCCCGTAACAGCGGTCACGGCAGCAACTTTCGTTCCAACTCCCTTGATTCGGCCATAATTTCGGCCTTCCCCAGGTGAATTGTGCGGTTGTGAAGGGTACATAAAAGTCACCGGAACAAAGTGACCCAAGCAGTACAACTGCACACCTGAAGGGAGCCCGCCGTGTCCAATGAAGCCGCCGCGGGAAACAGCACCTCCACCCTCGGACACCTCGCACTCGGCCTGACCCTGCTGGCCTTCGGCATCGGCTCCACCGGCGTGATCGACCACGTCGGCGCGGGCGACGCCGCGGGCCTGGCGACCTGGGTCGGCGGAGTGGCCCTGTTCCTCGTCGGGCTGCTCGCCCTCCGCGCCGGCAACACCGGTGAGGGCACGGCCTATTCGGCGCTCGGCGCCTTCTGGTTCACCTGGGGCACCGGGGTGGGCGACGCCGGTTCGGCCGAGGCCGCCGGGCTCTTCCTGCTGCTGTGGGCGCTGCTCGCGCTCACCCTCACCGTCGCGTCGAGCGGCAGCGGCCTCTTCGGCCAGGGTGTGTACGGACTGCTCTTCGTCGCCCTGCTCCTGACGGGCATCGGGGCCCTCGCCGACAACGCGGGCCTCGGCAAGGCGGGCGGCTGGGTCGCCGCGGTGGCGGGCCTCGCGGCCTGGTACGGCGCGACGGCGGCGGTGGCCGGCTGGCCGACCTCGCTGGCCCGCGGGTCCCGCGCGGCCGCGGCGAGCTGAGCCCGCACCCGTACCCGTAACAGCGCAGGAAAGAGCGGCCTCCGTGCACCTGGGATGCACGGAGGCCGCTCTTGTGTCCGGTCGACCACCGGGGGACAGGCCCGGTGGGCGGGGGGCCGGGGGACAGGCCCGGCGGCCCCGCTACTCGACCGTGACGGACTTGGCCAGGTTGCGCGGCTTGTCGATGTCGCGGCCCATGGCGAGCGCCGTGTGGTAGGCGAGGAGCTGGAGCGGGATGCCCATCAGGATGGGGTCGAGCTCGTCCTCGTTCTTCGGCACGACGATGGTGTGGTCGGCCTTCTCCTGCGGCTGGTGCGCGACGGCGAGGATGCGGCCGCTGCGGGCCTTGATCTCCTCCAGGGCGCCGCGGTTCTTCTCCAGGAGGTCGTCGTCGGGGACGATGGCGACCGTCGGCAGGGCCGGCTCGATCAGGGCGAGCGGGCCGTGCTTCAGCTCGGAGGCCGGGTAGGCCTCGGCGTGGATGTAGGAGATCTCCTTCAGCTTGAGGGAGGCCTCCAAGGCGACCGGGTAGCCCCGGACGCGGCCGATGAACATCATCGACTGGGCGCCCGCGTACTCCTTGGCCAGCTTCTTGATCTCGTCCTCGGACTTGAGGATCTCCTCGATCTGGCCGGGCAGCTTGCGCAGGCCCTCGATGATCCGCTTGCCGTCGGTGACGGACAGGTCGCGGATGCGGCCGAGGTGCAGGGCGAGCAGCGCGAAGGCCACCACCGTGTTGGTGAAGCACTTGGTGGAGACGACGCAGACCTCGGGGCCGGCGTGCACGTACATGCCGCCGTCCGCCTCGCGGGCGATCGCGGAGCCGACCACGTTGACCACGCCGAGGACGCGGGCGCCCTTGCGCTTGAGCTCCTGGACGGCGGCGAGGACGTCGTACGTCTCGCCGGACTGGGAGACCGCGATGTAGAGGGTGTCGGGGTCGACGACCGGGTTGCGGTAGCGGAACTCGGAGGCCGGCTCGGCGTCGGCGGGGATGCGGGCCATGGACTCGATGAGCCCGGCGCCGATCAGACCGGCGTGGTACGAGGTGCCGCAGCCGAGGATCTTGATCCGGCGGATGGTGCGGGCCTCGCGCGGGTCCAGGTTCAGGCCGCCCAGGTGCACGGTGGAGAAGCGGTCGTCGATCCGGCCGCGCAGCACGCGGTCGACCGCGTCGGGCTGCTCGGAGATCTCCTTGTGCATGAAGGTGTCGTGGCCGCCCATGTCGTACGAGGCGGCCTCCCACTCGACCGTCTCGGGGGTGGCCGTGGTGGAGGCGCCCGAGGTGGTGTAGGTGCGGAAGTCGTCGGCCTTGAGGGTGGCCATCTCGCCGTCGTCGAGGGTGACGACCTGGCGGGTGTGGGCGATCAGGGCGGCGACGTCGGAGGCGACGAGCATCTCCTTCTCGCCGATGCCGAGGATGACCGGGGAGCCGTTGCGGGCCACCACGATGCGGTCGTTGAAGTCGGCGTGCATCACGGCGATGCCGTAGGTGCCCTCGATGTGCTTGAGCGCCTCGCGGACCTTCTCCTCAAGGGTCTCGGCCTGGGAGCGGGCGATCAGGTGGGTGATCACCTCGGTGTCGGTCTCGGAGGCGAAGACGACGCCCTCGGCCTCCAGCTTGGTGCGCAGCTCGGCGGCGTTGTCGACGATGCCGTTGTGGACGACCGCGACCTTGTTCTCGGGGTCCAGGTGGGGGTGCGAGTTGATGTCGCTGGGGGCGCCGTGGGTGGCCCAGCGGGTGTGGGCGATGCCGGTGGTGCCGGTGAAGCGCTTGGGGACCCGGGCCTCCAGGTCACGGACCCGGCCCTTGGCCTTGACCATCTTCAGGCCGGCGGCCTTCGGGCTGGTGACGACCATGCCGGCCGAGTCGTAGCCGCGGTACTCGAGGCGGGCCAGGCCCTCCAGGAGCAGCGGGGCCACGTCGCGCTTACCGATGTAACCGACAATTCCGCACATAAAGGTGAAACCCCTCCAGGTTGACGACAGGTGCTGCTCAGCCGCGCTGCATTCGCTTCGGCCGTGGACGCTCAGCCGTAGACGATGCGGCGCAGTTGCCGCAGCGAGAGCTCCGGCGGTGCCACCGCGCGGTGCGGCAGTTCGGCCGCGATCCGCTCGAAGATCTCGGCGTTCACCGCCCCGCCGGACTGCAGTTCGCGGTGCCGGCGGCGGACGAAGTCCTCGGTCGACTCGTCGAAGTACGCGAGGACGTCGAGGATCACCCGGGCGGCCTCACCACGCTGGAGCGAGGTGCTGCGGACCAGGTGGTCGATGAGGTCGTCGTGCGACGGGCGGCGTTCGAGCACCCGTGAATACTGAGGGTTACCCGAGGGTCATGGCAACAATCCTGCCCGATTTCGGGCAGGAGGGGTCATGATCACGCCGCCAGATGGGCTAATTGGTCTACACCTTGACCCTCGGCGGGGCAGAGGGTACGCATGGTGACCGTTCGGATACGTCAGTCGCGTCAGATACGTCGGATACGCAAAGCCCGCAGCCACACGCCCGCAGCCGTATGCCTGTCGGACACCCCGCCGGACACCCCGCCGGGTGTTCCGCCGGGCATCCCGTCGAAAGGGACCCGCCTGTGACTCCGCGCAGAACGCTTCCGCTCCTCCTGCTCTCCTCCCTGCTCCTCGCCGGTGTGGCCTCCTCCGGTTCCGGCGCCGCCGCCTCCGGTGGCTCCGCCGAACCCCTCGTCCGCCCGCTCGGCGACGTCGTGCCGGCGCCCGCCTCAGTGACCCCCGGCGGCGCCCCATACACCCTCACCCACCGCACCGCCGTCCGCGTCGACGCCGCCGACCACGAGTCCCGCGCGATCGGCCGCTACCTCGCCGGAGTGCTCCGCCCCTCCACCGGCTATCCGCTGCCCGTCGTCGACGACCACGCGGCCCGCGGCGGCATCCTGCTGCGGATCGACCGGCGCGCCACCGTGCTCGGCGACGAGGGGTACGAGCTGCGCTCCGGCCGCGACGGCGTCACCCTCACCGCCCGCGCCCCCGCCGGACTGTTCCGCGGCGTGCAGACCCTGCGCCAGCAGCTGCCCGCCGCCGTCGAGAGGCGCACCGTGCAGTCCGGGCCCTGGCAGATCGCCGGCGGCACCGTCACCGACACCCCGCGCTTCGCCTACCGCGGCGCGATGCTCGACGTCTCCCGGCACTTCTTCACCGTCGACCAGGTCAAGCGCTACATCGACCAGCTCGCCCTCTACAAGGTCAACACCCTGCACCTGCACCTCAGCGACGACCAGGGCTGGCGCATCGCGATCGACTCCTGGCCCCGGCTCGCCGCGTACGGCGGCTCCACCCAGGTCGGCGGCGGCCCCGGCGGCTCCTACACGAAGGACGACTACCAGGAGATCGTCCGCTACGCCGCCTCCCGCTACCAGGAGGTCGTGCCCGAGATCGACATGCCCGGCCACACCAACGCGGCCCTCGCCTCCTACGCCGAGCTCAACTGCGACCGCGCCGCCCCGCCGCTCTACACCGGCACCAGCGTCGGCTTCAGCTCGCTGTGCGTGCCGAACGACCGCACGTACGACTTCGTGGAGGACGTGATCCGCGAGCTCGCCGTGCTCACCCCCGGCCGCTACCTCCACATCGGCGGCGACGAGGCGCACTCCACCAGCCACGCCGACTACGTGGCCTTCATGGACCGGGTCCAGCCGCTCGTCGCGAAGTACGGCAAGACCGTCATCGGCTGGCACCAGCTCACCGGCGCCCGGCCCGCGCCCGGCGCACTCGTCCAGTACTGGGGGCTCGACCGCTCGCCGGCCGGCGAGAAGGCGCAGGTCGCGGCGGCCGGGCGGGCCGGGACCGGGATCATCCTGTCGCCCGCCGACCGGGCCTACCTCGACATGAAGTACACGAAGGAGACCCCGCTCGGGCTCTCCTGGGCCGGTTACGTCGAGGTGCGGCGCTCGTACGACTGGGATCCGGGCGCGCTCCTTCCGGGGCTGCCCGAGGAGGCGGTCGCGGGCGTCGAGGCGCCGCTGTGGACGGAGACCGTCTCGCAGAGCGTCCACATCGACCGGATGGCCTTCCCGCGGGTGGCCGGCATCGCCGAACTCGGCTGGTCGCCGGCGGCCGCCCACGACTGGGAGTCCTACCGGGCGCGGCTCGCACAGCAGGGGCCGCGGCTGGACGCGCTCGGCATCGACTACTACCGCTCGCCGCAGGTGCCGTGGCCGGCCGAGTGACGGCCGTGTCCCCCGTATGAACACGGCATGTGCATACGGCGTGGCCCCGGCGGAGGACCGTACTCCGCCGGGGCCACGCCCGTCTGTGGCCGTCTGTCGGCCCGTCCGTCAGGCGAACCGCGCGATCGGGTTCACCAGGTCGCCGACCAGCTGCAGCGCCCCCGAGGGGTCCGCGAGGTCGACCATCTGCCGGTTGTCGCGCAGCTGGAGGCGGTTGAGCGCGGAGAGCGCGAAGGTCTCCGCGAACAGGTCGTACTGCGCGAACCGGTCCGCCAGCTCCGGCTTGCCCGCCTGGTAGTCCTTCACGCAGGCGGCGACCGTGCGCCAGAAGTCGTCCTCGCCGAGGACGCCCTCCGCCGCGAGCGTCGCGCCGAGGAAGCGGAAGAAGCAGTCGAAGACGTCCGTGAACACGGACAGCAGCTTCATGTCCTCTGGGACCTCGGCCCGGATCCGCTCCACGGCCGGCGGCAGCACCGCGTCCGGGTCCATGACGCAGATCTCCTCGGCGATGTCCTTGAAGATCGCCCGCGCCACCGCGCCCCGCTCGTCGAGGACCAGGATCACGTTCTCGCCGTGCGGCATGTAGACCAGGTCGTACGCGTAGAAGGAGTGCAGCACCGGGACCAGATAGGCGTCGAGGTACTTCCGCAGCCACTCCGCCGGGGCCAGGCCCGACTCCTTGACCAGCGCGCCCGCGAAGGACGCGCCCGCGTGGTCGACGTGCAGCAGCGAGGCCATCGTGGCGAGCCGCTCGCCCTCGGCCAGGGACGGCACCGGGGACTCCCGCCACAGCGCGGCCAGCATCTTGCGGTAGGGGGAGTAGCGGTCGGTGGCCGCCTCGTACTCCAGGTGCCGGTAGCCGACCGCCGCCCGCTCGCGGATGATCGAGAAGCGGGCCGCGCGCAGGGTGTCGTCGGCCTCGATCAGACCGGCCAGCCAGTCGTTGATGGCCGGTGTGGCCTCCATGTAGGCCGCCGAGAGGCCGCGCATGAAGCCCATGTTGAGGACGGAGAGCGCCGTCTTCACATAGTGCTTGGCCGGGTCGGTGGAGTTGAAGAAGGTACGGATGGACTGCTGCGCCAGATACGCGTCCGTCCCCTCGCCCAGGTACACCAGGCGCTGCTGCGCGACCTCGGCGGCGAAGGTGACCGCCATCTTGTTCCACCACTGCCAGGGGTGGACCGGGATCAGGAGGTAGTCGGCGAGGTCCAGGCCGCGCGCGGCGAGGGTCGCGGCGAAGCCGTCGACGGCCGCGTCGCCGAGCTCGGCCCGTACGAAGGTCTCGTAGTCGATGCCGGCGCCGGCCGTGAAGGTGGTGCGGTCGCGGTGCGCGGCCAGCCACACCAGGTGCACCGGGCTCGCGGCCTCCGGGGCGTAGGCGCGGTACTCGTCGACGCCGAAGCCGAGCCGCCCGTTGTTGGCGACGAAGCAGGGGTGGCCCTCGGTCATCCCGGTCTCGATCGCCTGGAAGCCGGCCCGGGCGAGCTCGGCGGAGGTGACGCGCGGCTTGGTCGCCTTGTACGCCGTACCGGCCAGGGTGGCGGAGATCTCCTCCAGGTACACCGGCAGGATCTCGTCGCTGAGGCCGAGCGCGCCGCGCAGCTCGATGACGAACTGCAGGGCGTCGAGCGGCAGTTGCTCGCTGCCCCGGTGCCGGCTGATCGACTCGGGGTAGACCTGCCAGTGGTCGAGCGCGAAGCGGTCGGCGGTGAAGCGGTACTCGGTGCGCCGGTCGTCGCTCAGCACCGCGTAGCGGCTGTCGCCGAGCTCGCGCGGGTCGAGCAGCCGCTCGTGGACGAACTCGGCGAGGGCCTTGCGGATCAGGGCGCGGTTGGCGTCGGCCCAGCGCTCGGGGGTGAGGTGGGCGACGGGGCTGTTGTCGGTGACGGGGCTGTTGGCGAAGGCGCTCACGCGGCGACCCCCATGGCGGACTCGAACTGGGCGCGGGTGCAGAAGCTCAGCAGGGCCGTCTTCTCCGGCTTCTCGACCTCCCGCTCGGGCACGAAGCCGACGGCCGCGTTGAGCGCGTGCACGGCGGTGTTGCGTATGTCCGGCTCGACGACCACCCGGGCGGTGGCCGGGTCGGCGAACAGCTCGCGCATCACGGCGGTGATCACGGTGCGGGTGAAGCCGTGCACGGGGGTGTCGCTGGGCGCGACCAGGAAGTGCATGCCGACGTCGCCGGGCTCCGGCTCGTACAGGCCGACCAGTTCGGCCATCGCGGGGTCGTAGCGCTCCATGAGGAAGGCGGGCACGCCGTCCACGCTGCCGATGAAGGCGTCGTGGTGCGGGTCGGCGGCGATCGCCATGTACTCGCGCTCGACGTCCTGGAGCCGGTGGTCCTGCATCATCCAGAACGCGGCCTTGGGGTGGGTGACCCAGGGGTGGATCAGCTCGGCGTCCGTCAGCGGATCGAGGGGGCGGATGCTGATCGAGCTCATCGCGCTCGTCGTGCTCTTCGTGCTCATACGGCGAACTCCTGGAACGCGATGGTCTTCTCGACGGGGTAGTACTCGGCGCCGAGCATCTCGGCGATGATGTAGGCGTTCCGGTAGGGGCCCATGCCCAGGTCGGGCGAGGTGATCGAGTGGGTGTGGACGCCGGCGTTCTGCAGGAACACGGCGCGGCCGGTGGTGTCGATCGCGTAGTTGCGGGCGACGTCGAAGCGGCCCTGGGAGTCCAGGCGGAGCCGGTCGCCGATCGGCGCGAGGAAGTCGGGGACGGCGTACTTGTAGCCGGTGGCGAGGATCAGGCCCTCGGTCTCGACCGTGAAGTCCTTCTCCTGCTCCTCCTGGCGGAAGCCGAGCGTGTACGTGCCCGTCGCATCGTCGTACGAGGCGGTGCGCAGCGCGGAGTTGGTGAGCAGCCGGGTGGGGACCGGGCCGGCGAAGTTCTTCTGGTAGAGCAGGTCGAAGATGCCGTCGATGAGCTCGCCGTTGATGCCCTTGAACAGGCCCTTCTGCTGCGACTCCAGGCGGTAGCGGGTCTCCTCGGGCAGCGCGTGGAAGTAGTCCACGTACTCCGGGGAGGTCATCTCCAGGGTGAGCTTGGTGTATTCGAGCGGGAAGAAGCGCGGGGAGCGGGTGACCCAGTTCAGCTTGTAGCCGTGGACGTCGATCTCGCTGAGCAGGTCGTAGTAGATCTCGGCGGCGCTCTGGCCGCTGCCGACGATCGTGATCGACTTCTTCTTCTGGAGCTCCTCCTTGTGCGGGAGGTAGCGCGAGTTGTGGATCAGGTCGCCGCCGAGCTCCCGGCAGGGCTCGGGGACGTACGGCGGGGTGCCGGTGCCGAGGACGATCCGGCGGGCCCGGAACGTCTCTCCGGCGGCCGTGGTCACCACGTACAGCTCCTCGGTCTCCTCGTACGAGACGGAGGCGACGGTCGTGGAGAAGCGGATCGAGGAGAGCTTGCCGGCGGCCCAGCGGCAGTAGTCGTTGTACTCGGCGCGCAGCGGATAGAAGTTCTCGCGGATGTAGAACGAGTACAGTCGGCCCTTCTCCTTCAGGTAGTTGAGGAAGGAGTACGGCGAGGTCGGGTCCGCGAGGGTGACCAGGTCCGACATGAACGGGGTCTGGAGGTGGGCGCCTTCGAGGAACATCCCCGAGTGCCACTCGAAGTCCGGCTTGGACTCCAGGAAGAGGCCGTTCAGTTCGGCGATGGGCTCGGTGAGGCAGGCGAGGCCGAGGTTGAACGGACCGAGACCGATGCCGATGAAATCAAGAGGCTGCGTGGACAAGGTTCTCTCCCAGGTACTGCTCGGCGTGGCCGGCTATCAGATCGAGGACGGCGGCGATGTCGGCCACGGTCGTCTCGGGGTTGAGCAAGGTGAACTTGAGGTACTGACGGCCGTCGACCTTCGTGCCCGCGACCGCGGCCTCGCCGGAGGCGAAGAGGGCCTTGCGGGCGTGCAGGTTGGCGCGGTCGATGTCCTCGGGCGTGGAGGCGTTCTCGGGGACGTAGCGCCAGACCAGGGTGGACAGCTGGGGCTCGACGACCACGTCGAAGCGCGGGTCGGCGGCGAGCAGCTCGAAGCCCTGCCGGGCCAGGTCGCAGACCTCGTCGAAGAGCCCGCCGACGCCGTCGGCGCCCATGACGCGCAGGGTCAGCCACAGTTTGAGGGCGTCGAAGCGGCGGGTGGTCTGCAGGGACTTGTCGACCTGGTTGGGGATCCGCTCGGCCAGCGTGCGGCGCGGGTTGAGGTACTCGGCGTGGTAGGTCGCGTGCCGCAGCGTGGCGCCGTCGCGGACCAGGACGGCGGAGGAACTCACCGGCTGGAAGAAGGACTTGTGGTAGTCGACGGTGACCGAGTCGGCGTGCTCGATGCCGTCGAGGAGGTGGCGGCGGGTCGGCGAGGCGAGCAGTCCGCAGCCGTAGGCGGCGTCCACGTGCATCCAGGCGCCGTACTCGGCGGCCAGGGCGGCGATCTCCGGCAGCGGGTCGATGGAGCCGAAGTCGGTGGTGCCGGCGGTGGCGACGATCGCCATCGGGATCAGGCCCTCGGCGCGGCAGGCCTCCAGCTCGGCGGCGAGGACCACCGACTGCATGCGCTTGGTGCGGTCGACCGGGATCGGGACGACGGCGTCGCGGCCGAGGCCGAGCAGCTGGGCGGACTTCTGGACGCTGAAGTGGCTGCACTCGGAGGAGAAGATGCGGAGCTTCTTCAGATCCGTCGTCCCGGCCTCCTCGCGGGCGAGCAGCAGCGCCTGGAGGTTGGACTGGGTGCCGCCGCTGGTGAACACGCCGTCGGCGAGCGGCCCGAGGCCGATCCGGGCGGCGGTCCAGTCGATCAGTTTCCGCTCGATGAGGGTGCCCCCGGCGCTCTGGTCCCAGGTGTCGAGGGAGGAGTTGACGGCGGAGAGCACGGCCTCGCCGAGCACGGCGGGGATGACCACCGGGCAGTTGAGGTGGGCGAGGTAGCGGGGGTGGTGGAAGTAGACGGCGTCCCGCAGGTACACGTCCTCCAGCTCGTCGAGGGCGGCGGAGGCGTCACCGAGCGGCTTGTCGAGGTCGACGGCGTCGACGACGGGGGCGAGTTCGGCGGGCGTGACGCCCGTGAACGGGCCGCGCGTCGTGGCGAGTTTCCTCGCCACCCGCTCGACTCCTTCGGTGACGGAACGTCGGTAGACGTCCGCCGTCGTGTCGTTGAGCAGGTGGGAGCGCATGTGGGGGCCCTTCCGGGAGCGGGAGCGGACTCGGTCGGTGTAAGTAAGGTTAGCCTAACCTAATTTTGAGTACGGAAAAGCCCCCCGACTCCGCCGAGTCGAGGGGCTGTGGCCGATTGTCCGGTTCGCTACGCCGCCGAGGGGGCGTCCGTCTGAGTGACCGTCGGGGCATCCGTCTGCGCGTCCGTCTCCGTCTCGTCCGGGACCTCGCGCAGGGCGTCCTCGGACAGACCCTTGCGCCAGTAGCCGACGAAGGTCACCTTCCGCCGGTCCAGGCCGCGTTCGCGTACGAAGTGGCGGCGCAGCGCCTTCACCGCGCCGGACTCGCCGGCGATCCACACGTACGGGTTCTCGCCGGGCAGTTCGGCGCCCGCGATCGCCTCCAGGGCGGACGGCGCGCCCTCCTCCCGTACCAGCCAGGTGACGGTCGCGTCCGCCACCGTGGCGAACTCCGTGCGGTCGCCGGAGTAGGGGACTTCGAGGTACACGTGGGCGCGGGTCTCGGCCGGCAGCCACTCCAGGATCGCGGAGGCGGCCGGCAGGGCCGTCTCGTCGCCCCAGATCAGTACGGAGTCGGCGTCGTCCGGGAGTTGGAAGCGCACGCCGGTGTTGTCGGCCACCGCCGGGCCGAGGACGACCACCCGGTCGCCGGTCTCGGCGCGCTGCGCCCAGCGGCAGGCCGGGCCGCCGTCCTCGTGGATCGCGAAGTCGATGTCGACCTCGGTGCGCCCGTCGGGCGCGGTGCGCTGCTCGCGGACGGTGTACGAGCGCATCACGGCCCGCTCGTCGTGCGGCATCGCCCGGTAGGCGCCCAGGATCGCGTACATGTCCGGGTCGTCGAGCGGCGGCAGTACGGGGGCGTCCTGCCCGGGGTGCGGCAGGAAGAGGGAGAGCGACTGGTCGCGGCCCCCGGCGGCGAAGCCCTTCAGCTCCTCGCCGACGAGGTCGTCGCCCGCGAAGGTGACCCGGACCAGGGACGGGCCGAGCCGCCGCGTCCGGTCGACCTGGAGGGAGAAGAACTGGAACGGGGCGGTCTCGGCGTTCGTCATGGGGTCAGGCCACCTTCTTGGCGTTCTCGAGGGCCTTGGCCAGGTCCTCCAGGAGCGGCGCGCACTTGGCGTACGAGTAGATGGGCTCGGTGACGCGCGGGAAGACCTGGCCGGCCTTGACGGCGGGCAGCGCGGCCCAGGTGGGCTTGGCCTTCAGGGCCTCGGGCTGCAGGGCGGAGGTGCGGTTGTCGAGCAGGATGACGTCGGCCTTGTACTTGTCGACGTTCTCCCAGCTGAGCAGCTCGAACCAGCCGGTCGGGTCCAGCTTGTCCGGGATGATCAGGTCGACGCCCAGCTCCTGGAAGAAGAGGGTGTCGGTGGGGCGGGCCGGGGCGGAGACGTAGAAGGTGTCGGGGGCGCCGGAGCCGATGAGCACCTTGATGCCCTTCTTCGCCTTGGCGGCCTTGCGGACCCGCTCGGCGGCGGCCTCGAAGCGCGCCTTGTCCGCCTTGATCTGCGCGCTGTTGACGTCGGCGCCGAGCGAGGCGGCGAGGTCGACGTGGCGCTGGAGCACGGTGGGCATCGACTTCCCGGCGGCCCACAGGGCGACGCTCGGGGCGATCTTGAGGATCTTGTCCTTCTGCTCCTCCGGGACGTACCAGAGGGCGTCCTTCTCCCACATGTCCGTGATGAGGACCTCGGGCTGGAGCTTCAGGTACTCCTCGATCTTGAACTCGCCCCAGACGTTGCCGAGGACGGTGACCTTGGAGATGTCGAGGTCGCCGGCCTGGACGTCGGCCTTCTTCGTCTTGGTCTTGGGGTCCTCGACGTAGGTCGGGCCGAAGACGCCCTTCACTTCGATGCCGAAGTCCTTCAGGGCGGCGGCCATGCCGGTGAAGGCGACGATGTTCTTCGGCGTCTTCGCCGTCTTCACGGTCTGGCCGCGGTCGTCCTTGAACTCCCAGGCGCCGGACTTGCCGGAGGCCGAGGGCTTCGCGGAGCCGCCGTCCTTCGCGTCTTTCCCGCCGCACGCGGCGAGCGCGGCGCCGATCCCGAGTGCGCCGCCCGCGGCGAGCAGGCCGCGACGGGTGAGGGAGGTGGCTCGGGCGGTGCTGGGCATGGCGAAGTCGCTTTCGGTACGTGCCGGGGTGCCGGGGCGGCGTCCGGGCAGGCGGGGGCAGGCGGAGGGCAGGCCGAGGAAGGTAAGGCTTACCTCACGACGTGCAGGTTAGCCTAACCTCACTTGGATCAACAGCCCCGGGGTGACCCGAAAACGACGGAGGCCCGTCAACTGGTCGGTTGGGCCGCTATGCGGCGGGCGTGGGTTCTTTCCTGTCCTGGAAAGCCGGGGGCCTTGACCTTGATCACTGGAGGACGGAAGCATCGAGCAGGGCACTCG
This sequence comes from Streptomyces fradiae, assembly GCF_041270065.1. Lineage (NCBI taxonomy): Bacteria > Bacillati > Actinomycetota > Actinomycetes > Kitasatosporales > Streptomycetaceae > Streptomyces > Streptomyces fradiae. Next base: position 2,793,766 of record NZ_CP065958.1, on the reverse strand, counting down.
CGACGACCTGAGGGGAAGCCATGACCGCTGAACCGCTGCGTAAGCTCACCGGAGACACGGACTGCAAGAACGGCACCTGCCCGACACTGTGGACCAAGACGGCCACGGGCGACTACGTCGTCCAGGGCTACGTGATCACCGACCCCGCCGAATTGGCGCAGCTCGACCTGCCGGCCGGTGAGACGGCCGTGCGCATCCCCGCCCCCATGCTTGAGGAGTACTTCCGTGGCCGCTTCTGACCTTGTGTCCGGCGAGGACTTCGGCCGGCTCTTCGACGCCTTCGAGCGGACCGCTTTCCGTCTCGAAACCCTGGCCACGTACGACGTGGAGGAGGAGCAGGGGGAGATGGCCCGCTTCTTCGCGGGCGAGGACATGGGCCCTGAGTGGGACGACAATCCGTGGGTGCGCTCCATGACTGACCGGGGCAGGCGGGTGTCCCGCGTTCACGTCCTGACATCGCCGCTCACCGATTACCTGCGCTACGAGCTCGCGGCCTATCCGGGCAACATCAAGGCCGGTGAGTCCATCGGCATCATCGATCGCGCCGAGCAGACCGTAATGGACCTGCCAGAACACGACTTCTGGTTGTTCGACGACCGGGACGTCTACCGGATGCACTACACCGAGGGCGGTGCGTTCGTCGGCGGTGAACTCCTGCCCGCCGACCGGCTGGCCGAGTACCGCACCTACCGAGACACGGCCCTGTCCGCCGCTGTGCCCTTCGCGTCCTACTGGGAGCGGCACCGCTGAGCGCGCCGTCCCTGGGAAGAGCCCTGCGGGCGTTACGGGAAGCGTCGGGACTGACCGGCGACACCGTGGCCCGGAGGGCTTCCATGTCTGCGGGCAAGCTGTCGAAGATCGAGAACGAGAAAGTTCGTCCGTCCGTCCAGGACGTCGACCTGATCCTCACCGCCCTCCGTGTGTCCGAGGAGGCGAAGGACGAATTCATAGCGACAGCCCGCGCGGAGGCCACGGAAGCGACAGCATGGCGTCTCTTGCGCCGTATGGGCCCGTGGAAGCACCAGAACACCATCAAGGCCATCGAAGCCAGTACCAGTGTGCTCAGGCTGTTTCAGGGACAACTCATCCCCGGTCTGCTTCAGACACCGGAGTACATGACGGCCGTGTTCGGCTTGCCTCCGGCGCTTCCTGATGAAACGAGGGCGCGCACGGTAGCCGCTCGCGTCGAGCGACAAGCCGTCCTGTATGGCACCGGCCGGTCCTTCCGGTTCCTGATCTGCGAACACGTCCTGCGATGGCTGATCAGCGAGCCGACCGTCATGGCTCTGCAGCTCGACCGTCTTGTCTCCGTGTCCAGACTTCCGCAGGTGTCCCTGGGAATCGTGCCGATCGGCTCACGCATGCCGGATTTTCCCATGACCTGTTTCAGCCTCCACGACGACCGACTTGTCATCGTGGAGACATTCCACTCGGAGATCACCACGACCGATCCGAAGGACGTGCAACTCTATGCCGACACCTTCGACCGGTTCTCCGAGGTCGCGCTCTATGGCGACCCAATGCGCACCCTCATCGAGCATGTCCGCGACGAACTCTTGCGGCAACAGGAAAGCCACTAGATCGCATCCGGCGCCCAGGCCACGCTCTCAGCGGAAGCAACGGAGAGGTGGACACCATGGCGACCGCCGCACAGCGCCCGATCATCGACGAGTACGGCACTTACGCGCCTGCTGGGCAGGTCTGTCCTGCGTGCCGCCAGGTGATCGAGCCGAATGAGCCGGTCCGGCGCGGTTACCGGCGTCCTGAGGACGCCGTGAATCTGACGCCCACCTACTGGCATGACACCCGGTGCCCCCAGCACCCGCTGATCACTCACACGGAAGAGAGGACTTCCTCATGACGGTCGCACCCGAGAAGCCCGTCGCCCTGCGACGTGGCCGGGACCTTGTGTGCCCTGAACTGTTCGACAGGCTGACCGCGTTCTGTGTCGAGGAGTACAGGCTCGACGCGGACATGGCCGGCCGGATCATGAACGAGGCGCTGGCGTTCCTGTGGACCATGGGGACGACCGGGAAGGGCGAAGTGATGGCGCCCAGCCTGGACGTGGACCCGGCGTGGCACACGTTCATGCTCCACAGCCAGGAGTACGCCGACTGGTGCCAGGAGCACTTCGGTCGCTTCCTCCACCACGCGCCGAACTCCAAGACCCGTACCACTGGGCTGATGCTGGACGTCATGGATCTGATCCGCGGCGCCGGGTTCGAGGTGGACCGGTCGTTGTGGGGGTTCGCCGCGGACTGCAACGCGCCGGCGTGCTGCGGCGACGGCCCGTGCTGCTGACCTGAACCATCGAGCAAGGCGCGGCCCGGACGTGGAGAAGACGTCCGGGCCGCGCTGCCATCGGAGCCGAGAGTATGCACCACGCCAACGGCGCGGAAGGCCGTACACGGACGTGCGTCTTCGCCATGTTCGGAACCGTCTTCGGCTACGCCACACACCATTTGGACGAACGGAGGCTGGGGGAGGTCGGCATCGTGGGCCCGCTGACCCCGGGTGTCGACTGGTCTCGGCTGTGGCAGATGGCTGCCGCCATGAACAAGGAGTCGGCGACGGAGACCGACAAGGGCAGGTGGATCATGCTGCAAGCCCACCGGGCCTTCGTCTGCGGTGATCTCCTCGCCCGCTGGGAAGCGACAGGCTGGAAGCTGGAGCCCGGCGGCCGGCGTATCGACTTCGGTGGTCCTTGGTGCAACCGGTACGAGCTGTGGACCGGGAAGCTGACCGTCGAAGGCACCACACCGGACATGGTGGCGCCCAAGCCCACGACCTACACGGTTTAGGGACTGCCTAGGATCCGCCATGACCGATCGGGGCGGGCGTGCACTGGCGGCACAGTGTCTCGTCGCCGACGGGCCGGAAGAGCGTGGCTTGGGCGTGCTGGCCTTCGCATTCCCGGGTTTCGGCGAGTCGGGCGGAGATTCCGGGTCCGGTGGGTGGTGGGGGCTGCGGGGGCGCCACTGGCGGGATCGCGCGGAGTAGGTAGCGGACGAGCCCGCCGGGTCGGTGTACGGGCGTGTCGCCGCCGGGCAGGCCGCGGAGGAGGTGGGCGTGGATGGCGGCGGAGGTGTGTCCGGCGGCGAGCCAGGCGGCGGCGAGTCGGGCGAGTTCGTCGCGCATGCCGGGCGGGATGTGCTTGAGGGCGGGGGAGAGGAGGGGCAGCGTGCCGACGACGGCGCGGGCCTCTTCGGGGACATCCGGTGTCGGCTCCGGCTCGGGATCCGGCTCGGGGGGAAGGATGGAGTTGTCCTCCCCTAGGTGTTCATCCTTTGGATAACCGTCGGTGGGCCGGGGTGTCGGCTCACCGACCGTCGGATTTACGGGACTCGGTGGCGTCCGTCCGAGCAGCTTGGCGGCCTGGGCCTCGCTCAACGGCCGGTTGGACACGAGCTGTTGTGTCACCCACCGCCCACCGGGTCCTTGGACCCGCCGCTCGTGGACGAAGCCCGCCGCCTTCAGCTGCCGCTTGGCCCGGGTGAACGCGCATGCCCCGATCCGGGCTTTTTCGGCCGTTCGGGAGAGTGACTCGCGGGCGCCTTCGGGGAGGGAAAGCTGCCAGGTCAGGAGGCGTACGGCGTCGGAGTTGAGGCTCGGATGCCGGATGAGGTCGTGCGAGAACTGGGTGAAGCCGCGCGAGGGCGCGATAAAGTGCCGGTACATCACGGTGGAGTCGTCTTCCACTAGTGGTCTAGGCCCTCGCGGATGGGTGCAACCATCCACGGGGGCCGATTTGCGTGAACCGTACCGCACACAGAGTGTTCACATGGACGCGTTGTGTGAATATGCCACTTGTGGGTGACCTGCTCAGGCTCAGAACTGGATCTTCGCTCGCCTGGCCAACGTCGTGAGCCGGGGATTGCTCCGCTTGTGGAGCGAGGTCAGGACGCGCAACAACTCCTGAGCCGTGGGGTGGACCCGCGCCATCTGCGGCGCCAGGGCCCATGCTTCTTCCAACTCCTCCAAGGCTCCGTCCCGATCGCCGAGGGCCAGCTTCGAGCGTGCGACGTTCATGTGCAGCGGGCTGGTCCGAGTCGCGGGCAGCGTCAGTCGTCCCACCCTCTCCAGCGCGCGGAGGGCGTCCATCGCGGCGATGCCCTCCACATGCCGGCCGAGGTCGGCCGAGGTCGCGACGATGTGAACGCCGAGGTCCTGGGTGCCGAAGTGGATGCCGAGACGGCTGGTGTCCTGACCCAACTCCTCGGCGAGATCGCACGCTTTCGCGATGTGCAGGTCGGCTGTGCGTCGGTCCCCGAGGCGCCCGGCGAGGGTGAGCCCGCGAAGGTGCAGCACCCCCAGGGCGTACAGACGGCCGGGGCCCGCGGGGGCGTCACGCTCCACGCGCACCAGGCCGCTGTCGACCACGGCGAGGCCGTCCTCGAAGTCCCCGTGATTCAGGTACAGGCCCGCTTCGTCGCGAACGGCGATGGCGGCCGTGACCGGGTCCGCCTGCTGAGCGGCCAGCTTCTGTTTCGTGGTGGCCAAGTCGGCCAGGGTCATCCAACGGTGCCTGGCCGCAAGCCAGTAGACGGTCGAGTACGCCTCGGCGACCCTGGCCCAGGCGGCCGGGGTGCCGGCCGCGTGCGCGTGATTCGTGGCAGCCGACACGAGCCGCGGAAGGCACGTCATGACACCGCGCAGGTCGGCCCGCTCCCGAAGAAGCACCATCTCGTGAAGTCGGGCGCCCAGCTCGGCCTCGGTCATCTCCGGATCACCCGCGAGATCGAAGCGGCGGATCGCCCTGGTGAGCGCCCGCAATGTGCTCTCGTCGTCCTCGTGCACCGGCGCCCTGCCCAACAGTTCGTCGAGGGTGATGCCGAGGGCGTGCGCCAGCGACGCCCCCACGCCTTGGGACAAGGCGCGTTCGCCGCGCTCGATCTTGCCGAGCAGGCTCGTCGAGATCCCGGCAGCGGCGGCCAGCCGGTCCTGACCCCATCCGCGTGCCTTCCGCAGGACGGCGATGTTGGCTCCGGGCCCGGGCACTTCGATGATCGCACTCATATCGGCGCTTCCCGACGATCGACGTTGCGTTGGTCCCATGCTCTCAGGGCTCGGATGCCCACGCCCTGGCGCTTGTGCACATCTTGTGCGCTTTCGCGGCTCTCGTCGGCCGTTGACTCAAGGTGACAGCCGGTCAGCGATCAGTTCGGAGAGCCCGATGACGAACAACCAGGAGCCGGAACGGCTTCACGCCCTGACATCCTGCGAAACGCATTGCGGATACGGCCCGTCCGCCGGTCTGTTGGCGCGGGCCCAGCGCGGCTGGGAGGCATTCCTCGCTCGTACGGGACCGCTGCACGGCGAGGCCGAGACCGAGGATGGCGGGCGGTGAGCGCCGTGTCCGAGCCGTCGTTGTCGGCGTGGGTCGACATGGGCCGGGACGTGGATCTGGCCCTCGCCCTTGCCGAGGGGCGGGCGACAGGGCCGGCCGCCGACGAGGTCCGCAGGCGGCTGCGCTTGTACATCGGGCAACTCGTCGGTCCGGCCGAGGCGTACGCGAAGACGCTCGCGGACGCGCGCGCACAGGCCATCGTCGAGCAGACGGCCGCACACGCCCGCGCGCTGCTGCGGGACCAGGACGGCGACCCGGCCGCGATGCTGAGGTTGCTGGGCAAGGCGACGTACTGCCTGATGCGCTACGGCACGTGAACGGCCCGCCGAGGCGTACTCGGCGGGCCGCATTCACATCAGTCGTCGACCAGGGGTCAGCCGGTGAGGCCCAGCTCGCGGGCGATCAGCATGCGCTGGACCTCGCTGGTACCCTCGCCGATTTCGAGGATCTTGGAGTCGCGCCACATGCGGGCCACCGGGTACTCGTTCATGAAGCCGTAGCCGCCGTGGATCTGGGTGGCCTCGCGGGCGTTGTCGACGGCCACCGTCGAGGAGTACAGCTTCGCGAGGGCCGCCTCCTTCTTGAAGGGCTCGCCGAGGACGAGGCGGGAGGCGGCGTCGCGCCAGCCGATGCGGGCCATGTGGGCGCGCATCTCCATGTCGGCGATCTTGAACTGGATGGCCTGGTTGTCGCCGATCGGGCGGCCGAAGGCGTGACGTTCCTTCGCGTACTTCACGGACTCGTCGACACAGCCCTGCGCGAGGCCGGTGGCAAGGGCGGAGATCGCGATCCGGCCCTCGTCGAGGATCCGCAGGAACTGCGCGTAGCCGCGGCCCTCCTCGCCGAGCAGGTTCTCGACCGGGACGCGCACGTCGTCGAAGGCGAGTTCGCGGGTGTCCGAGGCGTTCCAGCCGACCTTGGAGTAGGGCGCGGCGACCGTGAAGCCGGGGGTGCCGGACGGGACGATGATCGAGGAGATCAGCGGGCGGCCGTCCGCCTTGCGGCCGGTCACCGCGGTCACCGTGACCAGACCCGTGATGTCCGTACCGGAGTTGGTGATGAAGCACTTCGAGCCGTTGATGACCCAGTGGTCGCCGTCCCGGACGGCGGTGGTGCGGGTGCCGCCCGCGTCCGAGCCGGCGCCCGGCTCGGTCAGGCCGAACGCGCCCAGCATCTCGCCGGAGCACAGCTTCGGCAGCCACTGGCGCTTCTGCTCCTCCGTACCGAACAGGTGCAGCGGCATGGCGCCGAGCGAGACGCCCGCCTCCAGGGTGATGGCGACCGAGGAGTCGACCCGGGCCAGCTCCTCCAGGGCGATGCCGAGGGCGAGGTAGTCGCCGCCCATGCCGCCGTACTCCTCGGGGAACGGCAGGCCGAACAGGCCCATGCGGCCCATCTCGGCGACGATCTCGTACGGGAACTCGTGGCGCTCGTAGTAGTCGCCGATCTTCGGGGCGACGACGTCGTGGGCGAACGCCTCGACGGTACGGCGGAGTTCCTCGTGCTCTTCGGAGAGCCGGTGGTCGAGGGACATGCTCAGGACTCCTTGTGGGAGAGCGCGCGAACGGTGCGGGACGGGCTCGGGCGGCCCAGGTGGTCGGCCATCCACCCGCTCGTGGCGGTGAGGGCGGCCAGGTCGACCCCGGTCTCGATGCCGAGGCCGCGGAGCATCCACACCAGGTCCTCGGTGGCGAGGTTCCCGGTGGCGGACTTGGCGTACGGGCAGCCGCCGAGGCCGCCGGCGGACGCGTCGAAGACGGTGACGCCGTGTTCGAGCGCCGCGTAGGCGTTGGCGAGGGCCTGCCCGTAGGTGTCGTGGAAGTGCACGGCGATACGGGAGGTGGGCACCCCGGCCTCGTTGAGCGCCGTGAGCAGCGCCTTGACGTGGCCCGGGGTGGCAACGCCGATCGTGTCGCCGAGGCTCAGCTCGTCGCAGCCCATGTCGGCGAGCGCCTTGGTGACCCGGACGACCTGCTCGATCGGGACCGGGCCCTCCCACGGGTCGCCGAAGCACATCGAGAGATAACCGCGGACCTTGAGGCCGGCCTCGGCGGCGCGGGTGACGACCGGGGCGAACATGGCGAGCGCCTCGTCCACGGTGCGGTTGAGGTTGGCCTTGGCGAAGGACTCGGTCGCCGACGCGAACACGGCGACCTCGCGAGCGCCGAGCGTGAGCGCCCGGTCCAGGCCGCGCTCGTTCGGCACCAGCACCGGGAGCCGTACGGGCAGGTCGCGGACCTGCGGGAACAGGTCCTCGGCGTCGGCCAGTTGGGGCACCCACTTGGGGTGCACGAAGCTGGTCGCCTCGACGGTGGTGAGGCCGGCGGCGACGAGGCGGCGGATGAACTCCGCCTTCACGTCGGTCGGTACGGCGGTCTTCTCGTTCTGCAGCCCGTCGCGGGGCCCCACTTCGTGGATCCGCACGCGTGCGGGCAGCCCCGCGGCCGGCACGGGCATCGGCAGTCCGGTGGCGGTCATGCGTCCTCCTCGTCGCGGGGCGTCACCACGGCCAGGACCTGGTCCATGGCGACGGTCGTGCCGGGCGTGACGTCCAGCTCAGTGACGGTGCCGGCGTGCGGCGCGGAGATGACGTGCTCCATCTTCATCGCCTCCACCACCAGCAGGCTCTGCCCGGCCTCCACCTCGTCCCCGACCGCCACCTTCACGACGGTGACGGTGCCGGGCATCGGCGCGGCGAGCGTGTCGGCCCCGCCGTGCCGGGCGCCGGAGAGGGCGGCGGCGACGGGGTCGTGGTCGAGGACGTGCCAGGAGTGCCCGTCGCGCCCGAGCCAGTCCCCGGCCCGCCGGAAGTGGTGGGTGACCCCGTCGACGGTCACACTGACCGAACGGTCCGTGACCTGCGCGCCGTTCGGAGCGAGGACGGTGACCGGCTCGTTGCCCGGCACGCGGAACGGGAAGGCCAGAGCCTTCGGGGCGCCGCCGAGGCGGAAGCCGTTCGGTACGGAGAAGGGGTCGGTCCAGCCGTCCCGGGGCGCCGGGGCGAGCTCCGCGAACCGTACCGCCGCGGCCGCCGCGTACACCTCCTCCGGTACCGACCCGTCGACCAGCGATTCCGCGTCCCGCTCCACCAGACCCGTGTCCAGCTCGCCCGACACCACGTCCGGGTGCGCGAGGAGGTTGCGCAGGAAGCCGGCGTTCGTCGGGACGCCCAGGGTGACCGTGTCCGCGAGGGCGGCGCGCAGCTTGCGCAGGGCGCTCGGGCGGTCCTTGGCGTGGACGATGACCTTCGACAGCATCGGGTCGTAGAGGCTGGACACCTCCGTGCCCTCGCTCAGGCCCGAGTCGGTGCGGATGCCCGCGCCCGAGGGCTCGTTGAGGGCGAGGACCGTGCCGCCGGACGGCAGGAAACCGCGGGCCGGGTCCTCGGCGCAGATGCGGGCCTCGATGGCCCAGCCGTCGAGGCGGACGTCGTCCTGGCCGAAGTCCAGCGGTTCGCCGGCCGCGACCCTGAGCTGCCACTCCACCAGGTCCAGGCCGGTGATGAGCTCGGTCACCGGGTGTTCGACCTGGAGGCGGGTGTTCATCTCCATGAAGTAGTACGCGGAAGGGTCACCGCCCGGCACGATGAACTCGACCGTGCCCGCGCCGACATAGCCGCAGGAGCGGGCCGCCTCGACGGCCGCCGCGCCCATCGAGGCGCGGATCTCCGGGGTGAGGAGGACCGAGGGCGCCTCCTCGATGATCTTCTGGTGGCGGCGCTGGAGGGAGCACTCGCGCTCGCCGAGGTGCACCACGTTGCCGTGGGCGTCCGCGAGGACCTGGATCTCGATGTGCCGGGGGCGGTCGATCCACCGCTCCACAAGCAGCGTGTCGTCGCCGAACGAGGAACGCGCCTCGCGCCGCGCCGCCGCGATCTCGTCGGTGAGCACGGCCAGGTCGCGGACCAGCCGCATGCCCTTGCCGCCGCCGCCCGCCGAAGGCTTGAGGAGCACGGGCGCGCCGAGCTCGTGCGCGGCGGCCTCGATGTCCGGGTCGGCGGCGCCGGGGACGACCGGGACGCCGGCCGCCCGTACCGTCTCCTTGGCCCGGATCTTGTCGCCCATGAGCGAGATCGCCTCGGCCGAGGGCCCGATGAAGGCCAGCCCCGCCTCCGCGCAGGCCCGGGCGAAGGCCGCGTTCTCCGCGAGGAAGCCGTAGCCGGGGTGGACGGCCTGCGCGCCGGTGCGGCGGGCCGCGTCGAGCAGGGCGGGGACCGAGAGGTACGACTCCGAGGCCGGCGCGGGCCCGATCCGTACCGCCGTGTCCGCCTCCCGTACGTGCCGGGCGTCGGCGTCCGCGTCACTGTAGACGGCGACCGACCGCACGCCGAGCTCCCGCAGGGTGCGGATGACGCGCACGGCGATCTCGCCCCGGTTGGCGACGAGCACTGTGTCGAACAGCATGTTCCGAAGTCCCCTTACATCCGGAAGACGCCGAACTGGGGGTCACCCAGGGGCGCGTTGGCACAGGCGGTCAGGGCGAGACCGAGCACCTGCCGGGTCTCCAGCGGGTCGATGACGCCGTCGTCCCAGAGGCGGGCGGTCGCGTAGTAGGCGTTGCCCTGGGTCTCGTACTGGGCGCGGATCGGCTCCTTGAAGGCCGTCTCCTCCTCGGCGCTCCACGCGTCGCCGAGCTGGTCGCGCTTGACCGTGGCGAGCACGGACGCGGCCTGCTCGCCGCCCATGACCGAGATCTTGGCGTTGGGCCACATCCACAGGAAGCGGGGGGAGTAGGCCCGGCCGCACATCGAGTAGTTGCCCGCGCCGTACGAACCGCCGACGACGACCGTCAGCTTCGGCACGCGCGTGGTGGCCACGGCCGTCACCATCTTGGCGCCGTGCTTGGCGATGCCGCCGTGCTCGTAGGCCTTGCCGACCATGAAGCCGGTGATGTTCTGCAGGAACAGCAGCGGGATGCCGCGCTGGTCGCACAGCTCGATGAAGTGCGCGCCCTTCTGGGCGGACTCGGCGAACAGGATGCCGTTGTTGGCGACGATGCCGACCGGGTGCCCGTGGATCCGGGCGAAGCCGGTGACCAGGGTCTGCCCGTACTCGGACTTGAACTCCTGGAAGCGGGAGCCGTCCACGATCCGCGCGATCACCTCGCGCACGTCGTACGGGGTGCGGGAGTCCACCGGCACCGCCCCGTAAAGACCCATCGGGTCGACCTTCGGCTCCTCGGCCGGCTCGACCGACCAGGGGAGCGGGCCGCGCTCGGGGAGGGTGGCGACGATGTTGCGGACGATCCGGAGGGCGTGGGCGTCGTCCTCGGCGAGGTGGTCGGTGACGCCGGAGATCCGCGAGTGGACCTCGCCGCCGCCGAGCTCCTCGGCCGTGACGACCTCGCCGGTCGCGGCCTTCACCAGAGGCGGGCCGCCGAGGAAGATCGTGCCCTGGTTGCGCACGATCACGGCCTCGTCGCTCATCGCCGGGACGTACGCGCCGCCGGCCGTGCAGGAGCCCATGACCGCCGCGATCTGCGGGATGCCGGCGCCGGACATCCGGGCCTGGTTGAAGAAGATCCGGCCGAAGTGCTCGCGGTCCGGGAAGACCTCGTCCTGCATCGGCAGGAAGGCGCCGCCGGAGTCGACCAGGTAGAGGCAGGGGAGACGGTTCTCCAGGGCCACCTCCTGGGCGCGGAGGTGCTTCTTCACCGTCATCGGGTAGTACGTGCCGCCCTTGACGGTCGCGTCGTTGGCGACGATCACGCACTCGCGGCCCGAGACCCGGCCGATGCCGGCGATGACGCCGGCGGCGGGGGCCTGGTCGCCGTACATCCCGTTCGCCGCGAGCGGGGCCAGCTCCAGGAAGGGCGAGCCCGGGTCCAGGAGGGTGTCCACCCGGTCGCGCGGCAGCAGCTTGCCGCGCGCGGTGTGCCGGGCGCGGGCCTTCTCGCCGCCGCCGAGCGCCGCCTCGGCGAGCTTGCCGCGCAGGGTCGCGGCGAGCTCGTGATGGGCCGCCTCGTTGGCCTGCCAGGCCGGCGAGGCGGGATCCGCCGCACTCGTCAGCACAGGTGCCTGCTGCATCCGTCGAGCTCCCTTGCTCGGTCGGTCCACTCGGTTAATGAGCGTTAACGTATGCCGCCAAGGTTAACGACCGCTAACCCCGCTGTCTAGAATCGAATCCATGACCACCACCCCGACGCCGACCCCGTCCTCTTCCGGCCGGACCGACGCCCCGACGCGACGCGAGCAGATCCTCAAGGAGGCCGCCCGCCTCTTCGCCGAGCGCGGCTTCCACGGGGTGGGCGTGGACGAGATAGGAGCCGCGGTCGGCATCAGCGGCCCCGGGCTCTACCGGCACTTCCCCGGCAAGGACGCGATGCTCGCCGAGCTGCTCGTCGGCATCAGCGAGCGGCTGCTCGACGGCGGCCGGCTGCGGGTCGCCGAGTCCGACGGCGACCCGCGCGCGGTGCTGCGCTCGCTCATCGACGGGCACATCGACTTCGCCCTCGACGACCGCCCGCTGATCACCCTCCACGACCGCGAGCTCGACCGCCTCAAGGACGAGGACCGCAAGCGGGTCCGCCAGCTCCAGCGCCAGTACGTGGAGCTGTGGGTCGCCGTCGTCCGCGACCTGTACCCCGGCGCCGGCGAATACGAGGTCCGCGCCGCCGTCCACGCCGTCTTCGGCCTCCTCAACTCCACCCCGCACCTGGGCGCCCCCCTGGGCCGCGAGCCGATGGAACGGCTGCTGCGGGAACTGGCGCACGGGGCGTTCGGGGCGCTGGGGGCGGAGTAGGGCGAGGCGCGAGGCGCGGGGCCAGTGCGGCCGGTCCGGTGGAATCCGGTCCTCCGTTCGGCGGAACCTGGGCCTCCGACCCGCGGGCCCCGAGACGGGCCCCGTCCATCGTGTGGGCGGCGGCCCGGCGGGGCGGTGGGAACGGCAGAATGGGGGCCATGCCGATACTCAGCCGCGCCGACCTCGTCGAGCACCTCGTCCGGACCCGTATCGCCGGGGACGTGGCCACCCCGCGCGACAACAACCTCAGCCACTACCGGAAGCTCGCCAACGGCGACCGCCACTACTGGTTCGGCCTCGAGTTCGGCGACCGGTGGACGGACGAGCAGGACGTGCTCGCCGTGATGGCCGAGCGGTGCGGCGTCGTCGACGACCCGGCGCACCGGACCGGGCAGGACACCATCGACCCGGAGCTGACCGTGGCGGCGCTCGACCGGATGGCCGCGCGGCTCGCCAAGGCCGCCGCCGCGAAGGAGCGCGTGCTGTTCGCGACCGGGCACCCCGGCTCGCTGATCGACGCGCACAGCCGGATCGCCGCCGCGCTGCGGGCGCGCGGCTGCGACATCGTGCGGATCCCCGGCGGGCTGACCGCCGACGAGGGGTACGTGGTGCAGTTCGCCGACGTCGCCGTCTTCGAGCGGGGCGCCAGCCTGTGGCACACCCACTCCCCGGAGCCCATGAACGCGATCCTGGACGGCCTGGACGCGCTCGGCGAGCCCGCGCCGGACCTGGTCGTCGCCGACCACGGCTGGGCGGGCCGCGCCGCCCAGCGCGGCCTGGAGTCCATGGGCTACGCCGACTGCAACGACCCGGCGCTCTTCCTCGCCGAGGCCGAGGGCACCATGCAGGTCACGATCCCGCTCGACGACCACGTCGTGGACCCGCGCTACTACGAGCCGATGACGGCGTACGTGCTGGACGCGGCGGGTCTGACGAACGCCTGACGGACGGCCTGACGGGTCGGGGTGCGGCCGGGCGTGTGGCCGGGGGTGGGCGGGGGCCGTGCTCAACCGCGGCCCGGCGTCGGGTCCAGATAGACGCGCCGGACGGACGGGAAGCGGGCCCGGAGCCGCCGTTCGGCGTCCTCGCAGGCCAGCTCGACCTGCTCGGCCGAGGCCACGTCGCGGAAGTCGACCTTCGCGGCGACCAGGACCTCCTCCGGGCCCTGGATCAGGGTCGTGAGGTCCAGGACGGAGACCACGTGGTCCACCGCGAGGAGCTCGTCCCGTACCGCGTCCCGCATCCGCGGCGGCAGGGCCCGGCCCACCAGGAGCTCGGCGTTGGAGCGGCCCAGGACCCAGGCCACGTACACGAGCAGGCAGCCGATGAGGATCGAGGCGACGCCGTCCCACACGCCGGAGCCGGTGATCTGCCCGCCGAGCAGCCCGCCGGCCGCGAGCATCAGACCGGCCAGGGCGGCGGAGTCCTCCATGACGACGGCCTTGACGGTCGTGTCGGGGGTGAGCCGCAGATAGCGGGAGAACGGCGCCGCGGCGCGCTGGGCCTCCGCGCTGACCTGCCGGATCGCGGTTCGCAGCGAGAAGCCCTCCAGGACGGCGGCGATGCCGAGCACGATGTACGAGACGAGCGGATCGCCGAGCTCCTCGCCCTGCACGAGCGTGTGGATGCCGTCGTAGAAGGAGAAGACGGCGCCGCCCACGAAGGTCGCCACCGCCGCGAGCAGCGCCCACACATAGCGCTCGCCCGCGTGCCCGAGCGGATGGTCCTCGTCGGCCGGGCGGCTGCCCCGCCGGAGCGCGGTGAGCAGCATGCCCTCGGTCACGGTGTCGGCCACCGAGTGGGCCGCCTCGGAGAGCATCGCGCTCGATCCGCTGATCACGCCCGCGACGGCCTTGGCGGCGGCGATCCCGAGGTTCGCCACCGCCGCGACCATCACCGTGGTGGTGCTTTCACCGTTTTCCGACATAAGTCGGACAGTATGTCCGGGCGTCAGCGCGGGACGCGAACGACACCCTCCTGGATGACGGAGATCGCGAGCCGCCCGTCCTGCGTGTAGATCCGGGCCTGGCCCAGACCGCGCCCGCCGGACGCGGTCGGCGACTCCTGGTCGTACAGCAGCCACTCGTCCGCCCGGAAGGGGCGGTGGAACCACATCGCGTGGTCGAGCGAGGCCCCCACGACGTCGCCGACCGCCCAGCCGCCGCGCCCGTGCGCGAGCAGGATGGAGTCGAGCAGCGTCATGTCGGAGACGTACGTCGCGAGCACGACGTGCAGCAGCGGGTCGTCGGCCAGTTTGCCGTTGGTGCGGAACCAGACCTGGGAGCGCGGCTCGCGCGGCTGCCCGACCGTCCCCCACGGGGGCGTCTCGGCATAGCGCAGGTCCACCGCCGCCCGCGCCTCGATCAGCCGGTCCGCGACCTCGCGGGGGAGGTGGCGGGGCAGCATCTCGGCCGGCGTGGGCAGCGACTCCGGGTCCGGGGCGGGCGGCATATCCGCCTGGTGGTCGAGCCCCTCCTCGTACGTCTGGAAGGACGCCGAGAGGTGGAAGATCGGCTGGCCGTGCTGGACGGCGACGACCCGGCGGGTGGTGAAGGAACGTCCGTCGCGGATGCGGTCCACGTTGTAGACGATCGGCGCGCCCGGGTCGCCGGGGCGCAGGAAGTACGCGTGGAGCGAGTGGGCGAGCCGGTCGGCCGGGACCGTCCGGCCCGCCGCCACCAGCGCCTGGGCGGCCACCTGGCCGCCGAAGACGCGGGGGACGAGCGCGGACCGGGACTCGCCGCGGAAGATGTCCCGCTCGATCCGCTCCAGGTCGAGCAGATCGAGCAGGGCATCCAGTGCCGTGGGTGTTGCCTCCGGCACTTACAGGCCCATCGACTTGGCGATGATCGACTTCATGATCTCGCTGGTGCCGCCGTAGATGCGGTTGACGCGGTTGTCCGCGTACAGGCGGGCGATCGGGTACTCGTTCATGTAGCCGTAGCCGCCGTGCAGCTGGAGGCAGCGGTCGATCACGCGGTGCGCGACCTCGGTGCAGAAGAGCTTGGCGGAGGCGGCCTCGGCCGGGGTCAGCTCGCCCGCGTCCAGGGCCTCCAGGGCGCGGTCGGCGACGGCCTCGGCCGCGTCCACCTCGGCCTGGCAGGCGGCCAGCTCGAACTTGGTGTTCTGGAAGTGCGCGACCGGCTTGCCGAAGACCGTGCGGTCGGTGACGTACTGCTGGGCGAACCGCACGGCGGCCTTGGCCTGCGCGTACGCGCCGAAGGCGATGCCCCAGCGCTCGGAGGCGAGGTTGTGGCCGAGGTAGTAGAAGCCCTTGCCCTCCTCGCCGAGCAGGTCCTCGACCGGCACCTTGACGTCGACGAACGCGAGCTCGGCGGTGTCGGAGGTGCGCAGGCCGAGCTTGTCCAGCTTGCGGCCGATGGAGTAGCCCTCGGACTTGGTGTCCACGGCGAAGAGGGAGATGCCGAAGCGGCGGTCCTCGGCCGACGGGGCGGAGGTGCGGGCGCAGACGATCACGCGGTCGGCGTGGACGCCGCCGGTGATGAAGGTCTTGGCGCCGTTGAGGACGTAGTGCGTGCCGTCCTCGGAGAGCTTGGCGGTGGTCTTCATGCCCGCGACGTCGGAGCCGGTGCCCGGCTCGGTCATCGCGAGGGCCCACATCTCCTCGCCGGAGACGAACTTCGGCAGGTAGCGCTTCTTCTGCTCGTCGGAGGCGAGCATCTTGATGTACGGGAGCGCCAGCAGGACGTGCACGCCGGAGCCGCCGAACTGCACGCCGGCGCGGGCGGTCTCCTCGTAGAGGACGGCCTCGAACTTGTGGGTGTCCAGACCGGCGCCGCCGAACTCCTCCGGCACGTTGATGCCGAAGATGCCCAGCTCGCCGAGCTTGTGGTAGAAGTCGCGCGGCGCCTGGCCGGCGGCGAACCACTCGTCGTAGACGGGGACGACCTCGGCCTCGATGAAGGCCCGGATGGTCTCCCGGAACGCCTCGTGGTCCTCGTTGAATACGGTACGGCGCACGAGCCGCCTCCTTCGGGTCCTGTCCTGGTCCGGCGCAACGCTTGTCTAAGCGCTTGCTCAGTCCAAGTTACCCGTGGGTTGTTGAAAGTGTCCAGAGTTCTGGACTGTGATCCAGCACCGGCCCGCGGGGAGCCCGCGGGGAGAGCGAGGTCTATTCGGCCCGGGCGCTGCCGAGGGCGAACCACAGCTCCATCCGTACGTCCGGGTCGTCCAGGTCGCGGTCGAGGAGGGTCGCGATCCGGGCGATCCGCTGGCGGACGGTGTTGCGGTGGATGTCCATGGCCACCGCCGTGCGGTCCCAACTGCCGTGCAGGGAGAGCCAGGTGCGCAGGGTCTCGGTCTGCGGCTCGCTGAGCGGGGCGAGCAGCACGCGCGCGTGGGTGGCGGCCTCGGCCGGGTCCACGAGGCCGGCCAGGCCGTTCGCGCGGTGCCGGACCAGAGGGGTGCGGGTGGCCTCGGCGCGGCGCAGGGCGCGGGCCGCCTGGGCGTCGGCGGCGGCGAGGGCGGTCGGTTCGGCGGGGGCGCTGACGCCGAGGCTCCAGCCGGGCTTGGCGGCGACGGAGGCGGCGGCCCCCGGCGGGAGCAGGAGCCGTACGACCCCGGGGCGGCCCTCCCCGGCGCCTGGACCCTCCGGGGCGCCCGGCGCCTCTCCGGACCGGGTCCTGCCGGGGTCCGCGCCGGATCCGTGGCCGGCCGTCCTGCCGAGCCCCATCCCGGCGCCCGCGGACCCGGCGCCCGCGCCCGGGTCCACCAGGTCCGTGCCCAGGGCCGCCGCGAGCGCCGCCGCCGCGAACGGGGTGCCGTCGCCGCCCCGGGCGTGCACCACCGTCCACGGGCCGGGGGAGAGGGCCGCCGCGGCCTCGGCCACCGGTGCGCCGAGCAGCAGCCGGGCCAGGGCCCCGTCCCGTACCGAGACATCGGCGGCCCGGTGCGGTGCGGTGAGCAGCGAGAGCAGGACGACGGCGACCCCGGCGATGGTGTGGTCGCCGGGCGCGCGCCCCTCGGTCGCGATCCCGAGGGCCATGCCGTCGCCGCCGCCGAGCGCGTACGCGGCGAGCCGCAGCCCGCCGCCGTCCCCGCTCGCGGAGGCCGGGCCGCCGGGCCGGGGCCCCCGACCACGCCCGCCAGGTCCGCGAGGGCCCGGGCCGCCTCCGGCGGGATCGCGCGGCCGGCCGCCGCCGACTCCGTACCGGCGGGGTCGAAGAGCACCGCGCGCCCGCCGAGCCGGGAGGCGAGCGCGCCGAGCACGGCCGGCACCGGCGCCGGGCGGGCCGCGGCGGTCGCCAGGGACTGCTGGGCCTCGCTCACCCGGCGCAGCTCGTGCAGCCGGGCCTCCGCCATCAGCCGCCACAGCGCCCGCGCCACCGCCGTGAACGGTGTCTCGGGCGGCACTTCGATCAGCGGCAGACCGAGCCGCTCGCAGGCCCCGACGAGCGCGGCCGGCACCGTGTCGTACACCGGCGTGACGCCGAACCCGAGCGCCGCCGCACCCGCCTCGACCACCCGCTCCACGAACCGCGCCGGGTCGGCGAGCTGTACGCCCGCCGTGAGCAGCAGCTCGCCGCCGAGCAGATACGGGTACGGGTCGGCCATCTCCGAGGCGTGCACCCAGTGCAGCGGTACGTCCCTCGGCCCGGCCAGCAGCCGGAGCCCGAGGTCCCGCCGGGCGAGCAGCGCGGCGAGCGGGACGGGGGAGGTGGGAGGCGCGGGCTCCGGCGCGGCGGACGTGGTCATGGATCCTTCGTACACCACACGGCCGTACTGTGGAGGAAACGCACACTTCTCCGTCGCTGTCCGGCCCCCTACTGTCGAGTCGCCGGACCGATCCATCTCCGGACCGATACATCCCAGGAGGACCGACCATGAGCAGCAGCGACCAGAACACCCCGCGCGGCCCGATCGACTCGTCCCGCATCCCGCGGTACGCCGGTCCCGCGACGTTCGCCCGGCTGCCGCGGCTCGACGAGGTCGGCACCGCCGACGTCGCCGTGGTCGGCATCCCCTTCGACAGCGGCGTCTCCTACCGCCCCGGCGCCCGCTTCGGCGGCAACGCGATCCGCGAGGCCTCCCGCCTGCTCCGCCCGTACAACCCGGCGCAGGACGCCTCCCCGTTCGCCCTCGCGCAGGTCGCCGACGCCGGTGACATCGCGGCCAACCCGTTCAACATCAACGAGGCCGTCGAGACCATCGAGGCCGCCGCCGACGACCTGCTCGCCACCGGCGCCCGCATGATGACCCTGGGCGGCGACCACACCGTGGCGCTGCCGCTGCTGCGCTCGGTGGCCAAGAAGCACGGCCCGGTCGCCCTGCTCCACTTCGACGCGCACCTCGACACCTGGGACACGTACTTCGGCGCCGAGTACACCCACGGCACCCCGTTCCGCCGCGCCGTCGAGGAGGGCATCCTCGACACCTCCGCCCTCTCGCACGTCGGCACCCGCGGCCCGCTCTACGGCAAGCAGGACCTCACCGACGACGAGAAGATGGGCTTCGGCATCGTCACCTCCGCGGACATCTACCGCCGCGGCGCCGACGAGGTCGCCGACCAGCTGCGCCAGCGCATCGGCGACCGCCCGCTCTACATCTCCATCGACATCGACTGCCTCGACCCGGCCCACGCCCCCGGCACCGGCACCCCCGAGGCGGGCGGCATGACCTCCCGCGAGCTCCTGGAGATCCTGCGCGGCCTGTCCTCCTGCAACCTGGTCTCGGCCGACGTGGTGGAGGTCGCCCCGGCCTACGACCACGCCGAGATCACCGCGGTAGCGGCCTCGCACACGGCGTACGAGCTGACGACGATCATGTCGCGGCAGATCGCGGCGAGCCGGTAATCGCGCGGAGCCGATAATTTCCGGGGGTGCCCGGCCCGCCGGCCTTCACGGTCGGCCGGGCCGGGCATCCTCGCGTACGCGCCCGACCACGCCCACGCCCACGCCCCAAGGAGCCGGCCCATGACCCACGACCACGACCTGGTCCTGCGCCCGACGCCCGCGCAGACCGCGGCGGCCCTCCACCCGCCCGCCGGGCGGACCGGCGGGGACCTGGTCGTCGAGAGCCTCAGCGGACTCGGCGCCACGACGGTCTTCGGGCTCCCGGGGCAGCACGCGCTCGGCATGTTCGACGCGCTGCGCCGCTCCGACCTGCGGTACGTCGGACTGCGGGTCGAGAACAACGCGGGCTTCGCGGCCGACGCGTACGGGCGGATCACCGGCGAGGCGGCCCCGCTGCTGCTGTCCACCGGCCCCGGGGCGCTGATGTCGCTCGCCGCGCTGCAGGAGGCGGCGGCCGCGTCCGCGCCCGTGCTCGCGATCGGGAGCCAGATCCCGGGCGCCGGGCTCGGCGGCGGCCGGCACGGCTACCTCCACGAGCTGCGCGACCAGCAGGCGTCCTTCCGGGACGTCGTGAAGTCCGTGCACACCGTGCGGACGCAGTCGCAGATCCCGTCCGCGATCGCCGCCGCCTGGCAGTCCGCGCTCACCGCCCCGCACGGGCCGGTGTGGGTGGAGATCCCGCAGGACGTGCTGCTCGCGGAGACGACGCTGCCGGTGGTCACGGCCATGGACGCGACGCCCGACGAGATCCCGCCGCGGCCCGAGCTGACGGCCGTCGCCGCGCACCTGCTGGCGCACGCCGAGCGCCCCGTGATCATCGCGGGCGGCGGGGTGGTCCGCTCGGACGCCTCCGGCAAGCTGCGGGCGCTCGCCGAGCGGATCGCGGCGCCGGTCGTGACGACCTTCGGCGGCAAGGGCGCCTTCCCGTGGCAGCACCCGCTCTCCCTGCAGTCCTGGCTGGAGGACCGGCACACCACGGACTTCCTGGAGGACGCGGACGTGCTCCTCGTGGTCGGCTCCGGCCTCGGCGAGCTGTCCTCGAACTACCACACCTTCGCCCCGCGCGGCCGGGTGATCCAGATCGAGGCCGACGCGGGCAAGCTGGAGTCCAACCACCCGGCGCTCGGCATCCACGCGGACGCCCGCCTCGCGCTGCAGGCGCTCCTGGAGACGGTGGCGGTACGGGAGGACCCGGCCGCCCCGGAGCGGGTCGCCGCCCTGCTCGCGAAGGTCCGGGACCGCCTCGCCGCCCAGGACCTGGACCTGGAGCAGCGGGTCGTGGCGGCGGTCCGCGAGGCGCTCCCGTCCCGGGCCCCGAGCTTCTGGGACATGACGATCCTGGCCTACTGGGCCTGGTCCGCCTTCGACGCGCGCCACCCGAACACGATGCACTCGGCCCAGGGCGCCGGCGGCCTCGGCTACGCCTTCCCCGCCGCGCTGGGCGCCGCCGTGGCCGACCCGACCCGCCCGGTCCTCGCGGTGTCGGGCGACGGCGGCGCGATGTACTCGATCGCGGAGCTGGCCACGGCGAAGCAGTACGAGCTCGACGTCACCTGGCTGATCGTCGACGACGGCGGCTACGGCATCCTGCGCGAGTACATGACGGACGCCTTCGGCGCGGCCACCGCCACCGAACTCACCCGCCCAGACTTCGTCGCCCTCGCCGAATCCTTCGCCGTCCCGGCCACCCTCACCACCCCGGACTCCCTCGCCTCGGACCTCGCCGCGGCCCTGAAGACCCCGGGCCCGTCGGTGGTGGTCCTCCCGGCCCTGCTGCGGATGTTCGAGCCGACGCATCTGTAGGCGACTGGGCCCCCTCGCTCAACCCTCCGGGCCCCGTACGGGTCCTCCCTTCCCGGAGGCCCCTCACGGGGGCGGGAGGGGGCGGGGGCATGCGTTTCCTGAAGGAGTTCGTCGGTGAGTTCGTGGGCGAGCTGATCCTGCAGGTCCTGGCCTACGGGCTGCTCATCGGCCTGGCGTTCGTGTTCTTCTGGGGCTGGAGCATCAGCCCGCTGGTGACCGGAGGGGTCACAGCCCTGGCCGTCGCGTTCACCGGCTACGGCGCCTGGGAGACCTTCCGCGGCTCCGCCCGGCGACGCAAGGGGCGGCTGGCGGGTGCCGCTGTCATCGCCTTCGGGGGCGCGGCCTTCTTGGCTCTCTATGCGATCGACTTCGTCTGGTGGTGACCGCCCCGCCCGGCCCCGGAGCGGCCTAGGACCAGGGACCCGGCCGGGTCGGTCCTTGGGCCCGGGATTGTTGCGGCGGGATGAAATCGCACGTCGGCCGCGTTGGCCCTTCCGGTAGAGCAGGACGGACGGGAGGCGCCACGTGGCGGCGGTGGGGCAGAAGCAGACGGGGGAGCGGGGCCCGGGATGGGCCCGCAGGCTCTGGGGGTATGCCTGGCGGTACAAGGCGGACGTGGTGCTCGCGCTGGGCTCCTCGCTCGCCGGCATGGCCGTGCTCGCGCTCGTGCCCCTCATCACCAAGGTCGTCATCGACGACGTGATCGGCGCGAAGGGCGACGGCTCGGGCTCACTCGCCCTGTGGACCGGTCTCCTCCTCGGCGCGGCCGTCGTCGTCTACGTCCTCACCTACATCCGCCGCTATTACGGCGGCCGGCTCGCCCTCGACGTCCAGCACGACCTGCGCACCGAGATGTACGGGACGATCACCCGGCTCGACGGGCGGCGCCAGGACGAGCTGTCCACCGGGCAGGTCGTCGGCCGCGCCACCAGCGACCTGCAGCTGATCCAGGGCCTGCTCTTCATGCTCCCGATGACCATCGGGAACGTGCTGCTCTTCCTCATCTCGCTCGGCGTGATGGCCGCCCTCTCCCTGCCGCTTACCGCCGTCGCCCTCGCCGTCGCCCCCGCCCTGTGGTGGATCGCCCGCCGCAGCCGCACCCGGCTGCACCCCGCCACCTGGTACGCGCAGCAGCAGGCCGCCGCCGTCGCCGGCGTGGTCGACGGCGCCGTGACCGGCGTCCGCGTGGTGAAGGGCTTCGGGCAGGAGGAGCAGGAGACCGGCAAGATCCGCGAGGCCGGCCGGAAGCTGTTCGCGGGCCGGCTCCGCACCATCCGGCTCAACGCGAAGTACACCCCCGCCCTGCAGGCCGTCCCGGCGCTCGGCCAGGTCGCCGTGCTCGCCCTCGGCGGCTGGCTGGCCTACAAGGAGCAGATCACCCTCGGCACCTTCGTCGCCTTCTCCGCCTACCTCGCCTCCCTCGTCGGCCCGGTCCGCATGCTCGCCATGGTCCTCACCGTCGGCCAGCAGGCCCGGGCCGGCGTCGAGCGGGTCCTGGAGCTCATCGACACCGAGCCGACGATGAAGGACGGCACCAAGGAGCTTCCCGCGGACGCGCCCGCCACGGTCGAGTTCGACGACGTGTCGTTCGCGTACGAGAGCGCCGACGGAAAGGCCAACCCGGTCCTGGAGGGCTTCTCCCTGGAGATCCGGCCCGGCGAGACCGTCGCCGTCGTCGGCGCCTCCGGCTCCGGCAAGTCCACCGTGTCGCTGCTCCTGCCCCGCTTCTACGACGTGACGCACGGCGCCGTCCTCGTCGGCGGCCACGACGTGCGCGAGCTGACCCTCGACTCGCTGCGCGCCGCCGTCGGCCTGGTCCCCGAGGACAGCTTCCTGTTCTCCGACACGGTCCGCGCCAACATCGCGTACGGCGTCCCCGACGCCACCCAGGAGCAGATCGAGGCCGCCGCCCGCGCCGCCCAGGCCGACCGGTTCATCGCCGAGCTGCCCGGGGGGTACGACACCAAGGTCGGCGAGCACGGCCTGACCCTGTCCGGCGGCCAGCGGCAGCGCATCGCGCTCGCCCGCGCCATCCTCACCGACCC
Source organism: Streptomyces fradiae (assembly GCF_041270065.1). Lineage (NCBI taxonomy): Bacteria > Bacillati > Actinomycetota > Actinomycetes > Kitasatosporales > Streptomycetaceae > Streptomyces > Streptomyces fradiae. Next base: position 2,771,019 of record NZ_CP065958.1, on the reverse strand, counting down.
GCGGCTCCTGGTCCTCGACGACGCCACCTCGGCCGTCGACGCCAAGGTCGAGCACGAGATCCACGAGGCCCTGAGGTCGGTCATGGCCGGCCGCACCACCCTGCTCATCGCGCACCGCCGCTCCACCCTCGGCCTCGCCGACCGGATCGCCGTCCTCGACGGCGGCCGGCTCGCCGCCATCGGCACCCACGAGGAGCTCCAGGAGCACTCCGCGCTCTACCGCCGGCTGCTCACCGACCCCGACGAGCTGGGCGCCGTCTCGCCGGGCCACGTGCTGCCGGCCGAGCCGCCCGAGGACCGCACCCTGCGGGCCGAGCTGGACGCCGAGTTCGACGCCGAGCGCGGCATCACCCCCACCCTGTGGGTACGGGACGAGCGCGCCGAGGAGCGCGAGGCCAAGTCCCCCGTAGCCTTCGGCACGGGAGGTGCCCCCACGGGATCCACCCCGGAGCTGCTCGCCGCCGTCGACGCGCTGCCGCCCGCCACCGACGCCCCGGAGGTCGACGAGGGCCGCGCGGTCGCCCCCGAGACCTCGTACGGGCTGCGCCGACTGCTGCACGGCTTCGGCGTTCCGCTGCTCGTCAGCCTCGGCCTGGTCGCCGTCGACGCGGGCGCCGGGCTGCTGCTCCCGGTCCTGATCCGGCACGGCATCGACGAGGGCGTCAACCGGCTCGCCATCGGCGCCGTCTGGGCCGCGTCCGCGCTCGCCCTGCTCACCGTCTTCGTCCAGTGGATCGCGCAGACCGCCGAGACCCGGATGACCGGCCGCACCGGCGAGCGGATCCTCTACGCGCTCCGTCTGAAGATCTTCGCCCAGCTCCAGCGCCTCGGCCTGGACTACTACGAGCGCGAGCTCACCGGCCGGATCATGACCCGGATGACCACGGACGTCGACGCCCTGTCGACCTTCCTGCAGACCGGCCTGGTCACCGCCTTCGTCTCCGTCGTCACCTTCTTCGGCATCATGGGCGCCCTGCTCGTGCTCGACCTCCAGCTCGCCCTGGTGGTCTTCACGACCCTCCCGGTCCTCGCCGTCGCCACCTTCTTCTTCCGCCGCGCCAGCGTGAAGGCCTATGAGCTGGCCCGCGAGCGGATCAGCGTGGTCAACGCCGACCTCCAGGAGTCCGTCGCAGGACTGCGGATCGTGCAGGCGTTCCGGCGCGAGCAGTACGGCGCCGAGCGGTTCACCGCCCGCAGCCGGGAGTACCGCGCGGCCCGCATCCACGGCCAGTGGCTGATCTCGGTCTACTTCCCGTTCGTCACCCTGCTTTCCTCAGTGGCCGCCGCGGCCGTCCTGATCGTCGGCGCCCACCGCATCGAGGACCAGACCCTCACCACCGGCGCCCTGGTCGCCTATCTCCTCTACATCGACCTGTTCTTCGCCCCCGTCCAGCAGCTCTCCCAGGTCTTCGACGGCTACCAGCAGGCCGCCGTCTCGCTCAAGCGGATGCAGGAGCTCCTCCAGGAGCCCACCTCCACCGCCGCCGCGGACGCCCCGCTCGACGTGCTCTCGCTGCGCGGCGAGATCGCCTTCGAGGACGTCTCCTTCGGCTACGGCTCCGCGGACGACGGCGAGGAGGCCCTGACCGGCATCGACCTGCGCATCCCCGCCGGGCAGACCGTCGCCTTCGTCGGCGAGACCGGCGCCGGCAAGTCCACCCTGGTCAAGCTGGTCGCCCGGTTCTACGACCCGACGGCCGGCCGGGTCACCGCCGACGGCACCGACCTGCGCGCGCTCGACCTCACCGCGTACCGGCACCGGCTCGGTGTCGTCCCGCAGGAGGCGTACCTCTTCGAGGGCACCGTGCGCGACGCCATCGCCTACGGACGCCCGGACGCCGGCGACGCCGAGGTGGAGGCCGCGGCCCGCGCGGTCGGGGCCCACGACATGATCGCCACCCTCGACGGCGGCTACCTCCACGCGGTCGCCGAGCGCGGCCGGAATCTGTCGGCGGGCCAGCGCCAGCTGATCGCCCTGGCCCGCGCCGAACTCGTCGACCCCGACGTGCTGCTCCTCGACGAGGCCACCGCCGCGCTCGACCTGGCCACCGAGGCCCAGGTCAACGCGGCCACCGACCGCCTCGCCGGCCGCCGCACCACCCTGGTCGTCGCCCACCGCCTCACCACCGCGGCCCGCGCCGACCGGGTCGTCGTCATGGACCACGGCCGGGTCGCCGAGGACGGCACCCACGACGAACTCCTCGCCCTGGACGGGCGGTACGCGGCCCTGTGGCGCACCTTCATCGGCGAGGACGCGGAGCAGGAACCCGCTCCCGCCGAGGCGATCTGAGTACGGGAGCGCATACCGGGCCCCGGGCGGGCGGGGGTTGAATCGGTCGTATGAGCGACGACCTCCTCCCGCCCCTCCCGGGCCCCCGGCCCGCCCCCACGGCGGCGCGCCGGCTGCGCACCCGCGCCCTGTGGGCCGGGCTCCTCCTGGTGCCCGCGACGATCCTTGTGGTGGTGCTCGCGCTGGCCTCGGAGAGCGGCACGGGCTGCGTGATGTACGGCACCTGCGGGGAGATCCCCGGCTGGGCGTACCTGGCCACCCTCGCCGTGGCGGTGGCCGCCTGGATCCGGGCCCTGAGCACCCCGGACACCCCGCACACCCCCGCCACCGGCCGCACGGCCGCGCTCTGGATCCTGCTCGGCGCCGAGCTGACCTTCCTCTCCCTCGTCGCCGGCCACTTCTCGGGTTAGGGCGCGGCTTCGGCGTACGGCCGGAGCCGGGCCCGATCGAATCGGGCCCGCAACCGAATCGGGCCCGGTCGCGTCGTAAACCTGTACGAGTTCGGGCGGGGGAACCAAAGGGGAGGGGCGGGGGACATGAGCGCGGGGGCGCTGCGAAGGACGGGGCGGGGCCTCTCGGCGTATCTGCTCGCCCTGGTCACGGCCGTAGGGCTGCTCGTGCTCGCCGGGCCGCCGGCCGGGAGCGCCGAGGCGGCGTCCGTCTGTGCCGGGCGGCCCACCCGCGTCATCGGGTTCGCCACCGGCGAGCTGCGCCTCTACCGCACCCGGCAGTACGCGTGCGCGGTCGCCGTCGCCAAGCGGCCCGGGCCGCTGCGGCCGATGTCCCTGTCCGTGCAGCCGCGCGGCGGACGGGCGGCCGTGGACGCCGGACGGTTCGGCCGGCAGGCCGGGCCGGTCACGGTGTACGCGCTGAACCGCTGCGTCCGGGTGTCCGCCACCATCGACGGCCGCTCCACCGCCACTGGCTGGATCCTGTGCTGAAGCACAGGAAACGCCCCGGCGTAAGGTCCAACTGGGTCTGGCGGTCCGCACGTTGCCCCCGCTAGGTTCGCGACACCGTTGTGAACCAAGGGGAGGGTGCATGCGCAAGTCGCTCAGATGGCTGCTGTCGCTCTCGGTGCTCATAGGCACCGCGGGCTCCACCGGCGTGGCCACCGCCGCGGAACCGGACACGGACAGCAGAGCCGTCGCAGAGGCGCAGAGCGCGGACATCAAGGACCGCATCCTGGCGATACCCGGGATGAGCCTGATCGAGGAGAAGCCGTACGCCGGCTACCGCTTCTTCGTCCTGAACTACGAGCAGCCGATCGACCACCGGCGCCCGTGGGCCGGCACGTTCCAGCAGCGGATCTCGGTCCTGCACAAGGACACGGACCGCCCGACCGTCTTCCGCACCAGCGGCTACGGACTGAGCACCACGCCCAGCCGCACCGAGCCGACCCGGATCGTCGACGGCAACCAGGTCTCCATGGAGTACCGCTTCTTCACGCCGTCCCGGCCGCAGCCCGCCGACTGGTCGAAGCTCGACATCTGGCAGGCCGCCAGCGACCAGCACCGCATCTTCACCGCGCTGAAGAAGATCTACGGCAAGAACTGGCTGTCCACCGGCGCCTCCAAGGGCGGCATGACCGCCACCTACTACGAGCGCTTCTACCCGCGCGACATGGACGGCGTGGTGGCGTACGTGGCGCCCAACGACGTGGTGGAGAAGGAGGACTCGGCCTACGACCGCTTCTTCGAGACCGTCGGCACCAAGGACTGCCGCGACCGGCTGAACGCGATGCAGCGCGAGGCGCTGGTGCGCCGCGAGCCGCTGGAGAAGAAGCTCGCCGCCCAGGCGGCGGCCGACGGCTCCACCTTCAACACCCTCGGCACGCTCGACAAGGCCTACGAGGCCGTCGTCCTCGATTTTGTGTGGGGCTTCTGGCAGTACTACGGCCAGGACGTCTGCGACCAGATCCCGGACGCCGCCACCGCGAGCGACGACACCGTCTACGAGACGATCGACGCCTACTCCGGCTGGGCCGCGTACACCGACCAGAGCCTGGAGGGCTACACGCCGTACTACTACCAGGCGGCGACCGAGCTCGGCTCGCCCACCATCACCCAGCCCCACCTGGCCGGGCTGAGCCGCTACGGCTACCAGCCGGCCCGCAACTTCGTGCCGCGCGAGATCCCCATGAAGTTCAAGCCGTGGGTGATGCGGGACGTCGACACCTGGGTCCGCCACAACGCCAACCACATGCTGTTCGTCTACGGCGGCAACGACCCGTGGGGCTCCGAGCAGTTCCGCCTCGGCAAGGGCGCCCGCGACAGCTTCGTGTACGTCGCGCCGGGCGCCAACCACGGCGCCAACGTGGCCGGTCTGGTCGAGGCCGAACAGGCCAACGCCACCGCTCGGATCCTCGCCTGGGCCGGCGTCGACGCCCCCGCCGTCCGGGCCGCGCAGCCGCTGGCCCGCTTCGACGCCCGGATCGACAAGCTCGTCGACGAGGACGCCACCCGGGAGCACGGACTGCGCCCGTAAGTCCGTCCGCAGGTCCCGCGGTTCCTGGCCCCCGTACGCACGCGATCGCGCGCGTGCGGGGGCCCTTCACGTACCGGAGGTGCGTGCGGGATCAGTCCCGGATGGGGGCCGGGGCCTGGGACATCCGCAGGCAGCGGTAGATGCCCTGGTCCCAGATCTCCCACTTGTGCTTGATCCGGTCGCGGGTGTTCGGGCCGTAGACGCCGTCCGCGACGAGGCCCTCGGAGGCCTGGACCTTCTTCAGGGCGGCCTCGGTGGCCGGCCCGAACTGGCCGTCCTTGGCGAGGTTGATCTGGCCGTAGCAGAAGTGCATGGTCCACTGCAGGGCCTCGACCCCTCTGCCCGAGGCGCCGCGCCCCATCACACAGAAGTTGGAGCCGTTCTCGTAGTCGGTGGGCATCTCCACGGTGTAGCCGACGGCGTCCACGTAGGTGTTGGCGCCGGTGCAGGTCGGCATGGCCGCGGACGCGGTGGTCGTGCCGGCGGTCAGCAGGCCGGCGGCGAGGACGGCGGCCGTGCCGAGCGCGGTCAGGGTGCGCTTCATGGATCTCTCCGGGAAGGGTGGGTGGGCGGGGAGGAAGGACGGGGAGGAGCGGGAGGGTCAGACGATGCTGGGGATGTACTCGTTGCAGTAGCCGGCGTTGGTGACCTTGTCGTCGTAGCCGAAGCGCGGGTCGCCCTCCCACAGGAGCGCGTAGCCGGTCTCCGGGCCGACGATGCCGTCGATCTCGTTGGGGAAGAACGACTTCTGGAAGAAGCGGATCGCCTCGTCCGTCTGGGGGCCGAACGCCCCGTCCTCGGCGATCTGGCCGTGCCAGCCCAGGCGCCCGACCCAGTTGTTCGCGAACGCCCAGTTCAGCTGGTGCTGCACGCACCACACGGCGTGCGTGTTGTTCGTCTGGCCGTATCCGATGTACGGGGCGCCCACGCGGGCCTGAGCCGTACCGGAGAGGGCGACGACGGACAGGGCGGCCGCGGCGGCCACGGTGGCGACGGTCCGTGAGACGGTCTTCTTGAGCATGGCGAACCTGCTTTCCGTGAGGAGGGGGGCGGGGGTCGTGCCGGACGGGCAGGGCTCGACGCCGCCGGACAGCCCGAACACTAGGGCGGGTTCGGGCGCGTCCCGGTGTCCCGGCCGTCCCCGGGAAGTCCCGGAGAGCGGGTGGGGACTGCCCGCCTGGTTGAATCCCGTGGCCGGCGGGGCCGGCCGCGGCGCCCTCCCGTGAACCGGCCCGGGACGCCCGCCCGTCCCGGGAGGCCGCCGTCCCGTCCCCCGGGCCCGGGACGGTGTTCCCGTCCCGCGAGCCGGGCCCCGTACGGGACGTCCCGGGGAGGCTTCCGGCCCCGAACGGCCGTGTGCGGCCCCTACATTGCTGGCGTCGGACGGCCCCGCCCGTCCTCCTCACCCACCCCACCCCTTCCGCCGAGGCCGGCCCCTGCCCGCGATGCCCCAGGGCGTCTGAGGCTGCCGTGTGCTGCCTCGGCGGGGACGTCACGGAAGAGAAGACCCTTGCATCGACACAGACGACGGCCGTCGGCCGCCGCCGTGGTGCTCGCCACCACGGCGGCCCTGATGGCGCCGCTCACGCTGCCCGCCCAGGCGGCGCCGCCCGCGCCCCCCGCTGCCCCCGGGCAGAGCGCGCCCGCGCCGGAAGCCGACCGGCACCCCACCGCCGTACCGCCCGGTGACCGGGCCAAGGTGCTCGGCGGGGCCTCGGACCGGGCCTGGACCACGACCGGGGACGCCTCCGGGTTCCATGTGCTGGTCGCCGACGCGAAGGCGGGCTACGCCTGGAAGACGGCGGCCACCCTCGCGGAGCCGGGCTTCGACACCGACGCCTGGATCGGCAACGCGTGCGTCACCGCCTCCGGCGAGCGCGCGGTCGTGGCGTACGCGCCCCGTACCTTCACCAACAAGCCGGAGCTGATGACCCGCGGCGCGTTCACCGCCGTGGTCGAGCTGACCACCGGCAAGGTGACGAAGCTGCCGGTGCAGGCCTCCCTGTCGTACTTCTCGCCCGGCTGCGGCGCGGGCGAGACGGCGGTGCTCTCCCAGTTCACCGACGACGGGTCGAAGGCGAACGCGACCCGGCTGATCACCGTCGACGCGAAGGCCGGGCGCACGTCGATCCCGCTGAAGCTGACCGGCCAGATCACGTCCGCCATTCCGTACGACGGCGGCGAGATCGTCGCCGCCGACGGCCCGCAGCTGGTCCGGATCGGCAAGGAAGGCCGCCGGCGGACGATAGCCCGCGCCGACCGCGTCCCGTTCCAGCTCACCCGGGACGCCGCCGGCGGCATCACCTTCCTGGACGCCCCCGGCGGGCCGGCCGCGGGACCGAAGGCGGCCGGCCAGGTCAAGCACGTCGACGCCGCCGCGGTCCGGTCCGTTGGCAATGGCCGGGCCGTGCCCCGCCTGGTCGCCTCCGGCCGGCTCAGCGCCCTCGACGTGGCCGGATCGCCCTCCGGCGAGGTCTTCGTCACCGGTACGGCGGACAGCAAGGGCACCCTGCCCGCGCACCTCCACAACCCCGGCGGCCTCGACAAGGACGCGGTGCTGAGCGCCCGCGGCCAGTCGGCCGTCACCACCCGCTGGGCGCACGGCCGGGACGGCAGCCCGGTCCGGGCCGACGAGGCCGCCGCCGAGCGGACCGTCGTCAACCAGGTCACCGTGCTGGGCACCGGCAGGAGCGTCGAACTCGAAGCCACGCCCGGGGCCGAGGCCGTGGCCCCCGCCCGGCTCGTCGACGGGCAGGCGCCCTCGCCCGCCCTGCGCTCCCCGGCCGGACCCGCCGGCACTCCCCGTAAGTCCGCCCAGAACGCGCCCAGCGCGCAGACCGCGCGGACGACCCTGCTCGCGGGCGTCGCCGAATCCTCGTCGCACGACCCCGCCGAAGTGGAGCGCACCTGCTCCGTACCACGCGGTGACGTGCGCAAGCAGGCCTTCCAGCCCACGCCCCGCCAGGTCGAATGGGCCGTGGACCAGGCCGTGATCATGGGCCTGAACCAGCACATCAACCGGCCGGCCAATTGGAAGAGCACCGGCATCGCGGGCTACAACCCGCAGCTCCTGTTCCCGCTGCGGGTGCTGAGCGGCGACCCCAACGGCTACACCGACAAGGCCGACGAGTGGCACATCCCGGCGCAGATCCTGCTGGGCGTCATCGCCCAGGAATCCAACATGTGGCAGGCCAGCCGGTACGTCGTCCCGGGTGTCACGGGCAATCCGCTGATCGGCAACTACTACGGCATCGACTACGCGCCCAACGGCACCCAGGGTGATCCGTGGGCCGTCAACTGGTCGAAGGCCGACTGCGGTTACGGCCTCACCCAGATCACCGACGGGATGCGGCTGCCCGGCCACGACCAGCCCACCCTGTCGACCGTGCAGCAGGAGGCCGCGGCCCTGGACTACACGGCGAACATCGCCGCCGGCGCCGACAAGCTCGCCGAGAAGTGGAACCAGACCCGCGACGCCGGTCTGGTCATCAACAACGGCAAGCCGAAGTACATCGAGAACTGGATCTTCGCCCTGTGGGCGTACAACTCCGGTTTCTACCCGCAGGCCGACGCGGCGAAGAACAACGGCACGTGGGGCGTGGGCTGGACGAACAACCCGGCCAACCCGCTCTGGAAGGCCAACCGCACCCCGTTCCTCGAGTCGGCCAACGGCGGCGACGACTACTCGCACGCCTCCCACCCGCAGGACTGGCCGTACCAGGAGAAGGTGATGGGCTGGGCGGCCCGGCCGCTCTCGGCGATGTTCAAGCCGGGCGTGATGGGCGTCGGGTTCCGCCAGGCCTGGTGGAACACGGCGGCCGACCGCACCGCGGGCCTCAAGCCCTCGGAGGCGATGTTCTGCGACGCCACCAACGAGTGCAACCCCGACAAGATCGGCCCGGACGACAAGAACGAGCCGGGACTCGGCGCCTGCACCCGGACCGACCTGCACTGCTGGCACCACCACGCGGTCTCGTACAAGAACTGCGATCAGAGCCAGTGCGGCCAGGCGACCCACCGCTTCGACACCACCTACCCGGAGCAGCCGGACGAGGACTCCTCCTATCCGCCGCGGTGCAGCAGCGGCCTGCCGGCCGGTTCGCTGATCGTCGACGACCTGCCGAACGGCACCCGGCCGGCCGGATCGGACGCCCGCAACTGCCCCGGCACGGTCGCCTCGGCGGGGTCCTTCAGCTTCGACTTCACCCCGTGGCTCGGCACGTATCCCGGCAAGATCGACATGCACCAGATCGGCGGCGGCTACGGCGGCCACTTCTGGTTCTCCCACACCCGTGACAAGTTCACCACCGACAGCAGCCGGCTGCTCACCACCGGAACCTGGACGCTGGGCCAGAACATCGGCGGCAGCGGCTGGGCCCGGGTGATGGTGCACATGCCGGACCACGGCGCGCACACCCGGCAGGCCACGTACACGGTGTACGGGACGGATTCGACCAGCCCCGTACGGGTGGTGCCGCAGCGCACCCGGGAGAACCGCTGGATGGACCTCGGCGTGTTCCACTTCACCGGCACGCCGAAGGTCTCGCTGAGCACGCACGCCGTGGGCGGCGACGGCACCGAGGACGTGGCCTGGGACGCCGCAGCGTTCCAGCCGCTGCCCGGCAAGCCGCGCGACTTCGTGGTCGCGCTCGGCGACTCGTACTCCTCCGGCGAGGGCGCGTCCGTCTCCGGCGGAGCCGACTACTACAAGGAGACCAACTACCGGGACACGACGAACGGCGCCACCCGCGACGCCTGCCACCGCTCCACCAAGGCCTGGTCCCGGCAGGCCACGCTGCCCGGCCGCGGCAGCTCGGTCGGCGCGCTCGCCGACGCCCGTGACCCGTCGCTGGACTACCACCTGATCGCCTGCTCCGGCGCCCGTACGTACAACGTGCTCGGCCAGCTGGACGGCGGCGGCAAGACGGAGTACGGCGAACTCGCCCAGCTGGACCAGGGCTACCTCGACCAGAACACCAACCTGGTGACGATCTCCATCGGCGGCAACGACACCCTGTTCACGCCCATCTTCCAGCAGTGCATCCTCATCTCCCTGATGTGCCAGAACGCCGAGATCGCCGTCGTCGACGCCGACGGGAACAAGACGGACAAGAGCTCGGGGCCGCTCATCACCTATGTCCCCGACCGCATCCACAACCTGGTGCGCCCGCAGATCGTGAAGACCCTGAAGGCCATCCAGGCGCGGGCCCCGCAGGCCCGGATCGTGCTGATGGGCTATCCGCCGCTCCTGGAGAACAACGGGCAGTGCGTGCCCAACATCAGCATGGGCGAGGGTCCCTGGCTGAACTCCGTCGGCGATCTCCTGCTCCAGGAGATGGACGGGGCGGCCGCGGACGCCCGGGCGCAGGGGGTCAAGGTGTGGTTCTCCAACCCCAAGGAGGCCTTCAAGGGCCAGGCCATCTGCGGATCGCCCGAGACGGTGCACGGCCTCGTCGGGGACCTGGTGGAGAGCGACGTGCCGAACCTCGACATCGATGTGATCAAGGTCGGTGCCTCGGCCCAGTCGTTCCACCCGAAGATCGCCGGCGCGCGGCACTACGCCGACGCGCTGGAGCAGACCCTGGGCGGCATGCCCGCGCAGTGACCTGCTGACGCGATCCGCTGACGCGACCTCACTGACGCATCGCTTCCGACGACACCCGTCCCGTGCCGTCTCACGGTCCCGTGGGACGGCACGGGACGCCGGGACGGGCGTTGCGGCTTGTCCTGGCGGCTCGTCAGTTCCTAGCGTCGAACCACCACTTTCCGAAGGCCCGACGGAACGGAACGGACTCACATGACCACGCCGACGGCACGACCGCCGCTGCTCCGCCGACGTTCCCTGCTGGCCGGCGCGCTGTCCCTGGGGGCGGCGCTGACCACGCTGGGCACGGCGGCCGGCCGGGCGCGAGCCGCCGACGGACCCCTGATCTCCGGCTGCGAGGCCTGGGGCGCGCGGCCGCCCAAGAGCCCCGTGAAGGTGTTCGCGGCCCGGCCGCAGAAGATCATCGTGCACCACACGGCGACCGCCAACGTGGCCGAGTACGGACAGGACCGCGCGTTCGCGCTGGCCCGCGCGATGCAGACGTACCAGATGGACACGGAGGGCTGGATCGACACCGGGCAGCACTTCACCGTCAGCCGGGGCGCGTACGTCACCGAGGGCCGGCACGGCAGCCTGGCCGCCCTCGACAGCGGCGCGCAGACCGTCGAGGCCGCGCACTGCACCGGCCAGAACACGGTGGCCGTCGGCATCGAGAACGAGGGCACGTACGTCACGGAGGAGCCCCGCCCCGAGCAGTACGCGGCGCTCGTCGACCTCTGCACCCGGATCTGCCTCCAGTACGGGCTCCAGCCGTACCAGATCTACGGGCACCGGGACTTCAACAACACCCAGTGCCCCGGCGACCGCCTCTACGCGCTGCTGCCCCAGCTGCGCGCGGACGTGGCCGCCCGGACCGGCGGCGACCCGACCGCCCCGGTGTGGCCGGTGCTGCGCACGGGCGACGTGAACGAGCGGGTGCGCGTGCTGCAGTGCCTCCTCGTCCAGCGCGGGGCGGCGATCACGCCGGACGGCTCCTTCGGGCCGGCGACCGACGGCGCGGTGCGCGCGTTCCAGAAGCTGATCGGAGCCGGTGTCGACGGGGTGGCGGGGAACCAGACCTGGAACCAGCTGTGCGCGCCGGTCGCGCAGGGCGCGGCCGGGGAGGCGGTGAAGGCGGTGCAGAGCCGGCTCACCGCCCTCGGCTTCGCGACGACGGCGGACGGCCTTTTCGGGCCCGGCACCGCGGCCCGGGTGGCGGCGTTCCAGGAGTCCCGCGCGCTGCCGCAGGACGGCGTCGTGGACGCGCGGACCTGGAGCCGGCTGCTCGCCTGACCCATGTGCCCGCAGGCGGCGAGAAGCCTGCGCCGACCGAGACCCCCCGGGAGCGACACTCCCGGGGGGTCACAGTCATGAGCACGCCACTTTCGTGGCTGATACTGTTCCCGCCGGCCGAGGGCCGGGGGACGGAAACAGGCACGAGACATGGGGAGTCACGTGATGGCTGGGGGAACAGGGGCGGGCGGCGGCGCCGACGCTCCGAGAGACGGCGCTCCGAGAGACGGTGACATCCCGCGAGGTGACCTCTTCGCCGAGATGCGCCGGATCAAGGACGCGTCGCAGCTGAGCTACAACCGCCTGGCGGACAAGACGCACTACAGCCGCTCCTCCTGGGAGCGCTTCCTCAACGGAAAACAGGTCCCGGCCCGGATCGCAGTCGAGGAGTTCGCGGCCGCGGCCAGGACCGATCCCGGGCCCCTGCTCGCGCTCCTCGACCAGGCCGTCGTACGCGAGGAGGCGGCGGCGGAGACGCCGGCCGAGGAGCCCGCGGCCAGGACCGCGGAGCGCCCGCGACCGGAGTCGGTGCCGGAGCCGGTGCCGGGGCCGGGTGCGCCCGGACCGGAAGAAGGCGCTCCGGCACGGCGGTTCGCCTGGCCCCGGATCCTGACCACGGCGGCCGGCGTCGTCGCGGGCGCCGCCCTCGGCAGCCTCCTGACGGTCCTCCTCATCGAACCGGCCGACGCGGGCACCCCCGGGGCGAAGGGCTCGCCCTCGACCACGGCCTCGGCCACGCCCGCCGCGCAGACCCGCCCGAGCGGTCCGATCAAGGTCGGCTGCAAGAGCGACACCTGCCTGGACCGCGAGCCGCAGGCGGAGGACTGCCAGTGGGACGCGAAGACGGTGCGCCAGACCTTCCTGCGCGGCATGCGCATCCAACTCCGCTACAGCGAGGCCTGCCAGGCGGTGTGGGGGCGGATCGAGAACGGCAACATCGGGGACACGGTCATGATCCGGGACAAGCGCAGCTCGTCCGACGAGGCCACGATCCGGATGGAGCACGACACGTACACGCGGATGCTTGCCGTCACCCCGGACGCGCCCTGGGAGACCATCACCATCTGCGGGGCGATCCCCGCCCAGAAGGAACAGGAGTGCTCCCCGCTGGGCGAGATCAAGCCCTGACCTGAAGAGGGACAACGCGGGAAGCAGGACGGGACGGCGTGCGGGACACCCCCGGGACGGTACGAGACGGGTCCCGCCCGCCGGAGAAGGCCCAGCCCCCGCGGGCCCGGGGCCTTCCCGGACCGCCCGTGGGAGGGCGTTCGGGGCGGTCCGGAGGGCCCTGCGGCGGCCGGCGGCGCGCTGCTAGCTTTCGGCCCGCCGTCGTCCGCCGGTCCGCCGGTCCGCCGACACGGCCGACGTCCGACGTCCGAAGTCCATGACTCCCCGGGGGGACCCACCCATGAAGCTGCAGCGCACCCTCGCATCGCTCGGCGCGGTCGCCGCGCTCACGCTCGGCGTACTCACCACTGGTTCGGCGTCGGCGAGCGCCGCCATGCCCCGCTGTACCGATTACGACACCTACCACGACGCCGCCGACTACTACGCGAAGATCCCGACCGATGCCGCGGGAAGCAACTTCTGCGCGATGGGCCGCGGCGCCTCCGGTGAGCAGGTCCGCTGGCTGCAGGAGACCCTGTGGCAGTGCTACGGCCAGAACATCGTGTCCGACGGCCAGTTCGGTCCGGCGACCGAGTCCGCCCTCAAGCGGGTCCAGTCCGCCCTCAAGATCTCCGCCGACGGCGTCTACGGTCCGCAGACCCGTGACGCGCTCAAGTGGAACTGGGTCCTCTTCGAGACCGGCGGGGACCGGTGCCTCCGCCTGACGGAGGCCCCGGGCCCGCTCCGCTCGTAGTCCGCCGGTCAGCGGTACGAGAGTCCGTACCCCACCGGGTAAAGCACCTTCGCCGGGTCGGCCGCGTCCTGCACCGGGACCGGAAGCCGGCCCTGCGGCTCGGCCCGGCCCGCCAGGACCCGTACGGCGGCGCGCAGTTCGACGTCCGTCCAGGAGTAGGCGGCGAGCGTGGCCCGCTGGCCGGTGGTCCGCGCCACGTCGTACGGATTGCGGATGGCGATCGTGACCACCGGCACTCCGGTCGCGACGAGCCGGGCGACCAGCGTGCGCTGGGTGCTGGTCGCCGTCAGGTTGTACGTGCCGACCACGACCAGGTCCTGGCCGGCCGCGGCGGCCACCGCCTCGTCGATCTTCGCGGCGGTCGGGGCCGTCCCGGTCGGCACCACCGTGGGGGTGAAGCCGAGTTCGTTCAGGGCACCGGCCACGGTGCCGGTCGGCGGGCCCGTGGTGCCGGACGGCGAGGCCGGGTCGGCGCCCACCACCAGGACCTTGGGGTGACTGCGCCGGCTGACCGGCAGGAAGCCGCCCTCGTTGACCAGCAGCGTGGTGGTCCGCTCGGCGATCCGGTCGGCGTGCGCGAGGTGGGCCGGGGTGCCGACCGTGCGGTCGACGCCGGCGTCGCTGACGTACGGCTCCTTGAACAGGCCGAGTCTGGCCTTGAGGCGCAGGATCCGCAGGATCGATTCGTCGAGCCGGGCCTCGGTCAGCTCGCCGTTCTTCACGGCGGCGAGCACCGCGTGCCAGGCGACGGAGAGGTCCGGCGGGTTGAGCAGCTGGTCCACGCCCGCCTTCAGCGCGAGCACGGGGACGCGCTCGTCGCCGTACTTCGTCCGCACGCCCTCCATGCCGAGCGCGTCGGTGACCACCACACCGTCGTAGCCGAGCTGTTCGCGCAGGATGCCGGTGAGGATCGGCCGGGACAGCGTCGCCGGGTCCTCGCTCGGGTCGAGCGCGGGCACCACGATGTGCGCCGTCATGATCGAGTCGATGCCGGCGGCGATCGCCGCACGGAACGGCGGGGCGTCGAGCTCGGCCCACTGCTCGCGGGTGTGGGTGATGGTCGGCAGGCCGTAGTGGCTGTCGGTGGCCGTGTCGCCGTGCCCCGGGAAGTGCTTGGAGGTCGCCGCGACCCCGCCCTGCTGGTAGCCCTTGACCTGCGCGGCGACCATCGCGGCCACCGCCGCCGGGTCGGCGCCGAAGGACCGTACGCCGATCACCGGGTTGGCCGGGTTGACGTTGACGTCGGCGACCGGCGCGTAGTTCTGCCGGATGCCGACGGCGGCCAGTTCGGCGCCCGCGATCTGCGCCGCCTTGCGGGCGTCGGAGTGCGAACCGCCCGCGCCCAGCGCCATCGCGCCCGGCATCAGGGTGGCCGGCTCGCCGACCCGGCAGACGATGCCGTGCTCCTGGTCGGTGGAGATGAGCAGCGGGAGCGGGGTCGGCTGCGCGAGCCCGGCCCGCTGGATGCCGTTGGACAGGTCGGCGATCTGGTGCGGGTCGCGGGTGTTGTGCGCCCAGGCGAAGTAGATGATCCCGCCGACGTGATAGCGCTCGATCAGCTCGGCGGCCGTGCGGACGCCGATCTCCTTGAGGTTGGCGTCGACGTCGACCTGGTCGGGGGCGGTGGCGGAGTGGCCGTAGACCCGCATGACGAAGAGCTGGCCGACTTTCTCCTCCAGGGACATCCGGGAGAGGAGCGTGCGCAGCTTGTCGTCGGAGATCCGCTGCTCGTCGGCGAGAGCCGCGGTCGCGGTCACGCCCGTGACGGCGGCGGCCGCCGCGGCGGCGGTGACGGTGAGGACGGTGCGTCGGGAGGGGGCCGGGGGCACTGGTGCTCCTTCCGTGAAGGAAACTTCCAAGGTGACACGGATATCCGGAAACTAACTGCCAGGTCAAGGATCCGCGCAGGAATGACGCCCCGTCACCCGAGCAGCGTCCGCCGCCGGGACGGCGTAGGCCACCAGGGCGGCGTCGGGACGGCGTCCTTCGCCGGGGCGGCGCCGCCCGTCACCCGGCCGCCGCGATCTCCGGCCACACCTCCTGCAGGGTCCGCACCGTCTCCGTGATCGCCGGCCGCCGGGCCGCCCCGGTCCGCCACAGCGCCCACAGCCGCCGCATCGGGATCGGGTCGAGCCGCAGCGCCACCACCTCCGGCGGCAGGGTGCCGCGGCCGAGCCGCGGTACGAGCGCGATGCCGAGCCCGGCCGCCACCAGCGCCACCTGGGTGTGGTTCTCCTCGGCCTGATGGGCGATCAGCGGCTCGTAACCGGTCGCCCGCAGCGTCCGGATCAGCCAGTCGTGACACACCGTCCCCGGCGGCTGGGTGATCCACCGCTCCTGGCTCAGCTCCTCGCGCCGCACCCCGTCCCGGCCCGCCAGCGGATGCTCGCGCGGCACCAGGATGTCGCACAGGTCGTCGCCGATCACCGCCTGCTCCACCCCCGGCGGTACGGGCAGCGGCGCGATGTCCCAGTCGTGCGCCACGGCCAGGTCGAGCACGCCCCGCCCCACCAGGTCCACCGAGAGATGCGGGTCCACCTCGGACAGGCGGGCGTCGAGCGCCGGATGGCGGCGGGCCAGATCGGCGAGCGCCCGGGGCATCAGACCGCGCGCCGCGCTGGCGAAGCAGCCGATCCGCAGCCGCCCCGCGGGCAGCCCGCGCCGCTCCTCCAGACGTACCTCCGCCTCCTCCACGAGCGCGAGCAACCGCTCGGCGGTGTCGGCCAGTTGGCGGGCCTCGTCGGTCAGCCGGACGCCCCGGCCGCTGCGTTCGAGCAGGGTCGTGCGGGTCTCCCGCTCCAGCTTGGCGATCTGCTGCGAGACCGCCGAGGGCGTGTAGCCGAGCGCGGTGGCCGCCGCGCCGACCGTGCCGTGCACGGCGACGGCGTGCAGCGCGCGCAGACGTCCCAGATCGAGCACGTCGACGACCCCTTTCTGTAGCAGTGCTTCATCCAATCATGAAGGAATCCGTGCTGGTGCTACATGGTCCGCGCGGGCGATGCTCGTCCCCATGCGCCCCGCTCATGTAGCCCTCGCCGCCCTGGTCGCCGCCGTCTGGGGAGTCAACTTCGTCGTCATCGAGATCGGCCTCGACCACTTCCCGCCGCTGCTCTTCTCCGCCCTCCGCTTCCTCGTCGCCGCCCTGCCCGCCGTCTTCTTCGTCGGCCGCCCGAAGGTCGCCTGGAAGTGGATCGTGGGGGTCGGACTCGCCCTCGGCGTCGCCAAGTTCGGACTGCTCTTCACCGGCATGAGCCTCGGCGCCCCGGCCGGCCTCTCCTCCCTGATCCTGCAGGTCCAGGCGGTCTTCACGGCCCTCTTCGCCTTCCTCGCGCTCGGCGAGCGGCCCGGCGGGGTCAAGGTGCTCGGCATGGGCGTCGCGCTCGCCGGCATCGGCGTCGCCGCCGTCGACGAGGGCACCTCCGGACCGCTCACCGGCTTCGTCCTGGTGATCGCGGCCGCCGTCTGCTGGGGCGTCTCCAACGTCCTCACCCGCAAGGCCGCCCCGCCCGACCCGCTCAACTTCATGGTCTGGGTCAGCACCGTCCCCGTACTCCCGCTGCTCGCCCTCTCCCTCCTCCTCGAAGGCCCCGACCGCGACCTGGCGGCGCTGCGCGGTCTCGACTGGACCGGCGCCGGCGTCATCGTCTACGTCGCCTGGATCACCACCGTCTTCGGCTTCGGCGCCTGGGGCTGGCTGCTCCGCCGCCACCCGGCCTCCTCCGTGGCCCCCTTCTCCCTCCTCGTCCCCGTCTTCGGCATGTCCTCCGCCGCCCTCTTCCTCGGCGAACCGGTCAGCCCGCTGCGCTGGTGCGCCGCCGCGCTGCTCGTCGGGGGAGTGGCCCTGACCTCCTTCCAGCGCCGCAAGGCCGCGCCGGAGCCGGCGGCTAGGGTGCTGGTGCAGACGTCGAACGGGGGAACCGCACCATGACCTACCCGCCCCAGCAGCCGGGACCGTACGGATACCAGCAGCCGTACCCGCCTCAGCAACCTCAGGCGTACGGGCAGGGGTACGGGCAGGGGCACGGGCACGGGTACGGCTGCGAGGTGTGCGGGGCGCAGCCCGCCGCGCCGGTCACCGTCCGGGCCCACCAGGGCATGGTCGTCATCATGCGCACACTCACCCGGCGCGGCGTGTACTGCCGCACCTGCGGTCTCGCGATCTACCGGAAGATGACCTCCGAGACCCTGGTCACCGGCTGGTGGGGCCTGTTCTCCTTCTTCGTCACCCCGTTCATCGTGCTCGGCAACGTCTTCGGCGCCCGCGCCGCCCTCAACCGGATGCCCGAGCCGTACGGTGCCCAGCGGCCGCCGCTCGACCCGGGCCGGCGCGTGCTTCGCCGGGCGCCCGCGATGCTGGTGCTCACCCCGTTCGCGCTCGTCGCGGCGGCGATCCCGACGCTGTTCCTCATCGGACTGTTCGCGGGGGACGGCAAGGGCGAGAAGGCCGCGTTCTCGGTCGGCGACTGCGTCCGCAACGAGGCGGAGTGGCCCGAGCAGCAGCTGGAGAAGGTGGACTGCGGCTCGCCGCTCGCCGAGTACCGCGTCCTGGACGAGCCGACCTGCGGACCGACGGACCATCTGCTGCGGGCCGAATATTCCATGGATGCGCCGGGGAAGCCCGGCTACTGTGTCACGCCCCTGTGACCGGTCCCCGTGACCCGTACCGTCCGCTGAAAGAGCGTGCATGACCTTCGAGAACGTCGTCGTCGACAGCCCCGAACCCGCACCCGGCGCCGTCCTGTTGGCCGGCATCCCGGGCAGCGGCAAGAGCACCGTCGCGGCGGCCCTCGCGGCCCGGTTCGCGCGGGCCGCGCACATCGAGGTCGACCACCTCCAGGAGCTCATCGTCAGCGGCGGCCACTGGCCGAGCCCGGACGGCGACGCCGAGGCCGACCGGCAGATCCTGCTGCGGGCCCGGCACGCCTGTCTGCTCGCCGACAGCTTCGTCGCGGCCGGCTTCCTGCCCGTCCTCGACGACGTGGTGGTCCGCCGCTCCCACCTCGACTTCTACCGCGCCCGGGCGAGGGCGCCGCTGCACGTGGTCATCCTGGCCCCGGGCCCGGACAGGGCCTGGGAGCGCAACAACGCCCGTCACAAGCGCCTGACGACCAACTGGGGCTGGCTCGACGAGGCCATGCGCGAGGAACTGTCCGGCGAGGGCGTCTGGATCGACAACGCGGAGCAGACGGTCGAGCAGACCGTCGACGCCGTCCTCGCCGCCACGGGCCTCGACGCCACCGTCCCGGGCACCGCCTGACGCCCGTCACCCCTTACGGTCACCCCTTCGGCGGCGCCGTCGACCCCCGTACCACCAGCTCCGCCGGGATCGTCGAGGGCTCGCCCGCCGGCGGCTCCTCCGCGCCGAGCGCGATCCGCCCGGCCCGCGCGCCCGCCTCGTGCAGCGGGAGCCGTACGGTCGTGAGCGCGGGCACCGCGTCGACCGAGAAGGGCAGGTCGTCGAAGCCGGCCACCGAGACGTCGCCCGGGATGCTCAGGCCCCGGTCGCGCAGCGCCGCGCAGACGCCGAGCGCGACCGTGTCGTTGGCGGCGACGACCGCCGTCAGGTCCGGGGCGCGGGACAGGAGTTCGGAGGTCACCTCGTAGCCGGACGGGCGGTCGTAGCGGCCGTGCACGGTCGGGCCCTCCGCGACCCCGGCCGCCGCGAGCGCCGCCCGGTGGCCCTCCAGGCGGTGCCGGGTGGTGGTGCGGTTCTCCGGGCCCGCGACGTAACCGATCCGCCGGTGCCCGAGCGACAGCAGGTACTCGGTGAGCCGCTGCGCCCCGGTCCGGTTGTCGAAGGCGAGCGTGGCGGCCGACACCCCCTCCAGCGGGGGCCGCCCGCACAGCACCACCCGGGTGCCGGCCTCGGTGAGCCGGGCCAGCTTCGCGCTCACCGCCGCCAGGTGCTCCGGGTCCTCCAGGGAGCCGCCGGTGAGGATCACGGCGGCGGCGCGCTGCCGCTGGAGCAGGGTGAGATAGGTGAGTTCGCGCTCCGGGTCGCCGCCGGTGTTGCACACCACGGCCAGTTTCTCGCCGCCGGCCCGCCCCGCGCCCGGCGCGCCGATGGCGCCCTGCGCGGCCCCGGCCATGATCCCGAAGAAGGGGTCGGCGATGTCGTTGACGAGGATGCCGACCAGGTCGGAGGTGGCGGCGGCGAGGGAGCTGGCCGGTCCGTTCGGTACGTAGTCGAGCTCGTCCACCGCGCGCAGCACCCGCTCTCGGGTGGCGGCGGCGACCGGGTAGTTGCCGTTCAGGACGCGGGAGACGGTCGCGGGGGAGACCTGTGCGCGGGCTGCCACGTCCGCCAGGGTGACGGTCATCGCGTGCGTACCTCCAGGGCCCTTGTCGGCAGTGATGTCGGCAGGCTAGCGTCATACGTCGTAGAAAGCGCTTTCTATCTTTCCTCCGTTTCCATCCCCGCCGCTCCCCGCCCCCTCCGGGAGGAACACCCCCGTGACACCCCGCACCGCCCGCCGCACCGTCCGCATCGCCATGAACGGCGTCACCGGCCGCATGGGATACCGCCAGCACCTCGTCCGCTCGATCCTCGCCCTGCGCGAGCAGGGCGGACTCGACCTCGGCGACGGCCAGGTCCTGTGGCCGGAACCGGTCCTCGTCGGCCGCCGCGAGCCCGCGCTGCGCGCGCTCGCCGAGCGGCACGGGCTGACCGAGTGGTCCACCGACCTCGACGCGGTCCTCGCCGACGACTCGATCGACATCTACTTCGACGCGCAGGTCACCTCCGCCCGCGTCGCCGCGCTGACCAAGGCCATCGCCGCCGGCAAGCACGTCTACACCGAGAAGCCCACCGCCGGTGACCTGGCCGGCGCCCTCGAACTCGCCCGCCTGGCCCAGGAGAAGGGCATCCGGCACGGCGTCGTCCAGGACAAGCTGTTCCTGCCGGGCCTGCGCAAGCTGAAGCGGCTGATCGACGGCGGCTTCTTCGGCGAGATCCTGTCCGTGCGCGGCGAGTTCGGCTACTGGGTCTTCGAGGGCGACTGGCAGGAGGCGCAGCGCCCCAGCTGGAACTACCGCGCGGAGGACGGCGGCGGCATCGTCGTCGACATGTTCCCGCACTGGGAGTACGTGCTCCACGAGCTGTTCGGCCGGGTCACCTCCGTCACCGCCGCCGTCGCCACCCATGTGCCGCGCCGCTGGGACGAGCGGGGCAAGCCGTACGAGGCGACCGCCGACGACGCCGCGTACGGCATCTTCCAGCTGGCGGGCGGCGCCATCGCGCAGATCAACTCCTCCTGGGCGGTCCGGGTGCACCGCGACGAGCTCGTCGAGTTCCAGGTCGACGGGACGCACGGCTCCGCCGTCGCCGGCCTGCGCGGCTGCCGGATCCAGCACCGCGCCGCCACCCCGAAGCCCGTGTGGAACCCGGACATCCCGGCGACCGAGCCGTTCCGCGAGCAGTGGCAGGAGGTGCCGGACAACGCCGAGTTCGACAACGGCTTCAAGGCCCAGTGGGAGCTGTTCCTGCGGCACGTCGTGCTCGGCGAGCCGTACCACTGGGACCTGCTCGCGGGCGCGCGCGGTGTGCAGCTCGCCGAGCTCGGCCTGCGCTCGGCTGCGGAGGGCCGCCGGATCGAGGTCCCAGAGGTCGCGCTGTGATCGCCCTTCCCCTGCCGGGCGGCGGCACGCGCGCGTACACCCCCCGTACCGAGCCGCTCGCGCTCACCGGGGCCGGTCCGCTGGTCTCCCGTACGGTCTTCTCCGCCGCGCACGTCGTCGCCGACCCGTACGCCGACACCACCCCCGACGGCCCGGCCGCCCTCGACTGGGACGCCACCCTCGCCTTCCGCCGCCACCTGTGGTCCCACGGGCTCGGCGTCGCCGAGGCGATGGACACCGCGCAGCGCGGCATGGGCCTGGACTGGGCGGGCGCGGCCGAGCTGATCCGCCGCAGCGCCGCCGAGGCGAAGGCGGTGGGCGGCCCGATCGCGTGCGGGGTCGGCACCGACCAACTCACCGGCCCGGCCACTCTTACGGAGATCCACGCGGCGTACGAGGAACAGCTCGCCGTCGTCGAGGAGTCGGGCGCCCAGGCGATCCTCATGGCCTCCCGGGCCCTCGCGGCCACCGCGACCGGCCCCGAGGACTACCTGGAGGTTTACGGGCAGCTGCTGCGCCAGGCCGCCGAGCCGGTGATCCTGCACTGGCTGGGCCCGATGTTCGACCCGGCCCTGGCGGGCTACTGGGGGTCGGCGGACCTGGACGCGGCGACGGAGGTGTTCCTCGAAGTCATCGCCGCGCACCCGGACAAGGTCGACGGCATCAAGGTCTCGCTGCTCGACGCGGGCCGCGAGGTCGCGCTGCGCCGCCGGCTGCCGGACGGGGTCCGCTGCTACACGGGCGACGACTTCCACTACCCCGAACTGATCGCGGGCGACACCCACGGTTTCAGCCACGCCCTGCTCGGGATCTTCGACCCGCTGGGTCCGCTGGCGGCGGAGGCGGTCCGGGTGCTCGACACGGGCGACACGGCAGGCTTCCGCGCCGCCCTCGACCCGACGGTGGAACTCTCCCGCCATCTCTTCGAGACCCCCACCCGCTTCTACAAGACGGGGGTGGTCTTCCTCGCCTGGCTGGCCGGCCACCAGGAGCACTTCACGATGGCGGGCGGCCTGCAGTCCGCCCGCTCCCTGCCCCACCTCGCCCAGGCGTACGAACTCGCCGACGGCCTCGGCCTGTTCCCCGACCCGGCCCGTGCGGAGTCCCGGATGCGTTCGCTCCTCACCGTGTACGGAGTCGCCCAGTGAACCTCGACCGCTTCGGCATCAACCAGATGACGGTGAAGCAGCTCGCCCTTCCCGACCTGGTCGCGGAGTGCGTCCGGCTCGGGATCCCGGGCGTGGGCCTGTGGCGCGAACCCGTCCAGGAGTACGGCATCGAGGCGACCGCGGCCCTGGTGCGGGACGCGGGGCTCGCCGTCACCACGCTGTGCCGGGGCGGATTCTTCACCGGCGACGGCTGGGAGGCGGAGAACCGCGCGGCGATCGACGAGGCCGCGGTCCTCGGCACCGACACCCTCGTCCTGGTCTCCGGCGGCCTCACCCCGGCCTGCCCGGACCTCCCCGCCGCCCGGGCCCGGATCACCGAGGCGATCGGCGCGCTCGCCCCGTACGCGGGGGAGCAGGGCGTCCGCCTGGCCATCGAGCCCCTCCACCCCATGTACGCCTCCGACCGGTGCGCGGTCTCCACCCTGGACCAGGCCCTGGAGATCGCCGAGCACTTCCCGGCCGACCAGGTGGGCGTCACGGTCGACACGTACCACCTCTGGTGGGACGACCGCGCCCCGGCCGCCGTCGCCCGCGCGGGCGCGGCCGGCCGCATCCACTCCTTCCAGCTCGCCGACTGGACCACCCCCCTCCCGGCCGGCGTCCTCAACGGCCGCGGCCAGCTCGGCACCGGCGCGATCGACCTCCCCGCCTGGGCGGCCCTGGTCGAGAAGGCGGGCTACACGGGCCCCGTGGAGGTCGAACTCTTCAACGACGCCCTGTGGGCGCGGGACGGCGTGGAGGTCCTGGAGGAGACGCTGGAGGCGTTCCTGGCGGTGTGAGTCCCGGGCAGGGCGGGCGTTGTCCACAGGTGCGCGCATCCGCGTTGTCCACAGGCCCGCCCCGGTTGTCCGAGGGCTTCGCTACCTTCGGGTCATGTCCAGCGAAGTGCGCAGTCTCGCGGTGCTCGAAGGGGTCCTGGAGCGGATCACCTATGCCAACGAGGAGTCCGGGTACACGGTGGCCCGGGTCGACACCGGGCGCGGGTCCGGGGACCTGCTGACGGTCGTCGGGGCGCTGCTCGGGGCGCAGCCGGGGGAGTCGCTGCGGATGCAGGGGCGGTGGGGCTCGCACCCGCAGTACGGGCGGCAGTTCACCGTGGAGAACTACACGACGGTGCTGCCCGCCACCGTCCAGGGCATCCGCCGCTATCTCGGCTCGGGCCTCATCAAGGGCATCGGGCCGCGCATCGCCGAGCGGATCGTGGACCACTTCGGCACCGACACCCTGGACGTCATCGAGACCGCGCCGAAGCGCCTGATCGAGGTGCCGGGGCTCGGGCCGAAGCGGACGAGGCTGATCGGCGCCGCCTGGGAGGAGCAGAAGGCGATCAAGGAGGTGATGGTCTTCCTCCAGGGCGTCGGGGTGTCCACCTCCATCGCGGTGCGGATCTACAAGAAGTACGGGGACTCCTCGATCGGCGTCGTGAAGAACCAGCCCTACCGGCTCGCCGCCGACGTCTGGGGCATCGGCTTCCTCACCGCCGACCGGATCGCCCAGGCCGTCGGCATCCCCCACGACAGCCCGGACCGGGTGCGGGCGGGCCTGCAGTATGCGCTGTCGCAGTCCACCGACCAGGGGCACTGCTTCCTGCCCGAGGAGCGCCTGATCTCCGACGCGGTGAAGCTGCTCCAGGTCGACACCGGTCTGGTCATCGAGTGCCTCGGCGAGCTCGCCGAGGACCCGGAGGGGGTCGTACGGGAGAAGGTGCCCGGCCCCGAGGGGCTGCCGGTCACCGGGGTGTTCCTGGTGCCGTTCCACCGGGCCGAGCTGTCCCTCGCCGGGCAGCTGCGCCGGCTGCTCACCGCCGAGGAGGACCGGCTGCCCGCCTTCCGGGACGTCGCCTGGGACCGGGCCCTCGCCTGGCTGGCGGAGCGGACCGGGGCCTCGCTCGCGCCGGAGCAGGAGGAGGCGGTCCGCCTCGCCCTGACCCGTAAGGTCGCGGTCCTCACCGGCGGACCGGGCTGCGGCAAGTCCTTCACGGTCCGCTCGATCGTGGAGCTGGCCCGCGCCAAGCGGGCCAAGGTGGTGCTCGCCGCGCCCACCGGCCGCGCCGCGAAGCGGCTCGCGGAGCTGACCGGCGCCGAGGCCTCGACCGTGCACCGGCTCCTGGAGCTGAAGCCCGGCGGCGACGCCGCGTACGACCGGGACAAGCCGCTGGACGCCGATCTGGTCGTGGTCGACGAGGCCTCGATGCTGGACCTGCTGCTCGCCAACAAGCTGGTCAAGGCGGTGGCCCCGGGGGCCCATCTGCTCCTCGTCGGGGACGTGGACCAGCTGCCCTCGGTCGGCGCGGGCGAGGTGCTCGGCGATCTGCTCGCCCCGGGCAGCCCGATCCCGGCGGTCCGGCTCACCCGGATCTTCCGCCAGGCCCAGCAGTCCGGCGTGGTCACCAACGCACACCGGATCAACGCGGGCGAGCAGCCCGTCACCACCGGCCTGCCGGACTTCTTCCTGTTCGCCGAGGAGGAGACCGAGGACGCCGCCCGGGTCGCGGTGGAGGTCGCCGCCCGCCGGATTCCCGCCAAATTCGGCCTCGACCCGAGGCGGGACGTCCAGGTCCTCGCCCCCATGCACCGGGGCCCGGCCGGCGCCGGCTCGCTCAACGGGCTGCTCCAGCAGACGATCACCCCGGCCCGCCCCGACCTCCCGGAGAAGCGCTTCGGCGGCCGCGTCTTCCGGGTCGGCGACAAGGTCACCCAGATCCGCAACAACTACGAGAAGGGCGCCAACGGCGTCTTCAACGGCACCGTGGGCGTCGTCACCGCCCTCGACCCCGTCGAGCAGCGGCTCGTCGTGCGCACCGACGAGGACGAGGAGGTGCCGTACGACTTCGACGAGCTGGACGAGCTGGCCCATGCCTACGCTGTGACCATCCATCGCTCGCAGGGCAGCGAGTATCCGGCGGTGGTGATTCCGGTCACCACCAGCGCCTGGATGATGCTCCAGCGGAATCTGCTCTACACGGCCGTCACCCGCGCCCGGAAGCTCGTGGTCCTGGTCGGCTCGCGCAAGGCGATCGCCCAGGCGGTGCGCACGGTTTCGGCCGGGCGCCGCTTTACCGCACTCGCCCATCGGCTCGCAGGCGGCACTCTCGTGTGAAAGATCACGGAGGACTACCGGAACCGGGGCGAAGGGGGCAGGATAAGCAGGTTGGCGGCACTGAGTGCCGCCGAATGGCCCAATGAGCGACCCCGAGTGCACTCTCCACAGCCAAATGGGGGATGGTAGAGACAGTCAGGGCACCTCGAAGAAGAGGCACTACGTCGGTGAGGGATGACGTGAGCGACAACTCTGTAGTACTGCGGTACGCGGACGGTGAATACACCTACCCGGTGGTCGAGAGCACCGTCGGCGACAAGGGCTTCGACATCGGGAAGCTCCGAGCCCAGACCGGTCTGGTCACCCTGGACAGCGGATACGGCAACACCGCCGCCTACAAATCCGCCATCACCTACCTCGATGGTGAGCAGGGCATCCTGCGGTACCGCGGCTACCCCATCGAGCAGCTGGCCGAGCAGTCCACCTTCCTGGAGGTGGCGTACCTGCTGATCAACGGCGAGCTGCCGAAGGCGGACGAGCTCTCCGTCTTCCAGAACGAGATCACCCAGCACACGCTGGTCCACGAGGACGTCAAGAACTTCTTCCGCGGCTTCCCGCGGGACGCCCACCCGATGGCGATGCTGTCCTCCGTGGTGTCCGCGCTGTCCACCTTCTACCAGGACAGCCACAACCCGTTCGACGAGAAGCAGCGCCACCTGTCGACGATCCGGCTGCTCGCCAAGCTGCCGACGATCGCGGCCTACGCGTACAAGAAGTCGATCGGTCACCCGTTCGTCTACCCGCGTAACGACCTCGGCTACGTCGAGAACTTCCTGCGCATGACCTTCTCGGTCCCGGCCCAGGAGTACGACCTGGACCCGGTCGTGGTCTCGGCGCTCGACAAGCTGCTGATCCTGCACGCGGACCACGAGCAGAACTGTTCGACCTCCACCGTCCGGCTGGTCGGCTCCTCGCAGGCGAACATGTTCGCCTCGATCTCGGCCGGCATCTCGGCCCTGTGGGGCCCCCTGCACGGTGGCGCCAACCAGTCCGTCCTGGAGATGCTCGAGGGCATCCAGGCCAACGGCGGCGACGTCGACTCCTTCATCCGCAAGGTGAAGAACAAGGAGGACGGCGTCCGCCTGATGGGCTTCGGCCACCGGGTGTACAAGTCCTTCGACCCGCGCGCCAAGATCATCAAGGCGGCGGCGCACGACGTCCTGTCGGCCCTCGGCAAGTCCGACGAGCTGCTCGACATCGCGCTCAAGCTGGAGGAGCACGCGCTCTCCGACGACTACTTCGTCTCGCGCAACCTCTACCCGAACGTGGACTTCTACACGGGTCTCATCTACCGCGCGATGGGCTTCCCGACCGAGATGTTCACGGTCCTCTTCGCCCTCGGCCGCCTCCCGGGCTGGATCGCCCAGTGGCACGAGATGATCAAGGAGCCGGGTTCCCGCATCGGCCGCCCGCGCCAGATCTACACCGGCGAGGTCCTGCGCGACTTCGTCCCGGTCGAGTCCCGCTGACCGACTCCCGGGCCACGACGCCGTAGGTACGCCGTACGTGCGGCGTCGTCAGTGCGTCGTAAGCGGAAGCGCCCCGCCGCCGATCCCCCCACGGGTCGGCGAACGGGGCGCTTCCCATATCCCCGGTGCGGATTCCCCCCACGGGATCCGGGCCGGGCGTCTGCTCGCGCGGTCTGCCGGGGAACGTACGTACGGGAGGGCCGCTCAAAGCTCCCCGGTGCACGTGCCCCGGCCGCGCTTGCCTGGAGACGTCCCCCAAGACATCTCCGTGAACGTCCCCCAAGACGTTCTTGGCATCGCCCACTTAGACTCGCGAACAGCCCAGATGGTTACCCCCCAATATCTGTGATCTAGATCTCTTTGTGAAGGTCCTGTGCATCACGTGTAGGTGAATTCGCGTGATCACCCGCTGTACGGGGGCCCCGGGGGGTCAGCGGAAGCGGCGCAGCCGCAGGCTGTTGGTCACCACGAAGACCGACGAGAAGGCCATCGCGAGCCCGGCGATCATCGGGTTGAGAAGGCCCGCCGCCGCCAGCGGCAGCGCGGCCACGTTGTAGCCGAAGGCCCAGCCCAGGTTCCCCTTGATCGTCGCGAGGGTGCTCCGGGAGAGCCGGATCGCGTCGGCCGCGACCCGCAGATCGCCCCGTACGAGCGTGAGGTCGCTCGCCTCGATGGCGGCGTCCGTGCCGGTGCCCATCGCCAGGCCCAGATCGGCCGTGGCCAGGGCCGCCGCGTCGTTCACGCCGTCGCCGACCATGGCCACCGTGCGGCCCTCGGCCTGAAGGCCCCTGACCACCTCGACCTTGTCCTGCGGCAGCACCTCGGCGATCACCTCGTCGATGCCGACCTCCGCCGCCACCCGCTCGGCCACCGTCCGGGTGTCGCCGGTGAGCAGCACCGGCCGCAGCCCGAGGCCGCGCAGCCGGGCCACCGCCTCGGCGCTGGTCTCCTTGACCGCGTCGGCGACCGTCAGGGTGCCCCGGGCCCGCCCGTCCCAGGCCACGTGGACCACGCCGGGGGCGGCCCGGTCCGGGACCTCGATCTCCTCGGCGGCGAGCAGCGCGGCCCGCCCGACCAGGACCAGGTGTCCGTCGACCGAGCCGCGCACGCCGAGGCCGGGGACGTTCTCGAAGGACTTCGGTACGGGCAGCTCGCCGACCCGCGCGGCGGCGCCGGCCGCGACGGCGCGGGCGACCGGGTGCTCGGAGGAGTGCTCCAGGGCGCCCGCGAGCCGCAGCAGCTCGGCCTCGTCGGTGCGGTCGGCGCCGTAGGCGCCCCCGTACACATGCACCCCGGTCAGCTCCATCCGGCCGGTGGTGACCGTGCCGGTCTTGTCGAGGACGACCGTGTCGACCCGGCGGGTGGACTCCAGGACCTCCGGGCCCTTGATGAGGATGCCGAGCTGCGCGCCGCGCCCGGTGCCGACCATGAGCGCGGTCGGGGTGGCGAGGCCGAGCGCGCACGGGCAGGCGATGATCAGCACGGCGACGGCGGCCGTGAAGGCGGCCGTGGTGTCGCTCGTGACGAGCAGCCAGCCGACCAGGGTGCCGAGCGCGATGAGCAGCACCACGGGCACGAAGACGGCGGAGATCCGGTCGGCGAGCCGCTGCACCTCGGCCTTGCCGTTCTGGGCGTCCTCGACGAGCTTCGCCATCCGGGCCAGCTGGGTGTCGGCGCCGACCCGGGTGGCCTCGACGACCAGCCGGCCGGAGACGTTGACGCACCCGCCGGTGACGGTGTCGCCGGGCGCCACGTCGACCGGCACGGACTCGCCGGTGAGCATCGAGGCGTCCACGGCGGAGGTGCCGTCGGTCACGGTGCCGTCGGTGGCGATCTTCTCCCCGGGGCGTACGACGAAGCGGTCGCCGACCGCGAGCGCACCGACCGGGACCCGTACCTCGGCCCCGCCCCGTAGGACGGCGACGTCCTTGGCACCGAGCCGCAGCAGCGCGTGCAGGGCCGCGCCGGCCTTCCGCTTGGCGCGGGCCTCCAGATAGCGGCCGAGCAGGAGGAAGGTGATGACGCCGGCGGCGACCTCCAGATAGATGGTGGAGGCGGCGTGGTCGCGGGAGACGGTGAGGTCGAAGTCGTGGCGCAGGCCGGGCATCCCGGCGTCGCCGAGGAAGAGCGCCCACAGCGACCAGCCGAAGGCGGCGACGGTGCCGAGCGAGACCAGGGTGTCCATGGTGGCGGCGCCGTGCCGCAGATTGGTCCAGGTGGCCCGGTGGAAGGGCAGTCCGCCCCAGACGACGACGGGGGCGGCGAGGGTGAGCGAGAGCCACTGCCAGTTGTCGAACTGCAGGGCCGGGACCATCGAGAGCAGGACGACGGGGAGGGAGAGGACGGCGGAGACGGTGAGCCGTTGGCGGAGCGAGGCGAGCTCGGGGTCCTCCTGATCCCGGACTTCGGAACCTTCGGCTTCGGTTTCCGGCTCCGGCCCGGGCTCCGGCTCGGGCGGCGGGGGCTCCTCGGCGGTGTAGCCGGTCTTGACGACGGTGGCGATCAGATCTGCGACCGGGATGTCCGTAGCGTGTTCGACGCGCGCCTTCTCGGTGGCGTAGTTGACGGTCGCTGTCACGCCCTCCATCCGGTTGAGCTTCTTCTCGACCCGGGCGGCGCAGGACGCGCAGGTCATGCCGCCGATCGTGAGCTCGGTGACGGTGGAGGTCGTGAGCGGTTCCATGGAGTTCCCAACAGGAGCAGGGCCGTACGTAGTCACCGTACGACCCTGCGGGGGTGCTGCGGAGGGCCGGTGGTCCCGGCCCTGATGTCAGGCCTGGCCGACGAGCTCGTAGCCGGCCTCGTCGACGGCGGCGCGGACGGCCTCCTCGTCGAGCGGGGCGGCGGAGACGACGGTGACCTTGCCGGTGGCGGCGACGGCGGTGACCGAGGCCACGCCGGCGATCTCGGAGATCTCGCTCGACACCGCGCCCTCGCAGTGGCCGCAGGTCATGCCCTTGACCTCGTAGACGGTGGTGATGCCGTCGGCCTGGGCCGCGTCCGCCGCGCCGTCCTGACAGCCGCCGGTGGAGGAGCAGCAGGAGGCGGTCGCCTGGGGGAGTTCGGTCCGGGTCTCGGCGGTCATGGCGTTCTCCTCTTCGAGGGGTGTGTACTCACCCCCCACTGTACCCCTAGGGGGTATGGATGCGAGCGGGGGTCCGGGTGGAGGTCGGGGCGAGGGCTCGGGCAGGGTTCGATCGCGCCGGACCCTCACTTTCCTCCGCGTACCCGGTGATTGGCCGGAGCTTATGGTATTCACCCCGTATGTCGCATTCGGGGACCACGCTGATCCTGATCATGGCGATCGCCGTCCTGGCGCCGCTGCTCGCCTACGGGGCCGCCCGCCGGCTCCCCGTGCCCCTCGTCATCTTCGAGATCCTGCTCGGCATCCTCGTCGGCCCCGACGTCCTGGACTGGGCGAGGACCGACGCCCTCATCGACGGGCTCTCGCAGCTCGGCCTCACCATGCTGATCTTTCTCGCGGGGTACGAGATCGAGTTCGACAAGGTCCGCGGCGACACCCTCAAGCGCTCCCTGAGTGCCTGGGGCATCGCCCTGGTCCTCGGCCTCGCGGCGGGCGTGCTGCTCGGCGGCGGCTACACGAAGGGCGTGTTCATCGGGGTCGCGCTCACCAGCACCGCGCTCGGCACCGTGCTGCCCGTGCTGCGCGACTCCGGCGGACTGCACGGGCGCTTCGGCTCGGTCGTCATGGCCTTCGGCGCGGTGGGCGAGTTCGGGCCGATCATCGCCATGGCGCTGCTCCTGAGCGGCCGCCGGCCCGCCGAGTCGGCCGCCCTGCTCGCCGTCTTCGCCGCGCTCACCGCGGGCGCCGTGTTCTGGGCGATGCGGCCGCGCCGGCCGTGGTTCTCCGACATCATCGTGCGCACCCTGGACAGCAGCGGGCAGTTCGCGCTCCGCTTCGTCTTCCTGCTGCTCGCCGTGATGCTGGGCGCCTCCACGGCGCTCGGCCTGGACGTGCTGCTCGGCGCCTTCGCCGCCGGGATGATCACCCGGCTGCTGCTCGCCGGGGCCGCCCCGGAGTACGGGCCGCGGATCCTGGAGAAGGTCGAGGCGGTCGGCTTCGGCTTCCTCGTCCCCGTCTTCTTCGTCGTCACCGGCATCGAGTTCGACCTCGACTCGCTGCTCTCCGGCGGCCGTACGCTGCTGCTCCTGCCGCTCTTCCTCGCGCTGTTCCTGGTGGTGCGGGGCGGGCCGATCTGGTTCCTGGCCCCGCGCGACCTCGGCCGGCGCGACCGGAGCGGGCTCGTGCTCTACGGCTCCACGGCGCTGCCGCTGGTCGTCGCCATCACCACCATCGGCGTGGACGACAAGACGCTGACGGCGGGCGAGGCGGCGGCGCTCGTCGGGGCGGGCATGGTGTCGGTCCTTGTCTTCCCGCTGCTCGCGCTGGAACTGCGGGCGGGCGCGGAGTCCCCGTCCAGGCCTGAGGCCGCGTCCGAGCCCGAGTCCGCGTCCGAGTCCGCCTCCGAGCGGATCACGGGCTCGGAGTCGTGGTGAGCCGCTGGTCCGCGAGGGGCGGGGCGAGGTAGCGCAGCAGGACCGTCTTCAGCTCGGTGATCACCGCCTCCCGCTCCGGCCCCTCGGGCGCGGCGAGCACGAGCGCGAGCCCCGACTTCACGATGGCGAAGATCATGTCGGCCATCCGGGCGCGCTGGGCGGGTTCGGTGCCGGGCAGGTAGTGGGCCATCAGCTCGCCGACCCGGGCGAGCATCGAGGCGTGCAGGGCGTCGTGCTCCTCGGCGATCCGGCCGGGGATCTCGGAGCCGTGCATGAGCGCGAGGAAGACCGGGTGCTGGCAGTTGAACTCGATCAGCGGGTCGAGGACGGCGTCCACGAGCTGGGGGATCGGCAGCCCCAGGTTCGCGGGGGTGAAGGCCTGGCCATGGGCGGCCCGCATCTCGGAGAGCAGCCGGTCGCCCAGCTCCAGGGCGATGGCCTCCTTGTTCGGGAAGTACTGGTAGAGCGTGCCGGGCGAGACGCTCGCCTCGCGGGCGATCGCGTTGGTGCTCGCCGCCGTGTAGCCCTTGGCGCAGAAGACGTCCGCGGCGGCCTGGAGCAGCTGGGCGATCCGGCGTTCGCCGCGGGCCTGGCGCCGGCGCGGCTTCGTTTCCTCGGGCGCGGTCCCGGGGGTCTCCTCGTCCTCGGACATGGCTGTCCACAGCCTCCTCAACACGTTTGACAAACACGAGAGGTCGCTCGCATTCTTGAAAAACGCGAGCGATGTCTCGTGTTTGCCAGCCTATGGCAATGGGCGACCCCTGCGCGCGTCGCACGGGTCACGGTGAAGGGGACACCGCGTCATGGCCGAAGTCAAGAAAGCCCTGCCCACAGGGGGTGGGCCCGGCCGCTGGACACGACTGGTGACGGCCCGGCCCCGGCTGTCACTGCTCGTCGCGCTGGTCCTCACCGCGCTCGCGGTGCTGGCCGGCGGCGGGGTCGCCGACCGGATGGGCAGCGGCGGCTGGGAGGACCCGGACGCCGAGTCCACCCGGGCCATACAGGTCCTCGAGCGGGAGTTCCCCGCCTCCCAGCCCAATGTGCTGCTCCTGGTCGACGCGGGCTCCGCCGGGGTCGACGCCCCCGCGGTCGCCGCCGAGGCCCGCCGGCTCGCCGAGCGGCTCGACGCCCAGGAGGGCGTCGACGGCGTCGGCTCCTACTGGCAGACCGGCTCCCCGGCGCTGCGCTCGAAGGACGGCCGGCAGGGCGTGATCGCCGCCCGCATCGACGGCGAGGAGAAGGCCGCCGGCGAGATCCTGCAGCGCCTCGCCCCCGAGTTCCGCGGCACCCACGGACCCGTCGAGGTCTCCGTCGGCGGCCCGCTCGCCGTCCGCCACGAGATGCAGACGATCATCCAGGAGGACCTGCTCAGGGCGGAGATGATCGCCCTGCCGATCACCCTCGTCCTGCTCGTCATGGTGTTCGGCAGCGCCGTCGCCGCCGTGCTGCCGCTCGGCATCGGCATCGTCGCGATCCTCGGCACCAACGCCGTGCTGCGCGGCATCACCGAGTTCACCGACGTCTCCGTCTTCGCCCAGAACCTCACCACCGCCCTGGGCCTCGGACTCGCCATCGACTACGCCCTGTTCGTGGTCCGGCGCTTCCGCGAGGAGCTGGCCGGCGGCGCCGACACCCGCACCGCCGTGGCCACCACCCTGCGCACCGCCGGACGGACCGTGCTCTTCTCCGCCCTCACCGTCGCCGTCTCGCTCGCCGCGATGCTGGTCTTCCCGCAGTACTTCCTGCGCTCCTTCGCCTACGCGGGCATCGCCGTCGTCCTGCTCGCCGCCGCGGCCGCCCTGATCCTGCTGCCCGCCGCGCTGCTGCTGCTCGGCGACCGGGTCAACGCCCTGGACCTGCGCCGGGTCCTCCGGCGACGGGGCACCGCCGATGCCGGGCGGGCGGAGGGCGCCGGATGGGGGCGGGCGGCCGGTCTCGTGATGCGGCGGGCGCCGTGGTTCGCCGCCGTCACGGCCGCCGGCCTGGTGCTGCTCGGACTGCCGTTCCTCGGCGTGAAGTTCGGCACCGCCGACGACCGACAGCTGCCCGTCACCGCCGAGTCCCGCGTCGTGCAGGACCAGCTCCGCGAGGGCTTCCCCGGCAACCCCGGCGGCGCGCTCACCGTGCTCGCCGAGGGCCCGGCCACCGCCGCCCAGTACGAGGACTACCGCACCCGCATCGCGGCCCTCGAAGGCGTCGCCCGGGTCGACGGGCCGGTCACCGCCGGCACAGCAGGTGCCGCCGGTGCAGCCGAATCCGCGGGCGCCGGCGGGCGGACCCACGCGTACTACACCGTCGTCCCCGAGGGCGAGGGAGTCGGCGCCGGAGCCCAGCGCGTGGTCGGCGAACTGCGCGCCGAGGAAGCCCCCTTCGCGACCTCCGTCACCGGCGCCGCGGCCGTCCTGGTCGACTCCAAGGACGCCATCGGCGAGCGTCTGCCCTGGGCCGCCGCCATCGTCGCGATCGTCACCCTGATCCTGGTCTTCCTGCTCACCGGCAGCGTCGTCGTCCCGCTCCAGGCCGTCGTGCTCAACGCCCTCAGCCTCACCGCCATGTTCGGTGCCGTCGTCTGGGTCTTCCAGGAGGGACACCTCGCCGGGCTCCTCGGCTTCACCTCCACCGGCGACATCGAGACCACCCTGCCCGTCCTCATGTTCTGCGTGGCCTTCGGACTCTCCATGGACTACGGGGTGTTCCTGCTCTCCCGCATCAAGGAGGAGTACGACGCCACCGGCGACCACGAGGGCGCCGTCCGGCACGGACTGCGCCGCACCGGCGGGCTGATCACCGCAGCGGCCGTCATCCTGGCCGTCGTCATGGTCGCCATCGGCACCAGCCGGGTCACCAACACCAAGATGCTCGGCCTCGGCGTGGCCCTCGCCGTCCTCATGGACGCCATGGTGGTGCGCAGCCTGCTCGTTCCGTCCGTGATGAAGCTGACCGGCCGCCTCACCTGGTGGGCGCCCGCGCCGCTGCGCCGGCTCCATGCCCGCTTCGGCATCAGCGAGGGCGGCATACCCGGGGCGCCCGCCCCCGAGGCGGGCGCCGCCCGCGAGCCCGAGAAGGAGACCGTCGCCGGATGACGGACGGCCCCGCACCGCGCGGCCGCGCGGTGCGGGCCCCGGGGGCCTCGGGGCGGCGGCTCAGTTCCGGCGGCTCCGGTTCCCCGGCCGGTTCGCGACCCAGGCGCGGATGGTGTCCGGGCTCCAGTAGGGCTTGCCCGACTCCACGTGGTCGGGCACGGGCAGCAGTCCGTGCTTCCGGTAGGAGCGGACCGTGTCCGGCTGCACCTTGATGTGCGCGGCGATGTCCTTGTACGACCAGAGCCTTCTGTCGGTCATGGCGTGGCACCTCTCCTGCGTGCCCGGCAGGGCGGCGGGGGCGCCGTCGGGGGAGCTGCCGGACGTCACTGGTGATCACTCGTGACGCGTGATCACTGAGCCTGTGCCCGGTCGACGGCCCCTTCCGACGGGAGGAGAGAGGCTGTCGAACGCCTGTGACGGAAAACCCGCGTAACGGAGACATGCGTGACGAAGGAGCGACGGCCGTGACGAAAGTGACGCACGATCATCAGACGCCACAGGAGCGGAGGAAGCGGCGGGTGCGCTCCGCGATGGGGTAGGGGGCGTCGGGCTCGCAGGGGTACATGTCCTGCTCGACGATGGCGAACAGGTCCACGTCCAGGGCGCGCGCCGCGTCGAGCACCGGCTCCAGGGCCGGCACCCCGGCCGGCGGCTCGCACATCACACCCTGGGCCACCGCCGGGCCGAAGGGCAGCTCCTCGGCCACCACCCGGGCGAGCACCGCCGGGTCGACCTGCTTGAGGTGGAGGTAGCCGATCCGCTCGCCGTAGGTCTCGATCAGCTTCACGCTGTCGCCGCCGCAGTAGGCGTAGTGCCCGGTGTCCAGGCACAGCGCCACCAGGTCGGGGTCGGTGGCGTCGAGGAAGCGGGTGACGTTCTCCTCGGTGTCGAGGTGGGTGTCGGCGTGCGGATGGACCACGATCCGCAGCCCGTAGCGCTCCCGCACCTCATGGCCGAGGCGCTCGGTCAGACCGGTCAGCTGCCGCCACTGTTCGGCCGTGAGGGTGCGGTCCTCCAGGACCTCGCCGGTGCGGTCGTCCCGCCAGAAGGAGGGGATCACCACCAGATGTTCCGCGCCCATGGCCTGGGCGAGCGCCGCGTTCTCGGCGACATGGGCCCAGGTCCGCTCCCACCCGGCCGGCCCGTGGTGGAGCCCGGTGAACACGGTCGCCGCCGAGACCCGAAGCCCCCGGCTGCCCGTCTCCTCGGCGAGCAGGCCCGGATCGGTCGGCAGATAGCCGTACGGGCCGAGCTCGATCCACCCGTAGCCGGCGCCCGCCACCTCGTCCAGGAACCGCTGCCACGGCACCTGCCGCGGATCGTCGGGGAACCACACCCCCCACGAGTCCGGGGCGGAACCGACTCTGATCCGCGACGGCTGGGGGGAGGCTGACGGGGGCGGCGCGGGCCGCCGAGGTGACGGATTCGTCATGAATGCCACCTTGGGGCGGACTCCTGGGGGCGTCAAGACGGCGTCGGGCAGTACGTGCGGCGGCACGCCCGGTCGCGCCCGGGGGCACGTCCGGCGGCGCGTCCGGATGGCAGGACCTGTCGTTGACACGCCCCAGGGCCGTGGATAGACCTGAGGACGTGGGCCCACCAGGGCCGAGGCGAGAGGTGACGTGCCGATGACGGCGGAACCGGAGCACCGGCGGGACGGCCGCCCCGACGACCCGATCGGGCGGGACCCGGTCGCGTACGACCTGATCACGATGGGGCGCCTCGGTGTGGACCTGTACCCGTTGCAGAGCGGGGTGGAGCTGGCCCGGGTGGAGAGCTTCGGGAAGTTCCTCGGCGGCTCCCCGGCCAATGTGGCCGTCGCCGCCGCGCGGCTCGGCTGCCGCACCGCGCTGATCAGCCGGACCGGGGCCGACCCGTTCGGGGAGTACCTGCGCCGCGAGCTCCGGGCCTTCCGGGTGGACGAGCGGTGGGTCACCGAGGTCGCCGCGTACCCCACCCCGGTCACCTTCTGCGAGATCTTCCCGCCCGACCACTTCCCGATCCACTTCTACCGCCGCCCCAAGGCCCCCGACCTGGAGATCCACCCCCACGAGCTGGACCTCCACGCACTCCGGGCGGCCCGCGCGCTGTGGGTCACCGGCACCGGCCTGAGCGCCGAACCCAGCCGCACCGCGACCCTCGCGGCGCTGCGCGAGCGGGCCGCCGCGGCCGGACCCGGGGCGTTCACCGTCCTCGACCTCGACTGGCGCCCCGCCCTCTGGGACGCCCCCGGCGAGGCCGGCCCGCTGTACGCGGAGGCGCTGCGGCACGTGACCGTCGCCGTCGGCAACCTCGACGAGTGCGAGGTCGCCACCGGCGAGCGCGAGCCGTACGCCGCCGCCCGCGCCCTGCTCGCCGCCGGTGTCCGGCTCGCCGTCGTCAAACAGGGCCCCAAGGGCGTCCTCGCGCTCGCCGCCGACGGCACCACCGCCGAGGTCCCGCCGCTGCCGGTCGAGGTGGTCAACGGCCTCGGCGCCGGCGACGCCTTCGGCGGCGCGCTCGCCCAGGGACTGCTCGCCGGCCTCGACCTGGAACTGCTGCTGCGCCGGGCCAACGCGGCGGGCGCGATCGTGGCCGGCCGGCTCGCCTGCTCGCCCGCCATGCCGTACGCCGAGGAGATCGACCTGGCCCTCGCCACCGGCGACGCCTCGATCCCGGAGCACCCCCGATGACGGGGCGCCCCGGCGGGTAGGGACATGACCATGGACTCCACGCTCGCCCTCCATCTCCCCGCCGGCTCGGCCGCCCGCGGCCCGTACGACGTCGACATCGACCCCGAGCGGGCCGGCTGGACGCACAGCTCGCTGCGGGTGCTCGATCTGCCGCCCGGCGGGACCCACGAGTTCGAGACGGGGAACAGCGAATGGGTGGTGCTTCCGCTGGCCGGGGGCGGTACGGTGCGCGTCGACGGGGAAATCCTCGAACTCGTGGGCCGCGACAGCCCGTTCGACGGGGTCTCGGACTTCGCCTACGTACCCAGGGACGCCCACGCCCAGATCGCCTCCGGTGCGGGAGGCCGCTTCGCTTTGGCAGGAGCGAAGTGCGAGCGACGACTCCCCGCACGCTACGGCTCCGCGCCGGAGGTTCCCGTCGAGACCCGGGGCAGCGGCAACCGCACCCGCGAGGTGCGCAACTTCGCCGCGGCGAACGTCTTCCCCTGCGACCGGCTGATCGCCGTCGAGGTGATCACCCCCGGCGGCAACTGGTCCTCCTACCCGCCGCACAAGCACGACGAGCACCGCCCGGGCACGGAGTCCGTCCTGGAGGAGATCTACTACTACGAGGTGTCCGCGCCACCCGCAGCCCCGCCCGGCACCCCGCACCACGCCCCGCCCGGCTACGCCTACCAGCGGATCACCCCCTCCCGCCCCGGCGGCGCCGAGCTGCTCGCCGAGGTCCGCACCGGCGACGCCGTCCTCGTCCCCGACGGCTGGCACGGCCCGTCGATCGCCCAGCCCGGGCACCCGCTCTACTACCTCAACGTCATGGCCGGACCCGGCCCCGAGCGGGAGTGGCGGATCAGCTTCCACCCCGACCACACGGAGGGATACAAGTGACCCGGCTGACCGTCGCCCAGGCCCTGGTGCGCTTCCTCGCCGCCCAGCACACCGAGCGCGACGGCGTGCGGCAGCGGCTCGTCACCGCCACCTGGGGCATCTTCGGCCACGGCAACGTCGCCGGGATCGGCCAGGCGCTCGTCGAGCACGCCGACCTCATGCCGTACCACCAGGGGCGCAACGAACAGGCCATGGTGCACGCGGCCGTCGGCTACGCCCGCCAGTCCCGGCGGCTCCGGATCCACGCCGTCACCACCTCCATCGGCCCCGGCGCCACCAACCTCGTCACCGGCGCCGCGCTCGCCACGATCAACCGGATCCCGGTCCTCCTGCTGCCCGGCGACACGTTCGCCACTCGCCCCGCCGACCCCGTGCTCCAGCAGCTCCAGGTCCCGTACGCCGGCGACGTCTCCGTCAACGACTGTCTGCGCCCGGTGTCGAGGTACTTCGACCGGATCGTCCGCCCCGAGGCGCTGATCCCGGCCGCCCTCGAAGCGATCCGGGTCCTCACCGACCCC
Source organism: Streptomyces fradiae (assembly GCF_041270065.1). Lineage (NCBI taxonomy): Bacteria > Bacillati > Actinomycetota > Actinomycetes > Kitasatosporales > Streptomycetaceae > Streptomyces > Streptomyces fradiae. Next base: position 2,732,474 of record NZ_CP065958.1, on the reverse strand, counting down.
GCCGAGACCGGCGCCGTCACCCTCGCGCTCCCGCAGGACGTGCAGACCGAGGCGTACGACTGGCCCGAGGCGTTCTTCGCCGAGCGGACCTGGCGGGTGCGCCGCCCGTCACCGGACGAGGGCGAACTGGACGCGGCGGCGGAGGCGATCGGCCGGGCCGCCCGCCCGCTGATCGTCGCGGGCGGCGGCGTCAAGTACAGCGGGGCCGAGGAGTCGCTCTCCGACTTCGCCGCACGGACCGGCATCCCGGTCGCCTCCACCCAGGCCGGCAAGGGCGCGCTGCCCCACGGCCACCCCCAGGACGTGGGCGGCATCGGCCACACCGGCACCGCCGTCGCCGACCACCTGGCCCGTACCGCCGACGTGGTGATCGGGGTCGGCACCCGCTGGAGCGACTTCACCACCGCGTCCTCGACCCTGTTCGGCCACCCCGCCGTGCGGTTCGTCAACCTCAACATCGCCGCCGTCGACAGCCACCGCATGGCGGCGCTCCCCCTGGTCGCGGACGCCCGCGAGGGCCTGGAGCAACTCCACGGTCTCCTTGAGCAGCACCATGTCACCGAGCACTACGTGCACGAGTACGCGGAGGAGAAGCTGCGCTGGGAGGCCCGTACCGACGCCGCCTACGCCGCGTCCGACCCGCGCGCCCGCCCCACCCAGGCGCAGGTCCTCGGCGTACTCGACACCCTGGTCACCGGGGACGACATCCTGATCAACGCGGCCGGCTCACTCCCCGGCGACCTCCACAAGCTGTGGCGGACCCGTTCCGTCGACCAGTACCACGTCGAATACGGCTACTCCTGCATGGGATACGAGATCCCGGCGGCCGTCGGCGTCTCGCTCGCCGCGCCCGGCCGGCCGGTGTGGGCGCTGGTCGGCGACGGTACGTATCTGATGAACCCCACCGAAATCGTCACCGCCGTGCAGGAGGGACTGCCGATCAAGCTGGTGATCCTCGACAACCACGGCTACGCGTCGATCGGCGGCCTGTCGGAGGCGGTGGGCGCCGAGCGCTTCGGCACCGGCTACCGCTTCCGCGCGGAGGACGGCGGCTTCACCGGGCCGCCCCTGCCCGTCGACCTCGCCGCCAACGCCGCCTCGCTCGGCCTGCGGGTGCGGCGCGCCCGTACCGTACGTGACCTGCGGGAAGCCCTCGCGGACGCCCGGCAGGCCACGGTTCCCACATGTGTCTACGTGGAGACCGAAACGGACGACAGTGTGTCGGGCCCGCCCCCCGCCCAGGCGTGGTGGGATGTGCCCGTGGCCGCGATTTCGACCCGCCCGTCGGCGGTCAAGGCCCGCGAGGAGTACGACCGGCACGTCACCGCCCGACGCCGCCACCTGTAGCAGCCAGAAGGAGCATTCCGTCATGACGAAGACCGTCAACCACTGGATCGGTGGCAAGAGCGTCGAGGGCACGTCGGGCAACTGGGGCCCGGTCACCGACCCGGCCACCGGCGCCGTCACCACGCAGGTCGCGCTCGCCTCCGCCGACGAGGTCGACACGGCGGTCGCCGCCGCCAAGGCCGCGTACGCCACCTGGGGCACCTCCTCGCTGGCCCAGCGCACCACGATCCTGTTCCGCTTCCGCGCGCTGCTCGACGCCAACCGCGACGCGATCGCCGAGCTGATCACCGCCGAGCACGGCAAGGTGCACTCCGACGCGCTCGGCGAGGTCGCCCGCGGCCTGGAGATCGTCGACCTGGCCTGCGGCATCACCACCCAGCTCAAGGGCGAGCTGTCCACCCAGGTCTCCAACCGGGTCGACGTGGCCGCCATCCGCCAGCCGGTCGGCGTGGTCGCCGGCATCACCCCGTTCAACTTCCCGGCGATGGTGCCGATGTGGATGTTCCCGCTGGCCATCGCCTGCGGTAACACCTTCATCCTCAAGCCGAGCGAGAAGGACCCGTCGGCCTCCCTGAAGATCGCCGAGCTGCTCGCCGAGGCGGGCCTGCCGGACGGCGTCTTCAACGTCGTGCACGGCGACAAGGTGGCCGTGGACCGGCTCCTGGAGCACCCGGACGTCTCCGCGGTCTCTTTCGTCGGCTCGACCCCGATCGCCCGCTACATCCACACCACCGCCTCCGCCAACGGCAAGCGCGTCCAGGCGCTCGGCGGCGCCAAGAACCACATGCTGGTTCTCCCGGACGCCGACCTCGACGCGGCCGCCGACGCGGCGGTGAGCGCCGCCTACGGCTCCGCCGGCGAGCGCTGCATGGCGATCTCCGCGGTCGTCGCGGTCGGCTCCATCGGCGACCAGCTCGTCGAGAAGATCCGCGAGCGCGCCGAGAAGATCAAGATCGGCCCCGGCAACGACCCGACCTCCGAGATGGGTCCGCTCATCACCGCCGTCCACCGCGACAAGGTCGCCTCCTACGTGCACGGCGCGGCGGACGAGGGCTGCGAGGTCGTCCTCGACGGCACCGGCTACACGGTCGACGGCCACGAGAACGGCCACTGGATCGGCCTCTCCCTCCTCGACCACGTCCCGACCTCGGCCAAGGCCTACCAGGACGAGATCTTCGGCCCGGTCCTCTGCGTCCTGCGCACCGAGACCTACGAGGAGGGCGTCGCCCTCATCAACGCCTCGCCGTTCGGCAACGGCGTCGCCATCTTCACCCGCGACGGCGGCGCCGCCCGCCGCTTCCAGCTGGAGATCGAGGCCGGCATGGTCGGCGTCAACGTGCCGATCCCGGTCCCGGTGGGCTACCACTCCTTCGGCGGCTGGAAGGACTCGCTCTTCGGCGACCACCACATCTACGGCAACGACGGCGTGCACTTCTACACCCGCGGCAAGGTCGTCACCACCCGCTGGCCGGACCCCTCCGACGCCCCGGCCGGCGTCGACCTGGGCTTCCCGCGCAACCACTGATCGCCACTCAGGTGGCCCCCAGGCGCGTTCGCGCTTGGGGGCCTTGTGGCCGGGGGCTCAGTCCTCGGCGACGCGGATGATCGTCCTGCCGGGCGTGCGCTTGGCCGGGGTGAAGGCGGCGGGCGCCTCGGCGAGTGGGTGGACGGCGCCGACGAGCGGCTTGAGGCGCCCGTCGCGCACCCGCTGGGCGAGCTGCGACAGGCGGGTCCGGTCCGGTTCGACGACGAAGAAGACGGCGTGGGCGTCGCGGGGGCGGACGGTCACCGGCTCGGCGATGGTGACCAGGGTGCCGCCGGGGCGGACAAGCGCGGCGGAGCGTTCGAGGATCTCGCCGCCGATCACGTCGAACACCACGTCCACCTCGCCGATGCCCTCCAGCCTGTCGGCCTGGAGGTCGACGAAGGCGTCCACGCCCAGGCCGAGGGCGGTGTCGCGGTCGGCCGCCCGGCCGGTGCCGATCACCCGGGCGCCGGCCTCGCGGGCCAGCTGCACCGCGAGCGACCCGACGCCGCCCGCCGCGCCGTGGACGAGCACGCTCTGGCCGGTGCGCAGCCGGCCGTGGTCGAACAGGGCCTGCCAGGCGGTGAGCCCGGAGATCGGCAGCGCGGCGGCCGTGACGTGGTCGACATCGGCAGGGAGCGGGGCGAGGTTGCGGGCCTCGACCGCGACGTACTCGGCCAGTGACCCGTCGCGCGCCCAGTCGGCGAGCCCGAACACCCGCTGCCCGACCGTCAGCCCGGTGGTGCCGTAGCCGAGCCCGGTGACCACGCCGGACAGCTCGTGGCCGGGCACGCTCGGGGTCCGGTCGCGACCCGCCCGGTCGGTCCAGGTGGCGGGCCAGGTCAGCTCACCCGGGGTGAATCCGGCGGCGTGGACCCGCACGATGACGTCGTTCTCGGCGGCGTGCGGGTGGGGCAGCTCGGAGAGGGTCAGGCCGCCGACACCGGCGTCGCGGTCCTTGACGGTGATGGCTTGCATGAGGAGTTCCTCCGAGTGGGTCCGAGTGATCCGAGTGATCCGAGTGAGGGGACGTCCATGGCACGGGCGGGCCGCCCGCCCGCCAGACCCATCCCAGCGCCGTGGGCCGCTCTCCGCCACCGCAGGCACCCCGGCGGACGGCTGCCCACCCGGGCCGGCGGGGGAGGTAAACCGGTGGCCCCGGGGATGTGGTCGCGCGCACCCTGGGGGCATGTCCGTTCCGCCGAAGCATCAGATCCGCGCCCTGCACACCGACTCGACGGTGACCGTGTACCAGGCCTACCGCCCGGAGATCGGCCTTCCGGCCGCCCGTGACGGACGCTTTCCGGCGGAGTGGAAGCGGGACCGGATGACCTGGATCAAGCCGTCGTTCCTGTGGATGATGTACCGCTGCGGCTGGGGGCTGAAGGAGGGGCAGGAGGTCGTGCTCGCCGTCGAGATCCGGCGGGACGGCTTCGAGTGGGCGTTGCGGAACGCCGCCCTCTCCCACTACGTGCGCGGCCTCCACACCGACCGGGCCGACTGGCAGCGGGAGTTGAAGCGCGCACCGGCCCGGGTGCAGTGGGATCCCGAGCGGGACCTGCACCTGAGCGCGCTCGGCCACCGGTCGCTGCAGCTCGGGCTCGCCGGGGAGGCGTCGCGGCGGTACGCCGACGAGTGGACGGTCGCGATCCGGGACGTGACGCCGCTCGCCCACGAGATCCACGGGCTCGTACGGGAGGGGCGCCTGGCGGAGGCCGGGCGGCTGCTGCCGCAGGAGCGGCCGTACCCCGTGCCGGACGGGCTCCTCGACCGGGTGCTCCCCGTCAGGACCGGGGAAACGACCAGCCCCGCATCGTGAACACGCCCTCGTCCACCGCGCCCGCCGCCGCGTACGTCCGCAGCGCGGGCTCGTTGTCCGTGTCCACGCCCACCCACATGCCGTAACAGCCCCGCGCCCGGGCCTCCGCCGCGAGCGCCTCGGTGAGGGCGCGGCCGATGCCGCGGCGGCGATGGGCCTCGTCGACGGAGAGCTCGTACAGGCACAGCTCCACGCCCTTGTCCGGGTGGTGCATCTCGATGCCGGAGACGAAGCCGGCCGGGGTGCCGTCGGGCGCGTAGGCGATGAGCAGCACATGGCCGGGGGCGGCGAGGAAGGCCGCCGCCCAGTCCTCGCGGGGCGGCGCGTCGTACAGGTGCGCCGCCGCGAGCAGCTCCGCCACCGTGGTGGCCCGCCGGATCTCCACCGTGCACCTCCCGTGCCGCGTACCGCGCCTGGTGTACGGGACGGTACCGCGTACGACCGGAGGAGGCCTCCGAGTTCCGACCGGGGCACCCGGGGCGCGGCCCCCGGTCCGCCTAGGCTCGATGCCATGCAGCTGCGACTTCCCCGCAAGGGCCTGCGGCGGTGGGCCGCGGCCGGCGCCGCGCTCGCCGTGCTCCTCGGCGGCGCCGGCACCTGGACCGCCGTCGCCTCCGACGGGCCCGCGCCCGTGCACCGCGCGGACCGGATGCTCGACCTCGACGGCGTACGGCTCGACACCTCGTACTTCACCGCGGGCGACGATGCCGGGCGCCGCCCCGCCGTGCTCCTCGGCCACGGCTTCGGCGGCTCCAAGGACGATGTCCGCGCCCAGGCCGAACGGCTGGCCCGCGACGGCTACGCCGTCCTCACCTGGTCCGCGCGCGGCTTCGGCGCCTCCACCGGACAGATCGGCCTCAACGACCCGGAGCGCGAGGTCAAGGACGTCCGCGGGCTCGTCGACTGGCTCGCCGCCCGGCCCGAGGTCCTGCTCGACAAGCCGGGCGACCCGCGCGTCGGCATCACCGGCGCGTCCTACGGCGGCGCGGTCGCGCTGCTCGCCGCCGGCCACGACCCGCGCGTCGACGCGGTCGCGCCGCAGATCACGTACTGGAACCTCGCCGACGCGCTGTTCCCGAACGGCGTCTTCAAGAAGCTGTGGTCGGGCATCTTCTTCTCGGCGGGCGCGACCGCCCCGCGCGGCTCAGGCCCGAACGGGCAGGCCCCGGCGGACCCGACCGCTCCGGCGGCCCCGAAGGGCGCCGACACGCCCGGCGCGGCGCCGGCCCCGACGGCCTCGGCGGGCCGGCCGGGCACGTCTCGGGACGGCTCGATTCCGGGTGCCACGCCCGCCACCGCCGCCGGCACGCCCGCCGCCCCCACCGCCTGTGGGCGCTTCAGCCCCGAGGTCTGTGCCCTCTACCAGCGGGTCGCCGTGTCCGGGCGGCCCGATCCCGCCGCCCGCGCTCTCCTGGAGGCGCGCAGCCCGTCCGCCGTCGGCGCGCGCATCAAGGTGCCCGCGCTGATCGTGCAGGGGCAGGCCGATTCGCTGTTCACGCTCGATCAGGCCGACGCCATGGCCCGGACCATCGCGGGCAACGGCGCGCCCGTCGCCGTCGACTGGACCGCCGGCGGGCATGACGGCGGCGACCGCGAGACCGACCGGATCGAGGGCCGGATCGGCGCCTGGTTCGACCGCTATCTGAAGCAGGACACCGGCGCCGACACCGGCCCGGCCTTCCGGGTCAGCCGGACCGGCGGCGTGGACTCCACCGACGGCCGGGCCACCCTGCGCGGCGCCACCGCCGACCGCTACCCCGGGCTCGCCGCGGGTACGGTGAAGGTGGCCCTCTCCGCGCAGGCCGGCGCCCCGGCGGGCACCCCCGCCGACCGCCCGGCGAATGCCACGGCCGAGGGCAGGACCGCCTCGGCCACCGGCCCCTCCGCCCCGCGCCCCTTCGCCAACCCGGCCGGCGCCAACCCGCCCGCCCTGTCCGCCGTGCCCGGGCTCGGCGGCGGGCTGAGCCAGTTGTCCTCCCTCGGCGCGGGCTTCTCCCTCGACTTCCCCGGTCAGTTCGCCGCCTTCGACGCCCGGCCGCAGTCCGCGCCGCTGCGGATCACCGGCACGCCCACCGTCCGGGTGCGGGTCACCTCGACCGCCCCCGACGGTTCGGCCGTCGTCTTCGCCAAGGTGTACGACCTGGGGCCGGACGGCCGGCAGCAGGTGCTGCCCGCCCAGCTCGTCGCCCCGGTCCGGATCGACGGCGCCGCCCGGGGCCGCACCGTCGACCTCACCCTCCCGGCCGTCGACCACGAGGTCCCGGCCGGGCACCGGCTGCGTCTTGTGCTCGCCGCGACCGACCTCGGCTACGCGTCCCCGGCCGCCCCCGCCACGTACACCGCCGCCGTCGAGGGCCCGCTGACCGTGCCGACCGCGCCGGCCGTCACCACCCAGGCCACCGGCCTTCCGTGGTGGGCCTGGGGCCTGCCGCTCGGCGGCGCCGTCGTGGCCGCCGTGCTGCTGCTGACCGCCCGGCGCCGCACCACGGCCCCCGCCCCGGACCCCGAACTGGCCCACGTACCCCTGCAGATCACCGGCCTCAGCAAGAAGTACGCGGGCGGCGACCGGTACAGCGTCCGCGAGCTGTCGTTCCGGGTCGAACAGGGCCAGGTCCTCGGCCTGCTCGGCCCCAACGGCGCCGGCAAGACCACCACCCTGCGCATGCTGATGGGCCTGATCACCCCCGACGAGGGCGAGATCCGGGTCTTCGGGCACGCCATCCGGCCCGGCGCCCCGGTGCTGTCCAGGGTCGGCGCCTTCGTCGAGGGCGCCGGGTTCCTGCCGCACCTGTCCGGGCGGGAGAACCTGGAGCTGTACTGGGCCTCCACCGGCCGCCCCGCCGAGGACGCCCACCTCGACGAGGCGCTGCGCATCGCCAACCTCGGCGGCGCCCTGCAGCGCTCCGTGCGCACCTACTCGCAGGGCATGCGGCAGCGGCTCGCCATCGCCCAGGCCATGCTGGGCCTGCCCGACCTGCTGATCCTGGACGAGCCGACCAACGGGCTCGACCCGCCGCAGATCCGCGAGATGCGGGAGGTGATGATCCGGTACGCGGCCGGGGGCCGGACCGTCATCGTCTCCAGCCACCTCCTCGCCGAGGTCGAACAGTCCTGCACCCACCTCGTGGTGATGGACCGCGGCGGCCTCGTCCAGGCCGGCCCGGTCGGCGAGATCACCGGCAACGGCGACACCCTGCTCGTCACCCTGGCGGGCCCGGTGCCGGACCCGGTGGTGGAGAAACTGGCCGCCGTACGGACCGACGCGGGCCTGCTCGTACCGCTCGACGGCCGGACCGCCACCGAACTCATCGGCGAACTCGTCCGGCTCGAACTGCCGGTGACCGGCGTCGGACCGCACCGGCGGCTCGAGGACGCGTTCCTGACCCTGATCGGAGGAGAGACGGCATGACGACCGCTACCGACGCACCCGCCGCCGCCACCGCGACCGGTTACGCGCCGGGCCGCACCCTGCCGCTGCGGGTCGAGGCCCTGCGCCAGCTCAAGCGCCGCCGCACCCTGGTCATGGGGCTGATCCTGGCCGCCCTCCCGTTCGTCCTCATCGTCGCCTTCGCCATCGGCGGCTCACCGGACGGCGCCGAGAACGGCCGGATCACCCTGATGGACACGGCGACCGCCTCGGCCGCCAACTTCGTCGCCACCTGTCTCTTCGTCTCCGCGGGCTTCCTCCTGGTGATCCCGGTCGCCCTCTTCTGCGGCGACACCGTGGCCTCCGAGGCCGGCTGGTCCTCACTGCGCTATCTGCTTGCCGCACCCGTGCCGCGCGCCCGGCTGCTGTGGTCCAAGCTCGCCGTGGCCCTCGGCTTCAGCGCCGCCGCGATGCTGCTCCTTCCGCTGGCCGCGCTCGCCGCCGGCACCGTCGCCTACGGCTGGGGCCCGCTGAAGCTGCCCACCGGCGGCGCGCTCCCGGCCGGCGAGTCGCTGCTGCGGATCGGCATCGCCGTCGCCTTCGTCTTCGTGTCCCAACTCGTCACCGCGGGCCTCGCCTTCTGGCTCTCCACCCGCACCGACGCACCTCTGGGCGCGGTCGGCGGCGCCGTCGGACTCACCATCATCGGCAACGTCCTCGACGCGGTCACCGCCCTCGGCGACTGGCGCTCCTTCCTCCCGGCGCACTGGCAGTTCTCCTGGATCGACGCGCTCCAGCCGCAGCTGGAGTGGACGGGCATGGCCAAGGGCGCGGCGGTCTCCGTCACGTACGCCCTGATCCTCTTCGCCCTCGCCTTCCGGGGCTTCGCCCGCAAGGACATCGTGTCCTGAACCGGGACGAACCACCCTTGTCGGCCGTCTAGATCCACCCCCTTCGAGCCGCTTCCGCCCCCGCGCGGAAGCGGCTCGTGGTGCCCAGGGCCGCCATCAGCTCACCCACCCTCCGGCTGTACGTCCGCGGCGACATGCCCAGGCGGGCCGCGGCCGTCTCGTCGGTGAGCCCCGCGAGGAGGGCGTCGAGCACGGGGCGCAGCTGCGGCGGCAGTTCGCGGGCGGGAGGGGTCAGGCCGGCCAGCTCCTGGCTGGTGTCCCACGAGGCGTGATGGGCCCGGACCAGAGCCTGGACGACCACCGGGTCGCGGATCAGGAGCAGCCCGTTGTAGTGCAGCTCCAGGTCGAGCGGGACCGCGGCGACCGTGCGGTCCACGACGATCATCTTGAACGGGATGGTCTCGGCCACCCGGGCCCGGCCGGGGACCCGGACCGCCCCCGCCACCTGGGGGAGGGCGTGCCGGGGCACGATCCGGCGGACCTCGCCGGCCCGCTCCGCCGCCGCGCGCATGCACGCTCCCGCCAGCTCCAGGAACGGCTCGGGGATCGCGCGCGACACGGAGGCCGCCGGGTCGTCGAAGGTCAGCAACTCGTGCCGCGCGGACGCCGCCAGGCCCGCGAGCGCGGCGCTGACCCGGCGGGTGCCGCGCACCGGACGCCCCGGCGGACGCTGCGGCTCCGGCCCGGCCCGGCCCATCGCCGAACGGGCGAGCATCACGGAGCCCGCTGTCTCTGCCACCGCTGACCACCCCCGCCCGATCGGTGTGCCACTCCATGTACGCACGCGACTGCGTACGGTGACAACCCCTGTTGACAAGGATGGCGAATCCCTGCCACGGCAGCGCGCCCCCGCCGCCGTTGCCGCATTGAGATCCTTCCGCAACTCCTTCGTCTGCTCCTTCCGGCCCTCCCGAACGTCACATTCACAAGTGCCGACCTCCCAGGGGGAGATGAGGAGATGGGGGATATGCCCATGAAGCGGATCATGAAGCGAAGGCTGGCCGGTGTGGTCGCCGGAACGCTCGGAGGCGTCCTGCTGGTCGCGGGCTGCGCGGGCGGCGCAAACGGTTCGCGCACCAGTGCGGACGGCTCCCGCGCCGACCGGGGCGCGCCCGCGCCGAACCGTCCGGCCGTCCCCGACGGCGGCAAGGGCGCGGCGGAGAAGGCGCCGAGCAGGGCCCCCGACGGGAAGCCCGCGCCCGCCCCGGACCGGCTGTCCACCTTCGCGCTCGACGTCGACACCGCCTCGTACGGCTACGCCCGCCGCACCCTCGCCGAGGGCCGGCTGCCCGACCCGGCGGACGTCCGCCCCGAGGAGTTCGTCAACAGCTTCAAACCGGACTACCAGCGTCCCGAGGACAACGGCTTCAGCGTCACCGTCGACGGCGCCCGCTCCGACGCGCCCGGCTGGTCCCTCGTACGCGTCGGCCTCGCCACGAAGCCCAGCGACGGCGAACGCCCGCCCGCCGCCCTCACCTTCGTCGTCGACATCTCCGGCTCCATGGGCGAACCGGGCCGCCTCGACCTGGTCAAGGAGTCCCTCGGGCTGCTCGCCGACAAGCTCCGCGACGACGACTCCGTCGCCCTCGTCACCTTCAGCTCCGACGCCGAGACCCGGCTCCCCATGACCCGCGTCGGCCCCAACCGCGGCCGGATCCACGAGGTCGTCGACGCCCTGGAGACCACCTCCTCCACCAACGTCGAGGCGGGCGTCCGCACCGGTTACGACGTCGCCGTCGAGGGCCGCCGCAAGGGCGCCACCAACCGGGTCGTGCTGCTCTCCGACGCCCTCGCCAACACCGGCGACACAGAGGCCTCCGGCATCCTGGAGCGCATCGACAAGGAGCGCCGCACGTACGGCATCACGCTGTTCGGCGTCGGCGTCGGCAGCGACTACGGCGACGCCTTCATGGAGCAGCTCGCCGACAAGGGCGACGGCCACACCAGCTACGTCGGCACCTCCGAGCAGGCCCGCAAGGTCTTCGTCGACCAGCTCCCCAGCCACATCGAACTGCGCGCCCGCGACGCCAAGGCGCAGGTCGCCTTCGACCCGAAGACCGTGGAGAGCTTCAAGCTCATCGGCTACGACAACCGCAAGGTCGCCGACGAGGACTTCCGCGACGACCGGGTGGACGGCGGCGAGGTCGGCGCCGGGCACACCGTGACCGCGCTGTACGCGGTGAAGCTGCGGCCCGGACAGCAGGGCCGGGTCGCCACCGCCACCGTCCGCTGGCTCGACCCCGCGACCCGCGCCCCGCACGAGCGCTCCGGCACCGTCGAGACCGCCGCGCTCACCGCGCCGATCTGGGGCGGCGGCCACGACAGCCTCCAGTTGACCGCCATCGCCGCCTACTTCGCCGACCGGCTGCGCGGCGGCCAGGTGCCCGGCGCCCCGCAGCTGTCCGGCCTCGCGGCCCGCGCGGGCGCCCTCGCCGACCGGTCCCGCTCGGCGTCCGTACGGGAGCTGGCCGAGGCCATCCGGCAGGCCGACCGGCTCGGCGGCCGCGAGGGTTCCGCCGACCCGTACGCGGACTGAGCGGGGCCCCGGCATCATGGAGTTCATGGCCGCCCTGCTGCTCGCCCTCGCCGTCGTGTCCACGGGTCTCTACGCCGGATTCATGCTGATCTTCCGCACCGGGGTCATGCCCGCCCTGGCCCGGCTCTCGGACGAGGAGTTCGTCCGTGCGATGCGGCGGATCAACGAGTACGTGCCGAGGCCGGTTTTCCTGCTGGTCTTCCTGGGGGTCGTGGTCTTCCCGGCGGCCGCCCTGTTCGTGCCGGTCGACGGGCGCACCGACACGCAGAAGTGGCTGGTGGCGGCGGGCCTGGCGGCCGCGGTGGCGAACCATCTGGTCACCGTGGCCGGGAACATCCCGCTCAACACCGCCCTCGCCGCCTCCGAACCGGCCGGCGCGTCTGCCGGTGGGTCTGCCGGTGAGTCGGCGGGCGCGGTACGGGCGGCCTTCGAGCGGCCCTGGAACCGCTTCCACCTCCTCCGCACGCTGCTCGTCCTGGCGGCCTTCGGGCTGCTCACCGCCTCGGCCGTGGTGAGCGGCTGACCGGCCGGTATACCGAACAGGGGACCGGAGGGTCGGTTTTCCGGTCGCCCTGAGTGACGTACGAGGAGAACGAGCACGCTGTCAGGTCGGTGCGAGCGGCACCGACCTGACGTTCTCTTACTCGAGTAGATCGGCAAATGAGCTGGTCAGGGGCGCGTATTCGGCGATGGCCGGGCGTTCGGGTTCATTGCGAACACGGCTTCGGGTATCTTCCAGCTGCCGGAAAATTGGTACCCCAAGGTTTGTTTTCTCGGGCCACCGGGATGCCGGTTCGGGCGCGATGAGAGGGACGTGACTCCCATGGCGAAGCAGGATCGGGCGATCCGTACCCGCAGGGCGATCCTGGAGGCGGCGGCGGCCGTCTTCGACGAGCGGGGCTACGAGGCGGCGAAGCTCTCCGACATCCTCGCCCTCGCCCAGGTGACCAAGGGCGCGCTCTACTTCCACTTCGACTCCAAGGAAGACCTCGCGCACGCGGTGATCGACGCACAGGTGTCCGTGGTGCCCACGCCCCCGCCGCAGACCTGCAAGGTCCAGGAGTTCGTGGACGTCGGCATGGTCTTCGCGCACCGGCTCACCGTCGACCGGGTGCTCAGCGGCAGCGTCCGGCTCACCCTCGACCAGGGCGGTCACGACCTCAACCGCAGCGGCCCCTACCGCGAGTGGACCGACATCAACGTGAGCCTGCTGCGCGAGGCGAAGGGACAGGGTGAGCTGCTGCCGCACGCCGACCCCGAGCAGGTGGCCCCGCTGGTGGTCGGCGCCTACGCCGGGCTCAATCTGATGACCCATGCGCTGGAGGGCGACCGGTCCTCCATGGAGCGCTGGGCCTCCGCGCTCTACCAGCACTTACTGCCCAGCATCGTGGTGCCGGCCGTGCTCACCATGCTGGACCTGGAGCCGGGCCGCGGCGCCCGCGCGCTCGGCCTCACGGACGAGGCCTCCTAGGCGAGGCTCCGGCCGGCCGGGCCCCTCCGGGGAGGCCCTTCCGCGTGAGCCCTTCCACGTGGGGCCTCCCCGCGGCCGTTCCCGGCCCGTACCCCTGGCGTCCCCCGGACGTCATCTCCTGATGCGTCACTTCCTGGTGGTGGGGTGCTTCCCCCTGCGTCCGCGCCGGGCCATCATGATCTCAAAGAAAACCGCCATGCCGGTTTTCTCGTGCCGCTGGCCGGAAGGTGCCCGCACGCCTGCCTGAAAACGAGCGGCAAACCATACCCGTGGGTCCAGTATCTGGATCCGCGAGTACGTTTCCTCACATCCTTACGCGTTGTTGATGGGTCAAAAGTGGGGCGAACCGGGCAAAATTTCCGCCCACGGGGTTCGGAGATTCCATACCGTCCGGTTTCTTATTGACATGCCGCGCGGTCTCTTTTCTAATCGTCCAGGGTCATCCCGTGCGCAGACACTGAGGGGGCAAGGTGGACGTCCGGATCCTGGGGGGACTTTCGGTGTGCGAGAACGGGGTGTCGATCACCCCGACCGCCGCCGCGCCGCGACAGGTGCTCGCGCTGCTCGCCGCCTCCGCCGACCAGGTCGTGCCGGCCACCGTGCTCATGGCCGAACTGTGGCCGTCCGGCGGCCCGCGCGGCGCCCGCGCCGAACTCCACGCGCACATCACGGGACTTCGCGCGCTCATCGCCGCCGCCCTCCACGACGGCGACCGGCGTGCGGGCGAGGGGCGTACGAGCGACGGGCGTACGGGCGAAGGGCGCACCGCGGACGGGCGCACCGCCGAGACCGTGCTCGCCGCCCAGTCCGGCGGCTACCGCCTCGACACCGGCGGCGGCTCCCACGACGTCGGCCGGTTCGAGCGCGCCGCGGGCGCCGGCTACCGCGCCATGGAGGCCGGCGACCTGTCCCGGGCCGCGCTCCGGCTCGGCGAGGCCCTCGCCCTCTGGCGCGGCGAGCCCTACGAGGGCGTGGCCGCCGGCCCCCGGCTGCGCGCCGAGACCGCGCGCCTGGCCGCCTCCCGGATGAGCGTCCTCGACCAGTGGGTGGAGGCGCAGCTGGGCCTCGGCAAGCACGCCGAGATGGTCCCCGAACTCGCCACCCTCGTCGCCCGGCACCCCGTCAACGAGGCGCTGCACGCCCAGTTCATGGTCGCGCTGCTGCGCTCCGGGCGTACTGAGGACGCCCTCGACGTCTACCAGCGCCTGTGCGGCGCGCTCCTCGTCGACGGCGACCGGGAGCCCTCCGCGCGGCTGCGCCGGCTCTACCGCTCGCTGCTCACCGTCCGGGACGGCGCCCGGCCGCCCCGGGTGCCCGCGCAGGCGCCCGGCGTGTGGGCCCGTACGCCCCGGCTCGTACCCGCCTTCGCGGGCGCGTCGTTCGCGGGCGCGCCGGTCTGATCCGGCCGCGCTCCGCCCGCTCCTGACGCCCCGTCGCGCCATGCCGCCCCGGAAGGGGCGCAAGAGGAGCGAACGGGAGCGAACGGGAGGGAAGCGGGAATGAACGGGTGGATCCCACCGTTGACCGACAACTGCACGACAGAGCTGCACGACTGAGCTGCACGACTGAGCTGCACGACAGCGGGAGTTGATAGATGTCCCACCACGGCACGGACGGGGGCGGAAGCGTGGACGCGCTCTCCGTGCTGGAGCTGCTCGCCCAGCAGGCGCCGCCGGAGCGGCTCGCCGAACTGCTCGACGGGGCCCGCGAGGCCGGCCGCCCGGCCGCCGAACTCGCCCATCTGGAGCGGGCCGTGCACCTCGCGACCGGAGTCGCCCAGTCGCTCGCCCGCCGTGAGCAGCGCGGCCTCGCGCTCGACGCGCTCGCCGACACCGTCCGCGACCTCACCCACCCGTACGACCTCGACGGGCTGCTGCGCCTGATCGTCCGCCGCGCCCGCCGGCTCCTCGACCTCGACCTGGCCTGCGTCACCCTGCGCGACGCGCACGGCACGCGCGTGCTGCACAGCAGCGAGGGCGGGCTGACCGTCCTCGACCCGGCCGGCTGCACCGCCGCTCTGGAGCGCGAGGGGCTGGGCGGACTCGTCCATGTCCTCGGCGGACCGGCCTGGACCGAGGACTATCTGACGGACGACCGCTTCCCGCACGTGCCCGCCGTCGACCGGCTGGTGCGCGACGAGGGACTGCGCGCGGTGCTCGCCGTGCCGCTGCGGATCGGCGACACCGTCCTCGGCCTGCTGTACGGCGGGGACCGCAGGGCCCGCCGGTTCGCCGACGGCGAGCTCGGCCTGCTCGCCCCGCTCGCCGACCTGGCCGCCGTCGCCACCGAGAAGGCCGGGCTCCTCGACCAGACCCGCGCCGAGGTCACCGAACTGGAGCAGGACAGCTCCCGCGCCCGTACCGCGCTCACCCGCATGCGCTACATCGGCGAGGCGCACGGCCGGATCATGAACCTGGTGCTGTCCGGCGGCGACCTCCTCGGCGTCGCCAAGACCGCCGGCGACGCCCTCGACGCCTGCGTCCTGGTCCGCGACCCGGGCGGCCGCACGCTCGCCGCCGCCGGCGAGGTCCCCGCCTTCGACGAGGACGCGGTGGCGAAGGCCTCCCTCGACGCGCACGCCGGCCGCCGTCCCGTCCGCGCCCCCGACGACACCCCCCAGACCGGAGTCCCGGCGCAGACCGGCCCCGCGCAGACCTGGGTCGCCCCGGTCATCGCCGGCTCCGAGGACCTCGGCGTCCTCGTCGTCAGCGCCGCCACCCCGCTCACCGGCGAGGACGAGCGCCTGCTCGAACTCGCCGCCCAGTCCGTCGCCTTCCTGCTCCTCATGCAGCGCTCCACCGCCGTCGCCGAGGGCCCCGTCCGCGACGAGCTCCTCGACGACCTGCTCGCCGAGCCGCAGCACGCCCCGCAGCAGATCGCCCAGCGCGCCCGCCGCCTCGGCATCGACCTGCGCAAGCCGCACATCCTGGTGGTGGCCCGGCCCGAGGGCGGCGAGCAGGGCCGCGCCGTCGTGTGGGCGTCCTCGTACGCGTACCGGATGGCGGGTCTCAAGACCGTGCAGGGCGGCTGCATCGTGCTGCTGCTGCCCGGAGTGGACGCCTCCGCCGCCGCGAAGGCCGTCTCCGCCGAACTCGCCCCGCTGCTCGGGCACCCGGTGTCCGTCGGCGCCGCCGGCCCCGGCTGGAGCCCCGACAGCGTCGCCCGGCTCTCCCAGGAGGCCATGCGCTGCCTGGACGCCATGAGCGCGCTCGGCGGCGCCGGTGCCGCCGCGTCCGTCGACGACCTGGGCTTCCTGGGCCTGCTGCTCTCCGACGACCACGACGTGGACGGCTTCATCGAGTCGGCGATCGGCCCCGTACTGGACTACGACGCCGAGCGGTTCACCGACCTCACCCGCACCCTGGAGGCCTACTTCGCCTCCGGCGCCAGCCCCACCAACGCGGCCGAGGCCCTGCACGTGCACCCCAACACGGTCTCCCGCCGCCTGGAGCGCATCGGCGAACTCCTCGGCACCGAATGGCAGAAGCCCGGCCAGGTCCTCGAAGTGCAGCTCGCCCTGCGCCTCCAGCGCACCCGCGACGTCCTGGCCCGCCGCCGCGCCGCCCTGGCCGCGGACCCCGAATAACTCCGTACGGGGTCCGGAAGCCCCAACTCCCGGACCCCGGTCCGAAGCCCGGGCCGGGGACCGATCCGGCCCCGACCCGGAAGCACCTCGATCGCTGCTCGGTCTCTGCTCGGCCTCAGCCCGCCGAGCGCGCCGGCGCCGCGCCGAACGGCGCGTTCCGGTCCGCGGCGAGCACCGTCGCCGCGTGCGCCGCCGAGGCCAGCGTGATGTGCCGGTGCCAGCCGCGGAAGGAACGGCCCACGAAGTCCCGCAGGCCCGCGCCCTCGCCGACCGCCCGGAAGTCCCGCTCGACCCGCCGGGACAGCTTGGTCAGCCGCAGCAGCGGACCGACCGCCGAACCGGTCAGATCGGTGATCCACAGCCGGGCCGGAGCCTCCTGCGGCTCGTCCCACTCGCCGAGCAGGAGCAGCGGCCGCTGCCGCTCGCCCGCCGGCACCGGCAGGGTGACCCGTACGGCCGTGGCCAGCGAGGTCCGCGAGGTGCGCACGCCGTGCACCGAGTCCACCCAGCTCACCGGACGGCGCAGCCCCTTCAGCGACTCCAGGATCTGCAGCGCGGTCAGCGGCCCCGAGCCGAAGCCGGGCAGCGAGCGGTCCGCGACGGTCAGCCGGCAGCCCGCGCCGATCCGCGCCACCACCGGCACGCCCGCCAGGGCGAGCCGGTGCAGGGCCGCCCGGCCCGCGCCGCCGCGCACGTCGAGCAGCAGCGGCTTGCGGGCCACGTCGGGCCAGCGGGCGGTGTCGAGCGCCGCGTTGACCGCGCACTCCTCCAGGGTCTCCTCGCCGGCGCCCTCCGGGACCTCGGCCCGGTCGCGCCGGGTGCGGTCCTTGACCCACGGATCGGGCAGGAAGAGCCGCCAGTTGACCGGCACGCTGGTCTCCTCGGAGGCGAACCACAGACCGAACGCCTGCTGCCCGCGGAAGACCTGCCCGCGCTCCGGGTCGAACCGCCGGTCGACGCCCACCGAGTGCTGTCCGGCCTTCGGTATCGGCATCGGCCGCACGACCCAGGCCTGCGGGGCCGCGGTGCGCTGGACGTGCCGGGCCAGCTCGGCGCGCATCGGCCGCCAGTCCCAGGTGGAGCTGGAGATGAAGTGGTGCAGGCTCTGCTCGGCGGCCGGGCCGCCGATCTGGGCGGCGATGTTGCGGATGGACTTGCGGCCCTGCGCGGTCAGCAGACCGCTCAGATACTGCTCGGCCTTCATCCGCTGGTCGCGGCGCGGGAAGCCGGAGAACAGCGCGGCGCAGAGTTCGCCGTACACGTCCTCGCCGGCGGTCTTGCCGACCGCGTCCCGGTGCCCGGTGACGGTCCTGAACCTCGATGCGGTTGCGACGGATGTACTCACGACACTCCTGCCATGGGGGGTGGTGCAGCTCCCTCCCGCTGCCCCACCACACTCCCGTCCCCGACCCCTCCCGGACGAGGTGGAGACGGCACCCGTCTGGGCCGCCCGGTGGTGGCCGGACCACACCCCCACCCCCGCTCGACCCTTTCCGGCCACGGGACGCGATACCCCACGGGGGGATCTGACAGATTCGGGAGCCCGGCTTTGACCCCCGTGCGGCCCCGCCCGGAACATCGGGGCGAGGCAGCACGGGCCGGGCTCCGGTTAATGCCCCAGGCCGGAGACCGTGCCTGTGCGCCTCGTCCCCCGCCGACCGGCCGGCCGTCCCCGCCGACGGCGGGGCCACTGCCGAGCGGCGGGCCGCCCCCTGCCGACCGGTGGTGTGCGGCGCCTGCTGCTGGTGCCCTGCCGACCGGCGGGACCACGCGGGACCGGCGAGGTTTCTGCCGATCCGGCGGGACCCATGCGCGAGGCGGGGTCCCGGCCCCCCCGGTCGGGTCCCTGCCCATCGGCGGGAATGCGCTGCGCCTACGCTGGTGCCATGGGATTCCGCGCACAGCTGCCGGTCGTCGGGGTGATCGCCGCGGGCGGCGCGCTCGGCGCGACCGCGCGCTATGCCGCGACCCTGCTCTGGACCACCCCGGCCGGCGCGTTCCCCTGGACGATCCTGACGGTGAACGCGGTCGGCTGCGCCGTCCTCGGCGCGCTGATGGTGGTCGCCACCGAGACCGCGAACCCGCCGCACCCGCTCGTCCGCCCCTTCCTCGGCACCGGCGTCTGCGGCGGCTTCACCACCTTCTCGACCTATTCCCTCGACACCCAGCGGCTGCTCGCCGGCGGCGAGGTCCCGCGCGCCCTGCTCTACCTGGGGGGCACCGCCGTGACCGCGCTCGCCGCCGTCTGGGCCGGCGTCGTCGCCGCCCGCGCCGCCACCGTACGGAGGATCCCGTCATGACCCGGCTCGCGGGCCGCGCGCTGCGGCTGACCGCCCTCGTCGGCGAGAACGACACCTGGCACCACCGCCCGCTGTCCACCGAGATCGTGCACCGCGCGCACGCCGCGGGACTGGCCGGGGCCTCCGTCTTCCACGGCGTCGAGGGCTTCGGCTCCTCCGCCCTGGTGCACACCGCCCGGCTGCTCTCGCTCGGCGAGGACCTGCCGATGGCGATCGTGATCGTCGACACCGAGGAGCGGGTGCGGGCCTTCCTGCCCGAGCTCGACGAGCTGATGCGGGACGGCGGCCTGGTGCTGCTCGACGCCTGCGAGGTCGTACGGTACGGGCCGCCCGCGGCGGCCGGGGAGCCGCCCGCGTGAACTGGCTGCTCGTCGTCGCCGGCGCCGCCGTCGGCGCCCCCCTGCGCTACCTCACCGACCGGGCCGTCCAGGCCCGCCACGACTCGGTCTTCCCCTGGGGCACCTTCGTCGTCAACGTCGTCGGCTCCTTCGTCCTGGGCCTGCTCACCGGCGTCGCCTCGACCCGTCTCGGCCTGCTGCTCGGCACCGGCCTGTGCGGCGCGCTCACCACGTACTCCACCTTCTCCTACGAGACGCTGAAGCTGTACGAGTCGGGCGCGCGCGCCTACGCCGCGGCCAACCTCGCCGGCAGCACCGCCGCCGGTCTCACCGCGGTCTGGCTGGGCGTCGAGGTCGCGCAGACCTTCTGAGCGGGCTTCCTCCAGCCGTCGCTTTCCGCCCCCCATCAGGACCGCGTCAAGAGGCCCGTCGCGCGCGTCAGGGGTCCGTCAACGGCGGCGGTGACCTGGCCGAAAAGAGGTTTCCTCGTCTGGTCAGACAATCCGCTCTCTTTTGTCAGGAGCTCACGATGGCCGACGTGGCCTTCGTCGTCACCACGGTCGCGGTCTTCGCGCTGGTGGCGTTCATCGCCAGGGGGGTGGCGAAGCTGTGAGTGCCGAGAACATCGTCGGGCTCATCGTGGCCGCCGCCCTGCTCGGGTATCTGGTCCTCGCCCTCGTCAAGCCGGAGAGGTTCTGAGCCCCGCCATGAGTCCCGTCCTGGCTGGAATCCTCCAGCTGCTCGCCCTCGTCGTCGCTCTCGGTCTGTCCTACCGGCCGCTCGGTGACCACATGGCCAAGGTGTACTCCTCGGAGAAGCACTACCGGCCCGAGAAGTGGATCTACAAGGCGATCGGCGCGAACCCGTCGGTGGAGATGCGGTGGCCCGCGTATCTGCGCGGTGTGCTCGCCTTCTCCGCGGTGAGCGTGCTGTTCCTGTACGGCCTTCAGCGGCTGCAGGGCTCCCTGCCGGGCTCGCTCGGCTTCGTCTCCATCGACCCGGACCAGGCCTTCAACACGGCCGCGTCCTTCGTCGCCAACACCAACTGGCAGTCGTACTACGGCGAGCAGGCCATGGGCCATGTCGTGCAGACCGGCGGCCTCGCGGTGCAGAACTTCGTCTCGGCGGCCGTGGGCATCGCCGTGGCCGTCGCCCTGGTCCGCGGCTTCGCCCGGTCCCGTACCGGCGAACTCGGCAACTTCTGGGCCGACCTGGTGCGCGGCTGTGTCCGGATCCTGCTGCCGATCTCGGTGATCGGCGCGCTGGTCCTGGTGGCGTGCGGCGCGATCCAGAACTTCTCCGGCATCCACGAGGTGGGTCAGTTCTTGAATGGGCACAGCGCGGGTGGCGCGCAGCAGTGGAACGGCGGCGCCGTCGCCTCGCAGGAGGTCATCAAGGAGCTGGGCACCAACGGCGGCGGTTACTTCAACGCCAACTCCGCCCACCCCTTCGAGAACCCCAACGGGCTCTCCAACCTCTTCGAGATCTATCTGATTCTCGTCATCCCGTTCGCGCTGACACGGACCTTCGGCCGCATGGTCGGCTCGATCAAGCAGGGGTACGCGATCCTCGGCACGATGGCCGTGATCTGGCTCGGCTTCACCGCGCTGATGATGTGGACCGAGTTCGCGGGCAAGGGCCCGGCGTTCGAGCTCGCCGGCGGTGCCATGGAGGGTAAGGAGACCCGTTTCGGCATCGGCGCGTCTGCGATCTTCTCGGTCGCGACCACGCTGACGTCGACCGGTGCGGTCAACTCCTTCCACTCCTCCAACACGGGCTTCGGCGGCGGCATCAATCTGCTGGGGATGCAGCTCGGCGAGATCGCGCCCGGCGGAGTCGGCTCCGGCCTCTACGGCATGCTGATCATGGCGATCATCGCGGTCTTCATCGCGGGTCTGATGGTCGGCCGCACCCCCGAGTACCTGGGGAAGAAGATCGGCACCCGCGAGATCAAATACGCGGCCTGCTACATCCTCGTCACCCCGGCGCTCGTACTGTGCTTCACCGCCCTCGCGATGGCCCTGCCGACGCCCGCGCACTCGATGACCAACTCCGGCGCGCACGGCTTCTCCGAGATCCTGTACGCCTACACCTCCGGCGCCAACAACAACGGCTCCGCCTTCGCCGGCCTGAACGCCGACACCCAGTGGTTCAACTCGACGATCGGCATCGCGATGCTGCTCGGCCGGTTCCTGCCCATGGTGTTCGTGCTCGCGCTCGCCGGCTCGCTCGCCGAGCAGTCGCCCGTACCCGAGACCGCGGGCACCCTGCGTACTGAGAAGCCGCTGTTCACCGGCCTGCTCGTCGGCACCATCATGATCATCACCGGTCTGACCTACTTCCCGGCCCTCGCGCTGGGTCCGCTCGCCGAAGGGCTGGCAGCATGAGCACCCTCACACCCACCCGCGCGCCGCACGAGGACGCGCCCCGGTCCTCGCACCAGGAGGACGCCCACACGGGCGGCCGGGTCGGCGGGGGTCTGTTCGACCCGGGGCAGCTGGTGAAGTCGCTGCCTGATGCGATCCGGAAGCTCGACCCGCGGGTGATGATCAAATCGCCGGTCATGTTCGTGGTCCTGGTCGGCTCGGTGGTGACGACCGTGCTCGCCGTCATGCACCCGGGCGACTGGTTCGGCTGGGCGATCACCGCCTGGCTGTGGTTGACCACGATCTTCGCCAATCTGGCGGAGGCCGTGGCCGAGGGCCGCGGCAAGGCCCAGGCCGACACCCTGCGCAAGGCCAAGACCGACACTGTCGCCCGCCGGATCACCAAGACCGGCGAGGAGCAGGTGCCCGGCACCGAGCTGACGATCGGCGACCTCGTGGTCTGCGAGGCCGGCGACGTCATCCCCGGCGACGGTGACGTCGTCGAGGGCGTGGCGTCGGTCGACGAGTCGGCGATCACCGGCGAGTCCGCCCCCGTCATCCGGGAGTCGGGCGGCGACCGCTGCGCCGTCACGGGCGGGACGAAGGTGCTGTCCGACCGGGTCGTCATCAAGATCACGACGAAGCCCGGCGAGACGTTCATCGACCGGATGATCAACCTGGTCGAGGGCGCCGCCCGGCAGAAGACCCCCAACGAGATCGCCCTCAACATCCTGCTCGCCTCGCTGACGATCGTCTTCCTGCTCGCCGTGGTCACCCTCAAACCGTTCGCGATCTACGCCGGGGCCGACAAGCAGACCTCGATGATCGTCCTCACCGCGCTCCTCGTCTGCCTCATCCCGACGACGATCGGCGCGCTGCTCTCCGCGATCGGCATCGCCGGCATGGACCGGCTCGTGCAGCGCAACGTGCTGGCGATGTCCGGGCGTGCGGTCGAGGCCGCCGGCGACGTGAGCACCCTGCTGCTCGACAAGACCGGCACCATCACCCTCGGCAACCGCCAGGCCGCCGAGTTCGTGCCCGTACGCGGGACGACGGAGGCGGAGGTCGCCGACGCAGCCCAGCTGTCGTCCCTCGCGGACGAGACGCCCGAGGGCCGCTCGATCGTCGTCCTCGCCAAGGAGAAGTACGGGCTGCGCGAGCGCCACCAGGGCGAGCTCGCGGGTGCCGAGTGGGTCGAGTTCACCGCCCAGACCCGCATGTCGGGCGTGGACATGGACGGCCGCAAGGTCAGGAAGGGCGCGGCCGGTTCGGTCGTGGCCTGGGTGGAGGAGCAGGGCGGTCATGTCGCCGAGGACGCACAGCAGCTCACCGACCGCATTGCGCAGGCTGGTGGCACGCCGCTGCTCGTGGCTGTGGCGGACGGCGAGGGCGCGCGTGTCCTCGGCGTCATCCACCTGAAGGACGTCGTCAAGGACGGCATGCGCGAGCGCTTCGACGAGCTGCGCCGCATGGGCATCAAGACGGTCATGATCACGGGTGACAACCCGCTGACCGCCAGGGCCATCGCCGAGGAGGCCGGTGTCGACGACTTCCTCGCCGAGGCCACCCCCGAGGACAAGATGGCCCTCATCAAGCGCGAGCAGGCCGGCGGCAAGCTCGTCGCGATGACCGGCGACGGCACCAACGACGCCCCGGCGCTCGCCCAGGCCGACGTCGGCGTGGCCATGAACACGGGCACGTCGGCCGCGAAGGAGGCCGGCAACATGGTCGACCTCGACTCCGACCCGACCAAGCTCATCGAGATCGTCGAGATCGGCAAGCAACTCCTCATCACCCGGGGAGCGCTGACCACCTTCTCTATCGCCAACGACGTGGCGAAGTACTTCGCGATCATCCCCGCGATGTTCGCCGTCGCCTACCCGTCGCTCGACAAGCTCAACATCATGCAGCTGGCCTCGCCGGAGTCCGCGATCCTCTCCGCCGTCGTCTTCAACGCGCTGATCATCATCGCCCTGGTCCCGCTGGCCCTGAAGGGCGTCCGCTACCGGCCGAGCAGCGCCGACTCGATGCTCCGCCGCAATCTCGGGCTCTACGGACTCGGCGGCCTGATCGCCCCGTTCATCGGCATCAAACTCATCGACCTGCTCCTCAACCTCATCGGAATCGGCTGACCGTCATGAACAACTCTGTTGGAAACGCGGGGCGGTTGCTCTGGGCCGGCTTCCGTGCCCTCCTCGTCCTCACGGTCGTGCTCGGCGTGCTCTACCCGCTCGCCGTCACCGGCATCGCCCAACTCGTCTTCCCCGGCAAGGCCAACGGCTCCGAGATCAAGGACGCGAGCGGCAAGGTCGTCGGCTCCGAACTCATCGGCCAGAGCTACCAGGACCTCAAGTGGTTCCAGGCGCGCCCGTCGAACGGTCTCGGCACCAACTCCGTCAACACCCAGTACAAGATCATCCTGTCGGGCGCGACCAACCGCTCCGGTGACAACCCCGAGCTGATCAAGTGGGTCACGGACGCCAAGGCGGCCGTCGTCAAGGACAACTCGGTCGTCGGCTTCACCGTACGGCCCGAGGACGTCCCCGCCGACGCCGTCACCTCCTCCGGCTCCGGCCTCGACCCGCACATCTCCCCGGAGTACGCGAAGCTCCAGGTCCACCGGATCGCCCAGCGGAACCACCTCACCGTGGCCCAGGTCGACAAGCTCGTCGCCGACCACACCGACGACCGGATCCTCGGCTTCATCGGCGAGCCCCGGGTCAACGTCCTCCGGCTCAACATCGCGCTGAAGGCGCTCGTGGCGGAGTCAGCCAAGGGCTGACGCCGCCACGGCGCCTGTCGACGAGGGAGGCCTCAGGCCCGGCGGCCCGGCAGGAGCAGCGCGGGCAGGACGGCCAGGGCGATGAGGGCCGCCGCGACCGCGTAGGTGAGCCGGAAACCGGCCGGGTCGGTGCCGGCCGAGGCGAGGACCACCGAGCAGAGGGCGGTGCCGATGGACGCGCCCAGCTGCGAGTTGATGCTCAGCGCGGTGCTCGCGGCGGCCAGCCGGTCCTTCGGCAGGTCGCGGCTCGCGGTGGTCATGGTCGGCATCAGGACGATGCCCGAGCCGACGCCCATCAGCATCGCCGCCGCGATCGGCCGCCAGACCGCCACGTCCGGGATGCCGGTCTGCACGGCGCTCAGCCCCATCCCGAGCGCGCCGAGGACGACACCGATCGGGATCAGCCGCCGGGGCGTGGTCCGGTCGATGCGCCGGGCGGCGAGCTGCATCGTCAGGCCGACGGTGAGCCCGACGGGTACGGAGAGCAGCCCGGCGGTGCTCGCGGTGAACCCGCGCACCGACTGCCAGTACACCGGCGCGAGCAGCATCGAGCCGAAGTAGCCGCAGGTGAACAGGGCGAGGGTGCCGATGCCCGCGGCGAAGGTGCGGTCGCGGAGCAGCCGCAGGTCGAGCAGCGGCTCACGGGCCGTCAGGGCCCGCCGTACGAAACCCGCCACGAGGACGAGTCCGGCAAGCGCGGGCAGCAGCGCCCCGGGCGCGGTCGGGTCGCCGTCCTCGCCGCCCCGCGCGAGCCCGTACAGGAGCAGCGCGAGCCCGGGGGAGAGCATAAGGAGGCCCGGTACGTCGAGCCGGGGCGCCGGTGCGCCGACGCGCGGCGCGTCGGGGCGCAGCAGCCGGGCGGCGAGGACGAGGGCGAGCGCGCCGAGCGGCAGGTTGACCAGGAAGATCCAGTGCCAGGTCGCGGCGTCGACGAGCCAGCCGCCGAGGGTGGGCCCGATGACCGGGCCGACCAGGATCGGCAGTCCGCCGATCGCCATCGCCCGGCCCATCCGTTCCGGATCGGCGGCGCGCATGACCATCGTCATGCCGACCGGCATGAGCAGCCCGCCGCCGAGCCCCTGCACGGCCCGGAACGCGATCAGACTGCCCGCGTCCCAGGCGAGCGCGGCGAGCAGCGAGCCGAGGGTGAAGAGCACGAGCGCGGTGAGATAGGTGCGGCGGGCGCCGATCCGGCCCATCGCCCAGGCGGCGGTCGGGATGACGGCGGCGAGCGCCAGGGTGTAGGCGGTGGCGGTCCACTGAATGGTGGTCAGCGGGGCCTGGAAGGCGTCCGAGAGGCTGCGGAGCGCCACATTGACGATGGTCATGTCCAGGACCGCCATGACGGAGCCGAGGACGGTGACGGCGAGGACCCGGTTGAGCGCGGTGCCGGTCGGTCCGCCCGGGACCGTCTGCCCCGAAGGGGCGACGGGTCCGGTACGGGGCGGTGCGGAGGTCATGGCCGGTGCCCCCTCAGCCCTGGTACGGGAGGTCGGCCCGGGCGGTGCGCAGCGCGCGGCCCCACCAGGTGAGCTGGCCCAGCATGCCCTTGGCGGCGCCCTCGGCGACGGTGCGGTCGAGCGGCTGCCCGTCCTCGCCGAGGCCGGACCAGGGGCCGTGCAGGCTGACCGAGTCGCGCACGGTGGTGGCGTGCAGCTCGGCGAAGACCAGCCGGAGCTGCTCGACCGCGCGCAGGCCGCCGCCGAGGCCGCCGTACGAGACGAAGCCGACCGGCTTGGCGTACCACTCGGTGCGGTGCCAGTCGATGAGGTTCTTCAGGACGGCCGGGAAGCTGTGGTTGTACTCGGGGGTCACGACCACGAAGGCGTCGGCGGCGGCGAGCCGCGGTGAGACCTCGGCGAGCGCGGCGACGGCGCGCGGGTCGACCTCCCCGCCCCAGCCGGGCATGACCAGCGGCAGATCGACCTCGGCGAGGTCGATCACATCGAGCTCCAGGCCCCCGTGCGCGGCGGCGACGCGGGTGAACCAGTCGGTGACGGCGGGGCCCTGGCGCCCCTCGCGGACGCTGCCGACGAGGACGGCGACGCGCAGCGGAGCCGTCGCGCCGGTGTTCTGGCCGGTGTTCTCGACGCCCGCGTTCTCAACACTGGTCGTGGACATGGCTGTTCCCCCTCCATGAGCGGCCGGAACGCCCGCTGCGTTCCGGCACACCAGGAAGGTACAACGAGCGTTGTAAAAAGTGCAACGCCCGTTGTACTTGTCCGAGGTTCCACGGGTAAGGTGCCGTCATGAGCAGCAGCAACGACGCCTGGATGGAGCGCGCCAAGCGCGAGGTCCCGCCCCGCAAGCTGGAGAAACAGCTCGCCATCGTCCGCGCGGCCTGCGGGGTCTTCGGCCGCGAGGGCTACGCGCGGGCCTCGGTCGACGCCATCGCCGCCGCCGCGGACGTGTCGACGCGCACGCTCTACAACCACTTCCCGGGCGGCAAGGCCCTGCTGTTCCGCACCGTCGTCACCTGGACGGCCAACGAGGTGCGGGACGCCCAGCTCGCCCGCCTCCACGCGCTCCTCGACCCCGCGCGCCCGCCCCACCCCGACGACCTCGAACGGGACCTGGTCGCCCTCGCCCACGCGTTCACCGACCTCATCGGCGAGTACCAGGACCACTTCGCCCTCGTCCGGCACATCCACGCCGATGCCGGGCACATGCCCGAGGAGGTCATGACCGCCTGGCGGGAGGCCGGCCCGCTCCCCGTCGCCCGTGCCTTCACCGCCGCCCTCGCCGCCCTGGAGGACGCCGGGCTGCTCGACCTGCACGGCGACGCCGCCCTCGCCGCCGTCCACTTCCCGGCCCTCACCTCGGCCGCCGTCCTCCAGCGCTCCGTCTACGGCCTGCTGCCGCTCCCGCAGGACGAGACCGACCGGCTTCTGCGCGGCGGCGTCGGCGCCTTCCTGCGCGCCTACCGCGCTGCGGAGGGTGCGTAGACCCGCGCCTCCGCCCGGGGGACGGCCGGGGCGAGCGCGAAGCCGTGGTTCGCGGCCACCGACCGCAGGTGCTCGGCGGACAGCGAACCCGGCCGCTCCAGGATCAGCGCGGGCAGCCCCGCCCGGCCGTACCCCGCCGAGCGGTGGAAGGCCACGACGGTCACCGGCACCGGCGCGTGATGCGGGTGGTGTGCCTGTGTCGCCCTGTCATCGGCGTGCGCCAGGACCGGTACGTCGGGCAGATGCCGTGATGGGTCGGCGAAGGCGGTGAACAGCAGGCCGGTGCCGACGCGGTCGAGCGCGGCGGCGAAGAAGGCGTTCGACGGGCAGTGCCGGCCGGGCGCCACGACCCGGGTGGTGCGCACCCCGTCCCGTACGGCGGTCAGATGGTCCGGCACCGTCTCCGCGGCCGGCCCGCGGAAGCCGAACGGCCCCAGCTCGTACAGCTCCTCCATGAGCAACCGCAGGGGGCGGCGGGGGAGTTCGGCGGGCAGCCGGGTCCAGTCGAAGAGCCCGGGCAGTGCCTCCGGTGTGGTGGTGACGCTGCCGGCATGCCCCTCCGGGCGGCCCTTGAGCCGGTTGGCGAGCGCGACCCCCTCCCGGTCGGGTCGGGCGGTCAGCGCGTGGATGTTGGCGAAGCCGTGCAGCACCGCGCGGCCCCGGGTCAGCGCGTCCGCCGCCGCCCGTACGTCCCCGGGGTCGGCGACCGGCCATCGTGTCCCTCGCTCCGCCGCCGGCTCCGTCATCAACGCCGTCCGCTCGTCTCCCATCGTCGCCATCGTCGTGCCTCCACTGCTCGTCGCCTGCCTGATCGTTTACGGCGTGCAACGATCCCGGCCCGATCCGGTCACCCACGGTCACTGTGGGTCACGGGAAGGCGGTCGCGCGGAAGGCGTCCCGGACCCGGGTGATCGGGCCCGTCGCGCGCGTGAAGTACAGCTTGTTGGTGAGCAGGACGGCCCACCGCCCGCGCGCCGGGCTCACCCACATCCCGGTGCCGGTGAAGCCGTAGTGCGCCCAGATGTCGTCGCGGGCCGTCGTGCCCGGCGCGAGATGCCAGAACAGGCCGCGGGGCGGGGCGAGTTCGCCGGTCCGCACGCGCAGCGACGCCGCCGTCCACTCCGCCCCGAACGGCGGCCGTACGGGATCGAGCACCTGCCGCAGGAAGCGCCCCAGGTCCCCGGCGGTGGCGAAGGTCCCCGCGATCCCGCACGCCCCGCCGAGCAGCCGGGTCGAGAAGTCGTGGACGGTGCCCCGCAGATGGGTGCCGGTCTCCTCGTCGTACTCGGTCGGCGCGGCCCGTGCGACGAGCTCAGGCGGCAGCGGCCCGTACCGGGTCTCCGTCATCCCGAGCGGCTGCCACACCCGGGTCGCGGCCAGTTCGCGCAGCGGCCGGCCGCCGGTCAGGAACTCGGCGAGATAGCCGAGCGCCAGCGCCGCCCGGTCGGTGTACTCCACCGCCTCGCCGGGCCGCCGCCGCAACCGCTCCCGGACGACCCCGTCCCGTACGTCCTGCGGGTCCGAGCCGTACAGCGCGCGGAGGTTGGCGCGCAGCGGCAGCCCGGCGGTGTGGGTGAGCAGTTGCAACGGCGTGACGTCGCCCAGCGGATGCCCGGCCGCCTCCGGCCAGAAGTCGCCCAGCGGTATGTCGAGAGGCAGCTTGCCGTTCTCCACCAGGGTGCCGACGACCGGCCACACGGCGATGATCTTGGTGAGGCTCGCGAGGTCGAACAGCGCGTCGGCGCCCGCCGGTTCGCCCCCGGGTGCGAGCGCCCCGACGCCCCCGCCCGCCACCGCGCCGCCGGCGTCCCCGACCGCCCACACGGCCCCCGGGAACACCTGGGCGCGGACCCCGTCCTGAAGGAGCCGTTCGATGCGGGGAACGGCGAGGGTCGTGTTCATGTCCACCAGGGAGGTCTACCCGTGGCGCGGGCGGCGCGACCGCGGAAGCCTCGGGTCCGGGACGGGCGGAACCTTTCGGTCCGGGACGGCGGAAGTCGGTCGCTCCGGGACCGGCGGATGGGGTCGAGTGTCGGCGAGCGTGCCTACGATGCCCCCATGGCCTCACGTGACGGCGACCCCGAACCGGCAGACCCGAAGGGCGCCCACCCGCGCACCCATGAGCACACCCCCGGCGTCCGCGAGCTCGACGCCGCCGCCCGGGTCTTCGGGCTGCTCTCCGACCCCACCCGGCTGCATCTGGTGTGGCTGCTCTCGCGCGCCGAGTCCGATGTCAGCGCGCTCGCCGAGAGCGTCGCCGCCGCCCGCCCCGCCGTCAGCCAGCACTTGGCCAAGCTGCGCCTCGGCGGTCTGGTGGAGTCCCGCAAGGAGGGCCGGCGGGTGGTCTACTCGCTGCCCGACGGGCACATGAAGCGCCTGGTCGTCGAGGCCATCAGCCATGCCGACCACCAGGTGACGGGCGAGCCCTGGCACGACTGAGCGCCACCGGGGCACCTTCCGCCGGGACTGGACGATTCAACGCGTGCGCACATGCGCACGCGTCGGCTACGGTGGAGGCACCCGCGCCCCCGAGGTGGCCCATGCCGTCCGTCCTGCGCAACCGCACCTACCGCCATCTGTTCACCGCCCAGGTCGTCGCCCTCGTCGGCACCGGCCTCGCGACCGTCGCCCTCGGCCTCCTCGCCTACGACCTCGCGGGGGCCGACGCCTCCGCCGTCCTCGGCACCGCCCTGGCGATCAAGATGCTCGCGTACGTGCTGATCGCACCGCTCGCCACCGCCCTCGCCGACCGCGTCTCCCGGCGCGCCCTGCTCGTCTCCATGGACCTGATCCGGGCCTGCGTCGCGCTCGCGCTACCCTTCGTCACCCAGGTGTGGCAGGTGTACGCGCTGATCCTGCTGCTCCAGGCCGCCTCCGCCGCCTTCACGCCCACCTTCCAGGCGACCGTGCCCGAGGTGCTCCCCGACGAACGCGACTACACCCGCGCCCTGTCCCTCTCCCGGCTCGCCTACGACCTGGAGAGCCTGTTCAGCCCGGTGCTCGCCGCCGCGCTGCTCTCCCTCGTCCGGTACGCGTGGCTGTTCACCGGCACCGCCGTCGGCTTCGCCGCCTCCGCCGCCCTGGTCGTGTCCGTCCTGCTGCCCACGCCCCGGCCCACCGCCGGGCCCTCGGACCCCCGGCCCCGCCGGCAGGTACTGCGCGGCACCCGGCTCCTGCTCGCCACCCCGGCCCTGCGCGCCCTGCTCGCGCTCGACCTGGCGGTGGCCGCCGCGGGCGCGCTGGTCCTGGTGGACACCGTGGTCCTCGTCCGCGGCCCCCTCGGCCGGCCCGCCGGCGACGTCCCGCTCGCCCTCGGCGCGTACGGCGCGGGCTCCATGGCGGTCGCCCTCCTGCTGCCCCGGGTCCTGGACCGGACGGTCACCGAGCGGGCCCTGATGCCGGCCGCCGGCGGCGTCCTGACGGCCGCCCTCGCGGTCTGCGCGGCCGGCCTGGCCCTCGGGCCGGGGGCCTGGGCGTGGCCCGCGCTGCTCGTGGCCTGGGCGGTCATCGGCGCGGCGAGCTCGGCGGTGCTCACCCCGGGCGGCCGAGTGCTGCGCCGCTCGGTCGCCCCCGGCGACCTGCCCGCCGCCTTCGCCGCCCGCTTCTCCCTCACCCATGCCTGCTGGCTCCTCACCTATCCGCTGACCGGCTGGCTCACCGCCCGCACCGGACCGGCCGCCGCGACCGGCGCGCTCACCGTCCTCGCCCTCGCCGGGAGCCTGCTCGCCCGCCGCCTGTGGCCCCGCACCGATCCGGTGCCGGAGCCGCAGGCGGATCGGGCAGGTCAGGCCGGTCGGACGGGAGCGGTCGTGTGACGCGTCCGCAGGGTGCCGGCCAGGCAGAGCAGCGCGCCGACGGCGAGCCAGACACCGAGCACGGTGAGCGCGGAGGCGGCGCCGTGGCCGTCGAAGAAGGCGGTGGAGCGCAGCAGCCGGCCACCCGCGCCCGGCGGAAGCAGCCCGCCGAACTCCCCGCTCCACCCCGGCAGCATCTCCGGCGCGGTCGCCGTGCCCGAGAGCGGATTGCCGATCAGCATCATCGTGACGCCGCCGATCGCGAGCCCGGCCGTCCCGAGCAGCGCTTCGAGCCCGATCACGCTCACGGAGGTGGCCGCCACGGCCAGGGCGACGGCGCCCGCGTTCGCCGCGTACGAGCCGCCGAGCGAGCCCAGCCAGAACTGCAGCAGCGCCGCCACGGCCGCGCCGCCGGTCAGCGCGAAGGCGAGCGCGCCCACCACCCGGCGCGAGGTGCCCCGTACGAACCGGGTGAGCACCACGGCGGCCAGCAGCCCGCCCATCACCAGCGGCAGCGCCCCGGCCGACAGACCGGCGCCGCGCGGGTCCTCGGCCGGCAGCGGTACGAGATCGGTGACCGGGCCGGCCGCCGGGGCGCCGCCGCCGGAGGGCCGGGGCGCCGGGGCGAGCGCGGCCCCGAGGCCCTGGAGGCTCTGCGCGACCACCGGGCTCGCGGCCGAGGCCACGAACACCCGCGGTCCGCCCGGTCCCGCGTCCACCGCCCCGTACACCGCCCGGTCCCGGACGAGCCGCTCGGCGGCGGCCGCGTCGGCGACCTCGGTGACGGCGAAGGCGCCGGGCCGGGCGCGGTCCAGGGCGGTGCGGACCTTTGCGACGGCCGCCGGCGGGCCCGCGACGGCGATCGGCACGTCGTGCGGATGCGAGCGCACCGAGGGCCAGGCGAAGGCGGTGAGCAGCACGGCGACCACCGCCGTGAGCAGCCCGACGGTCGCGGCCACCCGCGACCAGGGGGAGGGGGAAGACGTGTTCTGGGCAGCATTCATGACGCCTCCTCGGATGGACCGTCAGAGTCGTTGCGGAAAGGGTGAGTTCAGCGCGTGGGGCAGCTGGTCAGGGGGGCTGCGGGGTCAGCGGGTCAGCGGGGTCTCGGAGGCGATGCGGGTCAGCTTCTCCGGGTTGCGGACGAAGTAGATGCCGGCGATGCGGTCGTCCTCGACGCGGAAGGCCATCACGCCGTCGAGTTCGCCGTCGACCAGCACGGCGAGCGCCGGGCTGCCGTTGACCACCGTCGGGACACAGCTGACGTGCACCCCGTGCTTGGCGGTGCCGCCCAGATAGAAGCGGACGAACGTCTCGGCGCCGACCACCGGGTGCAGCGCGGCCCGCTTCACGCCGCCGCCGTCGCTCACGAGCACGACGTTCGGGGCGAGCACGTCCAGGAAGCTCTGCGGGTCGCGGGATTCGAGCGCGCGGCGGAAGGACTCCAGGACGCCGCGCACCTTCTCCGGCGGGAGCGGGGTGCGCGGGCGGCGGGCGTCGACGTGCCGGCGGGCCCGGTGCGCGATCTGGCGGACCGCCTCCGGCGTCTTGCCGAGGGCCTCGGCGATCTCGGCGTACCCGATGTCGAAGACCTCGCGCAGTACGAACACCGCCCGCTCGGTGGGCGCCAGGGTCTCCAGGACCAGCATCATCGCCATCGACGTGCTCTCGGCGAGCTCGACGTCCTCGGCCACGTCCGGCGTGGTGAGCAGCGGCTCGGGCAGCCACTGCCCGACGTAGGCCTCGCGCCGCCGCTTCACCGCGCGCAGCCGGTTGAGCGCCTGCCGGGTGGTGATCCGGACCAGATACGCCCGGCGGTCCTCCACCCGTGCCAGGTCGACCTCGGCCCAGCGCAGCCAGGTCTCCTGGAGCACGTCCTCGGCGTCGGCGGCCGAGCCGAGCATCTCGTACGCCACGGTGAAGAGCAGGTTGCGGTGGGCGACGAAGGCGTCCGTCGCCGCGTCGGTCGACGCGTCCGTGCCGCTGCCGTCGTCCGTGTTCCGCTCCATGCCGCCCATGCCGCCCATGCCGCTCGAATCCCCCGTCGTGTCGGTGTCGTTCCGGTCGTCGCTCATGCCCCGACCCGCTCGCTCTCCCGCAGCGCCCGCAGCGCGTCCCGCCGTACGTTCCCGGCCTTCGGCCACGAGTGCCTGCCCGGCGTGCGGGCCTCCTCCTTCAGGTGCTTGACGCTGAACTCGCAGGAGAGTTCCTTGAGTTTCGCACCCGCGCGCCCGGGGACGTACAGCCGCCGGGCGGTGTCGTCCTTGCGCCCGAGCTGGAAGACGGCGGCGCGCCGCCCCAGGCTGATGCACATCGCCGGGAACGACAGGTCGATCGGCTCCGGCCGCCGCCCCGCGACCCGGGCGAGCACCGTGTCGGCGGCGTGCGCGCCCAGGCAGCCCGCCGCGTAGGCGCTCATCCGGAACGGCAGGTCCGACGGCGCCGCCGCGTCCCCGGCGGCCACCACCCGCTCGTCGCCCACGCAGGTCAGCGTCTCGTCGGTGCGCAGCCGCCCGGCCGCGTCGGTGCTGAGCCCGCTGCGCGCGGCCAGGTCCGGCACGCCGAAGCCGGCCGTCCACACGGTCACCGTGCTCGGCAGCTCCCGCCCGTCGGCGAGCCGTACCGCCTCGCGCGTCACCTCCGTCACCCGCGACCCGGGGCCGTCGAGGACGGTCACGCCGAGACCGGTCAGCCGCCTGAGCACCGTACGGCGGGCGGCGGGGTGCAGATACGGGCCCAGGACGCCGCCGCAGGACAGGGTCACCCGCCGTCCCCGCTCGGCGAGTTCGGCGGCGGTCTCGATGCCGCTCGGGCCGCCGCCGATCACCGTCAGGGCGGCCTCCGCGGGCGCGCCCTCGACGACCTCCTTGAGCCGGCGGGCCGCCTCCAGGGAGGCCACCGGGTACGCGAACGCGGCCGCCCCCGGCACCGCGGGCTCGCCGGCGCCGCTGCCCACCGCGTACACGAGGTAGTCGTAGCCGAACGACCCGCCCGAGCCGAGCAGCACCCGGCGCCGCGCCGCGTCGATCCGCGTCACGTCGTCCACGACGAGCGCGACCCGCTCGGCCAGCACGTCCCGGTACGCGACGACCGCCTCGTGCGTCCCGGCGACCAGCTGGTGCAGGCGCAGCCGGGGCACGAACTCGGTGCGCGGGTTGATCACGGTCACGTTGAGGTCGGGGTTCTGGGTGAGCCGGTTGGCCGCCATCACGCCCGCGTAGCCGCCGCCGACCACGACGACGTCGATGCCGTTTCCGGTGCCGGTGTCCGTGCCGCTCAGGTGCTCGTTCATCGCGTCTCTCCTCCGTCGTCCCCGCCGGCGGGGTTCGCCCTCAGGGGTTCGGCCTCAAGACACCGCGCCCCCGATGGGCGTGACGAAATATGACGCAGGTCACATTCGAAGACTGATGTGGGGCGGCCGCGCTCAGTCGGCGGTGCCGGGTTTCGTCCCCCATACGTACACCCGGTCGTCGACCTTGAGGAGCTTCCACAGCGCCTCCGCGTCCTTCATCGACAGATTGACGCAGCCGGCCGAGCCGCCGCCGTCGAAGAGGTTGCCCGGGTGTCCGTGCAGCGCCTGGCCGCCGTCGAAGAACTGGGCGTACGGCATGGGGGCGTCGTCGTACAGGCTCGACACGTGGTCCTTGTCCCGCCAGTAGATGGCGTGCCAGCCCGGCCGGGTCTCCATGGTGTCGCGGCCGGTGCGGATCGGGACCGGGCCGAAGCCGATCTTCTTGCCGGTCTGCACCCACAGCAGCTGCCGGTCCATGTCGACGCAGGTGACGCGGTACGCGCGCACCGGGCAGCGGCCCTGCGCGTTGGGGTTCGGCCGGGCCTGGGCGGCGACCATCGTGCGGTACGTGGCGAGGTCGGCGTACCCGTCGGTGCGCGGGGTCTTCTCGCGCTGCTGGAAGGCCCGGATGGCGGCGCAGTCCTCCGCCGACTGCACGCCGTCGACGGGCCGCCCCAGGTACTGCTCAAGGGGCCGCTGGTACGGGCCGGTCGGCGCCGTGCACGCGGCGGCGGCCAGGGGCGTGCCGGCGGGAGCGGTGGGGGCGGCGGCCAGGGCGGCGGGGGCCGCACACAGCAGTGCCGCGAACGCCGTGGCGGCGGTCGCGGCACCGGTTGCCCGAAGGGTGAGCACTTCGGAACCTCCTGAAGGGGTGGGGACGTTCGCTCCCAGTCGATCAGTGCCGACCGGCCCCGGCCCGGCCTGCGCGGCCGAACCGGTGAACGTGCCCCGCCCCTTCAGAACGTCTTCAGAAGGTCTGCAGGAGATCCTCAGGAGGTCACCGCTTGGGGCGGCTCTTGCAGTCCTTCCCGTGGCACGGCTCGCCGCGCTCGTTGGGAATGCTCACCTCCACCGGCCTGCCCTGGTCGCCCTTGGTGATCTCGAAGGGCCCGAAGGCGTTGCCGGGCCGCAGCACGTACCCCTCGGGCACGGCCGTCTCCCGCAGGTAGTACGCGCCGAGCGGCAGGTCGCCGAAGGCGCAGACGCCCTTGGCGTCCGTCGCGCAGCCCGCGCCGACCCGGGTGTCGGGCTTGGCGCCGCCGGTCTGCAGCCCGGCCGTGCCGTTCGTCTCGCGCCACAGCTCGAACACGGCACCCGCCAGCGGGCGTCCGGTCTTGGCGTCGGTCTTGAGCAGCTTCAGGGAGCCCTTCGGCTCGGGCGTGCGGGTGTTGCGGGCGGTGATCCGCACGCCGGAGGCCGCGTTGTCCTCGGTGAGCACGAGCGGGCCGAAGACGGCGGGGGCGGGCAGGTCGTAGCCCGTGGGGGCCTTGGTCTCCTGCCAGTAGTAGGTGCCGGTCTCCACCGTGCGGGAGCACAGGCCGTCGGCGCCGGTGACGCACTCGCCCCGGGCGCTGTCGGGGTTCGCGCCGGTGGTCTGGAGCCCGGCGGTGCCGTTGGTCTCCTTCCACAGCTGGAACTTCGCGCCGGCGAGCACGGCGCCGGTCGTGGCGTCCTTCTTCAGGATCTCGACGGAGCCGCTGGTCGGGACGACCGGGGTGCGCTCGTTGAGCGCCTCGACCGTGACGCCCTGCTCGATGTACTGCTCGCTCAGGACGAGCGGGCCGAAGACGGCCGGGTCGGGCAGCTCGTGCCCGGCGGGCGCGGTCAGCTCCTCCCAGTAGTAGGTGCCCGGCTCGACCGCGTGCGTGCAGACGCCGTTGGAATCGGTGGTGCAGGGGGTGCCGACCTCGGTGTCCGGGGTCCCGCCGGTGGTCTGCAGGCCCGTGGTGCCGTTGGTCTCCTTCCACAACTGGAAGACGGCGCCGGGCAGTTCGTCGCCCGTCCGGGCGTCCTTCTTGACCACCCGCACCTCGCCGCTGGTCGGGACGACCGGCGTACGGGAGTTGTTGGCGGTGACGGAGACGCCCTGCTCGGCGTTCTCCTTGTCGAGGACGAGCGGCCCGAACACGGCCGGGTCGGGCAGGTCGAAGCCCGCCGGGGCCTTGGTCTCCTGCCAGTAGTACGTGCCGGTCTCCACCGTGCGGGAGCACAGGCCGTCGGCGTTCGTGGTGCACGGGTCGCCGACCATGGTGTCGGGGTTGATGCCGATGGTCTGGAGGCCCTCCGTCCCGTTGGTCTCCTTCCACAGCCGGAACTCGGCGCCCGGCAGCACCGCGCCGCTCTCCGCGTCCAGCTTGAGCACGTCGACGGCGCCGGTCACGGGCAGCCGGGTGTCGCGGGCCTGGACCGTCACGCCCCGCTCGGCGTTCTGCTCGGTGAGGACGAGCGGACCGAAGACGGCGGGGTCGGGCAGCGCGTAGCCGTCCGGGGCCTTGGTCTCCTGCCAGTAGTACGTGCCGGTCTCCACCGTGCGGGAGCAGACGCCGTCGGCGTCGGTCGTGCACGGGTCGCCGACGGCGGTGTCGGCGTTCGCGCCGTTGGTCTGGAGTCCGTCCTTGCCGTTGGTCTCCTTCCACAGCCGGAACTCCGCGCCCTGCAGTTCCTCGCGGCTCTCGGCGTCCGTCTTGACCACCTTCACCACGCCCGTCGCGTTCGGCGAGTCGCCGCAGTCCGGCAGCTCGCCGTTGAACGGGTACGCGTGGAACTCCTGCCCGCCGCCGCCCGTGGCGCTGCTGGTGTGGGTCAGCGAACCGGTCGTGAAGAAGCGCCCGTTGACGCCGGGCAGGGTCACCGTCGTGGTCGACTTCTGCTCGCCGACGAGGACGCTGCCCTGGAACTGGCCGGTGCCCGCGAGGTTCACGGTGGCGGCGTCCGGGATGTTCCAGAGGAGCCGCTCGCGGTAGGCGTTGAGCGGGTCCGTCCTGTCGTCGATGCCGCCGCTGTAGGTGCTGATGGTGCGGTTCGCGCCGAGGACGTTGACGAGGATCGTGGCGTTCGCCGGGATGTTCCGGAAGACGATTCCCTGCTGCCCGCCGGTGGCGGTGGTCATGTCGAAGTCGACGTTGAAGATCTGGAGCGCCGAGCTGTTGTCGCCGGTGAACAGCGTCTGGCCGCCCTGGTTCACCGCCGTGCCGGTGGGCGTCCGCGGCTTGCCGTCGACCCGTGCGTAACAGCGGCTCGCGGTGGTCAGCTGGTCGCGCAGCGCCGTGTACGGGTCGGTCGCGTCCGGGTCCCGGTCGAGCGTGGCGACCACGGTGCCGGTCAGCGCGCCCGCGTGCCGTACGACCCCCTTCTCGGCGAGCAGCCGCTGGCCGGCGGCCACGCTCACCTTGCCGCCGGCGGTCAGCCAGTCCGAGCCGTCGGGCGGCGGCACGCGCGAGCCGACGCCCACCTCGCCGATGTTGTACGTGGAGCCGGCCGAGGCGCTCTTTGCCATGTCGAAGTCGTCGAGCACGACCACCCGGCCCTCGGCCTCGGCGGCGGAGCCGCGCACGAGGAAGTCCTCGCCGACGAAGATGTTGATCGCCTTGTCGCGCCCGGCGAAGTCGAGGTTGTTGATGCCCGGGAAGGGGTCGGGGCAGCTGCCGGGCATGCACGGGCCGAGGCCGCCGGGCAGCTTCGCGGCCGCCGCCGGCGCGGCCGCCGGGCCGAGCAGGAGGAGGGCCGGGACCGCCGTGGTGGTGACCACGGCGGTGGTGACGGCGGAGGCGAGCGCGGCGGACCTCGCCCGGCGGCTGCGGCGAGGAGTCCCTTGTGTAGTGCTTTGGATCATTTCGCGAGTTTCGCAGCAGGTCAGGGCCGGGCCCGGGATTGGCGGCGGCGAACCGATCCGCCCCCGGACAGACCACCGCGCCGCATGAACGGACTCCGCCAGTCGGCGCAGGCCGGGGTGCGCGGGGCCGGTGGTCGTGCGGTGCGTTGTGCGGTGCCTCGTGTGGTGCGTCGTGTGGTGCCTCGTGTGGTGTGGCCTAGGGGGTGGTGCGCGGGGCGGGTACGGGCACGGGACGGGGCCCGGTTCCGGCCGCGCCGCCGGCGCCGGTTCCGGATGTGCCGGCGCCGGCGTCTCCGTCACCGTCGCGGAGGGTGTCGAGCAGCCGGCGCAGGGCCGCGCGCGGCTGCGGGGCGTCGAGCCGGGCGTCGAGGTGGGCGAGGGCCCGTTCGGCGCGGCGGCGGGCCCGGCCGGGGCGCCCGGCCCGTACGTCGGCGAGCGCCCGGGCGTACTGCGCGAGGGCCGTCGCCCAGGTGTCGTGGTGCCCGGTGGGCTGCGCGAGGGCCCGGCGCGCGGTGCGTACGGCACGGGCGGGCGCGGTCGCGGAGTCCACGATCGCGAGCGCGGCGAGGCTGACCGCCGGGGTCGGGCCGCCGGGCGCGAGCGGGGGCACGGTGTCGGCGGCGTGGCGGTAGTGCGCGGTGGCCGCCGGCAGGTCGCCGCGCTGCCAGGCGAGCGTGCCGTGCACATGGGCGATCCGGCCGACCAGGGCGTCGTCGCCGCACAGCACCGCGATCGGCCAGGCCCGGTCGAGCAGCCGCTGCGCGGTGGCCGGGTCGGCACCGGTGGTGAGCCAGCCCGCGAGCCACTGGCCGCGGGCGGTCAGCCACTCGGCGGCGGGCAGCCGCGGCAGCAGCGCGAGGACGTGCCCGGCGCCCTCCCGGGCCCGCTCGTGGGCCACCCACCAGAACCACAGGTGGAGCACCGTCTCCAGGGCCGTCTCGGCGTGCCCGGGGTCGAGGGTGCCGCGCCGCACCAGCGCGGTGAGGTCGGCGAGTTCGTCCTGCACGAGCCGTACCGCCTGCTGCTGGAGCCCGGTGTTCCACAGGGTCTCGGCGACCGCCGCGGTGCTGCGGCAGTGCCGGGCGTGCCGGCTCGCGGCGGCGGCCGACTCGCCCGCCGCCGCGAGCCGTTCGGCGCCGAAGTCGCGGGCGGCCCGGGCCATCCGGTAGCGCGGTTCGAGCACGGAGCCGAGCTCCGAGGCCCGCTCCAGGGCCCCGATCGCGGTCAGATGGGCGAGGGCGCCCGGCACCCGGTCGGGGGAGAGGTCGGCGCCCTCGCACACGAAGACCGCGGCCCGCTCGGTGAAGTCGCCCGCGAACACGCTGAGCCGCCGCCAGGCCTTCCGTACGCCCGGCTCGCACAGCGCGTGGACGGCGCCGAGCGAGGCGCGCCAGGAACGGTGCCGCTTCAGCAGCGGACCGGTCGCCGACAGCCAGCACTGCCCGTCCTGGAGGCGGTCGGCGAGATCGTCGGCGGGGAGGTCGGTCAGCTGCGCGGCGGCCAGTTCGATCGCCAGCGGATTGCCCTCCAGGAGCCGGCAGACCCGGGCGACGGCGGCCGGATCCGGCTCACTGGTCACCCCGTGCGCCTCCGCCGAGGCCCGGAGCAGCTCGGCCGCCGGCTCGGTGGCCAGCGGCGCGAGCCGTACGACATGCTCGTCGCCGAGCCCCAGCGGCCGCCGCGCGGTGACCAGCACGCGCAGCGCGGGCAGCGCCATGAGCAGCGACTGCACGACCCCGGCGCACTGCCCGTGCACAGGGTCGACGTCGTCCAGGATCAGCAGCAGCTCGTCGTCCGGCAACGCCCGTACGGCATCGGCCAGTTCGAGCGCCGCGCCCACCCGTACGGTGCCGGCCGCATTGCCCGCCGTGCCCACCCGCCCGTACCCGCCGGCCGCCGCGTCGAGCGCCTGCGCGATCCGCCCGGCGAGCGCCCGCGGCCCCACCGGCACCCCGTCGTGCCACCGCACCCGCACCATCGCCCGCCACGGCGCCTCCTCCGGCGCCACTGCCGCAAGCGCGAGCCGGCTCTTTCCGACCCCGGCGGCCCCGGTCACGCTCACCAGCCGATGCGCCCCGAGCGCCGCCCGCACCGCCGCGAGCTCCGCCTCCCGCCCGACGAGCCCCTGCGGCCCGGCCGCCCGCTCAAGCAGCCGCACCCCGCCGCCGCCCTGCCCTGCCCACACGCCCACTACCCCCGTCACGTCGTCCCACATCTCGTCATCCCGCCCCCGAACCCGCAGGTCCGCCGTGCAGAACCGTCACTGCAAAAGGCGTCACGGGACGTCAACGCGGAAGGGTGGGGTGAGGTAGCGCGGATGACGCCGGTGTCACCCTCCCCGGTGACGGGGGATCACCGTGGAAGGGGGCTCACCGCAGACGGGGCCTCACCGCAGGACGACGCAGCCGCGCCGTTCGAGCCGGGCCAGGAGCGCCGGGGGCGGAACGCAGAGAT
Source organism: Streptomyces fradiae (assembly GCF_041270065.1). NCBI lineage: Bacteria > Bacillati > Actinomycetota > Actinomycetes > Kitasatosporales > Streptomycetaceae > Streptomyces > Streptomyces fradiae. Next base: position 2,691,809 of record NZ_CP065958.1, on the reverse strand, counting down.
TCCAACGGAGGTCCAGCTTCTCCAGCGCGGGCAGCTCGGCGATCCAGTCCGGCAGCCGGGTGAGCCGGTTGCTGCGGACGTCGATGTGCCGCAGCAGGGGCAGGCCGGCGAGCGGCTCCGGGAGCTCGGTGAGGGCGTTCTCGCGCAGATCCAGATGGCGCAGTGCGCGCAGGGCGGCCGTGGACGGCGGCAGATGGGTGATCGTGTTGCCCCGGAGCCAGAGCTCGCGCAGGTCGCGGAGGGAGCCGATCGTCTCCGGAAGGGTCGTCAGGCGGTTGTGCTGCGCCCGGAGTTCGACCAGTCCGGTCATCCGGCCGAGGGCCTCGGGCAGGGCGGTGAGCCGGTTCTCGCCGACGTTGAGGTAGCGCAGCCGGCGGAGCTCGCCGAGGGTGTCGGGGAGGTCGGCGAGCTCGTTGTCGTGGAGGTAGAGAAAGGCGTCGAGGCCGGTCAGGCGGCCGAGTTCGGCGGGCAGCGAGGTGAGCCGGTTGTGGCCGAGATCCAGGGTGGACAGCCGCCGTAGCCCGCCTATCTCGGGCGGGAGGTGGGTGAGCCCGTTCTCCGCGAGGATCAGTGTGTCGAGATCGGTGCGTTCCCAGACCGAGGCGGGTACTTCGCCCAGCTGTCGGCGCCACAGGTTCAGCGTGTGCGTCACGGTGCGATTCCTTCGGGGGAGGGGGAGTCGGGTGCGGGTCGGGTGCGGGCCGGGTGCGGGGGCTGGTCAGCGGGGAGGGGCGAGGAGGCCGTTCGACGGCGGACCGTTCACCTGGCACGGTGACGAGACGACCGGCCGCCGAATTCTGAAGCCCCCTTGACCCCCCTGATCTCGACGTTGTGAGGGACATATGCCCTTGAAGCCCACCGCACCGGATTCGGTCGAGTACGTGCGGCAGCACGACACCCGGCACGACACCTTCACCGTGGAGGCCCACCTGGCGGCACCCCCGGACACGGTCTTCGGCGCGTTCGCCGACACCCCGGCCCGGCGCCGGTGGTTCAGGCTGCCCGGCCGCCAGGTCTCGTACACCCACGACTTCACGGTGAACGGCGGCGAGACCGCGTCGAGCCTCTTCACGACCACGGGCGCCGCACCGGAACGGCTCGCCTACGCATCCCGGTACCTCGACATCGTGCCGGCCGCGCGCGTCGTCTACACGTACACATCCCACGTGGACGACATCCCCCGCTGGGCCTCCCTGGTGACCGTCGAACTCCACCCGCACCCCGACGGCACCCACCTGCGCTGGACCGAACAAGCCGCCTTCCTGACCCCCTCCGCCCGCCCGGAAGACGACCTCCCCCACCTCCGCGGCGCCACCCGCCTCCGCCTGAACGGCCTCCCGGCGGCGCTGGGGTAGCGCCTGTGGTCGCCCCTGCGGTCACCCTGACGCCGTGTGTGTCCGCCGCCGGGGACAGCCTGTGGCGCCGGGGCGGCGCGGGAGGTCACTCGGCCAAGGCGTCGTACAGCTCGGCGTCGTCGGGAATCCAAGGGAAGGCGATCGCCGGGTACGCGGCCGAGCGGTCCTGCAGGTCGAAGGCCAGGACGGCGTCGACGAACTCCCGGGGCGGCAGGTAGCGGTGATCGGCGACGTAGTGCCCGATCAACTGGGGCGCGGCGTAGGCGGTTCCCGGAGCCCCGGGTACCCGGATCTCGCCCGTAGCGGCGCTCGCGCGTCGGTGTCCCGGCCGGGGTTCGTACCAGGGGCGGGCAGAATCGAGCGGTACGGGACACAGGTCGCACTCGTGCAGGCCGAGCGCCTGGTTCACGCCCTGCCCGTCCAGCACCGCCAGCAGTTTGGAGACGAAGTCCGCGGACGCCGGCCCCTTGGTCCAAGGCTGTCCGGACTCCAGCCAGCCGATGTTGAGCCGCCGGTAGGCGTTCCGCACGGTGACGAACCGCAGGCCGGCACCGGCTTCGGTGAACACATCGCCGTCCTCGGCCGGGAGGTAGGCGTAGGGACTGAGATCGGCGTAGAACACGACGTCATTCCATCAGAAGGCCTGATCGAGGTTGATGTCAGCGGGGCAAGGCTCCGCGCCGGCGACGGGGAAGGCCTGGGCTGACACGGCCAGATCGCCGGAGTCGTCGTAGAGATGACATGGGGCACCTTCCTCGTACCGATGAGTTCGCCGCTCCTCACCGGTCATATGTGCGACCAGACCGGTACGAGGAAGGCCCGCCATGACCCACACGCTCAACGCCCCCCGCGCCAACCCCGCTTCCGCCCCCGCCGCTGTGCTGCCCGCGGCCCGGTCCGGGGCACGGGGGCGGGGGCTGATGGGCGGCGCGGTCGTCGCGGGCCCGGTGTTCCTTCTCGCCGGGGTCGTCCAGGGGTTCAGCCGTGACGGATTCGACTTCGCGCGCAACGCGATCAGCCAGCTCGCCCTCGGCGACGGCGGTTGGATCCAGACGGTGAACTTCCTGCTCACCGGCGCCCTGTTGACCGCCGGCGCGGTCGGTCTGCGGCGCGAGCTGAGCGGCGGGGCGGGCGGTACGTGGGGTCCGGCCCTGGTGGGCGTGTTCGGGGCCTCGTTCTGGGCGGCCGCCGCCCTCCCGGCCGACGCCGGGGCGGGCTTTCCCGTCGGCGCGCCCGACACGACCGTGATGAGCGGGCACGGCGCCGGCCACATGCTCGCCGGGATGGTCGGTTACGTCGCGCTGTGCGCCGTGTTCGTCGTCCTGGCGCGCCCGCTCGCCGCGCGGGGCCACCGAGCCTGGGCCGTGGCCTCGCGGATCGCCCCGGCGGTCGTCCTCGCCGGGTTCATGGCCTCCGCCGCCTCGGTCCTGGCGTTCACCGCCGGCGCGGGCCTCGGGCTGGTGTGGCTGGCCGCGGTGACGGCCCGCCTCGCCGGAGACCGGTCCGAGCGCCCGGGGCTTGCAGCCTGAGCCGGACAGCCGTCCGTCCTTCCGTCCGGCCGGTCAGTGCGGTGGCGGCGCCGGGTGCAGCGCGTTGCTCACGCTGCAGCCGCCCTCCCCGGGCATCCGCTGGATCCGGGTCGGCGTCCACACCTCGGTGGCGCCGGGGCTCACCCGGGCGAGGACACAGTCCTGCGCGTCGAAGCCGTTGCCCTGCACCGACAGGAGAACGCCGACCCGCCCGTCCTCCGCCCGCACCTCGCTACGGATCGCCGGATCCAGGTCCAGGGCGGCGACCGCGCGGCGCACCTCGGCCTCGTCGACCCGGCCACCCCGCGGCACCCGCGGAAGCTTGGCGCGCAGCTGCTCCCCGTACGGCAGCTCGGGCGGCGCGGGCGGTGGGGCGAAGGTCAGCGGAGGTCCCTCCGGGCAGTCCACGTCACGCGGCTCCTCGCGCCACTCCGACGTCGGCGACACCCGCACCGCGAAACAGCGGAGCACGGTGACCTCCTCGAGGTCGAACCAACTGTTGTACGCCGAGCCGGACGTCCGGACGACCACCTCCACGCCGTCCCCTTCGTGCGTCGAGGTGCCGGTCACCCGCAGCACGTCCACCCCGTCGATGCCGGCGGCGGACCGCCCGACCTCCTCGGCCGTGCGCGGCCGCTGGCCGTACAGACGCTCGCCCGCCCTCCTGGCCGCCTCCCGCGCGGCATCCGTCGCCTCACCGTTGGAGTTCTGCACCACCCCACACCCGGTGATGAGCACCAACAGCGAGCCGAGCAGCAGCAGTCGACGCATGCCCCCACCCTTCCTCGTACCGCTGCGGGCGATCGTACTCAGCCCGCCCGCTCAGCGGCCGGCTCAGCCGCCGATCCGGGCGAGGGCGGTCGGGTCGAGGTGCTGAGCGAGGACGTTCAGGGCGGCCTTGACCTCGTCGAGTCGAGCCGGGTCCTCCAGCGCGCGGGTGAGGACGCCGTCGATGTCGGCGGCGCGGACGGCCGCGACGCGGGGGGAGGCGCTCGGGGAGGGCGTGATGAGGGTGCGGCGGCGGTCGGCCGGGTCGGTGCGTGTCTCGACCGTGCCGGCTTCGCGGAGGCGGGCGACGCACGCGGAGACCTTGCTCTGGGGGAAGCCGGTCCGCGCGGCGATGTCCTTGACGGGTGTGCCGGGATGGGCCCTGATATCGGCCGCGACGATGATCACCGACTGGGTGCTCGTGCCGTGGGCGCCGATGCCCTCGGTCGGGATGGCGGCCTCGCCGAGCTTCATCAGGGTGCGCCCCAGCAGGGCCAGATCCATGCCGTTCACACCCACAAGATACATCCCTCCAGATGCATCAAGATTGATACATCAGAAAAGATGCATTACTTTGAAGGCCACCATCCGGCGAAGGAGGACTCCTGATGACCACCGGCCTGCTGCCCGTCGACGGCGCGACCCTCTACTTCGAGCGGCGCGGCACCGGCCCGCTCCTGTTCATCTCGCAGAGCGGGGAGGGCGACGCCCGGCGCACCGCCGACCTCGTGGACGCCCTGGCCGACGACTTCACCCTGCTCACGTACGACCGCCGCGGCCTGTCCCGCAGCACCCTCGACGACCCCGGGCGGCCCGTCACCATGGCCGACCACACCGATGACGCCCACCGCCTCCTCGCCCACGTCGCCGACGGCCCGGCGTACATGCTCGGCTGCAGCTTCGGCGCCGTGATCGGCCTCCACCTGGCCGCCGGCCACGGCGATCAGCTCGACACCCTGATCGCCCACGAGCCCGTCGCCCCCTGGCTGCTCGACGCCGGCCTCGACGCCGAGGCCCACCGCGCCGAACTGGCCCACCTCCAGGACCTGTTCGCCACGCGCGGCCTGCCCGCCGCCCTCCCCGCCATCGCGGCGTCCCTCGGCATCGACCCGGCCGGCCCCGACGCCGAACCCGACCTGACCCCGCAGCCGATGGACGCACAGCGCCGCAGCAACTTCGCCCACTTCATCACCACCGAGTTCACCGCCCTGCGCACCGATCCCGGCTGCCGCGACGCCCTCGCCACCACCCCCGTCCGCATCCTGCCGGCCACCGGGCGGACCACCCCGACAACGGTCTACGACTACCAGGCCGCCCACCGCCTCGCCGCCCTGCTCGACCGCCCGGTCACCCCCTTCCCCGGCGGCCACAACGGCAACACCACCCACCCCCGCGCCTGGGCCACCCAACTCCGCGCCACCCTCCACACGCAGGACTCGAGCCTGCGCCCAATTGCTGAGAAGGGGCCCACGCCCAGCTCCGGCTTGCCGGGCCCCCGTCCCAGGTTGGTCTGATCGGTCGGATCTGCCGGTGGGTCGTGCCGGGACGTCCCGGGCGGCGGCAGGGCCGAGGTTATGCATGAAATCGCATGACCGTTTCATCCCCTGACCATCCATGAGCATCAATCTCAGGAGCCGCACGATGCGCACCATCAGATCGGCCTGTCTCGGCACGGCCACCGCGCTGGTCACCCTCCTCGCCTGCGCCCCTCTCGCGACCGCCGCCGAGACGGGCGCCGATTTCGGCCACGGCAAGGGCAAACACCAGGTCATCACCCTCATCGGCCAGCTCGCGGAGCAGTCCCGCTTCCCCGTCAACCCCAAGGGTCCGGCCGCTCAGGGCGACCGGACCGTCGTCCGCTCGATCCTCTCCGACGAGGCCGGCAACAAGGTCGGCGAGACCGGCGGCTTCTGCACCACCACCCGGGCGGCGCTGCCCGGGGACACTGGCGGAGCGGAGGAGTGCGTCGTGACCTACACCCTCCCGGACGGCCAGCTCACCGCGCAGGGGATGGTCTTCGGCATCCTCAACCCCCAGGGCCTCCCGACCGTCCCTCCCCCCTCGTTCGACAACGCGATCACCGGCGGCACCGGGAAGTACGACCGTGCTCGTGGCTCGGTCCACGCCGACACCATCGGCCCGGGCAAGAGGCGCTTCACGATCGACCTCTACCTCTGACCGACTCTGCCCCTGCCCGGTGAGACGGCCTGAAGAGGCGCATCGAGGAGGCGGGTGAGCTAGGGGATCCGGACAGGCCCGGGGCTGCCCGAAGACTTCTCCGCGTATTCACCGCAGCCACCCGCAGAAACCCGGTTTCCGCCAGACACCGCCGGGACGCCCCTCGGGCCCACCGGGGCGCGTCCGGCGCCCCCCGGACGATCACAGAAACCCCACCCGACCAGCAAAAAGACCCTCCCGAAGGAGGGTCCCGATGTTGCGCCCCCGGCAGGACTCGAACCTGCGGCCAAGTGCTTAGAAGGCACCTGCTCTATCCGCTGAGCTACGGGGGCCGGTGGTGGCCGGTGGGGTGGCCGGGTCAAGGATAGGGGTCCGGTCGGCCTGGCCCGGGTGCTTCACCTGCGTGGCACGATGTGGAGGTTCGGTGAAGCGGTCCGATAATCGCAGGCAGGTGCGATTCGTGCAGCGCTTTTCGCGCCACTCGGGCCGGGTGTTGTGCAGTCGTTATGCCCAGGGTGGCACCGAGGGTGCCCGGCTACATCCGTTCGGTCGGCGCGCGCAGCCGCAATACGCTTCAAAAAGGCTCCAAAATTGGGCATTCTTCGCATGTGGTGACCTTGGACGAACGGCCTCAGCTGATCGACGCACTCTCCGCCCTGCGCGACCGTGTCGCCGCCGTGCGTCTTCCCCTCCCCCTTCCCGGCGCCCCGCGCGCCCGCCAGACCCGGGCCGAGTTGCTCGCCCAGCTCGACGACTATCTGGTGCCCCGGTTGAAGGATCCCGACGCGCCGCTGCTCGCGGTCGTCGGCGGTTCCACCGGGGCCGGGAAGTCCACGCTGGTCAACTCGCTCGTGGGGCGGCGGGTGAGCGAGGCGGGGGTGCTCAGACCCACCACCCGGACGCCCGTCCTGGTCTGCCACCCCGAGGACCACCACTGGTTCGCCGGGATGCGCGTACTGCCGCAGCTCACCCGCGTCTGGCTGCCCCAGCAGGACGACGAGCACCCCGCCGAGGAACCCCCGGAGGACAACGCCCTGCGGGTCGAGACCGCCGCCACCCTGCCCCGTGGCCTGGCCCTGCTCGACGCGCCCGACATCGACTCCCTCGTCGTCGAGAACCGGCTGCTCGCCGCCGAGTTGATGTGCGCCGCCGACATCTGGGTCATGGTCACCACCGCCTCCCGCTACGCCGACGCCGTCCCCTGGCATCTGCTCCGTACCGCCAAGGAGTACGACGCCACCCTCGTCACCGTCCTGGACCGGGTTCCCCACCAGGTGATCACCGAGGTCTCCCGGCAGTACGAGGCGCTGCTCGACAAGGCCGGATTCGGCGACCTGCCCCGCTTCACCATCCCCGAACTGCCCGAGTCCACCGGCGGCGGCACCGGACTCCTGCCCGACAACGCCGTCGCCCCGCTCCGCGGCTGGCTCGCCCACTGCGCCCAGGACCCCGCCGCCCGCCAGCAGGCCGTCGGCCGGACCGCCGCCGGAGTGATCGACTCGCTCGACACCCGCATGCCGGAACTCGCCGGGGCGGTCGCGGCCCAGTACGCGGCGGCCGTACGACTCGGCGGCGCCGTCGAGTCCGCGTACGAGGAGCAGGGCGGCCGGGTCCGCGAGCAGGTGCGCCGCGGCGCCGTCCTCGCCGGCGACGCCCGTACCCGCTGGCGCGGCTACCCCCGGGACAGCTCGGCCGGCGAACTCCTCGACGCCCTCGTCGAATCCCTCGGCGCGGTCGTGCAGTGCGCCGTCGCCGCCGCCGACGAACGGGTACGGGACGCCTGGCGCCGTGAACCCGCCGCCGGCGCGCTGGCGCCCAAAGCCCACGCCCCCGCCTCCGCCTCCGCCCCCGGCCTCGCCCCCAGCGGCAAGGACGACGCCCAGGACGCCGGGGAACGGATCGCCATGACCGTACGGCGCTGGCGGCGCGTCCTGGAGGAGACGGTCGAGGAGGAGGTACGGGACATCGAGCGCCCCGCCGCCACCCGGGCCCGGGGCGGCAAGCGCGCGGCCGCCGCCGCGGCCCCCGACACCGAGACCCTCACCGCGCTCCTCGCCGCCGTCCTGCTCGGCGGCCGCCGCACCCGTGCCGCCGGCGACCGGCTGGCCGAACTCCTCGGCGCCCAGGGCGCCCTGCGGCTGCGCGACAAGGGCGGCGAGCTCCTCGCCACGTACCTCGACCGCGCCCTGCACACCGAACGCGACCGGCGTCTCGCCCCCCTCGACGCCCTCGACGTGACCCCCGAGCCGCAGGCCGAACTGATCGCCGCGCTCTCCGTACTGCAGAAGGAGAAGTGACGCCGTGGACGACACAGCGGATGGAGAGAAGCGCTGGGACGACGGGCTGATCGCCCGCCGTGTCGCCGACCGCCCCCACCCCAAGGGCCATCAGGACCAGCAGCTCACGGACGACGACGAGAGCGCGCTCCCGCCCCTCGGCGGCGCCTACGGCGGGGCGCTGCGCACCCGCCTCGACGCGCTGCACGAGCTCGTCGGCCTCTCCCGTACCCGGGTCGAGGGCCGGGCGCTGGCCGAGGCCGGACGGGTGCTCGACGAGGCCGCGGCGCGCCAGCGGCTGTCCGCGCGGCACACCGTCGTCGCCATCGCCGGGGCCACCGGCAGCGGCAAGTCGTCCCTCTTCAACGCCCTCGCCGGCGTCCCCGTCTCCGAGACCGGCCTGCGCCGTCCCACCACGTCCGCGCCGATCGCGCTCAGCTGGTCCGAGGGCGCGGCGGGGCTGCTCGACCGGCTCGGCATCCCCGGGCGGCTGCGCCGCAGGCCGCTCGCGGGCGGCGCGGCCGACGCCGAACTCCAGGGGCTCGTCCTGATCGACCTGCCGGACCACGACTCGGCCGTCACCGCCCACCGCGACCAGGTGGACCGGCTGCTCGGGCTCGTCGACGCGGTGATCTGGGTGGTCGACCCGGAGAAGTACGCCGACGCCGCGCTGCACGAACGCTATCTGCGGCCGCTCGCCGGGCACGCGGAGGTCACCTTCGTTGTCCTCAACCAGATCGACCGGCTCGGCACCGAGGCCGCCGACCTCGTCATCGACGACCTGCGCCGACTCCTCGACGAGGACGGCATGGCGCTCGGCGAACACGGCGAACCCGGCGCGACCGTCCTGCCGCTGTCCGCGCTGACCGGGGAGGGCGTGCCGGAGCTGCGCGAGCTCCTCGGGCGGTTCGTCCAGGAGCGCACCGCGCCCGAGCGGCGGCTCGCCGCCGACGTGGACGCCGCCACGGCCCGGCTGCGGCCGGAGTTCGTCGCCGACGGGCGGCCCGGGCTCGGCGAACGCTCCCGGGAGGAGTTCGCCCACCGGCTCGCCGTCGCGGTCGGCGCGCAGGCGGCGGGCGAGGCCGCCGAACGGGTCTGGCGCCGCAACGCCATCCGCGCCTGCGGCACGCCGTGGCTGCGGCTCTACCGCTGGTACGAGCGGGTGCGCGAGCACGGCAGCGGCGATACGGGCCAGGTGGCGCCGGTCGAGGACGAGCTGACCGCGCGTCAGCGGGTCGAGCAGGCGGTACGGATCGTCTCCGACGAGGCCGCGCGCGGGCTGCCGGGCCCCTGGGCGCAGTCGGTCCGCGAGGCGGCGCTGCGCGGCGCCGACGGGCTGCCGGAGGCGCTCGACGAGCTGACGGTGAGCATGGGCGACCCGGCGGCCCGGCCGCCCCGCCCGGCCTGGTGGCCGGCCGCGGTGCTCGCCCAGGTGGTGATGACCTTCCTGCAGATCTTCGGCGCGCTGTGGCTGATCGCCCAGATCGTGGGGGTGGTCGAGCCGCTGCTCTGGCCGCCGGTGCTCATCATGGTCGCGGGGATCGTCGGCGGTCCGCTGGTCGAGTGGGCCTGTGCGGCGGCGGTACGGGGACCTGCGCGGCGTTACGGGCAGGAGGCCGAGCGCGCGCTGCGCGAGGCCGCGGCGGCCTGCGGCCGGGCCCGGGTGCTCGACCCGATCGCGGCGGAGCTGATGCGCTACCGGGAGGTGCGCGAGCAGTTCGTGACGGCCGCCGGTGCGACGCGGATGGCGAGCCGGACCGTGGGCGGCGGGGGAGCGGGGATCGGTGGCGGTGGCGGGCGGTTCGGCGGGACGCGGTTCGGGCCGGCGCGGGCGGGGGGCGCGCGGGTGCGCTGAGGCGGAAGGCCTCGTTCGGGTGGCCGAGTTGTCCCCAACTGCTCACTTGTCCACAGGCTTCAGCGGGTTTCTCCGGTTCGGTCCAGGATGGATTGCGGAAGGGCGGACGACCGCCGTTCCGGGGAACCGATGGGGGAGCGTGGGCAGATGAACGAGACGACGGTGACGCTGGTCGGCAACGTGGCGACGAACGTGGAGTACCGGGAGACGGTGTCGGGCGGGGTCGCCCGGTTCCGCTTCGCGGTGACCGCGCGCCGCTGGGACCGCGAACGGGGGATGTGGGCCGACGGGGCCACCAGCTTCTACACGGTGTCGGCGTGGCGCTCGCTGGGGGCGAACCTGGCGGCCTCGGTCTCGGTGGGCGAACCACTGGTGGTGCACGGCCGGTTGAAGGTCCGTGAGGAGGAGCTCGACGGGCGCCGGAAGACCTTCGTGGACGTCGACGCGGTCGCGGTCGGCCACGATCTGACGCGGGGCACGGCGGCCTTCCGGCGAGCGACGCGACAGGCGGCGGCCGAAGCTCCCGCGACTTCCAGCGCTCCCGCAACTCCTGTACCGGAACAAGGCGTTCCGAATTCATCGCCGCCGACGGATCCCGAGCACGTCGACTACCCTCTGGTAGCCGCCCCCTGACCTTCCGTTGTGGGGATTTATCGATACCGTGACCAGCGGTTTCGCGCTCAACTTCCCCCGCTGATAACGATTTCGAGTCGGAATGGTTATCAGACCGTACGACGGGACACCGGGGGCTTCCCCGTCCCTAGGATTCCCGGATACTCATGAGGCACTTGCTTCCAGTGGGGCAGTGAGTCTGCTGGCGGGTGCTCCCCCCACGCGTCTCGATCGAAGACGCGGAGCAGCCCGCACGGAGGGGAAATCCATGTTTTCAGTTCGGAGGCGCGGCGTTGCCCGCCTTGCCGCCGCGACGATGGTTTCGGGTCTCGTCGTTGCGGGTTCGATAGCCATCGCGGGACCGGCGATGGCCGACGGGGCCGACCAGGGAACGGGCGGCGCCACGGCGACGCTCGGCGACCTGAAGATCTACGACACCGTCGAGATCAAGGACTCGAACCGTGAGGTCTCGGCCGGCCTGTTCGAGATGGCCGTCAAGCCCGGTGGGTTCATCCAGACCTACTGCATCGACCTCTACACCGGTGCGAAGACGGGCCAGGAGTACAAGGAGGTCGGCTGGGACCAGTCGTCGCTCCACAACAACAAGGACGCCGGCAAGATCCGCTGGATCCTGCAGAACTCCTACCCGCAGGTGAACGACCTCACGAGCCTGGCCGCCAAGGCCGGTGCCACGCAGCTCACCGAGAAGACCGCCGCCGCTGCCACCCAGGCCGCCATCTGGCACTTCTCCGACAAGGTCGACGCCGTTCCGGTCAACGCCGACGCCGCGAAGCTGACGAAGTTCCTGGAGGAGAAGGCCGTCGAGCTCGACGAGCCCACCGCCTCCCTGAGCCTCTCCCCGTCGTCCGTCGCGGGCAAGGCGGGCAGCCGTCTCGGCCCGATCACGGTCGACACCAACTCCGGCACGGCGAAGGTCTCCCTCGCCCCCGGCGCCCCGGCCGGCGTGACCGTCGTCGACAAGGACGGCAAGGCCGTCACCAGCGTCGCCGACGGCTCCAAGGTCTACTTCGACGTTCCGGCCGGTACCGCCGACGGCACCGCCGAGCTGAACGTCCAGGCCGACACCACCGTCCCGATCGGCCGCGCCTTCGTCGCCACCAAGGTGAAGAGCCAGACCCTGATCCTGGCCGGCACCAGCACCTCCACCGTCTCCGCCAAGGCCTCCGCGAGCTGGGCGAAGCAGGGTGTGGTCCCCTCGGTCACCGCCGAGAAGAACTGCGCCAAGGGCGGCGTCGACATCACCCTCGGCAACAAGGGTGACGAGGCCTGGGAGGTGGACCTCAAGGGCGTGAAGTACTCGATTGCCGCCGGCGAGTCGAAGACCGTCACCGTCCCGGTCGCCGAGGACGAGGCGTACAAGTTCACCATCACCGGCCCGAACGGCTTCGAGAAGGTCATCGAGGGCGTCCTCGACTGCAAGACGGCCACCCCCGGCCCGACGCCGTCCGAGACCCCGACCGACACCCCGTCGCCGTCCCAGACCCCGGCGACCGGCGGCACCACCTCCGGCACCACCGGCGGCGGCGACCTCGCCGAGACCGGTAGCTCCAGCGCCACCCCGATGATCGCCGGCATCGCCGCCGCGCTCGTCGTGGTCGGCGGCGGCGCGATCTTCTTCCTCCGCAAGAAGAAGACCGCCGGTCAGTAACCCGCAGCGGCCGAGGACGGCCCCGTCGCGCACCGCGCGGCGGGGCCGTCCCGTTTCCGCCATCCCTCCGCCATCCGCTCCGTCGTCCACCCACGGTGACGGCCGGGTCACTCGGAGAAGGGGCAGGTCAGGCTCGCGAGGTGCCGTCCCGGCGGTACTGGTTTCCGCCGACGGGGCTCGGTCAGGCAAGATGGGACCTATCTGCCCACTCACTCCTTGCCGGACGGTTTCTCTTGGCTGAGTACATCTACACCATGCGCAAGACGCGCAAGGCGCACGGCGACAAGGTCATCCTCGATGACGTGACGCTGAGCTTCCTGCCCGGTGCGAAGATCGGTGTGGTCGGCCCGAACGGTGCCGGTAAGTCCACCGTGCTGAAGATCATGGCCGGCCTGGAGCAGCCCTCCAACGGTGACGCGTTCCTCTCGCCCGGTTACTCCGTCGGCATCCTCATGCAGGAGCCGAAGCTGGACGAGTCCAAGACCGTGCTGCAGAACGTCGAGGACGGCGTCGCCGAGGTCAAGGGCAAGCTCGACCGGTTCAACGCCATCGCCGAGGAGATGGCCACGAACTACACGGACGAGCTCATGGAGGAGATGGGCAAGCTCCAGGACGACCTGGACCACGCCAACGCGTGGGACCTGGACGCCCAGCTGGAGCAGGCCATGGACGCCCTGGGCTGCCCGCCCGGCGACTGGCAGGTCAACAACCTCTCCGGTGGCGAGAAGCGCCGCGTGGCGCTCTGCAAGCTGCTCCTGGAGGCCCCCGACCTGCTGCTCCTCGACGAGCCCACCAACCACCTCGACGCCGAGTCGGTGAACTGGCTGGAGCAGCACCTCGCCCAGTACAAGGGCACCGTCGTGGCCATCACCCACGACCGGTACTTCCTCGACAACGTCGCCGAGTGGATCCTCGAGCTCGACCGCGGCCGCGCCATCCCGTACGAGGGCAACTACTCCACGTACCTGGAGAACAAGGCCTCCCGCCTCAAGGTCGAGGGCCAGAAGGACGCCAAGCGGCAGAAGCGCCTCAAGGAAGAGCTGGAGTGGGTCCGCTCCAACGCCAAGGGCCGTCAGGCCAAGTCCAAGGCGCGCCTCGCCCGCTACGAGGAGATGGCCGCCGAGGCCGACAAGATGCGGAAGCTGGACTTCGAGGAGATCCAGATCCCGCCGGGCCCGCGGCTCGGCAGCATCGTCGTCGAGGTCGAGAAGCTCAACAAGGCCTTCGGCGAGAAGGTCCTGGTCGACGACCTGTCCTTCACCCTGCCCCGTAACGGCATCGTCGGCGTGATCGGCCCGAACGGCGCCGGCAAGACCACGCTCTTCAAGATGCTGCAGGGCCTGGAGACCCCGGACTCCGGCGACATCAAGGTCGGCGAGACCGTCAAGATCTCGTACGTCGACCAGGGCCGCGCCAACATCGACCCCAAGAAGACGCTGTGGGAGGTCGTCTCCGACGGCCTGGACTACATCAACGTCGGCCAGGTCGAGATGCCGTCCCGTGCCTACGTGTCCGCGTTCGGCTTCAAGGGCCCGGACCAGCAGAAGCCGGCCGGCGTGCTCTCCGGCGGTGAGCGCAACCGCCTCAACCTCGCGCTCACCCTCAAGCAGGGCGGCAACCTGCTGCTCCTCGACGAGCCGACCAACGACCTCGACGTCGAGACCCTCTCCTCGCTCGAGAACGCGCTGCTCGACTTCCCGGGCTGCGCCGTGGTCGTCTCCCACGACCGCTGGTTCCTCGACCGGGTCGCCACGCACATCCTGGCGTACGAGGGCGACTCGAAGTGGTTCTGGTTCGAGGGCAACTTCGAGTCCTACGAGAAGAACAAGATCGAGCGCCTCGGCCCGGACGCGGCCCGTCCGCACCGCGCCACCTACAAGAAGCTCACCCGAGGCTGATCAGCTCATGGCCCGGCACATCTACTCCTGCCCCCTCCGCTGGTCGGACATGGACGCGTTCGGCCACGTCAACAACGTGGTCTTCCTCCGCTACCTGGAGGAGGCGCGGATCGACTTCATGTTCCGGCTGGCACCGGGGGACGGAAGTCCGTCGTTCTCCGGCGGGTCCGTCGTGGCCCGCCACGAGATCGACTACCTGCGACCCCTTGTGCACCGGCACGAGCCGGTCACCATCGAGTCCTGGGTGACGAAGATGGGCGCGGCCTCGCTGACGATCGCGTACGAGATCAAGGACCCCGACGTCACGTACGTGCGGGCGTCCACGGTCGTCGTGCCGTTCAACCTGGAGACGCAGCGTCCGCGCCGCATCTCCGACGAGGAGAAGTCCTTCCTCAAGGAGTACATGGACGACGGGATGACCTCGGCCCCGTGACTCCTCTCGCTCCGCTGCACTTCGACGACGCCAGGGAGGCGGCGGGCCTCGCCGCCTTCCTGCGCCGGCTGCTGCACTACGACCGGGCCGCCGCCGTCCGCCTCCAGGCCGGGGGCGGCGCGCTCGCCGTGTTCGGACGCCCGCCGTCGTTCGAGGTCATCGCGATCCGCACGGCCCGCCTGGTCGACTCCGTCGACCTGGACGTGACCGTGTCCGCCGGCGAGCTCCTGGAGGGCATCGAGGAGTCCGCGGGCAAGGCGGTCGTCCCCGACGCCGTCACCGGCCCCCCGTGGGCCGGGGTCCTGCCGCCGCGCGGCGGCTGGGAGCCGGTCGCCGGGCTGCCGGACGCAGCCGCGATGCGCGGCGCGGTCGGCGCGGCCGTGGCCGAGTTCCGCACCCGCGACGAGGAACTGCCCGAGGAGCGGCGCACCCGCGCCGAGCGCGACCGCATCGGCCGCGAGATCTGGTCCCGCACCCTCGCCGACACGGGCCTCCCGCTGCGCGCCGTGCACGCCGCCCAGTCCCTCGGCTTCCTGCCGGACCTCCCCGGTGCCCAGCTCCCGGTCGCCCTGTTCGCTGCCGGGCCCTGGCTGCGGCTGCGCACCCCGTACGGGTCGGTCGCGCTCCGTACCGTACAGACGTCCCTCACGGTCACGCCGGCCGCCCGGTGACGGAACCGGCGACCGATGTGGTGCTCGCCGTCGACGCCGAGCTGACCTCCGACGCGCTCGACACGCTTTTCCACGCCTCCTGGCCCGGCCACCGGGACACCGACTTCACCGCCGTGTTCGCCCGCCGGCTGCTGCATGTCACCGCGTGGCGGGACGGCCGGCTCGTCGGCTATGTGAACGTCGTCGGCGACGGCGGCGCGCACGCCTTCCTGCTCGACACCACCGTCCACCCCGGCGAGCGCCGCCGGGGTCTTGGCGTCGCGCTGGTACGCGAGGCGGCCGAGGCCGCGCGCGGGCGCGGCGCGCACTGGCTGCACGTCGACCACGAGCCGCACCTCGCCGCCTTCTACGAGCAGTGCGGTTTCAAGCCCACGGCCGCCGGGCTCCTGGCCCTGCGCTAGCGGACGATTGGGCGGATTCAGCCCTTGTCGTCCGGCCACACCCCGATGTGGTCCTGCTCCAGTTCGAGCGCCACCCGGTGCCGCATCTCCAGGGCCTCGGTGTACTCGGCGGGCAGCTGGAGCCGGCCCGCGCGGTCGAGCATCGCGTACTCCCGGGCCACCAGGGACTCCTGGCCCGTCTCGTCGACCTCGGTGCGGCGCAGCACCTCGGAGGAGGTGCGGCCGTCGCGGATGGCGACGGTGCGGCGCACCTCGGAGGCGACCGCCTGGTCGTGGGTGACGATCACGATGGTGGTGCCCAGCTCCTCGTTGGCGCGCCGGAACGCGGCGAAGACCTGCTCGCCGGTAGCCGAGTCCAGCTCGCCGGTGGGTTCGTCGGCGAGCAGCACCGAGGGGTTGTTGGCGAGGGCGACGGCGATGGCCACCCGCTGCTGCTGACCGCCGGACATCTGGTGCGGGCGCCGGTCGGCGTGCTCGGACATGCCGAGCATCGCGAGCAGCTCCTCGGCCCGCCGGGCCTTCTGGCGGGTGCCGCCCTTGCGCCCGTCCTTCAACTGCATGGGAAGGGCCACATTCTGAGCCGCCGTCAGATAGGGGAGGAGATTGCGGGCGGTCTGCTGCCAGACGAAGCCGACGACCTCGCGGCGGTAGCGCAGCCGGGCCTTGCCGTCCATGGCGAGCAGGTCGCAGCCCGCGACCTTGGCCGCGCCGGCGGTCGGCACGTCGAGCCCGGCCAGGATGTTCATCAGGGTCGACTTGCCGGAGCCGGAGGCGCCGACGAGCGCCATCAGCTCGCCCTCCGTCACCAGCAGGTCCAGGCCCTGGAGGGCCTGCACCTCCACCCCGTCGGTGGTGAAGATGCGCACCAGCCGGTCGCAGGCGATCAGCGCGTCGTGTCCGTACGAGGGCCGGTCCCGGCGCGCCGTCGCCCGCCGCTCCAGCTCCTCCAGGGTCGTCGTAGAGGTGCCACTGGTCCCCGAGGTTGTCGTGGTCATCGTGCGTCTCCTGCCCTGAGTTCCTTGATCGAGCCCCTGCGGGCCACCCACCACGCCTGCGTTCCGGCCACCGCGCCGGTGAGGAGCACCACCGCGACCGCCGGGACCGCGAGCGACCAGCCGTCCGCCCGCAGCGCGGTGCCCAGGGCCATCGCCTCGTCCGGCGCGGCGGCGAGCGCCAGCCGGATCAGGTCGATGCCCGGCGAGAGCAGCGCGATCGTCGCCCAGCCCACGAGGACGCCGCCCACGGCCGCGAGGACCGCCTGCGGCAGCGCTTCGAGCCCGAGCAGCTGCCGGCCCTGGCGGCGGGTGAGGCCCATGGTGCGCAGCCGGGCGAGCAGCGTGGTGCGCTCGGGCGCGGCCTGCAGCAGCGAGAGCAGCACGGCCAGGACGGCGTAGCCCGCGCCCGCGCCGATCGCCGCGCGGTAGATCCGCTCGGCGCCCGTCTGCATGGGCGAGTCGACGTACGCGGCCCGCCTCTCCGCGCGCAGCACCACCTGGAGGGTCTGGTTCACCCCGCTGACCGCGCTCCGCAGCGCCGGCCCGTCGAGGGCGCCGTCCTTGCCGCCGGTGACGAGCAGGGAGGTGGCCGCCCGGTTGGTGAGGTCCGCGCCGTTGACGACGAGGAACTCCTTGTCGGGCAGGCCGGGGGTGGCGGTGCGGACGGCGACCACCTTCACATGGAAGCGGCCGGCCGCCGCGGTGATCTCCATGGGCTTGTCGCCGAGGCGTTCGGCGACCCGCGGCGAGGCGATGGCCGGGATCACCCGGGCGTTGTCCCCGACGTGCCCGGGGCCGCCCGTGCCGGTGGCCTTGAGCAGCCCGGCGGGGAAGCCGCCGATGCCGGTACGGGCCGCGAGCCGGGTGTACGAGGCGGGCTCGACGCCGATCAGCGGGGCGCCCATGCCGTGGTCGGAGGTGCCGCGGTGCGAGGGCAGTTCGAGCCCGTACTCGACCTGCACGGGCGACACCTCCCGGACGCCGGGGACGCCCCGTACCTTCTCGGCGACGCCGGCGGGCAGCGGGGCCGAGGCCAGTTCGCCGACCACCCGGGCGTCGGCGCCGGTGGCCAGGTAGGCGGCCGTGTCGCGGACGTCGGACACCCCGGTGAGCACGGAGCCGCCGAACGCGGCCGTCGTCAGCGCGAGCAGCAGGGCGAGCAGCGGCAGCGCGCCCGAGGCGGACGAGCGGCCCGCCCGGGCGAGGGACAGGAAGCCGATCGCGCCGCGCAGCCTGCGGATGGGCCGGGCGGCCCAGCGCAGCGGCAGCGGATAGAGCCGCACGAGCGCGAACGCGGCGATCAGGGCGACGAGCACCGGCGCGGCGCTGACCAGGTAGTCGCCGGAGTCGCCGGTGCCGCGGCGGCGCAGCGCGGTGACGGCGGCCACGGCGAGGACGAGGAAGGTCAGTTCGGCGACGGTGCGGCGGGTGGAGGGCCGGGCGCCGATCAGGTCCTCGCGGCCGCCGTGCAGCTGGGGCCTGCGGTGCAGGAACACCGCGCGCACCGGCAGCACCAGGGAGGCGACCGCGGCGACGGCGGCGGCGCCCGCGCAGGCGGGCAGCAGCCGGGCCCCGGCGCCGCCCGCGAGCAGCACGGCGAGGAGCAGTCCGAGCGCGGCGGCGGGCACGGCGATCGCGGCGGTCTCGGCGAGCAGCCGGCCGCCGATGCCGGTCAGGGAGGCGCCGCGCGAGCGCAGCAGGGCGAGTTCGTGGTGCCGGCGGGCGGTGAAGAGGCTGCCGGTCATGGCGAGGACGACGAGGGCGACGGCGCCGATGCCGAAGGCGGCGACGGCGACGACCGAGGCGATGGCGGTGCGGGTGCCCGCGTACCCGGCGAGGATCTCGTCGAGGTCGGTGCCGAACGCCCCGCCGGCGCCGAGGACATCGCGCAGCTTCACCAGGGCCGGTCCGTCGCCCGCCGAGTCGAGGGCGGCGGTGAGCCGTTCGGTGTCGAGGGCGGTGAGGTGGCGGACGTCGGGCGCGAACCGCCAGTACTGCTCGGGCTCGCCGAGCGTGCCGACCGTCGCGGGCGCGCTCTCGGGCGATACGAGGAGGGTGCCCACCCAGTAGTAGCGGGGCTCGTCCTCCTTCGTGGCGTCCAGGAACGGGTCGTGAAGGACCGGCTCGGTCGCCCAGTAGGGGCCCTCGGTCCCGCGCGGCTCGACGATGCCGGTGACGGTGACCGGCTTCGGGTTGCCGTCGACGCCCGGGACGTGGACGACGGAGCCGACCCTGATGCCGATGGCCTTGGCGGTCTTGGTGCTGACCGCCGCCTCCATGCCGCCCGCGCTTCCGTCGGCCGTGCCCCGTGGCATACGGCCGGCCGTGAGCGTGGCATGCCCGGCCAGGTCGGACGGGGCGTCCAGGACGAACTGCGGGGCCACCCCGTCCGGCCGGGTCAGGAACGGATCGGGCGCCGTCAGCCGCTTGGTCGTCCGCACCCCGTACGCCGACCCGACGGGGTCCGCCCGCAACGGCGCCGGCAGCGCCGGGAGCAGCTCGTCCCGGATCGCCCTCAGCTTCTCCGGCGCGAACTCCGCCGCCCGCGCCTCCGGCGCCAGGCTGCTCGGCACGTCGGTGGTCAGCGTCAGCGCGCTGGTGCGCGGCTCGGCACTGCCGACGGCGTGCCACAGCCCCTCGGTCTCGTACGTGTCCACGGTCCGCGGCAGCGCGGCGGCGAGGAACGCCGTCACCAGCACGAGCAGCCCATACGCGAACGCCGCCCCCGGCGCCGTCCGCAGTCGGGTACGGACCCAGGGCGCCACGGAGCGGACGGGCTTGCGGGGCATGGCGTTCGCCTTTCCGCGGGCGGGGGAGGTGGAGGACGGTGGCTGCGGGGAGCGGGTGGCCGGCATCAGACGCCCCCTCGGGTGGCGGCCGGCAGCATCGCGGTCCCCGTGGTCGGTGTCGTCACTGGTCCCCCTGGGTGCGCAGGGTGGACGCCGGGTCCGTGCGGCGGAGGGCGATGGTGGCGACGATCGTCAGGGGGAGCGCGGCGACGGCGGCGAGGAGCAGGGCCACGTGGGGGAGGGGGAGTTGGACCAGAGGGGTGGGGACCGGGCGGTCGGCCTGGGCGGTGAGGACGATCAGGGGGACGACCGCGCGGGTGAGGACGGTGCCGAGGGCGACGCCGACGAGCAGGCCGATGCCGACGAGGAGGCCCTGTTCGGCGGCGAGCAGGCGGGCGAGTTGGCGGCGTGGGGCGCCGAGGGCGCGGAGCAGGCCGAACTCGCGGCTGCGTTCCCGCAGGGAGCCGGCCGAGGAGACGGCGAAGCCGACGGCGGCGAGGGCGGCGGCGGCCGCCGCGACCGCCATGAGGGCGGAGTTGGGGCCGGCGCCGAGCGGGTCGCCGAGGAGTTCGGCCGCGGCCTCGTCCCGTACGAGCACCAGGGAGGGGTCGGCGTCGCTGCCGGACCGGAGGGTCCTGGCGACCTCGGCGGCCTTGCCCGGGGCGGTGGTGAGCCACCACTCGGTGGGCGCCAGGGTCGCGCCCGGGGCGCCGGACAGGGCCTGGTTGGCGGTGTTCAGGTCGACCAGGATCGCGCCGCCGTCCTGCGGGACGGAGTCGGGGGAGGCCGCGGTGACGGCCCGGGCGCCGGGCCCGGTGGTGGGCAGTTCGCGGACCGTGCCGGCGATCGTCACCTTGAGGGTGGCGCCGCCGAAGGTGACGCCGACGGTGTCGCCCTCCTTCGCGCGGGTCGCCGCGAGGAAGGCGTCGGTGGCGAGCGCCGGGACCGTCGCCGGCCGGGCGCCGCGCGGGGCGGACAGGGACAGCGTGTAGCCGTCGGTGCCGGGACCGGCCTCGCCGGGCCCGACGGTGAAGGGCGCGGAGAGCAGCACGCCGGAGCCGGAGCCGGAACCGGAGCCGGAGCCGGCAGCCACCGGCTGGGCCGTGGTCTCGCCGTTGTCGCGCTCGGCCCGGTACTCGCCGGTCCATTCGGCAAGGGAGCCGCTCGTGCCGCTCGTGCCGATCGGCCGCTGGGCCTTGCCGGCGCCCATCGAGACCAGCCCCTCGACCGCGAGCCGGTGCGGGCCGCCGTCCGCCGCCTCGCCGCTGATCTCCAGGCCGGTCAGCACGAAGCCCCGGGCGTCCGCGAGTTCGGGCAGGGCCACCTGGAGCCGGTGGCTGCGCCCGTCGGCCGGGAGGGTGCCGAGCAGCCGGCGGTACGGGACGCCGTAGCCGTCCTCCAGGACGACGGTGACCCGGGCGGGCGGTGGGCCGCCGGGTGCGCCGGCGCGCAGCGTGAGCGCCAGGGCGCGGGTGTCCCCGGGCAGTTCGACGCCCGTACGGGGACCGGCCTTGGGCTGTACGGCGGCGAGCCGCTCGGCCGCCGAGCCGCCCGCGAGATCGGGGCGGAACAGCATGCCGTCGGCGGCCCGCCGGGTGTCCATGGCGAGCACGGTGGCGTTGCGGCCGGTGAGGTCGGTGCTGCCCCGGTGCACCGGCGCGGCCTGCCGTACGCCCGGCATGGCCGCGAGCCGCTCGGTCCTGGCGAGTTCGCCGGGGCCCGCGCTCAGCACCCGCAGGTCCGCGCCGGTGCGGAAGTCGGCCTGGTCGCGCTGCGAACGGTCCCAGGAGTCGCGCTGGCCGATCGCCAGCATTCCCATGGCGACGGCGAGTACGAGCAGCAGCACCGGGCCCGCGCCGCGCAGCGGCCGGCGGCTGAACTGCCAGCCGGCGAGCGCCGCCGGCAGACCCCGGCCGCCCGCGGCGCGCCGCTCGGCCAGCCGGGCCGCGGGCGGCAGCAGCCGCAGGGTGAGGACGGTGCCGGCGAGCAGCCCGAGCGCGGGCGCGGCGACCAGCAGCGGGTCGACGCCGAGGGTGCCGGTACGGTCCCCGGCGAGCGCGCCGCCGCCGGTCTGCCGGTCGAGCTGCCAGTACGCGATGCCCGCGACGAGCAGCAGCGCGAGGTCGGCGCCGGCCCGGACGGGTCCGGGCAGCGCGGCGGAACGGCCCTTGCGCAGCGAGATCCCGGCGCCGTCCCCGGTGGCGAGCGCGGGGGCGACGACGGCGGCGGCGCAGCACAGCGCGACCGCGGCGGCCACCAGCCAGACCGTGGGCGGGGGAGCGGCGCCGAGCCCGCCGCCGAGCGCGTCGAGCGTGGTCCGGTCGGCGACGAGCCGGGTCAGCGGGCCGGAGAGCAGCGGCGCGGCGATCGCGGCGGGCAGCGCGAGGAACAGCGCCTCGACGGCGGCGAGTCCGGCGATCCGGCGGCGCGAGGCGCCCCGCGCCCGCAGCAGGTCGGTCTCGCCGGAGCGTTCGGTGCTGAGCAGCCGGGCGACGAGCAGCAGCGCGTAGGCGGCGAGCAGCACCAGCTGCACGGCCACGATGGAGAGGGTGGAGCGGGCGACGAGCAGCGCCCGGTCGGTCTGCTCCAGGACGGTCGGCAGCGAGGTGGTGGCGCTGATGGTGGTGCCGAAGCCCGCGGTGTCGGCGAGCAGCGCCTTGGGGCCCTCGGTGGCGGCGGTCCGCAGACCGTCCATCCGGTCGGTGGTGAGACCGGTGTAGTCGGCCACGCCGAGCCAGGAGGTGTCGCCGGCGGTGAGCCGCCCGGAGCCGAGCAGGGCGGGATCGGTGAGCAGCGGGCCGTACGTGGTGAAGACCAGGGTCTTCACGCCGCGGCCGGCCGCCGGGTCGAGCTGCCAGTAGAGGTCGGCGGTGTCGACGGGCCGGTAGACGCCGGTGATCCGGGTCGTCACGGTGGCGCCGGTGAGCCGGTCGGTGAGCTTCAGGACGGCGCCCGGGGCCACCCCGAGCCGGCGCGCGGCCTCCTCGGGCACGGCGCTCTCGACCGCGTCGCGGGCCCCGCCGGCCTTCGGCCAGGTACCCCGCACCAGGCTGATCCGGGAGCGGTCGAGCGCCGCGAACTGGGTGAGGTCCGGCTCGCCGGAGCGCGCGGCGGGCGGCTGGAGCGAGCGGGGCAGGGCGTACGGCCCCGAGGTCTCCAGCTTCCGCACGGTGACCGGGAGCCCGGCGAAGGTCCGCTCGGCGCCCGCGCGGGCGGCCGCGTCGGCGCTCGCCCGCTTGGCGTCCGGGATCCGGCCGCTGACCACGAGGGCGGCGGCGGGGGCGGAGCGGCCGGTGAGGGTGCTCCGCAGCGCGGCGTCGCCGACGGAACCGGAGAACGCGGCCAGGGTGGCGAGGACGGAGGTGGTCAGGAGGACCGCGAGCAGGGCCGCGGCCAGGAGCAGCCGGTGCGCCCTGACGCGCAGCAGTACGAACCCCGTCACCCGGTTCCCCCCTGAAAACACCGTGATCGTTCACTATCGAACGTTCTTCGGATGCTTTCAGAGGGCATCGGATCCGGAAACCGCTTTCGCGCCCACCTTGACGCGATCGTGACCGTTATCCGGCGTCAGGTCACCGGAATGTGTTCGTCCGCGAGCAGGCGGTCAGTCCGCGGCCGGTGGGGCGCTCAGCCGCCGCTCAGTCAGCGGTGTTGATCATCGAGGCGGCGGCGTACGTCAGATAGCGCCACAGCTGCTCCTCGTGCTCCGGCGCCAGCTCCAGCTCGTCCACCGCGTCCCGCATGTGCCGCAGCCACGCGTCGTGCGCCGCCCGGTCGACGGTGAACGGCGCGTGCCGCATCCGCAGCCGCGGATGGCCGCGGCGGTCGCTGTAGGTGTTCGGACCGCCCCAGTACTGCATGAGGAACAGCGCGAGCCGCTCCTCGGCCGGGCCCAGGTCCTCCTCCGGGTACATCGGCTTCAGCAGAGGGTCCTCCGCGACGCCCTGGTAGAAGCGGTGGACCAGGCGACGGAAGGTCTCCTCGCCCCCCACCTGCTCGTAGAAGGTCTGCTCCTGAAGCGTGCCGCGCGGAATCTCGTTCACCGTTCCATCGTCTCAGACGCACCGGACGAGGACCGGAGGTCTAGGACCTGTGGCCGGATCCGGGCGGGGCGCAGGACAGTGGAGACATGGAGGAGGCACGGCGCGACCCGTTCGCGGAGGAGGGCGCGCGGGCCCGGCGGGCACTGGTGCGGGAGATCGAGGCGTACGGCGCCCTGCGCGAGCCCGTCTGGCGCGCGGCCTTCGCCGCCGTCCCGCGCCATCTCTTCGTGCCGTCCTACTACGTCGCCGGGCCCGCCGGCTACGAACGCCGCTGGTCCGGCGACCCCGACCCGGCCCGCCGGACCCGCTGGCTGCGCGGCGCCTACCGCGACCTCGCCCTCGCCACCCGGGTCCGGGACGGCGAACTGCTCTCCTCCGCCAGCCAGCCCTCCCTGATGGCGAAGATGCTCGAAGCCCTGGACGTACGCGACGGGCACGACGTCCTGGAGATCGGCGCCGGCACCGGCTACCACGCGGCGCTGCTCTGCCACCGCCTCGGCGACGCCCACGTCACCACCGTCGACCTCGACGAGGAGATCGCCGAGTCCGCCCGCGCCCACCTCGCCGCCGCCGGGTACCGACCGGCCGTGCTCACCCGCGACGGCGCCCGCGGCTGCCCCGAGCGCGCCCCGTACGACCGGATCGTGGCGACCTGCGCGGTGCCCTCCGTCCCGTACGCCTGGCTGGCCCAGTGCCGCCCCGACGCGCGGATCCTCACCCCGCTCTCCACCGGCCTGCTGGTGCTCGCGGTCCGCGACCGGGACCGCGCCGAGGGCCGCTTCCTGGCCGGCTCCGCGTACTTCGTCGCCCTGCGCGGTTCCGCCGCCCGCACCCCGCGCCCGCGCACCGCCGGAGTGCCCCGGCGGGTGTACGAGGACGAGGGCTTCCAGTTCCTGACCGGCCTGGCCGGCGACCGCCTCGACCTGCGCGAAGCGCTCTCGCTCTGGCAGCGCGAACGGCGGCCGGAGCGAGAGCGCTTCGGGGTGACGGTGAGCGGCGGCCGGCAGTGGGCCTGGCTGGACGACCCCGAAGGGCCGTATGCCTGGCCCCTGCCGGAGCTCTAGCCGTTCTTCAGGGCTTTCGGCTTTCAGCCGCGCCGTACGGTGATCGTCGTCCAGGCGCCGACGTGCACCCGGTCGCCCTCCTGGAGCTGCACCGGCACATAGGGCTGGATCGGGTCGGGCGAGCCGTTGATCGTCGTGCCGTTGGTGGAGTTCTGGTCCACCACCGCCCACGAACCGTCCGGCTGCGCCACCAGCACCGCGTGCTGGTGCGAGACGCCCGGGTCCTCCGGCGGCACCGACAGGTCGATGTCGGGCGACTCGCCGGTGGAGTGCCGGCGGCGGCCGATGCTGATCTGGTTGCCCTGCAGCGGGATGTGCTGCTCGGGGGAGTACGCGGGGAGGTTGAGCCCCCCGGCCTCCGGGCCGCTGCGCTGCATCATCGCCATGAAGTACTCGCGGTCCGGGCCGATCACCGCGGTCCAGCCGAGCTGCGGCTGCGGAACCTGCGGCTGAGGAGCCTGAGGCGCCTGCGGGGCCTGGGGCTGCGGGACCGGCGGCGGGCCCTGCTGGAACTGCGGCGGCGGACCGCCCATCGGACCGGGACCCATCGGCGCGGGGGCCGGGGCCGGGGGCTGCGGCATCGAGGGCGGCGACAGCATCCAGTCGTCGTCGGCCCGCGGCTGCGGCGGGGCGGGCTGCGGGGGCGCGGCCTGCGGCGGCGCGGCCGGGAAGCCATGCGGGGCCTGGGGCGCCTGCGGGGCCTGCGGCATCGGCGGGCGCGGCGGCGCCTGGTGGTGCGTCGGGTCGGCGCCCAGCGGCTCGGCCGGCCGGTTCACCTGCGAGGGCCGCGAGCCCTGGTAGTCGAACGGGTCCGGCTGCTGACCCTGCATCGGCTGGCCCGGAACGGGCTGCGGCGGCATGGGCTGAGGCGGCATCGGCGGGCCCTGCGGCGGCTGACCCTGCACCGGCGGGGACTGGAAGCCCGGCGGCAGGTTCAGACCGGGCGGCGGACCCTGCGGACCCGGGCCCTGCGGCGCGTGGGGCGCGCTCTGCGGGGCGAGCGGGGTGTAGGAGGTCGCCGTGTTGGTGAGGAAGTTCCAGCGGCACTCCTCGCAGAACGGCGCCATGTGCTCGCGCGGCGTCCGGCACTGCGGGCAGAGCTCCGCCTGGGCGGTGGCGTTCGGGTCGCCGCCCGGGCCGAAGCCGCCGGGCGCGGCGGGCGGCGGCGGGACCGGCCCGCCGGGAGCACCCGGACCACCAGGGCCGGGACCACCGGGGCCGGGATATCCGTACGCGGGAGGCGGCGGCGGGGGAGGCGGCGGTACGGCACCCGTCGGCGCACCCGCCCCGGCCGCCATGCGGTGGCCGCAGACCTCGCACCAGTCGTCGGAGACCGACTGGTGTCCGTTCGGGCAGGTCGGCATGTCGGTGCTTCCCCCTCTCCTCGTCCTCGCCCTGCCGGGCGGCGGCTTCCTCGCCCTGACGGGCTACTTCTTCACGCGAACGGTCTTGGTGGAGCGCGTCTCGAGAGTCATCTCGTCCGCTTCCGCGACCTTCGCCTTCAAACGCACAGTACCCGTCGCGGCGTCGACCACGTCCACCACCTTCGAAAGCAGTTTCGCGGTATCGGCGTTCCCGGAGGCCGCCGCGAGCTGCACCGCGCGCCCGAGTTTGGCCGTCGCGCCGTCGTGATCGCCCGATTTGCGGGCGTCCATGCCCTGCTGGATGGCGTCGGCCAGCTCGGCCTGCCCGGTGTAGTGCGCGACCTGCGCGTTGATCGCGGTGGACATCACCATGTCGTCGGTCCACACCGCCCGTACCAGTCCCTGGGACAGCGTCACCGGCGCGCCGCCCGCCGGGTCCGGGACGATCAGCGAGACCCGGGCCGCCAGCATCTCCTGGCCGACGGCGGCCTGGGGCACCCGTACCGACACGTGGTAGTCGCGGGACTCGTCGCCCCACGAACCGGTCGGGTAGTCCCCGGCGCGCGGGCCCGCCTCGGTGCGCCGCCCGGACAGGTCCTCGACCGTCGGCGCCACCTGCTTCACGAAGCCGATCTCCACCCCGACCGGGGTCCACAGGCGCAGGGCGACGTCGGCGACCTCCTTGCCCATGGCGCCTTCCATCATGGTGGTGAAGTCGGCGGCGAGTCCGGCCGGGTCGGCGACGATGTCGGCGGTGCCGAGCAGCGCCGAGGCGATGCCGCGCACCTCCTCGACCTCCCAGTCGGTGCCGACCCCGCGCGCGTCGCAGGTGAAGCGGCCCGCGCAGGCGTCGAGCGCGGCCCGCAGGTCCTCCGGCGACTCGTGCTCGTTGCGCCCGTCGGTCAGCAGGATGCCGTGCCGGATGGCGGCGTCGGCGGAGGAGAGCAGCCGGTCGGCGAGGCGCAGCCAGGTGCCGATGGCGGTGCCGCCGCTCGCGCTCAGGGCGCGCAGCGCGTCCTTGGCCTCGGCGCGGGTCCGGGCGTCGGCGACGGCGAGCCGCCCGCCGCCCGGGTACACCTCGCGCGCGATGTGGGTGCCGGCGACGACGGCGAAGGAGGTGCCGTCGCGCAGGGTGTCGATGGCGGCGGCGGTCGCCTCGCGGGCGCCGCGCATCTTGGTCGCCGGGTAGTCCATCGAGCCCGAGCAGTCGAGCATCAGGACGACGGCCGCGGACCCGGCCCCGCCCCCGCCGGCCGCCGGCAGGGCGCCGTGCGCGGTGCCGCCGCCGGTCGCGGTCACGGTGACGATCGCGTTGACGTCCCGGCCGCCCTCCGGCAGGAACTCGTTCTGGTACACGTCCACCGAGAACTGCGGCCCGGTGGGTTTGGAGAAGTTGGCCATGGTGATTCGGCTCCTCGGCTCACGAGAAGAGAAGAAGGAAGGTCACGTACGAGTCGGCTGCGGAGCGGACGGCGCCGGGAGCGCGAACGGCAGCAGCGCGACCGTGATGTTGTCGTGGCCGCCCCCGTCCAGGGCGTGGCCGACGAGCACCTGTGCCGCGTGCAGCGGGCGTTCGGCGGCGTCCGGCGGCATGATCCGGGCCATGTCCTCGGCGCCCTCGGCGTAGTTCCACAGGCCGTCCGTGCAGACCACGACCACGCCCGGCCGGTCCGGCTTGAACGCGGCGGTGTGCGGCTCCAGTTCGTAGCTGTCGGCGCCGAGCCAGCCGGTGATCGCGTGGGCGCGCTCGTCGGCGTACGCCTGCGCCTCGTTCATCAGACCCGCGGCCACCATCTGCGCGGCCCACGAGTCGTCCTCGGTGAGCCGGGCGGGCGGTGTGCCGCGGTCGTCGGGCACCCAGTAGGCCCGGCTGTCGCCGACCCAGCCGACGGTCAGCAGTCCGTCGGCGACGATCGCGCTGACGATGGTGCAGGCCGGGGCGTTCTGGTGCTCCCGCTCGCCGGCCGCCGGACGCTCGGCGAGCGCGGTGACCGCGTCGGCGGCGGCCACGATCGCCTCCTGCATGGCCTGCTGCGGGTGCGTGCCCTGCGGCAGCGCCGCGAGCAGCGTGGTGCGGGCGGCGGTGGCCGCCGCGGCGGAGGCCTCGTCGGGGCGGGTCGCCGAGGACACGCCGTCGCAGACCACGGCGAGCGCGGCCGGCAGCCCGCCGGGCAGCGCCGCCGAGGCCACCGCGAAGGAGTCCTCGTTGCGGTGGTGCCGCAGCCCCCGGTCACTGACGGCGGCCACCGCCGCCAGCTCCTCCTCCATGTGATCGCGGTCGCGCGGCTGCGCGTGCCCGCAGTGCTCGCAGTACCCGTCCCCGTCGACCCGTCCGGTCCGGCAGGCCACACACACCTTCCGGTCGTCGCCGGCCGCGGCCGCCGCCGCACCCGCCGCCCCTGCGGCAAGGGCCGCCCGCGGATCGGGCGCGGGCAGGGTGAAGTCCCCGTCCCCGTGCTCACCGGTCGCGCCGGTGGGGGCCGCGGCCGCGCCTGCCGGGTCGGCCACCGCCCCCTCGCCCGCCTCCGGCACCCCGTCCGTCCGCACCGGGATCGTCGGCAGGTCGCGGCCGCCCGAGTCGGTGCCGGGCAGCTCGCCGGGATGCTGGGTGGCCGTGGTCAGGGAGTTGGGGTCGCGGGGCGGGGCGTCCGGCCAGTCCACGGGCAGCGCGATCGGGACCGTCGGGCGGTCCGGGACCTCGGCCGCCGAGAGGTCGTAGCCGCACGCGCCGCAGAACTTGTCCCCGGACTCCAGGGGTTCGGCGCACTCGGGGCAGGTCCCCAGGGGGTGCGGGGGCTTCGGTTTCAGCGGCATACTCACACCCACGTCCTGGGGCGGAAGCGGTTGGCCCGCTCCACCAGTTCGATCCTCTCCTCGCCGCGCTGGGCGAGCCGGGCGAGCACCCGGTAGGAGCGTTCGAGGCCGAAGCGCAGTCCGCGCTCGTCCAGTGCGCTGCCGAGCAGCACCGTGCCGGCCGGGCCCGCGCCCGGGCTGCCCGAGAGCACCCAGTCCAGGGCCGTGCCGAGCACCTCCGTCGACAGCTGCTCGCGGCGCACCGCGTCCAGGCCGAAGCCCTGCAGCGCCGAGACCTGCGCGGCGGCGGCCGTCAGGTCCGCGCCCAGCGGCTCGTTCGCGGGCCGCCGGCGCAGCCGGGCCCGTACCGCCGCGACCCGGGCCGCCGTGTAGTGGATCGACGACTCCGGCACCGACTCCAGGGTGCGCACCGCGCCGGGCCGGTCGCCGGCCGCGAGCTGCACCCGGGCCAGGCCGAAGGCGGCGCTGACATAGCTGGGGTCGGTCGCCCACACGAGCCGGTAGTACTCGGCGGCGTTGTCCAGCTGGCCGAGCAGCTCCGCGCACACGCCGAGCGCCAGCTTGGGCGTCGGCTCGCCGGGGAAGGCGTCGTAGATCGCGTCGAAGGACAGCGCCGCGCTCTCCCGGTCGCCCGCGATCAGCGCGGTCACGCCCCGGTACCAGACCACCCGCCAGTCGTCGGCGTGCCCGTCCTCCAGGTTGTCCAGGCTGCGCCCGGCGGCCACCAGGTTGCCCATCTCCAGGCGCGCCCGCAGCTCGCGCAGCCGCAGTTCGAGCGAGGCCACCGGCGCCGCGTGCAGCGCGGTGATCAGCTCGGCGGGCGCGGCGGCGAGCAGACCCGCGAGGAAACCGGCGTTGGGATCGGCCGCGTCGACCCGCGGCACCGGCAGCGCGAGCGCCGTCGCCGGCACGTCGAAGAGGCGCAGGAAACTGCCCGCCCGGCCGGTCACGGCGGTCGGCAGCGAGCGCCGGGCCCGCCGGGTCTCGCGCGCGCCGAGCACCGACACGTCCTCGGTCAGCTCCTCGAACAGCTCGGTGTCGGTGACCCGCGTCTCGGCGCCGAACAGCGTCGAGAGCGCCGGCCGAGGCCGCCCCGACTGCAGCGCGACGACCTCCCGGAGGACACCGGTCAGCTGCTCCGCCATCTCCTGCGCGGAGCCGAACCGGCGCGCCGGATCGGGGTCGGTGGCGCGCACCAGGAAACGGTAGAAGGACTCGTAGGTGCGGAAGACCTCGATGCCGTCCGGCTCGGGCAGCGAGTCGGCGAAGACATTGGTGTAGCCCTGGAAGTCGAAGGTCAGCACCGCCAGGGTGCGGGCCACCGTGTACAGGTCGCTCGCCACCGACGGGCCGACCTCGGCGACCTCCGGCGCCTGGTAGCCGACCGTGCCGTAGATCGCCGACTCGTCGTCGTCCATCCGCCGGACCGCGCCCATGTCGATGAGCTTCAGCTGGTCCTCGGTCTGGATCGCGTTGTCGACCTTGAAGTCGCAGTACAGCAGGTTGCGGCTGTGCAGATGGCCGAGCGCCTCCAGGGCCTCGATGCCGTACGCGCAGGCCTGCTCGACCGGCAGCGGATCGCGCCGTCCGTCCGGGGTGCGCCGGTCGTTGGCGATCTCCTTGAGCGACTTGCCGCCCACGTACTCCATGACGATGTAGCCGTCCAGGGAGCCGGTGCGCTGGTCCAGGTGCTCGACGAAGTTGTAGATGCGGACGATGTTGGAGTGCTCGATCTCGGCGAGGAAGCGCCGCTCGGAGATCGCCGCGGCCATCGCGTCCTGGTCGCCGGTGTCGAGCAGGCCCTTGAGCACCACCCAGCGGTCCGAGACCGCCTTGTCGACGGCCAGATAGATCCAGCCGAGACCGCCGTGCGCGAGACAGCCCGCCACCTCGTACTGCCCGTGCACCACGTCGCCCGCGCGCAGCTTCGGCACGAAGGAGTACGGGTGCCCGCATTTGGTGCAGAAGCCCTCGGTGCGGCCCGCCCGGTCTCCGCGCGAACGGCCCACCGGCGCACCGCAGTCGGAGCGCGAGCAGAATCGCTTCCTCTCGGGAACCTCGGGGCTCTCCATCACCGCGGCCCGCGGGTCGGGACGCGGTACCTCCGGCACCGTGACCAGGCCCGCGCCCAGCCGGCCGCGCGCCGAGGCGCCGCTCGACGAGCCCGAGCTGCGCACCGACACCGAACGGCCCGTGTTCCGCCCGGACAGCGAGCGCGACAGCCGCCCCGACACCGAACGCCGGGACGCCGAGGAGCGCGCCGACCGCGAGGACGTACGGGCGGAGGGCGCGGAACGGCCCGAGTCGCCGCCCCGGCCGGCCACGGCCATCCCGGTCCTGGTCGCCTGCAGCATCCCGCCGGGCGCGACGACCGGGGCGAGACCGCACGTGTCGCAGTACAGCTCGCCGCCGCCCATGTCCTCGTACGAGCCCTCGCACGTCGGACGCTGACAGCTGCTCACTCCGGTTCCCCCGCTCACCACTCGTTCCTCTGATCCCTCGGCCCGGACAGTACGTCCGCCGCCGCCTGCTGGTAGCGCAGCACCGCCTGCTCGGCGACCCGCAGATCGCAGGGGGCGCTCCACAGCATCCGGCGGGCCGCGTCGTACCGCTCGACGAGCAGCGGGTCCTCCGCCGCGCCGAGCCGGGCCACCTTCGCCTTGTACGCGTCGAGCCGGCCGCGCAGTTCCGCGCGGACCGCGAGCGGCGCGGTCACCGCCGTCAACGACTCGCGGGCCCGGAGGAGTTCCTCTTCCGCCTCCTGCTCCAGGGCATCGAGCAGCGGCGAGAGCCGGTGCCAGCGGGCGTGCCTGCGGTGCTCGGCGGCCGCCGCCAGGCGTTCCTGGAGGGCCATCGGCGGCCCGCTGACCGCCGGCACCTCGGACGCGGCGATCTTCGCGAGCACCTCGCCGCGCGCCGCCCGCGCCTCGGCGAGCGTGCGGTCCGCCCGGGACAGCACGTCGCGCAGCCGCAGCAGCCGCTCCTCCGCGTCCTGCCGGACCTGCAGCACCGCCTCGATCTCGCGCCGGATGTCCTCCAGGGCGCGCGCCGCCGTGTCGTACCGCTCGGTGTCGGGCCGGCCGCCGCCGGGCGCGGAACTGCCCTGCGCGGGCCGCCAGAAGGCCAGCGGGTCCGACACCACCTGGATGCGCAGCGCGGTCAGCTCGGCGGTGATCGACTCCAGTTCGTCCCCGGCCGGGTGCTCCCCGGGCCGTACGCCCACCGAGTGCGCGAGCGACCGGGTCCGGCCCAGCTCGGCGGCGAGCAGGTCTATCCGCGCGGGCAGCGCCGACCAGACCGCGTCGGCGGTGACCACCACGTCGAGGGAGGACGCGTACAGCTCGTTCATCCGCGTGACGAGCCCGTCCAGGGTGAACCGCTCGGCCAGCGCGGCCTGTTCCAGGGCTGCTCCCGGTACGTGCACGCTCTCGCCGCGCAGCCGGTCGGTCAGCTCGACGAGCTCGTCCCGCCCGGGCCAGCGGCGCCTCGCCCGTACCTCACGGGTGTCGTGCAGGGCGGCCGTGTACGCGTCGAAGTACGCCCACAGCAGGGTGATCGACCGCTCGGCGGTCTGCCAGCGGTCCCGGGTCGTGCCGGTCAGCTCGGCGCCCTCGAGCAGTCTGCGGCCGGCGTGGTCCTGGAGGGCGAGGAGCGAGTCCTCGACCGCCTTGTGCTCCGCGCCGAGCCGCGCCAGCGCACGGTCCACCTCGTCCCGGTCCATCACCGGAGAACCGGGGGGTCCCGCGACGCCGCCCATCGATCACCTCTCGTCTCGTGCTGCCTGTCCTGGGGTTACGTGTGTGGGGGGGGCCTACCTGTACATGGGGGCCGGCGGCCCGGCGATCCCCGGCAGGTCCGCCTTCAGCCACTTGTCGTACGCCTGCTGCCAGGGGCCCTGCCGGTACTCGACGAGCACCTGGTTGACCCGGCGCACCAGGTCGTCGTTGTGCAGCTTCGCCGCCACTCCGTAGTACTCGGTGGTGAAGGGCCGGCCCTTGAGCTCGACGGCCGGGTCCTGCGCGGCCTGGCCGGCGGCCAGCGCGTTGTCCGTGACCACCGCGTCGACCTCGCCCAGCTGCAGCCGGGCCAGACAGTCCAGCTGGTTGGGCACGGTCAGCAGGTCCGGGTCGTCCTTGGTGCCGTCGCCGACGTCCTTGTAGACCGCGCCGAAGGACTTCTCCTGGAGCGCCTCGAAGGCCGTCGAGCCCTCCGCCGTGCACACCCGCTTGCCGCTCAGCGAGCTGTCGTAGCCGGTGATCGGCGAGGACTTCGGCGCGAGCACCTGCTGACCGGCCTGGAAGTAGGCCGTGGAGAAGGCGACCTGCTGGATGCGCTTGCAGTTGATCGTCATGGTCCGCACCACGAGGTCGACCTTGTCGCCCTCGAGGGCGGCGATCCGCTGGTTGGTCGGAATCGCGCGGAAGATGACCGCGTTCTCGTCGCCGAGGATCGACTTGGCGATGGCCTTCGCCAGGTCGATGTCGAAGCCCTCCAGCTCGCCGGGGGTCTCCTTGACCGAGCCGTCGGGCTGCCGGGTGACCGTCGGCGGCGTGCGGAAGCCCCACTTGTAGCTGTTCTGGTCGACGCCGACGATCAGCTTTCCGCGCTTCTTGATCCGGGTGACCGCCTCTCCGTCGGCGGTCGACGGCGTCAGCGAGGCCTCCGGGTTCTGACAGCTCTCCGCGCTCTCCGCCCGCACCTGCACGCCCTTGCCGACGCCCGGCCCGGGCCCGGGCGACGGCACGGCGCCGTCGGCGGCGGTACGCGGCAGCGCGAACAGGGCGAGCGCGGCGGTCAGCGAACACGCCACCCCCATCGCGGCCACCCCGCCCCACCCACGGAGCCGTGCCGGCCCGCGCCGCGCGGGCGCGCCGCCGCCCGTGGTGCCCGTGGTGCCCTGCGGGCCGGGGACCGTCCCGGTCGTACGCTCGACGCCGTCCGGCAGCATCCCGCCCCCTCTCACCGGTACTCCGACAGTCTGCGGTTGACGCCGGTCACGGCGCACCCCGCGGCGAGCACGCCGAGGACCGCCGCGCCCAGCGGCAGCCCGGTCAGCGCGTCCCGGCCGCCCTCGGCGGCCAGGGTGAACTCGTCCTGCTCGTGCGACAGCGCCCGGCCGAGCGCCGCGTCGACCCGGTCGAAGGACTCGCCGGTCGAGCCGGTGCGGCCGATCACCTTGTTCATGGCGGCCGTGAAGTCGCCCGCGTCGTCGAGCTGCCGGGCCTGGGCGTGCCGGGTGCGCCACTCCTCGGTGCGGCTGGTGGCCTCGGCCACCGGGTCGCGGCCCGCGCCGTCGTCGGCGAGCCGGCCGGCCTCCTCCAGGGCGGCGGTCAGCGTCTTCGCGCTGCTCGTGTAGTCGGCCTCGTACTTGTCGTTCTTGCCGTCCTCGGTGAGCACGGCGCCGCGGCCCACCACGGCCAGGTTCTCGTTGGCGCGGGCCTTCAGGGAGCCGATCCGGGCCTCGTTGAGGACCTGCAGGGACTCCTGGCCGTGCGCCCGGGCGTCGTCGAGGCCGGCGCGGGCGAGCCCGTGGCCGGCCACCAGCCAGAGCAGCGCCACCGCGCAGGCGGTGGTCGCGCCGAGCAGCCCGCGGTTGAACACCCGGTTGGTGCGCAGATAGCTGCGGCGCTGCGCCCAGCCGAGCACGGCGAGCGCGAGCAGCCCGAGGCCGATCGACAGGAACGGCCAGGTGCGGGCCTCGTCGTCGTCCTGGGCGAGGCGCTCGGTCTCCGCCGCGTACAGCCGCTCGGCGGCCGGGAGCAGCTGCTGCGTCATCGTCAGGTTCGCGTAGCGCAGATAGGCGCCGCCGAGCGGCAGGCCCTGCCGGTTGGCGGCCCTGGCCCGCTCCACCAGACCGGTGTAGCGCGGCAGATGCTCGTTGAGCGTGGCGATCTCGCGGCCCGAGCCGCCGTCCGCGTCGGTGCTCGCGGCGGCCTTCACCAGGAGCCGGGAGGCGGTGGCGATGTCGTCCGTGTAGCGCTTGCGGAGCTGGTCGGACTCCTGCGGACCGGCCAGGAAGCCGCTGGCCGCGGTGGCGTCCGCGTCCGCGAGGGAGCGGTAGATGTCGGCGGCGTCCGCGCTCAGCGGCTGGCTGCGGCCCACCACGTCGTCCGCGTACGAGGCGCGGTCGAGCACCTCGTACGCCGTGACGGCGCCGAAGGCGACGACGAGCAGTGCCAGCACGGCGCCGAGGATCCGCAGCCGGCCAGGCTCGGTGGTGGCGGCGCGGCGCAGCACGGCGCGGGCCTCGGCCCAGGCGCCGGGCCCGTCGGGCGGCGGCGGCGCCGCAGCCGGGCCCGGCCCGGCCTGCCCCGCGGCTCCGCTCTGCGCGGGCACGCCGGAACCCGGCCGCGCGGGCGCGGTGGCGGTGCCCTGCGCCGCCGAGGCGGCGGGCGCGTTCGGCGGGTATGTCACGTGACCTCCCCCTCGGTCTCAGACGTCGACCCGTCCTGCCGGTGGCGGGGCGGACGGCTACTACCCGGCCAGCAGTATGGCCGCAGTGCCCGTCCCGTACACCGGGATTGACTCGATCTTGTTCCTATCGTGCCCCATGTCCCCCTGTGCGTCGCAGGCGAACCCCCTTCCTCAGGAACACGAGTGGTGGCCGGAATCGGTTCCACCCCGAACATCCTCGAACGAGTGAACATGCGTGCGGGGCGCCCCGGGAAGAGCGCCCCGCACACATGCGTCACGTGTCATGCGTCTCGTGCGTCGTACGGCGGCTCAGGCGTAGTACGCCCGCAGGCGCGCCGCCGCCTCCGGCGGAGCGCCGGCCGCGTCCAGGGCGAGCAGCCCCGCGCCCAGCACCGGCGGCGCCGTCACCACGACCGTCCGCGCCTTCGGCGCCTTCACGGCGAGGACTTCGGCGATCCGCCCGTCGAGCCGCGGATGCCGGGCGGCGAGCACGCTCCCGCCGAGCACCACCGGCGCCTCCTCGGCGAGCAGTCCGAGGCGGCCGAGCGCGACCGAGGCGAGCGCCACGACCTCGTCGGCGAGCCGGTCCACCAGGGACCGCGCCACCGGGTCGCCCTCCGCGCTCGTACGGAAGAGCACCGGCGTCAGCTCGTGCTTGCGCTCCGGCGGGATCCGGCCCAGGTGCAGCGCCTCGATCAGCGCGTACATGCTGGGCAGCCCGAAGTGCGTCGGCAGGGCGTGGGCGAGCTCGGTCGGCCCGCCCCGCCCGTCCTCGGCGCGCGCCGCGAACCACAGGGCCTCGTCGGCGAGTCCGCCGCCCCCGCCCCAGTCCCCGGAGATCTTGCCGATCGCCGGGAAGCGCGCCGTACGCCCGTCGGGCAGCATGCCGACGCAGTTGATGCCCGCGCCGCACACCACCGCGACACCGCGCGGTTCGTCGACCCCGGCGCGCAGGATCGCGAAGGTGTCGTTCCAGACGTGGACCGCGCCGCCCCAGCCGCGCGCCTCGAGGCCGGCCTTCAGACCGGCCTCCTCCACCGGCAGATCGGCATTGGCGAGACAGGCCGCGATCTGCGCGAACACCGGCTCCACGCCCGCCGCTTCGCACGCCCGCCCGACGATCTCCGCCAGCGCCTCGACCGCCGTCTCCACCCCCACCAGCGGCGGCTGGAACCCGCCGCCGCGAGCCCCGCCCAGGACCGTGCCGTCCGGGGCGAGGACCGCGACGTCGGTCTTGCTGTTGCCGGCGTCGATCGCCAGCAGCGCTCCGTTCAGGCCCACGCGAGGTGCTCCCGGTTGTGCGCGATCAGCCGGTCGGTCAGCCCGTCGGCGTACCCGAACTGCCCCACCAGCGGGTGCGCGAGCAGCGCCTTGAACACCCGGTCGCGGCCGCCGCGCAGCGCCGCCTCCAGGGCCAGGTCCTCGTACGCGGTGACGTTGGCGATCAGCCCCGCGTACAGCGGGTCGACCGGCGCCACCGGCAGCGGCACCGCCCCCTGCGGCCCCACCGCGGCCTGCACCTCGATGACGGCGTCGTCCGGCAGGAAGGGCAGCGTGCCGCGGTTGTACGTGTTCACCACCTGGTACGGCGAGCCACCGCCGCCCAGCAGGGACGCGGCCAGGTCCACGGCCGCCTCCGAGTAGAAGGCGCCGCCGCGCTTGGAGAGCAGCTCCGGCTTCTCGTCGAGCGCCGGGTCGCCGTACATCTCCAGGAGCTGCTTCTCCATCGCGGCCACCTCGGCGGCCCGCGAGGGCTTGGTGCGCAGCTCCTCGACGACGGCGTCGTGCGCGTAGAAGTAGCGCAGGTAGTACGAGGGGACGACGCCGAGCCGGTCCACGACGGCACGCGGCAGCCGCAGGTCGTCGGCGACGGCGTCGCCGTGCTCGGCGAGCAGCCGGGGCAGCACGTTCTCGCCCTCGGGGCCCCCGATCCGTACCCCGGTCTCCCAGGTCAGGTGGTTGAGCCCGACATGGTCGAGGTGGACGTCGGCCGGGGCGACGCCGAGCAGCGCGGCGAACTTGCGCTGGAAGCCGATCGCCACGTTGCACAGGCCGACGGCCTTGTGGCCGGCCTGGAGCAGCGCCCGGGTGACGATGCCGACCGGGTTGGTGAAGTCGATGATCCAGGCGTCCGGGTTGGTCCTGCGGACCCGCTCGGCGATGTCCAGGACCACCGGCACGGTGCGCAGCGCCTTGGCGAGACCGCCGGCGCCGGTGGTCTCCTGGCCGACGCAGCCGCACTCCAGCGGCCAGGTCTCGTCCCGCTCGCGGGCGGCCTGTCCGCCGACCCGCAGCTGGAGCAGCACGGCGTCGGCGCCGTCGACGCCGGCGTCGAGGTCGGAGGTGGTGACGATCCGGCCCTCGTGGCCCTGCTTGGCGAAGATCCGCCGGGCCAGGCCGCCGACCAGGTCGAGGCGGTCGGCGGCGGGGTCGACGAGGACGAGTTCGGTGACGGGCAGGGTGTCGCGCAACCGCGCGAACCCGTCGATGAGTTCGGGGGTGTAGGTGGAGCCGCCCCCCACGACAGCGAGCTTCATTGAACAGTCAGCCCTTCACTCCGGTCAGTGTGACGCCCTCGACGAATGCCTTCTGGGCGAAGAAGAAGACGAGGATCACGGGGGCCATGACCAGGACGGTCGCGGCCATGGTCAGATTCCAGTCGGTGTGGTGCGCGCCCTTGAAGGACTCCAGGCCGTAGCTCAGGGTCCAGGCGGCCGGGTTCTCGGAGGCGTAGATCTGCGGCCCGAAGTAGTCGTTCCAGGCAGCGAAGAACTGGAAGAGCGCGACGGCGGCGATGCCGGGCTTCGCCATCGGCAGCACGATCCGCAGCAGGGTGCGCAGTTCGCCGCAGCCGTCGACGCGGGCGGCGTCGAGGTATTCGTTCGGGATGGTCAGCAGGAACTGGCGCAGCAGGAAGATGGAGAAGGCGTCGCCGAAGGCCATCGGGATGATCAGCGGCCACAGCGTGCCGGACAGGTCCAGCTGCTTCGCCCAGAACAGGTACATCGGGATGACGACGACCTGCGGCGGCAGCATCATCATCGAGATGACCAGCATGAGCGCCAGCCGGCTGCCGCGGAAGCGGAACTTGGCGAGGGCGTACGCGACCGGGACCGACGACACCACGGTGAGGACGGTGCCGAGGCCCGCGTACAGCAGGGTGTTGCGCCACCAGGTGAGGAAGCCCGGGGTGTCGAGCACCGCCGTGTAGTTGTCCCACTCCCAGGTGGCGGGGACGAGGTCGCGGGTGAGCGTCTGCTGGTCGCTCATCAGCGAGGTGAGCAGCACGAAGACGAAGGGGAGGACGAAGAACAGCGCGGCGGCGATGCCGAGCGCGTGGACGGCGATCCAGCGCAGGACCGCCTTGCGGCGGGCGGCGCGGGCGGCCGGGGTGCCGGCGGACTTCCGCTCGGCGGGCGCGAGTTCGGGTGCTTCGAGGGTCTGGCTCATGGTTCAGTCACCTGCCTGGACGAGACCGCCGCGGCGGCGCATGAGCAGCAGGGTGAAGACCATGGCCAGGGCGAAGAGGATCAGGGCGGTGGCGCAGGCGGCGCCGTAGTCGAAGCGCTGGAAGCCGAGGTTGTAGACGAGCTGCGGCAGGGTCAGCGTGGACTTGTCCGGGTAGCCGGGTTCGAAGGACTGTCCGGAGCCGCCGATGACGCCGGAGGCGACCTTCCCGGCCACGAGCGGCTGGGTGTAGTACTGCATCGCCTGGATGATCCCGGTGACCACGGCGAACATCACGATGGGCGAGATGTTCGGCAGCGTGACGTAGCGGAAGCGCTGGAAGGCCGAGGCCCCGTCGAGCTCGGCCGCCTCGTACTGCTCCTTCGGTACGTCGAGCAGCGCGGCCATGAAGATGACCATGAGGTCGCCGACGCCCCACACCGCGAGCATGGTGAGCGCGGGCTTCGACCAGGCGGGGTCGTTGTACCAGGCGGGGGCCGGGACGCCGAGGCCTTCGAGGATCGCGTTGACCGGGCCGGTGCCGGGGTTGAGGAGGAAGACGAAGGCGAGCGTGGCGGCGACCGGCGGGGCCAGGTAGGGCAGGTAGAAGAGGGTCCGGAAGACTCCGGCGCCGGTCTTGATCTTCGTGATGAGCAGGCCGACGCCGAGTCCGAAGACGACCCGGCAGGCGGTCATCACCACGACGAGCCAGAGGGTGTTGCGGAGCGCCGGCCAGAACAGCGGGTAGTCCCGGAAGACGTACGTCCAGTTGGTCAGGCCGCTGAAGGTCGGCGGCCGGAAACCGTCGTAGTCCATGAAGGAGAAGTAGACGGTGGACACGAGGGGGTACGCGAAGAAGACCGCGAACCCGATGAGCCACGGGGAGAGGAAGGCCGCGGTACGAAGCGCCGCGCGCCGGCGCTTCGAGCGGAGGGTGATCGTACTGGTCATCGCGCCTACTTCGCCTTGGCGATGTCGGTGTCGATCTGCTCGGCGGTCTTCTGCAGCCCGCCCTTCAGGTCGGTCACCTCGCCCTTCTCGTACTGCACGGCGAAGTCCTGGAGGGTGTTGAGGTAGGTGGCGCCGTTGACGGCCCCTGCCGCGGTGTTGGACTTCGGGTGCTGCGCGATGTCGAGGAAGGTCTTGAAGCGCGGGTCGAACTTCAGGTTCGGGGACTTCAGCGCCTCGAAGGTGGAGGGCACGTTGCGGATGCCGTTGGCGAAGGCGACGACGGCCTCGGTGTCCGTGGTCATGAACTTGACCAGTTCCCAGGCGGCGTTCTGCTTCTTGCTCTGCGGGGCGATGCCCATGACCGTGCCGGAGAGATAGCCCTTGCCGTAGTCGGCGGCCTGCGCGTCCGGGACGGGCATCGGGGCGACGCCGATGTCGAAGGCGGCCTTGGCGTCGGTGGCCATGCCGAGCCGCCACTCGCCGTCGAGCTGCATGGCGACCTGGCCGGTGTGGAAGGGGTGCTTGGCGCCCCACTCGTCGCCGAAGGTGGTACGGAACTTCTCCAGCTTGGCGTAGCCGCCGAGCTCGTCGACCATCTTCTTCTGCACGGTCATCATCTCGGCCACGCCGGCGTCGGTGCCGACCGTCGACCTGCCGCTGGCGTCGAAGTACGCCGGGCCCCAACTGCCCAGGTAGTGCTCGGTGGTGGTCTCGTAGCCGCGGTAGTTCGGCATGAAGCCGAGCTGCGCGTAGCCGTCGCCCTTGGGCTTGGTGAGCGCCTTGGCGGCGGCGAGCAGCTCGGAGTAGGTCTTCGGGGGCTTCTCGGGGTCGAGACCGGCCGCCTTGAAGGCGGTCTTGTTGTAGTAGAGGCCGTACGCGTCGGTGAGCAGCGGCAGCGCGCAGCGCTTGCCCTCGAACTGGGTGTAGTCCAGGAGCGTCTTGGGGATGATCTTGTCGAGTTCCAGCTTGGACTTGGCTATGAAGGGCTGGAGGTCGGCGAAGGCCCCGGACGAGCAGAACTTGCCTATGTTCGACGTGGTGAAGGAGGAGACCACGTCGGGCCCCTTCGAACCGCCGGTGCGCAGCGCCTGGTTGAGCTTGTCGTCGTTGATGTTGCCGACGACGTTCACCTTGATGTTGGGGTGGGCCTTCTCGAAGCGCTTGATGTTGTCGTTGATGGCCTGCACCTCGGAGGGGGCGGACCAGCCGTGCCAGAAGGTGATTGTCGTCTGCGCGTTGGGGTCGTCGGTGGCGCCGTTGTTCGCGGAGCCGGTACAGGCGGCGGCGAAGAGCGCGACGGACGTGGTGGCGGCGAGGGCGGCGGCGAGTCTGCGGTGTCGGCGCGGTGCGGGCATGGCGGAATCTCCCTGGAACGGGGACGGGGTGGTTGTGGCTTTCTGGGACTACCTGGACGTGTCGAAGACCTCGTCGCGGGTGGCGGCGAGGGCGGATTCGAGGGCGCCGCGGAGCACCGGGTCGCGGTCGACGGCGGCGAGGACGAGCCGGGGCCGGGAGGCGGCCAGATCGGCGAGCTGGGCCTGGACGCGGGAGCGCAGCGGCTCGCCGCCGGGGCTGATGGCGAGGCCGGACAGCACGATCAGCTCGGGGTCGAGCACGGCGACGAGGGCGGCGAGCCCGGTGGCCAGGCGCTCGGCGTAGGTGTCGAGGAGCGCGGCGTACCGCTCGTCCTCGGCGTGCCGCTCGGCGGCCTCGGCGAGCAGCCGGGCCGCGGTCTCGACGTACGGCTGCTCGCGGGTGTCGATCCCGCAGGCCTTGGCGATCCGGGGCACCGACTGCACGCCGGCGAGCTCCTGGAAGCCGCCGGAGTTGGCCTTGGCGACCTGCCGTACGAGCGGGGTGCCGGGCACCGGCAGGAAGCCGACCTCGCCGGCGCCGCCGGTGAACCCGCGGTGCAGCCGCCCGCCGAGGACGAGCGCGGCGCCGACGCCGCCCTCGTTCCACAGCAGCACGAAGTTCTCGTGGTCGCGGGCGGCGCCGAGCCGCTGCTCGGCGAGGGCGACCAGGTTGACGTCGTTCTCGTACTCGAAGGGCATCGGCAGCGCGACGGCCAGCTCCTCGAGCAGCGTGGGGGAGTGCCAGCCCGGCAGGTGCGAGGCGTACCGCAGCCGCCCGGTGGCCGGGTCGAAGGCGCCGGGCGTGCCGATGACCACGCGGTGTACGTCCCCGAGGGCGAGCCCGGCGGCCTTCACGGCCCCGCCGAGCGCGTCGACCACCTGCCGCACCACGTCCTCGGCCCCGCGCCCGGGCGTCGCCACCGCGAACTCCCCGACCACGGCGCCGGTCACATCGGCGACCGCCGCGCGGATCCCCTCGGGCGTGACGTCGAGCCCGGCGGCGTACGCGGCCCGCGGATTCACCCCGTAAAGCTGCGCGTTCGGCCCCGGCCGCCCCTCGGTCGTCCCGGTCACCACGACGAGCCCGGCGGCTTCGAGTCGGGCGAGGAGCTGCGACGCCGTCGGCTTCGACAACCCGGTCAGCTTCCCGATCCGCGTCCGCGACAACGGCCCGTGCGCGAGCAGCAGATCCAGCGCGGCCCGATCATTCATGGCCCGCAACACCCGCGGCGTCCCGGGCGTCCCGGCTGCTCCCGTACTCGTACCGGCCACGACGCCCACCTGTCTGTGTACTGTTAGGAAGGTTTCCTATTGTGTTGGGAGGAACGTAAGGCCGCGGTCATCGGGGCGTCAAGGGCCGGGAACGTGAAGAACCAGCAGAAATGATCAGCCCTCAGTGGTCGGTGTGGGGACCGCATCGGTAACGTGCGGGGGAAGAACGGCCGTTCGGATTTCAGACACGGGGGTATCGGGAATGTCGTTCGAGGACGAGTGGGCCGCGGAGAAGGCGGCTGTCGCGACGCGGCTCAACCAGCTTCCCGACGCGGGAGGGGGGCACGCAGCGCCGGCCGCGAAGGGTTCGGCGGACTATGTGGTCGAGGACGACGACCTGGGCGAGATCGGCCACGCCGCGTACGGCCTGTTCAACGGCCTGCAGACGGGCGGCAAGCACGCGGACACGGCGA
This sequence comes from Streptomyces fradiae, assembly GCF_041270065.1. Classification (NCBI taxonomy): domain Bacteria; kingdom Bacillati; phylum Actinomycetota; class Actinomycetes; order Kitasatosporales; family Streptomycetaceae; genus Streptomyces; species Streptomyces fradiae. The sequence goes on along the minus strand of NZ_CP065958.1, from coordinate 2,649,243 downwards.
GCGAGACCGCGGGCACGAGTCTGAAGGGCGACGGCTTCGACTCGGGCGCCGCGCTCACGGAGGTGAACAAGACCTGGGAGACACAGGTCAAGACGCTGCTCCAGGCCTGCGCGCACATCTCCAACCACCTGAACTACACCAAGAAGTCCGCCAAGGCGGACGACGACTGGATCGCCGCCCAGATGCGCATCCTCGGCCCGGTCCCGCCGAACGTCGACGCCGCCGTGCCCGCGTCCCAGATCGACAAGTACTTCCGGTAAGGAGCCGAGCCAGACATGCCCACGTTCGAGCAACTCCTGAACGCCAAGCTCGGCCCGATGAACACCGCGGCCACCCAGTGGACCCAGATGATCTCGAAGCTGACGCAGCTGAAGACCGACGCGTCGGCGATGAAGACCAAGGCCGACAAGTCCACCTGGCGCGGCGAGAACGCCTCCGTGACGAAGGAGTTCGTCACCAAGACGGCCAAGGAGTTCGATGACGCCGTCACCGAGGCCGAGTCCGTGCGCGACCTCCTCCAGGACGCGTACACCCTGCTCAAGTCCGCGCAGGACGACCTCAAGAACGCGTACGACAACCCTCCGCCGGGCATCACCATCTACCCGAACGGTGTGCTCTCCCACCGGGTCCACCCCGATCGGCGATCGAAGGACAGCACGGAGCCCATCGCCACGGAGGCCCAGTTCGACGCCCTCAGGGAGAAGCTCGAAGGCATTCTGAAGCGTGCGAACGAGGCCGACGAGCTGTGCGCGTGGGGCCTGCGCGCGCTGATCAAGAACCACCCCAACGACTTCGGCAGCACCGACATCAACGGTGTCGCCGAGGCGAAGGAGATGCGCGCCGAGGAGAAGCAGCAGGCCGAGAACGGACGCGAGGCCGCCAAGCTGTACGCCCGCTGGGAGCACCTCGACGACAAGGAGCGCGAGCGGCTCCTCACCCTCGTCGAGGGCGGCAAGAACCACCCGGCCTTCGCCGCCGAGCTGATGACCAACCTCAGCTACAACGGCCGCGACGGGCAGGAGGCGGTCCTGCTCCTGGCCGGCAGCATGGAGCACGGCGGCCGCGACGGCTCGGTCTCGGCCACCGACGCCCGCCTCTACAAGGCGTTCTCCGGCAGCCTCGCCACCGCCACCGGCCCCGACTCCCCGCTCGGCTCCCCGGGCGGAATGACCTCGGCCTGGACCGACCGCCTCATCGGCCTGGCACGTGACGGCAACGGCCTGCCGAACCAGCACCCGGGGCAGCTGGGAGGCGGGGCGACGGGGCTGAGCACGCTGACGAAGCTGATGGCGGCGGACAATGACGCCTACGAGGTCTACGACCCGAACAAGGACCCCAAGGAGAAGTCCTCGCCCTGGAAGAAGGACGAGGGCGACCCGGTGTTCAGCGAGGCCTTCCTGACGGAGGTCGCCGACACCATCCGCGAGTGGGAGACGAACACCGACGACCCGTACGACGGCTACATGAAGAACTGGCAGGGCACCCAGGAGGACCCGATGAAGGGACTGCTGAACGCCATGAGCCGCAACCCGTCCGCCTCCACCGCGTACTTCGACCCGAACACCACGGACAACCTGAAGTACTTCATGGAGGAGCGGAAGTGGCCGGGGGGTGACGTCGAGAGCAAGATGCCGGAGGAGACCCAGTACACCTCGGCCCGCGCCGAGTTCGGCCTCGCGCTCGAGGCGGCGTCCACCGGCCGCGTCCCTGGTTCACCGCTGCACCCGGTGCCCGCTCACCACGACGGCGCCGAGACCGCGATCTTCGAGCGGGTGATGAGCGAGTACACGGAGGCGCTCCGCAAGGACCAGAGCGCCGTCCCCGTCTCCATGCGCCTGCCGATGGCCGACATGATCGCCGACTACGGCTCCGACGTGCACCAGATCCTGGGCAAGAAGATGGACGGGCCAACCGACTTCAACGAGCTCACGATCGACCGGGGGGACCTCACCCGGATCATCCGCTCCACAGCGGAGGACCCCAACGCCTACAAGATCATCCACGCCTCGCAGAGCGTGGTCATCGGCGAGGGGCTCAACCACTTCCCGGCGGAGTCCTTCCGCGAGAAGGACGAGGAGCTGCGGGCCTGGGTCAAGCAGTCGGCATCGGCGCTCGGGCACCTCGACGGTGTGCGCGGCGACGTGATCTACGACATGGGGCAGGCGGAGAAGGACGCCAACAACTGGAACAAGATGGTCAACTACCATGTCGTCGGCGGACTGCTGACCCCCATCCCGGTCGTCGGCGACGGGGTCCAGCGCACGGTGGACTGGGCTCTGAGCGGGGCCCTGAACAACGACAACGCTAGGGTCGACGCCGCGACCCGAGACAACATGATTAAGCATTACGACGAGGGTCAGCAGGAGATGTACCGCCTGCTGCGCGGGATGGCGACGAAACGCGGGCTCACGCCGGAGGAGCTGGACGCGAGCCCCGGTGAGTACGAGGACGGCCTCCAGTCGACCACCGAGCAGTGGTATGCGTACGGCATGGGGGAAGCGGATAAGGCGATGGGACAGTGACCGATGGACAAGAAGTGGCTGCCGCTGACCGTCGTGCTCGGCGTCGCCGGGGTAGCCGTCGTGACGGCGAGCCTCTGGCCTGAGGAGGAGAAGCCGCCGCTGCCGCGGACCTTGTGTTACGGGGCGCTCAGCCGGCAGACGGCGGAACTGATCGACGACGGCAAGGGGGGCGAGGTCAGCGCGGAGGAGTGGGAGAGCCCGGGCAAGGGCGAGCTCAAGGTGTTCAAGGGGTGTGGCGTGATGCGCGCCAACCCCGACAACGACTACCCCCGAGGCACCTTCAACCTGATCATCCAGGACGAGCTGCACGACTCCGGCCCCAGGAAGGATTCCGTCCCCCTCGGCCCTGGCTTCAAGGGCTGGGTGCGCCCCGACGAGGCCAAGGCGACACTGCCCGCCGGCTGTGCCGCCCGCATGGGCTCGACCGCCCCGTACATCACCGTCGAGCTCATCACCCCCTCGCAGGAGGAGAAGAAGAAGCTCGTCGACCGGGGCACGGCCATCCACAGAAGCACCACGGTGCTCCGCGAGGCGGCCACGAACCTCGCGCGTCTCGCCGGCTGCTGAGTCGCGCCATCCCACTGAAGAAGAGCGGTGGTCGAGATCGCCACTTTGCATGGGGCGATGGGCGGGATGGCGAAGGAGCCTGGGCACACGGAAAAGGGACCGGTGGCAGCGCGCCATGGGGGACGCTGACAAGGCGATGGGACAGTGACCGATGGACAAGAAGTGGCTGCCGCTGACCATCGTGCTCGGCGTCGCCGGGGTGGCCGTCGTGACGGCGAGCCTCTGGCCTGACGACAAGGAGAAGCCGCCGCTGCCGCAGACCTTGTGTTACGGGGCGCTCAGCCGGCAGACAGCGGAGCTGATCGACGACGGCAAGGGGGGTGAGGCCAGCGCGGAGGAGTGGGAGCGGAAGGGCAAGGGCGACTACGCGGTGTTCAAGACGTGCCACGTGATGCGGGCCAACCCGGACAGTGACTCTCCCCGCGGGATCTACCAACTGATCATTCAGGACACGCAGAGCGCCTCCGGCCACAAGAAGGACTCCGTCCCCCTCGGCCCCGGGTTCACCGGCTGGGCACTCCCGGACAGGGCCGAGGCCACGCTGCCCGTCGGCTGCGCCCGCCGCATGGGCTCGACGGCTCCCTACATCACAGTCGAGCTCATCGCCCCCTCGCAGGAGGAGGAGCAGGGCCTCGTCGACCGGGATACCGCCATTCGCAGAAGCGCCACGGTGGTGCGCGAGACCGCTACCAACCTCGCGCGTCTCGCGGGCTGCTGAGCCGTGGCCCAAGGGTACGGCCGACTTGTGGAAGGCAACCTCGACAAGGCAAGGGAAGCCATGCAGTGATGGAGAGCCGCCGCCGAACGGGTCCCGAAGACGATGACGCGGGGTGCCTGCGGTGGGTGATGGTGTCCCGGGGTGGGGGTGGGTGGTTCTGAGGCGGCTTCGGGGCGGTCAGGCGGCCGGGGGCTCGAACCTTATGGCCGGGCTCGGGCCAGGGGTGAGGCGCACCTCGGCGTGCAGGGCCTCGGCCAGGCGCTCGATCAGCTCCAGGGAGGGCTCGGTGCCCCCCTCCTCGATGCGCTCGATCTCGTCCGGCTCCATCCCCGCCAGCGCGGCGAGACGCTTCACGCTCAGGGCGCGCTCGATGCGGCAGTCGTACACGGCGAGGCCGAAGGCGAGACGCTTCCGGATGGCCGCACGCTCGGGATCGTCGCCAGGGGCCCGGTCGCGGAGCCAGCGCATGTGGGCGGTTGTGCTGTACCCGCTCATACCGTCCTCCTGTAGCTGTCCGCCGCCGTGCCGTGATCGCGTTCGCAGACTTTCCGGGCTCCTCGCGCCCTTTGTACCTCATCCTCTTCGTGCTGGCGCGTCTTGCGGAACACGGTCAGGAACACCACCCTCCCGGGGGCGAACCAGTACGTCACCCGCGCGGCCACCGCACCGTCCCTGATGCGTACCCGCAGCTCCCACACGCCGCCACCGAGGGGCTTCGCGAGCGACCCGGGCATGTCCGTGCCGCATGCGGCGAGCATTCCGGCGACCTCGTCCACGCGCTTGTAGTCGGACGCGCTCAGGGTGTCCAGCCATTCCCGTACCTCGGGTTCGATCTCGAATTCGTGCAGGCTCACGAGCTCCCCTCCTCCGGGCCGTCCTACCGGGCATCACCGGGGGGTGGGGAACTCTTTGATCGTCATCTTGGGCGGGTCGTGCGGGTGGTTGCGGATCTCCACCACGCAGTCCACCGCCGCCGATTCGTCGCGCTGCGGCCCCACTCCCATGTAGTGGTCGAACCACTGGACGAGCGCCGCGCAGGAGGGGCAGCCCGGGGACGGCTCGGGGCGGGGGCGGAGGCCGTGGTCGGCGGACAGCACGTAGGCCGTGCGCGGGACGGGGGTGGTGAGGACGCGGATGCGGGCCCACTCGTCCTCCGTGGGCGGCCGCAGGTCCGCCGGCGCCGCGGTCCACTCGATGCCGCCGCCCGGCGGGCGCAGGTAGAGGGTGCCGCCTTCGTGTGCGGTGACCTCGCCGAGGTGGGGCGTTCCGTTGCTGGTGTCGGCGACGAAGGAGCCGAGGGCGGGGGAGGGTTCGGGCATGACGGTGCCTCTCTGTAGCGAATCCACTACCAGGGGTCGTCAGCGTGGCGTAGGGTCGAGTCCCCCTTCAACTGGGCAGACTCGAAGGAAGAGTTGTGGTCAATCGCAAGGAATTACGCCCGGAGGACGGCCCGCGCGCGGCTTACGGTGCACATCTGCGCAGGCTGCGGGAGCGTCGGAGCTGGACGCAGGAGGACCTGGCGGGGCGGGTGAGCTACTCCAGCCAGCACATCTCTGCGGTGGAAACTGCTCGCAAACCGCCGACCCTCCCGTTCTCGCGGGAGCTCGATCAGGTCTTCGGCACAGTCGGAACGGCGGACTCGCTGGAACGCCTGTGGAGCGAGATGCGGTACGGCAACCTGTTGGAGGGCTTTTCGGAATACGTCGCCTACGAGGGCCGGGCGGTCGAGATCCGGTCGTTCCATCTCGGGATCATTCCGGGGCTGTTGCAGACGCCGGGGTACGCGCAAGCGCTCGCGAACAGCCACGTGCGGCGCGGCTCCCTCACACAGCAACAGGCGGACGAGCGCGTCGCGTTCCTCATGGAGCGGCAGGGGGCGCTGGTGAAGGACCGCCCGCCCATGCTGCTCGTGGTGATGGATGAGAGCTGCATCCGTCGCCCTGTTGGCGGTCCCGACGCCATGCGGGCGCAGTTGGAGCGGCTGGTCGAGTTCGCCGAGTTGCCGAACAGCGTGTTTCAGGTGGCACCGTACGACATGGGCGAGCGGCGCCCGTTCGACCTCCCGGTCAACCTGCTTACGCTGGCCGACCGTTCGATGATCGCGTACGCGGAGACCCATGCGCAGGGGCATGTCGAGCGGGAGCGCACAGCGGTGGTGTCCCTCTTGACGGCCTACCATCAACTCCAGGCGGAATGCCTCTCCCAGGCAGACTCCGTAGCCATGGTCGAGCAGGTACGAAAGGGCATGTCATGACGACCGAGTCCCCCCGTTGGTACAAGTCCTCCTACAGCAACAACGGCGAGTGCATCGAGGTCGCCATCAACCTCGCCGCCGCCCACCACACCGTCCCCGTCCGCGACTCCAAGAACACCGGCGGCCCCGTCCTCGGCCTCTCCGTCGCCGCCTTCTCCGCCTTCGTCGCGAGCGTCAAGGACGGCCGGCTCGGCCGCTGACCGGCCACGATGCCGCCTTCGCCTGCCCGGACTACTTGCCCAGCCTTCGCGCCGCTCGGCGGGCCTCCAGGCGTGCCACCGCCTCGGGGCTGCGGTTGTGCCAGAAGACGAGGGTGGCCAGCGCGAGGGTCGGGACGGTGAAGTAGACGGGGAAGGTCCAGCTTCCCGTGTTCACCTTGTGGTGCAGGGCCAGGGCGAAGGTGCCGAGGACCGGGATCGTGTAGACCCGCAGGGCGAGGGAGTATCTCGGAGACATGGGCGCAGATGCTACGGCTGCCCCTGGCCGAGGAGGCGGACGGGCCTGGTTACTTGAACGGACCTTGACCATGATCGGCGAAGGGGCGCCCCGCCGTCGTACGGCGGGGCGCCCCTTTCTCGTGTCGCGGCGGCGGGCTACTTGTTCAGGTCCGGCTTCGGCAATGGCGTCGCCGCCGCCGACTGCGGGGAGGCCGGGGAGGCGAAGGCCGAGGGGGCCGACATGCCGGCCGTGGGGTCGGCGGGCTTGGACTCGTCCGCCTGGGGCGGGATGCCGCCGACGATGCGGATGCCGGCGGCGTCGAGGGCGCGCTTGATGCGCCAGCGGAGTTCGCGTTCGACGCCGAGCTTCTTGCCGGGCATGGTCTTGGCGTTGACGCGGATGGTCATGGAGTCGAGCAGGACCTCGGTGAGGCCCAGGATCTCGACGGGGCCCCAGAGGCGCTCGTTCCAGGGCTCGTCCTTGGACATGGAGTCGGCGGCCTCGGTGATTACCGCGCTCACCCGGTCCAGGTCCTCGGTGGGGCGGACGGTGACGTCGACGGCGGCCGTGGCCCAGCCCTGGCTGAGGTTGCCGATGCGCTTGATCTCGCCGTTGCGGACGTACCAGATCTCGCCGTCGACGCCGCGCAGCTTGGTGACGCGCAGGCCCACCTCGACGACCTCGCCGGAGGCGACGCCCGCGTCGACGGAGTCGCCGACACCGTACTGGTCCTCCAGGATCATGAAGACGCCGGAGAGGAAGTCCGTCACCAGATTCCGCGCGCCGAAACCGATCGCGACACCCGCCACACCGGCGGACGCGAGCAGCGGCGCCAGGTCGATCTTGAAGGCGCCGAGGATCATCAGGCCGGCGGTGCCGAGGATCAGGAAGGAGGCCACGGAGCGGAGCACGGAGCCGATCGCCTCGGAGCGCTGGCGGCGGCGCTCGGCGTTGACGAGGAGGCCGCCGAGGGCGGTGCCCTCGACCGCCTGGGCCGAGCGGTTCATGCGGTCTATCAGCTTGGTCAGGGCCTTGCGGACCAGCATCCGCAGGGTGAAGGCGACGACCAGGATGAGGACGATCTTCAGGCCGGTGTTCAGCCAGGTGGACCAGTTCTGCTCCACCCACCCCGCGGCGTTCGTCGCCTTCTCCGCCGCCTCGTCCAGCGTCACCGGAACGTGCGTGGGATCGTCGGCGGCGGCGGTTCGCAGGGCGGACCAGGACAGGGGCGGCACGAGGGGACCTCCAGGCAGGCGTTCGCGAATCATCCACACTAGCGGGGGCAGGGGGGTGCCCCCGTTGACGTGTGCACACAGGTGCACCCGGAAAGACGGCCCACATGCGGGGATGACTCCCGTGCGGCGGCCGATGTGGTCGAGAACACCTCAGGACCATTACGTATACGTGGTGGCGCACCGGCCCGCTGTGAGGAGAGACTGAGAGCAGTTTCGTCCCGGCGCGAGCCACGCGCCGCCGGCGTCATAGGAGGCATCCGTGCCGCATGTCCTGGTCCTCAACGCGTCGTACGAGCCGCTCGGCGTCGTACCGCTCCGCCGCGCGCTCGTCCTCGTCCTGGAGAACAAGGCACTCTGCCTCGAGGAATCCGGCGCCTTCATGCACAGCGAGAGCCGTGTCGTCGCCGCGCCCAGTGTGGTGCGGCTGAAGCGGTTCGTGCGGGTCCCCTACCGGGGGCCCGTTCCCTTGACCCGCAGAGCCCTGTTCGCCCGCGACGGCGGACGCTGCGTGTACTGCGGTGGCGTCGCAACCAGCGTCGACCACGTCGTTCCGCGCAGCCGCGGGGGGACGCACGCCTGGGACAACGTCGTGGCGGCCTGCCGCCGCTGCAACCACGTCAAGGCCGACCGGCACCTGCGTGAGCTGGGCTGGCGGCTGCACCATCAACCCGCGCCGCCGACCGGTCTGGCCTGGCGGATCATCGGTACCGGCCATCGCGACCCACGCTGGCTGCCGTACCTCCAGCCGTACGGCGCCGACGACGTCCTGGCCCGGATCGACTCCGTCGCCACCGCCTCCCCGCAGGAGGCCGTGACGACGGGTTGAGCCGGGCCTTTCGCGTACGAGAGACACCCAGATCTACGGGGAGTCGGGCGGCGTACCGTCCGACTCCGGCTCCTCCGTGTCCGGGCCCGTCGGCGCGCCCGCAGGCGCCACCGCGTACGTCTCCACCGACCACAGCGAGTAGCCGTACTCCGTCGCCCGCGCGTCGCCCTGCACCCGCAGGAACCGCGTGTCGGCGGCGTCCATGCGCACCGACTCCCGCCCGCCCCGGCCGTCCCGTACGGTCGCGGCGGTACGCCACACCCGCCCGTCGGCGGAGACCTGGACGCGGTAGCGGGCGGCATAGGCGTCCTGCCAGTGCAGCACCACCTGCCCTATCCGGGCCGGCTCGGCCAGCTCCACCTGCCACCAGGCGCCGTCCTCGGCCGGCGAGGACCAGCGGGTCGCCGGATCGCCGTCGGCGGCGAGCGCGGCCGGGAAGTCGGGCGTCTCGTCGCCGGAGGACGAGGCCGTGCCCGTACGGACCAGGTCGGGGCCCTCGGTACGCGGGAAGGCGCGCACCGTGAGGACCTGCCGCTCGCCCGCGAAGGAGACGGGGACGGTGTACGAGCCGGAGGGCACGCCGGGCGCCACCGACACCTCCAGGGGCACGGTGGCCGTCGTGCCCCGCGGCACGACCGTCTCGTCCCTGGGCAGGCGCACGGTGATGCCCTTGGGAGCCTCGGCGGTCAGCGGACCGCGCACCTCGGCGGCCCGCCGCCCCTCCAGGGTGACGTCCACCCGCTGCGCGGGGCCGCCGATCTCGGCGTCGGCTTCGGTACGGGACAGGGCGAGCCCGGCCCGCGGCTCGTCGGCGAACCACGGCACGAGCGAGCGCACCCGCGGCGGCGCGCCGGCGCCGCCGGTCCACACGATCCGCAGCGCCTCGGCCCGCAGCCCCTTCAGGTCGGCCTGGGTCCAGCCGGACGCGGCGAGCGGCCCGATCCGCCGCCAGCCCTCGCCCGGCACGTACGCCTCCAGGAAGCCCGTCCCCCGACCGCCCCCGGCGGGGTCGACCGGGTCGGTCATCACGGTCAGGGTCTCCACCGGCCGCGTACGGTCCAGCCGGACGGTGTACGTGTCGCCGTCGCCGGAGGCCGCGCCCCCGGCCGCCCCGCGGTCCTGCTTCGGCTCACCGGTGCGCGACGGCGCCCGGTCGGCGCCGGTCCAGGCTGCCGACTCGGCGGCGGCCCGGTCGAGGAAGGCGTCCAGGACGCCCTTGCCGACCGTCACCCGCCCGGCGCCACCCGCAGCACGCAGGGCGGCCCGCTTCCGCTCAAGATCCAGCTGGGCCCGCCAGGCCCCTGCGCCGTCGCCGCGCGCCTGGGCGAGCAGCATGTCGACGGCGGTCTCGCCGGCCGCGCCGTACCGGGAGAGGCGTTCGAGCCACGGCCCGGCCTCGGCGCCCAGGCTGCCGTCGGCGGTGCCCTGCAGGCGCGCGGGCGCCTCGCGCATCACCGTGAACGCGGCGCGCAGCTCGCGCCCCGCCTTCTCCCGTACCGCCGGGTCGTGCTGCGCGCGGGCGGTCCAGAAGGCGGCGGCGAGCGGCTTCAGATAGGCGGACTCGGCGTCCGGGGCGAGGAGCGAGGAGGCGCCGTTCCCGGCGAGCGCGCGCAGCGCCTCGCGGGCGGCCGGATCGGGGCCCGCCAGCTCGTCGACGGCGGCCTGCCAGGACTCCTGCGGCCGGTAGCCCTTGGGGTTCCAGGCGAAGTCGGCGGCGGTGAACAGCGGCACCCGGGAGGCGGCGGCCTGCTCCATCGCGTTGGCGAGGAAGGCGGCGGACCCGGCGGCGACGGCCGGCTCGCGGCCGGTCGCCGGGCCGAGGAAGAGCCGGTCCTGCGCGTAGTCGTTGACCGGGTAGTTGTCCATGGTGACCAGCGGGTGGCGCAGCGCGTCCCGGGCCCCGGCCAGCTCCCGGCCCGTGATGGTGCGCGGTACGGCGCCGACGCCGGTCCAGGCCACCTCCACGCGCCGGTCGAGGGCGCCGGCGAGCGCGCTCCGGTAGTCGGTGGCGCCGTCCTGGTAGTACTCGGTCGGCATCAGCGACAGCGGGGCCGCGCCCGGGTGGCGCCGGGCCAGGTGGGCGGCGACGGCGTTCGCCACGCGCGCGTGCGCCCGGGCGGCGGCCTCGGGGCCGCTGCCGAAGGCGTCGGCGTCCGCGTCGCAGCTCCACTCGCTGTAGCTGACGTCCTGGAACTGCAGCTGGAAGGCCCGCGCCCCCAGCGCCCACATGGCGTCGAGCTTCCTGGTGAGCGCGGCGACGTCCGCGTCCGATGACAGACACATGGCCTGGGCAGGGGCGACGGCCCAGGCGAGGGTGACGTGGTTGGCGGTGGCGCGGGCGGCGAGCTCGCGGAAGGCGGCCCGCTCGGCGGCCGGGTAGGGCTCGCGCCACAGCGCGCGGCGGTAGGGGTCGTCGCCAGGGGCGTACAGATAGCGGTTCTGCTTGGTGCGGCCCATGAAGTCGATCTGGGCGAGCCGTTCGGCGGGCGTCCACGGCTCCCCGTAGAAGCCCTCGGTGAGGCCGCGGACGGCGGTGCCGGGCCAGTCGCGCACCACGACGCCGGGGACGACCGCGCCCTTGGGACCGGCTCCGGAGCCGTCTGCGGAGCCGATGAGCTGACGGAGGGTCTGTACGGCGTGGAAGAGGCCGTCCTCGCCGGCGCCGTCCACGACGACGGTGTCACGGCCGGCCAGCCGGCCGGTGGCGAGCCGGTAGCCGCCGTCCGGCAGATCGCCCCGCTCGGGCACCCTCAGGGCGCGCAGCGCCGCGTCCGTCTCCACGCTGTCGCCGAACCGGATCACCGGCCCGCGGCCGGGCAGCGTCTCGTGCACGGTGCGCACCCCGGCGGCCCGCAGCAGCCCGCGCAGGGCCCCGGCGGCGTACGGATCGGCCTCGGGCGCGACGAGCAGCGTCACCTCGCTGCCGAGCGGCACGGCCGCACCGGCCGGGGCGATCGACTGGGGCCGCGGCCAGACCGGGGGCACGGCCGCGGACTGCCGGTCGGGGGAGGTCACCGGGGAGCCGGGGGAGCCCGGAGAGCCGGGGGCGGCGTGGGCGACACCGGGCAGGGCGCCGCCGAGGAGTCCGCCGATGACCGCCGCGGCGACGGCGGTGGCCGTCCGCTTCCTGCGTCCGAGGGACACCCGGGGCTCCTCTCCGCCCGAAGATCACGATCGTGGATCGCGCCCGATGGTCACGATTGGATGACGAGCCCACCACCCGGGCCGACGGAGTGTCAATGCGGCAGGGCGAACTGTCCGCATTGCCCGGTGCGGTTTCGGCGAGGTGGCACGCTTTCGCCACATCCCGCCGGTAAAACGGGAATCGCTGGGTAGGGCTCCCTCTGCTGTCTTACCTGTCGAGACGAACACCGGGAGATCCCGTGACCGCGCCCGCGACCGACCACGCCTGCAAACGGATAGCGATCCCGAGGCAGAGCGCGCCGTTCAGCAGTGCGTCGCCCAGCAGCGAACCGCTCACCAGCGAACCGCCGCTCGCCGACGCCGCGCCGCTCACCAGCGAACCGCCCCTGATCGAGGCCGCCCCCCTGACCAGCGAACCCACCGCCCGCGCCACCGCGGGCGGTTCGGAGTCCCCCGGAGTGTGACGTGACCCTGGCCCGCCTCGCCGACCTGCACGGCGTCGCCACCTCGTACGCCCCCTCCGAGGGCGTCACGGTCCCCGTGTCCGAGGCCACCGTGGTGGCGGTGCTGCGCGCCCTCGGGGTGGACGCCTCGGGCCCGGAGGCGCTCGCCGCGGCGCTTGAGGCGGCCGAACGCACCGCCCGGGAACGGCTGCTGCCGCCCACCGTGGTCCGCTGGCAGGACGACGAGGGCGAAGCGGGGGAGGCGACAGAGGCGGGCGCTCGGCGCGGGCTCCGGCCGCCCCGCGGACTGCCACCCGGCACCCGGCTCACCGTCACCACCGAGGCCGGCCGGACCGTCACGGGCGCCGACTGGCGCGCCCTGCCCACCGGGGTGCACCGGCTGGTCGCCGAGGCCCCGGACGGGCGCCGTACGGCGAGCACCCTGATCGTGGCCCCCGCGCGCGTGCCCGCGCCGGTGGAGCAGGCCGGGGGTCGGGCCGGGGGACGGGCCTTCGGGCTGCTCGTCCAGCTCTACTCCCTCCTCTCCGCCCGTTCCTGGGGCATGGGCGACCTCGGTGACCTGCGGGAGCTCGCCGACTGGGCGGGCCGCACCCACGGTGCCGGCTTCGTGCAGGTCAACCCGCTGCACGCGGCGGTCCCCGGGGCGCCGTCCGACCCCTCCCCGTACCGCCCGTCCTCCCGCCGCTTCCCCGATCCGGTGCATCTGCGGATCGAGGACATCCCGGAGTACGCGTACGTGGACCCGGCCCGCCGCGACGAGCTCGACCGGATCCTCGCCGACGCCGCCGAGCTGCGCGAGAGGGTGCTCGGCAAGGGCGCGCTGATCGACCGGGACGCCGTGTGGGAGGTCAAGCGGCGCGCCCTGGAGCTGGTGCACACCGTCGAGCTGGGACCCGGCCGCCGGGCCGACTACCGCGACTTCCTGGCCGGCCGCGGCCGGGCCCTGGAGGACCACGCCACCTACCAGGCGCTCGCCGAGCGGCACGGCCACCACTGGCGCCGCTGGCCGGAAGAGCTGCGCGACCCGGAGGGGGCCGCGGCGGCGGTCCGGGCGGACGCCGACCTGGCCGCCCGGGTCGACTTCCACTGCCGGCTCGCCTGGCTGACGGACCGGCAGCTCGCCGACGCGGCGGACACCGCACGGCGGGCCGGGATGCCGGTCGGGATCGTCCACGACCTGGCCGTCGGCGTGCACCCGGACGGCTCCGACGCCTGGGCGCAGCAGCGGGTCTTCGCCGCAGGGATGTCGGTCGGCGCGCCGCCCGACGCATTCAACTCCCGGGGCCAGGACTGGGGCCTGCCGCCCTGGCGCCCGGACGCGCTCGCCGCCGCGGGCTACGCCCCGTACCGAGGTCTTCTCCGCGAACTCCTCCGGCACGCGGGCGCGCTGCGGATCGACCACGTCATGGGGCTGTTCCGGCTGTGGTGGGTGCCGGAGGGCGGCGAGCCGACCGAGGGCACGTACGTCCGTTACGACTCCGAGGCCATGCTCGCCGTCCTGGTCCTGGAGGCCCACCGGGCGGGCGCCTCGGTGGTCGGCGAGGACCTGGGCACGGTCGAGCCGGGGGTGCGCGAGGCGCTGGCCCGGCGCGGGGTGCTCGGCACCTCGGTGCTGTGGTTCGAGCGGGACTGGGCGGGCGGCGGGCGGCCGCTGGCGCCGGGGGAGTGGCGGGCCGACTGCGTGGCCACCGCCACCACCCACGACCTGCCGTCCACCGCCGCGCGCCTGTCCGGCTCCCATGTGACGCTCCGCCACCGGCTCGGGCTGCTGAGCGGCTCCGCGGACGGGGACGGGGGTCTGGCGCGCGAGCGGGCCCGGGACGCGGCGGAGACCTCGGAGTGGCTGGGGCTGCTGCAGCGGCTCGGATTCCTGCCGGAGGGGCCGGGCGACGAGGCGGCCGAGGTCCGGGCCTTCCACCGCTTCCTGGCGGCCACCCCGGCGCGCCTGGTCGGGGTGTGGCTGCCGGACGCGGTGGGGGACCGGCGGCCGCAGAACCTGCCGGGCACCTGGGACCAGTACCCCAACTGGCGGCTGCCGGTGGCGGGGCCCGACGGGCAGCCGATGTCCCTGGAGGAGCTCGCCGCCTCGCCCCGGGCGCACGATCTGCTGAGGGGGGTCTCGGAGGCGGTCTCGGATGCGGACGCGGACGCGGTCGCGGAGGCGCGCGGAGGGGGCGTGCGTGCCCGTACGGCACCCCCGGGCGCGCGGTCCGTTTAGGTGTTCGCTACTTTTGCACCGTGGACAAGAAGAACGCCCTGCGCGCCGGCGCCGTCGCGGCCGGTACGACGCTGATGATGCTGCTCATGTCGTCCCCCGCGCTCGCGAACACCCGCGACGACGGTGACGACCCGGCCCCCAAGCTGGAGGTCATCGAGACCATCGGTCTGTACGTGGCCGCGCCGATCGCACTGTTCCTGATCATCGCCGGCCTGGTGATGGTCCTCGACAAGTCCCGGAAGCAGGCCTAGGCCTCACTCGTACGTTCACGAGGGCGCCGCGCGGTACAACGGGTACCGCGCGGCGCCCTCGTGCGTCCTCAGGACCCCTGCCGGGGTGCTACTGCGTCCTCACGCGGTGGTGGCGAGCAGCTTCCGCAGCAGCCCGGCCAGTTGCTCCGCCTCCTCGGTGCTGAGCGCGGCCTCCAGGGCGGCCCGCTGCTGGGCGAGGCCCGCGCCGACGGCCTGGTCGACGAGCTCCCGGCCCTCGTCGGTGAGGGTGACCCGCAGCCCGCGCCGGTCGTTCGGGTCGGGGCTGCGGGTGATGAACCCGGCCCGCTCCAGCTTGTCGAGGCGGCCGGTCATCCCACCCGTCGTGATCATGAGCGTGGCGGTCAGCTCGCGCGGTGAGAGCGTGTACGGCTCACCGGAGCGGCGCAGCGTCGCGAGCACGTCGAACTCGCCGAGCCCCATGCCCCCGTACGGCTTGTACGCCTGGTCCACCTTTCCGCGCATGGCGCCGGCGAGCCGGTAGATCCGGCCGAAGACGGCCATCGGCAGCGTCTCCAGGTCCGGGCGGACGGCCGCCCACTGGTCGGTGATGGCGTCGACGGCGTCGTGATTCTCCATGCCCGCAGTCTCCCTCTCTCCTGAGCTGCTTGCAACTAAGTCACTTACCGAAAAGCCACTTGCGCATAAGTAGCTTAGTGCTAAGTTAATTACCGCTGAGCAAGTCGCCGCAGAGGGGGAACCGTCATGTCCCGCAAGGCCGCCACCGTCGCCCTGACCGCCCTGGCCCCGATCTCCTGGGGCTCGACCTACTTCGTCACCACGGAGTTCCTGCCGCCCGACCGGCCGCTCTTCACCGGACTCATGCGGGCGCTGCCCGCCGGACTGCTGCTCCTCGCCCTCACCCGCAAGCTCCCGCAGGGCGCCTGGTGGTGGAAGTCCGCGGTCCTCGGCGCCCTCAACATCGGCGCCTTCTTCCCGCTCCTCTTCCTCGCCGCCTACCGCCTGCCCGGCGGCGTCGCCGCCGTCGTCGGCTCGGTCGGACCGCTGTTCGTCGTGGCCCTCGCCGCCCTGCTCCTCGGTGACCGGCCCACCGTGCGGGGGCTGCTCACCGCCATCGCCGCCGCCTTCGGTGTCAGCCTCGTGGTCCTGAAGGCGGGAGCCGCCTTCGACACCGTCGGCGTGGTCGCCGGACTGCTCTCCTCCCTGTCGATGTCCGCCGGCACCGTCCTCACCAAGCGCTGGGGCCGCCCCGAGGGCGTCGGCGCCCTCGCCCTGACCGGCTGGCAGCTCGCCTCGGGCGGCCTCGTCCTGCTGCCCGTCGCCCTGCTGATCGAGGGCGCCCCGCCGGCCCTCACCGGCACCAACCTGGCCGGCTACGCCTATCTCGCCTTCGGCAACACCGCGATCTCCTACTTCCTCTGGTTCCGCGGCATCGAGCGGCTCAGCGCCTCCTCGGTCACCCTGCTCGGCCCGCTCTCGCCGATCACCGCCGCCGTCATCGGCTGGGCCGCCCTCGGCCAGGCCCTCGGTCCGGTCCAGGTGCTCGGCATGGTCATCGCCTTCGGCGCCACGCTGGCGGGCCAGCTCTCGCCCCGGCCCCGCGCCGTGAAGGAGCCCGCGGAGGCGCCCAAATCGTTCAGCTCTTCTGAAAAGAACGGTCAGGAAGTTTCGATGGACCTGGAGGTTTCTGCGGTGCGACGGTAGCGTCCATGAGCCTGATCGCCGCCGAGAAAACCGCCACTGGCAAGAACGCCACTGACAAGAACGCCGCTGAGAACGAGACCGCCACCGAGAGGCCGGCCCCCGCGAGCAACCACCGGGGCGCCGGCCTCGGCGTGCTCCTCGCCCTGCTCGCCACCGTCGTCTGGTCCGGCAGCTTCGTCGCCACCCGCGACATGGCCGACTCGATCCCGCCCGTCCAGGCCGTGTTCTGGCGCTGGATCATCGCGCTGCTCGCCGTCGCCCCCTTCGCCGCCCGCCCGCTGTGGCGGCAGCGGGCCCTGATCCGGCGGCACCTCGGCTTCGTCGCGCTCGCCTCGCTCTTCGGCGTCGCCCTCTACAACACCCTGGTCCACCAGGCCGGACTGACCACCTCCGCCGGCAACATGGGCATGATCATGGCCGCCTCGCCGGTGATCATGGCGGGCTACGCGCGGCTCGGCGGCGAACGGCTCGGCGCCCGGCGCCTCCTCGGCCTGCTGACCGCCGTCCTCGGCGTGCTGCTGCTCGTCGGCAAGGGCTCACCGACCTCGGACTTCACCCCCGGCGACCTCTGGATGTTCGCCGCGGCCCTGTCCTTCGCCACGTACAGCGCACTGCTCAAGCGCAAGCCCGCCGAGCTCGACGGACTCGCCTTCCTGCTCACCACCTTCGTGCTCGGCGCACTGATGCTCGCCCCCGCCTACGCGATCTCCCTCACCGTCCAGGGCGGCTTCCCGGTCACCGCCGGCACCGTCGGACCCCTGCTCTACGTCGGCGTGTTCTCCTCCGCCGTCGCCTTCTTCGCCTGGAACCGCGCCATCGCCCTGATCGGCGCCGCCCGCGCCGGCGTCGTCTACTACCTCCAGCCGGTCTGCGTCGCCCTGCTCTCCGCCCTCCTCCTCGGCGAACGGCTCGGGCTCGCCGGCGCCGGGTGCATGGTGCTCATCCTCGGCGGAGTGGCCCTGAGTTCGGCCCGGCAGCGGGGCCGGTAGGTTGCGGCCCATGACCGAGTGGGACATCAAGAAGCTCCAGATCCTCCGCACCCTGCGCGACCGCGGCACCGTCACCGCCACCGCGGAGGCCCTCCTGATGACCCCCTCCGCCGTCTCCCAGCAGCTCACCAACCTCTCCAAGCAGCTCGGCGTACGGCTCCTGGAGGCCCAGGGCCGGCGGGTCCGGCTCACCGACGCCGCCCATCTGGTGCTGCGGCACGCCGAGGCCGTCTTCGCCCAGCTGGAGCGGGCCGAGGCCGATCTCGACGCCTATCTCAGCGGCGAGGCCGGCCGGATCCGGGTCGCCGCCTTCTCCACCGCCGTCTCCGCCCTCGTCGTCCCCGCCGTACAGGCGCTGCGCCCCGCCCACCCCGGGCTCGACGTCCGGGTCCGCGAGGCCGAGGCGGCGGAGGCGTACGAACTGCTCACCGCCGGCCAGGTCGACCTGGCGCTCTCCCTCGCCGCCCACGCGCCCACCGCCCGCGACCCCAAGTTCAGCCGGGTGCCACTGCTCGCCGACCCGCTCGACGTCGCCCTGCCCGCCGGGCACCCGCTCGCCGACGCGGCCGGACTGCGGCTCGCCGACCTGTCCGCCGAGCCGTGGATCTTCGGCGGCTCCGGGCCCTGGTCCGAGATCACCACCGCCGCCTGTGAGGCCGCCGGCTTCGTGCCCGAACAGGCGCACAGCGCGGCCGGCTGGACCGCGATCCTCGCCCTGGTCGAGGCCGGGATGGGCGTCGCCCTGGTGCCCCGGATGGCCGCCGCCGAACGCCGTACCGGCGCCGGGGTCGTCATGCGGGTGCTCTCCGCCGACCAGCCGCGCCGCCATGTCGTCGCGGCCGTCCGGCGCGGCTCGGAGGAACGCCCCGCCGTCGCCCGGGTCCTCGCGGCCCTGCGCCAGGCCGCCGTCCAGCGCGAGACCGCCCAGACCGTTCAGTAGCACTACAAAGACCTGTCGAAAACATTCGATGGACCTGAGTCATGCTCCGGCGGCACAGTCGAAGCATGAGCCTCGACGCGAACGACCCGATCCAGGACCAGGACCCGCACGCCAACGACGCCGCGCCGTACGCCGGCGGCGACCCGTACGCCGACTACCGCACCGGTGACTTCCCCTTCACCGAGCTCGTCGACCTCGCCGACCGGCGCCTCGGCGCCGGTGTCGTGGCCGCCAACGACGAGTTCTTCGCCGAGCGGGAGAACCTGCTCGTCCGCGAGCGGGCCGTGTTCGACCCCGAGCACTTCGGCCACAAGGGCAAGATCATGGACGGCTGGGAGACCCGGCGCCGCCGCGGCGCCGACGCCGACCACCCGTTCCCGGCGCCCGAGGACCACGACTGGGCGATCGTCCGCCTCGGCGCCCCCGGCGTCATCCGCGGCATCATCGTCGACACCGCCCACTTCCGCGGCAACTACCCGCAGAAGGTGAGCATCCAGGCCGCCGCCGTCGAGGGAACCCCCAGCCCGGAGGAGCTTCTGGAGGCCAAGTGGGAGGAGCTCGTGCCGCCCACCCCGGTGCGCGGCCACGCCGCCAACGGCTTCGCGATCACCGCCGAGCGCCGCTACACCCACCTGCGCCTGTGCCAGCACCCCGACGGCGGCATCGCCCGCCTCCGCGTGCACGGCGAGGTGGTCCCGGACCCCGAGTGGCTGGACGTCCTCGGCACCCTCGACCTGATCTCGGTGCTCAACGGCGGCTCCTACGAGGACGCCTCCGACAAGTTCTACTCCTCGCCCACCCAGATCATCCTGCCCGGCACCTCGCGCAAGATGGACGACGGCTGGGAGAACCGCCGCCGCCGGGTCCGCGGCACCAACGACTGGGTGCGCTTCCGGCTCGCCGCCCAGGGCGCCGTCCGCGCCGTCGAGATCGACACCGCCTACCTCAAGGGCAACTCGGCGGGCTGGATCTCCCTCCAGGGCCGCAACGGCGGTCCCGAAGACGGCGCAGAGTGGTTCGAGATCATCCCGCGCACCCGCCTCCAGCCCGACACCCTGCACCGCTTCACGCTCGCCGCCCGGGCCGTGGTCACCCATGTGCGCCTGGACGCCTTCCCGGACGGCGGCGTCGCCCGGATGCGTCTGCACGGCAGCCTCACCGAGGACGGCGCCGCCGAACTGCGCGCGCGGTACGCCCGCCTGACCGACTGACGAGCTCCCCGTCGACGCACGGAAAACGATCACTACGCTCTGCGGACATGAGAATCCTCCACAGAGCCGTCACCGTGCTCGCGCTGCTGGCCGCCGCGGTCCTGCCGACCGCGGCGCAGGCCGCCGCCGACACGGTGGACCCCGGCACCGCGCCGTCGGTGCGCACCCTCTCGTACAACGTCTGCGGCGGCTACACCTGCCAGAGCGCGCTCGACCTGCCCACCTGGACCGCCAAGGTCAAGGACCAGACGCTCGCCTGGGACACCGACGCGCTGTTCCTCCAGGAGCTGTGCTTCGGCCAGTGGGCCGCGCTGCGCGACGCCCTGCCCGGCTACACCGGCGTGTGGACCTCGACCGTCAACGACGTCTCCGGCTGCGGCAAGTGGTCCACCGACAAGCGCTTCGGCCTCGGCGTCTTCGTCAAGGCGCCGGCCGTCGACCGCTACGCCGCCAACCTCACCGTCCCGGCGGGCGAGGAGGGCCGGGCGGTGCTGTGCGCCCGCGGACCGATCGACGGGCGCACCACGCTCCTCTGCAACACCCACCTCGCCCAGTACATCCAGCCCGACAACGGCTCCTCCCAGGTCATGGCCAAGGTCGACACCTGGGCCGCCGGGCTCCCCGTCATCCTCGGCGGCGACCTCAACGCGGGCCCCGACTACCCGGCCCTGGACCCGATACGGGCCGGGCTGCCCGGCACCGGGCCGTTCGCCGAGGCCGACGAGAACGACCAGGAGTGGTTCACCCAGGCCTGCCGCGACGCCGGCGCCACCGAGTGCCGCTCCGGCGAGCCCACCACGTACACCGGCAAGAAGTTCGACCACGTCTTCCTCAGCGCCCGTGACTTCCACACGGTCCGCGCCGACGCCCTCGAACCCGAACCGGCGCCCGCCGCCCCGCTCTCCGACCACCTGCTCCTGCGCGCCGCCGCCTACCCCGAGCCCCGGCCCGGCAGCGGCACCGACGGCGACCTCACCGGCGACGCCCGGCCCGACTTCGTCGCCGTGAAGGACGACGGCAATCTGCGCCTCTACTCCGGCACCGGCGGCGGCACCCTCGCCGGCATGCGCCAGATCGGCACCGGCGGCTGGGCCGGCGCCGCCGTCAGCCACCGCGGCGACTGGACCGGAGACGGCCGCGAGGATCTGCTCGCCCGGATCGGCGACACCCTCTGGGTCTACCCGAACGCCGGCAGCGGCGAGCTCGGCACCCGCGTCGCCATGGGCGGCCGCCCCACCGGCTGGAGCGACGCCACCCCGCTCGCCGCCGGCGACGTGGACGGCGACGGCCTCCCCGACGTCCTCGCCCGCAGCGCGACCGGCCTCTGGCTGCACCGCGGCGGCGCCGCCGTCGACGGCAAGCCGACCTTCGCCGCCAAGGCCGCGCTGAACATCGGCGGCCCCGAGTGGGCCGGCCACGACGTGATCCTGCCCGGCGACGTCACCGGCGACGGCAGGGCCGACGTGTGGGGCCGCGACCGGGCCACCGGCGCGATCAAGCAGTACGCGAGCCAGGGAGCGACCGCGCTCGCCGCCCCTGTCGCCCTGACCGGCGGCCCCTGGACCGTCGCCGACCGGCGCCTCGCCGTCTCGGCCGGCGACGTGACCGGCGACGGCCTGCCGGACCTGTGGACCACCCGTACCGCGGGCACCGCCGAGAACCTGGAGTTCCTCCCGGGCACGGCGACCGGCCTCGGCACCCCGACGACGATCGGCACCGGCGGCTGGCAGTGGCTCACGAACCTCGGCTGAGCCGCTGAAACGGGAAGGGCCCCGGACCGACACCGGTCCGGGGCCCTTCACCGAGGAGGAGCTACGGCCGTCAGGCCGCCGCCGCGTCCGCCGCCTGCGCCTTCAGGGCGCGCTCGACGCCCGCACGGCACTCGGTCACAAGCCGGCGCAGCGCCGGGGCCGGGTCGTTCGCCGCGATCCAGGCGTCCGTGGCGTCCAGGGTCGCCTGCGACACCTGGAGCGTCGGGTAGAGGCCGACCACGATCTGCTGAACCATCTCGTGGCTGCGGGTCTCGGAGACGTGCTTGATCGACGAGAAGTACTTCTCCGTGTACGGGGCGAGCAGCTCGCGCTGGTCGGCCTGGACGAAGCCGCCGATCACCGCCTCCTGCACCGCGTTCGCCAGCGTGTCGGACTCCACGACCGAGGCCCAGGCCTCGGCCTTGGCGGCCTCCGTCGGGCGGGCCGCGCGGGCCGTGGCGGCGTGGCGCTCGCCCGCGGCCGTCTTGTCGCGCTCCAGCTCGGCCGCGATCTCGGCCTCCTCGAAGCGGCCGGCCGCCGCGAGCCGCTGCACGAACGCCCAGCGCAGCTCGGCGTCCACCGCCAGGCCCTCGATCGTCTCGCCGCCGTCGAGCAGCGCCGCGAGCAGGCCGAGCTCGACGTCCTCACGGGCGGTCGCCGCGAAGGCCCGCGCCCACGCCAGCTGGTGGTCGCTGCCCGGGGCCGCCGCCCGCAGCTGCTGCTGCGCGGCCGTACCCCAGCGGGCCAGGCCCTCGGCGCGCCACTCCGGCGCCGCGTACAGGTCGAGGGCCACCTTCACCTGGCCCTGCAGCGACTGCACGACGCCGATGTCGGTCTCCTTGGTGATGCCGGAGAGCACCAGGTCCAGGTAGTCGCGGGTGGCGAGCTCGCCGTCCCGGGTCATGTCCCAGGCGGAGGCCCAGCACAGCGCGCGCGGCAGCGACTCGGTGAAGTCGCCGAGATGCGCGGTGACGTTCTTCAGGGACACCTCGTCGAGGCGGACCTTGGCGTACGACAGGTCGTCGTCGTTCAGCAGCACCACGGCCGGGCGCTGCTTGCCGGCGAGCTGCGGGACCGGCGTCAGCTCGGCCGCGTCGATGTCCAGCTCCAGGCGCTCGGTGCGCACCAGCTTGCCGGCCGCGTCGAGGTCGTACAGGCCGATCGCGATCCGGTGCGGACGGAGCACGGCCTCGCCCTTGGCGCCGGCGGGCAGCGCCGGGGCCTCCTGGCGGACGGCGAAGGAGGTGATCGCGCCGTTCTCGTCGGTCTCGATCTCGGGACGCAGGATGTTGATGCCCGCGGTCTCCAGCCACGCCTTCGACCAGGCCTTCAGGTCACGCCCGGAGGTCTCCTCAAGGGCGCCGAGCAGGTCGGCGAGGCGGGTGTTGCCGAACGCGTGGCGCTTGAAGTACGCCTGCACGCCCTGGAAGAACTCGTCCTGCCCGACGTACGCCACCAGCTGCTTCAGGACGGAGGCGCCCTTGGCGTAGGTGATGCCGTCGAAGTTGACGAGCACGTCCTCCAGGTCGTTGATGTCCGCCATGATCGGGTGCGTGGACGGCAGCTGGTCCTGACGGTAGGCCCAGGTCTTCTCCGCGTTGGCGAAGGTGGTCCAGGCGTTCGGCCAGCGGGTGCCCTCGACGGAGGCCTGGCAGGCGACCGAGGTGAAGGTGGCGAACGACTCGTTCAGCCACAGGTCGTTCCACCACTCCATGGTGACCAGGTCGCCGAACCACATGTGGGCCAGCTCGTGGAGGATGGTCTCGGCGCGCCGCTCGTAGGCCGCGTCCGTCACCTTGGAGCGGAAGACGTACTGGTCGCGGATGGTGACCGCGCCCGCGTTCTCCATGGCGCCGGCGTTGAACTCCGGCACGAAGAGCTGGTCGTACTTGGCGAACGGGTACGCGTAGTCGAACTTCTCCTGGAACCAGGTGAAGCCCTGCCGGGTCACGTCGAAGATGTGCTCCGCGTCCAGGAACTCGGCGAGCGACGGACGGCAGTAGATGCCGAGCGGCACGACCTGGCCGTCGGCGCCCTCGTACGACGAGTGCACCGCGTGGTACGGGCCGACGATCAGCGCGGTGATGTACGAGGAGATGCGCGGGGTCGGCGCGAACTCCCACACGCCGTCCTTCGGCTCCGGGGTGGGCGAGTTGGAGATCACGCTCCAGCCCTCGGGCGCCTTCACGGTGAACTGGAAGGTGGCCTTCAGGTCGGGCTGCTCGAAGGAGGCGAAGACCCGGCGGGCGTCCGGCACCTCGAACTGGGTGTAGAGATACGCCTGCCCGTCGACCGGGTCGACGAAGCGGTGCAGGCCCTCACCCGTGTTGGTGTACGCGCAGTCGGCGACGACCTTCAGCTCGTTGCGGCCCTGCTTCAGGTGCGGCAGCGCGATCCGCGAGTCCCGGAAGACCGCGGCCACGTCGAGGGCGTGCCCGTTCAGCACGACCTCGTGCACGGCGGGCGCGACGAGGTCGATGAAGGTCTCCGCGTTCTCCGCGGCGGAATCGAAGCGGACGGTGGTGACGGACCGGTAGGTGCCGCCCTCCTGCGCACCCGTGAGGTCGAGGTCGACCTCGTACGCGTCCACGGACAGCAGCTTCGCCCGCTGCTGAGCCTCTTCACGGGTCAGGTTCGTACCAGGCACCCGGTCAACTCCTCGGTTTCGTGACGTTTGGGCCATCCTTCCACGGGGTGAGCGGGAGGCGCACGGCACATTTCCCAGGGCGAACAAGAAGGAACGGCGGCCACCGTCACCGGTGACCGCCGTTCCTCCGTACGGCGGGGATCAGCCCTGCAGTTCCTTCGCGACGAGCTCCGCGATCTGCACGGCGTTCAGCGCCGCGCCCTTGCGCAGGTTGTCGTTGGAGAGGAAGAGCGCGAGGCCGTTCTCGACGGTCTCGTCGACCCGGATGCGGCCCACGTACGAGGCGTCCTTGCCGGCGGCCTGGAGCGGGGTCGGGATCTCGGAGAGCTCGACGCCCTCGGCGTCCTTCAGCAGCTCGTAGGCCCGCTCGACGCTGATCGGACGCTCGAAGCGGGCGTTGACCTGGAGCGAGTGGCCGGAGAAGACCGGGACGCGGACACAGGTGCCGGAGACCTTGAGCTCGGGGATCTCCAGGATCTTGCGGGACTCGTTGCGGAGCTTCTGCTCCTCGTCGGTCTCGTGGGTGCCGTCGTCGACGAGGTTGCCGGCGAGCGGGACGACGTTGAAGGCGATGGGGCGCCGGTAGACGTTCGGCTCGGGGAAGGCGACGGCCTCGCCGTCGAAGGCCAGCTGGTCGGCCTGCTCGGCCACGGCGCACGCCTGGGTGCGCAGCTCGGCGACGCCGGCCACGCCCGAGCCGGAGACGGCCTGGTAGGTGGTGGCGATCAGCGCGGTGAGGCCGGCCTCCTGGTGGAGCGGCTTGAGCACCGGCATCGCGGCCATGGTGGTGCAGTTCGGGTTGGCGATGATGCCCTTGGGGCGGTCCTTGACCGCGTGCGGGTTGACCTCGGAGACCACCAGGGGGACCTCGGGGTCGCGGCGCCAGGCGGAGGAGTTGTCGATCACCACGGCGCCCTGGGAGGCGACCTTCTCGGCGAGGGCCTTGGAGGTGGCGCCGCCGGCCGAGAAGAGCACGATGTCCAGGCCGGTGTAGTCGGCGGTGGCGGCGTCCTCGACGGTCACGCCGTCGACGACCTTGCCGGCGGAGCGGGCGGAGGCGAAGAGACGCAGCTCGTCGACCGGGAACTTCCGCTCGGCCAGAATCTTGCGCATGACTGTGCCGACCTGACCGGTGGCTCCGACGATTCCGACCTTCACGGGGACTCCTCCGTACGAGTGTGCAGGTGCTGCGGCTTCCATGATGCGTATGTCCCGGGTCGCCTTGTCCAATCCATTGTCCAAGGGCCGGACAGGTCACGGGACGGTCACATGCGGGGGGACGGCGAAGGGGTGGGCACCGGTTCCGGTGCCCACCCCCTCGTACTCCCGTGGATGCTACGGGGTGACCTTCTCGATCACCACGCTGCCGGTGCCTGCGGCGGTGCCCCGCGCGTTCACCAGCTGCACCTCGCCGAAGAACTGCCGGCCCTCGGGCGCGGCGGCGTTCACGACGACCTCGGCGGAGACGTCCGCCGAGCCGCCGTTGGCGAGCTGGACCGGCTTCGACTCGTCGACCTTCACGGTGCCGAGCGCGGACGAGTAGTACACGTCCTTGTAGTCGTAGGCGGTGCCGCCGGCCGCCTGCACGGAGTAGCCGTCGATGACGACGGTGTACGTGCCGGGGGCGGGCTTGAGCAGGGTCACGGCCTCCTCGGAGTCGCCGTCGGCGGACTGGCCGACCTGCTTGCCGTCGAGCGTGACCGTGAGGTCGAGGTCGGCGGCCAGGTCGGAGGTGTTGCCGATGGCGATGTCGAGGCGCTCCACGCCCTCACCGATGGTGACGGTGCGGGTCTGCTGCTCGTGGTGCTGGATGGTCGGGCGCTCGGACTTCTGCGAGCCGAGCGAGCCGCCCTTGAGGTGCCCGTCGATCGCGGCGAAGCCGTTGCCGACCTTCCACTGCACGGCGGCCGGGGTGCCGATCTTCGCCTCGGCGACCTTCTGGACGGCCGGGTCGAAGTCGGCGCCGAGGACGGACACGTTCAGGGTGAACGGGTTGTCCAGGTCCGGCGAGGTGCGGCGGGACTCGACGATGATCTCCCAGACGCCCGGGATCGGGTTGGCGTAGGAGCGCAGGTCGGGCCGGCAGGCGTTCGCCGGGTTGTAGTGCGGGTAGCACTGGTTCGACGCGGAGTCGTCCACCGCTACGCCGTACGGGTGCTGGGTGATGAACCGGGTCTGGCTCTTCTCCTTCAGCCCGCCGATCGAGACCTCGAGGGTCTTGGCGCCCTTCGGCACGGTCACGAAGTAGGACTTGTGACTGTTGCGCTGCGTGGTGCCGGTGGCGGTGAAGCCGAAGCCCGGCGCGACCAGGTCGTTCGACACGACCGAGGTGGCGAGGATCTGCTTGTCGACGCCCTCGGTGCGCTCGTCGTCGGCCTCCAGGATCACGCTGTGCACGCCGGCGGTCCGCGGGCGGGCCTCCAGCCTGACCGTGACCGGCTTGTTCAGCGGCAGGTCGATCTCGTCGTCGCCGAGGATCCGGAAGGTGCCGTCGTTGTACTTGAGGTCGAGCTCGTGCTCGATGGTCCGGTTCGGGCCGCTCGTGCGCGTGACGGTGACGTCGTAGACCTTCTTCTGGCCGACCTTGAGGCCGCCCTCGCGGTCGTACACACCGGTGCCGGTGTGCGGGGCCGGGAAGATCGCGGTGTCGACCGGGGCCTCGACCTTGTAGTCGTGGGCGGTGGCACCGTCCTTGATCGACTCCCAGGCCTCCTCGATGTCGATGAGGCCGGCGCCCTGCTCGTGGGCCGCGACGCCCGAGATGCGCTTGGCGGTCGAGGTGAGCGCGGTGCGCAGGGTGAGCGGGGAGAGCGCGATGCGCTTCTGCTTGGCGGCCGAGATCAGCAGCGCGCTCGCGCCCGCCGCCTGCGGCGAGGACATCGAGGTGCCGTTGAGCATGCCGTAACCGGCGGGCAGCGGGTAGCCGGCCTCCGCCACGCCCTGGCCCTCCAGCCAGGTCGGGATGGAGTTCACGGCCGAGCCGGGCGCGGTGATGGTGGGCGTGAAGCCGCCGTCCTCACGCGGGCCGCGCGAGGAGAACGGGAACATCGCGTACTTCTTCTCGACGGCCGAGCCGTAGTTGGCGGCCCAGGTGTCCTTGGAGACGGCCGCGCCGACCGAGAGGACCTTGTCGGCCAGGCCGGGGTCGCCGATCGTGTTGATGCCCGGGCCCTCGTTGCCGGCCGAGATGACCAGCTGCACGCCGTACTCGTCGATGAGCCGGGTGTAGAGGCGGGCGCGCACGTTGTCGCCGTCGTTCTGCAGCGGCAGACCGCCGATGGACATGTTGACGATGTCGACGCCGCGGTTCACGACGAGGTCCATCATGCCCTCGGTGAGCGCGGTGTTGGTGCAGCCGCCGGTCCACGTGCAGGCGCGCATGGAGACGAGCTTCGCGCCGGGCGCGGCGCCGCTCATCTTCCCGCCGAACAGGCCGTTGGCGGCGGTGATGCCGGCCACGTG
Organism: Streptomyces fradiae; assembly: GCF_041270065.1. Lineage (NCBI taxonomy): Bacteria > Bacillati > Actinomycetota > Actinomycetes > Kitasatosporales > Streptomycetaceae > Streptomyces > Streptomyces fradiae. Next base: position 2,621,923 of record NZ_CP065958.1, on the reverse strand, counting down.
GGTGCCGTGCGCGGACTCGACGAGACCGACGTTGACGAAGTCGGCCTTCTTGCCGACCCAGGTGCCGCCCAGCGGGTCCATCGGCACGTCCTTGCGGATCTGCACGACGAACGGGACCTTCTCGGCGACCGGGGTGGCCGGGTTGTCGGTACCGAAGTAGCCGACCTGGTTGCCGTCCTTGTACGGCTTCATCGGCGCGTTGTCCGTGAAGTCGCCGTTCTGGTCGGTGTCGACCCGGACGGTGCCGGCGGCGGCGTCGTAGAGCAGACCGAAGACGTCGGTGGTGTCGCCGTCCCGGTTGATGTCGCCCTTCGGGTCGCCGCCCGCGGTGACCGACTCGCGGAACACGCTGAAGCTGTAGGAGCCCTCGGGGGCCTTCCAGCTCTGGCTGCTCGCGGTGAAGACCGGGCCGGTGACCGGGGTGATCTGGGCGCGCCAGGTGCCGTCGCCCTCGGTGATCGGGTCGGTGGCGGTGACCCAGTCGACGATCTTGCGCTCGCCGGTGGTGGTCTTCTGCAGCGCCGGGTGGCCGAGGTCGACACCGGAGTCGAGGATGCCGATGGTCACGCCGCGGCCGTCGGCCTTGGGGTGCTCCTTGACGAAGTCGACCGCGCCCGTCTCATACGAGGGGTTGTACGGGTTCTTCGCCGGGGTGTACTTGCCGGGCGCCGGGTAGGTCCGGGTGACCGTGGTGCCCTCGACGGCGCCGGTGGTGCCGGCGTCCGGGGTGGGGTCGTCGAGCTCGATCTCCGCCTGGAGGTCGATCGACTGGACCGAGGAGAGCTTGGTGGCGGCCTTGATGGCCGCGTCGGCCTTCGCGGTCGGCAGGGTGGCGCGGACATAGCCGAGCCTGTCGTCCTGCTTGCCGACGGAGGCGCCGGGGACGGCGTCGAGCTGGCCGGCGACCTGCTCGGTCGCGCCGGGGGCGGTGGCGACGAGCACGGTGACGTTCGGCTGGTGCGCGGCCTCGGCCTCGTCGAGGCGCTGGGCGTCGGTGACGCCGAGCTTGTCGGCCGGGTCGGCGGTCTTCGCCGGGGAGGTGGCCGGGGTGCCGGTCGCCGGGTCGTCGGCGGCCAGGACCGGGGCGGCGCCGCTCGCGATCAGCGCGGTCACGAGTCCGGCGGCGGCGGCGATACGGGCCGCACGTCTGGTCCCGGGGGTCGAGCGCCCGGGTATGGAGCTCTGCGATTCGGGGGTGGTCATTTACATCCCTGAAGTGAAAGGAGAGGGTCCGGATTTCGGTACCGGATGACCGCTCAGCCTTTCGCAAGTGACAGGGGTTTGGGGAGAGTTCCCGGGCGGCGGAATGCGGGCGTGGCGCACATCCGCCACTGGGGATCGTGCGCCACGGAGAACGAATCACCTCAACAGGGGTGATTCGTCAGAGGGTTGGGACGGGGGTCGATATAGGGGTTGATAGGGGGGTTGACGAGGGTGCCGGAAAGGGGGTCGGGGAGGGGCTTGGGGAGGGGATCGGGGAGAGGGCCGGGAAGGGTCACTGGTCCTTCGTGCGGGCGTAGTGCCGGGAGGCCTTGGCCCGGTTGCCGCACAGGGCCATCGAGCACCAGCGGCGGGTCCCGTTCCGCGAGGTGTCGAAGAAGTGCAGGATGCACGCCTCGTGGGCGCACTTGCGGATCCGGTCCGGCTGGGTGCGCAGGAGGTCGAGGTAGTCGCGCGCGGCGGTCCAGCCGGGACCCCAGGCGGGGTCGGCGAACTCCGGCCGCTCGCCCGGGCCCTCGGTGCTGAGCACGGCCCGGATGCGCCCGTGGTCGAGGACCGCGTCCACCCGCGCGGTGGCCGCCGGGTCGCCGGGCCGGTCGACGAGCGCGCCGAGCGCGTCCCGGGCGGTGAGGGTGTGCCGCAGGGTGGCCGGGTCGGCGGCGAAGCGCCCGTCGAGTCCGTTGGCGGCCAGCCAGATCGCCAGCCCGTCGGTGTCCGTCAGCAGGTCCTGCCGTACGCCGTCCGCCATCCAGCGGGTGTTGAGCAGGTCCAGGGAGACGGGCTCGCCGGTGAGCGGCCGCGGGTCGGGGGCGGGGGCGGCGGCGGTCGGGACGGTCATGGCGGGCGCCCTCCTCGGCGGCGGCGGTTTTCGGACTAACCCTTGAAGGTTACGTGACTGGTTGCGCGATGGCGTCGCTAACCTCTAAAGTCCCGATGAAAGGTTAGCTGTCATCGGTCGTGAGGGGTGGGGCAGGCCCCTGGGCCCGCATCCCTGGAGGAACCATGCGCACGCACCTCCCCGGCTCCACCGTCCTCGAACGCACCGGCATCACCCCGGTGGCCGCCGCCTTCCTGGAGGCCCAGCCGATGCTGGTGCTCGGCGCCGCCGACCCGGCCGGCCGGGTCTGGGCGAGCCTGCTCACCGGCCGCCCCGGCTTCGCACGCGCCACCGGCCCGCACACCTTCTCCGTCGCCGGTGGCATCCCCGCCCACGACCCGCTCGGCACGGCGGTCACCGGCAGCGACACCGACATGGACACCGACACCGCCGGCACCCCCGTCGGCACCCTCGCCGTCGACCCGCGCACCCGGCGCCGGCTGCGCCTCAACGGCCTCGCCCGCCCCAGCGCGCGCGGGCTGCGCGTCGAGACCGAGCGGGTCTTCGCCAACTGTTCCGCGTACGTGTCACAGCGCCGGCTGTACGGCACGGGCGACGCGGGCGTCGTCCTGGGGCCCGGGGTCGGGGCCGTGCGGCGCGGCACCGCGCTCAGCCGCGCCCAGCAGCGCCTGGTCAAGGCCGCCGACACCTTCTTCGTCGCCAGCGCCACGCCCGACGGCGCCGACGTCAGCCACCGCGGCGGCCGCCCCGGCTTCGTCACCGTCGAATCGCCCACCGAGCTGAGCTGGCCCGACTACCCGGGCAACGACATGTTCCGCACCCTCGGCAACTTCGCCGCCGACGGGCGCGCCGGACTGCTCCTGCTCGACTGGCCCACCGGCACCACCCTCCAGCTCTCCGGCCTTGCCCACACCGAGTACGGCCCCGGTGGCCGGACCGTCCGCTTCCGCCTCGACCACACCGTCCAGGCCCGGACACCGATCCGCTGGTCGGCCCCCGTGACCCCCACTCCTCAACCCGCCGCTCACCCCGCCTCGAACCTCACCGCGAAGGACCACCTGTGACCACCGCCCAGCCCGCCGCCGCGCCCGCCGTCGCCGTCCGGCCCGCCTCGGCGCCGCCCCGGCCCCGCCCGCGCGTGCTGCTCGCCTCCACGGCCATCAGCGTCACGGCGCTCCTGCTGCTCGTCGCCGTCGGCACGGTCCTCCACCAGCCGCTGCTCATCCCGCCGCTCGCCGCCAGCATGGCCCTCGTCGCGGGCGCCCCCGACCTGCCGCTCGCCCAGCCCCGCTCGGTCGTCGGCGGCCAGCTCCTCTCCGCCCTCACCGGCTTCGCCGTCCTCGCCCTCGCCGGCCCCGGCCTCTGGTCCGCCGCCCTCGCCGGCGGCCTCGCCCTCGGCGTGATGGCCGCCGCCCGCACCCCCCACTCCCCGGCCGCCGCCACCGCGGTCATCGTCGCCCTCCAGCACCCCCCCGTTCTGGACCTTCCTGGCCCTCCTCGCCCTCGCGGCGGTGCTCCTGGTCGCCGTCGGCCTGGCGGGCGCGCGCGTGACGGGACGGCGCTATCCCGCGTACTGGATCTAGGGCCCGTCCCCGTTTCCCCCTAACCTCCCGGTATGAAGCAGGAGTTGCGGGTGGCGGCCTACGCCGTGTGCGTCCGGGACGGGGAGATACTGCTCGCCCGCTGGGTCGCCAAGGACGGGCGCAAGCGGTGGACACTGCCCGGAGGCGGGATGGACCACGGCGAGGAGCCGGTCGAGACCGTCGTGCGGGAGGTCGAGGAGGAGACCGGGTACGTGGCCGAGCCCACCGTGCTGCTCGGGATCGACTCCATCCGGCGCAACTGGCTGCGCCGGATGGGCGGGCCCGGCGACTGGCAGGGGCTGCGGATCATCTACGAGGCGCGGATCACCGGAGGCGAGCTGCGGCACGAGACCGACGGCTCCACCGACCTCGCCGCCTGGCACCCGCTCGACTCCGTACCCGCCCTCGACCGCGTCGATCTCGTCGACATCGGCCTCCAGCTCTGGCGCGACCGGCCCCCCTCGGGCCGCTCGCACCTCACCGATCCGGCGAACGGCTGAAAAAGGATCAACCGTCCGGACGGGTCTCAACCCGCCGCTCACCTCCCGCGGTCCCCTCCCGTGACCGCAGTTCACGATCACGGGAGACCCGGGAGTCCGCATGTCAGCCACACGCACCGCACGCACCGTCCGTACCCTCCTCGCCGCCGGACTGGTCGCCGGCCTCACCGCCACCGCGCTCGCCGCACCCGCCGTCGCCGCCACTGCGGCCCCGTCCGCCCCGGCCGCCTCGGCGAAGCCGTCCCACGCCCTCACCCAGCAGGCCCTGGACGCGGTCGTCGCCGAGGGCGTGCCCGGCGCCGTCGCGCAGGCCCGGGACGGCAAGGACCGCTGGACCGGCACCGCCGGCGAGCGCAACGGCAACGACCGTTTCCGGGTCGGCTCCATCACCAAGACCTTCACCGCCACCGTGCTGCTCCAGCTCCAGGCCGAGGGCCGGCTCGACCTCGACGACCCGGTCGAGAAATGGCTGCCCGGCGTGGTCCGCGGCCACGGCCACGACGGCCGCGAGATCACCGTCCGGCAGCTGCTCAACCACACCAGCGGCATCTACGGCTACACCGAGGACCCGGGCTTCCAGGAGAAGGTCTTCGGCCCCGGCTTCCTGGAGCACCGCTACGACACCTGGACCCCGGAGCAGCTCGTCGCCATCGCGATGACCCACGAGCCCGACTTCGCGCCGGGCACCTCCTGGAACTACTCCAACACCAACTTCGTGCTCGCCGGCATGGTCATCGAGAAGGTCACCGGCCGCCCCTACGGCAAGGCCGTCGAGAACCGGATCATCAAGCCCCTGAAGCTGCGGGCCACCAGCGTCCCCGGCGCCAAGTCCCGTATGCCGCAGCCGCATTCACCCGCGTACTCGAAGCTGACCCTGGACGGCACCGGACCGGTCCACGACGTCAGCGACCTCAACCCGAGCCTCGCCGGCGCGGCGGGCGAGATGATCTCCGACGCGAACGACCTGCAGACCTTCTACCGCGCCCTGCTCAAGGGCCGACTGCTCCCGAAGGCCGAGATGAAGGAGATGACCGACACGGTCGCCACTCCCCTCGACGGGGGGTCGACGCGGTACGGACTCGCGCTGACGCAGACGAAGCTGAGCTGCGGGAAGGAGGTCTGGGGCCACAGCGGCGGCATCCATGGATCCACCTCGCACGCCGTGGTCACCAGGGACGGCGCGCACTCGCTCGCCGCGAACCTCAACGCCGACTGGACGGGTGACACCCAGCCCCTCCTGGAGGCGGAGTTCTGCGGCACGGCCCCCAAGCAGTAGGGGTCAGCGGGGCAGGACGACGACATAGGCGGGCGGCTGCCGGTCGGCCGCGGCCATCAGGGCCGTACGGACCACGGTCGCCTGCTGGTCCATCGCCTCGCGCAGCTTGCGCGGGGTGAGGTGGACGACGGTGATGCCGAGCCGCTCCAGGTGCTCGCGCTTGCGCGTGTACTCCGTCCACAGCGCGTCGTCGTCCTGCCGCGGCGCCCGGGTGTCCAGCTCCACCGCGACCGCCTGGTCCGGCCAGTAGGCGTCGACGCCGCCGAGGTGCGGGCCGCCCGGCAGCCGCAGGTCCACGTTCCACAGCGGGTCCGGCAGCGCGAACTCCCGCACCATCGCGTACAGCCGGTCCTCGGCGATCGACCGGCCCTCGGCGAGCAGCGAGTCCACCGCGTCCACCACGTGCGGCCGGGTCAGCAGCCGGGCCCGGTTCAACTCCCGTACCACCGCGCCCGGTTCGCAGTGCCCGCCGCTGACCGCCTCGGTGAGCAGCTGGCGTACCACGCCCGCGTCGTTCAGCGACGCGACCGCGTCGGCGAGCGCCCGGGGGACCGGGGCGACCGGCATCCCGTCGATCTCCACCGGCTGCGGCGGCTCGGCGGTCCGCACCACCCGGACCTGCCCGGTGGACCGCACCCGGCGGGTGCGCGGGACGAGCACGTCGACCCGGTCGATCATGCCGGTCGGGGGAGCGGAGGCGAAGCGGTGCAGGGAGAGCGCGGCGAGCCCGGTGAGCATCGCCTCGGGGCGGGCGTGCCGGAGGGCCTCCCGGAACCGGTCGGCGCCGGTGTGGGGGAGGGGGGAGAGGGAAGCCTTGGGGGTGTTGTGGTTCATGTCGACGGTCTTCCGTCGTCCGAGCCTCAACTAACCGCTGTTACAAGCGCGTCGACGAATCCGGACAAGCCGGGGCTAAAGTACGCGCGTTCGAGTGCCGAGTAGGCCCCCGTCACCGGGGGCCCACCCGCTCGTACGGCTACGCGGCGCGCGCGTCGCACTCCTGGGCCCGCAGCGCCCGGGCCAGGTCGTCCCGCGCCTCCAGGACGAGCCGGCGCAGCGCCGGGGCGGCGTCGGCGTGGTCGGCGAGCCAGGCGTCGGTCGAGGCCAGCGTCTCGTCCCGGTCCTGCAGCCCCGGGAACAGCCCGCGCACCACGTCCATGCCGATCTGGATCGAGCGCTCGGCCCAGATCCGCTCGATCACCGCGAAGTACTTCTCCGCGTACGGCGCGATCAGCTCGCGCTGCGAGGGCCGCACGAAGCCCGCGATCGTCGCCTCCACCAGGGCGTTGGACAGCGCGTCCGACTCGACGACCTGCGCCCAGGCCTGCGCCTTGACCGCCGCCGACGGGCGGGCGGCCAGACAGCGCACCTGGTGGCGCTTGCCGGTCGCGGTGTCGTCCCGGGTCAGCTCCGCGCCGATCCGCGCCTCGTCGGCACGCCCGTGGGTGGCCAGCGGCTCCAGGAACGCCCAGCGCAGCTCCTGGTCGACGTCGAGGCCGTCGATGCCGGCCGAGCCGTCGAGCAGGCCCTCCAGAAGCTGGAGGTCGGCGTCCGAGGAGGCCACGGCGGCGAAGAAGCGCGCCCAGGTCAGCTGGTGCTCGCTGCCCGGCTCGGCGAGCCGCAGCTCGCGCAGCCCGCCCTCGGCGAGCAGCCGCCCGCCCTCCGGACGCCACTCGGGCGCCGCGTAGTGGGTGACCGCCGACTGCGCCCAGGCGTGCACCATCTGCAGCACGCCGATGTCGGTCTCGCGGCCCGCGAACTCCAGCGCGACCTTGACGAAGTCACGGGCCGGCATGAGGCCGTCGCGGGTCAGGTTCCACAGCGCCGACCAGCACAGCGCGCGGGCCAGCGGGTCGGTGATGTCGCCGAGGTGCGCGCGCAGCGTGGCGAGCGAGCCCTCGTCGAAGCGGACCTTGCAGTACGTGAGGTCGTCGTCGTTGACCAGGACCAGGTCGGGCTTCTCGGCGCCCGCCAGCTCGGCCACGACGGTGCGGGCGCCGGTGATGTCGGCCTCCACGCGCGCGTACCGCACGAGATCCCCGCCGGAGAGCTTGTACAGGCCGACGGCGGCGCGGTGCGGGCGCAGCTCGTCGCCCTCCTGGACCACGGCGAGCTCGGTGATCCGGCCCTCGGCGTCGTAGGTGACGTCCGGGGTGAGGCTGTTGACGCCGGAGGTCTGCAGCCAGGACTTCGCCCAGGCCTTCATGTCCCGGCCGGAGGTCTCCTCCAGGACGGTCAGCAGGTCGCTGAGGCGCGTGTTGCCGTAGGCGTGGCGCTTGAAGTAGCGGCGGGCGCCCTCCAGGAACGCGTCCCGGCCCGCGTACGCCACCAGCTGCTTCAGGACCGAGGCGCCCTTGGCGTAGGTGATGCCGTCGAAGTTCAGCTTGGCGTCCTCCAGGTCACGGATGTCGGCCGTGATCGGGTGGGTGGACGGCAGCTGGTCGGCGCGGTACGCCCACGCCTTGCGGTTGTTGGCGAAGGTCACCCAGCTGTTGGTGAAGCGGGTCGCCTCGGCGAGCGAGAAGGAGCCCATGAAGTCGGCGAAGGACTCCTTCAGCCACAGGTCGTCCCACCACACCATGGTGACCAGGTCGCCGAACCACATGTGGGCCATCTCGTGCAGGATCACGTTGGCCCGGCGCTCGTACGCCGCCTGCGTGACCTTGCCGCGGTAGATGTACTCCTCGCGGAAGGTGACCATGCCCGGGTTCTCCATGGCGCCGAGGTTGTACTCGGGCACGAAGGCCTGGTCGTACTTCCCGAAGGGGTACGGGTAGTCGAAGTTGTCGTGGAAGAAGTCGAAGCCCTGCTTGGTGATCAGGAAGACGTCGTCCGCGTCGAAGTGCTTGGCGAGCCCCTTGCGGCACATGGCGCCCAGCGGGATCTCCAGCTCGGAGCCGTCGGCGAGGGTGCGCTTGTACGTGTCCGTGACGTAGTGGTACGGACCGGCGACGACACAGGTGATGTACGTGGAGATGGGCGCCGTCTCGGCGAAGTGCCACCGTCCGTCGGCGTCCTGCTCGCCCACGCCGTTCGACCACACCGTCCAGCCCTCGGGCGCGTCCACCGCGAAGCGGTACGGCGCCTTGAGGTCGGGCTGCTCGAAATTGGCGTAGACGCGACGGGCGTCGGCCGGCTCGTACTGGGTGTAGAGGTAGACCTCGCCGTCCTCGGGGTCGACGAAGCGGTGCATGCCCTCGCCGGTGCGGCTGTAGGCGCACTGGGCGTCGACGACCAGCACGTTCTCGTCGGCGAGGCCGTCGACCGCGATCCGGGAGCCGTCGAAGACGGCCTTCGGGTCGAGCTCGCGCCCGTTGAGGGTGACCGCGTTCACCGAGGGGGCGATCAGGTCCACGAAGGTGGCGTCGCCCGAGCCGGTGCGCCGGAAGCGGATCGTGGTCACCGACCGGAAGGTGCGCACACCATCCCCGGACTCGCCGACCGCCGAACGCAGGTCGAGGTGGACCTCGTACCCGTCGACGGTCAGCAGCTCGGCCCGCTCGCGGGCCTCGTCGCGGGACAGATTCTCACCGGGCACGGGGCACTCCTTCGTGACGCCATCGAAACAGCACCGATCCTGCCATGTGCCACTGTCACCCGGCACAGGGGAATGCGATCCGGGGCTTGAAGCGTTGCGTCCTTCGGCGCAACGCTGACCGAGACCTTTTGCCGAGGAGACTTCATGTCCGAGAGCAGGACCACCGCAGAGTTCTTCTTCGACCCGCTGTGCCCGTGGGCCTGGATGACCTCCCGCTGGATGCTGGAGGTGGAGAAGGTGCGCCCGGTCGACGTGCGCTGGAAGGTCATGAGCCTGGCCGTGCTGAACGAGAACCGGCTCGACGAGCTGCCCGAGCAGTACCGGGAGATGCTGGAGACCCAGGCCTGGGGCCCGGTCCGCGTGGTGATCGCGGCCCAGCAGCTGCACGGCGACGAGGTCGTCGGCAAGCTCTACACGGCGCTCGGCACCCGGTTCCACAACAACGGCGAGGGCCCGACCCGCGAGGCGGTCGTCGGCGCGCTCACCGACGTCGGCCTGCCGGCCGAGCTCGCGGACTTCATGGACAAGGACACCTACGACACCGAGCTGCGCGCCTCCCACCAGGAGGGCATCGACAAGGTCGGCCAGGACGTCGGCACCCCGGTGATCTCCGTGCCCGGCCCGGACGGCGACGAGGTCTCCTTCTTCGGCCCGGTGGTCACCCCGACCCCGCGCGGCGAGGCCGCGGCCCGGCTGTGGGACGGCACCCTGCTCGTCGCCGCGACGCCCGGCTTCTTCGAGATCAAGCGCACCCGGACGGCGAACCCCAGCTTCGAGTAGTCCGCCCGCCCCTGTGCCGTACGGAAGAACCCCCGCGATTCACGTCATCGCGGGGGTTCCTCTTTCATCCGCCTGCCCGGTGAAGGTTGAGAAGACGATCACGAGCAGGAGTACGGGGAGCGCGGAGGCTCAGATGCCGATCAGCGGGGTGCGGCCCTTGGCGTCGGCGTAGCGCTTCTGCACGTCCTGCCAGTTGACGACCTGCCACATGGCCTCGATGAAGTCGACCTTCTGGTTCTTGTACTGCAGGTAGAAGGCGTGCTCCCAGGCGTCGAAGACCAGGATCGGGACCGAGCCCTGGCCCACGTTGCCCTGGTGGTCGTAGACCTGCTCGACGATCAGCCGGCCGCTGATCGGCTCGTAGGCGAGGACGCCCCAGCCGGAGCCCTGGGTGGTCGCGGCGGCCTTGGTCAGCTGGGTCTTGAACCCGGCGAAGGAGCCGAAGGACTCGGTGATCGCGTCGGCGAGCTCGCCGACCCCGTCGGCGGCCAGCGGCTCGCCGCCGCCTCCGTCCTTCGGGCTGTTCATGTTGTTCCAGTAGATCGAGTGCAGGATGTGGCCGGACAGATGGAAGGCCAGGCTCTTCTCCAGGCCGTTGACCGACCCCCACTGCTCCTTGTCGCGGGCCTCCGCCAGCTGCTCCAGGGTGTCGTTCGCCCCCTTCACATAGGCCGCGTGGTGCTTGTCGTGGTGCAGCTCGATGATCTGCGGGTTGATCACCGGCTCCAGCGCCGCGTAGTCGTACGGCAGTTCAGGAAGCGTGTAGATCGCCATGGGCCGACCCCTCCGAAGGCTTATTGCACATCATATGCAAGTGCAGGCTAGCAGCAGGTGCTGTCGAAGTTGATCAGCCCTCGGGCCTAGGTCCACCGCGCCCCGTGACTGCTTCCGTGCGCTCCGCCGATCGGAGTAGTCCGCCCTGTTCCGGCCCGTTCAAGATCCATAGCGTGCGGGGCATGAAGCTCACCCTGAGATTCGCCGTCGCCGCTGCCCTCGTCGCCCTGCTCACCACCCCGGCCCAGGCCGCCGACCCCTGGCAGCAGGTGGGCACCGACGCCCGCAGCGGCGTCAGCGGCCTCGCCAGTGAGGGGCCGGGCAGCGACAGCGCCCTGTACGTCAACGACAACAAGCGCTCCGGGCAGCCCCGGCTCTCCCGGGTCTCGTACCGGGACGGCGCCCTCGCCGTCGGGCGGCTCACCTGGAGCGGGGCCGAGCCCAACGACCTGGAGGCCATCGAGGCCGTCCCCGGAGCGCCCGGCGAGTACCTGGCGCTCGCCAGCCGCGGCATCGTCTACCGGATCAAGGTCGACGGCGCCACGGCCACCGTCGTGGACTACGCCCCGCTGCCCGCGATCGGGCAGGGCGACGACTACGAGAGCTTCGCGCTCGTCGCCCGGGACGGGAAGCTCGCCGCCCTCTGGGCCGACCGCGGCGACGGCCCGGACCGCCCGGCCACCCTGTACGCGGCGCCGCTCACCTTCGCCGCCTGGGGGCAGCCGCTGTTCGGCGCCGTGACCCGGCGCGCGTACACCTCCTCGTACCCGCAGGGCGACGGCACCCGGCACATCTCCGACCTCACGGTGACCGACTCCGGCCGGATCCTGGCCGGTTCGGCCTCGGACGCCGGTGACGACGGCCCCTTCGACTCCGCCGTCAGCGACATCGGCCAGCTGAGCCTGTCGGCCACCGGCCGCGTCCGGGTCGCCCTCGCCCCCACGCCCACCCTCCTCGGCACCTTCCCCGGCTACAAGGTCGAGGCGGTGGAGTGCCTGCCGGGCACGGGTGACGCGCTGCTCGGCACGGACGACGAGAACCAGGGCGGATACGTGCGCACCGCCCCGTACTGCGCGTGACCGCGCACAGAAAACACGGTGCCCCGCCGAGCAGAGGCTCGGCGGGGCACCGCACGTCCGATGACGGGATCCGTCAGACCTCCTCGGCCGCGGGCGTCACCGCGCCCGCACCGGCCGGCTCACCGGCCCGCGCCTTCTGCCGCACCACCCCGATCACGGCGAGGACCAGCGTCATCGCGCCCGTCGCGTACAGCTGCACGCGGGTGTCCGCCTCGCGGGCCATCAGGAAGAAGATGACCGCCATCCCGGCCAGGGCGACATAGGTCAGGCCCGGGTAGAGCCACATCCGCACGACCAGCTTCTCGGGCGCTTCGCGCTCCAGACGGCGGCGCAGCACCAGCTGCGAGGCCGCGATGAAGATCCAGACGACCAGGATCACGCCGCCGATCATGTTGAGCAGCCACGGGAAGATCTTGTCCGGCGACCAGTAGTTCAGGCCCACGCAGACAAAGCCGAAGAAGCAGGAGGCGAGCACGGCCGGGCGCGGCACGCCGGCGGAGACCTTGCCGAGCACCTTCGGGCCGAGGCCGCGGCCGACCAGGGAGAAGGCGATGCGCGAGGAGCCGTAGATGTTGGCGTTCATCGCGGAGAGCAGGGCGACCAGGACCACGACGTTCATGATCTGGCCGGCGCCGGGGATGCCCAGGTGGTCGAGGGCGGCGACGTACGGGCCCTTCTCGACGACCGCCTTGTCGTCCCACGGGATGAGGGTGACGACGACGGCCATCGAGCCGATGTAGAAGAGCGAGATGCGCCACATCGCGGTGCGCACGGCCTTCGCGACGCCCTGGACGGGGTTGTCGGACTCGGCGGCGGCGATGGTGACGGTCTCCATGCCGCCGTACGAGAAGACCGAGGCGAGCAGGCCGATGACCAGGCCCTCACTGCCGTTGGGCAGGAAGCCGCCCTGGCCGAAGAGGTTGGCGGTGCCGGGGGAGTCGGTGCCGGGCAGCACGCCCGTGATGGCGAGCACGCCGAGGCCGAGGAAGAGCGCGATCGCGCCGACCTTCAGGGCGGCGAACCAGAACTCGAACTCGCCGAAGTTCTTCACGGCCGCCAGGTTGGTGCCGCAGAACACCAGCATGAAGAGCGCGACCCAGGCCCACTCGGGCGTGCCGGGCAGCCAGCCGGTGACGATCTTCGCCGCGCCGATGCCCTCCAGACCGACGGCCACGCTGAGCAGCACCCAGAACGCCCAGCCGGAGGCGAAGCCCGCCCACGAGCCGAAGGCCCGCTCGGCGTGCGAGGAGAACGAGCCGGAGGACGGGTACGCCGCCGACATCTCGCCCAGCATGCGCATCACGAGCATGACGAGCAGACCGGAGAGCGTGTACGCGAGGACGATCGACGGTCCGGCGGCGGCGATGCCGGCGCCGGAGCCGACGAACAGGCCGGCGCCGATGACGCCGCCGAGCGCGATCATCGACAGATGGCGCTGCTTGAGGCCATGGGTCAGGCCCCCGGTGGGGGTCGTCGCGCCGTCCTTGCGGTCGGCCGGCGCGGGCGCGGTGGTCCGAGACATGGGCGAACTCTGTTCACTAGCTGAGACAGGGGAGGTGGCCCACAGTCTGTGGGGCCGCCCCGCTCACAGGGAACAGGTGTCCGCTATACGGGCACCGGTTTCACACAAGGTGAAGATTCAGGTGCGGCCCGTGCGGATCTCGCGCACCCACGCCACCACCAGGACCGCCGCCGTCGCCCCCGCCGACCACAGCACCTGCGGCCGCGCCCCGTCGTCCAGCAGCATCAGGACGAGCACCACGCCCATCGCCGCGAGCGCCACCCAGGTCAGCCACGGGAAGCCCCACATCCGCAGGGTCAGCGTCTCCGGCGCCTCCCGCTCGATCCGGCGCCGCAGCCGCAGCTGGGACACCGCGATCAGCGCCCACACGAACAGCAGCACCGCGCCGACCGCGTTGAGCATGTAGAGGAAGACGGAATCCGGCCACTTCAGATTGAGCAGCACCGAGACGAAGCCGAAGGCCACCGAGGCGAGCACCGCCCGCAGCGGCACCCCGCCGCCCGAGACCTTCAGCAGCCCCTGCGGCGCCTCCCCGCGCTCGGCCAGCGAGAACACCATCCGGGACGAGCCGTAGAGGTTGGCGTTCAGCGCCGAGAGCAGCGCCACGAACACCACCACGTTCATGATCTGGCCGGCCCCCGGCACCCCGATCGCGTCGAGCACCGCCACGTACGGCGACTCGCCCGGCTCGATCGCCGTCCACGGCAGCAGGGTCACGATCACCAGCATCGAGCCCACGTAGAAGAAGAGGATGCGCCACACCGCGCTGCGCACCGCGCGCGCCACATTGCGCGCCGGGTCGTCGGACTCGGCCGCCGCGATCGTCACGACCTCCAGACCGCCGAAGGCGAAGACGACGGCGAGGACCCCGGACACCACCCCGGACCAGCCGTGCGGCAGGAAACCGCCCTGACCCGTCAGATTCGCGAGCCCCACCGGATCCGTGTCAGGGAGCCAGCCGACGATCGCGAGGACCCCGAGCGCCAGGAAGAGGACGATCGCGCCGACCTTCAGGGCGGCGAACCAGAACTCGAACTCGCCGAAGTTCTTCACCGCCGCCAGGTTGGCCGCCGTGAACACCAGCATGAAGACCAGCACCCAGCCCCACTGCGGCACTCCGGGCACCCAGCCGTGCGCGATCCGGGCCGCGCCCGTCGCCTCCACCGCGAGCACCACGACGAGCAGGAACCAGTACAGCCAGCCCACCGAGAAGCCCGCCCAGCGCCCGAGCGCCCGCTCCGCGTGCACCGAGAACGCGCCGGAGGCCGGCATCGCCGCGGACATCTCGCCCAGCATCCGCATGACCAGCATCGCCAGCGCGCCCGCGAGCAGATACGAGACGACGATCCCGGGACCCGCGACCGCGATGCCCGCGCCCGAACCGACGAACAGACCGGCGCCGATCACCCCGCCCAGGCCCAGCATCGTCAGATGACGCTGCTTCAGCCCGTGCGAGAGCGGCTCCGGTTCGGGGGCCAGGCGGGACGGCGGGGCGGGTGGTGCGTCGTGCATGTGGGGGGCTCACGCTCTTCGGTTGTTTATGGGGACCCCACAGTCTCTCCGTTGAGGCGGCGCCGACGCAAAAGGGACCTCCTGGCAGGTCTTCCCCGTGACGAGCGTCACGTGGCGCGCGGGCGTGAGCGGCCGACTTGTTCGATCTCCACGAAGAGCGCGCCCCGGGCTTTGTGGGCGGCTGACCGTGATCGGGCGTTCACTCCTGGCATACGGTCGAGCCTGCCCCTGTCCCCTCGCCCCGCGGAGTACCGATGAGCACCGCCGCCGCCCCCGTCTCCTCCCTCCGTTCCGGTACGGTCCTCGCCGACCTGATCCCGGCGAGCCGCGTCCGCGACCTCGCGCTCGTCGTCGGCGGCGCCGCGCTCACCGGCCTCGCCGCGCAGCTCACCGTGCCCGTCCCGGGCTCCCCGGTCCCGGTCTCCGGCCAGACCTTCGCCGCCCTGCTCGTCGGCACCGCCCTCGGCGCCCGCCGCGGCTTCCTCTCCCTCGCGCTGTACGCCGTCGCCGGCATGGCGGGCGTGCCGTGGTTCGCCGAGGCGTCCTCGGGCTGGGCCATGCCGTCCTTCGGCTACATCCTCGGCATGCTGCTCGCCGCCACCGTGGTCGGCGGCCTCGCCCGCCGCGGCGCCGACCGCTCGGTGCTGCGCACGGCCGGCACGATGGTGCTCGGCTCCGCGATCATCTACGCGGTCGGCGTGCCCTACCTGGCCCTCGCCACCGGCATGTCCTTCGGCCAGGCCGTCGCCGCGGGCCTGACGCCCTTCCTCATCGGCGACGCCCTGAAGGCGGCCCTGGCCATGGGCCTGCTGCCCGCCTCCTGGAAGCTGGTCGGCGGCCGCCAGGGCTGACCATCCCTTCCTTCCTTCTTTCTGCGTTCACCCGAAGAGGTTCGCCGGATCGAGCTCCGACTTGACCGCGGCGAGCCTCTTCGCCGTCTCCGGGTCGTACAGCCCCTCCGTGCGCTCCCGGTCGCCGAACACGAAGTTCACCGCGCGGCCGAGGGTCCGCGGCGCCAGCGCCGCCTCCACGCGCGCGTGCAGCTCCCGTACGGGCGCCGCCCCCGCCTCGTCCAGCGGATACAGCGCCCGCACCAGCCAGCCCGCCTCGCGGTACGGCACCGAGGCCGGCCCCTCCGCGGCCAGCGCCCCGCCCAGGTGGTTGAGCTGCACCACCGCCATCCGCCCGGCCTCCGGCCCGGTCAGCCGCAGCACCTCCACCAGGGCGTCGACGTCCGCCGTGTCCAGCAGGATCCCGTCGCCCCAGTAGGCGTGCGGGAAGTCCGGGTCGGCGTGGATCGAGGGGCTCTCGCTGTACGGGAGCTCCCGCAGCGAGTCCGAGAGCGCGGGTCCGAGCGCCCGCAGCGGCGCCACCAGGCGCTCGCCCTCGACGGCGTCCCCCGTGAAGGCGACCCGCACCGAGAGCACGTACCGCCCGCGCAGCCGCGGCGGCAGAGCGGGCGCGTCGGGGTGGACGAGCGCGGCGAGCGAGGAGGTCAGGGCGGCCGGCAGGCCCTCGGCCCAGCGCACGTACCCCCGCAGCAGCCCGGCCGGGTCCACCGCCGCCCCGTCGAAGGCGATCGAGCCGCCGTAGAGCCGCGCGACCGGCACCAGGTCGACGGTCACCTCGGTGACCACGCCGAACCGGTGCACGGCTCCGCCGCCGAGCAGCGCTCCGAACGCCGCATCTCCCGGCACCAGGCGTCGCACGGCGCCGTCCGCCGTCACCAGGTCGACCGCGCGCACCCGGTCGGCGGCCCAGCCGTGGGTCCGGCCCAGGATCCCGAGCCCGCCGCCGAGGAGATAGCCGACCGCGCCGACGCCCGGCGAGGAGCCGTTCAGCGGGGCCAGGCCGTGCGGCGCGGCCGCCTCGACCACCTGCCCCCAGCGCGCCCCGGCGCCGATCCGCGCGGTGCGGGCCACCGGGTCGACCTCGACCCCGTCCATGGCCCGGGTGTCGATCAGGACCCCGCCCTCGACGGGCCCGCCGAGCCCGTGCCCGGTGCTGGTGACGGTGACGGACAGGCCGTGCTCGGCGGCGTACCGCACGGCGGCACGGACGTCCTCCGGCCCGGTGGCGGAGACGAGGCGGTCGGGCCGGACGGCGAAGGCGGTCTGGAAAAACACGGAAGCTCTCCGTTCCCGAGGGGGTGGGTGTACGGAGAGCTTCCGCCTCATACCTGACAGCCTCCGTCAGGTATGGGAAGCGATCGCGGTGATCGCGGTTCGGACGGTGATCGCGGTTCAGACCGTGTCGACGAGCTCCGACTGCGCCTTGGACTTCCGGACCCGGTCCTTGACCAGGCCGATCGCCAGGACGAGCGCCGCGACGAGCAGCGAGAGCACGACCTGCTCACGGTTGCTGCCGCCGTCGTAGACCATGTAGCCGAGGACGAAGACGATCATCGCGGCGGTGGCATAGGTCAGGTACGGGAAGAGCCACATCTTCACGACGAGCTTCTCCGGCGACTCGCGCAGGATGATCTTCCGCATCCGCAGCTGGGTGAGGCAGATGACCAGCCACACGAACAGCGCCACCGCGCCGGAGGAGTTCAGCAGGAAGGCGAAGACGTCGTCCGGGCGCCAGTAGTTGAAGAAGACCGCGACGAAGCCGAAGACCACCGAGGCGAGGATCGCCGCCACCGGGACACCGCGGGTGTTGGTGCGGGCGAAGGCCTTGGGCGCGTCACCGCGCTGGCCGAGGGAGAAGGCCATGCGGGAGGCGGTGTAGAGGCCCGAGTTCAGGCAGGACAGGACGGCGGTCAGGACGATCACGTTCATGATCTGGCCGGCGCCCGGGATGCCGATGGAGTCGAGGGCCGCGACGTACGAGCCCTTCTCGGTGATCGACTTGTCGTTCCACGGCAGCAGGGTGAGGACGACGAAGATCGAGCCCAGGTAGAAGACGCCGATCCGCCAGATCACGCTGTTGGTGGCCTTGGTGACGGCGCGCTGCGGGTCCTCCGACTCGCCGGCGGCGAGGGTGACGATCTCGGAGCCCATGAAGGAGAAGACGACCATCAGCACACCGGTGAGGATCGCGCCCGCGCCCATCGGGAAGAACCCGCCGGCGTCGGTGAGATGCGCGAATCCGGCGCCCGGGTTGTCCGAGCCGGGCAGTACGCCGAAGACGGCGAGCAGGCCGATGACCACGAAGGCGCCGATGGCGACGACCTTGATGCCGGCGAACCAGAACTCGAACTCGCCGTACGAGGCGACGGAGCCGAGGTTGGTCGCGGTGAGCACGACCATCACGATGAGCGCCCAGGCCCACTGCGGGACGGCCGGGATCCAGCTCTCCAGGATCACGGCACCGGCGGTCGCCTCGACGGCGAGCACGACCACCCAGAAGAACCAGTACAGCCAGCCGATGGTGAAGCCGGCCCAGCGACCGAGCGCCTGGTCCGCGTAGGCGGAGAAGGAGCCGGAGGAGGGGCGGGCGGCGGCCATCTCGCCGAGCATCCGCATCACGAAGACGACCATGGCGCCGACGAGCGCGTAGGAGAGGAGGATGGCGGGACCGGCGGCGGCGATGCCGGAGCCGGAGCCGACGAAGAGACCGGCGCCGATGACACCGCCGATGGCGATCATCGACAGGTGGCGGTTCTTCAGCCCGGCCTTCAGGCCGTTGGAGTCGGTGGGCTGGGTTTCACCGGGGTTTCCGGTGGCTCCGCCTTCCTTCGCCAGGGTCGGCTGCGTGTTCATGAACGCTTCCTTCGGTGTGGGGGCGTGCTCGGGTCGCGAGCTGGAGACATGAAACAGGGCGACCGGTGGGTACGGAAGAGTTGATTCCGGATCGTGATTCAGGACATATGCGGGACATAAGGTCCAGACCAGGCGGGACCAAAGTCCTTCCGACGGCCTGTCGGAGGTCCCGACCCCGCTGACCGCTACCCGCTCCCGGCCGTGCCACACTCGGAACATGCGCGTCTACCTCGGCTCCGATCACGCCGGCTACGAACTCAAGAACCACCTCGTCGAATGGCTGAAGGCCCACGGCCACGAGGCCGTCGACTGCGGTCCCCACATCTACGACGCCCAGGACGACTACCCGCCGTTCTGCCTGCGCGCCGCGGAGAAGACCGCCGCCGACGAGGGCAGCCTCGGCATCGTGATCGGCGGCTCCGGCAACGGCGAGCAGATCGCCGCCAACAAGGTCAAGGGCGTCCGTGCCGCCCTCGCCTGGAGCGAGCAGACCGCCGCCCTCGGCCGCGAGCACAACAACGCCAACGTGGTCGCCGTCGGCGCCCGGATGCACTCCGAGGAAGAGGCGACCAAGTTCGTCGAGATCTTCCTGAACACGCCGTACTCCGGTGACGAGCGTCACACCCGCCGCATCGACATGCTGTCGAAGTACGAGACCACCGGCGAGCTCCCGGCCATCCCGGCCCACCACCCGCAGGAGCCCACCGCCTGATGCCCGAAGGGCACACCATCCACCGGCTGGCCGCCGACTACCGGGAACGGTTCGGCGGCCGGTCCGTGCGCGTCTCCAGCCCCCAGGGCAAGTTCGCCGACTCGGCGGCCCTGCTCGACGGCACCGTCCTGGAGCGCACCGAGGCGCACGGCAAGCACCTCTTCCTCGGCTTCGCGGGCTTCCCGGGCGGCGAGTGGGTCCACATCCACCTCGGCCTCTTCGGCAAGGTCAACTTCGGCGACGCCCCGGCCCCGCCCGCGACGGACACCGTCCGACTGCGGCTGGCCAACCCCGACGCGTACGTCGACCTGCGCGGCCCCACCACCTGTGCGCTCATCACCGACGCCGAGAAGCAGGCGATACACGAGCGCCTCGGCCCCGACCCGCTCCGCGCCGACGCCGACCCCGGCCGCGCCTGGAAGCGCATCTCCCGCTCCCGTACGACCGTCGCCGCGCTCCTCATGGACCAGAAGATCGTCGCGGGCGTCGGCAACGTCTACCGCGCCGAGGTCCTCTTCCGGCACGGCATCGACCCGTACCGCGCGGGCAAGGACCTCACCCCGGGGGAGTGGGACGCGATCTGGGCCGACCTGGCGATGCTGATGCGCGAGGGCGTCCGCCTCAACCGCATCGACACGGTCCGCCCCGAACACACCCCCGAGGCGATGGGCCGCCCACCCCGCGTCGATGACCACGGCGGCGAGGTCTACGTCTACCGCCGCGCCCACCAGCCCTGCCACATCTGCACCGCGGAGATCCGCACGGCGGAACTGGCGGCACGGAACCTGTTCTGGTGCCCGGAGTGCCAACAGTCCTAGCTCGCTAGAACCCGTGCGGCAACCACGGCGCCACGGGCGACCCGAAGGCGACGGACGCCTCCGTCAACGCCCCCGCCCGCAGCTCGCGCACGCGCCCCGCCGCCGCCAGCGACACCAGCGACACGCCGCCCAGGTACGCCGCCCCCAACTCCCGCACGGACAGCGCCAGATCCGCAGGATCGTCCGTACGGACGCAACTGGCTCCGGTGCCGTCCCCCGTCAGCCGCCAACGCCCCTCGTTCCACGGACAGAACGCGTCCGCGACCTCCAACACCACATCCACCGGCGCCTGATACGTCCGCGCCGCCAGCGCCCCGCCCACGTCCACGAGCCGCACGAAGAGGATCTCGCGCAGCGTCGGCTCGCAGCGCCGGATGTCCGACACCAGGTGCTGCCAGGCGTCGTCCACCGGCCGGCTGTGCACCTTCACCCGCGCCGTCAGGTCCACCGAGCACAGGTACCGCCACAGCGCCGCCTCCGCCACCGGGTCGAGCCCGGCCAGCTGGTGCACCGACACGGAGCCGTCCGCGCCCGCGAAGGACCAGTCCGGCTTGACCGCGTAGTGCGCGTAGCCGACGACCTCCCCGTCCCGCTCCGCGAGCACGCACAGGCGCGGCGAGGCGCCCGCCCGGTCGCCCGGCGGGTCGAGCAGCGCAAGGCGCTCCCAGCCGGGGCGCCGCTCCAGCATCCCGGGCCGGCCGGCGACCAGCTTCGCGTACACCGCCTCGGTCGCGTCGAGCGCCTCCGTCGGCGTCGTCACCCGCAGCGCGATCCCGTCCACGCCCTCCGGGCCCTCCGGCACCTCCAGCCGCACCCGGGTCGTATCGATCGTCGCGTGCGCCGCGAACGTCGCCGCCCCGTAGCCGAAGCGGCCGTAGATCACCGGCTCCGAGGCCGTCAGGACCGCCAGCGGCTCGCCCCAGCTCCGTACGTCCTCCAGCTGGCGCCGCATCATCGAGGTGAGGATCCCGCGCCGCCGGTGCGTGCCGGCCACGCTCACCATCGTCACGCCCGCCGCCGGCACCACGCGCCCGCCGGGCACCGACAGGCGGAAGGAGAAGGCGCCCGCCGTGCCCACGCACCGGTCCCCGTCCCAGGCGCCGAGGAACCGCTCGTGCTCGGTGAGCTCCTGCCAGAGCTTGCGCTCCTCGTCGGCCTCCGGGACGCCGCCGAACGCGCGTTCAAGGACCGCGTACCAGTCGTCCCACTCGGCAGCGTCGAGCATCCGCAGTTCAGTCGTCATATGCCATCGATATCAGCGTCTCCTGACCCGACGCGACCCGATTTCGTACACGTTGTCACCTGGGTCCCCCTGCACGAGCTCCGACCGGGTGGATAGGGTCCAGGCCAATGGGACGTCGCGGCGCAGTGGACTCGTACGCGGCCCGGATGCGCAGGCGCGCCCGCCGGGCCCGCGTCGCGCTGCGCCGGAGCGGGGTCGACTACTTCCGCGGCGACGGCTCCGACTGGATCGCGCTCGCCGGACTCCTCCTCACCGTCCCCGCCATCACCGCCGGCTCGCTCGTCGACCCGGTGTGGTGCTCGCCCGTCGCCCTCGTCCTGCCGATCGTCGCCGGCGGGCTGCTGCTGCGGCCCGCCAGCCTGCTCGGCCTGTACGCTGCGGCGGCCGGCGCGCTCATCGTCGAGTCCGTCGTCCTCGGCCCCTACACCCAGGGCCCCGCCCGGGTCACCCCCGGCACCGTCCTCGTCGTCGCCGCCTGCGGACTCTTCGGCCTGCTCATCGCCCAGTTCCGGGCCCGCGTCGGCGTGCCCTGGCGGCGCGGCGGCACCATGCTCTTCGACCTGCGCGAACGCATCCGGGTGCAGAGCGCGCTGCCCCGGCTGCCGGCCGGCTGGCACCGCGAGATGGCGCTCCGCCCGGCCGGCGGCCAGTCCTTCTCCGGCGACTTCGTCGTCGCCGCCCGCACCCACGGCGGCCGCACCCTCGAAGTCGTCCTCACCGACGTCTCCGGCAAGGGCATGGACGCCGGCTCCCGCGCCCTGCTGCTCTCCGGCGCCTTCGGCGGTCTCCTCGGCTCGCTGCCCCCGCACGGCTTCCTGCCCGCCGCCAACGGCTATCTGCTCCGCCAGGACTGGGACGAGGGCTTCGCCACCTCCGTCCACCTCGTCCTCGACCTGGAGTCCGGCGACTACGAACTCCTCTCCGCCGGCCATCTGCCCGCGCTCCAACTGCACGCCGGCACCGGCCGCTGGGAGGAGAAGGACGCCGACGGACCGCTGCTCGGCGTGTACGACGGCGCCGAGTTCCACCCGGTCAAGGGCTCCCTGCGCCCCGGCGACGTCCTGATGCTCTTCACCGACGGCCTCGTCGAGAGTCCCGACCGCGACATCGCCGAGGGCATCGACCGCCTCACCGGCGAGGCCGACCGCCATGTCGCCGGCGGCTTCGAGGGCGCCGCCTGGCACCTCATCGAGGCCTGCGCCAAGGACGTCAACGACGACCGCGCGCTGCTCCTGATCAGCCGGGGGGGTTGAGAAATGACCGACACCCCGTACCTCACCCTGGCCGAGATCGAGGCCCTCGCCGTCGCCGCCCACGCCGGGCAGACCGACAAGGCGGGCCGCCCCTACGCGGAGCACCTGAGGGCCGTCGCCGAGGGGGTGCGGGCCCGGGGCGGCAGCGAGGCGCAGATCGCGGCCGGCTGGCTGCACGACAGCGTCGAGGACGACGCCCTGTCCGAGGAGTGGCTGACCGGCGCCGCACTGCCGGCGGAGGTCAAGGCCATGGTCCGCGCCCTCACCAAGCGCCCCGGCGAGCCCGTCGAGGAGTACACCCGTCGCATTCTGGCCACCCCGGGCGCCCTCCTGGTCAAGGAGGCCGACCTCGCCCACAACGCCGACCCGGCCCGGCTCGCCGTCCTCGACCCCGCGACCAGGGACCGCCTCACCGCCAAGTACGCGCGCGTGCGGGCCCTTCTGGGCCTCACCCGGCCCGCCTGAGGGGACGGCCGGCGGACGAGAAATACGTCACGTCGGCCGGATCCGTGCATCAACGATTCGTCACCCGGCCGCAGCGGGCAGGTAGTTGGTGGCACGATAGATGCGGCGGGGGTGTTCTGTGACGTGCGCTCCCGGGCGGCAAGGCGGACCGACCGAGGGTGTGATCAGTTGTGGCCATTTCACTGTCTGTGGTGCTGCTGTTGGCGATCATCCTGGTGGTGCTGATCCGCGGCGGAAACCTCAAGGCCGGACCGGCCGTCGTCGCGGTGCTCTTCGGCTTCTTCCTCGCCTCCACGGGCATGGCCGACGACATCCAGCGCTTCCTCGACTCGATAACGCAGACGATCGGCGGCATCAAGTTCTGACGTTCTGACGCCGAAGGCCCGCCGGACGATGTCCGGCGGGCCTTCGGTCGGTGGAGCGGGCGACGGGAATCGAACCCGCGTAGCTAGTTTGGAAGACTAGGGCTCTACCATTGAGCTACGCCCGCAAACAGGGAGCCGCAGGCCAGGGCCGCGGCACGGACGCCATCGTAGCGGGTCCGGACGGGTCGTCGCACACCCCTTGGAAAGGGGGGCGTCGCACCGTCTCCGTCCATGTACCCTACGTGTCGCACCGACGGGGTGTGGCGCAGCTTGGTAGCGCGTCCGCTTTGGGAGCGGAAGGCCGTGGGTTCAAATCCCGCCACCCCGACCAGCCAGGAACACGTGACCAGCCAAGATCACGTTGTGGGGCGCCCACTGCTTGCGGTTACTATGCAAGCTGCGTGCCCGTGTGTCTCTCTGACCGGGCCGATCGGCCGGAACCGCCCCTGGCGGTGCCGCCGGAAACCAGGAATCAGCCATCAAGGAGACCTAACCGTGAAGAGCGCCGTGGAGACCCTGAACCCGACCCGGGTTCGGCTCACTGTCGAGGTGCCCTTCGAGGAGCTCAAGGACAGCCTCGACGCGGCGTACAAGAAGATCAACCAGCAGGTCACGGTCAAGGGCTTCCGCAAGGGCAAGATCCCCGCGCGCGTCATCGACCAGCGCTTCGGCCGCGGTGCGGTGCTGGAGGAGGCCGTCAACGACGCCCTTCCGAAGTTCTACACCGAGGCCGTGAACGAGGCCGAGGTCAACCCGCTGGGTCAGCCCGAGGTCGACATCACGGAGCTGAAGGACGGCGAGCTGCTGGCCTTCACCGCCGAGGTCGACGTCCGCCCGACCATCGAGATCCCGGACTACTCCGGCATCGAGGTCGAGGTCGACGCCATCGAGGTCACCGACGAGGACGTCGAGAAGTCCGTGGAGCAGCTGCGCGAGCGCTTCGCCTCCACGAACCCGGTCGAGCGCGCCGCCGCCGAGGGCGACGTCGTCACGATCGACCTGCAGGCCAAGGTCGACGGCGAGGTCCTGCCCGACGGTGTCGCCGACGGTGTCTCGTACACCATCGGCTCCGGCGAGCTGCTCGACGGCATCGACGCCGCCGTCACCGGCCTGGAGGCCGGCGGCGAGGCCACCTTCACCTCCGAGCTGAAGGGCGGCTCGGCCGCGGGCAAGGAGGCCGAGGTCACCGTCAAGGTCACCGCCGTCGCCGCCCGCGAGCTCCCCGAGCTCGACGACGAGTTCGCTCAGATGGCGTCGGAGTTCGACACCCTCGACGAGCTCAAGGCCGACAGCCGCAAGCGCCTCGAGAACATGAAGCAGTTCGACCAGGCCACCCAGGCCCAGGAGCGCGTCCTGGAGAAGTTCCTGGAGATCGCGGAGATCCCCGTTCCCGAGAAGCTGCTCGAGGACGAGATCAACACCCGCAAGCACAACCTGGAGCACCACCAGCTCGGCCAGATGGGCCTGACCCTCGAGAAGTACCTGGAGTTCCAGGGCAAGACGGTCGAGGAGTTCGAGGCCGAGACCAAGGAGCAGGCGGTCAAGGGCATCAAGACCCAGTTCCTGCTCGACGAGCTGGTCTCCCAGGAGAAGCTGAACGTGGACCAGGAGGAGCTCACCGAGCACCTCATGCGCCGCGCCGCCTCCTCCGGCATGTCCCCCGACCAGTTCGCCCAGGCCGTCGTCCAGGGCGGCCAGGTGCCGATGCTGGTCGGCGAGGTCGCCCGCGGCAAGGCCCTCGCGGTCGTCGTCGAGGCCGCCAAGGTCGTCGACACCAACGGCAACGAGGTCGACCTGTCCGACGAGGACGAGGAGCAGGCCACGGAGACGGTCGAGGCCGTCACCGGCGAGGCCGAGGTCGCCGAGGACAAGTAAGGCTCTCCGGGCGGCCCGCGCCGCCCGCCGAACGCCGCGCCACGGGCCCGGACGCACGATCGTGCGCCCGGGCCCGTGGACGTACCGGGACCTGCGGCCTGCCGCACCGCCTGGCCCCGTGGTGACCCGTTCATGCGTGCCCAACTACCTTGCGCTCCCAGCGAACAGTTCGGGAACCGGGATGGCGTTGTCCTACCTGCGCGTTAGGGTCCATGAATACGGGGGCAGTGCCCTCAGAACGAGACGCGAGACGGCTTGGGGCCGTCGGAGACGAGCAGGTGGATACGTGACGAATCTGAAGCCTTACGCCGCGGGTGAGCCGTCCATCGGTGGCGGCCTCGGCGACCATGTCTACAACCGGCTGCTCGGCGAGCGGATCATCTTCCTCGGCCAGCAGGTCGACGACGAGATCGCGAACAAGATCACCGCGCAGATGCTCCTCCTGGCCGCCGACCCGGAGAAGGACATCTTCCTCTACATCAACAGCCCCGGTGGCTCGGTGACGGCCGGCATGGCCATCTACGACACCATGCAGTACATCCCCAACGACGTCGTGACGATCGGTATGGGCATGGCGGCCTCCATGGGCCAGTTCCTGCTCACCGGCGGCACCGCCGGCAAGCGCTTCGCGCTCCCGAACACCGACGTCCTGATGCACCAGGGCTCCGCCGGCATCGGCGGCACCGCCTCGGACATCAAGATCCAGGCCGAGTACCTGCTCCGTACGAAGAAGCGGATGGCCGAGATCACCGCGCACCACTCCGGCCAGACCGTCGAGACGATCATCCGCGACGGCGACCGCGACCGCTGGTTCACCGCGCAGGAGGCCAAGGAGTACGGCCTCATCGACGACATCATCACCCACGCCGCGGGTGTCCCGGGCGGCGGCGGCACGGGCGCCTGAGCCCAGGCAGCCCGCTCCAGAGCCCCACCCCCGCCGAACGCCACCAGGACGGTGAACACCCAGATGCAGAACAACCTCTCCGCGAGCGGCCTCTACACCGGCGCGCCGATGGACAACCGCTATGTCGTCCCGCGCTTCGTGGAGCGCACCTCGCAGGGCGTGCGCGAGTACGACCCGTACGCGAAGCTGTTCGAGGAGCGCGTGATCTTCCTCGGCGTGCAGATCGACGACGCCTCCGCCAACGACGTCATGGCGCAGCTGCTGTGCCTGGAGTCGATGGACCCGGACCGCGACATCTCGATCTACATCAACAGCCCCGGTGGCTCCTTCACCGCGCTGACGGCCATCTACGACACGATGCAGTTCGTGAAGCCGGACATCCAGACGGTCTGCATGGGTCAGGCGGCCTCCGCCGCGGCCGTGCTGCTCGCCGCCGGCACCCCCGGCAAGCGGATGGCCCTGCCGAACGCGCGCGTGCTGATCCACCAGCCCTCCGGCGGCACCGGCCGTGAGCAGCTCTCCGACCTGGAGATCGCGGCCAACGAGATCCTGCGCATGCGCACCCAGCTGGAGGAGATGCTGGCCAAGCACTCCTCGACCCCCATCGAGAAGATCCGCGACGACATCGAGCGCGACAAGATCCTGACCGCCGAGGACGCCCTCGCGTACGGCCTGATCGACCAGATCATCTCGACCCGCAAGAGCACGGCGGGCGCGTCGGTCTGACGCTCGACCTTCCCCTGGCACGGTCCGCACGGCAGGTGTGGCCGAATCGCATCCATGTGAACCGTGCCAAGGGGGGCCCGAACGGGGGGCCCGGCAAGGTACCGTCGAATATGAGGCACCAGGAGTCGCTGAACCAAGCGCTCCCAGGCGAAGGGGAAGCACCTCGTGGCACGCATCGGTGATGGCGGCGATCTGCTCAAGTGCTCGTTCTGCGGAAAGAGCCAGAAGCAGGTGAAGAAGCTCATCGCAGGACCCGGTGTGTACATCTGCGACGAGTGCATCGACCTCTGCAACGAGATCATCGAGGAAGAGCTCGCGGAGACGAGCGAAGTGCGGTGGGAGGAACTCCCCAAGCCGCGCGAGATCTACGAGTTCCTCGAGGGGTACGTCGTCGGGCAGGAGCCCGCGAAGAAGGCCCTCTCGGTCGCGGTCTACAACCACTACAAGCGCGTCCAGGCCGGCGAGAACGGCGGCGCGCAGGGCCGGGACGACGCCATCGAACTGGCGAAGTCCAACATCCTGCTGCTCGGCCCGACCGGCTCCGGCAAGACGCTCCTGGCGCAGACCCTGGCCCGGATGCTCAACGTGCCGTTCGCCATCGCCGACGCCACCGCGCTGACGGAGGCCGGCTATGTCGGCGAGGACGTCGAGAACATCCTGCTCAAGCTGATCCAGGCCGCGGACTACGACGTCAAGAAGGCCGAGACCGGCATCATCTACATCGACGAGATCGACAAGGTCGCCCGTAAGAGCGAAAACCCGTCGATCACGCGCGACGTCTCCGGCGAGGGCGTGCAGCAGGCCCTGCTGAAGATCCTGGAGGGCACCACGGCCTCCGTCCCGCCGCAGGGCGGCCGGAAGCACCCGCACCAGGAGTTCATCCAGATCGACACGACGAACGTGCTCTTCATCGTGGGCGGCGCCTTCGCCGGCCTCGAGAAGATCATCGAGTCGCGGGCCGGCGCCAAGGGCATCGGCTTCGGGGCGACCATCCGCTCCAAGCGCGAGATCGAGGCGAGCGACCAGTTCCAGGAGGTCATGCCGGAGGACCTGGTGAAGTTCGGGATGATCCCCGAGTTCATCGGCCGTCTCCCCGTCATCACCTCGGTCCACAACCTGGACCGAGAGGCCCTGCTCAAGATCCTCGTCGAGCCGCGCAACGCGCTGGTGAAGCAGTACCAGCGCCTCTTCGAACTCGACGGCGTCGAGCTGGACTTCGACCGCCCGGCCCTGGAGGCCATCGCCGACCAGGCCATCCTCCGCGGCACCGGCGCGCGCGGCCTGCGCGCCATCATGGAGGAGGTCCTCCAGTCGGTGATGTACGAGGTCCCGTCCCGTAAGGACGTGGCCCGCGTGGTCATCACGGCGGACGTGGTCCGCGACAACGTCAACCCGACGCTGGTCCCGCGCATCGTGAAGAACGACGGCCGTCACGAGAAGAGCGCGTAAGCGCCGTAGGGACACGAAGCGACACGAAGCGGCACCAAGAGGGGCGCCCCACCGGACTGGTGGGGC
Organism: Streptomyces fradiae; assembly: GCF_041270065.1. Classification (NCBI taxonomy): domain Bacteria; kingdom Bacillati; phylum Actinomycetota; class Actinomycetes; order Kitasatosporales; family Streptomycetaceae; genus Streptomyces; species Streptomyces fradiae. Next base: position 2,593,723 of record NZ_CP065958.1, on the reverse strand, counting down.
GCCCCTCTTCATATCCGTACCCGATCAGGCCTTGCTGCGCGCCGTGTTGTAGAGCTTCGCCGCGAGGTCGGCCACCTCGGACTGCGGGAGCGCCGCGCCGCCCGTCATCATGGTCGACAGATCGATCAGATTGACCGAGCCGACGGTCGAGTAGTCGGCCCAGATGCAGGTCGGGGCCTCCATCGTCTTGGGGCCGAGGGCCGCCGAGCCGGTGCTCTTCTCGTTGGTCATCTTCACGTTCTGGCACTTCATCAGCGCGCCCTCGAAACCGGCGGGCTCCACGACCTCGGCGGTGCCGACGAGTTCGTACGTGATGCCGAGCTGCTTGGCCTCGGGGTTCTTCCCGATGCTGGCGAAGTAGTTGTCGATGGTCTTGTCCGGGTCGGCGATCTCGCCGTACAGACCGCTGAAGCTGAGCTGCTTGCCCTTGAGCGGCGCGGTGTCGTTCTTGTACTGGGCGAAGACCTGGGCGGGGTTCTTCACGCCCAGCGCCTCGGCACGGGCCTTCTGCTCGGCGTTCAGGGTGGTCGGCTTGGGCGCCGCCCCGGTGCTCTTGTACTCGCCCACCGTCGTCGGGGCGGTCAGCTTGTACCCCTTGGTGTCGTCGCTCACCGCGCTGTTCCCCGCGCCGCCCCCGCCCAGGACGAAGTACGCGCCCACACCGATCGCCGCCACGACCGCGATGCCGCCGATGACCCAGCCCGCCTTGGACTTCTTCGGCGCCGGCGGCTGCGGCAGGTATCCGCCCGGGCCCTGCGGGGCGCCGTACGGGGGCTGCTGCGGCTGGCCGTAGGGGCCGGGCTGCTGGGGCTGCTGGGGGTAGCCGTACGGGGCGCCCTGCGGGGCCTGCTGCGGGTAGCCGTAGCCCGGCTGCGGGGCGGGCTGCTGGCCGTAAGGGTTCGGCTGGCCGCCGTACGGGCCGGGCTGCTGCTGGCCGTAGGGGTTCGGCTGGCCGCCGCCGTACGGGCCCGGCTGGTTGTAGCTCATGGACAGGTTCCCCTCACAGGATGTTTATGCGTAGCGAACATCCTGTCGGAAGCCGCGACGGGCCGGAGCGCTGGGGGGCACACCGTTACGGAACAATCGAGTTTCAGGACAGCTCCGGGACACCCCTAAACTGGGCCCGTGACCGAGAACACTCAGCAGCAGACAGCAGCCACCACCGAATTGCCGACCCAGTACACGCCGGCCGAGGTAGAGGGGCCGCTGTACGAGCGCTGGGTGGAGCGCGGCTACTTCGAGGCCGACGCGAAGTCCGACAAGCCGCCGTACACCATCGTCATCCCGCCGCCGAACGTCACCGGCGCCCTGCACCTGGGCCACGCCTTCCAGGTGACGCTGATGGACGCCCTCACCCGCCGCAAGCGCATGCAGGGCTTCGAGACGCTGTGGCTGCCGGGCATGGACCACGCCGGCATCGCGACCCAGAACAAGGTCGAGCAGCAGCTCGCCGAGGAGGGCAAGTCCCGTCACGACCTGGGCCGCGAGGAGTTCGTCGAGCGCGTCTGGCAGTGGAAGGACGAGTACGGCGGCCGGATCCTCGGCCAGCTGCGCCGCCTCGGCGCCGGTCTCGACTGGTCGCGCGAGCGCTTCACCATGGACGAGGGCCTTTCCCGGGCCGTCCAGAAGATCTTCAAGGACCTGTACGAGGACGGTCTGATCTACCGCGCCGAGCGCATCATCAACTGGTGCCCGCGCTGTCTGACCGCGATCTCCGACATCGAGGTCGAGTACCAGGACGACGCCGGCGAGCTCGTCTCCATCCGGTACGGCGAGGGCGAGGACTCCCTGGTCGTCGCGACGACCCGCGCCGAGACGATGCTCGGTGACACGGCCGTCGCCGTCCACCCGGACGACGAGCGGTACGCCCACCTGATCGGCAAGCAGATCAAGCTGCCGCTGACGGACCGTACGATCCCGGTCGTCGCGGACACGCACGTCGACCCGGAGTTCGGCACCGGCGCCGTCAAGGTGACCCCGGCGCACGACCCGAACGACTTCGCGATCGGCCAGCGCCACGACCTGCCCTCGCTCACCGTCATGGACGAGCACGGCGTCATCACCGTCCACGGCCCCTTCCTCGGCCTGGACCGCTTCGAGGCCCGCTCGGCGATCGTCGGCGCGCTGAAGGAGCAGGGCCGGATCGTCGCCGAGAAGCGCCCGTACATGCACTCCGTCGGCCACTGCTCGCGCTGCAAGACGACCGTCGAGCCGCGTCTGTCGATGCAGTGGTGGGTCAAGGTCGGCCCGCTGGCGCAGGCCGCCGGCGACGCCGTCCGCGACGGCTCCGTCGACATCCACCCGAAGGAGCTCTCCAAGCGCTACTTCGACTGGGTCGACAACATGCACGACTGGTGCATCTCGCGCCAGCTGTGGTGGGGCCACCGCATCCCGATCTGGTACGGCCCCGACGGCGAGGTCGTCTGCCTCGGACCGGACGACGAGGCGCCGACGGGCGAGGGCTGGACCCAGGACCCCGACGTCCTGGACACCTGGTTCTCCTCCGGCCTGTGGCCGTTCTCCACGCTCGGCTGGCCGGAGCAGACCCCGGACCTGGCGAAGTTCTACTCGACCGACGTCCTGCTCACCGGCCACGACATCATCTTCTTCTGGGTCGCCCGGATGATGATGTTCGGCCTGTACGCGATGGACGGCGAGGTCCCGTTCAAGACCGTCGCCCTCACCGGCCTCGTCCGCGACGAGTTCGGCAAGAAGATGTCGAAGTCCAACCCGAACGCGGTCGACCCGCTGGACTGGATGAACGCGTACGGCTCCGACGCCGTCCGCTTCACCCTGGCCAAGGGCGCCAACCCGGGCGCGGACGTGCCGATCGGCGAGGACTGGGTCCAGGCGTCCCGGAACTTCGCCAACAAGATCTGGAACGCGACCCGTTTCGCGATGATGAACGGCGCCACGATCGAGGGTCCGCTGCCGGACGCCTCCGAGATGTCGGCGACCGACCGCTGGATCCTGTCCCGGCTCAACGAGACGGTCGCGCAGGTCGACGCGTACTACGAGGACTTCCAGTTCGCCAAGCTGAGCGAGTCGCTCTACCACTTCGCGTGGGACGAGGTCTTCGCCTGGTACGTCGAGCTGTCGAAGACCACGTTCTTCGCCGGCGGCGAGCAGGCCAAGGTCTCCGGCCGTGTCCTCGGCGAGGTCCTGGACGTGATGCTGCGGCTGCTGCACCCGATCGTCCCGTTCGTCACCGACACCCTGTGGACCACCCTCACGGGCGGCGAGTCCCTGGTCATCGCCGACTGGCCGAAGGACTCGGGCTTCCGCGACAAGGCCGCCGAGGACGAGATCGAGCTGGTCCAGCGGCTCGTCACCGAGGTTCGCCGGTTCCGCAAGGAGCAGGGTCTCCAGGACGCCCAGAAGGTCCCGGCCCGCCTGGAGCTGGCCGGCACCGCGCTCGCCGCGCACGAGGCCGCCATCCGCCAGCTGCTCCGCCTCCAGCCGGAGGGCGAGGGTTTCGCCGCCACCGCGAGCCTCCCGGTCGCCGGCGCGACGGTCTCGCTCGACCTGTCGGGCACGATCGACGTCGCCGCCGAGCGCAAGCGGCTCGCCAAGGACCTGGCCGCCGCCGAGAAGGAGAAGGCGCAGGCCGAGGCCAAGCTCGGCAACGAGGCGTTCCTGGCCAAGGCCCCGGACAACGTGGTCGACAAGATCAAGGGCCGTCTCGCCAAGGCGGACGAGGACATCGCCCGCATCCAGGCGCAGCTGGAGCGCCTGCCGCAGGCGTAGCCCGTAGGCAGTAAGAGCAGTAAGAGGCAGTACGGAAGGGCCCGGTACCGCACGCGCGGTGCCGGGCCTTTTCCGTGTCGCCGCGGCGGCCGGTTCGTACCCATTTCAGTGGGAAGTGCCCGATCTCACACCGGACGGGACTTCAGGTCCCCCGTCCCGGGACGAAAGACCCGGGATGATGGAACGCATGCTTCCCCTTCCCACCCCGTCCGCGCTGCGCCGCTGCGTGGACCGGTGGGCGGTGTCGCCCCGCGCCATGGACGTGGTCGCCGCGCTGAGCGCGTTCGGCCTGATGGTCCTGGACGTGCCGGGGCTCGCTCGCGGGGACAACTCGCTCACCGGGGTCACCGCCACCCTGGTCCTCGGCGCCGGCGCGGCCACGCTGGTGCTGCGCCGCAAGGCGCCCTGGGTGCCGTTCGCGGTGGCGCTCGTCCTGATGGGCTGGCTGCACGAGCTGACGATGATCCAGTTCGCGCTGTACTCGCTCGGCCGCTTCCGGGGCCGGCGGACCGCCGTGCTCGCCACGCTGCTGTACGTGGCCGCCGCCTACGCGTACTTCAACACGCCCGGCTGGCCCGCCCGGCACGGCGACACGCTCAGCGACTTCCTGAGCCTGGTCGTGCCGATCGGCGTCCTCGCGGCGGGCGTCGGCATCGCCGCGTACCGCCACGATCTGGTGCGCGCCCTGGAGGCCCAGCGCCGCGAGGCCGCCGCCCGGCAGGCCGTCCAGGAGGAGCGGATCTCGGTCGGCCGGGACGTCCACGACCTGGTCGGCCGCGAGCTGACGGTGCTCGCGGTACGGGCCGAGGTGCTCGCCGTACGGGCCAGGCGGGACGCCGGGGGAGCGGCGTACCGGCAGGACTTCGAGGAGCTCGCGGACACCGCGCGGCGGGCCCACCGGATGCTCAACGAGACGATCGTGCGGCGCGGCGACGACGGCGCCGCCGCGCCCGGCCTGGACGGCCCCGACGGTCTCGCCGCGCTCGCCGAGGAGAGCGAGCGGATGGGCAGCCCGGTCCACCTGGAGGTCGCCGAGGAGGCGAAGGCCCTGTCACCGCTGCGCCAGACGGCCGTCCACCGGGTGGTCCGCGAGTGCCTCACGAACGCCGCCAAGCACGCCCCCGGCCTCCCGGTCACTGTCACGATCACCGTCGAGGACCCCGACGACCTCCGCGTCGAGGTCCGCAACCCCCTCCCGCCGGCCCCGCCCACCCGCGCCCCCGTCTCCACCGGCACCGGCCTGGTCTCCATGGCCGAACGCGTCACCAGCATGGGCGGCACCCTGAACGCCGGGCGCGAGCACGGCGCGTACGTGGTGCGGGCCGCGCTGCCGGCGGGCCTTCGGTAGCGAGGCGAGCCCGCCTGGGCCGGGCGTCCGTCCCGGGGCCTCGCGGGCCGTGGTCCGCGCCGGCTGCGCCGGGCAGGCCTGCGTCCGCCCGGGGCCGTCGCGGCCCCGCGACCCCGGCGCCCGCGCCGCCCGGCCGAGGTCCTCGTCGGGTCCCGTCGGGTCCTGTCGGTGGCGCTCCGTAGACTGGACGCGTGAGTGAGCCGAGCGACCCGACCGACCCGCGCGATCCCAGCGACGACCTGTTCGACGACATCGTCGACAACGAGACCGACCGCGACCCCGACCTGGCGGTGATCGAGGCCGGCAGCCGCACCCTGCGCACCATGGGCGGCCCGCCGCAGGGCGACCCGGTGCCGAGCGCGCCGGCCGACCCCGAGGTCGCCAAGGCGCTGCGCGAGGTCGAGACCGAGCTGTCCACCCGCTGGGGCGAGACCAAGCTGGAGCCCTCCGTCACGCGGATCGCCGCGCTGATGGACGTGCTCGGCGAGCCGCAGCGCGCGTACCCGTCGATCCACATCACCGGCACCAACGGCAAGACCTCCACCGCCCGCATGATCGAGGCCCTGCTCGGCGCCTTCGACCTGCGCACCGGCCGCTACACCTCGCCGCATGTGCAGACCATCACCGAGCGCATCAGCCTGGACGGCGCCCCGATCGCCCCGGAGCGGTTCGTCGAGACCTACCGGGACATCGCGCCGTACGTGGAGCTGGTCGACGCCCGCGAGGAGTACCGGCTCTCCTTCTTCGAGGTCCTCACCGGAATGGCGTACGCGGCCTTCGCCGACGCCCCGGTCGACGCGGCCGTCGTCGAGGTCGGCATGGGCGGCACCTGGGACGCGACGAACGTCATCGACGCCTCCGTCGCCGTCGTCACCCCGATCGACCTCGACCACACCGACCGGCTCGGCGAGACGCCCGCCGAGATCGCCGGCGAGAAGTCCGGGGTCATCAAGCAGGGCGCGACCGTGATCCTGGCCCAGCAGCCGGTCGACGCGGCGCAGGTGCTCCTGAAGAAGGCCGTCGACGTGGACGCGACCGTGGCCCGCGAGGGCATGGAGTTCGGCGTCGTCTCCCGCGAGATCGCGGTCGGCGGCCAGCTCCTCACCCTGCGCGGCCTCGGCGGCGAGTACGACAACGTGTTCCTGCCGCTGCACGGTGCGCACCAGGCGCACAACGCGGCCGTGGCGCTCGCCGCCGTCGAGGCCTTCTTCGGCATCGGCGCGCAGCACGCCCGCACCCTCGACCTCGACACCGTCCGCCGGGCCTTCGCCCAGGTGGCCTCGCCCGGCCGCCTGGAGGTCGTGCGCAAGTCGCCGACGGTGATCCTGGACGCCGCGCACAACCCGCACGGCGCCCGCGCCACCGCCGACGGCGTCAGCGAGGCGTTCGGCTTCTCGCGGCTCATCGGCGTGGTGTCCACCAGCGGCGACAAGGACGCGAAGGGGCTCCTGGAGGCCTTCGAGCCGATCTTCGCGGAGGTCGTGATCACCGCGAACTCCAACCCGCGGGCCACCGACGTCGACGCGCTCGCCGCGCTGGCCGTCGAGGTCTTCGGCGAGGACCGCGTGGTGGTCGAGCCGCGGCTCGACGACGCCCTGGAGACGGCGATCACCCTCGCCGAGGAAGAGGGCGAGTATGCGGGCGCGGGAGTCCTCGTGACCGGTTCGATCTTCACGGTCGGCGACGCCCGGCTGCTGCTCAAGAGGGGCTGAGGCGGGGCCATGCGGGTGCTGTGTTCCTCGACGCTGATCGGTGAGTTCTTCGTCATCGGCTTCGCCGGTCTGGTCGCCATGAAGGACGACTCGCTGGCGATGTCCACGGTGTGGTGGGTCTGCGGGGTCGCCATGGTCCTGTCGGTGCTGCTCTGCGGGACGCTCACCCGTCCGGGCGGCGTGCAGCTCGGCTGGGCCCTCCAGATCGCGCTGATCGCCAGCGGTGTCTTCGTGCCGGTGATGTTCTTCCTCGGCGCGGTCTTCGCCGTCCTGTGGTGGTGCTCGGTGCACTACGGACGCCGCATCGACCAGGTCAAGGCCGACTGGGCCGCCCGCCAGGAGGCCGCCCAGGGCTCCGCAGGGCCTGACGCTGCGTGATGACAGCTGGTGCGGGCCCTGTAGATTCTTAGGGCCTGTCCGGCGGATCATGGCCGGGCCCGCGACGCCTGGCACGGCACCTCGCCGCGTTGCCGAAGCGCCCCGATAGCTCCGCTATCGCGACGCTCCGGCGCCTTGCGATCCACCGCACCAGACGCCGCGGCCTTTCCGACCCTGATCCGCCGGACAGGCCCTAGCCCCGCACACCGTTGTCTGAAGGAGTTCCCCCGTGAGCCAGCGCACGCTCGTCCTGCTCAAGCCCGACGCCGTCCGCCGTGGCCTGATCGGCGAGATCATCGGCCGTATCGAGCGCAAGGCCGGCTGGACCATCGCGGCCCTGGAGATGCGCGAGCTGGACCAGGAGACCCTGGAGCAGCACTACGGCGAGCACAAGGGCAAGCCGTTCTACGAGCCGCTCATGGGCTTCATGGCCTCCGGCCCGATCGTCGCGCTGGTCGTCGAGGGCGAGCGGGTCATCGAGGGCCTGCGCACCCTGGCCGGCCCGACCGACCCGATCGCCGCCGCGCCCGGCTCCATCCGCGGCGACTACGGCACCATCGTCCGCGAGAACCTGATCCACGCCTCGGACTCCGAGGAGTCCGCCGCCCGCGAGCTGAAGCTCTTCTTCCCGGGCCTCTGACCTGGCCTTCGGCCGGTCCGAGGGCACGCGCCTGAACGGGTGTCAGCCGATCGGCGGCATCGCCTGGGGGCGACCGAAGGAATTCGGTCGCCCCCAGGCATATGAACGCCGATCCCGGGAACGGATCGCCGCGTCATACCGTCACCTATACAGAGGTGGACTGGGGCGGTCCGCCGCGCGGTATCCGTGCGGGCGGCACTACGATGGGAAAACTCCACGCCGCACCACCTTCAGTCACCACCTCGCCTACCTGAGAAGCCGTCAACGCTCCGCTAGGGAAGGCCCGACGCATCCTCATGGGACACAAGGGGAACTCAATGTCGTTCATCGGCCGTGACATGGCTGTCGACCTCGGGACCGCCAACACGCTGGTGTACGTCAGGGGTCGAGGCATCGTTCTGAACGAGCCGTCCGTCGTCGCGATCAACACCAACACCGGCGGCATCCTCGCGGTCGGTGCCGAGGCGAAGAAGATGATCGGCCGGACGCCCGGCAACATCGTCGCCGTCCGCCCGCTCAAGGACGGCGTCATCGCCGACTTCGAGATCACGGAGCGGATGCTCCGCTACTTCATCCTCAAGATCCACAAGCGCCGCTACCTGGCCCGCCCCCGGGTCGTCGTCTGCGTGCCCTCCGGCATCACCGGAGTCGAGCGCCGCGCCGTCATCGAGGCCTCCACCCAGGCCGGCGCCCGCCAGGTGCACATCATCGAGGAGCCCATGGCCGCGGCCATCGGCTCGGGCCTCCCGGTCCACGAGGCCACCGGCAACATGGTCGTCGACATCGGCGGCGGCACCACCGAGGTGGCCGTCATCAGCCTCGGCGGAATCGTCACAGCACAGTCCATCCGGGTGGCCGGCGACGAGCTGGACAACGCGATCATCCAGCACATCAAGAAGGAGTACTCGCTCCTCCTCGGTGAGCGCACCGCCGAACAGATCAAGATCACCATCGGCTCGGCGTACGACCTCGAACAGGACGAGCACACCGAGATCCGCGGCCGCGACCTGGTCTCCGGCCTGCCCAAGACCGTGGTGATCTCCGCCGCCGAGGTCCGCAAGGCCATCGAGGAGCCGGTCAACGCGATCGTCGACGCGGTCAAGACCACCCTCGACAAGTGCCCGCCGGAGCTCTCCGGTGACGTCATGGACCGTGGCATCGTTCTCACGGGTGGCGGCGCCCTGCTCCGCGGCCTCGACGAGCGGCTCCGCCGCGAGACCGGCATGCCGATCCACATCGCCGAGGACCCGCTGGACTCGGTGGCGCTCGGATCCGGCAAGTGCGTCGAGGAGTTCGAGGCCCTCCAGCAGGTCCTCGACGCCCAGCCGCGCCGCTGACCCGCGGGGCCCCGCCGACCGGCGGCCCCGCACCCGTACCCGTACAACTTCATCTTCACCACCCGTCACATCCCGTCATTTCGAGGAAGGGCACGGCCGCCGCACGTGAGGGACACACGAGAGAGCCGGCTGCTCCTGGTGCTGCTGATCGCCATCGCGTTCGCACTGATCACGGTGGACATCCGAGGAGGCCAGGAGTCGCCGGTCGACGGTGCCCGACAGGCCGCGGCCGCGGTCTTCGGTCCCGTCGAGAACGGAGTCGCCTCGGCGGTCGACCCCATCGGCAACGCCATAGGAGCGGTCCGCGACTCCGGCGAGCGGCACGACCGGATCGCCGCCCTGGAGCAGGAGAACGCCGCCCTCAAGGCGAAGCTCGGCAGCGACGACCGCAACCGCAGCCGACTGCGCGAGCTCGACGCCATGCTGAAGACCGCCGGCGCCGGCCAGTACGGCATCAAGGGCGCCGAGGTCATCGCCATAGGAGCGGCCCAGGGCTTCTCCTGGACGGTCACCATCGACATCGGCGCCCGCGACGGCATCCGCCGCGACATGACCGTGCTCAACGGCTCCGGCCTGGTCGGCCGGGTCACCACCGTCGGCCCCTCCACGTCGACCGTGCTGCTCGCCAACGACCCCGACTTCACCGTCGGCACCCGCATGGAGAAGACCGACGAGCTCGGCTTCGCCACCGGCCAGGGCGACCGCCCGCTGCTCGTGCAGCTCCTCAACGGCAAGGCCAAGGTCAAGGCCGGAGACCGCCTCGTCACCTTCGGCTCGCAGGCCGACAAGCCCTTCGTGCCCGGCGTGCCGGTCGGCGAGGTGGTCCGCGTCGACCCCTCGGGCGGCGGCCTCACCCGTAACGTCTACGTCCGCCCGTACGTCGGCTTCACCAAGCTCGACATCGTCGGCGTCGTCGTCCAGGCCCCGCGCACCGACCCGCGCGACATGGTCCTGCCGCAGAAGCCCAAGCCGGCCCCGACCGTCACCGTCACGGTCACCCCGCCGCCCCCGGACGGACAGCAGCAGGGCGTGAAGCCGGAGGACCAGGCCCAGGGACAGGCCCAGGACCAGGCACAGAAGCCGGCCGGACAGCAGGACCAGCAGCAGCCGCAGGACCAGGGGGAGACACCGTGAAGATCAACCGCATCCTCCTCTCCGCCGCCCTGATCGTCGTCGCCCTCGTCGTCCAGGTCTCCGTCCTCGCCCGCCTCCAGCTCCCCGGCGCCGTCCCCGACCTCGTCCTGCTCACCGTCGTCGCCCTCGCCCTCGTGTACGGGCACGTCACCGGCGCCCTCGCCGGCTTCAGCGCCGGACTGCTCGCCGACCTCGCGCCGCCCGCCGACCACGCCGCCGGGCGCTACGCCCTGGTGCTGTGCGTCGTCGGCTATCTGTGCGGCCTCGCCAAGCCCGAGAACGGCCGGCTCAAGTCCGCCACCGGCCCGATGACCGTGGTCGTCGTCGCCGCGATCGGCTCCACTCTGCTCTACGCGGGCGTCGGCGCCCTCGTCGGCGACACCGCCGCCCGCCATGTCGGCCTCGGCTTCCTGCTGTTCACCGCGGCCCTCTACGACCTGCTCCTCGCGCCCTTCACCGTGCCGCTGATCATGGCGATCGCCCGGCGCGCGGAGAACGACCCGCTGGCCGACACCAACGGCGGCAGCGGCGCCGACGTCGCCTCCGGCTGGCTGTCCTCCGGCACCGGCCTGCGGATCGGCACCCAGCGCAGCGGCCTGCGCGTCAAGGCCGCCCGCACCCGCGCCTCACGCGCCGGACGCATCAAGGGAGTCAAGCGACTGTGACCCAGGGGGAAGCCGCAGCATGAGCAACATCCCCGAGACCGGGCGGACCCCCCGGGTCCAGATCCGGCTCGTCGTCATCCAGGTCCTCGTCTTCTCGCTGCTCTTCACCCTCGGCGGACGCCTCTGGTACCTCCAGATCCGCAACGGCAAGGAGTACACGGACGAGGCCAAGAACAACCACGTCCAGCAGGTCGTCCAGCCCGCCGTCCGCGGCTCCATCCTGGACGCCCGCGGCGTGCCGCTCGCCGACAACGAGACCCGGCTCGTGGTCTCCGCCTCGCGCACCGAGCTGATGAAGATGAAGGACGACGGCAAGGGCGTCCTCACCCGGCTCGCCGGCATCCTCGGCATGAAGCCCGAGGAGGTCGTCAACAAGATCCGGCTCTGCGACTCCAAGACCCCCAAGCCCTGCTGGAACGGCTCGCCCTACCAGCCGATCCCGGTCACCGACGAGGCCACCACCCAGCAGGCCCTGCAGATCCGCGAGCGCGCCGAGGACTTCCCCGGCATCACCGCCGAGCCCGCCGCCGTACGCCGCTACCCGGCCCCCGGCAAGTCCCGTACCTCCCAGGTCCTCGGCTACCTCTCGCCCGTCACCGACGAAGAGATCACCAAGGCCAAGGACACCGACTCGCCCTATCTGCGCTCCGACCAGGTCGGCCGCTCCGGCCTGGAGCGCACCTACGACAAGCAGCTGCGCGGCAAGGCCGGCGTCACCCGCTACGAGGTCGACAACCTCGGCCGGGTCATCGGCCAGGCCAAGAGCGACCAGGCCGTGCCCGGCGCCAACGTCGTCACCTCCATCGACGCCCGCGTCCAGGCGGTCGCCGAATGGGAGCTGCACAACGCGATGGTCGAGGCCCGCAAGACCTTCGACAAGAACACCAACGAGAACTACAAGGCCGACGCCGGCGCCGTCGTCGTCATGGAGGCGAAGACCGGCCGCGTCGTCGCCATGGCCTCGCAGCCCGACTACGACCCCAACGCCTGGGTCGGCGGCATCTCCGCGAAGGACTACGCGGCCCTCACCGGCAAGAACTCCAACTTCCCGCTGCTCAACCGGGCCATCCAGGGCCAGGCCGCCCCCGGCTCCATCTTCAAGGTCATCTCGACCACCGCCGCCGTCAACGCCGGCTACGACTTCGACGGCCGCTACCCCTGCACCAGCTCGTACTCCATCGGCAACCAGGTCTTCAAGAACTTCGAGTCGCAGAACCACGGCCCGATCTCGCTCGGCCGCGCCCTCGAAGTCTCCTGCGACACCGTCTTCTACGCCCTCGCCCACCAGCAGTGGCAGCGCGACGGCGGGATGAAGCCGAAGAAGAACCCGGGCGACTGGTTCTACAAGACGGCCCACCAGTTCGGCCTCGGCGCCGAGACCGGCATCGACCTCCCCAACGAGGTCACCGGCCGCGTCCCCGACCGCCAGTGGAAGCAGAAGTTCTGGGAGGACAACAAGGACTGGTGGTGCAAGAACGGCAAGAAGGGCGGCACCTACGTCCAGCAGCTCTCCTACGAGAACTGCCTCGAAGGCAACCTGATGCGCGCCGGTGACTCCGTCAACTACTCCATCGGACAGGGCGACACCCTCGTCACCCCCATCCAGATGGCCACCATCTACTCCGCCATCTCCAACGGCGGCACCCTGTGGAACCCCAGCGTCGGCAAGGCCGTCATCAGCGCCGACGGCAAGACCGTGAACGAGATCGCGCCCAAGTCGCACGGCAGGCTCCCGTTCGACGCCAAGACCCGCGACTTGATAGACGAAGCCCTCGCGGGAGTCGCCACCCGCGGTACGGCCGCCTGGCGGTTCGGCGGCTGGCCGCAGGACAAGATCCCGATGCACGCCAAGACGGGTACCGCCGAGGTCTACGGCAAGCAGACGACCTCCTGGTTCGCCACGTACACCAAGGACTACGCGATCGTCATGACGATCGCCCAGGGCGGTACGGGCTCCGGCGCCTCCGGCCCCGCCGTGCGCAACATCTACGACGCGCTGTACGGGCTCGACGACGCCGGCAAGCAGGACCTGAAGAAGGCCCTCCTGCCGCAGCCGCAGAAGGCGCTGCCGAAGATCGAGGCCGACGGCTCCATCGACGCGCCGAAGATCAAGCCGTACGACCCGGAGGCCGGGAAGGTCGACCCGGAGAAGGCGACGGCCGACGGCACCCAGCAGGCCGACCCGCCCGCCGACCCGCCGACGGACCCCGCGAAGAAGCCCGACGACGACCCACAGGAACTCGCGGGCCCGCCCGCCACCCACCGAGGGAGGCTCTGACCCGATGAGCGCACCCCACGGCTTCTCCGTCTCCCGTTACGCCCCCGAGCGCGGCACCCTCGCGAAGCTCACCGCCCGCGACTCGGTGCTCCGCCGGCTCGACTGGCCGATCCTGCTCTCGGCGCTCGCGCTGTCGCTGATCGGCTCGCTGCTCGTGTGGTCCGCGACCCGCGGCCGCACCTCGCTCAACCAGGGCGACCCGTACTACTTCCTCTTCCGGCACGTCCTCAACACCGGCATCGGGCTCGCCCTGATGGTCGGCACGATCTGGCTCGGCCACCGCACCCTGCGCGGGGCCGTGCCGGTCCTCTACGGGATCTCGATCCTGCTGATCCTCGCCGTCCTCACCCCGCTCGGCGCGACCATCAACGGCGCGCACGCGTGGATCGTGATCGGCGGCGGATTCTCGCTCCAGCCCAGCGAGTTCGTGAAGATCACGATCATCCTGGTGATGGCGATGCTGCTCGCCGCGAAGGTCGACGCCGGCGACCAGCTCCACCCCGACCACCGCACCGTCGCCAAGGCCCTCGGCCTCGCCGCCCTGCCGATGGGCATCGTCATGCTGATGCCCGACCTCGGCTCGGTGATGGTCATGGCGGTCATCGTGCTCGGCGTGCTGCTCGCCTCCGGCGCCTCCAACCGCTGGGTCCTCGGCCTGATCGGCGCGGGCGTCGCGGGAGCGGTCCTGGTCACCGCGCTCGGCATGCTCGACGAGTACCAGATCAACCGCTTCGCCGCCTTCGCCAACCCCGACCTCGACCCGGCCGGCGTCGGCTACAACACCAACCAGGCCCGTATCGCCATCGGCTCCGGCGGCCTGCTCGGCGCCGGCCTCTTCAAGGGCTCCCAGACCACCGGCCAGTTCGTCCCCGAACAGCAGACCGACTTCGTCTTCACCGTCGCCGGCGAGGAACTCGGCTTCGTCGGAGCGGGCCTCATCCTGGTCCTGCTCGGCGTCATCCTGTGGCGCGCCTGCCGGATAGCGCGTGAGACGACGGAGCTGTACGGCACGATCGTCGCCGCCGGCATCATCGCCTGGTTCGCCTTCCAGGCCTTCGAGAACATCGGCATGACACTCGGCATCATGCCGGTCGCCGGCCTCCCGCTGCCCTTCGTGTCGTACGGCGGCTCGTCGATGTTCGCGGTGTGGGTGGCGATCGGACTGCTCCAGTCGATCCGCGTGCAGCGCCCGATGACGGCCTAGGGCCTCCGGCCGTAGATTCGTCTCATGGAGACGAAGCGCGAGGTCGAGCGGAAGTACGAGGCCGACGGCGCCGACGTGCCGCTCCCGGACCTGACCGGGGTCCGGGGCGTGGCCGCCGTCCACGACGAGGGCGTCACCGAACTCGACGCCGTCTACTACGACACCGCCGACCTGCGCCTCGCCGCCGCCTCCCTCACCCTCCGCCGCCGCACCGGCGGCGCGGACGCCGGCTGGCACCTCAAGTTCCCGGTCGCCACCGGAATCCGCGACGAGATCAGAGCCCCGCTCTCGGAGAGCCTCCCGGCCTCCCTGGCGGGGCTCCTCCGCTCCCGCACCCGCAACGAGCCCGTCGCCCCCGTCGTCCGCCTCCGCACCTCCCGTGCCGTCCACCACCTGACGGCCCCCGACGGCACCCCCCTCGCCGAACTCTCCACGGACACCGTCCACGCCCAACGCCTCCCCACCGGCCGCGCCACCACCTGGACCGAGATCGAGGTCGAGCTGACGGACGACACGACCGGCGCCGACGAGGCCCTCCTCGACGCGGTCGAGAAGCGCTTGAAGAAGGCGGGCATCCGGCGTTCGTCGTCCCCGTCGAAACTGGCGAGGGCGCTGGAGGAGACGGGTACGGACGTGCCCGAGGCCAGGGGAGGCACGGAGGGCGACGGCACCGCCGGGGCCGCCGTGCTCGCGTACGTACGCACCCAGGTCGACGCCCTCGTCGCCCTCGACCCCGCCGTCCGCCGCGACCTCCCCGACGCCGTCCACCAGATGCGCGTCGCCGCCCGCCGCCTGCGCAGCGCGTTCAAGACGTACCGGAAGGTCCTCGACCGGGCCGTCACCGACCCGGTCGGCGAGGAGCTGAAGTGGCTGGCCGGGGAGCTCGGGCACGCCCGGGACCAGGAGGTGCTCGAGGCCCGGCTGAGCGCCGCGCTCGACGCGCTGCCGCCCGCACTGGTCGTCGGCCCGGCGCGCAAGCGGCTGCGGACCTGGGACAGGACCAGGAGCGGCGAGGCGAAGAGCCGCGGGCTCGTCGCCCTGGACTCCGCCCGCCACCTCGCCCTCCTCGACCGCCTCGACGCCCTCCTCGCCGCCCCGCCCCTGCGCCCCGCCGCCCGCAAGAAGGCGAAGAAGGCCCTCCCCAAGGCCGTCCTGCGCGACTACCGCCGCCTCGCCGACCGCGTCGACCACGCCCTCGCCCTCGACCCCGGCACCGAGCGCGACCTCGCCCTCCACGAGGCCCGCAAGGCCGCCAAGCGCGCCCGCTACGCCGGCGAGGCCGCCACCCCCACCCTCGGCAAGCCCGCCAAGCGCTTCGCCAAACGCATGAAGCGCGTCCAGTCCTGCCTCGGCGACCACCAGGACAGCGTCGTCGCCCGCGCCGCCCTCCTCGACCTCGCGACCGAGGCCCACGAGGCCGGCGAGTCCGCCTTCACCTGGGGCGTTCTGCACGGCCGCGAAGCGCAGGCCGCGGAGGCCGACGAGCGCGCGCTCCCCGAGCTCTGGGACCGGGCCTCCGCCCCGGAAATCCGGGCGGCGCTGACCCACTGAGCACCGGGGTACGCTTGAGAGTCGCCCCCCTGCCAGCTCACGAAGGTTCGAGATGTCTGCTGCCGAGTCTGTCTTCCCGCAGCTCGAAGCTCTGCTCCCGCACGTGCAGAAGCCGATTCAGTACGTCGGTGGAGAGCTGAACTCCACGGTCAAGCCGTGGGAGTCCGCCGACGTCCGCTGGGCGCTGATGTACCCGGACGCGTACGAGGTCGGTCTGCCCAACCAGGGCGTCATGATCCTCTATGAGGTGCTCAACGAGCGCGACGGCGTCCTCGCCGAGCGCACCTACAGCGTGTGGCCGGACCTCGAAGCGCTGATGCGCGAGCACAACGTGCCGCAGTTCACCGTGGACTCGCACCGCCCGGTGAGCGCGTTCGACGTCTTCGGCCTCAGCTTCTCCACCGAGCTCGGCTACACGAACATGCTCACCGCCCTCGACCTGGCGGGCATCCCGCTGGAGTCGAAGGACCGCACCGTCGACCACCCCATCGTGCTCGCCGGCGGCCACGCCGCCTTCAACCCCGAGCCGATCGCGGACTTCATCGACGCGGCGATCATCGGCGACGGCGAGCAGGCCGTGCTCGACATGACCGAGATCATCCGCCAGTGGAAGGCCGAGGGCCGGCCCGGCGGCCGCGAGGAGGTCCTCTTCCGCCTCGCGAAGACCGGCAGCGTCTACATCCCGGGCTTCTACGACGTCGAGTACCTGCCGGACGGCCGCATCGGCCGCGTCGTCCCCAACAAGTCCGGCGTGCCGTGGCGCGTGTCCAAGCACACCGTCATGGACCTCGACGAGTGGCCCTACCCCAAGCAGCCGCTCGTCCCGCTCGCGGAGACCGTCCACGAGCGCATGTCCGTCGAGATCTTCCGCGGCTGCACCCGCGGCTGCCGCTTCTGCCAGGCCGGCATGATCACGCGCCCCGTGCGGGAGCGAAGCATCACCGGCATCGGCGAGATGGTGGAGCGCGGTCTGAAGGCCACCGGCTTCGAGGAGGTCGGCCTCCTCTCCCTGTCCTCCGCGGACCACTCGGAGATCGGCGACATCGCCAAGGGCCTCGCCGACCGCTACACGGACGACAAGGTCGGCCTGTCCCTCCCCTCGACCCGCGTGGACGCGTTCAACGTCGACCTTGCCAACGAGCTGACCCGCAACGGACGCCGCTCCGGCCTCACCTTCGCCCCCGAGGGCGGCTCCGAGCGCATGCGCAAGGTCATCAACAAGATGGTCTCGGAGGAGGACCTGATCCGGACCGTCGCCACCGCCTACGGCAACGGCTGGCGCCAGGTGAAGCTGTACTTCATGTGCGGCCTGCCCACCGAGACCGACGAGGACGTGCTGCAGATCGCCGACATGGCGATCAACGTCATCGCGAAGGGCCGCGAGGTCTCCGGCCAGAACGACATCCGCTGCACCGTCTCCATCGGCGGCTTCGTGCCCAAGCCGCACACGCCGTTCCAGTGGGCCCCGCAGCTGTCGGCCGAGGAGACGGACGAGCGTCTGCAGAAGCTCCGCGACAAGATCCGCGGCGACAAGAAGTACGGCCGCTCGATCGGCTTCCGCTACCACGACGGCAAGCCCGGCATCGTCGAGGGCCTGCTGTCCCGCGGCGACCGCCGCATCGGCGCGGTCATCCGCGCGGTGTACGAGGACGGCGGCCGCTTCGACGGCTGGCGCGAGCACTTCTCGTACGACCGCTGGATGGCGTGCGCCGAGAAGACGCTGCCCGAGTTCGGCGTGGACGTCGCCTGGTACACCACCCGCGAGCGCACCTACGAGGAGGTCCTGCCCTGGGACCACCTGGACTCCGGTCTCGACAAGGACTGGCTCTGGGAGGACTGGCAGGACGCGCTCGACGAGACCGAGGTCGAGGACTGCCGCTGGACCCCGTGCTTCGACTGCGGCGTCTGCCCGCAGATGGACACGCACATCCAGATCGGCCCGACCGGCAAGAAGCTGCTGCCGCTGACGGTCGTGAAGTAGTCCCGGTATTGCGATCGGGTGACGGCCCGGCGGAGGGAGAACCCTCCGCCGGGCCGTCTGCGTCCTTCTCGCCATGAGCACGGAAAACCCGGCGCCGCCCCCACCCGCCGCCCCACACCCGCTGATCCGCATCCCGGTGCGGATCGTCGTGCTGCTCCTGATCCTCCCGATCCGCATGACCTGGGACGCCCTCAAGGCCACCGCCCGCTTCCTCGACCGCACTGTCCTCCGCCCGCTCGGCCGGGCCCTCGCCTGGCCCTTCGTCATGCTGTGGCGGTACGTGGTCGTCGTGCCGTTGGTGTGGTTGTACGGCGCGGTGCTCGCCCCGCTGGGCCGGGGCATCGACTGGCTGCTCACTCGTACGGGCCAGGGGCTGGCCTGGGTGTTCACCGGCCTCGGCCGTGGTCTGGCCTGGCTGCTCATCGGCCTCGGCCGGATCATCGCCTGGCCGTTGGTGATGCTGTGGCGGTACGTGATCGTCGTCCCGGTGGTCTGGCTGTACGGCGCGGTGCTCGCGCCGCTCGGCCGGGGCATCGGCTGGCTGCTCACCCGTACGGGCCACGGCCTGGCGTGGGTGTTCACCGGCCTGGGGCGGGGGCTCGCCTGGTTCTTCGGCGGGATCTGGCAGGGGTTGGCCTGGGGGCTCGTCCGGATCGGCCGCGGCCTCGCCGTCGCCGCGCGGTGGGCCGGGATCGGCGTCGCCTGGCCGTTCGCCGTCCTCTGGCGGTATCTGGTCGTGCCCTTCGTCACGTACGGCATCGTCCGGCCCGCCGGCTGGCTGTGGCGGCGGGTGCTCGCCCCGCTCGGGCGCGAGATCGGCGACGCCATCGGGGT
Source organism: Streptomyces fradiae (assembly GCF_041270065.1). Classification (NCBI taxonomy): domain Bacteria; kingdom Bacillati; phylum Actinomycetota; class Actinomycetes; order Kitasatosporales; family Streptomycetaceae; genus Streptomyces; species Streptomyces fradiae. The sequence continues at coordinate 2,574,914 of NZ_CP065958.1, read as the reverse complement.
CTGCTGGCGGGCCGCCGGGTTCGTGTCGCGGGCCGTGGGGCGGGCGATCGGGTGGGCGGTGCGCATCCTGCTCGTACGTCCCCTCGCCTGGCTGGGCCGCAACCTGGTCCGGCGGCCCCTCGCCTGGGCGTACCGCCAGGTCTGCAGCCCCGTCGGGCACTGGATCCGCGACGCCGTCTGGAACCCGGCCCGCACCGCGCTCGCCCAGGCCCGCCACGCCGCGCGCACCGCGCTCGCGTCGGCCCGCGACACCGTCCGCCAGGCCCGGCGGGACGCCTGGCGGGCGCTCGTCGGCGGGGCCCGGCCGGACCGGGGCGGGGAACCGCAGGTGGCGGGTGCGCGTACTCTGGGTAGTACAACGAACGTCCCCGGCGCGGCGCCCGCACCCGAGATCTCCCTGCACAAGCAGGGGTGAGCCGGGCGGGACCCCCAGGGCACCACCGCATTTCGAGGGCGGCGCGGACGGCCGCGCCCGCCCCGCACCGAGGAGAAGAACCACTGGGCAAGCGACAGCCCGAAGGCCCGCCGCCCGCACCGGCGGTGCAGCGCATCCGACTGCGCTACACCAAGCGCGGCCGCCTCCGGTTCACCAGCCACCGTGACTTCCAGCGCGCCTTCGAGCGCGCACTGCGCCGTGCCGAGGTGCCCATGGCGTACTCGGCCGGCTTCACCCCGCACCCGAAGGTGTCGTACGCGAACGCCGCACCGACGGGTACCGGCTCCGAGGCCGAGTACCTGGAGATCGCGCTCACCGCGACCCGCGACCCGGAGACCCTGCGGGCCATGCTCGACGAGTCCATGCCGACCGGCCTCGACATCGTCGACGCCGTCGAGGCCCGGACCTCCGGCCTCGCCGACCGGCTCACCGCCTCCGTGTGGGAGCTGCGGCTCGACGGGGTCGACACCGACACGGCCCGCAAGGCCGCCGAGGCGTTTCTCGCGGCCGAGACCGTGGAAGTACAGCGCAAGACCAAGAACGGAATCCGCACCTTCGACACCCGCGGTGCCGTCGTGGAACTGACCGCGGCCCCCGCCCAGGGCGATCCCCAGGGTGATAGGCCGCTGGACAGCGCCTGTGCGATACTGCGGCTGGTTGTTCGGCACGTAGCACCTGCCGTGCGACCCGACGACGTCCTGTCCGGTCTCCGAGCTGTGGCCGACCTGGCGCCGCCGGTCCCCGCAGCGGTGACCAGGCTGGCGCAGGGGCTCTTCGACGAGGAGTCCGGCACGGTGACCGACCCGCTCGCGCCCGACCGCGAGGCAGTCACGGCCGCTCCACCCACGGCCGCCGCGACCGCTTCTGCGACGGCGCCGGGTGCGGGTACCGCGTAGGGAGCGTCGTCGCAGCGCCGCCCTGGTACTCGGGAGCCACCTGGGTCGGGCAGCGCACTGACCAGGAGACTTTCGCCAGGCCGTCCGCAGAAGGCGTACGGAACCGGCGAGCCAGACACTGAAGCTCCCGTGCGGCGCCCGCGCCCCGGACGGCGGCACCGCGCTTCACGCGCGTCCGTGCCGCCGGACCGGAACCAGACGCGGCGCCCGGGAGCGTGACGGGAGAACCGCCCGCATGCTCGAACAGCACGAAGAAAACGAGAACGGCAACGCCGGTGACAAGCTGCCGCCGCGCCGCCGTCGCCGCGCCGCGTCCCGGCCGGCCGGTCCGCCGGTGACGGCCGAAGCCGCCGCCGGGACCACCGAGATCGTGGAGACCACGCCGGTCGCCGCGCCCGTGGCCGAGGCCGCGCCGGTCGAGGAGGCCGCTCCGGCCCCCCGCACCCGCCGCCGCGCCACCCGCAAGGCCACCGCGCCCGAGACCACCCCCGCCCCGGCCGAGGCCGAGGCCGCCGCACCAGTGGCGGAGCCGGCCGCCGAGCCCGAGGCCGCCCCGGCCCCGCGCACCCGCCGCCGTCGCGCCACGCGTGCCACCGCCGCCCCGGCCCCTGAGGCCGCCGAGGCCGTGCCCCCCCGGCCGAGGAGCCCGCCGCCGAGCCCGAGGCCGCTCCGGCGCCCCGTACCCGCCGTCGCGCCACGCGCGCCACCGCCGCTCCGGCCCCCGAGGCTGTCGAGGCCGTGGCCCCGGCCGAGGAGCCGGCCGCCGAGGTCGAGGCCGCTCCGGCGCCCCGTACCCGCCGCCGGGCCACCCGTAAGGCCACCGCGCCCGCCCCGGTCGAGGCCGTGACCGCGGACGTCGCCGCCGAGATCGCCGCGGAGACCTCCGGCGAGGGCCTGCCCGAGGACACCGTCGAGGAGATCGCCTCGCACACCGCCGAGGTCGTCGCCGCCGAGCAGGCCGCCACCCGCGGCCGCACCCGCCGCCGCGCGTCCTCGCCGCAGTTCACCGCCGGCACCGAGGCCGCCCCGGCCAAGGAGGCCAAGGAGGCCGAGGAGGCCCCGCGCGGCCGCCGCGCCGCCCGCCCGGCCGTCGCCGTCTTCCAGGCCCCGGTCTTCACCGAGCCGATGTTCCAGACCCCGGAGACCGCCGCCGCCATGGCCGCGGCCGAGGTCGTCGAGGAGGAGCCGGAGGAGGAGACCGCCGAGGCCGAGACCGTCGCGCCGGTCGTCGAGGCCGTCGAGGCCGAGGAGTCCCCGCGCTCCCGCCGCCGTCGCCGCCGCCGCGGCGAGCCCGTCGCCGTCGAGCCGGTCCCGGCCACCGTCGCCGACGAGCCCGAGGTCGAGTCCACCCCCGAGGCGGAGGCCGAGGTCGAGGGCGAGGCCGAGGAGACCGACGAGTACGAGGACCGGCCGTCCCGCCGCCGTCGTCGTGGTGGCCGCCGCCGGCGCCGCGGTGAGCTCGCCGAGGCCGAGGACACCGAGTCCGAGGAGGGCGAGGAGTTCCACGCCGAGGAGACCGAGGCCGAGGAGGCGGAGGAGTCCGAGGAGGACACCGAGGCCGAGGGCGCCGCGGGCGGCTCCAGCAGCTCCCGCCGCCGTCGCCGCCGCCGTCGCCGCAGCGACGCCGCCGGTGAGGCCGAGGCCGCCGACGAGGACGGCGTCCGCACGGTCGTCAAGGTCCGCGAGCCCCGCCCGGCCCGCGAGAAGGCCGAGCCGTCCGACGAGGTGCAGTCCATCAAGGGCTCCACCCGTCTGGAGGCCAAGAAGCAGCGCCGCCGCGAGGGCCGCGAGCAGGGCCGCCGCCGCGTCCCGATCATCACCGAGGCCGAGTTCCTGGCCCGCCGCGAGGCCGTCGAGCGCGTCATGGTCGTCCGCCAGAACGGCGAGCGCACCCAGATCGGCGTCCTCGAGGACAACGTGCTCGTCGAGCACTACGTCAACAAGGAGCAGGCCACCTCGTACGTCGGCAACGTCTACCTGGGCAAGGTCCAGAACGTGCTGCCGTCGATGGAGGCCGCGTTCGTCGACATCGGCAAGGGCCGCAACGCCGTCCTGTACGCCGGAGAGGTCAACTTCGAGGCGCTCGGCATGGGCAACGGCCCGCGCCGCATCGAGGCCGCCCTCAAGTCCGGCCAGTCGGTCCTGGTGCAGGTCACCAAGGACCCGATCGGCCACAAGGGCGCCCGCCTGACCAGCCAGGTCTCCCTGCCGGGCCGCTACCTCGTGTACGTGCCCGAGGGCTCCATGACCGGCATCAGCCGCAAGCTCCCGGACACCGAGCGCGCGCGTCTGAAGACCATCCTCAAGAAGATCGTCCCCGAGGACGCGGGCGTCATCGTGCGCACCGCCGCCGAGGGCGCGAGCGAGGACGAGCTGCGCCGCGACGTCGAGCGCCTGCAGGCGCAGTGGGCCGACATCCAGAAGAAGGCCACCCAGATCTCGACCTCCGCGCCGAGCCTGCTCTACGGCGAGCCGGACATGACCGTCCGGGTCGTCCGCGACATCTTCAACGAGGACTTCTCCAAGGTCATCGTCAGCGGCGAGGACGCCTGGGAGACCATCCACGGCTACGTGAACCACGTCGCCCCGGACCTGTCGGACCGCCTGTCCAAGTGGACCAGCGAGGTCGACGTCTTCGCGACGTACCGGATCGACGAGCAGCTGATGAAGGCGCTCGACCGCAAGGTCTGGCTGCCGTCCGGCGGCTCGCTGGTGATCGACAAGACCGAGGCGATGGTCGTCGTCGACGTCAACACCGGCAAGTTCACCGGCCAGGGCGGCAACCTCGAGGAGACCGTCACCAGGAACAACCTGGAGGCGGCCGAGGAGATCGTGCGCCAGCTGCGGCTGCGCGACCTCGGCGGCATCGTCGTCATCGACTTCATCGACATGGTCCTGGAGTCCAACCGCGACCTGGTGCTGCGCCGCCTCCTGGAGTGCCTGGGCCGCGACCGGACCAAGCACCAGGTGGCCGAGGTCACCTCGCTCGGCCTGGTCCAGATGACCCGCAAGCGGGTCGGCCAGGGCCTCCTGGAGTCCTTCTCCGAGACCTGCGTCCACTGCAACGGCCGCGGTGTCATCGTCCACATGGAGCAGCCCGCCACCCACGGTGGCGGTGGCGGCGGCAAGCGCTCGAAGAAGCGCGGCCGCGGCGGCGCCGAGCACGTCCACGAGCACGAGCACGAGCACGCCGAGACGGAGCCGACGGAGGCCGAGACCGAGGCCGAGGTCGCCGCCGAGCTCGCCGCCCCGGTGGCTCTGCCCGAGCCGATCGCCGCGGACGAGGAGCTGTACGGCAGCGCCGCCGAGGCCGAGGCCGCCGCCACGCGCGGTCGCGGCCGTCGCCGGGCGACCCGCCGGGTGTCCGCGCCCGTCGCCTCCCCGGCGGTCACCGAGACGGAGACCTACGAGGTCGTCGTACCGGAGCCCAAGGCGGAGCCGAAGGCCGAGGAGCCCGTCGCGGCGCCCGAGCCGGTCGTCGCGCCCGTTGCCGAGCCCGTCGCCGAGGAGGAGGCCGCCCCGGCGCCTCGTACCCGCCGCCGTGCTACCCGTAAGGTCTCCGCGCCGGCCCCCGAGGCCGTCGTCGAGGCGCCGGTCGTGACCGAGGAGGCCCCGGCCGAGACCGTCGAGCCGGTTGCCGAGCCCGTCGCCGAGCCGGTCGTCGAGGAGGCCCCCGTGGCCGCCCCGCCGCGGGCCCGCCGCCGGGTGGTCCGCAAGGCCACCGCTCCGGCCGGTCCGCCGACCGGTGCCGAGGAGGCCGCCGTGGTCGTCGTGGCGTCCGCGCTCCCGGCCGAGCCGGCGGAGAGCGCGGAGGAGGCCGCGGAGGGGGCCGCCGAGACCGAGGCTCCCGCCCCGGCCAAGAAGGCGGCCCGCAAGACCGCCAAGAAGGCCACCGCGAAGAAGGCCGCCACCAAGAAGACGGCGGCCAAGAAGACCGCGGCGAAGAAGACGACCGCCAAGAAGGCGGCCAAGAAGACCGCCGCTCCCGCGCAGGACTGACCCAGTCCCCGACGCGACCCGTGTGGACCGTCCTCCCGCCGAGGACGGTCCACACGGCATTCACCCAGGATCGGAATCAGGAAACCCAGCCCGATGAACAACACCCCCGCTCCCCGCGTGCGCAAGGCCGTCATCCCCGCCGCCGGTCTCGGCACGCGCTTCCTGCCCGCCACCAAGGCGACGCCGAAGGAGATGCTGCCGGTCGTCGACAAGCCGGCCATCCAGTACGTGGTGGAGGAGGCGGTCTCGGCCGGGCTGTCGGACGTCCTGATGATCACGGGCCGCAACAAGCGCCCGCTCGAGGACCACTTCGACCGGAACTACGAGCTGGAGGAGGCGCTCGTCCGCAAGGGCGACGAGGAGCGCCTGGCCCGGGTCCAGGAGTCCAGCGAGCTCGCCACCATGCACTACGTGCGCCAGGGCGACCCGCGCGGCCTCGGCCACGCCGTGCTGTGCGCGCAGCCGCACGTCGGCGACGAGCCCTTCGCGGTGCTCCTCGGCGACGACCTGATCGACCCGCGCGACCCGCTGCTCGCCCGGATGCTGGAGGTCCTCGCCGAGCAGGGCGGCAGCGTCGTCGCCCTCATGGAGGTCGACCCGGCGCAGATCCACCTGTACGGCTGCGCCGCCGTCGAGCCGTCCGCCGACGCCGACGTCGTGCGCATCACCGGCCTGGTCGAGAAGCCGGACCCGGCCGAGGCGCCCAGCAACTACGCGATCATCGGCCGCTACGTCCTCGACCCGGCCGTCTTCGACGTGCTGAGCGGGACCGAGCCGGGCCGCGGCGGCGAGATCCAGCTGACCGACGCCCTGCAGAAGATGGCCGCCGACCAGCGGCTCGGCGGGCCGGTGCACGGCGTGGTCTTCAAGGGCCGCCGCTACGACACCGGTGACCGCGGCGACTACCTGCGCGCCATCGTGCGCCTCGCCTGCGAGCGCGAGGACCTGGGCCCGGACTTCCGCGCCTGGCTCAAGGGCTTCGTCGCCGAGACGGACGCGAGCGCCGGCACCGTCTGACACTTCGACCGGGATTTGACCCCTTCCGGGGCCCGCCCGTAACCTAGACCGTCGGCGTGTCGACTGGCACGCCACCACCTCTGAGCACCTTCCTCCCAGCTCACGCCGGGAGAGGCCGCGGTCCGTCAGGGCAGGCGGCTGGCGTCAGAGGTCCCTTTACCGAGTGAGAGAGAGATCCGCGTGTACGCCATCGTGCGCAGCGGTGGTCGCCAGCACAAGGTTGCTGTCGGCGACATCGTTGAGGTTGACAAGATTTCCACCGCCAAGGCTGGCGACACGGTCGAGCTCTCGACCCTGCTCGTCGTCGACGGCGACGCCGTGACCAGCGACCCGTGGGTCCTGGCGGGCATCAAGGTCCAGGCCGAGGTCGTGGACCACACCAAGGGCGCCAAGATCGACATCCTGCGCTACAAGAACAAGACCGGCTACCGCCGTCGCCAGGGTCACCGTCAGCAGTACACGGCGATCAAGGTCACGTCCATCCCGACGGCCGCGAAGTAAAGAGGGACTGAGCAATGGCACACAAGAAGGGCGCATCGTCCACCCGGAACGGTCGCGATTCCAACGCCCAGCGGCTCGGCGTGAAGCGCTTCGGCGGTCAGGTCGTCAACGCGGGTGAGATCCTGGTCCGCCAGCGCGGCACCCACTTCCACCCGGGCTCGGGTGTCGGTCGCGGTGGCGACGACACGCTGTTCGCCCTGCAGGCCGGTTCGGTGCAGTTCGGCACCTTCCGTGGCCGCAAGGTCGTGAACATCGTTCCGGTCGCCTGATCGGAACAGCTTGGCGGAGGCGGACCTCACTTCCCGTAAGGGAAGCGGGTCCGCCTTTCGCGTGTTACTAGATAGACATTCCCACCCATAGCTTTAGCTCTCTGGAGGCCCAACCATGACCACCTTCGTGGACCGCGTCGAGCTGCACGTCGCCGCGGGTAACGGAGGCCACGGCTGCGCCTCCGTCCACCGGGAGAAGTTCAAGCCGCTCGGCGGCCCGGACGGCGGCAACGGCGGCCGTGGCGGCGATGTGATCCTCACGGTGGACCAGTCGGTGACCACGCTCCTCGAGTACCACCACTCGCCGCACCGCAAGGCCACCAACGGCAAGCCCGGTGAGGGCGGCAACCGCGCGGGCAAGGACGGTCAGGACCTGGTCCTGACCGTGCCCGACGGCACCGTCATCCTCGACAAGAAGGGCAATGTGCTCGCCGACCTGGTCGGCGAGGGCACCACCTACGTGGCGGCCCAGGGCGGCCGCGGCGGCCTCGGCAACGCGGCGCTGTCCTCGGCCCGCCGCAAGGCCCCCGGCTTCGCGCTGCTCGGCGAGCCCGGCGACCTCCAGGACATCGTCCTGGAGCTGAAGACGGTCGCCGACGTGGCGCTCGTCGGCTACCCGAGCGCCGGCAAGTCGTCGCTGATCTCCGTCCTCTCGGCCGCCAAGCCGAAGATCGCGGACTACCCCTTCACGACGCTCGTCCCCAACCTCGGCGTGGTCACGGCCGGCTCGACCGTCTACACCATCGCCGACGTCCCCGGCCTCATCCCCGGCGCCAGCCAGGGCCGCGGCCTGGGCCTGGAGTTCCTGCGCCACGTCGAGCGCTGCTCGGTCCTGGTGCACGTCCTCGACACCGCGACCCTGGAGTCCGACCGGGACCCGGTCAGCGACCTGGACGCGATCGAGGAGGAGCTGACGCAGTACGGCGGCCTCGGCGACCGCCCGCGCATCGTCGTCCTCAACAAGATCGACGTCCCGGACGGCAAGGACCTCGCGGACATGATCCGCCCGGACCTGGAGGAGCGCGGCTACCGCGTCTTCGAGATCTCCGCGGTCGCCCGTACGGGCCTCAAGGAGCTCTCCTACGCGATCGCCGACATCGTCGCGAAGGCCCGCGCGGCCAAGCCGAAGGAGGAGGCGACCCGGATCGTCATCCGCCCGAAGGCGGTCGACGACGCCGGCTTCACCGTCACCTACGAGGAGCACGAGGACCTGTACCGCGTGCGCGGCGAGAAGCCCGAGCGCTGGGTCCGCCAGACCGACTTCAACAACGACGAGGCCGTCGGCTACCTCGCGGACCGCCTCAACCGCCTCGGCGTCGAGGACGAGCTCATGAAGGCCGGCGCCCGCGCCGGCGACGGCGTCGCCATCGGCCCCGAGGACAACGCGGTCGTCTTCGACTGGGAGCCCTCCATGGTCTCCGGCGCCGAAATGCTCGGCCGCCGCGGCGAGGACCACCGTCTGGAAGCCCCTCGTCCGGCCGCCCAGCGCCGCCGCGACCGGGACGCCGAGCGGGACGACGCGCAGCGCGAGTTCGACGAGTTCAACCCGTTCTAAGGCGCACTAAAGGGGCCCGGCCTCCTCTCACGAGGAGGCCGGGCCCCTTTGCGTACATCCGTCAGGTCGTCAGGCGACCGGGGTCGGAACGGGCTCCGGGTCCGAGTCGGGGTTTTCGCGCTGGGACTCGGTGGGCTGCGAGGGCTCCGGGTCCGGGGTCGGGCCGAAGTTCGGCTTCGCGCGGAGGAGCGGGAGCAGCAGGATGCCGAGGAAGATCGGGCCGATCATGTAGCGCCACAGCGGCGCCGGGTTCGCGGCCAGGACCGTCAGCTGGAGGCCCAGCGTCACGGAGACCAGGGCCAGCGTGCCCTTCAGCTTGGTGCGGCGGCGGTACAGCAGCACGATCAGGTACGACGCGTAGCACCAGATCGCCCCGCGGAACAGCAGCCACTGCAGCTGCGGCACCTTGAACGCGCGCCACGAGAAGTCCGCGACCTTGTGCAGCGGCTCCGACAGCGGCCGGATCTTCAGCTTCGGCCGGTACTCGCTGTGCTTGATGTCGTCGTTCCACTTGAGGTACGAGAACAGCGTCTTCGACGTCTGCGGGTCACTCAGCAGCGTGTTCGCCCGCAGCTCCTTCGGGCCCGGGAAGATCGCCCACGCGATGTGCGCCCGGCACACCCGCGCCCCGATGACCAGGTCCGGCGTGCGCTTCATGACCCGCTTCCACAGGGCCATCAGCTCGTCGTTGCGCTCCGCCGCGAGCGGCCGGTTCATCGGCGGGGACTCCATCGCCCAGTCCGCGTTGTAGCAGTTCGCGGCGCGGCCCTTCCAGTGGGACAACGGCGCGATGCTGGACATCAGCGCCTTGTCCTCCTTGGTGAAGAAGCCCGGGCGCTGCCCGTACGCGACCGCGATGTCCGCGTAGAAGAAGGCGTACACCGCGTCCTTCGGCGGCGTCTTCACGCCGGCCGCCGGGTAGATCACGGCGGTCAGCAGACCGAAGATCAGCACCGGCACGGCGGTCGCCGCGAGCACCCACTTCCGCATCGACGGCAGCGCGATCAGCAGGATCGGCGCCGCGACGACGCCGACCAGGATGCCGTTGTTGCGGAACAGTGCGAGCGACAGGAAGCCCAGGAAGAGCAGGCCGACCGTGCGGTAGAACTCCCTGTCGCGGACGGCCTGCCGGCCCCGGGCCCGACGGGCCGCGAGCCGGCCCGCCGCGCCGAAGGCGAGGACCGCGCCGATGACGAACGGCACGTCCTTCCAGACGAAGATCACGAAGACCGCCGTCGGCGGCAGCAGCGCCGGCACGCTCGCGGCGACGGCCGCCCACCGCTGCCGGACACCCCACGCGCGCAGGGTGACGGAGCAGTAGGCGAGCGCCGCCGACATCGCGACGGTCTGCGCCAGCGTCAGGATCCACAGATCACCGGTGGTGTTCAGCGACAGCCACACCAGCGAGTCGTAGACCACCGAGTGGTTCGACTCCCAGTGGTTCGTCGTGACGTGCCACACGTAGGTGATCGAGTCGTAGCTCAGCGCTCCGGGGAAGAACGCCGCCCACCACAGCAGGAAGAGAAACTGCGTCGTGGCGAAGACCGCCACGGGCAGTCGGCGCTTCTCCGGGATTCTCTTCCACTGCTTGCTGAGGAAGGCGTTGCGCGGGAGTTTCAAACTCGGCTCCGCTGGGCATCGTGGTTGGACGTTCGGGACAGTCGAACAGACTAGTCGGTTCAGACGGTCTCTCGGTCACGCGGCCTGGCCACCTCGGCCAGCGGCTGCTGCCCGGGGCGCGGCGGCACCGGACGCTCGCCGATCGGCAGCACCGGCGGCACCTCGTCCTGGCCGAGGAACACCTTGCGGACCACGCGCTCGGCCGCCCGGCCGTCGTCGAACTCGCAGAAGGTCTTGCGGAACTCGGCGCGGGCCGCGTCCGACTCGGGACCGTTCCAGCGGCCCGAGGTGAAGACCTCCAGGAGCTCCTCCTCGGTCTGCACGGTCAGACCGGGGGAGTCGACGGTGACGTCGAAGTAGGTGCCGCGGGTCGTGCGGTACACCTCCCAGTCGTTCGCGTAGATCACGACCGGACGGTCGAGGTTCGCGTAGTCGAACATCACCGACGAGTAGTCGGTGAGCAGGCAGTCCGCGGCGAGGTACAGCTCCTCGACCGAGGGGTGGCTGCTCACGTCGACCAACCGCGCGCTGCCGGTCGAACCGGCGGCCAGCAGGCTCTGGTCGTAGAAGTAGTGCGCGCGCACCAGCAGGGTGAACTCGGAGCCGAGGGTCTCGGCGAACTTCTCCAGGTCCAGCATCTGCTTGGGGGCGTCGTGGTAGTCGCGGTGCGTCGGCGTGTAGAGGATCACCTGGGTGCCCTCGGCGATGCCGAGCTTCTTGCGGGCCGCGGCCACGTCCGCCGCCGACGCGTTGACCAGCTGGTCGTTGCGCGGGTAGCCGTACTCGAGCGCCTCGTAGAACGAGGGGTAGGCACGGTCCCAGGCGGCGGTGGAGAAGCTGTTGGACGTGAGGCTGTAGTCCCAGCGGTCCACCCGGTCCATCAGCCGGACCAGGTTCATGCCGCGCCGGCCGACCGGGTACTCGGCCAGGTCGACGCCCATGCGCTTGAGCGGGGTGCCGTGGTGGGTCTGGAGGTGCACCTGGCCCTCGCGCTTGACCACGGACGGCGGGAAGTTCACGTTGTTGACGAAGTACTTGCCGCGGGCCATCGCCTTCCAGAACCCGAGCGAGCCCGGGTGCACGGTCGGCACGCCCTTCGGCGGACGGCTGGTGGCGTCGTTCTTGAGGACCCACACCGCCTTCATGCCGGGGGCGAGTTCCTTCATCTTCTCGTGGATCGCCGCCGGGTTGCAGGAGTACGAGCCGTTCCAGTACGCCGCGAACACGGCGACGTCCTGCTGGACCGGCAGCATCCGCTGGGCCCGGTAGTAGGCCTGCAGCACGCGCTTGCGCAGCTTCTTCTTCAGCTTCGCCGGCACGGACTTCTTCGCCCGGAGCGAGCGGACCGTCTTGCGGGCCTTCTCCCGGTGCTTCGCCGGGATCATCTGGCCCTTGCCCTTCGGCGCGGCCGGCACGCCCGCCGGACGGAGCCGGCCCTCGGCCTCGGCCCAGCGCTCGCGGAACTCGGCGCGCGCGTCGTCGGGGAGCCGGCCGGGGGAGACGTCGACCACCCGGAAGTGGTTGACCATCCGCTCGTACAGCGCGCCCCGGTACTCGTCGAACTGCGGGTTCTCGTCGAGGAACTTGAAGACCAGGTCGTACTGGTCGAACACGTCGAAGTGCTTGCGGCTGGTGCTGTGCAGGATCGAGCCCTGGCGCCGCTGGCGGTAGTAGACGCAGACGCGGTCGAGCACGGCGATGGTCTCCGCCGCGATCATGACCGGGTAGGTCCAGGGGGTGTCCTCGTAGTAGCCCGAGGGGTACTGGAAGCCCCACTGCTCGACGAAGTCGCGGCGGTACGCCTTGTTCCAGGCGACCTGCAGCAGGCCGAGCAGCTCCGGCTGCTTCTTCAGCGGGAAGACGCCCTGCTTGGCGGCCTTGGCCAGCACGTCGGCGCGGGCGTTCGGGGTGACCCGGCCGTCCCAGTGGGTCCGCGAGTAGTCGAAGATCACCAGGTCCGGGTCCGCGGCCTCCTCGATGCGGCGGGCGATGGCCTGGAGCGAGCCGGGCAGCATCGTGTCGTCGCTGTCGAGGAAGAGCAGGTACTTGCCCTTGGCCCGGGCCATGCCCGCGTTGCGGGCCTTCCCGAGACCGACGTTCTGCTCCAGGTGCATCGCCACGACGCGCTCGTCGGCCTTGGCGTAGTCGTCGATGATCGCGCCGCAACCGTCCGGCGAGCAGTCGTTGACGACCAGGAGCTCGTAGTCCCGGAACGACTGCTCCAGCACCGAGTCCAGACAGTCCCGCAGGAACGCCTGCACCTTGTACGTGGGCACGATGATGCTGAACAGGGGCACTTCGGAACCGGAGGGGGATTGCGTCTGTGTCATCTCAATACCGTGGAATCTGACGTGGGAGACAGGGGCGTGACCGCCGGGTCAGCGCTGACTCGTGGACAGGGCGTAGCCGAGGAGCGTGCGTATGGTCTTCGACTGTCCGTGGCGCAGCGCCCCCGGAACCATTGTCAGCGCGTGCAGCCGCATGGACAGGTGCCGACGCGCGGCACGCGCGGCCTTGGACCAGCCGTGTGCGTCGAGTTCGTCGGCGACCTGGTGGAAGAAGCGCACGGCCTCGCCGAAGCGGGCGCCGGAGACGGCTTCCGCGGAGGAGAGGCTGCCGGAGTGCCGGCGGTAGCGGAACGCGGTCGTCGGCTCGACGACCAGCTTCCCGCCGCGCCGGATCAGCTCGATGATCAGCGCCAGGTCCTGGATGACCGACAGGTCCTCCCGGAAGCTGACCTCCTTGACCGCTGCGGCGCGCCAGACGATGGACGGGAAGTAGAGCCAGTTGCCGCCGAGCAGGTTGGCGGCGAGCGGCTCGCCGGAGAGCACCAGGCGGCGGCCGGTGTCCTTCGGCGCGTACAGCCGCTTCTTGACCTCGTCGCCGAGGGTGGAGGACCGGTTGCCGTGCTCGTCGATGACCTCGACGCCCGGCTGGTAGATCGTGGCGTCGGGGACGGCCGCGATGGCGGCGCGCATGGTCTCGACGTAGTTCGGCAGCAGCAGGTCGTCGCTGCCGAGCATGCTGAAGTGGGTGGATTCCACCAGGTCGACGCACTTGCGGAAGTTCCGGGTGATGCCCAGGTTCTGCTCGTTGCGCTGGTAGCGCACCCGGTCGTCGCCGAGCGAGGCGAACCACTCGGGGACGCCGGGTTCCCTGCCGTCGTCGACGACGGTCAGCCGCCAGTTCCCGTCGGTCTGCTCCAGGACGCTGCGCACGGCGGCCTGCATCAGACCGGTGTCGCCGTAGTGCGGGAGCATGATGTCGAGCGGGGCGGCGCCGGCCGTGCTGTCGCTGTGGGGCACTGCGGTCACTTGCCCTTCCCCTTGGGGCCGAGGGCCGAGCGGCGGCTGAGCGCGAGCAGCAGGATCATGCCGATCCGGCCCAGGTAGAGGGTGGCCTTCCACGGCGACTGGCTGGGGGTGCCGGTGGCCCGCGGGCGCATCGCGACGGGCACCTGCTCGACGCGGTAGCCGGCCCGGACGACGGCGATGGTGGACTCCACCGTGTCGCCCAGGTACTCCACGGGGTACCAGTGCGCGAAGACGTCGATCAGGTCGCGGTTGGAGGCGCGGAAGCCGGAGGTGACGTCGGTCAGCTTGGTCTTCGCCATCTTCGACAGCCAGAAGGCGAGGACGACCATGGCCCACTTGCGCGGGCCGCGGGTCTCGTACGCGCCGGTGCCGGCGAAACGGGCGCCCATGACGAGGTCGGCGCCGCCGTCGAGGCGGGCGAGCAGCTCGGGCACGTTGCGCGGGTCGTGCTGGCCGTCGGCGTCGACCTGGATGGCCACGTCGTAGCCGCGGTCGTGCGCGTACCGGTAGCCGGCCCGCATCGCGCCGCCGACACCGAGGTTGTACGGCAGGGTCATCACGGTCGCGCCGGCGCCGCGCGCGACGGCGCTGGTGTCGTCGGCCGATCCGTCGTCCACCACGAGGACGTCGACGCCGGGGAGGGTCGTGTAGACCTCCTTGACGACGTCGGCGACGCCCTCGGCCTCGTTCCACGCGGGCATGATGATCAATACGCGCTTGCCGTCGATCACTTGAGGCCCCCCTGCCCGGCCCGGTCGGCCGCCTCCCCGGACGCCGCGTGTTCCGCGACCTGCTTCTGCAGTTCCTTCACGTCGATGCGCAGCAGCGCGACTTCCTCCGAAAGGGTGCGCCCCTCTTCCTCGAGATGACCCACCTCCCAGCTGAGCTGGAGGCAGACGATGAAGAGGAAGGCGACACTGAGGAAGAGCAGCAGGCTCACACCGGAGCGGACGCCCACCGCGGCGGCGACCGAGTCGAGACCGCTCGGGAAGAAGCCGAGGGGGATGATCACCAGACCGGTGAGCACCCAGAGGAAGGCGTACTTCTCCTTGAGCTTGCGACGGCGCAGCAGCTCGATGATGCACGCGACAAGGAAGACTCCGGTGACCGAAGTCAGCATCCACAACTTCACGCGGGGCTCCGGTCTATCGGACGACTCATGGAAACGGCCTGTCTACTTTTCCGGGGTGAGAGGCGAAGAACGCCGCAAGACTGCAGCACACTGTCCGTCGCGTTGGTCACGGAGAGTGAGGGAATGGTGATCATTCCTATGAGTGCACCGAACGGTAGCCTACACGAGAGCGAAGAAGCAGCGTCATGCAGGTGACGACCGCCAGCGACCCCACGGCATAGGCGATCTCGACCCTGGTGCGCAGCTCCAGCGGACTCAGCGTGACCGCCAGGAGAACGCCCGTTCCCACGATCCAGGACACCAGCTGCTGCCGGGCCGCGCCACTTGTGAGCATCGCCTGACCGAGCACCATCGCCAGCATGTAGAGGGTCGTGCCGAGCGCCAGCCAGAAGAAGTCGACCGGTCCGAGCACGTCCGGCGAACCGAACAGCACCGGCAGCAGGAACGGACCGAGCGCCACCGCGACGATCCCGAACACCGCGCCCATGCCAGCCGTGATCGAGCACGCCCGCAGCAGCAGCCGCCGGTAGCCGCGGTCGTCGCCCTCCGCCTGCGCCGTCGACAGACCCGCGAGCAGCGAGGCCTGGAAGGCGCCGAACGCGAAGAGCGGCACCCGGGCAAGCACCAGGGCCGACAGCAGGGCCGCGACCAGCGCGCTGTCGTCCGTGGCGATCAGCTTGGTGCTGATCACCGCGATGTTGACCAGCACCTGCGCGAGCAGCGTCGAGCCCACGAGCAGCCCGAGGTGCTCGATCAGCTCCCGCCAGTGCGCCGTGGAACCGGGCCGCGCCCCGCGCAGCACCGCCGGCAGGGTCACGAGTACGGAGATCAGCGGAGCGACCGTCATCACGGCGGCGAAGACGAACGCCGAGGTGACCCCGGCGAACGCCAGGCCCACCGAGAGGACGATCCGCAGCAGTCCGTCGAGCCCCAGCTGCAGCCCGTACGACTCGAAGCGGCCGAGGCCCGCGAGGACACCGCGGGTGACATGCGCGCAGGCCAGCGCCGCGAAGGCGCCACCGAGCGCGGCCACCAGGCTCCGGTCGCCGTGGAAGAAGAGGTCGGCCAGCTGCCCGGAGAACAGCGCCAGCGGCAGCAGCACCGCCGCGAGCAGCCCGAAGGACAGCGCGGCACCGCGCCGCAGCACGGGCAGCGCGCCGTCGCCGGCCACCACCCGGGCGGCCACCACGCGGGTGACCTCCTGCTCCACCGGGAAGAACAGGCCGAGACCTATGGAGGCCACCACGGTCCACAGGACCGAGAAGCTCGCCATGTCGTCGACGGAGAGCGAGTGCCCAGCCGCCGCGAGATGGACGTAGTTGGCCCCGCCGAGCAGCGCGGTACCGATCCCTACGAAGGCGGTACCGCGCGGCAGGGCCGTCGTGATGCGGTCGAGCAGGGTCACGCGCCGGACCGTCCCCCGGGAGCCATGACCTTCAGCGCCTCGATGAGCTGGTCACGCCAGTGCGGCTGCACCGCGACGCCCGCCTCGGCCCAGCGCTCGTGCGCCAGCACACTGAAAGAAGGACGACGGGCCGGCCGTACGAACTTCTCCGAGGTGGTCGGCCGCACCCGCTCCGGGTCCAGGCCGGTCAGCTCGAAGGCCGCCCGCGCCAGGTCGAACCAGGTCGCCGTCTCGGAGGCCGTGCCGTGGTAGACGCCCGCCGGGGCCTCGCCCTTGACGGCCGCCGTGCCCAGGTCCCGCAGCTGGCGCGCGAGCGCCCGGGTCCAGGTCGGCTGGCCGCGCTGGTCGTCGACCACGTCGAGGGTCTCGCGCTGCTCGGCAAGGCTCAGCATGGTCGCCACGAAGTTGCGCCCGTGCGCCCCGTACAGCCACGCGGTGCGCACCACGTAACCGCGCTCGGGCAGCAGTGTGAGGACCGCCTCCTCGCCCGCGAGCTTGCTGCGGCCGTAGGCGTTCACCGGGGAGGTGGGGGCGTCGTGCGGGTACGGCTCGGTGGCGTCGCCCGGGAAGACGTAGTCGGTCGACACCTGGAGCAGCACGGCGCCGGTCGCGGCGCAGGCCTCGGCGAGCGCGCGCGGGCCGTCGCCGTTGATCCGGGTGGCCGCGGCCTCCTCGGTCTCCGCGCCGTCGACGTCCGTCCAGGCGGCGGCGTTGACGACCACGTCATGGCCGTCGACCGCGGCCCGGACGGCCGCGGCGTCGGTGATGTCCAGATCGGCCCGGGTCAGCGCGGTGACCTCGGCGCCGGCCTCGGTCAGGACCTCGGTGAGGTCGCGGCCGAGCATCCCGGCCGCACCGGTGATCAGCCAGCGATTGGCGGCGGCACTCATCAGGCCAGCGCCGCCTTGGCCTTCAGCGGCTCCCACCAGGCGCGGTTGTCGCGGTACCACTGGACGGTGGTGGCGAGGCCCTGCTCGAAGGTGACCTGCGGGGTGTAGCCCAGCTCCTCCTGGATCTTGGCGATCGACAGGGAGTAGCGCAGGTCGTGGCCCTTGCGGTCCTCGACGTGCTCGACCATGTCCCAGCCGGCGCCGCAGGCGTCGAGCAGCAGACCGGTGAGCTCCTTGTTGGTGACCTCGGTGCCGCCGCCGATGTGGTAGACCTCACCGGCGCGGCCGCCGCGCAGCACCATCTCGATGCCACGGCAGTGGTCGGAGACGTGCAGCCAGTCACGGATGTTCAGGCCCTCGCCGTACAGCGGGACCTTCTTGCCGTCCAGCAGGTTCGTGGTGAACAGCGGGATCATCTTCTCGGGGAAGTGGTACTGCCCGTAGTTGTTGGAGCAGCGGGTCACCACCACGTCCATGCCGTGCGTGCGGTGGTACGACAGCGCCAGCAGGTCCGAGCCGGCCTTGGAGGCCGAGTACGGGGAGTTCGGCGCCAGCGGCCAGTCCTCGGTCCACGAGCCCTCGGCGATCGAGCCGTACACCTCGTCCGTGGAGACGTGCACGAACCGGCCGACGCCGTGCCGCTTGGCCGCGTCGAGCAGCACCTGGGTGCCGAGCACGTTCGTGGTGACGAACGGCGACGAGTCCAGGATCGAGCGGTCCACGTGGGACTCGGCGGCGAAGTGCACCACCGCGTCCTGGCCGCGCATCACGTCGTCGACGGTGGCGTAATCCCGGATGTCGCCCTGCACGAAGGTGTAGCCGGGCTTGTCGGCGACGGGGGCCAGATTGGCCTCGTTGCCGGAGTAGGTGAGGTTGTCCAGGACGGTGACCTGGGCGCCCTCGCTCGAGGGCAGCTCTCCGGAGAGCAGTGCCCGCACGAACTGTGAACCGATGAACCCGGCGCCGCCGGTGACCAGAATCCTCATAAGGGCCACCATTCTATGGGCTGGGGTGCCGACACCAGTTCGCCCGTCGTTCCGTGGCCGTTCTCACGGCCGACCACCGGGTGTGAGGGTGAGCGGCCCCGTGGCGCTGCCGTAGGCTGCGTGCCCATGCGTGGAATTTTGCTTGCCGGTGGTACCGGCTCCCGACTGTGGCCGATCACCCGAGCCGTGTCGAAGCAGCTGATGCCGGTCTTCGACAAGCCGATGATCTACTACCCCCTGTCGACCCTCGTGATGGCGGGTCTGCGGGAGATCCTGATCATCACGGGCCCCGACGAGCGCCCCCAGTTCGAGCGGCTGCTCGGCGACGGCTCCGACTGGGGCCTGGACATCCGGTTCGCGACCCAGGAGAAGCCGAACGGCATCGCCGAGGCCTTCGTCATCGGCGAGGAGTTCATCGGTGACGACCCGGTCGCGCTGATCCTCGGCGACAACATCTTCCACGGCGTCGGCCTCGGCCGGCAGCTGGCGCGGTACAGCGAGCCGGAGGGCGGCGTCGTCTTCGCCCACGCCGTCTCCGACCCCACCGCCTACGGCGTCGTCGACTTCGACGAGAACGGCGTCGCCCGTTCCATCGAGGAGAAGCCGAAGAACCCGAAGTCCCGCTACGCGGTGCCGGGCCTCTACTTCTACGACAGCCGGGTCGTCGAGATCGCCAAGAACCTCGAGCCCAGCGCGCGCGGCGAGCTGGAGATCACCGACGTCAACAAGTACTACCTGGACCGCGGCGAGCTGCAGGTCTCGGTCCTCGACCGCGGCACCGTCTGGCTCGACACCGGCACCTTCCAGTCCCTCGTGCAGGCCTCCGAGTACGTCCGCGTGGTCGAGGAGCGCCAGGGCATGAAGATCGGCTGCCTGGAGGAGGCCGCCTGGCGGGCCGGCTTCATCGACGACGCGCAGCTGCGCGCCCTCGCCGAGCCGCTGACCAAGAGCGGCTACGGCGACTACCTGCTGAACCTGCTGGCGTACGAGGCCGAGCAGCGGACCGACAAGGCCTGAGGCCCGAGGCCCGAGGTCTCAGAGAGGAACGGCTCTTTTCATGAAGGTCAACCCCCTTGGCATCGAAGGCGCCTGGGAGTTCGTGCCGCAGCAGCACGGCGACGCCCGCGGTCTCTTCCTCGAGTGGTACAAGGCCGAGCGCATGGCCGAGGCCGTCGGCCACCCGCTGGAGCTGAAGCAGGGCAACATGTCGGTCTCCGCCGCCGGCGTCGTCCGCGGCATCCACTTCGCCGACGTGCCGCCCGGCCAGGCGAAGTACGTGACCTGTGTGCGCGGCGCGGTCCTCGACATCATCGTGGACGTCCGGGTCGGCTCGCCGACCTTCGGCCGCTGGGAGGCGGTGCGCCTCGACGACCAGGAGCGCAAGGCCGTCTACCTCTCCGAGGGCCTCGGCCACGGCTTCTGCGCGCTGACCGACGACGCCACCGTGACGTACCTCTGCTCCGAGGGCTACGCCCCCGAGCGCGAGCGCACCGTCTACCCGCTCGACGCGGAGATCGGCATCGAGTGGCCGGTCGAGGGCGAGCCGGAGCTCTCCGCCAAGGACGCCCAGGGCCCGACCCTCGCGCAGGCGCGCGAGGCCGGGATCCTGCCGGTGTACGAGGAGTGCGTGGCGTTCCGCCGCTCGCTGGCGGAGCGCGGCTGACCGCCTGCTTCGTCCGTGTGTGGGTTCTCTCGTGCGCGGTTCTTTCGTGTGCGGACCGGCCGTTCCCTGCGGGGAGCGGCCGGTCCGCCGTTTGTGCCGTCCGCTTCGCGTTAGGCTGCCCGAATGACGTGGCTCATCACCGGCGGCGCCGGCTACATCGGTTCCCATGTCGTCAAGTCCATGACCGAGGCCGGCGAGCGGGTGGCCGTCCTGGACGACCTGTCCAGCGGCGACCCGGCCCGCCTGCCCGCGGGCGTGCCGCTGGAGCGCGGCAGCGTGCTCGACCGGCCCTTCGTCGACCGGGTGCTGCGCGAGCACGCGGTCCGCGGGATCGTGCACCTCGCCGCCAAGAAGGCCGTCGGCGAGTCCGTCGAGCGGCCCCTCCTTTATTACCGGGAGAACATCACCGGCCTGCAGGTGCTGCTCGAAGCGGCCGCCGGCGCCGGGGTGCGCTCCTTCCTCTTCTCCTCCTCCGCCTCCGTGTACGGGATGCCCGACACCGAGCTGGTGACCGAGGACACCCCGTGCGCGCCGCTCAGCCCGTACGGCGAGACCAAGGTCGCGGGGGAGTGGATGGTGCGCGCCACCGGCCGCGCCCACGGCATGGCGACCGCCTGCCTGCGCTATTTCAACGTGGCCGGCACCGCCGACCCCGTGCTCGCCGACACCGGCGTCTCCAACCTCGTCCCCATGGTCTTCCAGCGGCTCGACGCCGGAGCGGCGCCGCTGATCTTCGGCGACGACTACCCGACCCCCGACGGCACCTGCGTCCGCGACTACATCCACGTCGCCGACCTCGCCGACGCCCATCTGGCCGCCGCCCGGCGGCTCGCCGAGCGGGCCGGGAAGGGCGAGTACACCGATCTGACCCTCAACATCGGCCGCGGCGAGGGCGTTTCGGTACGGGAGATGATCGACCTGGTCCGCGAGGTCACCGGCCGCGACATCGCGCCCGAGGTGGTCGCCCGCCGCCCCGGCGACCCGGCGAAGGTCGTCGCCTCCGCCGAGCGGATCTCCACCGAGCTGGGCTGGACCGCCCGCCACGACGTCCGTTCCATGATCGCCTCGGCCTGGGCCGCGCATACCGGCACCGTCGTCCAGCCCGCGGAATAGGCGGGCGGCGCCCGGAGCGGCTCGCGTAGATTGCCTGCCGGGCGGGACCCGCGCGAGCACGGCCCCGGGCACCGCACAGCACGCACAGCACGCACAGCGCGCAATGGCATGGCACGGCACGAGCAGGACGGCGAGGACGACGCAGGTGACAGTGGCAAGGCAGTACGTGACGGAAGCCCGCAGGATCGTCGTGAAGGTCGGCTCGTCCTCGCTGACCACCGCGTCCGGCGGCCTCGACGCCGACCGTGTCGACGCCCTCGTGGACGTCCTCGCCAAGGTCCGCAGCGGCGGCGAGAAGGAGATCGTCCTGGTCTCCTCCGGCGCCATCGCCGCCGGCCTCGCCCCGCTCGGCCTCACCCGCCGCCCCAAGGACCTGGCCCGGCAGCAGGCCGCCGCCAGCGTCGGACAGGGCCTGCTCGTCGCCCGCTACACCGCCTCCTTCGCCCGCTACGGCATCCGCGTCGGCCAGGTCCTGCTCACCACCGACGACACCAGCCGCCGCGCCCACTACCGCAACGCCTACCGCACCCTGGACCAGCTGCTCGCCATGGGCGCCCTGCCGGTCGTCAACGAGAACGACACCGTGGCCACGGACGAGATCCGCTTCGGCGACAACGACCGGCTCGCCGCCCTCGTCGCCCACCTCGTGCGCGCCGACCTGCTCGTGCTGCTCTCCGACGTCGACGGGCTCTACGACGGCGACCCGTCCCGGCCCGGCACCTCCCGCATCGCCGAGGTGCGCGAACAGAGCGACATCGCGCACGTCGAGATCGGCTCGGCCGGCAAGGCCGGCGTCGGCACCGGCGGCATGGTCACCAAGGTCGAGGCGGCCCGGATCGCCGCCGCCGCGGGCATCCCCGTGGTCCTCACCTCCGCCGTCCGCGCCGCCGACGCCCTGGCCGGCCGCGACACCGGCACCTACTTCCACCGCACCGGCCGCCGCTCCGCCGACCGGCTGCTCTGGCTCGCCCACGCCTCCACCCCGCTCGGCCACCTCACCCTCGACGACGGTGCCGTACGGGCCGTGACCGAGGGAAAGAAGTCGCTGCTCGCGGCCGGAATCGCCGCCGTCGAGGGCGAGTTCAGCGCCGGCGACCCGGTGGAGCTGCGGGACACCGCGGGCCGCGCCGTCGCCCGCGGGCTCGTCAACTTCGACGCCAAGGAGATCCCCCAGCTCCTCGGCCGCTCCACCCACGAGCTCGCCCGCGAGCTCGGCCCCGAGTACGAGCGGGAGATCGTCCACCGCGACGACCTCGTGGTGATGTGACGCGACGCCGGTGTGAACCGAAACGGCTGAAAGTCTGGTCATCCGGTAGGGACCTTTACCAAAACCGCCCCACGCGCCGCCGCGGGCTGGTCAACTTTGTCTCGGGGGCGACGACGAGGGTGGGGAACGACCAGCACGCGCAGCAGCACACAGCACAGGCATCACACAGGAGGCCGCCGGTGAGACGAGCGCGCCCAGGGGCCATGGCCCGCGGGACGACCGAACGCGCCCTGACGAGCGTCGAGGCCGGAGCCGACTTCGACGAGGAGTCCTTCGACGAGGAACCCCAGAACAACAGGACGCCGGAGCGGGAGGTGTCCAAGCTCTGGCACATCACCCTCAGCGTCTCCGGCGCCGCCGCCCCGCTGAAGGAGGTGCGCCGGGCCCTGGAGCAGCTGGCCCACGACCACCCCTTCCTGCTGACCAGCCGATACGCCGACGACCACGCCGAGATCCGCTACTGGGAGGAGGCCCGCGACCTCCACGACGCCGCCGCCGTCGCCCTGCGCCTGTGGGGCGAGCACCGGCAGACCGCCCAGCTGCCGCCGTGGGAGATCGTCGGCCTGGAGGTCATCGACCGGGAGACCTACCACCAGCGGATCGCCGAGGGCTACGGCCCGCCACCGGCCGCCCCGGTCGGCGTCCACCCCTACTGACGGACGGTCGCCCGCGACCGTCGACTTCCGGTCACTCCGGCGCCCCGCCGGGTGTCTCGTAGTACGGGACGGCGGAGGGATACGTGAGGGATGTCCGCAGCGGTGCCAGTACCCTGCGGACATGACCTCGCTCATGCCCTTCGACAACATGTCCCCGGTCGCCCAGACCGCCTACCGGGCCCGCGCCGCGGCCGCCGACATCGCGCCACTGCCGCGCGCCGCGAAGGACGACGCCCTGCTGGCCATGGCGGACGCCCTGGAGGTCCGCACGGCCGAGATCGTCGAGGCCAACGCCGAGGACATCGCCCGCGCCCGCGAGGCCGGCACCAGCGAGGCCATCATCGACCGCCTCACCCTCACCCCCGAGCGGGTGCGGGCCATCGCCGCCGACGTCCGGCACGTGGCCGCGCTCCCCGACCCGGTCGGCGAGGTCGTCCGCGGCTCGACCCTCCCCAACGGCATCGACCTGCGCCAGGTCCGCGTCCCGCTCGGTGTCGTCGGCATCATCTACGAGGCCCGCCCCAACGTCACCGTGGACGCCGCCGCCCTCTGCCTCAAGTCCGGCAACGCGGTGCTGCTCCGCGGCTCGTCCTCCGCCTACTCCTCCAACACCGCCCTGGTGAAGGTCGTGCGCGACGCCATCGGCGGCGCCGGCCTCCCCGCCGACGCCATCCAGCTCGTCCCCGGCGAGTCCCGCGACTCGGTGCGCGAGCTGATGCGCGCCCGCGGCCTCGTCGACGTCCTCATCCCGCGCGGCGGCGCATCCCTCATCAAGACGGTCGTCGAGGAGTCCACCGTCCCCGTCATCGAGACCGGCACCGGCAACTGTCACGTCTACGTGGACGCCCAGGCCGACCTCGACATGGCCGTCGACATCCTGGTCAACTCCAAGGCCCACCGGGTCAGCGTCTGCAACGCCGCCGAGACCCTCCTGGTCCACCAGGACATCGCCGACGCCTTCCTGCCGCGCGCCCTGGACGCCCTCGCCGAGGCCGGCGTCACCGTCCACGCCGACGAGCGGGTCCTCGCCCGCGCCGAGGGCAGCAAGGCCACCGTCGTCCCGGCCACCCCCGAGGACTGGGAGACCGAGTACCTCTCCTACGACATCGCCGCCGCCGTCGTCGACTCCCTCGACAAGGCCGTCGAACACATCCGGCTCTGGTCCTCCGGCCACACCGAGGCCATCGTCACCACCTCCCAGGCCGCCGCCCGCCGCTTCACCCAGCTGGTCGACTCCACCACCGTCGCCGTCAACGCCTCCACCCGCTTCACGGACGGCGGACAGTTCGGCTTCGGCGCCGAGATCGGCATCTCCACCCAGAAGCTGCACGCCCGGGGCCCCATGGGCCTTCCGGAACTCACCTCCACCAAGTACATCGTGACCGGCGACGGTCACATCCGGTAACCGGCACTCACCCTCCGTGCCGCTGTCACGGGCAGGGACAGTTCGCGCTCTCCCTGCCCAAAACCCCCTCTCCGGTCTACTCTGAACCCGTGCCGGACGACGTGGGGGGCACGCCGTTCCAGGACGGCCAGGACCCCGAGGACTCTGTCGACCGCGGCGGCGCCGACGAGGAATTCGCCACCGTGGTCTTCGACGAGGACTTCGTACGGGGGGCGCAGTTCCACGAGCCCACCGCGGTCGAGCGGCTGCTCGCCGCCGCCCAGGCCCGCGCCGAGGCCGAGGCCGCCCGGGCCCGCGCCGTCGCCGGCCTCGCCGACGAGGACCCCTACGAGGACGCCTACGACCTCGGCCGGCACCACGACAGCTACGACCCGGACACCGCCGACGACGCCTTCGGCCCCTACGGCCCCCACGGCGGCGCCCTGCGCCCCTACCGCGGCAGCGCCCGCTGGCACCGCCCGGTCGCCTGGGTGCTCGCCCTATTGATGGGCGTCGGCATGGTCGCCCTGGCCTTCAGCGCCGTCTACCGCGGCGCCTCCGCCAACCGCCAGGACCGCATGCCGCCCCCGGCCACCACCGGCGTCGACAAGGCCCCCGCCGCCCCCTCCGCGGCCACCATGTCCTCAGCCCCGCCCGTCCCGGCGGTCCCGGGCGCCCCCTGACCCCTCCCCTCCGGCGCCGCCCGCAGGGCCCTTCGCCCATTCGCCGCAGCCGCGTCGGAAATCTTCCGAAGTTGTCGTGTACCTGGGCGTTTACCGGGGCTTCCGCCGACCTACCCTGAAGGTATGGCAGGGCGTGGCGACCCGCCTGAGGGGAACCCCGAGGGACTCCCCGGCGGTGAGGACGAGTACCGATCCGTCGTCTTCGACGAGTCGTTCGTCCGCGCTGCCCGGCTCCAGGAGTTCTCCGCCGAGGAGCGGATGGGGGAGCACGCCCAGGCGGTCCGCTCCCGCCCCGGCCGGGAGGGCCGCAGCGGCTCCCGGCAGGCCCTCATGCTCGTCCTGCTGATCCTTCTGGCCTTCGGCACCGCGGTCTACCTCGGCGTCCGCAACCCCTACCAGCCCCCGCTCGACCAGCGCGCCGAACCCCTGAGCACCACCATGGTCCCGCTCGCCCCGCAGGACGCCGTCCCCGGCGGCACCCCCGCCAGTCTCTTCGCGCACAGCCCCGCCGCCGAATACCGCACCGGCGCCGCCGGCATCAACCTCCCCCTCGCCGCCCGCACCACCGACTTCTCCGAGAGCCAGGTGGTCACCGCCCTCGGCATCGCCAAGGAGTACCTGGTCGCCTCCTCGCTCGATCCCGAGGTCCTGTCCGGACAGACGGTCCGCCCGCCGCGGCTCCTCCTCGACCCCGACCAGCTGGAGCAGTTCGACCGGAGCGTCGAATCGCCCCAGGACGACGGCCGGCACGCCGTCTCCGGCTGGCTGGTCCGCTTCGACCCGCGGACCGTGGTCCTCGCCGACCCGAACATCCGGGTCCAGGGCACCCTGCGCTTCGCCGAGGTCAACACCGACCTGCTGGACGTCACGGCCGACCACACCTTCACCTACGCGGTCCGGCCCGCGACCTCCGGCCCCGGCCCGGCGCCCCGCGCCTCGCTGTTCACCGTCCACCGCGAGCTGCACTTCCGCTTCGACCGCGAGGACCTGCGGATGCACCGCGCCGAACTGCTCACCAGCACCGTCCAGGCCGGCCCGCAGTCCTGCGACGCCGACCCGGCCGGAGCGCTCCGGCCGCTGCTGGCCGGGCAGCGGGCCGCCGACCCGAGCCGGCAGGCGGTCACCGACCCGTACGCCACGGGCCGGCCGACCACCTCCGCGCTCTGCGGGACCCTGGCCCCGGGTGCTCAGCCCTCGCTCTGACCGTCCGGGCTCCGACCGTCCGGCTCGCCCTGGGAGCCCTTCGGGCCCTTGGGCCCCTGCCCGCCGCCGGAGCGGCCGAACAGCTTGTCGCCCAGGCCGCCCGCCAGATCGCCGGCGCCCCCGGCTATGTCGCTGACCAGCTTCATCAGCGGATCCTTGCTCGTGCGCACCGTGTCCGCGTAGTGCCGCCCGGACTCGCGGAAGGAGTCGGTCACCGAGGTGTCCTTGTCCTCCGTGCGCTTCGGGTAGTGGCCGTCCATGATCCGCTGGTAGTCGCGGGTCTCGGACCACTTCTTCAGCTCGGCCGCCCGCACCGTGGTGAAGGGGTGGGAGCGCGGCAGCACGTTGAGGATCTTCAGGACGGAGTCCCGCAGGTCGCCGCCCTTCTCGTACTCGTCCGCCTGGGCGAGGAACGCGTCCACGTTCATCTCGTGCAGGTGGTTGCCGCCGGCGATCTTCATCAGGCCGCGCATCGACGCCTGGACGTCCTGCCCGACGAGCAGCCCGGCCCGGTCGGCCGACAGCTCCGACTTGCGGAACCACTCGCGCAGCGCCGTGACGATCGCCATGATCGCCACGTTCCCCAGCGGGATCCAGGCGATCTTGAGCGCCAGGCTGGTGAGGAAGAGCAGCACCGTCCGGTACACCGAGTGACCCGACAGCGCGTGGCCGACCTCGTGTCCGACGACGGCCCGCATCTCCTCCTCGTCGAGGAGCTCCACCAGACCGGTGGTGACCACGATGATCGGCTCGTCGAGACCGATGCACATGGCGTTGGGCTTCGGGTCCTGCGTCACGTACATCGGCGGGACCTTCTCCAGGTCCAGGATGTAACAGGCGTCCCGCAGCATGTCGTTGAGATGGGTGAACTGCGCGTCGCTCACCCGCACGGAGTCGGAGAGGAACAGCAGCCGCAGACTCCGCTCCGGCAGCAGTCCGCTCAGGGCCTTGAAGACGGTGTCGAAGCCGCTCAGCTTGCGCAGCGCGACCAGCGCCGAGCGGTCCGCCGGGTGTTCGTAGGCCCGGGAGGAGATGCCGGGGAAGCGCTTGCGCTGCCGGCCCGGCAGGTGTCCCTCGTGGTGATCGGTCATGGATACCCCCTGTTCGTACGAGTCGATGCTCGTCCCCCTGACGCAACCCAGCCTAGGGGAGGGGACTACCGTGTGCCGGAGCCTGTGGATAACTCGGGCAGTGTGGACAACCGAGGAGCACGACCGCCATGCCGGACATCGCGACCACCGCCGTCACGCCCCTGCTCGCCGCCGCCACCCAGCAGGGCCCGGGCGACACGCTGCGCATCGTGCTGCTCGTCTCGATCGTCGGCGGCGCCTTCCTCGCCTGGTTCCTGCTCCGCGGCTACCGCAGCGACGGCGACACCGCCGACAGCACCGATGCCGACAGCGACCGCGGTGGAGCCGACGCCGAGGCCGCCGCGTCCACCCCGGCGCGCGGGGAAAACGGCCCCGGTGACGCCAACGCCTGAGTCGGCGTGAGCGCTCCGCGACGCGCCGCATACGATGTGCGCGAAGTCTCCGCTCCCATCCCCGATCGAAGGTCACGTCGAAGATGAGCCTCCACGCCACCGCCGCCAACCTGGTCACGCTCGCGAACGAGGGTGCCGAGCACGGCGGCAACCACGAAAGCCTCAGCCCGTACGTCACCGGTGGCGGCGCCCTGCTCGCGCTGCTGCTGCTGCTCTGGGTGACCACCCGCTTCAACCGCGACCGCTGAGCCGCGGGCCGGCCGAGCCGCGAGGCCGCTGATCCGGTGTTCGACGCCGTGCCAGTAGGCTCTGCACGCATGGGAGAGCAGGAAGTGCCTACTGGCGGTCGCGGCAAGCGCAGACTCGGCGTGATGGGCGGAACGTTTGACCCGATCCACCACGGACACCTGGTGGCCGCCAGCGAGGTGGCCGCCCTGTTCCACCTCGACGAGGTGGTGTTCGTGCCGACCGGGCAGCCGTGGCAGAAGAGCCACAAGGCGGTCTCGCCCGCCGAGGACCGCTATCTGATGACGGTCATCGCCACCGCGTCCAACCCGCAGTTCTCCGTCAGCCGCATCGACATCGACCGCGGCGGGCCGACGTACACCATCGACACCCTTCGGGACCTGCGCTCCCTCAACAGCGACTCGGACCTCTTCTTCATCACCGGCGCCGACGCGCTGTCGCAGATCCTCACCTGGCGCGACGCCGAGGAGCTCTTCGCCCTCGCCCATTTCATCGGGGTCACCCGGCCGGGTCACGACCTCACCGACGACGGCCTGCCCAAGGGCGGTGTGTCGCTCGTGGAGGTCCCCGCGCTCGCCATCTCGTCCACGGACTGCCGGGCGAGGGTCGCGCAGGGCGACCCGGTCTGGTATTTGGTCCCGGACGGTGTGGTGCGCTACATCGACAAGCGCCAGTTGTACCGCGGCGAGTGAGCCTCGGGGAGGGGCACCGGTGAACGATCAGCAGAACCCGTACGACCCGTACTATCCGCAGCCGCAGATCATCGGCTACGACGCGTACGGGCAGCCGGTGTACCAGCAGCAGGTCCCGCAGCAGCACTACGACCCGTACGGACAGCCCGTCCAGCAGCAGCCGGAGCCGCAGGCACCGCCGCAGCACTACGGCTACGACCCGTACGGGCAGCAGCAGGCGGCTCCCCAGCAGGCCCAGCATCCCCAGCAGCCGCAGTACGACCCGTACGCGCAGCAGCCCGGCTCGTACGACTACCAGCAGTACGACACGGGCCAGATGGGTCAGGTCGGCCAGGCCGGTCAGGTCGACCAGACCGGTCAGCAGTGGGCGGTCCGCACCGAGCCCGTTCCCACCCCGCAGGCCCCGCCGCCGCCCCGTCCGCCGCAGGCCGCCCCCGGCGCCCCGGCCGCCGTGCCCGGGCAGCGCCCGGCGCCCGAGAACGACGGGCGGGACTACCGCACCGAGCAGTTCTCGTTCATCGAGGAGCCCGACGAGGACTCCGAGGACGTCATCGACTGGCTCAAGTTCACCGAGAGCCGTTCCGAGCGCCGCGAGGAGGCCCGCCGCCGCGGCCGCAACCGCCTGGTCACCCTCGTCGTGGTCCTGGTGCTCGTCGCCGTCGGCGGCGTCGGCTACCTCTGGTCGGCCGGCAAGCTCCCCGGCCTGTCGTCCGGCGAGGGGGCCGCGCAGAACACCGCCACCGGCCCGCAGCAGCGCGACACGATCGTCATCCATCTGCACAACACCAAGGGCGGCGGCACCTCCACCGCCCTCCTCGTCGACAACAGCACCACCAAGCAGGGCACCACCGTCCTGCTGCCCAACTCCCTCGCCGTCGCCGACGAGGACGGCGCCACGACGACCCTCGCCAAGTCCGTCGAGGACGACGGCTCCAGCGGCACCCGCGAGGCCCTCGGCAACCTCCTCGGCGCGAAGATCGCCGGCACCTGGCGGCTCGACACCCCGTACCTGGAGAACCTCGTCGAGCTTGTCGGCAACATCGACATCACCACCGACACCGACGTGCCCGGTGACAAGCCCGGCGCCGAGCCGCTGGTCAAGAGGGGCGAGGACCAGACCCTCAACGGCCGCGCTGCCGTCGCCTACGCCACCTACCGGGCCTCCGGCGAGGCCGAGGCCAAGCAGCTCCAGCGCTTCGGCCAGGTCATGTACGGCGTGCTGCGGAAGATCTCCGACGATCCCAAGGCCGCCACCGTCACCATCGAGACCCTGGCCCAGATCCTCGACCCCTCGCTGCCCGAGAAGGACCTTGGCGCCTCCCTGGCCAAGCTGGCCGAGCACGCCAAGATCGGCGCCTACAAGACCGCCGTGCTGCCCGTCGAGACCGACGGCTCCCTCAGCGAGGCCACCGGCGACAGCGTCGTCAAGGACATCCTCGGCGGCAAGGTCACCGCCCCCGAGCAGGGCGCCGCCACCCGGGTCGCGATCCGCGACGGCAGCGGCAAGGAGGCCACCGAGGCCGCCCGCGTGGTCCTGATCAACGGCGGTTACGCCGTGGTGGGCGGCACCAGGGCCGGATCCCAGGAGAAGTCGCAGGTCCTCTACGCGGACGACGCCCAGAAGCCGGCCGCCGTGGAGGTCGCCAAGACCCTGGGGCTGCCCGCCGGATCCGTCGCCAAGGGCAAGGCCGCCACAAACGCCGAGGTCACCGTGGTGCTGGGTGAGGACTACAAGGCTCCCGGAGGGAAGGGGTGACCCCCCTCCGGTAATCCTTTTCGGGCCCGTCGGCGGTACATGAGACCCTTGAGGTGTCTCAGACCGCCGACGAAAGCCTGCTTGTGACCGCCACGGATCGCTCCATCGAGCTCGTCAACGCCGCCGCCCAGGCGGCGGCCGACCGGCTCGCTCACGACATCATCGCGTACGACGTCAGCGATGTGCTGTCGATCACCGACGCCTTCCTGCTCGCCTCCGCGCCCAACGACCGCCAGGTCAAGTCGATCGTCGACGAGATCGAGGAGCGGCTGCTCAAGGAGCTCGGCGCCAAGCCGGTGCGCCGCGAGGGCGACCGCGACGCCCGCTGGATCCTCCTCGACTACGTCGACATCGTGGTCCACGTCCAGCACAGCGAGGAGCGGGTCTTCTACGCCCTGGAGCGTCTGTGGAAGGACTGCCCCGAGCTGCCGCTCCCCGAGGACGCTGTGAAGACCCGCGGCAAGGCGGAGGAGCACGCCCGGCTCACGGGCGCCGAGGGTGCGGACGGTGAGCTGAGCTGACCAGTGGCAAGGGCGGCAACGGCCGCCGCATCGTGCTCTGGCGCCACGGCCAGACCTCGTGGAACCTGGAGCGCCGTTTCCAGGGGAGCACGGACATCGAGCTGACCGAGACCGGCGTCGCCCAGGCGCGCCGGGCCGCCCGGCTGCTCGCCGCGCTGAAGCCGGACGCGATCGTCGCCTCCGACCTCAAGCGGGCGGCGGCCACCGCCGCCGAGCTGTCCGCGCTCACCGGCCTCGCCGTCGCCCACGACTCCGCCCTGCGCGAGACGTACGCGGGGGAGTGGCAGGGCCTGACCCACGACGAGATCACCTCGCGGTACGGCGAGCAGTACGCCGCGTGGAAGCGCGGCGAGCCGGTCCGGCGCGGCGGTGGCGAGCTGGAGACCGAGGTGGCCGACCGGGCCGCCCCGGTGGTCCTGGAGCACGCCGAGAAGCTGCCCGTGGACGGCACGCTCGTCGTGGTCAGCCACGGCGGCACCATCCGCACCACGATCGGCCGGC
Source organism: Streptomyces fradiae (assembly GCF_041270065.1). Classification (NCBI taxonomy): domain Bacteria; kingdom Bacillati; phylum Actinomycetota; class Actinomycetes; order Kitasatosporales; family Streptomycetaceae; genus Streptomyces; species Streptomyces fradiae. The sequence continues at coordinate 2,543,726 of NZ_CP065958.1, read as the reverse complement.
TGCTCGAGCTGGAGGCCCGGCACTGGGAGTCCCTCGGCGGCCTGTCGAACTGCTGCTGGTCGGTCCTCGGCGAGGGCGCCCGCGGCTGGCGTCTCCTGGAGCACAACGCCGGCACGCTGCCCGAGCCGGTCCTCGGCGACGACGACTGAGCACCGCGTGTGGCCTGCCGGACCGATTTCACTTTCCGGCAGGTCACAGGCTAAAGTTCATCTTGTTCGCAGCGCGGAGCGCGAAGAACGCGCGGGGCTATAGCTCAGTTGGTAGAGCGCCTGCATGGCATGCAGGAGGTCAGGAGTTCAATTCTCCTTAGCTCCACAATCACCGGATCCCGTCCCCAGCAGGGGGCGGGATCCGTCGTTTCCCCCGCCCCTCGCCCTCGCCCCGCTTTCCCTCCGCACGTCAAGCACCGTTCAGCAGGAGGTCGATGGAGCGCCGGCTCTCCTCGTCGTTCGGCGTGTAGGTGACGATCCGGCACTCCGGCATCCCGTTGATCGACAGCGAGACCGAGGTCATCCGTATCTCGCCCGCCCGGTGGTGCCGGAAGGTCTTCACCCGGGTCCCCGGCGGCACCACGTCGCCGCTGCGCCACAGCTCCGCGAAGTACGGGCTCGCCTCGCTCAGCAACCGTACGAACGACTCCCACGCCGGCTCGCCCACATGACGCCCGTACGCACCCCGTAACTGGGCCACCATGAGCGGCAGCTCCAGATGCCTCTCGACCACCGGGCACTTGTCCGCGGGCATCGTGAACAGGCTCCACAGCACATTGCGCACGCCCAGCGGGCCCGTCCAGGGCCTGCCGTCCTCCCGGAGGAACATCATCTCGTACGTCGCGTTCGTGGCCAGCACGTCGTACCGCGCGTTGTAGACCACCGCCGGAAGCGGCACCAGGGCGTCCAGGATGCCCTGGATCTCCGGGCCGGCCCCGACGGCGTGCTCGGGCGCCGACTCCGGCTCGTACGGCACCTCCGCCAGGTGGTAGAGGTGCTCGCGCTCCGGCCGGTCGAGCCGCAGCGTGCGGGCCACCGCGTCGAGCACCTGCGACGAGGCGTTGATCGGCCGCCCCTGCTCCAGCCACGTGTACCAGGTGACACCCACCCCGGAGAGCTGCGCCACCTCCTCGCGGCGCAGCCCGGGCGTGCGCCGTCTCAGGCCTGGCGGCATGCCCACGTCCTGGGGCGTCACCCGCGCCCGCCGGCTCCGCAGGAACGCCGCCAGCTCCGGCCTCCGCCGCGTCTCGCCCGCCACTGCCACAGTCGTCACATCCCCCATGGTCGAGTCCCCGCGCCGCCGTTGCCAGGTGCTGTCAGTACCAGCATCGACGGGCTCTCGTTACCCGTATCCGGCCGGCGTCACGCTCCTCGTATGACGACGACCACCACACGTCCCGTACTCAGTAAAGACCCCGGCACCGACAACCGACCCCGCGCCCTGCTCGGCGTCGTGCTCGCCGCCCAGTTCATGGCGCTGCTCGACGTCTTCATCGTCAACGTCGCCGCCCCCACCATCCGTACCGAACTCGCCGCCAGCGGCGCCGGAATCCAGCTCGTCGTCGCCGGATACACCATCGCCTACGCCGTGTTGCTGATCACCGGCGCGCGGCTCGGCGACCGGCTCGGCCACCGGCGGGTCTACCTCGCCGGGCTGATGGTCTTCACCGTCGCCTCGCTCGCCTGCGGACTGGCCGCCGGAACCGGCCAGTTGATCGCCTTCCGGGTCGTCCAGGGCGCCGGATCGGCCCTGATGATCCCCCAGGTCCTCAGCCTCATCCAGCGCAACTTCACTGGCGAGGGCCGGGTCCGCGCGCTGAGCGCCTACTCCGCCGTCCTCGCCACCGGCGCCGCGGCCGGCCAGGTCGTCGGCGGCGTCCTCGTCAGCGCCGACCTGTTCGGCACCGGCTGGCGCCCGGTCTTCCTGGTCAACGTGCCCATCGGCCTGGCCCTGCTGGCCCTCGGCGCCAAGGTGCTGCCGCGCGACGCCGGCACCGCGGCCGAGCGGTCCCGCTCCCTCGACCTGCCCGGACTGCTGCTGCTCGCCGGCTCCGTCACGCTCCTCACCGTCCCCCTCGTCCTCGGCCAGGAGAAGGACTGGCCGCTGTGGACCTGGCTGTCCTTCGCCGGCGCGCTGCTCCTGTTCGCCGCCTTCGGCACGTACGAGGCGGGGCTCGCCCGGCGCGGCGGCGCCCCGATCGTCGCGCCCCGGGTCCTGCGCAGCCCCGGCATCGGCCGGGCCGTCGTACGGATCGCCGCCGTGATGGCCGTCAACGCGGGCTTCCTGTTCACCCTCACCCTGCACCTGCAGGGCGCGCTCGGGCACAGCGCGCTGCGCACCGGCCTCACCTTCGCGCCGACCGCCGCCGTCTTCGGACTCGTCGGCCTCACCTGGCGCCGCTGGCCCGCCCGCCTGCAGCCCTTCCTGGTGCCCGCCGGCTTCCTGCTCACCGCGGCCTCCTCGGTCGGCGTGGGCGCCGTTCTCAGGGACGGCGGCGCGGGCGGCTGGGTGCTCTATCCGGTGCTCTGCGCCATGGGCGCCGGTCTGGCGCTGGCCTTCAGCCCGGCCCTGACCGGCGCGCTCGCGACGGTACGGCCGGAGGACGCCGCCGACGCCAGCGGACTGCTCGCCACGGTGACCCAGCTCGGCCAGCTGATCGGCGTCGCCGCGTTCGGCGCGCTCTTCCTCGGCCGGATCACCGGGCCGGGGGCGCATGTGTCCGCCCACGCGCTCTGGGTATGCACCCTCGCGCTGGCCGCGGCGGCGGTCCTGGGTGCCTCGGCGAGCCTGCTCCGCCGACGACGCTGACCCCCTTGCGGGCCCATGGCAGAATCGGACCGCCGGTGGGGAAGAGGGTCCGGGCGGGAGGGAGCGCGCATGGCCGTGGACGGTGCCGACGAGGTCGCAGCCGACAGCCTCGCAGCCGATGCCGTCGCGGAATCCGCCCCCGGACCGTGGAAGTCGCCCCTCACCCGTGTGGCGCTCACCCGTGCGCCGCGTGCCGCCTCCGTGACGGGAGCCGCATGATGGGGGCGCACCGGCGGAAGTGCGACTGGTGCGGCAGCGGGACGCCCATCGTCCGTGACATGGACCCCGTGAACCCCTCCTTCCAGTACTGGTGCGAGGAGTGCGCGCGGGCGCTGATCATAAAAGGCGACCCCATCGAGACCTACCGCGAGCTCGAAGGGGAGCCGATCTACGGCCGGCTCCTCGACGAGCACTGCACCCTGAAGCGGTTCTACTCGTTCGCCACGGCCTGAGGCTCCCGCCCCTGAGGCTCCCGCCCCTGAGGCTCCCGCGTCTCCTCGCGGGGCCGCGGGACCGTCTCCACAGGGTCCAGGCCGCGCGTCCGCCGCAGCGACAGCGCATAGCCGGCGAAGACCGCGAGCGCCGTCAGTGGATAGACCGCGGAGAGCAGCATCTGCCCGGCGTTCTGGTCGAGTTCGGGACGGCCCGGGTCGTGCGGCACCCACCACAGCGCGAACGAGGCGAACGCCAGGGCAACGGCCCCCGTCACCAGCCACGCGCGCGTGGCGCGGTCGTACAGCAGGATCAGCAGCGGCACGCACCACACCCAGTGGTGCGACCAGGAGATCGGGCTGATCATCAGCGCCGCGAACGCCGTGACGACCACGGCCACCGCCCGGTCGCCGCGGACCGCCGCCCGTACCGCGAGCACCATGGCCGCGCCGCCCAGGAGGACCGCCGCGGCCAGCCACCACAGCCCCGGCGCGTCCGTGTGCAGCAGCCGGGCCAGGACGCCGCTGAGCGACTGGTTGGCGGTCTCCTCGGCGTGGCCGACCCGGCCGGTCTCGAACAGGGTCCCGGTCCAGAACCGCTTCGAGTCGGCGGGCAGCGCCACCGCCATCGTCAGCGTCGTCACCAGGAAGACGCCGGTCGCCGTGAGGCCCGTCCGCAGCCACTGGTTCAGGGCCCGGTCCCGGTCCCGGCGCCACAGCAGCAGCCCGGCGGCGAACAGCAGGACCACGAACAGCCCCGGGGTGAGCTTCACCGCGGTGGCCAGGCCGATGCCCAGACCGGCCCAGCGGCTGCCCTCGCGACGGGTCAGGTCCCACAGCACGGCCACCGCCACGAGCAGGTTGATCTGCCCGTACCGCAGCGTCGTCCACACCGGCTCGCACCACACCACGACCGCCGCGATCCACAGTGTGGTTCGCCACAGCTCGGCGCGCGCCTCCGGACGTGCCAGAGCGGGGCGGATCAGCCGCAGCGACAGCTGTACGAGCGCCACCACCAGGAGCAGGTTCCCCGCCGTGGTCAGCGTCCGCATCAGCGGCACGCCCACCAGGGTCAGCGGCAGGAACAGCACGGCGGCGAACGGCGGATAGGTCATCGCGAGGTTCGCCGAGGTGGCGCGCATCGCGTAGAGGTCGCCGCCGGCCCGCAGCGTCTCGGCCTCGGCCCGGTAGACCATCACGTCCAGCATGTTCACGTGGGCGAGCCGCTGCGCCACCCAGAACGCCGTGAACGAGAGCAGACAGACCGCCGCGGCGACGGCCGGGGACCGGAGCCGGGCGCGGGACGGGGCGGGCGGGGGCGAGGAGGAGGCGGACACAGACGGCGACCCTACCCGCACCGCCGGACGGGCCCGCCAAATGGATTTGGCGAACGGACCGGCGGACGGTTACTGTTCTGTCCGTCGCCGCACGGGAAACCGGCGCGACACAACTAAACAAGGGGCTATAGCTCAGTTGGTAGAGCGCTTGCATGGCATGCAAGAGGTCAGGAGTTCAATTCTCCTTAGCTCCACAGAACCCGTACAGGGGGCTATAGCTCAGTTGGTAGAGCGCCTGCATGGCATGCAGGAGGTCAGGAGTTCAATTCTCCTTAGCTCCACAGAAGAGAAGCGGGCCGTCCACACCAGGACGGCCCGCTTCTTCGTATCCCGGTCCCCGGAACGTCGGTGCGGCCCGATCGGGCCCTGCGGTACCCTGACGCCATGCGTGCCGTACGCCTTCTGCTTAGCGAGCCGCGCTGATCAGTCCCGACGGATGAAGATCCGGTCGGCATCGGCGCGGCGTCCCCTCCTGTGCGAGGGGATTTTTCATTTCGTGGCAGTGCCGGCAGTGGGCAGAGACGATCGATGGAGCTTCAAGGACCATGACCGAGATCAACACGGCTGTCGAGACGGCGGCCCCGCATCGCTACACGGCGAGCCTGGCCGCCGACATCGAGGCACGCTGGCAGGACGCCTGGGACGCCGAGGGCACCTATGAGGCCCCGAACCCCAGTGGTGACCTGGCCGGGGACGCGGCCCTCGCGGCCCGCCCCAAGAAGTTCATCATGGACATGTTCCCGTACCCCTCCGGTGCGGGCCTGCACGTCGGCCACCCGCTGGGCTACATCGCCACCGATGTCTTCGCCCGCCACGCGCGCATGACCGGCCACAACGTCCTGCACACCCTGGGCTTCGACGCCTTCGGCCTGCCCGCCGAGCAGTACGCGGTGCAGACCGGCACGCACCCCCGCGTGTCCACCGAGGCCAACATGGAGAACATGAAGGTCCAGCTGCGCCGGCTGGGCCTGGGCCACGACAAGCGCCGGTCGTTCGCCACGATCGACCCGGAGTACTACAAGTGGACCCAGTGGATCTTCCTGCAGATCTTCAACTCCTGGTACGACGACGAGGCCAGGAAGGCCCGCCCGATCGCCGAGCTGGTCGAGCAGTTCGAGAACGGCACTCGTGAGATCCCCGGCTCCACGCGCGCGTGGAGCGAGCTGACCGCCGGCGAGCGCGCCGACGTCCTGGGCGAGTACCGCCTGGCCTACGCCTCCGACGCCCCGGTCAACTGGTGCCCCGGCCTGGGCACCGTCCTGGCCAACGAGGAGGTCACCGCCGACGGACGCTCCGAGCGCGGCAACTTCCCCGTCTTCAAGGCCAAGCTGCGCCAGTGGAACATGCGCATCACCGCCTACGCGGACCGCCTGCTCGAGGACCTGGACGGCCTGGACTGGCCCGAGGCCATCAAGCTGCAGCAGCGCAACTGGATCGGCCGCTCCGAGGGCGCCCGCGTCGACTTCCAGGTCGGCGACACCGGCGCGATCACCGTCTTCACCACCCGCCAGGACACCCTGTTCGGCGCCACCTACATGGTGCTGGCCCCCGAGCACGACCTGGTCGAGAAGATCGTCCCGGCCGCCTGGCCCGAGGGCACCCACGACGTGTGGACCGGCGGACACGCCACCCCCGCCGAGGCCGTCGACGCCTACCGCAAGCAGGCCGCCGCCAAGTCCGACGTCGAGCGGCAGGCCGAGGCCAAGGACAAGACCGGTGTCTTCACCGGCGCGTACGCGACCAACCCGGTCAGCGGCGAGCAGGTCCCGGTCTTCATCGCCGACTACGTCCTGATGGGCTACGGCACCGGTGCGATCATGGCCGTCCCGGCGCACGACACCCGCGACTTCGCGTTCGCGCGCGCCTTCGAGCTGCCGATGCGCTGCGTGGTCGAGCCCAACGACGGCCGTGGCACCGACCCGGCCGAGTGGGACGACGCGTTCGCCTCCTACGAGGCGAAGCTGATCAACTCCTCCAACAAGGACGTCGCGCTGGATGGCCTGGGCGTCGTCGAGGCCAAGGAGCGGATCACCGCCTGGCTGACCGACCGCGGCATCGGCGAGGGCACTGTCAACTTCCGCCTGCGCGACTGGCTGTTCAGCCGGCAGCGCTACTGGGGCGAGCCCTTCCCGATCGTCTACGACGAGGACGGCGTCGCCCACCCGCTGCCCGAGTCCATGCTGCCGCTGGAGCTGCCGGAGGTCGAGGACTACTCGCCGCGCACCTTCGACCCGGACGACGCGGACACCCAGCCGGAGACCCCGCTGTCCCGCAACGAGGACTGGGTCAACGTCACCCTGGACCTGGGCGACGGCCCCCGGAAGTACCGCCGCGAGACCAACACCATGCCCAACTGGGCCGGTTCCTGCTGGTACGAGCTGCGCTACCTGGACCCGCACAACGACCAGAAGCTGGTCGACCCGGCCATCGAGCAGTACTGGATGGGCCCGCGCGAGGGCATGCCCACCGGCGGCGTCGACCTGTACGTCGGCGGTGCCGAGCACGCCGTGCTGCACCTGCTGTACGCCCGCTTCTGGTCCAAGATCCTGTTCGACCTGGGGCACGTCTCCTCCGCCGAGCCGTTCCACAAGCTGTACAACCAGGGCATGATCCAGGCATTCGTCTACCGGGACTCCCGCGGCATCGCCGTCCCGGCCGCCGAGGTCGAGGAGCGCGACGGGGCCTACTGGTACGAGGGCGAGAAGGTCAGCCGCGTCCTGGGCAAGATGGGCAAGTCCCTGAAGAACGCCGTCACCCCCGACGAGATCTGCGGCGAGTACGGCGCCGACACCCTGCGCCTGTACGAGATGGCCATGGGCCCGCTGGACGTCTCCCGTCCGTGGGACACCCGCGCCGTCGTCGGCCAGTACCGCCTGCTGCAGCGCCTGTGGCGCAACATCGTCGACGAGACGACCGGCGAGGTCACGGTCGTCGACGAGGCCGCCGACGAGGACACCCTGCGTGCCCTGAACAAGGCCATCGACGGGGTCGCCCAGGACATGGCGGCGATGCGCTTCAACACCGCCATCGCCAAGATCACCGAGCTGAACAACCACCTGACCAAGTCCGGTGGCGCGGTGTCCCGCCCGGTCGCCGAGCAGCTGGTGCGCCTGGTCGCCCCGCTGGCCCCGCACATCGCCGAGGAGCTGTGGCACCGCCTGGGCCACTCCGACTCGGTCGTCCACCAGGACTTCCCGGTCGCCGACCCGGCCTATGTCGTCGACGAGACCGTGACCTGCGTCGTGCAGATCAAGGGCAAGGTCAAGGCCCGCCTGGAGGTCTCCCCGTCGATCACCGACGCGGAGCTGGAGGCGCTGGCCCTGGCCGACGCGCACGTCGTCGCGGCGCTGGGCGGCGCGCAGATCCGCAAGGTCATCGTCCGCGCGCCGAAGCTGGTCAACATCGTCGCCGGCTGACGCCGTCGGCCGCTGATCCACGCCGTCCCCTAGGGGAGTGGTGGGGGCAGGTTGGGGGTTCATCTGGAACCACCGGCCTGCCCCTTCCGTTTACCGTGGAAGAACCACAATCCAGGCCGGAGGGGCGACGCTCATGGAAGCCGCGATCACGATCATGGCGCTGCTGTTCGTCGCCTTCGTGGCGCTCGGGATCTACGCCACGGTGAAGGTCGCCAAGGCGGCGAAGCGCGGGGTCGACCGCACCATCGACCAGGCCCGGCGCACGGTCGAGGACACCACGCTGCGCGCCAAGAGCCTCGGCCAGACCGGCGTCGCCGGCGAGCTGGCCCAGCTGCGCCTCTCACTGCGCACCTCGATGCGCGCCACCCAGGACTCCCTGAACGCGGGGGTGGCCGAGGACGCCTCCCTGCAGGAGTCCCTCGACCTCTTCCAGCGGCTCAGCGCCCACGGGCGCGAGCTCGACGAGGACCTCAAGCGGCTGGAGCGCGAGCCGGACCGGGCCCATGTCGCGGCCCAGCTGCCCGAGCTGCGCCGGCGCACCGAGCAGATCACCCACTCCGCCGACGCGCTGCGCTTCGCCGCCCGCGACCGCGCCCGCAAGTTCGCCGAGGACGACCTGTCCTCGCTGAGCGCCCAGATCGACGTGGAGGCGGGCGCCCTGCGCCACTGGACCGGCACGGACGGCCTCGACGGGGCGACGGCCGGACCCGCGCAGAGCCAGGGGCAGAGTCAGAGCCGGCCGGGGGCGGCGAGCGGTCCGGCCGGACCGTCGGGGCAGCCGCAGGCGATCCAGGGGCCGGACCCGCGCCGCACGGCCTACCCGTGGGAGAAGTCGACCCGGCCCGAGACCACGACCTGAACCGTCGGCTCTCCGGGCGCCCGACCTCTGTGAGAGCCGTGCGGTATCGCCCGGGCGTACGTTCGTGCGCACGGCGGGCGGATTCCGTGCGGGTCACGGGCCGGACGGGGCCCGTGCCGGGGGCCCGGGCTGCCGCACGGCGGCCCCTCCGGGTAACCTCCCGCTCATGTCCCGGCATGTCGCGATCGTCACCGATTCCACGGCCTACCTGCCAGCCCAGGCGATGGAGCGGCACGCCATCACCGCCGTTCCGCTCACCGTCGTCATCGGCGACCGCGCGCTGGAGGAAGGGACCGAGATCTCGGCCCGCTCGCTCGCGGAGGCCCTGCAGAAGCGCCGACTGGTGACCACCTCGCGCCCCGCGCCCGAGGTCTTCGCGGCCACCTACCGGGCCGCCGCCGAGGCGGGTGCCCAGGGCGTCGTCTCGCTCCATCTGTCCGGTGAGATCTCCGGCACCTACGACGCCGCCGTGCTCGCCGCGAAGGATGCCCCCGTGCCCGTACGGGTCGTCGACACCCGCATGGTGGGCATGGCCCTCGGCTTCTGCGCCCTCGCGGCGGCGGAGGTCGCCGACGCGGGCGGTTCGCTCGACGAGGCCGTCGCCGCGGCCGAGAAGCGGGCCTCCGGCACTTCCGCGTTCTTCTATGTCGACACGCTCGACTACCTGCGCCGCGGCGGCCGGATCGGCGCCGCCCAGGCCCTCCTCGGCTCCGCGCTGGCCGTGAAGCCGCTGCTCGAACTCGAGGGCGGCCGGATCGAGCTGCGCGAGAAGGTGCGCACCGCGTCCAAGGCGATCGCCCGCCTGGAGGAGATCGCGGCCGAGCGGGCCGGCGCCGGAGCCGTCGACATCGCCGTGCACCACCTCTCCGCCCCTGAGCGGGCCGCCGCACTCGCCGAGCGGCTGCGCGAACGCCTGCCGGGCGTCGAGAACCTCCAGGTCACCGAGGTCGGCGCGGTCATCGGCGCCCACACCGGTCCGGGGCTGCTCGCGGTCGTGGTCTCGCCGCGCTGACGGACCGACATCCCCCATACGGGTGACGGAGTTTTCCACAACTCGGCGGTTGTCCACGGGAATCGACCGGCCCCGGCCGAAGGGTTCCGCGGCGGCCTACCGTCGATGTCATGACTCTTCGCACGCAGATCGCAACACGTCGTAGTGGCCCCACGAGCGGCCCGGGCCGGGCGCCCGGCTCCGACGGCAGGTCCCGGGGCCGCGCCGTGGGCCCCAGGGCCCGTCGCCGGCGCACAGCAGGCGCGCTCGCCTCTCCTCCTTCGGTACGAAGCCGGGGCGAGGCCCTCTTCCCGTCCACCGCCCCACCACGCCCCGCCCCCGCGCCGCCCCCGGCCCCTCCCACGCCCCCGGCACCACCTCCACCCTCCCCGCCGCCGGCCCGTGAGCCCGAGGCGGACCGCGAGCCCGAGGCGGACCGGGAACGGGCCGGACCGCAACCGGAGCTGTCGCGCGGGGAGCTGGCGAAGCTCGCGCTGCGGGACCGGCTGCCGTTGTGGGCGCAGTCCCGGTGCGGGCTCGAACGGCGCTCGCTGGCCGCGCTCACCATGGTCCTGATGGTGGCCGCGGGCGGGGCCGGGGCCTACTTCTGGACGGGACGGCCGCAGCAGATCAGGGCGCCCGAGGTGGTCGCCGCGGCCCGGCCGCTGCCCGGGACCCGGGCGGTGGACACCGGACCGGGCGAGGGATCGCCCGCCGACCCGAGCCCGAGTCCGCAGCTGAGTCCGAGTGCGGCGGCGGTGGTCGTGGTGGACGTCGGCGGAAAAGTCCGCACTCCTGGGGTGTTCACGCTGCCCGTGGGGTCGCGGGTCACCGACGCCCTGCGTGCGGCGGGCGGCATCCGCCCCGGCACGGATCTGACCGGGCTCAACCGGGCCCGGGTGCTGATGGACGGCGAGCAGGTCGTGGTCGGACTGCCGGCAGTCGCCGCCGGCGGTGGGACGGGAGTCGGCGGTGCGGCGGGCGGGACCGCGGCCGGGGTGCCGCGGCCGGCCGCTCCGCTCAGCCTGAACACGGCGACCGTGGAACAGCTCGACGCGCTGCCCGGGGTCGGCCCGGTCCTCGCCCGGCGCATCGTGGAACACCGGGTGGAGCACGGCGGGTTCCGGACGGTCGCCGAGCTGCGGGACGTCAACGGGATCGGCGCGCGCCGGTTCGCGGACCTCGCGCCGCTGGTCCGGCCGTGAGCGCCGTGGAGGAGGGGCCGGCGGATCTGCGGCTGGTGCCGCCGGCCCTCGCCGCCTGGGGCGGGGCGGCTCTCGCGGTGGGCGCGGCCGGCTGGTGGACGGTCGCGGGTGTGCTGCTCTGCCTCGGCGGAGCGGCGCTGCTCCTGGTTCCGGCCGCCCGGCGGGGGCTGCGGGCGACGGCCTGCGCGGGGGTGCTGCTCTGCGGGGCGGCGGGCGCGGCGTCCGCCGGACTGCACGCGGCCGACCTGCGGCGGGGGCCGATGCCCGAACTCGCGCGGGCCGAGGGGCGGGTGGCGGCGGAGGTGACGGTCACCGCCGATCCGCGGCTCACCACCCCGAAGGTGCGCGGGAGCCGGGCGGCGCCGGTGTCCGTGGTCCTGGAGGGCGAGGTGACCCGGGTCGAGGCGCGGGACGGCGCGGCGTACCGGACCAGGGCCCCCGTCCTCGTCCTGGTGACACCGGGGCGGGAACGTGCGGCGTGGCTGCGGCTGTTGCCGTCGACCCTGCTGCGGGTGACGGGCCGGGCGGCCGTGCCGGCCCGCCCGGGCGACCCGTTCGCGGCGGTGCTGCGGGCCGATGACGCCGGGCCGCCGCGGATCACCGGGCCGCCGAGCGCGCTCCAGCGCACGGCCGGCAGGCTGCGGGCTGGGCTGCGCGAGGCCACGGAGGGGCTCGCACCGGACGCCCGGGCGCTGTTGCCGGGCCTGGTGGTCGGTGACACCTCGCGGGTCGGTCCCGAGCTGAAGGGGGCCTTCGAGGCCACCGATCTGACCCATCTGCTGGCCGTCTCCGGCTCGAACCTGACCGTCGTCCTGCTGCTGCTCATCGGCAGGCCGGGCACGGCGCAGCTGGTCGAGCGGGGCGGGCTGGCTCCCCGGATGGGGCTTCCGCTGCGGGGCACGGCGCTGGCCGGGGGAGTGCTCACGCTGGCGTTCGTGGTGGTGTGCCGACCGGATCCGAGCGTGCTGCGGGCGGCGGCCTGCGGGCTTGTCACACTGCTCGCCGTCGCGACCGGCCGGCGGCGCTCGCTGATCCCGGCGCTGGCCGCCGTGGTGCTCGTCCTCGTGCTCTACGACCCGTGGCTGGCGCGGAGTTACGGCTTCCTGCTGTCGGTGCTCGCCACCGGTGCGCTGCTGACCGTCGCCCCGCGCTGGAGCGACGCGCTGCGGCGGCGCCGGGTGCCGGGCCGGATCGCGGAGGCGCTGGCCGCGACGCTGGCGGCGCAGGCGGTGTGCGCGCCGGTCGTGGTGGTGTTCGCGGCCCGGGTGAGCCTGGTCGCCGTGCCCGCGAACCTGCTCGCGGAGCCGGCGGTGGCCCCGGCCACCGTGCTCGGGTTCCTCGCGCTCGCCCTCGCGGCGCTGTGGCCGGGAGCGGCGCAGGCGGTGGCCTGGTGCGCGGGCCTGCCGGCCGGGTGGATCGCGAAGGTGGCCCGCACCGGGGCCGGGCTCCCGGGGGCGGAGATCTCCTGGCCGGAGGGCTGGTGGGGCGGACTCCTGCTGGCGCTCCTCACCGGTCTTGTGCTGCTCGCCGTGCGACGGCTGCCGGGGCGCCGCTGGGTCGGTGCGGGCTGTGCGGTGCTGCTGCTCCTGGCGGTGGTGCGGCCGCCGCCAGTGGTCTGGCTGGTCACGGGCTGGCCGCCGCCGGGGTGGGTGTTCGCGATGTGCCAGGTCGGGCAGGGCGACGCGACGGTGCTCGCGGCCGGCGGGGACACCGCCGTGGTGGTGGACGCCGGGCCGGATCCGGGGCCGGTCGACCGGTGTCTGCGCGAGCTGGGGGTGCGCCGGATCCCGCTCCTGTTGCTCACCCACTTCCACGCGGACCATGTGGCCGGGCTTCCCGGGGTGTTGCGCGGGCGGGAGGTGGGGGTGATCCAGACGACCGGCCTTGAGGAGCCGCCGGAGCAGGCGGAGTTCGTGCGGCGGACGGCGCGCGCGGCCGGGGTGCCGATGGTGCGGGCCGGGGCGGGGGAGCGGCGCCGGCTGGGGTCGCTGGAGTGGTCGGTGCTGTGGCCGCCGGCCGGCGGGGGCCCGGTGGAGTCGGGGCCGAACGACGCCAGCGTCGCCCTGCTGGTGCGGGCCGCGGGCGGGGTGAGCCTGCTGTTGCTCGGGGATCTCGAACCCCCGGCGCAGCGGCTGCTGGCCCGGGCGTATCCCGGGCTGCGGCCGGTGGATGTGCTGAAGGTCGCGCACCACGGTTCGGCGCACCAGGACCCGGGGCTGATACGGGCGGTGCGGCCGCGGCTCGCGCTGGTGTCGGCGGGCCGGGACAACCCCTACGGACACCCCTCGCCGCTGACGGTGGGGGCGCTGCGGGAGGGCGGGGCGCGGGTGCTGAGCACGGACCGGGACGGGGCGATCGTGGTGAGCGGCGCGGGTGGCGGGCTCTCGGCGTACACGCTCCCGGGCGGGCCGGACCCCGTCTGAGTCATCTAAAGAAATCGTTGTAAAGGAATCTTTCTAAGGATACGTTTACATCATGACGGAGCAGCCTCGCAGCATCCAGCTCACCGATCCGCGCGCCCTGCGCGCCTACGCCCACCCGACGCGGATGACCCTCGTGGGCCTGCTGCGCCGGGAAGGCCCGTTCACCGCCACCCGGGCCGCCGAGCTCACCGGCGAGTCCGTCGCCAGCTGCTCGTACCACCTGCGGATGCTCGCCAAGTACGGGCTCGTGGAGCAGGCGCAGGGCGGCAAGGGGCGGGAGAAGCCCTGGCAGGCGACGGCCCGGTTCACCGAGTGGCCCGACCACAGCGACGACGTGGCGGTCGCGCAGGCCGCCGACGCGCTCAACGTGGCCGCGGCCGAGGTGTACTTCGAGCGGATCGTCCGGGCCATGGAGCACCGGCACACCCTGCCCCGGGAGTGGCAGGAGGCCGAGCGGTTCGGCGACACCCTGCTCCACCTCACCCCCGAGGAGCTCACGACCCTCGGCGAGCGGATGGCCGAGCTGCTGCGCCCCTACGAGGAGCGCGAGGCCGACCCCGCGCGGCGGCCCGAGGGTGCCCAGCCCGTGGCAATCGTCCACCTCGCCTTCGTGGACCGGCTGCCCCCGGCCGGCGGAGAGGGGTGAGCGATGGCCCTCACGGCGCGCGTGCCCGCACTGCTGCGGGAGAAGACCTTCCGCCGCTACTGGACCGGACAGACCGTCTCCCTCCTCGGCGACCAGATCTCGCTCATGGCCCTGCCGCTCGCCGCCGTGCTCGTCCTGGGCGCGGACGCCGCCGAGATGGGCTGGCTGAAGACGGCAGAGCTGCTGCCGGCGCTGCTGTTCAACCTGCCGTTCGGCGCCTGGGTCGACCGGCAGGCCCGGCGGCGGCGCGTGATGATCCTCACCGACCTGGCCCGCGCCGCACTCCTGCTCACCCTCCCGGTCGCCTACCTCCTCGACCTGCTGACGCTCGGCCAGCTCTACCTGGTGGCCTTCGGGGTGGGGGCGCTCACCGTGCTCTTCGAGGTGTGCAACGCCACCCTGTTCGTGGCGCTCGTCCCCACCGAGCGGTATGTGCAGGCGAACTCCCTGGTCAACGGCAGCCGTTCGATGGCCTGGCTGGCGGGGCCGGGCATCGGAGGCGTGCTGGTGCAGGTGCTCACCGCACCCCTCGCGCTGTTCGCCGACGCGCTCACCTATCTGCTGTCGGCCGGCTACCTCGCCCGGATCCAGCCGGCCGAGCCCGCCCCCGCGCCCGTCGAGAAGGGCCACTTCACCGAGGGGCTGCGCTGGCTGGTGCGGAACCCGTCGATGCGGGCGCTGTTCGCCGCCTCCGGCACGGTCCAGTTCTTCAACTTCATGTTCCACACCCTCTCCGTGCTCTACGCCACGAAGGAACTCGGCCTGAACCCCGGCGTCCTGGGCGCGGTGCTCGGCACGGCCGCCGTGGGCGGACTGATCGGCGCGGCCTGCAGCGGAGCGGTGGTCCGGCGCATCGGAATCGGCCCCTCGCTCGTCCTCGGGTTCACCGGCTTCACCCTGCCGCTGGTGCTCATACCCGCGGCCCACGGGCCGCTGCCGCTGGTCCTCGGGCTGCTCTTCGCCGCGGAGTTCCTGTCCTGCGCCGGCGTCATGGTCGTCGACATCGCGGCCGGCTCCCTGCAGATGGCGCTGATACCCGACGCCATCCGGGCCCGGGTGATGGGCGCCTACCGGATGCTCAACCACGGCTTCCGTCCCCTCGGCGCGCTCGCCGGAGGATTCCTCGGCACCGTCCTCGGACTGCGCCCCACCCTCTGGATCGGCACCGCCGGTGCGGTGCTCGCCGTGCTGTGGCTGCTGCCGTCGCCGCTGCCGCGGTTGCGGAAACTGCCCGAACAGCCCAGGGAAGCGCCCGTGCCCGTGCGCTCCTGACACGGGAGTCGGGTTCCGGCCCACTCCGCCGAAAACGGACCTCCGGTAACACTTCCGCCGTTTGCCTCTAACGCGGCAAGAGTGATCGAATGCGTTTTCTCGTCAGGTTTCGTCGAAGCGAAAACGTCAGCTGGTCTTCCGGGGGTACGGAAAGTGTTCGGTCTGTTCGGCAAGCGTGGTCCGGGAGCCTCCAGGGGCGGTCCGCTGGCGGGCATCACGGTCCCGTCCTCGGCGGGGGTGCTCAGCTGCCGGGTCCTGGATCCGGTGGACGAGCCGGTCCGGCAGGCGGAGTTCACCGTGACCGACACGGCGGGGCGCAAGGTGCTGGCCGGGGAGACCGACCCGTACGGCAGCGTGCTCGCGACCGTGCCGGCCGGGGAGTACCGGGTCGCGGTGACGGCCGAGGGCTACACGCCGTACCACTCCAACGCGCTCGTCGAGGAGTCCGGGCACGCGGGCCTGGGCGACGTACGGCTCCGGATCGCACCGCAGCAGACGCTGCCCGAGCCCGGCGACTGGGAGATCGACCCCACCCACTCGCAGATCGGCTTCACCGCCCGGCACATCGGACTGGCCCGGATCCACGGCCGGTTCAACAGCTTCGCCGGCGCCGTGCGGATCGCCGAGCGGATGGAGCAGTCGGCCATGCACGTCGTGATCGACGCGGCCTCCATCGACACCGGCGTCCAGATGCGCGACGACCACCTGCGCTCCGGCGACTTCCTCGACGTCGGCGCGTATCCGACGCTGGAGTTCTACAGCGACCGGTTCGTGCACCGGGGCGGCAGCCGCTGGGCCGTCACCGGCGCGCTCACCCTGCACGGCGTCAGCCGCACGGTCACCCTCGACACCCAGTACCTGGGCCTCGGCAACGGGCTGCAGGGCGAGACCCGCGGCGCCTGCCGGGCGACCACCGAACTGCACCGCGAGGACTTCACCCTCACCTGGCAGACCCTGCTCGCCCGCGGCATCGCGGCCATCGGCTCCAGCATCACCATCGACCTGGACATCCAGATCGTGCCCAAGGCGTCCTGAGCCGGCCTCAGGGGGCCTCCAGCCAGCCCTCGTGCTCGGCGGCCAGCGCGTCCAGGGCCGCCGGGTCGAGGCGGCCCTCCGGGTCCTCGACGACGACCAGCCACTGGGCGTCCTCCGCGTCGTCCTCGCCCGCCAGGGCGTCCCGGACGAGCTGCGGCTCCTCGGCAAGCCCGAAGCGGTCCGAAAGCTCCTCCGCGACCTCCTCGGCCGCGTCGCGGTCGGGCAGCACCAGCACGTGTCTCACATCGCTCACGCGCACATTCTCGACGATGGACCGGCTGTCGGTGGCGCGTGGGATCCTTGACCGCGATGGCCACCAAGAAGTCTTCCCCCGACGACCTCCTCGCCCCGCTCACGCTCGCCGTGGGCCAGGAGGACCTGCTGCTCGACCGTGCCGTGCGCGAGGTGGTGGCGGCCGCCCGGGCCGCCGACGCCGACACCGACGTGCGCGACCTCGCTCCCGAGCAGCTGCAGCCCGGCGCACTCGCCGAGCTGACCAGCCCCTCGCTCTTCGCCGAGCGCAAGGTCCTGGTCATGCGGAACGCCCAGGACCTGCCGGCGGACACCATCAAGGAGATCAAGGTCTACCTCGACGACCCGGCCGAGGAGATCACCCTCGTGGTGCTGCACGCCGGCGGCGCCAAGGGCAAGGGGCTCCTCGACGCGGCCCGCAAGGCGGGCGCCCGCGAGGTCGCCTGCCCGAAGACGACCAAGCCCGCGGAGCGGCTGACCTTCGTGCGGCAGGAGTTCCGCAGCCTCGGCCGCTCGGCCACGCCCGAGGCCTGCCAGACGCTCGTCGACGCCATCGGCAGCGACCTGCGGGAACTGGCCTCCGCCGTCGCACAGCTCACCTCGGACGTCGACGGCACCATCGACGAGGCGGTCGTCGGCCGCTACTACACGGGCCGCGCCGAGGCCTCGTCCTTCACCGTCGCCGACCGCGCCGTCGAGGGCCGCGCCGCCGAGGCCCTGGAGGCCCTGCGCTGGTCGCTGTCCACGGGCGTCGCGCCGGTCCTCATCACCAGCGCCCTCGCCCAGGGCGTCCGGGCCATCGGCAAGCTGTCCTCGGCCCGCGGCGGCCGCCCCGCCGACCTCGCCCGCGAGCTCGGCATGCCGCCCTGGAAGATCGACCGGGTCCGCCAGCAGATGCGCGGCTGGACCCCCGACGGCGTCTCCCTCGCCCTGCGCGCGGTCGCCGAGGCCGACGCGGGCGTCAAGGGCGGCGGCGACGACCCCGAGTACGCGCTGGAGAAGGCGGTCGTCGCGATCGCCCGCGCCGCCCGCATGCGCCGCCCCTGACGCGTACCCGTACGCCTGGAAAAGCCCTGGAAAAGCCGCAGGCCCCGCCGCCTCCTGGGGAAGGAGGACGGCGGGGCCTGCGGGATGTTGCTCGGGTGGCCCGTACACGCGTGGCGAACGCGTCTCGCGTACGGAGCCGGGGTGGCCGTCGGGAGCGGTTAGAGGGCCCGCTGGAGTCCCGGACGGCCGGTCACATCAGAGAGCTCAGCCCTGGAGGGTGGCAACCTTGGTGGCCAGCGCCGACTTCTTGTTGGCGGCGGCGTTCTTGTGGATGACACCCTTCGAGACAGCCTTGTCGAGCTGACGCGAAGCGGCACGAGCGGCCACGGTGGCCTTCTCGAGGTCGCCGGCGGCGACAGCCTCGCGGGCCTTGCGGATCGCGGTCTTGAGCGACGACTTGACGGCCTTGTTGCGCAGGCGCGCCTTCTCGTTGGTCTTGTTCCGCTTGATCTGGGACTTGATGTTCGCCACGAAAAGAGCCTTTACAGGTTCGATGTTTCTTCAGGACGTGTCACGCAGCTGAGAGGGCATACGAGACACAGCCGTCCACGATATCAGCCGCCCACCAGACCGCCCAAACCGAGCACCCGCCCGCAGTCATGGGACGATGGAGCCTACGTATCCGTTCTGAACATCGCCCGAGACGAGAACCCTGCGTGCCCGCGACTCCTACCAACGTGCCCGAGCCGAGCCGTACCGACCCGGCTCTGATCCGCAATTTCTGCATCATCGCGCACATCGACCACGGCAAGTCGACCCTTGCCGACCGGATGCTCCAGCTGACCGGAGTGGTCGACCAGCGGCAGATGCGCGCCCAGTATCTCGACCGGATGGACATCGAGCGTGAGCGCGGCATCACGATCAAGTCCCAGGCGGTCCGTCTGCCCTGGGCCCCCACCGAGGGGCCGGAGCTGGGCCGGACGCACATCCTGAACATGATCGACACCCCGGGGCACGTCGACTTCACCTACGAGGTCTCCCGCTCGCTCGCCGCCTGCGAGGGCACGATCCTGCTGGTGGACGCGGCCCAGGGCATCGAGGCGCAGACCCTGGCCAACCTCTACCTGGCGATGGAGAACGACCTCACCATCGTCCCGGTGCTCAACAAGATCGACCTGCCGGCCGCCCAGCCGGAGAAGTTCGCCGAGGAGCTCGCCAACCTCATCGGCTGCCAGCCCGAGGACGTCCTCAAGGTCTCCGCCAAGACCGGCATGGGCGTCGAGGCGCTGCTCGACCGCGTCGTCCGGGACATCCCGGCCCCCGTCGGCAACGCCGACGCCCCGGCCCGCGCGATGATCTTCGACTCGGTCTACGACTCCTACCGCGGCGTCGTCACCTACGTCCGGGTCGTCGACGGCCAGCTCAACAAGCGCGAGCGCATCAGGATGATGTCGACCGGCGCCACCCACGAGCTCCTGGAGATCGGCACCAACTCGCCCGAGATGCTGCCGGCCGACGGCCTCGGCGTCGGCGAGGTGGGCTATCTGATCACCGGTGTGAAGGACGTCCGCCAGTCCAAGGTCGGTGACACGATCACCTCCCAGAGCAAGGGCGCCGAGGAGGCGCTCGGCGGCTACAAGGACCCGAAACCGATGGTGTTCTCGGGCCTCTACCCGCTGGACGGCTCCGACTACCCCGAGCTGCGCGACGCCCTCGACAAGCTGCAGCTCAACGACGCCGCGCTGGTCTACGAGCCGGAGACCTCCGCCGCCCTCGGCTTCGGCTTCCGCGTGGGCTTCCTCGGCCTGCTCCACCTCGACGTGATCCGCGAGCGCCTGGAGCGCGAGTTCGGCCTCGACCTGATCGCCACCGCCCCCAACGTGGTCTACCGCGTCGTGATGGAGGACCGCAGCGAGCACACGGTCACCAACCCGAGCGAGTTCCCCGAGGGCAAGATCGACGAGGTGTACGAGCCGGTCGTGCGCGCCACGATCCTCGCCCCCGCCGAGTTCATCGGCTCCATCATGGAGCTGTGCCAGACCCGGCGCGGCACCCTCCTCGGCATGGACTACCTCTCCGAGGACCGCGTCGAGATCCGCTACACCCTCCCGCTCGCCGAGATCGTCTTCGACTTCTTCGACCAGCTGAAGTCCAAGACCCGCGGCTACGCCTCGCTCGACTACGAGCCCACCGGCGAGCAGAGCAGTTCACTCGTGAAGGTCGACATCCTGCTGCACGGCGACAAGGTCGACGCCTTCTCGGCGATCACCCACAAGGACGCCGCGTACGCCTACGGTGTGCGGCTCGTCGCCAAGCTGCGCGAGCTCATCCCGCGGCAGGCCTTCGAGGTGCCCATCCAGGCCGCCATCGGCTCCCGGGTCATCGCCCGCGAGACCATCCGCGCCATCCGCAAGGACGTCCTCGCCAAGTGCTACGGCGGTGACATCTCCCGTAAGCGGAAGCTGCTCGAGAAGCAGAAGGAAGGCAAGAAGCGGATGAAGATGGTCGGCTCCGTGGAGGTCCCCCAGGAGGCCTTCATCGCCGTCCTCTCCAGCGACGAGTCCGCGGGCAAGGCCAAGAAGTAGCCACCTGTGGCCACCGCGAACGGGTCTGCACGCCGACGGCGTGCAGACCCGTTCGTTATATGCAAGCCCTTACGCGCCAGTCCCCGGCGCTCTACTCTGAAGCCGCTCGAAGGTTACTCGCCAGTTAGTTACGCCCCGCCTGACCGCACCGCCGCCGCCCGGAGGACGTCGTGAGCGACACACAGACCCTGATCGAGAACCGGCCGCCCTCCGTGGCGGCGCTCTTCCTGGAGCGCGTGGAGCGGACCCCGGACGCCGAGGCCTACCGCTACCCGGTACCGGCCGCCTCCGGCCAGGGTCCCGACGAGTGGAAGTCGCTCAGCTGGGCGCAGGCCGCCGAACGCGTCCACGCCATCGCCGCCGGCCTCATCGACCTCGGCGTCGAGCCCGAGGAGCGGGTCGCCCTCGCCTCCGCCACCCGGGTCGAGTGGATCCTCGCCGACCTCGGCGTCATGTGCGCCGGTGCCGCCGTCACCACCGTCTACCCGCAGACCAACGCCGAGGAGTCGGCGTTCATCCTCTCCGACTCCGACTCGCGCGTCCTGATCGCGGAGAACGCCGCCCAGTACGCCAAGGCCGTCGAGCGGCGCGCCGAGCTGCCCCAGCTCCACCACGTCGTCGTCATCGACGCCGAGGGCGTCGACACCTCCGACGAGTGGGTGCTCACCCTCGCCGACCTGGAGGCCCGCGGCAAGGCGTACCTGGAGAAGCACGCCGAGGTGGTCAAGGAGCGGGTCGCCGCCATCACCAAGGAGCAGCTCGCCACCCTCATCTACACCTCCGGCACCACCGGCCGCCCCAAGGGCGTACGGCTGCGCCACGACAGCTGGTCGTACATGGCCAAGGCCATCGCCGCCACCGGCCTGGTCACCCAGGACGACGTGCAGTACCTCTGGCTGCCGCTCGCCCACGTCTTCGGCAAGGTCCTCACCTCCGGCCAGATCGAGGTCGGCCACGTCACCGCCGTCGACGGCCGCATCGACAAGATCATCGTCAACCTTCCGATCGTGCAGCCCACCTACATGGCCGCCGTCCCCCGGATCTTCGAGAAGGTCTACAACGGCGTGGCGGCCAAGGCCCGCGAGGGCGGCGGCGCCAAGTACAAGATCTTCCAGTGGGCGGCGGGCGTCGCCCGCGAGTACGCCAAGGTCACCCAGGACAACTTCCGCCGCACCGGCACCGCCTCCGCGCCCTTCGGCCTCTCCGCCAAGCACAAGGTCGCCGACGCGCTCGTCTACAGCAAGCTCCGCGAGGCCTTCGGCGGCCGGCTGCGCGCCGCCGTCTCCGGCTCCGTCGCCCTCGCCCCCGACATCGGCTACTTCTTCTCCGGCGCCGGCATCCACATCCTGGAGGGCTACGGCCTGACGGAATCCTCCGCCGCCTCCTTCGTCAACCCCGGCGAGGCCTACCGCACCGGCACCGTCGGCAAGCCGCTGCCCGGCACCGAGGTCCGCATCGCCGACGACGGCGAGATCCTGCTCCGCAGCCCCGGCATCATGGAGGGCTACCACGGCCTGCCGGAGAAGACCGCCGAGGTCCTGGAGTCCGACGGCTGGTTCCACACCGGCGACATCGGCGAACTGTCCGCCGACGGCTACCTGCGGATCACCGACCGCAAGAAGGACCTGTTCAAGACCTCCGGCGGCAAGTACATCGCCCCGACGGAGATCGAGGGCCAGTTCAAGGCCGTCTGCCCGTTCGTCTCCAACATCGTGGTCCTCGGCGCCGACCGGAACTACTGCAGCGCGCTCATCGCGCTCGACGAGCCCGCCATCCTCGGCTGGGCCGCCGAGCACGACCTCGCCGGCAAGTCGTACGCGGAGGTCGTCGCCTCCCCGCAGGTCGAGCAGCTCATCGAGGGCTACGTCACCCGCCTCAACGAGGGCCTGCAGCGCTGGCAGACCATCAAGAAGTTCCGCCTCCTGCCCCGCGACCTCGACGTCGAGCACGGCGAACTCACGCCGAGCCTGAAGATGAAGCGACCGGTCGTGGAGCGGACCTACCAGCACCTCATCGACGAGATGTACGCGGGGGCGCGGGAGGCCTGACCTGGGCCTTCGTAGGGCAGTGTGGAGTTATCCACAGGCTCGGCGGGACCGTCGGGCAGTACGGGACAATGGCTGCATGCCTTCCGTACTGCCCGATGGTGAGCCCATGCCCGAGGACGGGGCGCTGCCCGCCCACGCCCTTCAGAGCGCCGGGGAGCGACCGCTCGGGTTCTATCTGCACGTGCCGTACTGCGCCACCCGGTGCGGTTACTGCGACTTCAACACCTACACCGCGAGCGAGCTGCGCGGTGCCGGCGGGGTGCTCGCCTCGCGGGACAACTACGCGGGGCAGGTCGTCGAGGAGATACGCCTGGCCCGCAAGGTGCTCGGCGACGCCCCGCGGCCGGTGCGGACCGTCTTCGTCGGCGGCGGCACGCCCACGCTGCTCGACGCGGGCGACCTCGTGACGATGCTCGCGGCGATCCGGGACGAGTTCGGGCTCGCCGAGGACGCCGAGGTGACGACCGAGGCGAACCCGGAGTCCGTCGACCCCGCCTATCTGGCCACGCTGCGGGAGGGCGGCTTCAACCGGATCTCCTTCGGCATGCAGAGCGCCCGGCAGCACGTCCTCAAGGTCCTCGACCGCACCCACACCCCCGGGCGGCCCGAGGCCTGTGTCGGCGAGGCGCGCGCGGCCGGTTTCGAGCACGTCAACCTCGACCTCATCTACGGCACGCCCGGCGAGACCGACGAGGACTGGCGGGCCTCGCTCGACGCGGCGATCGGCGCCGGACCCGACCACGTCAGCGCCTACGCGCTGATCGTCGAGGAGGGCACCCAGCTGGCCCGGCGCATCCGGCGCGGCGAGATACCCATGACCGACGACGACGTGCACGCCGACCGCTACCTGATCGCCGAGGACGTGCTGTCCGCGGCGGGCTTCCACTGGTACGAGGTCTCCAATTGGGCCACCTCGGACGCCGGCCGCTGCCTCCACAACGAGCTCTACTGGCGCGGCGCCGACTGGTGGGGCGCCGGCCCCGGCGCCCACAGCCACGTCGGCGGCGTGCGGTGGTGGAACGTCAAGCACCCCGGCGCGTACGCGGCCGCGCTGAGGGCGGGACGGTCCCCGGGCGCCGGACGCGAGGTCCTGTCGGACGAGGACCGGCGCGTCGAGCGGGTCCTTCTGGAGCTGCGGCTCCGCGAGGGCGTCGAGCTGGCGCTGCTGAAGCCGGCGGGCCTGGCGGCCGCCGAGCGGGCGCTGTCGGACGGTCTCCTGGCGGCGGAGCCGTACGCGGAGGGGCGGGCCGTCCTGACGCTGCGGGGTCGGCTGCTGGCCGACGCGGTGGTGCGGGACCTGGTGGACTAGCGGCGCCCCTTGGCCTACGGCGCCGTCACGAAATCGATCAGCTCCTCCACCCGGCCCAGGAGCTCCGGTTCCAGGTCCTTGTAGGAGGTGACCCGGGAGAGGATGTGCTGCCAGGCCGCGCCGGTGTTGGGGGGCCAGCCGAGGGCGTGGCAGATGCCGGTCTTCCAGTCCTGGCCGCGGGGGACGGTCGGCCAGGCGGGGATGCCGAGGGCGGCGGGCTTCACGGCCTGCCAGACGTCGATGTAGGGGTGGCCGACGATCAGGACGTCCGGGGAGGAGACCCGGGCGGCGAGGCGGGACTCCTTGGAGCCCTCGACCAGGTGGTCGACCAGGACGCCGAGCCGGGCGTCCGGAGCCGGGGCGAACTCGGCGACGACGGCGGGGAGGTCGTCGATGCCCTCCAGGTACTCGACGACGACGCCCTCGATGCGCAGGTCGTCGCCCCAGACGCGTTCCACCAGCTCGGCGTCGTGGCGGCCCTCGACGTAGATGCGGCCCGCGCGGGCCACCCGGGCCCGGGCGCCCGGGACGGCGATCGAGCCGGAGGCGGTGCGGGAGGGGAGGGAGAGGGCGGGGCGGGAAGGACGGACCAGGGTGACCGGCCGGCCCTCCAGGAGGAACCCCCGCGGCTCCATCGGGAAGACCCGGTGCTTGCCGAAGCGGTCCTCCAGGGTCACGGTGCCCGCCTCGCAGCGGATCACCGCCCCGCAGAAGCCCGTCGAGACCTCCTCGACGACGAGGTCGGGATCGGCCGGCACCTCCGGCACGGGCGCCGAACGCTTCCAGGGCGGCGTGAGATCCGGGTTGTAGCTGCGCATGGCTCGATTCTCGTCGAGAGTCCGTCAGTTCGAGAGTCCGTCAGCTCCCGGGCGTGGCCCGCCCATTCGGGCGACGCTACGACACCTCGAAGCGGCGTGCCAGTTCATCCCGCTGGCGCCGGACGAACGCCGCGTCCACCACCGCGCCGTGCCCCGGCACGTACACCGCGTCCTCGCCGCCCAGGGCGAGCAGCCGGTCCAGGGCGGCCGGCCAGCGGCCCGGGAGGGCGTCCGGGCCGGCCTGCGGCTCGCCGGACTCCTCCACCAGGTCGCCGCAGAAGACCACCTCGGGCGCGCCGGGCACGAACACCGCCAGGTCGTGGCCGGAGTGGCCGGGGCCGACGTTCGCGAGCAGGACCTGCCGGCCGCCCAGGTCGAGGGTCCACTCGCCGGACACGGTGTGCTTCGGTGCGACGAGCACCTCGGCGGCCTCCGTCGCGGCCGCCTCGTCCACCCCCTGCCGTACCGCGTCCCTGCGCAGTTCCTCGGCCTCCTCCCGCAGCAGCGTGTCCATGCCGACCGCGCCGAAGACCTCCGCGCCCGCGAAGACCGCCGTGCCGAGGACATGGTCGAAGTGCGGGTGGCTGAGTGCGACATGCGTCACCCTCCGCCCGCCCGTGAGAGCCGTCACCTGCGCGCGCAGCTCCGCGCCCTCCGCGAGCGTCGCGCCCGTGTCGTACAGCAGCACCGCGTCCCGTCCGATCACCAGGCCCGTCGTGGCGTCCCAGCCGGGCAGCCTGCGGCGTCCCACGCCCTCGCCGAGCCGCTCCCAGCCGTACGCTTCCCAGTCGAGATCCATACCGGGACGCTATCCGGTCCGGATCCGCTCCGGCCCGGTCGACGCCGCCTCCTTGCCAGGAGCGACGTCCGCCGCCGTACACTGGCCGGGGGATTGCTGGCACTCGGGCAGGGCGAGTGCCAAAAGCGGAGCAACCGGAACCGGAACGACAGCTGGAGGTGCGCGCGATGCTCAGCGAACGCAGGCTCGAGGTGTTGCGCGCCATCGTCCAGGACTACGTCGGCACGGAGGAGCCCGTCGGCTCCAAGGCGCTGACCGAGCGCCACCGCCTCGGCGTGTCGCCCGCCACCGTGCGCAACGACATGGCGGTCCTGGAGGAGGAGGGCTACATCGCCCAGCCCCACACCAGTGCCGGCCGCATCCCCACCGACAAGGGCTACCGCCTCTTCGTCGACCGGCTCGCCGGCGTCAAGCCGCTGTCCACCCCCGAGCGGCGGGCGATCCACAACTTCCTCGACGGGGCCGTCGACCTCGACGACGTCGTCGGCCGCACGGTGCGGCTGCTCGCGCAGCTGACCCGGCAGGTCGCCGTCGTGCAGTACCCGTCGCTGACCCGTTCGACGGTCCGGCACGTGGAGCTGCTTTCGCTGGCGCCCGCCCGGCTGATGCTGGTGCTGATCACCGACACCGGCCGGGTCGAGCAGCGCGTGATCGACTGCCCGGCGCCGTTCGGCGAGACCTCCCTCGCCGATCTGCGGGCCCGGCTCAACAGCCGCGTCGTCGGCCGCCGTTTCGCGGACGTGCCGCAGCTGGTGCAGGACCTGCCCGAGTCCTTCGAGGAGATCGAGGACCGCGGTACCGTCACGACGGTGCTCGCGACCCTCCTCGAAACGCTCGTGGAGGAGCAGGAGGAGCGGCTCATGATCGGCGGCACCGCCAATCTGACCCGCTTCGGACACGACTTCCCCCTGACGATCAGGCCCGTCCTGGAGGCCCTCGAGGAGCAGGTCGTGCTCCTCAAGCTCCTCGGCGAGGCCAAGGAATCCGGCATGACCGTGCGGATCGGGCATGAGATCGCCCACGAGGGCCTCACGTCCACGTCCGTCGTCTCGGTCGGCTACGGTTCCGGCGGCGAGGCAGTCGCCAAACTCGGCGTGGTCGGACCGACCCGCATGGACTACCCCGGAACGATGGGAGCGGTACGCGCAGTGGCACGTTACGTCGGACAGATCCTGGCGGAGTCGTAAGTGGCCACGGACTACTACGCCGTACTGGGCGTACGCCGCGACGCGTCGCAGGACGAGATCAAGAAGGCCTTCCGCCGACTCGCCCGCGAGCTCCACCCGGACGTGAACCCGGACCCGAAGACCCAGGAGCGGTTCAAGGAGATCAACGCCGCTTACGAGGTGCTGTCGGACCCGCAGAAGAAGCAGGTCTACGACCTCGGCGGCGACCCGCTGTCCGCCTCCGGCGGCGGCGCGGGGGCCGGTGGCTTCGGCGCGGGCGGCTTCGGGAACTTCTCGGACATCATGGACGCGTTCTTCGGTACGGCGTCCCAGCGCGGCCCGCGCTCGCGCACCCGGCGCGGCCAGGACGCGATGATCCGCCTGGAGATCACCCTCGAAGAGGCGGCCTTCGGCACCACCAAGGACATCCAGGTCGACACGGCCGTCGTCTGCACCACCTGCTCCGGCGAGGGCGCCGCGCCCGGCACCTCCGCGCAGACCTGTGACATGTGCCGCGGCCGCGGTGAGGTCTCCCAGGTCACCCGGTCCTTCCTGGGCCAGGTCATGACCTCGCGCCCCTGCCCGCAGTGCCAGGGCTTCGGCACCGTCGTCCCGACCCCGTGCCCGGAGTGCGCGGGCGACGGACGGGTCCGTTCCCGCCGCACCCTCACGGTCAAGATCCCGGCCGGTGTCGACAACGGCACCCGGATCCAGCTTGCCGGCGAGGGCGAGGTCGGCCCCGGCGGCGGCCCGGCCGGCGACCTGTACGTGGAGATCCACGAGGTCCCGCACGAGGTCTTCCAGCGCCGCGGCGACGACCTGCACTGCACGGTCACCCTGCCGATGACGGCGGCGTCGCTGGGCACGAAGGTGCAGCTCCAGACCCTGGACGGCCTGGAGGACGTCGACATCCGCCCGGGCACCCAGTCCGGCCAGTCGATCCCGCTGCACGGCCGCGGCGTCACCCACCTGCGCGGCAACGGCCGCGGCGACCTGATCGTGCACGTCGAGGTCCAGACCCCGACCAAGCTCGACCCGGAGCAGGAGCGCCTGCTGCGCGAACTGTCCAAGCTGCGCGGCGAGGAGCGGCCCCAGGGGCAGTTCCAGCCTGGGCAGCAGGGGCTGTTCTCGCGCCTGAAGGACGCGTTCAACGGACGCTGACAGCCCGTACGTCCCTGAAGGGCGCCCCTCACCCTCTGTGGTGAGGGGCGCCCCTCGCGTTTCGGCGGCGTCGCGGCGGCATGGCACGATGCCTGCATGTCCACCGCACTGAACGATCTCTCGCGTCTTCCGATCGTGCAGGCCCCCATGGCGGGTGGCGCCTCCTGTCCCGAGCTCGTCGGCGCCGTGTGCGAGGCCGGGGCGCTGGGTTTCCTGGCCGGCGGGTACAAGACCGCCGGCGGGCTGTACCAGGAGATCAAGCAGACCCGTGCGCTCACCGCGCGGCCCTTCGGCGTGAACCTCTTCATGCCGGCCGGCGGGCAGCCCGCCGACCGGGCAGCCGTCGAGGTCTACCGGCACCAGCTGGCCGGGGAGGCCACCTGGTACGAGACGGCGCTCGGCGATCCGGACCACGGCCGGGACGACGCGTACGACGCCAAGCTGGCGATCCTGCTCGACGACCCGGTGCCGGTGGTCTCCTTCACCTTCGGCTGCCCCGACCGGGACGCGCTGGACGCGTTCGCGCGGGCCGGTACGTACACGATCGTCACCGTCACCTCGGTCGAGGAGGCCCGGACGGCCGAGCGGGCCGGTGCCGCCGCGATCTGCGTGCAGGGCATCGAGGCCGGCGGACACCAGGGCACCCATCGCGACGACCCGGCCGACGCGCCCGGCACGGGCAGCGGACGCGGGCGCGGGCTGCTCACGCTGCTCACCGAGGTCCGGGAGAGCGTGCGGCTGCCGATCGTCGCGACCGGCGGGATCATGCGCGGCCGGCAGATCGCCGCCGTGCTCGCGGCCGGCGCCGACGCGGCGCAGCTCGGCACGGCGTTCCTGGTGTGTCCCGAGTCGGGGGCGCATCCGCTGCACAAGCGGGCCCTGACCGATCCGTTGTTCACGCACACTGAGCTGACCCGGGCGTTTTCCGGGCGTCCGGCGCGCGGACTGGTGAACCGTTTCATGCGCGAGCACGGGCCGTACGCCCCCGCCGCGTACCCCGAGGTGCACCATCTCACCGCGCCGCTGCGCAAGGCGGCCGCGACCGCCGGCGACCCGCAGGGGATGGCCCTGTGGGCCGGTCAGGGACACCGGCTCGCGCGCAAACTGCCGGCCGGGCGGCTGGTCGAGCTGCTCGCCGCCGAACTCGCCGCCGTCCACACCTCCTCCGCCACCACATCCACTTCCACCTCCACCAGCGCCAGTCCCAGGAGCACTTCGTGACCGCACCCGTCTTCGTCGTCGACGCCGTGCCCGCCGTCGGCGGCTTCCTCCTCGACGGGCCCGAGGGCCGGCACGCCGTGTCCGTGAAGCGGCTGCGGGCCGGTGAGGAGCTGGTGCTCACCGACGGGCGCGGCGCCTGGGCGGAGTGCACGGTCGCCGCCGCCGAGGGCAAGGACCAGCTGGTCGTCGAGGTCACCGCCGTGCACGCGGACGCCGAGCCGGCGCCCCGGATCACCGTCGTCCAGGCCCTGCCCAAGGGCGACCGCGGAGAACTCGCCGTCGAGACCATGACGGAGACCGGGGTCGACGCGATCGTGCCGTGGGCCGCGTTCCGCTGCATCACCCAGTGGAAGGGCGAGCGCGGCCAGAAGGCGCTGGCCAAGTGGCGGGCCACCGCCCGCGAGGCGGGCAAGCAGTCCCGCCGCACCCGGTTCCCCGAGGTCGCCGAGCTGATGTCCGGCAAGCAGGTCGCCGCGCTGCTCGCGGAGGCGGACTTCGCGGCCGTCCTGCACGAGGACCGTGACCATCCGAGTGGTGCGCTGGCCACCGCCGAGCTGCCCGCCGACGGCACGATCGTGCTGGTCGTCGGGCCCGAAGGCGGGGTGTCGCCCGAGGAGTTGGCGCTGTTCGAGGCGGCCGGGGCCAGGCCGTACCGGCTCGGGCCCAGTGTGCTGCGCACCTCCACGGCCGGTACGGCGGCGGCCGCGCTGGTGCTCGGGCGCACCGGCCGCTGGTCGTAGGCGCCGCGGCCCGGCGTCACGGGCCGGTCTTTCGGCCCGGCGTCGTGGCCTGTGGATAACTCCGGGCTGTGGCGGCGGGGCCGGATAGCATGCGCGTGTACTGATGATCGACAGAGGCGAGGAGGTCCGGGCCATGGCCGGAGAGCCGCAGAGCGACTGCCTGTTCTGCAAGATCGCGGAGGGGGAGGTCCCGGCGACGATCGTGCGCGAGACGGAGACGACCCTCGCGTTCCGCGACATCAACCCGCAGGCGCCCACGCACGTCCTGATCATCCCGCGGCTGCACTACCCGGACGCCGCCTCGCTCGCCGCCGCCGCGCCGAGCGTCGCCGCCGACATACTGCGGGAGGCCGGCGAGGTCGCGGCGCAGGAGAAGGTCGACGGCAGCGGTTTCCGCGTCGTGTTCAACACCGGCGCCGGTGCCGGCCAGACGGTCTTCCACGCGCACGCGCACGTGCTGGGCGGCCGCGGTCTCAACTGGCCGCCCGGATAGGGCGGGACGTTCCCTTGTCCGTACGCGAACTGGTCGTCCTCGGCACGGCCAGCCAGGTCCCGACCCGGCACCGCAACCACAACGGCTATCTGCTGCGCTGGGACGGCACCGGCATCCTCTTCGACCCCGGTGAGGGGACGCAGCGGCAGATGCTGCGGGCCGGGGTCGCGGCGCACGATCTGAACCGGATATGCGTCACGCACTTCCACGGCGACCACTCGCTCGGCCTGGCCGGGGTGATCCAGCGGATCAACCTCGACCAGGTGCCGCACCCGGTGACCGCGCACTACCCGGCGAGCGGGCAGCACTTCTTCGACCGGCTGCGGTACGCGACGGCGTACCGCGAGACGGTGAAGCTCGCCCAGGCGCCGGTCGCCGCGGACGGGCCGCTGGCCGTCACCGACACGTACACGCTTGAGGCCCGGCGGCTCTCCCACCCCGTGGAGTCGTACGGCTACCGGCTCGTCGAACCTGACGGGCGCCGGCTGCTGCCCGAGCGGCTCGCCGCGCACGGCGTCAAGGGCCCGGACGTGGGCCGGCTGCAGCGGGAGGGCGTGCTCGGCGGGGCCTTCGGCGGGGTCACGCTGGAGGACGTGAGCGAGGTGCGGCGCGGGCAGCGGTTCGCGTTCGTCATGGACACCCGGCTGTGCGACGGCGTGCACGCGCTCGCCGACGGCGCCGACCTGCTCGTCATCGAGTCGACCTTCCTCGACGAGGACGCCCGTCTCGCCGCCGACCACGGACATCTGACGGCCGGCCAGGCCGCGGCGGTCGCGCGGGACGCGGGGGTCCGCCACCTGGTGCTGACGCACTTCTCGCAGCGGTACGCCGATCCGGCGGAGTTCGAGCGGCAGGCGCGGGCGGCGGGGTTCACGGGGGAGCTGAGTATTGCCCAGGACCTGATGAGGGTCCCCGTACCGAAGAGATAGATCGTTCAACCCATGCCCGTACCCAAGGCCGAACTGCACCTCCACATCGAAGGAACCCTGGAACCCGAGCTGGCGTTCGCGCTGGCCGCGCGGAACGGGGTGACGCTGCCGTACGCGGACACGGAGGCGTTGCGGGAGGCGTACCGCTTCAGCGACCTCCAGTCCTTCCTCGACCTCTACTACTCCCTGATGGCGGTGCTGCGCACCGCCGACGACTTCACCGAGCTCGCCGACGCGTATCTGGCGCGGGCGGCGGAGCAGGGCGTGCGGCACGCCGAGATCTTCTTCGACCCGCAGGCGCACGCGGTGCGCGGTGTGCCGATGGGCGTGGTCGTGGAGGGCCTCGGCGCGGCCCTGGACCGTGCGGAGGAGCGCCACGGGATCTCGACCCGGCTCATCATGTGCTTCCTGCGCGACGAGTCGGCCGAGTCGGCGATGGCCACGCTCGATGCCGCGAAGCCGTATCTGGACCGGATCATCGGGGTCGGTCTCGACTCGGCGGAGGTCGGGCACCCGCCGGCGAAGTTCCGCGAGGTGTACGAGGAGGCCGCGCGGCTCGGTCTGCGCCGGGTCGCCCACGCGGGCGAGGAGGGCCCGGCGGCGTACATCCGCGAGGCCCTCGACGTCCTCGGCGTGGAGCGCGTCGACCACGGCCTGCGCTGCCTGGAGGACCCGAACCTGGTCGCCCGGCTCGTCCGGGACCGGGTGCCGCTGACGCTGTGCCCGCTGTCCAACGTACGGCTCCGGGCGATCGACGTCCTGGAGCAGCACCCGCTGCGGGAGATGCTGTCGGCGGGCCTGGTGGCGACGGTCAACTCGGACGACCCGGCCTACTTCGGCGGCTACGCCGGCGACAACTTCGACGCGGTGCGCGGCGCGCTGGGCCTGGGCGAGGAGGAGCTGCGGACCCTTGCCCGGAACTCCTTCGAGGCGTCCTTCCTGGAGGACGACGAGGAGCGGCGCGAGCGGTACCTGGCCGAGGTCGACGCCTACGAGTTCGAGCGTTCGTAGCCCCGGCGGGCCCTACCCCCGGGCCCGCCCGGCCAGACGGAAGGACGACCGCGAGAGGCGGCGGCGGGCCGCCGGGGTCGCGCCCGGGACCAGGACCGGGACCGGGGTGATCTCCTGCTCCGGGGCGCCCATTTGGGGGACGAGGGCGGTCGGGGTGGTGGTGGCCGAGAGGACCGCGGCGGGGGCGCCGCCGCGGCGGTGGATGGAGCCGGGCACGAGGGGGCGGCCGGAGGCGTGGCGGGCGACGGCGGTCATGGGGGCGGCGATCAGGAGCAGCAGGGCGCAGAGGGCGAGGCCCATGCCGGGGTAGCCGGCGGCCTCGGAGAGGAGGCTGCCGGTGACGGGGCCGCAGGCCACGCCCAGGGAGGACGCCGAGCCGACGAGGACGGCCCAGCGGCCGTGCGGGTCGAGGGAGGCGGCGAGGCCGAGGAGGTAGGAGAGGACGACGGGGTAGAACGCGTTCCATGCGATCTCGCCGGCCGCGAAGGACGCCGGGCCGCGCGCGGCCGAACTGAGCAGCACACAGGCCGCGATCAGCGCCGTGCCGACGCCGATCGGCACCGCACGCCCGAGCCGTGAGCCGAGCACGCCCGCGCCGATCACGCCGACCAGGCCCGCGCCGAGCGCCACCGCGAAGACCAGGCCGAGCGTGACCTCCGAGAGGCCCGCCTGGGTCAGGCCGATCCGGCCGCTGACGCCCCACAGCGCGTTCTGGGCCATCGACCAGAGGAGGATCGCGCCGGCCAGGACCGTGCCCGGGACGCGGTGGGGGAGCGGACCCCGTTCCGGCCTGGCCGTCGCCGTCAGGCGGACCGCGCGGCCGTCCGGCAGCCACGCCGTGGTCGGCGCCACCAGCAGCGCCGTCCCCGCGATCGCCGCGAACGGCAGCGCGTGCCCGCTGCCCAGGTGCGGCAGCGTCAGATAGAGCGCGCCCGCCGCAGCCGACACCGAAAGCAGGCCGAGCGAGGAGGCGCGGTGCGGGTCCGGGCGGCCCGCGATGCCCGCCGCGGCGACCGCCGTCGCCGTACCGGAGCCGAAGCCGCCGACGACCGCGCCCGCCACGACCAGCGGGACGAGACCGGTCGCCGCGGCCGTGCCGTACCCGAGGAGCATCAGCAGCAGACCGAGCCGGGCCGCCCGGCGCGGGCCGACACTCCCCCATAGCCTCCGGCATGGGTGGGGGTACCACCGGCGGAGCCAGGGGGCGTGCCCCCATCTCGCTCCGCTCGCGCGCGCCGCGAAGGTGAAGCCCGCCGAGGCCGAGCCGAGCAGCAGGATCGAGCCGACCAGACCGGCCTGGGTGGGACCGAGACCGAGGCCCGCGGACAGCCGGCCGACGACCGTCGGGAGCAGGTACGGGGCGAGATAACCGGCCGTGAAGAGGGAGACGAGAGCGACGAGCGCCCCCAGGGCACGCGGGCAGCGCGACGACATGGGCGTTCCAGGGACTGAACAGGGAAATGAGACGGCGCCCGGAGGTCCACACGGTCGCGGCACCATGTGTATCAAGCATCCGAGTGGGCGGAGAAGCCGTTATCCCCCGATTCGGTCTGTGATGTGGGTCACAATCGGTTTGGGATGCGGTTGGGCGGGTATTGCGCGCGCAACACCCTTCCCCTCGGGCACACTGGCGAGATCAGCCTCAGCACCCACGGTGCCGATCCGCCGCACCACGACCGGGGAGCAAGCCGTGACCGAACGTGACAACAGCGTCGACCCGCTCGGGCGGCTGCGCGAGCCCACCGACCCCGAGTGCGACGTCTTCCTCACCGGCACCGTCTTCCTCGACATCATCTTCACCGGCCTCGACAGCGCCCCCGTCCGCGGCACCGAGTCCTGGGCCCGCGGCATGGGATCCAGCCCCGGCGGCGTCGCCAACATGGCCACCGCGCTCGCCCGGCTCGGCCTGCGCACCTCGCTGGCCGCCGCGTTCGGCGACGACCACTACGGCGAGTACTGCTGGGACGCCCTGGAGCAGGGCGAGGGCATCGACCTCTCGCTGTCGCGGACCGTGCCCGGCTGGCACTCGCCCGTCACCGTCTCCATGGCCTACGAGGGCGAGCGCACGATGGTCTCGCACGGCCACGCCGCCCCGCCCCTCGACGGCGCCCTGCCCGCCGGGCCGCCCGCCTACCCGCCGCACGCCCGCGCCGCCGTCGCCTCCCTGGTCCCCGGCCGCAGCGAGGAATGGGTTGCCCGGGCCGCCGGCGCCGGCGCCAAGGTCTTCGCCGACGTCGGCTGGGACGACACCGGACACTGGGACCTGGCCGGCCTGACCGACCTGGAGCACTGCGAGGCCTTCCTGCCCAACGCCGCCGAGGCGATGCGCTACACCCGCACCGAATGCCCCCGGGCCGCCGCCCGCGCGCTCGCCGACAAGGTGCGCTACGCCGTCGTCACCCTCGGCTCCGAGGGCGCGTACGCCGTCGACGGGGCCACCGGCGAGACCGCCGAGGTGCCCGCGATCCAGGTCTCCGCGCTCGACCCGACCGGCGCCGGGGACGTCTTCGTCGCCGGTTTCGTCACCGGCACCCTGGCCGGCTGGCCGCTCGCCGACCGGCTCGCCTTCGCCGGGCTCACCGCCGCCCTCTCCGTCCAGGAGTTCGGCGGCTCGCTGTCCGCGCCGACTTGGGGCGAGATCGCCGCCTGGTGGGCGCACGTCCAGGACCACGAGTGCCAGGACCCGGCCGCCCTGCGGGCCCGCTACGCCTTCCTGGAGCGGCTGCTGCCCGCCCCGGCCCGCCCCTGGCCGCTGCGCCGGGCCGTCCCCACCATCGGCTTCCGCCCGGCGCCCGCCCCGTAGGACCAGGTTCTCCGGGCGCCCCCCCGCCCCCCTACTACCGGGCTTCGTGGGGGTCCGTAAAAACGGTTCAGCGTTGTCCGAGGCGAGTCGTAGGCTTGGTACCCGAGAGGTTGTCGAGCAGCGAGAACCCTGCAACGGGAGGTATGTGCAGGCCACAGTGCCGGCCCATGACTCAGACACCCACAGCCCAGACCCCCGCGCCGGGGCAGGCCCGTGCCCAGTTCAAGGTCCCCGCCAAGCACCCCATGGTGATGGTCCTGGGCTCCCGCGACGCCCTGCTGCGCGTGATCGAGGAAGCGTTCCCCACCACCGACATCCATGTCCGGGGGAACGAGATCAGCGCGATCGGTGACGCGAAGGAAGTCGCGCTCGTTCAGCGCCTGTTCGACGAGATGATGCTGGTGCTCCGCACCGGACAGCCGATGACGGAGGACGCGGTGGAACGATCGATCGCCATGCTGCGCGAGGAGACGGACGGAGCGGCGGTCGAGACGCCCTCCGAGGTGCTCACCCAGAACATCCTCTCCAGCCGCGGCCGCACCATTCGCCCCAAGACCCTCAACCAGAAGCACTACGTCGACGCCATCGACAAGCACACCATCGTCTTCGGCATCGGCCCCGCCGGCACCGGCAAGACCTATCTGGCCATGGCCAAGGCGGTCCAGGCCCTGCAGTCCAAGCAGGTCACCCGGATCATCCTGACCCGGCCGGCGGTCGAGGCGGGCGAGCGGCTCGGCTTCCTGCCCGGCACGCTCTACGAGAAGATCGACCCCTATCTGCGCCCGCTCTACGACGCGCTGCACGACATGCTCGACCCCGACTCCATCCCCAAGCTGATGGCGAACGGGACGATCGAGGTCGCGCCGCTCGCGTACATGCGCGGCCGGACGCTCAACGACGCGTTCATCATCCTCGACGAGGCGCAGAACACGAACCCCGAGCAGATGAAGATGTTCCTCACCCGCCTCGGCTTCGACTCGAAGATCGTCATCACCGGCGACATCACCCAGGTCGACCTCCCGGGCGGCACGAAGAGCGGTCTGCGGCAGGTCAGGGACATCCTGGACGGCGTCCCCGACGTGCACTTCTCGATGCTCACGTCGCAGGATGTCGTACGGCACCGGCTCGTCGGCCGTATCGTCGACGCGTACGAGAAGTACGACACGGCCAGCGAGCAGCGCCGGCAGCACGAACAGCGCACCGGCCGCAACGGGAAGTAGACACAGCAGCACATGTCGATCGACGTCAACAACGAGTCCGGCACCGAGGTCGACGAGCAGGCGATCCTCGACATCGCCCGCTACGCGCTCGCGCGGATGCGCATCCACCCGCTCTCCGAGCTCTCGGTGATCGTCGTGGACGCGGAGGCGATGGAGCAGCTCCACATCCAGTGGATGGACCTGCCGGGCCCCACGGACGTCATGTCCTTCCCGATGGACGAGCTGCGCCCGCCGTCGAAGGACGACGAGGAGCCCCCGCAGGGACTCCTCGGCGACATCGTGCTCTGCCCCGAGGTCGCCACCCAGCAGGGCAAGGACGCCCCGACCCAGCACTCCATGGACGAGGAGCTCCAGCTGCTCACCGTCCACGGAGTGCTGCACCTGCTGGGGTACGACCACGAGGAGCCGGACGAGAAGGCCGAGATGTTCGGCCTCCAGGCCGCCATCGTGGACGGCTGGCGCGCGGAGAAGGGCCTCACCGGCCCGTCGCCGGCGCCCACCGTCTCCTGACCCCCCGCAGGTCATGAGCGCACAACTGATCATCGGGGCGGTCGCCCTCGTCATCGTCGCCTGGCTCGCCGCCTGCGCCGAGGCGGGCATCGCCCGCGTCTCCAGCTTCCGCGCCGCCGAGGCCGTACGGTCCGGGCGGCGCGGGGCCGAGAAGCTGGCCCAGGTCGCCTCCGACCCGACCCGCTATCTCAATGTGGCGCTGCTCGTCCGCGTCGCCTGCGAGATGGCGGCCGGCGTCCTCGTCACGTACGCCTGCCTGGAGGCCTTCCCGGAGACCTGGGAGGCGCTGCTCGTCGCGATCGCCGTCATGGTGCTCGTGTCGTACGTCGCCGTCGGCGTCTCGCCGCGCACCATCGGCCGCCAGCACCCGCTGAACACGGCGACCGCCGCCGCGTACGTCCTCCTGCCCCTGGCCCGGATCATGGGCCCGATCC
Source organism: Streptomyces fradiae (assembly GCF_041270065.1). Lineage (NCBI taxonomy): Bacteria > Bacillati > Actinomycetota > Actinomycetes > Kitasatosporales > Streptomycetaceae > Streptomyces > Streptomyces fradiae. The sequence goes on along the minus strand of NZ_CP065958.1, from coordinate 2,506,826 downwards.
CGCAGCTGCTGATCCTCATCGGCAACGCGCTGACGCCCGGCAAGGGCTTCCGCAAGGGCCCGTTCGCCTCCGAGGCCGAGCTGCGGGCGATGGTCGACCTCGCCGAGCAGGAGTCGCTGATCGAGGACGAGGAGCGCCGCATGGTGCACTCCGTCTTCGAGCTCGGCGACACCCTGGTGCGCGAGGTGATGGTGCCCCGCACCGACCTGGTGTGCATCGAGCGCTACAAGACGGTCCGTCAGGCCCTCACCCTCGCCCTGCGCTCCGGCTTCTCGCGGATCCCGGTCACCGGGGAGAACGAGGACGACATCGTCGGCATCGTGTATCTGAAGGACCTGGTCCGCAAGACGCACATCAACCGGGACGCCGAGGCGGACGTGGTCTCCACGACGATGCGCCCGGCGGCCTTCGTGCCCGACACCAAGAACGCGGGCGACCTGCTGCGCGAGATGCAGCAGGAGCGCAACCACGTCGCCGTCGTCATCGACGAGTACGGCGGCACGGCCGGGATCGTCACCATCGAGGACATCCTGGAGGAGATCGTCGGCGAGATCACCGACGAGTACGACCGGGAGCTGCCGCCCGTCGAGGAGCTCGGCGACGACCGCTACCGGGTCACCGCCCGCCTCGACATCGGCGACCTCGGCGAGCTCTACGGCTTCGGCCCCGACGAGTACGACGACGAGGACGTGGAGACGGTCGGCGGACTGCTCGCCAAGGCCCTCGGCCGGGTGCCGATCGCCGGCGCCAACGCGGTCGTGGAGCTGCCCGACGGGCGGACCCTGCGGCTCACCGCCGAGTCCCCGGCCGGCCGCCGGAACAAGATCGTGACCGTGCTCGCCGAGCCGCTCGGAAAGCGCGGCGACGGGGCCGAGGGGGAGGGTTCGGAGCGATGACGCCCGAGCAGCTGCGCGCGTTCTGCCTGGACTTCAACGACGCGACGGAGGAGTTCCCGTTCAATCCGGAGACCTCCGTCTTCAAGGTCGCCGGGAAGATGTTCGCGCTGTCGGCGCTCGACGCCGAGCCGCTCAGCGTCAACCTCAAGTGCGACCCGGACGACGCCGTACGGCTGCGCGAGGAGCACCCGGCGATCCTCCCCGGCTGGCACATGAACAAGCGGCACTGGAACACCGTGCGCGTGGGAGAGCTCCCGGACCGGATGGTCCGGGAGCTCGTCGAGGACTCGTACGACCTGGTGGTCGCCGGTCTGCCCAGGGCGGTACGGCTCCGCCTCGACCGGCCCTGACCCTCAGGCACGCTTCCGCAGGCCGAGGGCCACCAGCAGCGCCGCGACCAGCACGATCGCCGCGTCCAGGGCGATGACCGTACGGACCCCGGAGAACAGGTCGGCGCCGGTGGTGGCGAGCACGCCCAGCATCGGGATGCCGACGGTGAGGCCGACCTGCTGGGTGGTGGTGACCAGACCGGTCGCAAGCCCCTGCTCCTCGTCGCGGACGCCGGAGGTGACGGTCACGCCGTACGAGATGATCGCGCCCAGGTGCAGCATCGAGGCCGCCGAGACGGCGACCGTCGCCACGATCGCGCCCGACTCGCGGCCCACGAGCAGCAGCGCGGCCGTGAGCAGGCCCTGGCCGGCCAGCGAGACGACCAGGGTGCGGTGGGCGCCGAGCCGGCCGATCACCCGCGGGGTGACCATTCCGGCGAGGACCGAGAAGGCGCCCTGGACGCCGAAGACGATGCCGGAGGCGAAGGCCGAGAGGCCCAGCGTCTCCTGCAGGTACAGGGTCAGCACGAAGACGATCGTCGACATCATCGAGAAGGTGACCAGACCGCCCAGGTTGCCGAAGGCGACCGTGCGGCGGCGCAGCACCGGCAGCGAGACCAGCGGGGCCGGGTGCCGGGACTCGACGACGCCGAAGGCCAGGAGCAGCAGCACACCGAGGGCGAGCGTGACCAGGACGTCAGCGCCGCCGAAGCCGTGCTCGGCGGCCGTGGTCAGCGCGTAGATCAGCGAGAGCAGACCGCCGGTGACGGTCACCGCGCCCGGGATGTCGAGCCGGGGCCGCTCCGGGGTGCGGGACTCGGGCAGCAGGCCGGGGGCGAGCGGCAGCACGATCAGGGTGAAGACGGCGAGCAGACCCATGGTGGAGCGCCAGCCGAGGGTGTCGGTCATGACCCCGCCGAGCACCATGCCGATGGTGAAGCCGAGCGACATCAGGGTGCCGGAGATGCCGAGCGCCCGCTCCCGCAGCGGTCCCTCGGGGAAGACGGTGGTCAGCAGCGCCATGCCGGTCGGCACGATCGCCGCCGCGCCGAGGCCCTGCAGGGCGCGGCCGGCCAGGAAGGCGCCCGGGCTCCAGGCGAGGGTGGCGAGCAGCGAGGCGGCGCCGAAGAGGACGAGGCCGGAGAGGAAGAGCCGCTTGCGGCCGAAGAGGTCGCCGATCCGCCCGAAGAGCAGCAGGAAACCGCCGGAGGGGAGGGCGAAGGCGGTGACCGCCCACTGGAGCGCGGACGGGGCGAAGCCGAGGTCGGCGCCGAGGACGGGGAGGGCGACGTTCAGTACGGAGAAGTCGAGCGCCACCATGAACTGGGCGGCGCACAGCACGAAGAGGACGAGCCGGGCGCGGCCGGTGAGGGCGCCGGGGGAGGCGGGGGCCGCGGTCTGATCCTGCGGTGCGGTCGGGGGAGAGGTGACGGTTGCCATGGCCACGACTCTCGTGGCACGGGAACAACGGTGGGGAGCGGGAACTTATCCTGTTGGTCGCACCACCAGGCATCCAGGGGGAGGAAGCACACGTGGCCACGGCACTGGAGTCCACCGCCGCCAAGGCACACCGACTGGCCGAGCTCCGCGAGTTCCTGATGAGCCGCCGGGCCCGGGTGAGCCCCGCCGAGGCGGGCCTGCCGGACGGCGGCAGACGCCGCACGCCCGGGCTGCGCCGCGAGGAGGTCGCGGTGCTCGCCGGGGTCGGAGTGTCCTGGTACCAGTGGCTGGAGCAGGGCCGGGACATCACGGTGTCCGCGCAGGTCCTGGACTCGGTGGCGCGGGTGCTCCGGCTGAGCCCGACCGAGCGGCGCCACCTGTACGTACTGGCCGCGCTGAACCCGCCGGCGCCCGAACTCGCCCCGGAGGACCGGGACATGTGCCAGGGGCTGCGGCGGTTGATCGACGCGTGGATGCCGTTCCCGGCGCACATCATGGACCAGTACTGGAACACCGTGATGTACAACGACGCGGCGGCGGTCGTGCTCGGCATGCGGCCGGAGATCGTGCAGAACTGCCTGATCGCCTTCTTCACCGACCCGCTCTACCGGGAGCGGTCGACGAGCTGGGAGGAGCTGGCCCCGAAGGTCGTCGCCCAGTTCCGCGCGGCCTGCTCGGAGTGCCCGGACGACGACGGCTTCCGGCAGGTCGTGGCGGAGGCCAAGGAGGCGAGCGCGGAGTTCGCCGAGCTGTGGGAGCGCCGTGACATCCTGCCCGGCGGCCAGAACCGCAAGGAGATGGACCACCCGCTGGTCGGCCCGCTGATCGTCGAGGCCACCCAGCTCCGCGTCCCGGCCCGCCCGGACCTCGTCATCGTGCTGCACACCCCGCTCCAGGAGGCGGACACGGCGGCGAAGCTGGAGTGGCTGGTGTCGCCGGAGGGGCGGCGCGGGGCGATGTATCCGGTGGCGGGCTGAGGGGCCCGCGGGCTGTCACCGGCGGGCGAGGGCCTGACGCCGGACGGGCGGTTTGCTCAGCACGTACGCGTCGCCTTATTCATCACGTACGTGTCACCGACGCCGTATATGCTCCGGCCGTCCGGGCGTTGTCGATCTTGCGGCGCCCGGCGTCATCCGCTCAACTCTCCACCCTCAAGAGGTACTTCACCATGCGCACTCGCATCAGACGCGGCCTGGCCGCCGCCCTCGCCGTCTCCGCTCTCTCGCTGACCGCCGCCTGCGGTGGCGGCGACGAGAAGGGCGGTGCCGCGAAGGACGGCGCCGCCAAGCCGGCCGCCGGAGCGACGACCACCGCCGCCCCCACGTCCGAGGCGCCGGCCGCCAAGCCGCTGACCGACGCCCAGATGAAGGCGGCCCTGCTTGAGCTGAAGGACCTGCCGTCCGGCTGGAAGACCACGAAGCACCCGGACGCCCCGACCGTCTACAAGACCAGCAAGACCGAGTGCCAGCCCTTCGCCGACATGATGAGCAACGGCGAGACCGCCGGTGCCACGCAGAGCCCGAGCGCCGACTTCGCCCGCGGCAACAACGACGCGGAGATCACCGAGCGGGTCCTGAGCTTCACCGGTACCGGTGCGGCCGACCACCTCAAGCAGCTCAACACGGCCCTCGACACCTGCGCCGAGATCCCCGTGGAGGCCGACGGCCAGAAGATGAAGATCACGGCGAAGAAGCGCCCCGCGCCGCAGGGCGCCGAGGAGGCGCTCGCCTTCACCCTCGGTGTCGAGGTCTCCCCCGGCATCACGATCGCGCCGAACTTCGCGTACGCGCGCCAGGGCAACGGCGTGGTGCGCCTGATGGTGCTCGCGGCCCCCGCGGCCAACAAGGACTTCGACGAACTCGCCAAGACGGCCACCGACAAGTTCGTCAAGGCCGCCCAGGGCTGAGCCCCCGGCCCCGCTCGGCTCCCGCGCTGATCCCAGGTCCCCGGCCCGTCACCGCGGGCCCCGGCCTATCCTCGGATCATGACACTCAACCGCGAGCACGACGACCTCGGCGCCGAGGACCTGAAGATCATCACGCTGGCGCGCAGCGCCCGCGCCCGCAACGGGGTCGCCGAGGGCGCCGCGGTGCGCGACGAGACCGGACGGACGTACGTGGCCGGGACCGTCGCCCTGGAGTCGCTCAAGCTGAGCGCGCTGCAGACCGCGGTCGCGATGGCCGTGGCCAGCGGTGCCGAGTCGCTGGAGGCCGCGGCCGTCGTCTCCGCCGCGGAGACCCCCTCGGACGAGGACCGCGCGGCGGTACGGGACCTGGGCGGGCCGGAGACGCCGGTGCTGCTCGCGGGGCCCGACGGGAAGCTGCGGGTGGCGGTCACGGCCGGCTGAGGCGCGGGCCGCCGCACCCGTCGTACCGCCTCACACATGGCCCTTGTGCTCTTGTGAGGAATGCGCGTCAATGACTGCGCACGGTCCGACGGACCGTCAGATCCGCGCAGTGTCCGCTTCACGCAGCGTCCGCACCCCTGCGTCGTCCTTCACCGGAATCGGAAGGGGTACGTCCACGCCATGAGAAGCAGAAGCAGCTTAGGGATCGTCGCGGCGCTCTCCGGGGCGCTCGCCGCCTCGGCCCTCGCCTTCGCGCCGGGCGCCGCCGCCGTGTCGCCGGGCTCGGCCACGGCCACGTACGACTGCGGGGCCTGGGGCGGCGGCGGTGCCACGCTCACCGCCACGCAGAGCGGCACCGCCGCGACGATCACCCTCACCTCGGCCGTCAAGACGCCGATCGCGGTCGGCGCCGACCAGATCAGCGCCACCCTGACGATGGCCAAGGCGGGCGGCGGCACCCGGGTCTTCAGCGGCAAGAAGAACCCGGCGCTCGCCGCGAACCAGTCCGTCACGATCGGCCCGCTCAGTGGGACCGTCGCCTCCGGCGACAGCCTCAACTCCTACTTCGCGGGCACCGCGCTCAAGATGGTGATCTTCGGCGTCACCGTGAACTGCGACGCGCTCACCTCGCAGTCGCCCGGGCCCTTCGTGTTCAGCTGAGCCCCCTTTCGCATGACCGACCGGTGCCGCCGCGAGCGGCACCGGTTCCTGTCGTGACCTGCGGAAACACCACGATCATCCTGATCTTGACAGTATCTGATGGGTCATCAGTCGATGCATTTCGATTCCATTGACTTCTCTCGGCCCGCAGCCGTCAATGGCGCCCTCTCATCCCTCAGGAGGGGCCCACATGGCACTCGGAACACGCCGCACACGGAGCGGTACGGCTGCTCGAAGACGGCGCCGCTGGACCGCCGCCCTCGGCGCCACCGCGCTCGCGCTCACCGCGGGCGGGGCGCTCGCCGCACCCGCCGGGGCGGCCACCACCGCCTCCGTGGCGGTCGACTTCGCGACCCACTGCGTACCGCCGCCGATCGCCGGCATCCCGCCCATCGACGGCACCACCACCGCGCAGATCACCGTCGACAACGCGGCGCCCAAGGTCGGCGACACGGTCACCGTCACCTACACGGTCACCAAGCCCGCCGCGTCCAACCCGGTCGACCTCGCGCTCCCGGAAAACATCATGACCCCGAGCGGCAAGGTCACCCTGGGCGGCGCCCAGACCGGCTCGGTCACCGTCACCGGCGAGAAGAAGAACCCGCCCGTCCCCGGCAAGGGCGCCTTCCCGCCCTTCTCGATGACCGGCACCTTCACGGTCACCGCGCCCGGCGCGATCCAGCTCTCGCCCGGCGACTACAACATCCACACCTCCTACATCATGGAGCTGGACACGCCCTGCACCGTGTCCAACCCGCCCGCACCGGTCTCCGAGACCGTCACGGCGACCGCCCAGCCGGGCGCCAACGAGCGGGCCCTCCAGCTCGACAACGCCTCCGGCGCACCCGGCGTCCGGGTCACCGTCACCGGCACCAAGTTCACCCCGCTCACCGAGGTCACCGTCGCCGGCCGGGCCGGCGCCGCCGAGACCGCCGACAAGATGACCGTCACCACCGACAGCGAGGGCGGCTTCGCCGCGCGCCTGATGGTCTCCGACAAGGCGACCACCGGGATCGTGGCGTACGAGGGCGCCGCCTGGGACGCCGACAAGGGCGCCGGCCCCGTCGCGTACCAGGTCATCGACGACACCCCGGCCCCGCCGGGCAGCCAGAAGATCACCGCCACGGTCAAGGCGGGCACCCTGTCGATGACCCAGGCCGGCGACGCCGTCGCGCTCTCGGCCGTCGAGTTCGGCACCGGCGGCGCGGCCACCGGCGCCCTGCGGACGGTGACCGTCAAGGACTTCCGCGGCGGTCCCGCGGGCTGGTCCCTGACCGGCAAGGTCACCGACTTCACCGGCCCCGGCGGCGCCGCCATCGGCGCCGGGAAGCTCAGCTGGACCCCGGCCTGCGCCACCAAGGCCGGCAGCCCCAGCACCTGCGCCCCCGGCACCGCGGGACCCGTCGGCAGCACGGGCGCGACCCTCGCGTCCACGCCCAACGGCACCGTCACCGGCGGCGAGTTCACCGTCGACGCCGGGCTCTCCCTCGACGTTCCCGCGTTCACCGCGCCGGGCTCGTACGCGGGCGTGCTCACGCTGACGCTGTCCTGACCGTACGAAGGCACCGAACCACTGGAACCGAAGGGGTCCGCACCCGTGCGACGCAAGCCGTACGTCCTCCTCCTGCTGAGCGTTCTGGGCGCCGTGCTTCTGCTCGGCGCCCAGAGCGCGCCCCCCGCCTCCGCCGCCGAGAACGGCGAGTGGGCCGTCTACCCGGCCGCCTCGCAGCTCGGCAGCCGCCCGTACTTCTACCTCTCCGCCGACCCGGGGAGCACCGTCACCGACCAGGTCACCGTCGCCAACAAGACCGCCGCCCCGCTCACCTTCCTGCTCTACGGCGCCGACGCCTACAACACCGAACGCGACGGCGGCTTCGCCGTCCGCACCCGGCAGGAGCGGCAGACCGGCGCCGGCGCCTGGATCAAGCCGGCCCGCGACCGGGTCACCGTCCCGCCGCGCTCGGCCGTCACCGTGCCGTACACCCTCGCCGTCCCCGCCGACGCCGAGCCCGGCGACCACCCCGGCGCCGTCGTCGCCCTCGACGAGCGGGTGGCGAAGGGCGGCGGCGCGGGCGCGGTCGCCCTCGGGGTGCAGCGCGCCGTCGCCGCCCGCGTCTACCTCCGGGTCGGCGGCCCCACCGTGCCCGCCCTCTCCGTCGAGGACGTCACCCTCGACCAGGACCGGCCGCTCGTCCCCGGCACCGGCACCAGCCGCGCCGTCGTCTCGTACACCCTCCACAACCGCGGCAACGTCACCCTCAACCCCAAGGTCGCCCTCAAGGCCCAGGGCCTCTTCGGCCGCACCCTGCTCGCCCGCGACCTGGACCGGCTGCCGGCCGAGCTGCTGCCCCGGCAGAAGATCCGGCTCACCGAGCAGTGGACCGGCTCGCCGCAGCTCGACTGGGGGGACATCACCCTCACCGCCACCGCCAAGGACGTCCGCGAGTCCGGCCGGGTCGGCTTCCTGGCCCTGCCCTGGCTGCCCCTCGCCGCCCTGGTCTGCGGCGGTACGGCCGGGGTCGTCGCCCTCCGGATCCGCCGTCACCGGGCACTGGGTACGTGAGGCGGGCGCTCATCGGGGACAATGGCCCCCATGAGCGTTCGTACTCCTGAGACCGATGAGAACAAAGCCCCCCACCGGGCGGGCTTCGCCTGCTTCGTCGGGCGCCCCAACGCGGGCAAGTCCACCCTCACGAACGCTCTCGTCGGCCAGAAGGTGGCGATCACCTCCAACCGGCCGCAGACCACCCGGCACACCGTCCGCGGCATCGTGCACCGCCCCGACGCGCAGCTGATCCTGGTCGACACCCCCGGCCTCCACAAGCCGCGCACGCTCCTCGGCGAGCGGCTGAACGACGTCGTGCGCACCACCTGGGCCGAGGTCGACGTGATCGGCTTCTGCCTGCCCGCCGACCAGAAGCTCGGCCCCGGCGACCGCTTCATCGCCAAGGAGCTCGCCGAGATCAAGAAGACCCCCAAGGTCGCGATCGTCACCAAGACGGACCTCGTCGACTCCAAGACCCTCGCCGAGCAGCTGATCGCCATCGACCAGCTCGGCAAGGAGCTCGGCATCGAGTGGGCGGAGATCGTCCCCGTCTCCGCCGTCGGCGACAAGCAGGTCCAGCTCGTCGCCGACCTGCTCATCCCGCTGCTCCCGCAGTCCCCGCCGCTCTACCCGGAGGGCGACCTCACCGACGAGCCCGAGATGGTCATGGTCGCGGAGCTGATCCGCGAGGCCGCGCTCGAAGGCGTACGGGACGAGCTGCCGCACTCGATCGCGGTGGTCGTCGAGGAGATGCTGCCCCGCGAGAACCGCCCCGCCGACCGGCCGCTGCTCGACATCCACGCCAACGTGTACATCGAGCGCCCCAGCCAGAAGGGCATCATCATCGGCCCCAAGGGCAAGCGCCTGAAGGAGGTCGGCATGAAGTCCCGCAAGCACATCGAGGCCCTGCTCGGGACCCCGGTCTTCCTCGACCTCCACGTGAAGGTCGCGAAGGACTGGCAGCGGGACCCCAAGCAGCTCAGGAAGCTGGGCTTCTAGCCCGGCCACCCACCGTCCGGCCGGAGGCCGGCGCAGCCGTCCGAAGCCCGTGAGGCCCCCCGGGGCCTCACGGTGCGAGGGCGGCAGTGAAAGAGGGGACCCCAAGCAGCTCCGGAAGCTGGGCTTCTAGAAGCTCGGCCGCCAGCCCCGGGGCGCTAGGCCCCTCGGGGCTAGGCGCCTTCCTTCAGGACCCGCTGGATCAGCTCGCGCTGCTCCGGCGTGAGGTCGGGGTCGCAGCACTTCACCGTGCGGCCGTCGACCGTGATCTCGTACGCGAAGCCGTCCGGGACCCCGCGGCTCTCGCGGGGTTCCGCGGCGAGCGCCGCGCGGGCCAGGTCGTGCATCTGCTCGGCGTCGGCCAGGCCCGCCGTGTCCAGTTCCGCGGACTTCTCGATGCCCGCGAAGCCGCCTGTGCGTCGTACTCGGATGCGCATGGGACCTGTCTACCAGCGCTCTCAGGTGGTCGGCACGCCGACGAGCGACCAGGCCTTGAGGACGGACTGGACCTCGTCGCCCTCGCCGAAGAGCCGGCGGGCCGACGCCACCGTCGCCCGCGCGAACTCGTTGAAGCGGGCCTCCTCGGTCAGGGTGCCGCCGGTCATCACGTCGTACCAGATCTTCCCGGCCCGCTCCCAGGCGAAGCCGCCGAGCTCGGTGGCCAGCAGGTAGAAGGCGTGGTTGGGGATGCCCGAGTTGATGTGGACGCCGCCGTTGTCGGAGCTGGTGCGCACGTAGTCGTCCATGGTGGCCGGCTGCGGGTCCTTGCCGAGTTCGTCGTCGTCGTACGCCGTGCCCGGCTCCTTCATGGAGCGCAGCGCGACGCCGTTGTCGATGGCGGGACCGAGCAGACCGGCGCCGATCAGCCAGTCGGCCTGGTCGGCCGTCTGGCCCAGCGCGTGCTGCTTCACCAGCGAGCCGAAGACGTCGGAGACGGACTCGTTGAGCGCGCCGGACTGCCCGAAGTAGGCGAGGTTCGCCGAGTGCTGGGTGAAGCCGTGGGCCAGCTCGTGGCCGATGACGTCGACCGGGATGGTGAAGTCGAGGAAGAGCTCGCCGTCACCGTCGCCGAACACCATCTGCTCGCCGTTCCAGAAGGCGTTGTCGTACTTCTCGTCGAAGTGGACGCTCGCGATCAGCGGCATGCCCGCGCCGTCGATGGAACGGTGTCCGAAGGCCTTGAAGAAGAGGTCGAAGGTGGCGCCGAGCCCGGCGTGGGCCCGGTTGACGGTGGCGTCCTTGGAGGGGCGGTCGCTCTCCTCGTGCACGCGGACGCCCGGCAGCTCGGTGCCGTGCTCGGCGTCGTAGATGGTCCGCTGCGGCTTGTCGGAGGGGGCGCCCTCCGGGGCCGGGGGCGCCTCCTCGCGGGCCGAGCGCTGGGTGACGTCCATGAGGAGGGTGCGCTGGGCGGCCTGGGCGTAGGCCGGGTTATCGGATTCGGCGAGCCGCTCCAGGATGTGGGGCGGGACGATCGAGCAGAACACAGACGAGTGGGGAGTCATCCCAGCAATGTGGCACTGTGTGGTGTCACTGTCACGAGCAGCGACAGTGATTGGCGAAATGGAGTGATAGGTCACCTTTCGGCCTTGACGTGACCGCCGTCTTGCATACTGAAACGGGACGTCCGCCTCCGCCGGGCCTGGGCTACAGTGACGCACATCATGCGTTTCGGGCTGCTTCTCCTTAGCTGCCGCGGCGAGGGCCTGTAGTCGTAGGCCGACCCCCTCCCCGCGGGTTTCGGTGTTGCGTTCGACAGTCGGCCGTCCCTCCCGCAGGACCTCCGAGGAGCCCTACGCAATGTCTCAGTCGCCCTTCATCAGCCGTCCGACGCCGATCACCAACGCGACGCACCTGCAGCAGCCGTCCGGGATGCCCGTCCACAAGTACGGGCAGTACGAGGCCGTCGCCATCCCCGACCGCACCTGGCCGGAGCAGCGCATCACCAAGGCGCCCCGCTGGCTCTCCACCGACCTGCGCGACGGCAACCAGGCGCTGATCGACCCGATGAGCCCGGCCCGCAAGCGCGAGATGTTCGACCTGCTGGTCCGGCTGGGCTACAAGGAGATCGAGGTCGGCTTCCCGTCCTCCGGCGAGACCGACTTCGCGTTCGTCCGCTCCATCATCGAAGAGGGCGCGATCCCGGACGACGTCACCATCTCCGTACTGACCCAGGCCCGCGAGGACCTGATCGAGCGGACCGTGGAGTCCCTGAAGGGCGCCAAGCGCGCCACCGTGCACCTGTACAACGCGACCGCGCCGACCTTCCGCCGGGTCGTGTTCCGCGGCTCGAAGGACGACATCAAGCAGATCGCCGTCGACGGCACCCGCCTGGTGATGGAGTACGCGGAGAAGCTGCTGGGCCCGGAGACCACCTTCGGCTACCAGTACAGCCCGGAGATCTTCACCGACACCGAGCTGGACTTCGCCCTGGAGGTCTGCGAGGCGGTCTGCGACGTGTGGCAGCCCGGCCCGGGCCGCGAGATCATCCTGAACCTGCCCGCCACCGTGGAGCGTTCGACGCCGTCCACCCACGCGGACCGCTTCGAGTGGATGTCCCGCCACCTGACCCGCCGCGAGCACGTCTGCCTGTCCGTGCACCCGCACAACGACCGCGGTACGGCGGTGGCGGCGGCCGAGCTGGCGATCATGGCCGGCGCCGACCGCATCGAGGGCTGTCTGTTCGGGCAGGGCGAGCGCACCGGCAACGTCGACCTGGTGACCCTGGGCATGAACCTGTTCAGCCAGGGCGTCGACCCGCAGATCGACTTCTCGCAGATCGACGAGATCCGCCGGACCAGCGAGTACTGCAACCAGATGGAGGTCCACCCGCGCCACCCCTACGCGGGCGACCTGGTCTACACCGCCTTCTCCGGCTCCCACCAGGACGCCATCAAGAAGGGCTTCGACGCCATGGAGGCCGACGCGGCCGCCCAGGGCAGGACCGTCGACGACATCGAGTGGGCCGTGCCGTACCTGCCGATCGACCCGAAGGACGTCGGCCGCTCCTACGAGGCCGTCATCCGGGTCAACTCGCAGTCCGGCAAGGGCGGCATCGCGTACGTCCTGAAGAACGACCACAAGCTGGACCTGCCGCGCCGCATGCAGATCGAGTTCTCGCGGATCATCCAGGCCAAGACCGACGCCGAGGGCGGCGAGGTCACGCCGAAGGAGATCTGGTCCGTCTTCCAGGACGAGTACCTGCCCACCGCCGACCCGGACAACGCCTGGGGCCGCATCCAGCTGCGTTCCGGCCAGTCCACCTCGGACACGGACGGCACCGACACCCTGAAGGTCGAGGCGGTCGTCGACGGTGTCGACACCGTCCTGACCGGCTCCGGCAACGGCCCGATCTCCGCCTTCTTCGCCGCGCTGCAGGCGGTCGGCGTGGACGCCCGCCTGCTGGACTACCAGGAGCACACCATGAGCGAGGGCGCGTCCGCGCAGGCCGCCTCGTACATCGAGTGCGCCATCGACGGCAAGGTCCTGTGGGGCATCGGCATCGACGCCAACACGACGCGCGCGTCGCTGAAGGCGGTCGTCTCGGCGGTCAACCGCTCGGCGCGCTGACGCGCCTGCCCCGGGAGCTATCGACACGTCGCCCCGCACCCCGCTCCGGGGTGCGGGGCGACGTCGTTCCGGGCGTCGGCTCCGGCCACTCCGGAGGGTGATCTCGCGACGACCGGTCCACCCGCCGGACCTGCGCAAGGCCCTCGAACGCTCCGGCGGGTCTCGGCCAACTACGGGTTCTTCTGCTGACGAGGTGCTGACGCCACATCATCGATGTGGCTAACATCACGCCAACGCCGGCAGTGTTGCCGGGTCGTTGAAGGAGGTGCGGCGTGCGGTCAGCGCGGAAGTCCCGTGAGCGAAACCTGGTTCTCTGCGGAATCCGTACCTCCTGGAACACGATCGGCGACGGCGAGTTCTTCTGCGAGGAGTGCGGCGGCGACCGCAACTACCGGCGCCGCACCGGCCGCCGCCGGTTCGCCCTGCTCGGGGTGCCGCTGCTGCCCCGCGGCCAGGCCGGCCCGGTCGTGGAGTGCGCGGCCTGCCACACCCACTTCGGTACGGAGGCGCTGGCCCACCCGACGACCAGCAGGTTCTCGGGGATGCTGCGCGACGCCGTGCACACCGTGGCCCTCGCTGTCCTCGCGGCCGGCGGCACCTCCTCCCGTACCGCCGTCGACACCGCGGCCACGGCGGTCCGCGCGGCCGGGTACGCGGACTGCACCTCCCTCCAGCTTGTCGAGCTGGTCGAGGCGCTGGCCGCCGACACCGGCCGATTCCTGCCCGATGTGAGCAGCGGGGGCGCGGCCCTCGCCATCGAGCTCCACGAGGCCCTGGAACCGCTCTCCCCGCACCTCGCCGCAGCGGGCCGCGAATCGATCCTGCTGCAGGGCGCCCGTATCGCCCTCGCCGACGGCCCCTACACGCCGGCCGAGCAGGAGGTCCTCACGACGGTCGGCAACGCGCTGGCGCTGCGTGCCGACGACACGGCCCGGCTGTTGGAGACCGCCCGCAAGGTCTCCTGAGCGTTCTCAGACGCGGGTCGCCAGGAGGGCGCGGATCCGGCCGGCCTCGTACGGCACGCGCAGTTCCCGCCAGAGCGCGAGGGCCCGCCGCAGCGGGGCGGGATCGCGCGTCAGGGCGCCGCGCGCGCCGGCGGCCAGGGCGGTGAGCAGCGGCGCGTCGGGCGCGGCGAGCGTTTCCAGGTCCCGTACGGCCCGGGTGGCCGTGGCGGGCTCGTCGAGCGCGAGGGCGGTCTCGGCGAGCGCGGCGAGCAGCCGGGCCCGGCCGAGCCGGTCGTGCTCGGGGTCCGGCTGGCAGTCAAGGGCGAGCCGCAGCCCCGCGAGCGCCGCGTCCCCGCGCCCCTGCCCGAGCCGGAGCAGCGCGAGCCCGGGCTGCGGCACCCGGCCGAGCCCGTAGGCGCGCGCGTACGAGCGTTCCGCGTCCGCCGTACGCCCCTGCCGCCGCTGGATCTCGCCGAGGATGTACGTGGCCTCCGCCACCGCGTCCCGCGCGTCGGGCCCCGCCTCCCGCACCACGAGCCGCACGGCCTCCTCGGCCCGCGTCCAGGTGCCGTGGAGGTCGAGGACCGCGATGTGGTGGACCCGGCAGAGCGGCCGGAAGGGATGCGGGTGGGCGTGCGGGTGCGGCCCCGGGCTCTGCCGGGCGCACCAGGCCATGGCGGCGTCCGCCCAGGCGGTCGCGCGGCGCAGATCGCCGGCCCGCAGGGCCTGCCCGGCGGCGAGGGAGTGGATCCGGCCGGTGACGGCGGCGCTCAGGGCGCCGGCGGTCGCGGCGGCCACGGCGGCGTCGAGGAGCGCGAAGCCCTCGGCGCGCCGGCCGTGGGCGAGCAGCAGGGAGGCCTCGGCCTGCCGGGCCAGGGCGAGCAGATCGGCGCTGCCGGCCCGGGCGGCGAGCCGGGCGGTCCGGCGTACGGCGGCGAGCGCGGCGACCGGGTCGTGGTGCTCCTCGGCCCGTGCCGTGTCGGTCCAGGCGAGCAGGCCCTGCTCGGGGCAGTCGGGCCGCCCGTCCAGGTCGTGGTGGGCCCGCCGCAGCCAGCCTGCGGCGGCGGCCGGGCGCCCGAGCCGCTGGTACGCGTCGGACAGCCACCACGCGGTCAGCCCGGCGCCGCGCGGGTCGCCGGCGGCGACGTACGCGGCATGGGCCCGCAACCGGGCGGCGACGGCCTCGTCCAGACGCCCGGACCACCAGGCGGCGTCGGCGAGCGCGGTGAGCCCGTCGGGCCCGAGGGGCCGCCCGCCGGGGCGCCGGTCGGCGGCGTGCAGGAGGCGGTAGGCGGTGGGCCAGTCCTCGCGGCGGACGGCGTCGCGTGTGGCGCTGTGCTCGGCGACGGCCATGAAACGGCTCCTTCCCGGCCCCATCAAGGATAGGACCGGGAAGGAGTCAAGGCTTGATCAGCCGATCAGCTACTTAGTCGTTCAGCCGAGGTCGACACCGCTGGCGCGGAGCATGTCCTCGCGCTCGACGATCTTCACGCGCTCGCGGCCCTGGGGCTCGCCGAGCGCCTTCTCGGCGGCGTCGAGCTTGTACCAGCCCTCCCACGTCGTGTACGTGACGCCCTTGCCCTCCAGGAAGGACACGACGGCGTCCTCCTCCGGGGAGGCGGGGGTGAGCAGCCGGCCGTTGGCGTGGTCGTCGAGCAGGTTGGCCACCGTCTCGTTGGCGTCGCCCTTGGTGTGGCCGATGAGGCCGACCGGGCCGCGGCGGATCCAGCCGGTGACGTAGGTGGAGGCGAGGTGCGCGCCGCCCTCCTCGATGACCCGGCCGCCCTCGTCCGGGACGGTGCCGGTGACGGTGTCCCAGGGGAGCTTGGGCAGCTCGTCGGAGAGGTAGCCGACGGCGCGGTAGACGGCCTGGACGTCCCAGTCGGTGGTCTGGCCGGTGCCCTTGACGTTGCCGGTGCCGTCGAGCTCGGTGCGCTCGGTGCGCAGGCCGACGACCTTGCCGTCCTCGCCGAGGATCTCGACGGGCGACTCGAAGAAGTGCAGGAAGAGCTTGTGCGGGCGGTCGCCGACGTCGCGGATCGCCCAGTTCTCCAGGGTCTTGGCGACCATGTCGGTCTGCTTGTTCTTGCGCCGCTCGGCGATGGAGCCCTCGTCGTAGTCGATGTCCTCGGGGTTGACGATGACCTCGATGTTGGGGGAGTGGTCCAGCTCGCGCAGCTCCATGGGGCTGAACTTGGCCTGCGCCGGGCCGCGGCGCCCGAAGACGTGGACCTCCAGGGCCTTGTTGGCCTTGAGGCCCTCGTACACGTTGGCCGGGATCTCGGTCGGCAGCAGCTCGTCGGCCGTCTTCGCGAGGATCCGGGCGATGTCGAGGGCGACGTTGCCGACGCCGAGCACGGCGACCTTCTCGGCCGACAGGTCCCAGGTGCGCGGGACGTCCGGGTGCCCGTCGTACCAGGAGGCGAAGTCGGCGGCACCGAGGGAGCCGTCGAGCTCGACACCGGGGATGCGCAGCTCGCGGTCGAACATGGCGCCGGTGGAGAAGACCACGGCGTCGTAGAACGACCGCAGGTCGTCGAGGTGGAGGTCGGTGCCGTAGTTCACGTTGCCGAAGAGGCGGACCTGCGGCTTGTCGAGCACCTGGTGCAGGGCGGTGACGATGCCCTTGATGCGCGGGTGGTCGGGCGCGACGCCGTAGCGGATGAGGCCGAAGGGCGCGGGCATCCGCTCGAAGAGGTCGATGGACACACCCGGCTCGGCGGCGGCCTCGGACTTCAGCAGCGCGTCAGCGGCGTAGATCCCGGCGGGGCCGGCGCCGACGATCGCGACCCGGAGGGGGCGGGGCATGACTGGATTCCCTTCGCAAGCGACGCGCGGCGAGGGATCGCCGCACTTAGGCCACCCTAAATAATGCGCTGAGCTGCGCGGTACCTGACCCCTGTCTATGACCCCATAAGGCGGACTTATGACTTCCATAAGTGGAGACGAGGTCGGGGGGTGCCGAGCTTACGGGACGGTCAGCCGCCGAAGGCGGGCAGGGCCAGGAGGAACGTGCCGTAGCCGAAGAGCCCCGCCACGGCGGCGATCACGAGGAACAGGGCCAGCGTGCCCGCCTTCTCGCGCCACCCGGTGCAGACGGTCGCGTTCCTGGGGTTCCGCGGATGGTAGGCGATCCGGACGGGCCTGCCCTTGTTCTCGCCGTGGATGTGGCGGGTCACGCCGTCGGTGGCCGTGAAGGCGTTGGTCGTGCCGCCGTCCCGGAAGACCTGCTGCCCGTCCACGGTGATGCCGTAACGGGGCAGGTACCACTCCCACCACAGCCCGCTCAGTCCGACCAGAGCGACGTAGGTGACGCCGACGCCGGCCTCGCCGAGGAGCAGCGTCGCGATGCCCCGCCCCCAGTTCTTGTCGATCAGCCCGACGACGACCGCGAGGATCGCGACGGCGGCGCAGGCGGCGTACACCCACCCCTTGTGGGTCGGCAGTCCGACCTCCGCGTCCTCCTCCTCGCGCGCGCTCTCCTCGTCGTCGAAGACCAGACTCCGCGTCGCGACGAGCGTGGCGCCGTCCACCGTCTCCTCGCCCGGGGCGCGCTCGGGCAGCGCGGCGTTCACCGCGTCGGCGAAGACGGAGGCGGCGGCCGCGCTCACGTCCTCGACCCGGTACACCGTCGGCGCGGTCCCCGCCGGGGCGGTCAGCTCGACCGCGAGGTCCCGCCGCTCGGCGCGGACCCGCGCGATCGCGGCGAGCGGGATGCGCAGCTCGGCCTCCGGCCGGCGCAGCACGAGCTCCTCGCCGACGGAGCGGAGCTCGGTGCCCCGGTCGCCCTGGAGGACGGGTATGGACGAAGAGATCGACATGCGCGTGATCGTAAGGCGCGAACTCCGCACTGGTGAAGGGGATGTGGGGGTTTCGGGCGAGGCTGGTGGTGTCGTACCGTCCGCCTGTGAACCTGGTGACTGGAGTACTCGTCTGTTTCATCGTCGCGTCCGCGCCGGTCTGCGTCTTCGGCCTGATGCTGATCTCCGGCGAGCGGAGCGAGCGGAAGCGGATGACGGGGTTGTGCCAATCCGGCGTCGAGGTCCAGGCGAAGCTGATCAGCCTGGTGCCGTTCGGCAACCGGGGCTACGCGAGCGTCACGTACGAGTTCGAGACCCCCACCGGCACCGTCCGCCACAACAAGGGCGCCTCACGGGGCCCCGCGCACGTGATCGGCCACGAATACCCGATGGTGTACGACCCCCAGAACACGAAGAGCGTGCACCTGGGCGACATGGCGGCGGCCCGCAAGGAGCGCAGGAACCGCGAGGGCTACGTACGCGGCGCGCAGCGCCTGACGCTCCTGTCCCTGGCCGCGGGCGTCCTGGCGACGGTGGGCCTGATCGGCAGCCCCTCCTGACGCCACCGAAGCTGCCCACGCCCTAGGTTGGGGCGGGTGAGCGGATTTCTTGAAGAGGTGCGGGCCTCCTACGACACCGTGGCCGAGGCGTATGCCGAGCGGGTGCCGGCGCCCGGGGCGCTCGATCCGTTGTCGCGGGGGGTGCTCGGCGCGTTTGTGGAGGAGATGGCGGGGGCGGGCGGGACCGTTCTGGACGTGGGGTGCGGGCCCGGGAAGGTGGCCGGGTATCTGGCGGCCGGTGGGGTGCGGGTGGTCGGGCTCGATCTGTCGGCGCGGATGGTGGGGATCGCGCGCCGGGCGCAGCCGGAGGTGCCGTTCGTCGTCGGGTCGATGACCGCGCTCGGGGTGCGCGCCGGGGCGCTCGCCGGGGTCCTCGCGTACTACTCCACCCACCACACGCCGCCCGAGCATCTCCCCGCCGTCTATGCGGAGTTCCGCCGCGTCCTCGCCCCCGGTGGGCGTCTCATGCTCGCGGGCTACGTCGGCGCCGACGGGGACGGGGGCGGAGGCGAGGGCGAGCGGCTGCGGCACACCGAGGCGTACGGCGGGCTCCCCGTCTCGTACGAGTCCCACTACGTCCCGCCGGAGCGCATCGTCCGGCTCCTGGAGGCGGCGGGCCTCACGGTCACCGCGCGGCTCGTCCAGGAGGTGGAGTCGGCCAAGGGCGCCAAGCGCCGGGTCGGGACCTTCCTCGCCGTCAGGCCGCCGGCTGGGACGTCGCCTCGGGCCGGGTGAGCCGCCAGACCCGGAACTCCTCGCCCTCGTCCCCTCGTACCCGGTCCACCTCGGTGAAGCCGAGCCGTGCCGGGACGCCCGCGCTCGCGTGGTTCTCCGGCAGGTGCATCACCAGAAGCTGCTGTACGTGCGGCAGCCGGAAGCCCTCCGCCACGATCGCCCGCACCGCGCGGGTGGCGACGCCCCGGCCCGTGGCGGCCGGGTGGAGCCAGTACCCGATCTCGTACGCGCCCGGGGGCGTGTCCTCCTGGAGGTGCAGGCCGCACGCGCCGACGATCACCCCGTCGAGCACGACCGCGTACGTGTAACTCGTCCCCGCCTCCCAGTCCCGGTCCCGCCGCGACAGGAACCCGGCGGTCCACTCCGGGCCGTAGTTGTCGACCCAGTCCATCCACGGCCGCAGATGGTCGATGGACTCGCCGAGCACCCGGTGCAGTTCGGGCAGGTCGGCCGGGCTCACGAAGCGGCGGAGGCCGAGCCGGTCGTCCACCGTGACCGCGTCCCGCGGGTACGTCATACGTAGCCTCCCATCATGGCGACGGGCGCCCCGACACCGGGAACCAACGCCAGCAGGATCCAGCCCAGCGCCCTCGCCTTCCGCGCCGTGCCGATCTGCACTGGCGTGGAGGTGGTCGTCATCCCTTCACGTCGGCGATGAACGCGGCCCAGGCCGCGGCCGGCACGACGAGGGCGGGGCCGGTGGGGTTCTTGGAGTCACGGACGGGGACGACGCCGGGGACGTTGTCGAGGACTTCGACGCAGTCGCCGCCGGAGCCGTTGCTGTAGGAGCTCTTGCGCCAGGCGGCGCTGGCAAAGTCGTACGAGACCTCGATGCAGTCGCCGCCGGAGGCGTTGCTGTATGAGCTCTTGAACCAGTGGGCGTTGCTCAGGTCGTACTCGCGCATCGTCTGTAGTCCTCCGCCGCCGACTCGATCATGGCCAGGGACGCCTCAGGCGACAGCGCGGCGACCCTGAGCAGATCGTAGGTGCGCTGCGCATCCTTCACCACCGCCGGATCGTCGAGAAGCGTTCCCGAATACTCCGTCTCTGTATAGGCCGTTGGCGGTTGGTCCGAGAACTCCATCAGCTTGAGTGTGCCGGTCATGTGCGCGTGTGCGCCCACCTCGCGCGGGATCACTGCCACCAGCACCCGGCGCTGCCGAGCCAGTGCCACGAGGTGGTCCAGCTGCCGGGCCATGAGCGCCGGGCCACCCACGGGGGTGCGCAGGACGTTCTCGTGCAGGATTGCCCAGTACTCGGGCCTTGTAGCGTCCTCCTTGAGGATTGCCTGTCGCTCGATCCGCGAGCTGACCTTCTCCTCGATGTACGCCTCCGAGGCGAAGGGATACATCGCGAGGATCTGCGCGCGCATGTACTCCGGCGTCTGCAACAGGCCCGGTACGACGGTCGGCGCGAACTCGCACAGCTTCGTCGCGACAGCCTCAAGTTCGGCGACCTCGTGGAAATAGTCCGCATACGGTGACGCGTTGATGAGGTCCCGGCAGGTCCGTTCGAAAATACCGCCGGTTTGTAGCACCTCGTCGATTCTCTGCGCCACGTCCAGCTGCGGCTTCCGCACACCCTGCTCGAACAGGCCGATGTAGGTCCCCGACACGAACACCCGTGCACCCAGCTCGTTCCGGGACATCTTCGCCGTCTCTCGGCGCTCCTTCAGGAGCTCCCCGAAGAACACCCACACTTCTTTTCGCTTGGCCTTGGCCATGGATTAACTCCCCAGCGACACACCACAGTTGTTGCCCCCGCGCATCTGCCGATTCTAGGGAGCCGCCCCCAGGCTGGATGCGGAAATCGGGAAATGGATTCGGGAAGGATCGCGTTGGTGAAAGAACACAGCATGCGGCCGACGGAAACGGAAGCGGCGCGAGAGGCGGTGAGGGAATTGCGTGACGCGCTTGAGCGGGTCGGAATCACCCTGCCCTCGCTCGGGCTCGACGCCGTCACCCTCGCCGCCGAGCCTCCTCGGCCGCTCGTCGAGCTGGGGCGCTGCACGACCGCGACCGCGCGGTTGCTCGCCGCGGCGCTCGTGAACGAAGGGGGACGCGGATGAAGAAACCGCCCATCGGCGCGTACGTCGTCGAGATCGGTACGGGCAAGGTCGGCACCGTGATGGGGCACGAGGGGCCCTACCTCCAGCTGCGGCCGATCGGCGGCGGGCGCGAGTGGGACTGTGAGCCCGACGGGGTGCGGGTCGCCACGCCGGGGGAGCGGCTGCGCGCCTCCACGGCGCACGCGAACGCCCGGAGCCGGGGGGAGGTGCCCTGATGGGCACGTAGGGGCCTGCGGGGAGTGCTGCTCCCCGCAGGCCCCGCGCGATGCATGAAGGGGTCAGAACTGCTCGACGAAGTACGGCTGGACGGTCAGATAGCCGTTGCCCCGGGCGCCGTACAGCGTGCCGGTGCTCTGCTGGGCGAGGGTGTACCAGGAGTCGACGTAGTCGGGGTCGTCGGTCCACCAGTCGTCCGGCATGGCGTCCAGGATGGCGTTCACCAGGGGGACGTAGGCGCCCTGGTCGGTGATGGTGAGGAGCACCGTGGCGATGGCCTTGGCGAGGTCGCGGTAGTTGGTGCTGCCGTCCTCCTCCATCATCACGGCGTCGGCGAGGTTGTACTTGTAGTTGGACCAGTTGACCAGGATCTGGTTCGGCCGGTAGACGGTGCCGTCGCTGTCGAGGTACGGCATGTCGACCGGGTCGACGCGGACCTTGCCGTCCTGGCCGAAGCCGCTGACCAGGGTGTAGATCTCGGCGTCGCCCTTGACTCAGGGCTCCTCGTCGTCGTTGAGGTGGACGGCGGTGATCTTCGTGGTCCAGAAGCCGGCGGTGGCCGCGGTGGGGGCCGCGGTCGTGTTCGCGGGTGCGGCGGACGCGATGCCGGCCTTCGCCAGCTCCTTCCGTACGACGTCCAGGCCGGCCGCCAGGGCCTTCGTGCTGTCGATGTCGACGACGTACACCGGCTGCGCGGGCACCTCGCGGGCGTCCAGCCGGTGCGCTCGGCCCTGGCTGTCGTAGGCCGTGACGGTCGTGACGGTGCGGTCGTCGTCGTCCGTGACGGCCGCCGCGACCCACGGGGTGGCGCCGGCCGCGAGCGCGGCGCGCATCGACGGGTCGCCGAGCCGCAGCCGGAGCAGCGAGCCGGTCCCGGCGTCCAGGCCCTTGGCCCGCGCGATGTCCCGGTCGGCCGCGGCGAGCCGGGACCTCAGCGAACCGGTCGCCCGCTCGGCGACCGGCACCTCGGCCCCGGGCGACTTCAGGGCGGCCGCGCTCAGGCTCGTACGCCAGGAGGAGTCGCCCAGCGAGCGCGCGAGGTCGCGGGCCGCCCGGTCCTGGGCGGAGCCGACGGCGGCCTTGGTCGTGGCCGCTCCGGTGGGGGCTGGGGCATGGGCCGGGGCGGCGGAGGCCGCTGCGGCCCCGCCCAGGGTCTGGGCCGCGCAGAGGGCGGCGAGGGCGGCCGCGGTGGCGGTGAGGGTGCCGCGTCGTCGGGTGGGACGAGGTCTCACGGTGATCGCTCCTCCAGAGGGAGTGGTCGGACGATCTATGCGGGTAGAAGGTTTCCTCGGGCATCATGATGACGAGGACATGTCACCCGCCACAAGAGGGCCCCGTCCGACCCCGCTTCAGGCCCCGCCCCGGGTTGTCCGAGCCGTACGGGACAATGGCGCCATGAGTCTGTTCCGCGACGACGGCATCGTGCTGCGCACCCAGAAGCTGGGTGAAGCGGACCGCATCATCACGCTGCTCACGCGCGGTCACGGACGCGTACGCGCCGTCGCGCGCGGGGTGCGGCGGACCAAGTCGAAGTTCGGGGCCCGGCTCGAACCGTTCTCGCACGTGGACGTGCAGTTCTTCGCCCGCGGGAGTGAGCTGATCGGACGCGGGCTCCCGCTCTGCACACAGAGCGAGACCATCGCCGCGTACGGCAGCTCGATCGTCACCGACTACGCCCGCTACACCGCCGGCACCGCGATGCTGGAGACGGCGGAACGGTTCACCGACCACGAGGGCGAACCGGCCGTCCAGCAGTACCTGCTGCTCGTCGGCGGACTGCGCACCCTCGCGCGCGGCGAGCACGCCCCGCACCTCATCCTCGACGCCTTCCTGCTGCGCTCGCTCGCCGTCAACGGCTACGCGCCCAGCTTCGAGGACTGTGCGAAATGCGGCCTTCACGGCCCCAACCGGTTCTTTTCGGTCGCCGCGGGCGGAGTCATCTGCGCGGACTGCCGGGTCCCCGGAAGCGTCGTACCCTCTGCGGAGGCCGTTGGCCTGCTCAGCGCGCTGCTCACCGGCGACTGGGAGACGGCGGACGCGGCCGAGCCGCGTCACGTCAGGGAGGGCAGCGGACTCGTGTCCGCCTATCTGCACTGGCACCTGGAGCGCGGGCTGCGCTCCCTGCGTTATGTAGAGAAAAACTAGGAGAGACCACGCCATGGCCATCGCACGACTTCTCGGGCGCCAGCGTCGGGAGTACAGGACCCCCGAGCCGCACCCGTCCGGTGCCCGCCCGCCGAAGCTGCAGTCGGAGCTCGTGCCCGAGCACGTCGCGATCGTCATGGACGGCAACGGCCGCTGGGCCAAGGAGCGCGGGCTGCCGCGCACCGAGGGGCACAAGGTCGGCGCCGAGCAGGTGCTCGACGTGCTGCAGGGCGCGCTG
This sequence comes from Streptomyces fradiae, assembly GCF_041270065.1. Taxonomy (NCBI): domain Bacteria; kingdom Bacillati; phylum Actinomycetota; class Actinomycetes; order Kitasatosporales; family Streptomycetaceae; genus Streptomyces; species Streptomyces fradiae. The sequence goes on along the minus strand of NZ_CP065958.1, from coordinate 2,483,340 downwards.
GAGATGGGCGTCGGGGCGATCTCGCTCTACGCCTTCTCCACCGAGAACTGGAAGCGCTCGCCCGAGGAGGTGCGCTTCCTCATGAACTTCAACCGCGACTTCATCCGCAAGACCCGCGACCAGCTCGACGAGCTCGGCATCCGGGTGCGCTGGGTGGGCCGGATGCCCAAGCTGTGGAAGTCGGTCGCCAAGGAGCTCCAGGTCGCGCAGGAGCAGACCAAGGACAACACCAAGCTGACGCTGTACTTCTGCATGAACTACGGCGGGCGCGCGGAGCTCACGGACGCGGCGCAGGCGCTCGCGGAGGACGTGAAGGCGGGCCGGCTCGACCCGTCGAAGATCACCGAGAAGACCATCCAGAAGTACCTCTACTACCCGGACATGCCGGACGTCGACCTCTTCCTGCGCCCCAGCGGCGAGCAGCGCACGTCCAACTACCTGATCTGGCAGAGCGCGTACGCCGAGATGGTCTTCCAGGACGTGCTGTGGCCCGACTTCGACCGCCGCGACCTGTGGCGGGCGTGCGTCGAGTTCGCGCAGCGCGACCGGCGCTTCGGCGGGGTGGACCCGGCGGATCTCGCCGTCCTCGACAAGGCGTGAGCAGCCCGTTGACGGCCGAGGCCGTCGAGCTGATCTACACGCCGACGCGCGCCGACGTGGTGGCGGCGCTGGTCGCCCGCGCACGGAAAACGCGGCAAGCGCGGGTGATGCGGTGGCTGTGCGTCTACACCACGGTGATGTGCCTGGTGCTCGTCGTCCTGAAGGCAGGCAGCGGGAACGTGCCGGGCGCGGTGCCATGGGGCCTGTTGGCCCCGGTCGTGGCCGCTCTGCCCGCCGCGCAGCGGCGTTCGTCGGCGCGGCAGGCTCTCAAGAGGCTCGCGCCCCTCGGGGAGTTCCGGACCGTCGTGAGCGACGAGGGGGTGCACGCGGCCGCCCGCGGCCTCGAAAGGCGCACTGCGTGGAGTGCTCACCCCCGGTACGCCGAGGGGGCGGAACTGTTCGTCCTGCTGACCGCAGACCGGTCCGCCACCGGCCTTGTCGTCCTGCCCAAGCGCGGGCTCGCCGACCCGGCCGACGTCGACCGGCTCCGTACGCTCCTGGACCGGAACATCACCCGCCTCTGAGCGGGCGTACGGATACGCGAGGGCCCGCACCGAATCGCTTCGGTGCGGGCCCTCGTCTATGTCAGGTCACTTCGACGCGCAGTCCTCGCACGTGCCGAAGATCTCCACCGTGTGTGCCACGTTCACGAAGCCGTGCTCGGCCGCGATCGTCTCGGCCCACTGCTCCACCGCCGGGCCCTCGACCTCCACGGCCTTGCCGCAGACGCGGCAGACCAGGTGGTGATGGTGGTCGCCGGTCGAGCAGCGGCGGTAGACCGTCTCGCCGTCGCTGGTGCGCAGGGCGTCGACCTCGCCCGCGTCCGCGAGGGACTGGAGCGTGCGGTAGACGGTGGTCAGGCCGACGGAGTCGCCGCGGTGCTTGAGCATGTCGTGCAGCTCCTGGGCGCTGCGGAACTCGTCCACCTCGTTCAGGGCCGCCGAGACTGCGGCCCGCTGCTTGGTCGAGCGGCCTTTTACGGGGGGTCCTGCCGTCGCCACGGGGGCCTCCTTGAATCCTTGTCTGCCCCCGCCATTCTGCCAGCCCCCCGTACCCCTTCCGTGAGACCCGGCTCAGACCTTCACGTCGTCCGTGGGGCGCCGGGTGCCCGGGACGCAGCGCGCGTCGCAGTCCGCGATGGCCTGTTCGGCGGCCCGCGCCCGGCGTCGGGCGAGCGGGGCGGCGAGCAGGGCCAGGGTGATGAAGACGCCGATCGCGAGCAGGACGATGGTCGCGCCGGGCGGTACGTCCTGGTAGTACGAGGTGATCGTGCCGGAAAGGGTGACGCCCGTGCCGATCAGCACCGCGAGCACGAACGTGGTCTTGAAGGACCGGGAGAGCTGCTGGGCCGCCGCGACCGGGATCACCATCAGCGCGCTGACCAGGAGCAGGCCGACGACGCGCATGGCGACCGTGACGGTGACGGCCGCGGTGACGGCGATCAGCAGGTTGAGGACGCGCACCGGCAGGCCGGTGACCCGGGCGAACTCCTCGTCCTGGCTGACGGCGAAGAGCTGGCGGCGCAGGCCGACCGTCACGAGCAGGACGAATCCGGCCAGGATGCTGATCGTGGTGACGTCCTCGGTGGAGACCGTCGAGAGCGAGCCGAAGAGGAACGAGCTGAGGTTGGCGTTGGAGCCGGTCGGCGAGAGGTTGATCAGCAGGACGCCGCCCGCCATGCCGCCGTAGAAGAGCAGCGCGAGGGCGAGGTCGCCGCGGGTCTTGCCGTACGCCCGGATCAGTTCCATGGCGACGGCGCCGGCGACGGCGACCAGGGTCGCCATCCACACCGGGTTGGTGTTCATGAGGAAGCCGAGGCCGACGCCGGTCATGGCGACATGGCCGATGCCGTCGCCCATGAGCGCCTGGCGGCGCTGGACGAGGTAGATCCCGACGGCGGGGGCGGTGATGCCGACGAGTACGGCCGCGAGGAGCGCCCGCTGCATGAAGGCGGGTTCGAGGAAGTCCATGGTCTTGTCTCTCGGTCTCTTGTCTCTCCGCGCCTCAGGTCAGCAGGCCGGTACGGAGCGACTCGTCGGCCGCGTGGGGGTGGACGTGGTCGTGGCCGGGCAGGGCGTGCTGGCCGACGGCCTGCGGCGGCGGGCCGTCGTGGACGACGCAGCCGTCGCGGAGCACGACCGCGCGGTCGATGAGCGGCTCGAGCGGGCCCAGCTCGTGCAGGACGAGGAGGACGGAGGTGCCGCCGGCGACCTGCTCGCGCAGGGTCGCGGCGAGGATCTCCTGGCTGGCGAGGTCGACGCCGGCCATCGGCTCGTCCATGATCAGCAGCTCGGGTTCGGAGGCGAGCGCGCGGGCGATGAGCACCCGCTGGTGCTGGCCGCCGGAGAGCGCGGAGACGGAGTCGGTGGCGCGGTCGGCGAGGCCGACGAGCTCCATGGCGCGCAGTACGGCGGCCTTGTCGGCCCTGGTCGGCAGGCCGAAGCGGCGACGGGCGAGCCGGCCGGAGGCGACGACCTCGCGGACGGTGGCGGGGACGCCGGCGGCCGCGGTGGTGCGCTGCGGTACGTAACCGACGCGGGCCCAGTCGCGGAACCGCTTCTGCTCCGTGCCGAACAGCTCGATCGTGCCGCCGGTCAGCGGCACCTGGCCGATGACGGAGCGGACGGCGGTGGACTTGCCGGAGCCGTTGGCGCCGAGCAGGGCGACGACCTCACCGCGGTGGACGGTGAGGTCGACGCCCCGGAGGACGGGGCGGGCGCCGAGGGCCGCCGTGGCTCCGCGGACGGAGATGACGGGCTGGTCGTCGCTCATGAGTGCCTCCTGTGCCTCCTGCTGTGCTGTGGTCACTTGGCGCCGAGGGCCTTCTGCAGCGCCGCGAGGTTGGACTGCATGACCTCGATGTAGTCATCGCCCTTGGACTTGTCCGTGATTCCCTCGAGCGGGTCGAGCACGTCGGTCTTCAGACCGGTGTCGGTGGCGAGGGTCTTCGCGGTCTTGTCGCTCGCGAGGGTCTCGAAGAAGACCGTGGTGACCTTGTCCTTCTTCGCGATGTCCTGGAGTTCCTTGATGCGGGCGGGGCTCGGCTCGGACTCGGGGTCCATGCCGGAGATGCCCTCCTGCTCCAGGTGGTAGCGCTCGGCGAGGTAGCCGAAGGCGGAGTGGGTGGTGATGAAGGTCTTGGTGGTGGTGTTCTTCAGACCCGTCTCGAAGGCGGTGTTCAGGTCGCCGAGCTTCTTCACCAGGGCGTCGGTGTTCTTCTTGTAGTCGGCGGCGTGGGCCGGGTCGGCCTTCTCGAAGGCGGCGCCGACGCCCTTGGCGACCTCGGCGTACTTCACGGGGTCCAGCCAGATGTGCGGGTCGGCACCGGCCTCGGACTCGTGGCCCGCGTGGTCCTCGTGGCCGGCCTCTTCGGAGCCGTGGCCCTCTTCGCCCCCGTGCTCGTGGCCGACCTCGGTGCCGTGCTCTTCGAGCTTGGTGAGGGTGGTGGCGTCGACCTTGGCCTTCACGTCGGTCTGGGCGATCGCGTCGTCGACGGCGGGCTGGATGCCCTTGAGGTAGAGGATGACGTCGGCCTCGCCGAGCTCGCCGATCTGCTTCGGCTTGAGCTCCAGGTCGTGGGGTTCGACGCCGGGCTTGGTGAGCGTGTTGACGGCCACGTGGCCGCCGCCTATCTGCTCGGCCAGGTACTGCATGGGGTAGAACGACGCGACCACGTCCAGCTTGCCGTCGCCCCCCTTGTCCGCGGCGTCGGAGGTTCCGCCGCAGGCGGTGAGGGTGATGAGGCCGAGGGAGACGGCTCCGGCGAGGGCGGTGGCGGGTATGAGGCGGCGTACGTTCATGACACTCATTTTCAACAAAAATGGAAACGGTTGTCAATTGCCGGACGTGTGTCCCACGGCACTACTGTTCGATCATGCGGCGCGCGGAGATCAACGGCATCCCCCTGTACTGGGACGACATCCCCGGGCCCTTCACGGCTCACCTGCTGCTCGGTACGGGCGTCGAGGACGAGCCGCTGCCGCTGGGCGGCGTCACCGAGCTCCTGGAGCAGCTCGCCGTCACGGCCGTAGCGGCCGTGACAGCCGTCGTCGAGATCGACTCCGCCGTGCGGGGCGACCACGTCCACTTCCGTCTCGTCGGCGCCCCCGAACGCGTCGCCGAGGCCGTGAACCGGCTCTGCCGGGCGCTCGCCGAGCCGCCCGTGGCCGGCCTCGCCGCCGCCGCGCGGCGCGTCGCGGCGCGGCAGGAGCGCGAGGAGCGCTGGGAGGGGTTCCAGGAACGGGAGCTCGGATACCGCTACGGGCTGCGCGGCCCCGGCCGGATCGGCTGGGGCTCCCTCGCCCTCGACCACCTCGTCGACCACGCCGGTGCCGGCGCCGTCCGCGCCTGGGCCGCCGAGCGCGTCACCCGGGCCGGGGCGGTGCTGCTGCTCAGCGGGCCGCCGCCGGAGGCCCTCGACCCGCGGCTCCCGGACGGGCCGCGCGTCGAGCGGCCCGTCGTCGCTCCGCTGCCGGGGCGGGCCGGCTGCTGGCTCCAGGCGCCCGGGCACTGGATCGACCTGGCCATCGTCTCGTACGAGGGCCCCGCCTCGCCCGCCGGTCGGCTGGCCGCCGAACTGGTGCGCCACCGGGCGCTGCGCGATCCGCACGTGGCGGCCGATTTGACCGGCGACGTCGAGGTCCACTCCTCGTACGTGGGCGGCGGGCGCATGCTCTTCTGGCTGGTGGCCGACACCGACGAGATGGGCGCCGCGGCGGTGGGCGAAGCCCTGGACGCGATCCTGCGGGAGCTGGCGGGGTACGGCCGGGAGGGCGCGGGCGCGGATGAGGAGGCGGGCGAGGCCGCGGACAAGGCCGCGGACGAGGTGCGGCGGCTCGGTCTGGCCTGGACCGAGCGGCTCGACACCGCCGAGCAGCGGCACGGGCAGCTGGTCACGGCCGGCCTCGACCACCTCTCCGGCCTGGAGGTCTTCGACGTGCCGGCGCTGCGCGAGCGGATCGCCGCGCTGGGCCCGGCCGACCTCCGCGCGGCCCTCGCCTCGTACCCCTCGACCGCCTTGCTCGTGCTGCCCCACGCGTGCGTGCCCGGCGCGGACAGTCCCTTCGAGCCGGAGCGGCACGACACCCTCGCCGAGACCCTCCACGACCACCCGTACACGTACAAGCCCCGGCTGTTCGGGCCCGCCGGGCGCCACGAGCGGATGTATCTGAACGACGAGGGCATCGCGCACTGGAACGGGCACTGCCTCCGCTCCGTGCGCTGGAACGAGGCGGCCGGGCTCGGGATCTTCCCCTCCGGACTGCGGCGGCTGTTCGGGGAGAACGGCGATGTCGTCGATATCCAGGCAGACTGGTACAAGTCGGGGGCCGATCTGGCCCTCGCCGCCGACACCCGCGTACCGCCCTCCCTCCGCTTCCCGATGAGGGAGGAGGAACCGATTTGATACGGGCCCCAGGGGCGCCGGTAACCTGTGGCATTCGCACTTCGTCGTCGTAATGAAGAGAGCACCGTGGCCGCCGACAAGATCGACAGCATCGTCAGCCTGAGCAAGCGCCGTGGCTTCGTTTTCCCCTGCAGTGAGATCTACGGCGGTCAGCGCGCCGCCTGGGACTACGGACACCTGGGCGTCGAACTCAAGGAGAACATCAAGCGCCAGTGGTGGCGTTACATGGTCACCTCGCGCGAGGACGTCGTCGGTATCGACTCGTCGGTCATCCTGGCGACCGAGGTCTGGGAGGCGTCCGGTCACGTCGCGACCTTCACCGACCCGCTGACCGAGTGCACCTCCTGCCACAAGCGCTACCGCGCGGACCACCTGGAGGAGGCGTACGAGGAGAAGCACGGCCGCCTCCCCGAGAACGGCCTCACCGACCTCAACTGCCCCAACTGCGGCAACAAGGGCACCTTCACCGAGCCCAAGCAGTTCTCCGGCCTGCTCTCCACCCACCTCGGCCCGACCCAGGACAGCGGCTCCGTCGCGTACCTGCGTCCCGAGACCGCGCAGGGCATCTTCACCAACTTCGCCCAGGTGCAGACCACCGCGCGCAAGAAGCCCCCGTTCGGCATCGCGCAGCAGGGCAAGTCCTTCCGGAACGAGATCACTCCGGGCAACTTCATCTTCCGCACCCGCGAGTTCGAGCAGATGGAGATGGAGTTCTTCGTCAAGCCGGGCGAGGACGAGCAGTGGCACGAGTACTGGATGGAGCAGCGCTGGAACTGGTACACCGGCCTGGGTCTCCGTGAGGAGAACATGCGCTGGTACGAGCACCCGAAGGAGAAGCTCTCCCACTACTCGAAGCGCACCGCCGACATCGAGTACCGCTTCCAGTTCGGCGGCAGCGAGTGGGGCGAGCTCGAGGGCGTGGCCAACCGCACCGACTACGACCTGAAGGCCCACGCCGAGGCCTCGGGCGCCAACCTGACCTTCCTGGAGCAGGAGGGCGAGCGCTACACGCCGTACGTCATCGAGCCCGCCGCCGGTGTCGGCCGCGCCATGCTGGCCTTCCTCCTCGACGCGTACACCGAGGACGAGGCCCCCAACGCCAAGGGCGTCATGGAGAAGCGCGTCGTGCTGCGCCTCGACCACCGCCTGGCCCCGGTCAAGGTCGCCGTCCTCCCGCTGTCCCGCAACCCGGAGCTCTCGCCGAAGGCCAAGGGCCTCGCGGCCGACCTGCGGCAGAACTGGAACATCGAGTTCGACGACGCCGGCGCCATCGGCCGCCGCTACCGCCGCCAGGACGAGATCGGCACCCCGTACTGCGTCACCGTCGACTTCGACACCCTCGAGGACAACGCGGTGACCGTGCGCGAGCGCGACACCATGAAGCAGGAGCGCGTCTCCCTGGACCAGATCCAGGGCTACCTGGCCAGCCGCCTGATCGGCGCCTGACCCCCTGGTCGTCGGTACGGCGAAGCCCCCGGTTCCGGAAACGGAACCGGGGGCTTTCCCGTGCCCGGGCCTGGACGGAATGGCGTACTCCGCTCCAAGGCCGGGTAGATACAAGGGATTTGATGGCGCATCGGATCGGCCATCCGCTACCGTTGATCCATCCGAGACACCAGGCCGCACCGTGGCGCATGGGTTCGAGGCCGCTGCCGGAATGGTCCGGTGCCGGCCCCGAAGGCTCGGGCCGCCGCAGGGCGTCCCCGGCTGTCGCCGGTGCGGGTGGTTACCTTCATATGAGGTCTGATCCCGCATCGCCGTGACATCTGCCCCCGGAACGACCGCCGTGTGCCCGGTACGCGGCGGTCAGGCACTCCGCGTTCGCCACCTCCTCATGCGAGCCGGGTGGTGAGAAGGGCCTCCGGCAACGGTGCTGGAGACAACCCAGACGTGCCCGGGAGTCGACCCATGATTTCCAGGAACAGTGCCCCCCGTCTGTACGCGATCGACGACGGAGGCGACGGCCGTTCGCTGGTCTCGTTCGCCCGCTTACGCATCGAGCTTCCCCACCTGTCCGCCGCGACGCGGATCTGGCAGACCTTCCGCCACGAACTGGCGGCGGACACCCGGCTGCTCATCCCCGCCCACGCGCCCCTCCACTCGGTCGACCTCGCCCGCGCTCGCGGCCGCCACCTGCACCGCTCACGCAGCTCCGACAAGGCCGCCCACCAGCGGCACAGCCGCGAGGTGATCCTGCGCGGACTGCGGGCCATCGCCACCATGCCGGGCGCGGACGTGCACGTGGTGTACCGGCGCACCCAGCGCTACGGCCACGACCGGCCCGACCTCTTCGCCGCGCTGCTCGCGCAGATCGAGCAGGAGCTGACCGAGGCCGGCACCAGGGGGATGGTTGTCGTGGACGGCGACGGCACGGAACGCCAGCTGGCCCAGGCGCTGCACCGCCTTCCCGACCGGGGCCGCCGCATCGTCGGCGGCGTCCGCTTCCGCAGGTCCCAGGAGTACGGCCTGCTCCAGGCCGCCGACATGATCGCGTACTCCGCCCACCAGGCGGTCGCCAAGCGCGACGCCGGGATCGAGATGGCGCACTGGTTCGGCGCCACGTTCCCCGGCACGTGCGGGCCCAGCGCCCGCTGACCACCACAGACAAAAGGGCCGGCCCCCGGCGAGGCCGGGGGCCGGCGGGCTGGACCTGGCCCACTGAGAGCGGGCCAGAACCGCGTTGCCAGTCTTCCACACTCATGCGAGATCAGGAGAGGTCACATGTCCGCCACGCGCCCGGGAACACCGGTCGAGATCGAGTGGGACAAGCAGAAGATCGAGGTCGCCGATGTCCTCCGGGAGCTGCCCGACGCGTCGAGCGTGGGCGACCGGAACGCCCTGGTGAAGGCGGGTCTTGAGAGCTCCCTCGCCTACCTGCCCGAGGACTCCTGGCACGCGCTCGCCCGTGCCGTCGTGACGCCGTCCACGGTGACCGTGCAGCTGAACAACTCGCGGGACGCCGACAGCAGCCTGCTCCTTGAGGAGTCCGTCGACGGCGCACTGCTCCGGTCCGTCCACTCCCGGATATGGCTGTACGAGCTCTTCCCCGGGATCCAGCCGCGGACGGCCCAGGAGATCCTGGCGACCGAGGACCCCCTGGTGGAGGGCGCGGCCGAGGAGGACCGCCCGCAGGCGGTGCTGCGCTACCGCTACAAGAACCTCGCCCACCTGCGGAACCACATCCGGCAGACGCTCGCCGTGACGCTGGCCCGCAACTCCTACGCGGAGTCGATCCTCGCCCGCCGGGTGACCCGCGCGCTGATCGCCCACCCGGTCGTCTACGAGTTCGAGGACGGTTCGGAGCCGGTGCACGTGCTCGTCGCCCGCGACGGCATCACGCGACTGGCCAGCGCCTGGAAGGTCCTCGCCGGACCGGACGAGGAGCCGGAGGCGGTGGCGGAGATGGCGGCGGAGGTGCTCGTCGCCAGCCTCGCCGTCGTGGAGGGACAGCCGCACAAGCCGCGTACGCAGCGGATGGCCCTGGCCCGGGAGCGGCGGCGCAAGAAGCTCCGGGCGGAGTTCTACGAGGAATGGGGCCGGGCGCAGGGCGAGGCCGTGCCGCTGCGGGCCGTCCAGATCGGGCAGTCCCACACCCTGCCCGCCCATGTGACGGTGGGGGTGGTGCCGAACGGAGGCACGTCCCTCGCCGCGCGCGATGTGTTCGACGACGCGCTGCACTCCGTCCTCGCCTCCATCCACGTCGAGTTCAAGGCCTGGGACGAGGCCGCGCAGAACGTGGAGGTGGCGGGCCGCGCCCTGAAGCACGTCGTGCAGAGCCACCAGAGCGACGGGCTGGCCGGCATCTACGAACTGGCCGTCGGACGCCGGGAGGTCGCCGACCTTCCCTCGGTCTACAACGAGCCGAAGCTGCCGGCCACCGGGCTGTGGCGGGCCACCCGGCTGGTGCACACCCTGACGCGACCCGCGCTCTACGACGCCCTGCGCCATCGGGCCAAGGAGATCAAGGGTGTTCGCCGGATGACCGACAAGGGCTTCGCGGCGCTGCTCGGACCGATGGTCGACCAGCCGTGGCGGGCCACGAAGAAGGGCGCGTCGACGCAGGCCCGCAACGCCTGGACGAACGGAGGCGTCCTCTTCAAGGAAGTGCTGAAGGACGGCTGGGCGCCCGTCGTCACGGACGACTTCACCTCCCTCGTGGAACCCGCGATGGGCGGCGACCAGAACGCCCGGCTCACCCTCGCCCTGGCAGGTGGTACGGCGCTGATCGCGGACAAGCTCCTGACCCGGAACGTCGGCTCCGCCCTCGGCGCCCGCCGGGCGTACGGCAAGGTGCCCCTGCGCAGCGACACGCACAAGGTCGTCGAAGGGCTCGCGCGCGAGGGCAACCTCCTCGGCCTGTGGACCCTGGGCCTCGCGGCGCAGCGGTTCCAGGACAGCGGCCTGCCCTGGAACGCGAGCCAGCAGGAGGGCCTGCCCAGCCTGGGGGGCTACGCGCACTACGCCGTCGACCTGGAGGCGGAGGACCGCATCCTGCGGGAGGGTGGCGACCCCGTTCCGCTGCTCGAATGGGACGTGGTCGCGGCGGCTTTCCCCGAGCGGGTGAAGCCCGGAAGGGCGGGCGGCGCCGACGACGCGGACGGCGAGCGGGGGGATCAGAGCGGCGACGCGGAGGGCGACGACTGGGACGACGTGGGGGAGGAGGCGCAGTTCGAGGAGGGCGCGGACGGGAGTGAGGACGAGCTGCCCGTGGACCAGCGGATCGCCCACCGAAGGACTCTCCTCGGCGAGTCGCTGGCCGATGCGAAGGAGCTCGTGGAGCAGCTCCACGCCCTCGACGGGCTGATCTCCTCCCCGCCGCTGTACGGGCAGAAGGAGACCTGGGCCTCCCTTCGGGAGATGGCCATGACCATCGCAACCAGCCTCCACAACAAGGCGGGCGACTACCCGGAGGACTCCGAGTGAGCGGGTGAGGGACGGGAAGGACGAGAAAGGGGTGCCGGATCCATCGAGGATCCGGCACCCCTTTCTCCTTGTCTCTCCGCGGGTCAGGGCCGCAGCGCGCGCTGGACCAGGGCGACCACCGCGTCGAACGCCGCCTCGCTGGCCGGGGACGTCCACTCCGCCGCGTGGGCCGGGTTGTGGAAGCGGTCGGTGGCGTGGAAGACGGCGCGGGCCGTGGTCGCCAGGTCCTGCTGCGGGGCGGCGAAGACGTCGTCGCGGACGCCGGACGCCAGGATCTGGGCGATCTGGTCGACGAGGTGCTGTTCGTGGCGGTCGACGACCGCGCTGTTCTCGCCGATCAGGACCTGGAAGGTGGCCATCAGCTCCGGGTCGCCGCCGGCCTTCGTGCGCTTGAGGGCGAAGAGGGCGGTGAGCCAGCCGGTCAGCCGCTCGTCGGCGGGGCTGTCGCCCTCGGCGTACGGTTCGAGCGCGGTGATCGTGCGGTGCAGCCAGCGTTCGGTGACCGCCTCGCGCAGCGCCGCCTTCGTACGGAAGTGGCGGTAGACGCTGCCGTGGCTCACGCCGAGGGCGCGGGCCACGTCCACCACGGTCGCCTTCGCCGGGCCGTAGCGGCGCAGCACCTCCTCGGTGACTTCGAGGATGCGCTCTGCGGTCAGGGTTTCGGTGCTGGCGGCCATGCCACTGACAGTACCTGTCAGTGCTCGCTGTCCAGGTGGGCCATCTGGGCCTCCGGGTAGCGGGCGCCGGCCGCCGCGTCCGCCGGGACGGCCGCCTCGATCGCCGCCAGGTCGGCCGCGTCGAGGGTGACGTCCAGCGCGCCGAGGGCCTCGGCGAGCCGGTCGCGGCTGCGGGCGCCGATCAGCGGGACGATGTCCTCGCCGCGGCTCAGCGCCCAGGCGATGGCGGTCTGGGCGACCGTGACGCCCTTGGCCTCGGCGACCGCGCGCAGCCGGTCCACCAGGTCCAGGTTGCGCGCCAGGTTCTCGCCCTGGAAGCGGGGGCTCATGCCGCGGAAGTCGCCGGGGGCCAGCTCGCGGTCCCGGGTGAAGTGGCCGCTGATCAGACCGCGCGACAGCACGCCGTACGCGGTGATGCCGATGCCGAGCTCGCGGGCGGTCGGCAGGATCTTCTCCTCGATGCCGCGGGAGATCAGCGAGTACTCGATCTGCAGGTCGGAGATCGGAGCGACGGCGGCGGCCCGGCGCAGGGTGTCCGCGCCGACCTCGGAGAGGCCGATGTGCCGGACGTGGCCGGCCTCGACCAGCTCGGCGATGGCGCCGACGGTCTCCTCGATCGGGACGTCGGGGTCGACGCGGGCGATCCGGTAGACGTCGATGTGGTCGGTGCCGAGGCGCTGCAGCGAGTAGGCGGCGAAGTTCTTCACCGCCGCCGGGCGCCCGTCGTAGCCGGTGAAGCCGCCCTCGACCGTGCGCAGGGCGCCGAACTTGACGCTGGTGAGCGCCCGGTCGCGGGCGGCGGCCGAGGCGGTGCGGAGCGCCTCGTTGATCAGCAGCTCGTTGTGGCCCATGCCGTAGAAGTCGCCGGTGTCGAGGAGCGTGACGCCCGCGTCCAGGGCCGCGTGGATGGTCGCGATCGACTCGGCCCGGTCGGCCTCGCCGTACAGGGCGGACATGCCCATGCAGCCGAGGCCGAGCGCGGAGACCGTGGGGCCGGTGGTGCCGAGGGAACGGGTGGGGAAGGGGTTCGTGGTCGTCGTCATGCATCAACCATGACATGTGCGATGACAGATTTCAATATCTGTCAGTCGTCTCCTCACTTCAGGGAGGGGAGGCGCAGGCTCAGGAGCAGCGTCAGGACCACCACGCCCAGCTGCACCAGCAGCGTCGTGACCAGCGCCGATCCCATGTCGCCGGATCCGGCGACGGACGGGCCGGCCAGCGACAGGAAGAGCGAGCCGAGCGTCGCCACACCGAGCGCGAGCGCCGACTGCTGGGTCGTCACCATCACGCCGCTGCCCACGCCCGCCTGCTCCGACGGCACCTCGGAGAGCACGAGCCGGAACAGCACCGGCAGCTGCAGGCCCTGGCCGAGGCCCGCGATCGCCATGCCCGGCAGCAGGTCCACCACCGACAGGCCCGCCCAGTCGCGCCACACCGTCCACGCGATCAGCGCGATGCCGAGCGCCTGCGCCAGCGCGCCCGCCGGGACCACCCGGGTCGCGCCCCAGCGCCCGATCAGCCGGGGACCGGCGAGCGAGGCCCCGAAGAAGGCGAGCGCCATCGGTACGAGGGCCAGGCCGGAGGCGATCGCGCCCATGCCCAGGCCCTGCTGGAGCGCGATGGCGATCACGAACATGAAGCCGCTGAAGCCCAGCGACAGCGGCAGTACGACGGCGAGGCCCCGGCGCAGCGAGACAAGCCGCAGCAGGCTCGGCGGCACCAGCGGGGTGCGGCCCGCGCGGTCGGCGCGCACCTCCGCCCACCAGAACGCCGCCGCCGCGAACGGGAACACGGCGAGCGCGACCCAGGTCCACAGCGGCCAGCCGGCCGCCCGGCCCTCGGTCAGCGGGGCGAGCAGGGTCAGCAGGGCGAGGCCGAGCAGCAGGGTGCCGGGCAGGTCGACCGGCGCGGGCCGGTCCGAGCGGGTCTCGGGCACGCTGCGCACCGCGAGGACCAGGCCGACCAGCGCCACCGGCACGTTGACCAGGAAGATCGACCGCCAGCCGCTGCCCGCGACATCGGCCGCGACCAATACGCCGCCCAGGATCTGGCCGGCCACCATGGCGAGGCCGGCGGTCGCCCCGTACAGGCTGAGCGCGCGGGCGTGCCGGGCGCCGGAGGTCGAGGAGTGGATGGTCGCGAGCACCTGCGGCAGCATCAGCGCGGCCGCGGCGCCCTGCGCCACGCGGGCGCCGACCAGGGTCCATGCGTCCGGGGCGAGGCCGCAGGCGAGGGAGGTGAGACCGAAGGCCGCCATGCCGCCGAGGAAGAGCCGGCGGCGGCCGAAGCGGTCGCCGAGCCGGCCGCCGAGGACGAGGAGCACGGCGTACGCCAGTCCGTAGCCGGCGACCACCAGCTCCAGGAGGGCCGGTCCGGCGGCCAGGTCGTGGTCGATGGTGGGCAGGGCGACATTGACGATGAAGAAGTCGACGAGGGGGAGGGCCGCGCCGAGCAGCACGGTGACCAGGCCGAGGGTGCCGAGCGCGGGGCGGGCGTGGTCGACGACCGGGACGGCGCGGGCCGGGGCGGACGGGGAAGTTTTCGTAGTCACGGAGTCGAGACTCGCGCGGTCCTTAGCCTGGTACCAGAGTCTTCTTATCCTGGTACAAGGAGTACCTGGCAAGGGGCTGAGCGCCCCGGCACCCTGGGAGCATGAGCGTCATGAGTCTCGGTACGGCAAGCAGTGCGGCGAGCGGTACGGCGGACAGCTCGGCGGGGCCGGATGTACGGCGGCACGAGCTCGCCGCCTTCCTGCGCAGCCGCCGCGAACGGATCAGCCCCGAGCAGGTCGGCCTGCCGCGCGGGCGCCGGCGCCGCACGCCGGGGCTGCGCCGCGAGGAGGTCGCGCAGCTCTCCGCGGTGGGCGTCACCTGGTACACGTGGCTGGAGCAGGCCCGGCCGATCCAGGTCTCCCCACAGGTCCTCGACGCGCTCGCGGGCGCGCTGCTGCTCGATCCCACCGAGCGCACCCATCTCTTCGCCCTCGCCGGTCAGGCCGACCCGAACCCGGAGACGCCCTGCCCGACCGTCACTCCGGCGCTGCGGGCGCTGCTCGACCAGCTGGAGCCGGTGCCGGCCGCCGTGCAGAACAGCCGCTACGACTTCCTCGCCCACAACCGCACCTTCGGGCGCCTCTTCTGCGACCTGGACGCGCTGCCCCGCGAGGACCGCAACAGCCTGTGGCTGGCCTTCACCAACGACGACTTCCGGGCCGCAGTCACCGACCTGCCCGAGGTGCTGCTCGCGCTCGCCGGCAAACTGCGCGCCTCGATGGCCGAGCACCTGGCCGAGCCCGCCTGGAAGGCCCTGGTCGACCGGCTCCAGGCGGCCTCCCCGGAGTTCCGCGAGATCTGGGCCCGCCACGACGTCGTCGACCAGTCCGGCCGCACCAAGCTCATCCGCAACGCCCAGGTCGGCCTCCTCCGCCTCGAACACACCAACCTCTGGCTCGGCCCGACCGCCGGCCCCCGCCTCGTGACGTACGTCCCGGTGGACGCGGCCACCCGCGCCGGCATCGAACGCCTCCACGCCCTGGCCCTCGCGGAGGAGCAGACGGCCGACGCGGACCGGGAGGCCGCGGGAGCCACCCGCCTGGCCGCGGTCTGACGGCGCCCCGTCCCGTACCCCGCGCCCCCGATTCGTACGGTTGTCTAAAGACTTGCCCGGTGCGGGACAATGGGCCAATGACCGCGTTCTCCCCCCTCGCCATCGGGCCGCACATCGTGCAGCCGCCGGTGGTGCTCGCGCCGATGGCCGGCATCACCAATGCTCCCTTCCGCACCCTGTGCCGTGAGTTCTCCGGCGGGAAGGGGCTGTTCGTGAGCGAGATGATCACGACGCGGGCGCTGGTGGAGCGCAACGAGAAGACGATGCAGCTCATTCACTTCGACGCGAGCGAGAAGCCGCGGTCGATCCAGCTGTACGGGGTGGACCCGGTGACCGTCGGCAAGGCGGTGCGGATGATCGTGGACGAGGATCTGGCCGATCACATCGACCTGAACTTCGGGTGCCCGGTGCCGAAGGTGACGCGGAAGGGCGGCGGGTCGGCACTGCCGTACAAGCGGCCGTTGCTGCGGGCGATCCTCAACGAGGCCGTGTCCAACGCGGGGGAGCTGCCGGTCACGATGAAGATGCGGAAGGGGATCAACGACGATCACCTGACGTATCTGGACGCGGGCCGGATCGCGGTCGAGGAGGGCGTCACCGCGATCGCCCTGCACGGCCGGACCACCGCCCAGCACTACGGCGGCACCGCCGACTGGGACGCCATCGCGCGGCTCAAGGAGCACGTGCCGGAGATCCCGGTGCTCGGCAACGGCGACATCTGGACGGCCGAGGACGCGCTGCGGATGATGCGCGAGACCGGTTGCGACGGGGTGGTCGTGGGCCGCGGCTGTCTGGGGCGGCCGTGGCTGTTCGCCGACCTGGTGGCCGGCTTCGAGGGCACCGACACCTACACCCGGCCCGGGCTCCGCCAGGTCGCGGACGTGATGGTGCGGCACGCTCGACTTCTTGGCGAGTGGCTGGGTGACGAGGCCCGCGGTGTCATCGACTTCCGCAAGCACGTGGCCTGGTACCTGAAGGGCTTCGCGGTCGGCTCCGAGATGCGCAAGCGGCTCGCGATCACCTCGTCCCTCGACGAACTGAGCGCTCAGTTGAGCGAGCTCGATCTGGACCAGCCGTGGCCGGTGGGTGCGGAGGGGCCTCGGGGGCGTACGTCCGGAAACAACCGAGTTGTCCTGCCGGACGGCTGGTTGAGGGACCCGTACGACTGCGCTGGCGTGAGCGAGGACGCTGAGCTGGACACGTCCGGAGGGTGAGACCAGGGTCTCTCGGGCCCTGCTCGGGGGCGTTTTCGGTGAGTGATCCTCGCCACCCCTGATAGGGGTCCCGCTCAGATGAGCAGGTTACCTGACCCTCTCCCGCTTGAAGGGTGGCACTGGGTGCCACCCTTTTTGCGTTCAAGACTTGAACGCAAGTGCTCGATTAGGCGCTCATGTGAGCGCTTGAACCCTGCATTGAGTCAAACGGGCTTCGGGGCCTGAAAGCGGAAGCTACTCATCGGTTACTTTCGATGTGCTGGCGGACGGGTGGTTAAGACCGGGTGACCGGTAGGCGTACCTCCCCAGACGCCTTCGATCTGGGTATGTTCCTCGGCGTCAGGGCAGCCAACCGAGTCGTCGAGGAGTCGTGACCCGTGTCGGAAATCAATGATCAGAAGTTCGTCTACGACTTCACCGAGGGCAACAAGGACCTGAAGGACCTGCTCGGTGGCAAGGGAGCCAACCTCGCCGAGATGACCAACCTCGGTCTCCCGGTCCCTCCCGGCTTCACGATCACGACCGAGGCGTGCAAGGTCTACCTCGACTCCGGCTCCGAGCCGGTCGAGCTCCGCGACGAGGTCAGCGCGCACCTCGACGCCCTCGAGCAGCAGATGGGCAAGAAGCTCGGCCAGGCCGACAACCCGCTGCTCGTCTCGGTCCGCTCCGGCGCCAAGTTCTCGATGCCCGGCATGATGGACACCGTCCTCAACATCGGCCTCTCCGACGCCTCCGTCGTGGGCCTGGCCGCCCAGGCCGACAACGAGCGCTTCGCCTGGGACTCGTACCGCCGCCTCATCCAGATGTTCGGCAAGACCGTCCTCGGCGTCGACGGCGAGCTCTTCGAGGACGCCCTCGACGAGGCCAAGGCCGCCAAGAAGGTCGCCAGCGACACCGACCTGGACGCCGGCGACCTGAAGAAGGTCGTCAAGCAGTTCAAGAAGATCGTCAAGAGCGCGACCGGCCGCGACTTCCCGCAGGACCCGCGCGAGCAGATGGACCTCGCCATCGAGGCGGTCTTCAACTCCTGGAACACCGACCGCGCCAAGCTGTACCGCCGCCAGGAGCGCATCCCGCACGACCTCGGCACCGCCGTCAACGTCTGCTCGATGGTCTTCGGCAACCTCGGCCCGGACTCCGGCACCGGCGTCGCCTTCACCCGCGACCCCGCCTCCGGCCACCAGGGCGTCTACGGCGACTACCTGCAGAACGCGCAGGGCGAGGACGTCGTGGCCGGCATCCGCAACACCGTGCCGCTCGCCGAGCTCGAGTCGATCGACAAGAAGTCGTACGACCAGCTCATGGAGATCATGTCGACCCTGGAGACCCACTACAAGGATCTCTGCGACATCGAGTTCACCATCGAGCGCGGCCAGCTGTGGATGCTGCAGACCCGCGTCGGCAAGCGCACCGCCGGTGCCGCCTTCCGCATCGCCACCCAGCTCGTGGACCAGGGCCTCATCGACGAGGCCGAGGCGCTGCAGCGCGTCAACGGCGCCCAGCTCGCCCAGCTGATGTTCCCGAAGTTCGACGAGAACGCCAAGGTCGAGCAGGTCGGCCGCGGCATCGCCGCCTCCCCGGGCGCCGCCGTCGGCAAGGCCGTCTTCGACTCCTACACCGCGGTCAAGTGGTCCCGCTCCGGCGAGAAGGTCATCCTGATCCGCCGCGAGACCAACCCGGACGACCTGGACGGCATGATCGCCGCCGAGGGCATCCTCACCTCCCGCGGCGGCAAGACCTCGCACGCCGCCGTCGTCGCCCGCGGCATGGGCAAGACCTGTGTCTGCGGCGCCGAGGAGCTCGAGGTCGACACCAAGCGCCGCCGCATGACCACCGCCTCCGGCGTGGTCGTCGAGGAGGGCGACGTCGTCTCCATCGACGGCTCCACCGGCAAGGTCTACATCGGTGAGGTACCCGTCGTACCGTCCCCGGTCGTCGAGTACTTCGAGGGCCGCATGCACGCCGGCGCCGACGACGCCGACGAGCTGGTCCAGGCCGTCCACCGGATCATGGCCTACGCCGACCGCGTCCGCCGGCTGCGCGTCCGCGCCAACGCCGACAACGCCGAGGACGCCGCCCGCGCCCGCCGCTTCGGCGCCCAGGGCATCGGCCTGTGCCGCACCGAGCACATGTTCCTCGGCGAGCGCCGCCAGTACGTCGAGCGGCTCATCCTCGCCGACACCGACGAGGAGCGCGAGGAGTCGCTGAAGGCGCTGCTCCCGCTGCAGAAGCAGGACTTCGTCGAGCTCTTCGAGGCCATGGACGGCCTGCCGGTCACCGTGCGCCTGCTCGACCCGCCGCTGCACGAGTTCCTGCCCGACATCACCGAGCTGTCGGTGCGTGTCGCCCTCGCCGAGGCCCGCAAGGAGCCGCACGAGAACGACCTGCGCCTGCTCCAGGCCGTGCACCGGCTGCACGAGCAGAACCCGATGCTGGGTCTGCGCGGCGTCCGGCTCGGTCTGGTCATCCCCGGCCTGTTCACCATGCAGGTCCGTGCCATCGCCGAGGCCGCCGCGCTGCGCGCCGAGGCCAAGGGCGACCCGCGCGCCGAGATCATGATCCCGCTCGTGGGCACCGTCCAGGAGCTGGAGATCGTCCGCGACGACGCCGAGAAGGTCATCGCCCAGGTCGCCACCGAGACCGGCGTCGAGCTGAAGCTGGCCCTCGGCACCATGATCGAGCTGCCGCGCGCCGCCGTCACCGCCGGCCAGATCGCCGAGGCCGCCGAGTTCTTCTCCTTCGGCACCAACGACCTCACCCAGACGGTCTGGGGCTTCTCCCGCGACGACGTGGAGGCCAGCTTCTTCACCGCGTACCTGGAGAAGGGCATCTTCGGCGTCAGCCCCTTCGAGACCATCGACAAGGACGGCGTCGGCGCCCTGGTCCGCCAGGCCGCCGAGGCCGGCCGGGCCACCCGCCCCGACATCAAGCTCGGCGTCTGCGGCGAGCACGGCGGCGACCCGGAGTCGGTGCACTTCTTCCACGAGGTCGGCCTCGACTACGTCTCCTGCTCGCCGTTCCGGATTCCGGTGGCGCGCCTGGAGGCCGGCCGCGCCGCGGCCGAGGCGAAGGGCAGCGACAGCCGCTGATCCCTCGCGGGCCGCCGCTGAACATCGGTTCAGTAGCAAAGCCCGACACAGCCACCGGAGCCGCCGCTCGTCCCCGACCCTCAGAACCGATGGGCGGCGGCTCCGGTCTCCACAGGAGACGGGGCGGACACCTTGTGCGGAGGTGTCCGCCCCGTCGTGTTTTGACCCCCGGTCACCCCTGGTCACCGTTGCATGATCGTTGGGGAAAATGTGAGTTCCTGTTCAACTGCATGTGCCAGTGGTGCATGGAGTGGCGCCGGGTTGTACCGGGGTCATGCATTGAATTATTCGGCGTTGAACATTTGCAAAGAATGAGGCGGGCGCGACCTCCGGATCCCCACCCGGAGGCCGCGCCCATTACCCTCGTCGGGCGGGTGAGCCGCAACCCTCGCCGACCGCCGCCGGACGCGCCAAAGCCCCCCACGGTCTTCGCCGCGTCACCTCGGTCCTGAAGGTTTCCCGTCCGACGTGCACAGCTTTTCGGTTCCCGGCCGTTCGCCGCGAGGCTTTTCAAGTGTGGCTGAAACACCCTGGTAACGTGCAGTGATGATGTGCATACTCGTCGGCGGGGGTGGTTGCGAGTGCACAGGTGGGGGTTCCATGCTGCGGATTCATTTCACCGGAAACGACTTGGCGGGGGTGCGGATGGCCGCACAGCCGGACGTTCTGTGGGAAACGATTCTCAGTTTTCATCGTTTACGAGACCGGCGCGGCTCCGTGGTCTACGGGGAATGGCGGTCGGAGGCGCGTATACGACTCGGGGGTGAGACCCGGCTGCTCGGCGCCCTCGTGCCCAGCCGCGGCTATTTCCCCGACTTCCTCACCCCGCCCCAGGGCATTCTCGGCCTCGACGAGGGCCTCGACGCCGTCCGGGCCACCCCGCCCGGCCGGCTGCACACGGAACTCGCCCTGATCGGCGCCGCCCGCTCCGGGCACCCCGCCGTCCCGAACGCGCTCAGAGCCCTCGCCGACGGCGGCAGCGGGCCGCTCGGGCGGCTCCTCGGCGCGCTCCGCGCCTACCACCGGGCCGCCGTCGAGCCGTACTGGAGCCACATCCAGGCCCGGGTCGAGGCCGACCGGGCACGCCGCGGCCGGGCGCTGCTCGACGGCGGCGCGGACGAGCTCCTCGCCTCGCTGCCGCCGATGCTGCGCTGGCGCAGCCCGGTCCTGGAGGCCGACTACCCGGTCGACCGGGACGTGCACCTCGACGGGCGCGGACTGCTGCTGCAGCCCTCGTACTTCTGCCGCGGCACCCCGGTCGTGCTGCGCGACCCGGAGCTGCCGCCGGTGCTCGTGTACCCGGTCACCCACTGCGAGGCGCCGAACGTCCGGACACCCGGCCTGCCCTCGCTCGCCAAACTGGTCGGGCACACCCGCTCGGAGGTCCTCAACGCCATCGGCGACGGCGGCACCACGAGCGAACTGGCCCGCCGGGCGGGGGTGTCCCTCGCCTCGGCGAGCCAGCACGCCGGTGTCCTGCGGGAGGCCGGCCTGGTCGCCACGCTCCGGCACGGCAACGCGGTCCTGCACACCCTGACCCCGCTGGGCGCCGCCCTCCTCGGCGGCGCCCAGGGAGCCCCGGTCGCGGCTCCGGCTCCCCAGGGCTCTCGCGAGGCCCGGGAGGCCAGGGAGACCCGCTGCTACGCGCGGAACGGGCCGGCGACCTCGTAGGTGATGCCACCGGACGAACTGCCGGTGGTGCCCCGCTGGCTGGAGAAGTAGAGCCGGCTGCCGTCGGGCGAGAAGGCCGGTCCGGTGATCTCGGAACCGGACTGGCCGCTGATCCGCAGGAACGGGGTGACGACGTCGTCCGGGGTGATCAGGCAGATCTCCATGTTGCCGCCGTCCTCGGCGACGTACAGATCGCCGGAGGCCGTGCCGGTCACGTTGTCGACCCCGGTCAGCGGCGCCGCCCCGCCGGGCACCAGCGAGTCGTCGTACGCCAGCTCGTAGGTGCCGGCGGCCAGGTTGACCTGCCACACCCGGTTGTCGCCCTTGGTGGTGAACCAGACGGTGTCGTCGGCGTAGTGGCAGCCCTCGCCGCCGTTGAACCGCTTGGCGCCGGAGACCTGGTTGCGGGTGGTGGTCGGCGAGCCGTCCGGGTCCGGCACGTTCTGCCAGGTGAAGGTGCCGGAGGTGGCGGTGCCGGCCCTGAAGACCTGCAGGGTGCCGGAGGACAGATTCCCCCAGGTGGTGGGCAGGAAGCGGTAGAAGCAGCCGTCGGTCTCGTCCTCGGTGAGGTAGATCGCCTGCCGCACCGGGTCGGCGGCCGCCGCCTCGTGCTTGAACCGGCCGAGCGCCGGCCGCTGAACGGCCGCGTTCACGCCGTACGGATCCGTCTCGTACACGTAACCGAGGCTGACCTCCTCGCAGGACAGCCAGGTGTTCCACGGCGTCCTGCCGCCCGCGCAGTTCTGCCGGGTGTTGGACAGGATCCGGTAGGCGTTGGTGACCGTGCCCGAGGAGTTGAACTTCACCGCGCTGACGCCGCCGCCCGGGTTGATCTCCGAGTTCGACACATAGATCCAGCCCGTGCCGTCGGCGAAACAGGCGCCGCCGTCGGGAGCGTTGTGCCAGATGTACGAGGTCCCCGGGACCGACTGGCCCGACCGGGCGATCACCCGGCTGCTGAAACCGGCCGGCAGCAGGATGCCGTTCGCGTCCGCCGCGCCGAGCGCCCCGTAGGGCCCCGCCCCGGGCTGCGCGGGCGCGGCATGGGCCGCCCCGCTCCAGAGGCTGCCGCCGAAGGCGGCGGCCGAGGTGCCGATGACCGCTCCACGCAGGAAACTGCGTCGCTCCACGTCTCACTCCTGATCAGGGTGTGATCCGCCCCGCGGCGCCGGTCGGCGGCGCGGGGTCGCGCGGTCCTGGAATCTAGGCGTCCGGAGTTGACCGGGCGTCAACGGGCGGTGACGGGGAGGAGGCGGGCGGCGACCCTTTGGGTGGGGGCGGGGCTGTCGGTGACGGGCGGTAGGTTCCGGCCATGGACTTCGTCGCACGCCTGATCGGTTCGCCTTCGGTTCCCGGAGTGCGCGCGCTCCTCGAAGGCAGCGTCTTCGAGAGCGGGGGACACGAGCAGCGCAGAGTCCTGCTGAAGCACGGAGCCGAGCTCGCGGTCCACGACCGCGCAGCCCTCCTGGCGGGGGAGCGGGCTCCGGAGACCGTCTTTCCGCTGCCCTGGCCCGGCTGGGATCGAGGAGTGCACTCGGTGAGCCCGGACAGCACCTTTGCCGTCTTCTCCGGCCAGCGGTCGGTACGGGCCGTCGCGGCCGACGGCGGCACGCTGTGGTCGTACGTGCACGGCTGCTGGAACCAGGAGGTCGGCCACGCCCACACCGGCGACGAGCAGCAGGTCTGCCGAGGCAATGCGTCGGGCTCCTGTCGGGTGTCCGACGACGGCCGCCTCGTCTGGGCTCACGTCGTGGACTCTGAGGAGTACGGGGAACACTGGGTCGTCCTTGACGCGAGAGACGGCCGCGAGCTGGCCCGATGGGAGCTGGACAGTGCTGCCTCGGGTTCCTGGCACACCTCGCACCCCGACGGCGTCCACATGGGCCTGTGCGTCGGCATGGGACAGGACGGCGCGCTCGTCTACTGGGGCCGCTGGGACGGGGAGACACTGGCCGTCCACGACGAGCTGAACGAGGGCCTTGACCGGGTTCTGGCCGACGTCCACCCCAACCACCCTGGCTTCCTGACCATCGAGCACAACCTCAACGACCTTCAGATGCACGCCCTCGACGGCACGCTCCTCGCAGAGCGGCGTGAGCTGCCCTGGGACTGGTGCTGCGGCTTCCTCGACGGGGACACCGTGCTCGCCACCACCGGGATCGAGTTCTCCTCCGACCCGGAGGAGACCGGCACCTGGCTCCTTGACGCCCGCACCCTGGAGATTCGCGGGCGCGTCACCTACCCCCCGGGCACGGTCGACAGCGTGGCCCGCCCGCTGGGCGACGGCACGTGGCTCACGCACGAGCACGCGACGGAAACCGTACGACGCTGGACGCTCTGATCCGGGTCCAGGGACCTTCGGCACTGGCCCCCGCCCCGTCCGATCCGCGACCCTCGTCCCATGGCCGTCACCCGTGACATCCGCGACCGCGCCGACCTCGACGCCCTGCTGCGCCGCTTCTACGAGGCGGCCTTCGCCGACCCGCTCATCGGGCCGTTCTTCACCGAGGTCGCCGGCACCGATCTCGACACCCACCTGCCGAGGATCGGCGACTTCTGGGAGCGGGCCCTGTTCCGCAGCGCCGAGTACCGGCGGGACGCGTTCGGGCCGCACGCCGCGCTGGACTCCGTACGTCCGCTGACCGCCGCCCATTTCGGGCGGTGGGTGCAGCTGTGGCGGGCCACGATCGACGGGCGGCACGCGGGGCCGCTGGCCGAGCGGGCCAAGGCGCAGGGGGAGCGGATCGCGGTCGCGATGCTGCGGCGGCTCGGCGGGGCCGAGGCGTCGACCGACGCGCCCGAGGGCGTCGGAGGCAGCGGCGGATTCGTCCCGCTGGCGGCGCTCACGCTGCGGTCCGTCGCCTGAGCGGGAAGGATTTTCGAGGAAAGTGTCGGCGGGGCGATGAGTTCCGCCGGGCCCGCCCGTCTTAACTCTCGAAAGCGCCGACACGGCACCGACGGACGAGAGAGTGGACGGACACCATGGCCCCGCAGATGATCTTCGTGAACCTGCCGGTGAAGGACCTGGACGCGAGCAAGGCCTTCTACGAGCAGCTCGGCTACACCATCAACCCGCAGTTCACCGACGAGACCGCCGCCTGTGTGGTCATCAGCGACACGATCTTCACCATGCTGCTCACCGAGGAGAAGTTCCTCGGCTTCGCCGCGCCGGGCAAGGTGGTCTCCGACGCGACGAAGTCGACCGAGGTGATGTGCGCGCTCAGCGCCGAGAGCCGCGAGAAGGTCGACGAGCTGGCGGACAAGGCGCTGGCGGCCGGCGGCGGCGCGGTGCTGCCGCCGATGGACATGGGCTTCATGTACGGGCGTTCCTTCACCGACCTCGACGGGCACCACTGGGAGGTCATGTGGATGGACCCCGCGGCGGTCGAGGGCGACGCGCCGCAGGGCTGAGCCACGCAGCAGGTCCGGCTAGGCCGTACGGACCGGGTACACCGCCACCGTCACCTCGTCGTCGTCCAGGCAGCGGCCCGTCTCCAGGTCGAAGCGCTGCTTCAGGAGCGGCGAGGCGACGAACGGCCGGCCGTCCGCCGAGCCGACCAGGCCCCGGGAGAGCACCTGGGCGCCGGTGAACGGGTCGCGGTTGTCGATCGCGTACGCACGGCCGGACCGGTCCCTGAAGACGGCGGCCTGCCGGCCGTCCGGCAGCAGCGCGGCCATGCCCCGGCCCGGGGTGAGCCGGGCCTCCTCGCAGACCGGCATCCAGGACTCGGCATCGGGGGAGAGTTCGAGGATCGCCGTCGTCGTCATCGTCGTCATCGGGAGGTGGCTCCTTCCAGGGTGCCGATCGTGAGGATCTGCAGGTCCGGCTTGATCTGGTCGCGCTCCGGCACGAACTTCACCGTCGGGTCGGGCGTCTCCGGCGCGTTCACGAAGGAGACGAAGCGCCGCAGCCGGTCCGGGTCGTCGAGGGTCTCCGCCCACTCGTCCCGGTAGCCGGCGACGTGCGCGGCCATCAGCGCCTCCAGCTCGTCGCACAGGCCGAGTGAGTCGTGCACCACCACGTCCTTGAGGTGGTCGAGGCCGCCCTCCAGACGCTCCAGCCACACCGAGGTCCGCTCCAGGCGGTCGGCGGTGCGGATGTAGAACATCAGGAACCGGTCGATCAGCCGGATCAGTTCGGCGTCCGACAGATCCTGGGCGAGCAGATCGGCGTGGCGCGGGGTGGCGCCGCCGTTGCCGCCCACGTACAGGTTCCAGCCGCTCGCGGTCGCGATGATCCCGAAGTCCTTCGACTGGGCCTCGGCGCACTCGCGGGCGCAGCCGGAGACCGCGGACTTCAGCTTGTGCGGGGCGCGCAGGCCGCGGTAGCGCAGTTCGAGCAGGATCGCCATCTTCACGGAGTCCTGGACGCCGTAGCGGCACCAGGTCTGTCCCACACAGGACTTCACCGTGCGCAGCGCCTTGCCGTAGGCGTGGCCGGACTCGAAGCCGGCGTCGACGAGCCGGGTCCAGATGGAGGGGAGCTGGTCGACCCGGGCGCCGAAGAGGTCGATCCGCTGGCCGCCGGTGATCTTCGTGTAGAGGCCGAAGTCGCGGGCCACCTCGCCGATCACGATCAGCTTCTCGGGGGTGATCTCGCCGCCCGGGATGCGCGGCACCACCGAATAGGAGCCGTTGCGCTGCATGTTGGCGAGGAAGTGGTCGTTGGTGTCCTGGAGCGCCGCCTGCTCGCCGTCCAGGATGTAACCGTTGTTGAGCGAGGCCAGGATGGAGCCGACGGTCGGCTTGCACACCTCGCAGCCCTCGCCGCCCTTCGCCTCGTCCCGCCCGTGCGAGTCGAGCAGCGCGGCGAAGGAGGTCACGCGGAGGGTACGAGCGATCTCGTAGAGCTCGCTGCGGGTGTACGAGAAGCAGCCGCAGAGCCCTTTGTCGGTGGCCGCAGGCAGCAGCTTCTCGATCACCTTCACGCAACTGCCGCAGCCCGTGCCGGCCTTGGTGCACTTCTTCACCTCGGGGAGGCTGGTGCACTGGCTGATCGCGTGCTTGGTGACGTTGTGGCAGGAGCAGATGACGGCGTCGTCCGGGAGGGCGGAGGGGCCGAGCGCGACCGGCGCGCCGACGCCCGCGGGGAGCACCAGCTGCTCGGGCGAGACCGGCGGCTTGCTGCCGGTGAGCGGGCGCAGCATGCCGTACGCCTCGGCGTCGCCGACCAGGACGCCGCCGAGCAGCACGCCCTCGCCGTCCACGACGAGCTTCTTGTAGATGCCGGAGCGGGAGTCGGAGTAGACGACGTCGAGACAGCCCTCGGCGGTGCCGTGGGCGTCGCCGAAGGAGGCCACGTCGACGCCGAGCAGCTTCAGCTTGGTCGACAGGTCGGCGCCGGTGAAGCCGCTGACGGTCTCGTCGGCGATCGTCGCGGCGGCGGTCGATGCCATCTCGTAGCCGGGCGCCACCAGGCCGTACACCCGCCCGTCCGAGGCGAGCGCGCACTCGCCGATCGCGAAGACGGCCGGGTCGGAGGTCCGGCACAGCTCGTCCACGGCGATGCCGCCGCGCTCGCCGACGTCCAGGCCGCAGTCGCGGGCCAGCTGGTCGCGGGGGCGGACGCCCGCCGAGAACACCACCATCTCCGTGGCGAGTTCGGAGCCGTCGGAGAGGCGCATGGCGGTGACCGCGCCGTCCTCGGTGACGACCTCCTGGGTGCCGGTCCCGGTGTGGACGGTCAGGCCCATCTGCTCGATGGTGCGCAGCAGGGCCGCGCCGCCGCCCTCGTCGACCTGCACCGGCATCAGGCGCGGCGCGAACTCCACGATGTGGGTGTCCAGGCCGAGGCCCTTCAGCGCGCCGGCCGCCTCCAGGCCGAGCAGGCCGCCGCCGACCACCGCGCCGGTGGTGCGGCCCTTCGCGTACTCCTCGATCGCGAGCAGGTCCTCGATCGTGCGGTAGACGAAGCAGCCGCGGGCGTCCTTGCCGGGGACCGGCGGCACGAAGGGGTACGAGCCGGTGGCCAGGACGAGCGTGTCGTACGCGAAGACCTGACCGGAGCCGGTGGTGACCGTGCGGGCGGCCCGGTCCACGGCGGTGACGGGCTCGTCGGTGTGCAGCTCGATGCCGTGCTCGGCGAGGAAGCCGTCCGGGACGAGGGAGAGGTCGTCGGGGGTGCGGCCGGAGAAGTACGAGGTCAGCTGGACGCGGTCGTAGGCGGGCCGGGGCTCCTCGCAGAGCACCACGACCCGGGCCCGCGCGGTGACGCCCCGCTCCGCGAGCGCCTCCAGGAACCGCTGGCCGACCATTCCGTGGCCGACCAGGACGATGGTGGGGGCGGCAGGGGTGGTCGGGGTGGTCGAGGTCGTCATGAGGAGCCTCCGTCGTGGGTGAGCAGGTGCAGCAGGGGGGCGTCCGGCAGGGCCTCGTCGCCCTCCCAGGCCCGGGCGAGCGTCCCGACGGCGCCCAGGTCGCCGAGCAGTACGCCGCCCACCAGCCGGTCGCCGCGCACGACGACCTTCCGGTAGGCCCCGCGGGTGGCGTCGGTGAGCCGTACGACGTCGTCGCCGGGCAGCGGGGTGGCTTCGCCGAAGGCGGCGAGGTCGAGGGGCTGGGCGCCGCCGAGGGTGAGGCGGGTGAGGGCGCGGGTGCCGGTGTATCGGGGGCGGTCCGTCGCGGGCGGCACCTCTGCGGGTGCCTCCGCCCCCGGGGCCTGTACGTGCGGCCCGGGCGCGGCGTCCTCGTGGTGCGGGTGGGCCCGGGTGCGGAACGCGCCCGCATGGGCGCCGTCCCGTGTAGCCCACCCTCCCCCTAGGGCTTCGCCCTGGGGGGACCCCCACGCCCTGCGGGACGATTGCCCACACGGGACGGCGGGGGCGTCCGCTTCCGCCGTCAGCAGCTCCGCCAGGACGTCCGCCTGTTCCAGGGCCGGGCCCGCGAGGCCGTAGACGCGGCCGGCGTGTTCGGCGCAGTCGCCGATCGCGTGGATGTACGGGTCGGAGGTGCGGAGCTCGTCGTCGACGACGACGCCCGTGCGGAGGGCGAGGCCCGCCTCGCGGGCGAGGGCGACGCGGGGGCGGACCCCGCAGGCCAGGACGACGATCTGGGCGTCGAGGACGAAGCCGTCGGCGAGTTCGACGGCGGTGACGGCGCCGTTCTGCTGCCGCAGCCCGCTGACCCGGCACTCGGTGTGGACCTCGACGCCGAGGTCGGTGAGGTGGGTACGGAGCAGGGCCGCGGCCTCGTCGTCGAGCTGGCGCTCCATGAGGCGCTCGCCCTGCTGGGTGAGCATCACCTCGGCGCCGCCCGCCGCGAGCGCCCGGGCCGCCGAGACGCCGAGCAGTCCGCCGCCGACGACGACCGCCCGCACTCCGGGCCGGACCAGCTCGCGCAGCGCCAGACAGTCGTCGAGGGTGCGGAACGGGTGCACCCCGGTGGGCAGTTGCGCCCCGCGCAGGCCGCGCAGCGGCGGCAGCACCGGCGCCGCGCCGGTCGCCAGGACCAGCCGGTCGTACGGGACGAGGGAGCCGTCCGCGCACTCCACCGTGCGGGCCGCGCGGTCGATCCGCACCGCCCGCGCGCCGGCGCCGAGCCGGGCCGGCTCGCGCGCCGCGGGCAGCGCGATGACCTCGGGGCCGTACCGCCCGGCGAGGACGTCCGCGAGCAGCAGCCGGTTGTACGGTGCGTGCGGCTCCTCGCCGAGCAGGGTGACCGGCAGGCGCTGGGCGAGCCGGGCACCCGCCGTTCCGCCCCCGACCACCACGATCCGTGTACTCATACCCGGAAGAGTGCGCGGCGGGTGTTACCCGACGGGATCCCGACTGTTTCCCGTACGGAACGCTGATCTCACCGCCGCCGCTCCGCACTGTGAGGGCCCTTCGACGTATACGACGCGCCGACAAGGCTCAGACGTAGCTCAAGACTCCTCGGGATCGATGGCTGGTGCATACATCGGGGCTCTAGGCTCACCCCCATGCCTGACATATCCCTGACCACACTCGTCCTGCTCTGCCTCGCGGCGCTGGCCGCCGGCTGGATCGACGCCGTGGTCGGCGGCGGCGGGCTGCTGCAGCTGCCCGCCCTCCTCCTCGGCCTGCCGCACGTGCCGGCCGCGCAGATCCTCGGCACCAACAAGGCGGTGTCGATCGTCGGGACGTCCGGCGCGGCCTTCACGTATCTCCGCAGGGCGCCGGTCAAGGTCGGTACGGCGGTGCGGATCGGGCTCGCCGCGCTCGTCGGGTCGATGGGCGGCGCCTTCTTCGCGGCCGGGATCAGCAGCGCGGTGCTGCGGCCGGTGATCATGGTGGTGCTGCTCGGGGTCGCCGCGTTCGTGATGCTGCGGCCGTCCTTCGGCAGCCGTACGGCGGAGGAGGACCGGCCCCCGCTCACCCGGGCCCGGATCGTCACCGCGATCGTCGTGGTCGGCGGCGGCATCGGGTTCTACGACGGTCTGTTCGGGCCCGGCACCGGCACCTTCCTGGTGCTCGCGCTCACCGCCGTGCTCCACCTCGACCTGGTGACGGCCTCCGCCACCTCCAAGATCGTCAACGTCTGCACCAACGCGGGCGCGCTCGCGATGTTCGCCTACCAGGGGCATGTGCTGTGGCTGCTCGCCGCCGTCATGGCGGTGTTCAACCTGGTCGGCGGCATGATCGGCGCGCGGATGGCGCTGGCGAAGGGCGCGGAGTTCGTCCGCGGGGTGCTGCTCGTGGTCGTCTTCTCGCTGGTCGCGAAGCTCGCCTTCGACCAGTGGGCGTAGCCGTCGCTTCGAGCCGTCACTTCACCCCGATGAGGTGGCCGAAGGCGACGACATTGCCGAGGTAGCCGCCCGCCTTCTTCGAGAAGCCGCCGCCGCACGTGATCACCCGGATCTCGGCCCGGTCCGCCTCCCCGTACACCCTGGCGTCCGGGAAGCGGTCCTTCTCGTAGACCTCGACGGCGTCGATGGTGAAGACGGCGGTACGGCCGTCCTGCCGGTCCACCTCGATCCGGTGCCCCTTCTTCAGCGCGCCGAGCGCGTAGAAGACGGCGGGCCCCTGCGCGTTGTCGACGTGTCCCGCGACGATCGCGGTGCCCTTGGCGCCGGGCCGGGTGCCGTTCTCGTACCAGCCGGCCAGATTGCGGTCGTCGGCCGGCGGCACCTCCAGGGCGCCGTCGGGGCCGAGGCCGAGGCCGGTCAGGGGCGTGTCGACGTCGATCTCGGGGATCCGCAGCCGCAGCGGGGACGAGGGCGGCAGCGGATCGGCGGCGGCGTCGGTGTGCACGCTCGGGCCGGCGGCGAAGGCCTGCGCGGCCGTGGGGATCGGCGGGGTGACCTCGCCCGAGCCGTTCTGGATCATCCACAGCCCGACGCAGGCGGCGACGGCTATTCCCCAGCCCTTGCTGCGGTTGCTCACCTGGGCTTCTTCCTTTGTACGGGTCTTCCGGTGTACGGGTCTTCCGGATGGTCCTGCCCCCGCCGGGCCGTCAGCGGGCGCGCGGCGGGGGCAGGACGGAGGCGGTACGGCGTTCAGCCGTCCTGCGCGCCGCTCGCCCGGCGGCGCAGGAGCCAGGTACCGCCCACGGCAGCCGCGGCCAGCACCGCCACGCCCGCCGTGACCTGGGCGGTGTCGGGGCCCACGCTGCCGCCGACACCGGTCTGCACATGGCCGCTCGGGGTCTTGTGCTTGACGAAGAGGTCGCCGCGCGCGGTCTTGCCGTTGTCGCAGGCGACGCTGATCGGATAGGTCCCCGACTTGGCGTGGTGCGGCACGGTGAACTGGCCCACCACGACCTCCTTGTGCGTGCTCGGGTTGAGCTGGAACTCGCCCGCGCCGAGCGAGTTCGCGTCGCCCACCCCGTGGCCGTGGGAGCCGCAGGCGAGGGTGTTCACGGTGACGGTGGTGCCGGGGTCGGCGGAGGAGGGGAAGATCTCCAGGGACTGCGAGTTCTGGTGCCCTGAGTTCTCGCGACCGGAGTTCTCGTGACCGTCGTTGTTCGCGTACGCCACGGGCGCGGCGAGCGCGCCGAGCGCGAGGACCGTGAGCGCGGTACCGGTGAGCAGGGGGACAGGGGTGCGGCGCATGGTGGCCTCCGTGGCGCGCGGACGTTCGTACGGAAAGGGGCTTCCGTAGGACCGACATAAATGCGTGGACGCGCCAGCCGCCTGCTGATGGAGGATCAGAATGCGTCCGTTCAGGTGCGGCGTGTCGCTGGAGATCCCGCGTTTGCGCAGGTGAGAGCGGGTTTCACGGCGTCAGCTGACGGTCCGTGCCGAACGGGTGATCACCGCCGCCCCCGGCGGGCCCGAGCCTGTGCCGCCCGGCTGTACCCGGCCCGGCTGCACACGGGCCGGTTCGCCCGTACGGTGAAGGCGTGATCGTCACCGTCGTCACCAGCACCGACGCCCGCGCCAAGGCCACGGCCCTGGCGCGCGGGGCCGTCGAGGCCCGGGTCGCCGCCTGCGCGCAGGTCTCCGGGCCGGTCTCCTCCGTGTACCACTGGCACGGCTCGATCGAGACCGCGGAGGAGTGGCAGGTGGTGTTCAAGACCACCGAGGCGCGCTACCCGGCCCTGGAGGCGCACCTCCTCGCCGCCCACGACTACGAGACCCCGGAGATCGTCGCGACCCGGGTGAACCGGGTGAGCGAGGAGTACGCCCGCTGGGTCGAGCGGGAGACGACGGCGCTCGCCGCCGTCGAGGCCCCGGCGCGGCCGGACGCCGAGCGGCCGTTCTTCGTGTACGGGACGCTGCGCCCGGGCGGGTACAACCACGACCGGTTCCTCGCCGGCCGGATCGGCACCGAGGCGGAGGCCGTGCTGCACGGGGCGGTCCTGCACGACGGGCCCGGCTATCCGTATGCCGTCCCGGCGGAGCGGGGCCGGGTCGTCGGCAGCCTGCTCACGCCCTCGTCCGGCGACTACCTCGATCTGTTCGGCCTGCTCGACCGCCTTGAGCTGCCCGTCGGGTACGAGCGGGTGGCGATGGACGTCGTACGGGTACGGGACGGGGCGCGGGTGTCCGCCTGGGTGTTCCTGGCGGCGCCGGACGCGCCCCTCGGCCCGGTCATCGAGAGCGGCGACTGGTTCGACCGCCCGTAGCCGTAGCCAACAGCGATCGGTCTTCAGGAGGCGGCGCGCTCCAGGCGGACCGCGCACACCTTGAACTCGGGCATCTTCGACACCGGGTCGAGCGCCGGGTTGGTGAGCGTGTTCGCGCGGCCCTCGCCCGGCCAGTGGAAGGGCATGAAGACGGTGTCCGGGCGGATCGCGGCGGTGATCCGGGCCGGCGCGACCGCCCGCCCGCGCCGCGACACCACGGCCACGGCCTCGCCCTCCGCGACCCCGAGCCGCTCGGCGAGCCGCGGGTGCAGCTCCACGAACGGGCCAGGCGCGGCGGCGTTCAGCTCGTCGACCCGCCGGGTCTGCGCGCCGGACTGGTACTGGGCGACGACCCGGCCGGTGGTCAGCACCACCGGGTAGTCGGCGTCCGTCTCCTCGGCCGCCGCCCGGTGCACGACCGGCACGAAACGGGCCCGGCCGTCGGGCGTGGCGAAGCGGTCCAGGAAGAGCCGCTGGGTGCCGGCGTGGCCTTCGTCGGGGCAGGGCCAGAACACGCCCTGCTCCTCCTCGATCCGGCGGTAGCTGATGCCGGAGTAGTCCGCCGGGCCGCCCGCCGAGGCGCGCCGCAGCTCGCCGAAGACCTCCTCCGGGTCGGCCGGGAAGCCCTTCTCCCAGCCGAGCAGGGCGGCGAGCCCGTGCAGCACCTCCAGGTCGCTGCGGACCCCGGGCGGCGGGGTGAGGGCCCGGCGGCGCAGCAGCACCCTGCCCTCCAGGTTGGTGGTGGTGCCGGTCTCCTCGGCCCACTGGGTGACGGGCAGGACGACGTCGGCGAGGGCCGCGGTCTCGGAGAGGACGACGTCGGCGACGGCCAGGAAGTCCAGGGACTTCAGACGCTCCTCGATGTGGGCGGCGCGCGGGGCGGAGACGACGGGGTTGGAGCCCATGAGGAGGAGGGCCTTCACGTCCCGGCCGAGCGCGTCGAGGAGTTCGTACGCGCTGCGGCCCGGCCCCGGCAGGGACTCCGGCGGGACCCCCCACACCCCGGCGACGTGCTCCCGGGCGGCCGGGTCGTCGAGCTTGCGGTAGCCGGGCAGCTGGTCGGCCTTCTGGCCGTGCTCGCGGCCGCCCTGGCCGTTGCCCTGGCCGGTGAGGCAGCCGTAGCCGGACAGCGGGCGGCCGGCCTTGCCGGTGGCCAGGCACAGATTGATCCAGGCGCCGACGGTGTCGGTGCCCTTGGACTGCTGCTCGGGGCCGCGTGCGGTGAGCACCATGCCGGTCCCGGCCTCGCTGAACATCCGTACCGCCTCGCGGAGTTCGGGCACCGGCACACCGGTGATCCGCTCCACCTGCTCGGGCCAGTGGGACATCGCCCCGGCCCGCGCCTCCGCCCAGCCCTCCGTACGCGCGGCCACGAACTCCTCGTCGACCCGCCCCTCGGCGACGACCAGGTGCAGCATGCCGAGGGCGAGCGCCAGGTCGGTGCCGGGGCGCGGCGCGAGGTGCAGATCGGCCTGTTCGGCGGTCCGGGTGCGGCGCGGGTCGACGACGATCAGCTTGCCGCCGTTGGCCTTGAGCTCGGTGAGGTAGCGCAGCGCGGGCGGCATGGTCTCGGCGAGGTTGGAGCCGACGAGGATCACGCAGCCGGTCTTCGGGATGTCCTCAAGGGGGAAGGGCAGGCCCCGGTCGAGCCCGAAGGCCCGCTGGTGGGCGGCGGCCGCGGACGACATGCAGAAGCGGCCGTTGTAGTCGATCTGCGAGGTGCCGAGGACGAGCCGGGCGAACTTGCCGAGCGCGTACGCCTTCTCGTTGGTGAGGCCGCCGCCGCCGAAGACCCCCACGGCATCGGCGCCGTGGCCGGCGCGGGTACGGCTCAGCCCCTCGGCGACGGCGGACAGGGCCTCCTCCCAGGTCGCGGGCTCCAGCGCCCCCGTGTCAGGGCAGCGGACCAGGGGCTCGGTGAGCCGGACCCGGGAGGAGAGCACGGCGGGCGCGGTGCGGCCCTTGCCGCACAGCGCGCCCCGGTTCACGGGGAAGTCCGGCCGGTCGACCACCTCGGCCGGCAGCGCGCCCGCGGCGGTGGGCCGCAGGTTCATGCCGCACTGCAGCGCGCAGTAGGGGCAGTGCGTGGGAACCGTGGGAACGGTGGTGACCTCGGACATGGTCCGAGGATGCGACGGGAGTGTTACGGGCGTGCTCGCCCCGCATTACGGGCGAGGTGCCGTGAGCTCCTGTCCGTAACGCGTACGGGGTGAGGCGGAGAGGCCCCGGATCAGCCGTTCGTACGCGGCGGCGCCGCCAGCGCCTTCGTCACGCCGTCCTCCCGCTCGCCGAGGAAGCGCGGGTCGGGGCGCAGCGCCGCGTCGAGCGCGGCCTTGCCGGCGGCGGCGAGCTCGCGGGTGGTGCCGTAGTACCAGGTGGCGTCCTTCGGTTCGCCGACCCCGACCCCGTACGACTCCACGCCCGCCGCCCCGCACAGCGCGACCGCCCGCTTGATGTGGAAGTCCTGGGTGACCAGGACCGCCCGGTCGACGCCGAAGATCTTCTTGGCGCGGACGCAGGAGTCCCAGGTGTCGAAGCCCGCGTAGTCGCTGACGACCTTGTCGTCCGGCACCCCGCGCTTGGCCAGGTACGTGCGCATGGCGCTGGGCTCGTCGTACTCGGTGCGGCTGTTGTCGCCGGTGACGAGGAGGACCTTGACCTTGCCGTCGCGGTAGAGCTCGGCGGCGGTGTCGAGCCGGTGCGCGAGGTACGGGGTGGGCCGGCCCTTCCACAGTCCGGCGCCGAACACCACGGCCACGTCCTGCGCGGGCACGTCCGCCGTCGTGCGCAGCCGGTCCTCGGTCGTGACCCGCATCCAGGTGGCGGGCGCGAGGGCGAGCACCGCCCCGAGCATGAGGGCCTGGACGGCGCGGCGGCGCCCCCGGGTGGTGCGGGGGAGGCGGGGCAGACGTACGCCGCGCATCGGGTGGACCTCCGTGGTCGGGAAGAAGTGGTCACTCCGTCCGACGCGATTCGGCGGGTTTCGGTTCGCTCGCGACCCGGTCCGATCCGTACAGCAGTACGGAGACGCCCATGCCGAGCAGCATCCCGAGGAGCTGGGCGGCGGCGAAGGCGGGCACGGAGCCGGGGGCGATGCCGGTGAAGGAGTCGGAGAAGGCCCGGCCGACGGTGGCCGCCGGGTTGGCGAAGGAGCCGGAGGAGGTGAACCAGATGGCCGCGCCGATGTAGCCGGCGACGGCGACCGGGGCGAGCGAGGGGCGGCCGATGCGGCGCAGGCCCTGGACGACGAGGACGAGGCCGCCGGTCGCGACGGCCTCGCCGAGGAGGAGGTGGAGCTCGGCGCGCTGGGCGGTGGCGAGGCCGGCACCGGGGGCGCGGCCGAACATCGCCTCGGCGAGCAGCGCGCCCGCGACGGCACCGCCGAGCTGCGCGGCGATGTAGGCGAGGGCCTCGCGGCCGCCGTTCCTGGCGCGGCCGGTCCACCACTCGGAGAGGGTGACGACCGGGTTGAAGTGGGCGCCGGAGAGCGGGCCGATGAGCGCGATGAGCAGGCCGAGGCCGATGGCGGAGGCGGCGGCGTTGGCGATCAGCCGGACCCCGATGTCCTGGCTGAGGGAGTCGGCGCGGAGGCCGGAGCCGACGATGACGGCGACGAGCGCGGCGGTGCCGGTGAACTCGGCGAGGGCGCGTCGGGGGAGCGACGCCGGGGACATTCTCATAGCGGAAAAGATATTCCGTGATTCGGAACGAAAAAAGAGGGGAGGAGAGGGGCGCGGAGTCCGTACGATCCGCCGGTGATGATCACCGAAGCCGAGCTCCTCGCCCACGCCGTCCGCAACAACGCCGACTGGTGCGCCGCCATGTGCCGCGCCCACGGCCTGACCGGCACCTTCGGCCCCCGGGCCTGGACCAGCCCGCGCCGCGCCCCGCTCTACTACCCGGACGCCGTGACCCTGACCGAGGACGCGACCGCCGCGGACCTGCTGCCCGGCATCGACCGCACGGCCCCCGGCGCCTCCGTCAAGGACAGCCACGCCCGGCTCGACCTCACCGCCGAGGGCTTCCGCCTCCTCTTCGAGGCCCAGTGGATCCACCGCCCGGCCCCCGTGTCCCCGCTGCCGGCCGAGGGCTGGCGCCCGGTCCGTACGGCCGACGACCTCGCCGCCTGGGCCCTCGCCTGGAGCGGCGGCGACGCCGACGAGGCCGCCCTCTTCCGGCCCGCACTCCTCGCCGACCCGACGACCACGATCGTCGCGGGTCACGCCGCCGACGGCCGGATCCTCGGCGGCGCCGTCCTCACCGAGTCCGCCGGCGTCACCGGGATCTCCAACCTCTTCACGACGGACGGCGTCCCCGCCTCGTACGCCTGGACGGGCGCCCTCGCCCACGCCGCCCCCGGCCTCCCGGTCGTCGGCTACGAATCGGGCGAGGACCTGGACGCGGCGCTCGCTGCGGGCTTCGGGACGCTCGGGCCGCTGCGGGTGTGGCTGGCGCGGTGAGCGGGGCGCCAACGAGCCGTGACCCGCGCGAAACGGCCAGGCAACGTGCCCCGTGAAACATCGGTCCATGACGACGTACGAGCCGGACGCCGACACCAGCACGGCCTTCGACAGCACCGCCGCCGGGATGCTCGGCCGCATCCTCGCGCGGCGGGGCGCCGCCGACGCCTACGCCCCCACCCTGATAGCCGTCGGCCACGGCAGCCGTGACCCCCGGGCCGCGGCGACGCTCGGCGCGCTGCTCGACCGGGTGCGCGAGCTGCGGCCCGGGCTCGACGTGCGCCTCGCGCACATCGAGCTGAACGCGCCGCTGCTCACGGATGTTCTGGCAGACCTGACCGGTGACGCCGTCCTCGTCCCGCTGCTCTTCGCCCCCGGCTACCACGTCAAGCACGACCTGCCCGCCGCGCTCGCCGCCGCCCCCGCCCTCCGCGCCCGGATCGCCGCGCCCCTCGGCCCGCACCCCCTTCTCGTCGAGGCCCTCGCCGACCGCCTCGCCGAGGCCGGCTGGGCCCCCGAGGACGGAGCCTCGCCCGCCACCGGAGTGGTCCTCGCCTCCGCCGGCTCGCGCGACCCCGACTCCGCCGCCGACATCCGCCGGATCGCCGCGCTGCTCGGCGAGCGCCTCGGCGGCGTCCCCGTCCTCCCCGCCTACACCTCCGCCGCCGCCCCCACCGTCCCCGAGGCCGTCCGCGCCCTCGCCGCCCGCGGCCGCCACCGCGTCGCCGTGGCTTCCTGCTTCACCGCCCCCGGCCGCTTCGCCGCCCGCGCCGCCGCCCAGGCTCCCTGGCTCGCCGCGGCCCCGCTCGGCCCCCACCCGGCCCTGGCCCGCCTGGTCCTGCACCGTTACGACGAGGCGCTGTCCGGTACGCGTACGCGCCGGCGGGCGGCGGCACTTGCCGTCGCCCGCTGACGCGTGCGGCCGAGGGAGCCGATGGACCGGATCAGCCGGTGTAGTAGCCGGCGATGTCGGCGATGAGGTCGATGCTGCCCGCGTGGTTGTAGAACGTGATCTGACCGTCCTTCACCGGGACGACGACCAGGTTGGGCACCGTCCGGCCGGCGGTGAAGTTGACGCTGGACACCGACGGGCGCGCCGTCCCGTACGGGTACACCGAGACATAGCCGGTGGCCGTCGGGCCGGTGACCGTCACGTTCAGGACCACGGCCGTCACATCGGCCGGGACGATGCCCCGGCCGCCGACCCACAGGGTCCGCGTCTGCCCGGCACCGATCCTGGCGGGCGGCACGTCGTAGTAGTAGCGGGTGTCGAGGACCCGCAGCGGCTGCATGGCGGTGAACACGCCGTGCGCGTCCTGCGTGAAGTACCCGGCGACATCCGCGATCAGGTCGACCGTGCCCGCGGCGTTGTAGAACGTCACCTTGCCGTCCACCACCGGCACGACGACATGGTTGGCCACGGTCTGGCCCGCCGTGAAGTTCAGGTTCGAGACCGGGGCGCCCGGCGCACCGTACGGCTGGACCGACACATGGCTCGCCTTGGTGGGGTTGGTCGCCGTCACGTTCAGGACCACGGCCTTGGCCGAGGTCTCCGGTACGGCCAGCGTGACCGTGCCGCGCGCGCCGACCTTGGCCTTCGGCGCGCCGAGGCCGGTGCGCGTGTCCATCAGGCGGCGGGGTGTGACCGGCTGGTAGCCGGCGCCGGCCCGGTCCTCCTGGTAGAAGCCGGACACGTCGGCGAGCAGGTCGGTCGAGCCGCTGTTGTTGTAGAAGGTGACCTTGCCGTCGAAGACCGGGACGACGACGGAGTTGGGGACGGTCTGACCGGCGGTGAAGTTGAGATTCGACGCCGAGGTCCGGTGGGTGCCGGAGGGGTAGACCGAGACGAAGCCCGCTGCGGTCGGGCTGACCGCGGTGACGTTGAGGACGACCGCGCTGACCCCGGTCGCCGGGACTCCGCCGGCGCCCGCGACCTTCAGCGTGACGGTCTTGCCGGGGCCGACCTTCGCCTTCGGCGCGCCGAGGCCGGTGCGGGTGTCCATGAGGCGGGCCGGGGTGAGCGGGCGGAAGGTGCCCGGCAGGGTGGTGAGCCCGATGTCCCAGGCGTCGAGGGTGCCGGTGACGCGCTGCGCCGTGCCGGCACCGTCCGCGGGCTGCAGGGTCAGGACGTAGGTGTAGCGGCCGGCCGCGACACCGCGCCCGTGATCGTCCCTGCCGTCCCAGGCGAACGTCACCCCGGCGGCGGTGCCCCGGGTGCCGCGATAGGTGCGTACGGTGCTGCCGGCCGCGTTCTTGATCTCCGCCGTCCAGGCACCCACGGTGCGCGACATCCGCACACGGGCGGCCATGGGCCCGGAGACGAACGGGTCGTTCCCCTCGACCAGGGAGAACGGCTGGGCGGCCACCGGGACGCGCTTGACGTGGATGTTCTTCCCGGCGTCGAGATAGGCGACATGGGCGCCGAACTTGTCGACGGTCCACCCCGTGCCCCGGTCCGAGGCGGACGAGGCGGGCAGGTCGGCGAGTTCCGAGGTCTGCCCGGTGGCGGCGTTCGTCGTCATCAGCTTGCCGCCCTCGTGCCGGACGACGAACCCGTCGCCGAGCAGGGCCTCGCCGACCGGGACCGGAACGCTCTTCTTCAGCGTCTGGTCGTAGACACCGGCCTTGCCAGCCCCGCAGGCCCAGTACAGCCAGCGGCCCACGGCCCGCAGGTCGGTCGGCCGGCAGCCGGACATGAGGTCGACGGACGGGGAGGTCGTCCCCGTCTTCAGGTCGTAGGCGTTGACCAGTCCCGAGGCCGGGGCGGTCCCGGCGGGCTTCCACGCCTTGCTGCCCCACACGGCGGCGGGGGAGTTCTGCAGGGTCAGCAGGACGGACGACTTGTTTCCGTCGTAGTTCTCGACGTCACCGACGTAGGTGGTGTCGCCGGCCTTCACCACGACATACCGTCCCGCCGCGTCCACGACGGTCTCGCCGGCCGGAAGGCCGAAGCCCTTGTACGTGGTCGGCTCGGTCGGCGCGGCCACGGTCGTGCCCCACAGGGCCACCGAGTCGCCGTCGCCGAGCGAGGCGAGGCCGCTGACCGGGTGGACGGCGAAGGCGAATCGTTTGGTGGGCGTACCGGCCGTGGGAGTGCCGGTCATGGTCGTGTCGACGTCGAACAGCTCGTTCCAGTCGCGCCGGGGGCTGAGGTAGCTCACCCGGCCGCCGCCCAGGGCGAGCCGCTGGATGTCACGCGGCATGGCGGGAACGTCCCGGACCCGGGTCACCTGGGGCACCCCGTCGGCGCCGGTGACGATCCGGCGGACGGCCCAGTCGAGGGCCCCGGTGCCGCCGGCGACCAGGACGCTGCCGTCGGGAGCGGTGGCGAAGCCGCCCTCCTCGGCGTACTTCAGGAGTTCCGTGGCCGTGCCGCCGCCGACAGGGATCGCGCGCAGCGCCCGGCCGGCCAGCGTGCCATTGGTGGGCAACTGGAGTTTGCGCTGGTAGACGACGTTGTCGCCGCTCACCGCGAACGAGACGCCGGAGCTCTCGCCGTCGACGGGGGCCGGGAGCACGGTCTCCACCGGCTGGGCCGTCGGGTTGCCGCGGGGCACGGACAGCAGCGGCTTGCCGGCGCCGGGGTAGCCCACGACGTGGCGGTCACCGAGAGCGAGGGCGATGGGGGTGCCCATGGCGGCCGGGAGCGCCGTGATGGTGGCCGTGGCGTAGTCGAGCAGGAACGGGGTGACCGGTCCGGTGGCCGTCGTGCGGGTCCGCAGGACCGCGCCCCGCAGGTCCTGCTTCCAGGCGCCGAGCCCGCCGTACAGCTCGGGCAGATTTTCGACGGGCCGGGCGCGCGTGGTGCCGTCCTCGGCCGCCTGGTAGAGCGTGAGCGAGGTCAGCCGGCCGGTGTCGTCCATGCCGAAGGCGAGGGTCGTGTCGGCGTTGTACGCGCCGGACCACCGAAGGCCGGCCGGGAGCGTGACGGTCTTCCGCGCCTCGGAGCCGAGTTCCTGGATGGTGACCGTGCGCGGCTGGTCGAGCGGTTCGCTGCTGATCGTCGCCCAGTGGCCGGAGTGCCCTGCGGCGGCCGAGGCGGTGACGGGCGTGTGGGTGCCGGTGCCGTAGTCCGTCCAGACCGTTCCGGTGCCTTCGAGGACATGGGCGTAGCCGGTGGTGCCGGCCTGCTTCAGATAGTCGCTGCGCGGCAGTTCGCGGCCGGGGTTCGGGATCACCACCTCGTCGGTGGCGGTGGTGCCGGACGGACCGGCCGGGGCGGCGGCCGCGGGTGCCGTGACCGCGGTGGCGAGGCCGGCGGCGATGCCGAGGGCGGTGGTCACGGCCAGCGCGGTGCGGGCGTGTCTGTACAAGGAAGTCCCCTCCGAGAGCCTGATCAGGCTGGGGACGGGTGGCCTTCGTTCGCGCGTGCTCCGCGCGGCCCCCTCCGGCGCTTCCCGTCCGAAGGCGTGATCGTAACAGCGGTCCGCCCGTCCCGGGTGCGATTTCGAACCCGTTCAGACGGCAGGTGGGCCGGTCTCTCCGCCCGGCGCTCGCGGCCTCGTCGCGTCGGCGGGCGTCGGCGAACGCGGCCCGTGCTCCTACGAGTTCCGGCCCTGATCCGCGGCCCGCGGCAAGCCGGGGCCGCGTCCTTGCCCCACTTGTCCGTCCCGCCCGTTACCTTCGGGGCATGGAAGGCATCACCGAACCCACGGACCCCGCCACCCCCGACGTCCCCGCCACCCCCGGCTACGACGCCGCCGCTCTCGAACGCTGGGCCCCCGAGCCCGACAAACGCCCCGGGCGCACCGCCTTCCAGCGTGACCGGGCCCGGGTGCTGCATTCCGCCGCGCTGCGGCGGCTCGCGGGCAAGACGCAGGTGGTCACCCCCGGGACGCGCAGCCACGCGTGGGACGCGAGCCCCCGCACCCGGCTCACCCACTCCCTCGAATGCGCCCAGGTCGGGCGCGAGCTCGGGGCGGCGCTCGGCTGCGACCCCGACCTCGTCGAGGCCGCGTGCCTCGCGCACGACATGGGGCACCCGCCGTTCGGGCACAACGGCGAGCAGGCGCTGAACGACGTGGCGAAGGACTGCGGCGGCTTCGAGGGGAACGCGCAGTCGCTCAGGCTGCTCACCCGGATCGAGCCCAAGCGCTTCGTCACCGACCCCGTCACCGGCGAGCCCGTCAGCGTCGGGCTCAACCTCACCCGGGCCGCGCTCGACGCCGCCACCAAGTACCCGTGGGCGCGCGGCGGGCACCCCACCGACCCCGGTTCGCCGAAGTTCGGGGTGTACGAGGACGACCTGCCGGTCTTCGCCTGGATCAGGGAGGGCGCGCCCGGGCACCGCAAGTGCTTCGAGGCGCAGGTCATGGACTGGTCCGACGACGTGGCGTACTCGGTGCACGATGTCGAGGACGGGCTGCACGCCGGGCACATCGACCCCAACCTGCTGCTCGCCGAGCCCGAGCGGGCCGACATCTGGGCCGTCGCCCGCGGGCGCTACGTACCGGAGGACACCGATCCGCAGGAGCTCGCCGACGCCCTCGACCGGCTGCTCGACCAGGAGTGGTGGCCGCACGGGTACGACGGCTCGGCGGTCGCCCAGGCCCGCCTCAAGGACGCCACCAGCCAGCTCATCGGGCGCTTCTGCCTCGCCGCCGAGGGCGCGACCCGGGAGGCATGGGGGTACCACCCAGGCCGTTCAGGCTCTGGGGGAGGATCGGGCCGGCTGACCCGGTACGCGGCCGAGCTGGTCGTCCCCCGCGAGACCCGCAACGAGTGCGCCGTCCTCAAGGCCGTCGCCGACCGGTACGTGATGCAGCGCGCCGAGCAGGAGGCGCTCCGGGCCGACCAGCGCATCGTGCTCGCCGAGCTCGCCGAGGACCTCGCCGCCCGCGCGCCCGAAGGGCTCGAACCCCAGTTCCGGGCGCTGTTCGTCGGCGCGCCCGACGACCGTGCCCGCAAGCGGGTGATCGTCGACCAGATCGCCTCCCTCACCGACGCCTCCGCCCGCACCCTGCACGCCCGCCTGCGCCCCCCGAGGGCCTGAGGGGCCGTGCGCGGGGGCCGTTCGCCCCCTTTCGTCTTCCCGGCCGTTGCGGGACCCTCGCATGCATGCCCCGAGGCGGTACGGCCCCGGCCCCGCCCGGGGGCGTAGCGTAGGGAACCGGTCGAAACGAGGAGGAATCAACGTGGTCGACGCAGATCAGACCTTTGTCATCGTCGGCGGGGGCCTGGCCGGGGCCAAGGCGGCGGAGACGCTGCGCGACGAGGGGTTCAACGGCCGGGTGATCCTCATCGGCGACGAACGCGAGCACCCCTACGAACGCCCCCCGCTCTCCAAGGGCTATCTGAACGGCAAGGAGGAGCGGGACTCCGTCTTCGTCCACGAGCCCGCCTGGTACGCCCAGGCCGACGTCGAGCTGCACCTCGGCCAGACCGTCACCGCCGTCGACCGCGAAGCGCACACCGTCCGCCTCGGCGACGGCACCGTCATCCGCTACGACAAGCTGCTCCTCGCCACCGGCGCCGAGCCGCGCCGCCTCGACCTCCCCGGCACCGACCTGGCCGGCGTCCACCATCTGCGCCGGCTCGCCCACTCCGAGCGGCTCCGCGACGAGCTCCGGAAGCTCGGCCGGGAGAACGGCCAGCTGGTCATCGCCGGCGCCGGCTGGATCGGCCTGGAGGTCGCCTCCGCGGCCCGTGGGTACGGCGTCGAGGTCACGATCGTCGAGGCCGACCCCACCCCGCTGCACCGGGTCCTCGGCCCCGAGCTCGGCCAGCTCTTCGCCGACCTGCACACCGACCACGGCGTCCGCTTCCACTTCGGCGCCCGGCTCGCCGAGATCACCGGACAGGACGGCATGGTCCTCGCG
Source organism: Streptomyces fradiae (assembly GCF_041270065.1). Lineage (NCBI taxonomy): Bacteria > Bacillati > Actinomycetota > Actinomycetes > Kitasatosporales > Streptomycetaceae > Streptomyces > Streptomyces fradiae. The sequence continues at coordinate 2,439,850 of NZ_CP065958.1, read as the reverse complement.
GTCCGCACCGACGACGGCGACGAGCACCCCGCCCACGCCGTCCTCGTCGCCATCGGCGCCGCCCCGCGCACCGCCCTCGCCGAGAACGCCGGGCTCGCCCTCGTCGACCGCGCCGACGGCGGCGGCGTCGCCGTCGACGAGTCGCTGCGCACCTCCGACCCCGACATCTTCGCGGCCGGCGACGTGGCCGCCTTCCACCACCCCTCGCTGCACCACCGGATCCGCGTCGAGCACTGGGCCAACGCCCTCAACGGCGGCCCGGCCGCCGCCCGCGCGATGCTCGGGCAGCACGTGTCGTACGACCGCGTGCCGTACTTCTTCTCCGACCAGTACGACCTGGGCATGGAGTACTCCGGCTGGGCGCCGCCCGGCTCGTACGACCAGGTCGTGGTCCGCGGCGACACCGGCAAGCGCGAGTTCATCTCCTTCTGGCTCAAGGAGGGCCGGGTGATCGCGGGCATGAACGTGAATGTGTGGGACGTCACAGAGCCCGTCCAGAAGCTCATCCGGTCCCGGGCCCAGGTGGATCCGGAGCGCCTCGCGGACGCCTCGGTCGACCTGGAGAGCCTGGTTCCGTGACCCTGGAACGGTGGCCCGGCCCCGTAGAATTCATCCGTGGCAGGCAGGATCAACGATGACGACGTGAAGGCGGTACGGGACGCGGTCCCGATCGACGCCGTCGTGTCCGAGTACCTCCAGCTCCGCAACGCGGGCGGCGGCAACCTCAAGGGCCTCTGCCCCTTCCACGACGAGAAGTCGCCCTCCTTCCAGGTCAGCCCCAGCAAGGGCCTGTTCCACTGCTTCGGCTGCCAGGAGGGCGGCGACACGATCGCCTTCGTGATGAAGATCGACCACCTCTCCTTCTCGGAGACGGTCGAGCGGCTCGCCGCCAAGGCGGGCATCACCCTGCGCTACGAGGAGGGCGGCTACAACCCCGGCCACCAGCGCGGCGAACGCACCCGCCTGGTCGACGCCCACAAGATCGCCGCCCAGTACTACGCGGAGCAACTCGGCTCCGCCGAGGCCGAGATCGGCCGGAAGTTCCTCGCCGAGCGCGGCTTCGACCAGGCCGCCGCCGAGCACTTCGGCGTCGGCTACTCCCCGGCCGGCTGGGACCACCTCACCCGCTTCCTGCGCGGCAAGGGCTTCACCGACCGCGAGCTGATCCTCTCCGGCCTCTCCCAGGACGGCCGCCGCGGCCCCATCGACCGCTTCCGCGGCCGCCTGATGTGGCCGATCAAGGACGTCGGCGGCGACGTCGTCGGCTTCGGCGCGCGCCGGCTCCGCGAGGACGACAACGGGCCCAAGTACCTCAACACGCCCGAGACGCCGATCTACAAGAAGTCCCAGGTGCTCTACGGCATCGACCTGGCCAAGAAGGACATCGCCAAGGTCAGCCGGGCCGTCGTGGTCGAGGGCTACACCGACGTCATGGCCTGCCACCTGGCCGGCGTCCCCACCGCCATCGCCACGTGCGGCACCGCCTTCGGCGGCGACCACATCAAGATCCTGCGCCGCCTCCTCATGGACAACGGCTCGGCCCGCGTCATCTTCACCTTCGACGGCGACGCCGCCGGCCAGAAGGCCGCCCTGCGCGCCTTCGAGGACGACCAGAAGTTCGCGGCCGAGACCTACATCGCCATCGCCCCCGACGGCATGGACCCCTGCGAACTGCGGCTCGCCAAGGGCGACGAGGCCGTCGCCGACCTCGTCGAGCCGCGCGTCCCGCTCTTCGAGTTCGCGCTCCGCCAGATCGTCCGGCGTTACGACCTGGAGATCCCGTCCGGCCGGGCCGCCGCGCTCGACGAGGCCGCCCCGATCGTCGCCCGCATCAAGAACGTGGCCTCGCAGCACGAGGTCGCCGTCCAGCTCGCCGGCATGCTCGGCATCCTGGACACCCAGTTCGTGGTCCGCCGGGTCGCCCAGATCGCCCGCTGGCAGCGCGGTGGCGGCGGCAAGGAGCCCGACCGCCGCGGCGACCGGCGCCGGCCGTACGACACCGCCGGCATCCAGGCCCCCACCGCCCCGGCCGGCCCCGCGCTCAACCTGCGCAGCCCCGCCCACCGCACCGAGCGCGAGCTGCTCAAGCTCGCCCTGCAGCGCCCGGAGCTGGTCTCCCCGGCCTTCGACGCGTACGGGGTGGACGAGTTCACCGCCCCGCCCTACGCGGCCGTCCGCCAGTGCGTCATGGACGCGGGCGGTGCCACCGACGCGCCCGCCGACTATCTCGACGCGGTCCGCGAGGCAGCCCCGGACGACACCGTGCGCGCGCTCGTCACCGAGCTCGCCGTCGAGGTGATCTTCGCGAAGATCGTCGACGAGGCGTACGCGGGCGACCAGCTGGTGACCGTACGGCTCCGGGCCGTCGACCGGCGCATCCGCGACGTCCAGGGCACCCTGGCCCGGCTCGGCCCGCACGGCGACCCCGCCCAGGTGGCCGCCGTACAGAACGAGCTGTGGGTGCTCACCCAGTACGGGCAGTCGCTGCGCAACCACGGCGCGGCCGCGCTCTAACGTTCGGTCACCCGGCGAACTCAAAAAGTCACCGCACGCCCCTCGTGGCGGTGTTGTGTCGTGCGACACACTGAGCGGACGGTGTCATCCCGTCCTGGAGGTCGCCCCCCGTGCAGACCCAGCCCCAGACCCTCGCCGTGACCGAACCGCCCCCGGGCGAGCTCTCTCCACTCGAACCGTCGCCGCGCGAACCCTCTCCGGTCGAGCTCGTGGCCGTCGAGGCCGCGGAGCCGGAATCCGAGGCCGTGCCCGCCCAGCGCCGCCGCGTCGACCTCGGCGGCAACGGACCCTCCTCCGACCTCTTCCGGCAGTACCTGCGCGAGATAGGCCGGGTGCCGCTGCTCACCGCCGAGGAGGAGGTCGAGCTCGCCCGCCGGGTCGAGGCCGGACTCTTCGCCGAGGAGAAACTCGCCAACACCCCCGATCTCGACTCCCAGTTGGCGCTCGACCTGGACCGGCTCGTGGTCCTCGGCCGGATCGCCAAACGCCGGCTCATCGAGGCCAACCTGCGGCTCGTCGTCTCCGTCGCCAAACGGTACGTGGGGCGCGGCCTCACCATGCTCGACCTGGTGCAGGAGGGCAATCTCGGCCTCATCAGGGCCGTGGAGAAGTTCGACTACGCGCGCGGCTACAAGTTCTCGACGTACGCGACCTGGTGGATCCGCCAGGCGATGTCCCGGGCCCTCGCCGACCAGGCCCGGACCATCCGCGTCCCCGTGCACGTCGTCGAACTCATCAACCGGGTCGTCCGCGTCCAGCGCCGGATGCTCCAGGAACGCGGCTACGAACCCACCGCCGAAGAGGTCGCCGCCCAGCTCGACCTGGCCCCCGAACGGGTCGGCGAAGTGCTGCGGCTCGCCCAGGAGCCGGTCTCGCTGCACGCCCCCGTCGGCGAGGAGGAGGACGTCGCGCTCGGCGACCTCATCGAGGACGGCGACGCCGCGTCCCCCGTCGAGTCCGCCGCCTTCCTGCTGCTGCGCCAGCACCTGGAGGCCGTGCTCTCCACCCTCGGCGAGCGCGAGCGCAAGGTCGTCCAGCTCCGCTACGGCCTCGACGACGGCAGGCCCCGCACCCTGGAGGAGATCGGCCGGATCTTCGGCGTGACGCGCGAACGCATCCGCCAGATCGAGTCGAAGACCCTCAACAAGCTGCGGGACCATGCCTACGCCGACCAGCTGCGCGGCTACCTGGACTGAACCCCGGTGGACGCTCAGTCCACCTCGGCGACCGCCTGGGCGAACTGCGCCGCGTACAGCCGCGCGTACGCACCTTCCGAGGCGAGCAGCTCCTCGTGCGTGCCCTGCTCGACGATCGAGCCGTTCTCCATCACCAGGATCACGTCCGCGTCCCGGATGGTGGAGAGCCGGTGCGCGATCACGAACGAGGTGCGCCCGTGGGCGAGCCGCGCCATCGCCTTCTGGATCAGCACCTCGGTACGGGTGTCGACCGAGCTGGTCGCCTCGTCGAGGACCAGGATCACCGGGTCGGACAGGAACGCCCGCGCGATGGTGATCAGCTGCTTCTCGCCCGCGCTCACGCCCGCGCCGTCGTCGTCGATGACGGTGTCGTAGCCCTCGGGCAGGGTGCGGATGAAGCGGTCCGCGTGGGCCGCCTTCGCCGCCTCCTCGATCTCCGCCCGGCTCACCTCGCGCGTCGCGCCGTACGCGATGTTCTCCGCGATGGTGCCGCCGAACAGCCAGGTGTCCTGGAGCACCATGCCGATCCCGGTGCGCAGGTCCTCCCGCGACATCTTGCCGATGTCGGTGCCGTCCAGCGTGATCCGGCCGCCGGTCACCTCGTAGAACCGCATGAGCAGGTTCACCAGCGTCGTCTTGCCGGCGCCGGTCGGGCCGACGATCGCGACCGTCTGCCCCGGCTCCACCGAGAGCGACAGGTCCTCGATGAGCGGCTTGTCCTCCTCGTAACGGAAGGACACGCGCTCCAGGGCCACCTTGCCCTTGAGGTCCGCCGGCTGCTCGCTGTGCGGCGCGTCCGGCTCCTGCTCCTCCGCGTCGAGCAGCTCGAAGATCCGCTCGGCGGAGGCCACGCCCGACTGCACCAGGTTCGCCATCGACGCGACCTGCGTCAGCGGCATCGAGAACTGCCGGGAGTACTGGATGAAGGCCTGCACGTCACCGATGGACAGGCTGCCGCTGGCCACCCGCAGTCCGCCGACGACGGCCACGAGCACATAGTTCAGGTTCGACACGAACAGCATCACCGGCTGCATGACGCCGCTGTTGAACTGCGCCTTGAACCCGGCCTCGTACAAAGCCTCGTTCTGCTCGCGGAAGTCCCGCGCGGACTCGTCCTGCCGCCCGAAGACCTTCACCAGGGTGTGCCCGGTGTACATCTCCTCGATGTGGGCGTTGAGCTTGCCCGTGGACTTCCACTGCTGCACGAAGTGCGGCTGCGAGCGCTTGCCGATCTTCGTCGCCACGACCACCGACAGCGGCACCGTGATCAGTGCCACCAGGGCGAGCAGCGGCGAGATCCAGAACATCATCGCGAGCACGCCGACGATGGTCAGCAGGGAGTTGATCAGCTGGCCCATCGACTGCTGCAGGGTCTGCGAGATGTTGTCGATGTCGTTGGTCGCCCGCGAGAGCACCTCGCCGCGCTTGGCCTTGTCGAAGTACGACAGCGGCAGCCGCGCAAGCTTCGCCTGGACGTCCTCGCGCATCCGGTAGATCGTCCGGTTGATCACCCTGATCGACATCCGGGTCGACACCAGCATCAGCAGGCCCGCGAGCACGTACACGCCGAGCGCGATGCCGAGCACCTCGCCGACCGCCGTGAAGTCGATGCCCTGACCCGGGGTGAAGTCGACCCCGGACAGCATGTCCGCCATGCCGCCGTCGCCCTTGGCGCGCAGCCCCGCGAGGGCCTGCTCCTTGGTGGCGCCCTCGGGCATCTGCCGCCCGACCACGCCCGCGAAGACCAGGTCGGTCGCCTTGCCGAGGATCTTCGGCCCGACCACCGAGGCCGCCACCGACAGCACACCGGCGATCAGCATCAGCCACAGCGTGCCGCGCTCCGGCGCCAGCTGCCGCAGCAGCCGCTTGCCCGAACCCTTGAAGTCCATCGACCTCGAGTCCGGGCCGCCGGCGCCGGCCATCATTCGTCCGCCAGGACCGGCCATCAGGCTGCCTCCGCCTCGGTCAGCTGGGAGAGCACGATCTCCCGGTACGTCTCGTTCTCCGCCATCAGCTCGTGGTGCCGGCCCGTGCCGACCACCCGGCCCTCGTCGAGGACCACGATCCGGTCGGCGTCCCGGATCGTCGACACCCGCTGGGCGACGATGACCACGGTCGACTCGGCCGTCTCCGCGGCGAGCGCGGAGCGCAGCAGCGCGTCCGTCTCGTAGTCGAGGGCGGAGAAGGAGTCGTCGAAGAGATAGATCTCCGGCTGCTGCACCAGGGTGCGGGCGATCGCGAGCCGCTGCCGCTGCCCGCCGGAGACATTGGTGCCGCCCTGCGCGATGGGCGCGTTGAGCCCGCCCTCCAGCTTGGCCACGAAGTCCTTGGCCTGGGCCACCTCCAGGGCGTGCCACAGCTCCTCGTCGGTCGCGTCGGGCTTGCCGTACCGCAGATTGGTCGCCACCGTCCCGGAGAACAGATACGGCTTCTGCGGCACCAGGCCGACCGTCCGCGCCATCAGGCCCGGTTCGAGCTCGCGCACGTCCACGCCGTCGACCAGGACCTCGCCGCCGGTCACGTCGAAGAGCCGCGGCACCAGGCCGAGCAGCGTCGACTTGCCGGAGCCGGTCGAGCCGATGATCGCGGTGGTCTCGCCGGGGCGGGCGACCAGCTCGACGTCCCGCAGCACCGACTCCTCGGCGCCCGGGTAGCGGAAGTCCGCGTTCCTGACCTCCAGATGCCCGTGCCGGGCCAGGGCGGTGACCGGCTCGGCCGGCGGCACCACGCTGGACTCGGTCGCCAGGACCTCCTCGATGCGCTCGGCGCACACCTCGGCCCGCGGCACCATCATGAACATGAAGGTGGCCATCATCACGGCCATCACGATCTGCATCAGATACGCGAGGAAGGCGGTCAGCGCGCCGATCTCCATCGCGCCGCTGTCGATGCGGTGCGCTCCGAACCAGACGACGGCGATCGACGACACGTTCACGACCGTCATCACGGTCGGGAACATCAGTGCCATCAGCCGTCCGGTGGACATCGACACGTCGGTCAGTTCGACGTTCGAGCCCTTGAACCGCTCACGCTCGTAGCCGTCGCGGACGAAGGCGCGGATCACCCGGTTGCCGGTGATCTGCTCGCGCAGCACCCGGTTCACGGTGTCGAGCCGCTCCTGCATGGTGCGGAACAGCGGGCGCATCTTCCGCACGATCAGCGAGACCGCGATGCCGAGCACCGGCACGACGGCGATCAGGACGGCCGACAGCGGCACGTCCAGGCCGAGCGCCATGATGATGCCGCCGACACACATGATCGGCGCGGAGACCATCAGGGTGAACGCCATCAGGACCAGCATCTGGACCTGCTGCACGTCATTGGTGGTGCGGGTGATCAGCGACGGCGCGCCGAAGTGTCCGACCTCCCGGGCCGAGAAGGACTGCACACGGCCGAAGACCGCGGCCCGGACGTCCCGCCCGAGCGCGGCCGCGGTCCGCGCACCGAAGTACACGGCCCCGATGTTGCAGACGACCTGCACGAGGGACACGCCGATCATCAGCGCGCCGAACCGCAGGATGTAGCCGGTGTCCCCGTTCACGACACCGTTGTCGATGATGTCGGCGTTCAGGGTCGGCAGGTAGAGAGTGGCGCTGGTCTGCAGCAGCTGCAGCAGCACGAGCAGGGCGATGGGTTTTCTGTACGGGCCGAGGAAGGTTCGGAGGAGTCTTATGAGCACGGGTTCTACTATCGCCCGCGCTCCCGAGACGTTACGACTCGTTTTAGGGTGCCCCGCTGAGCCCTGGTGAAGTCTTTACGAAGCGTCCCCGCGTGCGGGTGTCCTCCCGCTCACGCGCTGAAGGCGCCCGGGTGCAGCTGGTCGCGGGTGGCGATGTACTGCTGGCGCACGGCCTGCCCGACCGCGAGCTCTTCGCCCGCCTCGAAGACCTGCGCGGCGGCGCCCTGCCAGGCCGGCGGGACCGCGGGGGAGAGGGTGCCCTGGGACACCCCGAGCGCCCAGGCCGCCTGCCGGGCGGCGCCGAGCGCCGCGTACTCGGCCGGCTGGGGTACGACGACCTGCGCGCCGAACAGCGCGGGCGCCATGGCCTGCACGGCGGGCAGCCCGGCGGCGGCCCCGAGCAGGAACACCCGGCGCACCTCGACGCCGCGCCGGCGCAGCACGTCCATCGCGTCGGCGAGCGAGCACAGCATGCCCTCGAAGGAGGCCCGGGCCAGGTGTTCGGGCTTCATGGACTCGCGGCGCAGCCCGCTGAGGGTGCCGGCGGTGTGCGGCAGGTTCGGGGTGCGCTCGCCCTCCAGATAGGGCAGCAGCACGAGCCCGGAGGCGCCGGGGGTGGACTTCAGGGCGAGCGCGGACAGCTCGTCGAGCGACTCGGCGCCCAGCATCTCGGCGGTGCCGCGGAGCACCCGTACGGCATTGGAGGTGTGCACCACGGGCAGGTGCATGCCGGCGGCGTCGGCGTACGCGGTGATCGTGCCGTCCGGGTCGGCCGGGGCCTCGTGGTGGACGGCCATCACGGAGCCGGAGGCGCCGAGGGAGACGACCGCGTCCCCGGTGCCGAGGCCGAGACCGAGGGCGGCCGCCATCGTCTCGCCCGTACCGGCGGAGATCAGCAGCCCTTCGGGGGTGGTGCCGGCGGCCTCGGCGGGCCCGAGCACCTCGGGCAGCGCGGCGTGGTGCCCGAGCGCCAGCTCGACGAGGTCGGGGCGGTAGGACCCGGTGCGGGCGGACCAGTAGCCGGTGGCGGAGGCGGCGCCGCGGTCGGTGGTGCGGCGCGCGGGCCGGCCGAGCAGCTGCCAGACCAGCCAGTCGTGCGGCTGGAGGACGGAGGCGATCCGCTGGGCGTGCTCGGGCTCGGTGCGGGCGAGCCAGCGCAGCTTGGCGACGGGCATCCCGGACTGCGGCACGGCGCCGACGGCCCCGGTCCACGCCTGCCGCCCGCCGAACGACTCGACGAGGTCGGCCGCGGCGACCTGGGCCCGCTTGTCGTTCCCGACGAGCGCGGGCCGCACCAGGGCGCCCTGCGCGTCGAGCGGCACGATCCCGTGCCCCTGCGCGGCGACCCCGATGGCCTGCACGCCTTCGAGCAGCCCGCCGGTCGCGGCGTCCCCGAGGGAGAGCAGCCAGGCCTGCGGGTCGACGTCGGTGGCCTTGGGTTCCAGGGGGTGCGGGGCATGGCCCTGCCGCAGCACGGCACCGGTGTCGGTGTCACAGACGACGATGCGCGTGGAGTCCGTTGAGCTGTCAAGGCCGGCGACTATCCCCATGGCACATGATTCTGCCGTACGCCGGGTCTTTCCGGTGTACGCCGGGTGATTCCGGCTTCAGCCGCCCGGTTCACGTGTCCGGGTTCGGCTGCCCGGGTTCAGGTGTTGCTGGTTCCCCAGTCGTCGTCCTCGAACTGGGCGGACTGCCGGCTGTAGTGCCCGTTGTGCTCGCGCCGCGACCGGATCTTCTCCGGGATCCGCTGCGCCTGGTCGCCGACCACGTGCAGCGCCCGCCCGGCGGCCTGCCGCCCGCCCTGGGCGGCGGACTCGGCCGCGTTGCGCACCGCGGGGTTCCCGGCGACCTGCTTCGCGGACGACTTCATCCGCTCGTACACCTCACGCCCGGCCCGCGTCCCGATCACGAAACCGAGGCCCAGTCCGGCGACGAAGACCAGCTTGTACCGCACGCTGCGATCCTTCCCTGGACGCCCTGGGGATACCGATTGGCGGAGCACCCCCCTGCTTGCGCTAATCTATGTCTCGCAGCGAGCGCCCGCTCCCCGGCAAGGCCGGAGGTGGGGCCGTTCGTCGCAACGCAGCAATCCCCTGTAGCTCAATTGGCAGAGCAGCCGGCTGTTAACCGGCAGGTTACTGGTTCGAGTCCAGTCGGGGGAGCGCGATCCCCTGTAGCTCAATTGGCAGAGCATTCGGCTGTTAACCGGAGGGTTACTGGTTCGAGTCCAGTCGGGGGAGCCATCGGAAGAGGACCCTTCGGGGTCCTTTTTCGTTTCCCCTGGAACCGCCGACGGGACGGGTGAGTCCTGTTGGTTGAGCATGGCCGACCATCCGGAGCAGGAGATCGTATGAGCGGCTATGCTGCGGCAGACGGCGCGCACACTTGTACGCGCCGTGGTGTTCGGGGCGGTAGCTCAGCCGGTTAGAGCAGCGGACTCATAATCCGTCGGCCGTGGGTTCGAGTCCCACCCGCCCCACCAAGAAAAACGTTCTGACCTGCGGAAACACCCCTGGAGGGGCGTTTCCGCGTGCAGCGGTCGCCTCACATTGGTGCAGCGAAACGGGTGCCTTCGGCCTGTTTCGCAGGGGCCGCACCCTCTTGGCCTGCGGTTTTGGGTGGAGCGTGGGATGTGGTGCCGTGTCGATGATCCCACGGCGATCCCACGGCTCCTGCGTGTGACACGCCGCACACCCGTACCGAATTCCGAGCCCTCGTCGACGCCCCTCTGTCGGCGGTCGTGTCCGTAATGTCCTGCGCGTGGTTTTGGTGGCCGCGGAGCCTGTATAACCGGCCGCCTTGATGCGCGGCGGTGCGTGCCGCGCTGTTCCGACGAACCGAGGAATCACTTCGTGCTGCGTTCTTCCTGTAGGTACGCGTCCGTGCTGGCTGTCATCGGGGCGGTGACTCTCGTGTCGGCCTGCGGCGGCCAGAAGGGGCCCGCCGGCTCCGCGGCCTCTGTCGCGCCTGGCACTGACCTGGGTGATGGCGAGGCCAAGGGCAGCTCCGCGTCGGCGAGCCCGTCTGCCTCTGCGTCTGCCTCCGCCTCCCCTTCCGTTTCGGTGTCCGCGTCGAAGTCCCCTTCCGCCTCCGCCAAGCCGTCCAGAAGCGTGACCCCGAAGGCGAGCCCCGCAGGCGGCATAGCCGGCAGCGGGACGGTTGACGGGTCCGGACAGCAGACGTCCCAGCCCGCCGCCGCACCGGACTTTCCCGTGCCCGTGAACATCGGCAACGCCACGCAGGTCATCACGGTCAAGGCCCGCGGTTCGTACGCCACCGTCACCGCGTGGCAGAAGGGCTCCTCCGGCTGGAAGGCGCAGTTCTCCACGAGCGCTGGACGTGTGGGCTCCAACGGTGTCGTGGACGGTGCAACCCGCAGGCAGAGCACGTACACCACGCCTTCGGGGACGTACACGATCACCGAGGGCTTCGGCGTCGAGTCCAGCGGGACAGCCATGCCGTACACCAAGGTCGACGACCGCCACTGGTGGGTGGAGGACCCGGAGTCGAAGTTCTACAACCAGATGCACACGGCCGAGGGCGCGGACTTCCCGCTCACCGAGTCCGGCGACCGCGGCAGCGAGCACCTGATCAACTACCCGACGCAGTACGCCAAGGCGCTCGTCATCAACTTCAACCGGTGGCCCGCCATACCCGGCCGCGGTGCCGGGATCTTCCTGCACGTCAACGGCAACGGTGCGACCGCTGGCTGTGTTTCCGTGCCGCGGGCGACGATGGACCGGTTCATGGGCTGGGTCAGGCCGTCGGCGAACCCGCGGATCGCGATCGGCTGAGCCATCTCGTACTGCATGGCACGGTACGGGTCGCTCGCTCGGAGGGAGTCCACTCGCAACAGCCGACATCGTGCCTCGTGACGCCAGACGGCCGGGACCCCGTGGAAGGGTCCCGGCCGTTGGTGTTCTGATTGGCGGCCTGGCCCTTGACCCGCACGCCGGGGTCGGATGCGGACCGTTACCCGTTGTCATCGGGCAGCGCGCCGGTGCATGTGGCACGCCCGAACTCGCCCATGGCGGTGGCGCGCTGGACATGCTTTCCGCGGATGGCCAGTGTGCAGGACGCCTGGCCGCCCTTCCCGTCGAGGACGACGGCGACGGTCGGAGCCTTGCCGAGGGGTACCTGGACCGATTTCGTCCACGGAAGGGTGACCGCCTTCTCGACCGTGGCTGTGCCTGCCTCGTTCCGGGCGAGGTACCAGACTTCGACGGTCCCTGTTCCCGTGACCTCGTACGTCACCTCGGCCGTCGGCACGGCGCGCGGCTTCGGCTGCTCGTCGGTGTTGAGGATGCCGTAGCCGAGCAGTCCGAGGCAGGCGAGCAGGGCCATGCCGGCGATCAGCACTCCTCGCCGGTCCGGGGAGCCCCCTGCGCTCTCGGGTTCCATCTCCTCCCGCACCGTGTTTTCCACGAGTTCATTAGAAGACATGAGAGATACCGGCTTTCGGTCGGCTGGCAGATGAATCGGGTGGTTATACACCATGCCATCGGCCGAGCGCGAGCGAGCGGAAGAATCGGACGAACAATACCTCATCGACTCGACAATTGTCCTTTATGTCTTGGGGGTTGACCGGGCGTCACGGAGATGGTTAAAAAGCCCGCTGCAATGCCTGTGACCTCGTGGTTCATGCCCCCATGCGATCACTCGGCATTGCGCCAAGCTGGCCGGAAACCTCCGCGCCGGCTCGTTCGGCGTGCCCTTTTCGCGTGCCGCGATGCGGGTGCGTCGATGCCGAAAGGTATTGAGGTGAAAGTTCCGTACAGGAGATATCTCTCCTGTCTTGTCGTTTCGGCGGTAGCGGGCACGCTATTGCCGCAGGTCGCCTACGCGGCTCCGCAATCACCGGCGAACAACGACGACGGCAAGGGCGTCTTCGACACGATCGCGGGCTGGTTCTCGGACGACGGCGAGGGGCTGAGCAAGCCCCCGGCCGGCGGGAACCTGGAGATACCCAGCCGGGAGAAGCTGCCGAAGGGTGAGAAGCTCCCGAAGGCGAAGCGGGTCAAGGAGCTGACCGACCGGCGCACGTCGCAGGCGCGCTTCTGGCAGTTGTCGGACGGCCGGATCGAGGCCGAGCTGACGGCTGTGCCGACGGCGTACAGGTCCGGGAAGTCCTGGAAGCCGGTCGAGACGACGGTGCGCGCCACCGAGGACAAGGGCTTCGACTTCGCCAACACCGCGAACACCGGTAAGAGCTGGTTCGGCTCGGATGCCGGCAGGTTCGTGCGCTTCGAGGCGGAGACCGGTGGTGCGGTCACGTTCGGCCTGTCCGGTGCCGGCGTGCTCAGGCCGGAGGCGAAGGGCGACCGGGTCGTCTACAAGGACGCCGTTGCCGGCGCGGACCTGTCGTACCGGGTGGGGAACGGTCAGGTGAAGGAGGACATCGTCCTGGCCGAACGCCCGGCTGGTCCGGTGTCGTTCACCTTCACTCTGGACACCGAGGGAGGCCTGACGCCGCAGACCCGCAAGGACGGCTCGATCGCCTTCTTCGGTGAGGCTCCCGGTACTCCGGTCATGGTGATTCCGGCTCCGTACATGACGGATGCCACGAAGGATCCGCAGTCGGTCACCGGCGGTACGTACAGCACCAAGGTCACCCAGAAGCTGACCCGGGACACCGATGGCAAGGGCTGGAAGCTGACCGTCACGCCGGATGCCAAGTGGCTGGCGGCGAAGGAACGCCAGTACCCGGTGGTCATCGACCCGACGATCACGATCACGCCGATCGCCTCGACCTCCGAGGACACGATGGTCCTCTCGGACCAGCCCGGGGTGAACTTCAACAACACCTGGAAGCTGTCGGTCGGCAAGACCGACACCGGCATTGCCCGCTCCCTGGTCAAGTTCCCGCTGGACGAGATCCCGGCCGGGGTGAAGGTCGACGCGGCCCGGCTGAGCCTGTATTACGACCAGTCGCATACCACCAATGCCAACGCGGTCGCCCTCGAAGCGCACCGGGCCACCGGGGCGTGGAGCGAGGCGGGCACGACGCCCGCGACCTGGTCCAACACCAGTGCGCTGGTCGGCGAACTGTCCGGCACCACCGTGCAGCTGGACGACGGCGACGCCGGTACGGCGGCGGTCGGCGAGTGGCCGCGCGGCACGACGAACGGTGGCGCCGCGACCAACGACGACTACGCCTACAACAAGAACGCGCTCACGGGCGAGTCGTACACCTGGCAGCCCAGGGTCCCGGAGACAGACACGTACCGGGTGGACGTGCACTACCCGGCCGCGGCGGACGCGGCCACGGCCGCCCCGTACACCGTCACCTACAACGGCGGCACCAAGAACTACACGGTCAACCAGACCGGCACCGGTGGCGTCTGGAAGACCCTGGACGCGGCGGAGCTGAGCTTCGCCAAGGGCAACGCCGGCAAGGTCGTCCTCGGTGACACGGGCTCGTCCACGACTCGTACGGTGGCCGACTCGGTGCGGCTGGTGAACCCGGCCGAGATCACCAAGGCCGCCTGGGACTACAACAAGTGGCACGACTTCCCGGTCGCCGACACGGTCCAGAAGTGGGTCTCCGGCACGGCGGCCAACTACGGCTTCGTGCTCAAGGCCAAGGACGAGTCGGGCACCGCGCCGACCGGCGGCCCGCGCTACGAGGCGGCCGACGGCAACACCTACGGTGACGAGACGTCCACCTACCCGCGTCTGACGGTGACCTACGGGGCCGTCGGCACGTCGCTCAACTCGCCGACCGTGGTCCACTCCACCGGCCCGGAGCTCTCGTGGCCGGCATACGCCAACGGCAGCGGTGACAGCGGCCTGGACATCGTGGAGTACCAGCTGCACCGCTCCACGCAGCAGGTCTTCACCCCGTCGGCCGCGACGCTGATCGCGCCGATCGCCTCGACGGCGACGGCGTACACGGACACCACGGCGGTGCCGACCCCGGACTCCAGCTCCAGCGAGATCGGGAAGTCGTACTACTACCAGCTCGCGGTCAAGACCAAGAACGGGCAGCTGCTCGGGTCGCCGACCCGCATCGTGGGCATCCCCAAGGCCGGCCGGACGATGAAGATCATCCAGGCGGGCCAGGTCGACACCACGCTCTCCTCGCAGCAGCCGACCGTCAACCACGACGGTCTGGTCTCCGGCAAGGCGCAGACCTGGCTGAGCGTCGGCAACAACTCCGGCACGTACGGCAAGACCCGCGCGGTCCTGAAGTTCCCCACCACATCCATCCCCACCACCGCCACGGTGCTGGAGAACAAGATGTACATGTGGGGCGCGGAGACCACCAGCACCACCAGCGGCGCGATCTACGAACTCCACTCCCTGACCCGGGACTTCACCGAGACCCAGGCCACGTGGAACAACGCCAACTCCACGACCCCGTGGACCACCGCGGGCGGCGACTTCTCCGCCACCGTCTCCGACACGGTCCCGCAGATCACCGACGAGGTTGGCCGCCACTGGTGGGATGCCACCGGGCTCATGCAGTCCTGGGTGCGCACCCCCGCCAACAACAAGGGCGTCCTGGTCAAGCTGAAGGACGAGACCACCACCGGCCCGCAGGAACGCACCCTGTTCCTGTCGTCCGAGGCCTCGGACCCGCAGCTGCGCCCGTACATGCAGGTCATCTACGTCGACGCGACGACCGAGGACACGTACTACGCGCCGACAACTCCGGCCCGTATGACGCCGAACTCGCAGTACACGGTCGAGTTCACGGTCACCAACACCACGTCCACGGCGTGGGCTGCCGGCGAGCGGGTGCTTTCGTACACCTGGAAGCTCCCCGACGGTACGGACGTAACGACGGGCGGCAACCAGCTGTCCACCGCGATCCCGGCCCTCCTGCCGGGCAAGTCGGCCACCATCCAGGCGCAGGTCAAGACCCCCATCAACTCCGATGAGGGCAACAAGCGCCTGGACTACGTGCTCGGCTGGGACATCAAGAAGGTCGCCGACGGCACCTGGCTGTCCGCCGGCACCGGTGCCATCCCGGCGCTCAAGCAGAACGTCACGGTCGAGGACCCGACCTCCAACACCCTCGGCCTGGAGAAGTTCTACTCGTACGCGGGCAAGAACACCGGCGCCGGCTCGACAGTCATGAACAACCTTGCGTCGGGCAACAGCGTCTGGTCGTACAACGCGTTCACCAACCCTGGCCGGGGCCTGACCACGTTCGCCCGGTTCGCGTACAACTCGCTCGACACCTCCGACACGGTGCTGGGCCATGGCTGGTCGGGACAGGCGGCAGGTCCGACCCGACTGGGCGCGCCGCTGGAGTTCCACCCGAAGCCGAACCCGACGGAGATCCGGCTCCCGGACGGTGACGGCACCACGCACGTCTTCCGCTGGGACGCCACCAACAGCGTCTGGAAGGCACCGGCCGGTGTCCACTACAAGCTGACGATGAAGGCGGGCCTGGACTGCCAGCCCACCAAGGACCCGATCCCTGACGCCTGGACGCTCACGCGCCCCGACGGCACGCGGTTCCTGTTCGGCTGCGACGGCTACATGACGTCTGCCGTTGACAAGAACGGCAACACGCAGACGTACACGTACGAGGAGCGGAAGTCCAACAACAAGCCGACCAAGTTCCTCACCTACATCACCGACCCGGCCGACCGCCGGAGCCTCACGGTCGAGTACTACAAGAAGGGTGACGCCACTTACGAGTACATCAACGACTCGGGCGTCAAGGTCAGCGGCACCAATCTGACCAACTCCAAGATCTACGACCACGTGAAGTCCATGACGGACATCTCCGGCCGCAAGATCGCCTTCTACTACACGGACAAGGGCCTGCTGGGCCAGATCACCGACGGTGTCGGCTCCAGCCAGCCCAAGGACTTCAAGTTCACCTACGACGCCACGCAGGGGAACAAGAACGTCAAGCTGGTCAAGGCGACCGACCCGCGCGGCAACGCCACGCAGCTCGCGTATTACGCCCCGCAGATCGGCGACGACCCGAAGTACCACTGGTGGATCAAGACGATCACCGACCGACTGAACGGCACCACGAACTACGCCTACGCGGTCAACGCCGGCAACAGCGGGTTCACCGACACGAAGGTCACCGACGCGGAGAATCACGCGACCGACTACGTGATGGACGACTTCGGCCGCCCGGTGCAGACCACGAACGCCAAGTCTCAGACGAGCAAGATGAGCTGGGACGCGGACAACAACGTCACGTACATGGAGGAGGCCAACGGGGCGAAGGCCGCGTACTGCTACGACCAGAAGACCGGTTACCCCCTCTGGCAGCGTGACGCCGAGAACAACAAGGCCGGCGTGCCGCCGTCCTCCGACTGTGTTCCAGGCACCTACCCCGCCAACGCAGCGAAGTACGAGTACCAGACCCGTCTGGACGGCTACTCCGCCGACCTGTTCAAGAAGACGTCCCCCGAGGGCCGTACCTGGCAGTTCGGGTACGACACCTTCGGCAACCTGAAAACGGTCACGGACCCGAAGGGCGTTGCGACCACATCCATTCCGGACGACTACACCACGAAGTATGACTACGACGCGTACGGCGAGCTGACTAAGGCGACCGACGCCAACGGCAACCCGACCACCAACAGCGGATTCGGTCCGACTGGATACCCGGACACCATCACCGACGCCCTGGGCAAGGCGACGACATTCGTCTACGACGAACGCGGTCAAGTCACTGAGGCCACCGACGCGTTGGGGAAGAAGACCACGCAGACGTACGACACGTTCGGCCGTCCGCTGGTCAACACCGTGCCCAAGGATCAGGACGCGGGCGTGCTGATCACGACGCCTGCACCGGTGTACGACGCCAACGACAACGTCACCACGTCCACCGCCCCCAACGGCGCGGTCTCGACCGCGGTATATGACGCGGCGGACCAGATCAGTGAGGCAACCGCTCCGAGGGACACCCCCACAGGACCGGAGCGCAAGTCCTCCTACACCTACGACAAGGCCGGCCACCTCAGGACGACCACCGAGCCGAAGGGCACCGCGACCACCGCGGACCTGAACGATTACCTCACCACTAACTACTACGACGAGATCTACCAGCTCACGTCGGCCGTCAACGCTGCTGGCGACAAGGTCTCATACGAGTACGACAACGTCGGCAACATCACCACGGTCGTCGATCCGAAGAAGAACGCGACCGCCGACACCACCGACTACACGTCTAAGACCGCCTATGACCTCAACCACCGGGTCACTACGGTCACCGACGCCGCAGGCAAGACCACCAGCCGGTCCTACGACAAGGACTCCCTGGTCGTCTCCTCCACGGACGCCGAGAACAACACCACCGAGGTCACCTACGACGAGCGGGGCAAGCAGACCCAGGTCAAGGTCCCGTACACGGGCACCAGCCCCGGCATCACGTACCGGACCACGAAGTACGAGTACGACCAGGTCGGCAACACCACCAAGGTGATCAGCCCGCGTGGTGTGGACACGGCAGCCGCGGACGACTTCACCGCCCGCACCGAGTACGACGCAATGAACCGTCCGGTCAAGCAGTTCCAGCCTTACGACCCGGCGGACACGCGCTACAGCAACCCGAATGTCTACACCCAGACGGTCTACGACGAGGTGGGCCGGGTCTCCAAGACCTCCCTGCCGCCGTCGGAGGGCCAGACGGTCCGCAACGACACCACCTACAGCTACTTCGACAACGGTTGGGCGAAGTCGTCCACCGACCCGTGGGACATCCTCACCACGTACGACTACGACGAGCTCGGCAAGCAGACGGCCCGGACCCTGACGTCGGCGGGCGGCTCCTCGAACCGCACCATGAGCTGGTCGTACTTCCCGGACGGGAAGCTGAAGTCCAAGTCGGACGACGGTGTTCCGGTCGGCAGCGCGGTTGTGCTGGCCGACAACTCCGACACCCAGAACACCTCTGCCACGGGCACCTGGGCCAAGGGCAGCTTGACCGGGCAGCAGGGCTACGACCACCAGGTCCACGTCGCCGGCGCGGGCACGGACGCCTTCACCTGGACCCTGAACATTCCCAAGGACGGCACCTACACCGCCTACGTCAAGTACCCCCAGGTCACCGGGGCCGCCACGACCGCGAAGTACACGGTCACGCACTCCACCGGCACCACCGACGTCACCAAGGACCAGAACTCGGGCGCTGGCACCTGGGTCAGCCTTGGCTCGTTCACCTTCACTCAGGGCAACACGGCCAAGCTCCAGCTGTTCCAGAACAGCGCTGGCGTGGTCGTCGCCGACGGAGTCAAGCTCGTCCGAGACAATACGGGTGATACCGACAACGAGAAGAAGACCTTCACCTACGCCTACGACGTCAACGGCAACCTGACCTCGATCGACGACACCTCCTCCGGTGCCAAGACCGACGCCTACACGATCGCCTACACAGGACTGAACCAGGTCCAGAAGGTGACCGAGGCGCTCGCCGGCCAGGAGAAAAAGTCCACCTCCTACACGTACGACGCCAATGGCCAGCCCGAGACGGTCACCCACCCCGACCAGTACTCGAAGTACACGTATGACCTGCGCGGACTGGTCAAGACACTCTCCGTCGGCAAGACGGCGACCGACGCCAACCCGAAGGTCTCCAGCTACACGTACACCGACCGCAGTCTGAAGCTGCAGGAGACCAAGGCCAACGGCAACACGGTCGACTACACGTACTACCTCAACGCAGCTCTCAAGACCCAGACTGAGAAGAAGCCCAACGGCACCCTGGTCTCCTCACATTCCTACGCCTATGACGCCAACGGCAACAAGACGCAGGACGTGGCGAAGAAGATGAACGCCGACAACCACGCGGCGTACCTCGACTCCACCACCGACTACACGTACGACCCGGTCAACCGGCTGGCCAAGTCGGTCAAGACCGGCAACGGCGCGGACACCGAGACGTACGTCCACGACGACAATGCCAACGTCATCAGCCAGACGGTCAAGGGCACGTCCACCACGTACTCCTATGACCGCAACCGGCTGCTGAGCTCGACGACGTCCGGTGTCTCTGCGAGTTACAACTACGACCCCTTCGGGCGTCAGGAGTCTGTCACCAGCGGCGGTCAGGTCATCGAGCGAAGCGTGTACGACGGCTTCGACCACGTCATCGAGAGCAGCAAGCTCGACGGCGGGTCCATGAAGACCACCACGTACACATTCGACCCGCTCGACCGCACCGCCACCAAGACCGCCGACGGCAAGACCACCGACTTCACCTACCTCGGCCTGTCCAACGAGGTTCTGAACGAGGAAGTCGCCGGCGTCCTGACCGCGTCGTACCAGTACAGCCCCTGGGGCGAACGCCTCTCCCAGGTCAAGCACAACACCGACGGAACGACCGAGGACGGCTACTACGGCTACAACAGCCACACCGATGTCGAAACTCTGACCACCAAGGACGGGGACACCAAGGCCACCTACGGCTACACCGCCTACGGCTCGGACGACAAGACCGAGTTCACCGGCATCGACAAGCCCGACTCGGCCGACCCCACCAAGGAGGCGTACAACCCCTACCGCTTCAACGCCAAGCGCTGGGATGCCCAGTCCGGCACCTACGACATGGGCTTCCGCGACTACAACCCGGGCCTGAACCGCTTCACCAGCCGGGACATGTACAACGGCGCCCTCGCCGACATGGGTCTGGGAGCAGACCCGTACACGGGCAACCGCTACGCCTTCACCGGCGGTAACCCCACCAGCAGGGTCGAGCTTGATGGCCACGACTGGTGGGACACCGTTAAGAGCGCTTTCAGGAGCAGCAGTTCTACCGTCACGAAGGTACGCGGAGGCGGTTGGCTGACTGCCATCGAGATCTTCGTGAACGTGCTCGGATTCAACGCGGACAACGAGCCGAAGAAGACAACGTATGACGAGCGCAAGCCGCACTACAACGTTGGATTGTTCGCCGAACCGCAAGGAATCCACGAGTACAGCCGCTACGACTCGTATCCGAACGCAGTGACGAAGTACGGATGCAAGGATAGCGGGAACACGGCGGCCTTCTACATGCCACTCGACAGTAAAGGCCGGGCGCAAGGAGTCATGGCGTGCCTCAATCAGGCGAATATCGATAATTTCGATAAGGAGACCGGAGAAATCGGGGAGGGTGGTCCTGGACTTGTGGGCAGTGACACTGTCTGGCCCACACAGAATCCGCTCTTCATCCCCAAGGGGATGCGTCAAGGGGAAAGCCTGTACGGGCAGGGCCTCCATCGCGGACACCTCCTCCCCAATCGATTCGGCGGCACCGGAAGGGATATTCGAAATCTCGTTCCGCTGTACCCGGCAACGAACCTTTCGAGAATGAAGCGGGTGGAAAATCAAATCGCCAGCCACCTCGAGAAGGGGGAGACGGTGTACTATAGCGCGAAGGCGCACTACCCGGACGGAAATACGTACATTCCGGACAGCTTGACGATTACGTGGTACAGCGCCGATACGGGCGCTGGGGGCACCTTCCCCATAGCAAACACTCCTTAGTGGTGTGGCTGGGCGGGGCGGAGTAGCTTTCCAACTCCGCCCCGCCCGGCTCCTCCTCTGTACATGTCATTCAGTGAGGTTCGGTATGTGGATCGATCGACTGGTGGAAATCACCCATTGGGAGTCCCGTCAAGCGGATATGTCCTGGGGTGAGACCGAGGATCGCCTTGAATTGGCCCTTCCTGAGGATTACAAGCGCCTCGCAGCGACCTTCGGCAAGGGGCTCTTCTCGGATTTCCTTCAGATTCTATCCGTCGCACCTGGAGGGGCCTTTGATCTCTCCACTACCTGGCAGAGTCTTAGCGCCGATGCCCCGACCGAGGGGGAGGACCCGCTGTACGCACCGTACCGGATCTACCAGCCTGGTCAGATTGGGCTCATCCCGTGGGGATTCAGTCAGACCGAAGGCGAGTACTACTGGCTGGCCAATGGTAAAGCGGGGGAGGAATGGCCCATCGTGACGCGAGGGCGAGGCTACCGGGAGTGGCGTCAGGTCGACATGTCCACACCCGAGTTCATCTACCGCGTGGTGGCTGATCCGCAGTTCGAGCCCTTCTCAATCGCCGACCTGGTACCGGAGCCCTTCTTCGCGCCTGCTCCAGAGAGCACCTTCTGAGCTTGATGTCAGTTCGTCGGGGCCGTCGTGTGCTCGCTCCGGATGTGGGCGATGAAGAGACGGCTCCTCTGGCCTGTGGCGGGCCTAGCCATCCTCACCGCAATGGCCGGCTGCGGAACGCAGCAAACCCGGGGCCCATCGGCCGGGCCGGTGAAGTCATCCGCACCCGCCACGGGCGCATCGAAGGCCTCAGGGGGCAGCGCGGCCGGCCGTCCATTGCGAAGGCCGCCCGGGAGCTCCAGTCCCCTGGACAAGCTGCGTAGGGCCGGGGTCACGGCGGGCGGGGGACGCATCGTGCTGGCCGGCTTCGAGGAGACTCTCGTCCTGGACGCGCGCGCACCTACCGGATGACGTCCTACAGGCGCTCCTTCGGGTTCGTAGTTCCGCATCAGGGGCGGCAGATCCGATACGAGCAGGAGCTCCAGGCTGACACGCGACCCTTCACCGGTCGGATCGAGGTCCCCGACGCCGCCCGTCAGCTCACCTCATCGGGATGTGGTGGTGATCACATCGCGGACCCGTGATGGTCCGGTGCCCGGTTCCGCTGGGTTCTTGGGAGGACGTGGAGAACCCGCGGTCCTCCTATGGGGCCAGGGGGACCGGGGGGGCACCGGTCCATACACGAGGGGTGGGACCGATGGACCGAGCCAACCGCGTACTGCGGGCCGCCGACATGAGTAGGTATGCCGCTGCGTTCGCATCTCGCGCGATCATGGAGGCACGGCTTCCTCTGGACTTCTCCGCAGGCAGCCTGCGGATTGTCGACCGCGTGGTGGATGGTTTGCGGCGGGGGGTCGATGACCCGGTCGCTGCTGCCAGGACCCTCCAGGATCTGGGTGCGTACTTCGGTGAAGTTCTGGTCCGGCGAGCGCGCGCTCGCTGGGTCGACTTCGACGACACGGCGTCCGAACTGTTCCGGCAGCCGGTCGGCGTCCGCACGCCCGACGGGCGGGCGTGGAACCCGCTCGGCAAGGTGGTCAACCGTTTCGAGCTTGGCTCCGGCGAGTCCGCTTACGAGCTGTTCCTGGTGGTCCCGCGTCGTCCGAAGCGCCTGCCGCTGTCGGGGATGGCCGACGGCCGGCGACAGGCAGCCGCGTAGGGTGATGCGCTGGACAGCGTGACGCGGGAAGACCAGGGGAAGATCATTGAGGGCGGACGACGCCACTCTGCAGCATGCGGTGGAGCGTGCGCAGGACGGTGACGACGAGGCGTTCGCCTATGTGTACAGGATCGTGCAGCCTGGGCTTCTGGGATATCTGCGAGGGCTCGTCGGCGAGTCAGCCGAGGACGTGGCCTCCGACGCGTGGCTGGAGATAGCCCGAGACCTGGCTCGGTTCCGCGGAGACGGTGCGGGGTTTCGCGGCTGGACCGCGACCATCGCACGCCACCGCGCGCTGGACCATCTCCGGCGTTTGCGTTCCCGACCGCGTACGGCCC
Organism: Streptomyces fradiae; assembly: GCF_041270065.1. NCBI lineage: Bacteria > Bacillati > Actinomycetota > Actinomycetes > Kitasatosporales > Streptomycetaceae > Streptomyces > Streptomyces fradiae. The sequence continues at coordinate 2,416,962 of NZ_CP065958.1, read as the reverse complement.
CGTTCGAACAGGAAATCCTCGACCTGCCCTCGCCTCGGGAGACGGCGGGCGAGGCTCTGGAGGCGATATCCACCGCCAAGGCCTTGGCCCTGGTCGCCGGGCTCCCCCGGGACCAGGCTGAGGCGGTGCTGCTGCGGGTGGTCGTCGGGCTGGACGGGCCTGCGGCCGCGCGGGTGCTGGGCAAGAGGGTCGGAGCGGTACGCTCCGCCGCGCACCGCGGACTGAAGCGGCTCGCGAAGGAAATGCTGGGATGAATGATGAAGGCGGCATGCGCGAACACGACGATGTCGAGGCGGCACTAGCCGCTGCCCTGCGTCCCAGGGGCGTGGACGATGCCTCGGCTCATGCGGCGGTCGCCGCGTTCCGCGCTGCCCGCGACAAGGGCCTGCACGCGTCTCGGCGCACCCGACGCCGCGACGACTGGCGTCCCGCACCGGAACGGGCCATGGGACGCTCGCTGAAGACAGCACTCGCAGCCCTGGCTGCGAGCTTGACCCTCGGCGGCGTCGCATTCGCCGCAGTTGTGTCGCACGACCCCTTCGATGAGACCGAGGCCCGCGAGCCCGAACCCCGCCGCAGCAGTTCTGCTCCGCTGCCAGAACCTGAGGTCTCGTCGTTCGAGTTCCCGGGCTCAAGCCCACCTTCTCCTCACGAAGTCCCGACGACACGGGGCATTCCCCACGGCCCGACTCACCCGCCCCAGTCGAGTGAGCCCCTCTGCCGCAGGTACGAGAAGTCCCTGGACAAGGGCAAAGCCATGGACGCCGAAGCATGGGAGCGTCTGGTCGCTGCGGCTCACGGCAAGGATGTCGCAACCTACTGCGACTCCGTCCTGACGTCCGCAGCCACCGACTCGCCGTCGGCCTCCGGCAACGGGCACCCCACTCCCCAAAACCCCTTCGATACCCACTCAAGGTCTGAGGAGGGCGATCCGGCCCATCACCGCCCTGCGACTGCTGGGGGATCCAACGGCTAGGACTCGTCCGGCTGATCCTGTGACTGCTCTGCGGTGTGTCGTTGTTGTGGACATGGGGCGGGGTGATCTGACGGATGCCGAGTGGGAACCAGCTGAGGCCGTTCCTGCCGGTCAGCAACAGACGCTGTGGCAGGTGGCGGGATCACCGGCAGGTGAATTTCGGAATTCTCCACGGGGAAATGTGGCGGACGGTCATCTGGCTTCGACGAAGAGCGGTATAAGAAGCGAAACACCGTTGAACTGGCGATCAACCTGCTCAAGTACGCCAGAGCGGTAGCCACCCGCTACGACAAGCGCGGGTACGTCTTCCTCGGGATCGCGGCCGCCGCAGCCCTCGTCATCTGGCTCCGCACATGATCGACCAAAGAAGTGCTGGTGGCATCTCTGGCCGTGTGGCCCTGATCAGTCTCCGGTAAAGCCCCAAAAGCACAGTTCCGCCGGGCGGCCCTCGCCTCCGTAAACGATCGTGCAGCAGCCGGAGCCGCGATCGAACGGTGGGAACCAACCGTCTCCAGCCCGCTTCAGGGCCTGCTCGACGACCTCCCGCCCGGGTTGCGCCGTCCCGAACAGTTCAACGACTTCCGCCGCTTCGACCACCCTCACGTCACCAGGTTCCTCCATGTGTTCCTCGCAACGGACCACGCGCTCGACGTCCAGAACGGAGTGCGCCGGCTCCTCGTCCAGCCAACCGCTCGCCATCAGCGATGCCAGCGTCTCGATGCCTTCTTCCCGGTAGTACTCGTCCTCCCGGGCGAAGACCGTCTCGCGAAGATCATTCAATGCATCCTGCTCACTGCGTTGGAAAGGCGTGAAGTACGACCATCTGCTCGCTCCCATGTCGCGAACCCTACCGATGGCCTGAGACGGCAGCCCCTGACGCGTTACCTCAGCGTGATCGCGCGGACAGGTCCGGACGTGTATCGAAGGTGGATCTTGGACTGTGAACGATCTCAGTTCATAGGGCGGGGAGATCTCACGGACGAGCAGTGGGCGGTGCTGGAGCCGTTGTTGCCGAAGGGTGCCAGGGCAAGTCGGCCGCCGTCGGCGTGTTTACCGAGCCTCGTGATCACGGACTGGGCTGCTCGCGCGGCGGGTTCACCACCAACCTGCATCTCGCCGTCGAGCAGGGGCAGAAGCCCATGTCGATCGTGGTGACCGCCGGGCAGCCCGGGGACTCGCCGCGTTCGAACCAGTGCTGGAAGGTCCGCGTGCCTCGCATCGGGCCGGGTCGACCACGCGTCCGCCCTGATCGCGTGCGGGCAGACAAGGCGTACGCCTCCCGCAAGAACCGCGCCTACCTCCGCCGGCGCGGGATCCGCTGCGCCATCCCCGACAAGGCCGACCAGGGGCATAGCGCAGGAAGTGAGGCTCTCACGGTGGCCGGCCACCGCGATTCCCCCCCCGGTCGACTACCGCGAGCGTCATGCGGTCGAGTGCGGGATCAACCGCCTCAAGAGACACCGCGCCGTCGCCACCGGTACGAGAAGCTCGCGGTCCGCTACGGGCCACAGCCACTCATTGATGGCCGCTACGAGGTGACTGCGCTGGTCGCGGCTATCAACGAATGGCTGTGATCAGCACGTGGACACGACTCAAGCCCACACCGCTTTGACCACCGCGTGGCCTGCCGAAGCCGCCTGCCCGTAGAACTCTTGGAGCGCCCTGTGATGTTCGAGGTGTTCATGCTTGGTCCAGCCGAGTGCACCGAACCTTGCCTCGACGACGTTCCACAGTTCGTCGAAAGAGACAGTCGTAAGGAAACGCGCGGCCCGTGACACCCCAGACGGCTCCAGAAGCATCAGCGGGGGATCAGAGGGATCGGCATCAGCGCTGTGGGGTACCGGGCGGCCGCCGTAGATCGGCAAATTCCAGGGCTCGTCGGCGTCTGTATACAGGGCATCGGCGGCGGCATAGAGGTCGTTGACAGCGTCCCAGCCCTTGTTGATCGAGTGCGCGATGCCCGCTGCGTACTCGGCGTCGTCGTTTTCCCAAGCCTCAGCCATGAACGCAGCGAGCCAGGTGTGGTCATCCCGGATCTCGGACTCAGCCACGGCACGAAAGTGCAGGTAGATGCTCACTACGACAAATCCCTCAGCTCAACGACCCACCTGGCAGGCCGAACGGACAGAACCTACTTGAGGGCACTGACAGCACGGGTCGTCGATATCGACTCGTGGCATCAGGCAGGACTTTCGGCCTGCCTCGTGGCTGGTTACGCAGCCTTGGCCGGGCAACCAACGGTGTCAGTGATCGCGGCTATCGTTCCCGGTCATGGGGTTCTCGGGGTCTTTCATCGTGGCGCGAGCCAGTCGGCCGCTGACGGAGTTGGCGGCTATGCGGGCGTCGGACTGTGTGCCCTTGTGGTCGGCGCGTGATGGCGAGTGGCAGATCCTGCAAGCCTGCCCTATCGCGGATCCGGATCCTTCGATCAACGGCGAGACGCGAGCTTCTGTACTGGTCTGTCATGTTATTGACAGCGACTTCGCGACAGTTCAGGCAGCGAGTCCCGATGGTCTGTCATGGCAATGTGCCTTGTCGCCGGAGATGGCACGGGATTGCGGTCTGCCCGGTGAGTGGATCGGTGATTCGGGGGAATTAGGTGAGCGAGCTGCAGCTTGGGCTCGAGGGGCTGGCCTTCAACCGGACCCGGTGGCGCTTGGGTCTGCCCTGGTGCTGAGTGTGATCCGCTGGCGGAGGATTTGTTCTTCGCGCTCGTTCACGCCTTGGGGTTCCGGTTCCGCGACGGGGCCGCCCTGGAATGGCCGGCGGTGTGATTGGGGGCCTGTTCGCAAGCTGCGTCCTGCCGACTCGCGAGCCGCCGTGCTCAGCCGGGGGTTACAGCGGATCAGCCGGACCGCGAAGGACATCACCAGGCTGATGCAGATCGGCGAGGACCACGTCCGTGATGGTGGTGGACCCAAAGGCGGCGGAGGTCGTCGACCACACCCAGCCCACCGGAACCGGCTACATCGCGGCGCACACGCACAAGTACGGCACCGGAAAGCTCCCCATCGATCTGACCGACGGGCGCACCTTCACCCTTGACCTGGACGAGCTGCCCCGACCCGAACCGGAGACTGCGCTCGCTGACGAGCCCGGCGCTGGTGGTCGGGGTCGGGGTTCTCAGCGGCAGATGCATTACGTAGCGTCACCACCCGCCAAGTACACCTGGCGCTTGTATGGACGGCCTACAGCAGGCCCGCCAAACGATGGCGGGCCGCAGGCCGGCGAAGTCGACCTGAGGTCGGCGGACGCCGCGGAGCGTGGCGACAGCGGTGCAGCGAACGCTGCACGGCCCCCGATCGAGCGGGATCGAGCGGGGACGCAGCCGGATGGAATCGGATGGATATGTCCGACCCTTTGGCATCGTCGCAGGTGAGACGCGTCACTGAAATGGGTTCGAGTCCCACCCGCCCCACAGTAGCAGAAACGTCGTGACCAGCGGAAACGCTGGTTTCACGTTAACGCCGACAAGGTGTGCGCCACGCCGGCGCCACACTGACGCGCCGCACGATCACTCGTATGGCCTCGATCGGGACCGACCCCCGGAAGTCCGGAGGCCCGGTCTACGGGATGCCGCGGGTGATCTCGCAGCGGATGGCGATGTCGGTGCCGGCTTCGCCGTCGCAGTTGTTCTGGACCGGCCACGTCGGCGGGCTACTCAGGGCCGCCGCCCGGAGGGCGTACGTGTCAGCCGAGTGCCCCGGCTCCCTCGGGCCGCTCGTCAGGGTCCGGGTCCGTACGGACGGCTTCGCGCGGTACGGACGTGACTTCAGGGCCGTATCGGCGCAGCAGCCACAGGCCGTAGGCGGCATGGAAGACGTACACGCTCGCCTGCCACCAGTCCGGGGTCGTACCGGGTGAGTGGATCTGGAAGAAGTCGTCGAGGCCGTGCACGACGCCCATCGGCCAGACCGAGCCGATCGCGTAGCGCAGAGCGGCACAGGTGAAGCCGAAGAGGCCGGCGGACAGCATCTGCCACAGCGTGTCGTCGAGCGGGGCGCCGAGGAACAGGTGGTTCTGGACGTGCCCCGCGCCGAACAGGACGGCGACGCCGGCAGCCGCACGGACCGGACCGACCGGATGCAGGGCCTGCTGTCCCCTCCCCTACTCATCGCCCATCTGGTCGTGGGCCCTGCCCATCTCGGCGATGAAGGCCGCCGGGTCGCTGTCGTGGCCACGGATCAGCGCGTGCATCCGCCACCGCCCGGAGGCGTCCCGGACGAACTCCGCGATCGTCGCGGCATGCGCTCCGGCGACGCGCGTGAAGTCGTCCTTCAGCAGCTCCGTGTACTTCTCGACGACCAGCACGCCGGCATTGCGTATGTCGCCGAATGTGCGCGGACCGTCGTCCTGGTGGATGGCCACACCGACGACGACCCGGCCGTAGGCGGAGGCCAGCCGGTCGAACTCCAGGACCATCACCTCGACGAATCCGAAGCCCTGCCCGGTCGTGCTGTGCCGGGGCATGGTGATGGTGCCGTCCGGCGAACGACTGTCGTAGTGGACGACGTAGACGGGCCAGCCGTACCGGTCGGAGTCGGCGTAGGTCGCGGCGATGATGTCGAGGTGGCGTGGCCGCTCTCCCCACGGGCTGGGATCCCACTTGAGTCTTACCTCGATCCGCCCGAGGCCCTCGCCGACACCGCTCACCGGACATCCCCTCCCCCACCCGCCGGCGCGGAGCCGCACTCCCCGCCACGGGCAAGTATGGCCGGTGAACAGCGATTTGACGCCCCTCGTCGGCCTTGTCGGCCCCCAGCCGGTCGGTGCCGGTCAGTCCGTGCAGCCGGGCACGGTGCTCGGAGCGCAGTTGGTGGGCAGGTTTTCCGTGACTACGGTGGAGTTCAGCGTTACTTGGCCCCCGGAGTTGAGGATGCCGCCAGGGGCATTGAGGGCGGCGTTGTTCGTCACCCGAGTGTTGCTGAGCGTGACCGATCCTCCTCGGTTCGCGATGCCGCCGCCCTGTCTGCTGTCGAGGGCCCCTTGGGTGACCCGGTTGGCGAAGATCTCGCCCCCGGTCATCTGCAGCGTGCCGTAGTTGTTGATGCCGCCGCCGATGGCCGCCGACGAGTTGCTGCGGATGACGGTGTCGGTCAGCGTCACGTTCGCGTCGGGCGCGATCATGATGCCGCCGCCGTCGGCTCCGGCGGAGTTGTCGAGCACTCTGCTGTCGCTCACCGTCAGCCTCCCGTCCACTTCGATCCCCCCGCCCTGGCCGCCGAGGGAGGTGTTGCCGCTGACCGTGCTGTTGCGGAAGATCGTGACGCTCTGGGGGTAGTCGAGGTATCCGGCGCCGTCGCCCAGGCTGACGTTGTACATGAGGTCGCTGTTCGAGACGGTGACCGTGCTGCTCTCGGATGCGATGCCACCGCCGCCTTCGTCGGCGTAGTTATGGATGATCTTGCTCCGGTCGACCGAGAGCTTTCCGCCGCCGTGCACCCAGACGCCGCCCCCGAAGGCCGTCGGGGCGCGGCCGTTCCGTACGGTGAGACCGCCGAGCCGCAGGTCACCGTTGGGCCCGCTGACCTCGAAGATCCGGAACTCCGGCGTGCCGGTCTGGGTGCTCCGCCTGATGGTGCTCCCGTTGCCGATGAGGGAGATCTGGCTGGTGATCACCGGCAGGCCGTTGGCGTCGTTGTGCGGTGTCGTCAGCGTGTACTGGCAGCCGAGGGCGAGGACGAGCAGGCTCGGGCCAGGGGTCGCGTTCGCCCGGGCGATGGCATTCTTCAGTGCGGTCTGCCCGCAGGGCACGAACTCCTGGGCCGTGGCGCTCGTCGGTACGCTCACGACCGCCGCAACCGCCATGGCCGCCGTGACGATCCCCGTGAAGGCAGTGCGTCCGGCGTATGCGGTCTGTCTTGTCTGTCTCAGCACAACCGTCCCCATCTGATCAGTACGACTACTGAACGCAACGTAATCGTGACGCAGAGTGGGCGCACATTGATCATGATCGGCTGTACGGCGGCCGGCGGGGCGGTCGATGTCAGTCGCGGTACGACCGCAGCTGCCAGACCTTGGCGCCGTCCAGGCGGGCGGAGCCGCCTTCGGCGAAGAGGCGGACGCCGTCGCTGTCGGGGCTGGGGAAGATCTGGTCCGTGATCACGGCCTCGCCGTCGCCGCCGAACACCTCGACGGAGGACCAGTCGACGAGGACGCGGAGCCGAACCTTGCCGTTCCGGGCGGTCAGTGGTGCGCGCTGGACGCCGGGGAAGTCGTCGTGGAAGTCGACCGCACCCGATCGGGTCCGGTCGACGTACAGCTCCTGGGTCGCGGTGTCGTAGCCGATGACGGTCTCCTGGCCCGCGCCCGTGCGCACGGTGAACCCGAAGAGTTCGGCGTCGCCGAGGGTGAAGGTGGCCCGGATGTCGAGCGCCTTGCCGTCGGCGCGGCCGCCTGCCAGCGGTACGGAGCCTTCCGGGATCTGCACGTCGCGCACCCCGACCGAGGTGCCGGCGTGCAGCGACTCGACCGTGGACACGGGCTGCTGGGTGAGCCGGAGCCGGCCGTTCACGGTGCGCAGGGCCATCTCGCGGGGGATGCTCTGCGCGCTGCGCCAGGGGGAGGTCGGGATGTCGTTGCCGTACTGCCAGTTGTTCATCCAGCCGATCATGCGGCGCCTGCCGTCCGGGGCGTCCTCCCAGGAGACGGCCGCGTAGTAGTCCTTGCCGTGGTCGAGCCAGGAGGCCCGGCGGACGCTCGGGACCGCCGGCCGGTCGGCGGCGACGAAGTGGTCGGCCAGGACGTGGCCCCAGCCGCCCCGGTTCATGTCGACGATCTGGACGATGGCCTGCTTGCCCTGGTGGGCGCGCAGGTCGAAGGAGGCCCAGTCCAGGCTGCCGCCGTTCCCGCCGGTCTCGCTCTGGACGACCTCGCCGTCGACGAGGAGATTGACCGCCGTCTCGGTCGAGCGTGGCCGTGCCGGGGTGTCGGACAGCATGACCTGGTCGAGCAGGATGTGGCCCCAGCCGCCGGTGTTCCGGTCGACGACCTCGATGTGCGCGGTCCGGCCGGCGAGGTCGCCGACGTCCCAGGAGGCCCAGTTGAGCTCCTCGGAGTCGGCGCCCGTGGCGCTGCGTACGGTCCTGCCGTCGACGACGAGCCGGACGGCGGTGGGCGCTTCGGATCCGGAGGGGTGGTGGCCGCCGCCGACGAGGAAGTTGATGTGCTTTGCGGTGAGGGTGAACTCGGGTGAGGTGAGGGTGCCCGTGGTCCCGTCGCCGTCGAGGAAGCTGTTCACCAGGCCGCCGCCGTCGTGCCCGGTGACCGGGTTCTGCCCGGGGAGGGTGCCGTGTGCGGGGCCGTTGCCGAAGGCGGTGCCCGTGGTGGTCCAGGAGCCGTAGCCGTCCTGTTCGAAGTCGGCGAGGACCTCTCCCGCGGGTGCGGGGGAGTCGCCGATCACCGAGCCGGGGATGTGCGGGTGACGGCCGCCTGCCACCTTGAAGTTGAGGTACGGGCTGTCGACGGTGAAGGGCGGTGAGGTGAGGGTGCCGGTCTCGGCGTCCCCGCCGTGGAAGCTGTCGACGAGCCCCTTGCCCTCGAATCCGCTCGTGCCCGAGGTCCCGGGCGCGGGCGCGGGGACCGGTCCGTCGCCGAAGGCGGTGCCGGTCGTCCGCCAGCTGCCGTAGTCGGCCCCCTCGAAGTCCTGCACCGTCACTCCGGGCGGAGGCGTGTACGAGCCGTCGTCGTCGGGCGTGAAGCGCCTGCCGTCGAAGTCGCCCACGAAGTACTGGGCGGCCGAACCACCGGCGATGCCACCGGGGTTGATGTTGACGACGAGCACCCACTTGACGCGCCGGGGGTCGCCGTCGACGGGCAGCGGGAACAGGTCCGGGCACTCCCAGACGCCGCCCACCGCGTTCTGCGGGCCGAAGTCGCTCAGATGCGTCCAGCTCTTGAGGTCCCTGGAGGAGTAGAACCGGACCTTGTGCTCGGCGGACAGCGACACCGTCATCAGCCAGCTCCTGGTGGGCGCGTACCACTGGACCTTGGGGTCGCGGAACTCCGTGGACCCGATGTCGAGCACGGGGTTCCCGGCGTACTTGGTCCAGGTGCGGCCGCGGTCGGTGCTGTACGCCAGGGACTGGGCCTGCTTGCCACCGTCCTTGAAGTGGCTCGTGTACACGGCCACCATCGCGGGGTTCTCCTGGGTCCCGAACCCCGTCGTGTTGTCGTGGTCGACGACGGCGCTGCCGGAGAAGACCATCTCCTTCTCGTCGTGCGGGAGGGCGAGGGGGAGCTCCTGCCAGTGCACGAGGTCCTTGCTGACGGCGTGGCCCCAGGACATGTCGCCCCAGGTGTTCCCGTTCGGGTTGTACTGGTAGAAGAGGTGGTACTCGCCCTGGAACCAGACCAGTCCGTTGGGGTCGTTCATCCAGTTCTTCGCGGGGCTGAAGTGGAACTGGGGGCGGTACGTCTCCGTGTACGGGCTGCTCACCTCCGCCGCCGCCTGCGGGGCGACGGAGGTGACGGAGGCGACGGTGAGCGCGCAGGTCGCGGCCGCGGCGGCGACGAGGCGGAGCGGGACACGGCGGCGGGCGGGGCTCGGCTCATGGTTTCTCCTGCACTGGGTGCGGCCCGGGAAAACGGGTGTCATCGATGACATGTGACAGCGATGACACCCGCTGCGGAGAGATGATGTGGGGGTTCCGGGCGGCCCGTCAATGGCCCGGGCCGAGTTCGTCCCGCCGCCGGTCCGGTCGCCGGTCCCGCCGCAGGTCCGTTCGCCGGTTCAGACGGCAGCACGTCCCTCCGCGGACGCCGGCAGCCTCAACTGCCCGGCCCACGGCGGGTTCGGCCCGGCGACACCGCAGGTCAGCGCCGCCACCTGGGAGGCGAAGGCGCAGGCGTCGAAGACGTCGTCGACCCGCAGGTCCGTCAGGCGACCGCCGAGCAGCCCCTTGGCTCCGAGGTGGTGCAGGAGCCCCGCGGTGAAGGAGTCGCCCGCGCCGACGGTGTCGACGACGTCGGTCGGCGGCGCCGGTACGACGACCCGCTCGCCGTTCAGCGAGGCGACCGCGCCGCGCTCCCCGCGGGTGATCACGACCAGCGGGACGCCCGCCGCGTGCCAGGTGTCGCAGGCTCGCTCGATCGTGTGGTCGGGCAGGAGCAGTTCCAGGTCCTCCTCGCTGAGCCGGAGGATGTCCGCGAGCGCGCACCAGCGCGGCAGACGTTCGCGGTAGACCTCCATGTCGACGAGCAGCGGCCGGACGTTGGGGTCGACGGAGACGGTGGCCGTGGCGGCGGCGCGGCCGAGGAACTCCTCCACGACCGTTCCGCCGGGCTCGCGCACCAGGGCCAGGGAGCCGGAGTGCAGGCAGGCCGTGGAGGCGAGGTCCGTCGCGGCGAGTTCGTCCGCCGTCCACTGCCAGTCCGCGGTGCCCTGGGCGTGGAAGGAGTACGAGGCCTGGCCCCGTCCGTCGAGCTCGGCGACGGCCAGCGTGCTGGGCTCGGGTGCGCGGACGGCGGCCGAGAGGTCGACGCCCGAGGCCTCCAGGTGGGCGCGGAACAGGCGGCCGAAGACGTCGTCGGACAGGCGCCCCAGGAAGCGGGCGGGCGTGCCCAGGCGGGCGAGCGCCACCGCCGTGTTGGCCGGGCCGCCGCCCGGCAGGACCCGCAGGGCGAGCTCGCCCGGCGCGGGCGCGGGAGCGGTGAAGGCGTCCGCGACGCATTCGCCGAGGACGGTGACCAGAGGCAGGCGCATGACTCGTTCTCTCCAGACGGGCGGGGGAGGCGGCGCGGACGGCGTTGCGGATTTGTGACGGCGCCAAGGCATTGACGTTTCCGGGTGACGGAGTTCATCATCCTCCGCAAGCAGTGTCAACGATGACATCTGTCAACGCTGACATCACCTCCCTCCGCCTCGTCCAGCAGGAGATCAGCCATGCTTCGCAGAAACCGCACCCTCCGCGCCGCCACCGGATCGACCGTTCTCGTCGCCGTCTCGGCGCTGACCCTGACGGCCTGTGGCGCCGGTGCGCAGGGCGGATCCGGCGGTGGGACCAAGGTCGGGCTGATCACCAAGACCGACACGAACCCGTTCTTCGTGAAGATGAAGGAGGGCGCCGAGCAGGCCGCGAAGGCCAACGGCGTCGAACTCGTCAGCGCGGCCGGGAAGTTCGACGGCGACAACGCGGGCCAGGTCACCGCGATCGAGAACATGGTCAACTCGGGTGTGAAGGGCATCCTCATCACGCCCAACGACTCCAAGGCGATCGTCCCCGCCCTGGAGAAGGCGCGCTCCAAGGGCGTTCTGGTCATCGCGCTCGACAGCCCGACCGAGCCGCAGGACGCCACCGACGCCCTCTTCGCGACCGACAACGTCAAGGCGGGAGAGCTCATCGGCGGGTACGCCAAGGCGGCGATGGCCGGCAAACAGGCGAAGATCGCCACGCTGGACCTCGCGCCGGGCGTGGCGGTGGGCGTGCAGCGCCACCAGGGCTTCCTCAAGGGCTTCGGCGTCGCGGAGGGCGACCCGTCGGTCGTGTGCATGCAGGACACCGGCGGCGACCAGGCCAAGGGCCAGACGGCGATGGAGAACTGCCTCCAGAAGTCCCCGGACATCAACGTCGTGTACACGATCAACGAGCCGGCCGCGCTGGGCGCCTACACCGCGCTCAAGGCGAAGGGCCTGGAGAAGAAGGTGCTCGTCGTCTCCGTCGACGGCGGCTGCACCGGCACGAAGGCCGTCAAGGAAGGCAAGATCGCGGCGACCTCGCAGCAGTACCCCCTCCAGATGGCCTCCCAGGGCGTCAAGGCGGTCGCCGACTTCGCCAAGAACGGCAAGAAGGTCTCCGGCTACACCGACACCGGCGTCACGCTCATCACCGATGCGGCCAAGCCGGGCGTCGACGCCCAGGGCACCGCGTACGGCCTGGAGAAGTGCTGGGGCTGAGCCCCGGCGCGTACCCCTGACGGCGCGTACCCCTGACCAACCCCGATCCGCCGCCCCGCCCCGCGCAGCCCCGCCCCGCGCCGCCCATCGACCGACCACCGGCAAGGACCACCATGACTGCCACCACCCTGCCCTACGACCAGCTGAAAGGACCGACCACGGTCCGCCGGCTGCTCGCCACACCGACCACGGGCCCACTCGTCGCCCTGCTGCTCGCCTGCGTCTTCTTCTCCCTGACGACCGAGCAGTTCCTCTCCGGCGGCAACTTCTCGCTGATCGTCCAGCAGGTGATGGTCGTGGGCACGCTGGCCATCGGTCAGACCCTGATCATCCTCACCGCCGGCATCGACCTCTCCTGCGGCGCGGTCATGGCGTTCGGCAGCATCGTCATCGCCAAGGCGGCCGCCCAGGGCGGCCTGCCGCCACTCGCCGCGATCGCGCTCGGCCTGGCCGTCAGCGCGGCCTTCGGGCTGGTCAACGGCCTGCTTGTGCGGCTGATCCCGCTCCCGCCGTTCATCGTCACCCTCGGCATGCTGAACGTGGCGTTCGCCCTGACCCACATCTACTCGGCCGAACAGACGGTCACCGACCTCCCGGCACCGCTGACCGCCCTCGGCGAGACCTTCCCGCTCGGCAACACCGACATCACCTACGGCTCGCTGGTGACGATCGCCCTGTTCCTGCTCTTCGCGTACGCGCTGAGCGGCACGTCCTGGGGCCGGCACGTGTACGCGCTCGGCAACAGCCCCGAGGCCGCCCGCCTCAACGGCATCCGCACCTCCCGGCTGACGATCGGCCTCTACACCCTGGCCGGAGCCGTCTACGGAATCGCCGCGCTGCTCCTGATCTCCCGCACCGGCGTCGGCGATCCCCAGGCCGGCCAGACCGACAACCTGGACAGCATCACCGCCGTCGTCCTCGGCGGCACCAGCCTCTTCGGCGGGCGCGGCTCCGTCCTCGGCACCTTCATCGGCGTCCTCATTGTGGGTGTGTTCCGCAACGGCCTTCAGCTGATGGGCGTCGCCTCCATCTACCAGACCCTGATCACCGGCGTGCTCGTGATCCTCGCCGTGACCGTCGACCAGATCTCCCGGAGGAAGGCACGATGACCACGTCCGATGTCACGCCCGTGCTCCAGGCCCGCGGCCTGGTCAAGCGGTACGGCCATGTCACCGCCATCGACGGCGCCGACTTCGACCTGCTGCCCGGCGAGGTCCTCGCGGTCATCGGCGACAACGGCGCCGGCAAGACCAGCCTGATCAAGGCCCTCACCGGCGCGCTCACCCCCGACGAGGGCGAGATCCGGCTGAACGGCGAGCCCATCAGGTTCACCGGGCCGCAGAGCGCCCGGCAGCACGGCATCGAGACCGTCTACCAGGACCTCGCCGTCGCCGCCTCCATGGACATCGCCTCCAACATGTTCCTCGGGCGCGAGCTGCGCCGGCCGGGCTTCCTCGGCAGCGCGCTGCGCATGCTCGACAAGAAGCGGATGCGCCAGGAGGCGGCGGCCCACATGGCCGACCTCAAGATCGGGCTGCGGTCGCTGACCCAGCCCGTGGAGACGCTCTCCGGCGGGCAGCGCCAGGCCGTGGCGGTCGCGCGGTCCGTCGCCTGGGCATCGAGCGTCGTCGTGATGGACGAGCCCACCGCAGCCCTCGGCGTCAAGGAGTCCGGGCAGGTCCTCGACCTGATCCGCCGGGTCCGCGACAAGGGCATGCCCGTGGTCCTGATCAGCCACAACATGCCGCATGTCTTCGAGATCGCCGACCGCATCCACATCCACCGGCTCGGCCGCCGCGAGGCGCTGATCAAGCCGTCCGACCATTCCATGGCGGAGGTCGTCGCCATCATGACGGGGGCGCTCAGGGTGCGCGACGATGGAGGTACCGTCGTCGCGGACGCGGATGCCGCCCAGGCGGCGGGCGTGTCCGCCCACTGAGTCGCCGCCGGCGGACGCCACGCAGACGACAGGGTCGCCGCACAGTCAGGACAGCGGGCCCGGCCCGGGCAGGGGCCGGGCCCGACGAACGCACAGGAACGGTGGTACATGGCCGCGAACCGCCGCCCCACGCTGGCCGACGTCGCCAGGGAAGTGGGCGTCAGCGCGAAGACGGTGTCCCGGGTGCTCAACGAGGACGGGCCGAGCTCCCCGGAGACCCGGGAGCGCGTGCTCGCCGCCGTCGCGAAGCTCGGCTTCCAGCCGAACCTCATGGCCCGCAACATCCGCGTCGGCGGCCCCGACACCACCGTCGGCCTGGTCGTGCCCGACCTCGGCAACCCCTTCTTCGGCACCGTCGCCGGCGCCATCGAGGACGCCGTACGCGGCCGGGGGCTCACCCTGCTCATGGGTTCCTCGGCCGAAGACCCGGACCGGGAGCGGGCGTTGATCCAGACCTTCCTCGCCCGTCGGGTCAGCATGCTGATGGTCGTCCCCGCGTTCGGAGCCGATCACAGCCACCTCAAGGCGCCGCGCACGGCCGGACTGCCGGTGGTGTTCCTCGACCGGCCGGGGGTCGGTCTTGCCGCGGACTGCGTGGTCAGCTCCAACCAGGCCGGCGTCCACGAGGGCGTCGCCCACCTCGTGGCCCGCGGCCACCGCCGCATCGGCTTCATCGGAGACCTGCCCACCAGGCTCTACACCCGGCGCGAGCGCCTCGCCGGCTACCGCTCGGCGCTCGCCGAGGCCGGTCTGCCCTACGACCGGACGCTGGTGACCGGCGCCCACAGCCAGGACGGGGCCGCCGCCGAGACCACCGCACTGCTGAACCTGCCGAACCCGCCCACCGCCCTGTTCGCGGCGAACAACATGATGGCCCTCGGGGTCATCGCTCGACTTACCCGCGCGGGACGCAAGGACATCGCCCTGGTCAGCTTCGACGACCTCCCGCTCGCCGACGTCCTCGAACCGGCCCTGACCGTCGTGGCCCAGGACCCGGCGGCGATCGGCGCGGCGGCGGCCAGGACCGCCCTCGCCCGCCTGGACGGTGACCGCACCCGCGCCCGGACCGTCATGGTCCCCACCCGTCTGGTGGTCCGCGGCTCCAGCGAACCGCTGGCGCACCCCGCCGGTCAGGCACCGGCCGGGAGCTGAGCTCCCGCCCGGATCACGGCCGGGATCACGGCCCGGATCACGGCTCGGATCACTCCTCGGCCGCCAGGAGCTCCGCCAGGTCGGTGGACAGTTCCGCGGCGCCGGTGAAGTGGAGCGCGGTGATGCCGACGGCCTGGGCGCCCGCCACGTTCGCGGGCTTGTCGTCGATGAAGACGGCCGCTTCCGGCGCGACGCCCACGAGGTCGAGCGCCCGGGTGTAGGCCGCCGGGTCGGGCTTGGTGGCGCCCAGCATGCACGAGAAGAGCAGCGGCTCGAACCGGGCGGCGATCTGGGGGAGCACCTCGGGAAGCGCTTCGAGCAGCAGCGCGTCGTTGTTGGTGAGCAGCGCCGTGCGCAGCGGCCGCAGCCCGTCCACCAGGGCGAGGACCCGGTCGTCGGGCTCGAAGGCGGTGCACCACAGCTCGTGGAGCGCCGCGGGGCCACCCGTGTAGCCGAGCTCCCGCTCCAGCGTGGCGTGGATCTCCGCGGCCGAGGCGAGGCCGCGATCCCAGCGCCCGACGACCCCGGACTCGTACAGCACCTGCCGCACCTCGCCGGCCCCGAGCCCGCACTCCTCCCCCAGCGCGGCCAGCCGCCGCTCCGGATGGAAGCGGCAGACCACGTCCCCCAGGTCGAAGAAGATCACCTCTGGTCGCATGGGCCGACCCTAGCCGGACGAGAGCCCGAGAGCCCGCTGCCTCGACCGGAACGTGGTCCTCAGCGGGTCGGCGTGTCGAGCAGCGCCGCGAAGGCGATCATCGTGACCACGACCGTCAGCGGCGCCGCCACCGCGAAGCCGACGCGACGGGCGGCGTGCCGGGCGCGGCGGGGGAGGGACCAGGCGGTGATCAGCAGGACCAGAGCGACGAGCAGGCCCGTCATGGCGACGGGGAACGCCACTTCGAAGCTCGCGTCGAAGCGATCGGCCTCCGCCCCGTTGCAGGAGTCGCAGGCCATCGGGGAGAGGCCCGCGTAGAGGAGGGCGAAGAAGCCCAGGGGGAGCGTGACCACCGTCGAGGCGAGCGGGGCGATCCAGCCCCCGGTCACCCGTGCGTCGGGATCGTACGCGGCATCGTTCATCTGCATGGGGCAAGCCAAGCCGACCGGCCGCCGGGGCGGATGAGCACCCGTACTCATCCGCCCCGCCGTCAGGTGCCTAGTAGCACGTCAGATGCCTAGTACGTCAGGATCCCCGGGTCCGTCACGCCCGCCGCGCCCGTCTCCACGTGGCCCGCGAGGCGGCGCACGTAGTCCGTGGTCGAGGCGGACGTGATCGTCACGTCGTACCAGCGGGCGGAGGAGGTGAGGGGGACGGAGTGGGTGACCGTCGCGGACTTCGGGACGGACAAGGTGACCGGGGTGCCGGCGTAGGCGTTGGTCACCGTGACCGTCGTCGACGGGCCCGCGTTGGTGAAGGTCAGGTCCAGGGCGCCGGTCGTCGCGTTGTGGCGGGCCGTCACCTCCGGGACGGCGGTCTTGCCGGGGGAGCGGAAGCGGCGGAGGAAGCCGTTCGGGCCGTGGACCGTGAGGTCGGTGGTGCCCTTGCTGTACTTGGTGTTCCAGGTGTCGGAGAGGGACTTGCCCGCCTCCGTCGTGTACGTCCACGGCGCGTCCGTACGGTTCGCCGAGGTCACGTAGAACTGCGCGCCGGCCGAGGCGCCGCCGCTGAAGGCGAGGGTGTAGGTGCCCGCCGTCGTGTCGGCGGCGCCGTCCACGTACGGCGCGTACCTCAGCGGGCGGGTGGGCTTGCTGCCCGGCTCCTGGCGGGGCATCGTGCCGACCGCCGGGGCGGTGGCCGGGAAGTCCGGGTGACGGTTCCGGTCCGGCGGGTAGTAGCCGGCGGTCGAGGGCAGCGCGGCCGGCTGGGTCTGCGTCTGCGTGAAGTCGAAAGCCGAGGTCAGGTCGCCGCAGACGGCCCGGCGCCAGGGCGAGATGTTGGGCTCGCGCACCCCGAAGCGGGTCTCCATGAAGCGGATGACCGAGGTGTGGTCGAAGGTCTCGGAGCAGGTGTAGCCGCCGGTGGACCAGGGAGAGACGACGATCATCGGGACGCGCGGGCCGAGGCCGTAGGGGCCGGCCGCGTAGCCGGTCTTGCCGGGGAACCAGTCCAGGGTGGTGGCGACCGTGGACTTGCCCCAGGAGGCGTCGGCCGGGACGAACGGCGGGACGACGTGGTCGAAGAAGCCGTCGTTCTCGTCGTACGTGATGAACAGGGCCGTCTTCGCCCACACGTCCGGGTTCGAGGTGAGCGCGTCCAGGACCTGCGCGATGTACCAGGCGCCGTAGTTCGCCGGCCAGTTGGCGTGCTCGGAGAAGGCCTCGGGCGCGGCGATCCAGGAGATCTGCGGCAGCCGGCCGGCCTGGACGTCGGCGCGCAGGAGGTCGAAGTAGCCCTCGCCCGCCTTGGCGTCGGTGCCGGTGCGGGCCTTGTCGTACAGCGGGTTGCCGGGCTGGGCGTTGCGGTAGTTGTTGAAGTACAGCAGCGAGTTGTCGCCGTAGTTGCCGCGGAAGGCGTCGTTGATCCAGCCCCACGAACCGGCCGCGTTCAGGCCGTCGCCGATGTCCTGGTAGATCTTCCAGGAGACCCCCGCCGCCTCCAGACGCTCGGGGTAGGTCGTCCAGCCGTAGCCCGCCTCGGCGTTGTTGAGGACGGGGCCGCCGCCCGTGCCGTCGTTGCCGACGTACCCGGTCCACATGTAGTAGCGGTTCGGGTCGGTCGCGCCGATGAACGAGCAGTGGTACGCGTCGCAGACGGTGAACGCGTCGGCGAGCGCGTAGTGGAAGGGGATGTCCGCACGGGTGAGGTGCGCCATCGTGGCCTTGGTCTTGGCCGGGATCCAGTTGTCGTACTTGCCCTTGTTCCAGGCGCTCTGGCCGCCCTGCCAGTCGTGGTTCAGGCCCTGGAGGTACTCCATGCCCAGCTTGTCGCTGCTCGGCCGGAAGGGCAGCGTGACGTTGCCGGAGTTGTCCGCCTGGTTCCAGACCGTCTTTCCGCTGGGCAGCGTCACCGGGCGCGGGTCGCCGAAGCCGCGGACGCCCTTCAGTGCGCCGAAGTAGTGGTCGAACGAACGATTCTCCTGCATCAGGACCACGATGTGCTCGATGTCCTGGACGGTGCCGGTGGTGCCCTGCGCGGGTATGGACGCGGCGCGGGCGATGCTGTCGGACAGCAGGGTGAAGGCGGCGGTGCCGCCCGCCAGTTGCAGGAACCGGCGGCGATCGAGGTCGGCCATGGGGGAGACGTCCTCCGGGGTGCGAGCGGACAGGGGCTCGGTGCGGAGCCGGCCGGGAGCCGGTCGCGAGCGCCCCAAGAAGAGCGCCCGCGAACCACCGCCCGGCGGCCGTCCCATGACTGCCCGTCGTACGTTCGGCGAATCCCCCGTGCCCGAACGTGAAAACTCACAAACGAACGCCCCCGGGGTCAATGGCACCCCGGGGGAGGACGATTGTCAACAGAAGTCCACTGAGAGCCCGTTGAGGGTCCGTGGGGGACCTCGGTGGGCGGCTTGCGGCTTCTTACTCGACGACGAGGTCGACCTTGATGTTGCCGCGGGTCGCCTTCGAGTACGGGCAGAACCCGTGGGTCTTCTCCAGGAGCGCGCGGCCCGCCTCGCCCTGCAGGTGGTCCGGGAACTCGGCGCGCATCACGACCGCCAGGCCGAAGCCGCCGTCCGCCGCGTCCTTGCCGATCGAGACCTCGGCGGTCACGGACGCCTCGGAGATGTCGATCTTCTCCTGGCGGGCCACCACGCCCATGGCGCTCGCGAAGCAGGCCGCGTAGCCGGCGGCGAAGAGCTGCTCCGGGTTGGTGCCCTGGCCGTTGCCGCCGAGCGCGACCGGGTGGGCGAGCGGGAGGTCGAGCAGGCCGTCGGAGCTGACGGCGCGGCCCTCGCGGCCGTTGGCGGTGGCGACTGCGGTGTAGATCGCGTCCATGAGTGGTCTTCCGTTCCTGTCCGAGGAGGTCGGTCTGTCCGAGGAAGTCGGGCGGTGGATCGTGCTGCTGCCCTGCATTCATTTGTAGCGCGCCATTCAGTTGTGCACAACTCAATGGCGTGTGATCCAGCTCTCCCGTACCCTTGAGGGCATGGACGAGGACTTCCTCCGGCTGGACAGCCAGATCTGCTTCTCCCTGCACGCCGCCTCCCGCGCGTTCAACGGGGTCTACCGCGGCGCGCTCAAGGAGCTCGGCCTCACCTACCCCCAGTACCTGGTGATGCTGGTGCTCTGGGAGCACGGCGAGCTGCCGGTCAAGGGGATCGGCGAGCGGCTCCGGCTCGACTCCGGCACGCTCTCGCCGCTGCTCAAGCGCCTGGAGGCGGCCGGCTACGTCGAGCGGCGGCGCAGTGCCGAGGACGAGCGGTCCGTGACCGTGCGGCCCACCCCCGAGGGGGCCGCCCTGCGCGAGAAGGCCCTCGGCGTACCGCGCGGGATCGCCGCCGCCACCGGGCTCGACCTCGCCGAGATCGTGGAGCTGCGCGACCGGCTGAACGCCCTCGCCACCCGCCTCGACGCCGTCGACCCGGACGACGTGGCGCGGTGCGTGGCGGTCGCCGAGTAGGGCGATGTCTGTGTCCGACATCCAAATGTAAGGATCCGAGGGCGATGTCAGTCCTAGACTGCGTCCATGCCCTTGCCCTCGTCCTCGCCCACACCCCCGCGTGACATCACCCTGCGCCGCGCCACCGCCGCCGACGCCAAGCGGCTCACCCGGCTCGTCCGCCGCTCCGGCGCCTACAGTGGCGCGTACGCGTCCATGGTCGACGGCTACCAGGTCGGCGCCGCGTACATCGAGCACCACCCCGTCCACGTCGCCGTCGACGCGGACGGCCTGGTCCTCGGCTTCTACGCCCTCCTCCTCGACGAGGCCGAGCTCGACCTCGCCTTCGTCGCCGACGACGCCCAGGGCCTCGGCATCGGCCGCCAGCTCATCGCCCACATGCTCGCCGAGGGCCGGGCCGCCGGACTCGATTCCATACGGGTCGTCTCCCACCCGCCCGCCGAGGAGTTCTACCTGCGCACCGGCGCCCGCCGCACCGGCACCGTCCCGCCCGCCGGGCAGATCCACTGGGCCCGCCCCGAGCTGCACTGGGACCTCACCGACGAGCGCCCGGCCGACGCCGCGTGAGCGCCACCCAGACGGCCGAGCCCGAGGAACGCAGGCTCTTCGCCGACCTGACCCCGCTCCGTACCTCCGCCGACTACCGCCGGATCTGGTTCGGCAACTCGGTCACCTGGGTCGGCCAGGGCATGACGACCCTCGCCATCTCCCTTCAGGTCTACGACATCACCCGGTCGACCTTCGCGGTCGGCCTGGTCGGCCTCTTCACCCTCGTCCCGCTGGTCGTCTTCGGGCTGTACGGCGGAGCCATCGCCGACACCGTCGACCGCCGCAAGCTCGGCCTCGCCAGCTCCACCGGACTCGCCGCGCTGTCCGTCGCCCTCTGCGTCGCCGCCTTCGCCGGCTTCCACCGGGTCTGGTTCCTGTACGGGATCGTCGCCCTCCAGGCCGTCTGCGCCGCGCTCAACGCGCCCGCCCGCAGCTCGATGATCCCCCGCCTGCTGCCGGCCGAGCAGCTGCGCGCCGCCAACGCGCTCAACGCCATGACCACCACCTTCGGCACCCTCGTCGGGCCCAGCCTCGGCGGCGTCGTGGTCGGCCTGGCCGGCTACCAGGCCGCGTACCTCATCGACGCCGTCGCCTTCTCCGCCTCCCTCTACGCGATGTGGCGGCTGCCCTCGATGCTGCCCGAGCGCGCCGAGGGTTCCAGTACCAAGCGGGCCTCCGTCCTCGACGGACTGCGCTTCCTCGCCACCCGCCCCAACCTGCGCATGACCTTCTTCTCGGACTTCTGCGCGATGATCCTCGCCCACCCCCGGGCGCTGTTCCCGGCCATCGCCGTGCTCTGGTACGGCGGGGACGCCAAGACCACCGGACTGCTCGTCGCCGCACCGGCGTTCGGCGCGCTGCTCGGCGGGGTGCTCTCCGGCTGGCAGGGCCGGATCCGGCACCACGGGCAGGCGATCCTGCTCTCGGTGGCGTCCTGGGGCACCGCCATCGCCCTCTTCGGCCTCACCCGGAACCTCTGGCTCGGCCTCCTCCTGCTCGCCGTCGCCGGCTACTCCGACACCGTCTCGATGATCTTCCGGAACACGATGCTCCAGGTCGCCGCCCCGGACGAGATGCGCGGCCGGCTGCAGGGCGTGTTCATCGTGGTCGTCGCGGGCGGGCCCCGGCTCGGCGACTTCCTGGCCGGATCGGTCGCCGACCTCAGCTCCCCGGCGGTCGCCGTCACCGGCGGAGGCCTCGCCTGCGTCCTCGCCATCGGACTGCTCGCGCTGTACGGCAAGGGCTTCCGCCGTTACGACGCCCAGCACCCGGTCCCGTAACGCCCGGTCCGTGATGCCCACGACCTAGCATTCCCGCAACCCCTCGCCCCGAACTGGCGGTTGGCCGCCACGGCACATGTCCGCCAGGTACGCCGGGGGTCAACTCCCGCCCCACGGATCAGACTCCTCGCGACGCCCGGAACCCATCCTTCCCCCGGGTGTCGCGAGGAGTGTGTCGTGATCAGACCTTCCGCAGGAGGAAGGGCCGCCCTGCTCGCCGCGGGGCTCTCCCTGGTGCTGCTGTCCGCCGGACAGACCTCGGCCGCGACGGTCCCCGCCACGTTCGCGCGCGGCGCGGCCGGGGCCGGGGCCGGCGCCGCCGGTCAGGCCGCCGGCTCGGCGGGCACCACCGTCACCCTCGTCACGGGTGACCGGGTCACTCTCACCGACCTGGGCGGCGGCCGGCAGACCGTCACCGTCGACCGGGCCAAGGGCGCCACCGGAGCGGTCCGCACCGAGACCGCGAACGGCAGGGTCACCGTCATACCCGACGAGGCCCGCCCCTATCTGGCGGCCGGTGTCCTCGACCGCCGCCTCTTCGACGTCACCGGACTCGTCGAGCAGGGCATCACCGGCGACCTGCCGCTGATCGTCACCCACGGAAAGGGCACACGCGCGGCGGCCGAGCAGGCCCCGCGCGGCACCGAGACCGTCCGCGCGCTGCCCAGCATCGGCGGCGCCGCCGTCACCGCCACGGAACCCGAGGCCTTCTGGCGCGAGTTCACCCGTACCGAGAGCACCCGGCGGACGGCCCGGTCCGCCGGCGCCACCAAGGTGTGGCTCGACGCCCGTGTGAAGGCCGCGATGGCCGAGTCCAACGCCCAGATCGGCAGCCCCGAGGCCTGGGCCGCCGGACTCACCGGCAAGGGCGTCAAGGTCGCCGTCCTCGACACCGGCGTGGACGCCGGACACCCCGACCTGACCGGCCGGGTCACCGAGACGAAGTCCTTCATCGCGGGCCAGGAGGTCGCCGACCGCAACGGCCACGGCACCCATGTCACCTCCACCGTCGGCGGCAGCGGCGCCGGTTCGGCCGGCCAGGAGCAGGGCGTCGCGCCCGGCGCCACCCTCGCCGTCGGCAAGGTGCTCAGCGACGAGGGCTCCGGCTCCGAGTCGCAGATCATCGCCGGCATGGAGTGGGCCGCCCGCGACATCGACGCCAAGGTCGTGTCGATGAGTCTCGGATCGCAGGAGCCCAGCGACGGCACCGACCCGATGGCCCAGGCCGTGAACACCCTCTCCGCCGAGACCGGCGCGCTCTTCGTCATCGCCGCCGGCAACACCGGCGCCCCCGGCTCCATCGGCTCGCCCGGCGCCGCCGACTCCGCGCTGACCGTCGGCGCCGTCGACCCGGCCGACCAGGCCGCGTACTTCACCAGCAAGGGCCCGCGCTTCGGCGACCAGGCGCTCAAGCCCGATGTGTCCGCCCCCGGCGTCGGCATCCTCGCCGCCCGCTCCCAACTCCTCCCCGGCAGCGGCCTCTACACCTCGATGAGCGGTACGTCGATGGCGACCCCGCACGTCGCCGGCGTCGCCGCGCTGCTCGCCGAGAAGCACCCCGACTGGACTGGCGCCCGGCTCAAGGACGCCCTGATGTCCAGCTCCAAGACGCTGGCCGACTCCGCCTACGACCTCGGCGCGGGCCGGGTCGACGTGGCCGCCGCGATCAACGCCGATGTGACCGCCACCGGCTCCGCCGACCTGGGCTTCCTCGCCTGGCCGTACGAGGCGAACAAGCCGGTCGCCAAGACCGTCACGTACGCCAACTCCTCCGACTCGCCCGTCGAGTTGAACCTCGCCGTCGAGGGCATGCCGGCCGGCAGCGCGACCCTCGCCGACAGCACCCTCACCGTCCCCGCGCACGGCACCGCGAGCACCATCGTCACCGGCGACGGCACCAAGGCGCCGGTCGGCACCAACTCCGGCCGGATCACCGCGACGTCCGCCGGATCGGTCGTCGCGCACACCGCGCTCGGCCTGGTGAAGGAGGAGGAGCGCTACACCCTCACCGTCCACGTCAAGGACCGTGACGGAGCCGCCACCGCCGCCCATCTCGGCGTGCAGCAGTTGACCGCGGGCGTGGACCCGTTCCCGGCCGCGGTCGGCGAGTCCGGCACCCTCCAACTGCGCCTGAAGCCCGGCACGTACACCGTCGACACCTTCCTCGACGTGCGCGGCTCGCACGGCGAGGACTCCCTCGGCCTCGGCTTCCTCACCGCGCCCGAGATCGTCCTCGACCGGGACCGCGAGATCACCCTCGACGGGCGGCGGCTGCGCGAGATCCGCGCCGAAGTCGACCGGCGCACCGAGACCCGGCAGCTCCTGATGGAGTTCGACCGCAAGGCGAACGGCGCCTCGTACGGCGGGGCCGTGCAGGTCCCGCCGAAGTACGACTCGGTCTTCGCCGCGCCCACTGAGAAGCCCGCCACCGGCAGCTTCGAGTACCGCACGGTGTGGCGGCTCGGGAAGCCGATGCTGGAAGGCACCGCGGGCGGCGGCGACCGGATCGGCGAGCTCACCCCGCAGGGCGGCAGCGGCGTCCTCGAAGGCCGCCACCGGCTTCCCGTCGTCGACGCGGGCACCGGCACCGCCGCCGAGTACGCGGGCAAGGACGTCTCCGGCAAGGCCGTGCTCGTCCGCCGCACCGCCGGCGCCGACACCGCGCAGCTCGCCCAGACCGCCGAGGACGCCGGCGCCGAGCTGCTGCTGGTCACCGACGACCAGCCCGGCCGGCTGATGTCCTGGTTCGGCACCGCCGACTACCAGGACCGCAAGCTGCCCGTCGCCACCGTGAACGCCGCCGACGCCGGCCGGATCGCGACCGCCGCCGCCCGCGGCAGCCGCCTCGACCTGACCGGCACCCGCTTCACCCCCTTCACGTACGACCTCTCCGAGGGCCACCCGGGCGCCATCGGCACCGACCTGGTCTACCGGCCCGGCGCCCGCGACCTCGCGACCGTCGACGCGACGTACCGCATGCCGACCGCGAAGAAGGAGCTCGGCGGCGAGTTCCGCTACTCGATCACCGGCGCCTACCCGATCGGCATCGGCTTCAAGGAGTGGATCGCCTTCCCGGCCGAGCGCACCGAGTACGTCTCCACCGGCCCCGGCCAGCAGTGGCACGAGTCCGTCGACCTCGGCGAGTCCCTGGAGCAGCGCGGCGGCCTGTCGGTCTACCGCGGCGGCAGTGAGCAGGCGAAGGACTGGTTCGAGCCGGTCTGGCACCCCTGGCTCGGCACCGGCCTCGGCTGGGGACAGCAGCGAGCCGGCAACAACCTCCAGTTCAACACCCCCGGCTGGGGCGACTCCGGCGCCGACCACACCGGCTTCGGCAATGTGTGGAGCGACCCGACGATGACCCAGTACACCGAGGTGTACGTGAACGGCGTCCGCGTCGACCGCAAGCAGAGCTCCGGCGCCTACGCCTGGGACGCGCCGGCCGAGGAGGCCACGTACAGGGTCGTCACCGACACCGCGCTCGACCGCGAGCGTTGGCGGCTCGGCACCAAGGGCCACAGCGAGTGGACCTTCCGCTCCGCCGAGACGCCGGCCGACCGGTACACCTACCTGCCGCTGATCAACCTCGGCTTCGACCTCGACACCGACCTCGCCGGCGATGTGCGTGCCGGGTCGAAGGTGCCCGTACGGATCTTCACCGAGTACGTGCAGGGCGCGGCCGGCACCGGCACCATCGGCGCCGCCACCCTGGAGGTCTCCTACGACGAGGGCGCGACCTGGACCAAGGCGGCGCTGAACGCGCAGGGCCGCGGCGAGCTGCGCGTCCCGGCCGGCGCCGGCTCCGTCTCGCTGCGGGCCCGCGCGAGCGACGACCGGGGCGGCAGCGTCGTCCAGGAGATCATCCGGGCGGTGGGCGCGAAGTAGTCGCGCGCCCCCCGAACGGGTCGTCCCGGGGCGGGTCCGGGCGCGTGTCCTTGCCGTCGGTCTATGCCCAGGTCAGGCTCCGGTCTGAGCAACCCGGCTCATCAGGAGGTAATTTCATGCGCAAGTTCCTCGCCACGGCCGCCCTGGCCGCCGCCGTCGTCCTCACCGGCTCGGGCACGGCCCTCGCCCACGGCTACGAGGACGACTCCGACGGCAACAGCGTGACCATGGTGGACCACACGGTCGTCGTCTGCGGCGACTTCAGCATGTGTGGCGGCGACGGCGCCTGAGCCTCCCTGCTGTCGTCACGGCGAAGGCCCCCTCGGACCGAGGGGGCCTTTCCCGCGCCTGGGGGACCCCGCACACCGCCTAGCCGACGATGCCGCGTACCACCCCGAGCGCCACCAGGTCCTGCGGGCGGAGCCGCAGCTGGTCGGCGGTGGCCGGCACCTGTTCCGGCGGGCGCTTGAGGATCTGCGCGGCGAGCTCGGGAGCGATCACCGAGAAGTAGCCGTCCGGTGTGACCCAGGTGTTGCCGGGCGCGGCGAGCGCGAGCGCCCCGCCCGAGCCGCCCTCGCCGACGAGCAGCGAGGTCACCGGCGTACGGGCCTCGGCGATCGCCGTGAACGCCTCCGCGATGGCCGGCCCGGCCCCCGCCCGCTCCGCCGCGGCGTCGTTGGCCGCGCCCGGCGTGTCGATCAGGGTCAGGACCGGAATGCCGAGCCGGTCCGCGAGCCGGGCGAGCCGCGCCACCGTACGGAACCCGGCCGGCCGGGTCGCCCCGCCCAGCTGCGCCGCGTACGCCACTGCCCGCCCCTCGTGGACCCCGAACCCGCACTCCACCGTCGGGTCAACCCCGCCGGCCCGGTCGCCGCTGATCGCGGCCCGCACGTCGAAGTACGCGTCGAGGTACGCCCCGGCCCGCGGCCGCTCCGGCGCGCGGGCCGCCCGCACGGCTTCCCACCCGGTGGCCGGAAGCTCCCGCTCACGCAGCGCGCGCGGTGGGGGAGCGGCCACGGGCTCCTCCCCGGCCTCCGGGGTCAGCAGCCGCAGCCACAGCGCGAGGGCCTCGCGCAGCCGCTCCGGCGGTACGAGGGCGTCGACATGGCCGTGCGCGTGCTGGTCCTCCGCCGTGTACGCGGCCGGGTCGGCGTCCGCCGGCCGCACCCGCGACCCCGCGAACGCCACCTGCGCCGAGGGCAGCGCCAGCACCACATCCGCCCCGGCCCCGACGGTGGCCCAGCCCCCGCCGGTGGCCGGGTCGCGGAGCACGGTGACATGCGGCAGCCCCGCCGCCCGCAGCCGGACGGCCGCCGCGGCGACCCGCTGCAGCTGGGTGAGGGCGATCATCCCCTCCTGCATCCGACTGCCCCCGGTGGCGACGAGGGACACCAGCGGCACCCTCCTCGCCCCCGCCGCCGCGTAGGCCGCCACCAACCGGTCCCCGGCCGCCCGCCCGAGCGACCCCCCGAGGAACCCGAACTCGAAGACGACGAGCACGCAACGGCGTCCGCCGACGGTGGCGGTGCCGAAGACGACGGACTCGTCCTCACCGGTGCGCCGGGCGGCCCGGGCGCGGGAGGCGCCGTAGCCGTCCCAGCCGAGGGGCCCGTCCGCCGCCTGCCCGGCGTCCGGTTCGCCGGCCCCGCCGGCCGGCGGCGGCGTCGGCGCCGTCAGCTCCGTGAAGTCGTCCGTCACCAGGGCGATCGCCGCGCGGGCGGAGAGGCGCTCAGCCATCGGTCGGCTCCCGGAGCGCCTTCTTCAGGATCTTGCCCATGTCGTTGCGGGGCAGGGCGTCCAGGTAGCGGACCTCGCGGGGGCGCTTGTGGGGGGCGAGGAGGGTGGCGACGTGGTCGGCGAGGGGGCCGGGGGCGGGTGGGGCGGTGGGGTCGGTGGGGACGATCCAGGCGACGATGCGCTCGCCGAGATCCGGGTCGGGTTCGCCGGTGACGGCGGCCTCGCGGACGCCGGGGTGGTCGAGGAGCGCGTTCTCGATCTCGCCGGCGCCGATCTTGTAGCCGCCGCTCTTGATGAGGTCCGTGGCCTTGCGGCCGACGATCCGGACGTAGCCGTCGGGCTCCCGTACCGCCATGTCCCCGGTGCGGAACCAGCCGCCCTCCGCGAAGGCCGCCGCCGTCGCGTCCGGCCGGTTGAGGTACGCGGTGAACAGGTTCGGGCCGCGCACCTGGATCTCGCCGACCGTCTCCCCGTCGGCCACCGGCAGCACGGAGCCGTCCTCCTCCACGAGCCGCAGCTCGACGCCGTCGAGTGGCAGCCCGACCGAACCGGGGCGCGGGCCCGACCCGACGGGCACGGACGTGTTCATCAGGGTCTCGGTCATCCCGTAACGCTCGACGACGGTCCGCCCCGTCGCCGCCGTGATCCGCTCGTGGTCGTGCACCGGGAGCGCCGCCGAGCCGGAGACGAGGAGCCGGGCGGCCGTCAGAGCCCGTACCAGCGCCGGGTCGTGGGGGAGGGCCTCCGCGATCCGGTGGTACATGGTCGGTACGCCGAACAGCATCGTGCCGCCGCCCTCGCCCAGCTCCTTCGCGACGCCCTCGACGGAGAAGCCGCCCAGGTGCCGTACCTCGCCGCCGCGCCGGAGCGGGCCGAGGACGCCCAGGACCAGGCCATGGACGTGGAACAGCGGGAGACCGTGCACGAGGACGTCGTCCTCGGTCCAGGCCCATGCGGCCGCCAGCGCGTCGAGGGAGGCGGCGATGGCGCGGTGGGACAGCAGGACGCCCTTGGGCGGGCCGGTGGTGCCGGAGGTGTAGACGATCAGGGCGGGGGTCTCGGGGTCGACCGGCTCCTCGGCGTACGTGTCGCCGTCCGCGTACGGCCCGGTCGCCCGTACGTCCACGTCGATCCGCGGCAGCTCCGCCAGACCCGTCGGCAGCTCGTCCCCCGCGGCCGCGAGCACCGCGCCGGGTGCGCTGTCGCCGAGGATGTGCGCGAGTTCGCGCTCGCCGATCCGCGGGTTCAGCGGGACGGCCGGTACGCCGGCGAACAGCGCGGCGACCACGCCGACCGCGGTTTCGGCCGTGGGCGTGGCCCACACGGCGACCCGGCCGGCGGCACGCAGCCGCGGGGCCAGGGCGCCGGCGGCGCGCGCCAGTTCCTCGTACGTCAGGGTGCCGGCGCCGAACCGCAGGGCGGGCCGGTCGGATGTCTTCAGGGCCAGGAGGCGGGCGCTCATGCCGGGGATTCTGCCCACCCGTCAGGTGCGGCGCGCTGCGACCTTGCTCACGTCGGGCGCGGGATCCCCGCTTTCCGGCCGGATGTTCCGCATCCGGCCGTAGGCGTACACGCAGCCGGCCAGGGCCAGGTCGGAGAGGAGCATGAACCCGATCGAGTACGAGTCCTTGGCGCTGTAGATCGCGCCCATGACCAGCGGCGGCACGAAGCCGCCGAGCCCGCCCATCGCGCCGACGATGCCGGTGACGCTGCCGACCTGGGCCTGCGGGGTGACCTGGGAGACCAGGGCGAAGACCGAGCCGGACGCGGTGCCGAGGCCGGCCGCCATGATGAGCAGGGCGATGGTGCCGCCCGGGTCGAGCGGCGGGTCGAAGGCCTGGACGATGGCGAGCAGCGCGACGACGGCGAGCGCAACGGCGGTCACCAGAGCCGGGTGGACCCGGTCCGACAGCCAGCCGCCGAACGGCCGGAACACCACCGTGACCAGGGCGAATCCGGCGGCCTTGGTGCCCGCGTCGGTCGGGTCGAGCTCGTACCAGGTCTTGAGGTACGTGGGCAGGTAGACGCCGAACGCGACGATGCCGCCGAAGCCGATCGCGTACAGCGCCGACAGCTCCCAGGTGACCCGCAGCCGCCCGGCCCGGCCGAGCCGTGTGGCGAGCGACGCGGCGGGGACGGGCCGGTCGGGGCGGTCGGAGATCAGCAGGGCGGCGAGCACGGCGTAGGCGGCGAGGGCGATGGCCACCACGATGAACGGCAGGTTCTCGCCGTGCTTGGCGATCCGCGGGGTGAAGTAGCCGGAGAGCGCCACCCCGCCCATGCCCATGCCGAACACACCGAGCGCGAAGCCCCGCTTGACCGGCGGGAACCAGGAGTTGACCAGGGGGACGCCGATGGCGAACGTGGTGCCGCCGAGCCCGAGCAGGAAGGCCACGGCCAGCATCAGACCGTACGAGTCCTTGACGACGATCAGGAGCAGCACGGGTACGACGGTCAGCGCCGACACGAGCGGGAACATCAGCTTGGCGCCGTACCGGTCGGTGAGCGCGCCGGCCGGGATCCGGCCGATCGAGCCGACCAGGACGGGGATCGCGACGAGCAGCGACTGCTGGAAGGAGCTGAGCGAGAGCCGGTCGCCGTACCAGCCGCCGAGCGGGGAGATCAGGTTCCAGGCCCAGAAGGTGAGCGTGAAGCCGACCGTGGCCATGACGAGATTGCGGTAGGCGGCCGCGGGGATCTTCTCGGCGGGGGCGGCGGGGTGCTGCGCTGCGGTGTCCACGACCTCAAGTCAAGATCGGGGGAGGGGGCGGGGCGCGCGGAACTGCTCCGTACGAGGGACGCCGGGGGCCCGGGGCCTTGGTCTTCGTCGTCAGGGCTTGCGGGCTAGGGCTTGCGGGTCAGGGCTTGCGGGTCAGGGCCAGGTCACCACGGCCGGCGGCCGTCCGTCGTCCGCGACCCGCAGCCGGAGGCCGTCCGCGCCCGCGCCCACCTCGACCGTCACGGCCCCGACGCCGGAGCGCCGGTGGGCGGCGGCGAGCGCGCCGCGCAGCGTGGCGAGCAGCCGGTCGGTCCCGGTCTCGTCGGCGAGGGTGTCGACGGCGCCGGAGAAGTGCACGGACGGCTGGAAGCCGAGCAGCGCCGCCGCGCCGCCGGTCTCGCGCAGCACCCGGCCGCGGAAGGAGGCCGGTGCGTCGGCGGGCGGCTGCTGGAGCGCGAAGATCGTGGTGCGGACCTCCTGGATGGTGGAGTCCAGCTCGTCCACCGCCCGCGCGAGGAGGGCGTCGACCTCGCGCACGGCGGTCCGGCGGCGGGTCGACTCCAGCATCATCTCGGTGGCGAAGAGCCGCTGGACGACGAGATCGTGCAGGTCGCGGGCGATCCGGTCGCGGTCCTCGTAGACGGCGAGCTGTTCGCGGTCGTGCTGGGCGTCGGCGAGCACCAGGGCGAGCGCCGCCTGGGAGGCGAACTGCGAGGCGAGCAGCCGGTCGACGGCCGAGTAGGGGCGGTCGCCGCGCCGCCGGGGGAGCGCGAGGGTGCCGATGAGCCGGCCGCCGCTCTGCAGCGGCAGCATCATCGAGGGCCCGAAGCGGCTGCGGACGTGGGTGGTCATCCGGGGGTCGGTGGCCGAGTCCTCGATGAACACCGGTTCGCCGCCGAGCAGCTGGACCAGGACGGGGGAGCCGGGCGCGATCGTGGTGCCGATCAGATCGCCGGGGTCGTCGGGGGTGGAGGCGGCGACGATCTCCATGCCGCCCTCCTCGGTGGGCTGGAGGACCACGCCCGCGGAGGCGTCGGCGAGCAGCCTGGCCCGTTCGGCCACGGTCGTCAGGGCGTCCTCGGCCGGCCTCCCGGCCAGCAGGGCCGTGGTGACGGCCGCCGCCCCCTCGATCCAGCGCTCGCGGCGGCGGGCGGTCTCGTAGAGGCGGGCGTTGCCGATGGCGATGCCGGCCTGGGTGGCGAGGACCCGGAGCAGGGCCCGGTCCTCCTCGGTGAAGGGGCCGGTCCGCTTGCCGGTGAGGTGGAGCCGGCCGAAGACCTCGGTGTGCACGCGGATGGGCACGTCGAGACCTGCTCCTGGGGCGTCGGGCTCGTCGTCGGCCGTACCGGCCGCCGTACCGGCGGTGAACCGTTCGGTGGTGCGGCCGCGCTCGGGGTCGACGACCCCGAGCGCGCCGTGGCGGGCGCCGGTCAGCGCGGTCGCGGTGTCCACGATGTGCTGGAGGGTGGCCCGCAGTTCGAGTTCGCTGCCGACGCTGAGGACGGCCTCCAGGAGCATGGGCAGCCGGGGCGCGGGCGCCGCACCCGGATCGGTGCCGGGGTCGGTGCCCGCTGGCCCGTGTGCGTCCTCGTCCATGATCGGCATGGCCCCATTGTCGTACAAAACGCCCGACTAGTCGGCGGTGGTGGTCTCGGCCAGCGGGTCGAGGACGAGGGGCTGGATGCGGCCCTCCAGCATCGCGCCGAGGCCGAGCACGGCGCACACGTCGGGCCGTTCGGCGATGTGCACCGGCATGCCGGTCGCCTCGCGCAGCATCTGGTCGAGGCCCGGCAGCAGGGCGCTGCCGCCGACCATCATGATGCCCCGGTCGGCGAGGTCGGCGACGAGGTCGGGCGGGCAGTCGCGGAGCACCTTGCCGATGCCGTCGAGGACGGCGGTCAGCGGGGTCTGGATGGCTTCGCGGACGGCGGCGGTGTCGACGGTCACCGAGCGGGCGAGGCCGGTGGCCACGTCACGGCCGTGGATCTCGGTGAAGGTGGGGCCCTGCAGGGTCAGACCGTTGCCGTGCAGCGCGACCTGCAGCGGGCGGACCGACTGGCTCGGCAGCATCAGTTCGTGCTGGTGGCGCAGGTGCTGGATGACGGCGTGGTCGATGGCGTCGCCGCCGACCGGCATCCGCTCGGCGGTCACGATCGCGCCGAGCGAGAGCACCGCGACCTGGGTGGTGGCCGCCCCGCACACCAGGATCATGGTGGCGGTCGGCTGCTCGACCGGGAGGCCGCAGCCGACGGCCGCGGCGATCAGGGTGTCGACCAGTTCCACCCGGCGGGCGCCCAGGCCGACCAGGGTCTCCACGGCGGCGCGCTGGGCGAGCGGGTCGCTGTCGTGCGGGGTGCAGGCGGCGGCGCGCAGCCGGGGCTTGCGGCGCAGCTGGCGGCGGAGCTTGTCGCCGAGGAGGTGACGGAGCATCCGCTGCGCCATCTCGATGTCGACGACGGTGCCGCCGGAGACGGGTCTGACCACCCGGATGTAGTCGGGGGTGCGGCCGGTCATCTTCTCGGCGAGCGCGCCGACGGCGATCAGCGCGCCGGTGCGGGTGTTGACGGCGGCGACGG
Organism: Streptomyces fradiae; assembly: GCF_041270065.1. Lineage (NCBI taxonomy): Bacteria > Bacillati > Actinomycetota > Actinomycetes > Kitasatosporales > Streptomycetaceae > Streptomyces > Streptomyces fradiae. The sequence goes on along the minus strand of NZ_CP065958.1, from coordinate 2,384,700 downwards.
ACGGCTCGTCGACGACGAGGCCGGCGCCCTTGACGAAGACCCTGGTGCGGGCGGCGCCCAGGTCGACGGCGACATGGCAGCGGCGTAGCTGCTCAAGGCTGACGGTCACGGCGGTCCTCCGGAGTGCGGTGCTGGCACGGGCGAGGCGGCGCGCGGGAGCGCGGTCCTGTTGGCATCGTGCTGCCGCCCCGCGCGGCGCGCGCGCTGAGCTGAGCCGCCCGGGGTCACGACACGCCGTCTGCAGGAGGGAAAAATCACTGACGTAACGTCAGGTCATGGGCAGGGCTTCACGTGGGGTGGGCACGGCTTCACGCGGGGCGAGCAGGGCGGGAGGGGTGCCCGAGGTCATGCGAGGGCAGCGGCGGGACCTGACGCTGGAGCAGACCCCAGGCGAACTCCGCCGCGCAGCGCGCGCCGCCGGGCAGCGTGAAGTCGAGCCGGGCCAGGGTCGGTGCCACCCCCTCGCGCGGCTCGACCTCCTCGAACGCCCGCCACACCTCGTCGATCGTGCACCCCCAGGGCAGCAGGTCGGCGGCGGTGCGCAACTCCGGTACGGGGGCTCCCGGCGCCCTCGTCAGGGTGCGGGACCACACGGCGCGGCCCGGCCCGACCAGGACCGTGAACCGGAGTTCGGGCCACAGCGGGACCCGCCACAGCCAGGCCTCCGCGTCCCCGCGCAGCACGTCCCCGCGCACCGGGCGCCGGGCCTCCGGCTCGCCGAGCGCCCGGTGGTAGCGGGCGAACTCGCCCGGCCCCTGCCGCGCGTGCGCCCCGGCCTGCCAACGCTTGTTCGCCTCGCGCATCTCCGTGTACGTGGCACCGAGTTCGCGCAGCGCGTCGTCCACCAGGGCGGGCTGGTGGTCGGCCATCCGGCGGAGCAGCACGAACTGGAACTCGCGCGGCCCGAAAGGGGCGGCGGGGCGGGCGGCGGACGAGCGGGCGGCAGGGCTCATGCACCCATCCTGCCCTTACGTCCCGTCCGGCGGGACTTAGCGGGAAATTCACGACGACGCGCCGCCGACCTGCGCTTTCCTCACAGGATCCTCACGTCGGCGCCTATCTGCCGGGTCCTCACGGCGCATAGCCTGCGGGCGCCATGGACTACTGCCACCAGTGCCGACGGCATCTCAACGGCGCCCTGGCCTGTGCGGGCTGCGGGACCCCCGCCGAGGAGCTGCGGTACCTCGCTCCCCCCACGCCCCCCACACCCCCCGCGCCCGCCGCGTCCTTCCAGCCGCTCGCGGAGCCGGTGGTCACCACGCCGCCGCCCGTGGAACCGGAGTTCAGCTACGAACTGGACCCGCTCGAGCCGCCCCGCCCCGCCGAGGGGCGCGCCGCCGCGCGCCGACGCGCCAAGGACGGCGGCAGGGGTGGTGGCAGAGGTGCCGGTGGGTCCGGGGCCGGATCCGGTGGCCGGGCCGCCGGTCGAAACGCGGGCCGGAACGGCGGGCGGCGGGCGCGCTCGCGGCGCGGCCGTACGGTGCTGCTCGGCACCCTCGGCTTCGCGCTCGCGGTCGGTTCGCTGACGATGGCCAAGCTGGCCCTGGAGCAGCCGGCCGACGGCGGTGCGGCCACCGCGGTCGAGGAGGAGGACGTCGTCGAGACCCTCGACCCCGACCAGCCGACGCCTTCCGAGAGTGCCGGGATCCCCGACGGCCCCGGCCCGGTCGAGTCCGGCTCGGCCCGTCCCTCCTCCACCCCGCACCCGGCCCGCGGCTCCGGCCGAGCCGGCGGCAGCGAGCACAGCAGCGACACGGGTACGGGTACGGGGTCGGGCTCCGGTACGGGCGACGGGCCAGGCGACGGCACGGGCGACGGGTCGGGGCCCTCGCCCCGGACCACGCCCACAGGACCGGGGAAACCTTCCGCCACCCCCAGCGGCAGCGGCTCGCCCTCGGCGAGCGGCACGGCCCCGGGCCCCTCGTCGAGCGCGCCGACCCCGACGACCTCGCCGAGCCCGGAGCCGACGTGCACGCGCTTCCTGTGGTGGTGCGTGTAGCGGGCGGCGGCCTTACGCCGTCGCCGCGTCGCCCTTGTTCCCGCCGTCGCCCTCGCCCAGCATGCGCTTCAGCAGGTCGCGCAGCAAGGTGCGCTCGACGTCGGTGAGCTCGCCGAGCGGCTCGCGGGCGAAGCGCAGCGAGTCGCGGAGCCGGCGGGCGGTCTCGCGGCCCTCGTCGGTGGGGGCCGCGACCTTGACGCGCCGGTCGGCGGGGTCGGGGCGGCGCTCGACCAGGCCGCGGGACTCCAGGCGGTCGATGATCCCCGTGACGTTCGACGGCTCGCACTTGAGCTGCTCGGCGATCTTCCGCATGGGTGTGGGCTCCACGGCGAGCAGTCCGAGGACCCGGGCCTGGGCGCCGGTCAGGGCGTGTGCGGCGGCGGCCTCCTCGTACTCCTCGTGGTAGCGGGTCACGACCGTGCCGATGAGTTCCACGACCTCGCGGGTCAGCGGGTCCGTGCGGGGCGTGCGTGCGGTGGGCATGCGAACCATCGTACTCCGATACTTGACAACATGAAATATCGAGGCGCATGGTTGTTTCAGGTAGTGAAACTTTCCCGGGAGCCCCCTTCCGGGAGATCCTTATCCGGAGGCCCAGCCGATGTCCGTACTCCCCGCGTCCAGCCGTGAGTGGCACCTCGTCACCCGTCCGCACGGCTGGCCCGTGCCCGCGGACTTCGCGCTCCGCGAGACCCCCGTCACCGAGCCCGCCGAGGGCCGCGTCCTCGTGCGCAACCTGCACTTCTCGGTCGACCCGTACATGCGCGGCCGGATGAACGACGTGAAGTCGTACATTCCCCCGTTCAAGCTGGACCACCCCATGGACGGCGGCGCGGTCGGCGTGGTCGTCGCCTCGAACGCGGAGGGCTTCGCCGTCGGCGACCACGTGCTGCACGGCCTCGGCTGGCGGGAGTACGCGGACGTGCCCGCCCAGCACGCCACCAAGGTCGACCCGGAGCTCGCCCCGCTCTCCGCCTACCTCGGCGTGCTCGGCATGACCGGCCTCACCGCCTACGCGGGCCTCTTCGAGGTCGCCTCCTTCAAGGAGGGCGACGCCGTCTTCGTCTCCGGCGCGGCCGGCGCAGTCGGCAGCCAGGTCGGCCAGATGGCCAAGCTCAAGGGCGCCTCCCGGGTCATCGGCTCGGCCGGCTCCGACGAGAAGGTCAAGTGGCTGGTCGAGGAGCTCGGCTTCGACGCCGCCTTCAACTACAAGAACGGCCCGGTCAAGGACCAGCTGCGCGAGGCCGCCCCGGACGGCATCGACGTCTACTTCGACAACGTCGGCGGCGACCACCTGGAAGCCGCGATCTCCTCGCTCAACGTGCACGGCCGCGCCACCATCTGCGGCATGATCGCGCAGTACAACGACACCGAGCCGGTCCCCGGCCCGCGCAACATGGCCATGATCATCGGCAAGCGGCTGCGCCTCCAGGGCGTCCTCGTCGGCGACCACTACGGGATGCAGCAGCAGTTCGTCCAGGAGGTCGGCGGCTGGCTGCGCTCCGGCGAGCTGAAGTACGGCGAGACCTTCGTCGAGGGGATGGAGAACGGCGTGGACGCCTTCCTCGGCATGCTCCGCGGCGACAACACCGGAAAGATGATCGTCTCGGCGACCCGTTAGTCTTCCCTCAGCCGTCGCGATCGTGGGCGCGAGTCGCGGCGAACAGCAGAAGGAAGACAGCAGCATGTCGATTCAGCACTCCGACGTCCTGTACACCGCCGTCGCCACCGCCGAGAACGGGCGCGACGGCCGGGTGGCCACCGACGACGGCCGGCTCGACGTCGTCGTGAACCCGCCGAAGGCCATGGGCGGCTCCGGCGAGGGCACCAACCCGGAGCAGCTCTTCGCCGCCGGCTACAGCGCCTGCTTCCAGGGCGCCCTGGGCGTCGTGGCCCGCAACGAGAACGCGGACATCGCCGGCTCGACGGTCACCGCCGAGGTCGGCATCGGCAAGAACGACGAGGGCTTCGGCATCATCGTCAAGATCTCGGCCACCATTCCGAACGTGGACGCCGAGACCGCCAAGAGCCTCATCGAGAAGGCCCACCAGGTCTGCCCGTACTCCAAGGCGACCCGCGGCAACATCACGGTCGAGCTCGCGGTCTGAGTTCGGTCTGAGTTCGATCTGAGTTCGACGCCCCGGCCCCGGGGCCGCAGACTGAAGAGGGGCCGTACCCTGACCGACCAGGGTGCGGCCCTTTTTCGTATCGCTCGAACGGTCCCACTAGGGTGATCGCCATGCGTGATTTCGGGGTGGGCTTCGGTTATCTGCTGCGCGGCCAGAAGTGGGTCGCCGGCCACGGACGCTGGTTCGGCTTCGGCCTGCTGCCCGGGCTCGTCACCCTCGTCCTGTACGTGGCGGCGCTGACCGGGCTCGGCTACGGCGCGGACGACCTGACGGCCTGGGCGACGCCCTTCGCCGACGACTGGGGCTCGCCCTGGCAGGGCCTGCTCCGCGGCGCCCTCACCTTCCTGGTCTTCGCGCTCGGCCTGTTCCTCGCCGTGATCACCTTCACCGCCGTGACCCTCCTGGTCGGCCAGCCCTTCTACGAGTCGCTGTCCGAGGCCGTCGACCGCGACGAGGACGGCGAGGCGCCCGAGTCCGGGCTTCCGCTCTGGCGCGAACTGTGGATCTCCGCCCGCGACAGCCTGCGGGTTCTCGCCCGGGTCGCGCTCTACGGCATCCTGCTCTTCGCCGCCGGATTCATCCCGGTCGTCGGCCAGACCGTCGTCCCCGTCATCGGCTTCTGCGTCTCCGGCTTCTTCCTCACCGAGGAGCTCACCGCCGTCGCGCTCCAGCGCCGCCGCGTCGAGTTCAAGGAGCGGCTCGGCATGCTGCGCGGCCGCCGGGCCGCCGCCCTCGGCTTCGGCGTACCGCTCGTCCTCGCCTTCCTGATCCCCTTCGTCGCCGTTCTGCTGATGCCGGGCGCCGTCGCCGGCGCCACCCTGATGGCCCGCGAGCTGAACGGCGAGACGCCGGCGGAGGACGCGGACGAGGCCGGGGCGCCCGCCCCGCGCCGGACGGATGCGGACAGCCGGCTGGGCTGAGCGGCACTCCGGGCGGCGCCGGACCCGCCCGTCCGGCGGGGCGCTCAGGGCCGATCCGGCCCTGAGCCGCCGGACAGGCCCTGGCCCAGGTCGGGGTGCAGTTCCGGGCGGGCCTCCCACCAGGCGCGGTGGAAGTCGTTGTGCGGCACGTTGTCCAGGTACGCCAGGCCCGCCGCCCGGTACAGCAGGGCCGCCCGGGGCTCGCCGACGGCGGCCCGATTCCAGGCGAGCCGGATGCGGCCGGTGATCGGGTCGCCGGCCAGCGGCCGGAGCACGGTCCCGGCGGCGGGCGGCGCCGTCGGCTGGCTCAGCGAGATCGCCCGACCGCCGGCGATCAGGTCGTAGTGCAACTTGCGGTCGGCGATCCGGTAGCGCAGCGACGGGGTGAACCCGGCCCGCCGGCAGGCGGCGACCAGCGCCTCGGGGCCGCCGTCGTCGTCCTCGACCAGGGTCATCCAGGTCTCGCCCGCCAGCTCCGCCAGCTCGATCCGGTCCCGCCCGGCCAGCGGGTGCGCCGCCGAGAGCCGCACGCAGAACGGCTCCTTCGGGATCAGGGTGCGGGCCGCGACCCCGTCGGGCAGTGGCACCTCGTGGTCGGCGACCTCCCCGTACACGATCGCGTCGTACTGCCCGGCGCCCAGCATCCGGCTGAGCGTGGTCACCGAGTGCTCGACGCTGACCGCGATCTCCGGGCCCGCCAGCTCCTGCTCCAGGCGCCCGATCAGCCGGTCCACCAGGACGAGCAGGATGCAGCCGAGCCGCAGCGTCGGATGCGGCGCGGCGGCCCGCGCGCCCGCCGCGAGCGCGTCCATCTCGCCGAGCACCCGGCGCGCCTTGGACAGCACGAACTCGCCGAGCGGCGTGGGGTCCACCCCGTGCCGCCCGCGCACGAACAACTCGCCGCCCGCGGCCCGTTCGATCCGCCGCAGCTGAGCCGAGAGGGCCGGCTGAGACACCCCGAGCCGGACCGCCGCCCGCCCCAGGCTGCCCGCCTCCGCTATCCGGCAGACGGCTTCCAGATGCCTCAACTCCAGCTGCATTTCACCAGGTTAGACACCTGTCCGGGGCGGACGACAGCCTTCGGGCCCGCCCGCGCCATAACGCCGGTCTTATGCCCGGTGAGAGGTCCCCTCCTTGCCATGTCCACACCCATACTCGGCGCGTCCCACCGTCTCCCCCCACCCGAACGGAGCAGACGTGCACCCCACCAGACTCTCGGCGGCCGTCGCGGCGCTCGCCCTGACGGCGAGCCTCGCGGGCACCCTCGCGGGCACCGCCAGTGCCGCCGCGAACCCGCAGGCCGCGCCCGTACCGCCCGGGCACGGCAAGTCGCTCGCCCTCGCCGCCGCCGACAAGGCCGCCGACAGCGGACTGGACGGACTGCGCCACGGCACCGACGAGGAACTCGTCAGGACCGCCGTCACCCCGTGGGCCGGCGGCCTCTACTACGCCGCCTACCAGCGCACCTACAAGGGCCTCCCGGTCGCGGGCGGCGGCGACGCCGTCGTCCTGACCGACAGCGCCGGCAAGGTACGGCACGTCGCCGCCGCGCCCGCCCCCGCGCTCAAGCTGTCCACGAAGGCCACCGTCGGCTCCGCCGCCGCGCTCGCCACCGCCCGCGCCCAGCTGGCCGGCGTCGAGAGCGCGAGCGCCCCCGAACTCAGCGTGCTGCTCAAGGGGAACAAGCCGGTCCTCGCCTGGCACACCCTCGTCGTCGGCCGCACCGCCAAGGGCCTGCCCAGCTCGCTCGACACGTATGTCGACGCCCGCACCGGCAAGGTCGCCCAGGCCACCGACAAGGTGCTGCACGCCGACGGCCGCGGCTACCACAACGGCAACGTCACCATCGACACCGCCACCACCTCGATGACCGACGCCACCCGCTCCCCGTTCCGCTGCGGCGGCCAGAACGGCAGCGCCTACACCGGCTCCTCGCCCTGGGGCAACGGCGGCGCCAACGACCTGGTCACCGCCTGCGTCGACATCATGTACGCCGCCCAGCGCGAGTCCGACATGCTCAAGCAGTGGTTCGGCTACAACGGCCAGAACGGGCAGGGCGGCATGGTCCCGGCCCGGGCCGGACTGAGCGAGGTCAACGCCTACTACGACGGCACCAAGACCACCTTCGGCCACAACCAGAACGGCACGATGCAGCTCACCGGCATCGACGTGGTCGCCCACGAGTACGGGCACGAGATCTTCGACAAGACCCCGGGCAGCGCCGGCTCGTCCAACGAGAACGGCGGCATGAACGAGTCGACCGGCGACATCTTCGGCGCGCTCACCGAGCACTTCGCGAACAACCCCAACGACACCCCCGACTACACCGTCGGCGAGAAGCTGAACTTCCTCGGCGACAACAAGCCGATCCGCTACATGTACAACCCCTCCCTCGCCGGCGACCCCAACTGCTACCCGCAGCTGAACTCCGGCACCGAGGTGCACGCCGCGGCCGGCCCGCAGAACCACTGGTTCTATCTGCTCGCCGAGGGCTCCAACCCCGGCGGCGGCAAGCCCACCAGCCCCATATGTTCCGGCGGCCCGTCCTCCGTGACCGGCATCGGCGTGCAGAAGGCCGGCAAGATCTTCATGGGCGCGCTGCTGATGAAGACCTCCTCCTGGAACCACCTCGCCGCCCGCAAGGCGACCCTTGCCACCGCCAAGAACACCTACGGCAGCACCGAGTGCAACGCGGTGAAGACGGCCTGGAACGCGATCGGCGTCCCCGCCCAGTCCGGTGAGACCGACTGCGGCGGCACCACCAACCCCGACTTCTCCCTCGCCCTGAACCCGGCCGCCGGCACGGTCCAGGCCGGCGGCTCGGTCAACTCCACGGTCAACACCACGACCACCGGCGGCAGCGCCCAGACCGTGCAGCTCTCCGCGAGCGGCGTGCCGAGCGGCGTCAAGGTCTCCTTCAGCCCGACCTCGGTGACCTCCGGCGACTCCTCGACGATGACCGTCCAGGTCGCGGCGGACACCGCGAACGGCACGTACCCGATCACCGTCACCGGTACGGGCTCCGCCACGCACACCGTGACCTACCAGCTCACGGTCGGCACCGACACCCCGCCGCCCACCGGCTGCGACAACTCCGAGTACACCTACCAGGGCAGCCTCTCCTCCGGGCAGGCCGAGGCCCAGCCGGACGGCTCGTACTACTACTCCGCGACCTCCGGCACCCACGTCGGCTGCCTGCGCGGCCCGGCCGGCACCGACTTCGACCTCTACCTGCAGAAGTGGAACGGCTACAACTGGGCCGACGTGGCCGTCGGCGGCACCGCGGGCGCCGACGAGGACACCAGCTACTACGGCTCCGCCGGCTACTACCGCTATGTGGTGCACGCCTACAGCGGCTCCGGCGCCTACACCCTGGGCCTGAGCGCCCCGTAGGGGGAGCCTTCGAGCGCCCCGTCACGGGGACGGGGCAGGTCCGTCACGGGCAGGGGGTTCCGTGACGGCTTCCCCGGAGGGCCGGACCGCCGTATGTCCCACGGCGGTCCGGCCCTCATGCGCGGTTCGCGCGCCGGCCGTTCACCCGGCCACCTTCACGAGCACGAAGCCCGGCTCGTCCGGACCCGCGTCCGCGAGCCGCTCCCCGTCCGGGCCCCAGGCGCCGGCCATGCCGCCGCCCACCCCGTCCTCGTTGGGCCCGAGGACATTGCCGAGGACGACATGCAGCCCGAAGTCGCGGGCGCGCGCCGGATAGACCTCCGTGAACGAGTCGTTGTCGGCGCCGAGCACCGAACTCGCCAGATAGACGGAGCAGTCGTCGGCGGCGGCCCGCCCGGCGAGCTCGGGGAAGCGGTTGTCGTAGCAGGTGGCGAGCGCGAAGCGGACCCCGTCGAGCGCGAACCGCCCGTCCACGGCGCCCGGTTCGAAGACCTCGGCCTCCACCCCGTACAGATGCCGCTTGTCGTAACGGGCGAGCAGCCCGCCGTCCGGGCCGATGACGAGGGTGGTGATGCCGGGACGCGAACCGGGACGTGAACCGGGGCCCGCCACCGGCCCGTTGACCACGGCCGCCGCCGACACCGCCCGGCACGCCTCCCGTACGGGTTCCAGGCGCGGGTCGTCCTCGGTGAGCACCAGCTCGGGGTTGTCCCGGATCAGGCTCGGCTCGTACCCGGTGACCGAGAGCTCGGCGAAGACCACGACCCGGGCCCCCTCGGCCCCGGCGGCGCGGACCAGGGCGGCGACGGCCCCGACGTTGGCGGCGATGTCCCCGGCGACCGGGGCGAACTGCGTGGCGGCGACGATCATGCCCGCATCATCGCAGCCGTCTCCCGCAGCAGCGCCAGGAAGGCCGTCGCCGCCACCGTCGGCACCGGCGGGGTCGCGGCGCAGATCCGCCGGTACGGCACGTCGTCCGGGTGGATCGTCACCAGCGTCACATCGGGCCGTACGGACGCGGCCGCGAGCGCCGGTACGAGGGTGACGCCGAGCCCCGCCGCCACCGCGCCCAGCTTGGCGATCCAGTCGAGCGCGAGCAGCCCGGTGCGCGGCCGGAACCCGGCGGCGACGGCGGGCCGGAACAGGGTGTCCTCCAGGCGCTCGTTGGCGACGATCCACTCCTCGTCGGCCAGCTCCGCGAGCCGCACGTCCCGCCGCCCCGCGTACGGGTGTCCGCGCTCAAGCGCCACCAGCATCGGCTCGTCCAGGAGGTGATGGAGCGTCACCCCGTCCGGTGCGGCCCCACTCGTCGCCGGGCTGACCACCGCCAGGTCCTCCTCACCGGCCGCGACCAGCCGCAGATGCTTGACCGAGGGCCCCTCCACCCGGGTCACCGCGACCCCCGGATGCCGCGCCCGGAAGGCCGCCTGGGTGCGCGGTACGAGCGCTGCGCCCGCGCTGGCGAAGGCGCCGAGCCGCAGCAGCCCGCCGTCCAGGGTGCGCAGCGCCGCCAGTTCGGCGCGGGCCAGGGCCAGCCGGTCCCGTACGGCCTCGGCGTGCGGCAGCAGCACCCGGCCCGCCTCGCTCAGCCGCACCCCGCGCGGCAGCCGCTCGAACAGGGCCGCGCCGGTCTCGTCCTCCAGAGCCTGGATCTGCCGGGACACCGCGGACTGGGTGTAGCCGAGGGTCCGGGCGGCGGCGGTGAAGGAGCCGGCGCGGGCGACGGCCAGGAACACCTCGTACAGGGACTGGGAGCCATGCGGGTTGGGCATGGTTCCCATGCTAGACATTCGCTTGTGGCATGCCGCCTCGCTCTCTAGCGTCGGAAGCATGGAGAACACGCGGAACGAGACCGCCCACGAGACCGCTCAGAAGATCGCTTTCCTCGGGCTCGGCAACATGGGCCTCCCCATGGCCCGCCGGCTCCTCGACGCCGGCCACCCCCTCACCGTGTGGAACCGCACGCCCGGCAAGGCCGACGCCCTCGTCGCCGACGGCGCCGTGCGCGCCGCGGACCCCGCCGAGGCGGTCGCCGGCGCCGACGTCGTCATCACCATGCTCGCCGACCCGGCCGCCGCGCGTGCCGTCGCCGAGACCATGCTCCCGGCGCTGCGCCCCGGCACCCACTGGATCGACACCTCGACCATCGGCCCCGACGCGGTGCGCGAGCTCACCGACCGGCTCCCCGAGGGCGTCACCCTGATCGACGCACCCGTCATGGGCAGCGTCGACCGGGCCGCCACCGGCGAACTGCTCATCTTCGCGGGCGGCGACACCCCGCCCGTCGCCGCCGTCCTCGACCGGCTCGGCACCGTCACCCCGTGCGGCGGCCCCGGCACCGGCGCCGCCCTCAAGCTCGTCCTCATCAACGCCGTCATCGGCGGCGTCGCCCTGATCGGCGAGGCCCTCGCCCTCACCGACGCCCTCGGCCTGCCCCGTGAGCTCGCCCTCCGCACCCTCGGCGCGGGCCCGCTGGCCGGTGCCGTCGGCCGCGCAACCGCCACCGGCGTCCACTTCCCGGTGGCCCTCGCCGCCAAGGACGTGGCCCTGGCCACCGCCGCCACCGAGGCGAAGCTCCCGATCCTGGAGGCCGTCCACCAGGCCCTCACCCGGAACCCGGCCCTCGCGGCGGAGGACCTGGCGGCCGTCGTCACCCAGTGACGCGGGCGCTCACCTGACGGGTCCACCCAACCGGCGCCCTCGCGCGGCGCCGAACGAGTGGACTCGCCGGAGCGCGGACCGGGCGGTGGGCGCCCGGCGTACGGTCCGGTGCCGATGCTGGCCGTCCGGGCCCCGCGTCCGGGCCGCGACGGCTCCGGGCCGGAGGTGCGGGCCCGGAGCCGTCGTGGCCCGCAGCCGTGGCCCGGGCCCGTGCCGTGCCGCGTACTCCGTGATCCGCGCTCCGTGACCCGGAAGAGGCACCCCGCCCATGCGACGTACCCCCCGCCGTCGGCTGCTCGCCGCGACTCTGCTCGCGGTGAGCGTCCTCGCCCCGATGGCAGCCGTGCCCGCCACGGCCGCCCCCACGCTCCGCGCCGCCGCCGGCGGCGACGACGGGCCGCACGGGAGCGGGACCGGGACCGACTGCCCGCGCGACGACGGCCTCGATCCCGCGCTCAGCGCCCGCCTGGACAAGACCATCGCCCAGGTCCGTGCCCAGGCCGGCATCCCCGGCGTCGTCGTCGGCCTGTGGCTGCCGGGCCGGGGCTGCTACGTGAAGGCGACCGGCGTCGCCGACAAGAAGACCGGCGCCCCGATGCCCCTCGACACCTTCGTGCGCATCGGCAGCGAGACCAAGACCTTCACGGTCACCGCGCTCCTCGAACTCGTCGACGAGGGCAGGATCGGGCTCGACGACCCGATCGACCGTTACGTCCGGGGCGTGCCGAACGGGCACAAGATCACGCTGCGCCACCTCGCCGAGATGCGCAGCGGCCTCTTCCCGTACACCGCCGACGCCGACTTCATCCGCGACCTGCAGACGCAGCCCGAGCGCGCCTTCAACCCGTGGGAGGCGCTGTCGTACGGCTACCGGCACGCCAACACCTTCGCCCCCGGCGCCCAGTTCCAGTACTCCAACTCCAACCTGCTGCTCCTCGGCCTCGTCGTCGAGAAGGTCACCGGGCAGAACCTCGCCGACGTCCTGCACCACCGGGTGATCCGGCCCGCCGGGCTGCGGCACACCCTCATGCCGAAGGGCACCGAGTTCCCCTCGCCGCACGCCCGCGGCTACACCGACCAGACCCTGGACGGCACCGTCCAGGACGTCACCGACTGGAACCCCAGCTGGGCCTGGGCGGCCGGCAGCATGATCTCCGACCTGGGCGACCTGCGCCGCTGGGCCGAGGTCCTCGCCACCGGCAAGCTGCTGAGCCCGCAGACCCAGGCGCAGCGCCTGAAGATGCTGCCGACCGGCTTCCCCGGCACCGACTACGGCCTCGGCATCCTCGACACCGACGGCTGGATCGGCCACAACGGCTCCATCCCCGGCTACGAGACGGTCACCGTCTACCTGCCCGAGGAGAAGGCCACCATGGTCCTGATGATGAACACCGACGTCCTCGTCGGCGGCCAGGAGCCCTCGACCCTGCTCGCCCGCGCGATCACCCAGGTGATCACGCCGGACCACGTGTACGCGGGCGGCATCGCCCCGCGCTGAGCCACCGGCCGTCACGGCCGGCGACCCCGGACGCGCACCGCACCCGGCCCACCCCTTCTCGGAGGGGGTGGGCCGGGTGCCTTATCGCTCCTCGGGCCGCAGCAGGCGTACGAAGTCCCGGAAGGCGGCCGGCATGTCCACCGCGTCCGGGTCGAGCAGCCACTGGTACTGCAGGCCGTCCATCACCGCCGTGAGCAGCGGTGCCGCCCGCTCCGGGGTGAGCCCGCCCGGGAGTTCGTCGCCGAACTCGGCGCGCAGCACGTCCGCCATGTTCTCCCGCACCTGTGCGTAGCGCTCGGTGAAGAAGGCCCGCGCCGGGTGGTCCTCGGTGACGCTCTCGCCGAGCAGCGCCGAGAAGGTCTGCACGATCCCCGGGCGCATCGCGTTGTACTCGACCAGCGACTCCATGAGGTCGAGCCGCCACCGCTCCCGGTCCCGGGCGCCGCTGGTGTCCCAGCGGTCGCGCTCCTCCAGGACGGCGACGAGCAGCGCCTCCTTGGTGGGGAAGTAGTGCAGCAGACCCTGCTGGGTGAGCCCGACCCGTTCGGCGACCGCGCCCAGGGAGGCGCCCCGGTAGCCGCGCTCGGCGATCACCTCCAGGGCGGCGCGGACGATCTCCGCCTTGCGCTCCTCGCTCCTGGTACGCGCCATGCCCGTTCCCCCTTCCGCAGGTCCCTGTCGTGAGGACCGTACGCCATTCCTTTGATAACGAAATGCTAACGTAACCTACCGATCTACAGGTAGGCGAGTCACCATGGCCGCACAACGCCCACCACGAGGAGGTACGGCCGTGGCAGACACGAACGCGGTGCACACCGACGCGGCGCACGCGGACACCGTGCGCGAGGAAGCCGTCGAGGCGGCGCTCGCCAAGCTCGACCTGGACGCCAAGACCCGGCTGCTCGGCGGCCAGGACATGTGGTCGCTGCCCGCCCTGCCCGAGATCGGCCTGGCCTCGCTGGTCATGTCGGACGGCCCGATCGGCGTCCGCGGCGTCCGCTGGACCGCCGACGACCCGTCCGTCGCGCTGCCGTCCCCGACCGCCCTCGCCGCCACCTGGGACCCGGAGCTCGCCCGCCGCGCGGGCCGGCTGCTCGCCCAGGAAGCCCGCCGCAAGGGCGTCCACGTCCTCCTCGCACCCACCGTCAACCTGCACCGCACCCCGCTCGGCGGCCGCCACTTCGAGGCGTACAGCGAGGACCCGTACCTCACCGGCGCCATCGGCACCGGCTATGTGCAGGGCGTCCAGGACGGCGGCGTCGGCACCACCGTCAAGCACTTCGTCGGCAACGACGCCGAGACCGACCGCTTCACCGTCGACAACGAGATCGCCCCCCGCCCGCTGCGCGAGCTCTACCTCGCGCCCTTCGAGGCCATCGTCGCCAACGCCCACCCCTGGGGCATCATGACCGCCTACAACCAGGTCAACGGCGTGACGATGACCGAGCACCGCCACCTGGTGAACGAGGTGCTGCGCGGCGAGTGGGGCTTCGACGGCTACAACGTCTCCGACTGGATGGCCGCCCGCTCCACCACCGGCGACATCGAGGGCGGCCTCGACGTCGCCATGCCCGGGCCGCGGACCGTGTACGGCGAGGCGCTCGCCGCCGCCGTCCGGTCCGGCGAGGTCGCCGAGGCCACCGTCGACACCGCCGTGCGCAACGTGCTCCGGCTCGCCGCCCGAGTCGGCGTCCTCGACGGCGCCCCCGCCGCCGTCACCGAGCCGCCCGCCGCGATCGACGGCGACGCCCTCGCCCGCGAGATCGCCCGCCGCGGTTTCGTCCTCGTACGGAACGAGGTACGTGACGAGGGCGCGGCCCTGCCCCTGCGAGCCGGTTCGGTCGCGCTCTCCGGCGCCGCCGCCCGCGACGCCCGGGTCCTCGGCGGCGGCTCCGCCCAGGTCTTCCCCGAGCACGTCGTCTCCCCGCTCGACGGCCTGACCGCCGCGCTCCCCGAGGGCAGCCTCTCGTACGTGATCGGCGCCGACCCCAGCGACGAACTCGCCCCCGCCGACCAGGGGTTCACCCTGCGCGCCGTGTGCCGGGACGCCTCCGGCGCGGTCATCGGCGAGGGCAGCCTGCCCAACGGCCAGGTCCAGTGGATCGGCGACGACCTCCCGGCCGGCGTCACCCACGAAGCCCTCGCCTCCATCGAGGTCACCGGCACCTTCACCCCGCGCGAGAGCGGCGAGCACTCCTTCGGCACCCGCGGCCTCGGTGCGTACGCGCTCACCGTCGGCGGCCGGGTCCTCTTCGACGGCGTGCAGTCCATGGGGCCCGAGACCGACCCCTTCGAGGCGTTCTTCGGCTCGCCCGTCGAGCGCGGCAAGGTCGCCCTCACGGCCGGCGAGACCGTCGAGGTCTCCCTCCGGCACACCCTGGACAAGGAGTTCGCGGCGCCGCTGCCGGCCGTCATGTTCTCCTTCGTCCACCTCGGTCCGCGCCGTGACCCCGACGAACTGATCGCCGAAGCCGTCGCCTCGGCGCGCGCCGCCGACACCGCCGTCGTGGTCGTCGCCACCACCGAGCGCGTCGAGTCCGAGGGCTTCGACCGCAAGGACCTGGCCCTGCCGGGGCGCCAGGACGACCTCGTACGGGCCGTCGCCGCCGCCAACCCGAACACGGTCGTGGTCGTCAACGCCGGCTCCCCGGTCGAGATGCCCTGGCGGGAGGACGTGGCCGCGATCCTGCTCAGCTGGTTCCCGGGGCAGGAGGGCGGCGCCGCGCTCGCCGACGTCCTCACCGGCGCCGAAGAGCCCGGCGGCCGGCTGCCCACCACCTGGCCGGTCG
The DNA here is from genome assembly GCF_041270065.1 of Streptomyces fradiae. NCBI lineage: Bacteria > Bacillati > Actinomycetota > Actinomycetes > Kitasatosporales > Streptomycetaceae > Streptomyces > Streptomyces fradiae. The sequence continues at coordinate 2,369,311 of NZ_CP065958.1, read as the reverse complement.
CCCTCGCCGACGTCCCGGTCACCGAGGTCACCCCGACCGACGGCCGACTCGCCTACGCCGAGGGCCTGTTCATCGGCTACCGCGCCTGGGACCGGGCCGGCGCCGTCCCCGCGTACCCCTTCGGCCACGGCCTCGGCTACACGACCTGGTCGTACGACGCGCTCACGGCCACCGCCGAGTCCGCCACGGTCCGCCTCACCAACACCGGCCCCCGCACCGGCCGCGAGGTCGTCCAGCTCTACCTGGCCCCCGTCGCCGACACCGTCGAACGCCCCGCCCGCTGGCTGGCCGGCTTCGCGAGCGTCGAGGCCGCCCCCGGCGAGACCGTCGAGGTCACCGTCGACCTCCCGCGCCGCGCCTTCGAGATCTGGAACGAGGAGCAGGCAGCCTGGACCCCGATCCCCGGCCCCTACGACCTCCTCGCCGCCCACTCCCTCACCGACCCCCGCCTCACCACCCGCGTCACCCCCTGACGCGCCCCTGAGACCGGCCCCGGGACGGACCCTGACATCCGCCCCGGGGCCCTACGCCTTGGTGATCTGCCGGTACGCGAGCTCCGCGAGCCGCGCCTGGCCGGACTTGCTCGGGTGGAAGAAGTCCCAGGGGCTCAGTTGCGGCTGGTCGAAGGCGAAGCCGAAGACGGCGCCGCCGTCGTAGCGGCAGCGGGCGTCCTTCGCGCACTCCTCGCGCAGGACCCGGTTGTACGCCACCACCCGGTCCCGCACCGCGGTGCGGCGGCGTTCGGCGGTCGGGCCCAGGTCGGTCGGGTCCTTGAGCATGGCGCCGCAGATGCCCAGCTGCCACACCTGGCGGCCCAGCGGGCTGACCCGGCCGGTCTCCCAGAGGCGGTGCAGGTCGGGCAGGCTCGACACGTACACCTGGGCCTTCGGCGCCCCGGCGCGGAGCCGGGTGAGCGCCGCCGCGAAGGAGGCCCGGAAATCCCCGACCGGGGTCATCTCCTCGGCCCGGGCCCGGCACGCGTCGTTCGCGCCCATCATCACCGTGACCAGCTCGGGCCGTTCGGCCGCCGCCGCGGCCATCTGCTCCGGCAGCTCCGCCATCCGCGCCCCGGTACGGGCCAGGTTCCAGCTCCGGCCGGCCACCCGCGCCGGGCCGAGCAGCCGCAGCGCCAGGCTGTTGACCTCGGCGTCCGTGCCGGTCGCCCAGGACATCTCGGGGCAGTCCGCCAGGACCGTACAGGCGTCGAAGGCGCGGGTGATGGAGTCGCCGACCGCGGCGACCGAGGAGGGGGAGACGTTCCACACCGGCTTCGGCGGAGGCGTCGGCTTCGGCGAGGCGCTCGCCGCCCGCGGGCCCGGCCCGTCACCGCCGCCCGAACAGCCCGCGAGCACCGTCACGGCGCACAGCAGCGCCGTCCCCGCGACGGCGGTACGGAATCGGTCTCGCCCGTGCGGCATCCCGCGGCCCCTCCTCGGCGTCCTCGCGAGTGAAAGCTTGGTGTCCACCCGTCCCCGACCGACCGTACGTCACCCCGACCCGGGCGCGGCACGGTAGCTTTTCCCCCGTCGAACCAGAGGCGCCCCTGCCGATCGGCTCCGGTAAATTACATCACGTCACATGCTGTCCCCTTTTTGGGGGTTTGCGAAGCCGCTTCTTCGTGATGTTGTTTACTGAGGCCGCTGGGAAAGGCGAACCTCGTCCCACACTGGAGGTCCCGGTGACGACACGTGGAGTCCTGTACGTTCACTCCGCACCGCGCGCGCTCTGCCCGCACGTCGAATGGGCGGTCGCGGGCGTCCTCGGTGCGCGGGTCCAGCTCGACTGGATCCGGCAGCCCGCGTCCCCGGGCACGTGGAGAGCCGAGTTCTCCTGGCAGGGCGAGACCGGCACCGCCTCCAAACTCGCCTCCGCCCTGCGCGGCTGGCAGCTGCTCCGCTTCGAGGTCACGGCCGAGCCCTGCGCCACCGCCGAGGGCGAGCGCTACAGCGCCACCCCGGACCTCGGCATCTTCCACGCGGTCACCGGCATCCACGGCGACATCCTGATCCCCGAGGACCGGCTGCGCGCCGCCCTGGCCCGCGCCGCGCAGGGCGAGACGGTCCTGGAGGCCGAGATCTCCAAGCTCCTCGGCAAGCCCTGGGACGACGAGCTGGAGCCCTTCCGGTACGCGGGCGAGGGCGCCCCGGTCCGCTGGCTGCACCAGGTGGTCTAGGAGCTGATGGAGACGCGGGGAACCACGGCGGCCGGCACGGCCGCCGTACTGCTGTCCGGAGACGGCGTCTCGTGGTGGTGGCCGGCCACCGCGGCGGGCGTGGCGGCGGCGTTCGCGGCCGGGTACGCGCTGGGCCGGCGGAGGCGGCCCGCGCCCGAGGAGGCCGGGCCCCAGGGGCCGGTGGCCCTTGAGAAGCACGACGGGCAGCCCGAGGACAGGAAACCGGAGGACCGGAAACCGGAGATCCGGAAGCCCGCCGCCCGCCGCCGAGGCGTGCCCGACGGCGCCGTCCTCCCGCTCGCCTTCCTCGCTCTCGCCGTCTTCCTGACCGTCCTCTGGATGGTCTGGCCCGACGCGAGGGACTTCGCCCCGGACCGGCCCTAGCCAGCCGAAAGCCCCCTGCCGGAACACGGGTGTGTTCCGGCAGGGGGCTTTCCGCCCGCGCTGTGACGTCCGATCAGACCGAACGGAACGCGAGCACCACGTTGTGGCCGCCGAAGCCGAAGCTGTTGTTGATCGCGGCGATCGTGCCCTGCGGCAGCTCGCGCGGCTCGTCGATGACGATGTCCGCGTCGACCTCCGGGTCCAGGTCGTCGACGTTGATCGTCGGCGGGGCCAGGCGGTTGTGGAGCGCGAGGACCGTGGCGACCGTCTCGATGCCGCCGGCGCCGCCGAGGAGGTGGCCGGTCATCGACTTGGTCGCGGAGATCGCGACGTGGGACAGGTCGTCGCCCAGGACCTTCCGCAGCGCCTTGATCTCGGCGACGTCGCCCTGCGGCGTCGACGTGGCGTGCGCGTTGAGGTGGACGACCTCGGCGGGCTTCAGGTCCGAGGTGTCGAGGAGGTGCTGCAGGGCGGCGGCGATGCCCCGGCCGGTCGGCTCGGGCTGCGCGATGTGGTGGCTGTCGGCCGACAGGCCCTGGCCCAGCGCCTCGCAGTAGATCTTCGCGCCGCGCGCCTTGGCGTGCTCCTCGGACTCGAGCACGATGACGCCCGCGCCCTCGCCCAGGATGAAGCCGTCGCGCGCCTTGTCGTAGGGGCGGGAGGCCTTCTGGGGCTCGTCGTTGTTCTTGGACATCGCCATCATGTTGGCGAAGGCCGCGATCGGCAGCGGGTGGATCGCCGCCTCGGTGCCGCCGGCGACGACCACGTCGGCACGGCCGGTGCGGATCATCTCGATGGCGTAGCCGATGGCCTCGGCACCCGACGCGCACGCGGAGACCGGGGTGTGCACGCCCGCCCGGGCGTTCACCTCCAGGCCGACGTTGGCGGAGGGGCTGTTGGGCATGAGCATCGGCACGGTGTGCGGGGAGACGCGGCGCACGCCGGACTCCTTCAGCACGTCGTACTGGTCGAGCAGAGTCGTGACACCGCCGATGCCGGAGGCGATGACGGAGCCGAGCCGCTCGGGCGCGATCTTCTCGTCCTCACCGGCCGGGGCGGTGTAGCCCGCGTCGGCCCACGCCTCGCGGGCCGCGATCAGCGCGAACTGCGCCGAGCGGTCCAGCTTGCGGGCCAGCGGCCGGGGCAGCACCTCGGAGGGGTCCACCGCGGCGAGCGCGGCGATCCGTACGGGCAGCTCCGCGAAGCGCTCGCCCTCCAGGGGCCGGACGCCGGAGCGCCCCGCCAGCAGACCTTCCCAGGTCGAAGCGGAGTCGCCACCCAGCGGAGTGGTTGCGCCGATACCGGTGACGACCACGGTGCGATTGGTCGAGCTCACAGGAATTCTTTCTCCATGTGTGTGATGGTCGAAAAACGGCGCCACCGCCGGGTGGCGAACCGGTTCAGCCGGACCGGGGTCCGGCCGGGCCCCGAATCAGGCCTGGTGCTTGAGGATGTAGCTGGTCGCGTCGCCGACCGTCTTGAGGTTCTTGACGTCCTCGTCGGGGATCTTGACGTCGAAGCGCTCTTCGGCGGCGACGACGACCTCGACCATGGACAGGGAGTCGACGTCCAGGTCGTCGGTGAAGGACTTGTCGAGCTCGACGTCCTCGACCGGGATGCCGGCGATCTCGTTCACGATCTCGGCGAGACCGTCGACGATCTCCTTCTCGGTGGCGGCCATGGTGGCGCTCCTTCTTGTGTCTGTACTGAGGAAAATCGGCTTCCGGAAGATCCGGAGTGCCTAGGGGAGAGTAACGACCGTCGCGGCGAAGACGAGACCCGCCCCGAAGCCGATGATGAGCGCCGTGTCGCCGCTCTTGGCCTTGCCGGTCGCCAGGAGCCGCTCCATCGCGAGCGGGATCGAGGCGGCCGAGGTGTTGCCGGTGGTCTCGATGTCACGGGCGACCGTGACGTGCTCCGGCAGCTTGAGGGTCTTCACCATCGAGTCGATGATCCGCATGTTGGCCTGGTGCGGGATGAAGACGTCCAGGTCGTCCGCCGAGATGCCGGCGGCGTCCAGCGCCTGCTGGGCGACCTTCGCCATCTCGAAGACGGCCCAGCGGAAGACCGCCTGGCCCTCCTGCGTGATGGCGGGGAACTTGATCTCGCCCGCTTCGTTGAGGGGCAGCTTCGACACGTCGCCGACCTGGAACTCGTTCCACGGCACGGTCTGCTTGATCGTCTCGGCCTTGTCGCCCTCCGAACCCCACACGGTGGGGCCGATGTGCGGCTCGTCGGACGGGCCGACGATGACCGCGCCGGCGCCGTCGCCGAACAGGAAGGCCGTCGCACGGTCCTCCAGATCCGTCAGGTCGCTCAGCCGCTCGACGCCGATCACGAGGACGTACTCGGCCGAACCCTCGACGATCATGCCCTTGGCGAGGGTGAGGCCGTAGCCGAAGCCCGCGCAGCCGGCGGAGATGTCGAAGGCGGCGGGCTTGCCGGCGCCGACCTTGTCGGCGATCTCGGTGGCCACGGCCGGGGTCTGCTTGAAGTGCGACACCGTCGAGACGATGACCGCGCCGATCTGCTCGGGGGTGATCCCGGCGTCGGCGACGGCCTTGCCCGCGGCCTCCACCGACATCGCGGTGACGGTCTCCTCGGGGGACGCCCAGTGACGGGTCGCGATGCCGGAGCGCGAGCGGATCCACTCGTCGGACGAGTCGATCTTCTCGAGGATCACCTCGTTGGGCACCACACGGGTCGGGCGGTAGCCGCCGACACCCATGATGCGCGCGTAGGGGTGGCCCTTGCTGGGCTTGATCTTCGCCATGCTTCTCGACACTCCTTGTCAGGCCGTAGCCGTGGCCGTCTCGGCGACGAGCGTGCGGGCCGCGTCGAGGTCATCCGGGGTCTTGAGAGCCACGGTGCGGACACCGGGCAGGGCGCGCTTCGCGATGCCGGTGAGGGTGCCGCCGGGGCACACCTCGATCAGGGCGGTCGCGCCGAGTTCCTGGAAGGTCTCCATGCACAGGTCCCAGCGGACCGGGTTGGCGACCTGGCCGACCAGGCGGGCGATGACATCGGCGCCCGCGGTCACGACCTTGCCGTCCTTGTTGGAGACGTAGCGCACGGCCGGGTCGGCCGGGGACAGCTCCGCGGCGGCCTGCTCCAGCTTCGCGACCGCCGGGGCCATGTGGTGCGTGTGGAACGCGCCGGCGACCTTCAGCGGCATCACCCGGCGGACGCCCTCGGGCTTGTCCTCGGCCAGGGCGGCCAGCTGCTCCATGGTGCCGGCGGCGACGATCTGGCCGGCGCCGTTGACGTTCGCCGGGGTCAGGCCGAGCTTCTCGAGGTGGGGGACGACCACCTCGGGCTCGCCGCCGAGCAGCGCCGACATGCCGGTCTCGGTGACGGCGGCGGCCTCGGCCATCGCCAGACCGCGGGTGCGGACAAGACGCAGCGCGGCGGTGTCGTCGAGGACGCCCGCGAACGCGGCCGCGGTGAGCTCGCCGACGCTGTGGCCGGCGACCGCGCCGGGCTTCAGGTCGATGCCCTCACCGAGGGCGGCGGCGGACAGCAGACCCGCGGCCACCAGCAGTGGCTGCGCCACGGCGGTGTCGCGGATCTCGTCCGCGTCCGCCTTCGTGCCGTAGTGGGCAAGGTCGAGCCCGATGGCGTCGGACCACGCGGCGACGCGGTCGGCGGCACCGGGGAGTTCGAGCCAGGGAGTCAGGAAGCCGGGCGTCTGAGCGCCTTGGCCGGGAGCGACGAGTACGAGCACCCTCACACTCTCTCTTGGGGACGGTCCCGGACGCCCGTGGGGACAAGGACGAAGAACCGTCGGGGGAATTGTTGGTGTTCGACAAAAGTCTAGGACTGCGTCTCCGCGTCGGCCAAGCGCCCGAGAATGAGGGCGATCCGCAGGGTGAAGGCCGAGCGGACGTCGGACGGCGACCAGCCGGTGACGTCGGTCACACGTCGGAGCCGGTAGCGCACGGTGTTCGGATGGACGAAGAGCATCCGCGCCGCGCCCTCCAGACTGCTCGCCTGCTCCAGATAGACACTGAGCGTTTCCAGGAGCGCCGAGCCCGCTTCCTCCAGCGGTCTGTAGATCTCCTCCACCAGCTGCTCGCGCGCCGAAGGGTCGGAGGCGATCGCGCGCTCCGGCAGGAGATCGTCCGCGAGTACGGGACGGGGCGCGTCCTGCCAGGCCGAGCAGGCCTTCAGGCCGGCCGCGGCGGCCTGCGCGGAGCGGGTCGCGGCGAGCAGGTCGGGCACCACGGGGCCGGCCACCACCGGTCCGGCCGCGTAGGGCCCGATCAGGGCCTTCGCCACGGCGAGCGGATTGTCGTTGCCGCCCGCGATGACGACCAGCCGGTCGCCGAGGACACCGGTGAGGACCTGCAGCTTGGCGTGCCGGGCGGCCCGCCGGATCGCCTCCACGGTCAGTTCGCTGTCGCCGTCGGGCGCGGTGCCGAGCACCACGCACACGTTCTCCGGCGAGTTCCAGCCGAGCGCGGCGGCCCGGGACACGGCGCCCTCGTCGGCCTCGCCGGAGAGCACCGCGTTCACGACCAGGGACTCCAGCCGCGCGTCCCAGGCGCCCCGGGCCTCGGCGGCCTGGGCGTACACCTGGGCGGTGGCGAAGGCGATCTCCCGGGCGTAGACGAGCAGCGCCTCGCGCAGCACGCTCTCGTCACCGGGCGCGGCGACCTCCTCGATCGCCGACTCCATGACCTCGATGGTGGTGCGCACCATCTCGACGGTCTGGCGCAGCGTGATCGCCCGGGTCAGCTCGCGAGGCGCGGTGCCGAAGACATCCGTGGAGATCGCCTGCGGGGTCTCCGGGTGCCGGAACCATTCGGTGAACGCGGCGATGCCGGCCTGCGCGACCAGACCGATCCACGACCGGTTCTCGGGCGGCATCGCCCGGTACCACGGCAGCGTCTCGTCCATGCGGGCAATGGCGCTGGCGGAGAGCCGCCCGGAGGACTGCTCCAGGCGCTTCAGGGTCGCGGCATGCGGGTGAGCGGCGTTCACGGGTTCAGACACGGGGACAAGACTGCCTTATCGGGACGGCCACGTGTCGGGTCGGGGCGGCTCGCGCCCGTGCGGCGCGCGGATTCGGGGCCGAGTGAGGCCGCGCGGTGCCGCGCGGGGCCGCCCGCCGGGCCCCGGCGCCGCTACCGTGATCCCGTGATACGCATCCAGCGCGGCGGGGAGCGCTACCCCGGCGGTGACCCGGAGGCCGGGATCGAGACCCGGCACGCCTTCTCCTTCGGGCGTTTCTACGAGCCCGACAACCTGCGCTTCGGCGCGCTGCTCGCCTGCAACGAGGAGCGGCTCGCGCCCGGCGCGGGCTTCGACGAGCACCCGCACAGCCACACCGAGATCGTCACCTGGGTCGTCGAGGGCGAGCTGACCCACCGCGACTCGGCCGGCCACGCCACCGTCGTCCGCCCCGGCGACGTCCAGCGGCTCGGCTCGGCCTCCGGGGTCCGGCACGTGGAGCGCAACGACGGCCCCGACCCGCTGGTCTTCGTGCAGATGTGGCTGGCCCCGCTCGACCCGGGCGGCGAGCCGTCGTACGAGATCGTCCGCGGCATCGCCGACGCCACCCCGTACGCCCTTCCGGAGGCGGGCGCGATGCTCCACGTCCGCCGCCTCGAACAGGGCGCGCGCACCGCGCTCCCGGACGCCGACCACCTCTACGTGCACGTGGTGCGCGGCACCGTACGGCTCGCGGGCGAGGAACTGGCCCCGGGCGACGCGGCCCGCACCACCGCCGAGCAGGGCCTCGCGCTGCTCGCGACGGCGGACGCGGAGGTCCTGGTGTGGGAGATGCGGAGCGCTTCCGGCGGCGTCTAGCTAGGCGGACGGTCCGGCGCGGACGACGGCCTGGTCCCCACGGGGACCGAACAGGTGCAGGATCTCCACGGCGCTGTCGTCCGCGGGGCCGAACCAGTGGGGCTCGGTGGTGTCGAACTCGGCCACTTCGCCGGGCCGCAGCGTGACGTCCCGCGCCCCGAGGACGAGGCGCAGCCGGCCGGCGAGGACGTAGAGCCACTCGTAGCCCTCGTGCGTGACCAGCTCCGGCGGGCGGGGTGACAGCACCTGCTTGAAGACCTGCACCCGGCCCGGGTACTGGGTCAGGGGCACGAGGACGCTCCCGCGCTGCCTGCGCAGGGGCCGCAGGTGCACCCGCGGGTCGCCGCTGGCCGGCGCCGCCACCAGCTGGTCGAGCGCGACGTGGTGCGCCCGGGCCAGCGGGATGAGCAGGTCCAGGGTCGGGCGCCGGATGCCCGACTCCACCCGCGACAGCGTGCTGACCGAGATCCCGGTCGTGGCCGCGAGCGCCTCAAGGGTGAGCCCACGGTCCTTGCGCAGCCTACGCAGCCGGGGCCCGATGCCGTCGAGGATCCGTTCCAGCTCCGGGTCCCCGGTTCCTGTGTTCATGGATCCAGTTTTGCAGTCCTCGCAAAAACGATGGGCCGTGGCCGTCCGCCGGGCCGAGCCTTGCCGGGCACTGTCCCGGCGAACCGGCCATCGGACATCGACATCGGAGGAAGACCGTGACCGTGACGACCCCACCCGCTCAACCCGTGGTCCAGCCCGTGCTGAGCGCGCGCAGACGCTGGACGGTACTGGCCGTCTGCTGCCTGAGTATGTTCCTGGTGGGCCTGGACACCACCATCGTCAACGTGGGGCTGCCGGCCATCGGGCGCGGCCTGGACGTCGGCACGCGCGGCCTCGAATGGATCGTGGACGCCTACACCCTCGTCCTGGCCGGTCTCCTGATCTCCTCCGGCGCGCTGGCGGACCGCTTCGGACGCCGCCGGGTGTTCCAGTCCGGTCTCGCCGTGTTCGGCGCGGCCTCGCTGGTCTGCGCGCTCGCCCCGTCGGCGGGCGTGCTCGTCGCGGCCCGCGCGGCGCAGGGCGTCGGCGCCTCGATGCTCAGCCCCGTGGCGCTCGCGATCGTGGTGAACGTGATGCCTGACCCGAAGGAACGGGCACAGGCGATCGGCATCTGGGCGTCGGTGTTCGGACTCAGCATGGCCGCCGGGCCCGTCACGGGCGGGGCGCTGCTCGCCGGGCTCGACTGGCGGGCGCTGTTCTGGATCAACGCGCCCGTCATCGCGGCCGCCCTGCTGCTCAGTGCGGTCTTCGTGCCCGAATCCCGGGGGCAGCGGACCCGGCGCCTCGACCTGCCCGGCCAGCTCCTGCTCACCGTGGCCCTCGCGGCCGCCGTCGGCATCCTGATCGAGGGGCCGCGCATCGGCTGGACCTCGCCCGCCGCCCTCGCGGGATACGCCGGGGCCGCCGCGGCGACGGCCGCGTTCGTGTGGGCCGAGTCCCGCCATCGCGAGCCGCTGATGGACCTGCGGCTCTTCCGGCGCCCGGTGTTCAGCGGCGCCGTCCTGGGCGCGGTGGCGGTCTTCGTCGCCCTCAACATGACCCTGCTGCTCAACACCCTCTATCTGCAGCACACCCGGGGCTGGTCGCCGCTGGCCGCCGGCGTGGCGACCCTGCCCCTGGCCCTCGGAGCGACCGTCTGCGCCCCCTGGTCCGGCCGCATGGTCGGCCGCACGGGACCACGGCTGCCGCTGCTCCTCGCCGGCGGGTTCATCACGGCCGGCGCGGCCTGCCTGGTCCGGCTCACCCCGCACACGAACGTGCTCCTGCTCCTGGCCGCGTACATGCTCATCGGCATCGGCGTCGGCTTCGCCAACGCCCCGATCACCAACACCGCCGTCAACGGACTGCCGCCCGAGCGTGCCAGCGTGGCCGGGGCGATCACCTCCACCGCACGCCAGATCGGCGCCGCCCTCGGCATCGCCGTCGCCGGCGGCCTGGTCACGGGCGCCGGCCCGGCGCGGCTCGCGCTCGCGTCCCGCCCGGGCTGGATCCTGGTCGCGGCCTGTGGCCTGCTGCTCCTCGCCGTCGCCCAGGTGTCACGGCCGAAGCAGGCCGCCGCGAGCCGCGCCTAGAGCAGCGCCTAGGCCGTGTCTTCCGGATCTTGCCGGGCTCGCGACGCCTGGCACGCACGCTCGCCGCGTTGTCGTCGGTCGCCGATGGCCCCCTGGGCTTCGCCCGGGAGGTGCCCCCACCGCATGGACTCCCTCCTCCGCCTTGCGATCGCACGCACTGGGGGTACCACCCAGGCGAAGCTCTGGGGGAGCCGCTCCCTGATCCGGCCTGATCCGAAAGACACGGCCTAGCGGACGCCGCACGCGAACGACGGTACGGGGCCATGGCGTTCCTCCGGCACGCGAACGGGGCGCCCGGGGCAGCGTCCTGGGCAGCGGACGGGGCGCGTGCACGGGGCCGGCGGGCGGGGCGCACGCACGGGTCAGCGCGCCGTGCCGGCGCAGGGCGTCAGCGCAGCGCGCTCTTCTTCTGCCACTGCTCCCAGCTCAGGTTCCAGTCGCCGTAGCCGTTGCCCTCCGCCACCACGCCCTTGGTCTCCGCACCGGTGATCTCGAAGGGGTCGCCGGGGCGGAGCGCCGCGAAGAGGGACGAGGCCTGTTCGGTGCTCATGCCGATGCAGCCGGAGCTCTTGTTCGCGCGCCCGAAGTACGCGGCGTTCCACGGCGCCGCGTGCGCGTACATCCCCGACCAGGTCAGCCGCATCGAGTAGTCGACCATCTTGTTGTACGCGTCGCCGAGGCCGACGGTCTCCGAGTTCATCCTGATCGTGCCCTCCTTCGCCATCAGGACGGCCGTGCCCCGCCAGGACCGCTTGTCGCCGCCGGGGGTGCCGCCGGAGACCGGGATGGTGGTGACGGTCCTGCCGTCGCGGACCACGGTGAGCTTGTGGCGGTCGAGGTCGACCTTGACCACCCGGGCGGCCGCGTCGACGGTGAAGCCGGTGCGGTAGTCCCGTACGAACCAGCCGCCGGCCTTCCCCGAGTCCGTACCGTTGAGGGTGGCGTCCAGGGTGACCTTCGTGCCCGGCTTCCAGTACTCCTTGGGCCGCCAGTCGGCGCGGTCCTTGCCCGAGTAGTCCGTCACCCAGCCCCAGGAACCCTCGGTGCCGTTGGAGGTGGTGACCTTCAACTGGCGTTCCACGTCGGCCTTGTTGGCCACCGGCCGGTCGAACACGATCGACAGCGGCTGCGCGACGCCCACGGTGGTGTCCTTCCCCGGCGCCAGGCTCAGCTTGTTGACCGTGCCCGCCTCGGGCGTGGAGAAGGTCGAGCGGGAGGTGGTCTCCTTGCCGCCGGTGCCCCGCGCGGTGATCTCGACGGTGTACGAGGTGCCGGGCGCGGCCTTGCGGTCGGAGGTCCAGGAGGCGCCGCCCGTGCCGGTACGGCCCACCAGGACGCCGCCCTCGGCGTCGACGACCTTCACCTCGGCGAGCGAGCCGCCGCTCGCCGTCACGGTGACCGGCTTCCCGGCGGCCGGCGGGACCACGGTCACCTTCGCGGGCGCGCCGTCCGCCGGGGCGGCGCCGCCGCCCTTGGGCGAGGAGTCGTCCGCCGTCGCCGCCGAACAGGCGGTCAGGGCCACGGCCGAGAGCAGGAGCAAGGGGATGCGTATGCGGGAGCGCAGCACGGGACAGACCTCCGGGAGATCCGGGAGAGGCGGGCAAAAGGTGGGATGCCTCGGACTGTAGGCCGCCCCGCGCACCCTCCGCCCCGCCCCGGGCCCATGTGACGACGGCTGCAGAAAAACGGTCATCGTCCGGTCACATTCCTCGCGCGGACCGGTCAACACCGGCTGTGAGCCTGCTGTGCGCCCCACCCGAACGGGGCGGAACAAGGAGGCTCCCCGTTGTGTCAGCGCTGCTCGTGACGCCCGCACCCGCGCCCGTGCCCGCCCACGCCGCCGTGCCGCCGCGGCTCGGACCGGTCACCCCGGAGGCGTACCGCGCGTTCCTCGCCACCCGCTCCACCGGCCCCCACGGACCCAGCTTCCTGCAACTCCCCGCCTGGGCCCAGGTGAAGGAGGGCTGGTCGCACCAACTCCTCGGCTGGGGGCCCGCGTCGGGCGAACTCACCGGGGTCGCCCTGGTGCTCCTGCGCCCCTTCCCCGGCACCCGCAAGTACTTCGCCTACCTTCCCGAGGGGCCGGTCGCCGACTGGGCCGACCCCCACATCGACGGCTGGCTCGACCCGCTCCTGAAGCATCTGCGGGCCTCCGGCGCCTTCGCCGTACGCATCGGGCCCGGGCCCGACTACCGGCGCTGGACCGCCGCCACGCTCAAGGCGCACACCGGCCCCGGCCGGCGCCTCGGCGACGTCCTCGCCAGCGAGGTCGACCCGCTCGGCTCGGCCGTCGCCGAACGCCTGCGGGCCCGCGGCTGGCGCAAGTGCGGCGGCGACTCCCAGGACGGCGCCGACGCCCAGCCCCGGCACGTCTACCAGGTGCCGCTCACCGGCCGCAGCGCCGACGACCTGTGGAACGGCCTCAACCAGGAGTGGCGGCGCAACATCCGCAAGGCCCGCAAGAGCGGCGTCGAGGTCGTCGTCGGATCGGCGGCCGACCTGCCCGAGTTCCACCGCCTCCTGCGTATTACGGAGGAGCGCGACGGCTTCCGGCTCGGGCGCTCCCTGGCGTACTACGAGCGGCAGTACGCCGTCCTCAACGCCGAGGAGCCGGGACGGATGAAGCTCTATCTCGCCCGGCACGAGGGCGAGATCCTGGCCGCCCACACCATGGTCACGGTCGGCCGGCGGGTCTGGTACCAGACCGGCGCCTCCGCCGACCACCGCCGCGAGGTCCGCCCCTCCAACGCCCTGCAGTGGCGCATGATGCTCGACGCCCACGCGCTCGGCGCCGACGTCTACGACCTGCGCGGGGTACCCTCCACCCTCGACCCGGACGACCGCGCCCACGGACTCCTGCGTTGGAAGCTCGGCACCGGCGGACAGGTCGTCGAGACCCTGGGGGAGTGGGAGACACCGATGCCCGGCACGACCAACCACACGCTGTACCGCGCCTTCCAGGCGTATCTGGCCCGCCGATGACGGCTGTCGTCACCGAGAGCACCAGGTCCACGAAAGCGCCGTCCGTCGCGCGCAGCGGCGCGCTCATGGCGGCCGGCTCACTGGTCTCCCGCGCCACCGGCTTCGTACGCTCCGCGGTCGTCGCGGCGGCCATCGGCACCGGCTTCGTCGCCGACGGCTACGCGGTCGGCAACTCCGTCCCCACCATCGTCTACATGCTGCTGCTCGGCGGCGCCCTCAACGCCGTCTTCGTGCCCGAACTCGTCAAGGCCGCCAAGGAGCACGAGGACGGCGGCGTCGCCTACACCGACCGGCTGCTCACCGTCTGCGTGCTCGCCCTCACCGTGCTCACCGCGGTCGCCGTGCTCGCCGCGCCCGCGATCGTCGACGGCTACACCGATTACACCGGCGCGCAGCGCGACACCACCATCGCCTTCGCCCGCTCCTGCCTGCCGCAGATCCTCTTCCTCGGGCTCTTCACCCTGCTCGGCCAAGTGCTCAACGCCCGCGGCCGGTTCGGCGCCATGATGTGGACGCCGGTCCTCAACAACGTCGTCGTCATCGGCGTGTTCGCGCTCTTCCTCGTCGTGTCGGACGGCGGCGGTCTCACGGCCGGCGAGACCGCGCTGCTCGGCTGGGGCACCACCGCCGGCATCGCCGTCCAGGCCCTCGCCCTCGTGCCCTCGCTGCGCGCCGCCGGCTTCCGCTGGCGGCCCCGCCTCGACTGGCGCGGCAGCGGACTCGCCGCGCCGCTGCGCGCGGCCGGCTGGCTGGTGCTGCTCGTGCTCACCAACCAGGCCGCGTACTGGGTGACGACGAAGGTCGCCACCGCGGCCGGCCAGCGCGCCGAGGGCGCCGGACTCAGCGCGTACAACAACGCCTATCTGCTGTGGGCCGTCCCGCACGGCATCGTCACCGTCGCCCTCGTCACCGCCCTGATGCCGCGGATGAGCGGCGCGGCGGCCGACGGCGACCTCGCCGCCGTGCGCCGCGACGTCGCCTACGCGCAGCGCACCACCGCCGCGGCCGTCGTCCCCGCCGCCTGCGCCCTGTTCGCGCTCGCCGTGCCGGTGCTCGCGACGGTCTTCCAGTACGGCGTCACGGACGCGGGCGCGGTCCGCTCGATGGCCTGGATCCTGATGGCCCTCGCGCCCGGGCTGATCGCCCTGTCCGGCCAGTACGTGTGCACCCGCGCCTTCTACGCGCTGCGCGACACCCGCACCCCGTTCCTGCTCAACCTGGTCATCGCCGGCCTGAACGCGCTGCTCGCGGGCGTCTCGTACGCCGTCCTGCCGGCCCGCTGGGCCGTCGCCGGCATGGCGGCCGGCTACTCGCTCGCGCTGTGGGCGGGCTGGGGGGTCACTGCGTACGTCCTGTCGCGGAGGCTGCGGGGCGTGGACCGCGACGCCGGGGGTACGGGGGCGGGTGCCGCGCTCGTACGGCTCCTGGTCGCCGCCGTGCCCGCCGCCGGGCTCGGGCTGCTCACCGCCGACCTGACCGGCCCGGCCGGACCCGTCCCCGCCGGCCTGGCCGGCGCCGCCGCGATCGGCGCCGTGTTCGTGCTGCTCGCCCGGCCGCTGCGGCTCACCGAGGTGCGGGCGCTGATCGGGAACGCGACCGGCCGTGTCCGCCGTCTCACCAGGCGGCCCCGATGACCGCCCCCGACCTTGGGATACTCCACAGATGCCACGCGTGCTCCTGATCGAAGACGACCCCTCCGTCCGTGAGGGCGTCGAACTCGGCCTGCGCCGCCGCGGCCACGAGGTGCGGACCGCCGCCACCGGCGAGGCGGGCCTCGCCGCGCTCCGCGAGTTCCGCCCCGACCTGCTGCTGCTCGACCTGATGCTGCCCGGCATGAACGGCGTCCAGGTGTGCCGCCGGGTCCGCGAGAGCAGCCAGCTGCCGATCATCATGCTCACCGCCCGCGGCGACGACTTCGACGTGGTGGTCGGCCTGGAGGCCGGCGCCGACGACTACATCGTCAAGCCCGCCCGTACCGAGGTCATCGAGGCCCGCATCCGCGCCGTGCTGCGGCGCATCGAGGAGCCGGGCGGCGGGCGGCCCGCCGTGGAGTTCCACGGCGAACTGGCCGTCGACCGGGCCGGCCTCACCGTCGCCAAGAACGGCGAACGCGTCGCCCTCGCCCCCTCCGAGCTCAAGCTGCTGCTCCATCTGACCGCCGCCCCCGAGCAGGTCTTCAGCCGCCAGCAGCTCCTCGAACACGTCTGGGAGCACAGCTTCCACGGCGACGCGCGGCTGGTCGACGCATGCGTGCGGCGGCTGCGCAACAAGATCGAGGACACCCCGGGGGAGCCGCGCTACATCCAGACGCTGCGGGGATTCGGCTATCGCTTCGGCCCGCTCCAGTGACCACGTGCAGAGCGAGGACCGCAGCATGAAGGCCCATGTCCCCGGTGACGTCGACCGGCCGCCGAGACGGCGCCTGCCGCGCGCCTTCGGGCTGCGCACCCGGCTCGTCCTCGCCTTCCTGCTCGTCGCCGCCGTCGGCTGCGGCACCACCGCCGCGCTGACCTACCGCGCCGCGCGCACCGCGATCCTGGAACAGACCCAGGACACCGCCGTCTCCGCCTTCCGGCAGCAGGTCGAGACCCTGACCGTCCAGCTGCCGGTCAGCCGCGACGGACTGCGGAACGAGCTCCAGCGGATCGCCCGGCAGGGCAAGCCGCGCCCGTGGCGGGTCTACGCGGAATACGGCGACCTGCGGGTCTCCTCCACCGACCGGCCCGAGTCCAGCGTCCTCACCCCCGAATTGCGCCGCCGCGCCACCGCCGACGGCACCACCCACGGCAGCTTCCAGCGGGTGGTCAAGGACGGGACGCCGTACCTCACCGTCGCCGTCCCCGCGGTCTTCGGCAACTTCGCCGGCCAGCCGGAGGGCCACCCCACCGGGCTCGTCGTCTACGCGGTGATGGACCTCGGCGTGGAGGAGGCCAACGTCGAGGCCATGCTGCTCGCCGCCCGCGACGGCGCGCTGCCCGCGCTGCTCGTGGCCCTCGTCCCGGCGCTGCTCGCCGCCCGGGGTGTGCTGCGGCCGGTACGGGAGCTGCGGCTCGCCGCGCACAGCATGGGCCGGGGCCGCCTGGACACCCGTATCCACGCCAAGGGGAGCGACGAACTCGCCGACCTGGCCCGGACGTTCAACGAATCGGCGGCGGAGCTGGAACGGTCGGTGACCGAGCTGCGGCGGGCCGAGGCGCGCGCCCGGCGGTTCGCCTCGGATGTCTCGCACGAGCTGCGCACCCCGCTGGCCGGCATGCTCGCGGTGACCGAGGTGCTCGACGAGGACGCCGGCGCGCTCGACTCGGACACGGCCCGCGCGGTACGCCTGATCAGCGCGGAGACCGGCAAACTGGCCGTGCTCGTCGAGGATCTGATGGAGATCTCGCGCTTCGACGCGCGCGCCGCCGAGCTGCACACGGACGAGGTGGACGCGGCGGAGATGGTCCGCAAGACCCTGCAGAACCGGCACTGGAACCATGTGGTGACGGAGCTCGCCGACGGCATCCGCGCCCGGCTCGACCCGCGCCGCTTCGACGTGGTCGTGGCGAACCTGGTCGGCAACGCGCTGCGGCACGGCGCGCAGCCGGTGACGGTGCGGGTGTACGAGGCAGGGGCGGGGGCTGGGGCGGGCGCGGGCTCGGGCGCGGGCTCGGGGGTGCTGGTCACGGAGGTCGCCGACCGCGGGCCGGGCATCCCCGAGGACGTCCTGCCGCATGTCTTCGACCGCTTCTACAAGGCCGACCAGGCCCGTACGCGTTCGGCGGGCAGTGGGCTCGGGCTCGCGATCACCCTGGAGAACGTACGGCTGCACGGCGGCACGGTCGTCGCGGCCAACCGCCCCGACGGCGGCGCCGTCTTCACAGTCAGGATCCCGCTGTGAGCCGCCGCCGGACGTGGCCGGGTCTCGCCGCCCTGCTGAGCCTGGCGTGCCTGCCGGTCCTCGCGGGCTGCGGCATCCAGGGCAGCGACGTGGTCGAGGCCGGGGGCCCGGCGCCGGTCACCGTGCAGCCGACGGCCAGCCCGCGGGTCGTGCTGTTCTTCACCGGCAAGGACGGGCGGCTGATGATGGTCCTCCGGTCCGTCGGCTTCCTCCCCGGCGCGGAGTCGAGCGCGGACTCGGGCACCGGCACCGCCGCCGGGCACGCGGTGGACCCCACCTTCCCGGCCGACGGCTCCGACCGGATCGCCACCGACAAGGTGCTGACCGCGCTTCTGGAGGGCCCGGCGGCGGAGGAGCGCGCCGCGGGACTCACCACCCGGCTCAGCTTCCACGGCCGTGGCGAACCCCATGTCACCCTGCCCGTCCCCGACGGCCCCCGGCAGCTCAACCTTCGGGTCGGGGTGCGGGTGCGGGACCTGGACCCGGTCGCCGTCCAGCAGTTGGTGTGCACCGCCGCGTACGCCGAGGCCGAGAAGTACGGCACCGGGATCCCGGTCGTCGTCTCGGGCACGGACGGCGCGTTGCCCGCGACGAGCTGCGAGGTGTCGTAGGGCCGGTTACGGAGCGACCAGCGCCGCCACCACCCGCCGTACCGCCGGGCGCGGGTCGGGTGCGCCCGGCCAGGACGTCATCAGCAGGTGGTGGGCGGTGCCGACGAGGGCGAGGGCGGCGGTGGCCGGGTCGAGGCCGGCCGGGACCCGGGCCAGGTCGCGTTCGGCGGCCAGATAGCCGGCGATGGCGGCCTCGATCGCGGCGAAGCCGGGGGCGCCGGACTCCAGGGCCTCGCGGACCCGGGCCGACGCGGCGGGGCGGGACATGACGAGGCCCGAGACGGCGGGGCCGTCGGAGGCGAACAGGGCCAGGACCACGGCGTCGAGGTTGCCGGTGACGGTGCCCCGGCCGGCCAGGCCTTCGAGGGCGCGGGCCCGTTCGGCGGTGCGGGCGAAGCGGTCGAGGCAGAGCTCGGCCACGAACTCGTCGAAGCCCGCGAAGTGCGCGTGCAGCAGGCCCTTCGCGCAGCCCGCCTCGGTCGTCACGGAACGGCTGGTGAGCGCGCCGGGGCCGTCCCGCTCCACGACCCGTTCGGCGGCGGCGAACAGGCGCTCGCGCACGTCGGGCGTCGCCACTCCACGCGGTGACATGACGGTCCCTCCCTCTCGGCCCTTTCTCGGCCCACTCTCGGCTGCTTCCCGGATCGTAATCGGGATTGCGGGTATGGGCATGTGCCCATACTGTTTGGGCAAGCGCCCATTCTCAAGCCCGGTCGTAGGAGGCAGCCATGCCCGAGATCGTCAACACCGCCCAGGAGCAGGCCTGGAACGGCCCCGAAGGCGCCCACTGGGCCCGCCACCAGGACCGCTGGAACGCCGTCAACGAGGGCTTCGACGAGCCGCTGCTCACCGCCGCCGGCATCGCCGCGGACACCCGCACCCTCGACATCGGCTGCGGCGCCGGCCAGACCACCGTCCTCGCCGCCCGCCGCGCCCCGGCCGGCCGGGCCCTCGGGCTCGACCTGTCCGGCCCGATGCTCGCCGAGGCCCGCGCCCGTGCCGCCCGCGAAGGCGTCGCCAACGCCGCCTTCGTCCAGGGCGACGCCCAGACCCACCCCCTGGAGGACGGCGCCTTCGACGCGGCCATCAGCCGCTACGGCGTGATGTTCTTCGCCGACCCCGAGGCCGCCTTCGGCAACATCGCCCGCGCCCTGCGCCCCGGCGGCCGCCTCGCCTTCGTCTGCCCGGCCGAACCCGAGCTCAACGACTGGCTGGTCGCCATGACCTCACTGCGCGACCTGCTCCCGGTCGGCGACCTGGGCACCCCCGGGCAGCCCGGGATGTTCTCCCTCTCCGCCCCCGACCGCATCCGCGCGGTCCTCGCCGCCGCCGGCCTCACCGCCGTCGCCGTCGACCGTGCCGACGCCCACGGCAACTGGGGCGCCGACGCCGAGGACGCCGCCGACTTCCTGCTGCTCTCCGGCCCGGGCCGGCACTTCACGGCCCAGGTCGACCCGGCCACTCAGGACCGCGCCCGCCAGACGCTCACCGACCACCTCCGCGCCCATGAGACCGCGGACGGCACGGTACGGCTGCGCAGCGCGTCCTGGCTGGTCACGGCGACCCGGCCGTGAGGACCGGTCTTCAAGCTCGCGCCCGCAGGTCCGCGAGGACCGCGTCCGTGAACGGGGGCCAGGCCTCGATCGCCCACGGGCCGAAGGCGCGGTCCGTCAGCGCCACGCACGCCGCGCCCGCCTCCGGGTCGATCCAGAGGAAGGTGCCCGACTGGCCGAAGTGGCCGAAGGCGCGCGGCGAGGAGGTGGCGCCGGTCCAATGCGGGGCCTTGCCGTCGCGGATCTCGAAGCCGAGGCCCCAGTCGTTGGGCCGCTGATGTCCGTAGCCGGGCAGGATTCCGGTCAGACCGGGGTACGTGACGGTCATCGCGTCCAGGACCGTGCGCGGGTCGAGCAGCCGCGGCGCCTGCACCTCGGCGGCGAAGCGCACCAGGTCGTCGACGGTCGACACCCCGTCCTTGGCGGGCGAGCCGTCCAGGGTCGTGGCCGTCATGCCGAGCGGCTCCAGGACGGCCTGGTGCAGATACTCGGCGAAGGGGATGTCCGTCGCCTTGGCGACATGGTCGCCGAGCGCCTCGAAGCCGGTGTTGGAGTAGATCCGGCGGGTGCCGGGGGCCGCCGTCACCCGGTTCTCGTCGAACGCGAGCCCGGAGGTGTGCGCGAGCAGATGCCGTACGGTCGCGCCCTCCGGCCCGGCCGGCTCGTCGAGGTCGATCGCCCCCTCCTCGTACGCCACGAGCACCGCGTACGCCGCGAGCGGCTTGGTGACGGAGGCGAGCGGGAAACGCCGGTCGGTGGGGCCGTGGGACCCGGCCAGGGTGCCGTCCGCGCGGACCACGGCGGCCGCCGCGTGCGGGACGGGCCAGTTCTCGATCGACGCCAGGCTGGGCAAGCTGCTCTGCATGCAGCCGAGCCTACTTGCTTCGAGTGCACTCCAACCTTTTAGCGTGGAGGTCATGAGCGTGATCGAGAGCACGAGCACGGACACGGCGGCCGCCCCCGTCGCACAGGAGCGGTTCACCATCAGCGAGGTCGCGGCCCTCACCGGTCTCACCGCGCACACCCTGCGCTGGTACGAGCGGATCGGCCTCATGCCGCACGTCGACCGGTCCCACACCGGGCAGCGCCGCTTCGGCCGGCGCGACCTGGACTGGCTCGCCTTCGTCGGCAAGCTGCGGCTCACCGGCATGGCCGTCGCCGACATGGTGCGCTACGCGGAGCTGGTGCGCGAGGGCGCCCACACCCACGACCAGCGGCGCGCCCTCCTGGAGGCCACCCGGGACGACGTCGTCACCCGGATCGCCGAACTCCAGGACGCCCTCGCCGTGCTCGACCTCAAGATCGACCACTACGGCACCGTCTGCGGAGGAACCCCGTCATGACCACACTGAACGGCAAGATCGACACCGTCCGCCTCGGCGGCCCGGACGGCCCCGAGACCGGTGTGCAGGGCTTCGGCGCGATGGGCATCAGCGAGTTCTACGGCGACACCGACGAGGCCGCCGCCCGCGACACCCTGGAAGCGGCCCTGGAGGCCGGCGTCACCCTGATCGACACGGCCGACGCGTACGGGCACGGCGCCAACGAGGAGTTCCTCGCGCCGTTCGTCGCCGCGCACCGCGACGAGATCGTCCTCGCCACCAAGTTCGCCCTGGAGCGGCGCGTCGACGACCCCACGTACCGGGGCATCAACAACGACCCCGCCTACATCCGCAAGAGCGTCGAGGGCAGCCTGCGCCGCCTCGGCGTCGAGACCATCGACCTCTACTACATGCACCGCCGCGACCCGGCCGTGCCGTTCGCCGAATCCGTCGGCACCATGGCCGAGCTGGTCAAGGAGGGCAAGGTCCGGCAGCTCGGTCTCAGCGAGGTGACCGGCCCGGAGCTGCGCGAGGCGTACGCCGTCCACCCGATCGCCGCCCTCCAGTCGGAGTGGTCGCTGTTCTCCCGCGACGTGGAGCACAGCGCGGTCGGCGCGGCCGCCGAGCTCGGCGTGACCTTCGTGCCGTACTCGCCGCTCGGCCGCGGCTTCCTCACCGGTTCCTTCGCGGATGCCGGAAAGGAGCTCGCGGAAGGCGACTTCCGGCGCAGCCAGCCGCGCTTCACCGGCGAGAACGCCGAGCGCAACGCGGCCCTGCTCGAACCCCTCCGCGCGATCGCGGCCGAGCACGACGCCACGCCGGCCCAGATCGCCCTGGCCTGGCTCCACCACCGGCCCGCCGTCCACGGCCTCACCGTCGTCCCCATCCCCGGCACCCGCAAGCGCACCCGCCTCCTGGAGAACGCCGCCGCCACCCGGATCAAGCTCTCGGCCGCCGACCTCGCCGCCCTGGAGCCCATCGCCGCCCTGGTCACCGGCGACCGCTACCCGGACATGCGCTCCACCTCGGCGGCCCGGGAGGCCTGACGCCCGCCGCGGTCCTGGCGTGCGGCCCGTGGGGGTCACGCCAGGCCCAGCGCGAAGACCGCGAAGCCCGCCGCCAGGACGCCCGCGACCGCCCGCCGGACCGTGCCGGTGCGGGTCCACGGGGACTCGAAGCCCCGTGCGTACCGCCCGATCAGGACCAGCAGGCCCGCGAAGACCGGCATCCAGGCGAGCCGCGCCAGGATCCAGGTCACCGAGTCGGGCGCGCCGACCAGGCCGGTGAGCTCGCCCGCGTACGAGGCGGTGGGGATCGCGGCGGCGAGCATGGCCGTCTGGTGCCAGCACAGGATCGTCATCGCCGACAGGTTGATCACGACCACCGGCGCCCACAGCGCCGGCCGCTTCAGGAGCCGCCCGAAGCGCTCGCGCAGCAGGATCGCGGCGCCGCTCTGCGCGGCGGCGAGGGCGAGCACCAGGAGGGACGGCGGGTGGGAGTTGGTGCGGGCCTCGCCGGGGACGCCGACCATCGAGGCCGGGTAGCCGAACCAGACGAGCAGCGCGGCGAACAGCGCGGCCCCGCCCAGCAGCAGCCCCCACGCGTGCCGGCGGCCGACCCGGCCCTCGCCCCACGAGACGCCGAGCTGATACGCGAACAGCCAGCCGGGCAGGATGTTGAGCACGCTCAGCCAGGACGGCATCGCGTCGGCGTACGGGCCGTAGCGCAGGAGGTCGACGACGGCCACCGAGCCGAGCAGCGGGGCCGCGGCCCACGCGCCGAGCCGCCGGGCGGCGCGCACGCAGTACGGGGTGAGCGCGGTGACGACCACGTACACGCCCACGAACCACAGCGGCTGGACGACCAGCGTGGACGCCGTCCGCAGGGTGTCGGACGGCACCCCGAGGCCGTAGTGCAGCAGCGGCAGCAGCGCCGCCCAGACGGCGGTCACCCCGAGCACCGGCCGGCCGAGCCGGGCGATCCGGCCGCCCAGCCACGCGCGCGTGGAGCCCTGGTGGCGGCGGAAGGAGAGGACGGAGGCGTAGCCGCCGACCAGGAAGAAGATGCCCAGCATCTGGAGGATCCAGCTGACCGGCGCCAGGCCGCCGAAGGCGGAGAGCGGGCTGGCGTTGTGGATCGCGCCGTCGGCGGAGCGCGTGAAGCCGCCGAGCAGCCAGTGCCCGGTGGGCACGGCGAGCAGGGCGAGGGCGCGCACCCCGTCGATCGCGCGGTCGCGGTGGGCGGGGGTGCGGGCCTCGATCGTCGCGGCCATCCGGTGCATCGAGCGCAGGGTCTTCATCGGCTTCAGCGTCTTCATCGGACGTCACCCCGGGCGATCGCGGCGAAGGTACGGAGGGAGGCGGTGCCGGGCGCGAAGTAGCCGTCATGGCCGTCGGCGTCACCCGCGGGCACGATCCGGGCGCCGAAGCCGGGGTCGGTCGGGTCGGTGCCGTGCCCGAGGCCCGCGAACGAGACGTTCGGCACCCGGTCGATCCAGTCCGTCGGATCCTTCGCGGCCCACACCCGGGCGCCGGTGTTCAGGGCGGCCACGTCGTCGGCGCGCATCCCGGGGGAGGCGACCGCGACCAGGTCCTTGGCCTTGATCTCGTGGGCGGCGAGCCCGCACACCACCGAGCCGTAGCTGTGGCAGAACAGCGCGGGCTCGGCCGCGTTGACCGTGCGCAGCCCGGCCAGGAAACCGGTGAGCCGGGCCGCGCCGGCCTCGGCCAGCTCCCCGGAGGCGGCGTCCAGGCCGACCCCTACGGGAGTGGTGTAGCCGGCCCAGGCGACGACGGCGGTCCGCGCACCCGCCGCCCCGCGCAGCGCCGTCGCCTTGCGCACCAGACCGTCGAGATGCCCGGCGTCGGTGTCCGACCCCGGTACGACCACGGCCACGTGCGCGGCCCGCGCCAGGTCCCCGTACACGAGCACGGCCTGCCCGCGCCCCCTCGGGTCGTACGCGAGGACCTGCTGCCCGGCCCAACGCCCACCCGACACCAGGGCGTTGGCCTGGTAGCGCAGGGCGAGCGGGGCGCCGTCCAGGTTCCCGACCACGCCCGGGTGGGACCGTACGAGCTCCTGCTGCCGCTCCCGGCCCAACCCCAGGAAGAAGTCCGCGACCTGAACGGGCGTCATGCCCTGCGGGTCGGGAAGGCCGGCGGCCCGCCAGGCCCCGGTGCCGGCCGGCGCGCCGGTGACGGGCTGCTGGCTGTTCCCGGACGCCCAGCCGGCGGTCCCGGCCACCACCGTCACGGTGAGCGCGGCGGCGACCAGGGTCCTCGTGAAGCGGCGCATGCGACGGCCCTTCCTCTCGCTTGTCGTTGGCGAGAGGAAGGTAGGAACGGAGTGGGTGACCGGACGTCACACCGGGGCGCCAACCCCGAACTGATACCGGGGTAGGGGCGGGACGAGGGGCCGGCCCGAGACCGGGGGTGGGGGAAACCCCCGGGGGCGGGCCGTAGTTCGCTAGGGCGCGCCGGGTGTGACCAGGCCCGACTCGTACGCGAAGATCACCGCCTGCGCCCGGTCGCGCAGGTCCAGCTTGGCGAGCACCCGCCCGATGTGGGTCTTCACCGTCTGCTCCGCCAGGACCAGATGGTCGGCGATCTCCTGGTTCGACAGGCCCCGGGCGATGAGCTCAAGGACCTCCGTCTCGCGCGGGGTGAGGCCGTTGAGCCGCAGCGCCGCCCGGTCGGCGCGCGGCGCGGGCCGGCTCGCGGCGAAGTCGGCGATCAGGCGCTTGGTCACGGACGGCGCGAGCAGCGCGTCGCCGGCCGCGACCACCCGTACCGCAGCGATCAGATCGGCCGGCGGCGCGTCCTTCAGGAGGAAGCCGGAGGCGCCGGCGCGCAGCGCCTCGTACACGTAGTCGTCCACGTCGAAGGTGGTGAGCATCAGCACCTTCGGCCGGTGCACCACCCCCGCGGGCGGGTCGAGGATCTCGCGGGCCGCCGCGAGCCCGTCCATCTCCGGCATCCGCACGTCCATCAGGACCACGTCCGGATGCGTCGAGCGGGCCACCTCCACGCCCTGCCGCCCGTCCGGCGCCTCGCCGACCACGTCGATGTCGCTCTGCGCCGCGAGCAGGGCGGCGAACCCCGCCCGCACCATGGCCTGGTCGTCGACGATGATCACGCGGATGGTCACGGAGCGCCCTTCGAGTCGGTGGTGCCGGTGGTATTGGTGGTGCTGGCGGTGTCGGTCGAATCGGCGGAGCCGGTGGCGGTGCCGGTCGAGCCGGTGAGCGGGGTTCCGGCCGGGGGTCGCCCGGCCGTCGGCTGCTCGGTCAGCGGCAGCCGGGCGGCGACCCGGAAGCCCCCGTCCGGCAGCGGCCCGGTGTCGAGCGAGCCGCCGGTCAACCGTACGCGCTCCCGCATCCCGACGAGCCCGTGACCGGTGCCCGTGCCGCGCTCGACCGGCGAAGCCGGCTCCGCGGCCGGGCCGTTGACGACGAGCACGGTCAGCCAGTCGCCCGCGTCGTCGGCGCGCACCGACACCCGGGTGGGCGCGCCCGGCGCGTGCCGCACCACGTTGGCGAGGGCCTCCTGCACGATGCGGTACGCGGAGAGGTCGACCGCCTGCGGCACCTCGCCCAGCTCCGCGGCGAGCGCCAGTTCGGCCGGCACCCCGGCCCGTACCGTCGCCTCCACCAACTGCTGCAACCGGTCGAGCCCGGGCTGCGGCGCCCGCTCGCCCTCCGTGCCCTCGCTGCGCAGCACCGCGAGCAGCCGCCGCATCTCGGCCAGCGACTCGCGCGCCCCGCCCGCGATCGACGCGAACTCCTCGACGGCCGCGTCCGGCAGGCCCGGGATGCGGTACGGCGCGGAGTCCGCCTGCACGGTGATCACCGACATGTGGTGGGCGACCACGTCGTGCAGCTCACGGGCGATCCGGGCGCGCTCCTCCAGGAGGGTCCGGCGGGCCCGTTCGGCCTCGCTGATGGTCTCCTGCTCGACGAGCCGGCGCTCCGCCTCGCCGCGCCCGCGCAGGGCCGAGGTG
This sequence comes from Streptomyces fradiae, assembly GCF_041270065.1. NCBI lineage: Bacteria > Bacillati > Actinomycetota > Actinomycetes > Kitasatosporales > Streptomycetaceae > Streptomyces > Streptomyces fradiae. The sequence goes on along the minus strand of NZ_CP065958.1, from coordinate 2,343,477 downwards.
AGCAGCAGCACGATCCCGCTGAGCACGAAGAGCAGCACGACGACGCCGTCGCCCGGCTGGTTCGGGGCGACCGCCTCGAAGACGGCGCCGGCGACACCGGTCATCAGCCACACGCCGAGCAGCGCGCGCCGGGACTCGCGCAGACCGAGGGCGAGCATCAGGAAGAGGTAGCCGATCACCACCATGGGCGTCCACGGCCAGGGCAGTTCGCGGTAGTTGTCGGCGATCAGCACGACGAAGCCGCCCACCACGTCCGCCGTGAAGATCACCCACCAGGCCTGCAGCGGCCGGGACACGGCGAGCAGCAGCGGCGTGGCCTGCGCGGTGGCGAGCGCCCCCGCGATGGGCCCGTTGACGTGGTAGTCGTTCACGAGCACGACGATCGTGACGGGCAGCAGGGCCGCGACGAGGGCGAGCGCGATCGCGTACGGCGCCCATCGCGCCCAGGGCGAGGCGGCGCGCGCGAGCAGCGCCTCGCCGGGGCCGGTGGGCGTCGTCAGGGCGGTCCCGAGGCTCATGAGCAGCCTGCGGGCCCGGACCCCGGCTTCGGACCCGGTCCCGCCTTCGTTCCCGGCTCCGGTCGGTCGTGGCATGCGCGGCAGTCGCCGCTTCTCTTCGTCCTTCATGGCCCGCCCAGGGTAGGCAGCGGGCCCGGGCCGGTACGTCATACCGGGGTGCGGGGCGCGGGGTCATACCGGGGTACGAGGACGGGGCCGGCGGGCCGTCGACCTGGTCCTTCAGGAGGCTGCCCGCGACCACAGCTCCCCGACCACAGCTCCCCGACCACAGCTCCCCGACTACAGCTCCGCGAGCAGCTCCGCCTTCTTCGCGGAGAACTCCTCGTCCGTCACAAGCCCGGCCTGATGCAGCTCACCGAGGTGGCGGATCCTTTCTGCGACCCCGGCCGGATCCCGTGGCCGCGCCGCGACCGCCGGCACCCGTTCCCGCTCGGACGCGCCGCGGATCGCGGCCAGGACGGACGCGGCGAAGGGCAGGGACTCGTACACCGGCCCGTAACCGAGACCGAAGACGACGGAGGCCGGGTCGTGGTCGGGCTGCACGGGGCGGCTGTCGTGGCCGTCCCGGCGCACCAGGCGCAGATAGCCGTCCATGATCTCCGGCGAGCGCCACTCGACCCCGCTCAGCTCCCGTACCCGGAAGGTCTGGTCGCCGGCCTTCCACTTCTCCGAGGACGCCCCGGTCCAGAACCAGCGGAAGCCGATCTCGCCCTTCCCGTCGAAGCTCGCCTTCCCGTCGTACGCCTTGAAGGACTGCGGCCCCTCGGGCGCCGCCACCAGGAAGCCGTCCGCCGGACCCAGGTCCCGGTACGGCGCGATCGCGGCGCGCAGCTCGTCGCGGTAGTACTCGGCGAGGGTCTCCCGCTCGGCGGGCAGGACGAGGCGGTACGGATCGCTGCCGTCCTTCAGCTGCCCGGCCGCCGCCTCCATCAGCGGATCGGCGCCGGGCCGCGGCTGCGCGTGCAGCACGACGGTGCCCCGCTTGCCCGGGGCGAGCGTCACCGAAGCCAGCGCCTCGTGCGGAACGCGCCGCTCGCGCAGCGCGTTGAGGAGCTTCGGCGTGCGGATCCCCCGTTCGAAGCGGATGACGACTGCGTCGTTCTCGAACTCCCAGGTGGCATGAATTCCGGCCAGCACATCACCCATACGCCTCATCGTATGCGGCGTATGCCCCGACGTCGCCCCTTCGCAACCACCGTAAATCCGCCGTGATCTACGCGCGTCAGGCGGGTGTCCCGCCGAAGATTCCGTCGAGACAAGCGCTGTCGGCGCTCGCGCAGGTCAGCGCGCCGTACGCGCCGACGCCCAGCGCGGCGAAGTTCGCCAGGCTGCTCGTACCCGGCTCGAAATAGCCGGTGTGCCCGGCCGCACCGGCCGCCGAGAGCAGCCGCGCGCCGAACTCCGGGGCCACCGGATCGGTGCCGTGCCCGACCCCGCCGAGCTCCAGGTGGGGCACGTCCGCGATCCAGTCGTCGGCGTCCCGCATGGCCCAGACCCGGGCCCGGGTGCGCAGGTCCTCGGCCCGCTCGGCCCGCATGCCGGGGCTGCCGGCCACCACCACGTCGGTGACCCGGGCGGGCAGCCGGTCCGCGGCCACCCCGCACAGCACGGAGCCGTAACTGTGGCAGAAGAGGGTGACGCGCGAGTCGCCCGGCAGCGCCGTCGTCAGGTCGACGAGCCGCACCGCGCCGTTCGCGGCGAGCCGGCCGATCGCGGCCTCGACGCCCACGCCCACCGGGGCGGTGTAGTCGGCCCAGGCGATGACGGCGGTACGCGCGCGTGGATCGGCCCGGCGCTCGGCGGCGTACAGGGATTCGGCCATGCCGGCGGGCGCGGAGTAGCGGCGGGCGGTCTTCTGGAAGGTCAGCAGATTGGTGTCGACGCCCGGCACGATCACCGACACCCGGCGGGCCCGCGTCAGGTCGCCGAGCACCTCGGCGGTCCGCCCCGTACCCGTCGGGTCGAAGGCGAGGATCTGCCGGCCGGGCCGCATCAGACTGGTGAAGCGGTGCACCCGGCGCAGCGCCTCGTGCCGCCCGTCGGCGGTGAGCCGCGGGTCGTCGACCCTGCCCCGCTCGGCGTCGAGCGCCCGGGCCAGCGAGACCCGGTTGGCGCGGTAGCGCAGGGTGACGGGCGCGCCGTTGAGGTTGCCCACGACGAGCGGGTGGGTGTCGGCGAGCGCGGCGCCCCGGGCGGGCCCGACGGCGGCGAAGAACGCGGCGATCGTTCGGGCCGGGGACGCCGGGTCCGGCAGCGCGCGGCCGCCGATCCGGCCGTGCGTCCACGCGGCGAGCGCCTCCTCCCGGGTCGGTCCTGGCGTGCGCTGATGCCGGATCGTGGTCCACCCGGTCGTCGCGAGGAGCACGAACACCACGGCGAGCGCGAGCAGCATCCGCCAGACGGTGAGGGTGGGGGAGGAGTCGAAGGAAGACATTGGCCGCCACCCTAGGGGGCGCCGGAGGGCGCCCGTGCCGCGAGTGACGCGGATCACGGCGGGAGAGGGGTGTGCGGTGACGGTACGTGCGCGGAGGCGTACGCGACGCACGGGTAGGGGCGTGCGGTGCGGGGGGTGTGGGGCTGGGGCGTACGGCGTACGTAGGAGAGGGGCGTACGGGCGGGGCGCGGGTGGCTGGCGGGCTCAGGCGCGTGTGGGCTCAGGCGCGCCAGCGCGGGGCGAGGGCGGCGCCGAGCTGGTCGAGGTAGCGCTCGGTCAGGGCGCGGATCGACTCCAGGGTCTCCTCCTCGCCGCGTCCCCAGAGGCGGCCGGTGACCCGCATGACCCCGCCGAAGGCGGCGGTGGCGATCCGGGGCCGCGGGTCCTCGTCCACGTCCAGGCCCTCGCGCTCGGCGATCAGCCGGGCGATCCGCTCCTCGATCTCGGCGGAACGGCGCAGATGGGCGGCGAACAGCGCGGGCGTGGACTCGATGAGGTGGTAGGCGCGGATGTAGAGCTCGACCGGGACGACCTCCTCGATCGCCTCGCCGATGGCGTCCCAGGCGCCCAGGACCGCGTTGCGCATCGCGTCGAAGGGGCCCTCCTCGGGCGGGCGTTCGCCGAGCGCGCGGACGTAACGCTCCTCCACCATCTGCTGGACGGCGAGGGCCGCGTCCTCCTTGGTGGCGAAGTAGCGGAAGAAGGTGCGCTGGGAGACCTCGACGGCTTCGGCGATCTCGTCGACGGTGGTCCGCTCGTACCCCTGGGTGGTGAAGAGCTCCAGGGCGGCCCGGATCAGCGCGTCGCGGGTGCGCTGCTTCTTGCGCTCGCGCAGGCCGGGCGCGGTGGTCACGTGTCGATCCTCTTTCCGCCACTTCTTCCGGGCCAGGCTACCTGTGAGGTACGTGACAGTTACCGTCGTGTGAATCGCTTTGTCAATTGTCAGTGACTGTCATTAGCCTGCCCGCATGACTAGTCAGATCACCATGGAAAAGACCCCGCAGGGTCAGGGGGGTGGCGGCCGGACCCCGGACGGGGCCCCGGTGAAGGGACTGCGCGGTCACCCATGGCTGACGCTGTTCAGCGTCGCGGCCGGCGTGATGATGGTCGCGCTCGACGGCACGATCGTCGCCATCGCCAACCCGGCCATCAAGGAGGACCTGAACGCCAGCCTGGCGCAGGTCCAGTGGATCACCAACGGCTATCTGCTCGCGCTCGCCGTCGCGCTGATCACCGCCGGCAAGCTCGGTGACCGCTTCGGGCACCGGCAGACCTTCGTCATCGGCATCGCGGGCTTCGCCGCCGCCTCCGGCGCGATCGGCCTGTCGGGCTCGATCGGGCTCGTGATCGCCTTCCGTGTGCTCCAGGGCCTCTTCGGCGCGCTGCTCATGCCGGCCGCGCTCGGTCTGCTGCGCGCCACCTTCCCGGCCGAGAAGCTCAACATGGCCATCGGCATCTGGGGCATGGTCATCGGAGCCTCGACGGCCGGCGGCCCGATCCTCGGCGGTGTGCTCGTCGAGCAGGCCGACTGGCAGTACGTCTTCTTCATCAACGTGCCGGTCGGCGTCCTCGCCCTCGTCCTCGGCCTGCTGATCCTCAAGGACCACCGCGCCGAGAACGCGCCGCGCTCCTTCGACCTCCCCGGCATCGTGCTGCTCTCCGCCGCGATGGGCGCCCTGATCTGGGGCATCATCAAGGCCGGCGAGTCCTGGGGCTGGAGCGACGTCAAGACCTGGGGCTGCCTGCTCGGCGCCGTGCTGCTCTTCGTGGTCTTCGCGGTCTGGGAGACCAAGGTCCGCGAGCCGCTGATCCCGCTGAAGATGTTCCGCTCCGTGCCGCTGTCGGCCGGTGTGGTCCTCATGGTCCTGATGGCCTTCGCCTTCATGGGCGGCCTGTTCTTCGTGACCTTCTACCTCCAGGGCGTGCAGGGGCTCAAGCCGGTCGACAGCGGTGTGGCCCTGCTGCCGCTGACCGGCATGATGATCGTCTCCTCGCCGCTGGCCGGCCTGCTGATCACCAGGTTCGGTCCGCGGGTCCCGCTGGTCGGCGGCATGGTCTGCACCGCGGTGGCGATGTTCGGCATGCTCACCCTCGACGCCGGTACGGGGAAGCTCGCGATGTCCCTGTGGTTCGCGCTGCTCGGCCTGGGCCTGGCCCCGGTCATGGTCGGCGCCACCGAGGTGATCGTCGGCAACGCGCCGCTGGAGCTCTCCGGCGTGGCCGGCGGTCTGCAGCAGGCCGCGATGCAGGTCGGCGGCGCGCTCGGTACGGCGGTGCTGGGCGCCGTCATGTCCTCCAAGGTGTCGAGCTCGTTCGGCGAGAACTGGACCGCCGCCCATCTGCCCGGGCCCGCCGATCCGCGCCTGGAGCAGGCCGCCGAGTTCGGCATGGTGCCGCCGGAGCTGGCCAAGGCGCCGGGCATGACGCCCGAGGCCGTCCAGACCATCGGCAAGGTCATCCATGACACCTTCCTGGACGGCATGGGCCTTGCCTTCACCGTCGCCGGTGTCGTCGCCGTCGTCGCGGCCCTCGTCGCCACCCTCACCAAGCGCGGTGAGAACGCGGAGGCGGGCGCGGGAGCGGCCCACATCTAGGGGTTCCCGTAGGGGGCCGTCACCCGTTCGCGTGAACGGGGGCGGCCCCTCTTCCATGTCCGCGGACCCTCCGCCATGCTCTTGATTACAGAGAGTTACGAAACGGGGGTTCACCTGCATGTATACGAAGACGTTGCTCGTCGCCGGAGTCCTGCTCACCGCCCTGCTCGCGATCCCGGCCCAGGCGGCCGCACCGAGCGGCACCGGCACCGGCACCGGCACCGGTACCCGTGCCGGCACCGCGCTCGGCGCCTGCGGGCCCGGCCAGCTGTGCCTGTGGCCCAAGGCCGACTTCAAGGGCAGGGCCCAGGCGCACGAGCTGACCGCGGTCGACATCGAGAGCTGCACCGCCCTGCCGGCCGGGACCAGTGCCCAGTCCCTGGCGAACAGGACCGGGCGGCCGGTCACGACGTACCAGTCCGCGGAGTGCGCGGAGACCGGGGAGTTCGAGACCTATCCGGGGAAGGGGGTGTGGGTGCCCCAGTCGCCCTACCAGGTGCGGGCCTTCAAGATCTGGGAGCGGTAGGCAGCGGAACGTCAGGAGCGTCCAGGTCTGGGGCCGATTTCAGGTCCGGGGCCGGGTCCGCCGGCTGCGGGGGCGAGAGGCGCGCGACCTCGGCCCGCAGCGCCCGCACCTCGGAGGTCAGCGCCTCCAGGAGCTCGGTCTGCCGGCGGTCGGCCTCGTCGTCCCGGTCGAAGCGGGAGATGAACCAGGCGGCGATGTTCGCGGTGACCACACCGAGCAGGGCGATCCCGGACAGCATCAGGCCCACCGCGAGCACCCGGCCCAGGCCCGTGGTCGGGGCGTGGTCGCCGTAGCCGACCGTGGTCATCGTGGTGAAGGACCACCAGACCGCGTCGCCCAGGGTCTTGATGTTGCCGTTCGGGGCGTTCCGCTCCACGTGCAGCACGGCCAGCGAGCCGAACATCATCAGTCCGACCACGGCGCCCGCCACATAGGTGGTGAGCGTTATCTGCGGGGCCATCCGGGCCCGCCGGCCCACCAGGAGGAGCGTGGAGACCACCCTGAGCAGCCGCAGCGGCTGCACCATCGGCAGTATCACCGCGAGCAGATCGAGCAGATGCCCGCGCACGAAGGCCCACCGGTCCGGGGCGAGCGCCAGCCGCACCAGATAGTCCAGGGCGAACGCGCCCCACACCGCCCACTCCACATGGGAGCACCACTGGTGCACCCAGGCGTCGGCGTCCGGGGCGACGATCGGGACGGCGTAGGCGATCCCGAACGCCACCGCGAGCACCAGCAGCGGCGTTTGGGTGTGGCGTTCCCAGCGTTCCTTCATGCCGGGCATCGTAGGCAGGCCCGCACCCCCTCAGGGGCACGGGCCACCCTCCGACCAGCCACGACGCACCCGCGCGCGCGGGTACGACCACCGCTCGGACTGCTGCCCGGCTACGCGTCGCCGCCCGCGGTGCCGGGGTCGGCCGACGCGACGTCGAGGAGCCGGTAGCGGTCCACGGCCTGCTTCAGGGCCGAGCGGTCCACCTTGCCGTCCCGGGCCAGCTCGGTCAGCACCGCGAGCACGATCGACTGGGCGTCGATGTGGAAGAAGCGGCGGGCCGCGCCGCGGGTGTCCGCGAAGCCGAAGCCGTCCGCGCCGAGCGAGGTGTAGCGGCCCGGCACCCACCGGGAGATCTGGTCCGGCACCGAGCGCATCCAGTCGGAGACCGCCACGAACGGGCCCTGGGCGTTCTGCAGCTTGCGCGTCACCCACGGCACGCGCTGCTCCTCGTCCGGGTGGAGCATGTTGTGCTCCTCGACGGCCACGGCCTCGCGGCGCAGCTCGTTCCAGGACGTGGCGGACCAGACGTCGGCGCGGACGTTCCAGTCCTCGGCGAGGATCCGCTGCGCCTCCAGGGCCCACGGCACGCCCACGCCGGAGGCCATGATCTGCGCCGGGACCGCGCCGGACTCGCCGCGCTTGTAGAGGTGGATGCCCTTGAGGATGCCCTCGACGTCCACGTCCTCCGGCTCGGCCGGGTGCTGGATCGGCTCGTTGTAGACCGTCAGGTAGTAGAAGACGTCCTCGGACTCGGGGCCGTACATCCGGCGCAGACCGTCCTTGACGATGTGCGCGATCTCGAAGCCGAAGGCCGGGTCGTAGGCGACACAGCCCGGATTCGTGGAGGCGAGGAGGTGGGAGTGGCCGTCGGCGTGCTGGAGGCCCTCGCCGGTCAGCGTGGTGCGGCCGGCGGTGGCGCCGAGCACGAACCCGCGGGCCAGCTGGTCGGCCATCTGCCAGAACTGGTCGCCGGTGCGCTGGAAACCGAACATCGAGTAGAAGACGTACACCGGGATGAGCGGTTCGCCGTGCGTGGCGTAGGCCGAGCCGGCGGCGATCAGCGAGGCGGTGCAGCCCGCCTCGGAGATGCCGTCGTGCAGCATCTGGCCGGTCGGCGACTCCTTGTAGGCGAGCAGCAGTTCGCGGTCCACCGCCTCGTACTGCTGGCCGAGCGGGTTGTAGATCTTGGCGCTCGGGAAGAAGGAGTCCATGCCGAAGGTGCGGTACTCGTCCGGCGCGATCAGCACGAAGCGGCGGCCGATCTCCTTGTCCCGCATCAGGTCCTTCAGCAGCCGTACGAAGGCCATCGTGGTGGCGATCTGCTGCTGCCCGGAGCCCTTCTTCACCGCCGCGTAGGCCTTGTCGTCCGGCAGGACGAGCGGCTTGGCGCGGACCACACGGGTGGGCACGTACCCGCCGAGCGCCTTGCGGCGGTCGTGCATGTACTGGATCTCCTCGGAGTTCCGGCCCGGGTGGTAGTAGGGCGGCAGGCCCTCCTCCAGCTGCTTGTCCGTGATCGGGATGTGCAGCCGGTCGCGGAACCGCTTCAGGTCGTCGACCGTCAGCTTCTTCATCTGGTGGGTGGCGTTGCGGCCCTCGAAGTTGGGGCCCAGCGTCCAGCCCTTGACGGTCTTGGCGAGGATCACCGTCGGCTGGCCCTTGTGGGCCTTGGCCGCGGAGAAGGCCGCGAAGATCTTCTTGTGGTCGTGACCGCCGCGGCCCAGGTGCAGGATCTGGTCGTCGGACATGCCCTCGACCATGGCCCGCAGCCGCTGGTCGTCGCCGAAGAAGTGCTCGCGGATGTAGGCGCCGGTCTCCGTCGCGTACGTCTGGAACTGCCCGTCCGGCGTCGTGTTCATCCTGTTGACCAGGATGCCGTCCCGGTCCTGCGCGAGCAGCGGGTCCCAGGAGCGGTCCCAGATCAGCTTGATGACGTTCCAGCCGGCGCCGCGGAAGACCGACTCCAGCTCCTGGATGACCTTGCCGTTGCCGCGCACCGGGCCGTCGAGGCGCTGCAGGTTGCAGTTGACGACGAAGGTCAGGTTGTCGAGGTTCTCCCGGGCCGCCAGGGTCAGCTGGCCCAGCGACTCCGGCTCGTCCATCTCGCCGTCGCCGAGGAAGGCCCACACGTGCGACGCGGAGGTGTCGGCGATGCCGCGCGCCTCCATGTAACGGTTCATCCGGGCCTGGTAGATCGCGCCGAGCGGGCCGAGGCCCATCGACACGGTCGGGAACTCCCAGAAGTCCGGCATCAGCCGCGGGTGCGGATAGGACGACAGACCGTTCGGGAACTTCGACTTCTCCTGGCGGAAGGCGTCGAGCTGGGTCTCGTTCAGCCGGTCCAGGAGATAGGCGCGGGCGTAGATGCCGGGGGAGGCATGCCCCTGGAAGAAGATCTGGTCGCCGCCGTCGCCCTCGTCCTTGCCGCGGAAGAAGTGGTTGAAGCCCACGTCGTAGAGGGAGGCGGAGGACGCGAAGGTCGCGATGTGGCCCCCGACGCCGATCCCCGGGCGCTGGGCGCGCGAGACCATCACGGCCGCGTTCCACCGGGTGGCGTTGAGGACCTTGCGCTCGATCTCCTCGTTGCCCGGGAAGAAGGGCTCGTCCCGGGTGGCGATGGTGTTCACGTAGTCCGTGCTGCGCATCTCCGGCACGGCGACCCGCTTCTCGCGGGCCCGCTCGATCAGCCGCAGCATGAGGTAGCGGGCCCGCTCCCGGCCCCGCTCGTCGACGGCGGCGTCCAGGGAGTCCAGCCATTCCCGGGTCTCTTCGGGGTCGAAATCCGGGACCTGGCTGGGAAGGCCGCCAATGATGATCGGGTTGCGATCGGATGCGGAAGCCACGCTGTTCCTTCGCTGGTCGGTGGAGCCCAGGGGGACCGAAGACCCCGCAGAGGCCAGGATGCTCATCGTGTACCCCGCCGAAGGCAAACGTCATCTTTACCGAGCGGTAATCCTCGTGGGGTACCAAGGACGTTCCAGTCCGGTCAAATCGCAACCTTACGCCCATCCCGCGCATGCGTTCCGGCAATACGTTCGGCAGACTGAAGCCGCAGAGACCCACATTGCGGGACGAAGCGTGCAGGACTCGTCACGGAGCGCGACGGGTGTTCGCCGGAAGTTGCGGCGAGACGGCCCCAAACGTCACCGTTTCGGCGGTCTCATCGGCCGGGTACTTGCGCGATCCGCCCCGGCACGTGTGGACTACGGCCAGCGCCGCGCGCCCGCGCGTGGTGAGGCATTTTCCGATACATGAGCAGGAGGCAAGCCGTGAGCGCGACCGCGGACCACGCGGAGGAGCGGACCAACCCGGCAGCGAGGCTGGGGTTCGAGCCCGGACAGGTGGTCCAGGAGATCGGCTACGACGACGACGTCGACTTCGATCTCCGTGAAGGCATCGAGTCCCTTATCGGCCAGGAACTCGTGGACGAGGACTACGACGACGTCGCCGACGCCGTGCTGCTGTGGTTCCGCGACGAGGACGGTGACCTGACCGACGCCCTGGTGGACGCCATCGGCTTCCTTGAGGACGGCGGCCAGATCTGGCTGCTGACCCCGAAGACGGGCCGCGACGGCTACATCGAGCCGAGCGACATCAACGATGCCGCGCAGACCGCTGGTCTCACACAGAGCAAGAGCATCAGCGTCGCCAAGGACTGGGTCGGCACCCGACTCGGCACCCCGAAGCGCTGATCACCCCCGAACACTGCGCGGAGCCCCCGCCGGAGCACCTCCGGCGGGGGCTCCGCGCGTCCTCGTACCCGGCGGCCATAAGGTGGGTTTCACCGTTTCGGCCCAAAAGCTGGGCCGCCGGCGAAGGGATGCGTACGGGATGGCGATCGAGATCGGCGCACAGGCCCCCGACTTCGAGCTGAAGGACAACCACGGCCGCACCGTGCGGCTCTCCGACTTCCGCGGCGAGAAGCGCGTGGTGCTGTTCTTCTACCCCTTCGCCTTCACCGGCGTGTGCACCGGCGAGCTGCGCGCCCTGCGCGAGCGGGCCGGCGAGTTCGTCAACGACGACACCCAGCTGCTCGCCGTCTCCGCCGACTCCATGCACACCCTGCGCGTCTTCGGCGAGCAGGAGGAGCTGGAGTTCCCGCTGCTCTCCGACTTCTGGCCGCACGGCGAGGTCTCCCGCGCGTACGGCGTCTTCGACGAGGACAAGGGCTGCGCGGTGCGCGGCACCTTCGTCATCGACAGGGCCGGCACCGTCCGCTGGTCCGTCGTCAACGCCCTCCCGGACGCCCGCGACGCCGACGCGTACGCCAAGGCCCTCGCCGCCCTCTGACGGACCCCGTAGACCCCCGGACGGCCCTGCCGGACCAACACTCGGGCGAAACGTCTGTTTCGACGGGGAACCCGTCACTAGGATCCACACGTTGATCGGATGACAACGCACGACTGGGGGCGCTGCCCCTGAAACCAATGGAGGGACTCGTGGGAGTCAGCCTCAGCAAGGGCGGCAACGTCTCGCTGACCAAGGAGGCCCCGGGCCTGACCGCCGTCACGGTCGGTCTGGGCTGGGACGTCCGCACCACCACCGGTACGGACTTCGACCTCGACGCCAGCGCCATCCTGGTGAACGAGGCGGGCAAGGTCCGCAACGACCAGGACTTCGTCTTCTTCAACAACCTGAAGAGCGCGGACGGCTCCGTCGAGCACACCGGCGACAACCTGACCGGTGAGGGCGAGGGCGACGACGAGCAGGTCAAGGTCAACCTGGCCGGCGTCCCGGCGGATGTCGCCAAGATCGTCTTCCCGGTGTCGATCTACGACGCCGAAAACCGCCAGCAGTCCTTCGGCCAGGTGCGCAACGCGTTCATCCGCGTCGTGAACCAGGCCGGCGGCGCCGAGATCGCGCGCTACGACCTGTCGGAGGACGCCTCGACCGAGACCGCCATGGTCTTCGGCGAGCTGTACCGCAACGGTGCCGAGTGGAAGTTCCGCGCCGTCGGCCAGGGCTACGCCTCCGGCCTGCGCGGCATCGCGCAGGACTTCGGCGTCAACGTCTGAGCCGCGCACCCGACATCGTCCGGCGCCGCACACTTCGTGCGGCGCCGGACGTGCCTGTAGAGAAACACCTGACAGGGGAGGAACCATCGTCATGGGCGTCACGCTCGCCAAGGGAGGCAATGTCTCCCTCTCCAAGGCCGCACCCAACCTCACCCAGGTGCTCGTGGGTCTCGGCTGGGACGCGCGCTCCACCACCGGAGCCCCCTTCGACCTCGACGCCAGCGCCCTGCTGTGCCAGTCGGGGCGGGTGCTCGGCGACGAGTACTTCGTGTTCTACAACAACCTCAAGAGCCCCGAGGGCTCCGTCGAGCACACCGGTGACAACCTGACCGGCGAGGGCGAGGGCGACGACGAGTCCCTGATCGTCGACCTCACCAAGGTGCCGGTCCAGTGCGACAAGATCATCTTCCCGGTCTCCATCCATGAGGCGGACAATCGCGGCCAGACCTTCGGCCAGGTCAGCAATGCCTTCATCCGTGTGGTGAACCAGGCCGACGGGCAGGAACTCGCCCGGTACGACCTTTCCGAGGATGCCTCCGGCGAGACCGCGATGATCTTCGGCGAGCTGTACCGCTACAACGGCGAATGGAAGTTCCGGGCGGTGGGGCAGGGGTACGCGTCCGGCCTGCGGGGCATCGCTCTAGACTTCGGGGTCAACGTTTCGTAAAGCCGCGAGTATCGCGTAAATATCACGATGGGGTAGACAGTGATTCTGAAAACCTTCGGCTGGTCGTTCGCGATCACCGCCCTCGGCCTGGTGGCCGGGGTGCTCTACGGGGGGTGGGAGGCTTTCGGGGTCGTCGCCATCCTCTGCATCCTCGAGATCTCGCTCTCGTTCGACAACGCGGTGGTCAACGCCGGAATCCTGAAGAAGATGAATGCCTTCTGGCAGAAGATCTTCCTCACGGTCGGTGTGCTCATCGCCGTCTTCGGCATGCGCCTGGTCTTCCCCGTCGTGATCGTCGCGATCAGTGCCAAGATCGGCCCCATCGAGGCCGTCGACCTCGCGCTCAACGACGCCGACCGCTACCAGGAACTGGTCACCGACGCGCACCCGTCGATCGCCGCCTTCGGTGGCATGTTCCTGCTGATGATCTTCCTCGACTTCATCTTCGAGGACCGTGACATCCAGTGGCTGCGCTGGATCGAGCGCCCGCTCGCCAAGCTCGGCAAGGTCGACATGCTGTCGGTCTGCATCGCCCTCGTCGTCCTGCTCATCACCTCGATGACCTTCGCGACCCAGGCCCACCAGCACGGCGGCGCCCACGTCGACAAGGCGCAGACGGTGCTGATCTCCGGCATCGCCGGCCTCATCACGTACCTCGTCGTCGGCGGTCTCTCCGGCTACTTCGAGAACAAGCTGGAGGAGGAAGAGGAGCGCGAGCACGAGGCCGAGGAAGAGGCGAAGCGTTCCGGCAAGAAGGTCTCGGTGGTCCAGCTCGCCGGCAAGGCCGCCTTCTTCATGTTCCTCTACCTTGAGGTCCTCGACGCCTCCTTCTCCTTCGACGGCGTCATCGGCGCCTTCGCCATCACCAACGACATCGTCCTGATGGCCCTGGGCCTCGGCGTCGGCGCCATGTACGTGCGGTCCCTGACCGTCTACCTGGTCCGCCAGGGCACCCTCGACGACTACGTCTACCTGGAGCACGGCGCGCACTACGCGATCGGCGCCCTGGCCGTGGTCCTCATGGTCACCATCCAGTACGAGATCCCCGAGATCGTCACCGGCGGCATCGGCGTGGCGCTCATCGCCTGGTCCTTCTGGTCCTCCGTGCGCCGCAACAGGGCGCTCGCGGCGGCCGAGGGCGACGCGGACTCCTCGAACGACAAGACCGAGGTGCCGTCCGGGGTCTGACACCCCTGACCGTTCCAGGGTGTGACACCCCGGACGATTCGGGGTGTGACACCCCCGAGAATGAGGAACGCTTCAAGCGGGGCGGCCGGGAGCACCCGGCCGCCCCGTCGGCGTGTGTGCGCACGGGCCGGGGTGGACCGTAGGGGACCGACTGTGGGGGTGGGGAGCCGTGGGCTTCTTCGACAATCTCTTTCCCGGCCGGGGGGAGCCGTTCGACGCGGGCGGATCCGCCGCCGGCTCCATCGACCTGACCCGCCGCCGCCCCAGCGTCTCCCTCACCCAGCAGGGCGCCGCCACCGGCAACCTCCGGGTCAACCTCTCCTGGCGGATGCGCACCTCCGACATCGAGGGCCGCCCGCGCAGCTCCAGCAGTCTGCTGCGGCACCCGCTGCGGCTCTTCAAGCCCGAGGAGGTGCAGGCGCACACCCAGGGCATGGTCAACGTCGACCTCGACCTCGGCTGCCTCTACGAGCTGGCCGACGGCAGCAAGGGCGTGGTCCAGCCGCTCGGCGGCTTCTTCGGCGCGCTGAACGAGCCGCCGTACGTGAAGCTCAGCGGCGACGACCGGTTCGGTGCCCCGTCCGGCGAGACGATCTTCGTCAACCTCGACCACCGCGACGCGATCAAGCGCCTGCTGTTCTTCGTCTACATCTACGACCAGACCCCGGCCTTCGACCGCACCCACGCCAAGGCCACGCTCTACCCGAGCAACGGCCCACGCATCGAGATCGAACTCGACGAGCACGCCCCGCAGGCCCGCTCCTGCGCGATCTTCAGCCTGGAGAACACCAAGGGCGACCTGGTCGTCCGGCGCGAGGTGCGCTTCGTCTACGGATTCCAGGCCGAGCTCGACCGGCTGTACGGCTGGGGCCTGCAGTGGGGCCGCGGCTACAAGTCCAAGACCTGAGCCACTGGGCGGTGCCGGGTCAGCGGCCGGTGAACTGCGGGCCCATCGGCGGCATCCGGAACTCGGGCGCCGCGTGCGGATAGCCGTACGCCGGGGCCGGCAGCGGGGCGCCGACCGGCTGCGGATAGCCGTACGCCGGGGCCGGGGCCGGTGCCGTCGCCGGGGGAGTGGCCGGCTGCGGCGGTACGCCCGGGGGCGCCGTGGGCGGCGGCGGAGCCGTCACACCGGACCCGGTGCCGACCGGCGGGTGCACCATCGTCGCGTCCGGATCGTGCGCCGGGTCGTTCGCGGGGGCGGTGGCCTCCGCGGCCTCCGGGGCCTCGGCGGCCGGACCGACCTCCGCCCCTTCCGCCCCTTCGTCGACCGAGACGCCGAAGTCCGTCGCGAGCCCGACCAGACCGGTCGGATAGCCCTGCCCGACCGCCCGGAACTTCCAGCCCTCGCCGCGCCGGTACAGTTCGCCGCAGATGATCGCGGTCTCCTCGCCGGTCTCCGCCGACACGTCGAACACCGCGAGCGGCTCGCCGCCCGCCGCGCCCGGCGCCGCGTCGTACAGCAGGATCCGCAGATCGGTCACGGCCCGGAACGAGCCGCCGTCCGAGGAGGCCGCGACCACCACCTGGTCGACCGAGGCCTCCAGGGCCCCCAGATCGGCCTCCACGGTGTCCGTCAGGCCCTCCGGACCGCGCTTCTTGGCCAGCCGGCGGACAAGCCCCGAAGGGTGCCGCGGCTGGTTGTAGAAGACGAAGTCCTCGTCCGAACGCACACGCCCGTCCGCGCCGAGCAGCAGGGCCGAGGCGTCCACGTCGGGCACCCCCGGTCCCGGTGTCCAGCGGAGCACGGCCCGTACGGCCGCGGTGTCGAGAGGGACGTTGGAGCCCTTCAGCATCGCGTGCGTCATGCCGGACATCTTCCCTGGCCGCCCGCCTCCAGGACAACGTGGGGGGCCGGAAGCGGACGAGTTACCTGAACTTCACTCCCGCAGGGAACTATGGACACCCTTGCCTACGTACTATTACCGGCCACATGTCGTCCGGGCCGTCCATGCAGTCGGGGGAGAAAAATGCGTCATTTCGGGCACATCCCGGCCGCAACGCGGTCCGGATTGTTCCACCAGGAGCCCGCCGCCTTCACGGCGGACTCACCCGCGCCCACGCTCGCCACCGCGCTCGGCGCCACCCTCTACAGCCCGGCCACCCGACCCCGGCTCGCCGCCGACATCCGCAAGCAGGCCACCCGCGGCGTCGTCTCCATGGTCCTCTGCCTGGAGGATTCGATCAACGACGCCGAGGTCGAGACCGGCGAGGCGAACCTGGTCCACCAGTTCGCCGAGCTCGCAGCCGGCACCGGCGGGGACCCCGACGGCGCCGCCGACCTGCCCCTGCTCTTCATCCGGGTCCGCGAGCCCAGGCAGATCACCGACCTCGTCGACCGGCTCGGTGAGACGGTCCGGCTGCTGTCCGGATTCGTACTGCCCAAGTTCACCGAGAGTCGCGGCCGCGGCTTCCTCGAAGCACTCGCCGTCGCCGAGCGCGCCTGCGGCCGCCGGCTCTTCGCCATGCCCGTCCTGGAGTCCCCCGAACTGCTCCACCTGGAGACCCGGGCCGAGACCCTGGCCGGCATCGCCGCCCTCACCGGCAAGTACCGCGAGCGGATCCTCGCGCTCCGCCTCGGCGTCACCGACTTCTGCTCCCACTACGGGCTGCGCCGCACGCCCGACATGACCGCCTACGACGTCCAGATCGTCGCCGCCGTCATCGGCGACGTCGTCAACGTCCTCGGCCGCTCCGACGGCACCGGCTTCACCATCACCGGCCCCGTCTGGGAGTACTTCCGCCAGGGCGAGCGCATGTTCAAGCCACAATTGCGCCGCAGCCCCTTCCTGGAGGGCCGAGCCGAGGACCTGCGCACCGCGCTCATCGAGCACGACCTCGACGGACTGCTGCGCGAGATCGAACTCGACCGCGCCAACGGACTGCTCGGCAAGACCTGCATCCACCCCACCCATGTGGTGCCGGTGCACGCGCTCTCCGTGGTCAGCCACGAGGAGTTCAGCGACGCCCAGGACATCCTGCGGCCGGAACGCGGCGGTGGCGGGGTGCTCCGCTCCGCGTACACGAACAAGATGAACGAGGTGAAGCCCCACCGCGCGTGGGCCGAGCGGATCCTGCGGCGCGCCGAGGTCTTCGGCGTGGCCCGCGAGGACGTCGGCTTCGTGGAGCTGCTCACCGCGGGACTGGCCGGCTGACCGCCGGCCGGACCGACAGCTGACGAAGGGACGACAACGACGTGGTGTGGACCGGAACGTGGGTAGCGGAGCGACTGGGCGTCGAACTGCTCGGCGACGAGAAGCTGCCCGACCTGCTGGGCCTGGCCCTGCGCCGCAACCCCAAGCGGGCCCATCTGCTCGTCTCCAACGTGCTCGGCAAGCACGTGCCGCAGCGCCCGGGCGTCGTCCACGGCTCGGGGTACGAGCTGGGCGTACGGGTACGGGAGCTGCTCGGCGACGCGGAGACCGCCCGTTCCGTCGTCCTTGGCTACGCGGAGACGGCCACCGGCCTCGGCCACTCCGTCGCCGACGGCCTGGGCTCCGCGCCCTATCTGCACTCCACCCGGCGCCCCGTCGAGGGGGCCGCCACCGCCGGCGGCTTCGAGGAGTCCCACTCCCACGCCACCTCCCACCTGCTGCTCCCCGAGGACCCGGCGCTGCTGGCCGCCCCCGGCCCGCTCGTCCTCGTCGACGACGAGTTCTCCACCGGCAACACGGTCCTCAACACCATCCGCGACCTGCACGAGCGCTACCCGCGCGAGCGGTACGTGATCGTCGCCCTGGTCGACATGCGCTCGGCCGCCGACCTGGGCCGCCTGGAGGCCTTCGGCCGCGAGATCGGCGCCCGGACCGACCTGGTGGCCGGCGCGACCGGCACCGTACGACTCCCCGACGGGGTCCTCGCCAAGGGCCAGGCGCTGGTCGCGGCCCAGGAGACGGCGGCCGTGAGCGGTTCCGCCTTCGCGTCCGTGTCCGTCCCGCGGCAGCCCAGGGGGCCCCGTACGGGATCCGTGCCCGCCGCTGTACCCGTACGGGTCGGGCTCGGCTGGCCCGCGGGCGTACCGGACGGCGGCCGGCACGGCTTCACCCCCGCCCACGCGGTGGCCCTGAACGACGCCCTGCCCGCGATGGCCGAGCGCCTGACCGAGGCCCTCGGCGGCGCGCGGCGCGTCCTCGTCCTCGGCTTCGAGGAGCTGATGTACGCGCCGCTGCGGCTCGCCCTCGCCCTGGAGCGGGCCGGGACCGACGTCCGCTACTCCACCACCACCCGCTCGCCCGTCCTCGCCGTCGACGACCCCGGCTACGCGATAAGGACCCGGCTGGTCTTCCCCGCGCACGACGAGCCCGCCGACGGCCCCGGCGAGCGGTACGCCTACAACGTCGCGGGCGGCGGCTTCGACGCGGTCGTCGCCGTCGTCGACTCCGTCGCCGACACCCCGGAACTGCACGCGCCTGACGGACTCCTCGCCCAGCTCGCCGCGCACATCCCGCACGTCGTGCTGGCCGTCGTCCCCTCGTACGTACCCCAGGCCTCGTACGTCTCCCAGGCCCCCGAAGCTCCCGAAAGGAGCTCCATGCTGCCCGAGCCCCTCCGCGGCCCCGCCTTCTCCTCGTACGCGCCGGAAGAGGTCGGCTGGCTGCTCCAGGACCTCTCGGACGTCGAGCTCGAGGCCCCGACCGAGGAGCGCGAGGAGGCCATCCAGAGCGGCGGCGCGCACTACGCGGAGTCGCTGCCCGTCGAGTACCAGCCGACCGAGCGCTACCAGGAGCTGTACGCCTCCGCCCTCGACGCCTCCGCCGCCCGCATCGCCCGCGCGGTCGGCACCGTCACCGAGACCGTGCTCGCGGAGCGCGGCCCGCGCCCGGTCCTGGTCTCCCTCGCCCGGGCCGGCACCCCCGTCGGCGCGCTGATGCGCCGCTGGGCGCAGCACCGGCACGGCCTGGAGCTGCCGCACTACGCGGTGTCCATCGTCCGCGGCCGCGGCATCGACGCCAACGCGCTGCGCTGGCTCGCCGAGCACCACGACCCGGCCGACGTCGTGTTCGTCGACGGCTGGACCGGCAAGGGCGCCATCACCCGCGAACTCAGCGACGCCCTCGATGAGTTCGACGGCTTCGTGCCGGAGATCGCGGTGCTCGCCGACCCCGGCTCCTGCGTCCGCACCTACGGCACCCGCGAGGACTTCCTCATCCCCTCCGCCTGCCTCAACTCCACCGTCTCCGGCCTGATATCGCGCACCGTGCTGCGCGCCGACCTGGTCGGCCCGCACGACTTCCACGGCGCCAAGTTCTACCGCGAACTGGCCGGCGCCGATGTGTCCACCGCCTTCCTCGACGCCGTCGCCGCCCGTTTCGACGAGGTCGCCGACGCCGTCGACACCGAGGTCAAGGAGCTCCTCGCCGCCGACCGCACCCCCACCTGGGAGGGCTGGGCGGCCGTGGAGCGGATCAGCGAGGAGTACGGCATCCACGACGTGAACCTGGTCAAGCCCGGCGTCGGCGAGACCACCCGGGTCCTGCTGCGCCGCGTGCCCTGGAAGATCCTGGCCAAGCGCGGCGCGGGCGCCGACCTCGCGCACGTACGGCTGCTCGCCGAACAGCGCGGGGTCCCGGTCGAGGAGGTCGACGAACTGCCGTACAGCTGCGTGGGGTTGATCCACCCCCGGTTCACCCGCGGGGCGACAGGCGCCGACGGCAAGGCGGTGGTGTCCCAGTGACCGGCACCCCTCTGCCGAACCCCACGGCCACCTCCCCTGCCACGTCCACGGTCCTCGTCGCCAGCGACCTCGACCGCACCCTCATCTACTCCAGCGGCGCCCTCGCCCTCGGCATGCCCGACCCGCAGGCCCCGCGCCTGCTGTGCGTCGAGGTGCACGAGGCCAAGCCGCTCTCGTACGTCACCGAGCGCGCCGCCGCCGAACTGCGCGCGCTCGCCGCCGAGACGGTCTTCGTGCCGACCACCACCCGCACCCGCAAGCAGTACCAGCGGATCCGGCTGCTCGGCGACGCCCCGGCACCGAAGTACGCGATCTGCGCCAACGGCGGGCACCTGCTCGTCGACGGCGTCTCCGACCCCGACTGGCACGCCGGCGTGCTGCGCCGGGTCGCCGAGGCCTGCGCGCCGCTCTCCGAGGTCCGCGCCTACCTCACCGCCACCACCGACCTGTCCTGGGTGCGCAAGCACCGCGTCGCCGAAGACCTGTTCGCCTACCTCGTCGTCGAACGCGAACGCCTCCCGCAGGACTGGCTCGACCGCTTCACCGCGTGGGCGGACGACCGCGGCTGGACCGTCTCCCTGCAGGGCCGCAAGGTGTACGCGGTGCCCCGGCCGCTCACCAAGAGCGCCGCCATGCGCGAGGTCGCCCGCCGCACCGCCGCCACCCTCACCCTCGCCGCCGGCGACTCCCTCCTCGACGCCGACCTGCTGCTCGCCGCCGACCGCTCCTGGCGCCCCGGCCACGGCGAACTCGCCGACACCGACTGGGGCGCGCCGCACGTCACGGCGCTGCCCGAGCGGGGCGTCACGGCGGGCGAGCGGATCATCCGCGCCTTCCGCGCCGCGGCGCGGGAGCATGCCAATCCCTGGTTCAACGGTGCGCCCGCGCCCGGGTCCGCGCCCGCCGTGCTCCCGGACCCGGCCTGAGCGCCCGCCGCCGCAGCCGGACGGCGACGAAGAGCACCACGGCCGCGGCGGCCACGCCGAGCACCGCCTTCGAGTAGACCGACACATAGCCGGTGACCTGCTCCCAGTTCTCGCCGAGGGCATAACCGGCGAGAACGAAGGCGGTGTTCCACAGCGCGCTGCCCAGCGCGGTGAGCGCCAGGAACACCGGCAGCCGCATCCGCTCCACCCCGGCCGGCACCGAGACCAGACTGCGGAAGATCGGCACCATCCGCCCGAACAGCACCGCCTTGGTGCCGTGCCGCGCGAACCACGCCTCCGTCCGCTCGATGTCCGCGACCTTGACGAGCGGCAGCCGGGCGGCGACCGCGATCACCCGCGCCCGCCCGAACAGCGCCCCCGCCCCGTACAGCGCGAGCGCGCCGACCACCGAACCCGCCGTGGTCCACAGCAGCGCGGCGAGCAGCCCCATCCGTCCCGTCGAGGCGGCGAACCCGGCCAGCGGCAGGATCACCTCGCTGGGGATGGGCGGGAAGAGGTTCTCCAGGGCGACGGCGAGGCCCGCGCCGGGCGCGCCGAGGGTGTCCATGAGGCTGTTGATCCAGGTGTCCATGGTGTCGACCCTAGAAATCCGCAGGTCGCGGGGGACTGGTGCGGGCCGCACGGATCGATGCGGTTTTCCGCAGGGTGCGGACGGCGTCCGCCCGCTAGCGTGACCGATCATGAGGCCGATCACGAAGAACTCCGGCCGCGCGGCCCGCACGGTGACCGCCCTCGCCCTGGGCGCCGTTCTCACGCTCCTGGAAGTGGTGGCCGCGCTGCTCCTGCTGCCGCTCCTGGTGTGGCCGGGCGGCCGGCGGACCGCCGCGCGGGCGGCCGAGCGGATCGTCCGGGCCGGGCGGTGGCGCCTGGACCGGCTGCTCGGCGTCCGCGTCCCGCCGTACGGACAGCCGCGCACCCTGCCGTACCTCGTGGCGCGCTGGCCGCTCGACCTGCTCGGCATCGCCGTCCTCGCCAGCGCGGTCACCGGCCTGGCGTATCTGCTCTTCGCGCTCGGCGGCTGGCTGTTCGTCGACCTGCGGGAGCCGTTCATGGTCGCGGTCGGCGGGCTCGGCGGCCTGCTCATGCTCTTCCTTTCGGTCCAGGGGCTCAATCAAGTGGCCCGCACGCACGTCGAGTTGGTGCTGCGCATGCGCGGTCCGCGCCGGACCGACGTGCTGGAGGCGCGGATCGTCCAACTCGCCGCGAGCCGCGCCGAGATCATGGACGTCGTCCACGAGGAACGCCGCCGCATCGAGCGCGATCTGCACGACGGCGTACAGCAGCGGCTCGTCGCCCTCGGCCTGCTCCTCGGCCGGGCCCGCCGCGGCCGCGACCCCGAGCGGGCCGCCGAACTCCTGCTCCAGGCGCACGAGGAGGCCCGGCTCGCGCTCGACGAACTCCGCGAGGTGGCCTGGCGCGTGCACCCGGCGATCCTCGACCAGGCCGGCCTGCGTCCCGCCCTCGAAGCGGTCGCCGAACGCAGCCCGCTGCCGGTGCGGCTGGCCTACGCCGTGCCGCGGGAGCTGCCCAGGGCGGTCGAGACGGCCGCGTACTTCGTGGTGTCGGAGGCGGTGACGAACGTGGTCAAGCACGCGGGGCCGGGCAGCAGCGTGGACGTACAAGTGGGCTGGGAGGACGGGGTGTTGGGCATACGGGTACGGGACGACGGGCCCGGTGGCGCCGCACCCGGCGGCGGTAGCGATAGCGGCGGCGGCAGCGGCCTGGCCGGACTCGCGGGCCGGGTGGCGGCGCTCGACGGGCGGTTCACGGTGGACAGCCCGGCGGGCGGACCGACGGTGATCGGGGCGGAGCTGCCGTGCGCGTGATGCTCGCCGAGGACTCCACCCTGCTGCGCGAAGGGCTCGTACGGCTGCTCGCGGAGGAGGGCCACGAGGTGCGGGCGGCGGTCGGCACCGGCGTCGAACTCCTCGCCGCCGTCGCCGCCGACCCGCCGGAGGTCGTGGTCGCGGACGTACGCATGCCGCCGACCCACACCGACGAGGGGCTGCGCGCGGCCCTGGAGATCCGCGGCCGGTGGCCGGCGGTGGGCGTGCTCGTGCTCTCCCAGTACGTGGAGAAGCGGTACGCGACCGAGCTCCTGGTGGACGGGGCCGGGCCGGGCGGCGTCGGCTATCTGCTCAAGGACCGGGTGGCGCAGGTCGACGAGTTCCTGGAGGCCCTGGAACGGGTCGGCGAGGGCCGCACCGCCTTCGACCCGGAGGTCGTCCGCCGCCTCCTGGTCCGCTCCACCCACACCGACCCGCTGGCCCGGCTGACCCCGCGCGAGGGCGAGGTCCTGGCGGCGATGGCCCAGGGCCACACGAACGCGGCGGTCGCGGCGCGGCTGCACGTGTCGCAGAGCGCGGTGGAGAAACACATCAACGCGATCTTCGACAAGCTGGAGCTGACGGGCCGGAGCGAGGGCTACAGCAAGAGGGTCCTGGCGGTGCTGAGGTACCTGGACAGTTAGCCGCAGCACCTTCCGCCGCAGCACCCGCCACCGCCGCCGGAGGGCTTGGCCTGGGCGGCGGCGGTGCCACCGACCGCGACGGCCGAGAGCAGCTTCACGGTGTCGTCGTGCCCGGCGGGGCAGGCGGCGGGGGCGGCGGACTCGGCCATCGGACGGCTGAGCTCGAAGGTGTCTCCGCAGGTGCGGCAGCGGTACTCGTAACGAGGCATGGCCACAGGTTACGGCGTGCCGCTCACGGCTTGCCGCGCTCCTCACGAATGCGTTCGACGACCTGGGCGGCCGTCTCGCGGATCGCCTCCAGCTCGGTGAGGAAGGCCCAGTAGTCGGGGTGCCGCTCGCTGTCGAGCCCGGCCACCGCCCGGTCGATCCGGCCCACGGCCTCGTCGAGCGGGCGGGCGTGCCGGGGCTCGGGGGTGCTGCGCCCGGCCATCGCGAGCCGCTGGGCGTCCCGTACGGCGAAGCGGGCGCGCTCGATCTCGGCCTGCGGGTCCTTGGCGACGGCGTTCAGCCGGCGCAGCCGGTCGCCGGCCGCGGACACGCCCTCGTCGGCCGTGTTGAGCAGGGCGCGGGCGGTGGAGAGCAGCGAGGTGGCGTCCGGCCAGCGCTGCTCGGCGCGGGCCTTCGACGCCTCGGCCAGCCGCTCCTCGGCCTGGTGGGAGGCGGTCGCGGCCTGCTCCGGCACATGCTGGAGGTCCTGCCAGCAGGCGGCGGCGAACCGGCGCCGCAGCTCGGACAGGACCGGCTCGACCCCGGCGGCGCGGGTGGCGAGCGCCTGCGCGCGGGTGCGCAGCGACACGAGCCGCTTGTCGATCTCGGCGGCCCGCTCCGGCACCCGCTCGGCCTCGGCCCGCACGGCCTCCGCCTCGCGCAGCACGGTGTCGGCGCGCTGCAGGGTCTCGGTGACGCCGTGCCGCCCGGCCCCCTCGTTGAGCCGGGTGAGCTCGGGCCCGAGCCGGGCCAGCCGGGTGGCGAGGTCGTCGGCCCGGAACCCGGCCTCCCGCACCGCGTCGAGAGCGGTGCTCGCGTTACGGAGCGCCTGCCGCGCCCGCTCGACGGCGGGCGCGAGCCGGGCCAGCTGCGTCTCGGCCCGGTCGAGCAGCGGCGCCAGCCCCTGCTCGAACCGGTCGAGCTCCTCCTTGGTCCGTACGAGCTCGGCCTTGGCCCGCTCCAGCTCGCTCCGGGCCCGCCCGGCGGTCGCCGCGTCCAGCTCGACCCGGTCGAGGTCATGGGCGTCGACGGCGGTGATGTACGTATGGCTGACCTCGTCGATCCGCCGCCCGAGCGCCGCGAAGCCCTCCACGACGCGGCGCGCGTCCGCCGAGTCGTCCACGGCACTGATCGTCTCGATGGAGATCCGCAGCCCGCGCTGCGCGGTGTCCAGCTCGTAGAACGCGGCCGCCGCGGCATCCTTCGCCGCCTGCGCCTCGGCCCGCCGGCTCTCGTCCCGCCCCCCGAACCACCGCCGCCCCCCGCTGCCCCCGCCCCCGGCGAAGGCCTGCGGCAGCAGCGCCCCGACGAGCAACGGCAACGCGAGCGACACCCGGAGCAGCCCCCCGATCCCGGACGCCGCCCCACCCCTGCCCTCGCTCGCCCTCACGTCGCCTCTCCCCGTGCCGTCTCGCCGCGTGCCCGATCGCTCCAATCCTCCCACCCCGGCCAGACCCCCACACGCCCCCCACCCTCATCCGTTTGCGATCCTCACCGGTCCGCCATGTACGCTGTTGCTTCACTCCACGGGTGCGTAGCTCAGGGGTAGAGCGCTGCTCTTACAAAGCAGATGTCGGCGGTTCGAAACCGTCCGCGCCCACCACTAGGCAGTACGACGAAGGCCCAGGTCACCGGTACTGAACCGGGATCCTGGGCCTTGTTCGTTCCCCGGCCGGGGAGGCGGGGGAGGGTTGTCGTGCCAGTTACGTGCCAGATGCGTCGCCGGGCTCTGTCGGCTCATGTCCCTGCGCTTGCTGGGGTTCGCGCACGCGGCCGAGTAGGCGTCGGGCGCGTGGCCTATTCGTGGACGTGGCCTCGATATCTGACTCACACCTGACCTCTGACCTGGCAGAACATCTGAGGCGCACGCGCCCTCCGGAGTCGTGTGCGCGAAGCCCCGAACGTTGGCCCGAGGCTTCGTGTCGTTGTGGTGCGTGGCTGTTAGCCGAAGGCGCCTGTCGGCCGGTGCGAGCCCACGTTGCTGTCTCCGCGGTCGGAGGTGCCCGGCGGCGGGAGGCGGTGGGTGCGGCTGTGGCTACTCGGAGTGCGTCTCGTAGGGCGCCGGTGAGGTCCGTTGCCAGGAGGCGGAGTTCTTCCGGGTCCGACGACTCGTCGATGAGTACTTCTTGGGCGTGCTTCAGGAGCTTGGTGGCGATGTCGAGTTGGGCGGATTCG
The DNA here is from genome assembly GCF_041270065.1 of Streptomyces fradiae. NCBI lineage: Bacteria > Bacillati > Actinomycetota > Actinomycetes > Kitasatosporales > Streptomycetaceae > Streptomyces > Streptomyces fradiae. The sequence continues at coordinate 2,318,287 of NZ_CP065958.1, read as the reverse complement.
GTGTGGTCGGCCAGGCGGGACAAGGGGCCGCCGGTGGTGTCGGTCGCTACGCGGGTGCTCGCCAGAACGGCGAGGGTCGGGCTGATGCGGAGGGTTGCCGCTTCCAGCGGGGGCGGGAGGCGGGCGTAGAGCCTTTCTTCGATCGCCAGGGGCGTCGCCCCGGTTGTGGGCCAGGTCGACTCGGCGTGTACGTGCAGGCCTGATGCCCGAGGCTCGGCGCGAGTACGACGACGCTACGGGTTTCACAACTGGTATCAACGCCGGTGGACGCCCTTCCTGAGCTGCAGCCGCACCATGGAGCCCCACGTCAGCCGGGTTGTCAGTGCTGCGGCGTAGTTTCTCGCCATGGCGAAGAGACCCCCTGAGAACTGGCGTGCCTGGATGGCGGAGGTGGCCCGAGACGCCGAGGCCAGGAACTTGGAACACGAGTGCGCCGTGGCGGCGGAGATGTACCCCGAATCCTTGCTGAGGGCGACGGACGCAGCTCTGGAGGCGTTCGAGGCGGAGGTATGTGCGCTCGTCGGGCCTTCCGATGAAGAGGTCTTCGGGGTTGTTGAGAGGGTTGTTCTGGCACTCAACGCCGTCGACGGGGACGACAGCCACGGTGGCGCCGGCTACTGCACCGAAGAGCGGGAGCAGCTGTGCGAATACATCGATCTCACCTTGGGCGAGCACGGTGTGGACGTGGCTGCTCTGGCGGAGAGGAGAGGCATGAACCGCGCCGAGATCACTGATGCATGGCGCGACTGGTGACCGTGGCTTCCTGTTACTTCCCGCAGCGTTCTACGTACGAGGACAAGTGTCCTGGTCCCTTGACCCGGTTCGTGCAGCGGCATCATGAGTTCCATGACTTCCGGAACCGGCTCAGCGCCGATCGAGAGCACTCGCGTCACGTCCGCCCTTGAGGGCACGGGGCTCCGCTTCTCCTGGGACGCCGATGCCCGGATCGAGGTGCGGAACCTCGGGACCGAGATCGTCATCGAGGCGAACGCCGCGGGTCTCAGGACGCTTGCAGGGCATCTTCTGGTGCTGGCCGGCGAAGGAGTTCCGGATGGAGCCCATCTGCACCTCGAAGACAGCAACGGGCTGGAAGGCGGGTCCGTCGGCCTGGTCCTGGAACGCAGCGACGAAGAGTGACCAGGTTCCTCGCGGGAGTCGCGGGAGCTGACATCTAAAACTGAGTGACGAGTGACCAGCTGCTGATCGGACGCACGGTGGACGAACGTACAAGGCAGGTGTCGGCGCCAGGGCGGTTCGAAATCGTCCGCGCCCACCATGCCGACGAAGGCCCCCGCCGATTTCGGCGGGGGCCTTCGTCGGCTAGTCCCACCAGAAGTACCAGGTGTTCGCCAGGAGCTGGCTCGAGACCAGGGCCTCGATTGAGTCGACGCCCTGGTCGACGATGTCGGGGCAGTAGGCGTAGTGCTCCAGGGCGGTTCTGGCGAGGGCCTCCGGGGTTGTGGGGCGGTGGCGGACGAGGAGTTCGAGGACGGAGGACTCGAGGGTGACGAGCTCCGCGCCGTGGCGCTCGTGGTATTCGCGCAGGACCATCGCGTGGTCGGTGCCGGCCAGGTCGTAGTTGCAGGCGCCGAGCCAGTTGAGGAGGGCCGGGACGGTGTGGCCGGCGGGGGCGTGGACCAGGCAGAGGGCGGTGCGTTCCTGGCGCAGGGCGGAGAGGTGGAGGCCGCCGACCTGGGTGACGTCCACCTCCGCGGCCACGTGGGCGGCAAGCTGTCGTACCGCCTCGTCCGTCACTCCCTGGGAGAGGATGTCCGGCTGTGTCGGTTCGGTCGGGGCCGGTGCGTAGTCCTCCCGCAGGCCCACCAGCACGCTCCCCAGGTGTTCGGGTTCTCCGGCGAGTACCGGCCACCAGCCGGTCCGGTCGTGCAGTGCCCTGAGCTCGCTCCAGAGGCGGAACGCGTCGACGCCGGCCACCTCGCCCGCGTACACCGGTGTGCCGTCCGTCGCCGTTGCGACCGGGCGGAGTTCGGGCAGGGCGACGGCCTGTTCGGCGCAGAGGAGCCGCAGTTCGGGGATGGTGAGCGTCATGAGGCCACCGTAGGCGCGGGGTGTGACAGTGGCGCTTGACGTGTACGGGGCGGGGTCGGTGTACTCGCGGTATGGATGACATGGGGGATGGGCCCGAAGTGCAGGTGGTGGGTGGGGAGATGACGCCGCAGGGGTATGTGGACGAGCGGCTCGGGCAGTATCAGGAGTGGTACGACCGCAAGGCGACGAAGATGAAGGCGATGCATCTGCGGATGCGGACCGTGTCCGTCGTCGGGGGTGCGCTCGTGCCTGTCCTTGTGAATCTGGATCTGGGGTTCGCGCGGGTGACGGCGACCGTGCTCAGTCTGATCGTGGTGGCGTCGGTGGCGTTGGAGAGCGTGTACCGGTATCGGGAGCAGTGGAAGAACTACCGGTCCACCGAGCAGCTGCTCGGGCACGAGCGGGTCTACTTCGCCGCGCGCGTCGGGCCGTACCACGGGCAGTCCGAGCGGGACGCCTTCACGACGCTCGTCGCGCGCGTGGAGAAGGCCATCGCCAGCGAGAACTCCGCCACGCTCAACGTCATGACGCTCGGCGGGCAGGTCAACTCCGAGCTGCAGCAGTACGGGCTCCCCGCCCAGAAGGGGGTCTAGGCGCGGAAGTCGTACTCCAGGACGTACGACGCCGAGTCGAGGGTCATCTCGTTGAGCTCGACCGGGACTCCCTTCTCCGTCAGCGCCGTTCGGCCGATCAGGATGACCGGGGTGCCGAACTCCAGGGCGAGGCGGGTGGATTCCTCGGCCGTCGGCATGCGGCAGCGGATCTCCTCGCGGAAGTGGACGGGGCCGTGGCCCAGTTCGGCGAGGCGGGCGTAGGTGCCGCCGGGGCCCGTCTCGGGTTCGGCGATCGCGGTGCCCTCGGCGAGGGCGGCCGGCAGGTACGAGACGGAGAGCAGCACCGGGCGCTCGTCGAGCACGAAGCGGCGGCTGCGCACGCACACCGGCGCGTCCGGGGAGTCCAGGCCGAGCACCCGGGCCACCCGCGCGCCCGCCGGGGCGGCCGGGGTCACCTCCAGCTGGTCGATCACCAGGGCGCGGTCCTCGAGGTCCGCCGACCACACCGAGCGGCCGCTGCCCCAGTGGTCGTGCGCCAGCCGCGGGATGCCCCGGCGGCGCAGCGGGCGGAAAGCGCGGACGAAGACGCCGGCGCCCTTGCGGGCCTCCGCCAGGCCCTCGTTGCGCAGGACGGACAGGGCCTGGCGGGCGGTCATCCGGGCCACGTCGTAGGTGGACATCAGATCGTTCTCGCCGGGGAGCCGGTCGCCGGGCGCGAAGGTGCCCGACTGGATCGCGGTTCTCAACTCGTCGGCGATCCGCTGGTACTTGGGCCGACGACCGCTGTCCGGGTCAGTCATGCGTGGACCACTCCCTTCCGTCTGCGGGACACCCTACGGCGAGCCTCCGCGGGGCGGTGAGCAGCGGTGGGGCGCCCCGCGCGGGCGATCCATCCTTCGGGGGACATCTCTAGAGATGCGTTGACACAGCGCGACGCCGGGGCTTCGCTGGGTGTATCCATCTGATCGTCGACAGACGGATGCGACGGATGCGACGGATGAGATGGATGCGACGGACGGGAGGGACGTGTGAAGTCAGAGCCCGAGGTCGGTGACCTCGTACGGGACACGGCCACCGGGCGGGTCGGCTTCTACGTCGGCGCCGTCGCCGGCCGCTTCCTCATCCGGCCCGTCCACGGCGGCCCCGAATGGGAGGCCGAGCCCGCCGACGTCCAGCCCGCGACCCCGATGCGGGAGCTGCGCGCCCGGGCCGCCGAGATCAACGCCCGGAGCCGGCGCGGTCTGAGCTGACGACTGGCGAGCAGCCGCGTTGTCAGTGGGGCGCGTCACACTGGAGGCATGTGCCGCAGCATCAAGACTCTCCGCCCGCCCGCCCTGCCCCACGAGGCCACCGAGGAGGACATCCGCGCCGCCGCGCTGCAGTTCGTCCGCAAGGTCTCCGGCTTCCGCGCGCCCGCCGCGCACAACCGCGAGGTCTTCGACCGCGCCGTGGACCAGGTCGCCGAGGCCACCGCCCACCTCTTGGCCGACCTGCACGTCCGTGGGGGCCACTCGCACCCCCACGAGCACCCGGACCAGGTCAGCCCGCAGGTGCCGGAGCCGCAGCCGGACGCCGTATGACATAGGCCGCGAGCGAGCCCGCCAGGAACAGCGCGAGCACCGGGACGCAGGCGCCCAGCCAGGTCGCGCCCAGCCAGCGGCCGCTGAGCCAGCCCATCCCGACGCCGTACGTCGCCCAGATCACCGCAGCGAGCGCCGACCACGGCAGGAAGTCACGCAGCCGCCGGCCCGTCGCGCCCGCGCCGAGGGAGACCACCGAGCGGCCGGCCGGGGCGAACCGGGCGAGCACGACGAGCAGTCCGCCGCCGCGCTCCAGCGTCTCGCCGAGACGTTCCTGCGCCGCGCTCAGGCGGCGCGAGCGGGCCACCGCGCGGCCCAGCCGGGTGCCGCCGCCGCGCCGGGCCAGGCGGTACGCGGCGAGGTCGCCCAGCACCGAGGCCGAGGCGGCGCAGAGCAGCAGCGGGAGCAGGGCGGGGGCGTACGGGACGCCGGCGGCCGGGCTCGCGGCGCCCAGCGCACCGGCCGCACCGGCACCGGCCGCACCTGCCGCCGCCGAAGCGGCGGTGGCGGCCGTCACCACCAGGATCCCGCTCGGCAGCACCGGCAGGAAGACGTCGAGCAGGATCGACGTCGTCACCGCCGCGTAGATCCACGGGCCCGCGGTCAGCGACTGCAGTGACCACCCCGTGCCGTCGAGCACGTTCACGGGGTCAGAGCCTACGCGGACGGCCCCGCCCGGACGCCGACCGGGGCCGGAAACCGCCCCAGCGGTCCCCGGCCCCGACCCGTAAGCCCTGATGCGGCAGGTGTCTCAGGCGTCCTTACGCCGTCACGGTCGCGGACTTCTCCTCCGTGCGCCCCGCGTCGCTCGTGCCGCCCGCGCCGAAGAGGCCGCCGAGCGCCAGCGCGCCCGGGCCGGTGAAGACAAGCAGCAGGAAGGCCCAGCAGAACATGGCCGCGGACTCGCCGCCGTTCTGGAGCGGGAACAGCGCCTGGGACTGGTGCACGTCGAAGTACGCGTACGCCATCGAGCCCGAGGCTATGAACGCCGCGCCGCGCGTGCCCAGGCCGAGCAGCACCAGGGCGCCCGCGACGAGCTGGATGACCGCCGCGTACCAACCGGGCCACGTGCCGCCGGGGATGGTGGCGCCGCTGCCACCGGCGCCGCCGATCCAGCCGAAGAGGGAGGCGGCGCCGTGGCAGGCGAAGAGCAGGCCGAGGACGATCCGGAAGATGCCGAGGACATACGGCTGGGCCTGGTTGAGGCGGCTCGCGAGCGCGTTCATGAGGACGGAGAACTCCTTCGGTCTGGCCCGTGCCGGCGACACGGGCCGTGGGGGACGGAACCGATGAGTCCTCAGATTAGGCAGCCCTCACCAATGCTTGCAAGTTCAACAAGAACCCTGTGGAAGACGCGCGAGCTCAGCGCCGTCCGTGTACTTGGCAGCCGTTCGGTAGTCGTTCGGTGGCCATGCGGTAGCTGTTCGGTAGCCGTTCAGCAGCCGTTGAGCACCGACTGCAGGGCGCTCTTCTCGGCCGAGTCGACGCTGAGGCCGTAGTAGTACTTCACCTGCACCCACATCCGGGCGTAGGTGCAGCGGTACGCGGTGCGCGAGGGCATCCACTCCGCCGGGTCCTGGTCGCCCTTGGACTGGTTGACGTTGTCGGTGACGGCGATGAGCTGCGGGCGGGTCAGGTCGTTGGCGAAGGACTGTCGGCGGCTGGTGGTCCAGGAGTTGGCGCCCGAGCGCCAGGCCTCGGCGAGCGGGACGACGTGGTCGATGTCGAGGTCGGAGGCGAGCGTCCAGGTGGCGCCGTCGTACTCGGAGTACCAGCTGCCGCTCACGGCGGCGCAGTTGGAGTCCGTGACGACGTTCACGCCGTCGCGCTTGAGGACCACCTCGCGGGTGTTGCAGGTGCCGGACTGGGTGATCCAGTGGGGGAAGAGATCACGGCTGTAGCCGGTGGAGGAACCTTCCGCCTTCACGGTGAGGGAGGAGAGGTAGCTGCGCGCGGTGGCGGCGCTGACCGGGGTGGGCGGGGAGGCCTGGGCGGCCGGGGCGGTGGCGAGGAGGCCGGTGACGGTCAGGGCGGCGGAGGCGGCGAGGACGGCGGTTCGACGCGCGTAGATGTTGGCGGCGGACATGCGAACTCCCTTGGGGTGGGGGGACCTTGGCCGCGACCGGCCCACCCGGGGTGCGGCCCCGGGTGCCGGGCGGCCCGGTCATCGTGGCGGCGCCTGGTTTCCGTGAGGGGTGCGCCAGGTAACAGAGTGGCGACATGAACACGTCACATCAAGGGGTGTGACGTGCCCCGGCTGCACGGGAGTTCGGGAATCCGGAAGTTCGGGAATCTGGGAGTTCGGGAGGGGGTGTGGGGATACGGAAAGGGCGGCCCGTACGCGCGTGCGCGTACGGGCCGCCCTTAAGGGTTTCGGGAGTTCCGGGGACTCGGTGACTCGGGGGCGCGGTCAGGGGCGCGCGAAGCGCAGGGTGAGCGTGCCGTCCGCCGCCGGCTCGATCCGTACGCCGGTCAGGTCCGCGACATGGACGTCGGGCGCGAAGGCGGCGGCCCGCGGGCCCACGCCCACCACCCGCATGCCGGCCGCGCGGCCCGCCCGGATGCCCGCCTCGGAGTCCTCGAAGACCACGCAGTCGGCCGGCTCGAAGCCCAGCGCCGCCGCGCCCTTCAGGAAGCCCTCCGGGTCCGGCTTGCTCGCGCCGACCGACTCGGCGGTGATCCGGGTCGCCGGCATCGGCAGCCCCGCCGCGCCCATCCGGGCCTCGGACAGCGCGCGGTCGGCGGAGGTCACCAGGGCGTGCGGCAGGGTCGCGAGCGCGGCCATGAACGCGGGCGCGCCCGGCACCGGCACGACCCCGTCGAGGTCGGCGGTCTCCTCGGCCAGCATGACCCGGTTGTCCGCGTGGTTCTCCGCCATCGGGCGGTCCGGGAGCAGTACGGCCATCGTGGCGTAGCCCTGGCGCCCGTGCACCACCTTCAGGGCCTCCTCCGGGTCGAGCCCGTGCCGCTCGGCCCAGCGGCGCCAGCAGCGCTCCACCACGGCGTCGGAGTTGACGAGCGTGCCGTCCATGTCGAGCAGGAGGGCGCGGGCGGTGAGCGACGCCGGGGTGGTGGCGGTCATCGGGGATCTCCAGGAGGGGTGTCGGAGATGAGGCGTGACGGTACGAAGCGGTCCCGCCCGCCGGTCAGGGTGTGCGGGCGGGGCCACTTTGTTTCTCCACGATACAAAACGAGGCGGAGGCGCGCCAAGTCCGTCCACATCCCGGTCCTAGTTCCAGCCGTCGCCGCCGCCCGAGCCGCCGTCCCGGTCGTTCGTCGCGTTCTCCAGGGCGCGCCGGGTGGTCGGCCCGTAGACCCCCCTGGGGTCCTCCTCGATGTACATGTACGACTGGAAGACCTCGACCGCGTGCTCGACCTTCCGCCCGTACGTGCCGTCGATCCGCCCGCTGTAGAGGCCCAGCTGCCGCAGCCGCCGCTGCAGGTCCCGTACGTCATCCCCGGTGGAGCCGAGCCGCAGGGTCGTGCCGTCCGCCGACGCTGTGGCGCTCGGCCGGGCCGGTGTCGCGGACGCCGTACGGGGCGGGGCGGCGGGCGCGGTCGCCGTGGGCGTGGCGCGGGTGGCCGCGGGGGACGGCGAGCCGGTGCCCGTACGGGTCGGGCTCGGGGTCGCGGACGTGCTCGCCGACTCCGAGGGGGTGGGCGTCGGGGCCTCGGACACGGCCACGTTGTCGGAGGCGCTGGTGGTGACCTCGGGCACGCCGGCCCGGTCGTCGGTCTCGTCGCCGCCGCCGATCAGCGCGGCGGCCAGGGCGGCGGTGCCGACCACGGCGGCCGCGACCACGCCCGCGATCATTGCCGTACGGGCCCGGCCGCGCCCCCGGCCGTGTCCGTCGCGCCCCTCGGGGGCGTACGCCAGGGTGTGCGCGGGGCCCTCGTCCGGGTACCCCGGCTCGTATCCGGGCTCCGGCTCGTACCCGTAGGGGATCCCGCCCTCGTACGCGAGGTCCGGCGCCGTCCCCGGCAGCAGCAGGCGCATGGTCTCGGGCCCCCCGCCCGAACCGGCCCCCGCGCCTGCCTCCGGCAGGGGTGCCTGGGGCGCCGGGGTTGCCGGAGGCACCGCCTCCGGCGGCAGCGGCCCCGCGAGCGGTCCCGGCGCAACCGGCGGCGCAGGCGGTGCCGGCGGCGGCGCGACCGGAGGCAGCACGGCGGTCGCGTCCCCCGTCCCGTGGCCCGTCCCGTCACCGTTCCCCGGCAGCGTCACGTACGGCCGGATGCGCAGCGGGTCGAAGTCCTCGGCCGCGGCCATCGCCGCGGCCTGCGCCTGCGCTCGCTCGCAGGCGCAGCCAGGTCTGTGTACACCGCATTCAGGACAGGCGTGTCCGGACATCGTTGGGTCCCTCCCCGGTTCAACTGCGAGCGATTATGCAGCCCGACCCTGGCAGCGAGGTGAACGCGTGTGCCCAGCTGTGCCCTCTCCGCAGGCCATAACAGGCCAAACGCCCCAGTGCGGGGGGGCAGGTGAGATGGAGGAGGCGCCCGTGGCCCGGCAGTGGGGCTAGAGCTCCTTGCCGTACCAGATCTCCATGTACGGGCCGGTGCAGTACGCCGGGATCTCGGCGTAGCCGTGGCGCGTGTAGAGCGCCCGCGCCTCCACCAGGTCGAGGCGGGTGTTCAGGACCATGCGGCGGGCGCCGAGGACGCGGGCCGCGTCCTCCAGGTGGCCGAGCAGCGGCCCGGCCCCGCCCTTGCCGCGGTACGTGTGACGCAGGAAGACCCGGGTGAGCTCGGCCCGCTCCGCGTCGAGCAGCAGCACCCCGCCGCAGCCGGCCGGCTCGCCCTCGTACCGCGCCACCAGGAACTGTCCGGTGGGCGGCGCGAGCAGCTCGACCCCGTCGCCGTTCAGGCCCTCGTCGATCTCCGCCTCGGTGGCGGGGCGCCGCCAGTAGCGGCCGGCGACGTCGCCGTAGTAGTCGCGGCGCAGGGCGGTGGCGTCCGGGGTGTCGACGCGCTCGGGAGTGAAGGTCCAGGTCATGCGCGCCATTCTGGCCGCGCACGACACCGGCCCGCCTCCGGATTATCCCGGGGAAATCCGAGGTGGGGACTACTTGGGGGCGGCCTGCTGGACGACCTCGAAGGACCACAGCGTGGAGCCGGTCGCGGCGGGCTTCGGACGCTCGCCCCCGCCCTCGCCCCCGCCCTCGTGGGCGGCCTTCCGGGGGCCGTTCATCCAGGCCTGGAAGTCGTCCTCGCTGCGCCAGCGGGTGTAGACGAGGTATTCGTCCGTGCCCTCCAGCGGGCGGAGCAGCTCGAACCACTCGAAGCCGTCCGAGTTCTCCACGGCACCGGCGCGCGCGGCGAAGCGCTGCTCCAGGAGCTCGCGCTGCTCGGCGGGCACGGTCAGGACGTTGATCTTCACGATGCTCATACCGGCAGCATAGGCAGGAGCGGGCCCGTACCGGACAGGGCCGAAAGCCCTGTCCGGAGGGCCGGATCCAGCGGGCCGCTATCAGGATCAGCCGAGGACGCGGGCGAGGAGCAGCCCGTCGTAACCCTTGGTGCCGACGGTCTGGAGGGCGGTCGCGTCGAGGCGGGGCTCGTGGGCGATCAGGTCGAACATCGCGCGGGTGCCGGTGATGGCCGGGTCGTCGGGGTGTTCGTTGGCGACCTGCCCGGCCCGGACGACGTTGTCGACGACGATCAGCGTGCCGGGGCGGGAGAGCCGGAGCGCCCAGCTGACGTAGTGCGGGTTGTTGACCTTGTCGGCGTCGACGAAGACGAAGTCGAACGGGCCCGCGCCCTCCTTCTCCAGGAGCGGCAGGGTGTCCAGGGCCGCGCCGACGCGCACTTCGACGGTCTCGGCGAGGCCGGCCCGGGCGATGTTGGCGCGGGCGACCTCGGCGTGCGCGGGGGAGTACTCCAGGGTGACGAGCCGCCCGTCGGCGGGCAGCGCGCGGGCCATCCAGATGGTGCTGTAGCCGCCGAGGGTGCCGATCTCCAGGATGTTCTTCGCGCCCTGCGTGGCGACAAGGAGGTTGAGCAGCTTGCCCTGGTTGGGCGCGACGGCGATCTCGGGCAGCCCGGCGGTCCTGGAGTCGGCGAGGGCGCCGGTCAGCCCCTCGTCGCCGGGGGCGAGCAGATCGGTCAAGTAGGTGTCGACGGCGGTCCATTGAGCCTGGTCACGGTCATGGGTGGTCATGCGGCCGAACGTACACCTGACGCGCCGGGCCGCGGGCGGTCGGCGCGGCCCCGGCGCCGGGTTCGCGCCACGGCGAATCCGGCGGCGGCGAGCAGCAGGACCGTGCCGGTGACGGTGAGCAGCCAGACGGGGATGCCGCCGGCCGTCCACAGCCGGTCCTTCCAGATGATCTCGCGGTACGGCGTGTCGGCGGCGGCCCGCACGAGTTCGTGGTCGCCGCTGATGCGGGCGGGCTCGGGGAAGGACTGGTCGACGGCGGTGAGGAACACCCGGCCGGGGCCGGTGAGCTCGGCGAGCGCGCCGTCGGGCCGGTCGACGGCGCCGGCGAACAGCACCTCGGGGCGGGCGCCGCCGATGGCGTCTTTCGGCTCCATGCGGTGGTCGGAGAGCACGTACAGGCCCAGGGACTGCGGGGTGGCGGCGAGCCGGGACAGGCGCATCGGGTAGACGGGCCGGTCGTTCGGGAAGCTGATGCGGAGCGGGTCGAGGGCGCCGTACAGCGGTTCGCCGGCCTTCTCGGGGGCGAGGCGGACGGCGACGTACTCCCACTTCTGCGCCACGTACGGGCGCAGCTCGGCGGCGAGCCGGTCGGAGAGCTCGAAGCCGTTGCGGTGCAGCCAGTCGCCGAGCGCGGTCGGGTCGGTGGCGGTGAGCCGGGCCACGTCGAAGGGTCCGAGGCGTTCCCGGCCGACGACGCCGACGCCCGGTCCGGCGCCGGGCATGGCCCCGGCGGAGGCGCCGTCACCGTCGGAGGAGAAGGGCCAGTCGCGGCCGCGCGGCCAGAAGTAGTCGCGGGTGCGGCGCTCGGGCGCGGTCAGCCCGTCGAGCTGGTCGAAGAGCGCGGGGTCGCCGAGGGCGACGTCGGCGCGGTGCGGCACCGGCATGACCCAGGCGGCCTTCTCGGCGTCGCCGTGCACGGTGAAGCGCATGACGATCCGCTCGGTCCCGGTCCGCGCGTCCCAGTGCACGGCCGAGGTCTCCCGGTCGACGCCGATCCGGTCCATTCGGTTGGTGACCATGGCGCCGCAGCCGCAGGCGTAGGCCGGCGCGACGAGCGAGCCGAGCTGGAGCGCGAGCAGCGCGAGCAGCATGGTGAGAAGGCGCTTGGCGAGCAGCCGCTTGAGAAGTCGTGGTGTCCCCCGCATGACTGCTCGGACGTACGAGGGGAGCGGCTGGTTCCAGCCGCCCCTCCTCTCTCGACGACCTGGTTCAGGCCACCTTGACCTGGAGCTCCTTGATGCCGTTGAGCCAGGCCGCGCGGAGCCGGCGCGGGTCGCCGGCGAGGGTGAGGTCGGGCAGTTCGTCGGCGAGGGCGTCGAAGATCAGCTCGATCTCCTTGATGGCGAGGGACTTGCCGAGGCAGAAGTGGGGTCCGCCGCCGCCGAAGCCGAGGTGCGGGTTGGGGTCGCGGGTGATGTCGAAGGCCTCGGGGTTCTCGAAGACCTCGGGGTCGTAGTTGGCGGAGGAGTAGAAGAGGCCGACGCGGTCGCCCTTCCTGATCTTCTGGCCGCCGAGTTCGGTGTCCTGGGTGGCGGTGCGCTGGAAGGAGACGACCGGGGTGGCCCAGCGGACGATCTCCTCGGCGGCGGTGGCCGGACGCTCCGCCTTGTAGAGCTCCCACTGCTCGGGGTGGGTGAGGAAGGCGTGCATGCCGTGGCTGATCGCGTTGCGGGTGGTCTCGTTGCCGGCGACGGCGAGCAGCAGCACGAAGAAGCCGAACTCGTCGGAGGACAGGTTGCCCTGCCCCTCGGCGGCGACGAGCTGGGACACGATGTCCTTGGCGGGGCACTCCTTGCGGGCGGCGGCGAGGTTCATCGAGTAGCCGATGAGCTCCATGGCGGCCTCGGCGCCGATCTCCTCGGTGATGGCGTACTCGGGGTCGTCGTACGCGACCATCTTGTTCGACCAGTCGAAGATCCGGGCCCGGTCCTCCTGCGGTACGCCGATGAGTTCGGCGATGGCCTGCAGCGGGAGTTCGACGGCGACCCGGGTGACGAAGTCGAAGGCGCCGTCCGAACCGGGCGCCGCCGCGGCCGCCTTGGCCTCGGTGACGATGGCGCGGGCCCGGTCGCGAAGGGCGGTCTCCAGGCTGCGGATGGCGCGCGGGGTGAAGCCGCGCTGGACGATCTGGCGGACCCGGCTGTGCTCGGGCGGGTCCATGTTGAGCATGATCAGCTTCTGGACCTCGATCTGGTCGCGGTTGATGTGCTCGTTGAAGCGGATGACGGCGGTGTTCTCGTTGGAGGAGAACAACTCGGGGTGCGTGGAGACGTACTTGACGTCGGAGTGCCGGGTCACGGCCCAGTAGCCGGTGTCGGCGAAGCCGGTGACGCCGGGGGGCTGGGCGCACCACCAGACGGGAGCGGTCTGCCTGAGCCGGGCGAACTCGGGGTGCGGGACACGGCTTTGGAGCAGATCGGGGTCGGTGGCGTCGAACCCTTCGGAGAGATGGGGGCAGGGCATCGGCAACACGCTCCATATCTGATGGCCCATCAGAAGCTGCCGGGAAAGGTAGTAACGAGTTCTACAACTAGCAAGGCGCACGGCGGGAACTGTTGCGTCCCGGACCCTTGCGTACCGGCGGTAGCAGTCATAAGACTGCACTCAGAACTAGAACGCGTACTAGTTCTACGTGACGTCGACCGGCGAGGGTGCCGGGACACCCCCGCCCGGGCGAGGAGAGGACGAGCTCACATGGCCGCGGAACCCGTCATCGTCGAAGCCGTACGCACCCCCATCGGCAGGCGCGGAGGCGCACTCGCCAACCTCCATCCCGCCTACCTCCTCGGGGAGACCTACCGCGAACTCCTCGGCCGCACCGGCATCCACGCCGACTGCGTCGAGCAGATCGTCGGCGGCACCGTCACCCACGCCGGCGAGCAGTCCATGAACCCGGCCCGCACCGCCTGGCTCACCATGGGTCTCCCGTACGAGACCGCCGCTACCACCGTCGACTGCCAGTGCGGCTCCTCCCAGCAGGCCAGCCACATGGTCGCCAACATGGTCGCGGCCGGCGTCATCGACATCGGCATCAGCTGCGGCGTCGAGGCGATGTCCCGGGTCCCGCTCGGCTCCGGCTCCAAGCACGGACCCGGCAAGCCCTGGCCCGACGAGTGGAACGTCGACCTGCCCAACCAGTTCGAGGCCGCCGAGCGCATCGCCCGCCGCCGCGGACTGACCCGCGAGCGCGTCGACTCCCTCGGCCTGCTCTCCCAGGAGCGCGCCGCCACCGCCTGGGCGGAGGAGCGCTTCAAGCGGGAGACCTTCGCCGTCCAGGTCCCGACGACGGAGGAGGAGCAGGCCGCGGGGCAGGGCATGTGGCGGCTCGTCGACCGCGACGAGGGGCTGCGTGACTCCACGATGGAGGTCCTCGGCCGGCTCAAGCCGGTCATGCCGACCGCCGTCCACACCGCCGGGAACTCCTCCCAGATCTCCGACGGCGCCAGCGCGATCATGTGGGCCTCCAAGCGGATGGCCCGCGCGCTCAAGCTGCGCCCGCGCGCCCGGATCGTCGCCCAGGCCCTGGTCGGCGCCGACCCGCACTACCACCTCGACGGGCCGATCGACGCGACCCGGGCCGTGCTCGGCAAGGCCGGGATGTCGCTCAAGGACATCGACCTGGTGGAGATCAACGAGGCCTTCGCGTCGGTGGTGCTCAGCTGGGCGCAGGTCTTCGACCAGGACCTGGAGAAGGTCAACGTCAACGGGGGCGCCATCGCCCTCGGGCACCCGGTGGGCGCCACCGGGGCGCGGCTGATCGCCACGGCGCTGCACGAGCTGGAGCGTACGGACAAGGAATTCGCGCTGATCACGATGTGCGCGGGCGGGGCGCTGGCGACGGGGACGATCATCCAGCGGCTGTAGGTGCGGGGTGCTCGACGGGCCTGTTCCGGGTCCGGAAACGCCGCAGGCCCCGATTCCTCCGCTGAGGGAGGACGGGGCCTTGCTGCGTTGCGCTGGGGCTACTGGGTCGACTTAGTACCAGCCGTGGGACTGCCAGAAGGACCAGGCGCCGTTCGGGGAGCCGTAGCGCTCGTTCATGTAGTTCAGACCCCACTTGATCTGGGTGGCGGGGTTGGTCTTCCAGTCGGCACCGGCCGAGGACATCTTCGAGCCGGGCAGGGCCTGGACCAGGCCGTAGGCGCCGCTGGAGGAGTTGGTGGCGGAGGCGTTCCAGCCGGACTCGTGCTCCACGATCTTGCTGAAGGAGGCGAACTGCGACGGCGGCACGATCTGTCGGGCGATCTCCTGCGGGGTGGCGGCCGAGGCCGAACCCGTGCTGCCGAGCACCGCACCCGAGGCGCCCAGAAGGAGGGCGGCGGAGACGGCGAAGGTCTTCTTGCGGGAGGCGGCGCGAGTGGCGATCGAGCGGAACAAAGCGTCATACCTAACGTCGGGGGCAAAGGTCGCGCCGGGCGATTTCGGCATGCCGGAACCAGAGCCCGGAGAACCGGGAACTGGTGGGGAACCGGCCTGCCTGGTGTGGTCTGCCGTGATGCCCTGGGCGAGAGGCCCTGAGCACCGGCTGCCTGGCGACGTCCACTACAGAAACAAATCCGGCGGGGCGGCGCAATGACCCCCGGTACGAGGAAGGTTCGGACCCGGCGGGCGAGACCCGGGCCGGTGGACCCGGGCCGGGAAGCGGCTGAAGTGCCCTGATTGCAGGGTTCGCGCTCGCGTTTGGGGTGATTTGGGAGGCCGGTGCGGGCCTCCTATTCCACGTCGTACGTGACCTGGGTCCTATGAGGCGCCTCACCCCGGGGGCCCGTTTCGGGGCCCTCGAATGTGACCTGGGCCTCGAAGTTCGCCCGCCGCGTGGCCCGCCGCAGGGCCCGGAGGAGGGCGCCGCCGACCGTCATCGTGAGGACGACGGTGAGCAGGGCCCGGCCCAGGTCCCAGCCGAGGGACGTGGTGAGGAGGAAGGCCAGGAAGCGGACCAGGTTCGCGGAGGCCGGATCGCCCGGTACGAAGAAGATCCCGGCCTGCTGGTTCCCCGCACTGACGGTCACCCATCCGTAGAGATTCGTGACCGTGCCGTACGCGAAGGCCGCCACGAAGCCGTACGCGGCGAGCAGCACCAGCTCACGCCGCCCGCGGAGCCGGTCCGGGCCCGGCAGCAGGCCCGCGCCCATCGCGAACCAGCCCATCGCCAGCATCTGCGTCGGCATCCAGGGCCCCACCCCGCCGGTGAGCAGGGCGGACGCGAACATCGTCACCGCGCCGAGCACGAAACCGAAGCCCGGGCCGAGGACGCGTCCGCTCAGCACCATCAGGAAGAACATCGGCTCCAGACCCGCCGTCCCCGCCCCGATCGGCCGCAGCGCCGCCCCCACGGCGGCGAGCACCCCCAGCATCGCGACCGCCTTCGCGTCCATGCCGCAGTCGGCGATCGTCGCCACGACGACGCCGATGAGGAGCGGCAGCATCAGGGCGAAGAACCAGGGCGCGTCGGCGGCGTGGTCCGTGAGCGCGGAGTCACGGTCCGCGAAGAGGGGCCAGCCGATGGCGACGAGGCCGACGAAAGAGACGAGGGCGAGGGCGGTGACGGACTTGGGGCCGAGGCGGATGGGTCTGGGCCGTGCGGTGGTCATGAGCGGAGTGCCTCCTCGACCTGTTCGACCGTGAGCCACGGCTCCGGCGCGAGGATCTTCGCGACCTGCGGCGAGAAGGCGGGGGAGGAGACCACGACCTCGGCCGTCGGGCCGTCCGCGACCACCTCGCCGCCCGCGATGATCACCACCCGGTGCGCCAGCTCCGCCGCCAGCTCCACGTCATGCGTCGCCAGCACGATCGCGTGCCCCTCGGCGGCGAGCGCCCGCAGCCGGTGCAACAGGCGCGCCTTCGCCGCGTAGTCCAGCCCGCGGGTCGGTTCGTCGAGGAGGAGCAGGGGCGGGCGGGCGGTCAGCACGACGGCGAGGGCCAGGGCGAGGCGCTGGCCCTCCGACAGGTCCCGGGGGTGCGTGTCGTCCGCGACCCCCGGCAGCAGCTCCGACACCAGCTCCCGGCAGCTTCCGGGCGGCGCGCCCGCGTCGGCGTCCGCCGCCTCGCACTCCGCCGCGACGGTGTCCGCGTACAGCAGGTCCCGCGGCTCCTGCGGCACGAGCCCGACGTGGCGGATCAGCTGCCGCGGGTCGGTGGTGTGCGGGGTGAGCCCCGCGACCCGCACGGTCCCGGAGGTGGGCGTGATCGTGCCTACGAGCGTCCCGAGCAGGGTCGACTTGCCGGCGCCGTTGCGGCCCATCAGGGCGATGGTCTCGCCGGGGGCGACGGTGAGGGTGAGGTGGCGGAGGGCGTCGATGCGGGCGCGGCGGACGGCGAGACGGTCGATATGGACGAGCGGGGTGGTGGGGGCCGGGGTGGTGGGTTCGGTGCGGCGCCGCTTGAACAGGGAGATTCCCCCACCCCGCCCCTTCCCGTAACCGGGGGCTCTGCCCCCGGACCCCCGCGCCTCAAACGCCGGCGGGGCTGAATTTCCAGCCCGCACGGGGTCCGGGGCGGAGCCCCCCACGCGGCGGAGCCGCACAGGGGCGGGGTGGGGGAGAAGATGCTGGAGCTGCTCCTTCAGCGGCCCCGCCGCCCGCCGCGCGTCCCGCACCGTCAGCGGCAGCGGGGACCAGCCGGCGGCCCGGCCCAGCGCGACGACCGGCGGGTGGATGGCGGAGATCGCCATCATCTCCGCGGGCGGGCCCATCACGGACTCGGGCAGAAGAAGCACGCGGTCCGCGTACTGGACCACGCGCTCCAGGCGGTGCTCCGCCATGAGGACCGTCGTGCCCAGGTCGTGGACCAGGCGCTGGAGGACGGCGAGGACGTCCTCCGCCGCCGAGGGGTCGAGGGCAGAGGTCGGTTCGTCGAGGACGAGGACCTTGGGGTGCGGGGTGAGGACGGAGCCGATGGCGACGCGTTGCTGCTGGCCGCCGGACAACGTGGCGATGGGCCGGTCGCGGAGGTCGGCGAGGCCCAGCAGATCCAGGGTCTCCTCGACGCGCCGCCGCATCACGGACGGGGCCAGGCCCAGGGACTCCATGCCGTAGGCGAGCTCGTCCTCGACCGTGTCGGTGACGAAGTGGGCGAGCGGGTCCTGGCCCACCGTGCCCACCACGTCCGCCAGCTCGCGCGGCGGATGCGTGCGCGTGTCGCGCCCGTCGACCGTCACCCGGCCCCGCAGCGTGCCGCCGGTGAAGTGCGGGACGAGGCCGGAGACGGCCCCGAGCAGGGTGGACTTGCCGACGCCCGAGGGCCCGACGAGGAGTACCAGCTCGCCCTCGGGCACGGTCAGGTCCACGTCCTTGAGGGTGGGCGCGGACTCGCCGTCGTACGTCACCGAGACGTTCTCGAAACGGATCACGGACGCGCACTCTCCTCCGGCACCGGGGCCACGAACGCGGGCAGCAGCCCGACCAGCACAGACAGCGCCGGCCACACCGGCAGCTCGGGCGCCTCCAGCGGTACGACCCCGGGGCGCATCGCCCCGGGCACCGCCGCGCCCGTCCAGATCACCAGGGCGGCCACGGCGACGCCCGAGCCCGCGACCAGCCAGGCCCGCGCGCCCCACCGGTCCGGCCGGTAGCGGGTGCGGACGGTGCGCCGGCCGCCGAGCCTGAGGCCCGCGACCGCCGCGGCGAGGCCCGCCACAAGGAGCGGCACGCCGTAGCCCGCGCCCTGCGCGGCCAGCAGGCCGTACGAACCGGCGCACGCCCCGAGCAGCCCGCCCAGGGTGAGGACGTTGGTGGTATGCCGTACCGCCGCCGGCACCCGCGCCGTACGCCCGTACCCCCGCGCGTCCATCGACGCCGCCACCGCCACCGACCGTTCGAGCGCGCCCTCGAGCACCGGCAGGCCGATCTGGAGCAGCGCCCGCACCCCGCCGGTGGGCCGGCCGCGCAGCCGCCGGGCGGTGCGCAGCCGCACCACGTCCGCGACCAGGTTCGGTGCGAAGGTCATCGCGACGACCACGGCGACCCCCACCTCGTACAGCGCGCCCGGCAGCGACTTGAGCAGCCGCGACGGGTTGGCCAGGGCGTTCGCCGCGCCCACGCAGATCAGCAGGGTCGCCAGCTTCAGCCCGTCGTACAGCGCGAACACCAGCTGCTCGGCGGTCACCCGGCCGCCGATCCGGATGCCCTGCGCCCAGTCCGGCAGCGGCACCTCGGGCAGCGCGAACAGCTCGTACGCGCCGGGGATCGGCGAGCCGAGGAGCAGGGAGAAGAGGACCCGGATGCCGACGACCGCGAGTCCCAGCTTCACGAACGCGCCGTACGAGCGGGCCCACGGCGCGTCGGTGCGGCGCGCGGCCACCACGTAACCCGCGACGCCGATGATCAGGCCCAGCAGCAGCGGATTGGTGGTGCGGGAGGCGGCCACGGCGAGGCCGAGCGCCCAGAGCCACCAGGCACCGGGGTGCAGCGCGTTCGCCCGGTCGGCCCGCGGCGCGCGCAGCCGCGCGACGAGGCCCTGTCCCGTGGATTCCGCCGGGGTCATCCGCGCCGGCGGCGGGCCTGCACGACGCCCGCCGTGCCGAGCAGCAGCACCGCGGCCCCGCCCACGACCAGGCCCACGGACGGCCCGCCGGACTCGGACTCGGAGTCGGAGTCGGAGTCGGAGGCGGTGGTGCCGGTCCCACTGGTGGCGCGCGTCGGCTGCTCCTCCGGGAGCGCGACCTGCTCGCCGCAGCCCTGCTTCGGGTAGCCGGAGATCCCGCACAGCAGCGCGTTGGCGTCGTAGCGCAGCGGCTTGGCGACGGCCGCGAGCGCCTCGGCGGCGGTGGCGTCCTCCCGTATCTGCGGGCACGCGGTGCGCTGCGCCGGGGCCGGCGGCCGCTCACCGGCCGGGGCGTCCTCGGGGCGCCCGAAGTCGATGACGACGGCGACCCGCTTCGTACCGGCCTTCGGCTCGACGCCCGCGCAGATCCGGGTGAAGTCGGGGGCGGCGGAGGGTCGGGTCGCGTCGGAGGCGTCCCGGCTGACGGCGAAGCGGAAGCCGACCGTGTCGCCGTCGGCGGGCCGGGCGGTCGCCGGACCCTGCGTGGCGTACGTCCAGTTCGTGCCCTGGTCCTCCCAGAAGGACCAGTAGCGGTAGCCGGACCCGGCGGCGTGCGCCGGGACGGCGGCGGCCGCCGCCACGATCGCGGCGCCGACGGCCGCGGCGAGCCCGGTCCGGACCCGCCCGGTCCGGACGGCCCGCCCGCTTCCGCTGCTCACGACGTCCGTCCTCACTTCTTGTTGCGGCCGCTGAGCAGGAAGCCGATGCCGACGCCGACGACCATGCCGATGCCGATGATCCACCACAGGTCGAAGCCGCCCTCGTCCTCTGCGGCGCCCGCGGACGCCTTCGAGTTGTCGGGCGCCTTCGGCGCGGGGCCGGTGGCGTTCAGCTGCTCCAGGAGGTCGGTGCTGCCGAAGCTGCGCGGGTCGGTGTCCATCGCGTGCGCGGCGAAGACCAGCTGGGCGTAGGCGGCGGGGCCGGAGCCCTTGGCCCAGCTCGCGGCGTTCTTCTCCAGCCAGGCCAGGGAGCCGGTGGCCTCCGCCTTCGCCCCGGCGGCGGCGAGCGCCACGACGGCGTCGGCGGTGTTGCCGTAGTCGGGCAGCTCGGCGGCGCCCGCCTCGGCGCCCGGCATCGGCGGGGTGTTCAGGTGGCCGGTCTTCGCGAGCTGAGCGGCGAGGTAGGAGGCGCCGTTGAGCGCGGCCCGCTCCGGCGTCGGCTTCGGCAGGTCGGTGCAGGTCGGCTGCTGCTGGGGCTGGGCGCCGCGCGCGGTGATGCCCTTGCCGAGGCCGGCGAGGGTCGCGGCGGCGGTGGCGTCGGCGTTCGCGAGCAGCTTGCCGGCCTTGTCGGGCTGGTAGGCGAAGGCTCCCGCGCCGCCGTCCTTCACGGTGCAGGGGAGGGCGAAGGTGAGCAGCGCGTCGTACGGGTTCTTGCCGGCCGCGGACTTCACGTTGGCGGGCCGCTCACCGGCGACGACGAGCGCGTTGACGACGATCGAGGTGGAGTTGGCGTCGCTGGGGCCGCCGGGCGTGAAGCTCCAGCCGCCGTCCTTGTTCTGCACGCTCTTGAGCCAGGCCGCGCCCGCCCTCGCGACCTTGGCGACCTCCGCCGGGTCGGCGGACTGGCGCTCGACGGCGGCGAGCGCCTGCACGGCGACGGCGGTGGCGTTGCTGTCCAGCATGGTCTTGACGTCGCAGGCCTTGGCCGGCTCGGGGCGGTACGAGGCGAAGGCGCCGTTCGCGCACTGCTGGCCGAGCAGCCAGTCGACGGACTGGTCGGCGGGCTGGATGCCGGAGCTGCGCTGGGCGAGGAAGGCCAGCGACTGGCGCCAGACGCCGTCGTAGGTGGGGTCGGCCGTGCCGTAGAGCCCGGCCGGGATCTTGGCGGGGGAGGGGGTGGGCGAGGGCGCGGCGGCGGCCACTCCGGCGGCGGTGGTGCTGAGCACGGCACCGGCCGCGAGTGCGGCGGCGGCGCGGCGAACGCTGATCATGGGTCCCTCTCTGCGGGCACCGGACACCGGCACCCCGGGGGGCCAGCCTCCGGCGCCGTATTCCTCGACGGTGCCGGCGCTCACGTCCCGTACCGGGCGTTCCGACTCACCACCTCGACGCGACGGTGGCTCACGGTTGCGGGTCAGTGCCGGATTCCCACCGGCTTCCCCCTGTACGGGCATGACGACGACCGCCCACTTTACCGGCCGGGTGCTCGCCGCTCCCGGAGCCGTACGTCACACCGCCGCGTACGCCACCGGGTCCGTCCCCGGCACCGCTTCCGCCCGGCCCAGCTTCACCAGGCGCCGGACGTGGGCCTCGGCCTCGCTGACGGCGATGTTGCGGGAGCCGTGCGGGATGCGGTCCCAGGGGCGGTTCCACTCCATGCGCTCGGCGAGCTGCCAGGGGGTGAGGGGGGTGGCGAGGAGGGCGAGCAGGCCGGCGAGGCGCTCCTCGTGGTGGTCGAGGAGTTCGCGGACCCGGCCGGCGGCGTCGGCGAAGGCGTGCTGGTGGGCCGGCAGGACCTCGGCGACGCCGAGCCGGCCGATGCGTTCGAGGGAGTCGAGGTAGTCGCCGAGCGGGTCGGTCGCCGTGGCGTCGTCGGGGTCCTCGTACAGGCCGATGTGCGGGCTGATCCCGGGGAGGAGGTGGTCGCCGGAGAAGAGGCGGCCGTGGCCGGGCAGTCCGGCGGGGTGCGCCTCCTCCAGGTGGAGGCAGACGTGGCCGGGGGTGTGGCCGGGCGTCCACACGGCGCGCAGCCGGCGCCCGGCCAGGTCGAGCAGCTCGCCGGGGACGATCTCCCGGTCGGGCAGCGCGGACCGCAGCCCGGGCAGGGTGCGCATCCGCCCGCCGGCGGCCCGTGCGGCGCGCAGCGGCGCGAGATGCTCCTCGGGGGCGCCGACGGCGGCGAGCTTGCGGGCCAGGTAGTCGAGCCAGGTGCCGGGTGCGGACTCGCGAGTGCGGCGGACGACGGCGATGTCGGCGGCGTGCATGGCGATCCAGGCGCCGGACGCCTCGCGGACCTTGCCGGAAAGGCCGTGGTGGTCGGGGTGGTGGTGGGTGACGACCACCCCGTGCACCTCGCCGGGCGCGAGTCCGAGCGTCCCGAGCCCGGCGGTGAGTTCGGCCCAGGACTCGGGGTCGTCCCACCCGGTGTCGACGAGCACGGGACCGCGGTCGGTGTCGACGACGTGCACCAGGGTGTGCCCGAGGGGGTTGTCGGGGATGGGCACCCGCAGGGACCAGACGCCTCCGCCGTGGGCGATGACCTGTTCGCTGGGCGCGGGCTCGGGATCGGGCTCGGGCTCGGTCATGGGGCCTCGTCTCTCCACGGCGGTACGGAGCTTGGTTGACCGAGGCCACTATAACGAGAACTGACGAACTGTCAGCCGGTCGGTGCCGCGTCTGGTCAAGCAGAACTAGAACTGGTATCAGTTCTGAAACGCAGTCAGATTCTGGAGTCGGCGTGCGGCCCCCAGGGAGGCAGTCGGTCATGACCGAGCTTGTGGAGCACGGAAAACTGTTCATCGGCGGCGAGTTGACCGACCCGCTCGGCAGCGAGGTCATCGAGGTGATCTCCCCGCACACCGAGGAGGTCATCGGGCGCGTCCCGCACGCCTCCGCGGCCGACGTCGACCGGGCCGTCGCCGCCGCGCGCCGCGCCTTCGACGAGGGGCCGTGGCCGCGTACGACGCTGGAGGAGCGGATCGAGGTCGTCTCGCGGATCAAGGACGCCATCGCCGTCCGCCACGAGGAGATCGCCCGCTCGATCAGCGCGCAGAACGGCTCGCCGTACTCCTGGTCCGTCCTCGCGCAGGCGCTCGGCGCGATGATGGTGTGGGACTCGGCGATCCACGTCGCCCGGGCGTACGCGTACGAGGAGCGCCGCCCCGGCGTCCTCGGGCCGCTGCTCGTGCGGCGCGAGCCGGTCGGGGTGGTCGCGGCCGTCGTGCCGTGGAACGTGCCGCAGTTCACCGCCGCCGCCAAGCTCGGGCCCGCGCTGCTCGCCGGCTGCACCGTGGTCCTCAAGCCCTCGCCGGAGTCGCCGCTCGACTCGTACATCCTCGGCGAGATCGCGGCCGAGGCCGGGCTCCCGGAGGGGGTGCTGTCGATCCTGCCCGCGGACCGGGAGGTCAGCGAGTACCTGGTCGGGCACCCCGGCGTCGACAAGGTCTCCTTCACCGGCTCGGTCGCGGCCGGCAAGCGCGTGATGGAGGTCGCCTCCCGCAACCTCACCCGGGTCACCCTCGAACTCGGCGGCAAGTCCGCCGCGGTCGTCCTGCCGGACGCCGACCTGGCGGCCACCGTCGCCGGCATCGTCCCGGCCGCGTGGATGAACAACGGGCAGGCCTGCGTGGCCCAGACCCGCATCCTCGCCCCCCGCTCCCGCTACGACGAGATCGCTGAGGCCTTCGCCGCCGCGGCCGGCGCGCTCGTGGTCGGCGACCCGCTCGACCCGGCCACCCAGGTCGGCCCGCTGGTGGCCCGGCGCCAGCAGCAGCGCTCGCTCGACTACATCGGCATCGGCCAGGCGGAGGGCGCCAAGGTGCTCACCGGCGGCGGCCGCCCGGCCGGCCTGGAGCGCGGCTGGTACGTGGAGCCGACGCTCTTCGGCGACGTCGACAACACGATGCGGATCGCCCGCGAGGAGATCTTCGGGCCGGTGATCTGCCTCCTGCCGTACGGGGACGAGGCGGAGGCGCTGCGGATCGCGAACGACTCCGACTTCGGCCTGTCCGGCAGCGTCTGGACCGGCGACGTGGAGCACGGCATCGACTTCGCCCGCGGGGTCCGCACCGGCACCTTCAACGTCAACACCTTCAGCCTCGACATGCTCGGCCCCTTCGGCGGCTACAAGAACAGCGGCCTGGGCCGGGAGTTCGGCCCCGAGGGCCTGTCCGAGTACCTGGAGCACAAGATGATCCACCTTCCGGCCGGCTACGGGGAGGCGTGATGGGCGACCGCTGGCACGTGGAGGTCGACCGCGGCGTCTGCATCGGCTCCGGCATGTGCGTCAACCACGCCCCGGACGCCTTCCGCCTCGACACCGCCCGCCAGTCCCACCCGCGCGATCCCGAATCGGACGCGAACGAGCGGGTGTTGGCGGCGGCGGAGGGTTGCCCGGTGGAGGCCATCTCGATCGCGCTCGCGGACGGCGGCGAGCCCGTGTTCCCGCCCGAGGAGTAGGGCCCGTTCCCTTATGCAAAACTACTGCCTTGGTCACGGGGGCAAGAGGCCTTCGTCCGCACTTGTTTGGGAGAATTGTGCGCAAGGCGAAGTGGGTGGCCGCGGCTGCCGGTGTGGTGTTGCTGGTGGCGGGCTGCGGGAGCAACGGCGGGTCGGACGACGCGGGTTCCGGCGGCTCGTCCTCGGCGGGCGCGGCTTCGGCCGGGGCGAGCGGGGGTTCGGGTGCGGGTGGCGGCGAGGAGCTGTCGGCGGACGACGTGAAGCAGGAGATCGAGACCGCCGCGACCGGCGCCGGGCTCCAGCAGGACGCCAAGGCCGACCAGGTGCCGGCCGGCACCGAGCAGTGCATGGTCATGTGGAACGCCGACGGCAAGAAGGCCGCCGACCCGAAGAAGTCCTACGACGAGACGGTCGCCGCCCTCGGCAAGGAGGGCTGGCAGACCGGCCAGAGCATCGACCAGGCCGGCACCACCATCAAGAGCCTCAGCAAGGGCACCTGGATGCTGAAGGCGCACAACATGGGCGCGCTCAAGCTGGTGATGTTCATCGCCACCGACGCCAAGCCCGCCTGCGCGGAGGCGCTCAAGGTCGCGGGTCCGCCGAAGACCTCCTGAGCCTCCGGAACCTGCCGCACCTGCTGTTCTCAGCCGCGCCCGCGCCCCTTCGGGGGCTCGGGCGCGGTCAGCTCGATCAGCCGGCAGACCGTCTCGATGTCGATCTTCACCTGTGCGATCGACGCCCGCCCCGACAGCCAGGTGATCAGCGCCGAGTGCCAGGTGTGCTCGATCACCCGCACCGCCGACAGCTGCTCCGGCGTCGGGTGCTCCGTCCCCATCGCGTCCAGGATGATCGCCGTCGTCAGCCGCGAGACCGTGTCCACCTCGGGGCTCACGCTGCGGTCCGCGAAGGTCAGCGCCCGCACCATCGCGTCGGCGAGCTGCGGCTCGCGCTGCAGCGCCCGGAAGGCCCGCATCAGCGTCTCGGCCACCCGCTGCGCCGGGTCGTCGCCGGCCGGCGGGCGCTTGCGGAGGGTCGTGTGCATGTGCTGGAGCTGGTCCTGCATGGTGGCGACCAGCAGATGGATCTTGGACGGGAAGTAGCGGTAGAGCGTGCCGAGCGCCACTCCGGCCGCCTCGGCGACCTCCCGCATCTGGACGGCGTCGAAGCCGCCGCGCCCGGCCAGCTGCGCGCTGGCGCTCAGGATGCGCCGCCGGCGGGCCTCCTGGCGTTCGGTCAGGGGCGGCGACGCTGGTCTGTCTTCCACGCTCATGAGGTCCCGTTCCGTGCGGTGCCGTGCGGTGGCGGAGCGTCAGTATGGGCCCGGCCGCCGCCGTGGCGCGAATCACCTGTTCCGGATCTCGCGACGAAGCTACCTGCCGGTAGATTCTGTGCTCCTCGAAGGATCGAGGATGATCAAGTCTGTAACTTGTTCTAGATTAGCGCGGGCGGTTACGCTCCCGCGAAAAGCACGCTCGAAGGGGGTCCCAGTTGACCGCGGAGGCCATAGAGGCAAGCCCCCGACAGGGTGCCGGCCCGGGCGGTGACCGTCCGTTGCGGATCGCTCTCCTCACGTACAAGGGGAATCCGTTCTGCGGCGGCCAGGGCGTCTACGTCCGCCACCTCTCCCGCGAGCTCGCCCGCCTCGGCCACAGCGTGGAGGTCATCGGCTCCCAGCCGTACCCCACCCTCGACGAGGGCGTCCCGCTCACCGAGATCGCCAGCCTCGACCTCTACCGCCAGCCCGACCCCTTCCGCACGCCGAAGCGCGAGGAGTACCGGGACTGGATCGACGCCGTCGAGGTCGGCACCATGTGGACCGGCGGCTTCCCCGAGCCGCTCACCTTCTCGCTCCGCGCCCGGCGCATGCTCGCCGCCCGCCGCGGCGCCTTCGACGTCGTCCACGACAACCAG
Source organism: Streptomyces fradiae (assembly GCF_041270065.1). Lineage (NCBI taxonomy): Bacteria > Bacillati > Actinomycetota > Actinomycetes > Kitasatosporales > Streptomycetaceae > Streptomyces > Streptomyces fradiae. The sequence continues at coordinate 2,292,378 of NZ_CP065958.1, read as the reverse complement.
ACCCTCGGCTATGGACTCCTCGGCGGCCCGCGCGCCCTCGGCGCCCCGCTGGTCACCACCATCCACCACCCCATCACCGTCGACCGGCAGCTCGAACTCGACGCCGCCGCCGACTGGAAGCGCCGCGCCTCGGTCCGCCGCTGGTACGCCTTCACCCGCATGCAGAAGCGGGTCGCCCGCCGGCTGCCCTCCGTGCTCACCGTCTCCGGCACCTCGCGCCAGGAGATCGTCGAGCACCTCGGCGTCCGCGAGGACCGCATCAAGGTCGTCCACATCGGCGCCGACACCGACCTGTGGTCGCCCGACCCGTCCGTCGCCGAGGTCCCCGGCCGGATCGTCACCACCTCCAGCGCCGACGTCCCGCTCAAGGGCCTCGTCTACCTGATCGAGGCGCTCGCCAAGCTCCGCACCGAGCAGCCCGACGCGCACCTCGTCGTCGTCGGCAAGCGCGCCGAGGACGGGCCGGTCGCCCAGGCCATCGAGCGGTACGGGCTCGACGGCGCCGTCCGCTTCGTCAAGGGCATCAGCGACGCCGAGCTCGTCGACCTCTACCGCTCCGCCCAGGTCGCCTGCGTCCCCTCCCTCTACGAGGGCTTCTCGCTGCCCGCCGCCGAGGGCATGGCCACCGGCACCCCGCTGGTCGCCACCACCGGCGGCGCCATCCCCGAGGTCGCCGGACCCGACGGCGAGACCTGCCTCGCCGTGCCGACGGGCGACGCGGGGGCGCTGGCCGTGGCGCTCGGCCGGGTCCTGGGCGACCCCGAACTGCGCACCCGCCTCGGCCGGGCGGGCCGCGCCCGGGTCCTCGACCGCTTCACCTGGGCCCGCGCCGCCCAGGGCACCGCCGAGCTGTACCGCGAGGCGATCGCGGGCGCGCCCCGCGCCCGCGCCGCGGCCACCCGCTCCTGAACGATCGCGCCCCCCACGCCCCCGTAGCAGCCCCTGAAAGGCAGACGCCGTGCTGACCGTCGACTTCACCCGCTTCCCGCTCGCCCCCGGCGACCGCGTGCTCGACCTGGGCTGCGGCGGGGGCCGGCACGCCTTCGAGTGCTACCGGCGCGGCGCCCAGGTCGTCGCCCTCGACCAGAACGGCGAGGAGATCCGCGAGGTCGCCAAGTGGTTCGCCGCCATGAAGGAGGCCGGCGAGGCCCCGGCCGGGGCGTCCGCCACCGCGATGGAGGGCGACGCGCTCAACCTGCCCTTCCCCGACGAGTCCTTCGACGTCGTCATCATCTCCGAGGTCATGGAGCACATCCCGGACGACAAGGGCGTGCTCGCCGAGATGGTCCGGGTCCTCAAGCCCGGCGGCCGGATCGCGATCACCGTCCCGCGCTACGGCCCCGAGAAGGTCTGCTGGGCGCTCTCCGACGAGTACCACGAGGTCGAGGGCGGCCACATCCGCATCTACAAGGCGGACGAGCTGCTCGGCAAGATGCGCCAGGCCGGCCTCAAGCCGTACGGCACGCACCACGCCCACGCGCTGCACGCCCCGTACTGGTGGCTCAAGTGCGCCTTCGGCGTCGACAACGACAAGGCGCTGCCGGTCCGCGCGTACCACAAGCTGCTGGTCTGGGACATCATGAAGAAGCCGGCCGTGACCCGGGTCGCCGAGCAGCTGCTCAACCCGGTCGTCGGCAAGAGCTTCGTCGCCTACGCGACCAAGCCCCACCTTCCCAAGGTCGAGGCCGACGCCAAGTGACCTCTCCCGAGCGGATCGCGGAGCACCTGGTGCTCCCCGGTGTCCTCAGCGCCGAGCAGGCCGCCGCGACCGTCGCCGGCATCCTCGCCGTCCAGCGCGAGGACGGCGCCATACCGTGGTTCCGCGGGCACCACCTGGACCCGTGGGACCACACCGAGGCCGCCATGGCCCTGGACACCGCCGGCGAGCACGAGGCCGCACGGCGGGCGTACGAGTGGCTGGCCCGGCACCAGAACGCCGACGGCTCCTGGTACGCCGCCTACCAGGACGGCGACCCCGACGACGTCACCGACCGCGGCCGCGAGACCAACTTCGTCGCGTACATCGCCGTCGGCGTCTGGCACCACTATCTGTCGACCGGCGACGACGCCTTCCTCGACCGCATGTGGCCGGTCGTCTACGCGGCCGTCGAGTTCGTCCTCGGACTCCAGCAGCCCGGCGGGCAGATCGGCTGGAAGCGCGAGGCCGACGGCACGCCGGTCACCGACGCGCTGCTCACCGGCAGTTCGTCGATCCACCAGGCGCTGCGCTGCGCCCTCGCCATCGCCGAGGAGCGCGAAGAGCCGCAGCCCGACTGGGAGTTGGCGGCGGGCGCGCTCGGCCATGCCATCCGCAGCCACCCGGAGCGCTTCCTCGACAAGTCCCACTACTCGATGGACTGGTACTACCCGGTGCTCGGCGGCGCGGTCACCGGCGCGGCGGCGAAGGCCCGGATCGACGAGCACTGGGACGCCTTCGTCGTGCCCGGCCTCGGCGTGCGCTGCGTGCTGCCCAACCCCTGGGTGACCGGCGGCGAGAGCTGCGAACTCGCCCTCACCCTCTGGGCGATGGGGGAGTCCGACCGGGCCCTGGAGATCCTCGCCTCCATCGGGCACCTGCGGGCGGAGAACGGCAACTACTGGACGGGTTACGTCTTCGAGGGCAACCGCGCGGTCTGGCCGGAGGAGCAGACCACCTGGACCGCCGGTTCGCTGCTGCTCGCCGTGGCGGCGCTCGGCGGCGAGGAGGCCACGGTCGCGGTCTTCGGCGGCGAGCGGCTGCCCCGCGGCCTGGAGCCCGACTGCTGCGGTTAGGCCCGGCCCTTCCTGGTCTCTCCGACCCGTTCACCCTCCTGGCGGACCCCGGGTGCGCGCCCCGCGCCCCCGGGTGAGGCTGGCGCCACAGTCCCCTGGGAGGTCTCACCGTGCCACGTCTCCTACGCGCGCGCCGCGCCGTCGTCGCCCTCTTCCTGTCGGGCGCGCTCCTCGTGACGACCGCGGCCTGCGGCGGCGACAGTACGCAGACCATGACGACCGGCGCGAACGACACGCCGACCGCCTCGGCCAGCTTCGAGCAGCAGAAGCTGGCCAAGACCCGGTTCGTGGCGAACGCGGGCCTCGCAGCCGGCGCCACGTACCAGTGGATCATCAAGCCGTACCGCGCGGGCAAGTTCAAGAAGGGCGCCGACGGCCGCACCTTCGCCCTCGTCAAGGCCGGCCTCGCGGGCGCCTTCACCTACAACCGGCTCAAGGCCGCCGTGAACAACGCCAAGGGCGACCCGCTGCTGTCGAAGGCGGTGGCGCCGCTCAGCGCCGGCATCGAGTCGCTGAAGAGCCTCGGGACGAAGCTGCGCAAGGGCGAGGTGACCGACGCGGACGTCGGCTCCTTCGAGAGCGTCATCAACGGCGTGAAGGACGCGGGGAAGAGCGCCGGCGCCGAGGTCGTCGACAAGGTGCCCAGCGCCTCCCAGCTCAGCGGCTGAGACTGGCCGAGACCGTCCGGGTCTCAGGTGTTCAGCTCCGCGAGCGTACGGAGCGTCTCCGGGTCCGGTGCCGTGACCAGCAGGTCCGTCACCGGGCCCTTCCGCCATTCCGCGAGCCGTTCCGCGATCCGCTCCCGCGGCCCGACCAGCGAGATCTCGTCGGCGAAGGCGTCCGGCACGGCGAGCACCGCCTCCTCCCGCCGCCCCGCCGCGAACAGCTCCTGGATGTGCCGCGCCTCCGCCTCGTACCCCATGCGCCCCATCAGGTCCGCGTGGAAATTGCGGGCCGCGTGACCCATGCCGCCGATGTAGAAGCCGAGCATCGCCTTCACCGGCAGCAGCCCGGCCGCGACGTCCTCGCACACCTGGGCCCGCACCATCGGCGCCACGGTGAAGTTGTCGGGGAGGGCGTCCGGCAGCGCGTACACCTCGGCCCAGCGGGTGGGCGACCAGTAGAGCGGCAGCCAGCCGTCGGCGATCCGCAGCGTCTGCGCGATGTTCTTGGGGCCCTCGGCGCCCAGCAGCACCGGCAGATCCGCCCGCAGCGGGTGGGTGATCGGCTTGAGCGGCTTGCCGAGCCCGGTGCCGTCCGCGCCGCTGTACGGGTGCGGGTGGTAGCGCCCGTCGAGCGCGACGGGCCCCTCGCGGCGCAGCACCTGCTTCACCACGTCCACGTACTCGCGGGTCGCGGTGAGCGGCGAGCGCGGGAAGGGGCGCCCGTACCAGCCCTCGACGACCTGCGGCCCGGACAGCCCGAGCCCGAGGATCATCCGCCCGCCCGACAGATGGTCCAGGGTGAGCGCGTGCATCGCGGTGGCGGTCGGGGTGCGCGCGGCCATCTGCGCGACGGCGGTGCCGAGCCGGATCCGCGAGGTGTGGGCGGCGATCCAGGTCAGCGCGGTGAAGGCGTCGGAGCCCCAGGCCTCGGCCGTCCACACCGAGTCGTAGCCGAGCTCCTCGGCCTCGCGGGCGAGGGCGAGGTGGGCGGGGGAGGGGCCGCGTCCCCAGTAGCCGAGGGCGAGTCCGAGTCGCATGCCGCGCCGCCTTTCTGACGTATCGTCAGATCTTTGGGTCGGTGCGCACTGTACGCCGACGGCCCCCGGCCCGGAAGAGATCCGGGCCGGGGGCCGTCGGGCGAGTGAACCGAAAGGGGGCGTCAGCCGCGCTGGATGCCGGTGGTGTCCTGCAGCACACCGCGGCGGCCGTCCTGGGTCTGCGCGATCAGCGCCTGACCGCGCTGCTCGACCGCCAGGTACCAGGCGCCGGGCGCCAGCTCGGCGATCGGCGCGGCCGAGCCGTCCTCCGCGTACAGCGGGCGGGCCGCCGGGACGGCGAACCAGAACGGGGCGAAGTCCCCGGCCGGAGCCGGTGCGGCGGTCTGTGCCTGCTGCGGGGCGGCGTCCTGCGGACCGGGGGCCGGGGCCGGCTGCGGCTGGGCGCCGTACGGCTGGCCGCCACCGAGCGACGGGTCGGGCTGCGCGCCGTACGGGGCCTGCTGGGCGCCCGGGTAGCCGTAGCCACCGGGGACGCCGGGCTGACCCGGCTGGCCGGGCTGCATGCCGTACGGCTGCGGGGTGGGCGGCTTCGGCGCACCGACCAGCGGGGCCTGCAGGGCCGGGACCAGCGGGCCCGCGATCGCGCCGGCGGCACCCGCGAGGGAGGCGATCAGGCCGAGGACCAGACCGGCGCCGACGTTCGAGGACTCGAAGACCCACATCAGGATGGTCCACGCGGAGGCCACGCTGAAGGCCGCGCCGACCTGGCCGAGCTCCAGGCCGGCCACCTTGCGCGGCTGCGGCAGCGCGCGCGAGAGCACCACGAGGGCGGCGCCGGCGATGCCGAGCAGGAAGGAGCCCCAGCCGAGCGGCGACACCTCCCACGAGAACGCCGCGTCGAAGGAGTCGCAGTAGTTGCCCGGCGCGTCACAAGCGGAGATGCCGAGGAACGAGGCGATGAACAGCACCACCGCTGCGCCGATCAGCACGCCATCGCCTCGGGTGAGGGAGCGGATATTCACGTAAGAAGTCCTTCGTCGGGTCGTCTCGTCGGGGTGGCGCGAAGCACGGGGGGCGCCCCATCGTACGGAGCGAATCTATCGTTCGCCCGATCGCTCCTCGGTCCTACCCCTGGAGGTAGGCCCCGATGCCGTCCGCGATCCCCTGCGCCGCCTTCTGGCGCCACGCTGCGTCGGTCAGCAGCGCGGCGTCCTTCGGATCACGCATATTGCCGCATTCGAGGAAGACCTTGGGAACGGTTGAGAGATTGAGACCCCCGAGATCGTCACGCACGTCCAACCCGGTGCCGGATCCGATGTAGTTGGCGGGGTTTGAACCGGTGGCACGGGCGAACCGTGTGACGAGCTTCTCGCCGAGGGTACGGGACGGGCCGACGATCTTCGCGGTGTCGGCGCCCCCGCCGCTCACCCGTGCGGGCAGGATCACATGGAAGCCGCGGTTCCCGGCGGCGGAGCCGTCGGCGTGCACGGAGATCGCGGCGTCGGCCTTCGCGGTGTTCCCGGCCCGCGCGCGCTCGTCGATGCAGGGCCCGTACGGGCGCTCGCCGTCGTGCACCAGGATCACCGTCGCGCCCTGCTTCTTGAGGAGATCGCGAAGACGGTGTGAAACATCGAGGGTGAAGGCTGCCTCGGTGTAGCCGGCGTTCGTGGAGGTGCCGGTGGTGTCGCACTCCTTACGAGTGGTCCCGATGTTCACCTTCTTGTTGATTTCCGCGGTATGCCGGAAGTTTCCCGGATTGTGCCCCGGGTCGATGACGACCGTCCGCCCGGCGAGCGGCAGCGCGGGCGAGGGGGTGGGCGCCGCACTGGGCGTGGTGGCCGGCGTGGCGCCGGGGGCGGCCTTGGCGTCCGCGGTACGGGTGGCCTGCGGCGACGACGCGGCGGACCCGCCGCACCCGGTCAGGGTCAGGGCCAGCGGCAGGCCGAGGGGCAGGGCGAGCGCGAGGAGCTTCCGGTGGGCGTACGGCACCCCGCGACTGTAGGCGCTCCGGAGCCGGAAAGCCCGCAGCGGAACCGAACGAGGGCCGCGTGTGTGAGAGGTGGGTGAAGGGTAGGTGGGGGAGATCGCCGAGCCGCCTCGGTGCCCGTACGGGACCCCGACGGGACCCCGACGGGGCGCAAGGGCGACCGCTGCGCGACCATGAGACGAACCGTCAGACGCTTCAGCCGCACGACCACGAGGGGGGACCTGTGGCCGGGGAAGAACACGACCACCACGGCACCACCGGGAGACATCCGTCACCTTGGGAGTACACCGGCCCGGGCTCGGGACAGGTGCCGGACCCGAGACGGCCACATGACGCTTCGGAGCCCCAGGACGCCCGGCCGCCGGTGCCGGACCCCCGGGTCGCGCCTGAGGCGGGTCAGGTGCCTCCGCCGCCCGCGCACCCGCCGGTGTACGGCACACCGCAGCCGACCGTGCAGCTCGGCGCCATGCCCGGTGCGGGGGCCGGGTTCGCGCCCGTGGAGCCGCCCCCGCCGCCGCAGCCCTGGCCGGCCGCCGTGGCCGCCGCGCTGCTCAACCTCTCCGGCCTCGGCCTCGGGTATGTCGTCCTGCGCCAGTGGATCGGCGCCGTCGTCTGCTGGGCGGCCACCGTCGCGCTGATCGTCGCGGTCCTGCCCGCCGACCCCGACGGCATCCCGGCCGGCGTCCTCGTCGCGTACGGCGCCTTCGTCGTCCTCGCCGCCCTGGACGTGCTGCGCCGCGCCCGCCGCACGCCGCTCGCGCCCTGGGCCTCGGCCCGGCAGGGCCTCGTCCTGCCGCTGGCGCTCGTGCTGTTCGCGGTGCCGGTGGGCGGCGGCTTCGCGTACGGCGCGGCGCGCGACGAGGCGCGGGAGCAGCGGCTCCTGGAGCAGCTCGCCGCCGCCGACAAGCTGGTGAAGGACTCCGAGGGCCAGAGCTTCACCAGCGCCGAGGCCACCTACCGCTCCGCCCTCGACACGTACCAGCGGATCGGTTCGGAGCACGCCGGCTCGCGCGCCGGGAAGCTCGTGCCCGACCGCCTCCAGGCGTACTACAAGTCGGTCTCCGCCCCGTACGCCAAGAAGGACTACTGCCGCGCCGTCCCCGCCCTGCAGCATCTGCGGGAGCTGCCCGGCCGGGTCGACAAGGCGCTGCTCGGCACTCTCGTCGGCCGGGCCGACGAGCCGCTGGCGGAGTCCTGGTTCGAGTGCGGTACGCGGAGCGTCGGCATGACCGGTCAGGAGAAGTCGTCGGCCGACCACCTCAACGCCCTGATGAGCACCTTCCCGCAGTCGCCGTTCGCGGCGAAGGTCGAGCCGACGCTGCGCGAGGTGCTGCGGGCCCGGGACAAGTCGGTGGGCGTCGCGCCCTGCGACACGGCCGCGGAGCTGCGCCGGATCGACACCACGGTCGGCCTGCTGCCGTCGGCGGCGTTCGCCTCGTTCGGGAAGGACGTGGGCCGGTCGATCCAGCGCGGTGACTTCGCGTGCGGTGTCGACCAGTTCAAGAAGAAGGAGTTCACGGAGGCGCTCGCGACGATGAACGAGTACGTCAAGGCGTACCCGTCGAGCCCGCAGACCCCGCAGGCCCGCAACATCGCGATCGCCGCCGAGATCGCGGAGGAGACCCCGGCCGCCGGCAACAAGGTCCCCTCGGCCGCCACCGCCGACGGCTCCGGCATGGTGATGGTCATCAGCAACGACGGCCCGAGCGCGGTCGAACTCCTCTACACCGGACCGGTCACCGGCCGCATCACCCTCCCAGCCTGCGGCAGCTGCAAGACCTACCCGGGGATCATCGTCCCCAAGGGCGGCAACAAGCCCTGCACCGGCCCGTCGTCCAAGTACCCGAAGCGGACCCTGACGCTGCCCCCGGGCAACTACCAGATGCTCCAGAAGCGGGACAGCACGCGCAGCTCGGCCGAGGTGAAGAAGGGCAGCACGACCAAGATCGAGTCGGGCTACAGCTACACCAACTGTCTGTACGTGACGTCGCTGTACTAGCTGTACTAGCTGCACCAGGTGTATTGGCGGCGGAGACGCGAGAAGGGCCCGGACGCTCGGCGTCCGGGCCCTTCTCGCGTCCTCGGCCGCGGTCAGCGGCGGCGCAGCACCCGGAGCGAGTCCGTGACCGAGATCTCCTCGAAGTCGCCGGACTCCAGGGCGCGCAGATAGATGCGGTACGGGGCCTGGCCGCCGTCCTCCGGGTTCGGGAACACGTCGTGGATCACCAGGACGCCGCCGGGCGCGACCTTGGGCGCCCAGCCCTCGTAGTCGCCCGAGGCGTGCTCGTCCGTGTGACCGCCGTCGATGAACACGAAGCCGAGCTGCCCGCCCCACACCGCCGCGACCTGCGGCGAACGCCCGACGACCGCGATCACATGCTCTTCGAGTCCGGCCTTGCGCAGGGTGCGCCGGAAGGTCGGCAGCGTGTCCATCACGCCCACCTCGGGGTCCACCACGGTCGGGTCGTGGTACTCCCAGCCCGGCTGCTGCTCCTCGCTGCCCCGGTGGTGGTCCACGGTGACGGCGACCGTCCCGGCCGCCCTCGCCACGTCCGCGAGCAGGATCGTCGAGCGCCCGCAGTACGTGCCGACCTCGAGCAGCGGCAGCCCGATCCCGGCCGCCTCCGTCGCCGCCGCGTACAGGGCGAGCCCTTCCTTCACCGGCATGAAGCCCTTCGCGGCCTCGAAGGCGGCGAGGATCTCGGGGGTCGGCTCGGACATGCTGGCTCCTACTGACGAGTACGGACGTACGGGCGCCCATCGTGCCCTACGGGCCGCACACGGACCAGCGGCTACGATCGCGCGATGGGCATGAGCAGGCGGGGCGGCGGGCCGCCGACGCCCTTCGATCCGGAGGTGCGCGCCGTCGTCGAGGCCCGGGGCGCGGGGCGGCGGGAGCCGATGACCGCGGCGAACCTGGCCGAGCGGCGGGCGCGGGACGCGGCGTCCCGGCCGCGGCCGACGGCCGAGGAGCTGAGGGACGGCGGACGGTTCGAAGTGGCGGAGCTGCGGACGCCCGGGGTGACCCTGGTGAGCGCGCGGCAGGCCGGGCTCGGCGGGCCGCTGCCGCTGCTGTACTACCTGCACGGCGGGGCGATGGTGATGGGCAACGCCTGGTCCGTCCTGCCGACGGTGCTGCGGGAGTGGGCCGAGCCGCTCGGCCTCGCGGTGCTGTCGGTGGAGTACCGGCTCGCGCCGGAGGCGTCGTATCCGGCGGCCGTGGAGGACGCGTACGCGGGGCTGGTGTGGGCGGCTGGGCACGCGGCGGAACTGGGCGTGGACCCCGGCCGGTTCGTCATCGGCGGCAAGAGCGCGGGCGGTGGCCTGGCGGCGGCCCTCGCGCTGCTCAACCGGGACCGGGGCGGGCCGCCCGTCCTCGGCCAGATGCTGCTGTCGCCGATGCTGGACGACCGCATGGACACGTACTCCGCCCACCAGATGTCGGGTGTCGACGTCTGGGACCTCACCTCGCACACGACGGCCTGGCAGGCTCATCTGGGCGCGCTGTACGGCGCGCCGGACACGCCCCCTTACGCGGCGCCGGCCCGCGCCACGGACCTGACGGGGCTGCCCCCGGCGTACGTCGAGGTCGGCTCGGCGGAGATGTTCCGCGACGAGGGCGTGGCCTACGCGAACGGGCTCTGGCGGGCCGGGAGCCAGGCCGAGCTGCACGTCTGGCCCGGCGCCTGCCACGGCTTCGACGGCCTCGCCCGCCACGCCGCCCTCACCCGCACCGCCCGCGCCGCCCGGACCGACTGGCTCCGCCGCCTCCTGGCCGCCGGCTAGGCGCCGGCTAGGAGGCTAGGCGGCGCCCGCCGCCGCAAGCACCGCGCGCAGCCGCAGCATCCCCGCCTTCCACTCCGCGCCGTCCGACTCCTCCCACAGTTCAAGGAGTTCGGACGGCTCGGTGAGGATCCGGTCGAGCGCCTCCACGGCCGCGGGGCGGAGCGCGGCCGGGAGCGGCGGTATCGGCTGCTTCGGGGCGTACGAGGTCGTCACCGGGTCTCCGCCCGGGCACTGGGCGGCGACCAGGGCCGCGGCGGCGACGGCCTCGACCGCCTGGTCGGCGTCCAGGTACTCGTCGCCGACGCCGGTCACCTCGTGGAACGCGGTCAGGAGCACCCCGGCCCGCTGCTCCTCCGGCGCCTCGTCCACCGTGTACGAGAAGTCCGCGGCGGTGTCGTTGTCGAAGGGTCCGATGTCCCAGGTGCCCATGGCGTGTCTGCTTTCCGAGGTCGGTCCGGACGGCCGGTGCGGCCGCTGCTCCGCATCGTGGCACCCGCCACTGACAACGCCCCCGTACTCCCTACGCCTGCTCGCCGCCGATCCGGTCCAGGAGCCGCAGTTCGTCCTCGTCGAGCCGCAGCGCGCCCGCCGCGACGTTGTCCACGAGGTGGTCCGGGTCGCCCGTGCCCGGGATGGCCAGGACGTGCGGGCCCTGGTGGAGGATCCAGGCGAGCCGGACCTGCGCCGGCGAGACGCCGTGGGCGCGGGCGACGGCGAGGACCTCGTCGTGCTCGGTGCGGGCGACGGCGCCGGACTCGCGGCCCCGGCCGGCCACGGAGAAGAACGGCACGAAGGCGATGCCGTGCGCCGCGCACGCGTCGAGCACCGCCCGCGCCCCGCTCGGCGCGCCGATGCCGAAGGGGTTCTGCACGCACACCACGGGCGCGATCGCCCGGGCCTGGTCCAGGTGTTCGAGGCGCGCGTTGGAGATGCCGAGCCGGCGGACGAGGCCCGCCTCCCGGAGTTCGGCGAGCGCGCCGAAGTGCTCGCTGACGTCCGGCTGGCTCATCACCCGCAGGTTCACCAGGTCGAGGTGGTCGCGGCCCAGCTGCCGCAGATTCTCCTCCACCTGGCCCCGCAGCTGGTCGGGCCGGGCCGAGACGGCCCACTCACCCGAGGCGTCGCGAGCCGGGCCGACCTTGGTGGCGACGACGAGGTCGTCGGGGTACGGCGCGAGGGCGGAGTTGATCAGCTCGTTGGCGGAGCGCAGCCGCGAGAAGTAGAAAGCGGCGGTGTCGATGTGGTTCACGCCGAGTTCGAGCGCCCGCCGCAGTACGGCGAGAGCCTGGCCGCGGTCGCTCGGCACGCCCTCGTGGAAGGCGGCGCTGCCGGTCAGGCGCATCGCGCCGAAGCCCATCCGGTGGACGGTGAGGCCGTCGAGCGACCAGCTGCCGGCGTCGGCCGCGGAGACCGTGCCCGTACGGGTGCCCGTGCGCGAGGACGTCATCAGTTCCTGAACTCCGTTCGAGGGGGGCGAGGAGAGAGGGGCCCGAGAAGTGGCGGGCGTCGGATCCTACGGGAGGGCGCCGCGAGCACCCTTGCCGCCCCGACTTCGTGGCTGACCTTCCGTCAGATTGAAACGTGTTCTAGTCTGCGCGGCATGGGCATCGCCATCACGCACGAACAGCGGGAGCTCGCCCGATCCGTCCGCGGCTGGCTCACCCGCGCCGTACCGCCGGAGCAGATCCGCAAGCACCTCGACCTCCCCGAACTCGCCACCACCCGCCCCGCCTTCTGGGCCGGCGCCGCCGCGCAGGGGCTGCTCGGGGCGCACCTGCCCGAGGAGTACGGCGGCGGGGGCGGCGACCTCGTGGACCTGGCCGTGGTCCTGGAGGAGGCCGCGCGGGCCGTGCTGCCCGGGCCGTACCTCCCGAGCGTCCTCGCCGCCGAACTGCTGCACCGCGCCGGCCGCGGCGAGGAGGCCGCGTCCGTCGCCGCCGGCGAGCGGACCGCCGCCGTCGCGCTCTCCGCCGGAACCCTCACCGCCGCGCCCTCGCACACCGCCGACGGCCTCGTCCTCGACGGCCTCGCCCCGCCCGTCCTCGGCGCCGCCTGCGCCGACCTGGTGCTCCTGCCCGCGCGGGCCGTGCACGGGACGGTGTGGCTCGCCGTCGACGCCGGCAACCTCGCCGTACGCCCCCAGGCCTCCGCCGACCCCACCCGGCCGACCGCCGAGGTGCGCGCCGACGGCGTCCTCGTGCCGGCCGGGCGCGTCCTCGGCCTCACCTCCGCGGCCGTCCGCGACCTCGCCGCCGTGCTCTTCGCCGCCGACGCCTGCGGCACCGCCGCCCGCGCCCTCGACACCGCCGCCGAACACGCCCGCACCCGCGTCCAGTTCGGCCACCCCATCGGCCGATTCCAGGGCGTCAAGCACCTCTGCGCCGACATGCTCGTCCGCCTCGAACAGGCCCGCGCCCTCACCTGGGACGCCGCCCGCGCCGCACGCGAGGAGCCCGGCGGACGGCCGACCGGCGCGCCCGACGCCGTACGGTCCCTGACCGCCGCCCTCGCCGCCGCGACCGCGCTCGACGCCGCGTACACCGTGGCCAAGGACTGCATCCAGATCCTCGGCGGCATCGGCTTCACCTGGGAGCACGACGCCCATCTGCTGCTGCGCCGCGCCCTCGTCGCCCGCCAGCTCCTCGGCGGCGGCGACACCCACCGGCTCGCCGCCGTCGGCCGCGCCGCCGCCGGCACCCGGCGCGAACTGCGGCTCGAACTCCCCGCCGAGGCCGAGGAGTTCCGTGCGGCCGCCCGCGCTGCCCTCGCGCCCGCCGCCGGACTCGACCCGCACGCCGCCCGCAAGGCCCTCGCCGCCACCGGCTACACCGCGCCGCACCTCCCGGAGCCGTACGGCCTCGGCGCGGGTCCGGTCCAACAGCTGGCCGTACAGCGGGAGATGGCGGCGGCCGGCATCCGGCTCAGCCCGCTGTCCATCGCCACCTGGGTGATCCCCTCCCTCCTCGCGTACGGCACCCCCGAGCAGAAGGAACGGCATCTGCCGCCCACCCTGCGCGGCGAACAGCAGTGGTGCCAGCTCTTCTCCGAACCCGAGGCCGGCTCCGACCTGGCCTCCCTCCGTACTCGCGCCGAGCGGCGGGAAGACGGCACCTGGCGGATCAACGGGCAGAAAGTGTGGACGAGTTCGGCCCACACCGCCGACTACGGCATCCTCCTCGCCCGCACCGACCCCGACGCACCCAAGCACCGCGGACTCACCTACTTCGTCGTCGACATGAAGAACACCCCCGGCATCGACGTGCGCCCGCTGAAGGAGATCACCGGGGAATCCCTCTTCAACGAGGTGTGGTTCGACGACGCCGTGCTCCCCGCCGACGCCGTCGTCGGCGCGGTGAACGACGGCTGGCGGGTCGCCCGCAACACCCTCGGCAACGAACGCGTCCACATGGCCGACCAGGTCGCCTTCGACACCGGCCTGGAGGCGCTGATCGCCGCCGCCGGCGACGACACGGCCGACACCTCCGTACGGGTCCGGGTCGGCGCCCTCGTCGCCGAGGCGCACGCCCTCGCCTGCCTCGGCCTGCGCACCACCCTGCTCCAGGTGTCCGGGCTCGAACCCGGCCCCGGCGCCAGCGTCCGCAAGCTCGTCCAGACCGTCCACCAGCAGAAGACCGCCGAACTCGCCCTCGAACTCCTCGGCCCGGCGGGCGCGGTGGCCGAGGGCGCGGGCGAGCGGGCCGTGCACGGAGTGCTGATGTCGCGCTGCCTCACGATCGCGGGCGGCACCACGCAAGTACAGCTCAATGTCGTCGCCGAGCGTCTGCTCGGCCTCCCGAAGGACTGAGGGGGAATCGGAAATGGGCAAGGCGTACATCGTCGGCGTCGGCATGACGAAGTTCGAGAAGCCGGAGACCCGCGACTGGCAGTACTGGGACATGGTGAAGGAGGCCGGCACCGCCGCCCTGGCCGACGCCGGCATCCCGTACGGCCTCGTCGAACAGGTCCCGGTCGGCTACTGCTTCCAGGCCTCGACCGCCGGACAGCGCGCCGCCTACGAGCTCGGCCTGACCGGCGTGCCCGTCTACAACGTCAACAACAACTGCGCCACCGCCTCGACCGCCCTGATGATGGCCCGGCAGTTCGTGGAGGGCGGGATCGCGGACTGCGTGCTCGCGCTCGGCTTCGAGAAGATGGCGCGCGGCGCGCTCGGCGGCGGTTCGGACGGAGGGGACTTCAAGACGTCCCCCGTCGCCCGGCACTACGGGATCATGGCCGCCGGACACGGCTTCGAGATGACCCCGCCCACCGCCCAGATCTTCGGCAACGCGGCCCGCGAACACATGGAGCGGTACGGCACGACCGAGGTCCAGCTCGCGGCCGTCGCCGCCAAGAACCACCAGCACTCCTCCCGCAACCCCAACGCCCAGTTCCAGGACGTCTACACGGTCGACGAGATCCTCGCCGCCAAGACCATCCACCGCCCGCTCACCAAACTCCAGTGCTCGCCCACCTCCGACGGCTCGGCCGCCGCCGTCGTCGTCTCCGAGCGCTTCGTCGACGCCCACGGGCTGCGCGACCGGGCCGTCGAGATCGCCGGCCAGGCGATGACGACCGACACCGACGAGTCCTTCGCCTCCGGCTCCTGCATCGACGTCGTCGGCCGCCCCATGTCGCGGGCGGCGGCCCGGCAGGTGTACGAGACCTCCGGACTCGGCATCGAGGACGTGGACGTGATCGAGCTGCACGACTGCTTCTCGATCAACGAACTCCTCACCTACGAGGCGCTCGGCATGTGCGAGGAGGGCGCCTCCGGCAAGCTCGCCGAGTCCGGCGCCACCACCTACGGCGGCCGCTGGGTCGTCAACCCCTCCGGCGGCCTCATCTCCAAGGGCCACCCCCTCGGCGCCACCGGCCTCGCCCAGGCCGCCGAACTCGTCTGGCAACTTCGCGCCGAGGCGGGCCCGCGCCAGGTGCCGGGCGCCCGGGTCGGCCTCGCGCACAACATCGGGCTGGGCGGCGCTGCGGTGGTGACGATGCTGCGGAGGTGATGAAATGCCCGAGCCCTACTGTGTGATCTCGCTCACGAATCATGCTGCCAAGGTGTGAACACGTTGAGTTGCGCAAGCGGAATGAGACAGCCCGGTACGCGAAGTCCATTTCGAGAGAAGTAGAGGTTTATTGCGTGAAAAAGTCGATGCTCATCGGAACTTCATATTCCGTTACTGATGAGACGTCGAGTCGCCGACCGTGACAGTACGCAACCGTCGGGGCGCGGGCGGGTGGGACGTGTCGATTTCGGGCATGTCTCGATTTCCCCAGCTCACAGGGCTGATGCTGTGCGGCCCGCCGTGAAGTTAACTCCTTGACTCCCCTGGAGCGATGGCATTGGGTGACTGCCCTCTGTGTTCTTGCGATAACTAGGGGTGGGGATGGTGAAGAGACGGGGGACACCTCGGCGTGCCCGCAGAGCGACTCTTGCCTTGTCGGTACTGACCTTGGCACTGGGGCTTCCTGTGCCTGTGGCGCAGGCCGCCGGTGTTCCGGCGGAGACGCCGACGGCACAGACAGAGGTCGAGGAAGGTCGCCGCGCGCTGGCCGAGGCGAAGAAGACGGGCCGGCGCGTGGAGGTGCAGGAGGGACGCTCGGAGCGGACCACCACGTACGCCAATCCGGACGGCTTCACCTTCACGCTGGAGGAATCGGCGGTTCCGGTGCGCGTGGCCAAGCCGGGCGGGGGCTGGCAGGCGCCGGACGCCACGCTCGAGCGCAGGGCGGACGGTTCGGTCGGACCCAAAGCGGCGTCGGCCGCGATGACCTTCTCCGGAGGAGGCAAGGAGAATCCGCTGGTCGCGCTCACGCGCAACGGCCGCTCCCTGGAACTGTCCTGGCCGGGCAAGCTGCCGGTCCCGGAGCTCGACGGACCGAGCGCCGTCTACCGTGAGGTCCTCCCGGACGTCGACCTGAAGGTGACGGCGACCGTCGAGAGCTTTCAGGAGGTCCTGGTAGTCAAGACGCCCAAGGCGGCGGCGAACCCGGCGCTCAAGCGGCTCACCTTCGGTCTCGAAACCGAGGGCCTTTCCGTACGCCGAGGTGCCGCCGGCAACTTCGACGCTGTGGACGGCAACGGCAACACGGTCTTCCAGGCGCCACCGGCGCAGATGTGGGACTCGGCGGGCAAGGCCGCCGAGGCACAGCACACCAAGCAGTCCCGGCAGAACGCCCTTCTCGCCGACGGCAAGAACCAGGCGGCGCCGCGGGCCGGCCAGGAGGACGCGCCGAGTACTCGGCGGGACACGTCCGAGACCGCGGCTTCCGGCACCGGTGTGGCGCCCGGACAGGGAGACAACGTCCGCCACGTCGACGTGAAGCTGATGGACGACAGCCTGTCGGTCGTACCGAACACGCGGATGCTGGCGGAAACGAACGCCGGCCACTTCCCGCTCTTCATCGACCCGACGGTGGGCTGGGGTGCCGCCACGCGCACCGCGCTGCGATCCGACGACCAGGTGGCCTCGTACGGCTGGGGCAACGGTGCGGACAACCTCGGCATGGGTATGGGCAAGTGCGGTAGCTGGGGCGGCGCCTACTGCGGCCCCGGCTATGTGCAGCGCCTGTACTTCCAGTTCACGCCCGACGTGCTCAAGGGCAAGCGGGTCCTGGACGCGACCTTCCGAGTGACCGAACCCTGGGCGTTCCAGTGCGATCCGCGCGTGGTCCAACTGGTGCGCACCGACAACTTCTCCTCGTCCACCAGGTGGCCCACGCGCCCCGTGGAACGTGACTGGCTGACCGAGGTCAACGTCTCCGCCGGGCGAGGCTCCTCATGTGACGAGTACTCGGCAACAGCGCCCATCGAATTCCGCGACGACCCGCACCAGAGCTGGCAGAACCTGACCCCGACCGTGCGGGACTTCGCAGCGGGGAAGTTCTCCCGGCTGACCTTCGAACTCCGGGCCAAGGAAGAGAGCGACCCGAGCGCCTGGAAGCGTTTCAGGAACGACGCCACCCTGGCCGTGACCTATGTCGCCTACCCGGCCAAGCCGACGAATGCCGGCCTCGTCACCGGTACCGCTCCGGTCTGCAGCACGAACCCCGATGCACCGACGATCATCTCCGACCCGAGGCCCACGCTGACCTCCACGCCGCAGACCGCGGCGGGCAGCGAGGTCGGGGCGAAGCTGCACGCCTGGTTCCGGATCGAAACGAAGGCGGCGGACGACACCTGGTCCGGCTCTGGCATCAGCAGTCCCACCGGCACCAACTTCATCGGCGACAACGTCAAGGCGACGGCCAAGTGGGGCACGTCCCTGCCTGAGGGCCCGCTGCACCGTTTCGCCTCTCTCACGCAGGTGTTCCAGGACAACAGCAGCTACTCGCAGTCGTCCGGCTACACCAACTGGTGCTACTTCAAGGTCGACACGACGGCCCCCAAGGCGCCGACGATCACGTTCAAGAGCCCCTATGTGGAGTGCGTGGACGCCGACAACTGCCCGGAGGCGGGCGCTCCTGGGGTGACCGGAAGCTTCGGCTTCGGCCCCGCGGAGAACGACACCAACAACAAGGCATACGAGTACCGGCTCACCGGAGGTACGTGGCGCACCGCGACCGGAGCCACGGCAACCGGGTACGTGACTCCGCTCAACAAGGGCACGTACACGCTGGAGGTGCGCGCAGTGGACACCCTCGGGCGTCCCGGCGAGCCCAGGACCGTGCAGTTCAAGGTTTCGGACGGCGAAGCACCCGTCGGCCGCTGGAGCTTCACCGAGGAATCCGGCCCGGCTCTCGACAGCGCTCCGAACGGCGGCGCGGCCGACGCCACCCTGACCGGCGCCGTGACGCGCGACGACCGCGGCCGCCGGGGGCTCATCACCCATGACAAGGACGGCCTGCCGCTGGACTCGCCGGTGACGGACAAGGGCCTCGCGTTCACGGGCGCCAACGGTTACGCCTCCACCGCCGGACCGGCGGTACAGACCGGTTCCTCCTACACCGTCTCCGCCTGGGTCCGGCTTGAGGACGGCAACACCAACTACACCGCGCTCTCGCAGGACCCGGTCCTGTCCGGCGGCTGGTACAGCGCCTTCTACCTCGGCTACCGGGCCGATTCGAAGACCTGGGAGCTTCGCACGTCGCCCAAGGACGCCGCGGACGGCGACATCAGCAACCAGATCGTGAAGGCGAAGCAGCCTGCGGCCATCGGCGTCTGGACTCACCTCGCGGCCGTCTACGACAACGCGGCCCAGGACAACACGGCCAAGCAGATCGAGCTGTACGTCAACGGTGAGCTCCAGGGAACGCACGTGGTTGCTCCCTCGTGGACGTCCACCGGCAGGTTTCAGATCGGCCGTGCGTGGTGGCGTGGCGCGTATTACGACCAATGGAAGGGCTCCATCGACGAGGCCGCGGCGTGGCAGCGGGCTCTGAAGGCCCCGCAGATCGCCGATGAGGCCCGGGCGACGCTGCCCGGTGGCTTCCAGGCCGCAGAGCTGGTCGCCGACTGGTCCGCTGCCGGTGCTTCCGGCAGCACGGTGCCGGACATCGCTTCGGGCTACGGCCGGACGTTGACGCTCGAGGGGGGTGCGCAGGCGACAGCCGACGGGATCGATCTCTCCGCTACCAATGGCATGGACGGCGCGGCCACGGCCTCCGGCCCGCTGGTGGACGACCAGGGGTCGTTCACGGTGTCGACCGCGGTCGCCCTGGACGGTGCCAAGATCCTTGCGAAGGGCAACGGCTACGTGGGGCAGGTGGTCGGTCAGCGAACCGCGAACGGTTCTTCTTGGGGCCTGTGGTTCAAGGTGACGGGCACGAAGGTCATTTCCCTTGACCCTGACGATCCGGAACCGGCCCCGGACAGGACCAAGACGGTGCCCGTCGGTTTCTGGCAATTCGGGCGGCTCAATGCCGATGGGACGTTCGACTCCGTGGAGTCGACCGAGGAAGCGGCTCTCGACAGCACCGTTCGGTTGACGGGTGTCTTCGACGCCCAGGACAAGACGATCTGGCTGCGCGTCGGAACCGCGGTCCAGGGCGACAAGGAGTTCACCGCTCTCGTCGGCTCCGGCGAGTTCGCCGTCGGCAAGGGCATGACCGGCGGGGCCTGGAAGCACTTCCTGCCGGCGCAGGTCTCCGACGTACGCGTCTGGGTTGGCGCCATGAAGGCCGAGGATCAGATCGAGGCACAGATCGGCTCCTGAACGAGCCCCATGAACAGAGTCGGGTGGTACCGCCTTCCGCGGTGCCACCCGACCGCTCTCCGGCGTCCTGCGGGGCCTCGGAGCATCACCCTTCACGATGTCTCAAAGGTGGGGAAGAGTATCTGTGATATTCGCGAGAGGTAGTTCGAGCAGACGGCCGGGCGGGCCCCGCCCATGGCGCCGTCGGGCGTTGGTGGTGCTACCGCTGACCGTGGCACTTTCGGTTCCGATCGGTCTGACACCGGTAGTGGCGGCCGACGGCAAGGCTGGTCTGGGCCGCCCGGATCTGCCGGGCCAGCACGTCAGCAAGGTCAAGCCCTTCTCCGGTCCGGGCGACAAGAAGGCCCGCGAGCAGGTGGCGAAGGACCAGCGGGAGAACGCGGCGCAGGCGCGGCGGGCCCGCGCTGAACAGCTGCGGGCGGTCTGGCCGAAGGCCGGCACGGCCGGCCTGGCACTGACCGCGGGCTCGGCGAAGGGGGCCAGGCCTGGTGGCCTCCCGGTCACCGTCGCTCCATCCGCGGCCAAGTCCGGCCTCAAGGCCGGCACCGACGCCACGATCACGGTCCTCGACCAGGCATCCGCCGACAGGCTCGGCATCACGGGCGTCGTTCTGACGGCCGAGGCGGAGAGCGCGGGCAAGGCTCGGATCAGCGTCGACTACGGTGCGTTCGCGTCCGCGGTGGGTGGTGGCTGGGCGGGGCGTCTCCAGCTCGTACAGCTCCCGGCCTGTGCACTCACCACCCCGCAGAAGGACGAGTGCCGGACGCGGACGCCGCTCGGCTCGTACAACGATCTCAAGGGCCGGACGGTCTCCGCCGACGTGGCGGTCGCAGCTACGGACGCGGGCCCGGCCACCCAGCTCGGTACCTCGTCGTCCGGCGCGACGGTCATGGCACTGACCACGTCCGGCAGCGGGCAGTCGGCGAAGGGCACGGGTGACTACAGCGCGACTCCGCTCGCCGCGTCCTCGGTCTGGTCCGCAGGCGGCAACTCCGGCTCCTTCACCTGGTCATACGGCTTCGCCATGCCGCCGGCCGCGGCCGGACCGGTCCCGTCGCTGAGCCTCTCCTACGACTCCGGGAGCGTCGACGGCCGGACGGCCACCACGAACAACCAGGGCACATCGGTCGGTGAGGGCTTCTCTCTGACCGAGTCCTATGTGGAACGTTCCTACGGCAGCTGCGACGACGACGGTCACGAGGACGTCTTCGACCGCTGTTGGAAGTACGACAATGCCCGTTTGGTCCTCAACGGCAGGTCGTCCCGCCTGGTGAAGACGGCCACGGCGAATGTGTGGAAACTCGAGAACGACGACGCCTCGAAGGTGGTTCGTTCCACCGGTGCCGACAACGGTGACGGCGATGGTGAGTACTGGACCGTCGTGACCGGTGACGGCACCAGGTACGTCTTCGGCCAGAACAAGCTGCCCGGAGCCACCACGCAGCGCACCAACTCCACCTGGACTGTTCCCGTCTTCGGCGACGACACCGGAGAGCCCGGTTACACCGCCGGCGCCACGTTCGCCGAGCGGTCCGTGCCCCAGGCCTGGCGGTGGAACCTCGACTACGTCGAGGACACCCGCGGCAACGCGGCCACCTACTGGTACACGAACGAAACCAACTACTACAAGAAGAACAAGGCCACGAAGGCCGACGCCGAGTACACCCGTGGCGGCTACCTCAAGGAGATCACCTACGGTCTTCGCAAGGATCTGAACGGGAGCCTGTTCACGGACAACGCCGACGCGAAGGTGACCTTCGGCTACGCCGAACGCTGCACCGCCGCGGACTGCACCTCGCTGACGAAGGCGACGGCCGAAAGCTGGCCGGACGTGCCGTTCGACTCGATCTGCGCCAAGGACTCCACCGAGTGCCTCGCTGAGTCCCCGTCGTACTTCAGCCGCAAGCGGCTCACCGAGGTGAACACGTCGTCCTGGAACGCCTCGACCAAGGCGTACGACCCCGTCGATTACTGGAAGTTCACCCAGGAGTACTTGGACGGCGGCGACATCGGTGACACGTCGGACCAGGTCCTGGCGCTGAAGTCGATCACGCGGTGGGCGAAGGCAGGAACGAATGAGATCGAGCTGAAGCCGATCTCGTTCACCTACCACATGCGTCAGAACCGTGTGGATGGCACGGACAACATCCTGCCGTTGACGCGCCCGCGTATCGCCACGGTCACGACTGAGACCGGTGCGATCACCACCGTGACGCTCTCCTCCGAGGAGTGCGTGCGCAGCCAGGTGCTCGACGCCCCCCAGGACTCCAACACGCGCAACTGCTACCCGCAGTTCTGGAACATCAACGGCGCA
Source organism: Streptomyces fradiae (assembly GCF_041270065.1). NCBI lineage: Bacteria > Bacillati > Actinomycetota > Actinomycetes > Kitasatosporales > Streptomycetaceae > Streptomyces > Streptomyces fradiae. The sequence goes on along the minus strand of NZ_CP065958.1, from coordinate 2,270,698 downwards.
CCGGACGCCTCGGTCGACTGGTTCCACAAGTACCGGGTCCTCGGCGTCGTCACCACCGACCCGGCGGGCCAGAACGTGCCCGTCGAGAACGAGTACGTCTACAGCGGGGCCGCCTGGCACCACAGCGACGATCCGATGACCCCGAAGGACGAGCGGACCTGGTCCGACTGGCGCGGCTACCGCGAGGTGACCGTCTACAAGGGATCGCGGAACGCCCCGGTCCGGTCCAAGACCGTCTCCCTGTACATGCAGGGCATGGACGGGGACCCGAACAAGGACGGCACCACCAAGTCCGTGTCGATCGCCCCGCTGGGTCAGCCGGCGATCGGTGTCGCCACCATCAAGGACGGCGACCAGTTCAGCGGAACCCTGCGGGAGCAGGTCACCTACGACGGCGCGACCGCGATCTCCGCCACGTCCAATGAGCCGTGGTCGACGGAGACCGCACGTCAGACGGGCGTGCCTGACGCGGCCGATCACGTGGCCCGCTTCGTCCGGACCAAGAAGACGACCTCGTACACCTACCTCACCGCCTCGTCGACTTGGCGGTCCAGGTACACGGACACAATTGCTTTCGACGAGAAGGGGCGCCCCGAGAAGGTCCTCGACTCCGGCGACTCCGCGAAGAACGGTGACGAGACCTGCACCCAGACCTGGTACGCGGACAACGACGGCGTCGGGCTGACGAGCCTCGTCTCGCGCGTACGTACGGTCGCCCTCGGTTGCACCTTCGCCGAGACCGACCTGAAGCTGAAGGCCGCCGACGGCACTCGGGGCAACGTCCTGTCGGACAACGCGATCGCGTATGACGGCATTGCCTGGTCGGACACGATGAAGCCGACCAAGGGGCCTCCCACCTGGGCCGGTCGTGCCACGTCGTACGGAACGACGCCGCCGGTGAACTGGCAGCGGGTCGCCGAGACCGAGTACGACACGCTCGGCCGGCCGACCAAGGTGACGAACGACGACGACAAATCGACGATCACGGAGTACACGCCGTCGACCGCAGGGCCGCTCACCAGGACCGCCGTCACCAACGCCCTGACGCACAAGTCCTTCGCGTACTTCGATCCGCGGCGCGGTCTCACCGTGCGTACGTATGACGCCAACCTGAAGAAGACGGAGCTGGCCTACGACGCACTGGGCCGTCTGACGGACGTGTGGCTCCCCAACCGCATCCGCGGCAGCCAGTCGCCCAACAGCACCTACGAGTACTCCCTCAGCAACACCAAGCAGTCCTGGGTCTCGACATCGACGCTGGCCGGCGACGGCCGGACGTACAACACCAGCTACGCGATCTACGACGCGCTGCTGCGCCCGCTCCAGACGCAGTCCCCGACCCCGCAGGGCGGACGCCTGCTGACCGACACCCGCTACGACAGTCGTGGTCTCGCATTTCAGGCCTACGCGGACATCTTCGACACGACGAGCACCCCGAACAGCACGTACACACGGGCCGAGTACGGCGAGGCGCCGAAGCAGACCGAGACGGTCTTCGACGGGGCCGAGCGGGCCACGTCCAGCAGCCTGTACACCCTCGGCGTGAAGAAGTGGACCACCAGTACCACCTACACGGGTGACTCCGCCGCGACCACTGCCCTCGACGGCGGGTCGGCGACCCGTACGATCGTCGACATCTTCGGCCGGACGTCGGAGACCCGCCAATACGCCGGCGTGAATCCCATGGACACGCAGTACGGCGCGACGCTGGGCACCGCGTACACCTCGGCACGGTTCGCGTACACGCCGGACGGCAAGCAGCAGAAGATCACCGGCCCCGACGGCGCCACGTGGACCTACACGTACGACCAGTTCGGTCGCCAGAAGACCGCCACGGACCCGGACAAGGGTGTCACCGAGACGGACTACGACAAGCTCGACCGCATCACGAAGACGACCGCGGGCGGGAAATCCGTCCTGAGCACGTACGACGACATCAGCCGTCCCGTCGACACCTGGGCGGGAACCGACCTCTCGTCGGCCACGCTGCTCACCCGACGCACGTACGACACCGTGCTGAAGGGGCTCCCGACCGCGTCCACGCGATTCGTGGGAGGCGAGACGGGCGACAAGTACACCAAGGAGGTCAAGGCCTACGGCGACCTGAACCAGCCCACGAGCACGGAGCTCCGGCTTCCGGCCACGGACGACCTGGTCAAGGCGGGCCAGCCGGCAACGCTGACCTTCACGACCAACTACCTCGCCGACGGCTCCGCCAGCAGCACGGCCGAGCCCGCCGTCGGCGGCCTTCCGGGCGAGACCGTGGAATACGACTACGGGTTGCTGGGACAGGTCACGTCCGTCCATGGCCTCAACAACTACCTCCTGAGGGCCGATTACACGGCTCTTGGCCAGGTCGGCCAGTTCACTCTGGGTCGAGGCGGTACGGGTGACCGCAGCGTCTACATCACCAACAGCTACGAAACCGGCACCGACCGGCTCACCCACAGCAACGTCACGGACGAGACGCACTCGTACATGCCGCAGGACCTGGCCTACGGCTACGACCAGACCGGTCATGTGACGGCCATCGCCGACTCGGCCACCCTCGGCGGGGCAGGCAAGGCGGAGACCCAGTGCTTCTCGTATGACGGCTACAGCCGGATGACGGAGGCCTGGACTCCGTCCTCCCAGAACTGCTCGGACCCGCGAGACGCCGGGGCACTGGGCGGGCCGGCACCGTACTGGACGTCGTACACCTACAACCAGGGCGGCCAGCGGCAGCAGGAGACGCAGCACACGGCGGGTGGAGACACCACGACCACGTACTGCTACGACCCCGCCAAGCAGCCCCATGCCCTGCGTTACACCACGACACGCACGGAGTGCGGTACGGCCGCAGACCCGGCGAAGGACAAGGTCTACGACTACGACACCTCCGGCAACACCACCAAGCGCCCTGGCGCCGTGGCGCAGCAGGACCTGACCTGGTCGGACGAAGGCCGTCTTGCCAAGCTCACGGAGAACGCCAAGTCCACGGACTACGTCTACGACGCCGACGGCACCCTGCTGATCCGCAACACCGAGGACGGCGAGCGGGTCCTGTACATGGGGGCCACCGAACTCCACCTGCGGTCGGACAAGACCACGTGGGCCCAGCGCACATACACGGCAGGCACCGCCGCGCTCGCGGTCCGCACCAACCAGTCGGGCACGAATCAGCTCCAGTTCCTCGCCGGCGACCACCACGGCACCCAGAGCCTCGCGGTCACCGCGGACGCCGAACAGAAGGTCACCAAGCGCTACATGACCCCGTTCGGGGCGGAGCGCGGCGGCGCGGTCGGCACCTGGCCGACGGACCGCGGCTTCCTGGACAAGACGTCCGACAAGACCACGGGTCTCACGCACGTGGATGCCCGCGAATACGACCCGCTGATCGGTCAGTTCATCAGCGTCGACCCGCTGCTCAGCCTCGATCAGCATCAGTCGCTGAACGGCTATGCCTACGCCAACAACGCCCCGGTAACCTTCAGCGACCCCACCGGGCTTGAGATCGGCTCCACGCCGGGTACCTGTTCGTACGACGTCAAGTACTGCACTCCGGACCAGATCTCGGGTAAGGACCCGAACAACGGATCGAGAGACAACAGCCCCGGCAGCTGCTATCACACCAACTCCTGCGAGGACCACGCACCCAAGAGCAGCGTCGATGACCTGGGTGACGGAGAAGCACCACTCCTTCCCGAGGAGGTGGCCAAGGAATGGCTCAACAGGGGGTACCCGAGTGAGAGCCAGCTCCGGAGTACCAATCAGGGGTACTACGATGTTCTGAGCTATGAACTGAATCTCGAGCTGTACTATCGCGAGCAGTGCACCTTTGGTGGGATGAACGACCCGTGCAGCGAGATACGGAAGTTCTACGACGGCTGGAAGCACGTCGACAGCATTGACTCGATTGATACATGCCCGATCTGTAGTAATTCCGGATTCCCCGTCGTGTTGGCCATGGCGGGAGTCCGTGGCTGCAAGTGCTTCCTGGCCGGCACCGATGTGCTGATGGCAGACGGTACGACAAAGGACATCGACAAGATCGAGGTCGGTGACGAGGTCCGAGCAACCGATCCAGAGACCGGTGAGTCCGGAATCAGAAAGGTCACGCATCGCATCGTCACTGAGGACGACAAACTCTTCAATGAGCTAGCCATCTCGACCTCAGGCGGCGAAGAGAAGCTGACGGCGACGCATGAGCACCCGTTCTGGTCGCCTTCCGAGCATCGCTGGGTCCCTGCGGGTGAGTTGTCCAAGGGCATGACCCTGCTGACCGACCGGGGCAAGACCGTCACGGTGGTCGGCAACAGGGCGTTCGCCAAGAAGGCCCGCACCTTCAACCTCACCGTTGACGACCTTCACACGTACTATGTGCTGGCGGGACGGACTCCGGTCTTGGTTCACAACGCAAACTGCTTTACGCCTCCTAGTAGCTACGTGAACCGTCATGGGGAGCTGACGAATGGCAAGTACACCGTCAGCTACCCGGCAATGCTGAAGCACCTCCCGGGTTCGTCGGGTCCGACAAAGAGTGTCTTCCTAAAGGGCGTAGATGCGGAACAGGCTACTCTAGACGCTGCCGCCTATGCTGACGCTCATAAGCTATGGGTCGGAAACAAGGCCAAGGTGTACGTCACGAATGGGCCCGTTGGGGTTGTCGGGAGGACTGGGGAGTTGACTCACTATATAAATGTCTATCGGAATGCCCGGGGCGCTATTCATGGGAGTCCCGGAGGTGCACCGTGATTGACGTCTCGGATGCGCTGGCGCGGTTGGTTGATCAGCCGCTCACCTGGCGTGAAGAGGCCGCAGTCGAGATCGCCGACCATTTGGCTCGATCGGTCGGAGGGGTTGTCGACTGGGATGAAGAAGCCGACGAGGAATGGCTGAGTGTCCTGGTCCGGGACGCTCGCGTGGCAATGGTCTCCACGACGCTGCGGCTGATCCTCGCCGAGGAACGTACTTCAGGCGATTTGGAGGTCCTCGCCAACGGTGGAACGGTGATTCTTGTTCCGTCATTCGATGCTCCAGTCATGCACTGCGATATCGCCGTGCTCGGACGGGTGTTCGGCGAGGAGGAGAAGCTTCGAGAGCTGGAGTTGGAGACCTTCTCGGCAAACGATTTGTGGTTCGCCACGGTGTGACCCCTGCCAACTGCGACCGTTCACGGGCTTCGGCTGTGACTCAGTCTGAGTCCGTGAAATATCTGCCGCGGCGGTGCAGGCGGGTAGCGATTCGCCGTACTCGGACGAAGCGTCGGATGCCCCGCAGAAGGAGCTCCCGGGGGCGGTCGGATTGGCGTATCTGGCCTACGAGTTGGAACGAGCCGCGGGGGGTGTCGAGGAGTTGGAGGAACGTGTCGAGCGCCTCGAAGGCCGCGACGCGGACTGAGGCAGACACGTGAACGACAGCGTCCCCGAAGACCGCAGGTCGGTCGTCGGGGACGCTCCGTGGATTGGTCAGGGCTGGTACTCGTAGCCGATGGTGAAGCGGGGTGGCAGGCACCACTCTCCGTACTCGATGATGCCTTCCGCGTCCGACCAGCCGTGGGCGCCGGCCAGGACGGGGGAGCCGACTGGCAGTCCGAGTGCGCTTGCCTCTCGGGCGTCGGCGGGGCGGGCGTGCATGTTGTCGTGGGCGTGGGTGATTGCGTGTCGGGTGGCTTCCAGGACTCGGGCTGTCAGCCCGCGGTTGCGGCCCGGGGCGGTGTTCAGCAGGTCTGGTACGAGGGCGGCGAACGGGGCCGGGTACCAGGTCACCGCGAACACGTTTCGGGTCTTGCCGCGGCCGGCCAGCCATTCACGCCGGACGACCTGGTCTCCTGCCTCCAGGTCGAAGACCTCTGCCACGTACAGCGGCGGGATGATCAGCTCGGCCGCTGTTACCCGGCTCGTCTCGCCCTCTGCGAGGAACGACTTCACCCGCTGGACCCTGGCCAGCCGGTCACGCGCTGACAGTGTCCAGCGTGAGTCATCGGCGACGTAGGTGCCCCGGGGTGTGGTGCGGATGAAGTTCTCGACCTGGAGGGCCTGCAGGGCTCGGGAGACGGTGGCGGCTGTGGCCTGCCATTGCCCGGCGATCTCGCGGTTCGTCGGCAGTTTGGCGCCCGGTTCGAGCTCTCCCGACAGGATGCGCTCCCGGAAATGGTCCGCGATCTTCGTGAACGTCTTGGGACTGGGCATATGGCGTGCCCCTCCGCTGAGTTGACGTGATGTCAGTGAGGGCACACCGGTGCACCGAGAACCGCAGCGGGAGTGCTTCGGCTACGCGAATACTGAACTAGAGCACCGACCTGTCGAGAGGTCGGGCATGTGACATTCGAGAGGTGGCGATGTGCAGTGACGGAACCCGGCCGGGTACTCGACCCCGCCGGTCGAACTGCCCTTGCGTCTGGAGCCGACGCCCGTCGAAGGCTGCGCTGGGTGTGCCGAGCTGGCCAACGTACGTGCCCGCGCCCGCACGGTCGGCGACTGCAACGTCTATGCGGCGCCACCCCTAGGGCCACCAGTGAGCCCCCCCTCGTCTGGCGGCATGTCGCCCACACCATCCGCCATGTCCCCGAGGGAGGTGTTACCTACGAGGCCTTCTGCGTCGCTGCCGACTGCGGAGCCGAATCCGGACCCCACGCCGAGCAGGAAGCCGCACAGGACTGGGCACTCCAGCACGCCGGACGTACCGGGCGCGACCTCTTCCGGCGTGTCTTCACCGGCCACGCCAAAGTCGCCCGAGCCGAGTAGAACCACCATCGTCAGCCCAAAAGGGACCCACAACCCGCAGACCAACGCACCAGGTCAGCAGCTCAGCCGGACGCTCGGTCACCGGCCACGGCGTACTGCCGAAGCCGGGTGCGCCCAAAGTCTCTCTACGCCAACGCGACCCGCTGAAGGCGGGTCGCGCGCGATACGGCCGCTCACCCGGCCCGCTCTCGACTCCGCCACCGCGGGCTGGCCAGTCACCAGGCCGCACAGAAGCAGCGCAGCGTCGTGCTGGAAGCGCGGAGCTGGCGGCGGACGTGCTCGCGCGCGAACGCCAGGCCGACGGCGAGGTGACACGGAGGGGAGCTGGCTGGGGCGGAGGCCCGGAGGTGAGGTCGGTCGGCTCCATGGGCTTTATCCACCTCCCCGGGCCGGGCCTGTGTCGGGCAAGGCCAGGGGGCCGCTCGTTCAAATTCCCGGCAGGATCACGACCTGCCCGAGTTGCCGGGCTAGCGGTACGGCACCCTGATCATGCCCGACCCCAACCAGGGCAGACTCTGGCCGAAGCCAATGTCCTGCCGAGCGCGGTCCGGCCCGGTGGGGGCCCGGCTCGTCCTGCCCTTCGCGCAGCCTGACAGTGGCCGGTAGGCGCATTCGCCGTGGACAGAGGATGGCCGAGGGGCTGCCGTAACGGAACGACGCGGAGGTAATGTAGTGGGGCCGGTGAGACGGACGAGTCCTTGTGGTCCAGTGGACCGCGCGGCCGGCGGGGGATGACAGAGCGACGCTTCGCGGGGGTGCGGCGCGGTACGCGGCGGAGTGCCGGTGACGCGCAGTACGTGTCTTCGTACCGTCGGTCCGCATGTGCGGTCGGCGGCAGCGCGTTCCGGCGAATTCGGTGAGGCAGGACCCAGTGAGGCAGGACCCAGTGACAGTCGAACACCAGACCACCGCGCCCGTCGTGCTGCCCGAGGCGTGGGCGACCGTTCCGCTGACCGTGGTCATGCCCACGTACAACGAGGCGGGCAACATACCGGCCGTGGCCGGGCTGCTCATGAATCTGGGCATACCCGGTCTGCGGCTCCTCGTGGTCGACGACTCGAGCCCGGACGGTACGGGCAGGATCGCTGAGGAGCTGGCGGCGGGGTACCTCGCCGACGACGGCACGCCGCGCATGTCGGTGCTGCACCGTACGTCCAAGGACGGCCTCGGCCGCGCCTACGCGGCCGGAATGAGCAAGGCCGTCGAAGACGGTGCCCGGTACGTCCTGCAGATGGACGCCGACGGCTCCCACCCGGCCGACAAGATCGCCGAGATGCTCGGCGTCGCGTTGTCGACCGACGCCGGCCTCGTCGTCGGCAGCCGCTATGTCCCCGGCGGCACCCTCTCCGACGCCTGGGGTGCCCATCGCAGGCTCCTCTCGCGCTGGGCCAACGCCTACGCCAGCACCATCCTCGGCACCCGGGTCCGTGACATCACCGGCGGCTTCAACCTGTGGAGCGCCGACGCGCTGCGTGCGATCGACCTCGCTTCTGTCGGCAGCGCGGGCTACAGCTTCCAGGTCGAGATGAAGTACGCGGCGCTGCGCCGCGGCTTCCAGGTCATGGAGGTCCCGATCCACTTCGAGGACCGTACGGTCGGCGAGTCCAAGATGAGCCTCGCGGTCCAGCTGGAGTCCATCGCCATGCCGTGGAAGCTCCGCGCGCGCTCCGTCGGCCGCGGCTGACGAGCCGAAGAGTCTCTCCTCCATGCCCAGCGCCCTCGACGCGCCCAGCGCCGTCGACTCCAGACCCGCGCCCCCGTCCTCCCGGCACCGCCGGCGACCCTCACGGCGCCGAATACCCGGCATGCTCGGTGCCGACCGTGTCACCACCGCACTGCACGGCGCGGTGCTCCTGGTGACGGCCGTCTTCGTCTTCATGATCGTCAGGCTGCCCTGGCACGGCGACATGGGAGTGCACGCCGCCACGATCGAACGCCTCCGGCACGACCTGGTCAACCCCGGCAACCCCATGGTCGACTCCCCGACGGAGAGTCCGTACTACTCGCCGTGGACGGTCTTCCTCGCGCTGTTCGCCAAGGCCACCGACCTCGACACCTTCGACGTGCTGCGGTGCGGCGCCGTCCTCGGCCTCACCGCGCTGCTCAGTGGTGTGTGGCACTTCACCCGCACCCTGACCAGGCACCGGGCCGCCCCGCCGCTGGCTGCGCTCTGCCTGTTCTTCCTCTGGGGCAGGGAGATTCTGGTGTGGAGCGGCTTCCTCGGATTCACCTCCCTCTCCCTGAACGTCTCCTACCCCAGCACGTTCGCGACCGGACTGGGCTTCCACTTCCTGGCCCTCCTCCACAAAGCGCTGATCCGGAATACGGCGAGCTGGGCCGCGTATCCCGGTCTGGGCGCGCTGTGGGCGGTGATGATGCTGAGCCACCAGTTCTCGGGTGTGGTCTTCACCTTCGGCGCCCTCGGCCTGGTCGCCTCGCTCCGCACCTGGCCGACCGGTGCGGTGTGGCTTCGGTTCGGTGTGGGTCTCGCGGTCGGCGTCGTACTGCTCGCAGCGTGGCCGTACTACTCGTTCTTCGGCCTCTTCGGAGCGGGTGGACTCGAGGAGATCCACGAGGACCTGTACAGCCGGTCGCTCCTGCGCTTCACACTGATCCCGATCGGGGTGTTCGCGCTCGCCGTGCGCCTGCGGCGACACCGCCGCGACCCGCTCGTCATCTGGTTCCTCCTGGGGCTTCTGACGGTCGGCGTCGGCGCCGCCCTCGGCAAGTGGTCCTTGGGCAGGGCGGAGCCCGCCGTGGTCATCCCGGCCCAGATAGCGGCAGCCCTCTGCGCGGTGGAAGGGGGCAGGCGTCTGTTCCGAGCAGCCTTCGGCGCACTCCTCGCGACGGCTCTGGCCGTCGGGGTCTGGGGGCAGAAGGACGCTCTCGGCTTCGTCTTCCGTGAGGACGCCCTGCCGAGCGCCGTCACCCGGGACGCGGTACAGGCCAAGACCTCGTACGCGTGGCTCACGTCGTACACCGCGTACGGCGACGTCTTCATGACCGGCGAGTGGACGGCGCAGAAGGTGCCGGGCTATGGCGGATACACGGTCATCGCGGGCTACCCGGACTTCTTCCTGCCGGATGAGAAGCAGCGCAGGACCGACACGGAGCGGTACTTCGCGCGCGACACGCCGCGCGACGAGCGGCTGGCCATCTTGCACAAGTACCACGTGACATGGGTGCTTCAGTGGCGAGACGAAGGCGGGCTGTCCGGAAAGGATCCGGCCCTGCGCTTCGTGAAGAAGGGACCGAACGCCCAATCGCTCTACCGAGTGGTGGGCTGACCGCTGCCCCAGCGGCGGACCGGGTCTTCCAGGCCCGGCGCCAGGGGCAGCGCACAGGTAATCCGCGTGTACGGGGCGGGGCGGGGGTGCGACCATGACAGGCATGCCGCGAACCGAGACCGCGTCCCCGAGCGCCTCCGCCCCTCCGATACCCGCCCCGACCCGGCTCTGGCTGGTGGTGCTCGTCGCCTGCGCCGGCGCGTTCCTCGTCGTGCTCGACGTGTCCGTGGTGAACGTGGCGCTGCCCTCGATGCGGGAGGCGCTGGGGCTGACGGCGCCGGGGCTGCAATGGGTCGTCAACGTGTACTCGATCACGTTCGCCGGCTTCATGCTGCTCGGCGGGCGGGCGGCGGATCTCTTCGGGCGCAAGCGGATGTTCGTCGTCGGCCTGTCCCTCTTCACCCTGGCCTCGGTGGCCGGCGGCCTCGCCCAGGAGGGCTGGCAGCTGCTCGCGGCCCGTGCCGTGCAGGGCCTCGGCGCGGCGGCCCTCGCCCCGGCGACGCTCACCCTGGTCACCGCGGCCGTCCCGGCCGGGCCCGCCCGCACCCGGGCGGTCGGCACCTGGACGGCGGTCGGCGCGGCCGGCGGCGCCGCGGGCGGCTTCGTCGGCGGAGCCCTCGTCGACCTGCTGTCCTGGCGCTGGGTGCTGCTCATCAACGTGCCCATCGGCGTGCTCGTCCTCGCCGGCGCCTTCCGCTGGCTCAGCGAGAGCCGGGTCGACGGCGGCCGGCGCCTCGACCTGCCGGGCGCCGTCCTCGTCACGGCGGGCCTGGCCACCCTCGCGTACGGCATCGTGCAGACCGAGGAGGCGGGCTGGACGTCCGCCGCGACCGTACTGCCGTTGCTCGCCGGGGCGCTGCTGCTCGCGGTGTTCGTGCTCGTGGAGTCGCGGGCCGCGCAGCCGCTGATGCCGCTGCGGATCTTCCGTACGCGGGCGGTGTCGGCGGCCAACGTGACGATGCTGCTGTGCGGTTCGACCTCCTTCGGCATGTGGTTCTTCATGACGCTCTACGCCCAGAACGTCCTCGGGTACGAGCCCCTGGAGGCGGGTCTCGCCCTGATCCCCAGTTCGGCCAGCGTCATCATCGGCTCCAAGCTGGCCCCGCGGCTGCTGCCCCGGCTCGGCGCCCGCCCGGTCGCCGTCCTCGGCGTGCTCGTCGCGGCGGGCGGCTTCGGCTGGCAGTCCACGATGACCGCCGACGGCCACTACCTGACGGCGATCCTGCTGCCCGGCGTCCTGATGATGTTCGGCATCGGCCTCGGCTCCACCCCGCTCGCCGTGCTCGCCACCACCCGCGTCCCCACCACCGACGCAGGCCTCGCCTCCGGCCTCATCAACACCTCCCGCACCATGGGCGGCGCCCTCGGCCTCGCCACCCTCTCCACCGTCGCCGCCTCCGTCACCTCCGGTGCGACCACCCCCGAGGCCCTGACGTCCGGTTACGCGGCGGCCTTCCGCGTCGCCGCGTGCGTGCTGGTGGCGACGGCGGTGGTGATGGCGGTGTGGCTGCCGGGGGAGAAAGAGCCGATGAAGGGCTAGGCGGCGGGCCCCGGGCTACAGCCAGCCCTGCTGACGGGCTTCCCGGACCGCCTCCATGCGGTTGCGGGTGCCCGTCTTGCCGATGGCCGAGGAGAGGTAGTTGCGGACCGTCGACTCGGAGAGGTGGAGCTTCGCCGCGATGTCGGCGATCGTCGCACCGTCCACGGACGCGCCGAGCGCGTCGCGTTCGCGGGCGGTCAGCGGGTTGGGGCCGGCGCTGAGGGCGGCGGCCGCGAGGGCCGGGTCGATGACCGTCTCGCCGCGCAGCGCCTTGCGGATCGCCTCGGCCAGCTCCTCCACCGGCCCGTCCTTGACCAGGAACCCGGCCGCGCCCGCCTCCATCGCACGGCGCAGATAGCCGGGCCGCCCGAAAGTCGTCAGAATGAGCACCCGGCAGTCCGGGACCTCGTCGCGCAGCTCCGCCGCCGCTTCGAGGCCCGACATCCCCGGCAGTTCGATGTCGAGCAGCGCCACATCGGGCCGCGCCGTCAGCGCCGTGCCCACGATCTCGTCCCCGCGCCCGACCTGCGCGACGACCTCCAGATCCGGCTCCATCCCGAGCAGCAGCGCGAGCGCGCCGCGCATCATGCCCTGGTCCTCGGCGAGGAGCACGCGTACGGACTTGGCGGGCCGGTGGTCCCGGGGCATCTCGTTCACAGGGGACAGCGTAGGCCGCATCGGTGCGCGGGGGCTCGTCGTTGGACGGGCATGAACAAGACCAGGACCCGGACCAAGACCGGGAACAGGATCGCCGCCGCCGTCGTCCTCGCGGGGGCCGTGCTCGGGACGACGGTGAGCGGCGCCGCGCAGGCCGCCGCCGCCGACGGGGCCGCAGGGCCCGCCGGTGGACTCGTCGGGATGCTGGGGATCGGCGGCGGAAGCGGCGGCGGGGGCGACCACGTGTCGAGCACCGTGAGCGGGAACAGCTCGGTCGCCGAGATCGGCGGTCGGACGATCGAGCAGAGCATCCCCTAGCAACCGGCTGGGCCGGTCGGCCCGGTCAGCGGTCAGGCCGCCGTGTCGAAGGTGTAGTGGCGGGTGTGGTCCAGCATGTCGGCCGGCGTGACGTCGTTCCACGGGCGCATCGTGTCGTGGAGGTCGACGACGTTCGCGGTGCCGGCCGCCGGGAGGTAGGGCGACGCGGGGTGGCGGGCCTGCCAGTCGGCCCACAGCTTGTCGACGAAGGCGTGGTGCAGCCAGAACACCGGGTCGTTGGGGGAGACGCCGGTCGCCATCTGGCCGCCGACCCACACATGGACGCGGTTGTGGAGGTTCACGCCGCGCCAGCCCTCCAGGTGGTTGCGGAAGCCGTCCGAGGCGCTGTTCCACGGCGCCGTGTCGTACGTCTCCATCGCGAGCACCGAGTCCACCTCGGCGCGCGTCGGCAGCGGGCGGCCGCTCGCGCCCAGGTCACGGCGGAGGTAGTCGCGCCCGTCCACCCGGACGGTGATCGGCCAGCGGTCGCCCGAGCGCGCGAACGGCCCGTCCACGACCTGCCCGTCGCGGGCCCGGCCGGTGCCGCCGAGGAAGTCGGGGGCCCAGAGGGAGGAGCGGGAGGTGCGGTCGGCCGTCCAGTCCCAGTAGGGGAGCGCGACGGTCGGGTCCACCGACCGCAGCGCCGCCTCGAACTCGAGCAGGAAGCGCCGGTGCCAGGGCAGGAACGACGGCGAGCGGTGCCCGACGCGGTCGCCGCCGTCCGTGTCGCCCATGATGAAGGCGTTGTGGGTGGTGACGAAGGCGTCGTAGCGGCCGGTGCGCTTCAGTTCGAGCAGCGCGGCGACGAAGCGGCGCTTCTCGTCGGCGGTGAGCGTGGCCTGGTTCTTGCGTATGTGCACGGTCATGATGCGAGCGACTCCGGGGCGGTCAGGCGGCGGGCAGGGTCAGCGGGACGAGCGGCGCGCCCTGCAACTCGCGCACGGCCGCGCGGGCGGCGGCTCTGGGCGTGGCGACCGGGTCGTAGTGCGTGATCACGCTGATCCAGGTGCCGTCCGCGTTCCGCATGACGTGCAGTTCCGCGCCGTCGATCGTGACGGTGTAGCCGCCCCCGTGGCCACCGTGCCCCCCGTGGTGACCGCTGTGTGCGGATGCGCTGCCCTTGATGTGGCGGCCCAGGTAGACCTCGTCGAAGTCGGCGGAGCCGGGTGCGGCGGCCTGGGCCGGGGCGGCCGCCGCTGCGGCCGGGCCGGCCAGGGCGAGGCCCGCGGCCGCGCCGGCGGCGCCCGCGGCGACGCCCAGGGCCTTGCGGCGGGTGATGCTGGACATGAAGAGAACCCCCTCGTGCGTGGTGCGCCGGGGGTTGGTCGGTTGGTCATATGCCCCCGGTGGTTCCCATCGGTACTCGGGGGCTTCGGCGGGGCGGAAATCGGCGTCGGCCGGTTGGGCCCGATACGGACAACTTCCCGCGAAAAGTGCAGACTTGAACAGAGTTGATCTTGCGGTACGAGACGGGCCCGGCGGCCGCGGAACGAAACCCTCCGCCGGGAAGGGGCACTTCACCCGGATGATCTTTCGGCGCGGGGGTGTGCGTGTGGCCCGGCCCACCTGCGGAAACTGACCGGATCCGGCGGCCGGGCACGGCGGCCGGGGCGGGTCCCGACGTCAGCGGTTCACCTCGACGTCGGGCTCCCCCGCCGGCTCCACCGGCAGCTCCGCCTCAAGCCGGAACCCGCCGCGCGGGCCCGGGCCCGAGGTCAGCGTGCCGCCCGCCGCCGCGACCCGCTCCCGGAGGCCCCGCAGTCCACTGCCCGGCGCGCCCGTACCCGTACCCGTATCCGCATCCGTACAGTCGGCGCCGCGGCCGTCGTCCGAGACCGTCAGGCGGACCCGTTCCGGGCCGCCGCCGACCTCGATCTCGCAGCGGCCGGCGCCCGAGTGCCGGACGACGTTGGTCGCCGACTCGCGCACCACCCAGCTGAGCAGCGCCTCCGTCTGCGGCTCGAGGGGCGGGCCGGACTGGCGGACCACCGGCTCGATGCCGGCCGAGGCCAGGACGTCGCGGGCGCGGTCGAGTTCGGCCGAGAGGGAGGCCTCGCGGTAGCCGGTCACCGCCTCCCGGATCTCGGTGAGCGCCTGCCGGCCCACCGTCTCGATGTCCGCGACCTGCGCGAGCGCCGCGTCCAGGTCGCGCGGCCCGAGCCGCCGGGCCGCCTCCGACTTCACGACGATGACGGACAGGGTGTGGCCGAGCAGGTCGTGCAGATCGCGCGAGAAGCGCAGCCGCTCCTTCTCGACCGCCGTGCGGGCCAGTTCCTCGCGGGTCTCGCGCAGCTCCTGCACGGTCTCGTTCAGGGCGAGGATCGTCGCCGTCACCATGATCGAGATGAACGTGCCGTACACGATCCCGAGCGAGTCCCAGCCGTCCCGCCAGAGCGTCACCGCCCCGACCGCCGCGACCAGCGGGAACACCGTAAGGCGTTGCGTCCGCCCGCGCCGCACCACCGCCCCGACCGCGAGCCCCAGGAGCGGGAAGAGGAGCAGCCACTCCCGCCCGTAACCGGCGGCGAGCCCGAACGTCAGCGCCGTGAGGGCCGCGAGCAGTCCCCAGGTCAGCGGGGTCTCCCGGCCGCCCGGGACGAAGGCCCGCATCACGACGGCGATGTAGAGGGAGTTGAAGGCGAGCAGGCCGATGCCGCCGACCCAGGGGTTGGCGGCCTCGCCCGAGATGAGGTGGGACAGCGCGCCCAGGCCCATCAGCAGCCACGGCAGCAGGCTCAGCCCGGTCGGCCGGCCACCCCGCGCGCTCTCCGCCCGTCGCCTGCGCAGGTCCCGGAAGCCGCCGCCCGTACTGCCGCTGCCCTTGCCGTTCGCGCCGCTCATCTCGTCCCCGTCCCCGTCCCCGTGCTCTTCTTCGGCCGCGCTCGGCACGGCGTCACACCATGCGTGCGGAACGACGGTACGAGACCGCCGCGTACGTGCCGAAGAGCGCCGCCCATGCCGCCAGGATCAGGATCGCCGCGAGCCCCGGCATCGTGCCCTCCGTCACCGCCACGCCCAGCTCCGAGAAGCGGTTGGTGGGCGTGAACGTGGAGATCTGCGCCAGCCAGTGCGGGAACAGGTCGATCGGGAACCACAGGCCGCCGACCACCGCGAGGCCCATGTTGCAGGCCACGTTCATGACGCCGGTCGTCTGCGCGGTGAGGCGGTAGCCGTTGCCGAGGCCGAGCAGCGTGAAGGGCAGCGAACCCGCCCACAGCACGAGCGCCGTTACCGCCCACTGCCAGGCGGCCATCCGTACGCCGTTGACGAGGCCGCCCGCGAGCAGCACCGCCGTGATGGCCGGCAGGACCACGACCGTGCCGGTCAGGGCCCGGCCGGTGACCACCTGGCGCGGGGTCATCGGGGTGATCCGCAGCTGCCGCAGCCAGCCGGCGGTCTTGTCCTCGGCGACGCCGCCGCCGATGGACAGGGCGGCGCCCAGCGCGCCGTACGCCGCCATGCCGACCATCATGCCGGTCTTGATCCCGGCGTCGTTCTGCCCGCCGAGGTTGGTGAAGAGGAGGTACATCAGGACCGGCACGCCGATCGACGAGATCGCGAAACCGGCGTCGCGCAGGGTGCGGCGGACTTCGAGGCGGACGTACGCGGTGATCATCGGGACATCTCCAGGGAGTCGGCGGTACGGGCGGGGGCGCCGGGAGCCGTACGGGTCAGGTTCAGGAAGGCCTCGTTGAGGGAGACCGGGGCGACCCGCAGGCCCCTGACCAGGTCCTGCGCGGCCAGCGCGCGAACCGTGGCGTCCGGGTCCGCGCTGCGCAGCAGCGCGCGGTCGCCGCGGATCTCGACGGAGGTGACGCCGGGCAGCGCGGTCAGACCCGCGGTGGGCCGGCCCGCCAGGTCGAAGGAGACCGTGGTGCCGCCCGCGGCCCGCTTCAGCTGCTCGGCGGTGCCGTCGGCGAGCACCCGCCCGGAGTCGACGACCACGATCCGGTCGGCGTTGGCGTCGGCCTCCTCCAGGTAGTGGGTGGAGAAGAGGACCGTGTTGCCGCGCCGGGCGTAGCCGCGCATCGAGTCCCAGAAGGCCTCGCGGGCCTCGACGTCGAGCGCCGCCGTCGGCTCGTCGAGCACGATCAGCTCGGGGTTTCCCGCCAGCGCGACCGCGAACCGCACCCGCTGGGCCTGGCCGCCGGACAGCCGGTCCACCCGGCGGCCGGCGAGGTCGGTGAGCCCGGCGAGGGCGAGGGCCTCGGTCACGGGCATCGGCCGCGGGTAGGTGCGGGCGACGAACTCGACCAGCTCGCGGACGGTGACCCGGGAGACCGGGCGGGCGTCCTGCAGCATCGCGCCGATCCGGCCGGCCTGGACGGCGCGGGCGGGCGCCTCGCCGAAGAGGCGGACCCGGCCGCTCTCGGGCTCGTCGAGGCCGAGGAGGAGGTTGATGGTGGTGGACTTGCCGGCGCCGTTGCGGCCGAGCAGCGCGACGGTCTCGCCGCGGCGGATGCCGAGGTCGATGCCGTCCACGGCGCGGACCACGCCGAAGGTCTTGGTGACCGCGGTGAATGCGACCGCCGTCTCGCCGGTCCCCGTTGTTGTCGTCATGACCACGACGTTACGGAGCGGCGCCAGGGGCCGGGCAGGCTCAGGCGTACGGACCTGGCCGTGACAAATGTCCTGGGTACCGCCGCCCGTCACGCTATCTGACATGGCGTCAGAAGGGTTCCCAACGCCCCACCCCTCGGCTATACATGGGGATCACCGTTCTAGAACGCGTTCTACCCGGCGTCCGCGAACGGCCCCGCACGGCCTCGGCGCGGTCGACGGTGCGGACGACCGCGTCGAGGTCTTCACCTGTCACCCCTGCCACGCCCCTGCAACGCACCTGCCACGCACTGCCCAAGGAGCAGCAACGCGATGCCCATTGACGCCGCCAAGGCCGTCGCCGCCGAGCCCCGCAGCGCGGAGATCGCCTGGGACCACAAGGACGTCCAGCTCTACCACCTCGGCCTGGGCGCGGGCGTCCCCGCGACCGACCCCGACGAGCTGCGCTACACCCTCGAATCCCGGCTGCACGTCCTGCCCAGCTTCGCCACCGTGGCGGGCGCCGGCATGGGCGTCGTCGGCGGCCTCTCCGCCCCCGGCATCGACATCGACCTCGCCGCCGTGCTGCACGGCGGCCAGTCCATCACCCTGCACCGGCCCCTGCCGGTCAACGGCCGGGCGGTCTCCACCTCCCGGGTCGCCGCCGTCTACGACAAGGGCAAGGCCGCCGTCCTGGTGCTGCGCTCCGAGGCCGCCGACGCCGACGGCCCGCTGTGGACCAGCGACGCCCAGATCTTCGTACGCGGCGAGGGCGGCTGGGGCGGCGACCGCGGGCCCTCCGAACGCCTGGAGGTCCCCGAGCGCGCCCCCGACGCCACCGCCGAGCGGCCCATCCGCGAGGAACAGGCCCTGCTCTACCGGCTCTCCGGCGACTGGAACCCGCTCCATGCCGACCCCGAGTTCGCCAAGCTCGCGGGCTTCGACCGGCCGATCCTGCACGGCCTCTGCTCGTACGGCATGACGCTCAAGGCGGTCGTCGACACCCTCCTCGACGGTGACGTCACGCGGGTCCGCGGCTACCGCACCCGCTTCGCCGGCGTCGTCTTCCCCGGCGAGACGCTGCGGATCCGCATGTGGCGCACGGACGAGCACACCGTCCAGCTCACGGTCACCGCCGCCGAACGCGACGACGCCCCGGTCCTCGCCGACACCGTCGTCGAACACTCCTGATCGCCTGATTGGAGCCGCACCATGCGCGCAGCCGTACTGCACGAGATCGGCCAGGACAAACTCGAAGTCCTCGACGACGTCGAGGCGGTGGGCTTCGGCCCCGGCAAGGTGCGGATCCGGGTCCGGGCCACCGGCCTGTGCCACTCCGACGTGTCCGCCATGAGCGGCGTCCTGCCCCAGCCCGCGCCCTTCGTCCCGGGGCACGAGGGCGCCGGCGAGATCCTCGACGTCGGCGACGGCGTCACCGGCCTCACCGTCGGGCAGCGGGTGCTGCTGTGCTGGCTGCCCGCCTGTGGTGTCTGTCCCGCCTGCAAGCGTGGTCAGACCCAGCTCTGTCTGGCCGGCTTCATGAACGCCGGCACCCCCAACTTCAAGCGCACCGGCGGAGGTTCCGCCGACGTCTTCGGCTTCGCCGGCACCGGCACCTTCGCCGAGGAGGTCGTGGTCGACGCCGGCTGCGCCGTCCCGATCCCGGACGACGTGCCCTTCGACATCGCCGCGCTCATCGGCTGCGGCGTGACCACCGGCCTCGGCGCCGCCATCAACACCGCGAAGGTGGAGGCCGGTTCGTCGGTCGCCGTGATCGGCTGCGGCGGCGTCGGCATCTCCGCCATCCAGGGCGCCAAGCTGCAGGGCGCCGCGCAGATCGTCGCCGTCGACCCGGTCGAGTCGCGCCGCGAGGCCGCGCTCCGCTTCGGCGCCACCGAGGCCGTCGCACCCGACGCGCTCGCCGACGCCAAGCAGCGGATCACCGGCGGCGAGGGCTTCGACTACGTCTTCGAGGTCGTCGGCAAGTCCGTCACCGCGCGCACGGCGTACGAGACCACCCGGCGCGGCGGCACGCTCTGCGTGGTCGGCGCGGGCGCCCTCGACGACTTCCTGCAGCTCAACATGTTCGAGCTGTTCTTCGACGAGAAGCGGATCCTGCCGTCGATGTACGGGGGCGGGGACGTGCTCCGCTCGTACGAACGGGCCATCGCGCTCTGGCGGGCCGGCCGCATCGACCTGGCGTCCCTGATCACCCACCGGGTGCCGCTGGCGGGCATCAACGAGGCCCTGGAGCAGATGCGGACGGGTGCGGCGCTCCGTACCTGCATCGAGATCTGAGCATCGAGAGCTGAGAGAGGACTCCGACCCATGTCACTGCCTCTTGAGGGGCTGAGCGCGATCGTCACCGGCGCCGGCCGCGGCCTCGGCCGGGCCGAGGCCCTGGAACTGGCCCGGCTCGGCGCGGCCGTGGTCGTCAACGACTACGGGCAGCCCGGGCGCGACGGTTCCGGCGAGGCCTCCGCGGCGCCCGCCGAGGAGGTCGCGGCCGAGATCCGCGCGGCGGGCGGCCGCGCCGTCGCCCACCTCGGCGACGTCGCCGACTTCGAGACCGCGCGCGGTCTGGTCGACCTGGCCGTGGCCGAGTTCGGCAAGCTGGACGTCCTGGTCAACAACGCGGGCATCCTGCGCGACCGGATGATCTTCTCGATGAGCGAGGCGGAGTGGGACTCGGTGGTCCGGGTCCACCTCAAGGGCCACTTCAACACCACCCACTTCGCCGCCGTGCACTGGCGCGGCCGGGCCAAGGCGGGCGAGAGCGGGGTCTACGGGCGGATCGTCAACACCTCCTCCGAGGCCTTCCTCGCCGGTTCGGCCGGCCAGCCCAACTACGCGGCGGCCAAGGGCGGCATCGTCGGTCTGACCACCTCCACGGCGCTCGCCCTCGCCAAGTACGGGGTCACCGCCAACGCCATCTGCCCGCGCGCCCGGACCCGGATGACCGAGGACGTGTTCGCCGCCATTCCGACAATCAAGAGGGGCGCCGAGCCGACCGCCGAGGACGAGCTCGACCCGCTGTCGCCGGAGCACGTGGCGCCGCTCGTCGGCTACCTCGCCTCCCCGGCGGCGGCCGGCGTCAACGGCCAGCTGCTCGTCGTCCACGGCGGCATGGTGGCGATCGTGGACCGGCCCAGGGTGGCCGCCAAGTTCGACACCGCCAAGGACGTCTTCACGTACGAGGAACTGGACGGGCTGCTCACCCCGCACTACGCGGCGCGCCCGGCGGGGGAGACCTTCGCCGCGGCGGAGGTGCTCGGCCTGAAGAAGGGCTGAGCCGCGCGAGGGGGGAAGACGAAGGGCCCCCGGGCGCGTCGTCCGGGGGCCCTTCACCTACTCACCGTTCGTTCACTGCACTTCGCTCACTGCGACTCGGGTTCGCGCCGGTGGCGGCCGTGCGGGGAGGACGAGGAGTCCTCCGCCGGTGCGGCCGGTCCACGGTGCTTGCCCGAGTTGCCGTGGTCCTGCGGGTCCGTGTCGCTCATGGTGGAACTCACCCCGTAAACGTCGCTCTTGCTGATGCGGCTCGGAGAGTCTAATCAGCCTGTTCAGCCCGCTTGTTTACGGTCCGTCAGCGGCGCTTCCTGGAGCGGTACGGGGCGGCACACCTTGGGCTCCGGGGCGGCCGCCGGGGCCACCGGCTCCGGCTCCGGCTCGGCCGGCTCCTCCAGGTCGGCGAGGCCGCAGGGCGCGGCGGGCGTCGCGTACGGGAGGCGGAGTACGCCGGAGGGGGTCCACAGGCCCGTACCGGCCAGCCAGCCGAAGGGCGCGGCGAGTTGGTGCATCCGGCGCGAGGAGGGCCGCCACAGGCCGACCCAGCTGCCGGCCGCCGCGTCGATCCGCAGCGCGACCCCGCAGCTCTCCGGCATCAGCACCTGCCCCGGCTGGACGGCGAACGGGGTCACCGCCGCGTCGTCGAGCCGCAGGCACTCGGGGAAGCGCACCGGCAGCAGGCTGCCGAGGACGCCCCAGCCGAGGCGCTCGTGGCCGGGGGAGGGCGCGTCGGAGCGGATGAGGAGCAGTCCGCTGTCGGGATCGGCGAGCAGCAGCCGGTCGTGGCTGTCCTCGGTGATCTGGAGCAGTGGCGTGGCCTCGCCACCGCGCTCCAGGTCGATCGCGACGGCCTTGACCGGGCCGTCGTCGAGCTGCCGGTCGAGGGCCAGTATCCGGCCGGTGCGGTCCAGCCACACCCCGCCGGAGCACCGGCCCTTGATCTCGGCGACCCGCTCGGGGCCGAAGGCCCCGCCCGCGACCAGCCACAGCGTGGTGGAGTCCGGGCCGACGCACATCGCGTAGGCGCAGATGCCGTCCGGCGAGGGCGGCAGCAGCGTCAGGGCGCCGGGGGCGGGGGCCTCGACCGAGCCGAGCAGGAGCTCGCCGGTGTCCGGTCCGGTCGGGTAGAGCAGCGAGAACGTGTGGCGAAGTCCGTCCACGGCGCGCCCGATCAGGACCCGCCCGTCCGCCAGCGGCAGCAGCAGCGCGCCGGGCTCCTCCGGTTGGGCGAGCGGCAGCGGTACGGCGTAGGGCTCGGGGCCGTCCAGGGTCCAGCGCTCCACGAACAGCGCCTCGCCCGAACCGGCGAGCCGCGCCGCGTAGGCGCCGTTCGCGGTGATCGTGAATCCCGTGGGCCACACCGCGTCACCGTCTTCGGCGGGGGCTTCGATGGCACAGGCTGTCATCGGCTCGTCACCTCCGGCTACGAAGCTAGTTTTCGCACTTCCAGCCGAACAACACGAGTCACCTCTCTTCACCCCAATGGGTGGCGGTCCGGGGATTCCGTCGAGCGGCGGGGGCGGGTTGTGCTGGCGGGGCCAGGGATAGGTAAGGTAAGGCGACCCTAAGTGGAAGCGATCCGTCCGCTGACGGGTCGCCGGCTGCCGTACTTCCGCGGCGGCGCCGTCCACCCCGTACGCGTACAGGAGACCCCGCATGTCCCTTCGCCGCCGCGGCACCGCAGCCGCCGCCCTCAGCCTCGCCGCCGCGCTCGCTCTCGCGGCCTG
This sequence comes from Streptomyces fradiae, assembly GCF_041270065.1. Classification (NCBI taxonomy): domain Bacteria; kingdom Bacillati; phylum Actinomycetota; class Actinomycetes; order Kitasatosporales; family Streptomycetaceae; genus Streptomyces; species Streptomyces fradiae. The sequence goes on along the minus strand of NZ_CP065958.1, from coordinate 2,248,617 downwards.
CGGAGGAGGTGACGGCAGCTCGGACGGTGCCAAGAAGGACGAGGGCGGCAAGAAGAAGGACGTCGCCGTCGGCGGCAAGGACTTCGGCGACGCCGCCGCGAAGACCGCCGCCCTGGGCACCGACGCCAAGCCCGGCCAGTTCCCGCGCACCCTCACCCACGCGCTCGGGAAGACGGAGATCAAGTCCGCCCCCAAGCGGGTCGTCGTCCTCGACGTCGGCGAGCTCGACAACGTCGTCTCCCTCGGCATCAAGCCGGTCGGCTTTGCTCCGTCCGAGGGGGACGATGGCATCCCCACGTATCTGAAGAAGGACGCCGGCGAGCCCAAGAACGTCGGCACCATCAACAACCTCAACCTCGAGGCCATCGCCAACCTCGAACCCGATCTGATCCTCGGCAGCCAGCTGCGCGCCGCCGACAAGTACGACGAGCTGTCGAAGATCGCGCCGACCGTGTTCTCCATCCGCCCGGGCTTCACCTGGAAGGAGAACTACCTCCTCAACGCCGCCGCGCTCGACCGGACCGCCGAGGCGAAGGCGAAGCTCGCCGCCTACGAGACCAAGGCGAAGCAGCTCGGCACGGACATCGGCCCGAACAAGCCGACCATCTCCATGGTCCGCTACCTCCCGGGCAAGATCCGCCTCTACGCGAAGGCCTCCTTCATCGGCACCATCCTTGAAGACGCCGGCCTGCCGCGCCCCGCGAACCAGCAGGTGAACGACCTCGCCGTCGAGGTCAGCCCGGAGAAGATCGACCAGGCCGACGGCGACTGGATCTTCACCGGCGTGTACGGCGACGCCAAGGCCACCAAGCGCGACACCGCCCAGGCCAACCCGCTCTGGAAGAACCTCAAGGCGGTCAAGGCCGGCCAGGCCAAGGACGTGCCGGACGAGACCTGGTACCTGGGCCTCGGCGTGACGGCGGCGAACAGCGTGCTCGACGACCTGCGCGCCGACCTGGTGAAGAAGTAGCACGGACGGACCGGGGGGCCGGGGCCGGTCGGGGTTGTCCACAGGGGCAGGGACCGGCCCCGGGTTGTCCACAGGCAAGAACGGCGGGGCACGAGGGGCAGGTAGCCTTTCCCTCGTGCCCCGTCTGTCTGAAGTCATCGCCGAGCTCGACGCCCTCTGGCCGCCAGAGCGGGCCGAGTCGTGGGACGCCGTCGGCACGGTCTGCGGCGACCCCGACGCCCAGGTCACCCGCGTCCTGTTCGCGGTCGACCCCGTCCAGGAGATCGCCGAAGAGGCGATCCGCCTCGGCGCCGACCTGATCGTCACCCACCACCCGCTCTATCTGCGCGGTACGACGACGGTGGCGGCCGGCCACTTCAAGGGCCGGGTCGTGCACACCCTGATCAAGCACGACATCGCCCTGCACGTGGCGCACACCAACGCCGACACCGCCGAGCCCGGCGTCTCCGACGCCCTCGCCGGCGCCCTCGACCTGCGGGTCACCGGCCCCCTCGTCCCCGAGACCGGTCTCGGCCGGATCTGCGAGCTGGACCAGCCCGAGACGCTGGCCGAGTTCGCCGCGCGCGCCGCCAAGCGGCTGCCTTCCACCGCGCAGGGCATCCGGGTCGCCGGCGACCCCGAGCTGCCGGTGCGCCGGGTCGCCGTCAGCGGCGGCTCCGGCGACAGCCTCTTCGGCGCCGTCCGCGCAGCCGGGGTGGACGCCTTCCTCACCGCCGACCTGCGCCACCACCCGGCCTCCGAGGCCACCCAGCACTCTCCCCTCGGGCTCGTCGACGCCGCCCACTGGGCCACCGAATGGCCCTGGTGCGAGCAGGCCGCCGCGCAGCTCGACACGATCTCCGACCGTCACGGCTGGGACCTCCGGGTCCATGTCTCGACGACGGTCACCGACCCCTGGTCCGCCCACCACACCTCTCCTGGAGCCCCCAACTGAACGCCGCGCCCGCCGACCAGATCCGACTTCTCGACGTCCAGGCGCTTGACGTGCGCCTCCAGCAGATCGCGCACAAGCGCAAGTCGCTGCCGGAGCACGCCGAGATCGAGTCGCTGAACAAGGACCTCACCCAGCTGCGCGACCTGCTCGTCGCCGCGCAGACCGAGGAGAGCGACTGCGCCCGCGAGCAGACCAAGGCGGAGCAGGACGTCGACCAGGTGCGCCAGCGCGCCGCCCGCGACCAGCAGCGCCTCGACTCCGGCGCCGTGTCCTCCCCGAAGGACCTGGAGAACCTCCAGCGCGAGATCACCTCGCTCGCCAAGCGCCAGGGCGACCTGGAGGAGATCGTCCTCGAGGTCATGGAGCGCCGCGAGTCCGCCCAGGAGCGGGTCGCCGAGCTGACCGGCCGGGTCGCCGCAGTCCAGGCCAAGGTCGACGACGCCACCGCCCGCCGCGACACCGCCCAGGCCGGGCTCGACGACGAGGCCGCCTCCGTCACCAAGGAGCGCGAGCTCGTCGCCGGTACGGTCCCGGCCGACCTCCTGAAGCTGTACGAGAAGCTGCGCGAGCAGCAGGGCGGCGTCGGCGCGGCCCGGCTCTACCAGCGCAAGTGCGAGGGCTGCCACATCGAGCTCAACATCACCGAGCTCAACGAGGTGCGGGCCGCCGCCGCGGACGCGGTCGTGCGCTGCGAGAACTGCCGCCGGATCCTGGTCCGTACGTCGGAGTCCGGCCTGTAATGCGCGAGCTCGTGGTCGAGGCCGACGGCGGCTCCCGGGGCAACCCGGGCCCCGCCGGCTACGGCGCGGTGGTCCTCGACCCGGCCACGGGCGAGACCCTGGCCGAGCGCGCCGAGTTCATCGGCGTCGCCACGAACAACGTGGCCGAGTACAAGGGCCTGGTGGCCGGTCTGCGGGCCGCCCTGGAGCTCTTTCCCGACGCCACGGTGCACGTCCGCATGGACTCCAAGCTGGTCGTCGAGCAGATGTCCGGCCGCTGGAAGATCAAGCACCCCGACATGAAGCCGCTCGCCGCCGAGGCCGCCCGGGTCTTCCCGGCCGGCCGCGTGCGCTACGAGTGGATCCCGCGCGAGCGCAACAAGCACGCGGACCGGCTCGCCAACGAGGCGATGGACGCCGGTCGGCGCGGCGAGCAGTGGTCCCCCTCCACCGCGGCCCTCGCCCCGACCGCCGACCTCGCCGCGGCCCCGCGCCGCCGCGGGCGACGCGACGGCCGGCGCCGCCCGTGCCCGCGCCGCCCTCGCGAGCACCCGCCCCGAGCCGGAGCCCGAACCCGAGGGCCTGTCCGCCCCCGACGAGACCCTCGCCGCCCAGGCCCGCGCGTCCCTCTCGGCCGCGGCGGAGGCCGACCGCGAGGCGGCCACGAGCGGCGACTTCGAGGCGGAGGCGGGCCGCCGGGCCGCCGCCCAGGCGCCCGCCACGCCCACCGCCCCCGGCTGGTCGGGCCCCGACATGGGGGCGCCGGCGACGTTCGTGTTGTTGCGGCACGGGGAGACGGCGTTGACGCCCGAGAAGCGGTTCTCGGGGAGTGGGGGGTCGGATCCGGAGCTGTCGGCGGCCGGGGTGCGGCAGGCGGAGGCCGTCGCGGCGGCGCTGGCCGCGCGGGGGACGATCCAGGAGATCGTCAGTTCGCCGCTGACCCGCTGCCGGCAGACCGCGCAGGCCGTGGCCGCGCGGCTGGGCCTGGACGTGCGGATCGAGCAGGGGCTGCGGGAGACCGACTTCGGCGCGTGGGAGGGGCTGACGTTCGCGGAGGTGCGCGAGCGGTACAAGGACGACCTGGACGCCTGGCTCGCCTCGCCGAAGGCCGCCCCGACCGGCGGCGGCGAGAGCTTCGCCACGGTGGCCCGCCGGGTCGCCGTGACCCGGGACCGGCTCGCCGCCGCGCACGCGGGCCGCACGGTGCTGCTCGTCACCCATGTCACCCCCATCAAGACCCTGGTACGGCTCGCCCTCGGCGCCCCGCCGGAGTCGCTGTTCCGGATGGAGCTGTCCGCCGCCTCGCTGTCGGCGGTGGCGTACTACGCGGACGGCAACGCCTCGGTGCGGCTGCTCAACGACACCTCCCACCTCCGCTAGGTCCTGTCCGTAGCGCCCGGCCGCAAAAGCGCTGGACCCGCGCCCCGGGCCGTACCAACATCGCGGCATGAGCTGGCACTTCACCACCGACCCGGCCGCCTTCCCGGACGCCGCCCGGGACTTCGTGGCCGCCGCACCGGAGCGGAACACCGGGCTGCTCACCCTGCTCGACGCCCCCGGCACCACCCGCGGCTGGTGGATGGGCCAGGGGGAGGCGGACGGGGCGGTGAGCGGGGCCTGTCTGCTCGTGGACGGACCCGGGATGCTGCTGCTCGGCGTGATGCAGGACGCTGCCGCCCGCGCGCTCGCGGCCGCGCTGCCCGAGACGGGGCACGCAGTCCGGGAGGCGCGCGGCGAGGCCGCGACGGTCGACGCGTTCGCCGCGCCCTTCGCCGCCGCCACCGGCCGGGTCGCCCGCACCTCGATGCGGCTGCGCCTGTTCCGGCTCGGCGAGCTGACCGCGCCCCGGCCCGTACCGCCCGGCGCCGCCCGGAGCGCCGTACCCGGCGACGTACCGCTGCTCCTGGAGTGGATGAGCGCGTACGCCGGGGACGTCGGGGAGGACCCCGGCGCCGACTACTCCGCGCCCGCCGAGGCGATGGTCCGGGAGGGCCGGCTCCGGTTCTGGGAGACGGACGGCCGGCCCGTCGCGATGGCGAGCTTCTCGCGGCCCGCCGCCGGCCAGGCCCGCGTCTCGCTCGTCTACACCCCGCCCGCCCACCGCGCCCGGGGCTACGCCGGAGCCGTGACCACCGAGGCCGGCCGGGCCGCCCGCGCGGCCGGCGCCGCACAGGTGCTGCTCTTCACCGACCGCGCGAACCCGACCAGCAACGCCCTCTACCAGCGCCTCGGTTACCGGCCGATCGCCGACCACACCCGGGTGGCCTTCCCCGAGGAGACCGAGAACACCGACTAGCGCCAGGGCGTCAATACGGGGTTACGGGCGGCCCGGCACCGACCATGGGCACCGGACAGATCCCCCCACCGGTCCGCCCCCAGCCCCCGTGGAGAACCATGGCCCCCGCGACCCCCCGGCCCGCCGGCGCGCTCGTCCGCAACCCCAAGCTCTGGCTCGTACCGACCGTCCTCAGCGGGCTCGTCACCATGGTCCTCGCCCTGCTCTACCTGGGCGGCATCCTGAGCCCCAACGACGACCTGCACCGGCTCCCGATCGCCGTCGTCGACGAGGACCGCGGCCCGCTCGGCAAGGAGATCACCGACTCGCTCGGCAAGGCCGCCCGCCCGGACAGCGTCGAGTGGCGGATCGTCGGGCGGGCGCGGGCCGAGGACGACCTCGCGTCCGGGAAGGTGTACGGGGCGCTGTTCGTGCCGCCCGACTTCAGCGCCGCCGCCCAGGCCCTGACGACCCGTCGGGCCACCGCCCGGCCGACCCTGACCGTGCTCACCAACCCCGGCGTCGGCAGCCTCGGCTCCTCCATGGCCGCCCAGATCAACCAGGTCGTGGCCCAGCGCGCCTCCGCGACCATCGGGCAGCGGCTCGCCGCGTCCGCCCCGGACCCGACGACGAAGGTGCTGCTCGCGGACCCGGTCGAGGTGACCACCCGGGTCGGGAACCCGATCGGCCGGCACAGCGGACTCGGCCTGACCGCCTTCTACTACACGCTGCTGCTCGTGCTCTCCGGCTTCATCGGCGGCAACCTCATCCACACCGGCGTCGACACCGCCCTCGGCTACGCGGACAGCGAGCTCGGCCCCTGGCACACCCGCCACCGGACCGTGCCGATCAGCCGCACCCAGACCCTGGTCCTGAAGATGGTGATGACGGCCGGGATCGCGCTCCTGACGACTTCGCTCCTGATGTTCTCCACGATCACGATCCTGGGCATGGACGCGCACCACCTCCCGCTGCTGTGGATCTTCTCGTACTGCGCGACCGTGGCCGTCGGCCTCGGCGTCCAGGCCATCAACGCGGCCTTCGGCGGCATCGGACAGCTGGTGTCGATGTTCGTCTTCATCGCGCTCGCGCTGCCGTCCTCGGGCGCCACCATCCCGCTCCAGGCGACCCCGTCCTTCTACCGCTTCCTCGCGATCTTCGAGCCGATGCGCCAGCTCACCGACGGCGTCCGCGCCATCCTCTACTTCGACGCGCGCGCGGACGCCGGTCTCGCCCGCGCCTGGGCGATGATCGCGATCGGTTTCGCCGGCGCGCTGCTCTTCGGCTTCGCCATGACCCACTACTACGACCGCCGGGGCCTGGCCCGCTTCACCCCGCAGCCCGAACCGCCCCGGCAGGAGGAGGCCGTCCCCGAGGCGGCGTGATCCGTCCTGCGGCCGGCCTCAGCCGGCCAGCGCCGCCGCCTCGCGGGCCAGCGACTCGACCCGCGCCCAGTCCCGGGCGGCGAGGGCGTCGGCGGGCAGCATCCACGTACCGCCGACGCAGGCGACGTTCGGCAGGGCCAGATAGGACGGCGCCGAGGCGAGCGAGACGCCGCCGGTCGGGCAGAACCGGGCCTGCGGGAGCGGCCCGGAGAGCGACCTGAGGTACGGGACGCCGCCGGCCGCCTCCGCCGGGAAGAACTTCATGTCCGTCACCCCGCGTTCGAGCAGCGCCACCACCTCCGAGGTCGTCGACACACCCGGCAGGAACGGCACGCCCGAGCCGCGCATCGCGTCGAGCAGCCCGTCGGTCCAGCCGGGGCTGACCAGGAAGCGGGCGCCCGCGCCGGCCGCGTTCGCGACCCCGGCGGCGGAGACGACCGTGCCCGCGCCGACCACCGCCTCCGGCACCTCCGCGCCGATCGCCCGGATCGCGTCGAGCGCGGCCGGGGTGCGCAGGGTCACCTCGATCAGCGGCAGACCGCCGGCCACCAGGGCGCGGGCCAGCGGCACGGCGTCGGCGGCGTCATCGATCACGACGACCGGGACGACGGGGGCGACGGGGGCAAGGTCAAGCACGCTCGTCATGCGCCCCATCCTGCCGACGGCAGGCGGTGCGTGCAACGAGCGTTGCGCATGATGCAACGGCTGTGAAGTTGTGCAAGTTGTGCCTGCTAGGAGGCCAGGATCAGGGGATCCCTCAGTGGATCTCGTCGACGAGAACGTCGAGCGCGCCCGGCTTCCCCGTCTCCTCCACCACATACCCGAGGTCCCGCAGCGCCGTCACCAGCTCCGGCACCCCCGCCGGCGCAGCGCCCGCCTCAAGCAGACTGCGGACGATCCGGCCCTTCGTCGCCTTGTTGAAGTGGCTGACCACCTTCCGGGTCGGCGCGTGCAGCACCCGCACCGTCGCCGTCCGCGCCGCCAGTTCGCCCTTCGGCTTCCACGCCGCCGCGTACGCCGCGGAGCGCAGGTCCAGGACCAGGCCGTTGCCCGCCGCCTCCGGCAGGACGTCCGCCATCGCCCCGCGCCAGTGCGTACCGAGCGCGCCGAGGCCCGGCAGCTTCACCCCCATCGAGCAGCGGTACGAGGGGATCCGGTCGGTCACCCGCACCGCGCCCCACAGCCCGGAGAAGACGAGCAGCGAGCGCCCCGCGCGCCGGCGGGCGGCCGCGTCGAGCGTGGCCAGGCCGAGGGCGTCGTACAGGACCCCGGTGTAGATCTCGCCGGCGGGCCGCGCCCCGGCCGTCCGCAGCTCGGTGTTCTTGGCGACCTCGCCGCGCAGCCCCTCGCTCAGGCCGAGCACCTCGCGCGCCTTCTCCTCGTCGGCGGCGCACAGCTCGACCAGTTCGTCGAGCACGGCCGCCCGCGCCTCCGCGAGCCCCGGCAGCGACAACCCCTCGGGCATGAGCGGCGCCCCGCGCCCCGAGGAGGCCTTGCCTTCGGAGGGCGGCAACAGGACGAGCACGGCGGTTCTCCTTCGTACGTACGGGGGTGGGGGTGCGGCCCCAGGGGCCCAGCGTACGAGGTCCCCCGTCCCTGGCTGGTCGAAAGCTTTCGCCATGCGGTGTCGATCCGGCCAGATGCCCCGCGATTTCGGGATCCGCCGTGGATCACCGGAGGTGCGAAGGGCCTGGGCAGCCCCATGAGGGGTCCGACCCTGGTGGGTCGAAAGTTTCGTATGGCATGTCGAAAGTATTGACACCAGGCGACGGGGGCCGGATATTCCTCGCTGGTCGAACGGCGCACATCCAACGGCGCACATGAGGAGGCAACATCACCATGCAGAAAACCAGGCCCGGGGGTCCCCTCACCCTCGCCCGCGCCGCCTGCGCGCTCGTGCCGGCGCTCCTGGCGGCCTTATTGCTGCCCGGCACCGCCGGCGCGGCGGACCCGGTCGTCACGACCCACCAGAATGGCGGTGCCTCATGCTCCGCCGGATACGTCGGGCTCACCTTCGACGACGGCCCGTCCGCCACCACGCGCCAACTGCTCGACGCGCTGCGGCAGAACGGCCTGCGCGCCACCATGTTCAACCAGGGGCAGTACGCCGCCGCCGACCCGGCCATGGTCAAGGCGCAGACCGACGCCGGCATGTGGGTCGCGAACCACAGCTACACCCATCCGCACATGACGACGCTGACCCAGGCGCAGATGGAGTCGGAGATCTCGCGCACCCAGCAGGCCCTCACCGCGGCCGGCGTTCCCGCGCCCAGGCTCTTCCGGCCGCCGTACGGCGAGACGAACGCGACGCTGAAGGCGGCCGAGGCCGCGTTCGGCCTGCGCGAGATCATCTGGGACGTCGACTCCCAGGACTGGAACAACGCGAGCACCGACGCGATCGTCCAGGCCGTGGGCCGGATGACCAGCGGCCAGGTCATCCTCATGCACGACTGGCCCGCCAACACCCTCGCCGCCATCCCGCGGATCGCGCAGACCCTGGCGTCCAAGAACCTCTGCGCCGGCATGATCTCGCCGACCACCGGCCGCGCCGTCGCCCCCGACGGCTCCGGAGGCGGCTCCGGCGGTGGCGGTGGTGGTACGGGCAGCTGTACGGCGTCCCTGTCGGCGGGGCAGTCGTGGAGCGACCGCTACAACCTCAACGTCTCGGTGAGCGGCGCCACCGACTGGACCGTCACGGTCAACGTGCCCTCGCCCGCCAAGGTCCTGTCGACCTGGAACATCACCGCCACCTACCCGAACGCCCAGACCCTCGTCGCCAAGCCCAACGGCAGCGGCGACAACTGGGGCATGACCATCCAGCACAACGGCAACTGGACCTGGCCCACGGTCTCGTGCAGCGCCGCCTGACCCGTAGCCCACACGCAGTGAGGCAGGCCCGCTCAGCGGTGCCGGCCTCACTGGCGTCCTCAGCGGAGCTCGAAGTCGGCGTGCAGCCGTCGCCGGTGGTCCAGCTGCCGCACCGGGCCGGTCAGGCGCACCCGCGCGGTCAGCCGTGGCTCGGTGCTCGACGCGCTCAGCCGCAGTTCCAGGTCGCCCGGCTCCACGATCCGTACGCCCGCCGCGCCGGTGAACGAGGCCAGGTCCGCCGGGACGGACACGCCGATCCGCCGCCGCTCGCCCGGCGCCAGGTCGAGGCGCACGTACCCGATGAGCCGCTGCACGGGCTGGACCACGGAGGCCACCGGATCGTGGAGATAGAGCTGGACGACCTCGGTGCCCGCGCGCCCGCCCGTATTCTGCACGGTGAGGGCGAGCCGGAAGGTGCCGTCGGTGGCGGCCGCGGCGTTCTCCACCTCCAGACCGGTCCACTCGAAGGTGGTGTAGGTCAGCCCGTGCCCGAAGCCGAACGCCGGTGTCGGGTCGATGCTGGACACCTCGCCGGCGTGGCCGAGCCGGGCCGCCAGATACGTGGACGGCTGGGCGCCCGGCCGGCGCGGCACGCTGACCGGCAGCCGGCCGCTCGGTGCGGCGCGGCCGCTGAGGACGGCGGCGAGGGCGCCCGTACCGGCCTCGCCCGGGAAGAAGGACTGCAGCACGGCGGCGGCCTCGTCGGCCGCGCGCCCGAGCGCGTACGGCCGGCCGGCGAGCAGGACCGTCACCACCGGCGTACCGCTGTCCAGGAGCGCGTCGAGCAGCGGCTGCTGTGCTCCGGGCAGGACGAGGGACTCCGCGTCGCAGCCCTCGCCGCTGGTGCCGCGCCCGAAGAGCCCGGCGCGGTCGCCGAGGGCCGCGATCACGAGGTCGGCCTCGCGCGCGAGGGCGACGGCCTCGGCGAAGCCGCCCGTCGTGCCGTCGTCGATCCCGGTCCCGGGCGCCACGTCGATCTCGGCGTCCGGGAACTCGGCCCGCAACGCCTCGTACAGCGTGGGCAGTTCGATGCCGAGCGGGCTGTCCGGGTGCTGTCCGCCGACGTGGACGGGGAAGGAGTAGCAGCCGAGGACGGCCGTGGGGATGTCGGCGTTCGGGCCGACAAGGGCGATCCGGCGGGGCGCCGCCTGCCCCGTACCCTGCCCCGGACCCGGGCCGAGCGGCAGGATGCCGTCGTTGCGGAGCAGGACGATCGCCCGCTCGGCGACCCGTCTCGCCAGCTGGCGGTTGGCGGGCGGGTCGAGGTCGACCGTGCCCCGCAGCGCGGCGGCGGGCCCGGCTCCGGTGTCGGCTCCGGTGTCGGCGTTGCGCAGCACCGGGGGCACCGGGCTCCAGTCGAGGTCGAGCAGCCCGAGTTCGGCCTTCTGCAGCAGCACCCGCCGGACCGCGCGGTCGACGAGCTCCTCGGGCACGCGGCCCGCCTCGACGGCCTCGCGGAGCGGGGCGCCGAAGGCCTGGACGGTGGGCAGCTCCACGTCGACCCCGGCGGCGAGCGCGGTGCCGGCCGCCTCCCCGTACGTACCGGCGACGCCGTGCAGGTTCTTCAGGAACGCGATGCCGAAGTAGTCGGCGACGACCGTGCCGGTGAAGCCCCAGGTGTCCCGGAGCAGCCCGGTGAGCAGCCGTTCGTCTGCGGCCGAGGGGATGCCGTCGGTGTCGGTGTAGGCGTGCATCACGGACCGGACGCCGCTCTCCCGTACCGCCATCTCGAACGGCGGCAGGATCACGTCCGCGCGCTCCCTCGCACCCATGCCGACGGGCGCGAGGTTGCGGCCCGCGCGGGAGGCCGAGTAGCCGGCGAAGTGCTTGAGGGTGGCGACGATCCCGGCGGACTCCAGGCCCTGGACGTAGGCGGTGGCGATCGTCCCGACGAGGTACGGGTCCTCGCCGATGGTCTCCTCGACCCGTCCCCAGCGCGCGTCGCGGACGACGTCGAGGACGGGGGCGAGGCCCTGGTGCACACCGACGGAGCGCAGGTCCCGGCCGATGGCCGCGGCCATCTCCCGTACCAGGGCGGGGTCGAAGGTGGCGCCCCAGGACAGCGGGACGGGATAGGCGGTGGCGCCCCAGGCGGCGAAGCCCGCGAGGCACTCCTCGTGGGCGAGGGCCGGGATGCCGAAGCGGTTCGACGCGGCGATCCGGGCCTGCGTCCGCATCAGGGACAGGGCGCCGAGGGCGGGGTCGACGGGGACGGTGCCGAAGGGGCGGGTGAGCTGGCCGAGACCGTCGGGGAGCAGTGCGTCGAGGTCGACGGTCTCCTTCATGTCGTGCTGGTACGGGGCGACTTCGGCGCCCTCGTCGGAGGCGCCGACCCACACGCCGAAGAGCTGGGCGAGCTTCTCGGGCAGGGTCATCTCGCGGATCAGCGCGTCGACCCGGGAATTCATGTCGTCGGTCACTTTCCTCCGACTCCCATCAGGCCCTGGACCAGGGCACGTCGGGCGAACAGGTACACGAACAGGACGGGAAGCATGGACAGGACGACGGCGGAGAGGAGGGCGGGGATGTCGATGCCGTGTTCGGTCTGGAAGTCGTACAGGCCCATGGTGATGACCTTGTTCTCGGTGGACTGGGTGAGGACGAGCGGGAACAGGAAGCCGTTCCAGGCCTGGAGCGAGGAGAACACGACGACGGTGGACAGACCGCCCTTGGAGAGCGGCACGACGAGGCGGAGGAAGATCCGCCAGGAGGAGGCGCCGTCGAGGGTCATCGCTTCGTAGAGCTCCGGGGAGATGTCCCGCATCACCCCGGTGAGGATGAGGGCGCAGACGGGCATGGCGAAGGCGGCCGTCGGCAGCACGATGCCGATGAGGCTGTCGTACAGGCCGGCCTCGTTGATCAGGTAGAACATCGGCACGATCACGGCCTGGGAGGGGACCGCCAGGCCGAGCAGGAAGAGCCGGAAGACCCGGCCGGCGGCCCTGCCGTCGCTGCGGACGATGGCGTACGCGAGGGGCGGCACGAGCAGCAGGACGATGCCGACGACGCAGACGGTGACGATCACCGTGTTGAGGAAGTACTGCCCGAAGCCGTCGCTGAGGTCGTTGACGTAGTTGTCGAGGGTGAGGTGCTCGGGGTCGGGGAAGGACAGGGGGCCGTTGGCGGCGTAGTCGGCGCGGGTCTGGAAGGTGGCGACCAGCATGACGTACAGCGGCAGGCCGATCACGAACAGCCAGATCAACGAGCCGAATCCGGCGAGGTAGTTGGGGCGCGCCCGCATTACACCCCCTCCATGGTGCTGCGCATCTTGTCGTAGCCGGTCAGGCGGACCATGACCAGGGAGACGAGGGTGGCGACCAGGACGAGGAGCAGCGCGATGGCGGAGGCGGCGCCGAAGTCGAAGTTCTTGAAGCCCTTTTGGTACATGTAGTAGGCGCTGTTGGTGGTGTCGGTGCCGGGGCCGCCCTGGGTGAGGATGAGCACCGTGTCGAAGGTGGTGAGTCCGCCGACGACCATGAGGATCACTGACGTCACGATGCTGTTGCGCAGCTGCGGCAGGGTGATGTGGAAGAACTGGCGGACGGTGCCCGCGCCGTCGATCTGGGCGGCCTGGTAGAGCACTTGGGGTATGGCGCGGGCGGCGCCCTGGTAGATCAGCGTGTGCAGCGGGGTGAACTGCCAGGTGCTGACGAAGACGAGGACGCCGATGGCGCCGGCCTGCATGCCGAGCAGATTGCCGTCGCCGAACAGCCACTGCGCCTGGGAGGGCACGCCGAAGTTGGGGTCGAGCACGGCGCGCCACAGGACGGAGACCGCGGTGATGGAGAGCAGGAGCGGGACGAAGTAGATCGCGGAGAGGACGGCCCGGTTGCGCTGGCGGCCGGCCGCCCAGACGCCGAGCAGGATGCTGATCGGGGTCTGGACGAGGACGCCGAGGACGGTGAGCAGCAGGCTCAGCCAGAGGCTCTGCACCATCACGGGGTCGTCGAGCAGCTTGTCCCAGTTCTCCAGGCCGGCGAACTCGGGGGAGCCGAGGCCGTTCCAGCGGGTGAAGGAGAGGACGGCGACCAGGACGAGCGGTACGAGGGCGAACAGGGCGAAGAAGACGGCGGCGGGCGCCGCCCAGGCGAAGCCCGGGCGGCCCACGTGGGTGGTCATGTGAGGTGTCCCGGGGGTCAGGCAGCGGGCAGGCTCTGCATGGCGGCGATGAAGGCGTCCGCGTCCGACTGCCCGTTGAAGAACTGCTGGACGGCCTGGTAGATCGTGGTGGCCGCGGCGGGCGGGTAGGCCTGGTCCCAGGAGAGCTGGAAGGCGGGGGCCTTCGCGACCAGGTCGTACTGGTACGTCGAGTACGCGGGGTTGGCCGAACCGGCCAGGAACGCGGGGGTGTTGGTGGTGGTCGGCAGGTTGCCGATGCCGAGCTGGCCCTTGACGAAGTCGTCGGAGTACATGAGCTTCAGGAACTCGGCGACGGCCTCGGGGTGCCGCGTCTTCTTCAGGACCGAGTAGAAGTTGTTGGTGTTGCCGGCGAGGTTGTCCGGGCTGCCCTTGCCGCCGGTGACGGTGGGGAAGGAGCCGTAGCCGAGGTCCGTCTTCACGAAGTCCGGGTGGGCGTCCTGGAGGGTGGAGTACTCCCACGAGCCCATGAGCTCGAAGGCGGCCTTGCCGGTGGCGAGGAGGGCGGGGGAGCCGCCGTCGGTGAACTTCACCGAGTCGTAGTTGGTGCCGAAGGCGCCGGCGTCGACCAGTTCCCTGATCATGCCGAGGGCCTTCTTGCTGTCGGGGCTCGCCCAGGCGTCCTTGTCCCCGTTCACGGCCTTCTGGAAGAGCTCGGGGCCGGCCACCCGGTCGTAGAGGTACTGGAACCACATCTGGGTGGGCCACTTGTCGGCGCCGCCGAGGGCGATCGGGGTGATGTTCTTGGCCTTGAGCGTCTTGACGGCGGCAAGCAGCTCGTCCCAGGTGCGCGGGGCGGTGAGGCCGGCCTCGGCCAGGACCTTCTTGTTGTGGAACAGCAGGACGGGCTGGGTGCCGCGCATGGGTATGCCGTAGGGCTTGCCGTCGACGACCGCGGTGTTGAAGACCGAGGGCAGGAACTTCGACTTCAGGCCGGGGTCCTTGGCGATGAAGTCGTCGAGCGGCATGAGCAGGCCGGCGTCGACGTAGGGCTTGATGCTGCCGCCGCCCCAGTTGAAGAACAGGTCGGGCGCCTGCTTGCCGCTGATGACGGTCTGCAGCTTGGTCTGGTAGTCGGCGCCGGGGATGGTGTCGAGGACCGCCTTGACCTTCGAGGTCTTGTTGAAGGTGTCGACGAGCTGCTTCTCCACCTTGTTGGTGGCGTCGCCGTACACCAGGACGTGGATCGTGTCCGTCTCCCCGCCGCCGGCCGCGTCCGAGGAGCCGCCGCCGCAGGCGGTCAGGGACAGGGCCATGGCGAGGGAGGCGCCGCCGATGACGGCGGTTCTCAGAAGCTGCGCGGGTCGCGGTCGCGGTCGCGGCGCGGGCCGCTGTCGCTTCGTCGGCTCCATGAGCTCTACCTTTCGAAAGTGTTTCGCTCCGGTTTCCGAAATTTCGTGTCGGCCGGGACGCTAAGGTCGGGCTGTCGAGCGGGTCAACCCTTCGGTCGCGCGTTATCAAAGCGTGACTATTCGGGGGCGGTTGGGGGCGGAGAGCGGTGCCTATGCTGCTCGGATGCGAGATGCTGAGGCCGGTGAGGCGAAAAGGCGGATCACGCTGGCGGAGGTGGCGGAGAAGGCCGGGGTGTCGCTTTCGACAGTTTCGAAGGTCCTCAACGGCCGGCAGGACGTGTCACCCGCCACCCGCGGCCGGGTGGAGCGGCTCCTGGAGGCCCACTCGTACCGGCGCACCACCCGCGCGGCCCGGGAGGCGCCGCTCATCGAGCTCGTCTTCCACGAGCTCGACAGCGTGTGGTCCATGGAGCTGATCCGGGGCGTCGAGAACCTCGCCAAGGCCCATCAGGCGAGCGTCGTCCTCACCGAGAGCGGCACCCGGCACGCGCCCGCGCCCGACTGGATCGAAGGGGTCCTGCAGCGCCGGCCGATCGGCGTGATCCTGGTCTTCTCGTCCCTCCCCGACGCCGTCAAACAGCAGCTCGGCGCCCGCTCCATCCCCTTCGTGATCATCGACCCGGCCGGCGACCCCGCCCCCGACGTGCCGTCCGTGGGCTCCGCCAACTGGTCCGGCGGCGTCGCCGCCACCCGCCACCTCGTCGACCTCGGCCACCGGCGCATCGGCATCGTCACCGGCCCCGAGGACATGCTCTGCTCGCTGGCCCGCCTCGACGGCTACCGCTCCGCCCTCAACATGGCCGGCCTCGACCACGACGCGTCCCTCGTCCGCTTCGGCGACTTCCACGTCGAGGGCGGCTACGCCCGCGCCATGGAACTCCTCCAGCTCCCCGACCGCCCCACCGCCGTCTTCGCCGGCAGCGACCTCCAGGCGCTCGGCGTCATGGAGGCCGCCCGCGTCTGCGGCCTCCGCGTCCCCGAGGACCTCTCCGTCGTCGGCTACGACGACGTCATGATCGCCCGCTGGTCCAGCCCCGCCCTCACCACCGTCCACCAGCCCCTCCGCGAAATGGGCGAAGAGGCCGTCCACATGCTTCTCCGCCTCCGCGCCGGCGAGCCCGCGGTGACCCGCCTGGAACTCGCCACCAGCCTCGTCGTCCGCAAGAGCACGGCCCCACCGTCGGCCCAGCCGGTGACGGCGACGGTGCCGCCGGGGCAGGAGGTGGGGTGAGGGGGGAGCCCCGTAGGGCCGGCCGGGTTCCCGGGGTGCCGCGCACCCGGCGGCGCCCTACGCTCGGTCCATGCCCCGCCGCCACATTCGCGTGACCGGCGCCGCGGAGGCCCCGTTGCGGGCCGCGCTGCGCGCACTTCGGACCGAGCTGGGGGTGCCGGACGGGTTTCCGGCCGAGGTGCTCGCCGAGGCGGAGGCCGCGGCCAAGGCGCCCCGGCTGCCCGGGGCGGACGCCACGGACCTGCCGATGTTCACGATCGACCCGCCGACGTCCACGGACCTCGACCAGGCCATGCACCTCGCCCGCCGGGCCGGCGGCGGCTACCGCGTGCACTACGCCATCGCCGACGTCGCCGCCTTCGTCACCCCCGGCGGCGCGCTCGACGCCGAGGCGCACCGCCGCGTCCTCACCCTCTACTTCCCCGACGGCAAGGTCCCGCTCCACCCCGCCGTGCTCTCCGAGGGCGCCGCCAGCCTCCTCCCCGACGAACCCCGCCCCGCCCTCCTCTGGCGCATCGACCTCGACGCCGACGGCCGGCGGGTCGCCACCGACGTGCGCCGGGCGCTCGTCCGCAGCCGCGCCAAACTCGACTACGCGGGCGTGCAGCGGCGGATCGACGCCGGCACCGCCGAGGAACCCCTCGCGCTGCTCCGCGAGATCGGCACCCTGCGCGAGCGCCTGGAGGGCGAACGCGGCGGCATCTCCCTCAACGTCCCCGAACAGGAGATCGTCGAGCACGACCACACCTACTCCCTCGCCTACCGCGCCCCGCTCCCCGCCGACGCCTGGAACGCGCAGATCTCCCTGCTCACCGGCATGGCCGCCGCCGACCTGATGACCGCGGCCGGCACCGGCATCCTCCGCACCCTCCCCACCGCCCCGGACGGCGCCGTCGCCCGCCTCCGCCGCTCCGCGCAGGCCCTCGGCGTCGACTGGCCGCACCACGTCTCGTACGCGGACGTGGTCCGCTCCCTCGACCCCGCCGAACCGCGCCACGCCGCCTTCCTCCAGGAGTGCACGACCCTGCTGCGCGGCGCCGGCTACACGGTCTTCACGGACGGCGACGTACCGATCCCGGCCCTGCACGCGGCCGTCGCCGACGAGTACACGCACTGCACGGCCCCGCTGCGACGCCTCGTCGACCGGTACGCGGGCGAGCTGTGCGTCGCGGCGGTGGCCGGACAGGAACCGCCGGAGTGGGTACGGGCCGCGCTCCCGGGCCTGCCCGACGCGATGGCCTCGGGCTCGCGCCGCGCCAACACGGTCGAGCGGGAGAGCGTCGACATCGTGGAGGCGGCGCTGCTCAGCGGCCGGATCGGCGAGCTCTTCGACGCGTACGTGATCGACGTGAAGGAACGGGAGCCGGCCGTCGGCACCGTACATCTGGAACGCCCCGCGGTGGTCGCGCGCATCGAGGGCGGCGGCGAGACGGGGCTGCCGCTCGGCGAATGGCTGCGGGTCAGGCTGACCCAGGCGGATCCGGGACGGGCGAAGGTGCTGTTCGCGCCTGCGTGAGAGACGGCTGCGTGAGAGGCGCCCGCGTGAGAGGCGCCCGCGTGAGAGGCGCCTGTATGAGAGGCGCCTGCATGAGAGACGCCTGCTTGAGCGAGCGGTACATCGCACGAGCGTCATCCGCGTGGAGGCGGACGACGTGTACGGGCCGGGGGGCGCCGAGCAGCCGGGGCGCGTCGACCGGCTCGTCGAGCTCCAGGGTGAGCGAGGTCTGCGACCCGACGGCCAGGTTCAGCTCGCCGTCCTTCTTCTCGTGGGTGAACAGCGACTCGTACCGGACGGCGGCGATCCGCTCCAGCGGGATCCGTACGTCGACATGGCCGGCCTGCCGGACCCGCAGCGTGTCGCCGGTGAGCAGGTGCGGCCGGGTCGCGGAGGCGGCGTGCAGACCGAGCACGAAAAGCACGGTGTAGACGTCGAGGACGAGGACGACGGCGTGGACGACGGGCCAGGCCGCGAGCAGATACGACATGCCGACGCTCTCGACCACGCAGACGAAGGCGAAGCCGTACATCAGGGCGGCCTGGTCCCGGGCGTGCGGGAACGCGGCCACGGTGTCAGGACCGCCCCGGTCCGGGCGCCGGGCGACCCACCGGCCGAGGCTCGCCATGAGCCGCAGCTCGTGCGCGATCAGCCGCAGCGCCGGCTCGGGCACGAGCACGTGCAGGGCCTCGCGGGCGGTCAGCCCGCGCCGCCGCAGCCGGAGGAAGGCGAGGCCGTTCGCGAGCAGCAGCAGGGTGAAGGCGGCTTCGGCGACGGTGAGGACGGCCGCGGGTATCCGTACCCCGGCGACGAGACAGACGGCGAGGACGAGCTCGACGGGCAGCAGCGCGTACACGAGGTACTTCCGCAGGGCTTTCATGCGCCACGCTCCGCCACGAGTCGCAGTGCCTGGCGTACGGCGGCGGCCTGGGCGGGCGCCAGGTCGCCGAAGAACGTCTCCGCGAGCCCGCCGTCGGGCACCTCCACGGCGAGCCCGTCCGGCAGGACCCGGGCGAGCGCGGCGGCGGCCTCGGCGACCCGGGGGTCGTCGGGCGCGGCGTCCGCGAGGGCGTCGAGCCGGGCGTACAGCGCGGGCGCGTGCGCGGCGGCCCCGCGCATCAGCTCCATGAACCGGTCCCGCTCCTCCTCCGGCACGACGGTGTCGAGCAGGGTGAGGATCTCCCGGTCCTTCGCCGCCATCGGCGACCCGGCGACCCCGCCGTCCCCGAGCTCCGCGAGCAGCCCGGCGAGCTGCGGCGACACGGGCCCCTCGGCCCCCAGCCGCCCCTCCCGCGCCTCCCCGAGCAACTCCGCGAGCCGCTCCCGCCGCTCCCGGATCACCCGCTCCTGCCGCCCCAGATCCGCGTCCAGCTCCTCCAACACCTCCACCAGCTCCCGCCCCTCGTCATCCGCGATCACGTCCCCGACCTCGTCGAGCCCGAGCCCCAACTCGGTCAACCGCCGAATCCGGGCCAACAGCACGGCGTCCCGCACCCCGTACTCCCGGTACCCGTTCGCCCGCCGCGCGGGCTCGGGCAACAGCCCCATCCGGTGGTAGTGCCGCACGGCCCGCGGGGTCACCCCGACGAGCGCGGCGATCTCGCCGATTCGCATGCGTCCAGTAGAAACCTTGACGCTGCGACAAGGTCAAGTGCCCGGCCCCACCCTCCCCGATCGAGGGACCCGCCCCCGTCCCGCTGCGGCCGGGGCCGCGTTGCCCGAGCCTGGTGCCATGACCGACGCGGAGATCCTGCTGGAGGAGTTTCTGGCCCTGCGCACGCCGGAGGGCCTCCGGGCACAGCTGGTCGAGGGGGAGATCGTGGTCACGCCGCCGCCCGAGGGGGACCACGAACACTGCATGAGCCGCCTGGTCCGTCAACTCGTCAAGCGATCACGGGTGGAGGTCCAGGTCTCGGGGCACAAGGGCTTGGTCCTGGGCGCGGCCCCCGGCGCCCCGAAGGACCACGTGATCCCCGACGGTACCGTCGTACCCCTGACCGGCCGGGCGTTCCGCGGCGCCCCGCCGTGGATGCCCTGCGACGGCGTGTCCCTGGTCCTCGAAGTCACCTCCCGCCGGCACCGCCCGGAGCTCGACCGGGAGGCCAAGCGCCGGTGCTACGCGAGGGGCACCATCCCCCTCTACCTCCTCGTGGACCGGGAAGAGCGCATGGTGACGCTGTTCGGGCGGCCGGAGGACGGCGAGTACCTGCGACGGGACCTCGCCCCCTTCTGCAAGCCGCTCCTTCTCCCCGAACCCTTCGGGTTCGATCTGGACACCGCCGACCTCCACTGAATCGCCAGGTAGCATGGTCGGCACGGCAGACGAGCCGGGCGGGCGGCCGCGTGGGGATCCTCGGATCCTCCCGAGGAACGTCCGGGCTCCACAGGGCAAGGTGGTGGCTAACGGCCACCCGGGGTGACCCGCGGGACAGTGCCACAGAAAACAGACCGCCGGGGACCTCGGTCCTCGGTAAGGGTGAAACGGTGGTGTAAGAGACCACCAGCGCCTGAGGTGACTCAGGCGGCTCGGTAAACCCCACCCGGAGCAAGGTCAAAAGGGGACACCTCGGTGTCCCTGCGCGAACGTTCGAGGGCTGCCCGCCCGAGTTCGCGGGTAGACCGCACGAGGCCGGCGGCAACGCCGGTCCTAGATGGATGGCCGTCGCCCCGACGACCGCGAGGTCCCGGGGTACAGAACCCGGCGTACAGCCCGACTCGTCTGCCCCTCAGGCTTCTGACCTGCGATATCGCAGGTCAGAAGCCTTTTCTCGTGGAATCGTGGGCGTCGTCTCACCCTTTCCGCACCGGTTCAAACTGACTCGCCGTTACGTAGGTAGCCATGAAGGCAGCCACGCTGATCGGCTTGGAGTGGGCGTCGGCTGAGCCAGGGAGGCCTTCCGCGCTATG
Source organism: Streptomyces fradiae (assembly GCF_041270065.1). Taxonomy (NCBI): domain Bacteria; kingdom Bacillati; phylum Actinomycetota; class Actinomycetes; order Kitasatosporales; family Streptomycetaceae; genus Streptomyces; species Streptomyces fradiae. The sequence continues at coordinate 2,228,344 of NZ_CP065958.1, read as the reverse complement.
TGTCTACGCCTCGGTGTCTCCCGTTGCTGTCCCGGGGTCGGTTGAATTCTGCTCGTCAAGCCAGGCTTGAATGCCGCCAGGGTCTTCCGCGGGCGCGTCGAACGGGATAATCGGAACACGGGGCAAGGTGGCCAGCAGAGCCGCCATGTCAGTGGGGAGTGCGGCCGCTGAGGGCTCAAGATCCTCGATCTTGGTCAGGAGTCGCTGAAGTTCCTCAGCCATGAAACGCAGATCCAGGTCCGCGCCGGCGACTTGGATCGTTCCCGCCTCTACGTTTATGAGGCGCATGGGAGGAGCTGGGAATGTGGGCTTGGTGTCCGCCTGCCACTCTTCGACGGTGGGACGAGGCAAACTGACGATCCACTCGTCAAGGCGCTCGTCGAAGTGCTCACTTCCGTTACGGACTTCGCGGGCCTTCAGCGGGGACGAGTCCTCCACCTCAAGAATCTTTCGGAGAAACGGACCTCGCTTCGTCCGCCACTCCAAGCCCTTGTCGGTCCCGTTCGGACCCTTCCCAGGGGCGGGCCACAGAGTCCGGGAGACCTTTCCGAGGAAGGAAAGGAAGTCCTCGAAGCAGACCCAGGCGGCTGGAGGGACCGGAGTGTTCTGCGCATAGGCGGTCAGCGCGGTCAGGGCGGTCAGGGCGTATCGAGTGTCGCGGGCCAGCCACGTCAGATACACCCGCTGGGCCCACGGGTCATCGGATATGTCGTTGCTCACGGGCGTCATTCTGCCGTCGGTGGTCTACCGGGTGAGGTATGGCATGGGTCGCTACTCCGCCGAGTTATCAGGGCGTCGGAGGCTTCCGATGTCTGCCAGTCCCGGGACCGAGCTTCGGTGACGCCTCAGGGGTGGCGGCAGCCTCGGCGTGGGGAAACAGGATGCGCCGTGCTTCCGCGAGGTTCGCCGCGAAGCCGTACGCCTCCCACAGATGGCCGTTCCACCGCTGGATCGCACGAGGCGCATCGGGGTTCAGATGCGAAGCTCTCGTGCCGTCGCTGGTCACGAGGGGTACGGCGCGAAGCTGCCCGATCTTCGCGTCGCGACGCTCGGCCCACTGGGAGAGCGGTTCGTCGTCCATGTCCGGAGCGTAGTGGGTCAGGCGATCCGGTGCTCCCAGCGGAGGGAGGGGACCTGGTCGATCCAGTACTGGTGGGACGCGGGCGTCACACGGAGCCGTACGGAGTCGATCCCCGGCGCCCCGGCGTCCTGCCAGGCGACGAGAGAACGCTCCACGTCGTCCCACAGGGCCACCGGGCCACCCTGGCGAACGGTCCAGCTCTCGCCGTCGGCGAGGAACTCAGCGAACGACTCCTTCTCCGGATCGAACAGGTACAGCATGGGCGACCCGTCACCGTCCATCGCGCGTACGAACTGAGCCCCGGGCGCGGCCAGCTGTGCCAGGAAGGCAGGCATCCATTCCTCAAGGACCAGAGGGGACATCAGAGCGGGCCGCTCACTGTCCGCGTACGCGGTCCGGGCGGAGAGATCGCCGGCCACGGGGGCCACTGCCTGGGCCCGCGCCTGCATGAAGGAGGAACGCCCGACGATCGAGCCTTCGGCGGTGCCGTCATCGCCGACGGCAAGTTTCGCGAGGCCGGTTCCCCACGGCCACGAGCCGACCGTGCCGAGGACAACGCCTCCGGGCCTCGTCTGCCTGATCCACGCGTATGGGATGCGGCGGACTGCGCAGGTGGCGATGACCCGGTCGTACGGTGCCCGGTACGGGTGGCCGAGGAGCCCGTCGCCCGTCACCGTCCACGTCGAGAAGCCGGCGGCTTCGAGAGCGGCATCGGCGCGTGCGGCCACCTGTGCGTCGACCTCGACCGTGGCGACGTTGTCCTCGCCGAGGTAGTGACACATCAGGGCTGTGGAGTAGCCGGTGCCTGTGCCGATCTCCAGGACTCGGTGGCCCGTCACGAGGTCCAGGGTCTCGATCATGCCGACGACGGTGGCCGGGTCGGTCGAGGAGGACGTGGGCACGCCCACGACGGGTTCGTCGGCCTGGTCGGCGGTGAGGTGGCCGTCGAGCTGGGTGGTGAGGGTGTCGACGCTGTATGCGATCTTCAGCCACTCGTCCGGATTCGTGTCGGTGGCGGTGACGGGCCGCCAGGTCCGCCCCTCGTTCAGGAAGACTCCCGAGCGGAGGAACCGCTCGCGGGGGACGGACTCGACGGCCTCACGCAGCCAGGGGGATTTCAGGGCCCCTTCATTCACGAGAACGGTCGCCATGCGGCGTCGCTCGGATGACGGGTCGGTCATCGGTGATCTCCTTGTGCGAGTAGGTCGGCGAAGGCAGCGGACATCGGGAGGCCGGTCTCGGTCTCCAGCCACCCCCACTGTCCGTTGGGGTTCAGTTCCAGCCACCAGTAGTCCCCTGCGCGGTCGACCGCGAGGTCGAAGCTTCCCGATACCAGATCCAGTCGGTCCAGATAGGCATGCAGTCCCTTGGCCACCCGGTCGGGAAGGTGCTCCACGGTGTAGGTCAGGGCGCTGTAGTCCTTGCGCCAGTCCAGGAGGTCGGAGTCGATGCGTACGGCGAACGTATGCCGACCTACGAGCAGCACGCGAACGTCGGCGACCTTGTCCACGCGGGCCTGGAACAGGTGGGGCGCGACCCGAACGCTGTCGTCGATCTCGTCGGGGGTGACGGGGGCGGTCCATCCCGTCACCGGCACGCCATCACGCGTGTAGGGGGTCCATCGCAGCGTCTTGAAGATCGCCTGCCTCTGAGCCTGAACGAACTCGCGAGCCTCGTCCGGGTCGTTGGTGACAAGGGTGGGAGGGATGGTGAAGCCGAGTTGCTGGGCGAGAACGAGCTGCGCGGGTTTGTAGTCGGCTGCGGCAACGCGCAGGGGGTGGTTGACCCAGAGCGGGCCGCTCAGGGCGTAGAGGGTGCCACCGAATCCGTAGCGGACCTGCGCCGCCGCGAACCGGGAGTCATCAGCGGACAGGTGGGGAAACGCGGGCCATTCCGGGCGGCGCCAGTACACCGACCGGACCTGGGTCACATCAGCGGTTCTCGACGGGGTGCGCACCTGCCCGACCACCGGGGTCGGGCAGGTGCCGAACCGAGCCGAGACCGTGAGGTTTTCGCCGATGTCGGCGGGGTTGAACCGGACCACCGGCACATCGCGCCGGTTGAGTTCGGTGATCACCATGTCGGCGGTGATGTCGTCCGCCTCGGTGGCCACCAGAACCGGCCTCTCCTCGGTCATGGTCATCAGTCCTGCGTGCTGTCCTGATCGTGACCCTGGTCGTTCTGGGAGTCCGAGTTCGTCGTCGTGGAGGTCTCGGTGCCGGAGCTGGTGCCGTGCTTGCCCATCTCGACCACCTGCCCGACGCGGTCGCGGAACACCCCGAGCTGCGTCGTGGGGTCGATGGCGACCGTGGCGTGGGGTCGGCGGACGACCGTCGGGTAGGGCGCGAGTCGGCCCGCACCCCACGGCCGCGTGGGGGAGGGGAGTGCGACAGAGGTGGTCATGAGACTCCTTGTGTTGAAGGGTGTGGTGCGGGAATCCGTCTGCGCCAGGGGGCGCGGACGGCGATCTGCGGGCCGCGGCTCAGGGGCGGGCGGCCTGGATGTTGTCGGCCGCGGTCGTCCACTCGACTCCGGACGCGGGCCGGATGTGCGCGATGCGGACCGTGCCGTGGTTGTGGAGCTCGTGTGTGACGGCGACGAGCACACCCTCCCCGCGCGAGGCGATGTCACGGACACGCGTGTCCAGGAGCGGGTGATGCTCGTAGCCGTCGGAACCGACCGGGTTCACTCCTCCGGCTCCTGCCGGGCCTCGACGCGGCGCATGAACCTCTCCCAGCCGCCGGCCGCCCGTACCCGCAGAGCCCGGCTCGGCGCACCAGGCCGGGGCTCCGGCGGTGTGTACGTACGGCCACTGGCGCCAGGGTTCCTGCGGGGCAGTCCGGAGGTCGTCACGGGGTCGCTCCTCTCAGTGGGAGCCGCCCGGAGGGTCCTTCGGCCTCCGAGCGGCGTGTGACCAGTGAACGACGATCCGTTACCTTCTCCCAGAGCGGACCTCGCGCAATACCCAGGCGTTTTCCAGGCGTTGGCACGTGGCGGGTATGAGTGCGTGAAAGGGTTCTCGTGAGGGGAGACCTATGACGTCGAGGCGTAAGCACTTTGCGGAACGGCGCGCGGCCCGGGGTTACTCTCAGGAGGAATTCGCAGAAGCGCTCTCGGTGGCCGCGTCCACCGTGGTCCGTTGGGAAAGTGGTCGCGCCACCCCGCGTCCCCACCAACGGCCGAAGATCGCAGAGCTGTTGGGAGTGACCCTCCCCGAGCTGGAAGCCCTTCTCTCCGACGAACAGCCGGCCGAGACGGCCGGGCTCTCCGCTGCTCCACCCCTCCTCCATGGTGATGATGACGACATGAAGCGCCGCGAAGTCCTGGGCCTGCTCGCCGTTACGGGTGCGCTGGTCACTCTTCCCGATCACGGTGAGGCCGCCCGAGGGCGGGCAGTATCGACGCTCTTGGAGACAGGGGACGCCCTACACCGCAGCCTCTGGCAGGTCTACGCGCTATCAGACTCCAAGCAGGTCGTCTTCCCTGCGGTGCGCGCACAGCTCGATGTGATGGCGAAGGGGCTGACCGAGACCCGTACTGCTGTGGAGCGGTCCCGATTGTGTCGGATGACGGCCGACGTCTACCAGCTCGTCGGTGAGCTGTTCTTCGACGCCAACCGGTACACCGATGCCGCGCAGTGCTACACACTGGCCGCCAACGCGGCCTACGCCGGTGGCGACCACGACCTGTGGGCCTGCGCCATGACCCGCCACGCGTACGTCGAGCTGTACGCGCGCCGCGCGCACGCTGCCCAGCCCCTGCTCGCGGCGGCTTTCCGCATCGCCCGGAGGGGCGACGACACTCTCTCCACTCGTCACTGGGTCGCGGCCGTCCAGGCGCAGGCGTACGCGGCCGTGGGCGATCTCGACGCGTGCAATCGGGCTCTTGACGAAGCAGAGAAAGTGCACGCCCTCGACGGCGCTCACTCCCACAATGGCGGCTGGCTCCGCTTCGACGGCTCCCGCATGGCAGAGGAGAGAGGGGCCTGTTACCTCCAACTGGGCCGCCCTGATCTCGCCGAGGAAGCGCTCACCGCAGCCCTTGCCCAGCCTCTGTCCCTGCGTCGCCGCGCTGCCGTCCTGAGCGACCTCGCCGAGCTCGGGGCGCACAGACGGGACATCGACCAGGTCGTGCACTACGCGGAGCAAGCACTCGGACTGGCCGACCGGTCGAATTCGGGATTCATCGGCAAGAAGCTGGACGGGCTTCGGGGGCGTCTTGCCCCACTCATGTCCGATGACCGAGTCTCGACTCTTGATCACCGAATCGCGGCGCTTCCGCGCACCGCATGACGAGAGGGACACGCGCATGAATGACGGCCGGATCTTCCGCGAGGCGTGGATCGACGGTGTGAACAAGCACTACCCCGGCGAGCCCAAGCCTGGCTACGTTACGCCGTGGGACGAGACGCCCGCGTGGGAGCGCGAAGCCGCCACCGCCGTGTACGGGCAGGTGCACGACTTCATCGAGGTCAGCGGCGGACATGCGGCCCGGCTCACCCGCGAGCAGAAGGGCCGATTCGTCGCGATCTGTTGGACCGCCCAGATGTTCAGGCACTTCGAAGACCCCAAGCCCGGGTATGTTGCCGACTGGTCCGACCTGCCGGTATGGCAGCGGGAGACGGACGCGGACATCTTCGAACGCATCGAAGGGACCGTCTGATCTCAGGAGCGACGACGTCCTCGTCCGGGCCGATCCTCAGCTCTCGCAGCCCTTGATGTCGTCCTCGCACCCGTCCCCGGCCAGGTCGTCGGGGGAGACCGTGCTGAGCCGCCACAGGACGAGACCGGCCGCGGCGCCGCCCCCGTGCCCGGGCGAGGGTCAGGGTGACGGTGAGGTGGGTGGGTGCCTGGCAGGTGAGGGCGAGGGCGTAGGGGCGGTCACCCTTGGCCCCGAAGGACTTGTGCAGGCCCTGCGCGAGGTTCGCCATGCCCTCGTCGACGCGCGAGGCGCCGTCGGACGCGGCGGCGTCCAGCGCCCGCGCGGCGCGGTGCGGGTACGGATTGTCAACTGTCGCAGGCGATGCCGTCGTTGTCCCGGTCGAGGGCCGGGCGGTAGCCGGGTTCGCCGCGGCGGATGGGGGCGGCGCCGGCGTCTCGGGCGGCGGTGCAGTTCGCGTAGTAGACGTTGTCGTCGGATCCGCCGGAGGAGCCGCCCGTCGTGGCGTCGTTGTCATACGTGGGCTCGGGCTCGGGCGTGGGCGTCGGGGTGGGCTTGGGCTTGGGCTTCGGGGCCGGGTGGAGGCGGGTGTTCTCGGACTTCGGGCAGGGGGTGGCCGGGGCGGTCAGGGACAGCCGGGCCGTGGTCGTCGTCGGGGAGTCGATGAGCTCGCCCGGGGCCGGGGACTGGAAGCAGACGGTCCAGTCGTCGGTCGTGGCCGGGAGGGTGACGTCCGTGTAGGCGCTCGCCGGTTCGACCGAGGCCAGGGCCAGCGGGGCCAGGACCGCGGAGGCCTCAGCGAAGGTACGGGCGGTGACCCGCGGCATCGCCGGGTGCGCGCTCGGCGTCGGGCTCGGCGTCGCCGAAACCGTGGGCGTGGGGGTCGGGGTGGGCGTAGGGGTCGGCGTGGCCGAAGCCGCCGCCCCCGCTGCCTTCGGCTTCGCGTCGTCCTTCGGCGGGTCGCCGAGGAACGGCGCGAGGAACCACAGGCCGGCGAGGACCGTGGCGACGATCTTCGGTCCCTGGGCCCAACGGCTCAGCCAGGCAAGCGCGATGCCGCCGGGCGGGAAGACCACGAGCGCCGTGATGACCACCGCCGGATGCTGCCACCAGCGCCGCGCGGGCGGGGGCGGGGGCGCGTACGGGTACGCGTACGGGTTCGGCGGCGGCGGTTGCGTCATGGCGGGGCTCCGTGGGTCGAGCGGAGGATCGAGCGCCGCTCAACATACACATGGAGCACACACTCTTCACCGTTTACTCATGAATTGGTGCTTCCGGTCCCAGTGCCGGTCCCGGACCCAGCGCCCGGCCCGCCACCCGTTCCACATGGCCCTCGAACACCTCCCGCGCCTCCGGGGTCAGGGTCCGCAGGGCCACCATCGCCGTGATGATGACGTCGCACAGTTCGGCCTCGACGTCCTGCCAGGTGTGGGTCGTGCCCTTGCGGGGGTTCTGGCCCGTGGCCCCGATGACCGCCTGGGCCGTCTCGCCGACCTCCTCGGAGAGTTTGAGGACGCGCAGCAGCACCTCCTCGCCGCGCGGCAGGTTCTGATGGGTCGTGAGCCAGGTGTGGAGGCGGGCGATGGCGGTCCAGGCGTCTTCGGTCATGGCGGCAGCCTGTCAGGTCCGCCCCCGGTAGGGTGCGCGGATGAGGTTCGGGGGCAAGGGGAGCGACGGGCGGTTCGCGGGCGCGGTGCGCACGTTCGAGGCGGCCGTCCGGGCCGGCTCCCAGGAGGTGCCCGCCGCCTTCGACGCCCTGCTCGCCGCCTTCCGTGACGCGCCGGACGCCGTCCTCCGCGACTGCGGTCCGCGGCTCGCCGCCCTGCTGCCCCGGCTCGGGCAGGGGCCCGACAGCACCGTCGCCGTGATGGTCGCCACCTGCGTGGAGCGCGGCGCCGAGCCCGCCGCCTGCGCGGCGCCCGTGCTCGAACGGGCCCGGCAGGGCTTCGAGACGGCCGGGACGCTCGCCGAGCGCTGGATCGCCGACGGGCGGGGCGCCCTGCCCGGGCCGGACGGAGAGGGGCTCCGCAACGCGGACTACGACACGTACGGCTACGGGCCGATCGTCGCCTGGCGTGCCCTCCCGTCCTTCGAGGCGGCGACCCTCACCCTGCTCCGGCACGCCGCCGTGCGCCGCGCCCTGGGCGCCGACCGGGACGCGCACCTCGCCGCCGTGGCCGGGTTCGGCGGCCGGTTCCGGCGGCTCGCCCACGCCTTCGCCGTCCTCGACGACGAGCCGGTCCTCGCCGTCCACCGCCCCACCGGCGCCCGGTTCGCGCTGCGCGCCTCCGGGCTCGGCGACAACTTCCAGCTGCACACTCTGCTCGCCCACGCCCTGATCGGCGGCGGGCACCTGCCCGGCCGGGCCCCGTCCCGTACCGCCGTCGCCTGCTGCCGGGACCGGGACGGGGCCGCGCCCTTCACCGAGGCTTTCACCTTCTCCGGCGCCGACGGGGCACGGGTCAGGAACCGGGACCGGCTGGCGGATGTTCCGCTCCGGGACGGCGCCCGGCTCCTCGTACTCGACGACGTGCCCCGCCCCCGCACCTGGCAGGCCCGCCGGCTGCTCCCCGGCATCACCGGCGACCTCGTCCTCGAAGGCGTACTCGAACGCGTCCTGCCGCCGGAGGGCTGAACCCCCGGCCCGGTTCCGCCGCGACGGCGCCCCGGCGTCGCCCTGCCGGTGTACCGCTGGGACATGACGATTCCCGTGGAGCAGCTCGCCGACCCCGTCGTGCGCGCCTTCGTGACCGCCCTCAACGCCAATGACAAGGACGCCTTCTTCGGCCTCCTCACCCCCGACGCGACCATGTCCGACGACGGTACGGAGCGGAACCTCCGCGTCTGGACCGAGCGGGAGGTGTTCTCCTCGAACGGGCGCATGGAGGTCGAGGACGAGACCGACGGCGGCCGCACCCTCGTCGCCACCTACACCAACGACACCTGGGGTTCGATGCGCACCGCCTGGCGCTTCACCGTCGAGGGCGACAAGGTCGCCCGCTTCGAGACCGGCCAGGCCACCCCCTGATCCACATACCGTCGGGCGGGGCCCTCAGCCCCGCCCTCAGCCCCGCCCGATGTACGGCATCGCCGTCGCCATCACCGTCGCGAACTGCACGTTCGCCTCCAGCGGCAGCCCCGCCATGTGCACCACCGTCGCCGCCACGTCCGCCGCGTCCATCACCGGCTCCACCGCCACCTCGCCGTTGGCCTGCAGGATCCCGGTCTGCATCCGCGCCGTCATCTCCGTGGCCGCGTTGCCGATGTCGAGCTGACCGCAGGCGATCCGGTACGGACGCCCGTCGAGCGACAGCGACTTCGTCAGGCCCGTCATCGCGTGCTTCGTCGCCGTGTACGCGATCGAGTGCGGGCGCGGCACGTGCGCCGAGATGGAGCCGTTGTTGATGATGCGGCCGCCCTGCGGCGACTGCTCCTTCATCGTCCGGAACGCGGCCTGCGCGCACAGGAAAGCGCCCGTCAGGTTGACGTCAACGACCGAGCGCCAGGTCTCCGGGTCCAGGTCCTCGACCGGGACGCCGCCGCCCGCGAACGTACCCGCGTTGTTGAAGAGCAGGTCGACCCGGCCGAACCGGTCGCGGGCCGCCTCGAAGAGGGCCGTCACCTGCCGGGGGTCCGTCACGTCCGTGGGCACGCACAGCGCCTCGCCGGGGGACGGGAAGGCCGCCGCCGTCTCCGCCAGCGGCTCCGCCCGGCGGCCCGCGAGCGCCACCGACCAGCCGGCCGCCGCGAGCGCCCGCGCCACGCTCCGTCCGATGCCCGAACCCGCGCCCGTCACCACCGCGACGCCCGCGCCACCTGCCGTGTTCATGGGGCTGCCTGCTGTGCTCATGAGCGCGCAGCGTACGGCAGACCGGTGCTCCGTGAACTCATTCGTCCGACACGTGGATGTTCTGTACCCGACAACGTGAGGTCGTTCCGTCCCCCTGCAATCGGAAGCACCACATCCGTCAGGGGAGGGGACCATGACCGCCGCACCCACGTATGTCGACGAACTCCGCGCCGCCGCCCGCCACTTCAGCCGGCACCTCGCCGGGCGCCCGCACCTCGGCCGGCGCCGCTTCCTCACCACGACCGGCGCCGCCGCCGCGCTCGCCTTCTCCGTGAACCTCCCGGCCACCGGCACGGCCGCGGCCGCCGAACTCGACGCCCGCCGCATCACCGAGAACCCGTTCACCCTCGGCGTGGCGTCCGGCGACCCCCTGCCGGACTCCGTCCTCCTGTGGACCCGCCTCGCCCCCCGCCCGTACGAGACCGGCGGCGGCCTGCCCACTGGCACCCGGGCCGCCGTCACCTGGGAACTCGCCCACGACGAGCGCTTCACCCGCGGCGTCCGGCGCGGCTCCGTGATCGCCCACCCCGAGTACGCCCACACCGTGCACGTCGAGGTCGGCGCCCTCGCCCCCGGCCGCCCGTACTTCTACCGCTTCCGCGCCGGCGACTGGACCAGCCCCGTCGGCCGCACCCGCACCGCACCCCCGCCCGGCGCCCACAACACCCACCTCAGCCTGGCCGCCGTCTCCTGCCAGGCCTACCCGGACGGCTACTTCACCGCCCACCGGCACCTCGCGCGGGAGGACGTCGACGTCGTCTTCCACCTCGGCGACTACATCTACGAGTACCCCGTCCCCTCCACCGCGGCCGACCGCGGCTATCCCGTCGGCACCCTCCCCGACGTCTTCAACCACGAGACCGTCACCCTGGAGGACTACCGGCTGCGCTACGCCCTCTACAAGGCGGACGCCGACCTGCAGGCCGCGCACGCCGCCCACCCCTTCGTCGTCACCTGGGACGACCACGAGACCGAGGACAACTACGCCGACGACATCCCGCAGAACGGGGTGCCGCCGGAGGAGTTCCTGATCCGCCGCGCCGCCGCCTACCGCGCGTACTGGGAGAACCAGCCGCTGCGCACCCCGCAGCGGCCCACCGGCCCCGACATGCGGCTCTACCGGCGCCTGCGGTTCGGCCGGCTCGCCCAGTTCGACGTCCTCGACACCCGCCAGTACCGCTCCGACCAGGCGTACGGCGACGGCTGGCAGCTGCCCGGCCCGCTCGTCGACGACCCGGCCCGCACCCTCACCGGCGCCACCCAGGAGCGCTGGCTGATCGACGGCTGGCGCGGCTCGCACGCACGGTGGAACGTGCTCCCGCAGCAGGTCATGTTCGCCGAGCGGCGCAATCTGACCACCCCCGCGTACAAGCTCTCCATGGACGCCTGGGACGGCTACCGGGCCTCCCGGCAGCGGGTCCTCGCCGGCGCGGCCGCGGCCGGCGTCGACAACCTGCTCGTCCTCACCGGCGACGTGCACGTCGCCTTCGCCATGGACATCAAGGCCGACCACCGCGACCCGGGCTCGCGCACCGTCGGCACCGAGATCGTCACCACGTCCATCTCCAGCGGCCGCAACGGCGCCGACAAGCCGGCCAACCACGCCACCCTCATGCAGGCCAACCCGCACATGAAGTTCTACAACGGGCGCCGCGGCTACGTGAAGGTCACGCTCGGCCTCGACAGCGCCCGCGCCGACTTTCGCACCGTCTCCGCCGTCACCACCCCGGGCGCCCCGCTCGCCACCGCCGCCTCCTTCGTCACGGAGGCCGGAAGGCCCGGTCTCACGCCCGCCTGACCCGCGTAACCTGGGACAGGTTTCAACGAAACGGAGCAGTCGATGCCGGAGAGCGGCCGGGCCCCCGCCCAGACCGAGGACCACATACCGCACGCGGTACAGCACGCGCCGGCCGCGACCGCCGCCCGGCGGGCCGGGCTGCTCGTCACCCTCGTCCTCGGCGGGCTCACCGCCCTCCCGCCGCTCTCCATGGACATGTACCTGCCGGCCCTGCCGGAGGTCACCAGGTCCCTGCACTCCCCGGCCGCCACCGTCCAGCTCACCCTGACCGCCTGCCTCGCCGGCATGGCGCTCGGCCAGCTCGTCGTCGGCCCCATGAGCGACAAATGGGGCCGGCGGCGCCCGCTGCTCGTCGGCATGATCGTGTACGTCCTCGCCACCGCCGTCTGCGCGCTCGCCCCCACCGCCGAACTCCTCATCGGCTTCCGGCTGCTCCAGGGCCTGGCCGGTGCCGCCGGCATCGTCATCGCCCGTGCCGTCGTCCGCGACCTGTACGACGGCGTCGAGATGGCCCGCTTCTTCTCCACCCTCATGCTGATCTCCGGCGTCGCCCCGATCGTCGCCCCGCTCATCGGCGGCCAGATCCTGCGGATCACCGACTGGCGCGGCGTCTTCTACGTGCTCACCGTCATCGGCCTCGCCCTCACCCTGGTCGTGTGGCGCTTCCTGCACGAGACCCTGCCGCCCGAACGGCGCCACCCGGGCGGCGTCGGCGAGGCCCTGCGCACCATGCGCGGACTGCTCGCCGACCGGGTCTTCACCGGCTACATGCTGGCCGGCGGCCTCGCCTTCGCCGTGCTCTTCGCCTACATCAGCGCGTCGCCGTTCGTGGTGCAGGAGATCTACGGCGCCTCCCCGCAGACCTTCAGCCTGCTCTTCGGGCTCAACTCGGTCGGCCTGGTCGCCGTCGGCCAGATCAACGGCAAGCTGCTCGTCGGCCGGGTCAGCCTCGACAAGGCGCTCGGCTGGGGCCTCGGCATCATCCTCGTCGCCGCGACCGCGCTGCTCGTGATGACCAGCGGCGTCTTCGGCGACCCCGGCCTGGTGCCGGTCGCCGCCGGGCTCTTCGTCCTCATGTCGGCGATGGGCCTGGCCATGCCCAACACCAACGCCCAGGCCCTCATGCGCACCCCGCACGCCGCCGGCTCCGCCTCCGCGCTGCTCGGCACCTCCTCCTTCCTCATCGGCGCCGTCGCCTCCCCGCTCGTCGGCATCGCCGGCGAGACCACCGCCGTGCCGATGGCCGTCGTCCAGGTGAGCTGCGCCGTCGCCGCGCTCGGCTGCTTCCTCCTGATGTGCCGCCCCTGGCGCGCCGCGCCGGCGAAGTGACCGCCCCGGTGTGACGATCCGGGGCATGTGCCACTACTGCGGCTGCCGCGACATCCCCCTGATCAAGGAGTTCATCGCCGAACACGAGGCCGTCACCGACCTCGCCGGGGACGCCGTACGGGCCCTCGACACCGGCGACCCGGCCCGCGCCCGCGCACTCGTCGCCGACATGGCCGGGCGGCTGCGCACGCACTGGGCGGGGGAGGAGCGCGGCCTCTTCGCGGTGATGCGGGAGAACGAGGAGTACGCGGCCTACATCGACGCCCTCGTCCGCGAACACCGCGAGCTCGCCGCCTTCCTCGCCGCCCTCGACCTCGACGACCCGGAGGACCGGGCCGCCTTCGTCCGCTCCGTCGACGAGCTGCACGCCCACATCGCGAAGGAGGAGGACGGCCTCTTCCCCGCTTCCCTCACCGAACTCACCGGCGACCAGTGGAACGCCTCGATGGCGGCATGGCGCGCGGTGCACGCGGACGGGGTCGGGGCGGTGCCGTAGGCCGCGCCCCGGTCCGCGTCGGCGAAGGAGGCCGGCGAACGAGGACGTCGAACTAGAATGTCGCGGTGAACGCCTCCGCCCCCTCCGCCGACACCCTGCGCGCCGCGCTCGGCGCCGTACTCGACGGGCTGCCGCCGCGGCAGGCCGCGCAGGCCGTCGAGCGGCTGATCGCCAACTACCGCGGGGCGACCCAGACGCACGCGCCGGTGCTGCGCGACCGGTCCGATGTCGCCGCCTACGCCGCGTACCGGATGCCCGCCACCTTCGAGGCGGTACGGGCCGCGCTGTACGCCCTCGCGGACGCCGCGCCCGACTGGACGCCCGCCACCCACACCGATGTCGGCGGCGGCACCGGCGCCGCGAGCTGGGCGGTCGCGGAGGCCTGGGAGGGCGCCGCCCGCACCACCGTGCTCGACTGGGCCGAGCCGGCCCTCGCGATCGGCAAGGAGCTGGCCGGGGGCGTGTTCGAGGCCGAGTGGCGGCGCGAGCGCATCGGCTCGGCCCTGAAGCTCGCCGAGACCGACCTGGTGACCGTCTCGTACGTCCTCAACGAGCTCACCGAGGCGGACCGCACCGCGCTCGTCACCGAGGCCGCCCGCGCCGCGCGGGCCGTGGTGATCGTCGAGGCCGGCACCCCCGACGGCTACGAGCGGATCATCGCCGCCCGCACCCTCCTCGTCGAGGCCGGCTTCACCGTCGCCGCGCCCTGCCCGCACAGCGGCGCCTGCCCGATCGTGCCGGGCAGCGACTGGTGCCACTTCGCGGCCCGGGTCAGCCGGTCCTCGCTGCACCGCAAGGTGAAGGGCGGCTCGCTGCCGTACGAGGACGAGAAGTACGCGTACGTCGCCGCCACCCGCTTCCCCGTCACCCCGGCCCCGTCCCGGGTGACCCGCAAGCCGCAGATCCGCAAGGGCCAGGTGCTCCTGGAGCTGTGCGGGCCGGACGGGCTCGGCAGGGAGACGGTCACCAAGCGGCACGGTGCGCTGTACAAGGAGGCCAGGGACGCGGACTGGGGCGACCCCTGGCCCCCGGAGACCGACGAGGACTGAGGGCGAGGACTGAGAGCGAGGACTGAGGGCGAGGACTGAGCGCTAGACCGCGGCGCGCAGCTCCTGCGTGCAGCACTTCACGCTGCCGCCGCCCTTCAGCAGCTCGCCCAGGTCCATCCCGACCGGCTCGAAGCCACGCTCCCGCAGCGGCTCGTACAGGCCCACCGCCGCCTGCGGAAGCAGCACGTGCCGGCCGTCGCTCACCGCGTTCAGACCGAGCACGGCGGCGTCCGCGGCGCCCACGAGCAGGGCGTCCGGGAACAGGCGCTTCAGGACGGCGCGGCTGCCGGGGGAGAAGGCGTCCGGGAAGTACATGAGCTCGTCCCGGGCGTCGTCGAGGACGCTCAGCGCGGTGTCCAGGTGGTAGTAGCGCGGGTCCACCAGCTCCAGGCCGATCACCGGACGCCCGAAGAACTCCTGGGCCTCGTCGTGCGAGAGCGGACTGGAGCGGAAGCCCCGGCCGGCCAGGATCCACGAGGCGGTCACGGCGAAGTCGCCCTCGCCCTCGTTGACGTGCTCCGGCACCCGGAGGTCCGCCTCCGGGCAACCGTTTCGCCGGAACCAGTCCAGGTGCGCCGCCGCCTCGCCGGACCGCTCCGGGTGGGCGAACCGCGCCCCGAGCACCCGGCCGTCCACCACGGTCGCGCCGTTCGCGGCGAAGACCATGTCGGGCAGGCCCGGGACGGGGTCGAGCAGCTCGACGGTGTGGCCGAGCGCGCGGTAGCGGTCGCGCAGGTCCTCCCACTGCGCGAGCGCCAGGCGCAGGTCGACCGGCTTCGTGGGATCCATCCAGGGGTTGATGGAGTACGTCACCTCGAAGTGCGTGGGTGGGCACATGAGGTAGCGGCGGGGCGAGGGCTCACGCGGAGTGGTGCGCAAAGAGGGCTCCTCTGCTGTACGAGGTGCTGATCGGCGAGCGCTGATCTGTGAGCCCATGGTGCGCTTCCGGGGCGTCCCGCGCAGTGGACCGTTCGGGTGGTTCGGATGAAGATCAACCGGCGAGACGATGCGTCTCGTCGACTGCTAGATTGGACGCATGTCCGATACCCAGGCCTCCGACCCCCAGGCCTCCGACGCCAAGGCCCCCGACCCGAAGGCGCCCGACGCCTCCCGGCGCAGCGAGCGCTCCCGGCGCGCCATCTACGCCGCCGCCCTCGCCCTCGTCGCCGAGCACGGCTACGCCAGGACCACCGTCGAGGGCATCGCCGCCCGCGCCGGAGTCGGCAAGCAGACCATCTACCGCTGGTGGCCCGCCAACTCCAAGGCCGCCGTCCTCCTGGAGGCCTTCCTCGACCTCGCCGAGGAGGCGGCCGGCGGCCCCGCCGGGAGTGAGATCCCCGACACCGGCGACCTCGCCGCCGACCTCAAGGCCGTGCTCCGCGCCACCGTCGACGAGCTCAACGACCCCGCCTTCGACCGGACCGCCCGCGCGCTCGCCGCCGAGGGGATCGTCGACCCGGACCTCGGCGCCGAGTTCACCGCCCGGCTCCTGGAACCCCAGCTCCGCCTGTACGCGCGCCGCATCGAGGCCGCCCAGGCGGCCGGCCTGGTCGACCCCGCCGCCGACCCCCGCATCGCCCTGGAGCTCCTCGTCGGCCCCCTTCACCACCGCTGGCTGAACCGCACCCTGCCGCTCACCCACGCCTACGCCGACTCCCTCGTCGACCTCGTGCTGCGCGGGCTGCTCGTCCGGAAATGAGACCCCGGTTCCCGACTCCGGTCACCCGGGGCGCAGGATGGTGGGACCATGGAGTGCCGACCGGGTGAACTCCGGGCGGGCGCCGGACGACCACCGGGCGAGCATGCGTGTGACCACGAGCGCGACCATGAGTGTGACCATGAGTGTGAGGGGATAGATGGGCGACGGCATCGGCCGCTACCGCGGCACGGAGAGCAGACTCGCGCAGTGGTTCCGCAGGCGCTCCAAGCCCAAGCCCTCGGCGGCCGAGCTCGAGAACGGACGCGAGAAGTCGATCCTGGCCGTCGCCGCCGCGGGAATGCCCGTCGCGCCCGCCGCCTACCCCGTCGGATACCGCTGCTCCTGCGAGCGGATCGGCTGTCCCACCCCCGCCCGGCACCCCGTCTCCTTCGCCTGGCAGACCCAGTCGACCACCGACCGCGCCCAGATCGAGCGCTGGGCCAAGGGCCACCCCGAGGCGAACTTCATCACCGCCACCGGCATGGTGCACGACGTGCTCGACGTGCCCCTCGCCGCCGGCCGGGCCGCCCTGGAGCGGCTGCTCGCCGAGGGCGCCGAGGTCGGCCCGGTGTCCGTCTCCGAGGCCGCCGAGGACCGGCCCGACGCGGGCCGTATGTACTTCTTCACCGCCACCCGCGGCACCCCCGAGGACGAGGACGAGTGGTGGCCCTGCGAGCTGGACTGCCACCCCGAGACCATGGACGAGCACCCCGGCCTGCGCTGGCACTGCCGCGGCTCCTACGTCCTCGTGCCGCCGTCCCGGCTCCCCGGTGACGAGGGCAGCCAGCCCGTCCTGTCCTGGCTGCGCGGCCCCGAGCACGCGCTGCCCGAGCCGCTGAACCTCCTGGAGGCGCTCACCGACGCCTGCGCCCGGCACGCCGCCGAGCGGGCGGAGCAGGGTGAGTCGGCCGACCACGAGATCGCCTGGCGCTGAGCCGGGGCCTGCCCGGCAGGGGCGCACCGGCGGCCTACGAGCCCTCCGCCGCCGTCACGCCCTGCAGCCGGCCCAGGACCTCGACGCCGTCCGTCTGCGTGCCCGCCGGCTTCACCAGGGCCGCCTGGCTGGACACCCAGCGCTTGGTGATCGTGTTCTTGATCTCGCCGGTCATCAGGGCCCGCACGTCCGCGCCCACCTTCGGCCGGTAGCCGGGCGCGGCGGTCTGCCGCTCGAAGTAGCGGGTGGCGAAGAAGACCAGGGCGCCGCCGTCCTCCGTCGCGAGGGCGAGCGGCGCGAAGTCGCCCCGGCTCTCGGCCTGGTCGACGTACTGGGTGGCCAGGCCCGGCCGGTTGGCGGCCTTGGTGCGTTCCGTGCGCCAGCCGGTGGTGTGGGTGCCGGGCGCGAACAGCCCCTGCTGCCCGTCCTTGAGGAAGGACACGTACCGCTCGCCGAGCCGCCCCGGTGCGACCGCGAGCTCCGTGCCGCCGGCGGCGACCGGCACCGCGTACCCCTCCTCGGTGCGGAAGGCGGGCACCTCGTCCGGGGACAGGATCGACAGGTAGGCGACCTCCCACGGCTTCGCGGCGCTGTTGCGTACGAAGACGACCAGCCAGCGGGTGTCGTTCGGGCCCTTGTCGGTGTCCCGGTTGGAGTCGGTGTCGGCGACGAACCAGCGCGGCCAGCCGGCCTTGCGCGGCACGACGAACTTCGCGTCGGTCAGTTCGAGCGGCGTGTGGTTCTTGTTGCCGCCGGGGGTGGTGATCTGCCGCGAGCGCAGTCCGGCCTGGTTGATCTCGCCGAGCGGACCGGTGACCTGGTCCGCGTCGAGGGCCGGGTCGTACGCCTTGTCGGCCTTGTTGTAGGCCGCGGTGAACTCCTGGAGGGCCTGCGCGGCCTCGGCCGGGCTCGCCGCAGGGATCAGCGCCTGCTCGCCGTGGACGGTCACACAGCCGCTCGCGGTCAGCGCGAGCACGGTCGCGGCGATCACCGCCAGGCCCGGCCGGCCCGTGCTTCCCGGTCGGCCCGGCCGGCCCACCGAGCTCATTCGGCCCGGTCGGCCCGGCAGCGCGTCAGCCGGTCGCCTCGGCCTGGTTCGCCCGGTTCGGCTCAGCCTTCTCATCGCTCTCGGTCGCCTTCTGCTTCTCCACCCGCCTGGACGGACCCGACCCTACCGGGGCCAGGAAGATCGCGAGCGTGGGGATCAGATACAGCGCCCACACCGTGATCTGAACGACCGTCGGATCCGGCTGGAAGTTGAACACGCCCTTCAGCAGCGTGCCGTACCAGCTGTCCGGCGGGATCGTCGCGGAGATGTCGAAGGCCTTGTTCTCCAGGCCGCCCAGGAAGCGGGCCTCCTGCAGGTCGTGCACGCCGTACGCGAGGACGCCGGCCGCCACCACGACCAGCATGCCGCCGGTCCAGGTGAAGAACTTCGCCAGGTTGATCTTCAGCGCGCCCCGGTAGAACAGCCAGCCGAGCAGCACCGCCGTGAGGAGGCCGAGCACCACACCGGTCAGCGGCGCGTACGTGCCGTCCGAGGAGGCCCGTACCGACGCCCACACGAACAGCGCGGTCTCCAGGCCCTCCCGGCCGACCGCGAGGAACGCGGTCGCGACCAGCGCGCCGGTGCCCATCTGCAGCGCGGCGTCCAGCCGGCCGTGCAGCTCGGCCTTCAGATGCCGGGCGGTGCGCCGCATCCAGAAGACCATCCAGGTCACAAGCACCACGGCGAGGATCGACAGCGAGCCGCCGAGCAGCTCCTGCGCCTCGAAGGTCAGCTCCTGCGAGCCGAATTCGAGCCCGGCGCCGAAGGCGAGCGCGAGTCCGACCGCGACGCCGATGCCGATCCAGATCGGCCGCAGGGCGTCCCGGCGCCCCGTCTTCACCAGATACGCGATGAGGATGCAGACGACGAGGCTCGCTTCGAGCCCCTCGCGCAGGCCGATCAGATAGTTGCCGAACACGGCGGTTCCCTTCTTGGATACGCGGCGAAGCGGTTACGCGAACAGCTCCCGGCCCCACCAGTCGTCCTTGTCCCGGACGCCGGGCGGAACCGCGAAGATCGCCGAACCCACGTGCTGGGTGTACTCGTTGAGCGCGTCGCTGCGGGACAGCGAGGTCTGCACCGGGATGAAGCCGGTGCGGACGTCCCGCTGGTAGGCGAGGAAGAAGAGACCGGCCTCAAGCCGCCCGAGGCCGTCCGTGCCGTCGGTGAAGGAGTAGCCGCGGCGCAGGATGGTCGCCCCGCCGTTGGAGTCGGGGTGCGCGAGGCGCACGTGCGAGTCCGGCTTCATGGCCTTCAGGAACGGCTCGTCGTGCTCCTTGGCCTTGCCGACCGGCGCGCCTTCCTTCTTGTCGCGGCCGAAGATGTCCTCCTGCTCGGCGAGCGGAGTGCGGTCCCAGGTCTCGATGTTCATCCGGATCCGGCGGGCCACCAGGTAGGAGCCGCCGTCGAGCCAGGCCGCCGGGCCCTGGGCGTCCTTGCCGGACACCCACACGTGCTTCTCCAGGCGGTCGGTCTCGGTGCCCGCGATGTTGCGGGTGCCGTCCTTGAAGCCGAAGAGGTTGCGCGGGGTCTGCGCGTCCGGGGTGGTCGAGGAGGTCTTGCCGAAGCCCAGCTGCGACCAGCGCACCGCGACCTTGCCGAAGCCGATCCGGGCCAGGTTGCGGATGGCGTGCACGGCGACCTGCGGGTCGTCCGCGCAGGCCTGCACGCACAGGTCGCCGCCGCTGCGGGCCGCGTCCAGGTTGTCGCCGGGGAACTTGGGCAGGTCGACCAGGGCCGCCGGCCGCTTGCCGGCGAGCCCGAAGCGCCCGTCGAAGAGCGAGGGGCCGAAGCCGATGGTGAGGGTGAGCCGGGAGGGCTTGAGGCCGAGGGCCTCGCCGGTGTCGTCCGGCGGCGCCTCCGGCAGGCCGCCGTAGGCGCCCTCGCCGACCTCGTGACCGGCCGTCATCCGCTCGGCGGCCCGGGTCCAGTCCTTCAGGAGCTGGATCAGCTCCGCGCGGTCGGTCGTCTTCACGTCGAAGGACGCGAAGTGCAGCCGGTCCTGGACGGCGGTGGCGATGCCGGCCTGGTGGGCGCCGTGGAAGGGGACGGCCGAGCCGGTGTCGGCGACCGGGGCGGTGTCGTCCTCGCGGCCCCGGGCCAGGGCGACGGCGCCGCCCGCGGCGGCTGCACCGAGCGCGAGCCCGGCGCCGCCCCAGCCGATGACCGCGCGGCGGGAGGGCGCGGAGCCCTCCGGCCGCCCGGCGACCCGAGTGTCCTCGGCGGTCGCCGTGGTGGTGGTGTCCTCGCTCATGTCCGGGGCCCCTTCTCCCTCGTGCCCTCTGCTACTTCACGACCGCGGCGGCGAGCTTGGAGAGCGGCTCGGCCAGCGCGTTGACGCCGTCCGACAGCTCCTTGCGCTCGGGCTTGCCGACCTTGTCGTACGAGGTGAAGACGTAGCTCGCCTTGTCCGTGCGGTACTTGTCGAGCAGGGTGTTCAGGGCGGCGAACTGCTTGTCGAGTTCGGCGACCAGCTTGGGGTCGTTCTTCTGCGCGACCGGCTTGAGCAGCTCGTAGGACTTCTGGGCGCCCTCGACGTTGGCCTTGAAGTCGACCAGGTCGGTGTGCGAGTAGCGCTCCTCCTCGCCGGTGACCTTGCCGGTGGCGACCTCGTCCAGGAGCTCCTTGGCGCCGTTGGCCATCGAGGTGGGGGTGATGTCGGCCTTGCCGACCCGCTTCACCCAGTCCGCGAGGTCCTTGTCGAGGAGGTCGGCGAGCTGCTTCTCGCGGTCGCCGATCTTCTTGTCCTGCCACAGCGCCTTCTCCAGGCGGTGCCAGCCGGTCCAGTCCTTCGCCGGGTCCTGGCCGGCCTCCAGGCCGTCCTCGCGGACGTCGACCTTCGGGTCGATGTCGCCGAAGGACTCGGCGACCGGCTCGGTGCGCTCCCAGCCGATGCGGGAGTCGGCGTAGGCCTTCTTGGCGGCCTCGACGTCACCGGCGCGGACCGCGTCGGTGAAGGTCTTCACCTTGGGGAGCGTCTCGTCGGCCTGCGCCTGCACGTACTGGCGGTAGGCGGCGACGGCCGCGTCCATCTCGGGGGAGCGCTTCGGGCCCGCGGCGGCGCCCTTGCCGGCGGTGGCGGTGACCTTCTGCTTGATGCCGTCGCCCTTCATGCCGGGCTTGCAGGCGATCTCGTAGTCACCGGCCTTGATCTCGGCGGTGACGGTGGCCTTGGTGCCGGGGCCGATGTTCTCGCGCTCGGTGACGATCCGGGCGTCCGGGTAGAGGACGTAGACCTCGGTGACCTTGCTGCCGCGGTTCTCCACGTTCAGCTTGAGGTGGCCGGCCGGGAAGGAGGTCTTGGAGACCTCGCAGGAGTCGTCCTTGGCGATCACCGTGACGCCGTCGGCCTCGCCGCCCTTGGCGTCGCCTTTCTGCGCGCAGCCCGTGACGGCGGCCAGGGCGGCCGCGGTCGCGGCGGCGGTGACGACGGAGAGGCGGACGGCTCGCATGAAGGCTCCACTCGGGGACGGTCGCGGGGGCGACCAGCGGGACGGATCGGCGGTACGGATCAGCGGTACGGGGTGAGGCGGACCTAACTTAACCGAGGCTTACCTCAGCAATACCCACCCGTCCAGTGATTCAGCTCTCAGGCCCGACGCACAGGACACGGTGCGGTCACAGCGGACTCATGGACGTTCCACGGCTTGGTCAAGGGACGGTCAAGCAGGGCGATTTGCCCCGATTCGGGTTACGTGTGGGTAGTACGCGGCGGCTGAGCGAGGTCGTCGGCTGGCTCCCGTACGACGAGGTGCCGAATCGCACCTGGCCGATTCCCGGCGGACCGGCGGAGTGGGACGCCTGGATGCTTCAATTCCGCCATGAACACGACTGACATCGACGTCCTGCGGGTCTTCTGCGCGGGCGACGGACGCCACGGCAACGCCCTCGGCGTCGTGCGCGACGGGCGCGCGTACCCCGATGAGGCGGCGCGGCAGGCGCTCGCGAAGGAACTCGGGTTCAGCGAGACCGTGTTCGTCGACGACCCCGAGCGGGGCGTCGTCGACATCTACACGCCCGGCGTCCGGCTGCCGTTCGCCGGGTATCCGCTCGTCGGGGCCGCCTGGCTGCTCGACCTGGAGGTGGTGTGCCCGCCGGCCGGTGAGGTGTGGGTGCGCGGGGACGGGGAGTTCACCTGGATCGAGGCCCGCGCCGAGTGGGCGCCGCCGCGCACCCTGCGGCAGTACGGCTCCGCCGCCGAGGTCGACGCGCTGACGGTGCCCGAGCCGGGGGAGTGGATCTACGCGTGGGCCTGGGAGGAGGAGGCCGCGGGGCGGATCAGGGCGCGCGGCTTCCCCGGGCGCGGCGACGGCATCGACGAGGACGAGGCGACCGGCGCCGCCGCGCTGCTGCTCACCGCCGAGCTCGGCCGGGCGCTCAACATCACCCAGGGCCGGGGCTCGCAGCTGCTCACCGCCCCGGGCCCGGACGGCATCATCGAACTCGGCGGCCGGTGCCGCCTGGAGCGGACCATTCCGCGGCAGGCGTAGGCCCTAGGCGGCGCTGAGCGGGAACTCGCCCGCCAGCTCGCGGAACACCGCGCCGTTGAAGTCGAAGGCCCGCTTGCACTCGTCGACGATCCGCTGCTTCTCCAGGTCGTCGGCGTCCACCGCGTCGAGCAGCTCCCGGTAGCCCCGCTTGAACGCGGCCGGGTTGGCGATGCCCTCGAAGACGTAGAACCGCACGCCGTCGCCCTTGCGCGCGAAGCCCCAGGTGCGCTCGGCCCGGTCGCGGATGATCTGGCCGCCCGACAGGTCGCCCAGATAGCGGGTGTAGTGGTGGGCGACATAGCCCGCGGGCCAGACCCGGGCGCACTCGGCGACCCGCGCCGCGTACGCCTCCGTGGCCGGCAGCGCTGAGACGCCGGCCCGCCAGCCCGGGCCCCGCAGATGCGCGAGGTCCTGCTCCAGGGCGGCCGTGCGGAACAGCTCCGGCTGTATGAAGGGCCCGGCGACCGGGTCGGCGCGCAGCGCCTCCGCGCCGTCCTCGAGCGCGCGGTACACGAACCACAGCTGCTCCGTGTAGCGCGCGTACGCGCCCACGGCCAGGCGTCCGCCGAGCAGGTCGCTCATGAACGTCGACGACTCCGCCTCCGTGTGCTGCGCGTGCGAAGCGGTGCGGATGAGCGTCGAGAAGGGCGTGTTCAAGGCGTGCCTCCGGGACCGTCGGGACCGTGGGGTGACCGCAGGGGTCGGGAACCACCTCGATCGTGCCGACTTAGGCTTACCTAAGTCAACTGGTTCCCGACGTCCTGTCGGTAAAAACGCTACCCCTCGAACGGGTCAGGGCAACGTGAGTCAGGGCAGCGTGAGGATGTCGGCCCCGGTCTCGGTCACCACCAGCGTGTGCTCGAACTGCGCCGTCCGCTTCCGGTCCTTGGTCACCACGGTCCAGCCGTCGTCCCACATGTCGTACTCGTGGGTGCCGAGGGTCAGCATCGGCTCGATCGTGAAGGTCATCCCCGGCTGCATCACCGTCGTGTGGTGCGGCGAGTCGTAGTGCGGAATGATCAGCCCGGAATGGAAGGACGAGTTGATGCCGTGCCCGGTGAAGTCCCGCACCACGCCGTAGCCGAAGCGCTTGGCGTACGACTCGATGACCCGCCCGATGATGTTGACCTGGCGGCCCGGCCGGACCGCCTTGATCGCGCGGTTCAGCGACTCCCGGGTGCGCTCCACGAGCAGCCGGGACTCCTCGGCGACGTCGCCGCACAGGTAGGTGGCGTTGTTGTCGCCGTGGACGCCGCCGATGAAGGCGGTCACGTCCAGGTTCACGATGTCGCCGTCCCGCAGCACCGTCGAGTCCGGGATGCCGTGGCAGATGACCTCGTTGACGGACGTGCACAGCGACTTCGGGAAGCCGCGGTAGCCGAGGGTGGACGGGTAGGCGCCGTGGTCGCACAGGAACTCGTGTGCGACCTCGTCCAACTTGTCCGTGGTCACACCGGGCGCGATGTGCTTGGCTGCCTCCTCCATCGCCTGCGCGGCGAGGCGGCCGGCGGTCCGCATCCGCTCGACGGTCTCCGCGTCCTGCACCTCGGGACCGGTGTACGGAGTGGGGGCGGGCTTTCCGACGTACTCGGGGCGGCGGATGGCTCCGGGAACGGAACGGTGGGGGGACAGCTCCCCCGGTACGAGAAGCGACTGGCCAGACATGTCAGCGAGTCTAACGACCGCGTCTGGGGCAGCATGGTGACGGAGGAAGGAGCCGAGATGGCCCTGTTCAAGAAGCGTACGGCCGGCAAGCCGGGCGAGTGGTTCTACTGCCTGGAGCACAAGAAGGTCGAAGAGGGCCCGGAATGCCCCGCCAAGAACCGCTTCGGCCCCTACGCCTCCCCCGAGGAGGCCGCCCACGCCATGGAGACGGCCCGCGAGCGGAACCTGGAATGGGACACCGACCCGCGCTGGCACGAGCGGTCGGACAAGGGCGGTGACGACGCCGGCGGCGTTGACGACGGTGACGACGACACCGACGACGAGACCGAGAACGAGAAGACCGACTAGGGCCCGGCCGGCGCGGCGTCCGCGCCCGCGCCCGTGCCCGCGTCAGCGAAGTGGGCCGTCGCCAGGACCGTGCCGTCCCCGGCCACCAGCCGGGCACCGGCCAGCGTCGCCGGGTCCACGGCGGCCGGGGCGCCCCAGTAGCCGTAACCGGCCCTCACCGGGAACGACCCCAGGGGTACGGCGGAGCCGTCGGCCCGGACCAGGAGGCACCGCACCGGGCCGTCGCCCGCGGCGGCCCGTTCGCCCAGGTCGACGGACATGTACACCCAGCCGTTCCCGCCCGTGGCGTCCACCGGGTGCGCGTAGATCCGGCCCACCGAGCTCCCGTCGCCGGCCACCAGCTCCGCCGCGAGGACCCGCGCCCCCGCCTCCACCACCCCCGTCTCCGCCGGCGCCCCCTCCACCACGGTTCCGACCGCCCATCCGCCGAACCCGAAGGCCAGGGCGGCGGCGGTGCCGGCTGCCGCCAGCCGGAAGCGGCGCATCCGGGTGCGGGGCGCCGAGCCGGCGGGTGCGGGTGCGGGTGCAGGGGTGGCGGGGGCTGCCGGGCCCATGGCCCGGACCACCCGGCTCTCGAAGCCCACCGGCGGTTCGGCGCCCGGGAGCAGGGTCAGCAGGCCGTCTCCGACCGCCGTGAGGCGCTGCACGTACGCGCGGCAGTCCGGGCAGCGGTCCAGGTGGGCCACCGCCGCCGCGCGGTCACGGGCCGGGAGGACGCCGAGCGCCAGTTCGGCGGCGTCCTCGTGGAGCCGCTCGCAGTCGGTGCCGAAGCCGTTCACCGCGTCCCCTCGCTCTCCAGGAGCGCCCGTACCTTGATCGTCCCGGCCCGGATCCGGGTCTTCGCCGTGCCCAGCGGCACTGCCTCGAAGGCGGCCACCTCCCGCGCCGTCATCCCGTAGATGCCGGCCATCACCAGCGCCCGGGCCTGTTCCCGGGGCAGCTCGGCCACCGCCCGCCGGACCTTCTCGGCCGCGTCGTCGGCGAGCGCGCGTCGCTCCGGCGTCTCCGTCACGATCCCGACCAGCGCCTCCAGGTCTTCCGGGGCCACCGGGGTGGCGCGGCGCGCCCGTACCGCGTCGATCGCCAGGTTGTGCGCGATCGCCGTCAGCCAGGTCCGCACCGAGCCGCGCCGCCCGTCGTACACCTGGGCGTGCCGCCAGGCCCGCTCGAAGGTCTGCTGGGCCACGTCCTCCGCGAGCCGCGGATCGCCGACGACGGCGACCGCGACCCCGTAGACCGGGCGCTGGAAACGGCGCACGAACGCCACCGCGATCTCCGGATCGCCGGTGGCGAGACCGGAGAGCAGTGCCTCGTCGGGAACCCGTTCCAGCGGAAGGCCCATGCGTCCCACACCTGTGGATACGTCCGACACCCGGGAAGGGATGGCCGGACTCCGACCCCGATCCCATTTTCCGCCCGGCCCGTGATCCCGGCCCCACGGTCCCGGCCCCCGGTCCCGGCGCGGGGCAATCCGGGCGCGGCCCCGCGCCGTATCCCCTGTGGGGGACCGGAGCACCGATCCGGAGGACCGAACGATGACGGAGCCAAGAGAGCGCATCCGAAACCGGACACGAAGCCGGGCACGGACCCGCACGCTGCTCGTCCTTCCGGCCGCCGCGCTGGCCGGCCTCCTCGCCGCCTGCGGCAATGACGACGGCGGCGGTTCAAGCAGCGGCACCACCACCCCGCCGCCCGCGGGCGCGACCCGGGTCACGACGGACCTGGCCGACTTCAAGATCACCCTGTCCCAGCAGAACTTCACGCCCGGCACGTACGCCTTCGTCATGACGAACACCGGGCAGCACGACCACGCCCTGGAGATCGAGGGCCCGGGCGGCGAGAACCGTTCGGACACCATCGCCCCGGGCGAGTCGACCACCCTCACGGTGACCCTGAAGGACGGCACGTACGAGATCTACTGCCCGGTCGACGGCCACAAGGACCTGGGCATGAAGACCGAGATCACGGTGGCGGGCGCCCCGGTCAACACCCCGACCACCCCCAGTAACCCCAGTACTCCCGGCAACGGTTACTGACCATGGCTACGGACCGGACCCGCCGCGTCGCCGTACTGGTGCTGCGGCTGGCCGCCGCGGGGCTCACCGCGACGATGGGCGCGATCCACCTCCACCTGTGGGCCGAGGGCTACCGGGACCTGGCCACCATCGGTGACCTGTTCCTGCTGAACGGCGTCCTCGGCTGCGTGCTCGCCCTGGCCGTCCTCCTGACCCCGTACCGCTGGCTCGGCCTGGTCGCCACCGCCACGGCACTGTTCACGGCGGGCACCCTGGGCGCGCTGTTCCTGAGCCTCACCACGGGTCTGTTCGGCTTCGAGGAGTCGGCGGACGCGGAGCTGGTGCGGCCCACGATGGCGGTCGAGACGGCCGGTGTGCTCGTCCTGACCACCCTGGCGGTCGCCGCCCTGAGCCACCGCCACCACCGACCTCGGTAGCTGCTCACCACCGCGCCGGCGGCGGCGCCGTCAGCCGGTCCGCGAGCCGCGACAGACGGTCGCGGAAGCCGAGGCGGCCGCGCGGGGCCGAGGGGAGGCAGTTCTCGCCGGTGGCGGCGCTGACCAGGTGCTGGACCGTGTCCAGGTCCACGCCGGCGTCCGCCGGGACCGCCAGGGTCTCGTGGGCGAGGCCGTGCAGCTCGGTGTCGCCGGCGTCAAGGGAGAGCACCGTCGCACCCGCGCGACGGGCGTCGTGGACCCGTTCCAGCAGGCCCTCGTCGGGCCGGGACGGCGCCACCATCAGCAGCGTCGCACCACGGCCCGCCGACTCGATCCGGCCGAGGCCGACCGCCAGATGCGCCGGGTCGCCGGGGCGGGCCCGGTGCCGGACCAGGGTCGGGGCCAGCTCGGGGCGGCCCGACCAGGCGGCCTCGTCCACCAGGTGCGCGGCCAGGTGCCACGGCTCGTACTCCGCCGTGCCGACCAGGAGCAGCCCGCCGCCGTGCGGGACGACCGAGGAGCGCAGCGAGCCGGCGAAGCGGCGGGCCGCTCCCGGCCATTCGGTCCCGGCGAGCACTTCGCGCAGCAGCGCGACACGTACGGCGTCCATGGCCCCGGATGGTGCCCCAGCCGCCCCGCCCCGCGCGGGCGTTCGCACCAGCCTCACCCGGACGGGTACCCGGGGAGCGACCGGCCAGTAATGTCGGGCCATGACTTCTCCCAGCAGCGCCACCCCCGCCCCCGCCCCCGCCCCGGCCCCGAAAGACCCCTGGGACCTGCCCGACGTGTCCGGCCTCGTCGTCGGCGTTCTCGGCGGCACCGGCGACCAGGGCCGCGGCCTCGCCTACCGGCTCGCCAAGGCCGGCCAGCAGGTGATCATCGGCTCGCGCGCCGCCGACCGCGCCGAGGCCGCGGCCGCCGAGCTCGGCCTCGGCGTCGAGGGCGCCGACAACGCCGCCTGTGCCCGGCGCAGCGACGTCGTGATCGTCGCCGTGCCGTGGGACGGGCACGCCAAGACGCTGGAGTCGCTGCGCGAGGAGCTCGCCGGAAAGCTCGTCGTGGACTGCGTGAACCCGCTCGGCTTCGACAAGAAGGGCGCCTACGCCCTCAAGCCCGAGGAGGGCTCGGCCGCCGAGCAGGCCGCCGCGCTGCTGCCGGACTCGCGGGTCACCGCCGCCTTCCACCACCTCTCGGCGGTGCTCCTCCAGGACCCGGCGATCGACGAGATCGACACGGACGTGATGGTCCTCGGCGAGGTCCGGGCCGACGTGGAGATCGTCCAGGCGCTGGCCGGCCGCATCCCCGGCATGCGCGGTGTCTTCGCGGGCCGGCTGCGCAACGCCCACCAGGTCGAGTCGCTCGTCGCCAACCTGATCTCGGTGAACCGCCGCTACAAGGCCCACGCGGGCCTGCGCGTCACCGACGTCTGAGCCGACGCCCGAGCCGACGTCCGAGCGGACGCCCGAGCGGACGCCCGAGCCGGTACCGGCGCGGATCGGGGCATGGGGGACACTGGACGGGCACGAAACGCCGTACCCGGACAGGAGCCGACCCCATGCCCCGCCTCGCCCTCTACGCCCTGGTCGTCTGCGCGCTCGCCGTCGTCGCGGCCGTGTTCTCCTTCGCCCAGGGGAACCTGATCGGCATCGTCTGGGTGCTGCTCGCCGGCCTCTCCTCGAACATGGCGTGGTTCTACCTCAAGCGCGCCCGCGCGACGGCCGAGGAGCAGGCTCAGGGCTGACCCGGGCCTAACCGACCTGACAGAACTCCGGGGTCTCCCGCCAGAACCGGAACAGCTCAAGACCGCAGTAGCGGGACGGCTCCGGCACGCCGAGCGCCTGCATGACCGTGTCGACCAGGTCGAAGAACGCCCCGTTGATCGCCGGGATGTACAGCAGTCCGATGATGATGAAGAAGCCATAGGGCGCGACCGGCTCGACCTGCCGCCGGATGTTGTACGAGAGCCAGGGCTCCAGCACCCCGTAACCGTCCAGGCCCGGCACCGGAAGCAGGTTCAGGATCGCCGCCGTGACCTGCAGGAACGCCAGGAACGCCAGCGCGTACTGGAAGGCGACCGGCACCCCGTCGAGCGCGTCGAGCCAGAACGGCGCGGTGCAGACGGCGGCGAACAGCACGTTCGCCAGCGGCCCGGCCGCCGAGATCAGGCTGTGCTTCCAGCGCCCGCGCACCCGGTCGCGGTCGATGAAGACGGCGCCGCCGGGCAGACCGATGCCGCCCAGGATGACGAAGAGCAGCGGCAGGACGATGCTCAGGACGGCGTGCGTGTACGCCATCGGGTTGAGCGTCAGATAGCCCCGGGCGCCCACGGTGATGTCGCCGCCGTGCAGGGCGGTGCGGGCGTGCGCGTACTCGTGCAGACAGAGCGAGACGATCCACGCCGAGGCCACGAAGAGGAACACGGCAAGGCCGGGGGAGGTGGCGAAGTCCGTCCACACGGCCCAGCCGGTGACGGCCATGACCGCGAGGATCGCCAGGAAGACGGGGCTGATCCGCCGCTCGTCGTGGCGATGGGTGGTCGTGGACATGTCCTGTGCTCCCCGTGGCTGGCGTGTGTACGTCCCCGGCACCGCGTCCGCGGCGCACCGTGTGCGGGAAACGTACCGGGCCCCCGCCGCGGTTCCACCCCCGGGGCCTCGGGTCCGGGGGCCCGCCCGGCCGGGCCCGGTCCTCGCTTTCCGGTCCGGACCCGGAGAATGGGGGCGTGCGTTATTGCGTCCTCGGGTCCACGCGGGCCCATACGGCAGAAGGCAGCGTCGTCGTCGGGGGCCCGCGGGTGCGGGCGCTGCTCACCGTGCTCGCGGTGCGGGCGGGGCGCGCGGTGCCGGTGGGGGTGCTGGTGGACGAGGTCTGGGGCGCCGGGGCGGAGCCGCCGGCCGACGCGGTCGCCGCGCTCCAGGCGCTGGTGGGGCGGCTGCGCAAGGCCCTTGGGCACGAGCGGGTGGAGTCCACCGACGGCGGCTACCGGCTCGCGGCCGAACCCGACGACGTGGACGCGCACCGCTTCACCCGGCTCGCCGCCGAGGGCGTACGGGAGCTGGACGCGGGCCGGCCCGGGCGGGCCGCGGCGCTGCTCGACGAGGCCCTCGCGCTGTGGAAGGGGCCGGCGCTCGCCGATCTGCCCGACCGCGCCGCGGAGGCCGCCCGCTGGGAGGCCCGCCGCCTCGACGCCCGCCGGGCCCGGTTCGCCGCCGCGCTCGCGCTCGGCGAGGCGGCCGCCGTGCTGCCGGAGCTGGCCGCGCTGTGCGCCGAACACCCGCTGGACGAGCCGCTGCAGGCGCTGCGGATCCGCGCGCTGCGCGACACAGGCCGCCCGTCGGAGGCGCTCGCCGCGTACGAGGAGGTACGGCGGGAGCTCGCCGACCGGCTCGGCGCCGACCCCTCGCCGGAACTGCGGGCCCTGCACGCGGGGCTCCTCGCCGAACCCACGCCCGGGCCCACGCCCGCGCCCACCCGGCCGTCCGCGCCCGTCACCGGCAACCTGCGGGCCCGGCTCACCAGCTTCGTCGGCCGCGAGGACGACATCTCCGCCCTCCAGAACGCCCTGGCCACCGAACGGCTCGTCACCCTGCTCGGGCCCGGCGGCGCCGGCAAGACCCGGCTCTCCCAGGAGGCCGCCGAGCGGGCCGCCGCGGGCGGCGCGTGGCCCGACGGCGTCTGGCTCGCCGAACTCGCCCCCGTCACCGACCCGGAGGCCGTCACCGAGGCCGTCCTCGGCGCGCTCGGCGCGCGCGAGACCGTCCTGTTCGGCGCGGGCGCCGAGGAACTCCGCCTCGGCGAGGACCCCCTCGACCGCCTCGTCGAGCAGTGCGCCGGCCGCCGCCTGCTGCTCCTCCTCGACAACTGCGAACACGTCGTCGCCGCCGCGGCCGAGCTCACCGCGCTCCTCCTCGCCCGCTGCCCGGGTGTCACCGTCCTCGCGACGAGCCGTGAGCCGCTGGGTGTGCCGGGGGAGGTGCTGCGGCCGTTGGGCCCGCTGCCGGAGGAGACCGCGCTGCGGCTCTTCGCCGACCGTGGCGCGGCGGCCCGCCCGGGTTTCACGGTCGACGACGACCGGGACGCCGCGGCGGAGATCGTCCGCCGCCTCGACGGCCTTCCCCTGGCCATCGAACTCGCCGCCGCCCGCCTCCGCATGCTCACGCCCCGCCAGATCGCCGACCGTCTCGACGACCGCTTCCGCCTCCTCACCTCCGGCGCCCGCACCGTCCTGCCCCGCCAGCAGACCCTCCGCGCGGTCGTCGACTGGTCCTGGGACCTCCTCACCGCCCCCGAACGCGCCGTCCTGCGCCGTCTGTCGGTCTTCACGGGCGGCTGCGACCTGGAAGCGGCGGAGGCGGTCTGCGCGGAGCGCGCGGAGGCGCCGGCCGGAGGCTCGGCCGCCACCCCCGCCGACGTCCTCGATCTCCTCGGTTCCCTCGTCGACAAGTCCCTCGTCGTCGCCACGCCCACCGACGCCGGGATGCGCTACCGCCTCCTGGAGACCGTCGCCGAGTACGCCGCCGAGCGGCTCGACGAAGCGGGCGACCGGGGCGCGGCCGAGCGGCGGCACCTGGTGCACTATCGGGAGCTCGCCCGGCTCACCGATCCGGAGCTGCGCAACGGGCGGCAGCTGGCGGCCGTCGAGCGGTTCTCCGTCGAGTACGGGAATCTGCGGACCGCGTTGCGGCGGGCCGTGGCCGCGCGGGACGAGGAGGAGGGGCTGCTCCTTGTGCACGCGTTGGTGTGGTTCTGGACGATGCGGGACCTGCGGGCCGACGCGCTGCACTGGGCGGAGGCGGTCGCGGCGCTCGGGCCGGATCCGTTCGGGCCGGAGGCAGGGCCCGCCGGGCCGTTGTCCGAGCCGGTGACGGCCGCGCCGCCGCCGCTGGGCGAGGAGCGGTTGTGGGAGGCCCGGCGCGGGGTGCGGCTCATCGAGTTGATGAACATGGACCACGAGACGGGGCGCTGGACGACCCCCGAAGGCGTCGCGCGGCTGCGGCGGATCAACGCCGTGTACCCGCCGGGGCTGCCGCAGACCTGCCGGCTGCCCGGCTCGTTCACCGTCTTCGCCGTCCTCCTCATCGCCGAACCGGGCAGCATGGGCAAGGCCCTGGACGCGCATGTGGCCGCCTGCCGCGTGTACGGCTACGAGTGGGAGCTCGCCAACGCCCTCCAGCTGCGCGCCAACATGCTGGCCAACCGCGCCGACCTGGCCGGCCGGGCGGCCGCCGACGCCGAGGAGAGCCTGGAGATCTTCGTACGGCTCGACGACGCGTGGGGCGCGGCCGAGGCGCTGTCGTCCCGGGCCGAGGCCCGTGAGCGGCAGCTCGAATTCGAGGGCGCCGCCGAGGACTTCGCGGCCGCCATCGGCTACGCGGAGCGGATCGGCGCCCAGTCGCAGATGGCGCTGCTGCGTGCCCGGTACGCCGACATGCTGATGGAGACCGGCCGCCAGGAGGAGGCGGAGAGCATCCTGCGCGCGGTCGTGGAGGGCGAGTTCGGGCGCGGGCACGAGCCGATGCTCGCGGCCCGGATCTTCCTGGCGCTGCTCCTCGGCCGCACCGGACGCACGGACGAGGCCCGGGTCCATCTGCGGCGCCTGCTCGACGAGTTCAGCTCCGAGACCTTCTCGATCTTCGAGGGCTTCACGCTCGGCAGCCTGGGCTGGGTGGACGTCCTCGACGAGCACTACGCGTCCGCCTTCGACCTGGCCCGGCAGGCGTATCTGCGGTCCCTCGGAGGTCTTTCGATGATGGTCGCGCCGCAGATGCCGGCGATCCATCTGATCGTCGCGGCCTGGGCGCTGGCC
Organism: Streptomyces fradiae; assembly: GCF_041270065.1. Taxonomy (NCBI): domain Bacteria; kingdom Bacillati; phylum Actinomycetota; class Actinomycetes; order Kitasatosporales; family Streptomycetaceae; genus Streptomyces; species Streptomyces fradiae. The sequence continues at coordinate 2,195,640 of NZ_CP065958.1, read as the reverse complement.
GGGATCGGCGGCCCGGGGGCCCGTACGGCGGCCGTGCTGCTCGGCGCGTACGAGGGGCTGCTGCCGCCCGGGCATCTGCCCGCGCCGATCGAGCGGAAGAACCGCGACCGGGCCACCGCGCTCACCCGGGCGGCGCTCGCCGACGACGCCGCGTTCGAGGCCGCGTACGCCGAGGGCGGCGGCCTCTCCCTGGAGGAGGCCGCCGCCCTGCTCGAACGCGCCGACGCGATCTGAGGCGCGCCGAGTCCGTTCCCCCGCGTCGGCGGGTCAGGTCTTCTTGCGGAACTTGGCGACCGCGAGCGGCGCCGTGACGACGGTGATGCCGACCGCCCAGGCGAGCGTCATCCACACCGCGTGGGCGACCGGGCCGCCGTTGATCAGGTTGCGGGCGGCGTCGGCCAGGTTGGACAGCGGGTTGTACTCGGTGAAGGTCTGCAGCCAGCCCGGCATCGTGGTCGGCGTCGCGAAGATCGACGAACCGAACTGCAGCGGCATCAGGACCAGCATCGCCATGCCCTGGACGGCCTGGGCCGTCTTCATGGTGAGGCCGAGCAGGATGAAGATCCACATCAGTGAGGCGCCGAAGACCATCGAGAGTCCGATCGCCGCGAAGAGGTGCAGGACCGAGGTGTGGACCTCCAGGCCGAGCAGGAAGCCCATGCCGAGCAGGATCGCGGTGGCGACCAGCATGCGGCCGACCTCGACGACGATCTTCGCGATGAGGACCGAGGAGCGGGCGATCGGCATGGTCCGGAACCGGTCCATGACGCCCTTCTTGAAGTCGTCGTTGATGCCGGTGCCGACGGCCATCGCGATGTTCATGCCCATCATCGCCATCAGGCCGGGCACCAGGTAGTTCACGTACACCTGCTGGTTGCCCTTGCCGGCCATGGCGCCGCCGAAGACGTACGTGAACAGCAGGATGAAGATGATCGGCATCAGGACGGCGTCGAACATCGACTCCGGGTCCTGCTTGATCTGCAGCGCGTTGCGGCGGGCCAGGGCGCCGATGTGGCGGAGGTTGGCCCGCAGGCCGATCCGGCCGTCGTCGGTGCCGGCGCCGGCGGCCCGCTTCGCGGGCGGGGTGCCGGGGGTGTCCACGGGGGACTGGGGCAGGGTCGTGGTGCTCATGCGGCGACCTCCTGGGGAATCGCGCCGGAATCGTCGGATGCGGAGGCCGTCTTCTCGCCGGTGATGGCGAGGAACACCTCGTCGAGGCTGGGCAGATGGGTGCCGATGTGGGCGATGCCGTAACCGCGGGCGCCGAACAGGCCCACGACGGCGGTCAGCTGCTCGTCGCTGAGGATCGGCACGTACAGCGCGCCCTCGTCGGGGACGACGGTCGCGCCGGCGACCCCGTCGAGACCGGTCTCGCGCAGCGCCGCCGCCATGGCGGACAGGTCGGCCGGGTCGACCGGGCGGACGGTGAGGGTGCGGCCGCCGACCCGGGCCTTGAGCTCGTCGACCCCGCCGCGGGCGATGACCCGGCCGCGGTCGATGACGGTCAGCTCGCTGGCGAGCTGCTCCGCCTCCTCCATGTACTGGGTGGTGAGCAGCACGGTGGCGCCCTCGGCGACCATCCGCTGCACCTCGTCCCACACCTCGTTGCGGGTGCGCGGGTCGAGGCCGGTGGTGGGCTCGTCCAGGTAGAGCACGGACGGCCGGCCGATCATGGAGGCGGCCAGGTCGAGCCGGCGCCGCATGCCGCCGGAGTAGGTCATCGCGGGGCGCTTGGCGGCCTCGGTGAGGGAGAAGCGCTCCAGCATCTCGTCGGCGCGGCGGCGGGCGTCCTTGCGGGAGAGGTCGAGCAGCCGCCCGATCATGTAGAGGTTCTCCCAGCCGGACAGCTTCTCGTCGACCGAGGCGTACTGGCCGGTGAGGCCGATGGTGCGGCGCAGCTGGCGGGGCTGGCGCACCACGTCGTATCCGGCGACGACGGCGGTGCCGGCGTCCGGGACGATGAGGGTGGACAGGCAGCGGACGAGGGTGGTCTTGCCGGCGCCGTTGGGGCCGAGGACGCCGAGGACGGTGCCCTCGCGGACGTCCAGGTCGATCCCGTCGACCGCCTTGGTCTCGCCGAAATGCTTCACGAGGCCCCGGACCTCGACGGCGTTGGTGTGTGATCGCGTCATGTCCACCATGGAACACGGGCCCACCGACAGCGCACCGACAGACGACCTACAGCCCCGCCGACAGGCGCCTGCGGATGTCGACAGCCCGCCGACGGGGGACGGTCGGCGGGCTGCCTTGTGGTGCCGGTGGTGGCTAGTGGAAGGTGTGCTCCTCGGCGGGGAACGCCCCGCCGGCGACGTCCTCCGCGAAGGCCTTGGCGGCGTCGCCGAGGGTCTCGCGCAGGTTGGCGTACTGCTTGGTGAAGCGCGGCACCTTGCCGCCGGTCAGACCGGCCATGTCGGTCCATACGAGGACCTGCGCGTCGGTCTCCGGGCCGGCGCCGATGCCGATGGTGGGGATGTGCAGCGAGCGGGTCACCTCGGCGGCCAGCTCGGCCGGGACCAGCTCAAGGACCAGGGCGAAGGCGCCCGCGTCCTGGGCGGCCTTGGCGTCGCGCAGCAGCTTGTGGGCGGCCTCGTCGGAGCGGCCCTGCACCCGGTAGCCCATGGTGTTGACGGACTGCGGGGTCAGGCCCAGGTGGGACATGACGGGGATGCCGGCCTGGACGAGCAGCTCGGTCTGCGGCAGCGAGCGCTCGCCGCCCTCCAGCTTGATCGCGCCGACGCCCGCGTCCTTGACCAGGCGGGTGGCGTTCCGCAGGGCCTGGACGGGCCCTTCCTGGTACGAGCCGAAGGGCAGGTCGCCGACGACGAGGGCGCGCTTGGTGCCCCGGACGACGGCGGCGGACAGCAGGGTCATCTCGTCCATCGTGACGGGCACGGTGGTGTCGTAGCCGAGATGGCAGTTGCCCATGGAGTCGCCGACGAGGATCACCGGGATCCCGGCCTCGTCGAAGACGGAGGCGGTCATGGCGTCGTAGGCGGTGAGCATGGGCCACTTCTCGCCGCGGGCCTTGGCGGCGGCGATGTCGTGGACGGTGATGCGGCGGGTGCCCTTCCCTCCGTACAGCGCCTTGCTGCTGTCGGCGGGCGGTTTCTGGGCAGCCTGAAGCGTCATGGTGAACGGCTCCTTCTGTCATCTCGAGGCGCCCTGTGGCGTCCCCGGACCACATCCATGGTGGCACTTTCCGGGCCGGACGGGGAAGCGGGGCGGGGGAGGGCGTCGGCGTGGCGCTGTTCACACCGCCGCGACGCGAGGACCCCGGGACCGCAGCGTAAAGACTCTGCCAGCTTTTTCGATACGAGACGGTCTCGTATCGAAATAGGGCTAGGCTGGGACCATGTCTCAGCCGTCCCCTGTCTCCGCTGCCTCCGCGGGAGCGCCGCACCGCGTTCCCGAGGCCGTGCACCGCCGCCGCTGGGCGATACTCGGCGTGCTCATGCTCAGCCTGCTGATCGTCGTCCTCGACAACTCGATCCTCAACGTCGCCGTCAAGACCATCGCCAGCCCCGCGCCCACCGGCATCGGCGCGACCCAGAGCGAGCTCGAGTGGGCGATCAACTCCTACACGCTCGTCTTCGCCGGCCTCCTCTTCACCTCCGGCCTGCTCGGCGACCGGCTCGGCCGCAAGCGGATCCTGCTCTTCGGCATCACCGTCTTCGGCCTCGGCTCCGCGCTCGCCGCCTTCTCCACCAGCCCCGGCGAGCTCATCGCCTACCGGGCCGTGATGGGCCTCGGCGCCGCCTTCGTCATGCCCGCCACCCTCGCCGTCCTCATGAACGTCTTCGAGCGCGACGAGCAGCCCAAGGCCATCGGCATCTGGGCCGGCAGCGTCGGCCTCGCCATCGCCATCGGCCCCATCACCGGCGGCATCCTCCTGGAGCACTTCTGGTGGGGCTCGATCTTCCTGATCAACGTGCCCGTGGTGATCCTCGCCCTGGCCCTGATGACCTGGCTCGTCCCCGAGTCCAAGGACCCCAGGCCCGGCCGCGTCGACCTGCCCGGCGTGCTGCTCTCCGTGCTCGGCCTCGTGCTGCTCGTGTACGGCATCATCCGCGGCGGCGAGCTCGCCAGCTTCACCGACGTCACCGTGCTGCTCCCGGCCCTCGCCGGCCTCGCGGTCCTCGTCGGCTTCGTCCTGTACGAGAAGCGCGCCGACCACCCGGCGCTCGACGTCTCGTACTTCCGCAAGCCCGCCTTCTCGGCCGCCGTCGCCGCCATCGCCCTGGTCTTCTTCGCCCTCATGGGCGTGACCTTCTTCTCCGCCTTCTACCTGCAGAGCGTCCGCGGCTACAGCGCCCTGCAGTCCGGCCTGCTGATCCTGCCGCTCGCCATCGCCCAGATGGTCTTCGCGCCGCGGGCCCGCCTCGTCGTGGAGCGCTTCGGCGCCAAGGCCGTCTGCACCGTCGGCATGCTCGCCGTCGCCGTCGGCCTGGCCGCCTTCGCCTTCTTCGACGCCGGCACGCCCGTCTGGGTCCTGGAGATCGTCTTCTTCCTGCAGGGCGCGGGCATGGCGCACATCATGCCGCCGGTCACCGTCGCCGTGATGCAGTCGCTGCCGCGCGAGAAGGCCGGCTCCGGCTCGGCCATCAACAACACCTTCCGGCAGGTCGGCGGCGCGCTCGGCGTGGCCGTCCTCGGCTCGGTGCTCTCCAGCACCTACCGGGGCGAGATCGAGGGGCACCTCGGCGCCGTCCCGGCCGCCCTGCGCGACACCGCCGGCGAATCCATCGAGGCCACCCTCGCCGTCGCCGAGAAGCTCGGCCCGGCCGGCCGCGGCCTGGTCACCCCGGCGTACGACGCCTTCCTCGACGCGATGCACATCACCGCGATCGGCTCGGCCGCCGTCGCCGTCCTCGGCGCCGTCGTGGTCGCCGTCTTCCTGCCCGGCCGCACCCCGGCGGGCGAGGCACCGGCGGGCACCGTCCCCGGCAGCCGCGCGGAAGCGGGAGAATCGGTTCCGAGGTAGCAGAAGCACGCGTCAGGCCGGGCAACCGGGCCCAGGAGGAAAGGCGGACACGGACGTGTCGCAGGTGTCGCAGCAGGACGGCGGGGCACCCGCCCCTGCTCCCGTGCCCGATCCCGATCCCGGTCCCGGTCCCGTTTCCGCCCCCGGACCCGTCCCCGGACCCGGCTGCCCGGGCCCGGAGGGCGGGACGGTACGGCGCGGCCGGCCCCGCAGCGAGGCCGCCGACCAGGCCATCTTCGACGCCGTGGTGGCCCTCCTGGAGAGCGGCCTGTCGCTCGCCGAGGTCTCCATCGAGAAGATCGCCCGCACCGCGGGCGTCGGCAAGGCCACCATCTACCGCCGCTGGCCCGGCAAGGACGAACTCTTCGTCGACCTGCTGCGCTCCGTCGACCCCCCGGACCCGGTGCTTCCCGGCACCTCGGTACGGGACGACCTCATCGCCTTCCTCGAAGCGGTGCGGCAGCGCGGGCTCGCCAAGCGGGCCTCCGCCCTGAACAGCGTCTTCTCGCAGATGCAGCTCTATCCCAAGCTGTGGGACGCCTACCACCAGTGCGTCATCGAACCCCGCCGCCGCATGGGCATGGACGCCATCCGGCGCGGCATGGAGCGCGGCGAGCTGCGCACCGACCTCGACCTCGAACTCGTCAACGACCTCTTCGTCGGCCCGGTGCTGCTGCGCACCGTCCTGCGGCCCGGCGCCTCCCTCGACCCCGAACTGCCGGAGCAGATCGTCGACGCCGTCCTCACCGGGCTGCGCCCGCCGGAGCCCGTGAAGCCCTGACGGAGTGTGAGCGACCGGAGTCAGACGACCCGGACGAATGTGCGCGTTCTGTCACAGCCCACCGCACCGCGCCACCTGCAGGAACCCGCCACGCGCGGGTGTCGTCCCTCGATGCGTACGACCGACCCGGAATCGCCTAGTGTCGGGACCGGGTCGCACAGCAAGGCAGCACGGCAGCAAGGCAGTGAGGACGGCAGCGATGGCGCGGGTGGACATGACGGAGACCGAGGACGGCGGAACGCCGGGCGACCAGGGCTCCGCCTCCCGGCCGGCGGCGCGGCCGGGCGGCCGGTTCGCCCGGTGGCTCGGCGGCTGGCGCGGCGACCGCGGCATCTGGCGCCGGGGCATCCTCCTCGCGCTGTGCGCCGTACTGGTCGCCCTGGTCATGGTGTTCCACGCCGACATCCCCAACCGGGTGGGCAACCTGGGCAGTCTGATCGAGACCTTCCTGCCCTGGTTCGGCCTGTCCGTGCCGCTGCTCCTTGTGTTCGCGCTGCTGCGCCGCTCCGCGACCGCGCTGATCGCGCTGCTCCTGCCGGCCGTGGTCTGGCTCAACCTCTTCGGCGGTCTCGTCGTCGACAAGTCGCAGTCGGGCGGCGACCTGACCGTCGTCTCTCACAACGTGAACGCCGACAACCCCGACCCCGAGGGCACCGCTCGCGAACTCGCCGCCTCCGGCGCCGACGTCATCGCCCTGGAGGAGCTCAAGGGCGACATGGTCCCGGCCTACGAGCAGGCCCTCGCCGCCGCGTACCCGCACCACTCGGTGCAGGGCACGGTCGGCCTGTGGAGCAAGTACCCGCTGCGCGACGCCCGTCCGGTCGACATCCGGCTCGGCTGGACCCGCGCGATGCGCGCCACCGTCGCCGCCCCGGCGGGCGAGGTCGCCGTGTACGTCGCCCATCTGCCCTCCGTACGGGTCAAGATGAACGCCGGCTTCACCGCCAACCAGCGCGACGACAGCGCCGACGCCCTCGGCGAGGCCATCGCCCACGAGCGGAACAGGCGCGTCGTGCTGCTTGGCGACCTCAACGGCACCATGAACGACCGTGCGCTCAACGGCGTGACCTCCCAGCTGCGTTCCACCCAGGGCGCGGCGGGCGACGGCTTCGGCTTCAGCTGGCCGGCCTCCTTCCCGATGGCCCGGATCGACCAGATCCTGGTGCGCGACCTCGAACCGATGGCGTCCTGGACGCTGCCGGAGACGCGCAGCGACCACCTTCCGGTGGCCGCCCGCGTCAAGCTGTAGCCGTCAGGCCGCAGTCCGCCCCTTTCCGGTCGGTCAGGAGGTCTTCTCCCGCCACCGGTTGGTGATGGGCAGCCGGCGGTCCTTGCCGAAGCCCTTCGCGGAGATCTTCGTGCCCGGCGGGTACTGGCGCCGCTTGTACTCGGCGATGTCGACCATCCGCAGGGTCCGCGCCACCAGTTCCGCGTCGAAGCCCGCCGCCACGATCTCGTCCCGGCCCCGGTCCCGGTCCACGTACAGCTCCAGGATCCGGTCCAGGACCCCGTAGTCGGGCAGCGAGTCCGTGTCGACCTGTCCCGGGCGCAGCTCCGCGCTCGGCGGCTTGGTCAGGGTGTTCTCCGGGATCGGCGGGGTCTGGCCGCGCTCCTCGGCGGCCCGGTTGCGCCAGCGGGCGAGCCGGAAGACATCGGTCTTGTAGACGTCCTTGATGGGCCCGTACGCGCCGACCGAGTCGCCGTACAGCGTCGAATAGCCCACCGCCAGCTCGGACTTGTTGCCCGGCGCCAGCACGATGTGGCCCTCCTCGTTGGAGAGCGCCATCAGCATCGTGCCGCGCAGCCGCGACTGCAGGTTCTCCTCGGCGAGGCCGGTGAGCGCCAGGGCCCCCATGTACGCGTCGAACATCGGCTCGACGGACACCGTGCGGAAGTTCAGGCCGGTGCGCCGGGCCAGTTCGGCGGCGTCGCCGCGCGAGTGGTCGGAGGAGTACTTCGAGGGCATCGACACCCCGTACACGTTGGCCGCGCCGAGCGCGTCGCAGGCGATCGCGGCGACGAGCGCCGAGTCGATGCCGCCGGACAGGCCGATCAGGACCGAACGGAAGCCGTTCTTGGCGACGTACGCGCGCAGGCCCACGACAAGGGCCGAGTAGACCTCCTCGTCGTCGTCGAGCCGGTGCGCGAAGCCGCCGGTCACCTCCGGCTCGTACGCCGGCAGCGGCTCCTCGGAGACCACCACGCGGTCGATCCGCAGCCCGTCGTCCACCACCCCGTCCGGGGCGTCGGCGAGCGGGGCGGCGGCCGGCAGGTCGAGGTCCAGGACCAGACAGCCCTCGCTGAACTGCGGGGCCCGCGCCAGGACGTCGCCGGCCGCGTCCACGACGATCGAGTCGCCGTCGAAGACCAGCTCGTCCTGTCCGCCCATCATGGCCACGTAGGCCGTGGTGCAGCCGGCCTCCTGGGCGCGTTTGCGGACCAGTTCGAGCCGGGTGTCGTCCTTGTTGCGCTCGTACGGGGAGGCGTTGACCGAGAGCAGCAGCCCGGCCCCGGCGCTGCGCGCCGCCGGCACCCGGCCCCCCTCCTGCCACAGGTCCTCGCAGATCGCGAGGGCCACGTCCACGCCGTGGACGCGCAGCACGGGCAGGGTGTCGCCCTGCACGAAGTAGCGGTACTCGTCGAAGACCCCGTAGTTCGGCAGGTGGTGCTTGGCGAAGCGCAGCACCACCTCGCCGCGGTGCAGCACCGCCGCCGCGTTCTCCGGCGAGCCGGCGGGGCGGCCGAGCCGGGGCGCGGCCCGCTCGGAGCGGTCGAGGTAGCCCACGACCACGGGCAGTTCGCCGAGCCCCTCGTCGGCGAGCCGCCGCCCGAGCGCCGCGAGGGCGGCCCGGGAGGCCTCGACGAACGAGGGGCGCAGCGCCAGGTCCTCGACGGGATACCCGGTGAGCGTCATCTCCGGGAACGCCACGAGGTGCGCCCCCTGGGCGGCGGCGTGCCGGGTCCAGTGGACGACGGCCTCGGCGTTCCCGGCGAGGTCGCCGACGGTGGAGTCGATCTGATTCAGGGCGAGGCGTAGTTGAGGCACCCGCTCAGTTTATCGTCAACTCGACGCTATGTCCTGCGGATGGCCCACCGGCCAGGTGTCGGCCGTCACTTCGTGGGGCCGGTCCAGATCTGCGACTCGTGCTCCAGGACCGTCGGCGACAGCTCGATCTGGAGCTGACCGGCCGCGGCGGGCGGCAGCGAGAAGGTGAAGTCGGCCTTGGCCTGCTTGCCCGGGAGCACCTTGCCCTCGAAGGGCTTCGAGGCGTAGCTGCCGTCGAAGACCATGTCCGCGGAGGCGCCTTCGGCGTCCTTGGCGTCCGGCAGTGCGGCGGCGAGCGCCAGCGGCTTGTCGGTGCCGTTGACGATGGTGATCGTCACCTGGAAGGCCTTGTTGCCCTTGGTGTGGCCCGCCGCGAAGCCGTCCGGCGTGTGCGCCCGCGGCTTGGAGACGGTGACCTTGATCCCGTCCTCGTACGTGAAGGTGTCACCGAACTTCAGCGCCGCGGGAGCCTTCTCGGTGGGCTCCGCCGCGGGCCCGTCGGTGCTCTCGCCGCCCGGAGCGACGGAGGAGGTCGCCGAGCCGCCCTTCGGGTACTGCGCGTCCTCGATGTCCTTGGCGGCCTCCTTGACCGCCGTGGCGAAGACGATCACCCAGACGACGGCGACGATCATCGCGAGCACGCCCAGGACGAGGCCGGTGACGGCCATGCCCTTGTTCGTCGCGAGGCCCTTGCCGGCCCGGGCGGTCCCCACGATGCCGAAGATCAGCGCGAGCAGGCCCAGGATCGCGCCCAGCCAGAAGAGGAACGGGATGATCGCGGTGACCAGTCCGACGATGCCGAGGACCAGGGCCGCGACGCCGAGTCCGTTGCTGGGCTGCGGGAACGGGGGCTGCGGCGCGCCCGGTGTCCCCGGCGGGCCCCAGGGCTGCTGGGCGGGGGAGGGGCTGGGCATGGTCATGCGGTGTCCTTCGCGAGACGGCCGTGCGGACGGCATGGGGTGCCGGCACGTCGCCCCACCCCTGGAGATCATGACCGTAAGCCAGATGTCGGTGTAAGGACCAGGGAATTGTGGAGGGGGTGAGCGGTTTGTGCGTGAAACGTGATCACGTCCGGGCCTTCGCGCCCCTGCGCGAGCACACGTCGGCCCGGCGGCTCGGCGCCCCTGGCGAGGCGGCCGAGTCGTCGGGCCGTCCGGTCACGCGGCCACGCGCCACGCGCCACGCGGCCACGCGCCACGTGGTCACGTGGTCAGGTCGATCGCTCGGTCACTTGGTCATGGACGCCGCGTACACGCTCTCGCAGAACGCCTTCAGCTGCTCGTCCGAGAGATGCTGGGCCAGATCGGCCTCGCTGATCATGCCGACCAGGCGCTTGTCCTCGACGACCGGCAGACGCCGGATCTGGTGGCTCTGCATCTCGTCCAGGACCGCGCTGACGTCCGAACCCGCCTCGATCCAGCGCGGGGTGCCCTTGGCCATCTCACCGCAGGTCATCTTCGCCGGGTCGTGGCCCATGGCCACACAGCCGACGACGATGTCGCGGTCCGTGATGATGCCGCACAGCCGCTCGTCCTTGTCGGCGATGGGCAGCGCGCCCACCTTGTGGTCGCGCATCATCTGGGCGGCGCGGTCGAGCGTCTCGTGGGCCGGGATCCACTGGGCTCCCGGGTGCATGATGTCCTTCGCCGTGGTCATGGGGTACGTACCTTTCGTAGAACGATCTCGTACGCCTCGTACCTCGTACGTACGTCCCCGAGCGCTCCCATTCTGCGGGCGTGACGCGGCCCCCGCGACCGCAGAGGGGTCACGGGGGCCGGCGTGTCGGCGGGGTGTCGGCGGAGGGGGTCAGGCCCCGGCGCCGCGCTCCTTGAGCATGTCCGCCATCAGCTTGATCTCGGACTGCTGCGCGTCGACCATGCCCTGCGCGAGATCGCGCTCGACACCCGGCACACAGCGCTCCACACAGCCCTGCGCCATGTGGATGCCACCCTTGTGGTGGTCGGTCATCAGCTTCAGATAGAGCACCTCGGCCTCGCGGCCGGACGCCTTGCGCAGCTGGTCGAGCTCGGCCCGGGTCGCCATGCCCGGCATCAGCTCGCCGTCCTCGCCGCCCAGGTCCACGCCCATGCCCATCCAGGTCATCGGCGCCACCCCGGACTGCACCTTCGGCAGGCCCCACAGGTCGAGCCAGCCGAACAGCATGCCGCGCTGGTTGGCCTGCGTGTTGGCGATGTCGTACGCGAGCCGGCGCACCGCCTCGTCCTTCGTCCGGTCCCGGACGATGAAGGACATCTCGACGGCCTGCTGGTGGTGGACCGCCATGTCCCGGGCGAAGCCCGCGTCGGCCGACTCCGCGGTCGGCGTGCGCGGGCCCTCGTCGTCCCGGTCGGCGGAGGCGACGGTGACCGCGCCGCCCGCGAACAGCAGCGCGAGGACCACGGCGGTGACGGACGCCCACTGCGTCCGGTTCAGCTTCACTGGCCCATCCCGGCGCCGCCCTGGCCGTCGGCGCCGACGCCGCCGGTGCAGGCCGCGCCCGGCTCGGGGGTCTGCGGGCCGGCCACGTACTTGGTGAAGAACGCGTCCACGCGCGGGTCGTCGGCGCCGTCCACGGTCACCTGCTTGCCCCAGGCGCTCAGCATGATCGCGCCCGACTGGTTGTCGATCGGGCTCATCAGCGAGTACGGGGTCTTCTTGACCTTGGCCTTCAGCTTCTCCAGGTCGCCCTGCGCGGCCTTCTTGTTGTACGTCACCCAGACCGCGCCGTGCTCCAGGGAGTGCACGGCGTTGGTGTCGTTGACCGGCTTGTCGTAGACGTCGCCGTTGCAGTTCTGCCAGACCGGGTTGTGGTCGCCGCCGACCGGCGGGTTCATGTCGTACTTCACCGGGGTCTGGACGTGGTTGCGGCCCAGCTTCTTCGCGTCCCAGGACTTCTCGTCCTTGATGGGCGCCTTCGCGGCCGCCTCCTGCTGCTCCTGCTTGTTGTTCTCCTTGTTGATCACCCAGCCGCCGAAACCGACGAGGCCGAGGACCACGACGGCGCTGATGCCGATCGTGAGGATGCGGTTGCGGCGCTCGCGGGCCTGCTCGGCGCGGCGCATCTCCTCTATCCGGGCGCGGCGGTCGGCAGTGGTGGAGCGGTTCGCCATGATGATGTCGTCCTTCTGGAAGTCTGGGGGGAAGTGGTTCGGGGCGTGCGTTCGGGGCGTGCGAGAGGGCACGAACGCCTGGTGCGGGGTCGGGACGCGGTCGGTCGGTCCCGGCGCCTACGTCTACGTCCGCAGGACTTGAAGGACATGCAGGTCCGGCGCCCGGGGCCGGGCGCCGGGGTGCGCCGGCCGCCCGTCGCCGAGCGCCTCGCCGGCGCGGGCCGGCCGCCCGTCCGCCTGCAGCGGCGGATCGAGCGGCGGCGCGCTGAGCACGGCGGGGGAGAGCGCCGGGAAGAGGGAGCAGTCGCCCCGCCCGTACGGGCAGGCGTACTGCTCGTCGTCCAGGGCCTTCGCACGGGCCGGGGCGGGCGTCCCGGCGGCGACCGTCTGCGCGGCCGGCCGGGGCTCCCGGTGGCCGGACCCGGACCGGTGGCCGAGGGGGTCGGAGACGCCCAGGCAGAGGAAGAGCGTGCCGAGGAGCGTCGCCACCGCACTCACCAGTGCCGTGGGACGCAGGTGCCAGGATCGGCGTACGAGCCGTGGGCCCCCCATGGGCGCCGATCGTAGTGCCAGAAGGGGGTCCGTGGGCCGAACGGGGTACCACTCGGTACCGGTCCGGGCGGCGGCCCGCGCTTTTCGGCCCTTCCCCCGTTACCTGTGTCACAGCGGAGCAGGCAGTATGGGTGTGCAACGTGCACGAAACCAAGTGGTGGGATGCTCAGGCGCCACCCGAAGTGCTCGAGGCGGTGGGAACAGGCGGCCTGATCAGCGAGGATGGGTGTGAAAATGGACAAGCAGCAGGAATTTGTGCTCCGTACGCTGGAGGAGCGCGACATCCGCTTCGTGCGTCTGTGGTTCACCGACGTGCTCGGCTTCCTGAAGTCGGTGGCGGTGGCCCCCGCCGAGCTGGAGCAGGCCTTCGACGAGGGCATCGGCTTCGACGGTTCCGCGATCGAGGGCTTCGCCCGGGTCTACGAGTCGGACATGATCGCCAAGCCCGACCCGGGCACCTTCCAGATCCTGCCGTGGCGCGCCGAGGCCCCGGGTACGGCCCGGATGTTCTGCGACATCCTCATGCCGGACGGCTCGCCGTCCTTCGCGGACCCGCGCTATGTCCTGAAGCGCGCCCTTGCCAAGACCTCGGACCTGGGCTTCACCTTCTACACCCACCCCGAGATCGAGTTCTTCCTCCTGAAGGACAAGCCGCTCGACGGCACCCGGCCCACCCCGGCCGACAACTCCGGCTACTTCGACCACACCCCGCAGAACGTCGGCATGGACTTCCGCCGCCAGGCGATCACCATGCTGGAGTCGATGGGCATCTCGGTGGAGTTCTCCCACCACGAGGGCGCCCCGGGCCAGCAGGAGATCGACCTGCGCTACGCGGACGCGCTGTCCACCGCCGACAACATCATGACCTTCCGCCTGGTCATGAAGCAGGTGGCGCTCGAACAGGGCGTGCAGGCGACGTTCATGCCGAAGCCGTTCTCCGAGTTCCCGGGCTCGGGCATGCACACCCACCTTTCCCTCTTCGAGGGCGACCGGAACGCGTTCTACGAGTCGGGCGCCGAGTACCAGCTGTCCAAGGTGGGCCGTTCCTTCATCGCCGGCCTGCTGAAGCACGCGGGCGAGATCGCGGCCGTCACCAACCAGTGGGTCAACTCCTACAAGCGCATCTGGGGCGGCTCGGGCCGCACCGCCGGCTCCGGCGGCGAGGCCCCCGCGTACATCTGCTGGGGCCACAACAACCGCTCGGCGCTGATCCGCGTCCCGATGTACAAGCCGGGCAAGATGGGCTCCTCGCGCGTCGAGGTCCGCTCCATCGACTCGGGCGCCAACCCCTACCTGACGTACGCGGTCCTGCTCGCCGCCGGTCTCAAGGGCATCGAGGAGGGCTACGAACTCCCGGCCGGCGCCGACGACGACGTCTGGGCCCTCAGCGACGCCGAGCGCCGCGCGATGGGCATCGAGCCCCTCCCGCAGAACCTCGGCGAGGCGATCACCCTGATGGAGCGCAGCGAGCTGGTCGCGGAGACGCTGGGCGAGCACGTCTTCGACTTCTTCCTCCGCAACAAGAAGCAGGAGTGGGAGGAGTACCGCTCCGAGGTCACCGCCTTCGAGCTCCGCAAGAACCTGCCGGTGCTGTAGCGCTGCGGAAACGGCGCCGACCGCCGGCGGAGGCCGGCGGTCGGTGGTCGGTGGTGCACCAGTGGTGCGTCAGGAGAGGAGCCGGAGGTTGGGGTCGGCGCCGCCGGTGCAGACGGCGCCGCGCATGCCGTACTTGTACACCGAGGTGGTGTCGCTGCTGAAGCCGCCGGAGTAGATCGGCGACTCGGGCAGGTACCGCTCGTAGAGCGGGCTGTAGAAGTAGACGCTGACGGTGACCGGCAGGTTGTTCACGTACGACTTGATGCCGTTGTAGAAGCCGGTCTCGCCGTAGTGGCCGAGCGCGATGCAGTTCGGGCCCGTCGTCTTGGACGTGACGTCGATGTCGACGTAGTTGGTGTCCTCGGACAGGCAGAGGGTGGCCGAGGGGCAGCCGCCCTCCGCCGCCGCGGGCGTCGTCGTCACCGCCGTGCCGGCGGCCGCCAGGGCGAGGGCGGACAGGGCGACGGCCGACTTGCGCTTGAGACTCATGGAAAGGCTCCGTTCTCGTCGGTGTGGTGCCGGATGTGCGGCGGCCGTGGGGACCGCCGCGGCACGAACTTGCCGATCACCCGGCGGCGGCCACCACGGCGAACGGTCTGCGGGATCCCGCACTGCGGGAACTCGCGACGGGACGAAGAGGCGCGGAAACGGACACATCAGGGCGCACGCAGGGCGCCGTTCTCGGCGAGCAGGTAGGCGAGATGGGCCCGGCTGCGGCTGCCCCAGGCGGTCGAGGCGCGGCTGATGTGGGCCGACACCGAGCGGGCGCTCATGCCGAGCCGGGCCGCGATGCTCGCGTCGGTGTGGCCCTGGACCATCAGCCGGAGCACGCCGATCTGCTTCTCGTCCGTGAGGAGGGGCGGCGTGCTCGTGGGGGTGTCCACCAGGTCGACCGGTTCGGCCGTGTCCCAGATGAGGTCGAAGACACCGGCGAGGTACGCGGTGATCGCCGGATGCTCGATCAGCAGGGCGTGGTCGGGGCGCGAGTAGCGGTGGTCGGGGATGAGGGCGACGGAACGGTCGTAGAGGATCACCCGGTCCACGAGCAGACCGGTGGTCCGGAACTGCCCGCCCGCCTGCTGCATGGCGGTCATGAACTCGGTCATCGCGGGGTGGCCGCGGACCGTGTGCTGGTAGAGCGTGCGGTGCCGCACCCCGCGGGCCAGCACGTCCGGCAGCTGACGGGCGGCCTCGGCGAGCGCCGGGGCGGACCGGGGGCCGCCCGGCTGCACGGCCTGCAGCTCCTGCCGGCAGGCGGCGTTGAGCTGCCGCAGCTTCTGGTGGATGACGTCGTTGCCGCGCAGCAGCTGCACGGGCGCCGGCGCCTGCCGGGCCTCCTGGCGGTAGACGGAGTCCGCCTGGGCCAGGGTCCGGCGCAGCGAGAGCAGTTCGCTCTCCCGCTCGCGCAGGGCCTGTTCGAGCGGCTGGACGAGACGGTGCTGGGCGACGTCGGGCGGTACGGGGACCAGCCGGCGGGCGTCGGCCGGGTGCGGGCGGAGCAGCCCGAGCCCGGTCAGACACGGTGGCGGCGGAGCCGTGAGCACCCCGTGCGAGACGGCGGTCCGGTAGCTCTCCAGGGTCTCCCCGCACAAGCCCGGGCCGTTCTCCTCGCAGTCGTCCCGGCAGTCGTCCCGGCAGTCGTTCTGGCAGCGCATCCGATCCCCCCTGGTCGGTGACATGTGCCGTGCGTCGTAGGGGAGTCTGGCGCCGGATGATCACTCCTTTCCAGGGTGGGAATTCGCAGATAATGGCGGTCGTCCGCTTGGTGGAGACGGGCGGTGGAGACGAAAGGTGCCGGATGAGGCCGTCGGCCGGTGAGCGAGGCCGTCTGAAAGAGCTGCTGCGGGCCCGCCGCGCGGCGCTCGACCCCGCGGCCCTGGGGTTTCCCGTACGCGGACCGGGACCCGGCCGCCGTGCCGCCGGGCTGACCCAGGAGCAGATGGACACGCTGCTCACCCGTACCCCGGGCACGTACAACCGCTTCGAGAACGGCCAACTCGCCCGCCCCGGCGCCGAACTCCTCACGGCGGTGGCCCGGGCCCTGTGCCTCGACGAGCGGGAGTGGGAGTTCCTGTGGCTGATCAGCCGCGGGGAGCAGCCGCCGCACGCGCTGCACGGCACCTCGGGGATGTTCATCGCCGGGCTGTGGCAGCGGGTCGTCGACCAGATCCAGGACGCGCTGGCCTTCATCAGCGACGCCGAGTGGAACCTCGTCGTGCACAACGAGGCGTTCCGCCGGTTCATGCCGCGCGGGGAATGCCCGGCCAACCTCATGCGCTGGATGCTCCTCGACCCCGAGGCGCGCACCGAGGTCCTCACGGAGTGGAGCACGCAGTGGGCGCCGGCCATGATGCCGCACGTCAAGCACAGCGTGGCGCTGCGCCCGGGGAGCGCCGGGCTGCTCCGCCTCGAGCGCGACATCCTGGACGATCCGGTGGCCGGGCCGCTGTACCGCGCGTGCGCCGCGGCGCCCATCCCGTACGTCGACGGCTCCGAGCTCCCCGCCCGGCACGCCCTCCGCGGCCCGGGCCGGCTGGTGACCTGCCTGGCCGAACCCGTCACGGCGCCCGGCGCCCGGATCAACCTCAGCTTCTTCGTACCGGACGTGCCGGACGAGCTCAGACCGCGCGCAAATCCGTTGCGCGCGGGCCCGGACCCGTCGAGACTTCCGGCCGTGACCGACGTACGCACCATCGAGACCGACCGCCTCCTGCTCCACCCGCTGACCGCCGCCGAGGCGCAGCGCATCGTGGACGCCGCCCCCGCACCCGGTGACCGCTGGGCCGAGGAGTACCCCGGCCCCGGCGACATCAGGGGCGCCGGCAACTTCCTCAAGGGGGTCGCCGAGCGCGGCGACCCGGGCGTCTACCGGGCGTACGAGATACGGCTGCGTGCGGACGGCGTCACCATCGGCGGCATCGGCTTCCACGGCCCGCCGGACGCCGATGGCGTCGTCACCGTCGGCTACGGCCTGGTCCCCACCGCCCGTGGCCGCGGCTTCGCCGCCGAGTCCCTGCGCGCCCTGATCGCCCGGGCCCGCGAGGCCGGCGCCACCGCGGTCCGCGGCGACGCCGACCTCGACAACGTCCCGTCCCACCGGGTCATGGAGGCCGCGGGCATGACGTACGAGGGAGCGGACGAGAAGCTCCGCAACTACCGCCTGGTGTTCCCGCCGGTCGCAGGCGACGAGCGCTCCGCCGGCTAGCGCTCCGAGAGCTCCGACGGGGCCTCCTGGACCCACCACCCGTTGCCGTCCGGGTCGGTGAAGGTCAGGAACGAGTTCCAGGTGTCGCCCTTGCCCGCCTCCCAGCCCGTCGCGCCCACGTGCATCACCGGCGTCGCGTGCACGCCTGCCGCGAGCAGCTGCTCGCGCGCCGCCTCGATGTCGGTGACGCAGAGCTGGAGGCCGTGCAGGGCGCCGGGGGCCATGACCCCGGTGCCGGGGAACGGGGGCATGCCCTGAAGGAGGGAGATAGAGCAGCGCGAGCCGGGCGGGGTGATCTGGATGATGCGGACGCCCGGCGACACCTCCTGGTCCAGGTCGACCGTGAAGCCGAGCTTCCCGCCGTAGAACTCCTTGGCCCGGTCCAGGTCCGCGACGGGGACGGTCACCACTTCGAGGCTCCAGTTCATGGCGCCGATTCTGCCGTCCCGACCCCGCCCCGCGCTCTCGAAGCGCCCCTTCGGCGATTCGCCGGATAGGCTCGCTCAGGGACTCTCCCAGGGGCTCGCTCAGGGACTCGATCGACCGGTGGAGGAGCGGCGGCATGACGGTGCCGGGACGCAGGAGCAGTACGTTCACCCGGCTGCTGCGGCACGGATTCACCGATCCGTCCGCCGCCGAACGGCTGCTCGGCCTGGACGAGCTGGCCTCGCTGCGCGACGACTCCGTCCTCCTCGACGCCCTCGGCGCCACCGCCGACCCCGACCTCGCCCTGCGCGGCCTGGTCCGGCTCGTCGAGGCCCAGCCGGAGGCCGAGCGCACCACCCTCACCACCACCCTGCTGTCCGCGAAGCCGTTCCGGGACCGGCTGCTCGGCGTCCTCGGCACCTCCGAGGCGCTCGCCGACCACCTGGCCCGGCACCCGCGCGACTGGCAGGCCCTCGTCACGTACGAGGCGGTGGACCTGCACCCCGGGATCGCCGAGTTCGAGCAGGGGCTCGCCGGGGCCGACGAGCCGGTCGCGCTGCGCGTCGCCTACCGCCGCTGCCTGCTCTCCATCGCCGCCCGCGACGTGTGCGGCACCACCGACGTCACCCAGACCGCCGCCGAGCTCGCCGACCTCGCCACCGCCACGCTCCGCGCCGCGCTGCGCATCGCCCGCGCCGCCGCCCCCGAGGACGCGGCCGTCTGCCGGCTCTCCGTGATCGCCATGGGCAAGTGCGGCGGCAACGAGCTCAACTACGTCTCCGACGTCGACGTGATCTTCGTCGGCGAGGCGGCGGACGGCGCCGACGAGGCCAAGGCGCTGCAGGCCGCCACCCGGCTCGCCTCCCACCTCATGCGGATCTGCTCGGAGACCACGATCGAGGGCGCCATCTGGCCGGTCGACGCCAATCTGCGCCCCGAGGGCCGCAACGGGCCCCTCGTCCGCACCCTCTCCTCCCACCTCGCCTACTACCAGCGCTGGGCCAAGACCTGGGAGTTCCAGGCCCTGCTCAAGGCCCGCCCGGTGGCCGGCGACGCCGAGCTCGGCGCCGCGTACGTCGACGCGCTCTCCCCGCTCGTCTGGCAGGCCGCCGAACGCGAGAACTTCGTCCCCGACGTGCAGAAGATGCGCCGCCGGGTGGTCGACAACATCCCCGCCGCGCAGGTCGACCGCGAGCTGAAGCTCGGCCCCGGCGGACTGCGCGACGTCGAGTTCGCCGTACAGCTCCTGCAGCTCGTGCACGGGCGCAGTGACGCCACCCTGCACAGCGGCACCACCCTCGCCGCCCTCGCCGCGCTCGCCGCCGGCGGGTACGTCGGCCGCGCCGACGCCGCCCAGCTCGACGACGCCTACCGCTTCCTGCGCGCCATGGAGCACCGCATCCAGCTGTTCCGGCTGCGCCGCACCCACCTGGTGCCCGAGGGCGCGGAGGACCTGCGGCGCCTCGGCCGCTCCCTCGGCCTGCGCACCGACCCGGTCGCCGAGCTCAACCGCGAGTGGCGGCGGCACGCGGCGGTGGTGCGCCGGCTGCACGAGAAGCTGTTCTACCGCCCGCTGCTCGACGCGGTCGCCCAGCTCGCCCCCGGCGAGATCCGGCTCAGCCCCGAGGCCGCCGGACAGCGCCTCGAAGCCCTCGGTTACGCCGACCCCGCCGCCGCCCTGCGCCACCTGGAGGCGCTGTCCTCCGGGGTCAGCCGCAAGGCCGCGATCCAGCGCACGCTTCTTCCGGTGCTGCTCGGCTGGTTCGCCGACTCGGCCGACCCCGACGCCGGCCTGCTCGGCTTCCGCAAGGTCTCCGACGCGCTCGGCAAGACCCCCTGGTACCTGCGGCTGCTCCGCGACGAGGGCGCCGCCGCCGAGAACCTCGCCCGCGTCCTGTCCGCCGGCCGGCTCGCCCCCGACCTGCTGCTCCGCGCCCCCGAGGCGGTCGCGATCCTCGGCGACCCCGAGGGCCTGAAGCCGCGCGGCCGCGAACACCTGGAGCAGGAGATCCTGGCCGCGGTGGGCCGCGCCGACGGCGCCGAGCAGGCGGTGGCCGCCGCCCGCGGCGTACGGCGCCGGGAGCTGTTCCGTACCGCGGCGGCCGACCTCATCCGCTCGTACGGCACCGAGGACAGCCCCCGCGAACCCGACCCCGGCGCCCTGGTCGACCGGGTCGGGCAGGCCGTCACCGACCTCAACGCCGCCACCCTCGCCGGCGCGCTGCGCGCCGCCGTGCGTGCCGAGTGGGGCGACACCCTCCCGACCCGCTTCGCGGTGATCGGCATGGGCCGCTTCGGCGGCCACGAGCTGAGCTACGGCTCCGACGCGGACGTGCTCTTCGTGCACGAGCCGCGCGAGGGCGTGGACGAGCAGGAGGCCGCCCGGGCCGCCACCCGGGTCGTCACCGAGATGCGCCGGCTGCTCCAGCTGCCCACCGCCGACCCGCCGCTCCTCATCGACGCCGACCTGCGCCCGGAGGGCAAGAGCGGCCCCATGGTCCGCACCCTGAAGTCCTACGAGGCCTACTACCGCCGCTGGTCCCTGGTCTGGGAGAGCCAGGCCCTGCTGCGCGCCGAGCCGATGGCGGGCGACCCGGAGCTCGGCGCCCGCTTCATCGAGCTGATCGACCCCCTGCGCTATCCCATGGAGGGCCTCGGCGAGGAGGCGGTCCGCGAGATCCGCCGCCTCAAGGCCCGCATGGAGACCGAACGCCTGCCGCGCGGCGCCGACCCCACCCTGCACGCCAAACTGGGCCGCGGCGGCCTCAGCGACGTCGAGTGGACGGTCCAGCTCCTCCAGATGCGCCACGGCTGGGCCGAACCGGGCCTGCGCACCACCCGCACCCGCGCCGCCCTGGCCGCCGCCCACGCCGCCGGCCTGATCCCCACCGAGGAGGCCCAGACCCTCGACGAGGCCTGGGTCCTCGCCACCCGCGTCCGCAACGCCGTGATGCTGGTCCGCGGCCGCCCCGGCGACACCTTCCCCTCCGAACCCCGCGAACTCGCCGCCGTCGGCCGCTACCTCGGCTACACCCCGGGCCACGTCGGCGAACTGGTCGACGACTACCGCCGCATCACACGGCGTGCGCGGGCGGTGATGGAGGAGCTGTTCTACGGGGCGTAGCGCCCGGCGCTCAGCGGCTCAGCGCTCAGCGCCCGGAGCGGGATCCGGAACCGGAGCCGACCTTCTCGTCCTCGTCGGCGTCCGCCGCTTCCTCCGCCCCCGTGCGCGGACCGCCCCGCGTGACCCCCTGCGGCGTCGACGCGGCCGGCTCCACCAGCTTGGGCAGCTTGTGCGGGCGGGCGCCGAACCAGACGTACGAGACGGCGAAGCCGAAGGTCAGGCAGATGATGCCGCCGACCGCGTCCATCCAGAAGTGGTTGGCGGTGGCTACGATGACGACCAGGGTGGCCATCGGGTAGAGCAGGCCCAGGATGCGGGCCCAGGGGGCCTTCGCCAGGAGGAAGATCGTCAGCCCGCACCACAGCGACCAGCCGATGTGCATCGACGGCATCGCCGCGTACTGGTTCGACATGTGCTTGAGGTTGCCCGAGGCCATCGAGCCCCAGGTGTGGTGGACCAGGACGGTGTCGACGAAGTTCTGGCCGTTCATCAGGCGCGGCGGGGCCAGCGGGTACAGGTAGTAGCCGACCAGGGCCACACCGGTGGTCGCGAACAGGACCGTGCGGAACGCCGCGTAACGGCCCGGGTGCCAGCGGTACAGCCACACCAGCACACCGATGGTGACCACGAAGTGCAGGGTGGCGTAGTAGTAGTTCATCGACACGATCAGCCATGTCACCGAGTTCACGGCGTGGTTGACGGTGTGCTCGAAGGCCAGGCCGAGGGTGTGCTCGGCCTGCCAGATCCAGTCGGCGTTCTTGAGCGCCTGGGCCTTCTGCTCCGGTACCGCGTTGCGGATGAGCGAGTACAGCCAGTAGCTGACGGCGATGAGCAGGACCTCGAACCAGATCCGCGGGCGCCGCGGCGTCCGCGCGCGCAGGCGCGCCCAGCCGCCGGCCACGATGGGTGCCGACGGGTTCGTCCGGCGTTCCAAACTCTTCACGGTCGTTTCACCCATAGGAGAGAAGTCTGCCAGATGCCGTCCCCTCGACCGATCATCCCTCCGACGGGTATCGGGCGCACCTGCTCCGCCTCAGGGACTAGGGGGAGCCCGGGGCGCCGGCGGGAGCGGCCGGGGGCGCCGAGGCCGTCGAGCCGCGGACCACCAGCTCCGGCATGAAGACGAACTCGCTGTGCGGGGCCGGAGTGCCGCCGACCTCCTCCAGGAGGGCCCGGACCGCCGCCTGGCCCATCGCCTGCACGGGCTGGCGGATGGTGGTCAGCGGCGGGTCGGTGAACGCTATGAGCGGGGAGTCGTCGAAGCCGACCACCGACACGTCCTTCGGCACCTGCAGGCCCCGCTCCCGGGCGGCCCGGATCGCGCCGAGCGCCATCATGTCGCTGGCGCAGACGATCGCGGTGCAGCCCCGGGCGATGAGCGCGGCGGTGGCGGCCTGGCCGCCCTCCAGGGTGTAGAGGGAGTGCTGGATCAGCTGCTCGGTCTCCTCGGGGTCGAGGCCGAAGCGCTCGCGCATGCCCTTGCGGAAGCCCTCGATCTTGCGGAGCACCGGCACGAAGCGCTTGGGGCCGACGGCCAGGCCGATCCGGGTGTGCCCGAGCGCGGCCAGGTGCGTCACGGCGAGCACCATCGCGGCCCGGTCGTCGGGGGAGACGAAGGGGGCCTGGATCTTGGGGGAGAAGCCGTTGATGAGGACGTACGGGACGCCCTTGCCGCGCAGCTGGTCGTAGCGCGTGGTGTCGGCCGTCGTGTCGGCGTGCAGGCCGGAGACGAAGATGATGCCGGCGACGCCGCGCTCCACCAGCATGTCGGTGAGCTCGTCCTCCGTGGACCCGCCGGGGGTCTGGGTGGCGAGCACCGGGGTGTATCCCTGCCGGGTGAGGGCCTGCCCGATGACCTGCGCGAGCGCGGGGAAGATCGGGTTGTCCAGTTCGGGGGTGATGAGGCCGACCAGGCCCGCGCTGCGCTGGCGCAGCCGTACGGGACGCTCGTAGCCGAGCACGTCGAGTGCGGCGAGCACGGATTCACGGGTGGCCGCGGCCACACCGGGCTTGCCGTTGAGCACGCGGCTGACTGTGGCTTCACTGACCCCCGCCTGGGCTGCGATGTCGGCGAGCCGCGCGGTCATGGGAGTGGACTGTACCGGTCGGGCGTCGGATTGCCCACCGAACGCGGCTTCCGGCCGCCTTCGCGACCCTTGCGCAAGTCCTTGCAAGCCGGTGACGGCGTGCCGATGCCGTGTCCCGTACGGGGAGGGAGGGGCGGAGGGCCTCCTTCCAGGGCTGTCAAGCGGCTCGTCGGCAACCTTAGGGACACGCGGATGTAACGATCGCCGTGCCTTGCAGAAATTTCACGCAAGCTCTTTCGGCGCGTTTTCATCCCTGTTACGTTCCTGGCAACCCGGCGCGCCGCGAGGGAGCGGTCGCATGAGGAAGGTGTTCCAGCCCCTCGTCCATCCGGGACCATTTGAAGGAGTTCACATGCGGCGTGGCATAGCGGCCACCGCGCTGGTCGCGGCCCTGGGCGTGACCCTGGCGGCGTGCGGCGGGAGCGACAGCGGTTCCACCGGCGGGGACACGAAGGGCTCGGGCGAGCTCTCCGGCACCGTCACCTGGTGGGACACCTCCACGGTCGGTTCCGAGGACAAGGTCTTCAAGAAGATCGCCGAGGACTTCACCAAGAAGCACCCCAAGGTCACCGTCAAGTACGTCAACGTGCCGTTCGGCGACGCCCAGAACAAGTTCAAGAACGCCGCCCAGTCCGGCACCGGCGCTCCCGACGTGATCCGCTCCGAGGTCGCCTGGACCCCGGACTTCGCGAACCTCGGCTACCTCGCCCCGCTCGACAACACCGCCGCCCTGAAGGACCAGGACGACTTCCTCAAGCAGGCCGCCGCGTCCACCAAGTACAACGGCAAGACCTACGCCGTGCCGCAGGTCATCGACTCCATGGGCATCTTCTACAACAAGAAGATCTTCAAGGACGCCGGCGTCGAGGTCCCCAAGAACATCGACGAGCTGAAGTCCGTCGCCACCAAGATCAAGCAGAAGACCGGCAAGACCGGCCTGTACCTGCGCGGCGACGACGCCTACTGGTTCCTCTCCTTCCTGTACGGCGAGGGCGGCGACATGGTCAACGCCGACACCAAGACCGTCACCATCGACAACCCCGCCGGCGTCAAGGCCTTCAAGACCGTCAAGGACCTGGTCGACTCCAAGGCCGCGATCACCGACGCGACCAACGGCTGGGACAACATGCAGGCCGCCTTCAAGGACGGCAAGGTCGCGATGATGATCAACGGCCCGTGGGCCGTCGCCGACACCTACGCCGGCAAGGAGTTCGCCGACAAGGCGAACCTCGGCATCGCCCCGGTCCCGGCCGGCTCCGCCGCCCAGGGCGCCCCGCAGGGCGGCCACAACCTCGCCGTGTACGCCGGCTCCAAGAACATGGCCGCCTCGTACGCCTTCGTCGAGTACATGAGCTCGACCGAGGTCCAGGCCCAGGTCGCCAAGGAGCTCAGCCTGCTCCCGACCCGTACCTCCGCCTACGGCAAGACGGAGGTGGCGACCAACGAGATGATCACCTTCTTCAAGCCGGTCGTCGAGAAGGCCGTCGAGCGCCCGTGGATCCCGGAGGGCGGCAGCCTCTTCGCCCCGCTGGTCACCGAGTACACCAAGGTCCTCACCAACCAGACCACCCCGGAGCAGGGCGCGAAGACGGCGGGCGACTCCTACCGCAAGCTCCTGAAGGACTGGAAGTAACCAACCCCGTGCCGGGGACGGCATGAGGAAGCGGGAAGGAAGGCAGACCGGCTGATGGCTGTGGACACCAGCAGCCAGTCGGTGGCGAAGGCCGCGGGCGACAGCGCCCGCGGCCGGAGCCGCGGAACTGGCAAGCGGAACGGTGGATCCCGGGGCGCCGCACGGCGATCCCTCTCCACCCACTGGTACGCCTGGGCGATGGTCGCCCCGGTGGTGCTCGTGATCGGCGTGATCATCGGATACCCGCTGGTCCGCGGCATCTGGCTGTCGCTCACCGACGCCAACGAACGCAATGTGGAACGCTCCATCGGCGTCAACCACATCCCGGCGACCTACGAGTTCGTCGGCGTCGACAACTACGTCGACGCGCTCACCGGAAACCAGTTCCTGGCCACCCTCGGCTGGACCCTGGTGTGGACGGTGGCGTGCGTGTCGGTGACCTTCGCCCTCGGCCTCGTCCTCGCGAACATGCTCCACCGCAAGATCGCCGGCCGCGGTGTCTACCGCATGCTGCTGATCCTGCCCTGGGCCGTCCCCGGCTTCGTCTCCGTCTTCGCCTGGCGCTTCCTCTACGACGAGCGCCGCGGCATCCTCAACCAGGTGCTCGCGGGCGGCGGCATCGACGCCGTCCCGTGGCTCAACGACCCCACCTGGGCCAAGTTCTCGGTCATCGCCGTCAACGTCTGGCTCGGCGTCCCCTTCATGATGGTCGCCCTGCTCGGCGGTCTGCAGTCCATCCCCGGCGAGATGTACGAGGCCGCCGAGATGGACGGCGCCAACGCCTGGCAGCGCTTCCGGCACATCACCCTGCCCGGCCTCCGGTCCGTCAGCACCACGGTGATCCTGCTGAGCACCATCTGGACCTTCAACATGTTCCCGGTGATCTTCCTGCTCACCCGGGGCGGTCCCGGCGAGGCCACCCAGATCCTGGTGACCCAGGCCTACAAGTTCTCCTTCGAGATCAGCCCGCGCGACTACGCGCAGTCCTCCACGTGGGGCGTGCTGATCCTGATCCTCCTGATGGTCTTCGCCGCGGTCTACCGGCGGGTCCTCCGCAAGCAGGGAGAAGTCTGGTGACCACCACGACCCCCGCGACCACCGCACCGCGCCACGCGCAGAACCGTGCCACGGCCCCGGCCCGCAAGAACGTCCGCCGCCGCGGCAGCCGTTCGCCGCTCGCCTCCGCCGGGCTGCACCTCGGCCTGATCGTCGCCTCCGTGATCGCCGTCTTCCCGGTGCTCTGGGTGCTGCTGACCTCGCTCAAGCCGGCGAAGTACGCGACCACCACGGACTTCGTGAAGGAGCCGACGCTCGAGAACTACACGAACCTGCTGAACGACACCCCGTTCCTCACCTGGTTCGGCAACTCGCTGCTCGTCGCCGCCCTCACCACCCTGCTCGGCGTCTTCGTCTCCTCCACCACCGGCTACGCCGTCAGCCGCTTCCGCTTCCCCGGCAAGCGCGGGCTGATGTGGACCCTGCTGATCACCCAGATGTTCCCGGTCGCCGTCCTCATCGTGCCGATCTACAACATCATGGCGTCGATGGGCCTGCTCAACACCTCGACCGGCCTGGTCGTCACGTACCTGACCATCGCCGTGCCGTTCTGCGCGTGGATGATGAAGGGCTTCTTCGACACCATCCCGAAGGAGATCGACGAGTCCGGTTACGTCGACGGGCTCACCCCCTTCGGCACCTTCTGGCGGCTCATCCTGCCGCTCGCCAAGCCGGGCATCGCGGTCACCGCGTTCTACTCCTTCATCACCGCCTGGGGCGAGGTCGCCTACGCCTCCGCCTTCATGGTCGGCGACGAGAACATGACCCTCGCCGGCGGACTGCAGAAGTTCGTCAACCAGTACGGCGCCCAGTGGGGCCCGATGACCGCCGCCTCCGTGCTCATCGCCATCCCCGCCGCCCTGGTGTTCCTCTTCGCCCAGCGCCACCTGGTGACCGGCATGTCGGCCGGCGCCGTCAAGGGCTGAGCCGAAGAGCGCCCGTGGCCGCGCACCCCGTGCCCGCACCCACACCCTCCTTACGAAGCAAGGAAGACATGACCCAGCACCTCGCCGCCCCCGCCGACGCCGCAACTCCCACCGGCACGCCGTCGGGCTGGTGGAGAGACGCGGTGATCTACCAGGTCTATCCGCGCAGCTTCGCCGACGGCAACGGTGACGGCATGGGCGACCTGCCCGGCATCCGCAGCCGGCTGCCCTACCTCAAGGCGCTCGGCGTCGACGCCGTCTGGCTGTCCCCCTTCTACGCCTCCCCGCAGGCCGACGCCGGCTACGACGTCGCCGACTACCGGGCCATCGACCCCATGTTCGGCACCCTGCACGACGCCGACGCGGTGATCCGCGAGGCCCACGCGCTCGGCCTGCGGATCATCGTCGACCTGGTCCCCAACCACTCCTCCGACCAGCACGAGTGGTTCCAGCGCGCGCTGCGCGAGGGCCCCGGCTCCCCGCTGCGCGAGCGCTACCACTTCCGTACCGGCAAGGGCGCGAACGGCGAACTCCCGCCGAACGACTGGGAGTCCATCTTCGGCGGCCCCGCCTGGACCCGCACCGAGAACCCGGACGGCACCCCCGGCGACTGGTACCTGCACCTCTTCGCGCCCGAGCAGCCCGACTTCAACTGGGAACACCCCGCCGTCCGCGACGAGTTCCGCTCCATCCTGCGCTTCTGGCTCGACATGGGCGTCGACGGCTTCCGCGTCGACGTCGCCCACGGCCTGGTCAAGGCCGCGGGCCTGCCCGACATCGGCGCCCACGACCAGCTGAAGCTGCTCGGCAACGACGTCATGCCCTTCTTCGACCAGGACGGCGTCCACGAGATCTACCGCTCCTGGCGGAACGTCCTGAGCGAGTATGACGGCGAGCGCGTCCTCGTCGCCGAGGCCTGGACCCCCACCGTCGACCGCACCGCGAACTACGTGCGCCCCGACGAGATGCACCAGGCCTTCAACTTCCAGTACCTGGGCACCCACTGGGACGCGGCCGAGCTGCGTACGGTGATCGACGCCTCGCTCGCCGCGATGCGCCCGGTCGGCGCCCCCACCACCTGGGTGCTCTCCAACCACGACGTCACCCGGCACGCCACCCGCTTCGCCAACCCGGCGGGCCTCGGCACCCAGCTGCGCACCCCCGGCGACCGCGAACTCGGCCTGCGCCGGGCCCGCGCCGCCACCCTGCTGATGCTGGCCCTGCCCGGCTCCGCCTACGTCTACCAGGGCGAGGAGCTCGGCCTGCCCGACGTCACCGACCTGCCCGACGAGGTCCGCCAGGACCCGTCCTTCTTCCGGGCCACCGGCCAGGACGGCTTCCGCGACGGCTGCCGGGTGCCGATCCCGTGGACCGCCGAGGGCTCCTCGTACGGCTTCGGCGCCGGCGGCTCCTGGCTGCCGCAGCCCGCCACCTGGGCCGCGCTCAGCGTCGAGGCGCAGACCGGCGACCCCGGCTCCACCCTGGAGCTGTACCGCAGCGCGCTCGCCGTGCGCCGCGAGCGCCCCGAACTCGGTGCGGGCGAGTCCGTCGAGTGGCTGGAGGCACCCGAGGGTGTGCTCTCCTTCCGCCGCGACGGATTCGCCTGCACCGCCAACACCACCGGCCGGGCCATCTCCGTCCCGCTGCCCGGCCGGTTGCTCCTCTCGTCCGCCGATTCGGCCGGCGAGGAGATCAGGATCGTCGACGACGAGGCCGTGCTGCCCGCCGACACCACCGCCTGGTGGGCGGTGTGACGATCCCCCTGCCGCGGGGCGCCGGAGGGGGCGCCCCGCGGCTCGCGGACATCGCGGCCCAGTCCGGGGTCAGCGAGGCCACCGTCAGCCGGGTCCTCAACGGCAAGGCGGGCGTGGCCGGCGCGACCCGGCACAAGGTGCTCGCCGCGCTCGACGTGCTCGGCTACGAACGTCCCGTACGTCTCAAACGGCGCAGCGCCGGCCTGATCGGCCTGGTGGTGCCCGAGCTGACCAACCCGATCTTCCCGGCCTTCGCCCAGGTCGTCGAACAGGTCCTGGCCGGGCACGGCTACACCCCGGTGCTCTGCACCCAGATGCCCGGCGGCGCCACCGAGGACGAGCTGGTCGAGCAGCTGGTGGAACGCGGGGTGGCCGGCATCGTGTTCCTGTCCGGGCTGCACGCGGACGCCTCCGCCGACCCGGCCCGCTACACCCGACTCGCCGACCGCGGTGTGCCGTTCGTCCTCATCAACGGCTTCAACGAGCACATCGACGCCAACTTCGTCTCGCCCGACGACCGGGCCGCGGCCCGGATGGCCGTACGGCACCTGGTGGAACTCGGCCACGAACGGATCGGGCTCGCCATCGGGCCGACCCGCTACGTCCCCTCGCGCCGCAAGGCCGAGGGCTTCGCCGCCGAGCTGCACGCCCTGCTCGGCATCGAGCGGGAGGAGGCCGAACGCTTCGTCCGGCCCACCCTGTTCGGCGTCGAGGGCGGGCACGCCGCCGCCGATCTGCTGCTCGCCGAGGGCTGCACCGGCATCGTGTGCGGCTCCGACCTGATGGCCCTCGGGGTGGTCCGGGCGGCCCGCGCCCGGGGCCTCGACGTGCCCCGGGACGTCTCGGTGGTCGGCTTCGACGACTCCCCGCTGATCGCGTTCACCGACCCGCCGCTGACCACCGTGCGCCAGCCGGTGCAGGCCATGGCGACGGCGGCGGTCGGCGCGCTCCTGGAGGAGATCGAGGGAAACCCGGTGCAGCGCACGGAGTTCGTGTTCCAGCCGGAGCTGGTGGTGCGCGGCTCCACGGCTGCGGCGGCTGCGGTGATCCCGTAACTCCTTGCGCAAGATGTTGCGTTCGGTTGTTCGAAGTATTGACCGCACGCCTGTACGCCCCTACGGTCGCGGCTGAAAACAGTTGCTGTCATTTTCGGCAACTTCTTGCGACAGGGACGTCGTACAGGAGGAAACATGGCCCGAAAGACCGTGGCCGCTGCACTCGCCCTCGTGGCGGGAGCCGCTGTGGCCGTCACGGGAGCCCCCACCGTTCAGGCCGCCCCGCCCGGCACGAAGGACGTCACGGCCGTGCTGTTCGAGTGGAACTTCGCCTCGGTGGCGAAGGCCTGCACCGAACAGCTCGGCCCCGCCGGTTACGGATACGTGCAGGTCTCCCCGCCTCAGGAACGTATCCAGGGCTCGCAGTGGTGGACGGCCTACCAGCCGGTCAGCTACAAGATCGCCGGCCCGCTCGGCGACCGCACCGCCTTCAAGAACATGGTCGACACCTGCCACGCCGCCGGGGTGAAGGTCGTCGCCGACTCCGTCATCAACCACATGGCCGGCCCGGCGGACCCCAACGCCGGCTACACCGGCACCGGCGGGTCCAGCTACAGCAAGTACAACTACCCCGGTGTCTACTCCGGCTCCGACCTGGACGACTGCCGCGCCAGCGTCTCCAACTACCAGGACAAGGCGAACGTCCAGAACTGCGAGCTCGTCGGCCTCGCCGACCTCGACACCGGCGAGGAGTACGTCCGCGGCAGGATAGCCGGGTACCTCAACGACCTGCTGACGCTCGGCGTCGACGGCTTCCGCATCGACGCCGCCAAGCACATGCCGGCCGCCGACCTCGCCAACATCAAGTCCCGGCTGACGAATCCTTCCGTCTACTGGAAGCAGGAGGCCATCTACGGCGCCGGCGAGGCCGTCTCCCCGAGCGAGTACCTCGGCAACGGCGACGTCCAGGAGTTCCGCTACGCCCGCGACCTCAAGAGGGTCCTGCAGGGCGAGAAGCTCGCCTACCTCAAGAACTTCGGCGAGGCATGGGGCTACATGCCGTCCGGCCAGTCCGCCGTCTTCGTCGACAACCACGACACCGAGCGCGGCGGCGACACCCTCAACTACAAGAACGGCGCCCAGTACACCCTGGCCTCCGTCTTCATGCTCGCCTGGCCGTACGGCTCCCCGGACGTCCACTCCGGCTACGAGTGGACCGACAAGGACGCCGGCGCGCCCAACGGGCACCAGGTGAACGCCTGTTACAGCGACGGCTGGAAGTGCCAGCACGCCTGGCGCGAGATCTCCTCCATGGTGGCCTTCCGCAACACCGCCCGCGGGCAGGCCGTCACCGACTGGTGGGACAACGGCAACAACGCGATCGCGTTCGGCCGGGGCGCCAAGGCGTACGTGGCCATCAACCACGAGTCCTCCGCCCTCACCCGCACCTTCCAGACCTCCCTGCCCGCCGGCACCTACTGCGACGTGCAGAGCGGCGGCTCGGTGACGGTGAACTCCGCCGGCCAGTTCACGGCCACGGTGGCCGCCAACACGGCCGTCGCCCTGCACACCGGTGCCATGAGCTGCACCACCCCGCCGGCCACCACCACCGGCGCCTCGTTCAACGTCACCGCCACCACCGTGGTGGGCCAGAACATCTACGTCACCGGCAACCGCCCCGAACTCGGCAACTGGTCCCCGACGGCGGCCCTGAAGCTCGACCCGGCGGCGTACCCCGTCTGGAAGCTGACCGTCCCGCTCCCCGCCGGCACGTCCTTCGAATACAAGTACATCCGCAAGGACGCCGCCGGAAACACCACCTGGGAGTCCGGCGCCAACCGCACCGCGACGGTCCCGTCCTCGGGCCAGCTGGTCCTGAACGACACCTTCCGCAACTAACGCCTCCCCCCACGCAAGGGCCGCCCCGGCCGGGGCGGCCCTCTCTTCCCGTACCTCCAGGGAGCACCCCGTGACCCGCAAGCGAACGGCGGCCGCACTGGCCGCCGCCCTGTGCGCCGCGCTCGTGCCCGCCGTCCCCGCGACGGCGGCCGCACCCCGGCCGTCCGCCCCGCCCTCCGACCGCGCCCTCGCCGCGACCCCCGCCCGGCACGACCTCACCCGCGAGCAGTTCTACTTCGTGCTGCCCGACCGCTTCGCCAACGGCGACCCGGCCAACGACCGCGGCGGTCTCACCGGCAGCCGCACCGCCACCGGCTTCGACCCGACGGACAAGGGGTTCTACCAGGGCGGCGACCTCAAGGGGCTGACCGAGCGCCTGGACTACATCAAGGGGCTCGGCACCACCGCCATCTGGATGGCGCCGATCTTCAAGAACCGGCCCGTGCAGGGCGAGGGCAAGGACGCCAGCGCCGGCTACCACGGCTACTGGATCACCGACTTCACCCAGGTCGACCCGCACTTCGGCACCAACGACGACCTGAAGAAGCTGATCGACGCCGCCCACGCCAAGGGCATGAAGGTCTTCTTCGACGTCATCACCAACCACACCGCCGACACCGTCGACTACGCCGAGAAGAAGTACGGCTACCGCCCCAAGGGCGCCTACCCCTACCTGGACAAGACCGGCCGCCCCTTCGACGACCGCACGACGATGCCGGATGCGCGGAAGGTCGACGCCGACTCCTTCCCGTACACCCCGGTCCAGAAGGCCGAGGCCGGCGCCGGCACCAAGGTCCCCGCCTGGCTCAACGACCCCACGATGTACCACAACCGCGGCGACTCCACCTGGGCCGGCGAGTCCGCCGAGTACGGCGACTTCGTCGGTCTCGACGACCTGTGGACCGAGCGCCCCGAGGTCGTCGAGGGCATGAAGAGGATCTACGAGAAGTGGGTCCGGGACTTCCGGATAGACGGCTTCCGCATCGACACCGTCAAGCACGTCGACCTGGACTTCTGGACCCAGTGGGCCACCGCCCTGGACGCGTACGCGAAGAAGCAGGGCCGCGAGGACTTCTTCATGTTCGGCGAGGTCTACTCCGCCGACACCTCCGTCACCAGCCCGTACGTCACCCGCGGCCGGCTCGACGCCACCCTCGACTTCCCCTTCCAGGACGCCGCCCGCGCCTTCGCGTCGCAGGGCGCCGGCGCCGACCGGCTCGCCAAGGTCTTCGCCGACGACTACAAGTACGGCTCCGACAAGGCCAACGCCTACGAGCAGGTCACCTTCCTCGGCAACCACGACATGGGCCGCATCGGCACCTTCCTCAAGCAGGACCACCGGGACGCGAGCGACGCCGAACTCGTGCAGCGGGCCCGGCTCGCCAACGAGCTGATGTTCCTCAGCCGCGGCAACCCCGTCGTCTACTACGGAGACGAGCAGGGCTTCACCGGCCCCGGCGGCGACAAGGACGCCCGCCAGACCCTCTTCGCCTCGCAGACCGCCGACTACCTCGACGACGACCAGCTCGGCACCGACCGCACGCACGCGACGGACGCGTACGACACCGGCCACCCGATCTACCGCTCCATCGCCGAGCTGTCGAAGCTCACGAAGGCCAACCCCGCCCTGCGCGACGGCGTCCAGCAGGAGCGCTACGCCGAGGGCTCCGTCTACGCCTTCTCCCGTACGGACGCCAAGGCGAAGACCGAGTACCTGGTCGCCACCAACAGCGCCACCGAGCCGAAGACGGTCACCGTCCCCGTCGACTCGGCCGACTTCCGCACCCTGTACGGGGGCCAGGGCGCCGTCGCCGCGAAGGACGGCAAGGTCACCGTCACCGTCCCGGCGCTCTCCTCCCTCGTCCTGAAGGCCGACGCGCCGCTGCCCGCCCCCGCCACCGCGCCCGCCGTCACCCTCAAGGCCCCGGCAGCCGGCGCCACCGGCACCGTCGAGCTGTCCGCCGACGTCACCGGCGGCGGCCTCAACCGGGTCGTCTTCGCCGCCCAGGTCGGCAACGGACGCTGGCAGACCCTCGGCACCGCCGACCACGCCCCGTACAAGATCACCCAGTACGTCACCGCGCCCGCCGGCACCGCCCTGCGCTACAAGGCCGTCGCGGTCGACGCCGCAGGCCGCACCGCGAGCGCTCTGGCCACCAGCACCGCCGGTCAGGCCCCCGCCCCCGAGAAGCCCGTGGCCGTCGAGCGCACCTACGCCGTCGTCCACTACAAGCGCGAGGACGGGAACTACGACGGCTGGAAGCTGAAGGCCGCGGACCAGGAGGCCGCGTTCACCGGCCGCGACGCCTACGGCGCCTTCGCCTGGGTCCGCGTCCCCGAGGGCGCGTCCACCCTCCCGTACACCGTGGAGAATGGGGGTACCTCCCAGGCCGGAGGCTCTGGGGGAGGAGCCGCCGACGGCCCGCAGCGAAGCATCAGCCTCGGCCGCACCGGCGAGGTCTGGATCACGCAGGGCGCCGACGGCCAGTCCGACACCAACCCGGCCCCCGCCCCGCAGGACAAGACCAAGGCCGTCATCCACTACCAGCGCGCCGACGGGAACTACGACGGCTGGGGCCTGCACCTGTGGACCGGCGCCGCCCAGCCCACCGACTGGTCCAGGCCGCTGATGCCGACCCGCGTCGACGCGTACGGCGCCGTGTACGAGGTCCCGCTGGCGGAGGGCGCGAGCTCGCTCTCGTACATCGTCCACAAGGGCGACGAGAAGGACCTGCCCACCGACCAGTCGCTCGACCTCGCCACGTACGGCAACGAGGTCTGGCTGCTCGCCGGCCAGCCCAAGTACCTCCTTCCGACCACCGGCGGCGCCCCGAACCTCGACCTCGGCAAGGCCGAGGCGCAGTGGATCGACCGGAACACCGTCGTCTGGAAGGTGAAGGCCACCGACGCCACCAGCCAGCAGCTGGTGTACGCGCCGGGCGCGGCGGCCGGCGGCATCACCGTCACCGACGGCGCCCTCAGCGACGAGGGCCGCTGGCTCCGGCTCAACGCCTCAAGCCTCACCGACGCCCAGAAAGCGAAGTATCCGCACCTCAAGGACTACCCGGCCTTCACCGTCGACCCGCGGGACGCGGACCGGGTACGGGACTCCCTGCGCGGTCAGCTCGTCGCCACCCAGCGGGCCGCCAACGGCGCCCTGCTCGCCGCCACCGGCGTGCAGACGGCGGGCGTGCTCGACGACCTGTACGCCGCCAAGGCCACGAAGGCCGCCCTCGGCCCGGTGTTCCGGAACGGCCGACCCACCCTCTCCCTGTGGGCCCCCACCGCCCAGTCCGTCGCCCTCGAACTCGACGGGCGCACCGTGCCGATGCGCCGTGACGCCGCCTCCGGCGTCTGGTCGGTCACCGGACCGCGGACCTGGGCGGGCAAGCCGTACCGCTACGTCGTGAAGGTGTGGGCGCCGAGCGTCCAGAAGCTCGTCGAGAACCGGGTCACCGACCCGTACTCCACCGCGCTCACCACCGACTCCGCCCGCAGCCTCGTCGTCGACCTCGCCGACCCCCGGCTCGCCCCCAAGGGCTGGCAGGGCCTGAAGAAGCCGGCCGCCGTGCCGCTGCGCGACGCGCAGATCCAGGAACTCCACATCCGCGACTTCTCCGTCGCCGACCCCACGGCGAAGGCCGACCACCGCGGCACCTACCTCGCCTTCACCGACCTCGGCAGCGCCGGCTCGCAGCACCTCAAGGCGCTCGCCGACTCCGGCACCTCCTATGTGCACCTCCTCCCGGCCTTCGACATCGGCACCATCCCCGAGAAGAAGTCCGACCGCACCGAACCCGCCTGCGACCTCAAGGTCTACGCCCCCGACTCGGAGGAGCAGCAGGCCTGCGTCGCCGCCGCGGCGGCGAAGGACGCCTACAACTGGGGCTACGACCCGCTGCACTACACGGTGCCGGAGGGCTCGTACGCCACCGACCCCAACGGCACCCGCCGCACCGTCGAGTTCCGGCAGATGGTCCAGGCGCTCAACGGCGAGGGCCTGCGCACCGTCATGGACGTGGTCTACAACCACACCGTGGCCGCCGGCCAGTCCGACAAGTCGGTGCTCGACCGCATCGTGCCCGGCTACTACCAGCGCCTCCAGGCCGACGGCTCCGTCGCCACCTCCACCTGCTGCGCCAACACCGCACCCGAGAACGCCATGATGGGCAAGCTCGTCGTGGACTCGGTCGTCACCTGGGCCAAGCAGTACAAGGTCGACGGCTTCCGCTTCGACCTCATGGGCCACCACCCCAAGGCCAACATCCTGGCGGTGCGCCACGCCCTGGACGAGCTGACCGTCGCCCGCGACGGCGTCGACGGAAAGTCGATCATTCTGTACGGCGAGGGCTGGAACTTCGGCGAGATCGCCGACGACGCCCGCTTCGTCCAGGCCACCCAGAAGAACATGGCCGGTACGGGCGTCGCCACCTTCTCCGACCGGGCCCGTGACGCCGTCCGCGGCGGCGGCCCCTTCGACGAGGACCCCGGCATCCAGGGCTTCGCCTCCGGCCTCTACACCGACCCCAACGGCTCCGCCGCCAACGGCACCCCGGCCGAGCAGAAGGCCCGCCTCCTGCACTACCAGGACCTCATCAAGGTCGGCCTGACCGGCAACCTCGCCGCGTACACCTTCACCGACAGCTCCGGCCGTACGGTCAAGGGCTCCGAGGTCGACTACAACGGCGCCCCGGCCGGGTACGCCGCCGCACCCGGCGACGCCCTCGCCTACGCCGACGCCCACGACAACGAGAGCCTGTACGACGCGCTCGCCTTCAAGCTCCCGGCCGGGACGTCGCCGGCCGACCGGGCCCGCATGCAGGTCCTCGCCATGGCCACCGGCACCGTCTCCCAGGGCCCGGCGCTCGCCCAGGCGGGCAGCGACCTGCTCCGCTCCAAGTCCCTCGACCGCAACTCGTACGACAGCGGCGACTGGTTCAACGCGATCCACTGGGACTGCCGCGACGGCAACGGCTTCGGGCGGGGCCTCCCGCCGGCCGCCGACAACAAGGCCAAGTGGTCCTACGGCAAGCCGCTGCTCGTCAACCCGGCCCTGACGGCCGGCTGCGCGGAGATCGACGGCGCCTCCGCCGCCTACCGCGACCTCCAGAAGATCCGCACCACCGAGCCCGCCTTCTCCCTCGCCACGACCGCCCGCGTCCAGGACGCCCTGTCCTTCCCGCTGTCCGGCCGCGACGAGACCCCGGGCGTGATCACCATGCGCCTGGGCGACCTGGTCGTCGTCCTCAACGCGACCCCGGGCAGCACCACGCAGCAGGTCGCCGAGCTGGCCGGCAAGGGCTACCGCCTGCACCCGGTCCAGGCCGCCGGCTCCGACGCGGTGGTGAAGTCCGCCGCGTACGACAAGGCCTCGGGCACCTTCACGGTCCCGGCCCGCACGGTGGCGGTCTTCACCGCCCGCTGATCCCGCACCCGTAACCCACATCCCCCCACGGGACACAAGGGACCGTCCGCTCGGCGGACGGTCCCTTGTGCGTGGGGCGGGGGCGCGGTCAAGCTGGGCCCGACATCCGCATCACCAGGAGTGACCCCCATGCCGTTCATCACCGTCGACTACTCCGCGCCCCTCGACCGGCGCGGCTTCGCGCTCGCGCTGCACCCGCTCGTCGCGGAGACCGTCGACGCCAGCGTCGAAGCCTGCAAGACCCGCTTCCGCGAGGTCGAGGAACTCGTCGTCGGCGACGGCTCCGGCGACGGTACCGTCGTGCACGTGGAGATCGCCCTGCTCACGGGCCGTACCGACGAGGCCAAGTCCCGGCTGCGCAAGGCCGTCCTCGCGCTCGTACCGGAATACCTCAAGGAGACGGACGGCGTGCACGTCTCCGCCGAGGTGCGCGACCTCGACCCGTCCTACTGACCGGGGACCCGCAGCCCTACTGGCCGGGGACCTGAGGCACCAGCGCCACGAGCCGGCCCACGAGGTCGCCGAACGGCCCGTCGGCCGGCTCGTCGGCGAGCATCCCCACCACGAGCCCCGCCATCTCCTCGTCGTACGCGGCGCTGACCGCGGTGAGCGCCGCGAAGTCGTGCACGAGCTGCAACTCCAGCTCCGCGCGCGGCACCCGGCGCCCGTCCAGCCACAGCAGCGCCGTCGACTCGGCGAGCGACACCCAGGAACGGACGACCAGTTCGAGCCGCGCGGAGGGCTTCTCGACCTCCAGGTGCGCCAGGATCTGCTCGTATGCCGCCTGCCGCACCTCGTCGATCATCGCGTTCGTCGTCGACGAGCCGACCGCGGGACCGCCCCGCATCAGCGCGGCGAAGCCCGGCCCGTGGTCGTCCACGAAGTCGAAGAAGCGGCCCATCACGCGCAGCAGCCGCGCCCCCAACGGGCCCTGCGGCGGCTCCAGGAAGCGGGCGGCCAGCTCGTCGGCCGCGCGGCGCAGGGCCGCCTCGTACAGGGACTGCTTCCCGGGGAAGTAGTGGTAGACGAGCGGCCGGGAGATGCCCGCGGCCGCGGCGATCTCGTCGATGGAGACCTCGTCGGGGGAACGGTGGCTGAACAGCTCAAGCGCCACCCCGATCAGCTGCTGTTTGCGCTCCTCGACGCCCATCCTTCGGCGTACCCCGGTCGTCATGCGAACAGCCTAACGGGAGTCCGTTACGCTCCCGCCACATGAGCGCTTCTGAGCAGGACATCCCGGAGACCGAGACAGAGACTGAGATCGGGACCGAGGCCGGGACCGAGGCGGAGTCGACCGGACTCACGCCCAGGCAGGCACGGCTCGCGCGTATCGTCGCCGGCTCGGTGCTGCTCGTCGTGACGGCCACGGTCCTGGTGACCCGCCTGGCGGCCCATACGTCCGTCCTCGTCGTCGGCGTGTACGGGCTCGCCATGATCCTGTGCGGCGTCGTCATCGAGCTGTCCCGCAACGGGCGTACGCGGCTTGCCACCTGGCTCCTGGTGGGCGGCCTGGCCACCGCGTTCGCCCTGGACTGGCTGGTGCTCCCGTAACGACTACAGATCGAGGACGAGCCGTTCCCCGGCGCACCGCGAGACGCAGATCAGCATCGAGTCGGCGCGCTCGGCGTCGGTGAGCAGCTCGTCGCGGTGGTCCACCTCGCCCGCCAGGACCCGCTGTTGGCAGGTCCCGCAGAAGCCCTGCCGGCAGGAGTACAGGACGCCCGGGACCGCCTCGCGCACCGCCGAGAGCACCGACTGGTCGCCCGCCACGGTCAACGTGCGCCCGGTGCGCCGCAGTTCGACCTCGAAGGGCGTACCGCCCTCCATACGGGTCGCGGAGAAGCGCTCCAGATGCGGCACCCGGCCCTCGGGCAGGGCGGCGGACACCGCGTCCATCAGACCCTCGGGCCCGCAGCAGTGCACCTCGGTCCCTTCCGGGAGGTCGGAGAGGAATCCGAGCTCCGGCCGCCCGTCGGTGTCCTCCGCCACGACCGTCGTCCGGTCGCCGCCCAGCTTCTCGACCTCGTCGAGATACGGCATCGTGGCCCGGCTGCGCCCGCAGTACAGCAGCCGCCAGTCGGCCCCGGCCGCCTCCGCCGCGCGCAGCATGGGCAGGACCGGCGTGATCCCGATGCCGCCGGCGACGAAGACGTACGAGGGCGCGGACGCCAGCGGGAAGCGGTTGCGCGGGCCGCGGATCTCGATCTCGGTGCCCACGTGGAGCTGCTCGTGGACCTCGCGCGAGCCGCCGCGACCGCCCTGTTCGGCCTCGATCAGCCGGGTCGCGACGGTGTAGACGTCGCGCTCGCCCGGGTCGCCGCAGAGCGAGTACTGGCGGACGGTGCCGGACGGCAGCACCAGGTCGATGTGCGCGCCCGGCTGCCACTCGGGCAGCCCGGAGCCCTCGAGGCGCAGCTGGACGACCCCCTCGGCGGGCTCGGTGCGGGCGGCGACCAGGACGTGCCGGGTCACGGTGGACTGCCGGCCGCGGCCCGAGACCGGGACGTCGAGGGCGGGCAACGGCCACAGCGGGGAGGCGTCGATCCGGCGCCGCAGCGCCCGCTTGGCGAGCAGCGCGGCCCCGGCGACGAGGACGACGGTACGCAGACGCATCAGACCCGGCCTCCGTTGGCGCCGGGGGAGGCGGCCAGATAGGCGGCGGCCTGGGCGGTGGAACCCTCCTGGGAGGGGTGGTAGTCCCGGCTGAGGTAGCGCGGGATCGCGCGCAGCAGGTCGGGGGTGGTCGGCAGCACGCCCTGGCGCCCCTTCCGTACGAACTGCCCGACGCTCGGCTTCGCGTCGAGGACCGTCGGGTCGTGCTCCATGAAGAAGCGCACCCCGCGCTGCCAGAGGAAGACCAGCGCGCCGAACGCGGTCGCCCAGGTGCGGGCCCGCCGCCGGTAGCCGCCGTCGAGGTGCATGAACAGCTCGAAGGCGACCGCGCGGTGCTCGACCTCCTCGGCGCCGTGCCAGCGCAGCAGGTCCAGCATCACCGGGTCGGCGCCGACCCGGTCCAGCTCCTCCGCGTTGAGCACCCAGTTGCCGAGGAAGGCGGTGTAGTGCTCGATGGCGGCGATCAGCGCGACCCGCTCCATCAGCCACCAGCGCCGCGGCCGCCCCGGCGGCAGCGTCCGGTCGCCGAGCAGCTTCTCGAAGAACCAGTCGACCTGCGCGGTGTACGGCGTGGGGTCGAGCCCCTGCTTCTTCAGGTGCGGCAGGACGTCGTCGTGCGCCTGCGAGTGCACGGCCTCCTGCCCGATGAAGCCGATCACGTCCGCACGTAGCCGCTCGTCGGTGATGTACGGCAGGACCTGCTTGTAGACGTGCACGAACCAGCGTTCGCCGGCCGGGAGCAGCAGGTGCAGCACATTGATGGTGTGGGTGGTGAACGGGTCGCCGGGAACCCAGTGGAGCGGTGTCTGTTCCCAGTCGAAGGAGACCTTGCGGGCCTTGAGCTCGATGTGCTCCGACGCGACCGGGGCGGGCTGCGTATTAGACATGGCGTCAATGTACTGAGGGGTAAGCCCGAGGAACAGGGGTCGCGCAGGTGCTTTTTCCCGGGGCGGGTACGGGGCCGGGCCGGGGCGGGTACGGGGCCGGGCCGGGTACGGCGCGGGTGTGCGTACGGGGCCGAGCCGGGGTGGGCACGGAGGCGGGCACCGTACGGAACCCGGATACGCGCAACGCGCCGTGTGCCCGCGGCTCAGCGCAGGGCGCCCACCCGCCGCCCGTCGTCGAGCGTCCCGGTGAGGTCCGCGCGGCTGCCCGCCGCGGCCTTCACCGCGAGCAGCGGTCCCTCCTCGCGCGCCTTCACCCCGCCCGACAGCGTCAGCGACGCGAAGTCCTTCGAGCCGGCCGCGAGCACGTACCACTGCCCGCTCCGCGCCTGCCACACCACGCCCGCGAGCACCCGCGGATCCTTCGGCCCGCACGCCGGGGTCCCCTCCGAGCGGGCGGCCGGCGCCGCGGGCCCGGTCGCACCCGGCGCCCCGAACAGCGCCAGGCTCCGGCTCCCCGTACCCCGCCAGGTCTCCGCCCGCGCGCACCACCACTCGGCGCGCCCGGCGCCCTCCGGGAGCCGCTGGGTCGCGTACGCCCAGGAGTTCACCGTCCGCACCCCGTGCGAGCTCAGCGCCGGCAGCCGGCACGCGATCCGCGCCCACTGCCCGAGCGCCGCCGCGCCCGTCACGTCGGCCGGCCGGTCGGGCGGGCCCGCGGTCAGCCGGGCCGGGGCCAGCTCGCCCAGGTCGGTGAGCAGCCGCGTCCCCGACCCGTCGCGCAGCTGGAGCGCCGACCAGCGGGTGCAGCTCGCGGCCGTCACCGGGCTCGGGATCGGCTCGGTCACCCCGGCCGCGTCCCGGGTCAGCACCCGCGGCGCCTTGCCCGGCAGAAGCAGGTCCCGGACCGCCGCCTCCCGCACCCACGGCGCCGTCAGATAGCGCACGTTGCCCCCGGCCCGGGACACCACGAGCGCCGCCGAACCCACCGCGTCCGCCCCGTCCGTACGCGCGAAGTCGAGCGCCACGCCGCTCGCGTCGCCGACCGGCTCCGCGTACCGCACCACCCGCAGTCCGTCGTGGAAGATCACCACCCGGTTCGCGTCCACCTCGCCCGCGAACAGCAGCTGCGGCGAGCCCATCGGCGGCCCCGGCGGGGTGCCCGGCGTCGCCGAGGCCCGCACGGCCGGCCCCGGCCGCGCCCACACCGCGAGCGCCCGGCGAAGCAGCGCCCGGTCCTCGGTCAGCCCGCCGCGGACCGGCCACACCGAGAAGTCGGTACGCGTCGAGATCCGCCAGTCGGCCGTCCCCACCCGCTTCAGGCCGCCCGGGTCGAGCGCCGCCTCCGCCGCCGGATTACGGGCGTACGAAGGGGCCGCAGCACCGTTTCTGCCCCACCCGTCACCCGGCAGCCCGAGCAGCGCCCCGCACACCGCCACCGCCACGGCCGCCACGAGCGCCGCCCGGCCGTGCTGGCGCCGCCGCATCAGATCCGTCGGCCGCGCCTGCAGCGAGCAGGGGTCGAACTCCGGTGACTCCAGGAGCACATACTGCGCCTCGACCCCGTCCGCCTCCGCGAGCGCCCCCTTCGGATCCGCCACCCCGGCCGCGCCGAGCACCCGCAGCACCTCCGGATCGCCCTGCCGCTCAAGACCGCGCAGCACGTACGCCGCCCTGGCCGGCCCGGACAGCGCGGAGAGCCGCTGGTCCAGGGCGAGTTCATCGGCGCCGCCGGCCCGCGGGAACACCCGCAGCCCCCACACCATCGGCAGCAGCGGCGGGAACTGTGCCCGCCGGGGCAGCGCCCGGCGCCGCAGCGGCAGCCCGGCCACCAGCGCCTGCCGCAGCACCTCGCCCCGTACGAACGCGTACCCGGGGTCGACCGCGTCCTCGTCCGCCCGCCGCGCCCCCGGCACCGCCCCGGCTCCGGCCCCCGACGCCCGGCGGCGCGGCAGCGAACGCTGCACGAGCGCGTGCGCGGTCAGCACCCGGCGGTTGCGGCCGAGGGAGGGCGGAAGCACCAGATAGGCGATCCGGACCAGCCGCGGATAGTGCTCGACGAGCGCGGCCTCGGCCTGCTCGACATCGACCGGACCGGGGGAGTCGGGGGTGGGGGCGAGTTCCTCGGTTTCCTGGCTGCTCACGTTCAGCAGAACGAGCGATTGGTGCGATGGTCACCCCGGCAGGCGTCCCCCGAACGGGTCAACCGTCTGCGCCCTGGTGGTTCAGGCGCCCTGGTGGTTCAGGCGGCGTGGACGGTCAGGCGGCGTGGACGGTCAGGCGGCGTGGACGGTCAGGCGCTCGCGCATCAGGCCGACGACCTCGTCCGGGACGCCGAGCCCCTCCCGTACGTACTTCTCCATCGACCCGTGCCGGACCGCCACCTCGTCCAGGGCCGCCTCCAGGTACGCCGGCACCACCCCGACGAGCGCGAGCGCCAGCTCCGGGTCGCCGCCCTGCGCCGTGAACCCCTCGATCAGCGGCCCGAACGCCTCCCGCACCCCCGGATTGACCGCCAGATACTCCGCCATCACCGTCCGCTCGTCCGCCCCGAGCAGCGACAGCACGATCGTCGCCGCCCACCCCGTGCGGTCCTTGCCCGCCGTGCAGTGGAACAGCAGCGGACCGGCGGCCGGATCGCCCAGCTCGGTGAGGAAGGCGCCGTACGAGGCCCGCGCCGACTCCGTGTTCACGAAGGCCCGGTAGGTGCGCGCGAACGCGGCCTGCGCCCTGCCCCCGCCGAGATGCTCCTCGGCCAGCGCCGGATCCGACAGCAGGGTCTTCAGCCGGGCGGCCGGCGGCAGCCCGCTGGTCGCCAGGAAGTCGGCGAGCACATCGGCCACCACCGTCCGGATCCCCGGCCCGCCCGGCGGCAGCCGGTCCGGCCGGTCGGCCCGCTCGGCGGCGGTCCGGAAGTCCACCACCGTCCGGATCCCCAGCCCGCCCACCACCGAATCCGCCGGATCGAGCCGGTCCAACTGCCCGGACCGGAACACCAGCCCCTCCCGCACACTGCGCCCCGCACCGAGCGGAAGCGTCCCGAGATCACGGAGGTTGGCGACGGTGGCGGCGGGGATGGCGGGCATACGTCGACTCCTCCGAACCAGAACGAAGCGCTGCAATTCCTACTTTTCCTCTATGCCCTCTATATCCCCTATTTCCTCCATTCCTGCGAACCGTAACCGATGGGCTCCGGCCCGGCCCCGGGAGGTGCCCTCCCGCCCGCGGCCCCGGGATGACACCATGTCCCCACCATGACGCACCCCCGGTCGCCCCTGCGCGCCCTCCGCGCCACGCTCTTCGCGGTGGTGTGCGTGACATTGGCGGCGACGGGTCATTCCTCCATGTCTGCCCACTCCGTCCCCCTCCCCTCCCTCCTCGCGGCCTTCGCGGTGACGGGCGCGCTCGCCTGGGCGGCCGCGGGCCGCCGACGGGGAGCGGTCGCTGTGGCGACCGGCTTGACGGGTGTGCAGGGCGCACTGCACGTGATTTTCGGGGCGGGGGAGCGGGGTGCGTCTGGCGCCGGGGCCGGGACCGGGGCGGGGGCGTTGAGCCTGATCTTCGGGCCGGGGCGGTCCGGCGCGCCCACCGGCTCCACCGAGATGCCGACGGCGATGCTCGCCGACCCCTCCCTCGCGCATACGGCGCACATGGCCCACGCCATGGGCGGGGCGGCCGGGATGGACCAGGCTCCGGGCTCGGGCGCCGGCATGTTCGCCGCGCACCTGCTCGCCGCGCTGGCCTGCGGCCTGTGGCTCGCCCGGGGCGAGGCGGCGCTCTTCACCCTGGCCCGTACGGCCGGCTCCCGCGCCCGCACCCCACTGCGGCTGCTCCTCGCCGCCGCCCGCCTCCGACTCCGCCTCCCCACCCCACCACCCCACCCCTCCCTCCGCCCCACCCCCCGGACCCGCCGCCTCCACGGCGTCGTCCTCACCCACGCCGTCTCCCGCCGCGGCCCACCGGCCCTGCCCGTACCCCGCGCCACGACCCTCGGAGCACTCGTCTGACATGACCGACCGGGGGTCGCTTCTCCCTTGTCGACACACGACCTGTGTCGCACGCAGGGTGCTGGATGCCGAGCAACGCCGAACGCCCGACGCTGTACGGCGCCGGCGCGGCGGCGGATGCCTATCGGTGAACGCCCGGCAACGCATGCCTGACGGTGAATGCCCAGCGGCAAGCGCCGGACGGCGGGTGCCTGGAGGGCTGGGGCCTGGCGGCGGACGCCCCCTGGCGGTCCTCCGCCCGTGCGGGTCAGTCGCCAGAGCGTCTCACGCCGGACGGGCGGAAGTCTGACGGCGGATGCCCGGCGGCGAGCGCCGGATGGCGGATGCCTGGAGGGCTGGGGCCTGATGGCGGACGCCCCGTGGCGGAGTTCCGCCCGT
This sequence comes from Streptomyces fradiae, assembly GCF_041270065.1. NCBI lineage: Bacteria > Bacillati > Actinomycetota > Actinomycetes > Kitasatosporales > Streptomycetaceae > Streptomyces > Streptomyces fradiae. The sequence continues at coordinate 2,151,162 of NZ_CP065958.1, read as the reverse complement.
GTGGGTCAGTCGCCAGGCGCCTGACGCCCGACGGGCGGATGCCTGTGGCGAAAGCCCGGCGGCGGATGCCTGAAGGCTGAGGCCTGGCGGCGGACGCCTCGTGGCGGTCTTCCCCTCGTGGGGGTCAGTCGCCAGGCGGCTGACGCCGGACGGGTGGATGTCTGGTGGCGAAAGCCTGGCGGTGCACGCCCAGCGGTGGGCGCCGGACGACGGATGCCTGTGGCGAATGCCCGGCGGCGAGCGCCTGACGGTAAAGGCCTGCGGCCGAGTGCCCGACGGCGGATGCCCGGCGGTGGCTGCCTGATGGCGGACGCCGAGCGGCGAGCGCCTGGCATTGGACGACGCCTAAGGCGACTCGCTGGCGGCGAATGCCTGACTGCGGATGCCCCGTGGCGAGCACCTGCTGGTGAACGCCGGCGGCGGATGCCTCAGGGCGACTGGCTGACGGCGAATGCCGGACGGTCAAGGCCTGACGGTGAACGCCCGGCGGAATCCAGGCGGCGAGTTTGCCTGCGCTGATGCCTAGCGGCGGCTACCTGCTGGCAGAAGCCGAGGGCGAGCACCTGACGGTGAACGCCTGACGGTGAGCGCCCGGCGGCGGACGCTTAAGGGCGACTGGCCAGCGGCGGAAGCCGGACGGCAGCGGCCTGACGGCAGACGCCAGACGGCGGACGCCCAGCGGTGGCTGCCCGATGGCGCACGCCTAGCGGCGAGCGCCTGGCGTTGGACGACGCCCAGGGCAACTCGCCGGCGGCGAGCGCCGGACGGCAGGTGCCCGAGGGCCCGACGCGCGTCGGCCTCCGCCCGGCAGCGTCGCGCGCCGCTGGCACCGCGCCCGCCAGGCACCGGACGCCAGACGGCGGAGGCCGCAGGGGGGGGCGCGAGCAGCCCGCTCGCGCTCGTCGCAACGGCCACGCACCCGCGCATCCGCACCCGCGTACCCCCAGGTCGACGACCCCTAGGACCGTGATGACTCTCGACGACCTCGCACGCCGCCGTCCGGAACCGACCGGACCCACCGACCCGGCGGCCCCGGACGGGCCCCCGAACCCATCCCCCACCCGCCCGCGCGGCTGGGCCGCACTCCGCCCGCTCGTGCTGCGGATGCACTTCTTCGCGGGGGTGCTCGTCGCCCCGTTCCTGCTCCTGGCCGCCGTCAGCGGACTGCTCTACGCACTCTCCGTACCGGCGGAGAAGGTGCTGTACGCGCACGAGCTGGAAGTTCCGGCTCCCGCCGGCGGCGCCACCGCACTCCCGCTCGAACGGCAGGTCGCGGCGGCCCGCGCCGCCCGCCCCGACGGCGCGGTGACCGCCGTCTGGCCCGGGGCCGAACCCGGCGCCACCACGCGGGTGTTGATGGCCGACCCGGCGGCGCCCGAAGGCACCTCGACGGCCGTCTTCGTGGACCCGTACACCGCCGCGATACGAGGCGAGCTGCCCAGTTACGGAAGCTCCGGCGCGCTGCCGCTGCGCACCTGGATCTCGGGTCTGCACGTGGACCTGCACCTCGGTGAGCTGGGCCGCAACTACAGTGAACTGGCCGCCAGTTGGCTGTGGGTGGTCGCGCTCGGCGGCGTACTGCTCTGGGTGGGGCGGCGGCGCAGGAACCGGCGGGCGCTGTTCCTGCCCGAGGGCGGGGCGAAGTCCCGCCGTCGTACCCTCTCCTGGCACGGAACGGTCGGCCTGTGGGCGGCGGCCGGTCTCGTGGCGCTGTCGGCGACCGGGCTGACCTGGTCGCGGTACGCGGGCGAGAACATCGGCGGCGTGCAGGACCGCCTCGGCGGTGCGACCCCGAAGCTCTCCGCGACCGTCACCCCCGGCCCGGCCGCCGGTACGGGCGCGGGTACGGGCGCGGGTACGGGTACCGGTACGGGCGGGGAGCACGCGGGCCACGGCGCCGGCCACCACGAGTCGCCCACACCCGCAGCCCCCGGCACGGACATCGGCATCGACAGGGCGGTCGCGGCGGCCCGTGCCGCCGGCATCGACAGCCCGTCGATCGCGGTCGTACTGCCTGCCGACGGCAGCGGTTACGTCGTGAAGGAGACCGACAAGCAGTTCCCGGCGGAGCTGGACTCGGTCGCCGTGAACCCCGCCGACGGCGCCGTCCTGGACGAGCTCCGCTTCGCGGACTACCCGCTGCTCGCGAAGCTCACGAGGGTCGGCATCGACGCCCATATGGGCCTGTACCTCGGCCTGTTCAACCAGCTGGCGCTCGCCGCCCTCGCGCTCGCCCTGATCCTGCTGATCGTCTGGGGCTACCGCATGTGGTGGCTGCGCCGCCCGGGCCGCCCGGTCGCCAGGGGCGCCTGGCGCAAGGTCCCGCCGACGGTGCTGCTTCCGCTGCTCGCGGCGACGGCGCTCGTGGGCTGGTTCGTGCCGCTGCTCGGCCTCAGCCTGGTGGCCTTCCTGGCCGTCGACCTCGCCCTCGGGCTGATCTCGCGGACGAGGTCGAGGACGAGGTCGCGGCAGACCGGCTGAAATCCGGCTGATCAGGGGATGTACTTGTAGCCGACCCGCCGCACGGTCTGGATCGTGCGGCGGTGCTCGGCGCCCAGCTTGCGGCGCAGCCGCGCCACGTGCACGTCGACGGTCCGGCCGTCGCCCACGTGCCCGTACCCCCACACCGTGGTGACCAACTGGTCGCGGGTGTGCACCCGGTGCGGGTGGGTGACGAGATGGGCGAGGAGTTCGAACTCCAGATACGTCAGGTCCAGCGACCGCCCGTCGACACGGGCGATCCGCTGCACGCCGTCGATGACCACCGGACCAGGCGCCGGAACCGCCGCCGGCGCCGGCGCGGAAGCGGCGGCCGCCGTCTGCTGGTCGGCGGGCAGCAGCACCAGATAACCGACCATCGGCGGGCGCCCGGGCAGCGTGGGCAGGGCGTTCGGGGGCGCCGGCAGCAGCGTGGCGCCCGGCGGCAGGAAGTCGGCCACCCGGGCGAGCCCGGCGACCTCGTCGGCCGCCACGGCGCGCAGCCGCGGGCGCGGCAGGGCCAGGGGAGCGGCGGTGGCAGTGGTGGTGACAGCAGTGGCGGCGGTACGGGTGTGGGCCAGGTGGGCCATGGGAGCTCAGCTCATTTCGCGCGAGTCACGGACGGACGGAAGGCGTCGTACGTCGAACGTCATGCGCGGCGGCCGAAGGCCGTGGGACCGGAGACGGCTCCGGTCGGGCTTTAGAGGGCCGACGCGTTCCTCACGCGCCGACAGCACCGGTCGAAGTCGTGGTGCTGGCGGGAGGGCCAGAACGGCTCGAGGTCGTGGCGACCTGTCGCGGTGTCGTTCTGCGTCCTCTCCATATCCCTATTAAACCAGCAGGGAAGTGCGGTGGGCAGCCCCCGGCATCCCAAACCCCTTGTCGCCCTTCCCACATGCCGAGAGGGGCGCCCCCGTACGAAACGGGGGCGCCCCTCTCAGGACTGCTCGGGTCAGACCCGACCTCAGACCTGGCCTCAGACCTGGCCGGCCTTCTCCAGGGCCTCGCAGCAGGTGTCCACCAGGAGGCGGGTCACCGTGTACGGGTCCACGTTCGCGTTCGGACGGCGGTCCTCGATGTAGCCCTTCTGGTCCTGCTCGACCTGCCACGGGATGCGGACCGAGGCGCCGCGGTCGGAGACGCCGTAGGAGTACTGGTCCCACGGGGCGGTCTCGTGCAGGCCGGTCAGACGGTCGTCGATGCCAGCGCCGTAGTTCTTGACGTGGTCGAGCGGCTTCGAGCCCTCGCCCAGCGCCTCGCACGCGGTGATGATCGCGTCGTAGCCCTCGCGCATCGCCTTCGTGGAGAAGTTGGTGTGCGCGCCCGCGCCGTTCCAGTCGCCCTTCACCGGCTTCGGGTCCAGCGTCGCGGAGACGTTGAAGTCCTCGGCCGTGCGGTAGAGCAGCCAGCGGGCCACCCACAGCTGGTCGGCGACCTCGAGCGGCGCCAGCGGACCGACCTGGAACTCCCACTGGCCCGGCATGACCTCGGCGTTGATGCCGGAGATGCCCAGACCCGCCTTCAGGCAGTTCTCCAGGTGCGCCTCGACGACGTCACGGCCGAAGATCTCGTCCGCGCCGACACCGCAGTAGTAGCCGCCCTGCGGGGCCGGGAAGCCGCCGACCGGGAAGCCGAGCGGACGCTCGCCGTCGAAGAAGGTGTACTCCTGCTCGATGCCGAAGATCGGCTCCTGCGCGGCGTACTTCGCGTACACCTCGGCCAGCGCGGCCCGGGTGTTCGACTCGTGCGGCGTCATGTCCGTGTTCAGGACCTCGCACATCACCAGGATGTCGTTGCCGCCGCGGATCGGGTCCGGGCAGGAGAAGACCGGCTTGAGCACCCGGTCCGAGGCGTGACCCTTGGCCTGGTTCGTGCTCGAACCGTCGAAGCCCCAGATCGGCAGCTCCTCCAGCGGAAGGACCTCACCGGGGATGATCTTCGTCTTGGAACGGAGCTTGGCGGTCGGCTCGGTGCCGTCGATCCAGATGTACTCAGCCTTGAAGGTCACGGGGCCTCATCCTTTGGCGTGCTGCGGGTGCTGGTGCTCCGCGCTGCGGCGGCGGCTCGCGACATTGCGAGAGCTGCGGTGGCGGTGTCTGCGTCGTCCGCAGCTTCGCAACACCGGATTTCCCGTCGGTTGCCCGTTTGTGAACCCCGTGTTACTCAGCCTTCCTCCATTTCCCGCCCCCGCCGTGCGACGACGTGCGCGTCCAGGAGTCCACCGAACCCGGCCCGCCGGATCCGTCCCACGGGGTCCGCGCCGTATACGAGGCTTCACACGCGCCGGTCAGCGTGCCCCGGCCGCGCGCCCCGGGCGTGCGCTCCGGGGTGGGTCCGGGGTGGATCGGGGGGATCCCGGAGCCGCTACGGCCGGGGGGCCCGGCAGACTGTGGGCATGACGAACCTTCCTGGCACGAAGACCCGCATCGGACTCCTCGGCACCGGCCCCTGGGCCGAGCGCACCCACGCCCCCGCGCTCGCGGCGCATCCCGACGTGGAGTTCAGCGGGGTGTGGGGCAGACGGCCGGAGGCCGCGGCCGCGCTCGCCGCCGCGTGCGGGACGAAGGCGTACGAGGACGTGGACGCGCTGTTCGAGGCGAGCGACGCGGTCGCGCTCGCGCTGCCGCCGGACGTCCAGGCTCCGCTGGCCGCGCGGGCCGCCGCGGCGGGCTGCCATGTCATCCTCGACAAGCCGGTGACGACCTCGGCGGCGACGGCGCGCGAGCTCGCCGACGCCGTCACGGGCGCCGGTGTGGCCTCCGTCGTGTTCTGCACCCTCCGCTTCGCGCCGCCCACCGCGCGCTGGATAGACGAACAGGTCGCCGCCGGCGGCTGGTTCCTCGGCGAGGCGCACTGGCTGGGCGCGCTGTTCTCGCCCGACGCCGACAGCGTCTACGCCGCCTCGCCCTGGCGGCGCGACAAGGGCGGTCTGTGGGACGTCGGCCCGCACGTCCTCTCCGTCTTCCTGCCGATCCTCGGCGACGTCACCTCCATCAGCTGCACCGAGGGCCGGGCGGACACCCGCCACCTGACCCTGCGCCACACCTCCGGCGCGAGCAGCACCGCCACCCTCACGCTCAGCGCCCCGGCCGCCTCCGCCGAGGCCGCGCTCTCCCTCTACGGCGAGCGGGGCAAGGCCGTCATGCCGCACTGGGACGGCGCCCTCGACGCCTTCGGCGGCGCCGTCGACGGCCTCCTGGAGGCCGTCCGCACCGGCCGCCCCCACCCCTGCGACGTACGGTTCGGAGCCCGGCTCACCGAGATCCTCGCCGAGGCGGAAGCCGTGGCCCGGGCCGAGCGGGTCGCGGTCCGGTGAACCGCGCCGTGCCCCGTGAGCCGCGTGAGCCGTCCGCGTTCGACCTCGCCTACGACGCCGTCCTCGCGCACTGGCCGCAGGGCACCACCACGGCGGCCGTCCCCACCCCGTACGGCGCGACCCATGTCATCAGCCACGGCCCCGCCGACGGCCCGCCCGTGCTCCTGCTGCCCGGCGGCGGGGCCACCGCCACCGGGTGGTACGGCACGGCGGCGGCGCTCGGCGCGACCCACCGGGTGCACGCCGTCGACCTGGTCGGCGAGCCCGGCCGCAGCCTCGCGGACCCGGGCCGCCCGATCCGTACCGCCGCCGACCTCACGGGCTGGCTCGACGCGCTCCTCGACGCCCTCGCGATACCCGCCGAGCAGCCGGTGGGCCTGGCCGGGCACTCCTACGGCGCGTGGATCGCCCTGCAGTACGCGCTCGCCGCGCCCGACCGCGTCGGCCGGCTCGTGCTGCTCGACCCCACCAACTGCTTCACCGGCTTCGCCCCGCGCTTCCTGCTGCGGGCCCTGCCGGTGCTGCTGCGGCCGGGCGCGGCCCGCCGGGCCGCGTTCCTCGACTGGGAGACCGGGGGCGCCGCGCTCGACCCCGACTGGCGCCGGCTGCAGGTGCTCGCCGCCGACGTCCCGTCCGTCCGCCCGGTCAACGGGCCCCGGCCCGCGCCCGAGCGGCTCGCCGGGCTGCGCCCGCCCACCCTGGTGCTGCTCGCCGGACGCAGCCGGACCCATGACTCGTACGCCGTGGAGCGCAAGGCCCGCGCCGCCGTCCCCGGCGGGCGCCTGGAGACGGAGGTGCTGCCCGACGCCACCCACTTCGCCCTCCCGGTGGGCGCGGGGCCGGAGGCACACGCTCGAATGGCCCGCCACCTCACGGGAGAGGGGAACTGACCCGGGGGAGTCGGCTCAGCGGGACAGGGCGTCCCGCACCGCCTCCTCGGAGCGGCCGACCACGGCCGTGCCGTCCTCGGCGGTGATGATCGGGCGCTGGATCAGCTTCGGGTGCTCGGCAAGGGCCGTCACCCAGCGGTCGCGGCTCGCCTCGTCCCGCGGCCAGTCCTTGAGGCCCAGCTCCTTGGCGTCGGCCTCCTGGGTGCGGGTGATGTCCCACGGCTCCAGGCCGAGCCGCTCCAGGACCGCGCGGATCTCGTCCGGCGAGGGCACGTCCTCCAGGTAGCGGCGCACCGTGTAGTCGGCGCCCTCGGCGTCCAGCAGGGTCAGTGCGCTGCGGCACTTGGAACAGGCGGGATTGATCCAGATCTCCATGTCCCCAACGTACCGGCAAACGTCCCGCCGAACGTCCCGCCGAACGTCCCGTCAAACCTCCCTTCCATACCCCCTCAAGATGCGTCTGGCCAGGGGCGATTGTCAGTGGGGGGCACTAAAATAGGGGGTGAAGGTGAGGGTCCCGGGGAGGGCCCGCACCCCACCGTTCGCCAGGAGGTCGCCCATGGCTGTCGCCATGATCCGGACACCGTCCCTCGAACCCTGGAAGCCGCTCCAGAAGAAGCCGCTCCCCGCGGGCCGCCCCCGCGAGTGGTACGTCACGCACAACCGCCGGCTGAAGGCCATGCGCCTGGCCATCGCCCTGCTCGACGCGGGCGTCTACCTGCCCTCGCGGGCGACGAACGCGAAGATACGCACCACGGCGACCCAGCTCGGCATCCACCCGCCGTCCGACACCACCTGCCGCATGGTCCGCGCCCTGATCCGTTACGGCCGCTGACAACGGAAGGGCGCTGCCCGACCCCGACCCCGGCTCCGGCCGGGCCGGGCAGCGCCCCCGCGTGATCACATCCGACCGCTACCAGGCCACCGGCAGCCGCTCGGGGAGGCGCTTCATGAAGTTGGTGCGCCACACCAGCTGTTCGACCGGCACCGCGAGCCGCAGCTCCGGCAGCCGGTCGAGGAGCGTCTCCAGGGCGATCTCGGCGTGCCGCTTGCCGAGCGCCGTCGCCGGGCAGTAATGCGAGCCGCCGCCGAAGGACAGGTGGTCGGAGGCGTTCTCCCGGTCCGGCCGGAAGGTCAGCGGGTCGGGGAAGTGCTCCGGATCGTGGTTCGCGGCCTCCACGAGCACGAGGACCAGCTCACCGGCCCGCACGAGCGTGTCCCCGAGCCGTACGTCCTCCAGGGCGAGCCGCGGCAGCCCGTCGCCGATCGACAGATTGACCCGCAGCAGTTCGTCCATCGCCCCGGCGACCCCGCCACCGGAACCGCCCCCGCCGGTCAGCGCCTCCCGCACGTCCGGCCGGGTCAGCACCGACACAAGGGCCATCGTCAGGAACCCGGCGGTGGAGATCACCCCGGCCCCGAACAGCGTGACGCCCACCGTCGCCAGCATCTCGTCCGTCAGATGCGCGTAGTCGGGATCCTCGCGCAGCGCCGCGAGCTCCGCCATCAGCCCGCCGGTCGCCGGATCGTCCAGCCGCTCGGTCATGTACGCGATGTCCCGGTCCCAGTTGAGCCGGGCCGCCTCGATCTCGCGCGGCGCGTTCATGAAGGCCACGTCCAGGCTGCGCAGCAGTCGCGGTCCGTCCTCCTCCGGGATGCCCAGCATCCGGCAGTGCAGCCCCGCCGAGTACGGATCGGCGTACCCGCTGCGCAGCTCTCCGGGCGCCCCCTCGCCGACCAGCGCGTCCACCAGGCCCCCGGCCCGGGCCCGCAGCCACTCCTCCAGGCCGGGCGCCTTCGGGTTGATCGCCTTCATCACGGCCTTGCGCAGCCCGGCCCCGGTGATGTTGCCCATGTTGTTCACCACGTGCGGCGGGATCGTCAGCGCGTACTGCCGGGGCGCCCCGGGCGCGGACGTGTCCTTGAGGCTGAACCTCGGGTCCTCCAGGACCTGTCGGCACAGCTCGTACGAGGAGACCAGCCAGGCCTCGGCCCCGGCGATCGTGCGGACCTTGCGCACCGGCTCGGCGCGCAGCGCGCCGATCTCGGCGGGCAGCCGGGTCCCGTCCCAGTCGAAGGGGAAGGCCGGCAGTGCGCCTGCGCTTGCGGTGCCGGTGTCGGTGGCGGTGCTCATGCGGAGACTCCTTCGGCGGGCGTGAGGATGCCGTGGCCCTGGTTGCGCGAGGCCCGGAGCCCGGACCCCCGCCCGTACAGCAGATCGGCCAGCGGCAGCGCCTGGTGGTAGCAGTTGAGCGAGGACGGCACCCCGAGGATCGCCGGGGTGTCCAGGAACAGCGGCACCTCGGCGCAGATGTACGCCCGGCACACCTCCCGCTGCCGCTCGTCGATCAACTGCCCCGGCGCCAGCTTCCCGGCCAGGAAGATCCCGGTCAGCGCGTCGCAGGTCTCCCGCACCACCGGATCCGCCGCCACCGCGTCGAGCACGGTGCGGTGCAGCTCCCGGTACGCCGGGACGTCCCCGAACTCCGACATCCCCCGGGCCCGTACCCGTACCCCCGTGGGATCGGCCTCCGCCACGGCCGCCCCGACCTTGGCCCGCACCCCCCGCAGGTTCTTGACGGCCTTCCGCCGCGCCTCGTCGGCCCCGTACCCCAGCGCCTCGTACATGTCGGCGACATGCAGATCGGTGTAGACGAGATCGACCTGATCGAAGTGGTCCAAGCCCCAGCGCGTCAGCTCGCGCAGCCGCTGGGCGGTGAAATAACTGTTCCCCGGTGAGACGCCGATGACCACGTGCGCGCCCTCGTCGGCGATGACGCGGCAGTGATCGGTGTACGGCTGGAGTCGGAGCGTCTCTGCAGGGGCGAAAGCCGCCTGAGTCACGTCGGCAGTCCTCAATCGCGCCAGCTAGTCCCAGCGGAGCCCTGTGCTCCGGGTGTGGCGGCAGCGACGACGACACGCTATCGATCAGTCGCGGAGCGTGAACCCCCTACTCGTAGGTACGCACGAGAGTTCGTCAGCTGTTCGCCTTCTCGTGATCTTGGCCGGATCCCGGCGGCCCCGACCGGCCGGAAACGGCGAGGCCCGCCGCCCCCGTGAAGGGGGCGACGGGCCTCGGAAGAGCCTCGCTCGCGGGGTACGGCTTAGAGGTCGAAGTAGAGCTCGAACTCGTGCGGGTGCGGGCGGAGCTGGATCGGGGCGATCTCGTGGGTGCGCTTGTAGTCGATCCAGGTCTCGATCAGGTCGGACGTGAAGACGCCGCCGGCCTGCAGGTACTCGTTGTCCTCCTCCAGGGCGGTGAGGACGGCCTCCAGGTTGGTCGGGACCTGGGCGACGTTCGCGTGCTCCTCGGGAGCGAGCTCGTACAGGTCCTTGTCGATCGGCTCGGCCGGCTCGATCTTGTTCTTGACGCCGTCGAGGCCCGCGAGGAGGAGCGCGGAGAAGGCGAGGTACGGGTTCGAGGACGGGTCCGGGGCGCGGAACTCGACGCGCTTGGCCTTCGGGTTCGAGCCCGTGATCGGGATGCGCATCGCGGCGGAGCGGTTGCGCTGCGAGTAGACCAGGTTGATCGGGGCCTCGAAGCCCGGCACCAGGCGGTGGTACGAGTTCACCGTCGGGTTGGTGAAGGCGAGCAGCGACGGGGCGTGCTTCAGGATGCCGCCGATGTAGTAGCGCGCGGTGTCCGACAGGCCCGCGTAGCCGGCCTCGTCGTAGAACAGCGGGTCGCCGTTCGACCACAGCGACTGGTGGACGTGCATGCCCGAGCCGTTGTCGCCGAAGATCGGCTTCGGCATGAAGGTCGCGGTCTTGCCGTTGCGCCAGGCGACGTTCTTCACGATGTACTTGAAGAGCATCAGGTCGTCGGCTGCGGCGAGCAGCGTGTTGAACTTGTAGTTGATCTCCGCCTGGCCGGCGGTGCCGACCTCGTGGTGCTGGCGCTCGACCTTGAGGCCGACGTTCTCCAGCTCCAGGGAGATCTCCGCACGCAGGTCGGCGAAGTGGTCGACCGGCGGGGCCGGGAAGTAGCCGCCCTTGTAGCGGACCTTGTAACCCCGGTTGTCCTCCTCCTTGCCGGTGTTCCAGGCGCCGGCCTCGGAGTCGATGTGGTAGAAGCCCTGGTTCGCGGAGGTCTCGAAGCGGACCGAGTCGAACACGTAGAACTCGGCCTCGGGACCGAAGTACGCGGTGTCGGCGATGCCGGTGGAGGCCAGGTACGCCTCCGCCTTCTTCGCGATGTTGCGCGGGTCACGGCTGTACTGCTCGCCCGTGATCGGGTCGTGGATGAAGAAGTTGATGTTCAGCGTCTTGTCGCGGCGGAACGGGTCCAGGCGGGCCGTCGACAGGTCGGCGCGCAGGGCCATGTCCGACTCGTGGATGGCCTGGAAACCGCGGATCGACGAGCCGTCGAAGGCCAGCTCCTCGGACGGGTCGAACGCCGTCGCCGGGATCGTGAAGTGCTGCATCACGCCCGGAAGGTCGCAGAAACGGACGTCGACCATCTTGACGTCGTTGTCCTGAATGAACTTCTTGGCCTCGTCGGCGTTCTGGAACATCCAACTCCTCCTACTCCCGGCCCGGGGAGGGGCGGGGTTGCAGCTCGGTCGTGCGGCCAGTGCGGTGGCACACGCAGGACCCGACCATAGGCAGACGGGATTTCTCAAGCATGACCCATTTGTTTCGTCGAAGTTAACCGGGGCGGGTGCGGTCCAGGGGCCTCCGGGGACTCTCCGGGAACTCTTCGGGGCCTTGGCGACCCGGGCCGAAGTGATCAAAAACGGGCACAGTACCGTGGTCGGGTGGACAACAGGCAAGCACTCGGATCATGGCTCTCCGGCCCGCGCGCCGCGGCCGAAGAAGCGGGCGTGGACTTCGGTTACCGCGGGCAGCAGCTCGGCCTGCCCGAGGAGGGCCCCGGCTCCATCGCCCGCCCCGGCCGCCGCCTCGGCGCCCTCGCCGTCGACTGGGCCCTCTGCATGCTGATCGCATACGGCCTCATCACGCACGGCTACAACCAGGCCACCGGCAACTGGGCCCTGGTGATCCTGCTGGTCATGAGCGTGCTCACGGTCGGCACCATCGGCTTCACCCCCGGCAAGCGCCTCTTCGGCCTCCGGGTCGTCTCGGCGAACGGCGGCCGCCTCGGCCTCCTCCGGGTCGTGCTCCGCTCCCTCCTGGTCTGCCTCGCCATCCCGGCCCTCATCTGGGACCGCGACGGCCGCGGCCTGCACGACCGCTTCTCCGGCGCCGTCCAGGTCCGGATCTGAGTCGGCCTACGAGCAACGGGAAGCGCCCCGGACCTGTTCGGTCCGGGGCGCTTCCCGTTGCTCGTAGGGGTCTGGTGCGCGCTCAGCGCATCTTTCCGCCCCGCGGCATCCGCATGCCCTTCGGCATCGGACCCTTCGGCAGCGGCATGTTGCTCATCAGGTCGCCCATCGCGCGCAGCCGGTCGTTGGCCGCCGTCACCTGCGGGCCGGACAGCAGTCGCGGCAGCTTCAGCATCTTGGTGCGGACCTTCTTCAGCGGGATCTGGCCCGCCTCCTCGTCGTTGCCGACGAGGATGTCCGTCACCGGGACGTCCACCACGATTCGGGCCATCTTCTTCTTCTCGGCCGCGAGCAGCGTCTTCAGCCGGTTCGGGTTGCCCTCGCCGACCAGCACGATGCCCTGACGGCCGACCGCCCGGTGCACGACGTCCTGGTTGCGGTTCATCGCGACCGCCGGGGTCACCGTCCAGCCGCGCCCGATGTTCTGCAGCACCGCCGCGGCCGCGCCCGGCTGGCCCTCCATCTGACCGAAGGCCGCCTTCTCGGCGCGCCGGCCGAAGACGATGGCCATCGCCAGGAACGCCAGGACGAAACCGAGAATGCCCAGGTAAACGGGGTGACCGATCAGGAAGCCGATCGCGAGGAGGACACCGAGTACAACGATGCCCACGCCCGCGACGACGAGCCCGACCTTGGGGTCGGCCTTCCGGGTCATCTTGTACGTGAGGGCGATCTGCTTCAGTCGCCCGGGGTTCGCGGCGTCAGCGCCGCCCGTGTTTGCACTCCTCGCCATGTCCTGAAGTTTACGTGCCCCGGGACGCGAGGCCCTCCACGGCCTCCATCACGTGCTGGGCCTCCACCCGGTCCTTGGCCCGGCGGCGGTCCTCCAGGACCGAGGTCCAGGCGTTGCGCCGGGCGGTGCGCTGCCCGCGGGCGAGCAGCACGGACTCCACGGCGCGCAGGGCGTCGGTGACGGTCGGGATGGCGTTGGCTCGGATGTGCGCGGCCTGCATGGGCGAGGGCCTCCGTGAACGCTCGGTGGCGGTGAGTGAGAACAGCCTCACAGAACGGTGTTACCAGGGCGTGACCCGGGGGTCAAACACTGATGAAACCCTGAGGCCCGTACGCACACGCGTACGGGCCTCGGAGGAGAGCGGGGGCCGGCGGGGCCGGCAGGGGCCATAACGGCCCGCGGGGGCGTGGCCGGGGGCCTCAGACCGCCTGCGTGGCGTTGTCGACCGCGCCACGGCGCTCGATGGCCTGCTGGAAGAGCCGCCCGGCCCGGTACGAGGAGCGGACCAGCGGGCCCGACATCACACCGGAGAAGCCGATCTCCTCGGCCTCCTCCTTCAGCTCCACGAACTCCTGCGGCTTCACCCAGCGCTCCACGGGGTGGTGCCGGACGGAGGGGCGCAGGTACTGCGTGATGGTGATCAGCTCGCAGCCGGCGTCGTGCAGGTGCTGCAGCGCCTCGCTGACCTCCTCGCGGGTCTCGCCCATGCCGAGGATCAGGTTGGACTTCGTGACCAGACCGTAGTCCCGCGCCTTGGTGATGACGTCGAGGGAGCGCTCGTAGCGGAAGCCGGGGCGGATCCGCTTGAAGATCCGTGGCACCGTCTCCACGTTGTGCGCGAAGACCTCGGGGCGGGAGTCGAAGACCTGCTCCAGGAGCTCCGGCACCGCGTTGAAGTCGGGGGCGAGCAGCTCGACCTTGGTGCGGCCGGCGGCGCGCTCCGCGGTCTGCTGGTGGATCTGGCGCACGGTCTCCGCGTACAGCCAGGCGCCGCCGTCCTCCAGGTCGTCGCGCGCGACGCCGGTGATGGTGGCGTAGTTCAGGTCCATCGTGACGACGGACTCGCCGACGCGGCGCGGCTCGTCGCGGTCCAGCGCCTCCGGCTTGCCGGTGTCGATCTGACAGAAGTCACAGCGGCGGGTGCACTGGTCACCGCCGATGAGGAAGGTCGCCTCGCGGTCCTCCCAGCACTCGAAGATGTTGGGACAGCCCGCCTCCTGGCAGACCGTGTGCAGTCCCTCGCTCTTCACCAGGCCCTGGAGCTTGTTGTACTCGGGCCCCATCTTCGCGCGGGTCTTGATCCACTCGGGCTTGCGCTCGATGGGGGTCTGGCTGTTCCGGACCTCCAGGCGCAGCATCTTGCGTCCGTCGGGTGCGACTGCGGACACATCGGCTCCTGTAGCTTCGATTCTTCGGCGCCCACCAGGGTACGCCCGTTGCTTCCATGCCTTAACGCTCTGGCCAACCCTGGGCCAGAGCTCGGCATTCCTCAGGCGGTGGCCGGCTCGGCGGCCCGCTCCGTCTCACGCTCGGACACGGCTGTCGCCGGTGCCGCCGGTGCCGCGGTCTCCGCCTCGCGCACGATCTCGCGCGGCTTGAGCACCGCGTCCGCCATGACGTCCCGCAGGTGCTTCTCGACGACCGGGAGCACCTCCTCGATCGTGAGGTCGCGGCCCAGCTCGTTGGCGAGCGAGGTGACGCCCGCGTCGCGGATGCCGCACGGGATGATCCGGTCGAACCACGCGTTGTCCGGGTTCACGTTCAGGGCGAAGCCGTGCATGGTGACGCCCTTGGCGACCCGGATGCCGATGGCCGCGAGCTTGCGGTCCTCCCGGCGCTGGCCGGCGTTGGAGGGGGCGTACTCCGGGCCGTTCAGGCGGGGGTCGAACTCCTCGTCCTGCAGTCGCGGGTCGAAGTCCAGCGAGAGTCCGCCGATCTGCGGCCGCTGCTCGACCGGGTCGCCGAGCACCCACACACCGCTGCGGCCCTCGACCCGGGTGGTGGCCACGCCGAAGTCGGCGGCGGTACGGATCAGTGCCTCCTCCAGGCGGCGTACGTGCGCGACCACGTCGACCGGGCGGGGCAGCTTCATGATCGGGTAGCCCACCAGCTGGCCGGGGCCGTGCCAGGTGATCTTCCCGCCGCGGTCGACGTCCACGACCGGCGTCCCGTCGAGCGGGCGCTCGTTCTCTGCGGTGCGCCGGCCCGCCGTGTACACGGGCGGGTGCTCCAGGAGCAGACAGGTGTCCTCGACCTCGTCGGCGAACCGGGCGGCGTGCACCTCGCGCTGCTTGTCCCACGCCACCTGGTAGTCGACGGCGTCGTCGCCGAAGCCCAGACGGACGAATCGCAGCTCACTCACGGCCATGCCTCCTCCTGGGGTGCCGCGGGCCGGGTTCCCGGGGATCGTCCCGGGGGCGGGAGCCGGCTCGGCACCATGCGTCATTCGCGCCCATGCCACTGTACGGCGGTACGCCCGATCGCCCTCCGGCAGGTGCGCGAGCGCCCCTCCGGCGCAAGGACGAGAGCTTCTACGCCGGTCCGCGAGCCCCTCGTCAGCGGACAGTCAATCCTCACACGATCGGATGAATGTGGGGCGAAGGTGGCGGTAATGGCCGTGACTGCCGCTAAATTCACGCCGTTCCATGAGGGCCACGAGGGTCCATACGGGCTGCCACCCCGGGCCCGGAAGGCAGGAGACCGCACAGCTGATGACGGAACGACCCTCGCAGCGCATCCCGAACCGCCAGCTCGCCGCGCTCATCGCCGAGGCGGGCTTCTCCAACGCGGGTCTCGCCAGACGGGTGGACCAGCTCGGACTGGAACACGGCCTCGACCTCCGGTACGACAAGACCTCGGTGACCCGGTGGCTGCGCGGGCAGCAGCCGCGCGGCACCACGCCGGCGCTGATCGCCGAGGTGTTCACCCGCCGCCTCGGCCGCCGGCTCTCCGCGCAGGACCTCGGCCTGGACGCCTGCGCACCCGTCTACGCGGGCCTGGAGTTCGCGGCCACCCCCGAGGAGGCCGTCGACATCGTCAGCGGCCTGTGGCGCAAGGACTCCGGCAGCCACGCGGAGCTGCGGAAGATCGCCTTCACCCCGGCCGGTCTGGTGGTCCCCAGCCGCGACTGGCTGATCGGCCGCGCGGACGAACGGGTGGCGCGCGGCGAGCCCGCCGGCCCGGGCGCAGGCCATGGACCCGCCGGCCACGGACCCGCCGGGCACGGCCCCGGCGGCCGGGGCGGCCCGGCCGGTGCCGACCCGCGGGTGCCCCTCCAGGGCCGCTACTCCGTGCCCCGTCAGCGCGGTACGGACCGGGGCCCCGGCCAGCGGGTGTCCAGCGGCGACATCGCCGCCCTGCGCTCGGTCGGCGAGCTCTTCCGCACCCTCGACCACGCATACGGCGGCGGCCACGCCCGCCAGGCCCTGGTGCGCTACCTGGAGCACGAGGCCGAGCCGATGCTGCGCGGCACGTACGGGGAGAGCGTCGGCCGCCGCCTGTTCGGCGCCGCCGCCGACCTGACCCGCCTGGCCGGCTGGACCTCGTACGACATCGCCGCGCACGGCCTGGCCCAGCGCTACTTCGTGCAGGCGCTGCGGCTCGCCCAGGCCGCCGGGGACCGGGCCTACGGCTCGTACGTCCTCATCACCATGAGCCACCAGGCGGTCTACCTCGGGCACGGCCGCGAGGCCGTCCAGCTCGCCCGGGTCGCCCAGCAGGGCGTCGGCGCCGCCGCCCCGCCGGTCGTCCAGGCCCTGCTCCACTCGGTCGAGGCGCGCGGGCACGGCGTCCTCGGCGACTCCCGGGCCTGCGGCGCCGCGCTCGCCCGCGCCGAACGGGCCCTGGAGGCGGCCCGGCCCGGCGACGAGGTGCCGTACTGGGCGCGCTCCTTCGACGAGGCACAGCTCGCCGACGAGTTCGGGCACTGCCACCGCGACCTCCAGCAGTACCGCGCCGCCGCCCAGCACGCCGAACGCGCCCTCCAGCTCCGGCCCCCGGGCTTCGCCCGCAGCCGCCTCTTCTGCCGGGTCGTCCTCGCCTCCGCCCGCCTCGCCCTCGGCGAACTCGACCAGGCCTGCGCGCTCGGCGCCGAAGCCGCCCAGCAGGCCGCCGAGATGCGCTCGGCCCGCGCCGTGGAGTACGTCCGCGACTTCGAACGCCGCCTGGAGCCCTACCGCGACGCCCCCGCCGTCCGCACGTACCGGGACCGGGTCTCGGCGCTGGGCTGACCCCTCTAGTGGCCTGTCCGGCCTTGATCCGCCGGACAGGCCCTAGGCCGCCTTCGCCTCCGTGGGCGTTTCCCGGCGCATCCCCAGGTCCGAGAGCAGCGCCGTCGCCGTCCTGCGGGCCGTCGTCAGGGCGCCGAAGGGGGTGCCGGTGCCGCGGTGGGCGCCGCAGACGTAGAGGCCGGCGAGGAGCCGGACGGGGCGCTCGGGGTCGAAGGGCGGGCGCAGGGACGGGTGGGCGTGCGGGGTGTGGCGCAGGGCCAGCAGCTCCCAGTCGTCCGTGGAGACCCCGTACAGCGTCGCCAGGTGCTTGCGGACCCGCCGCTCGGTGTCGTCGGGAGGCGTGCCGAGGACGACTGAGGTGATCAGGACCCGGCCGTCCGGCGCGCGGCCCGGGTCGACCGCGCTCATCACCGCCGTGTGCGCCACCGGGCCGCCGGGGTCGGACTCCAGGATCAGCACCGGGTCCGCCGTCGGGGCGGCCGGCGCCGTGTGGTGCAGGACGGTCGCCGCGTGGTACTCCGGCACCCGCAGCCCGGGCAGCAGCTCCGCCGCCGTCCGGCCGTCCGTCGCCACGACCACCGCGCGGCAGCCGAACACCCCGTGCTCCGCCGTCGTCACCCGCGAGATCGACGCGTCGGTGACCCGGACGCCGGTACGGACCGTGCCCGGCGGCAGCGCCGCCGCGAGCCGCGCCACCAGCGCGCCCGACCCGCCCTCCGGCACCCCGAGCCGGCCGCGTGCGAAGGAGCGCAGTGCGAGGTCCGCGCGCCGGCTGGAGGTCGACAGGTCCGGATCGCCGAGCAGCGCGGCGAGCAGCGGGCGCAGCACCCCCTGCACGGTACGGGCGGGCAGCCGGGCCGACAGGGCCTCCTGCGCGGTGCGCTCCGTACGGGTGAGGATCCGCTGGGCGGGCGTGGTGGCGAGCCGTACCAGCGAGGCCCCCAGGCGCGCCTGGTCGAGCGAGACGGCGGGGTTCCGGGGGGCGCCCGCGAGGGCGCGCGCCATACCGCGCGCGCCCCCCAGGCTCCGTACGCCGCCTCCCAGGCCCCGTACGCCCCCCGTGCCCCAGGGGCCCGTGCCCCACGGTGTGTGCGGCGCCCCCCAGCGGGCGCAGCGCCCGTCGCTGTGCACGAGCACCCCCGGGGCGAACGGGCGCAGCGGCACGCCCGCGACCTCCGGCGCGGTGAACAGCGGCCCGACCCGGTCGAGCCGGAAGCCGTCGACGGTGTCGGTCGCCATCCGGCCGCCGACCTGCGGCGCGGCCTCCAGGACCGTGACCGAGAGACCGGCCGCGGTCAGCTGATGAGCGGTCGCGAGACCCGCGATCCCGGCTCCTACGACGACGACGTCCGCGTTGTTGAGCACGTGCCCCTCCCCAGGTCGGCGCGGCTTGTGGGAGGCCTATGCCCCCAACGGGCCCCCGGAATGCCCTCGTTCGGCACGAGACTAGGGAGCGCTCCCGCGGCGGGCAGCCGCGCGCGACGGGGTGCACGCAGCACGGGGGAGCACACCCGGGAGCACACCGGGAAGGCGCGCGGGTGAAGGGAGGGTGGCGGTTCGTCAGCGGGCGGCGGCCCGCACCGCCTCGTCGATCGTCGGGAAGGCGAAGTCGAAACCGGTCTCCAACAGGCGCCCCGGCAGCACCCGCTGACTGCCGAGCACATCCGCGGCGAACTCCCCGAGCGCCACCCGCAGAGCGGGCGCCGGTACGTGGAGGACGGCCGGGCGGCGCAGCACCCGCCCCATCGCCGCCGTCACCTCGCGGTTGGTGACCGGCTCGGGCGCCGTCAGGTTCACCGGACCGGACGCGGCCGGGGTGTCGACGAGATGGCGCAGGGCCGCGACCTCGTCGTGCAGCGAGATGAAGCTCCAGTACTGGCGCCCGTCGCCCATCCGCCCGCCCAGCCCGGCGCGGAACAGCGGGAAGAGCCGCCCCCAGGCGCCGCCCTGACGGGCCACCACCAGACCGGTACGGGCGTACGCGACGCGGATCCCGGCCGCCTCGGCGGGCGCCGCCGCGGCCTCCCAGTCCACGCACACCTCAGGGAGGAAGCCCTCGCCGGCGGGCGCGCTCTCGTCGACCGCGCGGGTGCCGGTGTCGCCGTAGTAGCCGAGGGCGGTGCCGCAGACCAGGACCTCGGGCGGGTCGGCGAGCGAGGCCAGGGCCTCGGCGATCGCCCGGGTGCCGAGCACCCGGCTGTCCCGGATCTCCTTCTTGTACGCGTCGTTCCAGCGCCGCTCGCCGACGCCCGCGCCCGCCAGGTGCACGACCGCGTCGACCCCGACCAGGCCCGCGGTGTCCACGTACAGCCGGGCCGGGTCCCATTCGACCTCGTCGGCCAGGACGGCAGGGCGGCGGACGAGCCGCAGGACCTCGTGGCCGTCGGCGCGCAGGGAGCGCACGAGGGCGGCGCCGATGAGCCCGGACGCGCCGGTGACGGCGATGCGCTGGCGAGTCTGTCGCTTCATACCGCCATCCTGCCCCTCCCGGGTCCTGCCATGGCACAGTGGCCCGCATGATCGTGCCGGAGACACCGCGACACCTGGAGCGCCCGGAGATACGGGTCCGCGCCGCGACGCCCGCCGACGAGCCCGCCCTCGCCGCGCTCGACCGGTCCACCTGGTCGCCCCTGCACGCCGTGCTGCCGGCGCCCGAGGCCGGGGAGCCGTTCTTCGACGAGCGGCACCTGCCCGCGCACTACCTGGTGGCGGAGTCCGAGGAGGCCGGGGTGCTCGGCTACCTCCGCCTCGTCCCGCCCACCCCGATGGCCTGCAACGCCCACGTCCGCCAGATCCAGGGCCTCGCCGTCGCCGAGTCCGCCCGCGGCCGGGGCGTGGCCCGCACCCTGCTGCGCGCCGCCATGGACCGGGCCCGGGCCGAGGGCGCCCGGCGCATCACCCTCCGCGTACTCGGCCACAACGCCCCGGCCCGGGCGCTCTACGAGAGCGAGGGCTTCGCGGTCGAGGGCGTGCTGCCGGGCGAGTTCTTCCTGGCCGGCGGGTATGTGGACGACGTCCTGATGGGGCGCTCACTCCTCCCCTGAACCGGGCGCGAGGAGCCGCATCCCGCCCATGAGTTCGCGCAGGCAGCGCACCGCCAGGTCGGCCGGCGAGCCGGGGCCGTGCACCGGGGCGTCGGTCTCGGCCCAGGTCTCCAGGGCGATCCGGATCGCGTCGGTGGCCGCCGCGGCCGCGAGCCGCAGCTCCAAGGGGTCGGTGCCGGGGCCCGCCAGCTCGGCGAGCACCGCGCGCAGCCGGTCCTCGGACTCCTGGTTGACCCGGTACCAGACGGCCCGCAGGGCCGGGTCGTGCTCGGCCGCGCGCAGCAGCCCGCGGGTCCAGCGCAGGCCCTCCTCGGCCTCGGTGTCCGCGGCGGCCAGTGAGTCGGCGATGGACCGCTCCAGGGCGGTGGGCACGGCGGTGCCCGGTCCGGCGGCGGCGAGCTCGGCGCGCCAGCGGTCGGCGCCGCCCGCGAGCAGCGGGGCGACGGCGTCCTGCTTGGAGCGGAAGTAGCGGTAGAAGGTGCGCAGGGCGACCCCGGCCCGCTGGGCGATGTCCTCGGCGGTGGTGTCGTCCGGCCCGCGCTCGGTGAACAGCTCGGCCGCCGCACGGGCGATGTCGAGCTGGGTGGCGGCCTTGCGGCGCTCCGTCAGGGAGGGGGGCTTGGTGCTCACGCGACCAGCGTACGCCCGCGCCTGCCAGAAATGCACTCCATGCAGCTATGGCAAATCGTGCCACTTAGGCGTACGGTGGTCAGTACCCTGGAAAGTGTGAGATCGAGAGGTTGTCGTCATGAATCAGCTGACCCGTTACGAGGGACGCCGCGCACTCGTCACCGGCGGCGGCTCCGGCATCGGCCAGGCCACCGTCCTGCGCATGCTGGCCGAGGGCGGGCGCGTCGTCGCCGCCGACATCAGCGAAGACGGCCTCAAGGACACCGTCGCCAAGGCGGGAGCCGACGCCGACCGCCTCACCACGCTCGTCGTGAACATCGGCGACGAGAGCTCCGTGCGCGCGGGCGTCGCCGCCGCCGTCGAGACCCTCGGCGGCCTTGACGTGCTGGTCAACGCGGCGGGCATCCTGCGCTCCGCGCACACCCACGAGACCACCCTCGACTCCTTCGAGCAGGTCCTGCGGATCAACCTCACCGGTACGTTCCTGATGATCCGGCAGGCCATACCGGCGCTCCTGGAGGGCAACGGCTCCGCCGTCGTCAACTTCTCCTCCACCTCGGCGATGTTCGCCCACCCCTACATGGCGGCCTACGCGGCCAGCAAGGGCGGCATCCAGTCCATGACCCACGCGCTCGCCGCCGAGTACGCCAAGCAGGGCATCCGCTTCACCGCCGTCCAGCCCGGCTCCATCTCCTCCGGTATGACCGACGGCTCCGGCGAGTCCAAGCAGTCCCAGGGCCCCGGCCTGCCCGAGGACACCGACTGGTCGCTCTTCGCCAAGCTGGCCCCCGCCCTCGGCCAGGGCTTCGCCGGCCCCGAGACCGTCGCCGGCGTCGTCGCGATGCTCGCCTCCGAGGACGGGAAGTTCATCACCGGCACCGAGATACGCATCGACGGCGGCACGCACTTCTGACGTACGCCCCGAGCGCTGCCGAGCGGGGGCCTCTCAGCCGGGGCCGAAGCGGGCCCACAGGCGCGGGAAGCGGGCCGCGAGCACGCCGTCGTCGTCCAGGTCGAACGGCGTGCCCAGCGGCTCCGCGCCCTGCGGCGGAATGCCCAGCTCGGGCGTCTCGCCGCCGGTCAGTCCCTCGTACGCCTCGTCCGCCGCGAAGCCCAGCTCCTCGCCGTCCCCGTCGATCTCCGGATCGAAGTCCTCAAGGAGCTCCGCCAGCGCGTCCGGATCGTGCACCGCGCCCTCGAAGACCTCCCGCCCCTGGCCGATCAGCCAGCAGCGGAACCAGTCGAAGGTGTCGTCCGCCGCACCGTCGAGCAGCACGGCGGCCGCACCCCACAGCTCCCAGGTGAAGGCGCGGTTGTAGCGGGCCTCGAAATGCCGGGCGAAGTCCACCACGGAGTCCGGGTCGAGCCGGGTGAGGCGCTCCACGAGCAGGTCGGCGTGCTCCTCCGGGTCGCCCTCGGCGCGCTCCCGGGTGGAGTCGATGATCTCCCAGAACTCCGTCTCGTCCATCACGGGACAAGCATCGTGCGTGCCGCCGGGCGACGCACCCGGAATCGGCTGAAATCAATCCGGACAGAAGATGTCGGATTTCCCTGCCAGGCTGCTCGCATGACCACCGAGAACACCACGGAGAACCCGGAGAACACCGACAGCAAGCCCCTCGCGGGCCGGATCGCCCTCGTCGCCGGCGCCACCCGGGGCGCCGGACGCGCCATCGCCGTCCAGCTCGGCGCCGCCGGAGCCACCGTCTATGTCACCGGCCGCACCACCCGCGACCGGGTCAGCGAGGTCGGCCGCGGCACCGAGACCATCGAGCAGACCGCCGAGCTCGTCACCGCCGCCGGCGGCGAGGGCGTCGCCGTCCCCACCGACCACCTGGAGGAGGATCAGGTCCGCGCCCTGGTCGAGCGGATCGACCGCGAGCGCGGCCGGCTCGACGTCCTCGTCAACGACGTGTGGGGCGGCGAACACCTCATCGGCTCCTCCTTCGGCAAGAAGACCTGGGAGATCGACCTCGCCGACGGCCTGCGCATGCTCGAACTCGGCGTGAAGACACACCTCATCACCTCCCACACCGCCCTCCCGCTGCTCACCCGTCACCCCGGCGGCCTGGTCGTCGAGGTCACCGACGGCACCACCGCGTACAACGGCACCCGGTTCCGCGAGAACCTCTTCTACGACCTCGCCAAGAACGCCCCCATCCGGATGGCCTTCGGCCTCGCCAAGGAGCTCGCGGACTCCGCCGGCACCGCCGTCTCCGTCAGCCCCGGCTGGCTGCGCTCCGAGCAGATGCTCGCGGGCTTCGGCGTCACCGAGGAGAACTGGCGCGAGGCCACCGACAAGGTCCCCGACTTCGCCGTCTCCGAGTCCCCCGTCTACGTCGGACGGGCGGTCGCCGCCCTCGCCGCCGACCCCGACCGGGCCCGCTGGAACGGGCAGTCCCTGGACAGCGGACGGCTCGCCCGGGAGTACGGCTTCACCGACGCGGACGGCTCGCGGCCCGACGCCTGGGGCTTCCTGCTCGCCAAGGAGACCCACCCGGACACGGACCCGGCGGACTACCGCTAGACCGCCCGATAGCGCTCGGCCATCGCCCGGGCGGCCGCCGCGAACCGCTCGCGCAGGCCGTCCGGGGCCACCACCTCCACCTCCGGGCCGAGCCCGAGGAGCTGCCCGAAGGCCACCTCCTCGTTCTCCACCGGCAGCACCACCCGCAGCCGGCCGTCCGTCTCGGTCACCCCCGCCGCCACCGCCTCGCCGGCCGCCGCGCGGTCCGTCACGTACGGCAGCCGCCGCGCCCCCGCCTCCGTCAGCCGCAGCACCACCTCCGCACGCAGCAGCGAGCGCGCGAACTGGGCCGACCGCTCGTTCCAGAACGCCGCCAGATCGAAGTCCGGATCGCGCTCGAAGGGCTCCTCGCCCACCGCCACCTCGGTGAACCGGTCCACCCGGTAGGTGCGGTACGAGGAGCCGGCCCGGGCGCACACGTACCAGACGCCGGCCTTCAGGACGAGACCGTACGGTGCGAGCTCCCGCGTCACCTCGCCGTCGCCCCGCCGGTAGCGGGCCCGGACCGGCAGGTCGCCCCACACCGCCTCCGCCACCGGCGCGAGCAGCTCCGGCGTCTCCGGCTCCTGGAACCAGGCGGGCGCGTCCAGGTGGAAGCGCCGCCCCACCGCCTCCGGCGCGTCCCGCAGCGAGGGCAGCAGCGCCGCCGACACCTTCAGGCGGGCCGCCGAGGCCGCGTCCGCGAGCCCCAGGTCCCGCAGCGCCCCCGGCAGCCCGGACAGGAACAGCGCCTCCGCCTCTCCGCGGGCGAGGCCGGTCAGGCGCGTCCGGTAGCCGCCGACAAGGCGGTACCCGCCGGCCCGCCCCCGGTCCGCGTACACCGGCACCCCCGCCTCCGAGAGCGCCAGGGCGTCCCGGGTGATGGTCCGCTCCGACACCTCCAGCTCGGCGGCGAGTTCGGCGGCCGTCATCGACGGCCGGGACTGGAGCAGCAGGACCAGCTTGATCAGGCGGGCGGCACGCATGCCCCCCATCATGCTGTCCTCAGCCGCGCAGGGTGGCGGCGGCCTTGTACGTACGGAGCACGGGCGCCGTCTCGATCCGGGTGATCGCGTCCAGGGCGAGGCGCCGGGTCAGGTAGTGGTGCAGGGCCTCGGCGTCCGAGCACAGGGCGTGCGCGACCAGGTTCGTCGGACCGGTGGTCGCCGCGACGACCGCGAGCTCGGCATGCCCGGCCAGGGCCGTGGCGACCTCGTCGAGCCGGCTCGGGGCGACCTGCATCCACAGCAGCGCGGAGACGGTGACACCGAGCACGGCCGGCTCGATGTCGATGTCGAAGAACAGGGCGCCGCGCACCCGCAGTTCGGTCAGCCGGCGGGCGACGGTGGCCGGCGTGGTGCCGGTCGCGGCGGCCAGCTCCGCGTACGGGGCGCGGGCGTCCTCCCGCAGCGCGGCCAGCAGCCGGCGGTCGGCCTCGCCCAGCGGGTACGGCTCCGGGTCCGCGGCCGGGTCCACGGCCGGTCCCGGGTGCCCGGCCCGCAGTCGGGCCTCCTGCTCGGGGCTGAGCGTGCCGAGCCGGCCGCGCCAGGGGGTGGGCCCGCCGAGGTAGGTGTGCAGCAGATAGTGCGCGGAGACGGCGGTGATGCCGGCGGTGCGCGGGATGTCGCGCAGCAGGAGCGAGTGGGCGTCCGGGCCGCTCGGCGGGGCGTGCACGATCGCGACGATCTCGGTGCCCCCGGAGGTCAGCCGCACCCACGAGGTGTCGGGGCGGCGGGCCAGCGCGACGGCGAGGTCGTGAGCGGTACGGGTCGCGGCCGTCAGCCGCAGGAACCACTGGTGGGTGCCGGCGCTGCGCGGGTCCGGCAGGGCCACCACGCGAAGCCCGCCCTCGGCGCGGAGCCGGCGGTAGCGGCGTACGACGGTCTGGGTGGAGGAGCCGAGGACCTCGGCGACGAGGGTGAAAGGGGCCCGGGCGTCCACGTGGAGGGCGTGGATCAGGCCGCGGTCGAGGTCGTCGAGTACGGGCATGTTCCGCACGCTAGCGGGTAGAGATGGAAGAAATCACCGATCCCATCACCAGACATGGAAGTGCGTGCAGGCCGGGCCGCACGGTGGTGCCCATGACACAGCCAGCCCTGACCGCTTCCACACCCGCTTCCGCGCCCGCCGCCGTCCCGTATCCCGCCCGCTGGACCGCCCTGATCGCGCTGCTCGTCGCCGAGGCCATGAACCTCCTCGACGCGACCGTCGTGCAGGTCGCCGGACCCGTCATCCACGCCGACCTGGGCGGCCCGGCCGCCGCGATCCCCTGGTACTCCGCCGCGTACACCCTCACCTTCGCGCTCGGCCTGCTCACAGCCGCCCGCCTCGGCGACATCGCGGGCCGCCGCCGGGTCTTCCGGATCGGGGTCGCGGCCTTCGCGCTCACCTCGCTGGCCTGCGCGCTCGCGCCGGGCGGCGGCGTGCTCATCGGGCTGCGCGCGGCGCAGGGCCTGGCGGCGGCGCTGATCATCCCGCAGACCTTCGGGCTGATCCGGGCGATGTTCGACGGTGACGAACTGCCCAGGGCGCTGGGCGCGATCGGCCCGGTGATGGGCCTTTCCGCGGTCCTCGGGCCGGTGCTCGGCGGGATCCTCACCCACGCCGACCTGCTCGGCACCTCCTGGCGCGCGGTCTTCCTGGTCAACCTGCCGCTCGCCGCCGCCGTCCTGCTGCTCGCCCGGCACCTGCGCGAGGACCGCGCGCCCGTACGGCCACGCCTTGACCCGGTCGGCACGGTCCTCGCGATGGCCGGCACCGCGCTGCTCGTGTGCCCGCTCGCCGCCGGGACCGGGGCTCCGGGCGGCGCCGCGTGGGCCGCCGCCGGGCTCGGCGCGCTCGTGCTCGCCGGGTTCGTCGTCCACCAGCGTCGGGCGGCCGCCGCGGGCCGTACGCCACTGGTCGAGCCGTCGCTGCTGCGCGGGCGCGCGTTCCCGGCCGCGCTCGCCACCTCCACGCTGTTCTTCGCCGTCATGAACGGCGTCATGATCACCGTGGTGCTCCAGCTGGAACTCGGCCTGGACCGCGGCCCGCTCGCCGCCGGCCTCACCCTGCTGCCCTGGTCCGCGGGCCTGGCCGTCGGCTCCTGGGCCGCCGGCAGCCGGTTCGTCCCGCGCCACGGCGGCGCCCGCGTCCTGTGCGCCGGGCTGGTCGCCCTCGCGGCCGGCCTGGCCGCCGCCGCACTCGCCTACCGCGCCGCCCCCACCGGGCACTACCCCCTCGGCCTCCCCTTCGCCCTCGCCCTCGCCGGCCTCGGCGTCGGCCTCTTCACCGCCCCCTTCTTCACCCTCGCCCTGCGCCCCGTCTCCGACCAGGAGGCCGGCTCCGCCGCCGGCCTCCTCAACGCCGTCCAACAACTCGGCGGCACCCTCGGCGTCGCCGTCATCGGCGGCATCTACCTGACCACCACAAGCCCCCACCAGGCCCTGGCCACGTCCGCCGCCCTCCTCGCCCTGACGGCCCCGGCGGCCCGGGCGATGCTGGCCCGGCCCCGTACCCCCACAGCAAAGTGAGGGGCCGCCCTCGTTCGTACGTGTCGGCGTACGAACGAGGGCGGCCCCTCAGGCACTCACTGCCCAGGCGTGGCGACCGGCCTTACAGGCCGTAGCGCTCCCGGGCCTCCTTGACCGCGGTCGCCTGGACCTCGCCGCGGCGGGCGAGCTGGGCGAGGGCGGCGACGACGATGGACTCGGCGTCGATGCCGAAGTGGCGGCGGGCCGCCGCGCGGGTGTCCGAGAGGCCGAAGCCGTCGGCGCCGAGCGAGGTGTAGTCCTGCTCGATCCACTGCGCGATCTGGTCCGGGACCTGGCGCATGTAGTCGGAGACCGCGAGGACCGGGGAGTCCACGCCCTCCAGGACCTGGCGGACGTACGGCACGCGCTCCTCGCCGCGCAGCAGGGCCGCGTCGGCCTCAAGCGCGTCGCGGCGCAGCTCGGTCCAGGAGGTCGCGGACCACACGTCGGCGGCCACGCCCCACTCGGCGGCGAGCAGCTTCTGCGCCTCCAGGGCCCAGTGGATCGCCGTGCCGGAGGCGAGCAGCTGGATGCGGGCGGCGTTCGCGGGCAGCTCCAGGCCGGCCGACTCGGCCGTGTTGAAGCGGTAGAGGCCCTTGACGATGCCCTCGTCGACGCCCGCGTGGCCCGGCTTGGCCGGCTGCGGCATCGGCTCGTTGTAGACGGTGAGGTAGTAGAAGACGTTCTGGTCCTCGCCCTCGGCCGCCTCGCCGTACATCCGGCGCAGGCCCTCCTTGACGATGGCCGCGACCTCGTACGCGAACGCCGGGTCGTAGCTCAGCGCCGCCGGGTTGGTGGCCGCGATGACGGGGGAGTGGCCGTCGGCGTGCTGCAGGCCCTCACCGGTCAGCGTCGTACGGCCCGCGGTCGCGCCGACGAGGAAGCCGCGGCCGAGCTGGTCGCCGAGCTGCCACATCTGGTCGGCGGTCCGCTGCCAGCCGAACATCGAGTAGAAGATGTAGAACGGGATCATCGCCTCGCCGTGCGTCGCGTACGCGGTGGACGCGGCGATGAAGTCGGCCATCGAGCCGGCCTCGGTGATGCCCTCGTTCAGGATCTGGCCGTTGACGGCCTCCTTGTAGTACATCAGCTGGTCGCGGTCGACCGGCTCGTACGTCTGGCCCTTCGGCGAGTAGATGCCGAGCGAGGGGAACAGCGACTCCATGCCGAAGGTACGGGCCTCGTCCGGGACGATCGGGACCCAGCGCTTGCCGGTCTCCTTGTCGCGGACCAGGTCCTTGACCAGGCGCACGAAGGCCATCGTGGTGGCGACGGACTGCGTGCCGGAGCCCTTGTCGAAGGCGGCGAAGGCCTTGTCGGCCGGGGCCGGCAGCGGGGCCAGCGGGTGCACCCGGCGGGCCGGGGCCGGGCCGCCGAGGGCCGCGCGGCGCTCCTGGAGGTAGCGGACCTCGGGGGAGTCGGCGCCCGGGTGGCCGTACGGCACCACGCCGTCGACGAACTGCGCGTCCGAGATCGGCAGGTCGAGCAGGTCCCGCATGTTCTTGAACTCGTCCGTGGACAGCTTCTTCATCTGGTGGTTCGCGTTCTTCGACGCGAAGCCCTCGCCCAGGGTGAAGCCCTTCACGGTCTGCGCCAGGATCACCGTCGGCGCGCCCTTGAACTCCAGGGCGGCCTTGTACGCGGCGTACACCTTGCGCGGCTCGTGGCCACCGCGGGAGAGGTGGAAGCACTCGAGGATCTTGTCGTCGGACAGCAGCTGCGCCATCGCGACGAGCGCCGGGTCCTTGCCGAAGAAGTCCTGGCGGATGTACGCGGCGTCGCGGGTCTGGTACGTCTGGACCTGCGCGTCCGGGACCTCGCGGAGGCGGCGGACCAGGGCGCCGGTGGTGTCGAGCGCGAACAGCTCGTCCCAGGCGTTGCCCCACAGCGACTTCACGACGTTCCAGCCGGCGCCGCGGAACTGGGCCTCCAGCTCCTGCACGATCTTGAAGTTGGCGCGGACCGGGCCGTCGAGGCGCTGCAGGTTGCAGTTGATGACGAAGGTCAGGTTGTCCAGGCCCTCGCGGGCCGCCAGTGCGAGGGCCGCCGTCGACTCGGGCTCGTCCATCTCGCCGTCGCCCAGGAAGGCCCAGACGTGCGAGGAGGAGACGTCCTTGATGCCGCGGTTGGTCAGGTAGCGGTTGAAGCGCGCCTGGTAGATCGCGGAGAGCGGGCCGAGACCCATGGAGACGGTGGGGAACTCCCACAGCCAGGGGAGGCGCCGCGGGTGCGGGTAGGAGGGCAGGCCGTTGCCGCCGGACTCCTGCCGGAAGTTGTCGAGGTGCGCCTCGGTAAGCCGCCCGTCGAGGAAGGCGCGGGCGTAGATGCCGGGGGAGGCGTGGCCCTGGATGTAGAGCTGGTCGCCGGAGCCGGCGGCCTCGCCGGACTCCTTGCCCTTGAAGAAGTGGTTGAAGCCGGTCTCGTACAGCCAGGCCGCGGACGCGAAGGTCGCGATGTGGCCGCCGACGCCGTGCTTGGAGCCGCGGGTGACCATCGCGGCCGCGTTCCAGCGGTTCCACGCGGTGATCTTCCGCTCCAGCTCCTCGTCTCCGCCGAAGTCGCTGATGACCGGCTCGGCGGAGGTGGGGATGGTGTTGAGGTAGTCCGTCTCCAGCAGCTTCGGCAGGGCGAGGCCCGCCGTGTCGGCGTGCTGGAGGGTGCGGCGCATCAGGTAGGCGGCCCGGTGGGGGCCGGCGGCCTTGGTGACGGCGTCCAGGGAGGCCGCCCACTCGGCGGTCTCCTCGGTGTCACGGTCCGGGAGCTGGTCGAGCTCGCTCGGAATCTTGCCTACGGGATCGGTCATGATCGCCGCCTTCCGGACAGATGGGGGTGGAGATAAAGGGGCCTTGTCTGGCAGGACAGGGCGAAGGGCCGGGGTACGGCCCCGGAAGACTGTATGTCGGCGATCGATGATCGATCAAAGCTTCGGGGCGAAAAAGATGCCCGGAGCACCAAAGTCGGCACAGGGTGCCGCAGAAATGGGCACCCGGTGCCTTGTTTTCGCAGGTGGGGTGACGGGATGAGGCCTCGTACGCACGAATGAGCGGGCCGAGCGGGCACGAAAGAGCGGGCCCGCCGCAGCGAGCCCGCTCTCGTCAGTCCCTGGCCGGATTCACGCCCTCGGCGCGCACCCCAGCACATGCGCCTTCACCAGGGCCCCGATGTTCGGATCCGCCCGGCGGAAGGCCTCCACCAGCTCCTGGTGCTCCTCCGCGTACGACTTCTGCACCGTGCCCAGCCAGCGGATCGACAGGGCCGTGAACACCTCGATGCCCAGGCCCTCCCAGGTGTGCAGCAGCACGCTGTTCCCGGCCGCCCGCACCAGCTCCCGGTGGAAGGCCACCGTGTGCCGCACCTGCGCCGTGCCGTCCGAGGCCGCGTCCGCCTCGTACAGTGCCGTCACGTGGGGCTCCAGGGCCGAGCAGTCGGTGGCGAGCCGGCCGGCCGCCAGCTCCGCCGCGATCTGCTCCAGACCGGCCCGCACCGGGTAGCTCTCCTCCAGGTCCGCGGCGGTCAGATTGCGCACCCGGACGCCCTTGTTCGGCGCCGACTCGATCAGCCGCAGCGACTCCAGCTCGCGCAGCGCCTCCCGGACCGGGGTCTGCGAGACCTCCAGCTCCGTCGCGATCCGCCGCTCCACGATGCGCTCGCCCGGCTTCCAGCGTCCGCTGACGATGCCCTCCACGATGTGCTCGCGGATCTGCTCGCGCAGCGAGTGGACGACGGGGACGGTCATTGAGCGGCTCCTCCGGGAGTTCTTGACCCTTAGACAATACGGCGGTGTCCCCGCCCGGACACACATCCGGACGGGGACACCGCTGGTGAGGCTCGTTACGTTGCCTTACAGGCCGAGGTCGACCTCGAACTCGCCGGCCTCCAGGATCGCCTTCACGGCCACCAGGTAGCGGGCGGCGTCGGCGCCGTCCACCAGACGGTGGTCGTAGGAGAGCGTCAGGTACGTCATGTCGCGCACGCCGATGACGGTGCCCTCGGCGGTCTCGATCACGGCCGGACGCTTCACCGTGGCGCCGATGCCCAGGATGGCGACCTGGTTCGGCGGAACGATGATGGTGTCGAAGAGCGCGCCGCGCGAACCCGTGTTGGAGATCGTGAAGGTCGCGCCCGCCAGCTCGTCCGGGGTGATCTTGTTGCCGCGGACCTTGCCGGCCAGCTCGGCCGTGGCCTTCGAGATGCCGGCGATGTTCAGGTCGCCCGCACCCTTGATGACCGGGGTCATCAGGCCCTTCTCGGAGTCCACCGCGATACCGATGTTCTCGGTGTCGAAGTAGGTGATCGTGCCCTCGTCCTCGTTGATCCGGGCGTTGATGACCGGGTGGGCCTTCAGCGCCTGGGCCGCCGCCTTGACGAAGAACGGCATCGGGGAGAGCTTGACGCCCTCGCGGGCCGCGAACGCGTCCTTGGCGAGGCCGCGCAGCTTCATCAGCTTGGTGATGTCGACCTCGACGACCGAGGACAGCTGGGCCTGGCCGTGCAGCGCCTTCATCATGTTGTCGCCGATGACCTTGCGCATGCGGGTCATCTTGACGGTCTGGCCGCGCAGCGGGGAGACCTCGAGGGCCGGGGCCTTCGCGGCGGCGGCCGGAGCGGCAGCGGCGGCGGGGGCCGGGGCGGCCTTCTTGGCCTCGGCGGCCGCGAGGACGTCCTGCTTGCGGATACGGCCGCCGACGCCGGAGCCCTTGACGCTCGACAGGGCCACGCCGTGCTCGGAGGCGAGCTTGCGGACCAGCGGCGTCACGTAGGCGCCCTCGTCCTCCGCGGCGGCCGGGGCGACGGCCGGAGCGGCAGGCGCGACCGGGGCCGGGGCGGCCACGGGGGCGGCCGGGGCGACCGGAGCCGGAGCGGCGACCGGCGCGGCCGGGGCCACCGGCGCGGGGGCCGGAGCCGGGGCGGCGGGAGCAGCCGGAGCCGGAGCGGCGGCAGGGGCCGGGGCGGCAGGGGCCGGGGCGGCCGGAGCGGCACCTGCGGCGCCGATGACGGCCAGCTTGGCGCCGACCTCGGCGGTCTCGTCCTCGCCGACGACGATCTCCAGGAGAACGCCGGAGGCGGGGGCGGGGATCTCGGTGTCGACCTTGTCCGTGGAGACCTCGAGCAGCGGCTCGTCGGCCTCGACGGTCTCGCCGACCGACTTCAGCCAGCGGGTCACGGTGCCCTCGGTGACGGACTCGCCGAGCGCGGGCAGCACGACGTCGGTGCCCTGGGCGCCACCGGCGGGGGCGGCGGCCGGAGCCTCGGCGGCGGGCGCCGGGGCGGCGGGAGCCTCGGCCACGGGGGCCGGAGCGGCGGCCGGAGCCGGAGCGGCCTCGGCGGCGGGGGCCGGGGCAGCCGCGGGGGCGCCGGAGCCGTCGTCGATGATGGCCAGCTCGGCGCCGACCTCGACCGTCTCGTCCTCGGCGACCTTGATGGAGGCCAGGATGCCCGAGGCGGGGGCGGGGATCTCGGTGTCGACCTTGTCGGTCGAGACCTCGAGCAGCGGCTCGTCGGCCTCGACACGCTCACCCTCGGCCTTGAGCCAGCGGGTGACGGTGCCCTCGGTGACGCTCTCGCCGAGCGCCGGCAGGGTTACGGAAACCGACATGGTTTCAGTTGCTCCTAACGAATTGCGGAAAGTGGTCGTCGCGCCCTGTGATGACGTGAGCGTCAGTCGTGGGAGTGCAGAGGCTTGCCGGCCAGGGCCAGGTGGGCCTCGCCGAGTGCCTCGTTCTGCGTCGGGTGGGCGTGGATGAGCTGCGCGACCTCGGCCGGCAGCGCCTCCCAGTTGTAGATCAGCTGCGCCTCGCCGACCTGCTCGCCCATGCGGTCACCGACCATGTGGACGCCGACCACGGCACCGTCCTTGACCTGGACGAGCTTGATCTCGCCCGCGGTCTTGAGGATCTTGCTCTTGCCGTTGCCCGCGAGGTTGTACTTCAGGGCGACGACCTTGTCCGCACCGTAGATCTCCTTGGCCTTGGCCTCGGTGATGCCGACGGAGGCGACCTCCGGGTGGCAGTACGTCACCCGCGGCACGCCGTCGTAGTCGACCGGGACCGGCTTCAGACCCGCGAGGCGCTCCGCGACCAGGATGCCCTCGGCGAAGCCGACGTGCGCGAGCTGGAGCGTCGGGACCAGGTCGCCCACGGCCGAGATCGTCGGCACGTTGGTGCGCATGTACTCGTCGACCAGGACATAGCCGCGGTCCATCGCGACGCCCTGCTCCTCGTAACCGAGACCGGCCGAGACCGGGCCGCGGCCGATGGCGACGAGCAGCACCTCGGCCTCGAAGGTCTTGCCGTCCGCCAGGGTGACCTTCACACCGGTCTCGGTGTACTCGGCCGACTGGAAGAAGGTGCCCAGGTTGAACTTGATGCCGCGCTTGCGGAAGGCGCGCTCGAGCAGCTTGGAGCTGTTCTCGTCCTCGACCGGGACGAGGTGCTTCAGGCCCTCGATCACCGTGACGTCGGTGCCGAAGGACTTCCACGCCGAGGCGAACTCGACGCCGATGACGCCGCCGCCGAGGATGATCGCGGACTCCGGGACCCGGTCCAGGGTCAGCGCGTGGTCCGAGGAGATGATCCGGTTGCCGTCGATCTCCAGACCCGGCAGGGACTTCGGGACGGAGCCGGTGGCGAGCAGGACGTGACGGCCCTCGACCCGGCGCCCGTCGACGTCGACGGAGGTCGGGGAGGACAGGTGGCCGGTGCCCTCGATGTAGGTCACCTTGCGGGAGGCGACGAGACCCTGCAGACCCTTGTAGAGGCCCGAGATCACATCGTCCTTGTACTTGTGCACGGCCTTGATGTCGATGCCCTCGAAGGAGGCCTTGACACCGAACTGCTCCGCCTCGCGCGCCTGGTCGGCGACCTCGCCGGCGTGGAGCAGGGCCTTCGTCGGGATGCAGCCGTTGTGCAGGCAGGTGCCGCCGAGCTTGTTCTTCTCGATCAGTGCGACGTCCAGGCCCAGCTGCGCTCCACGGAGCGCGGCGGCGTAACCGCCGCTACCGCCGCCGAGGATCACTAGGTCGAAAACGGTGCTGGCGTCGTTCGCCACGTCACGTCCTCCATGCATGTGCGCTCGTCGCCCGTCTGCGGTGACGGGGCGGCGGCTCCGGTGGTCCGGCCGCATATTTGTCGGCCCTGTGGTGGGGGCCCTGTCCTGCCGAGAACCCATCTTCGCACTTGTTGCCGGACGGCGGGACGCGGGGCCGCGCTCTGAGACGGTGGATGGTCCGTACGGCGGGGTGACAGCCACGTACGAAGCTACGGATTTCGTCGCGAGCGAACGGCCCCCAGGTCGGTGACCTGGGGGCCGTTCGCCGGATCACTCGGTGATCAGAGCTCGCCGTCCGCCGTGCGCTCCGCGAGGCGCACCAGGGTGCGCACCGAGGAGCCGGTGCCGCCCTTCGGGGTGTAGCCGTAGGGGGCGCCCTCGTGGAAGGCGGGGCCCGCGATGTCCAGGTGGGCCCAGGTGATGCCCTCGCCCACGAACTCCTTCAGGAACAGACCGGCCACCAGGCCGCCGCCCATCCGCTCGCCCATGTTGGAGATGTCGGCGGTCGGGGAGTCCATCGCCTTGCGCAGGTCCGCCGGCAGCGGCATCGGCCAGGACTGCTCGCCGACCTCGTCCGCGATCTCGTGCAGCGCGGAGCGGTAGTCGTCGTCGTTGGCCATGATCGCGAAGGTGCGGTTGCCGAGCGCCAGGACCATGGCACCGGTCAGGGTGGCCACGTCGACGATCGCGTCCGGGTGCTCCTCGGAGGCCTTGGTCAGCGCGTCGGCCAGGACCAGACGGCCCTCGGCGTCCGTGTTCAGGACCTCGACGGTCTTGCCGCTGTACATGCGCAGCACGTCGCCCGGGCGGGTGGCGGAGCCGGACGGCATGTTCTCGGCCAGGGCGAGCCAGCCGGTGACGTTGACGGCGAGGCCGAGGCGGGCCGCGGCGACGACGGTGGCGAAGACGGCGGCCGCGCCGCTCATGTCGCACTTCATCGTCTCGTTGTGGCCGGCCGGCTTCAGGGAGATGCCGCCCGAGTCGTAGGTGATGCCCTTGCCGACCAGGGCGAGGGTCTTCTCCGCCTTCGGGTGGGTGTAGGCGACCCGGACCAGCCGCGGCGGGTTCACCGAGCCGTTGCCGACGCCCAGGATGCCGCCGAAGCCGCCCTTGGCGAGCGCCTTCTCGTCGAGCACCTGCACCTTGAGGCCGTGCTCCTTGCCGGCGGCCTGCGCGGCGGCGGCGAACGCGGCCGGCGTCAGGTCGTTCGGCGGCTGGTTGATGAGGTCGCGGGCGCGGTTCATCTCCTCCGCGACGGCGATGGCGCGCTCCGCGGCGGCCTTGTGGGCCTTGTCGCGGGGCTTGGCGCCGAGCAGGGCGACCTCGGCCAGCGGCTTCTTGCCGCCGTTGCCGTTCTCCTGGTACGCGGTGTAGGCGTACGCGCCGAGCAGCGCGCCCTCGGCGATGGCGGCGGCGGCGTCGGCGTCGGCGACGGGCAGCGCGAAGGCGGCCTTCTTCGAGCCGGTCAGCGCGCGGGCGGCGGTGCCCGCGGCCCGGCGCAGCGCCTCGGTGCCATAGGCCTCGCCGTCCTCGGGCGCGGCACCCAGGCCGACGGCGAGCACGACGGGGGCCTTCAGGCCGGCGGGGGAGGGCAGCTTGGTCGCCTCACCCTCGGCGCCCGAGGCGCCCAGGGTCTCCAGGACGCCGGCCAGGCCACCGTCGAAGGCCTGGTCGACGGCCTCGGCGCCCGGGGCGACGACCAGCGTCTTACCGGACTTCGCGACGCCGACGACGACCGCGTCGGCGCGCAGCGTCGCCGCTCCGGCAGTGCTGAGAGTGAGAGCAGTCACGGTGGTGAATTCTCGCTTCCATTGAGTTCTGTGGCGGTCGAGGGATGGGCCGACCGTGCCCGCCGCATCGTATTTCGGCCCGATGAGCGCCGGTAATGAGCCTACGCTCGCTCGCCGTTTTCGTTCACGGCGGTGGTGATTCACTCATCCGTGGTGTCTCTGCCGGGTTTGACGCCCGGTCCGGCCGGCCACGTTTCACACTCGCCTCAATCAGGCAAGGGCGACACACCGCCCTTCGCCCATCTGACACATCTCCACAGGTCCGCCGCCCGCGCGGGCCTGCCGAGGGGGGACACCCACCGATGGATTCCGGCCGCTCCCGCACGCCCAGAACCGGCGCCGCCGCCCGCTCCCACCGCGCCGCCCGCGCCGCCCGTACGGCGCGCGCTCCCCGTACGGCGCGGGCTCCCCGTACCGCCCGGCTCGCCGCCCTCGCCGCGGCCGGGCTGCTCGCCACCGTCGTACCGTCCGCGCAGTCGGCCGCCGCGGCCACGCCGGTCCCGCGGATCGACCTGACCGTCCTCGTCGTCGACGACGGCGGCAGCGCCGTGGACGCGATCACCGCCGAACTCGAGGGCTCCGGCGTCCCGTACCGCACCCTCGACCTCGCCGACCCGAACCGCCCGGTGGTCACCGCCGGCTTCCTCAGCGACACGGTCGACGGGCGGCCGCGCGCCAAGTACCAGGGCGTGGTCCTGCCGTACGAGTCCGTCTTCGGCCCCGACTCCGCCGAGCAGGCCGCCCTCGTCGCGTACGAGCAGGGCTTCGGCATCCCGCAGGTCGACGCCTACACCTGGGCCCACCCCGGCGTCGGCCTCGACTACACGTCCGACGGCGGCTGGTCCGGCGTCCTCGACGGCGCCACCGGCCATGTCACCGCGGCCGGCCAGGCCGGGCCCTTCCGCGACCTGCGCGGGCCGGTCGTCTTCGAGGACAACGACCCGGGCGTCTCCGAGAGCTACGGCTACGCGGGCCGCCCCCGGGCCGGCTTCACCAGCTACCTCGACATGCCCGCCGCCGACGGCGGCCGCATCAGCCTGATCGGCGAGTACGCCCACGACGGACGCCGCGAACTCGTCGTCACCTTCGCCTACAACCGCCACCAGCGGCAGTTCCGGGCGCTCGCCCGCGGCATCGTCGAATGGCTCACCCAGGGCGTCCACCTCGGGCAGTCCCGCAACTATCTCTCCGTGCACGTCGACGACGTCTTCGCCCCCGACGCCCGCTGGGACACCGCCCGCAACTGCACCCCCGGCGACCTCGACTGCCCCGGTGGCGACGGCGAGGCCGGCGACAACCCGGTCCGGATGACCGCCGCCGACGCGGCCTACGCCGCCGCCTGGCAGCAGTCCGCCGGCTTCCGGCTCGACCTGGTCTACAACGGCGGCCAGGGCGAGCAGTGGAGGACCGAACACGGCGGCACCGACCCGCTCGCCACCCGGCTGATCGCCGACCGCGCCCAGTACCGCTGGATCAACCACACCTACACCCACCCCTTCCTCGGCTGCGTCCAGGACGCCACGACCGTCCCGTGGAGCTGCGCCAAGGACACCGGCGGGGCGACCAAGTGGGTCACCCGGTCCGAGATCTCCGCGCAGATCCGGGACAACCTCAACTGGGCCACCGGCAAGGGCATCGCCGTCGACCGCACCGAACTCGTCACCGGCGAGCACTCCGGTCTGAAGACCCTGCCCCAGCAGCCCGCCGACAACCCCAACCTGGCCGGCGCCCTCGCCGACAACGGCGTGAAGTGGACGGCGAGCGACAACTCCCGCGAACCGGCCCAGCGCACCGTCGGCACCGGTTACGGCGCCGCGAAGACCGTGCCCCGGCACCCCATGAACGTGTACTACAACGTGGGCACCGCCGCCGAGATGGCCGACGAGTACAACTGGATCTACACCTCCCGCGCCGACGGCGGCAGCGGCCTGTGCGAGGACAACCCCTCCTCCACCTGCCTGCCCGCCCCGCTCGACACCGCCACCGGCTACGCGAGCCACATCGTGCCGCAGGAGGCGCGGACCGCCCTCACCCACGTCATGGGCAACGACCCGCGGCCGCACTACGTCCACCAGTCCAACCTCGCCGAGGACCGGCTCCTCTACCCGGTCCTCGACCGGGTCCTCGCGGACCACCGGGCGCTCTACGCCGCCAACACCCCGCTGGTGAACCCGAGCCAGAAGGACACCGGCACCGAGCTCGACCGCCGGGCCGCCTGGGACCGGGCGCTCGACGCGGGCCAGGTCACCGCCTACCGGATCGGCGCCACCGTTACCGTCAAGGCCCCCTCCGGCGTGGCCGTCCCGCTCACCGCCCCCGAGGGCACCCGCAAGCAACTCCTCCTCGGCACGGCCGTGTTCGGCACCGCCTACGCCGGCACCCGGTCGGCCTGGAGCACACCCGAACTGCTGCAGAGCGCGGTCACGCTCAAGCTCCCGACCGCCTGACCGCACGTGACCACTCGACCGTCTGACCGCCCGACCCACCTGACCAGCCGTCCGAGAACCGCGCGCTCCGGGGGGAACCGCACATGCCGAGCAGTGGCCGCCACGTCACCATGCTCACCGAAGGCACCTACCCACATGTCCACGGCGGCGTCAGCACCTGGTGCGACCAGTTGATCCGGGGCATGCCCGAGGTCGACTTCCACGTCCTCGCGCTCACCGGCAGCGGCCGGGAGCCCGTCACCT
The DNA here is from genome assembly GCF_041270065.1 of Streptomyces fradiae. Taxonomy (NCBI): domain Bacteria; kingdom Bacillati; phylum Actinomycetota; class Actinomycetes; order Kitasatosporales; family Streptomycetaceae; genus Streptomyces; species Streptomyces fradiae. The sequence goes on along the minus strand of NZ_CP065958.1, from coordinate 2,113,012 downwards.
GGGAACTGCCGCCGAACCTCACCGCCCACACCGCCTTCCCGCTCTGGGGCCCCGCCCCGGAGCGGGCCAGGGCCGCCCCGCGCGGCCGGGCCCGGGGCCGCTTCCTCGACACCTGCGAACGGTTCCTGCTCGCGATCCTCGACCCCGCCGCCGGCCACGACTTCGGCGAGGCGCTGTACGAACTCGCCGCCCTCGCCCGGGCCGGCGGCCTCACCGCCGCCCTGCGCACCGAGCGGGTGCTCCGCTCCCTGATGTGGATCTGGTCCATGCCGCACCTGCCGACGGCCGCGGCCCGGCCCACCGTCCACGACGCCCTCACCGCCGTCGACCTGCTCGAACACGCCCTGCGCCCGCTCGCCGCCCGGATATCCGGCGACCGGGTCGCGCACGCCGTGTCCAGCGGGCTCGCCACGCTGCCGGCGCTCGCCGCGCAGCACTTCGAAGGGGTGCCCTTCCTGCTCACCGAACACGGCATCTATCTGCGCGAGCGCTACCTCGGCTACCGCACCGAGGCCCAGCGCTTCCCCGTCAAGGCCCTGCTCCTCGGCTTCTACCGGGAGCTCAACACCCTCGGCTACCGCAAGGCCGACCTCATCACCCCCTGCAACCAGTACAACCGGCGCTGGGAGGAACGCGGCGGCGCCTCCGCCGACCGCATCCGCACCGTCTACAACGGCGTCGACCCCGCCGCCTTCCCCTGGGCCGGACCCGAGCCCGAGACCCCCACCCTCAGCTGGGTCGGCCGGGTCGACCCCATCAAGGACCTGGAGACCCTGCTCCGGGCCTACGCGATCTGCCGCGCCGAACTCCCCGAACTGCGGCTGCGGTTGTTCGGCCCGGTCCCGGCCGGCAACGAGGACTACCGCACCCGCCTGGAGAAGCTCGCCGCCGAACTCGGCGTCACCGACGGCGTCGTCTTCGAGGGCCGTACGACGGACGTGGCCGGCGCCTACGCGGCGGGCAACGTCGTGATGCTCTCCTCCATCAGCGAGGGCTTCCCCTTCTCCCTCATCGAGGCCATGTCCTGCGGCCGGGCCACCGTATCCACCGACGTCGGCGGCGTCCGCGAGGCCGTCGGCGACACCGGCCTCGTCGTCCCGCCCCGCGAGCCCGCGGTGATGGCGGCCGCGGTCTCCGAGCTCCTGAGGGACCACGAGCGGCGCGCCGACCTGGCCCGCCGGGCCCGCCAGCGCGTCGTCGACCGCTTCACCCTCCACCGCTCCGTCGACGGCTTCCGCCGCATCTACCTCGAACTCGCCGGCCGCCCCGCCACCGCCCCGAAGGACCCCCTGGACTGGACCGTCCGCCTCACCGACCCTTGGCGCGCCGAACTCCTCCGCGGAGGTGCCCTCGCATGAGCGGCTCGCTCTGGCTGAAACCGGGCGCGACGAGAGACTCCCTTCCCCAGATTCCGCGCCAGCGGGACACGGAGGCGGGGGCGGACCCGGCGCCCCCGGGCCTGCCCGCGCGGAACCCGTACGGCTCGGGGCCGCGCCCCGAGGCGGCGGCGCTCGCGCCTTCCGGGACCGCGCCCGCGGTCGCCGCACTCGTGTGCCCCGTCCCGCCGCCCGCAGGGCACCTCGCGCCCGATCCGCTCGACGAACTCGCCGACCGGCTCGACGCGCTCGCCGCCACCGCCGTCCACCCGGACGAGATCGCCGCGATCCTGGAGTCGGACGGCATGACGGACGACCACATCAGGCTGGTGTACGGGCGCGCCGACTCGTTCGCGCTCGCCGAGGACCTCTACGCCCGCACCGAGCGCCGTCACCCCGCGCCGGAGCCGACGGCCGCCGGACCCTGGCACACCGGGCTCGCCGCGTGCCTGCTGCGCGGGGTGGTGTTCGCGCTGCCGGGGCTCGCGTACGTGCTCGGGGCGCCGCTGCTGGCCGGACCCGGGCGGTACGGGCTGCCGCCCGGGACCGTGCCGTTGTTCGCGGGGGCCGTCACCGGGTGGGTGTGGAACCAGGCGCTCGCCCACCGCGCGTACACCTGGCTCGGGCTCGGCGACCGGGCCGCCGCCGTCCGGGCGCTGGTCACCGGCGCTCCGGCCGGCGCGCTCGCCGGGGCGGCCGTCGCGGTGGCCGCCGCAGGACCGGGGGAGCGGCCCGCCGCGGTCTTCGGCGCAGGGCAGGCGCTCTACCTGGCCGCCGCGACGGTGCTGCTCGTCCTCGGCCGCGAGCGCGCCCTGCTCGTCGCCCTCTCGCCCCTCGCCGGCGCGGTGCCCGCCTTCCGCTACGACCTGCCGGAGCCGCTCCGGGTGGCCCTGCTGCTGCTCTCGCTCGCCGCCACCACCGGGTTCGCCGCGCTGGTGCTGCGCCCGCACCGCCCCGGCGGGCTCGCCCGGGGCCGGGGCGGGCCGCCGCTCGCGCGCTCACTCCCGTACGGCCTGTTCGGCCTCGGCAGCGGACTGCTCGTGCTGTACGCGGGAGCCGACGCGGTCATCGCGCTCACCCTCTCCATGGGCCCGGCCGAATGGCTGCTGCACCGCTTCCGCGCCGCCGGGCTGGCCCGGTTGCGGCTGCTGACCACGGCCGACGAGTTCCGGCGCGCCGTCACCGGCGCGCTCGCCGGCTGCCTCGGCGGCTATCTCGCCGTGCTGCTCGTCCTCACCGTCGCCGCCGCGCTGCTGTGGCCCGGCGCCGCCGCCGTCTCCGCGCCCCGGATCGCCTCGCTGCTCCTGGTCGGCGCGGTGCTGTGGCTGGGGCTGCTGCTCCAGGCCTACGGCGCGGTGGCGAGCGCATCCGTGGTGTGCCTGCTCGCGGCCGCCGCGCAGGGCCTCGCGCAGGCCTTCGCGCCGGCCGCAGGCCCGCTCGCGGCGGGTGCCGCGGCCGCCGCGCTGTGCGTGCTCACCCGTGTTCTGCTGGTACGACCGACCGCCCACCGCGTCTAGGGGCCGGACTGTGAATCCCTCCCTCGATCCTTTCCTCCTGGTGCCGTTCTACGAGCACCCCGCCGACCGGCCCGAGGACTGGGCCGCCCTCCTCGCGGCCGCGCCCTCCCTCTACGGCGTCGTCCTCAACCCGGCCAGCGGCGCGGGCCGCGTGCCCGACCCCGCCTTCGCCGGCGTCGCCGGGCGGCTGCGGGCCGCCGGAGTCCGGGTGCTCGGCTACGCGGACACCGACTACGGGCGCCGCCCGCACCCCGAGGTGGTCGCCGATCTGGTGCGGCACCGCGACTGGTACGGAGCCGACGGGGCCTTCCTCGACCAGGTGCCGACCGCGCCGGACGCGCTGCCGCACTACCGGCGCCTCGCCGTGTCCGCCCGGGCGGCCGGGGCGCACACCCTGGTGCTCAACCACGGCGCCCACCCCGCCCCCGGGTACGAGGCGTTGGCCGACCTCCTGGTCACCTTCGAGGGGCCGTGGGACGCCTACCGGAACCTGGACCTGCCGGTCGCCGACCACTACTGCCACCTGGTCTACGCGGCCCCTCCCGACGCCCGCCCCGCCACCCCGGTGCACTGCGCGGTGCCCGGCACCGGCGCCCACCCGTGGGGAACCCTCCCGCACACACTGGAGCCGGTCCTATGAGACGTCTACTGGTGCTGTTCGTCCCGCTGCTGCTGCTCGCCGCGGCCTGCACCACACCCGCCCCCGACCGGCCGGACCGGCCCGATCCGAAGGAGGCGGAGCTCTGGCGGCCGGCGCCCGGCCTCGCCTGGCAGTGGCAGCTCAGCGGCCGCCTCGACCCGACGGTCGACGTCCCCGTCTACGACATCGACGGCTTCGACCACCCCGCCTCGGCCGTCGCCGACCTGCACCGCCGGGGCCGCAAGGTGATCTGCTACCTCTCCACCGGCGCCTGGGAGGAGTTCCGCCCGGACGCCGCGCAGTTCCCCAAGGAGCTGCTCGGCAGGAGCAACGGCTGGCCCGGCGAGCGCTGGCTCGACATCCGCCGCACCGACCTGCTCGCCCCGCTGATGGCGGCCCGGCTCGACATGTGCCGCGCCAAGGGCTTCGACGCGGTTGAGCCCGACAACATGGACGGCTACACCAACCGCACCGGCTTCCCCCTCACCGCCGCCGACCAGCTGACGTACAACCGCCTGATCGCCCGCCTCGCCCGTGAACGAGGCCTGTCCGTGGGCCTGAAGAACGACCTGGACCAGATCCCGCAGCTGCTCCCCGACTTCGACTTCGCGGTCGACGAGCAGTGCGCCGAGTACGAGGAGTGCGAGCTGCTCGTGCCCTTCGTGCAGGCCGGCAAGGCGGTCTTCCACGTCGAGTACGGGCTGCCGCTCACGGAGTTCTGCCCGCGGTCGAAGGAGCTCGGCCTCAGCTCGATGCTGAAGAAGGAGGACCTGGGGGCGTGGCGCAGGCCCTGCTAGGCGGCGCCCCTGGCGGTGACGACGTAGCAGGAGATGCCGTCCACGCCCCACATGCGCCAGAAGCCTCCGTCTTCGGCCGCCTCCGAGACCCAGTCGTCCGAGGCCCGGACGTAGGCACGGTCACAGGCCCGGTTCGCCTCCTTCTCGGCGGCGGGCTCACCCGGGTAGGCGCCCCCGCTGTACGAGGCGTGGGAGAAGAGGCGGCCGTCGTGCGGCTTGGCGCAGGGGACCTCGGCGACCAGGGTGATGTCGCGCTGACCGGTGCTGAAGTCGATACAGCGCCCGGGCTTGACCTTGTGGATCGACCGCACCGACTTCGCCGCCTCCACGACCGGGCCCTCCGGCCGGGTCGCGGGCTTCGCCCCGCCGTACCCGTCGAGGCTCAGTTCCACCGTCAGGGCCGTGGCGTCCGGGAAGACGCTGCCCTTCTTGCCGAGCATGCCGGAGAGGTCGGCGCTGACCCGGCTCAGCCGGCCCTGGGCGTCCAGGGAGACGGTCAGCGGCACCGTCTTGGTCCGTGCGATGCCCGGGGTGTACCTCTCGGAGGTCAGCTGCTCGGAGACCTCGACCGGGAGCATGTTCGAGACCGGGTCGAGCGGTGCGGTGGCCCGGTAGTTGAGTCCCTGGCGGCCGGTGGCCTCGGCGCCGCCGAGCACCTCCAGGAGCGTGCCGCCGACCGGCGCCTCGGTGCCGCGCAGCCGGTCGAGGGTGCGCAGGCTCCGGTCGTAGTCACCGGCGCCGTAGTGCAGCCAGTAGTCGGCGGAGGCGGCCCGGTAGGTGATGTTCTGGCCGTCGACCAGGACGCGGCCCCAGGAGTCGGCGTTGCTCCTGCCGGGAACGCGGCCGAGGATCGTGTCCTTGGCGTCGTCCGAGTACCCCTTGGGCACCGTCCAGCGGACGGTCGCGTCGCCGACGTTCTTCGCGAAGTCCAGCCGCCTCGACGCTCTGGACCGCCTTCCCCTTCTTCGTCGTCAGCGTCAGGCGCTGGGTGAAGCCCACGGTGCCGGCCTTCTGCGACTGACGCAGGGCCAGGAAGACCTGCCGGTCGAGCTTCTGGTCGAACACGGGGTGCTTCGTCGGCGCGGCCTTCGGCTCGGCGTCGTCCGCGCCACCGGAGCACGCGGTCAGGAGGAGGGCGGCGGCGCTGAGCACCGCGCCCGTGCGGGCAAGGCGTCTGATCATGCCCACATGACCGCGCGCGCCCCCGGAAGGTTGCCCTCCGCGCAGGTCACGGCTTGATCACCCCCTGATCACCCCAGTGTCAGTGCTACCAGCGCCACCGTCAGCGCCGTCTCCTCCACCGCCCCGAACACATCCCCCGTCACCCCGCCGAACCGCCGCACGCACCGCCGCAGCAGCAGCTCCGCCACCCCGAGCGCGGCGAGGACCGCAAGCACCTGGCGTACCGCGTCCCACGCGGAGAACAGTGCGCCGCTCGCCGCCGCGAGGGCGAGGACCGCCAGCGCCGTCAGGGCGGCGGCGCGTACGGGGACGGTCGCGGCCACGATCGCGCCCAGGCCTTCGGGGCGGGCGGCGGGCACGCCCTCGCGGGAGGCGCCGGTGATGGCGAGGCGGGCGACGGTCGCGGCGAGGGCGGCGGCCACCGTGCCGTGCGCCCAGCCCTCGCCGTACAGCTCGTACAACGCGGCGACCTGGGCGAGCAGGGCCAGGACCAGGGCGATGACGCCGAACGGGCCGATGTCCGACTGCTTCATGATGCGCAGCGCGTCCTCGGCCGGCTTGGCGCTGCCGAGGCCGTCGGCGGTGTCGGCGAGGCCGTCGAGGTGGAGGCCGCGGGTCAGCAGGGCGGGGACCGCGACGGTGAGGACGGCGGCGAGCAGCGGGCCGGCGCCGAGCAGCAGGAACACCCCGCCGACCGCGGCCGCGAACAGGCCGACGACCAGGCCCGCGAGCGGGGCGCAGAGCATCCCGGCGCGGGCCGCGTCGCGGTCCCAGCGGGTGATGCGGGCGGGGAGCACGGTGAGGGTGCCGAAGGCGAAACGCAGGCCGTCCATCCGCGGAAGGGTAGTGCCCCGGGCGAAGGGTTAAATGGGCGAGAACGGAAGAAAGCTGATCAATCGGCAGAGGGTGGCATGGGTCACTGGTTCTCCCGCAACATCGTGGAACCCGGGAAGCTCCCGCTGTTCCTCGCCCTGAGCTCGTTCGTCCTCACCTTCCTGGTCACCCGGACCATCACCCGCCTGATCCGGGCCGGCAAGGGCCCCTTCCGTAACGTGTCCTCGGCGAGCGGGCTGCACATCCACCACGTGGTGCCGGGCGTCGTGCTCGCGATCGTCGGCGGCTTCGGCGCGGTGGCCAGCGGCCGCCAGGGCGTCGGGGCGGGCGTGTTCGCCGTGGTCTTCGGGGTCGGCGCGGGCCTGGTCCTCGACGAGTTCGCGCTGATCCTGCATCTCGACGACGTGTACTGGTCGGAGGCCGGCCGGCAGAGCGTCGAGGTCGTGGTGCTCACCGCCGCGCTGGTGCTGCTCGCGCTCGCGGGCTTCTCCCCGCTCGGCGTGAACGACATGACGTCGGAGGAGCGGCAGGACCGGGTGACCTTCATCCTGACCCTCGCGATCAACTTCCTCTTCGTCCTGGTCACCCTGGTGAAGGGGAAGTTCCGGATGGCCGTGATCGGCACCCTGATCCCGTTCGTCGCCATCGTCGGCGCCGTCCGCCTCGCCCGCCCCGGCTCCTGGTGGTCCCGCCGGCTCTATCCGCGCCGCCACCGGGCCAGGGCCCGCTCCCGGATCCGCACCTACCGGCACGACAAGCGCTGGGTGAAGGTCCGCCGCCGGCTTCAGGACCTGATCGGCGGCTTCCAGGAACGGGTGCCCGGCCGCGGCTCCACGCCCTCGCGCTGACCCCGCTTCCGGCGCTTCCGGCGCCACTCCTGGACGCCGATCACCAGGAGCACGGCCGCGATGGCCGCCAGGTGCTCCTTGCCCGCCAGGTTGTTCTTGATCAGCACCTCGACCACCATGGCGACGACCACCAGGGTCCCGGTCCAGCGGGCCCCGTAGCGCCAGCACACGTACACCGCGAGCCCCACCACCGCGGCCGAAGGGCCGGTGTCCACCACCTGCGCGTCGGTGGCGGGCAGCCCCAGCGGGCTGTCCGGGCCGAGCGCGATGCCGACCCGGGCGTAGAGGGTGCCGGCGAGCGTCGCCACGTACGCCAGGAGCAGGGTCCGCGCCTTCCCCAGGCAGATCTCCGCGATCCCGAAGACAAGCAGGATCTGCGCGAGCGCGCCCCACACCGGCAGGTCGAGGGCCGGCACGAACAGCGACAGCGGGGTCCGAAGGAGGGCGAGCACCAGCGGGTCCTCGGCCCGCACCGAGCCGATGTCCTGGACCGGCTGATAGCCCCAGTCCTGGTTCTGCACGATCTGGAAGACCGAGGTGAGACAGACGGCGGCCAGCGTCATCGGGATCGCCCGCCACTTACGCGTGACCAGCGCCGTCCGTACGGTGCCGAACAGCGGGCCCCACTCGCGGCGCGCGAACGCCCGGACCGGCGCAGGGATCAACGTCTGCCTTCCAGGTGCTTGCGGTGCAGCCACTTCGGCAGGCCCGGGGCCTCCAGGAAGCCCTCGGCGCGGCCGGCGGCGAGGCCGATCCGCAGCAGGTCGGCGCTCTTCTCGAAGAGCATGAATCGGGGCTCCCAGATCGGTCGGTACTTGGCGTTGGCGCGGTACAGCGACTCGATCTGCCACCAGCGGGAGAAGAAGCTGAGCAGCGAACGCCACATCCGCAGCACGGGTCCCGCCCCGAGCTTCGAGCCGCGTTCGAAGACGGACCGGAACATCGCGAAGTTCAGCGAGACCTGAGTGATCCCGATCTCCTTCGCGCGCTGCAGCAGTTCGATGACCATGAACTCCATCAGGCCGTTCTCGGAGTCCCGGTCACGGCGCATCAGGTCGAGCGAGAGCCCCTTCGGACCCCACGGCACGAAGGAGAGCAGCGCCCGCAGCTCGCCCTTCTCGTCGGTGCACTCCAGCATCACGCAGCGCCCGTCCCGCGGGTCGCCGAGCCGCCCCAGCGCCATCGAGAAGCCCCGCTCGGTCTCCCCGTCGCGCCAGTCGTCCGCCTTGGCGAGCAGGACGGCCATCTCGTCGGCCGGGATGTCCTCGTGGCGCCGGATCCGGACCTCGTACCCGGCCCGCTTGACCCGGTTGAAGGCCTGCCGCACGGTCCGCATGGCCCGCCCGTCGAGCGTGAACTCGTCGGTCTCCACGATCGCCTCGTCGCCCAGCTCCAGGGCGTCCAGGCCGTGCCGGGCGTAGATCGTGCCGGCCTCCTCGCTGGCGCCCATCACGGCCGGGATCCAGCCGTGCTCGCGGGCCTCGGCCAGCCAGGGCTCGATCGCGCCCGGCCAGGCCTCCGGGTCGCCGATCGGATCGCCGGAGGCCAGCGACACCCCGCCGACCACCCGGTAGGCGATCGCCGCCTTCTCGCTCGGCGACCAGATCACGCTCTTCTCGCGGCGCAGCGCGAAGTAGCCGAGGGAGTCCCGGTCGCCCTGCTTGTCGAGCAGCATCCGCAGCCGGTCCTCGTCCTCCTCGGTGAGCGGATCGACCGCCCGCCGGGCGCGGAACGCGGCGAACAGCACCGCGAAGAGCAGCAGCGTGGACATCACGTTGATCACCACGTCCACCCAGCCCGGGGTGGCGATGCCGGCGAACCGCGAGTCGTCGGCGGCCAGCGTGACCAGGCGCATCACGCCGTACCGCCAGCGCTCCAGGAAGGTGGAGTGCCCGGTGGACTCGTTGGTGACCGTGACCAGACCGGCGGCGAGCAGCGAGGTGACGAGCAGGCCGCCGATCGCCACGGCGGTGGCGAGCAGCGGGTTGGAGCGGTCGCCCTTCGCGTAGAACTCCTTGCGGCCGAGCAGCAGCGCCGTGAAGAAGGCCGCCGTCAGCACAAGCGACACCCAGTTCTGGGCGTGCTGCCGGATCTCCGGGAAGATCATCACCAGCGCGAAGAGCAGCAGGAAGAGACCGCTCAGCACGAAGTTCAGGATCCACGCGGCCCGCTTGCGGCGGCGCATGGTGATCGCCAGGAACAGGGTGAACACGCCGGACGCGAAACCGGCCGTGAGCATGTACGGGGTGAAGTAGTTGTCCTCGTTGTGCCGGCGCAGGTCATTGCCGAACGACACCCAGACGGCGCTCAGGAAATTGATGAACGTGACGACCCTCAGGTACCAGACGGCGAACGCGGCGCTGCGCCGCGAACGCGCCGAACCGTGGGGCGCTCCCTCGCTGGACAAACGGACCTCTCCCATGAAAAGCGATCATATGGGGCGCCGCTTCTCCCGGCCGGGCGCAGCGGGCGACCGGCCGCGCGTGGCGGCCCGGACGCACCCCCGAACGCGCCCGGTGCCGTGACCCGCCGGCTCAGCCGACCTCGTCCGCCACCGGAGCGGCCGCCCCGGGAGCAACGGCCTCCGGCAGCTCCGCCGCCAGCGCGGCAGCGGCCCGGACGAGGGGCAGCGCGAGCAGGGCCCCGGTTCCCTCGCCCACAGTGACGCCGTGGTCGAGCAGCGGGTTGAGCGCCATCCGGTCCAGCGCCTTCGCCTGCGCCGGCTCCCCGCTCACCTGACCCGCCAGCCACCAGTCCGGCGCCCGGAACGCCGCCCGCTGCGCCACCAGCGCGCAGGCCGCGCCCACCACACCGTCCAGGATCACCGGCAGCCGGCGCGCCGACGCCTGCAGCAGGAAACCCGTCATCGCCGTCAGATCCGCGCCGCCCACCGTCGCGAGCAGCTCCAGCTGGTCCCCGAGGACCGGCCGCGCCCGGCGCAGCGCGTCCCGGATCGCCGCGCACTTGCGCATCCACGCCAGATCGTCGATCCCGGCACCGCCGCGCCCGGTCACCACGGACGCGTCGGTCCCGCACAGCGCGGCGATCAGCGTCGACGCGGGGGTCGTACCGCCCACGCTCAGATCCCCGAGCACCACCAGATCGGTGCCCGAGTCGGCCTCCTCGTCCGCCACCGCGATGCCGAGGGCCAGCGCCGCCCGCGCCTCCTCGGCCGTCAGCGCGTCCTCGACGTCGATCCGGCCCGCCCCGCGCCGCACCCGGTGCCGGGTCACCTCGGCCGGCAGCAGCTCCGGGTCGCAGTCGAGCCCCGCGTCCACCACCCGCACCGGCACCTCCTGGGCCCGCGCGAGCACCGCCACCGGGCTCACCCCGTCGAGCACCGCGCGCACCAGCTCGTACGCCGTGCCCGCGGCCCGCCCCGACACGTCCAGGGACGCCACCCCGTGGTCGCCCGCGAACAGCACCACCTTCGGCTGCTCCACCGGCCGCACCGGCACCGCGCCCTGCGCCGCCGACAACCACTCGCCCAGCTCGTCGAGCCGCCCGAGCGCCCCCGGCCGGACGGCCAGACGCGCCCGGCGCTCCTCGGCCTCGTGCCGGATCCCCCCGTCGGGGCGCTCGATCAGATCGGAGAAGTCGTCGAGGTTCAAGGTCGGTTCCACCTAGGACGTCCATGCGTTCGTGGGTCTGTCACGCGGTCGATCGCACCCTACCCGCGCGCCCCGCCCGGTGACCCGTGGACTACCCGCGCGGTACGGGCGCCGGTCCGGCGCCGGTGGGCTGTCCGCGCAGTGACGAGTGCGCACCCGGTGACCCGTGGACTACCCGCGCAGTACGAGCGCCTGGCCGGCGGCCACGAGCAGCACCTGCTCGCACTCGTCGCCGAAGGCCGCGTTCAGCCGCCCCAGCTCGTCGCGGAACCGGCGGCCCGAGGCCGTCGCAGGGACCACGCCCGAGCCCACCTCGTTGGTCACCGCCACCACCGTCCGCGAGGTCTCCCGGACCGCCGCCACCAGCTCCGCGACCCGCGCCGCCAGCGCCTCCCGGCCGCCGTCCGCCCACCGCTCGTCGTCCCAGGCGCCGACCGCGTCCATGGCGTCCGTCAGCCACAGCGACAGACAGTCGATCAGCAGCGGCGGACCCTCCTCCCCGAGCAGCGGTACGAGGTCGGTGGTCTCCGCGGTACGCCAGGAGCCCGGCCGCCGCTCCCGGTGCAGGCTCACCCGGTGGGCCCACTCCGGGTCGCCCTCGCGGGTTCCGCCGGTCGCCACGTACAGCACCTCCGGGAAGGTCTCCAGACGCCGCTCCGCCTCCACCGACTTGCCCGACCTGGCCCCGCCCGTCACCAGCGTGCGGCGCGGCACGTCCGGCACCGCGTGGTACTCGCCCACGTACAGCGTCGTCCCGTCCGGCACCGCCCGTGCGCCCGCCGCCGCGAGCCGCCGGTCCAGCTCGGCGCCGGCCGGGGCGTCGTGGTCCAGGTGCGCCGCGATCACGTCCGTGGCCGGTCCCACCGCGCCCGTCGCCCGCAGCCGGGCCAGCGCGTCCGGGCGTCCGGTCACATCCGCCACGACCAGGTCGTACGGCCTGCGGTGGTCGTCCACCAGCCCGGCCGGGGAGCCGCCCGGCGGCAGATACAGCAACCGCTCGCCGTCCGCCGACGTCACCTCGTACCCGGTGCCCGGCGCGTCCATCGCCACCGCCCGCACCCGGTGCCCGCTGATCAGCGTCAGCTCCCGCCCGTCCGGCACCCGGCCCGCCGTCGGCAGCCCCGCCGGCACCTCCACGGCCGGCCCGTCGTGCGGATGCGTCAGCAGCACCTGCCGCACCCCCACCAGCGAGTGCCCCGAGCGGGCGGCGGCCAGCGCGGCGCCAGGCGTCAGGTCGAGCAGCAGCGCCCCGTCCACGAGCAGCGAGGTCGCGGCCCGCGCCCGCTCGCCGCGGGACACCGCGCACACGGCGCACGGGCAGTCGGGGCGGGGCAGTCCGAGGGGGGCGCCGGTGCCGAGCAGAGTCAGTTCCACGCCTAGATCCTCCCGCGTCACCGCGAGGGGTGCGCGCCCGGCTACGCTGCGGGCAGGAAACCGATCAACCGGAAGATCAACCGGAGGCGGACATGGCATGGACGTGGCGGTTCGAGAAGTCCGACGGCACCGAGGTCACTCCGGTGGTGACCCCCGAGGAGTTCACCACCCAGGGCGACGCCGAGTCCTGGATCGGTGAACACTGGCGCGACCTCCTCGACGGCGGCGCGGACCAGGTGACCCTGTCGGAGGACGGCGCGAAGATCTACGGCCCGATGCCGCTGGACGCGGAGGGCTAGAGCGCCCGGCGGCGGACGGGAGCGGGGGGCGTGCAGGGGGTCGGGTCCGGGACGTGAAGCGTGATTTGTGGCGCGGGGCGCAGGGCGTTCACGGCTCGTCGGAGCCGGCCGCGCCGTAAATCATGCAGTCCCGGACCCGGCCACCGGAACGGCCCCCGCGCACCCACCCACCGGCCGGCATCACGGGCGCGCCGCGCTAGATCTCGCCCAGCGTGACCTGGACCTCGCCCTCCTGCGTGCCCCGGGTGAAGGCGACCGTCACCTTGTCGCCCGGCTTGCGGTCCGCCAAGGACTCCGCGAGGGAGGTGATCGTGGTGATCGGGTCGTCGGCGACGCGGGTGATCACGTCGCCCGCCCGGATCCCCGCCTTCGCGGCCGCGCCGTTCGGCGGGGCCTCGACGACCGCGACGCCGGCCGGCTCGTTGTTCTCGTCGACGATCGTGCGGCCCGTGATGTTGAGCGCGGCCCGCCCCGAGTCCGTCACCTTGCCGGTCGCGATGATCTGGTCGGCCACCGTCTTCACCATCGACGCGGGGATCGCGAAGCCGATGCCCGGCGCCGAACCGCCGCCCAGCTCCGGGTTGGTCGCCGCGAGCGTGGGGATGCCGATGACCTCGCTGTCCAGGTTCACCAGGGCGCCCCCGCTGTTGCCCGGGTTGATCGCGGCGGAGGTCTGCACCAGGTTGCCGATCGTCGCGCCGGTCCCGCCGCCCTCGCGGCCCTCGCTGACCGTCCGGCCGGTCGCCGACACGATGCCCTGGGTGACGCTGCCGGACAGGCCGAGCGGCGAGCCCATGGCGAGGACGATCTGCCCCATGTCGACCTTGCTCGAATCACCGAGCTTCGCGGGCTTCAGCCCCTGCGGCACGGTGTCCAGCTTGATCACCGCGAGGTCCTGCTCGGGATACGCCGCCACCAGCTTCGCCGTCACCGGCTGCCCGCCGGTCGCCGCCGAGACCCGGAAGGCCCGCTCCTGGCCGACCACATGCGCATTGGTGACGATGTGGCCCTTGCCGTCGTAGACGACCCCGGACCCCAGGCTCTGCGAGGCGTCGATCTGCACCACCGACGGCAGCACGTCCTTGATCACGGCCCGGTAGTCGTCCTGGAGCTGGTTGGAGACGAGCGGAGCCGCCGCGGCCTGGGTGGAGGGTCCCGCCGTCGACCGCTCGGCCCGTGGCGCGGAACCGGCCGAGCAGCCGCCGACCAGGCCGGTGAGCGTGACGGCACAGGCCCCGGCGGCGAGGGGAAGCAGGAGACGTCTCATGACCGCAGTCTCCGGGCCGCCGGGGCCGTACGCCTCGGTGAAGACACCCGATCAGGGGGCGGGAAACCGGATCAGCCCCGCACACCGCACAGGTGCAGCAGTCCCGCGATCCGCCGGTACGGCTCGGTGCGCCCGGCCCGGTCCTCGGCGGCGAGCAGGCGGTCCAGCTCGTCGGCGGCCGGCAGGCCCGTCTCCGCGGGGATGCCGTCGGTGAAGACCCGCACGCCGTACCAGGCGTGCAGCGGCGCCGCGATCCCGGCCAGCGTCGTGACGAGGGCGTCGAGCCGGTCGGCCCGGCCCTTCACCCCGTTGCGGTCGGTGTAGACGTCCGACTCGAACCCGGTGAGCGCGCCCGCCCAGTCCCCGGCGAGGCCCGGCCGCATGGCCAGCGCCCCCGCGTTCCGTACCACCAGGGACAGCAGGCCCCCGGGGGCCAGCATCCGGGCCAGACCCGCGAGCAGCGCGTCGGGCTCGTCGGCGTACATCAGCACGCCGTGACAGAGGACGACGTCGAAGCTGCCGGGCAGGAAGTGCACCCCGGTCTCGCGGCCGTCGCCGTGGATCAGCCGGACCCGCTCGCGGATGCCGGCCGGTTCGGTCGCGAGCGAGTCGCGGGCGGCCTGGAGCAGCTCGGGGTCGGCCTCCAGGCCGGTCACCGTGTGCCCGGCCCGGGCGAGCCGCAGGGCCTGGGTGCCCTGACCCATCCCCGCGTCGAGGATGCGCAGCCGCTGCCCCACGGGGTAGCGGGCGGCTATCTGCTCGTCGAGCTGGCGCGCGATGAGCTCCTGGCGGACGGTCTCGCGCAGCCCGCCGGGCTCGGCGGGCCAGGTGCTCACGACCGGCAGCACCTCACCCGCGGCACCACTCACAGGGCCACCCGCGACACCACCCGCGGCCGGAAGGTCCGCGCTCAGGGCCGCTCTCCGCGCTTGACCTGCGGCTTGGGCAGCCGCAGCCGGCGCATCTGGAGCGTGCGCATCAGGCCGTACGCGATCGCGCCGCGCTTCGACTCGTTCGGGAATCGCTCGTTCAGCTGCTTCTTCAGACGCAGCCAGATGCCGATCGAGTCGATCACGATCATCACGATCACACCGGCCCACAGCAGCAGCGAGATGTTCTGCAGCTGGCGGTTGGTGTTGCCGAAGAGCGACAGGACCAGGATGACCACGGCCATCGGCAGGAAGAACTCGGCGACCGCGAAGCGCGAGTCGACGAAGTCGCGGACGAAGCGCCGCACCGGCCCCTTGTCGCGGGCGGGCAGATAGCGCTCGTCACCGCTGTTCAGCGCCTCGCGCTGGCGGGTCAGGTCCGCGCGGCGGGCCTCGCGCTGACGCTTGGCGGCCTCCTTGCGGTCCATTGGCGCCGACTGCGCGCGGCGGCGCTGCGACTGCGCATCGCTCCGCTTCGGGGTCGGGCGGCCCTTGGGGGCCTCGGGGTCGCGGGGCTGCTTGGAGAGGTCCGCCGTCACCTTGTCGGTGGGGGCCTTCTCATCCTTCGAACGGCTACGGAACACAAGGCCAAGGGTACGTGGTGCGGGGTGTGGGACCCAGCGTGGGCGGGAACGATCCGCTAACGGCCCGCGTCTTCGCTGCCGAGACCCCGTGCCCGGGGCGGGGGAGGGACCCGGAGTGTCTCTCTACTCCCTGGGCCGGAGGCCCGGTGATCTCCACTCGTCCTTGGGGAGGAGCACATCGGGCCCCGAACAGTGCGGTAATGGAGTGAGGAACCGTACTGTGGTTCTTGTTGGAGTGCTGGAGCCGAGTCCGTCAGAAGGGGGCGCGCGAAGCCCATGAGCGGTGTGATGAAGCGTATGGGGATGATCTTCCGCGCGAAGGCAAACAAGGCCCTCGACCGGGCCGAGGATCCGCGCGAGACCCTCGATTACTCCTACCAGAAGCAGCTGGAGCTGCTGCAGAAGGTGCGCCGCGGCGTCGCCGACGTGGCGACCTCCCGCAAGCGCCTCGAACTGCAGCTGAACCAGCTGCAGGGCCAGTCGTCCAAGCTGGAGGACCAGGGCCGCAAGGCGCTCGCGCTCGGCCGTGAGGACCTGGCGCGCGAGGCGCTGTCCCGCCGCGCCGCGCTGCAGCAGCAGGTCAGCGACCTGGAGGTGCAGCACCAGACCCTGCAGGGCGAGGAGGAGAAGCTCACCCTCGCGGCGCAGCGGCTGCAGGCCAAGGTCGACGCCTTCCGCACCAAGAAGGAGACGATCAAGGCCACGTACACGGCCGCCCAGGCGCAGACCCGGATCGCCGAGTCCTTCTCCGGCATCTCGGAGGAGATGAGCGACGTCGGCCTGGCCATCCAGCGGGCCGAGGACAAGACCGCCCAGCTGCAGGCGCGGGCCGGCGCGATCGACGAGCTACTCGCCTCGGGCGCGCTCGACGACCAGTCGGGCCTGGCCAAGGACGACATCCAGGCCGAGCTGGACCGCCTCTCGGGCGGTACGGACGTGGAGCTGGAGCTCCAGCGGATGAAGGCCGAGCTGGCCGGCCCGTCGGCGCAGCAGCAGGCCATCGAGGGCGGCAACGGCTCCGCGCAGAACCAGAACCAGGGCCAGAACCAGCAGCAGTCCCAGCCCCGCTTCGAGAAGTAACCCCTTCGAGAGGTAACCCTTCGGCAGGAGGACGGCACGTCATGATCGTACGGATCATGGGGGAGGGCCAGCTCAAGCTGGCCGACAGTCACTTCATCGAGCTGAACAAGCTCGACGACGAGCTGCTCGAAGAGATGGAATCGGGGGACGAGTCCGGTTTCCGCCGCACGCTCCACGCCCTGCTCGACAAGGTCAGGGAGCTCGGGGACCCACTCCCCGACGACGCTCTCGAACCCTCCGAGCTGATCCTGCCGGCCCCTGACGCGACCCTCGACGAGGTCCGCCAGATGCTCTCCGACGACGGCCTGATCCCCGGCTGATGCCGGGCTGATCCCCGGCCGGCGCACCCCGCCCGTGCCCCGTCCCCCGCACAGGGACGGGGCACCGGCGCGTCCGGACCCCGTACCGTCTTCTGCTGTGACGACCAACGGCACCCTGACCCACGGCACCCCGCTCACGCGGACCCGGGACCGGCTGCGCGCCCATCCCCTCGCCTTCGACGCGGGGCTGGCGCTCGTCGTGCTCGCGGCCATGGTCTGCAGCTCCTTCACCGACCCGCACGGCAGCCCGGCCGGGCCCACCTTCGGCGACCGGACGCCCACCGCGACCGGCGTCGTGCTGATGCTGCTCAGCGCCGCCGTCCTGGTGTTCCGGCGCCGCCGGCCCATCCCGGTGCTCGCCGCCACCACCGCCTTCGCGCTGGTCGAGTTGATCGCCGACCAGCGCCCGGCGCCCGTCACCATGAGCGCCGTCATCTCGCTCTTCACCGTCGCCGCGCACACCGACCGGCCCACCACCTGGCGGCTCGGCCTCGTCACCATGGCCGTGCTGACCTTCGCCGCCATGGTCTTCGGACCCACCCCCTGGTACGCGCAGGAGAACCTGGGCGTCTTCGCCTGGACCGGGATGGCCGCGGCCGCCGGGGACGCGGTGCGCAGCCGGCGGGCCTTCGTGGACGCCATACGGGAGCGGGCCGAGCGCGCGGAACGCAGCCGCGAGGAGGAGGCGCGGCGGCGGGTCGCCGAGGAGCGGCTGCGGATCGCCCGCGATCTGCACGATGTCGTCGCCCACCACATCGCCCTGGTGAACGTGCAGGCCGGGGTCGCCGCGCACGTCATGGACAAGCGCCCCGACCAGGCCAAGGAGGCCCTGGCGCACGTCCGTACCGCCTCCCGCTCCGCGCTCGACGAGCTGCGCGCCACCGTCGGGCTGCTCCGTCAGTCGGGCGACCCGGAGGCACCGACCGAACCGGTGTCGGGCCTCGCCGTCCTGGACGACCTGCTCGCCACCTTCCGCAACGCGGGCCTGCCGGTCGAGCTGGCCCGCACCGACCGGGCCGCCGCCCTGCCGGCCGCCGTCGACCTCGCCGCGTACCGGATCATCCAGGAGGCGCTGACCAATGTGCGCAAGCACGCCGGGTCCGAGGCGCGGGCCGAGGTGAGCGTGCTCCGGGTCGGCCGCACCGTGGAGATCACCGTCCTCGACGACGGGCCCGCGGTCGTCCCGGCGCCCGAGCCGGGCGGCGGCCACGGCCTGGTCGGCATGCGCGAACGGGTCACCGCGCTCGGCGGCACCCTCACCGCGGCACCCCGCTACGGGGGCGGCTTCCGGGTGCAGGCGATACTGCCGGTGCCGGCCGACTGCGAGGGGGACGCGTGACCATCCGGGTACTGCTTGCCGACGACCAGGCGCTGCTGCGCAGCGCGTTCCGGGTCCTGGTCGACTCCGAGCCCGACATGGAGGTGGTCGCCGAGGCCGCCGACGGGGCCGAGGCGGTGGACCGGGCCCGCGGCACCAGGCCGGACGTGGTCCTGATGGACATCCGGATGCCCGGCACCGACGGGCTCGCCGCCACCCGCATGATCACCGCCGATCCCGAGCTCGCGGACGTCCGGATCGTCATGCTGACCACCTTCGAGGTCGACGAGTACGTGGTGCAGTCGCTGCGCGCCGGCGCCTCCGGCTTCCTCGGCAAGGGCGCCGAACCGGAGGAGCTGCTCGGCGCCATCCGGATCGCGCACGCCGGCGAGGCGCTGCTCTCCCCGGCCGCCACCAAGGGCCTGATCGCCTCCTTCCTCGCGCAGGGCGGCGGCGCCGACCCGGACGGCGCGGACGCCCCCGCGTACTCCGAGCGCCTGTCCGCGCTCACCGCCCGCGAGCGCGAGGTGCTCGTCCTGGTGGGCGGCGGCCACTCCAACGACGAGATCGCCGAGCGGCTCGACGTCAGCCCGCTCACCGTCAAGACCCATGTGAACCGGACCATGGCCAAGCTGGGCGCCCGGGACCGGGCGCAGCTGGTGGTCACCGCCTACGAGTCGGGGCTTGTCCGTCCAAGGGTGGAGTGACACCGCGGCGGGGCGTACTCCAGACGCGGTATGCGCGGGATAAGGAATTGGGACCGGGGGCCGAGGAATCGGCCCCTTCTCATGGCGGAGGGTATAGCCGGGCACCCCTCGCGGGCGCCCGGTGCCTGCCGAACACGGCGCCTGCCGAACACGGTGCTTGCCGAGCACGGCGCAGACCTGCCGAGTACGCCACAGAAACGAGTCCCCATGTCCTGGCTGTCCAGATTCAGCCTCGCGCAACGGGCCCTGATCGGGCTGATGTCCCTCGTCGCGCTCCTCTTCGGAGCGATCGCGATCCCGCAGTTGAAGCAGCAGTTGCTGCCCTCGATCGAGTTCCCGATGGTCTCGGTCATCGCCCCGTACCAGGGCGCCTCGCCCGACGTGGTGGAGAAGCAGGTCGTCGAACCGCTGGAGAACGCCCTGAAGGCGGTCGACGGCGTCAAGGGCGTCACGTCCACCGCCTCCGAGGGCAGCGCCGTCATCATGGCGAGCTTCGACTACGGGGACGAGGGCACCAAGCAGCTCGTCGCCGACGTCCAGCAGGCCGTGAACCGGGCCCGCACCCAGCTGCCGGACTCGGTCGACCCGCAGGTCGTGGCCGGCTCCACCGACGACATCCCGACCGTCGTCCTCGCGGTCTCCTCGGACAAGGACCCGCAGGCCCTCGCCGACCAGCTGGAGCGGACCCTCGTCCCCGTCCTCAAGGACATCGACGGCGTCGGCCAGGTCACCATCGACGGCGTCCAGGAGCTCCAGGTCTCCGTCACCCCGGACGAGAAGAAGCTCGCCGCGGCCGGACTGACCACCATGAAGCTCGCGGAGGCGATCAAGAACGGCGGCGGCACCATGCCCGCCGGCGCCTTCACCGAGGACGGCATGACCCGCACCGTCCAGGTCGGCGGCGGCTACTCCTCGCTCAAGGAGATCCAGGACCTGCGGATCAAGCCCGTGAAGGGCAAGGCGGTCCGCCTCGGCGACGTCGCCACCGTCCAGCAGGACGAGGCCCGCCGGGTCTCCGTGACCCGCACCGACGGCAAGCCCAGCCTCGCGGTCGTGGTCACCATGGACAAGGACGGCAGCGCCGTCACCATCTCCGACGCCGTCGAGGACAAGCTGCCTAAGCTCCGTCAGGACCTGGGCGCGGGCGCGCAGCTGACCGTGGTCTCCGACCAGGGCCCGGCCGTCGCCAAGTCCATCTCCGGCCTCACCACGGAGGGCGCGCTCGGCCTGGTCATGGCCGTCCTCGTCATCCTGGTCTTCCTGGCCTCGCTGCGCTCCACCCTGGTCACCGCGGTCTCCATCCCGCTCTCCGTGGTCCTCGCCCTGATCGTGCTGTGGACCCGCGACCTCTCGCTCAACATGCTGACCCTGGGCGCCCTCACCATCGCCATCGGCCGGGTCGTCGACGACTCGATCGTGGTCCTGGAGAACATCAAGCGGCACCTCGGCTACGGCGAGGAGCGGCAGACCGCGATCGTCACCGCGGTCAAGGAGGTGGCCGGCGCGGTCACCTCGTCGACCCTCACCACCGTCGCCGTCTTCCTGCCGATCGGCCTGGTCGGCGGCATCGTCGGCGAGCTGTTCGGCTCCTTCTCGCTGACCGTCACGGCCGCGCTGCTCGCCTCGCTGCTCGTCTCGCTGACCGTGGTCCCGGTCCTGTCGTTCTGGTTCCTGCGCGCCCCCAAGGGCACCTCCGAGGACCCGGACGAGGCCCGCCGGCAGGCCGAGGAGAAGGAGGCCCGCAGCAAGCTGCAGCGCGCCTACGTCCCGGTGCTGCGCTTCGCCACCCGGCGCCGGATCACCAGCGTCGTCATCGCCCTGGTGGTCCTCGTGGTCACCTTCGGCATGGGCGGTCTGCTGAAGACCAACTTCTTCGACCAGGGCGAGCAGAAGCTCCTCAGCATCAAGCAGGAGCTGCCGCCGGGCACCAGCCTGGCCGCCTCCGACGAGGCCGCGAAGAAGGTCGAGAAGGTCCTCGCCGACACCGAGGGCATCAAGGACTACCAGGTCACCGTCGGCTCCTCCGGCTTCATGGCGGCCTTCGGCGGCGGCACCGGCACCAACCAGGCCTCCTACCAGGTGACCCTGGAGGACTCCGCCTCGTACGAGAAGACCCGCGACGCGGTCGACAGCGCCCTCGCCAAGCTCGACGGCATCGGCGACACCACCATCGCGGCCGGCGACGCCTTCAGCAACCAGGACCTCAAGGTGGTCGTCAAGGCCGCCGACGCCGACGTCCTGAAGAAGGCCGCCGACGCGGTCAAGAAGGGCGTCGAGGGGCTGAAGGACGTCACCGACGTCCAGAGCGACCTGTCCCAGTCGATCCCGCGGGTCTCCGTCCGCGCCAACGACAAGGCCGCCGACGCCGGCTTCGACGACACCACCCTCGGTCTGATCGTCGGCCAGGCGGTGCACGGCATGCCAGCCGGCACGGCCGTCCTCGACGACACCGAGCGGGACATCGTCCTCACCTCGGCGAAGCCGGCCACCACCCTGGCCGAGCTCAAGGCGCTGCCGATCGGCCCGGTCAAGCTGGGT
Source organism: Streptomyces fradiae (assembly GCF_041270065.1). Classification (NCBI taxonomy): domain Bacteria; kingdom Bacillati; phylum Actinomycetota; class Actinomycetes; order Kitasatosporales; family Streptomycetaceae; genus Streptomyces; species Streptomyces fradiae. Next base: position 2,091,791 of record NZ_CP065958.1, on the reverse strand, counting down.
GACATCGCCACCGTCGAGCTGGTGCCCGGCCCGGTCTCCAAGACCCGGATCGACGGCGCCCGGGCGGCCACCATCACCGCCACCCCGACCGGCGACAACACCGGCGCGGTCAGCGCGGCGCTGCAGACCAAGCTCAAGGAGATCGACCTCCCGGCGGGCGCGACCGCGACCATCGGCGGCGTCTCCGAGGACCAGTCCGACGCGTTCGTCAACCTGGGCCTGGCCATGCTCGCGGCCGTGGCGATCGTGTTCATGCTGCTCGTGGCGACCTTCCGGTCGCTGATCCAGCCGCTGATCCTGCTGGTCTCCATCCCGTTCGCGGCCACCGGCGCGATCGGCCTGCTGGTCGCCACCGGCACGCCCATGGGCGTCCCGGCCATGATCGGCATGCTGATGCTGATCGGCATCGTGGTCACCAACGCGATCGTCCTGATCGACCTGATCAACCAGTACCGGGCCCAGGGCCTGGGCGTCGTCGAAGCGGTGATCGAGGGCGGCCGGCACCGGCTGCGCCCGATCCTCATGACCGCCCTGGCGACGATCTTCGCCCTGCTCCCGATGGCGCTCGGCGTCACCGGCGAGGGCGGCTTCATCGCCCAGCCGCTCGCCGTGGTGGTGATCGGCGGTCTGATCACCTCGACGCTGCTGACCCTGCTGCTCGTCCCGACCCTCTACGCGATGGTGGAGCTCCGCAAGGAGCGCCGCGCCGCGAAGAAGGCGGCCAAGCGCGCGGCGAAGACCCCCGGGGGCGACGCCCCGGTCCCGCCGCAGCCGAAGGAGCCGGCGGGCGTCTGACCCGTACACCTGCACATGCAGAAGGGGCGCCCCGCATCGCGCGGGGCGCCCCTTCCGTACGAGGAATCGTTACGGCAGCGCCAGCATCCGCTCAAGCGCGAGCTTCGCGAACGCCTCCGTCTCCTTGTCGACCTCGATCCGGTTGACCAGGTTGCCCTCGGCGAGGGACTCCAGGGCCCACACCAGGTGGGGCAGGTCGATGCGGTTCATGGTCGAGCAGAAGCAGACCGTGCGGTCGAGGAAGACGACCTCCTTGCCCTCCGGGGCGAAGCGGTCGGCGAGGCGCTTGACCAGGTTGAGCTCGGTGCCGATCGCCCACTTCGAGCCGGCCGGGGCCGCCTCCAGGGTCTTGATGATGTACTCCGTCGAGCCCACGTAGTCCGCCGCGGCCACGACCTCGTGCTTGCACTCGGGGTGCACGAGCACGTTGACGCCCGGGATGCGCTCGCGCACATCGGCGACCGAGTCCAGCGAGAAGCGGCCGTGCACCGAGCAGTGGCCCCGCCACAGGATCATCTTCGCGTCGCGCAGCTGCTCGGCGGTCAGGCCGCCGTTCGGCTTGTGCGGGTTGTAGATCACGCAGTCGTCCAAGGACATGCCCATGTCGCGGACGGCGGTGTTGCGGCCCAGGTGCTGGTCCGGCAGGAACAGCACCTTCTCGCCCTGCTCGAAGGCCCACTCCAGGGCCTTCTTCGCGTTGGACGAGGTGCAGATGGTGCCGCCGTGCTTGCCGGTGAAGGCCTTGATGTCGGCGGAGGAGTTCATGTACGAGACGGGCACGACCCGCTCGGCGACGCCGGCCTCGGTCAGCACGTCCCAGCACTCGGCGACCTGCTCCGCGGTGGCCATGTCGGCCATCGAACAGCCGGCGGCGAGGTCAGGCAGGACGACCTTCTGGTCGTCGCCGGTCAGGATGTCCGCCGACTCGGCCATGAAGTGCACACCGCAGAAGACGATGTACTCGGCCTCCGGCTTGGCGGCGGCGTCACGGGCGAGCTTGAAGGAGTCGCCGGTGACGTCGGCGAACTGGATGACCTCGTCGCGCTGGTAGTGGTGCCCGAGGACGAAGACCTTGTCCCCGAGCTTCTCCTTGGCGGCGCGGGCGCGCTCCACCAGGTCCGGGTCGGAGGGCGACGGGAGGTCGCCGGGGCACTCCACGCCGCGCTCGCTCTTCGGGTCGGCCTCGCGGCCGAGCAGGAGGAGGGCGAGCGGCGTCGGCTGGACGTCCAAGGGCTGGGCGGTGGTCACGTCACGCACCCTTTCTACTTCTACGGTGAGCCTCGAAAAGCCTTTTCGTCTAAATGACGCTATCTATCATAACCGGTTCACGTCACTTTGACGATGTCCATAGTGTCGATGTGACGAATTCGCCGTCCCCTTCTCTGGACGCGGTGTGCGAGCATGAAGGGGAAAGAGACGCCTCGGGCCCGGAATGAATCCGCGGCCTCGCCGGTTGCAACCGTCGGCAAGCAGTCTCCGTACCAACCCGGGAGAGAAGCAGATGTCCGTATCGGACGAGAAGACCACTGTCAGCGACGGCATCCTCCTGTCCGACGCCGCCGCGGCCAAGGTCAAGGCCCTGCTCGACCAGGAAGGCCGTGACGACCTGGCGCTGCGCGTCGCCGTTCAGCCCGGTGGCTGCTCCGGCCTGCGGTACCAGCTGTTCTTCGACGAGCGCTCGCTCGACGGCGACGTCGTCAAGGACTTCGGCGGCGTCAAGGTCGTCACCGACCGCATGAGCGCGCCCTACCTGGGCGGCGCCTCGATCGACTTCGTCGACACCATCGAGAAGCAGGGCTTCACGATCGACAACCCGAACGCGACGGGTTCCTGCGCCTGCGGCGACAGCTTCAGCTAAGCCACACCGCACGCGAAGAGGGTGGCACCCGGACCCCGGGTGCCACCCTCTTCGCGCGTTCCGCCGTCGTCACGGGCGGCCTACGGCCGCGGCACCGCCTCGTTGCTCGCCCCGTCCACCACCGGGCGGTCGCCCAGCGGCGCCTGGAGCGTCACCGTACGGGTGATCTCGACGGCCACCATGATGCAGGCCCGCCCCGGCTCCTTGGCCCGCTCCGCGATCCGCACCACGACCTGCCGCGGGCTCTCCTCGGCCGTCACCGTGTAGTCGCTGCACACCCCGCCCCAGAAGGTCACCGACAGCTTCCGGCCGCCGGGGTCCACCGTGAACGAGGTGATCTGCCGGACCGGCGCCGTGCCCTGGTCCGGCGGCGTCGTGGGCGCGGGGGAGGGCTTGGCCGGCGGGGCCAGGTAGCGGGCGTCCACTGCCGTCCGCGCCACCGTGTACGGCTTCGCGTCCGCCTTCGCCCGCGCCTCGAACAGCCAGGCCGGTACGAGCACCTGCTCGCCGTCCACGTACTGCGCGGCCAGACCGAACCGCGCCCCGGTCACCTCCACCACGGTCGGGGGCGCCGTGTCGACCGTGGTCTGGCAGGGCGCGTCCGGCGCGACGCCCGGCTTCCCGCCCGGCAGCCCCGGCTTTCCGCCCGGCTGCCCGTCCGTGCTCGCCGGCGGGTCCGTGGCGCAGCCGCCGATGCCGACCGGGCCGGTGCTCTTCGAGGCCTCGTTCAGCTCGGCGAGCGCCTTCTCCGCGCCGACCACCGGATACGTGTCGCCCTTCGCCGGCTCCTTGAGCCGTCCGCTGCCGGCCACGACCGAGCCGTCCGGGCCGATGTGGAGGCCGGTCGACCAGCCGTAGGTGGGCAGCCCGCCCACCACCGGGTCGGCGTTCACCACCCGCTCCGAGCCGTTCATCACCTGGCTCGCGTCCACCTTGGCGTCGTCCTGGCCGATCGCCTTCAGGACCGGGGCCGCGGCCGCCCGGGCCGCCGCCTCGCTCACCGGAGAACCGCCGCCCGTCGGAGGCTTGGCCTCGCCCGGCGGCGGACACGCCTTGCCCTTGAGGCAGGAGTCGCCGACCGGCCCGCCGTCGTACCGGCTCAGCGTCCAGCTGCCCGGTGCCTTCGCGGACACGTCGAGACGCAGCCCCGTGGTGTCCTTCTCCGGGTCGAGCCGCCACACCTCGCCGATCAGCCGCGGCTCGCCCCGCAGGCCGAGCGCCGCGGCCAGCCGGGTCACCTCCGCCGAGGTGACCCGGCCCTCGGGCCGGTGGACCGCGGCCGAGGAGGGCCCGTGGGGGAGGGGGCCCTTGGCTTCGTAGACGGTGCCGTCCGGACCGCCGCCCGGGTCGGGCTCGCCCGGGGCGATCCCGGGGCCGCCGGTGTCCGCACCGCCCAGCTTCAGCGGCGGGGGAGCGGCGGCCGCGTCCTTCGCGGCGCCCGCGCCCGCCGTACCGCTGCCGTCGCCCGACGCGGTCGCGGCGTAGTACACGCCCCCGCCGCCCACGAGAAGCACTCCCGCCGCCACCGAGGCGACGAGAAGCGGACCGCGCCTCCCCGGCCGGTTCTCCGTCTCCGTACTGCTGCTCACCGCGCGCTCCTCCAGATGTGGCATCCCTGCGGAAGACACCTCTGGGACGGGGGCGGCGCCCGGACGGTTCCGCGCGCTCCAGAGCCGGCCCCGTTCGGGCTGCGCCCGGCTACGCCCCGTACTCCGCGGTGGCCGCGATCAGCCGGGCGGAATCCTCCGGGACCCGGACGCCGTGGATCAGTGCGGGGGAGACCGGCGCGGCCGACGAGGTGGCCGGCGTCACCCAGTGCGGGGCCATCCGCGCGCCGTCACCGCACAGCTCCGCGAGGCTGAACTCGGACTCCTGGCGCTCACGAGGAGCGGGGTACGTGGTCATGGCGGCACCGTACGCACGGTCCGGCTTCGGGGAAAAGCCCTACTCTGGGGTAGTTTCCCCTGTTCGGCTTCCACCCTCCGCACCGGGTAGCGTGAACCGTCATCGCCGTCCCTTTCCACAGGAGCGTTCAGCCGTGCGTATCGCAGTCACCGGCTCCATCGCCACCGACCACCTCATGACCTTCCCGGGCCGGTTCGCCGACCAGCTCGTGGCGGACCAGCTCCACACGGTCTCGTTGTCGTTCCTCGTCGACAACCTCGACGTCCGCCGGGGTGGCGTCGCGGCGAACATCTCCTTCGGCATGGGCCAGCTCGGCGGCCGGCCGGTGCTCGTCGGCGCCGCCGGCTTCGACTTCGACGAGTACCGCGCCTGGCTCGACCGGCACGGCGTCGACACCGGCTCGGTCCGCATCTCCGAGGTCCTGCACACCGCCCGCTTCGTGTGCACCACGGACTCGGACCACAACCAGATCGGCTCCTTCTACACCGGCGCCATGAGCGAGGCCCGGCTGATCGAGCTCAAGGCCGTCGCCGACCGCGTGGGCGGCCTCGACCTGGTCCTCATCGGCGCCGACGACCCCGAGGCGATGCTGCGCCACACCGAGGAGTGCCGGACCCGCGCGATCCCCTTCGCCGCCGACTTCTCGCAGCAGATCGCGCGCATGGACGGCGAGGAGATCCGCACCCTCCTGGACGGGGCGACCTACCTCTTCTCCAACGAGTACGAGAAGGGCCTCATCGAGTCGAAGACCGGCTGGACCGAGGAGGAGATCCTCGGCCGCGTCGGGCACCGCGTCACCACCCTCGGCTCGCGCGGCGTGCGCATCGAGCGGGTCGGCGAGGACCCGATCGAGGTCGGCTGCCCGGAGGAGGAGGCCAAGGTCGACCCGACCGGTGTCGGCGACGCCTTCCGCGCCGGCTTCCTGACCGGTCTGTCCTGGGGCGTCGGCCTGGAGCGCGCCGCCCAGGTCGGCTGCATGCTCGCCACCCTGGTGATCGAGACCCTGGGCACCCAGGAGTACACCCTGCGCCGCGCCAACTTCATGGACCGCTTCACCAAGGCCTACGGCGACGAGGCCGCCGCCGAGGTCCAGGCGCACCTGGCCTGACACCCGGCCTGATCGGTACGGACAGCACACCGGAGCCCCGGGGCCGCGCGCCCCGGGGCTCCGGCGTCGTCAGGACACCCGCCGCACCACGTACGCCGTGCCGCCCTTCGGCGAGGGCTCCTCGCCCACGTACTCCTGACCCCGCATCTCGCACCAGGCCGGGATGTCCAGGCGCGCCGCCCCGTCGTCCGAGAGGACCGTGACCGTGCCGCCCACCGGGACGTCGCCGATGACCTTGGCCAGCTCGATCACCGGGATCGGGCAGCGCCGTCCGAGGGCGTCGACAAGGAGGGTGTCCGCCGTCTCCACGGGCGCGGCGAACATCGACGCCGGGGCGCCGAGCCGCTCGCGCACCCCGGCCACCACCCCGGGCAGCACCGCGAGGAAGCGGTCCACGTCCTCCTCCGTCGTCCCGGCCGGCAGCGACACCCGGACGTTCCCCTCGCTCAGCACCCCCATCGCGCGCAGCACATGGCTGGGCGTCAGGGTCGAACTCGTGCACGACGAACCGGACGAAACGGAGAAACCCTCCCGGTCGAGACCCGAGAGCAGGGTCTCCCCGTCGACATAGAGACAGGAGAAGGTGACGAGATGGGGGAGCCGGCGCACCGGGTCGCCCACCACCTCCACGTCCGGCACCAGCTCCGGCACCCGTGCCCGGATCCGGTCCACGAGCGCCCGCAGCCGCGCCGACTCGGCCGCCGCCTCCGCCCGTACCGCCCGCAGCGAGGCCGCCGCCGCCACGATCCCCGGCAGGTTCTCGAAGCCCGGCGCCCGCCCCGACTCCCGCTCGTCCGACGGACCTTGCGGGGCGAACCGGACACCCTTGCGCACCGCGAGCAGCCCCACCCCCGACGGCCCGCCCCACTTGTGCGCGCTCGCCGCGAGCAGCGACCAGCCCGCCGGCACCGGTCCCCAGCCGAGCGACTGCGCCGCGTCCACGAGCAGCGGCACCCCGGCCGCCGTACAGGCCGCGGCCACCTCGGCCACCGGCTGCTCGGTGCCCACCTCGTGATTGGCGGACTGCAGACAGGCCAGTGCGGTACGGGAGTCGAGCGCGGCCGCGAAGACCGCCGGGTCCACCGCCCCGGAGCGGTCCACCGGCACCTCGGTCACCGTGCCGCCCGCCGCCGCGTGCGTCTCGCCGGCGTGCAGGACGGAGGAGTGTTCGACCGCCGACACCACGAGCCGGTCCCCGACACGCCGACGCCCGGCGAGCGCGCCGGAGATCCCCGCGTGAACCGCGCGCGTCCCCGAAGGAGTGAACACGAGCTCGTCGGGCCGACAGCCCACCGCCTCCGCCGCGGCCTCCCGGGCGGCGTCGAGCAGCAGCCGGGCCCGCCGCCCCTCCCGGTACAGCCGGGCCGGGTCGGCCCAGCCCTCGTCAAGGGAGGCGAGCAGCGCCTGACGGGCCACGGGGTGCAGCGGAGCAGCGGAAGCGGCGTCGAAGTACGGCATCCGCCCACGCTATCCCCGCCGCCCCGGCGCGGGCCTGTCCCGACCCTGATCCGCCGGACAGACCCGACCGCGACGCCCCGTCAGAAGCCCGGCCCGCACCGCCGGTCGGCCCTGCCCGGCACCCGCCCGGAAGCCGGGACTCCACCCCTTCGGGGACTCGGACGGCGCGTTGGGCACCCTCCCCGCGCGACCCCAAATAGCGTCCAGTAGGGTTTGGTCCGCATAAACATCCAAACCCCTGCCCGCGGCCGGGGCGGCGACCGACCAGCGAGACGGACGGCCGTGGCAGCCGACCTACGCGGGCCGAGACTCTCGGGAAGGCGCTACGTGAGTCCCAACGGCTCCGACCTCCCCCGCAGCCGAGGCGCGGGCGGTACCCCCACGTCTCGGCGCCCGATGCGGCGGAAGCTGCCGCAGGTGCTGACTGCGGGCCTGATCCTGGCGACAGCCACCGGTTGCTCGTACAACTGGGAAGACTTCCCCCGCCTTGGCATGCCCACCCCCGTCACGGAAGAGGCTCCGCGGATCCTCTCCCTGTGGCAGGGCTCCTGGGCCGCCGCCCTCCTCACCGGCATCCTGGTGTGGGGCCTCATCCTGTGGGCCACCATCTTCCACCGGCGCAGCCGTACCAAGGTCGAGGTACCTCCGCAGACCCGGTACAACATGCCGATCGAGGCGCTGTACACGGTCACCCCGCTCATCATCGTCTCGGTGCTCTTCTACTTCACCGCGCGCGACGAGTCGAAGCTCCTCGAGCTCACCCCGAAGCCGGCGCACACGGTCAACGTGGTCGGCTACCAGTGGAGCTGGGGCTTCAACTACATCGAGAACGTGCCGGGCGTGACCGGTGACGCCAAGAAGGCCCCGAACCTCGCGGCGATCCCGGACAAGTACAAGGACCAGTTCCCGGCGAACGCGGGCGGCGTCTACGACGCCGGCATCCCCGGCACCCGGAACCCGCAGACCGGCAACCCGGGCCCGACCCTGTGGCTGCCGAAGGGCGAGAAGGTCCGCTTCGTCCTGACCTCGCGTGACGTCATCCACTCCTTCTGGGTGGTCCCGTTCCTCATGAAGCAGGACGTCATCCCGGGTCACACCAACGCCTTCGAGGTCACCCCGACGCAGGAAGGCACCTTCCTCGGCAAGTGCGCCGAGCTCTGTGGTGTCGACCACTCCCGGATGCTCTTCAACGTCAAGGTGGTCTCTCCGGAGCGCTACCAGCAGCACCTGAAGGAGCTGGCGGAGAAGGGGCAGACCGGCTACATCCCGTCCGGCATTGAGCAGACGGACCCGGCTCGGAATGCGGAGAAGAACCAACTGTGAGCATCCTCAACGAACCCCAGGGTGCGGCCGCGGCTGAGGACTCGTACGAGAACGAGCTCCCGGTACGCCGCAAGCAGCCCGGCAACGTCGTGGTGAAGTGGCTGACCACCACCGACCACAAGACCATCGGCACGATGTACCTGGTCACCTCGTTCGTGTTCTTCATCATCGGCGGCCTCATGGCGCTCTTCATGCGCGCCGAGCTGGCCCGTCCGGGTACGCAGATCATGTCGAACGAGCAGTTCAACCAGGCGTTCACGATGCACGGCACGATCATGCTGCTGATGTTCGCGACGCCGCTGTTCGCCGGCTTCGCGAACTGGATCATGCCGCTGCAGATCGGCGCGCCCGACGTGGCGTTCCCGCGGCTGAACATGTTCGCCTACTGGCTCTACCTGTTCGGCTCGATCATCGCCGTGGCCGGCTTCCTCACCCCGCAGGGTGCCGCCGACTTCGGCTGGTTCGCCTACTCCCCGCTGTCGGACGCGGTCCGCTCGCCGGGTGTCGGCGCCGACATGTGGATCATGGGTCTGGCCTTCTCCGGCTTCGGCACGATCCTCGGCTCGGTCAACTTCATCACCACGATCATCTGCATGCGCGCTCCGGGCATGACGATGTTCCGCATGCCGATCTTCACCTGGAACGTGCTGCTGACCGGTGTCCTGGTCCTGCTGGCCTTCCCGGTCCTGGCGGCCGCGCTGTTCGCCCTGGAGGCGGACCGCAAGTTCGGTGCCCATGTCTTCGACGCGGCCAACGGCGGCGCCCTGCTGTGGCAACACCTCTTCTGGTTCTTCGGACACCCAGAGGTGTACATCATCGCCTTGCCCTTCTTCGGCATCATCTCCGAGGTCATCCCGGTCTTCAGCCGCAAGCCGATGTTCGGTTACATCGGTCTGGTGGCCGCGACCATCGCGATCGCCGGTCTGTCCGTGACCGTGTGGGCCCACCACATGTACGTCACCGGCGGTGTGCTCCTGCCGTTCTTCTCCTTCATGACGTTCCTCATCGCCGTACCGACCGGTGTGAAGTTCTTCAACTGGATCGGAACGATGTGGAAGGGCTCGCTGTCCTTCGAGACCCCGATGCTGTGGGCCGTCGGCTTCCTGATCACCTTCACCTTCGGTGGTCTGACCGGCGTCATCCTGGCCTCGCCCCCGATGGACTTCCACGTCTCCGACTCGTACTTCGTCGTGGCGCACTTCCACTACGTCATCTTCGGCACCGTGGTCTTCGCGATGTTCTCCGGCTTCCACTTCTGGTGGCCGAAGTTCACCGGCAAGATGCTGGACGAGCGCCTCGGCAAGATGACCTTCTGGACGCTGTTCGTGGGCTTCCACGGCACGTTCCTGGTGCAGCACTGGCTCGGTGCCGAGGGCATGCCGCGTCGTTACGCGGACTACCTCGAGGCCGACGGCTTCACCACGCTGAACACGATCTCGACGATCAGCTCCTTCCTGCTCGGCCTGTCGATGCTTCCGTTCATGTACAACGTGTGGAAGACCGCCAAGTACGGCAAGAAGATCGAGGTCGACGACCCGTGGGGCTACGGCCGTTCGCTCGAGTGGGCGACGTCCTGCCCGCCGCCGCGGCACAACTTCCTCACCCTGCCGCGGATCCGTTCCGAATCCCCGGCGTTCGACCTGCACCACCCTGAGATCGCGGCTCTCGACCAGCTCGAGAACAAGCCTCACGAGGTGGCGGCCCTCAGCGGCGGCAAGGAGGCCGGCAAGTGAAGATCCAGGGCAAGATGTTCATCTGGCTGAGCGTCTTCGTCCTCGCCATGGCGATCGTCTATGGCGTGTGGTCGAAGGAGCCGGTCGGCACGACGGCGCTGTTCCTGGCGTTCGGTCTCTGCATCATGATCGGCTACTACCTGGCCTTCACGGCCCGGCGGGTCGACGCCATGGCGCAGGACAACAAGGAGGCCGACGTCGCGGACGAGGCCGGCGAGGTGGGCTTCTTCGCCCCCCACAGCTGGCAGCCGCTCTCGCTGGCCGTCGGCGGTGCGCTCGCCTTCCTCGCCATCGCGATGGGCTGGTGGATCCTGTACTTCTCGGCGCCGCTCATCCTGGTCGGCATCTGGGGCTGGGTCTTCGAGTTCTACCGTGGTGAGAACCAGAACCAGTAGCACCCCGTAACACCCCGAGGGGCCCGGTCACTTCGTTCCGACGAAGCGGCCGGGCCCCTCTTTTGGCACGCTCGGCGCGCCGCGCGCGAGGATTGTTCTTAGCGTGAGGTCATGAACGACACGCCGCGCATTCGGACTGTTCTGAGCTGCACCCTTCTGGCCCTCACCGTCACGGCGGGCGTCACGGCGTGCGCGGGCGGCGGGGACCATCCGCTGTCGGCGAGGCCCTACGACGCGGCCGACGAGATCGCCTTCAACGCGCCCGGCGACGGGAAGAAGGCCGACCCCGAGAAGCCCCTGGAGATCACCGTCAAGGACGACGACGGGCGGATCACCGACGTCACCGCCACCGACGCGTCCGGGCACCACCTGGCGGGCGAGCTCACCGCCGACGGCCAGAAGTGGCGCTCCACGGCCGCTCTGGCGGCCGGCGCCCGCTACACCGTCCAGGTGGCCACCGAGGACGAGGACGGCGCCCCGGGAGCCCGTACGTTCACGTTCGAGACGGCACCGGCCAAACGGGCCCTCACCGTCGCGTTCGGCCCCGAGGCGGGCACGTACGGCGTCGGGCAGCCCATCACCGCCGAGCTGAGCCTCCCGGTGAAGGACAAGGCGGCCCGCGCGGTGGTCGAACGGGCCCTCAAGGTCCGCTCCACCCCGGCCGTGGAGGGCGCCTGGTACTGGGTGGACGACAAGAAGCTGCACTTCCGTCCGAAGGAGTACTGGCCCACCGGCGCGACCGTCTCGGTCAGCGGCAACCTGGACGGCCTCAAGGTCGGCGACAAGCTCTACGGCGGCGCCTCCAAGCCGCTCAAGCTGACCATCGGCGACCGGATCGAGGCCGTCGCGGACGCCGGTTCCCACTACATGACGGTGCGGCGCAACGGAGAAGTGATCAACACCATTCCGGTGACCACCGGAAAACCGGGCTTCTCCACCCGAAACGGGATCAAAGTGGTGCTCGGCAAGGAGTACTACGTCCGGATGCGGGGCACCAGCATCGGCATCGCGGAGGGCAGCTCTGACTCGTACGACCTGCCCGTCTACTACGCCACCCGGGTCACCTGGAGCGGCGAGTACGTGCACGCCGCCCCCTGGTCGGTGGGCTCCCAGGGCGTCGCCAACGTCAGCCACGGCTGTGTCGGCATGTCGACCGGCAACGCGGCCTGGTTCTACGAGAACGTGCGCCCGGGCGACATCGTCCGCGTCGTCAACAGCGAGGGCGAGATGATGGACACCTTCGGCAACGGCTTCGGCGACTGGAACCTGCCGTGGCAGAAGTGGCGGGCCGGCAGCGCCCTGGTGACCGACGCCGCCAACCCCACGGCCACCGAGGACGCCAAGGCCCGCCTGCGGCCGTCCCTCTAGCCCGTACGGGTGCTACGCGTCGATCGAGAGCCGTGCGCGCAGCAGGCCCGCCAGGGACGCCGCGAACTCGACCGGTTCCACCGGAAGGGTGACCGCGGCGTCCGCGCGGCTCCAGGTGGCCAGCCAGGCGTCCTGGGGGCGGCCGATGAGCAGCAGCACCGGCGGGCAGCGGAAGATCTCGTCCTTGATCTGCCGGCACACGCCCATGCCGCCGGCCGGGACGGCCTCGCCGTCGAGCACGCACACGTCGATGCCGCCCGCGTCCAGGGCGTCGAGCACCGCCGGCAACGTCGCGCACTCCACGAACTCGACCGGGGGAACGTCGGCGGCGGGCCGGCGCCCGGCCGCGAGGCGGACCTGGGCGCGGGTGTTCGCGTCGTCGCTGTAGACCAGGACCGTGGCGCTCGACTGCATCGTTCCTCCGTGAAGGTGGTCGGTCGTTGGCGCGGATGCTACTCCGGTCCACACCCCGTCAACACCCGTTCAACACCTGTTCGAAGGGTGTCGGAGGGGCCTTCCGATGGGCCGTTCGGGCAGGACACGGGCCCCGGACACTCCGAACGGCACCCCCCGGAGTGAGGGCGGGATAAGCGACCGACATAATGTCGGTCGTGGCGACAGTAACGACAGTAGAAACCGGGCACGCGCACCCGTCGGTCAATCGACCGAACCTCACCAGCGTCGGAACCATCATCTGGTTGAGCTCCGAGCTGATGTTCTTCGCGGCCCTCTTCGCGATGTACTTCACCCTGCGATCCGTGATGGGCGCGGAGTTCTGGACGGAAAAGGCCGACGCCTTGAACCTTCCGTTCTCCGCGACGAACACCACGATCCTGGTGCTCTCCTCGCTCACCTGCCAGCTCGGCGTCTTCGCCGCGGAGCGGGGCGACGTGAAGAAGCTCCGGACGTGGTTCATCATCACCTTCGTGATGGGCGCGATCTTCATCGGCGGCCAGGTCTTCGAGTACACCGAGCTGGTGAAGGTGGACGGCCTCTCGCTGTCCTCCGACCCCTACGGCACGGTGTTCTACCTGACCACCGGCTTCCACGGCCTGCACGTGACAGGCGGTCTCATCGCCTTCCTGCTGGTCCTCGGCCGGACGTACGCCGCCAAGAGGTTCACTCACGAGCAGGCAACCGCCGCCATCGTCGTGTCCTACTACTGGCACTTCGTCGATGTCGTCTGGATCGGCCTCTTCGCCACGATCTACTTGATCAAGTAATCGGGCTCCGCCTCCGGGCGGACGCACACATCCAGCAAGCATCGACGCAGAAGATCCTGACACCGGGGTAATCCGTGAAAAAGCTCTCCGCACGACGACGCCATCCGCTGGCGGCGGTCGTCGTCCTACTCCTCGCGCTGGCGGCAACTGGGGGGCTGTACGCCGCGTTCGCACCCGCGGGCACGGCGAAGGCCGATGAAACCGCCCAGTCCCTGGCCATCGAGGAGGGCAAGAAGCTCTACTCCGTCGGCTGCGCCAGCTGCCACGGAACCGGCGGTCAGGGCACCTCTGACGGCCCGTCCCTGGTCGGCGTGGGCTCGGCGGCGGTGGACTTCCAGGTCGGCACCGGCCGTATGCCGGCTCAGCAGCCGGGCGCCCAGGTCCCGAAGAAGAAGGTCATCTACTCGCAGGCTGAGATCGATCAGCTCGCGGCGTACGTCGCCTCCCTCGGTGCCGGTCCGGTCACGCCGAAGGAAGGCCAGTACAGCCCCGAGGGCGCTGACATCGCCAAGGGTGGCGAACTGTTCCGCTCCAACTGTGCCCAGTGCCACAACTTCACCGGCGAGGGCGGCGCGCTGACCTACGGCAAGTACGCGCCGAACCTCGAGGGCGTGGACCCGAAGCACCTCTACGAGGCCATGCAGACCGGCCCGCAGAACATGCCCTCCTTCCCCGACACGACGATGCCGGAGAAGCAGAAGAAGGACATCATCGCCTACGTCCAGGCCGTGAACAGCGACAAGGCCGACAACCCGGGCGGTCTCAAGCTCGGTGGCCTCGGCCCCGTCAGCGAGGGCCTGTTCGCGTGGGTCTTCGGACTGGGCGCACTGATCGCAGTTGCCATCTGGGTCGCGGCCCACACCGCTAAGGCCAAGAAGTCATGAGTACCCAAGAGAATCCAGAAGAGATCCTGCCGACCGAGCAGGCCACCGCGCACGGCGCGGTGAAGGTCGCCGAAGACCCGTTCGCCGACCCGGGCCTCCCGCCCCACAAGCCGCGCATCCAGGACATCGACGAGCGGGCCGCCAAGCGGTCCGAGCGCGCGATCGCCTTCATGTTCACGCTGTCGATGCTGGCCACGATCGGCTTCATCGCCTCGTACGTGATCTTCCCGGTCGACAAGATCGTGTACATCTGGCCCTTCGGCCGGGTGTCCGCGCTCAACTTCGCCCTGGGTCTGACCCTCGGTGCGGCGCTGTTCTTCATCGGCGCCGGCGCGGTCCACTGGGCCCGCACCCTGATGTCCGACGTCGAGGTGGCCGACGACCGCCACCCGATGCAGGCCACGCCCGAGGTCAAGGCGAAGGTCATGGCGGACTTCGCGGCCGGTGCCGCCGAGTCCGGCTTCGGCCGCCGCAAGCTGATCCGCAACACGCTCTTCGGCGCGCTGGCCCTGGTGCCGCTCTCCGGCGTCGTGCTGCTGCGTGACATGGGCCCGCTGCCCGAGAAGAAGCTCCGCTCCACCCTGTGGGCCAAGGGCAAGCTCCTCATCAACATGAACACCAACGAGCCGCTGCGTCCCGAGGACGTCGCCGTCGGTTCGCTGACGTTCGCGAAGCCCGAGGGCCTCGAGGAGCACGACCACGACTTCCAGACCGAGATCGCCAAGGCCGCCCTGATGATCGTCCGGATCCAGCCGGAGGACATCAAGGACAAGCGCGAGCTCGAGTGGTCGCACGACGGCATCGTCGCCTTCTCGAAGATCTGCACCCACGTCGGTTGCCCGATCTCCCTGTACGAGCAGCAGACGCACCACGTGCTGTGCCCGTGCCACCAGTCCACCTTCGACCTGTCCGACGGCGCCCGCGTCATCTTCGGCCCGGCCGGCCACGCCCTCCCGCAGCTGCGGATCGGCGTGAACGACAAGGGCTTCCTCGAAGCGCACAGCGACTTCGAAGAGCCCGTCGGTCCTGCCTTCTGGGAGCGCGGATGAGCACTGTGACGAATACGAAGAAGGCGCCCGCCGGAGAGCGGATCGCCGACTGGGCCGACGGCCGCCTGGGGATCTACACGCTGGCCAAGGCCAACATGCGGAAGATCTTCCCGGACCACTGGTCCTTCATGCTGGGCGAGGTCTGCCTCTACAGCTTCCTCATCATCATCCTGACGGGCGTCTATCTGACGATGTTCTTCCACCCGTCGATGAACGAGGTGGAGTACGCCGGCAGCTACGTCCCGCTCCAGGGACAGCTGATGTCCGAGGCGTTCAACTCGACCATGCACATCTCGTTCGAGGTGCGCGGTGGTCTGCTCATCCGGCAGATCCACCACTGGGCGGCGCTGATCTTCCTCGCCGGCATGTTCGTGCACATGATGCGCGTGTTCTTCACCGGCGCGTTCCGCAAGCCGCGTGAGATCAACTGGCTGTTCGGCTTCCTGCTGTTCTTCCTGGGCATGTTCACCGGCTTCACCGGTTACTCGCTCCCGGACGACCTGCTCTCCGGCACCGGTGTGCGCTTCATGCAGGGCGCGATCCTGTCCGTGCCGATCGTCGGCACGTACCTGTCGATGTTCCTGTTCGGCGGCGAGTTCCCCGGCGGCGACTTCGTCGCCCGGTTCTACTCGGCGCACGTGCTGCTGCTCCCGGGCATCATGCTCGGCCTGGTGGTCGCGCACCTCATCCTGGTGTTCGTCCACAAGCACACGCACTTCGAGGGCCCCGGCCGGACGAACAAGAACGTCGTCGGCATGCCGCTGCTGCCCGTGTACATGGCGAAGGCCGGAGGCTTCTTCTTCCTGGTCTTCGGTGTCATCGCGGTCATCGCGGCGATCGCCTCGATCAACCCGATCTGGGCCATCGGCCCGTACCGCCCGGACCAGGTGTCCACCGGCGCCCAGCCCGACTGGTACATGGGCTTCGCCGAGGGTCTGATCCGTGTCATGCCGGGCTGGGAGATCAACCTGTGGGGCCACACGCTGGTCCTCGGCGTGATGATCCCGCTGGCGATCTTCCCGGCGGTGCTCGCCGCGATCGCGGTCTACCCGTTCATCGAGTCCTGGATCACCGGCGACAAGCGCGAGCACCACATCGCGCAGCGCCCGCGCAACGCTCCGACGCGCACCGCCTTCGGTGTCGCCTGGATCACCGCGTACATGGTCATGCTCGTCGGTGGTGGAAACGACCTCTGGGCGACCCACTTCCACCTGTCGCTCAACTCGATCACCTGGTTCGTGCGGATCTTCTTCTTCGTCGGCCCGGTCATCGCGTTCGTCGCCACCAAGCGGATCTGCCTCGGCCTCCAGCGCCGGGACAAGGACAAGGTGCTGCACGGTCGAGAGTCCGGCATCATCAAGCGCCTGCCGCACGGTGAGTTCGTCGAGGTCCACACCCCGCTCAGCCAGGGCGAGCGCTACAAGCTCACCGCGCACGAGCAGTACGAGCCGGCCGAGCTGCCGGCGACCGTCGACGAGAACGGTGTGGAGCGGAAGATCGGCCGCATGGAGAAGCTCCGGGTCAAGCTCAACCGGGGTTACTACGGCGGTGACAACCAGGTCGCCAAGCCCACCTCGGAGGAGTTCCAGGAGATCGAGAGCGGCCACGGCCACCACTGATCAACTGACCTCCTGACCGACCAGGTCGCCACGGCGAGAGCCCCGTCCATTCGATGGACGGGGCTCTTTGCCGTCCCCGCGGGTGGATAGGGTGGGATCACACCGATCCCGTACGAAGCCACGAACACCTCAGGAGCTGTCATGAGCGCTGTGAACCCCGCTGGAGGCAATAATGCGGCGGGTCGCTCCTGGCCCGCCCTCCTGAACGGACTGCTCGACGGCCGGGACCTGTCCGCCGACGACACCGCCTGGGCGATGGACCTGATCATGCGCGGCGAGGCCACCGACGCGCAGATCGCCGGGTTCATGGTGGCGCTGCGCGCCAAGGGCGAGACCGTCGCCGAGATCTCCGGTCTGGTCCGCACGATGTACGAGCACGCCAACGTCATCGAGGTGCCGGGACCGGCCGTCGACATCGTCGGCACCGGCGGCGACGGGGCCAAGACGGTGAACATCTCCACGATGTCCGCCATCGTCGTGGCCGGCACCGGCGTGAAGGTCGTCAAGCACGGCAACCGCGCCGCGTCCTCCGCCTCCGGCTCCTCCGACGTCCTGGAGAAGCTCGGCATCAACCTCAACCTCACCCCGCAGCGGGTCGCCGAGGTCGCCGACGAGGCCGGCATCACCATCTGCTTCGCGGTGAAGTTCCACCCCTCGCTGCGGCACGTCGCCGCCGCCCGCGGACAGCTCGGCATCCGCACCACCTTCAATGTGCTCGGCCCGCTGACCAACCCGGCGAAGGTACGGGCCCAGGCCGTCGGCGTCGCCGACCCGCGGATGGCCCCGATCGTGGCCGGGGTGCTCGCCGAGCGCGGCAACTCCGCCCTGGTCTTCCGCGGCGACGACGGCCTCGACGAGCTGACCACCACCGGCACCTCCCGGGTGTGGGTGGTCAAGGACGGCACCGTGCGCGAGGAGCGCTTCGACCCGCGCGAGGTCGGCATCACCCCGGTGCCGCTCGACGCCCTGCGCGGCGGCGACCCCTCGTACAACGCCGATGTGGCCCGGCGACTCCTTGCCGGCGAGACCGGTCCGGTACGGGACGCGGTGCTGCTCAACTCGGCGGCGGCGCTCGTCGCCCTGGAGCCGGGCGAGGGCACCCTCGCGGAGCAGCTGCGGGCCGGTATCGACCGGGCGGCCGAGTCCGTCGACTCGGGTGCCGCGCGCCGGACCCTGGAGCGCTGGGTCACCGCCAGCAACGCCTGACGGTGTCCTGAAGGCACCTGAACATCGGATGGCGACCCCGTCCCGGATGCCGGGACGGGGTTGCGGTGTCGTGATCGTCTGACATAGGTTCTGGAACAGGTCATGAGTGACAGCTGCAAGGCCCCGGCCGGCTGTCCGGCAACCCTCCGTCCGTGGCGGGGTGCCCCGGGTGAAGACCAGGCCGTACGAGCAGAAGCCTGCGGCAAGCGCGGACCCCTGCGCCACACCCTGGGGTCCTTGGTCCTCTAGGGAGCGTTGTCTCGTGAGCAAGCGAATGCGTTAGGGCCCCTCGGCCCCTCTTTCCCCTTCACCACCCGTGTGCGGCACCCCTCTGTGCGCTGCTGCCCCGCGGGCCCTTTCACGCCTTTTCGCGCCCCTTTTATGCCGGGAGATACCGCCATGTCCGCACGCCCGAACGCCGCCGTCACCGCCACCGTCGAGACCGCCGCTGCCGCCGAGTCCGCCGACCCGTGCTGCGCCGCCCCGCTGCCGGTCCTCGGCCGCGACGTCACCGTCCCGCTCGTCACCGGCGGCGAGGTCACCTACGCGGCGCTCGACTACGCCGCCAGCGCCCCGGCCCTGCAGCGCGTCTGGGACGACGTGGCCGCCTACGCCCCGTACTACGGCAGCGTGCACCGCGGCGCCGGCTACCTCTCCCAGCTCTCCACCGACCTCTTCGAGAACAGCCGCGCCACCGTCGCCGAGTTCCTCGACTGCCGCCCCGGCGACCAGGTCGTCTTCACCCGCTCCACCACCGACTCGCTCAACCTGCTCGCCGCCGTCATCCCCGCCGACTGCCAGGTCTTCGTCTTCGAGACCGAGCACCACGCCTCGCTGCTGCCCTGGCGCGACGCCCGGGTCACCTACCTCAACGCGCCGCGCACCGTGGAGCAGGCCGTCGCCACCCTGGAGCGGGCCCTCGCCGACCGCGACCCCTACGGCCCGGCCCTGGTCTGCGTGACCGGCGCCTCCAATGTCACCGGCGAGCTGTGGCCGGTGCGCGAACTCGCCGCCGCCGCGCACGCGCACGGCGCCCGGATCGTCCTCGACGCCGCCCAGCTCGCCCCCCACCACCCGGTCTCCGTACGGGAGTTGGACGTCGACTGGGTCGCCTTCTCCGGGCACAAGCTGTACGCCCCGTTCGGCTCCGGCGTCCTCGCCGGCCGCGCCGACTGGCTGCAGGACGCCGAGCCCTACCTCGCGGGCGGCGGCGCCTCCCGCACGGTGGCCCGCCGGGCCGACGGCGGTGTGGACGTGGAGTGGCACACCACCGCCGCCCGGCACGAGGCCGGCTCACCCAACGTCATCGGCGTCTACTCCATCGCCTCCGCCTGCAAGGCGCTCACCGAGGCCGGCTTCGACTCCCTCGTCGCCCGCGAGAAGCACCTCATCGACACCGTCCGCGCGGGCCTCGCCGAGGTCCCCGAGGTGCGGGTGCTCTCCCTCTTCGGCGACGACGCGCCCCGGGTCGGCGTCATCTCCTTCGTCGTCGAGGGCTGGAACAGCTCCCACTTCGCCGCCGCGCTCTCCGCCGAGTACGGCATCGGCGTCCGCGACGGCCTCTTCTGCGCCCACCCGCTGGTGCGCACCCTGCTCGGCTCCGACCCGCAGGACCCGGGCGAGTGCGGCGCCCCCGAGGCGGCGCCCGGCGAGCGCTCGCTCAACGCGATCCGGGTCAGCTTCGGCGCCGGCACCCCCGACGAGCACGTCGAGCGCTTCGTCGGCGCGGTCAAGGAGCTGGTGCGCGACGGCGCCCGCTGGAACTACCGCACCGAGGACGGCCGCTGCGTGCCCGACCGCGGCTGATCACCGCTGACCGTCCACTCGAACGGGTGAAGCCGGCCTCCCGCGGGGGAGAGGCCGGCTTCACCGCTGTGCGGAGCTGTCTACGACTCCAGGCCGATGGCGAAGGCCGCGTCCAGCTCGTGCTGGGAGTAGGCGCGGAAGGCGACATGCGTGTCGGTGGCCTCGACGCCCGGGATCTTCGAGATCTGACCGGGGATGATGTCGGCCAGGTCGTCGTGGCGGCCCACCCGGACCATGGCGATCAGGTCGTAGGTGCCGGTGACGGAGAAGACCTCGCTCACGGAGTCGATCGCGGCGATCGCCTCGGCGATCTCGGGGATGCGGTCCACGCTGGTCTTGATGAGCACGATCGCGGTGATCACGGCTGGCTTTCTCCCTCGATGGCCGCGGCTGGTGGCTTCACTGTATCCCCACCCCTGTACCGCGCCCACGCGTAGAGGAAGCCCAGCGCGAAGCCGATCACATGCGCCAGGTACGCGACCCCGGGCCCCGCCCCCGCCGAGCGGGCCGCCAGCCACTGCAGCACGAACCAGAAGATCAGCACGATCCAGGCCGGGAAGCGCAGCGGCAGGAAGAAGAGGAAGGGGAACAGGCTCGTCACCCGCGAGCGCGGGAAGAGATAGAGGAAGGCGCCGAGCACCCCCGAGATCGCCCCCGACGCCCCGACCAGGGTCTGCGCGCTGTCGGCGTGCGCCACCGCGTAGCCGGTCAGCGCGAGCGCACCCACCCCCAGATAGAACAGGCCGTACGCGGCCGGGCCCATCCGCTCCTCGGCCATCGCCCCGAACACGTACAGGAACAGCATGTTCCCCAGCAGATGCAGCCAGCTGCCGTGCACGAAGAGCGCGGTCAGCGGGGTGAACAGGGCGTGCGGCTCGCCCCGGGTCAGATCGGCCGGGATCACTCCCCAGCGCTGGAAGTACGCGCTCTGCGCCGCGAGCAGCGTGTCGCCCGCGCCGTACCCCGGATTGAGCCCCGACACCGGGCTCACGGCGAACAGCAGCACGCAGCAGGCGATGATGCCGTACGTCACCGTCGGCCCGTTCCGCGCGCCGCGCCAGGCGTCGAGGGCCGCGCCCCGCCAGTCGATCATGGACAGATCATGGCGTACCGGGGCCCACCTGGACAGAGTGCCTCGCCGTGACACGGGGTACCCGGGAGGCCGTAGGGTGAGGGCCTGCCTTGTGGCTGACATTCCCGCTGTTCGACGGCGCACCGCGGGCCCGTGACCCCTCGCACAGAGCCTCACACTGAGCCTCGTACGGAAAGAGGACGGCAACGATGACGACGGTTCCCCTGCCGACCGCCGAGACCCGCTGGCGCTGCACGCTCTGCGGCAATCTGACCCGCTTCGACGTGACCCGCTCGTCCAAGGTCGTCGAGTACGTCCATCTGGACCTCGCCGGAGAGCCGAAGGTCGAGGAGCGCGAGGTGGTCAGTGAGACCATCGAGTCGGTCCGCTGCCGCTGGTGCAACGCGGTGGACCAGATCGAGTTGGTGGACAGGCCGGGCGCCGCTTCCTGAGGAGCGGCCCGGCGAGGGCGAGACGAGGGAGTGGGTGACGGATCGTGGAGCAGCCCGCGCACGGTGACCGGCCGGCGGGCTCGGCGGACGGCGCGGCCGAGGCGCTCGACCGGCCGCTGCCCGAGGCCGTACGCCGCAAGGTCGTCGCGCTCGTCGCCGACGCCTTCGGCGGGCTGACCGTCGCCGAGCTGCCCGCCCCGCTGCGCCAGTACGCCCGCTTCACCGCCTCCCGGCGCGCCAAGTTCGCCGGGAACGCGATGGCCGCCGCCCTGGAGAGCGACCCGCTGTTCCGGCAGCGGATCGGCGAGCGCTTCAAGGAGGCGCAGCCCGAGCTGGCCGGGGCCGTGGAGTCGGGCGCCCCGCCCGGCGCCGCCGACCCGGTCGACGTGGCCGCGGTCGCCTATGTGCTGCGCCCGGCCGGCTGGGGCAAGCTGGTCGCCGCCGCCGGCGAGGAGGCCGAGCGGGTCGACGCCGAGCGCGCCGACGAGGCCGGCCGGCGCGAGCTGGAGCGGCTGCGCGAGGAGGTCACGGTCGCCAGGGAGCGCGCCAGGGCCGAGACCGAGCAGCTGCGCCGCGACCTGGAGGCCGCCCGCAAGGACGGCGAATCGCTTCACCGGAAGCTGCGCAGCGCGCAGAGCGACGTCAAGCGCGGCGAGGCCGCGCTGCGCCGGGTGCAGGCCGAGATGGACACCGCGCGTGCCGAGGCCGCCGCCCAGGTGTCCGCCGCCGAGAGCGAGAGCCGGCGGCTCAAGGCCCGGCTCGGCGAGGTCGAGGCCGCCCTGGAGGCGAGCCGCCGGGCCGCCCGCGAGGGGCGCTCGGTGGAGGACATGCGGCTGCGGCTGCTCCTGGACACCGTGCTTGACGCCGCCCAGGGGCTGCGCCGCGAACTCGCCCTGCCGCCGGTGTCGATGCACCCGGCGGACACCGTGGACGCGGTGGAGCCCGGCCGGATGTCGCCGAAGGACATCGCGGCCCGCGCCCTTTCCGAGACCGACCCGGCGCTCCTGGACCAGCTGCTCGAACTGCCGCAGGCGCACCTGGTGGTGGACGGCTACAACGTCACCAAGACCGGCTATCCGACGATGCCGTTGGAGAAGCAGCGGCTGCGGCTGCTCGGCGGGCTCTCCGCGCTCGCGGCCCGTTCGGGCGCCGAGGTCACCTGTGTCTTCGACGGGGCCGAGCTGGCGGCGCCGGTGCTGCTCGCGCCGCCGCGCGGGGTGCGGGTGCTGTTCTCCAAGCCCGGTGTCACGGCGGACGAGTTGATCCGTCAGCTGGTGCGCGCGGAGCCGCCGGGCCGTCCGGTGGTCGTGGTGTCCACCGACCGCGAGGTGGCCGACGGGGTCGCCAAGTCCGGTGCGCGGCCGGTCGCGTCCGCCTTGTTGCTGAAGCGGCTTTCGCGTCTGTCGTGACCTCTCGTCGCACAGATCCGGCATGTCCCATTTGTGTTCCACGCAGGGTCAAGTGACTGTTGCTGCCCGTGTGATGTCGGTAAATAACTTGTCGCGGCGGCGAGATTTTGGCCGTTGGGATTTGAACTGATCACAAGATGGTCACTAGGGTCGGGGCTCGAACCTTCGCACGGTTGATCATCCATCCGGGGTGTCAGCGATGGTCCCGCCTGCCGCCGAACGGCCGGGCGGCTCGAGGAAGAAGGAGATCGCCCCCGTGGCGTCCCACCGTCGTCCCAAGCAGCCGAGCCGCACCCGTGTGACCGTGCTCACCGCGACCGCCGCCGCGGCCGTCGCCCTCTCCGCCCAGGCCGGAGCCCAGGCGGCTCCCAAGCCGAAGATCGACGAGGTCAAGACCAAGGTCGACCAGCTCAACCACGAGGCCGAGGAGGCCACGGAGCAGGCCAACCTCGCCGACGAGCGCCGCGGGAAGCTGCAGAAGGAGATCAGCGCCCTCCAGGACAAGGTGGCCCGCGGCCAGCAGGAGCTCAACACCCTGCGCGGGCAGATAGGTTCGGTCGCCACCGCGCAGTACCGCTCCGGCGGCATCGACCCGGCGCTCCAGCTCTTCCTCTCCTCCGACCCGGACACCTACCTCGACAAGGCGTCCGCGATCGACCAGCTCGGCGCCAAGCAGGCCGATGTGCTGCAGTCGATCCAGGCCAAGCAGCGCACCCTCGCCCAGCAGCGCGCCGAGGCGACGACGAAGCTCGCCGACCTCGAGGACGTCCGCAAGACCCTCGGCGAGAAGAAGAAGAAGTCCCAGGAGAAGCTGGCCGAGGCCCGCAAGCTCCTCAACACCCTGACCGCCGCCGAGCGCGCCAAGATCCAGCAGGACGAGCAGCGCGCCAGCCGCGCCGCCGGCGACCGCGTCAACCTCGGCAACGAGGTGCCGGCCTCGCAGCGCGGTGCCGCCGCGCTCAACGCCGCCGCCACCCAGCTCGGCAAGCCGTACGTCTCTGGTGCCGAGGGCCCCAACTCGTACGACTGCTCCGGCCTCACCCAGTGGGCCTACCGCCAGGCCGGCGTCACCCTCACCCGCACCACGTACACCCAGCAGAACGACGGCGTGAAGATCGGCCGCAGCCAGCTCAAGCCGGGCGACCTGGTCTTCTTCAACAGCCTTTCGCACGTGGGTCTGTACGCGGGCAACAACACCATCCTGCACGCCCCGAAGCCGGGCGCCGTGGTCCGCTACGAGTCGATGGACTACATGGGCACCTTCCAGTTCGGTGTCCGCGTCTGACCCTGTCGCGACGCGGCGCGACGCGACATACCCGCCCTCCGAACGGGTGGTTTGTCGGATCCTGGACTGACGTGACGCCCCGCCGGTGACCTTGCGGTCTCCGGCGGGGCGTCACTTTGCGTACCCGGCACCTTCGTTGGACGCGGATCGATCTGCGGCTACTGTCGGCCCGCCAGTCCGACCAGCCGAACGGAGCGCGATCCGTGGCGTCCCACCGACGACCCGCCAGGGTCACCGTCCTCACCGCAGCCGCGGCCACCGCGGCCACGGCACTCGGCGCCGTCCCCGCGCACGCCGACCCGGGCGGCGCCACCCCCGACACCGCCCGGGCCACCCGCGCCACCGTCGACCGGCTCTTCGAGGAGGCCGAGCGGGCCACCGAGGGGTACAACCGGGCCGACGAGCGGGCCGACGGGCTGCGCAGGACGGTCTCCCAGGCCCAGGACGGCCTGGCCCGCGCCCAGGACCGGATCAACCGGATGCGCGGCGCGCTCGGTTCGGTGGCCGGCGCGCAGTACCGCTCCGGCGGCATCGACCCCGCCCTCGCGCTGCTGCTCTCCTCCGACCCGGACAGTTACCTGGAGCGGGCCTCCGCCCTCGACCGGGTCACCGCCCGGCAGAGCGCCGCCCTCGGCGAACTCCGGCGCGAACTGCGCCGGCTCGGCCAGCAGCGCACCGAGGCGAGCCGGGCGCTCACCGAACTCGACCGCAGCCGCCGCGAGGTGGCCCGCCACAAGCGCACCGTCGAGCACAAGCTCGCCGAGGCCCGCCGGGTGCTCGCCTCCCTCACCGCCGACGAGCGGGCGGGCTTCGAGCGGGCCTCCCGCTCCGGCCGCGACGCCTTCGACGAGGAGCTGCCGCCGCTCGCCGACCTCGGCCCCTCGCGGGCCGCCGCCGCGGTGCTCGCTGCGCGCAGCGCCATCGGCCGCCCCTACGTGTGGGGCGCGACCGGCCCGACCGCCTTCGACTGCTCGGGCCTGATGGTCTGGTCGTACCGCAAGGCCGGCATCGCCCTGCCCCGCACCTCCCAGGCCCAGCGCAACGCCGGCCGCCGCATCCCGCTCTCCCAGGCGCAGCCCGGCGACCTCGTCACGTACCGCAGCGACGCCAGCCATGTCGCCATCTACGCCGGCAACGGCCAGGTCATCCACGCGCCGTATCCGGGCGCCCGGGTCCGCTACGACCCGGTGAACATGATGTCGAACGTGACGGTCACCCGGGTCTGAGCGGTTTCCGGCCGGTTTTCGGCGCGCCCCGTACGATCGAGGGATGGCAGGTCAGGGCGGGCGCGGGCGGTGCGGGGCGGTGGCGGGACTGCTCGCCGGGCTGCTCGTCCTCTGCGGGTGCGCCGATCCCGGGGCGGGGGCGCCGGGGCGGGCCGAGGTGCAGGGGCTGCTCGACCGGCACGCCGCCGCGCTGCTCGGCCGGGACGAGGCCGGCTATCTCGCGGACCTGGACCCCGCCCTCGTACCCGCCGCGCGCACCGAGTTCGAACGGCTCGCGGGGATCCCGCTCGGCGGCCTCGCCTACCGGGTCACCGACGTCGACCCGGCCGGCACCGGGCGGGCCACCGCCAGGGCCGAGTTCGGCTACCGCATCAAGGGGTACGACTCCGGGCCCGCCACCACCGAACGCGTCCTCGACCTCGCCGAGAAGGACGGACGCTGGTACGTCACCGGTGACCGCCCCGCCGACGGCGCCCCGCAGCAGCTGTGGCAGCAGGGCGAGGTCGCGACCGTGACCGGGCACCGCAGCCTGGTCCTCGGCGTCGGCCAGAGCCGCGAGCGGCTGCGCGAGATCGCCGACGCCGCCGACCGCGCGGTGCCCGCCGTCGGGGACGCCTGGCCCTCGCCGTGGGCCGGGCGCGTCGTGGTCCTGGTCCCGGCCTCGGTGGACGCGATGGGCCGGCTGCTCGGCGCGCCCGCCGCCTCGTACCGGGGGATCGCCGCCGTCACCACCGGCCAGATCGGCGGCGGCCCGAAGGCGCCGGCGGACCGAGTGATCGTCAACCCGGAGGCGTACGGCGTGCTCGGCGACTTCGGGCGCGGCTTCGTGCTCACCCACGAGACCACCCATGTCGCCACCCGCGCCCACACCACCGCGGCCACCCCGGTCTGGCTCTCCGAGGGCTTCGCCGACTGGGTCGCCTACCGCGGCACCGGCCGCACCCCCGCCCAGGCCGCCCCCGAACTCGCCCGCGCGGTACGCGCCGGAGACACCCCGGCCGCGCTGCCGGACGACAAGGAGTTCGCCTTCGGCGGCGACGGCGAGGCCATGGCCCGCGCCTACGAGAGCGGCTGGCTCGCCTGCGCGATGATCGCCGACCGCTGGGGCGAGCCGAAGCTGACCGACTTCTACCGGGCCGTCGGCGCCCACCCGCAGCGCGAGGGCGCGGTGGAGAAGGCCCTGAAGGACGTCCTGGCCACCACGCCGGAGCAGTTCACCGCGGACTGGCGGGCGTATCTGGCGGACCGGCTGCTCGGCTAGGCCGTGCCCGAGGCGCCCGCTGCCTTGAGGTCCAGCTCCGCCAAGGTCTCGGCGAGCCAGGCCTTCTCCTCCGTGCCGGTGGCCCGGGCGATGCGGAGCATGCCGCGGCGGAAGGGGTCCGGCTCCTGTTCCGCGCGGACCGGGGTGCCCTCGTCGTAGAAGAAGCTGGCCGGGGCGAGGAGGAAGGCCTGGCGGCGGCGCAGGACGGCGGCCTGGTCGGCCGGGTCGGGGAGCAGGCCCAGGAAGGCGAGGAGGGTGAACCAGCGCTGGCCGTCGGTGATCTCGACGTCCTTCGGTGAGCGCAGCCGGGAGAGCAGCTCGGCGCGGCCGGCCGCGGTCAGCGAGAGGGTGCGGCGCGGGGCGGCGGCCGAGCCCGGCTCCGTGCGGCTGTCGACGAGGCCGTTCTTCACCAGGCGGGTGATCGCCGGGTAGAGCGCGCCGTCGCTGACCGGCCGGACGTGGCCGCTCAGGCCCTGGATGCGTTCCTTGAGCTCGTAGCCGTGCAGCGGCCGCTCGTACAGGAAGCCCAGGATCGTCAGCTCCAGCACCGGCGGACTCCTTCGCGCTTGTCGGGTACCCGGCGCCATGCTATCTCTTTTCGAGATACCTCGATCCGAGGTATCTCGAAAAGAGGGGGATCTGTTCATGGCCACTGCGAAGGAATCCGCGAGGGAACACCGCCGCACGCTCGTCCGGCTCGCCGGGCCCGTCTACCTCGAACTCCTCGCCGGAGTCGCCGCCGGGATCATCAACATGGTCTGGGTCGCCCGGCTCGGCGGGGACGCCGTCGCCGCCGTCGCCGTGGCCACCAACGTCGAGAACCTGCTCCTCGGCGTCGTCCTCATGGCCGCCTCCGGCACCACCGTGCTCGTCGCCCGCGCCAGGGGTGCCGACGACCCCGCCGCCCTGCGCTCCGCCGTCCGCGGCGGCGCGGCCCTCGGTGCCCTGCTCGTCCCGCCCGTCGCCCTCGGCGGCTACCTGCTGCGCGACCCGATCGCCGCGCTGCTGCTCGGCGGCTCCGGCCACCCCGCGCACGGCCTCGCGACCGCCTACTTCGCGATCTCGCTCCCGGGCACCGCCGTCTTCTTCGCCACCACGGTCCTGGACGGCGTCCTCAAGGGCACCGGCGACACCCGCACCCCCATGCGGCTCGCCTTCCTCGCCAACGGGCTGATCCTGGTCCTCGACCCGTTCCTGGTCCACGCGTACGGGGTGCGGGGCGCCGCCGTCTCCACCGTCATCGGCCGTACGGTCGCCCTCGCCGCCGGACTGCTCGCGCTGCGCCGCAACGCGCATCTGAGGGCCGCCCGCGCGGCCCGTCCGGCCATGGGCACCGCCACGGCCGTGCGCCGCACCGCCGCCCTCGGCCTGCCGATGTCCGTCGACTTCGTCGTCCGGATGGGCGGCGCGCTCGCCCTCGTCTCCGTCGTCGCCCGCCTCGGCGTCACCCAGATCGCCGCCTACGGCATCGCCACCAAGGCCATGTACGTCGCCACCATGGCCTTCTACGCCGTCAAGCAGGCCGCCTCCATCCACACCGCGCACCTGCTCGGCGGCGGCAGCGACGAGCGCGGGGCCGTCGGCCGGCAGGCCCTCGTCCTCGGCGGGCTGACCGGGGCGGGCGCGGCCGTCCTGCTGCTGCTCGCCGCGGGCCCGGTGATGCGCGGCTTCGGCGCCGAGCCCGCCGTCGCGGCGGCCGGCGCGCTGTTCCTGCGCGGCATCGGCCCGTATCTGCTGCTCATGGCCGGGTTCATCGCCCTCGCCGGGGTCTTCGAGGGCAGCGGCGACTCACCGAAGCTGGCCAGGATCACCGTCGCCGGCGTGCTGCTCCAGCTCCCGCTGGCGTACGCGCTCTCGGCCGCCCTCGGCCTCGCCGGGATCTGCCTGGCCATGGCCCTCGCGATGGCGGCCCAGTGCGCCGCTCTCGGTCTGCTGCGCCGCCGGGCCGCCCGGGCCGCGGCCCGGGCTCGGGCTCAGGAGGAGACCGAGACCCGGTCCCTCTCCCTGTCGCCCTGAGCGCCCGCCTGCGCCGGCAGCCGGACCGGGGCCGCGGCCGCCTCCAGGCGCGGCTCCGTGACCGTCTGCCGCCACAGGATCCGGCAGGCCGAGACCGTGGCCGCGACCAGCAGGGCGTTGCGGATCAGGAGCAGCCCGACGCCCAGCGGATCGCTGTCGCCGACGTGCGAGAACCACACCGGGAACTCGAACTGCGTCACCGCCGTCGCCCACAGCACCAGATGGGCCGGCCTGCGCATCCGGGTCGACCGGTAGGCCAGACAGACCGCCGCCAGGCCCACCAGCCAGATCATGTACTGGGGGCTGATCACCCGGCTCGTCGTGGTGAACAGCAGCAGCGCCACGAAGGCCGCGTCCGCCGTCGTGGAGGTGGTGCGCCGGCGGGCCCTGAACCACCACACGAGCAGCCAGCCGAAGGACGCCACCGTCAGCAGCATCGCCAGGGTGGACACCGTCTTCACACCCGGGCCGAGGAACTCGATCGAGCCGTAGTTCATCCGCGCCTCGCCCGGCCAGCCGAAGTGCCGGGCCACATGGAAGGGCAGCGCGCCCAGCGACTCGATCTCCGTGCCCCGGTCCCGCTGGAAGCCCAGGAAGGCCAGCGCGCCCGGCGCCGCGAGCCCGCAGGCGAGCAGCACCCCGGCCCCGGTGCCCGCCGCCGAGGCGACCGAGCGGAACGCCGCCCGGCCGCGCGCGGCGCCCGCGAGCAGGAGTATCGGCCACACCTTCAGCGTCGCGCCGAACCCGGCGAGCGCGCCGAGCACCGCCGGGCTGCGCACGGCCGCGAGCAGCCCGGCCACCGCGACCGCGGTCACCATCAGGTCGTAACGCGAGTACGCGGTCGGGCCGAGCAGCGGCACCCCGGCCAGCCACAGCCACGCGCCCCGCGTCGACCGGCCGGGCCGCCGCCCCGCGTACGTGAGCAGCCCGAAGACCAGCGCGTCGCAGCACAGCGCGAGCACGAAGAAGGCGGCGGAGTAGCCGAGGAAGGGCAGCAGGGCGGGGGAGAGGATCGCGAGCGCGGCGGCCGGCGGGTACTGCCAGGTGACGTCGTCCAGCGGGTACGTGCCGGTGCGCAGCACCTCGTACCAGCCCTGGTAGATCTCCTCGACGTCGCTCGTGACGTCGGGACCGGGGATCACCACGACCTTGAAGACGGTCAGCAGGATCAGCACCCGGGTGAAGGCCCACAGTCCGAGCGCCTGGGTGAGCCGTCCGGCGCGGGCGCCCGCGAGGCCGTCGCGTATCACCGTGCCCACTGCGCCCGTCATACCTGTCCTGTTCCTGTCCTGTCGGTCCGCCGCGGGCGGAGGGTGGTGGTGCCGGGCTCGGTGGGCGATCGCGGTACTGTCGGCCACGATGCACAAGACCCTGATCGTAACGAACGACTTTCCGCCCCGTCCGGGCGGAATCCAGGCCTTCCTGCACAACATGGCGCTGCGGCTGGATCCCGACCGGCTCGTGGTCTACGCCTCCACGTGGAAGCGCAGCCGCGAAGGGATCGAGGCGACCGCCGCGTTCGACGCGGAACAGCCTTTCACGGTCGTCCGCGATCGCACCACCATGCTGCTGCCGACTCCTCGGGTGACCGCGCGGGCGACGGCCCTGCTGAAGGAACACGGCTGCGAGTCCGTGTGGTTCGGCGCCGCCGCCCCGCTCGGCCTGATGGGCCCGGCGCTGCGGCGGGCGGGCGCGAAGCGGCTGGTCGCCACGACACACGGGCACGAGGCCGGCTGGGCGCAGCTGCCCGCGGCCCGGCAGCTGTTGCGGCGGATCGGCGAGGGCACGGACACGCTCACCTACCTCGGCGAGTACACCCGCTCGCGGATCGCCTCGGCGCTCACGCCGGCCGCCGCGGCGCGGATGACGCAGCTGCCGCCGGGCGTCGACGAGAAGACCTTCCACCCCGACTCGGGCGGCGCCGAGGTCCGCGAACGGCTCGGTCTGAGCGACCGCCCGGTCGTCGTGTGCGTCTCGCGCCTCGTCCCGCGCAAGGGCCAGGACACCCTGATCCTCGCGATGCCGGAGATCCTGCGCCGGGTGCCGGACGCGGTCCTGCTGATCGTCGGCGGCGGTCCGTACGAGCAGGAGCTGCGGAAACTCGCCGCCCGTACCGGTGTCTCCGCCTCCGTGCGCTTCACCGGGGCCGTCCCGTGGTCGGAGCTCCCCTCCCACTACGGCGCGGGCGACGTCTTCGCCATGCCCTGCCGCACCCGCCGCGGCGGCCTCGACGTCGAGGGCCTCGGCATCGTCTACCTGGAGGCCTCCGCGACCGGCCTCCCGGTCGTCGCCGGCGACTCGGGCGGCGCCCCCGACGCCGTCCTCGACGGCGAGACCGGCTGGGTGGTCCGCGGCGGCGTCCCCGAGGAGACCGCCGACCGCGTCGCCACCCTGCTCCTCGACCCGGAGCTGCGCGCCCGCATGGGCGAGCGCGGCCGGCGGTGGGTCGAGGAGAAGTGGCGCTGGGACCTGCTGGCGGAGCGGCTCAAGGAGCTGCTGTAGCCCGTCCCCCCCTAGGCCGGCAGGTAGTCCGTCAGGGCGCAGCCGTCGACGAGGAGTTTCTCGTTGCGGTAGCCGTCCGGGACCTTGAAGTCCTTGTCGCAGGTGAAGAGCAGGACGTCGGACTTCAGCAGGGCGCGGGCGGTCGCTTCGTCGGCCGCCGCCAGGGCGAAGTTCTGGCCGAGCAGGACCTGGACGCCCTTGCCGCTCGCCGCCGCGGCCTTGTTGGCCTCCTGGAACTTCTCCATGTCGGAGACGGACAGCAGGGTGACGGTGTCCTTGCTGTCGTTGCCGCACACCGCGCGCTCCCTGACCGCCCAGGCCGGGTCCGCGGCCTGTTCGGAGAGCGGGCCGTCGGCGGTGCGGCGCAGGTCGCTGCACATGGTGTGGGCGGCGACCAGTTTCTCGATGGCCGCCAAGTCGCCGGCCGCGGGCAGCCCGGCGTCCTCGCCCCAGCTGTCACCGGCACATCCGGTGACGGCGACGAGGGACGCGAGGGCCGCGCCCAGGACGGCGGCGGTGCGCTTGAGCCGCATGGCTTCCCTTTCACTTCGGTGTGTACGGAATTGGGCGTTCCGCCCCTGACGCGCGCGAACGCCCCCGGCCGACCCGTGAACCGGGCCCGCCAGGGGCGTTCCGAACGACCGTCAGGCGCGAACCGTCAGGCGCTGTAGATCGCCTCGATCTCGTCGGCGAAGTCCTTCGCCACGACATTGCGCTTCAGCTTCAGCGACGGGGTGATGTGCCCCGCCTCCTCCGTGAACTGCGCGGACAGGATACGGAACTTCCGCACCGACTCCGCCTTCGAGACCGCCGCGTTGCCGTCGTCGATCGCGCGCTGGATCTCCGCGTTCAGCTCCGGGTCCTCGCGCAGCGAGGCCGCGGTCGAGCCGGCCGGCTTGCCGTGCTCGGCCGCCCAGCGGCCCAGGAACTCCTCGTCGACCGTCACGAGCGCGCCCACGAACGGGCGTCCGTCGCCGACCACCATGCACTCCGCGACCAGCGCGTGCGCCCGGATCCGGTCCTCGATGACCGCCGGGGCGACGTTCTTGCCGCCCGCCGTCACCAGGATCTCCTTCTTCCGGCCGGTGATCGCGAGGTAGCCGTCCTCGTCGAGCGTGCCGATGTCACCGGTGTGGAACCAGCCGTCCGCCAGCGCCTCGGCGGTCGCCGCCTCGTTGTTCCAGTAGCCGGAGAAGATGTGCTCGCCGTGCAGCAGCACCTCGCCGTCGTCGGCGATCCGCACCACCGAGCCCGGCAGCGGCTGGCCGACCGTGCCGATCTTCTGCCGGTCCCACGGGTTGAACGCGGTCGCCGCGCAGGACTCCGTCAGGCCGTAGCCCTCCAGGACCGAGAAGCCGATGCCGCGGAAGAAGTGCCCGAGCCGCTCGCCCAGCGGCGCGCCGCCGGAGATCGCGTACTCGCCGCGCCCGCCGAGGACGGCGCGCAGCTTCCCGTACACCAGCTTGTCGAAGATCTTGTGCTTCAGCCTCAGACCGAAGGACGGGCCCTGCGGGGTGCCGAGCGCCCGGCTGTAGGCGATCGCCGTGTGCGCGGCCTTGTCGAAGATCTTGCCCTTGCCGTCGGCCTGCGCCTTGGCCCGGGCCGAGTTGTAGACCTTCTCGAAGACCCGCGGGACGCCGAGGACCATCGTGGGCTGGAAGGAGGCCAGCTCGTCGGTGAGGGTCTTGATGTCGGGCAGACAGCCCAGCTTGATCGGCGCCATCACACAGCCGACCTCGATCAGCCGGCCGAAGACGTGCGCGGCCGGCAGGAACAGCAGCGCCGAGGACTCGCCCGTACGGAAGAGCGGCTTCAGCCGCTCGACCACGTTGCCGCACTCGGCGAAGAACGCCCGGTGGGTCAGCACGCAGCCCTTGGGGCGGCCGGTGGTGCCCGAGGTGTAGACGATCGTCGCCGGATCGTCCGCGTTCGCCGACGACATCCGCTGGTCGAGCAGCTCGTCCGAGACGTCCGCGCCGTCCGCGGTCAGCCGCGCCACCGCGTCGTCCTCGATCTGCAGCACGGTCTTCAGGGCCGGCAGGCCCGCCCGCACCGACTCCACCGAGGCCTGGTGCGCCGCGCTCTCCACCAGCGCCAGGGAGGCGCCCGAGTCGCCGAGGATCCACTGGATCTGCTCGGGCGAGCTGGTCTCGTACACCGGCACGGTGATCGCGCCCGCGCTCCAGATCGCGAAGTCGAGCAGCACCCACTCGTAGCGGGTGCGGGACAGTAGGGCCACCCGGTCGCCCGGTTCGACGCCGGCCGCGATCAGACCCTTCGCCGCCCCCTGTACCTCGGCGAGGAACTGCTTGGCGGTGACGTCCGTCCAGACGCCCCCGACCTTGCGCGCCATCACGGCGACGTCTGGGTGCTGGGAGGCGTTGCGGCGGATGAGATCCGTCAGGTTGCCGTCCGTGGGGACCTCGTACAGGGCCGGAAGGCTGAACTCGCGCAAGACTGCTGCTCCTCATCGGGCTCCGGCGCCACGGCTCTGTGTGATGCACCGGTGCGGTCCATGATCGGGCAGGTGCTCGGTGGGGGGCGAGCACGACTGTGGACTGCCCGGACGTTACCCATCAGTACACAGTTCCCGATAGGGGGTCCGGGGCAGATGTTCCATGCGTCACACGAGCACGGCCGTTCTGGGCGCACAGTAGTCGACCGCTTTCCCGACTCCCAAGTAACCGCAGGTCCGACGCCCTAGGGTGAGTCCATGAGGATCAATGTGGTGAGCGACGTGCACGGCAACACGGGAGCCCTCGCCAGAGCGGGGGAGGGTGCCGACGCCCTGATATGCCTCGGGGACCTGGTCCTCTTCCTCGACTACGCCGACCACTCCCGGGGCATCTTCCCCGACCTCTTCGGCGTCGAGAACGCCGACCGGCTCGTCGAGCTGCGCACCGCCCGCCGCTTCGACGAGGCCCGTGACCTGGGCCGCCGGCTCTGGGGCGAGCTCGGCATCGACCGCGCCACCGCGATCGAGTCCGCCGTCCGCCGCCAGTACGCCGAGATGTTCGCCGCCCTGCCCGCGCCCACCTACGCCACCTACGGCAACGTCGACATCCCCGGCCTCTGGTCCGAGTACGCCGGCCCCGGCACCACCGTCCTCGACGGCGACCGGGTCGAGCTCGGCGGCCTCGTCTTCGGCTTCGTCGGCGGCGGGCTGCGCACGCCCATGCGCACGCCGTACGAGATCTCCGACGAGGAGTACGCGGCCAAGGTCGAGGCGCTCGGCGAGGTCGACGTGCTCTGCTCGCACATCCCGCCGGACCTGCCCGAGCTCACGTACGACACCGTGGCCCGCCGCTTCGAGCGCGGCAGCCGCGCCCTCCTCGACGCGATCCGCCGCACCCGCCCCCGCTACGCCCTCTTCGGCCACGTCCACCAGCCGCTGGTCCGCCGCATGCGGGTCGGCGCGACCGAGTGCGTGAACGTCGGCCACTTCGCGGCGACCGGACGCCCGTGGACCCTGGAGTGGTGACGGCCCCGTGATGACGGCGCGATAGCCTTCGGGCAGATACGGATCGCGTCCATACGAGGAGCCCCCGCGATGGCGGAACACACCAGCTCGAGCATCACCATCGAGGCGGCCCCGGCCGAGGTCATGAGCGTCATCGCCGACTTCGCCCGCTACCCCGAGTGGACGGGCGAGGTGAAGGAGGCCGAGGTCCTGTCGACGGACCCGGCCGGCCGCGCGGAGAAGGTCCGCCTGCTCCTCGACGCGGGCGCGATCAAGGACGACCACACCCTCGCGTACACCTGGACCGGCGACAACGAGGTCTCCTGGACCCTCGTCAAGTCCCAGATGCTCCGCTCCCTCGACGGCTCCTACCGCCTGGCCCCGACGGCCGGCGGCGCCTCCACCGAGGTCACCTACCAGCTGACCGTCGACGTCAAGATCCCCATGCTCGGCATGATCAAGCGCAAGGCGGAGAAGGTCATCATCGACCGCGCCCTGGCGGGCCTGAAGAAGCGGGTCGAGTCCGGGAAGTAGCGGGCACCGCCCCGGCCCGCGACGAAGCGCGGAGCGCACCGCCGGTACCGTCGGCGCATGCGGATCATTCTTGTGACCGGTACCGGCGGCGCCGGGCGGACTTCCGTCGCGGTGGGGACCGCGCTCGCCGAGGCGCGGGCCGGGCGGCGGGTGCTGCTGGTGTCGGGGGAGGCGGGGGGCCCGGGCGACCTGGGGCCCGGCGGGCCGGAGGTGCTCGTGCCCGACCCCGCCACCGACTTCCGCCGCGAGTTCCTCGCCTTCCAGGCCCGCTCCACCACCGCCCTCGACCTCCTCGGCGCCACGCCCTTCGAGGACGCGGAGCTCACCGAGCTGCCCGGCAGCGGCCAGGTCGCGATGCTGCGGGCGATCCGGGACGCGGCCGCCGGGGACTGGGACCTCGTCCTGGTCGAGCTGCCGCCGGTCCGCGAGGCGCTCGCGCTGCTCGCCCTGCCCGTCCAGCTGCGCCGCTATCTGCGCCGGCTGCTGCCGCCCGAGCGCCAGGCCGCCCGGGCGCTGCGCCCGATGCTCGCCCAGCTCGCCGGCGTACCGCTGCCCGCGCAGTGGCTGTACGAGACCACCGCCCGCTGGGAGGCCGAGCTCGCCGCCGTCCAGGACGTCGTCGACTCCCCGGACACCGCCGTACGCCTTGTCGTCGAACCCGGCCCCGCCGCCGAGGACGCCCTGCGCACCGCCCGGCTCGGCCTCGCCCTCCAGGGCCTCGCCCTCGACGGCGTCGTCGCCAACCGGGTGCTGCCCGCCGACTCGCCCGACCCCTGGTTCGCCGCCCTCGCCGCCGAGCAGCACCGGCACCTCGCCGCGCTCCGCGAGGCCCGCCCGGAGCTGCACGAGCTGCCGCACCTCGGGCGCGACCCGCGCGGCGCCGAGGACCTGGCCCTGCTCGCGGTGCCGGTCGGCGAACCGGCCGCCCCCGCCGAGTGGACCGTCGAGGACCGCCGCGCGGCGGACGGCATCCTGGTCTGGCACGTCCCGCTGCCCGGCGCCGTCAAGGGCGCGCTCTCGCTCGTCCGCCGCGGGGACGAACTCCTCCTCGCCGTCGGCCCGTTCCGCCGCGCCGTACCGATGCCGCCGGTGCTGCGCCGCTGCACCGTCACCGGCGCCGGACTCGTCGACGGCGACTTGCGGATCCGGTTCGCCCCGGACCCCGGACTGTGGCCGAGGACCGCTCCCTGACCCGTACCGGGGCGTCTCCGGGGCGTGTACCGTCGACCGTAGAAGCCCCTAAGGAGTACGCCATGAGCGATTCGGACGCCTGGGCCCGGGCCTGCGCCGAAGACCTGGAGGCCGAGAAGGCCCGCCGCCGCGCCACCCGCGGGGAGGAGCCCGGCAGCCCGGCCGAGGAGTTCCGCAAGCTCTTCGATGCCGTCGCCGACAAGCTCTCCGGCCTCGGCGGCCCGCTCGCCGGTCCCGCCGCGGGGCAGGCGGCCGCGACCGTCAAGGAGGTCGTCAACCAGGCGAAGGCGCTCGTCGAGCCCGTCATCGAGCGCAACCCGCAGGTCTTCGACCACCTCGCCGCCGCCGGCAACGAACTGCTCGCCGCCTACCGCTCCGCCGTCCAGGGCCAGGAGGCCCGCTGGACCCGCGGCGACACCCAGCAGGCCACCGGGCAGGCCACCGGCGCGGCACCGGCCGCCGAACCGAAGGGTGAGCCGAAGGCCGAACCGAAGGCCGACGACAAGCGGGACGGCAAGCCCGGCGACGGGCCCGACGAGGCCCCCGGCGGCGGCCAGCACATCGACCTGGACTGATCAGGAGGGGCGCCCTCCTCGGGTACGGTGGGCCTTAGCGGGGCTCGACCGAAAACTGAGGGACACATGGGACTCACCATCGGCGTCGACATCGGCGGCACGAAGATCGCGGCCGGCGTGGTCGACGAGGAGGGCAACATCCTCGACACCCACACCGTGCCCACCCCGCCGACCCCCGAGGGCATCGTCGACGCCATCTGCGCAGCGGTCTCCGAGGCCGGCAAGGGGTACCAGATCGAGGCCGTCGGCATCGGAGCCGCGGGCTACGTCGACGACAAGCGCGCCACCGTCCTCTTCGCGCCGAACATCGACTGGCGGCACGAGCCGCTGAAGGACAAGGTCGAGCAGCGGGTCGGCCTCCCCGTCGTGGTCGAGAACGACGCCAACGCGGCCGCCTGGGGCGAGTACCGCTTCGGCGCCGGCCAGGGCCACGAGGACGTCATCTGCATCACGCTCGGCACCGGCCTCGGCGGCGGCATCATCATCGGCAACAAGCTGCGCCGCGGGCGCTTCGGCGTGGCCGCCGAGTTCGGCCACATCCGGGTCGTCCCGGACGGTCTGCTGTGCGGCTGCGGCAGCCAGGGCTGCTGGGAGCAGTACGCCTCCGGGCGCGCCCTCGTCCGCTACGCCAAGCAGCGCGCCGCCGCCACCCCCGAGAACGCCGCGGTGCTCCTCGCGCTCGGCGACGGCACCCCGGACGGCATCCAGGGCAAGCACGTCAGCGAGGCCGCCCGCGCGGGCGACAAGGTCGCGATCGACTCCTTCCGCGAGCTCGCCCGCTGGGCCGGCGCCGGCCTCGCGGACCTGGCCTCGCTGTTCGACCCCTCGGCCTTCATCGTCGGCGGCGGTGTCTCCGACGAGGGCGAGCTGGTCCTCGACCCGATCCGCAAGTCCTTCCGGCGCTGGCTGATCGGCGGCCAGTGGCGGCCGCACGCGCAGGTGCTCGCGGCGCAGCTCGGCAACAAGGCCGGTCTGGTCGGCGCGGCGGACCTGGCCCGCCAGGGCTGAGCGTCCACTCGTTCGTGCGCGTGCCCGCCGTGCCCTCTGGGGCGCGGCGGGCGCGGCGTTTATGTTGACCGCATGGCGATCAGTGAGCTGCCCAACTCCCGTACCGAGCCCGATGGTTCGGCCGTCGTCCGGATCCTCTCCTACAACGTGCGCTCGCTGCGGGACGACGAGGACGCGCTCGCCCGGGTGATCCGGGCCTGCGCCCCCGACCTCGTGTGCGTCCAGGAGGCGCCGCGCTTCTTCCGCTGGCGCAAGCACGCGGCCCGGCTGGCCGCGAAGAGCGACCTGGTCGTGCTCGGCGGCGGCGCCACCGCCGCCGGTCCGCTGCTGCTGTGCTCGCTGCGGGCCACCGTGGAGCACACCGAGGACGTGCTGCTCCCGCTCACCCCCGGCCTGCACCGCCGAGGCCTCGCCACCGCCGTGGTCCGGCTCGGCGGTGCCCGGCTCGGCGTGATCAGCTGTCACCTCAGCCTGTCCGAGCGGGAGCGGTACGCGCAGGCGGGCCTGGTCCTCGACCGGGTGGCCGGGCTCGGCACGCCGTACGCGATCGTCGCCGGCGACCTCAACGAGCGCCCCGGCGGCCCGGCCTGGACCCGGCTGACCAAGGAGCTCCAGGAAGGCCACGCGACCGCCCCCTGGGGCACCACCCCCACCTTCCCGGCCTCCGCCCCCGACCGCCGCATCGACGCGATCCTCGCCACCCCGGGCGTCGAGTTCCTCGCCTGCGGCGTCCCGACGGGCCTGGACCGCGCCGACCTCCACACGGCGACGGACCACCTGCCGGTGCTGGCGGTGGTCCGTGTGCCGGCGGCCTGAGCCATGACGCCCGGCGGTCGGAGGCCGCCGCAGCCGCCCGAAGCCCGTGAGGCGCCCCGGGCGCCGAGCGGTGCGAGGGGGGCGTTGAGAGGCTCAGCCCACCTGCCGGTGCTGGCGGTGGCCCGTGTGCCGGCGGCCTGAGCCACGACGCTCGGCGGTCGGAGGCCGCCGCAGCCGCCCGAAGCCCGTGAGGCGCCCCGGCGCCGAGCGGTGCGAGGGCGGCAAGAAAATCAGACCACCGCGCCCCGGCCCGGGTCGTCGAAGCCGTCGTCGTCCTCGTCGTCGCCCTTCATCCGGGCCACCAGCGTCACGAAGCCGCCCAGGAAGCCGCCCACGCACAGCGTGGTGAGCCACCAGGTCATGTCCCACTGGAGGAGGACGGCGAGCAGCATCAGGACCGGGCCGCCGACCACCGCGAGCCAGGCGAACTTGGTGGTGGTGTCGGCCTCCGGGAGCGGCGGGGGCTCCGGCGGGATGAAGTGGCCCTCGTCGGCGCCGGACGCGCCGTCGCCGTCCGCCGGCTCGTCGGGGTCGGCCAGCGAGTAGTCGCGCGGGCCGCCGCCGAGGCGCACACCGGGGGCGAAGACGATCGACGAGCCGAGGGCCGGCGCGTCACCCGGCTCCTCCGGCCCCGCCTTCTCGTCCTCCGGCGGCTGCGGCCTGCGGAACTTGTCCGGCTTCTCCGCCGGAGCCGTCGCCGTCCCGGCCGGCGCCGCGGGCTCCTCGTCCTCCGGCAGGTCCGGCAGCGCCAGGTCCTCCACCGGACGGACCTGGCGCGAACCGGGGGTCCCCCCGGCGAAGCCAGGGGGCGGGTCCGCCGGCTCCTCCCCGTACCCCGCGACGATCGCGGCCCACGCCGCCTCCTCGTCGATGGGCTGCGGCTCCCGCTCGTTGCCGTCCTGCTGCTCAGCCACCGCTTGCGACTCCCCTCTCCCCGATCTCCCCGCGCAGCTCCGGGGCGAGCCGGGTGACGAACGCCCAGCTCTCCTCGAAGATCCGCTCCGCATCGTGGTCCAACGTCGCCACGTGGTAGCTCTGTTCCAGCACGATCTCCTTCACGTCCGTGGACGAGATCCGGCTGAGGATCCGGGCCGAGTCGGCCGGCGGCACGACATGGTCCTGCGGGCTGTGCAGCAGCACCACCGGCTGCGTGACCTGCGGCAGCTCGCCGTCGACCGCCTGGAAGAAGCGCCGCAGCGAGTGCGCCGCGTGCAGCGGCACCCGGTCGTACCCCACCTCGGCCACGCCGGCCTTGGCGATGTCGCTGGCGATGCCCTTGGTGGAGGGCACGAAGTGCCGGGCGACCGGCAGCGCGTACGCCGCGAGCCCGTGCACCTTGTTGCCCGGGTTGACGAGCACGATGCCGCTGATCGCGTCGCCGTGCCGCGCCGCGAGCCGCAGCGTGAGCGCGCCGCCCATCGAAAGGCCCATGACGAAGACCCGCTCGCAGCGCGCGGTCAGCTCGCGCAGCTCGCGGTCCACCTCCGCGTACCAGTCGTGCCAGGTGGTGAGCTGCATGTCCTGCCAGCGGGTGCCGTGCCCGGGCAGCAGCGGCAGCGCCACCGTCAGTCCGCGCCCGGCCAGGTACTCGGCCCAGGGGCGCAGCGACTGCGGGGACCCGGTGAATCCGTGACAGAGGAGGACGCCGACCTCTCCGCCCTCGTGGCGGTAGGGCTCGGCTCCAGGAAGGACCGGCACGGGGTCTCCTGTTCGGGGTTCGACGACGAAAAGGGGAAGGCTTTCACCGTACGCGACCGGACCGACACCGACCAGGTCCGTCGGCAGAAGGTCCGTCCGCACGAAGGGGGCCACGAGGAGCGCGGGATCAGGAGGAGAACGGGATAAGGTCGCCTTGACGGGCACACGGAAGGCATGGCGAGTTGATCTACGGCGCAATGAAGTTCTCCCTCGGGGGGTCCCTGAAGCTCGCCTTCAGGCCCTGGGTCGAGGGCATCGAGAACATTCCCGCCGAGGGGCCGGCGATCCTCGCGAGCAACCACCTGTCGTTCTCCGACTCCTTCTTCCTGCCCGCCGTGCTCGACCGCAAGGTGACCTTCATCGCCAAGGCCGAGTACTTCACCACCCCGGGCGTCAAGGGCCGGCTGACG
Source organism: Streptomyces fradiae (assembly GCF_041270065.1). Classification (NCBI taxonomy): domain Bacteria; kingdom Bacillati; phylum Actinomycetota; class Actinomycetes; order Kitasatosporales; family Streptomycetaceae; genus Streptomyces; species Streptomyces fradiae. The sequence continues at coordinate 2,051,146 of NZ_CP065958.1, read as the reverse complement.
GCCGCCTTCTTCAAGGGCGTCGGACAGCTCCCGGTCGACCGCTCCGGCGCCCGCGGCGCCGGCGAGGCCGCGATCAAGGCCGGCATCGAGGTCATCGAGGGTGGCGGCCTGTTCGGCATCTACCCCGAGGGCACCCGCTCGCCCGACGGGCGGCTCTACCGCGGCAAGCCCGGCGGTCTCGCCCGGGTCGCCCTTGCCACCGGCGCGCCGGTCATCCCGGTCGCCATGATCGACACCGAGAAGATCCAGCCGCCCGGCAAGGTGCTGCCCAAGCTGATGCGCCCGGGCATCCGGATCGGCAAGCCGCTCGACTTCAGCCGCTACCGCGGCATGGAGGGCGACCGCTTCATCCTGCGCTCGGTGACCGACGAGGTCATGTACGAGATCATGAAGCTCTCCGGCCAGGAGTACGTGGACATCTACGCGACCGCCGCCAAGCGGCAGATCGCGGAGGCCGAGAAGGCCGCCAAGGAGGCCGTCAAGGCCGAGATCGCGGCACGGGAAGAGTCCGGCGCCTGACCCTGCGAGGGGGGCGCCCGGGGGTGGTGGGGGAGATGGCCAGGCGCGAACGGGTCGTGCGGATGTCGGTCGAGCAGCCGCTGTGGCGCGCGCTCACCGGCTACCGCGTGCTCACCATGGTGTACGCGGTGCTGCTCGGCGGCTTCGGCCGGGACCGCTTCGAGCGGCCCTGGGTCGCCGTCGCCTTCCTCGCCGTGATGTGCGTATGGACCCTGGCCACCCTGCCGCAGGTGTCCGGCGCGATCCGCTGCACCAAGCGCTTCCTGGCCGTCGACCTCGCCCTCGCGCTCACCGGCATCCTGCTCACCCCGGTCGCCGACGTGCAGGCGCAGACCGTGGACGGGCCCACCCTGCCGTCCATCTGGGCGGCCGGCGTGGCCCTCGCGTACGCCATCAAGGGCGGCTGGCGCTGGGCGGCCTTCGCCTCCTCGCTGATAGCCGCCGCCAACCTGGTCGCGCGCGGCGAACCCAGCCTCGACACCCTGCACAACGTGCTCCTGGTGTGGGTGGCCTCGGTCGCCGTCGGCTACATCGTCGAGGTCGCCCGCGCCTCCGAGCGCACCCTCGCCCGGGCCCTGGAGATCGAGGCCGCCACCCGCGAACGCGAGCGGCTCGCCCGCGACATCCACGACAGCGTGCTCCAGGTCCTCGCCATGGTGCAGCGCCGCGGCACCGCCCTCGGCGGCGAGGCGGCCGAGCTGGGCCGGATGGCCGGCGAGCAGGAGGTCGCGCTGCGCACCCTGGTGGCCGGCGGCCTCACCCGCCGCTCGCACCTCTCCGAGGACGAGTCGGAGGGCGCCGTCGTCCGGCTCGTGGAGGAGCCGGAGGACCTGGCGGACGACGTGGACGTCGATCTGCGCACCCTGCTCGCCCCGCGGGCCGGCGCCAAGGTCACCCTCTCCGACCCCGGCACCCCCGTCCCGCTGCCCGCCCCGGCCGCCCGCGAGCTGGCCGCCGCCGTCGGCGCCGCCCTCGACAACGTACGGGTGCACGCGGGCGACGGGGCCCGGGCCTGGATCCTGGTCGAGGACTGGGGCGACGAGGTCATCGTGACCGTACGGGACGACGGCCCCGGCATCCCCGAGGGCCGGCTCGTCCAGGCCGAGGGCGAGGGCCGGATGGGCGTCGCCCTGTCCATCCGGGGCAGACTGCGGGATCTCGGCGGCACCGCCGAACTGATCTCCGTGCCCGGACAGGGCACCGAAGTGGAACTGAAGGTCCCGCGCGCACCGCGCGAGCGACGGGGGAAGGCAGGAGCGAAGTGAGCGAGCAGCAGGTGGACGGGCAGCGGCCGGTCAGGGTGATGGTCGTCGACGACCACCCGATGTGGCGGGACGCGGTCGCCCGCGACCTCGCCGAGGCCGGCCTCGACGTGGTGGCCACCGCCGGGGACGGCGAGCAGGCGGTACGCCGGGCCGCCGCGGTCGACCCGGACGTGCTGGTCCTCGACCTGAACCTGCCCCTCAAGCCGGGCGTCCAGGTCTGCAAGGAGCTGGTCGGCGCCAACCCGCGGCTTCGGGTCCTGGTCCTCTCGGCGAGCGGCGAGCACGCCGACGTCCTGGAGGCCGTGAAGTCCGGCGCCACCGGCTATCTGCTGAAGTCGGCCAGCACCGAGGAGTTGATCGACGCGGTGCGCCGCACCGCCGTCGGCGACCCGGTCTTCACCCCGGGCCTGGCCGGTCTGGTCCTCGGCGAGTACCGCCGGCTCGCCTCCGAGCCCGCCCCCGCGCCCGGCGCCGACGAGCCCAAGGCCCCGCAGCTCACCGAGCGGGAGACCGAGGTGCTGCGGCTGGTCGCCAAGGGCCTCAGCTACAAGCAGATCGCCGAGCGCCTGGTCATCTCGCACCGCACGGTGCAGAACCACGTCCAGAACACCCTCGGCAAGCTCCAGCTGCACAACCGGGTCGAGCTGGTCCGTTACGCCATCGAGCGCGGCCTCGACGACGCCTGACCGGCGGATCGCCGGACCGGGCCGGGCGATTCACCCGCGTCGCCGTGCCGGTGTGACCCGGGTCACCACTAGCGTGAGCCGCACCCCCCACGTACGGCGAAGGAGTGCGGCCCATGCGCGTCGGTGTGCTGACCGGCGGAGGCGACTGCCCCGGCCTCAACGCGGTGATCCGCGCGGTCGTCCGCAAGGGCGAGCAGGAGTACGGCTGGCGCTTCACCGGCTTCCGGGACGGCTGGCGCGGAGTCGTCGAGGGCGACACCGAACCCCTGGACGTACGGGCCGTGCGCGGCATCCTGCCGCGCGGCGGCACCGTCCTCGGCTCGTCGCGCACCGACCCCTTCGCCGCCCCCGACGGGGTGCGCCGGATCCGCGAGAACCTGGCCAAGCACCGGATCGACGCCCTGGTCGCGATCGGCGGCCGGGGCACCCTCGGGCACGCCGCCCGGCTGCACGCCGAACACGGACTGCCGGTCGTCGGCGTCCCGAAGACCATCGACAACGACCTCTCGGCCACCGACTGGACCTTCGGCTTCGACACCGCCGTCGGCATCGCCACCGAGGCAATCGACCGCCTCCACACCACCGCCGACTCGCACCGCCGGGTCCTCGTCGTCGAGGTCATGGGCCGGCACACCGGTTGGATCGCGCTGCACGCCGGGCTCGCCGGCGGCGCCAACGTGATCCTCGTGCCCGAGCAGCGCTTCGACCTCGACCAGGTGCTCGCCTGGGTCGCGGCCCGGTTCCGCGCCACCTACGCCCCGATCCTGGTCGTCGCCGAGGGCGCCCGGCCGCGCTCAGGGGGCCCGGAGCAGGGCTCCGTGGGGGAGTGGCTGGCCGCCGAGATCGAGCGGCGCACCGGCAAGGAGGCCCGCACCACCGTGCTCGGGCATGTGCAGCGCGGCGGCAGCCCGAGCGCCTTCGACCGCTGGCTGGCCACCCGTTTCGGACTCCACGCCGTCGACGCCGTACGGGACGGGGCGTACGGGACGATGGTCGCCCTGCGCGGTACGGAGGTGGTGCGGGTGCCGCTGGCCGCCGCGACCGCGCGCATGAAGACGGTGGACCCGGCGCTGTACGCCGAGGCGGGGGTGTTCTTCGGCTGAGCGGCCGGGCGGGCGAGCGTATATTCGCCCTTATTCGCCCTTGATTCGGACGAAACCGGTACATCCCTGGAGGGGCCCGTGGAGATCCTGGCATTCGGCGTGCAGGCGGACGAGAAGCCGCTGATCGAGAAGGCCTTCGCAGGACACCACGAGGTCCGCTGCCTGGACGTCTTCCTCACCGAGGACACCGCGCCCATCGCCGCCGGCTACGAGATCGTCTCCACCAGCGTCAACGCCGTCCTCGACCACCGGGTGCTGCAGACCCTCGCGGCCGGCGGCACCCAGCTGATCGCCCAGCGCTCCACCGGCTTCAACAACATCGACCTCGACGTGGCCGAACGGCTCGGCCTCACCGTCGCCCGCGTCTCGTACTACTCGCCCTACTCCGTCGCCGAGTTCGCCTGGACCCTCGCGACGGCCGTCAACCGGCGCATCGTCCGGGCCTCCAACCGCACCCGCGACTTCGACTTCCGGCTCGACGGGCTGATGGGCCGCGACCTGCGCGGCCGCACCGTCGGCGTCCTCGGCACCGGCAAGATCGGCGAGGCCTTCACCCGGATCGCCCACGGCTTCGGCATGAGGCTGCTCGGCTGGGACATCGCCGAGAACCCGGCCTGCGCCGAACTCGGCATGACGTACACCGACAAGGAACGCCTCTTCGCCGAGGCCGACCTGATCAGCCTGCACGTGCCGCTGCTGCCGGACACCCACCACATCGTGGATGCCGCCGCGCTGCGCTCGATGAAGGACGACGCGATCCTGGTGAACTCCAGCCGCGGCGGCCTGATCGACACCGAGGCCCTGGTCGGCGAACTGCGCGCCGGCCGCTTCGCCGGGGTGGGCCTCGACGTGTACGAGGCGGAGGCCGGGCTCTTCTTCCTCGACAAGTCCCTGGCGGGCATCGAGGACGACACCCTGGCCCGCCTGGTGACCTTTCCGAACGTGGTGGTCACCTCGCACCAGGCGTACTACACGGTCGACGCGGTGGGCCAGATCATCGACACCACGGTCCAGAACGTTCTCGACCACCTCGCCGGGAGGCGCAGCGAGAACGTCCTGGTCCCGCGGATCCCGTAGCACCGTCAGACGAGCACCCCGGCGAGCAGCGAGGCCGTCACCGCCGCCCCGTCCATGGTCAGGACCGACTCCGGGTGGAACTGCACCCCCGCGAACCCCGGGCCGCGCAGCGCGTGCACCTCGTCCGACGCGGCGTCCCGGCTCACCTCGATCCGGTGGAGGGCCAGTTCGGTCGCCGTCCGGTCGTCGCAGCGCGCCGTGAAGCTGTTGTAGAAGCCGACCGTCTGCTCCTGCCCGAACAGGTCGATCCGCACCTGCGCGCCCTGGAACGGGGTCCGCTTCCGCACGATCTCCAGGCCCAGTTCGGCGGCGATCAGCTCGTGCCCCAGGCACACTCCGAGCAGACCGTGCCGGTGCTCCCGCAGCAGCTCCGCCGTGAGCCCGCGCAGGAAGCGCATCTTCGGGTCGGCCGCGTCCTGCGGGTCGCCGGGGCCCGGGCCCAGGACGACCGGGCCCTCGTGGGCGAGGGCGAGCTCGCGCAGGCCCGGCTCGTCGTAGCGGAGCACCGAGACCTCCAGGCCCGAGGAGCGCAGCAGATGCGCGAGCATCGCGGTGAAGGTGTCCTCGGCGTCGATGACGAGCGCGTGGCCCGACAGCTCCGCCGACCGGACCTGCATCTTCAGCCAGAACGGCGCCAGGTCGGCCCGCCGCGCGTCGAGCGCCGCCCGCACCCGCGGGTCCTCGGCGAGCCGGGCCGGCGCCGTGTCCTCCGCCCGCGGCCGCCCCTCCCGTACCCCCAACGCCGCCAGCACGCCCGCCGCCTTGGCGTGGGTCTCGGCGACCTCGCCCGCCGGGTCGGAGTGGCGCACCAACGTGGCGCCGACCGGGACCCGCAGGGTGCCGTCCGCGTCGATGTCGGCGGTACGGATGAGGATGGGGGAGTCCAGGGTCTGCGCGCCGTTCTCGTCGGTGCCGAGCAGCGCGAGCGCGCCCGCGTAGTAGCCGCGCCCGCCGACCTCGTGGCGCTCGATCACCCGGCAGGCGTTCTGCAGCGGGGACCCGGTGACGGTCGCCGCGAACATCGTCTCGCGCAGCACCTCGCGCACATCGAGCGAGGACCGGCCGCGCAGCTCGTACTCGGTGTGGGCGAGGTGCGCCATCTCCTTCAGGCGCGGTCCGATCACCACCCCGCCCCGGTCGCCGACCGTGCACATCATCTTGAGCTCCTCGTCGACCACCATCGACAGCTCCTCGGTCTCCTTGCGGTCGGCCAGGAACGCGAGCAGGTCCTCGGGGGTCGGCGCGGTGCCCGCCGGGTAGCGGTAGGTGCCGCTGATCGGGTTCATCACGACCGTGCCGCCGGACATCCGGACGTGCACCTCGGGGCTGGCCCCGACCAGGGTGCGCTCCCCTGTGTGCACGACGAAGGTCCAGTACGCGCCCCGCTCGCCCGCGAGCAGCCGCCGGAACAGGGCGAGCGCGTCGGCCCGTCCGAAGCCGGGGATCGCGCCGGTGAAGGTGCGGCGGATGACGAAGTTGGCGCCCTCGCCGGACCCGATCTCCTCGTCGATGACCCGGCGCACGATCCGTCCGTACTCCTCGTCGGAGACGTCGAAGCCGCCGCCCTCGACCTTCACGTCATGGGCCGGGAGCCGGTCGAGGGCCTCGGTGAGCGGCAGCTCGTACGCCTCGTCGGCGACGAGCACGGAGAGCGGGGTGCCGTCGTCGCGCACGTCGAAGCCGCGCTCGCGGATCTGCCGGAAGGGCACGAGCGCGAGTGCCGGCCGCTCGCCCACCGGCAGCTCGGCGAGCCGCTCGGCCTCGTGCACCCGTCCGATCAGCACCTCGACGGTGTCGTGGTCGCGGCCCGGGGTGCGCCGGCGCAGCAGCGCGAAGGGCGGGCAGGAGTCGTCGAGGAGACGGGAGAGGACCGTGGGATCGGTGTCCATGAGCGGGTGGTTCCTTCCGTGGGAGTCGGAGAGGAACGGCCTCGCGGGTACGAGAAAGGCCGCCCCTCGGGCGGCCTTCGCGTCGGTCTGGATGTACGCGCAGTCAGTGGGCCGCCGGATGAGCGGTCCACCACCAGTTCTGGTTCGAGTGCGCGAACATGCGAGCACTGTAGCCCAGCCCGGCCCCCGGAGGGGCCGGTTGTCCGGGTGTCGGACGATCGGGTCGGTGTCGGACGGTAGGTGTCAGACGACCGTGACCTGGTCGGCCTTCACCCACGCCAGCCGGTGGCCGTAGCGGATCGGGATGTACGTGTCGGTGCCGACGACGTTCTGCTGCGCGGAGCCGAAGAAGTCGTCGCCCCGCACCGCCGGGCCGGCCTTCGCGTACGCCTGGCCCGCGGGCAGCGCGTACCTGGTCAGATGGTCGGGGCTGTCCGTCGGGGCCTCCAGACCGGCGGCCTGGTAGGCGGCGGTCTCGGGGTAGGCGCGCCCGTACAGCCGCACGGTGACGCCGGCCTTCGCCCTGACCACCGTGGGGGAGCCGGGCACCGGCGCGGTGTACCGGCCGCCGGGGTTCTGGAACCAGGCCTTCTTCCCGCCGTACCAGATCGCCGTCCAGTCGGTACGGGACTCGGCGACCACATAGGTGCCGCCCGCGCGGACCTTGTTCGCCCAGTTCGAGCCCTCGGACCACAGCGAGCTGAAGTACGGGTCGGTCAGGGTCGGCGAGGCCGTCGACGGCTCGGTGTAGAGGTAGCCGAAGTTGGCCGGGCGCGGGGTGGCTGCGGTGCCGCCGTTGTACGTGAGCCTGGGCTGGTTGGCCGTGGTGAACGGCGGCACCACCCGGACCACCTGCCCGGCCCGGAGCGCCCCGCCGGCGCCGGGGTCGCCGGTCGGCGCGCCCATCAGGGCCATGAAGTGGTTCCAGTCCCAGTACGGGCCCGGGTCCCAGTGGGTCCTGCCCGCATAGCCGTCGAGCTGCATCGGCACCTCGTCGTGGCCGATGACGTGCTCGCGGTCGAGCGGCACGCCGTACGTTCCGGCGAGGTACTTCACCAGGGCGGCCGTCGACTCGTACTGCGGCTCGGTGTACCAGCTGCTCTCGCCGATCGCGTAGCCCTCGTGCTCCACGCCGATCGAGTGCATGTTGAGCGTCCAGTTCCCGGCGTGCCAGGCGAGGTCCTTGTTCTCGACCAGCTGGGTGACCAGACCGTCCGAGGCGCGCACCAGATAGTGGGCGCTGGCCTTGACCGCCGGGTCGGTGAGCGCGGCGAGCGAGCCGTCGTAGCCGCCCTCGGTGTCGTGGATGACGATCTGCCGGATGTCGACGCCCTGGCCGGGGCGGGCGGCGGGCGTGTAGTTGCGGGTGCCGTCGGCGGCGGTCCGTGAAGGGACGAAGGTGCAGTTCAACGACGCCGGGCAGGCGGGCGTCGGGACGGTCCTCGTGCTCGCGAAGGCGGCCGCGAGCGGCAGCCGCGCCGGCTTCCGCGGCCGTACGGACGGGTCGGCCGGCAGCACGACCTGCTCGCCGTCCGCGGTGAGCTCCCGCTCGCCGGTGCGGATCGACTCGTAGACCCGGCGGGCGAACAGCTCGGCGCCCTCGGGGTCGGTGGCCTGGCTGTAGCGCGCGACCGCCGGGTACCAGGCGCCGGGGGCGTCCGGCAGCTCTTCGCCGTCGGCGGCCTCGCGCTGGTAGGCGGCGAGCAGCGCCGCACCGGCCCGGATGCTTGCTGCCGGGTCGTGCTTCAGCTCCTCGGTGGACGCGCCGGTCAGCCCGGCGGCCCTGTCGAGGGTGTGCAGCCGCGGGTCGGTGGTGTCGACCGGCTCCTTCGGCAGCACCTTCAGCACCCGGGAGGCCACGAAGGTCCGCTCGATCTCCGGCCGCCCGCTCTCGTTGAGATGCGCGAGCCGCTCCCGGTCGTCGGGCCGCTCGACGTCACCCGGCTCGACCTTGGTAAGACCCATGACGTTGTAGGCGCCGGTGGTGCTGGGCTCGCCGCCGTGGGACTCCCAGCGGGTCTGCCGGTACGCGACCGCCATGAGCACGCTGCGCGGTACGCCGTACGCGCGCGCCGCGTCGTCGAACGCGGCCTGCAGCGAGCGGGCCTGCGGCGAGGGGGCGCCGCCGCTCTTGCCGTCCGGGCCGCCGCCGAGGACGCCGGGGGCGGCGACCGCCAGGGTGCCGAGCGTGGCGCCCGCGACGACACCCGCGAGTGCGCCGTAGAGCAGTCGTCTCTTCCTGCGGTCGTTGCGGTGTCGGTGGATCACACCCAGCCCTCGGTTTCGGTTGTCCGGTTCGGGCGTCGGAAGGCCCGGAACGTCACAGCGGTGTTCAACGCGCGGACCTGCGGAAGGTGTCGGTCGCGGGGCCGCGCGGCACGCCCGTGTCTCAGTCATTGGTCAGCGGGACGAGACGGGGCGAAGACCCCGTACTGTGGTCCATGTGACCGTGAACGCTGATACCCACGCCGTCGCCCAGGCGACCTGGCGAGACCTGCCCGCGGCGCAGCAGCCCGAGTACCCCGATGCCGAGGCTCTGCGCGATGTGATCGCGGACCTCGAGTCGTATCCTCCGCTCGTCTTCGCCGGCGAGTGCGACCAGCTGCGCGCCCGGATGGGAGCCGTCGCCCGTGGCGAGGCGTTCCTGCTCCAGGGCGGCGACTGCGCCGAGGCCTTCGACGCCGTGTCCGCCGACCACATCCGGGCCAAGCTCAAGACCCTGCTCCAGATGAGCGCCGTCCTCACCTACGCGGCCTCCGTGCCCGTCGTGAAGGTCGGCCGCATCGCCGGGCAGTACTCCAAGCCCCGCTCGAAGGGGACCGAGACCCGCGACGGCGTGACCCTGCCGACCTACCGCGGCGACTCCGTCAACGGCTTCGACTTCAACGAGAAGGCCCGCGTCCCGGACCCCGAGCGCCTGAAGCGGATGTACCACGCCTCCGCCTCGACGCTGAACCTGGTCCGCGCCTTCACCACCGGCGGCTACGCCGACCTGCGCCAGGTGCACGCCTGGAACCAGGACTTCGTGAAGTCGTCCCCGTCCGGCCAGCGTTACGAGCAGCTGGCGCGCGAGATCGACAACGCGCTGAACTTCATGAAGGCCTGCGGCACCGACCCGGCCGAGTTCAAGGCGGTCGAGTTCTACTCCTCGCACGAGGCGCTGCTGCTCGACTACGAGGGCGCGCTGACCCGCACCGACTCGCGCACCGGCAAGCTGTACGACACCTCCGGCCACATGGTCTGGATCGGTGAGCGCACCCGCCAGCTGGACCACGCGCACATCGAGTTCGCCTCGCGGATCGCCAACCCGATCGGCATCAAGCTGGGCCCGACGACCACTCCGGAGGAGGCGCTCACCTACATCGAGCGCCTGGACCCGGACCGCGAGCCGGGCCGGCTGACCTTCATCGTCCGGATGGGCGCCGACAAGGTCCGGGACAAGCTCCCCGAGCTGGTCGAGAAGGTCACCGCCTCGGGCGCGACGGTCGCCTGGGTGACCGACCCGATGCATGGCAACACCTTCGAGGCGGCCTCCGGCCACAAGACGCGCCGTTTCGACGACGTGCTCGACGAGGTCAAGGGCTTCTTCGAGGTCCACAAGGAGCTGGGCACCCACCCGGGCGGCATCCACGTCGAGCTCACCGGTGACGACGTCACCGAGTGCGTGGGCGGCGGCGACGAGATCTTCGTCGACGACCTGCACCAGCGCTACGAGACGGCCTGCGACCCGCGGCTCAACCGCAGCCAGTCGCTGGACCTGGCCTTCCTCGTGGCCGAGATGTACCGCGATCAGTAAGTAGCTTCCTACGACAGTGGGGCGCGGATCCTTGTGATCCGCGCCCCATCGTCGTAGGAAGCCCTTTTGCGCCACCCGCCCGCCGGGTAAGGTTAGGTTAGCCTTATCGATCACCGGCGGGAGGTGAACCGCGTGTACGTCTGCTCATGCTTCGCAGTCACGGAGAAGCAGGTCAAGGAGCACGCGGAGAGCGGCGCCTGCACGCCCCGCCAGATCGCCTCGGCCTGCAAGGCGGGCACCGACTGCGGTTCGTGTGTACGACGCATTCAGGCCATTCTCGGGCGCGGCAGCTGCCCCCGCCGGGAGCTCCTGGACCAGGGCATGCCGGCCCTGACGGCGGAGGTCACGGAGCTCGCCGAGACCACCGGGACCGCCGGGATGACGGAGGTCGCCGCCGGGATCACCGAGGTCGCCGCCGAGGCGCCCCGGCTGTCGGAAGCCGCCTAGCTCCGTCCGGGCCCGTCCCGCTAGCTCGGCTGCTCGATCAGCGTCGAGCAGTACAGCGCCTCGCCCAGCTGCTCGATCAGCTCCAGCTGCGTGTCCAGGTAGTCGATGTGGTGCTCCTCGTCCGCCAGGATCTCCTCGAAGAGGTTGGCCGAGGTGACGTCGCCCTTGGACCGCATCACCTCGATCCCGCGCCGCAGCCGGTCGATCGCCTCCACCTCGACCTGGCGGTCGGCCTCGAACATCTCCTTGACGGTCTGGCCCACCCGTACGTGGAACAGGCGCTGGTAGTTGGGCAGGCCGTCGAGCATCAGGATGCGCTCGGTCAGCTTGTCCGCGTGCTTCATCTCGTCGATGGACTCTTCGCGGGTGTACTTGGCGAGCTTGGTCCAGCCCTTGTTGTCCTGGATGCGGTAGTGCAGCCAGTACTGGTTGATCGCGGTCAGCTCGCCGGTCAGCTGCTCGTTGAGGAACTCGAGGACCTCGGGGTCGCCCTGCATCGCTTCAGGATCCTTCCAACGCATTCGGTGCCGCCACTGGGCAGGATGGCCGCATCCTTCCAGCGCGCCCGGGTGCAGTCCAGTAAGTGCAGGCTTACCGACAGTTGTCCGCAAGGTCCGAATGTCCCCGTGATGTCGGCGCATGGCTGGTCATGACCACCCCTCGCGGTCTGTCACCATGGATGACATGGGTCAGCCGGAGGGCGGAGCACGCCGGGAATCAGGAGTGGCGGTGCCGTCGGAGCTTCCGCCGGGGCAGCGGCTCCAGCGCGGCTGGCCGGTGACCCACTACGGACCCGTGCCGCGCTTCAAGCCGGAGCGCTGGGAGTTCCGGGTGTTCGGGGCGACCGCCGACGGCGACAAGCGCTGCTGGAACCACGAGGAGTTCTCGGCGCTGCCCTTCGCCACCGTCGTGGCCGATCTGCACTGCGTGACCAAGTTCAGCATGCTGGGCGCCGAGTGGGGCGGGGTGCTCGCCCAGACGCTGCTGGAGCTCGCCCCGCCCGCGCCGAACGTCACGCATGTGATGGTCTGGGCGGAGTACGGCTACAGCGCCAACATGCGGCTCGCCGACTTCGCCTCGGACCGCACGATCTTCGCCACCCACAAGGACGGTGAACTGCTCACCGCCGAGCACGGCTTCCCGCTGCGGCTCGTGGTGCCCCACCTCTACGCGTGGAAGGGCCCCAAGTGGGTCCGGGGCGTGGAGTACATGGCCGCCGACCGGCGTGGCTTCTGGGAGGAGCGCGGGTACCACAACATCGGTGACCCGTGGACGGAGCAGCGCTACTCGTACCAGGAGGAGCCGGGCGACGGCCCTGAGCTCTAGTTCTTCCCTGTCGGTCCTCAGTGGTACTGGTGGACGACGGCGTGGCCCTTGCCGCGGCCGATCATCCACTTGTTGACCGGGGTCGTGAGGACGAAGGCGACCCCGAGCGAGATCGCCAGGACGATCCAGAAGAGCGCGTCGGACAGGTGCGCGTCCATGGCGCCCGGCCAGAGCGCGATGACGCCGTTGTCGATGATCTCCATGACCGCGATGGACAGCGTGTCGGCGGCGAGCGCGACCTTGAACGCGGTCTTGAAGTCGACGCCGGCCTTCAGGATGCCGCGCAGGGTGAGCGCGTAGCCGAAGAAGAACGCCAGGGCGATCGCCAGGACCATCGTCGGTACGTTGCCCCAGCCGAGGGCGGTGCCGATGATCATGCCGAGCACCTCGCCGATGGCGCAGCCGGTGAGGCAGTGGAAGGTCGCCTGGGCGGCCGTCGACCAGGTCACCGGGCCGTGACCGTGGTGCTCGTGGTGGCCCTCGTGGTGCTGGTGGGTTTCGTGACCCTCGTGGTGCTCGTGGTGGGCGTGCGCTTCGTGCTGCATGGGTGCCCCCAAGCTCGGGTAGCGGTTCCTCCGTACTCAGGGAACCGTATACCCCCCTAGGGTATTCCTCAATGGAGTTTTCTCAGCGCAGCTTCTTCAGCAGCTCCACATCCGCCTTGTGCCCCGGCGTCCCGCCCGGCGTCTCGATGACCAGCGGAACCCCCGCCGTGGCCGGATGCCGCAGCAGGGCGCGGAAGCCCTCCTGCCCGATGTGGCCCGCGCCGATGTTCGCGTGCCGGTCCTTGTGCGCGCCGACGACGTCCTTGGAGTCGTTGGCGTGGATCAGTTTCAGCCGTCCCTCGCCGACCGTCTCCACCAGCTGGTCGAGGGTCTGGGCGGCCCCGTGCGGGCCGGCCAGGTCGTGCCCCGCGGCGAAGACATGGCAGGTGTCCAGGCACACACCCAGCTTGGGGTGCCGGTCGAGCGCCTCGAAGTACGGGCCGAAGTCCCAGGTCCGCGAGCACAGCGAGAAGCCCTGCCCGGCCGTCGACTCCAGGAGCAGGTCCGGGTCGTCCGGGTGGGTCAGCTCGTCGAGCAGCGGCAGCATCCGCTCCCGCACCTGCGCGAGCGCCTCGGCGCGCGGCCGGCCCCCGGTCGCCGAGCCGGTGTGTACCACCACGCCGCGGGCGCCGATCGCCCGGGCCCGGCGCAGCGAGTGCCGCAGCGAGTCCACCGACTTCTCCACGGTGGCCTCGGTGTGCGAGCCGAAGTTGATCAGGTACGGGGCGTGCACCCAGGCCGACAGGCCCTCCTCGGCGCACCCCGCGCGGAACAGCTCGTCCTGCTCCGGGTTGCCGACCGGAGTGGCCCAGCCGCGCGGGTTCGCCACGAAGACCTGCACGGTCTCGGCGCCGAGCTCCCGCGCGTAACCGAGCCCCACCTTCGCGAGGCCGCCGGCCACGGGCACATGGCCGCCGACGGGATTGCGGCCGCGGCCGCGAGGCAGGTCGCCTGGTCCGGCTTCGGTCATGACGGTCTACAGCCCCTTGAGCGTGATGGTGACGGTGGAGCCCTCGGCCGCCGTGCCGCCGCCCTCGACCGACTGGCGCACCACGGTGTCGCCGAGGAAGGGGAAGTCCTTCTCGACCTTCACCTCGAAGCCCGCGTCCTCCAGCTCCGCCCTGGCCTCGTCCACCTTCGAGCCGACGACGTCCGGGACCTCGACCATCCGCGGGCCCTTGGAGACGGTCAGGGTGATCGTGTCGCCCTTCGCGGCCCGGCTGCCCTCGGCGAGGGACTGCGCGGCGACCGAGCCGGCGCTCTCCGGGGAGTTCACCTGCTCCGGGGCGACGACCACCTTCAGGCCGGCCTCCTGGAGCTCCGCGGTGGCGTCCGCGACCGCTTCGCCGCGCACGTCCGGCACGTCGATCGGGCGGCCCTTGCTGACCTCGAGGGCGATCGCCGAGTCGGGGCTGCGCTCGGTGCCCGGCTCCGGGTCGGAGCCGATCACCGCGCCCTGCGCGACGTCGTCGCTGAAGGAGTACGTGATGACGCCCGGCGCCAGCCCCTCCTCGGCCAGCACCTTCCTGGCGTCGGCGAGCGGGGTGCCCTTCAGGTTCGGGACCTTCACCACGCGCGGGCCGCGGGAGAGGGTGAGGGTCACCGCGCCGTTGCCGCGGATCCGCTCGCCGGGGCCCGGGTCGACGGCCATGACCGTGCCGCGCTCGTACACGTCGCTGAAGTCACGCTTCGTCGTGCCCACGTCGAGCCCCGCGTCCGCGAGGCGCTTCGTGGCCTGCTCCTCGGTCTGGCCGAGGACCGCCGGGACCCGGGTGAACTGGCCCGAGTTGATGTACCAGACGCCGGTCCCGATGCCGAGGGCGAGCAGGACGGCGGCGACGATCAGGAGCGGGCCGCGCGGCCGGCGGCGGGCCGGACGGCCCGTCCCGCCGACCCGGCCGGGTGTGGCCGTCGGCTCGGGCGTCGGCAGCAGACTGGTGTGCTCGACCGGCATCTGCTCCGCCGGCATGTGCTCCACCGGCAGCGGCCGGATCCGCGGGATCACGCTGGTGCGGTCCTCCGCCCCGTCGGCCTCGGCGGCCGGCCGGGCCTGCGGCGGCACCGCGTCGAGCTGCTCCTCGGTGAGCCCGGCGCGCGCCTCACGGACCTGCGCGAGCAGCGCGACCGCGTCGTACGGACGGACGTCGGGGTTGCGGGCGGTGGCGCTCGCCACCAGCTCGTCCAGCTCGACCGCGAGGCCGGGCACGGCGCCGGAGGGCGCGGGCACATCGGTGTTGAGGTGCTGGTAGAGCACCTGCGCCGGGGTGTCCCCGGAGTGCGGCTTGGCGCCGGTCAGCATCTCGTACAGGACGACCCCGCACGCGTACACGTCGGCGCGGGTGTCGGCGGTGCCGTGCTCGATCTGCTCCGGGGCCAGATAGGACACGGTGCCGAGGACGGCGCCGGTGCTGTCGGTGGCCGAGCCCACGGCGCGGACCAGGCCGAAGTCGGCGACCTTCACCCGGCCGTCGTCCCCTATCAGGACGTTCTCCGGCTTCATGTCGCGGTGCACGAACCCGGCCCGGTGCGCGGCGCCGAGCGCGGCGAGCACCGGTTCGAGCACGTCCAGGGCGGCGCGCGGCCGCAGCGCCCCGCGCTCGCGCAGCACGTCGCGCAGGGTGCAGCCGGCCACGTACTCCATCGCGAGATAGACGTACGCGCCGTCCGCGCCCTGGTCGAAGACCGCGACGACATTGGGGTGGGCGAGCCGCGCCACCGACTTGGCCTCGCGCATGAAGCGCTCCACGAAGGCGGCGTCGGTGGCGAGGTCGGGGTGCATCACCTTGAGCGCGAGCTCCCGGTCGAGCCGGGTGTCGACGGCCCGGTAGACCGTGGCCATCCCGCCGACGGCGATGCGCGCGTCGACGCGGTAGCGGCCGTCGAGCAGCCGCCCGACGAGGGGGTCCTGAAGGGTCGTGTCCACGGCCACGAGTCTACGAGCCGCGACCTGGTCCCCTTTCCGTACGGCCCCGACTGCAGCGCACCTGTGACGTCGGACGTCCGACGTCAGAAGGCCGGGCGCTCCGGATCGAGCCGGGCGCGGCCGTCCTGCGGCGAGGAGGCCTCCGCGAAGTGGCGGCGCGGGATGCGGCCCGCCCGGTGCGCCAGCCGGCCCGCCTCCACGGCGCTCTTCATGGCGGCGGCCATCAGGACCGGCTCCTGGGCCCGGGTGACCGCCGAGGCCAGCATCACCGCCGAGCAGCCCAGCTCCATCGCGAGCGCCGCGTCCGAGGCGGTGCCGGCGCCCGCGTCCAGGATCACCGGTACCCCGGCCCGCTCGGTGATCAGCTGGAAGTTGTGCGGGTTGCGGATGCCGAGCCCGGAGCCGATGGGCGAGCCCAGCGGCATGATCGCGGCGCAGCCCACGTCCTCCAGCTTGCGGGCCAGGACCGGGTCGTCGTTGGTGTACGGCAGGACGGTGAAGCCGTCGTCGACCAGGGTCTCCGCCGCGTCGAGCAGCTCCACGGCGTCCGGCAGCAGGGTCCGCTCGTCGGCGATGACCTCCAGCTTGATCCAGTCCGTGCCGAGCGCCTCGCGGGCGAGCCGCGCGGTGAGCACGGCCTCGCCGGCCGTGAAGCAGCCGGCCGTGTTGGGCAGCACCCGGATGCCCAGCTTGTCCAGGACGGAGAGCACCGAGCCCTGCACCTGCGGGTCAAGGCGGCGCATGGCCACGGTGGTCAGCTCGGTGCCGCTGGCGACCAGGGAGCGTTCGAGCACGTCGAGGCTGGGCGCCCCGCCGGTGCCCATGATCAGACGGGAGGTGAAGGCGGTGCCGCCGAGGGTGAAGACGTCGTCGGACATCGCGCTCAGCCCCCCTGGACCGCGGTCAGGACCTCGATCCGGTCGCCGTCGGCGAGCGGCGTCGCGGCCCACTGGCTGCGCGGGACCACGGTCTCGTTGACGGCGGCGGCCACCCCGGAGTGCGCGGTGGTGAGGGTGGCGACGAGGGCGTCGAGCGCCAGACCGGGGGAGAGCTCTCGCGGCTCTCCGTTCACGGACACGTTCATGCGTGCTCCAGGTGTACGGGGGAGAAGCGGCGGGCGGTGAAGGCGCGGGCCTCGTCCGGCAGCGCGCCGGTGGTCAGGGCCTCGGCCATCACGTCGCCGGTGACGGGGGTGAGCAGCACCCCGTTGCGGTAGTGGCCGGTGGCCAGCTGGAGCCCGGGCAGGGCGCTGGGGCCGAGCAGCGGCGCGTTGTCGGGGGAGCCGGGGCGAAGGCCGGCGCGGGTCTCGGTGAGCGGCAGCTCGGTGATGCCGGGCACCAGCTCGTGCGCGTCGCGCAGCAGCTCGTACACCCCGCCGGCGGTGACGGTGGTGTCCCAGCCGAGCTCCTCGCTGGTGGCGCCGACCACCAGCTCGCCGTTGGCGCGCGGCACCAGATAGACGTGGCTGCCGCGGACCATGGCGCGGACGGTGCGGGACAGGAACGGCGCGTACGCGGGCGGCACCCGCAGCCGCAGGACCTGGCCCTTCACGGGCCGCACGGGCGGCAGGACGTCCGCCGGTACGCCGTCGAGCCGGCCGCTCAGGCTGCCGGCGGCGAGCACCACCTGGTCGGCGGCGACCTCGGTGCCGTCCGCGAGGACCGCGCCGGCGGCCCGGTCCCGTACCACCGTCAGGCGCTCCGCGCGGGTCCGGTGGAGGACCACCCCGGCCCGCTCGCAGGCCACGACCAGCGCGTCGGCGAGCCGGCGCGGGTCGACCTGGTGGTCGCCGTCCACCCGGAGCCCGCCGCGCACGCCCGGGGCGAGCATGGGCTCAAGGCGCCGGCAGTCGCGGCCGCTGAGCCACTCGGAGGCGAGCCCGCAGCGGGTCTGCAGGGTGTGCAGCTCGCGCAGATGGGCCCGGTCGTCGGCGTCGAGCGCGACCGCGAGGGTGCCGCAGGCGCGGTAGCCCACGTCGTGCCCGGTGGCCTCGGCGAGCTCGGCGACGAACGCGGGATAGCGGCGGGCGGAGGCGAGGTTGAGCCCGAGCAGGGTCTCCTCGCCGTAGTGGAGCTCGGTGACGGCGGCGAGCATCCCCGCCGCCACCCGGGCGGCCCCGCCGCCCGGATCGGGGTCGGCCACGGCGACCCGCAGCCCGCGCTGCGCGGCCCGCCAGGCGGTGACCAGGCCGATGATGCCGCCCCCGATGACGAGGACGTCGGCCGTGCTGTGTGCATTGCCGGTAATGCCTGTACTGCTCGTACGCGACATGGGCGTCCAGCCCCTCCCTTCGCCGGCATGACCCGGATCAGGTTCGTACGGTCGGAGGCCGGCCAGCCTCCCTCTCAGCCCGGTCCGTCCGGGCTCCCGCGAGTGCTTTACGGCCGCCAGACTAGCCCGTGCCCGCGTCCGGTCCACAGGGCCCCGCCCCGGGCCCGTCCCGGGGGTCATTTCCTGACGGACCGTCAGATGCGTATGGTGGTCGGGTGAGCGAGCAGAAGCAGCAACCGCAGTCGAACGGGCGGCGCGTCGTGATCGTGGGCGCCGGAATGGCGGGCGTCCAGACCGCCGTCGCCCTGCGCGAACAGGGCTTCACCGGCCCCGTCGTCCTCATCGGCGCCGAACCCCACCAGCCCTACGACCGGCCCCCGCTGTCCAAGGCCGTCCTGCTCGGCAAGGCCGAGGGCTCCGCCTTCGACATCGACTTCACCGCCCTCGGTATCGACCTCCGGCTCGGCGTCGAGGTCACCGGACTGCGCCCCGCCGACCACGAGGTCGACACCGAGACCGGCCCCGTGCCGTACGACGTCCTCGTCGTCGCCACCGGCGCGTACCCGCTCACCCTGCCCGGCTCCGAGGGCGTCCCCGGCGTCCATCTGCTGCGCACCCTCGACGACGCCGTCCGCCTCGGCCCCGTCCTGGAACGCCGCCACGCCGTCGTGGTCGTCGGCGCCGGCTGGATCGGCGCCGAGTTCGCCACCGCCGCCCGCGAGGCCGGCTGCGACGTCACCGTGGTCGAGGCCGCCGACCGCCCCCTCGCCGGCGCCCTGCCCGCCGAGGTCACCGCCCCCATGGGCGCCTGGTACACCGCCAGCGGCGCCGACCTCCGGCTGCACGCGCGCGTGCGACGGGTCGAGGAGGGCAGGGTCGTCCTCGACGGACCCGACGGCACCACCGCCGAGCTGCCCGCCGACGCCGTCGTCGTCGGCATCGGCGCCCGCCCCGCCACCGACTGGCTGGCCGGCTCCGGCGCCGCCCTCGACCCCAGCGGCGCGCTCACCGCCGACGACCGGCTGCGCACCTCCCTGCCCGACGTGTACGCGGTCGGCGACTGCGCCTCCTTCCCCTCCGCCCGCTACGGCGAGCGGCTCCTCGTGCACCACTGGGACAACGCCCTCCAGGGCCCCCGCACCGTCGCCGCCGACATCCTCGGCGGCGCGCCCGAGCCCTACGACCCGGTCCCGTACTTCTGGTCCGAGCAGTTCGGCCGCTTCGTCCAGTACGCCGGGCACCACGGCGCCGCCGACACCCTGCTGTGGCGCGGCGACCCCGCCGACGCGACCTGGTCGGTGCTGTGGCTGCGCGGGGAGACGCCGGTCGCCCTGCTCGCCGTCGGCCGGCCCCGCGACCTCGCCCAGGGCCGCCGGCTGATCGAGCGGCGCACTCCGGTCGACCCGGCGCGGGCCGCCGACCCCTCCGTCCCCCTGAAGGCGGCAGTCCGGTAGGGCCCGACTACCGACTGTCAGTCCGGGATGGCAGGCTTGTCCTGTGACCGAGATTGACGCAAAGACCGATGCTCTCGTCCCCGGCTGGCTCTTCCTCCCCGACATCGCGGAGATGCTCGACGTCGAGGTGACGCGCGTGCGGCAGCTGGTGAAGGAAGGCCAGCTCATCGCCGTGCGCCGCGAAGTGCGCCCCGGCGAGAAGATCCTCCAGGTGCCGGCCGCCTTCATCCAGGGCGACAAGGTCGTCAAGGGCCTGGTCGGCACGCTGACGCTGCTGCGGGACGACGGCTTCACCGACGAAGAGATGCTGGAGTGGCTCTTCACCCCGGACCCGTCCCTGCCCGGCACCCCGGCGCAGGCCCTCAACGAGAATCGCGGCACGGAGGTGAAGCGCCGCGCCCAGGCGCTCGCCGTCTGATCGCCGTCTGATCCGTTCGACACCACCAGCGGTGCCGGGCCGGCCGTCCCCCGAGCGGACGGCCGGCCCGGCACCGGCACCACCCGACGGGGGGAACCCAATGTCCACGCCTCGCGCGCAGCTCGCCGACGCCCGCCTCTACCTGTGCACGGACGCCCGGAAGCGCCAGGGCGACCTGCCCGCCTTCCTCGACGCCGTGCTCTCCTCCGGCGTCGACATCGTGCAGCTCCGCGACAAGGGCATGGAGGCCGGCGAGGAGCTCGAGCACCTCGCCGTGTTCGCCGAGGCCTGCCGCCGGCACGGCAAGCTCCTCGCCGTCAACGACCGGGCCGACGTCGCCCACGCGATCGCTTCCGATGTGCTGCATCTCGGCCAGGGCGACCTGCCCGTGCCCGCCGCCCGCGCGATCCTCGGCGAGCAGGTCCTGATCGGCCGCTCCTGCCACGCCGAGGACGAGGTCGACGCGGCCGCCGCCGAGCCGGGCGTGGACTACTTCTGCACCGGCCCCTGCTGGCCCACCCCCACCAAGCCGGGGCGGTACGCGCCGGGCCTCGGCCTGGTCCGGCACGCCGCCGACCTCGCCCAGGACCGGCCCTGGTTCGCCATCGGCGGCATCGACGAGACCAATCTGGACGAGGTCCTGGACGCCGGCGCCCGCCGGATCGTCGTGGTCCGCGCGATCACCGAGGCCGCCGACCCGGCCGCCGCCGCGGCCGCCCTCGCCAAGCGGGTCCGCGAGCGCCTCGACCGGTGACTTCCCGGGTGGGCCGGACTTCCGGAACATTCCCGGAAACCTGCCCGGAAACCTGTCCGGAATCGTGTCCACAACGCGGACGCGGCTTCACCACACTTCTGGACTCCGTCTAACCTGCCCGTATGGCCCTTGGTACCGCTTCCGTCCGCTCGGACCGCGCACGCACGGTCCGCGACATCCTCGCGTCCGGCGACACGACGTACTCGTTCGAGTTCTTCGCGCCCCGGACCGAGAAGAGCGAGCAGAGCCTCTGGAACGCCATGCGCCGGATCGAGGCGGTCGCCCCCAGCTTCGTGTCCGTGACCTACGGCGCCGGCGGCACCACCCGCGGCGGCACCGTCAAGGCCACCCAGAAGATCGCCTCCGACACCACCCTCACCCCGGTCGCCCACCTCACCGCCGTCGACCACTCGATCGCCGAACTGCGCAACATCCTCGGCCAGTACGCCGACGCCGGCATCAGGAACATGCTCGCCGTGCGCGGCGACCCGCCGGGCGACCCGCTCGGCGAGTGGGTGGCCCACCCCCAGGGCGTGCGCTACGCCGCCGACCTCGTCCGGCTGATCAAGGAGTCGGGCGACTTCTGCGTGGGTGTCGCCGCCTTCCCCGAGATGCACCCGCGTTCCGAGGACTGGGACACCGACGTCCGCCACTTCGTCGACAAGTGCCGGGCCGGCGCCGACTACGCGATCACCCAGATGTTCTTCGACCCGGAGGCCTATCTGCGGCTGCGCGACAGCGTGCAGAAGGCCGGCTGCGAGACCCCGATCATCCCCGAGGTCATGCCCGTGGTCAGCGTGAAGACGCTGGAACGGCTGCCCACCCTGAGCAACGCCGCCTTCCCGGCAGATGTGAAAGAGCGGATCCTCGCCGTCAAGGACGATCCGGCCGCTGTACGCTCCTTGGGCATCGAGTTCGCGACGGAGTTCTGCGCGCGGCTGCTGTCCGAGGGTGTCCCCGGGCTGCACTTCATCACGCTGAACAACTCCAGGGCTACGCTCGAGATCTACGAGAATCTCGGACTGCACCAGCAGTCGTGACCGGCCACAGCCGCCCCGACCCGCGGCGGAGGCCGTAGGAGAGGGGCGGGCATGGGGTGGACGGTCCTCTACATCGCGTTCGGCGTGGTCGCGCTGTGGCTGCTCGGTGAGGTGCTGCTGCAGTACAAGGCGCGACTGCGCTGGCGGCTGCTCGCCTTCGCCGGCTTCCTCGGCGTGGTCGTCGGCGTCCTGGTCCCCTCGACGGTCGTGATCGTCGTCGGCGCGGTCGTCTTCGCCGTCGGCCAGACCTACGTGACCCTCTCCTTCCGGCGCGGCTTCTCCACCGGCTGGGCCATCGGCGGCAGCCCCGGCGCGAGCCGCCGCCGCAGGTCCGGCAAGAGCGCCGACGAGAAGGCGGGCCCGACCCTGGAGGTCACCGACCTCAGCTACGACGAGGGGTACGAGGACGGCCACGGAGACGGCGGCCACGGAGACGGCGGCCACGGGGACGGCTACGGGGACGGTTACGACGCCGACCCGGCCACCTCCGTGTACGAGCCCCAGCCGATGCCCGAGGACACCGGCCAGTACGCCGTCTACGGCACCTCCTACGAGCAGCAGCAGCCGTACGCCGACCCGTACGCCACCGGCTACGACCAGCAGCAGCCCGCCTACGACTACGGCGGCCAGCAGCAGTACGCCGCCTACTCCGACCCGTACATCGGCCAGCAGTACGGCGACGCCGGGCAGCAGTACGACGCCGGCGCCTACCAGCAGCAGCCGTACGCCGACCCGTACGCGCCCTCGTACACCTACGACACCCCGCCCGGCGGCGTCTGGGTCCCGCAGCAGCGGGACACCGAGCAGGGCCAGCAGTACCAGGAGCAGCAGGGCTACTACGGCAACAACGGGGACTACCAGCAGTACCGCTGAGCCCGGCGCGGCGGGCAGCCGCTCACTGCGAGCCGCGGAAGCCCGCGCCCTCCACGATCAGACCGGCCACCAGGGCCCCGGACATTCCGGCGTGGGCGAGCCCGCCGCCGGGGTGGGACCAGCCGCCCACATACGAGAGACCGGGGGTGGCCGAGGCGTTCGGGGCCGGGAGCAACCGGCCCCGCGCCCCGGCGAGCGCCGGCCCCGGTACCTCGGCGGCGCCGGTCTCCCGCACGGTGTCCTCGGGGGTGCGGAGCTCGTGCCAGAGCAGCCGCTCCCGCAGCTCGGGCACGACCCGCGCGGTGGCCGCGAGCAGCTCTTCGACGAGCTTCGTCCGGTCGGTCTCCGCGTTGGTCCAGACCGTCCGCGTCACCGTCACCGACTCGTGGGCGTCGTCCGGCCGCAGCGCCGGGTCCTCGGGGCGCAGCACCGTCACGCTGTCCCCGGGGCCGGTGTGCACGACCGTGCGGTGCACGGCGTCCATCTCCCGGGCGCCGCGCAGGGCCAGACAGAGCGTCACCCGGCCGGTGGCGACCTCCTGGGGGCGTGGCCCCTCCGGCGGGAACGGCTCTCGCGGGGGCGCGCCCGACACGACGTGATCGGCGTCCACGGTCTCCCCGCCCGTCAGCCGGACACCGCACGCCCGCCCGTCCTTCTCCAGGACCTCCACGACGTGCGCGCCGAAGACGAACTCCACCCGCCGCTGCCGGCACCGCTCGTACACCGCGTCCGCGAGCGCCCGCATGCCGCCGGCCACGTACCAACTGCCGAAGGTCTGCTCCATGTACGGCAGCACGGCCGCGGCGGCGGGCGCGGTCGCCGGGTCGAAGCCGTAGCTCCACGCGTACGAGTCGAGCAGCGCCGCGAGCCGCGGGTCGCGCAGCTCACGGGCGCCGATCTGGGCGAGCGTGGTCGTGGGGCGGCGCAGCAGGCCCGCCTTGAGGGCCGGGTAGGGGTCGCGGTCGAGGAGGCGGGGATCGGTCGGCTGCGGCTCCTCCAGGAGCGGCCGGCGGGTGCGGTCCCAGGCCTCGCGGGCCCGCACCAGGAAGTCCCCCCAGCGCTCGCCGGCGCCCGCGCCGAGCGCCGTGTCCAGGGCGGCGACGGTGCCGGCCCGGGAGGCGTTCGGCAGGTCCACCCGGGTGCCGTCGGCGAAGACGTGCCGGCTCGCCGGGTCGACCTGGGTGAGCGTGACGCACTCCTCCAGGGGCTGCTTGCCGGTCTTCACGAACAGATCGCGGTACACGGCGGGCAGGTGAAGCAGACCGGGTCCGGTGTCGAAGCCGAAGCCGTCCTTCGCGAACCGGCGGACCCCGCCGCCGTACGTCTCGCCGCTCTCGTACACCGTCACCCGGTGCCCCGCGACGGCCAGCCGGGCGGCCGCCGCCATGGCGCCCAGACCCGCGCCGATCACCACAATCCTTGCCATGTCAGGGACCCTATCGGCCCCCGCCGGCGGCTCAGCCGGAAGGTGGCCGGGCCCCGGCCGCCGCCGCCAGCCGCTTCTCCTCGCGGCGCTGCGCCCTGCGCCGCCAGAAGCGGCGGATCCGCCGTGCGAGGAAGACCAGTATCAGCAGCCCGAGCACGAGCAGCGTCGCCGCGATCACCGACGCCGCGACCGGGTGGAAGATGGCGAAGGTGACGATCGCGGCGACGCCCAGGTCCTCCGCCGTGGACACCACGATGTTGGAGGCGGGCTCGGGCGAGGTGTTGATCGCCATCCGGGTGCCGGCCTTCACGAAGTGGCTCAGCAGCGCCGTCGTACCGCCGACCGCGCCCGCCGCCAGCTCCGGCAGCGAACCGGACTGGCCGGCGAGCAGCGCGGCCACCACCGCCCCGCTGATCGGCCGGATCACCGTGTGGACGGAGTCCCACACGGAGTCGACGTACGGGATCTTGTCCGCCACCGCCTCGCACAGGAAGAGCACGCCGGCGGCGATCAGGACGTCGGGCCGTTGCAGCGCCTCGGGCACCTCGTCGGTGAGCCCGGTGGCGCCGAAGACGCCGAGCAGCAGGACCACCGCGTACGCGTTGATCCCGCTCGCCCAGCCGCTCGTGAAGACCAGGGGGAGTACGGACACGCCCGCGATCGTAACCAGCTCTGAGTACCCGTACCTAGACGTCGAGATGAGTAGGGATGCGGATGGGCCGTGACCTGCGCGGAAGGGAGAGTGGAGCGCACGGAAGGGGCGCGGCTCCGGAACCGCCGGCACGGGGCGGCGGAACGGGGTCGCGCGCCTGCCGCGACAGGGGAACGGGGACTCCCGGGGAGACCCGGGAGACACGGGGGAACGGAAAGACGCGCCGGTCCGGCGAGGCTCGGGGGGATCGAGCCTCGCCGGACCGGCGCTTTTCCGCGTTCTGCCTTCGGTGTTCCGTCAGCAGCCGCTGACGCGGCCGTGCAGCAGCCGCGAGAGCGCGGAGTGCACGTCGTCCAGGGACCGCTCGCTCTGGAAGGCCTGCCAGTCGAGCGCGGCCACCAGGACCATCCCGACCAGCGCCGAGGCCGTCAGCGGCACATCGATCCCACCGTCGATCTCACCGGCCGCCACGCCGTCGCGCAGCACGTTCTCGACCACCGCGACGGCCTCCTGACGCACCACCAGGAGGGTGGAGTTCCAGGCCCGTCCGGTGCGCCACAGCTCGGCCACGTACAGCTGGGTGAAGGCCGGGTAGCGGTCGATGAAGACCAGACCCGCCCGGATCATCGCGTCCAGCGCCTCGATCCGGTTGCCGCCCCGCTCGGCGGTCTCCTCGGCCGCCGCCCGCAGCGAGCCGGCGAGGAGCGAGACGCCGTGCCGCAGCAGCTCCTCGAAGAGCTCGGTCTTGCTCTTGAAGTTGTAGTAGACCGTGCCCTTGGCGACCCCGGCCCGCTCGGCGATCTCGTCGACCGTCGTCGCCGAGAAGCCCTGCTCGGCGATGAGGGTGACGGCCGCCTCGTAGAGCTTGGCGCGGGTCGCCTGCCGTCTGGTGCTGCTGCTGTCCATGGGCTCGATTCTCACAGAGACAGTTCGGGGTGGAGGCGGTCCAGGGTCCACACCTGCTTCTTGCGGGCGGAGACGGCGGTCAGGGCGAGCGCGCCGGCCGTGAAGGCGGTCAGGACGGCGACGGCCTGCCAGACCGGGCCGATGCCGCCGCCGGTGATGAGCCGGCGCAGCGCCTCGACGACGTACGTCATCGGCAGGTACGGGTGGATCGCGTTGAAGAAGCCCGGGCTGGTCTGCACGGGGTAGGTGCCGCCCGCCGAGGTCAGCTGGAGCATCAGGACGGCGAGCACCAGGATCCGGCCGGCCGCGCCGAAGCGGGCGTTGAGCCACTGGATGATGGCGGCGAAGCAGCAGGTCACCAGGGCGAGGAAGCCCACGGTGCCGGCGGCCCTGGCCATCTGCAGACCCAGGCCCCAGTGCAGGACGGACATCAGCGCGGCCACCTGGAGGACGCCGATGGCGGCGACCGGGAGCCAGCCCGCGAGCGCGATCCGCCAGGCGGAGGCGCCGGCGGCGAGCGCGCGCCGGTTGAGCGGCTGGATGATCATGTACGCGACCATCGCGCCGACCCAGAGGGAGAGCGGGATGAAGTACGGGGCGAAGCCGGTGCCGTAGTTGGGCGCCTTGTGCATCGACTGGGCGGCCAGCTTGACCGGGTCGGCCATCACCTCGGTGCGGCGGTCGCGGTCCTGCTTGTCGTAGTCGGGGATCTGCTTCACGCCGTCGCTGAGCCCGGTGGCCAGCTCGCCCGAGCCGTCGGCCAGCTTGAACAGGCCGCCGTCCAGCTCGCCGGCGCCCTTCTTGAGCTTGCCGACGCCGGTGTCCAGGCTGGTGGAGCCGGACCGGGCCTGGGTCAGACCGGTGTGCATCCGCTTGGCGCCCGCGGCGACCTGGTGGGCGCCCTTGTTGAGCTCGTTGATCTTCCTGATGGCGTCGTCGACCTCGTTGTCGAGGTGCGGCGAGCGCCGGGCCAGCTCGTCGGCGTCCTTCTTCAGCTTGGTCAGCCGGGCGTCGAGGGTCTTGATGTCGCCCTTGCTGTCCTTGGTCAGCTCGTGCAGGTCGTCGGCGATCTTCGCGACGTCGTCGGCGGAGACCGAGGCCTTCTTCAGGAGTTCGCAGGCCTTGGGGTCGTGCAGCGGGTTGGTGACACAGCTCTTCTGGTAGTACGCGGAGAGCTCGTCGTCGGCCGTATGGGCGGCGGCGCGGGCGGCCGGGGCCCGGCGCACCAGCACGTCCAGGTTGTGCTGGACGGCGGAGGCCGAGTCGGAGACCAGGCGGGCGGTGTCGCGGATCGACTTGCCGTTGTTCGCGAGGTACGGGCGGACCTTGGCGGCCTCGCCGTTGACCCGGTCGGCGAGCTGCTGGGTGCCGTCGGCGACCTTGCGGGAACCGGTCTCCAGGTCCTTGGCGCCCTTGTCCAGCCTGGTGATGCCGGAGGCCAGGTCGCCGCTGCCCTTCTTGGCGGTCTTCAGGCCGTCGGCCAGGTTCTTGGAACCGGCCTTCGCCTTGTCGACGCCGTCCTTGAGGTCGCCGGCGCCCTTGGCCGCCTCCTCGGTGGCGTC
Source organism: Streptomyces fradiae (assembly GCF_041270065.1). Taxonomy (NCBI): domain Bacteria; kingdom Bacillati; phylum Actinomycetota; class Actinomycetes; order Kitasatosporales; family Streptomycetaceae; genus Streptomyces; species Streptomyces fradiae. The sequence goes on along the minus strand of NZ_CP065958.1, from coordinate 2,024,214 downwards.
GTGGAGGTCGGAGAAGGAGATGAAGATCTTGTCGAGGAAGGTCCGGGAGGAGTTGGTGGAGGCGGCGGTGCGCACCTCGGAGAAGACCGTGCGGGAGATCTGGCCGACGATGTAGTTGTTGGCGTCGTTGGTCCGCACCCGCAGCGCACCGGTCTCGGGGGAGTCGCCGGAGCTGGACGCGATCCGCTCGCTGAAGTCGGACGGCATGGTGAGCGACAGGTAGTACGTCCCGTCCTCGACGCCCTTGCGGGCCTCGTCGTCGCTGACCTCGTGCCACTCGAAGACGGCGCTCTCGCGCAGCTTCTCGGTGATGTCGGCGCCCGCGGTGATCTTCTCGCCGCCGGCGGTGGCGCCCTTGTCCTCGTTGACCAGGGCGACGGGGATCTTGTCGAGCCTGCTGTACGGGTCCCAGAACGACCACAGGTACAGTGCGCCGTACAGCAGCGGCAGCAGCAGGATCGCGACCATCGCGGCCCGCGGGAGCTTCCCCCTGCCGAACCGCTTCAGTTCGAGCGCGGCGAGCTTATGCGAGCGCATCGGCGTCTCCCTTCTCGGACTTGGACTCGGACTCGGACTTGGTGGCGGTGTCTGCGGGCTCGGGCTCGGGCTCGGTCTTGGGCTCAGGCTCGGCCTCGGGCTCGGGCGCGGCGGGCCTCGTCGCGGCCGGGGCCGTGGAGACCTTCAGGGCGTCCTCGGGGGCCTCGCTGCACACGGCGAGGACGGTGGTGCCGGCGGCGGCGACGGAGCGCAGCAGGGCCCAGGCCTCGGCGCGGTCGGCGTCGGACAGCTTGAGGTCGGCGTCGTCCAGGGCGAGCACCCGGGGCTTGCCGATGAGGGCGAGCGCGACGGACAGGCGCAGCGCCTCCAGGCGCTCCAGGTCCCGCACCGAGGTCCGCTCGCCCTTGGGCAGGGCCTCGACGTCGAGTCCGGCGGCGGCCAGGGCCTCGTCGATCCGGTCCCGGGCGGCGGCGCGGCCCTCGGCCGGCGGGCGCAGCAGGGCCTTGAGGCTGCCGTCGAAGCGGCGCTGGAGCAGCGCGCGCTCGCGCAGGTGCTCGACGACGGTGAAGGCCGGGTCGAGCTCGCTGACGCCGGGGACGGGGCCGAGCGCGCTGATCCGGCGCACGGCCGCCATCTTGCGGGGCAGCCGCAGTCCGGCCACCTCGGCATGGCCCTCGTGGGTCTTCATCCGGCCGGTGAGCGCGAGCAGCAGGCAGGTGCGGCCGGAGCCGGAGGGTCCCTCGACGGCGACCAGGCTGCCGGGGGCCGCCTCGAAGCCGATTCCCCGGAACGCCCAGCCCCGCGGGCCCTTGAGTCCGAATCCGTCCGCGACGACGGCGGCGCCGTGGTTCGCTTCCACCATCCCCCCTCTTTTGAACTGACCAGTCAGTGCAAAAAGTTACCGCCGAGTTGGCGAACTGGCAAAAGCCCAGGTCAGCGGCGATGTCAGTGGTGCCGTGCACGATGAACACATACGGCCACAGCGCCGTCACCCGACGACAGGAGGCTCGTCATGGCCGGCCACAACGCCGCCGCCGCATCCCGGCGCCAGACCGCGCGCCGCTCCGCCCCCGCCCAGCTCGGACCCGCGTCCGACATCCACCCGGTCCTGCGCCGCACCTCGGCACCGCCCGCCGCCCTCGACCTGCTCGCCAAGGCCAGGGCCGGACTCGACGAGGCCGCCGCGCTCGACATGCCCCACGAGCGGTACGCCACCGCCCACCTCGCCGCCCTGCGCACGGCCGCCGCCGTGCTCGCCGCCCGCGGCCGACCCGAGCGCGACCCCCGCAAGCGGGCGCGCATCCGCAGCACCTGGGACGTGCTGCCCGAGATAGCCCCCGAGCTCACCGAGTGGAGCGCGCTGTTCGCCGCCGGGGCCGAGCGCCGGGCCCGCGCCGAGGCCGGCATCACCGCGGCCGCCACCCGCCGCGACGCCGACGACCTGATCAGGGACGCCGCCGTGTTCCTGCGCCTGGTCGAGCGGCTGCTCGTGCTCCAGCCCGTGCTGCCGCGCCAGCCGGGGGCGGAGGAGGCCGCCGGATGATCCGCGCAGACCGTCCCAGGCCATAGGGTGGGGGACGTTCGTCCCCGTCACCGAGGAGTCAGCAACCGTGTCGGACCCTTCCCCCGTCTCCGGTCGAGAGGCGACTTCGCGCCCGTCGCGCGCCTCCCTGCGCACCGCCGTCGTCTGGGACGTCCTCAAAGACGCCCTGGAGCGCCGGGTCAAGGCCACCGGGAAGGACAGCCTCGATGTGCTCGACACGGGCGGCGGCTCCGGCAACTTCGCGGTGCCGGCGGCCCGGCTCGGCCACCGGGTCACCGTCGTCGACCCCAGCCCCAACGCGCTCTTCGCCCTGGAGCGGCGCGCCGCCGAGGCCGGCGTCGCCGACCGGGTGAGCGGGGTGCAGGGCGACATCCGCGGTCTCTTCGACGTGGTGGGGCGCGAGGGCTTCGACATCGTGCTCTGCCACGGCGTCCTGGAGTACGTGGACGACCCCGCCGAGGGCGTCCGCAACGCCACCGCCGCGCTCCGCCCCGGCGGCAGCCTCAGCCTGCTCGCCGCCGGGCTCGGCGGCGCCGTCCTGGCCCGCGCCCTCGCCGGCCACTTCACCGAGGCCCGGCACGCGCTCGGCGACCCGGACGGGCGCTGGGGCGAGGGCGACCCGGTGCCGCGGCGGTTCACCGCCGAGCAGCTCACCGGGCTCGCCGCCGACGCCGGTCTGGAGGTCGGCGCCGTGCACGGCGTGCGGGTCTTCGCCGACCTGGTGCCCGGCGTCCTGGTCGACACCGAGCCGGGCGCGGCCGAGGCTCTGCTCCGCCTGGAGGCGGCGGCCGCGGAGCTGTCCTCCTTCCACGCCATCGCGACCCAGCTGCACGTTCTCGGCGAGAAGCGCGGCTGACCGGCCGGTCCACCCGCACGGCCGCGCCCCGGGGGCCGCACCCCGGGGCGCCGCCGTACGCGCTGAGCAGCGGCGCAGTCGCGGATGGAGTACGCCACAGGCCGCCCTCACCGGGACTTGTCCCCGTATGATCGAGGGACACCATCCGGCATGACGGACAGGGGGCTGGGGAATCAACGCCTCAGCATCCGATCCGCATGGCGGCCCGGTTGGCGATTTGGCATTGAGGGCGGGTTTCACGGGGGCGATTCCCTGCCTATCCTGAAAGGGCCGCAAACCGGTCGCCCCCGCGACCGACGACGAGGAGGACTCCGTGCCGCTCTCGGAGCACGAGCAGCGAATGCTCGAGCAGATGGAGCGAGCGCTGTACGCCGAAGATCCCAAGTTCGCGACAGCGCTCGAGGGAAGCGGGCTGCGTACGTACACCCGGCGACGGGTCTACCAGGCGGTCGCTGGCTTCCTGGTGGGTATCGCGCTCCTCATGGCCGGAATGGTCGCTCAGCAGATCTGGATCAGCGTGGTGGGGTTCCTCGTCATGCTGGGCTGCGCGGTCCTGGCGGTCACCGGATGGCGCAAGGCGCCCAAGCCGGGCGAACACGGCCGAGCCGCCGCGGGCGGTGGCCGGCAGGCACGACAGCGCCGCTCGATGATGACCCGCATCGAAGAGCGGTGGCAGCGCCGCCGCGACGAACAGCAGGGCGGCCACCACTAGCGCCCGAGCCTTCCACACCCCGAGCCTTTCGTGGGCCCGCACCGAACCAGTGCGGGCCCACGGGCGTGTCCGGACCCCGGGCCGGGCCTCCTACGAGGGCTTCCGGCGCAGGGAGCGGGTGAGGGCCGCGGCGCGGGTGGACCAGGCCGTACGGAGGGCTTCCGTGCGGGCCTGGGCGGCCCAGCGCAGGCGGGCGGCCGAGCGCGGGGCGAGGCGGGCGCGGAGACGGGCCGGGCGGGAGACCGAGGCGTCGAGGCCGTGGCGGATCAGCTCGGCCTGCTCCGTCAGGCCCGTGGCCGGGCGGGGACGCGGCGCGTACAGCGCCTCCTCCACCGCGCGGGCCACCCGGTGCACGGCGTCCGCCGCGTTCGTGGACAGCTCGCCCTCCCGGACAAGGCGCGCCGCCGTGCGCCGGGGCGTACGGGACTCGTCCGGGGTGATCCCGTAGTCCCAGGCGGTGTCGTTGATCTCCTGCCACACCGCGAGGACCCGGGCCACCGGGTCGGGCGCCGGACCGAGCCTGCGGGCCCGCAGCCGGCTGCGCCACAGCCACGGCAGCAGCGGCAGCCCGAGGACCACGACCACCACCAGGGCCACCAGCGCGATCTGCCGCCAGTCGAAACCGCCGCCGTCGCCGTCCGTGGCACCGGCCGCGGCCTGGTCCTGGCCGCAGCCACCGAGCTTCTGCTCCTGCGGGGTGCAGCTCACCGAGGCGCTCGGCACCGCCGAGGGCTGCGCCGACACACCGGTCGAGGGCTGCGCCGACGGGGTCGCACCGCCGCCCGCGGCGGTCGCCCGGGTGTAGTCCGGCACCGTGCCGCGCGAGGGCGTCGGCTCGAAGCGGACCCAGCCCGCCCCCTCGAAGTACAGCTCGGGCCACGCGTGGGCGTCCCGGATGCCGACCGACACGGAGCCGTCGGGCTGCGGGGTGCCGGGCATGAAGCCGACCGCGACCCGGGCCGGGATGCCGAGCGAGCGGGCCATCGCCGCCATCGAGAAGGAGAAGTGGATGCAGAAGCCCCGCTTGTCCTTCAGGAAGCGGGAGACCGCCCCGACACCCGTACCGGAGTCGACCGACACGTCGTAGCGGAAGCCGCCGTCCTCGGCGAACCAGTCCTGCAGCCGCACCGCCTGCTCGTAGGCGTTGTGCGTGCCCCGGGTGACCTCCAGGGCCGTCGACTTCACATCGGCCGGCAGCGAGGCCGGCACCCGGGTGTACTCCCGGACCAGCTTCTCCGGGGCGTCCGGGGCCGCCGCCAGCTGCTCGCCGGTCGGCCGCACGTCCAGGCTGGTCACCGAGTAGCGGGAGCCGCGCGTGGTCTGCCCGTTGTCGCCGACCAGCATCCGGCCGGCCGGCTCGTACCGCCAGCTGCCGCTGATGGAGACCTTCGACGCCGGATACGGCATCGGCAGCCACTTCTGCTCGTACTCGCCGGAGGCCACGAAGTTGGTGTTCACCTCCGAGACGCGCACGTCCTGGGCCAGGCCGTCCGGCCACGGCAGCTGCTCGGGCACGTCCTCGATCGGGCGGACCGAGGACTTCCACGAGGTGCCGTCGAACTGGTCCAGCGCGACGAGCCGCAGGTAGAGGCTGTTCTTGTCGGTGGCGTTGGTGCGGTAGCGCAGGACCTCCCGGTCCTCCGGCTGGCGCAGGTCGTTCTGCAGCGACACCAGCGGGTTCACCGCTGAGATCGTGCCGCCCTTGCCGCCCCGGCCCTCGCCGTCGCCGCCGCCGAACACACCGCCGCCCAGACCGGGCAGCGCGAACGGCACCAGGAGCGCCACGCCCAGGGTGACCGCGCCGATCCGCACCCCGGTGCGGGCCGGCGCGGACGCGGACCCGCCCTCGGCGACCGGGGAACCGCTCCGGCCCGCGCGCTGCGCCCCGCCGAACACCCGGCCCCAGGCCGACAGCCGGTCCCGGCCCTCGGCGAGCAGCAGCACCAGATAGCCGGCCGCCGCGAGCAGGAAGGCCAGCAGTCCCGCGCCGCCGCCGGAAAGCCCGGCGGCCACCGAGTACAGCGCGAGCAGCGGCAGTCCGGCCGGTGCCGCGTTGCGGAAGGTCACCGCGAGGGTGTCCACAAGGAGTCCGATCACGGCCACGCCGGTGACCAGGAGCAGCCGGATGCCGGGGGTGTTCGGCGCGGGCGGCGCATAGGTGCCCACATCGTTCACCCCGGCCTCGAAGAGGCTTCCGAAGGAGGTGAGCGCCTCCGGGCCCGGCAGCACGCCGAGGATCGCCTGGTCGCGGACGAAGACCACCGTCAGGACGAGCAGGGTCAGCACCGCCTGGGCGGCGATGGTCAGCGGCCGGGCCAGCGGCACCCGCCGGGTGACCGCGCCGACCGCGCTCTGCAGGGCGAGCACGAGCGCCGCAGTGAAGATCCAGGTGGCCGGTTTGACCAGCGGCATCAGCGCGAGGGATGCCGCCAGCGTCGCGGCGTAGGCCGCGAGCGTCAGCCGCGTGCGCCCGCTCATGACCAACCTCCGTAGGTGTCGGCGCCGGGGGCCTGCGCGGCCGCGCCGCCCGCGTGCTGCCACAGATCGGCGAGGCGTGCGCCCGGCTGCACGGCGAAGGCCTGCCAGCCGGCCTCCCGCAGCCGGCGCAGCCGGTCCTCGACCGCGCCCGTGACGGCGCCGCCGGTCAGCCAGGTCCCGGAGTCGAGCACGAAGGCGACCGCCGCCCCGCCGCGGTGCCGCATCCGGGCCACCAGCGCCGCCTGCTCCTCGTCGAGGTCGCCGACGAACGCGACGAGGAGTCCCTCGTGCCCGCCGCGCAGCACGTCGTAGGCCCGGGAGAGCCCGGCGCCCTCGGAGTGGTCCACGACCGCGAGGGTGTCCAGCATCAGTCCGGCGGCCTCGCCCGACTCCTGGCCCGCGCCGGCGAAGCCCTCCGCGCCCTCGCCGGGCACGGTGCTTCCGGTGTCGGTGAGCAGCCGGACCGCGTAGCCCCGCTCCAGCATGTGGGTGAGCACCGAGGCGGCGCCGGAGACGGCCCATTCGAAGGCCGAGTCGGGGCCGCCGCCCTCGTAGGCCAGGTCCCGGGTGTCGAGCAGCACCGTGCAACGGGCCCGCTGCGGCTGCTCCTCGCGGCGCACCATCAGCTCCCCGTACCGCGCGCTGGAGCGCCAGTGGACCCGGCGCAGGTCGTCGCCGTGCCGATAGGCACGCGGAATGATGTCGTCGTCCCCGGCGAGCGCGAGGGCCCGCTGCTGCCCCTCCCCGTATCCGGCGGACTCGCCGCCCAGCCTGACCGGCGGGAGGGCCTCGGTGCGGGGGATGACGGTGAGCGTGTCGTGGGCGCTGAAGGAGCGGGTCAGCTCGCACATCCCGAAGGGGTCGGTGAGCCGCAGCTGCAGCGGGCCGAGCGGGAAGCGCCCGCGCAGGTCGGAGCGGACCCGGTAGGACACCTCGCGGCGGCCGCCGGCCTCGACCCGGTCGAGCACGAAGCGGGGCCGCGGCCCCAGCATGTAGGGCACGTGGTCCTGGAGCATCAGCAGGCCGGTGGGCAGCCGGGACACGTTGTCCATGCGGAGGTGGACCCGGGCCTCGGTGCCGGTCTCGACCCGCCGCGGGGCGAGCCGGCGGCTCGCCGCGACCCGGTGGCGGGTGCGGTGCAGCACGAGGACGCAGACCAGCGGCAGCACGGCGAGCAGCAGCCCGACGCGCAGCAGGTCGGCCTGGCCCAATACATAGGCGCAGCCGGCGGCGGCGACCCCGGCGGCGAGGAAGGACCGGCCGCGGGTGGTGAGCCCGGCCAGGGCGGCCCGCAGGCTGCCCCGGTCGCCGTCCTGCCACTGCCCCGGGGCCTGTCCCTGCGGAGCGGCGGCGCTCATCACGGCCGCCGGACGCCGGGCTGCTGGCCGTAGTACGGACCGGAGGGCTGCGCGGGCGGTGCGGCGGCCGGCACCGGGGTGCGCTGCAGGATGTCCTGCACGACCTGCTCCGCGGTGCGGCGGCCCAGCTGGGCCTGCGCGGTGGGCAGCAGCCGGTGGGCGAGCACCGGGGCGGCGAGCGCCTGGACGTCGTCGGGCAGCACGTACTCCCGGCCGCTGAGCGCGGCGGAGGCCTTCGCGGCCCGCAGCAGGTGCAGCGTGGCGCGCGGGGAGGCGCCGAGCCGCAGCTCGGGGTGGGTGCGGGTGGCGGCGACCAGGTCCACCGCGTACCGCTTGACGGCCTCCGCGACGTGCACCGCGCGGACCGCCTCGATCAGCTTGAGCACCTCATGGGCGTGGGCCACCGGCTGGAGGTCGTCCAGCGGGGACACCGAGCCGTGCACGCCGAGCATCTTCAGCTCGGCCTCCGCGTTCGGATAGCCGATGGAGACCCGGGCCATGAAGCGGTCGCGCTGGGCCTCGGGCAGCGGGTAGGTGCCCTCCATCTCGACCGGGTTCTGTGTGGCGACCACCATGAACGGGCTGGGCAGCTCGTAGGTCTGGCCGTCGACCGTGACCTGGCGCTCCTCCATGGACTCCAGGAGCGCGGACTGGGTCTTGGGGGAGGCCCGGTTGATCTCGTCGCCGATCACGATCTGCGCGAAGATCGCACCCGGCTTGAACTCGAACTCGCGCCGCTGCTGGTCGAAGATCGACACGCCCGTGATGTCCGAGGGCAGCAGGTCGGGCGTGAACTGGATCCGGCGGACCGAGCAGTCGATGGACCGCGCCAGCGTCTTCGCCAGCATGGTCTTGCCCACGCCGGGGACGTCCTCGATGAGGAGATGTCCCTCGGCGAGGAGCACGGTCAGCGCAAGACGCACGACCTCGGGCTTGCCCTCGATCACACTCTCCACCGACCCGCGGACCCGCTCCGCGGTCGTGGTCAGATCTGTGAGGCTCGCTCGGTCGTCATAGGTCGTCACCCGGCCCTCCTCGGCCCTTTCGCAGCACCGACACCTGCCCCCGGCACGAGGGCCGGGGGGTGTCACCCGTGCATTCTTGTTGGCGTGACCGGGTCGTGTCACTTGCCCGCGGCAGGCCTGTGGATAACTCGGGGCGAATTGCCGGGGTTTGTAGGCTTGCGCCGTGCGGGACGCAGCTGAAATCCCTGGAAAACGCGAAGGGTCAGGCCGGGTCGATCTCGCGCAGCAGACCCGTCGTCACGTCGAAGACGAAGCCCCGCACGTCGTCGGCGTGCGGCAGGAACGGGGAGGTGCGGACCCGCTGCATCGACTGCCGGACGTCCTGGTCGACGTCCCGGAAGGCCTCCACGGCCCAGGCCGGACGCTGTCCGACCTCGTCCTCCAGCTCGTGCCGGAAGTCCTCGGTGAGGGACTCCAGACCGCAGTTGGTGTGGTGCACCAGCATCACGCTGCGGGTGCCGAGCGCCCGCTGGCTGATCGTGAGGGAACGGATCACGTCGTCGGTGACCACGCCGCCCGCGTTGCGGATGGTGTGGCAGTCGCCGAGCTCCAGGCCCAGCGCGGCGTGCAGGTCGAGACGGGCGTCCATGCAGGCGACCACGGCGACGCGCCGCACGGGGCGCGCGTCCATTCCGGGGTCGGTGAAGTCGGCGGCGTAACGCTCGTTGGCCTCGACGAGGCGGTCGATGACCGGGCTCTCGGTGCCTATCGGGTCGGCTGAGGGGTGCGCAGAGGTCGACATGTCTCCGACGGTAATGGGCACCGCTCGCGTGAGCCTGCTGTGAGAGCGGACAAAGAGCGCCAATGAACCTTGTTGTGAGCGACTCCACAGGGCGCCGCAACCGGGGCCGACCGGGTGAACCGTACGAATCGTCCGGCCGCCCCGCCGGCGGCGCGCGACGCGCCAGCCGGTTGGTTGACCGGCGGGTCGGGTGGACTAGAGTGACGCGAAGTTCACGGAGACATCGAGCGATTTCCGCCGATTCTCCCCATGTGTGCGGCGGTACCCGCGGCTCGGCCCCATCCGCTCGCCGGCGGTGCCTGTCCCGCCGGATCTGAGAGGGTGCATTGAGCAACGACCGACACGTCCCGGTGATGCTCCAGCGGTGCCTGGACATGTTGGCCCCCGCCCTGCAGCAGCCCGATGCCGTGGTCGTCGACTGCACCCTGGGCCTCGGCGGACACAGTGAGGCCCTGCTCAAGCGCTTCCCCGAGGCCCGGCTCGTCGCCCTCGACCGCGACAAGGAGGCCCTGCGCCTCTCCGGCGAGCGGCTCGCCCCCTACGGAGACCGCGCCACCCTGGTGCACGCCGTGTACGACGAGCTGCCCGAGGTCCTCGACCGGCTCGGCATCGACAAGGTCGCCGGCGTCCTCTTCGACCTGGGCGTCTCCTCCATGCAGCTCGACGAGGCCGACCGCGGCTTCGCCTACGCGCAGGACGCCCCGCTCGACATGCGCATGGACCAGACGACCGGCATCAGCGCCGCCGAGGTCCTCAACACCTACCCGCCCGGCGAACTGGTCCGCATCCTGCGCGCCTACGGCGAGGAGAAGCAGGCCAAGCGGATCGTCTCCGCGATCGTGCGCGAGCGCGAGAAGGAGCCCTTCACCAACAGCGCCCGGCTCGTCGAGCTGATCCGCGACTCCCTCCCGCAGGCCGCCAAGCGCACCGGCGGCAACCCCGCCAAGCGCACCTTCCAGGCCCTGCGCATCGAGGTCAACGGCGAGCTGTCGGTCCTGGAGCGGGCGATCCCGGCGGCCGTGAAGGCCCTCGCCGTCGGCGGCCGGATCGCCGTCCTCTCGTACCACTCCCTGGAGGACCGGCTGGTCAAGCAGGTCTTCGCGGAGGGCGCCGCGACCACCGCGCCGCCCGGCCTGCCCGTCGTGCCCGAGCAGTACCAGCCCCGCCTGAAGCTCCTCACCCGCGGCGCCGAGCTCCCCACCGAGGAGGAGATCGCCGAGAACCGCCGCGCGGCCCCCGCGCGTCTGAGGGGTGCGGAGCGGATCAGGGAGGACGTGCAGCCGTGAGCCGGAAGGGGCCGCTCAAAGGACGGGCCGCCCGGCTCGGCCGGCTCATGCCGTCCGGGCCGAGCACCGCGGCCCGTACCCCCTTCGTCCTGCTCGTCGTCCTGCTGCTCGGCGGCGGCCTGATCACCCTGCTGCTGCTCAACTCCGCCCTCAACCAGGGCTCCTTCAAGCTCAGCGAGCTGAAGAAGAAGACCACCGAGCTCACCGACGAGGAGCAGGCGCTCCAGCACGACGTGGACGACAGCGCCGCCCCCGACGCCCTGGAGCGCCGGGCCCGCGAGCTCGGCATGGTGCCCGGCGGCACCCCCGCCTTCCTCGACCCCGACGGCAAGGTCCGCGGCGTGCCCACCGTGGCGGTCTCCCCGAAGCCCTCGCCCAAGCCCACCCCGCCGGCCGCGAGCACCCCGCCGCCCGCCGCCCCGCCGGCCACCGGGGCCCCCGCGAACCGGGCCCCCGCCTCGGCACAGGCGCAGCCGACCGGCACCGCAAGCCCGACGGCGGCACCACCGGCCGCCCCGCCCGCGACCGCCCCCACGACCTCCGGCAGGTGACCCGTGCCCTCCAAGGAGCCCCCGCGCCGCCGCGTCCCCGGCCCCGCCCGGCCCGCACGCCCCCGTCCCGCCGCCTCCGGCCGGCCCGCCCAGCGGCCCGCCCCGCGGTCCGCGCCGCCCCGGCGCCCGGCGCCCCGCCCGGCCCCGAAGGCCCGCACCATCCGGCTCGGCAGCCCCAAACCCCGGCTCCGCCTGGTCTCGCTCGGCCTGACCCTGGTGCTGCTCGTCTTCGTGGTGCGGCTGCTGCAGGTCCAGGCCGTCGACGCCAGCGCGTACGCCGCCAAGGCCGAGAAGCACCGCTACCAGGAGTACACGCTCTCCGCCGACCGCGGTGAGATCACCGACCGCAACGGGGTCGCGCTGGCCGCCAGCGTCGACGCGTACGACGTCACCGCCGACCCCAAGCTGTTCACGCCCGAGGAGTCCAAGCTCAAGGACGCCCCGGAACAGGCCGCCGCGCTGCTCGCCCCGCTCCTCGGCAAGGAACCCGCCGAGCTCGCCAAGAAGCTGCGCACCCCCAAGTCCCGCTACACGATGCTCGCCCGCAAGCAGACCCCGCAGGTCTGGAACCAGATCAAGGACCTCAAGAAGGTCTACGAGCAGAAGGCCAAGCCCGCCAACGGCGGCAACGGCGTCAACCTGCTCGGCGGCATCCTCGGCGAGCCCAGCACCAAGCGCGTCTACCCGAACGGCGAACTCGCCGCCGGGATACTGGGCTACGTCAACGCCGAGGGCCGCGGCGCCGGCGGCATGGAGTCCATGCTCGACAAGGAACTCGCCGGCAAGGACGGCAAGATCCGCTACGCCCAGTCCGGCGGCCGCCGGGTGCCCACCGCCGGCTCCCAGGGCACCCCCGCCGTCCCCGGCTCCGACATCGAGCTCACCATCGACCGGGACATCCAGTGGGCCGCCCAGCAGGCCATCACCGAGCAGGTGAAGAAGTCCAAGGCGGACCGCGGCTACGTCGTCGTCCAGGACGTGCGCACCGGCGAGGTGCTCGCCATGGCCAACGCCCCCGGCTTCGACCCCAACGACCTCTCCCAGGCCAACGCCACCGCCATGGGCAACGCCGCCCTCCAGGACGCCTACGAGCCCGGCTCGACCGCCAAGGTGATGTCCATGGCCGCCGTACTGGAGGAGGGCGCCGCCGCCCCCGACACCCGGGTCACCGTGCCCAACCGGCTGCACCGCGGCGACCGCCTCTTCAAGGACGACATCGACCACCCGACCTGGTACCTGACGCTCAACGGCGTCCTCGCCAAGTCCAGCAACATCGGCACCATCCTGGCCACCGGCCAGCTCGGCAAGACCCAGCCCGAGGCCAACAAGGTGCTGTACGACTACCTGCGCAAGTTCGGCGTCGGCAGCCCCACCGGCCTCCACTACCCGGGCGAGACCCCCGGCATCCTCGCCAAGCCCCAGGACTGGTCGACCTCCCAGCAGTACACGATCCCCTTCGGCCAGGGCCTCTCCGTCAGCGCCATGCAGGCCGCCTCGGTCTACTCGACCATCGCCAACGGCGGCGTCCGCGTCGAACCGAGCCTGGTCCGCGGCACCAAGGGCCCCGACGGGCGCTTCACCGCCGCGCCCGAGCCCGGGGAGAACCGGGTGGTCAGCGAGAAGACCGCCAAGACCCTCGCCCAGATGCTGGAGTCCGTCGTCGACGACGAGGAGGGCACCGGCAACAAGGCCGCCATCCCCGGCTACCGCGTCGCCGGCAAGACCGGCACCGCGAACCGGGTCGACCCCGAACTCGGCCGCTACAAGGGCTACACCGCCTCCTTCGCCGGCTTCGCCCCGGCCGACCAGCCCCGCATCACCGTCTACTGCGCCATCCAGAACCCCACCAAGGGCAGCTACTTCGGCGGCCAGATCTGCGGACCCATCTACAAGAAGGTCATGGAGTTCGCCCTCAAGACCCTGCACGTCCCGCCGACCGGCAGCGGCCCCGCCCGGCTGCCGGTGACCTTCACGCCATAAGCCGAACCGGGCCGGCCGGTACTCGCATCCGTACACCCGTGCCCGCGCCCGTACCCGTACGACCGTGACACCGTGTGACACTCCGGGAGCTCCAGTGACAACGATCACCCCCCGTTCCGGGAACCGGAAATCGAACTCCGGCGACGCCGTGGCCCGATTTAGCCCTGCGGAGGGTGCGCCCGGTACGCTCACCGCCGTGCCACACGCTGATCAGTCCCGAACCGCCCCGCCCCGCCCCGAGCGGCTCCGCCCGACACCCCTGGGCGAGCTCGCCGACCGGCTCGGCACCGAGCTCTCCGCCGCCGGCCGCGGCGTCGAGGTCTCGGGCATCACCCACGACTCGCGGGCGGTCCGCCCCGGCGACGTGTACGCGGCGCTGCCCGGCGCCCGCGCGCACGGCGCCGACTTCGTCGCCCAGGCCGCCGGCCTCGGCGCCGCCGCCGTCCTGACCGACCCGGCCGGCGCCGACCGCGCCGCCGCGACCGGCCTGCCGGTCCTCGCGGTCGACAACCCGCGCGGCCGGATGGGCGAGCTCGCCGCCGAGATCTACGGGCGCCCCGGCGAGGGCCTGCTGCAGATCGGCATCACCGGCACCTCCGGCAAGACCACCACCGCCTACCTCGTCGAGGGCGGACTGCGCGGTGCCGGCAGACACACCGGCCTGGTCGGCACCGTCGAGATGCGGATCGGCGACGAGCGCATCAAGTCCGAGCGCACCACCCCCGAAGCCACCGACCTCCAGGCCCTGTTCGCGGTCATGCGCGAACGCGGCGTCGAGGCGGTCGCCATGGAGGTCTCCAGCCACGCCCTGGTGCTCGGCCGGGTCGACGGCTGCGTCTTCGACGTCGCCGTCTTCAACAACCTGAGCCCGGAGCACATGGAGTTCCACTCCGACATGGAGGACTACTTCCAGGCCAAGGCCCGGCTGTTCACGCCGGAGCGCAGCCGGCGCGGCGTGGTCAACCTCGACGACGCCTACGGCCGCCGGCTCGCGAAGGAGGCGACCGTCCCGGTCGTCACCTTCTCCGCCACCGGCGACCCGGACGCCGACTGGCGCGCCGAGGACGTGATCAGCGGCGCCGCCGACTCCGCCTTCACGGTGGTCGGCCCGGACGGTACGCGGATCTCCGCCACCGCCCCGCTGCCCGGCCCGTTCAACGTGGCCAACACCCTCGCCGCGATCGTCACCCTCGCCGCCGCCGGGATCGACCCGAAGACCGCCGCCGACGGCGTCGCCGCCGTCCCCGGCGTGCCCGGGCGCCTGGAGAAGGTCGACGCGGGCCAGCCGTACCTCGCGGTCGTCGACTACGCGCACAAGACCGACGCCGTCGAATCGGTCCTGCGCTCGCTGCGCGAGGTGACCCGCGGGAAGCTGCACGTCGTCATCGGCTGCGGCGGCGACCGCGACACCACCAAGCGCGGCCCGATGGGCGCCGCCGCGGCCCGGCTCGCCGACACCGCGGTGCTCACCTCCGACAACCCGCGCTCCGAGGACCCGCTCGCGATCCTCACCGCCATGCTGGCCGGCGCCGCCGAGGTGCCGGCGGCCGAGCGCGGCACCGTCCTCGTGGACGCCGACCGCGCCGCCGCCATCGCCGCGGCCGTGGCCCGCGCCGAACCCGGCGACACCGTCCTGGTCGCGGGCAAGGGCCACGAGCAGGGCCAGGAGGCCGGCGGCGTGGTCCGCCCCTTCGACGACCGCCTGGTCCTGCGCGAGGCGATCGTCAGCCGGCAGGACCAGCAGGACGCACACCGTCACCAGAACAGTCAGGGATGAAGCAGTGATCGCCCTCTCCCTCGCCGAGGTCGCCGAAATCGTCGGCGGGCAGGCGCACGACATACCGGATCCGGCCACCCGGATCACCGGGCCCGTCGTCATCGACTCCCGTGAGGTGAAGCCAGGCAGCCTCTTCGCCGCCTTCGCCGGTGAGCACGTCGACGGCCACGACTACGCGACCCGGGCCGTGGAGGCCGGCGCCGTGGCCGTCCTGGCCGCGCGCCCGGTCGGCGTGCCCGCCATCGTCGTCGACGACGTCCAGACGGCGCTCGGGGCCCTCGCCCGCGCGGTCGTCGGTCGCCTCGGCACCGATGTCGTCGCCCTCACCGGCTCGGCCGGCAAGACCTCCACCAAGGACCTGATCGCCCAGGTCCTGCAGCGGCACGCGCCGACCGTGTGGACGCCCGGCTCCCTCAACAACGAGATCGGCCTGCCGCTCACCGCGCTCACCGCCGGACCCGAGACCCGCCATCTCGTCCTGGAGATGGGAGCGCGCGGAATCGGCCACATCCGCTACCTCACCGGTCTCACCCCGCCGCGCATCGGACTCGTCATCAACGTCGGCACCGCCCACATCGGCGAGTTCGGCGGCCGCGAGCAGATCGCCGAGGCCAAGGGCGAGCTCGTCGAGTCCCTGCCGGCCGCCGAGGACGGCGGCGTCGCCGTCCTCAACGCCGACGACCCCCTCGTCCGCGCGATGGCCTCCCGCACCAAGGCCAAGGTGACGTTGTTCGGAGAGGCGGACGAAGCGGCCGTACGGGCCGAGAACGTCCGCCTCACGGAAAGCGGACAGCCTTCTTTCAGGCTTCACACACCCACCGGGTGCAGCGACGTGACCTTGCGCCTGTACGGTGAGCACCACGTGTCGAACGCGCTCGCCGCGGCCGCCGTCGCCCATGAGCTGGGCATGCCCGTCGAGGAGATCGCCACCGCGCTCTCCGAGGCAGGCACCCTGTCGCGCTGGCGCATGGAGGTCACCGAGCGTCCGGACGGCGTGACGATCGTCAACGACGCCTACAACGCGAACCCCGAGTCAATGCGAGCCGCCCTGCGCGCGCTCGCGGCCATGGGCAGGTCTGCACAGGCCAAGGGGTGTCGTACGTGGGCGGTGCTCGGCAAGATGGCCGAGCTCGGAGACGAGTCGCTCGCCGAGCACGACGCGGTCGGACGGCTCGCCGTCCGGCTCAACGTCAGCAAGCTCGTCGCGGTCGGGGACAGGGAAGCGTCCTGGCTGCAACTGGGCGCCTATAACGAGGGTTCGTGGGGTGAGGAGTCGGTGCACGTGTCCGACGCGCAGGCGGCGGTCGACCTGTTGCGCAGTGAGCTGCGCCCGGGGGACATCGTCCTGGTGAAGGCTTCCAGGTCGGTGGGTCTGGAGCGGGTCGCCCTGGCACTGCTCGAGAACAGCGCCGAGGGTGAGGTCGCCGGCCGATGAGGCAGATCCTCTTCGCGGGGGCGATCGGGCTCTTCCTGACCCTGATCGGCACCCCGCTGTTCATCAAGCTGCTGGCCCGCAAGGGATACGGGCAGTTCATCCGGGACGACGGCCCGCGCACCCACGGCGCCAAGAAGGGCACGCCCACCATGGGCGGCATCTCCTTCATCCTGGCCACGCTCGTCGCGTACGCGCTCACCAAGGTCATCACCGGCGAGGACCCGACGTACTCGGGCGTCCTGGTGCTGTTCCTGATGGCCGGAATGGGTCTGGTCGGCTTCCTCGACGACTACATCAAGATCGTCAAGCAGCGTTCGCTGGGTCTGCGGGCCAAGGCGAAGATGGCCGGCCAGCTGATCGTCGGCATCACCTTCGCCGTGCTCTCGCTGCAGTTCGCGGATCTGCGCGGCAACACCCCGGCCTCCGAGAAGCTCTCCTTCATCACGGACTTCGGCTGGTCCATCGGCCCGGTGCTGTTCGTGGTCTGGGCGCTCTTCATGATCCTGGCCATGTCCAACGGCGTGAACCTGACGGACGGTCTGGACGGTCTGGCCACCGGCGCGTCGGTGATGGTCTTCGGCGCGTACACCTTCATCGGGCTCTGGCAGTTCCAGGAGTCGTGCGCTAACGCCATGACCCTGACCAACCCCAACGCCTGCTTCGAGGTGCGCGACCCGCTCGACCTCGCGGTCGTCGCCTCCGCCCTGATGGGCGCCTGCTTCGGCTTCCTGTGGTGGAACACCGCGCCGGCCAAGATCTTCATGGGCGACACCGGCTCGCTGGCCCTCGGCGGCGCGCTCGTCGGCCTCGCCATCTGCTCGCGCACCGAGCTGCTGCTCGCGCTGCTCGGCGGTCTGTTCGTGCTGATCACGATGTCCGTGGTCATCCAGGTCGGCGCCTTCAAGATGACCGGCAAGCGGGTCTTCCGGATGGCGCCCCTTCATCACCACTTCGAGATGAAGGGCTGGTCCGAAGTACTCGTGGTGGTCCGGTTCTGGATCATTCAGGGCATGTGCGTCATCGTGGGCCTGGGGATCTTCTACGCGGGATGGGCAGCCGAAAAGTGAGCGATCAGCCGGACTGGCAGGGCAAGCACGTCACCGTCGCCGGGCTCGGCGTCAGCGGGATCCCCGCCGCCCGGGCCCTGCACGGCCTCGGCGCGGTCGTGACCGTCGTCAACGACGGCGACGACGAGCGCTCCCGGGCGCAGGCGGCCGAGCTGGAGGCGGCGGGCATCACCGTCCGCCTCGGCGACGGGGCCACCCTGCCGGCCGGCACCGAACTGATCGTCACCGCGCCGGGCTGGCAGCCCGACAAGCCGCTCTTCGCGGCCGCCGCCGAGGCGGGCGTCGAGGTCTGGGGCGACGTCGAGCTGGCCTGGCGCCTGCGGGGCCCGGAAGCGGCCCCCTGGCTCGCGGTCACCGGCACCAACGGCAAGACCACGACCGTGCGGATGCTCGCCTCCATCCTGGAGGCGGCCGGCCTGAAGACCGCCGCCGTCGGCAACATCGGCGTCTCGCTGCTCGACGCCGTCCTCGGCGAGGAGAAGTACGACGTCCTCGCCGTCGAGCTCTCCAGCTACCAGCTGCACTGGGCGCCCTCGCTGCGCGCCCACTCGGCCGCCGTGCTCAACCTGGCGCCCGACCACCTCGACTGGCACGGCTCCATGGAGGCGTACGCCGCCGACAAGGGCCGCATCTACGAGGGCAACCGGGTCGCCTGCGTCTACAACGTGGCCGACCCGGTCACCGAGGACCTGGTCCGCGAGGCCGACGTCGAGGAGGGCTGCCGGGCCATCGGCTTCACCCTCGGCACCCCCGGCCCCTCCCAGCTCGGCGTCGTCGAGGGCATCCTCGTCGACCGGGCCTTCGTCGAGAACCGGCAGAAGAACGCCCAGGAGCTCGCCGAGGTCGCTGACGTCCAGCCGCCGGCCCCGCACAACATCGCCAACGCGCTCGCCGCCGCCGCCCTCGCCCGCGCCTTCGGCGTCGAGCCGAAGGCCGTACGGGACGGGCTGCGCGCCTTCCGGCCCGACCCGCACCGGATCGAACTGGTCGAGGAGATCCAGGGCGTCGTCTACGTCGACGACTCCAAGGCCACCAACACCCACGCCGCCGAGGCGTCGTTGGCGGCCTACGACCCGATCGTCTGGATCGCCGGCGGCCTCGCCAAGGGCGCCTCCTTCGACGAGCTCGTGAGCAGGTCGGCGAAGCGGCTGCGCGGTGTCGTCCTGATCGGCCGGGACCGCGCGCTGATCCGCGAAGCCCTGACGCGACACGCCCCCGAGGTCCCGGTGGTGGACCTCGACCGGACCGACACTGGGGCGATGTCCGCGGCGGTCCAGGAGGCGGCGGCGCTCGCCGAGCCGGGGGACACGGTCCTCCTGGCCCCGGCCTGTGCGTCGATGGACATGTTCGCCAACTACAACAAGCGGGGCGAGGCCTTCGCGGACGCCGTCCGCGCCCTCGCCGCCACCGGCGACGCCTGACCTGACCAGCAAGGGGGTCCGGCCCGGCCGGACACGACTGGAGGGGACAGGGAGCATGCCGAGCAGAACCGCCGGGCCGCGCCGGCCGCCCGCCGCACGCGGCGCCGGCCGCGCCCCCGCGGCACCGAGGAAACCCCGCGCGGGCGGTCTGCGCGGGCTCCACGAGCGGGCCCGCCGGGCCTGGGACCGGCCGCTCACGGCGTACTACGTGATCGTCGGCGCCGGACTGCTCATCACCGCGCTCGGCCTGGTGATGGTCTACTCCGCGTCGATGATCACGGCGCTCCGCTACGACCTGGTGCCCTCCTACTTCTTCCGCAAGCAGTTCTTCGCGGCCCTGCTCGGCGCGGGCCTGCTGTTCCTGGCCTCCCGGATGCCGGTGAAGCTGCACCGGGCGCTCGCCTACCCGATCCTGGTCGGCGCCATCTTCCTGATGGTGCTCGTGCAGGTGCCCGGGATAGGAGTCGCGGTCGGCGGCAACCAGAACTGGATCTCGCTGGGCGGGCCCTTCATGCTCCAGCCCAGCGAGTTCGGCAAGCTGGCGCTGATCCTGTGGGGCGCCGACCTGCTGGCCCGCAAACAGGACATGAAACTGCTCACGCAGTGGAAGCACATGCTGGTGCCGCTGGTCCCCGGGGCCTTCCTGCTGCTCGGGCTGATCATGCTCGGCGGTGACATGGGCACGGCGATCATCCTCACTGCGATCCTGTTCGGCCTGCTGTGGACCGCGGGCGCCCCCACCCGGCTCTTCGTCGGCGTGCTCGCCGTCGCCGCCGTCATCGGCGGGGTGCTCATCAAGACCAGCCCGCACCGCCTGGAGCGCTTCGGCTGCCTCGGTGCCAGCGACCCGGGCGGCGCGGGGGACCCGTGCTGGCAGGCGGCGCACGGCATCTATGCTCTCGCCTCGGGCGGATGGTTCGGTTCCGGACTCGGTGCGAGTGTGGAAAAATGGGGCCAACTCCCCGAAGCGCACACCGACTTCATCTTCGCCGTCACCGGGGAGGAACTGGGTCTCGCGGGGACGCTGTCGGTGCTCGCCCTGTTCGCGGCTCTAGGCTATGCGGGTATCCGCGTGGCCGGAGGCACGGAGGACCCCTTCGTCAGGTATGCCGCGGGAGGCGTGACCACCTGGATCACGGCGCAGGCCGTGATCAACATCGGTGCGGTGCTCGGTCTGCTGCCGATCGCCGGAGTCCCGCTCCCGCTGTTCTCCTACGGGGGTTCGGCCCTGCTGCCGACCATGTTCGCCGTCGGGCTCCTGATCGCCTTCGCACGACAGGAACCCGCCGCGAGAGCGGCCCTGGCCCTGCGCCGCCCCGGCTGGGGCAAGCGGGCCGGGGGGAGATGGAAGTCGATGCGACGGCGCGTCAAGAAGCGTCCGTCCGGAGAGCGGTGAATTTCGGTGCATGTCGTACTCGCCGGCGGAGGTACCGCCGGTCACATCGAGCCCGCGCTCGCCCTCGCGGACGCCCTGCGCAGGCAGGACCCCTCCGTGGGGATCACGGCGCTGGGCACGGAGAAGGGCCTGGAGACCCGGCTGGTCCCCGAGCGGGGCTACGAGCTGGCGCTCATCCCGGCCGTGCCGCTGCCCCGCAAGCCCACCCCTGAGCTGATCACCGTCCCCGGACGGCTGCGCGGCACCATCAAGGCCGCCGAGCAGGTCCTGGAGCGCACCAAGGCGGACTGCGTGGTCGGCTTCGGCGGTTACGTGGCCCTGCCCGGCTACCTCGCCGCCAAGCGGCTCGGCGTGCCGATCGTGGTCCACGAGGCCAACGCCCGGCCCGGCCTGGCCAACAAGATCGGCTCGCGCTACGCGGCCGGGGTCGCCGTCGCCACCCCGGACTCCAAGCTCCGCAACGCCCGTTACATCGGCATCCCGCTGCGGCACACCATCGCGACCCTCGACCGCGCCCGCGTGCGCCCCGAGGCGCGCGCCGCGTTCGGCCTGGACCCGAACCTGCCGACCCTGCTGGTCTCCGGCGGCTCGCAGGGCGCGCGCCGGCTCAACGAGGTGGTCCAGCAGATCGCCCCGGTGCTCCAGCGCTCCGGCATCCAGATCCTCCACGCGGTCGGCCCGAAGAACGAACTGCCGCGTGTCGACAACATGCCCGGAATGCCGCCGTACGTGCCGGTACCGTACGTGGACCGGATGGATCTCGCGTACGCCGCCGCCGACATGATGCTCTGCCGCGCGGGCGCGATGACCGTCGCCGAGCTCTCCGCCGTCGGACTGCCGGCCGCCTACGTCCCGCTGCCCATCGGCAACGGCGAACAGCGGCTCAACGCCCAGCCGGTGGTCAAGGCCGGCGGTGGACTCCTCGTCGACGACGCGGAACTGTCGCCGCAGTGGGTGCAGGCCAACGTCCTGCCCGTACTGGCCGATCCGCACCGTCTGTACGAGATGTCCCGCGCCGCCGCCGAGTTCGGCCGCCGGGACGCCGACGAGCTGCTCGTCGGCATGGTGTACGAGGCGATCGCCGCCCGCCGTCAGGGCTGAGCGGCACCCCCAGGAGGAGCGCGGTGGCAGCGAAGAGCAGGTCCGAGGGCTCCGCGCCGCGGCCGTCCCGGCCGGGTGTCCGGAGGTTCCGGGTGCCCGGTCCGCGGGTGCTGCTCATCGCCCTCGGCGCCGTCCTCCTGGTCGCCGGCGGCGTCTGGGCGCTCTACGGCTCCAGCTGGTTCCGGGTCGAGAAGGTGAGCACCTCCGGTACGGCGGTGCTCACCCCGGAGCAGGTCGAGCGGGTCGCGGCGGTTCCGGTCGGCGCGCCGCTCGTCTCCGTCGACACCGACGCCATCGCGGCCCGGCTGCGCGCCGAACTGCCCCGGATCGACTCCGTGGACGTGGTCCGGTCCTGGCCGCACGGAATCGGTCTGAAAGTGACGGAACGTCGCCCCGTACTCCTGCTCGAAAACGGCGGAAAGTTCGACGAAGTGGACGCCGGGGCGGTCCGGTTCGCCACCGTGACCACCCCGCCCCGCGGCGTACCCCGGCTCGTCATCGACGCCGCCGCCTCCCCGAGCCTGCGCCGCTTCGACACCGAGCGGCTGCTGACCGCCGCGGTAGGCGTGACGGGCGAACTCCCGGAGAAAATCGCCCAGGACGTCCGTGTCGTCCGGATCACGTCGTTCGACTCCATCACTCTGGAACTCGGCAAGGGCCGCAGCGTCTTCTGGGGCAGCGGTGAGGACGGGCCCGTGAAGGCCCGTGTTCTCACCGCTCTCATGAAAGCGACTCCCAAAGCGGGGCACTTCGATGTAAGTGCCCCCACCGCACCCGCCTCGTCGGGAAGTTGACGCTCATCACCGCTGGCCAGCACCCTGGTTGGCCAGCGCTACGGGTGATCACATAGGGTGAAAAGAAAAACGGGAGGTTCGGCGTGTTCGTTGAACGTGCGCCACTTGTCGACTTAGTGTCCTGTTCGGAAGAGTCCAGCGAACAGAGACACTGGTAACCCTAAACTTCAACGTTAGGGTTTGGGTCGGCGTCATGGACCGTCCCAATCGGCATCCGTCGTCGCGACGCGTCAACCACCGCGAAGCGGCGACACGTAACTCGAGGCGAGAGGCCTTCGACGTGGCAGCACCGCAGAACTACCTCGCAGTCATCAAGGTCATCGGTGTCGGCGGCGGTGGTGTCAATGCCATCAACCGAATGATCGAGGTCGGTCTCAAGGGCGTCGAGTTCATCGCCATCAACACCGACGCGCAGGCGCTGTTGATGAGCGACGCCGACGTCAAGCTCGACGTCGGCCGTGAACTGACCCGCGGCCTGGGGGCCGGGGCCAACCCGGCCGTCGGCCGCAAGGCGGCAGAGGACCACCGCGAGGAGATCGAGGAGGTCCTCAAGGGGGCCGACATGGTCTTCGTCACCGCCGGCGAGGGCGGCGGCACCGGCACCGGCGGCGCGCCCGTCGTCGCCAACATCGCGCGCTCGCTCGGCGCCCTCACGATCGGCGTGGTCACCCGCCCGTTCACCTTCGAGGGCCGCCGTCGCGCCAACCAGGCGGAGGACGGCATCGCCGAGCTCCGCGAAGAGGTCGACACCCTCATCGTCATCCCCAACGACCGGCTGCTCTCGATCTCGGACCGCCAGGTCTCCGTGCTCGACGCCTTCAAGTCGGCCGACCAGGTGCTCCTCAGCGGTGTCCAGGGCATCACCGACCTCATCACCACCCCGGGTCTGATCAACCTCGACTTCGCCGACGTCAAGTCGGTCATGTCCGAGGCCGGTTCCGCCCTCATGGGCATCGGCTCCGCCCGCGGCGACGACCGCGCCGTGGCCGCCGCTGAGATGGCGATCTCCTCGCCGCTCCTGGAGGCGTCCATCGACGGCGCCCGCGGCGTGCTGCTGTCCATCTCCGGCGGCAGCGATCTCGGTCTCTTCGAGATCAACGAGGCCGCCCAGCTGGTGAGCGAGGCCGCCCACCCCGAGGCGAACATCATCTTCGGCGCCGTCATCGACGACGCCCTCGGCGACGAGGTCCGGGTCACCGTGATCGCGGCCGGCTTCGACGGCGGTCAGCCGCCGGCCCGCCGCGACAACATCATCGGCTCGGCCTCCGCCAAGCGCGAGGAGCCGGCCCCGGCCCCCCGCATCACCGAGACCGCCCGCCCGCTCGGCGGCCTGGGCACGGTGACCCCGCGCGAGGAGCCGGCCGCCCCGGTCGAGCCCGCGCCGGCCGTCGGCGAGAGCTCGCTGCCGCCCGTCGCGCCGCCGGTGGTTCCCCCGGCCCGCCCGTACGCGGACACCCAGGCCGAAGAGCTGGATGTCCCGGACTTCCTGAAGTGACACGTTGATAGGGCAGCGTTTCGAGACGAGCGGCGCGCACTTCGCCTTCACCGACCGGTGGGGCGGGGTGAGCGCCGTTCCGTACGAGGAGCTCAACCTCGGCGGCGCCGTGGGCGACGAGCCCGCGGCGGTCCTGGCCAACCGGACCCTGACGGCGAAGGAGCTCGGGCTCGACCCGGCGCGGGTGGTCTGGATGAACCAGGTGCACGGCGCCGGGGTGGCCGTGGTCGACGGACCGTGGGACCGGGCGTCGCAGGGGGAGATCCCCTCGGTCGACGCTGTGGTCACCGCCACCCGCGGGCTCGCCCTCGCGGTGCTGACCGCGGACTGCGTCCCGGTCCTGCTCGCCGACCCGGTCGCCGGGGTCGCGGCCGCCGCCCACGCGGGCCGGCCCGGCATGGTGGCGGGCGTCGTGCCCGCCGCCGTCGCGGCGATGACCGAGCTCGGCGCCGACCCGGCCCGGATCACCGCCCGCACCGGACCCTCGGTCTGCGGCCGCTGTTACGAGGTGCCCGAGGCGATGCGCGCCGAGGTGGCCGCGGTCGAACCGGCCGCCTACGCCGAGACCTCCTGGGGGACTCCGGCCGTCGACGTGGCCGCCGGCGTGCACGCCCAGCTCGCCCGGCTCGGAGTCGCGGACGTCTCGGACGCCGGGGTCTGCACCCTGGAGTCCGGTGACCACTACTCGTACCGCCGCGACCGCACCACGGGGCGACTCGCGGGATATGTCTGGTTGAGCTGAGAAGAGACATGACCGACCTGACCGACCTGGCCGACCGCAAGGCCGAACTCGCCGCCAACCTCGCCCGGGTGGAGGAGCGCATCGCCGCCGCGTGCGCCGCCGCCGGACGGGCGCGGGACGAGGTGACCCTGATCGTGGTCACCAAGACCTACCCCGCGAGCGACGTTCGGCTCCTGCACGAACTCGGGGTGCGGCACGTGGCGGAGAACCGCGACCAGGACGCCGCCCCCAAGGCCGCGGCCTGCGCGGACCTGGACCTCAGCTGGCACTTCGTGGGCCAGCTGCAGACCAACAAGGTCCGTTCCGTGGTGGGTTATGCCGATGTGGTGCAGTCCGTCGACCGGTTGAAGCTCGTTTCCTCTCTCTCCGCGGCCGCGGAGAAGGCGGAACGTGAACTCGGCTGTCTGATCCAGGTCGCCCTCGACGCCGAGGCCGGCGAGCGGGGCGACCGCGGCGGGATCGCCCCGGACGGGATCGAGGAGTTGGCCGCCGCGGTGGACGCCGCTCCCGGACTGCGGCTCGACGGACTGATGACGGTCGCGCCGCTGGCAGGCCCGTTCGCGGGCCGGCAACGCGCGGCGTTCGACCGGCTGATGGATTTGTCGACTGTCCTGCGCGCGACCCGTCCAACTGCGAACATGGTGTCAGCAGGGATGAGTGCGGACCTCGAAGAGGCCGTGGCGGCCGGGGCGACACACGTACGCATCGGTACGGCGGTACTCGGAGTCCGCCCGAAGCTCGGGTAACGTCGCGAAGCAAGTCGGACCACAGCAGAAAATATGGTCATTCCGCCGAGCAGGCGGGGGGACCCGTGGATCGCGGGCACTTGGTGACACTGCGACATTCGGTTAGGCGATCCACCACTGAGCGGAGGATGCAGAGAATGGCCGGCGCGATGCGCAAGATGGCGGTCTACCTCGGCCTCGTGGAGGACGATGGCTACGACGGCCGGGGATTCGATCCCGACGACGACTTCGAACCCGAGCTGGAGCCGGAGCCCGAGCGCGACCGGCGCCACCAGCCCCCTCGGCAGATCGAGCGGGAGGAGCCGGTGCGGGTCGTGCAGCCGCCCGCTCCGCGCGAGCCCGTCGCTCAGTCTGTACCGGTACACGCGGAAAGCGGACGTCCTGCCCGAATTGCCCCCGTGGCATCCATCACACCCGAACGTCCGAGCCTGGAGAAGAACGCACCGGTGATCATGCCCAAGGTCGTGTCCGAGCGGGAGCCCTACCGCATCACCACGCTGCACCCGCGGACCTACAACGAGGCCCGTACCATCGGGGAACACTTCCGTGAAGGCACCCCGGTGATCATGAATCTCACGGAGATGGACGACACCGACGCGAAGCGACTTGTCGACTTTGCCGCCGGACTCGTGTTCGGGCTCCATGGCAGCATTGAGCGAGTGACGCAGAAGGTGTTCCTGTTGTCGCCTGCTAACGTCGATGTCACGGCGGAGGACAAGGCCCGCATCGCAGAGGGCGGATTCTTCAACCAGAGCTGAGAACACGAGACCGAGAACGGCCGGCCGCGGGAGCGGCCGGACAAGTGAGAGCACGAGAACCAGGGGAGAGGGAACCGCGGGATGGGCGTCGCACTGCAGGTGGTCTACATCGCGCTGATGTGCTTCCTCGTCCTTCTGATCTTCCGGCTGGTCATGGACTACGTCTTCCAGTTCGCCCGGTCATGGCAACCCGGCAAGGCGATGGTGGTGGTCCTCGAGGCCACCTACACTGTGACCGATCCACCGCTCAAGCTTCTGCGGCGGCTCATCCCGCCGCTGCGCCTCGGGGGCGTGGCACTCGACCTGTCCTTCTTCGTTCTGATGATCATCGTCTACATCCTGATCTCCGTCGTCAGCGGCTTCGCGAGGTGATGGTGGAGGGAACTGTGGACGATACGGTCTTGCCGACTGCCGACGACTACGTAGAGGTGAAGAAGAGATGCCGCTGACCCCCGAGGACGTGCGGAACAAGCAGTTCACGACCGTCCGCCTTCGAGAAGGCTATGACGAGGACGAGGTCGATGCCTTCCTCGACGAGGTCGAAGCCGAACTGACCCGACTGCTCCGCGAGAACGAGGACCTGCGCGCCAAGCTGGCCGCCGCGACCCGTGCCGCCGCGCAGAACCAGCAGCAGGGCATGCGCAAGCCCCCGGAGCCGCAGGATCGTCCCGTCGGTCCCGGCGCTCCCGTGCCCGCCGCCATATCCGGACCGCCGGCGCAGCAGCAGGGCCCCATGCAGGGCCCGCCGCAGCTGCCCTCCGGTGCCCCCGCGCTGCCCGCCGGCCCGATGCAGGGCGGCCCCATGCAGGGCGGCCCCATGGGCCCCGGCCCGATGCAGGGCGGCCCGATGGGTCCCGGTCCGATGCAGGGCGGCCCCATGGGTCACCCGCAGCAGCAGCAGATGGCGCCCGCGCCGCAGGGCCCCGGCGGCGACAGCGCCGCGCGCGTCCTGTCGCTCGCGCAGCAGACCGCCGACCAGGCGATCGCGGAGGCCCGTTCCGAGGCCAACAAGATCGTCGGCGAGGCGCGCTCGCGCGCCGAGGGCCTGGAGCGGGACGCCCGCGCCAAGGCCGACGCCCTGGAGCGGGACGCGCAGGAGAAGCACCGCGTCGCGATGGGCTCCCTGGAGTCCGCCCGCGCCACCCTCGAGCGCAAGGTCGAGGACCTGCGGGGCTTCGAGCGTGAGTACCGGACCCGCCTGAAGTCGTACCTCGAGTCCCAGCTGCGTCAGCTGGAGACCCAGGCCGACGACTCGCTGGCCCCGCCGCGCACCCCGGCCGCCGCGTCCCTGCCGCCGTCCCCGTCGATGGCTCCGGCCGGCGCCGGTGCCCCGTCCTACGGTGGCAACGGCCCGATGGGCGGCGCCCCGTCGTACGGCGGTCAGCAGCAGATGACCCCGGCGATGACCCAGCCGATGGCCCCGGTCCGTCCGCAGGCCCCGCAGCCGATGCAGCAGGCCCCGGCGCCGATGCGCGGCTTCCTCATCGACGAGGACGACAACTGAGGCCGGCGGATCAACGCGTGTTGAACGCGTAGCCGTCGTCGGCAGTCCTGAAGGGCCGGCTCCCGTTTCCGGGGGCCGGCCCTTCGGCGTTCCCCGCGGTCGTACGAAGGCGAGTCCGGTACGACGAAGGGCCCGGCCCCCGTGCGGGAGCCGGGCCCTTCAGCGCGGTGCTACGCCTTGCGGAGGCGGAAGGCGAGGGCCAGGCCCTCGTCCTCGAAGGCGGCGCCGAAGGAGTCGTCGGCCTCGCCCTGGGCGTAGTCCGTGGACAGCACCTCGTCGGCGATCAGGGCCGCGTGGGCCGTCAGGGCCTCCACCGTCTCCGCCGAGGCGGAGGTCCAGCGCAGCGCGATCCGGTCGGCGACGTCGAGGCCGCTGTTCTTGCGGGCCTCCTGGATCAGGCGGATCGCGTCGCGGGCGAGGCCCGCCTTCCGCAGCTCCGGGGTGATCTCCAGGTCGAGGGCGACCGTGGCGCCGGAGTCGGAGGCGACGGACCAGCCCTCGCGGGGGGTCTCGGTGATGACGACCTCCTCGGGGGTGAGGGTGATCGTCTCGCCGTTCACCTCCAGGCTCGCCTCGCCGTCGCGCAGCGCCAGGGAGAGCGCCGCCGCGTCGGCCGCGGCGACCGCCTTGGCGACGTCCTGGACGCCCTTGCCGAAACGCCTGCCGAGGGCGCGGAAGTTCGCCTTCGCCGTCGTGTCGACCAGCGAGCCGCCCACCTCGGACAGGGACGCCAGCGAGGAGACGTTGAGCTCCTCGGTGATCTGCGCCTGCAGCTCCTCGGACAGCGCGGCGAAGCCGGTCGCCGCGACCAGTGCGCGGGACAGCGGCTGACGGGTCTTCACACCCGACTCGGCGCGCGTCGCGCGGCCCAGCTCGACCAGGCGGCGGACGAGCAGCATCTGCTCCGACAGCGTCGGGTCGACGAGCGCCGCGTCCGGCTCCGGCCAGGTCGCCAGGTGGACCGACTCCGGGGCGCCGGGGGTGACCGGGACCACCAGGTCCTGCCAGACCCGCTCGGTGATGAACGGGGTCAGCGGGGCCATCAGGCGGGTCACCGTCTCCACGACCTCGTGGAGCGTGCGCAGCGCCGCCTTGTCGCCCTGCCAGAACCGGCGCCGCGAGCGGCGCACGTACCAGTTCGACAGGTCGTCGACGAACGCCGAGAGCAGCTTGCCGGTGCGCTGGGTGTCGTACGCCTCCATCGCCTCGGTCGCCTCGGCCACCAGCGTGTTCAGCTCGCCGAGCAGCCAGCGGTCGAGGACCGGGCGGTCGGCCGGCGCCGGGTCGGCGGCGGACGGCGCCCAGCCGGAGGTCCGGGCGTACAGCGCCTGGAAGGCGACCGTGTTCCAGTAGGTCAGGAGGGTCTTGCGGACGACCTCCTGGATGGTGCCGTGACCGACCCGGCGGGCCGCCCACGGCGAGCCGCCGGCCGCCATGAACCAGCGCACCGCGTCGGCGCCGTGCTGGTCCATCAGCGGGATCGGCTGCAGGATGTTGCCCAGGTGCTTGGACATCTTGCGGCCGTCCTCGGCGAGGATGTGGCCCAGGCAGACCACGTTCTCGTAACTGGACTTGTCGAAGACCAGGGTGCCGACGGCCATCAGCGTGTAGAACCAGCCGCGGGTCTGGTCGATCGCCTCGGAGATGAACTGCGCCGGGTAGCGGCTCTCGAACAGCTCCTTGTTCTGGTACGGGTAGCCGTACTGCGCGAACGGCATCGAACCCGAGTCGTACCAGGCGTCGATGACCTCGGGCACGCGCGTCGCGGTCTTCCCGCAGCCCTCCGCCGTGCAGCCGAAGGTGACGTCGTCGATGTACGGGCGGTGCGGGTCCAGGCCCGACTGGTCGGCGCCGGTCAGCTCGCTCAGCTCGGCGCGCGAGCCGACGCAGGTGAGGTGGTCGTCCTCGCAGCGCCAGATCGGCAGCGGGGTGCCCCAGTAGCGGTTGCGAGAGAGCGCCCAGTCGATGTTGTTGTTCAGCCAGTCGCCGAAGCGGCCGTGCTTGACGGAGTCCGGGAACCAGTTGGTGTTCTCGTTCTCCTCGAGGAGCCGGTCCTTGACCGCGGTGGTGCGGATGTACCAGGACGGCTGCGCGTAGTAGAGCAGGGCCGTGTGGCAGCGCCAGCAGTGCGGGTAGCTGTGCTCGTACGCGATGTGCTTGAAGAGCAGGCCGCGCGCGTCCAGGTCGGCGGTCAGCGCCTCGTCGGCCTTCTTGAAGAAGACGCCGCCGACCAGCGGCAGCTCCTCCTCGAAGGTGCCGTCCTGGCGGACCGGGTTGACCATCGGCAGGCCGTAGGCCTTGCAGACCTTGAGGTCGTCCTCACCGAAGGCGGGGGACTGGTGGACCAGACCCGTACCGTCCTCGGTCGTCACGTACTCGGCGTTGACCACGTAGTGCGCGGGCTCGGGGAACTCGACCAGCTCGAACGGGCGGTCGTAGGTCCAGCGCTCCATGTCCTTGCCGGTGAAGGACTCGCCGGTGGTCACCCAGCCCTCGCCGAGCGCCTTGTCGAGCAGCGGCTCGGCGACGACAAGACGCTCGTCGCCGTCCGTGGCGACCACATAGGTCACCTCGGGGTGGGCGGCGACGGCCGTGTTGGACACCAGGGTCCACGGGGTGGTCGTCCACACCAGGAGCGCCGCCTTGCCGGCCAGCGGGCCGGAGGTCAGCGGGAAGCGCACGTACACCGACGGGTCGACGACCGTCTCGTAGCCCTGCGCGAGCTCGTGGTCCGACAGGCCGGTGCCGCAGCGCGGGCACCAGGGGGCGACCCGGTGGTCCTGGACCAGCAGGCCCTTGTCGAAGATCTGCTTGAGCGACCACCAGACCGACTCGATGTACGAGGGGTCCATGGTGCGGTAGGCGTCGTCGAGGTCCACCCAGTAGCCCATGCGGGTGGTCAGCTCGGCGAAGGCGTCGGTGTGGCGGGTCACGGACTCGCGGCACTTGGCGTTGAACTCGGCGATGCCGTACGCCTCGATGTCCTTCTTGCCGGAGAAGCCGAGCTCCTTCTCGACGGCGAGCTCGACCGGGAGGCCGTGGCAGTCCCAGCCGGCCTTGCGGGCCACGTGGTAGCCGCGCATGGTGCGGAACCGGGGGAAGACGTCCTTGAAGACGCGGGCCTCGATGTGGTGGGCGCCGGGCATGCCGTTGGCCGTCGGCGGGCCCTCGTAGAACACCCACTCCGGGCGTCCCTCGGACTGCTCAAGCGTCTTGGCGAAGACCTTGTTGTCGCGCCAGAAGTCGAGCACGGCGTGCTCGAGCGCGGACAGGTCTACCTGGGCGGGTACCTGGCGGTACTGCGAAGACATCGATCTTCCTCCGGCGGATGTGCCTCGTTCCGTCCGGAGGGACGAGAGCACTGCTCCCGCGGTACCACCCTCCTTGGCCCCGGGCGCGGACGCCCTGAGCCCCCTCATTGGGGTCGCGACGCCGGGTCTAGTCGCCGCGCGGTCCTCACGGTCCCGCGGCTTTCTTCCGGCAGCTCCGGGGTGATGCTTCACATCGGGCTCGCCCCCGGGCTCGCACCGTCCCCGGGTCGCTCATGGCTGCTTACGACGCTACTCGTCCCCATCCAAGCCTTTCGCTCCGCCCAGTGTACGGGGCGCGGGCCGGGTCGGCCGACCGGTTTTCCCCCGATTCCCGGTGACGTCCCGGTGACCCGAATGGCCATACGGCCCGGCGCGGACTTCCGCTGCGGCCAAGTGGGGGAGGGGCGGCGCGGATAACCCGCCGGAGAGCTGGGCACAACCGAGGCAGGTTCGCCCCGCGGGCCGCCGGGGCGGGCGGAATGGGCGGCGTGCCCCGTTGCCGCGGACCTTGGGCCGATTTATCGTCCCAGCACGATTCGCGAGCAAGATCACAAAATGTGAAGGGGCCGCGACATGGTGGCGAAGAAGACCGCCGCGGAGAAGACGACGGCCACGAAGACCACGGCCGCGAAGGCGCCGGCCGCGAAGAGGACGACTGCGAAGAAGACGACTGCGAAGAAAGCGGCCACGGACAAGGCGGCCACGGAGAAGGCGGGCACGACGAAGACCGCCGAGAGGAAGCCGGCCGCCAAGAAGACGGCCCCGAAGAAGCCGGCCGCCAAGAAGACCGTCGAGAAGACCGTCGAGAAGAAGGCGGCTGCCGGGACGGCGCCCGCGAAGAAGGCGCCCGCCAGGAAGACGTCCGCCAAGAAGGCGCCGGCCGGGAAGACGGCCGCCCCGACCAACCGGAAGACAGGAGCCAGCACGGTGGCAGCGAAGAAGACCGCGGGCGGCGTCACGACGGCCGGCGAGGCCGGGGCCGCGGTGCCCCAGGCCCGGGCCGGCGAGCTCGCCGTACGCCCCGGTGAGGAGCCGTGGACGCCCGAGGAGGTCGCCGAGGCCCGCAGCGAGCTGCAGGCCGAGGTGCTGCGGCTGCGCAGCGAGCTGGTCCACTCCGAGGAGGAGCTGACCGGTCTGATGCGCGACTCCGGCGACGGCGCGGGCGACGACCAGGCCGACACCGGCACCAAGAACATCACGCGGGAGCACGAGCTCGCCCTGGCGGCGAACGCCCGCGAGATGCTGGAGCAGTCCGAGCACGCCCTGGAGCGGCTTGACGCGGGCACCTACGGCCTCTGCGAGGTCTGCGGCAAGCCCATCGGCAAGGCCAGGATGCAGGCCTTCCCGCGCGCCACCCTCTGTGTGGAGGACAAGCAGAAGCAGGAGCGGCGGGGCTGACGGCGCCGGAGGTGCGTGCCGTACTCTCGGTGCACATCAGGCACCTAGGTTGAGGGACTCACGTGGCAGAGGCGGAGAGCGTCATCGGTACGCCGGATTCACCGGATTCACCGGATGCAGCAGGGGCCGACGAGACGGCCGCTCCGGAGGAGCGGCCGCAGCCGAAGGGGAAGCGCAGGATCGTCGCGCTGTTCGCGGTGGCCGTGCTCGCCTACCTCCTCGACCTCGGCAGCAAGATGCTCGTGGTGGCGAAGCTCGAGGGGCACGAGCCGATCGAGGTGATCGGAGACCTGCTGCGCTTCGAGGCCATCCGCAACCCCGGTGCCGCCTTCGGCATGGGCGAGGCCTTCACGATCATCTTCACCGTGATCGCGGCCGTGGTCATCGCGGTGATCATCCGGCTCGCGCGCAAGCTCTACAGCCTGCCCTGGGCGATCGCGCTCGGTCTGCTGCTCGGCGGCGCGCTCGGCAATCTGACCGACCGGATCTTCCGCTCGCCGGGCGTCTTCGAGGGCGCGGTCGTCGACTTCATCGCCCCCAAGGGCTTCGCCGTCTTCAACCTCGCCGACTCGGCGATCGTGTGCGGCGGCATCCTGATCGTGCTGCTCTCGTTCCGGGGCCTGGACCCCGACGGCACCGTCCACAAGGACTGACAAGGCATACTCGACGGGTGAGCACGAGTCCCGAGATCCGCACGCTGCCCGTTCCCGACGGCCTGGAGGGCGAGCGCGTCGACGCCGCCATCGCCCGTATGTTCGGGTTCTCCCGTACGAAGGCGGCCGAGCTGGCCGCCGCAGGCAAGGTCCAGGTCGACGGCTCCGTCGTCGGCAAGTCCGAGCGGGTCAGCGGTGGCGCGTGGCTCGAGGTCGAGATGCCCGGCGCGCCCGCGCCGGTGCGGATCGTCGCCGAGCCCGTCGAGGGCATGGAGATCGTCCACGACGACGACGACATCGTCGTGATCATGAAGCCGATCGGTGTCGCCGCGCACCCCAGCCCCGGCTGGACCGGCACCACCGTGATCGGCGGCCTGGCCGCCGCCGGCTACCGGATCTCCACCTCCGGCGCCGCCGAGCGCCAGGGCATCGTGCACCGGCTCGACGTCGGCACCTCCGGCCTGATGGTGGTGGCGAAGTCGGAGTACGCGTACACCTCGCTGAAGCGCCAGTTCAAGGAGCGCGTGGTCGACAAGCGCTACCACGCCCTGGTGCAGGGCCACCCGGACCCGCTGAGCGGCACCATCGACGCGCCGATCGGCCGGCACCCGAACCACGACTACAAGTGGGCCGTGACCGCCGAGGGCAAGCCGTCGGTGACGCATTACGACCTCATCGAGGCGTACCGGGCGGCCTCGCTGCTCGACATCAAGCTGGAGACCGGCCGCACCCACCAGATCCGGGTGCACATGTCGGCCCACCGCCACCCCTGCGTCGGCGACCTCACCTACGGCGCCGACCCGACCATGGCCAAGCGCCTCGGCCTGACCAGGCAGTGGCTGCACGCCGTCCGGCTCGGCTTCGAGCACCCCGGCGACGGCAAGTGGGTCGAGTTCGCCAGCGACTACCCGGCCGACCTGCAGACCGCCCTCGACCGCATCGAGGCGGAGAGCCGGTGAGCGCCGGCGGAGGGTCCGCCTACACGGTCCGGGAGGCCGTGGCCGAGGGCGACCGCGAGGCGTGCTTCGCGGTGCGCCGCGAGGTCTTCGTCGTGGAGCAGGGCGTTCTGCAGGAGGTCGAGTACGACACGTACGACGCGACCGCCGTGCACGTCCTCGCGGTCCGCGAGGACGGTGTGCCGCTCGGCACCGGGCGGCTGCTCTTCGGGGCCGACGCGACCGGCAGGACCGGCGCCGACGCCACCGTGGGCTCGCTCGGGCGGCTCGCCGTGAACAAGGCGGCGCGCGGCCTCGGGGTCGGTGCGGCGCTGGTGCGGGCCATCGAGGACGCGGCCCGCGAGCGCGGACTCGCCGCCGTCGACCTGCACGCCCAGACCCACGCCCTCGGCTTCTACGAGCGGCTCGGCTACGAGGCGTACGGCCCCGAGTTCCCGGACGCGGACATGCCGCACCGGGCCATGCGGCGCGCGCTGTAAGGCCTGAGGGGCAATCCCCGGTCTTCGGGCGGGCAATCCCGGGCGAAACGGGCGTACGTGACAGGGTAGGGCCGTGGATCAACTGGCCCTGCTCTTCCTGCTGCTCCTCGGCGCCGTCCTGACCGTGCCCCTCGGGGACCGGCTCGGGCTGCCGGCGCCGGTCCTGATGACCCTCGTCGGGATCGTGCTCGCGTTCCTGCCCTTCGTGCCGAACGTCGACGTCCCGCCCGAGTTCATCCTGCCGCTGGTGCTGCCGCCGCTGCTCTACGCCTCGGCGCAGCGCACCTCCTGGCGCCAGTTCGCGGCCAACCGGCGGCCGATCTTCCTGCTCGCGGTGGCGCTGGTCTTCGTCACCACGGCCGCCGTCGGCGCCGTGGCGGACGCCCTGGTGCCGGGCATCCCGCTGGCCGCGGCCCTGGCCCTCGGCGCGCTGGTGGCGCCGCCCGACCCGGTCGCGGCGACCGCCGTGGCGGGCTCCCTCGGGCTGCCGCGCCGGCTGGTGTCGATCCTGGAGGGCGAGGGGCTTTTCAACGACGTCACCGCGATCGTGCTCTACCACGTGGCGATCACGGCGGTGGTCACCGGCCACTTCTCCTGGCCCGAGGCGCTGGGCGAGCTGTTCCTGTCCGCGGTCGTCGCCGTCGTCATCGGTCTCGCCCTCGGCTGGGCCGCCAACAAGCTGATGGGCTTCCTCGCCGACGCCACCCTGCAGACCGGCCTCACCCTGCTCGTCCCCTTCGTCGCGTACGTGATCGCCGAGGAACTGCACGGCTCCGGCGTGCTCGCGGTCCTGGTCACCGCGCTCTATCTGGCCGAGTACGCGCTCGACGCCGACGACGTGATGGGGCGGCTCGCCGGGCAGACCTTCTGGGAGATCGTCGAGACCCTGGTCACCGGCATCGCCTTCGGTCTGATCGGCCTGGAACTGGTCCATGTCTTCGGGGTCGCCGAGGGACGCGGCGGCCAGATGCTCGGCTGGGGGCTCGCGGTGGTCGGCGTGGTGGTCGTGGTGCGGCTGCTCTGGCTGCTGCCCGCCGCCTGGGTGGCGAAGAAGCTGCACGACCGGCGGGAGTACGCCGAGGAGATCCCGATGAACTGGCGGGAGTCCGTCATCATGTGGTGGGCCGGGATGCGCGGGGTGGCCTCGGTCGCGCTGGCGCTCGCCATCCCGCTCCGTACGAACGCCGGCGCGCCCTTCCCCGGCCGCGACGAGCTGGTCTTCATTGCCTTCTGCGTGATCCTGGCGACCCTGGTGGTGCAGGGCCTCACCCTGCCGTGGCTGGTGAAGCGGCTCGGCGTGAAGGCCGACACGGACGCGGAGCGGGCCTTCGAGCGGGACCTGGCGATCCGGGCGGCGAAGGCCGCCAAGCAGCGTCTGAAGGAGATCACGGAGCTGGAGGAGCTGCCGGAGGAGGTGGCCGAGCGGCTGCAGCGCGGCGCCTTCGACATCGGGGCGCGGATCAGCCCGGACATGGTGGACGAGGAGCGGCGGGCCGCGTTCACCCAGCGCGTGGAGCGGCTGAAGTCGGTGCACCGGATCCAGAAGGAGCTGATGTCGGCGGCCCGGCACGCGGTGCTCTCGGCGCGCAGTGAGCCCGGGGCGGATCCGGAGGTGGTGGACCGGGTGCTGCGCGACCTCGACGTGCGCAGTCTGCGCTGAGCCGCGGGGCGGGCGGGCGTCGGGCGGGTGCCCTGGGTCTCGGGCGCCGGATGGGAAGATGGAGCCCATGGACATCATGCTCTTCCACTCGGTCCACGGGCTCACCCCGTCCGTGACGGCCGCGGCCGAGCGGCTGCGGGCCGCCGGCCATCAGGTCTGGACGCCCGACCTCTTCGACGGACGGACCGTGGAGACCACCGAGGAGGGCGTGGCGCTGCGGGACGAGATCGGCAAGGACGAGCTCCTGAAGCGGGCCGTGCTCGCCGCCGCCCCGTACTCGGAGCGCGGCCTGGTCTACATGGGCCTGGACTTCGGCGCCTCGGTGGCGCAGACCCTGGCGCTCGGCGACGAGAAGGCGCGCGGGCTGCTGCTCCTGCACGGCACGTCGGACATCGCCGAGTCGGCCGCGGTGGACGAGCTGCCGGTGCAGCTGCACGTGGCCGAGCCCGACCCGTACGAGACGGACGACTGGCTGTCGGCCTGGTATCTGCGGATGCAGCGGGCGGGCGCGGACGTGGAGGTCTACCGCTACCGGGGCGCCGGGCACCTGTACACCGACCCGGAGCTGCCGGACCACGACGCGGAGGCGGCGGAACGGACCTGGGCGGTGGCCCTGGACTTCCTCGACAGTCTTTAGAGGCCTTGCGCGCGCGTACGGGTGTGGCCCCCGGGAACTCGGTTCCCGGGGGCCACACCCGCATGTTCGGACGGACCGTCAGGCGCGGTACGCGGTCCAGGCGTCGTTCATCCGGGTCACCTGGCCCGAGGTGAACTGGTACATGCAGGAGTCGTACGTGTAGTCCATGAAGTTGTGGATCGGGTCCACACCCGTCTTGGAGGCGCAGGAGTCACGGCCGGTCGGGCACTCGTAGGCCGGGCTCTTCTCGGCCGGGGTGTCGGAGACGTAGTCGCCGTTGCCGTTACAGCCGCCCTGGAAGGTGTGGTACAGGCCCATCCAGTGGCCGACCTCGTGGGTCGCGGTGTCGCCCTCGTCGTAGTTGGTCGCCGAGCCGCCCGGCAGGGAGGCGTCGAGGATGACGACACCGTCCATGGAGGGGCTGGAGTTGTAGGAGGACGGGAAGGTCGCCCAGCCGAGCAGGCCGCCGCCGAGGTTGGCGGTGTAGATGTTCAGCGCGCCCGCGCCGCCCTTGCGGAGGGTCTGCTTCATCTGCTTCTCGGCGGTGGAGCCGGAGGTCAGGTTGTACCAGGTGGCGTTGTCCGTGTAGTCGGTGGCGGCAAGGGTGAACTGGAAGCCCGTGTTCACGTTGCCGGTGCCCTGGCCCGCGTAGGCGGCGTTGAGGACGGCCAGCTGGTTGTTGATGTCCGTGGCGCTGAGCTTGCCCGTCGTGCCGCTGTGGATCACGTGGAAGTAGACGGGGATCGAGACCGCGGTGGCGCCGAGGGTCGCGGAGGGGCTGAGCCGGCTGTCGGTCCAGCCGGCGGCGACCTTCTTCTTCAGGTCGGCGTCCATGGCCTTGGCCTGTTCGGCGGTGACCTCGTTCGGCTCGGCCTTGGTGGCCCCGCCCTTCACCTTGCGGGCGGCGGAGACGCCGGCGTCGTCGGCGCACTTCTCGGCCGAGGCCAGGGTGGCGCCGGAGGCGGACGGAAGGGCCGCGGTGGCGGACAGGGGGGCCAGGGCCAGGGTTCCGGCCATCACGGCCGTGCCGAGAATGCGACGGGACATACGCGGCGATATACGAGCAAGAGCGCGCACGGGGGACTCCTCGTGGGGGTCGTGGAGAGGCACTTCCTCGCCACGCCGGGGAGATTACGCGTCCATGTCAGACGTCGTTGAGGAGTGATCAAGCCCAATCATTCGAGGGGCAAATCGGGTCAACGAGAAGAAAAACTTGCGCCGATTCCGGGGTTTGAGACGCCGACGTAACAGAAGAAACGACGAAGGCGGGCAGTGTGTCCGGATTCGAAGCTCCGAACTCACCACCCGCCGTAGCCGTGTGATCTCCCGTTAACAAACGGGATCATGGCTGAAAATCGTCGGTCAGAGCACCGGCTGGTACACCCGCTCGACACGCTGCGTTCCGTTCAGCGTGCGATACGAACGCGCCCAGGACGCCGTCGCGTCCCGGTCCGCCCGGTTCGACACCGTGTAGTAGTCCATCTGCGAGCGCGCGGCGGTCACGTCGAGGACGCCGTACCCGTGGTGGTCCATGTCCACCCACTTCACATGGCGGTTGGCCGCCTTCACCGCCGTCTGGGCCACCAGCGACAGGGTGCCCGGCGCCACGTGCAGCAGGTCGTCCAGGTTGTCCGAGGTCACCGAGGTCACCACGAACTCGGTCGCCGCCGAGGCCGACAGCGGGTACGTCGCCGCCTTCACCGGCACGTCGTTCGCCCAGGCCATGTGGATGTCGCCGGTCAGGAAGACCGTGTTCCGGATGCCCCGGTCCGTCAGGTGCTTCAGCAGCTCCTTGCGGTCGTCCGTGTAGCCGTCCCACTGGTCGACGTTGACCGCAAGGCCCTCCTGGGGCAGCCCGAGCAGCTCCGCCAGCGGGGCGAGCAGCTCGGCCGGGAGCGCGCCGAAGGCCACCGGCGAGATCATCACCGAGGTGCCCACCAGCTGCCAGGCCGCGTCCGAGGCCGAGAGCCCCGACTTCAGCCAGTCAAGCTGCGCCCGCCCGGTGATCGAACGCTCCGGGTCGTCCACCGCGCCGCTGCCCACGCCCGCCTGCTGCGAGCGGAACGAGCGCAGGTCGAGCAGATGCAGATCGGCCAGCCTGCCGAAGCGCAGCCGCCGGTAGACCGTGCCCTCCGTGGAGGCGCGCACCGGCATCCACTCGAAGTAGGCCCGCTTGGCCGCCGCGACCCGGTCCGCCCACACGCCCTCGGTGCCCGGCGTGTGGTTCTCGGCCCCGCCCGACCAGGCGTCGTTGGCGAACTCGTGGTCGTCCCAGATCGCCACGACCGGGTGTGCCGCGTGCAGCGCCTGCAGGTCGGAGTCCGTCTTGTAGGTGGCGTGCCGCAGCCGGTAGTCGGCGAGCGTCGTGATCTCGTGTGCCGGCTGGTGCTGCCGGACCCCGTACTTCGCCTCGGGGTAGGCGCCGGTGGCGTACTCGTAGATGTAGTCGCCGAGATGGAGGACCGCGTCCAGGTCGGTACGGGCGGCCAGATGCCGGTACGCCGAGAACCAGCCCGCCTCCCAGTTGGCACAGGAGACCACGCCGAAGCGCACCCCGGGGCCGCTCGCGTCGGCGGCGGGCGCGGTCCGGGTGCGGCCGGCGGGGGAGACGGTGCCGTCCACGGTGAACCGGTACCAGTACGGGGTGGCCGGCCGCAGCCCCCGTACGTCCACCTTCACCGTGTGGTCGGCGCCCGCGGAGGCGACGGTGCTGCCGCTCGCGACCGTACGGGCGAAGCCGCGGTCCTCGGCCAGCTCCCAGCCGACCGTCACATCGGGGCCCCGGCCGGAACCGGGCAGGGCGTCGGGGGTGGGGGTGACGCGCGTCCAGAGCAGGACGCCGTCGGGCAGCGGGTCGCCGGAGGCGACACCGTGCAGGAAGACGGGTGCCCCGGCGGCCGCGAGCGCGGGAGAGGCGGCGGCCGCCAGCGCCGGCGCGGCGACGGCGGTCACGGCGGCGGCCTTCACCACGGAACGGCGGGTGGGGGCGGATATGTGGTTACGACTGGTCACGGCCCGTCAGATTACCGACTGGTAGGACGAACGGGCAGGCCTCTGCACAATGTTCGCCGGCTCTTCTCCCGCCGTTCCGCCGGGCCCGCGCCCCGCCCCCGCCGCCGCTCCCGCGGGGGTCAGCCCTTCAGGACCTTGCCCAGAGCCGCGTTGAACTGCTCCACCGTCAGCGGCGGGTTCTCGCTGCCCTCGGCGGTCAGCGTCTTGCCGTCCATCTTCAGGGTCGGGGTGCCGCGCACCCCGCTGTCGTCGAAGGTCTTCGACATCTTCATCGCCCAGGCGTCGAAGGTGCCGCCCTCGACGTTCTTCTTGAACTCGGCGTTGCCCTTCAGGGCCGGGACCGAGTCCGCCACCTTCAGCAGGTAGGAGTCCTTGGCGAACTTGTCGTCGCGCTCGTCCGGGTGGAACTCGGTGGAGTACAGCGCCGCCTTGTACTTCAGGAAGGCCTCCGGGCTCACGTCCAGGGCCGCGCCGAGCGCGGAGAGGGCGTTCTTGGAGCCCTCGCCCTGGTCGGAGTTGTCGATGAAGGTCGCGCCCACGTACTTCAGCTTGTACTTGCCGTCGGCGACGTCCTTCTCGACCGTGGAGCCCACGCCCTGCTCGAAGGTCGCGCACACCGGGCAGCGCGAGTCCTCGTAGATCTCCAGGGTCTGCTTGGCCTCGGGCTTGCCGACGATCACGGTGGTGCCGTCCGTGCCCTCGGTGTTCTTCGGCGCCGAGATGCTCTTGGCGTCCGCCGCGGCCTCCCAGGCGGACGGCTTGCCGGCCTGGACGACGGCGAAGCCGATGCCGCCGGCGACGGCGAGGATGCCGAGCGCCGAGGCCGCGACGATCACCTGGCGGCGGGCCTTCTCCTTCTTGGCCTGCTTCTCGCGCTCGATCCGCAGCCGCTCGCGGGCCGCTGCCTTGTTGGACTGGCTGTTGCGCTTGCTCATGCCGATGTACTCCGTGACTGGGGAGGAGGAAAAAAGGGGGGATGCGCGTGGTGCTCAGACGAGCGCGAGCACGGGCGGTCCCCGCCGTCCCACGGAGTGCGCGAACAGCCGGGTGCGGGACCGGCGCGGCCGGTCCTCGGGGCGCCCGGCGCGCCGCGGCGGAACCACGGCGGCGCGGAAGAAGGCGGCCGCCACGAGCAGCGGCCGGAAGGCGAGGGCCACGGCCGCCCGCAGCAGCCGGGCGAGCGCCCGCTCGCCGCCGCGCAGCCAGCAGGCCGCGGCGAGCCCGACCACCACATGGGCGGCGAGCAGCAGCCAGGGCACGGCCGGGTCGGGGGAGTTCAGGAGGGCCGCGGCGGTGCCGCTGCCGGGGGCGGCCACACCGGGCAGCGGAGTGCCCACGGCGCCGCCGCACAGCGCGTCCACGTCGAAGCCGATGGCCCGCAGCGACCCGGCGACCGGGCCGCCGGCGGGGCCGTAACAGGCGACCTGGCCGCTGGTGAAGAGGGTGTCGGCGGCCAGCTCCAGCGGGACCAGGAGTGCCGCGATGGGGCCGAAGCCGCGCTCGCGGCCGGCGAGCGCGAAGGCCACGCCGAACACGGCGACGGCGACCGGGGCGACCGTGCCGAGCGGCAGCGGCACCCCGGACAGCAGGACGTGCGAGGCCACGGACAGCGCCACGACCAGAGTCGTGAAGAACGCCGCCCTCAGGGCACGCAACTGGATTCCTGCCATGTTCATCGCCATCGAAGTGTGCCATGGAGGGACATAAGGCGTCCCTAAGCACAGGCTGTGAGGCGCCCGCTACAGACCGGGGATCCGGCCGTTGCGGAACAGGTCCACGAAGATCTGGTGGTCGGCACGCGCGCGTGCGCCGTACGCGTGCGCGAAGTCGACCAGGAGCTCCGCGAAGCCCTCCTCGTCGCCGGCGATGGCCGCGTCGATGGCCCGCTCGGTGGAGAACGGCACCAGGGAGTGCCCGCTGGAGTCGTCCGCCGCCGCGTGCATGGTCGCGGTCGCCCGGCCCAGGTCGGCGACGGTCGCCGCGATGTCCTGCGGGTCGTCGATGTCCGACCAGTCCAGGTCCACCGCGTACGGCGAGACCTCGGCGACCAGCTGGCCGGTGCCGTCCAGCTCGGTCCAGCCCAGCCACGGGTCGGCGTGCGCCTGCAGCGCCCGCTGCGAGATCACG
This sequence comes from Streptomyces fradiae, assembly GCF_041270065.1. Classification (NCBI taxonomy): domain Bacteria; kingdom Bacillati; phylum Actinomycetota; class Actinomycetes; order Kitasatosporales; family Streptomycetaceae; genus Streptomyces; species Streptomyces fradiae. Next base: position 1,982,716 of record NZ_CP065958.1, on the reverse strand, counting down.
GTGCGGTGGCCCTCGTGGTGGAAGTAGCCCCGTACCGCCGCGTCCGTCACGTGCCGGGAGACCGCCGGGGTCTGCGCCTGCTTCATGTAGATCACGACGTCGTTCTCCAGGGCGTCGCTGTTGCCCTCCAGGAGGATGTTGTACGAGGGCAGGCCGGCCGAGCCGATGCCGATCCCGCGGCGGCCGACGACGTCCTTCACGCGGTACGAGTCGGGGCGGGCCAGGCTCGACTCCGGCAGCGTCTCCAGATAGCCGTCGAAGGCGGCGAGCACCTTGTAGCGGGTGGCCGCGTCCAGCTCGATCGCACCGCCGCCGGCCGCGAAGCGGCGCTCGTACTCGCGGATCTCGGTCATCGAGTCGAGCAGCCCGAAGCGGGTCAGCGAGCGGGCCTCGCGCAGCGCGCCGAGCAGGGCGCCGTCGGCGGTCTCCAGGGTGAAGCCGGGCACCTCGTCGCTCTTGGCGCCGGTCGCCAGGTCGTGGATCCGCTCCCGGTAGCCCGCCGCGAAGACCCGCACCAGGTGGGTGATCTGGTCGTCGGACAGCGCCTTCGCGTACCCGATCAGGGCCAGGGAGGCGGCGAGCCGCTTGAGGTCCCAGGTGAACGGGCCGACATAGGCCTCGTCGAAGTCGTTGACGTTGAAGATCAGCCGCCCGTTGGCGTCCATGTAGGTGCCGAAGTTCTCCGCGTGCAGGTCGCCGTGGATCCACACCCGGCCGGTGCGCTCGTCCAGGTACGGCCCGCCGTGCGCCTCCCGCTCCAGATCCTTGTAGAACAGGCAGGCGGTGCCCCGGTAGAAGGCGAAGGCGGATCCGGCCATCTTCCGGAACTTGACCTTGAAGGCGGCGGGGTCGGCGGCGAGGAGCTCGCCGAAGGCGGTGTCGAAGACGGCGAGGATCTGCTCACCGCGCTCGGCGGCGGTGGGCTGGGGGACCGACATCGAAGGTGCCTCCTGGCTGAAAACTGTGCATGACAAATGGGACGGGTGTTCCCTGTCTCCCAACGCGCGACCGTACCCCCGAGTGCCCGGCCGCTGTCAGTCGGGCGACGTAGACTTCGTCGCTGTCCCCCCGGATGTTCATCGGGGGGTCTGGGGGTCGCTCCCCAGAAAATCGCAGCATCGGAGGCATCCCCCGTGACCAAGCCGCCCTTCACGCACCTCCACGTCCACACCCAGTACTCCCTGCTGGACGGTGCCGCGCGGCTGAAGGACATGTTCAACGCGTGCAACGAGATGGGCATGACCCATATCGCCATGTCCGACCACGGAAACCTCCACGGCGCGTACGACTTCTTCCACAGTGCCAAGAAGGCGGGCGTGACGCCGATCATCGGCATCGAGGCGTACGTGGCGCCCGAGTCCCGCCGCAACAAGCGGAAGATCCAGTGGGGCCAGCCGCACCAGAAGCGGGACGACGTCTCCGGTTCCGGCGGTTACACCCACAAGACCATCTGGGCGGCCAACGCGACGGGCCTGCACAACCTCTTCAAGCTGTCCTCCGACGCGTACGCCGAGGGCTGGCTCCAGAAGTGGCCCCGGATGGACAAGGAGACCATCTCCCAGTGGTCGGAGGGCCTGATCGCCTCCACCGGCTGCCCCTCCGGCGAGCTGCAGACCCGGCTGCGCCTCGGCCAGTTCGACGAGGCCCTGAAGTCCGCCTCCGAGTACCAGGACATCTTCGGCAAGGACCGCTACTTCCTGGAGCTGATGGACCACGGCATCGAGATCGAGCGCCGGGTCCGCGACGGACTCCTGGAGATCGGCAAGAAGCTCGGCATCCCGCCGCTGGTCACCAACGACTCGCACTACACCTACGCGCACGAGGCCACCGCCCACGACGCCCTGCTGTGCATCCAGACCGGCAAGAACCTCTCGGACCCGGACCGCTTCAAGTTCGACGGCACCGGCTACTACCTGAAGTCCACGGACGAGATGTACGCCGTCGACTCCTCCGACGCCTGGCAGGAGGGCTGCCGCAACACCCTCCTCGTCGCGGAGCAGGTCAACACCGACGGCATGTTCGAGGCCAAGAACCTCATGCCGAAGTTCGACATCCCCGAGGGCTACACCGAGGTCACCTGGTTCCGCGCGGAGACCATGCGGGGCATGGAGCGGCGCTTCCCCGGCGGCATCCCCGAGGACCGCATGAAGCAGGTCGAGTACGAGATGGACACCATCATCTCGATGGGCTTCCCGGGCTACTTCCTCGTCGTCGCCGACTTCATCATGTGGGCCAAGAGCCAGGGCATCGCCGTGGGCCCCGGCCGAGGCTCCGCGGCCGGCTCGATCGTCGCGTACGCCATGGGCATCACCGACCTCGACCCCATCCCGCACGGTCTGATCTTCGAGCGCTTCCTCAACCCCGAGCGCATCTCGATGCCCGATGTCGACATCGACTTCGACGAGCGCAGGCGCGTCGAGGTGATCCGGTACGTGACCGAGAAGTACGGCGCCGACAAGGTCGCCATGATCGGCACCTACGGCAAGATCAAGGCCAAGAACGCGATCAAGGACTCCGCCCGCGTCCTCGGCTACCCCTACGCGATGGGCGACCGGCTCACCAAGGCCATGCCCGCCGACGTCCTCGGCAAGGGCATCGACCTCGACGGCATCACCAACCCCAGCCACCCGCGCTACAGCGAGGCCGGCGAGATCCGGGGGATGTACGAGAACGAGCCGGACGTCAAGAAGGTCATCGACACCGCCAAGGGCGTCGAGGGCCTGGTCCGGCAGATGGGCGTGCACGCCGCCGGCGTCATCATGTCCAGCGAGCCGATCGTCGACCACGCCCCGATCTGGGTGCGGCACACCGACGGCGTCACCATCACGCAGTGGGACTACCCGCAGTGCGAGTCGCTCGGCCTGCTGAAGATGGACTTCCTCGGCCTGCGCAACCTGACCATCATGGACGACGCCGTCAAGATGGTGAAGGCCAACAAGGGCATCGACCTCGACCTGCTCGCCCTGCCGCTGGACGACCCGAAGACCTTCGAGCTGCTCCAGCGCGGTGACACCCTCGGCGTCTTCCAGTTCGACGGCGGCCCCATGCGGTCCCTGCTGCGCCTGATGAAGCCCGACAACTTCGAAGACATCTCCGCCGTGTCCGCGCTCTACCGCCCGGGCCCGATGGGCATGAACTCGCACACGAACTACGCGCTGCGCAAGAACGGGCAGCAGGAGATCACCCCGATCCACAAGGAGCTGGAGGAGCCCCTCCAGGAGGTCCTGGCGGTCACCTACGGCCTGATCGTCTACCAGGAGCAGGTGCAGAAGGCCGCGCAGATCATCGCCGGCTACTCGCTCGGCGAGGCCGACATCCTCCGCCGCGTCATGGGCAAGAAGAAGCCCGACGAGCTGGCGAAGAACTTCACCATCTTCCAGGCCGGCGCCCAGAAGAACGGCTACAGCGACGAGGCCATCCAGGCCCTCTGGGACGTCCTGGTCCCCTTCGCCGGCTACGCCTTCAACAAGGCGCACTCCGCCGCGTACGGCCTGGTCTCCTACTGGACCGCCTACCTCAAGGCGAACTACCCCGCCGAGTACATGGCGGGCCTGCTCACCTCGGTCAAGGACGACAAGGACAAGTCCGCCGTCTATCTGAACGAGTGCCGCCGCATGGGCATCAAGGTGCTCCCGCCGAACGTCAACGAGTCCGAGGCGAACTTCGCCGCCCAGGGCGACGACGTGATCCTCTTCGGCCTCACCGCCGTCCGCAACGTCGGCTCCAACGTCGTCGAGTCGATCATCAAGACCCGCAAGAGCAAGGGGAAGTACAGCTCCTTCCCCGACTTCCTCGACAAGGTCGAGGCAGTGGTCTGCAACAAGCGCACCATCGAGTCGCTGATCAAGGCCGGCGCCTTCGACACCATGGGCCACACCCGCAAGGGCCTGGTCGCGCAGCACGAACCCATGATCGACACCGTGGTGGCGGTCAAGCGCAAGGAGGCCGAGGGTCAGTTCGACCTCTTCGGCGGCATGGGCGAGGAGGACAGCAGCGAGCCCGGCTTCGGCCTGGACGTCGAGTTCTCCGACGTCGAGTGGGAGAAGGCCTATCTGCTCGCGCAGGAGCGCGAGATGCTCGGCCTCTACGTCTCCGACCACCCGCTCTTCGGTCTGGAGCACGTGCTGTCCGACAAGACCGACGCGGGCATCTCGCAGCTCACCGGCGGCGAGCACGCGGACGGCGCGGTCGTCACCATCGGCGGCATCATCTCCGGCCTCCAGCGGAAGATGACCAAGCAGGGCAACGCATGGGCCATCGCCACCGTCGAGGACCTGGCCGGGTCCATCGAGTGCATGTTCTTCCCGGCCACCTACCAGCTGGTCTCCACCCAGCTCGTCGAGGACGCGGTCGTCTTCGTCAAGGGCCGGCTCGACAAGCGCGAGGACGTGCCGCGCCTGGTCGCCATGGAGCTGATGGTCCCCGACCTGTCGAACGCGGGCAGCAACGCCCCGGTGATCCTCACCATCCCGACGGTCAAGGTGACCCCGCCGATGATCAGCCGGCTCGGCGAGATCCTCGGGCACCACAAGGGCAACACCGAGGTGCGGATCAAGCTCCAGGGCCCCCGCTCGACCACCGTGCTCCGGCTCGACCGGCACCGGGTCCAGCCCGACCCGGCGCTCTTCGGCGACCTGAAGGTGCTGCTCGGCCCGTCCTGCCTGGCCGGCTGACCTTCCTCGTACGCCACTCGCGTACGCCACCCGTAAGCGCTCGCACACGCCAAGGGGCGCGCCCGTCGTCACGGGCGCGCCCCTTCGCCGTACTGCCTACGGCTCGTCAGTGGCCTCAGTTGTGGCCGAAACGCTTCTGCCGGCCCTTGCGGGCCATGTCACCGGGGGTGACCTGGCTCATCCGCTGCTCCGTCTGCGCCTCCATCGACGAGCGCTCGGCCTGCTGCTGGCCGCGCTCTGCCTGGGAGCCGCGCTGCTGCTGACTGCGATCCTGCTTGCGATTCTTGGCCATGGTGATGATGCCTCCTCAAGGGGGTCTGGGGGCCAGGGCCGCTGTCAGCCTCACACGGGGGAGGAAAGCCCGCATTTTGGATCATTACCGACAGTGAGTGACGGTCGGGAGCGGTCTGGAGTGATATCCGCCACGCCGATGATCCAGTTCCGGACGTCAAGTCCACCCTGGTCGGGCAGACTCGAAGAAACCCGGAGCGCTTCCGATCCCGAGGTTTCCGGCAGGTTCGGCGAAAGAGGGTGGAACACGTGGACCGATGCGTCGTCCTGGTCGACGCCGGCTATCTGCTGGGCGCCGCCGCCAGCCTCCTCGCCGGCGAACCGGCCCGCTCCCGGATCACCGTCGACCACGCCGCGCTCATCCAGCAGCTGCGCGACCGCGCCGAGGCCGAGACCCAGCTGCCGCTGCTGCGGATCTACTGGTTCGACGGCGCGCCCGACCGGGTGCCCCAGCCCGAACACCGCAGGCTGCGCGTGATGCCCCGGGTCACCGTCCGGCTCGGCGCCCTGACCCGCAGCGACGGCCGCTGGGCCCAGAAGGGCGTCGACGCGGCCATGCACACCGAGCTCACCGAGCTCTCCCGCAACCGCGCCTGCTCCGACATCGTGCTCGTCACCGGCGACGGCGACCTGCTGCCCGGCCTCATGTCCGCCAAGGAACACGGCGTCGCCGTCCACCTCTGGGCCGTCCAGGCCGCCGACGGCGACTACAACCAGTCCGAGGACCTGGTCGCCGAGGCCGACGAACGGCGCGTCCTCGACCGCGCCTGGATCACCCGCGCCGTCCGCGCCAAGGACCTCAGCGGACTCTGCGCCCCGCCGCCCGCGCCGCGCCCCGAGATCGCCGCGATCCTCGCCGCGCCGCTGCCCGAGTCCGGCCTCGCCGCCTCCGCCGAACGGGCCGCCGCGGCCGCGCACCACGCCGCCGCCGCACCCGTCGCGCCCGCCGACGCCCCGGACCGCGGGCCGGCGCCCGGCGACGGCCAACCCGTCAACGGCGGCGTCCCGCAGCCCGCCGCCCGCGCCGTCCCCACCCCCAAGGACCTCGCCGCGCTCCGCGGCCCCAGCCTGCCGCCCCCGCCGCCGGCCTCCGCCACCCTGCGCTGGTCCTCCGACCGCGGCTGGATCGACCGCCCGGCCGCCCCCCTCGGCGAGCCCGCCGAGACCGCCTCCCTGCCCACCCTCGCCCAGCTCACCAGCGCCGAGCAGCGCTGGGCCGACCGCGAGGAGGACATCACCACCGTCGGCGGCGACCCCTACGAGGTCGGCCAGGTGTTCGCCCGCCGCTGGCTCGACCGGCTCCCCGAGTCCGGTCACGTCCCCAAGCTCGCCACCATGTACCCGCGCATCCCGCACCGCATCGACGGCGAACTCCTCCGCTACGCCGCCCGCTTCGGTCTGCTCGCCCACAAGGACGACCAGATCGACGAGCACGACCGCTATGCGATCCGGGCGGGATTCTGGCGCGAGATCGACGTCCACGCCGCCGCGCAACACGCCCCCGCGCCCGAGGAGAGCCGGGGGACCCCGTAGGCTCATCCCTCGTGAGTACGGTGTGCGTGGTGCGGGACCTGGTCAAGACGTACCCCGCCACACGCGGCAGACGCGGAGCGCCCGCGACCCCCGAGGTACGGGCCACCGACGGGATCAGCCTCGATGTGCGCGGCGGCGAGATCTTCGGTCTGCTCGGCCCCAACGGCGCCGGCAAGTCCACCCTGGTCCGCCAGCTCACCGGCCTCATGCGCCCCGACTCCGGCACCGTACGGATGCTCGGCCACGACCTGGTCCGCCACCCCGAACGGGCCGCCCGGCTGCTCGCCTACCTCGGCCAGGAGTCCACCGCCCTCGACGAGCTGACCGTCGCCCTCGCCGCCGAGACCACCGGCCGGCTCCGCGGCCTCGGCGCCGCCGGGGCCCGCGCCGAGCGGGACGCCGTCCTCGCCGAACTCGGCCTCGACGAGATCGCCGGCCGCCCCCTGAAGAAGCTGTCCGGCGGACAGCGCCGGCTCGCCTGCGTCGCCGCCGCCCTCGTCGGCGAGCGGCCCGTGCTCGTCCTCGACGAGCCCACCACCGGCATGGACCCGGTCGCCCGCCGCGCCGTCTGGGCCGCCGTCGACCGGCGGCGCGCCGAGCGCGGCACCACCGTGCTGCTCGTCACCCACAACGTCATCGAGGCCGAGACCGTCCTCGACCGGGTCGCCGTGATCGACCGCGGCCGGGTCATCGCCTGCGACACCCCCGCCGGGCTCAAGGAACGCGTCGCCGGCGAGGTCCGGGTCGACCTGGTCTGGCGCGAGCGCGCGCCCCTCGACGTCCCCGAGGTCGCCGCCCTGCGCACCTCGGCGCAGGAGTCCGGGCGCCGCTGGGTGCTCCGGCTCGCCCCGGACGAGGCCCGCGCGGCGGTCGCCGCCGTCACCGGCGGCGCGGCCTTCGCGGCCCTGGACGACTTCACCCTGGCGACGCCGAGCCTGGAGGACGTGTACCTGGCGCTCGGCGGCGAGACGCGGGGACTGGTGAAGGCGTGAGTCACCGAAGCGCGAGCCACCGAAGCGCGAGTCACCGGGACGCGAGTCACCTGTCGGACGCCAGGAGCGGGACACGCAACGTCAGGAGCTGGACGAGTTGAGCACCCTGCCCGCCGAGGCCCTGACGGCCACGGCCCCGTCCCCGTCCGCGGCCGCCCCGGCGCACGACGAGGAGCCCGCCGCGGCCCCGCTCGCGCCGCGCGCCCGGCTGCTGCCCGCGCTCGCCGCGGTCTACAGGGCGCAGCTCAGCCGGGCCCGGGTGGCCCGGATCCCGCTGCTTTTCGTGGCGACCTTCCAGTCGGTCGGGATCATGGTCCTGATGCGCGGAGTGGTGGACGGCGGCTCGGAGGCCCGGGCCGTGGTGGCCGGCTCCGCCGTGCTCGTCGTGGCCTTCGTGGCGCTCAACCTGCTCGCCCAGTACTTCGGACAGCTCCGGGCCGGCGGCGGGCTCGACCACTACGCCACGCTGCCCGTGCCGCCCGCCGCCGTCGTGCTCGGCGCGGCCGGCGCGTACGCCTCCTTCACCGTGCCCGGCACCGTGGTCACCGCGGTGACCGGCTCGGTGCTGTTCGGGCTTCCGCTCGGCCACCTGTGGATCCTGGCGGCGGTGGTGCCGCTCTCCGGGGCCGCGCTGTCCGGGCTCGGCGCCGCCCTCGGCCTGCTCGCGCCCCGGCAGGAGCTCGCCACCCTGCTCGGGCAGCTCGGCATGTCGGCCGCGCTGCTGCTCGGCGTGCTGCCCGCCGACCGGCTGCCCGGCCCGATCGGCTGGGCCCGCGACCTGCTCCCCTCCACGTACGGCGTGGAGGCCCTGGCCCGTACCTTCGACCCCCACCCGGACTGGACCGCGGTCGCCCTGGACCTCGCGGTGTGCGGCGCGGTCGGCGTCGTCTCCCTCGCGGTGGCGACCTGGGCCTACCGCCGGGCCGCCGTGCGTTGATCTTCCGTGGACCGGTCCGCTGAGGCGGCGCACAGGGACACCTGGCACGATGGCGGGGTGACCGCACCTCTGACTCCGCCGCACCAGCCGCCGCCGCACGACCACCACCGGCCCGAGCCGCTGCCGGCGCTGCCCGCGCCCGACGGCGCCCCCGGCACGGCCACCGAGCTGCGGCAGTCCGCCGTGGTGGCCGGCGTGTCCGTGGTGGCCGGAGCCGTGCTCGGGCTGCTGTGGCTGTGGCTCGCGCCCCGGATCACGCTGTTCTCCGACGGCAAGGCGGTCTTCCTCAAGGACAGCGAGGGGGAGGCGGCGATCGGCACGGACGGAACGTTTGTCCTGATCGCCCTGGGCTTCGGCGCGCTCGCCGCGCTGCTCGTCTTCCTGATCCACCGGCACGGCGGGGTCGCCCTCGTCCTCGGTCTCGCCTTCGGCGGCGTGCTCGGCTCGCTGCTCGGCTGGGGCGTCGGCGTCTGGCTCGGGCCCGAGCGCGATGTGGTCGCACACGCCAAGGCGGTCGGCCCGGACGTCCCCTTCGACGCGCCGCTCGAACTCAACATGTGGGCCGCGGCGATGCTGGCCTGGCCGATCGCCGCGATGATCGTCCACCTCGCGCTGACCGCCCTGTTCGGCCCGCGCGACCCGGAGCCGGAGGACGGCCCGTGGCCGCCGGCCCCGAAGACCACCGCCTCGTAGGTACGCGCAGGTGTGCGAGAAGGGCCCGATCCGCGCGGATCGGGCCCTTTCGTGTTCCTGCGGTACGGCTCAGCCGCGGCCGATCGGGGCGAGCACCGCCGCGGTCAGCGCGGCCAGGTCCCGCGGGGACAGCTCGACCTCCAGACCGCGCCGCCCGGCCGAGATGCAGATCGTCTCGTGCGCCGAGGCCGAGTCGTCCAGGACCGTGCGCAGCCGCTTGCGCTGGCCGAGCGGCGAGATGCCGCCCCGGACGTAGCCGGTGGTGCGCTCGGCCGCCGCCGGGTCCGCCATCGCCGCGCGCTTGCCGCCGACGGCTGCCGCGAGGGCCTTCAGGTCGAGCTGCCCGGCGACCGGTACCACCGCGACCGTCAGCTCCCCGTCCACGTCCGCGACCAGCGTCTTGAACACCCGGTCGGGGGAGACGCCGAGGGCCTCCGCGGCCTCCTCGCCGTAGCTGGCCGCGGCCGGGTCGTGGTCGTAGGCGTGCAGCGTGTACGCCGTGCCGGCCGCCGCGAGCGCCACTGTCGCCGGGGTCCCGCCGCTGTTCTTCTTCTGCTTCTTCGCCACGGAGGGCTCTCCTCGCGAGAATCTAATTGGGGCTGGTCGGCGCGCGGGTCAGCTCCACCGCGGGCAGCGAGGGCAGATGGCGCAGCACCGCCGTCTCGGCGCGCAGCAGCGCCAGTTCCTCGCGCAGCCGGGTCGCGGTGTCCGGCGCCTGGAGCAGCCGCTGCTTGGCCGGGATGTCGAGCACGGCCGCCGCGGCGACCAGGTACGACACGACCGACGGGTCGTCGGGCAGCTCACTGGTGGTCAGCGAGCGCTCCCGGGCCCCGGCGAGCCGCTTCTGGTAGCTGCGGAAGGCACGGAGGACGCCCTCGGCGAGCGCGTCCGCCTCCTCGCCCCGCTCCTCCGGGATCTCCTCGGTCTCGGCGGTCAGGAAGGGACCGCTCGCGTCGACCGAGAGCAGCTTCACCCGGGTGGTGCCGGTGCACATCACCTCGAAGCCGCCGTCCGCGCGCTCCCGGATCGACGCCGCGTCGGCCACACAGCCGACCCGGTGGAAGGCCTGGATGGGGTCCGGGCCGAAACCGGCGGCGGGACCCTTCTCCGGGAGCGCCGTCTGGTCCGGCAGACCGGGCGCGGTCGGCGCGACCTCACGGCCGTCGCGGATCGCCACGACGGCGAAGCGCCGCGGTTCGGACTCGTCCGTGGTGAGCAGCTCGCGCATCAGGGCGCGGTAGCGCTCCTCGAAGACGTTCAGCGGCAGCACGAGACCCGGGAACAGCACCGTGTTCAGCGGGAAGAGGGGCAGGCGGGCGGTGGTCACAGCGGTCAAGCGTAATGGCCGCCGGGACCGCTCCGGCCGCCCCGGTCCGCATCGCCCGGCCCGGCCCCGTACGGCTCCGGCGGAGCGGCCCGCAGCGGGGTGCGCCGGGCCACCTCGCGGACGGTGCGGGAGCGTGCCTCCAGGAAGCCGCGCAGCGGGTCCTCGGCCACCAGCGACCAGGGGAAGGTGCTGGCGTGCGGCCCGATCCGGCCGAACTCGGCCAGCGCCTCGGTCCAGCGGCGGCGTTCCGCCAGGACGTGCACGAGCAGATTGCGCACCTCGCCCGGCCACAGGTCGCCCGCCGGGTACTCGGCGGACAGCGCGAGGGCCCGGTCGGCCGCCGCGTCGATCCGGTCGCCGTGCACCAGGTGCCCGGGGCCGGGCCCGGCGATCAGCTGCGCGAAGGCCGCCCGCACCGGCAGTGCCTGCACCAGCGAGCCGGGCAGCGCGTCCTCGGCGGCCTGCTCGGCGAAGTCGAAGCACTCGCGGTGCGAGCCGTACCACTGCGCCGACAGGTACTTCAGCGCGGCGACATGGCTGCCGTAGTGGTGCGGGGCGCGACGCACCGCCTGCTCCCACAGCGACTCGAAGACGGTGTGGGAGGCGTGCGTGCCGCGGGCGTGGTCCAGGGCGAGCCGCCACGGCACGGGGTCGTTCGGCGCGGCCTCTGCCGCCGCCTCGATCAGCGGGCCGAGCTCGCGCAGCCGTTCGGCCCTGGCCGGCGACTCCCAGGCCCGGCGGACCGCCAGCTGGGCCTTCACGAGCAGGGCGTCGGGGTCGTGCGGCGCGACCGCGAGCCAGTGCTCCAGCCAGCCGTCCCTGCGGTACGCGAAGGTGCTCAGCCGGGTCGTGTAGCGGTCCCGGTCCTCCCACTCGGCGGCGTCGCGGGTGGTGGCGAGCAGTTTGGCGGCCGGTTCCGGGTCGTCGAGGGCGGCGGCCACGAGGGCCGGCGCCAGGCGTCCGTCCGGCGGGTCGAGCAGCACGTCGTCGTCCGGCGGGAGCGCGGCTTGGAGCCGCGGGGTGTGCCGGACCAGACGGGAGGTGCCGATCAGGGCGCGGAGCAGTGACATCGTGCGAAACATTGAAAACCGCAGGTGAGAGACGCGCCAGTAGCGGACTGTGAAGCTTTGGTAGCGGCGGGAAGGTTGTATGGGCCTGGGTCAAGACAGCGTAAAGAAAGGGGTGGAAGGGTGCTCGCGCGACCCCTCCCGCAACCCCTCCCGCGACCTCTTTCCGGCGCCGCCCGACCGGCTGCCCCGGCCCCGCGCCGCGCCGCCTCAGCCCCGCCTCAGCCCCGCCTCAGCCCCGGCGCAACAGCCGGGAGGCCCCCGCCGCGACCGTCGTCGCAAGCACCCAGCCGAGCAGGATCAGCGCGGTCGACGCCCACTGCCAGAAGCCCGCCAGGCGCCAGTACCCCACCTGACCCAGGTCGATCACCGGAAGCAGCAGATCCAGGGCGTACAGCGAGGCGTTCCAGTGCGGCGCCTCGCCCGGCTTCAGCGGTACGGGCTCGTGCCGCGAGAACACGAAAGCGCCCGCCGCCCACAGCACCGCCATCCACAGCGCCGCCCGCCCCGGCCGGTATCCGTAGGCCACGGTCAGGTCCTGCACCCAGCCCCACAGCTTCCCGGCCACCGGCAGCGTCTCCCGGCGCCGCCGCTGCTTGGCGAGCAGCACCTCGCGCGCGTCCGCGTCCTCCCCGCTGTTGCGCAGCACGGTCGCCAGGCGCTCGTACGGCTCCGGCGCGTACTCCGGGGTGGCCGCCGCGACCCACTCCAGGCGCCGGGCCAGCGGGAAGTGCCCGTACGGCACCAGGTTCTCGTAGACGAAACCGCCCATCGCGAGGCCGCCCGGGCCCGGCCAGCTGCTGGACAGATCGATCAGCGTCACCACCTTCGCCCCGTTGAGCACCACCCGGCCCTCCTCGGGCCGCTCCCCGTTGAACCGCAGCTCCGGGGTGACGATCCGGCGCAGCGACAGCTCCTCGCGGCGCGAGCCGTCGAGCACGAAGCGGGCGTAGTGCAGATCGAGCGAGTCGCCGAAGCGCCCGTCGTCGAGCCGCACCCCGCCGTGGCACTCGAGCGGTTTGCGCCGGGCGCCCTGAGCCGGCGTCACCCCGTAGGGCGGGGTCGCCGTCGCGTTCCCCGAGGATTCGTAGACCCACGCCGCGTTCAGATAGAGCGTGCGCTCCACCGTCAGCTGCGGCGCGTTCAGCGCGCGGCGCTGCTGCGCCCCGCGCAGCACACTGCCCCGCAGGCTCAGCGACACGCCGACCTTCGCGCCGCGCAGACTCACCTCCCCGTGCGTCTCGATCAGCTCGGCCTGGAGGTCCTGGGCCACCACCATGCCGTCCGCCGTGATCGCCCGGCCGCGCCGGTCCGGCCACACCCGGATCTGGTTGATCAGCAGATCCGTGCCGATCTGGGCGTCCGTCAGCCGGATGCCCCGCTCCACCCGGCAGCGCGGCAGATGCAGATCGCCCGCCGTGTGCAGCCGCGCCGCCTCCAGACGGGGTATCGCGCACTCCACCATCCGCAGCGTCCCGACGTGCGCCTCCGGCAGCACCACCTCGCCGTCGAACCGGCAGCCGGTCAGCTCCACGTACGGCCCTATCGTGCCGCCGGCCAGATTGAGCACCCCGGTGATCCGCGCCCCGCGCAGCTTCAGCGCCGCGACCCGCCCGGACACCGCCGGCGGCCCGTCGAGCAGCAGCAACTGCACGATCTCCGCCCGCACACTGCGCTGCGCGCCCCACACCGTCCGCGCCGCGAACGGATCGTCCCGCCCGGCGACCCCCTCCCTCAGATCGCACATCGCGCCCACCCGGAACGCCCTCCACATGACCCGCTCGGGCCGGGTCAGGCCCTCCGGCATCCCGTCGTCCTCGCGCGGCTCGGTCACTGCCGCCCCCTCGCTTCCCACGATTCCGCTTTCCCGGATTCGTACAGCCGTTCTTCCCGCTGAGTGACGGACTGAACGCTAACGGTCAGGAGTGGCGACAAGACGCCAGTGGTGCGTATCAGACGGCAGAGGGGTTCGTATCAGCCAGTGATACGGAAGACCGGCCCTGTGGGCCGTCTGAGAGAATTGACCCGTGATCTCTCGAATCGATCTGCGCGGTGAGACCCTCCCCGAGGGTTCCGCCCTGCGCGACCTGCTGCCCCGTGCCGAGTTCGACGTGGAAGCCGCCCTGGAGAAGGTGCGGCCGATCTGCGAGGACGTCCGGCATCATGGCGCCGCAGCGGTGATCGACTATGGGGAGAAATTCGACGGCGTCCGCGTCCCGAGCCTCCGCGTGCCCGCCGAGGCCATCGCCCGCGCCCTCGACGAGCTCGACCCGGCCGTCCGCGCGGCCCTGGAGGAGTCCATCCGGCGCGCCCGCATGGTCCACCGCGAGCAGCGCCGCACCACCCACACCACCCAGGTCGTGCCCGGCGGCACGGTGACCGAGAAGTGGATCCCGGTCGAACGCGTCGGTCTGTACGTGCCGGGCGGCCGCTCCGTCTACCCGTCCTCCGTCGTGATGAACGTCGTCCCGGCCCAGGAGGCCGGCGTCGAAGGCGTCGCCGTCTCCTCGCCGCCGCAGAAGGAGCACGGCGGCCTGCCGCACCCGACGATCCTCGCCGCCTGCGCCCTGCTCGGCGTCGACGAGGTCTACGCGGCGGGCGGCGCCCAGGCGATCGCCATGTTCGCGTACGGCACGGAGGGCACCGCCGACGAGCCCGGCTGCGCCCCCGTCAACCTGGTCACCGGCCCCGGCAACATCTACGTGGCCGCCGCCAAGCGCCTCCTCAAGGGGCGCATCGGCATCGACGCCGAGGCCGGCCCCACCGAGATCGCGATCCTCGCGGACTCCACGGCCGACCCGGTGCACGTCGCCGCCGACCTGATCAGCCAGGCCGAGCACGACCCGATGGCCGCCTCCGTCCTCGTCACCGACTCCGCTGAGCTCGCCGAGGCCACCGAGGCCGAGCTGAAGACCCAGGTCGCCGCCTCCAAGCACGTCGACGACCGGATCGTGCCCGCCCTGGCCGGCCGGCAGTCCGCGATCGTCCTGGTCAGCGGCTTGGAGGACGGCCTCAAGGTCGTCGACGCGTACGGCGCCGAGCACCTGGAGATCCAGACCGCCGACGCCTCCGCCGTCGCCGACCGGGTCCGCAACGCGGGCGCGATCTTCGTCGGCCCCTGGGCGCCGGTCTCCCTCGGCGACTACTGCGCCGGCTCCAACCATGTGCTGCCCACCGGCGGCTGCGCCTGCCACTCCTCCGGCCTGTCCGTGCAGTCCTTCCTCCGCGGCGTCCACATCGTGGACTACAGCCGCGACGCCCTCGCCGAGGTCGCCCACCACGTGGTGACCCTCGCCGAGGCGGAGGACCTGCCCGCGCACGGCGCCGCGATCAAGGCCCGGTTCGGTTGGAAGGTGCCCGAGAGCAAGTGACCGAAAAGAACCACACCATCGGGATCGACGATCTTCCGATCCGCGACGAGCTGAAGGGCAAGTCGCCCTACGGCGCGCCCCAGCTCGACGTGCCCGTCCAGCTGAACACCAACGAGAACCCCTACCCGCTGCCCGAGCCCCTGGTGGCCCGGATCGCGGAGCGGGTCGCCGAGGCCGCCCGCGGCCTCAACCGCTACCCCGACCGCGACGCCGTCGAGCTGCGCACCGAGCTGGCCCGCTACCTCACCCGTACCGGCGGCCACGAGGTCGCCCTCGCCAACGTGTGGGCCGCCAACGGCTCCAACGAGGTGCTTCAGCAGCTGCTCCAGACCTTCGGCGGCCCCGGCCGTACCGCGATCGGCTTCGAGCCCTCGTACTCGATGCACGCCCTGATCGCCCGCGGCACCGGCACCGGCTGGATCTCCGGCCCGCGCGACGAGGACTTCCGCGTAGACGTGGCGGCGGCCGTCAGCGCCATCGCCGAGAACGCGCCGGACGTCGTCTTCGTCACCTCGCCCAACAACCCCACCGGCACGGCGGTCGAGGCCGAGACCGTCCTCGCCCTCCACGACGCGGCCCAGGCCGCCAGGCCCGGCGCTGGCGCCCTGGTGGTCGTGGACGAGGCGTACGTGGAGTTCAGCCACCGGGCCTCGCTGCTGCCCCTCATCGAGGGCCGCCCGAACCTGGTGATCTCCCGGACCATGTCCAAGGCCTTCGGCGCCGCCGGACTGCGCCTGGGCTATCTCGCCGCCCACCCCGCCGTGGTCGACGCCGTCCAGCTGGTGAGACTGCCGTACCACCTCTCGGCCGTCACCCAGGCCACCGCCCTCGCGGCCCTGGAGCACACCGACACCCTCCTCGGGTACGTCGAACAGCTCAAGACCGAGCGCGACCGCCTGGTCGCCGAGCTGCGCGCCATCGGCTACGAGGTCACCGAGTCCGACGCCAACTTCGTCCAGTTCGGGCACTTCGACGGAGCCGCCGGCTCCCACGAGGCCTGGCAGAAGATCCTCGACCGGGGCGTCCTGGTCCGGGACAACGGCGTACCGGGCTGGCTGCGGGTCACCGCCGGCACCCCCGAAGAGAACGACGCGTTCCTCGACGCGGTTCGTGAGTTGAAGAAGGAGCAGGACGCATGAGCCGCGTAGGCCGCGTTGAGCGCACCACCAAGGAGACCTCCGTCGTCGTCGAGATCGACCTCGACGGAACCGGAAAGGTCGATGTGTCGACCGGGGTCGGCTTCTACGACCACATGCTCGACCAGCTCGGCCGGCACGGTCTGTTCGACCTGACCGTGAAGACCGACGGCGACCTCCACATCGACTCGCACCACACCATCGAGGACACCGCCCTCGCCCTCGGCGCCGCCTTCAAGCAGGCCCTCGGCGACAAGGTCGGCATCTACCGCTTCGGCAACTGCACCGTCCCGCTCGACGAGTCGCTCGCCCAGGTCACCGTCGACCTCTCCGGCCGCCCCTACCTGGTGCACACCGAGCCGGAGAACATGGCGCCGATGATCGGCTCCTACGACACCACGATGACCCGGCACATCCTGGAGTCCTTCGTCGCCCAGGCCCAGATCGCGCTGCACGTGCACGTGCCGTACGGGCGCAACGCGCACCACATCGTCGAGTGCCAGTTCAAGGCCCTCGCCCGCGCCCTGCGCTACGCCTCCGAGCGCGACCCGCGCGCCGCCGGCATTCTCCCGTCGACGAAGGGCGCCCTGTAACCGTGAACGGCCTCTCCACCGTCCTCATCGTCGTCGGGCTCTTCCTGCTCGGCGGCATCTACTCCTTCGTCAAGCAGCAGATGCCCAAGGGCCTGATCGTGCTGCTCTCCATCGGTGCCGTCATGTGCCTCTCGGCCGGCGTCCTGCGGCTGGACGTGTGGTCATGAGCGTGAACAGCCCCGAGACCCCCAAGGCCGCCAGGGCCGCCAAGAAGGTCGTCGTCTTCGACTACGGCTTCGGCAACGTGCGCTCCGCCGAGCGCGCGCTCGCCCGGGTCGGAGCCGACGTCGAGATCACCCGCGACTACGACAGGGCGATGAACGCCGACGGACTCCTCGTCCCCGGCGTCGGCGCCTTCTCCGCCTGCATGCAGGGCCTCAAGGAGGCCCGCGGCGACTGGATCGTCGGCCGCCGGCTCGCCGGCGGACGCCCCGTCATGGGCATCTGTGTCGGCATGCAGATCCTCTTCGCCCGCGGCATCGAGCACGGCGTCGAGACCGAGGGCCTCGACGAGTGGCCCGGCACGGTCGAGCCGCTGAACGCCCCCGTCGTGCCCCACATGGGCTGGAACACCGTGGACGCGCCCGCCGGCACCGAGCTGTTCGCCGGCCTGGACGCCGACGCCCGGTTCTACTTCGTGCACTCCTACGCGGTGCGCGACTGGACCCTGGAGGTCGGCAACCCCAACATGCGCGCCCCCAAGGTCACCTGGGCCACCCACGGCGAGCCGTTCGTCGCCGCCGTCGAGAACGGGGCACTGTGGGCCACCCAGTTCCACCCCGAGAAGTCCGGCGACGCCGGCGCCCAGCTCCTCACCAACTGGATCGGAACCCTGTGACCGTGTCGTCCGCAAGCGTGCTCGAACTCCTCCCCGCCGTCGACGTCCGCGACGGCCAGGCGGTCCGCCTCGTCCACGGCGAGTCCGGCACCGAGACCTCCTACGGCTCCCCGCTGGAGGCCGCCCTCGCCTGGCAGCGCTCCGGCGCCGAGTGGCTCCACCTGGTCGACCTGGACGCCGCCTTCGGCACCGGCGACAACCGGGACCTGGTCCGCCAGGTGACCGAGGCCATGGACATCAAGGTCGAGCTCTCCGGCGGCATCCGCGACGACGCCTCGCTCGCCGCCGCCCTCGCCACCGGCTGCACCCGGGTCAACCTCGGCACCGCGGCCCTGGAGACCCCCGAGTGGGTCGCCAAGGTCATCGCCGAGCACGGCGACAAGATCGCCGTCGGCCTCGACGTGCGCGGCACCACCCTCAAGGGCCGCGGCTGGACCCGCGACGGCGGCGACCTCTACGAGACGCTCGCCCGTCTCGACGCCGAGGGCTGCGCCCGCTACGTCGTCACCGACATCGCCAAGGACGGCACTCTGCAGGGCCCCAACCTGGAGCTCCTGAAGAACGTCTGCGCCGCCACCGACAAGCCCGTCGTCGCCTCCGGCGGCGTCTCCTCCCTGGACGACCTGCGGGCCCTGGCCGGCCTCGTCCCGCTGGGCGTCGAGGGCGCGATCGTCGGCAAGGCGCTGTACGCCAAGGCGTTCACCCTCGAAGAGGCCCTGGAGGCGGTGGCCGCCGTATGAGCGACGCGGTGAGGAAGGTCGTGACCGGCGCTCCCTGGGAGGAGCAGTTCGGTTACTCGCGCGCGGTCGAGCTGCCCAACGGCACCGTCCTGGTGGCCGGCTGCACCTCGGTCGTCGACGGCGCCATCGCCGACGGCGGCCCGTACGAGCAGACCGTCAACTCCTTCAACGTGGCCTTCGCGGCCCTGAAGCAGCTGGGCCTGGGCGCCGAGCACGTGGTGCGCACCCGGATGTACATCACCCACGCCCGGGACGTGGAGGAGGTCGGCCGCGCCCACAAGGAGCTGTTCGACACCGTCCGCCCCGCCGCGTCGATGATCATCGTCTCCGGCTTCGTCGACCCGCGCCTGGTCGTCGAGGTCGAGGTCGAGGCCTACAGGAGTGATGCGGCATGAGCCTCGCCGTACGTGTGATCCCCTGCCTGGACGTGGACAACGGCCGGGTCGTCAAGGGCGTCAACTTCCAGAACCTGCGGGATGCGGGCGACCCCGTCGAGATGGCCAAGCTGTACGACGCCGAGGGCGCCGACGAGCTGACCTTCCTCGACATCACCGCCTCCTCCGGCAACCGCGAGACCACCTACGACGTGGTGCGCCGCACCGCCGAGCAGGTTTTCATCCCGCTCACCGTGGGCGGCGGCGTGCGCTCGGCGGAGGACGTCGACAAGCTGCTGCGCGCCGGGGCCGACAAGGTGGGCGTCAACACCGCCGCCATCGCCCGCCCCGAGCTGATCCAGGAGATCGCCGAGCGCTTCGGCCGCCAGGTCCTCGTCCTGTCGGTCGACGCCCGCCGTACCCCCACCGGCTCCTTCGAGGTGACGACGCACGGCGGCCGCAAGGGCACCGGCATCGACGCCGTCGAGTGGGCGCACCGGGCCGCCGAGCTCGGCGCGGGGGAGATCCTGCTCAACTCGATGGACGCCGACGGCACCAAGGACGGCTACGACACCGAGATGATCGCGGCCGTGCGCAAGCACGTCACGGTCCCGGTGATCGCCTCCGGCGGCGCCGGCAAGCTGTCCCACTTCCCGCCGGCGATCGACGCGGGCGCGGACGCGGTGCTGGCCGCGTCGGTGTTCCACTTCGGTGACCTGCGGATCTCGGAGGTCAAGCAGACGCTGAGGGAAGCGGGCCACGAGGTTCGCTGACCAAGGGCGGGCCCCGGCCCGTTGTACGGCGGTGGGGGTGGGACCCGGGACGGGCCCCACCCCCACCGCCGTGCGTTCCTGGCCCGTCAGGGCCGAGGGGGAGGGGGAGTGGTGGCCCGCACCGCCACCGCGTCCCAGCTCGCCGAGCAGGTCGACGAGGCCGTCTCGCTCGTCAGCTACCACCTGCGCAAGCTCGCCGACGGCGGCCTCATCGAGGAGGCCGAGAACCAGTCCTCCGACGGGCGCGAGCGCTGGTGGCAGCCCAGTTCGTACGGCTTCAGCATCCACGAGGAGGACCTGAAGGACGCGCCCGAACTCGCCGCCGCCAGCGCTGCCTTCGGCCGTACCGTTACCGAGCAGCGCAGCGAGATGTACGCCCGGTACCTCGGCGAGAAGGACACCTGGTCCGCGGAGTGGCGCTCCGCCTCGATCGCCTCCGAGTGGCTGCCCCGGCTCACCGCCGCCGAACTCGCCGCGCTGGGAAAGGAACTGGACGCCGTCCTGCGGAAGTACGACCAGGCCGCCCGCGCCGCCGAGGCCGCCGGTGACACCGAGGGCCGCGAGAACGTCGCCGTCCACCTCCACGGCTTCCCCTACCGGGGCTGAGCCCGATGACGACCGCCACCCTCGTCGCCCCCTCGCGCCCCGCCCACCGCAACCCCCAGGTGCTGCGCTGGCTCGGCGCGTACACCGCCTCCACGCTCGGCGACAGCGTCTACTACCTGGCCCTCTCCTGGGCCGCCGTCAGCAGCGGCACCCCCGCCCAGGCCGGGCTCGTCATGACGGTCTCCGCCGTCCCCCGCGCCCTGCTCATGCTCGTCGGGGGAGTGGTCGCCGACCGGCTCGGCCCGCGCCGGGTCGTCATCGCGTCCGACGCCGTCCGCTGCCTGTCCACCCTGCTCCTCGCCGCGAGCCTCTTCGTCGCCGCGCCCGGCCTGTGGGCGCTCGCCGCGATCGCCCTCGTCTTCGGCACCGTCGACGCGCTTTTCCTGCCCGCCGTGGGCGCCCTGCCGCCCCGGATCGCCGAGCGCGACCAGCTCGCCCGGGTCCAGGGGATGCGCGGCATCGGCTACCGTGCGGGCGCCGTGCTCGGCGCCCCGCTCGGCGGCCTGGCCGTCGCCCTCGGCGGCTCCGCGACCGCCTTCACCGTCGCCGGCGTGCTCTTCGCGCTCTCGCTGCCGCTGCTGTGCACCCTGAAGCTGCGGTCCCTCCCCGAAGAGGGGAGCGGCGAGGGCGGCGGCACCGCCCTGCGCGACCTCGCCGACGGGCTCCGCTACCTGCGCGGCCACCGCGTCCTCGGGCCCATGATGATCGTCGTACTCCTCAGCGACCTCGGCTTCGTCGGCCCGCTCAACGTCGGCCTCGCGCTCCTCGCCGAACAGCGCGGCTGGGGCGCCTCCGGCATCGGCTGGGTGCTCTTCGGCTTCGGTACGGGCGCGGGCGCCGCCTCGCTGCTCCTGACCGTGTGGGGGCGCGTCCCGCGCGCCGGCGCCGTCAGCGGCTTCACCATGGTGCTCGGCGCGGTCGCGATCGGCGCCCTCGCCTCCGTACCCCTGCTGCCCGTGGCCGTCGGCGTCGCCCTCGCCATCGGCCTGCTCGCCGGACTCTCCGGGGCGCTGTGCAACGCCCTCGTCCAGACCGAGTGCGACCCCGCGTACCTCGGCCGGGTCTCCGCCGTGTCCAGCCTCTGCTCGCTCGGTCTCGCCCCGCTGAGCTTCCCGCTTACCGGCGCCGCGATCGGCCTCTGGGGCCCCGGCCCGGTCTTCGCCGTCAGCGCGGCCGTCTGCGCCCTGAGCGGTGCGTACGCCCTGCTGGTGCCCGCCCTGCGCCGCGCCGAACTGCCCAGGTCCTAGCTCCCCGGAGAGCTAGATCCCCAGCTGCTTCGTCTCGTGCAGCCGCTCCACCGCCGCCTGCTCGCCGTCCAGCTCCACCTTCGCCGCGTCCTGCCGCCCGAACAGGTACATGGTCAGCTCGCCCGGCTCCCCGGACACCGTCACCACCGGGGTGCCGCGGTGCGCCACCACCGTCTGCCCGTTCGGGCGGCGGAGCACCAGACCCACCGGCGCCTTCCGGCCGAGCAGCCGGGCCGACTTCTCCAGGCGCGACCACAGCGCGTCCGCGAACACCGGGTCGAGCTCGCGCGGCGACCAGTCCGGCTGCGCCCGGCGCACGTCCTCGGCGTGCACGTAGAACTCCACGACGTTCGCGCCCTCGTCCACCTGCTTGATCGTGAACGGCGACATCCGCGGCGGACCCGTACGGATGAGCTGGATCAGCTCCTCGTACGGCTTCTCGGCGAACTCCGCCTGCACCCGCTCCAGCCGGTCCTTGAGCAGCGGTACGAGCGTGCCCGCCGCGGCGTCCGGCCGGCGCTCGCGCACCACCACGTGCGCCGCCAGGTCCCGGGTCCGCCAGCCCTCGCAGAGCGTCGCGGCGTCGGGGCCGGCCGCCTCCAACAGGTCGGCGAGCAGAAGACGTTCACGCTTGGCATGGGTCGACATGGGCGCCAGCGTACGGCCGCGGCCACGGCTCCGCCCAATGGATGCCCGCCGACCGGCCCACCACCCGACCACCGACCGGACCCGTCGTTCCGCCCAGTGGACGTATCCCGGTCATCACCCCCGGTCACGGCACAATGGCGGCATGACCAGCACGCCCCGGACCCCCAGCGACCTCGACCCCGCCATCGCCGCCCGCCTCAAGCGCAGCGCCGACGGGCTCGTGCCCGCCATCGCCCAGCAGCACGACACCGGCGAGGTGCTGATGCTCGGCTGGATGGACGACGAGGCGCTGCACCGTACCCTCACCACCGGCCGCGCCACCTACTGGTCCCGCAGCCGCCAGGAGTACTGGGTCAAGGGCGATACCTCCGGGCACGTCCAGCACGTCAAGGGCGTCGCCCTCGACTGCGACGCCGACACCATCCTCGTGAAGGTCGACCAGGTCGGCGCCGCCTGCCACACCGGCACCCGCACCTGCTTCGACACCGACGTGCTCCTCGCGGCCGAGTAGGGTCTGGCGCCATGGATCTCGAGACCTTCCGCAAGCTGGCGGCCGACCGCCGCGTCATCCCCGTCAGCCGCCGGCTCCTCGCGGACGGGGACACTCCGGTCGGGCTCTACCGCAAGCTCGCCGCCGAACGCCCCGGCACCTTCCTCCTCGAATCCGCCGAGAACGGCCGGTCCTGGTCCCGCTACTCCTTCATCGGCGTCCGCAGCGACGCCACCCTGACGGTGAAGGACGGGCAGGCGCACTGGCTCGGCACCCCGCCGGTCGGCGTCCCCGTCGACGGCGACCCGCTCGCCGCCCTGCGCGCCACCGTCGAGACCCTCCACACGCCCCGCGATCTGGCGAGCGGCATGCCACCGTTCACCGGCGGCATGGTCGGCTACCTCGGTTACGACATCGTGCGCCGCCTGGAGCGGATCGGCGAGCACGGCCGCGACGACCTCAAGCTGCCCGAGCTCACCATGCTGCTCACCAGCGACCTCGCCGTCCTCGACCACTGGGACGGCAGCGTGCTCCTGATCGCCAACGCGATCAACCACAACGACCTGGAGACCGGCGTCGACGAGGCGTACGCGGGGGCCGTCGCCCGGCTCGACGCGATGGAGGCCGACCTGGCCCGCCCCGTCGCGTCCACCCCGGCCGCGCTGCCGGAGTCCGCGCTTCCCGAGTACACGGCCCTGTGGGGCGGCCCCGCCTACCAGGACGCCGTCGAGGACATCAAGGAGCGCATCCGGGCCGGCGAGGCCTTCCAGGTCGTCCCCTCGCAGCGCTTCGAGACCCCCTGCACCGCCTCCGCGCTCGACGTCTACCGGGTGCTTCGGGCCACCAACCCGTCCCCGTACATGTACCTCTTCCGCTTCGAGAACGGCTTCGACGTCGTCGGCTCCTCGCCCGAGGCCCTGGTCAAGGTCGAGGACGGGCGCGCGATGGTCCACCCCATCGCCGGCACCCGGCACCGCGGCGCCACCCCGCAGGAGGACCACGACCTCGCCGAGGAGCTGCTCGCCGACCCCAAGGAGCGCGCCGAGCACCTGATGCTCGTCGACCTCGGGCGCAACGACCTCGGCCGGGTCTGCCGGCCGGGCTCCGTCGAGGTCGTCGACTTCATGTCGGTCGAGCGCTACTCGCACGTCATGCACATCGTCTCCACCGTCACCGGCGAGGTCGCCGAGGGGAAGACGGCCTTCGACGTCCTCACCGCATGCTTCCCGGCCGGCACCCTCTCCGGGGCGCCCAAGCCGCGCGCCATGCAGATCATCGAGGAGCTGGAGCCGTCCCGGCGCGGCCTGTACGGCGGCTGCGTCGGCTACCTCGACTTCGCCGGCGACTCCGACACCGCCATCGCCATCCGCACCGCGCTGCTGCGGGACGGCACGGCGTACGTGCAGGCCGGAGCCGGTGTCGTCGCCGACTCCGACCCGGCCGCCGAGGACAACGAGTGCCGCAACAAGGCGGCCGCCGTCCTGCGCGCGGTCCACACGGCCAACCGGATGACGGCGGGCTGACGGCCCGTGACCTTCTTCCGGCGTCCTTCCGGCGTCCTTCCGGTGACCTTCCGGGGGCTTCCTCCGGTGATCGCCAGGTGGGCAGGTTCACACGACCGGATGAACGAACGGCGGGCCGGTAGGGGATAGTGGGGTATGTGAGTGCTGTACCCGTACCCCAGCCCCGAGCCGCCCGAACGGGCGGCGCCGCCTCCTCCGGCGCCCGCCGCAGCCTGGCCGCGGCCCTGCTGCTCGGCGCCCTCGGAGCCACCGTCGTACTGCTCTCCGCCGGCCAGATCTGGGCCGAGGGCACCGCGGCCGTCGGCGGCGGAACCGTCCCCGTCGAGGCCGACGGCGGCACCGTCACCGGCGTCCCGACCGCGCTCGCGATCGTCGGCCTCGCCGCCCTCGTCGCCGTCTTCGCGGTCCGCCGCACCGGCCGCACCATGGTCGCCGCGCTGCTCGCCCTGAGCGGCGCCGGCGCGGCCCTCGCCGCCGTCCTCGGCGCCTCCGACAGCGCCGCCCTGGACGCCGAGGCCGCCCGGATCACCGGCAACACCGCCGCCGCGGTCGGCGGCCTCAGCCACACGGTCTGGCCGTACGTCACCGCCGCCGGCGCCGTCCTCATCCTGGCCGCCGGGCTCTTCGCGCTGCGCTTCGGCAAGGCCTGGCCCGCCATGGGCGGCCGCTACGAGCGCTCCGGCGCGCCCCGCGCCGCCCGCCGCCCGGCCACCGTCGACCCGGACCGCCCCGAGGACCTCTGGAAGGCCCTCGACCGCGGCGAGGACCCGACCCACGGCGCCTGATCCGGCGCCGATCCGGCACGCCGGGCGCGACGCGTGATCGTTCGGGCACCCCGATTCATCGTCGCGCGCCCATGTGCGGAAGAATGAGGCGTCACCACCGAGCAACATCGACGAGGAGCAACTCATGGCGGGCAGCGCCCACGGACACACCCCGGCCGCCTGGACCGGTGTCATCATCTCCTTCATCGGCTTCTGCATCGCCGGAGTCTTCATGGTGGCCGCCAACGTGGCCGGTTTCTGGGCCGGTATCGGTGTCATCCTCCTCGGCGGCGTCGTCGGCGGCGCGATGAAGATCGCCGGCATGGGCATGCCGAAGGAGTCGGCGGACGTCGTGGCCGCCCGCGAGGCCGCCACCCGGACCGCCCTCGGCAAGGCCTGACCGGCCGCCGCACCCCGGTTCACCCCGAAGGCGCAGTCCCGCGACGCGGTGCTGCGCCTTCGCGCCGTACGGGTGAGAATCACCGGGTGGATCCGAACCCGAGCCCGGCCCCGATTCCGGCACCGATTCCGGCCTCGACGGCGGCAGCCGTGAGCGAGCCGTACTCCGACGCCTCCGGCCATGCGTACGGGCCCTGGGGGCCGTACGGCGCGTACGGGCCGCCCGTACCGCCTCCGCCGCCCCGGCCGCTCGCCCGGCGTCTCCTTGCCCCGCTGGGCGCCCTCGCCGGGGTCGCCGCGGCCTTCGCGTACGTCGGGAGCGTCGACCCCAACGAACCCGGGCACTACCCCGTCTGCCCCCTGCTCCGCTTCGCCGGCCTCTACTGCCCCGGCTGCGGCGGACTGCGCAGCGCCCACGCCTTCATCCACGGCGACCTCGGCACCGCCCTCGGCGCCAACGCGCTCGCCGTCGTCGGCTACGGGATCTTCGCCGTGGTGATGGTCCTGTGGCTGGTTCGCGCCGTCCGCGGCCTCCCCATGCGGCTCGCGATCTCCCCGGCCTGGTGGTGGGGGATCGGAGCCGTGCTCACCCTGTTCACGGTGGTCCGGAACCTGCCGTTCGGGGCCGCGCTCGCGCCCTGAGGACCTGGTCGGAACCCCTGCGAAGTCCCAGCAGATGGGACGCGTCGTCAACCGATGCGGGTCAGCGGCCCACCTGCGGATACCATCGACGTGGCTGAACGTTGTTCATCGAAGTTCATCGAGTCCCGGAAGGGGGCCTCTCGCGTGAGTGTGCTCGACGAGATCATCGACGGCGTCCGCGCCGACCTCGCAGAGCGGCAGGCGCGGGTCTCCCTCGACGAGCTCAAGGAGCGCGCCGCCAAGGCGCCGCAGGCCAAGGACGGCGTCGCCGCACTGCGCGGTGACGGCGTCAAGGTGATCTGCGAGGTCAAGCGCTCCAGCCCGTCCAAGGGCGCGCTCGCCGCCATCGCCGACCCGGCCGGCCTCGCCGCCGACTACGAGGCGGGCGGCGCCGCCGTCATCTCCGTCCTCACCGAACAGCGCCGCTTCGGCGGCTCGCTGGCCGACCTGGAGGCCGTGCGCGCCCGCGTCGACATCCCGGTCCTGCGCAAGGACTTCATCGTCACCGCGTACCAGCTCTGGGAGGCCCGGGCCTACGGCGCGGACCTCGCGCTGCTCATCGTCGCCGCCCTCGAGCAGGAGGCCCTGGTCTCCCTCATCGAGCGCGCCGAGTCCATCGGCCTCACGCCGCTGGTCGAGGTCCACGACGAGGAGGAGGTCGAGCGGGCCGTCGACGCCGGCGCCCGCATCATCGGCGTCAACGCGCGCAACCTCAAGACCCTCAAGGTCGACCGGTCCACCTTCGAGCGCGTCGCGCCCGAGATCCCGGCCGGCATCGTCAAGGTCGCCGAGTCCGGCGTCCGCGGCCCGCACGACCTGATCGCGTACGCCAACGCCGGCGCCGACGCGGTCCTGGTCGGCGAGTCCCTGGTCACCGGCCGCGACCCGAAGTCCGCCGTCGCCGACCTGGTCGCCGCCGGCGCCCACCCGGCGCTGCGCCACGGGCGGGGCTGACCCGGCATGACCGTCCGCTTCCGCCACGACACGCCGCACGTCCCGGGCCGCATCGCCCGGGGCGCCGTCGACGTGCACGCGGACGGAAGCGACCGCCGCCACGCCCCGCTCGCCCGCGGCTGCCGCCCCCGCGGCTGCCGCGCCCCCGCCCGCCGCGTCCACGGCCGCCGGGTCCGCTACGTCATCGGCGACGAGCCGGGCCAGGTCAACGGCATGCGATGGCGCCCGCGCCCAGCGCGCGTCTCCTGACGCCGTCGTAGCCCCTTTGCCGCGGGCTGCGCCCGCGCCGCTGTCCCGCGCCCGCCGCGGGCTTCGCTCGCCCGAGCGATGCCCCCGCGTACGGGCTGTGCCGTGCCGTTCCCGTCATGGGCCTGCGCCCGCGAGGTCGGTGCCTCGCCGTTCCCGGCGTGGTCATCCGCCCCCGCTGGGACGGGCGCGCCCACCCCGTGTGGGTGAGGCGGGCCTCCGCCGCGCTGCTGGGCGGGTACCCACCCGCACTGGCGGGTGTGGGCCTTCGCCGTTCCCCGTTGTGGGTGTCCGTCCCGCTGGGCGGGTTCCCAGCGGCACGGGTGTGGCGGGCCTCCGCCATCCCGTTGTGGGCATTCGTCCCGCAGGGCGGGTCCCACCCGCACGGGCGGCGCCTCGCCGCTTCCCGTTGTGGGCATTCGTCCCGCTGGGGCGGGACGGGTGGGCACACGGGACGGCGCCCATGCGGGCGCGTTCCGCACCTGCGCCTGGACCCGCACCACGAGTGCGGTGCCCTGCGGGTGACCGTTCAGGCGCGGAAGCCTAGGCCCGGCAAGGGGCGCCGTCCGTTGTGCCCACCCTCCCCCTAGGGCTTCGCCCTGGGGGGACCCCCAGCCCCTGCGGAACGTATGCCCACAACGGGTGCGGCGAGGCACACCGCGACACGACACGCGCATACCGTGACCACCAACCACACGTGATCCCGGGGCACCCGCCCCGCGAGGAGCAACCGCATGTCCAGCGAGTTCTTCATTCCCGACCCGGAGGGTCAGGTCCCGTCCCCCGAGGGCTACTTCGGTGCCTACGGCGGCAAGTTCATCCCCGAGGCCCTCGTCGCCGCCGTCGACGAGGTCGCCGTCGAGTACGAGAAGGCCAAGCACGACCCCGAGTTCGCCCGCGAGCTCAACGAGCTGATGGTCCACTACACGGGCCGCCCCAGCTCCCTCACGGAGGTCCCGCGGTTCGCCGAGCACGCCGGCGGCGCCCGCGTGTTCCTGAAGCGCGAGGACCTCAACCACACCGGCTCGCACAAGATCAACAACGTGCTGGGCCAGGCGCTGCTCACCAAGCGCATGGGCAAGACCCGCGTCATCGCGGAGACCGGCGCCGGCCAGCACGGCGTCGCCACCGCCACCGCGTGCGCGCTGTTCGGGCTCGACTGCACCATCTACATGGGCGAGGTCGACACCCAGCGCCAGGCCCTCAACGTGGCCCGGATGCGCATGCTCGGCGCCGAGGTCGTGGCCGTGAAGTCCGGCAGCCGCACCCTCAAGGACGCCATCAACGAGGCGTTCCGCGACTGGGTCGCCAACGTCGACCGCACCCACTACCTCTTCGGCACGGTCGCCGGCCCGCACCCCTTCCCCGCCATGGTCCGCGACTTCCACCGGGTCATCGGCGTCGAGGCCCGCCGCCAGATCCTGGAGCGCGCCGGACGCCTCCCCGACGCGGCCGTCGCCTGCGTCGGCGGCGGCTCGAACGCCATCGGCCTCTTCCACGCGTTCATCCCCGACGCCTCCGTCCGCCTCGTCGGCTGCGAGCCGGCCGGCCACGGCGTCGAGACCGGCGAGCACGCCGCGACCCTCACCGCCGGCGAGCCCGGCATCCTCCACGGGTCCAGGAGTTACGTCCTCCAGGACGAGGAGGGCCAGATCACCGAGCCGTACTCGATCTCGGCCGGCCTCGACTACCCCGGCATCGGCCCCGAGCACGCCTTCCTCAAGGACAGCGGCCGCGGCGAGTACCGGGCCGTCACCGACGACGCCGCCATGCAGGCACTGCGTCTGCTGTCCCGTACGGAGGGCATCATTCCGGCCATCGAGTCGGCGCACGCCCTCGCCGGCGCCCTGGAGGTCGGCAAGGAGCTCGGACCCGAGGGGCTGATCGTCGTCAACCTCTCCGGCCGCGGCGACAAGGACATGGATACCGCCGCTCGCTATTTCGGGCTGTACGACACCGACGCCGAGGTGGCCGCGAACGCCGCCGACACCGCCGAGATCGAGGGGGACGCGAAGTGACCGGCAACATCCAGCTCCTGAGCGACACCCTCGCCAAGGCGAAGGCCGAGAACCGGGCCGCGCTCATCGCGTACCTCCCGGCCGGCTTCCCGACCGTCGACGGCGGCATCGCCGCCATCAAGGCGGCCTTCGACGGCGGCGCCGACGTCGTCGAGGTCGGCCTGCCGCACAGCGACCCGGTGCTCGACGGCCCGGTCATCCAGACCGCCGACGACATCGCACTGCGCGGCGGCCTGAAGATCGCCGACGTGATGCGCACGGTCAAGGAGACCTACGAGGCCACCGGCAAGCCGGTCCTCGTGATGACCTACTGGAACCCGATCGACCGCTACGGCGTCGAGCGCTTCACCGCGGAGCTCGCCGCCGCCGGCGGCGCGGGCTGCATCCTGCCCGACCTGCCGGTCCAGGAGTCCGCCCTCTGGAGGGAGCACGCCGGCAAGCACGGTCTCGCCACCGTCTTCGTCGTCGCCCCCAGCAGCAAGGACGAGCGCCTCGCCACCATCACCGCGGCCGGCTCCGGCTTCGTCTACGCCGCCTCGCTCATGGGCGTCACCGGCACCCGCGAGTCGGTCGGCGAGCAGGCCGCCGAGCTGGTCCGCCGTACCCGGGCCACGTCCGACCTGCCGGTCTGCGTCGGCCTCGGCGTCTCCAACGCCAAGCAGGCCGAGGAGGTCGCCGGCTTCGCCGACGGCGTCATCGTCGGCTCCGCCTTCGTCAAGCGGATCCTCGACGCGGACGGCGACGAGGCCGCCGCGCTCGGCGCCGTAAGGGAACTGGCGGCCGAACTCGCCCAGGGCGTGCGCCGCACCTCGTAACCCATACGGGTGGATTTGCGACCGGGGAGGCGCGCCCGCGCCTCCCCGGTTCGTTCTCGTGGGCGTGAGCGAGAAGAACCGTGACGGTAATCGGAGCGCGCGGGAGCGCCTTCAGCAGCAGCGCGAGCGCGAAAAGGCCCGGGAGAAGCAGCGGCGCGTCCTCATCGTGTCGGCGGCGGTGGTCGGCGTCCTCGGCCTGGCCGCGGTCGTCGGCGTGATCGCCGCCAACAGCGGGGGCGAGGACAGCTCCGACAAGGCCGGCCCGGTCGTCGACCCGGCCGGGGCGATCGCCGGCGACCGGCCCGCCATCCCGACGGGCCGGCCGGACGCCCCCTCCACCCTGCAGATCTGGGAGGACTTTCGCTGCCCCGCCTGCCAGCAGTTCGAGGGCGCCTTCCGGGACACGATCCACGCGCTGGAGGCGGCGGGCGCGCTCAAGGCCGAGTACCACCTCGCCACCCTCATCGACGGCAACCTCGGCGGCAGCGGCTCGCTGCGCGCCGCGAACGCGGCGGCCTGCGCCCAGGACGCCGGGAAGTTCACGGCGTACCACGACGTGCTGTACACCAACCAGCCGCCGGAGACCGACGACGCCTACGCGAAGAACGACAAGCTGATCGAGCTCGCCGGGAAGGTCCCCGGGCTCGACACGCCCGCCTTCCGCAGCTGCGTCGAGGACGGCACGCACGACGGCTGGGTGAAGAAGTCGAACGACGCCTTCAAGAAGAGCGAATTCAACGGCACCCCGTCCGTGCTGCTCAACGGAGAATCGATCTTCCCGCAGAAGGGCAGCGAGCAGATCTCCCCGGACAACCTCAAGAAGTGGGTCGCCGAGGCCAACAAGGGCAAGAAGCCGGGCACCGCGTCCCCCGCCGCCGGCTCACCCACCCGCTGACGGCGTTACGGAGAAGTTGCCGGGCTGGCTGCCGCACGGCCCGCCCGGCAGGGTAGCGTCGGACCTGCCATGGACCTTGCCTACATTCCCAGCCCGTCGACCGGCGTGATCCACCTCGGACCGATCCCGCTGCGCGGCTATGCCTTCTGCATCATCATCGGTGTCTTCGTCGCCGTCTGGCTCGGCAACAAGCGCTGGATCGCCCGGGGCGGCACCGCCGGTACGGTGGCCGACATCGCCGTCTGGGCGGTGCCCTTCGGCCTCGTCGGCGGCCGCCTCTATCACGTGATCACCGACTACCAGCTGTACTTCAGCGAGGGTGAGAACTGGGTCGACGCCTTCAAGATCTGGGAGGGCGGCCTCGGCATCTGGGGCGCCATCGCGCTCGGTGCCGTCGGCGCCTGGATCGGCTGCCGCCGCCGCGGCATCCCGCTCCCGGCGTACGCGGACGCCATCGCGCCCGGCATCGCCCTCGCCCAGGCCGTCGGCCGCTGGGGCAACTGGTTCAACCAGGAGCTCTACGGCAAGCCGACCGACCTGCCCTGGGCGCTGAAGATCACCGCCGGCCCCAACCGCGAGGCCGGCCTCTACCACCCGACCTTCCTCTACGAGTCGCTGTGGTGCATCGGCGTCGCGCTCCTGGTCATCTGGGCCGACCGCCGCTTCAAGCTGGGCCACGGCCGGGCCTTCGCGCTGTACGTCGCCGCCTACTGCGCCGGCCGCGGCTGGATCGAGTACATGCGCGTCGACGAGGCGCACCACATCCTCGGCCTGCGGCTGAACGTGTGGACCGCGATCCTCGTCTTCCTGCTCGCCGTCCTCTACATCGTGATCTCGGCGAAGGTGCGCCCGGGCCGCGAGGAGATCGTGGAGCAGAAGAAGGACGACACGGCGGAGAAGCCCGCCGCGGACGGCGACGCCGAGGAGAAGGCCGTCGAGGACGCCGAGGCCAAGGATGCCGAGCCCTCGGACAAGGCCGAGACCGAGACCGAGGTCGACGTCGAGGCCGACGTCGAGGAGAAGCACAAGGACGGCGCCGGGAACGGGGCAGGGACCGGCGGGCGCTGACCCGCACGGCACAGGCCGCTCGCGGCACAGGACATGGCGGAGGGCCGCCGGGACCGAAGGGTTCCGGCGGCCCTCCGCCGTTGTGCACGCCGGGTCGTCAGGCCCTGCGGGCGGCGAGGGTCAGGACACGGCGGGCCCGGGCGACCACGGCCGCGTCGACGAACCGGCCGTCCGGCAGCGCGAGGGCGCCCTCCTGGGCCTCGGCCGCCTTGACCACCTCCTCGGCCGCGGCGATCTCGTCGGGGGCGGGGAGGTAGGCCCGCTCGATCACCGGGAGCTGGCGGGGGTGGATCGCGGTGCGCCCCAGGAAGCCGAGCGCGCGGCCCCGGGCGCAGCTCGCGGCGAGGGCGTCGAGGTCGCGGACGTCGGGGTGGACGGACTGGACCGGCGGCGGCAGGGCGGCGGCGCGGGCGGCGACCACGACCCGGCTGCGCGGCCAGTCGAGCCCGCGGTCCTCCCGTACGCCCAGGTCGGCGGCGAGATCGGCCTCGCCGAGTGCGATGCCGTGGACCGAGGGGTGGGCGGCGGCGATGGCGTGGGCGTGCTCGACGGCGAGCGCGTTCTCCAGGAGCGGGTAGAGCGGGAGGCCCGCGGCGATCTCGGCGATCCGGGCGATGTCAGTGGGGTGTGTCACCTTGGGAACACGGAGAGCGACGAGTCCGGGGAGGGAGACCAGGGATGGAATGTCGCGGGGTGCGTGCACGCGGACATGGACCGGTACGGGCTGGGGGTCGGCGAGCAGTTCGCGGGTGGCCGCGAGGGCGTAGGCCCGGCGGTCCGGGGCCACCGCGTCCTCCAGGTCGACGATGACGACGTCGGCGCCGGAGGCCAGGGCCTTGCCGACCACGTCGGGGCGGTCGCCGGGGGCGTAGAGCCAGGTGAGGGGGACGGGCCGGGTGACGGGTCGGGTGACAGGGCGGGTGACGGGCCGGGTGGGGGTCATACGGCTCCTTCGGCGCGCAGGGTGGCGATCTCGCCTGGGGTGAGACCGAGCTCGGAGAGGAGGGTGTGGGTGTCGGCGCCGTGCGGGCGGCCGGTCCAGCGGATCGCGCCGGGGGTGTCGGAGAGCCGGAAGAGCACGTTCTGCATCCGGATCGGGCCGAGCTCGGGGTCCGGGACCTCGGTGACGGTGCCGAGGGCCTGGAACTGGGGGTCGTCGAGGACGTCGCGGACGTCGTAGACGGGGGCGATGGCGGCCTCCGCCTTCTCGAAGGCGGCCATGGCCTCGTCGCGGGTGTGGCGCGAGATCCAGGAGCCGACCGCCTCGTCGAGGACGTCCGCGTGCGCGGCCCGTCCGGTGCCGGTGGCGAACCAGGGTTCGTCGATCAGCTCCGGCCGGCCGACCAGGCGCAGCACGCGTTCGGCGATCGACTGGGCGGAGGTGGAGACGGCGACCCAGGAACCGTCGGAGGTCTTGTAGGTGTTGCGCGGGGCGTTGTTGCGGGAGCGGTTGCCGGTGCGCGGCTGGACGTAGCCGAGCTGGTCGTACCAGAGGGGGTGGGGTCCGATGACGGAGAGCATCGGTTCGATGATGGCCATGTCGACGACCTGGCCGTGGCCGGTGGTGTGCCTGGCGGTGAGCGCGGTCATCACGGCGTACGCGGTGGCGAGGGCGGCGATCGAGTCGGCGAGGCCGAAGGGCGGCAGGGTCGGCGGTCCGTCCGGCTCGCCGGTGATGGCGGCGAAGCCGCTCATGGCCTCGGCGAGGGTGCCGAAGCCGGGCCGGTGGGCGTACGGGCCGAACTGGCCGAAGCCGGTGACCCGGGCGAGCACCAGGCGCGGGTTGACCGTGGACAGTTCCTCCCAGCCGAGGCCCCAGCGTTCCAGGGTGCCGGGGCGGAAGTTCTCCACGATCACGTCGGCCTCGGCGGCGAGCCGCAGCAGGGTGTCGCGGCCGCCGGGCGTGGACAGGTCGAGGGTCATGGTCCGCTTGTTGCGGCCGAGGACCTTCCACCACAGGCCGACGCCGTCCTTGGCGGGGCCGTGGCCGCGGGACGGGTCGGGCTTGCGGGGGTGCTCGATCTTGATCACGTCGGCCCCGAAGTCGCCGAGCATCATCGCGGCGAGCGGGCCCGCGAAGAGGGTGGCGAGGTCGAGGACGCGCAGTCCGTGCAGCGGCGGCTGCGGGGCGGTGCCGGCGGCGGGGCTCATGGCGGCGGTCATGCGAGGGCCGCCTCGATCGCGGCGCGGTACGGCATCGAGGTGGACGCGCCCTCGTGCTGCACCGAGAGCGCGGCGGCCGCCGACGCCCAGGCGAGGGCCTCCGGCATGGGGCGGCCCTCGGTGAGGGCCACGGCCAGGACCCCGGCGAAGGTGTCGCCGGCGGCGGTGGTGTCCACGGCCCGGACGCGGGGCGCGGGCACGGTCCGTGGTTCGGCGCCGCGTACGGCGTGCAGGCAGCCGGCCGCGCCGAGGGTGACGACCACCTCGGGCACCTGCTGCAGGAGCGCCTTGGCGGCGGCGGCCGGGTCGGTCTCGCCGGTGAGGGCGGTTGCCTCGTGCTCGTTCGGCACCAACAGGTCGGTGGCGGCGAGGAGTTCCGGCGGCAGGGGCTGGACGGGGGAGGGGGTGAGGATGGTGCGGACGCCGCGCTCGCGGGCGGCCCGCGCGCCCTCGACGACCACGGAGAGGGGGAGTTCGAGCTGGAGGAGCAGGGCGTCGGCGGTGCCGATCAGGGCCTCGTCGCCGTGGTCGAGGGAGGTGACGGTGCCGTTGGCGCCGGGGACGACGACGATCGCGTTGCCGCCCTCGTCGTCGACGACGATATGGGCGGTGCCGGAGGCGCCCTCGACGGTGCGGAGCAGATCGGTGTCGACGCCGCTGTGCTCGAGCGCGGCCCGCATCCGTACGCCGAAGTCGTCGGCGCCGACCGCGCCGATCATCGACACCTCGGCGCCGGCCCGGGCGGCGGCGACGGCCTGGTTGGCGCCCTTGCCGCCTGGCACGGTGCGGAACTCGCGGCCGGTGACGGTCTCGCCGCGGGCGGGCGCCTTGGCCACGTAGGCCACGAGGTCCATGTTCGTGCTGCCGAGCACGACGATGCTGCTGGTCATGGGCGTACTGCCTCCGAGTGCGTCAGTGCGGCCAGGGCGTCGAAGCCGATGCCGTCGAAGGACGGCACCGAGGTCGAGAGCCGGTTCTTGAGAGGGGAGGTCCAGGATTCGGGCAGCCGGTCCGGGTGCCCGGCGAGCAGTCCGGCGACCGAGCCGGCGGTGGCTCCGTTGGAGTCGGTGTCCCAGCCGCCGGACACGGCCGCGCCGATGGAGCGGGTGAAGTCGCCGTCGGCGTGGGTGAGCGCGGCGGCGAGCAGGGCGGCGTTGGGCACGGCATGGACCCAGTGATACCCGCCGAGTTCGGCGTGGAGCCGGTCCACCACGGTGTCGAAGTCCGGGTGCGTACGGGCGGCCCCGATGCCGAACCGTACGGCGCGGGCCAGCCGTGACCCGGGCGGCACGACGGCGAGCCCGGCGGCGAGGCAGGCGTGCACGTCGGCGGTCCCGCTCGCGGCGGCGGCGATCGTCGCGGCGACGAACATCGCGCCGTACACGCCGTTGCCGGTGTGGCTGAGCACGGCGTCCCGGTGGGCCTGGCGGGCGGCGCCGGCCGGGTCGCCGGGGTGGGTCCAGCCGTGCACGTCGGCGCGGATCTGCGCGCCGATCCACTCGCGGAAGGGGTTGCGGCGGGAGGCGGTGTGCGGGGGTTCGACACCGTCGAGGAGGTTGCGGTAGGCGATCCGCTCGGCGGTGAAGGTGCGTCCGGCGGGCAGTTCGTCCAGCCAGAGCCGGGCGACGTCGGCGGTGCCGAAGCCGCGGCCGTGGCGACGGAGGAGGAGCAGATTGAGGAGGGGGTAGTTGAGGTCGTCGTCCTCGGGCATCCCGTCGATGTTCTCGGCGAGCGAGGTGGTGGCGGAGCGGCGGTTCCACGGGTGCGCGGCGAGGAGCTCCGCGGGGACGCCGCGGGCCGTGAACCAGTCGCTGAGCGGCCAGTTGCCGGTGGCGCGGGCGAGGGCGCGGATGGCGGGGAGGGGCAGCTTCTCCACGGGCTTGCCGAGGAGACAGCCGGCGGCGCGGCCGAGCCAGGCGGCGTGCAGCCGGTTGTACAGGGCGTCGACTTCCCCCACCCCGCCCTCCCCCAGAGCTTCGCCCGGGTGGTGCCCCCACCCCGAAACTCTGACGAGACCGGGGGCTCCGCCCCCGTCCCCCTGGTCCCGCGGCGCCTCGCGCGTCGCGCTCGGCGGCCAGTTGGGGCAGGCGGCGATGATCGCGGTGAGGGGGGTGGGTTCCAGGGGGGTGAGGGGGGAGGGGAGTTCGGACAGGGCGTCGAGGAGGGTCTCGGCCAGGGGGCGGAGGTCCGGGCGGGGGGTGGGGGAGGCGCCGGCGGATGGGGGTGCGGGTGGGCCGCCGGCGGCGGACCAGCGGGCGGCGAGGGCGCGGGCGTCGCGGCCGTCCTCCGCCGCTTGGCGCAGTTCGTGACCCACCAGGTCCTCGGGCTGCACCCAGGTGAGGCGGACGGGGGTCGTGAGGGGCCGGGCGGCGCGGTGGTCCTCCGGGGCCTCCTCGGGGGCATGGCCCTGGGCGCCGGCCGGAGGGCTCGTCATCGGGCCGCGCCCGTCAGGGTCGCGTACGCCGACTCGTGGGACCGGCGGCGGGCCCTGTCGCGGGCGAAGACCTCGTGGGTCACGGCGGTCAGGGCGGCGGCCGGGGCGTGCAGGTCGAGGCGGCTGGCCTCGGCGATCTGTTTGGCCCACTCGGCGGGGACGGCGGACTCGCCGTGCAGGGCGCCGGCGAGCGCGCCGGCCATGGTGGCGATGGAGTCGCAGTCGCGGCCGTAGTTGACGGCGCCGAGGACCGTACGGCGGTAGTCGCCGTCGCCGACGAGGAGCATGCCGAGGGCGACGGGCAGTTCCTCGATGGCGTGGGTCCGGGAGGGGCGGCGGGCGTCCAGGGAGGGGGCGCGGTAGTCGGGGCCGACGGAGTCGAAGGGGGCGACGGCCCGGCGCAGCGGGGCGAGCGCGGTCTCGAAGTCCTGGTGCGCGTCGCCGACTTCGGCGATCGCCTCGATCGCCGCGCGGGTGCCGTCCTTGGCGAGGGCGAGCGCCGTGTCGACGACCGAGCGCGGGGTCGCCCCGGGCGTGCAGGCCGCGGCGACGGCGGCGGCGAAGACGCCGGCGGCCTCGCGTCCGTACGAGGACTGGTGGGCGCCCGCGATGTCGACGGCCTCGGCGTACGCGGCGGCCGGGTGCGCGGCGTTGACCAGGCCGACCGGGGCCATGTACATCGCGGCGCCGCAGTTGACGATGTTTCCGGTGCCGGCCTCGCGCGGGTCGGCGTGCCCGTAGTGGAGCCGGGCGACGATCCACTTCTCGGCCAGGAAGACCCGCTGGAGGGGCAGCGCCTCCGCCTCCAGTTCCGGGATCCAGACCGGGCGGCCGATGAGTTCGGGGACCAGGTGCTCGGCGACCGCGTACGCGTCGAGGTGGTCGCGGACCTTCTCGTACACCCTGATCAGGGCGTGGGTCATCAGGGTGTCGTCGGTGACGTGCCCGTCGCCCTTGTGGTACGGCGCGATGGGGCGGGCGGTGCGCCAGTCCGCGCCGTTCCAGGGGCCGACGATGCCGGTGACGCGGCCGCCGTGGCGTTCCACGATCTGCTCGGGGGTGTAGCCCTCGACGGGGCCGCCGAGGGCGTCGCCCACGGCGGCCCCGAGGAGGCTGCCGGTGATGCGGTCATCCAGCGTGGGGTGAGTTTGAGGGGTCATGCCGGAATTGTCCACCCGGGGTGGTCGGTTCCGTGGCTGCGAGGAGACCGGCGAGTTCGACCAGGTCGGTGCCCGCGAGGCGGGGGAGGGCGCAGCCCGCGAGGGTGCGGCAGGCGGCCCGCCAGGTCGCCGGCACCGAACCGCCGCCGCCCAGCGCGCCGGTGAGCGCGCCCGCGAGCGCCGGGGCGGAGTCGGCGACCCGGGACAGACAGACGGCGGCCGGCACGGCGGCGGTCATGTCGCCGCGCGCGGCGAGCGCGAGGGCGAGGGCGACCGGGACGGTCTCGGCCGCGGCGATGCCGTAGCTGTAGACGTGGTCGACGATCTGGTGCTCCAGGAGCGGGACCAGCTCGAAGGCGGTGGTGGCGGTGCGGGCCAGCTGGACGGCGTGGCGGGCGTTGCGGCCGATCTCCGTCGCGGGCGGCAGCTGGGCGAGCGCCGCCTCCACCGCGTCCTCGGCCGACGCGCCGCCGAGCGCCGCCGCGACCGCCGCGGCCATGGCCCGGGCGCCGTGCACGCCGTCGCCGTCCTGCGTGTAGCGCGCGTCGAACTCGGCGAGCGCGGCAGCCGCCTGGGGGTCCCCGGGATGGACGAGGGCGAGCACGGCGGCGCGGACGCAGGCGGCGTCGTCGAAGTAGTGCGGGTTGTCGTGGCCGGTCGCGGGCGGCCGCAGCCCGGTCGCCAGGTTCCCGAGCCCGGCCCGCACCGAGATCCGCGCCCGCAGCGGGAGCACGGCGGACTCGACCTCGGGCGCGCGGGCGGCCGCGGCGGCGACCTGGCTCGCGAGCGCGTTCCACGCCTGGTCGACGGCGGCCCGCAGCCGCCGCTCGGGCGCGAGCGTCCGGAACAGCGGCCCCGCCGCCGCGAGCAGCGCCTCAGCCGTGAACACCGCCCACTCGGCGTCGTCCGAGGGACCGAGGCGGAGGGGCTCGGGCGGCTGGTTCAGCGCGATCGGTACGGGCAGCGTCGTCGTCGCGTTCTCCTCGGCGAACGTGTCAAGCTCCCGGGTGAGCCGCCGCGTCCACTCCGGCATCCGCGCCGCCCGATGCCGCGCCGCCGGCCACCCGGCCGCGTCCCCGGCCGCCATCCCGAGCAACACCCCCTCGATCCCTTCCCGCCGCCCCTCCCGCCGCCCCCGCCTGCGCACCCCGAGCACCGGCGCCCGGCGCCCGGTGAGCCTGGCCCTGTTGGCGGTGGCGGCTTCGCCGGTTCGGCGGGCGGCGCGACCCTGCGGCCCGGCTTCGCCAGGCTTCGCGCCTGCCGCCGCCGGGGCGGTCGGCGCGCCGAGGTGTGCCTGCGCACCCTGCCCACCGGCTCCGCCGTGGGCCCAGCCCCCGTTGGTGGCGGCTTCGCCGGCCACCTGGTTCCGCCTCCCAGGTTCACCGACAGCGTCGCCCACAGGGCTGAACCCGCGGGCCATCGGTCCGGCTCCCCTGTTTTGCGGCCCGGCTTCGCCGACCGCTCCGTTCCAGCCCCTGGCTTCGCCGGGGTTCGCGCCTCCCCGGGGCAAGTCGGTCGGAGGGCTGAGGCTTGCCTGCGCACCCTGCCCACCGGCTCCGCCGTGGGCCCAGCTCCCGTTGGTGGCGGCTTCGCCGCCGCCCTCGCTCCAGCCGCAGGCTCGGCCGGGGCGCCCGGTGTCCGGGGCTTGCCGCCCGGCGTCGCCCGCGGGGCGGAGCCCGCGGGCCACCGGTCCGGCCGCCCGGTCCCACCGCCCGGCTTCGCCGGGGCGCCCGGCACGCGCCTCCCGCTCCGCGGCTTCGCCGACGGTGCCG
Organism: Streptomyces fradiae; assembly: GCF_041270065.1. NCBI lineage: Bacteria > Bacillati > Actinomycetota > Actinomycetes > Kitasatosporales > Streptomycetaceae > Streptomyces > Streptomyces fradiae. The sequence goes on along the minus strand of NZ_CP065958.1, from coordinate 1,943,534 downwards.
ACCCCGGGGCCGGAAGCCCGCGCGTCGGAACGCCGGCCGCGCACCTGCCCGTCCGTTCGCCCGTCGGGCCGGCCGTCCGCCTGCCCGTCCGGCCGGGCGCCCGGTTCCTCCGGCGCCCCGCCGTCCCGCTCGGGGCCCGGGCGGGCGGACCCCTCCGCGCCGTCCTCCGAACTCGTCGAAGACCATTCCTCGCCGCCTCGGTTCGGCGTCGCAGTGGTCGTCAGGTCTGCGCTCATCAGGACTCTCCCTCCGGGGTGAGCAGGTCGGCGATGTCGAGGACGTGGTAGCCGCGCATGGAGGGGAGGCAGGAGCCGGCGACCGGGGGGATGGCGGAGGCCCACTCGGGCGGGATCACGGTGGCGCCGCCCAGGGCGCCGGCGAGGGCGCCGGCGACGGCGGCGGTGGTGTCGGCGTCGCGGCCCATGTTGACGGCGGTGAGGACCGAGGTGCGGAAGTCGCCGCGGGCCGCGGCGAAGGCGCCGAAGGCGAGGGCGACGGCCTCGGGGGCGAGGTCGGTCCAGGGGTAGCCGCCGATGACGACGGCGGAGCGGACCGCGCGCTCCCGGGTCAGCGGGTCCGGCTCGACGCGCTGGGCCGCCACCACCGCCCGGCGCATCGAGCGGGCGGTCCAGGAGTCCATCGGGACCACGGAGAGGGCGGCCGCGATGACGGAGGTGACGCTCGCACCGTCCATCGCCGCCGCGACGCCCGCCGCCACCGCCTGGCCGCCGTAGATGCCCTCGCCCTCGTGGCTGACGCTGCCGTCGATGGAGACGAGCCGCGCCGCCTCCGCCGGGCGGCCCGCCGCGAACACCCCGAAGGGCGCCGCCCGCATCGCGAGACCGTCGCTCCAGGCGTGCCGGTGCTGGGCCGAGATGGGCGCGGCGAGGCCCCGGCGCAGGTTCTCCAGGGTGCCGCGCTCCGAGAAGCCAGCGCCCCGGAACGGGCCCTCGTCGAGGTCGGCGATCCAGTGGTGCCAGGCCCGTTCGACATGGGCCACGGTCAGGGCGGAGCCGTGCCGGGCGAGCAACAGGCCCGAGAAGATGGCGTACTCGGTGTCGTCGGTGCCGGCCGGGCGGTCCGCCACGAAGCCCTCGATCCGGCCCCAGCGACGGCGGATCTCCGAGGGCCGCAGGTTCTCCGCGGGCGCGCCGAGCGCGTCGCCCACCGCGAGGCCGAGCAACGCCCCCCGCGCCCGTTCCCGCACCTCGCCCGCCGTGACCGTCGCCTCGCCCGTCATGCCGTACCCCTTCCGTGCTCTCCCCCATCTCTGCCACGCGGGGGCCCACACCCTTCACGGAAACGTTTCTGTCACCCGGGTGACGGTGTGTCAGTTCCCTCCGACCCCCGTCCGACCCCCGCGCGAACGGCAAGGTCAGCCTTAGTAAGTACGGCCTGCCTTGCTGGCGAGCCCCTTACATCGGGCGTATTTTCGAGGATGTCGAAGGGGGCGGGGCTGCCGAACCCGCAGCGAACACAGGGGAGAAGCATGTCCATCATCGAAGCCGTCGCGCCGCTCCACGAAGCCCACCGCGACAACCACACCCACCGTGACGTCAACGGCGGCTGGCTGCGCCCCGCGGTCTTCGGCGCGATGGACGGACTCGTCTCCAACCTGGCGCTCATGACCGGTGTCGCCGGCGGCGCGGTCTCCTCGCAGACCGTCGTCATCACCGGTCTCGCCGGACTCGCCGCCGGCGCCTTCTCGATGGCCGCCGGCGAATACACCTCGGTCGCCTCCCAGCGCGAGCTGGTCCAGGCCGAACTGGACGTCGAGCGGCTTCAGTTGCGCAAGCACCCGGTCGACGAGATGGAGGAGCTGGCCGCGCTCTACGTCTCCCGCGGCGTCGAGCCCGCGCTCGCCCGCGAGGTCGCGATGCAGCTGTCCCGGGACCCGGAGCAGGCGCTGGAGATCCACGCCCGCGAGGAGCTGGGCATCGACCCCGACGACCTGCCGTCGCCGATGGTCGCCGCGGTGTCGTCCTTCGGCTCCTTCGCGCTCGGCGCCCTGCTGCCCGTCCTGCCGTATCTGCTCGGCGCGACCGCGCTCTGGCCGGCCGTGCTGCTCGCGCTCCTCGGGCTCTTCGCCTGCGGCGCCCTGGTCGCCCGGGTGACCGCCCGCAGCTGGTGGTTCAGCGGACTGCGCCAGCTCGTCCTCGGCGGTGCCGCCGCGGCCGTGACGTACGGGCTCGGCATGCTCTTCGGGGCCGCGCTCTAGCCGTACGGGCTGCCTGCTCGTACGGGCTGCGCTCCAGCCGTACGAAAGGGCCGTGCGCCCCGCCCACGCCCCGGGCCCCCGTCCGCGCCGCGCCCCCAGGCCCCCGCACCCGCGGGGGCCTTCCGCTTGCCCGTAAGGCCAACCGGCGCATGCTGTCTCTGTGACGTATCTCCCTGGGCGGATCCGCCGTTCCGGTGAGACACTATGCACAGCGCCACATATCTAGCCGGTTACCGGGCGGTTTCGAAGTTCCGTTCGGCGGGCATGAGGCACAAGCGCCGCGGGCAATGACGCCCGCTCTGTGACGGTCCACCCGCACCCAAGGGCCCGGGTCCGTCCCCCACGGGAAACGCCTTCGTCGCACCGCGATTCCCGTACCCCACAGCTGAACCACCCGCCACCGCCCGTATCGGCGGTGTCCGCATGCTGGAATGAGCTATCCACTTTCCGAGAAGCCAGCCATCATGTAACCTGCACGAAATTTCGCGGAGGGCCAACGTCGTCCCTCGGCTGCTGCATATGCCACGACGACGACGGGAGAGCCGATGCGTTCCGACGCCTGGTCGCCCATGGACGGTCGCCCCGCCCCGCAGGGGATGTACGACCCCCGTAACGAACACGACGCCTGTGGTGTCGGGTTCGTGGCCACCCTCACCGGTGTTGCCAGCCACGAGCTGGTCGAGCAGGCGCTGACCGTACTGCGCAACCTCGAGCACCGCGGCGCCACCGGCTCCGAGCCCGACTCCGGTGACGGCGCCGGCATCCTGCTCCAGGTCCCGGACGCCTTCCTCCGCGAGGTCGCCGGATTCGAGCTTCCCGAGGCCGGCGCGTACGCCGTCGGCATCGCCTTCCTCCCCGCCGACGGCTCCGCACAGGCCGTCTCGCGGATCGAGACGATCGCGTCCGAGGAGGGTCTGAACGTCCTCGGCTGGCGCGAGGTCCCCGTCGCCCCCGACCTGCTCGGCGCCTCCGCCCGCTCGACCATGCCGGTCTTCCGCCAGCTGTTCGTCGCGGACACCGCCGGCCAGGCCAACGGCATCGCGCTCGACCGCAAGGCCTTCGTCCTGCGCAAGCGCGCCGAGCGCGAGGCCGGGACCTACTTCCCGTCGCTCTCCGCCCGCACCATCGTCTACAAGGGCATGCTGACCACCGGCCAGCTGGAGCCCTTCTTCCCGGACCTGTCGGACCGCCGCTGCGCCACCGCCGTGGCCCTGGTCCACTCCCGGTTCTCCACCAACACCTTCCCGAGCTGGCCGCTCGCCCACCCGTACCGCTTCGTCGCGCACAACGGCGAGATCAACACGGTCAAGGGCAACCGCAACTGGATGACCGCCCGCGAGGCCCAGCTCGTCGGCGACGTCTTCGGCCAGGGCCAGGACGGCCGCGGCATCGAGCGGATCTTCCCGGTCTGCACCCCGGACGCCTCCGACTCCGCCTCCTTCGACGAGGTCCTGGAGCTGCTCCACCTCGGCGGCCGTTCGCTGCCGCACGCGGTCCTGATGATGGTCCCCGAGGCGTGGGAGAACCACGACTCCATGGACCCGGCCCGCCGCGCCTTCTACCAGTACCACTCCACGATGATGGAGCCCTGGGACGGCCCCGCCTGCGTCACCTTCACCGACGGCACCCAGGTCGGCGCGGTCCTCGACCGCAACGGTCTGCGCCCCGGCCGCTACTGGGTCACCGACGAGGGTCTCGTCGTGCTCTCCTCCGAGGTCGGCGTCCTCGACATCGACCCCGCCAAGGTCGTCCGCAAGGGCCGCCTCCAGCCCGGCAAGATGTTCCTCGTCGACACCGCCGAGCACCGCATCATCGAGGACGACGAGATCAAGGCCGCCCTCGCCGCCGAGCAGCCCTACGCGGAGTGGCTGGAGACCGGCGAGATCGAGCTCTCCGACCTCCCCGAGCGCGAGCACATCGTGCACACCCACGCCTCGGTCACCCGCCGCCAGCAGACCTTCGGCTACACCGAGGAAGAGCTCCGCGTCATCCTCGCCCCGATGGCCCGCACCGGCGCCGAGCCGATCGGCTCCATGGGCACGGACTCGCCGATCGCGGCCCTGTCCGAGCGCCCGCGGCTGCTCTTCGACTACTTCACCCAGCTGTTCGCGCAGGTCACCAACCCGCCGCTGGACGCCATCCGCGAGGAGCTCGTGACGAGCCTCCGCTCCTCGCTCGGCCCGGGCAGCAACCTGCTCGACCCGACCGCCGCGTCGTGCCGAAGCGTCACCCTGCCCTTCCCGGTGATCGACAACGACGAGCTGGCCAAGCTCATCCACATCAACGCCGACGGCGACATGCCCGGCATGAAGGCCGTGACCCTCTCCGGTCTCTACCGGGTCTCCGGCGGCGGCGACGCGCTCGCCGCCCGGATCGACGAGATCTGCGCCGAGGCCGACGCGGCGATCGAGGACGGCGCCCGGCTGATCGTCCTGTCCGACCGGCACTCCGACGCCGAGCACGCGCCGATCCCGTCGCTGCTGCTCACCGCCGCCGTGCACCACCACCTCATCCGCACCAAGCAGCGCACCAAGGTGGGCCTGCTCGTCGAGGCCGGTGACGTCCGCGAGGTCCACCACGTCGCCCTGCTCATCGGCTACGGCGCCGCCGCGGTCAACCCGTACCTGGCCATGGAGTCCGTCGAGGACCTGGTCCGGGCCGGCACCTTCATCACGGACACCGAGGCCGAGCAGGCCATCCGTAACCTGATCTACGCCCTCGGCAAGGGCGTCCTCAAGGTCATGTCCAAGATGGGCATCTCCACCGTCGCCTCCTACCGCGGCGCCCAGGTCTTCGAGGCCGTCGGCCTCGACACCGCCTTCGTCGAGAAGTACTTCAACGGCACCGCCACCAAGATCGGCGGCGCCGGCCTCGACGTCGTCGCCAAGGAGGTCGCCGCCCGCCACGCCAAGGCGTACCCGGCCACCGGCATCCCCTCGGCGCACCGCGCCCTGGAGATCGGCGGCGAGTACCAGTGGCGCCGCGAGGGCGAGCCGCACCTCTTCGACCCGGAGACCGTCTTCCGCCTGCAGCACGCCACGCGCTCCAAGCGGTACGACATCTTCAAGAAGTACACCGACCGGGTGAACGAGCAGTCCGAGCGCCTGATGACGCTCCGCGGCCTGTTCGGCTTCGCCGACGGCGGCCGGGCGCCGATCTCGATCGACGAGGTCGAGCCGGTCTCCGAGATCGTCAAGCGCTTCTCCACCGGCGCCATGTCCTACGGCTCCATCTCGCGCGAGGCCCACGAGACCCTCGCCATCGCCATGAACCAGCTGGGCGGCAAGTCCAACACCGGTGAGGGTGGCGAGGACCCGGACCGCCTGTACGACCCGGCGCGCCGCTCCGCGATCAAGCAGGTCGCCTCCGGCCGCTTCGGCGTGACGAGCGAGTACCTGGTCAACGCGGACGACATCCAGATCAAGATGGCCCAGGGCGCCAAGCCCGGCGAGGGCGGCCAGCTGCCCGGCCACAAGGTCTACCCGTGGGTCGCCAAGACGCGTCACTCGACGCCCGGCGTCGGGCTGATCTCCCCGCCGCCGCACCACGACATCTACTCCATCGAGGACCTGGCTCAGCTGATCCACGACCTCAAGAACGCCAACCCGGTCGCCCGCATCCACGTGAAGCTGGTCTCCGAGGTCGGCGTCGGCACGGTCGCGGCCGGTGTCTCCAAGGCCCACGCGGACGTCGTGCTCATCTCCGGCCACGACGGCGGTACGGGTGCCTCCCCGCTGACCTCGCTGAAGCACGCGGGCGGCCCCTGGGAGCTCGGCCTCGCCGAGACCCAGCAGACCCTGCTGCTCAACGGCCTGCGCGACCGCATCGTCGTGCAGACCGACGGCCAGCTGAAGACCGGCCGCGACGTCGTCATCGCCGCGCTGCTCGGCGCCGAGGAGTTCGGTTTCGCGACCGCGCCGCTCGTCGTCTCCGGCTGCGTCATGATGCGCGTCTGCCACCTCGACACCTGCCCGGTCGGCATCGCCACCCAGAACCCGGTGCTGCGCGACCGCTTCTCCGGCAAGGCCGAGTACGTCGTCAACTTCTTCGAGTTCATCGCGCAGGAGGTCCGCGAGCTCCTCGCCGAGCTGGGCTTCCGCTCGATCGAGGAGGCCGTCGGCCACGCCGAGCTGCTCGACACCAGCCGCGCCGTCTCCCACTGGAAGGCGCAGGGCCTGGACCTGGAGCCGCTCTTCCACGTGCCGGCGCTGACCGACGGCGCGGTCCGCCACGCCCTGATCGAGCAGGACCACGGCCTGGAGAAGGCCCTCGACAACGAGCTGATCGAGCTCGCCGCCGAGGCCCTGAACGCCGCCTCCGCCGAGGCCGCCCAGCCGGTCCGCGCCCAGGTCGCCATCCGGAACATCAACCGGACCGTCGGCACCATGCTCGGCCACCACGTGACCAAGCGCTTCGGCGGTGCCGGTCTGCCGGCCGACACCATCGACATCACCTTCACCGGCTCCGCGGGCCAGTCCTTCGGCGCCTTCCTGCCGGCCGGTGTCACGCTCCGCCTGGAGGGCGACGCCAACGACTACGTCGGCAAGGGCCTCTCCGGCGGCCGCGTGATCGTCCGCCCGGACCGCGGCGCCGACCACCTGGCCGAGTACTCGACCATCGCGGGCAACACCATCGGCTACGGCGCCACCGGCGGCGAGCTGTTCCTGCGCGGCCGCACCGGCGAGCGCTTCTGCGTCCGCAACTCCGGCGCGCTGGTCGTCTCCGAGGGCGTGGGCGACCACGGCTGCGAGTACATGACCGGCGGCCAGGCGGTCGTCCTCGGCGAGACCGGCCGCAACTTCGCGGCGGGCATGTCCGGCGGCGTCGCCTATGTGATCGACCTGAACCGGGACAACGTCAACTCCGGCAACCTCGGCGCCGTCGAGGCCCTGTCCGACACGGACCGGGAGTGGCTGCACGAGGTCGTGCGCCGCCACCAGGAGGAGACCGGCTCCACGGTCGCCGAGAAGCTGCTCGCCGACTGGGACGCCGCCGCGGCCCGCTTCAGCAAGATCATCCCCACCACGTACAAGGCAGTGCTCGCCGCCAAGGACGCCGCTGAGCTCGCCGGCCTCTCCGAGGCCGAGACCACCGAGAAGATGATGGAGGCGGCGACCCATGGCTGACCCGAAGGGCTTTCTCACCACCGGCCGCGAGGTCGCCAGGACCCGGCCCGTCGCCGAGCGCGTCAAGGACTGGAACGAGGTCTACGTCCCCGGCTCCCTGCTGCCGATCATCAGCAAGCAGGCCGGCCGCTGCATGGACTGCGGCATCCCGTTCTGCCACAACGGCTGCCCGCTCGGGAACCTGATCCCCGAGTGGAACGACTACGCCTACCGCGAGGACTGGTCGGCGGCGTCGGAGCGGCTGCACGCCACCAACAACTTCCCGGAGTTCACCGGCCGCCTGTGCCCGGCTCCGTGCGAGTCGGCGTGCGTGCTCGGCATCAACCAGCCGGCCGTCACCATCAAGAACGTCGAAGTCTCGATCATCGACAAGGCGTGGGACGCGAACGACGTGAAGCCGCAGGCGCCCGAGCGCCTCTCCGGCAAGACCGTCGCCGTGATCGGCTCGGGCCCGGCGGGTCTCGCCGCCGCCCAGCAGCTGACCCGGGCCGGCCACACCGTGGTGGTGTACGAGCGGGCCGACCGCATCGGCGGTCTGCTGCGCTACGGCATCCCCGAGTTCAAGATGGAGAAGCGGCACATCAACCGCCGCATCGAGCAGATGCGCGCGGAGGGCACCAAGTTCCGCACCGGCGTCGAGGTGGGCCGCGACATCACCGCGACCGACCTGCGTAAGCGCTTCGACGCGGTCGTCGTCGCGGCCGGCGCCACCACCGCCCGCGACCTGCCCGTCCCGGGCCGGGAGCTCAAGGGCGTGTACCAGGCGATGGAGTACCTGCCGCTCGCCAACAAGGTGCAGGAGGGCGACTTCGTCGCCCCGCCGATCACCGCCGAGGGCAAGCACGTGGTCGTCATCGGCGGCGGCGACACCGGCGCGGACTGCGTCGGCACGGCGCACCGCCAGGGCGCGGCCTCGGTCACCCAGCTGGAGATCATGCCCAAGCCGGGCGAGGAGCGGAACGCCGGCCAGCCCTGGCCGACCTTCCCCATGCTCTACAAGGTCACCTCGGCCCACGAGGAGGGCGGCGAGCGGGTCTACTCCGTCTCCACCACCCACTTCGAGGGCGACGAGGACGGCAACGTCCAGTTCCTGCACCTCGTCGAGGTCGAGTTCGTCGACGGCAAGCTGACCCAGAAGCCGGGCACGGAGCGCAGGATCCCCGCCCAGCTGGTCACGCTCGCGATGGGCTTCACCGGCACCGACGTCGAGAACGGCCTGGTCGCGCAGTTTGGTCTGGACCTCGACGAGCGGGGTAACATCGCCCGTGACGCGGACTTCGCCACCAATGTCGATGGCGTCTTCGTCGCCGGTGACGCCGGCCGCGGTCAGTCCCTGATCGTGTGGGCCATCGCGGAGGGCCGCTCGGCCGCCCGCGGCGTCGACCGCCACCTGACGGGTGCCAGCTCCCTGCCGGCCCCGATCCGCCCGACGGACCGTTCCCTGATGGTCTGATCCGCCGGATCACCCCTCTGACGTCCCGTACAACGACGTACGGAACTGAGCGCGGCGCCCCCCGAATGTCCCCGACCGGACGACTGGGTAGGGCGCCGCGGCGCGTTCGAATCCACGCGGACGCGTTCCTACGGGCAGACGAGGGACCTGAGCCAGGCCGCCGCTGCGTCCAGAGCCCGGTCCGCCTCCGGGAGCACTCCCAGGCCGCCCAGGAAGCCGTGGAACATGCCCGTGTGGAGCTGGACGTGGGTCGGGACGCCGGATGACGAGAGACGGCGGGCGTAGGCGAGGCCCTCGTCGCGGAGGGGGTCGCAGTCGGCGAGGACGATCAGGGTCGGCGGGAGGCCGGAGACGTCGGTCGCCAGGCCGGGGGAGGCGGCGCCGGGGTCTCCGTCGGGGCCCAGATACTGCTGCCAGTACCAGCGCATATGGGCGGTGGTGTGGAAGAAGCCCTCCGCGTAGGTGGCCGCCGACCCGCCGTCCAGCCGGTGGTCCAGGACCGGGTAGAGCAGCAGCTGACCGGCGAGCGCGGGGCCGCCGCGGTCACGGGCGCGCGGGGCGCAGGCCGCTGCGAGGTTGCCGCCGCTGGAGTCGCCGGCCAGGACGAGGGGGCGGCCGGGGTGCCGGGCGGCGGCCCATTCCAGGGCCGCGTACACGTCGTCCTCGGCGGCCGGGAAGCGGTGCTCGGGGGCGCGGCGGTAGTCGACGGAGACGACCGTCGCGCCGCTGCGGGCGGCGAGGGCGCGGCACAGCCGGTCGTGGGTGTCCAGGTCGCACAGCACCCAGCCGCCGCCGTGCGCGAAGACGACGACCAGGTCGGCCTCGCCCTCGTACACGCGGACGGGGACGTCCTTCGCGTACGTGTCGACGGCGCCGGCGCCCGGCGGGAGCTCGCCCAGGTGGGCCCGCGCCGCCGCCCGCAGTGCCGCCGCGCCGTCCTCGGGGCGCGGGAAGCCCGCCGACATCGCGTCGCACAGGGCGCGGGCGGCCGGGGTCAAGGGGTCCGGCGTCATGCGGTGAGCCCTCCGTCCACGGTGAACTCGGCGCCCGTCACGTACGAGGCCGCGTCCGACAACAAGAACGCGACCAGCTCCCCGACCTCGCGCGGCCGGCCCATCCGCCCGAGCGGCACGTGCGACCAGTCGCGGTCGGCGACCGCCGCCGTCATCGGGGTGTCGACGGCGCCGGGATGGACCGTGTTGACCCGGATGCCGTACGGGGCGAGATCACGCGCCGCCGAGCGGCTGAGGCCGCGCAGCCCGAACTTGCCCGCGCCGTACGCCGCGTGGCCCGGGACGCCGACCAGGCCGGCCGTCGACGACACGTTCACGATCGAGCCGCCGCCCGCCTCGCGCAGCGCCGGAAGCACCGCCCGCATGCCGAGGAACGGGCCCAGCAGATCGACCCGCAGGAGCAGCTCGAAGTTGTCGTACGTCTCGTCCTCCAGCGGCGCGGTGCGCCACAGAGCCGCGTTGTTGACCAGGCCGTCGAGCCGGCCGTACGAGCCGAGCGCCGTGGCCGCGACCGCCGCCCAGTCCTCCGCCGACGTCACGTCGTGCCGTACGAACACGCCCCGGTCCGGCCCGAGTTCGGCCGCGACCGCCCGGCCCTCCTCCTCCCGTACGTCGGTGAGGACCACCCGCGCGCCGGCCTCCGCGAGCAGCCGGGCCTCGGCGGCGCCCTGGCCCCGGGCCGCGCCGGTGACGATCACGGCTCTGTCCCGCAGACCCTTGGGCCCGGTCACGCGGCCGTCTCCAGCGCGCGGAAGTGCGGGATGACCTTCTCGCCCCACTGGCGGACGGTCTCCAGACAGACCTCCTGCGGCACCGTGCCCATCTGGATCAGGCACATCACCTCGTCGACACCGATCCGCCGCAGCCGCTCGACATGGGCGATGGCCGTGTCGGCGTCCCCGTAGGCGTGGTCGGTGTTGTACGTGCCGGTGTCGACCGGCCGGGCCGGGATGTGCGCCTCGTGGAGCCGGGCCACCAACTCGTCCCTCTCGCGGGCGAGGGCGGCGGTGTGGTCCTCGTCCTCGGCGTGGCCGGTGGGCGCGGGGCCGCCGCCGTACCAGTGGGCGATGGACTCGGCGAAGAAGCGCTGGCCACGGGTGCCGAGCCGCAGGGCGCGCGCCGCGTCGTCGAGCACGATCGTCGGGCAGAGCGCCGAGAAGTAGTCGTTGACCTCGGTGGAGACGAACTTCGAGCCGTCCCGTACGGCGACGGCCTCGTCGTACACCGTGCGCATCGCGCGCACGTCGTCGGCGCCCGCGAAGCCCATCACCAGGGCACCGATGCCGAGTTCGGCGGCCAGCCTGAGGGTCTCGTGCTTGGAGCAGGCCATGAAGAGCGGCGGATGGGGGTGCTGCACGGGGCGGGGGAGGACCGCGCCGGGGCCGATGTCGAGCGAGCCGTGCCACTCGAACTCCGGCTTCCGCCAGGCGGCGGCGAAGATCCGCAGCGCCTCCTCCACCTGCGGCTGGGTGTGCTCGGGCCGGACCCCGAACATCCGCATCTCCTGCCGGGTCGCGCCGCGCCCGGCGCCGACGTCGACCCGCCCGCCGGACAGCACGTCCAGCATGGCGGCGCGCTCGGCGACCCGGACCGGGTGCTGGTAGCCGAAGGGCATGGTGACCACGCCGTGACCGATGCGGATCCGCTCGGTCCGGGCGGCCACCCAGGTCAGGAAGATCTCGGACGCGCTCATGTGGGCGTACTGGGTGAGGGAGTGGTGCTCCACCGCCCAGATCCGGTCGAAGCCCATCTCCTCGGCGAGGACGGCCTGTTCGACGCAGTCGTGGATGAGCTGGTGTTCGCGGTCGGGGGTCGGGTCGACGAGCTGTGCTTCGAAGATCATGGAGAACTTCACGGGAGCTCCTCCCCAGGCGGTTATGCCTAATTGAAATACTTCTAGCAGGCATAGGGAGAGGAAGGAAGGGCCGTAGACTGCCGTCCGTGGTGGACCAAGAGACCGTGCCAGGGCTTCCCGCGACCGGCTGGGCAGTGCTCGGACTGCTGTCCCACGGACGGGAGTTGTCCGGCTACGACGTCAAGAAGTGGGCCGACCGCTCGCTCGGGCTGTTCTACTGGAGCCCCTCCTTCAGCCAGGTCTACAGCGAGCTCAAACGCCTGGAGAGCAGCGGCTACGCCACCTCGCGGCTCGTCGCCCCCGAGACCGGCAGCCGCGACAAGCGCGTCTACCGCATCACCGGCGAGGGCCTCGCCGCCGTCCGCACCTGGGCCCGTACCGCCCCGCTCGACCCGCCGGTCCTCAAGCACGGGCCGATGCTGCGGCTCTGGCTCGGGCACCTCCTCGAACCCGAGCGGATGCGGGAGATCCTGGCCGCGCACCGGGAGTACGCCGAGGGCATGCGACGGCGGGCCGAGGCGGACGTGGCCGACGCGGGGGCGGACGAGGCGTGGGCGTACCCCCGGCTCACCCTGGCGTGGGCCGAGCGCTACTACGCGGCCGAACGCGACCTGGCCGACGCCATGCTCGCGGACATCGAGAAGCTGGAGGGGGACAAGTAGGCATGGCAATGAGTCTGCGCAAGGTCGAGGAGAGCGCTCCCGCGCTGGTCAGCCTCTACAAGAAGGCGGGGGACTCGCTCCGGCGGCACGGTATGGAGGGGCAGCGGGCCGCCGTCTACCTGGTCGTCGACTACTCCGGCTCCATGAAGCCGTATTACGCCGACGGCACCGTGCAGGCCCTCGCCGACCGGGTGCTCGGGCTCTCCGCGCAGCTCGACGACGACGGACGGGTGCCGGTGGTCTTCTTCTCCACCGACATCGACGCCGAGACCGAGATCGAGCTCGCCGACCACGAGGGGCGGATCGACCGGATCGTCGCCGGTCTCGGGCACATGGGAAAGACCAGCTACCACCTGGCCATGGACGCGGTCATCGACCACTACCTCGACAGCGGCACGGACGCGCCCGCGCTCGTCGTCTTCCAGACCGACGGCGGGCCGATCAACCGGCCCGCCGCCGAGCGGTACGTCTGCAAGGCGGCCCGGCTGCCGCTGTTCTGGCAGTTCGTCGGCTTCGGCGATCCCGGCAGCCGGCAGTTCGACTTCCTCCGCAAGCTCGACGAGCTCGCGGTGCCGGCGAAGCGGGCCGTCGACAACGCCGGCTTCTTCCACGCCGGGAAGGACCCGCGCAAGGTCCCGGACGCCGAGCTGTACGACCGGCTCGTCGCCGAGTTCCCCGGCTGGCTCGCCGCCGCCCGCGCCCAGGGCATCGTCCGGTCCTGAGGTGCTGGGAAGCCCGGTTGTACGAACCGGTAAACCGGTGGTCGGCCGGTTCCGGGCCGGGCGATAGTGACCGCATGAGTTCTCTTGTGCGCCACGTCACGATCGACTGTTCCGACGCCTACGCCCTGGGGTCCTTCTGGGCCCGGGTCCTCGACGCCAAGCTCTCCGACGAGGACAACCCCGGCGACCCCGAGGCCCTCCTGGAGACGCCGGGTGCCGCCCTGCTCTTCATCCGGGTACCCGAGAAGAAGTCCGTGAAGAACCGGATCCACCTGGACCTCCAGCCGCAGGACCGGACCCGCGACGAGGAGGTCGAGCGGGTGGTCGAGCTCGGCGCGAGCGTCGTCGACGACCAGCGGCGCCCGGACGGCACCGGCTGGGTCGTCATGGCCGACCCCGAGGGCAACGAATTCTGCGTCGAACGCAGCAAGTCCGAGCGCGCGGCGCAGTAGAGAAACGGTATCCGGAGTAATCCGGACGGAAGATGTCGGGATTCCGGTGTCTCCTGGAGGAATGGGAGACACCGGAACCAGCACCGCCCCGACCACCTGGGCGGCCTTCGAGGCCGCCGAGCCCGAGCTCGCCACCATCGTCCGCGAGCGCTTCGGCCAGTACACCCATCACGCCCTCGCCACCCTCCGCAAGGACGGCTCGCCGCGGCTCAGCGGCATCGAGGCCGACTTCCGGGCCGGTGAGCTGTACCTCGGCATGATGCCGAACTCGCGCAAGGCCCTCGACCTGCGCCGCGACCCCCGCTTCGCGCTGCTCGCCAACCCCGGGGAGGGGACGAGCATGGGCGGCGGCGACGTCCGGCTCTCCGGACGGGCGGTCGAGATCAGCGACCCGGCGAAGCTGGACTGGTACGCGACCGAGGTCGGCATGCCGATGCCGTTCCATGTCTTCCGGGTCGAGCTCACGGAGGTCGTCCGGACGTACGTCGACGGCGAGGAGATCGTCCTGCGCACCTGGTCCCCGGGGCACGGCGTGCGGACGCTCCGGCGCGGCAACGACGAGAGCCCGCCCCGCGAGGACCCGCGCTAGCGGCGCGTCGCCAGCACCTGGGAACGGCACCACGACGGCGTGCCCCAGGCGTCCCGCAGCGGCCGGGCCTTGCGCAGCCAGAGGGAGAGGTCGAGCTCCTCCGTGTAGCCGATGGCGCCGTGGACCTGGAGGGCGGTGGCGGCGGCCGTACGGGCGGCCTCGCCGGCCGTGACCTTCGCCGCCGCGAGATCACCGCTCGCGAAGGTGAGCGCCGCTCCGAAGAGCAGCGGCCGGGCGAACTCCAGGGCGAGCAGGGTGTCCGCGAGCCGGTGCTTGACCGCCTGGAAGGAGCCGATCGGGGCGCCGAACTGGGTGCGCTGCTTCGCGTACGCCACGGTGCGGTCCAGGAGCCCCCGGCCCACGCCCAGCGCCTGCGCGGCCGTCGCGAGCAGCGCCCACTCGCGGGCCTGGCGGGCCGCGGCGGTGACGGCGGGACCGGCCGCGAGGAGTTCGCCGCCCGCCACCGGCCGGGCGAGCCGGCGCACCGGGTCGGCCGAGATCCGCAGCTCCTCGTGACCGGGCGCGAGCCGCAGCTCCGCGCCCCGTACGACGAACACCAGGTCGGCGGCGTCCGGGTCGAGCGCGTACGGCGACACCTCGTCCACCGCCAGGGTCGCCACCGTCGTGCCCTCCGCGATCCCCGGCAGGAAGCGCTTGGCCGGGCCGGTCTCGCCCCGCCCGGCGAGCGCGGCGAGCAGCGCGCCCGCCGCGACCGTCTCCACCAGCGGCCCGGGCACGGCATGCCGGCCCACCTCCACGAAGGCGTGGGCGAGTTCCACCGGCAGCGGTCCCATCCCCTCGTACGCCTCGGGCACGGCGAGCGCGAACACCCCCGCCCCGCCGAGCCGCCCCCACAGGGCGCGCCCGGGCCCGGGATCGCCCGCGGCCCACGCCCGGAGCACCGCCGGAGTGCCGGCGGCGGTCAGCATCGCGTCGAGCGAAGCGGCGAAGTCGCGCTGTTCGTCGGTCGGCAGAAAGCGCATCAGCGACGGCCCTTCGGGAGGCCGAGCAGCCGCTCGGCGATGATGTCGCGCTGGATCTCGTTGGTGCCCGCGTAGATCGGCCCGGCGAGCGAGAAGACATGCCCCTCGGCCCACTCGGTGTCCGCCAGCTCCCCGTCCGCGCCCAGCAGATCGAGCGCGGTCTCGTGCAGGGCGAGGTCGTACGTCGACCAGAACACCTTGTTGAGGCTCGACTCGGCCCCGATCTCCCCGCCCGCCGCGAAACGGGACGCCCCGGCGGCCGTGAACAGCTGATAGGCCCGCGCCCCGATCACCGCGTCCGCGACCCGGTCGCGCAGCGCGGTGTCCGCCGGGTCCGCCGTCTCCCGCCACAGCCGTACGAGCCGGTCGGCCGCGGCCAGGAAGCGGCCGGGGGAGCGGAGGGTGAGGCCGCGCTCGTTGCCGGTGGTGGACATGGCGATCCGCCAGCCCTGCCCGGGCTCGCCGATGACGTCCTCGTCCGGCACGAACACCTCGTCCAGGAACAGCTCGGCGAAGGCCGGCCTGCCGTCGAGCCGCCCGATCGGCCGCACGGTCACGCCCGGCGCGCGGAGGTCGAACATCAGATAGGTGAGGCCCCGGTGCGGCCGGCCCTCGGCCGCCGGCGCCGGGTCGGTGCGGAAGATCCCGAAGGCCCGGTCGGCGAACGCGGCCCGCGAGGACCAGGTCTTCTGCCCGGAGAGCAGCCAGCCGCCGTCCGTCCGCACCGCCCGCGAGGTCAGCGACGCCAGGTCGGAGCCGGCCTCTGGCTCGGACCAGGCCTGCGCCCAGATCGTCCCGCCCCTCGCCATGGACGGCAGGACCCGGGCCCGCTGCTCCTCGGTGGCGTGCTCGAAGAGGGTGGGGGCGAGCAGGCTGATGCCGTTCTGCGAGACCCGGCCGGGCGCGCCCGCCGCGTAGTACTCCTCCTCGAAGGCCAGCCAGCGGAAGATGTCGGCGTCGCGGCCGCCGTACCGCTCCGGCCAGGAGACCACCGACCAGCGGCCGGCGGCGAGTTCGGCCTCCCAGGCGCGGTGGGCCGCGAAGCCCTCCGCGGTCTCCAGGGACGGCAGCGGCCTGGCCGGGACGTGGGCGCGCAGCCAGGCGCGGGCCTCCGCCCGGAAGGCGTCGTCCCCGGGTGAGCTGGTCAGGTCCATCGGCATCCTTCCCTAACAAGTGTTTGGTAGGTTAGCGTGCCTCCATGAGCAGCGCCATGAGTAGCGCCATGAGCAGCGTCGAGGAGTTCCGCACCGCGATACGCGACTGGCTCCGGTCTCAACTCACCGGCGAATTCGCCGCGTTGAAGGGACTCGGCGGACCGGGTCGGGAGCACGAGGCGTTCGCCGAACGGCTCGCCTGGGAACGGCACATGGCCGCCCACGGCTGGACCTGCGTCGGCTGGCCGAAGGAGTACGGCGGGCGCGGCGCGAGCATCGAGGAGCAGCTCGCCTTCCACGAGGAGTACGCCCTCGCCGACGCCCCCGCCCGGGTCAACCACATCGGCGAACAGCTCCTCGGCCCCGCCCTCATCGACCACGGCACCGAGGAGCAGAAGGCCCGCTTCCTGCCCCCGATCCGGGCCGTCGAGGAGCTGTGGTGCCAGGGCTACAGCGAGCCCGACGCCGGCTCCGACCTCGCCGCCGTCCGCACCCGCGCGGTCCGCGACGGCGACGAGTGGGTCGTGCACGGCCAGAAGATCTGGACCTCGCTCGCCCACGAGTCCCAGTGGTGCTTCGTCCTCGCCCGGACGGAGCCGCGCGCCGAGCCACGCACCGAACCCCGCGCGGAGTCCCGTACCCCCGGCTCCCGCCCGCACGCCGGGCTCTCCTACCTCCTCGTCCCGCTCGACCAGCCCGGCGTCGACATCCGGCCGATCGTGCAGCTCACCGGCACCAGCGAGTTCAACGAGGTCTTCTTCGACGGCGCCCGCACAGCGGCCACGCACGTGGTCGGCGCGCCCGGCGACGGCTGGCGGATCGCCATGGCCACCCTCGGCTACGAGCGCGGCGTCTCCACCCTCGGCCAGCAGGTCGGCTTCCGCCGCGAACTCGAAGCCCTGATAGTCCTCGCCCGCGCCAACGGCGCCGCCGCCGACCCGCTGATCCGCGACCGGCTCGTCCGCGCCTGGACCGGACTGCGCACCCTGCGCGCCCACGCCCGCACCGGCACCGAACCCTCCCTGGCCAAGCTCTCCTGGTCCCACTGGCACCGGGACCTCGGCGAGCTCGCCATGGACGTGCGCGGCGCCGCCGCCACCCTCGCCGCCGGCGAACCGTACGAACTCGACGCCTGGCAGCGCCTGTTCCTGTTCTCCCGCGCCGACACCATCTACGCCGGGTCGAGCGAGATCCAGCGGAACATCATCGCCGAGCGGGTGCTCGGCCTCCCGAAGGAGCCGCGCGCATGAGCCCTCGCACACCTCCGCCGCCCTATGTCGAGGGCCACGGCCTGCTCGCCGGCCGCACCGCCGTCGTCACCGCCGCCGCCGGCGCCGGCATCGGCGGCGCCACCGCCCGCCGCCTCCTGGAGGAGGGCGCCCGCGTACTGATCAGCGACGCCCACGCCCGCCGCCTCAAGGAGACCGAGACCGCCCTCGCCGCCGAGTTCGGCGCCGACCAGGTCGCCGCCCAGACCTGTGACGTCACCGACGAGACCCAGGTCCAGGCGCTGTACGACACCGCGATACGGCTCCACGGCGGCCTCGACGTCCTGGTCAACAACGCCGGCCTCGGCGGCACCGCCCCGCTCGTCGACATGACCGACGAGCAGTGGAACCGGGTCCTCGACGTCACCCTCACCGGCACCATGCGCTGCACCCGCGCCGCCCTCCGTCACTTCCGGGAGACCGGCCGGGCAGGCGTCATCGTCAACAACGCCTCCGTCGTCGGCTGGCGCGCCCAGGCCGGCCAGGCCCACTACGCCGCAGCCAAGGCCGGCGTCATGGCCCTCACCCGCTGCGCCGCCGTCGAGGCCGCCGCGTACGGCGTCCGCGTCAACGCCGTCGCCCCCTCCCTCGCCATGCACCCCCACCTGGTCAAGGTCACCTCGGCCGAGCTGCTCGACGAGCTGACCGCCCGCGAGGCCTTCGGGCGGTACGCCGAGCCCTGGGAGGTCGCCAACGTCATCGTCTTCCTGGCCGGCGACTACTCCTCGTACATGACCGGCGAGACGGTCTCGGTCAGCAGCCGGCACCCGTAGGACAACAATGGACGTGTGCCAACGACCAAGCCTTCCCCGAAGAAGAAGACCCAGGTGACCGCCTCGCCCGAGCGGCGCCGCGAGCTGCTCGACACCGCCGCCGAGGTCTTCGCCGCCCAGGGCTACAACGCCACCACCGTCCGCAAGATCGCCGACGAGGCGGGCATGCTCGCCGGCAGCCTCTACTACCACTTCGATTCCAAGGAATCGATGCTCGACGAGATCCTCTCCACCTTCCTGAACGAGCTCTGGGACGGCTACGACACCGTGCTCGCCGCCGGGCACGGCCCCAGGGAGACCATCGAGGCCCTGGTCACCGAGTCCTTCCGGGAGATCGACCGGCACCGCGCCGCCGTCGCCATCTACCAGAAGGAGGCCCGACACCTCTCCGACCAGCCCCGCTTCCGCTACCTCGCCGACTCCCAGGTCAAGTTCGAGAAGGCCTGGCTCGGCACCCTGGAGCGCGGCGTCGGGTCCGGCGTCTTCCGCGCCGACCTCGACATCCGGCTCACCTACCGCTTCGTGCGCGACACCGTGTGGGTCGCCGCGAGCTGGTACCGCCCGGGCGGGCAGCACAGCCCGGACGAGATCGCCCGCCAGTACCTGTCGATGGTGCTCGACGGAATCGCCGTACGCACCCCCTAGACATACGGACACACCAGGAGGAACAGCCATGGCCGAGGCCTACATCGTCGACGCGGTCCGCACCCCGGTGGGCCGCCGCAAGGGCGGACTCGGCGCCGTCCATCCGGCGGACCTCGGCGCCCACGTCCTGAAGGCGCTCGTCGCGCGCACCGGCATCGACCCGGCCGCCGTCGAGGACGTGGTCTTCGGCTGCCTCGACACCGTCGGCCCGCAGGCCGGCGACATCGCCCGCACCTGCTGGCTCGCCGCCGGGCTCCCCGAGGAGGTCCCCGGCGTCACCATCGACCGCCAGTGCGGCTCCTCGCAGCAGGCCGTCCACTTCGCCGCCCAGGGTGTGCTCTCCGGCACCCAGGACCTGGTCGTCGCCGGTGGCACCCAGAACATGACGATGATCCCGATCGCCTTTGCCTCCCGGCAGGCCGCCGAACCCCTCGGCCTCACCGAGGGCCCGTACGCCGGCTCCGAGGGCTGGCGGGCCCGCTACGGCGACGCGCCGGTCAACCAGTTCCACGGCGCCGAGCTCATCGCCGCCAAGTGGGGCATCGCCCGCCGCGACCAGGAGGAGTTCGCCCTCCGCTCGCACCGGCGGGCGCTGCGCGCCATCGACGAGGGCCGCTTCGAGCGGGAGACCGTGCCGTACGGGGCCGTGACCGTCGACGAGGGCCCGCGCCGCGACACCAGCCTGGAGAAGATGGCCGGACTGAAGCCGGTCGTCGAGGGCGGCACCATCACCGCCGCCTGCTCCTCCCAGGTCTCGGACGGCGCGGCCGCGATGCTGCTCGCGAGCGAGCGCGCGGTGCGCGAGCACGGACTCACGCCGCGGGCCCGGATCCACCACCTGTCGGTGCGCGGCGAGGACCCGATCCGGATGCTGTCCGCGCCGATACCGGCCACCGCGTACGCCCTGAAGAAGACCGGCATGACCATCGACGACATCGACCTCGTCGAGATCAACGAGGCCTTCGCCCCGGTCGTCCTCGCCTGGCTCAAGGAGACCGGCGCCGACCCGGAGCGGGTCAACGTCAACGGCGGCGCCATCGCCCTCGGCCACCCGCTCGGCGCCACCGGCGTGAAGCTGATGACGACCCTGCTGCACGAACTGGAGCGCACGGGCGGGCGCTACGGACTGCTGACGATGTGCGAGGGCGGCGGGCAGGCGAACGTGACGATCATCGAGCGACTGTAGTACGTACGTGAGCGCGGCCCGCACGGACCGCGCTCACGCTGTCGTCAGCCGACCAGGCGTTCCCGCAGCCCCACCAGGGTGCGCAGGTCCAGGCCCAGGCCCTCCGTCACGTACCGGAACAGGGTGCCGTAGCCGGCCTGGACCTCGGCGAGGGCCGCGTCCAGGTACTCCTGGCGGACCTCCTGGAGCGGGATGATCAGGTCGGGGTTCTGCATGAGGCCGCCCTGCTTCAGGCCCTCCCGGACCCGGGCGTCGTAGGCCGCGCGGAAGGTGTTGGAGGCCAGATAGTCCTCGGTGGCCGCCCGCTCCGGCACGCCGACGAGCATGAGCAGCAGCCAACTCGCCCAGCCCGTACGGTCCTTGCCCGAGGTGCAGTGGTAGAGCTGGGGCGCGGCGCCCGGGGCGGCGAGCTCGCGCAGGGTCGCCCCGAACCGCGCGCGGTTGTCGGCGTCGGTGACGAAGGTGCGGTACACCTCCGTCATGAAGGCCGCGGCCCGGCCGCCGCCGAGCATCTCCTCCTGCCGGACCGGGTCGCGCGAGCCGATCGCGGCGAGCAGCCGCCCGTACAGACCGTTGTCGGTGACGGACCGGGAGACGGCGGTGACCCCGGCCGGCAGCCGGTCGGCCCCGTCGTACTGCACCTCCAGCGGGATCCGGAAGTCGACCACCCGGCCGAGCCCGAGCCCGCCGAGGGTCGCCACGTCGGCGTCGGTCAGCTTGCCGAGGTGGTCGCCGCGGTAGACGAGCCCGTACCGGACCCGCTCGCCGTCGTAGGTGCCGTAACCGCCCAGGTCACGGACGTTGACCGCGCCCTGGAGCGGGATCTGGCGGATGGTGCTTGTTGCGATACGGGGCCGTGGTCGGGGCCGGGGCGAGGCCAGGACGGGTGGGGCGGCGACCGCGAGGAGAGCGGTGGCGCCGGCGGTGCTCAGCAGTGCGCGTCTCGACAGTGCGCGTCTCGGCAGAGACATGGCTGACTCCCTACGTGGATGGAAGGGTACGGAGCACGTGCGCGGCCTCGGACATGATCCGGGCGACGAGTTCCGCGCAGCTCGGCAGGTCCTCGATCACCCCCGCGACCTGTCCGGAGGCCATGACGCCGAGGTCGGTGCGGCCCTCGACCATGGAGGCCTTCAGGAGCATCGGGGTGTTCGCGGCGAGCAGGACCTGGCTCCAGGACAGGTCCTTGCCGTGGCGCATCGCGAGCCCGTCCCGGACCATCGCCGCCCAGGACAGGCCGCTGAGCCGCCGGAACCCGGCGGCCCGGCGCACCGCCTGCGCCAACCCCCTTACCCGGCCCGCCCGTTCGAGCTCCGCCACCATCTCGGTGCGCAGCATCCGGTGCGGCAGCCCGTCGACGGCGGTCGTGACGGTGACGTCCTTGACGGTCGCCGCCAGGTACTTCGCCTTGACCGCGTCCGGCACGGTCGAGTCGGAGGTGAGCAGGAAACGGGTGCCCATCGCGACGCCCGCCGCGCCGTAGGCGAGCGCGGCGACCAGGCCCCGCCCGTCGTGGAAGCCGCCCGCCGCGATCACCGGGATGTCGACGGCGTCCACCACCTGCGGAAGCAGCACGCTGGTCGCCACCTCGCCGGTGTGTCCGCCGCCCTCGCCGCCCTGCACGACCACCGCGTCCGCGCCCCACGCGGCGACCTTCTCGGCGTGCCGGCGCGCCCCGACGGAGGGGATGACGACCACCCCGGCGTCCTTGAGCTCGGCGATCAGCTCGCGGGAGGGCGCGAGGGCGAACGAGGCGACCTTCACGCCCTCCTCCACGACGATCCGCACCCGTTCGCGCGCGTCGCCGGCGTCCGCCCGCAGGTTCACCCCGAAGGGGCGGTCGGTCCGGGACTTCACCTCCCGTACGGCGGACCGGAGTTCGGGCACGGTCATGGTCGCGGAGGCGAGGATGCCGAGCGCGCCCGCGTCGGCGGTGGCGGAGACGAGCCGGGGCCCGGCGACCCAGCCCATGCCGGTCTGCACGATCGGGTGCTCGACGCCGACGAGCTCGGTGAGCGCGGTCTTGATGCGGGGTGCGGGTGCGTCCATCAGGACCTGACCTCGCGGTTCCGCGACCCCTGCGGGTCGATGACCTCGCGGATCAGGCGCAGCTCGTCGGAGGTGGGCTCCCGGGTGGCCGGCACCTCGGCGTCGACGGCGAGCTCGAAGCCGGTGGCGGCCAGGACCTCGTCCACGCTCACCCCCGGGTGCACGGAGGCGAGCCGCATCCGGTGGTCGGGGGTCGCGAAGTCGAGCACCGCGAGGTCGGTCACGACGCGGGGGAGGCGGTGGTAGGGGCCGACGGCGTGGTCGTAACCGACTCCGCTGATCATGTCGACGCGCTCGACGAAGACCCGTGGCGAGTGCCGAGGGATCCAGTAACTCACCGGATTGTTCAGGGTGTTGACGGGTGCGCCGCGCACCCCGAGCAGCTGCCGGGCGGGCCGGTCCCAGTCGCCGATGCAGGAGATGTTCTGGTTGCCGTAGCGGTCGATCTGACTGGCGCCCATCATCACGTGCCGCTTTCCGCCGGTGACCATCGTGAGGTGGCGGCGGTACGGCAGCCAGCCCTCGGGTCGCCCGTCGAGGCCGATCAGCATCGCCTCGCCGTCGGTGAGCAGCAGGTCGGGGGAGAAGGTGCGCTTGGCGAGCCGGGCGCCGAGGGCGGGGATCAGGCCCATGGGGCTGGCGAGCACCTCGCCGTTGTCGCGCCAGGCCTCGGCGCAGGCGATCACGCAGTACTCGGCCCGGGTGATCGTGCCCGTGGGCGTCATCGCGTCTCCTCCTCGCGCCAGGCGCGGACGGCGGCCTGGTAGTCGTCCTCGCTCTTGCCGCTCAGGAAGCGTTCGGCGAACTCGGGCCAGGGGGTGGTCGCGTAGAGCTTCTGGAAGGGCTCGTCGCGGTCGTGGTCGGGGACGCAGGAGGTGAAGTGCGCCCCGTTCGGGGTCTCGACGACGCCGGTGACGCTGTGCCGGCCGACCAGCAGGGTCTGGGGGAGGACGTCCGCGCCGAATCCTTCGACGATCCGCTCGCAGGAGACGTACGCGGTGTCGGCGGCCTCGCAGAACAGGTCGTCGAAGTACGGGTCGGGGCCCAGGTACTGCCCGTTGCCGAGCCGGTCGGCGCGGTTGAGGTGGACCAGGGCCGCGTCCATCCGCAGCGCGGGCACGGCGACGAACTCCTCGCCGTCCGCGTACGGCGAGGTCACCGTGCGCAGCTCCGGGTTGACCCGCATGACGTCGGAGCCGAGACCGGCCCGGACGGGCAGGAACGGCAGCCGGTTGGCGGCGGCGTGCAGGCCCCACATGAACATCGCCTCGTCGAGCTCGGTGAGCGCGAACGCGCCGCGCTCGCGGGCGGCCCGGAAGTGCGGTTCGAGGGGGATGGAGTCGAGGGTCGCGAAGGGCGCGACGAGCCGGCGGATCCGGCCGGCGGCGGCGAGCAGGCCGACGTCGGGGCCGCCGTACGAGATGACGGTGAGATCGCCGATCTCGGACCGGAGCAGCGCTCTGACAAGGGCCATCGGCTTGCGCCGCGAGCCCCAGCCGCCGATCCCGATCGTCATCCCGGAGCGCAGCCGCCCGACGACCTCGTCCACGGTCATGGTCTTGTCGGTCACCGGTCCTCACCGCCCCTTCCGAAGCCGTCGCGGACCCGGTCGGCGACCCCGCTCAGGGCGGCCTCGAAGGTGAAGCCCTGCTCGAAGCGGTAGCTGCGGCGCACGTCGACCGGGTCGATGCCGTTGATGGCGGCCTTCGCGAGGCGGATGAGGGTCCCGTCCTTCGCCGCGATCTCGCCCGCCAACTCCAGGGCGGCGGACAGAAGTTCCTCGCGCGGGACCACCTTCCACACCGAGCCGTGGGCGTGCAGCTCGGCGGCCGTGGCGGTGCGCGAGGTGTAGTAGAGGGCGCGCATCAGATGCGGGGGCACGAGCCGGGCGAGGTGGGTGGCGGCGCCGAGCGCGCCCCGGTCGAGCTCCGGGAGCCCGAAGCTCGCGTCCTCGGCGGCGACGATCGCGTCCGCGTTGCCGACCAGGCCGATGCCGCCGCCGAGGCAGAAGCCGCCGACCGCCGCCACCACCGGCACCTCGCAGTCGTAGACCGCGGCGAAGGCCTCCGCGCAGCCCCGGTTGACGGCGATGAGCGAGCCGTGGCCGGGGTCGCGCTGGAGCTCCTTGATGTCGACGCCCGCGTTGAAGCCGCGGCCCTCGGCGGCGAGCACGACGCAGCGGATCTCCGGGTCGCGCCCGGCGGCGCGGACGGCGTCGGCCAGCTCGTACCAGCCTTGCACGGGAAGGGCGTTGACGGGTGGGAAGTCGACGGTGATCAGTGCGACGCCCTTGTCCGGGCGTGAGGTGGAGACACCCATGAACGGATCAGCTACCTTTCCACCAAACGTTTGTTAGGTGACGCTGGGAGGAAGGTAGCAGCCGATGGAGCTGGACGGGAGGGTCGCCGTCGTCACCGGCGGAACCCGCGGGGTCGGCGCGGGCATCGCCCGGGCCTTCCTGCGGGCCGGCGCCGAGGTCGTCGTCTGCGCCCGCAGACCACCGGACGCGCCGGTCGTCGAGGCGGGCCGCGCGGCCGTGTTCGAGGCGGTCGACCTGCGCAGACCTGCCGAGGTCGGTGACTTCCTCGCTCGGGTCGGCGAGCGGTACGGGCGGATCGACACCCTCGTGAACAACGCGGGCGGCACGCCGTACCGCCTCCTGGGCGAAGGGCGTGGCGAACAGCACGCGCGGGTCGTCGAGTTGAACCTCACCGTGCCGCTGCTTGTGTCCCTCGCCGCGTACGAGCGGCTGCGCGCCGCCCGCGGCTCGATCGTCATGATCGGCAGCGTCAGCGGCACCCGGCCCTCGCCGGGCACCGCCGCGTACGGCGCCGCCAAGGCCGGCCTGGAGAACCTGGCCCGGTCCATGGCCGTCGAATGGGCCCCCGAGGTGCGGGTCAACACCCTCGTCCTCGGCATGGTCCGCACCGAACTGTCCCACCTGCACTACGGCGACGCCGACGGCATCGCGGCCGTCGGCCGCACCGTGCCGCTCGGCCGGCTCGCCGAACCGTCCGACATCGGCGAGGCCGCGGTCTT
Organism: Streptomyces fradiae; assembly: GCF_041270065.1. Lineage (NCBI taxonomy): Bacteria > Bacillati > Actinomycetota > Actinomycetes > Kitasatosporales > Streptomycetaceae > Streptomyces > Streptomyces fradiae. Next base: position 1,918,347 of record NZ_CP065958.1, on the reverse strand, counting down.
CCTCGCCTCCGAGCGGGCGGCGTACGTGTCGGGAGCCTCGCTGCTCGTGCACGGCGGCGGGGAACGCCCCGCCTTCCTGGACGCCGCAACCGTCAACAAGGAGGACTGACATGGGTCTGTGCGACGCACGCGTGGTCATCGTGACGGGCGCCGGCCGTGGCCTCGGCCGCGCCCACGCGCTCGCCTTCGCGGCCGAGGGCGCCAGGGTCGTCGTCAACGACCTCGGCGTCGGCCTCGACGGCCGGCCCGACGCGGACAGCCCGGCGGCGCTGGTCGTCGAGGAGATCCGCGCGGCGGGCGGCGAGGCCGTCGCGCACGGCGGCGACATCGCCACCGAGGAGGGCGCCGGCTCGCTCGTGCGCACCGCGCTCGACACGTACGGGCGGCTCGACACCCTCGTCAACAACGCCGGGTTCCTGCGCGACCGGATGCTCGTCAACCTCGGCGAGGACGACTTCGACGCGGTGCTGCGGGTGCACGTGAAGGGCCACTTCCTGCCGCTGCGGCACGCGGCGGCGTACTGGCGCGCCGAGTCCAAGGCGGGGCGCGCCGTGGCGGCCCGGGTCGTCAACACCACCTCCGGCGCGGGCCTCCTCGGCAGCGTCGGCCAGGGCAACTACGCCGCCGCCAAGGCCGGCATCGTCGGCCTCACCCTCGTCGCCGCGGCCGAGATGGGCCGCTACGGCGTCCAGGTCAACGCCATCGCACCCGCCGCCCGGACCCGGATGACCGAGCACACCTTCGGCGACCTCCAGGCCCTCCCCGAGGACGTCTCCCCGCTCGTCGTCTGGCTCGGCTCCGCCGCCTCCGCCGGGGTCACCGGCCGGGTCTTCGAGTCCGAGGCCGGCCGCCTCACCGTCATGGAGGGCTGGCGCCCCGGCCCCACCACCGACAAGGGCACCCGCTGGACCCCGGCGGAGGCGGGCGAGGCGGCCCTGAAGCTCCTGTCGGCGGCGGAACCGCCCCAGCCGGTGTACGGCGCGTAGCGCGGCGGCGCCGGGGGCTCGGGCTCGCCTGGACCGGGTCCGGAGCCTGGCCCCCGGCATCGCCCCCGGCTCCGGGGGAGGCGGTCCTCAGCCGCGCTGACCCTGGCCCGCAGGGCCTGGGCGCCTGCCTGGACCGCGTCCGGAGCCCAGCCCGCCCGGCTCCCCCCCCCGCGTTCCGCCCGGCGGGAGATGGGCTCCGGGGCGGCCCGCAGGGCCCGGGTGCGCCTGGGACCGCGTCCGGAGGTGCCCGGGCGGCCCCTAACGGCACCTCGGCGTCGTCCACTCCAGGCGCCTCCGGACCCGTGGGTCCGTCACGTGCGGCAGGGCCGCGAGGGCCGTCTCGCGGGCCGGGCCCTCCGGGTCGGAGTCGGCGAGGAGGCTGGCCAGCGGGTCGACGGCGCGCGGGTCCTGGCGGAGGGCCAGGCCGCGGGCGGCCTCGGCGATGGTCTCCGGGTCCGGGTCGGCGAGGCGGGCGGCGAGGGCCTCGCGGGTCGCGGGGGTGTCGTCCGGGAGTTCGGCCAGGGCGAGGGTGGCCCAGTCGCGGACCCGGGGGTCGGGGTCACGGCTCAGAGCGGTGATCCGTTCGAGCGCCGCCGCGTCGCCGGGCGGGACGATGCCGGCGAGGGCGGCCGCGACCTCGCGCCGTACCTCGGCGTCGGGGTGCGCGGCGAGCGCGAGGAGTTCGGGCACGGCGGCGCCGTCACCGCACCGCCCGAGCGCCACGGCCACCGAGACCGCGGGCTCCCGGTCCCCGGCGGCCATCACCTCCGCCGTCTCCGCCGCAAGCCCGCGCAGCACCGGCACGGCGCCCGCCTCGTACCCCGGAAGCGCCGCCAGGACCCGCGCGCCCAGCGCGCGGCGCAGCGGGTCCGGGCTCGCGCACCACGCCGTCGCGGTGACGAAGACGGTCTCGGGGGCCGCGGCCCCGGACCCGGCGGACTGGGACCCCGACCCGGGCTCGGACCCGGACCTGTGCCCGGATGCGCCCCCGGTCCCGGCCCAGGCGGACCCGGACCCCGGCCCGGATCCCGGCCCGGACCCGGCCCAGGCGGACCCGGACCCCGGCCCGGACTCGGACTCGGACCCGGACCTGGCCTGGGACCTGTGCCCGGACCCGGGCTCGGACCTGTGCCCGGATGCGCCGCCGGCCCCGGACCCGGCACCGGACCCGCCCGCCCCCGCGGCCAGCGCCTCCACCGCCGTCGTCCAGTCGTCCCGGCCGGGGTCGCCGCAGCGCAGCGCGCGCTCGGCCAGGACCTCCGGTGGGGCCGGTTCGCCCAGGGCGCCCTCCAGGAGGGTGGCGATCGCCGCGTGGCCGGTCTGGCGTTCGTCGCCGCGGCTCGGCGCGCCGTCCTCCCGCAGCAGCTCGACGACGACGGTGATCCCGCCGTCCTCCGGCACCCGCCGCACCACCGCCTCGTACGTGTCGGCGGCGCCGCCGCTCTCCACCAGGCCGCGCCGCAGGACCGCCGCCATGTCGACGCCGATCCACCGCCGGGCCTCGTCCAGGGCCTCGTCGAGGGCCTCCCGCCGGTGCCCCGCGCCGTGTTCGAGCAGGGCCCGGACAAGGGAGGGCGAGCCGCGCCGGGCGGCGGCGGTCAGCGGGGCGAGTCCGTCGGGCCCGGGCCGGTCCGGGTCGGCGCCGGCCGCGAGCAGGACGCGGGCCGTCCCGGTGTGCCCGAGCCGTACCGCCCAGGCGAGCGCGGTGAAGCCGTACCCCTCCTCCTGGTCCGGCTCCGCGCCCGCCGCGAGCAGCGCCCGAACGACCTCGGTGTGCCCGCCGCAGGCCGCCCCGCACAGCGGCAGGTCCCCGTCGTCCGCGCCGCTCGCCCGCCCCGGGTCGGCCCCGGCGGCGAGCAGCAGCCGCACCGCGCCCGGCTGGTTCTCGACGGCCGCCCGGTACAGCGGGGTCTCCCCGTCGGCGTCCCGCCCCTCGGGGTCGGCGCCCCCGCGCAGCGCCACGACCACCGCGTCGTCCCCGGCCTCACTCCACAGCGTGTCGAACAACGTGCTCATGCGCCCGACCCTCACCCGGAACACCCGAACGGCGCAAATGGATACGACTTACCGCCCGGCTACAGCCACGGCTACGGCGCGCAGTCGAGGACCGTCCCGCACACCCCGCACCGTGCCTTCACCCGCCGCGTCCCCGCCACCCGCAGCCGCTGCCCGCACACCGGGCACGGGAACACGCCGTCCCCGCCATGGGCCCGGGCCCGCCGCCGCGCCGCCCAGCCCGCACCCGCCAGCGGCGGGCGGCGCCAGTCCCGCGCGGCCTCCGCCCGGCCCCGTATCCACGCCTCGTACGCCACCGCGCTGGTGAACCACGGCGAGGGGTCCTCGCCGAAGACCTCGGCCCGCTTGGCGAGCACATAGCCGAACTCCTCCGGCGTCAGATAGCCGAGCTTCTGGCTGGACATCCCGTCCTGCCGGAACGCGTCGAGGAGCAGCCAGCCCGCGCCGAGGTAGGTGGCCACGACGTCCGTCAGGATCTCGTTCTCGGCGACCGTGGGCCGCTCCAGACCGAGCCGGTGCAGCAGCACATGGGTGATCTCGTGGGCGAGCGCGGCGCCGATGTCCCGCTGGTGCGCGGGGCGCGCGAAGCGCTCGTTGAGCTCGACGAAGTATTCCGGGCCCGCGCCCAGCTCCACGCTCGCCGCGTGCTCCATCGCCCGGAAGCTCACCACCATCCGCGCCTCGGGCAGCCCCAGATGCCGCACCAGGGCGCGGGCCACCCGCTGGGCGCCCAGATGGAGCCCGTCGGTGGGGTCGAGCAGCACGTCGGAGGCCGGGATGCTCAGCTCGTAACGCCGCACGCCGTCGGGGGAGAGCCGCCGGTAGAGCGCCGTGATGGCGGAGCGAACCGTGTCGAGGTGCGGGAACCCGTGCACGACGGGGGAGGATTCGTCGCTGTGCGGCATCCAGGATCACCCCCTGCGTCCAGGGTACGGGCGGCGCGCCGCGCCGCCCCACGTGTTGCCCGGCCCGCTCGCCCGGCTGGCCGAAAAGGCCTTCTTGTGACGCCTGTTGGCCGCTGTCCATAATCCGGACCAGGTCTTGACGGGCTCATGCCATCAAGATCAACCCCCCACGAGAGAAGGCAGTCGCATGCAGAAGAAGAACAGACTGGTGCGCGCTTTGCAGAAGCTCGCCGCCACCGGCGCCGTCGCCCTCGCCGCCGTCAGCCTCCAGCCCACCAGCACCGCCTCCGCCGCGCCCGCCCCGGTCGTCGGCGGCACCCGCGCCGCCCAGGGCGAGTTCCCCTGGATGGTCAGGCTCTCCATGGGCTGCGGCGGCTCCCTGATCAGCCCTCAGATCGTCCTCACCGCCGCGCACTGCGTCTCCGGCTCCGGCAACAACACCAGCATCACCGCCACCGCCGGAGTCGTGGACCTCCAGTCCAGGGACGCCATCAAGGTCCGCTCGACCAAGGTCCTCCAGGCCCCCGGCTACAACGGCCAGGGCAAGGACTGGGCCCTCATCAAGCTCGCCTCGCCCATCAACGGCATCGCGAACCTGAAGATCGCCGACACCACCGCCTACAACAGCGGCACCTTCACCGTGGCCGGCTGGGGCGCCACCCGCGAGGGCGGCGCGCAGCAGCGCTACCTGCGCAAGGCGACCGTCCCCTTCGTCTCCGACGCCGACTGCCAGTCCGCGTACGGCAGCTCCCTCGTCCCCGGTGAGGAGATCTGCGCCGGCTACAACGAGGGCGGCGTCGACACCTGCCAGGGCGACTCCGGCGGCCCGATGTTCCGCAAGGACAACAACAACGCCTGGGTCCAGGTCGGCATCGTGAGCTGGGGCGAGGGCTGCGCCCGACCCGGCTACCCCGGCGTCTACACCGAGGTGTCCACCTTCGCCTCCGCCATCAAGTCGGCGGCCGCGACTCTGTAGCAACACTTCTTGTATGTGTACGGGTGCCCGGGGCCGACCGGCTCCGGGCACCCCCCCGTTCAGGCGAGCTCGATCGCGTCCCCCGAGCCGCCCTCCAGCTCCAGGACCCACACCTCGTTCGCGCCCTCGCGGAGCACCGGGCCCGGCACGAACAGGGCGTCCTGCGGGCCCGCGTTCCAGAAGCGGCCCAGGCAGAAGCCGTTCACCCAGACGAAGCCGCGGGTCCAGCCGGGGAGGCGGAGGTACGCGTCACCGGGGGACGGGACGGTCACCTCGGCCGTGTAGAGGCCGGGCCCCGACCCCTCCGGCACCTCCCCGAACGGGACCTTCGCCACCGCCGCCGCCTCGAAGGAGGCGAGCCGCAGCCCCCGCGCCCGCACCCCGTGCAGGAACTGCCGCTCGTGCCGCACCCCGCCCGTGATCCCCTTCGGCTCGGCGAGCCGCGGCCCGTAGTTGACCCGGCCCAGGGACTCCACCCACAGATCGACCACGGCGGGCCCCGCCACCGGCTCCGGCAGCTCCGCGTCCTCGCTGTCCAGGACCCCGGCCGGCACCCCGTCCACGTACACCGTCGCCCGGTCCCGCAGCCCCGTCACGCCCAGCGGGTACGGCTGCCGCGGCCCGGGCACATGCACCCGGTAGCGCACCAGGCCCCGGTCCACCCCCAGCTCCTCGAAGGCCGGCGGCACCGGGCGCTCCGTCTCCTCGTCGCCGAGCACCTCCAGGACCTCCGCCAGGGGCGCCCACGCGCCCACCGCGCCCGCCGCCGGCGCCCCGATCCGTACCGGCGGCTCCGGCACCTCCGGCAGCGGACCGTCCGCGTACTCCGCGAGCACCTCCCTGAAGCGCCAGAACTTCTCCGTCGGCAGCCCCGCCTCGTCGACCGGCGCGTCGTAGTCGTACGAGGTGACCGTCGGCCGCAGCGCGCCGCCGTGCAGCGCCCCCGAGCGGTTCGCCCCGGCCCAGCCGGCGAAGCTCGTACCGCCGTGCGCCATGTAGACGTTGACCGAGGCCCCGCACTCCAGGATCTCCCGCAGCACCGCCGCCGCGTCCACCGCGTCCCGGCCCACATGATCCGTGCCCCAGTGGTCGAACCAGCCGCACCAGAACTCCATGCACATCAGCGGGCCCTGCGCCTGATGCCGGCGCAGCGTCGCGAACGCCTCCCGCGCCCCCGAGCCGAAGTTCGCCGTCGCGAGCACCCCCGGCACCGAACCGCCGGTCAGCATGTGGTCCTCCGGGCCGTCCGAGGTGAACAGCGGCACCTCCACCCCGCAGTCGAGGAGCAGGTCGGCCACCCACCGCAGATACCCGGCGTCCGTGCCGTAACTGCCGTACTCGTTCTCCACCTGCACCATGAGGACCGGACCGCCCCGTCCGATCTGCCGCTCCACCACCTGGGGGAGCAGCCGCCGGAACCAGCGCTCCACCGGCGCCAGGTACTCCGGGTCGGCCGTGCGCACCCGCCGCCCCAGCGGGCCGGTCAGCCAGTGCGGCAGCCCGCCGTTCTCCCACTCGGCGCAGATGTACGGGCCGGGGCGCACGATCGCCCAAAGCCCGGCCCGCCCCACCGCGTCCAGGAAGCGGCCCAGCGCCGCCACGTCCCCGTACCGGCCGGGCTCCGGCTCGTACAGATTCCACGGCACATACGTCTCGACGCAGTTGAGGCCCATCGCGCGCAGCATCCCGAGCCGGTGGTCCCACTGCTCCTCGTGCACCCGGAAGTAGTGCAGCGCGCCCGAGAGCAGCCGCACGGGCCGCCCGTCGAGCAGGAAGTCCTCGTCCCCCACGACGAACCGGCGGAACTCGTTCATGTGCCTCGCGTCCGTGCGCCCTGCGTTCCTGCGCCTCGCGTCCATGTGCCTTGCGTTCATGTGGCTCACCCTCGCCCTCTGGCGGCGGACCGGTCCATGGACAAAGATCGTCGCAGTTTGGACGTTCGAACCGGCGTCACGGAGGCGGTCGCGCGATGTACCACACCTGGATGCGCTACTTCACGCCCAGCCCCGTCCACCACCGGCTCGGCCTGGTCTGCCTCGGCGTCGGGCTCCAGCACGGCGCTCTGCCCACCGTCGGCCCGCGCACCCTCGACCACCACGTCGCCGTCGTCGTCGGCTCCGGCAGCGGCTGGTACCGCGGCCCCGACGGCCGCCGCACCACCGTCACCGCGCCCGCCCTGATCTGGCTCACCCCCGGCGTACCGCACCACTACTCCGCCGACCCCGGCACCGGCTGGGACGAGTCCTTCGTCGACTTCACCGGACCCGCCACCGCCACCTACACCGAACTCGGCTACATCGAACCCGAGCGGCCCGTCGTCCCGCTCGCCGACGCCGCCCCCGCCCGCGCCGCCATCGGCCGCATCGCCCGCGCCGCCCGCCCCGGCAACCCGCTCCTCGAAGTCGAGACCGCCGCCGCCGTCCACGAACTCCTGGTCGCGCTGCGCCGCGCCCGCGCCGACACCAACGCCGACGGCGCCCCCGTCCTCGCCGCCCTCGCCCGCGACGCCTTCACCCGGCTCTCCGTCGCCGAACACGCCGCCCGGCACGGCATGACCCCCGCCGAGCTGCGTACCGCCGTCCGCCGCGCCGCCGGCTGCAGCCCCAAGGACTATCTGCTCACCGTCCGCCTCGGCCGCGCCAAGGAGCTCCTCGCCGCCACCGACCTGCCGGTCGCCGCCGTCGCCCGCCGGGTCGGCTACGACGACCCCGCCTACTTCTCCCGCCTCTTCACCCGCCGCGTCGGCACCGCCCCCGTCCGCTTCCGCGAGCAGCAGGGACGCACGGTGCCGGGCGGCTGGAGCCGTACCGTTCCGGATCCCGAACACCCGCCCACCATCCTCACCGGATCCGGATAGGGTCCCAGGTCATGAGCGAGATCGACGAGTCCGTACGGACCGAGCTGACCCGGCTGCGCGAGAGCATCGACAACATCGACGCGGCGGTGGTCCACATGCTCGCCGAGCGCTTCAAGTGCACCCAGCAGGTGGGCGTCCTCAAGGCCGAGCACAACCTGCCGCCCGCCGACCCGGCCCGCGAGGCCCGGCAGATCGCCCGGCTGCGGGAACTCGCCGAGAGCGCCAGACTGGACCCGGCGTTCGCGGAGAAGCTCCTCAACTTCATCATCGCGGAGGTCATCCGCCACCACGAGACGATCGCGGACGAGGCACGCTGACGAACGCCGATCGCGGACGAACACGCTGAGGAAGGAACGGGGAACCCGGAATGGCACGCGTCACCGTATTCACCCTGGGCGGCACCATCTCCGCACGGGGCGGTGACGCGGCCCGGATGACCGGCACCGAGGTGCTCGCCGGGCTCGGCGTCACACCGGAGGGCGTCGACGTCGAGCTGCGCGACTTCCGCCGGGTCCCCAGCTCCTCCCTCTCCTTCGAGGACCTCGCCGCCCTCGCCGACGAGATCGCCGCGGCCGTCGCCGCCGGCTCCGGCGCGGTCGTCGTCCAGGGCACCGACACCCTGGAGGAGACCGCCTTCCTGCTCGACCTGCTCTGCACCACCACCGAACAGCCGATCGCCGTCACCGGCGCCATGCGCCGCCCCGACCTGCCCGGCGCCGACGGCCCCGCCAACCTGGCCGCCGCCCTCGCCGTCGCCGCCGACCCCGGCTGCCGCGGGCTCGGCGTGCTCGTGGTCCTCGCCGACGAGATCCACGCCGCCCGCTTCGCGCACAAGGCCCACACCACCTCGATCGCCACCTTCGCCTCGCCCGGCGCCGGCCCCCTCGGCCAGGTCGTCGAGGGCGAGCCGCGGATCCTGCTCCGCCCCGCCGTGCCCGCCCGGGCCTGCCCGCTGCGCCTCGACCCCGCCGTACGGGTGGCCCTGCTCACCCTCACCCTCGGCGACCGCGGCGAACTCCTGGACGGACTCGCGGACCGGTACGACGGACTCGTCGTCGCCGCCTTCGGCGCCGGACACGTCCCCGGCGCGCTCGTCGAACCCCTCGCCGCGCTCGCCGAGCGCATCCCGGTCGTCCTCGCCTCCCGTACCGGCGCCGGCGCCACCCTCTCCCGCACCTACCGCGGCCCCGGCTCCGAGTACGAGCTGCTGCACCACGGCCTCATCCCGGCCGGACCGCTCACCCCGGTCAAGGCCCGGCTGCTCCTGCACACCCTGCTCTCCAGCGGCGCCAAGGGCCCGGCCGGCTACGACCGGCCCCGGATCTCCGCCGCCTTCGCGCACCTGGACGGCGCGGGCCTGGCCTGAGCGCCCGCCCGAGGTGTTCCCGGTCCCGCCCGGGACTCCCCGTACGAACTCCTGAGCTCTCGGTGAACGCCCCTCCCCGGGGCGGGAGGGCATCGGGCAGCATGGCCCCCATGTCCGTACTGACGCGCGACGAAGCGCAGACCCGTGCCCAGCTCCTCGACGTCCACCACTACGCCGTGGACCTCGACCTCACCACCGGCGACGAGACCTTCGGGTCCACCACCCACATCAGGTTCACCGCCCGCGCCGCCGGGGACACCTTCGTCGAGCTCAAGCCGGACGCCCTGCACACCGCCGCCCTCGACGGCACCCCGCTCGACGTCAAGGCCCTCGACGGCAACCGGCTCCCGCTCACCCTCACCGAGGGCGAGCACACCCTGAGCATCACCGCCACCATGCGCTACTCGCACACCGGCGAGGGCATGCACCGCTTCACCGACCCCACCGACGGCGAGGCGTACGTCTACACCCAGCTGTTCATGGAGGACGTCCAGCGCGTCTTCGCCGCCTTCGACCAGCCGGACCTCAAGTCCGTCTTCGACGTCTCCGTCACCGCCCCCGAGGGCTGGACCGTGCTGTCCAACGGCATCACCGAGCAGCAGACCGACGGCCGCTGGACGGCCGCCACCACCCCGCTGATCTCCACCTACCTGGTCTGCGTCGCCGCCGGCCCCTGGCACTCGGTGCGCACCGAGCACGCCGGCCTGCCGTTCGGCATCCACTGCCGCCGCTCGCTCGCGCCCCACCTGGACGCCGACGCCGACGAGATCCTCGACATCACCAAGGCCTGCTTCGACCGCTACCACGAGAAGTTCGCCGAGCCGTACCCCTTCGACTCGTACGACCAGGCCTTCGTGCCCGAGTTCAACGCGGGCGCCATGGAGAACCCCGGACTCGTCACCTTCCGCGACGAGTTCGTCTTCCGCTCCGCCGTCACCGACACCGAGCGGATGCACCGCGCCATGGTCATCGCCCACGAGATGGCCCACATGTGGTTCGGCGACCTCGTCACCCTGCGCTGGTGGGACGACATCTGGCTGAACGAGTCCTTCGCCGAGTACATGGGCTTCCAGACCGTCAACGAGGCCTGCTCCGAGCTCTTCGCCGACACCTGGATCGACTTCGGCGTCACCCGCAAGGCCTGGGGTTACGAGGCCGACCAGCGGCCCTCCACCCACCCCGTCGCCCCGGCCGCGGACGCCGTCCCCGACACCGCCTCCGCGCTGCTCAACTTCGACGGCATCTCCTACGCCAAGGGCGCCTCCGCGCTGCGCCAGCTCGTCGCGTGGATGGGCGAGGACGACTTCCTCGCCGGTATCAACATCCACTTCAAGCGGCACCGCTTCGGCAACGCCACCCTCGCCGACTTCGTCGACAACCTCGCCGCCGCCACCGACCGCGACGTGCACGGCTGGGCCGAGCAGTGGCTGCGCACCACCGGCGTCGACACCCTCACCCCGCGCCTGGCGGGCGAGGGCAGCACGTGGCGGCTCACCGTCGACCGCGCCGGCGGCCGCCCGCACCGCCTTTCCGTCGGCATCCACGACCGCGACGCCGCCGGCGACCTCGTCCTGCGCGAGCGGGTCTGGGCCGACGTGCCGCAGGAGGCCCCGCTCGCCCTCGACGGCCCGCGCCCGGCGCTCGTCGTCCTCAACGACGGCGACCTCACCTACACCAAGATGCGCTTCGACGAGGCGTCGGCGGAGAGCGTGCTGCGCGGCCTCTCCCGCATCCCCGACCCGCTGACCCGAGCGGTGGTCTGGAACGCGCTGCGGGACATGGTCCGCGACGGCGAGCTCAGCGGCGCCGAGTACCTGGCGGTGGCCCTCGCCCACCTCCCCGAGGAGACCGAACTCGCCGTCGTGCAGGGCGTGCTCGGCTTCGCCCGTATGCAGATCGCCGACCGTTACGTCTCCGAGGCCGACCGACCGGCCGCCCTCGCCACGCTCACCGAGATCACCCGCGCGCTGCTGCGCCGCACCGAGGACGGCGAGGCGCCCGGACTGCGCCTCACCGCCGTCCGCGCCTGCATCGACAGCGCCACCACCCCGGACAAGATCGCCTCCTGGCTGGAGGAGGGCACCGTCCACGGCGGCCCCGAGCTCGACCCGGAGCTGCGCTGGCGGATCCTGGCCCGGCTCGCCGTCCTCGGCGCGACCGACGAGGCCGCGATCGCCGCCGAGCTGGAGCGCGACCCCAGCGCCACCGGCCAGGAGGGCGCGGCCCGCTGCCGGGCGGCGCTGCCGACGGCGGAGGCGAAGGCGGCCGCCTGGTCGGCCATGTTCGACTCCGACGAGCTGTCCAACTACCTGTTCACGGCGACCGCCGACGGCTTCTGGAAGCCCGAGCAGGCCGAACTGACCCGGGACTACGTGGCCCGCTTCTACCCCGCCGCGATCGCCATGGCCGAACGCCGCGGCCCCGCCCTCGCGGAGGCCGCCGGCCGCCGCGCCTTCCCGGCCTTCGCGATCGACGCCGACTCCCTCGCCCTCGGCGAGCGCCACCTCGCCGACGACACGATGATCCCGGCCCTGCGCCGCCAGCTGGTCGACCAGCTCGACGACCTCCGCCGGGCCCTGCGGGCGCGCGGCTAGGGCGTGTGCCGAAAGTCCCGTCTGCCGGGAGGCGCCCTGCACGCGCGCTCGCTGCGTTGTCAGTCGTCGGCGCAGCACGCTGCGCTCTCCTCCCTCCGCCTTGCGATCGCACGCACCGGACACCTCCCGGCCCGCCCTGCGGGCGGACGACGCTACTTTCGACACACGCCCTAGCCCTCCGGGCCCGGTCCTAGACCGGGCCCGCCGACCAGTCCCACCCCGTCAGCGCCGCGTGCATCAGGCGCGCGGCGCCGCCGGGGTGGGCGTTCGCGGGGCGCAGCAGGGTCAGGGTGCGGCGGCAGGCGGAGCCGTCGACGGCGATCCAGGCGACCGGGGCGCGGGTGGCGCTGCGGCGGGCCATGTCCGGGATGAGGCCGATGCCGAGGCCCGCGGCGACCAGGATCGCGGTGGCGCTCGGCTCGTCGCCCTCGCACACGATGCGCGGCGCCGCCAGGCCCTCCGCCGCGAACAGCCGGTCGAGCAGCCGGCGCTGCCAGTGCCCGGTGCGGGTGGTGACGAAGGGCTGCTCGGCGAGTTCGGCGACGCTCACCGACTCCCGGTCCGCGAGCGGATGCCCGAGCGGGGTGACCACCCAGACCGGCTCGTCGAGCAGCCCGACCGCCTCAAGGCCCTCGGCCGGCACCGGCTGCGAGGCCACGCACAGATCGACCTCCTGCGCCCGCAGCGCGCGCCCCATCTGCTCGGCCGGCATCTGGTGCAGGGCGACCTCGACCGCCGGGTGGGCCCGCTTGAAGGCGGCGAGCGGACCGGTGAGCGTCAGGAAGGTCTCCGACGCGATCCGTACGGTGCCGACGCCGTGCTCCGCGATGTCCGCGACGGCCCGCCGCCCGGCCTCCAGCTCGCCGAGCGTGCGCTCGACATGCCGCAGGAAGGCCCGGCCCGCGTCGTTCAGGCGCAGCCGCCCCGCCCGGTCGAAGAGCGGGGCGCCGAGCTCGCCCTCAAGCCGGGCGATGGTGCGGCTCAACGAGGGCTGGGCCACGTGGAGTTCCTCGGCGGCCCGGCTGAGGTGCTCGAGCCGGGCCACGACCTGGAACTGCCGGAGCGCGTGCAGATCCATCATGTCTCCCCGGGCATGACGCCATAGCAATATCGATCTTGGACACCCTAACCGTCCCGCACATAGCGTTGAAGGCGTTCAGAAACCGGAGCGGGGGAGGGGGACGCGGCATGCGCACGCGACCCGTCGAATGGGTGTTGCGGGCCGTCGTCACGGTCCACATCGTGGCGGTCTTCGCACAACCGGTCTTCGCCGGCGTGTACTTGAGCGGGGACTTCGACGGCCTGGGGATGCACGCGACCGGCGCGGACGTCGTCACCTCGCTCTGTCTGCTCCAGCTGATCGTCGCGATCGTGGTCTGGGTCCGGCTGCGCCGAGCCTGGCCCTGCCTGGCGACCCTGGCGCTTGCGGTCGCGGAGACCGTGCAGTACTTCGCGGGGGCGGCGGGCGCGCTGTGGCTGCACATTCCGCTCGGGGTGTTCACGATCGCGGCCGCGGCCGTGCTGTTCGTGGCGATCTGGGCGCGCCCGGTGGGCCGGCCCCTGGAGGAGGCGGCTACCGGTGCGTGAATCATCACCGTACGGGCGCGGGCTGAGCAGGCGTCAGGTGCTTGCCATCGGGGGCGCGCTCGGCGCGACGGCGGTCACCGGCCTGGGCGCCGCGGCCGCGCTGTCCCGCCACCCGGCGGCGACCGGCGCCGAACTGCGCAGCGCCGTACCGCTGCCGCCGCCGTTCCGGGTCCCGCTGCCGCTGCCCGCCGTCCTCGCGCCGGTCAGCCGCGCGGGCGGGACGGACCGCTACGCGATCACCCAGCGCGAGGTCACTGCGGAGATCCTGCCGGGCGTACGGACGCCGCTGTGGACGTACGGCGGGACCTTCCCGGGCCCGACGATCGAGTCGCGGCGCGGCCGCCCGGTCACCGTGACCCACCGCAACGAACTGCCCGTGCCGACCGTCGTGCACCTGCACGGCGGGCGCACGCCGGCGGCGTCGGACGGCTATCCGACGGACCTGGTGACGCCGGCGGGCTGGACGCAGCACGCGGGCCACGGTATGTCCGGGCACGGCATGTCCGGGCACGGCATGTCCGGGCACGGCATGAGCATGCATGATCCGCGCGCGGTGACGAGCGAACTGACCCGGGACTACACCTTCCCGCTGGACCAGCGCCCGGCGCTGCTCTGGTACCACGACCACCGCATGGACTTCACCGCCCCCGCGATCTGGCGGGGCCTGGCCGGCCTCCACATCGTCCGCGACGCCGCCGAGGAGGCCCTCGGCCTGCCCGCGGGGCCGCGCGAACTGCCCCTGATGATCGCGGACCGCGCTTTCGCGGAGGACGGCAGCCTGGCCTACCCCTCCCTCGACCCGACGCTGCGCGAGCGGCCGGGCGTGCGGGAGCCGTACGTCGCGGGCGTGCTCGGCGACGTCATCCTGGTCAACGGCGCGCCGTGGCCGGTGCACGAGGTCGACGCGGCGCGGTACCGGCTGCGGCTGCTCAACGCTTCGAACGCGCGGCACTACGAGCTGGCGTTCGTCGACGAGGGCGATGGCCGACTCTGGGAGTTCCACCAGATCGGCTCCGACCAGGGTCTGCTCGCCGCGCCTGTCACGCACCACACCCTGCCGATGGCCCCGGCGGAACGCTACGACGTCGTCGTGGACTTCTCCCGCTTCCCGGTCGGCAGCCGCGTCCGCCTGGTCAACCGGCTCGGCTCCGGGCGCACCCGGGACGTCATGGCCTTCCACGTCGTCCGTAAGGCGTCCGACGACAGCCGGGTCCCGCGGGTCCTCTCCACCGACCTGCCCGCGTGGCGCCGCGAGGACGCGGTCCGCGTCCGCGACTTCTCCTTCCGCGCGGGCCGCATGGGCGAGGACGACACCCACGGCTGGCTGATCGGCGGCCTCCCCTTCGCCCCCTCCCGCACCGACGTCACCGTCCGCCACGGCGACACCGAACTCTGGCGCCTCGTCGCGGACGTCCACCACCCCGTCCACCTCCACCTCACCGGCTTCCGCATCCTCTCCCGCGGCGGCCACCCCCCGCTCCCGCACGACGCGGGCCTCAAGGACACGATCTCCCTCCGCCCCGGCGAATCCGCCGAACTCCTCACCCGCTTCGACGCCTACCGCGGCCGCTACCTCTTCCACTGCCACAACGCGGAACACGAGGACATGGGCATGATGGCCAACCTGGAGGTCGTCTAGCCCCGCCCCCGCCCCCGCCCCCTGCACCCTCCCCACCCCGCAACCCCCCGTCCCTCGTTCGGGTCACAGCGCCCGACTCTCCGGACAATCCCCGACAACCCCCGGCACTCTGTCGTCCATGCGTGCCGCACCCCTCGCCGGTGGCCCCCAGGGGGCCGATGCTCTGCGTCCACTGATCGATGTCGTGCTGCGGGCGCTGCGGGACGGCACTGTCGAGCGGGGCGGGCCGCTGCCGCGGGGCGGGCCCGAGAAGGCGGGGCGGGAGCTGCGGGAGGCGGTAGGGGTGGTGCTGCCGGAACAGGGTGCCGGGGCCGAGGAGGCGCTGCGGACCGTCGTGCGGGCGGTGGCCGCCGGGGCGGCGGATCCCGCCGAGCCGTTGTGCGCGGCGCATCTGCACACGCCGCCGCTCGCGATCGCCGCGGCCGCCGATCTCGCCGCCTCCGCGCTGAATCCGTCCATGGACTCGTGGGACCAGGCGCCCGCCGCGTCCGAGCTGGAGGCCCTCGTGACGGCCGCGCTCGCGGCCGAGGTGTTCCCGGGCGAGGCCCACCCCGACGCGCTCGTCACGACCGGCGGCACCGAGTCCAACCAGCTCGCCCTCCTCCTGGCCAGGGAGCGGCACGGCGCCGTCCGGACACTCGTCGGGGCCAACGCGCACCACTCCTTCCACCGCGCCGCCTGGCTGCTCGGGCTGCCCGAGCCCGTCGTCGTACCCGCGCCGAACGGCACGATCGACCCCGTCGCACTGGACGAGGCCCTCCGCGCCACCCCCGGCCCGCTCCTCGTCGCCGCCACCGCCGGCACCACCGACGCCGGACTGATCGACCCGCTCCCCGAGCTCGCCGACCTGTGCGCGGCGCACGGAAGCGCCGACCTCCACGTCGACGCCGCCTACGGCGGCCCCGCACTCTTCAGCGCCGCCCACCGCCCGCTGCTCGCCGGGCTCGACCGGGCCCGCACGGTCACCGTCGACCTGCACAAGCTGGGCTGGCAGCCCGCCGCCGCCGGGCTGCTCGCCGTACGGGACGCCGCCGACCTCGCCGTACTCACGCACACCGCGGACTATCTGAACGCCGACGACGACACCGACGCCGGCCTGCCCGACCTCCTCGGGCGCTCGCTGCGCACCACCCGCCGCCCGGACGTCCTGAAGACCGCCGTGACCCTGCGCGCCCTCGGCCGCGACGGCCTCGGCGGGCTCGTCGACGCGTGCATGGAGCTCGCCGCGCACCTCGCCGACCTGGTGGAGAAGGCCCCGGGCCTGGAGCTGTACGCCCGGCCCACCCTCACCACCGTCCTGTTCCGGCCGTACGACGCGCCCGACGAGGCCGTGGCCGAGATCCGCCGCACCCTCCTCACCGAGGGCCGCGCCGTCCTCGGGCGTGCCGCCGCCGACGGGCGGCTCTGGCTCAAGGCCACCCTGCTCAACCCCCACGCCACCCCCGGCGACCTGCGAAACATCCTCACCCTCGTGGAAGGCGGCTCCGACCGATGACCGGCAGCACCCCCCAGCAGGCCCTCGACCGCCCGTACGACCTGGTCGGCGTCGGCATCGGACCGTTCAACCTCTCTCTCGCCGCCCTCGCCGACGGCGTGCCCGGCGGGCTCGCCACCGCCTTCTACGAGCAACGGCCCGGCTTCCACTGGCACCCCGGACTGCTCATCGAGGGCGCCACGCTCCAAGTGCCGTTCCTGGCCGACCTGGTGACCCTCGCCGACCCGGCCAGCCCGTGGACCTTCCTCAACTACCTGAAGAGCCGCGACCGGCTCTTCCCCTTCTACTTCGCCGAGACCTTCCACATCCAGCGCGCCGAGTACGACGCCTACTGCCGCTGGGCCGCCGGCCTGGTGCCCGGACTGCACTTCGGCCACCAGGTCGACTCGGTCCGCTGGAACCCCGAACGGTGCCTGTTCGAGGTCGACTTCACCCAGCTCGACGCCGACGGCGAGGCCGAGGCGCTGGGCCGCTCGTACACCCGCAACGTCGTCCTCGGCGTCGGCACCGAGCCGTACGTCCCCGAGCCGCTGCGCCCGCTCGCCGACGCGCCCGGCGTGCCGGTGATCCACTCCGCGGACTACCTCGCCCACCGTGACGCGCTCCTCTCGGCGGCACACGTCACCGTCATCGGCTCCGGTCAGTCCGGCGCGGAGATCTTCCTCGACCTGCTGCGGGCCCGGCCCGCCGGGGCGGAGAAGCTGCACTGGCTGGCCCGCACCGAGGCCTTCGCGCCGATGGAGTACTCCAAGCTGGGCCTGGAGCACTTCACGCCCGACTACACCCGCTACTTCCACGCGCTGCCCGAGCAGACCAGAGGCGAACTCCTGCCCCGCCAGTGGCAGTTGCACAAGGGCATCGACACCGACACGATCAGCGCGATCCACGGCGAGCTGTACCGCCGCACCCTGCACGGCGGCTGGCCGGACGCGGTGCTCACGCCCGGCGTGCGGGTCCGCACCGCGGGCCGGGTCGCCACCACCAAGGTGGAGCTGCACCTGGAACACGTACAGCAGGGCAGCCGCTCCCGCCTGATCACCGACGCCGTGGTGCTGGCCACCGGCTATCAGGAGCGCCCGGTGGAGCGGATGCTCGCCGGCCTCGACCCGTATCTGCGGCACGACGCCGCCGGCCGGCCCCGGATCGACACCGAGTACCGGCTGGTCCTCGACGAGTCCGTCACCGGCTCGGTCTACGTCCAGAACGCCGAGCGGCACACCCACGGCGTCGGCGCCCCCGACCTGGGCCTGGCCGCCTGGCGCAGCGCGGTCATCCTCAACTCGGTGACCGGCAAGGAGCCGTACCCGCTGCCGCACCGCACCGCGTTCACCAGCTTCGGCCTGGACGCGCGAGAGGCGCCGGGCATTCCGGCCCAGGACCGGAAGCTGACGCCTCTCGTACAGCAGTAGCAGCCAGGAGGTGACTAGAAGACCGGGACGCCGTCCCGCGTCAGCTTCCAGTCCACCGACGCGAACTGCGCCGGGTCGATCGTCCCCTTCGCCTGCACCCACTGGATGATCGTGTTGCGGATCTCGTCCGAGTTGGCCCACAGCTGCTCGGCCTTGGCGACGTGCGGGAAGGCGCCGCCGCCGTTGGCGCGGTAGTTGTTCACCGCGAGGACGAACTTCGCCGCCGGGTCGAGCGGCTTGCCCTCGAAGGACAGGCCGGTGATCCGCTGGCCGACCGGCTTGGCGATGTCGATGTCGTACGTCAGACCCGACACGGCGTCGTAGTTGTAGTCCGGGATGTTCTCCGCGTTGGTGAGCTTCGCGGTGTCGACGGGCGCGCCCGCCGGGGTCTGGACGTAGTACTTCGCCGAGTACTCCAGGTAGTCCTTGAGCTGGGCGCCCGTCATGAGCCGGGCCTCCAGGGTGTTCTCGAAGGGGTAGAGCCCGGCGGCGTCCTTGATGGTGATCTGGCCGGCCGGGAACCGCGCGGTCCGGGAGAAGCAGGAGGCCTGGGAGAGGACCGGCAGGGCGGCGTAGGCGCCGCCCGCGAGGGCCGCCTTCACGGTGTCCGCCTGGACGATGTTGATCAGGTCGATGATCGGCTCGTCCTGCCACGGCGCGTTCTCCGTGGTCATGACGGCGGTGGAGGTGCCGATGGCCTGGTTGACGTAGGCCACGACCTTCTTGTGCTCGTCGGCGAGCATCCCGGTGATCGCCGGGTCCTCCTCGACGGTGTTGGAGTTGAGGACCTGCGCGCCCACCTTCTCGACGGTCCAGCGGCCCTTCTCCCACACCAGGTCGAAGTCGAAGAGGGTGAGGCGCTGGCCCCACTTGAGCGGCTCGGAGAGGACGACCTGCTTGCCGGTCTCCTTGTTGGCGACCCGGTACTCGGGGATCTCGGTGTGCGCGTGGCCGACCAGGATCGCGTCGATGCCGGGCACCTGCTCGGCGACCAGCGAGGCCGCGTTCTCGATGTACGGGAGCTGGTCGCCCCACGAGGACGTGCCGCTGGAGCCGGAGTGGGCGGAGACGATCACCACGTCGGCGCCCATGGAGCGCAGCTTCGGCACCCACTTCGCGGCCTGCTCCTCCAGACCCGGGAAGACCATCTTGCCGGTGACGTTGGCCTTGTCCCAGATCGCGATGCCGGGGTTGGTGAGGCCGAGCACGGCCACCTTCACGTCCCGGCCGTGCGGGGTGCGCAGACAGTGCATGCTGTACGGCGCGAAGGCCGGGCGCAGCGTCTTCGCGTCGAGCGCGTTGGCGCCGAGCAGCGGGAAGTCGCACTGGTCCTGGAACTTGCGGAGGACCGGGATGCCGTAGTTGAACTCGTGGTTGCCGAGCGCGGCGGCGTCGTAGCCGATCGTGTTCATGGCCTGGGCCATCGGGTGGACCGGGCCGCCGGCCTTCGTGATCGGGTCGACCTTGGCGTAGTAGTAGGACAGCTGGGTGCCCTGGATGGTGTCACCCGCGTCGATGAGCAGGGTGTTGCGGCGGCCCTTGGCCTTGCGCACCTGGTTCACCAGGGTGGAGATCTTGGCGAGGCCGACGTCGTTGTGCGCCTTGTCGTCGAACTCCTTGTCGGTGAAGTAGTCCCAGTTGAAGACGTTCCCGTGCAGGTCGGTGGTGCCCATCACGGTGAAGGAGTACCGCTTGGCCGGCCGGGGGCGGCCGCCCCCGTGGGCCTCGGCCGGGGCGGCGGCCCCGGCGGTGAGGGCGATTCCGGCTCCGACGGCGGCGGAGCTCTCCAAGAAGGCCCGGCGGTTCAGCGGCATGTGTGTTCTCCCCATTGATCCAGCGCCCCCCAAGGGCGCACAACGCGCGTAGATTCTGGCTCAGACGGCACCGTCGCAACAGACCTTTCGGGTTACGGAGTGGGAAAGTGTTCGGTATGACACAGCACCACCACCCGACTCCCGAGGCGCCGCAGGTGACCGTCCGTGGCGAGGGCCGCCTGGAGGTGGAGCCGGAGCTCGCCCGGATCGAGGTGTCGGTACGTTCCGGGGGCACCGACCGGGCCTCGGTGCTCGCCGCCCTGACGGACCGCAACGCCCAGGCGCTCGCCCTGCTGAAGTCGTACGGCGAGGCCGTCACCGCCCTGGAGACCGGCGCCTTGGCCGTCACCCCCGAACCGTCCCGGCACGGCCGCGGCGAGAAGGTGCGCGGCTACCGCGGCTGGGTGCGGCTCTCGGCCGAGCTCTCCGACTTCACCGCGCTCGGCGAGCTGACCACCCGCCTCGCCGACCTGGAGTGGACCCGGGTCGACGGCCCCTGGTGGGCGCTGCGCCCGGACTCCCCGGCGTACGCGGAGGCGCGCACCCAGGCCGTACGGGAGGCGGTGCGCCGCGGTCGGGAGTACGCGGAGGCGCTCGGCGGCTCGCTCGTGGCGCTGCTCGAACTCTCCGACACCGGCCTGGCCGGCGCCGTGCCGCCGGGGCGGCCGCTGGGCGCGCCGCGGATGGCCTTCGCGGCCGAGTCGGTGGATGAACCGGCGCCGCTGGACCTGGAGCCGCAGCGACAGACGGTGGTGGCGGAGGTCGCCGCGCGCTTTGTGATGAGCCCGCCGGCCCTCTGAAAAACGGCCGGAATTCCGCTCATCGGAGCAGCCCCGCGCACAAATTCAAGACTTGTCAACAACCTTTCACGGAAAGGTTGTTGGGTCGTCATGCGGAGCCGCTTCGCTACCCGCTGGTAAGGCCTACCCTCGCCTTATGCGCCGAGCAAAAATCGTTTGTACCCTTGGGCCCGCCACCGAAACATACGACCAGATCAAGGCGTTGATCGAGGCCGGAATGGACGTGGCCCGCCTCAACCTCAGCCACGGCGGCCACGCCGAGCACGAGGAGCGCTACCGGCACGTCCGCAAGGCCGCGGGCGAGGCCGGCCGTAGCGTCGGCGTCCTCGCCGACCTTCAAGGCCCGAAGATCCGCCTCGGCCGATTCCGCGAGGGTCCCGTACTCCTTGAACGCGGCGACGAGTTCACCATCACCGTCGAGCCCATGGAGGGCGACCAGCACGGCTGCGGCACCACCTACGCAGGGCTCGCCGAGGACGTCACCGCCGGTGAACGCATCCTCGTCGACGACGGCCGGGTCACCCTGGAGGTCACCTCCGTCGACGGCCCCCGGGTGCGCACCCGGGTCGTCGAGGGCGGCATGGTCTCCGACAACAAGGGCCTCAACCTGCCGGGCGTCGCCGTCTCCGTGCCCGCCCTGTCCGAGAAGGACGTCGAGGACCTGCGCTGGGCCCTGCGCACCGGGGCCGACGTCATCGCCCTCTCCTTCGTCCGCAGCGGCCGGGACGTCGAGGACGTGCACCGGATCATGGACGAGGAGGGCCGCCGGGTCCCCGTCATCGCCAAGATCGAGAAGCCGCAGGCCGTCGAGAACATCGACGGCATCGTCGCCGCCTTCGACGGCATCATGGTCGCCCGCGGCGACCTGGGCGTCGAAATGCCCCTGGAGCAGGTGCCGATCGTGCAGAAGCGGGCGATCAAGCTCGCCAAGCGCAACGCCAAGCCGGTCATCGTGGCCACCCAGATGCTCGACTCGATGATCGAGAACTCCCGCCCCACCCGCGCCGAGGCCTCCGACGTCGCCAACGCCGTCATCGACGGCACCGACGCCGTGATGCTCTCCGGCGAGACCAGCGTCGGCAAGTACCCGATCGAGACCGTGCGCACCATGAGCCGGATCGTCGAGGCCGCCGAGGAGGACATCCTCGCCAAGGGGCTGCCGCCGCTGACCGAGCGCAGCAAGCCGCGCACCCAGGGCGGCGCGGTGGCCCGGGCCGCCGCCGAGATCGGCGACTTCCTCGGGGCGCGGTTCCTGGTCGCCTTCACCCAGTCCGGCGACACCGTCAAGCGCCTGTCGCGCTACCGCTCGCCGATCCCGCTGCTCGCCTTCACCCCCGACCCGGCGACCCGCGCCCAGCTCAACCTGACCTGGGGCGTCGAGACCTTCCTCGGCCCGCACGTCGAGTCGACCGACGCGATGGTGGCCCAGGTCGACGAGGAGCTGCTGCGGATCGGGCGCTGTCAGAAGGGCGACATCGTGGTCATCACGGCCGGCTCGCCGCCCGGCGTCCCCGGCTCGACCAACCTGGTCCGGGTGCACCACATCGGAGACCCGGTCGCGAACTGACCGGCCGACCTGATCGGCGAACGGGTGACCTTGGAAATCTCGTTAATGTACCCCGGGTGGGATTCGAACCCACGCTGGATGGTGTTTGAGACCATTGCCTCTACCGCTGGGCTACCGGGGCATCCTTCGAAACGAAGGGAGGCGGTCACCCGCCGTGCCCCTACCTTACAGGAGGTGGGTAGGCTCATGGGGAGCTGTATCCGCCTCGCTTCCACAGGGAACGAGGCCTTGAACGAGGAGCCCGCGTGACCGCCCCCGAGTCGCCCCAGCCCGCCGCCGACGACGACGCCGCGCCGGCGTCGCACGTCCCGCCGCTGACGACCCGCGTCGTCATCGCCGAGGACGAGGCCCTCATCCGTCTCGACCTCAAAGAGATGCTGGAGGAGGAGGGCTACACCGTCGTCGGCGAGGCCGGCGACGGCGCCCGCGCCGTCGAACTGGCCCGCGAGCACCGCCCCGACCTGGTCATCCTCGATGTGAAGATGCCGGTCCTCGACGGCATCTCGGCGGCCGAGAAGATCGCCGGCGAGTCCATCGCCCCGGTCCTCATGCTCACCGCCTTCTCGCAGCGCGAGCTCGTCGAGCGGGCCCGGGACGCCGGCGCCATGGCGTACCTGGTGAAGCCGTTCAGCAAGAGCGACGTGGTCCCGGCCATCGAGATGGCCGTCTCCCGCTTCGCCGAGCTGCGCGCCCTGGAGAAGGAGGTCGCCGACCTCTCCCAGCGCCTGGAGACCCGCAAGCTGGTCGACCGCGCCAAGTCGATCCTGCAGACCCAGTACGGGCTGACCGAGCCCGCCGCGTTCCGCTGGATCCAGAAGACCTCCATGGACCGCCGCATGTCGATGCAGCAGGTCGCCGAGGCGGTCATCGAGGACGCCGAGGAGAAGAAGGCCGCGAAGGCCAAGGAGCAGTAGGCGGTGCCGTAACGCCGTACGAAAGAAGGCCCGCCCCACATCGTCGTGGGGCGGGCCTTCTGTCTGGGGCGGTGCTACTCCTCGCCGAGGTACGTCTTGCGCACGTCGTCGTTCACGAGCAGCTCCTGGCCGGTGCCGGACAGCTTGATGGTGCCGACCTCGAGCACGTACGCCTGGTCCGCGAGCGAGAGCGCGGCCTGCGCGTTCTGCTCGATGAGCAGGATCGTCATGCCCTCGGACTTCAGCGTCGCGATGGTCTCCATGATCTTCTGCATCATGATCGGGGAGAGACCCATCGAGGGCTCGTCCAGCATCAGCAGCTTGGGCTGGGACATCAGCGCCCTGCCCATCGCCAGCATCTGCTGCTCACCGCCGGAGAGGGTGCCCGCGGCCTGCTTGCGACGCTCGCCCAGGATCGGGAAGAGGTCGTAGGCCTTCTGGATGTCCTTCTCGATGCCGTCCTTGTCCTTGCGGAGGAAGGCACCGAGCTGGAGGTTCTCGGCGATGCTGAGCCGGGGGAAGATGTGCCGGCCCTCGGGGGAGTGGGCCAGGCCCAGCGAGACCACCTTGTGGGCGGGGACGCCGTTGAGCGGCTGCCCGTCGAAGGTGATCTTTCCCGCGGTGGGCTTGAGGAGGCCCGAGAGGGTGCGCAGGGTCGTGGTCTTGCCGGCGCCGTTGGTGCCGATCAGGGCGACGACCTGGCCCTCCTCGACGGAGAAGGAGATGCCCTTGACGGCCTCGATCTTGCCGTAGGCGACCCTGAGGTCCTCGACCTCGAGCAGAGCGGTCACTTGGAGTCTCCTTCGGTGGTGCTGTCCGCGTCGGCGGCCGGAGCCGCGTCCTCGGGGGTGTCGCCCGCGTCCTCGGCCGCGTCGTCGCCCGTGTCCTCGTCCGCGTCTTCAGCGGCCTCGGCCTCGGCTTCGGCCTCGCTCGCCGCCTCGTCGGCCGCGTGGGCCTCGGCCGCCTCGACCTCGGCGAGCTCCGCCGCGCCCGGGGCGTCCTCGTACGGCGTACCGAGGTACGCGGCCACGACCCGCTCGTCGCCCTGGACGACCTCGGCCGTGCCCTCGACGAGCTTCTCGCCCTGGACGAGGACGGCCACCCGGTCGCACAGCTTGAAGATGAACTTCATGTCGTGCTCGATGACCAGGACCGCGATGCCGCGGTCGCGGATCGCGAAGACCAGCTCCTCGGTGGTGCGGGTCTCGGCCTGGTTCATGCCGGCCGTCGGCTCGTCGAGCAGCAGCAGACCCGGGTCGCTGGCGAGCGCGCGGGCGATCTCCAGCTTGCGCTGCTCGCCGTACGGCAGGTTGCGCGCCAGGTGCTCCGCCTTGTTCGCCAGGCCCACGAACTCCAGGAGTTCCATGGCCCGATCGCGGGAGGCGGCCTCCGCCCGCTTGAAGCCGGGACCGCGCAGCAGCGCGGACCACAGGCCCTCCTTGGTCCGGGTGTGGCGTCCGACGAGGACGTTCTCCAGGACCGTCATGTTGGAGAAGAGGCGGATGTTCTGGAAGGTACGGGCGATGCCGGCCTGGGTGACCAGGTGCGGCTTCGGCGGGAGCACCGTCCCCTTGTAGCTGACCTGGCCCTCGGTGGGCACGTACAGACCGGTCAGGCAGTTGAAGAAGGTGGTCTTGCCGGCGCCGTTGGGGCCGATCAGGCCGACGATCTCGCCCTCGCGGACGGTCAGGTTCACGTCGCGGACGGCCGTCAGACCGCCGAAGCGCATGGTCACGCCGCTGGCGTCGAGGACGGTGGCGCCGGTGGCGGTCGCCGTGGTGCCGGTCTCGGTGGTGGTCGTCATGGCGTTCACGCCCCTGCCTTCGCCGCACCGGCGCCGGAGGTCGCGTCCGCGTCCGCTTCCGCGGACTGACGCTGTTCCGGTACGCCGGCCTCGTCGTCGTTCTCGTGGAATTCCAGCTGCGCCCGCTTGTTGGCGATGAGGCCCTCGGGGCGGAAGCGCATCAGCAGGATCAGCGCGATGCCGAAGCCGAGCAGCTGGTAGTCCTGGAGGAAGGACAGCTTGGCCGGGATCAGGAACAGCAGCGCGGAGCCGACGATCGGGCCGGAGATGGTGCCCATGCCGCCCAGGATGACCGCCGCCAGGAGGAAGGCGGAGTTCGGCGGGACGGGGCCGGCGAACACGTAGTTCTCCGGGACCACCGTGGTGTTGACGTGCGCCTGCACCGTGCCCGCGAGGCCGGCCAGGGCCGCGCCGAGGGCGAAGGCGACGAGCTTCACGCGGAAGCCGTTGATGCCCATCGCGGTGGCGGCGGTCTCGTCCTCGCGGATCGCGACCCAGGCGCGGCCGATCCGGCTGTTGCCGGCGCGGGAGAAGACGACCACGACCAGCGCCATGATGAGGATCATGAGCAGGTAGTAGTTGGCGTACGCGCCGAGCGTGATGCCCAGGACCGTGTGCGGCTCGCCGAAGTTGTAGCCGAAGAACTCCAGCTGCGGGATGTTCGGGATGCCGTTCGGGCCGTTGGTGATCTGCGGGCCCGAGGTGCCGTCGAGGTTGCCCATGGCGATGCGGAAGATCTCACCGAAGCCGAGGGTCACGATGGCCAGGTAGTCGCCGCGCAGCCGCAGGGTCGGGGCGCCGATGACGACGCCGAAGACCAGTGAGGCCGCCATGCCGGTGAGCGCCGCGGCCCAGAAGGGGAACTGGACGCCGAAGGCGGAGGAGGTGGCTCCGGAGACCAGGGCCGCGGTGTACGCGCCGACGCCGAGGAAGGCCACGTAACCGAGGTCGAGCAGACCGGCGAGGCCGACGACGATGTTCAGGCCGAGGGCGACGGTCGCGAAGATCAGGATGTTGACCGCGATCAGCGTGTACGTGTCGCCGCTCTGCTGGATGAACGGGAAGGCGATCGCCATGACCAGGCTGGCGGTGATCGTCACCTGCCGGTTGCGCGCGGTGATCTGCGAAAGGCGGGCGGTGATCCCGGACTTGACCAGCGCGGTGACCGAGAAGGCGACCAGGATCAGGTACGCGATGAAGAGCTGCGGCTCCGAGTCGTCGGTGTCGATGCCGAAGGTGACCACGAAGAGGCCCAGGGCGAAGACGGCGACGATGATCAGGACCTCGGCCCAGGACGGCAGCTGCTTGGCCGGGGCGGCCTTGCGGGTGTCGTCGGGCAGCTTGTACGCGGCGATCGCCGGGACGGCGGCGGCGATGACGGCGAAGCCGGCACCGGGCTCCAGGTCCACCAGGGCGCCCAGCTCCACGATGATCGATATCGCGGTGAAGAGGGTGGTGGCGAAGGTGCCGAGGGCCACGATCCACAGCGGCTTGCGGGCGCCGGTCGGGGTGAGCCAGCCGAGGCCCTTGATGCCGAGCGCGGAGAGCGCGTACAGGCCGGTGAGGACGGCTCCGACCAGCGTGAGCAGCTGGAGCGGGGCGGGGTTGCCGTAGATCGTGAGGTTGCCCGGGAACGCGGTGGTCCAGGTCCAGGCGAGGAAGGCGCTGGCGACGGTCGCGACGGAGCCGGCGACGATCGTCCAGAGCAGGGCCGCGGGCGTGGCCGGGGCCTTGGCGACGGGCTGGTCGATGGTGGTGTCGGTCATGGTGCTCACGCCCTGTCCGCGACGCGCTCGCCCAGCAGACCCTGTGGCCTGACGAGGAGCACGAGGATGAGGAGGACGAAGGCCCACACGTTGGACCAGGCACCGCCGCCGAGCTGCTGCATGCCGGGGATGTCCTCGATGTAGGCGATCGAGAGGGACTCGGCGATGCCGAGGACCACGCCGCCGACCATGGCGCCGTAGATGTTGCCGATGCCGCCGAGGACGGCCGCGGTGAAGGCCTTCAGACCGAGGATGAAGCCCATCTCGAAGTTGATCTGGCCCTTGTCGAGGCCGTAGGCGACCGCGGCGACGGCGGCGAACGCGGCACCGATGGCGAAGGCCATGACGATGATGCGGTCGGTGTTGATGCCCATCAGCTTCGCGGTGTCCGGGTCCTGCGCGGTGGCCTGCATGGCGCGGCCGCTGCGGCTCTTCGAGACGAAGAAGCCGAGGGCGAGCATGCACAGCGGGGCGAGGACGAGCACGAAGGCGTCGGCGCGCTGGATCTGGAGGCTCTCGGTGATCTGGAAGGCGTCACCCTTGAACTCGGGGAAGCTGACGGCCTTCTTGGCGTCCGGGTAGAACTGCCAGACGAGCTGCTGGAGTGCGATCGACAGACCGATCGCGGTGATGAGCGGGGCGAGCCGGGGCGCGTTGCGCAGCGGTCGGTAGGCGAACCGCTCGGCGGCGGTGGCGACGGCCACGGAGGCGATCGCGCCACCGAGGATCATGAGCGGGATCGCCACCAGCAGGGTCGTTCCGCTCGGCAGAGCGGTGTAGGTGGTGAGGGCGCCGAAGCCCCCGATCATGAAGATCTCGCCGTGGGCGAAGTTGATGAGCTGGACGATGCCGTAGACCATGGTGTACCCGATGGCGATGAGGCCGTAGAGGGCACCGAGGGCCAGACCGTTGGCCAGCTGTTGCGGCAGTTCGTTCACCGCAGGCCTCCGATGAGCTTGTCGGATAAGACTCCGCGCGAGGGCGCTGTTTGCGCCCTCGCGCGGCGTGGTTCAGGTCGTGCGGGGCTCCCGGAGCGAGGCCGGGACGGTGTCCCGGAGCGAGGCCGGGACGGTGGTGCTTACTGGTTGAAGGTGTCGCTCTTGACGTCGATCCACTTGCCGCCCTCGACCTTGTAGACCGTGAGCTGCTTGTTGGTGGTGTCGCCGTACTCGTCGAAGGAGACCTTGCCGGTCACACCGTCGAAGGAGACCTTGCCCAGGGCCTCGGTGACCTTGGCGCGGGCGTCGGTCGGGACCTTGCCGCCGTTGGCGTCGACGACGGCCTTGACCGCCTGGATGATCGCCCAGCCGGCGTCGTAGGAGTAGCCGCCGTAGGCCGCGTACGGGTCCTTGTAGCCGGCCGCCTTGTAGTCCTCGATGAACTTCTTGGCGGTGTCGAGCTTCTCGACCGGGTAGCCGATCGAGGTGGCCAGGTCGCCCTCGTTGGCCTCGCCGGAGGCGCTGATGAAGGCCGGGTCGTAGATGCCGTCGCCGCCCATGACCGGGACCTTGGCGCCGGTCTTCTTGATCTGGTCGGAGAGCAGGCCGCCCTCGGGGTACTGGCCGCCGAAGTAGACGGAGTCGGCGCCGGAGGACTTGACCTTGTCGGCGGTGGAGGAGAAGTCGGTCTCCTTCACGGTGACGTGGTCGGTGCCGACGACCTGGCCGCCGAGGCGCTTGAACTCGTCGGTGAAGATCGCCGCGAGGCCGGCGCCGTAGGTCTGCTTGTCGTCGACGACGTAGACCTTCTTCTTGCCCGCGTCCTTGAAGAGGTACTGGGCGGCGAACTTGCCCTGGACCACGTCGGTGGCGGCGGTACGGAAGTAGGTCTTGAAGGGACGCTTGAACTCGCCCTTGCCCCAGTTGTCGCCCTGGGAGAGGGACGGGTTGGTGTTGGCCGGGGAGACCTGCGCCAGGTTGGCGGCGGCGAAGACACCCTGCATCTGCTGGGAGACGCCCGAGTTCAGCGGGCCGACGACGCCGACGACGTCCTTGTTGCCGACCAGCTTGGTGGCGTTGGCCTGGCCGGAGGCCGGGACCGCCTGGTCGTCGAGGGCCTCGATCTTGAAGGTGACGCCGGGGACGAGCTTCTGCTTGTTGGCGGTCTGCACCGCCAGGTCCACGGAGTTCTTGATGCCCTGGCCCAGCGCGGAGAGCGAACCGGTGAGCGGCGCGTCGACGCCGATGACCACGGTGGTGCCGCCGCCGGCGCTGTCGCCGCCGCCCTTGTTCTCGTCGCGCGAACCGCAGGCGGTGAGGGTGAGCGCACCCGTGGTGAGAACGCTGGTCAGGATGAGCAAAGAACGGTGTCGCACGAAGGTTTCCTTTCCCTGGCGCGGCCCCCTCGAGCTGAGGCGGTGCCGTGAAGCCGTGAAGCTGGGAGCTGAGAGGTGCCGTTTTCGATGCCGGGCCGTACGGGGGTGAAGCGGGCCGTGCAGAGCAAGCGCCCGGCGGCGCGGTGACTGGCCGTGACTCTAAGCGCAGCCGGGGAAGGACCGGGAGCGCCGACGACATGATGTGACTGTCTTGTTATGCCGACAGGGGGAACCGGTGTGCAGGCCATGGGCAAACTCGGACATAACGGTCGGCAATGTGGTGTTCACATGCTGAGAACGCCCAGAGAACGCCCAGTTCCGCTAAGGCGCTTGAGTGGTTCATGGTCCTGACAAGATCATCCGGCGACTCTCCGGATATCGGACACCCGCTCTGAGCTCAGCGGACGAAGCGGCTGACCGGAGCGCTCCGCTCCGTCGCCGGTGCCATCTCGTGGGAAGATTACGCAGAGTCACGACGGGGATGGCCGGGAACCGCTGGTGGGTACGCGCTGTTCGCTGGGCGGTCGCCAGTTCTCCGAACTGCCCGTCGCGCCCTTCGCCGCCTCGCACCTCCGCCGGGTCTCGCGGTCGGTCAGCGCGAACGCCGCCGCGCGCCCGGTCCGCCGCTCCTCGGCGCGCGCGTCGGCGAGGACCTCGTCGTGGATCTCGTACTGCTCGTTGGACATCCCCTTCTGCTCCCAGTCGAGCCCCGCCCACTTGCTCCCCTTCAGGGCCTCTTTCACCCAGTACGACACCAGACTTGTGCATACGTCCGCCGGCGAACTCGCCGTCGGCTCCGGGTCCGCGGTCCGCTCGGGCGCCCGCCCGCAGCCCGTCGACAGGGCGAGCGCGCAGCCGGCCAGGACCGCGGCGAGCGCGGTCCCGGCCGGGTGTGGGCGGCGACGGGTCACGGCAGTTGGACGAAGGTCCGCAGGAAGTCGCGGGCGCCCGGGGTGTCGAGCCGGTACACCACGTTCGTGGCGTAGCAGGGGGTGTCGCCGGTGATCGTGGTCGCCACGAGCGTCCGCCGGCCGCCGAGCTCGGCGAAGTTCGGTCCGCCCGAATCGCCGTAACAGGCACCGCCGTTGCCCTGTGGCGCGGTCATGCTGAGCCGGATCCACGCGTCGTTCAGGGCGTTGAACGAGACCGGCGCCTTCATGCGGACGCCGCCGCCCGGATGGGTGTGGCCGCCCGGTCCGCGCTCGGCCTCCTGGGTGCCGTATCCGGCGACGACGAAGGGGGTGGCGTTCAGTCCCTGCGGGCCGAGCGCGTCCAGCGCGCCCGCCTTCGGCAGCGCCGCGGGCTTGAAGCTCCAGCGCTCCGCGATCTTCGCCGCGGGCAGTTCGATCACCGAGATGTCATGGGTATCGGCCGCCGGGCCCGGGTACGCCGGGTGACTGTGCGCGACGCCCTCGACGGCCACGGCGCGCGCCACGGCGGCCGGGTCGCCCGGATGCGCGGCGGCGGCCGCGTCCAGGGCGGCCTGCACGTCCTGGTCGAGCGAGACGTGGAAACGCACGTTCTCCGGCCAGTCGGTCGTGCAGTGCGCCGCGGTGAGGAAGGTGTCGGCGTCGATCATGGTCCCGGAGCAGACCCAGTCGACCCGGTCGGGCGTGCCCGGGTCGGCGTCGTCGTCCCAGGTCGCGACGAGGGCGCCGACCTCGGTGCGCTCGGGCGCGGGCGTCGCGTTGTACGAGTTGATCGCCGCGGACGGGATCGCGGTGGCGAGAACGGCGGCGCAGGCCGCGGCGGACACGGCGGTCGCCACGGTCGTGGTGCGTACGGCGGTCAAGACAACCCCTTGGTCGAGGAACGCGGGTGTGAGCGGACCCGTCAGTGAAGCGGCTGTCGCGGGCGAGGGCAAGAGGGCGCGGGAATACGGGAGTTGGGCGCGCGGTCGCCGGCGCGGCGGGGGCCGGAACGCACCGCGGCCCGGTACGGGAGGTTCCGTACCGGGCCGCGAAGGGGGAGAGGGGCGGGGGCGCCGCTCGGGCGCAGGGCTCAGGCCCCGGCTCAGGCGCCGGTGCCGTCCAGCCGGCCGGCCGCCGGGAGGTGCTGCGCGTCCTGGCCGCCGACCTCCTTGAGCATGCAGGTCAGGCGCGCCGTGCAGACCCGCCTGTCCTGCTCGTCCGTGATCACGATCTCGTACGTCGCGGTCGAGCGGCCCCGGTGCACCGGCGTCGCCACACCCGTCACCAGACCGCTGCGCACCCCGCGGTGATGCGTGCAGTTCAGGTCCACGCCCACGGCGATCCGGGACACCCCGCCGTGCAGCATCGAACCGACCGAGCCCAGGGTCTCGGCGAGCACCGCGGAGGCGCCGCCGTGCAGCAGCCCGTACGGCTGGGTGTTGCCCTCCACGGGCATGCGGCCGACCACCCGGTCCGCCGAGGCCTCCAGGATCTGCACGCCCATCCGGTTGCCCAGGTGCCCGGCCGAGAACAGCGCCGGCAGGTCCACGCCCAGCGAGGCGTACTCGTCGATGACCTCCTGCGGGAACTTCACGTGCTGCTGCTCACCCATGGACGGGCTCCGTTCGTCGTCGTGCGGCCGGTCTTTCGCTACTGCCTGAGCAAACGCTTAGGCGGTTGCGGATTCTTCCAGACGCACGATCACGGACTTGCTCGCGGGGGTGTTGCTGACGTCGGCCGTCGACTCCAGCGGCACCAGCACGTTCGTCTCCGGGTAGTACGCCGCGGCGCAGCCCCGGGCCGTCGGATAGTGCACCACCCGGAAGCCGGGCGCCCGCCGCTCGCTGCCGTCCGTCCACTCGCTCACCAGATCCGCGTACGCCCCGTCCGCGAAGCCGAGCGCCGCCGCGTCCTCCGGGTGCACGAGGACCACCCGGCGGCCGCCCGTGATGCCCCGGTAGCGGTCGTCCAGACCGTAGATCGTGGTGTTGTACTGGTCGTGCGAGCGCAGCGTCTGCAGCAGCAGCCGGCCCTCCGGCACCGCCGGGTACTCCACCGGCGCCGCCGTGAAGTTCGCCTTGCCGGTCGCCGTCGGGAAACGGCGCTCGTCGCGCGGCGCGTGCGGCAGCGCGAAGCCGCCCGGGTTCGCCGCGAGCCGCGCGTTGAAGTCCTCGAAGCCCGGGATCACCCGGGCGATCCGGTCGCGGATCGTCGCGTAGTCCGCCTCGAACTCCTCCCACGGCGTCGCCGAGCCCTTGCCGAGCACCGCCCGCGCCATCCGCGCCACGATCGCCGGCTCGGACAGCAGGTGCGGGCTCGCCTGCGGCAGATTGCCGCGCGAGGCGTGCACCAGACCCATCGAGTCCTCGACCGTCACGAACTGCCGGCCGCCCTTCTGCACGTCCTTGTCCGTGCGGCCGAGCGTCGGCAGGATCAGCGCGCGGGTGCCGGTCACCGCGTGCGAACGGTTCAGCTTCGTCGACACGTGCACCGTGAGGCGGGCCTTGCGCATCGCCGCCTCGGTGACCTCGGTGTCCGGGGTCGCCCCGACGAAGTTGCCGCCCATCGCGAAGAACACCTTCGCGTCGCCGTCGCGCAGCGCCTCGATGGCCCGCACCACGTCATAGCCGTGATGGCGCGGCGAGACGATCCCGAACTCCTTGTCCAGGGCGTCCAGGAAGGCCGCGGCCGGCCGCTCGAAGATGCCCATGGTGCGGTCGCCCTGCACATTGGAGTGACCGCGCACCGGGCACACCCCCGCGCCCGGCCGCCCGATGGCGCCCCGCAGCAGCAGGAGGTTCACGACCTCGCGGATCGTCGGCACCGAGTGCTTGTGCTGGGTCAGGCCCATCGCCCAGCAGACGATCGTCCGCTCCGAGGCGAGCACCATCTCCAGGGCCCGCTCGATCTCCGCCCGGGAGAGCCCGGTCGCCGCGAGCGTCTCGTCCCAGTCGGCCTCCTTCGCGGCCGCCGCGAACTCCTCGTACCCATGCGTGTGCGCGGCGACGAACTCCTCGTCCACCGCCCCCGGAGTCTCCAGGACGAGCTTGTTGAGCAGCCGGAACAGCGCCTGGTCGCCGCCGATCCGGATCTGCAGGAAGAGATCGGTGAGCGCGGCGCCGCGGAGCATGCCCTGCGCGGTCTGCGGGTTCTTGAACCGCTCCAGACCGGCCTCCGGCAGCGGATTCACCGAGATGATCTTCGCGCCGGCCGCCTTGGCCTTCTCCAGGGCCGACAGCATCCGCGGATGGTTCGTCCCCGGGTTCTGCCCGGCGACGACGATCAGGTCGGCCCGGTGCAGGTCCTCCAGGGAGACGCTGCCCTTGCCGATGCCGATCGTCTCGCTCAGCGCCGAGCCCGAGGACTCGTGGCACATGTTGGAGCAGTCCGGCAGATTGTTCGTACCGAACTCGCGGGCGAAGAGCTGCAGCAGGAACGCCGCCTCGTTGCTGGTCCGGCCCGAGGTGTAGAAGAGCGCCTCGTCCGGCGAGGACAGCGCCGTCAGCTCCTCCGCGATGATCGCGAACGCCCGCTCCCAGCTCACCGCCTCGTACCGGTCGGCACCCTCCGGCAGATACATGGGGTGCGTGATCCGGCCCTGCTGACCCAGCCAGTAACCACTGCGCTCCGCCAGGTCCGCCACCGGGTGCGCCGCGAAGAACGCGGGCGTCACCCGGCGCAGCGTCGCCTCCTCGGCGACCGCCTTCGCCCCGTTCTCGCAGAACTCCGCCACATGGCGCTTGTCGCCCTCCGGCCAGGCGCAGCCCGGACAGTCGAAGCCGTCCTTCTGGTTGACCTTGAGCAGCGTGCGCGCGGTGCGCCGCACACCCATCTGCGCCTGGGCGATCCGCAGCGTGTGCGCGACGGCGGGCAGCCCCGCGGCCGCGTGCTGCGGCGCCGCGACCTGCGGCGCGTCCTGGACCGGGTCACCGGCGGGCGGCTTGCTGACCATCGCGCTCTCCCTTGAGCGAAACAAAGCTGTCGTACGACCCGATCCTGTCACGCACCCCTGACATCGGACCACGCGTGGTCCGGTCACGAGGGGGCCGAGTCGCGGGGGAGCCGGAGTGGACGGGAATGTCAGTCGCGCGTGGCAGGATCGTCCCGTGGCCGAGACAGCAGCGAAGAAGACCGATATGACCGAAGAGAACCGCCCGCGCCTGCTCCTCATGGACGGGCACTCCCTGGCGTACCGGGCGTTCTTCGCACTGCCCGCGGAGAACTTCACCACCGCGACCGGGCAGCCGACGAACGCGATCTACGGATTCGCGTCCATGCTGGCGAACACGCTCCGCGACGAGGCGCCCACGCACTTCGCCGTCGCGTTCGACGTGTCCCGCAAGACCTGGCGGTCCGACGAGTTCCCCGAGTACAAGGCGAACCGCTCCAAGACCCCCGACGAGTTCAAGGGACAGGTCGAGCTGATCGGCGAGCTGCTCGACGCCATGCACGCGCCGCGCTTCGCCGTCGAGGGCTTCGAGGCGGACGACGTCATCGCCACCCTCGCCACCCAGGCCGAGGCCGAGGGCTTCGAGGTCCTCATCGTCACCGGCGACCGGGACTCCTTCCAGCTCGTCACCGACCACACCACCGTGCTCTACCCCACCAAGGGCGTCTCCGAGCTGACCCGCTTCACCCCGGACAAGGTCCAGGAGAAGTACGGGCTCACGCCCTCGCAGTACCCCGACTTCGCGGCCCTGCGCGGCGACCCGTCCGACAACCTGCCCGGCATCCCCGGCGTCGGCGAGAAGACCGCCGCCAAGTGGATCAACCAGTTCGGCTCCTTCGCCGAACTCGTGGACCGCGCCGAGGAGGTCAAGGGCAAGGCGGGCCAGAACTTCCGTGACCATCTGGAGTCGGTGAAGCTCAACCGGCGCCTCACCGAGATGGTCCGCGACGTCGAGCTGCCGAAGACCGTGACGGACCTCGCCCGCGAGCCGTACGACCGGACGGCCGTCGCCCTCGTCCTCGACACCCTGGAGATCCGCAACCCCTCGCTGCGCGAGCGGCTCCTCGCCGTCGACCCCGGCGCCGCCGAGGAGACCGCCCCCGCGCCCGCCCCCGGCGTCGAGCTCGACTTCACCGTCCTCGGCTCCGGCGAGCTCGCCGGCTGGCTCGCCGAGCACGGCGGACAGCCGCTCGGCATCGCCACCGTCGACAGCTGGGCCCTCGGCACCGGCAGCGTCACCGAGGTGGCCCTCGCCGCGGAAGGAGGCGCCGCCGCCTGGTTCGACCCGACCGAGCTCGACGAGGCCGACGAGAAGGCCTGGTCGGCCTGGATCGCCGACGCCGACCGCCCGAAGATCATGCACAACGCCAAGGGCGCCATGCGGGTCTTCCCCGAGCACGGCTGGAGCGTCGCCGGCGTCACCATGGACACCGCGCTCGCCGCGTACCTGGTGAAGCCCGGCCGCCGCTCCTTCGCCCTGGACGCCCTCTCCGTCGAGTACCTCGGGCGCGAGCTCGCCCCCGCCGCGGCCGCCGACGGCCAGCTCGCCTTCGGCGCCGACGACACCGCCGAGGCCGAGGCCCTGATGAGCCAGGCCCGCGCCGTCCTCGACCTCGGCACCGCCTTCGAGGAGAAGCTCGCCGAGGTCGGCGCCAAGGACCTCCTCCACCAGGTCGAGCTCCCCACCTCCGTGCTCCTCGCCCGCCTGGAGCGGCACGGCATCGCCGCCGACCGGGACCACCTTGAGGCCTTGGAGCAGCAGTTCGCCGGCGCCGTGCAGCAGGCCGTGAAGGAGGCGCACGCCTCGGTCGGCCACGAGTTCAACCTCGGCTCGCCCAAGCAGCTCCAGGAGGTCTTCTTCGGCGAGCTCAACCTGCCGAAGACCAAGAAGACCAAGACCGGCTACACCACGGACGCCGACGCGCTCGCCTGGCTCGCCGGCCAGACCGAGCACGAGCTGCCGGTCATCATGCTCCGCCACCGCGAGCAGGCCCGGCTGCGCTCCACCGTCGAGGGCCTCATCAAGACCGTCGCCGCCGACGGACGCATCCACACCACCTTCAGCCAGACCGTCGCCGCGACCGGCCGTCTCTCCTCCACCGACCCCAACCTGCAGAACGTGCCGGTACGGACCGACGAGGGCCGAGCCATCCGCCACGGCTTCGTCGTCGGCGAGGGCTTCGAGGCCCTGATGACCGCCGACTACAGCCAGATCGAACTGCGCGTCATGGCCCACCTCTCCGAGGACGAGGGCCTGATCGAGGCCTTCACCTCCGGCGAGGACCTGCACACCACCGTCGCCTCCCAGGTCTTCGGCGTCGAGCGGTCGGCCGTCGACGCCGAGATGCGCCGCAAGATCAAGGCCATGTCGTACGGCCTGGCGTACGGGCTCTCCGCCTTCGGCCTCTCCCAGCAGCTGGGCATCGAGCCGGCCGAGGCGCGCGGCCTGATGGACACCTACTTCGAGCGCTTCGGCGGCGTCCGCGACTATCTGCGCCGCGTCGTCGACGAGGCCCGCGCCACCGGCTACACCGAGACCATGCTCGGCCGCCGCCGCTACCTCCCGGACCTCAACAGCGACAACCGCCAGCGCCGCGAGGCCGCCGAACGCATGGCCCTCAACGCCCCGATCCAGGGCACCGCCGCCGACATCGTCAAGGTCGCCATGCTCGACGTCGACCGCGCCCTCACCGAGTCCGGCCTCGCCTCCCGCATGCTCCTCCAGGTCCACGACGAAATCGTCCTCGAACTCGCCCCCGGCGAACGCGCCCAGGTCGAATCCCTCGTCCGCGCCCAAATGTCCAACGCGGTCTCCCTCCGCGCCCCGCTGGACGTCTCGGTGGGCGTCGGCCAGAACTGGGACGAGGCGGCGCACTGACGCGACGTCCCGACCCGAAAGGCCCGGCCCTGCGAGGGTCGGGCCTTTCGGCTGACGGTCAGCGGGGGCCCTGACCGGAACGCTCCGGAGTACGTTCCGCCACGGGGGCAACGGGCGGCAGCCCCGGACCCGCACCCGCACGGACCCGCACCCCCACTCCGTACACCAGCACCCCCACGAACAACCCCGACCCCGCCCCGAAGCACAGCGTCGGGATGATGTCGACCGGCGTCCCGATCCGCCCCCAGTACGCGTAGAAGCGCAGCACCCGCTGCACCGCCCCGGCCACCACGCACCCCCCGATCACCGTCGCCGCGAGCAGCAGCCCGCGCCGGTCGAGGACCGGCACCCGCGCGGGCAGCGGCGCGTCAAGGGGCGTCGCGCGCAGGGCCCGTACGGTGAACCAGCAGAGCAGCACCAGGGCCAGCGCCGAACCCCCGTACTGCGCGTAGAGGTAGACGGGGAAGCCGGCCACGACCTCGCCGAGGACCGGGATCACCCGGGTGCCCCAGCGGTCGAGATGGGTGAACGCGTCCCACACCACGTGCGTGGTCGCGCCGATCATCGCCGACAGCACGAACCACCCGGCCAGCGCCGCCGGATGCCGCTCCCGCCACGGCCGCCCGCGCACGAAGCCGTACACCCGGCCCCGCCACCCCCGCGGCAGCAGCGCCACCAGCGGCTCGCGCACCAGCAGCCACAGCCCCACCATCGCCGCCGTGATGAGCACGTCGACGGTGACGACGCCGAGGAAGGAGTGCGTGACGTTCCCGAACAGCATCGCGCCGGGAATCGCCGAGGCCGCGAAGTACGTCATGTCGGGGGAGAAGGAGCCGGCGACGAGCGCCGACGCCACCAGCGGGCCCCGGCCCGTTCCGCCGCGGCGGATGCCCGGCAGGACCGCTGCGGCATGACTGAGTGTGAACGGCACGGGACTCCCCCTCGATCCGAAGTGCCCCCTCAGTATTCAGGACCGTCCGACGGAGAAAGCTCCGGCGGCCAAGTAGTGACGAAACAGTGAAAGACGGTCAGCACGCGGTGTCCCGGTGACCGGAGTTGGCATAGGGTCGGCGATCGGAGCCGCGCGGGGAGCGCGGAGGGGACACGGGGAGGACCACACGTATGGCAGCGCACTTGGGCCGCCGGCTGCGCAGGGGAGCCACCAGCGGTGCGGTCGTGGCCGCCGCGGTCGCGGCGCTCGCCGCCTCTCAGGCCCCCGGCACGACTCCGCCGCCCACCGACGGCACGAGCGGCGACCTGCCCATCGGTGCCGGTGACGCGACCACGCCCCCGGACGGCTCGGCCTCCGGCAACTCGCCGTACTACACCGAGCTGCCCCCGCTGAACACCCCCAACAAGCCCGGCGCGCCCACCAGCCCGCCGCTGTTCACCGGCCCAGGCGAGGCCGGCATACCCGCGACCGTCTACGCGGCCTACAAGCGGGCCGAGGAGTCGATACGCTCCACCGACCCCGACTGCAACCTGCCCTGGCAGCTGCTCGCCGGCATCGGCAAGGTCGAGTCCGGTCAGGCCGGCGGCGGCAACGTCGACGCCAACGGCACCACCAAGTCCCCGATCCTCGGCCCGGTCCTCAACGGCGTCGGCTTCGCCAACATCTCCGACACCGACGGCGGCCTGTACGACGGCGACACCACGCACGACCGGGCGATCGGCCCGATGCAGTTCATCCCGTCCACCTGGAAGACCTGGGGCCAGGACGCCAACAGCGACGGGAAGAAGGACCCCAGCAACATCTACGACGCGGCCCAGGCCGCCGGCCTCTACCTCTGCGCCAACGGCCGCAACCTCGCCCTCCAGGCCGACCTGGACAAGGCGATCCTGAGCTACAACCACTCCAACGAGTACCTGCGCACGGTGCTCTCCTGGTTCGAGTACTACAAGCGCAACTCCCACCAGGTGCCCGACGGCACCGGCCAGCTCCCCGGCCACCGCAGCGACGACCCGGTCACCACCCCGGCCGGCACCCGTCCGCTCCCGACGACCCCCGCGTCGCCGAAGCCGAGCCCGACGCCGACCACGCCGAAGCCCACTCCCTCCAAGCCGACGCCGTCGAAGCCCACCACTCCGCCGGTCACCGACCCCGCGAGCCGGGTGACCCGGATCTCCCGGGACGGCGCCACCGCCCTCACCGCCCGTGCGGGCAGCGGCTTCGTCACCCGGCCCACGGTGCTCGCCGTCGACGCGGCCGGCAAGCCGGTCCCCGGCGTCCAGGTGCGGTTCCGGATCGTCGGCGACACCGACACCCGGTTCGCCATCGGAGTGCGCGAGGTCACCGTCGTCACCGGCAGCAACGGCAAGGCCGTCGCCCCCACCCTCAAGGCCGGTGAGGCCACCGGCGCCTTCACCGTCAGCGCCGCCGTGGCCGGCCGGACCCTGAACGCGGTCGAGTTCACCGCGACCGTCACCGAGCGCTCCGCCGACACCCTCACCCGCCTCGACGCCAAGGAGCTCGCGGCCGTCACCGGCGGCAGCTTCGCCGACCGGGTCGCGGTCAAGGCCACCGACGACGGCACCGTCGCCGCCGGGGTCGCGCTCACCGCCACCTTCGTCACCTCGGCCGAGGACCCGAAGCCCGCCACCGACGGACCCTTCTTCAAGGACGCCGACGGCAACCCGGTCCGCACCCTCACCGGCCTGCAGACGGCGGCCGACGGCACGTTCACGCTGCCGGAGGTCTTCGCGGGCGACACGGCCGGGACCTTCACCCTGCGGATCACCGCGCCTGGCGGCGGCACGCTCACCGTCACGTTCACGGTGACCGCCCCGGAGCCCGAGCCCACCCCGACTCCCACGCCGACCCCGTCGCCCTCGGAGTCCGGGACCGGCACCCCGTCGCCCACGCCGGGATCCTGACCGCCCGGGCGTTGCCCGCCCGGCCCCTCGTGCCGCCCCCGTGTCCGCCGCGCCGGACCCGGGGGCGCACGCGTTCTGAGTGCAACGTGTTCTCATCTCGCGGTCGCGTTGCTACGGTGCCCCCGCCCTGACGACGTATCAGATCGAGCACCGGGAGGCCGACCTTGCGCGCTCTTGCCGCAGCCGTCATCGGACTCGTGCCCGTCCTCCTGTTCATCCTGCTCGTCTCCTTCACCGATCTGCCGCCGGACGGGCCGACCTCGCCGCTGCCCCTGCTCACCGCCGATCCCGGCCCCAAGAAGTGAGGGGCCGCCCCATGCGCCGCCGAGCGAGCCTCGTCCTGCTCTCGTTCGCCGTCTTCCTCGCCGCCATGGCCCCGACCATGCGCTGGTACGCCTTCCCCCGGCTCGCCAAGATCCCGCCGAACCAGTACCAGGAGACCGTCCTGGAGGCGAAGCCCGCGACCCTCCTGAACTACTCCACCCTCAAGTCCGAGCAGGTCGACAAGATCACGATCGTCCAGACCCTCAAGGGCAATGTGGAGGAGTCGAAGAAGATCGAGCGCGACGCCGGCCGTGACGTCGTGGTCTGGGACTCCCTTTCTTATGTTCTCGGCCCCGACGGCAAGATGGTCTCCAAGATCCCCGAGCGCTACATCTTCGACGCCCACACCCAGGACCCCGTCCACGCCACCGGCGAGACGGTCGACGGCGACCCGGTCCGCCGCGACGGCATCGAGTTCAAGTGGCCCTTCCTCACCGAGAAGCGGGACTACCAGTACTTCGACGCCCAGACCCGCACCTCCGCCCCCATCCACTACCAGGGCACCCGCACCTTCCGCGGCCTGGAGGTCTACTACTTCGAGCAGACCGTCCCCTGGACCGAGGTCCCCATGCCCAAGACCATGCCGGTCCAGGGCATCACCCCCGACGTCCTCGCCAAGACCGGCCTCACCCGCTGGTACACCACCAAGCGCATGTTCTGGATCGACCCCGTCACCGGCGCCCCCGTCAACGGCGAGGAGATCCACCGGGAGGAACTCCGAAACGCCCGCGCCCTCATGGGCCAGGACACCGTCACCGTCTTCGCCGGCCACGTGAAGATGCGCGAGGACTACATCGCCTACGTCGTGGACCTGGTCAAGAGCAACCGCCTGATGGTGCTCCTGCTCGTCTCCTATCTCCCGTGGAGCTTCACCGTCCTCGCCCTCCTCCTGCTCGCCCTCTCCCTCTGGCTGGAAGCCCGCTCCCGCCGCCCCGCGACCGCGACCGGCACCGACCCCGGTCCCGACCCGGGTCCGGACCCCGGGCCCGGGCCCGTCACCGCTCCCGCCTGAGCCGGGCACTGGTGTGCCGGGTCGGCTCCGCCACCGAGGGGTCCTCCGGCCACGGGTGCTTCGGATACCGCCCCCGCAGCTCCGCCCGCACCGCCCGGTAGCCCTCCCGCCAGAACGAGGCCAGGTCCGAGGTCACCGCCGCCGGCCGCCCGGCGGGGGAGAGCAGATGCACCAGCACCGGCACCCCCGCCACCCGGGGCGTCTCGGCGAGACCGAACATCTCCTGCAGCTTCACCGCGAGCACCGGCCGCTCCCCGCCGTACTCCACCCGTATCCGCGAACCGCTCGGCAGCTCGATCCGCTCCGGCGCCAGCTCGTCCAGCCGCCCCGCCTCGCCCGTCGCCCACGGCAGCAGCCGGCGCAGCCCCTCACCCGCGTCGATCCGCCCCAGATCGGCCCGCCGGCGGGCCCGCGACAGCTCCGGCTCCAGCCACTCCGCGGCCCGGCCGAGCAGTGCCTCCTCCGACACCTCGGGCCACGGCTCGCCCACCACCCGGTGCAGGAAGGCCAGCCGGCTCCGCAGCTCCACCGCGTCCCGCGACCACCGCAGCAGCCCCGTGCCCTCCCGGCGCAGCCCGTCGAGCAGCGCCGCCCGCACCAGCGCCGGATCGGCCGCGTCCCGCAGCGGCCGCACCGTCAGCTCCACCGCCCCCAGCCGCTCCACCGACCGGGCCACCACGTCCCCGTCCTCCCAGTGGACCTCCTCGCCCGAGCTCAGCAGATGCCCCGCCGCACGCCGCGCCACCGCCTCGTCCACCACCGCCGCGAGCCGCACCCGGGCCACGGCGCTCTGCACCGTCCGGTCCGCCACCGCGACCGCCAGCCACGGCGCCGACCGCAGCCCCGAACCCTCGGAGAGCCGCGCCCCGGTGCCCGACACCATCAGACAGCCGCCCTGCTCCCGAGCCCGCGCCACCCGCTCCGGAAACGCCAGCGCCGTCAGCAGGCCCGCCACCGCGTCCTCCCCGGCGGCCCCCGGTCCTGCGGCCCGCCCGTCCGCACCGGGCCCGGCCGCCTCGCCGGCCGACCGCTCCAGCCGCCGCACCTCCGCCTTCCAGCGCGCCCCGTACCCGTCGCCGCCCCGGCGGGCCTCGCGCCAGGCCGCCGCCAGATCGTCCCCGTACTCCCGGGGCGGCTCCTCGCTCAGCAGCGCCACCACTTCCGCCGCCCGCCGCGCCCCGACCTCGGGCGCCCCGTCGAGCAGCGCCCGCCCGAGGCGCGGATGCAGACCGAGCCGGGACATCCGCACCCCGCGGTCGGTGGCCCTGCCCTCCCCGTCCACCGCGCCGATCGCCGTCAGGACCTGCCGGGCCGCCGCCATCGCCCCGGCCGGCGGCGCGTCGAGCAGCGCGAGACCGGCCGCCGAGGGATCCCCCCAGCACGCCGCCCGCAGCGCGAAATCGGTCAGATCGGCGACCCTGATCTCGGGGGCGGGGAACCGCGCGAGCCGCGCGTCCTCCGCCGCCGACCAGCAGCGGTACACCGTGCCGAAGGCCTCGCGCCCGGCCCGCCCGGCGCGCTGCGTCGCGACCGCCGCCGACACCGGCACCGTGGCCAGTGAACCCAGGCCCCGCGCATGGTCCGTCCGAGGCTCCCGGGAAAGCCCGGAATCGACCACGATCCGCACGCCCGGCACCGTCAGGCTCGACTCCGCCACCGAGGTCGTCAGGACCACCCGGCGCCGCCCGCCCGGCCCGCCGCCCCGCAGCACCGCGTCCTGCACCGCCGCCGGCGCCCGCCCGTGCAACTGCAGCACCTCGGCGTCCACGCCCGCGAGCAGCCCGGCCGTCCGGGCGATCTCCCCGGTGCCCGGCAGGAAGCAGAGCAGATCGCCCTCGTGCCGCTCCAGCGCCTCCCGCACCGTCGCGGCCACATGCCGCAGCAGCGCCGGGTCCACCCAGGTGCCGTGCGCCGGCCGCACCACGGCCGGCGGTGGTGCGAAGTGGATCGCGGAGCCATGGACCTTGCCCTCCGCCCGCACCACCGGCGCCGGACCGCCGCCGTCGAGGACGGTCAGCAGCTCCGCCCAGGCCGCCGCGTCGCTCGTCGCCGACGCGGCGATCAGCCCCAGCTCCGGCCGCAGCGCCGCCCGCACGTCCACCAGGAACGCGAGCGCCGTGTCCGCGTCCAGATGCCGCTCGTGGCACTCGTCGAGCAGCACCACGTCCACGCCGGCCAGCTCGGGATCGCGCTGCAGCCGCTGGAGCAGCACGCCCGTGGTCACGACCTCGACCCGGGTGTCCGGACCGGCCCGCCGCTCCCCGCGCACGGAGAATCCGACGGACCCGCCGACCTCCTCGCCGAGCAGCCAGGCCATCCGCCGCGCCGCCGCCCGCACCGCCATCCGGCGCGGCTCGGCGACCAGCACCCGCCGCTCCGCCCCGTCCCCTATAAGACCCGCGAGGGCCAGCGGGACCAGCGTGGTCTTGCCGGTCCCCGGCGGGGCGTGCAGCACCGCCGTGCCGCGCTCCTCGAGCGCGGTCAGCAGCTCGGGGACGGCATGGCGGACGGGAAGCAGGTCGAGTGCGTCGTTTCGGATCACGCGGCCAGTCTCGTACGACCCGCCGACCCGGTGCGCGCGACTGTCCACAGGCCCGCCGATTCATATGACTAATCGGCGGGGTGGCTCGCCGGCAGTGGTCCGTGCGGCGCGGCGGCTAGTCCATGCGCTCGCACACGAAGATCGCCGTGCCCGGGATCAGGTTGCCCCGCAGCGGGGACCAGCCGCCCCACTCCTGGTTGTTCCAGGACGGCCACTCCGGCTCGACCAGGTCCACCAGCCGGAAGCCGCCGGCCACCACGTCCCGCACCCGGTCCCCGATCGTCCGGTGGTGCTCGACGTAGACCGCGTTCCCCCGCTCGTCCTGCTCGACGTACGGCGTCCGGTCGAAGTAGGAGGCTGCGATCGACAGGCCTTCCGGACCAGGCTCGTCCGGGAACGCCCAGCGGATCGGGTGCGTCACCGAGAACACCCAGCGCCCGCCCGGCCGCAGCACCCGGCGCACCTCGCGGAACACCCGTACCGGATCGGCCACGAACGGCACCGCGCCGTACGCCGAGACCGCCAGGTCGAAACTGCCGTCGCGGAACGGCAGCACTCCCGCGTCCGCCTCCACCAGCCCGACCCCCGGCACGTCACCGCCGCCGATCCGCAGCGCGTGCTGGAGCTGCCGGTGCGAGAGGTCCAGGGCCACCGGCCTGGCCCCCTGTGCGGCGAGCCAGCGCGAGCACTGCGCCGCGCCCGCGCCGATCTCCAGGACGTCCAGTCCCTTCAGCGCCGAGGCCGGCCCGAGCAGCTCCGCCTCGGCCTCGTCGAGACCCTCCGGCCCCCACACGAACCGGTCGTCCCCGAGGAACGCTCCGTGCTCGCTCTGGTACTCGTCGGCGTTGCGGTCCCACCAGCCGCGGCTGGCCCGGCTGCTCTCCGCTTCCCCGGCGTCACGCCGGGTGGCCTCCGCCTCGTCCTCGGGCCCGTCTTCGTGTCCGTACTCTTGGTTCATCTCGCCCGTCGATGTAGTTTGCGCTCAGAGCCGCGCGCGTAGATGCGGGCGGCCTCCCGCGGCCAGGATGGCCTGGGCCGACATGAGTTGTGCCGGATATGCGGCGATCCGCCCCGGGTGTGCGCTTCGCGCATTGACCCTGTCCGGCCGCCCCCGTATGCTAAAGGTTGCGCTGCGGGCCTGCGCGCCTCAGACGGAGCAGGCCGCGCTCGCACCTGTTGCAGTCCCCTCGGTTTTCGAGGCGCCCCCCGTTCGGCGGGATCGGCGCTTCATTGGCTGTCCGGCTTCTTCAGTGCGATACGGGCTCTCGGCGTAGCAGTACCTACGACTTTCTGTCCGTAACCGGAGCCCTTTCCCACATGA
This sequence comes from Streptomyces fradiae, assembly GCF_041270065.1. Lineage (NCBI taxonomy): Bacteria > Bacillati > Actinomycetota > Actinomycetes > Kitasatosporales > Streptomycetaceae > Streptomyces > Streptomyces fradiae. The sequence goes on along the minus strand of NZ_CP065958.1, from coordinate 1,873,727 downwards.
CGAGCAGCACCGAGACCACCGCCACCACCCCGCAGGTTGCGGTCAACGACATCGGTAACGAGGAAGCCTTCCTCGCCGCGATCGACGAGACGATCAAGTACTTCAACGACGGCGACATCGTCGACGGCGTCATCGTGAAGGTCGACCGGGACGAGGTCCTGCTCGACATCGGTTACAAGACCGAAGGTGTCATCCCGAGCCGCGAGCTCTCGATCAAGCACGACGTCGACCCCAACGAGGTCGTCAAGGTCGGCGACGAGATCGAGGCCCTGGTTCTCCAGAAGGAGGACAAGGAAGGCCGCCTGATCCTCTCGAAGAAGCGCGCCCAGTACGAGCGTGCCTGGGGCACCATCGAGAAGATCAAGGAAGAGGACGGCATCGTCACCGGTACCGTCATCGAGGTCGTCAAGGGTGGTCTCATCCTCGACATCGGCCTCCGCGGCTTCCTCCCGGCCTCCCTGGTCGAGATGCGTCGCGTCCGCGACCTCCAGCCCTACGTGGGCAAGGAGCTCGAGGCGAAGATCATCGAGCTGGACAAGAACCGCAACAACGTGGTCCTGTCCCGCCGCGCCTGGCTCGAGCAGACCCAGTCCGAGGTCCGCCAGACCTTCCTCACGACCCTCCAGAAGGGTCAGGTCCGCTCCGGCGTCGTGTCCTCCATCGTCAACTTCGGTGCCTTCGTGGACCTGGGTGGCGTCGACGGCCTGGTGCACGTCTCCGAGCTGTCCTGGAAGCACATCGACCACCCGTCCGAGGTTGTCGAGGTCGGCCAGGAGGTCACCGTCGAGGTTCTCGACGTGGACATGGACCGCGAGCGCGTCTCCCTGTCGCTGAAGGCGACCCAGGAGGACCCGTGGCAGCAGTTCGCCCGTACCCACCAGATCGGCCAGGTCGTTCCGGGTAAGGTCACCAAGCTGGTTCCGTTCGGTGCGTTCGTCCGCGTGGACGAGGGCATCGAGGGTCTGGTCCACATCTCCGAGCTGGCCGAGCGCCACGTGGAGATCCCGGAGCAGGTCGTCCAGGTCAACGACGAGATCTTCGTCAAGGTCATCGACATCGACCTCGAGCGCCGTCGCATCAGCCTCTCGCTGAAGCAGGCCAACGAGTCCTTCGGTGCCGACCCGGCCTCGGTCGAGTTCGACCCGACCCTGTACGGCATGGCCGCGTCCTACGACGACCAGGGCAACTACATCTACCCCGAGGGCTTCGACCCCGAGACCAACGACTGGCTCGAGGGCTACGAGACCCAGCGCGAGGCCTGGGAGACCCAGTACGCCGAGGCGCAGCAGCGCTTCGAGCAGCACCAGGCTCAGGTCATCAAGTCCCGCGAGGCCGACGAGGCCGCCGCTGCCGAGGGTGGCGCCGCCGCTCCGGCCGGTGCCCCGGCGGGCGTCTCCGGTGGTTCGTACTCCTCGGAGTCGGACGACAACTCCGGCGCCCTGGCGTCGGACGAGGCCCTGGCTGCGCTCCGCGAGAAGCTGGCCGGCGGCCAGAGCTGAATCGGCTCACCGCTGAGCTCCAGTAGCTAGCGTCGAGGCCCGTCTCCCTCCGGGGAGGCGGGCCTCGTTCGTTTCTCCTCGGCGCGAAAACACCCACCGACCCCGGCGTGATCGCGGGAATGGGCGCGGAGCGGAGGGTGTTGACCCAGGAGAATCGAGGAGGAGCGGAAATCGTGCTTGATCCCCAGGATTTGTACGAATGGGACCAGAAGGGCCTGGCCGTCGTCGACCTGGCCCTGGCCCAGGAGTCGGCCGGACTGGTCATGCTCTACCACTTCGACGGCTACATCGACGCCGGCGAGACCGGCGAGCAGATCGTCACGCGCCTGCTCGACACGCTGCCCCACCAGCCCGTGGCCCGCTTCGACCACGACCGTCTGGTGGACTACCGCGCCCGCCGCCCGCTGCTGACCTTCCGCCGTGACCGCTGGACCTCCTACGAGACCCCGGCGATCGAGGTGCACCTCGTCCAGGACGCCACCGGCGCGCCCTTCCTGCTGCTCTCCGGCCCCGAGCCGGACGTCGAGTGGGAGCGCTTCGCCGCCGCCGTGGGCCAGGTCGTCGAGCGCCTCGGCGTGCGCCTCGCCGTGAACTTCCACGGCATCCCCATGGGCGTCCCGCACACCCGCCCGGTCGGCCTCACCCCGCACGGCAACCGCGTCGACCTCATGCCCGGCCACCGCAGCCCCTTCGACGAGGCCCAGGTGCCCGGCAGCGCCGAGTCCCTCATCGAGTTCCGCCTCGGCGAGGCCGGCTTCGACACCCTCGGCGTCGCCGCCCACGTCCCGCACTACGTGGCCCGCTCCCCGTATCCGGACGCCGCCCTCACCGCCCTGGAGGCGGTCACCGCCGCCACCGGCCTGGTCCTGCCCGGCGTCGCGCACGCCCTGCGCACCGAGGCCCGCCGCACCCAGACCGAGATCGACCGCCAGATCGGCGACGGCGACGAGGAGCTGGTCGCCCTGGTCCAGGGCCTGGAGCACCAGTACGACGCGGTGGTCGGCGCCGAGACCCGCGGCAGCCTGGTCGCCGAGCCCGTCGACCTGCCCTCCGCCGACGAGCTGGGCCGCGAGTTCGAGCGCTTCCTCGCCGAACGGGAGGGCGACGCATAGCGCGCGGACCGCGGGATCTAAGCTGCCGCTCATGCTGAAGGTGGGCCTGACCGGCGGTATCGGCGCCGGCAAGAGCGAAGTGTCCCGGCTGCTCGTCTCGTACGGCGCCGTCCTGATCGACGCCGACCGGATCGCGCGCGAGGTCGTCGAGCCCGGCACCCCCGGGCTCGCCGCCGTCGTCGCCGAGTTCGGCGAGGGCGTCCTCACCCCCGAGGGCACCCTCGACCGGCCCGGCCTCGGCGCCATCGTGTTCAACGACCCCGAGCGGCTCGCCGCCCTCAACGCGATCGTGCACCCGCTCGTCGGCGCCCGCTCCGCCGAACTGGAGGGGCGGGCCGGCCCCGACGACGTCGTGATCCACGACGTGCCGCTGCTCACCGAGAACGGCCTCGCCCCGCTCTACGACCTCGTCGTGGTCGTGGACGCCGCCCCCGAGACCCAGCTCGACCGCCTGGTCCGGCTGCGCGGCATGACCGAGGACGAGGCCCGCGCCCGCATGGCCGCCCAGGCCACCCGCGCCCAGCGCCGGGCCGTCGCCGACCTGCTCATCGACAACGACGGCCCCCTGGAGGCGCTGGAACCTCAGGTGCGCAAGGTCTGGGAGGAGCTCCGGCAGCGCGCCGCGGACACCCGCTGACGGGAATCCGCCACGGCGCCGCAGGTCGCAAGTGCCCCCGGACTGGGTAGGAATGCCCACCAGGGGAGGCCCCGGCGCCACGGCCCCCCGACGGAATACGGTCACCGTGCCCGCTGTTGAACCGCCGGAACGAGGGGAAGGAAACGCCGTGGCCGAGAGCACCCCGGAGACCCACGTCATCGACTACCGGGCCGCCGAGCAGCTGCTCGCCGCCCGGGACCCGAGAGGCGCGGTCAAACTCCTCGACTCGGTGATCGCCGCCCACCCCGAGAACACCGCGGCCCGCCTGCTGCGCGCCCGCGCCTTCTTCGCCGCCGCCCAACTCCGCTCGGCCGAGCTCGAGTTCGGACTGGTCCTGGAGCGGGAACCGGACAACGCGTTCGCCCACTTCGCCCTCGCCCGCACCTTCGAGCGCTCCGGCCGCTCCGCCCAGGCCCTGCGCCACTTCCGGCTCGCCGCCGCGCTCGACCCCAAGCCGGAGTACCTGGAGGCGGCCCGGTTCGGCCCCGCCGAAGCCTGAATCGCCGGTGCACCGGCAGCGACGTGGCTCAGCGGCCGCGGCGGCGGCCGCCGTGATCGGGCTCGTACGGCGGGATGTCACGCCCCGGCTGCCAGTGCGGGCCCTGCCGGATGTGGTGGGCGACGATGACCAGATCGACGGCCGCCACCACGAACAGCACCCCGCATGCCGCCGCCCAGCCGGGCCGTTCGACCAGCGAGAACACCGTCGTACCGAAGCCGGCCCACAGGACACCCCACAGGCTCAGCCAGAACCGCAGCCGCAGCGCACTGCGCGCGGTCGCCGGTTCACTCCCCGTACGCATGACTCACATCTCCCGGGTGAGGTGAACCCCTCGGGCACTTTCCAGGATCCCACCCAAGGACCGACGGGCGTCGAGAGGACGTGACAGGCATGAGCGAACCACGGAACACGGACCGGAAGCGCACCGGACACGGCGGGACCGGCCCCGGGCCGATCACCCCGGACGGCTGCGCCGTCGACCTCTACCGGCGCCTTGCCGTCGGCACCGAACCCGAGGTGATCGGGGCCGCGCTGCCGCCCGGCGCCACCCTCCTCGAGTTGGGCAGCGGCGCGGGCCGGGTGACCGTCCCGCTCGCCGAGCGCGGCTTCACCGTGACCGCCGTGGACGAGTCGGCCGAGATGCTCGCCGTCGTCGGCGAGCGCGCCCCAAACGTCGAGACCGTCCTCAGCCCCATCGAGGAGCTGCGGCTGCCGAGGCGGTTCGACGCCGTCGTGCTCGGCTCGTTCCTCGTCCACACCGCCGACCACCGCACCCGGCAGGGCCTCCTGGAGACCTGCCGGCGGCACGTGAAGGACGACGGGCACGTGCTCGTCCAGCGCGAGGGCCCCGGCTACCACGACGACGTGCCGCGCGAGCGGCACGACCCCGCCGGCTACACCGTGCGGATCGCGGCCACCGACCCCGTCGGCGACGGCGTCGACCGGGTGCTGTGCGAATACGTCTTCCCGGACGCGCGCTGGACCCAGACCTTCCTGTCCCGCCGGCTCAGCCCCGAGGCCTTCGAGGGACACCTCGCGGAGGCCGGACTCGCCGTCGAGCGCTACCTCACCGACGACGGCACCTGGGTGCTCGCCCGGCCCGTCCCGGGCGTCAGTGGATGACGCTGTAGCTGCGCCAGGGCAGCGTGCCCGGCACGATCTCGTCCGCCGTCCGGGTCGCCAGATAGATGGGGTCCTTGCCCTTGCAGTCCAGCGTCCGGTAGAGCTGGATGTCCACCAGCGTCGCGTTCTCCACCCTGGTCGCGCCCGACGGCGCGAGCCGGTGACAGCCGTTCACCGAAGGGCTGGTCACCCTTACCACGACCTCGCGCCCCGTCTCGTAGTTGAGCGTGCCCACCATGGTGCGGCCGAGGCCGGAGCAGCCCGCGAGGGCGAACGTGAGCAGGGCGGCCCCGCTGGCGATGGAGAGACGCCGGTGAAGGGACATGGCGGGATTCCTCGTCTGTCGGGCGTGGGCGGCCGAGGCCTGTTCTCCGTCACCCTGCCGCCTCCCGGGCCGGGTGTCATGTCCGGTTGAGCCGGTCGGGGGAGCCCGTCGCGGACCGTGGCGCGAGGCCGTTGTCAGACCCCACCCGTAAGGTCGGAGGTCCAGTCGGAATCCGTCACGGAAGACGGAGCACGGAGCACAAAACGGGAGGTGAGCAGCACCGTGACCACACTCCTCGCCGCCGGCGCCGCCGTCTTCCTGCCCGCCGCCCTGCCCCGGGACGGCCGCATCGCCCTGTGGGCTCCCGACGGCGGGCCGCTGCCCGGCGAGCGCCCCGGACCCGGACCCGGGCCCGGATCCGGACCCGACGGAGCCCCGGTCCTGCCCGCCTCCGCCGAGCGGGCCGAGCTCACCGTCGTACGGCGGCACGGCACCGGGGTCCGCACCCGGACCGTACCCGCGGTGCTGCTGCCCGTCGCCGACGCCCTGCCCCACCTGGTCGCCGCCCGCCACCACCCGGCCGCGCACCCCGCGACCGCCTGCTGGGGCGCCGCCGCCCTGCACGCCCTGCACCTCGTCGCCCGCGGCCGGCTGCTGCCCGGACTCACCGCCGACGACCACGACGCCTGGCGGGCCGGACCGCTCGATGCCGACGACATCGCCCATCTGCGGGCCATCGCCGCCGCCATGCCCTACGAGGCCCACGCCACGCCCGTCCCCGGCCCCGGGCCGCTCCGGCTGCCCGAGCCCGAGGCCCTGGTCCGCGCCTTCCTCGACGCTGTCGCCGACACCATGCCCCGCACCCCTGCCGCGCCCCACGCCGCCGGCGCCCCGTTCGCCGCCCGCGAGCCCAGTCGGCTGCCCGGCGCGCGGGCCTGGGCCGCCGAGGCCGCCGCCGGCATGGACGCCGGCGTGCGGATCTCGCTCCGCCTCGACCTGTCGCCCTTCGAACTCTTCGACGTCTCCGGCCCGGCGGACGTCGTCGATACCGCCGGTACCACTGAAACCGAGGTGCGGCAGGCCGCCGCCGCGCTCCTCCAGGTGCACAGCCTCGCCGACCCCACCCTCGTCATCGACGCCGGCCCCCTGTGGGCCGGTGAGGGCGACGAGCGCTTCGGGCCGCGGGCCCGTATCGACGCCGTGCTCGCGCTGCGCCGCGCCGCCCGCGTCTGGCCGCCGCTCGGCCGCCTCCTCGAACGGCAGGTGCCCGACGTGATGCCGGTGACCGAGGACGAGCTGTACGAGCTCCTCGGCCCGGCCGCGGCCCGGCTCGCCGACGCCGGGGTCGCCGTCCACTGGCCCCGCGACCTGGCTCGCTCCCTCACCGCCTCCGCCGTCGTCCGTCCCGACCGCGCCGCGCCCGGCTCCGCGACCGACGGCACCGGCTTCCTCGACAGCACCGAGCTGCTGCGGTTCAACTGGCAGCTCGCCCTCGACGGCGACCCGCTCACCGCCCGCGAGATGGACGCCCTCGCCGAGGCCCACCGGCCCGTCGTGCGGCTGCGCGACCAGTGGGTGGTCGTCGACCCCCATCTCGTCCGCAAGGCCCGCAAGCGCGAACTCGGCCTGCTGCAGCCTGTCGACGCGCTCGCCGTCGCCCTCACCGGCACCGCCGAGGTCGACGGCGAGACCGTCCCCGCCGTCCCCGTCGGCGCCCTCGCGGCCCTGCGCGACCGGCTGCACGCCGGCCCCGAGGACGTGCCCCCGCCGCCCGGACTCGACGCCACCCTGCGCGACTACCAGCTGCGCGGCCTCGCCTGGCTCGACCTCATGACCTCGCTCGGCCTCGGCGGCTGCCTCGCCGACGACATGGGCCTCGGCAAGACCGTCACCCTCATCGCCCTGCACCTGCGGCGCGCCCGCACCGCGCCCACCCTCGTGGTCTGCCCCGCCTCGCTCCTCGGCAACTGGCAGCGCGAGATCCAGCGCTTCGCCCCCGGCGTCCCGGTCCGCCGCTTCCACGGCACCGACCGCAGCCTCGACGGAGTCGACGGCGGCTTCGTCCTCACCACCTACGGCACCCTGCGCACCAGCGCCGACCGGCTCGCCGGGCGGGACTGGGGCATGGTCGTCGCCGACGAGGCCCAGCACGTCAAGAACCCGTTCTCCGCCACCGCCAGGGCACTGCGCACCGTGCCCGCCCCCGCTCGGGTCGCGCTCACCGGCACCCCCGTCGAGAACAACCTCTCCGAGCTGTGGGCCCTGCTCGACTGGACCACCCCCGGCCTCCTCGGCCCCCTGAAGGCCTTCCGCTCCCGGCACGCCCGCGCTGTGGAGAACACCGACGAGATCGAGAACGAGGAGGCGGTCGCGCGCCTGGCCCGGCTGGTCCGCCCGTTCCTGCTGCGCCGCCGCAAGTCCGACCCCGGCATCGTTCCCGAGCTGCCGCCCAAGACCGAGTCGGACCACCCGGTGGCCCTCACCCGCGAACAGGCCTCGCTCTACGAGGCGGTGGTGCGCGAGACCATGGCGCAGATCGAGGGCGCCGAGGGCATGGCCCGGCGCGGCCTGATCATGAAGCTGCTGACCTCGCTCAAGCAGATCTGCGACCACCCCGCCCTCTACCTCAAGGAACGCGCCCCCGGCTCCGGCGCGCGCGCCGCGACCGGCCGGCTCCGGCTCGCCGGCCGCTCCGGCAAACTCGCCCTGCTCGACGAGCTCGTCGACACGATCCTCACCGAGGACGGCGCCGTGCTCGTCTTCACCCAGTACGTGTCGATGGCCCGGCTCCTGGAGGACCACCTGGCCGCCCGGGGCATCCCCACCCAGCTGCTGCACGGCGGCACGCCGGTCGCCGAACGCGAGCGGATGGTCGACCGCTTCCAGGCCGGCGAGGTCCCCGTCTTCCTGCTCTCCCTCAAGGCCGCCGGCACCGGCCTCAACCTCACCCGGGCCGGCCATGTCGTGCACTACGACCGCTGGTGGAACCCGGCCGTCGAGGAACAGGCCACCGACCGCGCCTACCGGATCGGCCAGACCCAGCCGGTCCAGGTCCACCGGCTGGTCGCCGAGGGCACCGTCGAGGACAGCATCGCCGAGATGCTCCGCGCCAAGCGGGCCCTCGCCGACGCCGTCCTCGGCAGCGGAGAGGCCGCCCTCACCGAACTCACCGACCGCGAGCTCGCCGACCTGGTGTCCCTGAGGAGGCCCGCATGAGCCCCCACGGCACCCTCCCCGGCGACCGTCCGGACCGCCCCGACCGCCCCGACCGCCCCGACCGCGCCCGGTTCGCCGGCGCCGGAGCCCGCGCCCGTACCCGCTCCGCGGCCGCCCGTACGGCCGGGGCGCCCCGCCACGACGCCCGGCGCCGCACCTTCCCCCCGCTCGCCCCGCGCGAGGCCCCCGACGGGCGGTTCGCCGCCACCTGGTGGGGCAACGCCTGGGTGGACGCCCTGGAGGACACCGCGCTCGACCCGGCCCGGCTCGCCCGCGGCAAGGCCTACGCCCAGCGCGGCCACGTCGACGCCATCACCGTCACGCCCGGCCGCGTCGTCGCCTATGTGCACGGCAGCCGCCCCCGGCCGTACCGCGCGGAGATCCGGCTGCGGACCCTCGGCGACGACGACTGGGAACGCTTCCTCGACAAGGCCGCCGCCCGGCCCGAGCACATCGCCGCCCTCCTCGACAAGGACGTGCCGCACGCCCTGGAGGCCGTCACCGGACTCCTGCCGGCTCCCGGCGACCTCGTCCCCGACTGCACCTGCCCCGACGACGGCTACCCCTGCAAGCACGCCGCCGCCCTCTGCTACCAGGCCGCCCGCCTCCTCGACGAGGACCCCTTCGTCCTCTTCCTCATGCGCGGCCGCGACGAGCAGGAACTGCTCGCCGACCTCACCCGGCGCAACGCCGTCCACGCCGCCGCCGAGAGCGCCCCCGCCCTGCCCACCGTCCTCGCCCGCGCCGTGCTCGCCCCCACCACCGGGCACGCGCCGATGCCGCTGCCCCCGCCGTTCCCCGCACCCGACCGGCCCGGCCGGCCCGCCGTCTTCCCCGCCGACCCCGAGGCACCGGACCCGCTCGCCCTCGACCTCCTCGCCGGAGAGGCCGCCGCCCGCGCCCACACCTTCCTCACCACCGGACACGACCCCGTCGCCGCCCTCAACCCCTGGCAGGACGCGGTCCGGCTGGCCGCCGCCCACCCCGGCTCCGGCCTCACCGCCTCCACCCGCGCCCTCTACCGCGACCTGGCCTACGCCCTCGACCGCACCCCCACCGACCTGGCCCGGGCCGTCGCCGCCTGGCGCCAGGGCGGCGTCGCCGGACTCGCCGCCCTGGAAGAGCCCTGGGACCCGCCCGCCGGCCCCTTCGACCGGGCCCGCCCCGCCCTGCTCGCCGCCGACCTCCCGGCCTTCCGCCCCTGGCGCAACCGGCTGTCCACCGCATCGCTCCAGCTGCGCCTCGGCCGCGACGGCCTCTGGTACGGCTACGAGTCGGACACCGACCGCGAGGACTGGTGGCCGCGCGGCACCCCCGACGCCGACCCGGTCGGCGTGATCACCGACCTCCTGGGGAGGTGACCGATAGGCTGGGAAGGACGCAGCAGGCGGTGAAGGGGGCCCGGTGGAAGCCGAGTTGGTGGCGCTGGCGACGGCGGGGGCGACGGCCCTCGTCCAGCAGATGGTCGGCGACGGCTGGGAGCGGGCCCGTACCCGGGTGGCCGCGTTCTTCGCCGCCCGCTCCGGCGGCGACGAGCAGGCCGTCGGCGCCGAACTCGAGGCCGCCCGCGACGAACTGGTCCGCGCCGCGCAGGGCGGCGACCAGGACGCGGCCGACGAGGCGCGCACCGAGGCCCGCGTCGAATGGCGCGCCCGGATGCGCCGCAGCCTGCTCGCCGACCCCGAGGCGGCGGCCGAACTGCGCCGGATCCTCGCCGAGTTGGCGGGCCCCGAGACCGCCGTGCCGCAGAACGTCACCACCGTGAACAACACCCTCACCGGCGGAAGCCACGGCATCGTCCTCCAGGTCGGCACGGTCAACCGGATGCACACCGTCCACGAGACCGGCGGCCCGGGCGGCACCGGCGCGGGCGCCGCCCCGGACGGCCCTCGCGCATGAGCCCGGACCCCGTACCGTACGGCCCGGTGTCCCCCGGCCCCGTGGTGCGCAACGAGATCGGCGGCACCGCCACCGTCCACGGGCCCGTCGTCCAGGCCGGGCGGATCGACACGCTGACCGTGGCCGCCGCCGTCCCGGCGATCCTCCCCGGCAGCCCCGCACCCCGGTTACTCCCGGCCCCCGCACCCCACTTCACCGACCGACATGACGAACTCGCCCGTCTGACGGCTCTGCTGGACGGGGCCGACGGGACGCTCGAAGAGGACCCCGCGCCCCGGGTGGTCGTCCTCACCGGCACCGGCGGCATCGGGAAGTCCGCCACCGCGCTGCACTTCGCCGCCCGGCTGCGGGACCGTTACGGCGGCGGGCAACTCCACGCCGACCTGCGCGGCGACGCCACCGCCACCGCGGCCACGCCGTCCACCGTCCTGGTGCGCTTCCTGCGCGCCCTCGGCGTCGCCCCGCCCTACCTGCCGGCGGACGAGCAGGAGCAGATCGACTGGTACCGCACCCTCACCGCGGACCGCCGGATGCTCACCGTCCTCGACAACGCCCACTCCGCCGCCCAGGTGCTGCCGCTGCTGCCCACCGGCCCCGGCTCGCTCACCCTGGTCACCAGCCGCCGCCGGCTCGACGGCCTGACCCGCGAGGCCGGCGCCCGGGTGATCCAGCTCCCGCCGCTCGGCCCCGCCGACGCCGCCCTCCTCCTCACCCGGCTGTCCGGCCGCGAGGCGCCGCACCCCGCCGCGGCGGAAGCCGTCGCCCGCCGCTGCGGCGGACTCCCGCTCGCCCTCTGCATGGCCGGCGAACGGCTCGCCGTCCGCACCCACCTCACCTGGCAGCAGCTGGAGCAGGACATGGCCACCGCGGCGGCACCGTCCGACGAGCCCGGGAACGACGGCACCGACTCGCTCACCACCGACCCGGTCACCGCCGCAGCCGACACCTCCTACGACGACCTCACCCCCGGCGCCGCCCGTCTCTACCGGCTCGGCGGGCTGCGCCCCTGGCCCGCGCTCACCGCCCCCGCCGCCGCAGCGCTCACCGAGGTGACCGAACCGGAGGCGGCGGACCTGCTCGACGAACTCGCCGCCATCCACCTCCTGGAGGAGCACGCCGCCGGCCGCTACCGCCACCACGACCTGCTGCGCGTCCACGCCGAACGCCGGGCGCTGCGCGTCGACGGCCACCCCCGCGCCGCCGCGGCCGTCGGCCGGCTGCTGCGCCACCACCTGGCCGCGGCCGCCGCCGCGGACGCCCGCGTCATGCCGGGCCGCTGGCACCTCGGCCCCGCCTACGACCGGCTGCCCCCGGACCCGCGCACCGCCGAACAGGCCACCGACTGGCTCCTCGCCGAGCGCGAGAACCTTGTCGAGGCGGTGCGGACCGCCGACGAGTACGGACTCGACGACCTCACCTGGCAGTTGTGCGAGGCGCTGTGGAGCCTCTTCCTCCGGCACGGCTTCCACCAGGACTGGCTGGCCACCCACCGGCTCGGCGTCCGCGCCGCCGCCCGCTGCCCCGCCGTCCCCGAGGCCGAGGGCCGGATGCACGCCCAGCTCGGCTTCGCCCTCAAGGGCCTCGGCCGCCTCGACGAGGCCGAGCAGGCGTTCACCGCGGCCGCCGAGGCCGACCGCCGCTGCGGCCACCGCCGGGGCGAGGCGACCGCCGTCGAGTCCCTGGGCCTGGTACGCCTGGAGCAGCGCCGGTACGAGGAGGCCGAGGCCTGCTTCCTCGCCGCCGAGACCCTCACCGACGACCCGCGCGCCCGCGCCCTGCTCGCCCACCACCGGGGCCGCGCCCTCTCCGGCCGCGGCGAGCACGCCCGGGCCGCCGCCACCCTGGAGCAGGCCGGGCGGCTCATGACCGAACTGCCCGTCCCCGACACGTACAACCAGGCCCGGGTCCTCACCAGCCTCGGCCAGGCGGCCCTCGCCGCCGGCGACCGGGAGCGCGCCGCCCACGTCCTCGCCGAGGCCGCCGAGCGGATGCGCCAGGAGAAGGCCCCGGTCCAGGACGCGGCCCTCGCGGAACTCCGCGCCCGCGCCGCGGCCACTCCCGACGAACGCCGCGCCTTTCTCACCGAGGCGGCCGGCCTCCACGAACGCCTCGGCTCACCCCGCGCCGCCGCCCTGCGCGCCGAACTCGCCGCGACCGACCCGACCGACGCTTCGGACGCCTAGGCCGGAACGGCCCGTACCGCCACCCGGTGGCACACCCGGCCCGTCGTCACCACGAGGACGCCCGCCTCCGTGAGCGCGGTGAGCGGGCGGCCGGTCGCCTGCCAGCCGAGGACGGCCGAGGCGTACGCGAAGGGGTCGCAGGGGTCCGGGAAGCCGTCCTGGCGGGGGAGGGCGGTGAGGTCGAGCAGGGTGCCGGTGCGGTCCCGGACCAGACAGCGGCCGGGCCCGGTGCGGACGGCGGCGAGGGCTGCGTACGGGTGGGTGGCGAGGAGTTCCGCGGCGCGCGGGCCCGGCGGGGCGCCGGTGAGGCCGCGGTCGGTGACCAGGTCCGCGAGCGCGAGCCGCCCCGCGTCGGGGGTGTCCTCGTCCACGACCGTGTGGGCGCCCTCGGTGCCCTCCGCGTCCTCCGCGTCCTCGGCGTCCGGGCCGGCCGGTTCGGTGGACGGGTCGGCGTAGCGGGTCACGGCCACCTCCGGCGGCCCGCCCGCGAGGACGCGCGTGAGGACCCTGAGCGGAACGGTGAGGTCCGGGGTTCCGAGGGCGTCCTCGCCCGGGATGGTGCCCGGGACCGGCAGCTGGGGGAGTGTGGCGGGCCGGACGGGCTCGGGGGTGCCGAGCAGGGAGTGGAACAAGGTCCGCAGGAGCCCGGCCGAGCCGCCCGGGTCCGAGCTCGCGAGCGCCGCGAACCCGTCGTACCGCCCCGGCACATGGCCGTCGATCACCGCGTCGAGCCGCGTCCGCAGCGGGATCCCGGGCCGCAGCCGCGGCGCGGCCCGGCCGAGCGCGGCGACCGGCGAAGCCGGGTCGAGATCGCGATCCGCGAAGGCGCCGAGCAGCACCGGCAGGCCGAGGGCGGCGGCGTAGTACGTGACCGATCCGTGGTCGCCGATGACGCAGTCGGCCGCCGCGACGGTCTGCCGCCAGGGGCCCAGCGGGTCGATCAGGGTGAGCCCGGAGGCGGCGGCCCGGCGCAGCCAGGCGCGCACCTGGCCGGGGCCGTGCCCGTACCCGATGTTGGGGTGGAGCACGGCGCACAGCCGGTACTCGTCCACCGGCAGCGTCTCCGTCAACTCCCGCAGCAGGGCGGGGAAGGCGTCGGAGCCGAAGAGGGAGGCACGGCCCCAGGTGGAGTTCAGGACGACGAGCCGGCGCCCGTCGCCCGCACCGAGCGCGCGCCGCAGCGCCGGCCGCCGGCGGCGGAGCGCGAGCATCCGGTCGAAGCAGGGATCACCGGCGAGGACGGCGGTCTCCGCGGCCTCGGGGCAGGCCAGGCGCAGCCGGTCGAGCTGCTCGGGGTGGGACAGGACGGTCGCCGTGGCGAGCGGCTTGCCCTCGTGCAGCAGCCAGTCGGGCGCCATCCCGAACACCGGCGCGGCGCCGCCGCCCGCACCCTCGCCCCCGAGCCCGGTGTCCGGTGTCCGGTGTCCGGTGTCCGGTGTCGCCAGCCTCTTATTGTATCCAGTGCCGTGTGAGAGGATGGTCAACTTCCCCTGAAACGCCTGGAGTTCGCCGCCATAGCTCGCGCTGACGGCCAGGTCCACACCGCCCGCCGCGGCCAGCTCCTTCGCCTGTTCCCAGGGCACCACCGGCAGTCCCGCGCCGTCGAGCAGCGCGTCGACCCCGGCCAGGAACGGCGAGGACCCGGTACAGGTCGCGAGAGTCTGCACGTCCGGGGCGTCGTCGAAGAGGGGGAGTACGTCGAGCAGTCGGGTCGCCGAGGTGACGTTGTGGACGACGAAGAGCACCGTGCGCGTGGTCCCGCGCGTTCGCCAGCGCGCCGCGTCGCGTCCCACCGGCACCCGCAGTCGATCCTGCCCCACGGTCAGCTCACCCCCCTTCCGCGCCACCGTAGCCCACCGGCAACGCCGCACGTCGGGGCATGATCGCCCGCCGCACACTCCCTCGTTGGAGTGAAAGACGTCGGGCGCCGGATCCGGCCACCTCACGGATGGCGTTATTTCGGGTACGGGCGAGTGCCCGTGAAGACATCCGGAAGGCAGGAAACCATGAGGCACATTCGCCGAAGTGGTCTGGCCACACTGTTGGTCACCGGCGGCGCGCTCGCGCTGTCGGCGGGCGCCGCCCACGCCGACTCCGCGGCCCAGGGCGCGGCGGTCGGTTCGCCGGGCGTCGGCTCCGGCAACACGGTTCAGCTGCCGGTGCACGTGCCCGTGAACGTCTGCGGGAACACCGTCAACGTCGTCGGACTGCTCAACCCGGCGGCCGGCAACAGCTGTGCCAACACCTCCGGCGGCTCCCGGGCCGACGACTCCGGCGCCCACGCCGGCAGCCCCGCCCACAAGGACCTGCCCGGCACCCCGCGCGCCGGCTCGTCCGACTCCGGCACCCGCGCCGGCGGCGGCTCCTCGCACGGCGGCGCCCAGAACGGCGGCGGCGCGACCGCCGAGGGCCACACCGCGGGCTCCCCGGGCGTCCTGTCCGGCAACGGATTGCAGCTGCCGGTCGACCTCCCGGTCAACGTCAGCGGCAACTCGGTGAACGTGGTCGGCATCGGAAACCCCGCCATCGGCAACACCTCGGTCAACGAGTCGGCGCCGGAGGAGAAGTGCGACGAGCCGGAGACCCCGACCCCGCACCCGCCGACCCCGGTGCGCAACCTGCCGCCGGCCCCGAGCCACGAGCAGGGCCCCGTCCCGCAGTCGACCAAGGTCCAGCTCGCCAGCACCGGTTCGGACTCCCTGGGCTTCGCCGCCCCGGCCAGCGCCGCGCTGCTCCTCGGCGGCGCGCTGCTCTACCGCAGGGCCCGCCGCGCGTCGGCCGACCAGGCCTGACGACGCACGGCCGCGGGTGCCGCGGGTCCGACGGTGCTTCGGTGCGCGATGGCGCCTCGGAGTCCGAACGGTGCCGACCAGGTCTGACTCACGCACAGCCGACTGCGGCCGACCGCAGCCGGCCGGGCCTGACCGACTTGCAGGCCAGGCCTGACCGACGTACCAGCCGTGCCTGACCGACGCACCAGCCGACCGTGGCCGACCACGGCCGGCCAGGTCCGGTGCGCGGCCCGCTCTCAGCGGGCCACTTCGTGGGCCGGAGGGCCGAGTTCAGGGCGCCGCGTCGCCGCGCCCCTCAGCCCGCCCGCCAGGACCGGAGCACCGTCTCGATGGCCGGCGCGATCCGCGCCCGGGCCTGGTGCCGGGGCACCCCGGCCATCAGCAGCGCGTCGTAGTCGGTGTCGACATGACGTACGGCGGCCCGCACCGCGGCCGTGACCGCGCCCGGGTCGAGCGCTCGCCCGGCCGCCGTACGCCCCACCCGGCCGCTGCCCTTCGCCGCGGCGTGCGCGGCGATCCGCTCCGCGCGCTCGCCCGGGCAGCCCGGGAACAGCCGCAGGATCTCCGCCTCCAGGGCCGCCGTGACCTCCGCGTCCCGCGCGGCCCGGCGCGCCGCGTCCCGGGCCCGGCGGCGCGCCCGGGCCTCGGCGTCCGCGAGGCAGGCGGCCTCGGCCCGGACCAGCGCCGCCTCCTCGACGAGCAGGCCCTGGCGCTCGTACCGCGTGCGGCGCCGGTTGTGCCGTACGACCACAGCCCACAGGCCACTGCCCTCGCGGGCCCGTCGGGTGAGGGCGGTGTCCCCGCGGCGCAGGAAGACGAGATGCCCGAGGTCGGCGCAGTCCAGACACACGGGCGCGTTGAACTCGACGATCATGCGCTCCAGGGGGCCCTGGCGGCATTCCGAGCAGCGGCGCCGCCGGAGCGGTTCGACCACGACGGGGGCGACGAGATCCACGCCGGTGTTCTACCCGCGCGTACCCCGGCGCATCCCCCGCGCCCGCCGGTGGGGACCGTGGTCAGCGCACCCCGGGCGCCGCGGCCTCGATGAACCGGGCCAGGGCCTCCTTGGCCTCGTCCGAGCGGAGCGTGCGCTCGGCGTCGTCCGTGGCCTCGTGCATGCAGTGGGTGGTCTCGAAGGCGGCCTCGGCGAGCCGGCGGGTCCGCGGGTCGTCGCACATCAACTGGACCCGGAAGAGCGCCTGTCGGGCGGCCGTGCGCTGCTGGTACGAGGCGTGGCGGGACCTCTCGGCCTCCTCGGAGCCGGGCTCCAGGTGGGCCTTGAACCAGCGGTCGTTCTGGCTCTGCCGGTAGTCGACGACGGCGCCGGCGAAGGCGCTGTAGGTCGCGATCCGTTCCTGCCGCAGCTGCTCGGTCCGGGCGAGCGAGGCCGTGCGCTCGGCGGCCCGGCCCTGGAACCAGTGGGTGGCCACGACCCCCAGCAGCGTTCCGACGACGGCTATCAGCGCGGCATCCATGACGGACTCGCCCCTTCCCCTCACTCCTGCTCGCTCCTGCGACGACCCGTCAGATCATCGCAGGAATCGCAGGAATCGCAGGAATCGCAGGAATCGCAGGAACGGGCTGGTTGCGAGCTCCGCCCCCTACTGCCGGTAGCCGGCGAGGAAGCGCCCGATGCGGCTGATGGCGGCGTCCAGATCGTCGGCGTACGGCAGGGTGAGGATCCGGAAGTGGTCCGGGCGCGGCCAGTTGAAGCCCGTGCCCTGCACCACCTGGATCTTCTCCCGCAGCAGCAGGTCCAGGACGAACTTCTCGTCGTCGTGGATCGGGTACACCGCCGGGTCGAGGCGCGGGAAGGCGTAGAGCGCGCCCTTCGGCTTGACGCAGCTGACGCCGGGGATCTCGTTGAGCTTGCGCCAGGCCAGGTCGCGCTGTTCGCGCAGCCTGCCCCCGGGGGCGGTGAGCTCGTGGATGGACTGCCGGCCGCCGAGCGCGGCCTGGATGGCGTACTGCGCGGGGGCGTTCGGGCACAGCCGCATGGAGGCCAGCATGGTCAGCCCCTCCAGATAGCTCGCGGCATGCTGCTTCGGACCGGTGACGATCATCCAGCCGGAGCGGAAACCGGCCACCCGGTAGGTCTTGGACAGGCCGCCGAAGGTGAGGACGACCAGGTCGGGGGCGAGTGAGGCGGTCGGGTAGTGCACGGCCTCGTCGTAGACGATCTGGTCGTAGATCTCGTCGGAGAAGACCATCAGGCCGTGCCGGCGGGCGAGGTCGAGGATGCCCTCGACGATCTCCTTCGGATAGACCGCGCCGGTCGGGTTGTTGGGGTTGATGATCACCACGGCCCGGGTGCGGTCGGTGATCTTCGATGCCATGTCGTCGAGATCGGGGTACCAGTCGGCCGACTCGTCGCACACGTAGTGCACGGGCTTGCCGCCGGCGAGGGTGGTGACGGCGGTCCACAGCGGGTAGTCGGGGGCCGGGATCAGGACCTCGTCGCCGTCCTCCAGGAGCGCCTGGGTGGCCATCGAGATGAGCTCGGAGACGCCGTTGCCGAGGAAGACGTCGTCGACGTCGACGTCCGTCAGACCCATCGACTGGTAGCGCTGGGCGACCGCGCGGCGGGCGGACAGGATGCCGCGGGAGTCGGTGTAGCCGTGCGCCCGGGGGAGCATCCGGATCATGTCCTGGACGATCTCCTCGGGCGCCTCGAAGCCGAAGAGCGCGGGGTTGCCGGTGTTGAGGCGCAGCACGCTGTGGCCCGCCTCCTCCAGGGCGTTGGCCTGCTCGATGACCGGTCCGCGGATCTCGTAGCAGACCTCGCTCAGCTTGCTCGACTGCCGGAACTCCATGCGCCGACCTCCCCAGAAGTGTTGATGCTTGGTTTTACCAAGTTCGAGCTTGGAAAGTCCAACAACATGTCTAGACTGCGTCGCATGCCAGCTCAGTCGCGCCCGCCGCGCCCCTCGACCCGCCGCCGGAGCTACGACCAGTACTGCGCCGCAGCGCGCGCCCTCGACGCGGTCGGCGACCGGTGGACCCTGCTGATCGTCCGTGAACTCCTCGCCGGGCCGCGCCGCTACACCGATCTGCACGCCGATCTCCCCGGCGTCAGCACCGACATGCTCGCCGGCCGGCTGAAGGACATGGAGAGCAGCGACCTCGTCACCCGCCGCAAGCTGCCGCCGCCCGTCTCCGCGTACGTCTACGAGCTCACCGACCGCGGCCGCGCACTGCTGCCCGTGCTGCGCGCCCTCGCCGCCTGGGGCGCGCCCGCCCTCGGCGACCTGCGCCCCACCGACGCCGTCCGCGCGCACTGGTTCGCCGTCCCGCTCCTCGACGCGCTCGCGGGCCTCGGCGCGAAGGTCGTCCATGTGACCCTGGACGAGGGCGAGTTCCACGTACGCAGCGGGGCCGACGGGCAGTTCGCGTACGGGGACGGGCCGGCGGCCGACGCCGAGGTGCGGCTGCGCACCGATGCGGCGACCTGCCGGGCGCTGGCGGAGGGCGCGCTGACGCTCGCGGAGGCGGTGGAGTCGGGGCGGGCGGAGCTGACGGAGGCGGTGGAGTCGGGACGGGTGTCCGTCGGGTGAGCTAGCTACCGGACCTTGAGGCCTGCGCCGCATGTGCGGCGAGGGCGGCGGCGAGCCGGTCCCTGGCCGCCGTCTGCGCCGCGATGCGCGCGTCGAGCACCGCGAGCCGCTCCCGGGCGATCGCGAGGCCGCGCGGGGACGGCGGGGCCGCGGGCACGTCCCCGTCGAGGCAGGTGGCGAACGCGGCCACGTCCTCCAGGGTCAGCCCCGCGCCGAGGAGATGGCGGATGTTGGCCACCCGTACCGCCGCGCCCTCGTCGTACACCCGGTAGCCGTTGGCGGCGCGTGCCGAGGAGAGCAGCCCGGCCGCCTCGTAGTGCCGCAGCGCGCGGGCGGTCGTGCCGGTCCGGCGAGCCAGTTCACCGATACGCAAGGTCCCCACCTCCTCGCGCCTTCGTATCACGTGTGACGGGAGGGGGCGGGGGCGAGTGGAGCCAGGCGTTACGTGACGAGGGCGCCGCCGTCCACGGGGAGCACCGTGCCGGTCAGGAACCCGGCGTCCGGCGAGGCCAGCGCCGTGATCGCCCAGGCCACCTCCTCCGGCCGGCCGATCCGCCCCAGCGGGGTGTGCGCGGCCTGCCACTCCCGTACGGCGCGGCGCTGCTCCGGCGTCAGGCCGGCGTGCTCGCCGATCGGCGTCTCGATCGCGCCGGGTGCGACCGCCACCACCCGTATCCCGCGCGGCGCGAGCTCCACCGCCCAGCAGCGGGTCAGGGTCTCCAGGGCGCTCTTGGTCGCCGGATAGACGGAGTTGTTCGGCCAGCCGCGCTGCCCGATCGTGGTCGTCACATTGACGACCACTCCGCCGCCGGCGGCCTCGGCCAGCGCGTCGAGCGCGGCCTGGGTGAGCAGCACCGGGGCGACCAGATTGGTCGCCAGGAGCGGGCCGAGCACGTCGCGGTCCAGCGTGGCGAGCGGGCCGCCGGTGGCGATGCCCGCGTTGTTGACGAGCACGTCGAGCCGCCCGTACGTGTCGAGGGCGGTGCGCACGATCGCCTCGGGCGCGTCGGGTGCGGTGACGTCGGCGACGAGCGGGCGGATGGCGGGGTGGCCGGAGGCCGTCCCGTCGAGCGGTTCCGGGCGCCGCCCGACGGCGAGGACGGTTGCGCCCTGCCGGGCGAAGGCGCGGGCGGTGGCCCGCCCGATGCCGGTGCCGGCTCCGGTCACGACGACGACCCGGGGCGTGGTGGCGGGCTGTGCGGTGGTGGTGTTCGTGTGGTTCATGCGGAGATCGTCGAACCCTGCCGCCGGCGGCAAGGTCAAGCCCGGGCGGCGAGCGTTGTTGGGCGAGCCCCGTACGGCAGGATGGGACGGATGCGATTCGAAGCGATCAGCTGGGAGCGGCTGGCCGACACCGTGGCCGACCGTGTCGACCGGACCGAACCCGGGGACGGCGGCGACTGGCTCAAGGTGGGTGTCGACGGGGCCCCGGCCGCGCCGGGCGGGGAGTTCGCCGAGCGCGTGGCGGCGGTGCTGCGGCTGCGCGGCCGGTCGGTGCTCGTCGTCGCGACCGACGGGTTCCTGCGCCCGAAGTCCCTGCGCTTCGAGTACGGCAAGCAGGACCCCGACGCGTACTACTCCGACTGGTACGACACGGGCGCGCTGTGGCGCGAGGTGTTCGGCCCGCTGGAGCCGGGCGGCAGCGGGCGGGTGCTGCCCGACTTCTGGAACCCGGTCACCGACCGCGCCACCCGCAGCCCCGCCGTCCCCCTCCCGCCGGGCGGCGTCCTGCTGCTCCACGGCCCCTTCCTGCTCGGCCACTGGTACCCCTTCGACCTGAAGCTCCACCTCCGCCTCTCCCCGGGAGCCCTGGCCCGCCGCACCGAACAGCCCTGGACGCTGCCCGCCTTCGCCCGCTACGAGTCGGAGGTCGGCCCGGCGGACACCGCCGACGCGGTCATCCGCGCGGACGACGCGCGGAGGCCGGCATGGACGGGGTGGCGGGACGCGCGCGACTAGCGGTGTCTTGTCGATCGGGCCGGTCCGGCGGAAGCCCGGTCAGGGCGAGGTCCCCGGACCGGGTCGCGCACCGCACCCGGCCGGCCGGGAAGGACAGCTCCAGACCGGTGCGCCCGGTCCGCGGGTCGTGCTCCTCCCGGACCGCCAGGACGCGTCGCCCGACGTGGGGCGCGAACGGGGTGTCCGCGCTTGCCGAGTGCACGACGATCCGGCCCGACGGGCCCATGTCGTAGCCCGCGTGCGGCGCCGACTCCTCGACCGTCAGGCACCAGTCGGAGCCGGTCGTGACACGGACCGTCCCGCCCCGGTCGTCGCGCAGCCACACCTCGACCGGGCCGTCGGGTGCCTCCGTCCCGTACACGCGCCAGGAGGCGACGACCTCCGTGATCCGGCGGCCCACCAGGCTCCGTGGGTCCGCGCCGCGGCCGTGCAGCGGGCAGGCGGCGGGCGGCCGGCCTGGGTCCATTCGGCTTCCCGGGGTCATCCGGTGACCGTATCTCCGTCGGGGCGGGCGCCGACCGCCGCTACCGCGAGGGCGCCGGCCGTGCAGCCCGCCGTGGCCGCTTCCGTGGGGGAGGCGCCGGTGTGGAGGGCGGTGAGGAAGGCGCCGGTGAAGGCGTCGCCGGCGCCGGTGGTGTCGACGGGGGTGGCGGGTGGGGCCGGGACGTGGGCGGTGATGTGGCCGTCGGCGGCGAGGACGGCGCCGTGGGGGCCGAGGGTGACGGCGACCAGGGGGTAGTGGCGGCTGAGGGCCGCCGCAGCCTCGGCCGGGTCCGGGCGGCCGGTCAGGAAGCGGGCCTCGTCGGCGTTGGGCAGCAGGCAGGCGGCGCCCGCCGTCGCGGCGAGGAAGGCCTCGGCGCCGAGGGCGGCGAGGAAACCGGCCGAGGCGGGGTCCACACTCACCGGGAGGCCCGCCGCCCGCGCGTCCCGGAGCACCCGGACCGCCGTCGCGCGGCTGGGTTCGGCGAAGAAGAGGTAGCCCGACAGATGCACCCGGCCGACCCCGTCGAGCAGCGCCGGCGCCCAGTCGCCGGGCGCCAGCCGCAGCGCCGCCCCGCTGTCCGTCAGGAAAGTGCGCTCCGCGTCCGCGCCGACCAGCGCGATCACGGTCGCCGTCGGCGCCTCCGGGTCCGTCACAAGGAGCGGTTGGACGCCCGCGCGGCGCAGCGCCCGGTCGTGCCAGGAGGCGGAGTCGGTGCCGACCCGGGCCAGGAGGCGCACGTCGGCGCAGCCCGAACGCGCCGCCCAGCACGCCACATTCGCCCCCGCGCCGCCGGGCAGCGTGCGGATCCGGGCCGCCGTGTCGGTCGCCGCCGCGAGCGGGGCGTCGTGCCGGGCGACCACGTCCGTGACGACGTCCCCGACCACCAGGAGCCCGCCAGAGCCGCCCCCGGCCCCGGTCACAGCTGGTCGCGGTACGCGGCGGCGATCCGGGCGGCGAGCGCCACATTGCCCCGTACCGCTGCCAGGTTCGCCTCCAGGGACGCGCCCTCCGTGTGCACCGTCAGATACTCCAGCAGGAACGGCGTCACCGCCTGCCCCGTGATCCCCTTCTCCCGCGCCGCCGCGAGCCCGGCCGCGAGCACCCGGTCGTGCAGGGCCGGGTCCAACTGCTCCGCGGCCGGTACGGGGTTGCCGACGACAAGCGCCCCGCGCGGCCCGCCCAGCTCGTCCCGCGCGCGCATCACGCGCGCCGTCGCCGCCGGGGTCCGCACGGTCCAGTCGACCCGCTCGCCGGAGGAGGCGAGGTAGAAGCCGGGGAACATCTCCGTGCCGTAACCGAGCACGGTCACGCCAAGCGTCTCCAGGCGCTGCAGGGTCGCCGGCACGTCGAGGATCGACTTCACGCCCGCGCACACCACCGTGACGCCGACCTCGGCGAGCAGCCGCAGGTCCGCCGACTCGTCCTGGGTCTCGGTCCACTCCCGGTGCACGCCGCCGAGGCCGCCGGTCGCGAACACCCGTATACCCGCGGACTCGGCGAGCCAGGCCGTCGCCGACACGGTCGTCGCGCCCGAGGCCCCGCTCGCGAGCGCGGGTGCCAGGTCGCGATGGCCGAGCTTGCGCACCGACGGGTCCTCGGCGATCCGGGTGAGCGCGGGGGCGTCGAGGCCGATCCGGGCCACCCCGTCGAGCACCGCGATCGTCGCGGGCACCGCCCCGCCCTCCCGGACCAGTGCCTCCAGTTCCTCGGCCACGGCCAGGTTGCGCGGGCGCGGCAGGCCGTGGGCGATGATCGTCGATTCGAGCGCGACGACCGGGCGCCCCGCGTGGAGCGCCTCCCGTACTTCTTCGGACACCTGTGTGGACATGGTGGACATGCTGGATCTCTGGCGCGGCCACCCGCCCCGCAAACCTCACCGCAGAACATGGCGAACATCAGCCACAAGGCTCCTCGGCCACAAGGCTCCTCAGCCACAGCCCGGCAGGCCGGGCAGCCGGGCCGCGTCCACCACCCGGATCACCGGGCGGGCGCCGGCGGTCTTGGCGTTGCCGACGCTGTACGCGAGGGCCAGCGCGTTCCCGGAGGCCGCGGCGTAGCCGTACGGGGGCGTGATCCGCGCGTACGAGCCGGAGCCGGAGGCAGGGCGGCCCGGGCGTCCGAGGTCGAGGGCGTACGAGGTCTCCGGCGTGCGCCAGGTGACGAGGCGCCCGGCGATCCGCAGCTGGTCCATGCCGTCCGCGGCCGGGGAGGCGGTCACGGCGGCGAAGGGCCGGGCCTCGCCGGGGCGCCAGACCATCAGCCGGGGAGCCGTCTCGCCCTCGACCCACGCCCAGGTGGTGCCGTCCGAGGCGAGGGCGCGGATGTCGCGGAGGGCGGCGATCGGCGCGGGCAGCGCGGCCGGACGCCCGTCCTTCAGGGCGACCGCCACCGGCCGGGTGTGCCCTCCCGCCGACTCCCGCCACACCAGCAGGCCGCCCGCCGCGAACGGCGTGTCCAGGACGGCCGTGCGCCACGCGCGCGCGTGCCCGCCGCCACCGCCACCGTCGGCGGCCGGGGCGGCGAACACCGTGGCCCGGCCCGTGCCCGTGCCCTGCGCCCACACGACGGTGCCGTCGCGGACCACCGGGCGGGGGAGCGGGCCCGGCCGGTCGGCGCGGGCCAGGCGCCGGGCCGTGCCGGTGACCGCGTCCCACACGTACAGGCTCCACGGGCTGTCGAGGGTCCGGCCCTCCAGGACGGCGAACGCGGCCCACCGCCGTCCGTCGAAGTCGGCGGCGAGCAGCTGGTGCTCGACGGGGTCGGCGAACCGCAGCAGGGTCCGGGGCCCGGTCCCGTCGCCCCGTACGAGCACGGCCCGCCGCCCGCCGCTGTCGCCGCCTCCGCTGCCGTTCCCGGTGAGCTGGAGCGCCGTCCAGCCGGGGCCGGTGTCCGTGAGGACCGCGCGCTGCCCGGCGGGCGGCCGGTACTCGCCGGCCGCGAAGGCCCGCTCCCAGGCGTCCGGCAGCGGCACCTCGCAGGCCGGGACCGTCCGCACGGCGGCGGCCCGTGTCGGCGCGGAGCTCGCCGGGCCCGGCGGGGCCCCGCCGCCCGGCGAGCACCCCGCGAGGAGGGCGCCCGCCAGGAGCAGGGCCGGGGGCAGGGCCGGGAGCCGGGCGCTACCAGACGTAGCCACGGCCGCCCATGATCGTGGTCAGGGTGTCGGAGGAGATGTGCGCGGACTTGGGCACCGGCCCCGCCCAGGAGATGACGCTCGTGCTCACCCCGCCGACCGGATCGAGGTAGTTGACCTGGCCGGCGGCGGTGTCCGTGTTGTAGCCGTCGATCGCGACCCAGTGGAAGATCTCGATGTTGGGGTGCCCCACCAGGTGCGGCCCGCCGGGCACCTCCCAGGCGTTGCCCGCGATGGCGTAGTCGTTGTCGGTGTTGTGGGTGATGTGCTGCTTGAAGGCGGTCTTGTCCGCCGCGGTGGGGGTGTAGGGCAGGGCGTTGGGCACGTAACCGGCGCCGGGCAGCCGGTAGTTCAGCGCGTCGACCATCGGGTAGCCGGTGGGATCGGGCACGTTGATGTCGATCCCGTACCAGGCGGTGCCGGCCGTGGTGGTCTTCAGCAGGGTCGCCGCGTCCCGCTGCGAGCGTCCGCCGACCTCGTCGTGCGCGGACTGGGTGATGACCAGGGCGGCCGGGCCGCACCAGTAGGAGGTCTGCTGCGACTGGTGGATTCCGCCGGACAGCTTGTACCCGGCGAGCGCGCTCGTGGCGCCCGTCGTGTCCGCGGTGCCGGTGGTGCTCAGGGGGCCCATGGCGCCCGTGGTGCCGAGGGCGTGCGCCTCCTCGTACGATCTCGCCGCCGCGGCCTGCTTGACCACGGCGAGCCGGTACTGGGCCGGCGTCAGGTGCTGCGGCCCCAGGGTGTCGTGGGCGGCCTTGTAGTCGGCGCCGGGATCGGGCGCGGCGGCCGTGGCAGCCGTGGCGGTGGGGGCGGTGGTGGCGGCGGTCAGCAGGGCCGCCGCGCCGAGGACGGCGGCGCGGAGAAGGGTGGGGGTGGCCGACATCGCACTCTCCTGTCCGGAGTGGGGGGAGTTGTGGGGTTGTGGGGGAGTGGCTCTCGGGGAGTGTGCCGTCCTCGCCACCGCACTGCCAGGGGGCGCGGCGTGATCCCCCGGACCAACATTGGCCCCACCAAAGGCGCCGTCCCGGACCAGCGGTGATGCCCGTGGGCGCCGCCCGTCCGGCGGCCGGTTTTCGGCGCCCTTCACCCGCACGCCCGTTCGTACGTTCCTTCGCGCAGCACTCCACGCGCGCGTGTGTACGGCTTGCGTACGACTACGGAATCGGTGCCCGCCGGCCCCGTCGCCCACCCCCGGGACGCCCCTTGGCGCACGGGAGCCGCGCAAGCCCCCCGTACGGATTCCGTCGTGTCGAACGGGTTGGCGAAGTGCCTGGTCGGAGCGGGAAACGGAGGGTCGAATTCCAGGAACTCCCGGGGGTGGAACGGCGTTCGGGCCCCGCTACAGTCACCGCCCATGACCACTCATGCGCAGCCTTCCTTCGCCGTCCACATCCCCGACGCCGAGCTCGAGCCCGAGCCGCTCGACCCCGGTCAGATCGTCTCCGGCACCCCCGAGGTGACCGGCAAGGTCCTGTGGGAGTCCGCCGACGGCAAGCAGCTCCGCGGCATCTGGCAGATCACCCCCGGCGTGGTCACCGACACCGAGGCGAACGAGCTCTTCGTCGTCGTCAGCGGCCGCGCCACGGTCGCGGTCGAGGGCGGCGCGACGCTGGAGATCGGCCCCGGCGACGCGTGCGTGCTGCGCGAGGGCGACCGCACCACCTGGACCGTGCACGAGACCCTGCGCAAGGCGTACCACATCACCCTCTGAGGCCCCTCCGCCCGCCGCCAGCCGCCGCCCGCCCACGCGTGGTTCGTCCCGCGGCCCGTGAACTCCCCTCCCTCCGAAGGTGATTCACAGGTCTGGTAGGAAACCTTCCTATCCGCTAACCTCGCGGGCGGCGGCTTGGCGCGGCGCCCGTCTTCCCCGGATCCCTGACTCCTCGGGAAGCGGGCGTGACGCGCTCAGCGAGAGCTCTGACCCGGCCGCCGTGCACCGCGGCACGCCCCGTGGCGCCCCATCGCCACGCGGCCGGACCGCGCTGTCCGCACCGCAGTCCAGCTCTCGCCCTCCCCCCAGGCAAGGGAGCTCCAGGTATGCGCCTGTACGCCTCCGCCCCACCACGCCGCACCACTCCGTCCCCCGCCTTCCTCCTCACCGTCGTCACCGCGGCGCTGTGTCTGATCGGCGGGCTGCTGCTCGCCGCCACCGGCCGCGCGGACGCCGCCGATCCGCTGCTGTCCCGCGGCAAGCCCGCGACCGCGTCCTCCATAGAGGACACCGGATACGAACCCGCCAAGGCCTTCGACGGCGACGGGACCACCCGGTGGGCCAGCGCCGAGGGCTCCGACCCGCAGTGGCTCAAGGTCGACCTCGGCGCCCCGTCCGCCGTCTCGCGCGTCAGGCTCGTCTGGGAGGCCGCCTACGCCAAGGCCTACCGCGTCGAGATCTCCGCCGACAACGCCACCTGGACCCGGCTCGCCACCGAGACCGCCGGCAACGGCGGCACCGACGACTGGACCGGACTGATTGGAAAGGGCCGCTATCTACGGATCTACGGCACCGCCCGCGGCACCTCGTACGGCTACTCGCTCTACGAGGCGGAGGTGTACGGCACCCCGGACGGCACCACCCCGACGAGCACCCCGCCCACGACCCCGCCGCCCACGAGCCAGCCGCCCGGCACCGGCGCCTTCACCGTCGTCGCGGCCGGCGACATCGCCGCCCAGTGCACCGCCTCCAGCAGCTCCTGCGCCCACCCGAAGACCGCCGCGCAGGCCCAGCGGATCGACCCGGCCTTCTATCTGACGATGGGTGACAACCAGTACGACGACGCGCGCCTGTCCGACTACCGGAACTACTACGACAAGACCTGGGGCGCCTTCAAGGCCAAGACCCGCCCCGTGCCCGGCAACCACGAGACCTACGACCCGGCCGGCCCGCTCGCCGGCTACAAGTCGTACTTCGGCGCCATCGCCTACCCGCAGGGCGAGCCGTACTACAGCTACGACCAGGGCAACTGGCACTTCGTCGCCCTCGACTCCAACTCCTTCGACGACCCCGACCAGATCCAGTGGCTGAAGGACGACCTCGCCCGCACCACCAAGGGCTGTGTCGCCGCCTACTTCCACCACCCGCTCTACTCCTCCGGCGGCCACGGCAATGACCCCGTCTCCAAGCCGGTCTGGCAGATCCTCTACGACGCCAAGGCCGACCTCGTCCTCAACGGCCACGACCACCACTACGAGCGCTTCGCGCCGCAGGACCCGAACGGCCGGGCCACCGCCGACGGCATCGTCGAGATCGTCGGCGGCATGGGCGGCGCCGAGCCGTACCCCATCGAGACCGTCCAGCCCAACAGCCAGAAGCGGATCAGTGGTCCGTACGGCGTCCTGAAGCTCGACTTCACCGACACCACCTACACCTGGCAGTACGTCGGCACCGACGGCCAGGTCAAGGACACCGGCCCGACCTACCGCTGCCACTGATCGCCGCCGCCCATGTATCTCGCGACCACCGGTCGCCGGGACGTGCCGCCCGCCCCCACCGGGGCGCGGCGGCGCGTCTCCGCCACCGTCCTCGCCCTCGGCACGGTCAGTCTGGTCACCGACGTCTCGTCCGAGATGGTCACCGCGGTCCTGCCGCTCTACCTGGTGCTCGGCCTCGGTCTCACCCCGCTCCAGTTCGGCTTCCTGGACGGGCTGTTCAACGGCGCCACCGCCCTCGTCCGGATGGTCGGCGGGCACCTCGCCGACCGCGGCGGCCGGCACAAACGGGTCGCCGGCCTCGGCTACGCGCTCTCCGCCTGCTCCCGGCTCGGCCTGCTCCTCGCGGGCGGCGCGGCCGGTCTGATCGGCGCCGCGCTCGCCGCCGACCGGCTCGGCAAGGGCATCCGCACCGCACCCCGGGACGCGCTCATCACCCTCGACAGCCCGCCCGACGCCCTCGGCCGCGCCTTCGGCGTGCACCGCGCCATGGACACCACCGGCGCGCTGCTCGGCCCGCTCGCCGCGTTCGCGATCCTGTGGGTCACGGCCGACGCGTACGACGCCGTCTTCGTCGTCAGCTTCTGCGTCGGGCTGCTCGGGGTGCTGCTGCTCGTGGTCCTGGTGCCCGGCGGCCCCCGCGGGTCCGGGGCCGACGCACGCACCGCGTGGCGGGTGCGGGTGTGGGTGTGGGTGCGGGTGCGGCCCGACGGTCCGGCCCTGCTGCGGGTGCCCGCCGTGCGCCGGGTCGCGCTCGCCGCCGCGCTGCTCGGCGCGGCCACCGTCGGCGACGCGTTCTTCTACCTCCTGCTCCAGCAGCGCACCGCACTCGACGCGACCTGGTTCCCGTTCCTGCCGCTCGGCGCCTCCGCCGCGTATCTGCTGCTCGCCGTGCCGGCCGGCCGCCTCGCCGACCGGCACGGCCGCCGGCGCCCCTTCCTGTACGGGCACGGGGCCCTGCTCCTCGCCCTCGGCCTGCTCCTGGCCCCGGTGCCGGGCGTGCTGCTCCTCGTGGCCGTCCCGGTGCTCCTCGGGGTCTTCTACGCGGCCACCGACGGCGTCCTGATGGCGCTCACCGGCCCGCTGCTCCCGCCCGAGCGGCGGGCGAGCGGTCTCGCGCTCGTCCAGACCGCGCAGGCGCTCGCCAAGGTGGCCGCGGCCACCGGCTTCGGCGCCGCCTGGACCCTCTGGGGCCCGCGGCCCGCGCTGCTCCTGGCGCTCGCCGCGCTCACCGCCGCGCTGCTCGGCGCGAGCCGCCTGCTGCCCCGACCCCCTCGAAGGGACCCCTCATGAACCGGCGCCGTCTGTGGGCCCTCGTGCTCGGCTTCCTGATCCTGGCCGGCGGGGCGACCGCGTACACCGTGCGGGCCGCCGCCGGCCGCCCCGACAACGCCGCCGTGGCGGCCGACGCCGGGTTCGGGCTCGACGGGGCGCCGCCGGGCGCGCTCTGGTTCCGGGACACCGCGACCGGGCGGGTGGCCCGGCAGGACCCGGCCGCGCCCGGCGGCCGGCTGGCCCTCGGGCCGCGCTGCGACCGCTTCCACGCCGCCGGGCCCACCGCGCTGTGCCTTCAGCGCCGCCCGGGGGTGCCGGCCCGCTCGTACGTCCTGGTGCTCGACCGGCGCCTGCGGGAGCAGAAGCGGATGAGCCTGCCCGGCATCCCCAACCGGGCCCGGGTCTCCGCCTCGGGCCAGGTGCTCGCCTGGACCACGTTCGCGACCGGTGACTCCTACAACACCTCCGCCTTCTCCACCCGCACCTCGATCCTCGATCTGCGCACCGGCTATCTGATCAAGAGCATCGAGCAGATCCCGCTCACCCTCGACGGGCGCCGCTACCACGCGCCCGACGTCAACTACTGGGGCGTCAGCTTCGCCGCCGACGACAACCGCTTCTACGCGACCGTCGGCACCCGGGGCCGTACCTACCTCGTCGAGGGCGACCTCGCGAAGTGGTCGGCCCGGGCGATCGAGGAGAACGTCGAGTGCCCCTCGCTCTCCCCGGACGGCACCCGCGTCGCCTACAAGAAGAAGGTCTCCACCGACCCGCGAGCCCCCTGGCGGCTCTACGTGCTCGACCTGGCCACCCGCCGCGCGCACCCCCTCGCCGAGCCCCACTCCATCGACGACCAGGCCGCCTGGACCGCTCCCGACACGCTCTCCTACGCCTACGACGGCGCCGTCTGGACCGTGCCCGCCGACGGCACGGGCGCGCCACGGGAGGTGGCGGCGGGCGCCACGTCTCCGGTGGTGCCGCGGTGAACGGACCGCTTCCCGCAGGCCCCCAGGCCCCCAGGCCCCCGTCCCCTCGGCCTGGCGGCCGGGGGCGGCCACCAGCACCAGGCGCCGCAGCCTGTCCGGGCCCCGATCCGCCGGGCGCGCGCGGCGTCAGGCGCGGCGGAGTGCGCCGCGTGCCGCGAGGACGGTCATCGGGAGCAGCAGGCAGGCGCCGACGAGGTTGAGCCAGCCGTAGCCCGCCTGGGAGACGATCAGGCCGGCGGCGAGGCCGCCGAGGCCGGCTGAGGTGTTCATGATGAAGTCGGAGAGGCCCTGGACGGCGGCGCGGGCGGCCTGCGGCACGGAGTCGGTGAGCAGCGCCGAGCCGGAGACCAGGCCGGCCGACCAGCCGAGCCCGAGGACGAACAGGCCGAGCGCGGTCTGTCCGTGGCTGGGCCCGGCGGTGCCCGCGAGCAGTGCGGCGGTGACGAGCAGCGCCACGGCGAGGCCGATCACGGCGAGCCGGCCGAGCCGGTCGGACAGCCAGCCCATGACCGGCGAGAAGGCGTACATGCCGGCGATGTGGCCGCTGATCACCAGTCCGATCAGCCGGATCCCGGCGCCGTGGTGGCTCAGCGCCACCGGGGTCATCGACATGATCGACACCATGGCGGTGTGCGAACCGGCGACCGTCACCAGGGCGAGCCGGGCCCGCGACGAGGCCCGCACCGCACGCAGTCCGGCCTTCAGGGAGCGCCCGTCGGCGGCCGCGGCCTCCTCGGGGCCGGCCAGCGCCCGCGCGGTGAGCAGCGGGTCGGGTCGCAGCAGCACCGCCACCATGGCGGCGGCGACCACGAACACGCCGGACGCCCACACGAAGGGCCCGGCGGCGGCCGGGATGCCGAGGCCGGAGACGCTCTCGCCGGCCGGGGCGGCGATGTTGGGGCCGAGGACGGCGCCGATGGTGGTGGCCCACACCACGGTGGAGATGGCCCGGGCCCGCCGGTCCGGCTCGGCCAGGTCCGCGGCGGCGAACCGGGCGGCCAGGTTGGCCGAGGAGCCCGCGCCGAAGCCGACCAGGCCGGCCAGGAGCAGCGGGAAGCTCCCGGCGGTGGCGCCGAGCACGGCGACCGCCGATCCGAGCGCGCCGACCAGATAGGCCAGAACCAGTCCCGCCCGCCGCCCGCGCCGGGCCATCAGCGAGGCCAGCGGCATCGCGAGCAGGGCGGGCCCGGCGACCGTGGCCGTCGACGCGAGCCCCGACAGCGCCTCCGTACCGCTGACCTCCTTGGCCAGCACGGCGGCGAGCGCCACCCCGATGGCGATGCCGAGCCCGCCCAGGATCTGCGTGGCGATCAGCACGGCCTGTATCCGGCGCCGCAGCGCGGGCAGCCGCTCGGGAGAGACGGACTTCGATATCCCCCCGGCCGGCAGGGCGGCGTCAGGGGCGTCTGGGGCTGTGGTCACTTACGCAGTGTGCCAGCCACCCCGCGGCCTGGGAACGCCCAGGTGCCGCCCACCGCAGCAGCCATGGGCACCGGGCCGGGCCCGATGCCTGCCGGGCGTGTGCCGACGTCCCCCATCCGACGCGCGCCGCACCCCCGGCCCGGGCCGTACGCCTGTCCGTGCCGCGCCTCCGGGCGCCTGCCGCACCACTGGCCCGGACCTCACCCCGAACCTGCCGCCCGCCCCGACTGCCGTCCCCCGGCCCGCCGCCGATGGCCGAACAGCCCTCCAGCCACCGCCCCTCAGAACAGCGGCTCCGGCAGCACCCCCTCCAGCGCGAGCAGCTGCCGCTTGGTCTCCAGGCCGCCGCCGAAGCCGCCGATGCCGCCGTCGCTCTCCACCACCCGGTGGCACGGCACGACCACCGGCAGCGGATTGGCGCCCATCGCCGCGCCGACCGCCTGGGCGGCCGCCGGCCGGCCCACCCGGCGGGCCAGGTCGCCATATCCCACCACCGTTCCGAACGGGACGGTGGTGGCCAGTTCGCGCAGCACCTGACGGTTGAATCCGGTCACCAGGGACCAGTCGAGCTTGACGTCGAAGCTCCGGAGACTCCCGTCGAAGTAGGCCGCGAGCTGCCGTATCGGCTCGGCGAGGCGGCCGGAGGGGAGCTCCACGAGGTCCGCGCCCAGCGCGCCTGCGAGCCGGTCGAGGGCCCGCTC
This sequence comes from Streptomyces fradiae, assembly GCF_041270065.1. Lineage (NCBI taxonomy): Bacteria > Bacillati > Actinomycetota > Actinomycetes > Kitasatosporales > Streptomycetaceae > Streptomyces > Streptomyces fradiae. The sequence goes on along the minus strand of NZ_CP065958.1, from coordinate 1,841,542 downwards.
CCGCACGCGCGGGTCCGCGTGGAAGACCACGCTCACGAGTCCCCGCTCCGTCGCGGCGAGCAGCAGGGGCCCGATGGCGCTGGGCACCACCGCCCACTCCACCCGTCCCCGCTCCGGCCCGGCCGGTGTCCCCGGCATCTCCTGCTCCATGCCGCCCACCGTACGACCCGCCACCGACAACCGGTCCGGACTTTTCCCGGACCCCATGGCCGGACGGCCTCGGCGGACGCCATAATCCGATAGCACTACTCAGCGGTACCGACTGTTTTCGGACGAACGAACGTGGCACTCGGGGTGGAGGACAGACGCTGATGCAGGGCACGGTCGACGGATTCAGCTACGGACTGGTCACGCCGGTGGCGGCCTTCCTCATGGCCTGCCTCGGCGGCGCCCTGGGCCTGCGCTGCACCACCAGGTCGCTGCGCCACCGCGACACCTTCAAGGCCGGCTGGCTCGCGCTCGGCGCCACCTCCATCGGCACCGGCATCTGGACGATGCACTTCATCGCCATGATGGGCTTCTCGGTCCGGCAGGCCCCGATCAGCTACGACCGGCCCATCACCTTCGCCAGCCTCGGCGTCGCCATCCTCATGGTCGGCATCGGCATCTTCATCGTCGGCTACCGCGGCGCCACCCCGCTGACCCTGGTCACCGGCGGCACCATCACCGGCCTCGGCGTCGCCACCATGCACTACCTGGGCATGGCCGGGATGCGACTGCACGGAGAGGTCCGGTACGACACCCTCACCGTCGCCCTCTCCGTGGTCATCGCCGTCGTGGCCGCCACCGCCGCCCTGTGGGCCGCCGTCTCCGTGCACGGCTTCCTCGCCAGCCTCGGCGCCAGCGTCGTCATGGGACTCGCGGTCAGCGGCATGCATTACACCGCCATGGCCGCCGTCGACGTGCGGCTGCACGGCACCGCCGCCGCCGGCAGCGGCGACAGCGCCACCTCGCTCCTGCTGCCCATGCTGATCGGCCCCGGCGTCTTCCTGCTGCTCGCCGCCGTCGTCGTGATGTTCGACCCGCTGCTCGTCATGGGCGAGCCCGACTGGCAGCGCCCCGGCGGCCGCGGCGGCCACCCGCACCACCTCCCCGGAGTCCCCTCCCCGCGCCGCGCCGCGGCCTACGGCGAGCCCGCCAACTGGTCCGCCGCCCGCCCCGCCGCGCGCTCCGGCCGCCGGGCCGCCCACCGCGGCACGTACCGCTCCCAGGACTGGTAGCGCGACCCCGCCGGGGCCGATCGTCGCCCGGCTGTCAGTGCCGGGTCGTACGGTGGTCACATGCGGCCCGTTTCCAAGATCGAACGTACGGTGGCGCCCTTCGAGGTCGTCAGCCCCTACCAGCCCAGCGGCGACCAGCCGGCGGCCATCGCCGACCTCGACCGGCGCATCCGCGCCGGCGAGAAGGACGTCGTGCTGCTCGGCGCCACCGGCACCGGCAAGTCGGCGACCACCGCCTGGATGATCGAGAAGCTTCAGCGCCCCACCCTGGTGATGGCGCCGAACAAGACGCTGGCCGCCCAGCTGGCGAACGAGTTCCGCGAGCTCCTGCCGAACAACGCGGTGGAGTACTTCGTCTCGTACTACGACTACTACCAGCCCGAGGCGTACGTCCCGCAGTCCGACACCTACATCGAGAAGGACTCCTCGATCAACGAGGAGGTCGAGCGGCTGCGCCACTCCGCCACCAACTCGCTGCTCACCCGGCGCGACGTGGTCGTGGTCGCCTCCGTCTCCTGCATCTACGGCCTCGGCACCCCGCAGGAGTACGTGGACCGGATGGTCTCCCTCAAGGTGGGCGACGAGATCGACCGCGACCAGCTCCTGCGCCGCTTCGTCGACATCCAGTACAACCGCAACGACATGGCCTTCGCCCGCGGCACCTTCCGGGTGCGCGGCGACACCATCGAGATCTTCCCGGTGTACGAGGAGCTCGCCGTCCGCATCGAGATGTTCGGCGACGAGATCGAGGCCCTGTCGACCCTGCACCCGCTCACCGGCGAGGTCATCAGCGACGACGAGCAGCTGTACGTCTTCCCCGCCAGCCACTACGTCGCCGGCCCCGAGCGCATGGAGCGCGCGGTCAACGACATCGAGACCGAGCTGGAGCAGCGCCTCAAGGAGCTGGAGAAGCAGGGCAAGCTCCTGGAGGCGCAGCGGCTGCGCATGCGCACCACCTACGACATCGAGATGATGCGCCAGATCGGCTCCTGCTCCGGCATCGAGAACTACTCGATGCACTTCGACGGCCGCGAGCCCGGCTCCCCGCCCAACACCCTCCTCGACTACTTCCCCGAGGACTTCCTGCTCGTCATCGACGAGTCGCACGTCACGGTCCCGCAGATCGGCGCCATGTACGAGGGCGACGCCTCCCGCAAGCGCACCCTCGTCGACCACGGCTTCCGGCTTCCCTCGGCGCTCGACAACCGGCCGCTGAAGTGGGAGGAGTTCCAGGAGCGGATCGGCCAGACCGTCTATCTGTCGGCCACCCCCGGCACCTACGAGCTGTCCCGCTCCGACGGCTTCGTCGAGCAGATCATCCGCCCCACCGGCCTCGTCGACCCCGAGGTCGTCGTCAAGCCCACCGAGGGCCAGATCGACGACCTGGTGCACGAGATCCGGCTGCGCACCGAGCGCGACGAGCGGGTCCTCGTCACCACCCTCACCAAGAAGATGGCCGAGGACCTCACGGACTACTTCCTGGAGCTCGGCATCCAGGTGCGCTATCTGCACAGCGACGTCGACACCCTGCGCCGCATCGAGCTGCTGCGTGAACTGCGCTCCGGCGAGTACGACGTGCTCGTCGGCATCAACCTGCTCCGCGAGGGCCTCGACCTGCCCGAGGTGTCCCTCGTCGCCATCCTCGACGCCGACAAGCAGGGCTTCCTGCGCTCCGGCACCTCGCTCATCCAGACCATCGGCCGCGCCGCCCGAAACGTCTCCGGCCAGGTCCACATGTACGCCGACACCATCACCCCGGCGATGGCGCAGGCCATCGACGAGACCAACCGGCGCCGCGAGAAGCAGGTCGCCTACAACAAGGCCAACGGGATCGACCCGCAGCCGCTCCGCAAGAAGATCAACGACATCGTGGCCACCATCGCCCGCGAGGAGATCGACACCGAGGAGCTGCTCGGCACCGGCTACCGCAAGGGAGGCAAGGACGGCAAGGGCGCCACGTCCCCCGTCCCGTCGCTCGCCGCCCACGCGCCGAAGGCCAAGGCGGGCAAGGCGGGCAAGGCCGCGAAGTCCGGCGCGACCCTGGAACTCGGCGACCGGCCGGCGGCCGAACTCGCCGGAATCATCGAGGAGATGACCGACCGCATGCGGGCCGCCGCCGCCGAGCTGCAGTTCGAGGTCGCCGCCCGGCTCCGCGACGAGGTGTCCGAACTCAAGAAGGAGCTGCGGCAGATGAAGGAGGCCGGACTCGCCTGACGGCCGCCCGGGCCGCGGCGCCCGGGAACGGCCCGCCGCACGGCCCGGTGTGTTGCAAGACCGACACAAAACCGGGCCTCTCCGGGCACGCTGTCAGTGCCCCTGCGTAGGGTGCTGCTCACACCGATGAGAGGGGCAGCGCGTGACGGTCAACATGACCAAGGGGCAGGCCATCAGCCTGGAGAAGAAGGACGGCGGCAGCCTGACGTCCGTACGGATGGGGCTCGGCTGGCAGGCGGCACCCCGCCGCGGCCTGTTCGGCTCGCGCACCCGCGAGATCGACCTCGACGCCTCCGCGGTCCTCTTCGCCGACAAGCAGCCGGTCGACGTGGTCTTCTTCCGCCACCTGGTGAGCGACGACGGCTCGGTCCGCCACACCGGCGACAACCTGGTCGGCGGCGTGGGCCAGGGCGGCGACGACGAGGCGATCCTGGTGGACCTCCAGCGGGTCCCCGTCCACATCGACCAGATCGTCTTCACGGTGAACTCCTTCACCGGCCAGACCTTCCAGGAGGTGCAGAACGCGTTCTGCCGCCTCGTGGACGAGACCAACGGCCAGGAGCTCGCCCGCTACACGCTCAACGGCGGTGGCCAGTACACCGCCCAGATCATGGCCAAGGTGCACCGGGCCGGCTCCGGCTGGCAGATGACCGCCCTGGGCAACCCGGCCAACGGCCGGACCTTCCAGGACCTGATGCCGAGCATCTTCCCGGTCCTGTAACCCGGCGCCGCAGCGCCCACGTTCGCAACGAGAGACGGAGCAGATGACCGCCGAGCTGGTCCGGGGGCAGAACCACCCCCTGCCCCACACCCGCCTGGAGATCCGGGTCTCGGCCGGTCATCCGGTCCTCGCCGCGGCCACCCTGGGCGACGAGCAGGGCCGGGTCGCCGGCCCCGAGGCCCTCGCCCACCCGGGGGCCGCCGAACTGCCCGGCGTGGAGGTGCCCCGGCAGGCCGCCGCCCGGCACCGGCTCGCGGTCGACCTGGAGGCGGTGCGCGACACCGTCCACCGGGTCTCCGTCCTGCTCGCCCTGCCGCTCGGCACCGGCGGGCCCACCCGCTTCGGCGCCTCGGCCGCGCCCGTCGTCACCGTCACCGCACCCGACGGCACCGGCATCGCCGACTACACGATCACCGGACTCGACCGCGAGTCCGCGGTGGTCGCCCTGGAGCTCTACCGCCGCCAGGGCAGCTGGAAGGTCCGCGCGGTCGGCCAGGGGTACGAGGGCGGGCTCGCCGCCCTCCTCGCCGACCAGGGCCTCGACCGCGCCCCCGAACTCGCCGGCTCCGTCCTGGACGCCGTCGCCCAGGGGCCGGCCCGCGCCGTCCCCGCCCCCGCTGCGCGCGCCGAGGACGCCGCCGGCCGGGTTCCCGAGGGCGAGCGCGCCCACCAGGCCGCCCAGACCCAGCCCGCCGTCCCGGTCCAGCCCCCGGTCACGCCGCCGCCCCCGGCCCCGGCCCAGCCCCCGGCCGCGCCGAGCGCCGACGGGCCCATCGACTACACCCACCCGCGCCGCCGCCCGGCCGCCGCCGCGGCCCCCGGCCCCGCGCCGCAGCAGGACGCCGCCCCCGGCGCTGCCGCAGCCCCCGCCGATTTCCCGGCCCCCGTCGCCGGCGACGCCAGCGGCTGGACCATGGACGAGCGGCTCTACAACCAGGTGTGGGGCATGTTCGAGGACCTGGCCCGCGCCACCGCCGCCTACCGCAGCGCCTGCAACTTCGCCGAGTCCCGGCTCGACCAGGAGCTCGACCGGGTCCTCTCCGACCCGCGCAGCCGCATCGGCGGCGCCGGCGACGCCGCCCGCGCCGCGGCCAAGGCCAAGCACGACGAACTCACCGACCGGGCCCAGGAGGCCCTGGACCGCGACCTCGCCCAGCTCACCGCCGAGTCCGAGGTGGTCGAGCCCGCCCTGCCCGCCGCGTACGCCCGCTGGGACAGCCCCGTCTGGCAGGCCTACCGGGTGCCCATGGAGGCCCCGATTGCCGTCCGCCTCGGCGACCTCCACCTCCCTGAGCGCACCGGCCTGCGCGTTCCCTTCCTGGCCCGCCTCCCGCTCGCCCGCGGACTCTGGGTGGACTCCGGGCGCGGCCACTCCGAGGCGGCGATGCTGCTCGACGAGGCCGAGCTGCGCCGGCTCGCCCTGGAGAGCGCCGTCGCGCACGCCGTGCGGCTGCTCGCCGTGCATCCCGCGGGCCGCTTCCGGGTCCGGGTGATCGACGCCGCCGGCGCGGGTGCGCACGCCTTCGCCCCGCTCGTCGAGGCGGGCGTCCTCGCCGGCCCGCCGGCCGCCGGTGCGGCCGGGGTCTCCGCCGTACTGAAGCAGCTCACCGAGCGGGTCGATCTGCTGCAGATGGCGTCCCGCGCCGGGGCCGCCGAGGACCTGCCGCCCGGTCTGGACACGGCCGAGGAACTGCTGATCGTGCACGACTTCCCGCACGGCTTCGACGACCGTGCGGTCAACCAGTTGCGCTACCTCGCCGACGAGGGCCCGTCGGTCGGCACCCATCTGCTGCTCGTCGCGGACCGGGCCGACGCGGCGGCGTACGGGCCGGTGCTCGACCCGCTGTGGCGCTGCCTGACCCGGCTGACCCCGGTGCCCGACGACCACCTGGCCGACCCCTGGGTCGGGCACTCCTGGACGTACGAGCCGCCGGCCTTCCCGGCGGGCAGCTCAATACTGCGCCAGGTGCTCGCCCAGCTCTCCGACTCCCGAGGGCAGTGGGGTCCCTGAACCTCTGACCTGCGCTTTTGGTTCGCCTTTACCCATCCCTTTACCAATCCTTGGGTATTCGGGTAGTCTCCTCTCAGCGGAGGGGAGTACTCCCCATGCGCGGCGTACCCGTCAATACGGACAGGTCGGACACCTGGTCCCGGGGCGTCGGCCCGGGTGACCCGGGTGGAAGAGACCTCCGGCAACGACGAGGCCGATCCGTCGGCCGTACGACGCCGGAGGCGCAGTGGACGTTTCTGTGACCCTGTGGGTGCTGACCATTCTCGGTCTGGGCGCCCTGATCGCGATCGACTTCTTCATCGGGCGCAAGCCCCATGAGGTGTCGACCAAGGAGGCGGGCATCTGGACGGGCGTCTGGATCGCCCTCGCCGCCCTGTTCGGCCTCGGCCTGCTGGTCTTCGGTGACAGCAAGGCATCGGGCGAGTTCTTCGCCGGCTTCATCACCGAGAAGTCGCTGAGCGTCGACAACCTCTTCGTCTTCGTCCTGATCATGGCGAAGTTCTCGGTGCCGTCCCACCTCCAGCAGCGCGTGCTGCTCGTGGGCGTGCTGATCGCCCTGGTGCTCCGTGCGATCTTCATCGCCGCAGGCGCGGCGATCATCGCGAGCTTCTCCTGGGTGTTCTATCTCTTCGGGGCCTTCCTCATCTACACCGCCTGGAAGCTCATCCAGGAGGCCCGCTCCGACGAGGAGGAGGACGACTTCGAGGAGAACCGCCTCCTCAAGTCGATCGAGAAGAAGTTCGGCGTCGCCGACCGCTACCACGGCACCAAGCTCTTCATCCGCGACAACGGCAAGCGGGTGCTGACCCCGCTGATGATCGTCATGCTGGCGATCGGCACCACCGACGTGCTGTTCGCCCTCGACTCCATCCCGGCGATCTTCGGCCTCACCCAGGACCCGTACATCGTCTTCACCGCCAACGCCTTCGCCCTGATGGGCCTGCGCCAGCTGTACTTCCTCATCGGCGGCCTGCTGAAGAAGCTGGTCCACCTCAGCTACGGCCTGTCGGTGATCCTCGGCTTCATCGGAGTGAAGCTGGTGCTGCACGCGCTGCACGAGTCGGGCGTCCACGTCCCGGAGATCTCCATCCCGTTCTCCCTCGCCGTCATCTGCGGCGTGCTGATCGTCACGACGATCACGAGCCTGATCGCGACGAAGAGGGAGACGGGGCGGGAGGCGGAGCGGGCGGCGGTCGCCGAGGCCGGCCGCGAGGGCGTCGAGGCCTGAGGCGCGCTGCGTCAGCCCGTACAGCCGGCGACGGCGGGGCTGCTGGGGGTGCAGTTGGAGGCCAGGTTGTCCGTCACCGGAGTCGCGGTGAGGGACACCGTGCCTCCGGTGTTCAGGATGCCGCCGGCGCTGGTGAGGCTGCCGCGGGCGAGGTTGTGCGTCACCGAGCTGTTCCGGATGGTGGCGACGGCGGCGTCGCCGAAGTTGGCGATGCCGCCGCCCTGGTCGGCGGTGCCGAGGGCCCTGTTCGCGAAGACCGTGGTCCGTTCGAGGGTCAGCGAGCCGCTGTTGTTGATACCGCCCGCGGCACCACCGCCGCCGCTCTGCCGGGCGGTGGTGTTGCCGCGGATCAGCGTGTCGGTGAGGGTGGCCGTCGCACCGGAGCGGACCCGGATGCCGCCCGTGGCCTCTCCGTCGGCGTTGTCGGTCACCCGGCTGTTCGTGGCGGTCAGCGTGCCGTGCACCACGATGCCACCGACCTCGGCCCGTGCGCTGTTGCCCGTGATCGTCGTGTTCGACAGGGTCAGTGGGCCGTGCGCGGACACGCCGCCGCCCTCGTCCTGGGCGATGTTGTAGCTCACCGTGCTGTTGCGCAGGGTCAGCGAGCCGCCGGCGACGATGCCGCCGCCGGGGCCGGTGACCAGCGCCTGGTTCCGGGTGACCTCGACGGTGTCCAGGGTGGCCCGGCTGCCGAAGCCGACGGCGATGCCGCCGCCGCCCGCGCCGCCGGACGTCGACCGGCCGTCGCGCACGGTCAGGTTCCGCAGGGTGAGGTTGCCGCCCGGGCCCCGGACCTCCAGGATCCGAAAGTTCGGCGCCGTGGACGCGCGCCGGAGCGTGCTCTTGTTGCCGATGATGTCGATCTCGCTCGTGACGAGGGGCAGCCCGTTGCCCGGGTTGTCCTCCACGGTGAGCTGATAGGTGCAGCCGAACGACAGATACAGCGTGCTCGGCCCGGGCGTCGTGTTCGCCCGGGTGATGGCGTTGCGCAGGGCCGTCGCGCTGCACGGGACGAACTCCTGGGCGTGGGCGGTGGTCGGAACGGCGGCGACCGCCGCGACCGCTGTGGTCGCGACGGCGAGGACTCTGAACCTGGGCACGGGGCCTCCGGGGGGCGGACGTGGTTCACATGGGAGAATCACTCTCCGCAACATAAAAACCACACAGAGTGCCCGCAATGCGGGTGGGCTAGGCGGGCGTACCCTCCGGTTCGCGTTCCCGTTCCCGTACCTCCGCCCGGCCCGGCAGCGTCTCCGGCAGCAGCGCGAAACAGCCCAGGCTCACCAGGGCCACCACCGTCAGATAGGCCGCCACGCCCCAGGGCGGGCCCTCGCCGCCGTCGGAGACGGCCGTCGCCACGATCGGAGTCAGCGCGCCGCCGAGGACGCCCGCCAGGTTGTAGCCGACGGCCGCGCCGGTGCAGCGGACCCGGGGCTCGTACAGCTCCGGGAGGTACGCGGCGACCACGGCGAACATCGTGATGAAGGCGAGCAGCGAGCCGAGGAAGCCGAGGAACATCAGCAGCGGGCGGGCGGTGTGCAGCAGCGCGATCATCGGGAACATCCACAGCGCCGAGGCCGCGCAGCCCGCCAGGCACAGCCTCCGCCGCCCGTAGCGGTCGCCGAGCAGCGCGAAGAACGGGGTCGTCGCCCCCTTGATCGCCACCGCCGCCATCACACAGGTCAGCATCACCGTGCTCGGCACCCCGAGCCGCTCGGTGCCGTACGCCAGGGCCCAGGTGGACACCGTGTAGAAGACGGCGTAGCCGACCGCGAGCGCGCCCGCCGTGAGCAGCACAAGGCGCCAGTGGCTCCGGGCGACCTCCCGCAGCGGCGCGCTCGCCTGCTGGCCCTCGGCGGCCAGCGCCTCGAACTGCGGGGTCTCCGCGAGCGAGGAGCGCAGCGCGAGACCGGCGGCGGCCAGCAGCCCCGCCGCCCAGAACGGCACCCGCCAGCCCCAGGAGCGGAAGTCCGCGTCCCCGAGCCCGGCGGTCAGTGCGAGCATCACCCCGTTGGCGAGCAGGAAGCCCACGGCGGGCCCGATCTGCGGGAAGCTCGCCCACAGCGCGCGCCGTCCCGCCGGGGCGTGCTCGGCGGTCAGGAGCACCGCCCCGCCCCACTCGCCGCCCAGGCCGAGGCCCTGGAGGAAGCGCAGGACGAGCAGCAGGATCGGAGCGGCGACGCCGATGCTCTCGTACGTGGGGACGCAGCCGACCGCGACCGTGGCGCAGCCGGTCAGGAGCAGCGAGGCGAACAGGACCGGGCGGCGCCCGTAGCGGTCGCCGACATGGCCGAAGACGACCGAGCCGAGCGGCCGGGAGAGGAAGCCGATCGCGAAGGTGCCGAAGGCGGCGAGGGTGCCGGCGACGGGGGAGAAGGTCGGGAAGAAGAGCGGTCCGAGGACGAGGGCGGCGGCCGTCCCGTAGACGAAGAAGTCGAAGAACTCGATGGCGGTGCCGACGAGCGAGGCGGCGGCGAGCCGCCCCATCGAGGGCGCGGGGCGGGCCGTGGGCGGCGACGGAGCGTGACCGGTGTGCATGTCGCGCCAACTACCCGCCCGCCGTCCGGGTTACGGGGGCGCGCGGGAGCGCCCCCGGTGTCACCAGGGGCGCCTTGGCCGTGCCCGGGGGCTACCAGCCGCGCTCGCGCCACTCCGCGAGGTGCGGGCGCTCGTCACCGAGGGTGGTGTCCTTGCCGTGGCCCGGGTAGACCCAGGTCTCGTCGGGGAGCCGGTCGAAGAGCTTGGTCTCCACGTCGTGGAGCAGGCTCGCGAAGGCCTCGGGGTCCTTCCAGGTGTTGCCGACGCCGCCGGGGAAGAGGCAGTCGCCGGTGAAGACGTGCGGGTGCCCGTGCGGGTCGTCGTAGACCAGCGCGATCGAGCCGGGGGTGTGGCCGATGAGCCGGCGGGCGGTCAGCTCGACCCGGCCGACCCGGATCGTGTCGCCGTCCTCCACGAGCTCGTCGGTCCCGACGGGGATGCCCTCCGCGTCGTACGTCCCCGCGTACGTACGGGCGCCGGTCGCCGCGACGACCTCGGCGAGGGCCTGCCAGTGGTCGCCGTGCCGGTGGGTGGTGACGACGGCGGTGATGCCGTCGTCGCCGATCAGCGTGAGCAGGGTGCCGGCCTCGTTGGCCGCGTCGATCAACAGCTGCTCGCCGGTGGTCCGGCAGCGCAGCAGATACGCGTTGTTGTCCATCGGACCGACCGCGACCTTCGAGATCATCAGATCGGTCAGCTCGTGCACATCGGCGGGCCCGCCGACCTTCACCGCTCCGCTGTACGTCATGTGATCAGCCTAGCCCCGGCCACTGACGGCCGGGGCTAGGGCGGCTAGAGCGCCGGGAGCTCCGGGAGCGCGGGGCCCGAGAGGACGGCGAGGTGGGCGCCCTTGTCGCCGCGGCCGGCCAGCCAGCCGAGGAGCTCGGCGGCGGTGCCGGCGAGGACGACGGGCTTGCCCTCGGTGCCGCCGGTGCGCCAGGAGGGGGCGTCCTCGTCGTGGCCGAGGCGCAGCGTGACCGGCGGGACGTCCGCGCGGCCGCTCCAGCGGTCGGCGAGGAAGTCGATCTCCCGCAGGACGAATTCCTCCGGCAGGTCCTCGAGCTCGTAGCCGTCGCCCAGGTCGACGTGGTGCAGGGCCACCTCCACCCAGCGGCGGAAGGGGATCCGGGAGGCGCTGTCGGTGACGCCGTTGCGCAGCTCGACGGTGCGGTCCCAGTCTGCGGGCTCCTCGCCGAGCGCCATGAAGCGGTCGGCGGTGGCGCGCAGGTCGGCGAGCTGGACGTCCAGCGGGCGGCCGGCGCCGGCCTCGATGTCGGCTTCGCGGGTCTCCGCGTCCTTGTACATCGGCAGGCCCTGGAGCACGTTCACGAGGGCGTCGGCGTTACGGGAGAGGTGGGCCAGGACGTGGCCGCGGGTCCAGCCCGGAAGCCGTGACGGCTGGGCGAGCGCCGCGTTGTCCCAGGAGGAGACCGCGTCGATGAGCCGGTCGGTCGCCTCGCGCACGGAGGCGAGGTCACGCACATGGTCGATCATGGCGTCGACCCTAGGCGGTTCGGGGCGGGTCCGGCCAGGCCCTCAGGGCCGCGACCTGGGACAACGCCCCGGCGCCGCCACTCGTTCGGGTGAAGTGGTCGGCGAAGGTCCGGAAATCGAATGTGCGTGCTATAAGCTCGGCGGAAGCATCCGGCATCCTTGGTTGTTGGGTGTTCAGGCACATCAGGCACATCCGCTCTCTCAAGAAAGGTGCGGACCGGCGTGGCCGACCGTCTCATCGTCCGTGGCGCTCGCGAGCACAACCTCAAGAACGTCTCGCTCGACCTCCCGCGTGACTCCCTCATCGTCTTCACCGGGCTCTCCGGGTCGGGCAAGTCCTCCCTCGCGTTCGACACGATCTTCGCCGAGGGGCAGCGCCGGTACGTCGAGTCGCTCTCCTCCTACGCCCGGCAGTTCCTCGGCCAGATGGACAAGCCGGACGTCGACTTCATCGAGGGCCTGTCGCCGGCCGTCTCCATCGACCAGAAGTCGACCTCGCGCAACCCGCGCTCCACGGTCGGCACGATCACCGAGGTCTACGACTACCTCCGGCTGCTCTTCGCCCGCATCGGCAAGCCGCACTGTCCCGAGTGCCGCCGCCCGATCTCCCGCCAGTCCCCGCAGGCCATCGTCGACAAGGTCCTGGAGCTGCCCGAGGGCAGCCGCTTCCAGGTGCTTTCGCCGCTGGTGCGCGAGCGCAAGGGCGAGTTCGTCGACCTCTTCGCCGACCTCCAGACCAAGGGCTACAGCCGCGCCCGGGTCGACGGGCAGACGATCCAGCTCAGCGAGCCGCCGGCGCTCAAGAAGCAGGAGAAGCACACCATCGAGGTGGTCGTCGACCGCCTCACCGTGAAGGACAGCGCCAAGCGCCGCCTCACCGACTCCGTCGAGACCGCCCTCGGGCTCTCCGGCGGCATGGTCGTGCTCGACTTCGTCGACCTCGCCGAGGACGACCCCGAGCGCGAGCGGATGTACTCGGAGCACCTCTACTGCCCGTACGACGACCTGTCCTTCGAGGAGCTGGAGCCGCGCTCCTTCTCCTTCAACTCGCCCTTCGGCGCCTGCCCGGACTGCACCGGCATCGGCACCCGCATGGAGGTCGACGCCGAGCTGGTCGTCCCCGACGAGGAGAAGTCGCTCGACGAGGGCGCCATCCACCCCTGGTCGCACGGCCACACCAAGGAGTACTTCGGCCGGCTGATCGGCGGCCTCTCCCAGGCCCTCGGCTTCCGCACCGACATCCCGTATGCGGGCCTGCCGCAGCGCGCCAAGAAGGCGCTGATGTACGGCCACAAGACCCAGGTCGAGGTCCGCTACCGCAACCGGTACGGTCGCGAGCGCTCCTACACCACGCCCGCCTTCGAGGGCGCCGTCTCCTTCGTGAAGCGGCGGCACAGCGAGGCCGAGAGCGACGCGAGCCGCGAGCGCTTCGAGGGCTACATGCGCGAGGTGCCCTGCCCCACCTGCGAGGGCACCCGCCTGAAGCCGATCGTGCTCGCGGTCACCGTGATGGAGAGGTCCATCGCCGAGGTCTCCGCGATGTCGATCAGCGACTGCGCCGAGTTCCTCGGCCGGCTCACGCTCAACGCGCGGGACAAGAAGATCGCCGAGCGGGTCCTCAAGGAGGTCAACGAGCGGCTGCGCTTCCTCGTCGACGTCGGCCTCGACTACCTCTCGCTCAACCGCGCAGCCGGCACCCTGTCCGGCGGCGAGGCCCAGCGCATCCGGCTCGCCACCCAGATCGGCTCCGGCCTGGTCGGTGTGCTGTACGTGCTCGACGAGCCGTCCATCGGCCTGCACCAGCGCGACAACCACCGGCTCATCGAGACCCTGGTCCGGCTGCGCGACATGGGCAACACGCTCATCGTCGTCGAGCACGACGAGGACACCATCAAGGTGGCCGACTGGGTCGTCGACATCGGCCCCGGCGCCGGTGAGCACGGCGGCAAGGTGGTCCACTCCGGATCCCTGAAGGAACTGCTCGCCAACGAGGAGTCGATGACCGGGCAGTACCTGTCCGGCCGCCGGGCGATCGTCACGCCGGAGATCCGCCGCCCCGTGGACCCCTCGCGCCGCCTCACCGTGCACGGCGCCCGCGAGAACAACCTGCGGGACATCGACGTCTCCTTCCCGCTGGGCGTCCTCACCGCCGTCACCGGTGTCTCCGGCTCCGGCAAGTCGACCCTGGTCAACGACATCCTCTACACCCACCTGGCGCGCGAGCTGAACGGCGCGAAGTCGGTGCCCGGCCGGCACACGCGCGTGGACGGCGACGACCTCGTCGACAAGGTCGTGCACGTCGACCAGTCGCCCATCGGCCGCACCCCGCGGTCCAACCCGGCGACGTACACCGGCGTCTTCGACCACATCCGCAAACTCTTCGCGGAGACGATGGAGGCGAAGGTCCGCGGCTATCTGCCCGGCCGCTTCTCCTTCAACGTCAAGGGCGGCCGCTGCGAGAACTGCTCCGGCGACGGCACCATCAAGATCGAGATGAACTTCCTCCCGGACGTCTACGTCCCGTGCGAGGTCTGCCACGGCGCCCGCTACAACCGGGAGACCCTGGAGGTCCACTACAAGGGCAAGTCCATCTCCGAGGTCCTCGACCTGCCCATCGAGGAGGCCCTGGACTTCTTCGAGGCCGTCCCGACCATCTCCCGCCATCTGCGCACCCTCACCGAGGTCGGCCTCGGCTATGTGCGCCTCGGCCAGTCCGCGCCGACCCTCTCCGGCGGCGAGGCCCAGCGCGTCAAGCTCGCCTCCGAGCTCCAGAAGCGCTCCACGGGCCGCACGGTCTACGTCCTGGACGAGCCGACCACCGGCCTCCACTTCGAGGACATCTCGAAGCTGATCAAGGTGCTCTCCGGCCTGGTCGACAAGGGCAACTCGGTGATCGTCATCGAGCACAACCTGGACGTCATCAAGACCGCGGACTGGATCATCGACATGGGCCCCGAGGGCGGCAGCGGCGGCGGCATCGTCGTCGCCGAGGGCACCCCGGAGGAGGTCGCCTCGGTCCCGGCCAGCCACACCGGCAAGTTCCTGCGGGAGATCCTCGCCGCCGACCGGATCAGCGACGCCACGGCCTCCGTCCCGGCCGCGCGCGGCGCCAAGAAGGCCGCGGCCAAGAAGGCCCCGGCGAAGAAGACGGCGGCAGTCGCCACCAAGACCGCCGCGGCGAAGAAGGCCGCGCCGGCGAAGGCCGCCGCCAAGAAGACGGCCACCACCCGGGCCCGCAAGGCCTGACGGGCGCCGACACCGGCCCGAGGGGGCGCCCGCCGAGAGGAGGGCGCCCCCTCAGCCGTCGCGTCAGCCGTCGCCGAGCTCCCGGGCGTACGGCGGCTCCGCGCCCGCCCGGGTGCAGGTGATCGCCGCCGCCCGCGCGGCGAAGGTCAGCAGCTCGTGCCAGTCCGTCCGGCCGAGCGCCTCCGGGGCACGGCCCGCCAGGCCGTGAAGCAGGGCCGCGTTCACCGTGTCGCCCGCACCGATCGTGTCCACCACCGCCACCCGCACACCCGGGACGGACACCTCGTACTCCCGGGTGAACACCGTCAGACCGTCGCCGCCCCGGGTCATCACCACGGCCGCCGGACCGGCGGACAGCCAGTCGGCGGGGGAGCCGCCCAGCCAGGCCGCGTCCTCCTCCGAGAGCTTCAGCAGACGGACGTCCGGCAGCCAGCCCGCGAACCGCTTCCGGTAGGCGTCCGCGTCCGGGATGAGGACCGGCCGGATGTTCGGGTCGAGCAGGGTCAGCACGCCCTCCCGCGCCGAGCGGCGCAGCAGCGCCTCGTAGGCGCTCGCGCCCGGCTCCAGGGCCAGGGAGCAGGTCCCGAAGGCCACCGCCCGCACCCCGGCCGGCAGCCGCTCGGGGAGTGCGAAGAGCCGGTCGGCCGTGCCCTCCACGTAGAAGCCGTAGCGCGCCGAGCCGTCCGGCCCCACCGCGGCCACCGCCAGGGTGGTCGGCTCGGGACCGCGCTGGACGAGCCCCGTCGCGACGCCCGCCGCGCCGAGCCGTTCAAGCAGCGCCTCGCCGAAGGCGTCCGTCGACACCCGCGAGCAGAAGGCCACGTCCGCGCCGAGCCGCCCCAGGGCCACGGCGGTGTTGTACGGGCCGCCGCCCGGCCGGGGCAGCAGCGGGGCCAGCGGGCCCGGCGCCCCGTCGGGAACCAGGTCGATCAGGGACTCACCGGCGACGACGATCACGCACCGGAACGTAACCCATCACCGGCACCGGCCGACAGCCACGGCCCGGCGGTCAGGACCCCGCCGACCTGCCCGCCACCCGCCCGCCGACCCGGCCGTCGGCCGCTTCGTACGCGCCGGTATCGTCGGTTCGGTCCCTTCTGGGATCGCCTGTCCCGTCCCCGAGCCGACACCGTGGAGCGCTCATGTCCGGCCAGTCCACCCGCCGCACCGTCCTCAAAGGCGCCGCCCTCGCCGGGGTCGCCGGGCTGGGTGTCGCCGCCTGCTCCACCGACTCCAAGCTCGGCCACGCCGAGAACCCCACGCCCACCGCCCCGGTCGCCCTCGGCGCGCCCGACGAGATCCCCGTCGGCGGCGCCAAGCTCTACCGCGAGCAGCGGCTCCTGGTGCACTGCCCGGCCAAGGGCGAGTACAAGGCGTTCAGTGCCCAGTGCACCCACGCCGGCTGCGTCCTGGACAAGATCGAGGACAACGAGGGCAACTGCCCCTGCCACGGCAGCCGCTTCGACGTCACCACCGGCAAGGCCCTCCAGGGCCCGGCGACCGTGCCGCTCCCCGCGGTCCCGGTCCGGGTCGAGAACGGCAAGCTGATCGCCGGCCCGAAGGCCTAGACCGACCTCACGCCCGGTCAGGACCAGTCCCACTCGATCCCCAGGATCCCCGGGCGCACCCCCTGCTCCACCACGTGCACCGCGCGGTGCCGGCCGCTCAGCGTCAGCTCGGCCCGGCCGCCGCGCGGCGCGCCCGTCGAGGCCTGCGCGAACCGCCGGCAGCGCACCGGCAGGGCCGCCTCGTCGAAGCGCACCTGGAGCACGTACTGCCCGCCGGCGAAGCCGAAGCCGCGCACGTACTCCCGGCTCGGTCCGCCGGTGCCGTCCTCGAAGGCGTACGAGAAGAGATACGTGTCCCCGGCCCGCAGCCGGGCGTCGAAGAGCAGCTCGGCCACGCACACCCCGGTCTCCGCGTGCCGCCGCACCCGGCCCGTGCGGCAGTTCTCCGTCGCCCGCACCTCCACCCGGGACGGGTCGCAGCCCGGATCGCCGCGGTGGATCGCGAGGTAGCGGTCGACGCCGTCCCGGTGCGCCCGCACCACCTGCTGCGAGTCCCGGCCGAGCAGCTCGCGCCCGGCGCCGATCCGTACCCGCTCCTGGTGGCCCACCGTGTGCAGCCCGCCGTCCGCCGGGCACTCCAGCTCCGCGAGCAGCTGCTCCACCACCCCGGAGGCCTCGACCAGCGAGCGGTACGAGCGGGCCGCCGGGCGCTCGACCTCGGCGCGGGCGGCGGCGTCCTCGCGGAGCAGCCGGATCAGCGAGTTGTCGGGCAGCTGGAGCACCTCCTCCAGGGCCCGTACCGCCTTCATCGACTCCGGCCGCTGCGGCCGCCGGGCCCCCTGCTGCCAGTAACTCAGCGAGGTCACACCGACCTTGACCCCCCGGTGCGCCAGATGGTGCTGCACCCGCTGGAGCGGCAGCCCGCGCACCGCGAGCGCCGTGCGCAGCGCCAGGTGGAACGGACCGGTGTGCAGCAGTTGCGCCAGATCGGCCTCGGTGTGGCCCACGAGGACTCCTCAGTGAACGTTCACGGCTGGGGGCGGCGGCGCGCGCCCGCCGGGGCGGGCGGGCAGGTGGGCAGGGGACGGCTGTTCACATCCGGGTCGCACCGTTCACAGCCCGCCGTCACCCCGCATTGAAGCGTGTTGACCCGATCCGGACAACGTTCGATGCTCCAGGCAGCGTCCGGACGCGCTCCTCTCCCCCCCCCACTCACTCCCCACATCCCCACCTCGGGAGGAACGCGATGCGCAGCAGAAAGGCCCTGGCGGTGCTTGCCGCAGCCGCCGCCCTGTTCCTCGTCCCCGCCGCGCCGGCGTCCGCCGCGCCGACCGGCGAGGACGTCTCCACCCAGCACGTCTCGGCCAAGGACGTCTCCACCCAGGACGTCTCCACCTCCGCGTACAAGCGCCTGGACATCACCATGCAGGCCCAGCAGAAGAACAACTGGTGCTGGGCGGCCGGCGGCAACACCATCGCCACCTGGTACGGCCGCAGCTACTCGCAGAACCAGTTCTGCAACGCCGCCTTCGGGCGGCAGCAGGGCTACGACTGCCCCAACTGGCAGGCCACGCTGGGCAACGTCCAGGACGGACTGAGCTGGGCGGGCATCAACCCCGGTTCGTACGTGGACGGCTGGCTGCGCTACTCGACGGTGCAGACCGAGATCAACGCGAACCGTCCGGTCGAGACCCGCATCCAGTGGGCGAGCGGCGGCGGCCACATGCACGTCCTCTACGGCTACGACGACGCCAACGGCTGGGTGTACTGGGGCGATCCGTGGCCGACGAGCGACCGCTACAACTGGGCCTCGCACGCCTGGTACGTCAACAACGGGTCCTTCTCCTGGACCCACTCGCTCTACCGGATCGGGGCGTGACGGCGATGGCGAAGGCGATGGCGAACGTACGGATGGGGGCGGTGCTCGGTGCCGCGCTCCTGACGATCGGGCTCGGCGCGATCCCGGCACAGGCGGCGGAGGCGGCGGATGCCGCGGAGGCCGCGACGACTCCGGAGCGGGCGGCGGCCGCGCCGCAGACGCTCGACACGGTGGCGCGCTTCTTCGCCCGAGACGATGCCTCTCTTGCGCGGTCCGCCGCCAAACCCCGGATCGAGGGCGGGTCCGTCCCCGTCCGGATCCTGTCGCCCGAGTTCGTCGCCGGGAAGCCGGGAGCGGCGGTCGCCCGCGTCGAGTTCCACGCGAGCACGGCGGTCGCCGCCGACGGACGCACCGCCTCGCTGTGGACCGTGCGCACGCCCGGCGGCGACTGGCAGGTGGTGAACATCGCCACCGGCGACGACGAACGCCGCTACGACGCGGCGGGCCGGCGCGCGCTGCCGGGCGGCACGGTGTTCCGCGAGCCGCAGATCGACGCGTGGTACGTCCAGAAGGGCACGAAGGTGCTGCCGCTCGACGAGGACGCGGTGCGGGCGGTGGGCAGGAACGGCACCACCCTCGCCGCGTACCGGGACCGGGTGACCCGGGCGTACGGCGACAAGCTCCCGGGCTCGGCCTACGCGAGGAAGGGCGCGGCCGGCGGTTACGACGCGGGCGCGGGCACCGGCGCGTCGCACGACGACCCCGCCGCACCCGTCACCGTCGCCTCGACGGCGGCGGGCGCCGGCGCCGTCCTCGCCCTGGTGCTGACGGGTGCGGCGACGCTCCGCCGCCGCGCCTCCCGCCGGGCCTGAACCCTGGACCACCGCCCCGCCCGCGCGGGGCGGTGCGCTCCTCCTTCATGGGCCGGACCCCGTTCGCGCGCGGTCTGAGTGTCGGTCCCCGCCAGTAGGGTGGGAACCATGGCCGACCCCTCCAGCTACCGCCCCAAGCCGGGACAGATCCCCGACTCGCCCGGGGTCTACAAATTCCGCGACGAGCACCGCCGGGTGATCTACGTCGGCAAGGCGAAGTCCCTGCGCCAGCGGCTGGCGAACTACTTCCAGCCGCTGGCGAGCCTGCACCCGCGCACGGCGACGATGGTGACCACGGCCGCGTCCGTGGAGTGGACGGTGGTGTCCACCGAGGTCGAGGCGCTGCAGCTGGAGTACTCCTGGATCAAGGAGTTCGACCCCCGGTTCAACGTGAAGTACCGGGACGACAAGAGCTACCCGTATCTCGCGGTGACGCTGAACGAGGAGTTCCCGCGCGTCCAGGTCATGCGCGGCCACAAGAAGAAGGGCGTGCGCTATTTCGGGCCGTACGCGCACGCGTGGGCCATCCGCGAGACCGTCGACCTGATGCTGCGGGTGTTTCCCGTACGGACCTGCTCCGCGGGCGTCTTCCGCAACGCCGCCTCCGCCGGGCGGCCCTGTCTGCTCGGCTACATCGGCAAGTGCTCGGCGCCCTGCGTCGGCCGGGTCACCCCGGTCGAGCACCGCGAACTGGCCGAGGAGTTCTGCGACTTCATGGCCGGCCGCACCGGCACGTATCTGCGCCGCCTGGAGAAGCAGATGATGCTGGCGGCCGAGGACATGGAGTACGAGAAGGCCGCCCGGCTGCGCGACGACATAGGGGCGCTGCGCAAGGCCATGGAGAAGAGCGCGGTGGTGCTCGCCGACGCCACCGACGCCGACCTGATCGCCCTCGCCGAGGACGAGCTGGAGGCGGCCGTGCAGATCTTCCACGTGCGCGGCGGCCGGGTGCGCGGCCAGCGCGGCTGGGTCACCGACAAGGTCGAGGCCGTCGACACCGCCGGACTCGTCGAGCACGCCCTGCAGCAGCTGTACGGCGAGGAGAGCGGCGACGCCGTCCCCAAGGAGGTCCTGGTCCCGGCGCTGCCGGAGGACGCCGGGGCGGTCACGGCCTGGCTCTCCGGGCGCCGCGGGTCCAACGTCTCGCTGCGCGTGCCGCAGCGCGGCGACAAGAAGGACCTGATGGAGACGGTCGCGCGGAACGCGCAGCAGGCCCTCGTCCTGCACAAGACCAAGCGCGCCAGCGACCTCACCACCCGCTCCCGGGCCCTGGAGGAGATCGCCGAGGCCCTGGACCTGGACTCGGCGCCGCTGCGCATCGAGTGCTTCGACATCTCGCACCTCCAGGGCGAGGACGTGGTGGCCTCCATGGTCGTCTTCGAGGACGGGCTGCCCCGCAAGAGCGAGTACCGGCGCTTCCAGATCAAGGGCTTCGAAGGGCAGGATGACGTCCGGTCCATGCACGAGGTGATCAGCCGCCGCTTCAAGCGCTATCTCGCAGAGAAGGAGAAGACCGGCGAGTGGGTGGACGGCGAGGTGCCCGAGGAGGCCGCCGCGGCCGACGGCCGGGACGAGGACGGGCGGCCCAAGCGCTTCGCGTACCCCCCGCAGCTCGTCGTCGTCGACGGCGGGCAGCCGCAGGTCGCCGCCGCCCGCCGGGCCCTGGACGAGCTCGGCATCGACGACATCGCCGTCTGCGGCCTCGCCAAGCGCCTGGAGGAGGTCTGGCTGCCGGACGACGACGACCCGGTGGTGCTGCCCCGCACCAGCGAGGGCCTGTACCTCCTTCAGCGGGTACGTGACACGGCTCACGACTTCGCCATCCGCTACCAGCGGTCCAAGCGGAACAAGCGCATCCGTACCAGCCCCCTGGACGCGATCCCCGGCCTCGGCGAAACCCGGAAACAAGCCCTCATCAAGCATTTCGGCTCGGTCAAACGGCTTCGGCAGGCGACAATCGAGCAGATCTGCGAGGTCCCCGGCATGGGCCGCAAGACGGCCGAGGCCGTGGCGGTGGCCCTCGCGCAGGCGGCCCCGGCCGCGCCCGCCGTGAACACGGCCACAGGAGAGATCATGGAAGACGACGGGGGCACCACCGCATGACCGAGCACGAGCAGCGACAGCAGCAGCAAGATCAGCAGCACCAGCACCAGCACCAGCAGCACGAACACGAACAGCCCGAGTACGAAGACGGAGCACCAGACATGAGTACGGGCACGACGGAGCCCGTCGGCGAGAACAACGCCGACGCGGCCATCCCCGAGCTGGTGATCATCTCCGGCATGTCCGGCGCCGGCCGGTCCACCGCGGCGAAGTGCCTGGAGGACCTCGGCTGGTTCGTCGTCGACAACCTGCCGCCCGCGCTGATCCCCACCATGGTGGAGCTCGGCGCCCGTTCCCAGGGGAACGTGGCCCGGATCGCGGTCGTCGTCGACGTCCGCGGCCGTCAGTTCTTCGACAACCTCCGCGACTCCCTCGCCGACCTCGACGCCAAGCAGGTCACCCGCCGGATCGTCTTCCTGGAGTCCTCCGACGAGGCCCTGGTCCGGCGCTTCGAGTCGGTCCGCCGGCCGCACCCCCTCCAGGGCGACGGCCGCATCACCGACGGCATCGCCGCCGAGCGCGACCTGCTGCGCGAGCTGCGCGGCGACGCCGACCTGGTGATCGACACCTCCAGCCTCAACGTGCACGAGCTGCGCGCCAAGATGGACGCCCAGTTCGCCGGCGACGAGGAGCCCGAGCTGCGGGCCACCGTGATGTCCTTCGGCTTCAAGTACGGACTGCCGGTCGACGCCGACCTGGTCGTCGACATGCGCTTCCTGCCGAACCCGCACTGGGTGCCCGAGCTGCGCCCCTTCACCGGCCTCAACGAGGAGGTCGCGAACTACGTCTACAACCAGCCCGGTGCCAAGGAGTTCCTGGACCGCTACACCGAGCTGCTGCAGCTGATCGCGGCCGGCTACCGGCGCGAGGGCAAGCGTTACGTGACCATCGCGGTCGGCTGCACGGGCGGCAAGCACCGCTCCGTCGCCACCGCCGAGAAGCTGGCCGCCCGTCTCGCCGCCGAGGGCGTCGAGACCGTCGTCGTCCACCGGGACATGGGGCGCGAGTGAAGCAGTACCGCCGGCGCACGCCCACCCTCTCGGTGCGGCGCGCGCTCCGCAGGCGCGGCGCCCAGCCCAAGGTCGTCGCGCTGGGCGGCGGCATGGGCCTGTCCGCCTCCCTCGCCGCCCTGCGCCGGATCACCGGCGACCTGACCGCCGTGGTCACCGTCGCCGACGACGGGGGCTCCAGCGGCCGGCTCCGTGAGGAGCTGGGCGTGCTGCCCCCGGGCGACCTCCGCAAGGCGCTGGCCGCGCTGTGCGGCGACGACGACTGGGGCCAGACCTGGGCCCGGGTCATCCAGCACCGCTTCCAGTCCAAGGGCGAGATGGGCGGCCACGCCGTCGGCAATCTGCTGATCGTCGCCCTCTGGGAGCAGCTCGGCGACCCCGTGCAGGCCCTGGACCTGGTCGGCCGGCTGCTCGGCGCGCAGGGCCGGGTGCTGCCCATGTCGGCCGTGCCGCTGGAGCTCCAGGCCCTGGTCAAGGGCCACGACCCGGAGCGCCCGCACGACGTGGACACCGTGTGCGGGCAGGCCACCGTGGCGCTCACCCCGGGCGAGGTGCAGTCCGTGCACCTGGTGCCGCACGACCCGCCGGCGGTGCCGGAGGCGGTGGCCGCGGTGCTCGACGCCGACTGGGTGGTGCTCGGTCCGGGCTCCTGGTTCTCCTCGGTGATCCCGCACCTGCTCGTGCCCGAGCTGCTCGACGCGCTGATGGAGACGAAGGCCCGCCGGGTGCTCTCGCTGAACCTCGCGCCGCAGCCGGGAGAAACCGAGGGCTTCTCCCCGCAGCGTCATTTGGAGGTTTTGGCACGACACGCCCCTAAACTCGCCCTGGACGTGGTGCTGGCCGACGAGGCCGCCGTGCCCGACGCGTCGGCAAGAGAGCCCCTCGCCGAAGCCGCCAAGCGGCTCGGCGCCGCGGTCGAGCTGGCGCCGGTGGCCCGGCCCGACGGCGCTCCGAAGCACGACCCGGAGCTGTTGGCCGCCGCGTACGACCGTATTTTTCGGATGCATGGAAGGATCGGCCCATGGCGATGACGGCAGCGGTGAAGGACGAGATCTCCCGGCTCCCCGTCACCCGGACCTGCTGCAGGAAGGCCGAGGTCTCGTCGATCCTGCGGTTCGCGGGCGGGCTGCACCTGGTGAGCGGCCGGATCGTGATCGAGGCGGAGCTGGACACCGCGATGGCGGCGCGCCGGCTGAAGCGGGACATCCTGGAGATCTTCGGGCACAGCTCGGAGCTGATCGTGATGGCTCCCGGCGGACTGCGCCGCGGTTCGCGCTTCGTGGTCCGGGTGGTCGCCGGCGGCGACCAGCTGGCCCGGCAGACCGGTCTGGTGGACGGCCGCGGCCGCCCCATCCGTGGTCTGCCCCCGCAGGTGGTCTCCGGGGCCACCTGTGACGCCGAGGCGGCCTGGCGCGGCGCCTTCCTGGCGCACGGCTCGCTGACCGAGCCGGGCCGCTCCTCCTCCCTGGAGGTCACCTGCCCCGGCCCGGAGGCCGCGCTCGCCCTGGTCGGCGCCGCCCGCCGGCTCTCCATCGCCGCCAAGGCACGTGAGGTACGGGGCGTGGACCGGGTCGTGGTCCGCGACGGCGACGCCATCGGCGCGCTGCTCACCCGGCTCGGCGCGCACGAGTCGGTGCTCGCCTGGGAGGAGCGCCGGATGCGGCGCGAGGTCCGGGCCACCGCCAACCGGCTCGCCAACTTCGACGACGCCAACCTGCGCCGCTCGGCGCGCGCCGCGGTCGCCGCGGGCGCCCGGGTGCAGCGGGCCCTGGAGATCCTCGGCGAGGAGGTGCCCGAGCACCTCGCGGCGGCCGGCCGGCTGCGCATGGAGCACAAGCAGGCCTCCCTGGAGGAGCTGGGCGCACTCGCCGACCCGCCGCTCACCAAGGACGCGGTGGCCGGCCGGATCCGCCGGCTGCTCGCCATGGCCGACAAGCGGGCCCAGGACCTCGGCATCCCCGGGACCGAGTCCAATCTGACGGAGGAGCTGGACGACAGCCTGGTCGGCTGAGCCCCACCGCCCCCCCGATGCGGCGAACTCTCCACTGTCGGTGCCTTTCTGAGGCACCGGCAGTTCCGTTCGGCGGGCTTCGGCCGACGCGCCGGAGGCACCCTTGACAGGGGTATGAGCCCCCACGAGCCTGGCGTCTGTTCACCTTCGTGGCAGACGACAGCAAGGGGGGCAGATGAGACGCAGAGCGGGAGCGATCCTCGCCACTGCATCACTGGTCATCGCGGGCCTGGCGGCGGCACCCGTCGCGGGCGCGCAACCCACCCGTCAGGACGGGGACTTCGAACACGTCTCCGTCTGGCGGGCCAAGGTGACGAAGGAGCAGCTGCCGCTGCTCCTCGACGCCGGCACCGACGCCCACGAGCTCACCGAGCAGGTGCCCGCCAAGGGCTCCGCCACCGTCGAGCTCTATCTCACCGACGCACAGGCCGGACAGCTGCGCCGGCAGGGCGTCGAGATCGCCGAGCACACCCTCGGGGCCCGCGCCGAACAGCGGGTCGCGGCCGCCGGGGACGGCGTCTTCCGCCCGTACGGCGGCAAGGGCGGCCTCAAGCAGGAGATCGTGGACACCGCCCGGGCCAATCCCGGGCTCACCAAGGTGGTCTCCATCGGCAAGACCGTGAGGGGCCAGGACATCCTCGCCCTCAAGGTCAGCAAGGGCGCGGCGAAGACCAAGGACGGCAGCAGGCCGGCCACGCTGTACCTGTCCAACCAGCACGCCCGCGAGTGGATCACGCCGGAGATGACCAGGCGGCTGATGCACCACTACCTGGACGGCTACGGCAAGGACCCGCGGATCACGAAGCTGGTGGACACCACCGAGCTGTGGTTCGTGCTCTCCGCCAACCCGGACGGCTACGACTACACCCACGCCGACCCGGCCAACCGCCAGTGGCGCAAGAACCTGCGGGACAACGACGGCGACGGCCGGATCGGCACCGGCGACGGCGTCGACCTCAACCGCAACTTCGGCCACAAGTGGGGCTACGACGACGAGGGCTCCTCGCCCGACCCGGCCGACGAGACCTACCGCGGCCCGAGCGCCATGTCCGAGCCGGAGACCCGGGCGCTCGACGCCTTCGAGAAGCGCATCGGCTTCCGCTACGCCGTCAACTACCACTCCGCCGCCCAGCTGCTGCTCTACGGCGTGGGTTGGCAGGTCGCCACCGACACCCCCGACGACGTGGCCCTCAAGGCGCTCGCCGGCACCCCGCAGCAGCCCGCGATCCCCGGCTACCGCTCGCAGCTCTCCTCCGAGCTCTACACCACCAACGGCGAGGCGGACGGACACGCCGCCAACGTCAACGGGACGCAGATGTTCACCCCGGAGATGTCGACCTGCGCCACCGCCTCCCGGGTCGACCCGAACGACGCCTGGGACCCGGCCGACTGCGCCTCCGTCTTCACCTTCCCGGACGACGAGAAGCTGATCCAGGGCGAGTTCGAGAAGAACATCCCGTTCGCCCTCGCCGTCGCCGAGTCCAGCGCCCACCCGGACACCCCGGTCTCCCCGGTCGGCATCGAGGCCCCCGACTTCACCCCGGACGCCTTCGCCACCTCGTACGCGGGCGGCGGCGCCCAGGAGGTCGCGGTCACCGCCCGCAAGTCCCTGCGCGGCAAGACCCTGAACTACCGGATCAACGGCGGCCGCACCCACCGCACGGGCCTGGAGCCCTGGAAGGGCGGCGAGACCTGGGGCGGCGAGGACAACCTCTACTTCGACCAGTACCGCGCCGAGGTCGAGGGCGCCCGTACCGGCGACAAGGTCGAGGTCTGGTTCACCGCCCGCACCCGCGCCGGGAAGGCGACCGCGTCCGCCCCGTTCACGTACACCGTGGCCGAGCGGCCCCGCGGCGACGTCCTCGTCCTCGCCGAGGAAGGCGGCACCACAGCCGCGCGGCACGCCGACACCTATGTGAAGGCGCTCGCCGCGAACGGGCGCCGGGCCGCCGTGTGGGACGTCGCCACCCAGGGCACCCCGCACGCCCTCGGCGTGCTGAGCCACTTCCGTACCGTCGTCTGGTACACGGGCGCCGAGCAGCCCTCCGGGGCCTCCCTGCTCGCTGTCCGCGCCTACCTCAACGAGGGCGGCAAGCTGATCAACGCGGGCGAGAGGTCCGGCGGGCAGGTCCGGCTCGGCCGTGCCGACTCCAACGACTTCGCCCAGTACTACCTCGGCGCCTACCGCCGGGCCGCGCTGAACGGCCCCGCCTCCTTCGCCGGCTCCGGCCGGCTCGGCGGCGGCGGGGCGGCACTCGGTGCCGCCGCCGGCAACCCGCTCGACAACGCCGGCGCCTTCACCGTCACCTCCGACACCCTCGCCCCCGACCGCTTCCCGCAGTTCGCGAGCAGCGCCGCCGGCGGCGACTACCCGGGCCTGAAGACCCCCTTCGAGCCGTACGCGGGCAGCCGCTTCGCCGCGCTGCGCCACACCGACGGCACCTGGGGCCGGCTGAGCCGGACCGTGGACCTCACCGGGGTGACCGCGGCCGACCAGCCGAACCTTTCCTTCCAGGTCAGCTACGACACGGAGCCGGGCTACGACAACCTGGTCGTGGAGGCCCACACCGCCGGCCAGGACGACTGGACCACCCTGCCCGACGCCAACGGCGGCACCTCCGCCGAGCCGCCCGCCGACTGCGGGGAGGGCTACTACGTCCGGGAGCACCCCTTCCTGGCGCACTACCTCACCGTGGGCCAGGACGGCACCTGCGCCGCCACCGGCACCACGGGCGCCTGGCACGCCTTCACCGGCCCCTCCAACGGCTGGCGGCAGGCCCGCGTCGACCTGAGCGCCTACGCGGGCAAGCGGGTCGAGCTGGCGATCTCGTACGTGTCCGACCCGGGCACCGGCGAGATGGGCGCGTTCGTCGACGAGCTGACCCTGTCGGCGGGCGCGGCGACCGACACCGAGGGCTTCGAGACCGGAATGGGCGCTTGGTCCGTACCGGGCCCGCCGGCCGGAAGTCCCGGAAACGGAAGTGACTGGACCCGTTCCGAAGCGCTCTTCCACTCCCAGGCTGCGGTCACCACCCGTGACACCGTCCTGTTCGGCTTCGGCCTGGAGCATGTCCCGAATGCGACGGAACGGGCGACTCTGCTCAGAAGGGCGCTTACTTCGCTCCGACGCTGATTCGGGCGCTCAGGCGAGCACCGATTTTCGTCACTCTGCGTAGTGGGGACCAAGGTCCCTCGACAGCCCTTACCCGTTGGTAGGCAAGGGCTGTCGGCCTTTTTCCGGCACTTTCCGGGCGTGTACCGCTGCACTCGATGTCACGCGGAGCCATCTGGAGAGGTAGGGTCGTAAGCGGTCGGGGACATCCCAAAAGAGAAGCTCGCCGGGCGTCGAAACCCGGCGTACCTAACGAGGAGATCGGTTCGTGACGATCCGCGTAGGCATCAACGGCTTTGGCCGTATCGGTCGCAACTACTTCCGCGCGCTCCTTGAGCAGGGTGCCGACATCGAGGTCGTGGCCGTCAACGATCTGGGCGACACCGCGACCACGGCTCACCTGCTGAAGTACGACACCATTCTGGGCCGCCTCAAGGCCGAGGTGACCCACACCGCCGACACCATCACCGTCGACGGCCACACCATCAAGGTGCTGTCCGAGCGCAATCCGGCCGACATCCCGTGGGGTGAGCTGGGCGTCGACATCGTCATCGAGTCCACCGGCATCTTCACCAAGCGGGACGACGCCGCCAAGCACCTCGCGGGCGGCGCGAAGAAGGTCCTCATCTCGGCTCCGGCCAAGGACGAGGACATCACCATCGTCATGGGCGTCAACCAGGACAAGTACGACCCGGCGAGCCACGACGTCATCTCCAACGCCTCCTGCACGACCAACTGTGTCGCGCCGATGGCCAAGGTCCTCGACGAGAACTTCGGCATCGTCCGCGGTCTGATGACCACGGTCCACGCGTACACCAACGACCAGCGCATCCTGGACTTCCCGCACAAGGACCTGCGCCGCGCCCGCGCCGCCGCGGAGAACATCATCCCGACCACGACGGGTGCCGCCAAGGCCACCGCCCTGGTCCTCCCGCAGCTCAAGGGCAAGCTCGACGGCATGGCCATGCGCGTGCCGGTCCCGACCGGTTCGGTCACCGACCTGGTCGTCGAGCTCTCCCGCGAGGTCACCAAGGACGAGGTCAACGCCGCGTTCAAGAAGGCCGCGGACGGCGAGCTCAAGGGCATCCTGTTCTACACCGAGGACGAGATCGTCTCCTCGGACATCGTGAGCGACCCGGCCTCCTGCACCTTCGACTCGTCGCTGACGATGGTCCAGGAGGGCAACTCGGTCAAGGTTCTCGGCTGGTACGACAACGAGTGGGGCTACTCCAACCGTCTCGTCGACCTCACCGTCTTCGTCGGCGGTCAGCTCTAAGCTCTCTAAGCTTCTGAGCGGGCTTTCGATGTGAAGCAGGGCTCGGGCAGTGCGATGGCGCACTGTGCGGGCCCTGCTGTCGTGTGCTCCACCGCGTGTACCAAGGAGTCAGAGAAACAGATGAAGACGATCGACGAGCTGCTCGCCGAGGGCGTCACCGGCAAGCGGGTGTTCGTCCGCGCCGACCTCAACGTGCCCCTCGACGGCACCACCATCACCGATGACGGGCGCATCCGCGCCGTCGTCCCGACCGTCAAGGCGCTCGCCGAGGCCGGCGCCCGGGTCGTGGTCGCCTCCCACCTCGGCCGCCCCAAGGGCGCGCCGGACCCGGCCTTCTCCCTCGCCCCGGCCGCCGCGCGGCTCGGCGAACTGCTCGGCGCCGAGGTCGCCTTCGCGACCGACACGGTCGGCGAGTCCGCCAAGGCGACCGTCGCCGGCCTGACCGACGGCCGGGTGGCCGTCATCGAGAACCTGCGCTTCAACGCCGGCGAGACGTCCAAGGACGACGCCGAGCGCGCGGCCTTCGCCGCGCAGCTGGCCGAGCTCGCCGACCTGTACGTCGGCGACGGCTTCGGCGCCGTGCACCGCAAGCACGCCTCGGTCTTCGACCTCCCCGGCAAGCTGCCGCACGCGGCCGGCTACCTCATCGCCACCGAGGTCGGCGTCCTGAAGAAGCTCACCGAGGACGTCCGGCGGCCCTACGTCGTCGCCCTCGGCGGCGCCAAGGTCTCCGACAAGCTCGGGGTCATCGACAACCTCCTGCAGAAGGCCGACCGCATCCTCATCGGCGGCGGCATGGCGTACACCTTCCTCAAGGCCAAGGGCCACGAGGTCGGCATCTCGCTGCTCCAGGAGGACCAGATCGACACGTGCCTCGGCTACCTGGCTGAGGCGGAGAAGCGCGGCGTCGAGTTCGTGCTGCCGATCGACGTGCTGGTCTCCGCCGACTTCCCGGACCTGAAGACCAAGGCCCCGGCCAACCCCGAGCTCGTCTCCGCGGACGCCATCCCGGCGGACAAGGAGGGCCTGGACATCGGCCCGAAGACCCGCGAGCTCTACGCGGCGAAGCTCGCCGACGCCGGCACCGTCTTCTGGAACGGCCCGATGGGCGTCTTCGAGCACCCCGACTACGCGAACGGCACCAAGGCCGTCGCGCAGGCCCTGCTCGACTCCGACGGCTTCACCGTCGTCGGCGGCGGCGACTCGGCCGCCGCCGTCCGCACGCTCGGCTTCGACGAGAATGCTTTCGGCCACATCTCGACCGGCGGCGGCGCCTCCCTCGAATACCTCGAGGGCAAGAAGCTCCCCGGCCTCGTCGCACTGGAGGACTGACCCCTTTATGAGCACCCGTACCCCGCTGATGGCGGGCAACTGGAAGATGAACCTCAACCACCTCGAGGCCATCGCCCACGTCCAGAAGCTCGCCTTCGCCCTCACCGACAAGGACTACGACGCCGTCGAGGTCGCCGTCCTGGTCCCCTTCACCGACCTGCGCTCCGTGCAGACCCTGGTCGACGGCGACAAGCTGAAGATCAAGTACGGCGCCCAGGACCTCTCGGCGCACGAGTCCGGCGCGTACACCGGTGAGATCTCCGGCGCGATGCTGTCCAAGCTGAAGTGCGCCTTCGTGGCCGTCGGCCACTCCGAGCGCCGCCAGTACCACGCCGAGAGCGACGAGCTCTGCAACGCCAAGGTGAAGGCCGCCTACCAGCACGGCCTGACCCCGATCCTGTGCGTCGGCGAGGAGCTGGACGTCCGCGAGGCCGGCAACGCCGTCGCGCACACCCTGGCCCAGGTCGAGGGCGGCCTGAAGGACATCCCGGCCGAGCAGGCCGAGACGATCGTGATCGCCTACGAGCCCGTGTGGGCCATCGGCACCGGCAAGGTCTGCGGCGCCGACGACGCCCAGGAGGTCTGCGGGGCGATCCGCGGCAAGCTCGCCGAGCTGTACTCGCAGGAGCTGGCCGACAAGGTCCGCATCCAGTACGGCGGCTCCGTCAAGAGCGGCAACGTGGCCGAGATCATGGCCCAGGCCGACATCGACGGCGCCCTGGTCGGCGGTGCCTCGCTCGACGCCGACGAGTTCGTCAAGATCGTGCGGTTCCGCGACCAGTGATGATGTAGGCGGCGGACGGGATCCGTCGTACCCTTGCGGGGGTCGGGCAGGTACGATGCCCGGCCCCCGTCCGTATAAGTCCGAGGAAGTTGGTCCAGCCGTGGTTATGGGGTTCTCGATCGCCCTGATCGTCTTCAGTGCGCTGCTGATGCTGCTCGTGCTGATGCACAAG
Organism: Streptomyces fradiae; assembly: GCF_041270065.1. Lineage (NCBI taxonomy): Bacteria > Bacillati > Actinomycetota > Actinomycetes > Kitasatosporales > Streptomycetaceae > Streptomyces > Streptomyces fradiae. Next base: position 1,810,871 of record NZ_CP065958.1, on the reverse strand, counting down.
GGGAAGGGCGGCGGCCTCTCCGACATGTTCGGTGGCGGCATGCAGTCGTCCGTCGGTGGCTCCTCGGTCGCCGAGCGCAACCTGGACCGGATCACCGTCGTGGTCGGTCTGCTGTGGTTCGCGTGCATTGTCGTACTTGGTCTGCTGATGAAGATGGACGGGTAACTCCAATCACTGGACGCGCGTTGGGCCTTACGTAGACTGGGGCATCTTCGAGCACCATCACGCAGGGAGTTACGACCGTGGCAAGTGGCAACGCGATCCGGGGAAGCCGGGTCGGCGCGGGGCCGATGGGCGAGGCCGAGCGGGGCGAGTCGGCACCGCGTCTCCGGATCTCCTTCTGGTGCTCGAACGGGCACGAGACCCAGCCGAGCTTCGCCAGCGACGCACAGGTCCCGGACACCTGGGACTGCCCCCGCTGTGGCTTCCCGGCCGGCCAGGACCGGGACAACCCGCCGGACCCGCCGCGCACCGAGCCGTACAAGACGCACCTCGCGTACGTACGGGAGCGGCGCAGCGACGCGGACGGCGAGGCGATCCTCGCGGAGGCGCTCGCCAAGCTCCGGGGCGAGATCTGACAACCGGCTGAACGGGCTCTGCGCGCAGAGCCCGTTCAGCCGGTTGTGCGGCTGGTGCGGCGGACTTCCGGCTATCTCCGGTGGTCGCCGGCGATGTGCGCGGTGAGCGCGAGGGCGGCCGCGGCGCGCGAGTAGGTCAGCTGGGTCACGCGCGCGTAGAGGCAGTCCAGGATCAGCAGCACCGAGTGCCGGGCGCCGAAACCGCCGTGCCGGAAACCGGTCTCGGCGGACGTCGAGGTGAGGTGCGTTCCGGCCGCCCGGGCCACCGGGGAGCGCGGGTCGCCCGTGACGGCCACCGTCGCCGCGCCCCGCTCGGCGGCCAGCTCCAGCGGGGCCAGGACCTCGCGGGTCGCCCCCGAGTGGGAGAGCGCGACCACCGTGTCGGCCGGGGTGAGCAGCGCCGCCGAGGTCTTCGCCGCGTGCACCTCGGTCCACGCCCGGGCCTCGCAGCCGATGCCGAACAGCCGGGCCCGCAGCTCCACGGCGAGGAACCCGGAGGCCCCCACCCCGTACACGTCGATCCGGCGGGCCTGCGCCAGGGCCCGGGCCGCCCGCTCCAGGGCGTCCGGGTCGAGCCGCTCGGCGGTGGCGCGCAGGGCGGCCAGATCGGCCTGGGCGACGGCGGCCACGACCCGGTCGAGCGGGTCGTCGGGGCCGATGTCGGGGCCCAGCGGCCCGGCCTCCTGGCCCTGCTCCCGGGCCAGTTCGAGCAGCAGCCGCTGGTACGAGTCGAGGCCGAGGGCCCGGCAGAAGCGGGTCACGGTGGCCTGCGAGGTGCCGGTGCTGCGGCCGAGTTCGGCCGCGGACACCCCGGCGACCCGGGTCGGATCGGCGAGCACCCAGTCGCCGACCTTGCGCAAGGAGCCGGACATCCGGGGGAGTTCGGAGCGGATCAGCGCGGTGATCATGCGGGGCCTTCTTCGACGGACGGCGGCGGGGGAGGTGCGTATCGGGGGAGTCGCGGGTGTCGGGGTCTTGTGCTCGCGTGAATGTATCAACCAGCATGCGGCCTGATGAACGGATCCAGCATTCAGCGGGTGGTCGTAGGCATCGACGCCGGCGGTACGCGGACCAGGGCGCGGTGCGCCGACGCGGCGACCGGCACGGCACTGGGCGAGGGCACGGGCGGTCCGGGCAACGCGCTGAGCGTGCCCGCGGAGGAGCTCGTACGGCATCTGGCCGAGGCCCTGCGCGGGGCCCTGCCGCCGGGCGCCGGAGGAGCGGTCGGCGCCGTGGTGGCGGGCTTCGCCGGCGGCGGTCCCGGCGGCGGCGCGGAGCGGGCCGGGGCGGCGCTGCGGGCGGCCCTCGCCGAGGTGGGCGCGGCCCCGGCGCGGATCGTGGTGCACGGCGATGCGGAGGTGGCCTTCGCGGCCGGTCCCGGCACTCCGGCCGACGGCCTCGTCCTGATCGCCGGCACCGGCGCCGCCGGCGCCCGGGTGGTGGGGCGCCGTCTGGCGAGCGCGGTGGACGGCGACGGCTGGCTGCTCGGGGACGCGGGCAGCGGCTTCTGGCTCGGCCGGGAGGCACTGCGCGCGGTGCTGCGGGCCCTGGACGGCCGCGGCCCGGCGACCGCGCTCTCCGGCCCGGTCGCGGCGCTGTGCGGTGGCCTGGCCAAGGAGCGGCTGGTCGGCTGGGCCTACGCGGCGCACCCGGTGCGGCTCGCCGGGCTCAGCCCGCTGGTGGTCGACGCGGCGGCGGCCGGGGACCCGGTGGCGACCGGACTGCTCGACCGCGCGGCGGACGAACTGACCGTGACCGTACGGGCGTTGCTGCCCCGGCCCGGTGAACCCCTGGTGGTGACGGGCGGCCTCCTCGGTCCGGGCGGCCCGCTGCTCGACCGGCTGTCCGTACGGGTGGCCGCGCTCGGCCTCGTACCGTCGCCGGTTCCGGACGGTCTGGCGGGCGCGGTGGCGCTCGCCCGGCGGGGCGTGCGGCGCCGCCCTCTTGACGGGCCATCGGGCTCGCTGGTTGATTGAGCCGAGAGATCAGACCCAGCTCGGTTCACTCAACCAGAGGTCAACCAGAGGTCGACCGGAGGAGCTTCCGTCATGGACCAACCCGCCCTCGGTGCCGCGCAGTTCGCCGACATCGCCCGCACCGCCGTCGACCGGGTCGCCGCCGCCAACAAGGAGTCCGTGGCCGCCGCCGCCCGGCTCTTCGCGGACTGCGTGGCCGCCGACGGGGTGATCCACGCCTTCGGCACCGGACACTCCCAGGCCGCCGCCCTCGAAGTCGCCGGACGGGCCGGCGGACTCGTGCCCACCAGCCGGATCGCCCTCGCCGACCTCGTCCTGCGCGGCGGCGAGGACCCGGCGATCCTCAAGGACCCGCTGCTCGAACGCTCCCCGGGCCTCGCCGACCGGCTCTACGCCCTGGCCACGCCCCGCCCCCAGGACCTCTTCGTGATCATCTCCAACTCGGGGGTGAACAACTCGATCGTCGACCTCGCGCTCAAGGTCACCGGCGCCGGCCACCCGCTGGTCGCCCTCACCTCCCTGGAACACACCCGTGCCGTCCCCGCCCTGCACGCGAGCGGCAAGCGGCTCGCCGACCTCGCCGACGCCGTCCTCGACAACGGCGCCCCGGCGGGCGACGCCGTCCTTCCGCTGCCCGGCTCGGACGCGGGCGGACTGTGCGGGATCTCCACCCTCACCTCCTCGCTGCTCGTCCAGATGACCGTCGCCGAGGCCGTCGCCCTGCTGCTCGCCGAGGGCGTCGAACCGCCCCTCTACGTCTCCGCCAACCTCCCCGGCGGGCACGAGCGCAACGCCGTCCTGGAGGCGCGGTACACGGGGCGCCTCCACCGCGGCGGTCACTGAACGGGAATCCGGTGCTCGATCAATTAGGTTGGAGACAGCGGGGCACGAAGCAGCAAGACGAAGAAATGGGCGATGTCCGAGATGAACAACGCAGGCCGTAACAGGCTCAACCAGCTGCCCGAGTGGGCGGCCCTCGGAAAGCACCGTGAGCAGCTGGGCGAACCCCGGCTGCGTGAGCTGTTCGCCGCCGACCCCGAGCGCGGCAGCGCGTACACGCTGCGGGTCGGCGACCTCTATCTGGACTACTCCAAGCACCTGGTCACCGACGAGACCCTGAGCCTCCTGCGCGAACTGGCCGCCGCCACCGGCGTGGCCGAGCTGCGCGACGCCATGTTCCGCGGCGAGAAGATCAACAACACCGAGGACCGTGCCGTCCTGCACACCGCGCTGCGCGCCCCGCGCGGCGCGGTCGTCGAGGTCGACGGCGAGAACGTGGTGCCCGAGGTGCACGCCGTCCTCGACAAGATGGCCGCCTTCGCGGACAAGGTGCGCGCCGGGGAGTGGACCGGCCACACCGGCAAGCCGATCAAGAACATCGTCAACATCGGCATCGGCGGCTCCGACCTCGGCCCCGCCATGGCCTACGAGGTGCTGCGCGCCTACACGCGGCGCGATCTGACGTTCCGTTTCGTCTCCAACGTCGACGGCGCCGACCTCCACGAGGCGGTCCGCGACCTCGACGCCGCCGAGACCCTGTTCATCGTCGCCTCGAAGACCTTCACCACCATCGAGACGATCACCAACGCCACCTCCGCCCGCGACTGGCTGCTCACCGAGCTGCGGGCCGGTCAGGAGGCCGTCGCCAAGCACTTCGTGGCCCTGTCGACCAATGCCGAGAAGGTCGAGGACTTTGGCATCGACACGGCCAACATGTTCGAGTTCTGGGACTGGGTCGGCGGCCGCTACTCCTACGACTCCGCCATCGGCCTCTCCCTGATGATCGCCATCGGCCCGGAGGCCTTCCGCGAGATGCTCGACGGCTTCCACCTCGTCGACGAGCACTTCCGCACCGCCCCGCCGGAGGAGAACGCGCCGCTGCTGCTCGGCCTCCTCGGCATCTGGTACGGCGGCTTCTTCGACGCCCAGTCGCACGCCGTCCTGCCGTACTCGCACTACCTGTCGAAGTTCACCGCGTACCTGCAGCAGCTCGACATGGAGTCCAACGGCAAGTCCGTCACCCGCGACGGACAGCCGGTCGACTGGCAGACCGGCCCGGTCGTCTGGGGCACCCCCGGCACCAACGGCCAGCACGCCTACTACCAGCTGATCCACCAGGGCACCAAGGTCATCCCGGCCGACTTCATCGGCTTCGCCAAGCCGGTCGCCGACCTGCTGCCCGGCCTGGTCGCCCAGCACGACCTGCTGATGGCGAACTTCTTCGCCCAGACCCAGGCCCTCGCCTTCGGCAAGACGCCCGAGGAGGTGCGCGCCGAGGGCGTGCCCGAGGAGCTCGTCCCGCACAAGACCTTCAAGGGCGACCACCCCACGACCACCATCCTGGCCGACGCCCTCACCCCGTCCGTGCTCGGCCAGCTCGTCGCCCTGTACGAGCACAAGGTCTTCGTCCAGGGCGCCGTCTGGAACATCGACTCCTTCGACCAGTGGGGCGTCGAACTCGGCAAGGTCCTCGCCAAGAAGATCGAGCCGGTGCTGACGCAGGGGACGGGCGGAGAGGGGCTCGACTCGTCCACCGCCGGACTCGTCGCCGCCTACCGCGCGCTGCGCGACCGAGGCTGATCCGGTGACCGGGGGGAGGAACGCGGAGAACGAGGTACGGCTGCGCCCGCCGAGGAACACCCTCGACGGGCGGGCCGTCGGCTGGTGGCGCACCCGACTGCTGCTCACCACCGCCGCACCGGCCGGCGTCCTGGCCGTGCTCGGCGCCCTCATCGGACCGGCGAGCAGCTGGCTGTTCGCCGCGGCCGGCGCCGTGGCGCTGCTCGGCCTCGGCTGCACCGCGTTCCTCCCCGCCTGGTGGTACCGGGTGCACCGCTGGGAGGTCACCGAGGACGCCGTGTACGTGCGCACCGGCGCCCTCTGGCAGGAGTGGCGGATCGCGCCCATGTCCCGGATCCAGACCGTCGACACCGTGCGCGGCCCGCTCGAACAGGCCTTCCGGCTCGCCACCGTCACCGTCACCACCGCCTCCTCCAAGGGCGCCCTCCGGATCGAGGGCCTGGACCACGAGCTCGCCGCCGAGCTCGCCGAACGGCTCACCGCGATCACCCGGGCCACCCCCGGGGACGCCACATGAGCGAGGACTGGCGGCAGCTCGCCCCGCGTACGGTGCTCGCCGGGGCCGCCGTCCTGTGCGGCGTCGCCGGCGGCGCCGCGCTGCCCGCCTTCCTCAGCCTCTCCTCCGGCTCCCGGCCGCTCTGGCAGGCCGCCGCCTGGGTGCTCGCCGGGGCCGCGCTGATCGTCGGCGGCGGCACCGTCGCCGACTGGGTCCGGCTGCGCCGCACCCGCTACCGCGTCGGCGCCGAACGCGTCGACCTCCACTCCGGCCTGCTCGTCGTCAAACGGCGCTCCCTGGCCCGCGAACGCATCCGCAGCGTCGACCTCACCGCCAACCCCCTCCAACGCGTCCTCGGCCTGGTCAAGGTCCGCATCGGCACCGGCGAGCACACCGACGGCGAGTCCACCCTCGAACTCGACCTGGTCACCCGCGCCGAGGGCGAACAGCTGCGCCGCACCCTGCTCGCCCGCCCGGCCGGCACCCCCGAGGACGCCGCCCACGACGGCCTGCTCGCCGCGCTCGACCCGCGCTGGATCCGCTACGCCCCGGTCTCCTTCGTCGCCCCGCTGCTCGGCGGCGCGGCCGCCGGGGCCGTGATGCAGGTCAGCGACTGGTTCGGCGCCCAGGACAAGGTCATCCACTGGATAGGGGACCGCTTCGAGGACGTCTCGCTGCCCTGGATGATCGTCGACCTCGTGCTGCTCGCCACCCTCGCCGGGGTGATCGGCGCGCTCGGCCTGTGGATCGAGATGTGGTCCCACTACCGCCTGGAGCGTGAGCCCGGCGGCACCCTCCGGGTCCGCCGCGGCCTGTTCACCGCCCGCTCCATCACCCTGGAGGAGCGCCGGCTGCGCGGCGTCGAACTCGTCGAACCCCTCGGCGTACGCCTGTTTCGCGCCGCCCGGGTCGACGCCGTCGCCACCGGACTCGCCCAGGACGACGACGACCAGCACGGCGACCTCAAGAACCTGCTGCCGCCCGCGCCGCGCGCCGTCGCCGACCGGGTCGCCGCGAGCGTGCTCCGCGAGTCCGAACCGCCCACGAGCGCGCCGCTCGCCGCCCACCCCCGGGCCGCCCGGAGGCGACGCCTCGGGTGGGCGCTGTGGGCCGCGCTCGGCCCGGCCGCGATCCTCGCCGTCCTCGGCGCCTGGCTCACCCCCGTGCTGCTCTGTCTCGCGGGCGGCGTCGCCGTCGTCCTCACCCCGCTCGCCGTAGTGCTCGCCCTCGACGCGTACCGCAACCTCGGACACGGCGTCAGCGGCGCCTTCCTGGTGACCCGTTCCGGCACCGTACGGCGCTCCACCGTCGCCCTCCAGCGCGCCGGGGTGATCGGCTGGACCGTCAAGCAGTCCTGGTTCCAGCGCCGCGCGGGCGTGCTCACGCTGAGCGCCACGACGGCCGCCGGCGAGGGCGCGTACGACGTGTACGACGCGGGCGAGAGCCAGGGCCTGGCCTTCGCCGCCGAGGCCGTACCCGACCTGCTGACACCCTTCCTGGAACCCGTGACCGGTCCGGAAACGCCGGAGGCCCGGCCCACCGAGAGGTGAACCGGGCCTCCCCGCAAGGGAGTCAGGCCGAGGCCGGCGGATACAGGCTCCGCGGCAGCTCGGCCGCCGCGGCCGCGTCGAGCAGCCACAGCGTGCGCGCCCGGCCGCGGGCACCGGCCGCCGGGGCCTGCACCTCGCCCGCGCCGGACAGCGCGATGGCCGCGGCCTTCGCCTTGTCCGCGCCGGCCGCGAGCAGCCAGACCTCCTTCGCGGCCCGGATCGCCGGAAGGGTCAGCGAGATCCGGGTCGGCGGCGGCTTCGGCGCGCCGTGCACGCCCACCACCGTCCGCTCGGTCTCGCGGACCGCCGGCAGCTCCGGGAACAGCGAGGCGACATGGGTGTCCGGGCCGACGCCCAGCATCAGCACGTCGAAGGTCGGCACCCCGCCGTGGTCGCCGGGAGCGACGGCCGCCGCGAGCTCCGCCGCGTACGCCTCGGCCGCCGCCTCCACGTCGGAGCCGTACGGACCGTCCGAGGCCGGCATCGCGTGCACCCGGGCCGGGTCCAGCGGGACGCTGTCGAGCAGCGCCTCGCGGGCCTGGGTGACATTGCGCTCCGGGTCGCCCTCGGGGAGATAGCGCTCGTCGCCCCACCACAGGTCGAGCCGCGACCAGTCGATCGCGTCCCGGGCCGGCGCCGCACGCAGCGCCGCCAGCAGGCCGTTGCCGTTGCGGCCGCCGGTGAGCACCACCGAGGCGGAGCCGCGGGCGGCCTGGGCGTCCACGATCCTGGTGATCAGCCGGGCCGCGGCGGCCTCGGCCATCAGCTCCTTGTCGCGGTGCACGACCAGCTGCGGAGCGCTCACCTGCCCGCCGCCTTCTTGGCCGTGGCCTTCGCCGGGGACTTCTTCGCGGCGGGCTTGGGAGCCTCCGCGACCTCGGCGACCTCCTCCACCACGACCACTTCCTCGGCCTCCACCCGGTCCACCTGCGGCGCGGTCGTCGCCGCCTCCTCGTCGAGCCGCTCCAGACCGAAGCGCAGCGCCGAGGCGTAGGTGTCGTCCGGGTCGAGCCGGCGCAGCTCCTCCGCGATCAGCTCGGCGGTCTCGCGGCGCTTGAGCGCCACGGCCCGGTCGGGCTGGCCCTGGATGGAGAGCGTCGCGAGCGAGCCGTCCGGCCGGTCGAGCACGATCGGCCCGGTGTTGGTCTCCAGGCGTACCGAAGTGAGGCCCGGGCCGCCCGACTTGGCGCGCCGCACCGGGATCTGCAGCCGGTCCGCCAGCCACATGGCGAGCAGTTCGACGCTCGGGTTGAACTCCTCGCCCTCGACCTCGGCCGAGGTCACCTCGCAGGCGACCTGGTCGAGCGCGGCGGCCAGCATCGAGCGCCACGGGGTGATCCGGGTCCACGACAGATCGGTGTCGCCGGGGGTGTACGCGTCCGCGCGCGCGGTCAGCTCCTGGATGGGCTGCTCGGCGGCGTACGTGTCGGTGACCCGGCGCTGGGCGAGGGCGCCCAGCGGGTCGTTCGCCGGGTCGGCCGGCGAGTTCACCGGCCACCAGACGACGACCGGCGCGTCCGGCAGCAGCAGCGGCAGCACCACCGACTGGGCGTGGTCGACGACCTCGCCGTACAGCCGGAGCACCACCGTCTCGCCGGTGCTGGCGTCGGCGCCGAGGCGGACCTCGGCGTCGAGCCGCGCCTTGCTGCGGTCCCGCGGTCCCCGCGAGACCCGCTTGATGACGACGAGGGTCCGCGAGGGGTGCTCGCGGGACGCCTCGTTGGCCGCCTTGAGCGCGTCGTAGGCGTTCTCCTCGTCGGTGACGATGACGAGGGTGAGCACCATGCCGACGGCCGGGGTGCCGATGGCCCGCCGCCCGAGCACCAGCGCCTTGTTGATCTTGGAGGACGTGGTGTCCGTCAGGTCGGTCTTCATGGCCGGCGCCAGCTCCTGCCGTCTCGTGCGAGCATCTCGTCCGCCTCGACCGGACCCCAGGTCCCGGACTGGTACTGCGCGGGCTTGCCGTGCCCGTCCCAGAACCGCTCGATCGGGTCGAGGATCTTCCAGGACAGCTCGACCTCCTCGACCCGCGGGAAGAGGTTGGAGTCGCCGAGCAGGACGTCGAGGATGAGCCGCTCGTAGGCCTCGGGGCTGGACTCGGTGAAGGACTCGCCGTAGGCGAAGTCCATCGACACGTCCCGGACCTCCATCTGGGTGCCAGGCACCTTGGAGCCGAAGCGCATCGTCACGCCCTCGTCCGGCTGGACCCGGATGACCAGGGCGTTCTGCCCGAGCTCCTCCGTGGCCGTCTGGTCGAAGGGGGAGTGCGGGGCGCGCTGGAAGACCACCGCGATCTCGGTGACCCGGCGGCCCAGCCGCTTGCCGGTGCGCAGATAGAAGGGGACGCCCGCCCAGCGGCGGTTGTCGATCTCCAGCTTGATCGCCGCGTAGGTGTCGGTCTTCGACTGCGGGTCGATCCCGTCCTCCTCCAGGTAGCCGACGGCCTTCTCGCCGCCCTGCCACCCGGCCGCGTACTGACCGCGGACCGTGGACTTCGCCAGGTCCTTCGGCAGCTTCACCGCGCCGAGCACCTTGGTCTTCTCCGCCGCGAGCGCGTCGGCGTCGAAGGAGGCGGGCTCCTCCATCGCGGTCAGCGCGAGCAGCTGGAGGAGGTGGTTCTGGATGACGTCACGGGCCGCGCCGATGCCGTCGTAGTAGCCGGCCCGGCCGCCGATGCCGATGTCCTCGGCCATGGTGATCTGCACGTGGTCGACGTACGACCGGTTCCAGATCGGCTCGAAGAGGGTGTTGGCGAAGCGGAGCGCCAGGATGTTCTGGACGGTCTCCTTGCCGAGGTAGTGGTCGATCCGGAAGACCGCCTCGGGCGGGAAGACCTCGTGTACGACCTCGTTGAGTTCCTTGGCGGACTCCAGGTCGTGGCCGAACGGCTTCTCGATGACGGCGCGCCGCCACGCGCCGTTCTTCTGGTCGGCCAGGCCGTGCTTCTTGAGCTGCTGGACGACCAGGGGGAAGAACTTCGGCGGCACGGAGAGGTAGAAGGCGAAGTTGCCGCCCGTGCCCTGCGCCTTGTCCAGCTCCTCGATGGTGGACTTCAGCTGCTCGAAGGCGTCGTCGCTGTCGAAGTCGCCCTGGACGAAGCGCATCCCCTGGATCAGCTGCTGCCACACCTCCTCGCGGAACGGGGTGCGGGCGTGCTGCTTGACCGCCTCGTGGACCTCCTGTGCGAAGTCCTCGTTCTCCCACTCGCGGCGGGCGAATCCGATGAGGGAGAAGCCCGGCGGCAGCAGACCACGGTTCGCGAGGTCGTAGACGGCAGGCATCAGCTTCTTACGGGACAAATCGCCCGTGACACCGAAGATCACCAGACCCGACGGCCCCGCGATGCGCGGGAGCCGTCGGTCTGCGGCGTCACGGAGCGGGTTGGCTCCGGTGACTGCGCTCAAGGTGCTTACGCCTCCGAGGGAGTACGGCGGGAGAGCTCCGCCTCGGTCGACTTCAGCAGGTCGTTCCACGAGGCCTCGAACTTGTCGACGCCCTCGTCCTCCAGGAGCTGGACGACCTCGTCGTACGAGATGCCGAGCGCGGCCACCGCGTCGAGGACCTTGCGGGACTCCTCGTACGTGCCGCGGATGGTGTCGCCGGTGACCTCGCCGTGGTCGGCGGTGGCCTCCAGGGTCGCCTCCGGCATGGTGTTGACGGTGCCCGGGGCGACCAGGTCCACCACGTACAGGGTGTCCTTGTACGCCGGGTCCTTCACGCCGGTCGAGGCCCACAGCGGACGCTGCTTGTTGGCCTGCGCCTTGTCCAGGGCCGCCCAGCGCTCCGAGCCGAAGACCTCCTCGTACGCCTCGTACGCGAGCCGCGCGTTGGCGACGGCCGCCTTGCCCTTGAGGCCCTTGGCCTCGTCGGTGCCGATGACGTCCAGGCGCTTGTCGATCTCGGTGTCCACCCGGGACACGAAGAAGGACGCCACGGAGTGGATCTTCGACAGGTCCAGGCCGCGCTCGCGGGCCTTCTCCAGACCGGCCAGGTAGGCGTCCATGACCGCGCGGTAGCGCTCGAGCGAGAAGATCAGCGTCACGTTCACGCTGATGCCGAGGCCGATGACCTCGGTGATCGCCGGCAGACCCGCCTTGGTGGCCGGGATCTTGATGAGGGTGTTGGGCCGGTCCACCAGCCAGGCCAGCTGCTTGGCCTCGGCGATCGTGGCCGCCGTCTCGTGGGCCAGGCGCGGGTCGACCTCGATCGAGACCCGGCCGTCCTGGCCCTGGGTCGCGTCGAAGACCGGGCGCAGGATGTCGGCGGCGTCCCTCACGTCCGCCGTCGTGATCATGCGGATGGCCTCGTCCACCGTCACCTTGCGGGCGGCGAGGTCCACGAGCTGCTGCTCGTAGCCGTCACCCGAGGAGATCGCCTTCTGGAAGATGGACGGGTTGGTGGTCACACCCACCACATGGCTCTGGTCGATGAGCTCGGCGAGGTTGCCGGACGTGATCCGCTTCCGCGAGAGGTCGTCGAGCCAGATCGCGACGCCTTCGTCGGAGAGGCGCTTGAGAGCGTCTGTCATGAGAATTGCATCTCCAATAAGTCGTACGTATGCGCGTCAGCGCGCGGCGGCGTCGAGAGATTCCCGCGCGGCGGCGACGACCGCCTCCGGCGTGAACCCGAACTCGCGGAACAGCACCTTCGCGTCCGCCGAGGCACCGAAGTGCTCCAGCGAGACGATCCGGCCGGCGTCGCCGACGAACCGGTGCCAGGTCAGACCGATACCGGCCTCGACCGCGACGCGCGCCTTCACCGACGGCGGCAGGACGGCGTCCTTGTACTCCTGGTCCTGCTCCTCGAACCACTCGACCGACGGCATCGAGACCACCCGGGTCGGGACGCCCGCGGCCTGCAGCTGCTCCCGGGCCTCGACGGCCAGGTGCACCTCGGAACCGGTCGCGATCAGCAGCGCCTGGGGCTCGCCGCCTTCCGCCTCGAACAGCACGTAGCCGCCCTTGGCCGCGTCCTCGTTCGGCGCGTAGGTCGGCACGCCCTGGCGGGTCAGCGCCAGACCGTGCGGGGCGCCCTTGCCGTACACCTTGGTGTGGCGGCGCATGATCTCGCGCCAGGCGATCGCCGTCTCGTTGGCGTCGGCCGGGCGGACCAGGTTCAGGCCCGGGATGGCGCGCAGCGAGGCCAGGTGCTCCACCGGCTGGTGGGTCGGGCCGTCCTCGCCGAGACCGATCGAGTCGTGCGTCCACACGTACGTCACCGGCAGGTGCATCAGCGCGGACAGGCGCACCGCGTTGCGCATGTAGTCGGAGAACACCAGGAAGGTGCCGCCGTAGATGCGGGTGTTGCCGTGCAGCGCGATGCCGTTCATCTCCGCGGCCATCGCGTGCTCGCGGATGCCGAAGTGGATGGTCCGGCCGTACGGGTCCGCCTCGGGCAGCGGGTTGCCCTCCGGGAGGAAGGAGGACGACTTGTCGATCGTGGTGTTGTTGGAGCCGGCCAGGTCGGCCGAGCCGCCCCACAGCTCCGGGATCACCGCGCCGAGCGCCTGCAGCACCTTGCCGGACGCCGCACGCGTCGCGACGCCCTTGCCGGGCTCGAAGACCGGGATGGCCTTCTCCCAGCCGGCGGGCAGCTCGTTGGCCTCGATGCGGTCGAACTCGGCCGCGCGCTCCGGGTTGGCGGTGCGCCACTCGGAGAGCTGCTTCTCCCACGCGGCGCGGGCCTCGCGGCCGCGGTCGCCGAGCGCGCGGGTGTGCGCGAGGACCTCGTCGGAGACCTCGAAGGTCTGCTCCGGGTCGAAGCCCAGGACGCGCTTGGTGGCCGCGACCTCCTCGTCGCCGAGCGCCGAGCCGTGCGCGGCCTCGGTGTTCTGCGCCGACGGGGCCGGCCAGGCGATGATCGAGCGCATCGCGATGAACGACGGACGCTCGGTCTCGGCCTCGGCGGCCTTGATCGCCGCGTAGAGCGCGGCCGGGTCCAGGTCGCCGTCGGCCTTCGGCTCGACGCGCTGCACGTGCCAGCCGTACGCCTCGTACCGCTTCATCGTGTCCTCGGACACGGCGGTCTCGGTGTCGCCCTCGATCGAGATGTGGTTGTCGTCCCACAGCATGATCAGGTTGCCGAGCTTCTGGTGACCCGCGAGCGAGGACGCCTCGGCGGAGATGCCCTCCTGCAGGCAGCCGTCGCCGGCGATCACGTACACCCGGTGGTCGAAGGGGGAGGTGCCCTGCGGGGCCTCCGGGTCGAACAGACCGCGCTCGTAGCGGGCGGCCATCGCCATGCCCACCGCGTTCGCGACACCCTGGCCGAGCGGACCGGTGGTGGTCTCCACACCGGCCGTGTGCCCGTACTCGGGGTGGCCCGGGGTCTTCGAGCCCCAGGTGCGGAACGACTTCAGGTCGTCCAGTTCGAGGCCGAAGCCGCCCAGGTACAGCTGCGTGTACAGGGTCAGGGACGAGTGCCCGGCGGAGAGGACGAAGCGGTCACGGCCCACCCACTCCGGATCGGCGGGGTCGTGGCGCATCACCTTCTGGAAGAGGGTGTACGCGGCGGGCGCCAGGCTCATGGCCGTGCCGGGATGGCCGTTGCCGACCTTCTGTACGGCGTCGGCGGCCAGGATGCGGGCGGTGTCCACGGCCCGCTGGTCCCGTTCGGTCCATTCGAGGTCTGTGGTGGTCGGCTTAGTGCTCACCCTGAGTCAGGGCTCCTCTCCACATGTCTGTAGCCGGTGACTGAGGGTGTCCCCGGCGTTGTCGAGCCTACCCCCGAAAAACGCCCCTCTTTTCGGGCTCACGCCCCTCAAATGAGCGCTTACGGCAAGACTGCCGCCGCCCGTGGCACTTCGCCTCCCGAGCCGCCCCGGCGGCCGCTCCGCACGGCGTGTCCACCCACTGGGACGCACCCTCGGGTGACCCCCGCCAACACGACCCCACCCCCGCGAAGATCGGCCCATGAGCAACGTCTACAGTGGCGTGGTACGCGCAAGTCTTCACCCCGTCTTCATCCGGGGAGCTTGCTGGGAATTCTCTGTCAGGGGTGTGCGTGACGGCCGTCGAGTCCCGACCCGCAGGGGTCGTCTTGACTCCCAGCCCGGGGGGCCATCGGCCGTTCGGGGCCCGCGTCAAGGCATACGTGGCGCTGACCAAGCCGCGGATCATCGAACTGCTGCTCATCACCACCGTGCCGGTGATGTTCCTCGCCGAACAGGGCGTGCCCGACCTGTGGCTGGTGCTCGCCACCTGCTTCGGCGGCTACCTCTCCGCGGGCGGCGCCAACGCGCTGAACATGTACATCGACCGCGACATCGACGCCCTGATGGACCGCACCTCCCAGCGCCCGCTGGTCACCGGGGTGCTCACCCCGCGCGAGGGCCTGGTCTTCGGCCTCAGCCTCGCGGTGATCTCCACGCTGTGGTTCGGCCTGCTCGTCAACTGGCTGTCCGCCGCCCTCTCGCTCGGCGCGCTCCTCTTCTACGTCGTCGTCTACACGATGATCCTCAAGCGGCGCACCGCGCAGAACATCGTCTGGGGCGGCATCGCCGGCTGTCTGCCGGTGCTCATCGGCTGGTCGGCCGTCACGAACTCGATGTCGTGGGCCGCGATCATCCTCTTCCTCGTCATCTTCTTCTGGACGCCGCCGCACTACTGGCCGCTGTCGATGAAGGTGAAGGACGACTACGCGCGCGCCGGCGTCCCGATGCTCCCGGTGCTCGCCTCCAACAAGGTCGTCGCCAAGCAGATCGTGATCTACAGCTGGGTCATGGTGGCGGTCTCCCTGCTGCTCACCCCGCTGGGCTACACCGGCTGGTTCTACACGGCCGTCGCGCTTGCCACCGGCGGCTGGTGGCTGTGGGAGGCGCACGCCCTCCTGAACCGCGCCAAGGCGGAGGTGACGGGCGCGAAGCTCAAGGAGATGCGCCTGTTCCACTGGTCCATCACCTATGTCTCGCTGCTCTTCGTGGCGGTCGCGGTGGACCCCTTCCTGCGCTAGTCCTTCCTGACTCGTGCCAGCCCGGTCGACGGCCGGGGCGCG
Source organism: Streptomyces fradiae (assembly GCF_041270065.1). NCBI lineage: Bacteria > Bacillati > Actinomycetota > Actinomycetes > Kitasatosporales > Streptomycetaceae > Streptomyces > Streptomyces fradiae. The sequence goes on along the minus strand of NZ_CP065958.1, from coordinate 1,795,699 downwards.
TGGCCCACGCCACGTGCCCCGGCCGTCGCCACGTGATCTACCCCCGAGTAGCATCTTTGGCATGGCAGACACGAAGCAGGCGGAGCCCAGGGGCGCGGAGCGCAAGGCGGCCAAGCTGGCCAAGGAGATCAAGGCGTTCGCCGGTCAGCACGGCGGGGCCGAGGGCAAGCTCGCCCACATCGGACAGGCGGGCACCCGCATCGTCCTCGTCGGCGAGGACGGCGGCTGGGGCGACCTGGTCGCGCCCAGCTACGCGATCGCGGAGCAGGCCGCCGAGCTGGCCGGCCTGACCCTCCACGAGGAGTTCGACGGCGAGTTCGCCGCCAAGGTCGTCACCGGCCCGTACGAGTGGACCCGCATGGCCGGCATCCAGGTCGGCGGTCCGTCCAACAGCTGAGGCGACAACCGGCTGAAGCGACAACCTCGCGCGGGGCTCACCCGTTAGGAGGGGTGCAAGCCCGTCCACACGTGGGAGCCCCCCGAATGATCGACACACCGCGCCTGGTCGACCAGTACTGCCACGGGGTGCTCCGTACGGAGCTCGGCCTCGGCACCTTCGAGAGCCATCTCGCGCCGGCCGGCGCCCCTGCCGCCGCCGCGGGCACCACCTTCTTCGACACCCAGACCGGCTTCGCCGTACGCCGCTGGTGCCCGCCGCTGCTCGGCCTCGAACCGCACTGCCCGCCGGCCCGCTATCTCGCCCGGCGCCGCGAACTCGGCGTCCTGGAGACCGGCCGGCGCCTGCTCCGGGCCTCCGGGATCACCACCTACCTCGTCGACACCGGGCCGCCCGGCGACCTCACCGGACCCGCCGAACTGGCCGCCACGGGCGAGGCCGCCGCCCACGAGATCGTCCGGCTCGAACCGCTCGCCCAGCAGGTCGCCGACACCTCCGGCACCGTCGACGCCTTCCTGGCCAACCTCGCCGACGCCGTCCACGGGGCCGCCGCGGGCGCCGTCGCCTTCTCCTCGGCGGCAGGGGTACGGGGCGGGCTCGCCGCCGTCCCCGAGCCGCCCGGACCGGGCGAGGTGCGCGGCGCGGCCGGCCGCTGGCTGGCCCGGCGCCCGGCCGGCGGACCGGTGGACGACCCGGTGCTGCTGCGCCATCTGCTGTGGGTGGCCGTGGGCGCGGGACGCCCGCTGCAACTGCACGTGGGGGACCGGGACCCGGGCAGCCTGGCCGGGTTCGCCGCCGCCACCGGCGGCCTCGGCACCGACCTGGTGCTGCTGCACTCCTACCCGCACCACCGCCAGGCGGCCCGCCTCGCCGCCCACTTCCCGCACGTGCACGCCGACCTCGGCCCGGTCGTCGCCCGCACCGGCGCGCGGGCCGCGGCCGTGCTCGCCGAGTTCCTGGAGCTGGCCCCGTTCGGCAAGCTCCTCTTCTCCAGCGGCGCCCGCGCCCTGCCCGAGCTCCACGTGGTGGCCGCCGGGGTGTTCCGCGGGGCGCTCAGCCGGGTGCTCGGCGAGTGGGTCGGCGACGGCGCCTGGTCCCGTACCGACGCGCAGCGGGTCGCGCGGATGATCGCCGAGGGCAACGCCAAGCGGGTGTACCGGTTGGCGTGACGGCCCGGCTCAGGCGTTGGCGGGTACGGCGTCGGCCTGGGCCGGGATCTCCGCCGGCGTCACCGGGCGCTCGCGCAGGCTCAGGGCGAGCCGCAGCACCGCGATCCACATCAGGGACGAGCCGAGCATGTGCAGGGCCACCAGGACCTCGGGGACGCCCGTGAAGTACTGGACGTAGCCCACCGCACCCTGACCCAAGAGCACGACCAGCAGGTCGCGGGCGCGGGCCCGGGTGTCGTCCGGGGCGTCGACCACGCGGAGCACCAGCCACATCGCCACGGCGAGCGCGCACAGCGCCCAGGCGCCGATCGCGTGGACGTGGGCGGCGTTGGTCCAGTCCCACGGCATGCGCGGCACGTCGCTGCTGTCGCCGGCGTGCTTGCCGGCGCCGGTGACCGTCGTACCGAGCGCGATGAGCACCGCGGAGACCGCGACGATCGCCCAGGACAGCTTGCGCACCGGGCGCGGCACCCGCGGCTTCGGCGTGGTGTCGCCCTCGCCGGCCCGGTGCCAGGTGATCACGGCGACGGTCAGGAGCGAGTTCGCGGCCAGGAAGTGACCGGCCACCGTCCACGGGTTGAGGCCCATCCAGACGGTGATGCCGCCGATGACGGCGTTGCTCATCACGATCCAGAACTGGGCCCAGCCGAGCCGGGTCAGCGGGCGGCGGCGGGGCTTGGCGGACCGGGCGGCGATGATCGCCCAGCCGACGGCCGCCGACAGGACGTAGGTCAGCATGCGGTTGCCGAACTCCACGAAGCCGTGGAAGCCCTGCTCGGCGGTGACGATCAGGCTGTCGTCGGTGCACTTCGGCCAGGTGTCGCAGCCGAGGCCGGAGCCGGTCAGCCGGACCGCGCCGCCGGTGACGATGATGATCACGCTCATCACGACGGCGGAGAGCGCGGCGCGCCGGAGCGTCCGGGGGGACGGGGTCCAGCGCTGGGCGATGAAGGCGAGGGGGGTCTGCACGGGCCCCATCGTAGGACGGGGCTTGTGCGTGTTTTCACGAGGGGGTCCGGGGGAGTCGTCTCCCCCGGGAAAACAAGAGGGGCACGAGGGGGTGCTTACGGGGCGAGTCGCCTCGAAACGTCACCGAACCGCTACGGAGGGCGCCCCTCGGGCAGCCCCCGTGGCGTCACTCCCAGCGGAAGAACTTCGCCGCCGCGCCGAGCCCGAGGACCGCCCACACGGCCAGGATCAGCGCGTCGCCCCAGGGCATTCCGGCGCCGTGCTGCAGGACGTCGCGCAGCCCGTCGGAGAGCGCCGAGATCGGCAGGAACGCGAGCACGTCGCCGGCCGCGCCGAACTTCTCGAGCGGCACCATCACGCCGCCACCGACGAGCAGCAGCAGGAACACCAGGTTCGCGGCGGCAAGCGTGGCCTCCGCCTTCAGGGTGCCGGCCATGAGCAGCCCGAGCCCGGAGAAGGCGGCGGTGCCCAGGACGAGCAGCACGAACACCGACAAGGGGTCGCCCTGGGGCGACCAGCCGAGCGCGAGCGCGATCACGGTCAGGAGCGCCACCTGGAGCACCTCGGTGACGAGCACCGCCAGCGTCTTGGCGGTCATCAGCGCCCAGCGGGGCAGCGGCGAGGCGGCGAGCCGCTTGAGCACCCCGTAACGCCGCTCGAAGCCGGTCGCGATGGCCTGCCCGGTGAAGGCGGTGGACATCACGGCGAGCGCGAGGACGCCGGGGGCGAGGAAGTCGACGGCCTTGCCGGCGCCGGTCTCGACGATGTCCACCGTCGAGAACAGCACCAGGAGGAGGGACGGGATGATCACGGTCAGGAGCAGCTGTTCGCCGTTGCGCAGCAGCATCCTGGTCTCCAGGGCGGTCTGCGCGGCGATCATCCGCGCGACGGGCGCGGCCCCGGGCTTCGGCGCGTACGTCCCCGTACCCGTGTCCGTACCTGTGACGGCGCTCATCCGCGCAGCTCCTTGCCGGTCAGTTCCAAGAAGACGTCCTCAAGGGTGTGGCGCTCGACCGAGATGCGGTCGGGCATCACGCCGTGCTGGGCGCACCAGGTGGTGACGGTGGCGAGCAGCTGCGGGTCGACGGTGCCGGTGATCCGGTACGTGCCGGGGAGGGGTTCCGCGGCGGCCGAGCCGTCGGGGAGCGCCTTGAGGAGCGAGCCGAGGTCGAGGCCGGGGCGGCCGGCGAAGCGGAGGGTGTTCTCGGCGCCGCCGCGGCACAGCTCCTCGGGGCTGCCCTGGGCGACGACGCGGCCGGCGTCGACGATGGCGACGTCGTCGGCGAGTTCCTCGGCCTCGTTCATGAAGTGGGTGGTGAGCACGACGCTCACGCCGTCGGCGCGCAGCTCGCGGACCAGGTCCCAGGTGGCGCGGCGGGCCTGCGGGTCGAGGCCGGCGGTGGGCTCGTCGAGGAAGACGAGTTCGGGGCGCCCGACGACGGCCATGGCGAGGGAGAGCCGCTGCTGCTGCCCGCCGGAGAGCCGCCGGTACGTGGTGCGGCCGCAGGAGCCGAGGCCGAGGCGCTCGATGAGGGCGTCGACGTCGAGCGGGTGGGCGTGCAGCTTCGCCATGTGGCGGAGCATCTCGTCGGCGCGGGCGCCGGAGTAGACGCCGCCGGACTGGAGCATGACGCCGATCCGGGGGCGCAGGGCGGCGGCGTCGGCGACCGGGTCGAGGCCGAGGACGCGCACGGTGCCGGCGTCCGGCCGGCGGTAGCCCTCGCAGCTCTCGATGGTGGTGGTCTTGCCGGCGCCGTTGGGGCCGAGGACGGCGGTGACGGTGCCGGCCCGGACGTCCAGGTCGAGGCCGTCGACGGCGGTCTTCGTCCCGTACCGCTTGACCAGGCCCCGGACCCGGACGGCGGACTCGACGGACTCGTTTCGCATGCCCGGAAGTCTAAGGACTCGCCGGTGGGTCCGGACCGGGCGGGGTACGGGCCGGGTGTGACGGTCTTCGTCGGCACCTCGGGGTGGCAGTACCGCGACTGGCGGGGCGTGCTCTATCCGGAGGGCGTGCCGCAGCGGCGCTGGCTGGAGGAGTACGCCCGCAGCTTCGCGGCCGTGGAGAACAACGCCGCCTTCTACCGGCTGCCCGAGCGGGCGACCTTCGCCGACTGGCGGGAGCGGACGCCCGAGGGCTTCGTGATGGCGGTCAAGGCCAGCCGCTATCTGACGCACATCAAGCGGCTGAAGGCGCCGGCGGAGCCGGTGGCGCGGCTGATGGACCGCGCGGCGGCGCTGGGCCGCCGGCTCGGGCCCGTACTGCTCCAGCTGCCGCCGAATCTGCGGGCCGATCCGGGGCTGCTCGACGCGGCGCTCGCCCGTTTCCCGACGGGGACGCGGGTGGCGGTGGAGCCGCGGCATCCGTCGTGGTGGACGGACGAGGTGGCGGACGTGCTCGCCGGGCGGGGTGCCGCGCTGTGCTGGGCGGACCGGGGCTCGCGGCCGGTGGCGCCGCTGTGGCGGACGGCGGACTGGGGCTATCTGCGGCTGCACGAGGGGCGGGCGCGGCCCTTCCCCTCGTACGGCAGGAAGGCGCTGGTGAGCTGGGTCGAGCGGATCGCGGAGGGCTGGCCGGGCGCCCGGGCCGATGTCTTCGTCTTCTTCAACAACGACGTGGGCGGCGCGGCCGTCCGCAACGCGGAGCTGTTCGTCCGCCTCGCGGTGTCGGCGGGGCTGGAAACCGCTGGTCAGGGCGGTCGTGATTCGTCCCATGAATGATCGTTTCCGCAGGTCAGGTAAGCCTTACCTGCGTGACGCACGGCACCGCCGCCCGCCCGGACCTCGCTTGTCAGTCCCCGATTAATTACGCAACAATGGCGTTGTGAAAAACGTCGGTGAGGCTCCTGCGGAGGAACTCGCGACCGGTGAGCGCTCCACGCGCAACCGGGTCGCGCGCTCCATCCTGGACCACGGTCCCTCGACCGTCGCCGACCTCGCCGAGCGGCTCGGCCTCACCCAGGCCGCCGTCCGCCGCCACCTCGACTCGCTGGTCGGCGACAACGTCGTGGAGGCGCGCGAGAAGCGGGTCTACGGGGCCCGCACCCGCGGCCGGCCCGCGAAGGTCTTCGCGCTCACCGACTGCGGCCGGGACGCCTTCGACCAGTCGTACGACAAGCTCGCCGTCGAGGCGCTGCGCTGGATCGAGCGGAACGCCGGCGGGGAGGCGGCCGTCGCCGCCTTCGCCCGCGACCGGATCGAGGCCCAGGCCGAGCCGTACCGCGCGGCCGTGGAGTCCGCCGACCCCCGGGAGCGCACCGAGGCCCTGGCCAAGGCGCTGACGGCCGACGGGTACGCTGCCACCGCGCGCAATGCACCGGTCGGCGAGCAGCTCTGCCAGCACCACTGCCCGGTCGCCCACGTCGCCGAGCAGTACCCCCAGCTGTGCGAGGCGGAGACGGAGATCTTCTCCCGCCTCCTCGGGACCCACGTCCAGCGCCTGGCCACCATCGCGCATGGTGACGGCGTCTGCACGACGTTCATCCCGCACATCGCGCACGGCACCCCAGAGACCACCGAATCCACCGCATCATCCGCAAGCACGGCCGGGAGGAACCCCGCATGACCACCGAGATCAGCCACCCCGAGCTCGAGGGCCTGGGTCGGTACGAGTACGGCTGGGCCGACTCGGACGCGGCCGGCTCCTCCGCCAAGCGCGGTCTCTCCGAGGACGTCGTCCGCGACATCTCGGCGAAGAAGAACGAGCCCGAGTGGATGCTGAAGCTGCGGCTGAAGGGTCTGCGGCTGTTCGACAAGAAGCCCATGCCGACCTGGGGCTCCGACCTGTCGGGCATCGACTTCGACAACATCAAGTACTTCGTGCGGTCCACCGAGAAGCAGGCCGAGTCCTGGGAGGACCTGCCGGAGGACATCAAGAACACGTACGACAAGCTCGGCATCCCGGAGGCGGAGAAGCAGCGCCTCGTCGCCGGTGTCGCCGCCCAGTACGAGTCCGAGGTCGTCTACCACCAGATCCGCGAGGACCTGGAGGAGCAGGGCGTCATCTTCGTCGACACCGACACGGCCCTGAAGGAGCACGAGGAGCTCTTCAAGGAGTACTTCGGCACCGTCATCCCGGTCGGCGACAACAAGTTCGCTTCCCTGAACACCGCCGTGTGGTCCGGCGGCTCGTTCATCTACGTGCCGAAGGGCGTGCACGTCGAGATCCCGCTCCAGGCCTACTTCCGGATCAACACGGAGAACATGGGCCAGTTCGAGCGGACGCTGATCATCGTCGACGAGGACGCCTACGTCCACTACGTCGAGGGCTGCACCGCCCCGATCTACTCCTCGGACTCGCTGCACAGCGCCGTGGTCGAGATCATCGTCAAGAAGGGCGGCCGCTGCCGCTACACGACCATCCAGAACTGGTCGAACAACGTCTACAACCTGGTGACCAAGCGCGCCGTCGCCTACGAGGGCGCCACCATGGAGTGGGTCGACGGCAACATCGGCTCCAAGGTCACCATGAAGTACCCGGCCGTCTACCTGATGGGCGAGCACGCCAAGGGCGAGACCCTGTCCATCGCCTTCGCGGGCGAGGGCCAGCACCAGGACGCCGGCGCCAAGATGGTCCACATGGCCCCGAACACCTCGTCGAGCATCGTCTCGAAGTCGGTGGCCCGCGGCGGCGGCCGCACCTCCTACCGCGGTCTGATCGAGATCGGCGAGGGCGCCCCCGGCGCCAAGTCCAACGTGCTGTGCGACGCGCTGCTCGTCGACACGATCTCCCGCTCGGACACGTACCCGTACGTGGACGTCCGCGAGGACGACGTCACCATGGGCCACGAGGCGACCGTCTCCAAGGTCTCCGAGGACCAGCTCTTCTACCTGATGCAGCGCGGCCTGACCGAGCAGGAGGCCATGGCGATGATCGTGCGCGGCTTCGTCGAGCCGATCGCCAAGGAGCTGCCCATGGAGTACGCGCTGGAGCTGAACCGGCTGATCGAGCTGCAGATGGAAGGCGCGGTCGGCTAAGCCCTGCACCGCCCCACCCGTACGCAGCACTGATTTCTTTTTGACGCAGGAAGAGAGCAACACGACAGCCATGGCTGAGGCTCAGAACATCCCCGCGGGCTCCACCACCGCGGGCTCGATCGCGGTGGCCGCCGAGTCCACCGTCGCCACGCGCATGAGCGCCCCGCCGTCCTTCGACGTCGCGGACTTCCCGATCCCGCACGGCCGCGAGGAGGAGTGGCGCTTCACCCCGCTGGAGCGCCTGCGCGGACTGCACGACGGCACCGCCGTCGCGACCGGCGAGGGCGTCCGCGTCGAGATCGAGGCCCCCGAGGGCGTCACCGTGGAGACCGTCGGCCGCGACGACGCCCGCCTCGGCAAGGCCAAGCCGGTCGACCGGGTCGCCGCCCAGGCGTACAGCTCCTTCGAGAAGGCCGGCGTGGTCAGCGTGCCCAAGGAGGCCGTGCTCACCGAGCCGATCCGGATCTCCGTGCACGGCCAGGGCGGCGTCGCCTTCGGCCACCAGGTGATCGAGCTCGGCGCCTTCGCCGAGGCCCTGGTCGTCCTCGACCACACCGGCGACGCCGTGCTCGCCGCCAACGTCGACTACGTGCTCGGCGACGGCGCCAAGCTCACCGTGGTCTCCGTCCAGGACTGGGACGAGAAGGCCGTCCACGTCGCCCAGCACAACGCGCTGCTCGGCCGCGACGCCTCCTTCAAGTCCGTCGTCGTCACCTTCGGCGGCGACCTGGTGCGCATCCACCCGCGCGTCGAGTACGCCGGCCCCGGCGGCGAGGCCGAGCTGCTCGGCCTCTACTTCACCGACGCCGGCCAGCACCAGGAGCACCGCCTCCTGGTCGACCACAACACCCCGCACTGCACCTCCAACGTGGCCTACAAGGGCGCGCTGCAGGGCCAGGACGCGCACGCGGTGTGGATCGGCGACGTGCTGATCCAGGCCGCCGCCGAGGGCACCGACACCTACGAGCTCAACCGGAACCTCGTCCTCACCGACGGCGCCCGGGTCGACTCCGTGCCGAACCTGGAGATCGAGACCGGCGAGATCGCCGGCGCCGGCCACGCCTCCGCCACCGGCCGCTTCGACGACGAGCAGCTCTTCTACCTGATGGCCCGCGGCATCCCGGAGAAGGAGGCCCGCCGCCTGGTCGTGCGCGGCTTCTTCGCCGAGCTGGTCCAGCAGATCGGTCTGCCGGACGTCGAGGAGCGCCTGATCGCCAAGATCGAGGCCGAGCTGGAGGCTTCCGTCTGATGGCCTTCGTCCGCGCCTGTGCGCTGAGCGAGCTGGAGGAGGACACCCCGAAGCGGGTGGAACTCGACGGCACGCCGGTGTCCCTCGTCCGCACCGAGGGCGAGGTGTTCGCGATCTACGACATCTGCTCGCACGCGAACGTCTCCCTCTCCGAGGGCGAGGTCGAGGACTGCCAGATCGAGTGCTGGCTGCACGGCTCCGCGTTCGACCTGCGCACCGGCAAGCCGTCCGGCCTTCCCGCGACGCGCCCCGTCCCCGTATACCCCGTAAAGATCGAAGGGGACGATGTGCTCGTCTCCGTCACCCAGGAGTCCTGAGTCACCCATGGCAACGCTTGAAATCCGCGACCTGCACGTCTCCGTCGAGGCCGAGAACGGCCCCCGGGAGATCCTCAAGGGCGTCGACCTGACCGTGAAGCAGGGCGAGACCCACGCCATCATGGGCCCGAACGGCTCCGGCAAGTCGACCCTGGCGTACTCGCTGGCCGGCCACCCGAAGTACACGATCACCGGCGGCACCGTCACCCTCGACGGCGAGGACGTCCTGGAGATGTCGGTCGACGAGCGCGCCCGCGCCGGCGTCTTCCTGGCCATGCAGTACCCGGTCGAGGTCCCCGGCGTCTCGGTCTCCAACTTCCTGCGCACCTCCGCCACCGCCGTCCGCGGCGAGGCGCCCAAGCTGCGCCTGTGGGTGAAGGAGGTCAAGGAGGCCATGGAGAAGCTCCAGATGGACCCGGCCTTCGCCGAGCGCAACGTCAACGAGGGCTTCTCCGGCGGTGAGAAGAAGCGCCACGAGATCCTCCAGCTGGAGCTGCTCAAGCCCAAGATCGCCATCCTCGACGAGACCGACTCCGGCCTCGACGTCGACGCCCTGCGCATCGTCTCCGAGGGTGTCAACCGCGTCCGCGAGACCGGCGAGGTCGGCACCCTGCTGATCACGCACTACACGCGGATCCTCCGCTACATCAAGCCCGATTTCGTGCACGTCTTCGCGAACGGCCGCATCGTCGAGTCCGGCGGTGCCGAGCTCGCCGACCAGCTGGAGAACGAGGGCTACGACAAGTACGTGAAGGGTGGCGCATCCGCGTGACTTCCGCCCATCAGGGGCTGACCGGCCTCCTCGACACCGAGGCGATCCGCAAGGACTTCCCGCTCCTGGACCGCACGGTCCACGACGGCAAGAAGATCGTCTACCTGGACTCCGCGGCGACCTCGCAGAAGCCGCGCCAGGTGCTCGACGCGCTCAACGCCTACTACGAGCGGCACAACGCCAACGTGCACCGCGGCGTCTACACGGTTGCCGAGGAGGCCACCGCGCTGTACGAGGGCGCCCGCGACAAGGTCGCCGCCTTCATCAACGCGCCGAGCCGCGACGAGGTGATCTTCACCAAGAACGCCTCCGAGTCGCTCAACCTCGTGGCCAACATGCTGGGCTGGGCCGACGAGCCCTACCGCGTGGACCACGAGACCGAGATCGCCATCACGGAGATGGAGCACCACTCCAACATCGTGCCGTGGCAGCTGCTCGCGCAGCGCACCGGCGCGAAGCTGAAGTGGTTCGGCCTCACCGACGACGGCCGTCTCGACCTCTCGAACATCGAAGAGGTCATCACCGAGAAGACCAAGATCGTCTCCTTCACCCTGGTGTCGAACCTGCTCGGCACGTTCAACCCGGTCGAGACGATCATCCGCCGGGCCCAGGAGGTCGGTGCGCTGGTCTGCATCGACGCCTCCCAGGCCGCCCCGCACATGGTGCTCGACGTGCAGGCGCTGCAGGCCGACTTCGTGGCCTTCACCGGCCACAAGATGTGCGGCCCGACCGGCATCGGCGTGCTGTGGGGACGCCAGGAGCTCCTGGAGGACCTGCCGCCGTTCCTCGGTGGCGGCGAGATGATCGAGACCGTCTCGATGCACTCCTCCACCTACGCGCCGGCCCCGCACAAGTTCGAGGCGGGCACGCCCCCGATCGCCCAGGCCGTCGGCCTCGGCGCGGCCGTGGACTACCTGTCGGCGATCGGCATGGAGAACATCGCGCGCCACGAGCACGCGATCACCGAGTACGCCGTCCGCCGCCTCCAGGAGGTGCCGGACCTGCGGATCATCGGCCCGACCACGGCCGAGGACCGCGGCGCGGCGATCTCCTTCACGCTCGGCGACATCCACCCGCACGACGTGGGTCAGGTCCTCGACGAGGAGGGCATCGCGGTCCGGGTCGGCCACCACTGCGCGCGGCCGGTCTGCCTGCGGTACGGAATTCCCGCGACCACGCGAGCGTCGTTCTATCTGTACTCCACTCCGGCCGAGGTCGACGCCCTGGTCGCGGGCCTGGAGCACGTCCGTAACTTCTTCGGATAGGGCTGACCTGTGAAGCTGGATTCGATGTACCAGGACGTCATCCTGGACCACTACAAGCACCCGCACGGCCGGGGCTTGCGGGACGGCGACGCCGAGGTGCACCACGTCAACCCGACGTGCGGCGACGAGATCACGCTCCGCGTGAAGTACGCCGGTGAGCGCATCGAGGACGTCTCGTACGAGGGCCAGGGCTGCTCCATCAGCCAGGCCTCCGCCTCCGTCCTCAACGAGCTGCTCGTCGGCAAGGAGCTGGCCGAGGCGCAGAAGATCCAGGGCACCTTCCTGGAGCTGATGCAGTCCAAGGGCCAGATCGAGCCGGACGACGCGATGGAGGAGATCCTGGAGGACGCGGTCGCGTTCGCCGGTGTCTCCAAGTACCCGGCCCGGGTGAAGTGCGCGCTGCTCAGCTGGATGGCGTGGAAGGACGCGACGGCCCAGGCGCTGGGCTCCGACGCGGAGAGGAAGTCGGCATGACCGAGAACGCGACCGAGACCGAGACCGCCGAGGCCACGATCAAGCCGGCCTCCGAAGAGGAGATCCGCGAGGCGCTGTACGACGTCGTCGACCCCGAGCTGGGCATCGACGTCGTCAACCTCGGCCTGATCTACGGCATCCACATCGACGACTCCAATGTCGCGACGCTGGACATGACCCTGACGTCGGCGGCCTGTCCGCTGACCGACGTGATCGAGGACCAGGCGAAGGCCGCCACCGACGGCATCGTCAACGAGCTGAAGATCAACTGGGTCTGGATGCCGCCGTGGGGCCCGGACAAGATCACCGACGACGGCCGCGAGCAGCTGCGGGCGCTCGGCTTCAACGTCTGATCTCCGACGCCGCAGGCGTACGCGAAGGGCCGCACCCCCGTGCCGGGGTGCGGCCCTTCGCGCTGCTCGGACGCCCGCTGCTCAGCCGGCCTGCTCAGCCGGTCTGCTGGGCCAGGAGCGGGGCCAGGTTCTCCCTGCGGATCCGCTGGTCGACGTAGACCAGGCCCATGACCAGCGGCTGGAAGGGGGCGATGAGCGCCTGGGTGATCACTCCCGCGACCGAGAGGATCAGCAGCACGCCGCCGAAGGCGGACAGCGCCTCGCCCGGGGTGATGTCGTCGCCCGGCGCGAGGGCCAGCATCGGGACACCGGCCACGGCCTGGATCACCTGCTGGACGGCGAAGCTGACCATGCCGGCGATCATCCCGGCGGCCAGCAGAAAGCCGAAGGTGCGCCACCAGGAGCCCTTGACCAGGGCGGAGGAGCGGCGCAGCGAGGCCATGGCGCCCTGCTGCTCGATGACGGCGACCGCCGGGGCCAGGCTGAACTTGATCTGCAGCCACAGGGCGAGCGGCACGGTCGCCAGCATGCCCAGGAGGACGAGCCCGCCGACGATGGCGAGCCCCTGCCCGTTGTCGAGGGTGCTGTTCTCGCTGGCCGCGATGGCCGAGAAGATCGCCGCCATCAGGAGGCCGAAGCCGACCAGGGCGAGCAGCATCGGGACCATGACGGCCAGGAAGGTGAGGAAGACCGAGCCGATCACGGCGCCGAGCCGCGAGCAGGCGCGCCGCCAGACCTCGGCGAAGCCGATCGGGCGGCCGAGGACGGCCTCCTGGAGCACGGCAGGGGCGGCGGCGGAGACCAGCCCGTTGGCGACCACCGCCACGATCACCGCGGCCAGCCAGACGATGCCGAAGGCGACGAAGAGCGGCGCCGGGTCCGAGACGTCGGGCGTCTGACCGGAGGGTGTGTCGAAGATCCGGGTCAGCGTGTCACCGGCGACGGCCCAGGCGGCCAGGAGCGCGCCGCCCACCACCGCGGCGAAGCCCGTGTAGGCGATCAGGGCCACGCCGATCAGCGGCTTCCAGTAGCGGCCGTAGGTGCTGAAGGCGCCGGTGAGGATCTCGCTGAAGCCGAGCGGCGCCAGGGGTATGACGCCCGGCTTCGGCGGCGGAGGCGGGGGTGGGTAGCCGTATCCGTACGGCCCCGAGGGGTATGTCATGCGCACACCGTATCGGCAGCAGCTGTGTACGGGCGTACACAGCGACGCGAATGATGCGTACACTCGTACACATGGGATACGGACTGCTCGCGGGGGCCATAGCGGCCGAGATCGCCGCCACCACCTCCATGAAGTACAGCGAGGGCTTCACCAGGCTCGGCCCGTCCCTGATCACCGGCGCCGGCTACCTCCTCGCCTTCGCGCTGCTCGCCCGCGCCCTCAAGACCCTGGAGATCGGCACCGCCTACGCCATCTGGTCCGGCATCGGCACCGCCGCCGTCGCCGCCATCGGCGCCCTCTTCCTCGGCGAGTCCATGAACCTCGCCAAGATCACCGGCCTCGTCCTCATCATCGCCGGGGTCGCCGTGCTCAACCTCGGCGGAGCCCACTGATGGCACGCCCCCGGCGCCACGACCCCGAACGGCGGGACCGGATCGTCGACGCCGCCCTGCGGGTCGTCGGGCGCGCCGGGATCGCCGGGCTGAGCCATCGCACGGTGGCCGCCGAGGCCGACGTGCCGCTCGGCTCCACCACGTACCACTTCGGCTCCCTCGACGAACTCCTCGTCGCCGCCCTGCGCCGGGTCAACGGCACCTTCGGGGCGCGACTTCGGCAGGGCCCCGAGATCGCCGCGCCCGACCTGGCCGCCGGCCTCGCCGCGCTCATGGGGGAATGGCTGGCCGCCGAACGCACCGGCGTGGAGCTGGAGTACGAGCTCTACCTCGCCGCCCTGCGCCGCCCCGTCCTGCGCCCCGTCGCCGCCGAATGGACCGACGAGGTCGTCACCGCCCTCGCCCCGCGCACCGGACCCGTCACCGCGCGGGCGCTCGTCGCGCTCATGGACGGCATCTCCCTTCAGGTGCTGCTGACCGGTGTCCCGTACGACGAGGGGTACGCGCGCGAGATGCTGGCCCGGATCCTGAACGCCGGAACCTGAACGAAGGCCCGAAGAGCCGCGCCCCGGGCTCGTCGGAAGGCACGGACGGCCCGACCGGCACCTGAGACCGGTTGGCCCGCGCGGGGGCCCGACCGTTAGGTTTTCCGTCATGACCACTGCTCCCCGCTCCACCGGCGCCGTCGCCGCCGGCCTCGCCACCATCGCCGGCGACGGCACCGTTCTCGACACCTGGTTCCCCGCCCCCGAGCTGATCGACGCCCCCGGCCCGGCCGGCACCGAGCGCCTGGACGCCGACGCGGCCGTCAGCGCCCTCGGCGAGGGCGCCGCCAAGGCCCTCGGCGTGGACGCCCGCCGCGGTGTCGAGGTGGTCGCCGTGCGCACGGTCATCGCCTCGCTCGACGACAAGCCGCTCGACGCCCACGACGCCTACCTGCGGCTGCACCTGCTGAGCAGCCGCCTCGTGCAGCCGCACGGCCAGAGCCTCGACGGCATCTTCGGCCTGCTCGCCAACGTCGCCTGGACCTCGCTCGGCCCGGTCGCCGTCGACGACATCGAGAAGGTGCGGCTCAACGCCCGCGCCGAGGGTCTGCACCTCCAGGTGACCTCGATCGACAAGTTCCCCCGCATGACCGACTACGTCGTGCCCGCCGGCGTCCGCATCGCCGACGCCGACCGGGTCCGCCTCGGCGCCCACCTCGCCGCCGGCACCACCGTCATGCACGAGGGCTTCGTCAACTTCAACGCCGGCACGCTCGGCACCTCCATGGTCGAGGGCCGGATCTCCGCCGGCGTCGTCGTCGGCGACGGCTCCGACATCGGCGGCGGTGCCTCCACCATGGGCACCCTGTCCGGCGGCGGCAACGTGATCATCTCCATCGGCGAGCGCTGCCTGATCGGCGCCGAGGCGGGCGTCGGCATCGCGCTCGGCGACGAGTGCGTCGTCGAGGCCGGTCTGTACGTCACCGCCGGCACCCGGGTCACCATGCCCGACGGCGAGATCGTCAAGGCCCGGGACCTCTCCGGCGCCAACAACATCCTCTTCCGCCGCAACTCGGTCACCGGCGCCGTCGAGGCCCGCCCGAACAACGCGGTCTGGGGCGGTCTGAACGAGATCCTGCACAGCCACAACTGATCCCGGCTGCTGCTCTGAGACGGCCCGTCGCCCCGGGAAGAGGCGGCGGGCCGCTCCGCGTGCTCAGAGCGCGAGCTTGAAGCCGTCGTGGCTGCGGGCGAAGCCCAGCGAGGCGTAGAAGCGGTGGGCGTCGGTCCGGGACTTGTTGCTGGTCAGCTGGACGAGCGCGCAGCCGCGGGCCCTCGCCCGGTCGATGGCTGCGTCCATCAGCGTCCGGCCGAGTCCGCCGCCGCGCCGGTCGGCCCGGATCCGGACCGCCTCGATCAGGGCGCGCTCGGCGCCGCCCTTGCCGAGGCCGGGGATGTAGGTGGCCTGGAGACAGCCGAGGACGAGACCCTGCTCGTCCACAAGGACCAGCAGCTCGTTGCGCGCGTCGGCCTCGATGTCCGCGAACGCCCGCTCGTGGGCGGCGGTCACGGTCACCGAGGCCGGGTCGGTCACCCGCTCCTCGTCGGCGAGGAGCGCGAGGACGGCGGGCAGCTCGGCACGGGTGGCGGGACGCAGCACGATCACGGCCGCAGTCTCGCACACCCGTGCGCATGCGAGATCAGGGACGGAAGCGCAGCACCTGCGGGTCGTGGTCGCTGTTCTGGTCGGCGAACTCGGCGTTGATGTGCACGCTGTCGTACTCGAAGTGGTGCACCCCGGGGCTGGTCAGGATCTGGTCGAGGACCTGGCTGTTGCCCTGGTAGACGTACGAGTAGCGCTCGCTCACCGGCAGGGACTTGACGGCCGGGTACAGCGCGCCGCCCGCGGTCAGCGCCTGCGTGGCGCCGGAGAACTCGAAGTCGTTGATGTCGCCGACGACGAGCACGTCCGCCTGCTTGTCGACCGCCAGGACGTCCTTGACGAAGGCGTTGACGGCCTGGCCCTGGAGCAGCCGCTTGACCTCGGAGGAACGGGTCGGCGGCTGGTGGTGCGAGACGATCGACTCGTCGCCGCCCTTGGAGCCGAAGTGGTTGGCGACCACGATGACCGTCCGGCCGCGGAAGCGGAACTCGCCCGCGAGCGGCTTGCGGCTGTCCTCCCACGCGGCGTTCGACGGGTCGATCCGGCCAGGGGAGACGGTCAGGTGCGCGTCGCCCTTGGTGCCGGTCACCGCGGTGGCGGTGGTCGCGTCGCCGCCCGGGCGGTCCACGAAGGAGACCCGCGCGGGGTTGAAGAGGAAGACCTGACGGATGTTGCCGCCGGGCTCGCCGCCGTCCTTGAGGTTCTCCGGGTCGATCGAGCGCCACTCGTACGCCGGACCGCCGGCCGCCGCGATCGCCGCGGTGAACTTCTTCAGCGTCTCGCCGGCCGTCACCGTGCCGTCGTTCTTGGCGCCGTTGTCGTCCTGGATCTCCTCCAGGGCGACGATGTCGGGGGAGGCCAGGTTCTCCACGACCGCCTTCGCGAGCGCGTCGAACTTCGTCTGCGGGTCGGACGGGTCGAGGTTCTCCACGTTGTACGTGGCGACGGCCAGCTCGTTCTTGTGCTGGCGTTCGGTCACCTCCCGCTCCAGGCCCAGGTCCACGCTCCGGCCGAGCGTGTTGGCGACCAGGGTGTAGCCGCCGTACTGGTTGAAGTCCAGCGGACCCTCGGTGCTGCCGGCCAGCCAGTCGCCGACGTTCAGCTTGGGGAAGGGCTGCTGGGCGACCGGGGCGAGCTGCTGGATCTGCAGTCGGCCGGTGTTCTGGGAGTCGTACGAGCCGTAGACCGTGCCGCCGCGGCGGTTGTCGTTCTCGAACGGCTTCACCGTCACCCACAGCTCGTTGTACGGGTCGGTCGCGCCGACCACGCGCGAGGAGCCGATCCGGACGTTGGTGCCCTCCAGGGACTCGTAGTAGTCCAGGGCGTACTTCTCCGGGTCCAGGGTGAGCCCGTTGATCGAGCCGCCGGCCGCCGGGTCGCCCTCGGGGGCGTACGCGCCGGGGACGGAGCCGGACCAGACGGTGACCGGGGCCGGGACCTGGTTGCCCCGGGACAGGACGGTGATCACCGGCTTGGAGATCTGGGTCATCGACTGGTTGCCCGAGTTCAGACCGCCCGGGACGTACTCGGTGACCGAGCCGTTGACGCTCACGGCGTCGCCGACGGCCACGGTCGGCACCGAACTGGTGAAGACGAAGATGCCCTCGCTCGTGGCCGGGTTGTCGTCCGCCTGCGGGTCCTGCATCCAGAAGCCGCGCGAGCCGTAGGTGCGCACGCCGGTGACGACGCCGGTCACGCCGGTGACCGGCTTGCCGGCCAGCGGCGAGACGCGGGTGGTGCCCTGGATGTCGTGGATCCGGACGGGGGTCGCGGTGGCCGCCCCGTCGGCCGCGGCGGCCGAGCCGCCGAGCAGACCGGCGGCGAGAGCGGCGGAGACGACGGCGGCGACGGCGGCCGATCTCGGTATGGAGGAAGACATCAAGGTGCTCCGTGAGGGTTTGGACGAACGGTCGAACGATCTACGCGCGTCAATTTCCTTGGAGAGCCGTTGTCTTGTCAAGGGTCGACGGGTGTACGAAGGCTGACGCCCGCATGAACCGACGGACCGCCCCCGGAATGCGTCTACGCTGAAGGCCGCCCGAAGCAGCACCGGAACGCTGCCCGAAACACCGCCCGCACACCGCCCGTACACCCCGCCGAGGAGAACACCCGAGATGGCACCGGACCGCCCGACCCTTCCCCCCGTTCGGCTGCGCGCGGACGCGGAACTCGCGCGGGACGCCCTGGCGGCCCCTCTCCTCACCCGCGCCGTCCGGCTCGCCCGCTGGGCCGGCCCGGACACCCGGGTGGGCGCGGGCGGCGAGCTCGTCGACGAGCAGCTGCCCGCCGCGGCGGAGTTGCTCGGCCTGGCCGACGACGAGGACGGCGAGGCGTACGCGAGCGAGGCGTGGCGGGTCGCGGTCGACACCGGTCTGGTGGAGGTCGAGGACCCGGCGGATGACACGGGCTCGGAGGGCTCGGACGACTCGGCGGACGGTGACGCCGGGACGGCCCGGCCCGGCGCGAACCTGGCGCTGCTCACCGGCGGCTCGCCGCACGACGTCCTGTCCATCTGGCTCGACGCCCTGGAGACCGTCTTCGCCGACGCCACCGCGCCGTACGTGGACGACCTGGAGGCGCTGGTCGGCGAGGACGGCACCATCGACTTCGAGACGCTGGACTGGGACCCGGAGGGCGAGGCGGACTTCCTGGAGGGCGTCCTCGGCAACCTCTATCTGCTGACCGTCAGCGAGGGCGGCCCGGGCGAGGGTCCGGTGCCGCTGCCCGCGCTCGCCGCGTCGATGGTCGTCCCCGACGACATGGGGGAGCCGACCGACGACGTCCTGGAGCAGGTCTCCGACGCGATGATGCGGCTCGACGAGCAGTTCCGGATCCTGGAGCCGATCGGCCTCGTCGCGTACGCGCCGGTCGACGAGGCGCTGATGGTGGAGGCGGGGGCCGAGGGGGCCGCGTCGGAGGTGCCGTTCGACGAGGAGGACGTCAGCCGGTACGGCATGGTCCGGCTCACGCCGCTCGGGCTGTACGGGGTGCGCGCCCGCATGCTGGAGGCCGGGCTCGTGGTGCCCGCGGTCGGCGAACTCGCTGACAAGGGCGCCGAGGTGCTCCTCGACGGCATCGCCCACTACCCGCAGGAGGCCGCCCGGGCCGAGACCACCGGCTGGCTCGCCGGGCGCGAGGCGCCGGCCGCCGCGCGCGAACTCCTCGACGCCGCCCGCGGCTCCGACCCGGGTGCCCCGCTGCGCCGGCTCCACGCCCAGCAGGCCCTCTCCCTCGTCGGCCCCGACGCGGAGCCGGCCGTCCGCGAGGTCCTCGACGACCGCGAACTCGGCGGCCTCGCCCGTGTCTGGCTCGCCGAGCGCGGCGCCGCCGACATCCCGGCGCCGCCCGAGTCCATGATCTTCTGGCTCGCCGTCGACACGATCGCCGCCCACCTCGACGCGGAGGGCGACCCCGAGGAACTCCAGGACCTCATCCAGGGCCTCACCGCCGGCCACGGCGGCTTCTTCGAAGCGGCCTGGCGCGTCGACCACCCGGCCACCGCCGACGTCCTGGACGCGATGGGCCGCCTCCACCCCGACAAGCCCTCGGCGAAGGAGGCCCGCAAGGCGGCCTTCAAGGCGAGGTCCCGCGCCTGAGCCCCGGCGGCCGCAGGCCGTTGCGGGCTGCGCCCGGCAGCCCCGTTGCGGGCCGGCCCCCGTTCGTTGCGGGCATACGTTCCGCGGGGGCGGGTTCCACCCGCACGGGCGGTGCCGGGTTCGCCACCTCCGTGTGGGCATTCGTCCCGCTGGGGCGTGGGGGTCCCCCCCCGGCGAAGCCAGGGGGAGGGTGGGCACACGGGACGGCGCCCATGCGGGCGCGTTCCGCACCTGCGCCTGGACCCGCACCACGAGCGCGGCGCCCTCGTGCTGAACGTACAGGTGCAGGAGCCTAGGCCCGGCAAGGGGCGCCGACCCGCCCCCTCACGTCCGCAGGTGCGACGCCCCGTTCATGTCCAGGACCGTGCCCGACGCCCACTCCGCCGCCGGTGACGCCAGCCACAGCACCGCCGCGGCGATCTCCTCCGGGGTGGCCACGCGGCCGAAGGGGCTCTGGGCGAGGATGGCGGGGCCCTCCGGGCCGGTGAGGCGGGGGGCCACGCGTTCCGTGGTGAAGAAGCCGGGGGCGACGGAGGCGACGGCGATGCCGTGCGGGGCCAGGGCCACGGCGAGGGACTGGCCGAGGGCGTGGACGGCGGCCTTGGTGGCGCCGTAGGCGGGGTGGTCCGGTTCGCCGCGGAAGGCGCCGCGGGAGCCGATGTTGACGATGCGGCCCTGGGTGCCCGCGGCGATCATGCGACGGGCGGCGAGCTGGCTCACGTACGCCGTGCCGAGCAGGTTCACGGAGACGTGGCGCTGCCAGAGCGCCACCCACTCCTCGTACGGCGTCGTCGCCGGCGGGTGCGGCAGGTTGACGGCCGCGTTGTTGACCAGGACGTCGAGCCGGCCGCCCAGGCCCTCCGCCGCGCCGGAGACGACGGACTCCGCGGCGGCCGGGTCGGAGAGGTCGCCGGAGACCAGGACGTGGCCGGGGCCGTCGAGGGATTCCAGGGTCGCGCGGGCCTCGTCGGCGCGGGAGCCGTAGTGGACGGCCACCCGGTCGCCGTTCGCGGCGAAGGCGCGCGCCACCGCGCGGCCCAGACCGCGCGAGGCACCGGTGACGAGGACGCTGCGTCCGGAGGCAGGCAGGTTCATAAGAGGTCGCCTTTCTGTTCAACCGCCGTTTATACGGGGGCGCGAGCGTGTGCCGCGACACCGGGTGACGACAGGAAGAAGAACCGTCATGTCCCTCAACCGCAGAGAGTTCACCAAGCAGTCCGCCGCCGCGGGCGCCGCACTCGCGCTCACCGGCGCCGTCGGCGCGCTCGCCACCGCCCCGCAGGCGCTGGCCTCCGAGGACCACGGCAACGAGCACGGCGGCAACGGCCACGGCCACGGCAACGGCCACCGTCTCGGCTACGGCGAGCTGATCGCCGACCCGCAGGGCATCCTCGCCCTGCCCGAGGGCTTCACCTACCGCGTCATCACCCACAGCGGTGTCACCCGCCTGGAGTCCGGCGAGTTCACGCCCTCCAACCACGACGGCACCGCCACCTTCGCCGGCCCGCGCGGCACCACGTACCTCGTGAACAACCACGAGCTCAAGGGACCCCGCTCCAAGTGGGCTCACCCGGTCCCGCTCGCCGAGGGCCTGGTCTACGACCCGGCGGCCTCCGGCGGCTGCACCGTCGTCGAGGTGCACCGCGACGGGACCGTCGCCGAGTGGGTCGGCATCGCCGGCACCTCCACCAACTGCGCGGGCGGCAGCACCCCCTGGGGCACCTGGCTCACCTGCGAGGAGAACTCCGACCTGGCCGGGGTCAACGGCATGACGAAGGACCACGGCTACGTCTTCGAGGTCGACCCGCACGACCGCCGCGCCAACCGCGCCCCGAAGCCGATCAAGGCCTTCGGCCGCTATGACCACGAGGCCGTCGTCATCGACCCCAGGCGCGGCCACGCCTACCTCACCGAGGACGCCGCCGGCCCCAACGGCCTGTTCTTCCGCTGGGTTCCGCCGCAGGGCTTCGAGTACGGCCGCGGCCGCCTCGCGACCCTCGCCGACGACGCCGGCCGCCTCCAGGCCCCCAAGTGCTACGACTCCGCCGGCACGTTCGTCGACGACCTGTCCCGTGCCACGAAGATCGGCACCGTGTACGGCGTCGACTGGGTCGACGTCCCGGACCGCGACGGCCGCACCACCCCGGTCCGCAAGCAGTTCGCCGAGGGCGAGGTCACCCGCGCCCGCAAGCTGGAGGGCATGTGGTGGGCCGACGGCGGCGCCTACATCGTCTCCTCGTACGCCCGTGAGGAGAGCCCCGGCGCCCCGCACGACGGCCAGGTCTGGTTCTACGACCCCAAGCGCCGCACCCTCACCCTCAAGGTGCTGCTCGGCGTCAACGCCAACCCGGACGTGGACGGCGCCTACGACGGCCCGGACAACATCACCGTCTCCCCGTACGGCGGCCTCGTCATCGCCGAGGACGGCGAGGGCGTGCAGCACCTGTTCGGCGCGACCGACAGCGGCCGCACCTACCCGATCGCCCGCAACGACCTGAACGACAGCGAGTTCACGGGCGTGACCTTCTCGCCCGACGGCGACACCCTCTTCGCCAACATCCAGACCCCGGGCATCATGCTCGCGATCACCGGCCCGTGGTGCCGCCAGCCGCGCCGCTGAACCCCCCCGGACCGGAACTGGTCGCGTCCATCAGCTGACATCTAACATGTCAGTTCATGGACGCCTTGCGGCCCGTGGGCCGGACCCTGCTGCGTGACCGGGCGTACGAGACGCTGCGCGACGCCATCGTGCGCGGCGACCTCGCGCCCGGTTCCGTGGTCAAGGACACCGAACTGGCCGAACGGCTCGGGCTCTCGCGCGCACCCGTGCGCGAGGCCCTGGCCCGGCTCGGCGACGAAGGCCTCGTCGAGACCAAGCCGCAGAGCTACACCCGGGTCACCCGGCTCGTCAGCCGGGTCGTCCGGGACGCCGCCTCCGTGGTGCGGGTGATGCACGAACTCGCCGCGCGCACCGCCGTACCGCTGCTCGGCCCCGAGGGCATCCGGGCCATGCGCGAGGCCAACGAGCGGTTCGCCGCGGCCGTGCGCGCCGCCGACGTCGACGCCGCCCTGCGCGCCGACGACGAGCTCCACCAGGTCCTGGTCGGCGCGAGCGGCAACCACGCCGTCGCCGCCACCGTCGAGCGGTACACCCCGCTGATCCGCCGCGTCGAGCGGCATCTCTTCGGCGACGCGGACATCTGCGTCTCCGCCGCGCTGCACACGCTCCTCATCGACGCGTGCGAGGCGGGCGACACGGAGGAGGCGGTGCGGGTGACGACGGAGATATGGCGGGCCCTGGAGGAACTCGCGGACGAGGCGACCGAGCCTCGGGCCGCGGCGACCGGCCCCACAGGCCCCACAGGCCTCGCGACCGGGCCCAGGACCCCGGCGTCCACGACGACCTGACCCGTCACCTCACCCCGGGAGCCCGTATGCCGACGATCGCCGACCACGACCGCTACCCGCTGCTCTTCGGACCCTCGCCCGTGCACCCGCTGCGCCGGCTCACCGACCACCTCGGCGGCGCCACCCTGTGGGCCAAGCGGGAGGACTGCAACTCCGGCATCGCGTACGGCGGGAACAAGACCCGCAAGCTGGAGTACCTGGTCGCCGACGCCCTCGCCCAGGGCTGCGACACCCTGGTGTCGATCGGCGGCGTCCAGTCCAACCACACCCGCCAGGTCGCCGCCGTCGCCGCCCACGCCGGCCTCAAGTGCGTGCTGGTCCAGGAGAGTTGGGTGGAGTGGCCGGACTCCGTCTACGACAAGGTCGGCAACATCCTGATCAGCCGGCTCGCGGGAGCCGACGTACGCCTGGTGAAGGCCGGGTTCGGGATCGGGTTCAAGGAGAGCTGGGAGCTGGCGCTGCGCGAGGTCGAGCTGACCGGCGGGAAGCCGTACGCCATCCCGGCCGGCGCCTCCGACCACCGGCTCGGCGGGCTCGGCTTCGCCAACTGGGCCTACGAGGTGGCCGAGCAGGAGCGCGAGCTCGGGGTCTTCTTCGACACGGTCGTGGTCTGCTCGGTGACCGGCTCCACCCAGGCCGGGATGGTCGCGGGCTTCGCCGCGCTCGCCGAGGACGGCGGCCCGGCCCGCCGGGTGATCGGGATCGACGCCTCCGCCGAGCCGGTCCGGACCCATGAGCAGATCACCCGGATCGCCCGGGACACCGCCGCCCTGATCGGCGTCGAACGCCCGCTCACCGCCGCCGACGTGGAGCTCGACGAGCGCTACCACGCGGGCGTGTACGGCGTCCCGGACGAGGCGACCCTGGCGGCGATGCGGCTCGCCGCCCGGACCGAGGGCATGGTCACCGACCCGGTCTACGAGGGGAAGTCGATGGCCGGACTGGTCGACCTGGTGGAGCGGGGCGAGATCG
Source organism: Streptomyces fradiae (assembly GCF_041270065.1). Taxonomy (NCBI): domain Bacteria; kingdom Bacillati; phylum Actinomycetota; class Actinomycetes; order Kitasatosporales; family Streptomycetaceae; genus Streptomyces; species Streptomyces fradiae. The sequence goes on along the minus strand of NZ_CP065958.1, from coordinate 1,772,079 downwards.
GCCGCGACGCGACCGTCCTCTACGCCCACCTGGGCGGCCAGCCGGCCCTCAACGCGTACAGCGCGCTGTTCTAGCGCCGTACGCACACGGGGAGCGCCGCGGCTCAGAGCGCCTGGGCCGCGGGCTTCACCATGCCCCGCACGGTGCGGGACTTCACGAACTCGCCCATCGCCGTCATCTCCCACTCGCCGGAGAACTGCTTGATGAGCTTGGCCATCATCACGCCGGTCTGCGGCTCGGCGGTGGTCAGGTCGAAGCGGACCAGCTCCTCGCCGCTGGCGGCGTCGATGAGCCGGCAGTACGCCTTGGCGACCTCGGTGAACTTCTGGCCGGAGAAGGAGTTGACGGTGAAGACCAGACCGGTGGTGTCGGCGGGCAGCCGGCCCAGGTCGACCACGATCACCTCGTCGTCGCCCGCGCCCTCGCCGGTCAGGTTGTCGCCGGAGTGCTTGATCGCGCCGTTGAGGATCGACAGCTTGCCGAAGTAGCAGCTGTCGATGTGGTTGCGCTGGGGGCCGTAGGCGATGACGGAGGCGTCGAGGTCGATGTCCTTGCCGCGGTAGGCCGGCTCCCAGCCCAGGCCCATCTTCACCTGGGAGAGCAGCGGGCGGCCGCCCTTGACCAGGGAGACCGTCTGGTTCTTCTGGAGGCTGACCCGGCCCTTGTCCAGGTTGATCTTCCCGCTGCCGGCGGGCGGCGCGGGCGGGGCCGGGGGAGCCGCCGGCGGGGCGGCGGGCATCGGGGGAGCGGCGACCGGTGCGGCGGGCGCGGCCGGTGCGGCGGCGGGCGTGGGCGTGGCCGCCGGGGTCGGCTCCTCGTCCACGCTCACGCCGAAGTCGGTGGCGATCCCGGCCAGCCCGTTCGCGTACCCCTGGCCGACCGCGCGGGCCTTCCACTGCCCGTTGCGCAGATAGATCTCCATGACCACGAGCGCCGTCTCGGTGGCGAGCCGCGGCGGCGTGAAGGTGGCGAGCACGCTGCCGTCGTCGGCGTTGCGCAGGGTCGCGGTGGGCTCGATGCCCTGGAAGGTCTGGCCCGCCGCGTCCGGGCTCGCGGTCACCACGATCTTCTCGATGCCGGCCGGCACGGCGGCGGTGTCCACCAGGATGGCGTCCGGCGCGGCGCCGCCGCCCGAGCGGTAGGTGACACCGGGACCGGCGGGCTGGTTGTAGAAGATGAAGTCGTCGTCCGAGCGCACCTTGCCGTCGGCGCCGAGCAGCAGGCCCGAGACGTCGAGCCGCACCGGGGCGGCGACGTCCACCGCCACGCGCGCGACGGTGAGAGGGATGTTCGAGCCAGGGGTCATAGCGGTCATGACCGGGGTAACGAACGAGACGCCTTTGCCGTTCCCTTACCTTCCCCGGGTTCGGCCACCTTGATTACGCGGGTGGTTCCGGGCCGTCCGCTCGTTGCCGATCTTGTACGCGCCGGTCCAGCGCGCCATCACCAGCTGCTGGTCCCCGGACCCGACCTCGACCAGGAACTTCTGCGCGCGGGCGCCGCGCAGGGTGGCGGCGGTCCGCCCGTGATGGACGACGACGACCGTGCCGTCGGTGTGCTGCTCGTACGTGAATCCCCGTGGTGGTGGCATGACCGGCATCCTGCCGTTCCTGGTCACGTCCGTCATATGAATATTCTTTCGAACGTGGGTGGGAGCTCTTTCCGGACGCGGGACGTGGACGAGGCGCGCGAGGAGATCGACGCGCGCTATTACGCCAACTTCATGGATGTGATCGACACGCGCGGCCGGCCCTTCGCGGCCCGCTTCGACACCGTCGGCCTCGGTCCGCTGATGATCGGCGACCTCGGCTGCGGGGCCGACGTCCGGATGCGCTTCGGCGAGCTCGGCGCCTTCCATCTCAACGCCCCGCAGAGCGGCACCATGGAGCTGCGCCAGGGTCGGAGCGGGCGCCGATTGCTCGCCACCCCGGAGGAGGCGGTGCTGCTCGACCCGTCGGGCGACACCTGTCTCGACCGCTGGAGCGGGGACTGCCGCACCCTTTCGGTCAAGATCGACGCGGCGGCGCTGCGGGACCGTCTGGAGGGGCTGCTCGGGCGCTCCCCGGACCGCAGGCTGGCCCTCGAGCCGCGCCTCGACATCACCCGGGGGCCCGGACTGAGCTGGGTGACCTTCGCCCGGCAGGTGGCCGCCGGGGCGCTCGCCGGGGACGGTCTCGCCACCCACGAGCTGGTGTCACGCCCGCTCCAGGAGGCGCTGCTCAACGGGCTGCTGCTCGCCGCCGAGCACCCCTGGCGGGACGAGCTCGCGGACCCCGCGGGGCCGGTCAGGCCCGCGCCGGTGAAGCGGGCCACGGACGCGGTCCGGGCCCGCCCCGAGCACCCCTTCACCACCTCCGAGCTCGCGGCCCTCGCCCGGGTGAGCGTGCGCCGGCTCCAGGAGTCCTTCCGGCAGTACGTGGGGATGTCGCCGATGGCGTACGTGCGCGAGGTGCGCCTGGAGCGGGTCCACGAGGAGCTCCGGGCGGGCGACCCGGACGGGCTGAGCGTCGGCGAGGTGGCCTGGCGCTGGGGCTTCACCCACCCGGGCCGCTTCGCGGCCCAGTACCGGGCCCGGTTCGGCGAGACGCCCTCGCGCACCCTGCGCGGCTGAGCCGGGGCGGCCGCGGTCCGGGTCCATCTCGGGCCCAAGCCCGGGCCCCGGGTGTCCGGCATGCGAACACGTCGCGTTTTGCGGACAGTTGCCGCGTTCCGCGGATCGCGGTGATCTTGACCGAAACGTATCGTCGGTTCCGTCCGCGGGCGTCATGCGTCGCCCGCGTCGATCCGGGTCCCGGCCGGCTCCCCCGCATAGTCCGGCCGGGCCTGTGTTCCCCCGCGTTCTCCCCGCTCGGCCTCAGTACGGCCAGCGCGGCGGGTTCTCGCAGAAGTGGCCGCCCAGATAGCGGTCGTCGGCGCTGCCGGGGGCCGGCAGGCCGTGCTCCGAGACGATCTTCTCGGCCCAGGCCTCGGAGTCGTCCTTCGGCTCGTAGCCGAGTGCGCGGGCAGAGGAGAGGTCCCACCACTCGCGGGTGTTGGCGGAGGCGCCGTAGACCACGGTGTGGCCGACCCCCGGCGCGCTCAGCGCCGCGTGGAACAGCCGGGCGCAGTCGCCGGGGCTGAGCCACAGGGACAGCATCCGCACCGAGGTGGGCTCGGGGAAGCAGGAGCCGATCCGCACCGAGACGGTCTCGACGCCGTGCTTGTCCCAGTAGAACTGCGCCAGGTCCTCGCCGAAGGCCTTGGACAGGCCGTAGTGGGTGTCGGGCCGGTGCGGGATGTCGGTCGGGAGCGGCGGCTCGCCGGGGCGCGGCCGGGGCGTGAAGCCGACGGCGTGGTTGCTGGACGCGAAGAGGACCCGGGGGACGCCCTCCTCCCGTACCGCCTCGTAGAGGTGCTGGAGCCCCACGATGTTGGCCGCGACGATCTTGTCGAAGTCGGCCTCCAGGGAGATTCCGGCGAGGTGGATCACGGCGTCGACGCCGCGCACGGCCTCCCGCAGCGCCGCGCGGTCGGCGAGGTCGGCGAGGATCGCGTCCGGCGCGCCGGGGACCGGGACCATGTCGAGCGACCGGATCGTGTAGCCGTGGGCGGGCAGCAGTTCGCGCATGAGGGTGCCGACGCCGCCGGCGGCCCCGGTGAGCAGGACGGTGCGGGGTGCGGGGTTCAAGGGAGGGATCTCCGTCCGTAGACCGTATTCACGCATGTGGAAGGCCCGTCACGCTAGATACTGCCGGTCGCAGCGTCAAGAACGCCGCCAGTAAAGGGATTTCGCTTCTTGACCGCTCCATTGGGGCTGCCCTAGCGTGCTGCTGTTCAAGAATATGGACGCCAGTCAGAATCTTGTACGACAGGGAGTGCCCGTGACCACACCCCCGCTCGCCGACCGGCTCGACGGACTGCTCTTCTTCCCCGTCACCGCCTTCGGTCCGGACGGCGCCGTCGACCTCGACGTCTTCCGCGCCCACGTGCGCGCCGGGATCGACGCCGGCGCGGGCGCCGTCTTCGCCTGCTGCGGCACCGGCGAGTTCCACGCCCTGACCCCCGAGGAGTTCCGCGACTGCGTGGCCGCCGCCGTCGACGAGGCCGCCGGCCGGGTCCCCGTGCTCGCCGGCGCGGGCTACGGCACCGCCCTCGCGATCCGCTACGCCCGGCTCGCCGAGGAGGCCGGCGCCGACGGACTGCTCGCCATGCCCCCGTACCTCGTCGTCGCCGACCAGGCCGGGCTGCTCCGCCACTACACCGAACTCGCCGCCGCCACCCGGCTCGACGTCATCGTCTACCAGCGCGACAACGCGATCCTCACCCCCGACACGGCCGTCGCGCTCGCCCGCACCCCCGGCGTCATCGGCCTCAAGGACGGCTACGGCGACCTCGACCTGATGCAGCGGATCGTCAGCGCCGTCCGCTCCGCCGGCCTCGGCCTGCGCTACTTCAACGGCCTGCCCACCGCCGAACTCACCGGCCTCGCCTACCGGGGCATCGGCGTCACCCTCTACTCCTCCGCCGTCTTCTGCTTCGCCCCCGACATCGCCCTCGCCTTCCACCGCGCGCTGACCACCGGCGACGACGCCACCGCCGAGCGCCTCATCGACGCCTTCTACCGCCCGCTCGTCGAACTGCGCTCGCGCGGCCGCGGCTACGCCGTCTCCCTGGTCAAGGCGGCGGTCCGGATGAACGGTCTGGACGTCGGCGAGGTCCGCCCGCCGCTGAGCGAGCCGCACCCCGAGCATCTGAAGGAGCTCGCCGTGATCCTCGACCGCGGCCGGGCCGCGCTCGCGGAGGGGACGCGGTGAGAGCGGGCGCCTTCCTCTACCCCTGGGACGTCACCGGCGACCCGGCCGCCCCCGGCCGGCTCGCCGCGCTCGGCCTCGACCGGATCACCCTGGCCGCCGCCTACCACTCCACCCGCGCCCTGACCCCGCGCCACCCCCGCCACCGGATCGTCACCGCGGGGCACGCCGCCGTGCTCTACCCGCCGGACCCGGCGCGCTGGCGGGGCCGCGCCCTCGCTCCGTACCCGGCGGGGGACTGGGCCCCCGGCGACGCCTTCGGCGCGGCCGCCGACGCCCTGGCCGGCACGGGTCTCGCCCTGCACAGCTGGGTGGTCCTCGCGCACAACTCCCGGCTCGGCGCCGAGCATCCGGAGAGCTCCGTGGTCAACGCGTACGGCGACGCCTACCCCTGGGCACCCTGCATCGGCCAGGACGCCGTGCGCGCCTTCCTGACGGACCTCGCGGCCGAGGCGGCGGTACGGCCCGGGGCAGCCGGCACCGAGCTGGAGTCCTGCGGCTGGTACGGGCTCGCGCATCTGCACGCCCACGACAAGACCGCCGGCGTCGCGCTCGACTCCGGCGCCCAGTACCTGATGTCGCTGTGCTTCTGCCCCTCCTGCCGGGAGGGGTACGGCAAGGAGGGCGCCGACCCGGACGAGCTCGCCGCGGCGGTCCGCTCCGCCCTGGAGCCGGTCTGGCGCGGCGGCCCCGCCGCCCCGCTCCCGGCCCCGCTCGCGGACGCGGCCCTCGCCTGGCGCCTCGCCGCCGCCCGCACCCTCCAGGAGGACGCCGTCGCCGCCGTCCGGGCCGCCGCCCCGCCCGGCTTCCGGGTCCTGCTGCACGCCGACCCCGTCCCGTACCACTGCGGCGCCAACGCCGGCACCGACCCGGCCCAGGTCCTCGCCGTCGCCGACGGCGTGGTGACCCCGGCGCCGCACGTGGCCGCTTTCGCGGCCCACGCGCGCGTGGGGACGGTCGTCGCCGCGAACCTCACCGTGGTGGGCGGGATGGGCGGCTCACCGGGCACCCTGGCCGCGGACGCCCGCCGGGCGGCGGACCAGGGGGCCACGGAACTGAGCCTGTATCACGCGGGCCTGGCGTCCGACGCCGATCTGGCGGAGGTCCGGGAGGCGCTGGCCGCGCTGCGCTGATCCCCGGTCGCCGGGACCCGGTTGCGCTCGCCGGCCGGGCGGGCCCCGAAGGCGATACGGCGGTGCGCCCGGCGCAGGATCAGCCGGGTCAGCAGCGGGTGGACGCGGCGGACGACCGCGAAGTAGAGCCGGCCGCGCGTGTTGTGCAGCCGTACGGCGGTGGCCAGGGTCACCGCGTCCTCGCCGATCACCACCGAGGCGCGGAAGTCCAGGTGCGAGGCGTCCTTGCCGAGCATCAGCTCGGTGTCCGACACACCGCGGACCGGGAACGGCAGCACCTGCCGCCAGGCCAGCGGGCCGCGGGGCATGCCGGGCGGGAGCGGCATCCGGTAGGCGTCGGCGTAGTCGGGGGCCGGGACGGCGGCGTGCAGCAGCGCGGCCTCCGGCGGTACGGGCACGGTGGCCGGCCGCGCCCAGAGCAGGCGGTTGACCAGGAGGGCGCGGACCGGGCGGCGGGCCGGCGGGTGGGGCAGGTCGCCGCCGAGCACGGCCCGCTCGGCGTTGTCGAAGGCCTCCTCGACCATCGTGTCGTGCACGGGCTCGATCGCCAGCTTGAAGAGGGCGAACGCCCGGGCCCCCATGGTCACTTCGAGGACGTGGGAGATCCGGCAGCGGCCGGGACCGAGCGGCTCGACGTCGAAGCGGTGATAGCCGGTGCCGAGGCCGTCGCCGGTGGTGTCGAAGCGGACCGAGCGGCCGGGCTCGTGGGCGCCGACCCGGTAGCGGACCCGGCCGTGGCCGCCGTCGGCGCCGACGCCGAGCGGACGGTCGAGCACCATCGCGGGCCAGACGGGCGTCGGGAAGAGCGGGTCGTCCGGCGCGGAGAGCCGGTCGAGGAGGGCGCCGACGGTCTCGGCGGAGGCCTCGACGACCCTCTGGTGGACGTTGCGTACCGTGCGCGTTCCGGACATGACCGGACCTCCATACGGGAGCGTATGTTCCAACCGTACGGTACCGTACGGAAACATGCACGACTCCCCGGCCCCCACCGCGCGACGCGGCGCCCGCAAGCGGCTCACCGCCGACGACTGGGCGGACGCGGCCCTCGCCGCGCTCGCCGAACGCGGACTCGCCGGAGTCGCGGTGGAACCCCTCGCCGCCCGCCTGGGCACCACCAAGGGCAGCTTCTACTGGCACTTCGCCAACCGCGACGCGCTCGTCGCCGCGGCCCTCGCACGCTGGGAGGAGCGGTCCACCGAGCGCGTCATCCGCGCCATGGAGGCCGCCGAACCCGACCCGGCCGCCCGCCTCGGCGCGCTGCTGCGCGGCGCGACCGCGATGGCCGCCGAGGACCCCCTGGAGGTACGGCTCTTCGCCGCCGGCGACCACCCCGCGCTCGCGGCGGCCCTCACCCGCGTCACCGAGCGCCGCGTGAGCTACCTCGCCCACCTCTTCGAACTGCTCGGCTTCCCCGCCGAGCAGGCCCGCCACCGCGGTCTGCTCGCCTACACCAGCTACCTGGGCCACGCCCAGCTCGCCCACGCGACCCCGTCCGCCGTCCCGGCGGACCCCGCCTACCTGGACGCGGTCATGGAGACCCTGCTCAGGCCGTGACCCGCGCCGCCCGCCGGGTCTCGCACCACAGGGCCGCGCCCGTCACCAGGGCCCCCAGGCCCTCCCACAGGCCGACCCCGAGGAAGCCGGCCGGGGCGCGGCCGGTGACGACGGCGAGGGTGAAGACCGAGAAGGTGAGCAGCCGGAACGGGACCGTCCAGCGGAAGAAGGCCTTCCAGTCGGCCAGGGCCGCAAGCACGTAGTAGACGCCCATGTTCAGGGCCGCCATGGACGACGCCGTCAGAAAGAGCAGGGTGTGGTCGTCCGCAGCCCGGTCCGCACCGGGGATCGGGGTCAGACCCATGAGGCGGATCGTCGTGTCGGGGGAGACCAGGCCCACCACGCCGAGCGCCGCGGCGAGGACGCCGAAGACGGCCATGGTCCAGCCGGACGGGGAGCGGGGCAGACGCACGTTCGAGAGCATGCGTCCTGCATACCGTGCGGCGGGGACCGGACACCAACCGGCCCCCGCCGTCCGTCACTTCGGAGCGCCCATCCGGTGCGTCACCTCAGCGCGGCCTTCATCATCTTCTGCGCCACCGGCGCCGCGAGCCCGTTGCCGCTGACCTCCGAGCGCGCCGCGCCCGAGTCCTCGATCAGCACCGCGACCGCGACCTCCTTGCCGGACGCCGGATCCTTCGCGTACGAGGTGAACCAGGCGTACGGCGTCTTGCTGTTGTTCTCGCCGTGCTGTGCCGTGCCCGTCTTGCCGCCGACCTCCACACCGCCGCCGAGCGCCGCGTTGGTGCCGGTGCCCTCCTCGACCACCGTCCGCATCGCGCTGCGCAGCTGCTTCGCGGTCTCCGCCGACACCACCCGCTCGGTCGCCCCGTCCTCGTACGACTGGAGCGCGTCGCCGTCGGAGTCGACCACCTGCGACACCATGTGCGGGCTCGCCAGCAGACCGTCGTTCGCGATGGCCGCCGACACCATCGCCATCTGCAGCGGCGTCGCCGTCACGTCGAACTGCCCGATGCCGCTCAGCGCCGTCTGCGCCTTGTCCATCCCCGACGGGTACACGCTCGGGTACGCGCGGACCGGCACGTCCAGCTCCTTGTCGTCGAAGCCGAACTTCTCCGCCATCGCCCGCACCTTGTCCTGGCCGAGATCGACCGCCATCTTCCCGAAGACGTTGTTGCAGGAGTAGCGCAGCGCGGTGCGGATCGTCGCGTTCTCGCACGGCGCCGACGCGTTCTCGTTCTTCAGGACGGTCCGGGTGCCCGGCAGCGTGTACGGCATCGGGCTGTCCGTCGCCGTGTCGACGGAGCCGTAAAGCCCGTCCTCGAGCGCGGCCGCCGCGACCACCAGCTTGAACGTCGAGCCCGGCGGCAGCGGCTGCCGCAGCGCCCGGTTCACCAGCGGCTTGTCCTCGTCCTCCGTCAGCCGCTGCCACTCCTTGCCGTCGGTCAGCCCGGCGATCTTCGACGGGTCGTACGACGGGGTCGACACCATGCCGAGGATCCGGCCGGTCTTCGGGTCGATGGCGACGGCCGCGCCCTTCTTGTTCCCGAGCGCCTCGTAGCCGGCCTTCTGCACCGCCGGGTCGATCGTCGTCAGGACGGTGCCCGGATCCGCCCGCTTGCCGGTGAGCGCGTCCAACGGGTTCTTCAGGCGGGTGTCGGTGCCGTCCAGGACGCCCGAGTAGATGCCCTCCAGCTGGGTCGCCCCGTAGGCCTGCGAGCTGTAGCCGGTGACGGCCGCGTACAGCTCGCCGTCCGTGTAGCTCCGCTTGTAGGCGAGGTCGCCGCCCTTGGTCTCCTTCGATCCGGTGACCGGCGAGCCGGCCACGACGATGTTCCCGAGCGGCGCCGCGTACTGCGCGATGATCTTCCGCCGGTTGTTCTTCTCGTTCGCGAGGGCCTTGCCTTCGTACGCCTGCACCCAGGTGGCCCGCCCGAGGAGGGCGAGCACCAGGAGGAGCACGAAGACCGCGCCGCGCCTGATCGTCTTGTTCATCCCACTCAGCGGGACGACCGGGACGGCGGCGATCGTTCCTGATGTGTCCGGTTTCTCAGCGAACCTTCATGTGAGGACCGGTCAGGCCGGGTCAGGTGTTCGGTGTGATGAAGCCCGACTCGTACGCCGCGATCACCGCCTGGGTACGGTCCCGGGCGCCCGTCTTCGCGAGCACCGCCGCCACGTGCGACTTCACCGTCGCCGCGCCCACGCCCATCCCGGCCGCGATCTCCGCGTTCGTCAGGCCCTTCGCCATCCGGCGCAGCACCTCCGCCTCCCGGTCGGTGAGCCGGGCCGCCCAGGGCGGCGCCGCCGGATGCCGGCGGGCGTGGTCGGCGGCCAGCGCCCGGACCGCCGCCGGGTAGAGCAGCGAGTCGCTGCGCGCCACCAGGCGGACCGCGCTCACCAGCTCCTCCGGCGCCGCCCGCTTCAGCAGGAAGCCCGCCGCGCCCGCGCGCAGCGCGTCGTACACATAGGCGTCGTTCTCGAAGGTGGTCACGACCAGGATCCGGGGCGCTTCCGGCGAGATCGTCCCTGCCAGGATCTGCCGGGTCGCCTGGATCCCGTCGATCTCCGGCATCCGCACGTCCATCAGGACCACGTCCGGCCGCAGCTCCCGCACCGCCGACACCGCCTCGGCGCCGGTCGCCGCCTCCCCGACGACCTCGAGGCCGTCCTCCGCGTCCAGGATCACGCGCAGCGCGGTCCGCACCATCCGCTCGTCGTCCGCCAGGACGACCCTGATCGGGCCGCTCATCGCGCACCCCCGACCGGCAGCCGGGCGGCCAGCCGCCAGCACCCGTCGACCGGGCCCGCCTCGGCGGCGCCGCCGAGCAGCCGGGCCCGCTCCGCCACGCCGCGCAGGCCGCGCCCGCCGTCCGGGCGGGCCACCGGCGCAGGGCCGGTGGCCGGCAGCGGATTCTCCATGATGATCTCCAGTTCGTCCCCCGACAGCGCGATCCGCGCCGTCACCGTCTCGTCCCGCGCGTACCGCACCGCGTTCGTCAGCCCCTCCTGCACGATCCGGTACGCCTCCCGGGACACCGCCTCCGGCAGCCCCGCAAGATCCCCGCGCACCGTCAGCGCCACCCGCGGCCCTGCGCCCCGCACCAGCGCGTCCAGGGCCTCCAGACCGGGCGCCGCGAGCTCCCCGTCGTCCTCGCCGCTGCGCAGCAGACCGAGCACGGCGTCGAGTTCGCCGACCGTGCGCCGGGTCGTCTCCTCGATCGCGGTCAGCGCCTCCCGTACGAAGCCCAGATCGCCCGCCCCGGTGTCGAGCACGCCGTCGACGACCCGGCGGGCCGCCCCCGCCTGAAGGGTGACGGCGCTCAGCGCGTGCCCCACCGAGTCGTGCAGCTCCCGGGCGAGCCGGTTGCGCACCGCGAGCTCGGCGGCCCGCCGCTCGGCGGCCACGAGCCGGTCCGCCGGGCTCGGCCCGAGCAGCCGGGGCGCCGCCGCGGCCAGCAGCGCGCCCGCCGCCGCGGCCGCCGCCGCGAGGCCGAGGAGCATCAGCAGGCCGAGCGGCAGCCCCGCCCAGGCGAGCCACGGCCGGTCCAGATGCCAGAACGCGCCCAACTCCGACTCCCGCAGGGCGGCCGAGAACGGCAGCGCCGCCACCGAGAGCGCGAACGGCGGCAGCGCCAGACTGGCCCCGCTGACCAGGGCGCCCGCGCCCAGGTGAAGCACGAACCAGCCGGCCGTGCGCGCCTTGGCCTCCGCCCCGCGCGCCGGGCCCTCCGCGAACCGGCCGGGCGCCACCCCGCACAGCGCCCGCGCCACCGCCACCGACATCGGCCGGGTCAGCGGGAACAGCGCGGTGAGCGCGGCGAGCGGCAGCCCCACCCCGTACGCGCCGAACTGCACGAGCAGACTGCCGCCGAACGGCCCCCCGCCGTCCGTCAGCGGTCCGAGCACCACGGTGCCGACCAGCCAGTACGGCATGAACAGCGCGCCGCCCACGATCAGATGGAGCCAGCGCCGCCGGGCCCGCTGCCCGAACAGCGCCTGCCAGGCGCGCCTCATCCGGTCGCGGCCCGGCGGCGCAGCACCACGGCCAGGCAGCCGGCCAGCAGGAATCCGGTGATCATCTCGCCAGCGTAGGCGGCGGTCATCAGACCCGTCGGCTCTTTCCCGGGATCGGCGAGCGGCAGCAGCGACACCAGCGACATGTACGCGCCCCAGCACCCGACCGCACCCGAGGACACCCAGGCCAGGGCCATCACGGTGCGGGTCCACAGCCCGGCCGGCCGGCGCCCGACCAGGAGCAGGGTGGCGAGCGGGGCGAGGACCAGGAACAGCACCCGGACCGCGTCCACGGTCGCCTTGTCGGCGTCGTACTGCGCGGCGAGATCGGGCGAGAGGCCGTCGGTCATGCCGCCGACCCACAGCACGGCCAGGGTGGCGGGCAGCAGGGCGAGGACGGCCCCGGCGACGGCGACGGCCCGCACCCCGGGCCCGGCGAGCCCGGCCGGCAGGTCACCGAGCCGCCCGGCCCAGACATGGCCCCAGCGCTCGCGGGCGTACAGCGCGAAGAGGGTGCCGAGGGCGAGGCCCTGGGCGATGAAACCGCCGTAGACGACGGGGAAGACCCAGGCGTCGAGGAACGGCTCGTCGGCCGGTCCCGAGGAGCCGCCGTTCTGCCCGGTGACGAGCGCGACGAGCAGCTGGGCAGGATAGCCCGCCATGATCGGGGCGAGCAGACCGGTCGCCGCCCACATCGGCAGCACGAGCAGCCAGGCCCGCACCCGCAGTCCCCACGGCTGGGTGAGGAGCAGGGCGAGCAGCACGACGACGGCGTCGGCGAGCACGGTGAGGGAGTTGCCGACGGCCATCGCCGTCGGATGGTCCAGGAGCACGCTCCCGTCGGGGATGCCGACCCGTCCGCCGCCGATCCAGGCCACCTTGAGCGTGATGTACGGCAGGCAGGCCACGATCGCGAGCACGCGCAACGCGCGCCGGGCGGGGGTGGAGGTGGGGGCGGGTGTGGGGACGGGGAGTGTCGGTGTCGTCATGCCCTCACGCTCCCGCGCGCCCCGGCCCCGGCGCGTCCTGCCGGACGGCGAACCGCCTCCGCCGCGCGGGGGAGACGGAGGTGGACCCGACGTAGCATCGGCGCCCATGGGAATCTTTGTCGACGGGGTGATCGAGGTCCGAACGCCCGGTGGCGAATGGGACATGGCGGTCGATCTGCTCGACTTCGACCTCGGCAAGCAGAGTTACGCGCGCGAGGTCCTGTTCGGGTGTCCCGGCGGCCTAGGGACCCTCCGGGCGCTGTTCGACCAGCGTGGACTGCCGGCGGACGCCACCGCCGAGTACATCCTGGACGACGAGGTCAACCACAGCCACTCGTACGCCACCTGGGCCGAGGTCGTGGCCGCCGACTGGGACGCGCCGCTCTGCGACGGCCCCGTCGGCCCCTGGGTCGGCGAGTGGCGGCCCGGTCCGGACGGCGAGCCGGTCTTTCACGACATCGTCTGGATCCCGGACGAGGTGGACCGCGCGGCCGACGAGGTCTTCGGCGAGGAGCTGTGCCCGTGGGAGTGGCCGGAGGGCGGTGAGGTGCCGCTGAACGGGTCTGTGTACCGCCCGGTCGTCATCACGGCCCGGATGTTCGCCCCGCCGGAAGGCGACTGGGCGCCCGTGTGGGACGCCATGCGCACGCACGCCGCCCAGCACGGGGACGACAACGTGCGCCTGATCGTCTGGTTCGGCTGAGGCCGCCCCGACGCGTGTTCAGAGCCTGCGCGTCGCCAGCGTCAGCCGGTCGCGGGCGTCGAACAGCGCGTCCTTGATGAGCTGTTCGTGCCCCGGGGTGAGCCGGGCCACCGGCACCGAGCAGCTGATCGCGTCGCGGGCCGGGGTGCGGTAGGGGATGGCGATGCCGAAGCAGCGCAGGCCGAGGGTGTTCTCCTCGCGGTCCACCGCGTAGCCCTGCTCCCGGATCACCTGCAGCTCCTGGATCAGCTGCTCGCGGTCGGTGATCGTGTGCTCGGTCAGCGCGGGCAGCGTCTCCGGCAGCAGCTTGCGGACCTGCTCGTCGCTGTGGGTCGCGAGCAGCGCCTTGCCCAGGGAGGTCGAGTGGGCCGGCAGCCGGCGTCCCACCCGGGTGAACGGGCGCAGATAGTGCTGGGACTGACGGGTCGCCAGATAGACCACGTTGGTGCCGTCGAGGCGCGCCAGGTGGATGGTCTCGGTGGTGTCGTCGGAGAGCCGGTCCAGGGTGGGCCGGGCGGCGGCCACCACCTCGTCGCCGTCGATGTAGGACGTGCCGACGAGCAGCGCGCGCACCCCGATGCCGTACCGCGTGCCGGTCGCGTCGGTCTCCACCCAACCAAGCTCGACCAGCGTGCGCAGCAGCATGTACAGGCTGGACTTCGGGTAGCCGACGGCCTCCTGGACGGCGGCGAGCGAGTGCATGCCGGGCCGCCCGGCGAAGTACTCCAGCAACTCCACCGTCCGCACCGCGGACTTGACCTGCGCCCCACCGGCGTCGCTCGTCGCCATCGCCCCTGGCCCCCTCGTCGTCCCTCGCCCTTGGTTCCGGCGCTCGGTCCCGCGCGGTCTCCTGCTCCGCGCGGCCTTGCGGAACCCCCTTGTGGAGACGGCTCGGCCGTCCCTAGAGTCCCGATGTCGGATTCACCTACAGGGACCGCGTTCAGAATAGCGAACAACGTGGGCGAGGGGCGTGTCGTGGCAGCACCAGTGTGGAGTGTGGACCCCCGGACGGGGAAGGCGCGGGAACAGGTCGCCGTGGAGGCCGACGCGGCCGAGGTCGACGCGGCCGTACGGGCCGCGTACGCCACCCGCGGCGCCCTCGCCGACCGCGGGGCGCGGGCCCGGCTGCTGCGCGCCGCCGCCGAGCTCCTCGACGCGGCCCGCGACCGGGTCGTCGAGGCCGCCGACGCCGAGACCGCCCTCGGCCCGGTCCGGCTCACCGGCGAACTCGCCCGGACCACCGCCCAGTTGCGGTACTTCGCCGGCATCGTCGAGGACGGCGCCTTCCTGGACGTACGGATCTCCCGGCCCGACCCGGCGACCACCCCGCCCACGCCCGACCTGCGGCGCATGAAGGTCCCGCTCGGCGTCGTCGCCGTCTACGCGGCCAGCAACTTCCCGCTCGCCTTCTCCGTCCCCGGCGGCGACACCGCGAGCGCGCTCGCCGCCGGCTGCCCCGTGGTCGTCAAGGCCCACCCCGACCACCCGGCCACCTCCGAACTGTGCGCCGCGCTGCTGCGCAAGGCCGCAGCCGAGAGCGGACTGCCCGAGGACGTCGTCCGGCTCGTGCACGGCTTCGACGCCGGCACCGAACTGGTCCGGCACCCGCTGGTCGCCGCCGCCGGCTTCACCGGCTCGGTACGGGGCGGCCGGGCGCTCTTCGACGCGGCCGCCGCCCGTCCCGTACCCATCCCCTTCCACGGCGAACTCGGCTCGCTCAACCCCGTGGTGATCACCGAGGCGGCGGCCGCGGAACGGGCCGAGGAGCTCGGCGCGGGCCTCGCGGCCTCCATGACCCTGGGACAGGGGCAGTTCTGCACCAAGCCCGGCTTCGTCCTGGCGCCGGCCGGCGAGGCCGGCGACCGGTTCCTGTCCGCCCTCACGGACGCCGTGAGCGAGACCGAGCCCGGCGTGATGCTCGACCACCGGATGCGGGACGCCTTCCTCGACGGCGTACGCGAGCGGGCCGCGCTCCCCGGCGTCACCGTGACCGTCACCCCGGGCGCCGGCGGCGAGCACACCGTCAGCGGCGGGGTCCTCGTCACCGACGCGGGACCGCTCGCCGAGGGCGGCCACGCGGCCCTCCTGGAGGAGTGCTTCGGCCCGGTGACCGTCGTCGCCCGCTACGCCTCGCGCGAGGAGGCCGGCACGGTCCTCGGCCTGCTGCCCGGCAACCTCACCGCCACCCTCCACACCGCCGACGAGGACCCCGAGGCCCCCGGCCTGCTCGCCGACCTCACCCCGCTGGCCGGCCGGATCCTCGTCAACGGCTGGCCGACCGGCGTCGCCGTCGCCGACGCCCAGCACCACGGCGGCCCCTACCCGGCCACCACCTCCCTCTCGACCTCGGTCGGCGGGACGGCGATCGAGCGCTGGCTGCGCCCGGTCACGTACCAGTCGACCCCGCAGCACCTGCTGCCGCCGGAGCTGCGGGACGCGACGGAGGCCGGGGAGGGCTGATCACACCCGGCATCGACGCGAACCGTCGCGCAGCCCGGACCGGATGTACGCGGACGCCAGGCGGCTCCGCCCGCGCCTAGGCCCGGCCACGGCCCCTCGGCAGCCGCAGCGAGGCGAGGGCCGTCGTCGACAGCAGCACCGCGCTGATCACGAGCGAGGGGCGGAGGGCCGAGGCGACGTCCGTGGCGGCGAAGGAGCCGAAGACCGCGACGGCCAGCGCTCCCGCCGTCTGGCGGATCGCGTTGAGGAGGCCGGCCGCCGTGCCCGCGCGCTCCGGCGGGACGGTCTCCAGCATCGCGGCGATCAGCGGGGGAAGCGCGAAGCCGCAGCCCAGGGCGAGCGGGACGAGGAGCAGGGCCTGGACCGCGCGGGGGGTGTGGGCGTCCACGGGCAGCAGGGCGAGGAGGCCGGCCACCGCGACGACCTGGCCGACGACGATCGGGAGCCGCGCCCCGTACCGCGCCGCGACCTTCGCGGAGAGGACGTTCACCCCGGCGAGCAGGCCGGTCATCGGCAGGAACATCAGGCCCGCGCCCAGCGCCGACAGCCCGAGCACCTGCTGGAAGAAGAGGCTGAAGACGAAGACCATGCCGTAGAAGGCCACCGTGTTCGCCGCGCCCGCCGACACCGCCACCAGCACGGTCGGGTCGCGGAACAGGCCCAGCGGCACCATCGGGTGCCTCCGCCGCGCCTCGATCAGCACGAAGGCCGCGAAGGACACCACCGCCAGCCCCAGCGCCCACCAGGCCGCCCGGCTGCCCTCGATCGCCGCGAAGGTGAGGGCCGCGAGCGCCACCACCGCCGTCAGCTGGCCCGGCAGGTCCAGCGGGGCGGGCCGGCGGGCCGAGCGCGGCACCCGGGCAAGCAGGGCGAGGGCCAGCAGCCCGAGCGGCAGGTTGATGAAGAAGATGCCGCGCCAGCTCCACGCCGTGGTCAGCGCACCGCCCGCGACCGGCCCCAGGGCCACCGCCACCGTGCCGCCCGCCGCCCACAGCGACACCGCGCGGGCCCGCCGCAGCGGATCGGCGTACGCCTCGCGGACCAGCGCCAGCGAGGCCGGCAGCATCACGGCCGCCGCCGCGCCCTGCACCGTGCGCGCCGCGAGCAGCGCCGGCAGACCGGGCGCCAGACCGCAGGCGGCCGAGGCCAGCGTGAAGACGACGACCCCCGCCCCGTACGCCCGGCTCGCGCCGATCCGGTCGGCGAGCGCGCCACTGGACAGCAGCAGAGCGGCGAAGACGAGCGTGTACGCGTCGACCACCCACTGCAGTCCGGTCATCCCGGCCCGCAGTTCGCCGCCGATGGCCGGCAGCGCCACGTTCACCACCGAGGTGTCCAGGGTGATGAGCGCGAAGCCGAGCAGGGCGGCGGCGAGCGCGGGACCGGGAACGGGGCCCCGAGCAGGGGCGGAAGGGGTGTCAACAGGGGGCGGGGCGAGGCGGGTTGTGGTCATGGGCCCAGCCTGCGCGGCCGCCGGCCCGTACAGTAGTGGCCCGAATGCCATATGACCGGAGGTTCTGGCCATGACCGCTGTCCGGCGCGTCGCGGTGATCGCCGCCCCGCCCGTCTCGATGTTCAACCTGGCCATCCCGGAGATGCTGTTCGCCAAGGTCGAGACGGACGGCGGACCCGCCTACGAGACGCTCATCTGCGCCCCCGACCCCGGACCGGTCGCCACCACCGGCGGCCTCGACCTGCACGTGCCGCACGGCCTGGACGCCGTGACGGGCGCCGACACGGTGATCCTGGCCGGCAGCGGGCAGTACGACGACCCCGACCCGCGCATCCTCGACGTGCTGCGCCGGGCCGCCGCCGACGGCCGGCGGATCGCCTCCATCTGCACCGGCTCCTTCGCGCTCGCCGCCGCCGGCCTCCTCGACGGCCGCAGCGCCACCACCTACTGGGCCTACCGCGAACTCCTCGCCGAACGGCACCCCGCCGTCGACCTCCAGGACGACGTGCTCTTCGTCCAGGACGGCCCGCTGCTCACCTCCTCCGGCTACGCCGCCGGCATCGACCTGTGCCTGCACATCATCCGCACCGACCACGGCGCCGCCGTCGCCAACACCGTGGCCCGGCTCGCCCTCGTCGCCCCCGTCCGGCCCGGCGGCCAGACCCAGTTCACGCTCACCCCGCTGCCGCCCGAGCGCGGTGCCTCCTTCGCCGCCACGCGCGCGTGGGCCATGGAACACCTCGACCGCCCGCTCACCCTCACCGACCTGGCCCGGCACGCCGGCGTCTCCGTCCGCACCCTCTCCCGCCGCTTCCACGCCGAGACCGGGGTCAGCCCGCTGCAGTGGCTGTTGCACCAGCGGGTCGAACGGGCCAAGGAGCTCCTGGAGACCACCGCGCTGCCCATGGACGTGCTCGCCCGCGCCGCCGGCCTCGGCACCGCCGACTCCCTGCGCCAGCACCTGCTCCGCCGCACCGGCCTCACCCCGAGCGCCTACCGCGCCTCCTTCAACCGGCTCCCCGGCGCCGGTGCCGGGGCCGGAGGGCGGGCGGAGGTGCGCCAGGAGGTGCGCCCGCTCACACCGGCGGCCGCGGCGGAATGAAACCGGCGCGCCGGGGCGTTCCCGCCACGGAACACCCTGAGCAACCGGAACACCCGCACCACCGAGCCCCCCCCGTAGGAGAAGCCACCCATGCGCGTCGAGATCTGGAGCGACATCGCCTGCCCCTGGTGCTACATCGGCAAGGCCCGCTTCGAGCAGGGCCTCGCGGCCTTCGCCCACCGGGACGAGGTCGAGGTCGTGCACCGCTCCTTCGAGCTCGACCCGCACCGCGCCAAGGGCGACACCGGCCCGGTCCTTCAGATGCTGGCGCAGAAGTACGGGCGCAGCCTCGACGAGGCCCGCGCCATGGAGGCGCACGTCGCCGACAACGCCCGCTCCGAGGGCCTCGGCTACCGCACGGAGGGCCGCGACCACGGCAACACCTTCGACATCCACCGCCTGCTGCACCTGGCCAAGGAGCGCGGCCGGCAGAACGAGCTGCTGGACCTGGCCTACCGGGCCAACTTCGCCGAGGAGCGCTCCGTCTTCGACGACGAGACCCTGGTGACCCTCGCGGTCGAGGCCGGTCTCGACGAGGCCGAGGCGCGTGAGGTGCTCGCCGACCCCACCGCGTACGCCGACGCCGTACGGGCCGACGAGCGCGAGGCGGCCGAACTCGGGGCGAACGGCGTGCCGTTCTTCGTCCTCGACCGGCGCTACGGGGTGTCCGGCGGCCAGCCCGCCGAGGTCTTCACCCAGGCCCTGGAGCAGGCCTGGCAGGGCCGCGTCCTGCAGCCGGTCGGGGGCGGCGACGCCGCTGCTGCTGCCTGCGACGTCGACGGCGGAAACTGCTGATCCGTCCTTCCCCTGCCGGTTTCCACGCCGGTGTCCACGTCGCTGTCCAGGTCTTATAAGTCAGGCTTGCAGATTCCCCATGATCTCTCTCAATTGACGTGAGATCGTGGGGAATCCAGTCTTGTCCCATGGAATCCGTGGAACACCACCTGGACCGTCCGGACCGCCTGGAGCCGCTGGGCGGCGCCGAGTTCGCCCCCAAGCAGACCTATCTCAACACCTCCGCCTGCGCGCTGCTGCCCCGCCGCACGATCGACGCGGTCGTCGCACTCGCCGAGGAGACCGCCGACGGGCGCCCCGGCGGCGCCGGCGACTTCGAGGTGGCCGACGAGGCCCGGGCCGCCTTCGCCCGGCTCGCGCACACCACCCCCGACCGCGTCGCGCTCGGCAGCTCCGTCTCCGTCCACGTCGGCATGGTGGCGCAGTCCATGCCGGCCGGGGCCGAGATCCTCTTCCCCGAGGGTGACTTCTCCTCCGTCAGCACGCCCTTCACGGTGCGCGGCGACCTGAAGACCCGGTTCGTGCCGCTGGACCGGCTCGCCGAGTCCGTACGGCCGGAGACCGCGCTCGTCGCCTTCTCCGCCGTGCAGTCGGCGGACGGCCGCACCGCCGACTTCGCGGCCGTCCGTGCCGCGGCGGCGGCGCACGGCGCCGGTACCCTGCTCGACGCCACCCAGTCCGCGGGCTGGCTGCCGCTGCACGCGGAGGAGTGGGACTTCACCGTCTCCGGCGGCTACAAGTACCTGCTCTGCCCGCGCGGGGCGTCCTTCCTCACCGTCACGGCCGAGGCGCAGGACGCGCTGCTGCCCATCCACGCGGGCTGGGTCACCGGCGAGGAGCTGTGGTCCAACAGCTACGGCCCGGTGCGTGAACTCGCCCGCTCCGCCCGCCGGTTCGACGAGCCGCCGGCCTTCCTCTCGTACCACGGCGCGGCCCGCTCGCTCGCCCTCCTGGAGGAGATCGGCATCGAGCGGATCGAGGCCCACAACAAGGCCCTCGCGGCCCGCTTCCGGGCCGGACTCGCCGCGCTCGGGCACCCGGCGGTCGCGGACGACTCGACGGTCGTCGGCGTGCCCGGCATGGGCGAGCGCGCGCAGGCGCTGCGCGCGGCGGGCGTCCTGCTCTCGGCCCGCGCCGGGAACCTGCGGGCCTCCTTCCACCTCTACAACTCCTCGGCCGACGTCGACCGGGCCCTGGAGGTCCTCGCCGCCGGCTGAGCCGGGCGTGATCCGGAAAGCGACGCCTCAGCGGTTCTCCGGCCCGCACTCGCCCGCCTCGCCGCACAGGTTCTCCTCCAGGCGGGCGAGCAGCCGGGTCAGCTGTGCGCGGTCGTCGGCGTCGAGCCCGGCCAGGGTGCGCTCCTCCAGGGTCGCCCAGGCGGCCTCGACCCGGGACCGCAGGGCCTCGCCCTCCTCCGTCGGCTCGACCAGCACGGCCCGCCGGTCGTCCGGGTCCGGCCGGCGGCGCACATGGCCGCACTGCTCCAGGCGCTGGAGCATCTTCGTGACCGTCGACGGGTCGAGCCCCAGCGACTGGATCAGCGCCGACTGGCGCACCGGCCCGCAGTCCCACAGGGCCATCATCAAGAACTCCTGGCCCGGATAGAGGTCCGCCTCCTTGAGCAGGCGCGCCGCCGCGATCCGGTGCAGCCGGGCCACCCGGGACAGCGCGTGGCTGGCCGGCCCGCCGCGGGCCGCCGACGGCAGGCCGGCGGTGGCGGGGTAGGTACAGAAGGGTTCGGTTCCGGACACGGGGCTCTCCTCCAGGGTGCAGGTCTCCAGATTAGCTTGGTCGGCCAAGGAATGCGTTACAGTGGGCTCGCAGCAAATCATTGGCCGACCACATGTTTATGGTTGGTCGGCCACATAAATGCTTGGTCGACCATATATGCCCCCGGGAGGGCCGTCATGACCACCGCCTTCGACCCCATCGACCTCGCCGGCGCACGCCTCGCCAACCGCATCGCCATGGCGCCCATGACCCGCAGCCGGGCCGAGGCCGAGCGCCGCATCCCCACCCGGCTCACCGCCGAGTACTACGCCCAGCGCGCCTCCGCCGGCCTGATCATCACCGAGGGCGTGCAGCCCACCGCCGTCGGCCAGGGCTACCCCAACACCCCCGGACTGCACAGTGCCGAGCAGATCACCGCCTGGCGCGAGGTCACCGACGCCGTCCACGCCCGCGGCGGCACGATCTTCGCCCAGCTCATGCACGCCGGCCGGATCAGCCACCCCGAGGTCCTCGGCGACGGCCTCCACCCGGTCGGCCCGTCCGCCGTCACCCCGGCCGGACAGCTCTTCGCCGGCCCCGGCATGAAGGACTTCATCGCCCCGCGCGAACTGACCGGCGACGAGGTGCGCGAGACGATCGAGGGCTTCGCGGCCGCCGCCCGCAACGCCGTCGAGGCCGGCTTCGACGGAGTCGAGATCCACGGCGCCAACGGCTATCTGGTGCACCAGTTCCTGGCCACCAACACCAACCACCGCACCGACGAGTGGGGCGGCCCCGTCGAGAACCGCATCCGCTTCGCCGTCGAGGTGGTCCGCGCCGTCGCCGACGCCATCGGCCCCGAGCGCACCGGACTGCGGATCTCCCCGGCCAACCGGTACAACGACATCGCCGAGACCGACACCGACGAGGTCTACCCGGCCCTCGTCGCCGCGATCGACCCGATCGGCATCGCCTACCTGCACGTCACCGAGCCGGTGGCCGAGGTACGGGACCTCACCCTCGCGCTGCGCAAGCGCTTCTCCGGCACCTTCGTGCTCAACCCGGCCACCGAGGGCCCGACCGGCCCCGAGGCGCTCGGCCTGATCGAGGACGGCACCGCCGACATCCTGGCGTACGGTGCCCTGTTCCTCGCCAACCCCGACCTGCCGGCCCGTCTCCGGGCCGACGGGCCGTACAACACCCCCGACACCGCCACCTTCTTCGGCGGCGACCACCGCGGCTACACCGACTACCCGGCGCTGTAGCGGCACGAGGGGGAGAGGTCAGGCGGTCCAGGCCGCCGTGACCGCCCGGCCTGCGCCCTCCAGGTCCACGGTGCGGCCCGTCTCCGCGAGGGCCGCACCGAGCGCCGCGAGCGAGGACCGCACCGCGCCGGGCGTCGCGTCCACCCCGTAGTGGTTGACCCGGATCATCTCCTTCGCCAGCGCCCCGCCGCCCGCGATCAGCGGCAGCGACGGGTCGGCGGCCAGCGCCTTCGCGACGAGCTCGGAGGCGTCCACCCCGGCCGGGGAGCGCAGCGTCGTCGCGACCGGCGCCGCGTCCTTCGCCTCGTGCACATACGGCTCCAGGCCGCCGCCGAGCGCCAGCGCACCCGCCCGGGTCGCCGCCGCGGCCGCCGCGTGGCGGGCCATCAGCGCGGCCGGGCCCTCGGTCTCGATCCGGTCCAGGCAGGCCTCCAGGGCCAGCATCTCCAGCTGCGCCGGGGCGTGCAGCAGCGCCTTGCGGCCGCCGTCGATCCAGCGCTCCTTCCAGTCCAGGTACCCCCCTAAAACACACGTGCGAGTGTGAGATAGGTCGGGTAGAGATGGACCCCATGATTACGACTGAGTACGACGGATGCGGAAAGTGCCTGGTGGGGGTACGTCGCCTCAGTCGGAAGACCGACGCGACGAACAGCCCTGAGCGTCAGTTGGACCACGTGCTGAGCGCCGTTGACGCCGTCGGAGGACACGTCATCGCGTGGGCCGACGACTGGGAAGTCTCGGGCGCTACAGACCCGCTGACCCGTGCTGGACTCGGGCCCTGGCTCCGGGGCGAAGCGGGGCCGTACTGCGGCATTGCGGGGGCGGCAGTCGACCGGATTGGCCGCAACCAGCGAGACGTACTGAACACCGCTTACATGATTCACGAGTCCGGCCGACTGCTGGTCACCTATGGACACGCCGGGCCCTGGAACCTTGACGACCCGAACGACGAGATGCGGTTGTCCATGGAGGCGTTCGGGGCTCAGATGGAGCTGCGGGCGATTCAGAAGCGCAACCGGGAAGAGACGCTGCGGGCCCGTGGCGCAGGGCAGCCACATCAGAAGAATTCCTACGGGTACCAGTTCGTTCGGCTCGTTCCCACGGGCAAGGTGGATCACGTGGCCATCGATCCCGTGGCGGCGCTGATCATCCGTGACGTGGCAGAACGGATCCTTGCCGACGAAACAGGAACCGTCACGTGTTCCACCGAGGCGGCCCGACTGACGCGCGCCGGAGTGCTGTCCCCGGCGGACCATCGGGCAGTCATGTACGGACGTAGCCCCAAGGGCTCCCCGTGGCGCGCCAAGACGCTGAAAGGCATTCTCACCAGCGAGGCGGCATTGGGTCTCCTCATGCACGGCGAGCGGCCCGTACTGGGCTCGGACGGGCACGCGGTGCGCATCGCGGACCCTCTCTGGGACCGTGCGACGCGTGACTCTCTGATAGCCAAGACAGCGCCGAAGCGGAACCACAACGTGTCCCGCGCGCCGAAGAGCGTCAACCTGCTCTCCGGGCTGGCATTCTGCGGCAACTGCGGGCAGCGTCTGTACGTCACCGGACGTACCGGTGGCCACATGGCCTATGCCTGCACAGGACGGGTTCGTGGCATACCGGCGTCGTCGAGCTGCAAGCCGGCTCCGACGAGTTCGATTCCCAAGGCGAACGCACACGTCGAGGGTTGGTTCCTCGCGGAGTACGGGTCTCAGCAAGTCATGCGCCGCGAGTACGACCCCGGTACGGGGTACGCGGCCCGCATCCTGGAGTTCGAAGCGGACCGGAAGCGACTCCGGGACGACCGCGCGGCGGGGCTGTACGACTCGGACGATGACGCCGAGTGGTTCCGGACCAGGTACGCCCAGATTGGCCGCGAGATAGATGAACTTCGCAAGCTTCCGGAACGTCCGGCCGGTATGCGCTCTGTGCCGACAGGGAAGACCGTCGAGGACTTGTGGAACGCTGCACCCGACGACGCTGCCCGGCGGGAGATCCTGACTGAGTTCGAAGTCCGGGCCACGGTGTTCCCCCGTGCTGCCAAGCACCGAATCAGGGTGGCAGGGCTCAACACGAAACAGCGCGCGGCGGAAACTAGGGCGGCAGTGGAGCACGTGGAGGAAGCCGCGTTGGCCGCGCTGGAAGATGTCCACGCTGACGACTGACCCCTACGCCTGACCCCGAACGCCCCGGCTGGACCCGATGTGGACCACCGGGGCGTTCCCGTGTCCACAAGCGCACGCCGGGAGCACTTCCATTCGGCATCAGGTGAAGAGAGACGCACATCACACGTCTTGAATGTCTGGAAGATGGCGATTCCCTGGAACCTGTCGGTCCCTATTACTAGTGAGAGGGTTTTTCGGTCGAGCGCTGGATGTGACGCAAGTCTCATGACTGTAATGCCCTGAGTGTTGCGATTTGCGGAACACCTTCCGTCCCTACTGTTCGCGGAACCCGGGCGCTGCGGGAATCCCTCCCGCCCTACGGAGGCGCGTAGCCACTCAGGTGAACGGCGCCCGCGCCCGACCGCTCGGTCAGAAGTGAGGCAGGTCACGAGTCCGGCTTGCCTGGTTTACGGGGATATGTGGGCAACCTCTGGTCTCCACGGATGCCGAGGGGGCAACCGATCGTCCGCCGACAGCGGACACCTGAAGGGGGATGGCGTGAACTCAGAACACCGCTCACTCGTGAGCCTGTTGAAGCGAGTGCAGACCAGGGCGGGCGCCCTGGCGGGCAAGGGCGACGACCAGGCAGCGGAAGTGCACCGGCTTGCGGGTCTGGCCCTACGGGTCGCTCAGGGCCCGGCCGTGCCTTCCGCTTGTGCGCGGGCCGGCTGCCCGAACACCGTGCTCTACGAGGGGCGTGGACGCCCGCGCCGGTTCTGCTCGGACGGTTGCCGTGGATGGCACACCCGCAGCGTCAAGCGTCAGCGCGGGGAAGGCGGAGAGTGACGAGTTACGTATTTTTTTGACGCGTAACAAAAAACCGAAAGAACTAAGAAAACTAAGGAAGAGACAGAGACCGTGACATGTCTTCCCGATACGTCCCGAGCCCTAGGGGGTGGCCACTCGTGGGGTACTACTCCCATCAGGAACAGCTAGACCGCTGTGAACGCTGCGGCGAGTACCTGACCGGCCGCCAAGAGCGCTACTGCTCTCCCGCCTGCCGACAGGCGGCCCACCGTGCCAGGAAGCCCCGGGAGCGCCCGCCCATGAAGCCGTGCCCGCTGTGCGGCGAGCTGTTCGAGGTGTGGCACCCGCGCAAGCGGTTCTGCGACTACAACGACGAAGCAGGTTACGACTGCATCAACATGCAGGAAGACCTTCTAGAAGCCGCTCAGTTCGCGCGAGAAGACCGCAAAGCCGCGCGGTGCGCCCACTGCGGCGAGAGCGCCGGATGGACCGGCAGGGGCCGTCCTAGACAGTTCTGCTCGGCCAAGTGCAAACAGGCCGACTATCGCAAGCGCAAGACCCGACAAGCCGCATAGCAACACCAGTTCTCCCCCTTGACGAGTCACGGGGGCTTTTTCATGCCCGAAACCAGAAGGAAGGAGCGCCACTCCGACTCGGCCCCGTGAGCCGGCGGGGTGGCAACTCACATCATGGCGAACATTGAGACCCTGGCCGCAAAGGTGGCCAAGCTGCGTGCTGCTGCCGAAAAGAGCACGTCCCCGCTTGCCGCTGCGGAAGCCGAGTTGGCCGCAGCGCAGGAAGCCGAGAACGCGCGCCAGGAAGAGCGCAGCAAGGCGTATGACGCCCGTGTGTACGACGAGCGGCACCAGGCCGCCGAGGATGCCCGCAAGAGCGCTGACGAGCCGCGAGAGCGTTTCGCCCGCCTGATGGCTGAACAGCCGTGGTTTCAGGCGTGGGCGGAGATGCGGGCCGCTCGCTACCGCGCGTGGGACGTCTCGGTTGAAGCGCAGAACGCTGCGGTGAATGCAGGCGAGGACTACAACGCTGTTCCCAACGTGACCGTTGGCGAAGCCGACTTGATCGGCGACCTTGCGAGTCTCGCAGACGAGTGGGCGCGGGAGATTGCCACGGCGGAAGCACAGGAGCGCCGTGCCGCACGGGACGCGTTCATTACCGGGACGGACTGATGTCGTGCGGTCTGTCAATGCGTGCGGACAGGGGGGTTGCAGCTAAGCGGGCTCGTCTGGTGGCAGTTCATCAGGTTCGTCTTCAATTAGCTCACCATCGGTTCCGTGACGATATCGCAGCGAATAGTCGAGGCGACTATGCACGGAATGTACCGAACCCGGAAGGAGCGCCTTTCTGATGGCTTCCTCTGCTGCCTTAGCGGCATTCACGTACGCATCCCTAATCCGGTTCTGGTACGCCTTTCGACCCTCTATCTGCACTTCGATCGTAACGGTCAGCACCCGGTCGCCCATCGCCAGACCTCCCGTCAGCCACTTCAAGCATCGCCCGGCCCGGAGACCCCTGCCACTGGAGGTGATCCCTCATTCCCCGTAGACCCCGTCCCCCGTGCTCGGTGCCCGGGTGCCCCGAACTGACTGCTCGTGGTGGCCGCTGTGCCGCTCACGAGCGTGAGGCGAACGCACTGCGAGAGACACCAGGGACGAGCGCGTACGGGCGACGGTGGCCGAACATCCGGCGCCGCTACCTCTACGCCCACCCGTGGTGCGTGCTGTGCAGTAAGCCGGCGACGGTGGCTGACCACTTCCCGGAGTCGCGCCGCTCGCTGGTGGCGCGTGGCGTGTCCGATCCGGATGCGTGGTCTCGGCTGCGTCCGCTGTGCACGTCGTGTCACAACCGCGAGACCGCGAAGCACCAGCCGGGCGGATGGGCTGCCGAGCGCGTCCGTCCTCGCCGCTGGTGACCCTGCCCCAGGCACCGACCCCCTGCCCCCTCCGGGAAAGCACGACAGGGAGGCAAAAAACTCGCGCCGGGGCAGGGGCCGTTTTTGGGAGGCCCGGAATTTGGCCACCGCAACAGAATCGAGAGCTCATGGCCGATAGATATCGACCCAAGCCCGCCATTCAGCGGGCGCGTGAGGGAAACCCGTCAAAGTCCAGGATCAAAGAGGGTGTTGTAGTACCCCGCGCGATCCTTGCAGAGCCGAACTGGGCTGAGGTGTTCAAGTCCTCGCCCGATCCTGCTGTCAATGACGCAAACGTTCGTTGCCGGGAAGTGGCAGCGGCCGAATGGCGGCGAGTGGTCCCCGTCTTGGAAGTCGCCGCAGGGATCGGCGAAGTAGACCACGCCACGGTGAAGGACCTCTGTGTCTGCGTGGCCCGTATCGACCAGGCCGAGCGGGACCTGTCGGAACGCGGGCTCATGGTCACGGCGGAGCGCGGCACCGTGAAGAACGGAGCGGCCACGATTGCCGCCCAGTACCGCACACAACTGGCCCGGTACATCCGGGAACTCGGGCTCTCCCCAAGCGCCCGCACGGCAATCACGGCACCAGATAGCGAGGATGAAGACTCGGAAATCTGGGACTGACCACCACAGCCAATCAGGAGCACAAAGAAATGACACTTACTCTCACCGAATCCGCCAAGTTCTCCATCACCCAGCTTCAGCGCGCAGTAATCGAGACCTTCGCGGAGAACTCCAGCGTTCTTGACCGCATCCCTTTCATGCCCATCGACGGGAACGCATACGCCTACAACGAGGAATCCGCACTTCCCGGAGTGGAGTTCCGTTCCGTGGGCAGCGGGTACAGCGAGTCCACGGGCGTTGTGAACCAGCTTTTCGAGACGCTGGTGATCCTCGGCGGTGACGCGGACGTGGACGCGTTCGTTGCCCGCACCAGGAACATTGCAGACGTGCGGGCACAGCAGACGCGGGCAAAGGTCAAGGCCGCCGCCCGCACGTTCGATGACACGTTCTTCAATGGCGACGTGACCAAGGACCCGAAGTCTTTCGATGGTCTGCGAAAGCGGCTCGCCGGCTCACAGGTTCTCGCTGCTGACATTCCGGTTGTCGGAAACGGCACGACTGACACTCATGCATTCTTCGACAAGCTGGAAGCGCTGGTGGACTCTGTGCCCGGTCTGGACGGCAGCAATGGAGCCATCTATACGAATTCTCTCGTGATCGGGAAGATTCGCGCGGCTGCCCGCAGGGTCGGCGGCGTCGAACAGATTCGGGAAGACCTGACCCGTAAGGAAATCACCCGATGGAACGGGATTCCCATTTTGGACGCCGGACAGGACCGCGCTGGTGCGGACATTCTTGCCCCGACAGTGAACGGGTCTGAGATGTACGCGGTGCGCTTCGGCAAGACCGAGGAAGACCGGGCGGTGACCGGACTCACCAATGGCGGAGTTCAGGCCGACGACCTTGGCCAGATGAAGTCAAAGCCCGCATACCGCACCCGTGTCGAGTTCTATTGCGGCATCGGCGTGTTCGGCGGCAAGGCTGCCGCCCGCATGACCGGAGTCAAGAACGGCTGACGCACACACAACATGAGCCCCGCACTCGCCATCCCTCTTGGGGTAGCGGGTGCGGGGCTTCCGTGCGTCCGGGCTCGGGCTTGACTGATCAGCGTTGCCGGGCTAGCGCGCGGGCATACGCTTGTCGTGAGGTGAGCGCTGATGTCCACAGGGTTGGCAGACAACATCCGGAAGTACCGGCGCACGGCCGGACTGAGCCAGGAAGGGTTGGCCGAAGCAGCCGGCCTTTCGCTGAGTACCGTTCGCAAGGTCGAACAGGGTGGGGACGTACGGGTTGAGACCCTGCACGCTCTTGCCCGCGCGTTGGGGGTCAGCACATCCGCGCTGTTCGCCACCGAGGCCCCGCGATCCGTGGTCGGCCCCCAGGACGACGCCAATCGGCGTCACCTCGTTGAGTTGCGGCGGGCGCTCATGCCGCCCATCGGGCTTGCCGCTCCTCTCACAGCGGACCCGGTGGAACCCGGGGGGCTGAACGCAACCCGTCAGAAGGTTCGGGACGCTCGGGCACTGTATGACCAGGACCGCTATTCGTCCGTCGCGAAGATGCTGCCCCCGCTGTTGCGTAGCTCTGAGGCGGCTGTGAACCTCCTGGAGGGTGAGGAGCAGCGACACGCGATGGCGGCTCGCTCCCAAGTCCTGCTGATGACAGGCCAGTTCCTCACGCAAGTGCGGCAGTACGACATGGCCTATTACGCGCTGGCGGAGGCGATCCGTCTTGGCAAGGAGAACGGGCAAACCCTTGCGGCGGCAACCGGCGTCGTCGGCATGTGCTGGTTGCTGCTGCGGCAAGACCGCTTTGACGAGTGCGAGCAACTTGCCACGCAGACGGCCGCCGAAATCGAACCGCGGCTTTCATCGGCGTCCACGGATCATCTGGCCGTGTGGGGTGAGCTGTGGCTCAGGGTGGCTGCGTCCAGCGTGCGCAACAACCGCCCGGACGTCGCCGCTGAGGCCCGACGGATGGCAGCGACGGCAGCAAGCGCCATGGGGCGTGAGGACAACGGGTTCCCCGACCACTGGGGCGGGTTCGGTCCGGCAACGGCCGAGATGAAGGCGATCGAAGACCTGTCGCTGATGGGTGACGCGCGCGGGGTGTTGCGGCGCGCTGATGAGGGACCAGTGAGCGCTCGCGGTTTGCGCAATCTTGGCGAAGTCACGTCGAACAACTGGAACCGTCACCGCTTGGACGTGGCCAAGGCGTACGCCTCATCCGGTGAACACCAGGATGCCATGGGTGAGTTGATGCAGATCAAGCAACGCGCAGAGGGATGGATCACTCATCAGCCCATGGCCCGTTACGTCATGGCCGACATCCTCAAGACGCGTAAGCGCACGCTGACCGAAGAGATGCGGAGCATGGCAGCACACCTCGGGGTCGCCGGCTGAGCTACTGCGGAACGCGGTACTTCGGGGCACTGGTCTGCCGAACTACCCCTTGCCGCACATGGATTGGGCCCCTCGCCGCTCGTACCGTCCCCATATCAACCGAGCGGACCGAGGGGGCCGACGTGACACGCAGAACCGAGGGTGACAGGGGGCGACGGCGCGACCTCGCCGACGCGTCGGCGGGCTTACCGCCCCGGTTGCTCCCATGGGCCAGGGACGGCAAGTCGTGCTTTCTGAGCACGGACGGCGGACCGAACAGCGTCCTGTCCCGTCTCGCTGACGAGATGGAAGCCGTTCAGCTCGGGATGGGTGCAGCCCTCCTGGAAGCGGCGGACGCGATCCTGACTGACCCCAAGTCGCCTCACTCCGAGCTGAGGTTCACGGGGCTGCGCCTGTCCGAGTGCCTGAGAGACGCGCTCAGGGTCGCGGAGAGCCGAGGAGCCCGCATCCCGGAACCGGACGATGAGGAGAGCGCGGACGGCCCCACGCTGCCCGCTGAGGCGTTCGGATGATCACCAGGCATGACGTCGGGCTGAGGGTGCAGGACAGCGCGGGACGGGTCGGCATCCTGCGCTATGTGGACCCCGAATGGGAGGACCCGGCGAAGCTCCCCAGTGAGCGCCGGAAAACCCCCATGGCGTTCGTATGGCCCGAGGGTGGGGGCCGTGAGTGGCTGGTCCCGCCCGACGCTGTGACACGCGTCTGAGACTCCCGGCCCCCGGTGAGGCCCTGTCATCAGTGGTCCCGTCCGGCCGGGGGCCGGGCATGGTTCCCCGTCCCTTCGGTATTGCCGCCGATGCAGTACGCACGGGGCGGGGCGTACGACGGCGCGGGGACCGATTCCCCGCCAGTCCTCCGAGAGGAGTCGTTCCATGTCCGCTGCCATGCCTGAGTTCGAGTTCGTCAAGACGGCCGCGTGCCGTGACCCGAAGGTGAACAACTGCCCCGAGGTCGCGACCAACGTTCCCGGCATCGTCGCGTTGCGCGACAGCAAGCGGCCGGACACCATCGTCACCATGACCGCCGCCGATTGGGTCACGCTCACCGACGCCGTGAAGGCCGGAGAGTACGACCTGAGCGCCTGAGAGAGGTCCCGTGCCAAAGTGCCCCCGCTGTGACGCCGAGTGCCCCACCGACCCCGAGAACGGGTTGCCGTGGTGTGCCCGTTGCGGGGCGTTCTTCGGGCTCTCGCTGCCTGTCTGCCGGGGGCTGTGGTCGTGGCGGAGCGCTGCCACCCGTCAGCCGGCCCGGCCCCGCAAGCACTGAGCGGGACTGCTCCACAACCGCCCCGTCCGTGTGCCCCGTGGCGCATGGGCGGGGTTCATCTGTGCTGGGGCGCATCCCTTGGCTAAGGTGTGTGCTTAGAGCGGGTACCTGTCGAGGAGCGAGAGGTACGAGCGGCGCGGCGCCGCCGGGTTGGCCGCGAAACGCTCCCAGGCCCGCTCGCTCACCGACACCGCCGACACCCCGGCCGGGCCGCCCATCGCCTTCTGTGCGCCGATGATGCACATGTCGACGCCCCAGGCGTCCGGCAGCACCGGCTCCGCGCCGATCGAGGCCACCGCGTCCAGGTAGAACAGCGCGCCGTGCGCCCGCACGACCTCGCCGATCTCCGCGACCGGGTTGGTGTTCCCGGTCGCCGCCTCCGCGTGCACCAGCGACACGAACTCGATCTCCGGGTGCTCCGCGAACGCCCGCGCCACCTGCTCGGCGGTCACCGCCGCGTGGAACGGCACCTCCAGGTCGACCACGGTCGTCCCGCAGTCGCGCAGCCAGTTGCCGAAGGTCTGCCCGTACGGGCCGGTGACGATGTTCAGCGCCGTCGAACCCGCCCGCGCGCCGCTGCGGATGCAGCCCTCCAGCGGCAGCAGCGCCTCGCCCTGGGTGATCACCACGTCCTGCTCGGTGGAGAGCAGCGC
The DNA here is from genome assembly GCF_041270065.1 of Streptomyces fradiae. Lineage (NCBI taxonomy): Bacteria > Bacillati > Actinomycetota > Actinomycetes > Kitasatosporales > Streptomycetaceae > Streptomyces > Streptomyces fradiae. Next base: position 1,740,427 of record NZ_CP065958.1, on the reverse strand, counting down.
GGCGACCCGCCGCTCGATCGACGCGAAGTGGGCGGCGGTCAGCGGAGCCAGGTCGAGGAGCGGGTGCGTCACGGTCACGGTGGTGCCTTCTTCGGTTCGGATCGTGTTCGGATACGTGTGTTCGGATACGTGTGGGGGACACGTAGATCGGGATGCGTACGGGCAGGTCCTGGGTCAGGGTACCCAGGGACCCCGCCCCGGGAGGCTCGTAGAGTGCGGGTATGAGCGATGACGTGGTGCTGCATGTGAAGGGGCGGGTGCTCGTCGGCCCGGAGGACGTACGCGACGAACTGTGGTGCGTCGACGGGAAGGTCACCTTCGAGCGGCCCGCCGGGCGGACGGAGACCCTGACCGTCGAGGGCTGGGCGCTGCCCGGCCTGGTCGACGCCCACTGCCACGTCGGGCTCGACAAGCACGGTCCGGTCGACGAGGCCACCGCCGAGAAGCAGGCGCTCACCGACCGGGACGCCGGCACGCTGCTCATCCGCGACGCGGGCTCGCCGTCCGACACCCGCTGGATCGACGACCGCGAGGACCTGCCGAAGATCATCAGGGCCGGCCGGCACATCGCCCGCACCCGCCGCTACATCCGCAACTACGCCCACGAGATCGAGCCCGACGAGCTCGTCGCGTACGTCGGGCGGGAGGCCCGGCGCGGCGACGGCTGGGTCAAGCTGGTCGGCGACTGGATCGACCGCGACCTCGGCGACCTCTCCCCGTCCTGGCCGCGCGCCGAGGTCGAGGCCGCCATCGCCGAGGCGCACCGGCTCGGCGCCCGGGTCACCGCACACTGCTTCGCCGAGGACTCGCTGCGCGACCTGGTCGAGGCGGGCATCGACTGCGTCGAGCACGCCACCGGCCTCACCGAGGACACCATCCCGCTCTTCGCCGAGCGCGGCGTCGCCATCGTCCCCACCCTGGTCAACATCGCGACCTTCCCGCATCTCGCGGACGGCGGCGAGGCGAAGTTCCCGCGCTGGTCGGCGCACATGCGGCGGCTGTACGAGCGCCGGTACGACACGGTGCGCGCCGCCTGGGACGCGGGCATCCCGGTCTTCGTCGGCACCGACGCGGGCGGCTCGCTCCCGCACGGCCTGGTCGCCGCCGAGGTCGAGGAGCTGACCCGGGCCGGCATCCCCGCCCTGGACGCGCTGTCCGCGACCGCCTGGCGGGCCCGCGACTGGCTGGGCCGCCCCGGCCTGACCGAGGGCGCCCCGGCCGACCTCGTCGTCTACGGCGAGGACCCGCGCGCGGACGTCCGGGTCCTCGCGGCCCCGCGGCGGGTGATCGTCGACGGCCGGGTGATCGGCTGAGGCCCGGCACCGGGACGGGGACCGGGGCCGGTCAGCCCTTGGTGTAGAAGGCGAGCCGCGCCCGCTTCTCCGGGATGAACACCTCCGGCAGGTCCACCTCGGGCAGCACGACCTCCGGGCCCAGCTCGAAACCGGCCCGCACCAGCCGGGCGACCGCCTTCTCGTTGGCGGCGTCCGGCTCGCCCACGATCCGGCTGCGGCCGGTGAGCGCGAAGTCGAGCAGGGCGACGAGCAGCGCATCGGTGAAGCCCCGCTCGGGCGCGGCGGCCGAGGGGGCGAGGAAGAGATGCACGCCGATGTCGCCCGGCCGGACCTCGTAGCACTCGGAGACCCGGTCGGCCTCGGGGTCGTACGTCTGGAAGATCCCGACCGGCACGTCGTCGCGGCGCACCAGGAAGCCGTGGTGGGTGGTGAGCGAGTCGAGGTGCGCGTAGATCTCCCGGACCTGCTCGACGGTGGTGCCGTTCATGCCCCAGAAGCGGGCCCGCTCCTCGTTCACCCAGGCGTGGATCAGCGGGGCGTCGGCGTCGGGGTCGATCCGGTCGACGCGGACGGTGCCGAAGCCCTCGACGTCCCGTGTGTACTCAGTCCTGCTCATCGTCTGTGTCTTCCTTCACGAGGTGGGTCCAGTCGGTGGTGACGGGGGCGAGTTCGCCGCGTAGCCACAGGGGGAGCTGGTCGCGGTGGTGCGGGTCGCCGGGCACGCCGGAGGCGCCGAACGGCACGATCCACCGGCTGCGTTCGCGGTCCGCCAGGTCCCAGACGTAGCGGGCGGCGGAGGCCCGGGCGCTGCGGTCGGTGTACCCGGGCACGCTGGAGGTGGAGAGCACGCAGTCGTGGTCGCCGGCGAGGCCCGGCCAGGACGCGTCGTCCTCGTCCGGCAGCGCCTGCCAGGGCGCCAGCCGGTGCGTCACGCCCCACGCGGGCGGCGGGTCCCCGGCGCCGACCTCCTCCAGGGCCTCGCGCACGATGCGTTTCAGGTCGGCGTCCGGCACCGGCCCGGCGCCGGTCAGGAGGGTCTCCAGGGCGAGCCCGACCCGCGGGCCGAGCGCCAGCCAGGGTTGGAACAGTTCGGGGTACGGGGCGGGTTCGCGCAGCTCCGCGAAGGCGTCGTGGGCCGTGACGCGCCGCACGACCGCGCCGCGCACCGCCGCGTAGAGGCCGGCGTCCGTGCTTTCGGCTTCCATCCGCCGGTCCCAGCCGAGCAGCGTCGCCCGCACCCGGCGGGCGGCGGAGGAGAGCGCCGCCTCGTCGGTGGCGCCGATCCGCTCCAGGAGCCGCCGCGCGGACGGGTTGTCGGTGTCGGCGTGCACGGCGGCGGTCGCGGCCGGGGTCCACGTGTCGGAGGCCGCCAGCAGCGCGCCTATCCGCTCGGCGCGGTGCGGCGGCGCGAACTCGACGCCCAGCGGCGCGGCCAGCCCGCGCGCGTTGGCCATCACGGCGTACCCCTCGGCACCGACCTCGGCGCGCGGCAGCGGCGCGGGCGCCTCCGCCCAGCCATGCCGCGCCTCCCACGCGGGCACCACCCGCAGCGCGTTCGCCCGTTCCCGCACCGGGACATGCCCGGCGACCCGGTGCAGCAGCCCCCCGTCCACATCGGCGGCCTGCACGACATTGACCGGCTCCACCCACCCCCCGAGCGCCCGATCCACCTCCCCGACACTCCGCGCCCGCAACAGCGCCGGCAGCGCGGCAAACCCCAACTCCCCGGTGACCCGGGGCGGGTGTCGCAGACTGATGGCCTCCCACTCGACAGGGCCGACGCCGTCCGGCTCGGCGTCGCCGTCCACCGGGGCCGTGCCGGCCCGGCCGGCCTGGGCCCCGACCTCGGTGGCCCCGCCCGCCTGCTTCCCGCGCCTGGCGCCGAAGGCGCCGGCCGTGTGCTCGGCCTGGGTGCCGTCCGGCTCGGCGCCGTCCGCTCGGGCCAGGCCCGCCTCGCGGCGCGCACCCCCGCCCGCGCCCTGGTGGGCCCCGGCCCCGTCAGCCGCCCCCGCCCCGCGCCTGGCGCCGAAGGCGCTTCCCGTGGCGTCCGTCCCGGTACCGTCCGGCTCGGCGGCACCGCTGGCGCCGTCCTCCGCCCGGGTTCGTGCGGCTTCGCGGGGCGCATCGTGGCCCTCGGCGCCGAAGGCGCCTGCCGGGCCATCCGGCTCGGTGGCTTCGCCCGCGCCGTCGCCCGTGCCCGCCTTGCGGCGCGCACCCCCGCCCGCGGCCTCGGCCCCGTCGGCCGCGCCCGCCCCGCCCCCGGCGCCGAAGGCGCCCTGCGCGCCACCCGCGCCGATGATCACCGGCCCGCGGGCCGTCTCCACGACCTCGACGTGGACCGGGGCGTCGGCGCCCCGTACCCGTACCGTCTCGGTGTGCGCGGTGGCCGGTTCCCAGCCGGTCGGGCCGAGGGCCTCGATGCGGCCGTCGGGGAGGCGGCGGAGACGTTCGCGGTAGAGGTCCTGGTAGTCGGCCATGGCGTTGGTGATGGCCCAGGCGACGCGGCCGGCGTGGCCGAAGTGGGGGAGGCCGGGGACGCCGGGGACGGCGAGGCCGAGGACGTCGTAGTCGGGGCAGGAGAGGCGGATCTGCTGGTAGACGCCGGGCGCCTCGATGAAGCGGTGCGGGTCGCCGGCGACGAGCGGGGCGCCGCTCGCCGTCCGCGCGCCGGAGAGCAGCCAGCCGTTGGAGCCGGCCGTGCCCGGGCCGTCGGCGGCGAAGAGCTCGGTCCACTCCTCGCCGAGCCGGGCCGCGACCCGGTCGCGCCACAGCTTGGTGGGGAAGCCGGCGAAGAGGATGTGGGTGGAGAGCCAGACGGCCAGCGGCGTCCAGGGCTCCCAGCGCCCCGGCCGCAGCCCGGTCGCCGCGAACTCGGGGGCTCGCCGGGCGCCCTCCGCGAGGCCCTCGTTGACCCCGTCCACGTACGCCCGCACCCAGGCCGCGGTCTCCGCGTCCAGCCGGTCGTGGCAGCGGCGCGCGGTGTCGGCGAGCCGGGCCTGCCGTACGAAGACGTCCCAGCCGGTCTCCGCCGCGCCCAGGAACGCCGCGCTGGAGCCCTGTGCCCGGTGCCGCTCGACCTCCAGCTGCCAGGCCCGGTCCCGGGCGGTCACCAGGCCCTGGGCGCGGGCCAGTTCCCGGGGGTCGGCGGCCCGCAGATGCGGCACGCCCCAGGCGTCCCGGAAGACCTCGATGCTCACGCGTGCGACCCCGATCAGATCAACGACTCTTGGGTTAGTTCTTAGGTTAGGCTGGCCTAAATTAACCTACGAAGCCCCCCGGGGTCGATCGCGGGGGTGGGTGCGGCGACAGGTTGACGAACCGTTACGCCAGCCCGGCGCACATCGTTCTCACCTTTCCCGAACGCCCCCGAGCGCGCCCCCGCGCGCTCGCACACCCCGCAACGGACGGGACTGTCGAGAACGCCTGTGCCGAAAGATTCGAATATGGGCACGGAAACCACCCTTTGGAGTGAACTCACGCCAGGTGTCTGTCAGTTCACCCACAGTGCGTAAAGATTCCGGTGTCTCGAGTCGCCGGCGCCGCAGTGACCCACAGTCCCCGTGGCGAGCGGCCTGGCGACGCCATGTCTCCCGTGGGGGTTCCACCGTCTTGAACAGCAACACCTTCCGCCTGCCCGCACGCCGCACCGCCGCCGCGACCGCCGTCGCCGCCCTCGCCGTCGGACCCCTGGTTCTCGCGGCCCCCGCCGCCCACGCCACCGGCGGCAACGGCGGAAACGGCGCGCACGGCGGCGAAGGCCACGCCACCGCCGTCGTCCTGCGCACGAGCCTCGACGTCAACCTGCTCAACAAGGCGGTGAGCGTCCCCGTGCGCGCCTCCCTCAACGAGGTCGAGGCCCCGGCCAGCGCCGAGAAGACCGCGCTCAGCGTCAAGGTGGAGGGCGCGGAGAACGGCAAGCCGGTCAGCGTGCTCAAGGCGGACGTCGCCACCTCCGAGGCGACCGTCGAAGGAAAGACCGCCAGGGGCTACGTCAACCTCGCCAAGGCCCGGCTGCACGTCCCCGGCCTGCCGCTGCTCTCCCTGGTCGAGGTCGAGAAGGTCACCTCCAAGGCCGTCTGCGAGGCCGGCAAGCGCCCGGTCGCCGAGTCCAACCTGCTCGGCCACGTCACCGTGCTCGGCAAGAAGACCACCCTGTCCACCGGCGGCCAGACCAAGGTCACGGTGCCGGGCGTCGGCGAGGTCGTCCTCGACCTCTCCCGTACCTCCACCACCTCGAACACCGCCGCCGCCACCGCCCTCGAACTGTCGGTGGAGGTCAACCCGCTCAACCTCAACGTCGCCGAGGTCAAGGGCAAGGTCACCCTCGCCGAGGCCACCTGCGCCACCCCGCACGGCGACGAGCCGACGAAGGAGCCGACGCGGCAGCCGAGCGAGCAGCCCTCGCAGCAGCCCACGGACCAGCCCTCCACCGAGCCCAGCCGCGACACCGGCGTGACCACCCAGAACGGCGGCAGCACCCCGACCCAGAACCTCGCCGAGACCGGCGGCAGCTCCATGACCCCGTACCTCGCGGGCGGCGCGGTCGTGCTGCTCGGCGTGGGCGGCGGCGCCCTGGTCCTGGCCCGCGGCCGCGCCCGCGCGCGCGGCTGACCGGCCCGAGGGGGAACGACCAGGGGGCGACGGAAGGGGGTGCCGCACCGGCACCCCCTTCTCCGATGTCTACCCCAGCAGCAACAGCGCCTGGTCGAGCGCCTGCAGGAACCGGTTCGTCGTCACCCGGTCCCGCACCGCGATCCGCAGCCAGTGCCGGTCGAGCCCCGGGAAGGTGTCCCCGCGCCGCACGGCGAAGCCGAGCAGCCGCAGCCGGTCGCGCACCGCGTCCGCGCCCTCGATCCGTACGAGCACGAACGGGCCCTCCGCCGCCGCGACCACCCGTACCTCGTCGAACTCCGCGAGCCCGGCCAGCAGGTGCGCCCGCTCCACCCCGATCCGCAGCGCCGCGTCCTCGGCCTCCATCAGCGCCACCGGCGCCATGCACGCCTCGGCCGCCACCAGCGCCGGCGTCGACACCGGCCACAGCGGCTGTACGCGTTCGAGCGCGGCGATCGTCTCCGGCTCCGCCAGTACGTAGCCGATCCGCAGCCCCGCGAGACCCCAGGTCTTCGTCAGGCTCCGCAGCACCACCAGACCCGGCACGTCCGTCCGCGCGGCGAGCGACTCCCGCTCGCCCGGCACCGCGTCCATGAACGCCTCGTCGACCACCAGCCACCGCCCCGGCCGGGCGAGCGACGCGATCGTCGCCGCCGGGTGCAGGACGGAGGTCGGATTGGTCGGATTGCCGATGACGACCAGATCCGCGTCCTCCGGCACCTGCGCCGGATCGAACCGGAACCCGTCCTCCTCGCGCAGCAGTACCCGCTCCACCGCGTGCCCGGCGTCCCGCAGGGCCGCCTCCGGCTCGGTGAACTGCGGATGCACCACCACCGCCCGCCGCGCCGGCAGCGCCCGCGCGAGCAGCACGAAGGCCTCCGCCGCGCCCGCCGTGAGCAGCACCCGCCGGGCCGGCAGATCGTGCCGGTCGGCGACCGCGGCCCGCGCCGCCCGCCCGTCCGGATAGGCCGCCAGGCCGGTCAGGGACTCGGCGATCCGCTCCCGCAGCCAGTCCGGCGGAGTGTTCGTCCGCACATTGACCGCGAGGTCGGTCAGCTTCTCGTCCCGGACCTCGGCGTCGCCGTGGTGTCTGAGGTCGTGCGCGTCAGCGTCAGCGGAGGTGCCCGCAGGAGTGTCGATGTCCATGGCCGCCGTCGTGTGGGGGGTGGGGATGGGAGTGGTGCCGGTGGGGTGAGTGTGGGGCTCGCCACCGATGTACCCGTGAGTATCGGGCAACAACCGTGCGCCTGGGGAGACTTCGTTCGGACGAAGTGGTACGGAACGGGCAATGGCGCAGGTCACACGCCTGGTTTTCCGCTTCGGCACCAGAAGCACCGCCCCCGGCCCCGCCGCCCGCAGCGCCGCCGCCTCCGCCACCGACGCCGTGCCCGTTGCGGCCAGCGGCCGCTCGGAGGGATGCGGTACGGCCACCCCGGCCAGCTCCGCGCTCCCGAACACCCGCACCGGCACCCCGACCCCGACCCCGGACCCGGTCCCGGGTTCCATCCTGGTCCCGGCCCCGAGCCGCGCCGCCGCCCCGACGATCCCCGGCTCGCCCGCCCGTACGTCGAGCGTCGCCAGCGCCGTCACCGCCGCGCCCGTAAGCCCCGCCTCCCGCAGCGCCGCACCGATGAGACCGAGCACCTCGTCCACCGTGACCCCGGACCGCGCCCCCACCCCCACGATCACGTCGACGACCACGTCGAGGTGCGCGGGAGAGGCCGCATCGGATAGCAAAGGCCCATGGCTGTAGTCGTCGCGCTCGGCGCGTTCCTGATGACGCTCTTCGGCGGCTGGGTCGCCGGACGCGTCACCGACCGCCGCCATCTCGTCCTCGGTCTCGCCGGCGGCCTGATGCTCGGCGTCGTCGGACTCGACCTGCTGCCCGAGGCCATGGACGCCGCAGGGGAGGCCGTCTTCGGCGTCCCGCAGGCCCTGCTGCTCTTCGTCGGCGGCTTCCTCTTCGCCCACGTGGTGGAACGTCTCCTCGCCACCCGCCGCGCCTCCTCCCACGGCGCCGAGAACGGGGGCGGGGACGGCGGGAAGCCGGGGGAGCGGACCCCGCAGGTCGGACTCGTCGCGGCCGCCGCCATGGTCCTGCACAGCCTCATGGACGGCATCGCGCTCGGCGCCGCCTTCCAGGTCAGCGGCGGCATGGGCGCCACCGTGGCGCTCGCCGTCATCACCCACGACTTCGCCGACGGCTTCAACACGTACACGCTCACCAGCCTGTACGGGAACGACCGGCGCAAGGCCGTCGCCATGCTCGTCGCCGACGCGGTCGCCCCGATCGCCGGCGCCGGCCTCGCCACCCTCCTCACCCTTCCGGAGGAACTGCTGGGCAGCTATCTCGGCTTCTTCGGCGGTGCCCTGCTCTACCTCGCCGCCGCCGAGATCCTGCCCGAGGCCCACCACGAACACCCCGCCCGCACCACCCTGCTGTGCACGGTCGCGGGCGTGGCCTTCATCTGGCTCGTGGTGGGCCTCTCCGGCGGCTGAACTCACGCCGTCTGACCGCCGGTGCCCGCGCAGTGCGCCACGAACCGGGCGGCGGCCTGCGGGGCCCCGGCCCAGTGCGTGTGCACATAGCTGGCGTGCACCCCGCCCCGTACGAAGCCCTCCACCCGCATCTCCGGCTGGCGCAGCCCCCAGGCCGGCTGCTCACCGGCCCCCGGCTCGATCACCGTGCGGTGGAACTCGTGCCCCCGCATCCGCGTTCCGGCCGCCGCGAGCACGCTGTCGCCGACGGCCACCGCGTCCCGGTAGCCGAGCGTGAGCCGCGGCGACATCCGCGCGTCCGCGTCGAGCACCCCGCACATCGGGCGCCCGTCGAGCGAGCGCGCCAGATACAGCAGCCCGGCGCACTCGGCCGCGATCGGCGCGCCCGAGGCGGCGAGCTCCGCCACCGCCGCCCGCAGCTTCGCGTTGGCGGACAGCTCCTCCCCGTACACCTCGGGGAACCCGCCGCCTATGACCAGCCCCCGGGTCCCCTCGGGCAGGGCCTCGTCCCGGAGCGGATCGAAGGTGACGACCTCGGCGCCGGCTGCGGTGAGCAGCTCGGTGTGCTCGGCGTACGAGAAGGTGAACGCAGCCCCGCCGGCGACGGCGACGACCGGCCGGCCGGCCCGCGCAGGCCCCGCCATCTCGGTGGACCCCTCCGCCGACCACGGCTCGTCGCGCAGCTCCGGCGCCGACCGCGCCAGAGCCAGCAAGCCCTCCAGGTCGCAGCCCTGCCGCACCTGCTCCGCCTGCGCCGCCACCGCCTCGACCGCCGCGGCCTGCCGCTCCGCCACCGGCACCAGACCCAGGTGCCGCGACGGCGTCTCCACGGCGGGCGCCCGTCGCAGCACGCCGAGCACCGGCACCCCGGACTCCTCCAGGGCCTCCCGGAGCAGCGCCTCGTGCCGGTCGGTGGCGACCTTGTTCAGGATCACCCCGCCAAGCCGCACCTCCGGGTCCCAGGACGCGAAGCCGTGCACCAGCGCGGCCACCGACCGCGACTGCGACGAGGCGTCCACGACGAGCACCACCGGAGCCTTGAGCAGCTTCGCCACCTGCGCGGTGGAGGCCAGTTCGCCCTGGCCCGCGGCCCCGTCGTACAGGCCCATCACGCCCTCGACGACCGCCAGGTCGCAGCCCCGCGCCCCGTGCAGGAACAGCGGCGCGATCCGGTCCGTGCCGCACATGAACGCGTCGAGGTTGCGGCCCGGGCGGCCGGTGGCGAGCGCGTGGTAGCCCGGGTCGATGTAGTCCGGGCCCACCTTGTGCGGCGAGACCGCGAGCCCACGGCCGGCGAACGCGGCCATCAGACCGGTCGCGACCGTGGTCTTGCCCGCGCCCGAGGACGGCGCGGCGATGACGAGACGTGCTACCACTCGATGCCCCGCTGGCCCTTCTGACCCGCGTCCATCGGGTGCTTCACCTTCGACATGTCCGTCACCAGGTCGGCGAAGTCGACCAGCTCCTGCGGCGCGTTGCGGCCGGTGATGACGACGTGCTGCTGCCCGGGACGGTTCGCGAGCACCTCCACCACCTCGGCCGTGTCGATCCAGCCCCAGTGCAGCAGATAGGCGAACTCGTCGAGGACGTAGAACTTGTACCTCTCCTCGGCCAGGTCCCGCTTGACCTGCTCCCAGCCCTCGCGCGCCTTGTCCTCGTGCGACTGCTCGCCCTCGGCGACCTCGCGCTGGATCCAGGACCAGCCCTCGCCCATCTTGTTCCAGACGACCGTGCCGCCCTTGCCGGTCTCGCCGAGCGCCTTCAGGGCGTTCTCCTCGCCGACCCGCCACTTGGCGGACTTCACGAACTGGAACACCCCGATCGGCCAGCCCTGGTTCCAGGCGCGCAGCGCCATGCCGAAGGCGGCCGTCGACTTCCCCTTGCCGACGCCCGTGTGCACCATCACCAGGGCGCGGTTGCGGCGCTGACGGGTGGTGAGACCGTCGTCCGGAACGACGGTCGGCTGTCCCTTGGGCATTTACGCGGCCCTCCTGGTCGCAGAGTGGTTGTTCTGTCCCTGTACGTCCCTGACGAGGCCGGCGATCGAGTCGGCGCGCAGTTCGTCCAGGGTGACGGCGGTGCCGCCGAGTTCACGCGCGAGGTTCCCGGCGAGGCCGAGCCGCACCGGTCCCGTCTCGCAGTCCACGACCACCGCGGCCGTGCCGTCGGCGGCGTGCAGCCGCGCCGCCCGCGCGGCGAGCGCCACCGGGTCCGCGCCGCCGCCGGTCGCCCGGCCGTCGGTCACCACGACGAGCAGCGGGCGCCGCGAGGGATCGCGAAGCCGCTCCACGCGCAGCACGTCGTGCGCCTTGAGCAGCCCGGCCGACAGCGGGGTGCGGCCGCCCGTCGGGAGCTGTTCGAGCCGCGCGGCGGCGGCGTCCACGGACGAGGTCGGCGGCAGGGCGAGATCCGCGGTCCGGCCCCGGAAGGTGACCAGACCGACCTTGTCACGCCGCTGGTACGCGTCGAGCAGCAGCGAAAGCACCGCGCCCTTCACGGCGCCCATCCGCTGCCGCGCCGCCATCGACCCGGACGCGTCCACGACGAACAGGACCAGATTGCCCTCCCGCCCCTCGCGGGTCGCCTGCCGCAGATCGTCCCGCCGCACCACCAGACCCCGGCCGCTGCGCCCGCGCGCCTGCTGGTGCGGGGCGGCGGCCTGCACGGTCGCCGCCAGATGCAGCTTGGTCAGCGCGCCCCGGGGGCGGGTCGCGCCGGTCGTCCGCCCGTGCTCCGTACGGGCCCGGGAGCGGCGCCCGGCGGCGCCCTCGCCGAGCCCGGGCACGCTCAGCATCTTCGTACGGAAGGGCTCACCGGCCTTGACGGCGGCCCGCTCGCCGGCGCCGCCGCCGCTCTGCGGTGCGGGGGCGCTCTCGGGCGCCTCGGCGGACTCCGGCGCGGGACTGTCGGGTCCCTCGCTCTGTGGCGGAATCCCACCGCCGTCATCCGGACCGCCCCCGCCGGGCCCGCCGTCGCCCGGGCCGTCCGGCTCCGGGTCGTCGTCGGGCTCGTCCTCGCCCTTGAACTGCTCCAGGGTCTCGTCGAGCTTGTCCTCGTCCAGACCCGGAGCGTCGAAGGGATTGCGCCGGCGCCGGTGGGGGAGCGCGAGCAGGGCCGCCTGCCGTACGTCCTCGGAGGTGACCTCCGTCCGCCCCGCCCAGGCGGCGAGCGCGGTCGCCGTCCGTGCCATCACGATGTCGGCGCGCATGCCGTCCACCTCGAACGCGGCGCAGGTCGCCGCGATCTGCAGCAGCACCGCGTCCCCGAGCGCCACCTTCGGCAGCAACTCCCGGGCGGCGACGATCCGTTCGCGCAGCGCCCGCTCCTCACCCGCCCAGCGCGCGGCGAACGCCGCCGGATCGTCCTCGAACGCCAGCCGGCGCCGCACCACCTCGACCCGCTGCTCCGGCTCCCGGGAGGCGGCCACCTCCACGGTAAGACCGAACCGGTCGAGCAGCTGCGGCCGCAGCTCGCCCTCCTCGGGGTTCATCGTCCCGACGAGCAGGAAGCGGGCGGCATGCCGTACGGAGACGCCTTCACGCTCGACGTACGAGGAGCCCATGGCGGCCGCGTCGAGCAGATGGTCCACCAGGTGGTCGCTGAGCAGATTGACCTCGTCGACATAGAGGATGCCCCGGTGCGCATCGGCGAGAAGCCCCGGCTCGAAGGCTTTCACGCCCTCGGCGAGCGCCCTCTCGATGTCGAGCGAGCCGACGAGCCGGTCCTCGGAGGCGCCGACGGGCAGCTCGACCATCCGCGCCGGCCGCGCCTCGTACGCCCCCTCGGCGTGCGGCCCGTCCGGGCACCCCGGATCGGGCGCCGCCGGATCACAGCTGAACCGGCAGCCCGCGACCACCGGCACCGTCGGCAGCAGTTCAGCGAGCGCGCGGACGGCGGTCGACTTCGCGGTCCCCTTCTCGCCCCGGACCAGCACACCGCCCACGGACGGAGACACCGCGTTCAGCAGCAGCGCGAGCCGCAGGTCGTCCATGCCGACGACGGCGGTGAACGGATAGCGGGTGTTCATCGGGTGGTCACTCCTTCGAGTGGCATTCGTACGGCTCGGACGTTTCCGTGGTGGGTCTGCGACAACATGAGGCCCTCCTTGCCACCGCGGGGATGGCCCGCTGCTTCACGAGCACTTGATCGGGCTGCTCCGCTGCTCCCCGCACACGCGGGGATAATCCCGCCCGGCATACTCACGGCGCACCCGGCGGTACGAACGGCAGCCCCACCGGCGCGCCCTTCTCGATCAGCCGCAGCAGCGCGTCCGTGTCGGCGTGTTCCTCGATCAGGTCGCCGAGGCGGTCGAGCTGTTCCTCGCGCAGGGCGCCGAAGCTGGTGTCGGGCGCGGGTACGAAGGCCCGCCCGGCCGCGGCGGCCACCTCGCGCAGGAAGGCGCGGCGGAAGCCGTCGCTCTCCAGGGAGCCGTGCCAGTGGGTGCCCCAGACGGCGCCGACCCGGCAGCCGTCCAGGAACGCCTCCCCGCCGAGCACCTCGGCCACGCCGTGGTGGATCTCGTACCCCTCGACCCGCTCGCCGAGCGCCTCGCCGACCGGCCGGGCCAGCGTCTTCTCGGGCGCGAACCGGACCCGTACGGGAAGCAGCCCCAGGCCCGCCACCGCGCCCGCGCGGGACTCGACCTCGTCGTCGATGTGCTCGCCGAGCGCCTGGAAGCCGCCGCAGATGCCGAGGATCGGGCGGCCCTCGGCGGCCCGCCGGACGAGCGCGTCGGCGAGGCCGCGCTCGCGCAGCCAGGCGAGCGCCTTGACGGTGCCGCGCGTGCCCGGCACCACGACCAGGTCCGCGTCGGCGAGCTCCTCCGGGCGGTCCACGAAGCGGACCACGACACCCGGTTCGGCGGCCAGTGCGTCCACGTCCGTGAAGTTGGACATCAGCGGTACGGCGCAGACGGCGACCCGCAGCACGTCCGCGCCGACCGGCGGCGCCACGACCGACTCGCGCACCGCGCCGCGCAGCGAGACCCGCAGGCCGTCCTCCTCGTCGATGCCGAGGCCGTGCGCGTACGGCAGGACACCGAGCGTCGGGCGCCCGGTGAGGCCCAGCAGCATGTCGAGCCCCGGTTCGAGCAGCGTCACGTCGCCGCGGAACTTGTTCACCAGATAGCCGGCGATCAGCTCCTGGTCCTCGGGCGCGAGCAGCGCCGTCGTGCCGAAGAACTGGGCGAAGACCCCGCCCCGGTCGATGTCGCCGACCACGACCACCGGCAGCCGCGCGGCCCGCGCGATGCCCATGTTGACGATGTCGGTGCGCCGCAGATTGATCTCGGCGGGGCTGCCCGCGCCCTCGCAGATCACCGCGTCGTGCGTGGCGCGCAGCTCCTCCAGGCAGGCGAGGACCGGCTCGAACAGCTCCTTCTGCCGCCCCCCGTGGTAGCCGCGGGCGCTCAGCTCCCCGACCGGCCTGCCCATCAGGACGACCTGGCTGGACCGGTCGCTGCCGGGCTTGAGCAGCACCGGGTTCATCAGCGCGGTCGGCTCCACGCGCGCGGCCTGCGCCTGCATGGCCTGCGCGCGGCCGATCTCCGCCCCCTCCCGCGTCACGAAGGAGTTGAGGGACATGTTCTGCCCCTTGAACGGCGCCACCTTGACGCCCTGCCGGACCAGCCACCGGCAGATGCCGGCCGTCACGACGCTCTTGCCCGCGTCGGACGTGGTCCCGGCGACGAGCAGCCCCCCACCCCTCATGCGTTCCTCCGCTTCAGCGCGCTCGCGATCATGCGGCCGCCCACACAGACGGCCAGGGTCAGCCAGGTCACCCGGCGGGAGAGCCGGACGGCCCGCTCGATGTCGGCGACCTCGACGGGCCGCCCCTCGCCGTTGAGGACGGGCCGGTGCTCGACCCGTCCGCCGTACGAGAGGGTGCCCCCGAGTCGTACCCCGAGCGCCCCCGCGAACGCCGCCTCCACCGGCCCCGCGTTGGGGCTCGGGTGCTTGCCCGCGTCCGCCCGCCAGGCGCGCACGGCGCCCCGCGGGTCGCCACCGGCGACGGTCGCGAGGACGGCGGTGAGCCGGGCGCCGGGCGCGCCGGCCAGGTCGTCGAGGCGGGCCGAGGCCCAGCCGTAGCGCCGGTAGCGCGGCGACTTGTGGCCGACCATGGCGTCCAGGGTGTTCACGGCGCGGAAGCCGAGCAGCCCGGGTACTCCGGCGACCGCGCCCCACACCAGCGCGCCGACGACGGCGTCGGAGGTGTTCTCGGCGACGGACTCGACGACCGCGCGGGCCATCGCGGGCCCGTCGAGCGCCTGCGGGTCGCGGCCGACCAGGTGCGGCATGCGTTCCCGGGCGACCTCCAGGTCCCCGGCGGCGAGCGCCCCGCCGATCGCGCGGGCCTCCCGGCCCAGGGTCGTACCGCCGACGACGGCCCACACGGAGGCGGCGGTCAGGGCGGCGGTGGCGGCGCGGCTGCCCCGTACCGTACGGGCGGCGAGGGCGCCGAGCGCGACGGCGCCGCCCGCGCAGACGGCCGTGTGCAGGGCGCCCCGGCCACGGTCGTCGCGGTACAGGCGCCGTTCGACGGCGCTCGCGGCCCGGCCGAAAGCGGCGACGGGATGGGCGCGGCGCGGATCGCCGAGGAGCAGGTCGACGGCGAGGCCGGCGGCCGCTCCGTACGCGAAGAGGGACGTGCGGGCGGACGGTCTGGAGCCGCGGCCGGGCATGACGCTGTGTCCTCACTCAGGGTCCGCGCCCTGGATCGACGTGACCGGCGGCGAGAGTTCCTGACTCCCGGCCCCTCGGGGGCCGGTCACAGTGGCGGGACCGCGCCGGAATCGCACCGGACTTCCTCTTCTTGCCGCCGTAATGGCCCCGGCAGTCCACCACGCCCCGCGAACACCCGTCAACTCACCCCTGACCAGGGACTGACCTGCGACGGGTCACTGTGCGAAGCACCACAAACACGGCAGTGGGGTCCCCACCCGAAGGTGCGGACCCCACTGCCGTGAACGTTCCGTCAGGCGACGATCAGGCGACGATCAGATAGATGCCGTACGCCACGGCCGCCGCGCAGAGCGCGAAGCAGGCGTAGGCGCCGGTACGGGCCAGGGTGGCGGAGCCTCCCTGGGCCGCGGCCTGCTCCTGCTTGCCGAGGCCGACGATGCCGAGGGTGAAGAGGCCCACGAGGGCCACGGTGGCCACGAGGCTGACTCCGAAGACGGAGCCGAGGGCTGCCCAGTCGATCTTCATGCTGTTCCGGTTCCTCTTCCTCAGACCGCGGCGGCGGGGGCCGCGGGAGCGGCGGGGTCCGCGGGGTTGGGGGCGGGGATGGTGGTCTTCAGGTCCGGGTCCGCGACGGCGGCGACGGAGCCGGCGGCCGGCGGCGGGGTGACGGCGGCGATGGCGGTGGTGACGACGCCCGCGGGCTCGGCCGCGGTGTCGGTGCCGGCACCGGACTCGACGTCGTTGACGTTGGTGTGGTCGACCACCTGGCGGCGCGAGACCAGCCAGATGCCGACGCAGGAGGCGACCAGGAAGGCCGCGACCACGTACACGCCCCACTGGCCCTGGCTGGCGACGAACTCGGCACCGGCGCCGACCAGGCCGGCGGCCGGGAGGGTCAGGCCCCAGGCGACGAACATCCGGGTGGCGGTCGACCAGCGGACGACACCGCCCTTGCGGCCCAGGCCGGCGCCCATCACGCCGCCGGAGACGACGTGGGTGGTGGAGAGCGAGAAGCCGAGGTGGGCGGAGGCCAGGATGGTGGTGGCCGCGCTGGTCTGGGCGGCGAAGCCCTGCTGCGGCTGGAGGTCCGTGAGGCCCTTGCCCATGGTGCGGATGATGCGCCAGCCGCCGAGGTAGGTGCCGAGCGCGATGGCCGTACCGGCGGAGACGATGACCCAGACCGGCGGGTTGGAGCCGGGGGCGAGGACGCCGCCGGCGACCAGGGCCAGGGTGATGATGCCCATCGTCTTCTGGGCGTCGTTGGTGCCGTGGGCGAGGGAGACGAGACCGGCGGAGGCGATCTGGCCGGCCCGGTAGCCCTTCTCGGTCGTCCTGGCGTCGGTCTTCTTGTCCAGGCGGTACGTCAGGCGGGTGGCGAGCATCGCGGCCAGGCCGGCGACGATCGGCGCGGCGACCGCCGGGATGAGCACCTTGGTCACGACGCTCTCGCCGTTGACCCCGCTGAAGCCGATCGAGGCGACGGTCGCGCCGATGAGGCCGCCCATCAGGGCGTGGGAGGAGCTGGACGGCAGTCCGACCAGCCAGGTCACCAGATTCCAGAGGATCGCGCCGACGAGCGCGGCGAGGATGACTTCGGGCTGGATGCCCTCCTCGTTGACGAGCCCCTTGGAGATCGTCTTGGCGACCTCCACCGACAGGAACGCGCCGACCAGGTTCAGCACGGCGGACATGGCCACCGCCGTCTTGGGCTTGAGTGCACCGGTCGAGATGGTCGTCGCCATCGCGTTGGCGGTGTCGTGGAAACCGTTCGTGAAATCGAACACGAGAGCTGTCACGACCACAATGGCGAGCAGCAGCGTGATGTGTTCCATTTACCCAGGCAATCGTTTGACGTCAGTGGCTGCTTGAACGTACGCAACCTGGGTGAACGGAAGGTGAACTGGGTCGGGCGCAGTGGTGTCCCTATCCGGAGGGCGGAGGTTCCGCTTCCGTTTGTGTTCGTACGGATGTCCACGATGCGGTCAGGGTGCGACCCCGGGTAATCCGGGCGTTTCCGGGCCTCGCGCAACGCGCGTAGCGTCCGCCCCTCCCGCTCCGTATCGCCCCGTGGACCACGTCAGCCGCACGGAGGACCCGGCGGACGAGACCCACGTCACTCGGAGGAGGGCCGTCACGGCTTCGCCGCACCCACCGAGGGGCCCGCCCGGTGGCAGGGCGCGGGCAGGCTGCCGACACTGGGAGCGTGCGCCCGGCTACAGCGACGGCAGCGGCCGTCACCACAGTGACAGTCCTCGGCGCGGCCGCGGTGGCGGCCGGCCGCTACGCCAGCGACGCCGCCCTCGGGGTGCCCTCGGGCCGCCCCTTCCCCGGCGATCCACGGCTCACCGTGCATGCCACCGGCCCCGGCCGGATCACCCTCACCCGCGCCCTGGCCTCCCTGCGGCCCGGCACCTACGGGATCGAGGCGGACGGCCTGCACGCGGTGATCGGCCCGGTCCTCGACCGGGTCCCGCACACCGCCGACACCGTCGTCCGGCGGCTCGAACGGGTCGAGCTCGGCACCCTCGGCCCCGGCGCCAAGGTCCGGCTCACCCCGCAGCTGCACTGCGGCACCCCCGAGACCGCGCTCGGCCTGCGGTACGAGGAGGTCGAGATCCCCGGCGAGCTCGGCAACCTGCCCGGCTGGCTCGTGCCCGGCGCGCGCGGCACCTGGGTGATCGCCCTGCACGGCCTCGGCACCACCCGCGAGCACCCGCTCAACCTGGTGCCCTTCCTGCAGCGGCGCCAGGTGCCCGTGCTGATCCCCGCCTACCGCGGCGACGCCGGCGCGCCGCCCGCCCCCGACGGGCTCGCCCACCTCGGCGACTCCGAGTGGCGCGACGTCGACGCCGCCATCCGCTACGCCGTCCGGCGCGGCGCCACCGGCGTCGTCCTGCACGGCTGGGGCACCGGTGCCTCGATGGCCCTGCACGCCGCCGCCGGCTCCGGGGTGCGCGACCGGATCCGCGGCCTGGTCCTCGACTCCCCGGTCCTCGACTGGGAGACCACCCTGCGCAACCTCGCCGCCGCCCGCCGGATCCCCGCCGTCCTGCTCCCGCTCGCCGTCCGCGCCGCCCAGGGCCGCACCGGACTGCACGGCGACCGCATCCAGGAGGCCGCCGACCCGGCCGCGCTGCGCGTCCCGGTCCTCCTCTTCCACGGCCCCGACGACACCATCGCCCCCTGGGAGCACTCCCGCCGCCTCGCCGAGCTCCGCCCCGACCTGGTCACCCTCACCCCGGTCACGCGCGCCCCGCACGCGGCCATGTGGAACGCCGACCCGGTCCGCTACGAGGAGGCGGTACGGCGGTTCGTGACCCCGCTCGTCTAGACACCCCTCCGGACGCCCCTCTGGACACCCGTCCTGGACACCCCTCGTCCGGACGCGCGCCCAGGGCCCGTCAGGAGCCCCGGAGGGCCCCGGCGGCGGGGTCGCCGATTCCGATTGGGCTTTCGGGCCGTCAGCGGGAAGACTGCCCTCCGTGACGTCTCGAAAGCCCGATGAACCCTTCGCGCGCAACTCCAGACTCCGACTCGTCCGTCCGGGGGCCCTCGCCACCGCACGAAAGGCCGTGACGGCCCGGCGGACCCGGCCGGCGCCGCGGCCGCCCGAGGGGACTCCGCCCCGCGCGGAACTCGCCCTGCAGGCACGCGCGGTGCTCGCCGACGCGGTACGCATCGCCCGCTGGGCCGCCGTCGGCCGGCGGCCCGAGACGGCACCCCCGGACGGCGAACGGGCCGCCGCCGCACTGGACCTGACCCCCGGACAGGTCCGGGCCGGCTGGGACCGCGCGCGGCTCGCCGGGCTCGTCGAACTGCACGGCGAGACCGCCCGCCCCGGCTGGCGGCTGCAGGCCTGGGACCGGGACGACTCCGCCGTCCTGCGCGGCTGGGTCGCGCTGTTCGACGCCTGGTCGCTGGTGCACCCGGCGCCCGAAGGCGTCGCCGCCGGCGCCGTCGCCGAAGTCGTCGAGGCCGTCCCGCAGGTGCTCTCGCTGCTCCAGCTGTCCGCCGGGCCGGTGGCCGTCAGCGGACTGCTCGACCTCCTGGAGCAGCGCGTGGACGAGCTCCGCGAGGAGCGCTGCGAGGTGCCGGACCCCGGCGAGGCCGTCGAACAGGCCCCCGCCGAGGGGCTGCCGCCGCTGCTCGACTGGGCCCTGGAGGGCCTGGCCGCCGTCGGCGCGCTCACCCTCGCCGCCGCCCCCGGCGACCGGCACGCCACCCTCACCCCGCTCGGCAACTGGGCGGTCTGGGTCAAGCTGGAGCAGATCTGCGTCGCCGCGCAGAGCCCGGCCGGCAACATCGAGCAGTCCGCCGAGGACATGCTCCGCGGCTGCGCCCGGCTCACCCCCGGCCCGGCCCGCGACGAGTACCGCGCCTGGCTCGCCGCCCGCACCCTCACCAGCGCGGTCGCCGAACTCCTCGCCGTCGCCCGCGGCGAGGACGCCCTGCTGCGCGGCCTCGCCTTCGAGGCCCTGCGGGTCGTCGGCGCCCCGGCCGAGCCCGAGGTCCGCGCCGCCCTCGCGGACGCCTCGCTCCGCCCGTACGCCCTGCTCTGGCTCGCCGAGTGCGAGGGCGCGGACCCGGACGAGGCCCCCGAGGTGCTGACCCGCGAGGAGGCCACCTGGCTGTGGGTGGACACCGCGGCCGCCGTAGCCGACCACGGCGAGGGCATGCTGCTCGTTCGGCACCTGGACTCCGCCGTGCAGGGCACCGTGCCCGCCCTGCTCGACGAGGTCCGCGCCGTCGGCCACCCCCGCACCGTCCAGGTCCTGGTGGCCCTCGCCGCCGCCCACCCCGACCCGGCCCTCGCGAAGGCGGTCCGCCGCGCCGCCTTCCAGGTCCACACCGGCGGGGCCTGAGCCCCGGCCCGGCACGCCCGGACCCCGCGGCCCGGACCCCGCGCCGCGGGGTCCGGGCGGGCCGCCGCCGGGAATTTCAGGGGAACGGTTGATCGACTCCGCCTAGAATCGCTTCGCCCTGAGCTCCCCTGTGCCGGTCACAGGGGCAGGGCACGCGCATTCCTTGGGGGGAACCGCATGCCACCTCTGTCCATAAGGAGACGGCAGCGGACCAGGAGCGGCTCGAGCCGCGGCCGTACGCCGCTCGCGCTCGCCGCACTGGTCCTCACCGTCCTCACCACCACGCTCGGCGGGGCCGCCACGGCCGGCGCCGCCACCGCACCCACGCCCGCTCCGGCCAAGACGTCCGCTCCGGCCAGGACATCCGCCGCGCCCGCGCCCCGGACCACGTCCGCCCCCGCCGGACCGCAGGGCCCCGCGGCCCGGTCCGCCGAGGCCGCGAAGGAGATCCGGGCGCTCACCACGGCCGCCGACGCCGACACCTGCTCCGGCCCCGTCGAGCCGAACGCCGTGCACGCCTGCGCCGCGCTCCCGGCCGGCGGAGCGGAGTACACGCTCGACCTCACCCACGCCCCCGACCTGCTGTTCGTCCAGGTCGTGTACACCGCGTCGGGGCCCCTGACCACCACCCTCACCGCGCCCGACGGCAGCACCGTCGCCTGTGAGCGGCTCGCCGACGGTTACGGCGTCACCCGCTGTCCCATCACCGCGAAGGGCGCCCACACCCTGCGCGTGCGGGACGACTGGAACTACGGCGGCGGACTCACCGTGTCCTACACGGCCCTGCTCTCCGACCCGGCCTGCACCACCGTCACCGAGCCGGACACCGCGCTCGGCGCGCCCAAGACCTTCGACGGCTCCCTCGCCGCCGGCGCGGCGGGCCACTGCTACGCGCTGCCCCTGGTCACCGGCGAGGTCCTGCGCACCCACGTCTCCCCGTACTGGGCCCTCGCCTCCGTCCACGACGCGACCGGCGCCGAGGTGTGCTCCACCCGCTCCCGCAGCTCCGGGGAGCTCGACTGCACGCTCACCGGCCCCGCGCCCTTCCGCGTCCTGGTGAACGAGGACGCCGGACGGAGCGTCGACCACACGGTCGCGTTCGCCCGGCTCTCCCGGCCCGACGGCTGCCCCACCGTGCAGCCGCAGGCGTACGGCACGGTGCCCGAGGCCGGCTCCGCCGCGCGCTGCCGCGTCCTGCACGTCCCGGCCGCCGGACCCCACCTCTACGCCCCCGTGGGCGAAGGCGTCACCGGCCGCCTCTTCACCACCGACGGCACCCCGGTGTGCGCCGCGGCCGGCGACAAGCCCTGCGAGCTCGCCGCGGGCGACTACACCTGGGCCCGGGACGGCGCGAGCGCCGGAACCGAGCCGTACGGCATCCGCTTCCACCGGACGGACCAGACCGAGGGCTGTGTCGCCGTGCGCGACGACGGGCTCGCCTCCGGCCCCGCGACCGGCACCTTCACCGGCGCCGGCCAGTCCCTGTGCCTGACCCTGCCCACCGCCTCCGGCCGCGGCGTGTACCTCCTCGACCGGGCCACCGCCGAGGACGCCGCCCGCCCCGCGCCGCGGGTCTTCGACGCCAAGGGCCAGGCCCAGTGCGGCGACGGCGGGCCGACCGTCTGCAAGCTGACCGGGACCGCCCCGTTCCACGTCGTCCTGACCGGCCCCGCCACCGGCACCTACCGGCTCGCGGCGCAGCGCACCGGCGACGGCCCGGGCTGCACCCCCTGGGCCCAGTCGCCCTTCGGCGGCAGCTGGGGCGCCGAGGTCCGGATCGAGCCGCCGGTGCGCACCGCCTGCCTGTCCCTCGCGGCGAACGCGCACTCCACGGCCGAGTTCTTCGACTACGCCAACGACAGCAACCGGGCGAACGCCTGGGTCGCCGTCCACGACACCGCCGGCAACAAGATCTGCGAGACCAGCGCCACCTCCACGGCGGCCTGCAAGCTCACGGCCGGTGCGCCGTACACGGTCCTGCTCTCGGCCAACACGTACGCGCCCGACACCTACCGCCTCGTCCGGCGGGACATCTCCGCCACGGCGAAGTGCGCGGCCCCCGCGTCGCTCGCCGTCGGCGGCCCGTCCACCGGCACCACCTTCGACTCGGCTCTTGCCAGCACCTGTCTGCGGGTCACCGCGGCGGCCGGCGACAAGATGCTGTTCTCGGCCCGGACCCCCGGCGCCGCCTGGCGGACCGGTGCGATGCTGAACGTCGCCGACGGCAGCGGCACCATGCGCTGCTGGAACGCCGGCGCCACCTGCAAGGTCACCGGCGCCACCTCGTACCTGGTCTTCGCCCTCGCGTCCGGCTACAACGGCACCCCGATCCCGGTCCGCCTGGACACCTGGAAGATCGCCACTGCGGCGGGCTGGGCCCCCGAGTGCACCGCCAACACGGTGTCCCCGGCCGGCTTCTCGCTGCGCAGCGGGACACTCACCGAGACCAGGACCGCCTACTGCGCCGTCCTCGACATGAAGCCGAACCAGGCCTTCAAGGTGGTCGGCACCGACAGCGCCCCCGGCACCGAGACCGCCTGGACGACCCTGCTCACGGACACCTCGTTCAACGGCGTGAACGAGGACGCGTACCAGTGCGGCGGCAGCTACGGGGAGTTCCGCTTCCGCTGCCTGACCACCTGGAACGCCCGCGCCGGCCGGTATGTCTTCCTGCTGCGCCCGGGCGACGCACCGGCCCCGTTCGAGTACTCGATGCAGGGCCTGTGCGACCAGGGGTGCACCGAGCCGCGGAAGTACGGCGACGTGTCCGCGCTGAGCAGCACCAACGGGCCCGCCGGAACGGCGAACCAGGTCGTGCTGACCGGCACGAACCTGACGCTCGGCACCGAGCTCGTGCTGCGCGGTGACACCGCGTCGAGCGAGTACCGCATGAACCCGGCGGTGTCCGTCCGCTCCGACGGCACCGCGCTCACCGCCCTGCTCAACACGGCCGGGCTGCCGCCGGGCAGCTACGACCTCGTGGTCGACGGCGCGGGCTACTCCTCGGGCACCCGCTCGCATGGCTACCTGCCGAAGGCGTACACCGTGACCGCGCCGGCCGAGGCGACCCCGGGCCGGTTCGTCCCGATCGCGCCGACGCGGTTCCTGGACACCCGTAACGGCACCGGTGCGCCCAAGGCACGGGTCGCTGCGGGTGGCACGGTGAAGCTGAAGGTGGCGGGCGTCCAGGGCGTTCCGGCCACGGATGTCACCGCCGTGGTCATGAACGTGACGGCGGTCGCGCCCACCGGCAACGGCTTCGTCACCGCGTATCCCGACGGCGGGTCGCTGCCCACGACGTCCAGCCTCAACTACACCGGCGGCCGCACCCTCTCCAATCTCGTGACGGTCTCCGTCCGCAACGGCGTCGTGGACCTGCGCAACAGCGTGAGCACCGTCGACCTCGTCGCGGACGTGGCCGGCTACTACACGGCCGAGGCGGGCCAGGGCTCCGCGCTGACACCGATCGCGCCGACGCGCTTCCTGGACACTCGTAACGGCACCGGTGCGGCGAAGGCGCGGGTCGGTGCGGGCGGCACGGTGAAGCTCAAGGTGGCGGGCGTGCACGGCGTTCCGGCCACGGGTGTCACCGCGGTGGTCATGAACGTGACGGCGGTCGCGCCCACCAACAGCGGCTTCGTCACCGTCTTCCCCGACGGCAGCCCGCTGCCCGCCGTGTCGAACATCAACTACACGGCCGGCCGCACCCTGCCCAACCTGGTGGTCGTGCCGGTGCTGAACGGCACGGTGGACCTGCGCAACAGCGCCGGCACCGTCGACCTGCTCGCGGACGTGACGGGCTACTTCTCCGCCACGGGCGCGCCGTTCGTCTCCACCGAGCCCACCCGGCTGCTCGACACCCGTGCGGGTCTCGGCGCCCGGGCCGGCGCGGTCGGCCCCGGCGAGGTCGTGAGCATCCGGGTCGGCGGCGTGCACGGGGTGCCGGCGGAGGGCGTCAAGGCGGTCGTCCTGAACGTCACCGTCACCGGCGCCACCAGCGACAGCTATCTGCGGGCCCACCCGCACGGGCAGCCGCTGCCGGTCGTCTCCAACCTCAACTTCACCAAGGGGGAGACGATCTCGAACCTGGTCGTGGTACCCGTGGTCGACGGACGGGTCAGCTTCGTCAACCACTCCGGTTCGACCCAGGTCATCGCCGACCTGAACGGCTACTACGCCGGCTGATCACCCCGCCGCGGCGCCGGGGGCGTACGTCCCGAAGCTCCAGACGTTGCCCTCGGCGTCCCGCGCCATGTAGTCGCGGGAGCCGTAGTCCTGGTCGGTGGGCGGCATGACGATCTGCACGCCGTGGGCGACGGCCCGGGCGTGGTGGTCGTCGACGTCGGCCACCCGCACGTAGATGCCGGTCGGGCCGCCGCCGGCCATGATCTTGTCGAAGGTGCTGCCGGTGCCCGTGCTGCCGAGCATCACCATGCCGTTGCCGTAGGACAGCTCGGCGTGCATCACCCGGCCGTCCTCGCCCTCGTACACGGCGTGCACGGTGAAGCCGAAGGCCTCCGTGAGCTGCTTGATCGCGGCCTTCGCGTCCTCGTACCGCAGGGCGGGGCAGATGTCGGGCGCGTCCGTCATCGCGATCGCCTCCTTTTCTGTGACCTGGATCTCAGTCTGGCAGCGGGCCGCTCACCGGAAGGTGTTGCACTGCGCCATGTCGCCGGTGCGGTAGCCCTGGTAGAACCACTGCTGGCGCTGGGCGGCCGAGCCGTGGGTCCAGTTCTCCGGGGTGACCCGGCCCTGGAAGCGCTCCTGGATCCGGTCGTCGCCGACCGCCGCCGCCGCGTCCAGGCCGTCGCGGATGTCCTCGTCCGTGAGCCGGGTGAGCAGCGGGCGGCCCGTCCTGTCGTCAGGGGTGGTCGTCGCGTGCCGCGCCCACACCCCCGCGTAGCAGTCGGCCTGCAGCTCGACCTTCACCGCGTTGGAGTTCGCGCCGGTCCGGCCGTCCTGGGCGCGGGACAGGGTGCCCATCAGGTTCTGCACGTGGTGGCCGTACTCGTGCGCCACCACATAGGCCTGCGCGAAGGGCCCGCCGGTCGAGCCGAACTTGGTGCGCAGCTCGTCGAAGAAGCCCAGATCCAGATAGACCTGCCGGTCGCCGGGGCAGTAGAAGGGGCCGACGGCCGAGCTGGCCTGCCCGCAGGCGGTGGGGACCTGCCGGCTGAACATCACGGTCGAGGCGGCGCCGTAGCGGCCGCCGCGCCGCGCGTACTCGGCGCGCCAGTAGTCCTGCAGGCTGTTGACGACCGCCACGATCCGGCAGTCCTCGCGGGTGTTGGCGTCCGCGCCGGTCCGGCAGCTCTGCTGCACCTGGGCGACGGAGGAGGCGCTCGCGGCCGGCTCGTCGCCGCCCGAGGAGAGTCCGAGCTGCTCGGGGCCCACTCCGAAGAGCAGGCCGAGGATCAGCGCGATGACACCCGCGATGCCGCCGCCGACCGTGGCCCGGCCGCCGGGAATGCGGCTGCCCCGGACGTCCTTGACCTCTGATGTGTCCAGGTTGGCGTCGTCGTCGAACTGCATGGCCACCGCCCTCCGCGTCTCTGCCGAGTATCAGCAGACAAGGAACGCTTCACCCGTTTTACCTGGCATGTGAGGTATGTCGCATGGCCCAAAAGCAGTTGCAGGTGCCCGTTAGACTGGCCGCATGGCCATTCTCCCCGCGCATTAGCGGCGTCGAAGCTCCGCGCCAGCCGTCCTTCCGCCGTCTTCCCCACCGCCCTGGAGTCTGTCCGTGATCACCGCTTCCGGCATCGAGCTGCGCGCCGGCGCCCGAGTCCTCATCGAGAACGCCTCCTTCCGCGTGGCCAAGGGCGACCGCATCGGCCTCGTCGGCCGCAACGGAGCGGGCAAGACCACGCTCACCAAGTGCCTGGCCGGCGAGGGCCAGCCCGCCGGCGGCACCATCACCCGCTCCGGCGAGGTCGGCTACCTCCCGCAGGACCCGCGCACCGGCGACCTCGACGTGCTCGCCCGCGACCGCGTCCTGTCCGCCCGCGGCCTCGACGTCCTGCTCCGCAAGATGCGGCAGAACGAGGAGCGCATCGCCAACGGCTCCGGCGCCACCCGCGACAAGGCCCTCAAGCAGTACGAGCGCCAGGAGACCGAGTTCCTCACCAAGGGCGGGTACGCCGCCGAGGCCGAGGCCGCGACCATCGCCGCCGCCCTCGGACTGCCCGACCGGGTCCTCGGCCAGCCGCTGCACACCCTCTCCGGCGGTCAGCGCCGCCGCATCGAGCTCGCCCGCATCCTCTTCTCCGACGCGGACACCCTGCTCCTCGACGAGCCGACCAACCACCTCGACGCCGACTCGATCGTCTGGCTGCGCGACTACCTCAAGACCTACCGGGGCGGCTTCATCGTCATCTCCCACGATGTCGACCTGGTCGAGACCGTCGTCAACAAGGTCTTCTACCTGGACGCCAACCGCTCGGTGATCGACGTCTACAACATGGGCTGGAAGCTCTACCAGCAGCAGCGCGAGGCCGACGAGAAGCGCCGCCGCCGCGAGCGCCAGAACGCGGAGAAGAAGGCCGCCGCGCTCAACTCGCAGGCCGACAAGATGCGCGCCAAGGCCACCAAGACCGTCGCCGCGCAGAACATGGCCAAGCGCGCCGAGCGCCTGCTCTCCGGCCTTGAGGCGGTCCGCGCCTCCGACAAGGTCGCCAAGCTGCGCTTCCCGGAGCCCGCGCCCTGCGGCAAGACCCCGCTCACCGCGGAGGGCCTGTCCAAGTCGTACGGTTCACTCGAAATCTTCACCGACGTGAACCTGGCCATCGACAAGGGCTCCCGGGTCGTCATCCTCGGCCTCAACGGCGCCGGCAAGACCACCCTGCTCCGCCTCCTCGGCGGCGTCGAGCAGCCCGACACCGGTGAGGTCACCCCGGGCCACGGCCTCAAGCTCGGCTACTACGCGCAGGAGCACGAGACCCTCGACCCCGCGCGCACCGTCCTGGAGAACATGCGCTCCGCCGCGCCCGACCTCGACCTGGTCGAGGTGCGCAAGGTGCTCGGCTCCTTCCTCTTCTCCGGCGACGACGTGGACAAGCCGGCCGGCGTGCTCTCCGGCGGCGAGAAGACCCGGCTCGCGCTCGCGACCCTGGTCGTCTCCTCGGCGAACGTGCTGCTCCTCGACGAGCCGACCAACAACCTGGACCCGGCCAGCCGCGAGGAGATCCTCGGCGCGCTGCGCACGTACAAGGGCGCGGTCGTCCTGGTCACCCACGACGAGGGCGCCGTCGAGGCGCTCGACCCGGAGCGGATCATCCTGCTCCCGGACGGCGTCGAGGACCTGTGGGGCGCCGACTACGCGGATCTGGTCGCCCTGGCCTGACCCGCCGTACTGGATCATTCGGCTCATGGGTGATCCATCATCTGAGTGAGAGCATCTCGTACCTCCGGCGCGGGCCCTGCGGAATCCTTCCGCCTGGGCCCGCGCCGCACTCGTTCCGGCCTCACCGCGCTGACCTGGCACTTCCCGTCCGAGCGTGCCGCCGGGCCGGTTCCGGAGCGATCGGAACGATCAATTCCGGTCGTGGCGATCGGCGCCGCTCGGCGCAAGCTCGTGGCACAGACCTTGTCGAATGGGTGGCCAGGACGTCCGAGAGGGGTGATCATGAGAAGTCCAGAGCGCACTTCCCATGAGGAGGCACGGGTGGCCGAGACTCTGAAGAAGGGCAGCCGGGTGACCGGCGCCGCGCGCGACAAGCTCGCGGCAGACCTGAAGAAGAAGTACGACTCCGGTGCGAGCATCCGGGCGCTGGCCGAGGAAACCGGCCGCTCCTACGGATTCGTCCACCGGATGCTCAGCGAGTCCGGAGTCACGCTGCGCGGACGCGGCGGAGCGACACGGGGCAAGAAGGCGGCCTCGGCCTGACACCGGGCTGACACAGGGGCGGCTCGACCGGTCCACCGGGTCTCTCGGTGGCCACCCGGTCGGCCGTGCGGTCGACCGGGTGGTTACTGTGCAGTCACTTAGCATCGGATGCAGTGCTGCACCGTAACCGGGAGACGCCCCATGACTACGTTCGACGATTCCGAGCACGCAGAGCTCGTTTTCGACAAGGACGGTGTACGGCTCACCGTCGAGGACGCCGTTGCCACGGTGACCCTGACCAATCCGGCGAAGCGCAACGCCCAGTCTCCCGCTCTGTGGCGGGCGTTGACGGAGGCCGGCCGGTCGCTTCCGGGCAATGTGCGGATCGTCGTCCTGCGGGGTGAGGGCAAGTCCTTCTCCGCCGGACTCGACCGCCAGGCGTTCACGCCCGAGGGCTTCGACGGAGAGCCGTCCTTCCTGGAGATGGCGCGCGGGTCCGAGGCGGACCTCGACGCGCTCATCGCCGAGTACCAGGAGGCGTTCACCTGGTGGCGCCGCAGCGACATCGTGTCGATCGCGGCCGTCCAGGGCCACGCCATCGGCGCCGGATTCCAGCTCGCCCTCGCGTGCGACCTGCGGATCGTCGCCGACGACGTGCAGTTCGCCATGCGCGAGACCAGCCTCGGTCTGGTCCCCGACCTCACCGGCACGCACCCCCTGGTCTCCCTCGTGGGCTACGCCCGCGCCTTGGAGATCTGCGCGACCGGCCGTTTCGTGCACGCCGAGGAGGCCGAGCGCATCGGCCTCGCCAACATCGCCGTGCCCGCCGCCGAACTCGGCGCAGCCGTACGGGACCTCAGCGCCGCCCTGCTCGCCGCACCGCGCTCCGCCGTCATCGAGACCAAGGCGCTCCTCCAGGGCGCCTCGGGCCGCTCGTACGAGGACCAGCGCACCGCCGAGCGCGCCGCCCAGGCCCGCCGCCTGCGCGACCTCGCGGGCCTCGGCGAGTAACGCCGCCGGGCCGGGCGCTCCGGTGCCGCGCCGGCCCCGAGCCGCCCGCGGTCTCACCGCAGTTCCGACACCACCACCGTGACCGTCGTCGCCTCCGGGGCGGCGGCGGTCACGGCCGTGCGCAGGGCGCGGGCCGTGTCGACGGCGCGGTGGTCCTCCGTCACCGCGGCCGCCACCTCGACCCGTAGCCGGCCGTCCGGCAGGCGAAGCACCGGCGGGCCGAAGGCGTCGGTCAGGGCCGCCACCCCCGGAACCGCGAGGGCCGCGAGGGCGGCGGGGTCGTCGGGGGCGGGCGGGGAGGTTCGCCCGGGCGGCCCAGTGGGCGGCGGGGAATCCGGGAGCGCGTCGAGCAGCTCCGTCACCCGGAGGTCCACCTCCGCCACCACCAGGCCCAGCGAGCCCTCCGCCGTACGGAGCAGCGCGGTCCGCAGCCGGTCCGCGAGCTCCGGCAGCGGGCGCCCCGCCACCGCCGCGAAATCGAGGGTCACCCGCAGCGGCCCGGGCGGCAGCCCGCCCGGCGGTACGGGGAAGGGGGCGTCGCCCGTGTCGTCCGCGAGCCGGAACCGCAAGGCGTCCGGGGCCAGGCCCCGTACCCCGCGGGCAGCCTCAAGGAGCGCGCCCCGTACCGCCCGCTCCGCGATCCACGCGCCGTCCGCCGCCTCACCGAGCGGCAACAACCGGTCCGTCGTCATTGCTCCAGCCTGCCGCATCCCCGGCGCGATACCGGGCAAGCCGCCTTAGTGTGGGCGAACAAGGCAAAAGCCTCAGGGAAGGACGGGTGGCGATGGCTGACAACGCACACTCCGACCAGCAGAACCCCGTGACCAGGCGCGGCGGCGGCGATCCCGCCGCCCGGGGCCGCACCACCATCGCGGACGGTGTCGTCGAGAAGATCGCCGGGCTCGCCGCCCGCGAGGTCGTCGGCGTCCACGCCATGGGCAGCGGCCTGTCCCGCACCCTCGGCGCCGTGCGCGAGCGGGTGCCCGGCGGGGGCGGCAAGTCCGGCGGTGTGACCCGCGGCGTCAAGGCCGAGGTCGGCGAGGTGCAGACCGCGCTCGACCTGGAGATCGTCGTCGACTACGGCGTCTCCATCACCGAGGTCGCCGGCGCGGTGCGCGAGAACGTCATCGCCGCCGTCGAGCGCATGACCGGCCTGGAGGTCGTCGAGGTCAACATCGCCGTCAGCGACGTGAAGCTGCCGGACGAAGAGGAAGAAGAGCCGGAGTCGCGGCTCCAGTAGCCGCGGGCGGCACGGCGGAAAGGGCACAGCATGAGCATGGCGGTGGTCGGCCTGGTGGCCGGCATGGCGCTCGGCTTCGCCGGGTACTTCGGCGGCTTCGGCGCGTTCGTCCTGGTCGCCGCCCTCGGCGCGGTCGGCTTCGTGGTCGGACGGTTCCTCGACGGGGACCTGGAGCCGGGCGACTTCTTCCGGGGCCGCGAGCGCGGCGACCGGCGGCGGTGACCCGGGTGCCGGACCTGCTCGACCCGCGGCCCGACCGGGCGGACCCGGTCGGCGCCGCCGCCCGCGGCGCGACCACGATCGCCGACCGGGTGGTCGCCAAGATCGCCGCGCAGGCGGCCCGCGAGGCGATCACCGTCCCCAGGGAGGGCAAGCCGCCGCACGCCTCGGTCGTCGTCCACCGGGACGTCGCCCGGGTCTCGGTGAGCCTCGAACTCGACTACCCCGCCGACCTCGGGCACCAGTGCGGCGCCGTGCGCGTCCGGGTCCGCGGGCGGGTGGAGGACCTCACCGGCATCGAGGTCCACGAGGTCGCCGTACACGTCGAACGGCTCCACTCGGCGCACACGGCCCACGACCGGAAACGGGGGCGACTGGCATGACCACCGGACCGGAGGAGAGACCGGATCCCGAGGCCCCCGGGACCGTGCCCGTCCTGGAGAAGGACCCGTCCCGGAACCCGCCCCCCGAGGACCACGGACCGCCCGTACGCCGCTTCTGGGCCGTGCGGCGGATCCCCGCCGCCGTCGTCGCGGCCGTCCTCCTCGGCGCCGCCGGACTGCTGCTCTACGACGTCGCCGCCGTCCGCGCCGAGCACACCGCCATGGCCTGGCGCCGCTCCCTCGCCGACGACCTCGCCACCCGCCCGCTCGACGACATCGTCGTGGTCGCCGGCGCGTGCGTCGCCGTGGTGCTCGGACTCTGGCTCCTGGTCCTCGCGCTCACCCCCGGCCTGCGCGCCGTGCTGCCGATGCGCCGCGAACACGCCGACGTGCGCGCCGGGCTCGACCGCGAGGCCGCCGCGCTCGCCCTGCGCGACCGCGCCATGGAGGTCTCCGGCATCCAGTCCGTACGGGTCAGGATGCGCCGGTCCAAGGTCGGCGTCCGGGCCGTCTCCCACTTCCGCGAACTCGACGAGGTCCACGCCGACCTGGAGACCGTCCTCCACGGCGGCATCGACGAACTGGGCCTCGCGCACCCGCCGGCCCTGACGGTACGGGTGGCCCGCCCGCCCAGGAAGGGGTGACCCGGTGACCGTGGTGCTCCGGCGCGTCAACCGGACCGTGCTCGCCCTCGTCGGACTCGTGCTCGTGGTCGGCGGCGGCGCCGTGCTCGCGGCCGCCCTCGACCTGTCCGTACCGTCCTGGTGGCCCTGGTCGGGCCCCGACGACGTGCTGCTCAGCCGCTCCGAGCGGCAGCACTGGCGCGCCGAGAGCTGGTGGTGGCCGGTCGTCATCGCCCTGCTCGGGCTGATCGTGCTGCTCACCCTGTGGTGGCTGGTCGTGCAGTTCCGCCGCGCCCGGCTCCGCGAGGTCCTGGTCGACAGCGGCGACGGTGAGGAGGCCGTGCTGCGCGGCCGGGCCCTGGAGACCGTCCTGGAGGCCGACGCGACCGCCCAGGAGGGCGTCGCCCGGGCCAGGGTCGCGCTCACCGGCCGCCGCACCGCCCCGCGTACCCGGGTGGCCCTGCTCCTGGAGGCGTACGCGTCCCCGGCCGACGCCCTGACCACCCTCTCCGACCAGGCCCTCGCCCACGCCCGGAGTTCCACCGGCCTGCCCGCGCTGCCCACCGAGGCCCGGCTGCGCGCGGTCAAGCACCGCGCGCGCCGGGTGGCCTGACGAGCTCCCAGAAGTTCGGAAGCTAGAAACCGCTGCGCGCGCCGCCGTCCACCGGCAGCATCACACCCGTCAGATACGAGGCGGCGGGGGAGAGCAGGAACGCGGCCGTGCGGCCGAACTCCTCCGGGGTGCCGTAGCGGCGCAGCGGGATCGTCGCCTCGTTCGCCGTGCGCGAGGCCTCCGCGTCCCCGGACAGCGCGTCCAGCTGGCGCACCCGGTCGGTGTCGATCCGGCTCGGCAGCAGCCCGACCACCCGGATGCCGCGCGGGCCCAGGTCGTTGGCGAGGGACTTCGCGAAACCGGCCAGGCCGGGCCGCAGCCCGTTGGAGATGGTCAGACCGGGGATCGGCTCGTGCACCGAACCCGAGAGCACGAAGCCGATGACCCCGCCCTCCGGCAGCGTCTCCGCCGCCGCCCGGGCCAGCCGCACCGCGCCCAGGAACACCGTCTCGAAGGCGGCCGCCCACTGCTCGTCGGTGTTGTCGGCGGCGAAGCCCGGCGCCGGACCGCCCACGCTGATCAGCACGCCGTCGAAGCCGCCGAACCGGGCCCGCGCCTCGGCGATCAGCCGCTCCGGGGTGCCCGGGTCGGAATTGTCCGCCGCCACGCCCGCCGCGTTCGGCCCGAGGCCGGCCACCGCCTCGGCGACGCTCTTCTCCTCACGCCCGGTCAGCAGCACCTGCGCGCCCTCGGCGAGCAGCGCCTCCGCCGACGCCCGCCCGAGCCCGCGGGTCGCGCCGGTCACCACGTACACACGGTCCTTCAGTCCAAGATCCATGGACCCATCCTGCCGCACGGGCTCAGGACACGGCCCACGTCTCCTCCTACGTCTCCTCGGCGGCCAGCGCGAGCGCGGTGCCCACCAGGCCGATGTGGCTGAAGGCCTGCGGGAAGTTCCCCAGCTGACGGCCCGACGCCGGGTCGTACTCCTCGGCCAGCAGCCCCACGTCGCTGCACAGCCCCACCAGCCGGTCGAACAGCTCCCGGGCCTCCTTCAGCCGGCCGGTCAGCCGCAGCGCGTCCGCCAGCCAGAACGAGCACACCAGGAAGGTGCCCTCCTCGCCCGGCAGCCCGTCGACCGACGGGCCCGAGGTCGAGTAGCGGCGCACGAAGCCGTCGTGCGTCAGCTCCGCCCGTACCGCGTCGACCGTGCCCACCACCCGCGGGTCGTCCGGCGGCAGGAAGCCCACCCGGGGGATCAGCAGCGTCGCCGCGTCCAGCTCGGACGAGCCGTAGGACTGGGTGAAGGTGTTGCGCTCCGGGTCGAAGCCCTTCGCGCACACCTCCGCGTGGATCTCGTCCCGCATCGCCCGCCAGCGCGCCGCGTCCCCCGGCAGCGACGGATCGTCCTCCAGGGTGCGCACCGCACGGTCCGCCGCCACCCAGGCCATCACCTTGGAGTGCACGAAGTGCCGGCGCCCGCCGCGCACCTCCCACAGGCCCTCGTCCGGCTCCCGCCAGGTCGACTCCAGGAAGCCGAGCAGGCTCAGCTGCAGGTTCCAGGCGTGCCGCTGGGCCGGGATGCCCGCCTCCCGGGCCCGGCACAGCGAGTCGAGGACCTCGCCGTACACGTCGAGCTGGAGCTGGTCCACCGCCGCGTTCCCGGTGCGTACGGGGGTGGAGTCGGCGTAGCCGGTGAGCCAGGGCAGCGTCGTCTCGGGCAGCCGCCGCTCGCCCGCCGGGCCGTACATGATCTGCAGGTCGGCCGGGTCGCCGGCCACCGCGCGCAGCAGCCAGTCGCGCCAGGCCGC
The DNA here is from genome assembly GCF_041270065.1 of Streptomyces fradiae. Classification (NCBI taxonomy): domain Bacteria; kingdom Bacillati; phylum Actinomycetota; class Actinomycetes; order Kitasatosporales; family Streptomycetaceae; genus Streptomyces; species Streptomyces fradiae. The sequence goes on along the minus strand of NZ_CP065958.1, from coordinate 1,706,815 downwards.
CGCCTCGTCCTCGTATCCGGCGGACAGCAGCGCGCCGAGGGTGAGCGAGGAGTCGCGCAGCCAGCAGGCCCGGTAGTCCCAGTTGCGCACCCCGCCGAGCTCCTCGGGCAGCGAGGTGGTGGGGGCGGCGACGATCCCGCCGGTCGGCGCGTAGGTGAGCGCCTTCAGGGTGATCAGGGAGCGGACGACGGCGTCCCGGTACGGGCCCTCGTAGGTGCATTGCTCGGCCCAGGCGCGCCAGTCGGTGAGCGACTGCTCCAGTGCCTCGAAGGGGTCGACCAGGGCGGGGCGCGGCTCGTGGGAGGGGTGCCAGGTGAGTACGAAGGCCACCTTCTCGCCCTCGCCGACGGTGAAGGAGGAGCAGGTCGCGAACTGCTGGCCCCAGGTCTTCACCGGCGGTTCGCTGCGCAGCCACACCGAGTCGGGCCCGGCGATCGCCACCCGGTGGCCCTCGGCCCGGCGCACCCACGGCACGATCGAGCCGTAGTCGAAGCGCAGCCGCAGCACGCCGCTCATCTCGACGCTCCCGCTGACGCCCTCGATGATCCGGACGAGATCGGGGGCCTTGTCGCGCTGCGGCATGAAGTCGGTGACCCTGACCGTGCCCGTACGGGTTTCCCAGAGGGTCTCCAGGACCAGACTGTCCTCCGCGTACCGGCGGCTCGTGCAGGTCGTGGCGCCCTTGGGGGCGATCCGCCAGTGCCCGTTGTCCTCGTCGCCGAGCAGGGCGGCGAAGCAGGCGGCGGAGTCGAAGCGGGGCAGACACAGCCAGTCGACCGACCCGTCGCGGCCGACGAGCGCGGCGGTCTGCAGATCGCCGATCAGGGCGTAGTCGTCGATACGTTGCGTCACGCTTTGGGCTGTTCCCGGAAGCGGGGACGGTCAATCAGGACGGGCGGACGGCCGGACGTCCGCTCAGGGGGCCGCCCGTCGGCTCAGGCGGTCGCCCCGGCGGGCGCGGGCGTCCCCTCCGTCCCCTCCGGCGCGTCGGCCGCACCGGCCGCCGCCTCCCGGTCGCGCTTCTCGCGCCGCGCCAGGACGAACCAGCCGACCGGCACACCGGCCGAGAACAGCCACCACTGGACCGCGTACGCCATGTGCGCGCCGATCGAGTCGTGGTCCGGGTCCGGGATCAGCTCGGGGGTGTCGCCGGCCGGCTCGGGGCCGGTCTGCTCCAGATAGCCGCCGAGCACGGTGCGGCCCTGCAGGGCGGCCTGCTGCTTGCTGTTGATCAGCATGACCTGACGGTCCGGCAGGCCCTTGAGGTCCTTGATGCCGCTGGCGCCGGTGGTCTCGTCGGCCATCAGCCGGCCGGTGACCGTCACCTCGCCCTTCGGCGCGGGCGGCACGTCCGGGTAGGACCGCTGGTCGCCGGCGGCCTCGATCCAGCCCCGGTTCACCATGACGACCCTGCCGTCCTTCAGGACCAGCGGGGACAGCACGTGCACGCCGACCCGGTCGTCCGAGGAGGTGCGCCGGCGCACCACGACCTCGTGCGCCGTGTCGAAGGTGCCGGTGGCGGTCACGTGCCGCCAGTAGTCCGCGCGGGGCACGGTGTGCCCGGGGGAGGTCAGCTGCTCGACCGGGACGGGCCTGGCCGCGAGGTTGTCCGCGATCAGGGCGTTCTGGGCGACCCGGCGCTCGTGCCGGTGGAACTGCCAGAAGCCCAGCTCGATCATCACGGGGATGAGGACGAGGGCCACGAGGGTGAGGATCACCCACTGCCGGGACAACAGGAAGCGGTACACCCCAAGACCGTACAACTTGGCCAGGGGCGCACCGCAGGGGGGTTCCGGCCGCCGGGGCGTGCGACCAGTGGATTGTTTCGTCACACCTTGTCGACGATGCCCACCCTCCCCTCCGCGCGGGCGCAGTGACCCCCGCAGTACCAGCTGCCCTCGACCTCGACGCCCTGGCCGATGATCTGGACCCGGCAGTGCTCGCAGATGGGTGCCATGCGGTGGATGGCGCAGGCGAAGCAGTCGAAGACGTGCACCGCGCCCTGCGCGTGCACCTCGAAGGACATGCCGTAATCGTTTCCGCAGACCTCACAACGTGCCATGCGCCACAGGGTGGTGCGACGGACGGACGAAGACCGGGCGGCGCGCCCGGCCCGCGCCCGGCCGTCACCCGTCTGCCGCCGTCACTCGTCGTCGGCCGGGGCGACGTCCCGAAGCAGCTGGGTGTAGGCGGCCTCGTCGACGATCGGCGTGCCGAAGGACTTGGCCTTCAGGGTCTTGCCGGTGGCGGAGTCCGGGTCGTTGGTGACGAGCAGGCTGGTGAGCCGCGACACACTGCTCGCCACGTGCAGCCCGGCGTCGACCGTGCGGTCCTCCAGGAGCTCGCGGTCGACGGAGGTGTCGCCGGAGAACGCCACCCGCATGCCCTGCTTGAGCGGTTTGTCCGACTCGTACCGCCCGGGGTTGGGATACGGGCAGGCCGGCCGCTTCCGCGACGGGCGCCAGGTGTTCGTCCGGTACGAGGCCGAGGCCTGGTAGCCGATCCGGGGACGCTCCGGGCTCTGCGCCCACTCGGTCAGCGGGCGGCACTCCAGGAGCGGCAGCCGTACGTTCCGCTCGGCCGCCGCGTGCAGGCTGGGCCGGAACGCCTCCGCCAGCACCCGTGCGTCGTCCAGGGCGTTGTGCGCGCGCTGCTGGACCACGCCGAAGTGCGCGGCAAGGGACTCCAGCTTGTGGTTGGGCAGCGGCAGCGCCAGCTCCTTCGACAGTGCGATGGTGCACAGCCGCTGCCGCACCGGCGCGGTCGCCTCGGCGCGCGCGTACTCCCGGGCGATCATCTGCCAGTCGAACATCGCGTTGTGCGCGACGAGCACCCGCCCCTCCAGACGCGCCGAGAACTCCTCGACGATCTCAGGGAACAGCGGCGCGCCCTCGAGCAGGTCGCTGGTGAGCCCGTGGATCCACACCGGCCCGGGGTCCCGCTCGGGGTTGACCAGGGTGTACCAGTGGTCCTCGACATTGCCCTGCGCGTCCAGGCGGTAGACACCGGCCGACACTATCCGGTCGTCGCGGGCGAGGCCGGTGGTCTCCACGTCGACGACCGCGTACCCCTGCGGGTACGCGGTCGGCCACGTCGCTGCTGTCGTACGGTCGTCAAGCACGGTCACTGAGAATACGGGCCGCGACTGACAGCCCCGCGCGCGGTGTCCGCTTCGGTGGCCGGATCCGTGCGTACGGGAGCGGGCGCGAAGCCCACCGGCGCCCACCGGCGCGCGCTGGTACGCCGGTTGACGTCCCCTCCCCGGAGTCCTCAGGCGAGGAGTCCCGCCACCAGCGCCCGTACCCCCGCCGTGAAGACCGCCTCCGTGTCGATCGGGGCGGCGAGCGCGGCGGCCAGCTCCGGGTCCGCGTCCGTCCCGGCGGCGGTGTCCGGGGCGGTGTCCGCGCCCCACAGGTCCGGCTCGGCGGGGGACTGGGTGGGGGAGCGCTCGCGGTTGCGCTCGACCAGGACGTGGCCGACGACCTGGAACTGGACCGCGCGGACCAGCGCGGCGGCGCGGGCGCCGCGCAGACCGGCCGCGTGGGCCTCGTGGATCAGGGCGCGCTGGGCGGGCAGGAACATGCGCTCCGTCAGACCGCGCTCGTGGACCATGGCGACGAGATGGGGGCGGTCGCGCAGGGCGCGGCGCAGCAGGGCGGCCACCGAGACGATCCGTTCGGCCGGGTCGCCGCCGCGCGGGCGCAGGGTGCCGAGGTCGGCGACGGTGCGCTCGACGAGGGCGTCGAGCAGCGACTCGCGGTTGCCGACGTGCCAGTAGATCGAGGTGACGGCGGTGCCGAGCTCGGCGGCGAGCCGGCGCATGGTGAGGGCGTCCGGGCCGTGCTCCTTGACCAGGGCGGCGGCCGTGTCCAGGACCCCGTCGCGGGTCAGCGCGCTGCGTGCCATCCGATCAGCTCCCCCAACTCCCGTGCCGTGCACGGGTCTTTACCCTTCCGGGTCACCGGTGTAACTGTGTTACAGGCGTACAGGCCGATACCTTCCCGAAGGGTGGTACGTCATGGCACGAGTACGGTACGGGGCGCGCACCGAGGCGGAGATCGCCGCGACGCGGGCGAAGAGCGCGAAGCTCCCCGACATCTGGTCCACCGGGGTCGTCGCCGTCTGGGAGACCGACCCGGACGTCGTGGCGGCCGTCCTGCCGCCGCCGCTCAAACCCACCGGACGCCCGCTGGTCCGGGTCAACATCAGCAAGGTCGACCTCCCCGGCTACCCCCTCGGCGCGGGCTCCGTCGCCGTCGCCGCCGCCCACGGCGACCGGGAGGGCTGGTACCCGCTTGTCATGCCGATGACCCACGAGCGCGCCCTCACCGGCGGCCGTGAGGTCTTCGGCGAGCCGAAGAAGCTCGGCGAGGTGCTCGTCGAGCGCGACGGGCTGACGGTCCGCGCCTCCCTCGCCCGGCACGGCATCGCGTTCGTCGAGGTGCGCGGCGCCGTGTCCGGCGCGCTGCCGCTGCCGGAGCCCACCGAGAAGACCGACTTCTACTTCAAGTTCCTTCCGGCGGTGGACGGTTCGGGCTTCGACACCGAGCCCGTCCTGGTCCACTGCCTGCGCAACGAGAAGGTGCGCAGGCTTGAGCGGGTCACCGGGGACGTGGTGCTCCGCGAGTCGATGTACGACCCGGTGGCCGATCTGCCGGTGCGCCGGCTCGTCGGGATCACCATCGGCGAGAAGACCACCGACCAGCGCGGCCGGGTCGTCGAGCGGGTCGACCCCGCCGCCCTGCTGCCCTATCTCCACCAGCGCTACGACGACCCGCAGCAGACCCTGGACGCGCCGCCGGAAGGGAGCGCCGTCTGATGGAACTGCGCGAGGGACAGGTCGCCGTCGTCACCGGCGCCGCCAGCGGCATCGGCCTCGCCATGGCCCGCCGCTTCGCCGCCGAGGGACTCGCCGTCGTCCTCGGCGACGTCGAGGAGGAGCCGCTAGCCAGGGCCGCCGAGGAGCTGATGGAGGGCGGGGCGCAGATCCTCGCCCGTACCGTCGACGTCAGCGAGCCCGACTCCGTACGGGCCTTCGCCGACGCCGCGTACGACACCTTCGGCGCCGTGCACGTGCTGTGCAACAACGCGGGCGTCGGCTCCGGCGCCGAGGGCCGCATGTGGGAGCACGAACCCAACGACTGGAAGTGGGCCTTCGCCGTCAACGTGTGGGGCGTCTTCCACGGCATCCAGGCCTTCGTGCCCCGGATGCTCGCGGGCGGCGAGCCCGGCCATGTCGTCAACACCTCCTCCGGCGACGGCGGCATCGCCCCGCTGCCCACCGCCTCCGTCTACGCCGTCACCAAGTCCGCCGTCGTCACCATGACCGAGTCGCTCTACGCGCACCTGAAGGCGGAACGGGCCCTTGTCGGTGCCTCCGTGCTCTTCCCCGGGCCGCACATGCTGCGCACCGGCCTGTGGGAGTCGCACCGCAACCGGCCCGAGCGCTTCGCCAAGGAGCGCCCCCGGAAGACCCCGTACCGCAGCCTCGACCAGTGGGAGGCGGCGATGAAGGAGGCCGGGCACGAGGTCGCCTTCACCCCGGTCGAGGAGGTCGCCGGGCACGTCGTCGACGGCATCAGGGCCGACCGGTTCTGGATGCTCCCGGCGAGCGAGCACAGCGACCGGCAGATCAGGGCGCGCTCGCAGTCGATGCTCGACCGCGCCAACCCGTCCTACCTGGAGAGCTTCATCCTCGACTGACCGGCCAAGGAGCCGACATGAGCGTCGACGACCCGTACCTGGACCCGTATCTCATCATCTCCTCCGACTGTCACGCCGGTCTGCCCACCGAGGAGTACCGGCCCTATCTCGACCCCCGCTTCCACCGCGCCTTCGACGAGTTCCTCGCCGGCCGGGACGCCCGCCGCGAGGCCATGACCCGGCTCGGGGTGCGCAACGAGGCCTTCGCCGACAAGTGGTTCAGCGACCACGAGGAGGGGCTGCGCGGCGGCTGGGACGCCGCACAGCGTATCAAGGAGCTCGACGGCGACGGGGTGGCCGCCGAGGTCGTCTTCCCCGACGCGGACGCCGTCGACAGCCGGACCGCCGCGCCCTTCGGCGTCGGCCTCGGGCTCTCCGGCGACCAGGACCCGGAGCTCGGCATGGCGGGCGCCAAGGCCCACAACCGCTGGCTCGCCGACTTCGTGTCCCAGCACCCCGAGCGGCACTGCGGGGTCGCGCTGCTGCCCGTCACCGCCGACCCGGCCGAGGTCGTCGCCGAGATCCACCGGGCCAAGGAGTCCGGGCTCGGCGCGCTGATGATCCCCTCGATGTGGGTGGACAAGGCGCCCTACCACGACCGGCGTTACGACCCGGTGTGGGCGGCCGCCGCCGAGACCGGGATGCCGGTGGTCACCCACTCCGGCGCCGCGCCCCGCCACGAGTACGGCGACCACCTCGGGATCTACGTCTCCGAGGTCACCTGGTGGCCGGCCCGGCCGCTGTGGTTCCTGCTCTGGTCCGGCGCCTTCGAGCGGCATCCGGGGCTGCGGTTCGGCGTCGCCGAGTCCGGCTGCTGGTGGCTGCCGAACCTGCTGTGGTTCATGGACCGGCTCTACCTCGGCGCGCACGGCGGCAAGAAGCTCTCGCCGTTCGCCGAGCTGAAGCGCCCGCCCAGCGAGTACCTGGACCGGCAGGTGTTCGTCTGCGCCACCAACACCAAGCGGCGCGAGCTGGCCCAGCGCTACGAGATCGGCGTCGACAACATCCTGTGGGGCTCCGACTTCCCGCACCCCGAGGGCACCTGGCCGCGCACGCGCGCGTGGCTGCGGGACACCTTCCACGACATCCCGGTCGCCGAGACCCGCCGGATGCTCGGCCTGGCCGCCGCCGAGGTCTTCGGCTTCGACCCCGGGAAGCTGGCGCCGATCGCCCGGCGGATCGGCCCCACCCCGGCCGAGCTCGGCCAGGACCCCGACCAGGCCGCCGTCGAGGCCTCCTGGGCCCGCTCCCGCGAGGTCGGCCGGCACTGGCTCACCGAGCACGACTTCCCGGTCCTGGGGGTGAACCCGTGACCCCGGCCGCGCCCACCGACCGCTACACGGTCATCTCCGCCGACTGCCACGCCGGCGCCGACCTCCTCGACTACAAGCCGTACCTGGCCAGGAAGCACCACGACGACTTCGACGCCTGGGCGGCGACCTACGTCAATCCGTACGAGGACCTGCTCGCCGACACCGCCGACCGCAACTGGAACTCGCGGCGCCGGCTGCGCGAGCTCGAGGCGGACGGCATCGTCGCCGAGGTCGTCTTCCCCAACACCATCCCGCCGTTCTTCCCCAAGGCCTCGCTGATGGCCCAGCCGCCGGACCGGACCGAGTACGAGCAGCGCTGGGCCGGGCTGCAGGCGCACAACCGCTGGCTCGCCGACTTCTGCGCCGACGCGCCGGGGCGGAGGGCGGGCGTCGCGCAGATCCTGCTCAACGACGTGGACGCGGCGGTCGCCGAGATCCGCCGGGCCCGCGCGGCCGGGCTCACCGGCGGCATCCTGCTGCCCGGCGTGCCGCCCGGCTCGCCCGTACCGGAGCTGTACTCGGCGGCGTACGACCCGATCTGGGCGGTCTGCGCGGAGCTCGACGTCCCGGTCAACCACCACGGCGGCTCGGCCTCGCCGCCGCTCGGCGACGAACCGGCCGCGCGGGCGGTGTTCATGGTGGAGACGACCTGGTTCTCGCACCGGGCGCTGTGGCACCTGGTGTTCGGCGGCGCGTTCCGGCGCCACCCGGGACTCAAACTGGTCCTCACCGAGCAGGGGTCGGGCTGGATCCCGGGCGTGCTCGACATGCTGGACTACTACCACGGGCGCCTGGTCGCGGCCTCGGCGAAGGCGGCCACGGCCGAGTCCAAGTTCGGCGCCGGGCTCGCCGAGTCCATGGGCAAGGGACCGCGCGAGGTGTGGCGGGACAACTGCTTCGTCGGCGCGAGCTTCATGCGCCCGCACGAGGTGCCGCTGCGCGACCGGATCGGCCTCGACAAGATCATGTGGGGCAGCGACTACCCGCACGACGAGGGCACCACCCCGTACTCCCGGGAGGGCCTGCGGATCGCCTACGCGGGGCTGCCGCCGGACGAGGTCGCCGCCATGGCCGGCGGCAACGCGGCCCGCGTCTACGGCTTCGACCTCGACCTGCTCGACGCCCTGGCCGCGGTGCACGGCCCGACCGTCGCGGAGATCGCCGAACCGCTCACCGAGGTCCCGGCCGGCGCCACCAGCCCGGCCTTCGCGAAGGGCGGGTCGGTCCGCGTCTGGTGAGGCGGCGGGTGCGACCCTCCAGGGGTGACCGACGCACCCGTGCCCGCCCCCGCACACGACGAGGCCCACGGCGGCGGCCTCGGCTCCCGGCTCAACTGGCTCCGGGCCGCCGTGCTCGGGGCCAACGACGGAGTCGTCTCCACCGCGGGCCTCGTCGTCGGCGTCGCCGGCGCCACCGGATCCCGGGACACCCTGCTCACCGCGGGCCTCGCCGGACTGCTCGCCGGCTCCATGTCGATGGCCGCGGGGGAGTACGTCTCCGTCTCCACCCAGCGCGACTCCGAGAAGGCCGCCCTCGCCCAGGAGCGCCGGGAGCTGCGCGAGCAGCCCGAGGCCGAACTCGCCGAGCTCACCGGGCTGCTCGCCCGCCGCGGCCTCAGCCCGGACGTGGCCCGCGAGGCCGCCCTCCAGCTCACCGAGCGCGACGCGCTGCGCGCCCACGCGCGCGTGGAGCTGGGCATCGACCCCGACGAGCTCACCAACCCGTGGCACGCGGCCGGCGCCAGCTTCCTCGCCTTCACGGCCGGCGCGCTGCTGCCGCTGCTCGCGATCGTGCTCCCGCCGGCCGACCACCGCCTGTGGATCACGGTCGTCTGCGTGCTCGCCGCCCTCGCCCTCACCGGCTGGTCCTCGGCCCGGCTCGGCGCCGCCCCCGTCCCCCGCGCCGTCCTGCGCAACGTCGCCGGCGGCGCGCTGGCGATGGCGGTGACGTACGCGGCGGGTTCGCTGCTGGGAGCGGCGGGCGTCTGAGCAGCGGCCCCATCCTGCTCTTGTCGTGATCCGTGTTGTCGGAAGGCGCCAAAGCTTGCTGACATCCGGTCTTACTTACTTGTTGGTAAATACGTCTAGTCGCCACCGCGCCGCGCCTCTACCGTCATCGGCATGCCGAACCTGCCCGATGTCGTGCTCTGGTCCATACCGGCGTTCGTCCTGCTCACCGTCGTCGAGATGGTCAGCTACCGCATCCACCCCGACGAGGACGCCGCGGGATACGAGACGAAGGACGCCGCCACCAGCATCGGGATGGGGCTCGGCAGTCTCGTCTTCGACGCCCTGTGGAAGATCCCGGTCGTCGCGATCTACACGGCGGTGTACGAGCTGACGCCGCTGCGCGTGCCCGTGCTGTGGTGGACGATCCCGTTGATCCTGCTCGGCCAGGACTTCCTCTACTACTGGTCGCACCGCGGCCACCACGTCATCCGCATCCTGTGGGCCTGCCACGTCGTGCACCACAGCAGCCGCAGGTTCAACCTCTCCACCGCGCTGCGCCAGCCCTGGACCGGCCTCACCGGCTGGCCGTTCTACCTGCCGCTGATCGCGCTCGGCGTGCACCCGGCGGCGCTGGCCTTCTGCTACTCGGTCAACCTGGTCTACCAGTTCTGGATCCACACCGAGCGGATCGGCAAGCTCTGGGCGCCCTTCGAGTACGTGCTCAACACGCCCTCGCACCACCGCGTCCACCACGCCTCCCAGGGCGGCTACCTGGACCGCAACTTCGGCGGCATCCTCATCGTCTGGGACCGGATGTTCGGCTCCTTCGTCGCCGAGACCGAGCGGCCCGTCTACGGGCTCACCAAGAACATCGCCACCTACAACCCGCTGCGGGTGGCCACCCACGAGTACGCCGCGATCGCCCGCGACCTCAGGGCCGCGAGCGGTTGGCGCGAACGGGCCGGCCGGGTGTTCCGCGGACCGGGCTGGCAACCGGGGCCCGGGCCCGAGGCGCAGGGCACGCCGGTCGGCGCCGCGCCGGAGGGAGCAGCGTGAGCCGGCTCGGCCGCGCCCTCCTCGGCGCCTTCCTGCTCGCGGCCCTCGTCGACCTCGGCTCGCTGCTCGCCGGGGCCGACGCCGGCCACCTGGCCGCCAAGCCGCTCCTGATGCCGCTGCTCGCCGCGTACGCCGGCACCCGGGGCGCGCCGAAGCCGCTGATCGCCGCTCTGCTGTGCGGCTGGGGCGGCGACGTGTTCCTGATGTCCGACGCCGACGGGGCCTTCCTCGTCGGCATGGGCTGCTTCGCCGCCGGACACCTCTGCTACCTCGTGCTCTTCGGCCGCCGCCGGACCTCCCCGCTGCTCGGCCTCGTGTACGCGCTCGCCCTCGGCGGCACCGTCGTCGCGCTCTGGCCCGGCCTCCCCGCCGACCTGCGTGTCCCCGTCGCCGGCTACTCGCTGCTGCTCACCGCGATGGCCTACCGGTCGAGCGCGCTCGGCGTCATGACCGGCACCGGCGGCGCCCTGTTCCTGCTGTCCGACACCCTGATCGCCACCGGCATCGCCGAATGGCCCCAGCTGCCCGCGCCCGACTTCTGGGTCATGCTGACCTACATCGCGGCGCAGTACCTGCTGACCGAGGGAACCCTGCGCACGATGTACGGTGAACGTCGTACAACCAGCTGACCCGGACGAGGAACCATGCGCGCCACCACCATCCACGCCCCCTTCGACATGCGCGTGGAGGACGTGCCCGACCCCGTGATCAAGGAGTCCACGGACGTCGTCGTCCGGGTGCTCCGCGCCTGCATCTGCGGCAGCGACCTGTGGGCCTACCGCGGCGAGTCCGCCCGGCAGCCCGGCCAGCGGATCGGCCACGAGTTCCTCGGCCTGGTCGAGGAGGCCGGCACCGACGTCCGCGGCTTCGCCAAGGGCGACCTCGTCGTCGCCCCCTTCGTCTGGTCCGACGGCACCTGCGAGTACTGCGCCGAGGGCCTCCAGACCTCCTGCCCCAGCGGCGGCTTCTGGGGCTCCGTCGGCTCCGACGGCGGCCAGGGCGAGGCCGTCCGCGTCCCGTACGCCGACGGCACCCTCGTCAAGCTGCCCGCCGCGGCCGCCGCCGACGACCACCTGCTCACCGCGCTCCTCGCGCTCTCCGACGTCATGGGCACCGGCCACCACGCCGCCCTCGGCGCGGGCGTCACCGCCGGCTCCACCGTGGCCGTGGTCGGCGACGGCGCCGTCGGCCTGTGCGGCGTCCTCGCCGCCAAGCGGCTCGGCGCCGAGCGGATCATCGCCCTCGGCCGGCACACCGCCCGCACCGACATCGCCCGCACCTTCGGCGCCACCGACGTCGTCGCCGAGCGCGGCGAGGCCGCCGAGGCCGCCGTCCGCGAACTCACCGGCGGCCAGGGCGCCCACGCCGTCATCGAGGCCGTCGGCACCGAACAGTCCATGCGCACCGCCGTGAGCATCACCCGCGACGGCGGCGCCATCGGCTACGTCGGCGTCCCGCACGGCTCCGGCACCGGCCTCGACCTCTCCGTCATGTTCGACCGCAACATCGCCCTCCGCGGCGGCGTCGCCCCCGTCCGCGCCTACATCCCCGAGCTGCTCCCCGACGTCCTGGCCGGCACGATCGACCCGTCCCCGGTCTTCGACCTCACCGTGGACCTGGCCGGCGTCCCCGGCGGCTACAAGGCGATGGACGAGCGCACGGCGCTGAAGGTCCTGGTCAAGCCGTAGCTCAGGCCCCGAGCCACTCCGGTGCGTCCGCCCCCGCGATGCCCGGCGGGCGCTGCCAGCCCGTCGGGCCGCCCTCGTACGAGACCGGCGAGAGCGCGTGCCGCAGCCGGCCCAGCGGGCCGGCCGACTCGGTGAGCCAGCGCTCCGGTTCGTACCGGGGGAGCGTGTGGGTCAGCCAGTGGCCGGTCTGGGCGAGGGCCAGGCGGACGAGACGGGTGCCGCCGTCCCGGTCCTGTTCGGTCAGGGAGCGCAGGACGGCCGCCGCGAGGAGGTAGCCGGTGCCGTGGTCGAGGGCCTGGGCGGGAAGCGCGCCGGGTTCGTCCGGCGAGCCCTCAGCGACCGCGATGCCGGTGGCCACCTGCACCAGGCTGTCGAAGCCGCGCCGGCCACCCCAGGGCCCGTAGTCGCCCCAGGCCGAGAGGCGGGCGGTCACCAGGCCGGGCCGGTGCAGGTCGAAGCGGTCGAGGGCGCCGGGCCGGTAGCCGGTGACCAGCACGTCGGCCGCGTCCAGGAGTTCGTCGAAGGCGCGCCGGTCCGACGGGCTGTCCAGGTCCAGGGCGGCCGTCCGCTTCCCGACGTTCGTGTCGGCGTGCTGGTCCGGCAGTTCCGGGTTGCCCGGCGGGTCGATCCGGAGCACGTCCGCGCCGAGCAGCGCGAGGGTCCGGGTGGCGACCGGGCCCGCGATCACCCGGGTCAGGTCGAGCACCCGCAGCGGCCGGTCCGAGCGGCGCCGCGGCGCGGCCTCGTCCAGGCGGTCCCGGGTCAGCAGCGGGCGGGCGGCCACCTCCCGGCCCTGCTCGTGGGCGGCCCACTCCTCGGGCGTGCGCAGTGCGACGGCCAGGCCCCCGGCCGCGTACACCGCCGTCTCCACTTCGACGGCCTTCCGCTCGCCGATCGCCCCCGCCACGCCGTCCACGGAATCGTCCGAGCGGCCCAGCGCGCCGAGCAACGCCGCCTTGTGGTGCGGGTAGTTGGCGTGGGTGCGGACCCAGCCGTCGGCCGCCCGCCAGAACCGGGACAGCGGCGCGAAGTTCACCGGCGCCCGCCCGTCCACCCGCAGATGCCGCTCGCTGACGAAGGCCGTCGCCACCGCCCCGTCGTCCACCCGCACCGGCCCCGGCAGCCCGGCCCGCTCCACCGCCGCGAGCCCCGCCACCGCGACCGTCGCCCGGGCCAGGTCCATGACGGGCAGCCGGGCCGGCAGGAGACCCGAGGGCCCGCCGTACGCCACCCGGTCGAGCAGCGCGGGATCGCCGCCCAGCTCGGCCCACAGCAACTCCGTACCCGTACGCACTGTGTTGTCCATGAGCACACCATAGAACCGCCCGTGGCACTCAGTGCCACGGGCGGTTCTGCGGAACAGCGGGAGACTACTTGCGGACCGCGTCCAGCGCGTCCACCAGACCGGCCCCGTAGAAGCCGTTGTCGCCCTTCTCGCCCTCGCACACCGCGTCGACGGTGCCGTCGCCCTCGATGTCGTACGGGTTGGTGCAGGCGCGTTCGTCGGCCTGCGCGTAAAGGAGCGCCTTCAGCGCGGCCGGGCTCGCCTTCGGGTGCGTCGACTTCAGCAGCGCGAGGACGCCCGCCACGTGCGGCGAGGCCATCGAGGTGCCGGCCTTGTAGTTGTAGCCGCCGTTGACCGTGGTCGACAGGATGCGGCCGTTGACCGCCGGGGCGTCCGGGGTCTGCCACTCGGTCTTGTCGCCGCCCGGCGCCGCCACGTCGATGACGCCCAGACCGTAGTTGGAGTAGGACGCCTTCAGGTCCTTGGCGCCGGTCGCGGAGACGGTCACCATGCCCGGCAGCATCCCCGGGTAGATGAAGCACTCCTTCGGGTCGATGACCCGGTCGCCCGAAGTGGTGTCGTTCGGGCTGCTTGTGTCCAGGATCGAGTCCGCCGCCAGGTCGAACTTGGAGTTGCCGGCCGCCGCCACGTTGACGGTGCCCTTCTTCTCCGCGTACCGGGTCGCACGTGTGACCGCCTCGATGAGGGCCTTCTGGTCCTCGTCGTTCTTGCAGGCGAACATCCACGGGTCGGTGTAGTAGCTGTTGTTGGTGACGTCGACACCGTGCTCGGCCGCCCACACGAAGCCGCAGACCACGGCCTCCGTGTAGAAGAAGCCGTCCGGGGTGGACACCTTGATGCCGGCCAGCTTCACGCCGGGCGCGACACCCGTCACGCCGATGCCGTTCTTCGCGGCGCCGATGGTGCCCGCCACGTGCGTGCCGTGGTCGCTCTCGCCCGGCTTCGGACGCCACGAGCCGGGCGTCGTGTCGGCCTTGCCGCTCACGCAGTTCGCGGAGGCGGCGGCGTCGAAGTTCGGCGCCAGGTCCGGGTGGGTGTCGTCCACACCGGTGTCGATGATGCCGACCGTGACGTTCCGGCTGCCGAGGGTCTTCTCGTGCGCCTTGTCGGCCTTGATGGCCGGCAGGTCCCACTGCAGCGGCTCCAGCGGGTCCTGATCGCCGGAGGCGGCGGCCGTCGCGGCCTTGATCTCCGCCGGGGTCAACTCCTGCGCGCCCTCGCCCACCGAGTCGTCCGTCGCGGCCTGCAGCGGCGCCGTACGGGTCGCGCCCGCCGACACCACACCGGGCGCCTTGCGGATCGTCTGCGCGAACGCGGGGTTCTGGGAGTGGACGACGATCACGCCTATCCGGTCGTAGGACACGACCACCTCACCGCCCGCTGCGGCTATCGCCTTGCGCACCATCGCCGGCGTCTTGCTGCCGCCCGCGACGTTCACCACGTAGCTGAGCTTCGGCCCGTCCGTGGCCACGGCGGCCGCCGGGGCGTCGGACAGCTCCGCGGCCGAGGCGGCGCCGGCGGGAAGGAAGCCGAGCGAGGCCGTGAGCGCGAGACCGGCCGGCAGAGCGAGTACTCGACCGCGCCGCGATCCCAGATGAGCCATGGGTTCTCCACATCATCCGTCCGTGCTGCCCGGGCGCCGATGTGCGGCCGGGCAGGTGCATGACGAGTGAAGCTATCGCCGATCTTCCCCGCTCATCAATGAGTTGAGAAGACTTCATGAAGATCCCGGCTGAGAAAACCACTCCGGTGAACCACTTCGCCGCGCGCTCCGTGCCGTTGATCAGGGGAGGGGTTCCGGCCGGAACCCCGTCCTCCCCACCCCCAGCGAGGCCCCCATGTCCCTGCCCACCGCCCGAGGAGATTCCGTGGCCACCGACGCCCCGCCGCCACCCCGAACCAGCACGGACGCCGCAACCCCGGCCGGTCCCACCACCGAGGAGTTCACCGAGGTGCAGCAGAGCGCCGAGTTCGGCGAACTGCGCCGCACCTACCGCTCCTTCGCCTTCCCCCTGACGATCGCCTTCATCGCCTGGTACCTGCTCTATGTGCTGCTCTCCAACTACGCGGGCGGCTTCATGGGCACCAAGGTCTTCGGCAACGTCAACGTGGCCCTGGTCCTCGGCCTCGCCCAGTTCGCCACCACCTTCCTCATCGCCTGGCTCTACTCGCGGCACGCCGCCAACCGCCTGGACCCGCAGGCCGAGGCCATCAAGCAGCACATGGAATCCCGTACGGAGGCCGACGCATGAGCACCGCCCTCGGCAGCCCCCTCGCCGACCCCGTCCACCTGCTCGCCGCCGGCAACGCGACCAGCGAGCACCGGACGCTGATCATCTCCCTGTTCGCGGCCTTCGTCCTCGCCACCCTCGTCATCACCGTCTGGGCCGGCCGGCAGACCCGCTCCGCCGCCGACTTCTACGCCGGCGGCGGCCAGTTCACCGGCTTCCAGAACGGCCTCGCGATCTCCGGCGACTACATGTCCGCCGCGTCCTTCCTCGGCATCAGCGGCGCCATCGCCCTCTACGGCTACGACGGCTTCCTCTACTCCATCGGCTTCCTCGTCGCCTGGCTCGTCGCGCTGCTCCTGGTCGCCGAACCGCTGCGCAACTCCGGCCGCTTCACCATGGGCGACGTCCTCGCCTACCGGATGCGCCAGCGCCCCGTCCGCACCGCCGCCGGCACCTCCACCATCGTCGTCTCGATCTTCTACCTGCTCGCCCAGATGGCCGGCGCCGGCGTCCTCGTCTCACTGCTCCTCGGCATCACCAGCGACGGCGGCAAGATCGCGATCGTCGCCCTGGTCGGCGTCCTGATGATCGTCTACGTGACGATCGGCGGCATGAAGGGCACCACCTGGGTCCAGATGGTGAAGGCCGTGCTCCTCATCGCGGGCACCGTGCTCATCACCTTCCTCATCCTGTGGAAGTTCCACTTCAACCTCTCCGAGCTGCTCGGCGCCGCCGCCACCCACAGCGGCAAGGGCGACGCCTTCCTGGAGCCCGGCCTCAAGTACGGCGTCACCGCCACCTCCAAGCTGGACTTCCTGTCGCTCGGCATCGCGCTCGTCCTCGGCACCGCCGGCCTGCCGCACATCCTCATCCGCTTCTACACGGTGCCGACCGCCAAGGCCGCCCGGAAGTCGGTCAACTGGGCCATCGGCATCATCGGCGCCTTCTACCTGATGACGATCGTCCTCGGCTTCGGCGCCGCCGCCCTGCTCGGCAGCGACACCATCATGGCGTCCAACAAGGCGGGCAACACGGCGGCCCCGCTCGCCGCCATGGAGGTCGGCGGCGGCGCCGACTCCACCTCCGGCGCGATCCTCCTCGCCGTCATCTCCGCCGTCGCCTTCGCCACCATCCTCGCCGTGGTCGCCGGACTGACGCTTGCCTCCTCCTCGTCCTTCGCGCACGACATCTACGCCAACGTGATCAAGCGCGGGAAGGCCACCGAGAAGGAGGAGATGCGGGCCGCCCGCTGGTCCACCGTCATCATCGGCATCGTGTCGATCGCGCTCGGCGCCCTCGCCCGCGACCTCAACGTCGCCGGCCTGGTCGCCCTCGCCTTCGCCGTCGCCGCCTCGGCCAACCTGCCGACGATCCTCTACTCGCTCTTCTGGAAGCGGTTCACCACCCAGGGCGCGCTCTGGTCGATCTACGGCGGCCTGATCTCCTCCGTCCTCCTCGTCATCTTCTCCCCGGTCGTCTCCGGCGGCCCGGCCTCCATGATCAAGGGCGTCGACTTCCACTGGTTCCCGCTGGAGAACCCGGGCCTGATCTCCATCCCGCTCGGCTTCCTCCTCGGCTGGCTCGGTTCCCTCCTCTCCAAGGAGGAGCCGGACAAGGGCAAGTACGCCGAACTGGAGGTCAAGTCCCTCACCGGCGTCGGCGTCGCCTCCGCGATCAAGCACTGACCGGAGCGCAGCGGGTCGTATACGTTCCGCGATGAACCACCGGCCGCGTCGTAGAGTTCTACGACGCGGCCGGCCCCGTCCTCGTGACAATCGGCCCGTGCCCAGTGTCCGAGGCGTCACGTAGGCTCGAACACGAAGCGAACCGTCAGAGAGGGAGGGGGCCCAGTGCTCATCGACACCTACGGCCGCGTGGCCACCGACCTGCGGGTCTCCCTCACGGACCGGTGCAATCTGCGCTGCACCTACTGCATGCCGGAAGAGGGCCTGCAGTGGCTGGCCAAGCCCGATCTGCTCACCGACGACGAGATCGTCCGGCTGGTCCGGATCGCCGTCACCGAGCTCGGCGTCACCGAGGTCCGCTTCACCGGCGGCGAGCCGCTGCTCCGCCCCGGCCTCGTCGGCATCGTCGAGCGCTGCGCCGCCCTCGCCCCCCGCCCCAAGCTGTCGCTGACCACCAACGGCATCGGACTCAAGCGCACCGCCGCCGCCCTCAAGGCGGCCGGCCTCGACCGGGTCAACGTCTCGCTCGACACCCTGCGCCCCGAGGTCTTCAAGACCCTCACCCGCCGCGACCGGCACCACGACGTCCTCGACGGCATGGCCGCCGCCCGCGACGCCGGCCTCACCCCGGTCAAGATCAACGCCGTCCTGATGCCCGGGCTCAACGACGACGAGGCCCCCGACCTGCTCGCCTGGGCCATGGAGCAGAGTTACGAGCTCCGCTTCATCGAGCAGATGCCGCTCGATGCCCAGCACGGCTGGAAGCGCGACGGCATGATCACCGCCGGGGACATCCTGGAGTCGCTCCGCACCCGCTTCACCCTCGACGCCGAGGGCGCCGGCGAGCGCGGCTCCGCCCCCGCCGAGCGCTGGGTCGTCGACGGCGGCCCGCACACCGTCGGCGTCATCGCCTCCGTGACCCGCCCCTTCTGCCGCGCCTGCGACCGCACCCGCCTCACCGCCGACGGCCAGGTCCGCACCTGTCTGTTCGCCACCGAGGAGACGGACCTGCGGGCGGCACTGCGCTCGGACGCGCCCGACGCGGTGATCGCCGAGATCTGGAAGAAGGCCATGTGGGGCAAGAAGGCCGGCTCCGGCCTCGACGACCCGGACTTCCTCCAGCCGGATCGCCCGATGTCGGCGATCGGCGGCTGAGCGGTCAGCCCTCGGCGGTCGAGTCCCACTCGCTCAGCGCGACGACATCCTTCAGGAAGCCCCGTACGCCCAGGAACTGCGACAGATGTTCGCGGTGCTCGTCGCACGCCAGCCACGTCTTGCGCCGCTCCGGCGTGTGCAGCTTGGGGTTGTTCCAGGCGAGGACCCAGACCGCGTCGGCCCGGCACCCCTTCGCGGAACAGATCGGCTTGTCTTCGCTCACTGGACCCAGGATCACCCGATCATTGTCCAGCAAGGGCGATGCCGAGCAGCCACGGGGGGAGCTGCCCGGCATCGGTCCGTCGCTCCGACGGGGGATGCGGAGCGCGTAGGCAGTATGTCACGGGGGATGGGGTGCGGTGCACCGGAACTTCATGATTGATCTGAGCTTTTCCTGAGCTTTCCGCTCACGCTGTGTGATCGCTCGGCGTCGCCGTTCCGGTGTCCGATTCGGCATCCTTCGAGGGCTTCGCCGTCAGCGCCGGCCGCAGCGGAGTCGGGACGAACGTGGACGGGAGGGACGGGGCGTTCTCCCGGCCGGCGTTGGCGATCACCACCGCGATGTACGGGAGCACGGCGCCGATCACCAGCGCCACGATCGCCACGTACCGCTCCACGTTCCACAGCGAGGCCGCGGCGATCACCGAGAGGGTGCGGATCGACATCGAGATCACGTACCGGCGCTGCCGCCCGCGCACGTCCTCGGCAAGGCCCTGCCGGGCCCCGGTGATCCGGAAGACCTCGCCACCGCCATGCTTCAGCATCACGTTCCACCACCCGCACACCGTGCCGGACCCTCCCCGGTCCGGTCCTCCTTCCACCGTACGCCCGGCGTCCCCCACCGAGGAGGCCGGGGCACGTCTGACCTCGTCCGTATGGCCTCGTCCGACATGCGCCGTATGGCGGACGGGCCGAGACTGGGCACACCTGTGCACGAGGAGGCGACGATGAGTTGGTTGTGGGCGATCATTGTGGGCTTCGTCCTGGGACTGATCGCCAAGGCGATCCTGCCGGGCAAGCAGCAGATCCCGCTGTGGCTGACGACCGTGTTCGGCATTCTGGGCAGTGTGCTCGGCAACGCGGTCGCGACCTGGATCGGGGTCAACGACACCAGGGGCATCGACTGGACCCGTCACCTCCTGCAGCTCATCGGTGCCGTCGCCGTGGTCGGCGTGGGCGACATGCTGTGGGCCTCGATCAAGGGCGGCAGACAGCGGGCCTGATCACGCGGCCCTGATCGCACGGGCGGACAACGACCGGAGGCCCGGTACGGCGCGGGAACGCGCGTACCGGGCCTCCGGCGTAAGCCCTTGCGGGTACGAGGGGCTAGGCGCCGACCTCGATCGCCGCCAGGTTCTTCTTGCCCCGGCGCAGCACCAGCCAGCGGCCGTGCAGCAGCTCGTCCGCCGTCACGACGGCGTCCTCGGCGGTCACCTTCACGTTGTTCACGTAGGCGCCGCCCTCCTTCACCGTGCGGCGGGCGGCCGACTTGCTGGCCACCAGACCGACCTCGGCGAACAGGTCGACGACCTGGCCGAGCTCCGCCACGCGCGCGTGCGGCAGCTCGGAGAGGGCCGCGGCCAGCGTGGCCTCGTCGAGCTCACCGAGCTCGCCCTGGCCGAACAGCGCCTTCGACGCGTCGATCACGGCCCGGCACTGGTCGGCGCCGTGCACCAGGGTGGTGAGCTCCTCGGCGAGCGCGCGCTGCGCGGCGCGCGCCTGCGGCCGCTCCGCCGTCTGCTTCTCCATCTCCTCAAGCTCCTCGCGGGACTTGAAGGACAGGATCCGCATGTACGTGGAGATGTCACGGTCGTCGACGTTCAGCCAGAACTGGTAGAACGCGTACGGCGTGGTCATCTCCGGGTCCAGCCAGACGGCGCCGCCCTCGGTCTTGCCGAACTTGGTGCCGTCGGCCTTCACCATCAGCGGCGTCGCCAGGGCGTGGACCTGCGCCTCCGGCTCCAGCTTGTGGATCAGGTCGAGGCCGGCCACCAGGTTGCCCCACTGGTCGGAGCCGCCCTGCTGCAGCGTGCAGCCGTGCCGCCGGTACAGCTCCAGGAAGTCCATGCCCTGGAGCAGCTGGTAGCTGAACTCGGTGTAGCTGATGCCCTGCTCGGACTCCAGGCGCCGGGCCACGGAGTCCTTGGTCAGCATCTTGTTGACCCGGAAGTGCTTGCCGATGTCCCGCAGGAACTCGATCGCCGACATGCCGGCGGTCCAGTCCAGGTTGTTCACCATGACCGCGGCGTTCTCGCCCTCGAAGGACAGGAACGGCTCGATCTGCGAACGCAGCCGGTTCACCCAGTTCGCGACCGTCTCCGGGTCGTTCAGGGTGCGCTCTGCGGTCGGCCGCGGGTCGCCGATCTGGCCGGTGGCCCCGCCGACGAGCGCCAGCGGCCGGTGCCCGGCCTGCTGGAGCCGGCGGACGGTGAGGACCTGGACCAGGTGGCCGACGTGGAGACTGGCCGCGGTCGGGTCGAAACCGCAATAGAACGTGACGGGACCGTCCGCGAGGGCCTTGCGCAAGGCCTCCTCGTCGGTGGACTGGGCGAAGAGCCCACGCCACTTCAGCTCGTCGACGATGTCCGTCACGTCGTCCGTCTCCTCGTGATGCATACGGGAAAGAATTGTCCCGGCCAGTCTAGGCCGTGTCCGAGCGGGTCAGGCCCGGGTCCGACCGGGTCAGACGCCCTTGCTGACCGAGCTCATGTTGAAGTCCGGCACCCGCAGGGCGGGCATCGCGGCCCGGGTGAACCAGTCGCTCCACTCGCGCGGCAGCGTCTGCTCGGTGCGGCCCGCCTCGGTGGCCCGGGACAGCAGGTCGACCGGCGACTCGTTGAACCGGAAGTTGTTCACCTCGCCGACCACCTCGCCGTTCTCGACCAGGTAGACGCCGTCCCGGGTGAGACCGGTGAGCAGCAGCGTGGCCGGGTCGACCTCGCGGATGTACCAGAGGCAGGTGAGAAGGAGACCGCGCTCGGTCGCCGCGACCATCTCCTCCAGGGACTTCTCGCCGCCGCCGTCCAGGATCAGGTTCCCGGCGGCCGGCGCCATCGGCAGCCCGGTGAGCCCCGCGGTGTGCCGGGTGGTGACCAGATGGGCCAGCTTCCCGTCCCGTACCCAGTCGACCGGACCGACCGGCAGACCGTTGTCGAAGACGGAGGAGTCGTCGCCCGAGCTGTGCGCGATCACGAACGGCGCGGACTCCAGGCCCGGCGCGTGCGGGTCGCTGCGCAGGGACAGCGGGAGCGGCGACAGGGTCTCGCCGATCCGGGTGCCGCCGCCGGGCTTGGAGAAGACCGTGCGGCCCTCGGCCGCGTCCCGGGCCGCCGCCGACCACAGCTGGTAGATCATCAGGTCGGCCACGGCGGTCGGTGGCAGCAGCGTCTCGTACCGCCCGGCCGGCAGGTCGATCCTCCGCTCCGCCCAGCCGAGCCGGGTGGCCAGCTCGGCGTCGAGCGCGGCCGGGTCGACGTCCTTGAAGTCCCGGGTCGAGCGCCCGGCCCACGCGGAGCGGGTCCGGTCCGGGGACTTGGCGTTGAGCTCCAGGGTGCCGTTCGGCTGGTCGTGCCGCAGCCGGAGCCCGGTCGACGTGCCGAGGTAGCTGGAGGTCAGCTCGTGGTTGGCGAAGCCGTACAGCTCGCGGCCGCCCGCACGCGCGCGTGCGAAGGCCTCGCCGAGCGCCGGCGCGAAGGCGTCGAAGACCGCCGAGGAGGTCTCGGCCGGGGCGTCGGTGAAGTCCGGCGACACCGGCACGCCCTCGATCAGCGGCTGCGCGTCCTCGGCCGGCCCGGCCGCCCGCGCCGCCTCCTCGGCCGCGCGCACCAGCGGCTCCAGGTCGTCCGCGGTCACCGCCGAACGCGACACCACACCGGAGGCCGCGCCCTGGGCGCCGTCCACGGTCGCGATCACGGTGAGGGTGCGGCCCCGGGTCACCCCGTTGGTGGTGAGCGCGTTGCCGGCCCAGCGCAGATTGGCCGAGGACTCCTCGTCGGCGATGACGACACACCCGTCGGCACGGGACAGCTCAAGGGCCCGCTCGACGATCTCGTACGGCTTGCTGACGCGGCTCATCGACCGGCCTCCTGCGTCGTGTTAAGGATGTTCACACCCCGGAACAGGGCGGACGGGCAGCCGTGCGAGACCGCGGCGACCTGGCCCGGCTGGGCCTTGCCGCAGTTGAACGCGCCGCCGAGGACGTACGTCTGCGGGCCGCCGACCTGCTCCATGGAGCCCCAGAAGTCGGTGGTCGTCGCCTGGTACGCGACGTCCCGCAGCTGGCCCGCGAGCCGCCCGTTCTCGATGCGGAAGAAGCGCTGCCCGGTGAACTGGAAGTTGTAGCGCTGCATGTCGATCGACCAGGACCGGTCGCCGACCACATAGATGCCGCGCTCCACGCCGCCGATCAGGTCCTCCGTGGACAGCCCGCCCGGATCCGGCTGCAGCGACACGTTCGCCATCCGCTGCACCGGCACATGGCCGGGGGAGTCGGCGAAGGCGCAGCCGTTGGAGCGCCCGAGGCCGGTCAGCTTCGCGATCCGGCGGTCCAACTGGTAGCCGACGAGCGTGCCGTCCTTCACCAGGTCCCAGCTCTGCCCCTCGACGCCCTCGTCGTCGTACCCGACGGTCGCCAGGCCGTGCTCGGCGGTCCGGTCACCCGTCACGTTCATGATCGAGGAGCCGTACTCCAGCTTGCCCAGCTGGTCGAAGGTGGCGAAGGAGGTGCCCGCGTACGCCGCCTCGTAACCGAGCGCCCGGTCCAGCTCGGTGGCGTGGCCGATCGACTCGTGGATGGTCAGCCACAGGTTGGACGGGTCCACGACCAGGTCGTAACGCCCGGCCTCGACGCTCGGCGCGCGCATCTTCTCGGCGAGCAGCCCGGGGATCTCGTCGAGCTCCTTGTCCCAGTCCCAGCCGGTGCCCGTCAGATACTCCCAGCCCCGCCCGACCGGCGGCGCGAGCGTCCGCATCGAGTCGAACTCGCCGGTCGACGCGTCCACCGCGACCGCCGTGAGCTGCGGGTGCAGCCGGACCCGCTGCTGGGTGGTGACGGTGCCCGCCGTGTCCGCGTAGAACTTGTTCTCGAAGACCGTGAGCAGCGAGGCGTCCACGTGCGCCACGCCCTCGGCCCGCAGCAGCCGCTCGCTCCACTCGGCGAGCAGCCCGCTCTTCTCCTCGGCGGAGATGGCGAAGGGGTCGATCTCGTACGAGGAGATCCACACCTTGTCGGCGTGCACCGGCTCCTCGGCCAGCTCCACGCGCTCGTCCGACCCCGCCGCCGCGATCACCTTCGCGGACAGCTTGGCCATGGCCACCGCCTGCGAGGCGACCCGCGCGGCCCCGTCCATGGTCAGGTCCACGCCGGACGCGAACCCCCACGCGCCGCCGTGCACCACCCGCACCGCGTAGCCGAGGTCCGTGGTGTCCGACGACCCCGAGGGCTTGGCATCGCGCAGCCGCCACGCGGCGCTGCGCACCCGCTCCAGGCGGAAGTCGGCGTGCTCGGCGCCGAGCGCCCGGGCCCGGGCGAGCGCCGCGTCGGCCAGTGCCCGCAACGGAAGCCGGGTGAAGCCCTCGTCGAGGGAATGGGTCCCAGATTGCACAGCTGTCTCCTGTCGTGTGAGACCGGTCGCCCCCGATCATGTCGTGCTTTCGGCCGTGATGCCCAGAGCTTTCTGTAGGGACCCGACAGCGACACCAGGACGCCACTGTCAGGGCCCGATTCTCCGTATCAAGGAAGGGACCGATAGGTTTTCGACATACCAGACCGCTATCGAAAGGGTGATCCGTTGAGCCGCTCGGTTCTCGTCACCGGAGGCAACCGGGGCATCGGCCTCGCGATTGCCCGCGCGTTCGCCGAGGCCGGCGACAAGGTCGCGATCACGTTCCGCTCGGGCGACCCCGCGGAGCTGGAGAAGCAGGGCTTCCTCGCCGTCAAGTGCGACATCACCGACTCCGAGCAGGTGGAGCAGGCCTACAAGGAGATCGAGGAGAAGCACGGCCCGGTCGAGGTCCTCGTCGCCAACGCCGGCGTGACCAAGGACCAGCTCCTCATGCGCATGTCCGAGGAGGACTTCACGTCCGTCCTCGACACCAACCTCACCGGCACCTTCCGGGTCGTGAAGCGCGCCAACCGCGGCATGCTGCGCGCCAAGAAGGGCCGCGTCGTGCTGATCTCCTCCGTCGTCGGCCTGCTCGGCTCGGCGGGCCAGGCGAACTACGCCGCCTCGAAGGCCGGCCTGGTCGGTTTCGCGCGGTCCCTCGCCCGGGAGCTCGGCTCGCGCAACATCACCTTCAACGTCGTCGCGCCCGGTTTCGTCGACACCGACATGACCGCGGTGCTCACCGACGAGCAGCGCGCCGGCATCGTCTCCCAGGTCCCGCTGGGCCGCTACGCCCAGCCCGAGGAGATCGCCGCCGCGGTGAAGTTCCTCGCCTCGGACGACGCCTCGTACATCACTGGAGCCGTCATCCCGGTTGACGGCGGACTGGGAATGGGTCACTGAACACCATGGCTGGAATCCTCGAGGGCAAGAAGATCCTCATCACCGGTGTGCTGATGGAGTCCTCCATCGCCTTCCACGCCGCGAAGCTGGCCCAGGAGCAGGGCGCGGAGATCATCCTCACCGCCTGGCCCCGGCCGACGCTGACCGAGCGCATCGCCAAGAAGCTGCCCCACCCGGACAAGGTCAAGGTCCTGGAGCTCGACGTCTCCAACGACGAGCACCTCGCCCGTCTGGAGGGCCAGGTCCGCGAGCAGCTGGGCGACCGCCTCGACGGCATCGTGCACTCCATCGGCTTCGCCCCGCAGGACGCCCTCGGCGGCAACTTCCTCAACACGCCGTTCGAGTCCGTCGCCACCGCCATGCACGTCTCGGCCTTCTCCCTGAAGTCCCTGACCATGGCGCTGCTGCCGCTGATGACCGAGGGCGGTTCCGTCGTCGGCCTCACCTTCGACGCGCAGTTCGCCTGGCCTCAGTACGACTGGATGGGCCCGGCCAAGGCCGCCCTGGAGGCCACCAACCGCTACATGGCGCGTGACCTGGGCGAGCGGAACATCCGCTGCAACCTGATCTCCGCCGGCCCGATCGGCTCCATGGCCGCGAAGTCCATCCCGGGCTTCAGCGAGCTCGCCGCCGTCTGGGACTCCCGCTCCCCGCTGGAGTGGAAGCTGGAGGACCCGGAGCCGGCCGGCCGCGGCATCGTCGCGCTGCTCTCCGACTGGTTCCCGAAGACCACCGGCGAGATCATCCACGTGGACGGCGGTCTGCACGCGATCGGCGCCTGATCCCAAGTGACACCTGGGGCCGGGGGCCCGCCTGACCGGCGGGCCCGCGGCCCCTCGTCGTTTCCGGGCCGTCTCCCCGGTCCTCTCCCCGGTCCTCTCCTCGAGTCGAAAAGTCGGCCGACTCACCCCAGACTGGTCGGAGCGTGACATTCCGGCTACTGCATGGGGAGGAGGTACGGACATGCGCACGCCGCTCTTCCGGGCGCCCGCGCTCGTTCCGGCCGCCGCACTCCTCGCGGGTCTGGCCGGCCTCGCCGTCGCCGCCGAGGTCCGCGCCGCTCCCGCCCCCGCCGAGGACGGCACCGCGCACTCCGCCCCCGTGACCGGGGATCCCGAGAACTTCGGGGCCTCCTGCCGGACCCTCGTCCAGGGCTCGGCCGTCACCGTCCACTGCCAGAACCCCTATCCCCGCACCGACCGCGTCCGCCTCCACGTGGAGTGCGCGCACTGGTGGGACGTGGACACCGACAGCGCCCCCGTCGAGGTCGGCCCCGCCGACTACGCCCAGGTGACCGGCCGCTGCTGGAAGGAGGTCCGGGCCGCCTGGATCACCCACGAGCCGGCGGCTCTGGGCTCCTGAGGCACATGAAGGGATAGCCGGCCGCCTCGGTCGCCGCCCGCTCGGCGTCGCCCTCGTGGATCGCCGCCACCAGGCGCGCGTGGTCCATGTGGTTCTCCGGGCGCAGCTCCGGGCCCACGTCCTCGCGCAGCCAGGAGCGCAGCACGTGCCCCAGGTCCGAGTAGAGCTCGGTCAGCACCTCGTTGTGCGAGGCCACCACGACCGCGTGGTGGAAGGCCGCGTCCGCGGTCACGAACTCCTCCGCGTCGCGCGCCGCCCAGGCCTCCTCGCGGCGGGCGAGCAGCGCGTCCAGCTGCCCCAGGTCCCGGTCGGTGCGGCGCTGTGCGGCAAGCCGGGCCGCCGAGGACTCCAGGGTGGCGCGCAGTTCGGCCACGTCACGCGGGTCGGAGCCGGCGAACCTGCGGTGCATCACCCCGGCCAGCTCACTGGTCGCCACCACATAGGTGCCGGAGCCCTGCCGGATGTCGAGCAGCCCGTTGTGGGCGAGCGCGCGGACCGCCTCGCGCACGGTGTTACGGGCCACCCCGAGCTGTTCGACGAGCTCGGGCTCGGTCGGGATGCGGGTGCCGACCGGCCACTCGCCCGAGGTGATCTGGTTCCGCAGCTGGGTGATCACCTGGTCGGAGAGTCCGCTGCGCCGCGGATGCCCGAGGGCCATGCCACACCTTCCGTCCGTTGGTCCCGCTGGTTGTTCAGAACCGGGTTGTTGAAAACTGGACAACCAATCATCCCATGATTCTATGATGGGTCTCATGCCAGAGGAGCCGCAGACACTCGCCCCCACCAGGAAGCAGCCGCACCGCAGCGCCGTCCCTGATTCTCCCGCACCCGCCGGTCCCGCCCGCTGGGTCGGCGCGCTCGTCGCCGTCGGACTCGTCCTCGCCGCGTTCAACCTGCGCCCCGCGATCACCAGCCTCGGCGCCCTCCTCGAAGAGGTCAGCGTGAGCCTCCACATGAGCGGCAGTGTGGCCGGCGTCCTCACTTCCGTGCCGCCGCTCTGTTTCGCCGTCTTCGGCATCGCCGCCCCGCGGCTCGCCCGCCGCTTCGGCCCCGCGGCCGTGGTCTGCGCCGGCATGGCGGCGATCGCCGCCGGCCTGCTGCTGCGCTCCTTCGCCGACAGCACCCCGGCCTTCCTCGCCGCCAGCGCGCTCGCCCTCATGGGCATCGCGCTCAGCAACATCCTCATGCCGGTCCTGGTCAAGCGGTACTTCCCGGACCGCGTCGGCAGCATGACCGGCCTCTACTCGATGGCCCTCGCCCTCGGCACCTCCGTGGCCGCCGCCGCGACCGTGCCGCTGACCGGCGCCCTCGGCGGCGGCTGGCGGCTCGGCCTCGGCATCTGGGCGGTCCTCGCCGCCCTCGCCGTCCTGCCCTGGATCCCGCTGATCCGCGGCCGCGCGGCCGGTACGGGCGGGGCCGGTCAGGGAGCCGGCGGCCTCGGCGGCTACAGCGGAGTCGGAACCGGAAGCGGTAGCGGTAGCAGTACGGGCCGGGCGGCCGCCGTCGGGATCCCGGCCACCCCGCGGGTCGCCCGCAGCCGCACCGCCTGGGCCCTCGCCGCCTTCTTCGGCCTCCAGGCCACCGGCGCGTACATCACCATGGGCTGGATGCCGCAGATCTTCCGCGACGCCGGCGTCCCCGCCTCCACCGCGGGCGTGCTCCTCGCCGTCACCATGGTCATGGGCGTGCCGCTCGCCTTCGTCATCCCCCGCCTCGCCTCCCGGCTGCGCCACCAGGGCCCCATCGTCGTCGGCCTCGGCCTGTGCGGCCTCGCCGGCTACACCGGTCTCTATCTCGCGCCGGCCGGCGGCGCCTGGCTCTGGGCGGTCCTCCTCGGCGTCTCCAACTGCTCCTTCCCGCTCGCCCTCACCATGATCGGCATGCGCTCGCGCACCGGCGCCGGCGTCGTGAAGCTGTCCGCCTTCGCACAGAGCGTCGGCTACCTCATCTCCATCCCCGGCCCGCTCGTCGTCGGCGTCCTCTACCAGCACAGCGGCGGCTGGGGCCTGCCCGTCGCCCTCATGGGCGGCCTGATGGTCCCCCAGATGATCGTGGGCGTCCTCGCCGGCCGGGACCGCATCGTCGAGGACGAATGCTGAGATGCGAGACTGAGGGCATGCCCGTACTCGAACCGAATCCCCCCAACGGCCAGAAGGCGCTCCTCGTCATCCTCGGCGCCATGCTCGGCATCACGGCGATCATCGCCGTCATCGCGACCTTCGCCTCGCCCTGACACCCAGGGGTGGGGACAACCCCCGCATCCCCTAGGGGGCAGGTGTCAGGGTCAAGTGGGTGGATCACCTGATGGGCCGGAGGCCGTCCGCTCCGTACGTTGGTGTCATCGCGGAAAACGCGAGGAGCCCATCCCACGGAGGCGGCCATGACGGCGCGAACCCCCACCGGTGTCCGGACCCGGCAGGCCGGCGTCGACACCCGGCTGCCCTGGTGGGCACTCGCCCTCCCGGTGGCCGCGTTCGTCGCCCTCTTCCTGCTGATAGCGGGCCCGGGGGAGGCCCAGGCGGTCGGCCGCGACCCCGGCATCGCGCACATCCTGGAGCAGCTGCAGCAAACGCTCTCTCTCTGAGTCAACCCGGGCGGTTTCGTGCGAAGCTGTCCAGCATGAGCGTCGACACACCCCGCAGGATCGTGCTGCTCCGACACGCCAAGGCGGACTGGCCCCAGACCTCCGACCACGAGCGCCCGCTCGCCGAGCGCGGCCGCACCGACGCCCCCGTCGCGGGCCGCAGGCTCGCCGACACCGGCATCGGCTTCGACCTCGCCCTCTGCTCGACCGCCGTGCGCACCCGGGAGACCTGGAAGCTCGCCGTGCACGAGCTCCCCGAGCGCCCGAAGACGGTGTACGAGGACCGGCTGTACGAGGCCTCCCTCGGCGAGCTCCTCGCCGTGGTCAACGAGACCCCCGAAACCGTCGACAACCTGCTGCTCATCGGCCACAACCCGGGGATGCACGCACTCGCCGACGCCCTCTCCGGAGCGTCGGAGGGCGACGCGCTGGCCCGGATGAACCGCACCGGCTTCCCGACCTCCGCGTTCGCCGTCGTCAGCTTCAACGGCTCCTGGAAGTCGGTCGAGCACGGCATGGCGGGCACCCTGGTCGAGTTCTGGACCCCGCACGACTGAGTCGTACGCGAAGGGGCCCGGCCGTCCTGCGACGCCCGGGCCCCTTCACGTACGGACAGAAGTTCCGCGTACGGAGATCAGTGCGGCAGGTCCTCGGTGCCGTCGTCCGCCGCCTCGACCTCCTCGCGCGTGATGCCGAGGAGATAGAGCACGGTGTCCAGGAAGGGCACGTTCACCGCGGTGTGCGCGGCCCGCCGCACCACCGGCTTCGCGTTGAACGCCACGCCCAGACCAGCCGCGTTCAGCATGTCCAGGTCGTTCGCGCCGTCGCCGATCGCCACCGTCTGCGCCAGCGGCACCCCAGCCTCCGCGGCGAAGCGGCGCAGCAGCCGCGCCTTGCCCGCCCGGTCGACGATCTCCCCGGTGACCCGGCCGGTCAGCTTCCCGTCGACGATCTCCAGGGTGTTCGCCTGGGCGAAGTCCAGACCGAGCCGCTCCTTCAGGTCGTCCGTGACCTGCGTGAAGCCGCCGGACACCACACCCACCTGGTAGCCGAGCCGCTTGAGCGTACGGATCAGGGTGCGGGCGCCGGGCGTCATCCGCACCTCGGACCGCACCTTGTCCACCACGGACGCGTCCAGACCCGCGAGCAGCTTCACCCTCGCGTGCAGCGACTGCTCGAAGTCCAGCTCGCCGCGCATCGCGGCCGCCGTCACCTCGGCGACCTCGTCCTCGCAGCCGGCGTGCGCCGCGAACAGCTCGATGACCTCGTCCTGGATCAGCGTCGAGTCGACGTCCATCACGACGAGCCGCTGCGCCCGGCGGTGCAGCCCGGCGGACACCACGGCCACGTCCACGCCGATCGAGTGCGCCTCGGTCGCGAGCGCGGTCCGCAGCTCCTCGGTGCCGCAGCCGGAGACGGCGAACTCGACCGCCGTCACCGGGTACTTGGCGAGGCGGAAGATCCGGTCGATGTTGCCGCCGGTCTCCGCGATCCTGGCCGCTATGGCCGCCGTCTGCTCGGCGGTCAGCGGGTGCCCGAGCACGGTGACGTGCGAGCGGCCCTCGCCGCGCGGACGGTTGTCACCGGTGCCCGAGATGATCTCGGCCTGCAGCTTCAGGGACTCGGCCCAGCTGTGCACGGTCGCCCGCAGCTCGCCCTGCGTGGCGACGGTCGGCTCGGTGACCAGCGCGCACAGCACGAGCCGGCCGCGGGACACCACCTGCTCGATGTCCACGACGTCGACGGAGTAGGCGGCGAGGGTGTCGAAGAGTCCGGCGGTGATCCCGGGACGGTCCTTCCCGAAGATCTTGACGAGGAGAGTCGGCACGTCCGAGGCGGGAACGCCCGGGGCGGGAACGGCCGAGGCGGAAGCGTCTGGGGTCTGCGATGCGCTCATGGTACGTCCACCGTATCGGGCACCCGGTGCCACCAGACCCCCCGTCCCGCCTGCCGGACACCCGGGTGGCCGCGGGCTTGCGTCCGGCTGCGCCGGGTGATCCGCGTCGGACGACCCCGCGACCGGTGATCTCGGGCTCATGCGCAAGCTCTTCACGCGGCCCGACTTTCGGATACGGGCCGGGGCCTGAAATAGTTCCCCCGGATGTTCACCATCCCTGGGCTCCCGAAGACGGGGGTGCATCGGGGGACAAGTAGTGGGGCATGGAGTGCCAGAACTCGTACTGGAATTGAATGGAAGGACCTGGACCCTCGATCCGTCCAGGTCGTACACCCTGGGCCGCGATCCCCAGGGCGACCTGGTGATCGACGACGCCAGGGTCTCGTGGCGACACGCCACCATCAGCTGGGGCGGCCGGAGTTGGGTCATCGAGGACCACGGCTCCACCAACGGCACCTTCGTGCAGGGGCAGCGGATCCACCAGGTGGAGATCGGCCCCGGCTCGGCCGTCCACCTCGGCAACGCCACCGACGGCCCGCGGCTGAACCTGGCCGCCACCGGCGCGCCGGCCCAGCAGCAAATGCAGCAGCAGGTGCCGTACCAGCAGGCGCCGCAGGTGCAGCAGCCCGCCCACCAGGGCGTGCATCAGGAGGTCACCCACCAGGCTCCGCCACAGCACCAGCAGCCGGCGCAGCAGCACCAGGGCCAGGCCGCGCCGCATAAGGTCCCGCACCAGCAGCCGCCGGCCCAGCAGGGCGGGTACCCGCAGGGCGGCGCGCCGGCGCACGGCGGCGACCACCGCAACCCCACGACCTTCTACCAGCTGAACCTCGGCAGGGAGATGAGCATCGGTCGTGCGCTGGAGAACGACCTGGTCGTCTCCGACCTCCAGGTGTCCCGCCAGCACGCCACGTTCCACGCGCTGCCGGACGGCCGCTTCGAGATCCGCGACCTCGGCTCGCACAACGGCACGTACGTCAACGGTCAGCCGATCGCCAAGGGCGGCTCCGTCCTCATCGGCCCCAACGACGTCGTCGGCGTCGGTCACTCGACCTTCCGGATCGTCGGCAACCAGCTCGAGGAGTTCGTCGACACCGGCGACGTCTCCTTCTCGGCCCGTCACCTCACGGTGACCGTCGACGGCGGCAAGCAGATCCTCAAGGACGTCACCTTCGGCGTCCCGGAGAAGTCGCTCATCGGCGTCATCGGCCCCTCCGGCTCCGGCAAGTCGACCCTCCTCAAGGCGCTCACCGGCTACCGGCCCGCTGACCAGGGTGACGTCCTCTACGACAACCGCAGCCTGTACAAGCAGTTCGCCGAGCTGCGCCAGCGCATCGGTCTGGTCCCGCAGGACGACATCCTGCACAAGGAGCTGACCGTCCAGAAGGCGCTCAAGTACGCGGCCAAGCTCCGCTTCCCCGGCGACACCGCCGAGGCCGAGCGCGAGGCCCGGATCGACGAGGTGCTGCGCGAGCTCAAGCTCGACATCCACCGCGAGAAGAAGGTCACCTCCCTCTCCGGTGGCCAGCGCAAGCGCGTGTCCGTCGCCCTGGAGCTCCTCACCAAGCCGTCGCTGATCTTCCTGGACGAGCCGACCTCCGGCCTCGACCCGGGCATGGACCGCGACGTCATGCAGCTGCTTCGCGGCCTCGCCGACGACGGCCGCACGGTGCTCGTGGTCACCCACTCGGTGGCCGAGCTCGCCCTGTGCGACA
The DNA here is from genome assembly GCF_041270065.1 of Streptomyces fradiae. Taxonomy (NCBI): domain Bacteria; kingdom Bacillati; phylum Actinomycetota; class Actinomycetes; order Kitasatosporales; family Streptomycetaceae; genus Streptomyces; species Streptomyces fradiae. Next base: position 1,674,665 of record NZ_CP065958.1, on the reverse strand, counting down.
AGCTGCTCGTGATGGCGCCCGGCGGCTCGGTGGCCTACTTCGGTCCGCCGGACGAGGCGCTGAACTTCTTCGGTTACTCCACCTGGGCCGATGTCTTCTCCGCGTTCGAGAACTACCGAGACTACGACTGGGCGGGCCGCTGGAAGGGCTCGCAGCACTACCAGATGTACGCGGCCGAGATCGACGCCGTCGCCGCCCAGCCGGTGCAGATGCCGCAGCAGGCGCAGCAGGCGATGACCAAGCCGCCCAAGCCGCAGGGCTGGGGCTCACAGCTGTGGACGCTGATCCGCCGCTATGTCTCGGTGATCGTCTCCGACAAGGGCTTCCTCGCCCTCATGGTGATCCTGCCGGCCGTCATCGGCTCGGTCTCCGTGGTCATCCCCGCCGACTTCGGCCTGGCCCCGCCCAAGCCGCCGTCCCGGTTCAACGGCGACGCCGGCATCATCATGCTGATCCTCGCGGTCGGCATGTGCTTCTCCGGCGCCGCGAACTCGGTCCGCGAGCTGATCAAGGAACGGGTCATCTACGAGCGGGAGCGCGCCACCGGCCTGTCCCGTTCGGCGTACCTGATGTCCAAGGTGATCGTCCTCGGCGTCATCACGGCCTTCCAGGGCGTCATCCTCTGCGCCATCGGCTTCGCGATCCGCGACCTGCCCGCCGAGGGCCTGATCATGCCGCCGGCCGTCGAGCTCTGCCTCGTGGTCATCGCGCTCGGCCTCACCTCGATGATGGTCGGCCTGGTCATCTCCGCGCTGGTGAAGACCGCCGAGAAGACCATGCCGCTGCTCGTCATGTTCGCCATCGTCCAGGTGGTCTTCACCGGCATCCTGTTCAAGGTCTACGGCTCGCCCGGCCTGGAGCAGTTCGCCTGGCTGATGCCGTCCCGCTGGGCCATCGCCGGCTCCGGCACCACCCTGGACCTCGCGCACCTGATGGCGCCGTGGGACCCGAAGAACCCGACCGACCTGGACCCGCTGTGGGAGCACAGCGCCGGGCAGTGGTTCTTCAACGTCGGCGTGCTGCTGTTCATGACCACGGTGCTCGGCATCCTGGTCGCGCGGCTGCTGCGCCGCCACGAGCCGGAGGTCATGCGGAAGTAGCCGCACCCCGGTTCGTACCCGGTTCGTACGACGAACGCGCCGAAGGGCGGCACCCCGCACGGGGGTGCCGCCCTTCGCCGTATCCGTACCGGCTCAGTACGCGCTGTTGACGTTGTCGATGGTGCCGTAGCGGTCGGCCGCGTAGTTGCAGGCGGCGACGATGTTGGCGACCGGGTCGTACTGGTCGAACTTGGTACCGGGGATGTGGTACGTCTTGAAGGTCGGGTAGATCACCTGGAGCAGGCCCTTGGACGGCACGCCGTTGATGGCGTTGATGTCCCAGTTGTTGATCGCGTACGGGTTGCCGCTGGACTCGCGCATCACGTTCTTGTAGATGCCGTTGTAGGTGCCCGGAATGTTGTGCTTGTCCATGATGAACAGCGCCTCGCGGATCCAGCCGTCGAGGTTGTTCGCGAAGACGGGCGTGCGGGCGGCGGAGCGGCTCGCGGCGGCCTTCGCGGCGGCGCGCTTCTTCGCCTCGGCCTTCGCCTTGGCGGCGGCAGCGGCCTTGGCCTTCGCTGCGGCGTCGGCCTTCGCCTTGGCGGCGGCCTGAGCGGCGGCCTTGGCCTTGAGGTCGGCCTCCTGCTTCGCCTTGAGGGTGAAGGCGGAGGACTGCTGGTCCAGGCTGGCGGCCAGCGCCTTGGCCTGCGGGCTGGAGGCGTCGTACGACCAGGCGACCTGCTGGGTGTTCGCGAGGGCCTGGGGCTCGGTCTCGGTCGAGCCGCCGCCGCCCTGGAGGAGGGAGAGGCCGAGCGCCGCGGCGCTGAGGGTGGCGACGCCGGCGATCGCGGCCTTGTGGGTCTTCTTCAGACCACGACTGTGGCCAAGGTTGTTCGCAGACATGCAGGACTACCTCTTCGAATCGCTGGGGGTCGCTCAGGCCGGGGCGGCGCTGCGCCATGCTCGGCGGCGACGGACGCAATTCTTAGCGGCAGCAAAATCCGCTGGCAAAGGTGTGACCTACGATCCGGGGTAGTGGATCAGGGCCCCGGCCGGACGCCCTCCGGACCGGTTTGCGACCAGTTCTGACGGCCCTGATCCCGCCTTTATCCGTCCACTAGGGACATTCGTAAGTGACCTGGGTCCTATGCGCGGGCTCACATCGACCACGTAACAACCTCACCGTGCGTTGCATGAGCAATGCACACAGTGACCCCCCCTCCACCCTCAGCAGGAGAAGCCCCCCACCACCCCCTCCCAGAGTCGGACCCGGTCCGCCCCCAGGGACCCACGGAGCCCACGCGCCCCGCGCGGCGGCCCCCGCACACCGCGCCCGCGGGTACGCCCGCACGCGCGCGTGGTCCCCTTTCAGTCCGGCGCCCCCGCCCGTACCCCGGCCACGCCACCGGTCGCCCGACCTAGGTCCCGGGTCCCGGGCCGTCGCCGTCCACGGGCGGATACGGACTGTCACATCCCGCCGGTACGGTGGAACACATGAGCCACCGTCCGAGCTCCGGCCTCGCCGCCGTGAGCAGCGCCCTCCTGGCGATGAACCGCCAGATGGAGGTCCGCGACGTCCTCAAGACGATCGTCGTCTCCGCGCGCGAGCTCCTCGACGCCGAGTACGCGGCGCTCGGCGTCCCCGACGACCACGGCGGCTTCGCCCAGTTCGTCGTGGACGGCGTCAGCGACGCCCAGTGGCGCGCCATCGGCCCGCTGCCCCGGCAGCACGGCATCCTCGCGGCCATGCTCCACAAGGCCGAGCCCGAGCGGCTGGCCGACGTCCGCAGGGACCCCCGCTTCGAGGGCTGGCCCGACGCCCACCCCGAGATGTCCGACTTCATCGGCCTCCCGGTCCGCGACGGCGACGAGACCCTCGCCGCCCTCTTCCTCGCCAACAAGCGCTGCCCCAAGCCCGACGGCTCCTGCGGCTTCACCGCCCAGGACGAGGAGCTCCTCACCCTCCTCGCCCAGCACGCCGCCATCGCCCTCACCAACGCCCGGCTGTACGAGCGCAGCCGCGAGCTCACCATCGCCGAGGAGCGCTCCCGGCTCGCCCACGAGCTGCACGACGCCGTCAGCCAGAAGCTCTTCTCCCTCCGGCTCACCGCCCAGGCCGCCGCCGCCCTCGTCGACCGCGACCCCGCCCGCGCCAAGGGCGAGCTCCAGCAGGTCGCCGCGCTCGCCGCCGAGGCCGCCGACGAGCTGCGCGCCGCCGTCGTGGAGCTGCGCCCCGCCGCCCTCGACGAGGACGGCCTCGCGCACACCCTGCGCACCCAGATCCAGGTCCTCGACCGCGCCCACACCGCCCGCGTCACCTTCGACGGCACCGGCGTCCGCGCCCTGCCCGCCGCCCAGGAGGAGGCGCTGCTCCGGGTCGCCCAGGAAGCCCTGCACAACGCGCTGCGCCACTCCGGCGCCGACCGCGTCACCGTCGCCCTCACCCGCAGCGGCCCCGGCGGCGCCCGGCTCACCGTCACCGACGACGGCAAGGGCTTCGAGCCGTCGACCGTGCGCAGCGCCGGCCGCCATCTCGGCCTGGTCTCCATGCGCGACCGCGCCGCGGGCGTCGGCGGCGCCCTCACCGTGACATCGGCCCCCGGACGGGGCACCGTGATCGAGATGGAGGTCCCCGGTGGCTGACAAGGTCATCCGCGTGCTCCTGGTCGACGACCACCAGGTCGTCCGCCGCGGCCTGCGCACCTTCCTGGAGGTCCAGGAGGACATAGAGGTCGTGGGGGAGGCCTCCGACGGCGCCGAGGGCGTCGCGCGCGCCGAGGAACTGCGCCCGGACGTCGTCCTCATGGACGTGAAGATGCCGGGCACCGACGGCATCGAGGCGTTGCGCAAACTGCGCGAGCTGGCGAACCCGGCCCGGGTCCTGGTCGTCACCAGCTTCACCGAGCAGCGCACGGTGGTGCCCGCGCTGCGCGCCGGCGCGAGTGGATACGTCTACAAGGACATCGACCCCGACGCCCTCGCCGGCGCCATCCGCTCCGTCCACGCCGGGCACGTGCTGCTCCAGCACGAGGTCGCCGACGCGCTCCTCAGCCAGGAAGAGCAGGGCGGCGGTCCGGGCGGCGGCTCGGGCCGCGGCTCCACGCTGACCGAGCGGGAGCGGGAGGTCCTCGGCCTGATCGCCGACGGCCGCTCCAACCGGGAGATCGCCCGCGCGCTGGTCCTCTCCGAGAAGACGGTGAAGACCCACGTCTCGAACATCCTGATGAAGCTGGACCTCGCCGACCGGACGCAGGCCGCGCTCTGGGCCGTACGGCACGGGCTGACGTCGTAGCGGGGGCGGGGCCCCGGGCCGGGGGCACGGCCGTTCCCCTCTTCATACAGTCGGGTGTATGTCCCCCACATGGCGCAACCCGGCGGGGCCGGCGGCGTTCTTCATGGCGTGCCGCGGCGGACCGGTCGCGGCGATGACCAGGAGGAAACCTCTCGTGAACAAGCTCAAGAAGGCCGCTGCCCTCACCATGGTCGCCGGTGGCATCGTCGCCGCGGGTGCCGGTGTCGCCTCCGCGAACGCGGGCGCCCAGGGCGAGGCCGTCCACTCCCCGGGCGTCGCCTCCGGCAACCTGGTGCAGGTCCCGGTCCACGTCCCGGTGAACGTCTCCGGCAACACGGTCAACGTGATCGGCCTGCTCAACCCGGCCTTCGGCAACGGCGCCGTCAACCACTGACCCCCCGCCCTGCCTCCGTCCCCCGGACGATCCCCCGGGGGCCGGAGGCGCCCCTCCCACTCGACGCGAGGCTCGCCCCGCTGCGCCGGCCTCCGGCCGTCGGTCGTGGCCCTGGGCGGCCCGGCCCCCCGGGGGTCTAGAACCCCCGCTCCCGTTCCCTCTCCTCTACGTACGCGTTGTACGCGGCGACCTGCGCCCTCCGCGCCACGCGCTCCACCGGCCGCAGCGCCGCCCCCCGCGCCGCCAGCCCCTCCTTCTCGATGGGCGGCTCGCGCCGCTCGGCGCCGGGGGCGCCTCCCGGGCTTCGCCCCGCTGCGCCGGCCTCCGGCCGTCGGTCGTGGCCCTGGGCGGCCCGGCCCCCCGGGGGTCTAGAACCCCCGCTCCCGTTCCCTCTCCTCCACGTACGCGTTGTACGCGGCGACCTGCGCCCTCCGCGCCACCCGCTCCACCGGCCGCAGCGCCGCCCCCCGCGCCGCCATTTCGCCCGCGGTCACCGCGCCGCCGTGGCCGTCGTACGCCAGGTCGACCAGGAGGCCGATGCGCTGGGCCAGCTCCAGGACCCGTACCGCGCGAGGCGGGTAGCCGGGGGCCAGGACCTCGCGGCCGGCCTCCGCGCGGGCGCGGTAGGCGTCGCGGGCGGCGTCCGCCGCCGGGCCCGCGGCCGCCACGTCCAGCCGGGTGAGCACCGTCGTCGCCTCCCGGAGGGCCTCCGCGAGCTCCCGCTCCGCCTCGCCGAGCGACGGCACGTCCGCGGGCGGCGCCTCCCGCACCGGAAGGCAGTGCCAGACCACCTCCACGTGCACGTCACCCGCCGGGCCCGCCTCCGACACCTCCGGCACCAGACCGTACGGCGCGCCGAAACCGACCACCGCCTCCTCCGCGTCCAGCGCCCGCGTGTTGAACTCCGGCGGACCGCTCAGCCCCAGCGGATGCCCCGGCGCCGGCAGCGCCACCCGCCACCCGGTCACCCCGAGCCGCCGCAGCCGCCCGAGCGCGAGCGTCAGACCGACCGGCCCCGCCTCACCCGGCAGCCCCTCCACGCGGTGCATCGCGTCCTCACCGATAATGGCCTGCGCCGCATCGTCCGGCGACACCGCACCGGCCAGCAGGGCATTGCCCCAAGCGGCCAGCCGTCCTGAGCGTGGTTCCGAAAGCATGCCCCCAGCCTAGGGACTCGAACGCGCCCCCAAGACGCAAAGCCGCCCCTTAGCAAGCCCTAGAGACCGGCCCGGCCACCCGGTGGCGTAGGTTTTCCCTGGACGCCGCGCCCACACCCGCACGGCGGTGACACGACTCGACCGCAAGGGGAGACAACGCGCTCATGAGCGATGTACTGGAGCTGGTGGACGTATCGGTGGTCCGCGACGGACGCGCTCTGGTGGACGAGGTCTCCTGGTCGGTCAAGGAGGGCGAGCGCTGGGTCATCCTCGGCCCCAACGGCGCGGGCAAGACCACCCTCCTCAACGTCGCCTCCAGCTACCTCTTCCCCACCAAGGGCAGCGCCACCGTCCTCGGCGAGCGCCTCGGCGGCGTCGGCACCGACGTGTTCGAGCTCCGCCCCCGCATCGGAGTGGCCGGCATCGCCATGGCCGAGAAGCTCCCCAAGCGCCAGACCGTCCTCCAGACCGTCCTCACCGCCGCCTACGGCATGACCGCCACCTGGCACGAGGACTACGACCCGGTCGACGAGGAGCGCGCCAAGGCCTTCCTCGACCGCCTCGGCATGAGCGACTACCTCGACCGCCGCTTCGGCACCCTCTCCGAGGGCGAGCGCAAGCGCACCCTCATCGCCCGCGCGATGATGACCGACCCCGAGCTGCTGCTCCTCGACGAGCCCGCCGCCGGCCTCGACCTCGGCGGCCGCGAGGATCTCGTCCGCCGCCTCGGCCGCCTCGCCCGCGACCCGTACGCGCCCTCCATGATCATGGTGACCCACCACGTCGAGGAGATCGCCCCCGGCTTCACCCACGTCCTGATGATCCGCCAGGGCAAGGTCCTCGCCGCCGGACCCATGGAGACCGAGCTCACCTCCCGCAACCTCTCCCGCTGCTTCGGCCTCCCGCTCGTCGTCGAGCACGTCGGCGACCGCTACACCGCGCAGGGCCTCCCCCTCAAGTAGGCCGTACGGCCCCAACCAGGCCGCACAGGCGCCGAGTCCGCACAGCTGCGGCGCCCTGTCACACCGGACCCCACCGCCCTACCATGACCATGTGGACATCGACGCATGGATCTGGTGGCTGATCGGCGCGGTGGGGCTCGGCATTCCCCTCGTCCTCACCGCGATGCCCGAGTTCGGCATGCTCGCCGTCGGCGCGGTCGCCGGCGCCGTCACCGCCGCCCTCGGCTTCGGCATCGTCGCCCAAGTGGTCGTCTTCGCCGTGGTCTCCGTCGCCCTCATCGCCGTGGTGCGCCCCGTCGCCGCCCGGCACCGCGACGGCCGCCCCGGACTCGCCACCGGAGTCGACGCCCTGAAAGGCCGTCAGGCCGTCGTCCTGGAACGGGTGGACGGCCAGGGCGGCCGCATCAAGCTGGCCGGCGAGGTCTGGTCCGCCCGCACCCTCGACACCGGGCAGAGCTTCGAACCCGGCGAACAGGTCGACGTCGTCGACATCGACGGGGCGACCGCCGTCGTGATGTGACCGAACCTCGCCCATGACCCCCCACGGTCTGGGAAACTCGATCATCGAGATCAACATCGAGATCAGCATCTGGTCATCAACCCGGCAGCGAAGGGCACAGGGAGCGCGATGTCAGCAGTCATCATCGTCCTGATCATTCTGGTGGTGCTTGTCTTCATCGCCCTGATCAAAACGATCCAGGTCATCCCCCAGGCGAGCGCCGCCATCGTCGAGCGTTTCGGCCGCTACACCCGCACGCTCAACGCCGGCCTCAACATCGTGGTCCCGTTCATCGACCGCATCCGCAACCGCATCGACCTCCGCGAGCAGGTCGTGCCGTTCCCGCCGCAGCCGGTGATCACCCAGGACAACCTGGTCGTCAACATCGACACCGTCATCTACTACCAGGTGACCGACGCCCGGGCCGCCACCTACGAGGTCGCCAGTTACATCCAGGCCATCGAGCAGCTCACCGTCACCACCCTCCGCAACATCATCGGCGGCATGGACCTGGAGCGGACCCTCACCTCCCGCGAGGAGATCAACGCCGCGCTCCGCGGAGTCCTCGACGAGGCCACCGGCAAGTGGGGCATTCGCGTCAACCGCGTCGAGCTCAAGGCCATCGAACCGCCCACCTCCATCCAGGACTCGATGGAGAAGCAGATGCGCGCCGACCGCGACAAGCGGGCCGCGATCCTCACCGCCGAGGGCATCCGCCAGTCCCAGATCCTCACCGCCGAGGGCGAGAAGCAGTCCGCCATCCTCCGCGCCGAGGGCGAGGCCAAGGCCGCCGCACTCAAGGCCGAGGGCGAGGCCCAGGCCGTCCGCACGGTCTTCGAGGCCATCCACGCCGGCGACCCCGACCAGAAGCTGCTCTCCTACCAGTACCTCCAGATGCTCCCGAAGATCGCCGAGGGCGACGCCAACAAGCTCTGGATCGTGCCCAGCGAGATCGGCGACGCCCTCAAGGGCCTCTCCGGCGCCTTCGGCAACGTCGCCCCCGGCGTCCCCGGCTTCAACACCAAGAACGCCCCGACCGCAGACATCCCCGCCCGCCGCGAGGAACCCCCGGTCGACTGAGCCCGGTTGACTGACACGTACACGTAATCTCGTAAACTCGGGCATGATCGGCGCGAGCCCCTCGATCCCGCCGCACGCGGGACGGGGAGGCGACTCACCGAACCCGTTAGGAGATGGCGTTGTCCATCTGGGAAATGCTCGCGGTCTTCGCGGCCGGCACCGCCGCCGGAGCCATCAACACCGTCGTCGGATCGGGAACGCTGATCACGTTCCCGGTCCTGCTCGCCACCGGCCTACCGCCGATCACCGCGAACGTGTCCAACACCCTCGGCCTGGTCTCCGGATCCATCAGCGGCGCCATCGGCTACCGCAGCGAACTCAAGGGCCAGAAAGCCCGCGTCCTGCGCCTCGGCACCACCGCCCTGCTCGGCGGACTCGTCGGCGCGATCCTGCTTCTCGCCCTGCCCTCCGAGGCCTTCGACGCGATCGTCCCCGTCCTCATCGGCATCGCCCTGCTCCTCGTCCTCTTCCAGCCCCGCATCGCCGCCGCCGTCCGGCGCCGCCGCGAGGCCAAGGGCACCGAGGCCCACCCCCACGGCGGCGCCGCACTCATCGTCGGACTCTTCCTCGCCAGCATCTACGGCGGCTACTTCGGCGCCGCCCAGGGCGTCCTCTACATCTCCCTCATGGGCCTGCTGCTCACCGACAGCCTGCAGCGCATCAACGCCGTCAAGAACATCCTCGGCGCCGTCGTCAACGGAGTCGCCGCCGTCTTCTTCCTCTTCGTCGCCGACTTCGACTGGACCGCCGTCCTCCTCATCGCCGTCGGCTCCACCATCGGCGGCCAGATCGGCGCCAAGGTCGGCCGCCGCCTCTCGCCCAATGTCCTGCGCGGCGTCATCATCGCCGTCGGCATCGTCGCGATCCTCCAACTCACCCTGAAGTAGCCCGGGAACGCGGCGGGGCCCGCCCCTGACCGGGGCGGGCCCACACCATGACGAGAAGGAAGAAGGGTTACGCGGCGGCCTGCGCGGCCAGCCAGTCCGGCAGCGCCGAACGCTCCGCCGCCCTCAGCGCAAGCAGCATCGCGTCCGCCGGCGTCGGCTCGAACGGCTGGTGCAGCAGCGGCATCCCCGCCTGCTCCGGAGTCCGGTCCGCCTTGCGGTGGTTGTCCTCCGCGCAGGACGCCACCGTGTTCAGCCAGCTGTCCCCACCACCCTGCGCCCGCGGCACCACGTGGTCCACCGTCGTGGCCCGCCGCCCGCAGTACGCGCACCGGTGCTGGTCCCGCACCAGCACACCCCGCCTCGACCACGGAGCCTGTCTTCGGAAGGGCACCCGGACATACCTGCACAGCCTGATCACCCGCGGCACCGGCATGTCCACGGCGGCCGCACGGACCCGAAGACCGGGGTGTTCCTGCTCCACGACGGCCTTGTCCTGCAGGACAAGCACCACCGCACGGTTGAGTGTGACCGTCGAAAGCGGCTCGAAGCTCGCGTTCAGTACCAGCGTGTCCCGCATGTTGCCCACCTCCCGTGTGCCGGCCCACCCCCGTGGCGGGCTTGGATCAACTCTGGCCGGGCGCGCCGGGTAGGACAACGCAATATCCGCGTAAAGAAAGGTGCCCGCTTCTGATCTCTCCAAGACCAGAAGCGGGCAAACAACAGACGAACGGTGAGCCTTACGCGGGGTTCTCGTACTCCGCCACCAGCTGGGCACGCCCCAGCGTGTGGAACCGCAGATTGAAACCGACCGCCGCCGGCGAGGTGTCCGCGTCCGGACCCAGCTTCTCCTGGTCCACCGCGTACACCGTGAAGACATAGCGGTGCGGCCCGTCGCCCTTCGGCGGAGCGGACCCGCCGAAGTCCTTCGACCCGTAGTCGTTACGGGCGTGCACGGCACCCGCCGGCAGCCCCGCGAACGATCCCGAGCCCGCACCCACCGGCAGCTCCGTCACCGACGCCGGGATGTCGAACAGCACCCAGTGCCAGAACCCGCTGCCGGTCGGCGCGTCCGGATCGAAGCACGTCACGGCGAAGCTCTTCGTCTCCGCCGGGAAACCCTCCCACCGCAGATGCGGCGAGGTGTTCCCCTTCGCGTACACCTGCGCGTCCGGCACCACACCACCGTCCTGCATGCCGTCGCTCACCACGGTGAACTCCGCCACCGGCGGGTGGAAGTCATGGGGGAGCGGTGCCCGCTTGCCCTCGGCCACGTCTGAACCTCCGTCTCGCTGACCGGTCGGACCGGTCATACGGGGACCGGCCCTACGGGGACCGAGCCTAGATCCCGTTCCTAGAACCAGTTGCGACGCCCGCCGACCTCGGCGAGCCACTGGTTCAGGTACGCCGCCCAGTCGGTCGTGTGGAAGTCGTGCAGCCCCACCGTGAACGAGCGGTACGAGTCGCTGCCCTCCACGAACAGACCCGGCTTCTTGTCCATCTCCAGGACGACGTCCATCTCGCGATCGTCCGCGACGAAGCTGACCTCGACCTGGTTCAGACCCCGGTACTGCTGCGGCGCGAAGAACTCGATCTCCTGGTAGAACGGCAGCCGCTGCCGCGTCCCCCGGATGTGCCCGCGCTCCATGTCCGCGTTCTTGAAGCGGAAGCCCAACTGGATGAAGGCGTCCAGGATCGCCTGCTGCGCCGGCAGCGGGTGCACGTTGATCGGGTCCAGGTCACCGGAGTCCACCGCACGGGCGATCTCCAGCTCCGTCGTCACCCCGATGTGCATACCGCGCAGCTGCTGCCCGGCGATCGCGGTGACCGGCGTCTCCCACGGGATCTCCAGACCGAACGGCACCACGTGCACCGCCCCGGCCTGCACCTCGAAGGCCCCGCCCAGGCGCACCTTCACGAACTCGATGTCCTGCTTGTACTCCTGGTCGTTGCCCTCGACCTCGACCCGAGCCTGCAGGCCGACCGAGAGCCCCTCGATCTGCTGGGCGACCGAACCGCCCTGGATCCGCACCTCACCCTGCACGACACCGCCGGGGACCACGTTCTCCTCGGTGAGCACGGTCTCCACGGACGCCCCACCGGCACCCAGGCTCGCGAGCAGCTTCTTGAACCCCATGTCCTGCGTCCTCTCCTTAGAAGGTCTGACCCCTACATACGCGCAACGAAGGTAGCCGGTTCCCCGTACCCTCGGACGCCATGAGCGAGAGCCCCGACCGTACGCCGCTCCCGCGGAGCTTCTTCGACCGCCCCGTCCTGGAGGTCGCCCCCGATCTTCTGGGCCGCACGCTGGTACGCAACTCCCCGGACGGCCGCATCGAGCTCCGCCTCACCGAGGTGGAGGCGTACGCCGGCGCGATCGACCCCGGCTCCCACGCTTTCCGCGGCCGCACGGCGCGGAACGCCGTCATGTTCGGCCCGCCCGGACACGCGTACGTCTACTTCACCTACGGCATGTGGCACTGCCTCAACCTGGTGTGCGGCCCCGAGGGCGAGGCGAGCGGAGTACTGCTCCGAGCGGGTGAAATCCTGACCGGCGCCGAACAGGCCCGGAAGCGACGCCTTTCGGCCCGTTACGACTCCGAGCTCGCGAAGGGCCCGGCCCGCCTGGCCACCGCCCTCGACATCGCCCGCACCCTCAACGGCACCGACGCCTGTGCCGGCCCCGACTCCCCGCTCACCGTCCTCACCGGCACCCCACCCACCCCCGACCTGGTCCGCAACGGCCCCCGCACCGGAGTGGGCGGCGACGGCGCCCCGCACCCCTGGCGCTTCTGGATCGACGGCGACCACACGGTCAGCCCGTACCGGGCCCACGCGCCGCGCAAGCGCCGTCCCGAGTCGCCTTGACTCGGGCGCCACAGATGCGTAATGTGGCCCGAGCCGCTTGAGACGGGAAGTGCTAACTGAAGCCTCTCGGGAGCGGCCATCCACTCCTTACAACGATCTCCCACCGGGGCTCATTTCGGCGTGCCGAAATTTGTTTCGAAAGGCTCGATTATGAGTCGCCAGGGAAATCCGCTAACGTAGTGGACACGCCGGAAGGCCTCGAAAACGAAAGTAATCGGGACCGGAAAGCGCCGAGGAAATCGGATCGGAAAGATCTGATAGAGTCGGAAACGAAGGAAGCGCCCGGAGGAAAGCCCGCGAGGGTGAGTACAAAGGAAGCGTCCGCACCTTGAGAACTCAACAGCGTGCCAAAAATCAACGCCAGATTAGTTGATACCCCGTCCATCTTCGGATGGTCGAGGTTCCTTTGAAAAAGTCCTTCCGCGAGGAAGGCGCACAGCGAGGACGCTGTGAACAGTCGGCCACATTCCGGCATGACTGTTCCGCTCAACGCGAGTGTAGCGCCGGATTACCGGTAAACATTCACGGAGAGTTTGATCCTGGCTCAGGACGAACGCTGGCGGCGTGCTTAACACATGCAAGTCGAACGATGAAGCCCTTCGGGGTGGATTAGTGGCGAACGGGTGAGTAACACGTGGGCAATCTGCCCTTCACTCTGGGACAAGCCCTGGAAACGGGGTCTAATACCGGATACGAGTCTCGAGGGCATCTTCGAGACTGGAAAGCTCCGGCGGTGAAGGATGAGCCCGCGGCCTATCAGCTTGTTGGTGAGGTAACGGCTCACCAAGGCGACGACGGGTAGCCGGCCTGAGAGGGCGACCGGCCACACTGGGACTGAGACACGGCCCAGACTCCTACGGGAGGCAGCAGTGGGGAATATTGCACAATGGGCGAAAGCCTGATGCAGCGACGCCGCGTGAGGGATGACGGCCTTCGGGTTGTAAACCTCTTTCAGCAGGGAAGAAGCGAAAGTGACGGTACCTGCAGAAGAAGCGCCGGCTAACTACGTGCCAGCAGCCGCGGTAATACGTAGGGCGCAAGCGTTGTCCGGAATTATTGGGCGTAAAGAGCTCGTAGGCGGCTTGTCACGTCGGGTGTGAAAGCCCGGGGCTTAACCCCGGGTCTGCATCCGATACGGGCAGGCTAGAGTGTGGTAGGGGAGATCGGAATTCCTGGTGTAGCGGTGAAATGCGCAGATATCAGGAGGAACACCGGTGGCGAAGGCGGATCTCTGGGCCATTACTGACGCTGAGGAGCGAAAGCGTGGGGAGCGAACAGGATTAGATACCCTGGTAGTCCACGCCGTAAACGTTGGGAACTAGGTGTTGGCGACATTCCACGTCGTCGGTGCCGCAGCTAACGCATTAAGTTCCCCGCCTGGGGAGTACGGCCGCAAGGCTAAAACTCAAAGGAATTGACGGGGGCCCGCACAAGCAGCGGAGCATGTGGCTTAATTCGACGCAACGCGAAGAACCTTACCAAGGCTTGACATATACCGGAAACATCCAGAGATGGGTGCCCCCTTGTGGTCGGTATACAGGTGGTGCATGGCTGTCGTCAGCTCGTGTCGTGAGATGTTGGGTTAAGTCCCGCAACGAGCGCAACCCTTGTCCTGTGTTGCCAGCATGCCCTTCGGGGTGATGGGGACTCACAGGAGACCGCCGGGGTCAACTCGGAGGAAGGTGGGGACGACGTCAAGTCATCATGCCCCTTATGTCTTGGGCTGCACACGTGCTACAATGGCCGGTACAAAGAGCTGCGATGCCGTGAGGCGGAGCGAATCTCAAAAAGCCGGTCTCAGTTCGGATTGGGGTCTGCAACTCGACCCCATGAAGTCGGAGTTGCTAGTAATCGCAGATCAGCATTGCTGCGGTGAATACGTTCCCGGGCCTTGTACACACCGCCCGTCACGTCACGAAAGTCGGTAACACCCGAAGCCGGTGGCCCAACCCCTTGTGGGAGGGAGCTGTCGAAGGTGGGACTGGCGATTGGGACGAAGTCGTAACAAGGTAGCCGTACCGGAAGGTGCGGCTGGATCACCTCCTTTCTAAGGAGCACAGTACCGATTGCGAGCAAACGTCTCGCACGGTCAGCTCATGGGTGGAACGTTGATTAGTTGGCGTGAGTGGCCTGATGGTCTTCCTAGTACTGCTTCGGCGTGGAACGGAACGGCACGGACGGTGCTCACGCTTGGCACGTTGTTGGGTATCTGAGGGTACGGCCGAAAGGTCTTGCCTTCGCGATGCCGGCCCCAGTGAACTCGCCACGTAGTGGTGGGGTGATGGGTGGCTGGTCGTTGCTTGAGAACTACACAGTGGACGCGAGCATCTGTGGCCAAGTTTTTAAGGGCGCACGGTGGATGCCTTGGCACCAGGAACCGATGAAGGACGTGGGAGGCCACGATAGTCCCCGGGGAGCCGTCAACCAGGCTTTGATCCGGGGGTTTCCGAATGGGGAAACCCGGCAGTCGTCATGGGCTGTCACCCATGCCTGAACACATAGGGCATGTGGAGGGAACGAGGGGAAGTGAAACATCTCAGTACCCTCAGGAAGAGAAAACAACCGTGATTCCGGGAGTAGTGGCGAGCGAAACCGGATGAGGCCAAACCGTATGCGTGTGAGACCCGGCAGGGGTTGCGCATGCGGGGTTGTGGGATCTCTCTTCTGTCGTCTGCCGGCGACAGGACGAGTCAGAAACCGTTGATGTAGTCGAAGGACATGCGAAAGGTCCGGCGTAGAGGGTAAGACCCCCGTAGACGAAACATTAGCGGCTCGTTTGAGAGACACCCAAGTAGCACGGGGCCCGAGAAATCCCGTGTGAATCTGGCGGGACCACCCGCTAAGCCTAAATATTCCCTGGTGACCGATAGCGGATAGTACCGTGAGGGAATGGTGAAAAGTACCGCGGGAGCGGAGTGAAATAGTACCTGAAACCGTGTGCCTACAAGCCGTGGGAGCGTCGGATACAAGCTTGCTTGTATCTCGTGACTGCGTGCCTTTTGAAGAATGAGCCTGCGAGTTTGCGGTGTGTTGCGAGGTTAACCCGTGTGGGGAAGCCGTAGCGAAAGCGAGTCCGAACAGGGCGATTCAGTAGCACGCTCAAGACCCGAAGCGGAGTGATCTAGCCATGGGCAGGTTGAAGCGGAGGTAAGACTTCGTGGAGGACCGAACCCACCAGGGTTGAAAACCTGGGGGATGACCTGTGGTTAGGGGTGAAAGGCCAATCAAACTCCGTGATAGCTGGTTCTCCCCGAAATGCATTTAGGTGCAGCGTCGTGTGTTTCTTGCCGGAGGTAGAGCACTGGATAGGCGATGGGCCCTACCGGGTTACTGACCTTAGCCAAACTCCGAATGCCGGTAAGTGAGAGCACGGCAGTGAGACTGTGGGGGATAAGCTCCATGGTCGAGAGGGAAACAGCCCAGAGCATCGACTAAGGCCCCTAAGCGTACGCTAAGTGGGAAAGGATGTGGAGTCGCAGAGACAACCAGGAGGTTGGCTTAGAAGCAGCCACCCTTGAAAGAGTGCGTAATAGCTCACTGGTCAAGTGATTCCGCGCCGACAATGTAGCGGGGCTCAAGCGTACCGCCGAAGTCGTGTCATTGCAGCATGAGGGCCAACGCCCGCTGTGATGGGTAGGGGAGCGTCGTGTGCCGGGTGAAGCAGCCGCGGAAGCGAGTTGTGGACGGTTCACGAGTGAGAATGCAGGCATGAGTAGCGATACACACGTGAGAAACGTGTGCGCCGATTGACTAAGGGTTCCTGGGTCAAGCTGATCTGCCCAGGGTAAGTCGGGACCTAAGGCGAGGCCGACAGGCGTAGTCGATGGACAACCGGTTGATATTCCGGTACCCGCTTTGAAACGCCCAATATCGAGCCCATTAATGCTAAGCCCGTGAAGCCGTTCCGGACCCTTCGGGGAATGGAAAGTGGTGGAGCCGGCGAACCAAGGTGGTAGTAGGTAAGCGATGGGGTGACGCAGGAAGGTAGTCCAGCCCGGGCGGTGGTTGTCCCGGGGTAAGGGTGTAGGCCGTGTGGTAGGCAAATCCGTCACACGTTAAGGCTGAGACCTGATGCCGAGCCGATTGTGGTGAAGTGGATGATCCTATGCTGTCGAGAAAAGCCTCTAGCGAGTTTCATGGCGGCCCGTACCCTAAACCGACTCAGGTGGTCAGGTAGAGAATACCGAGGCGTTCGGGTGAACTATGGTTAAGGAACTCGGCAAAATGCCCCCGTAACTTCGGGAGAAGGGGGGCCACACCTGGTGATCGGATTTACTCCGTGAGCTGGGGGTGGCCGCAGAGACCAGCGAGAAGCGACTGTTTACTAAAAACACAGGTCCGTGCGAAGCCGTAAGGCGATGTATACGGACTGACGCCTGCCCGGTGCTGGAACGTTAAGGGGACCGGTTAGTGACCTTTCGGGGTTGCGAAGCTGAGAACTTAAGCGCCAGTAAACGGCGGTGGTAACTATAACCATCCTAAGGTAGCGAAATTCCTTGTCGGGTAAGTTCCGACCTGCACGAATGGCGTAACGACTTCTCGACTGTCTCAACCATAGGCCCGGTGAAATTGCACTACGAGTAAAGATGCTCGTTTCGCGCAGAAGGACGGAAAGACCCCGGGACCTTTACTACAGTTTGATATTGGTGTTCGGTTCGGCTTGTGTAGGATAGGTGGGAGACTGTGAAGCGGCCACGCCAGTGGTTGTGGAGTCGTCGTTGAAATACCACTCTGGTCGTGCTGGATGTCTAACCTCGGTCCGTGATCCGGATCAGGGACAGTGTCTGATGGGTAGTTTAACTGGGGCGGTTGCCTCCCAAAGGGTAACGGAGGCGCCCAAAGGTTCCCTCAGCCTGGTTGGCAATCAGGTGTTGAGTGTAAGTGCACAAGGGAGCTTGACTGTGAGACCGACGGGTCGAGCAGGGACGAAAGTCGGGACTAGTGATCCGGCGGTGGCTTGTGGAAGCGCCGTCGCTCAACGGATAAAAGGTACCCCGGGGATAACAGGCTGATCTTCCCCAAGAGTCCATATCGACGGGATGGTTTGGCACCTCGATGTCGGCTCGTCGCATCCTGGGGCTGGAGTCGGTCCCAAGGGTTGGGCTGTTCGCCCATTAAAGCGGTACGCGAGCTGGGTTTAGAACGTCGTGAGACAGTTCGGTCCCTATCCTCTGTGCGCGCAGGAATATTGAGAAGGGCTGTCCCTAGTACGAGAGGACCGGGACGGACGAACCTCTGGTGTGCCAGTTGTTCTGCCAAGGGCATGGCTGGTTGGCTACGTTCGGGAGGGATAACCGCTGAAAGCATCTAAGCGGGAAGCCTGCTTCGAGATGAGTATTCCCACCTCCTTGAGAGGGTAAGGCTCCCAGTAGACGACTGGGTTGATAGGCCGGATGTGGAAGCCCAGTAATGGGTGGAGCTGACCGGTACTAATAGGCCGAGGGCTTGTCCTCAGTTGCTCGCGTCCACTGTGTTAGTTCTGAAGCAACGAACGGTTGCTGGTTTCTAGAGCTAGAACACAACTACAGAGTGTGCTTGTTCGCTCGAAACCGATAGGGTTTCGGTGGTCATAGCGTTAGGGAAACGCCCGGTTACATTCCGAACCCGGAAGCTAAGCCTTTCAGCGCCGATGGTACTGCAGGGGGGACCCTGTGGGAGAGTAGGACGCCGCCGAACAATCTTTCAGGACCCCTGGTCCCAGCGTTCACGCTGGGACCAGGGGTCCTTTTGTTTTTCCTTGTATTTGTTGAAAGCGCGGTGCGGTGCCGGCTGCGCGAGAATGACTGCAGTACCCGAAGACAGGAGTCACGTCGATGTCCACCAACTCTCCCGACGATCGTCCGGAGCGCGAGCCGCGTCGCCGGGACGGTGGCGAGCGGGGCGGCTTCCGTGGGCCGCGCCGTGACGACAACCGTGGCGGTGGCGGCGGCGGTTACCGCGGCCGCGACGACCGTCCCTCGTACCGTCGCGACGACCGGCGGGATGACCGCCGTGACGACCGCCGCGACGACAACCGTGGTGGCGGCTTCCGCCGCGACGACCGGCGTGACGACCGCCGGGACGACCGTCCGTCGTACCGCCGCGACGACCGCCCCTCGTACGGCCGTGACGACCGGCGCGATGACAACCGTGGCGGTGGCGGCGGCGGTTACCGCGGCCGCGACGACCGTCCCCCGTTCCGTCGCGACGACCGTCGTGATGACAACCGTGGCGGTGGGTTCCGTCGCGATCAGCGTCGTGACGAGCGTCCGTCCTCGTTCCGTCGGGATGACCGGCGTGATGACCGTCGGGATGACAACCGCGGTGGTGGGTTCCGTCGGGACGACCGTCGTGACGAGCGTCCGTCCTCGTTCCGTCGTGACGACCGTCGGGACGATCGTCGTGATGACAACCGTGGTGGCGGCTTCCGCCGTGACGACAACCGCAGCGGTGGCTTCCGTCGCGATGAGCGTCGCGACGAGCGTCCGTCCTCGTTCCGTCGTGACGACCGTCGTGATGACCGTCGTGATGACAACCGCGGTGGCGGTTTCCGCCGCGACGACCGCCGTGACGAGCGTCCGTCCTCGTTCCGTCGTGACGACCGTCGGGACGACAACCGCGGTGGCGGCTTCCGCCGCGACGACAACCGCGGTGGTGGGTTCCGTCGGGATGAGCGTCGCGACGACCGGCCTTCGTACGACCGTCGGGACGACCGGCGCGACGAGCGGCCCCGTGGGCCGCGGCGTGAGGACGACCGGCGTGGGGGCGGTGGGTTCCGTGGGCGGGACGACCGTCGGGACGACCGTGGGCGTGGGCCGCGTCGGGACGACCGGGGTGGCTACGGGCGCCGTGACGACCGGGGCGACCGCGGTGACCGTGGGGACCGCGCGCCGCTGAAGCGGCTGCCGATCCCGCCGGAGGTCACCGGTGAGGAGATCGACCCGGACGTGCGGCAGGAGCTCATGAGCCTGCCCAAGGGGCTGGCCGACGACGTCGCCCGTAACCTCGTCATGGTCGCCCAGCTGATCGACGAGGACCCGGAGAAGGCCTACGGCTACTCCCGGGTCGCACTGCGGCTCGCCTCCCGCGTCGCCGCCGTCCGCGAGGCGGCCGGCTTCGCCGCGTACGCCACGCAGAAGTACGCCGAGGCGCTGGCCGAGTTCCGTGCCGCGCGGCGGATGACCGGCAGTGTCGAGCTGTGGCCCGTCATGGCGGACTGCGAGCGCGGCCTCGGCCGTCCGGAGCGGGCGCTCGCCATGGCCGGCGAGCCCGAGGTGCAGAAGCTGGACCGGGCCGGGCAGGTCGAGATGCGGCTCGTGGCCGCCGGCGCCCGCCGGGACATGGGGCAGCTGGACGCCGCCATCGTGACCCTGCAGAGCCCCGAGCTGGCGTCGAACGCCAACCACCCGTGGACCGCCCGCCTGCGCTATGCGTACGCGGACGCCCTGCTGGCCGCCGGCCGGGAGAACGAGGCGCGCGAGTGGTTCGCGAAGGCGCTTGAGGCCGACAAGGACGGTTCCACCGACGCCTCCGACCGGCTCGCCGAGCTGGACGGGGTCGAGTTCGTCGACGCCTTCGACGACGAGGACGAGGACAACAGCGAGGAGAGCGGCGCGTCCGCGGACCTCGACGACTCCGCCGACGAGGGCACGGACGAGGACGAGGACGACGAGGACGTCGACAAGGACTGACGTCCTGCCCACCGATGTATGAAGGGCGGCACCCCAGCGGGGGTGCCGCCCTTCTGCGTTCGTGTGTCAGTCGAGGGCCAGGCTGCGCAGTACCAGGCCGGTGGCCGGCTTCGGGCCGAACGAGGTCGACTTGCGGGGCATGGTGACGCCCTGGCGGGCCAGGTCCCGGACGACCTCCTCCTTCACCGGGTGCATGAGGACCGCCGTACCGCCGCGGCGTTCGGCCTGGTCTACGGCGGCCTCGGTGTCATGGATGTAGGCGATGTCCTCGGGGGCGTCCGGGATGCGCCAGACGTGGTCGAGGAGCGTCGAGTGCAGCACGGTCGCGTCCAGCGTGCGCCAGGCCTCGGGGCGGTCGGCGCGGACCGTGCGGGCAAGGAGCTCCGGGTCCGGGCGGTCGAGGAGGTGGAAGGCGCCGTCGCCGGCGAGGACGAAGGCGTTGCCCTCGGCGGTCGCCGCGGCCAGGGCCTCCAGGGCGGCGGACAGCGGGCCGTCCAGGCGCGTCACGCGGAAGGCGTCGCCGACGGCGGCGAGCGCGTCGGCGACCGGGAGGCGGTTGAGGAGCCGGTGGATGGCGCGGACCCGGAGCGGGTAGCGGGCGGTGTCGACGAGCAGGACCAGGCCGTGGTTCCACGGACCGGGCACGGTGTGCTCCTCGCGCAGCCGCAGATACGTCGCCCAGCGGTGGTGCCCGTCGGCGATGAGGGCCTGGTGGCGGGCGAGTTCGGTGGCCACGGCGGTCAGGTCGGCCGGGTTGGTGACGGCCCACAGGCGGTGCTGGAAGCCGTCCTCGGTGGTGGTGGCGAGCAGCGGCTCGCGCTCGACGACCCGGTCGACGACTGCGCCCGCGCCGTCCCCGTCGCCGCGGTAGGTGAGGAGCAGCGGCTCCAGGTTGGCGCCCGTCGTGCGCATGAGGGCGGCGCGGTCCTCGACGACGTGCGGCATGACGTCCTCGTGCGGCAGCACGATGCCCTCGGTGGGGGTGGAGAGTTCGAGGGCACCGATGAGGCCGCGCTGCAGGATGCCGTCGCCGCGCTGCTCGTACACGTACAGCGCGGGGTCGGGGTCCGGGGCGAGGATGCCGTCGGCGAGCCAGCGGTCGAGGGTGACGGCGGCCTTGCGGTGACGGGTGCCGGCGGTGATGGCCTGCGGGAGGATCAGCCGGACGATGTTGTGGGGGTCGGCGGACTCGAGCTCGAGCAGTCCGTCGGGCCGTACGACGACGTCGTACGGCGGGGAGGTCACGGCGGCGAGGCTGCCGACCCGTTCGGGGACGTACCGGAGGCCCCGGAAGGGGCTCAGGCGGAGACCGGGGGCGCGGACGTCGTCGGCCGCGTGACCTGAGGTGTTCATCTCGTCATCGTAGGCGGTGGGGGGATGAGCGATGATCGGGGAGCGGGGATTTCCGCCCCGGCGGCGTGAGGAGTGCATGACATGACGGAATTCGGCCAGGGACGGCAGGGCAGGGTCCGGCCGGACGGCAGCGAGCGCCCGTTGAGCGAGGCGTACGACACGGCGCTGCTCGACCTGGACGGCGTCGTGTACTACGCGGGCGGCGGTGCGGTCCCGTACGCGGTGGAGGCGCTGGGGACGGCTCGGGCGGGCGGGATGCATCTGGCGTACGTCACCAACAACGCGCTGCGGCCGCCGGACGTCGTCGCCGCGCACCTGACCGAACTCGGGGTGCCGGCCGAGCCGGCGGACGTGATCACCTCGGCGCAGGCGGTGGCCCGGCTGGTCGCCGACGAGATGCCGCCCGGCGCGCGGATCCTGCTGATCGGTGGCGAGGGGCTGCGGGTGGCGCTGCGCGAGCGCGGCCTGGTGCCGGTGGAGTCGCTCGACGACGACCCGGTGGCGGTGGTGCAGGGGTACGGCGGTCCCGATCTGCCGTGGGGGCGGTTCGCGGAGGCGAGTTACGCGGTGGGGCGCGGGCTGCCCTGGTACGCGTCGAACACCGACCTGACGATCCCGAGCGCCCGGGGCATCGGGCCGGGCAACGGGGCCGCCGTGGAGGTCGTCCGGATCGCGACGGGCGCGGAGCCGAAGGTCGCGGGCAAGCCGTTGCCGCCGATGCACCGCGAGACGGTGCTGCGGACGGGCGCCGAGCGGCCGCTGGTGGTCGGTGACCGGCTGGACACGGACATCGAGGGCGCGTTCAACGGCGGGGTGGACTCGCTGCTCGTGCTGACCGGGGTCACGGACGTGGCCCGGCTGCTCGCGGCGGTGCCGGAGCACCGGCCGACCTATGTGGCGGCGGATCTGCGCGGGCTGCTCGTGCCGCAGCCGGAGGTGACCGGGGACGCGGACGGCGGCTTCCGGTGCGGGGGTTGGACGGCCTCGGTGAGCGGGGGCGCGCTGCTCCTGGAGGGGGAGGGCGGCGGACTCGATTCGCTGGACCGGCTGGATCCGCTGGACGGCGTACGGGCGTTGTGCGCGGCGGCGTGGACGGAGGCGGGTGCCGGGGCGTGCGGGCTCGACGCGGGGAAGGCGCTGGGGAGGTTGGGGCTGGCGTAGGGGGTGCCGGGTGGCGGGGGAGCCCGGCGCGTACCGCTGGGCCTCGGCCCCTTCCCGTACCGGACCCCGTTCCGTACAGGAACCCGTTCCGTACAGGAACCCGTCCCGACCAGGGGATCGATCACCCATGGCAGGGTAGGCTAACCTAACCTCGTGTTGGTCGAGAGTCCCTCCCGTGCGAGCGCGGAGCCGACCGGCCCTGCCCAGCCACCGGCGCGCCGCACCTCGCTGCGCGCCGTCGGACTGGTCGCGGCCGTCGGGGTCCTGCTGCTGATCTGCGTCCTGAGCATCATGATCGGTGCCAAGCCGGTGCCGCTCGGCGACGTGTGGCACGGCCTGTTCCACAACAGCGGCATCCGCAACGACGTCGTCATCCACGACGTGCGCGTCCCCCGCACCCTCCTCGGCCTCCTGGTCGGCCTGGCCCTCGGGCTCTCCGGCGCCGTCATGCAGGGACTCACCCGCAACCCGCTCGCCGAGCCGGGACTCCTCGGCGTCAACGCGGGCGCCGCCGCCGCGGTGGTGTCCGCGATCGCCTTCCTCGGCGTCACCGACCCCGCCTCGTACGTGTGGTTCGCCTTCGTCGGCGCGGCCGTCGTCTCCGTCGTCGTGTACGTGCTCGGCGGCAGCCGCGGCGCCACGCCCGTGCGGCTCGCGCTCGCCGGCACCGCGGCCACCGCCGCCCTGTACGGCTACGTCAACGCCGTACAGCTGCTCAACTCCGCCGCCCTGGACCGGCTGCGCTTCTGGACCGTCGGCTCGCTCGCCGACGCCAACATGGACACCGTCCGCCGGGTCGCGCCCTTCATCCTCGTCGGCACCGTCCTGGCGCTGCTCATCTCCCGGCCGCTCAACGCCATGGAGCTGGGCGACGACACCGCCAAGGCGCTCGGCGCGCACCTCAACCGGACCCGGATCACCGCCATGGTGGCCGTGACGCTGCTGTGCGGCGCCGCGACCGCCGCCTGCGGGCCGATCGTGTTCGTCGGCCTGATGGTCCCGTACATGGTGCGGTCGATCACCGGCCCGGACATGCGCTGGATCCTGCCGTACGCGGCGGTCCTCTCGCCCGTCCTGCTGCTCGGCTCCGACGTCATCGGCCGGGTCGTCGCCCGCCCCGCCGAACTGCAGGTCGGCATCGTCACCGCGATCATCGGCGGGCCCGTCTTCATCCGTCTCGTCCGCCGCAAGAGGATGGCCCAGCTGTGAGCAGCACCAAGACCCTGCGGCGCCCGACGACGCGGACCCGGACGCTGCGGACCGGCGGCGGGCTCTCCGTACGGTACGAGCCGCGCGCCCTGTTCTCCGTCCTCGGCCTGGTCGTGGTCGCGCTCGCCGCGGCCGTCGTCCTCATCGGCAGCGGCGACTTCCCCGTCGCGCCCGGCGACGTCGTCTCGACCCTGCTCGGCGGCGGCACCGAGGTGCAGCAGATCGCGGTCCTGGACCTGCGGCTGCCGCGGGTGCTCGTCGCCGTGTTCGTCGGCGCCGCGCTCGGCATCGGCGGCGCCGTCTTCCAGTCGATCTCCCGCAACCCGCTCGGCAGCCCCGACGTCATCGGCTTCGGCCAGGGCTCCACGGTCGGCGCGCTCGTCGTCATCGTCCTCTTCCAGGGCAGCGCGATGGCCGCGGCCGGCGGCGCGATCGTCGGCGGCCTCGTCACCGGCGCCGTGATCTACCTGCTCGCCTGGAAGCGCGGTGTGCACGGCTACCGGCTGGTGCTCGTCGGCATCGGCGCCGCCGCCATGCTCACCGCCGTCATCCACTACCTCATCACCAAGGCCCAGCTGGTCGACGCGACCCGCGCGGTGGTGTGGATGACGGGGTCCCTGGACGGCCGGGACATGGCGCAGTTCTGGCCGCTGTTCGGCGTCAGCTGCGTGCTGCTGCCGCTCGTCCTCGGGCACGGACGGGCGTTGCGGATGCTGGAGATGGGCGACGACGCCGCGTACGCGCTCGGCGTGAAGGTCGAGCGGACCCGCATCGTCCTCATGGGCTCGGCGGTGCTGCTCGTGGCCGTCGCCACCGCCGCCGCGGGCCCCATCGTCTTCGTCTCGCTGAGCGCGCCCCAGCTGGCCCGCCGGCTCACCCGCTCGCCCGGCCCGAACCTGGCCGCCTCCGCGCTCATGGGCACCGCCCTGCTGCTGGTGGCCGACTGGACCGCCACCAACGCCTTCGGCGAGCGGCAGCTGCCCGTCGGCGTCGTCACCGGCGTCCTCGGCGGCTGCTACCTGCTGTGGCTGCTCGTCAGCGAGCGGAAGGCGGGCCGGATATGAGCGGGCCGGACATGACCATCGAGAACACCCACGGGACGACGCACAGGAGTCAGGGAATGAACGGGCAGCAGCCGACCGAGCAGGCCGGACAGGCACAGCAGCGGCTCAGCGCCGAGTCGGTCACGCTCGCCTACGACCAGCGGGTCATCGCCCGCGACCTCAGCGTCGCGATCCCCGACAACTCCTTCACGGTCATCGTCGGCCCCAACGCCTGTGGCAAGTCCACGCTGCTGCGCGCGCTGTCCCGGATGCTCAAGCCCACCGAGGGCCGGGTGCTGCTCGACGGGCAGACGATCCACTCCATGCCCGCGAAGAAGGTGGCCCGGACCCTGGGGCTGCTCCCGCAGTCCTCCATCGCGCCGGACGGCATCACCGTCGCCGACCTCGTCGCCCGCGGCCGCTACCCGCACCAGGGCCTGCTGCGGCAGTGGTCGCCCGAGGACGAGCGGATCGTGCAGGAGTCGATGACGGCGACGGGCGTGGCCGAGCTGGCCGAGCGGTACGTCGACGAGCTGTCCGGCGGGCAGCGGCAGCGCGTCTGGATCGCGATGGCGCTCGCCCAGCAGACCCCGCTGCTGCTCCTCGACGAGCCGACCACCTTCCTCGACATCCAGCACCAGATCGACGTCCTCGACCTGTGCGCCGAACTGCACGAGACCCAGGGCCGTACGCTCGTCGCCGTCCTCCACGACCTCAACCACGCGGCCCGGTACGCGACCCACCTCATCGCCTGCCGCGGCGGCGAGGTCGTCGCGGAGGGCCCGCCGCACGAGGTCGTCACCGCGGAGCTCGTCGAGCGGGTCTTCGGCCTGCGCTGCCAGGTCATCGAGGACCCGGAGACCGGCACCCCGCTGGTGATCCCGGCGGGCCGCAAGGCCCGCGCGGGCGCGGCGGGGCGGCGGGCGGCGCCGGCGGGCGTGACGGGCTGACGGCGGGCGCCCTGACGGGGTGCGCCGGCCCCCGTCTCGCGCTACAGCAGCGTGCGCAGCTTCAGCAGATCGCGGAAGCCCGCCTCCAGACCGATCCGGCCGGAGGCCCAGGCCTTCGCGAAGTTCAGCTCGCCGTCGACCATCGCCACCAGGTCGTCGCCCGTCATCCGCAGCCGGATCTGCGCCTTCGCGGGCGGCGGGCCCGCGACAGTGTCCTCGACCTCGATCCGGCCGGCGGCCAGGCGGCCGGTGAAGGTCTGGTCCAGGTCCGTGAGGTGGCAGCTGAGCGTGCGGTCGAGCGCGGCCGCGCCGCGCACCTCGCCGTCCGCGCGGGCCAGATTGTCGGAGAGTCTGTCGAGTGCGGCACGGCACTCCGTGATCGTTGCCATCGCGTCGACCGTACCCCAGCGCTTCGCGGTAGCGTCGGGGCATGAGCGACGCGTACCCGAACGCCGCCGGCGCGGCTCCGGAGGCCCTTGAGCAGGGCTCGGGCCAGGGCCCGGACACGGCCCCGGAGCAGGAGCCGGACGCGACCGACCCGTACGAGGCCGGGCCGGCCGGCGCCGGTCCGCGCGACGCCGGTTCGGACGGCATCGAACCGTACGACTCCGATCCGTACGAGGCCGCCGGGCCCGCCCCCCTCGGCGTCGTCCGTACCCCCACCGGCCGGCCCGCCGTCGACGCGCTGCTCGACCGGCTCGGCGACGCCGACCACCTCACGGCGGACGGACACCTCGACGTGTACGAGGATGTACACCGTGGGCTGCGCGCCGAGCTGACCTCGCTCGACGCACCGCAGGGCCCCGCACCCCGTCCGTACGACAACAGGAGCTGAACCGAACGTGGCAGGACCGGCACGCCGCCGTCTGGACGCCGAGCTGGTACGGCGGAAGCTGGCGCGCTCGCGCGAGCACGCCAGCCAGCTGATCGCCGCGGGCCGGGTGACCGTCGGCAAGACCGTCGCGACCAAGCCCGCCACCCAGGTCGAGACCGCGGCGGCCATCGTCGTCGCCCAGGACGACAACGACCCCGACTACGTGTCGCGCGGCGGCCACAAGCTGGCCGGCGCCTTCGCGGCGTTCGTGCCGCGGGGCCTGGTCGTCGAGGGCCGGCGCGCGCTGGACGCGGGCGCGTCCACCGGCGGCTTCACCGATGTGCTGCTGCGCGCCGGCGCCGCGCATGTGGTGGCCGTCGACGTCGGGTACGGGCAGCTCGCCTGGTCGCTGCAGAGCGACGAGCGGGTCACCGTCAAGGACCGCACCAACGTGCGCGAGATGACCCTCGACTCCATCGACGGCATCCCCGTCGACCTGGTCGTCGGCGACCTCTCCTTCATCCCGCTCGGCCTGGTGCTGCCCGCCCTGGTCGCCTGCACCGCGCCCGACGCGGACCTGGTGCTCATGGTCAAGCCGCAGTTCGAGGTCGGCAAGGAGCGGCTGGGGACCGGCGGAGTGGTGCGCAGCACCGAACTGCGCGCCGACGCCGTGAAGAACGTGGCCCGGCGGGCCGGCGAGCTCGGGCTCGGTGTCCTCGGCGTCACCGCCAGCCCGCTGCCCGGCCCCTCCGGCAACGTCGAGTACTTTCTGTGGCTGCGGGCCGGGGCGCCCGCTCTTGATCCGGCGGAAGTCGACCGCGCCGTGGCGGAAGGACCTCGTTGAGCACTGGTTCGAGCACGTCTGAAAGCAGCGGCGGCGACCGCCGTACCGTTTTCCTGCTCGCGCACACCGGCCGGCCGGCCGCCGTGCGCAGCGCCGAACTCGTCGTCCTCGGGCTGCTGCGCAGCGGCATCGGGGTGCGCGTCCTGGAGGCGGAGGCGGCCGACCTGCCGCTGCCGGCCGCCGTCGAACGGGTCCCGGAGGGCTGCGCCGACGCGCTCGACGGCTGCGAGCTCCTCGTCGTCCTGGGCGGCGACGGCACGCTGCTGCGCGGCTCCGAGTTCTCCCGCGCCTCCGGCGTGCCGATGCTCGGCGTCAACCTCGGCCGGGTCGGCTTCCTCGCCGAGGCCGAGCGGGACGACCTCGACAAGGTCGTGGACCGGGTGGTGACGCGGGCGTACGAGGTCGAGGAGCGCATGACGCTGGACGTCACCGTGTACCAGAACGGCGACGTGCTGCACCGCGACTGGGCGCTCAACGAGGCGGCCGTGCAGAAGGTGTCCCCGGAGCGGATGCTGGAGGTCGTCATCGCCGTCAACGGGCGGCCGGTGACCGGCTTCGGCTGCGACGGGGTGATCTGCGCGACGCCGACCGGCTCCACCGCGTACGCCTTCTCCGCCGGCGGTCCGGTCGTCTGGCCCGAGGTGGAGGCGCTCCTGATGGTGCCGATCGGCGCGCACGCGCTGTTCGCCAAGCCGCTCGTCACCACCCCCGAGTCGGTGCTCGCGGTCGAGGTCGAGCCGCACACGCCCGACGGCGTGCTCTGGTGCGACGGCCGCCGCACGGTCTCCCTTCCGGCCGGCGCCCGCGTCGAGGTCCGCCGCGGCGCCGTCCCGGTCCGCCTCGCCCGCCTCCACCACGCCTCCTTCACCGACCGCCTGGTCGCCAAATTCGCCCTCCCGGTCTCGGGCTGGCGCGGCGCGCCGCACTAGCCGCAGCCGATACCGGTCGAAGACCGGGCCCGAGGCCCCGGCGGGGCCCCGCCAGGCCCCGCCTCCCCCCACTCCGCCGAGTGAACAGGGGTCCGACACGCCCCCTCCCACCTGCGGGTTCGTGTCCGGACGGCAGGGGCCGTCGCACAGGGGGGTGCGGACCTCGTATGGTCTTCTCCGTGTTGGAGGAGATGCGGATACGGTCGCTCGGGGTCATCGACGACGCGGTCGTCGAGCTGTCGCCCGGATTCACCGCGGTGACCGGTGAGACCGGTGCGGGCAAGACGATGGTCGTGACCAGCCTGGGGCTGTTGCTCGGCGGGCGCGCCGATCCGGCGTTGGTGCGGATCGGGGCGGGGTCGGCGGTCGTCGAGGGGCGGATCACGCTGCCGCCGGGCGCGCCGGTCGCCGCGCGGGCCGAGGAGGCGGGGGCGGAGCTCGACGAAGGGGCGCTGCTCGTCAGCCGTACCGTGTCGGCGGAGGGCCGGTCGCGGGCGCACCTGGGCGGGCGTTCGGTGCCGGTCGGGCTGCTGGCCGAGCTGGCCGACGAGCTGGTCGCCGTACACGGGCAGACCGATCAGCAGGGCCTGCTGAAGCCGGCCCGGCAGCGGGGCGCCCTCGACCGGTACGCGGGGGACGCGGTGGCCGTGCCGCTCGCCGCGTACGGCGAGGCGTACCGGCGGCTGCGGGCCGTCGCCGTCGAGCTGGAGGAGATCACCACCCGGGCCCGGGAGCGGGCCCAGGAGGCGGATCTGCTGCGCTTCGGGCTCGCCGAGATCGAGGCCGTGGAGCCGCGCGCGGGCGAGGACGCCGAGCTGGCCGCCGAGGCGGAGCGGCTCGGGCACGCCGAGTCCCTGGCCTCCGCCGCCGCGCTCGCGCACGCCGCGCTGGCGGGCCAGCCGGAGGACCCGGAGGCCGTGGACGCGACCACGCTGGTCGCGGGTGCGGGGCGGGCCCTGGAGGCCGTACGGGCGCACGATCCCGCGCTCGCCGCGCTTGCCGACCGGATGGGCGAGATCTCCATCCTGCTCTCGGACGTGGCCGGGGAACTCGCCGGGTACGCGGACAACCTGGACGCCGACCCGCTGCGGCTCGCCGCCGTGGAGGAGCGGCGCGCGGCGCTCACCCAGCTCACCCGGAAGTACGGCGAGGACGTGTCCGCCGTGCTCGCCTGGGCCGAGCAGAGCGCGACCCGGCTGACCGACCTTGACGGCGACGACGAGCGCGTGACCGAGCTGACCGCCGAGCGGGACCGGCTGCGCGACGAACTGTCGGCGCTCGCCCAGCGTCTGACGGACGCCCGGACGGAGGCGGCGGACCGGTTCGCCGGGGCCGTCACCGCCGAGCTGGCCTCGCTCGCCATGCCGCACGCGCGCGTGTCGTTCGCGATCCGGCAGACCGAGGACCCGGACGGCGTCGAGGTCGGCGGCCGGCGGGTCGCGTACACCCCGTCCGGCGCCGACGAGGTCGAGCTGCTGCTCGCCCCGCACCCGGGCGCGCCGCCGCGGCCGATCGCCAAGGGCGCGTCGGGTGGTGAGCTGTCCCGGGTGATGCTCGCCGTCGAGGTGGTCTTCGCGGGTACGGACCCGGTGCCGACGTATCTCTTCGACGAGGTCGACGCGGGCGTCGGCGGCAAGGCGGCGGTGGAGATCGGCCGCCGGCTCGCCAAGCTGGCGAAGACCGCGCAGGTCGTGGTGGTGACGCACCTTCCGCAGGTGGCGGCCTTCGCCGACCGGCAGCTGCTCGTGGAGAAGACCAACGACGGTTCCGTGACCCGCTCCGGCGTCACCGTCCTGGAGGGCGAGGACCGGGTGCGCGAGCTGTCCCGGATGCTGGCCGGCCAGGAGGACTCCGAGACGGCGCGGGCGCACGCCGAGGAACTGCTCGCGGCGGCGCGGGCGGACG
Source organism: Streptomyces fradiae (assembly GCF_041270065.1). NCBI lineage: Bacteria > Bacillati > Actinomycetota > Actinomycetes > Kitasatosporales > Streptomycetaceae > Streptomyces > Streptomyces fradiae. The sequence goes on along the minus strand of NZ_CP065958.1, from coordinate 1,644,611 downwards.
CCTGATGTCGTTGTCGGGAGACGGAGACCGCCTGGCCGGTGTCGTCGAACGGGTCGTCCGCTTCGGCGTCGCGTTCGGCGCGACCCGGGCGGCGTACGGGCGGCTGCGGAGCCGGCCGCCCGGCAACCCGGCGAGCTGGGAGCGCACCAACCACGCCGGGCGGACCGTGCACACCCAGGCCGGGGCCGCGGCCGCCGGCGGGGCCGTGCTCGCCGCGCTCCCCTCGGTGCCGGCCGCGCTCGCGACCACGGCCGGGGCGGTCTGCGGGCGTCACGACGACCTGCGCGGCGACGAACGCCGGGGCTTCCGGGCACATCTGACGGCGCTGCGGGGCGGCGAGGTCACCAGCGGGGCCGTGAAGCTGTTCGGGATCGGCGCCGCCGGGCTCGCGGCCGGGGCGCTGCTCAAGGAACGGCCGCTTGACAAGGTCCTCGCCGGGGTGGTCGTGGCCGGGACGGCGCACCTCGTCAACCTGGTGGACGTACGGCCGGGGCGCGCCGCCCTGCTCGTGCTCGGGCTCGGCGCGCCGGGCCTGCTGCGCGGGTCGCTCGCCGCGGCGCCGATGGGGGCCGCGGCCGCCGTGCTCGGCGACGATCTGGCCGAGCGCACGATGCTGGGCGACATGGGCGCGCACGCGCTCGGGGCGTCGCTCGGTACCGCCGTCGCCGCCGCCAACGGGCGGTTCGGGCTCGCCGTGCACGCGGCCGGGCTGGTGGCCGCGGCGGCGTACGGGGAGCGCGTGAGCGAGTTCGCGCGCGAGGGCGCACGCCCCTGCGCTCACCCGTGTGAGTGATCCCGGTCGGTAAGTTGCTGCAGCCGACCCGGAACGCGGCGACTTCGGTGCCGGAACGTGCGTACGGACTGGCATCCTTGGGCGCGTGACACAGCTCCGTACGGTCCAAGTGCTGGGCGGCGGCAGCGCGGGCAGCAGCGCGCACGTCAGATCACTTGCCTCGGGGCTGGTGGCGAGGGGCGTGCGGGTGACCGTGTGCGCCCCGCCGGAACTCGACCACGCCTACGACTTCCAGGGCGCGGGTGCCCGTCTCGTGCCGGTCCCGCGGCAGGGCGGCCCCGCGGCCGTCGCCGCGCTGCGCAACGCCTTCATCGGCGCCGACATCGTGCACGCGCACGGCCTCGACGCCTCGGTGCGGGCCTCCCTCGCGCTGGCCGGGGCCGCCGCCGTGCCGCCCACGCCGCTGGTCACCACCTGGCACACCCGCAGCCGGGCCGCGGGGGCGCGCGCCCGGCTCGTACGCCTCCTTGAGCGGCGGACCGTGCGGGCGGCCGCCGTCGTCCTCGGCACCTCCTCCGAACTCGTCGACCGGGCCCGGCGGCGGGGCGCCCGCGACGCCCGGCTCGCGCCGGTCACCGTGCCGGCCTCGCGCGCCCCGGTCTGCCTCCACGACGGCAAGGCGCGGGCCGAACTCGGCGCAGTGGACCGCCCGTTGCTGATGGCGGTCGGTGCGCTGGAGCCGGGGCGGGGGTACGGGATGCTGCTCGACGCGGCCCGTACGTGGCGGGACCTGGACCCGCAGCCGCTGCTCGTCATCGCGGGCGAGGGGACCGAACGGGCGCCGCTGCAGCGGCGGATCGAGGACGAAGGGCTCGCCGTCCGGCTCATCGGGCGCCGCGACGACGTCGCCGAACTTCTCGCCGCCGCCGACGTCGCCGTCCTGCCCTCCCGCTGGGAGGCCCGCTCCCTGCTCGCCCAGGAGGCCCTCCGGCTCGGCGTGCCGCTGGTCGCCACGGCGGTCGGCGGCGTGCCCGAACTGGTCGGCGACGCGGCCGAACTGGTGCCGTACGGGGATGCGGAGGCGCTCGCGGGGGTCGTGCGCGGGCTGCTCGACGACGCGGACCGGAGGTCGGACCTGGCGGCGGCGGGGCGGGTGCAGGCGGGGACGTGGCCGACGGAGGACCAGACGATCGCGCACGTCCTGAGCGTGTACGACGAGCTGTCGGGCCGGTGACTCTTCCCCCACCCCGCCCCGCCGGGCCGGGGAGCGGGTCCGTTCAGCCCGTGTGACGCCGTGCCCTCAAGGCCAGGCTCAGGGCCAGGACCGTCTGGGGGTCGTCCAGGTCCGTGCCCAGGAGTTCGGAGATGCGGGCGAGGCGGTTGTAGAGGGTTTGGCGGTTGAGGTGGAGTTCGCGGGCGGTTTCCGCCTTGCGGCCCGCGTGGGCGAGGTAGGTCTCGAGGGTGGGGAGGAGTGGGGGGCGGGAGGTGCGGTCGTGGTCGCGGAGGGGGCCGATGGCGCGGTCGACGAAGGCGGCCAGGTCGGGGTGGTCGCGCAGGCGCCACAGCAGGAGGTCGGTGTCGAGGCGGCGGGCGTCGTACCAGGGGAGCTCCGAGAGGCCCTGGGCGGCGGTGGCCGTTTCCGCCGCGTGGCGCAGGCCCGCGGAGGCGGCGGCCCAGCCGCCGGCGACGCCGACCACGACGACCGGCGGGTGGGTGCCCGCCCGTTCCAGGCCGGCCCGTTCCACGCCGGCCCGGAGCGCGGCGGCGACCCGGTCGGCGACGGCGGTGCGCTCGGACTCGGAGCGCAGGCCGAGCAGGAGCGGCACCCGGCCCTCGACCGGGCGTACGCCGAGCAGGACGGGGACGCCGACCGAGGCCAGCTCCTCCAGGACGGCGCGGGCGAGCAGGGCCCAGTTGCCGGAGGGCGCCAGTTCGGAGGCGAGGCGCATCACCACCGGGAGCAGGGGGCCGTCGCCGGGTTTGAAGCCGAGTACGCGGGCCTGGGCCGGGGCGTCCTCGGCGGAGATCCGGCCCTCGGCGAGGTCGGTGAGGAAGTCGCCGCGGCCGCGCGCGGCCAGCTCCTCCTCCTGCCGGGCCTGCATGAGGACGACCGCGAGCAGCCCGGCGGCCCGCTCGGCGGCCATCCGGTGCACGGGGGAGAGCGGGGAGGAGACGGCGAGGAGCACCAGTCGGGCCCGGACCGACGCGCTGCCCGGGCCGCCGCCCGGTACGTCCACAAGCACCGCGCCCGTCGGCGGGCCGGACTCGCGCGCGGCGCGCTGCCCGCGCAGCCCGTCCCACACCTGGAGCGGGTCGGCGGGCTCGGAGTCGGTGCCCGCCGCGTAGAGCAGCTGTCCGTCGGGGGTCTCCAGGAAGACCGGGTTGAGCGCGAAGTCGGCGAGGATCCGCAGCACCTGCGGGACCCCGCCGCCGCCGAGGAGGGCGGCGGTGCACTGGTGGTGCACCTCCTCCGCCTGCCGGAGCAGCGCGTAGTGCCCGTTGACGATCTCGGTGTGGATCTCCTCCGTCACGGCGACGAAGGGGACCTCGCGGTGGAGCTGGACGAGGGGGAGCCCCGCCGAACGGGCGGTTTCGACGATGGTCGCCGGCAGGCGGGCGAACCGCGGGCCCAGCTCCACCACGAGGGCCGCGATGCCGCGCTCGGCGAGCCGGCGCACGAAGGCCCGCTGCTCGGCGGGCCGGGTGCCCAGGCCCAGACCGGTGGTGAGCAGCAGCTCGCCGCCCTTGAGCAGCGAGGCGATGTTCGGCACCTCGCCCGCGTGCACCCAGCGCACGGTGCGGTGCAGCCGGTCGGCGCCCGCGACGACCTCCGGGAGACCGCTGCGCAGACCCGGAAGCTCGAGTGCCCGCTGCACGGTGATCCCGCCCTGACGTTCCATGGTCCGGACGCTACCCGCGTCGGTGTTTCCGCGACATCACCCGGGCGTCACGGGGCCGGACAGTTCGTACAGGGGGGCGACAACTCGTCGCCCCGTGGCGGGAATTGTGCGACCGCCTGTCGCTTGTGGCCTACGTCACGTACGAGGATGCTCTCGCGCCATGGCAGAGAACCCCAACCCGACGGGGCCGCAGGCTCCCCAGGCCCCACAAGCCACCACCCCAGTCGCCAAGGCCCCCGAGGTCCACCGGCTCAAGGCGAACTCGGTCGGCCTCGTCGGAGTCGTCTTCATGGCGGTCGCCACGGCCGCTCCGATCACCGCGATGACCGGCAACCTCCCCATCGCCGTCGGCTTCGGCAACGGCACCGGAGCCCCCGCCGGCTATCTCTTCGCGACCGTCGTCCTCACCGTCTTCTCGGTCGGCTATGTCGCCATGGCCAAGCGGATCACCGCCGCCGGCGCCTTCTACGGCTACATCTCGCACGGCCTCGGCCGGATCGCCGGCATGGCCTCCGGCATGCTCGCCGTCCTCGCGTACATCGTCTTCGAGGCGTCCATCGTCGGCGTCTTCGCCTACTTCGCCAAGACCACCGTGGCCGCCCAACTCGGCGTGGACCTGCCGTGGATCGGCTACGCGGCGGCCATGCTCGCGGTCACCGCCGTCCTGTCGTACTTCGACATCAACCTCACCGCCAAGGCGCTCGGCGTGATGCTGGTGGCCGAGATCGCGGTGCTGTTCGCGGTCGCCACCGCCGTGCTGATCGCCGGCGGCGGCCCCGACGGCATCCCGGCCGAGCCGATCAACCCGAAGAACGCCTTCACCGGCGCCTCCGCCGGCCTCGGCCTGTTCTTCGCCTTCTGGTCGTGGGTCGGCTTCGAGTCCACCGCCATGTACGGGGAGGAGTCCCGCGACCCCAAGCGGGTCATCCCGCGCGCCACCCTCGTCTCCGTGATCGGCGTCGGCCTCTTCTACATCTACGTCTCGTGGATGACCATCGCCGGCAACGGGCTCGCCGGCTCGGTCAAGCTGTCCTCCTCGGCCAGCCCCCTCGACCTGTTCTTCGCGCCCACCGAGTCCTTCATCGGCGGCTGGGCCGTCGACGCCTTCCAGTGGCTGCTGCTCACCGGCTCCTTCGCCTGCGGGATGGCCTTCCACCAGTGCGCCGCCCGCTATCTGTACGCGATCGGCCGCGAGGGCTTCCTGCACCCGGCGCTCGGGCGCACCCACCCGAAGCACGGCTCGCCGTACCTCGCCTCGTTCACACAGAGCGTCATCGCCGTCGTCCTCGTCGGCGCGTTCTGGCTCACCGGCCAGGACCCCTACATCCACCTCTACACGCTGCTCGCGATCCTCGGCACGATGGCGATCCTCATCGTGCAGACCCTCTGCTCCTTCGCCGTCATCGGCTACTTCCGCCGGAACCACCCCGAGGACCGGCACTGGTTCAAGACCTTCACCGCTCCGCTGCTCGGCGGGATCGGCATGATCGCCGTCGTCGTGCTGCTGGTCATGAACATGGAGACCGCGGCCGGGCTCGCCGCCGACTCCCTCTTCTTCAAGGCCATCCCGTGGATCGTCGGGCTCGTCTTCTTCGGCGGCCTCGGCCTCGGCTTCTACCTCAGGGCCCGGCGCCCCGAGCGCTACGAGATCATCGGCCGGATCGTCCTGGAGGACGCCGCCGAGCGCGCCGACGACACCACGAACCCGGACCCGGACTCCGACCCAGCCCCCGCGCCCGTACCGCAGATCTGACATCCGTCCCCACCTCCAGGAGCGCCCCATGGCACGCACCAACCCGATGCACCTCCTGAAGCACCTCGCCGCCGAGCACGCCGACGCCCGACGGCTGGACATCCCCGTGGCCGAACTGCGCGGACTGCGGGCCGACGCCCTCGGCCGCCGCACCCTCCTCAAGTACGCCGCCGCGGCCGGCATCGCCGTCTCCGCCGGGACGGCCGTGGCCGCCCCGGCGGTCGCCAAGGCCGTCACCCCCGCCGCCGGCGCCCGGATCGCCGTGGTCGGAGCCGGCATCGCCGGCCTCACCGCCGCCCTCACCCTCCAGGACGCCGGACTCAGCCCGGTCCTCTACGAGGCCAACCCGAGCCGGGTCGGCGGCCGCATGTGGACCCAGCGCGAGCACTGGGCGTACGGGCAGACCTCCGAGATCGGCGGCGAGCTCATCGACACCAGCCACAAGAAGATCCTCGAACTCTGCCGCCGCTTCGGCCTCGCCACCGAGGACTTCCTCGGCGGCGGACCCAACGGCGCCGAGGAGGTCCTCTGGTTCGACGGCGCCTACTACCCGCGGGAACAGGCCGACGAGGACTTCAACGCCGTCTACCAGCAGCTCCACCGCGACCTGCTCGACGCGGGCGAGGTCAAGTGGAACCGGACCACGCCCACCGGCACCGCCCTCGACGACATGACGCTGTACGACTGGATCGAGAGCCGGGTCCCCGGCGGGCACGCCTCACCGCTCGGCCGGTTCTTCGACGTCGCCTACAACGTCGAGTACGGCGCCGACACCGTCGACCAGTCCTCGCTCGCCCTGGTGCTGCTCATGGGCTACCAGACCAATCCGGGCCACTTCAACATCTGGGGCCTGTCCAACGAGCGCTACCACGTCGTCGGCGGCAACGACCGGCTGCCGAACGCCGTCGCCGGGGCGCTGAAGCCCGGCACCCTGCGCATGGGCTGGTCCCTCGACGCCGTACGGGCCAACGCCGACGGCACCCAGACCCTCACCTTCACCGAGGCCGGCAGCACCCGGACCGTCACCGCCGACCACACCGTCCTGTGCGTACCGCTGCCCGTCCTCCAGCGGCTCGACCTCTCCCGGGCCGGCTTCGACCCACGGATGAGCAACCTGCTGCGGGACGCGCGGATGGGCTACTGCACCAAGCTCAACATGCAGTTCGCCACCCGCCCCTGGCGCGGCACCGGGCCCTGGCCCGGGGTCTCCGCCGGCGACTGCTTCACCGACGCCGAGGTCCAGCAGACCTGGGACACCACCAAGGTCCAGGGCGGCACCGGCGGCATCCTCATCCAGTACGGCGGCGGCAGCCTGGCCCGGAACCTGAGCCCCGCGGGCCCCTTCTCCACCGAGTCCGACCCGTACGTCCGGGACCTCGTCGCCCGCTACCTGAAGGGCATCGACGCCTTCTTCCCCGGCACCTCGAAGTCGTACACCGGGCGCGCCCAGCTCTCCGCCTGGCACGAGAACCCGTACTCCCTCGGCGCCTACTCCTACTGGCCGGTGGGCTACCTCCACCGCTACGCCGGCTACGAGGGCACCGCCCAGGGCAATCTCCACATCGGCGGCGAGCACTGCTCCTACGACTTCCAGGGCTTCATGGAAGGCGGCGCCACCGAGGGCGAGCGGGCCGCCCGGGAGGTGATCGCCGCCCTCACCTGACGCCCTCGGCCGAGTCAGGCGGCGGCCGGCGCGATGTTGTGGTTGAAACGGAAGACGTTGGCAGGGTCGTAGGCGGCCTTGACCCGGGCCAGGCGCCGGTAGTTCTCGGCGCCGAAGCCCTCGACCACCCGCTGCCGGCCCTCGTCGCCCGTGAAGTTCAGGTACACCGCGCCGATCGACCACGGCTGGGCGTCGGCGCGGACGTCCCGCACCCACTGGATCGCGCGCTCGTCGTCGGCCGGGTCCTCCCACACCGCGAAGGGGTGCACACCCCAGGCCGCCGGCCGCCACGGGATCGGGAAGTCGGCCGGGCCACGGGCCACCTGGCCCCCCAGCGGGAACAGCACGTGCTGCATGCCCGAGGGCACGATCATCCCGGCCGAACGGGCGCAGAACACGTCGACGGCGGGGTCCGGGAAGCCCGACAGATACTCCGCCGACCAGTAGTTCCGCATCCCCGGCGGGTCGTCCAGCATGCACTGGAAGTCGGCGTACGGCAGGTCCATGAGCAGCTCCACCGACGGCTTCAGCGCGTACAGCGGCGCCGCGAACTCGCGGACCTCGGACGCCGGGCCGGCCCAGGTCACCAGGGCGCCCGCGAGCAGCGTGCCCTGCAGCTCCTGGGGGATGAACTCCTCGGGCGGCGCGTTGAGATAGATCGCGCCCCCGCCGGCCTCGTCCGGCGCGTCCTGGAGCAGATCGCGGTAGGCCCGGACGACCTCGGGGCCGGCCTCCTTCGGGAACAGCAGCATCACGAAGGAGAACTCCGGCAGGGGGTGCACCCGCAGCGTCATCGAGGTGACCACCCCGAAGTTCCCGCCGCCGCCGTGCAGCGCCCAGAACAGCTCCGCGTTCTCCTCGGCGTCCGCGTGCACATGATGGCCCTCGGCCGTCACCAGCTCCACGGCCAGCAGGTTGTCGCAGGCGAGCCCGAACTTCCGCTCCAGCCAGCCCGACCCGCCGCCCAGCGTGAACCCCCCGACCCCGGTCGTGGACGCCCGTCCGCCGGTCACCGCCACATGGAAGGGCTGGCAAGCCCGGTCCAGATGGCTCATCGTCGCCCCGCCCGCGACCCGTACCGTCATGTGCTCCGGGTCGGCCACCACGGCGTGCATCCGCCGCAGGTCCACCACGAGCCCGCCGTCGTTGAGCGCGGCCCCGGCCACACTGTGCCCGCCCCCGCGCACCGCGATCGGCAGCCCGGCGTCCTGCCCGAACAGGACCGCGTTGATGACGTCCTCATGCGTCTCGCACTGGGCGATGACCGCGGGGCGCCGGTCGATCATCGCGTTGAAGACGACCCTGGCCTCGTCGTAGCCCGGATCGCCCGGCACGTACACGTCGCCGGCGATGTCCTCGCGCAGTCCCGCAAGGGCGCTGTCAGGAGTGATGGTGCGGGGAGCCATGGGGGTGCCCCCCTTTCGTGACGGAGGGGGGACAGGACAATCTCATCGTAGGTCCGGCCCCCCGGCCGCGCCCCTCAGCCCGTACGCCCCGGCGCTAGCCCCCGTACGCCCCGCTCGCCGTCAGCCGCAGTGCCGTGTCGATCAGCGGGACGTGGCTGAAGGCCTGCGGGAAGTTGCCGACCTGGCGCTGCAGCCGGGCGTCCCACTCCTCGGCGAGCAGGCCCAGGTCGTTGCGCAGTGAGAGCAGCTTCTCGAAGAGCTTGCGGGCCTCGTCGACCCGGCCGATCATCGCCAGGTCGTCGGCCAGCCAGAACGAGCAGGCGAGGAACGCGCCCTCGTCGCCCTCCAGGCCGTCCACGCCCGCCTCCTCGCCGGCCGTCGGGTAGCGCAGCACGAAGCCGTCCTCCGTGGACAGCTCGCGCTGGATCGCCTCGATCGTGCCGATGACGCGCTTGTCGTCCGGCGGCAGGAAGCCCATCTGCGGGATCAGCAGCAGCGAGGCGTCCAGCTCCTGCGAGCCGTAGGACTGGGTGAAGGTGTTGCGCTCCTTGTCGTAACCCTTCTCGCAGACGTCCCGGTGGATCTCGTCGCGCAGCTCGCGCCAGCGCTCCAGCGGGCCGTCGGCGTCGCCGGACTCGATCAGCTTGATCGTGCGGTCCACCGCCACCCAGGCCATCACCTTGGAGTGGGTGAAGTGGCGGCGCGGGCCGCGCACCTCCCAGATGCCCTCGTCGGGCTGGTCCCAGTTCTTCTCCAGGTAGTTGATCAGCTTGATCTGCAGGAGGGAGGCGTAGTCGTTGCGGGACAGGCCCGTCATGTGCGCCAGGTGCAGGGCCTCGGTGACCTCGCCGTACACGTCCAGCTGGAGCTGGTTCGCCGCGCCGTTGCCGACCCGGACCGGGCCGGAGTTCTCGTACCCCGGCAGCCAGTCCAGCTCCGCCTCGCCGAGCTCCCGCTCGCCGGCGATGCCGTACATGATCTGCAGGTTCTCCGGGTCGCCGGCCACCGCGCGGAGCAGCCAGTCCCGCCAGGCGCGGGCCTCCTCGCGGTAGCCGGTGCGCAGCATCGAGGAGAGGGTGATCGCCGCGTCCCGCAGCCAGGTGTAGCGGTAGTCCCAGTTCCGTACGCCGCCGATCTCCTCCGGAAGCGAGGTGGTCGGCGCGGCCACGATCCCGCCGGTCGGCGCGTACGTCAGCGCCTTCAGGGTGATCAGCGAGCGGACCACCGCCTCCCGGTAGGGGCCGTGGTACGTGCAGTGCTCCACCCACTCGCGCCAGAACTCGACGGTCGCCTCCAGCGAGCCCTCCGGGTCCGGCAGCGGCGGCGGCTCCTTGTGCGAGGGCTGCCAGGAGAGCGTGAAGGTGATCCGGTCACCGGGCGTGACGGTGAACTCGGAGTACGTGGTGAGGTCCTTGCCGTGCGTCTCGGCGTCGGCGTCCAGCCACACCGAGTCCGGCCCTGCGACGGCGACCGTCCGCTCGCCCACCTTGTGCACCCAGGGCACGACCCGCCCGTAACTGAACCGCATCCGCAGCGAGGAACGCATCCGCACCCGGCCGCTGACTCCCTCGACGATCCGGATCAGCTGCGGCGCCCCGTCGCGCGGGGGCATGAAATCGGTCACCCGGACCGTGCCGCGCGGGGTGTCCCACTCGGACTCCAGGACGAGCGAGTCGCCCCGGTAGCGGCGCCGGTCGGCGGGGGCCGCGGGCGCGCCCTCGGGGACCGCGGGGCCGACCCGCCAGAAGCCGTGTTCCTCGGTCCCGAGCAGTCCCGCGAAGACTGCGTGGGAATCGAAGCGGGGCAGGCAGAGCCAGTCGACACTGCCGTCCCGGCAGACCAGGGCGGCGGTCTGCATGTCTCCGATGAGTGCGTAATCCTCGATGCGCCCGGCCACGTGCTTCACTCCAGATCGAACGGCCACGTCCGCCCCACGGGGCGACGGTTACGGTCAGCGGTCAAGGGATCGTTGACGAGCTCTTCGTACCGGTGACTTGGCGGGGGTGGTGCCGTGCCGGTCCGGCTCGGCAGCGCGTGTCCGAGCAGGATACGACGCACCCTAGTGACCGGCGGCGCCGATCTTGCAACGGCGCTGAGCCGATCGGGTGAATGGGTCTTGACCTCGACCGAAAACCCTCCTTGCACTGTGCCCGCCCCACCTCGGCCCGGCTGTGTCGCCGACCGTGTGCACCCGACTGCCGCGTGTGGCCGGAAGCGGTCTCCCGATGTCGCTGATACCCTGGTACCCCGTGGACCGGTGGGAAACGGCGACAGCTGAGGACCCCGAAACCGCAGCGACGGCACCCCCCGATTCTTCCGGAGGGGACGCCGGTACGCACTTCCAGAACGCGACCACGGGAGCCCCCTCTTGGCGATGCCGCCCAACACCACGACGACCAAGCACATCTTCGTCACCGGGGGTGTCGCCTCCTCCCTCGGCAAGGGCCTGACCGCCTCCAGCCTGGGTGCGCTCCTCAAGGCCCGGGGCCTGCGGGTCACGATGCAGAAGCTCGACCCGTACCTGAACGTCGACCCGGGCACGATGAACCCCTTCCAGCACGGCGAGGTGTTCGTCACCAACGACGGCGCCGAGACCGACCTGGACATCGGCCACTACGAGCGCTTCCTCGACGTCGACCTCGACGGCTCGGCCAACGTCACCACCGGCCAGGTCTACTCGCAGGTCATCGCCAAGGAGCGGCGCGGCGAGTACCTCGGCGACACCGTGCAGGTCATCCCGCACATCACCAACGAGATCAAGTCCCGGATCCGGCGCATGGCGACCGACGACGTCGACGTCGTCATCACCGAGGTCGGCGGCACGGTCGGCGACATCGAGTCGCTGCCGTTCCTGGAGACCGTCCGCCAGGTCCGCCACGAGGTCGGCCGCGACAACGTCTTCGTCGTGCACATCTCGCTGCTGCCCTACATCGGCCCGTCCGGCGAGCTGAAGACCAAGCCGACCCAGCACTCCGTCGCCGCCCTGCGCAACATCGGCATCCAGCCCGACGCGATCGTGCTGCGCGCCGACCGCGAGGTCCCGACCGCCATCAAGCGCAAGATCTCGCTGATGTGCGACGTCGACGAGGCCGCCGTGGTCGCCGCCATCGACGCCCCGTCGATCTACGACATCCCGAAGGTGCTGCACACCGAGGGCCTGGACGCCTATGTCGTCCGCAAGCTCGACCTGCCCTTCCGCGACGTGGACTGGACCGTCTGGGAGGACCTCCTGGACCGCGTCCACAACCCCGACCACGAGGTCACCGTCGCGCTCGTCGGCAAGTACATCGACCTGCCCGACGCCTATCTGTCGGTGACCGAGGCCATGCGCGCCGGCGGCTTCGCCAACAAGGCCCGGGTCAAGGTCAAGTGGGTCACCTCCGACGACTGCAAGACCCCGGCCGGCGCCGAGCAGCAGCTCGGCGACTGCGACGCGATCCTCGTCCCCGGCGGCTTCGGCGACCGCGGCGTGGCCGGCAAGGTCGGCGCGATCCGCTACGCCCGCGAGAACAAGGTGCCGCTGCTCGGCATCTGCCTGGGCCTGCAGTGCATCGTGATCGAGGCCGCCCGCAACCTGGCCGACATCCCCGAGGCCAACTCCACCGAGTTCGACCCGGCCACCGCGCACCCCGTCGTCTCGACGATGGAGGAGCAGCTGGCGTACGTCGAGGGCGCCGGCGACCTGGGCGGAACGATGCGCCTGGGCCTCTACCCGGCCAAGCTCGCCGAGGGCTCGGTGGTCCGCGAGACCTACGCGGACGAGCCGTACGTCGAGGAGCGCCACCGGCACCGCTACGAGGTGAACAACGCGTACCGCGCGGAGCTGGAGAAGAAGGCCGGCCTGGTCTTCTCCGGCACCTCCCCGGACAACAAGCTCGTCGAGTTCGTCGAGTACCCGAAGGACGTGCACCCCTACCTGGTCGCCACCCAGGCGCACCCGGAGCTCAAGTCCCGCCCGACCCGCCCGCACCCGCTGTTCGCGGGCCTGGTGAAGGCGGCCGTCGAGCGCAAGACGGGCAAGCCGGCCCAGTAGTCCACGGGCGTTAACGTTGCCGGGGTACGGGTCCCTCACGGGACGCGTACCCCGGCTTTCGTACGCGGTCACGACGCGGTCATGTGGGAGGACTACTGATGCAGGTGCAGGACACCCCGGAGGAGTGGCAGGTCGTCGCCACCACCACCCCCTTCAAGGGCAACAAGACGAGTGTCCGCACGGACGACGTGGTCATGCCGGACGGCACGGTCGCCCGCCGCGACTACCAGGTCCACCCCGGCTCGGTCGCGGTCGTCGCCCTCGACGAGCAGGACCGGGTGCTGCTGCTCAAGCAGTACCGGCACCCGGTGAAGCAGAAGCTGTGGGAGATCCCGGCCGGACTGCTCGACGTGCCCGGTGAGAACCCGCTGCACGCCGCCCAGCGCGAGCTGTACGAGGAGGCCCACGTCAAGGCGGAGGACTGGCGGGTCCTCACCGACGTCTACACCACGCCCGGCGGCTGCGACGAGGCCGTCCGGATCTTCCTGGCCCGCGACCTCGCCGAGGCGGAGGGGGAGCGGTACGAGGTCTCCGACGAGGAGGCCGACATGGAGTTCGCCCGGGTCCCGCTGGCCGAGCTGGTCCGCGGTGTGCTCGCGGGCGAGCTGCACAACAACTGCCTGGTGGTCGGCGTGCTCTCGCTGATGGCGGCCCGCACCGGCGACGGCCTGGACGCGCTGCGCCCGGCGGACGCGGAGTGGCCGGCCCGGCCGTTCGAGGCGTAGCCGGTACGAGCGGGCGGTACGGGGGAGGGGCGGGGGATCCCGCCCCGCACCCTTCGCCCGCCGCCGGTCCGACAATCCACTGATCCGATCGGGCGATCCGTCCGCCGCGCTCCGCCGGATCCGTGCCGTGGCCTGAACTACGCTCGTGATCGCCCGTGCGGAGCCCCCCGCGGGATGGTCGTGCGCAGGTGGACGGGAGAGTGGCCCGTGACGGATCAGGCGGTTGGGGGTCCCCCCGGACGGAGCCTGGGGGAGGTCGGCGCCTCGCGGTTCTACGGTCGCCAGCGGGAGTTGAAGGCGCTGCGGGCCGACATCGAACGCACCGGCCTCGACACTCTCACCGGCCGCAAGGCCCCCCGCGCCCGGGTCCTGCTGATCGCGGGCAAGCCCGGCTCGGGGCGGACCGCGCTCGCCGAGGAGCTGGTCGGCGGGCTCGCCGCCGACTACCCCGACGGGGTCTTCCGGACCCGGCTCACCGAGCCCGGCGGCGACCCCGTCCCCACCGCCCGCGCCGCCCGGGAGCTGCTCGCCGCGCTCGGCGTCGAGGAGCCCCCGGGCGCCGCCGAGGACGAGCTGACCGCCCTGGTCCGCACCGCCTTCACCGGCCGCCGGGCGCTGCTGCTGCTCGACGACGCCGTCGACGCCGAACAGGTCGACCCGCTGCTCCCGGACAACCCCGACGCCCTGGTGGTGGGCGTGGCCCGGGGGCCGCTCACCGGCATCCCGGACGTGCGGCCCTGCACGGTCGGCGGCCTCGACCCCAAGTCGGCCATCGAACTGCTCACCGCCTTCACCGGCTCCGTCCGGGTCACCGTCGACCCGCAGGCCGCCGAGAGCCTGGCCGAGGAGTGCGGCGGACTGCCCGCCGCGCTCGTCCTGGCCGGCGGCTGGCTCGCCGCCCGGCCCAAGGCCTCGGTCGCCGACCTCACCAAGCGGCTGCGCGGACTGACCGGCGACCCGGTCGAGCGGGCCTTCGCCCTGGTGCACGAGGCGCTGCCGCAGCCGGCCGCCCGGATACTGCGTCATCTGGCGCTCGCCCCGCTCGGCCGGGCCGACGCCCACACCGCCTCCGCGCTCGCCGGCTGCTCGGTGTCCGCCGCGGCGACCACCCTCGCGGACTTCGCCGCGCTCGGTCTCGTATGGGAGGTGCCCGGCGGGGAGGGGCAGTACGAGGTGGGAGGGCACCTGGTGCCGCTGCTGCGCGAGCGGCTGACCGAGCTCGACCGGCCGGCCGAGGTGCAACTGGCCCGGGCCCGGATGCTGGAGCGGACCGTGCGGCTGCTGCAGTCCGCCCGCGCCGTCACCGAACCCGAGGGCTCCCCGGCCCGCCGCAAGCTCGCCGGGCTGCCCCGCGCGCTGCGCTTCCCGAACCCGGCGACCGCCCGGGCCTGGCTGGACGGCCGGCGTCCGGTGCTGCTCGCCGCGGCCCGGCTCGCCGTCGCCGACGGGGAGCTCGACACCCTGGCCCGGCGGCTGATCGCGGCCCTGGTCCGGGCGCTCACCGCGCACCGGGGCGCCGAGGCCGCCGCCCCCGACCTCTACGGGCTGCACCGCCTGGTCCTGGACGTCGCCGAGCGGCGCGGACTGCACCGGGAGCAGGCCGCGGCCCTGCTCAACCTGGCCGACCTGGACACCAGGACCGGACGTACCGAAGACGCTCTGCAACGATATCGGTCGGCTTTGGATGCCGGAAGGCGAGCAAATGATCCGTATGCGACCGGCCGCGCAATGGAATCCGTAGGTGGGGCGTATCAGGAGCTGGGGGACTGGCAGCGGGCCGGCGACTGGTACGGGCGCGCCCTCGCCCAGCGCCTCGCCCGCGACGAGCGCGCCGACCAGGCCCGGCTCTACGGCCGGCTCGGCGCGGTGCACACCTACGCGGGCCGCTACGGCGAGGCGCTGCGCAACTGGCGCGCCGCCGCCGCGGGCTACCGGCGGCTCGCCGATCTCCCGGGCTACGCACGGGCGTTGAGCGAGGCCGCCCGGGTCCAGGAGTACGCGGGCCGGCCCGAGGAGAGCCTGCGGACCTGCGAGGAGGCGGTCGACTGGGCCCGGCGTGCCCAGGACGTACGGCTGCAGGCGGCGCTCCAGCTCAGGCTGGCCGACACCCTGGACCGGCTCGGCGACCCCGCCGCGGCCCGGCTGCACCGGTCCGCGGCCGAAAGACTCCTTGGAAGCGGTTCCTCCGCCTACGAAATCCGCAGTGCTTCTGAAGAAGATTAGTGCTTTGCAAGGCTAGACAGCGGGAACTCCTTCATTAGACTGGTTGCGCCGCGATCGACCGCGGTCTGTCCCGGTGCGCGGTAGTGCATCCGGGTATGTATCGCAGTGCACCCCCGTTTCCCCCGATTCAAGGACCGTGATCGACGATGAAGGTCGGCATCCCCCGCGAGGTCAAGAACAACGAGTTCCGCGTGGCCATCACCCCCGCCGGTGTCCACGAGCTCGTCCGCAACGGACACCAGGTCTTCGTCGAGCAGAACGCCGGTGTCGGCTCCTCGATCACGGACGAGGAGTACGTGTCGGCCGGCGCCGAGATCCTCGCCACCGCCGACGAGGTCTGGGCCACCGCCGACCTGCTGCTCAAGGTCAAGGAGCCGATCGCGGAGGAGTACCACCGCCTCCGCAAGGACCAGACGCTCTTCACCTACCTGCACCTCGCCGCCTCCAAGGAGTGCACCGACGCGCTCCTCGAGTCCGGCACCACCGCCATCGCCTACGAGACGGTCGAGACCGCCAGCCGCGCGCTCCCGCTGCTCGCCCCGATGTCCGAGGTCGCGGGCCGGCTCGCCCCGCAGGTCGGCGCCTACCACCTGATGCGCTCGGCCGGCGGCCGCGGCGTGCTCCCCGGCGGCGTCCCCGGCACCCACGCCGGCGAGTGCGTCGTCATCGGCGGCGGCGTCTCCGGCTGGAACGCCGTGCAGATCGCCATCGGCCTGGGCTTCCACGTGACCCTGCTCGACAAGGACATCAACAAGCTCCGCGAGGCCGACAAGATCTTCGGCACCAAGGTGAAGACGATCGTCTCCAACGCCTTCGAGCTGGAGAAGGCCGTCGTCGAGGCCGACCTCGTCGTCGGCGCCGTCCTCATCCCGGGCGCCAAGGCCCCGAAGCTGGTCACCAACGAGCTCGTCGCCAAGATGAAGCCCGGAAGTGTCCTTGTCGACATTGCCATCGACCAGGGCGGCTGCTTCGAGGACTCCCACCCGACCACCCACGCCGAGCCGACCTTCCAGGTCCACAACTCGGTCTTCTACTGCGTCGCCAACATGCCCGGCGCGGTCCCGAACACCTCCACCTACGCCCTCACCAACGCCACGCTGCCCTACATCGTGTCGCTGGCGAACAACGGCTGGGTCGAGGCGCTGCGCCGCGACGCCGCGCTCGCCAAGGGTCTCAACACCCATGAGGGCAAGGTCGTTTACCGCGAGGTCGCCGAGGCGCACGGCTACGAGCACGTCGAGCTGGCCAGCCTCCTGGGCTGATCGGACGGACGGCTGTCAACATCCGCCGTCAACCCCGCGCACCGGGCCGGACCTTGTCGAGCAAGGTCCGGCCCGATGTGTGTCCGGCCACGTTCCGACGCCCGGTCAACTCGCCTCGAACGTAACTCTTTAACCGTTTCGCGCACCCCTGAAACGTACGGTTCCCTGCCTGCGCACCCTTGACAGCGGGGTGTTCGGTTGCCGACACATCGGGCCGGGTCCGGCGGATTGTGTTGCTGCGGAGCGGTGACACGCCATAGAGTCGCCAACCGTCGGCATGGTGCCACGCTGACCTATCGATAAATGTTCCTGGTCAATCCAAGGAGGTAAGACGACTTGTGAATGAGTCGACATTTACTCCCGAGGGTGCCCAGCCAGGAGCCCCGATCGGCTCCGTCGCGGTGCGGACCTTCGCGACGCACCAGACCATGACGCCAGCCCATACGATGAAGATGACGGACGGCCTACACGTGAACGCCACGGCCGGCAACGAGATGGGCCGAGAGTCCACCCACTTCGCCGCCTTTGACGAGGTGCCCGAGGGGCACTTCTACGACCCCGACGCCGAGTACGAGCCCGATCCGGAGTACGCGGCCACCCTCGCACCCGACGCTGCCCGCCAGCGCCGCGAGCGGATCGGCCCCACCGGACGGCCCCTGCCGTACTTCCCGATCCCGGGCCCGCTCACCGACCACGGACCCGCGAAGATCATCGCGATGTGCAACCAGAAGGGCGGCGTCGGCAAGACCACGTCGACCATCAACCTGGGCGCCGCACTCGCCGAGTACGGACGGCGGGTGCTGCTCGTCGACTTCGACCCGCAGGGAGCCCTGTCGGTCGGCCTCGGCGTGAACCCCATGGAGCTCGACCTCACCGTCTACAACCTGCTCATGGAGCGGGGCATGTCGGCGGACGAGGTGCTGCTCAAGACCGCGGTCCCCAACATGGACCTGCTGCCGAGCAACATCGACCTGTCGGCCGCCGAGGTCCAGCTGGTCTCCGAGGTCGCGCGCGAGTCCACGCTGCAGCGCGCCCTCAAGCCGCTGATGAACGACTACGACTACATCGTGATCGACTGTCAGCCCTCGCTCGGCCTGCTCACCGTCAACGCCCTGACGGCCGCTCACAAGGTCATCGTGCCGCTGGAGTGCGAGTTCTTCGCGCTGCGCGGCGTGGCGCTGCTCACCGAGACGATCGAGAAGGTCCAGGAGCGGCTCAACCCCGAGCTTGAGCTCGACGGCATCCTCGCCACGATGTACGACTCGCGGACGGTGCACTCGCGCGAGGTGCTCGCGCGCGTCGTCGAGGCCTTCGACGACCACGTGTACCACACGGTGATCGGCCGGACCGTGCGCTTCCCGGAGACCACCGTCGCCGGCGAGCCCATCACCACGTACGCCTCGAACAGCGTGGGCGCCGCGGCCTACCGTCAGCTCGCCAGGGAGGTGCTCGCCCGGTGTCACGCCGAGTGAGTCTGCCCGGCGCCGACGAGCTGTTCCGTACGACCGGGGGCATGGGGCTGCAGTCCTCCTCGCCGCGCCGGACCGTTCCGCCCCCGGCGGGCGAGAGCGACTCGGCCGCGGCCGGCGGCGCGCCGGCCGAGGGATCCGCCGAGCACGCGGCCGCCGACGCCGAGCCGACGGAGCCGCGCGCCCGGACGGCGGACCCGAAGGCCGCGGCTCCGGCCGCCGCCCCTTCCGCCACCCCGGCCCAGGCCCGGCGGCGGGCCCGCGCCGCCAGCCGGCGCCCCAGCGGGCGCGAGCGCCACGACGAGAAGATCACGGTCTACGTCTCCGCCGAGGAGCTGATGGACCTGGAGCACGCGCGCCTGGTGCTGCGCGGCGAGCACGGCCTCGCGGTCGACCGCGGCCGGATCGTCCGCGAGGCGGTCGCGGTGGTCCTCGCGGACCTGGAGTCCCGCGGCGACGCGAGTATCCTCGTGCGCCGCCTGCGCGGCCGCTGACGGTAGCCTGCGGAGCTGCCGCACCCCCGCTCCACCAGGACCCCGATGCCCCCTCCCTCTGACGAAACGTCCCGCCCGCCCCGCCGCCGCGCCCTGGGGCGCGGGCCGGGGGCGGGGCCGATGCCGGTGGCGGAGCCGGAGCCGCCCGTGGTGGCGGTCGAGCCGGAGCCGGAGCCCGTACGGGTGGAGGCGGAGCCCGAGCCCGAGCCTGAGGTCGTACGGGCGGAGCCCGAGGTCCTGGAACCCGCACCCGAGTCCGGTGACGGGCGCTTCACCGTGCGCCTGGCGAACTTCGAGGGGCCGTTCGATCTGCTCCTCCAGCTGATCGCCAAGCACAAGATGGACGTCACCGAGGTCGCGCTGTCCAAGGTGACCGACGAGTTCATGGCGCACATCCGCGCCATGGGGCCCGACTGGGACCTCGACCAGACCACCGAGTTCCTGGTGGTCGCGGCGACCCTGCTCGATCTGAAGGCCGCGCGGCTGCTGCCCGCCGCCGAGGTCGAGGACGAGGCGGACCTCGCGCTCCTGGAGGCCCGGGACCTGCTCTTCGCACGGCTGCTGCAGTACCGCGCGTACAAGCGGATCGCGGAGATCCTCGCCGAGCGCTGGGAGAGCGAGGGCCGGCGGTATCCGCGCACCGTCGGGCTGGAGCCGCACCACGCCGAGCTGCTGCCCGAGGTCGTCATCTCCATCGGCGCCGAGGGCTTCGCCAGGCTGGCCGTGAAGGCCATGCAGCCCAAGGCCAAGCCGCAGGTGTACGTCGACCACATCCACGCCCCGCTGGTCAGCGTGCGCGAGCAGGCGGGCATCGTGGTCGCGCTGCTGCGCGAGCGCGGCACGCTCAGCTTCCGCGAGCTGGTGGCCGGCACCGACGACACCCTGACGGTCGTCGCCCGCTTCCTGGCCCTCCTGGAGCTCTACCGGGAGAAGGCCGTCGCCCTCGACCAGGAGACCGCCCTCGGGGACCTCACCGTGTCCTGGACGGGCGGCGAGACGGGCGCCGCGGCGGCCGCCGCCGTCACCGACGAATTCGATCAGGAGGACGCCCCGTGAGCGATCTCAAGCCCGCCCTCGAAGCCGTCCTCATGGTCGTCGACGAGCCCGTCACCGAGGAGCGGCTCGCCAAGGCCCTCGACCGCACGCCGCGCGAGGTCGCGCTCGCGCTGCGCGAGCTCGCCGACGAGTACGCCGTCCAGGGCCGCGGCTTCGAGCTGCGCGTGGTCGCCGGCGGCTGGCGCTACTACACCCGCGCCGAGCACGCCGCCGCCGTCGAGGCCTTCGTCCTGGACGGGCAGCAGGCCCGGCTCACCCAGGCGGCCCTGGAGACCCTGGCCGTCGTCGCGTACCGCCAGCCGGTCAGCCGTTCCCGGGTCTCCGCGGTGCGCGGGGTCAACTGCGACGGGGTCATGCGCACCCTGCTCCAGCGCGGTCTGGTGGAGGAGGCGGGCGCGGAACCCGAAACAGGTGCGATCCTGTACAGGACGACGAACTACTTCCTGGAGCGGATGGGCCTGCGCGGCCTGGACGAGCTCCCGGAGCTCGCGCCCTTCCTCCCCGAGGCGGAAGCGGTCGAGGCGGACTCCCTGGAAGGCGTCCCGTCGTTCGACCCCGACGCAGACGACGGCGCCGGGCACGCAGACGAGACAACGGAAGTTTGATGCGAAGCAGCAGCGGCAGGAACAGCGGAAACAACGGCGGGAGCCGTGGTGCCAAGAGCGGCGGCCGCGGCAACTACCGGGGCGCGGGCAACAACCGCGACGAGCGCGGTGGCCAGGGCGGCCAGGGTCGTCCGAGCGGTCAGGGCGGCGGCCAGGGCCGGGGCGGTCAAGGCGGCGGCCAGGGTGCCGGCCGTCCGCGCCGGCCCCGCCCCGAGGACCGCCAGTACGACGTGGACATGCCCTCGTCCGGCGGCGACGCCCCGAAGCGCGGGCGCGGCGATGCGGCCCGCGGCGGCGCCAAGGGCGGCCCCAAGCAGTCCCCGAAGCGTGGCGGCGGCCGCACGGCGCCGGCCCGCTCGCGCGAGTACGAGGCCCGCGCGGAGGAGCGCAACCGCGAGCGGTACGCCAACAAGCCCCAGATCAAGACCCCGAAGACCTTCCCGGGCGCCGAGCAGGAGGGCGAGCGGCTGCAGAAGGTCCTCGCCCGCGCCGGCTACGGCTCGCGCCGCGCCTGCGAGGAGCTGATCGAGCAGGCCCGCGTCGAGGTCAACGGCGAGATCGTCCTGGAGCAGGGCCTCCGGGTGAAGGACTCCGACGAGATCCGCGTCGACGGTCTGACAGTGGCGACGCAGTCGTACCAGTTCTTCGCGCTGAACAAGCCGGAGGGCGTCGTCTCCACGATGGAGGACCCCGACGGCCGCCAGTGCCTGGGCGACTACGTCACCAACCGCGAGACCCGGCTCTTCCACGTCGGCCGGCTCGACACGGAGACCGAGGGCATCATCCTGCTCACCAACCACGGCGAGCTGGCCCACCGTCTCACCCACCCCAAGTACGGCGTGAAGAAGACCTACCTGGCCGCCATCACCGGCCCGCTGCCCCGCGAGGTCGGCAAGCGGCTCAAGGACGGCATCGAGCTGGAGGACGGCTACGCGCGCGCCGACCACTTCCGGGTCGTCGAGCAGACCGGCAAGAACTACCTGGTCGAGGTCGTGCTGCACGAGGGCCGCAAGCACATCGTGCGCCGCATGCTCGCCGAGGCGGGCTTCCCGGTCGAGAAGCTGGTCCGCACCGCCTTCGGCCCGATCACCCTGGGCGACCAGAAGTCGGGCTGGCTGCGCCGGCTGAGCAACACCGAGGTCGGCATGCTGATGAAGGAAGTCGGCCTGTAGTCCGTACCCGTCCCGTAGGACACGAGAGGCCCGTGACCGCCCGCAAGGCGGTCCCGGGCCTCTTTCGTACTTGTGGTCGAGCCCCGCCGCCATTTATAGTCAGGATGACTCTTAAAGGAGGCGGGGATGAGTCTCGCGAACGTCCTGGAACCGTTGCAGCAACCGCTGTTCACGCTGCTCGACACCCCGGTCAGCTGGACCGAGGTCCTCGGCTTCGGCAGCGGCGCGCTCTGCGTCTGGCTCGTCGCCCGCCAGCACCTCGCGAACTGGCCGATCGGCATCGCCAACAACCTCTTCTTCGTCCTGCTCTTCACCCAGAGCGGGCTCTACGCCGATGCCGGCCTCCAGTTCGTCTTCATCGCCCTCGCCGCGTACGGCTGGTGGACCTGGACCCACGGGGGTGGCCCGGGCTCCGACACCCTGCCGGTACGGCGCACCAGCCGCACCGAATGGATCTGGCTGCTCGCGGCGGGGGCGGTGGGGACCCTCGCCCTCACCCTGCTCCTCGACCGGGCCACGGACTCGACCGTCCCCTTCTGGGACGCGCTCACCACCGCCCTGTCCCTGACGGCCACCTACGGGCAGTGCCGAAAGCGCCTGGAGTCCTGGTGGCTCTGGATCGCCGCGGATGTGGTGTACGTGCCGCTGTACGCGTACAAGGGGCTCTACCTGACCTCGCTGCTGTACGTCGGCTTCATGGCCCTGTGCGTCATCGGCCTGCGCGGCTGGACCCGCGACCTGGCGGGCACCGCCTCGGGCTCCCGGCGTGTGGTGGGGGTGGAAGCATGAAGCGCTACGGCCACGGGCTCGTCCTCGGCAAGTTCTATCCGCCGCACGCCGGCCACCACCACCTCGTGCGCACCGCACGCGAACGCTGCGAGCGCCTCACCGTCCTCGTCTGCGCCTCCTCCGTCGAATCCGTGCCGCTCGCCGACCGGGTCGCCTGGATGCGCGAGGTCCACCCCGACGCGCTCGTCGTCGGCGCCGTCGACGACGTCCCCGTCGACCTGCACGACCCCGACGTGTGGGACGCCCACATGAAGATCTTCCGGGCCGCCGTGCCCGAGCCGGTCGACGCGGTCTTCACCTCCGAGTCGTACGGGGAGGAGCTCGGCCGCCGCTTCGGCGCCGCGTCCGTCCTCGTCGACCCCGAGCGCCGCACCCACCCGGTCTCCGGCACCGCCGTCCGCGCCGACCCGGCCGGCTGCTGGGACCACCTCGCCGCCCCCGTAAGGGCCGCCCTCACCCGCCGGGTCGTCGTCCTCGGCGCCGAGTCCACCGGCACCACCACCATGGCCCGCGCCCTCGCCGACCACTACCGGCGGCGCGGCGGGGTCTGGGCCCGCACCCGCTGGGTGCCCGAGTACGGACGCGCGTACAGCGAGCTCAAGCTCGCCGA
Organism: Streptomyces fradiae; assembly: GCF_041270065.1. Taxonomy (NCBI): domain Bacteria; kingdom Bacillati; phylum Actinomycetota; class Actinomycetes; order Kitasatosporales; family Streptomycetaceae; genus Streptomyces; species Streptomyces fradiae. The sequence continues at coordinate 1,621,718 of NZ_CP065958.1, read as the reverse complement.
ACTGCGCGCCGAGCGCCCCGGCGCCGACTGGTCCGACGTCGCCTTCCACTCCGCCGACTTCCCCGTCATCGCGCTCCGCCAGGCCGAACTGGAGGAGGAGGCCGCCCGCGACGGCTCACCCGTCCTCTTCTGCGACACCGACGCCTTCGCCACCACCATCTGGCACGAGCGCTACATGGGCACGAGCAGCCCCGGCACCGGCGAGATAGCCGCCCGCGGACGCCAGCACCTGTGGCTGCTCACCGACCACCGCGGCGTCGCCTTCGAGGACGACGGCCTGCGCGACGGCGAGCACCTGAGGCCCTGGATGACCGCGCGCTTCCTCACCCAGCTCGCCCACACCGGCCGCCGCACCGTCGTCCTCACCGGCCCGCACGAGGAACGCCTCGCGACCGCCGTCGCCGCCGTCGACGCGCTGCTCGCCGAGGGCTGGCACCTCACCGATCCTCTGCCGGAGCGCCGATGACCACCGCACACCGGGGCAGCGTGGCGGGCTACGACAAGCACGCCTTCGAGCCCTTCGCGCTCACCGCCGACCTCGCCGTCCTCACCGTCCGCGAGGGCCGGCTGCACGTCCTCCTCGTCGAACGCGGGCAGGAACCGTACGCCGGCGCCTGGGCGCTGCCCGGCGGCTTCGTGCTGCCCGACGAGTCGGCCGAGCAGGCCGCGCGCCGCGAACTCGCCGAGGAGACGGGCCTGTCCGGCGCCACCGCCGCCCGGCTCCACCTCGAACAGCTCCGCACCTACAGCGACCCGGACCGCGACCCCCGGATGCGGGTGGTCTCCGTCGCGTACACCGCGCTCGTGCCCGACCTGCCCGAACCGCGCGGCGGCGGCGACGCCGCCCAGGCCCGCTGGCAGCCGTACGACGCCGTCCGCGACCTGGCCTTCGACCACGACCGGATCCTCGCCGACGCCCGCGAACGGGTCGGCGCCAAACTCGAGTACACCTGTCTCGCCACCGCCTTCTGCCCGCCCGAGTTCACCCTCGGCGAGCTGCGGCAGGTCTACGAGACCGTCTGGGGCGTCGCCCTCGACCGCCCCAACTTCCGGCGCAAGGTCCTCGCCACCCCCGGCTTCGTCCGGCCGGTGGAGGGCCCCCCGCGCCTCACCGGCGGCCGCGGCAAACCGGCCGCCCTCTACCGGGCGGGCGAGGCCACGGCCCTGCATCCGCCACTGCTGCGACCCGAAGGACGAACCGCATGACGAAGAAGGCCGCGACCGGGGCGATGGTGGGGCTGGCGCTGGGGGACGCGCTGGGATTTCCGACGGAGTTCAACGACGTCCCGCAGATCCTCGGGAAGTTCGGCCCCTGGCGGGCCATGGAACTTCCGGTGCGGCGGGGTACGGCGTACATCACCGACGACACCCAGATGACGCTCGCCTTCGCCCGGGGTATCCGGACCGCCATGGAGCGGGGACCGCTCGCGCCGCGGCGGCTGGCGCGGCCACTGCGCGAGGAGTACGTCGACTGGTACCACTCGCCGGAGAACAACCGTGCGCCCGGGCGCACCTGCATGGTGGCCTGCCACCTCCTCGACGGCGACCGCGCCTGGCAGGTCGCCAGCCAGATCGGTTCCAAGGGCTGCGGCGCCAACATGCGGGTCGCGCCGATCGGGCTCGTGCCCGGCCTCACCGATGAGCAGCGGTCCGGCGCCGCCCAGCTCCAGGCCGCGCTCACCCACGGCCACCCCACCGGCCTCGCCGCGTCCGACCTCACCGCGCGGGCCGTGTGGCTGCTCGCCCAGGGGGCGGACCCGACCGGGCTCGTCGGACAGCTCCGCTCGTACGCGTACGAGAACCGCTCCCGCTACCACGAGCACTGGCTCGGCGACCTGTGGACCCGCTCCCAGGACACGGACGCCACGCACTTCATCCGGCGCGGCTGGGACGAGTGCCTGGCCGTCCTGGAACGCCTGGACGCCGTCCAGCGGACCGCCGACCCCGAGATCGACCCCTGCGAGTACACCGGCGACGGCTGGATCGCCGAGGAGGCCCTCGCCACCGGCCTGCTCTGCTTCCTGCTCTTCCCCGACGAACCGCTGACCGCCCTCCGCCGCGCCGCCTGCACCCGCGGCGACTCCGACTCCATCGCGGCCCTCGCCGGCGCCTTCGCGGGCGCGCACCTGGGCGCGGACGCCTGGCCGGCGGAGTGGGTGTCGGCGGTGGAGCACAGGGACGAGCTGCTGGCGTTCGGCGCGCTCTGGGACGCGTGAGCCCCGCGGGGTCAGGGCCGGCCGGCGAGCCCGGCGTTCTCGTGCCACTGCACTGACGCCCGGCGGGCGCGGGTGAGGAAGTCCTCGATGCGGGGGCGGTCCGGGGCGGCCGGGAGGGGGCTGGTGGTGTGGGCGGTGTCGGCCTCGGCCTGGAGGCGGTTCATCCAGGACTCGACGTCCGCCCAGGACACCTCACCGCGCTTGACCGCGAGCAGGCGGTCCCGCTCCTCGCCCACGTCGATCCGCAGTTCGCCGCTGCGCAGCAGGTCCCGGCAGCTGGTGAGCAGGCGGAGCAGGTGCATCGCGTGCTTCCAGCGGGGCGCGCCGTACTGCCGTACGTCCGCCTCCAGCTTGCGGCGCTGACCGCCCGCGTACCGGACGAAGGTCTCGTGCGCGCGCCGCGAAAGGAACGCGCCGCGCAGTTCGAGGAGTTCGCGGCCGGTGGCGTCGGCGTGCTCGACGAGCGGGGAGTGGAGGCACTCCAGGACGTTCGGGTTGTTGCGGAGCGCCAGCTCGCAGAAGCGCTCCAGCTCCCAGCTGAACTGCTCCTCCGCCGGCCCCTCCACATGCGCCGGCGGCTTGTCGAAGCGCCAGAACAGCGGCGTCGGCGCGAGGTACACCCCGCGGCGGTCGGTGTCGCTGTCCTCGGTCGCCAGACCGAACGCGCGCGACCCCATGACACAGGAGTAGATCGTGTGGTCGCGCACCAGTTCCTCAGGACTCATGCGCGCCAGGTTAGGTGAGCGTGATCGTCCCCGCCGACACATTAATCTCCTCGGACGGGAGCGCCCGCGGCGCCGGACCCGCGGCCACCGAACCGTCCGCGATCCGGTACTTCGAGCCGTGGCACGGGCAGTCGATCGTGCCGTTCTCGACCTTGGCGACCGTGCACCCCTGGTGCGTGCAGACTGCCGAGAAGGCCTTGAACTCGCCGGCCACCGGCTGTGTGACCACCACCTTCTCGTCCTTGAAGACGGTGCCGCCGCCGACCGGGATGTCCGCGGTCCGGGCCAGCGCGCTCGGTGCCGCGGCGGGAGTCGAGGGAGCCGCGGGAGTCGAAGGGGGCGCACTCTCCGCCGTACCGCCCGGGTCGTCGTCCGAGCCGCAGCCGGTGATCAGCACAGTGGCGGCGGCGGAGCCCGCGCCGGCGCGCAGGACGGTACGGCGGGGCAGCGCGATCGCGTCAGAAGTCATGCCGCCCAGCTTGGGCGCGGAGCGGGCCGAGGGGCCCGCAACACGCCTACGCCCGGGGCGCCAGCTCCCTCGCCCGGCCGTCCGCGTCCCGCCGCACCTCCAGGACGGCCGTGACCGCGGACCGCTCGATCGGCCCGTACACGTGCGGGAAGAGCACATCCCCGGAGCCTTCCCAGCGGACCTCCCCGCCGAGCCGCGACTCGTCGATCACCAGGACGAGCAGCGGGCCGGTCACCTCCCGGTAGTGGCCGTCCGCGATGGCGAGGGCGGCCCGCTCGTCGGGTGAGCAGTGGACGAAGCCCTCCGCGGCGAGGGACGGCGGGGCGTAGGGGAGACCGGGCTCGGCGGACCAGTCGTCCAGCGGTACGACGTGCAGCAGCATCCGACAGTTGTACCCCGCCCCGCTGCCTACGCTGGGTGGCGGGGTGGAGTGGTTCGGGTGACATTGGCCGTGTTCGGTACCGGAAGAGAAGAAAGGCACGGTCATGGCAGGAAACGATCTCGGCAGTCTGCTCGGCGGCCTCCTCGGCGGAGGCCGGCAGGGCGGCAGCGCCTCCGGCAGTGGCGGCAACATCCTCGGCGCCCTGCTCGGCGCGCTCATGAGCAAGGGCGGCGGAGGCAACAACCCGCTGGGCGGACTGCTCGACGGCCTCACCAAGGCGGGCCTCGCCGACCAGGCCCAGTCCTGGGTCGGCACCGGCGACAACCAGCCCGTCAGCGGCGCCCAGATCGCCCAGGCCCTCCCCGACGACACCCTGCAGAAGGTCGCCGCCGAGGCCGGCGTCACCCCCGACCAGGCCGCCGACGAGATCGCTCAGCAGTTGCCGCAGGTCGTCGACAAGCTGACCCCGCAGGGGCAGGTGCCCAGCGGCTCCCTGGAAGACCTCATCCGTCAGCAGAATCTCTGAACCTCCGACGCCGTCTCGGAGAGCGGGCGCCGCCACGGTCGCTCCGGCCCGCTGACTAGGCTGGCCGGAGCACCGACGCAGGCGACGAAGGAGTGACGAGGGTGGCAGTACGAGCGGTCCGCGGCGCGGTCCAGCTGGAGCGGGACGACGCCGGGCACATGCACGAGCAGGTCGAGGAGCTGCTCACCGCCGTGCTCGAACGCAACGGACTGACCGCCGACGACCTCATCAGCATCTGGTTCACGGCCACGCCCGATCTGCACAGCGACTTCCCGGCCGCGGCCGCCCGCCGCATCGGGATCGTGGACGTTCCGCTGATCTGCGCCCAGGAGCTCGACATCGAGGGTGCGATGCCGAGGGTCGTACGGCTCCTCGCGCACGTCGAGTCGGAACTGCCCAAGTCCCGGATCGCGCACGTCTACCTCGGTGCCGCGGCCGCCCTGCGCAAGGACATCGCCCAGTGAGAACCGCGCTCGTCATCGGAACCGGCCTGATCGGCACCTCGGCCGCCCTCGCGCTCGCCGGGCGCGGGATCACCGTGCACCTGCGCGATCACGACCCGGCCCGGGCCCGTACCGCCGCCGCGCTCGGCGCCGGCACCGACGAGGCGCCCGCCGGGCCGGTCGACCTCGTGATCGTCGCCGTACCGCCCGCGCACGTCGCCGGCACGCTCGCCGCGGCCATCCGGGACGGGCTCGGCCGCGGCTACCTCGACGTCGCCAGCGTCAAGGGCGGCCCCAAGCGCGAGCTGCAGGACCTGGACCTCGACCTCACCGCGTACATCGGCACCCACCCCATGTCCGGCAAGGAGCGCTCCGGCCCGCTCGCCGCCACCGCCGACCTCTTCGAGGGCCGGCCCTGGGTGCTCACCCCCACCCGCGACACCGACACCGAGGTCCTCAACCTCGCCCTGGAGCTGGTCGCGCTGTGCCGGGCCGTGCCGGTCGTCATGGACGCCGACGCCCACGACCGGGCCGTCGCCCTCGTCTCGCACACCCCGCAGCTCGTCTCCTCGATGGTCGCGGCCCGCCTGGAGAGCGCGGACGAGACGGCGGTACGGCTCTGCGGCCAGGGCATCCGCGACGTCACCCGGATCGCCGCCTCCGACCCGCGCATGTGGGTCGAGATCCTCTCCGCCAACCCCGGGCCGGTCGCCGACGTGCTCGCGGGCGTCGCCGCCGACCTCGACGAGACGGTACGGGCGCTGCGCTCGCTCGAGTCCGAGGACGACGCCAAGCGCCGGGCCGGCGCCTCCGGCGTCGAGGACGTCCTGCGCCGCGGCAACGCCGGCCGCGCTCGCGTCCCCGGCAAGCACGGCGCCGCCCCCACCGCGTACGAGACCGTCGCCGTCCTCATCAGCGACAGCCCCGGCGAGCTCGCCCGCATCTTCGCCGACGCCGGCCGCGCCGGCGTCAACATCGAGGACGTCCGCATCGAACACGCCACCGGCCAGCAGGCGGGTCTCGTCCAGCTCATGGTCGAGCCGACGGCGGTCCCGGTCCTGGAGACGGCCCTGAAGGAGCGGGGCTGGGCGCTGCGCAAGGGCTGAGGGGGGCCGCCGGGGCCGCTCCGTGCGGCCCCGCGGGGCATTGGGCCGAACGGGTGCGGGGGACTCGGTAACCTTGGGGGAGGTCCCCGCGCGTCCGCCGGGACCTCACGCTCACCCAGGAAGGCGTTCCCCACCGTGGAAACCGTGATCGTCGCCATCGACGGCCCCTCCGGCACGGGCAAGTCGAGCACCTCGAAGGCGGTTGCCGCCAAGCTGGGGCTGAGCTACCTCGACACCGGGGCCCAGTACCGGGCCATCACCTGGTGGATGATCAGCAACGGCATCGACGTCGACGACGCCGAAGCGGTCGCCGACGCCGCCGGCAAGCCCGTCATCGTCTCCGGCACCGACCCCGCCCGCCCCACCATCACGGTGGACGGCGTCGACGCCTCCGGCCCCATCCGTACCGAGGAGGTCACCTCCCGGGTCAGCGCCGTCAGCGCCGTCCCCGAGGTGCGCGCCCTCATCACGGAGCTGCAGCGGACCATCGCCCGGAGCGCCGAGGGCGGCATCGTCGTCGAGGGCCGGGACATCGGCACCACCGTGCTGCCCGACGCCGACCTCAAGATCTTCCTCACCGCCTCGCCCGAGGCCCGAGCCGCCCGCCGCTCCGGCGAGCTCAAGGGCGCCGACGTGGCCGCCACCCGGCAGGCCCTGATCAAGCGGGACGCGGCCGACTCCAGCCGCAAGACCTCCCCGCTCGCCAAGGCCGGCGACGCCGTCGAGGTCGACACCACCGAGCTCACCCTCGACCAGGTCATCGAGTGCGTCGTCACCCTGGTGGAGGAGAAGCGGACCGGCACCAAGTGACCCAGCCCACCGGGCGGCCCTCCGGAAAGGGTGCCGCCGTCGGCCGGCGCATCGGCATCGGGCTGATGTACGGCTTCTGGAAGCCGCGCGTCCTCGGCGCCTGGCGGGTCCCGGCGGCCGGCCCCGTCATCCTCGCCGTCAACCACGCGCACAACATCGACGGCCCCATGCTCATGGGCACCGCCCCGCGCCCCGTGCACTTCCTGATCAAGAAGGAAGCGTTCGTGGGGCCGCTCGGCAGCTTCCTGGAGGGCATCGGGCAGCTCAAGGTCGACCGCGACTCGACCGACCGCACCGCGATAGGCAACGCCCTCGGCGTCCTGGAGCAGGGCGGCGTCCTCGGGATCTTCCCCGAGGGCACCCGCGGCGAGGGCGACTTCGCCTCGCTGCGGGCCGGCCTCGCCTACTTCGCGGTCCGCAGCGGCGCGCCGATCGTCCCGGTCGCCGTCCTGGGCAGCACCGACACGCCCGGACGCCTGGTCAAGGCGCTGCCCCGCCTCGGCAGCCGTGTCGACGTCGTCTTCGGCGACCCGTTCGACGCGGGTGACGGCAGCGGCCGGCGCACCCGCAAGGCGCTGGACGAGGCGACCTTCCGCATCCAGGAACGCCTCACCGACCACCTCAAAAACGCCAGGCGCCTCACCGGGCGCTGAGCGACACTCTCAGTAGTGGGCCACGGAGCTCAACGCCGCCGAGGACCCACCGACCACGAATGATCAAGGAACGGACTTCATGAACGACCAGCACGACCACGGGGCACTTGGCGACGCCGAGTACGCGGAGTTCATGGAGCTCGCCGCGGAAGAGGGATTCGACGCCGAGGACGTCGAGGGCGCGATCGAGGAGGCCGGGCACGGCCCGCTGCCCGTCCTCGCCGTCGTCGGCCGTCCCAATGTCGGCAAGTCGACCCTGGTGAACCGGATCATCGGCCGCCGCGAGGCCGTCGTCGAGGACCGCCCGGGCGTCACCCGCGACCGCGTCACTTACGAGGCCGAGTGGGCCGGCCGCCGCTTCAAGATCGTCGACACCGGCGGCTGGGAGCAGGACGTCCTCGGCATCGACGCCTCCGTCGCCGCCCAGGCCGAGTTCGCCATCGAGGCCGCCGACGCCTGCCTGTTCGTCGTGGACGCCACCGTCGGCGCCACCGACACCGACGAGGCCGTCGTCAAGCTGCTCCGCCGCGCGGGCAAGCCGGTCGTCCTCGCCGCCAACAAGGTCGACGGTCAGTCCGGCGAGGCCGACGCCGCCATGCTGTGGTCCCTCGGCCTCGGCGAGCCGTTCCCCGTCTCCTCGCTGCACGGCCGCGGCACCGGCGACCTCCTCGACGAGGTCCTCAAGGCCCTGCCCGAGGCCCCCGAGCAGCGCTTCGGCAGGGCGCTCGGTGGGCCGCGCCGCATCGCGCTCATCGGGCGTCCGAACGTCGGCAAGTCCTCCCTGCTCAACAAGGTGGCCGGCGAGGAGCGGGTCGTCGTCAACGAGCTGGCCGGCACCACCCGCGACCCGGTCGACGAGCTCATCGAGCTCGGCGGCGTCACCTGGAAGTTCGTCGACACCGCCGGCATCCGCAAGAAGGTGCACCTCCAGGAGGGCGCGGACTACTACGCCTCCCTGCGCACCGCCGCCGCCGTCGAGAAGGCGGAGGTGGCCGTCATCCTCATCGACACCACCGACCACATCTCGGTCCAGGACCAGCGCATCATCACGATGGCGGTCGAGTCCGGCCGCGCCATCGTCATCGCCTACAACAAGTGGGACGAGCTGGACGAGGAGCGCCGCTACTACCTGGAGCGCGAGATCGAGACCGAGATGCAGCAGGTCTCCTGGGCGCCCCGGGTCAACGTCTCCGCGAAGACCGGCCGCCACATGGAGAAGCTGGTCCCGGCCATCGAGACCGCGCTCGCCGGCTGGGAGACCCGCGTCCCCACCGGCCGGCTGAACGCCTTCCTCGGCGAGCTGGTCGCGGCCCACCCGCACCCGATCCGCGGCGGCAAGCAGCCCCGCATCCTCTTCGGCACGCAGGCCGGCACCAAGCCGCCCCGCTTCGTGCTCTTCGCCTCCGGCTTCCTGGAGGCCGGCTACCGCCGCTTCGTCGAGCGCCGGCTGCGCGAGGAGTTCGGCTTCGAGGGCACCCCGATCCACATCTCGGTGCGGGTGCGCGAGAAGCGCGGCAAGAAGAAGTAGGGCCTGGTAGAGGCCTTGTACGGAACGGCCGGGGGCCGGGGCGATCTCGCCCCGGCCCCCGGCCGTTTCCCGCCCCGACGCCTACGGACCGGTCCGCCGGCCCGGCGGCAGCGCGTACGCGGACCAGCCGCCGCCCTGACGGGCGTGCTGGGCGTACAGGCCGCTCTGCCCGGGCAGCCGATGCGTGCCGAAGCCCCGGAAGCCCAGGTCCTCCTCGCCGCTGCGGTCGCCCGGCAGCGAGCGGAACGACCGGCGGTACTCGGAGTACAGGGCGTCGTAGATCGGAGTCGCCGAGAAGCCCGATGAGGTCGCCGAGAAGCCCGTGGCGGTCGCCACGAAGCCCGTCGAACCGGCCGTACCGTCCTGCGTCGGGCGCATCGACGGGATCGGACTCGCGACCGGGCTCGCGACCGGACTCGGTACGGGGCCGGGGACCGTGCCCGGCACCGCTGACGGGACCGGGCTCGGGTACTGCTGGCGGAAAGGGTCGTATGGGTGCACGTAGGTGCCAACGACCCCGCCGTCCGCGAGATGCGGGCGGCGCGCCTCGGAAAGCGGCGCCCGCGGGCGCGGCACGGTCGGCGCCTCCGGCCCGCGGACCGGCTCCAGCGGCCCCCATGGCCCCGGCCGCCCCAGTGGCCCTATGCCGCGTCCGGGTCGCGGGTCCTCCGTCACGTGCCGGCCAGCGGCATCGCGGCGGCCACCAGACGCCCGTTGGCCGCGGCCTTCTCCAGGGCCTCGCGCAGCAGGTCCTCGCGCGGCTGCTGCCCGATCGAACCGACCGGCGCGGCGAACACGAGCACCGTGTGCGACTTGTTCGCCGCGGCCCGCCAGCCGTCGGTGACCTGCAGCGGCTGGTGCGCCTGCCACCAGGCGGCCTGGCCCGCGCCGCCCGGGCCCGGCTGCAGCACCGAGTGCAGCTGGCCCATCGCGACCAGGACCGACCAGCCCGGCAGCGGGGCCGGCTTCTGGTTGACGTCGGCGACCGGCTGGAAGCCCTGCTCGACGAGGAGCGACAGGAACTCGTCGGTGAGCCCGTCCGAACCGGGGCGGGCGACCGGCGCGGTCGGCTCCACCACGAGCGCCGGGTGCAGCTCGCCCTCGATGAGCACCAGGCCGCTGGTCACCCCGAGCACCGCCTGCTCGGGGTTGGCGGCGGCGAGGGAGTCGGCGGCGTCGGCCGCCGCGATGGAGGCGACGGCGCCCTGCAGCTGCTCCTCGGCGACCCGGACGACCTGGGACGGGATGCAGCTGGCGTGGGCGAAGGCGAGAACGGCGGTCTCCTCGCCGACGAACAGCACGGTGCTGGTGCGCTCCTGCTCCGAGTCGCCCGGAGTCCGGCAGGAGGTGCAGTCGTAGCTGCCCGGGGCGTTGTCGCCGGCGAGCAGCCGGTCGGCTTCTTCGTCGCCGATCTCGGCGCGTACGTCCTCGCTGACGTCGAGCATGCGCGGCACGGGGGGCTCCCTGGGACTTGTTGCGGGCGACGCCGGGCGGTTCCCGGCCGTCTCATGCCGAGTTCAACGGGCAAGACTCGCCGGGGGTCACGCGTTGGGGACCGACAACTTGTTTGACCGGGACCGGCGGGTGCCGTGCCGCCGACCGGGTGGCATGTGAACGCTGTTCCGCGCGGCACGGGTCCGGCGTCCGGGACCGCTGCCTAGCCTGCCCCGATGTCGATGATCCGATATTGGACGGCCGGCGCCGTACTGGCCGCCGCCACCGCCCTGCTCTCCCCGGCACAGGCCCGGGCCGAGGAGGCGGCCGCGGCCGCCGCCCCCACGCCCGTCGAGGCCTGTGTGAAGGACCAGTGGCCGTGGGGCTGCGTCGCCGCCTGCGAGAGCAGCGGGGACTGGCACGCCAACACCGGCAACGGCTTCTACGGCGGGTTGCAGTTCTGGCAGCCCACCTGGGACGAGTTCGGCGGCCGCCGCTACGCCCGGCGCGCCGACCTCGCCACCCGCGCGCAGCAGATCACGGTCGCCGAGGCCGTGCTGCGCGTCCAGGGCTGGGGCGCCTGGCCGGTCTGCTCGAAGCGCTACGGGCTGAGCGGCCGCGCCCACGTCGTACAGCGCGGTGACACCCTCAGCGCGATCGCCCGCCGCTTCGCGACCAAGGGCGGCTGGCAGGCGCTGTACGCGGCGAACCGCTCGGTGATCGGCGCGGACCCGAACCGGCTGATGGTCGGCACCATGCTGCGGCTGCCGTGATCCCGATCACGTGATCTCCCGGGCGTCGGCGAGGGAGCCGCGGCGCAGTTCGTACGCGAGGGAGCCGGGCGGCAGCCCGGCCGGGACGCGCTGCTCGGCGAGGACGACGGCCGCGTGGGCGGGCGGGCCGGCGAGGGCGGCGAGGAGCTCGTACGTACGGGAGGCCACCGTCGCCGACAGGCCGAGCGACGGCTCGTCGACGAGCACGACCCGGGCGGCGGAGCACACGGCGCGGGCCAGCGCGAGCATGCGGCGCTCGCCGCCCGAGAGCGTCGCGGCCCGGTGGCCGAGCAGCCGCGCGAGCTCCGGGTACGCGGCGAGGGCGTCGTCCTGGCGGCCCGGCGCGGCGAGGTCCAGGTTCTCGGCGACCGTGAGCGTCGCGTACACCGCCCGCAGATCCGGTACGAAGCACAGCCCGCGGCGCGCCCGGACATGGGCCGGCACCCGTGTCACGTCCGCGCCCCGCCACTCCACCCGCCCGCCGCTCAGCGGCACCGTCCCGGCGAGCGCCCGCAGCGCGGTGGACCGGCCGGAGCCGTTGCGGCCGACCAGCACGGTGACGGTGCCGCCGGGCAGCGCCAGGTCGAGGCCGTGCAGGGCCTCCAGCGGGCCGTAGCGGACCCGGGCGGCGCGCAGGGCGATCTCGACGCTCATACGAAGCGGCCGCCTTCCATCGTGTGGACGGTACGGGCGATGCCGGCGACGAGGTCCGGGTCGTGCTCGACCACGAGCACGGCGAGGCCGTCGGCGGCGAGCGCGGCGAGGATCCGGGCGAGCGCCGCCGCCTCCGCTGCGTCGAGCCCGGCGGCCGGTTCGTCAAGCAGCAGCGTGTGCGGCCGCCCCGCGAGCGCCCGCGCGAGCTCCACCCGCCGCAGCGTCCCGGTCGGCAGCCCGGCCGCCGCCCGGTGCCGCACCGCCCCGTCGAGCCCGAACAGCCGCAGCGCCTGCTCGGCCCCCGGCCCGCCGACCCGTACGTTCTCCTCGACGCTCAGCGACGGAAACACGGCCAACTGCTGGAACGTCCGCCCCACCCCGAGCCGCTGCCGCGCGTGCGCCGCCTTCCCGGTGACATCGACCCCGTCGAGCACCACCCGCCCCGCCGTCGGCCGCATGGCCCCCGCCAGACAGTCGAACAACGTGCTCTTCCCCGCCCCGTTCACCCCCACGACGGCGCTCACCGCCCCCACCGGCACCGCGATGTCCACCCCGTCCAACGCGACCGTCCCCCCGGCATGCACGAGCCGCACCCCTTCGGCGACCAGCCGCGCCGCGCCTCGGGAGCGGCGGCCGGGGGGCGCTGCGGCGCCGGCGCCGTCCGCCGCCCGGTGGCCCGTACCGACCGCCCCGCTACGGGCCGTCGCGCCCGGCAGTGGCGCGTTGCCCGCGGGTGCGTGGTCGGCCGCCCCGCCGGGGGCCGCCCTGTGCGGGGCCAGGGCGCCCGCGCCCCGCAGCAGCCATGGCAGCAGCGGCGGCACCCGCCCCGTCAGGGCCGCGAGCAGGCCGATCAGGGCTACTGCGACGCCCGCGTGGGTGCCGGCGTCCAGGGTGACGAGGAGGGTGGCGGCGAGGAGGGGGGTGAGGAGGGTGTCGGCGCCGAGGGTGAGGACGGCGGCGAACCAGAGGAGGCCGCGGACCGGGTCGAAGGCGTCGGGGTCGAAGGCGCGGACGGACATCGCGAGGAGGGCGCCGCCGAGGGCGGCGAGGGCGGAGCCGAGGGTGAAGGCGAGGAGTTTGAGGGCGGCGACGGGGACGCCGGCGGCCTCCGCGCCCGGTTCGTGGTCGCGCAGGGCGGCCAGGGCGCGGCCGGTGCGGCCGCGGCGTAGGGCGGCGACCAGGAGCAGGCAGCCGGCGAGGAGCAGCAGCTCCAGGACGTAGTAGGCGCGGTCGTGGGAGAAGCCGGCCGGGCGGGAGACGGTGACGCCGGCCGTGGCGTACGGCTGGGCGAAGACGAAGCGGCTCACCGCCACCCCGACGGCCAGCGTCGCCAGGGCGAGCGCGAGCCCGTGGCTTCCGGATCTTGCCGGGCTCCCGACGCCCGGCACCGCGCCTCGCCGCGTTGTCGTCGGTCGCCGACGGCCCCCTCGGCCTTGCGGCCGGGGAGGTACCCCCACCGCGTCGTCTCCTTCCTCCGCCTTGCGATCCACGGCACTGGGGGTACCACCCAGGCGAAGCTCTGGGGGAGCCGGTCGCTGATCCGGCCTGATCCGGAAGCCACGGGCTGGCCCGTGGCGGCGGATCGCGGGCCACCCGGTCAGCAGGCCGAGCGGCGCCACGCACAGGACGGCCACGCCGAGGGCGACCAGCTCCGGCAGTCCGGCCGCCGCGAGCAGGGCGGTGAAGAGCGCGCCGAGGCCCGCGTACGCGGCCTGGCCCAGGGCGATCTGGCCGCCCCGGCCGGCCACCACGACCAGCGAGAGCAGGATCACCGCGAGCGCCGGGACCTGCACGGCGGTCGTCAGGTCCTCGCCCGCGAAGCCCAGCGGCAGCAGGAGCAGCACCGCGGTCACCAGCCACACCGGCACCGGCACCCGGGGCGCGGCCCGGGGCGGCGGCAGCGCGTCCGTGTCGCCGACGCCCGGCAGCACGAGGGCGGCGACGAGCAGCGCGATCACGAACAGGTTCGCCCCGGCGGCCTGGAGCAGTTCGCCCGCCACGCCCCCGGGGTGCAGCCGGGTGAGCTGGGCCTGCGCCACGCCGAGCGCGAGCGCGGTCAGCACCGCCACCGGCAGGCTCCGCATCCGGGCCACCACCGCGACCGCGATGACCTCGACGACCAGCAGCGGCATCCCGTACGGGTCGAGGCGCACGTACGGCGCGAGGAGCACGCCCGTCAGCCCGGCCGTGAAGGAGCCGAAGGCCCAGCCCGCCGCCACCACCCGGTCCGCGGGGATGCCGGAGAGGACGGCGAGCGGCCGGTTGTCGACCACCGCCCGCAGCTCCCGCCCGAACCGCGTCCACCGGGTCACCGCGCCCATCATGCAGGCCAGCGCCACCGCCGCCGCGAGCTGCGCCCACGGGTCGTCGCCGAGCAGCACCGGCGCGTCGTCGCGGGCGCCGTCGCCCCACACCAGCGCCGCCGCGCCGACCAGCAGCACGAACACGCCGATCGAGGCCACCAGGGTCTGCGCCGGGCCCGCACCGGCCACCGCGAGCGGTCGGAACACCAGCCGGTCCAGGACGAGCCCGAGGCCCGGCGCCACCACGAGCAGCGTCACGAGCGCTCCGAGCGGCAGCGGCCAGTGCCAGACCACCACCAGCTGGCGCAGCACGTACGCGCAGACCATCGCGATCGCGCCGTGCGCCAGGTTCAGCACGCCGGTGGCCCGGTAGGTGACGATCAGACCGATGCCGGTGAGCGCCGCCGCGCTGCCGACGGCGAGGCCGGCGAGCGTGAGGTCGTACGTCAGCGAGGCCACGGCTCACACACCGGGCACGGGTCGAGGTCGGCGTCCCCCACGGGTTCCGCCTCGGGGCGGCCCGCCACCAGGGGGCAGTCCGGGCGGTGCGCGAGCGTCCCGCCGGGGACCCGCAGCGGCGGCTCCTCCGACGAGGGCGCGGCCGAGGGCGCGGCCGGCGGCTCCTCCTCCGTCCCTTCCGCGGCGTGCTCCCCGGGCCCGCCCGGCCCCGGCCCCGACGCCGGCGCGAGCAGCGCCGCCCCGACGAGCAGCACCGCGCCGGCGACGATCAGCGCCGCCCCGGGCACGGTGCAGGAGGCCAGATAGGGCAGCTGGCGTTCGGCGAAGCGCTCGCCGGAGATCCCGTACCAGCCGACGACACACAGCACCGCCCCGCCGGCGGCCGCCACGAGCCCGCCCCACCACAGGAGCCGCGACAGCGGGCGAGGAACCGACGGCACCGACGGCATGGACGGCACGGAAGCCTCCTCCCTGGCGGGCCCCGATCGGGCCATCCCACCCTTTATGTTCTCTTTAATTCTCTTCCTTGCGCTATGTCCGGGATCGGCCCACCCTGGAATCGACAGGGTGGTGAGCCAGATGCTCCTCAAGCGACGCGCGGCGGCCTTCGGTGCCGCGGCGGTACTCGTCCTCACGCCGGTCGTCGCGGGCTGCTCGGACGACAACGGTTCCTCGAACCAGGTCACGCCGACCACCTCACCCGCCATGACGGACCAGCCGATGGACCCGGGCGCCGCCAAGGCACAGATCACCAAGAACTGGACCGCCTTCTTCGACCCGAAGACCCCGACCGCCGAGCGGATCAAGCTCCTGGAGAACGGCGAGAGCATGGCACCGGTCCTCGGCGCCTTCGCCGGCGACAAGAACGCCTCCCAGACCTCCGTGAAGGTCAAGGAGATCGACTTCACCTCGCCCACCAACGCGAACGTGACCTACGACCTGCTCGTCGCCGGCAACACCGCGCTGCCCGACGCCAAGGGCACCTCCGTCTTCCAGAACGACACCTGGAAGGTCTCCGTGCAGACGCTCTGCGGCCTCGTCCAGGTCAGTGGTGCGACCGTCCCGGGCTGCTGAGCCGGCCCTGGCGCGGCCCCTGGCGCTGCTCCTCGCCGGGCTGCTCGCCGCGGTCACCGCGCTCGTCGCGGGCTGCGGCAGCCGACTCCCGGAGGGCGCCTTCGAGACGCGGCCCACCGCCAACCCCTCCGGCGGTGAGCCGCTCCGTATCGGCATCATCACCAGCGCCACCAGCCCGGTCGGCGGCGAGGCCTTCACCGGCCCGCGCGACGGCGCCCTCGCCTACTTCGCCGCCCTGAACGCCCGCGGCGGCCTCGACGGGCGCCGGATCGAGGTGCTGACCTGCGACGACGGCGGCAGCGGCGTCGGCAACAACGCCTGCGTGCACCGGCTCGTCGACGAACGCAAGGTCTTCGCCCTGGTCGCCACCACCGCCCTCGACTACGCGGGCGCCCCCCGGGTCTCCGCGGCCGGCGTCCCCGACATCGGCGGGCAGCCGCTCACCCCCGCCTACGACACGTACCCCCATCTCTACGGGATCTACGGCAGCTCCGCCCCGCGCACCGGCAAGGCGCCCGGCTGGAACGGCGTGCTGTACGGCGGGACCGAGGTCTACCGCTGGTTCAAGGCCCACCTCGGCGCCCGCACCGCCGCCGTCGTCTCCTACAACCAGGCCGCCTCCGCCGCGTACGCCCGGCTGATCGCCGACGGGCTGCGCGCCGAGGGCTACCGGGTGGTCGACGAGCAGGTCGACTTCGTGCTGCCCAACTTCCGTGCGGTGGCCGCCGATCTGCGGGCGCAGAAGGTCGACGTCGTCTTCGACGCGATGGACACCCACGGCAACGCCCGGCTGTGCGAGGCGATGCAGGCCTCGGGGGTGCGGGCCGCCGCCAAGGTGACGAACGTGCAGAACTGGGCCTCCACCGTGCCGCACGACTACGCGGGCTCGCCGGGCTGCCGATCCGTGCTCTACGCGACCGGCTCCAGCCGCAACTACGACGACCAGAACTCCCCGGCGGTACGGGAGTTCCGCGACGCCATGCGGCGACAGGGGCAACGAACGCTCTCCCAGTGGCAGTTGGAGGGCTGGGCGGCGGCCATGTGGTTCAGCGACGCGGCGAAGTCCTGCCTCGGCGAGGCGGGCGGGCCGACCCGGGCCTGCGTCGAGCGCTACCTCAACCGGGCGGAGCCGTACACCGCCCGCGGGCTGCTCCTGCCCGTCCGCTTCGAGCACCTCGCCGAGCCGCCGAAGTTCCGCGACACCTGTCTGTCCGTGGCCCGTTGGCGCGACGGCCGCGGCTGGGTCGAACAGGGCGACATGAACACGAACTGTGCCACCGTCCCCCAGCTCGGATACCGACCGTGACAACCCGCACGTACAACCGGCCGTGAACAACGGTCGGTCGGGGCAGTACAGTCACCCCCGACCACGCACCACCTGACCGGGGGGAACCGGCGGCACGATGCGCATCTCTTTCCTGCTCCACAACGGCTACCACATCGGCGGCACCATCCGGGCGACCTTCACGCTCGCCGCGGAACTGGCGGACCGCCACGAGGTGGAGATCGTCTCGGTGTTCCGCCACCGCGACGAACCGATCCTCGGAGTCCCCGCCGGAGTGACGCTGCGTCACCTCGTCGACCTGCGCAAGAAGAGCCCGGGTTACGACGGGGAGCACCCCGACTTCCACCGCCCCGCCCGGGTGTTCCCGCGCGGCGACGGGCGCTGGAAGCAGTACAGCGCGCTCACCGACGCGCGGATCGGCGCGCATCTCGCCTCCGTGAAGGCGGACGTGGTGATCGCCACCCGCCCGGGGCTCAACGTCCAGCTCGCCCGGCAGGCCCCGCGCGGCCCGGTCCTCGTCGGCCAGGAGCACCTGACCCTGGACGGGCACGCCTACCGGCTGCGGCGCGACATCCGCCACGAGTACGCGCTCCTGGACGCCGTCACCACCGTCACCGAGGCCGACGCCCGCGCCTACCGGGCGCTCGCGCTGCCGGGCGTACGGATCGACGCGGTGCCCAACAGCGTGCCCGCGCCGACCGTGCCGCCCGCCGACCCCGCCGCGAAGGTCGTCGTCGCGGCCGGCCGGCTCACCCCGGTCAAGCGGTACGACCTGCTGATCGACGCCTTCGCGGACGTGGCCGCCGCCCGGCCCGACTGGAAGCTGCGGATCTACGGCACCGGCGACGCCGCCGACAACCTGAAGAAGACCCTGGCCCGGCAGATCGACCGGCTCGGGCTCGGCGAGCACGTCTTCCTCATGGGCACCGCCCACCCCATGGAGCCGGAGTGGGCCAAGGGCTCGCTCGCCGCCGTCACCTCGCGCCGCGAGTCCTTCGGGATGACCATCGTCGAGGCGATGCGCTGCGGACTGCCGGTGGTCTCCACCGACTGCCCGCACGGTCCCGGCGAGATCATCGAGGACGGCGTCGACGGCCGGCTCGTCCCGGTCGACGACACGGCGGCGGTGGCCGCCGCGCTGCTCGCCCTGATCAACGACGACGACGCCCGCGCCCGCGCCGCGAAGGCGGCCCTCGCCGCCTCCGAGCGCTTCGACCCGGCCCGTACCGCCGTCACCCACGAGACGATCTGGTCCACCCTCGCCACCTCCTCCGCCACCACCCGCCCCCGCACCCACGGCCCACTGCGGTCCGCCGTCCACCGCGGGGTCGGCACGGCGATCGACACCGTGTACGCGGCGAAGGCGCGGGCCGGACGGATCGTCCGCCGCTTCCGCTGACGCGACGCCCGAGCGGGTGCGGACGCTCAGGGACCTCAGGGACCGTCTGTCCCGGGGCCTGGACCGGCCGGCCCCCGACCGGCCGGCGACCGGCCCGCGAGCCGCATCTGCTCGTGGGCCGCGAACTCGGGGTGGTGCAGATCGAAGGCGGGCGACTCGGAACGGATCCGCGGCACCGAGTCGAAGTTGTGCCGCGGCGGCGGGCAGGAGGTCGCCCACTCCAGGGAGCGGCCGTAGCCCCACGGGTCGTCCGTCTCGACCTTCTCGCCGTACCGCCAGGTGTGCCACACGTTGTACAGGAAGGGCAGCGTGGAGATGCCGAGCAGGAAGGCGCCGATCGTCGACACCGTGTTGAGCGCGGTGAAGCCGTCGGCGGACAGATAGTCGGCGTACCGCCGCGGCATGCCCTCCGCGCCCAGCCAGTGCTGCACGAGGAAGGTGGTGTGGAAGCCGACGAACAGCGTCCAGAAGTGGATCTTGCCGAGCCGTTCGTCGAGCATCCGCCCGGTGAACTTGGGCCACCAGAAGTAGAAGCCGGCGAAGGTCGCGAAGGCGACCGTGCCGAAGACCGTGTAGTGGAAGTGGGCCACCACGAAGTACGAGTCGGTGACCTGGAAGTCCATCGGCGGCGAGGCCAGGATCACCCCGGTCAGCCCGCCGAACAGGAAGGACACCAGGAAGCCGACCGACCACAGCATCGGCGTCTCGAAGGACAGCGAGCCGTTCAGCATCGTGCCCGTCCAGTTGAAGAACTTCACCCCGGTCGGCACGGCGATGAGGAAGGACAGCATCGAGAAGAAGGGCAGCAGCACCGCCCCGGTCACGAACATGTGGTGCGCCCACACCACCACCGACAGGCCGGTGATCGCCATGGTGGCGGCGACCAGGGTCACGTAGCCGAAGATCGGCTTGCGGGCGAAGACCGGGATGATCTCGCTGATGATGCCGAAGAACGGCAGCGCGATGATGTAGACCTCGGGGTGCCCGAAGAACCAGAACAGGTGCTGCCACAGCAGCGCCCCGCCGTTCTGCGGCTGGAAGACCAGCGAGCCCAGCCGCCGGTCGGACTCCAGGACGAGCAGGGCCGCCGCGAGCACCGGGAAGGCCATCAGGACCAGGATCGTGGTGAAGAGCACGTTCCAGGTGAAGATCGGCATCCGGAACATCGTCATGCCCGGGGCCCGCATCCCGATGATCGTCGCCAGGAAGTTCACCGAGGTGAGGATGGTGCCGAAGCCGGAGAGGGCGAGTCCGACGATCCACAGGTCGACGCCGACGCCGGGGGCCCGCAGCAGGCTGTTCAGCGGGGCGTAGGCGGTCCAGCCGAAGGCGGGGGGCCCGTCCGGGGTGAGGAAGGAGCCGGCCACCATCAGGCCGCCGAAGAGGAACAGCCAGTACGAGAACATGTTGAGCCGCGGGAAGGCCACGTCGGGGGAGCCGATCTGCAGCGGCACCAGCTCGTTCGCGAACCCGGCGAAGGTGGGCGTCGCGAAGAGCAGCAGCATGATCGTGCCGTGCAGGGTGAAGGCCTGGTTGTACTCCAGATTGCTCACCAGCTGGAGCCCCGGCCGGGCCAGCTCGGCCCGCATCAGCATCGCCAGGACCCCGGCGAACAGGAAGAAGAGGAACGAGGTCACCAGATAGAGGTGGCCGATCTTCTTGTGGTCGGTGGTGGTGACCCAGTCGATCAGCACCCGGCCATGCCGGTGCCGCGGTGGTTCCTCGACGGCCGCGGTCTCGATCTCGGTACCCATCCCCGGATGATGGCCCCGGCCGGGCGGGCAGCGGGGGAGGCGGACCGGCGGGTCGTCCGGTCGGCGGACGGTGTGGACGGCATGTAGGGAAAACGTGAATGCCGCGCGGGCGGCCCGGTCCGGCCGGGGCGCGGTCCGGACCTCGGTCGAATTACCGGATGGGGGACAGGTGTACGGAATTCGGGAAGCGCTTTCCGGACGCCTGCGCGGCGGTCGGGGGAGAGCTCCGGATCCGGTCGGGAATTACCCGGGAAACGGCTGGAAACCGCCGTCGCGGATCAGCGCGGTCTCACCAAACTTATGTCGAGAAGCTGTGACACAAGCGTGACCGGCGGGGTACTAACGTGAGCTGTATGACACCCGAACACACACCCGACCACGCCGACGAAACGTATCTGGGGCTCACCGAGGAGGAGGCCGAACGGCTGGCCAGGATCCGCGGTCACCGCGTCGTCCGCGCGCTTCCGCCGGGCTCGATCATCACCATGGAGTACCTGGAGGGGCGCATCAACTTCGAGGTCGAGGGCGGGGTCGTCACCCGCGTCTGGCACGGCTGAGGACGCGGGACACCAGGCGGGCGAGGGGGTACGCGAAGGGCCCCGGCCGAGGAGATCGGCCGGGGCCCTTCGTCGTACCCGTGTACCCCTGTACCCGCACGCGCGTCGCTGCGGCTCAGCCGCCGGTCGCGGGCCGCGAGTGCGGCGGGCGGCGGCTGCCGGCCGGACCGACCGGGCCCCGCTCGGCACGCACCGCGTGATGGGCCGGGAGGTGGGCCGGATGGGCCCGCGGCGCCGCGAGCGGCTGGCCCGCCCGGGGCGCGCCGCCCCGGGTGGCCGCGGCGCGGCCCGAGCCGGCCCCGACTGCCTCGCGGACCGGCTCCTCCGCCCCGGCCGGGCGCTGCGGGAACAGGCCCGGCAGCGGACCTCCGCTCGCCACCGGCAGCGAGGGCACCAGGCGCCGGCGGGACCGCAGCTGCTCGCGCAGCCGGTCGCGCAGGGCCAGGATCCAGGCCTCCGCCACCGCCAGGACCGGCTCGCACCAGGGCAGCGCGAGCAGGATGAGCAGGCCGGCGGCCCAGCCGAGCAGCACATCGCTCAGCCAGTGCGTCCCCAGGTACACGGTGGTGAGGCCGACGCCGAGCGCGACCACCGCCGACAGCGCGGAGAGATAGCGGCGGGCCCTCGGCGTGGTCGCCAGATAGGCCAGGATGCCCCAGGTCACGACCGCGTTGGCGGTGTGCCCGGACGGGAATATGTCGCCGCCCGCGAAGAGCTCGGCGGAGCCGACCTGCGTCGCGTAGTGGGGGCCGAGCCGGCCGAGTCCGAGTTTGACCGCGCCGACGGTCACATTGAGGAGCAGCAGCGCGGCGCCGAGGCAGAGCAGCGGTCGCAGCGTGTGCTGACGCCAGGAGCGCCAGCCCAGCCACGCCGCCACCATGACGGCCGTGGGGCCGCGCTGGCCGAGGACGACGTAGTAGTCGAGGAAGGCGTGCAGCCCCTGCCACTGCTGGTAGGGGCGGAAGAGCATGATCTTCCAGTCGAGGGTGACCAGCCAGGTCGACAGCAGTACGGCGACGACGATGGCCAGATAGAACGCCAGCGTCCCGCCGAAGAGGGCGAGACGCGTGCGGGTCATCCGCGGGACCTCTATCTTCGGCGGTTCCGGCTCCCGGTCCAGCCGGGCAAAGATGTCGGTACGCACCCAATCGACGTTACAGGGAGTGAGTAGCGACCTTGGTCGTTCCGGTGCCTTCGTGATGACGATGTGATGTGGAGTTGCTCTCAGCCGGGCGTTTGTTCCCGTCACCCGTCGGAAAATCCGATGACCTCCGGCCCTATTGCCGGACCGTTTTTCCGGTAACCCTGTTTGAGGCCCCGAAAGAATTCCCCGAAGGGCCCGCCGGACGGAATTCCGCCCGGTCGGGGGCGGGCCGGCGGGCCGGCCGGAGTGGCGTACGCCACACCGCGCGGCCCGCCGGGGTGAGAGCTGCACCACGCGCTCGGGCCTTGAACTCGCGTACGCTGACAGCTCACTCGCCCGTCGATGCCGGGCCGTCCCGGGGCCGCTCCCCGGCCGGTGCCCGCCGAGCGCGAGGGCTTCACTGGGAGGTACGTACATGGCGCGGACGAACACGGCCGGAGCACGTCTCCGCACCGCCGGCGGCGGTGCCAACCGCTGGGTCGTCCTCGTCGTCCTCTGCGTCAGTCTGCTGCTTGTCGCGCTCGACTCGACCGTGCTGCACGTCGCCGTCCCCTCCCTCACCGAGGACCTGCACCCCAGCTCCACCGCGCTGCTGTGGATCGTCGACGCCTATCCGCTGATCTGCGCCTCGCTCCTCATCCTCTTCGGCACCCTGGGTGACCGGGTCGGCCGCAGACGGGTGCTGCTGCTCGGTTACGGGCTGTTCGGCCTCGCCTCCGCGATCGCCGCGCTCGCCACCGCGCCCGAGGTGCTGATCGGCGCCCGCGCCCTGCTCGGCGTCGGCGGCGCGATGATCATGCCCGCCACGCTCTCGATCCTCCGCGCCGTCTTCCCCGACCGGCGCGAGCGGGCCACCGCCATCGGCATCTGGACGGCCACCGCCGCCATCGGCGCCGCCACCGGGCCGGTGCTCGGCGGCTTCCTCGTCGAGCACTTCTGGTGGGGCTCGGTCTTCCTCGTGAACATTCCGCTGATGGCGCTGATGCTGCCGCTCGGCCGGCTGCTGCTGCCCGAGTCCCGCGGCGAGACCGACGGGCCCTGGGACGTGCTCGGCGCGCTGATGGCCGCCGCCGGTGTGCTCGGCGTGGTCCTCGGCGTGAAGCGGCTCGGCGCCGGCGACCCGCCGCTCGCCCTCGCCACCCTCGGCCCGCTGCTGCTCGGCGCCGCGCTGCTCGTCCTCTTCGTACGGCGCCAGCGGCGGCGCCCGTACCCGCTGATCGACATGAAGCTGTTCGCCCGACCGGCCTTCACCACCTCGGTGGGCTGCGTGGTGCTCGCCATGCTGGCCCTGGTCGGCCTCCAGCTGATCGCCGTCCAGTACCTCCAGCTGATCCTCGGCCTCAGCCCCGTCGAGACCGGCCTCCGGCTGCTCCCGCTGACCTTCGCCGCGATGGCGGCCGGCGCCACCGGCTCGTACACCCTGCGCCGGCTCGGCCCGCGCCGGATGGTCTGCTGGGGCTTCCTGCTCACCGCCGGCGCGGTGCTGCTGCTGGTCCTCATGGGCCAGCACGACCGGCCGCTGCTGCTCACCGTGGGCTTCATACTGCTCGGCTTCGGCCTGCAGACCACGCTCTTCTCGGCGTACGAGTCGATGCTCAGCGAGGCCCCGCCGGAGAGCGCGGGCGGGGCGGCGGCGATCGGCGAGACCTCGTACCAGCTCGGCGCCGGCATGGGCACCGCACTGCTCGGCAGCGTGATGAACGCGGCCTACGCGCCCGGTCTGAGCGGGGTGCCGGGCGTGCCGGACGGCGCGGCGAAGGCCGCCACCAACTCGCTCGGCGAGGCCTACCAGGTCGCCGCCCGGCTCGGCGGCGCGGCCGGCGACGCGCTGCACCACGCGGCCCGGCACGCCTTCGTGAACGGACTGCACGTGACGCTGTTCGTGAGCGCCGGGCTGCTCCTGACCGGCGCGCTGATGGCGGTGCGCCTGCCGCGGGTGATGGAGTGCCCGGCGGTCGACCCGCGCCTCGCGGACGCGGTGGACGCCGTGGACGTCAGGGCCGGCGTGGACGCCGGGGTGGTGCCGGCCCGGACGCTGCCGGGACCGGACGGTGAGCCGCGGACGGGGGGCGGGGCCGCGGATGCCGTACGGGTCCCCGCCACGCGGGGCCGGACCGAACCGGCCGGCTCGGCGACGCCGAGCCACTGACCGATCGAGCCACTGACCGACCGGAGAGTCGTGCGGCCGGTCAGGACTGGTTGAAGAAACCGCCCTGCGAACGGCCGCCGGACTCGCCGCTGACGATCTCCGTGTCGGCCGGGGTCAGCAGGAAGACCCGGGTCGCCACGCGCTCGATCGAGCCGCGCAGACCGAAGGCGAGACCGGCGGCGAAGTCGACCACGCGCTTGGCGTCGTTCGGCTCCATCGCGGTCAGGTTCACGATCACCGGGACGCCGTCCCGGAACAGCTCGCCGATGCCCCGGGCGTCCCGGAACCCGTCCGGGGAGACGGTCGCGATCCGACGGCCGTGGTCCTGCGCCGTGTCGCTCGCCACCCGCACCCGCGGGTCCGTCACCCAGGCGTCGTTGCTCTCGGCACCGTCGGCGTACTCGTCGTCGTAGTAACGCTCGTCGTTGTCCTCGACGAGTCCCAGCCAGGCACTGGCCTTGCGCACCGATCCCATGGACGCCTCCTTTCGCGCGGTCACTCGTGGTTCCGCAATCCCTATCGTCGTCCATGATGCGGATCGCGCGCCAAGTGGATAGTCGGCGCGCAGGGGATTCGTGACGGTACTGGTGCAGAACGTGAGGGTCGAAATCTGGCGATTCGTCAGGGATCTTGCGGTTTGCGGGGGCTGACGGAGGGTCGGATCGAGCCGTGCAACTAAAAATATGAACGTCGGGCCGGAAGGGTGACGACCGGGGCGTACGGGTGAACGGAACCGCTGGGTACGATGCCCGACGCAGTCGCGCGGAGCTCCGCGCCGGTCCACGGGGGAGTGTCTTGTTCGGAATCGTCAGGCCCTGCGCGCACCGTCTCACCGAGCATCTGAAGACCGAGTGGATGGCCCATCTCTGCGGCCTCTGTCTGGCACTTCGGGCCGACCACGGCCAGTTCGCCCGGGTGGTCACCAATTACGACGGCCTGATCGTCTCGGTGCTGACGGAGGCTCAGGCCGGGCGCACCGAGGCCGGCCGGCGCACCGCGGGCCCCTGCCCGCTGCGCGCCATGCGGACCGCGCCCGTCGCCCGCGGCGAGGGCGCCCGGCTCGCCGCCGCCGTCTCCCTGGTGCTCGCCTCCGCGAAGATCCGCGACCATGTCGCCGACCGGGACGGGCTGCTCGCCCGCCGCCCGGTCGCCGCCGCGGCCCGCCGGGTCGCCCGCTCCTGGGACCGGGCCGGCGCCCGCACCGGCCGCGAGCTCGGCTTCGACACCGCCGTCCTGGTCGACGCGGTCGACCGGCAGACCGGACTCGAGGCCCTCGCCGGGCCCGGCACCCCGCTGCTCACGGTCACCGAGCCGACCGAGACCGCGACCGCGGCCGCCTTCGCGCACACCGCGGTGCTCGCCGGGCGCCCCGGCAACGCCGAACCGCTCGCCGAGGCCGGCCGGCTCTTCGGGCGGCTCGCCCATCTCCTGGACGCCGTCGAGGACCAGACCGCCGATGACGCCGCCGGCGCCTGGAACCCGCTCACCGCGACCGGCACCTCCCGCGAGGAGGCCCGCCGGCTCGCCGACGACGCCCTGCACGGCATCCGGCTCGCCCTGAAGGACGCCGAGTTCGCCGACGGGCACCTCGCCCATGTGCTCCTCGCCCATGAACTGCGCGTCTCCGTCGACCGGGCCTTCGCCACGACGGGGGGCGCCTGTGCGACGCACGGCGCGCGGGGCGCGCACGGCACGCCCGGGCCCGGTCAGCCGCACGTGCCGGTGCCCGGCAATCCGTACGCCGACCCCGGCGCGGGCCCCTGGCACCCCGGCCCGGGCGGGCCCGGCGCCCCGCTGCCGCCGGAGCCGCCGAACCGCCGCGGCACGCTCGCCGGCTGCGCCGTCTGGCTCGGCCTGGCCTGCACCTGCCAGATGTGCTGCGGCAGCTACGAGGACCCGTGGAGCCGACAGCGCCGCGAGGGGCTGTGCAACGACCCCTGTGACTGCTGCGACTGCTGCAGCAACTGCTCGGACTGCGGCGACTGCTGCGGCGACGGCTGTTGCTGCGACGGGTGCGACTGCGGCTGCGACTGCTGACGCACGGTCGGGCCGATGGCCCCCGCCCGGTTCCGGCTATTCCTTCGGGGCCGGCTGCTGCGTCACCGCGTAGCGGATGCCGTTGATGGTGCTCATCACCACATCGCTGCGGTCCTGCTGGAGCGACATCCACACCGCGCCAGGGTCCTCCGACCGCCCGTCGTTCCCCCCGACCCCCGACCGCCCTGTGGAAGGCTGAACCACCATGAGCACGGATGACACCGCCCGGGGCGCGCTGGACGCCGACCCCCGGCAGGAGTGGCAGCACTGGCACGAGCAGCGGACGGCGGCGGTCGCCTCCTCGTACGGACCGCTCTCGCTGACCGGCACCTACTGGCTCTCGGACTTCCCGGAGGGGCGAATTCCGGCCGTTCCGGGGCTGTGGCGGGCGGACGGCGACGAGGTCGTCCTCACCGCGGGCGCCGAGGACGCGATCACGGTCGACGGCGCGCCGCTCATCGGCACGGTGCGGCTGGCCGCCGACCACGCCCCGATCCACGAGTCGCGGGCCGAGTCCGCCGGGCGGCGCCTGGTGGTGCTGCGCCGCGAGGGCGAGTGGGCGGTACGGGACTTCGACCCCGAGTCGGAGGCGCGGCGCGCCTTCCGGGGCATCGAGGCCACGCCGTACGACGAGAAGTGGGTGCGGCCGGGCGTGTTCCGTCCGTACGCCGAGTCGCGCAGCGTCCGGGTGGAGAACGCGGACGGCAAGGAGCGCGGCCTCGGGCTCGCCGGCGAGGTGGTCTTCGACCTGGACGGCACCGACCACAGCCTGCAGGTCGCGATCGAGGACGACGGCTCGCTGTGGGCGGTGTTCGCGGACACCAGCAGCGGCAAGGACAGCTACCGCTTCCGCTTCCTGCGGCCGGCCGCCCCGGCCGCGGACGGCTCGGTGACGGTGGACTTCAACCGGGCGCTGCTGCCGCCGTGCGCGTTCGCGGCGCACTTCATCTGCCCCTTCCCGCCGCCGGGGAACACCCTCGACGCGGAGATCGCGGCGGGGGAGCGGCGGGTCGCCGAGGCCTGATCGGGGCCTGATCGAGGCCTGATCGAGGCCTGATCGGGACGGTCGCGGACGGCGCGGACCCACGGGGGCCGCGCCGTCCGCTTTTCCGGTCCCGCCACTGCCCACGCGCGTAGACCGGACGTGCGGGCGGTCTTGTGCGTTCCTGTGCGACAGGCCAGTATCGCTCGCGGTGCATGTCAGGAACACGTCACCTGACAGTGCCTCATGGGCCCGCCACCCACGGGCCCCTCTCCGCCGTACCCCGAAGGAGAACAGTGAGGACCACGCGCATCCGCCTGCTCGCCGTCGCCGCCGCCGTCGCGGCCGCCACCGCCCTCGGACTCCCCGGAGCCCAGGCCGCACCAACCCCCGGACCCGCGAGCGCCCAGGCGCTCGCCCGCGCCGACGCCGCCGTCCTCGGAGCGGACGTCGGCGGCACCGCCTGGTACGTCGACAGAGCCGCCGGCCGGGTCGTCGTCACCGCCGACTCGACGGTCTCCGACGCCGGGATCGCCAAGATCCGCCGGGCCGCCGGGGCCGACGCCGCCGCGCTGCGCGTCGAGCGCGCCCCCGGCGTCTTCAAGCCGCTGCTCGCCGCCGGTGACGCCATCTACGGCAACGGCTACCGCTGTTCGCTCGGCTTCAACGTGCGCAGCGGCGGCACGTACTACTTCCTCACCGCCGGCCACTGCGGCAACGTCGTGAAGACCTGGTACGCCAACTCGGCCCAGTCCACCCTGATCGGACCCACCGTCGGCTCCAGCTTCCCGGGCAACGACTACGCCCTGGTCCGCTACGACAACGCCTCGCTCAGCCACACCGGCGGCTTCACCGCGGCCGACGCCTACGTGGGCGAGTCCGTCAAGCGCTCCGGCTCCACCACCGGCACCCGCAGCGGCACCGTCACGGGCCTCGACGCGACCGTGCACTACTCCGGCGGCGGCACCGTGCGCGGCATGATCCAGACCAACGTCTGCGCCGAGCCCGGCGACTCGGGCGGTGCCCTCTACGACGGCACCAAGGCGCTCGGCATCACCTCCGGCGGCAGCGGCAACTGCTCGACCGGCGGCACCACGTTCTACCAGCCGGTGCCCGAGGCGCTCGCCAAGTACAAGGTCAGCCTGTACTGAGCAACTCCCTTGCCCGGATGGTTGGTTGAAGGCTGCACGGCCGAAAGCCGCCCTTGCGGCCCGAAGCCGCGCAGCCCGAGACTCCCCCACAGCGCAGGCCCCCCAAGGCCGCGCCTCACGGGTCCGTCACCCCACGGCGGGCCCCCGATTCCCCTCTGGAGGAACGAGAAGTGAGGACCACGCGCACCACCCCCACGAGAACGATCCGGCTGCTCGCCGTCACGACCGGTCTGGTCGCCGCGGCGGCGATCGCCGTTCCCGCCGCCAGCGCCGACTCCGCCGCGTCGGCCGGCACCTTCAGCGCCTCCCAGCTCTCGGCCGCGGGCGACGCCGTGCTCGCCGCCGACGTGCCGGGCACCGCCTGGAACCTCGACCCGGCGACCAACAAGATGGTCGTCACCGTCGACTCCACCGTCTCCCAGGCGGAGATCGCCAAGATCAAGCGCCAGGCCGGCGCCAACGCCGGAGCCCTGCGCATCGAGCGCACCAACGGCACCTTCAGGAAGCTGATCTCCGGCGGCGACGCCATCTACGCGAGCAGCTGGCGCTGCTCGCTCGGCTTCAACGTCAAGGACAGCGCCGGCAACTACTACTTCCTGACCGCCGGTCACTGCACCGACGGCGCGGGCACCTGGTGGTCCAACTCCTCCCACAGCACCGTGCTCGGCAGCACGGCCGGGTCGAGCTTCCCGACCAACGACTACGGCATCGTGCGCTACACCAACAGCACGGTGAGCAAGTCCGGCACGGTCGGCAGCGTCGACATCACCAGCGCCGCCAACGCCACCGTCGGCATGTCCGTCACCCGCCGCGGCTCCACCACCGGCATCCACAGCGGCTCGGTCACCGGCCTCAACGCCACGGTGAACTACGGCGGCGGCGACATCGTCTACGGCATGATCCGCACCAACGTGTGCGCCGAGCCGGGCGACTCCGGCGGCCCGCTCTACTCCGGCAGCCGCGCCATCGGCCTCACCTCGGGCGGCAGCGGCAACTGCTCCTCGGGCGGCACCACCTTCTTCCAGCCCGTGACGGAGGCGCTGAGCGCGTACGGCGTGAACGTCTTCTGATCCCAGGCCTGTGTGTGAGTGCCCCCGGCGGACGCGCCGGGGGCACTCCCGTGCCCGGGGGCCTACGCGCCCGAGGGTGCTCCGGCGGTCGGCTCCGCCGCCGGCTGCCGCTTCAGCGCGGACATCGCCAGGGTGACGGCCGAGCCGACGACCGCCCAGGCGGAGAGCACCAGCATCGACGCGGTCATGTCGTTGCCCTTGAAGTACGCGATCGAGCGCGCCGCCCAGGTGCCCGCGCCCGGGGGCAGGGCCGGGCCGATCGCCTTCCAGAACGGCGGCAGCATCGGCAGCGGGAAGGCGCCGCCCGCGCTGGGGTTGCCCGCGACGACGATCAGCAGGATCGCCAGGCCGATGCCGACGATCCCGAAGACGGACTGGAGGGCGAGGGTCGCGGCGCCGACCGCGAAGACCACCAGGGCGCCCAGGCCCCACAGCGCGGCCACGCTGCCGGGGAGCGCGCCCAGGATCGGGCCGACGATGATCGCGCCGCCCAGGCCGCCGAGGATCGCGTAGAGCGCGAGCGCCCCGAGCCGGATGATCGCCCGGTGCGGGTTCGCGGGGCGGGAGCCGGCGCTGATCGCCAGGATCGCGGCGCAGATGTAGCCGCCGACGCACCAGCCGACCACCAGATAGAAGGCGGAGAGCCCGTCGAAGTCCTGCGGGGAGGCCGGGGCCACGTCGACGGTGCGGATCGTGCGCCGGTTGGCCGCCTCCACCTGGGTGAACGTCTTCTCCAGGGCGGCGGAGAGCACCGTGCCGCCGCCGGAGGCGACGAGCAGGGTGTCGGTGCGGCCCCGCGGGTCGACGATCAGGGCCCCGTCGATGTCCCGGTTGATGATCTGGTCCCGGGCCTCGGCCGCGTCGGTGACCGTCCGCGGGTCGAGCGGGTCGCCGGGCAGCTTCTCCAGACGCTCCATGAGGACGGTGGAGACCTGCTGGGGTGCGACCACGCCGAAGGGCACGTCCGTCGGCTTCGGGTGGTGCAGGGCCCCCACGTACGAGGCGATGAACAGCAGCTGGAGGGCGAAGACGCCGACGACCAGCAGGGCTGCTCGGGGAGTGACGGCGCTCTTCAGTTCGTCGACGAGACTCATGCCCCCACGCTCGGGTGGTGCCGGTGTTTCCGCAGGTGGGAGACGTCCGAACGGATGACGGGCGGAGCGGGCGGGGAGGCCCGCCCCGGTTATCGTACGCGCGTTCGAAAATGAGCTAGGGTGGGGATGAGGGGGTGGGAACGTACGTACGATTTTGCTGTGGGAGGTGGGACGGCGCATGCCGGGGTTCACACATCTGCACACCGCGTCGGGCTTCTCCCTGCGCTACGGCGCCTCCCACCCCGCCCGCCTCGCCGAGCGCGCCGCCGAGCGCGGCATGGACGCCCTCGCCCTGACCGACCGCGACACCGTCGCGGGCACGGTCCGCTTCGCCAAGGCCTGCGAGCAGGCCGGGATCCGCCCGCTCTTCGGCGTCGACCTCGGCTGCGAGCCCTTCCTCGCCCCGGTCCCGCACGACGCCCGGCCCGGGGACCGGGCGGCCGGCGGCGGGGCCGGCATCGGCGGGGTCAGCTCCGCCCGGCGGGTGCCCGTGCGCGGCGGCGCCTTCGTCGACGAGTCCGCGCCCCGCGCCGTCTTCCTCGCCCGGTCCCGTACGGGCTGGGCCGAGCTCTGCGCGCTGGTCAGCGCCGCCCACGCCCACGCGGGGGAGGGGCAGCCCCTGCTGCCCCGGTCCGCGAACCACGGGACGGGCGCCGGCGACGAGCTCTTCGTCCTGCTCGGCCCCGGCTCCGACGTCGGGCGCGCCCTCGCCGCCGGCCGGCCCGACCGGGCCGCGCGGCTCCTCGCCCCCTGGCGCGAGCGGTACGGCGACGCCCTGTGCCTGGAGGTCGTGCACCACGGGCGCACGGGCACCGGACCCGGCTCGCTGCGGCTCGCCGCCCGCACCCTCGGCTTCGCCGCCGAGCAGGGCGTGCGGCCGGTGCTCGGCAACGAGGTGCGGTACGCCGACCCCGGCCAGGGCCCGGTCGCCGACGTGCTCGACGCCGCCCGCCGCCTGGTGCCCGTCGACCCCCGGGCCGGGCTCGACAGCGGCGAGGCCTGGCTCAAGGACGCCGGCGCCATGCTGGGCGTCGCCGAGCGGGTGGTGGAGGCCGCCGGCTTCCGCCGGGACACCGCCCACCGGCTCCTGGAGCACACCGAGGGCGTCGCCGCGGCCTGCCTGGTCGACCCCGAGGACGACCTCGGCATGGGCTCGGCGCACTTCCCGGAGCCGTACCTGGTCGGCGCCGCGCACCGCACCGCCCAGCGGGTGCTCGCCTCCCGGGCCGCCGCCGGCATGGTCCGCAAGGGGTACGAGAAACGGCGTGACTACTGGGACCGGATGCACCGCGAGCTCGACGTCATCGCCCACCACGGCTTCGCCACCTACTTCCTGACGGTCGCCCAGGTCGTCGACGACGTGCGCGGCCTGGGCATCCGGGTGGCCGCCCGCGGCTCCGGCGCCGGCTCGCTTGTCAACCACCTCCTCGGCATCGCCCACGCCGACCCGGTCGAGCACGGCCTGCTGATGGAGCGCTTCCTGTCCAAGCGCCGCACCGCGCTGCCCGACATCGACATCGACGTGGAGTCCGCCCGCCGCCTCGAGGTCTACCGGACGATCCTCGACCGCTTCGGCGCCGAGCGGGTCGCCGCCGTCGCCATGCCCGAGACCTACCGGGTCCGCCACGCGGTACGGGACGTGGGCGCCGCCCTGTCCATGGACCCGGCCGAGATCGACCGGATCGCCAAGGCCTTCCCGCACATCCGCGCCAGGGACGCCCGCGCCGCCCTCGACGAGCTGCCCGAACTGCGCGACCTCAAAGGGGAGTTGGAGCGGACCGCGGGCCACGGGCGGTTCTGGGAACTGGTCGAGGCGCTCGACGCGCTGCCTCGCGGCATCGCCATGCACCCGTGCGGGGTGCTCCTCTCGGACGCCTCGCTGCTCGCCCGTACCCCCGTCGTCCCCACCGCCGGGGAGATCCCCGCGGGCCCCGGCGGCCCGGGGCCCTCCCCGATGCCCATGGCACAGTTCGACAAGGAGGACGTGGAGGACCTCGGACTGCTCAAGCTCGACGTCCTCGGCGTGCGGATGCAGTCCGCGATGGCGCACGCCGTCGCCGAGGTCGAGCGCGCCACCGGCACCCGGCCGGACGTCGACGCCATCCCGCCCGGCGACCCCGACACGTACCGGCTCATCCGCTCCACCGAGACCCTCGGCTGCTTCCAGATCGAGTCCCCGGGCCAGCGCGACCTGGTCGGCCGGCTCCAGCCCGAGAACTTCCACGACCTCGTCGTCGACATCTCGCTCTTCCGCCCAGGACCGGTCGCCGCCGACATGGTCCGCCCCTTCATCGAGGCCCGGCACGGCCGCGCCCCGGTCCGCTACCCGCACCCCGACCTGGCGGACGCGCTGCGGGAGACCTACGGCGTCGTCGTCTTCCACGAACAGATCATCAAGATCGTGAGCATCATGACCGGCTGCGGCCGCGACGAGGCCGACCAGGTGCGCCGCGGACTCTCCCACCCCGAGTCGCAGGGCCGGATCAGGACCTGGTTCGCCGAGCGGGCGCGGCGGCAGGGGTACGCGGACGAGGTCGTCGCCCGCACCTGGGAGATCGTCGAGGCCTTCGGCTCGTACGGCTTCTGCAAGGCGCACGCGGTGGCCTTCGCCGTGCCCACCTACCAGTCGGCCTGGCTCAAGGCGCACCACCCGGCCGCCTTCTACGCCGGGCTGCTCACCCACGACCCCGGCATGTACCCCAAGCGGCTGCTGCTCGCGGACGCCCGGCGGCGCGGGGTGCCGGTGCTGCCGCTCGACGTGAACCGGTCGGCGGCCGCCCACCGTATCGAACTGGTGTCCGGCGGCGGTGCCGGTGCCGGTGCGGAGCGCTGGGGCCTGCGGCTCGGGCTCGCCGACGTCCACGGCATCAGCGAGGCCGAGAGCGCCCGCATCGAGACCGGACAGCCCTACGCCTCCCTGCTCGACTTCTGGGAACGGGCCCGCCCCCGCAAACCCGTCGCCGAACGCCTCGCCCAGGTCGGCGCCCTCGACGCCTTCGGCGCCAACCGCCGCGACCTGCTGCTCCACCTCACCGAACTGCACCGGACCCAGCGCGGCGCCGCCTCCTACGGCGGACAACTCCCGCTCGCCCAGGGCCGGAAGACCGCCCCCGTCGGCCTGCCCGACCTCGACGAGACCGAACGGCTCAGCGCCGAACTCGGCATCCTCGGCATGGACGCCTCCCGCCACCTCATGGGCGACCACCAGGCCTTCCTGCGCGAACTCGGCGTGGTCTCCGCCGAACGGCTGCGCTCCGCCCGGCACGGCCAGACCGTCCTGGTCGCCGGCGCCAAGGCGGCCACCCAGACCCCGCCCATCCGCTCCGGCAAGCGGGTCATCTTCACCACCCTCGACGACGGCACCGGCCTGGTCGACCTCGCCTTCTTCGACGACTCCCACGAACGCTGCGCCCACACCGTCTTCCACTCCTGGCTGCTGCTCGTCCGGGGCGTGGTGCAGCGGCGCGGACCGCGCAGCCTCAGCGTGGTCGGCGCCGCCGCCTGGAACCTGGCCGAGCTGGCCGAACTGCGGGAGAGCGGCGGCCTGGCGGCGGTGGGGGAGCGGCTCTCGGAGGAGCCCGTTCCCGCGGAGAGCGACGCCGATGGCAGGGGCGATGGCGACGCCGACGGTGTCGGAGGCGGCCGCCGGATCACCCTGTCCACCGGCTACACGATGAACCCCTGGGCCGACCTCCAGCCGGCCGGGGAAGGCGCCGCGACACCGTCGCGGAAGCTGTGGCACAGCAGCCCCGGGAGCGCCGGATGATCCTCTGCGTACGGTTCCGCCTGGAGACGGCCGGGGAGGTGATGCTCCCCCGACTGCTCGACCTGCTCGGCGAGTTCACCCCGCTCGTCGAGGCGACCCCGCCCGACGGGGCGCTCGCCGACGTGCGAGGCGCACTGCGCTACTTCGGCTGGACCGCGGCCGAACTCGGCTCGGTGATCCGGGTCAGAGCACTCGCCCTGTACGGCGTCGACTGCGTCATCGGCGCGGGTCCCAACCCGATGCTGGCCCGGATGGCCGCCCGCGCGGCCCGGCCCGGCGCCACCCTGGTCGTCGAGGACCCGGCGGACTTCCTGCGCGACCGGCCGGTGGCCGCCCTCGACGGCGTCGGCCGCGCCACCGCCCGTACCCTCTGCGGCTACGGCCTGGACTCCGCCGGCCGGGTCGCCGACGCACCGCTCGCCGTGCTCCAGCGGCTCATCGGCGCCAAGGCCGGCCGCGAGCTGTGGGAACGGGCCCGCGGCATCGACCGCACCCCCGTCGTCCCCGGCGAGGTCTCCCGCTCGATGGCCGCCGAACGGACCTTCCCGTACGACGAGCTGGACCCCGTCGAGCAGCGCAGGGCGCTGCTCTCGCTCACCGAGGAACTGGGCGCCCGGATGCGCACCGAGCGCCAGGTGTGCCGCTCCCTGACGGTGACCGTCCGCTACGCCGACCGCACCACGACGACCCGCACCCGCGCCCTGCGCGAACCCACCGCCCACTCGACGGAGCTCAGCACGCTCGCGTACGCGATCCACGCCTCCTTCGGCCTCCAGCGCGCCCGGGTCCGGGGCATCGCCCTGCGCGCCGAGGGCCTGGCACCGGCCGAGTCCGCCGCCCATCAGCTCACCTTCGACCCGGCCGACGACAAGGCCCGTCGCATCGAGGCGGTGGCGGACCGGGCCCGCGCGAAGTACGGGCCGAGGGCGGTGCTGCCGGGCTCGCTGGCGGCGTGAGCCCGACCGCGTGAGCCGACCGCGTGAGCGTGGTGGCGCAAGCACGAGGGTGTAGGCGACACGGGACTTTTTACCGACGCGTAACTTCCCACCGGGGCTACCCATCCGTAACTTGGCGGAAAGCGCACATCCCCACTTGTGGTCCGGACCGCAGGGCGTAGCACTCCCTCATTCCCCTTGAGCCGCAAGGAGATCGCCCGATGCTGCCCTGGAAACCGCCCTGGAAGCACATCGCCCGAGCGCTGTCCGTCCTGCTCCTGACCGCCGCCGCCACCCTCGTCCCCGGCGCCGCCGCACAGGCCGACGACGCCCCCAGCCGCGGCTGGAACGACTACACCTGCAAGCCGTCCGCCGCCCACCCCCGGCCCGTCGTCCTGGTGCACGGCACCTTCGGCAACTCCGTCGACAACTGGCTGGGTCTCGCCCCCTATCTGGTCAACCGGGGCTACTGCGTCTTCTCGCTCGACTACGGGCAGCTGCCAGGAGTGCCGTTCTTCAACGGACTCGGCCCGATCGACGCCTCCGCCGCCCAGCTCGACGCGTACGTCGACAAGGTCCTCGCCGCCACCGGCGCCGCCGAGGCCGACCTCGTCGGGCACTCGCAGGGCGGCATGATGCCGCGCTACTACCTGAAGTTCCTCGGCGGCGCCGACAAGGTGAACGCCCTCGTCGGCATCGCCCCCGACAACCACGGCACCACGCTCAGCGGCCTCACCCAGCTGCTGCCGTACTTCCCCGGCGCCCAGGACCTGCTGACCAGCGCGACCCCGGGACTCGCCGACCAGATCGCCGGCTCCGCGTTCATGACCAAGCTCAACGCGGGCGGCGACACCGTGCCCGGCGTGCGGTACACGGTGATCGCCACCAAGTACGACGAGGTCGTCACCCCGTACCAGTCCGGCTGGCTGTCCGGACCGAACGTCAGCAACGTGCTGCTCCAGGACCGGTGCGCGCTCGACCTGTCCGAGCACGTGGCCATCGGCACGGTGGACCGGATCGTCTTCCACGAGGTGAACAACGCCCTCGACCCGGCCCACGCGACCCCGACGACCTGCGCCTCGGTCTTCAGCTGACCCCTATCCGTGCCGGCGGCGCGCCGTGACGAACAGCACGGCCGCGCCGACCGCCAGAACGGCGGCGCCGCCCATCGCCAGATACGGCGTGGCGGCGCCGCCCCCGGTCTCCGCCAGCTCCTCACCGGAACCCGAGCCGCCCTGGGGCGCGGGGGCGGGTGCGGCGGTCTGCGGAGCTTCGCTCGTCGGGGCGGCCGGGGCTTCGCTCGCCGGCGCGGTCGTCGGCGTGGCCGGGTGTCCGGCGTGCTGCCCGTGCCCGGTGGCGGGCGCCGCCGTGGGCGCGCTCGGCGCCGGAGCCCGGGTGGGGGCGCCGTCCTTCCCGAACACCACGTCCGAGCAGGCGTAGAAGGCCTCGGGGGAGTCGGAGCGCTGCCAGATCGAGTAGATCAGGTGCCGTCCGGACTTCTCCGGGATCGTGCCCGTGAACACGTAGTCGCCGTTCTGCATCCCCGGGTCGACGACCGTCGCGAACGGCTCCGCCTCCAGGTCCGACCACTTCAGCGGCTTCGACGGGTCGTACCCGTCCTTCGTCACGTACAGCTCGAACTTTCCGCGGTGGGGCGCGGTCCCCTTGTAACGGAAGGTGTGCGGCCCGGAGTTCAGCGAGGTCGCCGGCCAGTCCGCCCGCGCCAGGTCGAGCCCCTGGAACTTCTCGTTCCCGGCGCTGCACAGCTCGCCGTCCGGGATGATCTCGCGGTGCTTCCCGGCCGCGTTCGCGATGTTCACCCCGTTCCAGTCGTACAGCGCCTGCGTCCCGCCCGCGGCCACCGCCGCCTTGCACGCCGCCGACTTCGGGCTCTCCGGCCCCTCCGCGTGACACCCGGCGACCCGGCTCACCGGATCGGTCATCGACCCGTGCGCGAACGCGGGGGCGACGGCGAGCCCGGACAGGGCGAGCACGGCGGTGGAGACGACGGCCGCGGCGGCCGTACGGCGTGAGGTCATGGGGGGACAACTCCTTCACGAGGGTGGGGGTGTGGGGGGTTGCCAAGGAAACTAGCCCTCGAGAAGCGCGGATCCGGTCCCCGGAAGGCTCACCGGCCGATCCTTATGGTCGCGTTAAGGAGCGTCTAAGCGGGGGCACAGGCAACGCCCTCGCTCTCGCCCTCGCCTTCGCGTCAGCCCACCCGCCGGTAGCGCCGCTCGGGCCGGCCCGTACCGCCGTAACGCAGCGAGATCTCGGCGCGGCCGGTGGCGGCGAAGTACTCCAGATAGCGGCGGGCGCTCACCCGGGACAGCGAGCCGGCCTCCGCGCACTCGGTGGCCGACAGGCCCTCGGGGTGCGCGCGCAGAATGGTGTCGACGAGATCGGCGGTCGGGGCCGCGAGGCCCTTGGGCAGCTCGCGGGAGCCGCGCGGGCGGGCCCCGAAGATCCGGTCGACGTCCTCCTGCCGGGCCTCAGCCTCCGCCAGGTCGTCGAGCCGCCCGTGCAGGGCCGCCACGTGCCGCAGCTGCTCCTGCAGCGCCGCCTGGTTGAACGGCTTGATCAGATAGTGCAGGGCCCCGGCGCGCAGCGCCGAGCGGATCGTGTCCGCGTCCCGCGCCGCCGTGATGAACAGCGCGTCCGTCGCGAGCCCCGCCGCCCGCAGCTCGCGCAGCACCGCGATCCCGTCCATGTCCGGCAGGAAGATGTCGAGCAGCAGCAGATCCGGCCGCAGCGCGTGCGCCGCGCGCAGCGCCTCGGCGCCGGTGTGCGCGACCCCGGCGACGGAGAAGCCCGGCACCGCCGACACATAGCGGCAGTGCAGCTTGGCCACCATGAAGTCGTCGTCGACCACCAGCACCTTCGTCACGCCGACAAGGTAGGACGCGACCACAAGGACCACAACGTCCGTTGGTTGCGGAAGAGAGACAGCTTCCTCACGCGCAGGCAACATGTGGGCCACCTCACATCCCCGAGGCGTCCCTGAGACATCCCCCGATCTCCCCGTTCCCCCCCGTTCCCCCCGTTCCCCTTCGAGAGGCGGCACCCGTGCGCCTGCGCACTCCCCTCGCCCTGCTCGGGGCGGCGCTGCTCGTGCTCGTCGGACCGCCGCTGCTCACCTCCGGCAGCGGCGCCGGCACCGGCACACAGATACCCGGCCTGCGCTTCATGGTCCCCAACACCCCCGGCGGCGGCTACGACATCACCGCCCGCACCGCGGCGAAGAACGCCGAGGAC
Source organism: Streptomyces fradiae (assembly GCF_041270065.1). Classification (NCBI taxonomy): domain Bacteria; kingdom Bacillati; phylum Actinomycetota; class Actinomycetes; order Kitasatosporales; family Streptomycetaceae; genus Streptomyces; species Streptomyces fradiae. The sequence continues at coordinate 1,583,585 of NZ_CP065958.1, read as the reverse complement.
GCCGGACTCACCTCCGACATCGAGGTCTTCAACCTGCCCGGCGCCGGCGGCACCGTCGGCCTCACCCGGCTCGTCGGCGAGCACGGCAACGGCCGGCTCGCCATGTCCATGGGCCTCGGCGTAGTCGGCGCCGTCCACACCAACAAGACGCCGAAGACCCTCGCCGACACCACCCCGATCGCCCGGCTCACCATGGAGCAGGACATCGTCGTGGTCGGCAAGGACTCCCCGTACAAGACCATCCAGGAGCTGCTCGCCGCCTGGCGGAAGGACCCCGGCAAACTGCCCGTCGGCGGCGGCTCCTCGCCCGGCGGACCCGACCACCTCGCGCCCATGCTGATGGCCCGCGCCGCCGGCATCGCCCCGAAGGACGTCAACTACGTCCCCTTCGACGGCGGCGGTGAACTCCTCGCCTCCATCCTCGGGAACAAGGTCGCCTTCGGCGTCTCCGGCGTCGGCGAGTACCTCGACCAGATCAAGGCCGGCGAACTGCGCCTGCTCGCCGTCACCGGCGCCGAACGCGTCCCCGGACTCGACGCGCCCACCCTGCGCGAGGCCGGCCTCGACACCGAGTTCATCAACTGGCGCGGGATCGTCGCCCCGCCCGGGCTGACCGACGCCGAACGCGACAAGCTCGTCGGCCTCGTCACCGAACTGCACGCCTCGAAGGAATGGCGGGAGTCCCTGAAGACCCACGGCTGGAACGACGCCTTCCTGCCCGGCGAGGAGTTCGGCACCTTCCTCACCGCCCAGGACAAGCAGGTCGGAACCGTCCTGAAGGAGCTCGGCCTGTGACCACGACCGGCGACACGACGCCAGAGACCACCAAGACCCCCGAAACCACCGAAGCCCCCACCGCCGCCCGCACGTCCTGGCTGCGCGAGCACTCCGAACTCGGCGTCAGCGCCCTGCTGTTCCTCCTCGGTGTCCTCGTCCTCACCGACGCGCTCACCATGACCGTGGACATCGGACAGCGCGGCCCCGTCGGCCCCCGCACCGTCCCCCTCGTCGTCGGCGCCGGCCTGCTCGTCGTCGCCGTCCTCCTCGCCGTCGACGTCCTGCGCGGCGGCCGCGGCGAGGCCGAGGGCGGCGAGGACATCGACCTGACCGAGCCGAGCGACTGGCGCACCGTCCTGCTCCTCGCCGGCGTCTTCCTCGGCTTCGCCGTGCTCATCGGCCCGCTCGGCTTCCCGGTCTCCGGCGCCCTGCTCTTCTGGGGCGCCGCCTACGCCCTCGGCAGCCGCCACCACCACCGCGACCCGCTGATCGCCGCCGCGCTCTCCCTCCTCACCTATGTCGTCTTCAACAACCTGCTCGGAGTCCCGCTGCCCGGCGGCCCGCTGATGGGAGTGCTCTGACCCATGGACTCGCTCACCTCCCTGCTCGACGGGTTCGGCACCGCGCTGACCCCGATGAACCTGCTGTGGGCCGCCGTCGGCGTCCTGCTCGGCACCGCCATCGGCGTGCTCCCCGGCATCGGCCCCGCCATGGCCGTCGCCCTGCTGCTCCCCGTCACCTACGGCCTGGAGCCGACCGGCGCCTTCATCATGTTCGCCGGCATCTACTACGGCGCCATGTTCGGCGGCTCCACCACCTCCATCCTGCTCAACACCCCCGGCGAGAGCGCGGCCGTGGTCGCCGCCATCGAAGGCAATCCGATGGCCAAGGCCGGGCGGGGCGCGCAGGCCCTCGCCGCCGCGGCCATCGGCCACTTCACCGGCGGCCTGGCCGGCACGATCCTGCTCGTCGCGCTCGCCCCGACGGTCGCCGCGCTCGCCGTCGACATCGGCGCCCCCGACTACTTCGCCATCATGGTCCTCGCCTTCATCGCGGTGACCTCCGTCCTCGGCTCCTCCCGGATCCGCGGCCTGGCCTCCCTCCTCATCGGCCTCACCATCGGCCTGATCGGCCTCGACCGGATGACCGGCCAGCAGCGCCTCACCTTCGGCTCCCTCCAGCTCGCCGACGGGGTCGACGTCGTCATCGTCGCCGTCGGACTCTTCGCCATCGGCGAGGCCCTGTGGGTCGCCGCCCATCTGCGCCGCACCACCGGCGAGGCCATCCCGGTGGGCCGCCCCTGGCTCGGCCGCTCCGACGTGAAGCGCACCTGGAAGGCCTGGCTGCGCGGACCGCTCATCGGCTTCCCGTTCGGCGCGATCCCGGCCGGCGGCGCGGAGATCCCCACCTTCCTGTCGTACGTGACGGAGAAGCGTCTCTCCCGGCACAAGGACGAGTTCGGCAAGGGCGCCATCGAGGGCGTCGCCGGCCCCGAGTCCGCCGCCTCCGCCTCCGCCGCCGGCACCCTGGTCTCCATGCTCACCCTCGGGCTTCCGACCACCGCCGTCGCCGCCGTGATGCTCGCCGCCTTCCAGCAGTACGGCATCCAGCCGGGCCCGCTCCTCTTCGAACGCGAACCCGACCTGGTCTGGGGCCTGATCGCCTCGCTGTTCGTCGGCATGGTGCTGCTGCTCGCGCTCAACCTGCCGCTCGCGCCGGTCTGGGCGAAACTGCTGCGCATCCCCCGCCCGTACCTCTACGCCGGCATCCTGTTCTTCGCCGCCGTCGGCGCGTACGCGGTCGGCGGCGCCGCCCTCGACCTGGTGATCCTGCTCGCCATCGGGCTCGTCGGCTTCGGCATGCGGCGCTACGGACTGCCCGTCCTGCCCGCCGTCATCGGCGTCATCCTCGGCCCGGCCGCCGAACAGCAGCTCCGCCGCGCCCTCCAGATCAGCGACGGCTCGCCGGCCGGACTCGTCGACACCCCGTTCTCGGTCACCGTGTACGCGGTCGTGCTGATCCTGCTGGCCTGGCCGCTGCTGCGGAAGCTGATCGGACGGCGCCGCGAGGCCACCGCCCGAGCGTGACCGGGGCGGGGCGGGGCGGGCGGTGCCGGGGGAGGGGGCGGGAGCGTCGTACGACCGTACGCACATCGGGAAATTCCTCAACGCGCCCCCGAAGGGGTGAGTTTCGGACAGTCGGCGGCCTGATCCGGTATCCCTGGCGGGCAGCGTCCCACCCCACCCCCGAAGGGATTCCCCACGATGCGTGCTCGCCTCGTCCTCGCCGGCGCCCTGCTCGCCTCCGCCGCGGCCACCGCCCCCACCGCCTACGCCGGCCCCGCCGACGGAGTCTCCGTCGACCCGCGGGGCACGGTCGCCGCGGACGGCACGGTCACCCTCTCCGGCACCTACCGCTGTGTCGACGACAGCGCGGGACCGGTCTTCGTCAGCTCCCGGCTGATCCAGGCGGACCGCTCCACCGGGATCGGCGGCACCCAGGCCGTCTGCGACGGCCTGGTGCACCCCTGGACCAACACCGCCGTCGTCAAGGAGCCCGCCTACCGCGCCGGTACGGCACAGGTGGAAGCCACCCTGATGCAGCTCACCGCCACCGGCCCGATGGGCCTGCCGATGCCCGGTTTCCTCGCCACCGAGGACGCGGACGTCACGCTCGGCTGAGCAGCCGGACCAGTCCGTCCCGGCCGAGCGCCGCCAGCTCGTCGAGGGCGCGTACGGCACGCTCGGCCGCCGCCGGGTCGGCGGCGGCGAGCCCGCTCGCCGCGAACTCGTCCTCGTCGAGCCGCAGCACCTCGCGCCCGTCGGCCGACACCCACAGGTCGAGGTCCAGGTCCTCGACCACCACCTCCGTGCCGTCCGCGGCCACCACGGCCGGCCGGGTCACATCGCAGTACCAGCCCTTGAGCGTGCCGTCGCCCGCCCGGACCTCCTTCACCGCGTACCACCGGTCCCGCCAGTAGTGCTCGGTGAAGACGTCACCCGGCTCGAAGCGCACGAAGCCGAAGTCCCGGACGCCCTCGGCGGCCCACGGCGCGCGTACGGTGAGGCGCGTCCCGTCGTCGGCGAGCAGCTCGGCCGGATAGCGGATCTTGGTCCGCCCGGCCTTCACCAGGGCGATCTCGACCTCAACCGAGGCGGCGGACATGACGGGTCTCCTTCGCGCGGATCTCGTAGCCGAACCATCGGTTGACGGCCAGCATGGGGGCGTTCTCGGCGTCGTTGCCGGTGAAGGCCTCCGTGCAGCCGGCCGCCCGGGCCAGATGCAGCGAGGCGTTCTTCACCAGCTTGGCCAGGCCCCGGCCCCGGTGGTCCGGGTGGGTACCGGTCATCCCCGAGCCGTAGCGCCCCTCTCCGTCGGTGCGGGCGGCGCTGAAGGCGACCGGCCGGCCGTCGACCACCGCGACCGTGGTCAGCTCCCGGTCGAGCAGCGGGTGCTCCCAGGTGGTGGCCAGCCAGTGCGCGTAGTCGTCGAGTTCGGCCGCCACGTCACCCGGCTCGTCGGCCGTGGTCAGCGCGTCAAGCTCGAACAGCGGGCGCGGGTCGGCGGCGAAGTCCGCCGCCGTGCGCAGCTCCACCCCGGCCGGCGCCTCCTGGAGCGGCGGCAGTGCGGCCGTCGTCAGGTCGAGGCGCAGGAAATAGGCCGAGCGGCTGCCGGCATAGCCGTGGCGCCCGGCGAAGGCGAGGTTCGCCGGCTCGTCGAGCACCCAGCTGTAGAGGGTGTCCGCCCCGGCACACGCCAGATGCTCCTCGGCGGCGCGCAGCAGCAGCGCCCCGGCACCCCGGCGGCGGTGCGCGGGGTCGACGTAGACATTGACGTCACCGATGCCCGGCTCGGGCGACTCGTGGGCCAACGACACCTCGGCGGTGCCGATCACCTGCCCGTCGGCCTCGGCGAGCAGCGGCCTGGCGTGGGCGTCGGGATGGGCATGCGCCCAGTCGTGGGCCACCTGCCGGCCGGTCGCGAGCATGCAGGGCAGCGCGGCGCGCCGCACCCGGGCGAAGGCCTCGGCGTCCTCGGGGGCCGAGGGCCGTACATCGCGGACGATCACAGTCATGTCACCGCACGGTATGCGCCGGGCCGCGCCGCCCGCCTCCCATTTTCCGGCGGGCCGGGTGCAGAATCAGGCGGGTGACGCTTCGAATCAGCGTGGATCCCCGTTCCACCACCGCTCCGTACGAACAACTGCGCGCCCATATCTCGGAGAGGGCCCGCTCGGGCGAGCTGCCCGTCGGCTACAAGCTCCCGACGGTGCGCGGTCTCGCGGAGGACCTGGGCCTGGCGGCGAACACCGTCGCCAAGGCGTACAAGGCCCTTGAGGCGGACGGTGTGATCGAGACCCGCGGCCGCAACGGCACCTTCATCGCCGCCGCCTCCGACGCGGCCTCCCGGCTCGCCGCCACGGCCGCCGCGGCCTATGCCACGGAGGCCCACCGCCTGGGCCTCAGCCACGACGCGGCGAGCGCCGCGGTGCGGGACGCGCTGCGGGCCGCGTACGAGGAGTAGGCCGGGCAGGGGGTACGAGCGGGAGGGGCGCGGAAGGTCCGCGCACCTCTCCTCGTACCCCTCCTCGTACCCTCCTCGCGGTACTTCGTGACGGTTCGTCGACTGGCTTGAATCCATTGGTTCCTGAAGAGGTTTCAACGCGCGTCCACCACGAGTTTTGACATGAACACTTCCGGTGGGCGGGATCCGCTGCTACTACCTGGTAACGCAGAGATCCTGCTACAGGGAGGTTCCATGAAACTGTCCCGTTTTACGGCCTTCTCGTCCTCGCTGCTCCTCGGCGCCGTCCTCGCCCTCACCGGGGCCGGGGTCGCACAGGCCGCCGAGACCGCCGCGGTGGACTACGTGGCCCTGGGCGACTCGTACTCCTCCGGTGTCGGAGCCGGGAGTTACGACAGCGCCAGCGGCGACTGCAAGCGCTCCACCAAGGCCTATCCGGTCCTCTGGAAGAACGCCCACGCGCCGTCCTCCTTCGCCTTCACCGCCTGCTCGGGCGCCCGAACGGGTGATGTCACGGCGAATCAGCTCGGACCCCTCAACACCGGCACCGACCTGGTCTCGATCACGATCGGCGGCAACGACGCCGGTTTCGCCGACGTCATGACGACCTGTGTCCTGCAGTCCGAGGCGACCTGTATCAACCGAGTGAATCAAGCCAAGAGCTATGTCGACACGACCCTGCCCGGCAAGCTCGACTCGGTCTACAACGCCATCCGCAACAAGGCCCCCAACGCCCGCGTGGTGGTGCTCGGTTACCCGCGCTTCTACCAGCTCAACGGCACCTGCGTGGCCGGCCTGAGCGAGAACGAGCGCCGCGCCATCAACGACGCCTCCGACTACCTCAACGCCGCCACCGCCAAGCGCGCCGCAAACCACGGCTTCCCCTTCGCCGGCGTCGTCCCGGCCTTCACCGGCCACGAGATCTGCTCCGGCTCGTCCTGGCTGCACAGCCTCAACTGGCTCAACATCGGCGAGTCGTACCACCCGACCGCCGCCGGACAGTCCGGCGGCTATCTGCCGACCTTCAGCGGCGTGGCATAGCCGCGGCCGTCCCCGCACCACCGCCCGGCGCACCGCCGGGAGCACCGCCCGGGGAGGCGGTCCCGCCCGAAGGAGTCGCCGTCGTCGCGGGCGGCGACGACGGCGGCGGGGCCGTCTCCTCGCACGTCACCGAGAAATCCACCCAGTTCGACTCGCGGGCCACCGGATCCCGCACCTCAAGGCGGATCCGGTCGCTCACCTGCGCCCCCGCCGGATAGTCCGCCTGAGTCCGGGTCAGCCGCTGCTCGGTCGGCCCGCCCTCGGGGAAGTCCAGGGTCCGCCAGGCCGCGTCCTGCTTCTCGCCGCTCTCCGTCGCCCAGCGGTACGACACGGTCGCCGGCGTCCGGTCCACCGTCACCGCCGCCGCGAATTGCGGCGCCGCGTCGAGCGGCGGCGGACACGCGCCCTCGTATGTGTCGCGCACCGCCCGCACGCTCACGATCACCGACACCGGGGGAGTGGTCGTCGCGCTCGGCGAGGTGGTGCCCGTCTCCGCCGACGTGGACGGCGAGGCGGTGCTCGGTGCCGTCGTCGGCGCGCTCGTCGTCACCGGCGGCACCGGCGAACCGCCGTCGTCCGCACCCGAGTCGCGCAGCGCCGCGTACGTCAGCCCGCCCGCCACCAGGAGCAGCGCGGCGATCCCGGCCACCAGACCCCACCGCCGGCGCGGACGGCCGGACTCCTCCGGGCCAGGGCCGGGCACCGGGGCAGGTACGGGCATCGGGGCGGTCGGCCCGGTGCCACCAGGCCCGCCGGTCCCGCCGGGCCCGCCCGGACCTCCCACCGGGAGCGGCGCGTACGCCCCCGCCGGCGGCGGCTCCGTGCGCGGCGCGCCGCCCGCGCCGACCAGGCGCAGCTGATCCTCCGCCACCCGCGCGGAGAGCCGCTGCTCCGGCTCCTTGCGCAGCAGCCCCTCGATCACCGGCGCCAGCGGCCCGGCGTGCGCGGGCGGCAGCGGCTCCTCGTCCACCACCGTGCGCAGGGTGTCCAGCGGCGTCTCCCGCCGGAACGGCGACACGCCTTCCACCGCCGCGTACAGCAGCACGCCGAGCGACCACAGGTCGGCCGCGGGCCCCGGCGTGTGCCCCAGGGCCCGCTCGGGCGCCAGGTATTCGGGCGAGCCGATCAGCTCGCCGGTCATGGTCAGCGGCGAGACGCCCTCCACGGCGGCGATCCCGAAGTCGGTGAGCACCACCCGCCCGTCGTTGGCGAGCAGCACGTTCGCCGGCTTCACGTCCCGGTGCAGCACCCCCGCCTCGTGCGCCGCGCGCAGCGCCGCGCACACCTCGGCGCCCACGTGCGCCGCCCGGCGCGGCGGCAGCGGCCCCTCGGCCTCCAGGGTCTCCGCCAGGGTGAGCCCGCGGACCAGCTCCATCACGATCCAGGGGCGGTCGTCGTCCAGGGCCACGTCGTAGACGGTGACGACATTGCGATGGGTGATCCGCGCGGCCGACCGGGCCTCCCGCTCCAGGCGGGCGAACAACCGCTCGCGGTCGGCGTCCGGCAGACCGGCCGGGGCGCGTACCTCCTTGACCGCCACCTCGCGCCCCAGGACCTCGTCCCGGGCGCGCCAGACGGTGCCCATCCCGCCCTCGCCGAGCACGTCGAGCAGCCGGTAACGCCCCGCGATGACCGTCATCTCTCCACGGTAGCGGAGGGTCGCCGCTTTTGGTGGCGGAGATCACACCCTGTTGCGGGGCCGCTGGTGGGGGCCGGGCGTGCAGGATGGTTCGTGACGGTTCGACAGGTGTTCGAGCGCTGTCCAACTCACCCTGGAACCAGACGGATTCGGACAGTGATCGTCAACCCCCGTACACAAGCGGTGAATCCTGCGGCCGGAATACACGGGTGTCGTAGCGGAGCGATAGGGTTAACCTGCCCGGGCCGGGTGCCCTCGTACGGGTGGGGAGTGACATGGAACAGATAGCAATGCGCAGCAGGCCGCGAGTGCCTGCCATCACCTGCGGGAGCAGCGCGACGAGTTCGCGACTCGACCGCCATCTCGCGGTGCTCGGCGGTCCCGCCATACCGCAGCGCGAGGCGGCCGAGGCGACCCTGCTCATGCGGGAACTGACGACGCGTACGCGTGAGGTGCCGGTGCAGGGCCACCGCAGCCGCAGCTCGCGGGTCTCGCTCTTCGCCCCGCTCCGCCGGCTCCGCCGCTCGCTCTTCGGCAGCCACCACTGACCCTCGACGCCCCGCGCTGACAGGCCGTCCGGGCCGGGCTCCCGCGTACCCCGACGCTTCGCTCCCGCCCGCCCCCGCTCGGCCCACGACCCGCTTCCGACCCGCCGCCGGACGTGTCCCCGCCCGTCCGGCGCCCTCTCCCCACCGGCCCCGCCCCGCCTCCCGGCACCGGTCGGCGTCCCGGCTCAGCCCCGTGCGCAGCGCCTGACCGCCGCCGGGACACACAGCGCGAGCAGCGCCAGCGACCAGAGCAGCGCCCCGGCCACCGGGTGCGTCACCGGCCAGGCCGCCTCGCCGGGCGCCGGCACCGGCGCGTTCCCGAACAGCCCCCGGACGGCCGTCGACACCGCCGAGATCGGATTCCACTCCGAAACCGTGCGCAGCCAGCCCGGCATGCCGTCGGTCGGCAGATACGCGTTCGACAGCAGCGGCAGCATGAAGGTGGCGCTGCCCAGCTGACCGGCCGCCTCCTCGCTCTTCGACGCCAGCCCGAGCAGGATGCCCACCCAGGTCGCCGCGAACCGGAAGAGCAGCAGCAGCCCCAGCGCGCCCGCCGCCTCGACGGCCGTGCCCTCGATCCGCCAGCCCATCGCGAGGCCGACGAGCAGCAGCGGAACCGTGCCCACCGCGGTGGTGACGAGATCGGCGAGCGCCTGCCCCAGCGGCACCGCCGCCCGGCTCACCGGCAGGGTCCGCAGCCGGTCCGTCACACCCCGGTGGGTGTCCTGGGCCGCCTGGAACATCCCGGTCATCACCCCGTTGGCGGCCGTCGCCACCAGCATGCCCGGCACCAGGAACGCCCGGTAGTCGGCGCCCGGCATGGCGAGCGCGCCGCCGAACACGTACCCGAAGAAGAGCAGGAAGACGATCGGCATCGTCTGCGTCATGACGGTGATCGCCGGGGCGTGCCGGACCCGCAGCAGATTCCGCCCGAGCATCGCGGTGCCGTCGTGGACGAGAGCGCTCGCGCTCATGCGGCGAACTCCTTGCGGTCGGTGCCGGTGTGGTGGGTGCCGGTGCGGTCGGTGGCGTCGGGGCCCGCGCCGCGCTCGGTGAGGCGCAGGAACACCTCGTCGAGGGTGGGCGGGCGCAGCGAGGCGTCGAGGACGGGGACGCCGGCCGCGTCGATCTCGCGGACGAGCCGGGGGAGGGTCAGGGAGGGGTCGGTGGTGACCGCGCCGACCGTGCGGCGCTCGGCGTCCAGGACCGGCAGCGACCCGGTGAGCCGGTCGAGCACGGCCGCGGCCGCTTCGAGGGCCGCCGGTTCGGCGACCACGACCTCGGCGTAACTGCCGATCAGCGCCTTGAGTTCGGTCGGGGTGCCGCGCTCGGCGGCCCGGCCCCCGTCGACCAGGACGACCTCGTCGGCGAGCCGGTCGGCCTCCTCCAGGTACTGGGTGGTGAGCAGCACGGTGGTGCCGCCGGCCGCCAACTCCCGTACGGCGTCCCAGATCCCGTTCCTGCTGTGCGGGTCGAGCCCGGTGGTCGGCTCGTCGAGGAAGAGCACCCGCGGCGGCACGATCAGGCTCGCCGCCAGGTCGAGCCGGCGCCGCATGCCGCCGGAGTAGGTGCGGGCCGGGCGGCCGGCGGCCTCGGCGAGGCCGAAGCGCTCCAGGAGTTCGTCGGCGCGCGAGCGCGGGGCGCGCAGGAGGCGGGCGAAGAGCCGCAGGTTCTCGGCGCCGGTGAGGTCGCCGTCGACCGAGGCGTACTGCCCGGTGACCGCGATCCGCCTGCGCACCCCGGCCGGGTCGCGGACCACGTCGCACCCGGCCACCCGGGCGCTGCCGCCGTCCGGCCGCACGAGCGTGGTCAGCACCCGGACGGCGGTGGTCTTCCCGGCGCCGTTGCGTCCGAGGATCCCGCAGACGGTGCCCTCGGGGACGGCGAGGTCGAGCCCGCGCAGCGCGTGCACGTCGCCGTAGCGCTTCTGCAGACCCTCACTAAGTACAGCGTACGTAGTTGTTGTCATGGGGTGACCCTAGCGCACTGCGTACGGTGTACGTAACTGCGCGGGCGAGGTCGGCGGCCTCGTTACGATGGGGCGACGAGGTGATGAGTGATGGCGGGCCGAGCGGCCGAACCCGAAGTGATCTGGGCGCGCCCCGAGCGCACCGGCCGCGGCCCCAAACCGGCCCACAGCCGGCGCGACGTCGTCGACGCCGCCGTCCGCATCGCCGACGCCGAGGGCATCGACGCCGTCTCCATGCGCCGCATCGCCGCCGAACTGGGCTGCGGCACCATGTCCCTGTACAACTACGTGCCGCGCAAGGAAGACCTCTACGAGCTGATGGTCGACGCGGCGAGCGAGGAGTACGAACTCCCCGCCGAGCCCAGCGGCGACTGGCGCGCCGACATGACCGGCATCGCCCGGCAGACCCGCGCCATCATGGAACGGCACCCCTGGCTGACCCGGATCATGACCACCGCCTACGGCTTCAGTCCCAACGCCCTGCGCTTCCTGGAGTGGTGCCTCGGCGCCCTGACCCCGCTCGACGCGGACCCCGGCCTGAAGATGCAGCTCATCGCCATGATCAACGGCACCGTCATGGCCACCGTGCGCAACGAGCAGGCCATCGCCGAACGCGCCCGCGGCCTGCCCTGGTCCGAGGCGGAGGAACAGCAGGTGCGCGGCGCCTACCTCGCCGGACAGCTCATGACCGGCGCCTACCCGCACCTCGCCGCACTGATCGCCGCGTCACCGGCACCCGTCGACACCGACGAGATCTTCGAACTCACCATCACCCGGCTGCTCGACTCGTTCACGCCCCGCGGAGCCTGACTACAGGAGCATGAACTGCCCCTCCGGACCCTCCTCCTGATGGTCCAGCACGGACGCGGGCCGGCGCGCCGACGCCGGTACGGGCAGCACCCCGGCCGCCCGCAGGGCGCCCGCCCCGAGACCGTCCGCCCCGGCGCGTGCGAGCAGCGCCGCACGCTCCTCCTCGCGCCCCGCGAGCAGCGCGAGGACCGTGATCAGCTCAAGCAGCTCCGAGGTCCACTCCTGCGGCCAGGCCGCCGGCCCGATCGCCTCGAGCGTCCCCGGCTCGGCGGCCGCAGTCCGGTGCGCGAACCACTGCTCCAGCATCCGCGCCCCGCCGACCTCGAACTCCCACGCCGCCGCCGGCACCGGCGAGATCCGCCCCTCGCCCACACTCAGCACCTCGCCCTCCGGGTCGTACGAGAGCGCCGTCGGCCGGGCCGGGACCGCCGCCCGTACGTACGGCCTGCGGCCCCCCGGCAGCCGCGGCCGGGCCCCGCCGCGCGCCCCGCGCAACTGCGTCTCCACCAACTCGCGCCCCAGCGCCACGCCCGCCGCCCACACCTCCGGATCCGCGGGCAACGGCACCCGGCACCCGCCGGCGGACGGCAGCGCCACTGCCGCCGCCCAGGCCACCAGATCGGCCGCGCCGACCCCGTACCCGTACCGCTCGCCGAGCAGCTCGACCAGCCCCGGGGCCAGATTGGGCTCCAGACCGCCGGGCCGCCGGAACAGCGGCCGGATCCGGCCCGGCCGGCCCGCGGGGGAGCGCCCGTCCGGCAGCACCGCCGTCACCAGGAGCGCGGGCCCGGCCGCGCCCGGCACGTACCCCTGCTCGACGACGAACAGCTGCCGCTCGTCCGTCACCCGCCACAACTCCGGCCGCGCGACGTCGATCAGCCGGTGGTCCGGCAGCAGCCACTGCTCGTCGAACGGCCCGTACGCCACCCGCACCGGCTCCGGACACGCCCCCGCCTCCCGCGCGAGCCGCCCCGTCCCGGTCCGCTGCCCCGGCAGCGCCGCCACCGAACTCCCCGTCGTCCGCGCCCGGCTGCCCCGGAACAACGCCTCCCGCTCGTCCCCCTCCGCCGCCACCAGCCGCGCCCACCGCTCGCGGAGCGTCCGGCGGTCCGGCGCCACGACCCACGGCCGGCCGAGCCGCAGCGGCGCCACGGACCAGGGCATGAGGTCGTCGAGCAGGGGCGCGTCCATCACGGCCCCGGGGCCAAGCGGCAGATCCTCCGTCACGCCCCGCATGCTAACGAGAGCGGGGAGCGCCCATCCAGGGCACGGGGCCACGGGGCACGGGGTACGGCCTGCGGGCCGCCGCCGAGCTCAGCGGATCCGGACCCGCACCCGCCGGCGCGGTGCGCCCGCCCCGGCCCCCGCCGTCAGGGCCGCGGGCGGCGCCGCGGCCGGCGCGCCCGACGCGGTCTCCTCCAGCACCCGCCGGTACGTCTCCGGGGCGGTGGTGAAGTCCGTCCAGGCGCCCAGGCCCGCCGGGTCCGTGTCCTGGCTGCGGAGCAGGTCGACCGAGGCCTGGGCGAAGCGGGCGGTGAGCCCCTCCCGTTCGGCCGCGGCGAGCAGGGGGCGCAGTTGGCCGATCGCGCGGGCGGCGCGCTGCCGGGACCGCGGACCGGCGCGCAGGATCGTGCGGTAGCGCGCGGCGGGGGCCGCGTCCTCGAGCAGCGGATCGAGCCGCTCGGAAAGCCACCGGCCCGTCCCGGCCGCCTCGCGCGCCCCCGGGCCGGCCTCCACCAGCACCCGCAGGGCCCGCAGCAGCTCCGCGTCCCGGGCCAGGTCCGGCGGGGCCTCCAGGAGGCCCTCCAGGGGCAGTGGGGCGTCGCCCCGGGCCGCGCGGACCGCCGCGACGGCGCGCTCGTGGTCCCGGGCCACCCAGTCCGCCGCCTCCCGCAGGTCCGCCGCGCGCCGCAGCAGCCGCGGCTCCGCCTCGACGAGCCGGGGCAGCGTGCGGAAGTTGCCGCCGACCAGGCCGACGAGGGTGAGCAGCAGCCCGAGCCCGGCGAGACCGTCGGCCAGGCCGACGTACCCTTCCCGCCCGGTCTCCTGGCCGAGCCGGAACAGCTCGCCCCGGTGCGGCTCCTCGGCCCGGACGAACCCGGTCTCCCAGCCGTAACCGGAACCGTCGTCGTAGTTCGGGGCCTTGAGCACCGCCGAACGCTTGGGATCGCAGTGGTACGTGCCGTCCCGGAAGCGGTGGTCCACCGGGTCCGACCAGCGCACCTCGCACGTGCCGTCGGGCTTCTCGTCGAGGACCGTCAGGTCGACCTGCTTCAGCTCCGGATAGTCCGGCGCCGCCTCGTACACCCCGAACGACCCCAGCAGCAGCGCCAGTCCCGCCACCACCACCCACCGGAAGACACCCACGTGCCGCATTCCGCCCCCCCCAGCTCGCCGACCCCCCTGCGCGGGCTCAGCGTGCGCCGCCGCCACGGCCGGCACAAGGGAGCCGTCACGGCAGTCCGGACGCCCCTCCGCTGCCCGGACCCGGCAAGGTCACGGTGCTATCGCGTCAACGGGTCACCGCGGCACCGCGTACCCGCGTCACTGCGCCTCGACCGTCACCGTGAACGAGAACCGGTCGCCCCGGTAGCGGATCCGGGCCACGTCCACGACCCGCCCGTCCTCGTCGTACGTCACACCCGTGTAGTGGAGGATCGGCGACAGCAGCGGGACCCGGAGCAGCTGGGCCGTCTCCGGGTCGGCGAGCCGCGCCTCGACGGTGTCGGTGATCCGGCTGATCCGGACCCCGACCACGTCCCGCAGCACCTTCGTCATCGGCCAGCGCTCCAGATCCGCCGGGTCGATGCCCGCCGCGAGCTCCGGCAGCACCGCGTTCTCCGCCCAGTTCGTCGGCTCGCCGCTCTCCCCGTCGGCCCGCAGCCGCCGGAAGACCGCCACCTCGGCGGCCTCCGGGAAGTACTCCGCGAGCTCGCCCGGCACCGGCTCGGTGCCATGGCCGAGCACCGTGGTCCGCTCGCCGGACTGCTGGGCCACGATCGCGTCGATCGAGCCGAGCAGCCGGCGCGGCGTGGAGCGCCGGGCGCCCGGCTCGATGAAGGTGCCGCGCCGCCGGTGCCTGCTGATCAGGCCCTCCTCCTCCAGCTCCTTGAGGGCCTGGCGCATGGTCAGCACACTCACCCCGTAATGCGCGGCGAGCTGCTCCTCCGTGGGCAGCCGCAGCGAGGCGTCGGGGGTGCGGCCCAGTATGGAGGCGCGCAACGACTGCGAGACCTGGTACCAGAGCGGCAGCTTCCGGTTCAGGACCAGCGAGTCGGGAGCGAAGGCGGTCACGGTCAACTCCGTATGACGACTACGGGACAACCGGTCGGACAGGACGCCGGACGGAACGCCCGGTCACGCCGGTCACGGCCGGAAGTGGCGCTCAAGACCCTGCCATACGTCGTCATAGGCGCGCTGCAGGTGGTCGGCACCGGCCGCCTGCGCGGTCGCCGTGACCGGCCAGCGGGTCTCGAACATGAAGGCCAGACCGTCGTCGATCTTCTGCGGCTTCAGCTCGGCGGCGCTCGCCTTGTCGAAGGTCTCCCGGTCGGGGCCGTGCGCGGACATCATGTTGTGCAGCGAGCCGCCGCCCGGCACGAAACCCTCCGCCTTCGCGTCGTACGCGCCCTCGATCAGACCCATGTACTCGCTCATCACATTGCGGTGGAAGTACGGCGGCCGGAACGTGTCCTCGCCCACCAGCCAGCGCGGCGCGAAGACGACGAAGTCGACGCCCGCGAGCCCGGGGGTGTCGGACGGCGAGGTCAGCACGGTGAAGATCGACGGGTCGGGGTGGTCGTACGAGATCGTCCCGATGACATTGAAACGGCGCAGGTCGTAGACGTACGGGGTGTGGTTGCCGTGCCAGGCGACCACATCGAGCGGGGAGTGGGTGTAGGTCGCCGACCAGAGGTTGCCGCAGTACTTGTTGACCACCTCCACCGGGCCCTCTACGTCCTCGTACGCGGCGACCGGTGCCCGGAAGTCACGCGCGTTGGCGAGACCGTTCGCACCGATCGGGCCGAGGTCGGGCAGCTGGAACGGGGCGCCGTAGTTCTCGCACACATAGCCGCGGGCCGTCTCCTCCAGGAGCTCCACCCGGAAGCGCACCCCGCGCGGGATCAGCGCGACCTCGCCGGGACCGGCCGCGAGATCGCCCAGCTCGGTGCGGAGCAGCAGCCCGCCGTGCTCGGGCACGATCAGCAGCTCGCCGTCGGCGTCGCTGAACACCCGCTCCATGGGCGCGTTCGCGTGGTAGAGGTGCACGGCCATGCCGGCGCGCTGCGTCGTGTCACCATTGCCGCCGAGGGTCCACAGACCGGCCAGCCAGTCGGTGCCGGCCGGCGGCTGCGGCAGCGGGTTCCAGCGCAGCCGGTTCGGGTCGGGCACGGTCTCGGTGAAGGGCGCGCTGCGCAGCGCGCCGTTGTCGATTCGCGCGAACGGCGGGTGCGCCGCCGAAGGGCGGATCCGGTACAGCCACGAGCGCCGGTTGTGCGCCCGGGGCTCGGTGAACGCGCTTCCGCTCAGCTGCTCCGCGTACAGGCCGAGCGGCGCCCGCTGCGGCGAGTTCCGCCCGTCCGGGAGGGCGCCGGGGACGGCCTCGGAGCTGTGCTCGTTGCCGAAGCCGGTGCTGTAGGTCAGCGCTTCGGCCGTCTTTCTCGCCCGTTCCGCGTGGGTCTCCGCGTTCATCGCGTGCTCCTGTCCAGACGCTCACAACAATCCTATGCATGACCGTAGGATTCCGCTCCCGCTCCCGTCAACGGGGCGCCCCGCCGGGGCTTCGCGCTCGGCCGTCGCGCCGGCCGCCCGGCCTTCCCCGGGTGCGCGCCCGGGCGACTTGGACGTGGTGCGTGCACGAGGGGTTCCAAAAGATGAACATTGCTCTACTCTCTCGGCCATGTCCCCGCGCATGTCATGGACCCGACGGTTCGCCCTCGCGCTCTCGGTCGTGCTCGCGGCACTCGCCGCCGCACTCCTCACCGCCCCCGCCGCCCAGGCCCACGAAGAGCGGCCCGTCACCCTCCCCGACGGCACCGGCAGTGTCCCCACGCTCCGCACCGGAGAACCCGACCTGCTCGTGTGCAAGAGCGACCGGGCCGACTTCGCACGGCGGACCGCCGGCTTCCCCGCCGACCTCAGGGCCCGCAACCTCGCCCTCTACGAACGCTGCCAACGGCAGGGCTACCGCCACCTCCAGCAGGCCGTCGACGCCGTCGACCGCCCCGGCATGACCATCGCGATCCTCCCCGGCCTGTACGAGGAAGAGCCCTCGCTCCCCGCACCCACCGGAGCCTGCGCCACCCTCAAGGCACCCCGATCAGCCCTCGGCTACCAGATCCTCAGCTACGCACAGCAGGCCCAGTGCCCGCACAACCAGAACCTGGTCGCCATCCTCGGCAAGAAGAACCTCCAGATCGAAGGCACCGGCGCCTCCCGCCTCGACGTCGTCATCGACGCCAAATACACCAAGCTCAACGCCATCCGCGCCGACAAGTCCGACGGCGTGTACTTCCGCAACTTCACCGCCCAGCGCACCACGTTCAACTCGCTGTACGTCCTCGCCGCCGACGGCTTCGTCATCGACGACGTCCTCACCCGCTGGAACGACGAATACGGCTTCCTCACCTTCGCCTCCGACCACGGCCTCTACAAGAACTGCGAGTCCTACGGCAACGGCGACTCCGGCATCTACCCCGGCTCGGCCTCCAACATCAACAACGGGCGCGGCTACGACGTCCCCCGCTACTCCATCGAGATCACCGGCTGCCGCAGCCACCACAACATGGTCGGCTACAGCGGCACCGCCGGAGACTCCGTCTACGTCCACGACAACGAGCTCGACCACAACATGGGCGGCGCCTCCATGGACTCCGCCTTCCCCGGCCACCCCGGACTCCCGCAGAACCACGCCCGCTTCGAGCGGAACCTGATCCACGACAACAACCAGAACTACTACCCGCACGTCGCCGACGGCACCTGCGCCAGACCCCCCGTCGAACGCGGCTACGAACAAGGCGTCGTCTGCCCCCAGATCTCCATGCCGCCCGGCACCGGCATCATCACCGCCGGCGGCAACTGGAACCTCTACGAGAACAACTGGATCTACGGCCACCAGCGCGCCGCCTTCTTCCTCAGCGCCGTCCCCGCCTTCATCCGCGGCGAATCCGCCTGGGGCAAACAGACCGACACCTCCCACCACAACCGCTACGCCGGCAACCACCTCGGCACCGACCGCGCCGGCCACCCCCGCCCCAACCGCACCGACGTGTGGTGGGACGGCCAGGGCGGCGGCAACTGCTGGCAGCCCGACACCGGCCCCAGCACCCCGCGCTCCCTGCCCGCCTGCGGCAGCCGCCGCGGCGACGTCACCGGCGCCACCGACCGCCTCGTCGGCGAACCCGTCAAACTCGCCCAACTCCTCGTCTGCGCCAACTACAACGTCCAGGCCCGCCGGCTCCCCGCCGGCTGCGACTGGTACGGCGCCCGCGGCATCCAACGCGTCGAGACCCAGCTCGCTCTCGGCACCGCCGCCGTCCTCGCCCTCGTCGGCACCACCCTCTGGTGGCGCCGCCTGCGCCACAGCCGCCTCGCCGGCGCCGCCACCCTCCTCGGCCTCGCCGGACTCGCCCTCGACGTCGCCGGCTCCACCCTCGCCCTCACCCCGACCGCCCTGCCCGCCCTCGCCCTCCTCCTCACCGGACTGTGGTGGACCACCCTCGGCCTGCTGCTCCGCCCGCACCGCCGGGCCTTCGCCTGGACCACCCTCGCCCTCGGCGCCCTCACCCTCCTCGACGCCTTCGACAAAGCCGTCCTGATGATCCCGTGGATCCCCATCAGCCCCGCCTGGGTGCGTGGACTGCTCGGGGTGGTGTGGGTGCTGTGGGCGGTGGTCGTCGCGGGCACCCGCCGCCCGGATCCTTCTGGGCCCCCCACCCCCACCCCCGCCCCCGCCCCTCCCGCTCCCGGCGCCCCCTCCGCGTCCGCCGGCGGTGCCGCGTGACCGGCCGCCGCCGGGCGGGCCGCGCCGTGCTCGCCCTGGCCGTGGGCGCGGCGCTGCTCGCCGGCTGCGGCGGGCGCCCGACCACCCACCACAAGCCCGGCACCAGCCACCAGGAGGCCACCGGCGCCAACGGCACCCTCCTCACCGCCCGGGACAGCACCGGCCACCGCCTCCGCGAGGTGCCCGCCGCCGGAGCGCCCGCCGTACGGATCGAGGCCCGGCCCGACAGCGAGGGCGGCTGGAACGTCCACCTCCTGGTGGAGAGGTTCCGGTTCACCCCTGAGAGCACCGGCGGCGCCGCCCTCCCCGGGCGCGGCCACGCCCGGCTCCTCGCCGACGGCCGCGAGACCACCCGCGCCTACGGCCCCTGGGCGCACGTCCCGGCCGGCGCCCGCACCCTCACCGCCCGGCTCTACGCCGACGACCACACCGCCTGGGCCGTCGCCGGCCGCCCCGTCGAGACCACCGTCCGCCTCGGCGCCTCCGCCGGCGCCTCCTCGGACCCCGCGAGCCCCACCCCGACCGCGACCGCCGCCCCCGGCCGTACCCTCGCCCTCACCATCAGCGGCGACTCCGTCCAACCACCCCCTTCCCGGGTCGAGGTGACGAAGGGCGAGCGCATCACCCTCCAGGTCACCGGCGACCGCGCCGACACCGTCCACGTCCACGGCTACGACCGTGAACTGCCCCTCACCGCCGGCCGCACCGCCACCCTCACCTTCACCGCCGACCGCACCGGCCTCTTCGAGGTGGAGACCCACGAGTCCGGACTCGTGCTGACCCAACTCGTCGTCCGATGACGGCACTCACCGCGCCCCCGCCGCTTCCGCTGCCCCTCGCCCACGGCGTGGGCGCCCAGCACGACCTCCCCCTCTCGCCCTTCTACGCCTACGCCGGTGCCTTCGCCGCGCTCTTCGTCTCCTTCCTCTCCCTCGGACTGCTCTGGTCCGCCTCCCGCTTCCGCGGCGACCTGGCCGGCCGCCCGCTGCCCGCCGCCGTCCAGCGCCTCGCCGACGCCCCCGCCACCCGCACCGCCCTGCGGCTCGCCGGCGCAGCCGCCGGACTCGCCCTCGTCCTCCATCTCCTCCTCGGCCCCGACGATCCGGACCGCAACCCCGCGCCCGGCGCGGTCTACGTCCTGCTCTGGGTCGGACTCGTCCCCGCCTCCCTCCTCCTCGGCCCCGTCTGGCGCCTCATCAACCCCCTGCGCACCCTCGCAGCCCTGCTCCCGGCGCACCGCCCACCCCGCCCCGTCCCCGCCCGTGTCGGCATCCGGCCGGCCGCCGCCGGACTCCTCCTCTTCACCTGGCTCGAACTCGTCGCCCCCGACAACACCGCCACCCCCGTCC
The DNA here is from genome assembly GCF_041270065.1 of Streptomyces fradiae. Taxonomy (NCBI): domain Bacteria; kingdom Bacillati; phylum Actinomycetota; class Actinomycetes; order Kitasatosporales; family Streptomycetaceae; genus Streptomyces; species Streptomyces fradiae. The sequence goes on along the minus strand of NZ_CP065958.1, from coordinate 1,563,925 downwards.
TCCTGACGGCCCTCGCCGTCCACACTGCCGTGCAGCTGCTCGGCGCCGTCCGTCACGGCCCCGACTGGCTCGCCCACGCCGACCCCTTCGAGGTCTACTCCTCCCTCCTCGCCCGGCTCTCCCCGCTCGGCCGCCGGGCCGACGGCCGGCTCGTCCTGCGCTCCCCCTTCAACGGCCTGGACGCCACCCCGCCCGGCCCCGGCCTCGTCGCCACCGTCTGCGTCCTCCTCGGCTCCACCGCCTACGACGGCTTCTCCGACAACCCGCGCTGGCTCACCCTCCTCCAGACCTCACCCCTCGGCCGCACCCTCACCGCCACCCTCGGACTCCTCGGTGCCGTCGCCCTCGTCGCCGCCCTCTACGGGCTGTGCGCCGGCACCCTCCGGCTCGTCGACCGCGAACTCACCACCCCGCTCACCTCCTTCGCGCACTCGCTGCTGCCCATCGCCCTCGGCTACCTCGTGGCCCACTACTTCACACTCTTCGTCACCGAAGGACCACGCACAGTCATCATGGCAGGGGGTACTGACAACGCCCCCGCACCCGCCCCACCCCTGGGCCCCGCCGGCCTCGCGACCCTCCAGGTCGCCGCGATCGTCACCGGCCACGTCCTCGGCGTCGTCGCCGCGCACGACCGCTCGGTGCGCCTCTTCCCGGCCGCCCGCGCCGTGGCCGGTCAACTCCCGCTGTTCGTGCTGATGATCGCGTACACCCTCGGCGGGATCGGCCTCCTGATCGCCTGATCGCCCTCCATCGCCCCCGTCAGGGCGGGAACGGCATGATGTCCCCGTGCCCCAGCCCACCCCGCGGCCTTCCGCCCCGAAGCCCCCCACTCCCAAGGCCGCCCAGCCGGCCGCCGGCCCCGCCCTGCGCCGCGCGCCCGTCCAGCAGCGCAGCGCCGAGCGCCTCGCCCGGATCCTCGACGCCTGCGCCGAACTCCTCGACGAGACCGGCTACGAGCAGCTGAGCACCCGGGCCGTGGCCACCCGCGCCGGCGTCCCCATCGGCTCGGTCTACCGCTTCTTCGGCAACAAGCGGGCCATGGCCGCCGCCCTCGCCCACCGCAACCTCGACAGCTACGCCGCCCGCATCAGCGCCGGACTCGCCGGGCTCCCGGCCGTCGACGGGCGCGCCGTCATCGACACCGTCCTCGACGCGTACATCGCGATGAAGCGGACCGTCCCCGGCTTCGGCCTGGTCGACTTCGGGATCCCCGCCGCCGCGTCCGGCGAGCCCGGCACCGACGAGGACCCCAACCACCTCGTCGCCGACCGCATCTGCGGGCTGCTCGCCGCCCCGCTCGGCCGCCCCGCCGACGCGGACCTGCTGCGCAAGGTCCTGGTCGGCGTCGAGGCCACCGACGCGCTGCTCCGGCTCGCGTTCCGCACCGACCCGGCCGGCGACCCCGCGCTCATCGCCGAGACCCGCGCACTCCTGCACGCCTACCTCGCGCCCTCGCTGCGCTGACCGCGCCCGCCCCCGTCGTACCTCGCCTCCGTCGTACCTCGCCCCCTCGTACCCCGTCGCCGCCAGGGCCTGTCGGACCTCCCTACCGGTCGGTATGCTCGCGCTTGCCCGCGCGCCCGCCACCGCGCCCCCGCCGCTGCCGCCCCAGGGAGACCGCCATGTCCACCGCCCTGCGCATCTGCCCCCTCTGCGAAGCGACCTGCGGGCTGACCCTCACCCTCGACAACGGCCGGGTCACCGGCGCCCGCGGCGACCGCGACGACGTCTTCAGCGAGGGCTTCATCTGTCCGAAGGGCGCCGCGTTCCCCGAAGTCGACGCCGACCCCGACCGGCTCGTCCGCCCGCTGATCCGCGAGAACGGCGCCCTGCGCGAGGCGGACTGGGCCGAGGCCTTCGACCTGATCGCCGCCCGCCTCCGCCCACTGATCGAGGAACACGGACCGAACGCAGTCGCCCTCGTCCTCGGCAACCCCAACGTCCACACCGTCGCCGGCGCCCTCTACCCGCCGCTCCTCATCGGCGCCCTGGGCACCCGCAACCTCTACACCGCCTCCACCCTCGACCAGATGCCCAAGCACGTCTCCAGCGGACTGCTGTTCGGCGACGCCTTCGCCGTCCCCGTACCCGACCTGGACCGCACCGACCACCTCCTGATGCTCGGCGCCAACCCCCTGGACTCCAACGGCAGTCTGTGCACCGCCCCCGACTTCCCCGGCCGGCTGAAGGCCCTGCGCCGGCGCGGCGGCACCCTCACCGTCGTCGACCCCCGGCGCACCCGCACCGCCCGTCTCGCCGACCGGCACCTCGCCATCCGCCCCGGCGCCGACGCCCTCTTCCTCGCCGCCCTCGCCCACACCCTCTTCGCCGAGGACCTGGTCCGCCTCGGCCCGCTCGCCGAGTACGTGCAGGGGGTCGAGGAAGTACGGGACGCGGTACGGGACTTCAGCCCCGAGGCGGTCGCCGCCGCATGCGACCTGGACGCGGACACCATCCGTACCACCGCCCGCGAACTCGCCGCCGCCCCGACCGCCGCCGTCTACGGCCGGATGGGCTCCTCCACCGTCGCGTACGGAACTCTCGGCAACTGGCTCGTCGACGTCCTCAACGTCCTCACCGGCAACCTCGACCGCCCCGGCGGTGCCCTCTTCCCGCTCTCCGCGACCGCCCCCGCGCCCCGCCCCGCCGGTCCGGGGAAGGGCTTCGCCCTCGGCCGCTGGCGGAGCCGGGTCTCCGGCCACCCCGAGGCCAAGGGCGAACTCCCGCTCGCCGCCCTCGCCGAGGAGATCGACACACCGGGGGAGGGGCGGGTGCGGGCGGTCGTCACCATCGCCGGCAACCCCGTCCTGTCCGCCCCCGACGGCGACCGCCTCGACGCCGCCCTGGGCTCCCTCGACTTCATGGTGGCCGTCGACCCGTACCTCAACGAGACCACCCGGCACGCCGACGTCGTCCTGCCCCCGCCGCCGCCCTCGCGCAGCGCGCACTTCGACTTCGCCTTCAACGGCTTCGCCGTCCGCAACCAGGCGCGCTACTCGCGGCCCGTTCTCCCCCTGGAGGAGGGGCGGATGGACGAGTGCGAGATCCACGCCCGGCTGATCCTCGCCGTCTCCGGCCTGCACGGAGCCCCGCCGTCCGCCGTCGACGACCTCGCGATCGAACGCACCCTGGCCAAGGCCGTGACGCAGGAGCACTCGCCGCTGTACGGCGCCGACCCCAAGGAGCAGGCACGACTTCTCGCGGGCCGTACCGGCCCGGAACGGCGGCTCGACCTGATGCTCCGGCTCGGCCCGTACGACCTGGTCCTCGACGACCTGCTGCAGGCCCCGCACGGCATCGACCTCGGGCCGATGAAGCCCCGGCTGCCCGGACTGCTCAAGACCCGCAGCGGACGGATCGAGCTGCTGCCCGCGCCGATCGCCGCCGACCTGCCGAGGCTGCGCGCCGCGCTGGAGGCCGTACCGGAGCCGGACTCCGTCCGGCTCGTCGGACGGCGCCACCTGCGCTCCAACAACAGCTGGCTGCACAACATTCCGTCCCTCAACGGCGGTTCGAACCGCTGCACCCTCCAGGTGCACCCGGAGGACGCCGAACGGCTCGGCCTCACCGCCGGCGCCCCCGCCCGCGTCAAGGGGGAGGGGGGCGAGCTGACCGCCGAGGTGGAGATCACCGAGGCGGTCCGCCCCGGTGTCGTGAGCCTGCCGCACGGCTGGGGCCACGACCGTCCCGGCACCCGGCTCGGTGTGGCCGCCGCACGCCCCGGGGTCAACGTCAACCAGCTGCTCGACGGCTCCCTGCTCGACCCCCTCTCGGGCACCGCCGTCCTGAACGGCTTTCCCGTGCAGCTGTCGCCACTGTTGTGACCGGACGGCTGTGACCTGGGGTTTTGCTCGTATTGCTCACGCGTCAACGTCTTGTTAACGCGGGAAGGCCGCACCTACCGTCATCCGCACCGCCGCTCTGGCGGGAGTTCAAGGGTGAACGTGAGGTGTCCTCCCATGCTGACCGTCCTCGGCTTCGCCATGATCGCGACCTTCCTGGTCCTGATCATGCTGAAGAAGATGTCGCCGATCGCGGCGCTCGTGCTCATTCCCGCGTTGTTCTGCGTCGCCGTGGGCCAGGGCGCCCAGCTGGGCGACTACGTCATCGACGGCGTCGGCAAGCTGGCGCCCACGGCCGCGATGCTGATGTTCGCGATCGTCTACTTCGGCGTGATGATCGACGTCGGCCTCTTCGACCCGATCGTCCGCGGCATCCTGCGCTTCTGCAAGGCCGACCCCGTGCGCGTGGTCGTCGGTACGGCGGTGCTCGCCGCGATCGTCTCGCTGGACGGCGACGGCTCGACCACCTTCATGATCACGGTCTCGGCGATGTATCCGCTCTACAAGCGGCTCGGCATGAGCCTGGTCGTCATGACCGGAGTCGCCGCCACCGCCAACGGCGTCATGAACACCCTCCCCTGGGGCGGCCCCACGGCCCGCGCCGCCACCGCGCTCAAGCTGGACGCCGGTGACATCTTCGTCCCGATGATCCCCGCGCTCGGCGTCGGACTGCTCTTCGTCTTCGCCCTCGCGTACGTCCTCGGCCGCCGCGAGCGCAAGCGCATCGGCTACCTCAGCCTGGACGAGGTCCTGGTCCGCGACTCCGAGACGGTCCTGGTCACGGCGGGCGGCGGCACCGCGAAGTCGGGTACGGAGGCAGGTGCGAAGACGGGCTCCGGCGCGGGTACGGAGACGGGCTCCGGCACCGGCGGGGACGGCTTCCAGGGGCTCGACCCGCACCGCGCGACCCTGCGCCCCAGGCTGTACTGGTTCAACGCCGCGCTGACCGCCACCCTGCTGGTCGCGATGATCATGGAACTGCTGCCGATCCCGGTGCTCTTCCTGCTCGGCGCCGCGCTCGCGCTCACCGTCAACTACCCCGACATGGCCGAGCAGAAGGCCCGGATCGCCGCCCACGCCGACAACGTCCTCAATGTCGCCGGCATGGTCTTCGCCGCCGCCGTCTTCACCGGTGTGCTCACCGGCACCGGCATGGTCAAGCACATGGCGGACTGGCTCGTCGGCGCCATCCCCGAGGGTATGGGCCCGCACATGGCGCTGGTCACCGGCGTGCTGAGCATCCCGCTCACCTACTTCATGTCCAACGACGGTTTCTACTTCGGCGTGGTGCCGGTGCTCGCCGAGGCCGGCGCGGCGCACGGAGTGTCCCCGCTGGAGATCGCCCGCGCCTCCCTGGTCGGCCAGGCGCTGCACATGTCCAGCCCGCTGGTGCCCGCGGTCTACGTGCTCGTCGGCATGGCGAAGGTGGAGTTCGGCGACCACACCCGGTTCACCGTGAAGTGGGCCGCGCTGACCTCGCTGGTGGTGCTCGCGGCGGGCATCCTCTTCGGGATCATCTAGGGCGCGGGGCGCTCCCTCGGTCCCGGTGCGGTCTCCAGGGCCGGACGGGTGGAACTCGGAGGGTGGCACGGCACGGTGCCACCCTCCGTAGCCATGTTGTGACCAATAGTCAGATTATCGGCACACGAATTCCGAGATCTGTACGACTGGAGGAACCACGCATGACCGCTCCGGCGCTCCGTCCCCTGCTGTCCGCCGCCGTCGCCGCGCTCGCCCTCGGCTCGGCCTCCCTGGTTGCCGCGCCCGCCGCGTACGCCGTCCCCGGCGACAACGGCGACGTGAAGGTCCACGACTCGAACACCCCCGAGTTCGACCAGCGGGACAACCCCAAGGTCTGCAAGTTCTACCTCGACGCCTTCAACTTCGACAACGGCCAGCTGGTCTCCTGGACCATCGCCCCGCAGCCGCCCAAGGCCGACTCCCCGACCACGAACGGCTCGCTCACCATGGACGCCAACGGCCACGGGCGGACCCCGGACATGACGCTGCCCGAGGGGATGTACAAGCTCGACTGGACCTTCGCGGGCGAGCAGGGTTCGGGCAAGCACAAGGTCTTCAGGGTCGACTGCCCGGACAACGGCAACGGCGGCAACGGCAACGGGGGCAACGGGAACGGGGGCAACGGACACGGCCACAAGCCACCGCACGGGCCGGTCGGCGCGGGCGGCGGCGGTGCGGCCGACACGACCGCCCCCACCGACGACTCGGGCTTCGGCGTCGCGTCGGCCGTCGCCGCGGGACTCGCCGGCACCGCGGGCCTGATCCTCATCCGCCGTTCCCGCCGCCGCACCGATGGCGCCGCGTAGGTCCGTCCCCCCGCGTACAGCGGCCCCTGCCGGCCGGGCCCCGGCCCGTCCGCGCGGGGCCGCCCGGCGCGGGCGCACCACCCGCCGGCAGCGCCGGCTCCTCCGGCTCGCCCGCACCGTCGCCGTGACCCTCACCCTCGTCGTCGGTGCCGTCTGGTGGGCCGGCGACGGGGAACCCGCCGGCTCCGCCCTCGCCGCCGGACCCGCCGCCCACGGAGCCCCGGCCCCGGCGGCCAAGGCCGGCGCCGACGGGGCGAACGGCGCGAAGGGCGCCGGCGGAGCGTCCGGCGGGGCCGGTGGGTCCGGGCGCAAGGCCGCGGCCAAGGCCCCGGCGAAGCCCCAGCCGCCGCCCGCCCCCCTGGCCCGCTCCCGCCCCACCACCCTCGCCGTCCCCGCGATCACCATCGAGGCGCCCGTCGTCGGCCTCGGCCTGGAGCCCGGCGGGAGCCTCGCCACCCCGCCCGTCGACAACCCCCGGGTGGTCGGCTGGTACGCCAACGGCGTCACCCCCGGCGAGCGCGGCACCGCCGTCGTCGTCGGCCACCGCGACACCCGCACCGGCCCGGCGATCTTCCTCAACCTCGACTCGCTCGACCCCGGCAACACCGTCCGGGTCGCCCGCGCCGACGGCCGCGTCGCCGTCTTCACGGTCGACCGGGTCCGTACGTACGCCAAGTCGGCCTTCCCGGACGAGGAGGTGTACGGCGCCGCCAAGCGGCCCGAACTGCGCCTGATCACCTGCGGCGGAGCCTTCGACCGCAAGGAGGGCTACGCGTCCAACATCGTGGTCTTCGCCCATCTCACGGGCGTCGACCGGCAGATCTGACCACGCTCCGCACGCCCGCCGCTCCCGGTCCGCCGGAGGCGGCGGGCGTTGTGCGTGGCGAGAACTCGCCAGGGCCTTCCGTTCCCGCCCGCCAGGCGCGCACGATGGCTGAGGAGCAGGACACGACACGGCACGGCACGGCACGAAGCACGCATCCGTCGCGTGCGGACCGCCGATCGGCTGGTGCCCGATCGGCAGGTGACCGACCGCCGGAGTCCCGACCGACCGCACCCCCGTCGCTGCTCCCTCCCGCGCCGGGCGGCCCCGCCGCCCGGGAGGCCCGGTCCCGCCCCTCCTCCTCGGGACCGCGGCTCGCCCGCACGCCCCGCATGCCCTCCCATGCCCGGGCTGTCCGCGCCCGCCGTGGACAGGGCGGGCGGTCGAGGGCGACCATCGGTCCGTAGCGGCGAGAAGGGGCCTGGCGCCAGAAAACTAACGGCGCTAGTTTGGGGTCGCCCGTGCACCCGGCACCGTGCACCCGTGCCCCGGACGAGGAGAGACAGCGGATGAAGGCCCACGACGCGATGTACATCGGCGGGGAGTGGCGCCCCGCCGCCTCCACGGAGACCCTCCCCGTGACCGACCCGGCGACCGAGCAGGTCGTCGCCCACGTCCCGGCCGGCACCGCCGAGGACGTCGACGCCGCCGTGCGGGCCGCCCGGGCCGCCTTCCCCGGGTGGGCCGCCACCCCGCCCGCCGAGCGGGCCGCCCGCATCGCCGCGCTGCGCGACGCCCTCGCCGCCCGCGCCGAGGAGATCGCCGCCACCGTCACCACCGAGCTCGGTGCCCCGCCGCAGCTCGCCGCCGCCGTGCACACCGGGCTGCCGATCGCCGTCGCCGGCTCCTACGCCGAACTCGCCGCCACCCACCCCTTCGAGGAGAAGGTCGGCAACTCCACCGTCTACTCCGAGCCGGTCGGCGTGGTCGCCGCGATCACCCCCTGGAACTACCCGCTGCACCAGATCGTCGCCAAGGTCGCCCCCGCCCTCGCCGCCGGCTGCGCGATCGTCCTCAAGCCCGCCGAGGACACCCCGCTCACCGCCCAGCTGTTCGCCGAGGCCGTGCACGAGGCGGGGCTCCCGGCCGGGGTGTTCAACCTGGTCACCGGCCTCGGCCCGGTCGCCGGACAGGCCCTCGCCGAGCACCCCGGCGTGGACCTGGTCTCCTTCACCGGCTCCACCGCCGTCGGCCGGAGGATCGGCGCGCTCGCCGGCGGCGCCGTCAAGCGGGTCGCCCTCGAACTCGGCGGCAAGTCCGCCAATGTCATCTTGCCCAGCGCGGACCTCGGCAAGGCCGTCGCCGTCGGCGTCGCCAACGTCATGTCCAACTCCGGCCAGACCTGCAGCGCCTGGACCCGGATGCTCGTCCACACCGAGCAGTACGAGGAGGCCGTCGCCCTCGCCGCCGCGGCCGTCGCCAAGTACGTGCCCGGCGAGCGGGTCGGCCCCCTCGTCAACGCCAAGCAGCGCGACCGGGTCCGCGGCTACATCGAGCAGGGCATCGCCGAGGGTGCCCGGCTCGTCGCCGGCGGCCCCGAAGCCCCGCACGCGACCGGCTACTACGTCGCCCCGACCGTCTTCGCCGACGTCACCCCCGACATGACCATCGCCCAGGAGGAGATCTTCGGCCCGGTCGTCTCGATCATCCGCTACGAGGACGAGGCCGACGCCCTGGCCATCGCCAACGGCACCGTCTACGGGCTCGCCGGCGCCGTCTGGGGCGAGGAGGCCGAGGCCGTCGCCTTCGCCCGCCGCATGGAGACCGGCCAGGTCGACATCAATGGCGGCCGCTTCAACCCGCTGGCCCCGTTCGGCGGCTGGAAGCAGTCCGGCGTCGGCCGCGAGCTCGGCGCGCACGGCCTCGCCGAGTACCTCCAGACCAAGTCCCTGCAGTTCTAGGCCCCCGAGGAGACACCAGCGTGATCCGCGCCGCCGTCCTGCCCGCCGTCGGCTCCGCCCTGGAGATCACCGGCATCGTCCTGCCCGAGCCCGGCCCCGGCCAGGTCCGGGTCCGGCTCGCCGCCGCCGGAGTGTGCCACTCCGACCTGTCGCTGTCCAACGGCACCATGCGGGTCCCCGTGCCCGCCGTCCTCGGCCACGAGGGCGCCGGCACTGTGGTCTCCGTCGGCGAGGGCGTCACCCACGTCGCCCCCGGCGACGGCGTCGTCCTCAACTGGGCGCCGTCCTGCGGCAGCTGCCACCCCTGCACCCTCGGCGAGGTGTGGCTGTGCACCAACGCGCTGGCCGGCGCGGCGAACGTGTACGCCCGCACCGAGGACGGCACCGAGCTCCACCCCGGGCTCAACGTCGCCGCCTTCGCCGAGGAGACCGTCGTCGCGGCCAACTGCGTGCTGCCCGTGCCCGACGGCGTGCCGCTCACCGAGGCCGCGCTGCTCGGCTGCGCCGTCCTCACCGGCTGGGGCGCGATCCACCACTCCGCCCGGGTCCGGGCCGGCGAGACCGTCGTGGTCTTCGGCGTCGGCGGCGTCGGCCTCGCCACCCTCCAGGCCGCCCGGACAGCCGGGGCCGCCACCATCGTCGCCGTCGACGTCTCGCCCGAGAAGGAGGAGCTGGCCCGGGCCGCCGGCGCCACCGACTACGTCGTCGCCTCCGACACCACCGCCAAGGAGATCAGGGCGCTCACCGGCGGACACGGCGCCGACGTGGCCGTCGAGTGCGTCGGCCGCGCCGCCACCATCCGTACCGCCTGGGAGTCCACCCGGCGCGGCGGCCGCACCACGGTCGTCGGCATCGGCGGCAAGGACCAGCAGGTCACCTTCAACGCCCTGGAGATCTTCCACTGGGGCCGCACCCTCGCCGGCTGCGTCTACGGCAACTCGAACCCCGCCGAGGACCTGCCCGTGCTCGCCGAGCACATTCGGGCCGGCCGCCTCGACCTGAGCACCCTGGTCACCGAACGGATCACCCTGGAGGGCATTCCCGGCGCCTTCGACAACATGCTCGCGGGCAAGGGCGGCCGCGCCCTCGTCGTGTTCTAGTCCGGTACCCGACTAGTCCTGTACGGGTGCGGGCGCGGGCTGTTCGACCTCCCGCGACCGCACCCCCGCCCGTGTCCGCGGCCGGGACCGGGACACCGCCACGCCCGCCAGGCACAGCGCGCCGCCGCCGAGCGTGAGCAGCCCCGGCAGCTCGCCGAGGAACACCCAGGCGAGCAGCACCACCAGGGCCGGCACGGCGTAGGTCGTCGCGCCCATCCGGCCCGCCGTGGTGCGGGCCAGGGCATAGGCCCAGGTGGTGAAGGCGAGAGCGGTCGGGAACACCCCGAGATAGACCATGTTCAGGGTCGCCGACAGCGGGGCCCGGCCCGCCTCGGCGACCAGCTGCCCGGCGAACGGCAGACATCCCACCGTGCCGACCAGACACCCGAAGGTCGTCACCTGCAGCGCGCTGCCGTGCGCGAGCGCCGGCTTCTGCGCCACCACCCCGCCCGCGTACGCCACCGCCGCGAGCAGACACAGCAGCACCCCGAGCACCGAGGCGTGCCCCCCGCCCGAACCGGCGGACATCGAGAGCCCCACCGCGACCGCGCCCGCGAAGGACACCGCCATGCCCGCGAGCAGCCGCGGCGGCAGCGCCTCGCCGAGCACCTTCGCGCCGAGCAGCGCGATCAGGATCGGGCCGATGTTCACGACCATCGCCGCAGTGCCGGCGTCGACCTCCTGCTCGCCCCAGTTGAGCACCACCATGTACACGCCGAACCACAGCAGGCCCGACACCGCGATCCCGCGCCACGCGGCCCGGGGCGGCAGCCCCTCCCGCCGCACCAGGAGCACGGCACCCAGGACGAGCGAACCGGCGAGCAGCCGGCCGAGCGCGAGAGCGCCGGGGGAGTAGGCGGCCCCCGCGCTGCGGATGGACACGAAGGCGGAGGCCCACAGGACGACGGTGACGCCCGCGGCGGCGAGCGCGAGCCGCGCGGTGCGGGCGGGGGAGGGAGGGGACGCGGTTGACGAGTTCGGCATGGGAGGACCGTAGGACGCGGACCCTTCGGTGTTCACCGCAATATCGCGCGGCCCCGGCCGCTCGCGCCTCATCGCAGCTCCGCCGGCTCGATGCCGAGCGCCGCGTGCAGCGCCCGCTCTCCGGCCGCGGTCACCTTCACCGCCCGCTCGGACCCGATCCGTACGCACCAGCCCGCGTCCAGCGCGTGCCGGCACAGCGCCGCGCCCGCGAGCCCGGCCAGATGCGGCTTGCGCTCGGTCCAGTCGAGACAGCCGCGGGCCACCGGCCGCCGCCCCCGGCCCCGTACGAGAGGGAGGCCCAGGTCCGCGAACCAGGCGAGCCCGGCGTCGGTGAGCGCGAAGCCGGTGTCCTGGCGCAGCAGCCCGCGGGCCGTCATCGCCTCGGCGATCGCGATCCCGAGCCGCCCGGCCAGATGGTCGTAGCAGGTGCGCCCACGGGCCATCGCCTGCCCGGCGCTCACCGCCCGCAGCCCGCGCGGCGCGGCCGGCACGTCCGGTTCCGCACGCGCGGCCAGGTCCTCGACCAGGTGCGCGACCCCGGGATCGGCGAGCCGTACATACCGGTGCCGCCCCTGCCGCTCCTCGGCGAGCACCCCGCCCGCGACCAGCTTGCCCAGGTGCTCACTGGCCGTGGACGGCGCCACCTTCGCCTGCCGCGCCAGCTCCCCGGCGGTCCAGGCCCGCCCGTCCAGCAGGGCGAGCAGGAAGGCGGCGCGGGTCTCGTCGGCGAACAGGGCGGCCAGGGCGGCGAGGTCTTTGGGGGCCATGACCCCAGGATGCCGCGCTCACGATTCGGCGGCGGCCGAACCGTTGCGCCGCTTCCACTCCCAGTCCCTCACCCGGTGCCAGCGGTGGTCGATCTCGTACCCGGCCTCCAGCGGTCCGATGCGGGCGTAGGCGTCGGCGGTGCGCGGGTCGTCGTGCCGCATCAGACCGTACGCGGCGATGAGCCGCACCAGTTGGAACTCCTCGTCCAGCAGCCCGGCGAGCGCGTCGGCCACCTCCGGCGCGTGGTCGTCGCCCTCGGAGAGGCGCTCCGCGGCCATCCACCGCACCTCGGCCTCAGGGTCACGGGCCAGGCGGACCAGCGCCTGACGGACGTCCGGCGAGCCGTCGAGGTTCCTGCCGAGGACCGCGCCCGCGGCGCCGCGCACCCCGCCGTCCTGGTCCCGGACGAGCCCGAGGAGCGCCGCCCGCGCCCCCGGGTCGAGCGGCCTTCCGTCGACGCAGTCCGGCACCGCCGCGCGGACCCCCGCGTCCGGGTGGCCGGTGTACCGCAGCCCGGTCGCCACCATGTCCGGGTGGTCGTGCTCGGCCGACCAGGCGCGGAGCACCGCCGCCAGCACCCGCGCGTCCGTCTCCTCCGTCGCCCAGCGCGCCAGGAGGTCGCTCGTCTCGGCCTCGTACGACGGGACCTTGCCGTTCTCGAGGAGCGTCAGGGACCACAGGGCATGGGCGGCGAACCGCCGGTGGTCCGGGTCGGGATGCCGGCGCAGCGCCGCGACGGCCGACCAGGTCTCCCTGCTGCGCCGTCGGCCGAGCAGGCGCACAGCGGCCCACCAGTCCACGTGCTCCCAGTCCGGATACCTCACCGCCCGGTCCGCCAGCTCCTCGACGGGCGTGAGGATGCCCAGCCCCCACTCCAGCTCGGTGAGGATCGCGCCGTGCCCGGCCCGCACCGTGCGTCCGTCCAGGACGAGTTCGTCGACGTACGTGAACTCGTCGTCCGGCACCCGGGTCCGCTCGCCGGTCGCCGTCCCGCTCCGCTCGTACCAGCTGCGCGCGGCGGCCAGGGCCCGGTCCCCGGCGGGCCCGCGCAGCCGCGGGCCCGGGTCGTGGGCGAGCGTCGCCGAGACGACCGCGGCCGAGCCGCCCTCGATCGCCCGCAGCAGCGGGGTCGACCCGTCGGGGAGCAGGCGGTTCGGGTCGGCGCCGCCCATCGCGAGTTCCCCGGCCGCCTCCGCGTCGTACGCCGCGACCGCCACGCACAGCAGCGGCAGCCCGTCCTCGCCCGCCGTGTCCGGGTCGGCGCCCGCCTCCAGGAGCCGGCGGGCCTCCTCCGCGCCGCCCGCCCGTACCGCCGCTATGAGCCGTTCGCCGAGTCCTGCTTCGGCCATGTCCCCCGTACCCCCGCCTCGTACTGCATCGCCAGCCCGTCGAGGAGCGCCCGCAGGCCCGTCTCGAACGCCCCCTCGTCGACCTGTTCGCCGCGCTCCGCGAGCAGGTGGGCCTGTCCCAGGTGAGGGTAGTCGGCGGGGTCGTAGGCGTCCTCGTCGTTCACGAAGCCGCGGGCGAAGGAGCCGAGGGCGGAGCCGGTGATGAAGTAGCGCATGAGGGCGCCGATGCGGGTGGCCTGGGCGGGTGGCCAGCCGGCCCGGACCATCGCGCCGAAGACCGCGTCCGCGACCTTGAGGCCGGCCGGGCGGCGGCCGGGGCCCTGGGCGAGCAGGGGGACCAGGTTCGGGTGGTCGGTCAGGGCCGCGCGGTAGGAGACCGCCCAGTCGTGCAGCGCGGTGCGCCAGTCACGCGGGTCGCCCGGCGCGAACATCGACAGATCGACTTTCGCGCTGACCGTGTCCGCGACCGCGTCCAGGATCTCGTCCTTGGTGCGGAAGTGGTTGTAGAGGGAGGGGCCGCTGACGCCGAGTTCGGCCGCGAGCCGCCGGGTGGAGAGCGCGGCCAGGCCCTCGGCGTCCACGAGCGTGCCCGCCGTTGCGACGATGCGGTCTCGGCTGAGCAGGGGCTTGCGCGGTCGGGCCATGGCGCACATAGTAGGCGGGGCCAAGAAAACTAGCAGTGGTAATTAAACTCGGGCGACCGGCCGCGACCGGCCCCGGCCCAGCCCGGACCCGACCCGACCCGACCGATGGGGTGACGCCATGAATCTGGAGCTCAGCGAGGAGCAGGAGGCCGTACGCCGGCTCGCCGAGGACTTCGTCGCCCGCGAGGTCGCCCCGCACGCCGTCGCCTGGGACCGCGCCGAGGAGGTGGACCGGGGCATCGTGAAGAAGCTCGGCGCCGTCGGCTTCCTCGGCCTGACCATCCCCGAGGAGTACGGCGGCTCCGGCGGCGACCACCTCGCCTACTGCCTGGTCACCGAGGAGCTGGGCCGCGGCGACTCCTCGGTCCGCGGCATCGTCTCCGTCTCGCTCGGCCTGGTCGCCAAGACCGTCGCCGCCTGGGGCGACGAGGCGCAGAAGCGCGCCTGGCTGCCCCGGCTCGCCTCCGGCGAGGCCATCGGCTGCTTCGGCCTCACCGAGCCCGGCACCGGCTCCGACGCCGGCAACCTCGCCACCCGGGCGGTCCGCGACGGCGACACCTACGTCATCGACGGCACCAAGATGTTCATCACCAACGGCACCTGGGCCGACGTGGTGCTGCTCTTCGCCCGCACCGGCGGCCCCGGCCACCGCGGCGTCTCCGCCTTCCTCGTCCCCACCGACACCCCCGGCCTCACCCGCCGCCCCGTGCACGGCAAGCTCGGCCTGCGCGGCCAGGCCACCGCCGAACTCGTCCTGGAGGGCGTCCGCGTCCCGGCGAGCGCCATGCTGGGCCCCGAGGGCAAGGGCTTCTCCGTCGCCATGTCCGCCCTCGCCAAGGGCCGGATGTCGGTCGCCGCCGGCTGCGTCGGCATCGCGCAGGCCGCCCTCGACGCGGCCGTCCGCTACGCCGGGGAGCGCGAGCAGTTCGGCAAGCCCATCGCCTCGTACCAGCTCGTCCAGGAACTCATCAGCGACATCGCCGTGGACGTCGACGCCGCCCGGCTGCTGACCTGGCGGGTCGCCGACCTCGTCGACCGCGGCCAGGACTTCGCCACCGCCGCCTCCAAGGCCAAGCTGTACGCCTCCGAGGCCGCCGTCCGCTCGGCGAACAACGCCCTCCAGGTCTTCGGCGGCTACGGCTACATCGACGAGTACCCGGTCGGCAAGCTGCTCCGCGACGCCCGCGTGATGACCCTCTACGAGGGCACCAGCCAGATCCAGAAGCTCATCATCGGACGCGCGCTCACCGGAGTCTCCGCCTTCTGAGCCTGCCGAACCTGAGTACCCGGGCGGGGTGCGTGAGTATCCGGGCGGATGTGGCGCGGGCCACATCCGCCCGATCCTGTCCGGCATGAGCGACACACCGGTCAAGCAGCAGAACACCGCCGCCTACTACGCGCAGGCCGTCATCTCCTTCGGCCTCGCCCTGGCCGCCGTGGCCATCGGCGTCTACCAGCTCGACGCCAGCGCCTGGGTGCGGGCCTTCCTCGCCATCTCCGTCCTCTACCTCACCACCTCCGCCTTCACCCTCGCCAAGGTCGTCCGCGACCGGCAGGAGGCGGGTCAGATCGTCAGCCGGGTCGACCAGGCCCGCCTGGAGAAGCTGCTCGCCGAGCACGACCCCTTCCAGAAGCTCTGACCGGCGACGAATCGGCCAACCGCTAAGCGCTTGCTCAGCTTCGTTGTATGGTGTTCGTCCCTGACGGCCCGAGGAGGAGTGTGCGATGAGCGCGGCGGAGGAGACGCCCGGCGGCGAGGACATGCCGTGGGGCGAGGTCACGCCCGAGGCCGCCCGGCGCCTGCTGGTCGCGGCGGTCGAGGCGTTCGCCGAGCGCGGCTACCACGCCACCACGACCCGGGACATCGCGGGCCGGGCCGGCATGAGCCCGGCCGCGCTCTACATCCACTACAAGACCAAGGAAGAGCTGCTCCACCGGATCAGCCGGATCGGCCACGACAAGGCCCTGGAGATCCTGCGGGCGGCCGCCGACGGCCCCGGCACCGCCGCCGAGCGGCTCGCCGACGCCGTACGGTCCTTCGTCCGCTGGCACGCCGAGCGGCACACCACCGCCCGGGTCGTGCAGTACGAGCTCGACGCCCTCGGCCCCGAGCACCGCACCGAGATCGTGGCGCTGCGCCGCGAGTCGGACGCCACCGTGCGGCGGATCATCAACGAGGGCGTGGCCGCCGGGGAGTTCGACGTCCCCGACGTGGCCGGCACCGCGGTCGCGATCCTGTCGCTCTGCATCGACGTCTCGCGCTGGTTCAACACCCAGGGCCGGCACACGGCCGACGAGGTCGGCGCGCTCTACGCCGGCCTCGTGCTCAGGATGGTCGGCGCCCAGGCGCCGGCGCCGCAGGGTTAGTCCGCCGGTCCAGCAGTAGTCCGGCGGTCCGGCGGCGGTCCGGCGGTTCAGAAGTAGTAGCGCGAGACCGACTCCGCGACGCAGACCGGCTTGTCGCCGCCCTCGCGCTCCACGGTCACCGTCGCCGTCACCTGCACGCCGCCGCCGGCCTCCGTCACCTCGGTGAGCACGGCGGTGGCCCGCAGCCGCGAGCCGACCGGCACCGGGGCGGGGAACCGCACCTTGTTGGTGCCGTAGTTGAGGCCCATCTTCATGCCCTCGACCCGCATGATCTGCGGCACCAGGGTGGGCAGCAGCGACAGGGTCAGATAGCCGTGGGCGATGGTCTTCCCGAACGGGCCGCCGGCGGCGCGCTCCGGGTCGACATGGATCCACTGGTGGTCGCCGGTGGCGTCGGCGAACTGGTCGATCCGCTTCTGCTCGATCTCCAGCCAGTCGCTGTGTCCCAGCTGCTCGCCGACCCCGGCGCGCAGTTCCTCGGCGGAGGTGAAGATCCTCGGCTCGGCCATGTTCCGCTCCCTCTCTGATGCCATGCTCGCGCACGTCTCTAAGCGACTGCTTAGCATGTTGTGGGTCGGGGTGGGTCCGTGTCAACGGACTAGGCTCGGACGAGTGCCGCAGATTCCCGAGAAGATCCACGAACTCACCGTCGGCCAGCTGTCCGCGCGCAGCGGCGCGGCCGTCTCCGCCCTCCACTTCTACGAGGCGAAGGGCCTGATCAGCAGCCGCCGCACCAGCGGCAACCAGCGCCGCTACGGACGGGACATCCTGCGCCGGGTCGCCTTCATCCGGGCCGCGCAGCGGGTCGGCATCCCCCTCGCCACCGTCCGCGACGCGCTCGCCCGGCTGCCCGAGGAACGCACGCCGACCCGTGACGACTGGGCGCGGCTCTCGGCGGACTGGCGGGCCGAGCTCGACGAGCGGATCACACAGCTGGGCCGGCTCCGGGACCATCTCACCGACTGCATCGGCTGCGGCTGCCTGTCCCTGGAGAACTGCGTCCTGTCCAACCCCGACGACGTCTTCGGCGAGCGGCTCACCGGCTCCCGCCTGATGCCGGAGCGCCGGGACGGGTAGCCGCCGGGACGCGCGGGAGACATGAGAGAGCGGGGCCCACCACCCCCGTGGGCGGGCCCCGCTCGGTCTGTGCGGCCGGTCGGCCGGCGTCACTCGTACTCGGTGCCGCCCTTGCGGGTCAGATACGCCGGGCTGACCGCCTTCGCGATCGCGCGGCCGCCGACCACCGGGCTGTGCCGCTCGGTCACCGGGCGGATCACCACACCCTCGCGCAGATGCAGCTCGCGCCCGGAGACCGTCTCGCGGCCGCTCGCCAGCGCGAGGACGGTGTCCAGGTCGTACGGGCCGGTGTGCAGCCGCGGTACGAGGGGCAGCTCGCCCGGCTCCAGCACCTCGGCCGGGTCCAGCCAGCGCACCTGCCCGTCGACCTCGGCCGCGAGGTCGAACAGCGCGAAGCCGACACCGTCCTCGGCGCGGGCGTTCGCCCCGTACGCCAGGTCCTGCACCCCCGCCCCGTACACCTCGCCGAACAGGCCGACCCGGGAGGCCCCGAGGCGCGCCGCGAGCCGGGCCGCGACGGCGGACAGACCATGGCCGTGTATCGCGCGCCAGTACAGGTTGCGCGGGTCCTCCTTCAGTGCGAGGCCCTTCGCCCCGAAGCCCTTGGAGGAGACGAGCGTCCGGCCCTCCGCGGCGAGGTAGGTGACCAGGCAGGCCGTGCCGTGCAGCTTCTCGGTGAGGACCACCGGCTCGCCGGGCGTGAAGATGTCCGGAAAGCGGTGCAGGTTCTCGATGTCCACCCAGGGCAGCAGGTCCGGCGCCGCCTCCACCTCACCGCTCATCGTCGGCGGCACCGGCGGCGCCCACTTGACGATCCCGAGCAGCTCCGCGAAGTCCGTGCCGTCCTTCGCCGCCCGCTCCAGGTCCACCCCGTCGAGCGCCTTCGGCCGGCACACGATCCCCTGCGACAGCTCGCCGCGCAGCCGCACCGCCTTGACCCGGTCCGAGGCCTTCCCCGCGAGCCGTCCGGTCAGCCCCAGCTCGTCGACCAACGGCGCGGGCAGCACCGCCTGTTCGGGGATGTAGAGCGCCACGTCTCCGGTCCGGTAGCTGCCCTTGGCGACCACCGCGCGGTACAGACCGACCTGCGCGAGTTCGAGCGCGTCGGCGTTGGGGTGCTCGTGGACGGTCAGGGTCTCGGCGGTGACGCGCAGCGTCGACATGTCAGAACTCCGGTCGTTTCGGGTGATCGGGTGGCGTGGTCATCGCCGCACACTGTGCCGGGTCCGAATTCCCCTGGGCGAACGGATTGTTGCCTGGTAGCGTCCCCCTCTTCGCCCGGTGGGCGGCCTGCTACGCCGACACCGTCGCCGGGGCGGACGCGCCGGGCCTGCCGGGCTCGGCGAGCGCCGCCGACACCAGCTGGGCGTTGGTGGCGGCCGGGGTGCCGTCCGGGAGGAGCAGGGTGTCCTCCAGACCGATCCGGGTGTCCAGACCGAGCCGCCGGGCCAGTCGCAGGACCGGCCAGGCCGAGCCGCCCTCGCCGTGCAGCAGCACCGGCCGGGCGTGCGGTGAGCGGGCGAGCGTCGCGAGCAGGGCTCGCGCGGTGTCCTCGGCCCGGGCCGGCGAGGGGTCCGTCACCTCGGCGAGGACCCGCAGTACCCGGGGCGCGAGGGAGGAGCGCAGGAAACGGGCCGGTCCGTCGGTGCCCGACCACAGGCCCGCCTCCACGGCGACGCCCCGGTCGAGCAGGGCCGCGGCGAGGGCCTCGGCGCCCGGCTCGTGCCAGTTCACGGAGGCGTGGTCGGGCAGCACCGTCCAGGCCCGCACCCGGGCCAGCCGGCGTACCGGGTCGGGCTCCGCCCACGCCCCGGTCGTCACGCCCACCGGCACGTCCACCACCGCGCGGATCGCGTTCAGCGTCTCGGCGAGCACCCGCGGCGAGAGGGTGTCGTTCCCGCACGGCGTCCTCGGGTGCACATGCACGTCCTCGGCGCCCGCCGCGACGGCCGCGGCGGCGGACTCGGCCAGCGCCTCCGGGACCGCCGGAACGGCCGCCGGCTCCCCGGGCCCGCGGCTGCCGTTGAGGCACACCTGCAGCATCACGCCACCGACGCGAGCCGGGCCGGAACGACCCCCCGGGTCCGGGCGAGCGCCCGGGGCGTCAGCACCGCCCGCGGTATCAGCACCCCGCAGTCCCCGCAGGCCGGACCGAACCACGGCTCGTCCGCCGGCCCGCCGCGCCACTCGATGTGCGGGCCCGCGCACACCGGGCACAGCTCGCCCGGGCCCCGCCGCAGCGCCGCCACCAGGCGCCCCACCACCTCGGGCAGCGGCTCGGCGGGATGGTGGGCCGGGTCGTCGCAGCGGGCCACCCCGTTGCCGCCCCAGATCCTGCGGTGCCACTCGTCGAGCCCGCCCGGCCGGCGCAGTCCGCCGTGCTTCTCGCGGCGCCGCCGCTCGGCGAACTCCTCCTCGTACGCGAGCCAGACCGTCCGCGCCGCCTCCAGCTCGTCGAGCGCGGCCACCAGCCGGCTCGGATCGGCCTCCCGGTCCTCGGGACCGAAGCCGTGCCTGCGGCACAGATGGTCCCAGGTCGCCCGGTGACCGTAGGGCGCGAACCGCTCCAGGCACTTGCGCAGCGAATAGCGCCGCAGCGCCGTGTCGCACCCTGGGTCGCGCACCTGTCTCGCGAGACTCCGGAACCCGGCCATCGTCTGCCACCTCCGTCGCTAGCACTCCGGCGATATGAGAGGGACGAACGGGAGCCGCATCGTGTTCCATCGTCTTCCGCCGGACTTCGGCGCATCGGCCGAAAACCGGCCGGGGGAGACGGCCGTACGAGGCGGCCGTACGCGGTGCCCGTACGGGGCGGCGCGCGGCTCAGTCGAAGCGGCCCGCCCGGGCCACCACCCGGGCCAGCTCGGCATGGCAGATGTCGCTGTGCTCGGTCACCACCTGCGCCGCGTCCACGCTCACACAGCCCGTCCCGGGCAGCCCGTCGGCAAGCACGGCCCCGAGGCTGCGGGCCGCCGTGCCCGGGACGGCCTGCACGCCGTCGTAACCGATCGCCCACCAGCGCCGCTCGTCGCCGAACAGCGACTCGTCGTCCCGGGAGACCCGGGAGGCCAGCGGGTAGAAGATCCGCAGCGCGGAGTCACGGTGGGAGTGGCAGGCCACCAGCGGGCCGTCGATCCGGTCCTGCAGTCCGGCCAGCGAGCCGCCGTGGCCGCGGTCGTGCGGCAGCCGGGCCGCGAAGGCGTAGTGCGAGAAGGCGCCCTGGAGCACGGTCACCGACTTCACGTTCCGGGCCCCGGCGGGCAGCCCGCGCAGGGCGTACGCGACGAGCCGGCCGCCGAAACTGTGCCCGACCAGATGCACCCGCAGGCCCGGCGCCGCCCGGCCGAGCTCGCCGAGCAGCGGGCCCAGGCCCCGCTCGCCGACCACACCCGCCCGGCGCTTCATCGTGAAGTACGTGGCCTGCCGCAGCGCCTCCCTGGCGCCCTTCCACAGCCGCCCCGCCGGATTCCCGCCGAACAGCGCCTCGGCCCCGGCCTCGCCCTCGGCGCCCTCCAGGGCGTCGGCGAACATCCCGTACACCATCGCCGGATCGCCCACCAGGAACTGCGGCACCGGGGCGGCGTCCCCCACCGCAGCCCCGACCGCCTCCCGGCCCTCGGCCTCGGTCCCGGTGAGCTCCCGCAGCAGCCCGGCGAACTCCGCCAGGGCCGCCTCGTCCGCCGGCTCCGCGGCGAGCAGCTCCTCGATCCGGTCCACCGCCGCCGCCCGCTCCGGGAGGACCGCCCGGAGCGCCGGATAGTCCGGCACACGCTCGTCGGAGAACATGATCGACGGCCACACCAGGCCCGCGTAGCCGAGCCGCCGGCCGGGGCCGGACAGCGCCGGGAACGGCTCGAAGAAGCGGTCGAAGAGACCGGTCGCCACGGACGGCGAGTTGTTCCAGCCGTGCGTGAAGAGCACCAGGTCCGTGCAGCCCGCGCGGGCGAGCCCCGCGAGCGCCCCCGCCTGGCCGGCCGGCCCGTCGCCGTCCTTGTCGAGGACCACCTCGCGGTACGGATCGACACTCGTCACCGTCATGGGCCCGTCCCTCCGCGTCGAGGAGCGCCGTTGGCACCGGCATTCTTCCCGCGCGGAGGGGCGGCCAGTCGTCAGAAACGCAGCCGGGCGGCGGTGATGACCGGGAAGTGCACCAGGGCGTCGAACGAGGCGGCGAGCCGTATGTCGGCCAGGTCGCCCTCCCAGGGGTACGTGGTGCCTATCGCCAGGGTGGGCCGCGCCACGCCCAACCAGTCCCGCGCCGTCCCCTAGTGGTACATCAGGTACTCCTGCCGCATCGTCCGGAAGGCCGCCAGGTCCGCGTCCCAGGCGCCGACCACCTCGTCGGTGCCGGCTCCCGCGTCGATCAGCGTGCGCACCCGGGTCGAGCCGGTGAGCTTGTCGATCCAGTTGTCCGGGCGCCAGGCGAAGCCGCTCCAGACCCGCCGCGCCGTGACGAGCAGCGCGATGCCGGTGCGGACCGGGTCGAAGGCCTCGCGGTCGTGCACCATCAACTGCACCCCGCCGACCGTCTTCCCCTGGAACTTGGAGAAGGTGGGCGCGAAATAGGCCTCGCGGAAGCGCACGCCCGGCAGGCCGGCCGCGTTCGCCGCCTCCGCCCAGCGCCCGTCGATCCCCTCCGCGCCGAGCAGTTCGAAGGGCCGGGTGGTGCCGCGCCCCTCGGAGAGGTTGGTGCCCTCGAAAAGACAGGTGCCGGAGTAGACCAGCGCCGTGTCGGCGGTCGGCATGTTGGGGCTCGGCGGCACCCACGGCAGCCCGGTCGCGTCGAAGAAGTCGGCCCGCCGCCAGCCGCTCACCGCGACCGTCTCCAGCGGCACCGGCTTCGCCAGGAACTCCGCGTTGAACAGCCGGGCCAGCTCCGCCACCGTCATGCCGTGCGCCTGCGCGATCGGCTCGCGGCCCACGAAGGTGGCGAACGCCCGGTCCAGGACCGGGCCGAGCGCCCCCCGCCCGGTCACCGGGTTCGGCCGGTCCAGGACCACGAAGCGCTTCCCCGCGAGCGCGGCGGCGGCCATGCAGTCGTACAGCGTCCAGATGTACGTGTAGAAGCGGGCGCCGACGTCCTGGATGTCGAAGACGACGGTGTCCACACCGGAGGCGGTGAACACGTCCGCGAGCGGCTGACCGCTCTTCAGATACGTGTCGTAGACCGGCAGTCCGGTCGCCGGGTCGTCGTAGCGCCCCTCCGAGCCGCCCGCCTGGGCGGTGCCGCGGAAGCCGTGCTCCGGGCCGAAGACGGCGACCAGGTCGACGCGTTCGTCGGCGTGCATCACGTCCACGAGGTGCCGGGCGTCGGCGGTGATGCCGGTCGGGTTGGTGACCACGCCGACCCGTTGCCCGGCCAGCGGCGCGTAGCCGTCGGCGGCGAGCCGGTCGAAACCGGTGCGCACCCGGCGGCCCTTTCCGGGCGGCGCGTCGGCCGCCGCGGGAGCGGCCGTCACGGCCGCCGCCAGCGCACCGCCCGCGCCCGCCGCCAGCAGACCGCGTCTCGACATCCTGGACAGGTTCGTACGGCTCATGAGGAAACCTCCTTGATCGCCTTCCCTGACATGGCCCCGCACGCTAGCGCCCGACGGGCCCGCGCGGAACGAGGCGTGCCACGACCTCTTCCACGACGACATACCGACTGGTTAGTCTGCCCGCAGAACCGCAACGGAGAGGTGAGCCGGATGAGTACGGTGCAGGGCGCGGGAGTGGTCGTCACGGGCGCGGCGGGCGGTATCGGCGCGGCACTGGCCCGGCGGTTCGCCGCCGAGGGCGCGCGGGTCGTGGTCAACGACCTCGACCCGGACCGCACCAAGGCGGCGGCCGAGGAGATCGGCGCCCTCGCCGTGCCCGGTGACGCCTCCGCCGTCGTCGAGGAGGCCCGCGCCGCGCTCGGCGGCCGGATCGACGTCTGGTGCGCCAACGCCGGTCTCGCCTCGCCCGGCGACGCCTTCGCCGACGAGGCGGTCTGGGCCGCCGCCTGGGACGTCAACGTGATGGCCCATGTGCGCGCCGCCCGCGCCCTGCTGCCCGACTGGCTGGAGCGCGGCGAGGGACGCTTCGTGTCCACCGTCTCCGCCGCCGGACTGCTCACCATGGTCGGCGCCGCCCCGTACAGCGTCTCCAAGCACGGCGCGTACGCCTTCGCCGAATGGCTCTCGCTCACCTACCGCCACCGTGGCCTCAAGGTGCACGCGATCTGCCCGCAGGGCGTGCGTACGGACATGCTGACCGCCGCCGGCTCGGCCGGCGAACTCGTGCTCGCCCCCACCGCCATCGAGCCCGACGACGTCGCCGCCGCGCTCTTCGACGCCATGGCGGAGGACCGCTTCCTGGTCCTTCCGCACCCCGAGGTCGGCGCCTACTACCGGGCCCGGGCCGGCGACCCGGAGCGCTGGCTCGGCAACATGAACCACATCCAGCAGAAGTGGGAAGGAGCGGGCGCATGACCGCACACGGGGCCGCCCAGGGCGAGCACGCCGCGGAGTCCATCTACGCCGCCAGGCCCTGGCTCGGCCGGCTCAGCGAGGCCCAGCGGGCCCCGATCGACCCGCCGCCCACCCTGCTGCACGCCTTCCGGGCCGCCGCCGCCCGCACCCCCGACCACCCGGCGCTCGTCTACTTCGACGCGCGCCTCACGTACGCCGAGACCGACGCGCTCTCCGACTCCGTCGCCGGACACCTCGCCGCCCGCGGGGTCGGGCGCGGCGACCGGGTCGCGGTCATGCTGCAGAACAGCCCGCACTTCGTGCTCGCCCTGCTCGGCGCGTGGAAGGCCGGGGCCGCCGTCGTGCCGCTCAACCCCATGTACAAGGCGGCCGAGGTCGGCCACGCCCTGCGCGACTCGGGCGCCCGCGCCGTCATCTGCTCCGGCCGCGCGTGGGCGGACCACGTCCGCGACACCGCCGCCGCGGCCGGCGTGGGGATCGCCCTCACCGCCGACGAGCGCCAGCTGCAGACCCGGAACGACCCGCGCGTCCTCGGCTTCGAGGCCGTGCCCACCGAGGTCGACGACCTGCTCGCGGTCGCCCGCGCCGGACACCCGGCCCCCGAGGGGCGCGAGCTCACCACCGACGACATCGCCCTGATCAGCTACACCTCGGGCACCAGCGGCACCCCCAAGGGCGCCCTCAACCTGCACCGGGGCATCGTCCACAACGCCGAACGCCAGCGCACCGGCCACCCCGTCCCGCCCGGCGCCGGCTACTTCGTCCTCGCCCCGCTCTTCCACATCACCGGCCTGGTCTGCGAGCTCGGTGCCTGCCTCGCCAACGGCGGCACCCTCGTCCTCGCCTACCGCTTCGAGGCCGGCGTGGTCCTGGACGCCTTCCTGGAGCACCGCCCGGCCTACACCGTCGGCCCCTCCACCGCCTTCATGGCGCTCGGCGCCCACCCCGGCGCCACCCCCGACCACTTCTCGTCCTTCCTGGTGATCTCCTCCGGCGGTGCGCCCGTGCCGCCCGCCCTGGTCGAGAAGTTCCGGGCCGGCTTCGGCCCGTACATCCGCAACGGCTACGGCCTCACCGAGTGCACCGCGCCCTGCGCCTCCGTACCGCCGCAGCACGAGGCGCCCGTCGACCCCGTCTCCGGCACCCTCTCGGTCGGCGTGCCCGGACCCGACACCGTAGTCCGGATCGTCGACGAGACCGGCGCCGACGTGCCCTTCGGCGAGCAGGGCGAGATCGCCGTCCGCGGCCCCCAGGTCGTCCCCGGCTACTGGCGGCTGCCCGAGGCCACCGCCGCCGCGTTCCCCGGCGGGGAGCTGCGCACCGGCGACATCGGCTTCATGGACGCCGAGGGCTGGCTCTACGTTGTCGACCGCAAGAAGGACATGATCAACGCCTCCGGCTTCAAGGTGTGGCCGCGCGAGGTCGAGGACGTCCTCTACACCCACCCGGCGGTCCGCGAGGCGGCCGTCGTCGGTGTCCCCGACGCCTACCGCGGCGAGACCGTGAAGGCGTACGTGAGCCTGCGCCCCGGCGCCGCCGCGGACCCGGCCGAGCTGTCCGCGTACTGTGCCGGGCGGCTCGCCGCGTACAAATACCCGCGCGAGGTCGAGATCCTGCCGGAGCTGCCCAAGACGACTAGTGGGAAGATCCTCAGGCGGGACCTGCGGTCCCCGAAGTGAGCACGTGAGCACGTGAGCAGACGCACGGACGAAAGGCGGCGCAGCATGGCCAGGACGACGGAGGGGAACGGGGCGCCCGTTCCCCAGCGGCTCCTCGCCGCCGCCACCCGGCTTTTCGCCGAGCAGGGCTACGACCGGACCTCCGTCCAGGAGATCGTGGAGGCGGCGGGCGTCACCAAGGGCGCCCTCTACCACTACTTCGGCTCCAAGGAGGACCTGCTCCAGGAGGTCTACGCCCGGGTCCTGCGGCTCCAGCAGGAGCGGCTCGACGCCTTCGCGGAGGCGGACGCCCCGGTGGAGCAGCGGCTGCGGGACGCCGCCGCGGACGTCGTCGTCACCACCATCGACAACCTCGACGACGCCTCGATCTTCTTCCGCTCGATGCACCACCTGAGCCCGGAGAAGAACAAGCAGGTGCGCACCGAGCGGCGGCGCTACCACGAGCGCTTCCGGGCCCTGATCGAGGAGGGCCAGCGGGCCGGGGTGTTCTCCGACGCGACCCCCGCCGACCTGGTGGTGGACTACCACTTCGGTTCGGTCCACCACCTGTCGACCTGGTACCGCCCGGACGGGCCGCTGACCCCGCAGCAGGTCGCCGACCACCTGGCCGACCTCCTGCTGCGGGCCCTGCGCCCGTAGGGCCTACGGGCCTACGGGCCCACGTCCTACAGGTACTTCTTCAGCTCCCGGCGGGCCAGCGAGCGCTGGTGCACCTCGTCCGGGCCGTCGGCGAGCTTCAGGGTGCGGGCCGCGGCCCACAGCTCGGCCAGCGGGAAGTCCTGCGAGACGCCGCCGGCGCCGTGCAGCTGGACCGCCTTGTCGATGATGTCGACCACCGCCCGCGGGGTGGCGATCTTGATCGCCTGGATCTCGGTGTGCGCACCCCGGTTGCCGACGGTGTCCATCAGCCAGGCCGTCTTCAGGACCAGCAGCCGCAGCTGCTCGATGGTCACCCGGGCGTCCGCGATCCAGGTCTGTACGACGCCCTGCTGGGCGAGGGCCTTGCCGAAGGCGGTACGGGAGACGGCGCGCCGGCACATCAGCTCCACGGCCCGCTCGGCCATGCCGATCAGGCGCATGCAGTGGTGGATGCGGCCGGGGCCGAGCCGGGCCTGGGCGATGGCGAAGCCGCCGCCCTCCTCGCCGATCAGGTTCGCGGCCGGGACCCGCACCCCGTGGAAGAGCACCTCGGCGTGCCCGCCGTGCGAGTGGTCCTCGTAGCCGTACACCTGCATCGCGCGGCGCACCTCGACGCCGGGGGTGTCGCGGGGGACCAGGATCATCGACTGCTGGCGTCGGATGTCGGCCCCGTCGGGGTCGGTCTTGCCCATCACGATGAAGATCTTGCAGTCGGGGTTCATGGCCCCGGAGATGTACCACTTGCGCCCGTCGACGACGTACGAGTCGCCGTCCCGCCGGATCCGGGTCTCGATGTTGGTCGCGTCGGACGAGGCCACCTCCGGCTCCGTCATCGCGAAGGCCGAGCGGATCTCGCCGGCGAGCAGCGGCTCCAGCCACTGCTTCTTCTGCGCCTCGTCGCCGAACTGGGCGAGCACCTCCATGTTCCCGGTGTCGGGGGCCGCGCAGTTGAGGGCGGTGGGGGCGAGGTGGGGGCTGCGGCCGGTGATCTCGGCGAGCGGCGCGTACTGCAGGTTGGTGAGCCCGGCGCCGTACTCCTCGTCGGGGAGGAAGAGGTTCCACAGACCCTGGCGGCGCGCCTCGGCCTTCAGCTCCTCGACGATCGCGGGGGTGTCCCACGGGGAGGCGAGCGCGGCCCGCTGCTCCTCGGCGACGGCCTCGGCGGGATACACGTGCTCGTCCATGAAGGCGAGGAGTCTCGCCCGCAGCTCCTCGGTGCGGGCGTCGAACGCGAAGTCCATGGCGGATCAGCCTTCCTGAGGGTCCTGGAGTTCCTGGAGGTCCTGGAGCGTGGTGAGGCCGTGCTCGATGAAGACCGGGACGAGTTCGCCGATCCGGTCGAAGCCGGCGCCGACGGTCTGCCCGAGGGTGTAGCGGTAGTGGATGCCCTCCAGGATCACGGCGAGCTTGAACCAGGCGAAGGCCGTGTACCAGGAGAGGGCGGAGACGTCGCGGCCCGAGCGGGCGGCGTAGCGCTCGATCAGCTCGGCGGTGCTCGGGTGTCCGGCGGCCGTCGCGGTGGTGGACACCGGCGAGTCCGGGACGGCCAGCGGCGTGCTGTACATGACGAGCAGGCCGAGGTCGGTGAGCGGGTCGCCGAGGGTGGACATCTCCCAGTCCAGGACGGCCTTGATCCGGTCGTCGTCGCCGATGAGGACGTTGTCGAGCCGGTAGTCGCCGTGGATGACGGTCGGGGCGGGGGACTGCGGGAGGCGGCGGCCGAGAGCCGCGTGCAGCTCGCCGATGCCGGGCAGCTCGCGGCCCCGCGAGGCGTCCAGCTGCTTGCCCCAGCGGCGCAGCTGCCGGTCGAGGAAGCCCTCCGGGCGCCCGAAGTCGCCGAGTCCGACGGCGTCCGGGTCCACGGCGTGCAGGTCGACCAGGGTGTCGACGAGCCCGAGGACGGCGGCGCGGGTGCGCTCCGGGCCGAGCGGGGCGAGCTGGGCGGCCGAGCGGTACGGGGTGCCCGCCACGTACTCCATGACGTAGAATGGCGCGCCGAGCACCGTGTCGTCCTCGCACAGCAGCACCGCCTCCGGCACCGGTACGGCGGTGTCGTGCAGCGCGCTGATCACCCGGTGCTCGCGCTTCATGTCGTGCGCGGTGGCCAGGACGTGGCCGAGCGGCGGGCGGCGGACGACCCACTGGGCGGAGCCGTCGGTCACGAGGTACGTGAGGTTCGAGCGCCCGCCCTCGATCAGCCGGGCGGTCAGCGGGCCGGCGACCAGGCCGGGCCGCTCGCGGTCGAGCAGGCGGCGCAGCGCCTCGGGGTCGAGGCCGGGTGGGGGAGTCGGGGTCATGCGGGCGTACCTCCGGGTTCGGCGTCGGTTCATGATGACCGACCAGTCGGTATGTCGTCCAGAGTGATCCCCGTCAAGCCCCGCCCGAACCCTGCCCGGACGCTTCGGGAACCCGGCGGGAAAGAAGGCGCACGTCTCTGGCGTGCCGTCCGAAGGCGTGAATAGGGTTCACATATGAATCCGGCGCTGCGCATCGACCACGTCCGCCTGACCCCCGTCCTCGTCAAGGACCCGCCGCTGCTCAACACCCAGGGCGTCCACCAGCCCCTCACCCCACGCCTGGTGGTCGAAGTGGTCACGGCAGGCGGAGTCGTCGGGCTCGGCGAGACCTACGGCGACACGAAGTACCTCGACCTCGCACGTCCGCTCGCCGAGGCGCTGCCCGGCCGCTTGGTCACGGATGTGAACGGCCTGTTCGTGCTGGCCGCCGAGGTGTGCGGTACGGCGGCCGCGAAGGACGCGGACGGACGGGTCGACGCCGGTGGACTGCGCGGCGTCCAGACCGCCGACAAACTGCTGCTCTCCGTGGTCTCCGCCGTCGAGACCGCCTGCCTCGACGCCCTCGGCCGGAGCCTCGGACTGCCCGTGCACGCCCTGCTCGGCGGCCGGGTCCGCGACGAGGTCGAGTACAGCGCGTACCTCTTCTACAAGTGGGGTGCCCACCCGGGCGCCGCGCCCGAGGAGGCCGACCCTTGGGGCGAGGCCCTCGACCCGGCCGGCCTCGTCGAGCAGGCCCGGCGCTTCGCCCGCCTGCACGGCTTCGGCTCGTTCAAGCTCAAGGGCGGGGTCTTCGCGCCGGACCGCGAGATCGCCGCGATCCGCGCGCTCGCCGAGGCCTTCCCCGGCGCCCCGCTGCGCCTCGACCCCAACGGCGCCTGGTCCGTGGAGACCTCCCTCGCCGTGGCCCGCGAACTCGAGGGCCTCCCCGCCCTCGAATACCTGGAGGACCCGGCCACCGGCACCGCCGCCATGGCCGAGGTCGCCGCCGGCACCCACCTGCCGCTCGCCACCAACATGTGCGTGACCACCCTCGCCGAGGTCCCCGAGGCCTTCGCGCGCGGCGCCGTCAGCATCGTGCTCTGCGACCACCACTACTGGGGCGGCCTGCACCGCACCCGCGAACTCGCCGCGCTCTGCGGCACGTACGGCATCGGGCTCTCCATGCACTCCAACACCCACCTGGGCATCAGCCTGGCCGCGATGACCCAGGTCGCCGCGACCCTCCCGGCCCTCCACCACGCCTGCGACACCCACTACCCGTGGCTCACCGAGGACGTGATCACCACCGCCCCCGTCTTCCGGGCCGGCCGGCTCGCCGTGACCGACACACCGGGCCTCGGCGTGGAGCTCGACCGGGACCGGCTCGCCGACCTCCACCGCCGCTGGGCGGAGGACGACGGCCGGTACCGCGACCGCGACGACGCGGCCGCGATGCGCGCGGCGGACCCGGAGTGGCGGCCCACCCGCTGGTGACTCCGCGGGTGTACTACGCGTGACAGGCGACCGGCACCCCGCCGTTCATCGCCGCCATGTCGCCGAACACGGCCGCCGGGTCGAGCGGATGACCCTCCGGCAGCCCCTCCAGCTCCGCGTACGCGCGGTGCAGATTGGCGACGAGCCGCTCGCTCTCCTGCCAGGCCCCGAACTCGCCGAGCTCCGCCGCCCGCGCCGTCTCCAGCGGCGGGTCCCCCTTCGCGTACCCCTCGGCCGCCAGCTCCCGCACCCAGCGCAGATACCGCTCGGTCGCGTCGTACGCCGAGGGGTCGGTCACCCGTCCGTGCCCGGGCACGACCGTGGGCGCGTCCAGCGAGCGCAGCAGTTCGAGGGCGCGCAGCGACCCCGCGAGCGACCCCATCGGCAGGAACGGCGTGCCGCCGTGGAACACCAGGTCGCCGGTGAACACCACGCCCTGCGCCGGGAGATGGACGATCGAGTCGCCGGTGGTGTGCGCCGGACCCGGGTGCAGCACCCGGACCTCGGTCTCCCCGACGTACAGCGTCAGCGCGTCCGTGTACGTGAGGTCCGGCGGCAGGATCTCCACCGCGCCGAAGTCGGTCTGCGGCCACAGCAGATGCAGCTGCCGCCCGGCGGCCAGCTGCTCGGCCCGGCAGTTGGCGTGCCCGACGATCCGGGCCTCCGGCCGGAACACCCCGTTGCCGTAGGTGTGGTCGCCGTGGTGGTGGGTGGAGACGATGGTGCGCGGCAGCGCGAGTCCCGCGTCGAGGACGGCCGCGCGCAGCAGCCGGGCCCGGCGTTCGGTGGCGGCGGTGTCGACGAGCAGCGTCTCGCCGCCGCCGGGATCGCCGACGAAGCCGGCGTTGTTCAGGCACCAGCCCCCGTCGGGCTGGACGAAGGCGTGGACGTGCGGCGCGAGCGCGACCACGTACGGATCGGTGGCAGGCAAAGGGAATCCCCCGGATGAGAGCCCGAATCGGACAGGGGAAGAGTGCCAGCAGGCCCGGGCCCGGGGGAAGTTGGGGTGCACCGGGCAGCGGAGGCTGGGCTCCGTCAGAGCAGCACGCCGACCGCGAACCCCGCGAACGCCACCGTGCACGCCACCGCGAGCAGCGCGCCCCGGAGCGACATCACGCGCGGCCGGGCCGCCTCCAGGGACTGGATCCGGCGGTGCGCCACCGCGAGGAACCCGATCCACACCAGGGCCGACAGGCCCGCCGCGAGCAGACCGGTGGCCGTCACCTCGTCGTGGATCGCCTGCTTGCCGGCGAGGACGGCCACCACCGTGGCCGAGAGCGTGGTCCGCCGCCAGGCGAGCCGGGTCCGCTCCGGCTGCAGCCCGGGATCCCGGTCCGCGACCGCGGCTCCGGTCCCCGGCCCGCTCACCGTCCGGCCCAGCCGAAGACCACGACCACCACCATCGCGAGCGCGACCACCGCCACCGCGAGGCTGAGGACCGCCGGGAAACGGGAGACCGGCAGGTCCTCGCCCCGTCGCATCGCCCGCTCGCAGCGCACCCAGTGGTTCACCGCCCGCAGCGCGCACAGCACACCCGCGACGAGCAGCGCGACCGCGAGCCCGACCCGGACGCCCCAGCGCAGGTCCGGCAGGAACTGGTCCACGGCGAAACCGCCGCCGATGAGCGCCAGAGCGGTCCGGAGCCAGGCGAGGAAGGTCCGCTCGTTGGCCAGGGAGAAGCGGTAGTCGGGGGTCTCGCCCTCCTCCCGGAGGCGCCGCGGCGCGAACCACAGCCGCAGGCTCTGTACGAAGTCGCTCACGCCCGCACCCTACCTATCCGGACGATGATCTTCCCGTACGGCGGCTCCCCGCGGGCCCGGAAAGGTGCCGGCCCGGTGCCCTCAGGCCCCGTGCGCGAGCAGCCGCTCGTAGGCCCGGCGCCCGTCCGGCACCCACTCCCACTCGCCGAGCCGCGCGGTCAGCTCCTCGTCGGTGAGGAAGCCGTGCCAGGCCACCTCCTCGACCTGCGGGTTCACCGGCAGGTCGCAGCGCACCTCGTAGACCGCCGACCACCACTTCCCGGCCACGCCCTCGGAGTCGTACAGGAACTTCAGTACGGGCTCGGGCCGGGGCAGCCCGGACACGCCGAGCTCCTCCTCGGCCTCGCGCAGCGCGGCGTCGTCGTACGACTCGCCGGCGCCGACGACGCCGCCGACGAACATGTCGTACAGGGACGGGAAGACCAGCTTGGTCGGGGTCCTGCGGTGGACGAAGGTCCGGCCGAGGGAGTCCCGCACGCGGATGAAGACGCAGCGGTGGATCAGGCCCCGCGCGTACACCTCACCGCGCGGGGCCTGTCCGATCACCCGGTCCTGCTCGTCGACGACGTCGAGGATCTCGGCGGAGGGATCGAAGGCGGCGGAGGCGTGCATGCGCCCATGAAATCAGGTGCGTCACTGCCCCATGACGTACTTGACCGTCGGGCCGGTGGTCCAGCCGCCGTCCACGGCGAGCTCCGCGCCCGTCACGTACGAGGCGGCGTCCGAGAGCAGGAAGACGACCGCGCCCGCGATCTCGTCGGCCTCGCCGACCCGGCCCATCGGCGTGTTCGGGTACCGGCCCGCGCCGCGCTCGATGCCGACGGAGGCCGTCATCGGGGTGTAGGTCATGCCGGGGTGGACGGAGTTGACGCGGATCCCCGCCGTGCCGAGCTCCACCGCGCCGATCTTCGTCAGACCGCGCACGCCCCACTTGGACGCGCCGTACCCGGCGGTGAGCGCCAGGCCCATCAGGCCCGCGGCCGAGGAGATGTTGACGATCGAGCCGCCGCCGGCCTCCCGCATCGCCGGGATGGCGGCCTTCATGCCGATGAAGACGCCGGTCAGATTGATGTCGAGGACCTTGCGGAAGTGCTCCACCGACTCGGTCTCCAGGAACGCGCCGGTGGATATCCCCGCGTTGTTCACCAGGCCGTGCAGTCCGCCGAACTCGGCCACGGCGTGGGTGACGGCCGCCGCCCAGTCCGCCTCCGAGGTGACGTCGTGGTACAGGAAGCGGGCCCGCTCGCCGAGCGCCTCGGCGGTCGCCCTGCCCTCCTCGTCGAGGACGTCGGTGAGCACGACGTTCGCTCCGGCGGCCACCGCCTGCCGGGCCGCCTCGGCGCCCAGGCCGCGGGCACCGCCGGTGATGAGCACGGTCTTGCCGGTGAGGTCGTTCATGGGTGGCTCGTCCTTTCGGGCTTCAGAGACTCCGGGGCTGTGCCGCCCGGAGAAGTGCGGTGGTCGTCTCGACGAGATCGGCGAGGAAGACCGCCTCACCGGTGAGCGGCTCGGCGCCGTCGAGGTACTGCCGGGCCCGGTCCGCCATGGCCGCGCCCACCACGGTGAGCGCCAGGTCGAGCCGCTCCAGGCGCAGTGCCTCGGGCAGTCCGGCCGCCGCGAGACAGGCCTCGGTGCGCTCGATCAGGCGCCAGTAGCAGGTGCCGGCGAGCGTGGGGTGCGGGGTGCGGGTGCGGACCCCGCTCTCGTGGCTGAGCTGGGCGGAGATCCGCAGGCAGCGGCGGCCGCGGTCGGTGCCCAGCTCGCTCGCCTCGGCGGTGACGAGCGCCTCGACCAGGGCGTGGGTGTCGTCGGGCGCGGCGTCGAGGAGCGGGGCGAGTACCTGTTCCGTCCGGGCCTGGCGGCCGGCCATCACCGCGTCGAGGAGTCCGGCGCGGGAGCCGAAGTGGTACTGCACGGCCGAGGGGTTGCCCTGGCCGGCGAGGGCGACGATGTCGCGGAGCCGGCCGCCGTCGACGCCCTTCGTCGCGAAGACCACCTCGGCCGCGCGGATCAGTCTGTCCCGGGTCTCGGGCCCTGACGTCCTTGCCATGCCGACCATATTAATGCTCGGCATTAGAAAGCGGGAGGGGCGAGAGGGGCTCGAACCGTTGACTGGATACATTTGTGTATCCAAGATGCGGTCCATGCCCCATGAGCCGTACGACGCCGATGTGATCGTCATCGGGGCCGGCCTCGCCGGTCTCGCCGCCACCGCCGAACTGGTCGACGCCGGCCGCACGGTGCTGCTCCTCGACCAGGAACCCGAACAGTCCATCGGCGGCCAGGCCCACTGGTCCTTCGGCGGCCTCTTCCTCGTCGACTCGCCCGAGCAGCGCCGGATGCGGATCCGCGACAGCCACGCCCTGGCCCTCCAGGACTGGATGGGCACCGCGGGCTTCGACCGGCCCGAGGACGACGCCTGGGCGCGGCGCTGGGCCGAGGCGTACGTGGACTTCGCGTCCGGCGAGAAGCGCGCCTGGCTGCACGGGCTCGGGGTGCGCTTCTTTCCGGTGGTGGGCTGGGCCGAGCGCGGCGGCTACGACGCGAACGGCCACGGCAACTCCGTACCCCGCTTCCACATCACCTGGGGCACCGGCCCCGGCCTGGTCGCCCCCTTCGAGCGCCGGGTCCGCGAGGGCGTCGCCCGCGGCCTGGTCCGCTTCCGCTTCCGGCACCGGGTGACCGGCCTGGCCCGTACCGCCGGCGCCGTCGACACCGTGACCGGCGAGGTCCTGGCGCCCTCCGCGGTCCCGCGCGGCACCGCCAGCGACCGCGAGGTCACCGGCGAGTTCTCGTACCGCGCCCAGGCGGTGATCGTCACCACCGGCGGCATCGGCGGCAACCACGACCTGGTGCGCAAGCAGTGGCCCGAGCGGCTCGGCACCCCGCCCGCCCGCATGCTCTCCGGCGTGCCCGCGCACGTCGACGGCCTGATGCTGGGCATCGCCGAGGACGCCGGCGCCCACCACGTCAACCGCGACCGGATGTGGCACTACACCGAGGGCATCGAGAACTGGAACCCGATCTGGGCCAGGCACGGCATCCGGATCCTGCCCGGTCCGTCCTCGCTCTGGCTCGACGCGACCGGCAAGCGGCTGCCCGTGCCGCTCTTCCCCGGCTTCGACACCCTCGGCACGCTCGAACACATCATGCGCACCGGCCACGACCACACCTGGTTCGTGCTCGACCGGAAGATCATCGGCAAGGAGTTCGCCCTCTCCGGCTCCGAGCAGAACCCCGACCTCACCGGCAAGTCCGTCCGCGACGTCATCGGCCGCGCCCGCGCCGACGTCCCGGGACCCGTGCAGGCCTTCATGGACAAGGGCGCCGACTTCGTCGTCGAGCACGACCTCGCCGCCCTGGTCCGCGGCATGAACCGGATCACCGGCGAGGACCTGATCGACGAGACCGCGCTGCGCCACGAGATCACCGCCCGCGACCGCGAGATCGCCAACCCCTTCACCAAGGACCTCCAGGTCATGGCGATCCGCGGGGCCCGCCGCTATCTGGGCGACAAGCTGATCCGTACGGCGCCCCCGCACCGCATCCTCGACCCCAAGGCCGGCCCGCTCGTCGCCGTACGCCTCAACATCCTGACCCGCAAGTCCCTCGGCGGACTGCAGACCGACCTGTCCTCGCGGGTGCTCACGGCGGACGGCGAGCCGCTGCCCGGGGTGTACGCGGCGGGCGAGGCGGCCGGCTTCGGCGGCGGCGGCGTCCACGGCTACCGGTCCCTGGAGGGCACCTTCCTCGGCGGCTGCCTCTTCTCGGGGCGCGCGGCGGGGCGGGCCGCGGCGGCCGCGGTGGCCTGAGCCCCGTACGTACGACGGAGGCCCCGGGCGCGGTCGGACGAACCGCGCTCCGGGGCCTCCACCAGCCGGGTGAGAGGGCTAGATCACCAGCGACAGCAGCAGCACGAACCCGATGCCGACCACCGAGATGATCGTCTCCATCACCGACCAGGTCTTGATCGTCTGGCCGACGTTCATCCCGAAGTACTCCTTCACCAGCCAGAAACCGGCGTCGTTGACGTGGCTGAAGAAGAGCGAACCGGCACCGATCGCCAGCACGAGCAGGGACACCTCGCCGGTCGACATGCCCGCCGCGAGCGGGGCCACCAGGCCGGCCGCCGAGATCGTCGCCACCGTCGCCGAGCCGGTCGCGAGCCGGATCGCGACCGCGATCAGCCAGGCGAGCAGCAGGGCCGGGATCGACCAGCTCTTCGAGAAGTCGAGGATCATCTGGCCGACGCCGAGGTCGATCAGGGTCTGCTTGAAGCCGCCGCCCGCGCCGACGATCAGCAGGATGCCGGCGATCGGGGCGAGCGACTTGTCGACGGTGGAGGACAGCCGCTCCTTGGTGAAGCCGGCCGCGCGGCCCATCGTGAACATGGCGACTATGACCGCCGCGAGCAGGGCGATCAGCGGCGAGCCGATGACGTCGGTGACCTTCTGCACGCCGTTCTCGGGGTCGTCGACCACGATGTCCACGAGCGCCTTGACCAGCATCAGGACGACGGGCAGCAGGATGGTCGCGACGGTGATGCCGAAGCCCGGGCGCTTCTCCAGGTCCTCGGAGGGCCGGGTGGGGATCATCTTCTCCGGAGCCTGGATGTCCACCCAGCGGGCGGCGTACTTGGAGAAGACCGGACCGGCGATGATCACGGTCGGGACGGCGACGAGCAGGCCGAGGGCCAGGGTGATGCCCAGGTTGGCGCCGACCGCGTCGATCGCGACGAGCGGGCCGGGGTGCGGCGGGATCAGGCCGTGCATCACGGACAGACCGGCGAGGGCCGGGATGCCGATCCGCATCAGCGAGTAGTTGCCGCGCTTGGCGACCATCAGCACCACCGGGATCAGCAGCACGATGCCGACCTCGAAGAACAGCGGCAGGCCGATCACGGACGCGATCAGGACCATCGCCCACGGCATGGCCCGGCCGCTCGCCTTCGCGAGGATCGTGTCGACGATCTGGTCGGCGCCGCCAGAGTCGGCGAGCAGCTTTCCGAGGATCGCGCCGAGCGCGATGAGCACACCGACACCGGCGACGGTGGCGCCGAGTCCGGTGGTGAAGGACTTCATGGCGTCCGCGAGCGGGGCGCCGGCGAACGCGCCGAGCGCCAGCGACCCGATGGTCAGCGCGAGGAACGCGTGCAGCTTGAACTTGGTGATGAGCAGGACGATGACGGCGATGCCGGCGAGTACGGCGATACCGAGCTGGGCGTTGCCCGCCGAGGTGATCGGTTCGACGGCGTCCGCTGCCAGGGTCTCGACGCTGAGACTGGTCACGGGGGATCCCTTGGGGTCAGGGGGAAGGGGGACAGCGGCCCGGAGGCCCGGGGGAGGGCTTCGGGGCCGGAACGGCCGGTGGGGCCATGGGGGGTGGCCCGGGCCCGGTCGGGAAGGGGGTCCGACCGGGCGTCCGGTCAGGCGGGGGTGGTGCAGTCGGTGAGCCGCCGCAGTGCGGCGACGGCCCGGGCGGTGATCTCCTCGGGGGTGCCGGAGACGTCGACGGCGACGCCGGCCTCGTCCTCCCGCAGCGGCTGCAGGGTGGCGAACTGGGAGTCGAGGAGCGCGGTCGGCATGAAGTGCCCCTTGCGGGCCTTCATCCGCCGCTCGATCAGCTCCCGGTCCCCGGTCAGATGCAGGAAGACCACACCGGGGGCGGCCGCGCGCAGCCGGTCCCGGTAGACCCGCTTGAGCGCGGAGCTGCTCACCACACCGCCGAGCCCGGCCCGGTCGTGCGCCCATGCGCCGATCGCGTCGAGCCAGGGCTCGCGGTCACGGTCGTCGAGCGGAACGCCGGCCGACATCTTGGCCACGTTGGCCGCCGGGTGGAAGTCGTCGCCCTCCGCGTAGGGGAGGCCGAGCGCCTCGGCGACCAGCGGGCCGATCGTCGTCTTGCCGGTACCTGCGACGCCCATCACGACGACGACCGGGGGACGGCCGCTCGTCGCCGCGGCGTGAGGGGTGGTGCTCATGGGTGGTGCCTCGCTGTCTTCTTCGACATCGATCCGTCGCGCTCATGAAACCCATTGAGTACGACGTATTCAAGAGTCTGTGACATAAAAGTCGTACTTTTAATTCCCGCCGGGGCCGTGGCCGGGACGCGATCGGGGCGTGGCAGGGACGCGACCGAGGCTTCGGGCGCTCTCGGGTGTGATCATCAGGCCCGGCCCGCATAGGCTTGCGGCCATGACGACACCGGCCGCTCAGGGGCTCCATCCGCAGGTCCTGGCCACCCTGGGCCTGGCCATCACGGCCGGGGAGTACCCGCCCGGCACCGTGCTCCGCTCCGACGAGATCGCCGAGCGCTTCGACGTCTCCCGGACCGTGGTGCGCGAGGTGGTCCGCGTCCTCGAGTCCATGCACCTGGTCGAGTCCCGGCGCCGGGTCGGCGTGATCGTGCTGCCCACCGAGCGCTGGAACGTGTACGACCCCCAGGTCATCCGCTGGCGCCTGGCCGGCGCCGACCGCCCCCGCCAGCTGCGCTCGCTCACCGTGCTGCGCTCCGCGATCGAGCCGGTCGCCGCCGGACTCGCCGCCCTGCACGCCACCCCCGAGCAGTGCCGCGAGCTCACCGAGCAGGCCCTCGGCATGGTCGCCACCTCGCGCGGCCGGCAGCTGGAGGCGTATCTGGTGCACGACATCGCCTTCCACCGGGTCGTCCTCAACGCCTCCGGCAACGAGATGTTCGCCCGGCTCGGCGACGTCGTCGCCGAGGTGCTCACCGGCCGCACCCACCACCAGGTGATGTTCGAGGACCCGGACCCGGCCGCCGTCACCCTGCACGTCCAGGTCGCCGAGGCCGTACGGGAGAAGAACGCGGTGCGCGCCGAGGAGCTGACCCGGCAGATCGCGGTCGGCGCCCTGAAGGAGCTGGACGTCCTCGCGCCGTAACGCCCCGTCCACCCACCCGCTTGTTCACCCGTGCGTAACCTCTGAACTACCTCAAATCCGGCCCTTCAGTGATTTCGGCCACAGTCAGTTACCGGGTGTTGCCGTGAGGATGTGCGCTGGCCGTGCCGGAAAGCCCCACAAGGGCACGGCCGGGTACCGCACACCCTCCCCCTCACGAAGGCGAACAACTCCATGAGTGACCGCATCACTGCGGCCGACCCGCTGTCCGCCACCCCGGCGGCCTCAGGCACGGCGGCCTCCACCCATGTGGACGCCGGCGACGCCGGATACCGCAAGGACCTCAAGTCCCGGCACATCAACATGATCGCCATCGGCGGCGCGATCGGCACCGGCCTGTTCCTCGGCGCCGGCGGCCGCATGGCCAACGCCGGACCCTCCCTCTTCATCGCCTACGCGGTGTGCGGCGTCTTCGCCTTCTTCGTGGTCCGTGCCCTCGGCGAGCTGGTGCTCTACCGGCCCTCCTCCGGCGCCTTCGTCTCCTACGCCCGTGAGTTCATGGGCGAGAAGGGGGCCTACACGGCCGGCTGGCTGTACTTCCTCAACTGGTCGACCACCGCCGTCGCCGACATCACCGCCGCGGCGACCTACGCCCACTTCTGGTCGATGTTCAGCGACATCCCGCAGTGGGTGCTCGCCCTGATCGCCCTCGCGATCGTCCTCGCCGCCAACCTCATCTCGGTGAAGTACTTCGGCGAGATGGAGTTCTGGTTCGCGATCATCAAGGTCGGCGCCCTGGTCGCCTTCATGCTCGTCGGCATCTACCTCGTCGTCACCCAGCACGAGGTCGGCGGCCACACCCCGGGCCTCGCCAACATCACCGAGAACGGCGGCATCTTCCCCAACGGCGTCATGCCGATGCTGCTGCTCATCCAGGGCGTCGTCTTCGCCTACGCCTCCGTCGAGCTGTGCGGCGTCGCCGCCGGCGAGACCGAGAACCCCGAGAAGATCATGCCGAAGGCGATCAACTCGATCATGTGGCGCGTGGGCCTGTTCTACGTCGGCTCCGTCGTCCTGCTCGCGCTGATCCTCCCGTTCACCGCGTACACCGGCGACCAGAGCCCCTTCGTCACCGTCTTCGACAAGCTGGGCATCCCCGGCGCCGCCGGCGTGATGAACCTGGTCGTGCTCACCGCCGCCCTCTCCAGCCTCAACTCGGGCCTCTACTCCACCGGCCGCATCCTGCGCTCGATGTCCCTCGCCGGCTCCGCTCCCAAGTTCACCGGCGTGATGAACCGGGGCGGCGTCCCCTACGGCGGCATCCTGCTCACCGCCGGCTTCGGTGTCGTCGGCGTCTTCCTCAACTACCGGATGCCCGGCGAGGCCTTCGAGCTGGTGCTCAACTTCGCCTCCATCGGCATCATCGGCACCTGGGCCATGATCATGGTCTGCTCGCTGCTGTTCGTCCGCCGCGCCAAGGAGGGCAAGCTCGTCCGGCCCTCGTACCAGCTGCCCTGGGCCCCGTACACCCAGATCGTGACGCTGCTGTTCCTCGGCACCGTCCTGGTCCTCATGTGGATGGACGGCGGCGTCGGCCGCACCACCGTCGCCTGCCTGCCGCTCATCGCGGCCGCGCTGGTCGGCGGCTGGTTCCTGGTCCGCGGCCGGGTCCGCGCGACCCAGGGCGCCGGCGCCCGGGACTGATCCCCGCCCGGGACTGAGCCCCGCCCCACACCCCCCACGGGACAAGAGACCCCCGCAGGCACGAACTGCGGGGGTCTCGCGTTTTGTCAGGAGATAGTGGTACGCAAGATCCTTACAGCGCAGAGGCTGTCGGAGAAGGGAAGTTCACGATGCCGCAGCAGGTCCAGGGGGTCGTCGCCCCCGGCAAGAACGAGCCGGTCCGGGTCGAGACGATCGTGATCCCCGACCCCGGTCCCGGCGAGGCCGTGGTGAAGGTGCAGGCCTGCGGGGTCTGCCACACCGACCTCCACTACAAGCAGGGCGGGATCAACGACGAGTTCCCCTTCCTGCTCGGCCACGAGGCCGCCGGAATCGTCGAGTCCGTCGGCGCCGGCGTCACCGACGTCGCGCCCGGCGACTTCGTGATCCTCAACTGGCGCGCGGTGTGCGGCCAGTGCCGCGCCTGCCGGCGCGGCCGCCCCTGGTACTGCTTCAACACCCACAACGCCCAGCAGAAGATGACTTTGCTCGACGGCACGGAGCTCTCCCCGGCCCTCGGCATCGGCGCCTTCGCCGAGAAGACCCTCGTCCACGCCGGACAGTGCACCAAGGTCGACCCGTCCGTCGCCCCCGAGATCGCCGGCCTCCTCGGCTGCGGCGTCATGGCCGGCATCGGCGCCGCCATCAACACCGGCAACGTCGGCCGCGGCGACAGCGTCGCCGTCATCGGCTGCGGCGGCGTCGGCGACGCGGCCGTCGTCGGCTCCCGGCTCGCCGGAGCCGCCCGGATCATCGCCGTCGACATCGACGACCGCAAGCTCGCCAAGGCGAAGGAGATGGGCGCCACCCACACCGTCAACTCCCGCACCGCCGACCCCGTCGAGGCGATCCGCGAGCTCACCGGCGGCTTCGGCGCCGACGTCGTCATCGAGGCGGTCGGCCGCCCCGAGACGTACGAGCAAGCCTTTTACGCCCGCGACCTGGCCGGCACCGTCGTCCTGGTCGGCGTCCCCACCCCCGAGATGAAGCTCGAACTCCCGCTGCTCGACGTCTTCGGCCGCGGCGGCGCGCTCAAGTCCTCCTGGTACGGCGACTGTCTGCCGTCCCGCGACTTCCCGATGCTCATCGACCTGCACCAGCAGGGCCGCATCGACCTCGGCGCCTTCGTCACCGAGACCATCGGACTCGGCGACGTCGAGAAGGCCTTCGCCCGCATGCACGAGGGCGACGTGCTGCGCTCGGTGGTGGTCTTCTGATGGGCGCCCGCATCGACCGTCTGGTCACCTCCGGCACCTTCAGCCTCGACGGCGGCACCTGGGAGGTCGACAACAACGTCTGGATCGTCGGCGACGACACCGAGGCCCTCGTCATCGACGCCGCCCACGACGCCCAGGCCATCCTCGCCGCCCTCGAAGGACGCGCCCTGCGCGCCATCGTCTGCACCCACGCCCACGACGACCACATCGACGCGGCCCCCGCGCTTGCCGCCGCCACCGGCGCCCGGATCCTGCTGCACCCCGCCGACCAGCCGCTGTGGAAGCTGACCCACCCGGACCACAGCCCGGACGGCGACCTCGCCGACGGCCAGGTCCTGACCATCGCCGGGACGGACCTCACGGTCCTCCACACCCCGGGCCACGCCCCCGGAGCGGTCTGCCTGTACGCCCCCGACCTTGCCACGGTCTTCTCCGGCGACACCCTCTTCCAGGGCGGCCCGGGCGCGACCGGCCGGTCCTACTCGGACTTCCCGACCATCGTCGACTCCATCCGTACGAAGCTGCTCACGCTGCCGCCGGAGACGGTGGTCCGTACCGGCCACGGCGACTCCACCACGATCGGGGAGGAGGCCCCGCACCTGGAGGAGTGGCTCAAGCGAGGCCATTGAGGCCATCGAGGCCTTGGAGAGGCCGCGGGCTCAGGAACTTCCTGAGCTCACCCGTGACCGGGTCGGTGAACACCAGCGACCGCGCGAGCAGCTGCAGCGGCCGCCCGAAGTCCTCCGGCCCGTCCGCACGGACCACCGGATACAGGGGATCGTGGCGGATCGGCAGCCCGAGCGCGTTCATGTGCACCCGCAGCTGATGGGTCCGCCCGGTCACCGGCACCAGCCGGTACCGGGCAAGCCCGCCCCGGTGCGCGAGGAGCTCGATCCGGCTCTCGGCGTTCGGCTCGCCCGGCACCTCCCGGGCGGCCAGCACCCCGCGTTCCTTCTCGATCCGGCTCCGCACGGTCACCGGCAGCTCCACCGCCGGGTCGTACGGCGCCACCGCCTCGTACGACTTGCCCACGGCCCGGTCCCGGAACAGCGTCTGGTACGCCCCGCGGTCCTCCGGCCGTACGACACACAGCACCAGGCCCGCCGTCAGCCGGTCGAGCCGGTGCGCCGGCTGCAGCTCCGGCAGCCCGAGGTCCCGCCGCAGCCGCGCGAGGAGCGTCTCCTTCACATGGCCCCCGCGCGGCATCGTCGCCAGGAAGTGCGGCTTGTCCGCCACGACGATCCGCTCGTCCCGGTACACCACCCGCACCTCGCCCGGCACCCGCTCCTCGGCCGGGAACTCCCGGTGGAACCACAGATACCGCCCGGCCCCGTACGCCTCGCCCGCCGCGACGGCCCGCCCGTCGACCCCGACGAACCGACCCTCGCGCAGCATCCCCTCGACCCGCCCCACCCCGACGGCCGCCCCGTACCGACCGACCAGGAACGCGCCGACGGTCGCCCAGGCGCCGTCCGGATCCTCGGGCAGCCGGACCCGCACGGCATCGATCCCGTCGCGCTGCGGGAGGGGAGAGGAGGGGGCCTTGGCTCTGCGTCGCACGCCCCCACCGTAACGGGCGGCCGACAGGCGACCGGCGTGCGCCTGACATGCGAAAAGGCCCCACATCGCTGTGGGGCCTTTCGGCTGGTGTCCGAGGGGGGACTTGAACCCCCACGCCCGATAAAGGGCACTAGCACCTCAAGCTAGCGCGTCTGCCATTCCGCCACCCGGACGGGGTGTGTCCTCCGGGGCTCTCGGCCCCTTCCGACGAGGAAAACCATAGCAAACATCTGGGGCGGTCGATCACCACCCCGGGGCCGCCCCGGTGCCGCGGGGCGGGGGGCCTTGGGCCGGGACGGGGCGGCGGGCGAGGATAGGGGGACCACAGTCATGGGGCGCGCAGCGGGAGGAACAGCGTGAGCGAGTCGAACACCGGCCGGGGCCTGACGGGCGAGGACGAGGTCGTCGACCTGTGCCGGGACCTCATCCGTATCGACACCAGCAACTACGGCGACCACTCGGGGCCGGGCGAGCGGGCGGCGGCCGAGTACGTCGCCGAGAAGCTCGCCGAGGTCGGCCTGGAGCCGAAGATCATCGAGTCGCACAAGGGACGGGCCTCCACCGTGGCCCGGATCGAGGGCGAGGACCCCTCGCGGCCGGCCCTGCTCATCCACGGGCACACCGACGTGGTGCCGGCCAACGCGGAGGACTGGACCCACCACCCCTTCTCCGGCGAGGTCGCCGACGGGTGCGTGTGGGGCCGCGGCGCCGTCGACATGAAGGACATGGACGCGATGACCCTCGCGGTCGTTCGCGAGCGGATGCGCAGCGGCCGCAAGCCCCCGCGCGACGTCGTCCTCGCCTTCATGGCCGACGAGGAGGCCGGCGGCACCTACGGCGCCCGCCATCTGGTCGACCACCACCGCGATCTGTTCGAAGGTGTGACGGAGGCGATCGGCGAGGTCGGCGGCTTCTCCTTCACCGTCAACGAGAACCTGCGGCTCTACCTGGTCGAGACGGCCCAGAAGGGCATGCACTGGATGCGGCTGACCGTCGAGGGCACCGCCGGGCACGGCTCCATGACCAACAACGACAACGCGATCACCGAGCTGTGCGAGGCCGTCGGCCGGCTCGGCCGCCACCAGTGGCCGGTGCGGGTCACCAAGACCGTGCGGTCCTTCCTGGACGAGCTCTCGGACGCCCTCGGCACCCCGCTCGACCCCGAGGACATGGACGCCACCCTCGCCAAGCTGGGCGGCATCGCCAAGATGGTCGGCGCCACCCTGCGCAACTCCGCCGCCCCCACCATGCTCGGCGCCGGATACAAGGTGAACGTCATCCCCGGCCAGGCCACCGCGCACGTGGACGGCCGCTTCCTGCCCGGATACGAGGAGGAGTTCCTGGCCGACCTCGACCGCATCCTCGGCCCGCGCGTGAAGCGCGAGGACGTGCACGGCGACAAGGCCCTGGAGACCAGCTTCGACGGCGCCCTGGTCGACGCCATGCAGGTGGCGCTGCGGGCCGAGGACCCGATCGCCCGGGCCGTGCCGTACATGCTCTCCGGCGGCACCGACGCCAAGTCCTTCGACGACCTCGGCATCCGCTGCTTCGGCTTCGCGCCGCTCCAGCTGCCGCCGGAGCTGGACTTCGCCGGCATGTTCCACGGGGTGGACGAGCGGGTCCCGGTGGACGGGCTCAAGTTCGGCGTCCGCGTCCTGGACCGTTTCCTCGACGCGAGCTGAGCGCGGAATCGACCGCGCGTCCACGAGGCACCGGAAAGAGTGAATGCCCGAGGGGGCTCGTAGCCCCCAAGATTCCCCCTCGTTACAGGTGGTGCGGTCCGCGGCTGGGACCGCATTTGCCAACAAGGAGGAATAATGATCAAGAAGGTCGTCGCT
Source organism: Streptomyces fradiae (assembly GCF_041270065.1). Lineage (NCBI taxonomy): Bacteria > Bacillati > Actinomycetota > Actinomycetes > Kitasatosporales > Streptomycetaceae > Streptomyces > Streptomyces fradiae. Next base: position 1,519,246 of record NZ_CP065958.1, on the reverse strand, counting down.
GCTGCGGCTGCCACCGGCGGTCTCGTTCTCGCGGGTGCGGGCATGGCCGTCGCCGACGCGGGTGCCCAGGGTGCGGCCATCGGTTCCCCCGGTGTCCTCTCGGGCAACGTCGTCCAGGTGCCGGTTCACGTTCCCGTGAACGTGTGCGGCAACACGGTGTCCATCATCGGGCTGCTGAACCCGTCCTTCGGCAACACCTGCGTCAACGCCTGACGTTCTGTCTCGACCCCCTGAGGGTCTGAGCCCGGACCGGCCCCGGAGTGCGTGCCATGCACTCCGGGGCCGGTGGCCATTTCGTCACGAGCCGAGAAGCAGGTAACCCACAATGCGACAGGTCACACGCGTCATCACGCGCAAGAGCATCATCACGGTCGCCGCGGCCGGCGGCATGATCGCCCTCGGCGGGGGCTACGCCCACGCCTCGTCCGGCGCGAGCGGCGCCGCGGCCGACTCGCCGGGCGTCGCGTCCGGCAACACCGTGCAGGTCCCGGTCCACGCGCCGGTCAACGTCTGCGGCAACACCGTCTCCGTCATCGGACTGCTGAACCCGGTGTCCGGCAACTCCTGTGCCAACCAGGGCGGTTCCGGAGCGCCGGGCGGTCCCAGCAGCCCCGGCGGTCCCGGCAGCCCGGGGAGCCCCGGCGGTTACGGCGACGAGGGCGGCTCCCAGGCAGGCGGTCACGGCTCCGACTCCCCGGGCGTCGGCTCCGGCAACACCGTCGAGGTCCCGATCGACGCCCCCGTCAACGTCTGCGGGAACAGCGTCACGGGCGTCGGTGCCGGCAACGCGGCCTACGGCAACGACTGCGGCTACGGCGTCGAGCCGACCACCCCGGGACACCCCGGCACGCCCGAGACCCCGGGGACGCCGGAGACGCCCGGCACCCCGAGCACGCCCCCGCGCGGCGAGGGCGAGCACCCGGGCACTCCCGGCGCCTCGCACGGGCCGAACACGCCGAGTACGCGGTCCCTCACGCCGAACGGGCCCACCGAGGAGCTCGCGAGCACCGGTGCCGGTCCGCTCGGCCTGATCGTGCCCGCCGGCGCCGGCCTGCTGCTCGCCGGCTCGGTGATCTACCGCCGGGCCCGCAGCGCCGCCTAGTCCCGGCCGCAGCGCGAGAAAAGCAGGGGCCCCGCGGTCGCGGGGCCCCTTCCTCATGTCACCAGGTGGCGCGGATCTGACGGATGATGCGGCGCTTCAGCCGTACCCTGCGGCTGCCGTCCCGGCGCAGGCTCAGGCGGTCCAACTCCCAGTGTCCGTACTCGGCATGGTCGGTCAGGAGCCGCGTCGTCTCCTTGCGGGAGACGCCACGCGGCACGTACACGTCGACAAATTCGTATTCCGGCATCGCATCTATTGTGCGGCCAAGGGCCCGGTACGGATAGCGTCTGTCCTATGTCTGATGCTGCGCAGCCCACCGCTGCCGAGGTACGCGCCGCCGCCGAGGCGGTCAAAGCCGCACTGGACCGTCACCTCGCGGCGGTCGAACGCCGCACCGGGGACGACGACCCGGCCGTCTACGAGGCCTTCAACGCGCTCGCCGCGGCGGCGGAGGCGTACGACGAGGCCCTCTACGACCGGTACGACGAGGTCACGCCCTTCGAGATCCCGGGCGCCGACGACTCCCTGCCGCCCTACGCGGGCCCGGAGGAGCCGCATGCCCTCAGCGTGCTGATCCGCCGCGACTACGCCGTGGTCGAGCCGCAGCGCCTGATCGCCCAGGCCCGCCGGGTCACCGACCTGGACCGGGAGGAGGGCGCGGGGACCACGCACGCGGCGCTCGGGATCGTGTTCGGCGAGTACGAACCTGACGAAATCGCGTCCCGGCACAAGGAATTCGGCCTGGAGGAGGGCGACTCCACCCTCTGGGTCGAGGCCGCCGACGACCTGCCCGAACCGGGGGAGTGGCTGAACGCCCCCTTCGACCAGGCCGACCCCGAGCACCTCGTGTGCCGCTTCGACATCAGCGCCGTCTTCGACGACGAGACGGACGAGGAGGAACCGGCGGCCCGGGTCTCCCAGGCCTGAGCCCGGGCCCGCCGGGCCCGGCCCGTCACGCACAGGGCGCCCTCCCCGCGGCGAGCGGGGAGGGCGCCCTTGTCCATGCCCGGACGGCGAGATCTGGAAGACCCGGCCTACGTCGGGAAGACCCGGCCTACGCCCCGGCCTCGTCCTCCTCGTGCAGCAGCGCCTCCAGGAGGGGCCGCAGCCGAGTCGTGCGCTCCGGTTCGCGGCCCTCGGCCACCGCCCTCGGCAGCGCCTGCTCGACCCCGTGGACCACGGACAGATGGCGCTCCGCGCGGCCGAAGGCCGTGTAGACCCAGGAGCGGGTGAGGCCGCCGGCCGCGTCGCCGGGCAGCACCACGACCGCCGCGGGCCAGCGCGCCCCGGCGGCCTGGTGCGCGGTCAGCGCCCAGCCGTGCCGCAGCGCGGACTCGACCCGCTCCTTCGGTACGACGACCCGCTCGCCCGCGCAGTCCAGGTGCAGGCCCTCGGCGTCGGCCGAGACGACCGTGCCGGTCACCGTCCGGCCAGGGGCGGGGGAGTGGGCCACCCGGTCGCCCGGGTCGAAGCCGCCGAAGCGGCCCGGGCCGGGGTTGAGGCGCTCCTTGAGCGCCGCGTTCAGCGCGCGGGTGCCGGCCGAGCCGCCATGGCCCACGGTGATCACCTGGGTCTGCTCGGTGGGTACGCCGATGGCCCGCGGGATCGAGTCGGCGACCAGCTGCACCGTGCGGTGCACCGCCTCGCCGGCGTCCCGGACCGGGACGATCACGACCTCCTTGCCGGGAGCGGCCACCTGGTTCAGCTCGCCGGCGCCGATGCCCGAGACCAGCTCGCCGATCGGGCCCGGGTCGGGCACCCGGGAGGCGATCTGCGGGGTCACCTTCGCGGCGAGCAGATCGGCGAACACCCTGCCGGGGCCCGCCGCGCCCAGGACGTACGGATCGCCGCTGAGCACCAGGCGGCAGCCGTCCGGGAGCGCCTCGACCAGCGTGGCCGCCGTCTCCACGTCGAGCTGCGGCGCGTCCAGGACCACGAGCAGGTCCAGGGCGAGGGTGCCCTCGGCGTCCCGGCCCGGTCCGGCCGCGCCGGACAGCAGCGCGGCCACCGGCAGGGCGCCGTCCCGCGCGGTGTGCGCCGCGAGCGCGACCCGCAGGCCGCGCGCGCGGGCCGCCTCGGCCAGCGCGGCCGGTTCGGCGCGGGCGGCCTCGCCGCCGGTGTGCAGCACGAGCCCGTGCGCCCCGGCGGCCCGCGCCAGCTCGGGGCCGTCCCACTCGGCCGCCTCGGCCGTACGGATCAGCCGGGCGAGCCCGTCGGCCAGGCTCTCCTCCGCGAGCGCGTACCGCTCCAGGCCGAGCAGCACCGGCACCTCGGGGCCGGGGGCCGGCGCGGCGGCGGCCTCGCCCTCGGTCTCGGTCTCGTCCTCCGGCTCCTCCTGCTCCTCCTCCTGGAAGACGAGGATGGCGGCCTCGGACACCGCCAGGTCGACGGCCTTGTCCGGCTCGGGCACCGAGAGCCGGGCGAGGGCGTCGCGGACGGCGCCGATCTCCAGGGCGGTGTGCCCCTTGAGGACCGCCTGCTCCAGGAGCCAGGCGGTGAGGGCCACCGCGCGGCGCGGGTCGGCGGGGCCGCACTCCGCGCCGAGCAGCGCCCGGGCGAAGCCGTCGGCCTGCTCGGGGCGCACGCCCGGCACCGCGAGCAGCTGCCAGGGGTCGTCCGCGAGGGCCCGGGCGGCGCCCTCGCCGAGCACGGCGGCCACCGGGGCGGCCAGCGTCTCGGGGGCCCCGCCGCGCTGGAGGACCTGCCGGACGGCCTCCGTGGTCTCCTCGGTCGCCACCGGCGCCTCGGGGGCCGGCGGGCGCACGGTCGTCTCCGGCGGCGCCGCCGGGGCGGTCCGCTCCGGCGTGGGCGCGGGAATCGGCACCGCGGCGCGCGGGACCGAGACCGGCTTCTCGCCGCTCTCCACCGCCCGGACGGCGGCGAGCAGGTCGGCGGCCGTGCCCGTCAGCTTGCCGCCCGCCTCGACGGGCGCACCCCGCTCCGCCTTGCGCCGCTCGATCTTCTCCCGCAGCTCCCGCTGCGCGGCCAGCTCCGCCTGCGCCTCGGAAAGCCCGGGCTCGGCGCCCTCCGCTCCGGCCTCCGTGGCGCCGGCCTCGGCGGTCCCGGGCTCCTCGGTCCCGGGCTCCTCCGGACCCGGCTCCGGCTCCGTGCCGGGTGCGGCGGGCGCCTCCTGGGCGTCGGCGGTGGGCTCGTCGGCCTCGGGCGGCGCGGTGTCGCCGGAAGGCTCGGTCACAAGGTGCTCCAGTCGTGATCCGGATAGCGGTGCACGGGCGCCGACACGTCGTCGAGGGCCCGGCAGATCTCGTCAGGAAGACTAAGGCTCTCCACTGACAAAGCGGTCGCGAGCTGCTGCGCGTTGCGCGCGCCGACGACCGGGGCGGTGACCCCGGGGCGGTCGCGGACCCAGGCGAGGGCGACATGCAGCGGGGTGGTGGCGAGACCGTCCGCGGCCGTGCGCACCGCGTCCACGATCCGGCCCGCCGTGTCGTCGAGATAGGGCTCGACGAAGGGCGCCAGGGCCTCCGAGCCGCCGCGCGAGTCGGCCGGGGTGCCGTGCCGGTACTTCCCGGTGAGCACCCCGCGCCCGAGCGGCGAGGAGGGCAGCAGCCCGATGCCGAGGTCGAGCGCGGCGGGGAGCACCTCGCGCTCGACGCCCCGCTGCAGCAGCGAGTACTCCATCTGCGTCCCGGCCAGCCGCGTCCGGTCCCCGGCCAGTTGCCAGGTGCCGGCCCTGGCCAGCTGCCAGCCGCAGAAGCCGGCCACCCCCACATAGCGCGCGCGGCCGGTGCGCACCGCGATGTCGAGGGCCTGCAGGGACTCCTCCAGCGGGGTGTGGGGGTCCGGGGCGTGCAGCTGCCACAGGTCCACGTAGTCCGTGCCGAGCCTCGCGAGCGAGGCGTCGAGCGCGGCGAGCAGATGCCCGCGCGAGCCGTCCGTGCGCCGGTCCGGGTCGGGCACGCTGCCCGCCTTGGTGGAGATCACCAGGTCGCGGCGCGGCACCAGACCGGACCGCTCGTCGATCAGCCGCCCGAGCAGATACTCCGCCTCGCCGCCCCCGTACACGTCCGCGGTGTCCACGAGCGTGCCGCCCGCGTCCCAGAACGCCTTCAACTGCTCGGCCGCGTCGTGCTCGTCGGTGTCCCGGCCCCAGGTGAGGGTGCCGAGCCCGAGCCGGGACACGCGCAGGCCGGTACGTCCGAGATGCCTCTGCTCCATGGCCGCGAGATTACTGGCCACGGCACCACGCGGAGAGACCCTGTGGACAACCTGTCCACAGGCCACCCGTTCGAGGAGCCGGCGCCCCGCGCCGACCCGTGCCCGATCGGCTCCTGACGAATGCCGGGGCCGCGCGCTAGAGTCCCCGCACAGGGACGTTACCGATGGGTAAGGGGTACGTGGCATGCGGCTCGGCATCAACCTCGGCTACTGGGGCGCGGGCATGGACGGCGACAACCTGGCCGTGGCCCAGGAGGCGGACCGCCTCGGCTACGACGTGTGCTGGGCGGCGGAGGCGTACGGCTCCGACGCCCCCACCGTGCTCTCCTGGGTCGCCGCCAAGACCGAGCGGATCGACGTCGGTTCGGCGATCATGCAGATCCCGGCCCGGCAGCCCGCGATGACGGCGATGACCGCCGCCACCCTCGACTCGCTCTCCGGCGGCCGCTTCCGGCTCGGCCTCGGCGTCTCCGGCCCGCAGGTCTCCGAGGGCTGGTACGGCGTCAAGTTCGACAAGCCGCTCGCCCGCACCCGCGAGTACGTCGAGATCGTCCGCAAGGCGATGACCCGCGAGCGCCTCACCCACCAGGGCGAGCACTGGACGCTGCCGCTGCCGGACGGCCCGGGCAAGCCGATCAAGCTCACCGTCCACCCCACCCGCCCGCACATCCCGCTCTACATCGCGGCCATCGGCCCGAAGAACCTGGAGCAGACCGGCGAGATCGCCGACGGCGCGCTGCTCATCTTCCCGGCCGCCGAGCACCTGGAGGAGACCACCCTTCGCCACCTGCGCGCGGGCCGCGAGAAGGCCGGACTGACGATGGACGGCTTCGACGTCCACCCGACGCTGCCGATCGCGCTCGGCGACGACATCGACGCGCTCGCCGACATGTTCCGCCCCTACACCGCGCTGTACGTCGGCGGCATGGGCAGCCGCAAGCAGAACTTCTACAACCAGCTCGCCCAGCGGATGGGCTACGAGAAGGCCGCCGCCGAGATCCAGGAGAAGTACCTGTCCGGCGACAAGCAGGGCGCCGCGGCGGCCGTGCCGCGCCAGCTGATCGACCAGACCGCGCTGCTCGGCGGCGTCGACCGGATCGCCGACCGGATGAAGGCCTACGCCTCCGCCGGGGTCACCACCCTGACGCTCTCCCCGGCCGGCTTCACGCTCGACGAGCGGCTCGCGGCGCTGCGGGCGGGCGTGGAGGCGCTGGAGCGGGCCGGCCTCGCGTCGTAACGCGGCCTCGCGCACCGTACGGAGAACGACAACGAGAACTCCGCGGCCGTGGTGGGGGCTCGGGGGGTCTTCCCCGCCACGGCCGTCATGGAGCACAACGCGCGAGGGCGACCGGAGTTACGCGCCCCCGCGCCCCGTGCGCCCCGGCCGCTGTCCCGCGCGCTGCCTCGTTCGGCGCAGCGTCCGCCCTCCTCCTGTTGCCCGACCCGGCTCGGCGCACTTGACTCGTACTCCACGGGCGTGCGGAGTGCGGACGTCCGCATGGAGGTGGCAGGCATGCTCACGGCCAAAGGCCTGTTCCAGGAAATCATCGACAACGACGACTCGTTCCGGCTCTTCTGCTCCATCGCCGCCAGTGGCGAGGCCCAGGGCGGCTGGGAGAACGGCCGGATCGCGGCCCTCGTCGCCCCCGGCATGCGGGACATGGCTCCCAAGATCGTCCGGCACGGCGCCGACGAGGACAAGCACGGCCGGATCTTCAACGCCCTGCTGAAGAAGCGCGGCCTCGAACCGGTGCCCGTGCCGCCCGAGACCGACTACACGATGCTCCTGGAGCGGCGCGGGATCGGCCTGGCCCACGACAAGCTGCGCCGCGACGAGCCGCTGACCGAGGAGGACATCGTCGTCTACCTCGCGCACAGCCGGGTCACCGAGCAGCGCGCCGCGGACCAGATGATCATGCTGGTCAAGTACTTCGGGGACCACCCCGAGCTCGGCAAGGCCATCCGCATGATCGACAACGACGAGACCAACCACCTCTCGTACTGCCACGAGGAGCTGCTGCGCCTCAACTACGAGGGCCACGGGCGGCTCATCCAGCGCACCCTCCGGGAGTCCGCGCTCGTCGAGATCCAGGTCTACCGCGACGTCAGCCTCGCTGTGATGAGCCACATGGGCCGCATCCTGCGCTGGCCGAAGGCCAAGGCCACCGCCCTCGCCGCCGGCATCCACGGGATGTACGCGTGGGAGCGGGCGGCCGGCTGGCACAAGATGGTCGACCTGCGGATGCCCGAGCGCCGCGACGCCCTGGGGGTCCCCCCGCCGGAGGCAGGGGGAGGGCCAACCGCCCCGATCCCGGCCTTCTGAAGCGGCCCGGTCTTCTGAGCCGGACGGCCCGTAAACCTCTGTGAACCCTGTGATCCCCCGGGAAGCCGGGGGGCTCACATCCAGCCGCGCCGCTTGAACAGCCGGTACAGACCCGTCACGATCCCCGCCATCAGCAGGATCACCGCCGGGTACGACCACACCCAGCGCAGCTCCGGCATGTGGTCGAAGTTCATGCCGTAGATCCCCGCGACCATCGTCGGGACCGCGGCCATGGCGGCCCAGGCCGAGATCTTGCGCATGTCGTCGTTCTGCCGCACGCCCATCTGCGCCAGGTGCGCCGACAGCACGTCCGAGAGCAGCCGGTCCAGGCCCTCGACCTGCTCGTTGGCGCGCAGCAGATGGTCCTGGACGTCGCGGAAGAACGGCATCGCGTGCTCGTGCACGAAGGGCACCGAGCCGGTCGCGAGGCGCGCCATCGGACCGGCCAGCGGCCCGGTCGCCCGGCGGAACTCCAGGACCTGCCGCTTGGCGGTGTAGATCCGCTCCGCGGTCCGCGGCGGATTGCCGCCGGCCGGCGCGAACACGTCGGCCTCCAGCTCCTCCAGGTCGACCTGGAGCTCCCCGGCCACCTCGATGTAGTGGTCCACCACCGCGTCGCTGATCGCGTACAGCACCGAGGTCGGCCCGTGCCTGAGCACCTCGGGCTCCGCCTCCAGGCGCTTGCGGACGGCCGCAAGCGGCGAGCCCACGCCGTGCCGCACGGTCACCACGAACGAGTCGCCGATGAAGAGCATCAGCTCGCCGGACGAGACCCGGTCGCTCTCCGGCTCGTACACGACCGGCTTGAGCACCGCGAACAGCGAGTCGTCGTACACCTCCAGCTTGGGCCGCTGATGTGCCTTGAGGGCGTCCTCGACGGCCAGCGGGTGCAGCGCGAACTCCTCGGAGACATGGCTGAACTCGGCCTCCGTCGGCTCGTGGAGACCCACCCACAGGAAGGCGTCACCGGTCGCCCGCGCCTCCGCCAGCGCGTCGGAGAGGTCGGTGGGGCCCTTCGTCCTGCGCCCGGCACGGTAGATGGCAGAGTCCACGATCACGGGCCGTATTGTCCCCCGGTCGGCGCCCGGGCGCATCCGCCGGGGCCGGGAGCCGCGCCCCCGCCGTACCGGACCGCTCCCACCGCCCGTCCCCACGCGCGCGTGCGGACGCCTACGCTGGCCCCCATGGCCACCCTGATCCTCGTACGGCACGGACGCTCCACCGCCAACACCTCCGGAGTGCTCGCCGGGCGGACGCCCGGGATCGCACTCGACGAGCGGGGCGCCGCGCAGGCCGCCGCGCTGCCCGGGCGGCTCGCCGGAGTGCCGCTCGCCGCCGTCGTCTCCAGCCCGCTCCAGCGCTGCCGGGAGACCGTGCGCCCGCTGCTCGACGCCCGCCCCGGAGTGCCGCTGCACACCGAGGAGCGGATCAGCGAGTGCGACTACGGCGACTGGTCCGGCCGCAAGCTCGCCGAGCTGATGGACGAGCCGCTGATGCAGGTGGTCCAGGGGCACGCCTCGGCCGCCGCCTTCCCCGGCGGCGAGTCCCTGCGCGCCATGCAGGCCCGCGCCGTGGACGCGGTGCGCGACTGGAACGCCCGGATCGAGGAGGAGCACGGCGAGGACGCCGTCTTCGCGATGTGCTCCCACGGCGACATCATCAAGGCGATCGTCGCCGACGCCCTCGGCCTCCACCTCGACCTCTTCCAGCGCATCCAGGTGGACCCCTGCTCGGTCACCGCGATCCGCTACACCCGGCTGCGGCCCTTTCTGCTCCGCCTCGGCGACACCGGCGACCTGTCCGGCCTCGCCCCGCGCGAGACCCCGGCCGCCGAGGGGGCGGCGGAGGTCGGGGGCGGTGCGGGCGCACCGTGATCCATCCGCGCAGTAGGGTGGACGCGCCGCGGTAGCCCGCTGCTGCGCGACCGCCGACGGCAGCGGCACCGCCCACGGCCCGCGGCACCCACAGCCGAGACAGTCGAGACAGTCGAGACCCGAGGGAGTCAGGAACGTGTCCCGTCAGGTGTTCCTCTACGACCCGCCGGAGCGGTTCGTGGCCGGCACGGTCGGGCTGCCTGGCCGCCGTACGTTCTTCCTGCAGGCGTCCGCGGCCGGGCGCGTCACCAGCGTCGCCCTGGAGAAGTCACAGGTCGCGGCCCTCGCCGAGCGGATCGACGAACTGCTCGACGAGGTGGTGCGCCGCACCGGCGGCAACGCCCCGGTGCCGGCCGTCGCCCCCGCCGACAACGCGGACACCGCCCCGCTGGACACCCCCGTCGAGGAGGAGTTCCGGGTCGGCACCATGGCGCTCGCCTGGGACGGCGAGGAACAGCGCATGATCGTCGAGGCGCAGGCGCTCGTCGAGCTCGACGCGGACTCCGAGGAGGACCTCGCCGAGGCCGAGGAGCGGCTGCTCCAGGACGAGGAGAACGGCCCGCCGATGCTGCGGGTCCGGCTCACCGGCGCGCAGGCCCGGGCCTTCGCCAAGCGCGCCCTCGACGTGGTCAACGCCGGCCGGCCGCCGTGCCCGCTGTGCAGCCTCCCGCTCGACCCCGAGGGCCATGTCTGCCCCCGCCAGAACGGATACCGTCGCGGCGCATGAGCGGCCAGGGGACCTCGACCACCATCGAACTGCTCACCGCGGGGGAGCTGACCGTCGTCGGCCGGGTCCGCGAGGCGTCCAACGCGGTGCTGTTCTGCTCCGTCGTGTACGAGGGCGAGCGGGCCGACTGCGTCTACAAGCCGGTCGCGGGGGAGCGCCCGCTGTGGGACTTCCCGGACGGCACCCTCGCCCAGCGCGAGGTGGCCGCCTTCGAGCTGTCCGAGGCGACCGGCTGGGGCCTGGTCCCGCCGACCGTGCTCCGCGACGGGCCGTACGGCGAGGGCATGGTCCAGCTGTGGGTCGAGCCGGACCCGGCCGCGCAGCTGCTCGCCCTGGTCGAGGACGACGAGGCGGGCGAAGGGTGGAAGGCCGTGGGGCCCGCGCAGATCGCCGAGGACCGCACCGCGCTGCTCGTGCACGCCGACACCCCCGAGCTGCGCCGGCTCGCCGTCCTGGACGCGGTCATCAACAACGGCGACCGCAAGGGCGGGCATCTGCTGCCCGCGCCGGACGGGCGTCTGTACGGGATCGACCACGGCGTCTCGTTCCACGTCGAGGACAAGCTGCGCACCCTGCTGTGGGGCTGGGCGGGCGAGGACCTGACGGACGAGGCCGTGACGGTCCTCACCCGTCTGTACGCGCTCCTGGCGCCCGGCACTCCGCTGGCGGAACGGCTCGGCGCGCTCCTGACCGCGGCCGAGGTGGCCGCCCTGCGGGAGCGGGTGGCGGTGCTGCGCGGGACCGGGAGGCATCCCGAACCCTCGGGGCAGTGGCCGGCCATTCCCTGGCCCCCGGTGTAGCCGACCAGCTACTTCACCCTTTGGCCGATGCTTTTCGGCCAACCTTCCCAGAGCGTGGTACACCCCCCGGGGGTATGTCGCGCCATGCATGGAAGCCGGCCTGCGCGCAAGACCGCCTCCTCGGCCAAGATCCTGGATGCGGTTCGTATCCGGAACACCTGTCCGGTTACGCTCAGGACATGCATGCCTGGCCCGCTTCTGAGGTCCCCGCCCTGCCCGGCAAGGGCCGCGACCTCCGGATTCACGACACCGCGACCGGTGGACGAGTGACCCTCGCCCCCGGCCCCGTCGCCCGCATCTACGTCTGCGGCATCACGCCGTACGACGCGACCCACATGGGTCACGCGGCGACCTACAACGCGTTCGACCTCGTTCAGCGCGTGTGGCTCGACACCAAGCGGCAGGTCCACTACGTCCAGAACGTCACCGACGTGGACGATCCCCTCCTGGAGCGGGCGCTCCGCGACGGCATCGACTGGGTTGGCCTCGCCGAGCGCGAGACCGCCCTGTTCCGCGAGGACATGACCGCCCTGCGGATGCTGCCCCCGCAGCACTACATCGGCGCGGTCGAGGCGATACCCGGCATCGTCCCGCTGGTCGAGCGGCTGCGGGACTCCGGTGCCGCCTACGAGCTCGACGGCGACATCTACTTCTCCGTCGAGGCCGACCCGCACTTCGGCCAGGTGTCGAACTACGACACCGAGCTGATGCGCCACCTGTCCGCCGAGCGCGGCGGCGACCCGGACCGCCCGGGCAAGAAGAACCCGCTCGACCCGATGCTGTGGATGGCCGCCCGCGAGGGCGAGCCCAGCTGGGACGGCGGCAGCCTCGGCCCCGGCCGCCCCGGCTGGCACATCGAGTGCGTCGCCATCGCCCTCGACCACCTCGGCATGGGCTTCGACGTGCAGGGCGGCGGCTCCGACCTGATCTTCCCGCACCACGAGATGGGCGCCTCCCACGCCCAGACCCTCACCGGCGAGTTCCCCATGGCCAAGGCCTACGTGCACGCCGGCATGGTCGCCCTCGACGGCGAGAAGATGTCCAAGTCCAAGGGCAACCTGGTCTTCGTCTCCACCCTCCGCAAGGAGGGCGTCGACCCGGCCGCCATCCGGCTCGCCCTGCTCTCCCACCACTACCGGGCCGACTGGGAGTGGACCGACCAGGTCCTCCAGGACGCCGAGGCCCGCCTGGGCCGCTGGCGCGCCGCCGTCTCGCGCCCCGACGGCCCGTCCGCCGACGCGCTCGTCGAGGAGATCCGCGAGGCGCTCGCCGACGACCTGGACGCCCCGGCCGCGCTCGCCGCGGTCGACCGCTGGGCCGCCCGCCAGGAGGCCGACGGCGGCACCGAGGAGTCCGCCCCCGGTCTCGTCTCCCGCGCCGTCGACGCCCTTCTCGGCGTCGCGCTGTAGAAAGCGGTACGGGAGGGGCGGCCGCGCCACCCCTCCCGTACCCGAGATCACTCCTTCGAGTCCCCGGGGGACTCCTCCTCGCCGGCGGACTCCCCGCCGTTCTCGTCCTGCGGCGGCTCCGGGTCCGTTCCGGAGTCCGTGCCCGGGACCGCCTCCGGGCCCGGCTGCTGGGGCTTCGGCGGGCGGGTCCGGCCGCTCGGGGTGTCCCGGAGGTACGAGGTGTCGCCGCCCTCCGTCGCCACGCCCTGGCCCGGCCCCTGACCGGGCTCGCGGCGGCGCAGATAGCGCTCGAACTCGCGGGCGATGGCCTCGCCGGAGGCCTCCGGCAGCTCCGCCGTGTCCCGCGCCTCCTCCAGGGTCTGCACGTACTCGGCGACCTCGCTGTCCTCGGCGGCCAGCTGGTCCACGCCCACCTGCCAGGCCCGCGCGTCCTCGGGCAGCTCGCCCAGCGGGATGCGCAGACCGAGCAGGTCCTCAAGCCGGTTGAGCAGCGCGAGCGTCGCCTTCGGGTTCGGCGGCTGCGACACGTAGTGCGGCACCGCCGCCCACAGGCTCACCGCCGGCACCCCGGCGTGCGTGCAGGCCTCCTGGAGGATGCCGACGATGCCGGTCGGGCCCTCGTAGCGGGTCTCCTCCAGATCCATCGTGCGCGCCAGGTCCGGGTCGGACGTGACCCCGCTGACCGGCACCGGACGGGTGTGCGGGGTGTCGCCCAGCAGCGCGCCCAGGATCACCACCATCTCCACGCCCAGTTCGTGCGCGAAGCCGAGCAGTTCGTTGCAGAACGAACGCCAGCGCATCGACGGCTCGATGCCGCGCACCAGGACCAGGTCCCGGGGCTTCTCGCCGCCGATCCGGACCACGGAGAGCCGGGTCGTCGGCCAGGTGATCTTCCGGACGCCGCCGTCCAGCCACACCGTGGGACGGTTGACCTGGAAGTCGTAGTAGTCCTCGGCGTCGAGCGCCGCGAACACCTCGCCCTTCCACTCCCGGTCCAGATGCGCGACCGCGGCTGAGGCGGCGTCACCGGCGTCGTTCCACCCCTCGAACGCGGCCACCATGACCGGGTCGATCAGCTCGGGAACCCCCTCGAGCTCGATCACCCAGCGCCTCCTTCGTCGAAGTTCCTGTCGTACGGACCAACCCTATGCCTTCCGGACGTCTCGTCGGCCTTGATCGACTACCCAGGAACCGGTCTCCGCACACGGGGCACGCGCGTAAGGGGCGGCCTCCCAGGGAGACCGCCCCTTACACCGCCCCGGACGGGGTCCGGCGCCCTACTTGCGCAGCATGTCCTCGACCTTGCCGCGGATCTCGTCGTTCGCGAGGCCGCGGATGGTCAGGGTGGTACGGCGGCGCAGCACGTCGTCCGCGGTCTCCGCCCACTCGTGGTCGCGGGCGTAGGCGACCTGGGCCCAGATCTCCGGGGCGTCGGGGTGGACGCGCTCGGCGAGCTCCGGGTTCTCGTTCGCCATGCGGGCGATGTCGAAGGCCAGCGAGCCGTAGTGGGTGGCCAGGTGCTTGGCGGTGTCGGCGGACATCCGCGGGCCGGGCGCCGGGCCGTCCACGAGCAGCCGGTGGGCCACCGCGTTCGGGTTGGCTATGCCGGGCAGCGGCAGCCGCTTCGGCAGCGTGGAGACCGACTCGTAGTCCTCGCCGAGCGGGTGGCCCGGCAGCGCCTCCAGCTTCTTCATGATGGTGCGGCCGATGTGCCGGAAGGTGGTCCACTTGCCGCCGGCCACCGACAGCATGCCGCCGCGGCCCTCGGTGACCACCGTCTCGCGCTTGGCCTTCGAGGTGTCGCCGGGACCGCCCGGCAGCACCCGCAGACCCGCGAAGGCGTAGGTGATCAGGGAGCGGTCGAGCTGCTGGTCGCGGATCGAGAAGGCGGCCTCGTCCAGGATCTGGGCGATGTCCTTGTCGTTGACCGCGACCTCGCCCGGGTCGCCCTCGTACTCCTCGTCGGTGGTGCCGAGCAGGAGCATGTCCTCCCAGGGGAGGGCGAAGGTGATCCGGTACTTGTCGATCGGGGTGGCGAGCGCGGCCTTCCAGGGGGAGGTGCGCTTGAGCACCAGGTGCGCGCCCTTGGAGAGCCGGATGGAGGGCGCCGCGTTCGGGTCCTCCATCTTGCGCAGGTGGTCGACCCACGGGCCGGTGGCGTTGAGCACCAGGCGGGCGTCGACGCCGAACTCCTCGCCGGACATCCGGTCGCGGAGCTCGGCGCCGGTGACCCGGCCCCGGGTGAAGCGCAGACCGGTGACCTCGGCGTGGTTGAGGACCACCGCGCCGGCGTCGACGGCGGCGCGCACCGTCATCAGCGCCATGCGCGAGTCGTTCATCTGGTCGTCGCCGTAGACGGCGACCGCCTTGAGGTTGTCGGTGCGCAGCTCCGGCACGTCCTGGGCGGCCTTGGCGGGGCTGAGCAGGTGGCCGACGCCGTCGCCGAACGCGGACAGCGCGCTGTAGGCGAAGACACCGGCGCCGAGCTTGGCCGCGCCGTGCGGGCCGCCCTTGTAGACGGGCAGGTAGAAGGTGAGCGGGTTGGACAGGTGGGGGGCCACCTGCCGGGAGACCGCGCGCCGCTCGAAGTGGTTCTCCGCGACGAGCTTGACCGCGCCGGTCTGCAGGTAGCGCAGACCGCCGTGGAGGAGCTTGGAGGAGGCGGAGGAGGTGGCGCCGGCGAAGTCGCCGGCGTCCACCAGGGCCACCCGCAGCCCGGACTGCGCGGCGTGCCAGGCGGTGGAGATGCCCAGGATGCCGCCGCCGATCACCAGGAGGTCGTACGTCGCCTTGGACAGCTGCTCCCTGGTCTCGGCGCGGGTCGGAAGGGAACCGGCAGCCGGGTGCGACCCCAGGGAGGGGAGGCTCTGCAGGGTGGTCATCGCGAATTGCTCCTCGTCAGTTCTCTTCTGCTTCGATCCAGCCCATGGAGCGCTCTACGGCCTTGAGCCAGTTCTTGTACTCGCTGTCGCGCTTGTCGGCGTCCATGCGAGGGGTCCATTCGGCGGCCCGGCGCCAGTTGGCGCGCAGGGCGTCGGTGTCCGGCCAGAAGCCGACGGCCAGACCGGCGGCGTAGGCGGCGCCGAGGCAGGTGGTCTCGGCGACCATCGGGCGCACCACGGGGGCGTCCAGGAAGTCCGAGAGGGTCTGCATCAGCAGGTTGTTGGAGGTCATGCCGCCGTCGACCTTGAGGGCGGTCAGCTCGACGCCCGAGTCCTTGGTCATGGCGTCGGTGATCTCGCGGGTCTGCCAGGCGGTGGCCTCCAGGACGGCACGGGCGATGTGCGCCTTGGTGACGTAGCGGGTGAGGCCGGCGATCACACCGCGGGCGTCGGAGCGCCAGTACGGGGCGAAG
The DNA here is from genome assembly GCF_041270065.1 of Streptomyces fradiae. Classification (NCBI taxonomy): domain Bacteria; kingdom Bacillati; phylum Actinomycetota; class Actinomycetes; order Kitasatosporales; family Streptomycetaceae; genus Streptomyces; species Streptomyces fradiae. Next base: position 1,503,480 of record NZ_CP065958.1, on the reverse strand, counting down.
AGGCCGGAGAAGGCCGGGACGAAGTAGGCACCGCCGTTGTCCTCGACGGAGGAGGCGAGGGTCTCGATCTCGGCCGCGGACTTGATCAGGCCCATCTGGTCGCGCATCCACTGGACGAGCGAGCCGGTGACGGCGATGGAGCCCTCCAGGGCGTAGACCGGCTTCTGGTCGCCGATCTGGTAGCCGACCGTGGTCAGCAGGCCGCTGTAGGAGTTGATGATCTTGTCGCCGGTGTTCATCAGCATGAACGTGCCGGTGCCGTACGTGGACTTGGCCTCGCCCTCGGCGAAACAGGTCTGGCCGAACAGGGCGGCCTGCTGGTCGCCCAGCGCGGAGGCGACCGGGACGCCGTCGAGGACGCCGCCCTTGACCGTGCCGTACACCTCGGCGGAGGAGCGGATCTCCGGCAGCACGGCGGCCGGGATCTCCACGGACTGCAGGATCTTGTCGTCCCAGGCCATGGTGTGCAGGTTCATCAGGAGGGTGCGCGAGGCGTTGGTGACGTCGGTGACGTGCACGCCGCCCTCGGTGCCGCCGGTCAGGTTCCAGATGACCCAGGAGTCCATGGTGCCGAAGAGGATGTCGCCGCGCTCGGCGCGCTCGCGCAGGCCCTCGACGTTGTCGAGCAGCCAGCGGACCTTGGGGCCGGAGAAGTACGAGGCGAGGGGCAGGCCGGTCTCGCGGCGGAAGCGGTCCTGGCCGACGTTGCGGCCGAGCTCCTTGCACAGGGCGTCGGTGCGGGTGTCCTGCCACACGAGCGCGTTGTGCACCGGCTCACCGGTGTTCTTGTCCCACATCAGGGTGGTCTCGCGCTGGTTGGTGATGCCGATCGCCTTGACGTCGGCGGCGGTGATCCCGGCCTTGGCGATGGCGCCGGCGACGACCTCCTGGACGTTGGTCCAGATCTCGGTGGCGTCGTGCTCGACCCAGCCCGGCTTCGGGAAGATCTGCTCGTGCTCCTTCTGGTCGACGGAGACGATGCGTCCGTCCTTGTCGAAGACGATGCAGCGCGACGAGGTGGTGCCCTGGTCGATGGCGGCGATGAACGGGCCGGCGGTGTGGGCGTCGGTCACGGTGTACTCCAAGGGAAGTCTGGAAGAAGGACGGCTCAGGCGAACGCGATGTTGTAGATACCCGCGGCGATGGCGCCACCGATCAGCGGACCGGCGACCGGGATCCAGGCGTAGCTCCAGTCGGAGCCGCCCTTGTTCGGCAGCGGGAGGAGGGCATGCACGATGCGGGGACCGAGGTCGCGGGCCGGGTTGATGGCGTAGCCGGTCGGGCCGCCGAGCGAGAGGCCGATGGACACCACGACGAAGGCGGTGATCAGGGCGCCGATGACGCCGAGGCCCTTGCCGCTGTCGTTGAGGCCCTGGGTGAGCACGGCGAGCACGAGCACCACGGTGCCGATGATCTCGGTGGCCAGGTTCTGCCAGATGTTGCGGATCTCCGGACCGGTGGAGAAGACACCGAGCACCGGGCCGGCCTTCGGGGCGGCGTCCTCGGTGACCAGTCCCTCCTCGTGCGGGGGCGTGGCGAGGATCTCCGGGTCCGTGAGGTGGGCCCGGAACTGTCCGTAGTACGCGATCCAGACCAGGAAGGCGCCGAGCATGGCGCCGAGCAGCTGACCGGCGAAGTAGACCGGGGTGTTGCTCCAGTCGCCGTCCTTGATCGCGATGCCGACGGTGACCGCAGGGTTGAGGTGGGCGCCGGAGAGGGTACCCGTCATGTAGACGGCGGTCATGACCGCGAAGCCCCACCCGAAGGTGATCGCGAGCCAGCCGGCGTTCTGCGCCTTCGAGCGCTTGAGCACGACGGCGGCGACGACGCCACCACCGAGCAGGATGAGCACGGCGGTACCAATGATCTCGCCGATGAAGATGTCGGAGCTGGACACCCGCGACTCCTTTGTCCTTCGTCCAGGGGAAGGCGAACCACGGGTGACTCCGGTGGTTCGCGCCCTCAGGTGAGGGCGTTGCCGGCCCTTGGCACTGTCACACCTTAGCGCGTATTGCCGGTAGCTGTTCGACAATGCCGACCGATGAACGGAAGTTTTGCGCCACGGTTAACAGCGCGTCAAGGGTCGCGGGAACGAAAAACCCGCCGATAACGCGATCGTTACCGACGGGTTGAGGTGTGTTCGGACGCGGTCGCCCGGACGGTCAGAAGCGGCCCGCCCCCAGGTCACGGGAGACCGCACGGGCGCAGTCCCGCACCGCGGCCACCAGCTCCGAGCGGAGCTCCCCGTCCGCGCAGACCCGCTCCACGGCGCCGGTGATGGCCACCGCGCCCACCGGCATCCGGCGCCGGTCGTGGATCGGCGCCGCCACCGAGGCCACGCCCTCCCAGGTCTCCTCCACGTCCGCCGCCCAGCCGCGCGCCCGGGTCATGTCGAGCAGCGACTCGAAGTCCGTCAGCTCCGTGACCGTACGGGGCGTGAACGGCTCCCGCTCGACCTCCACGGCCTCGGTGTGCGCCACCGGGTCGTAGGCCGACAGCACCTTGCCCAGGGCCGTGGAGTGCAGCGGCTGCATCGCCCCCACCTCCAGGACCTGCCGGCTGTCGTCCGGCCGGAAGACATGGTGGACGATCAGCACGCCGCTCTGGTGGAGCACGCCCAGATGGACGCTCTCGCCGCTGGACCGGGCCAGGTCGTCCGTCCACACCAGCGCCCGCGCGCGCAGCTCGTGCACGTCCAGATAGCTGTTGCCCAGGCGCAGCAGCTCCGCGCCCAGCTGGTAGCGCCCCGAGGCCGGGTCCTGCTCCACGAAGCCCTCGGCCTGGAGGGTGCGCAGGATGCCGTGCGCCGTTCCCTTGGCGAGTCCGAGGGAGGAGGCGATGTCGGACAGGCCGAGCCGGCGCTCGCCGCCCGCGAGCAGTCGCAGCATCGCCGCCGCCCGTTCAAGCGACTGGATGTTCTTCGCCATCGCCCGGCCTTTCTCCTCACATGCTGTTCGACAATGCTGAACACTATCGGTCGATGCCGACCTTGTGTCACACCAGACAGTGTCGGACAAGAACGGGCCGGACCGGGAGTCCCCGGACACAGGATGCCGTCCACCTGCCGGAACCCCATGTCCACCCCGGCCCCCGCATGGTTACTCTGGGCCCGTGCACCCTCTGCCGAGGGCGCAAAGCCGACAGCCGTCGCATCCCAGGGAGCCCCATCCATGGCCTCGTCGCCGACCCCTTCCACCGCATCCGCGACCGCCGCCCAGCGGGCCGACGCCCTCCGCGAGGCACTCGCCTCCCGGGTCGTCGTCTCCGACGGCGCGATGGGCACCATGCTCCAGGCCCAGGACCCCTCCTTGGAGGACTTCCAGAACCTGGAGGGCTGCAACGAGATCCTGAACGTCTCCCGCCCGGACATCGTCCGCTCGGTCCACGACGCCTATCTCGCGGTCGGCACCGACTGCGTCGGCACCAACACCTTCAACTGCAACTTCTCCGCGCTCGGCGAGTACGACATCGCCCACCGCATCCAGGAGCTCTCCGAGGCCGGTGCCCGGATCGCCCGCGAGGTCGCCGACGACTACACCGAGCGCACCGGACAGCAGCGCTGGGTGCTCGGCTCCATGGGCCCCGGCACCAAGCTGCCGACCCTCGGCCACGTCGAGTACGCGACCATCCGCGACGCCTACCAGCAGAACGCCGAGGGCCTTCTCGCCGGCGGCGCCGACGCCCTGATCGTCGAGACCACCCAGGACCTGCTGCAGACCAAGGCCGCGATCATCGCGGCCCACCGCGCCATGGAGATCGCCGGCTACACCGTCCCGCTCATCACCTCGGTGACGGTCGAGACGACGGGCACGATGCTGCTCGGGTCGGAGATCGGTGCGGCGCTGACGGCGCTTGAGCCGCTGGGCATCGACATGATCGGCATGAACTGCGCCACCGGCCCGGCGGAGATGAGCGAGCACCTTCGCTACCTCGCCCGGCACGCCGGCATCGCGCTGTCCTGCATGCCGAACGCGGGTCTGCCGGTGCTGACGAAGGACGGTGCGCACTATCCGCTGTCTCCGGCGGAGCTGGCCGACGCCCATGAGACCTTCGTGGCCGAGTACGGGCTGTCGCTGGTCGGCGGCTGCTGCGGTACGACTCCGGAGCACCTGCGGCAGGTCGTGGAGCGGGTGCGTGGGGTCGTTCCGCCGGCGCGGGTGGCGCACCCGGAGCCGGGCGCCGCGTCGCTGTACCAGACGGTGCCGTTCCGCCAGGACACCTCGTACCTCGCGATCGGTGAGCGGACGAACGCCAACGGCTCGAAGAAGTTCCGCGAGGCCATGCTGGAGGGCCGCTGGGACGACTGCGTGGAGATGGCGCGCGACCAGATCCGCGAGGGCGCGCACATGCTCGACCTGTGCGTGGACTACGTGGGCCGTGACGGTGTCGCGGACATGAAGGAGCTCGCCGGACGCTTCGCCACCGCCTCCACCCTGCCGATCGTGTTGGACTCCACCGAGGTGGATGTCATCGAGGCGGGTCTGGAGAAGCTGGGTGGCCGTGCGGTCATCAACTCGGTCAACTACGAGGACGGCGACGGCCCGGAGTCCCGGTTCGTCAAGGTCACCCGCCTTGCGAAGCAGCACGGTGCGGCGCTGATCGCGCTGACGATCGACGAGAAGGGCCAGGCCCGGACGGTCGAGGACAAGGTCGCGATCGCCGAGCGGATCATCGACGACCTGACCGGGAACTGGGGCATCCTCGAGTCGGACATCCTGATCGACACCCTCACCTTCACGATCTGCACGGGTCAGGAGGAGTCCCGCAAGGACGGTGTGGCGACGATCGAGGCGATCCGTGAGCTGAAGCGCCGCCACCCCGACGTCCAGACCACCCTCGGCCTGTCGAACATCTCCTTCGGCCTCAACCCGGCCGCCCGGATCCTGCTGAACTCCGTCTTCCTGGACGAGTGTGTGAAGGCGGGTCTGGACTCGGCGATCGTGCACGCGTCGAAGATCCTGCCGATCGCCCGTTTCGACGACGAGCAGGTCACCACCGCCCTCGACCTGATCTACGACCGGCGCAGCGAGGGCTATGACCCGCTGCAGAAGCTGATGGCCCTGTTCGAGGGCGCCACCGCGAAGTCCCTGAAGGCCGGCAAGGCGGAGGAGCTGGCCGCGCTGCCGCTGGAGGAGCGGCTCAAGCGGCGGATCATCGACGGTGAGAAGAACGGCCTGGAGGCCGACCTCGATGAGGCCCTGACCACCACCCCGGCCCTGGACATCGTCAACAACACGCTCCTGGACGGCATGAAGGTCGTCGGTGAGCTGTTCGGCTCGGGTCAGATGCAGCTGCCGTTCGTGCTGCAGTCGGCTGAGGTCATGAAGACCGCGGTGGCGCATCTGGAGCCGCACATGGAGAAGTCCGACGCCGAGGGCAAGGGCACCATCGTCCTCGCCACCGTCCGCGGCGACGTCCACGACATCGGCAAGAACCTGGTCGACATCATCCTGTCGAACAACGGCTACAACGTGGTGAACCTGGGCATCAAGCAGCCCGTCTCCGCGATCCTGGAAGCAGCCGAGGAGCACTCCGCCGACGTCATCGGCATGTCCGGTCTCCTGGTCAAGTCGACCGTGATCATGAAGGAGAACCTGGAGGAGCTCAACCAGCGCGAGCTGGCGGCCAAGTACCCGGTGATCCTCGGCGGCGCCGCCCTCACCCGCGCCTACGTCGAGCAGGACCTCCACGAGATCTACCAGGGCGAGGTCCGCTACGCCCGCGACGCCTTCGAGGGCCTGCGCCTCATGGACGCGCTCGTCGCCGTGAAGCGCGGCGTGCCCGGAGCCGTACTGCCGGAGCTGAAGCAGCGGCGGGTCGCCACGAGCTCCGCGACCCTCCAGGTCGACGAGCCGGAGCCGGGCGGCCGTTCCGACGTCGCCACCGACAACCCCGTACCCACCCCGCCGTTCTGGGGCACCCGCGTCGTCAAGGGCATCCCGCTGAAGGACTACGCCTCCTGGCTCGACGAGGGCGCGCTCTTCAAGGGCCAGTGGGGCCTGAAGCAGAACCGGGCCGGCGACGGGCCGTCGTACGAGGAGCTGGTGGAGACCGACGGCCGGCCGCGGCTGCGCGGCTGGCTGGAGCGGCTCCACACGGAGAACCTGCTCGAAGCGGCCGTCGTCCACGGCTACTTCCCCTGTGTCTCCAAGGGCGACGACCTGATCATCCTCGACGAGGCCGGGAACGAGCGGACCCGCTTCACCTTCCCGCGTCAGCGGCGCGGCCGCCGGCTGTGCCTGGCGGACTTCTTCCGCCCGGAGGAGTCCGGCGAGACCGATGTCGTCGGCCTCCAGGTCGTCACCGTCGGCTCGAAGATCGGCGAGGCCACGGCCAAGCTCTTCGCCTCCGACTCCTACCGCGACTACCTCGAACTGCACGGCCTGTCCGTGCAGCTGGCGGAGGCCCTCGCCGAGTACTGGCACGCGCGCGTGCGCGCCGAGCTCGGCTTCGGCGGCGAGGACCCGGCCGACGTGAAGGACATGTTCGACCTCAAGTACCGCGGCGCGCGCTTCTCGCTCGGCTACGGCGCCTGCCCCGACCTGGAGGACCGGGCGAAGATCGCCGAGCTCCTGGAGCCGGAGCGGATCGGCGTCCACCTCTCCGAGGAGTTCCAGCTGCACCCCGAACAGTCCACCGACGCCATCGTCATCCATCACCCGGAGGCGAAGTACTTCAACGCTCGGTAATCGGGGCAGGAGTAAATACCTGCGTTCGATGTGAACCGGACGTACACTGGTCGGTCCAGTGCAGGCCGGTCGCCACCCCCGTACCGGGGAGGGTGACCGGCCTCTTCGTCCCTCCGTGGAGGTGTGCCGGATGACCAGTACGGTCCCCGCGTCCTTGTCCCGTGCCAACGGCAGCTCCGCGCTGCAGGCGGTCTTCCTCGACATGGACGGCACCCTCGTCGACACCGAGGGCTTCTGGTGGGACGCGGAGGTGGAGGTCTTCGCGGACCTCGGGCACCGGCTCGACGAGTCCTGGCGGGACATCGTGGTCGGCGGCCCCATGACCCGCAGCGCCGGCTATCTGATCGAGGCCACCGGGGCCGACATCACCCTGGCCGAGCTCACCGTGCTGCTCAACGAGAAGTTCGAGCAGCGCATCGACCGGGGTGTCCCGCTGATGCCCGGCGCCGACCGGCTGCTCACCGAGCTGGCCCGGCACAACATCCCCACCGCCCTGGTCTCCGCCTCGCACCGGCGGATCATCGACCGGGTGCTCGGCTCGCTCGGCCGCGACCGCTTCGCGCTGACCGTCGCGGGCGACGAGGTGGCCCGTACCAAGCCGCACCCGGAGCCGTATCTGACCGCCGCCCGCGGGGTGGGCGCCGACCCCCTGCTGTGCGCCGTTGTCGAGGACACCGCGACCGGAGTCGCGGCCGCCGAGGCGGCCGGCTGCCGGGTCGTCGCCGTGCCCTCCGTCGCCCCCATCGCGCCCTCCGCGGGCCGGGTCGTGGTGCGCTCCCTGGAAGAGGTCGACGTGCCTTTCCTGCGCACCCTGATCACCTCCCGGAGCGCCGCGCCGCACGGAATCCGAGCAGGATCCGGGCAGTAACCGGGCAGGATCTGAGCCACCCCGCTTCGCGTCCGGAAACGAACAGGCCATCCGCCGGAAAGAACCCTGCGTGAGCTTCGTCACGCAGAGTGCCGACCGGCGGGTGGCCTGTCTGCGTGCGGTGTCCGGAAACCGGCGGTTACACCCCGCTCTTGTGTCCCGATTCGCCCAGCCGCGTACGAATCATTCCCCTGCATGACTATCGAACGCACCGTATTCATGATCGCCCCCGGGTGACGGCCGCGATTGCTTCCGTCCAGTAACCCCGGCGCCGCCCACTACGCTTTCGCGAGTACTCCGCCGCACCCCACCGCGTGCCCCGGCGCCCACCCAAGTCGCCGCGTCCACAGGCCCGATCGCACCCCCATCCCGGCCCGATCGCCACCGCCCCGACCGGGCGGCCGACGGAGTGCCCGAAAGCCGCTGTACCACTGCCGGCCGACACCCCGTGCCGGATGAGGAGAACGTCCCAGATGAACCGCAAGACCCTGGTGCTGCCCGCCGTGGCCGCCCTGCTCACCCCCCTGCTCGCCGGCTGCGGCGGAGGGGACGACAGCAGAGCCATCGTCGTCGGCACCACGGACCGGTTCGAAGCCACCGAGGACGCCCCCGCCCCGCTCGACCCGGCCTTCGCCTACGACACCGGCGCCTGGAACATCCTGCGGCAGACCCTTCAGACCCTGATGCACGTCCCGCGCGGCGGCGGTGCGCCGGTCCCCGAGGCCGCCCAGAGCTGCGGCTTCTCCGACAAGGAGAGCGAGAGCTACCGCTGCAAGCTGCGCGAGGGCCTCACCTTCGCCGACGGCACCCCGGTCACCGCCGCGGACGTCAAGTTCTCCGTCGAGCGCGTGCTCGCCATCAAGTCCGACAACGGCACGGCCGCCCTGCTCTCCAACATCGACACCGTGGAGACCCGGGGCGAGCTCGAGGTGATCTTCCACCTCAAGACGCCCGACGCCACCTTCCCGTACAAGCTCTCCACCCCCGTCGCCGGCATCCTCAGCAAGGCCAAGTACGACGGCAAGGCGCTGCGCGCCGGCTTCGACGTGGACGGCTCCGGCCCGTACACCCTGAAGACCGAGGTCTCCGGCGACGCGGTGACCAAATTCGTCTTCACCAAGAACCCGAAGTACCAGGGCGACATCACCCTGCGCAACGACAAGGTCGAACTGCGCTCCTTCGCCGACGCCGCCGCCATGGACAAGGCGCTGCGCGCCGACGACATCGACATGGCCGCCCGCGCCATGTCGCAGCCCCAGATCAAGGACCTCACCGAGAAGCCCCAGGAGGGCATCAACCTCACCGAGGTCCCCGGCCTGGAGATCCGCTACCTCGGCTTCAACACCAAGGCCCCGGCCGTCAAGGAGAAGGCCGTCCGGCAGGCCATGGCCTCCGTCGTCGACCGCGGCAAGCTGATCGAGCAGGTCTACGGCCCCACCGCCCAGCCGCTGTACTCGCTGATCCCCTCCAGCGTCACCGGCCACGCCACCTCGTTCATCGACACCTACGGCGAGCCCGACGCGGCCAAGGCGGCCAAGCTGCTGCGCGACGCCGGCGTGAAGACGCCCGTCCCGGTCACCCTCAACTACACCACCGACCACTACGGCAGCGAGACGGCCGAGGAGTTCGAGGCGCTCGGCGCCCAGCTCAACGCCTCCAAGCTGTTCGACGCCAAGATCAAGGGCACCGAGTGGTCCAAGTTCCGCCCGGCGCAGAAGCGCGGCGACTACGCCGTCTACGGCCTCGGCTGGTTCCCCGACTACCCGGACCCGGACAATTACATCGCGCCGTTCCTGGACAGCGACAACTTCCTCAACACCCCCTACGTCAACCAGTCCGTCCGTGACCGGCTGATCCCGCAGTCGCGCCGCCAGGCCGACCGCACCGCCGCGACCCCGGTCTTCGAGCAGATCCAGAAGATCGTCGCCAAGGACGTCCCGGTGCTGCCGCTGTGGCAGGGCAAGCAGTACGTCGCCGCCCGCGACGACGTCACCGGCGTCGAATGGGCGCTGAACACCTCCTCCGACCTGCTCCTGTGGGAGCTCGGCCGCGGCACCGCCTGACCCCTTCGTTGTACCGGCCGCGCACTGCCCGCGCGGCCGGCCTGGCAAGAGATCAAGAGGCAAGTTCTGTGAAGGCACACAACAAGTGGCTGACCGCCCCGCTCGCCGCGGGCCTGGCCGCGACCCTGCTCAGCGGCTGCGGCACCGAACAGGGCGAAGGCTCCGGTAACGCCGGACCGACCGTCCGGGTCGGCATGTCCGACGAGATTGTCGCGACCGACCCGGCCGGCGGCTACGACCCCGGTTCCTGGCTGCTGTTCAACAACGTCTTCCAGTCCCTGCTCGCCTTCCCCAAGGGCGGCTCCGAGCCCGAGCCCGACGCCGCCGACAAGTGCGCCTTCTCCGGCGGCAGCAAGGTCTACACCTGCACCCTCCGCGAGGGCCTGAAGTTCTCCAACGGCAACCCGCTCACGTCGGAGGACGTCAAGTTCTCCTTCGAGCGCGCCCTGAAGATCGCCGACCCCAACGGCCCGGCCCCGCTGCTCTCCTCGATCGACTCCATCGAGGCCCCCGACGCGAAGACCGTCGTCTTCCGCCTGAAGGTCGCCGACGCCACCTTCCCCAGCAAGATCGCCTCGGGCGCCGGCTCCATCGTCGACCACCGCGAGTACGCCGCCGACGCCCTGCGCACCGACGGCAAGGCGGCCGGCTCCGGCCCGTACAAGCTCGACTCCTTCAGCGACACCGAGGCCGTCTTCACCGCCAACAACAGCTACCAGGGCAACGCCAAGCGCAAGAACGGCGGCGTCACCCTGAAGCTCTACCGCGGCGACCGCGAGGCCCTCGGCAAGGCCCTCTCCGCCGGCGACATCGACGTCGCCTACCGAGGCCTCGCCGCCGACGACATCGCCGCCCTGGAGAACCGGACCGACGCCAAGGGCATCCAGGTCGTCCAGGGCTCCAGCGCCGAGGTCCAGCACCTGGTCTTCAACGTCAAGGACCCGGTCGCCGGCAAGCTCGGCGTCCGCAAGGCCATCGCCCACCTCGTCGACCGCGAGGCGCTCGTCGAGAACGTCTACAAGTCGACCGCGACGCCGCTGTACTCCATCGTCCCGGCCGGCATCGCCGGCCACGCCACCTCGTTCTTCGACACCTACGGCGACCCCGACACCGCCAAGGCGAAGGAGGCGCTGCGCAAGGACGGCGTCAGCGGCAAGGTCAAGCTCACCCTCTGGTCCACCCCGAACCGCTTCGGGCCCTCCACCGACCAGATGATGGAGGCCATAGCCGGCCAGCTCAACGCCAGCGGCCTGTTCGAGGCCAAGGTCCAGTCGGTGCCCTACGAGCAGTACGAGAAGGACATCGACGCCGGCAAGTACGGCGTGTACGTCCGCGGCTGGGTCCCCGACTACCCGGACGCCGACAACTTCACCTCGCCGTTCTTCGGCGACGACAACGTCCTCGGCAACCGCTACAAGAACGCCCTGATCACCGGCGAGCTGCTGCCGGCCGTCGCCGCCTCGCCCGACCGGTCCCAGACCGGCTCCACCTACAACAAGGTCCAGGACCTCGTCGCCGAGGAGCTCCCGCTCCTTCCGCTGTGGCAGGGCAAGCAGTACGCCGTCGCCCGCGAGGGCGTCACCGGCCTCGAATGGACCCTGGACGCCTCCACCGTCTTCCGCTTCTGGGAGATCAAGAAGGGCTGACCAGGCCTCCGGTACGGATCAGGTCTCCGGTACGGATCAGGCCTCCGGTACGGCGAAGGGCCCGGCGTGCGACGCGCGCGCCGGGCCCTTCCGCGTACCGCCTCGGGGGAGGCGGACTGCGCGGTCACTGCGCGCCGGGACGCACCAGACCGCTCTCGTACGCGTACACCGCGGCCTGCACCCGGTCGCGCAGGCCCAGCTTGGTCAGCACATGCCCGACATGGGTCTTCACCGTCGTCTCGCTGACGAACAGATCCGCCGCGATCTCCGCGTTCGACAGCCCGCGCGCCACCAGCTTCAGCACCTCGACCTCGCGGTCGGTCAGCGTGTTCAGCGTGTCCGGCACCTGCTCCTCGCCCGAGGGCAGATGCGCCGAGTACTTGTCGAGCAGCCGCCGGGTGATCGACGGCGCCAGCATCGCCTCGCCCGCCGCCACCACCCGGATCGCCTGCACCAGCTCGGTCGCCGGCGCGTCCTTCAGGAGGAAGCCGCTCGCCCCCGCCTTCAGCGCCTCCACCACGTACTCGTCGAGGTCGAAGGTGGTCAGCACAAGGACCTTCGCCGGGCCGTCCCGGCCCGGGCCGGTGATCTGCCGGGTCGCCTCCACCCCGTCCATCCGCGGCATCCGGATGTCCATCAGCACCACATCGGGCTGCAACGCCCGCACCTGGTCGAGAGCCTGGAGACCGTCCCCGGCCTCACCCACCACCGCGATGTCCTGCTCGGCCTCCAGGATCATCCGGAAACCGGTGCGCAGCAGCGGCTGGTCGTCGACCAGTAGGACGCGGATAGCCACGGACAACTCCTTCACGGGGTGGGCTGGACCTGATCCATTCTGCCCTGGGTCTACGCGCCGGACTCCGGCGGGCGCGCGGGCACCAGCGGCAGCGGATACACCGGGGGAGTGCCGCCGAACTCCGGGCACACCGCCTGGTGATCGCACCAGCCGCACAGCTTCGTCGGCCGGGGCCGCCAGTCGCCCGACTCCGTCGCCAGCCGGATCGCCTCCCACAGCGCGTGCAGCTTGCGCTCCACCCGTAGCAGATCGGCCTCCACCGGGTCGTACGTCAGCACGTCACCGCTGCCCAGATACACCAGCTGCAGCCGGCGCGGCACCACGTTCTTCAGCCGCCAGACCACCAGCGCGTAGAACTTCATCTGGAACAGCGCGCCCTCGCTGTACTCGGGGCGGGGCGCCTTGCCCGTCTTGTAGTCGACGATCCGCACCTCGCCCGTCGGCGCCACGTCCACCCGGTCGATCACCCCGCGCAGCCGCAGCCCCGAGGCCAGCTCCGTCTCCACGAACAGCTCGCGCTCGGCCGGCTCCAGACGCGTCGGATCCTCAAGCGTGAACCACCGCTCGACCAGCGACTCCGCCTCCGTCAGCCACTGCGCGAGCCGCTCGCCCTCGGCGTCCCCCTCGAACAGCTCGCCCAACTCAGGGCGCGAGGCCAGCAGCCGGTCCCACTGCCCCGGCACCAGCGCCTTCGCACGCGGCGCCGTCCGCTCCACCGCCGGCGCGTCGAACAGCCGCTCAAGCACCGCGTGCACCAGCGTCCCCCGGGTCGCCGCCGCACTCGGCTTCTCCGGCAGCCGGTCGATCACCCGGAACCGGTAGAGCAGGGGGCACTGCATGAAGTCGCTCGCCCGCGACGGCGACAACGACATGGGGGCCCGGGCCTCCACCGCCGCCACGGGCGGCTGCTCGCTCGTACTCATGACACAGACCCTACGGCCCGCCACTGACAGCGAGCGCCGCCCCGACCGCTCCCGCTCCGGGCCCCGATCACGTCGCCCCCGATCACCTCGCCCCTGATCCCGTCCACAGGCGCGCGCGGAATACCATCGACGCAGGCCCCGTCGCACTGCATGATCGAACCGTGACCGAGTGCGCGGGCCCGAAGGCCCGGCGACGAAAGGAACCCGTGAACCAGGACGAGTCCAAGCCGCAGCGGACCGAGGAGCCGGGCGGCGGCATCCTGATGGGCCGCCCCTTCGGCGTGCCCGTCTACGTCGCACCCAGCTGGTTCCTGGTCGCCGCCCTCATCACCTGGGTCTTCGGCGACCAGATCGAACGCGTCCTGCCCGAACTCGGCGCCGCCCGCTATCTGGTCTCCCTGTTCTTCGCCATCGCCTTCTACGCCTCCGTGCTCGTCCACGAACTGGCGCACACCCTCGCCGCGCTCCGCTTCAAGCTCCCCGTGCGCCGCATCCAGCTCCAGTTCTTCGGCGGCGTCTCCGAGATCGACAAGGAGACCGAGACCCCCGGCCGCGAATTCGTCCTCGCCTTCGTCGGCCCGCTGCTCTCCCTCGTCCTCGCCGGCGTCTTCTACGCCAGCCTGTACGCCGTCGAGCCCGGCACCGTCCCCGCCGTCCTGCTCGGCGGCCTGATGATCTCCAACCTGATCGTCGCGATCTTCAACCTGCTGCCCGGCCTGCCCCTCGACGGCGGCCGGATGTTCCGCGCCGTCATCTGGAAGCTCACCGGCAACCCCATGACCGGCACCGTCGCCGCCGCCTGGGTCGGCCGCGCGCTCGCCGTCACCGTCCTCATCGGACTGCCCCTGCTCACCCGCACCGGCCTCCTCGGCAACTCCACCGACGACATCAGCGGCTTCACCACCGTCACCGACGCCCTGCTCGCCGCGATCCTCGCCGCCATCATCTGGACCGGCGCCGGCAACAGCCTGCGCATGGCCCGGCTCCGCGAACACCTCCCCGAGCTGCGCGCCCGCACCCTCACCCGCCGCGCCATCCCCGTCGAGACCGCCACCCCGCTCTCCGAGGCCCTGCGCCGCGCCAACGAGGCCGGCGCCCGCGCCCTCGTCGTCGTCGACGGCCAGGGCGCCCCCACCGGCATCGTCCGCGAGACCGCCATCGCCTCCGTCCCCCAGCACCGCCGCCCCTGGGTCGCCGTCAGCGCCCTCGCCCAGGACCTCGCCGACGGCATGCGGGTCCCCGCCGACCTCGCCGGCCAGCCCCTCCTCGACCACCTCCGCGCCAGCCCCGCCACCGAGTACCTGGTCGTCGAGGAAGGCGGCGAGATCTACGGCGTACTGTCCACCGCCGACGTGGAGCGGGCCTTCGTCAAGGCCATGGCACGACCCTCCTCGTAACACCGGTACCCTGTTCACATGTCCGAACCGACCGGTGCCGCCCGCCGTCGCGGGCCCTTCAAGGTCGGGGACCAGGTCCAGCTCACCGACCCCAAGGGACGCCACTACACGTTCACGCTCGAGGCCGGGAAGAACTTCCACACCCACAAGGGGTCCTTCCCGCACGACGAGCTGATCGGTGCTCCCGAGGGCAGTGTTGTCCGTACCACGGGAAACGTCGCCTACCTGGCGCTGCGCCCCCTGCTCCCCGACTACGTCCTGTCCATGCCCCGCGGCGCCGCCGTGGTCTACCCCAAGGACGCGGGGCAGATCCTGGCCTTCGCCGACATCTTCCCCGGCGCCCGCGTCGTCGAGGCGGGTGTGGGCTCCGGCTCGCTCAGCGCCTTCCTGCTGCGCGCCATCGGGGACAGCGGCATGCTGCACTCCTACGAGCGCCGCGAGGACTTCGCCGAGATCGCCAAGGGCAACGTCGAGCGCTACTTCGGCGGCCCGCACCCCGCGTGGCAGCTGACCGTCGGCGACCTCCAGGACAACCTGTCCGACACCGAGGTCGACCGCGTCATCCTCGACATGCTCGCCCCCTGGGAATGCCTGGAAGCCGTCTCCAAGGCCCTCGTCCCCGGCGGCATCCTGTGCTGCTACGTGGCCACCACCACACAGCTCGCCCGCACCGTGGAGTCCATCCGCGAGTTCGGCTGCTACGCCGAGCCGCAGCCCTGGGAGTCCATGATCCGCAACTGGCACGTCGAGGGTCTGGCCGTGCGCCCCGACCACCGCATGATCGGCCACACCGGATTCCTGGTCACCGCCCGCAGGCTCGCCGACGGCGTGGAGCCCCCGATGCGCCGCCGCCGCCCCGCCAAGGGCGCCTACGGCGAGGACTACGAGGGCCCCAACAAGGGCTGACGCCCCCACAACGCGCGCGTGCCGCCGTCGAGTTCCCGCCCCCGGGCGCCGGAAACCGACGGCGGCACCTTCATGAGCGCCGCACGACCGGAGGGCCGCACCCCGCCTGTTCCACCGCACTGTGACGTGTGGCACGATGCCGGTCACCGTACGAACTCCTTCCGCACCACCTCACAGGAGACGCCCCGCGTGCAGACCTCCGCCGTCCCGGACCTCGCGCACACCCACGCCCGGCCGGTGCACTGGCTGGCCACCGCCGCCGCCATGGCCGGAGTCGTCGCCCTCGCCGGACTGCTGCAGCCCGACCCGGCCGGAGCCAGCGCCGCGCCCCCCGCACCGCTGCCCGCCCCCGACGCCGCGACGGCCCACTACCCGCTCGCCTGCGGGGGAGCGCCCAGCACCGTCGCCCGCAAGGCCAGCGGCGACCTCGACGGCGACGGAAACCCGGAGACCGTCGCAGTCGTACACTGCGAAGCCGGCTCCGGCACACCGCCCAGCGGCATCTACGTCCTCACCCGCGGCAAGGGCGCCGGCGCCCCCGCCGCCCGCGTCGTGGCGACCCTCGTCGAACCCTCGCAGCTGAAGAACGTCGGCGACCTCGCCGTACGCGACGGGGCCGTCCACGCGACCCTGCTCGGCTACTCCTCCCCGGACGTCCCGAGCTGCTGCCCCGACGAACGCGAGCAGGTGAACTGGCGCTGGCGGGGCGGCGCCTTCGTGCGCAGCGCCCAGGACCCGGCCCGCGCCGTCTGACCGGCCGGACCATGCGGCCGGACCACGCGCCGGACCCCCCTCAGCAGCGGTCCGGCATCGCACGGTCACCCAGCGGTCACTCCGCGTCGGGCCCGTACACCTCGACGCCGTCCGCCGCCCGCCGCACATGAATGCAGTCGCCCGGACACTCCTTCGCCGAGTCCACCACGTCCTGCAGCAGCGGCAGCGGCACCGGAGTCGTCGCACCCGGCTCCTGGAGCAGCTCGTCGTCCGGGCTCTTCACATAAGCGAGCCCGTCGATGTCGAGCTCGAACACCTCGGGGGCGTACTGCGCGCAGATCCCGTCCCCGGTGCACAGGTCCTGATCGATCCAGACCTCCAGCGCCTCCCGGGCGCCCGTCGCCGGGGTCTCCTGCTGCACGGTCATGTCGCCTGCCGTTTCCGCGTCGATTCGCTAAGTCCGGTCAAGCCTGACGGGTGTTGACCACCCACGACGATACAACCGGGCGCTTTTGCAATGACCCCCGGTGGGTATTCCCCTGGCGTGAGGGGAAGCGCAAGGGTGAAGATCGGACACACCCCGGAGTCTTTTTGATCTAGGGGTTTCAATCATCACCCACCCAGGTAGGGTCAGGAAGCGTCCAGCTCCCCTTGGAGGAGGTGAGGACCGTGGCAGCCCACGACGACGACATCAACCGCGGCATCCGGCCCGGGCGGGGGTCTGACGACCCCGCCGGTCAGGTTGCCTATCTCGAGCAGGAAATCGCCGTCCTGCGCCGCAAGCTCGCCGACTCTCCGCGTCACACGAGGATTCTCGAGGAGCGGATCGTCGAGCTGCAGACGAACCTGGCCGGCGTGTCCGCTCAGAACGAGCGGCTCGCCAACACCCTCCGTGAGGCCCGCGACCAGATCGTGGCCCTCAAGGAGGAGGTCGACCGGCTCGCCCAGCCGCCGGCCGGCTTCGGTGTCTTCCTGCAGGCCAACGAGGACGACACCTGCGACATCTTCACCGGGGGCCGCAAGCTCCGGGTGAACGTGAGCCCCGGAGTCGAGCTCGACGAGCTCAGGCGGGGCCAGGAAGTCATGCTCAACGAGGCGCTCAACGTGGTCCAGGCCATGGAATTCGAGCGCGCCGGGGACATCGTCACCCTCAAGGAGATCCTCGAGGACGGCGAGCGCGCCCTGGTCATCGGACACACCGACGAGGAACGGGTGGTGCGGCTCGCCGAGCCGCTGCTCGACATCACCATCCGCCCCGGCGACGCCCTGCTCCTGGAGCCCCGGTCGGGATACGTCTACGAGGTCGTCCCGAAGAGCGAGGTCGAGGAACTCGTCCTCGAAGAGGTCCCGGACGTCGACTACGACAAGATCGGCGGTCTGGGCAACCAGATCGAGCTGATCCGCGACGCCGTCGAGCTCCCCTACCTCTACCCGGACCTCTTCAAGGAGCACGAACTGCGGCCCCCGAAGGGCATCCTGCTCTACGGACCGCCCGGCTGCGGCAAGACGCTGATCGCGAAGGCCGTCGCCAACTCCCTTGCCAAGAAGGTCGCCGAGGTGACCGGACAGCCCGCCGGGAAGTCCTACTTCCTCAACATCAAGGGCCCCGAACTCCTCAACAAGTACGTCGGCGAGACCGAGCGGCACATCCGCCTCGTCTTCCAGCGTGCCCGCGAGAAGGCGAGCGAGGGCACCCCCGTCATCGTCTTCTTCGACGAGATGGAATCGCTCTTCCGCACCCGCGGATCCGGCGTCAGCTCGGACGTGGAGAACACCATCGTCCCGCAGCTGCTCGCCGAGATCGACGGCGTGGAAGGCCTGGAGAACGTCATCGTCATCGGCGCCTCCAACCGCGAGGACATGATCGACCCCGCGATCCTGCGGCCCGGCCGGCTCGACGTGAAGATCAAGATCGAGCGCCCCGACGCCGAGGCGGCCAAGGACATCTTCGCGAAGTACCTCACCGCCACCCTCCCGCTGCACTCCGACGACCTCGCCGAGCACAGCGGATCCAAGGAAGCCGCCGCCCACGCAATGATCCAGTCCGTGGTCGAGCAGATGTACGCCGAATCCGAGGAGAACCGCTTCCTCGAGGTCACCTACGCCAACGGCGACAAGGAAGTCCTCTACTTCAAGGACTTCAACTCCGGCGCGATGATCCAGAACATCGTCGACCGGGCCAAGAAGATGGCCATCAAGGCATTCCTCGACCACGACCAGAAGGGCATCCGCGTCTCCCACCTCCTCCAGGCCTGCGTGGACGAGTTCAAGGAGAACGAGGACCTGCCCAACACCACCAACCCGGACGACTGGGCCCGCATCTCCGGAAAGAAGGGCGAGCGGATCGTCTTCATCCGCACCCTCGTCACCGGAAAGCAGGGCGCGGACACCGGCCGCTCCATCGACACGGTGGCCAACACCGGTCAGTACCTGTAGTGACGCGCACCGGCTGCGGATGTCCGGAATTCCGGCATCCGCAGCCGTCGTTTTCCACTCACCGAATCGCATTCGATCTCCCCGACGACGCGCGGCCGCTCTAGGCTCGTGGGTACCGCCGAATCACGCACCGTGCGGGGAGCGGCGCCGGGCAAGGAGGGCCGCATGACCGTACGGCGAGTAATGGGCATCGAGACGGAGTACGGGATCTCCGTCCCCGGGCACCCCAACGCCAATGCCATGCTCACCTCGTCCCAGATCGTCAACGCCTACGCGGCGGCGATGCACCGGGCGCGCCGCGCCCGCTGGGACTTCGAGGAAGAGAATCCGCTGCGGGACGCCCGCGGCTTCGACCTCGCCCGCGAGGCCGCCGACTCCAGCCAGCTCACCGACGAGGACATCGGCCTCGCCAACGTCATCCTCACCAACGGCGCCCGGCTCTACGTGGACCACGCCCACCCCGAGTACAGCGCCCCCGAGGTCACCAACCCCCGCGACGCCGTCCTCTGGGACAAGGCCGGCGAGCGGATCATGGCCGAGGCCGCCGAGCGCGCCGCCCAGCTCCCCGGCGCCCAGCCGATCCACCTCTACAAGAACAACACCGACAACAAGGGCGCGTCCTACGGCACGCACGAGAACTACCTGATGAAGCGGGAGACCCCCTTCTCGGACATCGTGCGCCACCTCACGCCGTTCTTCGTGTCCCGGCAGGTCGTCACCGGCGCCGGCCGGGTCGGCATCGGCCAGGACGGCCGCGACGACGGCTTCCAGATCAGCCAGCGTGCCGACTACTTCGAGGTCGAGGTCGGCCTGGAGACCACCCTCAAGCGCCCCATCATCAACACCCGGGACGAGCCCCACGCGGACGCCGAGAAGTACCGGCGGCTGCACGTGATCATCGGAGACGCCAACCTCTCCGAGATCTCCACCTACCTCAAGCTGGGCACCACCGCGCTGGTGCTCTCCATGATCGAGGACTCCTTCATCACCGTCGACCTCGCCGTCGACCAGCCCGTGCGCACCCTGCACCAGGTCTCCCACGACCCGTCCCTGCAGTTCCTGGTCACGCTGCGCAGCGGCCGGACACTCACCGCGGTCCAACTCCAGATGGAGTACTTCGAGCTGGCCAGGAAGTACGTGGACGAGCGCTACGGCTCCGACGCCGACGAGCAGACCAAGGACGTGCTCACGCGCTGGGAGGACACCCTCAACCGGCTCGAGAACGATCCGATGAGCCTGGCCGGCGAGCTGGACTGGATCGCCAAGCGGGAGCTCATGGAGGGCTACCGCCGGCGCGACGGCCTGGACTGGGACGCCGCCCGGCTGCACCTGGTGGACCTCCAGTACGCGGACGTACGCCCCGAGAAGGGCCTCTACAACCGCCTGGTGGCCCGGGGCCGCATGAAGCGTCTCTTGGACGAGACCGAGGTCGTACGGGCCGAGACGAGCCCTCCGGAGGACACCAGGGCCTACTTCCGCGGCCGCTGCCTGGAGCAGTACGCGGACGACGTGGCCGCGGCCTCCTGGGACTCGGTCATCTTCGATCTCCCCGGCCGCGACTCCCTCCAGCGAGTCCCCACCCTGGAACCCCTCCGGGGTACCCGTAACCACGTCAAGGAACTCCTGGACCGCTGCCGCACGGCCGAGGAACTGGTCCGCGTGCTTTCCGGCAACCAGCGCGGCTGAAATGCCCGGGCACTGGGAATCATGAGACCAGTGCCCGGTCGTTGTGAAAACTGCGGGGCCGATGTCAGTCCCGGCTTGTAGGGTCGGATCTTGTACAGACCCACACGAGCGGGCCGATTCGAGCGGGGTGAGGTTTATGGCGACCAAGGACACCGGCGGCGGACAGCAGAAGGCGACGCGTTCCACCGAGGAGGTCGAGGAGACCACGGCGGAGGCGAGCTCCGACCTCAAGGAACGCCAGGAGAAGCTTTCGGACGACGTGGATTCCGTTCTGGACGAAATCGACGACGTCTTGGAGGAGAACGCTGAGGATTTCGTCAGGTCGTTTGTGCAAAAGGGTGGTCAGTAAGACTGTTTCACCTTCGAATCGAAGGTGAGTGGGGGGTTCATGGTCAATCCGGTGTCGCAAGGCATGAAGCGGTGCTCGCGGTGTCGGCGGGTCCAACCTTCCGAGGCATTCGCTCGTAATCGTGCAATGCGAGACGGATTCCAGGCGTACTGCCGAGAGTGTCAGGCCGCGCACTACAAGGCACGCCAGGAGGCGGCGGGGCGGACGGTACGGGTCAAGGTACCCGTGCCGTCCGGCCACAAGCGGTGTCCTCAGTGTGGAGAGGCCAAGCCCCACTCCGAGTGGGAACCGAACCGGGCCAGCTCGGACGGCTGGGCAAGTTACTGCCGGGAGTGCCGGGCGCAGCGCAATCGGGCCAGCTACTTCAAGCGCAAGTACGGCATCACCGAAGCCGAGCGCGACGAGATGATCGCCGCCCAGGGTGGTGTCTGCGTGATCTGTCAGGAGGGCCCGGCGGAGCATGTGGATCACGATCATCGGACGGGTAAGGTCCGAGGCGTGCTCTGCTTCAGCTGCAACGCGGCGCTGGGGCAACTCAAGGATCGGCCGGACGTCATCAGGCGTGCAGCCGCATATGTGGAAGGAAACCTGTGGAACCCAACACTCGTAGCACAGGGCGTCTGCCGGCGGCCTTCCTGACGCCGGGCTCGTCCTCCTTCATGGACTTCCTGGCCGACCACTCGCCGGAGATGCTCCCGGGCAACCGGAAGCTGCCGGAGGGGATCGTCGAGGCGCCGCACGGTACGACCATCGTCGCCGCCACGTTCCCCGGGGGCGTGGTGCTCGCGGGTGACCGGCGGGCGACCATGGGGAACATGATCGCGCAGCGGGACATCGAGAAGGTGTTCCCGGCCGACGAGTACTCCGCGGTCGGCATCGCCGGCACCGCCGGCCTGGCCGTGGAGATGGTGAAGCTGTTCCAGCTGGAGCTGGAGCACTTCGAGAAGGTGGAGGGCGCGACGCTCTCCCTGGAGGGCAAGGCGAACCGCCTGTCCACGATGATCCGCAGCAACCTCGGCATGGCCATGCAGGGCCTCGCCGTCGTCCCGCTCTTCGCCGGCTGGGACGAGGGCAAGGAGAAGGGCCGGATCTTCTCCTACGACGTCACCGGTGGCCGCTCCGAGGAGCACGGCTACGCCGCCACCGGCTCGGGCTCGATCTTCGCGCGCGGGTCGATGAAGAAGCTCTACCGGGACGACCTGACCGAGCAGCAGGCCACCACCCTCGTCGTCCAGGCGCTGTACGACGCGGCGGACGACGACTCGGCGACCGGCGGCCCGGACCTGGCCCGCAGGATCTTCCCGATCGTCACCGTCATCACCGACGAGGGCTTCCGCAGGCTCACGGAGGCGGAGTCCTCCGAGCTGGCCCGGTCGATCACCGAGCGGCGTCTGGAGCAGCCCGACGGGCCGCGCGCCGCCCTGCTCTGACCGCCGTCGTCGACTCCGTAGAAGCCCTTCAGACCGGAAGAAAGGGACGGTAGCCGGTGTCCACGCCGTTCTATGTCTCACCTCAGCAGGCCATGGCCGACCGGGCCGAGTACGCCCGCAAGGGCATCGCCCGCGGCCGCAGCCTCGTCGTCCTCCAGTACGCCGACGGCATCGTCTTCGTCGGCGAGAACCCGTCCCGCGCGCTGCACAAGTTCAGCGAGATCTACGACCGGATCGGCTTCGCCGCCGCCGGCAAGTACAACGAGTACGAGAACCTGCGGATCGGCGGCGTGCGCTACGCCGATCTGCGCGGCTACACCTACGACCGGGACGACGTCACCGCCCGCGGTCTGGCCAACGTCTACGCGCAGACGCTCGGCACCATCTTCTCCAGTGCGGGGGAGAAGCCCTACGAGGTGGAGCTGGTCGTCGCCGAGGTCGGCGGGGAGCCGGAGGGCGACCAGATCTACCGGCTGCCGCACGACGGCTCGATCGTCGACGAGCACGGCTCGGTGGCGGTCGGCGGCAACGCGGAGCAGATCAGCTCCTTCCTGGACCAGCGGCACCGGGACGGGATGTCGCTCGCGGAGGCCCTGAAGCTGGCCGTGCAGGCGCTGTCCCGGGACACCAACGGCGGTGAGCGGGAGATCCCCGCGGAGCGCCTGGAGGTGGCGGTCCTGGACCGCACCCGCCCGCAGCAGCGCAAGTTCAAGCGGATCGTCGGCCGGCAGCTGAAGCGCCTTCTGGAGGCGGACGACGCGGCCGTGGCCAAGACGGACGACCCGTCCGACGAGGCCGAGGAGGCCACGGAGGAGTAGGCCGCGCTGGCACGGGCGAGGGCCCCGGGACCGTACGTACGCGTACGGCTCCGGGGCCCTCGTCGTACGAGCTGGGCGGCGGGCTCAGGCGGCCGGTGCGGGCCCGGTGGAGCCGCGCACGGTGAGAGTGACCGGGAGGTCGCCGCGCTCCGGCTCGCGGCCGTCCAGGACGGCGAGCAGGGCGGCCATGCCGCGTTCGCCGATGCGCTCGGCGGGCAGCGAGACCGTGGTCAGCTCGGGTTCGACGGCGGTGGCGAGGGCGAGGTCGTCGAAGCCGGTCACGGAGAGGTCCTCGGGCACCCGCAGGCCGAGCCGCCGGGCGGCCTTGCAGGCTCCGGCGGCCAGGATGTCGTCGTCGCAGACGATCGCGGTGGGGCGGGGCCCGGGGCCGGAGAGGGCGCGCTCGACGGCTCTGCGGGCTCCCTGGACGTCCAGGGGCGCCCGTACCGGCGTCACCGAGGCGCCGGTAAGCGCGTCGGCGAGGGCGGCGGCGCGGACGTCGAAGGTCCAGGAGGGCACGGCCGAGGCCAGGTGCAGGAAGCGCCGGTGGCCGAGGGCGAGGAGGTGGCGGGCGGCCTGGCGCATGCCGTCGGCGATGTCGAGGTTGACGTGGGCCGCGGCGCCGCCGCCGGCGGGGTCGCTGTCCAGCATGACGAGGGGCAGGTCGGTGGAGCCGAAGGCCTTGAGGGCGTCGGTGGCCATGGAGGAGGCGATGACCCCGTCGAGGGCGGCGCGGGCGGAGGCGAAGGGGTCGCGGGCCGGGCCGACGCCGTCGGGGGAGGGGTAGAGCACCACGCCGAAGCCGTGCCGGGCGGCCACGGTGGCGGCGCCGGTGTAGACGCGGGCGAAGAACTCGTTGGTGAGCGCGGGGACGACGAGGAGCGCGGTCCGGGTGCGGCCGAGGCGCAGGTTGCGGGCGGCGAGGTTGGGGCGGTAGCCGAGTGCGGCGGCGGCCTCGCGGACGGCGGCGGCGGTGGGCTCGGAGACCCGGCCGCGCCATTTGTCGCCGAGCACCAGGGAGACGGTGGCCTGGGAGACCCCGGCCGCCCGGGCGACGTCCCGGCTGGTGGGCCGAGTGGCGGCGGGCTGTTCCGGCGTGTGCACTGGAGCCTCCGGGTCGGGGACGGTCCGGCACGCGGGGTGGACCGGCGTGCTCCCGACATGGTACGTATGACGGCGAGAGTTATACGTAAAACCTCGGGCGGATGCTCCGGGAGGGGAGACCAACATGGCCGGCGCTGCCCCGGCGAACGGCGGCTATCTCGACATCCTGCGCGCGCCCCACGCCGCGCGGCTGCTCGTCGGCACCCTCGTCGGCCGCCTCCCCAACGGCACCGGCCCGGTCGCCATCACCGTCTTCACCCGCGCCGAGGGCGGCAGCTACAGCCTGGCGGGCGGCCTCATCGCCGCCTACGGCCTCGCCACCGCCGTCGGCCAGCCGCTCCTCGGCCGCGCCGTCGACCTCAAGGGGCAGCCGCGCGTGCAGCTGCCCGCCGCCGTGATCTCCGCCCTGGGCATGGCCGCCCTCGCCGTCACCGGCATCGGCAACCTCCTCCTCGCGTACGCCGCCGTCCTGGTCGCCGGACTCTTCACCCCGCCCCTCGAAGGCGGGCTGCGCGCCCTGTGGCCGAGCGTGCTCGGCCGTGAGGACCGGGTGCACCGCGCGTACGCCCTGGACGCCGTCGCCCAGGAGGTGATGTTCACCGTCGGGCCGCTGCTGCTCACGCTGCTCGTCGCGCTGTGGTCGCCCGCTGCCGCGCTGCTCGTGATCAACCTGCTCGGGGTCCTCGGCGCCCTGTCCGTGGTGGTCTCCAAGCCCTCCCGGGCCTGGCGCTCGGCGCCCCGCGAGGCGCACTGGCTGGGCGCCCTGCGCTCGCCGGGACTCCTCGCGCTGCTCGGCTCGTTCTTCTTCGTCGGCCTCGCCCTCGGCTCCATCACCGTGGCCGCCGTCGCCTACGCCGACGACCGCGGTGACGAGGCCGTGTACGGCTGGCTGATGGCCGCCCTCGGTCTCGGCGCCCTGGTCGGCGGCATCGCCTACGGCGCCCGCCAGTGGGCCGGTGCGCCCGAGCGGCGGCTGCGGGTCCTGGTGCTGCTGCTCGCCCTGGGCTACCTGCCGCTGCTCCTCGTGCCCGGCCCGGTCGCCATGACCGCGCTCGCCGCGCTCGCCGGCGTCTTCCTGGCGCCAGCCATCGCCTGTGCCTTCATCGTGGTCGACCGGCACGCCCCGGCCGGCACCGTCACCGAGGCCTTCTCCTGGCTCGTCACCACCTTCGGCGTCGGCGCCGCCCTCGGCTCCGCCGTCTCCGGACCCGCCGTCGAACTCTTCGGGACCCCGGCCGGTTTCGCGGTGGCCGGCATCGGCGGCTTCGTCGCCTTCCTGGTCCTCCTGGCCACCGGCCGGGTGCTGGGCGAGGAGTCCGCGCCGCGCCCGCGACACGCCGTCAGCGGGGCCGCCCAGGGCCCCGGCCCCGGCGGCGCCGGGGCCGAAAACAACCCGCACTCATCGGAAAATGATCGAAACGGGGCGGCCGAACCCGGTTTCAGCTCAGGGCTTCAGGCGTAATGTTCAGACATGGACCGCCGCATTTTCGGGCTGGAGAACGAGTACGGCGTCACGTGCACGTTCAGGGGACAGCGCCGACTGTCTCCTGACGAAGTGGCGCGCTACCTCTTCCGCCGTGTCGTGTCATGGGGCCGCAGCAGCAATGTCTTCCTGCGGAACGGCGCCCGCCTGTACCTTGACGTGGGTTCGCATCCGGAATACGCAACTCCCGAATGCGACAACGTGGTCGAACTGGTCACCCACGACAAGGCCGGAGAGCGCATTCTCGAAGGTCTCCTCGTCGACGCGGAACGCCGCCTGCACGAGGAGGGAATCGCGGGCGACGTCTATCTGTTCAAGAACAACACCGACTCCGCCGGAAACTCCTACGGCTGCCACGAGAACTATCTGGTGGCCCGCCACGGGGAGTTCTCCCGGCTCGCGGACATCCTCATTCCGTTCCTCGTCACGCGCCAGCTCATCTGCGGTGCGGGAAAGGTGCTGCAGACCCCGCGCGGCGCTGTCTACTGCGTCTCCCAGCGCGCCGAGCACATCTGGGAGGGCGTCAGCTCCGCCACCACCCGCTCGCGTCCCATCATCAACACCCGCGACGAGCCGCACGCGGACGCCGAGCGCTACCGCCGGCTCCACGTCATCGTCGGCGACTCGAACATGTCCGAGACGACCATGCTGCTCAAGGTCGGCGCCACCGACCTCGTGCTGCGCATGATCGAGGCGGGCACCGTGATGCGCGACCTCACCCTGGAGAACCCGATCCGGGCCATCCGCGAGGTCAGCCACGACATCACCGGACAGCGCAAGGTGCGGCTCGCCAGCGGCCGCGAGGCCTCCGCCCTGGAGGTCCAGCGGGAGTACTACGAGAAGGCCGCCGACTTCGTCGACCGCCGCGGCATCCGCAGCGGCGTCGTCGCCCAGGTCCTGGAGCTCTGGGGCCGTACGCTCGACGCCATCGAGCAGGAGCAGCTCGAGCGCATCGAGACCGAGATCGACTGGGTCATGAAGTACAAGCTCATCGAGCGCTACCGGGCCAAGCACAACATGACCATGTCGCACCCGCGGGTCGCGCAGATAGACCTCGCGTACCACGACATCCACCGCCGCCGCGGCCTGTACTACCTGCTCCAGAAGAACGGCCAGGCGGCCCGGGTGTGCAACGACGTGAAGATCTTCGAGGGCAAGTCGGTGCCCCCGCAGACCACCCGCGCCCGGCTCCGTGGCGACTTCATCCGCCGCGCCCAGGAGCAGCGCCGGGACTTCACCGTCGACTGGGTCCACCTCAAGCTCAACGACCAGGCGCAGCGCACCGTGTTGTGCAAGGACCCGTTCCGTTCGGTCGACGACCGGGTGGAAAAGCTGATCGCCGGAATGTAGGACGCACGGCGGTCCGTGCACTCGGCCCCGCACGCCAGGCGTGCGGGGCCGAGTGCATCACAGGGCGGTCCCCTAGAGTGTCGGGACAACTACTGTGCCGTCTGAGATCTGAGGAACTAGTGCGCCGACTTGCCGGCCTGCTCGTCGTCCCGCTTCTGCTGCTCACCACAGCGGCCTGCGGCAGCGACGACAAGGGCTCCGATTCCGGTTCGATGAAGAACGGGCTTCCCGCCATCACCGCGGGGGAGAAGTTCGGCGAGAAGCCGACCCTCTCGAAGGGCGTGGGCGACCCGCCCAAGTCCCTCAAGGTCAACGTGATCAGCGAGGGCGACGGAGCGGTCACCAAGAAGGGCGACGCGCTCTCGGTGAACTACCTCGGTCAGGAGTGGGACGAGACCACCCCCTTCGACAACAGCTTCGACCGGAAGCAGCCGTTCTCGGTGACGCTCGGCGAGGGCCAGGTCATCCAGGGCTGGGAGAAGGGCCTGGAGGGCCAGAAGGTCGGCAGCCGCGTCGAGATCGGCATCCCGCCGGAGCTCGGTTACGGGGCGCAGGGCCAGGGCGACATCAAGGCGAACGCGACGCTCGTCTTCGTGGTCGACATCCTCAAGGCGGTGACCATCCCGAAGTCCGCCAGCGGCACCGAGGTGGCGCAGGACAACAAGGACCTGCCGAAGGTGGGCGTCAACACCGACGGCAAGCAGCCCTCGCTGACCGTGCCCAAGGTCGACCCGCCGACCAAGCTGGTCTCCAACTACGTGCTCGAGTCCAAGGGCGAGGTCGTCAAGGACACGGACACGGTCGTCGTGAACTACGTCGCCGCCCTGTGGAAGGACGGCAAGGTCTTCGACTCGACGTACACCATGGGCAAGCCGGCCAACTTCCCGCTCGGCCAGCTCACCCTGAAGGGCCTGAAGGACGGCATCGCCGGCAAGAAGGTCGGCAGCCGGATCCTGATCGTGGCGCCCCCGTCGGAGGCCTTCGGCGACCAGGAGAAGCAGGGCATCCCGAAGAACTCCACGCTGGTCTTCGCCGTCGACATCCTGGCGAAGGTCTGATCCCCGAGCGTCGGATCGGAGGGGATGAAAGACTGTCCGGGTCGCGCGGGCCATCGTCCGCGCGGTTCATCGGTAACGAGGAGCACACTGCAGTGAGCATCGAGAAGCCCGAGGTCGACTTCCCGGGCGGCGAGCCGCCGGCCGACCTGGAGATCAAGGACATCTGGGAGGGCGACGGCGAGGTGGCCCAGGCGGGCGACTTCGTCAAGGTCCACTACGTGGGTGTGGCCTTCTCCACCGGCGAAGAGTTCGACGCCTCCTGGAACCGTGGCAACCCGCTGGACTTCCAGCTGGGTATCGGTCGGGTCATCGCGGGCTGGGACCAGGGCGTGCAGGGCATGAAGGTCGGCGGTCGCCGCCAGCTCGTCATCCCCGCGCACCTCGCCTACGGCGACCGTGGTGCCGGCAGTGCCATCGCCCCGGGCGAGACGCTGATCTTCGTCTGCGACCTCGTGGGCGTCACCAAGCGCTGACCGAGCGCCGACCGGGACCGGTCGTGGTTCCGAGGGCCCCCGCCTCCTGGCGGGGGCCCTTCGCGTTCCGGCCCCGGTCCTCGGCGTTCCGGCCCGGCTTTTGCCCGGACACCGCGGAGCGGTACGGTCGGACGTCCGAGAAGTCAATCCGGCAGAAGAGGGTGCGGGGCGTCGATGGCGATTGCCAAGGCCGAGCGGCTGATGAATCTTGCGCTGTGCCTGCTCGGAACGCGCCGCCCGCTGAGCAAGCGGGAGCTGCGGTCCTCCATCGAGGCCTATGTCGAGGCCTTCGGACCGGGGTACGGCGCGGGGTCCGGCCCCGGCCAGGGCTCCGGTGGCGGCGAGGACGCCTTCAACCGCATGTTCGAGCGCGACAAGGACGATCTGCGCGAGCTCGGCCTGGTCATCGAGACCGTGGAGAACCTCGACGGCGAGACCGGCTACCTGGCCCGCCGCGACTCCAACCGGCTGCCCCCGATCACCCTGGACGCCGAGGAGGCCGCCGCCCTCGGCCTCGCCGCCAAGGTCTGGCAGCAGGCCCGGCTCGCCGGCGCCGCCAGCGGCGCCCTGCAGAAGCTGCGGGCCGCCGGAATGCCGGAGGCGGAGGACGCGTACGACGCGCACGCCAGCGCCCTGGAGCCGCGCATCCCGGTCCACGAGGCCGCGTTCGAGCCGCTGATGCTGGCCTGCCGCGACCGCCGGCCGGTCGTCTTCGACTACCGCAAGGCCACCGCCGCCCGCCCCGAGACCCGGCACGTCGAGCCGTGGACCCTGGAGTGCTGGCGCGGCCACTGGTACCTGGCGGGCTGGGACCGCGACCGCGGCGCCGAGCGGGTCTTCCGGCTCTCCCGTATCACCGGCAAGGTCCGCTCCCGGGCCGGCGCCTTCACCGCGCCCGTGCCCGATGTCGTCACCGTCCGCGAGACCGTGGAGAGCTGGGCGGGGGAGACCGCCACCCGCTCCGCGCGGATCCGGCTGCGGGCCGGCTGCGGCTATCCGCTGCGGTCCCGGGCGCTGTCCGTGACCGAGGGCGCCGACGGCTGGGACGAGCTGGAGATCCCGTACGGGCACGGCCTCGACGCCTGGCTCGTCGAGTTCGGGCCCGACGCGGTCGTCCTGGAGCCCGCGGATCTGCGGGCCGACGTGGTGGACCGGCTGCGCGCCGTCGCCAAGGGCTGAGGGGGAAGGAACGACCGTGGCCGCCAACGCCATCGACCAGACGAGGCGCATGCTCTCCCTCGTCACGTATCTCCGGGAGCGCCCCGGGGCGCACGTCGCCGACGTCGCCCGGGCCTTCGGGATCACCGAGGACGAGCTGATCTCGGACCTCGACGTGCTGCCCATGTGCGGCACCAGCTTCCGGGGCGGCGACCTCCTGGACATCGACACCGACGGGGACCGCATCTGGTGGCACAACCCCGACGACGTCGCCGCGCCGCTGCGGCTGGCCGCCGACGAGGCCACCGCCCTGCTGGTGGCGGCGCGCGCGGTGGCCACCCTGCCGGGGCTGCGCGAGAGCGACCGTGAGGCGCTGCTCCGTGCCACCGCCAAGCTGGAGGCGGCGGCCGGCGAGGCGGCCGGGGCCAGCTCGCGGCTCTCGGTGACCTTCGAGTCCGAGGGCGGTGTCTTCGCCGAGGTCGACCGGGCCATCTCCGAGCGCAGGCGCGTGTGGCTGCGCTACTACTCGCCCGCGCGCGACGAGCTCACCGAGCGCGAGGTGGACCCGATCCGGCTCTTCGCCGTCGGCCACACGTACATGGAGGCGTGGTGCCGGCTCTCCGAGGCGCGCCGCACCTTCCGGCTCGACCGGGTCGCCGAGATCCGGATTCTGGACGACCACGCCGCGCCGCCGGAGATCGAGCTGCGGGACCTGTCGGAGGGGCTTGTGCAGCCGTCCGCCGAGGACCCGGAGGTCGTGGTCGAGGTCGGGCCGGGCGGTCGGTGGGTCGCCGAGTACTACCCGCACGACCGGGCCGAGGAGCTGCCGGACGGCGGGTTGCGGATCACGCTGCGCACCCCGGCGCCCGCCTCGCTGCGGAGGCTCGCGCTGCGGCTCGGCAGCGACGGTCGGATCGTCGCTCCGCAGGAGCTCGCGGACAGTGCCCGGGAGGCCGCCGCGGCCGCCCTGGCCGCCTACGAGAGCTGAGCGGGGGCGCCGCGGAGCGCGGGCGTCCGTAGGGGAAGTCCGCAGGGGGAAGTCAGTAGAGGGAACGTGACGTTCCGCGGTCGCGGGGCGCTGTTTCCAGTGAGAGCCGAGAGCCGTACCCGTACCGCAGTGGGGAGTGTTGAGGGAAATGTCCGTGATGCCCGATCTTTCGGCGCCGGTCGCCCCGGTCCTCTTCAAGGCCGCCTGCCCCGACTGTCGTTCGCGCTTCGAACTCTCCGCCGGCGCCCTGCGGCTCGCCATCGGCGCCAGCCGCCGCACCACCTTCTACTCCTTCACCTGCCCCGAGTGCGGCAGCGCCGTACGCAAACCGGCCGGCGAGCGGATCGTCGAACTGCTCACCGGCGGCGGCGTCAACACGCTGCGCCTGCACACCACCGGCTGAGGGCCGTCCGCCCGCCGGCGTTCCCGGGGCAGCGTCTAGGCTCGGCACATGTTCTGGCCCATGCTCGCCGTCGCCCTCGGCTTCCTCGGCATCGCCGTCCTCGGTGTCCTCGGCATCAAGGTGTTCCTGGAGGCCCAGCGCCTCGGCCGTCAAGTGGCTCACACCACAGAGCGGATCCAGGAGGTCTCCGAGGATCTCGAGCGCGCCGCGTCGGATCTCGCGCGAACCGGCGAGACCCTGCGCTGACTTCGTACCGGGCCCGGCCGGGAGCACCCGCGACGGCCGGTCCTGGACGCAATGGCGAGTATGCACAGGCATTGCCGCCCGTTTACTCCTGCGGGTTACGATCGCTAGCAGCGCGGAGGGCCGGACGCATGTCCGACCGGCCGGGCAGCACGCACTCCAATGTCGCCTCGGTGAAGAAGGTAAACAGCTATGGGTAGGCTCGGCCCCACCGAGATCATTCTGATCCTCGTCGTGATCATCCTGCTGTTCGGCGCCAAGAAGCTCCCGGACATGGCGCGTTCGCTCGGCAAGTCGGCCCGCATCCTCAAGAGCGAGGCCAAGGCGATGAAGACCGACGACCAGCAGAGCGCCCCCGCCGACCCGCCTGCCCCCGCCTCCCAGGACCAGGCCGCGCCGCGCACCATCCAGGCCGCTCCCGGCGACGTGACCAGCTCGCGTCCGGTGACCGAGCCCACCGACTCCACCAAGCGCTGACCCGGTCCGCCGCGGCCGCCGCCGAGCGCGGCGGTCGCCGCACGAGATGAGGACGTGGGTTGCTCAAGTCTGCCCGCAAGCAGGAGAAGGATCCCGAGGGCCGGATGCCCCTCGTGGAGCACCTGCGTGAGCTCCGCAACCGCATGGCGAAGGGCCTGCTGGCCATCGCCGCGGTGACCGTCGTCGCCCTCGCGTACAGCGAGCAGCTGATGGTGTTCCTGACGAAGTCGGTGCCCAAGTGCGGGCCCGGCGTCACCAGCGACGGCGGCAACTGCGCGATCGTCTCCTTCAACACGCTGATGGCGCCCTTCAGCACGACCATCCAGCTCTCCCTGACGGCGGGCCTCGTCGTCGCGAGCCCGGTCTGGCTCTATCAGCTCTGGGCCTTCGTCGCGCCCGGCCTGCACAAGCACGAGAAGAAGTACACGTACGCCTTCGTCGGCGCCGCGGTCCCGCTCTTCGCGGCCGGCGCCTACCTCGCGTACCTCATCCTCCCCATCAGCGTGAAGGTGCTCATCAGCCTCACGCCCGAGGGCTCGGCCAACATTCTGTCGCTGTCCGACGTCCTCGACTTCACCCTGCGCATGGTGCTGGTCTTCGGCCTCGCCTTCGAGCTGCCGCTCGTGCTGGTCATGCTCAACCTCACCGGAGTGCTGAGCGGCAAGCGCATGGCCCGCTGGTGGCGCGGTGTGATCATGGGCGTCTTCGTCTTCGGCGCCGTCATCACCCCGACCACCGACCCGGTCGGCATGCTCGCCCTCGCCGGGCCGATCACGCTGCTCTACCTCGCGGCCGTCGGCTTCTCGCTGCTCAACGACAAGCGCCGGCAGCGCAACAACCCCGACGCCGAGCTCGACGACGACGAGGCGTCCAGCCTCGACCTCACCCCCGAGGCCGTCGGCGAGGTCGAGAGCGTCGGCTCCGCCCGGGCCCTGCCCGAGCAGGCCACCGGCGAGTCGGACGGCGCCCGGTCGCACCGGCTGAACGGCTACGACGACATCACGTGATCGCGCGGGTCCCCCGGACTTCCTCCGGGGGACCCCCATGCGGTGGCCGGCAGCCGGCCCGATAAAGATCGCGTCACTGTCAGAGGTGGCGGGTAGGCTCGACAACAAGATGACAGAGGACCTCACACCAGCCGAGGCGTACGCCGCCGCCCGCGCGCGCAACGCGGACCAGGCGACCGCGCTGGCCCCCTTCCGCGAGTTGTACGACTTCGGTCTGGACCCCTTCCAGATCGAGGCCTGCCAGGCCCTCGAGGCGGGCAAGGGCGTGCTCGTCGCCGCGCCCACGGGCTCCGGCAAGACCATCGTCGGCGAGTTCGCCGTGCACCTCGCCCTCCAGCAGGGCCGCAAGTGCTTCTACACCACGCCGATCAAGGCGCTCTCCAACCAGAAGTACGCCGACCTCGTGAAGCGGTACGGCAACGACAAGGTCGGCCTGCTCACCGGCGACAACAGTGTCAACGGGGACGCCCCGATCATCGTCATGACCACCGAGGTCCTCCGCAACATGCTCTACGCGGGGTCCCAGGCGCTCTCCGGCCTCGGCTATGTGGTGATGGACGAGGTGCACTACCTCTCCGACCGCTTCCGCGGCGCCGTCTGGGAGGAAGTGATCATCCACCTCCCCGAGTCCGTGACCCTGGTGTCGCTCTCCGCGACCGTGTCGAACGCCGAGGAGTTCGGCGACTGGCTCGACACCGTCCGCGGCGACACCGAGGTCATCGTCTCCGAGAGCCGCCCCGTGCCGCTGTGGCAGCACGTCCTCGCCGGCCGGCGGATGTACGACCTCTTCGAGGAGGAGACCGACCACGGCGGCCGCGGCTCCGCCCGCCGCGAGGTCAACCCCGACCTGCTGCGCCTCGCCCGCACCGAGAACTCGCGCACGTACAACCCGCGCGAGCGGCGCCGCGGCAAGATGGTCCGCGAGGCCGACCGCGAGCGCGAGCGGCGCGCCCGCTCCCGGATCTGGACGCCCGGCCGGCCCGAGGTCATCGAGCGCCTGGACGCCGAGGGGCTGCTGCCCGCGATCACCTTCATCTTCAGCCGGGCCGGCTGCGAGTCCGCCGTCCAGCAGTGCCTCTACGCGGGCCTCCGGCTCAACGACGACGAGGGACGCCGCCGGGTCCGCGAGATCGTCGAGGAGCGCACCGCCGCCATCCCCAGCGAGGACCTGCACGTCCTCGGCTACTACGAGTGGCTGGAAGCCCTGGAGCGCGGCATCGCCGCGCACCACGCCGGCATGCTCCCGACCTTCAAGGAGGTCGTCGAGGAGCTGTTCGTCCGCGGCCTCGTCAAGGCCGTCTTCGCCACCGAGACCCTGGCGCTCGGCATCAACATGCCGGCCCGCTCCGTGATCCTGGAGAAGCTGGTCAAGTGGAACGGCGAGCAGCACGCCGACATCACCCCCGGCGAATACACCCAGCTCACCGGCCGGGCCGGCCGGCGCGGCATCGACGTCGAGGGCCACGCCGTCGTGCTGTGGCAGCGCGGCATGGACCCCGGCCACCTCGCCGGACTCGCCGGCACCCGTACGTATCCGCTGCGCTCCAGCTTCAAGCCCTCGTACAACATGGCGGTCAACCTGGTCGACCAGTTCGGCCGGCACCGCTCGCGCGAGCTCCTGGAGACCTCCTTCGCACAGTTCCAGGCCGACCGCTCGGTCGTCGGGATCTCCCGGCAGGTCCAGAAGAACGAGGAGGGCCTGCAGGGCTACCGCGAGGGCATGACCTGCCACCTCGGGGACTTCGAGGAGTACGCGCTGCTCCGCCGCGAGCTCAAGGACCGCGAGACCGACCTGGCCCGGCAGGGTGCCGCGCAGCGGCGCGCCCAGGCCGCGGCCTCCCTGGAGCGGCTCAAGCCCGGCGACGTCATCCATGTGCCGACCGGCAAGTTCGCCGGCCTCGCCCTCGTCCTCGACCCCGGCGTCCCGGCCGGCCGGACCAACGGGCACCGCGGCTTCGAGCACCACGACGGGCCGCGCCCGCTGGTGCTCACCGCCGAGCGGCAGGTCAAGCGGCTCGCCTCGATCGACTTCCCGGTTCCGGTGGAGCCCCTGGAGCGGATGCGCATCCCGCGCTCCTTCAACCCGCGCTCCCCGCAGTCCCGCCGCGACCTCGCCTCCGCGCTGCGCAGCAAGGCCGGGCACATCAACCCGGAGCGGCACCGCAAGCACCGCTCGGCCGCGGCCGACGACCGCGAGATCAACCGGCTGCGCACCGCGATCCGGGCGCACCCCTGCCACGGCTGCGACGAGCGCGAGGACCACGCCCGCTGGGCCGAGCGCTACCACCGGCTGCAGCGCGACACCAAGCAGCTGGAGCGGCGCATCGAGGGCCGCACCAACACCATCGCGCGCACCTTCGACCGGATCGTCGCCCTGCTCACCGAGCTCGACTATCTGCGGGCCGACGAGGTCACCGAGCACGGCAAGCGGCTGGCCCGGCTCTACGGCGAGCTCGACCTGCTGGCGAGCGAGTGCCTGCGCGAGCGGGTGTGGGAGGGGCTGAGCCCGGCCGAACTGGCCGCCTGCGCCTCGGCGCTGGTCTTCGAGGCCCGGCAGTCCGACGACGCCGTCGCGCCGAAGCTGCCCACGGGCCGTGCGAAGGTCGCGATGGGCGAGATGGTGCGGATCTGGGGCCGGCTCGACGCGCTGGAGGAGGAGTTCAAGCTCCACCAGGCGGAGGGCGTCGGCCAGCGCGAGCCGGACCTCGGCTTCGCCTGGGCCGCTTACCAGTGGGCCTCCGACAAGGGGCTCGACGAGGTGCTGCGGGAGGCCGAGATGCCCGCCGGTGACTTCGTGCGCTGGTGCAAGCAGGTCATCGACGTGCTCGGCCAGATCGCGGCCGCGGCGCCGCGGGAGGACAGCACGGTCGCGAAGAACGCCCGCAAGGCGGTCGACAGCCTGCTGAGGGGTGTCGTGGCCTACAGCTCGGTGGGCTGACGGAGCTGACGGAGGTCGACCTGGCGGGGTCGGGCGTGCTGGTGACGGTGAACTGACAAGGGTTATCCACAGGGCTGGCGGAGTGTCACATCCTTCCGCTTCCATGGACTCGTACAGACGAACGAGATCATGGGGCAATTCCGCTGGAGGGAAGCACAGTTGACCACGCACGCCGGTCCGTCCGTCGTCGGCACCACGACGGCGGACGGACGGAAGACCGTCCCGGGACCCCGCGGCGTCCCGGGACTGGGCAACCTGCCGGAATTCGGCAAGGACCCGCTCGCCTTCTTCGAACGGCTGCGTGAGCGGGGCGACTTCGTCCGCTGGCGCTTCGGCCGCACCCCCGCGCTCTTCATCGCGCACCCGGAGACCATCGGCGAACTCCTCACCGAGGTCGAGCGGACCTTCGAGCAGTCCGACCTCGGCATCGCCTTCCGCACCCTCCTCGGCAACGGGGTGGTCGTCTCCAAGGGCGCGGACTGGCGGCGCAAGCGCTCCCTGGTCCAGCCCGCGGTGCGGCCCAAGCAGGTCAAGTCGTACGCGGCGACCATGGCCGAGTGCGCGGTCGACCTGGCCGGGCGCTGGACCGACGGCCAGCGGATCGACGTCAAGAAGGAGATGGCGGCGCTCACCCAGCTCATCGCCGTCCGCACCATCTTCGGCGCCGACACCGCGGCCGACGCCGAGTCCATCGGCCGCGCCATGGACGTGGCGCAGCAGGAGATCGGCGCCGAGTTCAGCGGCGTCGGCGCGATCCTGCCCGACTGGGTGCCCACCCCCGGGCGGGCCCGCATCAAGCGTGCCACGGCCGTCATC
The DNA here is from genome assembly GCF_041270065.1 of Streptomyces fradiae. Taxonomy (NCBI): domain Bacteria; kingdom Bacillati; phylum Actinomycetota; class Actinomycetes; order Kitasatosporales; family Streptomycetaceae; genus Streptomyces; species Streptomyces fradiae. Next base: position 1,467,261 of record NZ_CP065958.1, on the reverse strand, counting down.
GACGCCGAGGTCGCCCGGGTCGTCGCCCGGCACCGGGACGGCGACAGCGAGCGACCCGACCTGCTCAGCCGGCTGCTCGCCGCCCGGGACGAGACCGGCGCGCCCCTCTCCGACCGCGAGATACGCGACGAGACCGTCACGCTGTACATCGGCGGGCACGAGACCACCAGCACCACCCTCGTCTGGGCCTGGTATCTCCTCTCCCGCAACCCGCGCGTGGCCGACGCGCTGGCGGCCGAGCTCGACCGGGTGCTCGGCGACCGCGACCCGGGCTTCGACGACTACGCCCAACTCTCCTACACCCAGGCCGTGGTGAAGGAGACGCTCCGCCTCTACCCGGCGATCTGGCTGCTCACCGGCACCGCCAAGGAGGGCGCCGTCCTCGGCGGCGTTCCGGTCGCGCCCGGCACCCGGGTCTGGAGCAGTCAGTGGGCCACTCATCGGGACGCCCGCTGGTTCCGGGAGCCGCTGGAGTTCCGCCCGGAGCGCTGGCTCGCGGCGGGCGGGGCGAAGGAGGCCGAGGAGATACCGGAGTACGCCTGGTATCCCTTCGGCGGCGGCCCCCGGGTGTGCCTGGGCACCCGATTCGCCATGGTGGAGGCGGTCCTGATCCTCGCGGTCCTCGCCCGCCGCTTCCGCCTCGCCCTCGACCCCGACGAGATCCGCCCGGTCCCCGGCCTCACCCTCCAGCCCGACCGCGAGGTCCTGGCGACGGTGCGGGCCCGCTAAGCCGGTCCCCGGCTTCCCGCGGCCACGAGCGCCCGGGCGAGCGCGGCCAGTTCGTGCGCGCGGAGCACCCGGGTGCCGAACCCCGGCAGGGGCACGTGCAGGGGTTCGGTCCAGCGGGGCGGGATGGCGGCGGGGCCGTGGACCGCGCCGGCGAGCATGCCGGTGACGGCGGCGACGGTGTCGGTGCTACAGCCGGGCCGACTCGGCCGGTTGGGCCGCCTGCGCGGTGTGGGGTCGGCGGAGGGCGCGGAGCGGGAGGAAGAGGAGGAGGGCGAAGGGGGAGAGGAGGATCGTCAGGACGAGGAGGGGGCCGGTGAGGAAGGGGGAGAGGGACAGGCGGCGGGACTCGCGGTAGATCCATTGGCCCAGGAGGAGGTCCCAGGCGATGATCTGGGCCCAGACGGCGCCGGCGCCGTTCGCGAGGGCGGTGAGGTCGCGGAAGGCGTCGAGGTCCGGGCTGCTGACCGCGGTCCAGAGTTCCGGGAGGACCGGGGCCACGAGGATCAGGTAGACGGCGAGGACCGGCAGGACGGTCAGGGGCGAGGCGGCCACGCGGTCCGTGACGCTCCGGCCCGGGGCGAAGATCATCAGCAGCCAGACCGGGGCCGCGAGGAGGAAGGTGAGTTCGAAGAGGAAGCCGGTCATGCCGCGAGCTCCTGGCGGTCGGTGGGCACGGTGGTGGGCGGCGTGCGGAGCGCCCACGCGGTGGCCGCGAGGGTGAGGGCCGCGACGACGCCGGCCGCGGTGAGCGTGAGGGCGTCGGGGGCGAGCAGCGGCTGGCCGCGCAGGGCCTGCCAGGTGACCAGGGCGAAGACCGCGGCGTAGGCGCCGGCGGTGACCAGGACGAGCCGCAGCCGGATCCGCTCGTCGGCGAGCCGGCCGATGCGCGGGGCGAGCGCGGCGAGCAACAGCAGGACCAGCGGGACGAGTTGCAGCGCGTGCATGCCGAAGAAGTGCGCGATGCGCAGGTCGCCGCCGGTGGTGGACCAGCCGAGCAGCGGCACGCCGGGGCCACCGTCGGGCGCGCCCACGGTGTGCGCGCCGGTGATCGGCGGGTCGTCCTGGGCGAGCTGCTGCGGGGTGGGCCGGACCATCGCGAAGCCGACGGCCGCGCCGGCCAGGGCGATGAGCGAGGACAGGCGGACGGCCCAGGCGGTGGCCCGGTCCAGGATGCGGGCGCGCAGCAGCAGGACGGCGATCACCAGGGCGGCCAGCCACAGGATGACGACGGTGCCGCCCATGAGCTGGAAGACGGCCGCGTCGAAGCGCGTCGCGACGTTGAAGTGGCTCTGGGTGCCGCGTACCACCTGCAGGGTGATCAGCACCATCTCGACGAGGCTGGCGACGGTGAGCACGGTCCCGGCCCACCAGCCGATCCGGCGGGCCCGGGCGCCGGGCAGCAGGGAGAGCATCCAGGCGAGCGTGAGCGCGTACGCGATGAACGAGACGGAGAACTTGAAGGGCTTGGCCCAGATCGGCGCGCCGACCAGGATCCGGTCGTCGAGGAGGAGCCCGCCGGCCGAGACGAGCACGAGCAGGACCATCGAGCCGGTGAACCAGACCAGGGGCCGGTGCAGGGTGCGGAGTTGCGGTGCCGAAGTCGCCGACGCCGCTGAGGTCGCTGAGGACATGACGAAATATCCCCCCGTGGGATGGGTGTGGAGTGCCGCCGGACTGCCATGGCGACAGAATGGATAGTGGCACTCGCCACTATCTGATAGTGCCACTATCTATGATGGAGGGGCGGTCGGCAAGACCGGAGGGCGACCGGAAAGGTGAACACGCGGTGCGCATTGGAGAGTTGAGTCGGAGGACCGGGGTGTCCGTAGCGACGATCAAGTACTACGTACGGGAGGGGCTGCTGCCCGCCGGGCAGCTCACGAGCCCCAACCAGGCCTCGTACGAGGAGACGCACGTGCGGCGGCTCCGCCTGATCCGCGCCCTGCTCGACGTCGGCGGACTGTCCGTGGCCGGCATCCGCGAGGTGCTCGAGGCCGTCGACGACCCCGGGCAGCCGGTGCACAAGATGCTGGGCTCGGTCGCCGACCAGGTGGTCCCGCAGTACAAGGACGGGGGTGAGCCGGGCGAGCGGCTCACCGCCGCCCGTAAGGCGGTGGCCGGCCTCATCGAGCGGCGGGGCTGGCGCAGTTACCCCGGATCCGCGGCCTTCGAGGCGCTCGCGGTGGCCCTCGCCGCCCTGGAGGACGCCGGGCACGGCGCCTTCGCCGCCGAGGTCCTCGACGACTACGCTGCCGCGGCCGAGCGGGTCGCCCAGGTCGACCTCGACTACGTCGCCCGCAACGTCGTGCGCGAGGAGCTCGTCGAGAGCGTCGTCGTCGGCACCGTCCTCGGCGACGCCATGTTCGCCGCCCTGCGCCGCCTCGCCCACATCGACGCCTCCGGCCGGATGTTCGGCCTCGGGGGCTGAACGCCAAAGGGGCGGGAGCCCGTCGGCTCCCGCCCCTCCGGCGGATGACATGCGGCGCGGGTCAGTTCTCCTGCTCGCGCTCCACCTGCTCGTTCCACTCGCGCTTGATCGCGCGCCACGCCTCGTCCGTCTTGCCGAGACGCCAGTAGCCCGAGATCGACAGGCGCTCGCGCGGCACCTCGCGGTCGAGCCGCAGATGACGGCGCAGCTCCTTCACGAAACCGGCCTCGCCGTGCACGAAGGCGTGCACGTCACCCGCCGGGAAGTCGAGCCCGCGCACCGCCTCGATCAGCGCCTCGCCCGCCGGGCGGTTGCCGCGGTGCAGCCAGCTGACCTCGACCCCGTCGGCGGTCGCGAACTTCTGCTCCTCCGTCGCGTCCGCGACCTCCAGGAAGGCGTGCACCCGCGCCCCCGCGGGCAGCCGCTCCAGGGCCACCGCGACGGCCGGCAGGGCGCTCTCGTCGCCGACGAGCAGATGCCAGTCGGCGGCCGCGTCCGGCGCGTAGCCGCCGCCGGGGCCGAGGAAGCGGATCGTGTCACCGGCCTGCGCCCGCGCCGCCCACGGCCCGGCCAGGCCCTCGTCGCCGTGCACCACGAAGTCCACGGTCAGCTCGCGGTGCACCGGGTCCCAGGCCCGCACCGTGTACGTACGGGTGGTCGGCCACTGCTCGCGCGGGAACTCCGCCCGGATCCGCTCCATGTCGAACGGCTCCGGATAGCTGACGCCCTCGGCCGCGAAGAGCAGCTTCACGTAGTGGTCGGTGTACTCGCCGAGCTCGAAGGCGTCCAGACCGGGACCGCCGAGCACCAGACGCACCATGTGCGGGGTGATCCGCTCCGTGCGCACCACCCGCGCCTCGTGCGCCCTCGGTGCCTTGCGTGCGGGCTGTTCTGCCACGGCGGTCTCCCCGTTTCCCCGGCCGGATTACTTAGGTGTGCCTAAGTTAACACCCCGCCGGGCCCCGGCCCACCCCGAGCCGACCTCAGCGCGCGAGCACCGGCAGCAGCCGCCCCACCGCCCCGCCAAGACCCCAGCGCTCCACCAGACCCGCCAGCGCCTCCGGGTCCCGGGGCGTCGACGGCAGCGCCGCCGAGAACTCCGGCAGCGGTACGTCCCGCGCCACCCGCACCACCGCGGGCGCCACGTCCAGATAGTCCGCCGCCTCCACGATGCCGCGGCGCTTCGCCGGGGTCAGCTTCGTCGTCCGGTCGGCCGCCGCCGCCCGGACCCCCGCCAGGTCCCCGTACTCCGTGATCAGCTGCGCCGCCGTCTTGTCCCCGATGCCCTTCACGCCGGGCAGCCCGTCGCTGGTGTCCCCGCGCAGCGCCGCCATGTCCGCGTACTGATCGGGGCGCACCCCGTACTTCGTGCGGATCAGCTCGTCGTCCACCAGGTCGCAGTCGCCGACGCCCTTGCGCGGGTACAGCACCCGCACCCCGCGGGCGTCGTCCACCAGCTGGAACAGGTCCCGGTCGCCGGTGACGATGTCCACCGGGCCGGTCGCCCGCTCCGTCAGCGTGCCGATCACGTCGTCCGCCTCGAAGCCCGCCGCGCCGACCCGGGCGATGCCGAGCGCCGCGAGCACGTCCACGATCACCGGCACCTGCGGCGACAGCGTGTCCGGCACCTCCTCCACGTCCGGACCGGCCGGGGTCTCCTCGGCCACCCGGTGCGCCTTGTACGAGGGGATCAGGTCCACCCGCCACTGCGGGCGCCAGTCGTCGTCCCAGCAGGCCACCAGCTCGTCCGGCCGGTGGTCCTGGACGAGCCGGGCGATGAAGTCGAGCAGCCCCCGCACTGCGTTGACCGGCGTCCCGTCCGGAGCCCGGACCGAGTCCGGCACGCCGAAGTACGCGCGGAAGTAGAGGCTGGCGGTGTCGAGGAGCATCAGGCGTCGCGTCACACCCCGATCATGCCGCACCCCACCGACAACACCCCCCGCCCGGCGTGACACCGGTCACCTTCGTGTTTGCGGCGGAGAAGCCGGGGCAGGCGCGAGCCCGGAGCGGACCAGGTACGGGATTCAACGTTTCGAGGCGAATGAGTTCGACGTCAATGACTTCGACGCGAACGAATTCGAAGCGAACGAGGCCTTCCGTACGCGACGGGCACGCGGGCAGATCCCGCCCCGCTCCACGGCCCGGCTGCGCGGGGGTGGCGGGCCGTTTTCGTTGCTACCCGTGAGGTGTATGTGTCCAGGCTCCAGGCCGACCATCTGTACAAGGTGTTCGGCAGACGACCCGACGAAGCTGTCCGTGAACTCGCCGAAGCAGGCGCCGACCGGGACGCCCTGCGTGCCGACGGCACCACGGCGGCCGTGATCGACGCCTCCTTCACGGTCGAATCCGGCCAGATCTTCGTCGTCATGGGTCTCTCGGGGTCCGGCAAGTCCACCCTCCTGCGGATGCTCAACGGACTGCTCGCCCCCACCGCGGGCCGCGTCCTCTTCGACGGCCGCGACCTCACCGCGCTCTCCGACCGCGAGCTGCGCGAGGTCCGCTCCCGGAAGATCAGCATGGTCTTCCAGCACTTCGCCCTCTTCCCGCACCGCAGCGTCCTCGAGAACGCCGCCTACGGCCTGGAGGTCCAGGGCGTGCCGCGCGCCGAGCGCGAGAAGCGCGCCGCCGAGGCCCTGGAGCTGTGCGGCCTCGCCGGCTGGGAGAAGTCCTGGCCCGACGAGCTGTCCGGCGGCATGCAGCAGCGCGTCGGCCTCGCCCGCGCCCTCGCCACCGACGCCGACCTGCTCCTCATGGACGAATCGTTCAGCGCGCTCGACCCGCTGATCCGCCGCGACATGCAGGACCAGCTCCTCGTCCTCCAGCAGAAGCTGAAGAAGACCATCGTCTTCATCACCCACGACCTCAACGAGGCCATGCGCCTCGGCGACCGCATCGCCGTCATGCGCGACGGCCGGATCGTCCAGCTCGGCACCGCCGAGGACATCCTGGTGCGCCCCGCCAACGACTACGTGGCCTCCTTCATCCAGGACGTCGACCGCACCCGGGTGCTCACCGCCGCCTCCGTCATGACCGACGGCACCGTCGCGCCCGAGGACTGCCCGCCCGGCTGCGGCTGCGCCCCGGTCGCCCGGGACATGCCGCTCGCCGAGCTGTGCGCCGTATCCGCGCGCTCCCTGCACCCGGTGCCCGTCGCCGGCGCCGACGGCGAGATCCTCGGCGTCGTCGCCCAGGACCGCCTGCTCGGCGTCATGGGCGGCCTCGACGCCGACGTACGCCCGACCACCAAGAACGGTGCGACCGCCGAGAACGCTGCGACCGCGAAGAACGCTGCGACCGAGGAGGTGACCGCCCGTGCCTAGGCTCCCCCTCGGCCAGTGGGTCGACAACACCGTCGACTGGCTCCAGGCCCAGTTCTCCTGGCTGTTCGACGCCATCAGCACCGGTGTCACCGGCCTCTACGACGGCATCGACGCCGTCCTGTCCGCACCCCAGCCGCTGCTCTTCGCCGGCATGCTCGCCGTCGTCGCCTGGTGGCTGCGCGGCCTCACCGCCGGTGTCCTCGCCTTCGCGGGCCTCGCCCTCGTCGACTCCATCGAGCTGTGGGACGACGCCATGTCGACCCTCTCGCTCGTGCTCGTCGCCACCCTCGTCACCCTGGTGATCGCGGTGCCCCTCGGCATCTGGGCGGCCCGCTCCAAGACCGTCAGCGCCGTGCTGCGCCCGGTCCTGGACTTCATGCAGACCATGCCGGCGATGGTCTACCTCATCCCCGGCATCATCTTCTTCGGCGTCGGCGTCGTCCCCGGCATCATCGCCACCATCGTCTTCGCCCTGCCGCCCGGCGTCCGCATGACCGAACTCGGCATCCGCCAGGTCGACGGCGAACTCGTCGAGGCCGCCGAGGCCTTCGGCACCACCCCGCGCAACACCCTGCTGCGCGTCCAGCTGCCGCTCGCGCTGCCCACCATCATGGCCGGCGTCAACCAGGTGATCATGCTCGGCCTCTCCATGGTCGTCATCGCCGGCATGGTCGGCGGCGGCGGACTCGGCGGCGCCGTCTACCGCGCCATCGGCAACGTCGACATCGGCCTCGGCTTCGAGGCCGGCATCTCCATCGTCATCCTCGCCATGTACCTCGACCGGATGACCGGCGCGCTGGGCCGCCAGGTCTCCCCGCTCGGCCGCCGCGCCGCCGCCAAGGCCCGCGCCGCGCGCGCCGCCCGGGCCGGCGCGAAGATCTGGGGCCACCGCCCGCAGCCCGTCACCGCCCTCGTCGGCGTCGTGATCCTCGCCCTCGTCGCCGGCGGCATGGGCTTCCTCGGCGGTGGCGGCGGCTCCTCCACCACCGCCTCCGGACCGAACTCCGGCCACGGCAAGAAGATCAGCCTCGGCTACATCCCCTGGGACGAGGGCATCGCCTCCACCTTCCTCTGGAAGGAGCTCCTGGAGCGCCGCGGCTACGAGGTCGACACCAAGCAGCTGGAGGCCGGCGCCCTCTACACCGGCCTCGCAGGCGGGCAGATCGACTTCCAGACCGACTCCTGGCTGCCCGTCACCCACGCCCAGTACTGGGAGAAGTACCAGAACAAGCTCGAAGACCTCGGCTCCTGGTACGGCCCCACCTCCCTGGAGCTCACCGTCCCCTCGTACATGAAGGACGTGAACAGCCTCGCCGACCTCAAGGGCAAGGCCGGGCAGTTCAAGGGCCGGATCGTCGGCATCGAGCCGAGCGCCGGAATGATGGGCATCCTCAAGGACAAGGTCCTCAAGGACTACGGCCTGGCGGGCGAGTACAAGGTCGTCGACGGCTCCACGCCCGGCATGCTGGCCGAACTCAAGCGCGCCTACGACAAGAAGGAGCCCATCGCGGTCACCCTCTGGTCGCCGCACTGGGCCTACTCCACCTACGACCTCAAGAAGCTCAAGGACCCCAAGGTCAGCTGGGGCAAGGGCGACGGCGTGCACACCCTGGCCCGCAAGGGCTTCGCCGCCGAGAACCCCGAGGTCAGCGCCTGGCTGAAGAACTTCAAGCTCAGCGAGAAGGAGCTCACCGGCCTGGAGGCCGTCATCCAGGAGACCGGCAAGGGCAAGGAGCAGGACGCCGTCCGCACCTGGCTCGACAAGAACCCGGGCGTCGCGGAGCGGCTCGCGCCGCAGTAGGGCGCTGGTCGATCCAGCCGAGCCGGATCCGGTCACGATAGATCCGAATTCGCTCCGAAAAGGGGTGGTCGCCGAGCGTGTTCGGCGACCACCCCTTTTCGCCACGACGCGAAACCCCGCCCCAAAGCTGCGTAAGGTGCAGGTAACCGACCGGTACGAGGGACACGAGGGAGGGGTCGACATGGACGACAAGGAGTCGTTGCGCGTGGGCGCGGCCGTCAAGCGGCGCCGCCGCGCACTCCAGCTCACCCTGGCCGTCGTCGCCCGGCGCAGCGGCCTGTCCGTGCCCTTCCTCAGCCAGGTCGAGAACGAGCGGGCCCGCCCCAGCGACCGCTCCCTCCAGCTCGTCGCCGAAGCCCTGGAGACCACCGCCGCCGAACTGCTCGCCGCCGCCGAGGCCGCGCGCACCGTCGACGTCGTCCGCTCCGACGAGGAGCTGTGGGACATGCCTCCGGGCGTACGGCCGCTGGTCCGCGGCCGGCACCAGCTGCAGGCCCTGGAGTTCACCGGCGAACAGGACGCCGGCCGCGAATTCCTGCACCGCAACGACGAGTTGCTGTACGTCGCCGACGGCGCCGCCGAGATCGAGGCCGAGGGGCGCGCGTACCGCCTCGAACGCGGCGACAGCCTCTATCTGTCGGGCGGGGTACGGCACCGCTGGCGGGCCACCGCGCCTGCCACGCGTCTGGTGTTCGTCTCCGTCGCCGACCACGTCGAAGCGACCGAGGAATAGGGACCGAGGAACAGGGACCGAGGAATGGGGACGGGCGGGGCGAGGATGGGTGTGCGGGTCGTCTCCCTGGTGCCCTCGCTGACCGAGGCCGTCGCCGTCTCCGCGCCGCCGGGCACGCTCGTCGGTGCCACCGACTGGTGCAGTCACCCGGCCGAGCTCGGGGACGGGGTGGTGCGGATCGGCGGCACCAAGAATCCGGACACCGCCGCCGTCGCGGCCCTCCGGCCCGATCTGGTGATCGCCAACGAGGAGGAGAACCGGGCGCCGGACCTGGAGGCGCTGAGGGCTGCCGGGATCGAGGTGCTGGTCACCGAGGTGCGGACCCTGGACCAGGCCTTCAGTGAGCTGGACCGGGTGCTCGCCGCTTGTGGTGTACGGAACCGGCCAGGCTGGCTGGACGCCGCCGAGGGAGCCTGGGCTGGGGCTGGGGCTGGGGCTGGGGCTGGGGCTGGGGCCGGGGGCTGGGCCGGGGGCGCGGGCTCCGAGGGCGACGAGCCGCCTCGTACCGCCGTCGTACCGATCTGGCGGCGGCCCTGGATGGTCCTCGGCCGCGACACCTTCGCCGGCGACCTGCTCGCCCGGCTCGGCGTGCGCAACCTCTACGCCGACCATCCCGAGCGCTACCCCAAGGTGCCGCTCGACGAGCTCCGCGCCGCCGCGCCCGAGCTCGTCGTCCTGCCCGACGAGCCCTACCGCTTCACCCGCGACGACGGCCCGGAGGCCTTCCCCGGGACCGCGGCCGCGCTCGTCGACGGACGACACCTCACCTGGTACGGGCCGTCACTGGCCGAGGCGCCCCGGGTGCTGCGAGCAGCGCTCCGCTCAGCAGCCCCCGCACGGTCCTGAACCCGGCGAACAGCCAGGCGGCCAGGAGGAGTACGTACAGGCCGACCGCCAGCCAGCGGAAGGCCGCGAGACCGGTGTGCTGGGCCAGGCCCTCCGCGCCGGTCACGCAGGTGCCGACCGGGAACGTGAACGCCCAGAAGGTCATCGAGAAGCCCATGCCCTGCCGGCGGGCCCGCAGCACGAGCGCCCCGGCGAGCGCCAGCCACAGCAGCGCGAACCCCGTCACCGGCACGCCGTAGAGCACGGCGAAGGCCGAGAAGCCGGCGGTGTACGGGGCGGGCAGCAGGCCCGGCGCGGCGTCCGCGAACTTGTTCGCGGCCGTCGTCGACTGGCCCAGCGGGCCGAGCACCAGGAACAGCGTCGGGGTCAGCGCGAGGGGCAGCGGGGCGCCGGTCACCAGGCGGCCGAACACCAGAGGCAGCATGACCAGGGTCGCGAGCAGGCTGATCCCGAACATCGCGTAGCAGGCGAGGAGCAGCGTGGTCCGGGCCTGGCCCTCCGGCACGTGGGGCAGGAGCAGCGGGCCGAGCGCCGCCGACACCATCGGGGCCACCACCGGCAGCAGCCACACCGGGGACGCCGCCTCGATCCGGTGCCGGGCGACCATCAGATACGGCACCGCCACCGCGGCGGCCAGGCCGACCGCCGTACCCGCCGCGAACAGCACCGCGTCGACGGCGACGGCGGCGGGCGTCCCGATCCAGTCGCGGCCCACCAGCAGCGTGCCGCCGCCCACCGCGAGCAGCGCCATCGACAGACAGCCGTAGAACGGCGCCATCGCCGGGTCCGCGAGATGCGCCCGGGCCTGGTCGCGGTGGTGGGTCCAGTGCAGCGTCCGGGCGGCGAGCAGGGTCAGCAACATGGCGAAGGAGAGGGCCCAGACGAAGGTGCAGGCCGTGCGCAGGCCCGGGACGTCGACGGGGAGGGTGGCGCCGGCCGTCGCGACGATGGCCGTGCCCATCACCGAGGCGTACCAGTTGGGTCCGAGGTGACGGACCGGGGTCCAACGGGCGTGCGGGGTGGTGACGCCGGGGACCGAATGTGCGGGAGCGAGTGTTGCCATGGCTTCACTGTCGTCCGCGATCACGGGCCCCACCAGGGACGTCGTGACTATGAGGCCATAAGCTGGGCTTATGAGCAGTGTGCCGAGTGTGCCGAGTGTGCCGACGTCGGGTGACGTCATCAGTCTTCTGTCCCACCGGGTTCCCGACCTCGGCGCGCTCGAACTCCTCATCGCCGTCGCCCGGCACGGCAGCCTCGGCCGCGCCGCGCGCGAGGTCGGCATCACCCAGCCCGCGGCCAGCAGCCGCATCCGCTCCATGGAGCGGCAGCTCGGCGTCGCCCTCGTCGACCGCTCGCCGCGCGGATCGCGGCTCACCGACGCGGGCGCCCTCGTGACGGACTGGGCGCGGCGGATCGTCGAGGCAGCGGAGGCGTTCGACGCGGGCGTCCAGGCGCTGCGGGGGCGGCGGGACTCGCGGCTGCGGGTCGCCGCGTCCATGACCATCGCCGAGTATCTGCTGCCCGGGTGGCTGATCGCGCTGCGCGCGGAGCGGCCCGACACGGCGGTCTCGCTGCTCGCCGGGAACTCCGCGGCCGTCGCCGAGCGGCTGCTCGGCGGGGACGCGGACCTCGGCTTCGTGGAGGGCCTCGCCGTCCCCGAGGGCCTCGACGGCGCCGTCGTCGCCCACGACCGGCTCGCCGTCGTCACGGCGCCCTCGCACCCGTGGGCGCGGCGGCGCAAGGCCCTCGACCCGGCGGAGCTGGCGGCGACGCCGCTGGTCCTGCGGGAGCGGGGGTCAGGCACCCGGCAGGTCCTCGACGCGGCGCTCGCCGGGTACGGGGGGCTCGCCCAGCCGCTCCTGGAGCTCGCCTCCACGACGGCGGTCAAGGCGGCGGCGGTGAGCGCGGCGGGGCCGGCCGTCCTGAGCGAACTCGCGGTCGCGGAGGAGCTGGCCTCGCACCGGCTGGTGGCGGTGCCGGTGGCGGGCGTCCTGCTGCGCCGGGACCTCCGGGCGGTCTGGCCGACGGGCCACCGCCCGACGGGCCCGGCGCGGGACCTGCTGTCGCTGACGAGGGCGAGGCCGGCGGGGTGAGGCTGTTGGCTCCCGCCTCCGGTGGGTGGGGGCGCGGTGACCGTTCCGGAGGGCGCGTTCGGGACTGCATGATTTACGGCGCGGTCAACTCCGACCAGTCCTGAACGCGCCTCATCCCGCGCCACAAATCACGCTTTACGTCCCGAACGCGCCCTCCTGCACGGTCCCCGCTCACCCCGGGATGTGGCTGCGGGCCCGTTCTCAGACGGTCTCGCTCCGGTGCGTCACCCGCCCGTCCACCGTCGTGAGGACGACGGGAACGTCCGCAAGCTCCGTCGACGGCGTCGACAGCGGGTCCGCGCCCAGCACCGTCAGGTCCGCCCGGTGGCCCACCGCGATCCGGCCCGCCTCGTGTTCCTCGGACGCGGCGAACGCCGGGTTGACGGTCATGGCGCGCAGGGCCTCCAGGGGGGTGAGGGCCTGGGTGGGGTTGTGCGGGGGCTGGGTGAGGTCGTGGGTGGGGCGGCGGTGGCGGGCGCCGGCCATGACGCCGAGGGGCGGGAAGGGGGCGATCGGCCAGTCGGAGCCGAGGGCGACGGTGGCGCCGGAGTCCCACAGGTCGCGGCAGCGCCAGGCGCGGGCGGCGCGCTCCTCGCCGAGGCGGCGGGACCAGTTGTCGGTGTGGTCGGCGCGGGTGAAGTCGCAGCAGTGGGTCGGCTGCATCGAGGCGAGGACGCCCAGCTCGGCGAACCGGGGCAGGGTGTCGTCCGGGACCGTCTCGATGTGCTCGATGCGGTGCCGGACGCCCCGCCCGGCCTGCTCGACCGCGTCGAGGGCGTGCCGTACCGCCGCGTCGCCGATCGCGTGGGTGGCGGTGGGCACGCCGGCCCGGTGCAGCTCGCCGATGATGTGGGTGTAGGCGGCGGGGTCCGGCCAGAACGCGTGGGTCGACTCCCCGTGGCAGTCGGGGCGTTCCAGCCACGCCGTGCCGTTGTCGATGGTGCCGTCCATGAAGAGTTTGACGCCGTTCACCCGCCACAGCGCACCGCCGGTGCCCTGCTGCTCGATCAGCGCGCGCACCCCGTCGGCGTCGGTGCCGGGCTGGCACCAGGGGGCGACGCGGAGGCGGAGGGGGAGTTCGCCGGCCTCGTCGAGTTCGGCGAGGAGGGCGAGGCTGTCGCCGTTGGCGTCCATGACGTGGCCGCCGGTGAGGCCGGCCGCGGCCATGGCGCGCAGGGCGGCGGCGAGGCGTTCGCGCTGCTCGGTACGGGTGGGGCGGGGCGCGACGCGTTCGACGAGCTCGCAGGCCGCGTCCTCCTGGAGCAGCCCGGTCGGCCTTCCGTGGGCGTCGCAGACGACCTCGGCGGAGGCCTGGTCGAAGGTGCGGGGGCCGTCGACGCCGGCCAGTTCGAGGGCGCGGCGGCTGGCGAGGGCCGAGTGCGCGTCGAAGAGCAGGAGGAAGGCGGGCGCGTCGGCGAGGACGGTGTCGAAGGGGGCGATGCCGACGGGCTCGTCGCCGAACACGTTCGGGTCGAGGCCCCAGCCGAACAGCCAGTCGCCGCGCCCGAGTTCGCGTACCGCGCCGGCGAGGGCCGTGCGGACCTCGTCGAGGCCGGTGCAGCGGGACAGGTCGAGGCCGTGGGTGAGTTCGGCGCCGGTGACCGGGTGGAGGTGTCCGTCGACGAGTCCGGCGGTGAGCACGGCGCCGCCCAGGTCGATGACCTCGGTGTCCGGGCCGGCGAGCGCGCGGATCTCCCGGTCGTCGCCGAGCGCGGCGATCCGGCCGGTCTCGGACACGGCGAGCGCGGTCTCCGGCAGGAAGGTGCCGCTGCCGGGGTCGAGCAGCCGGGCGGAGGACAGGACGAGACGGGTACGCACACGGGCTCCTGGGAGAGAGATATGGCGTGGCCTGGGGGCACGCCCTAGTGAGGGGCGAGGGTGGGCGGCAGTTGGGCGGCGATGCGGTCGAGCAGGCCGGGCTCCAGGCCGAGTTCGCGTTCGGCGGTGGTCACGGCCATCCGCAGCACCGCCTCGGGGCGGTTGCCGCGGTCGGTGTTGGCATGGGCGCCGAGGCCGTCGACGACGACCAGGATCTGGATCGCCGTCAGATGCGGGTCGGGCGTGGTGAATTCGCCGCGCTCCACGCCCTCGCGGAGGAGGCCTTCGAGGCGCCGGTCGTTGGCCCGTTCCTGCTCGAGGACCTGGTCGCGAAGGAGGGGGCGGTAGCGGCTGAGGTGGCGGGCGTTGATCCAGAGGCGGCTGATGTCGTCGTAGGCGCTGCCCCGGGAGAGCGCGAAGTAGCGCGCGATGTACTGGGTGGGCGTGCCGTCGGGCCGGTCGGCCGGCAGGAGGGCGTCGAGTTCGCCGGTGGCGGCGGTGCCGAAGGCCTCGGCCACCAGGTTCTCCGCAGACGGGAAGTAGTGGCTGATGAGCCCGGGCCGGACGTCGAGTTCCTCGGCGATGCGGCGCAGGGTCACGCACTCCAGGCCTTCGGTGAGGGCGACGGCGGCGGCCGACTCGACGATCTCGGTCCGGCGGGCCTCGGGGGACTTGCGAACGCGTTTGCGCGGGACGCTTGACGGCATGGGGGCGATGCTATTGAGTGTGCGACCAATAAGCAACCAGGTGTGCACGACCCGCTCCCCGGAGGGCCGTATGGCTTCCAGCACCCCCGCCCGGACCACCCGGTCTTCCACCGCGCCGGACAGCGACCGGCCCACGCGGATCGAATCCCACGGGATCGACCACATCCCCGAGGAGGAGCGGTACGGGCATCCGCGCGAGCTCTTCTCGATCTGGGCCGCCGCCAACGTCAACTACCTCAGCCTGGTGATCGGCGGGGCCCTCGTCCTGATGGGCCTCAGCCTCGCCCAGGCGCTCGTGGTGATCGTGATCGGCAACCTGTTCTGGCTGCTCACCGGCGTGCTCGCGATCTCCGGCCCCGCGGCGGGCGCGCCCAGCGAGGTGATCACCCGGGCCATGTACGGCGTGCGCGGCAACCGCGTGAACAACGCCGTGACCGGCTGGATGATCTCCGTCTGCTACTTCGCGCTCAATCTCGCGGCGGCGGCCGGCGCCGCGTTCGCCCTGGTGGAGAAGGCCGGGATCGCCGCCTCCACGCCGGTGAAGATCGGTGTCGTTCTTGCGATTGCGGGCCTCACTCTGACGATCGGTGTGTACGGGCACGGGCTGATCGTGCGGCTCTACCTGCCCATCACCATCGCCCTGACCGCGGCCTTCGGCGTCGTCGCCTACGCGGTGCTGCTCAAGGCCGACTTCGGTTACGTCCCGGACGCGCCGCTCGGCGGAACGGAGCTGTGGGCCACGGTGATCGGCGGCGTCACCCTGATCGCGGCCGGCCCGCTCTCGTACACCACCAGCGCCGACTTCTCGCGCTATCTGCCCAGCACCACCTCGGCGAAGGCGGTCATCGGCTGGACCGCGCTCGGCGGCTTCGTGCCCAGCGTCGTGGTCTGCGCGCTCGGTGCGCTCGCCGCCACCGTCGTCGACATGACCGACCCGCAGACCGCCCTGCAGGCCCTGCTGCCGGGCTGGTTCGCGCCGGTGTTCCTGCTGGCCCTCGTGGTCGGCACCATCGCCATCAACGCGATGACCGCGTACAGCGCGGGCCTCGCCCTGCAGGCCGTGGGATTGAGGATCCGCCGCTCCCGCAGCGTCCTCGTGGACGGCACGGTCGCCGTCGCCCTCACGCTGTACGCGCTGCTCGTCTCCAACTTCCTGGACACCGTGAGCAATGTGCTCCAGCTGACCGTCGTGCTGCTCGGCCCGGCCATGACCGTGTACGCCGTCGACATCCTGCTGCGCCGCAACCGCTACGACGGCGCCGCGCTCATGGACGAGAACCCCGGCAGCCGCTTCTGGTTCGCCAGGGGCTTCAACCTGGCCGGGGCCGTCGCGGTGCTCGGCGGGGGAGCGGTGGCGGCGCTGTGCGTCGACACCGCCTACACCGGGCCGATCGCCGCAGCCCTCGGCGGCGTCGACCTCGCCCTGCCCGTCGGCATGGTCCTTTCCGGAGTCCTCTACGCCCTGCTGATGCGCGGACGGGTCAGCGCCTGACGGACGCCGCCGCCACGAGGGCCCGCATCACCCGCAGGTCCTCGCCCATCTCCGGGTGCCACTGGACGCCGAGCGCCCAGGCGGGGGAGGGGAGTTCGATCGCCTCGACCGTGCCGTCGTCGGCGTGGGCCGAGGCGAGCAGGTTCTTGCCGAGGACGTCGACGCACTGGTGGTGGTACGTGGGGACCTCGGCCCGCTCCGGGACCGTGGCCGCGTAGCGGGTGCCCGGGACCGGGCTCACCGGGTGGCGGCCCATCACGCCGACCGCCTCCGTGTGCCCGTCGAGGTGCTGGACCAGAGTGCCGCCGAGCGCCACGTTGAGCAGCTGCATGCCCCGGCAGATGCCGAGCAGCGGAGTGCCGGCGGCGAGGGCCGCGTCGATCAGGGCCAGCTCCCAGGAGTCCCGGTCCCGGGCCGGCGGGCCGGTGCGGGTGTCGGGCTCGGCCCCGTACCGTACCGGCTCGACGTCCGCACCCCCCGCGACCACCAGCCCGTCGAGCCGGGCCACGGCCTCGGCCGCGGCCGAAGGGTCGTCCGGCGGCAGCAGCACCGCGAGCCCGCCGCTCGCCTGCACGAGGCGCGGGTACGCGGCCGGCAGCAGCGCCGCCGGCAGGTCCCACACCCCCCACTGGGCCTGGTTCAGATAGGTCGTCACACCGATGAGCGGCTTGGGCACGGGGTTCTCCTCCGTTGCGGGGTACGGGACCGGGGTCAGCGTTCGAGTTCCGCCTCGGCCGCGGCGAGCGCCGCGAACTCCTCCTCGGGCGCCTTCGCCACCAGGTGGTGGCGACTGTAGAACGCGAAGTAGGCGAGCGCGATCACGTACACCGCGAGGGCGATGAAGGCCGCGTCCTTGTCCACCAGGAAGGTCGCCACCAGCGCCGAGAGGGCGAGGACGAGGGCGACCGAGGAGGTCAGCACGCCGCCCGGGGTGCGGTACGGGCGGGCGAGGCCGGGCTCGCGGCGGCGCAGCACGATGTGGGACAGCGCCATCAGGGCGTACGAGATGGTGGCGCCGAAGACCGCGATGTTCAGCATCCGGGCGCCGTTGCCGGTGCCCGCGGCGAGCGCGAAGCCGATCGCGCCCGGGATCAGCAGACCCAGGTACGGCGACTTGCGGCGGCTGGTGAGCGACAGGAAGCGGGGCAGATAGCCGGCCCGGGACAGCGCGAACAGCTGGCGCGAGCCCGCGTAGATGAGCG
Source organism: Streptomyces fradiae (assembly GCF_041270065.1). Taxonomy (NCBI): domain Bacteria; kingdom Bacillati; phylum Actinomycetota; class Actinomycetes; order Kitasatosporales; family Streptomycetaceae; genus Streptomyces; species Streptomyces fradiae. The sequence goes on along the minus strand of NZ_CP065958.1, from coordinate 1,450,089 downwards.
AGAAGAAGGAGGCCACCAGGCCCGCGAGACCCGCGTAGTTCACGAAGCGGCTGAGCGTCGTCGGCTCCCCGTCCCCCTGCAGCGCCACCACCAGCGGATTGCCCGCCTCCTGGACGGCGGCCGCGCCGCGCGCCCCGGTCGCCGCGAAGAAGGTCACCACGGCGAGGAGCACGAGGATGCCCATGGAGAGGGAGAGGGCCCGCGGCATCGACCGCACCGGGTCCTTGGCCTCCTCGGCGGCCAGCGGCACGCCCTCGACGCCCAGGAAGAACCACATGCCGAAGGGGAACGCGGCCCAGATGCCGAGCAGCCCGAACGGCAGCCAGGAGTTCGAGCCGGTCGCCGTCTTGTCGACGGGGATGTCGTTCAGGCCGGAGACATGGAAGTCGCTGAGCGCGCCGAGTGCGAAGACCAGCAGCGCGGCCACCGCGATCGCGGTGACGATCAGGCTGAAACGCAGCGCCTCGCCGACGCCCCAGAGGTGGATGCCGATGAAGAGCGCGAAGCAGACCAGATAGACCGGCCAGCCCGACTCCAGGCCGAACAGGCCGAGGGACTCCACGTAGTCGCCGATGAAGATGGAGATCGCGGCGGGCGCGAGGACGTACTCGATGAGGATCGCGGTGCCGGTGAGGAAGCCGCCCCAGGTGCCGAGCGCGCGCCGGGCGAAGCCGTAGCCGCCGCCCGCGGTGGGCAGGATCGCGGACAGCTCGGCGAGCGAGAAGACCAGACAGGCGTACATCGCGCCCATCAGGACCGTCGCGACGGCGAGCCCGCCGAAGCCGCCCTTGGACAGGCCGATGTTCCAGCCGGAGAAGTCGCCGGAGACGACGTACGCGACGCCGAGCCCGGTCAGGAGCAGCCAGCCCGCGCTGCCGCGGCGCAGGGTGCGCCGCTCCAGATAGTCGTCCTTCGCTTGAGTGGTGCTCCCGGTGGTGTCTTCCAGCGTCATGGCAGCGTCAGCTCCCCGCAACGAGCCCAATGGATTGGTGCCATACCTTTGCGGCCGTCGGGCGGAGAGCGCAAGTCCCGTGCGTTACTTTCCGGTTACGCGCGCGGGCCCGGCCCGGGCTCCGGCCCCGTCACGTCAGGAAGCCGCGCAGCAGCGCCGCCGTGCCCGCGCAGTGCTCCCGCATCACCTCGCGCGCCGCGTCCGCGTCACCCTCCAGGACCGCCTCCACCAGCGCCTCGTGCTGGTGCTGCGAGTGCTCCAGATTGCGTACGAGCAGCGGGATGCAGTCGAGCAGGTCGTTGACGGTCGCCCGGACCGCCGCGTACTGCGCCGTCAGGGTCGGCGAGCCGGACAGCTCGGCGAGCGTGAGGTGGAGCAGGGTGTCCTGCCGCCGGTAGTCGCCGAGCGGCGCGTCATGGGTCGCCGCGAGCGCCGCCCGCAGCCGCTCCGCGCCCTCCGGGGCCAGGCCGTGGGCGGCGCAGAGGCCGGCCGCGCCGGTCTCCAGGACCTCGCGGAAGCGCAGCGTGTCCTCCACGTCGACGGCCGCGATCCGGCGCCGCAATTCGGCCTCGTCGGCGGTCTGCGGGCGCTGGAGCACGAACGTGCCGCCGTACCGCCCGCGCCGGCTCTCCACCAGGCCCTGCTCCTGCAGCACCTTCAGGACCTCCCGCAGGGTGACCCGGCTGATCCCCATCCGGTCGGCGAGCTCCCGCTCGGCCGGAAGCCGCTCCCCGCCCGGCACCAGGCCGAGCCGCACCACCTGCAGGATCTGCTCCAGGGCCTCCTCGAACCCGTTGCCCGCGCGCACCGGGCGCAGCACGGGCGTCAACCGGTCCGCCGATTCACTCGTACTGGCCACCTCGCCGTTTCCCCTTCCCAAGCAATGGTTCTTCGCAATACCTTATGGCTCCCGGCAGGCCGAAGGAGGAGTATTCCCGTGGCAGACCGCACACCCCCGCTCTCCGTCGACGAGCTCCGCTCGCTCGTCGCGAGCGGCGAGATCGACACCGTCGTCCTGGCCTTCCCCGACATGCAGGGCAGACTCCAGGGCAAGCGGTTCGCCGCACCGTTCTTCCTCGACGAGGTGCTCGACCACGGCACCGAGGGCTGCAACTATCTTCTGGCCGTCGACACCGAGATGAACACCGTCGACGGCTACGAGATGTCCTCCTGGGACCGCGGCTACGGCGACTTCGCCATGCGCCCCGACCTCTCCACCCTGCGCCGCCTCCCCTGGAACGAGGCCACCGCCATGGTGACCGCCGACCTCGCCTGGGAGGACGGCACCCCCGTCGTCGCGGCCCCGCGCCAGATCCTGCGCCGCCAGCTCGACCGCCTCGCCGCCCACGGCTACACCGCCCACGTCGGCACCGAGCTCGAGTTCATCGTCTTCCGGGACACCTACGAGCAGGCCTGGGACGCCGGCTACCGGGGCCTGACCCCCGCGAACCAGTACAACATCGACTACTCGGTCCTCGGCACCGGCCGGATCGAGCCGCTGCTGCGCCGCATCCGCAACGAGATGGCCGGCGCCGGCCTCACCGTCGAGTCCGCCAAGGGCGAGTGCAACCCCGGCCAGCACGAGATCGCCTTCAAGTACGCCGAGGCGCTCGTCACCTGCGACCAGCACGCCGTCTACAAGACCGGCGCCAAGGAGATCGCCGCCCAGGAGGGCTGCTCGCTCACCTTCATGGCGAAGTACAACGAGCGCGAGGGCAACTCCTGCCACATCCACCTGTCGCTGCAGAACGCCGACGGCGTGAACGTGATGGCCGGCGACGGGCCGGACGGCATGTCCGACGTCATGCGGCACTTCCTCGCGGGGCAGCTGGCCGCGCTCCGGGACTTCTCCCTCCTCTACGCGCCCAACATCAACTCGTACAAGCGCTTCCAGCCCGGCTCCTTCGCCCCCACCGCCGTCGCCTGGGGCCGCGACAACCGCACCTGCGCCCTGCGCACCGTCGGCCACGGCCGCTCCACCCGCTTCGAGAACCGCCTCCCCGGCGGCGACGTCAACCCCTACCTCGCCGTCGCCGGACTCGTCGCCGCCGGCCTGTACGGCATCGAGCAGGGCCTCGAACTCCCGCCCGCCTGCACCGGCAACGCCTACGCCGCCGACTACGCGCACGTCCCCACCACCCTGCGCGAGGCCGCCGAGCTCTGGGAGAACAGCGAGATCGCCAAGGCCGCCTTCGGCGCCGAGGTCGTCGCCCACTACCGCAACATGGCGCGCGTCGAGCTCGACGCGTACGACGCCGCCGTCACCGACTGGGAACTGCGCCGCTCCTTCGAACGCATGTGAGGACCACCCCCTTGGAACGCACCGAGCTCCAGGTACTGAACCCGGCGACCGAGGAGGTCATCGCCACCGTCCCGGCCGCCACCGCGGCCGACGTCGACGCCGCCGTCGTACGGGCCACGGCCGCCCAGACGTCCTGGGCCGCCGCCGCGCCCGCCGACCGGGCCCGGATCCTGCGCCGCTTCGCCGCCGTCGTCGACGCCCACGCCGAGGAACTCGCCCTCCTGGAGGTCCGCGAGGCCGGCCACACCCTCGGCAACGCCCGCTGGGAGGCCGGCAACGTCCGCGATCTCCTCGACTACGCCGCCGGGGGAGTGGAACGCCTCAACGGGCGCCAGATCCCCGTCCCCGGCGGACTCGACATCACCATCCTCGAACCCCTCGGTGTGATCGGCGTCATCGCGCCCTGGAACTTCCCGATGCCGATCGCCGCCTGGGCCACCGCCCCGGCCCTCGCCGCCGGCAACGCCGTCCTCCTCAAGCCCGCCGAGACCACCCCGCTGACCGCGCTCCGGCTCGCCGAACTCGCCCTGGAGGCCGGACTGCCGGAAGGCCTCTTCCAGGTGCTCCCCGGCGAGGGCCCGGTGGCCGGCACCGCCCTCGTCGACCACCCCGGCGTCGCCAAGATCGTCTTCACCGGCTCCACCCGGGTCGGCAAGGGCATCATGGCGAGGGCCGCGGACCAGGTGAAGCGGGTCACCCTCGAACTCGGCGGCAAGAGCCCCAACATCGTCTTCGCCGACGCCGACCTGGCAGCCGCGGCGGCCGCCACACCGATGTCCTTCCTCGACAACAGCGGCCAGGACTGCTGCGCCCGCACCCGGATCCTGGTGCAGCGCAGTGTGTACGACCGCTTCCTGGAGCTCCTCACCCCGGCGATCCAGGAGATCGTCGTCGGCGACCCCCTCGACGAGCGCACCCAGATGGGCCCGCTCATCTCCCGCGCCCAGCTGGAGCGGGTCCGCTCGTACGTGCCCGACACGCTGCCCGGCATCCGCGGCAAGGCCCCCGAGGGCCCCGGCTTCTGGTTCCCGCCCACCGTCCTCACCGGCCTGCCCGAGGACGCGCCCTGCGCCGTCGAGGAGGTCTTCGGACCCGTCGCCGTCGTCCTGCCCTTCGAGGACGAGGCCGACGCGATCCGGCTCGCCAACGCCACCCCGTACGGACTGTCCGGCTCCATCTGGACCCGCGACGTCGGACGCGCGCTGCGCGCCTCCCGCGCCGTCCGGGCCGGCAACCTCTCCGTCAACTCCCACTCCAGCGTCCGCTACTGGACCCCCTTCGGCGGCTTCGGCCAGTCCGGCCTCGGCCGCGAACTGGGCCCCGACGCCCTGACAGCCTTCACCGAAACCAAGAACGTCTTCATCAGCACGGAGGCCTGAGCATCCATGACCGACACCACCGAAGAGATCATCTGTCGCCGGCTCGTGGGCCGCACCGCCGTCATCACCGGCGCCGGCAGCGGCATCGGCCTCGCCACCGCCCGCCGGCTCGCCTCCGAGGGCGCCCACGTGGTCTGCGGCGACATCGACGAGCGGGCCGGCAAGGCCGCCGCCGAAGAGGTGGGCGGCACCTTCGTGAAGGTCGACGTCACCGACCCGGAGGAGGTCGAGAACCTCTTCAAGGTCGCCTTCGACACCTACGGCTCCGTCGACATCGCCTTCAACAACGCCGGCATCTCCCCGCCCGACGACGACTCCATCCTGGAGACCGGTCTGGAGGCCTGGAAGCGCGTCCAGGACGTCAACCTCACCTCGGTCTACCTGTGCTGCAAGGCCGCCCTGCCGTACATGCGGCGCCAGGGCCGGGGCTCCATCATCAACACCGCGTCCTTCGTCGCCATCATGGGCGCGGCCACCAGCCAGATCTCCTACACCGCCTCCAAGGGCGGCGTGCTCGCCATGTCCCGCGAGCTCGGCGTGCAGTTCGCCCGCGAGGGCATCCGGGTCAACGCGCTCTGCCCGGGGCCGGTCAACACGCCGCTGCTCCAGGAGCTCTTCGCCAAGGACCCCGAGCGGGCCGCGCGCCGCCTGGTGCACATCCCGGTCGGCCGCTTCGCCGAGGCCGAGGAGATCGCCGCCGCGGTCGCCTTCCTCGCGAGCGACGACTCCTCGTTCATCAACGCCACCGACTTCCTCGTCGACGGCGGCATCTCCGGCGCGTACGTGACCCCGCTCTAGTCGGCACTCCGGGTCAGAGGAAGGTCTGCCCCTCGCCCCGGTACGTCGGGACGGCGGCCGTCACCCGGTCGCCGTCCACCAGGTGCAGCGTGTCGAAGCGCTCGCACAGCTCGCCGGCCTTCGCATGGCGGAACCACACCTTGTCGCCGATGCGCAGGTCGTCGGCCGGGGAGCCGAGCAGCGGCGTCTGCACCTCGCCCGGACCCTCCTGCGGGTCGTAGCGCAGACCCTCCGGGAGGTACGGGACGGGGAGCCGGTCCGGGCCCGCGACACCCGACGCGGGATAGCCGCCGCCGAGCACCGTCACCACACCCACACCGGGCCGGCGCACCACCGGCTGCGCGAACAGCGCCGCCGGCCGGCCGGTGAACGAGGTGTAGTTGTCGAAGAGGCGCGGCACATAGAGCCCCGAGCCCGCCGCGATCTCCGTCACCGCGTCCTCGGCCGCCGTGTGCTGCACACTGCCGGTGCCGCCGCCGTTCACGAACTCCAGGTCCGGCGCCACCGCGCGCACCGCCCGCACCACCGCGGCCCGGCGGGCCGCCAACTCCTTGCGGGCCGCCGACTGCATCAGCCGGATCGCCCGCGAGCGCAGCGGCCGGCCCGCGACCGCGTCGCCGACACCCGCCACATGCCCCTCGTACGCCATGATCCCGACCAGCCGGAAGCCGGGCCGGCGCACCACCGAGCGGGCCAGCTCGGCCAGCTGGGCGGGCTCGCGCAGCGGCGAGCGCCGGGCCCCGACCCGTACCCGCCCGCCGAGCAGACGCAGCGCGGTGTCCAGCTCCAGACAGACCCGCACCTCCTCGGTCCCGCCCGCACGCGAGGCCTCGATCAGATCGAGCTGGGCCACGTCGTCCACCATCACGGTCACCGCGGCCGCCAGCTTCGCGTCCCCCGCGAGCTCCGCGAACCCGGCCCGGTCGGCCGACGGATAGGCGAGCAGCACGTCCTCGAACCCGGCCCGCGCCAGCCACAGGGACTCCGCCAGCGTGAACGACATCACGCCCGCGAAACCCTCCCGGGCGAGCACCCGCTCGAGCAGCGCCCGGCACCGGACCGACTTGCTCGCGACCCGGATCGGCTTCCCGCCGGCCCGGCGGACCAGATCGTCGGCGTTGGCGTCGAAGGCCTCCAGATCGACAAGGGCGACAGGCGCGTCGAGATGGGCGGTGGCCCGGTCGTACCGGGCACGGTCGGCGGCACGGGGAGTCATGGGCCGAGCTTGCCAGACGGGTTTACGCGTGGGTAGCCCCTGCGTTCCCGCACCACCCGGAACAGCCCGTAGAGTGACGCCCATTGCTTTCGCGGAACGACCAGGGGGACGGGGATGACGACCGAGCCGCAGCGCCCCGTGTCCCGCATCACCGAAGCCCTCCTGCCCCCGGAGCCCGGTTCCGCGGTGCCCGCGGCCAAGGCCCCGGGCCGGAGTGCCGCCGCCCCCGAGCCGAAGACGCCGCCCCGGCCCGCCCCGGCCCGCCCCCGCTCCGTCTCCCAGCCGCTCCCGCCGGAGCGCCCGGCGCCCGCCGCACCCGGGGTGCCGGGAGCACCGGCCGAGACCCCGGTGGAGACGACGACCCGGCTCCGCCCGGTACGGGACCACCGCGCCGCCGCACCGTCCGGCGCCGCCCACGGCCCGGGCCCACGCCTGCCCCAGGCACCCGTGCCCGGCCGCGCCCCGGAGCCCGCCTCGCGACCGGTCCCCGGTTCCCGCACGCCCCACACATACGCAGAAGCCTCCGCCCCGAGTCCGGCGGCCCCCGCGCACGCCCCGCGCCCGGCCCCCATGCCCCCGTACGCGTACGACCCCTGGGCCCTCGGCGGCGAGGCGCCCGCCGAGACCACCACCCGGCTGCGGCCCATCCGGGACCGCGACCCGCGCCGCACCGTGGCCGCCGCCGTGTGCGGCGTGCTCGCCCTCGGACTCGTCGGCGGCGCCCTGGCCGGCGCGGTGCTCGCCGGCAGCGGCGCGGGCGAGCCCGCCGAACCGCGCGGCTACGAAGAGGCCCGCGCCCTCTGGCACGACGCCCCCGTCGACACCCTCTTCCCGCAGACCCTCGCCGGACCCTCCGCCGGACCCGGCGGCGCCACCCGCACCTGGACCCGGATCGTCGTCGCCCCCGACGCGCCCTGCGGCCCCACCAGCCTGCCCGGCGCCCTGAACACCGCGCTCACCGCCGTCGGCTGCGAACGCGTGCTGCGAGCCACCTACACCGACGCCACGTCCTCCCGCGTCATCACCGTCGCCCTGGTCTTCACCGGGGCCGACCCCGCCACCATGCGCACCCTCGGCTCCCGCGCCGTCGACGAACCCGGGCCCGCGCTCGCCGCCCCCGGCACCGTCGCCGCCGGCTTCGGCGCCGCGCAGCGCGGCAGCTGGTGGCGGCACATCCTGCCCGACCTGCCCGTCGTCGTCACCGCCGTCTCCGGCTTCGCCGACGGCCGCGCCGTCGCCGTGCCCGAGCCCGCCGACCGGGCCATGTCCGGCAAGCGGGACACCCCCGTGGCCCAGGCCGGCCTCGGCCACGAGGCCAAGGGCGTCGCCGACGCCGTCGAACGCGCCCTGCGCGGAACCGTCGCCGCCACCCTCGACCGGGAGGACCAGGGGTGACCCCGCGCCCGCGCCGTACCGCCGCCGCCGTCTCCGCGCTGCTCGCCGCCGCCTTCACCGTGCTCCCGGCGACGGCCACGCCCGCGTACGCCGACACCATCCGCGCCCGCCAGTGGGGCCTGGAGGCCCTGCACACCGGCAAGGCCTGGCAGACCACCCGCGGCACCGGCATCACCGTCGCCGTCCTCGACACCGGCGTCGACGCCACCCACCCCGACCTGGCCGGCTCCGTGCTGCCCGGCACCGACCTGGTCGGCTTCGGCGCCGAGCGCGGCGACCGCGCCTGGGCCCGGCACGGCACCGCGATGGCCGGGATCATCGCCGGGCACGGCCACGGCCCCGGCGGCCAGGACGGCGTCCTCGGCATCGCGCCCAAGGTCAAGATCCTGCCCGTCCGGGTCATCCTCGAAGGCACCGACAAGGCCCGCGACAAGGCCCGCAAGACCCGCGGCACCGCGCTCGCCGAGGGCATCCGCTGGGCCGCAGACCACGGCGCCGACGTCATCAACCTCTCCCTCGGCGACGACTCCGAGTCCGCCCACCCCGACGCGGGCGAGGACGCCGCCGTGCAGTACGCCCTCGGCAAGGGCGTCTCCGTCGTCGCCTCCGCCGGCAACGGCGGCGAGAAGGGCGACCACATCTCGTACCCCGCCGCCTACCCGGGCGTCATCGCCGTCGCCGCCGTGGACCGCTACGGCACCCACGCCTCCTTCTCCACCAGCCGCTGGTACGCCACGGTCAGCGCCCCCGGCGTCGACATCGTCATCGCCGACCCCGACCGCCGCTACTACGAGGGCTGGGGCACCAGCGCGGCCGCCGCCTTCGTCTCCGGCGCCGTCGCCCTCGTCCGGGCCGCCCACCCCGACCTGACGCCCGCGCAGATCCAGCGGCTGCTCGTCGACACCGCCCGCAGCCGCCCCAAGGGCGGGCGCAGCGACGACAAGGGGTACGGCACGGTCGACCCGGCCGCCGCGATCGAGGCCGGGAAGAAGCTGAAGGGCGCCGACCCCAAGGCCGCCGTCGCCGGCTTCACCGGCCGCTACTTCGGCCCCGGGCCGCAGCCCGTCCCCGAGGAGTCCCACCCCGTCGGCCTGCTCGCCCCGCTGGCGGGCGGCGCCGGCGTGCTGCTGCTCGCCGCGGCGGCCGTGCTGTGGCGGGGCGCGCGGCGCTGACGGAGGGTCGCTCACGGCCGGTCGCTCACGGGGGCCGTTCGGCCCGGGTCCGCCGGTCCCGCGGGCGGCGGTTAGGCTCGGCACGTGGCGCTCAAGAACATCCCCGACCCCGGTTTCTCCGACGACGACGGCACCGCCGACCCGGCGCTCGCCGCGGCCCTCGCGGCCTGGGCGGAGGACAGAACGGCCCACGGGCCGGTCCTGGAGGCGCTGCGCGGCGCCCGGCTGCTCGTCCCCGTCGTCGCCGTTCTCGGAGAGGTCGAGGTGGACCCCGAGACGGGGCTCAAGCAGGAGAAGACCAGCGACATGGCCGTGCCGACGCTGACCGCGGGGGACCGGCGGGCGCTGCCCGCGTTCACCTCGATCGCCTCGCTGGCCCTCTGGGACCCGGCCGCCCGGCCCGTCGCCGTCCCGCTGCACCAGGCGCTCGCCGCGCTCGTCCACGAGAAGGCCGACACGCTGGTCCTGGACATGGCGGGCCCGGTGCCGTACCAGGTGGCCGGCTCCGCACTGCTCGCCCTCGCCGAGGGCCGCACCAGCACCGACCCCCTGGACGACCCCGCGGTACGGGACGCGGTCCGCGCCGCCGTCGCCGCCGAGCCCGCCGTCCTCCGCGCCCACCTGGGCCCCGGCACCGCCGACGGCACCCTCGCCCTCGTCCTGTCCGAGGACGCGCCCCCGGCGGAGGCCGCCCAGCGCGTGGCCCGCGCCCTCGCCGCCGACGAAACCCTGAGGGCCCGCCTGGTCCACGGCCTCGACCTGGCCCTCCTGCCGGCCACGGCCACGCCTCCGGGCGAGCCCTTCTACGTACGCGACTGATCGGGGGGTACGGGTGCGGGGGCGGCAGCCCTGGGACCCGTACCCGTACCGGTGGCGCTGCCTGCGGCCCTAGGGGCCAGGCCGCGCGCCCGGCCCCTTCCGGGCCTAGCCGTACACCGGCCCCGTGGCTGCCTTCTCCCGGGGGACGACCCCCGTACCCCCGCGGCCCTATGGGCCAGGCAGCGCGCCCGGCCCCTTCCCGGCCTAGCCGTACACCGGCCCCGTGGCTGCCTTCTCCCGGGGGACGACCCCCGTACCCCCGCGGCCCTGCGGGCCCGGCCTAGCCGTAAACCGGCCCCGTGTACTTCTCGCCCGGGCCCTGGCCCGGCTCGTCCGGGACGAAGGAGGCCTCGCGGAAGGCGAGCTGGAGGGACTTCAGGCCGTCGCGGAGCGGGGCGGCGTGGAAGGAGGAGATCTCCGTGACGCCGGCGTCGAGCAGGCCCGCGAGGGCGTGGATCAGTTTGCGGGCCTCGTCGAGGTCCTTGTGCTCGTCGCCCTCCTCGGTGAGCCCGAGCTTCACCGCCGCGGCGCTCATCAGGTTGACGGCGACCGTGACGATCACCTCGACCGCCGGCACCTCCGCGATGTCGCGGGTCATGGCTGCGAAGTCGGGGGTCTCGGCGGATTCCGGGGACTCGTTCTGGGGCGTCTCGCTCATGCCCCCAACCCTAAGGGGGCGCGCGGTTCGCGCCGACCGCCGGGTCCTGCTAACCTTGTGTGACGACCGGCTGGACACCTGCGTGTCCGGCCCACAAGTGGAGGCTCCGATCTCCCACCTGGCCGCTCTCCGGGGCGGCGGGTCACCGGTCAGGTGGCGCCCATCGTTCCGTACGGACGATGGAGCCGCCCGATGTGCGCCCCGCGATGGCTTCGCGTCGGTGCTCCGGTTTCTTTGGAGCCCCGCCTGTGTCCCGTCCCGGGGCATTTTTCATGCACCGGATCGGTTGGTCTCGACAGTTCTACCGTGACGTGCCCGTCCGCCAGGCGGTCGCGTGGTGCAACCGAGGAGGATCCATCAGCGCCGAGCCCCGCATCAACGAGCGGATTCGCGTTCCCGAGGTGCGTCTTGTCGGCCCCAGCGGCGAGCAGGTGGGCATCGTCCCCCTTGCCAAGGCCCTGGAGCTCGCGCAGGAGTACGACCTCGATCTGGTTGAGGTCGCGGCGAACGCCCGTCCGCCCGTGTGCAAGCTCATGGACTACGGGAAGTTCAAGTACGAGTCGGCCATGAAGGCCCGTGAGGCGCGCAAGAACCAGGCGCACACGGTCATCAAGGAGATGAAGCTCCGGCCGAAGATCGACCCGCACGACTATGACACCAAGAAGGGTCACGTCGTCCGGTTCCTCAAGCAGGGCGACAAGGTCAAGATCACGATCATGTTCCGTGGTCGTGAGCAGTCCCGGCCCGAGCTCGGTTACCGACTGCTGCAGCGCCTCGCGGAGGACGTTCAGGAGCTTGGCTTCATCGAGTCCAACCCGAAGCAGGACGGCCGGAACATGATCATGGTTCTCGGTCCTCACAAGAAGAAGACCGAGGCCATGGCCGAGGCCCGCGAGGCCCAGGCCGCGCGCAAGGCCGAGCGCCAGGGCGGTTCGTCCGAGGCGCCCGCCGCCGCGGAGGCCCCGGCCGAGGAGGCTTCGGCCGACACGTCGGCCGAGAACGCCGAGGCGTGATCCCGAGGGGCTGCCACCCGGCAGCCCCGGGGCTCCGCCCGGAACCACCACACGAAGAATTGACGCTCCCGGATGCCCGGTGCCCGCACCGGGGGGAGCGCCACTGACGAGGAGAGAACGGCGCCATGCCGAAGAACAAGACGCACTCCGGTGCCAAGAAGCGCTTCAAGGTCACCGGCTCCGGCAAGATCCTGCGGGAGCGCGCCGGCAAGCGCCACCTGCTCGAGCACAAGTCGTCCAAGCTGACCCGTCGCCTCACCGGCAACGCGGAGATGGCCCCGGGTGACGCCGCCAAGATCAAGAAGTTGCTGGGCATCTGATCTGATCTCCCGCCCTCGGCACTGACGAGGGCATCCGGCACAGACCGGGACCCATCCGATTTCCGGGTCGTGTGAAGACACCACGGCCCCGCTACAAGGAGTAAAGAAGTGGCACGCGTCAAGCGGGCAGTCAACGCCCACAAGAAGCGCCGGGCGATCCTCGAGCAGGCCTCCGGCTACCGCGGTCAGCGTTCGCGCCTGTACCGCAAGGCCAAGGAGCAGGTCACCCACTCGCTGGTCTACAACTACAACGACCGCAAGAAGCGCAAGGGCGACTTCCGTCAGCTGTGGATCCAGCGCATCAACGCCGCTGCCCGCCTGAACGGCATGACGTACAACCGCCTCATCCAGGGTCTGAAGGCCGCCAACATCGAGGTGGACCGCAAGATCCTCGCCGAGCTGGCCGTCAACGACTCCAACGCGTTCGCCGCGCTGGTCGAGGTCGCGCAGAAGGCCCTCCCGGCCGACGTCAACGCCCCGAAGGCCGCCGCCTGATCTTCCAGGCCGCAGTACTTCTGCCCGGACCCGCAGGCCTCGCGCCTGCGGGTCCGGCGCGTTGACCGCCCCCTCCACCGTTCGCTTCCGCTTCCGTCCGACGAGTCAGAGAGCCGCAGGCACATGTCCACCCCCGAGCTGATCTCCCCGCGTTCGCCGCGCGTCGTCGCCGCCCGGAGGCTCGCCAAGCGCAATTTCCGGGGCAAGGACCGCCTCTTCATCGCCGAGGGCCCGCAGGCCGTCCGCGAGGCCGTCGAGCACCGCGGTGCCTCCGGAGAGCCCACCCTCGTCGAGCTCTTCTCCACCGTCGAGGCCGCCGAGCGCTACGCGCCGATCGTCGACGCCGCCCGCGCCTCCGGCGCCCGCGTGCACCTCGCCTCCGACGCCGTCCTCGCCGAGGTCTCGCAGACCGTCACCCCGCAGGGCCTCGTCGGCGTCTGCCGCTTCCTCGACTCGCCGTTCGAGGACATCCTCGCCGCCCGGCCCAAGCTGGTCGCCGTCCTCGCGCACGTCCGCGACCCCGGGAACGCCGGCACCGTGCTGCGCTGCGCCGACGCCGCCGGCGCCGACGCGGTGATCCTCACCGACGCGTCCGTGGACCTCTACAACCCGAAGTCCGTGCGCGCCTCCGTCGGCTCCCTCTTCCACCTCCCGGTCGCCGTCGGCGTCCCGGTCGAGCAGGCCGTCGCCGGCCTCAAGGACGCCGGCGTGCGGATCCTCGCCGCCGACGGGGCCGGCGAGGACGACCTGGACGCCGAGCTGGACGCCGGCACCATGGGCGGCCCGACCGCCTGGGTCTTCGGCAACGAGGCCTGGGGACTCCCGGAGGAGACCCGGGCGCTCGCCGACGCCGTCGTCCGCGTCCCGATCCACGGCAAGGCCGAGAGCCTCAACCTGGCGACCGCCGCCGCCGTGTGCCTCTACGCCTCGGCGCGCGCCCAGCGCACCCGCACCCCTCGCACCACCGGCTGACACCCCAATCCGCCACGCCACCACTCCACCTGACGGCCTTTCGCCTAGTAGGGTGACGCTCTCGGGGCCCACTGCGGTACACGGAGGGGTGGGATTACGGGGATGACGGTCGGCACGGGCAGTCCCGCACAGGCACGGAGCGCCGCGCCGCACGCGCCCGAACCCCCGCCCGCGCCCGACCCCGCCGCGCCCCCGGCCGTCCTTGAACCGTCCCCGGCCGTCCCCGAGCCGCGCCCCGCACCCGAGGCCGGCACCCCGGCCCCCGCCTCGTACCGGAATCCGGGCACCCCGACCCGTACGGACCAGGGATCCGGATCCCGTACGGACCAGAGCCCGGGCGCGGCCCCCGGACCCGGCCCCGGCCCCGATCTCGGGCTCGACCCCGACGACCTGCCCGACGGGCTCGTCGTCGCCGACGAGACCGGGCGGATCATCTGCTTCAACGCCGCCGCCGGCCGGATCACCGCCGTGCCGCCCGCCGGTGCGCTCGGCCGGCCGCTGGACGAGGCGCTGCCCCTGGAGGACCTCAAGGGCAGCCGCTGGTGGCCCCTGACCGACCCGTACGGGGGCCTGGACACCCGGCGGGGGCAGCCCGAGCGGAACCTGCTGCTGCCCGGCGGGCGGGAGGTCCTCGTCTCCGCCCGCTATGTCCGCGCGCACCCCGGCGGCCCCGTGCGCCGGGTCGTCGTCTCCCTGCGCGGCACCGAGGCCCGGCGGCGCACCGAGCGCAGCCACGCCGAGCTGATCGCGACCGTCGCGCACGAGCTGCGCTCGCCGCTGACCTCCGTGAAGGGCTTCACCGCCACCCTGCTCGACAAGTGGGAGCGGTTCACGGACGACCAGAAGCGGCTGATGCTGGAGACCGTCGACGCCGACGCCGGCCGGATCAAGCGCCTGATCGCCGAGCTCCTGGACATCTCCCGGATCGACTCCGGGCGTCTGGAGGTGCGCCGGCAGACCGTGGACATCGCGGCGGCCGTCGGCCGGCACGTCCACGCGTACGTCACCGGCGGTCAGTCCCCGGACCGCTTCTTCGTACGGGTGCGGCCCGGCCTGCCCGAGCTGTGGGCCGACCCCGACAAGATCGACCAGATCCTCGGCAACCTGCTGGAAAATGCGGTGCGCCACGGCGAGGGAACCGTCACCATCGAGGTGGCACCCACCACGGCCACCAGCGACGGAGAGAAGGGGACGGAGGTCACCGTGAGCGACGAGGGCCCCGGCATCCCCGAGGAGTCGATGGGCCGTGTCTTCACCCGCTTCTGGCGGGGCAGCAAGCGCGGCGGCACCGGGCTCGGCCTCTACATCGTCAAGGGCGTCGTCGAGGCCCACGGCGGGACGATCACCGTCGGACGCGGTCCCCGTGGCGGGGCCGAGTTCCGATTTATCCTGCCCGTCGGCACCCCGGCACACCTCCTCTGACGTCTCACCCAGCGAGACCGTCCCGACTCAGGAGCCGTCCGGCCCGCCCACGGGCTCATTCGCGTCCCACCACCCCGTTAGACTCGTCCTTTGGCACGTTTGCGCCCTTGACGTCGAGCTCGGGGGTCGCCCAGCCAAGCCAACGGAAGCACGGGAAGAGATGTCGGCACCCAATAAGTCGTACGACCCGGTCGAGGTCGAGGCCTTGAAACCGGAAGAGATCGAGCGCATGCGGGACGAGGCGGTCGCCGCCTTCGCCGCCGCAGGCGACCTCGACGCGCTCGCCCACGCGAAGACGGCGCACACCGGCGGCACCTCGCCGCTGGCGCTCGCCAACCGCGAGATCGGCGCCCTGCCCCCGCAGGCCAAGGCCGCCGCCGGCAAGCTCGTGGGCCAGGCCCGCGGCGCCGTCTCCAAGGCCCTGGCCGCCCGCCAGGCCGAGCTGGAGGCCGAGCGCGACGCCCGGGTCCTCGTCGAGGAGGCCGTCGACGTCACCCTGCCGTACGACCGTGTCCCGGCCGGTGCCCGCCACCCGCTGACCACGCTCATGGAGCGCGTCGCCGACGTGTTCGTCTCCATGGGCTACGAGGTCGCCGAGGGCCCCGAGGTCGAGGCCGAGTGGTTCAACTTCGACGCGCTGAACTTCGTGCCGGACCACCCGGCGCGCCAGATGCAGGACACCTTCTTCGTCCAGGGCCCCGAGGGCACCACGGGCGACGAGTCCGGCGTCGTGCTGCGCACCCACACCTCGCCGGTGCAGGCCCGCACCCTCATCGACTGGGAGCCCCCGGTCTACGTGGTGTGCCCCGGCCGCGTCTACCGCACCGACGAGCTCGACGCGACCCACACCCCGGTCTTCCACCAGATCGAGCTGCTGGCCGTCGACGAGGGCCTGACCATGGCCGACCTCAAGGGCACCCTGGACCACATGGTCCAGGCGCTCTTCGGACCCGACATGAAGACCCGGCTCCGCCCGAACTTCTTCCCCTTCACCGAGCCGTCCGCCGAGATGGACATGCTCTGCTACGTCTGCCGCGGCGAGTCCGTCGGCAACCCCGACCGCCCCTGCCGCACCTGCGGCAGCGAGGGCTGGATCGAGCTCGGCGGCTGCGGCATGGTCAACCCGAAGGTGCTGGTCGCCACCGGTGTGGACCCCGAGAAGTACAGCGGATTCGCCTTCGGGTTCGGCATCGAGCGGATGCTGATGTTCCGCCACAACGTCGAAGACATGCGAGACATGGTCGAGGGTGACGTCCGGTTCACCCGGCCGTTCGGGATGGAGATCTGATGCGGGTCCCGCTTTCCTGGCTGCGGGAGTACGTCGACCTGCCGGCGACCGTGACCGGCCGTGACGTACAGGCCAAGCTCATTTCGGCCGGCCTCGAGGTCGAGACCGTCGAACAGCTCGGCGCCGGCCTCACCGGCCCGCTGGTGGTCGGCAAGGTCCTCACCATCGAGGAACTGACCGAGTTCAAGAAGCCGATCCGCTTCTGCACCGTCGACGTCGGTCAGGCCAACGGCACCGGCGAGCCGCAGGAGATCATCTGCGGCGCCCGGAACTTCGCCGAGGGCGACAAGGTCGTCGTGGCCCTGCCCGGCGCCGTGCTGCCCGGCGACTTCCGGATCGCCGAGCGCAAGACGTACGGCAGGGTCTCGCGCGGCATGATCTGCTCGGGCGACGAGCTCGGCATGGGCGACGACGGCACGCACGGCATCATCGTGCTGCCGCCGGAGTACGAGGTCGGCACCGACGCCACGGTCCTCCTGGAGCTGTTCGACGAGGTCCTCGACATCGCCGTCACCCCGGACCGCGGCTACTGCCTCTCGATCCGCGGCGTCGCCCGCGAGACCGCCATCGCGTACGGCCTGCCGCTGCGCGACCCGGCGCTGCTCGACGTGCCCGCGCCCAACGCGTACGGCTACCCGGTCCAGATCGCCGACCCGATCGGCTGCGACCGCTTCACCGCGCGCACGGTCGTGGGCGTGGCTCCCGAGGCCCGCACCCCGATCTGGATGCAGCGCCGCCTGCAGAAGGCCGGCATGCGCTCGGTCTCGCTGGCCGTGGACATCACCAACTACGTGATGCTGGAGCTGGGCACCCCGCTCCACGCCTACGACCGCACCCGGCTCGACGGCCCCATCGGGGTCCGCCGCGCCGCCGAGGGCGAGACGATCACCACGCTCGACGGCGCCAAGCGCGTCCTCGACTCCGGCGACCTGGTGATCACCGACAACAGCGGCCCGATCGCGCTCGCCGGTGTCATGGGCGGCGCCCACACGGAGATCGCCGACCCGGAGACCGACCCCGAGACCGGCGTCGTCACGGGCACCACCGAGGTCGTCATCGAGGCCGCGCACTTCGACCCGATCACCATCGCCCGGACCTCGCGCCGCCACAAGCTGTCGACCGAGGGCTCCAAGCGCTGGGAGCGGGGCGTCGACCCGAAGGCCCCGAGCGCGGCCGCGCAGCGCTGCGTCGACCTGCTGGTGCTGCTCGCGGGCGGCACGGCCGAGACCGGCGTCACCGAGGTGGTCGCCCCGTCCGCGCCGCACACCATCACCATGCCGGCGCACCACCCGGACAAGGTCGCGGGCGTCGACTACGGCCGTGAGACCGTCGTCCGCCGCCTGCAGGAGATCGGCTGCGACGTCTACGGGCAGGACGAGCTCGTCGTCACCGTCCCGTCGTGGCGTCCCGACCTGTACGTGCCGAACGACCTCGCCGAGGAGGTCATCCGCCTGGAGGGTTACGAGAACCTGCCCTCCACGCTGCCGAAGCCCCCGGCCGGCCGCGGCCTCACCGAGCGCCAGCGCGTCCACCGCCGGGTGGGCCGCACGCTGGCCGGCGCCGGCTACGTCGAGGCGCTGAACTACCCGTTCATCGGCGAGCAGGTCTTCGACCAGCTCGGCCTGGACGCGGACGACGCCCGCCGCCGGGTGGTCAAGCTGGTCAACCCGCTGTCCGACGAGGAGCCCGCGCTCCGTACGACGCTGCTGCCGGGCCTGCTCGGCGCGCTGCGCCGCAACGACGGGCGCGGCAGCCACGACCTGGCGCTGTTCGAGACGGGTCTGGTCTTCCGTCCCACCGAGGGGCAGCCGGCCGTGGCCGTCCGCCTGGGTGTCGACGGGCGTCCCTCCGACGAGGACATCGCCCGCGTCAACGCCGCGCTGCCCGCGCAGCCGCGCCGCGCCGCGGTCGTCCTGGCCGGCTCCCGCGAGCAGGCCGGCTGGTGGGGCAAGGGCCGCCCGGCCGACTGGGCCGACGCGATCCAGGCCGCGCGCCTGATCGCCACTGAGTCCGGCACGGAGCTGCTGATCGCCGCCGACCAGCACGCCCCGTGGCACCCGGGCCGCTGCGCCTCCTTCCACGTCGTCATCGACGGCGAGAAGGTCCTGGCCGGCCACGCCGGCGAGCTCCACCCCCGCGTGGTCAAGGCCCTCGGCCTCCCGGCCCGCACCTGCGCGATGGAGCTGGACCTCGACATCCTGGAGCGCGCGAGCGAGGGCCCCCTGAAGGCCCCGAGCATCTCGGCCTTCCCGGTCGCCACCCAGGACGTCGCCCTGGTCGTCGACCAGGACGTCCCCGCCGCCACGGTCGAGCACCACCTGGCCGCCGGGGCGGGCGAACTCCTGGAGTCCATCCGCCTGTTCGACGTCTACACCGGCGACCAGATCGGCCCCGGCAAGAAGTCCCTGGCCTACGCCCTCCGCTTCCGCGCCCCCGACCGCACCCTGACGGTCGACGAGGCCACCGCGGCCCGCGACGCCGCGGTCGCCACGGCGTCGGAGCACACGGGCGCGGTGCTGCGCGGCGCCTGACGGTTCAGGAGCACTTGACAAGGGGCCCTGCCCGGGGCGAACACCCGGGGCAGGGCCCCTTTCGTGCGCCCGCCCTGTGCCGTACGCCCGTACTTCCGTACGGGACACCCGTCGGGGTTACTCACTCCTTCGGGTGAGATCTCCGGGGGAGGGTGTCCCCGGTGCGGTGGGGGTCGCGAGAATCGACGCGGTCACAGGGGCGGGCCTGTGTGCCGCAGGGTCTTCGGGCGCTGGCGGGCCTCGGGAAGGGCCGTGGATGTTCCGTGACTGGGGAGTGGTCGGCGAGGGCTCCCGGCTGAGGCGGAGTGGTCCGCTGGTGGCTCCGGTGGTGTGGGGCGGGCTGGCCGTGGCGTGGCGGTTGTGGTGTCCGCTGGCCCGCGAGCCGGGGCTGCCGATGCGGGTGGCCACCAGTGTGGTGTTCCTGACCGTCGGGATCGGGCTGCTGCTCGGGGCGCGGGGCGGGCTCGTGCGGGAGCTGGCGCGGGTGCGGGCCGTGGCCGAGGCCGCGCAGCAGGTGCTGCTGCGGCCGCCGGCGGCGCGGATCGACGGACTCGCGGTCGCGGCGGGGCAGTTGTCGGCCGCGCGGGGCGCGGTGGTGGGCGGGGATCTGTACGAGGCGGTGGCCACGCCGTACGGGGTGCGGATCGTGATCGGGGACGTGCGCGGGCACGGGCTCGCCGCGCTCGGCACGGTGGTCGCGCTGCTCGGGAGCTTCCGTGAGGCGGCCCACGACGAGGCCGAACTCGCGGACGTGCTGCGGAGGTTGGAGCGGGCGCTCGGCCGGCATCTGTGCGAGCGGGCCCGCGAGGAGCACCCGGTGGCCGAGGAGTTCGTGACCCTGCTGCTCCTGGAGATCGGGCCCGACGGGGAGCTCCGGGTCCTGGACTGCGGGCACCCCGGCCCGTACCGGATCGGCGGCCGGTGCGTCGAGCCCGTACCCGTCGGCGATCCGCTGCCCCCGCTCGGCTCGTTCCCGCTGCCCGCCGACCTCGTGCCGTACACCGCGCCCCGGCTGCTGCCCGGCGAGACCCTGGTGCTGCACACCGACGGCGCCGAGGAGGCCCGGGACCACCGGGGCCGGTTCTTCCCGCTGCCCGCGGTGCTCGCCGGCGCGGCCCGGGAGGCCCCGGCGGAGCTCGTACGACAGGTGCACACCGCCCTGCTGCGGCACACGGGCGGCCGGCTCGCCGACGACGTGGCCCTTCTCGTCGTCCGCAACGACCGGGTACGGGTACCGGCGCAGCCCGCCGAACCCGGGCTGCGCCGTACCCGGCCCACGCCCTCCCCTCATTGAGAGGGGCCGGGGTGGCCGGCGCCGCCCGCGCTGCCACGGAGTGTCGGGCAGATCAGCAGCACGGACGGCGCGCGGACCGGGCGACCGCACTGTACGAGGGGGAGCCGGCGGCCCGGTCCTCGCCCTTCGGCGAGGGAGCCAAGTCAACCCGTACCGGGGCGACTTCGACAGCGTGCACGGAAGGGAACAACGAGTACTTCATTCACACCCCGTGCGAAAGCGGCCCGTACCGGGGCGTGTTCCGCCGGACAGGCCCTAGTCTGAGCGCACCGAATCACCGGAGCGGTCCCATGCACCCCAACACCCTCCTCGACGCGATGCTCGCCGAAGCGGGCATCTCCCACGCCGGCTTCGCCGCCCGGGTGAACCAGGCGGGCCGCGCCCGTGGGCTCGCCCTGCGCTACGAACACACCGCCGTGGCCCGCTGGTTGAAGGGCCAGCGCCCGCGCGGCCAGGTGCCCGACCTGATCTGCGAGGTGCTCGCCGGGCGGCTGCAGCGCGCCGTCACCCTCGACGACATCGGCCTCGGCGTACCCGGCGCGGTCCTGCCCGCGCCCGGCTCCCCGCTCGCCGGTTTCGTCGAGCGGGCCACCGCCCTCTGGCGTTCCGACGAGCAGCGCCGCCCGCACGTCATAGGGGCGCCCGCCGTGACCGGGAACCCCGCGGTGATGCCGGTGTGGGAGTGGGAGAACCCGCCGGAGGACGCCGATGTCTCGCGGGCCGGCCGCACCCGCGTCTCGGCCGCCGATGTGTCGATGCTGGCGGCGGCGCGGGCGCACTACGAGCAGATGTATCGCAAGGCCGGCGGCATGGCCACCCGCGCCCGGATCGTCGGCTTCCTCACCACCGAGACCGCGCCGCTGCTGCGCGGCGGTTACGGCGACGCGCTCGGCCGGCAGCTGCACCGGGCGACCGGCGGTCTGGTGGCGGTGGCCGGGATCTGCGCGTACGACTCCGACGCCCAGGGTCTGGCCCAGCGCTACTTCCACCAGGCGCTGCGGCTCGCCAAGGCGAGCGGCGACCGCGGGCTCGGCGCCTATGTGGTGGCGCTGCTCGTCAACCAGTGCCTGTTCATGGGGGAGTACCGGCAGGCGGTGGCCTTCGCGGAGGCGGCGCTTCGCTCGGCGCGCCACGAGATCACGCCGGCGCTCGCCGCCGATCTGACGGCGATGCAGGCGAAGGCGTACGCGCATCTCGGCGACGGCGCGGCGGCGCTCGCCCGGATCCGGCGGGCGGAGGCCGAGGCGGAGCGGATCAGCCCGGGCAGCGAGCCGGCCGAGACCGGTTATGTGCAGCCGGGCCTGGTCAACGTGCAGGTGGCGGAGGCCCTGCTCAGTCTGGGCGAACTGGCCGCGGCCCATGAGCACGCGGCCGCCGCCGTCGGCACCCCGGCCCACGACCGGGGCCGGGTGCACCGGCTCGCGATGCTCTGTCAGATCGAGCTGCGGCAGGGCGAGCCGGACCGCGCCGCGGACACGGCGGTGGAGATGACCGAGCGGGCCCGGGGGATGGAGTCGCGGCGGCTGCGGGAACGGCTGCTGCTCGTCCGCGAACAGTTGCTCGCGAGCGGGGGAGCGGATGCGCGCCGGGCGGCCGAGATCGTCGACAGTGCGCTGCGCGTGCCCCTGTGAGCGTGTCCTTGCGACCGGGTCGCACCTGCGATATTGCCACCAAGTAATCACCGACCTGTCGAAGGCTGTCGGAAGGTGGCAAAAACGTGCAATGGACGAAACTGAACGAACAGCCCGTGTATGAGAACCGCTGGTTCCGGGTCAACCTCGCGGACGTCGAACTCCCCGACGGCCGCCGCCTCGACCACTATCTGATCCGGCTGCGCCCGGTCGCCGCCGCGACCGCCGTCAACGCCGCCGACGAGGTCCTGCTGCTCTGGCGCCACCGCTTCATCACCGACAGCTGGGGCTGGGAGCTCGCGGCCGGGGTCGTCGAGGACGGCGAGGACCTCGCGGCCGCCGCCGCCCGCGAGATGGAGGAGGAGACCGGCTGGCGCCCCGGGCCGCTGCGCCCGCTGCTCACCGTCGAGCCCTCCAACGGCCTCTCCGACGCCCGCCACCACCTCTACTGGAGCGAGGAGGCCACCTGGACCGGTCCGCCGCAGGACGCCTTCGAGTCCTCACGCCTGGAATGGGTGCCGCTCAAGCTCGTGCCCGACATGATCGCCCGCGGCGAGGTCCCGGCCGCCGGCATGGCCGCCGGGCTGCTGCTCCTGCACCACCTGCGGCTGGGGTGAGCCCGGCCGAGGCAGGGGCGGGCCCGGCCGAGGCCGGGACGAGCCCGCGAAAAAACGCCGGACGGCCCGTACCTGTGCGGTGTACGAGCCGTCCGGCAGAGCACTCCCGGGGTCTCAGGAGTACGGATAGAAGCCCGAGCCGGTCTTCCGGCCCAGGCGGCCCGCGTCCACCATGCGCTGCAGCAGCGGGGGAGCGGCGTACAGCGGCTCCTTGTACTCGGCGTACATCGAGTCGGCGATCGAGGCGATCGTGTCCAGACCGATCAGGTCCGACAGCTTCAGCGGGCCCATCGGGTGGGCGCAGCCGAACTCCATGCCGTTGTCGATGTCCTCGCGGCTCGCGATGCCCGACTCGAACATCCGGATCGCGGAGAGCAGATATGGCACGAGCAGGGCGTTCACCACGAAGCCGGAGCGGTCCTGCGCGCGGATCGCGTGCTTGCCGAGGGTCTTCTCGGCGAACAGCTGGGCCCGGCTGATCGTGCCCTCGGAGGTGGTGAGGGCGGGGATCAGCTCGACCAGCTTCTGCACCGGAGCCGGGTTGAAGAAGTGGATGCCGATGACGTGGTCGGGGCGGGAGGTCGCCACGGCCAGCTTCACCAGCGGGATGGAGGAGGTGTTGGAGGCCAGGATGGCGTCGGGCCGGGTCACCACCTGGTCGAGCACCTGGAAGATCTCGGTCTTGACCTGCTCGTTCTCGACGACGGCCTCGATGACGAGATCGCGGTCCGCGAATTCGCCCAGGTCGGTCGTGAAGCTGAGCCGCGCGAGCGTCGCGTCGCGCTCCTCCTCGCTGATCTTGCCGCGTTCGGCGGCCTTCGCGAGCGAGTTGTAGAGCCGCGTGCGGCCGATCTCCAGCGCCTCGCCGGTGGTCTCGGCGACCTTCACGTCGAGTCCGCTGCGGGCGCACACCTCGGCGATGCCCGCGCCCATCTGGCCGCAGCCGACCACTCCGATGCGCTCAATGTCGGCCATGGAGTCCGTCACCTCGTGCCTTTCGCTTCTCTGCTGGCGGCGGTGGGCCCGTGTGATTCCGGTGCGCGTCCGCCTCGACTCCACGACGTTACTCCCGACACGCGCGATGATCGATCGTTCTGGGGTGGGCATGCTGTCCGATGGGCTGTGACGTATCCGATAGCCAGGGGTGACAAATGCCGCCGATCGGTAGAAGAGGGTTCATGGCGGGTGCGGCCCTGACCGCGCTCGGTCTCCAGTCCGGGGACGGGGACGGGGACGGGGGCGGGGACGGGGGCGGGGACGTCTCCACGGCGGCGGAGGCCGTCGGCCGCCCCGCGCGGTCGCGGAGGCAGGGCGACGAATTCCGCGGCATGTGGATCGCCACCGTCACCAACCGCGACTTCCCGTCCCGCCCCGGCCTCACCGCCGCCGAGCAGCGCGCCGAGCTCGTCGGCTGGCTCGACCTCGCGGTACGGCGCCGGATGACCGCGGTCATGCTCCAGGTCCGGCCCTCGGCCGACGCCCTGTGGCCCTCGCCGTACGAGCCCTGGGCGCAGTGCCTCACCGGTGTGCAGGGCCGGGACCCCGGCTGGGACCCGCTCGGCACGGCGGTGGACGAGGCGCACGCGCGCGGCCTGGAGCTGCACGCCTGGTGCAATCCGTACCGGGTGGCCGGCCACGCCGACCCGCGGAAGCTCGCCCCGGACCACCCGGTGCGCCGGCACCCCGAGTGGGCGCTCGTCCACGACGGGCGGATGCTCTACAACCCGGGCCTGCCCGAGGTCCGGCGGCACGTGCAGGACGCCATGCTGGACGCCGTACGCCGCTACGACATCGACGCGCTGCACTGGGACGACTACTTCTATCCGTATCCGGTGGCCGGGCAGGCCGTCGACGACGACGCGGCCTTCGCGCGGTACGGGACGGGCTTCGCCGACCGGGCGGCCTGGCGGCGCGACAACACCGATCTCCTGGTCTCCGAGATGGCGGCCCGGATCAGGGCGGTCAAACCGGAGGTGGCCTTCGGCATCAGCCCGTTCGGCATCTGGCGGCACGCGTCGACCGACCCGGCCGGCTCCGCCACCCGCGGGGGCGTGCAGACCTACGACGACCTGTACGCGGACACCCGGCGCTGGATCCAGGAGCGCTGGATCGACTACGTGGTCCCGCAGCTCTACTGGAACATCGGCTTCCCGTCCGCCGACTACGCCGAGCTGGTGCGCTGGTGGGACGGGGCCGTACGCGGCACCGGCGTGCGGCTGTACCTCGGCGAGGCGCTGTACAAGGTGGGGGACCCGGCGCACCCGGAGGCCTGGCGGGACCCGCGCGAGCTGGTCCGGCA
The DNA here is from genome assembly GCF_041270065.1 of Streptomyces fradiae. Taxonomy (NCBI): domain Bacteria; kingdom Bacillati; phylum Actinomycetota; class Actinomycetes; order Kitasatosporales; family Streptomycetaceae; genus Streptomyces; species Streptomyces fradiae. Next base: position 1,425,516 of record NZ_CP065958.1, on the reverse strand, counting down.
CGTGCAGCTCGCCCGCTCGTACGAGAACGTCGCCGGGCATGTCTACTTCGCGGCCCGCGAGGCAGCCAAGGACCCGCTGGGCGCGCTCACCGCCGTCCTCGACGCCTCACCCTGAACCGCACTGCCTCCCCGTGGCCCCGGGGCCGGGGGCTCACTGGCCCCCGGGCTCCGGGCGGTGGCGGACGGTGGTGTCGGGGCCCGGCGACATCACGGCCTCGTGGCCGTCGTCGTCGAACTTCACGCGGAACGGGGGGTTGCCGTTCTCGCCCATGACCTGAACGACTTCGGCCGTCCGGTCGTGCTGTCCGACCGTACGGCCGTGCATGACCAGCTTGTCGCCCTTGGACGCACGCATCGGTTCCTCCTGGCGTTCGCGACTGGGCTGCCCTACTCAGAGTCTACGTCTGCCATTGTGACCTGCGTCTCAGCTCTTCGCCCGCTGGGTCACGGCGATGCAGACCAGCACGCCGACGGCGGCGATCGGGGCGGCCGGGGCCAGGTCCTCGCCGAGCACGGTCACCGACCAGAAAAGGGTGAGCAGCGGCTGGGCGAGCTGGAGCTGGCTGGCGCGCGGGATGCCGATCCGGGCCATGCCGCGGTACCAGACGTACAGGCCGAAGAAGGTCGAGCCGGCCGCCACCCAGACGAGACCCGCGACGCCGTGCGCGGTGAGACGCACCGGCTCGTACGCGAGCGCCACGGCCGCTCCGGCCGTCATCAGCGGCAGGCAGAGGACCAGCGCCCAGCCGACCACCTGCCAGCCCGGCATGAGCCCGGCGAGCCGTCCGCCCTCGGTGTATCCGGCGGCGCACACGAGCAGCGCGCCGAAGAGGTAGAGGTCGCCGGCGGACAGGGCGCCGCCGCTCTGCTGCACGGTGAAGGCGAGGACGACGACGGCTCCGGCGACGGCCGCGATCCAGAAGGTACGGGACGGGCGGCGGCCGGTACGGATCGCGGCGAACGTCGCGGTGGTCAGCGGCAGCAGCCCCACCACCACGGCGGCGTGCGAGGTGGTGGAGGTCCGCAGGGCCAGCGTGGTGAGCAGCGGGAAGCCGACGACCACACCGCCCGCGACGACCGCGAGCCCGGCCCAGTGGCGCCGGTCCGGCAGCGGCACCCGGCCGGCGAGCAGGAAGGCCCCCGCGATCAGCGCGGCGAGCACCGAGCGGACGGTGACGAGCGACCAGGGGCCGAAGCTCTCCAGGCCCCACACGGTGGACGGGAAGGTGAGCGAGAAGGCGAGCACGCCGAGCGCGGCGAGGAGGGTGCCGGTGCGGGAGTCGGGGCCGGCCGCGGCTCCGGTGCCGGAAGCGGCCGGTCGGGTGGCGGTCCCGGAGGCGGCCGGTCCGGAAGCGGTGACCGCTATCGTGCTCGATCCAGTAGCGCTATTCTGTGCTCTCATGCACGAGCGTAGCAGTGTCACCGAACTGGCGGGATCCCTGAAAGCGGAGCTGAACCGCTACTCACCCGGAGAGAAGCTGCCGTCGAGCCGCGCTCTCGTCGAGCGCTACCGCGTCTCCCCGGTGACCGTCACCCGCGCCCTCGCCCAGCTCGCCGCCGAGGGCCTCGTCGTCACCCGGCCCGGCGCCGGCGCCTACCGCGCCGAGCCGCGCCCCGCCGCCCCCGCCACCGGCGACACCTCCTGGCAGGAGCTCGCGCTCAGCGCCGACGGCGCCACCGACCTCGTGCCGCGCGCCGTCGACGCCTCCGGCGTCCTCGTCACCCTCGCCGCGCCCCCACCCGGCGTCGTCGAGTTCAACGGCGGCTACCTCCACCCCGCCCTCCAGCCCGAGCGGGCCCTCGCCGGCGCCCTCGCCCGGGCCGGCCGCCGCCCCGGCGCCTGGGGCCGCCCGCCCACCGACGGACTGCCCGAACTGCGCGCCTGGTTCGCCCGCGAGATCGGCGGCGGCGTCACCGCCGCCGAGGTCCTGGTCACCGCCGGCGGCCAGTCCGCCCTCACCACCGCGCTGCGCGCCCTCGCCGCACCCGGCACCCCCGTACTCGTCGAATCACCCACCTACCCCGGCATGCTGGCCGCCGCCCGCGCCGCCGGACTGCGCCCGGTCCCGGTGCCCACCGACGCCGACGGCATCCGCCCCGACCTCCTCGAAGCCGCCTTCGGCGCCACCGGCGCCCGCGTCCTGGTCTGCCAGCCGCTGTTCCAGAACCCCACCGGGGCCGCCCTGTCCGCCGAACGCCGCACCGCCGTCGTCCGGACCGCCCGGGCCGCCGGCGCCTTCGTGATCGAGGACGACTTCGCCCGCCGCCTGGTCCACGCCGACGCCGCGCCGCTGCCGCCCACGCTCGCCGCCGACGACCCCGACGGCGTCGTCGTCCATGTCTGCTCGCTCACCAAGGTCACCTCGGCCAGCCTCCGGGTGGGCGCCCTCGCCGCGCGCGGCCCGGTCCTCGAACGCCTCCGCGCCATCCAGGTCGTCGACAGCTTCTTCGTACCCCGGCCGCTGCAGGAGGCGGCGCTCGAACTCGTCGGCTCCCCGGCCTGGAACCGGCATCTGCGCGCCGTCTCCGAGGAGCTGAAGCACCGCCGGGACACCATGACCGGCGCGCTCGGGCTGCACCTGCCCGAACTCGCCCTGCCGCACGTCCCGTCCGGCGGCTACCACCTGTGGCTCCGGCTGCCCGACACCCTCCCCGAGACCGCCCTGCTGCCCGCCGCGCTGCGCGCCGGGGTCGCGGTCGCCCCCGGCCGCCCGTACTTCTGCGCCGAGCCGCCCGCCGGGCACATCCGGCTGAGTTTCGCGGGTGTCGCGGGCCCGACGGAGATCGTCGAGGGGGTGCGCCGGCTGCGCGCCGCCGTCGACGAGGCCGACGGGCGGGAACTGTCGGGAGCGTGAGGGCCGGACACCACCTGGGGCCGCCCGCGCCCGGGCCATGGGCAGACCACCGGCACATGCCCCGGACGCGCCCGGTGTCCTGCGCGGCCCCCGGCCCGGTCCGTCGCCGTCACCCCTGCCTGGCAGGGCGGTTTCCCGCCATCGCGGAATCCTGACAAGTGGCAGGCTCTCGGACAGCGGCGGGCGCCGGCCCCCGCGGCGGCCGGACACCCACCTCTTGACCTGCGGGCCCACCGGCCTCACGATCGCGGCCATGGGTCTTCGGGTCACGCTGGTCGCGGCGGCACGCAGCTCCTCACTGCTCGCCGAACGCTTCGACGACGACCGGCCCCTCGACGAGGCCGGCTGGTACGAGGTGCAGCTCGCCGCGCCCCGGCTGGTTCCGCTCGGTGCGGCGGAGCTGCGCTACTGCTCGCCCACCGCCCGCAGCCGGGCCACCGGCACCGCCCTCGGCTACGCCCCGCTCGCCCAGCCCGCCCTGCGCGACTGCGACATGGGCCGCTGGCGCGGACTCACCCTCGCCGAGGTCGCCGCCCTCGAACCGGCCGCCGTCGACGCCTGGCTCACCGACCCGCACACCGCCCCGCACGGCGGCGAGACCCTGCTGTCCTTCATCACACGCGTCGGCGGCTGGCTCGACACCCGCCCGGCCGCCGACGGCGAGATCGTCGCCGTCGCCGAACCCGCCGTCGTACGGGCCGCTCTCGTCTACGCCCTGAAGGCCCCGCCCCCGACGTACTGGAACGTCGACGTCCGGCCCCTGTCGACGGTCACCCTGACCGGGCGCCCCGGGGCCTGGCACCTGGAGCTGGCGGCCGCGATGTCGTAGCCGCCGCCGGGAAGGCTGTCGGGGAAGTCGTCGGGGAGGTCGTCGGGAAGGGAGCGCGGGCGCGACCGGCTAGCCTGGTGGGCACGATGAACCGTCTGACCACGTCCTGGGGCACCTTCCCGCTCACCCGATTCCCCGCCGACCCGCGCGACCCGCTGCGCGCCTGGGACGCCGCCGACGAGTATCTGCTCGGCCACCTCGCCGAGACGGGCACCGACCTGTCCGGGACCGTCGCCGTCGTCGGCGACCGGTGGGGCGCCCTGGTGACCGCGCTTGCCGCCCGTCCCGGCACCGGCGCACTGGTGCAGATCTCCGACTCGTACCTGGGGCGCACCGCCACCGCCGAGAACCTGGCCCGCTCCGGGGCCGCGCCCGACGCGGTCACCCTGCTCACCACCCAGGACCCGCCGCCCGAGCGGATCGACGTGCTGCTCGTCCGCGTCCCGAAGAGCCTCGCGCTCCTGGAGGACCAGCTGCACCGGCTCGCGCCCGCGGTGCACGAGCACACGGTGATCGTCGGCACCGGCATGGTGAAGGAGATCCACACCTCGACGCTCGCGCTGTTCGAGCGGATCCTGGGGACCACCCGGACCTCGCTTGCGGTGAAGAAGGCCCGGCTCATCCACACGACGCCGGACGTGCACGTGCCGGACGCGCACGCGGTGGGCACGGGCGAGGCGGGCGCGGATCCCGTACGGGACGCGAACCCCTGGCCGTACCGCTACGCGCTGCCCGCCGACGCCCCCGCCGGGCTCGCGGGCCGCACCGTCGTCAACCAGGCCGGCGTCTTCTGCGCCGACCGCCTCGACATCGGCACCCGCTTCTTCCTCCAGCACCTGCCGACCGGCCTCGGCGCCGCCCGCGTGGTCGACCTCGGCTGCGGCAACGGCGTCGTCGGGCTCGCCGTCGCGCTGGCCGAGCCCGAGGCCGAGCTCCTCTTCACCGACGAGTCGTACCAGGCCGTGGCCTCCGCCGAGGAGAACTTCCGCACCCACGCGGGCGAGGACCGCAAGGCGGAGTTCGCCGTGGGCGACGGGCTCGCCGAGGCCGCCCCCGGTTCGGTGGACCTGGTGCTCAACAACCCGCCGTTCCACAGCCACCAGGCCACCACCGACCGCACCGCCCGCCGGATGTTCGCCGACGCCCGCCGGGCGCTGCGGCCCGGCGGGGAGCTGTGGGTGGTGGGCAACCGGCACCTCGGCTACCACGTCGCCCTGCGCCGGATCTTCGGCAACAGCGAACTGGTCGCGAGCGACCCGAAGTTCGTGGTCCTGAGGGCCGTGAAGCGGGAGGGTCAGGCGAGGGACACCAGCTCCCGGTAGCCGTCGTTCCACAGGTCCTCTTCCGCGTCCGGCAGGAGCAGCACCCGCTCCGGGCGCAGCGCGTCGATCGCGCCCTCGTCGTGGGTCACCATGACGATCGCGCCCGGGTACGTGCCGACGGCGGCGAGCACCTCGTCGCGGGAGGCCGGGTCGAGGTTGTTCGTCGGCTCGTCGAGCAGCAGCACGTTCGCACCCGAGTGGACCAGGCCCGCGAGCGCGAGCCGGGTCTTCTCGCCGCCCGAGAGGACCCCGGCCGGCTTGTCGGCGTCGTCGCCGCGGAACAGGAACGCGCCGAGCACCCGGCGCACCTCGCCGTCGGTGAGGTGCGGGGCGGCCGCGGCCAGGTTCTCCCGGACCGTGCGGTCCGGGTCGAGGGTCTCGTGCTCCTGCGCGAAGTAGCCGATCCGCAGCCCGTGTCCGTGCACGACACGGCCCGCGTCCGGCGCCTCCCGCCCCGCGAGCAGCCGCAGCAGCGTCGTCTTGCCCGCGCCGTTCAGCCCGAGCACGACCATGCGGCTGCCCCGGTCCACGGCGAGGTCCACCCCGTCGAGCACCCGCCGCCCTTCCCCGTACCCCTTGGCGAGGGAGATCGCGCCGAGCGGCGTACGGCCGCAGGGCGCGGGCTCCGGCAGCCGGATCCGCGCCACCTGCTCGGTGCGCCGCGCGGTCTCCAGGCCGTCCAGGAGCCGGTCGGCGCGGCGCGCCATGCTGCGCGCGGTGACCGAGGTCGAGGTCCGGGCCTTCATCTTGTCCGCCTGCGCGTGCAGCGCCGCCGCCTTGCGTTCGGCGTTGGCCCGCTCGCGGGTGCGGCGCCGCTCGTCGGCGGCGCGCTGGACCAGATAGGCGGCCCAGCCGGTGTTGTGGACGTCGATCGTGGCGCGCTGCGGGTCGACGTGGAACACCCGGTTCACGGTCGCCTCGATCAGTTCGAGGTCGTGGCTGATGACCACCAGACCGCCCTGGTGGGCGGCGAGATGACCGCGCAGCCAGCCGACCGAGTCCGCGTCGAGGTGATTGGTCGGCTCGTCCAGCAGCAGAGTGCCCTCGCGGCCGTGCCCGGCGAACAGGATCCGCGCCAGCTCGACCCGCCGCTTCTGCCCACCGGACAGCGTGCCGACCGGCCGCGCCAGCACGTCCCCGGGCAGCCCCAGCCCGGCCGCGACCCGCGCCGCCTCGGCCTCCGCCGCGTACCCGCCACACGCCTCGAACGCGGCCTCGGCGCGCACGTACGCCTCCATGGCCCGCTCATCGGCCCGCTCGGCGAGCCCATCGGCCGCCGCACGCAGCCGCCGCACGGCCACGTCCATGCCCCGCGCCGACAGGATCCGGTCGGTGACGCTCACGGCGGGGTCGGCGGCGCGGGAATCCTGCGCCAGATGCGCCACCGGGCCGGTACGCAGCACGCTGCCGGCGGCCGGTGCGCGCAGCCCGGCCAGGGTGTGGAGAAGGGTCGTCTTGCCGGCGCCATTGCGGCCGACGAGCCCGACGCGGTCGCCGGGCGCGATGTGGCAGGAGACGCCGGACAGGAGAAGACGGGCGCCGACGCGCACGTCGACACCACGAACGGTGATCATGGGAAATACGCTCCGAACAAGCTCAACTGGCTCAAGGACACACGGGTGGCGTGGAAGCGGGTCCTGGGGCTAGGAGATGCGGGGCGTAGACATGTCGATGACGGTACGGGAGGGGGCGGGCGGCCGCACCTGAATATCGCGGCGGGCGCGGCGAAGCGGGCGGGCGGCGGGCCCGGCGGCCCTGGCCGGGCGCCCGCGAGGCGTCGGGCGGTTCGCCAGGGTCCGGTGCGGGGCCCCGGGTCGGTGGTGCGGGTCTTGGCGGTGCGGGGCCGGCGCGCGTGAGTCGTCGTGCGGGTTGGCGGTCCCCAGTCCGGTGGCCCGGCTTGGCGGTGCGGGCCTGGCGGCCCTGGCCGGGCGCACGCGAGGCATCGCGGGGTCCGTCAGGCGCCCGGGGCGGGGCCCCAGCCCGGTGGTGAGGGTCCGGCGCACGCGGGCCGTCGCCCGGGCTGGCAGCCCTGGCCTTGGCGGTCCGGGTCGTGGCGGTGCGGGCTCGGCTCGCGCTAGTCGTTGCACGTGTCGGTGGCCCCGGTCCGGTAGCCGCGGTCCGGAGGCCCCCGGCCTAGCGGCCTCCGCCTTGGCGGCGCGGGCCCGGCGCGTTGGTCGGCCTGGCCGGTCCCGGACCGGCGCGGCGATCGCGCCGCCGCTCAGCGGTCCGGGTAGATCAGGGTCAGGTCCCGGACTCGCTCCTCGCCGAGGGTGATGTCGAGGGCGGCGATCCGTCCCGCGCGTACGGTGAACGCCACCGCCGCCACCGCTCGGCCGCCGGTCATGGCGACCGCGCCGAGCGACCCGCCGACCAGTGCGGGCCGCACCACCTGGCCGGTCCGCCGGGCGAACGCGGCGGCGGCTCCCTCGGCGACGGCCGGCGCGCCGCGCACGGTGCCGTGCGCCGAGCGGGCCACCGCCTCCGGGTCGAGTACGGCGGCGAGCGCCCGCGGATCGCGCATTCGCAGCGCGGCCAGGAAGACCTCGACCACGTTCCGTTCCCGGGCCGGATCCCCGTCCCCGGCCCGGCGCGGCCCACCACCCCCGGCCGTGCGCCGCGCGCAGGTGTGCGCCACCAGGGTCGTCAGCCACGCCTCGACCCCGGCCCCGGCCTCCCCGATCCGCCCCCGCGCCTCGGCGAGCGCGCCGTCCACGTCCCCGTACGGCCCGAGCACCCCTCGGGCGACCTCGCGCAGCCGCTCCTCGTACGCGTCGAAGCACGCGCTCAGGAAGGTCTCCTCGTCCATCGTCCGTCCTCGCTTCAAGTGCAGGGGCACAGGGGTGACGAGGCGGGACGCCCGGTTGTGACAAGAGGCGGACCTTCCGCGCCCGCCGCGCGGCTACGGTGGCTCCCCATGACCCACGCCGAGACCGAGCCCGAGATCGAGATCACCGCGGAGCTGATCCGCGAGCTGCTGCGCGAGCAGCATCCCGACCTGGCCGACCGTCCGTTACGCCTCGGCGCACGGGGCTGGGACAACCAACTCTGGCGGCTCGGCGATGATCTGGCGGTACGGCTGCCGTGGGCGACGGAGTCGGCGGACGCGCTGCTGCGCAAGGAGCACGCCTGGCTGCCCGAACTCGCGCCGGGGCTCCCGCTGCCGGTGCCCGTGCCGCAGCGGATCGGGGAGCCCTCCGGGCGGTTCCCGCGGCCGTGGATCGTCACCACATGGGTGCCGGGGGAGCCGGCCGACCGCGTCCCCGTTACGGTCACGCGCGGTGCGGACCCGGCCCAGGCCCTGGCGGCGTTCCTGACGGCGCTTCACCGGCCCGCTCCTGCCGAGGCGCCGGCCGGGCGGGGCCGTGGCGGCCCGCTGGCCGGGATCGCCGAGCAGGTCGCCGAAGGGCTCGCCGCGGCCACTGAGCGGGGGCTGATCCCCGACCCGGACGCCGTTCGCGCGGTCTGGGAGGACGCCGTGGCCGCGCCCGCGTGGGACGGTCCGCCGATGTGGATCCACGGCGACCTGCACCCGGCCAACGTCCTCACCGCCGACGGCACCCTCTGCGGCGTCATCGACTTCGGCGACCTCTGCGCGGGCGATCCGGCCTGCGACCTCGCCGCCGCGTGGAACCTGCTGCCGGACGGCGCCGCCGACCGCTGCCACGCCGCCTACCGCCCGGCCCCGGACACCGCCACCCTCCGCCGCGCCCGCGGCTGGGCGGTGCACCGCGCCCTCGGCGGCGTCTTCGTCGGCGAGGCCGGCGACCTGGGCCGCCCCGGCGGCAAACCCACCTGGGGCCCGCCCGCCCGAGCCGCCCTGCGCCGGCTCGCGGCCGCGCCGCAGCTGGACTGAGTCCCCGGGTCGGCCCCGGTCGGCGACTCCCCGGAGTTTCGCCAGGGCAGGGGCGCCACCGGCGGAGCCGCCCGTACCGTACGGACCCGGCCCGGCCGCTGGCGCAGCCCGGCGTACGCTCCGGCTTCCAGCCGAGCTCCCGGCGCAGGCGGGACGAGTCCGCCGTCACATGGCGTACGTCCCAAGCCGGTGCTCGCCGGTGGTGACAGGCAGCGGTCCGCTGTACGCGCGAGCGAGGTCCCAGGCCATCTCCCCGACGAACCCTGCCGGCCCGGGGAGGCCCGCCTCCTCGGCTCTGGCGGCAGTGCGGAGCCTCGATACCTTCGGCCCTGCCGGGCCTGGAGAGCCCTGCCCCCCTCGGCTCTGGCGGCAGTTGTAGCCCCGACGCCCTCGGCCCCGCCAGGCCTGGGGAGGCCCCGACGCCCTGGCCCGGCCGGGCCAGGGGACACCCCACCCCCTCCGCCCCCCCCGCAGGATCGGAGGCCTCCCGAGCGCCACCCGCCCCAGGCCGTCCGCCTCCGATCCACGACACGCACACGCGCCTAGGATCGCCGTCATGCCGCTGCGCCCCGCCCAGGTGACCATCAAGGCCCTCGACGCCCCGGCCGTCGGCCGGTTCTGGGCGGAGGCGCTCGGCTGGGCCGCGTACGACACCTACGACACGTACGACACGGGGGCGGCGACCTGCATCGGGTCGGCCGGGGGCGGGCTCGGGATCGGCGTTGTCCCCGTCCCGGACGGCAAGACGGCCACGAAGAACCGCACGCACCTCGATCTCGCCACCACCTCCCCGGCCCATCAGGCCGAGCTGGTCACCCGTTTGAGGGATCTCGGTGCGACGCCCGTCGACCTGGGGCAGGGCGAGGTGCCCTGGGTGGTGCTCGCCGATCCCGAGGGGAACGAGTTCTGTGTCCTGGAGGCCCGCGAGGTGTACCGGGACACCGGGCCGATCGCCGCGATCGTGGTCGATTGCGCGGATCCGCGGGCCATGGCCCGGTTCTGGGGCGTGGCGATCGACTGGACGCCGTACGAGGTGAGCGGCGACCTCGCGCGGTTCCGCTCCCCGGCCGGCACCGGCCCGTACCTGGAGTTCCTGCGCGTGCCGGGCGCGCACGCCGTACCGCCCGTACCCGACCGGGTCCGCCTCGACCTGCTGCCGTACCCCGGCGACGACACAGCGGCCGAGGTGGCCCGCCTGTGTGACCTCGGCGCCACCGGCCTCGGCCGGACGCACCTCGCCGACCCGGAGGGCCACGCGTTCCGCGTCCTCGCCCCGCGCTAAAGCGCAGAAGACACCCGCCCGCCCCTCCCACCACCTCATTGCATAAAACTGCGGACGCACGTATAGTCATGCCATCCATGAGGAGGGTTTCGATGACGGTACGAGCAGCAGTCGCAGGCGCGAGCGGATACGCGGGCGGAGAGCTCCTGCGCCTTCTCCTCGCCCACCCCGAGGTCGAGATCGGCACCCTGACCGGGCACTCCAACGCCGGGCAGCGGCTCGGCGGGCTCCAGCCGCACCTGCTGCCGCTCGCCGACCGGGTGCTCACCGAGACCACCCCGGAGGCCCTCGCCGGCCACGACGTCGTCTTCCTCGCCCTGCCGCACGGGCAGTCCGCCGCCGTCGCCGAGCAGCTCGGGCCCGACACCCTCGTGGTCGACATGGGTGCCGACTTCCGGCTGAAGGACGCGGCCGACTGGGAGGCCTTCTACGGTTCCCCGCACGCCGGCACCTGGCCGTACGGCCTGCCCGAACTGCCGGGCGCCCGCGCCGCGCTGGAGGGGTCCAAGCGCATCGCGGTGCCCGGTTGCTACCCCACCGCCGTCTCCCTCGCCCTCTTCCCGGCGTACGGAGCCGGGCTCGCCGAGACCGAGGCCGTGATCGTCGCCGCCTCCGGCACCTCCGGCGCCGGCAAGGCCGCCAAGCCGCACCTGCTCGGCAGCGAGACCATGGGCAACATGTCCCCGTACGGCGTCGGCGGCGGCCACCGGCACACCCCCGAGATGATCCAGAACCTCAGCGCGGCGGCCGGGGAGCGCGTGACCGTCTCCTTCACGCCCACCCTCGCGCCGATGCCCCGCGGCATCCTCGCCACCTGCTCGGCCACCGCCAGGCCGGGTGTCACCGCCGAGGCCGTGCGCGCCGCGTACGAGAAGGCCTACGCGGACGAGCCCTTCGTCCACCTCCTCCCCGAGGGACAGTGGCCCGCCACGGCCTCCGTCTACGGTTCCAACGCCGTTCACGTGCAGGTCGCGCACGACCCCGCCGCGAACCGGATCATCGCGATCAGCGCCATCGACAACCTCGCCAAGGGCACCGCCGGCGGAGCGGTGCAGAGCATGAACATCGCCCTCGGGCTTCCCGAGACGACCGGACTCTCCACGATTGGAGTCGCTCCATGAGCGTCACCGCAGCGAAGGGATTCACGGCCGCGGGCATCGCGGCCGGGATCAAGCAGAACGGCAACCCGGACCTGGCCCTCGTGGTCAACACCGGGCCGCGCCGCGCCGCCGCGGGAGTCTTCACCTCCAACCGCGTCAAGGCCGCCCCGGTCCTGTGGTCGCAGCAGGTCCTCGCCGACGGCGAGCTGACCGCCGTCGTCCTCAACTCCGGCGGCGCCAACGCCTGCACCGGCCCGCAGGGCTTCCAGGACACCCACGCCACCGCCGAGAAGGTCGCCGAGGTCCTCACCAAGGCCGGCCGCGAGACCGGCGCCGGTGACGTCGCCGTCGCCTCCACCGGGCTCATCGGCGTGCTGCTGCCCATGGACAAGCTGCTGCCCGGTGTCGAGCGGGCCGCGGCCGAACTCTCCGAGCACGGCGGCGAGAAGGCCGCCATCGCCATCAAGACCACCGACACCGTCCACAAGACCGCCGTCGTGACGAAGGACGGCTGGACGGTCGGCGGCATGGCCAAGGGCGCGGGCATGCTCGCCCCCGGCCTCGCCACCATGCTCGTCGTCCTCACCACCGACGCCGACGTCGACGCCGCCGGCCTCGACGCCGCCCTGCGCCACTCCACCCGGCTCACCTTCGACCGGGTCGACTCCGACGGCTGCATGTCCACCAACGACACCGTGCTGCTGCTGGCCTCCGGCGCCGCCGGCGTCACCCCGGCCCAGGACGAGTTCGCCGCGGCCGTCCAGGAGGTCTGCGCCGACCTCGCCCGCCAGCTCATCGGCGACGCCGAGGGCGCCAGCAAGGACATCCGGATCGAGGTGATCAACGCGGCCACCGAGGACGACGCCGTCGAGGTCGGCCGGTCCATCGCCCGTAACAACCTCCTCAAGTGCGCCATCCACGGCGAGGACCCCAACTGGGGCCGGGTGCTCTCCGCCATCGGCACCACCGCCGCCGCCTTCGACCCCGACCAGCTGAACGTCGCCATCAACGGCGTCTGGGTCTGCAAGAACGGCTCCGTCGGCGAGGACCGCGAGCTCGTCGACATGCGCTACCGGGAGGTCGTCATCACCGCCGACCTCGCCGCCGGCGCCGAGACCGCCGTCATCTGGGCCAACGACCTCACCGCCGACTACGTCCACGAGAACAGCGCGTACTCGTCATGAGCAACGGCACGCGGAAGCACACCGCGCTCCCCAAGGCCCAGATCCTCATCGAGGCCCTGCCCTGGCTCACCCGCCACCGCGGCAAGACCGTCGTCATCAAGTTCGGCGGCAACGCCATGATCGACGAGGAGCTGAAGGCCGCCTTCGCCCAGGACGTCGTCTTCCTGCACCACGCCGGCCTCCGGCCGGTCGTCGTGCACGGCGGCGGCCCGCAGATCAGCGCCGCCCTCGACAAGCACGGCATCGTCAGCGAGTTCAAGGCGGGCCTCAGGGTCACCACCGAGGACGCCATGGACGTCGTACGGATGGTGCTCGCCGGCCAGGTCCAGCGCGAGCTCGTCAACCTGCTCAACGAGCACGGCCCGCTCGCCGTCGGACTCACCGGCGAGGACGCCCACACCATCACCGCCACCAAGCACCTGCCGGAGATCGACGGCGAGCCCGTCGACATCGGGCGGGTCGGCGAGATCACCCACATCGACACCGGCGCGATCGAGGCCCTGCTCGCCGACGGGCGCATCCCCGTCGTCTCCTCGATCGCCCGCTCCCAGGACGACGGACATGTCTACAACGTCAATGCTGATACGGCGGCTGCGGCACTCGCTGCGGCGCTGGGCGCCGAGACGCTGATGGTCCTCACCGACGTCGAGGGCCTGTACGAGGACTGGCCGCACAGCGACGAGGTCATCAGCCGGCTCACCGCGAGCCAGCTGGAGAAGCTGCTGCCCGACCTCTCCAGCGGCATGGTCCCCAAGATGGAGGGCTGCCTGCACGCCGTCCGCAACGGCGTCACCACGGCCCGCGTGATCGACGGGCGGGTCCAGCACTCCATCCTGCTCGAGATCTTCACCGACGAGGGCATCGGCACCATGGTCGTGCCGGACAAGACCACGGACGACACCACGGACACGGCCAAGGGGGAAGCATGAGCGGCAACCAGGACCTGACCCAGCGGTGGCAGGGCTCGCTGATGGACAACTACGGCACCCCCCGGCTGCCGCTGGTCCGCGGCGAGGGCGCCAAGGTCTGGGACGCCGACGGCAAGGAGTACCTCGACTTCGTCGGCGGCATCGCCGTCAACGCCCTCGGCCACGCCCACCCGGCCATCGTCGAGGCCGTGTCGCAGCAGATCGCGTCCCTCGGCCACGTCTCCAACCTCTTCGTCGCCGAACCCCCGGTCGCCCTCGCCGAGCGGCTCCTCCAGCTCTTCGGCCGGCCCGGCAAGGTCTTCTTCTGCAACTCCGGCGCCGAGGCCAACGAGGCCGCCTTCAAGATCGGCCGGCTCACCGGCCGGTCCCACATGGTCGCCACCACCGGCGGCTTCCACGGCCGCACCATGGGCTCCCTCGCGCTCACCGGCCAGCCCGGCAAGCAGACCCCGTTCCTGCCGCTGCCCGGCGACGTCACCCACGTCCCGTACGGCGACGTGGAGGCCCTGCGGGCCGCCGTCACCGAGGAGACGGCGTTCGTGATCATCGAGCCCATCCAGGGCGAGAACGGCGTCGTCGTGCCGCCCGCCGGCTATCTGACCGCCGCCCGTGAGATCACCCGCGCCACCGGCACCCTGCTCGTCCTCGACGAGGTCCAGACCGGCATCGGCCGGTGCGGCACCTGGTTCGAGCACCAGGCCCACGCCGCCGTCGAGCCCGATGTCGTGACCCTCGCCAAGGGCCTCGGCGGCGGCCTCCCGATCGGCGCCACCGTTGCCTTCGGCAAGGCCGCGGAGCTCTTCGCGCCCGGCCACCACGGCACCACCTTCGGCGGCAACCCGGTCGCCTGCGCCGCCGGACTCGCGGTCCTGGACACCCTCGGCGCCGACGGCGCCCTCGACGAGGTGAAGCGGCTCGGCGAGAAGCTGCGCGACGGAATCGAGGGCCTGGGCCACCCGCTGGTCTCCCATGTCCGTGGCTCCGGCCTCCTGCTGGGTATCGTGCTCACCGAGTCCCTCGCACCCCAGGTGCAGCAGGCGGCTCAGGACGCCGGCCTCCTGGTGAACGCGCCCGCCCCCGATGTCGTACGGCTCATGCCGGCGCTCGTCATCGCAGACGCGGAGGTGGACGCCTTCCTCCGGGCCCTGCCCGGCGTCCTGGACGAGGCGAACGGGCAAGGACGAACCGGAGAATGAGACGACGATGACCGACGCGCAGGAACCCGAGCACGGCGGGCCGTCCGTTCCGCAGACCCGCACCGCACGCCACCGCAGGATCGTCGACATCCTCAACCGGCAGCCGGTGCGCTCGCAGAGCCAGCTCGCCAAGCTCCTCGCCGACGACGGACTGAGCGTCACCCAGGCGACGCTCAGCCGCGACCTCGACGAGCTCGGCGCGGTGAAGATCCGCAACACCGGAGGCGAACTCATCTACGCGGTGCCCAGCGAGGGCGGCTTCCGCACCCCGCAGGCACCGCTCGGCGAGTCCGCCAAGGAGGAGCGCATGCGGCGCCTCTCCGGCGAACTGCTGATCTCCGCCGAGGCCTCGGCCAACCTGGTGGTGCTCCGCACCCCGCCGGGCGCCGCCCAGTTCCTCGCGTCGGCCATCGACCAGGCCGAACTCCACGCGATCCTCGGCACGATCGCGGGCGACGACACCCTGCTGCTCATCTCCCGCGACCCGGCCGGCGGCCAGGCGCTCGCCGACCACCTGCTGCGACTCGCGCAGAAGGAACGCTAGACACCCAGAGCTAGTAGCGCGTGATCGCCGTCGGCCCGCCCCGCGTGCCGACGGCGATGTGCGGCCGGCGGTCCGGATCCGCCCAGGCCAGGATCCGGCGCATCGCGTCCGCCGGCACCGACACACAACCGGCGGTCGCCCCACGCCCGTTGACGTGCAGAAAGATCCCGGCCCCGCGCCCGCGCACCGGGCGCGCGTAGTTGAAGCCGATGACGAGCGCGTGCGCGTACTGCGTGCCGTAGTCCGCCAGATGCTCCGACTCGGCGGCCCGGCAGTCCTCCGGCAGCCCCTCCACCCAGCGGTTGTACGCGGCCGACTCGTTGTCCTGGCACCACCAGGACCGGTCGGTCACCCGCGCGTAGCCGTACGCCGTCCCGGCCGGTGCCGGCTCGGTCCCGAAGGCGAACGGCAGGCCGTAAAGCCCGGTCGGCGTGGTGCTGGTGCCCTGCCGCCGCTCCGCCCCCTCGGCAAGGCCGTTGGCCCCGAACCGCGCCTCCGCCGCCCCCGCCCGCACCCACCGGCCGCCGCGCCGGTCCCACCAGGTGACGGTCCCGGTGGTGGCCGACGGGCCGGCGGCCTCCGCCGTGATCAGCTGCGAGCCGCCGCCGGTGTCCGCCATCAGCTCCGGCAGGGGCACCGGCGGCCTGGGCGAGGCGAGCGCCGTGACCAGGGCCCCGAGTACGAGAAGGGTGCGCATGGCGCGAGGCTAGAGCGCGCCCGGGCCCGCCGCCCGGCTACTCACCCGTGCGGGGGAGCGGCGGCAGCGGCAGGGGCAGCCCCGGCAGGCCGTCGATGCTCGTCGCGATGTGCTCCTTCTTGGCGAAGTACGCGTCCAGGGAGGCGTTGTCCTCCCGGCCGAAGCGCCTCTGGTGCAGATCGCGGTCCTCGTCGTACGACATGAACGGCACGCCGTACCCACAGGTGTCCCGCACCAGCTCGGCCCGCACCACGATCACCGCGCGCAGCCCGTGCGGCTCCGGGTCGATCCCGGGAAAGTGCCCGAGCAGCTCGCCCCAGCGCGGATCGTCCCGGAACACCGGCTCGCCGCGCCCGTGGATCCGCACGATGTTCGGCGGCCCCTGGAAGGCGCACCACATCAGCGTGATCCGCCCGTTCTCCCGCAGATGCGCCACCGTCTCGGCGTTGGACCCGGCGAAGTCCAGGTAAGCGACGGTGTGTTCGTCGAGGACGGCGAAGGAGCCGCTCAGGCCCTTCGGTGAGAGGTTGACCGTGCCGTCCCCCGAGAGCGGCGCGGTGGCGGTGAAGAAGACGGGCTGGGCCTGGATGAAGGCGCGGAGCCGTCCGTCGATGCGTTCATATGTTTTCCCCATGGTGCTCATTCTGGGTGCGGGCGGCCACGCTCGAACGGGTGTTTCGCCATGCGGTCGCCCACCCGCCCTCAGGCGCGCCACCGGGGCAGGGTGCCCAGCGGTCGCGGTACGGGCTCCTCCCTGCCGAGCGCGCGGCGGACGTGCAGCCGCAGCACCGGGTCGGGGTCCGCGACGAGCCGCTCGGCCGCCTCCCGGTACACGGCGGAGGCGTGCTCCCGCAGCAGGAGCAGGGCCCGGACGCGGACGTGCACCGGCCGGCCCGGCCCGGTGCGGCGCAGGAACTCCTCCTCCCGCACCCGGTCCGCCCAGGGCAGCAGGGTCCGGGCCGTCTCCCGTACGACACCGGGCGCCGGGTCGTCGAGCAGCGGCAGCAGCCGGGCGAAGTCCGCGACCTCGAGCATCCGCAGACCCGCGACGGAGGAGGACCGCACCAGCGGGTCCGGGTGCCCGGTCAGGTCCCACAGCGTCTCCATGTCCGCCTTCTGTTCGCCGCACTCGGCGAGTCCGAGCGGCGCCCACCCGGGCACGGTCGCCGGATCCGCGCAGGCGGCCCGGTAGCGCGCGAGCGCGTCGTGGCCGTCCTTCCGGAGCACCCAGCGGGCGCAGGCCCGGACAAGCCCCGACCGGTCGAAGAGGTACGGCTCCGCCTCCGCGGCCCGCCCGGCCTTCCGCAGGGCGGTGACCCCGGCCGAGCGGACCGCGCCGGACCGTGCGCCGAGCAGCAGCGGCAGTGTCTCGTCAGGGACGCCGGCCGCGAGCGCGGCGTTCGCGGCCCGGCCCCGAAGGGCGACATCCTCGTCGTACGCGGCGATGCGTGCCAGGTCGGTGGGGGAGAGCAGCCCGCGCTCGACGGCGAGGCCGAAGGCGATCCGCCGGGTGGGCCGGTCCCGGTTGCGGAACAGGCGGGTGAGGCTCGCGTCCGGTGCGGCGCGCAGCAGCTCCTGGAGCAGGTCGGTCGCCCGGCCACCGCGCACCCGGTCGCGGAGCCGGAGGATCACGGGGGCGGTGACGGCGAGGGTCCGCTCGTCGGCCCCGGGCAGGGTGGCGGCCAGGACTTCCCGCGCCCTGTCCCGTACCGCCGGAACCCAGTCGGTGGTGCGGACGGCGATCAGGGGAAGGACGGCCGGACGGCGGGCGGCGTGCGGGAGGGCAGCCTCGCGGATGCGGCCGTCGCCGTCGCACAGGGCGAGGACGAGCTCCGCCTCGGTCGGCGCCGGGTCGCCGAGGAGCTCCCGCAGGACCGTGGGGCGCACGCTCTTGGCCAGCCACGTGTGGGTCGGGCGCTCCGGGCCCCTCCATCCGTACACGGACCGGATCCGCTCGTCGAGGGCGAGCCACACCGCCGGCCGTCCCACGTCGATGACCTCGTCAAGCGCGCGCCCCCGCGCGAGCCCCCGTATCGCCGCGTCCAGCGGCATCTCCTCGCTCGTCATGCACGGAGCCTAGAGCGCACGCACCCGCTCCGGCCTGGGATTTTCCGCCGCCACGGAGACGCGTTGACAAAACATACGGAGGACTGCATAGTTATACCCATCAGTGGTTGCAAGGTAAGGAGAACCCCGTGACCGAGCGCGTCGTACTCGCCTACTCGGGCGGCCTGGACACCTCCGTCGCCATCGGCTGGATCGCCGAGGAGACGGGTGCCGAGGTCATCGCCGTCGCCGTGGACGTCGGCCAGGGCGGCGAGGACCTGGACGTCATCCGCAAGCGCGCGCTCGCCTGCGGTGCAGTCGAGGCCGAGGTCGCGGACGCCAAGGACGAGTTCGCCGACGAGTACTGCCTCCCGGCGATCAAGGCCAACGCCCTCTACATGGACCGCTACCCGCTGGTCTCGGCGCTCTCCCGGCCGGCCATCGTGAAGCACCTCGTCGCCGCCGCCAACAAGCACAACGCCTCGATCGTCGCCCACGGCTGCACCGGCAAGGGCAACGACCAGGTGCGCTTCGAGGCCGGCATCCAGGCCCTCGGCCCGGACCTGAAGTGCATCGCCCCGGTCCGTGACTACGCGATGACCCGCGACAAGGCCATCGCGTTCGCCGAGAAGGCGAACCTGCCGATCGCGACCACCAAGAAGTCCCCGTACTCCATCGACCAGAACGTCTTCGGCCGGGCCATCGAGACCGGCTTCCTCGAGGACATCTGGAACGCGCCGATCGAGGACATCTACGAGTACACCCAGAACCCGGCGGTCGCCCGCGAGGCCGACGAGGTCGTCATCTCCTTCAAGGAGGGCGTCCCGGTCGCCATCGACGGCAAGCCCGTCACCGTCCTCCAGGCCATCCAGCAGCTCAACGAGCGGGCCGGCGCCCAGGGCATCGGCCGGATCGACATGGTCGAGGACCGGCTCGTGGGCATCAAGTCCCGCGAGGTGTACGAGGCTCCCGGCGCGATCGCCCTGATCACCGCCCATCAGGAGCTGGAGAACGTCACCGTCGAGCGCGAGCTGGCCCGCTACAAGCGGCAGGTCGAGCAGCGCTGGGGCGAGCTGGTCTACGACGGTCTGTGGTTCTCGCCGCTCAAGCGCGCCCTGGACGGCTTCATCACCGAGGCCAACCAGCACGTCACCGGCGACATCCGGATGACCCTGCACGGCGGCCGCGCCGTCGTCACCGGCCGGAAGTCCGCCGAGTCGCTGTACGACTTCAACCTCGCCACCTACGACACCGGCGACACGTTCGACCAGTCGAAGGCGCAGGGCTTCATCGACATCTTCGCCCTGTCGTCGAAGATCGCCGCCAAGCGCGACCTGGGCTGACCCCCGCACGTTGTACAAGCCGCCTCCCTGTCCGTACGCCGTTGCGGTACGCGGCAGGGAGGCGGCCGCACATCCAGACACTGTCCTCAAGGAGCACAGCAGTGAGCAGCAACAACGGTGACGTCCGGCTCTGGGGCGGCCGGTTCGCCGACGGGCCCGCCGAGGCCCTGGCGAAGCTGTCCGCGTCCGTCCACTTCGACTGGCGGCTCGCGCCGTACGACATCGCCGGTTCCCGTGCCCACGCGCGCGTGCTGCACAAGGCCGGGCTCCTTGACCAGGACGAGCTGACCCGCATGCTGGCCGGTCTCGACCAGCTGGAGGCGGACGTCGCCGATGGCTCCTTCGTCGGCACCATCGCCGACGAGGACGTCCACACCGCCCTGGAGCGGGGCCTCCTGGAGCGGCTCGGCGCCGAGCTCGGCGGCAAGCTGCGGGCCGGCCGGTCCCGTAACGACCAGGTCGCCACGCTGTTCCGGATGTACCTGCGGGACCACGCCCGGATCATCGGCGGCCTGATCGCCGAGCTCCAGGACGCGCTGGTCGGCCTCGCCGAGGCGCACCCGGACGTCGCCATGCCGGGCCGCACCCACCTCCAGCACGCCCAGCCGGTGCTCTTCGCCCACCACGTGCTCGCCCACGTGCAGTCGCTCTCCCGGGACGCGGAGCGGCTGCGCCAGTGGGACACCCGGACCGCCGTCTCCCCGTACGGCTCCGGCGCGCTCGCCGGCTCCTCCCTCGGGCTCGACCCGGAGGCGGTCGCCAAGGACCTCGGCTTCGAGCGGGGTTCGGCGGGCAACTCGAT
This sequence comes from Streptomyces fradiae, assembly GCF_041270065.1. NCBI lineage: Bacteria > Bacillati > Actinomycetota > Actinomycetes > Kitasatosporales > Streptomycetaceae > Streptomyces > Streptomyces fradiae. The sequence goes on along the minus strand of NZ_CP065958.1, from coordinate 1,405,534 downwards.
CGACGGCACGGCCTCGCGGGACTTCGTCGCCGAGTTCGCCTTCATCACCGCGATGATCGGCGTGAACCTGTCCCGGATCGCCGAGGAGATCATCATCTGGAACACGAAGGAGTTCTCCTTCGTGACCCTCCACGACGCCTTCTCCACCGGCTCGTCGATCATGCCGCAGAAGAAGAACCCGGACATCGCGGAGCTGGCCCGGGGCAAGTCCGGCCGGCTCATCGGCAACCTGTCCGGCCTGATGGCGACCCTGAAGGCGCTGCCCCTGGCCTACAACCGGGACCTCCAGGAGGACAAGGAGCCGGTCTTCGACTCCTGCGACCAGCTGGAGGTCCTGCTGCCCGCCTTCACCGGCATGATGGCGACCCTCACGGTCAACCGGGAGCGCATGGAGGAGCTCGCCCCGGCCGGCTTCTCCCTCGCCACCGACATCGCCGAGTGGCTGGTCAAGCAGGGCGTCCCCTTCCGGGTGGCGCACGAGGTGGCCGGCGAGTGCGTCAAGGTCGCCGAGGCGGAGGGCAAGGAGCTCGACGGCCTCACGGACGAGCAGTTCGCCAAGATCTCCGAGCACCTCACCCCCGAGGTCCGCACCGTCCTCAACGTCCCCGGCGCCCTCGCCTCCCGCGACGGCCGCGGCGGCACCGCCCCCTCGGCCGTCGCCGCCCAACTGGTCGAGGTCAAGGCGGACCTGGTCATCCAGCACGCCTGGGCCACCGCCAAGCAGTAACCACTCAGCACGTCACAGCGCCGCCGCCCACTCCGCGAGCGCGTCGAAGTCCGGCCGGAGCAGTCCGATCCGTTCGTCGACGCGCAGCAACAGGGCGGCGGCGAGGTGGTTCTGCTCCACATACTCGTGGTCGTACGACGTGATGTCGTCGTCCACCCACGCGAACGGCCGCCCCTGCGCGTACTCCAGGATGTACTGGGTCTTCCAGAACGTCCCGCGCGGGGCGGCCCCGTGCATTTTCGGCCAGTCGATGAACGGCAGCTCCGGCAGCCCCAGATGCGGCCCGATCCGCCCCCTACGCCCTGAGGGCGTGGGGGGACCCCCAGTTCGCCTCGTCCTTCCAGGTCGTCGCCCAGACCAGCTCGTACGCCTCCGCGAGCGCCAGCAGCTCCGCGCCGTGCCCGTGGTTCAGCCACACCCGCAGCGGCCTTGCCCCGACCCAGCCGGTGGGGCTCATCCGGTGCGTCGTATACCCCTCCGGGCGGCGCTCGCGCTGCGCCGCGTACGGATTCAGCGGCCCGTCGACGTCGATCAGCAGCAGCGGTCTTGTCATGCGCACAGGATTCCCTCCCACGCCTCGTGAGGCGTCGATTTATTGAATGAGACATTGATGTCTCATTCGGTGTATGGTTGTCTCATGGCCGTCGATCGCACCCATGTCCTCCGCTCCGCCGCCGCCACGCTCTCCGTGAAGGCGACCGCCACCATGGACGAGGTCGCCCGGGCCGCCGGGATCGGGCGCGCCACGCTGCACCGGCTGTTCGCCGGGCGGGAGGCACTGATCCGCGCGCTGGAGGAGATGGCGATCGCGGAGCTGGAGGCCGCCCTCGACGGCGCGCGGCTCGACGAGGGGCCCGCCGACGAGGTGCTGCGCCGGCTCGTCGGCGCCGTGGAGCCCGTCGCCCCGCTGCTGTCCTTCCTCGTCACCGAGAACCAGCTGTTCGAGGGGGAGGAGCAGCACGAGGGCTGGGCCCGGCTCGACGCCCGGATCGCCGCGCTCTTCCGGCGCGGCCAGGAGCAGGGCGTCTTCCGGATCGACCTGACCCCCGCCTGGCTGTGCGAGGCCTTCTACGGCCTCGTCGGCTCCGGCGCCTGGGCCGTGATGGACGGCCGGGTCGCCGCCAAGGACTACCAGTACATGATCACCGAGCTGATGCTCGGCGGAGCACGCAGGAGCGTGGAGAAGTGACCAGCGACAGCCTCACGAAGGCGCAGACGCCCGAGAGCCATACCGAGGGCGTGCGCCGTCCCGGCCGGTGGCTCGCCCTCGCCGTGCTCGTCCTGGCCGTACTGCTCGTGGCGGTCGACGCCACGGTACTCGGCCTGGCGACCCCCTTCCTCTCCGAGGACCTGAAGCCGTCCGGCACCCAGCTGCTCTGGATCGGCGACGTCTACTCCTTCGTCATCGCCGGCCTGCTCGTCTCCATGGGCAGCCTCGGCGACCGCATCGGCCGCAAGAAGCTGCTGCTCACCGGAGCCGTCGCGTTCGGCGCGGTCTCCGTCCTGAACGCCTACGCGAGCAGCCCCGAGATGATGATCGCGGCCCGCGCCCTGCTCGGCGTCGCCGGCGCCACCCTGATGCCGTCCACGCTCGCCCTGATCCGCAACCTCTTCCACGACCCGCGCGAGCGCAGCCTCGCCATCGGCATCTGGGGCGCCATGGCCTCGGCCGGTGCCGCCGTGGGCCCGGTCGTCGGCGGATTCCTGCTCGAACACTTCTGGTGGGGCTCGGTCTTCCTCATCAACCTGCCCGTGATGGCCGTCCTGGTCCTCGTCGGCGCCAAGCTGATCCCCGAGTCGAAGAACCCGAACCCGGGCCCCTGGGACCTGCCGAGCGTCCTGCTCTCCCTCGCCGGCATGATCGGCGTCGTCTACGCGATCAAGGAACTGGCCGCCCACGGCCTCACCCTGGACGTGGTGGCCGCGCTGGCCGTCGGCATCGGCGGTCTGACCTGGTTCGTACGCCGTCAGCTCACCCTGCCGGCCCCGCTCCTGGACATGCGCCTGTTCCGCAACCGCGGCTTCTCCGCCGCCGTGGTCGCCGACCTGCTGACCATCCTCGGCCTCTCCGGCCTGGTGTTCTTCCTGTCCCAGTTCTTCCAGCTGGTCCAGGGCCGGGCACCCCTGGAGGCCGGGCTCGCCGAACTGCCCGCCGCCATCGGCGCGGTGACGGCCGGTCTGGTCGCGGGCCGGGTCGCCCGCCGGTTCTCGGTGCGCTCGGTCGTCGCCGGCGGCCTCGCCGCCATCGGACTCGCCCTCGCGGTGCTCACCGCCATCGGCCGGTCCACCGGCTACCCGCTGCTCGGCGCCAGCCTGCTCGTCGTCGGCGTCGGCGCGGGCTTCGCCTTCACCGTCACCGCCGACGTGATCCTCTCCGGCGTCCCCAAGGAGCAGGCCGGCGCCGCCTCCGCGGTCTCCGAGACGGCCTACGAGCTGGGCGCGGCCCTCGGCATCGCGGTCCTCGGCTCCATCGTGACCGGCGTCTACCGGAGCTTCACCACCCCGGCGGGCATCCCGTCGGACACCGCCGCCGCGGCCCACGACTCGCTGGGCGGCGCCGTCGAGGCCGCGGCGGGCCTCGGCCCGGACCAGGGCGGCGCGCTCGTCACCGCCGCCCAGGACGCCTTCGTCGACGGCCTGCGCATCGCCTCCGGCGTCGGCGCGGCGGTGCTCCTGGCGACCGCCGTCGCGGCCTGGTTCCTGCTGAAGGGCCAGAAGCTGGCGGACGGCCCCGTCGAGCACTGACGCCCGGCACACGAGGAGGGCGCCCCCGGAATCCCGGGGGCGCCCTCCTCGTACGTACGAGCAGCCCTACGCGTACCTACGCGCAGCCTTACGCGGCTTCCTTCGCCTTGGTCGCGTACATGTCCACGTACTCCTGGCCGGACAGCCGCATGACCTCCGCCATCACCGAGTCCGTCACCGCGCGCAGCACGTACCGGTCGCGGTCCATGCCGTCGTAGCGGGAGAACTCCATCGGCTCGCCGAAGCGGACCGTCACCCGGCCCGGGCGCGGGATGCCCGCGCCGCCCGGCTGGACCTTGTCGGTGCCGATCATCGCGAACGGCACCACCGGCGCGCCGGTCATCAGGGTGAGCCGGGCGATGCCGGTGCGGCCGCGGTAGAGCCGGCCGTCAGGGGAGCGGGTGCCCTCCGGGTAGATGGAGAAGATCTTGCCCTCCTCCAGGACCCGGCGGCCGGTCATCAGCGCGGCCACACCGCCGCGGCCGCCGTCCCGGTCCACCGGGATCATGCCGACACTGGTGAAGAACCAGGCCATCAGCCGGCCCTTGAGGCCGGTGCCCTTCACGTACTCGTCCTTGCCGATGAAGTAGGCCGGGCGGTCCAGGCAGATCGGCATGATCATCGAGTCGATGAAGGTCAGATGGTTGCCCGCGAGGATCACCGGACCGGTGCCCGGGATGTTCTCGGCGCCCTCGACGCGGGGACGGAACATGAGGCGCAGGACCGGTCCGAGGATGGCCTTCATGATCGCGAGACGGGACAACGGTTCCTCCGTGTCGGGCGGGCGGCTGCGGCTCGTCGAGCCGACGGTGCAGATGGCGACGATACTCGCGGGTCACCACGCTCCGCACATCGGGTTCACGCAACGGATACGGCGTGTTGACGTGTGTTTCCGCCATGTTCCGCGCAGGTCTGCCGCCCGTAGGGCCGCAATGCCTAGCGTCGGGGGCGCAGTTGACAGGTGCGGGACATCACACGGAGATCACACCGAAGGAGTGTTCATGACACAGCCCGAGCGCCCGACCCCGGACCGACGCGCGGTCCTCGGCGCGGCCGGCGCCGCCGTCCTCGGCGGGTCCACCGTCCTCGCCGGCGGCACCGCCCAGGCCGTCCAGTCCGCCGTCGCCGCCACCGCCGACGGCGAGCCGGGCGCCCGCGACCGGGGCCACGGCCGCGGGGGCTACCGCTCGCTGCCCGTCCCCACCGTCATCGGCCACCGCGGCGCCAGCGGCTACCGCCCCGAGCACACCCTCGGCTCCTACCAGCTTGCGCTCACCCTGGGCGCCGACGTCGTCGAGCAGGACCTCGTCCCCACCAAGGACGGGCACCTGGTCTGCCGCCACGAGAACGACATCACCGGCACCACCGATGTCGCCGACCACCCCGAGTTCGCCTCCCGGAAGACCACCAAGACCGTCGACGGGGCCGCCCTCACCGGCTGGTTCACCGAGGACTTCACGCTCGCCGAACTCAAGACCCTGCGGGCCAAGGAGCGCATCCCCGCCACCCGCCAGGAGAACACCCTCTACGACGGACGCTGGGCCGTCCCCACCTTCGAGGAGGTGCTGCGCTGGGCCGAGCAGGAGGGCCGCCGCCGCGGCCGCCCGGTGTGGCTGCACGTCGAGACCAAGCACCCCACCTACTTCCGCTCGATCGGCCTGCCCCTCGAAGAGCGGCTCGCGAAGCTGCTCCGCCGCTACGGCCGCCACCGCGCCGACTCCCCGGTCTTCCTCCAGTCCTTCGAGCCCGGCAGCATCCAGCGGCTGGCCCGCCTGGTCGACTCCCCGCGCGTCGTGCTGCTCTCCGGGGCTAACACCCGCCCCTGGGACTTCGTCGAGGCCGGCGACCCGCGCACCGTCGCCGACCTGGTCACGCCCGCGGGCCTGCGCTGGATCGCCTCGTACGCGCAGGGCATCGGCCCCACCCTCGACCTGATCCTGCCGCGCGACGCGAGCGGCCGGCTCGGCGCCGAGACCACCCTGGTCCGCGACGCCCACGCCCAGGGCCTGATCCTCCACCCGTACACCCAGCGCAACGAGAACACCTTCCTGCCGGCCGAGTACCGCCGGGGCACCGACCCCAACGCGTACGGCGACGCCTTCGGCGCGCTCAAGCGCTTCTTCGAGACGGGCATCGACGGCATCTTCTCCGACAACGCCGACACGGCCCTGCTGGCCGCCGCGGACTTCCGCGACCGCTAGGCGTCCGTACGCGAGGCGTCCGTACGAGCGCGGTCCCCGGCCCGTACGCCCGACCGGGTGGTTTCGGGCCGGGGGCGCAACCGGGCCGGGGGCCGGTCGCATCGTCGCGGGCATGACCTCCCCCAGCGCCCCCGGCACCCCCGACGCCCTGCTCACCGCCCTCACCCCGCTGCTCGCCGCCGAGTCGCAGGCCGAGGCGCCCGGCGCGGGCGTCGAGGCCGACGATCTCGAACAGGCGGTGCTGCTGCGCCTGCTCGAACGGATCCGGGACGACGACGCACCCGAACGGCCCGCCGACTGGCTCCGCCGCGCCGTCCGGGCCGAGGCGCGCAGGGCCCGGCGCGCCAGCGCCCACGAGCGGTCCTTCCACGGCGAGCCGGGCCACGAGCCCGCGCACGAGTCCCCGGCGCACGGCTCGCCCGAGAGCCACGCCCTGCACGCCGAGCGGCGTAGGACGCTGCGCGCCGCCGTCCGCCGCACCCCCGGCCACTGCCCGCGGCTGCTCACCGCGATGCTCCACCCCGACGACCCCACCTACCGCGAAATCGCAGGAGCGTTGGGTATCTCACAGGGCAGTCTGGGGCCGATGCGTTCCCGGTGCCTGGGATGCCTGCGCAGAATGCTGGCTGCGGAGGTTCCCGGTGCCGGTGCGCGGGGAAAGGTGCCGTAGACCCACGGTGGATCAGACGAGCGGGAGGCATGCGCACATGGGCATGAGCGTGACCATCTCAGCGGCGGACGCGGCCGAGGACGCGGAGAGCATTCTGAAGCTCCAGTACCTCTGCTACCAGCGCGAGGCCGAGATCTACCAGGACTGGTCGATCGAGCCGCTGACCCAGTCGCTCGACGCCCTGCGCGCCGAACTCACCGAGGGCCGCGCCTTCGTCGCGAAGCTGGGCGAGGAGATCGTCGCCTCCGTGCGCGGCCGGCTCGACGAGGACGGCACGGTGCGCATCGCCAAGCTCGTCGTCCACCCGCGGATGCAGCGCCACGGCATCGGCGGCCGGCTCCTCGACGCCATCGAGCGCCACTACGCGGCGGAGCCCGCCCCGGCCGCCAAGCGCTTCCAGCTGTTCACCGGCCACCGCAGCGAGGGCAACCTGCGGCTGTACCGCAGCAAGGGGTACGCCCAGGTCTCCACCCGCGAGGTCGGGCCCCGGCTCACCCTCGTCACCCTGGAGAAGGCCGCCTAGGCGGCCTTGGACCGCCGCAGCCACCAGATGCCGCTCAGCGGCAGCAGCACCGGGATGAAGAGGTAGCCGTAGCCGTAGTCCGACCAGACCGTCGCGTCCGGGAAGGCCGAGGGCTCGACCAGCGTCCAGGTGCCGACGATCAGCACGCCCGCGAGCTCGGCGGCGCAGCACACCAGCGCCGCCCTGCGGGCCGTCTCGCCGCCCCGTACCAGCGTGTACGTGATGAAGGCGTACACGACCGCGGCCACCGCCGACAGGCCGTACGCCAGCGGCGCCCGGTCGAACTCGGTGGCGATCTGGTAGATCGAGCGGGACACCGCGCCGACCGACATCACGCCGTACAGCCAGACGAGCAGCACGCCCGGGCCCTGCACCAGACGGCCGGGCTTCCGCGCGTTCCCGGCCTCGTTCCCGGTCCCGGTCTCGGTCGCGGTCATGATCAGCCCACCGTCCAGATGTCGTAGAGACGCACTTCGAGCACCGCGAGCACGACCGCGCCCGCCGCCACCGTCGTCGAGCCCCACTTGCTGCGCTCGGTCAGCGAGAGCAGTCCGGCGGCGGGCACCGCGCACAGCGCGCCGAGGAGATAGGCGATGAAGATCGTGGTGCCCTCCTCCGCGCTCTCGCCGCGCACCAGCTGCACGATGCCGACCACCAGCTGCACCAGGGCGAGGAAGGTCACCACGGCCATGCCGATGAAGTGCCAGTCCTTGGTGGGCTGGTTGCGATAGGCGGCGAAGCCGCACCAGGCGGCGAGGGCGAGCGCGGCCACCGAGACCGCGACCGTCAGGGCGTCAAGCATGCGCCCGAGGGTATTACGGCCCGAACGCCCCGATGCGCCCGGCCCCCGCGACCGCGCCCGCCCGGCCCCCGCCGTACGCATGGCGGAGCCCTGGACCGTGGCCTTGGCCACACCCCCGCCCCCGGCCGCCCCGCGGCGGACCCCCGTGCCGACCGGGTCCGTGACCGCTCCCCGCCCAGGCCACGCCCGGGGGAGCAGCGCCCGCCGCCGTCCCCGCCGCGGACCCGGTCCGTCCGCATGCCGTCTCACCGCTGTCCGCTATACGGACAGCTCCCTTCCGTTCGCACATTTGCATGCTTTACTTACCGACATGACCACGACGAGCAGCCGCACCCTTGCGACCGAGGCGAACCAGACGCCCGGTGCTCGCTGTATGTGTCGAATGTGCGCCAACTGAGGGCCCCCGCCTGAGACTCGCGCCCCGAAGCGAGCCCCACGGCCGAGCCGATCCGCCGCCCCTTCCGGCACCGGACCGAGCCCGCCCCGCGCGCACGCGCTGCCTCCCGGCCACCGCCGTGACCAGCCGCCCTGCGCCTGACTGTCCGAAATGACGAATGCCCGTGCACGGCGGACCCAGCGCCGCGCACTCGACAGTGACGGAAACCCTGTGATCACCACTTCGGGCCTGACCAAGGTCTACGAGTCGCGAGGCCGCCAGGTCACCGCTCTGGACGGCGTCGACCTCCACGTTCGCGAAGGCGAGGTCTTCGGCGTGATCGGCCAGAGCGGCGCCGGCAAGTCCTCGCTCATCCGCTGCGTCAACCTCCTGGAGCGCCCCACCTCCGGCACCGTGACCGTCGACGGCGTCGACCTCACCGCCCTCGCCGGAAAGGGCCGCCGCGCCGGCAAGGAACTGCGCCGCGCCCGCAGCAGCATCGGCATGGTCTTCCAGCACTTCAACCTGCTGTCCTCGCGCACCGTCAAGGACAACATCGAGCTGCCCCTGGAGATCCTCGGCGTCTCCGGCGCCGAACGCTCCCGCCGCGCCCTGGAACTCCTCGACCTCGTCGGCCTCGCCGACAAGGCCAAGGCCTACCCCGGCCAGCTCTCCGGCGGCCAGAAGCAGCGCGTCGGCATCGCGCGCGCCCTCGCCGGCAAGCCCAAGGTGCTGCTCTCGGACGAGGCCACCAGCGCCCTCGACCCCGAGACCACCCGCTCCATCCTCCAGCTGCTGCGCGACCTCAACCGGCAGCTCGGCCTCACCGTCCTCCTCATCACCCACGAGATGGACGTCGTCAAGACCATCTGCGACTCGGCCGCCCTCATGCAGCACGGCCGGGTCGTCGAGTCCGGCACCGTCGGCGAACTCCTCGCCACCCCCGGCTCCCAGCTCGCCGCCGAACTCTTCCCGGTCAGCGGCGCCGCCACCGGACTCGACCGCACCGTCGTGGACGTCACCTTCCACGGCGAGACCGCCGGACAGCCGGTGATCTCGCAGCTCGCCCGTACGTACAACATCGACATCTCGATCCTCGGCGCCGCCATGGACACCGTCGGCGGACGCCAGATCGGCCGCATGCGGATCGAACTCCCCGGCCGTTACGAGGAGAACGTCGTCCCGGTCGGCTTCCTGCGCGAGCAGGGCCTCCAGGTCGAGATCGTCGAACCGCAGGACGCCGGACCGGCCACCGCCGCCGCGCCCGTCCTGGTGAAGGAAGGTGCCAAGTGACCTGGTCCGAGATGCAGCCGCTGCTCGAGCAGGGCACCGTCGACACCCTCTACATGGTCCTGTGGGCCACCGTCGTCACCATCGCCGGCGGCCTCCCGCTCGGCATCCTGCTCGTCCTCACCGACAAGGGCGGACTGCTGCAGAACCGCCCGGTGAACAAGGTCGTCGGCGCGATCGTGAACGTGGGCCGCTCGCTCCCGTTCATCATCCTGCTGATCGCCCTGATCCCCTTCACCACCCTCGTCGTCGGCACCTTCATCGGCCCCACCGCGATGATCGTGCCGCTCGCCATCGGCGCCATCCCCTTCTTCGCCCGGCTCGTCGAGACCGCGATCCGCGAGGTCGACCACGGACTCGTCGAAGCCGTCCAGTCCATGGGCGGCGGCATCCCCACCATCGTCCGCAAGGTCCTGCTCCCGCAGGCCCTGCCCTCCCTGGTCTCCGCCGTCACCACCACCGTCATCGTGCTCATCGGCTACTCCGCCATGGCCGGCGCGGTCGGCGGCGAAGGACTCGGCTCCAAGGCCATCACGTACGGATACCAGCGCTTCGACACCACCTTCATGCTGGTCACCGTCGTCGTCCTGGTCGTGATCGTCACCGTCGTCCAGCTCATCGGCGACGGCGTCGTCCGCCTCCTCGCCCGCCGCGGCCGCACCGCGTGACCCGCACCGCGTAACCGCAGGGCACCCCCGACTTCGTACCCCCGAAGAACAGCCCGGACTTGTTGTCCAGGCGCAGCAACCGCACCACCGGAAAGAGGCACTCTTCGTGCGCAAGAACATCAAGCTCTCCGCCGGCATCGCCGCCACCGCCGCCCTCGCCCTCGGCCTGACCGCGTGCGGCACCTCCTCCGACCCGACCTCCACCAAGGACGCGGCCGGCTCCGCCGACAAGCCGCTCGTCGTCGCCGCGTCCCCGACGCCGCACGCCGACATCCTCAACTTCGTCAAGGACAAGCTCGCCGCCAAGGAGGGCCTGAAGCTGGAGGTGAAGGAGTTCACGGACTACGTCCTGCCGAACACCGCCACCGAGTCCGGCCAGGTCGACGCCAACTACTTCCAGCACAAGCCGTACCTCGACGACTTCAACAAGAAGAACAACACCCACATCGTCCCCGTGGTGAACGTGCACCTGGAGCCGCTCGGCCTCTACTCCAAGAAGGTCACGTCGGTGAAGGACATCAAGGCCGGCCAGACCGTCGCCGTCCCCAACGACACCACCAACGAGGGCCGCGCGCTCCACCTGCTCGCCGACAACGGGCTCATCACCCTCAAGGCGGGCGTCGGCACCGACGCCAAGCTCTCCGACATCACCGACAAGAAGGGCCTGGAGTTCAAGGAGCTGGAGGCCGCCACCGTGCCCCGCGCCCTGAACGACGTCGACGCCGCCGTCGTCAACGGCAACTACGCGATCGAGGCCAAGCTCTCCCCGGCGAAGGACGCCCTCGTCCTGGAGAAGGCGGAGGGCAACCCCTACGCCAACTTCCTCGCCGTCAAGGCCGGCAACGAGAACGACGCCCGGGTGCAGAAGCTCGTCAAGCTGCTCAACTCCCCCGAGGTGAAGAAGTACATCGAGGACACCTACAAGGGCTCCGTCGTCCCGGCCTTCGGCGCCCCCGCCAAGTAAGGCCCGCGGCACGCCCCTTGGCGCCGTCCCCGTCCCGAAGGCCCCGCCCGCCCCGTACCGGCGCGCGGGGCCTTCGGGTTCACCCCGCGCATGCGCGCGACCACCGCATGCTGCATGCTGTGCCTTCACGGTCTTCACGTATGGAGTTGCGCATGACTACGACCTTCCCGTCCATCTCCATCAGCACGGACCGGTTGGTGCTGCGCGCGTTCGAAGAGGCCGACATCCCCGCCTTCGTGGAGATGATGAACGACGAACTCGTCGTCGCCTGGACCTCCGTCCCGCACCCCTACACCCCGCGCGACGCCGAGGACTGGGTCCGCAGGATCGCTCCTGCGGAACGCACCGAGGGCCGCGGCATCGTCTTCGCCGTCACCGAGTTCCTCACCCAGCGCCTCGTCGGCATCGTCCACCTCCACAGCACCAACTGGCGCACCCGCGCCACCGAGGTCGCCTACGTCACCGCCCCCTGGGCCCGCGGCGAGGGCTACGCCACCGAATCCGTCCTCGCCGTCGCCCAATGGCTCTTCGGCGACCGCGGCTTCGAACGCCTCGAACTGCGCACCGCCGCCGACAACACCGCCTCCCAGCAGGTCGCCCAGAAGATCGGCTGCATCAGCGAAGGCGTCCTGCGCAACGCCTGGATAGCGCGCAGCCAGACCGAGACAGGCGCCTGGACCGACATCCGCACCGACCTCATCGTGTGGAGCCTCCTCCCCGAGGACCTCGACGCCGACCAGATGGCCGAGGCCGGCCTCTCCACCTACGCCGACTGGAGCTAGGGCCTGTCCGGCGGATCATGGCCGGGTCCGACCCTGATCCGTCGGACAGGCCCTGGCCCGGCCCAGGTAGGCTCGACCCGCCCCCGACCTGCACACACCCCTCAGGGAGACAGACACAGATGGCCGACCGGGTCACGGTGATCGGCTGGGACGGCTCGCCCCTCACCGCGGCGGCCCGGTCCGCGCTCGCCGCCGCCACCCTGGTGGCCGGCGCCGCCCACCACCTCGCCCTCCCGGAGGTCCCGGCCGCCGCCGAACGCATCCGCCTCGGCAGCGTCGACCTCGCCGCCCGCCGCATCGCCGGCCACCGCGGCACCGCCGTCGTCCTCGCCGACGGCGACCCCGGCTTCTTCGGCGTCGTCCGCACCCTGCGCGCCCCCGAACACGGCCTGGAGGTCGAGGTCGTACCCGCCGTCTCCAGCGTCGCCGCCGCCTTCGCCCGGGCCGGCATGCCCTGGGACGACGCCCGCGTCGTCGTCGCCCACCAGCGCACCCTGCGCCGCGCCGTCAACGTCTGCCGCGCCCACCCCAAGGTCGCCGTCCTCACCTCACCCGGCGCCGGCCCCGCCGAACTCGCCCTGCTCCTCGACGGAGTCCACCGCACCTTCGTCATCTGCGAGGAACTCGGCACGGACCGCGAACAGGTCACCGTCGTCACCTCCGACAAGGCCGCCGACCACGCCTGGCGCGACCCCAACGTCGTCCTCGTCATCGGCGGCGGCTCCACCGGCGGCTGGCTCATGGGCCACGACACCCCGGCGGTACGCGGCTGGGCCCTGCCCACCGAGGACACCGGCGGCCGCACCGGCCAGGACCCCACCCTGCGCGCCGCCCAGCTCGCCCGGCTCGGCCCCCGCGAGGGCGACCTGGTCTGGGACATCGGCTGCGCCGACGGAGCCTTCGCCGTCGACGCCGCCCGCTTCGGCGCCGCCGTCATCGCCGTCGACGCCGACCCCGCCGCCTGCGCCCGCACCGAGGCCGCCGCCCGCGCCGCCGGCCGCCACCTCCAGACCGTCACCGGCCGCGCCCCGCACGTCCTGGAGAGCCTTCCCGAACCCGATGTCGTACGCATCGGGGCCGGGGGAGTCCCGGTCGTCACCGCTGTCACCGACCGCAGGCCCGAGCGGATCGTCACCCACGCCGCCACCCGCGACGAGGCCGAGGCGATCGGCGCGGCACTGGCCGACGGCGGCTACGCCGTGGAGTGCGCGCTGCTGCAGACCGTGGGCCTCGACCCGGCCGAATGGACCGAGCGCGGGCGCTCCGTGGTCTTCCTCCTGTCCGGCAACCGGACGGATGCTCCCCGTGATCGCGGGGGTCATCGGGGAAGGTAGGCTGGCCGATTGTTGTACCGCACCCGGACGTTCGGCGTGTTGTTCGTCAATGTCCTGGACCTGGGGCCTTCTTGCCCCCTCACAGGGTGCGGGACGACGGGGGGACGGCGCGACGTGGCGCAGTCCACAGCCAAGGGTGGCGGATCCGCCTGCCAGGATGGCCGAAGGCCGCGACAATGCATGGGTGTCCGCGCGTGCTTCGTGCCGCGCGGCGCGCGAGCTCGTTCTTGTTGACGGGCGAAGGTCTGAAGGAGCACAACCGATGGGCGAGGGGTACGCAGCATGACGGACACCGGCCAGGTCCCGGCTGAGGGGCTGCCGGAGAACGCAGGCACGGGCGAGCAGCCGGGCATCCCCGCCCCGGGCGCGTACGCCTACCTGGACCCCTCCGAGAACGCAGCCGAGGACGACGAGGTACTGCTGATGCCGGGCGCCCAGGGCGCCTGGAGCGAGCTGCAGCCGGGCGTCGTGCCCGCGCCGCCGGTCACCGTGCCCGCCCCGGGCCCGGTCGTCGATCCGCTGACCGCCCCCATCGAGCAGGTCACCGCCACCCCGCCGCAGGGCGTGCCGGTGCCCCCGCAGGCCACCCCGGCGCACGGCGTACCGCACGAGCCGGTCCTCACCGACCACGGCTACGAGCCCGGCATCCTCGACACCGGCGCCCACGAGGCGGCCGGCCGCGACTCCGGCTCCGTCGACCTGAGCGGCGTCCGGATGCCCGCCCCGGCGCCCGCGCAGGCCCCGCAGCCCGCGCGCCGCCCGCTGCACATGGGCCCGCCGATGCCGGACGCCACCGGCGGCGTGGTGCGCTCCCTCGCCGACCGCGGCCCGGCCGCCGCCCCCGCCGCGCAGCCCGCGCCCGTCGCGGCCCCGGCCGCGGCCGCGGCGCCCACGCCGATGCCGGTCCGCACCCCGGGCCCGCCGACCACCGGCCCCGAGTACCTGGACGTGCCGCCGCAGGACCAGCAGACGGCCCCGCAGGGCGCCGTGCCGTGGACCGCGCAGCCCCAGGAGCCGCAGACCCCCGCCCCGGCGGAGCCGGTCGCCCCGCAGGCCGTGCAGTTCGTCCCGGTCGAGGGCTCCGTCCCGACCGCCCCGCACCTGGCCCCGACGCCCGCCCCGGAGCCGGTCCTCCCGGTCCAGGACCCGCAGCCGGAGCAGCCGCAGGCCGTGGCCGAGCCCGTCGTCGCCGAACCCGCCGTCGTGGAACCGCCGGCCGCCGAGCCGCCCGCCGCGGAGCCGGTCGCACAGGAGGCCCCGGTCCCCGCACCGCGCGAGGCCGAACCGGAGCCGCAGCCCGAGGCGCCGGTCGCGGTCGAGGCTCCCGCCGAGCCGATCATGGTCGAGCCGGTCGTGACCGAGGCCCCGGTCGTCGCCCCCGAGGAGCAGCCGGCCCCGGCCCCCGTCGAGGTCGCCGCGGAGGAGATCCCGGTCGTGGCCGAGGCGCAGCCCGAGGTCCCGATTGAGGTCGCCCCGGAACCCGTCGTCGAGGTCGCCGCGGAGCCCGAACTCCCGGCAGAGGCCGTCGTCGAGGCCGCCCCCGAGCCCCAGCCCGAGCCCGTCGCGGAGGCCCCGGCGGAGCCGGAGGCCGTACCCACCCCCGCCGCCGAGCCCGTGATCGAGCCCTCCGCAGCCCCCGAGCCGGAGGCCCAGGCCGAGGCTGGGGCCGAGGTCGAAGCGCAGGCCCAGGCCGCCCCGGAAGCAGCAGCCGAGACGGCACCCGAGACAGCAGCCGAGACGGCACCCGAGACGGCACCGGCCGGCGACCGCGCCCCCGGTTACGACGAGGCCGAGCGCGAGGCAGTCCTCCGCGTGATGCGCGAGCGCCGCGACATCCGCAACGGCTTCCGCCCCGACCCGATCCCGCACGAGGTGCTGCTCCGCGTCCTTGAGGCGGCCCACACGGCGCCTTCCGTCGGCCACTCGCAGCCCTGGGACTTCGTCGTCATCCGGTCCGCGGAGACCCGCCGGACGATGCACGAGCTGGCCCAGACCCAGCGCGACGCGTACGCCAAGTCGCTGCCCAAGGGCCGGGCGAAGCAGTTCAAGGAACTGAAGATCGAGGCCATCCTCGACACCCCGGTGAACATCGTCGTCACCGCGGACCCGACCCGCGGCGGCCGGCACACCCTCGGCCGCTACACGCAGCCGCAGATGGCCCCGTACTCCTCGGCGCTCGCCGTCGAGAACCTGTGGCTCGCCGCCCGCGCCGAGGGCCTCGGCGTCGGCTGGGTCAGCTTCTTCGACGAGCGCGAGATGGTCCGCGCCCTCGGCCTGCCCGAGCACCTCGAAGTGGTCGCGTACCTCTGCGTCGGCTACGTCGACGAGTTCCCCGAGGAGCCCGAGCTGATGCAGGCGGGCTGGTCCAAGCGCCGCCCGCTGTCCTGGGTCGTCCACGAGGAGACGTACGGCCGCCGCGCGCTGCCCGGCGAGGAGCCGCACGACCTGCTCCAGGAGACCGTCGCCAACATCCGCCCGCTGGACGCCAAGGCGCTCGGCGAGGCCTGGGAGCGCCAGAAGCGCATGACGAAGCCCGCGGGGGCGCTCGGCATGCTGGAGATCATCTCCGCGCAGCTCTGCGGCCTGTCCCGGGTCTGCCCGCCGCCGATCCCCGAGCCGGCCGCCGTCGCGATCTTCGCCGGCGACCACGGGGTGCACGCCCAGGGCGTCACCGCCTGGCCCCAGGAGGTGACCGGCCAGATGGTCGCGAACTTCCTCGGCGGCGGCGCCGTCTGCAACGCCTTCGCCAACCAGGTGGGCGCCGAGGTCTGCGTCATCGACGTCGGCGTGGCCTCCGACCTGCCCTCCACGCCCGGTCTGCTCCCGCGCAAGGTCAAGGCCGGCACCGCCGACTTCACCATCGGTCAGGCGATGACCCGCGAAGAGGCGATCGCCGCGATCGAGGTCGGCATCGAGACCGCCCGCGACCTGGTGGCGGCCGGCAACAAGGCGCTGCTCACCGGCGAGATGGGCATCGCGAACACCACCGCGTCCGCCGCGCTCATCTCGGTCTACACCGGCGTCGACCCGGTCGAGGTCACCGGCCGCGGCACCGGCATCAACGACGAGATGCACGCCCGCAAGGTGGACGTGGTCCGCCGGGCGCTCGACCTCCACAAGCCGGACCCGGCGGACCCGATCGGTGTCCTCGCGGCGATCGGCGGCCTGGAGCACGCGGCGCTCGTCGGCCTGATCCTGGGCGCGTCCTCGCTCCGTACCCCGGTCATCCTCGACGGCGTCTCCACCGGCGCGGCGGCCCTCGTCGCCCGCGCCATCGCGCCCGAATCCCTCGCGGCCTGCATCGCGGGCCACCGCAGCGCCGAGCCGGGCCACGTCGCGGCCCTCAACAAGCTGGGCCTGCGCCCCCTGGTCGACCTGGACCTCCGCCTCGGCGAGGGCACCGGCGCCCTGCTCGCCCTCCCGGTGGTCCAGAGCGCCGCTCGGGCGATGCACGAGGTGGCGACGTTCGACTCGGCGGGCGTCACCGAAAAGTAGGGAAGCGCCGCACGCCCCCACCGCCCACCCAGGGGAGTGGGGGACGTGCAGGGCACCGACGTTCGGGACGTAAAGCGTGATTTGTGGCGCGGAACAAGGACGTTCCGCACTGGTCGCACCTGACCGCGCCGTAAATCATGCAGTCCCGAATGCGGTGCCCGGAGCGTCCCGCACGCACCGACCGACGGCGCTCGGCAAGGGATGTCCATCACAGCGAGATCCCCGCAGGTCACCGATACGATTTGGTGCGCAAGCACCGCCCCTCCAGAGGAGCCGCCCGCACCATGAGCGACCACGCCGAGCACCCCGCCTACCCCGTCGGACTGCGCCTCGCCGGCCGCCGCGTCGTCGTGTTCGGCGGTGGCCAGGTGGCCCAGCGCCGGCTGCCCGCACTGATCGCGGCCGGCGCCCGGGTGACCCTGATCTCGCCCTCCGCGACCCCGTCCGTGGACGCGATGGCCGAGACCGGCGAGATCACCTGGATCAAGCGGCGCTACGAGGAAGGCGACCTCGCCGACGCCTGGTACGCCCTGGTCGCCACCACCGACCCGGCGGCGAACGCCGCCATCTCCGCCGAGGCCGAGCGCACGAAGACCTGGTGCGTCCGCTCCGACGACGCCGAGGCGGCCACCGCGTGGACCCCGGCGACGGGCGCCAGCGAGGGCGTGACGGTCGCGGTGCTCACCGGCCGCGACCCGCGCCGCTCGGCGGCCGTGCGGGACGCGATCGTCGAGGGCCTGCGGGACGGTTCGATCGCGGCTCCGGGGCAGCGCGCCCGCACCCCGTTCGTCGCGCTCGTCGGCGGCGGCCCGGGTGACCCGGACCTGATCACGGTCCGCGGCCGCCGCCTCCTCGCGGAGGCGGACGTGGTGATCGCGGACCGCCTCGGCCCGCGCGACCTGCTCTCGGAGCTGCCCCCGCACGTCGAGGTGATCGACGCGGCGAAGATCCCGTACGGCCGGTTCATGGCCCAGGAGGCCATCAACAACGCGCTGATCGAGCACGCCAAGGCCGGGAAGTCCGTCGTCCGCCTGAAGGGCGGCGACCCCTTCGTCTTCGGCCGCGGCATGGAGGAGGCCCAGGCGCTGGCCGCCGAGGGCATCGCCTGCACGGTGGTCCCGGGCATCTCCAGCTCGATCTCGGTGCCCGGCGCAGCCGGCATCCCGGTCACCCATCGCGGGGTGGCCCACGAGTTCACGGTGGTCAGCGGCCACGTGGCACCGGACGACCCGCGCTCGCTGGTCGACTGGGCGTCGCTGGCGCGGCTCACCGGAACGCTCGTCATCCTCATGGGCGTCGACAAGATCGGCAAGATCGCGGAGGCGCTGATGGCGAACGGCAAGGCGCCGGAGACCCCGCTGGCGCTGATCCAGGAGGGCACGACGGCCGCCCAGCGCCGGGTGGACGCGACGCTGGCGACGGTCGCCGAGACCGTCACGACGCAGGACGTGCGCCCGCCGGCGGTCATCGTCATCGGCGACGTGGTCCACGAGTCCCCGGCCAAGAACCCCACCGCCAAGCCCACCCACTGAGGCCCGACCGACGCCCGACCGACGCCCGACCGACGTCGGACGTCACCACCCGCACGCATTGGCACCACCCACCGGACAAGGCAGTATCACCCCGTGGCCGAACTCATCACGATCGACGACCCCGACGACCCGCGCCTGCGGGACTACACCGGACTGACCGACGTCGAGCTGCGCCGCAGACGCGAGCCGGCCGAGGGCCTGTTCATCGCCGAGGGCGAGAAGGTGATCCGCCGCGCCAAGGACGCCGGCTACGAGATGCGCTCTATGCTGCTCTCGGCCAAGTGGGTGGACGTCATGCGCGACGTCATCGACGAGCTCCCGGCTCCGGTGTACGCGGTGAGCCCGGACCTCGCCGAACGCGTGACGGGCTACCACGTGCACCGCGGCGCGCTGGCGTCGATGCAGCGCAAGCCGCTGCCGTCCGCGGCGGAGCTGCTCGCGGGCGCCCGCCGGGTGGCGGTGATGGAGGCGGTGAACGACCACACCAACATCGGCGCGATCTTCCGCAGCGCGGCCGCGCTCGGCATGGACGCGGTGCTCCTGTCGCCGGACTGCGCGGACCCGCTGTACCGCCGCTCGGTGAAGGTGTCGATGGGCGCGGTGTTCTCGGTCCCGTACGCCCGCCTGGACACCTGGCCGCGCGGTCTGGAGGCGGTACGGGTGGCGGGCTTCAAGCTCCTCGCGCTGACCCCGGCGGACCGGGCGGCGTCGATCGACGCCGCGGCCCCGCACAAGCTGGACCGGGTGGCCCTGATGCTGGGCGCGGAGGGCGAGGGCCTGTCGACGCAGGCGCTGCGCGCGGCGGACGAGTGGGTCCGGATCCCGATGGCCCACGGCGTGGACTCGCTGAACGTGGGCGCGGCGGCGGCGGTGGCCTTCTACGCGGTGACGAGCGGCCGCCCGCAGCCCTAACAGGCGGGCCGCACCTCGGGGCCACGGTCTCGGCCGCAACCCGGGCCACGGCCCGGACCGCACCCCGGGTCACAACCCCAGACCGCACCACTGGGTCACGGCCTGAGGCGCAGCCTTCGGGCCACAACCTCGGGCCACGGCCCCGGCCGCAACCCCAGGACGGCCCCGGGCCCAAGGCCCCGAGGCGCAGCCCTCGGGACACAACCCCGGGCCCCGGCCTCGGACGCACCCCCAGGCCACGCCCCCGAGGCGCAGCCCTCGGGGCGACCCACCTCGGCGACCCACCCCGGGGCTCACCCCTGCAGCGCCTGCGCGGCCGCGATCCCCAGCGCCACGATCAGCGTGACGACGACGAAGACGAACAGCCGCTGACGCAGCAGCCGCGGGTTGGCGGGCCGGCGCCCGGTGGAGGTGCCGCGGGCCCCGGTGCGGGTGCCCGGGCGCGTACCGGGCCGGGACTGACCGCCCCGCGCACCGGCACCCGTACGGGACGCGGACGGCCGGGAGGCCGAGGGGCGCGCCGCCGTGGAGGGGCGCCCGCCGGTGGGCCGGTCGGTGGCCGGCCGTTCGCCGCCCCCCTCCCCGCCGCGGTCGAGCGACCGCTCGGTGGTGCGCTCGGTGTACCGCTCCGTGGGCCGGACGGGGCTGCGCTCCTCGGCCCGCTCGCGCTGGCCGGGCGGCCGGGCGGCGGCGGGCAGCCCCTGCGCCTCCCGCGCGGCGATCTCCTTGAGCCGCATGGACAGCTGGAGGGTGCTGGGCCGCTCCTCCGGGTCCTTCGCGAGGCAGGCCCGCACCAGCGGCGCGAGCGCGTCGGGCACGCCGTGCAGCTGGGGCTCCTCGTGCACGACCCGGTAGAGCATGACCTCTGAGCTGCCGTGCCCGAAGGGGGAGTCGCCCATCGCGGCGTACGCGAGGGTGGCGCCGAGCGAGAAGACGTCGGTCGCGGCGGTGACGGGCGCACCCCGCACCTGCTCGGGCGCGAGGAAGCCGGGGGAGCCGACGGCGGTGCCGACGTGGGTGAGGGTGCTGGCGCCGGTCGCCCAGGCGATGCCGAAGTCGATGATCCGGGGGCCCTTGGGCGAGAGCAGGATGTTGGACGGCTTGAGGTCGCGGTGGACGACGCCGGCCTCGTGCACGGCGACCAGGCCCTCGGACAGGGCGGCGCCGATCGAGGCCACGTCCGCGGCCCGCAGCGGACCCTCCTCGGCGACCCGGTCGTGCAGGGAGGGGCCGGGCACGTACTGGGTGGCGAACCAGGGGCGCTCGGCCTCCAGGTCGGCGGCGACGAGCCGGGCGGTGCAGCCGCCGCGGATGCGCCGGGCGGCGGACACCTCGCGGGCGAAGCGCGAGCGGAACTCCTGGTCCTCGGCGAGGTCGGGGCGGATCACCTTGAGCGCCACGCGCTGGCCGCGCCGGTCCGAACCTAGGTACACGACCCCCATCCCGCCGGCGCCCAGCCGGCGGTGCAGCCGGAACGACCCGACGATCCGCGGGTCCTCGCGCCGGAGCCGCATCATCGCCATGTCCGTCCCCTCGTCCGTTCGACGTGGCACAGCTTACGTACCCCTGCCCCGGCCCGCTCACAGGCCGCGCCCTCAGGGCCGCATCGATTGTCAGTGCTGAGGGGGACACTTGAGACGGGGTCAGCCGTGCCACTCGCCAACACTCCCTCATATCAAGGGCGTTGACTCCGGGGCGGTGCGACACCCCGACGGCCCGGGCCGAACGTGGGGCAGGTCACACGGCCGTCCCGGAGGGGTGCCCGGGGCGTCCCCTCCGGGATGACCCCCAGTCCGGACGATCCGTCTCCACCCAGGGGAGTACGCCGTTCGGAGGCCCGTCATCCTCCGGGAGGCCCGGAAGTCGGTACGCGGGCATGACGCCCGGGGCGCGCCCGCTGCCTAGATTGGTTGTCGAGCGGCGGGTGCAGCACTCGTCCCCCGAGGTCACCGCACCCGCCGCGTCCGACACGACAGGAGAGGACCCATGGCGTACCCGGCCCCGCGGATGACCACCACCCGCCCTTCGAGCCGCCGTCACCCGCTGGTGGCGACCGCCATGGTCCTCCCTCTCGCGGCCCTGCTCGTAGTCGTCTTCGGCGGCTGGGACGCGGTGGTCACTCAGGCGTCGTCCGTGGGCGTGATGCTGGGGCGCTGAACAGCGCCCCGGACCCGGGAGAGCGGCCCGGGTCGGGGACATCCGGCCATCAGCCCCGTGGGGACGGGGGTGCGGCGGACGGCAGCGTGCGGCCGGTCAGCTGGGGAGCTGACCGGCCCTCGCGCTTCCCGGGCCCGGGGCGCCCGGCTGCTTGGCGCAGCTCATCCGCCCACCGGCACCCGGGGCCGGCACCGCGAATCACTCGTGCGTCTGGCAGCGCGGCTCCCGGCTCCCGGCGCCCGGGGGCCGGCGGCCCGGCCACGGGCAGCCTCCCGTCCGACACCCAGCGGCCTGAAGTCCGGCACTCGCCGTCCTGAATCCGCCATCCCGCTTCCGGCACTCGCCGACCGGCACCGGCCGTCCGGGGGCTGGCACATGGCGGCCTGAGGCCTGCACCCGTAGGCCCGGCGTCCGCCGTCCCGTACCCGTTGGCCCGGAGACCGGCATCCAGCTTCCGGAGGCTGGCAGACCGGTACCTGGCATCCGACACCGGCATCTGGCGGCTCGGCGCCCGGCGCCTTGAGGCTCGGCGTGCCGGCGTCCAGCACGACGCCGGACGCCCGGGCTCCGGCGGCGCGGCCGCCCGGCACCGGCCGGCCGCCACGCGACGACCGCCGCGTAGGCTCCACGCCGTGGACGACACCGCCCTGCTGCAGCTGCACACCCTCGCCCGCGCCGCCGCGCATCCCGGGGAGCCCGACGGGGCGACGTGCCCGTGCCGGGCCGGGCTGCTCGCCGATCGGGCCGACGGGACCGTCGTACGGCATGGGCGGCTCGTGCTCAAGGCGCACGGGCCCGACGGCGACCCGGCCGACCTGCGGGCGCGGATATCGGTCGCCGCGCTGCCGGACCTCGCCGAGGTGCTGCTGCCGCCGCTGCCCGGACCGCGGACACCGCACGCGGACCGGCCCCTGAGCCTGTGGCCGTACGGCAGTCCCGTCGACCCCGAGGATCCCGGCGCCGCCCCCTGGGAGGCGGCCGGCCGGCTGCTGGCCCGGCTGCACCAGGCCCCGGCGCCGCCGGGCACTCCGCCGATGCGCGCCCCGGTGAAGGCGGCCCTCGCCGTGGAGCGGATGCGGCGCGCGGCCCCGGACCATCCCGCAACGCCCGTGGTGCTGCGCGCCTGGCTCACCCTCCCCGACTTCGCCCCGGAGCCCGCCGTACCGGCGATCCTCTGCCACGGCGACTTCCACCTCGGTCAGCTCGTACGCCTCGGGGAGCCGGGTCCGGACGCCCGCTGGCGGTTGATCGACGTGGACGACCTCGGGGTCGGCGACCCGGCCTGGGACCTGGCCCGGCCCGCCGCCTGGTTCGCGGCCGGGCTGCTCGCGCCGGAGGTGTGGGCGCGCTTCCTCTCCGCGTACGAGACGGCCGGCGGCCCCGCCACCCGCAGCCCCGCCACCGGCGGCGCCGACCCTTGGGCGCGGCTCGACGTCCCGGCCCGCGCGCTCACCGTGCAGACCGCGGCGCTCGCCGTCGCCAAGTCCACCGCCGAGGGGCGCCCGCTGGACGACGTGGAGGACGTGATGATCGACACCTGCGCCCGAATCGGTTCGCTCCGAACCGAGTTGCCGCCGCCGGCGTCCCCGTAATGTGAGAGCCCCATTCGAACGGCAGGGAGTTGAGTCCGCATGCAGTGTCCCAAGTGCCACGCGGCCATGCACACGTACAACCGCAACGGCGTCCAGATTGAGCAGTGCAGCGGCTGCCGCGGCATCTTCCTGGACTACGGCGAGCTGGAGGCCCTGACCCGCCTGGAGTCCCAGTGGGTCCAGCAGGCCCCGCCGCCGCAGGCCTACCCCGCGCAGCCCGCCGCCCCGGCCTGGGGCGCCCCGCACCACGGCGGTCACCACGGTCACCACGGGCACCACGGCCACCGCGGTTTCGGCCGGATGCTGTTCTCCTCCTGAGCCGAGCCCGGTCGTGCGGCCCGGTCCCTCCGGGGGCCCGGCCCCACGCCGGACCGCTCACGGCACGACGAAGCCCCCGGTCGCTTGCGCGGCCGGGGGCTCGTGACTGGTGCGCGATACTGGGATTGAACCAGTGACCTCTTCCGTGTCAGGGAAGCGCTCTCCCGCTGAGCTAATCGCGCGGGACGACCCGAAGGTCCGGGACCCGAAGGTCCAGTGCGCGATACTGGGATTGAACCAGTGACCTCTTCCGTGTCAGGGAAGCGCTCTCCCGCTGAGCTAATCGCGCGGGGGATCCGAAGATCCGGGACCCGAAGGTCCAGTGGACGATACTGGGATTGAACCAGTGACCTCTTCCGTGTCAGGGAAGCGCTCTCCCGCTGAGCTAATCGTCCTTGGAGGTGGAGACGGGATTTGAACCCGTGTAGACGGCTTTGCAGGCCGTTGCCTCGCCTCTCGGCCACTCCACCAGGAGTGTGATTCGGGGGTTCGGGAAGATCCCCCACATCGAGCGGACGACGAGATTCGAACTCGCGACCCTCACCTTGGCAAGGTGATGCTCTACCAACTGAGCCACGTCCGCTTGTCGTTTCCGTTCCGCTTGCGCGTCCCGGCGACGTGTTGAACTCTAGCGGATTCCTGGGCCAGTACAAAAACGCGTTTCCGCAGCGTGCTGACCTGCGGCCCCGCGAGGGCGTCCGGGAGCGTTCGTACGGCGTTCACTCCACGTGTCCCCGAGGTGGCTCCCAGCGCCCCCTCCCACCCGTCCCACCCCACGCGCCCCTCCTTCCCCGGAGTCCTTCCACGGCCCCGGCCGCTTCCCTCCCGCGGACCTAGACTCGCTCTGTGCACCCCCTCGCTCCTCTGGCCCGCTTCGGCGGCCTCCTCGCCACCGACCTCCGGGACGTCACCCACGACCCCGAGGCCCTGGACTCCTCCGGTTTCTGGGCGGTCGTCGCGGACTTCGAGGGCCGGCTGACCTGCGCGCGTTTCGGCGACGTGCGGCCCGATCCCGTCCCCGCGCCCGTCCCGGGCGCCTGGCGCGGACCGGCGGCCGGCGACTGGACGTCCTCGCTCGACCGCGCCGCGTACACCGCGGGCGTGCGCCGCGTGCGCGAACACATCGCGCGCGGCGAGGTCTACCAGGCGAACCTCTGCCGGGTGATGTCCGCGCCGCTGCCCGATCCGGCCGCCGCCGACGTCGACGCGCTCACCGCGCTCCTCGCGCGCGGCAACCCCGCCCCGTACGCCGGCACGGTCCGGCTGCCCGCGCACGGCGTGGAGATCGCCACCGCCTCGCCCGAGCTCTATCTGCGGCGCACCGGCCCCGTCGTCGAGTCCGGCCCCATCAAGGGCACCGGCCGGACCGCCGACGACCTCCTGGAGAAGGACCACGCCGAGAACGTGATGATCGTGGACCTGGTCCGCAACGACCTCGGCCGGGTCTGCGCCACCGGCTCCGTCACCGTGCCCGAGCTGTGCGCGGTCGAGCCGCACCCGGGTCTGGTCCATCTGGTCTCCACCGTCCGCGGCGAACTGCGCGACGGCGCGGGCTGGCCCGAGCTGCTCGCCGCCACCTTCCCGCCCGGCTCCGTGACCGGCGCCCCCAAGTCCAGCGCCCTGCGGATCATCGAGGCCCTGGAGACCGTCCCGCGCGGCCCCTACTGCGGCGGCATCGGCTGGGTCGACGCCGACCGGCGCACCGCCGAGCTGGCCGTCGGCATCCGCACCTTCTGGATCGACCGGGCCGAGGGCGTGCTGCGCTTCGGCACCGGCGCCGGCATCACCTGGGGCTCCGACCCCGAGCGCGAATGGGCCGAGACCGAGCTCAAGGCCGCCCGCCTGGTCGCGATAGCGTCGGGCGCGTACGAGGCGACTGGAAAGGCCATATCTCGATGAAACTGTGGGTCAACGGCGCGCTGCACGACGCCGAGAGCGCGCGGGTCTCGGTCCTCGACCACGGGCTGACCGTCGGCGACGGCATCTTCGAGACGGTCAAGGCCGAGCGCGGCGAAACGTTCGCCCTCACCCTCCACCTGGAGCGGCTGACCCGCTCCGCCCGCGGCCTCGGCCTGCCCGATCCCGACCTCGACGAGGTACGTCGCGCGGTCGCCGCCGTCCTCGCCGCCAACCCGATGGAGCTCGGCCGGCTGCGCATCACGTACACCGGCGGGCTCTCCCCGCTCGGCTCCGAGCGCGGGGACGCCGGCCCCGGTCTGGTCGTGGCCCTCGGCGAGACCCGCCGCCGCCCGGACACCACCGCCGTGATCACGGTGCCCTGGACCCGTAACGAGCGCGGCGCGCTGACCGGCCTCAAGACCACCTCGTACGCCGAGAACGTCGTCGCGCTCGCCCGCGCGCACGAGCGGGGCGCCTCCGAGGCGCTCTTCGCCAACACCGTGGGGCGGCTCTGCGAGGGCACCGGCTCCAATGTCTTCGTCGTGGTCGACGGCCGGATCCTCACCCCGCCGGTGTCCTCCGGCTGCCTCGCGGGCATCACCCGCGCCCTGGCCGCCGAGTGGACCGGCGCGGAGGAGACCGACCTGCCGCTGGACGTCCTGGAGAGCGCCGACGAGATCTTCCTGACCTCGACCCTGCGCGACGTGCAGGCCGTGCACCGGGTGGACGACCGGGAGCTTGCCGGGACGCCGGGGCCGGTCACGGCCAAGGCGATGCGGATCTTCGAGGAGCGGGCGGCCCGGGACCGGGACCCGAAGATCGGCTGAGACCGGATCCCGGCCGAAATCCGGATGACGGGTGGGCGCGGCGCGGGTAGAACACCCGTGATGACCACCACCCTGCGGCCGTCCGAGCCGCTCCAGCAGTCTGCCGACGG
The DNA here is from genome assembly GCF_041270065.1 of Streptomyces fradiae. NCBI lineage: Bacteria > Bacillati > Actinomycetota > Actinomycetes > Kitasatosporales > Streptomycetaceae > Streptomyces > Streptomyces fradiae. The sequence continues at coordinate 1,379,610 of NZ_CP065958.1, read as the reverse complement.
CAGCCGTTCCCGCAGCTACGACATCTGCGTGAACAGCCGCCGGGTCGGCTCCGTCCGGCTCTCCACGGACCCCGCCTTCGGCGCGGCCTCGGGCGTGATCGACAGCCTCGGGGTCCACCAGCCGGACCGTGGGCGCGGCCGGGCCACGGTCGCGGCGCTCGCGGCCGAGGAGGTGCTGCGGAGCTGGGGCTGCGTCCAGGTGCGGATATCGGTGCCCGCGGAGGCGGCGGCCGCGCTCCGGATGGCGGACTCTCTCGGCTACGCCGAGCGAAGCCGGAACATGGTCAAGGCAGTGCCGGCCGAGCCGCCCGCGCTGCCGGAGGGCGTCGAGGTCCGGCCGATGACCGAGGCCGAGTTCGTGGTGTGGGCGGCGCGGTCCAAGGAGGTCTTCGCGCAGGACTGGATCGACCGGGGCGTCCCCGAGGACCAGGCCCGCGCCAAGGCCGAGGACAGTCACCGGAGGTATCTCCCGGACGGCCTGGCCTCGCCCGGCGTCGCCTTCCACGTGATCGTGAAGGACGGGCGGCCGGCCGGCCATCTGTGGACGGGCCGGATCGAACTCGAACCGGGGCGGTGGGCGGCTTTCGTGTACGACATCGAGGTCGACGAGGCGCACCGCGGGCGCGGCTACGGCCGGGCGCTGATGCTGCTCGCCGAGCGGGTCGCGCGGGAGGCCGGGGAGACCCGGATCGGACTGCACGTCTTCGCGGGCAACACCCCGGCGATCCGGCTCTACGAGTCGCTGGGCTACCGCACGACCTTCGTGAACAGCGCGAAGGAACTGCGCTGACGATCTCCCCGGCAGAGGGATGGGGTCAGGCGCCGAGGAGGCGGTCGGCGATCTCCGTGATGCGCTCGCGCAGACCGTCCTGGCTCTGGCCGCCGTCGAGACGCTCGCCGCCGATGACGTACGTGGGGGTGCCGGTGACCTTGATCGCCTTGCCCTCGGCCTCGTCGGCGTCGACCGTCAGGAGGTGCCGGCCGTCGATCAGTGCGGTGTCGAACTCCTCGGCGTCCAGGCCGAGTTCGCCCGCCACCTCCAGGAGGACCGGCTCGCCGCGGTCGGCCAGCTCGGCGGTCCGGGCGAGGAGGGCCTCGGCGTAGGGCCAGCCCTGTCCCTGGGCGAAGGCCTCCTCGGCGGCCTGGGCGGCGGCGTACGCGTGCTTGTGCTTGGGCAGCGGGAAGTGGCGCAGCAGCACGTCGAGGCGGTCGCCGTACGCGGCGCGCAGGGCGCGGACGTCGTCGAGGGCCTGGAAGCAGTCGGGGCACTGCAGGTCGAACCAGGCCTCCAGGACGACCGGGGAGGCGGGGGTGGTGGACTCACTCATGGGAAGAGTCTCCCATCCGGCCCTCCCTGGGGGACGACCCGGAGATCCCCCTGATCCCTGGGCCTGGGCATGGCCCGGCGGGGTAGGTGCGGTGCAGGATGGAAGGGACGTATCACCCGGACCGACCAGGAGGATCGCATGCTTGCCGAGACCGTTTGCTCCGCGGTGGCCGCGGCGGGCCTGGGCATCGCCGCGATCACGGCCTGGCGGAGGAAGTTCCTGACCGCCACCCGGATCGCCGCCTATGCGCTGGTGCCGCTGGGCCTGGTGATGACGGGCGCGATCGACTGGCTCTTCGAGGCCCTGACGTTCAACCTGACCGTGTGGGCCGGCTTCGGCGTGCTGGGGCTGTCCTGGCTGCTGTTCATGAGCTCGCGCGCGGTCGAGCGGCGCAGGGCCGGGAAGGCGGCGACCGGGGGAGAGACCCCGTCGGCCGTGGCGCCCGCCGCGTCGGCGCCGTCGCTGGGGGCCGGGCGCTCCGCTCCGGCCGCGAAGCAGCAGGCGAAGCCGGCGGACGAGGACTTCAGCGACATCGAGGCGATTCTGAAGAAGCACGGAATATGACCGGGATCGGACCGCGGTCCGACCGGTTCTGATCCTTCTCGGTCCCGTGGTCCACGGGATGGGGTGAACACGGCCCTGCGCGGGGTGTGTTGCGTGATCTTCGGGACCGGGCGTGCTGCATCATCCCCCCGAGATGCTCGATACCTCGGGGGACACCGCCCCCGCACCCGTTCCCGCCGCCGTGACCGGCCGCGCACGCGTTCCCGCCCCCGGCGCGGCGCCGTCCGTGCCGGTCGCCGAGGAGCCGCGCGGCTGTCTGTTCGCGCTGTCCCAGCCGCCGCTGATGATCTTCCTGGCGGTGATCGGCGCGCTGCTGCTCATGGCCGCCGTGCACGACCTGTTCCTGCTGTGAGGGCGCCGGTGCCCGGGGGCGGGATCAGCCTGCGGCTTCCTTGCGGCGGGCCCGGTAGGCGGCGACGTGCAGGCGGTTGCCGCAGGTGCGGCTGTCGCAGTAGCGGCGGGAGCGGTTGCGGGAGAGGTCGACGAAGGCCCGGCCGCAGTCCGGCGCCTCGCAGCGGCGCAGCCGCTCCTGCTCGCCCGCGACGACGATGAAGGCCAGCGCCATGCCGCAGTCCGCGCCCAGGTGGTCGGCGACCGAGGCGCCCGGCGCGAAGTAGTGGACGTGCCAGTCGTAGCCGTCGTGGTCGGTCAGCTGCGGTGTGGTGCCGGCGGCCGCGACCAGCTGGTTGATCAGGGTGGCGGCGATCCGGGCGTCGGGGGCGGAGAAGACCGCCGTGAAGCGGTCGCGCACCTCGCGCACCGCGCGCAGGTCGGCCGCGCCGAGCTGGCCGACGTCACTGATCTTGTGGGCGTGCACGAAGGACTGCAGCGCCTCGATGTCTCCGAGCGCGTCGTCGCGGTCACCCTCCGGGGCGGTGTTCATCAGATCGACGACGGTGTCGAGGGCGATCCGGGTGTCGTGGGGGATCAGCACGATTCGCTCCCTGGCCGGCTGCGGGCGGGTGCCCGCGGAATTGCGCTGAACTCTAGCGCGGACCCGGAAACGGGCATCGGCGCCCCGCACCGCGCCGGCTGCGCGGTGTGGAGCGCCGATGAGGGAGTGCACGGTTGTCCGCGCGGCGCCGTCTCCCCGAGTCGGACGGCGCCGTGCGGCTGTAGGCCTGGCCTCAGCTGTCGGCCAGGATGTGGGAGAGCTCCGTGTCGAGGTCGAAGTGGCGGTGCTCGGTGCCCGGTGGCACGGCAGCGTCGGTCCGCTTGAGGAACGACTCCAGGGCCCTCGCCGGGGCCTCGAGCAGGGCTTCGCCCTCGGGGGAACTCAGGGCGATGCAGACGACTCCCTGACCGTGGCTGCGTGACGGCCAGACCCGGACGTCGCCCGTGCCGGTGGGCCGGTGCAGCCCCTCGGCGAGAAGGTCGCGGGCGAAGACCCACTCGACCGTCTCCTCGGCTCCGGTGTGGAAGGTGGCGTGCACGGCATACGGATCGGCCGTGTCATACCGCAGGCCCGCGGGTACAGGCAGTGAGGACTCGCTCGACACAACGAGGCGCAGGTGCAGCTCGCAGCTGACCGTGGTGTTCATAAGCGCCAGGGCCTTTCGCTCAGTGTGCGCTCGGGGATTCGCACGTCGGCGAAATCGACATGCCACCTACGGTGCCGTTGTAAACCCCTCTGTCTGTTTTGTGATCGTTCAGGTAGCTCGTATGGGCGCGTGTAACTTTGGGTAATACCTCCAATTCGACACACGGGGACGGTCCGGTAAGTTGGGGTCATGAATGCGGAGAGTGACGAGCGCACCGGGGAGTCCGCGGCCGACGGGGACAAGAGTGCGCAGCAGGGGAACGCGACGCCGGACACGCCGGATAGCGCGGCCGGGGACACCGAGGGCGCGCCGCTCGGCTCGCGGGCGCCGGAGTTCATCAAGGCCCGCCGGACCCTGCACCTGAGCTGGCAGGTCGGCGTCTTCGTCGTCGGCCTCGCCGTCGTCGGCGCCGGCATCGTGATGCTGCCGCTGCCGGGCCCCGGCTGGCTGGTGATCTTCGCCGGCATGGCGATCTGGGCGACCGAGTTCGTCTGGGCCCAGCTGGTGCTGCGCTGGACCAAGCGGAAGGTCACCGAGGCCGCCCAGCGCGCCCTCGACCCCAAGGTCCGGCGCCGGAACATCATCCTCACCAGCATCGGCCTGGTGATCATCGGCGTGCTGCTGGGCATCTACCTGTGGAAGTTCGGCCTCGTCATGCCGTGGAAGATCGACGAGTGACCCGGAAGCGGTTCGGAACCACCGCTGACATGCGGTAATGTTTGCGGTGCACCCGGGCGATTAGCTCAGCGGGAGAGCACTTCGTTCACACCGAAGGGGTCACTGGTTCGATCCCAGTATCGCCCACCCGGACCGAAGGCCCGGAGACGGAATCCGTCTCCGGGCCTTCGGCGTCTCACCGCATCCTGCCCAGCCGCTCCCGCAGCCGGCGCGCGTCGCGCAGCCGCTGCTCGTACGTGGCGCCCACCGCGAGCAGCAGCAGACCGGCCAGGGCCGGCGGCAGCCAGCGCGGCAGCGCGCCCACCGCCTGCACCACGTATGGCGCGAGCTCGTGCAGCCCGACCAGGGCGAGCACCGAGCCGCCGAGCAGCAGCGGCGCCTGCAGCCGGAACCGCGCGCCGAGCAGCGTCACCGCCAGCGACCCGAGCCCGAGCAGCAGCGGACGCGTCCCGTGCGGGTCGGCCCAGGCCGCGAAGAGACTCGGCACCAGAGTGGCCGCGAGCCCCGGCCCGTACGCCGTCCACGAGGACGCCTCCGGGTCCCGGCGCCGCCGCAGCACGCCCACCACCAGAGCGGGCACCGTCACCGGCAGCGTGTACGCCTCCGGGGTCGTGACCTCCCACACCGTGAGCCGCACCCAGGTCGCGAGCAGGAACAGCACCGCCGCCACCCATGAGGCCACCGGGCGGCGCTCCGGCCGTACCGCCGTCGCCGCCGCGACCACCCCGCCGAGCGCCAGCGCCAGCGCGAGCAGCGCCGGGCGGTCGAGCGTCAGGCCGAGCCCGAAGAGACCCACCGCCGCGCCCGTGGCCTCCACCGCCACGGACTCCGGACGCCGGCGCAGCCAGGCCCCCAGACCGGCCGTCCCGGCCGGCACCACGAGCAGCAGCAGACCCGTCACCGGCTCCGACAGACCCCCGGCCGCCGCCCCGGCCCCCACCAGGCCCGCCACCGCCAGGACGCCCGCACAGGCCGCCACCGTCCGCCGGACCCCGCCGCCGAGCAACGCGACCGCGCCGAACAGCGCCGCCAGCACGCCGAGCACCGCGAACGTCGCCGCCCGGGAGTCCAGCGCCGGGGCCACCGCCGCGAGCCCCGAGGCCAGGCCGCACCCGAACCCGAGCCAGGCAAGGACCTCCGCCGAACCGTCGAGCCCGCGCGCCACCGGCGCCGGGCGCACCGCCACCACGAGGGCCGCGGCCGTCGCGCCGAGGAGGACGGCGAGCGAGGCCCCGTACGACAGGCCGAACGCCACCGGCAGACCGACCAGCAGCGCCCAGCCCAGGACGAGAGCCGCCCCACGCGTCCACAGACGCGGCACCACCACCAGTGCGGCGGTCACCATGAGCAGCACCAGCGAGGCCGTCGCCGGGTAGTCGGTCAGCGTCCGCTCCGGGTGTGCGCCCGACCAGATCTCCGTCGAGCGGACCCGCGGGTCGAGCAGACCGAAGACGGCGGGCGGCAGCGCCCACAGCGTCGCGAGGCCGAGGACCCCCGCGCCCGCCCACGCCAGACCGTCCCGGAGTCCCGGCAGCTTCACCGGCTCCGTCCGCGGGCCCGCCCACGGCCCCCGGTGCCAGGCAGTGGCGCCCGCGAGGACCAGCGCGCACAGCGCGTACGCCGGGACGATCCACGCCTCCGGCACCCCGGCACGCAGCAGACCGCCGGCCGCGGCGATCCCCGCCAGACCGGCCACCACGGCGGAGGCGAGCGCCGACGGCGCGTGGCGCACCGCGAGGAACAGCAGCACGGCGGCGCAGGCCAGCAGCAGCGGCAGCGCCTCCAGCGGCGAGGTGAGCGAGAGACCCAGGCCGGCAAGCAGCGCCCAGCCGCCCAGACCCGCCGCACCCACTCCGGCGGTCACCCGCACCGGCAGAGCCTTGACCCACACCACCGCCGCCACGTCCAGCGCGGCCGTGCCGAGCGCCGCCCACGCGAACGCGGTCAGCGCGCCGTCCGCCGCCAGAACCCCCAGCGTCAGCGGCAGTTGGGCCGCCACCACGGCGGCCGGGAGCGGGGTGCGCAGACGGGACAGGGCGGAGCCGTACGCCGCCCAGGCGCCGGCCAGGATCGCCGAGGCCGCCGCCGTGTAGCCGAGACCGCCGGTCTCCGGCAGGGCCACGCGGTGCAGGGCGTACGCGTCGAGGACCGTCAGGACCAGACCGAGCACCGCGACCGACTCCGCCGTGGACACCAGACCGCGGCGCAGCAGCACCACCGGCGCGAACAGGGCCGCCGAGGTCACCACCGCGAGCACCGCGGACCGGCCGCCAATGCCCATCGTGCCCCAGCTGACCAGCGTGAACACGAGCGCGGCCACGGTCAGCAGCATGCCGCCGAGGGTCAGCAGCACGTTCTGCGTGCTGCGCGGGGTCGCCTCGGGCGCCGGCCAGGGCCGCGGGGCCGCCGCCGCGGGCAGAGCCGGCGGCACGGGCGGCACCGGCGGCACCGGCGCGGCCCGCTGCGCGTCCAGGACCCGCACCAGCCAGTCCCGGCGCAGCAGCAACTGCGCCCGGTGGGCGTCGAGTCGGGCCAGTTCGCGGTCGACGAGCGCGAGCTCTTCCGCGGGAGGCAGGGAGGTGTTCATAGCCGGAGTGTGGCGCCGGACACAGCGAAAGGGGATGCGCGCGGATACTCAGATCCGGCCCTGAGTACCCCACACTGGCCCCATGGACTGGTGCCGCTACCGCTTCCGCAGCGTCTGGCGTCTCGCCGCCCCGCCCGCCGCCGTCTACGGCGTCCTGGAGCGGGCCGAGGAGTACCCCCTCTGGTGGCCGCAGGTCCGCGAGGTCGTCCCGCTCGACGACCGCACCGGCACCGCCCGCTTCCGCTCCCTGCTCCCGTACGACCTGGTGATCACCGCCGAGGCCAGGCGCCGCGACCCCGATGCCGGGGTCCTGGAGGTCGGCATGTCCGGAGACCTGGACGGCTGGGCCCGCTGGACCCTCACCGCCGAGGGCACCGGCACCCGCGCCGTCTACGAGCAGGAGGTCGAGGTCCGCAGCCCCCTCATGCGCGCCCTCGCCGTCCCCGGCCGCCCCCTCTTCCGGGCCAACCACGCCCTGATGATGCGCGGCGGCCGCCGCGGCCTCGCCGCCCACCTGCGGACCTAGGCCACACCAGGTGCGCGCCCCGTCCGTGGCCGGTTTGAACGAAGCCCGTCCGGGCCTGTATGGTTTCACCCGTTGCCCGGGCGATTAGCTCAGCGGGAGAGCACTTCGTTCACACCGAAGGGGTCACTGGTTCGATCCCAGTATCGCCCACCGGGAGAGGCCGGTCCGTCAGAAGACGGACCGGCCTCAGCTGTTTTCCGGGGGCATGCCGCTCACGCCGCCGTCGACAGCTCCGGACGCAGCGGCCACGCCGGGTCCACCGCCTCCGGGGTGCCCTGCCGGGCGAACCACGCCTGCAGGCCGCGGGCCTGTGCCGCGTGCCACACCGCCTGCAGGGTGTGCAGCTCCGCCGGCGTCAGCCGCTCCAGACGGGACGCGAACCGCCGCCCCACCGCCCGTACGACCTCGAGCGCCGCCTGCGCGTCCGCCGCCGCGTCGTGCGCGCCGTCGAGCACCACCTCGTACTGCTCGCACAGATCGGTCAGCGTCCGCCGGCCCTTGCGGTAGCGGTCCAGGTGCTTGTCCAGGACCCGCGGGTCGAGCACGCACAGCGGCACGTGCTCCGTGTAGCGGCCCAGCGAGGACGCCCGGTGCCGGCGCAGCTCGCGGTCCAGGATCGTCAGGTCGAACGGCGCGTTCATCACCACCAACGGGCGGCCCGCCGCGCTCTGTTCGGCTATCGCCCGGGCCAGCTCCTCCATCACGGGCGACGGCCAGCGCCCGTTCCGCTGCAGATGATCGTCCGTCAGGCCGTGTATCGCGGTGGCCCCGGGCGGCACCGGCACCCCCGGGTTCACCAGCCACCGGGTCACCCGCGGCCGCATGCCCGCCGCGTCCTGGACGACGAGGGCGGCGGACACGATCCGGTCCTCCTCGACGTCGACTCCCGTCGTCTCCGTGTCGAACGCGGCCAGGGGCCCGTCGAACCAGTGCGTCGTCATCCCCGAACTCCTCGCGCGTGCGCGGCAGATGGCCAGCCCCCTGCCCGAATCGTTGATACCCGGGCTGTTTGCGCCGTACGCGGGCCGGTGACAACACAGGTGACGGGGAAGGGAACTGACATGGCGCTCGCCCAGCCCGCGTCGGACGGGCTGCCGCCCCAGCGGGCGGCACCGCTGCGCGGCTCGCTCGCCACCACCGCCTGCATGGAGACCCTCCAGGTCGGGTATCTCCACGCGGTCGCGGCGGCGGCGGGCTGCTCGCTGTCGCAGCCGTTTCCGGACAACGGCATCGACTGGCACGTGAGCCACAGCGCTCCCGGCCACACCGTCGACGACGAGGTGACCATCAAGGTGCAGCTCAAGTGCACCTACCAGATACCGCCGCGCACCCCGCGGGACGCGAGCGGCAGCTTCTCCTTCACGCTCGACAACGAGCACCTGGTGAAGCTCGCCCGCACCCCCGTCGCGGTCCACAAGATCCTGGTCGTGATGCTCGTGCCCCGCGACCGCGAGGACTGGCTGCGGGCCGGGCACGAGCGGCTCGACCTGCGGCACTGCTGCTACTGGATCAACCTGGCCGGCCACCCGGTCACGGGACGCCGCAGGACCACCGTGCGCATCCCGACGGCACGGATCTTCGACGACCGGGCGCTCTGCGAGATCATGGCGCGGGTCGGCGTGGGAGGGAGACCCTGATGCACCGGCCGATCGACGAACCGGAGAACGGGGCCGGCCACGGCCCCGACCCGCTGCTCCCACCGGGCCACACCGCGCCCCCGCCCTTCCGGCCGCAGCCCCACCCGGCGCCCGGCGAACTCCCCGGCCACTGGACCGGGGTGCCCGCCGCGCCCGTCGGCCCCTGGGCAACCGCGGGCGGGGACCCCGACCCGGGCAGGGTCGACCCCCGGGTGCTCGGCGCGCTGCTCGCCCGCCACGGCTGGCGCCGCCGCGGCGGCGCGGCCGGCCGCTACAGCCGCTGGTCCCCGCCCGGACCCGGCACGAGCGGCCGCGGCACCAGTCTGCTCGTCCCCGAGAACCGCGCCTTCCCCGACTCCGACGACCTCATCGGCGAGGCGCTCACCGCCCTCGCTCACAGCGCCGACCCCTCCGCCCGCGAGGTGCTCACCGGCCTCGCCGTCCCCAGCGACGAGATCCGCTGGTGGCGCGACGTGCCGCCGGGACCCGCCGGGGCCGTGCCCTGGCCCGTGCAGGAACAGCTCCGCAGCGCCGCCCGCGGACTGCTCCTCGCCGGCGCCCTCGCCGTCCGCGACCGGGCCGGTTACCACGGCGCCCGCCACCGGCGGCAGGCCCAGGCCTCCCTGGAGTCCGTCGTCGTCGGCGCCGCCCCCGGCGGCCGCGGCCTCACCGCCTTCCTGCCCGTCGACCCCGGCCGCGCCGTCTCCGTCCGGCTCTATCACGCGCTGTACGCCACCCGGGAGGCCGTCGACTACCAGCGGGCCACCGGCGGCATGGAGGCCTTCGACACCGCCGTCCAGGCCGGCGTCAGCCGCGAGCTCACCGAGGCCCTGGTCGCCCTGGTGCGCGGCACCGAGGGCGCCGGCATCACCCTGGAGTGGTCCCCGGCGGCCGGCACCCCCGCGGGCTGCGCCGCGCGGCCCGAGCCCGTCGAGTTCTCGCCCGGCGATCTGCCGGCCCTGCGCGAGGCCGGCGCGCGCTATCTGAACGACGAGCCCTCCGTACCCGTACGCATCACCGGCACCGTCGTCCGCATGCGCCGCTCCGGGCCGCGCGGCGAGGGCACCGTACGGCTCCGCGTCCTCGCCGGCGCCGAGGTCGGCCATGTCCGCGCCACCCTCGACGAGGAGGCCTACCGCACCGCCGGCCACGCCCATCTGGTCGGCCTGCCCATCCGGGTCGTCGGACGCCTGGAGAGCCGCGGCGGCTTCCGCCGGCTGACCGACACGACCGGGGTCGTACCGGTCCAGGTCGACGAGGCCGAGCGGGACCGGCTGATGAAGTCGCTGCACGACCCCGGCGAGGGCCGCGGGTTCTTCGACGAGGGGACCGATCCGGAGGAAGGGTGAGCCGCGGGAACGCTCCTCGGGGCGCGACCGGGCCCGACCCGAGCCCGTAGGATCGGTGGCGCGCGGCACCTCGTCTCTGCCGTGCACCGTTGGCGCCGGCACCTCGTGTCTGCCCGCGCCCCTATGTATGGAGCATCCGTGTCTGAAGTCCGTGTGACCGTCCAGTCCGCCTCCGGGCCCGAGGAGAGGACGGTGAGCGCGGGCACCACGGCCGGCGCGCTGTTCGCCGACGACCGCACCGTCATCGCCGCCCGCGTGGCCGGCGAGCTGAAGGACCTGTCGTACGAGCTCGCCGAGGGCGATGTCGTCGAGGGCGTCGAGATCTCCTCCGAGGACGGTCTCAACATCCTGCGCCACTCCACCGCGCACGTCATGGCGCAGGCCGTGCAGGAGATCTTCCCCGAGGCCAAGCTGGGCATCGGCCCGCCGGTCCGGGACGGCTTCTACTACGACTTCGACGTCGAGAAGCCGTTCACGCCCGAGGATCTCAAGACCATCGAGAAGAAGATGCAGGAGATCCAGAAGCGCGGGCAGAAGTTCGCCCGCCGCGTGGTCACCGACGAGGCGGCCCGCGCCGAGCTCGCCGACGAGCCGTACAAGCTGGAGCTCATCGGCATCAAGGGCTCCGCGTCGACCGACGACGGCGCGGACGTCGAGGTGGGCGGCGGCGAGCTGACCATCTACGACAACCTGGACGCCAAGACCGGCGAGCTGTGCTGGAAGGACCTCTGCCGCGGTCCCCACCTGCCCACCACCCGCAACATCCCGGCCTTCAAGCTCATGCGCAACGCCGCCGCCTACTGGCGCGGCAGCGAGAAGAACCCGATGCTCCAGCGCATCTACGGCACCGCGTGGCCGTCGAAGGAGGAGCTGAAGGCCCACCTCGACTTCCTCGCCGAGGCCGAGAAGCGCGACCACCGCAAGCTCGGCAACGAGCTCGACCTCTTCTCCATCCCGGACGAGATCGGCTCCGGCCTCGCCGTCTTCCACCCCAAGGGCGGCATCATCCGCCGGACCATGGAGGACTACAGCCGCAAGCGGCACGAGGAGGAGGGCTACGAGTTCGTCTACTCGCCGCACGCCACCAAGGGCAAGCTCTTCGAGAAGTCCGGCCACCTCGACTGGTACGCCGAGGGCATGTACCCGCCCATGCAGCTCGACGAGGGCGTGGACTACTACCTCAAGCCCATGAACTGCCCGATGCACAACCTGATCTTCGACGCGCGCGGGCGCTCCTACCGTGAGCTGCCGCTGCGCCTGTTCGAGTTCGGCACCGTGTACCGGTACGAGAAGTCGGGCGTCGTGCACGGCCTGACCCGGGCCCGCGGCTTCACCCAGGACGACGCGCACATCTACTGCACCCGCGAGCAGATGGCGGAGGAGCTCGACAAGACGCTCACCTTCGTCCTCAACCTGCTGCGCGACTACGGTCTGACCGACTTCTACCTGGAGCTGTCGACCAAGGACGAGACCAAGTTCGTCGGCTCGGACGAGGTGTGGGAGGAGGCCACCGCGGTCCTCCAGCAGGTCGCCGAGAAGCAGGGCCTCCCGCTCACCCCCGACCCGGGCGGCGCCGCGTTCTACGGCCCGAAGATCTCGGTGCAGGCGCGCGACGCCATCGGCCGCACCTGGCAGATGTCGACCGTGCAGCTCGACTTCAACCTGCCGGAGCGCTTCGACCTGGAGTACACGGCGGCGGACGGCTCGCGCCAGCGCCCGGTCATGATCCACCGCGCCCTGTTCGGCTCCATCGAGCGCTTCTTCGCGGTGCTCCTTGAGCACTACGCGGGCGCCATGCCGCCGTGGCTGGCCCCGGTGCAGGCGGTCGGCATCCCGATCGGCGACGCGCACGTCGAGTACCTGCAGGAGTTCGCCGCGGACGCGCGCAAGCGGGGCCTCCGGGTCGACGTGGACGCCTCGTCCGACCGCATGCAGAAGAAGATCCGCAACCAGCAGCGCCAGAAGGTGCCGTTCATGATCATCGTCGGTGACGAGGACATGAACGCGGGCACGGTCTCCTTCCGCTACCGCGACGGTTCGCAGGAGAACGGCATCCCGCGCGAGGACGCGCTTGCGAAGCTGGCCGACGTGGTGGAGCGCCGCGTCCAGGTCTGACGACCTGAGTGAGCGAGTCAGGAGGCCCCCGGGGATCCCCCGGGGGCCTTCCCCGTCGGTCAGTCCTCGTCGCCCTCCCGGCGGAAGACCTGGATCAGCCAGGACGAGAACGAGCCCGTCACCGCGCCGAGCAGGGCCAGGCCGCAGGCCATCATGCCCACCGCCACCATCCGTCCCCCCGGCGTCACGGGCACGACGTCCCCGTAGCCCACGGTCGCCAGCGTCGCGCAGGCCCACCACACCGCGTCGCCGAAGGTGGCGATGGACGCGCCCGGAGCGCCGTACTCGAAGTCGTAGACGGTGAGCGCGCCCGCGAAGCCGAGCAGGGTCGCGGAGAGCCCGGCGTACGCCATGACGCGGGCGTAGAGCGTGAGCCGGGGCTCCTGCTGCCGGCGCTGCGCCCGGTCGTACGCGGTCACCACCCGCAGCGGCCGCAGCAGCGGCAGGATCAGCACCACCGTGTCCAGGAAGTGCCGGCGCACGAAGCGCAGCGGGCCGAGGCCGCTGAGTCTGAGCCGGACTGCGTAGTCGACGGCGAACACGGCCCAGGACGCCATGGTGAGGGCGAGACAGAAGTCGCGCCAGCCGGTGGGCAGGTCGCGGCCGAGGACACGCATCGCGTAGCTGCCGAGGTAGACGAGGGACGTCACCGTCAGGGGGATCTCCATCCGGCGGTCCCAGCGCTCCTGCCCCGGCGGAGTCGGCGGCCTGTCCTTCATCGGACCAGCATGGCGTGCACGGCGATCTTCCGCCCCGGCGACACGTTCCGAACGGGCGAAGCAATATGCTGCACAGCATGACGACTGAGCCGGAGCAGCAGATCGGAGTGGGGACGCAGGACGCGTTCCAGCGCCTGTGGACGCCTCACCGGATGGCGTACATCCAGGGCGAGAACAAGCCGACCGGGCCGGGTGCCGAGGACGGCTGTCCCTTCTGCACGATCCCGGCGAAGTCGGACGAGGACGGTCTGGTGATCGCGCGCGGCACCAGCGTGTACGCGGTGCTCAACCTGTACCCGTACAACGGCGGGCACCTGATGGTGGTCCCGTACCGGCACGTCGCCGACTACACGGACCTCGACGCGGCCGAGACGGCGGAGCTCGGCGAATTCACCAAGCGGGCCATGGTGGCGCTGCGGGCGGCCTCGGGCGCGCACGGCTTCAACATCGGCATGAACCAGGGCACGGTCGCGGGCGCCGGCATCGCCGCCCATCTGCACCAGCACGTGGTGCCCCGCTGGGGCGGCGACACCAACTTCATGCCGGTGGTCGGTCACACCAAGGTGCTGCCGCAGCTGCTCGCGGACACCCGGAAGATGCTGGCCGACGCCTGGCCGGCCGGCCTCTGAGCCGTACGGGAGGTACGAAGGCCCGGTCCCGGATCTCCGGGGCCGGGCCTTCGGCGTTACGGGGCGGGGCCGGGCCCCGGGGTGCTACGCGTCGTAGACGTCGGCCTTCTTCGGGCCCGGGTCCTGGATGCCGCCGCTGAGGACGAGCGAGCGGGCGGCGAAGCGCTCGGTGTCGACGTTGTGCTCGTCGAGGACCCGGAGGGTCGCCGTGTGCACCGCGCGCAGCACCGGGGTGGCGGTGCGGATGGCGTCGTCCGCCATGAAGCGGTGGCGCCAGGGCTGGCCCGCCCAGGCGTGGCGCAGGCCGAAGGGCTCGGGCAGCACGAGCTTGCCGCCGAGGAAGTCCAGGATCGGCGGGAACCAGGTGAGCGGGGCGCGCACGGCCTGGCGGACCACGTCGTCGGTGTCGGTCAGCGGCAGCTTGATCTCGCGGGTCTCCCAGAACCTGACGGTCTTGGAGACCTCCTTGGTCTTCGCCTTCGGCTTGGTCGTGAAGAGGCCGTGGACCGGGCCGAGGGCGTGGCCGGTGACCTCGACGCGCAGCGTGTGGTGGAGGGAGGTGACGGTCACCATCATGGTGAGGACGAGCTGTCCGTCCCAGAGGGTGAACTGGACCCCCAGATAGTGGCGGTTTCCACTGCCGAACTGCTGGTCGTTGCAGATGCGCTGTATCTCGTGCGGCTTCACCTGGAAGTGCACGATGTTCTCGCCCTCGGGGCGGGCGACCTCGTCGGCGCCCTCGCCGACGGGCGAGACGATCCAGTGCTTGACGGTCGGCTTGGGGAAACCGGTCTTGAGCGAGCCGCGTTCGAGGAGGGTCAGCTCGGTGTGGATCTGGCGGACCACGTCCCAGGCGCGGAAGTCGTGGATCTCCTTGCCCTCGCGCGGGACCAGCTCCTCGGCCATGGTCCAGCTGCCCCAGCGGGTGCCCATGCCCAGTATTCCCTTGGGGCCGGCGTAGAACACGACGTTGGACTGCTGCTCGGCGCCCAGCTTCTCCAGGTTGACGCGGAGGTCCTCGGCGGTCTTCTCGGTGGGGTCCTTGGGCACGGCCTCGGGGATCGTGGCCCCGAGGCCGCCGCCGCTGAGCAGCGTGGTCCAGCGCTCGCGCAGGTCCTTGGCGGTGTTCTCGCAGATCTGCCGGGCCAGGTACCAGCCGACGACGGGCGCCACGATCATGGCGCGGAGGTAGTTGGGCAGCACCCCGTCGAAGGGCAGCTTGATCAGGACGAACAGCGCGAAGAGGCCGGCCGCGACGAGGAGGGCGGTGCCGATGGCGCTGGTGCGCTTGTTGTCGGAGCCGGCGGCGGTGCGGCGCAGCCAGATGACGCCGAGCCAGATCAGCAGGCCGGGCAGGAACAGCACGCCGAAGACGAGGGTGACCAGGGTGAGGCGGACGTCGCGCCGCTTGCGGATGCCGTTGGCGGCGAGGCAGTGCTCGACGACGGGCTGGGGGTCGGCGCCGAAGGACTGGATGAGCGGCTTGCGGGCGCCGCCGAGCAGCCGGACCTGGACGGCGCGGGAGAAGGCTTCGCCGAGGTCGGGCCGGAAGAGCTTGTGGGCCTTGCCCTCCTTGACCGTCGACTTGTGGAGGTCGTTGTTGGCTTCGAGGATCGCCTCGACCGGGCTGTCGCGGTACGCGGCGGAGGCGAGGGCATGGGTCGCCGCCGTAGTCGCGTCCGAGCCCTGGAGGGGAATCTGTGCCCCGGGTCCGAAACTGCCGATCGTCACTGCCGCCCCCATCGCCACGGTTCCTGTGCGGGCTGTTCCCAACTGCCGCGCCCCGCACACCTTCTGAGCTGGGCACCACAGCGTAACCGGGTGGCGACGGATGCGTCACCGGAGCGTGCGGAGGCGGCCGAATGCACGAGGGGGCGGCCGAATGCCGCCCACCGGAGGGGAGTTGGCGGGCGGCACCGGCTGTCGGAGGGTCAGGAACGGTGGGGTGTCAGGCGGCGGCCTCCGTGCGGAGCTTCTCCGCCAGCTGCGGGGGCATCGCCTCGTGCCGGGCGTAGGAGCGGTCGAAGGTGCCGGTGCCGTGCGAGACGGACCGCAGATCGACCGCGTACCGCCCGATCTCGATCTCCGGCACCTCCGCGCGCACCACGGTCCGGCCGGGACCGGCCTGTTCGGTGCCGACCACCCGGCCGCGCCGGGTCGACAGATCGCTCATCACCGCGCCCACGTAGTCGTCGGGGACCATCACGGTGACCTCGGCGACCGGTTCCAGGAGGTGGATCGGCACCTCGGCCGCCGCCTCCCGCAGGGCCAGTGCGCCAGCCGTCTGGAAGGCCGCGTCGGAGGAGTCCACCGAGTGCGCCTTGCCGTCCCGCAGGGTGATCCGGATGTCGACCAGCGGATAGCCGGCCGCGACCCCGCGGGCCGCCTGCGCCCGGACGCCCTTCTCGACGGACGGGATGAACTGGCGCGGCACCGCGCCGCCCACCACCTTGTCCACGAACTCGATGCCGCTGCCCGGCGGCAGCGGCTCCACCTCGATCTCGCAGATCGCGTACTGGCCGTGCCCGCCGGACTGCTTGACGTGCCGGCCGCGCCCGGCGGCGCCGGCGCCGAAGGTCTCCCGCAGCGACACCTTGTGCGGGACGGTGTCGACCTGGACGCCGTACCGGCCGCGCAGCCGCTCCAGGGCCACGTCCGCGTGCGCCTCGCCCAGGCACCACAGCACCACCTGGTGGGTGTCCTGGTTCTGTTCGAGCCGCATCGTCGGGTCCTCGGCGACCAGCCGGGCGAGCCCCTGGGAGAGCCGGTCCTCGTCGGCCTTGCTGTGCGCCTCGATCGCCAGCGGCAGCAGCGGTTCGGGCATCCGCCACGGCTCCATCAGGAGCGGGGCGTCCTTGCCGGACAGGGTGTCGCCGGTCTCCGCGCGGCCGAGTTTGGCGACACAGGCGAGGTCGCCGGCCACACAGTGGGCGAGGGTGTTCTGCTGTTTGCCGAAGGGGGCGGTCAGCGCCCCGATCCGCTCCTCCACGTCGTGGTCCTCGTGCCCCCGGTCGGCGAGCCCGTGCCCGGAGACGTGCACCGTCTCGTCGGGCCGCAGCGTCCCGGAGAAGACCCGGACCAGGGAGAGCCGTCCCACGTAGGGGTCGGAGGAGGTCTTCACGACCTCGGCGACCAGCGGACCGGCCGGATCGCACACCACCGCCGGGCGCGACTGCCCCTCGGGGGTCGTCACGGCCGGGGCCTCGCGCTCCAGCGGGCTGGGGAAGCCGCCGGTGATCAACTCCAGGAGCTCGACCGTGCCCAGGCCCTGCTTCCCGCCGTCCGCCGCCGGGGCCGCGGCGAGCACCGGGTGGAAGGAGCCGCGCGCGACCGCCTTCTCCAGGTCGTCGATCAGGGTCTTCAGGTCCACCGCCTCGCCGCCGAGGTAGCGGTCCATCAGGGTCTCGTCCTCGCTCTCGGCGATGATCCCCTCGATCAGTCGGCCCCGGGCCTCCTCGATCAGCGGCCGCTGCGCCGCGTCGGGCGGGTCCTCCCGCCGTACCCCCGTGGAGTAGTCGAAGATCCGCTCCGTGAGCAGTCCCACCAGGCCGGTGGCCGGGGCGTGTCCGTCGGCGCCCTCGGCGCCGCGCACGGGCAGGTAGAGGGGGAGGACGGCGTCCGGGTCGTCGCCGCCGAAGTGCTGTCCGAGGAGCTCGGTGAGCCGGGTGAAGTCGGTGCGTGCCGTGTCCAGGTGGGTGACGACGATGGCCCGGGGCATGCCGACCGCCGCGCACTCCTCCCACACGGCGCGGGTGGCGCCGACCACGGCGTCGGCCTCCTGCGCGGCCGAGACGACGAAGAGGGCCGCGTCCGCCGCGCGCAGACCGGCCCTCAGTTCCCCGACGAAGTCGGCGTATCCGGGTGTGTCCAGGATGTTGATCTTGTAGCCGCCCCATTCGACGGGGACGAGCGAGAGCTGTACGGAGCGTTGCTGGCGGTGCTCGATCTCGTCGTAGTCGGAGACCGTCCCGCCGTCCTCGACGCGGCCGGCCCGGTTGACCGCGCCCGCGGTCTGCGCCAGTGCCTCGACGAGGGTCGTCTTTCCCGATCCGCTGTGGCCGACCAGCACCACGTTCCGCACGGCCGAGGGCCGGTCGGCCGTTGGAGCCCTGCCGGCGGCTCCGGAGCGGGGGTTCGCCTTGTCGCCCATGATGTTCCTCCCGACTGCTCGTACGGTGAGGCGGGGCGCGGGCCCGGGGGAGCGGCGGCACCTGGCGGCGTACGGCCGCCTGTCGCGTGCGGCTCGGCTCCGACCGACGCCCGCGGTTGTCCTTCGAGCTTTGCACCGACGTCACGGTGCGTCCATACGTCGTACGCGCGGCGGCCCGCGGCCGGCCGCGCACGGCGGGGGCGACGCGGCGGGCGGGTGCCGCCGCTGCGGCGGGGGCCCGCGTGGCTACGATGGGCGGGCCGGTGGTCGTAGGGGCCGCGCGGCCCACGAACATCGGGAAGGCCACAAGGCCATGCTGAACAAGTACGCGCGTGCGTTCTTCACGCGTGTCCTCACACCGTTCGCCGCGTTTCTGCTCCGCCGGGGCGTGAGCCCCGACACCGTCACGCTCATCGGCACGGCCGGCGTCGTCGTCGGCGCGCTGGTCTTCTTCCCCCGCGGAGAGTTCTTCTGGGGGACGATCGTGATCACGCTGTTCGTCTTCTCCGACCTGGTCGACGGCAACATGGCCCGGCAGGCCGGGGTCTCCAGCCGCTGGGGCGCCTTCCTCGACTCGACCCTCGACCGGGTCGCCGACGGGGCGATCTTCGGCGGCTTCGCACTCTGGTACGCGGGCAAGGGCGACGACAACGTGCTGTGCGCGGTCGCGATCTTCTGCCTGGCCAGCGGCCAGGTGGTGTCGTACACCAAGGCGCGTGGTGAATCGATCGGCCTGCCGGTGGCCGTCAACGGCCTCGTCGAGCGCGCCGAGCGCCTGGTGATCTCGCTGGTCGCCGCCGGCCTCGCCGGACTCCACGGCTTCGGCGTGCCCGGCATCCAGGTGCTGCTGCCGATCGCCCTGTGGATCGTGGCGGTCGGCTCGGCCGTGACGCTCGGACAGCGGGTCGTGACCGTGCGCAGGGAGTCGGCGGAGGCGGACGCCGCCGCCCGGGGGAGCGAGGCGACGTCATGAGCGGTCTGAAGGACCGGGTGGCCGACGGCCTGTACGGGCTCGGCTGGGCCACCGTGAAGAAGCTGCCCGAGCCGGTGGCGAAGGGCCTCGGCCGCCGCATCGCCGACACCGTGTGGAACCGGCGCGGCAAGAGCGTGCTGCGCCTGGAGGCGAACCTCGCCCGGGTGGTGCCCGACCCCACGCCGCAGCGGCTCCAGGAGCTGTCGAAGGCCGGCATGCGCTCGTACATGCGCTACTGGATGGAGTCCTTCCGGCTGCCCACCTGGAGCAAGGAGCGGGCGGCGGGCAGTTTCGACCCCAAGGACGTCCACCACCTGACCGACGGGCTCGCCTCCGACCGGGGCGTCATCCTCGCCCTGCCGCACATGGCGAACTGGGACCTCGCGGGCGTGTGGGTGACCCGGGCGCTCGGCGTGCCCTTCACCACCGTCGCCGAGCGGCTGAAGCCGGAGACCCTGTTCGACCGCTTCGTCGCCTACCGCGAGTCCCTCGGCATGGAGGTGCTGCCGCACACCGGCGGCTCCGCCTTCGGCACGCTCGCCCGCCGACTGCGGGCCGGCGGCCTGGTCTGTCTGGTCGCCGACCGCGACCTGTCGTCCTCGGGCGTCGAGGTCTCCTTCTTCGGCGAGAAGACGCGGATGCCCGCCGGGCCCGCGATCCTCGCCCAGCAGACCGGCGCGCTGCTGCTGCCCGTGACGCTCTGGTACGACGAGACGGACGTCATGAAGGGCCAGGTGCACGCCCCGATCGAGGTACCCGGGTCAGGTACGCGGGCCGAGAAGACGTCCTCCATGACGCAGGCCCTCGCGGACGTCTTCGCCGAGGGCATCGCCGAGCACCCGGAGGACTGGCACATGCTGCAGCGGTTGTGGCTCGCGGACCTGGAGCGGCGTCCGGAGGGCCAGGACGGGCGTTCACAGGGGCCGCGCCCGGATGGGCCGTGCCCGGATGGGCAGCGTCCGGAGGGGGAGCGGACCGCGTGAAGATCGGGATCGTCTGCCCGTACTCCTGGGACGTGCCGGGCGGCGTCCAGTTCCACATCCGCGACCTCGCGGAGCATCTGATCCGGCTCGGCCACGAGGTCTCCGTCCTCGCGCCGGCCGACGACGAGACCCCGCTGCCGCCGTACGTGGTGTCGGCGGGCCGCGCGGTCCCCGTGCCGTACAACGGCTCCGTCGCCCGGCTGAACTTCGGCTTCCTCTCGGCGGCCCGGGTGCGGCGCTGGCTGCACGAGGGCACCTTCGACGTGGTCCACATCCACGAGCCGGCCTCGCCCTCGCTGGGCCTGCTCACCTGCTGGGCGGCGCAGGGCCCGATCGTGGCCACCTTCCACACCTCCAACCCGCGCTCGCGGGCGATGATCGCCGCGTACCCGATCCTCCAGCCCGCCCTGGAGAAGATCAGCGCGCGGATCGCGGTGAGCGAGTACGCGCGCCGCACTCTGGTCGAGCACCTCGGCGGCGACGCGGTGGTCATCCCCAACGGCGTCGACGTGGACTTCTTCGCGCGGGCCGAGCCGAAGAAGGAGTGGAGCGGGGGCACGCTCGGCTTCATCGGGCGGATCGACGAGCCGCGCAAGGGCCTGCCGGTCCTCATGCGCGCGCTCCCGAAGATCCTGGCCGAGCGGCCCGACACCCGGCTGCTCGTCGCCGGCCGCGGCGACGAGGAGGAGGCCGTCGCCTCCCTGCCGAAGGAGATGCGCTCCCGGGTCGAGTTCCTCGGCATGGTCAGCGACGAGGACAAGGCGCGGCTGCTGCGCAGCGTCGACGTGTACGTCGCCCCCAACACCGGCGGCGAGAGCTTCGGCATCATCCTCGTCGAGGCCCTCTCGGCGGGCGCCCCGGTCCTCGCCTCCGACCTCGACGCCTTCGCCCAGGTCCTCGACCAGGGCGCGGCCGGCGACCTCTTCGCCAACGAGGACGCCGACGACCTCGCCGCCCGCGCCATCGCCCTCCTCGGCGACGCCCCCCGCCGCGAACAGCTCCGCGAACGCGGCTCGGCCCACGTCCGCCGCTTCGACTGGTCCACGGTCGGCGCGGACATCCTCGCCGTCTACGAGACGGTGACGGACGGCGCGGCCTCGGTGGCGACGGACGAGCGAACGGGCGGGGGGTTGCGGGCGCGGCTGGGGCTGTGAGCCCCGCATCATCCGGCCGGCGGTGCCCATGGGGCCGGCTCGGCCGGGTCGGGGAGCGCGCGGGCGGGCGGCTCGTGCGCGGGCTGTTCGGGCATGATCAGGAGGTGTGGGAGGGGAGGCTGCCGGGGTCCCGGTAGCCTGTGCGCCCGTGACCGAAACCCTGATCTGGACCGTGGCCGCGCTGATTCTCATCGGCGTCTACCTCAGCTGGACGGCCGGGCGGCTCGACCGGCTGCACACGCGGATCGACGCGGCCCGCGCCGCGCTGGACGCGCAGTTGCTGCGGCGGGCGTCGGTCGCGCAGGAGCTCGCCACCTCCGGCGTCCTGGACCCGGCGGCCTCGATCGTGCTGTACGAGGCGGCGCACGCGGCCCGGCAGGCCGAGGAGGACCAGCGGGAGGTCGCCGAGAGCGAGCTCAGCCAGGCGCTGCGCGCCGTGTTCGGGGAGCCCGAGCAGGTCGAGGTCGTACGCGCGGCGCCGGGCGGCGAGGAGGCCGCGGGGGAGCTCGCGGCAGCCGTGCGCCGGGTGCCGATGGCCCGCCGCTTCCACAACGACGCCGTCCGCGCGGCCCGGGCGCTGCGGCGGCACCGCAAGGTGCGCTGGTTCCGCCTCGCGGGCCACGCCCCCTTCCCCATGGCCTTCGAAATGGACGACGAACCGCCCGTTGCGCTTGCGGATCGTCCGGCCTGAGCGCTGATCACCTTCGTAACCGGTGAAAACGATCCACCGGGTACACATTGGCCCTTGCTGTGGACCGCTCGCGGCCTGTTTCCTCACTCTTGTCGTCAACCCCGTTGTCACATGTGAGGTACCCGTGTCCAGCACGCCTTCCACCACCGCCCAGTCCCCCGAGACCGGCACCGCCCGCGTCAAGCGCGGCATGGCCGAGCAGCTCAAGGGCGGCGTGATCATGGACGTGGTCAACGCCGAGCAGGCGAAGATCGCCGAGGACGCCGGCGCCGTCGCCGTCATGGCCCTGGAGCGGGTCCCCGCGGACATCCGCAAGGACGGCGGCGTGGCCCGGATGTCCGACCCGAACATGATCGAGGAGATCATCGGCGCGGTCTCCATCCCGGTCATGGCCAAGTCCCGCATCGGCCACTTCGTCGAGGCCCAGGTCCTGCAGTCCCTCGGCGTCGACTACATCGACGAGTCCGAGGTCCTCACCCCGGCCGACGAGGTCAACCACTCCGACAAGTGGGCCTTCACCACCCCCTTCGTCTGTGGCGCCACCAACCTGGGCGAGGCCCTGCGCCGCATCGCCGAGGGCGCGGCCATGATCCGCTCCAAGGGCGAGGCCGGCACCGGCAACGTCGTCGAGGCCGTCCGCCACCTGCGCCAGATCAAGAACGAGATCGGCCACCTGCGCGCCCTCGACCACAACGAGCTCTTCGCCGCCGCCAAGGAGCTGCGCGCCCCGTACGAGCTCGTCAAGGAGGTCGCCGAGCTCGGCAAGCTGCCCGTCGTGCTGTTCTCCGCCGGTGGTGTGGCCACCCCGGCCGACGCCGCGCTGATGCGCCAGCTCGGCGCCGAGGGCGTCTTCGTCGGCTCCGGCATCTTCAAGTCGGGCGACCCGGCCAAGCGCGCCGCCGCCATCGTGAAGGCCACCACCTTCTACGACGACCCGAAGGTCATCGCGGACGCCTCCCGCAACCTGGGCGAGGCCATGGTCGGCATCAACTGCGACACCCTCCCCGAGGCCGAGCGCTACGCGAACCGGGGCTGGTAAGCACCGATGAGCAGCACCCCCGTGATCGGTGTCCTGGCTCTCCAGGGCGACGTACGGGAGCACCTGATCGCCCTGGCCGCGGCTGACGCCGTGGCCAGGCCGGTCCGGCGTCCCGAGGAGCTCGCCGAGGTCGACGGCCTCGTCATACCCGGCGGCGAGTCCACCACCATCTCCAAGCTGGCCGTGCTCTTCGGCCTCATGGAGCCGCTGCGCGAGCGGATCGCCGGCGGCCTGCCCGTCTACGGCACCTGCGCCGGTCTGATCATGCTCGCCGACAAGATCCTCGACCCGCGCTCGGGCCAGGAGACCTTCGGCGGCATCGACATGATCGTGCGCCGCAACGCCTTCGGACGGCAGAACGAGTCCTTCGAGGCCGGGGTCACCGTCGCCGGAATAGACACCCCCGTCGAGGGCGTCTTCATCCGTGCCCCCTGGGTGGAGTCGGTCGGCGCCGAGGTCGAGGTGCTCGCCGAGCACGAGGGCCACATCGTCGCCGTACGGCAGGGCAAGGCCCTCGCGACCTCGTTCCACCCCGAGCTCACCGGCGATCACCGGATCCACCAACTCTTTGTGGACATGGTGCGCACCGAGCGGTGACCCGATCCTTGTAGGATCTCTGGGGTTCGTTCAGAAATTGGTTACGCGAAGGAGACAGGCAGATGTCCGGCCACTCTAAATGGGCTACGACGAAGCACAAGAAGGCCGTGATCGACGCCAAGCGCGGCAAGCTCTTCGCGAAGCTGATCAAGAACATCGAGGTCGCGGCCCGCACCGGCGGCGCCGACCTGGACGGTAACCCGACGCTGTTCGACGCCGTGCAGAAGGCGAAGAAGCAGTCGGTTCCGAACAAGAACATCGACTCCGCGATCAAGCGCGGCGGCGGCCTCGAGGCCGGCGGGGTCGACTACGCGACGATCATGTACGAGGGTTACGGCCCGAACGGTGTCGCCGTGCTCATCGAGTGCCTCACCGACAACCGCAACCGTGCCGCCTCCGACGTGCGCGTCGCCATGACCCGCAACGGCGGCTCGATGGCCGACCCGGGCTCCGTTTCGTACCTGTTCAACCGCAAGGGCGTCGTCATCGTCCCCAAGGGCGAGCGGTCCGAGGACGACGTCCTGGAGGTCGTGCTCGAAGCGGGCGCCGAGGAGGTCAACGACCTCGGCGAGAACTTCGAGATCATCAGCGAGTCCACCGACCTGGTCGCGGTCCGCACCGCGCTCCAGGAGGCCGGAGTCGACTACGACTCGGCCGAGTCCAGCTTCGTCCCGACCCTCCAGGTCGACCTCGACGAGGAGGGCGCGCGCAAGATGTTCAAGCTGATCGACGCGCTCGAGGACAGCGACGACGTGCAGAACGTCTACGCCAACTTCGACGTCAGCGACGAGGTCATGGCGAAGGTCGACGCCTGATCGACGCCTGATCCAGGGCGGCTTCAGCAGCGGGCCGACGGGGACACACCCCGTCGGCCCGCTGCTTTGTGCCGCGTTGTCAGTGGCAGCGGATAGCCTGCACAAACAGACTTGCGATCAGGGAGATCAGGGAGGGGGCGGGCGTGCGCGTACTCGGGGTGGACCCGGGACTCACCCGGTGCGGCGTCGGCGTCGTCGAGGGCGTCGCCGGCCGGCCGCTCACCATGCTCGGCGTCGGTGTCGTCCGCACCCCGGCCGACGCCGACATCGGCGTCCGCCTGGTCGGCATCGAGCGCGGCATCGAGGAGTGGATCGACCGCTTCGAGCCCGAACTCGTCGCCGTGGAGCGGGTGTTCAGCCAGCACAACGTGCGTACGGTGATGGGCACCGCGCAGGCCAGCGCCGTCGCCATGCTGTGCGCCGCCCGCCGCGGACTGCCCGTCGCCCTGCACACCCCCAGCGAGGTCAAGGCCGCCGTCACCGGCAGCGGCCGCGCCGACAAGGCGCAGGTCGGCGCCATGGTCACCCGGCTGCTCCGGCTCTCCGCGCCGCCCAAGCCGGCCGACGCGGCCGACGCCCTCGCCCTCGCCATCTGCCACATCTGGCGCGCCCCCGCCCAGAACCGCCTCCAGCAGGCCGTCGCCCTGCACGCCTCGAAAGGCCGCACGTCATGATCGCCTTCGTCAGCGGCCCGGTCGCCGCCCTCGCCCCCACGACCGCCGTCGTCGAGGTCGGCGGCGTCGGCATGGCCGTCCAGTGCACCCCGAACACCATCGCGGGCCTCCGGATCGGCGAGCCCGCGCGCCTGGCCACCTCCCTGGTCGTCCGCGAGGACTCGCTCACCCTGTACGGCTTCGCGGACGACGACGAGCGGCAGGTCTTCGAGCTGCTGCAGACCGCCAGCGGCGTCGGCCCCCGCCTCGCCCAGGCCATGCTCGGCGTGCACAGCCCCGACGCGCTGCGCCTCGCGGTCTCCACCGGCGACGAGAAGGCGCTCACCGCCGTGCCCGGCATCGGCAAGAAGGGCGCCCAGAAACTCCTCCTCGAACTGAAGGACAAGCTCGGCGCCCCGCTCGGCAGCAGCGGCCTGGTCGGCCAGCAGCGCGCCGTCGCCACCGGCCCCGCCCCCTGGACCGAGCAGCTCTCCGCCGCCCTCATCGGCCTCGGCTACGCGAGCCGCGAGGCCGAGGAGGCCGTCGCCGCCGTCACCCCGCAGGCCGAGGCCGCGATCGCCTCCGGCGGCTCGGCCCCGGTCCCGCAGCTGCTCCGGGCGGCGCTGCAGAGCCTGAACCGGGCGCGCTGACGGATGCCGCTGCGCGGGGCCTCACCCCACCCCGCCCTCCCCCTGGGCTTCGCCCGGGAGGTACCCCCATCCCGAAACCGGGGGCTCCGCCCCCGGACCCCCGCGCCTCAAACTCCCCCTACGCCTGGCGGCGTGAGGGGACCCCCAGCGGGCTGGATTTTCCACCGCACCACCACCACGAAGGCAGACCACGTGAACTGGGACGACGAGACGGACACCGCCGCGGAGCGGATCGTCGGCGCCGCCGCCGAGGGCGACGACCAGGCTGTCGAGGCCGCGCTGCGCCCCAAGGACCTGGGCGAGTTCATCGGCCAGGAGAAGGTGCGCCAGCAGCTCGACCTGGTCCTCAGGGCCGCCCGCCAGCGCGGCGCCACCGCCGACCACGTGCTGCTCTCCGGCGCCCCCGGCCTCGGCAAGACGACCCTGTCGATGATCATCGCCGCGGAGATGAACGCGCCGATCCGGATCACCTCCGGCCCCGCCATCCAGCACGCCGGCGACCTCGCCGCGATCCTCTCCTCCCTCCAGGAGGGCGAGATCCTCTTCCTCGACGAGATCCACCGGATGTCCCGGCCCGCCGAGGAGATGCTCTACATGGCGATGGAGGACTTCCGCGTCGACGTCATCGTCGGCAAGGGCCCCGGCGCCACCGCCATCCCGCTCGACCTGCCGCCCTTCACCCTGGTCGGCGCCACCACCCGGGCCGGCCTGCTGCCGCCCCCGCTGCGCGACCGCTTCGGCTTCACCGCCCACATGGAGTTCTACGAGCCGCACGAGCTGGAGCGGGTCGTCACCCGCTCCGCCGGACTCCTCGACGTCGCCGTCGACCCGGCCGGCGCCGCCGAGATCGCCGGCCGCTCCCGCGGCACCCCGCGCATCGCCAACCGGCTGCTCCGCCGCGTCCGCGACTACGCCCAGGTCAAGGCCGACGGCATGATCACCCGCGAGATCGCCGCCGCCGCCCTCGGCGTGTACGAGGTGGACAGCCGCGGCCTCGACCGCCTCGACCGCGCGGTCCTGGAGGCGCTGCTCAAGCTCTTCGGCGGCGGCCCGGTCGGCCTGTCCACCCTCGCGGTCGCGGTCGGCGAGGAGCGCGAGACCGTCGAGGAGGTCGCCGAGCCCTTCCTCGTACGGGAGGGACTGCTCGCGCGCACGCCCCGTGGCCGGGTCGCCACGCCCGCCGCCTGGAGCCACCTCGGACTGGTTCCGCCGCAGGCAGCGGGCCCGGGCGGGGCCGGAAGCGGAGGGGGAAAGGGACAAGCGGGGCTGTTCGGGATGTGACGAAGGGGTGACGGCGCGGATAGTCGCCCGGTCAGGAACCACGGTGCCATGCTGGGCGTTGTTCCATCGATGCGGACTCGCCTAGACTCCGCCGTTGCCGCCCTTTCTGGTCGGCGTACCCACCCCCGAAGATCAGGCCGCGGTTCCTCCGCGACCGTGCGAAGGAAACCCGTCCCGTGAACATCGTGACCCTCCTCCCCTTCATCGTCCTCATCGGGGCCATGTTCCTGATGACCCGCTCCGCCAAGAAGAAGCAGGCGCAGGCGGCTCAGATGCGGAACGAAATGCAGCCCGGCACCGGCGTACGCACCATCGGGGGGATGTACGCCACCGTCAAGGAGATCGGCGACGAGACCGTTCTCCTCGAGGTCGCGCCCGGCGTGCACGCGGTCTACGCCAAGAACGCGATCGGCGCGGTCCTCGAGGACTCCGAGTACAACCGGATCGTCCACGGTGACGACGACAGCGAGACCGACGCCGTCGTTCCGGACGACGCCTCCTCGCTCACCGGGGACGCCGACGACGCCAAGGGCCAGGAGGGGGCGGCCAAGGCCGACCTGACCAAGAAGGACGCCGCTCCGGCGGACGCCGAGGTCGAGAAGGACGGCAAGGCCGACGGGGAGACCGAGGCGAAGTAATCGCCTCCGGGGTGCAAGCGGACGCCCACCGGCGTCCGCCGCCCCGGAACGGTTCCAGGTCTGCGGGGGCAGGTCCCCACACACACTTCGTGGCCGTCGCGCGCCCACCCGGCGCGGGGCGGTTTGGACAGGGAGAAACGACAGGTGGCAGCACCGAAGAAGGGCCGAAGGCCGGCGGGGGGCCAGAGCCGGCCGGGCCGCGCCCTGGCACTCATTGTGATCGCCATGGTCGCGCTCACCGGCGGCATGTTCTGGTCGGGGCACACCACCCCGCGCCTGGGCATCGACCTCGCCGGCGGCACGTCGATCACGCTCAAGGCGAAGGCGGAGCCCGGACAGGAGTCCGCCGTCAACGAGACCAACATGAACACCGCGGTCGGCATCATCGAGCGCCGTGTCAATGGTCTGGGTGTCTCCGAGGCCGAGGTCCAGACCCAGGGCCGCGAGAACATCATCGTGAACATCCCGCGGGGATCGAACGAGAAGCAGGCTCGCGAGCAGGTCGGCACCACCGCCCAGCTGTACTTCCGGCCGGTCCTGGCCGTCGCCGCGGCCGAGCAGCCCGCGCCGAACCCGAGCGCCACCCCGAGCGGCTCGGCCACTCCGTCGGCGAAGCCCTCCGGCGCCACCGCGGACCAGGGCAAGGACAAGAAGTCCGCCACCCCGTCGGCGAGCGCCTCCACCCAGGGCCGCGCGGTCTCCGAGGCCCTGAAGGCCCCGAGCCCGACGCCGACCGCGAGCGCCTCCGGCGCGCCGAAGGCCACCACGCCGCCGGCCCCCACGCCGACCGCCGACGCGGCGACCGCCGCCCTGCAGCAGAAGTTCGCGGCGCTCAACTGCCTCGACCCCAAGCAGCGCAGCGCCGCCGGCGTGGGCGTCAAGCCCACCGACACCACCGTCGCCTGTGGCAAGAACTCGATCGGCCAGTGGGAGAAGTACCTGCTCGGCCCGGCCGAGGTCGACGGCAAGGACGTCGACGACGCCGCGGGCGTCTTCGACCAGCAGCGCGGCATGTGGATCGTGACCATGGACTTCACGGACTCCGGTTCGAAGAAGTTCCAGAAGATCACCAGCAAGCTGTCGGCGCAGACCGAGCCGCTGAACCAGTTCGCCATCGTCCTCGACGGCGAGGTCGTCTCGGCCCCGTCGGTGCGCCAGACGCTGAGCGCCAGCGCCGAGATCTCCGGCAGCTTCAACCAGCAGTCGGCCCAGGACCTCGGCAACATCCTGTCCTACGGTGCCCTGCCGCTCTCCTTCGAGACCCAGAGCGTCGACACCGTCACCGCCGCCCTCGGCGGCGAGCAGCTGCAGGCCGGTCTGATCGCCGGCGCCATCGGCCTCGCCCTGGTCATCATCTACCTGGTGGCCTACTACCGTGGCCTGTCGCTCATCGCGATCGCCAGCCTCGGCGTCTCGGCCCTGCTCACCTACGTGATCATGTCGCTGCTCGGCCCGGCCATCGGCTTCGCGCTGAACCTGCCGGCCGTCTGCGGTGCCATCGTCGCCATCGGCATCACCGCCGACTCGTTCATCGTGTACTTCGAGCGCATCCGCGACGAGATCCGCGAGGGCCGGACCCTGCGCCCGGCCGTCGAGCGCGCCTGGCCGCGGGCCCGCCGCACCATCCTGGTCTCCGACTTCGTGTCGTTCCTCGCCGCCGCGGTGCTCTTCATCGTCACCGTCGGCAAGGTCCAGGGCTTCGCGTTCACCCTCGGTCTGACCACGCTGCTCGACATCGTGGTGGTGTTCCTCTTCACCAAGCCGGTGATGACGCTGGTGGCCCGCACCAAGTTCTTCGGCAACGGCCACAAGCTGTCCGGCCTCGACCCGAAGAGCCTCGGCGCCAAGCCGCCGCTGCGCCGCACGCGCCGCACCTCCGCCCCCGCCGGCCCCGTCGACCCGAAGGAGGCGTGAGATGTCGAAGCTCGGCGATCTCGGCGCCCGACTCCACCGCGGTGAGGTCGGCTACGACTTCATCGGCAACCGCCGTATCTGGTACGGCATCTCGATCCTCATCACGATCACGGCCATCGTCGCCCTCGCGGTGCGCGGCCTGAACATGGGCATCGAGTTCCAGGGCGGCGCCGTCTTCACCACCCCGAAGTCGGACGTCTCCGTCTCCCAGGCCCAGGAGTACGCCGAGGAGGCCTCCGGCCACCCGGCGGTCGTCCAGAAGCTCGGCAGCGGCTCCCTGCGCATCCAGGTCGGCGGCCTCGACACCGCCAAGTCCGACCAGGTCCGCGCGGAGCTCGCCAAGGACCTGAACGTCCCCGAGCCGAAGATCGCGGCCGAGCTCGTCGGCCCGAGCTGGGGCGAGCAGATCGCCAACAAGGCCTGGACCGGCCTCGGGATCTTCATGATCCTCGTGGTGATCTACCTGGCGATCGCCTTCGAGTGGCGGATGGCCGTCGCGGCGCTTGTCGCGCTGATCCACGACCTCACCATCACCGTCGGCATCTACTCGCTGGTCGGCTTCGAGGTCACGGTCGGCACGGTCATCGGTCTGCTGACGATCCTCGGTTACTCGCTCTACGACACGGTCGTCGTCTTCGACTCGCTCAAGGAGCAGACGAAGGACATCACCAAGCAGACCCGCTGGACCTACAGCGACATCGCGAACCGCTCGATCAACGGCACCCTGGTCCGTTCGATCAACACCACGGTCGTGGCCCTGCTCCCGGTCGCCGGCCTGCTCTTCATCGGCGGCGGCGTCCTCGGCGCCGGCATGCTGAACGACATCTCGCTGTCGCTGTTCGTGGGTCTCGCCGCCGGTGCGTACTCCTCGATCTTCATCGCCACCCCGCTCGTCGCCGACCTCAAGGAGCGCGAGCCGGCGATGAAGGCCCTGAAGAAGCGCGTCCTCGCCAAGCGGGCCGCCGCGGCCGCCAAGGGCGAGGCGCTCGACGCCGACCCGGCGGACGTGACGGACGCCGAGCCGGCCGTCGTCGGCCAGCACGGCCGCCGCGGCCGCTCCACCGGGCGGCGCGGATGACGGCCGAGGCGCAGCGCACCACCGAGCTGCTGCTCAGCCGGATCCGGGACGTTCCCGACTACCCGAAGCCCGGAGTGCTGTTCAAGGACATCACCCCGCTGCTCGCGGACCCGGAGGCGTTCACGGCGCTCACCGACGTGCTGGCCGGGCTGTGCGCCGCGCACGGCGCGACGAAGATCGTGGGTCTGGAGGCCCGCGGCTTCATCCTGGCCGCGCCCGTCGCCGTCCGCGCGGGCCTGGGCTTCATCCCGGTCCGCAAGGCCGGAAAGCTGCCCGGGGCCACCCTGCGGCAGGCGTACGAGCTGGAGTACGGCACCGCCGAGATCGAGGTGCACGCCGAGGACCTGGCAGCGGGCGACCGCGTCATGGTCATCGACGACGTCCTCGCCACCGGCGGCACCGCCGAGGCCTCCATCGAGCTCATCCGGCGCGCCGGGGCCGAGGTCGCCGGCGTCGCCGTCCTCATGGAGCTCGGCTTCCTGCCGGGCCGGGCCCGCCTGGAGCCCGCCCTCGGCGGCGCACCGCTTACCGCGCTCATCACGGTCTGACGGGCCACCGTCCGACCCGTACAGGAACCGCCCCGGCCCGAGGCTCACCGCCTCGGACCGGGGCGGTTCCACGTCGCGGCGCGCGTCCGCGCGGCACCGGCCCCGTACGAGGGCCGGCCGGACCCGTACCGCGGCCGGACCCGTACCGGAGGCGGTACGACCCGTACGAGGTCCGGTCTGCCCTCGTACGAGGGGCGGCCCGGGGAATCCCCGGGCCGCCCCCGTCGTTTTTCGGACACAGCCCGGAAACAGGTCCCGGCGCCGTCTCAGCTCGCAGGCACGTGAGCACAGGTGCTCCCGGCTCGATACGATGGCCTTTCCGGGCCTGACCGGGGGACCCGGAAATGCCCGAGGAGCGCTCTTGCCAGACGAGGCCCAGCCACTCTCCGCCGCGCAGCCCGACAAGCAGGCCGACCAGGCCGCGCAGGGCACAGCCGCGCCCCAGAACCCGCCCGCGGAGAACAGGCCCCGGCCCGCGGCGCCCGCTCCGGCCCCGTCCGCCCGGCCCACGCCGGCCCCGCCCGCCCGCTCCGGCGGCTCCTCCAGCCGCGTCCGGGCCCGGCTCGCCCGCCTCGGCGTCCAGCGCTCGTCCCCGTACAACCCGGTCCTCGAACCGCTGCTGCGGATCGTCCGCTCCAACGACCCGAAGATCGAGACGGCGACCCTGCGCCAGGTCGAGCGCGCCTACCAGGTCGCCGAGCGCTGGCACCGCGGCCAGAAGCGCAAGAGCGGCGACCCGTACATCACCCACCCGCTCGCCGTCACCACGATCCTCGCCGAGCTCGGCATGGACCCGGCGACGCTGATGGCCGGACTCCTCCACGACACCGTCGAGGACACCGAGTACGGCCTGGAGGACCTGCGCCGCGACTTCGGCGACCAGGTCGCCCTCCTCGTCGACGGCGTCACCAAGCTCGACAAGGTCAAGTTCGGCGAGGCCGCGCAGGCCGAGACCGTCCGCAAGATGGTCGTCGCCATGGCCAAGGACCCCCGGGTCCTCGTCATCAAGCTCGCCGACCGCCTGCACAACATGCGCACCATGCGCTACCTCAAGCGGGAGAAGCAGGAGAAGAAGGCCCGCGAGACCCTGGAGATCTACGCCCCGCTGGCGCACCGGCTGGGCATGAACACCATCAAGTGGGAGCTGGAGGACCTCGCCTTCGCGATCCTCTACCCCAAGATGTACGACGAGATCGTCCGGCTCGTCGCCGAGCGCGCGCCCAAGCGGGACGAGTACCTCGCGATAGTGACCGACGAGGTCCAGGCCGACCTGCGGGCCGCCCGTATCAAGGCCACCGTCACCGGCCGGCCGAAGCACTACTACAGCGTCTACCAGAAGATGATCGTCCGCGGCCGGGACTTCGCGGAGATCTACGACCTGGTCGGCATCCGCGTCCTCGTGGACACCGTCCGCGACTGCTACGCGGCCCTCGGCACCGTCCACGCGCGATGGAACCCGGTCCCCGGCCGGTTCAAGGACTACATCGCGATGCCGAAGTTCAACATGTACCAGTCGCTGCACACGACGGTCATCGGCCCCAACGGCAAGCCCGTCGAGCTGCAGATCCGCACCTTCGACATGCACCGCCGCGCCGAGTACGGCATCGCCGCGCACTGGAAGTACAAGCAGGAGGCCGTCGCCGGCGCCTCCAAGGTCCGCACCGACGTGCCCAAGGGCGGCGGCAAGGACGACCACCTCAACGACATGGCGTGGCTGCGCCAGCTGCTCGACTGGCAGAAGGAGACCGAGGACCCGGGCGAGTTCCTGGAGTCGCTGCGCTTCGACCTGTCGCGCAACGAGGTCTTCGTCTTCACCCCCAAGGGCGATGTCATCGCGCTGCCCGCCGGCGCCACCCCGGTCGACTTCTCGTACGCCGTCCACACCGAGGTCGGCCACCGCACCATAGGGGCCCGGGTCAACGGCCGGCTCGTCCCGCTCGAGTCCACCCTCGACAACGGCGACCTGGTGGAGGTCTTCACCTCCAAGGCGGCCGGCGCCGGACCCTCCCGGGACTGGCTGGGCTTCGTCAAATCGCCGCGCGCCCGCAACAAGATCCGCGCCTGGTTCTCCAAGGAGCGCCGCGAGGAGGCCATCGAGCAGGGCAAGGACGCCATCGCGCGGGCCATGCGCAAGCAGAACCTGCCGATCCAGCGCATCCTCACCGGCGACTCGCTGGTCACCCTCGCCCACGAGCTGCGCTACACCGACATCTCCTCGCTGTACGCGGCGATCGGCGAGGGCCATGTCACCGCCCAGTCCATCGTGCAAAAGCTGGTCCAGGCGCTCGGCGGCGAGGAGGCCGCGACCGAGGACATCGCCGAGGCCGCCCCGCCGACCCGCGGCCGCGCCAAGCGCCGCTCCAACGCCGACCCGGGCGTGGTGGTCCGGGGCGTCGAGGACGTCTGGGTGAAGCTGGCCCGCTGCTGCACCCCGGTGCCCGGCGACCCGATCATCGGCTTCGTCACCCGCGGCAGCGGCGTATCGGTTCACCGCAGCGACTGCGTCAACGTGGAGTCGCTGTCCCGGGAGCCCGAGCGGATCCTGGAGGTCGAGTGGGCCCCGACCCAGTCCTCGGTCTTCCTGGTCGCCATCCAGGTCGAGGCGCTGGACCGCTCGCGGCTCCTCTCGGACGTCACCCGGGTCCTCTCGGACCAGCACGTCAACATCCTCTCGGCCGCCGTCCAGACGTCCCGCGACCGAGTGGCCACCTCCCGCTTCACCTTCGAGATGGGCGACCCCAAGCACCTGGGCCACGTCCTGAAGGCGGTCCGGGGCGTGGAGGGCGTGTACGACGTGTACCGCGTGACCAGCGCCCGCAGGCCGTAACAGCGAGTCGGTACGAGGAAGGGCCCCCGGCACCAGGTGCCGGGGGCCCTTTCCCGTAGCGCTACGGGGCCGGCGTCAGCCGCCGAACTCCTGCAGGCCCTTCAGGGCCTGGTCCAGCAGGGCCTGGCGGCCCTCCAGCTCCTTGGCGAGCTTGTCGGCCCGGGCGTCGTTGCCGGCGGCACGGGCCGTGTCGATCTGCTTCTGCAGCTTGTCGACGGCGTCCTGCAGCTGACCCGTCAGACCGGCCGCACGGGCCCGCGCCTCCGGGTTGGTGCGACGCCACTCGTTCTCCTCGGCGTCCTGGATGGCGCGCTCCACCGCGTGCATCCGGCCCTCGACCTTCGGACGCGCATCGCGCGGCACGTGGCCGATGGCCTCCCAGCGCTCGTTGATCGAGCGGAAGGCGGCCCGGGCGGCCTTCAGGTCCGAGACCGGAACCAGCTTCTCCGCCTCGCCCGCGAGCTCTTCCTTCAGCTTGAGGTTCTCGACCTGCTCGGCGTCACGCTCGGCGAACACCTCGCTGCGGGCCGCGAAGAACACGTCCTGGGCGCCGCGGAAGCGGTTCCACAGGTCGTCCTCGTGCTCGCGCTGGGCCCGGCCCGCCGCCTTCCACTCCGCCATCAGCTCGCGGTAGCGGGCGGCCGTCGCACCCCAGTCGGTGGAGTTCGACAGCGCCTCGGCCTCGCCGACCAGACGCTCCTTGATCTTGCGGGCGTCCTCGCGCTGCGCGTCGAGCGCCGCGAAGTGGGCCTTGCGGCGCTTGGAGAACGCCGACCGGGCGTGCGAGAAGCGGTGCCACAGCTCGTCGTCGGACTTCCGGTCGAGCCGCGGCAGGCCCTTCCAGGTGTCCACCAGGGCCCGCAGCCGCTCGCCGGCGGCCCGCCACTGCTCGCTCTGCGCCAGCTCCTCGGCCTCGGTGACCAGCGCCTCCTTGGCGGAGCGCGCCTCGTCGGCCTGCTTCGCCTTCTGGACCTTGCGCTCCTCGCGGCGCGACTCCACCGACTCGGCCAGCTTGTCGAGCCGGACCTTCAGCGCGGCGAGGTCGCCCACCGCGTGGTGCTCCTCGACCTGCTGCCGGATGTGGTCGATGGCCGCCGTGGCGTCCTTGGCCGACAGGTCGGTGGTCCGCACCCGCTTCTCGAGGAGGCCGATCTCGACCACCAGCCCCTCGTACTTGCGCTCGAAGTAGGCCAGCGCCTCCTCAGGGGTGCCGGCCTGCCACGATCCGACGACCTGCTCGCCCTCGGCCGTACGCACGTACACGGTGCCCGTCTCGTCGACGCGGCCCCACGGGTCGCTGCTCACAGCGCCTCCTCCACATGATGCCGTCGCGGGGGCCTCGACCCCCGGGCATCGTCCACGGTTTCCCGGCGGGTCTCGCCCGCCCTCCACAGCGCGGCCGTCGGCCTGCGCTGTACAACGCCAATCTAGGCGAACGGCGGCCCGGCTGTCCGCACTCAGCGCGACCGAAATTCAACGGTCGTACGCAGGTGTGGTCGCCGGGCCGCCCCCGCACTCACTTCTTGGCGACGGTCGCCTTCTCGATCGTGACCGCCTTCTGCGGCGCGCCGTCACCGGCACCGCCCTGGACGCCCGCCTTCGCCACGTCCTCGACGACCTTCAGGCCGTCCGCGTCGAAGGTGCCGAACGGGGTGTAGTTCGGCGGGAGCTTGGTGTCCTTGTAGACGAGGAAGAACTGGCTGCCGCCGGTGTTCGGGCCGGCGTTCGCCATCGCCACGGTGCCCTTCGGGAAGGTGACCGAGCCGTCCTGGCCGGCCTTGCCGAGCCCGTTCAGGTTCTCGTCCGGGATGGAGTAGCCCGGGCCGCCGGTGCCGTCGCCCTTCGGGTCGCCGCACTGGAGCACGAAGATGCCCGAGGTGGTCAGACGGTGGCACTTGGTCCCGTCGAAGTACTTCTTGTCGGCGAGGTGCTTGAAGGAGTTCACGGTGTGCGGGGCCTTCGCCGCGTCCATCGTGACCTTGATGTCGCCGACGTTCGTCTTGAGGGCCATCGTGTACGTGGCCTTCTGGTCGATCGACATCGCCGGCTCGGGCTGCCCCGAGGGCGTCGGCTCCGCGCTCGGGGTGTCGCTCGCGCTCGCCGCGCTGTCGCTCTTGGTGTCGTCCTTGTCGGCGCCGGTCAGGGCCACCGAGGCCCACACCGCGAGACCGGCGGCGAGCACCACCGCGAGCGACGAGGCGATGACGGTGTTCCGGCGCGACTTGCGCTGCGCCTCGGCACGCCGCTGCTGCTGCCGCGCGTACTTCTCCCTGGCGAGCTGCCGCCGCCGCTGATCGCTGGTGACCACCGGGTCCGCTCCCTTTCGATCGAGTGTTCCTGTCCTGGTCGGATGTGCCCGTACCGTATACGGGTTGGCTGTGGAATACGCACCGCCGGTAGGCTCTGATCTGCTGCATTCCGCTGCGTTCCGCACTGGCGCAGCCAACTGCCGGACGACAAATAAGGACGATCGTGCTGATTGCCGGGTTCCCCGCCGGGGCCTGGGGGACCAACTGTTATGTGGTCGCCCCCGCCGCGGGCGAGGAGTGCGTCATCATCGACCCGGGCCACCAGGCCGCCCAGGGGGTCGAGGAGACGCTGAAGAAGCATCGGCTCAAGCCCGTCGCCGTGGTCCTCACGCACGGCCACATCGACCACGTCGCCTCCGTCGTCCCGGTCTGCGGCGCCCATGACGTACCCGCGTGGATCCACCCCGCCGACCGGTACATGATGAGCGACCCGGAGAAGGCCCTCGGCCGCTCCATCGGGATGCCCCTCATAGGCGAGCTGACCGTGGGCGAGCCGGACGACGTGCACGAGCTCACCGACGGTGCCGCGCTGAAGCTCGCGGGCCTCGACTTCTCCGTCGCGCACGCGCCCGGGCATACCAAGGGGTCGGTGACCTTCCGGACGCCGGAGACCACGGAGATCCCCTCCGTCCTCTTCTCCGGCGACCTGCTGTTCGCCGGCTCCATCGGACGCACCGACCTGCCCGGCGGTGACATGGACGAGATGCTCGCATCGCTGACCCGCGTGGTCCTGCCGCTCGAGAACTCGACCGTCGTCCTGTCCGGCCACGGTCCCCAGACGACCATCGGCCAGGAGCGCGCCACCAACCCGTATCTGCGGCAGGTGACGGCTGGCCTCGGGAGCGAGACGCAGGCTCCCCGACGAGGAATGTGACAAGACTTTCGTGAGCACCTTCAAGGCCCCCAAGGGCACCTTCGATCTCATCCCGCCGTTCTCGGCGACCTATCTCGCGGTCCGTGACGCGATCTCCGCACCCCTCCGGAAGTCCGGATACGGGTACGTCGAGACCCCCGGCTTCGAGGACGTCAACCTGTTCGCGCGCGGTGTCGGCGAGTCCACCGACATCGTGACCAAGGAGATGTACACCCTCACCACCAAGGGCGGCTCCAACCTCGCCCTGCGCCCGGAGGGCACGGCCTCCGTCCTGCGCGCGGCCCTGGAAGCCAACATGCACAAGGCCGGCGGGCTGCCGGTCAAGCTCTGGTACAGCGGCTCGTACTACCGCTACGAGCGTCCGCAGAAGGGCCGCTACCGCCACTTCTCGCAGGTCGGTGCCGAGGCCATCGGCGCCGAGGACCCGGCGCTCGACGCCGAGCTGATCATCCTGGCCGACCAGGCCTACCGCTCGCTCGGCCTGCGCGAGTTCCGCATCCTGCTGAACTCGCTCGGCGACAAGCAGTGCCGCCCCGTCTACCGCGAGGCCCTCCAGACCTTCCTGCGCGGTCTCGACCTCGACGAGGAGACGCTGCGCCGCGCCGAGATCAACCCGCTCCGGGTCCTCGACGACAAGCGTGCCGACGTGCAGAAGCAGCTGGTCGACGCCCCGCTCCTCAAGGACTATCTGTGCGAGGAGTGCAAGGCGTACCACTCCGAGGTGCGTGAGCTGCTCACCGCGGCGGGCGTGGCCTTCGAGGACGACGACAAGCTGGTCCGCGGCCTGGACTACTACACCCGGACCACCTTCGAGTTCGTCCACGACGGACTCGGCTCGCAGTCCGCGGTCGGCGGCGGCGGCCGTTACGACGGTCTGTCCGAGATGATCGGCGGCCCCGCGCTGCCGTCCGTCGGCTGGGCGCTCGGCGTGGACCGTACGGTCCTCGCGCTCGAGGCCGAGGGCATCGAGCTCGACATCCCGCCGGCCACCAGCGTCTTCGCGGTGGCGCTTGGCGACGAGGCGCGCAAGGTGCTGTTCGGGTTCGTCACGCGACTCCGCAAGGAAGGCGTGGCCACGGACTTCAGCTACGGCGCGAAGGGCCTCAAGGCCCACATGAAGAGCGCCAACCGCTCCGGCGCCCGCTTCACCCTCGTCGCCGGCGAGCGCGACCTCGCCGAGGGCGTGGTCCAGCTCAAGGACATGGAGTCCGGCGAGCAGACGGCGGTCGCCCTCGACGAGCTGGTCGACGCGGTGAAGGCGAAGCTCGCCGTCTGATCCGTACCGGCTGTACGTGAGAGAGGCCCCCGGCACCCGGTGCCGGGGGCCCTCCGCGTTCGCTCACACCGTCCGTACGACCGGGTGCGGCAGAATGACCCTGCCCCGGTCGGCGGAGACGACGGAAACGACGAAGAGCGAGTGAGCGACATGACCAAGGCAGCGGCCGCGAGCGGGACCGCGGCGGGGGAGGACTCCCGCACCATCGGCGGGAGCCGCGCCTTCGCCTGGCTCCTGGTGATCACCGGGGCGGCGGGACTGCTCGCCGCCTGGATCATCACCATCGACAAGTTCAAGCTCCTGGAAGACCCGAACTTCGTCCCCGGGTGCAGCCTCAACCCCATCGTGTCCTGCGGGAACATCATGAAGAGCGAGCAGGCCTCGGTCTTCGGCTTCCCGAACCCGATGCTCGGCCTCGTCACGTACTCCGTGGTGATCGCGATCGGCGTCGGCCTGCTCGCGGGCGCCCGCTACCGCCGCTGGTACTGGCTCGGCCTCAACGCCGGCACCCTCTTCGGCGTCGGCTTCTGCACCTGGCTGATGCAGCAGTCGCTGTACGAGATCAACTCGCTCTGCCTCTGGTGCTGCCTCGCCTGGGCCGCCACCATCGTCATGTTCTGGTACGTGACCTCGCACAACGTGCGCAACGGGGTGCTGCCCGCGCCGGCCGGGCTGCGCACCTTCTTCTCGGAGTTCACCTGGGTGCTCCCGGTGCTGCACATCGGCATCATCGGCATGCTGATCCTGACCCGCTGGTGGGACTTCTGGACCAGCTGAGCGACCGGCCGGGCACGGGCCGCGCGGACCGGACTGTCAGTGCGGTGACCTAGGCTTCATGACCGTGGAGCCCGACCTTTTCACCGCAGCAGCCGAAGAACGCCAGGAGAAGGACCCGACCAGCAGCCCGCTGGCCGTCCGGATGCGTCCGCGCACCCTCGACGAGGTCGTGGGCCAGAGCCATCTGCTCAAGCCCGGCTCCCCGCTGCGCCGCCTGGTCGGCGACGGCACCGGCGGACCGGCCGGCGCCTCCTCGGTGATCCTCTGGGGCCCGCCCGGCATCGGCAAGACCACCCTCGCCTATGTGGTCTCCAAGGCCACCAACAAGCGCTTCGTGGAGCTGTCCGCGATCACCGCCGGCGTCAAGGAGGTCCGGGCCGTCATCGACGGGGCCCGCCGGGCCGTCGGCGGATTCGGCAAGGAGACCGTCCTCTTCCTCGACGAGATCCACCGCTTCTCCAAGGCCCAGCAGGACTCCCTCCTGCCGGCCGTCGAGAACCGCTGGGTCACCCTGATCGCCGCCACCACCGAGAACCCGTACTTCTCGGTGATCTCCCCGCTGCTCTCCCGCTCCCTGCTGCTCACCCTGGAGCCGCTCACCGACGCCGACCTGAGCGGACTGCTGCGCCGCGCCCTCGACGAGGAGCGCGGGCTCGGCGGGGCCGTCGGGCTCGACGAGGACGCCGAGGCGCATCTGCTGCGGATCGCCGGCGGCGACGCCCGGCGCGCCCTGACCGCCTTGGAGGCGGCGGCCGGCGCGGCCATCGCCAAGCAGGAGAAGACCATCACCCTGGAGACGGTCGAGGAGACCGTCGACCGGGCGGCCGTGAAGTACGACCGGGACGGCGACCAGCACTACGACGTGGCGAGCGCGCTGATCAAGTCGATCCGCGGCTCCGACGTGGACGCGGCGCTGCACTATCTGGCCCGGATGATCGAGGCGGGGGAGGACCCGCGGTTCATCGCCCGGCGCCTGATGATCTCGGCCAGCGAGGACATCGGCCTCGCCGACCCGAACGCCCTGCCGCTCGCCGTGGCCGCCGCCCAGGCCGTCGCCATGATCGGCTTCCCCGAGGCGGCGCTCACCCTGAGCCACGCCACCATCGCGCTTGCGCTCGCCCCGAAGTCCAACGCGGCGACGAACGCGATCTTCGCCGCCCGCGCCGACGTCCAGGGCGGCCTCGCCGGCCCCGTACCGCCGCATCTGCGCGACGGCCACTACAAGGGCGCCGCCAAACTGGGCCACGCCCAGGGGTATGTGTATCCGCACGACGTGCCGGGCGCCATCGCCAGCCAGCAGTACGCGCCGGACGCGGTCCACGGCAAGCAGTACTACGAGCCGACGCGCTACGGCGCGGAGGCGCGCTACGCGGACGTGGTGGAGAAGGTGCGGGAGCGCCTGAAGGGCGAGGGCGGCTGAGAGGGCCCGGCGCGAGGCGCCCGGTGGACCCGGTACACTGACCCGAAGTGCTGCGTCCTGTGTCCGGCTCCGGCCGGCATCACCAGAACAGGACGGACAGCCGGAGTCCCGGCCTTCGGGCGGGGTCTCCAGGAGCGTCGCGCACCTTCGAAGGTGTCGCGGGCAACCCACCACCACCGGGATTCCCCGGAGCAGGCGGTGGGTCGTTCGCGTGCTGCACGTATGTGCCCAGACCAGGGAGCGGCTGCCCGGCAGGTCCCCTGCGGACCCGACGGGTTTCCCGGCTGCGGATTGCGACCTCCCTAAACCCTGGTGAAGCCGTATTCGAAACAGTGAGAGAGGTTGGTTCATGCCGAACCAGTCCCGTCCCAAGGTCAAGAAGTCGCGTGCCCTCGGCATCGCGCTGACCCCGAAGGCCGTCAAGTACTTCGAGGCCCGCCCCTACCCGCCCGGCGAGCACGGCCGTGGCCGCAAGCAGAACTCGGACTACAAGGTCCGTCTGCTCGAGAAGCAGCGTCTGCGCGCCCAGTACGACATCAGCGAGCGCCAGATGGCCCGCGCCTACGACCGCGCCAAGAAGGCCGAGGGCAAGACGGGCGAGGCGCTGGTCGTCGAGCTCGAGCGTCGTCTCGACGCCCTGGTCCTGCGTTCGGGCATCGCCCGCACCATCTACCAGGCCCGCCAGATGGTCGTCCACGGCCACATCCAGGTCAACGGTGGCAAGGTCGACAAGCCGTCCTTCCGCGTCCGTCCCGACGACGTCGTGATGGTCCGCGAGAAGTCGCGCAACAAGACCCTGTTCCAGGTGGCCCGCGAGGGTGGCTTCGCCCCCGACGGCGAGACCCCGCGCTACCTGCAGGTCAACCTGAAGGCCCTGGCCTTCCGCCTCGACCGCGACCCGAACCGCAAGGAAATCCCGGTCGTCTGCGACGAGCAGCTGGTCGTCGAGTACTACGCCCGCTGATCATCGGCGCGCAGTAGTACCACCCCCGCGGTGTTCAGCCCGCCGCTTCCCCACCCGACACGGTGGGGGAGCCGGCGGGCTTCCGCGTGTCCGGGACCGGTGCCCGGCCGGTACGGAAGGGGCGCGGCGCCGCCGCCCCCGCGCCGTTCCCGGTGGCCGGTTCCCGGCGGTCAGCGAGCGCCCGGTCCACCGCCGCGTCGAGCGGGAGCCGCTCGCCCTCCCGGTACCAGGCGCCGTACGCCTCCCCGCCGAGCAGCTCGCCCGCCTGCCGGGCGCACAGCACGCGGGCCCCGTTGAAGTTGCTCGAACCGAACAGCGGCAGCCCCACCGACTGCCACACCGGCATCGCCGCCCCCTGCAGCAGCGCCGCCTCCGCCGGATCCTCCTCGACCACCGTCACCAGCGCGAGCAGCTCGATCCCGAGCACCAGACCCACCAGATCGTGGAAGGCGTGGTTGATCGTCACGCACTCGGTGAGCAGCTCCCGCGCGGACACCGGATCGCCGTCCGTCAGCGCCGCATAGGCGAGGACGTACAGCGCGTACGCCCGGGTCCACCGCTCCCCGCGCTCCTCGCAGACCTCCCGCACCTCGGCGCACAGCGCGACCGCACCCTCCAGATCACCCTGGAAGGCCCGCGCCATCGCCAGCTCCACCTGCCCCATCAGCACATTGCTGTTCAGCTCGCCCAGCTCGCGGTACGAGTGCAGTGCTGTGCCGAGCAGCTCCTCGGCCCGCGGCAGCTCGTCCGAGATGAGGGCCAGACACCCCATCCGGTGCGTCGCGTACGCCTCCGCCAGCGCGTTCCCGGTGATCCGGGCCCGCTCCCCGCACTCGTGCAGCGCCGCCACCGCCGCCGTCGGATCGCCCTGCAGCACCGCCACGTACCCGAGCACCCACAGCGCCTTGAGCCGGGCGTCCTCGTGCAGCGCCACCGGCTGGTGCGAGCCGGCCGTCACCGCCCGGTCCAGCCAGTGCCGGCCCTCCGACAGGCGTCCGCAGCCCGCCCAGTAGAACCACAGCGTCCCCGCCAGATGCTGGGCGAGCGCCGTGTCCTCCGCCGACTCCAGGCACAGCTCGAGGGCCGCCCGCAGATTCGGCAGCGCCACGTCCGTCGCCGCCGCCACCTCCGCCTGCCGCGGGCTGAACCACTCCAGCTCGCA
Organism: Streptomyces fradiae; assembly: GCF_041270065.1. Taxonomy (NCBI): domain Bacteria; kingdom Bacillati; phylum Actinomycetota; class Actinomycetes; order Kitasatosporales; family Streptomycetaceae; genus Streptomyces; species Streptomyces fradiae. The sequence continues at coordinate 1,337,164 of NZ_CP065958.1, read as the reverse complement.
CCAGGTGGCCAGGCCCATGTACCAGTCCCGGTGCCGGCGCCGCATCCGCTCGGTGTCGCCGAGCGCCGCCAGCCACTCCGCCCCGTACGCCCCGACCGTGTCGAGCATCCGGTAGCGCGGGCCCGCCACCGTGTCCTCGCGCGCCACGAGCGACTGCGCGAGCAGCTCGCCGAGCACGTCGAGCACCCGGTCCGCCGGCAGCTCGGCGCCCCCGCACACGTACTCCACGGCCTCCAGGTCGAACGGACCGGCGAACACCGAGAGCCGCGCCCACAGCAGCCGCTCCTCCGGCGTGCACAGCTCATGGCTCCAGCCGATCGCCGTGCGCAGCGTCTGATGCCGGGGGAGCGCGCCGCGCCGTCCGCCGTCGAGCAGCCGGAAGCGGTCCTCCAGGCGCGCAAGGAGCTGCTCCGGCGTGAGCAGCGGCAGCCGCGCCGCCGCCAGTTCGAGCGCCAGCGGGATCCCGTCGAGCCGCCGGCACAGCTCCCGCAGGATCTCCGGATCCCCGCCCGCGACCCCGCCCGCGTCCGGCCCCGCGTCCGGCCCCGCGCCCGCCTCCGTCGCCCGCCCCGTGAGCAGCTCCAGCGCGTCCGCCGCGCCCATCGGCGCCAGCGTGCACACCGCCTCGCCGTCCACCCGCAGCGGCCGGCGGCCCGCCGCGAGGACCGTGAGCCCCGGACAGCCGGCGAGCAACTCCCGCAGCAGCCCCGCGCACTCGTCCACCAGATGCTCGAAACCGTCCACCACGAGCAGCAGCCGCCGCTCCGCGAGGTGTTCGAGGAGGACCTCGCGCGGCGGGCGCACCGTGTGGTCGGTCAGCCCGAGCGCCTCGACCAGGGCGTGGGCCACCAGGCCCGGGTCGCGCAGCGCGCTCAGCTCGGCGAGCCGCACCCCGTCGACGTAGCGTTTCTGCAGTGCCGCAGCAGCCCGCAGGGCGAGCCGGGTCTTGCCCACTCCGCCCACTCCGACCACCGTGACCAGCCGGAACTCGGCGATCATCCGGGCCAGTCGGTCCTGTTCGGCGGCCCGGCCCACGAACCGGTTCAGTTCCGCCGGGAGATTGCTCCGTCGCATGGCACACGGAGCGTACTCATCCGCGCGCACTCCGTACAATCGGCGTACGCAACTCCCCTCCCACAGGCGGTAATGCGGTGCGGCCGGGGAGCTCGGGCGCGATAGGGTCGGAGGACGTGTACACACGGGTCCGACGACCGACCGGGACCCGACGACAGCAGAGAGCGGTGCAGCGTGACCGGTGGTGAGGTTGCCGGGATCCTGGTGGCCGTGTTCTGGGCGATCCTCGTCTCCTTCCTCGCCGTGGTGCTGGTGAGGCTGGCGCAGACGCTCCGGGCGACCACCAAGCTCGTCGCGGACGTGACCGAGAAGGCCGTCCCGCTGCTCGCCGACGCCTCCGCGACCGTGCGCTCCGCGCAGACCCAGCTGGACAAGGTCGACGCCATCGCGTCCGACGTCCAGGAGGTCACCTCCAACGCCTCCGCCCTCGCCGGCACCGTGGCCTCCACCTTCGGCGGCCCGCTCGTCAAGGTCGCGGCCTTCGGCTACGGGGTGCGCAGGGCGCTGGGCCGGGACCGGGGCGCGGACCCGGACCGGGGCCGGGGCCGCCAGGACGCGCCCGCCGCGGCCGACCGGCGTACTGTGATCGTCGGCCGTACCGTGCCGTCCGCACGACGCCGGAAGCAGAAGGGCTGAGCACGATGTTCCGCCGTACGTTCTGGTTCACCGCGGGCGCGGCCGCCGGCGTGTGGGCCACCACCAAGGTCAACCGGAAGCTCAAGCAGCTGACCCCGGAGAGCCTGGCCGCGCAGGCGGCGAACAAGGCCGTCGAGACCGGCCACCGGCTCAAGGACTTCGCCCTCGACGTGCGGGCGACCATGCTCCAGCGGGAGGCCGAGCTCGGCGCGGCCCTGGGCCTGGACGCCCCGCCGCCCGTGGAGCAGGAGCGCGAGCTGCCAGGACCGCGCCGCCGCGCGGCGCTCGGCGGCCGTCCCGCCGACGACACGACCACCTATTCGTTTTCGTACAAGTCTGACAACCGGAATGAGGACCACTGATGGAGTCGGCTGAAATCCGCCGCCGCTGGCTGAGCTTCTTCGAGGAGCGCGGGCACACCGTCGTCCCTTCGGCGTCGCTCATCGCGGACGACCCGACTCTGCTCCTCGTCCCGGCCGGCATGGTGCCCTTCAAGCCCTACTTCCTGGGTGAGGTCAAGCCGCCCTTCGCGCGCGCCTCCAGCGTGCAGAAGTGCGTGCGCACGCCCGACATCGAAGAGGTCGGCAAGACCACCCGCCACGGCACGTTCTTCCAGATGTGCGGCAACTTCTCCTTCGGCGACTACTTCAAGGAAGGCGCCATCAAGCTCGCCTGGGAGCTGCTGACCACCCCGGTGGAGCACGGCGGCTACGGGCTCGAGCCGGAGAAGCTCTGGATCACGGTCTACCAAGACGATGATGAAGCCGAGGCCATCTGGCGCGACGTCGTGGGCGTGCCCGCCGAGCGCATCCAGCGCCTGGGCAAGAAGGACAACTTCTGGTCCATGGGCGTCCCCGGTCCCTGCGGCCCCTGCTCCGAGATCAACTACGACCGCGGCCCCGAGTTCGGCGTCGAGGGCGGCCCGGCCGTCAACGACGAGCGGTACGTCGAGATCTGGAACCTCGTCTTCATGCAGTACGAGCGGGGCCAGGGCATCGGCAAGGAGGACTTCGAGATCCTCGGCGACCTGCCGTCCAAGAACATCGACACCGGCCTCGGTCTCGAGCGCCTGGCGATGATCCTCCAGGGCGTGCAGAACATGTACGAGACCGACACCCTCAAGGTCGTCATCGACAAGGCCACCGAGCTCACCGGCGTCGCCTACGGCAAGGCCCACGACTCCGACGTCTCGCTGCGCGTGGTCGCCGACCACATGCGCACCTCCGTCATGCTCATCGGCGACGGCGTCACCCCCGGCAACGAGGGCCGCGGCTACGTGCTGCGCCGCATCATGCGCCGCGCCGTCCGCAACATGCGACTGCTCGGCGCCACCGGCCCGGTCGTCGGCGAGCTCGTCGACACGGTCATCCGCACCATGGGCGAGCAGTACCCGGAGCTGGAGACCGACCGCAAGCGCATCGAGACGGTCGCCCTCGCCGAGGAGGCCGCGTTCCTCAAGGCCCTCAAGGGCGGCACCAACATCCTCGACACCGCCGTCACCGAGACCAAGGCCGCCGGCGGCACGGTCCTCGCCGGCGAGAAGGCCTTCCTGCTCCACGACACCTGGGGCTTCCCGATCGACCTCACCCTGGAGATGGCCGCCGAGCAGGGCCTCTCCGTGGACGAGGACGGCTTCCGCCGCCTGATGAAGGAGCAGCGGGAGCGGGCCAAGGCCGACGCCCTGGCCAAGAAGACCGGCCACGCCGACCTCACCTCGTACCGCGAGATCGCCGACACCGCGGGTGCCACGAGCTTCACCGGCTACACCAACACCGAGGGCGAGACCACGGTCGTCGGCCTCCTGGTCAACGGTGTCCCGGCGCCGGCCGCCTCCGAGGGCGACGACGTCGAGGTCGTCCTCGACCGCACCCCGTTCTACGCCGAGGGCGGCGGCCAGCTCGCCGACCACGGCCGCATCAAGCTGCACTCCGGCGCGGTCATCGAGATCCGCGACGTGCAGCAGCCGGTCCCGGGCGTCTCCGTGCACAAGGGTTCGGTGCAGGTCGGCGAGGTCACCGTGGGCGCCACCGCCTACGCCGCCATCGACGTGCGCCGCCGCCGGGCCATCGCCCGCGCCCACAGCGCCACCCACCTCACCCACCAGGCGCTGCGCGACGCCCTGGGCCCGACCGCCGCCCAGGCCGGTTCGGAGAACTCCCCGGGCCGCTTCCGCTTCGACTTCGGCTCGCCGAACGCCGTCCCCGGCGCCGTCCTCACGGACGTCGAGCAGAAGATCAACGAGGTGCTCTCGCGCGAGCTCGACGTGCACGCCGAGGTCATGCCGATCGACGAGGCCAAGCGCCAGGGCGCCATCGCCGAGTTCGGCGAGAAGTACGGCGAGCAGGTCCGCGTCGTCACCATCGGCGACTTCTCCAAGGAGCTGTGCGGCGGCACCCACGTGCACAACACCGCCCAGCTGGGCCTGGTGAAGCTGCTCGGCGAGTCCTCCATCGGTTCCGGCGTGCGCCGCATCGAGGCCCTGGTCGGCGTCGACGCGTACAACTTCCTGGCCCGTGAGCACACGGTCGTCGCCCAGCTCCAGGAGCTGGTCAAGGGCCGCCCGGAGGAGCTGCCGGAGAAGATCTCCTCGATGCTCGGCAAGCTGAAGGACGCCGAGAAGGAGATCGAGAAGTTCCGCGCCGAGAAGGTGCTGCAGGCCGCCGCCGGTCTGGTCGACTCCGCCCGCGACATCCGCGGCGTCGCCCTGGTGACCGGTCAGGTCCCGGACGGCACCGGCGCCGACGACCTGCGCAAGCTGGTCCTCGACGTCCGCGGCCGCATCCCGTCCGACCGCCCGGCCGTCGTGGCCCTGTTCACCACGGCCAACGGCAAGCCGCTCACGGTCATCGCCACCAACGAGGCCGCTCGCGAGCGCGGCCTCAAGGCCGGCGAGCTGGTCCGCACGGCCGCCAAGACCCTCGGTGGCGGCGGTGGCGGCAAGCCGGACGTCGCCCAGGGCGGCGGCCAGAACCCGGAGGCTGTCGGCGAGGCCATGGCCGCCGTCGAGCGTCAGGTGGCGGGAAACTCGTGAGCGACGCTCGCGCGGCCGCCGGTCCGCAGACGACGACGATGGCCGCACCTCTGCGCCGCGCGAGCGGAGAAGCTCACCAGGAGGTGCGGTGACGATGCGCCGAGGACGTCGGATCGCCGTCGACGTCGGGGACGCCCGGATCGGGGTCGCCTCGTGCGACCCCGACGGGGTCCTGGCCACGCCGGTGGAGACCGTGCCGGGGCGTGACGTCCCGGCCGCCCACCGGCGGCTGCGCCAGATCGTCGAGGAGTACGAGCCGATCGAGGTCGTCGTGGGCCTGCCCCGCTCGCTCAGCGGGCGGGAGGGCCCGGCCGCGACCAAGGTCCGCGCCTTCGCCCGGGAGATGGCCAAGGGCATCGCCCCGGTCCCGGTCCGGCTGGTCGACGAGCGGATGACCACGGTGACCGCGACCCAGGGCCTGCGGGCCTCGGGCGTGAAGTCCAAGAAGGGGCGGTCCGTGATCGACCAGGCCGCCGCTGTGATCATCCTGCAGAACGCTCTTGAGTCCGAACGGGTATCAGGTAATCCGCCCGGTGAGGGCGTCGAAGTGGTCATCTGATCGCGATACGGTAACGTTCCGCGCGATGCGGCGGTGTTCGAACAGCTGCCGCACAACGTAGAGGCGGAACGTCCGGAAGCCTCGCGGCTGTTTGGGGATCGATGACTGAGTATGGCCGGAGCCCCGGCTCCGAACCGTGGCACCCCTCGGACCCCTTGTACGGGGACCAGGGGTGGGAGGGCCAGCAGCAGTACCCGCAGCAGCAGTACCCGCAGCAGGCTCCGTACGGCCACCAGGACCCGTACGCCCAGCAGCAGACGTACGCCGGCGGCCCCTACGAGCAGCAGCAGTCGCACGATCCGCAGCAGTACCCGCAGGGCTACGGCCAGCAGTACGGCGAACAGCAGTACGGGGAGCCGGCCGGTTACGACACGCCCGGCTACCCCGCACAGCAGTACGACGCCACCTGGGAGACGGGCCAGGCGGCGATGCCGTACAACGCCCCGCCCGCCGATCCGTACGGCGGCCAGCAGCCCGACCTCTACGGCACCCCCGAGGCCTACCCCCCGCCGCAGCCCCCCGGCCGGCGCCGGGCCCCGCAGCAGCAGCCGGTGACCGACTGGGACGCGGAGCCGGAGGAGGAGAACCACCCCTTCTTCACCGGCGAGGACGCTCCCGGCAACGAGTCCGAGCGCTACGACGACGACGCGTACGACGACGACTACGACGACGAGCCGGACGGCCGCCGCTCGGGCCGCCGCGGCGGGAAGAACGGCCGGGGCGGCAAGGGCGAGAAGGGCAAGAAGGCCAAGAACGGCATGGCCTGCCTGGTCGTCGCGGTCGTCCTGGTCGGCGGCGTGGGCGGGGTCGGCTACGTCGGCTACAAGTTCTGGCAGGGCCGCTTCGCGGAGGCACCGGACTACGCGGGCCAGGGCACCGGCGAGGTCCAGGTCGAGATCCCCAGGGACTCCGGCGGCTACGCGATCGGCAACATCCTCAAGAAGGCCGGCGTGGTCAAGAGCGTCGACGCCTTTGTCTCGGCTCAGCAGAAGAACCCCAAGGGCATCACCATCCAGGCGGGTGTCTACACCCTGAAGAAGGAGATGTCGGCGGAGAGCGCGGTGGCGCTGATGCTGAACACGGCCGTCAGCCAGGCGAACCTCATCATTCCCGAAGGCAAGCGCAACGCCTGGGTCTACGCGGAGCTCGACAAGCGCCTCGAACTCAAGCCAGGCACCACCAAGGACGTCGCCCACAAGCAGGCCAACAACCTGGGTCTGCCCGACTGGGCGAAGAACCACGCCGAGGTCAAGGACCCGCTGGAAGGATTCCTCTTCCCCGCGAGCTATCCGGTCGCGAAGGGTGCGAAGCCCGAGGACGTGCTGCGCAAGATGGTGTCCCGGTCGGCCGCCGAGTACGGCAAGCTGGACCTTGACGCCAAGGCCAAGGAGCTCGGTCTCAAGGGCCCGTGGGAGCTCGTCACGGTCGCGAGCCTCGTGCAGGTCGAGGGCAAGTACAAGCACGACTTCGACAAGGTCTCGCGGGTCGTCTACAACCGTCTCAAGCCCGGAAACATGGAGACCGTCGGCCGGCTGGAATTCGATTCCACGGTCAACTACCTGCGCGGCGAGAGCACCCTCGACGTCGGCACAGTCAAGGACCTGCGGCAGATCAAGGACCCGTACAACACGTACCGCGTCCAGGGCATCATTCCCGGCCCGATCAGCAACCCGGGTCTCGACGCGGTCAATTCCGCCATGAACCCGACGCCGGGCCCGTGGTACTACTTCGTGTCGATCAACGAGAACAAGACCGTCTTCGCCGTGACGATCGCGGAGCACAACAAGAACGTCGCGGAGTACGAGAAGGAGCGGGAGAAGTCCGGGCAGTGAGCACACGACACAGGGCGGCCGTCCTCGGCTCGCCCATCGCCCACTCGCTCTCCCCGGTCCTGCACCGGGCCGCGTACGCCGCGCTCGGCCTCGACGACTGGTCCTACGGACAGTTCGAGGTCGACGAGGCGGCGCTGCCCGGGTTCGTCGGCGAGCTCGACGCGTCGTGGGCCGGGCTCTCGCTGACCATGCCGCTCAAGCGGGCGATCATTCCGCTGCTCGACGAGATCACCGACACGGCGGCCTCGGTCGAGGCCGTCAACACGGTGGTGTTCACGGAGGACGGGCGCCGGGTCGGCGACAACACCGACATCCCCGGCATGATCGCCGCGCTGCGCGAGCGGGGCGTCGAGAAGGTCGACTCCGCCGCCGTCCTCGGCGCGGGCGCCACCGCCTCCTCGGCGCTCGCCGCCCTCGCCCGGATCTGCTCGGGCCCCGTCACCGCGTACGTACGGAGCGAGGCCCGCGCCGGCGAGATGCGCGGCTGGGGCGAGCGGCTCGGCGTGGACGTGCGCACGGCCGCCTGGGGCGATGCGGCGGAGGCCCTCGCCGCGCCGCTGGTGGTCGCGACCACCCCGGCCGGGACGACCGACGCCCTGGCCGGCGCCGTCCCCGACGCCCCCGGCACCCTCTTCGACGTGCTCTACGACCCCTGGCCCACCCGCCTCGCCGCCGCCTGGTCGGCGCGCGGCGGGAAGGTCGTCGGCGGGCTCGACCTCCTGGTGCACCAGGCGGTGCTCCAGGTCGAGCAGATGACCGGCCGCACGCCGGGGCCGCTGGCCGCGATGCGGGCGGCGGGGGAGCGGGCGCTCGCCGAGCGCTGAGCGCCGGCGGAGGCGCCGACCGCCCCACCCCGACCTGCGCGACCTCACCCGATGCGTGAGACGAGCGTCCCGACCCGTGGACCGGCGATCGATCGGCCGCCGGGACGTGGGAGGATCGGGGCAGGCGGACCCGGGCCGCGCACCCAGGTCGTGCCGTCGCAGTGCCCAGGCGCGAGCATGAGGAGCATCGTTGAGCAGGTTGCGTTGGCTGACGGCGGGGGAGTCGCACGGCCCCGCGCTGGTTGCAACCCTTGAGGGACTTCCGGCCGGTGTTCCGGTCACCACGGAGCTGGTGGCGGATCATCTCGCGCGGCGGCGGCTCGGCTATGGGCGCGGTGCGCGGATGAAGTTCGAGCGGGACGAGGTCACCTTCCTCGGTGGTGTCCGGCACGGTCTTTCGCTCGGCTCGCCGGTCGCGGTCATGGTCGGCAACACGGAGTGGCCGAAGTGGGAGAAGGTGATGTCGGCCGATCCGGTCGATCCCGCCGAGCTGAAGGAGACCGGTCGTAACGCGCCGCTGACCCGGCCGCGTCCCGGTCACGCCGATCTGGCTGGTATGCAGAAGTACGGTTTCGACGAGGCCCGGCCGATCCTGGAGCGCGCCAGCGCCCGGGAGACCGCCGCCCGCGTCGCGCTCGGCGCGGTCGCCCGGTCGTTCCTGAAGGAGGCGGCCGGGATCGAGATCGTCTCGCACGTGGTGGAACTGGCGGCGGCGAAGGCCCCGTACGGCGTCTACCCGACCCCGGCCGATGTCGAGAGGCTCGACGCGGATCCGGTGCGCTGCCTGGACGCGGATGCGTCGAAGGCGATGGTCGCGGAGATCGACCAGGCCCACAAGGACGGCGACACCCTCGGCGGCGTGGTCGAGGTCCTCGCCTACGGCGTGCCCGTCGGCCTCGGCTCGCACGTGCACTGGGACCGCCGGCTGGACGCGCGGCTCGCCGCCGCGCTGATGGGCATCCAGGCCATCAAGGGCGTCGAGGTCGGCGACGGCTTCGAGCTCGCCCGTGTGCCCGGCTCGCAGGCGCATGACGAGATCGTGCGGACCGGGGACGGCATCAAGCGCACCTCCGGCCGCTCCGGCGGCACCGAGGGCGGGCTGACCACGGGTGAGCTGCTGCGGGTGCGCGCTGCGATGAAGCCGATCGCGACCGTCCCGCGGGCGCTTGCCACGATCGATGTCGCGACCGGTGAGGTCGCGGCGGCCCACCACCAGCGCTCCGACGTCTGCGCCGTTCCGGCGGCCGGGATCGTCGCGGAGGCGATGGTCGCGCTGGTCCTCGCGGACGCGGTGGTGGAGAAGTTCGGCGGCGACAGCGTCACCGAGACCCGCCGCAACGTCCAGTCGTACCTCGACAACCTCCACATCCGGTGACCGGCGGCCCGCAGGTCGTCCTCGTCGGACCCATGGGCTCCGGCAAGTCCACCGTCGGCGCGCTGCTCGCCGAGCGGCTCGGCGCCGTCTACCGGGACACCGACGCGGACATCGTCGCCGCCGAGGGGCGCGAGATCTCGGACATCTTCGTCGAGGACGGCGAAGAGCACTTCCGTGCCCTGGAGCGCGCGGCCGTGGCCGCCGCCCTCGCCGAGCACGAGGGCGTCCTCGCGCTCGGCGGCGGCGCCGTGCTCGACGCCGGCACCCGCGCCCTGCTGCGCGGGCGCCCCGTCGCGTACCTCTCCATGGACGTCGAGGCCGCCGTCCGCCGGGTCGGCCTCGGCGCCGCCCGCCCGCTGCTCGCCGTCAACCCGCGCCGGCAGTGGCGCGAGCTGATGGACGCGCGCCGCCATCTGTACGAAGAAGTCGCGAGCGTCGTCGTCGCCACCGACGAGCGCACGCCCGAAGAGGTCGCCGAGGCGGTCCTCGACGCACTGGAGTTGAAGGACGTATGACGGACCAGGACCAGGAAGTCACCCGGATCCCGGTCGGCGGCTCCGAGGGTTCCGACCCGTACGAGGTGCTGGTCGGCCGGCAGCTGCTCGGCGAGCTCGGCGGGCTCATCGGCCCGCAGGCCAAGCGCGTCGCCGTGATCCACCCCGAGGCGCTCGCCGAGACCGGTGAGGCGCTGCGCGCCGACCTCGCCGGCCAGGGCTACGAGGCCGTCGCCATCCAGGTGCCCAACGCGGAGGAGGCGAAGACCGCCGAGGTCGCCGCCTACTGCTGGAAGGCGCTCGGCCAGACCGGCTTCACCCGCAGCGACGTCATCGTCGGCGTCGGCGGCGGCGCCACCACCGACCTGGCCGGCTTCGTCGCCGCGACCTGGCTGCGCGGGGTGCGCTGGATCGCCGTGCCCACCACGGTGCTCGGCATGGTCGACGCGGCCGTCGGCGGCAAGACCGGCATCAACACCGCCGAGGGCAAGAACCTCGTCGGCTCCTTCCACCCGCCGACCGGCGTACTGTGCGACCTGGCCGCGCTGGACTCGCTGCCGGTGCACGACTACGTCTCCGGCCTCGCCGAGATCATCAAGGCCGGCTTCATCGCCGACCCGGTCATCCTCGACCTGATCGAGGCCGACCCGGAGGCCGCCCGTACCCCGTCCGGCCCGAACACCGCCGAGCTGATCGTCCGTTCGATCAAGGTCAAGGCCGAGGTCGTCTCCGGCGACCTCAAGGAGGCCGGCCGCCGCGAGATCCTCAACTACGGGCACACCCTCGCGCACGCCATCGAGAAGAACGAGCGCTACAAGTGGCGGCACGGCGCCGCCGTCTCCGTCGGCATGGTCTTCGCCGCCGAGCTGGGCCGGCTGGCCGGACGCCTCGACGACGCCACCGCCGACCGGCACCGCGCCGTCCTGGAGTCCGTCGGCCTGCCGCTCACCTACCGCGGCGACCAGTGGCCCAAGCTCCTGGAGACCATGAAGGTCGACAAGAAGTCCCGCGGCGACCTGCTGCGCTTCATCGTCCTCGACGGCCTGGGCAAGCCCACCGTCATGGAGGGCCCCGACCCGGCGGTGCTGATCGCGGCGTACGGCGAGGTGTCCGCGTGAGCGAACCGCGCCGCGTCCTCGTGCTGAACGGCCCGAACCTGGGCCGGCTCGGCTCCCGCGAGCCCGACATCTACGGCGCCACGTCCTACAAGGGCCTGGTGGAGTCCTGCCGCGCGCTGGGCGAGCAGCTGGGCTTCGACGTCGAGGTGCGCGAGACCAACGACGAGGGGGAGATGATCCGCTGGCTGCACGAGGCCGCGGACGGTTCGCTCCCGGTCGTCCTCAACCCCGGCGCCTTCACCCACTACTCGTACGGGATGCGCGACGCGGCCGCCCAGCGCACCGCGCCGCTGATCGAGGTGCACATCTCCAACCCGTACACCCGTGAGGAGTTCCGGCACACCTCCGTGGTCGCCGCGGTGGCCACCGGCACCGTCGCCGGCTTCGGCATCGGCTCCTACCGCCTTGCGCTGCGCGCGCTCGCGGAGGAACTGGACGCCTGAGCGGGCCCTCACCCCGGCGGGTGAGGGCCCGTGCCCCCGGCCGATCGCCCCGGGCCGTTTCCCCTGGGGAAGCCGGGGGCGGTAACGTTCCGGCAACGACGGAAACATCGCCGGCAGGGAACGGAGTGGGGCACCGGATGCAGCACGGAATGGGGGCTCCGCTGCCACCGCAGGAACCCGCGGGCCGCACCGGCTGGGCGCAGGGCCCGCAGGCCCACGCCCCCGGCGCCCCGGTCCAGGGCGGACACCCGCCCGTTCCGCCGCCCGTCCCCGGTCACGGCCACCACCCGGCGCCCGCGCACCACCCCGCTCCCGGCCACCACCAGCCCTACCCGGCGCCGCCGGCCCCCCAGGGCCCGCCCGCCCCGCAGGCCCCGCCCGCGCCGCCCGCCACTCCGGGCCCGCCGCCCGGCTGGGGCGGCGCCCCCTCCGGCCAGGTCACCGGCCACATCACCCTGCCGCCCCCGGTCACCGGCACCGGCGGCGCCACCATCGCGGTCCTGCTCATCGGCCCGGCCGGCGCGGGCAAGACCACCGTCGCCCGCCACTGGGCCGCCCGCCGGCCCGTCCCCACGGCCCACATCAGCCTCGACGACGTCCGCGAATGGGTCTGCTCCGGCTTCGCCGACCCCCAGTCCGGCTGGAACGAGAACTCCGAGGCGCAGTACCGGCTCGCCCGCCGCACCTGCGGCTTCGCCGCCCGCAACTTCCTCGCCAATGGCATCTCCTGCATCCTCGACGACGCCGTCTTCCCCGACTGGCCGGTCGTCGGCCTCGGCGGCTGGAAGCGCCACGTCGGCCCCGGACTGCTCCCGGTCGTGCTGCTGCCCGGTCTCGACATCGTCCTGGAGCGCAACGCCGAGCGCAGCGGCAACCGGCGTCTCTCCGACGAGGAGGTCGCCGCGATCCACGGCCGGATGGCCGGCTGGTACGGCTCCGGACTGCCGATCATCGACAACTCCACGTACGACGTGGAGACCACCGCCCGGGTCCTGGACGACGTCCTCGCCCGCGCGATATCCGGCCAGCCGTCGGCGTAGCCGCTGTGCGCTGCCCGGTCGGGTGCGCACAACAGGCCGGGGCGGGCGGGCGCTCGTAGGCTCGGAACATGTCAGAGGTGTATGCGGACCGCCGGACCCGGCTGCGCGACCGGTGCGCGGCCGCGGGCAGCCCGGCGGCCCTGGTCTCCCGCCCCGCCAATGTCCGCTATCTCACCGGCGGTTCGCCCGCCGGGGCCGTGCTGCTGCTCGGTCCCGACGAGGACGTGCTGCTCTGCCCCACCGCCCCGGGCGCCGATCCGGCCGACGGGCGGCTCGACGAGCTGCTCCGCACGCTGGTGCTGCCGGCCGGCGGCGGGGATCCGGCCGTCGCCGGCGTCGACTTCGCCCGCAAGGCCGGCGCGGACGCCCTCTCCGTGGAGGAGCACCATCTGACCGTGGCCCGGCACCGCGCCATGGGCTCGGTCGCCCCCGGGCTGCGGCTCGCCGACCTGTCCTGCTCGGTCGAGCAGCTGCGGATCGTCAAGGACGAGGACGAGATCGGCTGTCTGCGGATCGCCGCCGAGATCGCCGACCAGGCGCTCGGCGAGCTCCTGGAGTCGATCCTCGTCGGGCGCACCGAGCGGCACCTCGCCCTGGAGCTGGAGCGGCGGCTCGTCGACCACGGCGCCGACGGGCCGGCCTTCGCCACCTCCGTCGCCACCGGACCGCACTCCGGGCGGTCCGGGCACCGGCCCACCGACCGGCGGGTCGAGGAGGGCGACTTCCTCACCGTCTGCCTGGGCGCCGACTACCGCGGCTACCGCTGCGAGATCGGCCGCACCTTCGTCATCGGGACCACCCCGGCCGACTGGCAGATCGAGCTGTACGACCTCGTCTTCGCCGCTCAGCGGGCCGGCCGCGAGGCGCTCGTGCCCGGCGCCGAGTACCGGGACGTGGACCGGGCGGCCCGGCAGATTCTCGTCGCGGCGGGTCACGGGGACGCCACCACCCCGCTCACCGGGCACGGCGTGGGCCTGGAAATCGACGAGGACCCGCAGCTCGCACCCGCGGCCATGGGTAAACTGGACGCTTGCGTGCCGGTCACCGTCGAACCGGGGGTCCACCTCCCGGGCCGGGGCGGGGTCCGGATCGATGACACGCTCGTCGTACGCCAGGAGGCGGACGGCGGACCCGAGCTACTCACCATCACGACCAAGGAGCTGCTCGCGCTCTAGCGCGCGCCGTGCCTCTTGGTCCACGTCAGTACCAGGAGATTCCGCAACCGTGGCTTCCACGAACGACCTCAAGAACGGCATGGTGCTCAAGCTCGAAGGCGGCCAGCTCTGGTCCGTCGTCGAGTTCCAGCACGTCAAGCCCGGCAAGGGCCCCGCCTTCGTGCGCACCAAGCTCAAGAACGTGCTGTCCGGCAAGGTCGTCGACAAGACCTTCAACGCGGGTGTGAAGGTCGACACGGCCACCATCGACCGCCGGGACATGCAGTTCTCCTACATGGACGGCGAGTACTTCGTCTTCATGGACATGGAGACCTACGACCAGCTGCACGTCGACAAGAAGGCCGTCGGCGACGCCGCGAACTTCCTCATCGAGGGTTTCACGGCCTCCGTCGCGCGCCACGAGGGCGAGGTGCTCTACGTGGAGCTCCCGGCCGCCGTCGAGCTGAAGATCCAGCACACCGACCCGGGCGTCCAGGGCGACCGCTCCACCGGTGGCACCAAGCCCGCCACCCTGGAGACCGGCCACGAGATCCAGGTCCCGCTCTTCGTCACCACCGGTGAGACGGTCAAGGTCGACACCCGTGACAGCAGCTACCTCGGCCGGGTGAACAACTAGCCGTGGCCGCCCGGAGCAAGGCCCGCAAGCGGGCCTTCCAGATCCTGTTCGAGGCCGACCAGCGCGGCACCTCGGTGCAGGAGGTCCTCGCGGACCAGGTCCGGCTGCACCGGTCCGACGACCGCCGGCCGCCGGTGAACGACTTCACCATGCAGCTGGTCGAGGGCTACGCCAAGCACGTGGCCCGGATCGACGAGCTCATCGCGACCTACGCGGTGGACTGGGACCTCGACCGGATGCCCGCCGCCGACCGGAACATCGTGCGCCTCGCCGCGTACGAGCTGATCTGGGAGGACGGCACCCCGGACGCGGTGGCCATCGACGAGGCGGTGAACCTCGCCAAGGAGTTCTCCACCGACGAGTCGCCGACCTTCGTGAACGGCCTGCTCGCGCGCTTCAAGGACCTGAAGCCGCGCCTGCGCCGGGACGCGGACGCCTAGCCCGTCCACGGCCCTCAGACAGTCGAAAGGGGCCCGCAGCACCTGGTGTGTGCTGCGGGCCCCTTCGTCGTACCGCCACGCAGGCACACAGAAGCGCCGGGGCCCCGGGAGTCGAGGTGACTCCCGGGGCCCCGGCGGCACGTTTCTGCGAGTGTTCTCCGCAGGGTCAGCTGTTGTCCTCGTGGGCGACCGCGCGGCGCGCGTCCGCGTCCAGGACGCCCCAGCTGATCAGCTGCTCGGTGAGGACCGAGGGGGACTGGTCGTAGATGACGGCGAGGGTGCGCAGGTCGTCCTGGCGGATCGACAGCACCTTGCCGTTGTAGTCGCCGCGCTGCGACTGGATCGTCGCCGCGTAGCGCTGGAGGGGGCCGGCCTTCTCCGCGGGGACGTGGGCCAGGCGCTCCAGGTCGAGGACCAGCTTCGGCGGCGGCTCGGCGGCGCCGCCAGGGGTGGTGCCGGGCAGCAGCTCCTGCACCGGCACGCCGTAGAAGTCCGCAAGCTCGGCCAGGCGCTGCACCGTCACGGCGCGGTCGCCACGCTCGTACGAACCGACCACGACCGCCTTCCAGCGGCCCTGGGACTTCTCCTCCACCCCGTGGAGGGAAAGGCCCTGCTGGGTGCGGATCGCACGGAGTTTGGCCCCGAGCTGCTTTGCGTATTCGCTGGACATAACGCTCCCGGACGCTGAGACGACGTTGCGGCTGCGCCGCGCGGCTGGTAACTCACTGTGAGGTTACGCAGCGTGACACTCTCCCGTCAAGCCGAATGGTCCATACCGCCCCCTCCCGGGGGACGGCGCGCGGTGTGGCGGACGGGGGGTGAGCAGGCGTCCCGTCCGCCCCTGGTAGGGTGGATGGCGCAATTCCGACGTCCTTTAAGGTCCGTCCCGTGAGGCGGAGAAGGAGGTCCGTTTACACATGGACGCTCAGCAGCAGTACAGCGAGACGGCGCGGCCCGTTCTGGAGGGCCCCGACATCGCGCGGGTCCTGACCCGCATCGCCCACGAGATCGTCGAGCGCGCCAAGGGCGCCGACGACGTGGTCCTCCTCGGCATCCCCACCCGTGGCGTGTTCCTCGCCGCCCGGCTGGCCGAGAAGCTCGAATCCATCACCGGCGGCAAGATCCCGGTCGGCTCCCTCGACATCACCATGTACCGGGACGACCTGCGGCTGAAGCCCGCCCGCGCCATCGGCCGCACCGAGATCCCCGGTGACGGCGTCGACGGCCGCCTCGTCGTCCTCGTCGACGACGTCCTCTTCTCCGGCCGCACCATCCGCGCCGCCCTCGACGCCCTCGGCGACATCGGCCGCCCGCGCGCCGTCCAGCTCGCCGTCCTCGTCGACCGCGGCCACCGAGAGCTCCCGATCCGCGCCGACTACGTCGGCAAGAACCTTCCCACGTCGCTGCGGGAGACGGTCAAGGTCCTGCTCGCCGAGGAGGACGGTCGCGACACCGTGCTGCTCGGCAGCAAGCCCGCCTCCTGACACCTTCACCGGCCCCCTCGACGGGAGCCGGGGCACAGCCCTGCGCACCCGTCTGCCCTCATCCTCCCCACCACGGAGAAAAACCCCGATGATGCGTCACCTCATCTCGGCCGCCGACCTCACCCGCGACGACGCCGTTCTGATCCTCGACACCGCCGAGGAGATGGCCCGGGTGGCCGACCGGCCGATCAAGAAGCTGCCGACGCTGCGCGGCCGGACCATCTGCAACCTCTTCTTCGAGGACTCCACCCGCACCCGGATCTCCTTCGAGGCGGCCGAGAAGCGCCTCTCCGCCGACGTGATCAACTTCGCGGCCAAGGGCTCCAGTGTCTCCAAGGGCGAGTCCCTGAAGGACACCGCCCAGACCCTGGAGGCGATGGGCGTCGACGCCGTCGTCATCCGGCACAGCGCCTCCGGCGCCCCGTACCGCCTGGCCACCTCCGGCTGGATCGACGCGCCGGTCATCAACGCCGGCGACGGCACCCACCAGCACCCCACCCAGGCCCTGCTCGACGCCTTCACCATGCGCCGCCGCCTGGTCGGCCGGGACGCCGGCCTCGGCAAGGATCTGGCCGGAAAGCGCGTCACCCTCGTGGGCGACGTGCTGCACAGCCGGGTCGCCCGCTCCAACGTCGACCTGCTGCACACCCTGGGCGCCGAGGTCACCCTGGTGGCCCCGCCCACCCTGGTCCCGGTCGGCGTCGAGAGCTGGCCCTGCGAGGTCTCGTACGACCTCGACAACGTGCTGCCGAAGTCCGACGCGGTGATGATGCTGCGTGTGCAGCGCGAGCGGATGAACGCCGCCTTCTTCCCCACCGAGCGCGAGTACTCGCGCCGCTACGGCCTCGACGGCCAGCGGATGGCGAGGATGCCCGAGCACGCCATCGTCATGCACCCCGGCCCCATGGTCCGCGGCATGGAGATCACCGCCGAGGTCGCCGACTCCGACCGCTGCACGGTCGTCGAGCAGGTCGCCAACGGCGTGTCCATCCGCATGGCCGTCCTCTACCTGCTGCTCGGTGGCTCCGAGCCCGCCGCCCCCGCCACCACCACCCGCACCGAGGAGAAGTAAGAACATGAGCAAGATCCTGATCCGCGGTGCGAAGGTGCTCGGCGGCGAGGCGCAGGACGTCCTCATCGACGGCGAGATCATCGCCGAGGTCGGCACCGGCCTCAGCGCCGACGACGCCCAGGTGATCGAGGCCGAGGGGCAGATCCTGCTGCCCGGCCTGGTCGACCTGCACACCCACCTGCGCGAGCCCGGCCGCGAGGACTCCGAGACCGTCCTCACCGGCACCCGCGCCGCCGCCTCCGGCGGCTACACGGCCGTCTTCGCCATGGCCAACACCCACCCCGTCGCCGACACCGCCGGCGTCGTCGAGCAGGTCTACCGGCTCGGCAAGGAGGCCGGCTACTGCGACGTGCAGCCCATCGGCGCCGTCACCGTCGGCCTGGAGGGCAAGAAGCTCGCCGAGCTCGGCGCCATGCACGACTCCGCCGCCGGCGTCACCGTCTTCTCCGACGACGGCAAGTGCGTCGACGACGCCGTGATCATGCGCCGCGCCCTGGAGTACGTGAAGGCCTTCGGCGGCGTCGTCGCCCAGCACGCCCAGGAGCCCCGCCTCACCGAGGGCGCCCAGATGAACGAGGGCGTCGTCTCCGCCGAGCTGGGCCTCGGCGGCTGGCCCGCCGTCGCCGAGGAGTCGATCATCGCCCGCGACGTGCTCCTCGCCGAGCACGTCGGCTCCCGCGTGCACATCTGCCACCTCTCCACCGCCGGCTCCGTCGAGATCGTCCGCTGGGCCAAGTCCCGCGGCATCGACGTCACCGCCGAGGTCACCCCGCACCACCTCCTCCTCACCGACGAGCTGGCGCGCACCTACAACCCGGTCTACAAGGTCAACCCGCCGCTGCGCACCGAGCGTGACGTGCTGGCGCTGCGCGAGGCCCTCGCCGACGGCACCATCGACATCGTGGCCACCGACCACGCCCCGCACCCGCACGAGGACAAGGACTGCGAGTGGGCCGCCGCCGCCATGGGCATGGTCGGCCTGGAGACCGCGCTGTCCGTCGTCCAGCAGACGATGGTCGAGACCGGACTGCTGGACTGGGCCGGCGTCGCCGACCGGATGTCCGTCAAGCCGGCCCGGATCGGGCAGGCGGCCGGCCACGGACGCCCCGTCTCGGCTGGTGAGCCCGCCAACCTGACCCTGGTCGATCCGGCATACCGTGGTGTCGTGGACCCCGCCGACTTCGCCTCCCGCAGCCGCAACACCCCCTACGAGGGCCGTGAGCTGCCGGGACGCGTCACCCACACCTTCCTGCGGGGCCGGGCAACGCTCGTCGACGGGAAGCTGGCGTGACACCACTCATCCAACTGGCCGCAGCCGCCGCCGCGGCCGATCAGAAGTCCGCCGAGGTCACCGACTGGGCCGGCCGGCTCGGCTGGGTCGCCGGACTGCTGCTCTTCATCACCCTGGTCTACTGGCTGATGCGCCAGGGCTGGAAGTGGCGCGGCAGCCTCCAGTCCGGCCTCCCGCCCCTCCCCGAGGTGCCGGAGACCCCCGGTGAGCCCACGCTGGAGCTCAGCGGCCGCTACCACGGCTCCACCACCGCCGGACAGTGGCTCGACCGGATCGTCGCCCACGGCCTGGGCACCCGCAGCCGCGCCGAGCTCACCCTGACGGACGCGGGGATCAGCGTCGTACGCCCCGGCGCGGACGACTTCCTGATCCCGGCCGCCGCCCTGCGCGAGGCCCGCCTCGACAAGGGCATCGCCGGCAAGGTCCTCACCGAGGGCGGACTGCTCGTCGTCACCTGGGAGCACGGCGGCACCCTGCTCGACTCCGGCTTCCGCTCCGACCACGCGGCCGAGCACGCCGCCTGGGTCGAGGCCATCAACCACCTGAACACCGCACGTACGACGGAAGGCACCGCACGATGACGACCTCCATCCAGGGAGACGCCTCAAAGAGGCACAAGGCGGCTCCCGCCGTACTCGTCCTGGAGGACGGCCGCATCTTCCGCGGCCGCGCCTACGGGGCCGTGGGGGAGACCTTCGGCGAGGCCGTGTTCTCCACCGGCATGACCGGCTACCAGGAGACCCTCACCGACCCGTCGTACCACCGCCAGGTCGTCGTGATGACCGCCCCGCACGTCGGCAACACCGGCGTCAACGACGAGGACCCCGAGTCCGCCCGTATCTGGGTCTCCGGCTACGTGGTCCGCGACCCCGCCCGCGTCTCCTCCAACTGGCGCGCCCAGCGCTCCCTCGACGAGGAGCTGCGCCACCAGGGCGTCGTCGGCATCCAGGGCATCGACACCCGCGCCCTCACCCGCCACCTGCGCGAGCGCGGCGCCATGCGCGTCGGCATCTTCTCCGGCAGCGCCCTGCCCGACGACGGCACCCTGCTCGCCGAGGTGCGCCAGCAGCCCGAGATGACCGGCGCCGACCTCTCCGCCGAGGTCGCCACCAAGGAGCCGTACGTCGTCCCCGCGATCGGTGAGAAGAAGTTCACCGTCGCCGCGGTCGACCTCGGCATCAAGGGCATGACCCCGCACCGGATGGCCGAGCGCGGCATCGAGGTCCACGTGCTGCCCGCCACCGCCACCGCCGAGGACGTCTACGCGATCGCCCCGGACGGCGTGTTCTTCTCCAACGGCCCGGGCGACCCGGCAACCGCCGACGGCCCCGTCGCCGTCATGCAGGAGGTCCTGCGCCGCAAGACCCCGCTCTTCGGCATCTGCTTCGGCAACCAGATCCTCGGCCGCGCGCTCGGCTTCGGCACCTACAAGCTGAAGTACGGCCACCGGGGCATCAACCAGCCCGTCCAGGACCGCACCACGGGCAAGGTCGAGGTCACCGCGCACAACCACGGCTTCGCCGTCGACGCGCCCCTCGACAAGGTCTCCGACACCCCCTTCGGGCGCGCCGAGGTCTCCCACGTGTGCCTGAACGACAACGTCGTGGAGGGCCTGCAGCTGCTCGACCAGCCGGCCTTCTCCGTCCAGTACCACCCCGAGGCGGCCGCGGGCCCGCACGACGCCGCGTACCTCTTCGACCGCTTCGTGACCCTCATGGAGGCCGAGCGTGCCTAAGCGCACCGACATCCAGTCCGTCCTGGTCATCGGCTCCGGCCCGATCGTCATCGGACAGGCCGCCGAGTTCGACTACTCCGGCACCCAGGCCTGCCGGGTGCTCAAGTCGGAGGGCCTGCGGGTCATCCTGGTCAACTCCAACCCGGCCACGATCATGACCGACCCGGAGATCGCCGACGCCACCTACGTCGAGCCGATCACCCCCGAGTTCGTCGAGAAGATCATCGCCAAGGAGCGCCCCGACGCCCTGCTGCCCACCCTCGGCGGTCAGACGGCCCTCAACACGGCCATCTCGCTGCACGAGGCCGGCACCCTCGACAAGTACGGCGTCGAGCTCATCGGCGCCAACGTCGAGGCGATCAACAAGGGCGAGGACCGCGACCTCTTCAAGGAGGTCGTCGAGGAGGTCAACCGGAAGATCGGCCACGGCGAGTCCGCCCGCTCGGTCATCTGCCACTCCATGGACGACGTCCTCAAGGGCGTCGACACCCTCGGCGGCTACCCCGTCGTCGTCCGCCCCTCCTTCACCATGGGCGGCGCCGGCTCCGGCTTCGCCCACGACGAGGAGGAGCTGCGCCGCATCGCCGGCCAGGGCCTCACGCTCTCCCCGACCACCGAGGTGCTCCTGGAGGAGTCCATCCTCGGCTGGAAGGAGTACGAGCTGGAGCTGATGCGCGACAAGCACGACAACGTCGTGGTCGTCTGCTCCATCGAGAACTTCGACCCGATGGGCGTCCACACGGGCGACTCGATCACCGTCGCCCCGGCGATGACGCTGACCGACCGCGAGTACCAGATCCTGCGCGACATCGGCATCGCCGTGATCCGCGAGGTCGGCGTCGACACCGGCGGTTGCAACATCCAGTTCGCCGTCAACCCCGACGACGGCCGGGTCATCGTCATCGAGATGAATCCGCGCGTCTCCCGCTCCTCCGCGCTCGCCTCCAAGGCCACCGGCTTCCCGATCGCCAAGATCGCCGCCCGCCTGGCCGTCGGCTACACGCTGGACGAGATCCCGAACGACATCACCGAGAAGACCCCGGCCTCCTTCGAGCCGACCCTCGACTACGTCGTCGTCAAGGCCCCGCGCTTCGCCTTCGAGAAGTTCCCGTCCGCCGACTCCACGCTGACCACGACCATGAAGTCGGTCGGCGAGGCCATGGCGATCGGCCGCAACTTCACCGAGGCCCTGCAGAAGGCCCTGCGCTCCCTGGAGAAGAAGGGCTCGCAGTTCGCCTTCACCGGCGAGCCCGGCGACAAGGCCGAGCTGCTCGCCCTGGCCGTCCGCCCGACCGACGGCCGGATCAACACGGTCATGCAGGCCATCCGCGCGGGCGCCACGCCCGAGGAGGTCTTCGAGGCCACCAAGATCGACCCCTGGTTCGTCGACCAGCTCTTCCTCATCAAGGAGATCGCCGACGACCTCGCCGCCGCCGAGAAGCTCGACCCCGAGCTGCTCGCCGAGGCCAAGCGGCACGGCTTCTCCGACACCCAGATCGCCGAGATCCGCAACCTGCGCGAGGACGTCGTCCGCGAGGTCCGGCACGCCCTCGGCGTCCGCCCGGTCTACAAGACGGTCGACACCTGCGCCGCCGAGTTCGCCGCCAACACCCCGTACTTCTACTCGTCCTACGACGAGGAGACCGAGGTCGCGGCCCGCACCAAGCCCGCGGTGATCATCCTGGGCTCCGGCCCGAACCGCATCGGCCAGGGCATCGAGTTCGACTACTCCTGCGTCCACGCCTCCTTCGCGCTCAGCGACGCCGGCTATGAGACCGTGATGGTCAACTGCAACCCGGAGACCGTCTCCACCGACTACGACACCTCCGACCGGCTCTACTTCGAGCCGCTCACCCTGGAGGACGTCCTGGAGATCGTGCACGCCGAGTCGCTCGCGGGCCCGATCGCCGGTGTCGTCGTCCAGCTCGGCGGCCAGACCCCGCTGGGCCTCGCCCAGGCCCTGAAGGACAACGGCGTGCCGGTCGTCGGCACCTCCCCGGAGGCCATCCACGCCGCCGAGGACCGCGGCGCCTTCGGCCGGGTGCTCGCCGAGGCCGGCCTGCCCGCCCCGAAGCACGGCACCGCGACCACCTTCGCCGGCGCCAAGGCCATCGCCGACGAGATCGGCTACCCCGTCCTCGTACGCCCCTCGTACGTGCTCGGCGGCCGCGGCATGGAGATCGTGTACGACGAGGCGCGCCTGGAGTCGTACATCGCCGAGTCCACCGAGATCAGCCCCACCCGGCCGGTCCTGGTCGACCGCTTCCTCGACGACGCCATCGAGATCGACGTCGACGCCCTCTACGACGGCACCGAGCTCTACCTCGGCGGCGTCATGGAGCACATCGAGGAGGCCGGCATCCACTCCGGCGACTCGGCGTGCGCCCTGCCCCCGATCACCCTGGGCGGCTTCGACATCAAGCGGCTGCGCGCCTCCACCGAGGCCATTGCCAAGGGCGTCGGCGTGCGCGGCCTGATCAACATCCAGTTCGCGATGGCCGGCGACATCCTGTACGTCCTGGAGGCCAACCCGCGCGCCTCGCGCACCGTCCCCTTCACCTCGAAGGCGACCGCGGTGCCGCTCGCCAAGGCCGCCGCCCGCATCTCGCTCGGCGCCACCGTCGCCGAGCTGCGCGCCGAGGGCCTGCTGCCGGCCACCGGCGACGGCGGCACCCTGCCGCTCGACGCGCCGATCTCCGTCAAGGAGGCCGTCATGCCGTGGAGCCGCTTCCGCGACATCCACGGCCGCGGCGTGGACACCGTCCTCGGCCCGGAGATGCGCTCCACCGGCGAGGTCATGGGCATCGACTCGGTCTTCGGCACGGCCTACGCCAAGTCGCAGGCCGGCGCCTACGGCCCGCTGCCCACCAAGGGCCGAGCCTTCATCTCCGTCGCCAACCGCGACAAGCGCTCGATGATCTTCCCGGCCCGTGAGCTGGTCGCCCACGGCTTCGAGCTGCTCGCCACCTCCGGCACCGCCGAGGTCCTCAAGCGCAACGGCATCAACGCCACCGTCGTGCGCAAGCAGTCCGAGGGCGAGGGCCCGAACGGCGAGAAGACCATCGTCCAGCTCATCCACGACGGCCAGGTCGACCTGATCGTCAACACCCCGTACGGCACCGGCGGCCGCCTCGACGGCTACGAGATCCGTACGGCGGCGGTGGCCCGCTCCGTCCCCTGCCTGACCACCGTCCAGGCGCTCGCGGCGGCCGTCCAGGGCATCGACGCACTCAACCACGGCGACGTGGGCGTCCGCTCGCTCCAGGATCACGCGGCACACCTGACCGCGGCCCGCGACTAGCAGCCCACAAGGGGGACACCGGAAACGGTGTCCCCCTCTTGCTGAGGACACTCCCCATGTACAAGTTCTTCTTCACCCTGGTCTTCAAGCGGATGGACCCCGAGAAGGCCCACTACCTGGCCTTCCGCTGGATCCGGCTGGCCGTCCGCGTCCCGGTCCTGCGCACCTTCGTCGCGGCCGTCCTCGCGCCCCGCCACAAGGAGCTGCGCACCGAGGCCCTGGGCCTGCGCATGCACGGCCCCTTCGGCCTCGCCGCCGGCTTCGACAAGAACGCCATCGCCATCGACGGCATGGCCATGCTCGGCTTCGACCACGTCGAGATCGGCACCGTCACCGGCGAGGCGCAGCCCGGCAACCCCAAGAAGCGCCTCTTCCGGCTGATCCCCGACCGCGCCCTGATCAACCGCATGGGCTTCAACAACGAGGGCTCCGCCGCCGTCGCCGCCCGCCTGGCCGCCCGTAACCCGGTCTTCAGGACCGTCGTGGGCGTCAACATCGGCAAGACCAAGGTCGTGCCCGAGGCCGAGGCCGCCGCCGACTACGTGAAGTCGACCGAGCGGCTCGCCGCCCACGCCGACTACCTGGTCGTCAACGTCTCCTCGCCCAACACCCCGGGGCTGCGCAACCTCCAGGCCACCGAGTCGCTGCGCCCGCTGCTCACCGCCGTCCGTGAGGCCGCCGACCGCACGGTGACCGACCGCCGGGTCCCGCTCCTGGTGAAGATCGCCCCCGACCTCGCCGACGAGGACGTGGACGCGGTCGCCGACCTGGCCCTGGAGCTCGGCCTCGACGGCATCATCGCCACCAACACCACCATCGCCCGCGAGGGCCTCGGCCTGAAGTCCGACCCGGCGCTGATCAAGGAGACCGGCGGCCTGTCCGGCGCCCCGGTCAAGCAGCGCTCCCTGGAGGTGCTGCGGCGGCTGTACGCGCGCGTGGGCGACCGGATCGTCCTGGTGGGCGTCGGCGGCGTCGAGAACGCCGAGGACGCCTGGCAGCGGATCCTGGCCGGCGCCACGCTGGTGCAGGGCTACAGCGCCTTCATCTACGAGGGCCCGTTCTACGCCCGCGCGATCCACCAGGGCCTGGCCGCGCGGCTCGCGGCCTCCCCGTACGCCACCCTCGCCGAGGCCGTCGGCGCCGACCACCGCTCCTCCACCGGAAAGGCCGCCAAGTGACTCTCTCCTTCGGGACCCGCCTGCGCTCCGCCATGGACGAGCGCGGACCACTCTGCGTCGGCATCGACCCGCACGCCTCGCTGCTCGACTCCTGGGGCCTCGCCGACGACATCGCGGGCCTGGAGCGCTTCACGTACACCGTGGTGGAGGCGCTCGCCGGCACGGTCGCCGTCTTCAAGCCGCAGGCCGCCTTCTTCGAGCGCTTCGGCTCGCGCGGTGTCGCCGTCCTGGAGCGGGCCACCGCCGATCTGCGCGCGGCCGGCGGCCTGGTCGTGATGGACGCCAAGCGCGGCGACATCGGCTCCACCATGGGCGCCTACGCGGAGGCCTTCCTGCGCAAGGACTCCCCGCTGTTCTCGGACGCGCTGACCGTCTCCCCGTACCTCGGCTACGGCTCCCTGAAGCCGGCCGTGGAGCTGGCCCGGGAGTCCGGCGCCGGGCTCTTCGTGCTCGCCCTCACCTCCAACCCGGAGGGCGCGGAGGTCCAGCGCGCGGTGCGCGAGGACGGGCGGACCGTCGGCGCGACGATGCTCGCCCACCTGGCCGAGGAGAACGCGGGGGAGACCCCGATGGGCTCCTTCGGCGCGGTGGTCGGCGCCACCCTCGGCGACCTGTCCTCCTTCGACCTGGACATCAACGGTCCGCTGCTCGCCCCCGGCATCGGCGCCCAGGGCGCGACCCCGGCCGACCTGCCGAGGGTCTTCGGCGCGGCGGTCCGCAATGTCGTCCCGAACGTCAGCCGCGGGGTCCTGAAGGCGGGTCCGGACGCCGGTGCGCTGCGCTCGGCGGCGGAACGTTATGCGAACGAGATCAGGGAGGCCGTGGGCGCCTGAGGCACCCCGGCGGCCGATTTCGTCCGGTTCTCGCCAATCCGCAGGTCGGGCGGCGTGTCCTCGCCGTCTCACTCCTTGACAAAACTTGGCCCAAAACGGCGTCGTTATGTCGGAAATGTCCTGGTCGGTCGATGCTGACCAGGACTTTTCGTCTGTTCTCGCTGACTCAGGCGGCCTCGGCCGCTAGTCTCCGGGACAGAGTCGGCGTTCGACGTACTCCACGTCGGTCGTTGCTCCACTGGTGTGGCGTGCCCCGCTCGCGCGGGACGCGCCGTCTCCCGCCGGTCCGTATCCGACAGTTCGACATCCGAGGTGACGTAGGCGTGGCTCTTCCGCCCCTTACCCCTGAACAGCGCGCAGCCGCGCTCGAAAAGGCCGCCGCGGCTCGCCGGGAGCGGGCCGAGGTCAAGAATCGACTCAAGCACTCCGGCGCCTCCCTCCACGAGGTCATCAAGCAGGGCCAGGAGAACGACGTCATCGGCAAGATGAAGGTCTCCGCGCTGCTCGAGTCCCTTCCGGGCGTGGGCAAGGTCCGCGCCAAGCAGATCATGGAGCGGCTCGGCATCTCCGAGAGCCGCCGGGTCCGCGGTCTCGGCTCCAACCAGATCGCCTCCCTGGAGCGCGAGTTCGGCGGCGCCGGCGCCTGAGCGCGCCGCGGCCGCGCCGGCGGCCCGGGACCAGGCGTCCCGGGCACACCGGTGAAGCTGGAATAATCGCTGCATGGCAGCAGAGGTACGTCCGCGGCTGACCGTGCTCTCCGGCCCCTCCGGGGTGGGCAAGAGCACGGTCGTCGCTCATATGCGCAAGGTCCACCCCGAGGTCTGGCTCTCGGTGTCGGCCACGACACGGAAGCCGCGACCCGGCGAGCAGCACGGTGTCCAGTACTTCTTCGTCACGGACGACGAGTTCGACAAGCTGGTCGCCAACGGCGAGCTCCTGGAGTGGGCCGAGTTCGCGGGCAACCGCTACGGCACCCCGCGGCGCGCGGTCCTCGACCGTCTGGAGGCCGGCGAGCCGGTGCTCCTGGAGATCGACCTCCAGGGCGCCCGCCAGGTCAAGGAGTCGATGAGCGACGCGCAGCTGGTCTTCCTGGCCCCGCCGAGCTGGGAGGAGCTGGTCCGCCGGCTCACCGGCCGCGGCACCGAGTCGCCCGAGGTCATCGAGCGCCGTCTCGCGGCCGCGAAGGTCGAGCTGGCCGCCGAGTCGGAGTTCGACACCACGCTCGTCAACACCTCGGTCGAGGACGTCGCGCGCGAGCTGCTAACGTTGATGCACGTTGTCTGATCTTTTATCCGTCATGATCCGTGACCGGATATCCATCTTCGGAAGGTAGAGCGTGTCCTCTTCCATCACCGCGCCCGAGGGCATCATCAACCCGCCGATCGACGAGCTGCTCGAGGCGACGGACTCCAAGTACAGCCTCGTGATCTACGCCGCCAAGCGCGCGCGCCAGATCAACGCGTACTACTCGCAGCTGGGCGAGGGCCTGCTCGAGTACGTCGGTCCGCTCGTCGACACCCACGTCCACGAGAAGCCGCTCTCGATCGCGCTGCGCGAGATCAACGCGGGCCTGCTGACCTCCGAGGCCATCGAGGGCCCGGTGCAGTAAGCACGTTTTTCGGTTTGTCACCCAGGCCCGGCGGAACATCCGCCGGGCCTGTGGTGTCTCATGGAGTCGTACGCGCAGTCGTGCGCATCCGAGTGCGGGGAGTGACGTGACAGTGGTGACGACGAAGCCGAAGGTCGTGCTGGGCGTGAGCGGCGGCATCGCCGCGTACAAGGCGTGCGAGCTGCTGCGCCGGCTCACCGAGTCGGGCCACGACGTCCGCGTCGTCCCCACCGACTCCGCGCTGCACTTCGTCGGCGCCGCCACCTGGTCCGCCCTCTCCGGCAACCCGGTCTCCACCGAGGTCTGGGAGTCCGTCCACGAGGTGCCGCACGTGCGCATCGGGCAGGCCGCCGACCTCGTCGTGGTCGCCCCCGCCACCGCCGACATGCTGGCCAAGGCCGCCCACGGCCTCGCCGACGACCTGCTCACCAACACCCTGCTCACCGCCCGCTGTCCGGTGATCTTCGCCCCGGCCATGCACACCGAGATGTGGGAGCACCCGGCCACCCAGGAGAACGTCGCCACCCTGCGCCGCCGCGGCGCCGTGGTGATCGAGCCCGCCGTCGGCCGCCTCACCGGCGTCGACACCGGCAAGGGCCGGCTGCCCGACCCCGGCGAGATCTACGAGGTCTGCCGCAGGGTCCTGGCCCGCGGAGTCGCCACCCCCGACCTGGCCGGCCGGCACATCGTGGTCAGCGCGGGCGGCACCCGCGAGCCCCTCGACCCGGTCCGCTACCTGGGCAACCGCTCCTCCGGCAAGCAGGGCTACGCCCTCGCCAAGGCCGCCGCCGCCCGCGGCGCCCGGGTCACCCTGATCGAGGCCAACACCGGCCTGCCGGACCCGGCGGGCGTCGACGTGGTCCGGATCGGCACCGCCGTCCAGCTCCGCGAGGCCGTCCTCAAGGCCGCCGGCGACGCCGACGCCGTGGTGATGGCCGCCGCGGTCGCCGACTTCCGGCCCGCCGAGTACGCCACCGGCAAGATCAAGAAGAGCGACGACGGCGGCGCGCCGACCATCACCCTGGTACGGAATCCGGACATCCTCGCGGAGATCTCGGCCGATCGCGCGCTGCCCGGCCAGGTCGTCGTCGGATTCGCCGCCGAGACCGACGACGTGCTCGCCAACGGGCGCAAGAAACTCCAGCGCAAGGGCTGTGACCTGCTCGTCGTCAACGAGGTGGGGGAGCGCAAGACCTTCGGCGCGGAGGAGAACGAGGCCGTGGTCCTCGCCGCCGACGGAACCGAGACCCCGGTGCCGTACGGACCGAAGGAAGCGCTGGCAGAGACGGTGTGGGACCTGGTCCTGCCCCGGCTGCGCCCCCTCTCCGGGTGAATTCCGCACCAACGGCGGGAGGCGGGCGCACTGCGCCCCGAAGACCGCGAGAATTCCCACAAAATCGGGCATAACGCCAGCTGGGGGCCCCGGTTGGCGCACAGATCACGCAATCGCCGGGCGGAAGGCCTGGCCAGATGGGCGATCGTGCCTATTAGACTGTCCATGGAACGTCGCGGGGCGCAGCCCCCTGCCGGTCCGCAATCGACAGCCAGCAGCCGCTGCAACCCCAGGGAGCGTTGTGTCCCGTCGTCTGTTCACCTCGGAGTCCGTGACCGAGGGTCACCCCGACAAGATCGCTGACCAGATCAGCGACACCATTCTCGACGCGCTGCTCAAGGAGGACCCCACCTCCCGCGTCGCCGTCGAGACGCTGATCACCACCGGCCTCGTGCACGTCGCCGGTGAGGTCACCACCAAGGCCTGGGCGGACATCCCGACCCTCGTCCGCGGCAAGATCCTCGAGATCGGGTACGACTCCTCGAAGAAGGGCTTCGACGGCGCCTCCTGCGGCGTCTCGGTCTCCATCGGGTCGCAGTCCCCCGACATCGCGCAGGGCGTGGACACCGCCTACGAGCAGCGCGTCGAGGGCGACGAGGACGAGCTGGACAAGCAGGGCGCCGGTGACCAGGGCCTGATGTTCGGCTATGCGTCGGACGAGACCCCGGAGCTCATGCCGCTCCCGATCCACCTCGCCCACCGGCTCTCCCGCCGTCTGACCGAGGTCCGCAAGAACGGGACCATCCCGTACCTGCGCCCCGACGGCAAGACCCAGGTCACCATCGAGTACGACGGCGACAAGGCCGTCCGCCTCGACACCGTGGTCGTCTCCTCGCAGCACGCCTCCGACATCGACCTGGAGTCGCTGCTCGCGCCCGACATCCGCGAGTTCGTCGTCGAGCACGTCCTGAAGCAGCTCGTCGAGGACGGCATCAAGCTCGACACCGACGGCTACCGCCTCCTGGTCAACCCGACCGGACGCTTCGAGATCGGCGGCCCGATGGGCGACGCCGGCCTCACCGGCCGCAAGATCATCATCGACACCTACGGCGGCATGGCCCGCCACGGCGGCGGCGCCTTCTCCGGCAAGGACCCGTCGAAGGTCGACCGCTCGGCCGCCTACGCCATGCGCTGGGTCGCCAAGAACGTCGTCGCCGCGGGCCTCGCCTCCCGCTGCGAGGTCCAGGTCGCGTACGCGATCGGCAAGGCGGAGCCCGTCGGCCTCTTCGTCGAGACCTTCGGCACCAACACGATCGAGACCGAGAAGATCGAGACCGCCATCGCCGAGGTCTTCGACCTCCGCCCGGCCGCGATCATCCGCGACCTCGACCTGCTCCGCCCGATCTACTCCCAGACCGCCGCCTACGGCCACTTCGGCCGCGAGCTGCCGGACTTCACCTGGGAGCGCACCGACCGCGTGGACGCCCTCAAGGCCGCCGCGGGCGTCTGACCCCGCCGCACCACGGCCTGAAGCGACCGGCGAAGGCCCGGCACCCCTGGACGGGGGCGCCGGGCCTTCGGCGTACCGCCGCCGCTGTCGGTGGCGTCTGGTAGGTATGAGGCTGTGAGCAGCGAGAACGAGAGGCCCGCGGGCGACGGGCCCGGGGGGAACGAGGAGCCCGAGCAGCTCGCGCTCATCCGCGAGACGGTGCGCCGGGCGAAGGTGCCGCGGGCCAAGCCGCGGACCTGGCGGGGGGCCGCGCTCGCCAAGGAGCTGCCGGTCGCGCGGGTCGTGGTGAACAAGGGCGTACTGCACCTCGACCAGTTCTTCGACTACGCCGTGCCCGAGGAGCTCGACGAGGCCGCGCGGCCCGGGGTGCGGGTGCGGGTGCGGTTCGGGGCCGGGGCGCACCAGGTGCGGGGCGGACGGCGCGAGGGCGGACGCCTGATCGACGGCTTCCTGATCGAGCGGAAGGCCGAGTCCGACTACTCCGGGCCGCTCGCCGCACTCGCCGACGTCGTCTCCCCCGAGCCGGTCCTCGGACCCGAGTTGCTCGGGCTCGCCCGGGCCGTCGCCGACCGGTACGCGGGCAGCCTCGCCGACGTGCTGCAGCTCGCCGTGCCCCCGCGCAACGCCCGCGCCGAGGCCAAGCCCTCCCCAGAACCGCTGCCGGCACCCCGGCCGCCCGAGCCGGGCAGCTGGGCGCGGTACGAGCAGGGCGCGGCCTTCCTGGAGGCGCTGGCCCACGGCGGCGCCCCCCGGGCCGTGTGGAACGCGCTGCCCGGGCCGCACTGGGCCGAGGAGATCGCCCGCGCCGTCGCCGCCACCCTCGCCGCCGGCCGCGGCGCCCTCGTCGT
Source organism: Streptomyces fradiae (assembly GCF_041270065.1). Taxonomy (NCBI): domain Bacteria; kingdom Bacillati; phylum Actinomycetota; class Actinomycetes; order Kitasatosporales; family Streptomycetaceae; genus Streptomyces; species Streptomyces fradiae. The sequence continues at coordinate 1,306,373 of NZ_CP065958.1, read as the reverse complement.
CGTGCCCGACGGCCGGGCCGCCGGCCGGGTCGACGCCGCCCTCACCGCGCTGCTCGGCGAGGGCCGGCACGCGCTGCTCACCGCCGAGGCCGGACCCGAGAAGCGGTACGCGCAGTGGCTCGCCGTCCGGCGCGGCGCCGTCCGCGCCGTCGTCGGCACCCGCGCCGCCATGTTCGCGCCCGTGCGCGACCTCGGCCTCGCCGTCATCTGGGACGACGGCGACACCAGCCACAGCGAACCGCACGCCCCCCAGCCACACGCCCGCGACGTCCTGCTGCTGCGCGCCGCCCACGACCGCTGCGCCTTCCTGCTCGGCTCCGTCAGCTGCACCGTCGAGGCCGCCCAGCTCGTCGAGTCCGGCTGGGCCCGGCCGCTGCTGCCCGGCCGCGAGCAGGTACGGCGGGCCGCCCCGCTCGTCCGCACCGTCGGCGACACCGATCTCGCCCGCGACGAGGCCGCCCGCGCCGCCCGGCTGCCCACCCTCGCCTGGCAGACCGTGCGGGAGGGGCTGAAGACCGGCCCGGTGCTCGTCCAGGTCCCGCGCCGGGGTTACGTGCCGAGGCTGGCCTGCGAGCGCTGCCGGACGCCCGCCCGCTGCCGGCACTGCTCAGGCCCCCTGGAAGCCCCCGAGCAGCAGGAGCTGCACTGCGCCTGGTGCGGGCGCGGCGCACCCGACTGGCACTGCGTGGCCTGCGGCTCGAACCGGCTGCGCGCGCAGATCGTCGGCGCCCGGCGCACCGCCGAGGAACTGGGCCGCGCCTTCCCCGCCGTACCCGTGCGCACCTCCGGGCGCGACCACGTCCTCGACCGGGTGCCCGACCGGCCCGCGCTCGTCGTCAGCACCCCCGGCGCCGAACCCGTCGCCGACGGCGGCTACGCGGCCGCCCTGCTCCTCGACGGCTGGGCCATGCTCGGCCGCCCCGACCTGCGGGCGGGCGAGGAGGCGCTGCGCCGCTGGATCGACGCGGCCTCGCTGGTGCGCGGCCAGGACCAGGGCGGCACCGTCGTGTGCGTCGCCGAGCCCACCCTGCGCCCGGTGCAGGCGCTCGTCCGCTGGGACCCCGTCGGGCACGCCCAGCGCGAGCTGGCCGAGCGGGCCGAGCTGGGCTTCCCGCCGGTCTCCCGGATGGCCGCCGTGTCCGGCCCCCCGGACGCCCTCGGCGCCTTCCTGCACGGTGCCGAGCTTCCCCCCGACGCCGAGATCCTGGGCCCCGTCCCGCTGCCCGTCACCCGGCCCGGCGGCCCGCGGCGGCCCGGCGACACCCCGCCCGGCGAGCAGTGGGAGCGCGCCCTGATCCGCGTGCCGCCCGGCAGCGGCGCCGCGCTTGCCACCGCCCTGAAGCGCGCCCAGGCCTCCCGTCTGGCGCGCGGCGGCGGGGAGCCGGTCCGGGTCCGGGTCGATCCGCCCGACATCGGCTGAGCGCCGCCCCCTGATGCGGGCGCGCGAAGGGCCGCCCGCGACAGGACGGGCGGCCCTTTCGGGACGCGATGGCGACTGCGACTGCGCGCGACGGTGCGTCAGCCGTTGCGCGGGGCCGGGAAGACCGGCGGGCGGGGCTCCTCGCGGAGCGCCTGGCTGCCCGAGGTGGGCTGCGGCGGCATGCTGCGGGCCGGCGGCACCACGGGCATGGTGCGGGTGGTGCCCCCCGGCTCCGCCGCCCGCTCCTGCTCCAGGGCGGCGCCGGCGCCCGGCTGCGGGGCGCGGCGGGAGCCGTAACGGCGGTGGACGGCCTGCTTGGTGACTCCGAGCGCGGAGCCCACCGCGTCCCACGAGAACCCGAGCGAGCGGTCGAAGTCCACCGCGGCGGTCACCAGGGTCTCTACGCTGTCCCGGAGCTCCTGGGCGAGCCGGACGGTGGGGGCGGGGGCGCGCCCGTAGACGACGAAGCCCGTCGAAGGGGCGGTGCGGCGCGGGCGGTAGACATTGCCCAGCTGGGCCGTGAGCGTGCGCAGTGCGTCCACCTGCCGCCGGACCCGCTCGATGTCCCGCACGAGCAGGTGCAGACTTGCCCGGGCCTGGGCGTCGTGGGTTGCGTGGTCGGCCATGGATGAGCCTCTCGAACCGGCGTGAAAGGGAGCGGGTCGCTGGGGGAGGGCGACCCGATTCGGTCAATCTCTCTTGACCAACGCGCCACTTGGGGTTGGGTCACGCTGCGGGGGCGTATCCGCATATGCACAGGGCGCTCGCCCCCGCGTACACCCCGGCCGCCCGTGTGAAGCCGCGGGCCCCGACGGCGGCCTAGACTGGTGCGCTGCCGTCATCGCCCCCTAGTTGCGAGGTTCTCCCGCGTGAAGCTGGTCTTCGCCGGCACCCCCGAGGTCGCCGTACCCGCCCTGGACGCCCTGCTCGCCTCCGGGCGGCACGAGGTGGCCGCCGTCGTCACCCGGCCCGACGCGCCCGCCGGGCGCGGGCGGCGGCTCGTCGCGAGCCCCGTCGCCGAGCGGGCGGAGGAGGCCGGGATCGAGGTGCTCAAGCCGGAGCGGCCGCGGGACGAGGCGTTCCTCGCGCGACTCCGGGAGATCGCGCCCGACTGCTGCCCCGTCGTGGCGTACGGCGCGCTGCTGCCGCGCGTCGCGCTCGACATCCCCGCGCACGGCTGGGTCAACCTGCACTTCTCGCTGCTGCCCGCGTGGCGCGGCGCGGCCCCGGTGCAGCACTCGCTGATGGCCGGCGACCAGGTGACCGGCGCGTCGACCTTCCAGATCGAGGAGGGCCTCGACTCCGGCCCGGTGTACGGCGTCGTCACCGAGGACGTGCGGCCCACCGACACCAGCGGCGACCTGCTGACCCGGCTCGCGTTCGCCGGCGCCGGGCTGCTCGCCGCGACCATGGACGGCATCGAGGACGGCACCCTGAAGGCCGTGCCGCAGCCCGCCGAGGGCATCACCCTCGCCCCGAAGATCCAGGTCGAGGACGCCCACGTCGACTTCGCCGCCCCGGCGCTGCGCGTCGACCGGGTGATCCGCGGCTGCACCCCGGCCCCGGGTGCCTGGACCCTCTTCCGCGGCGAGCGCCTGAAGATCGTCCAGGCCGCGCTCGTCACCGACCGCACCGACCTCGCACCGGGCGAGCTCGCGGCCGGCAAGAACAACGTGTACGTCGGCACCGGCTCCCACGCGGTGGAGCTGCTCTGGGTCCAGCCCCAGGGCAAGAAGCCGATGAAGGCGGCCGACTGGGCCCGCGGCGTGCGCATCGCGGCGGGCGAGCGGGTCGGGGCGTAAGCCCCCGAGTTCCGGGAGCCCACCCCCGAGGAGCGGGCCGGGATCGTCCGGCTCGTCGGCGAGGAGCCGTCCGTGCTCGTCGCCTTCGAGGCGGACGGCGGCGGCACGCGGCCGGTGACGTGTCTGATCGCCGCCGGGGACCGGGCGATCCGGCACGGCCGTTTTTCCCGGCAGGGGCCCGCGGACGTAGGCTGAGGAGGTTCGACCTCTTCTTTCGTCACGCGGAGCACCTTTGAGCGAGCAGGCACGTCGCCGCACCCCCACGTCCCCCAAGGGCGCGTCCCCCAAGGCCCCCCGGCCGCACCGGCGGCCCAAGAAGGACCCGGTCCGGATCCTGGCCTTCGAGGTGCTGCGGGCGGTGGACGAGCGGGACGCCTACGCGAACCTGGTGCTGCCGCCGCTGCTGAAGAAGGCCCGGGAGAAGAACGAGGGCTTCGACGGGCGGGACGCGGCGCTCGCGACCGAGCTCGTCTACGGGACGCTGCGCCGGCAGGGCACGTACGACGCGATCATCGCGGCCTGCGTCGACCGGCCGCTGCGCGAGGTCGACCCGCCGGTGCTCGACGTCCTGGCGCTCGGCGCGCACCAGCTGCTCGGCACCCGGATCCCCAGCCACGCCGCCGTGTCCGCCACCGTCGAGCTGGCCCGCGTGGTGCTCGGCGACGGGCGGGCCAAGTTCGTGAACGCCGTGCTGCGCAAGATCGCCCAGGACGACTTCGACACCTGGGTGGCGAGGGTCGCGCCGCCCTACGAGGACGACGCCGAGGACCACCTCGCGGTCGTCCACTCGCACCCCCGCTGGGTGGTCTCCGCGCTCTGGGACGCGCTCGGCGGGGGCCGGGCCGGCATCGAGGAGCTGCTCACGGCCGACAACGAGCGGCCCGAGGTCACCCTGGTCGCCCGGCCAGGCCGGGCCACCACCGCCGAGCTGGCCGAGGCCGCCGAAACCGAGCCCGGCCGCTGGTCCCCGTACGCGCTCCGGATGGCCGAGGGCGGCGACCCCGGCACCATCGAGGCCGTACGGGAGAGCCGCGCCGGCGTCCAGGACGAGGGCAGCCAGCTGGTCGCCATCGCCCTCGCCAACGCGCCCCTCGACGGCCCCGACACCCGCTGGCTCGACGGCTGCGCCGGCCCCGGCGGCAAGGCGGCGCTGCTCGGCGCCCTCGCCGCCGAGCGCGGCGCCGCGCTGCTCGCCTCCGAGAAGCAGCCGCACCGCGCCCGGCTCGTCGAGCGCGCGCTGGCCGGCAACCCCGGCCCGTACCAGGTCGTCGCCGCCGACGGCACCCGCCCGCCGTGGCGCGAGGGCAGCTTCGACCGGGTCCTGATGGACGTGCCCTGCTCCGGACTCGGCGCCCTGCGCCGCCGCCCGGAGGCCCGCTGGCGCCGCCGCCCCGGCGACCTCGACGGCTTCGCCCCGCTCCAGCGCGGGCTGCTCACCGAGGCGCTGCGCGCGGTCCGGGTCGGCGGCGTGGTCGGCTACGCCACCTGCTCCCCGCACCTGGCCGAGACCCGGGTCGTCGTGGACGACGTCCTGAAGAAGACCGGCGGCGCCGAACTCGTCGACGCCCGCCCGCTGTTCCCCGGCGTGCCCTCGCTCGGCGACGGCCCCGACGTCCAGCTGTGGCCGCATCTGCACGGCACGGACGCGATGTACCTCGCCCTGATCCGCCGCACGGCCTGAGCGTCCGCGGGCCGCTCCGGTCCGCGCCCCAACCCCGGTGCGGGGACCCGTGAGTTGTGCGTTGCGGTTGCGATGTAGTGTGGCCCGCCTGGTGATCCACATGGGTGAGACGGGGGCTTCGCGTGGCGTGGGACGAGTGGGAACAGATCAAGGCCGGGGCGGCCGGGCAGCAGCCGGCGGCCATGCAGCTCAACCATGTTCCGGTCGAGCCGGACGCCGGGCCGAGCCAGGTGACCGGCGGCCTGAAGTCCAGCCAGAAGGCGTGGAACACGGCCGGTGAAGGGGTCGGTTCCCTGCGCGGGACCATCGGCACCGCGCTGACCAAGCTGGAGGACGGCCAGGCCGGGCTCGGCGGGACCACGGGCTGTCTGACCGCGGCCGCGCAGAAGGACGTCTACGACTCCTGGAAGAAGTACGCCGAGAACGTCAGCAAGCGGTGCGGCTCGCTCCAGGGGATCCTGCAGCAGGTCGGCCGCGACGTGCTGACGACCGACGACGCGGTCAAGGACGAGATGGACCGGCTGAACAAGCAGTACGCGGACACGGACGCCGTCGGCGGCCAGTCGAAGGGCCGGTGACGGAGCCGATGGACTACGCCACCCTCAAGGCCTTCAAGCCCACCGAGTTCGAGGGCGCCGCCGACGGGTACCGCGCCCTCGGCAACGCGGCCCAGGCGGCCAAGAGCCACATCGAGAACACCGTCGCCACCGGCATGCGCAAGTCGCTGTCGGGCGAGTCGGCGAAGGCGTCGCAGAAGCAACTCCAGGCCCTGGCGAAGAACTTCCACTACACCCTCACCGAGTGCCATGTGATCAGCACGGCCCTCAACGGGTTCGCCTACGACTTCGCGGCCGCCAAGCGCAAGCTCGAAGCGGCGGTCGAGGACGCCCGGGCGGACGGCTGCACGGTGACGGAGAACGGCTCGGTGAGCTATCCGGCCGGCCGCAAGCCGGGGGCGGAAAAGGACACCGAGGGCGGCACGGTGACCGGCACCCCCGGCGGCAACGCCACCTCCGACGCCCTGGACCGCCAGGCGGCGAACATCCACCCGAACCCGCACTACGGCAAGGCCATCGGGTACGCGGACCGGATAGCCGACGCGCTCAAGGAGGCCACGGACGCCGACACGAAGTGGGAGCCGAAGATACGGGCCCTCAAGGCCGATGACGACCTGACCGTCAGCGACCGGGACTGGACGGACGTCACGGCGGACACGGGCGGCGTGAGGGAGGCCGCCGACGCCTACCTCGACGCGATCAAGCCGCCGCCCAAGAACGACTGGCCCCAGGACAACGCCAACTGGTGGAAGGGCCTCACGGACGAGCAGCGCGAGGCCTACATATCCATGCACCCCGCGAGCATCGGCGCGCTCGACGGCCTCCCCTCGGACGTGCGCGACGACGCCAACCGCACCGTGCTCGCCGAACAGCGCGCCGCCAAGCAGATCGAGTACGACGCCTGGCTCAAGAAGGAGCCGGAGCACTACAAGCCGTACATCAGCCCCGTCACCGGGCGCGAGGTCAAGGGCGCGATGGTCCCGACGGACGAGTGGAAGGAGTGGGAGGAGAAGCGGAAGAAGCTGGAGAACGGCTACAAGGGCATGGACGCCATCCAGTCCCGCTTCAACAGCTTCACGAGCGAGAGCAACCGCCCCTATCTGCTCGGGTTCGACGGCGACAACATGGGCCGCGCGATCGTCTCCATCGGCAACCCGGACACCGCCGACAACGTGGTGACGTACGTGCCCGGGACGTTCGCCAAGCTGGAGTCGATCGGCGGTGACATGGACCGGGCGGTGGCGCTCCAGGCGGAGGCGGAGCGCCAGGACGCCGCCCACTCGACGGCCTCGATCGTGTGGCTCGGCTACGACGCCCCACAGGGCATCATGACCGACGCCACCGAGACCAAGTGGGCCGACAACGCCAAGGAGCCGCTCGGCAACTTCATCCAGGGGCTCGAGGAGTCCAACCACCGCCCGAACGGCGTGAACCAGACCCTCATGGGCCACAGCTACGGCTCCCTGGTGGTGGGCGAGACGATGGAGATGCACATCGACCTGCCGGTCGACAACGCGATCATGGTGGGCAGTCCGGGCGTCGGAGTGGACCACGCCAAGGACCTGAACATCCCGCCGGACCATGTCTTCGCGGCCACGGCGCAGAACGACCTCATCAACGTCGCCCCGCCGTTCGCCAAGGACTACCTCAGCCCGAAGGCGTACTGGGACACCTTCTTCGACGGCGACGCGATCGTGCACGGCACCGACCCGACCTCCGAGGACTTCGGGGGCCAGGTCTTCGAGGTCCCCGACGGGAAGCTGCCGGGCACGGACTGGGAAATGATGCCCGCGCACTCCCAGTACTGGGACGAGAAGCCCCTCGGCACCATGGGCAAGATCGTGACCGGAGGACGACTGTGAAACCGCGCAAGGTGATCCCTGCCGCCGCTCTGCTGGCCATGACGCTCATGGTGACCGCGTGCGGGGCGCAGGAGGACGGACCGAAGACCGGCGGAAACGCACCGAAGCAGGTAGTGATGAACGAGCAGCAGGCGATCGACCGGGCAGAGGAGATCATCGGGCAGGCGGTCGACGGCATGTCGCCCCGGCCGACCCTGGAGCGCATGGGCGGCGCGCCCGTCGGCGCCTGCATCGCAAGGGACGACCACGGCCCGGACGACCGGGTGCAGGTCACCCTCATCTATAAGCTGACCGGGGTGCCCGGGGCCCAGGCGCAGAACCTGGTACGGCAGGCGCGGGACGCATGGCTGAAGCAGGGCTACGCGTACAACACCTCGGGCGAGGTCGACTGGTCCAGTGCCTTTCCGACGGTCTACATGCGGACGAAGACCGACGACTTCTGGATGGACGCGGTGACCGGCGTCCTGGACCGCGCCAAGGGCGAGGGGGTGGCCTCGCTCAAGGTGACCTCGCCCTGCTTCCTCCCGCCCGGCAAGTCCTCGGCCGCCCCGGCCGACCCCGCCGCCTTCGAGTCGCCGGCGGCCGACGACCCCGCCGGGCGCCGAGCGCTCGGCCACTCCAGCCGGATCTACGACGCGCTGGGCGTGGGCGCGGCGCCCACCCAGCCCGGGGAGGGCATCGGCCGGGTCCGGGACGCGTCCGGGGCCGAGGCGGTCCACCACACCTGGTCGACCCCGCCGCTGCCGGAGCAGGAGCGGGCCCGGGCGGTGGCCCGCGCGCAGGCGTACTTCGTCGGCGCGGGATGGCGGGTCCGCGTCATGCCGACGGCCGAGGGCGCCCCGGGCGTCGTCGCCGGCCACCCCGGGGAGCACACCGTCGCGCAGGTGGTGGTCTCGGACACCGGCGCGGTGCGGGTCGCGGTGACGACCCCCCTCGACGGCGGTCCGGACGGTTCGGACGGTCCGGATTCCGCGGCCGTGTGACAGTCGGATCCGCCGGTCACTGTCGGCGGAATCCACTGGTCTGTACCATTACGTCCCCGGTGTGAAGCGGCCCCCGCGCAATCCGCACCGCTTCGCGGCAAAGAAGTCCTCAAGAACATGGCAGGCTTGGCACATGGCGCAGATCAATCCCAGCATCCTGTCCGCGGACTTCGCCCGGCTCGCCGATGAGGCGAAGGCGGTCGACGGGGCCGACTGGCTGCACGTCGACGTGATGGACAACCACTTCGTGCCCAATCTGACGCTGGGCGTGCCGATCGTCGAGTCGCTGAGCCGGGCCACGGACACCCCGCTCGACTGCCACCTCATGATCGAGGACCCGGACCGCTGGGCGCCGCAGTACGTCGAGGCCGGCGCCGGCTCCGTCACCTTCCACGTGGAGGCGGCGGCCGCGCCGGTGCGCCTCGCCCGGGAGATCCGCGCCAAGGGCGCCCGGGCGTCGATGGCGCTCAAGCCGGCCACCCCGATCGAGCCGTTCGAGGACCTGCTGCCGGAGCTCGACATGCTCCTGATCATGACGGTCGAGCCCGGCTTCGGCGGCCAGGCCTTCCTCGACATCATGCTGCCGAAGATCCGCCGCACCCGTGAGCTGATCTCCAAGCACGGTCTGGAGCTGTGGCTCCAGGTCGACGGCGGCGTCTCCGCCGCCACCATCGAGCGGTGCGCCGAGGCCGGCGCCGACGTCTTCGTGGCCGGTTCCGCCGTCTACGGGGCGGCCGACCCGGCCGAGGCCGTGCGCTCGCTGCGGGCCAGCGCCGAGTCCGCGACCGCCTCGGCGGCGTGGGCGTGTGGCCACTGAGCCTCCACTGACCCACCGGTACGTGAACGCGGCCCGTCGGGCCGCCGACACGGCCGTTCAGGACCCGCCGGATCTGACAGGATGAACGGTGAGTCGAGAGTGTGAACAACAGCACGTGGAAACAAGCCGCGGCGGCGCCCCGAACCGGCGCCACCAACGGCAGCTGAGCAGCCGTACGTGAACAGCAGTGAGGAGATCGCGGTGGCGGGAATGTCGGCGGGACGGTCAGCCCTGCGGATGGGCCCCGCGGAGCTGGTGCAGGCGGCGGCCATGGCCCGCCGCTTCTACCTCGAGGGCAAGTCCAAGATCCAGATCGCCGAGGAGTTCGGCGTGAGCCGCTTCAAGGTGGCCCGGGTCCTGGAGACCGCCCTGGAGCGCGACCTCGTGCGCATCGAGATCCGTGTGCCGGCCGAGCTGGACGCCGAGCGCTCCGACGCGCTGCGCGCCCGCTACGGGCTGCGGCACGCCGTGGTCGTCGAGTCGCCGGCGGAGGGCGAGGACGAGTCGCCCGACCCCGAGAACCTCGGCGAGGTCGCGGCCGACCTGCTCGGCGAGCTGGTCACCGAGGGCGACGTCCTGGGCCTGGCCTGGGGCCGGTCCACCATCCACATGGCGGCCGCCCTCGACCGGCTGCCGCCCTGTACCGTCGTCCAGCTCACCGGTGTGTACGACGCGGGCACGGCCGAGCGCGGCTCGGTCGAGGCGGTCCGCCGGGCCGCCCAGGTCTCCGGCGGCGAGGCGCACCCCATCTACGCGCCGATGCTGCTGCCCGACGCGGCGACCGCCAACGCGCTGCGCAGCCAGACCGGCATCGCGCGGGCCTTCGAGTACTTCGACAAGGTCACCGTCGCCTGTGTCTCCATCGGCTCCTGGGAGCCGGGCATCTCCACCGTCCACGACATGCTGTCCGACGCCGAGCGCGCCCACTACGCCTCGCTCGGTGTCGCCGCCGAGATGTCCGCGCACCTCTTCGACGCCGAGGGGCGCCGGGTCGGCCGGGACCTCGGCGAGCGCTGCATCACCGTCGAGGCGGACCGGCTGCGCCGGATTCCCGAGGTGGTCGCCATCGCAGGCGGCCAGCGCAAGGCGGCGGCGATCGGAGCGGTGCTCCGCTCCGGCCTGGTCACCAGCCTGGTGACCGACCGCTCGGCCGCCGACTTCCTGCTCAGCGAATTCACCCCCGGCCCGCGCCCGGCCCTCGACCGCGCGGACCCGGACGGCCGCTGACCGACCCCGACGGCCGCCGGCCGACACGCCGCCGCCCTCCGCCCCGTACCGGCACGCCGCCGGGGCGGGGCGGTGGCAGCATCGGGGCATGATCACGCGTTGCGCCCGGATCGGGCTCTCCGTCCTGGCCGGGCTCGCGCTGCTCCTCGCGGGGCTCACCGGCTGCTCCGGCGGCGCCGCGGGCCCCGGGGCCGGCGCCCCCTCCCGTACCACCGCGGTGGCGCCCGCCACCCGCCCCACCGCCTCCTCCGGCCTCCCGGTCGTCCCCGAGTCCGAGCTGCCGGCCGAGGCGCGCAGGACCCTCGCCCTGATCAGGAGCGGCGGCCCCTTCCCGTACGCCAAGGACGGCGCCGTCTTCTCGAACTTCGAGCGCGTCCTGCCGCGGCGCGAGCGCGGCTACTACCACGAGTACACGGTGAAGACCCCCGGCGAACGCGACCGCGGCGCCCGGCGCATCGTCACCGGCCGGCAGGGGGAGACGTACTACACGGACGACCACTACCAGAGCTTCCGGGAGGTGGCCACGGATGAGGATCGATGACGCCGTCGTGCTCGACCTGCACGGGGTCGCCGACAAGACGGCCTTCATGAACCGCTGCGTCCGCGCCCTCCCGCTGCCGGTGTGGTTCGGGCGCAACTGGGACGCCCTGGCCGACTGCCTCGCCGACATGCGCGCACCCATGGCGATCGTGGTCACGCACTGGCAGGCTTATGCCGAGGCCGAACCGGAGGAGTGGTCCACCGCCCAGGAGGTGTTCTCGGCGGCGGCCCGCGCCAGCTCGGCCGGCCTCGCGGTCCTCCTGTCGCTGGGCGGCGACCTCGCCCACTTGGAGGATCGGCCAAGCAGCCCCACGCAAGACTCGGACGATTAGCCCGGGGCGGGTACGCGCGCCCCCGTGGGACAATGAACTACGTGCTTTTTCCCCTGGCTGAAATGCCTAGGGGCCGATCCGAACGACTGGGATGTCAGCACGTGCGTTTCCTCAATGACGTCAAGCCGCCGTACGACCTCACGTACGACGATGTGTTCATGGTGCCGAGCCGCTCGGCCGTGGGTTCCCGCCAGGCCGTGGACCTCTCCGCCCCCGACGGAACCGGTACGACGATCCCGCTGGTCGTCGCCAACATGACCGCCATCGCCGGCCGCCGCATGGCCGAGACCGTCGCCCGCCGCGGCGGCCTGGTCGTCATCCCGCAGGACATCCCGATCGAGGTCGTCACCGACGTCATCGGCTGGGTCAAGTCCCGCCACCTGGTCCTCGACACCCCGATCGTCCTGGAGCCGCACCAGACCGTCGCCGACGCGCTGGCCCTGCTGCCCAAGCGGGCGCACGACGCCGGTGTCGTCGTCGACGACGAGCGCCGCCCGATCGGCGTCGTCACCGACGCCGACCTGTCCGGCGTGGACCGCTTCACCCAGCTGTCCGAGGTCATGTCCAGGGACCTGCTGCTGCTCGACGCGGCCATCGAGCCGCGCGAGGCCTTCACCGTCCTCGACAACGCCAACCGGCGCTACGCCCCGGCGGTCGACGAGGACGGCAAGCTCGTCGGCATCCTCACCCGCAAGGGCGCGCTGCGCGCGACCCTCTACAGCCCGGCCGTCGACAAGAACGGCGGACTGCGCATCGCCGCCGCCGTCGGCATCAACGGCGACGTGGCGGGCAAGGCCAAGCAGCTGCTCGACGCGGGCGTGGACACGCTCGTCATCGACACCGCGCACGGCCACCAGGAGTCGATGATCTCCGCGATCCGCACGGTCCGGGCGCTCGACCCGCAGGTCCCGATCGTGGCCGGCAACATCGTCGCCGCCGAGGGCGTCAAGGACCTCATCGAGGCCGGCGCGGACATCATCAAGGTCGGTGTGGGCCCCGGCGCCATGTGCACCACCCGCATGATGACCGGCGTGGGCCGCCCGCAGTTCTCCGCCGTCATGGAGTGCGCCGCCGAGGCGAAGAAGTACGGCAAGCACGTGTGGGCCGACGGCGGCGTCCGGCACCCGCGCGACGTCGCCATGGCGCTCGCCGCCGGCGCGTCCAACGTGATGATCGGCTCCTGGTTCGCCGGCACCTACGAGTCCCCGGGCGACCTCCAGCACGACGCCCAGGGCCGTGCCTACAAGGAGTCCTTCGGCATGGCCTCGGCCCGCGCCGTCAAGAACCGGACCTCCGACGAGTCCTCGTACGACCGCGCCCGCAAGGCGCTCTTCGAGGAGGGCATCTCCACCTCGCGGATGTTCCTCGACCCGCAGCGCCCGGGCGTCGAGGACCTGATCGACTCGATCATCGCCGGTGTCCGCTCCTCCTGCACCTACGCGGGCGCGAGCAACCTCGCCGAGTTCGAGGAGCGGGCCGTCGTAGGCATCCAGTCCGCCGCCGGTTACGCGGAGGGCAAGCCGCTGCACGCCAGCTGGAGCTGAGCCGCGGCGATCTGAGCGCACCGTGGGCCCCCGGGAAATCCTTCCCGGGGGCCCACGGCGTTCCCGTACGGTCGGCCGCATGGACCGTACGGAGATCACGCCCTGCCGGGCCGAGGACCTGCCCCTGCTCGGCCGTCATCTGCCCACCCCGGGCGCGCCCACCCGGCACGCCGACCGCTTCGCCCGCCAGGAGGCCGGACACGGCACGTATCTGATCGCCTGGCACGGCGGGCTGCCGGCCGGCAACGGGCAGATCCGCTGGGACGGCTGTGCCGCGCCGGAGGTGCAGGCGGTGCTCGCCGGCTGCCCGGAGCTCAACGGTCTGGACGTACGGGAGGACCTGCGCGGCCAGGGCATCGGCACGGCCCTGATCCGGGCCGCCGAGGAGCTGGCGCGCGAGCGGGGCCGGACGCACCTGGGCCTCGGCGTGGGCGACGACAACCCCAGGGCGGCCGCCTTGTACGCCCGGCTCGGCTACGGGCCCGTGACGGCGTACACCGACCGCTACGCGTACACGGACGAGGCCGGCCTCCGGCACGACTGCGCCGACCCCTGCACCTTCCTCGTCAGGCGCCTCGCCTGACGGGCGCCGGGCGGCCCGCGAAGCCCGCCTCCCGCAGCGCCCCCGCCACCGCCGCCGCGATCCGCGCGTGGCCCCGGTCGTTGGGGTGGAGGCCGTCCGCGAGGTCTTCGGGGCCGAGGAGCGGGCCGCCGGGCAGCAGGGCGAGCTGCCCGTCGCCCGCCGCGGCCAGGTCCCGTACGGCCGCCTCCATGGCGGCCCGCAGCTCGGTGAGCGTGGCGCCCAGGGCGTTGCCGGTGTGCTCGGCCGCCGGGCGGAGGACGGGGGAGAGGAGCAGCAGCGGGGTGTCCGGGTGGCCGCGGCGCACCAGGGCGACGAACGCCCGGGTGGTCTCGTAGAGCAGCGGCGCCGAACAGGGCACGGCCGCCCAGCAGTTGGTGCCGAAGGCGAGGGTGATCAGGTCGCCCGGGAGCCGGGCGAGGTGCTCGGCGAGCGGGAGTTCGCCGCGCGCCCCGCCCGCGTAACCGAGGTTCACCGGGTCGAGGCCGAGCAGCCGGCCGGCCGCGGCGGGCCACGAGTGGGCCGGGCGGGTCGACCACCAGCCCTCGGTGATCGAGTCCCCGTGCACCAGCCAGCGCGGACGGCGCGGGGCGGGCGCCAGGCCGCCGCCGGCGGCCCGCAGAGCGCACACGACGGGCGCCTGGCCCTCCGGCAGGTGCACCGTGAACTCACCGCCACCGGGCGGGAGTCGGATGCGTACGGTGCCCTCCTCGGCCGGCTCGGCGAACACCTCCGCCAGACACCGGGCGCCCTGCCAGAGCGCGAAGCCGTGCCGCAGCGCCCGCAGCGCGTCCCCGGGCGCCGGGAGCGCCGCGCGGTAGCGCAGCAGCACCGCCCGCGTGCCCGGCGCCGCCGTGAACTCGAGCCGCACCCCGATCGGCAGCGCGGCCCGCTGGGCGATGTCCCGGGGCAGCCGCTCCAGGTCGGCCGGGTCGGCCCGGACCGGGCGGTCGCCGTCCCGCCACGCGGTGCCGCGCAGGAAGGGCGCGGGATCCAGCCAGCTCACCGATGACCTCCGTTCGGGCGGGTGCAGCGTGGGTCAAACGCCCTGAGGAGTCAAGGGTCACGGGAGGCCGCGCATTGCCCCCGATGTGTCGTTTTTTGCGGGGGAGCGCAATGTTTCCCCGTCTGTGCGGCAAGTGCGCAATGATCATCCGTCAGTGCGCAACAACCCTGCATTACGAGTGCGAAGCTTCACCCCTTAGGCTCGTGCCCCGTACCAGGAGTGGCGGCGACCGCCTGCTCGGCGGTTCCCCTTCCCCCGTGGGCCTGCTTTTCCATGCCCACGCACCGCCGCGGTCCCCGCTCGTCGACAGGCAGCGATAAGGAGCCCCCGCAGTGCTGGACCACGGCGCAGCCCCACCGGTCGAGGACACGACCGTCCCCACCGCCCGCAAGACCTCCGGGCTCTCCGCCCTGACCCGCCTCAAGCCGGTAGAAAGCCTGGTCGCCGAGGGTGGCCAGGGCGAGGGCGGCACGCTCCGCCGCACCCTCGGCATGTGGCAGCTGACCATGATCAGCATCGGTGCGACGCTCGGCACCGGCATCTTCGTGGTGCTCGGCTCCGCGGTCCCGAAGGCCGGCCCCGCCGTCACGCTGTCCTTCGTGATCGCCGGTCTCACCGCGCTCTTCTCGGCCCTCTCGTACGCCGAGCTGGCCGGCTCCATACCGGTCGCGGGCTCCTCGTACTCGTACGCGTACGCAACGATGGGCGAACTCGTCGCCTGGGTCTGCGGCTGGTGTCTGGTCCTGGAGTACGGCGTCTCCGTGGCCGCGGTGGCGGTCGGCTGGGGCGAGTACCTCAACGAGCTGCTCGACGGCACGATCGGCGTCACCATCCCCGACGTGCTGTCCTCCGCCCCGGGCGAGGGCGGCATCATCAACCTGCCCGGCCTGATCGTCGTGCTGCTCGCCATGGTGTTCCTGCTCGGCGGCGCCCGTGAGTCCGCCGTGGTCAACACGATCATGGTCGTCGTGAAGATCGCCGCGCTCGCGCTCTTCTGCGCCATCGGCTTCGTGGGCTTCAAGTCCGGCAACTACAAGGACTTCATGCCGCTCGGCGTCGCGGGCGTCGGCGCCGCCAGCGCCAGCCTCTTCTTCTCGTACATCGGCTTCGACGCCGCCTCCACGGCCGGCGAGGAGGCCAAGAACCCCAAGCGCGACCTGCCGCGGGCGATCATGCTCTCGCTGCTCATCGTCACCGTCCTCTACGTGCTCGTCGCCGCCGTCGCGGTCGGCGCCTGGCACTGGAAGGACTTCGAGGGCTCCGAGGCCACCCTGGCCGCGATCATGAACGACGTCACCGGCCAGACCTTCTGGGGCACCCTGCTCGCCGCCGGCGCCGTCATCTCCATCGCCAGCGTCGTCCTGACCGTCCTTTACGGCCAGACCCGCGTGCTCTTCGCGATGTCCCGCGACGGCCTGGTGCCGAAGGTCTTCGGCAAGGTCAGCGCCAAGACCGGCACCCCGCGCGTCAACACCGTGATCGTCTCGCTGTTCTGCGCCGCCCTCGCCTCGGTCATCCCGCTGGGCAAGCTCGTCGACGCCACCAGCATCGGCACCCTCTTCGCCTTCGGCCTGGTCAACATCGCGGTGATCGTGCTCCGCTACACCCGCCCCGACATGCCGCGCACCTTCAAGGTCATGCTCGGCCCGGTCTTCCCGGTGCTCGGCTTCATCTTCTGCGCGTACAACATGTTCAGCCTCGACACCGTGACCTGGGTGGTCTTCGGTTGCTGGATGGCCGCGGGACTCGTGTTCTACTTCCTGTACGGCATTCGCCGTTCCCGACTGGCCACGGCTCCGGCCCTGGCAGAGGCCCCCGCAGAGAAGTGATCCACCCGTAGTGCGACTCAACGACCTCGACGAACGCATCGTCCACGCCCTCGCGGAGGACGCCCGCCGCAGCTACGCCGACATCGGCTCGCTCGTCGGACTCTCCGCGCCCGCCGTGAAGCGGCGCGTGGACCGGCTCCGGGCCGAGGGCGCGATCACCGGCTTCACCGTACGGGTGGACCCGGCGGCGCTCGGCTGGGAGACCGAGGGGTTCGTCGAGATCTACTGCCGCCACAACACCTCGCCGGAGGACATCCGGCGAGGGTTGGAGCGGTATCCGGAGGTGGTGTCCGCGTCGACCGTGACCGGTGACGCGGACGCCGTCGTGCAGGTCTTCGCCTCCGACATGCGCCACTTCGAGCGGGTCCTGGAGCGCATCGCGGGGGAGCCCTTCGTGGAGCGCACCAAGTCCGTCCTGGTGCTGTCGCCGCTGCTGCGGCGCTTCTCCTCGGGCTCGCCCGCCTGAGGACCGCTCGCGCAGAAGGGCGGGCCGCCCACCCCCGTGGGGCGGCCCGCCCTTCCGCGTACCCGGCGCTACTCGGTCGGGTACTCCAGGAGCCAGGGCAGCACGTCGAAGTCGCCGGTGCCGGCCTTGACCTTCTCGAACGGCGGCGCGGTCTGGCACTTCGGCACGTCGCCCTGCTCCGGCGCCTGGGTCAGCCAGCTGTAGCCCAGCCGGTCGTGCTTCCCGAGGTCGTTCACCGAGACCCCGACCCGGGCGCCCTCGAACTCCTTGACGTCGGTCTCGATGATCCGGCCGGTCACGACGGCCACCTTGCCGCCGGTGGCCAGGCAGTCCACCTTCGCCACCGCGTAGCCGCCCCAGTCGCCCTTGTAGTGGCTGAACCGGAAGGTGCCGGTCGCCGCCTCCGGATTCCGGTTGTCCTTCGCCGCCAGGTGCGCGTCGAAGCTGAAGGTGATGTCGTCCCCGGCCGGCCGGTACAGCTTCGCGGTGCCAGTCAGCGCCGCCGCCTCCCGGTGCGCGCCCCGGCCGTCCCCGGAGGCGGTCGCCGAGCCGGCCGCTCCCGCGGTGATCAGCAGGGCCGCGGCCACGGCGGCGATCTTCGTACGGCGGTTCATGTCGTTGCGTCCTTTCGGCAGGTCAACCGGACGCCCACCACTCTTCCGGCCCGGGCCCGCCGGGACATCGCGCCGGGGAACGGTCCCCGCTTCCGCCGTGCGGCGGGGGAGCCGTACGACCTTCGGACGATCACGCTCCCGAGGGGTGCGCAACGAATCACCATCGAGGGGGGTGATCGCGCAACGGTTCGACGGTCGGTCCGCAACGGTCGCGCCTTGTCCCGGCCGAGCCCGAAACCGTACCGTTTTTGACAGCTTCCCCTTGAATTCCTCCCCCCAGCTTCGACCTCCGAGGACGGCCCATGCCCGCGCTGCGCACCGCACTGCTCCAGAGCTCCGGCGAGCTCGGTGACGTGGCCGCCAACCTCAAGGTCCTCGACGAGGCCGCGGGCCGCGCCGCCGCCGCGGGCGCCGCCGTGCTGCTCGCCCCCGAGCTGTTCCTCACCGGCTACGCCATCGGCGACGCCATGGCCCGCCTCGCCGAGCCGGCCGACGGCCCCTCCGCCGACGCGGTCGCCGCGATCGCCGCACGCCACGGCCTGGCCGTCGGCTACGGCTACCCGGAGCGCGACACCGAGCGGCACGGCGTGATCTACAACTCCGCCCAGCTCTTCGGCCCCGACGGCACCCGGCTCGCGCACTACCGCAAGACCCACCTCTTCGGCGACTTCGAGGCGAAGTGGTTCACCCCCGGTGACGACGTCGTCGTCCAGGCGGAGCTCGGCGGCCTCACGGTCGGCCTGATGATCTGCTACGACGTCGAGTTCCCCGAGAACGTACGGGCGCACGCGCTGGCCGGCACCGACCTCCTCCTGGTGCCGACCGCGCTGATGCACCCGGCCGAGATCGTCCCGCTCTCCGTTGTCCCGGTCCGCGCCTTCGAGAACCAGATCTACATCGCGTACGCCAACCGGACCGGCCCCGAGGGCGACTTCGAGTTCGTCGGCCTCTCCGTCCTGGCCGGCCCCGACGGCACCGCCCGGGCCCGCGCCGGGCGCGGCACGGATCTGGTCCTCGGCGACGCCGAACCCGAATTCCTCGCGGCCTCCCGCGCGGAGAACCCCTACCTCCGCGACCGCCGCCCGGGGCTCTACGGCCCGCTGGTCCACGACCAGGCCTGAGCCTCCCCCTCGCCTCCCCGCCTCCCCCTCGCTTCACCCGTTTCGCGCAAGGAGTCCGTACCCCATGACGTCCACCGTGCCCAACGCCGTCGAGCACGCCGACGAGCAGCAGCCGCCGATCACCATGTTCGGTCCGGACTTCCCCTACGCCTACGACGACTTCCTGGCCCACCCGGCCGGCCTCGGACAGGTCCCGGCGACCGAGCACGGCGCCGAGGTCGCGATCGTCGGCGGCGGCCTGTCCGGCATCATCGCCGCCTACGAGCTGATGAAGATGGGCCTCAAGCCGGTCGTGTACGAGGCCGACCAGATAGGCGGCCGGCTGCGCACCGTCGGCTTCGAGGGCACCGGCGCCGAGGGCCTGAGCGCCGAGATGGGCGCGATGCGCTTCCCGCCCTCCTCCACCGCGCTGCAGCACTACATCGACCTGGTCGGCCTGACCACCAAGCCGTTCCCGAACCCGCTGGCCGAGGCCACCCCGTCGACCGTCGTCGACCTCAAGGGCGAGTCGCACTACGCGGAGACCGTCGCCGACCTGCCGCAGGTCTACCGCGATGTCGCCGAGGCCTGGAACAAGTGCCTCGACGACGGCGCCGACTTCTCCGACATGAACCGCGCGATGCGCGAGCGGGACGTCCCGCGGATCCGCGAGATCTGGGCCAAGCTGGTCGAGAAGCTCGACAACCAGACCTTCTACGGCTTCCTCTGCGAGTCCGAGGCCTTCAAGTCCTTCCGGCACCGCGAGATCTTCGGCCAGGTCGGCTTCGGCACCGGCGGCTGGGACACCGACTTCCCGAACTCCATCCTGGAGATCCTGCGGGTCGTCTACACCGAGGCCGACGACCACCACCGCGGCATCGTCGGCGGCTCGCAGCAGCTGCCGCTGCGCCTGTGGGAGCGCGAGCCGGAGAAGATCGTGCACTGGGCGCAGGGCACCTCGCTCGCCTCGCTGCACGAGGGCGGCGCGCCGAAGCCGGCCGTCACCCGGCTGCACCGCACCGCGGACAACCACATCACGGTGACGGACGCCAACGGCGACATCCGCACCTACCGGGCGGCGATCTTCACCGCCCAGTCCTGGATGCTGCTCTCCAAGATCGCCTGCGACGACTCGCTGTTCCCGATCGACCACTGGACGGCGATCGAGCGCACCCACTACATGGAGTCCTCGAAGCTCTTCGTGCCGGTCGACCGGCCGTTCTGGCTGGACAAGGACGAGCAGACGGGCCGGGACGTCATGTCGATGACGCTCACCGACCGGATGACCCGCGGCACCTACCTCCTGGACGACGGCCCGGACAAGCCGGCCGTCATCTGCCTCTCGTACACGTGGTGCGACGACAGCCTCAAGTGGCTGCCGCTCTCCGCCAACGAGCGCATGGAGGTCATGCTCAAGTCGCTCGGCGAGATCTACCCGAACGTCGACATCCGGAAGCACATCATCGGCAACCCGGTGACGGTCTCCTGGGAGAACGAGCCCTACTTCATGGGCGCGTTCAAGGCCAATCTGCCGGGCCACTACCGCTACCAGCGCCGCCTGTTCACGCACTTCATGCAGGACCGGCTGCCCGAGGACAAGCGGGGCATCTTCCTGGCCGGCGACGACATCTCGTGGACGGCCGGCTGGGCCGAGGGCGCGGTGCAGACGGCGCTCAACGCGGTGTGGGGCGTGATGCACCAGTTCGGCGGCGCGACCGACGGCACCAACCCGGGTCCGGGCGACGTGTACGACGAGATCGCCCCGGTCGAGCTGCCGGAGGACTGATCCCGGCCTAAGGGCGTGCCAGTGGGGTGAGCAGCATCCGCCCCACCAGGCCCACCGACCGGTCGAGGCGTTCGGTGAACTCCTCGGCCAGGTCGGGCAGCCGCCGCAGCTGCCACAGCGAGCGGGCGGCGAGCCAGGCCCCGTCGCGGGCCCGGTCCAGGCTCCAGCAGCCGAGCAGATGCGTCAGCGGGTCCGCGACCTCCAGGAGGTCCGGGCCCGGCATCAGTTCGTCCCGGATCCGCTCCTCCAGGAGGACGAGGACGTCGCCGACCCGGTCGAACTCGTCCTCCAGGTCCCCGGGCGCGCAGTCCAGGGTGCGGCAGGTGTCGACGACGGCGAGCGCCAGGTCGTGCCCGATGTGGGCGTTGATCCCGGCGAGCGCGAACTGCAGCGGGCGGACGCCGGGATGGCGGCGGTAGTGGAAGAGCGGGCGCCAGCAGGCGGGCGCGGGGCCGCCGGCGGCGACCGCGTCGACCACTGTCAGATAGCGCTGGGCGAACCGCACGTCGAGGGTGGCGGCGGCCCGCCGGTCGGCGAAGGAGCCGGCCTCGATGGCCCGGCCGATCTCCTCGGTGACGGTCAGATAGACCCGGTTGAACACCGCGACCCCGTCGGCCGGGTGCCAGGCGGCGCGGATCGCCCGCATACGGGCCACCACGGGGTCGACGGCCGTGAACGGCCCGAGCCGGATGTCCTGCGACCGGATGTCCTGCGACTGGATGTCCTGCGTCTGCGCCATGGGTGCAGGGTGGCAGCCGGAGGACCGGACGGTGAGGTTCCGCCGCCCGGCTTCCCCAGAACGGGCGAATGCGGCGCTACTTCGCGGCCGGTTCCCCGCCGGAGCTGCTCTCGGCGCCCTCGTACGAGCTGGTGCCGGAGCCGAGCAGGGGCTCCTGCTGCTTCAGATGGGCCGGGGCGAAGGCGCGCAGCACGTGGTAGCCGGTGATGACCACGATCGTGCCGAGCGCGATGCCGCCGAGCTCGAAGGTGTCGCTGAAGGTGAGCTTCACGCCGCCGACGCCGATGATGATGCCGGCCGCGGCGGGCACCAGGTTGAGCGGGTTGCGCAGGTCGACCTTGGCGTTGATCCAGATCTGGGCGCCAAGCAGACCGATCATGCCGTAGAGGATCACGGTGATGCCGCCGAGCACACCGCCGGGGATGGCGGCGACGACCGCGCCGAACTTGGGGCAGAGGCCGAAGAGCAGCGCGAAGCCGGCCGCGGCCCAGTAGGCGGCGGTGGAGTAGACCCGGGTGGCCGCCATGACGCCGATGTTCTCGGAGTACGTGGTGTTCGGCGGGCCGCCCACGGCGGTGGACAGCATGGACGCGGCGCCGTCGGCGGCGATCGCGGTGCCGAGCTTGTCGTCCAGGGAGGTGCCGGTCATCTCGCCGACGGCCTTGACGTGACCGGCGTTCTCGGCGACCAGGGCGATGACCACGGGCAGCGCCACGAGGATCGCGGACCACTCGAAGCTCGGGCCGTGCAGGCTGGGCAGGCCGATCCAGTCGGCCTTCGAGACCCCGGAGAGGTCGAGCCGCCAGTGGTCGGTGACCTGGCCGCTCGGGGACATCGAGTGGATCCGGCCGAAGACCAGGTCGAAGACCCAGGAGATGCCGTAGCCGAAGACCAGGCCGAGGAAGATCGCGATGCGCGACCAGAAGCCGCGCAGACAGACCACGGCCAGACCGGTGAACAGCATGACGAGGAGGGCCGTCCACTGGTCCTGCGGCCAGTAGGTGGCGGCGGTGACCGGCGCCAGGTTGAAGCCGATCAGCATGACCACCGCGCCGGTGACGATCGGCGGCATCGCCGCGTGGATGATCCGCGCGCCGAACCTGCGCACCGCGAGACCGACCAGGAACAGCACCGCGCCGACCGCCAGGACCGCGCCGGTCACGGTGGCGCTGCTGCCCCCGGAGGCCCGGATCGCGGCGGCGACGCCCACGAAGGAGAGCGAGCAGCCGAGGTACGAGGGGACCGTGCCGCGGGTCGCGAGCAGGAAGATCACGGTGGCGACACCGGACATCATGATCGCGAGGTTCGGGTCGAGGCCCATCAGGACCGGCGCCACGAAGGACGCGCCGAACATCGCCACCACGTGCTGCGCGCCGAGCCCGACCGTACGGGGCCAGGAGAGGCGCTCGTCCGGCCGGACGACCGCACCCGGAGCGGGTGTCCTCCCGTCGCCGTGCAGGGTCCATCGCACGCCGAGGCTCATGTGCTCGCTCCAGTTCTCCGGGGTAAAGAATCAGCCATATGGTAGGCGCCGCAGGTCAGCCGACCTTTTCGGGTGTGCCCGCCGCGGCCGCCGCGGACTTCGTGCGGCCCGCGGACCGCAGCACGCCCGCGCCGAGCACCAGGCCGAAGGTGAGCAGGGTCACCAGGCCGAAGGAGAACACCAGCGAGGTCGCGTCGGCGATGCCGCCGATCGCCGAGGGGGCGATGAGCCCCGAGGTGTACGTGATGGTGGCGACGCCCGCGATGGCCTGGCTGGGGTTCGGGCCGCTGCGCCCGGCGGCGGCGAAGGCGAGCGGGACGACCACCGCGACGCCCAGGCCGATCAGCCCGAATCCGGCCATCGCGACCGCCGCGTGCGGGGCGGCCACCACGAGCAGCCCGCCCAGGGTCGCGGTCGCGCCCCCGACCCGTACCGTGCGCACCGCGCCGAAGCGGTCCACCACACGGTCGCCGACCAGGCGCGCCACGGCCATGGTGAGCGTGAAGGCGGTGGTGCAGGCGGCGGCGAGCCCGGCCGAGCTGCCCAGTTCCTCCTTGAGGTAGACCGCCGACCAGTCCAGGCTGGCGCCCTCGGCGAACACCCCGCAGAACCCGATGGCGCCGATGACCAGCGCGGACTTCGGCGGCAGCGCGAAGCGCGGCGGGGCTTCCTCCTCGGGTGCGCTGTGCAGGTCGAGCACGCCCTGGCAGGCGGCGAGCCCGAGCGCGGTGAGGACCAGGGCGGCGATCAGATGGTGGATCCGGGCGTCGCCGCCGAGGTGGGCGGCGAGGGTGCCGGCCGCCGAGCCGAGCAGGGCGCCCACGCTCCACATGCCGTGCAGGCTGGACATGATCGAGCGGCCGAGCCGGTTCTCGGTCTCCACGCCGAGGGCGTTCATGGCGACGTCGGACATGCCGGCGGTGGCGCCGAAGACGAAGAGCGCCGCGCACAGGCCGTAGACGTTCGGCGCGAGCGAGGGCAGCGTCAGGGCGAGCGTCCACAGCGCGAGCAGCCCGCGCAGCGCGGTGCGGGCGCCGAAGCGGTGGCTGACCGCCCCGGCCAGCGGCATCGCCAGTGAGGCGCCGATCGCGGGGAAGGCCAGGGCGAGGCCGAGCTGCCCGGCACTGACGTCCGCGTGCTCCTGGATCCACGGGATCCGGGTGGCGAAGCTGCCGGTGACCGCGCCGTGCACGCAGAAGACGGCGGCGACGGCGTACCGGGCCCGCCGCAGCCGCTCGGTGGTGAAGACGGTCTCTGCCGCCATGGGTCCCTCCCTCGGTCCTGGTGTGTCGCGTAAACTATCAGGAACCCTGCCTGATAAATAGTGCTCCGGGGCCGGGACACCCTTGATCGTCTGAGAGGATCCCCGCATGGCCGCATCCCCGAGCACCGCACGGGCCATCAACGACCGGCTCGCCCTGCGACTGCTCCAGGACGAGGGCCCGTTGACGGCCACCCAGCTGAAGACGCTCACCGGACTGTCCCGCCCCACCGTCGCCGACCTCGTCGAGCGGCTCAGCGGTTCCGGACTCGTGCACGTCGTCGGCGAGACCGGCGCCGAGCGCCGCGGCCCCAACGCCAAGCTCTACGGGATCGTCGCCGACCGGGCCCACCTCGCCGCCCTCGACGTGCGCACCCGCTCCGTCTCCGTCGTCGTCGCCGACCTCCTCGGCACCACCCTCGCCGAGGCCGCGGCCCCCGTCGGCGAGACCGGCGGCACCGGCGCCGCCGTCGAGCAGGCCGTACGGCTCCTGGAACAGGCCGCGCGGGAGGCCGGCGCCGACCGGCTGCACACGGTCGCCGTCGGCGCGCCCGGCCTCATCGACCCGGCCACCGGCGAACTGCGCGACTCCACCGGACTGCCCGCCTGGCACCGCCGGCTCATCGGCGTCCTCCAGGAACGGCTGCCCGCCCGGGTCCTGGTCGAGAACGAGACCAACCTCGCCGCCGTCGCCGAACTGCGCGCGGGCGCGGCCCGCGACCGCGACGACTTCGTGCTGCTCTGGCTGGGCCAGGGGGTCGGCGCGGCCGTCGTCCTCGACGGACGGCTGCGCCGCGGCGCCTCCGGCGGCGCCGGCGAGATCGGCTTCCTGCCCGTGCCCATGACCTCCGGGCTGCCCTCGGCCACCGGCTGCGACGGCGGCTTCCACGAGCTGGCCTGCGTTTCCGCCGTCCGGGCCCTGGCCGCCGCCCACGGCC
The DNA here is from genome assembly GCF_041270065.1 of Streptomyces fradiae. NCBI lineage: Bacteria > Bacillati > Actinomycetota > Actinomycetes > Kitasatosporales > Streptomycetaceae > Streptomyces > Streptomyces fradiae. The sequence continues at coordinate 1,281,806 of NZ_CP065958.1, read as the reverse complement.
TCGACCCGGCCACCGCGCTCGGCTCCGGCCACGGCCCCTTCCTCGACGCCCTCGCCCAGCGCCTCGCGGTCGGCGCGGCGGCCGTCGCCGCCGTCCTCGACCCGGGCTGCGTGGTCCTGGCCGGCGAGACCGGCCACCAGGGCGGCCCGGAGCTCGCCGCCCGCGTCGAGCACGCCCTCGCCGGGCTCTCGCCGCTGCGCACCGAGGTCCGCGCCACCGCGCTCGGCGACGCGGCGGTGCTGCGGGGCGCGCTGCTGCGGGCCCGCGACGCGGCGCAGGACGAGCTCTTCCCGTAACGAGCGACAGTCCGCGGAAACGGGTCCGCGCCGCGCCCCGGACAGGGGGACGCGGCGCGGTGGGAGGCCCGGCGGCGGCAAGGGCCGTGAGAACCGCCGCCGGGGGTATGTCAGGCCGTACGGGCTAGCAGGCGCCGAGGTCCTGCCAGACGCCCCAGTCGCCGGTCGTGCCCGGCTCCTCGTTCTGGGTCCACCACTTGGCCTTCCAGTTGTGGCCCTTGTGCGAGACGACCGATCCGCCGGTGTAGACCTGGCCGGCCACGTACGCCGGGTTGGTGCAGGTGCCGCCGGTCGGCGTCGGCGTGGGGGTCGGCGAGGTGGTGGTCGGGGTCGGGGTCGGCGACGTGGTGGTCGGCGTCGGCGTCGGGGTGGCGGTCGAGCCCCCCGGCTCCACCGTCGTCGTGCCGCGCGCCAGGTCACCGGCGAGCGCGTACGTCGTGCCGTTGATGTTCACCGTCCAGTTCGACGGGGTCGACACCGGCAGGTAGTAGTTGAACGCCAGGTCCACGGAGGCGCCCGGGGCGAGCGTCTGCCAGGCCGGGAGCTTCAGGGAGACCCGGTGGAAGTCGCCCTTCAGACCGCCCACGTTGCTGCCCGTGTGGTCGCTGCTGATCACCTTGGTGCCGAAGCCGGACTGGTCGGAGGCGTTGTTCGGGGCCGAGGTGGCGTAGTCGAACTGGAACTCCGTGCCGCCGGGCAGCGTGGTGGCGGTGTTGTTGGTGATCTTCAGCTTCGGGGTGATCGGGTAGTTGGAGTCGCCGAGCTTGAACTCGGTGAACTCCACGCCCACGTTCACGGCCTGGGTCGGCAGCGCCTTGTTCGACTTCTTGGCGCCGTAGGGGGTGGCGGCCTTGAACTTGTCGTACATCAGCGAGGTGAGCGTGGAGCCCATCTCGTACTGGCCCTTGGCCGCGTTCCAGGCGTAGTCGCCGGCCAGCTCCCAGATCATGGTGCCGCCGATGCCGCGGTCGACCACGTAGTCGGCCTTGGCGCCGACCGACTGCTCGTCCTCGGTGGAGAGGAAGACCTTCTTGTCGGCGTTCCACAGCCACGGCGCGACCAGCGTCGAGTCGTACTTGCGGGCGTAGGTGCCGGTGAGCGTGGTGTTCGCGGGGAAGCCGTACTGGGTGACGTAGTCGCCGACGATCCCCTTCTCGAGGTTCTTGGCGTGCCACATCGGGTTGGAACCGGCGGGCGACTCCTGCCCGTTGGTGTCCTTGTCGTGCCACAGGTTGTCGATGCCGACGGCGCCGTCGCCGCACTTGGTCAGGCCCGCGCCGGCCGGGCAGGTGGTCGTGGCGGCCTTGCCCCACAGACCGTCGGTGCCGCCCTGCACGTTCTTGAAGCCGCGGGTGTAGTACGGCAGGCCGATGTTGATCCGGCCGGACGGCATCGAGCCGCGGAAGTAGTGGTAGGCCCAGTCGGTGTTGAGGTAGCCGATGGAGCCGTACTGCGCGCTGCCGTAGACGTTGGCGGCGGCGAGCTCGGCGTCCTTGCCGTCGTCGAACAGCGAGGCGTTCGGGCCGACGTACTCGTTCCAGGCGCCGTGCAGGTCGTAGGACATGATGTTGACGTAGTCCAGATACTTCTGCATCTGGAAGGTCTCCATGCCGCGCAGCAGATAGCCGGAGGAGGGCGCGGCGACGGTCAGCATGTAGTGCCTGCCGTCGGTGGCGCCGGCCCGGTCGAGCTTCTCGCGCAGCGACTTCATCAGGGCCGCGTAGCCCTGGACGAGGCCGGCCCGGCGCGCGTTGGAGAGCTGCCAGTCGAGCGGGTTGCCCGAGTCCTTCATCGTGGTCGGGTACTCGTAGTCGATGTCGACGCCGTTGAACCCGTACTTCCGGATGAAGTCGACGGCCGAGTTCGCGAACGTGTCGATCCCGGCCTGGTTGACCGAACCGTCGGCGTTGGTGGCCATCGAGTAGAAGCCGCCGGAGTTCACCCGGTTGCCGCTGTCGTCGAAGTAGCCGCCGGTCTCCGCCCAGCCGCCGACCGAGATCAGCGTCTTCACGTTCGGGTGCTGCTTCTTGAACTTGGTGAGCAGGTTGAAATGGCCCTTGTAGGGGAGTGCCGGGTCCATCTCGGCGCCCGCGACACCGGGCCAGGTCATCCCGGTGGCCGCGTTGTTCGGGCCGTCCGTGCCCACGGAGAGCTTGTTGTCGCCGCCGACGTGGCCGAAGGCGTAGTTGATGTGGGTGACCTTGTCCCACGGGATGTCGGAGGCGAGGTAGGCGGGCTCGCCGTTCTTCCCGGTGCGCCAGCCCGTGAAGTAGCCGATGACCCGGCGCTGGTGGTCGGCGCCCATCTTCTCGCGGCCCTCGGAGTCGTACACCGAGCAGTACGGGACGTCGACGCCGGGCGTCTTGTAGAGGCCGTCGGGGCGACAGCTCTCGTTGTCGGCCGCGTACGAGACGCCGCCGGTGGCGAGGGAGCTGATCAGCAGCCCGGCGACGGCTGCACCGGACGCGAGCAGCGTCGCTCTCTTGTGGGTGGGGGACAACACGATCTTCCTCCGTAGAGGTCAGGATTGTTCAACGAACAAGGGGGTGGGTCGTGTTGGGCCCGTGGAGTGCGCACACCGGCGGGCCGTGTCTCGAAGGTGACACGGACATTAAGAGGACTAGACCAGTGCGTCAATAGGTCTGGACCAACGAAGGATTTCGTGGCAGGGTCATGGCGGGTTGTGAGTCAGCCCACAGGACCTCACCCGTATGGCCGGTCGCAGTCCGTGGCATATTGGTCCTGTATCAGCAGCAGCGCACTCCGGGGTCGGTGTAATTCCGAACCGGCGGTATAGTCCGCGACCCGTCCGCAGCCAGCGGCCGGTTGACCAGGTGAGATTCCTGGACCGACGGTGAAAGTCCGGATGGGAGGCAGTGCGCGGCGGGCGACCCCTTCTCGGGGTGAGCCGGCCGTACGTCCGCTGGTCGCCGTACCGGATCCCGGTCCCGGCGCCCCAGCAGGCATCCGGCCTCGGCACACCCTGCGCAAGGCTCTCGTACCCGCTCTCTGTCGTCATCGACAGGCCCCGGAGTCCGTGCCCGAAGAGGCAGGAGGACCCGGTGGCCACCCAGGCCGACATCACCGCCATGCGACGCGCGATCGCGCTCGCCGCCCGCGGTCTCGGCTCCACCAGCCCCAATCCGGTCGTCGGCTGCGTCATCACCGACGCCTCCGGCCACCAGGTCGGCGAGGGCTGGCACCAGCGCGCCGGCGGCCCGCACGCCGAGGTCCACGCCCTGCGCGCGGCCGGTGTCCTGGCCCGCGGCGGCACCGCGTACGTCACCCTCGAACCCTGCAACCACACCGGCCGCACCGGCCCCTGCGCCCAGGCCCTGATCGAGGCCGGGATCGCCCGCGTCGTGTACGCGGTCGGCGACCCGAATCCGCAGGCCACGGGCGGTGCCGACACCCTGCGCGCCGCCGGCGTCGAGGTCGAGCAGGGCCTCCTCGTGGACGAGGCCGAGGCGGGCAACCTGGCCTGGCTCACCTCCGTACGCACCGGCCGCCCCTTCGTGCGCTGGAAGTACGCCGCCACCCTCGACGGCCGGATCGCCGCCGCGGACGGCACCTCCCGCTGGATCAGCTCCGCCGAGTCCCGCGCCGACGTGCACCGGCTGCGCGCCGAGGCCGACGCGGTCGTGGTCGGCTCCGGCACCGCCCGCGCCGACGACCCCCACCTGGCCGTACGGGGCGTGGAGGGCGCCGTCCAGCCGCTCCGCGTGGTCGTCGACACCGAGGCCACCGCCGTCAAGCCCGGCGCCCGGGTCCTGGACGACGCCGCGCCCACCCTGATCGCCGTCGCCGAGGACGCCGAGACCGCGCTCGAACCGGTCGTACGGCTGCCCCGCGCCGCCACCGGCGGGCTCTCCGTCCCCGCCCTCCTGGACGCCCTGTACGCGCGCGGCGTCCGCTCCGTCCTCCTCGAAGGCGGCCCCACCCTCGCGGGCGCCTTCCTCGCCGCGGGCGCCGTCGACCAGGTCGTCGGCTATCTCGCCCCGGTCCTGCTCGGCGCCGGCCCCGCCGCCCTCGCCGACGCCGGAATCACCACCATCGCGGAGGCGTTGCGCCTCGACGTCACCGAGACCGTGCGCATCGGGCCCGACCTCCGCGTCACCGCCGTCCCCACCGTCCCCGCCACCCCCAAGGGAGCCTGACCGTGTTCACCGGAATCGTCGAAGAGCTGGGCGAGGTCGTCGCCGTCGAGCAGCTGGAAGACGCCTCGCGCTTCCGCCTGCGCGGCCCGCTGGTCACGGAAGGCGCCCAGCACGGCGACTCGATCGCCGTCAACGGCGTCTGTCTCACGGTGGTCGAGTTCGGCGACGGCGAGTTCACCGCCGACGTCATGGCCGAGACCCTCAAGCGCTCCTCGCTCGGCGCCCTGGAGGTCGGCTCCCGGGTCAACCTGGAGCGGCCGATGGCCGTCGGCGGGCGCCTCGGCGGTCACATCGTCCAGGGCCACGTGGACGGCACCGGCACGATCCTCGACCGCGAGCCCTCCGAGCACTGGGAGATCGTCAAGGTCGGCCTGCCCGCGCAGCTCGCCCGCTACGTCGTCGAGAAGGGCTCGATCACGGTCGACGGCGTCAGCCTCACCGTCGTCGAGGTCGGCGACGACTGGTTCACCATCAGCCTCATCCCCACCACCCTCGCGCTGACCACGCTCGGCATCAAGCAGAGCGGCGACCCGGTCAACCTCGAAGTGGACGTCATCGCCAAGTACGTCGAGCGGCTGCTCGGCCCGAACGGGCCCTCGAACGGGACCCCGAGCGGGCCCTCGAACGGACAGGAGAACGTCAAGTGAACTGGCTCAACTCCGAGGCGTTCACCCTCCTCGACCAGCACATCATCTGGTCGGACATGATCGGCAACATCTTCGGCCTGGTCGCCCTCACCCTGGGCTGGCGCCGCTCGGTGTGGACCTGGCCCGTCCAGTTCCTGGCCGGTCTCATCCTCTTCGGCGCCTTCTACGGCCACCTCACCGGCAGCGCCGGCAAGCAGGTCGTCGTCATGCTGGTCGCCCTGTTCGGCTGGTGGCAGTGGAGCCGCGGCAAGGGCCAGGGCACGGACGGCCACATCTCCGTGCGCTTCGCCACCTGGCGCGAGCGCGGCGCGATGATCGCCGCTGCCGCGGCGGGCACCGTCGCCGTGGCCCTCCTCTTCAAGGCCTACCCGAGCCTGTCCTGGGACCCCTGGCCCGACGCGTACATCTTCGTCGGCACCATCGTCGCCATGTACGCCCAGGCCCGCGGCATGGTCGAGTTCTGGTTCGCCTGGCTGCTCGTCGACCTCGTCGGCGTCCCGCTGAACTTCGCCAACGGCTACGCCTTCTCCGGCTTCGTCTACGTCATCTACGGCGCGCTCGTCCTCTGGGGCATGCGCGACTGGTGGCTCCGCTCCCGCACCACCGCCCCCACCCTGGAAGGAGCCCGCGCATGAACCCGCTGTCGCTCTGGGACACCTCCGACCTCTCCCTCGACCCCGTCGAGCAGGCCATCGCGGACATCGCCGCCGGCCGCCCCGTGGTCGTCGTCGACGACGAGGACCGCGAGAACGAGGGCGACCTCGTCATCGCCGCCGAGAAGGCCACCCCCGAGGTCGTCGCCTTCATGATGAGCGAGTGCCGCGGCCTGATCTGCGCCCCCATGGAGGGCGAGGAGCTCGAACGGCTCCGGCTGCCGCAGATGGTCGACCACAACACCGAGTCGATGCAGACCGCCTTCACCGTCTCCGTCGACGCGAGCCGCGCCCACGGCGTCACCACCGGCATCTCCGCCGCCGACCGCGCCACCACCCTGCGCATGCTCGCGAGCGGCGAGTACGAGCCCGGCGACTTCGTGCGCCCCGGCCACATCTTCCCGCTGCGCGCCAAGCCCGGCGGGGTCCTGGTCCGCAACGGGCACACCGAGGCCGCCGTCGACCTCGCCCGGCTCGCCGGACTCCGCCCGGCCGGCGCCATCGTGGAGATCGCCGGCGAGGACGGCGTGATGCTGCGGCTGCCCGAGCTGGTCCCGTTCGCCCGCAAGCACGGCCTGACGATCATCTCCATCGAGGACCTGATCGCCTACCGGCGCTCCGCCGAACCCACCGTGCGCCGCGAGGCCGAGGTCCGGCTGCCCACCCGGCACGGCGACTTCACCGCGTACGGCTACCGCTCCACCGTCGACGGCGTCGAGCACGTCGCCCTCGTCCACGGCGAGATCGGCGACGGCGCCGACGTCCTCGTCCGGGTGCACTCCGAGTGCCTCACCGGCGACGTCTTCCACTCGCTGCGCTGCGACTGCGGCCCCCAGCTGGAAGCCTCCATGGACCGCATCACCGAGGCCGGCCGCGGCGTCGTCGTCTATCTGCGCGGCCACGAGGGCCGCGGCATCGGACTGCTCTCCAAGCTGCGGGCGTACGAGCTCCAGGAGCGCGGCCGCGACACCCTCGACGCCAACCTGGAACTGGGCCTGCCCGCCGACGCCCGCGACTACGCGGCCGGCGCCCAGATCCTGGCCGACCTCGGCGTGCGCAGCCTGCGCCTGATGACCAACAACCCCGACAAGATCGACGCCCTCACCCGGCACGGCCTCACCGTCGAGGGCCGCGAGCCCATGCCGGTCCAGGCGGGCGAGCACAACCTGCGGTACCTGCGCACCAAGCGGGACCGGATGGGCCACGACCTGCCCTGGCTGGACGGCACGGCCGCCCCCACCTGCGGCAACCAGTAATCCGCCAACCAGTAAGCACGCAAGCACGCAAGCACGTCAGCACGTACGTACGAATCGGCTAGGAGAGACATGAGCGGCAAGGGCGCACCCGTCCTCAGCGTGAAGAACTGCGGCGACCTCCGCGTCGCGGTCATCGCGGCCCAGTGGCACGAGAAGATCATGGACGGCCTCGTCGACGGCGCCCTGCGCGCCCTCAACGAGCTCGGCATCGAGGAGCCCACCCTGCTCCGCGTCCCCGGCAGCTTCGAGCTCCCGGTCGTGGCCAAGGTCCTCGCCCAGCGCGGCTACGATGCCGTGGTGGCGCTCGGCGTCGTCATCCGCGGCGGAACGCCGCACTTCGAGTACGTGTGCCAGGGCGTCACCCACGGCCTCACCCAGGTCTCGATCGACACCGGCGTACCCGTCGGATTCGGCGTCCTGACCGTCGACAACGAGGAGCAGGCCCTCGACCGGGCCGGCCTCGAGGGCTCCAGCGAGGACAAGGGCCACGAGGCCGTCACCGCCGCCGTCGCGACCGCGACCATCCTGCGCACGGTCAGCGAACCCTGGCGCTGAAACCCTGACGCCGAGACGCGCCTGCCCACCCCGTACTCTTAGGACATCATGGCGAACAAAACCTTCGAAGAGCTCTTCGCCGAGCTCAAGCTCAAGGCCGAGACCGGCGACCCGGCGACCTCCCGCACCGCGGAACTGGTCGGCAAGGGCGTCCATGCCATCGGCAAGAAGGTCGTCGAGGAGGCCGCCGAGGTCTGGATGGCCGCCGAGTACGAGGGCAAGGAAGCCGCCGCCGAGGAGATCTCGCAGCTGCTGTACCACGTCCAGGTGATGATGGTCGCCCGCGGGATCTCGCTCGACGACGTCTACGCCCACCTCTGACCTTCAGAGCACGCACCGCACCACGCAAGACACCGACATCCGAGGCAAAGGAAGCCCGTCCCATGCTGCGCATCGCCGTCCCCAACAAGGGTTCTCTCTCCGGACCTGCGATGGAGATGCTCCATGAGGCGGGCTACCGGCAGCGCAAGGAGTCCAAGGAACTCGTCACCGTCGACCCGGAGAACGAGGTGGAGTTCTTCTACCTCCGCCCCAAGGACATCGCGATCTACGTGGCGTCCGGCCGGCTCGACATCGGCATCACCGGCCGCGACCTGCTCCTGGACTCCGGCGCCAACGCCGAGGAGATCCTGCCGCTGAACTTCGGCCGCTCCACCTTCCGCTACGCCACCCGCCCGGGCACCGCGAAGGGCCCCGCGGACTTCCACGGCATGACGATCGCCACCTCCTACGAGGGCATCGTCGCCAAGCACCTCGCCGAGCAGGGCGTCGACGCCTCCGTCGTGCACCTCGACGGCGCCGTCGAGACCGCGATCCAGTTGGGCGTCGCCCAGATCATCGCGGACGTCGTCGAGACCGGCACCAGCCTGCGCAACGCGGGCCTCGAGGTCATCGGCGAGCCGATCCTCACCTCCGAGGCCGTCGTCGTGCGCCGCACCGGCGCCGTCGACGACGACCCCAAGGTGCAGCAGTTCCTGCGCCGCCTCCAGGGCGTCCTGGTCGCCCGCAGCTACGTGATGATGGACTACGACTGCCGCGCCGAGCACCTGGAGCAGGCGGTCGCCCTCACCCCGGGCCTGGAGTCGCCCACCGTCTCGCCGCTGCACAACGAGGGCTGGGTCGCCGTGCGCGCCATGGTCCCCGCCAAGGAGGCGCAGAAGGTCATGGACGACCTGTACGAGCTCGGCGCCCGCGCCATCCTCACCACGGCCATCCACGCCTGCCGTCTCTGAGCCGCGCGGCCGCACGGAAGAAATCCAGGAACGCCAGAAATCCAGGAACGCCGATGTCCTCCGACACCACCCTCCCCGCCCTCCCGGTCACCTTCCGGCCGGGCCGCACCCGGGCCGTCCTGCTGACCCTCGGCGTGGTGATGTTCGTCGTCATCACGGCGGTCGGGCTGATCCTGGAGAAGCTGAACCCGGGGGAGCGGGTCAGCTTCGTCTTCACCGCCGCGCTCTTCCTCGGCGTCCTGGTGCTGCTCAGCCGCCCCAAGGTGGTCGCCGACGAGGACGGTGTGACGGTCGTCAACATCACCCGGAAGCGACGGCTCGCCTGGGCCGAGATCCTCAGGGTCAATCTGCGCCCCGGCGACGCCTGGGTGTTCCTCGACCTGAGCGACGGCACCAGCCTGCCCGCCCTCGGCATCCAGCCCGGCATCGCCAAGGAGCAGGCCATCCGCGACGCCCGCGCGCTGCGCGCGCTCGCCGAGAGCCGGGGCACCGGCTCCGAGTCCCGCTGACCCCGGTCCGACGCCGGTCCGACTCGGGTCCGGCTCGGGGCCGACCCTGATCCGTCCCCCATACGGGGCCGACCCCCTGCCCGTGACAGCACGGGCGTGACTAATCTGGTGGCGGTGGTGCCGAGCGGCACCACCGCCTCGCATGTGCAGGGCCGCCCGCCGGCGGCCCGCGAGGCCGCCCTTCGACCCGAGGAGTGACTCCCTCCGGCAATGGACGGATCGTCCGGTAGTACCTGCGCCGCCCCCTCACCCGAGGCGGCGGCATGATCGTCTCTCTCCTGCTGCTCGCCGCAGCCTTCCTCCTGATCCTCGCCAACGGCTTCTTCGTGGCCGCCGAGTTCGGCCTCGTCACCGTCGAGCGCGCCGAGGCCGAGCGCGCCGCCGCCGAAGGCGACCGCCGCGCCCGCGGCGTCGTACGGGCCCTGCGCGAGCTGTCCTTCCAGCTCTCCGGCACCCAGCTGGGCATCACCATCACCTCGCTGGTCACCGGCATGCTCGCCGAGCCCGCGCTCGCCGGACTGCTCGACGGGCCGCTGACCGCGACCGGACTGCCCGAAGGGGCCGTCTCCGGCATCTCCGTACTCGTCGGCATGCTGCTCGCCTCCGCGGTGCAGATGGTCGTCGGCGAGCTCGTCCCGAAGAACTGGGCGGTCTCCCGGCCGCTCCAGGTGGCCCGTTTCGTGGCCGGCCCGCAGCATGTCTTCGCGAGCCTCTTCCGGCCCGTGATCGCGCTGCTCAACACCGTCGCCAACCGGCTCGTCCGGCTGTTCGGCGTGGAGCCGGCCGACGAGCTCGACTCCGTCCGCACCCCCGGCGAGCTGGTCTCCCTGGCCCGCCACTCCGCCGAGGCCGGCGCCCTCGAACAGGACACCGCCGACCTCTTCGTACGGAGCCTCACGCTCGGCGGGCTCACCGCCGAGCAGGTCATGACCCCTCGGGTGAAGATGAGCGCCCTCCAGTCGGACGCCACCGCCGCCGATGTCCTCAACCTGACCCGGGCCACCGGCCTGTCCCGCTTCCCGGTCTACCGGGAGCGGATCGACGAGATCGTCGGCATGGTCCACCTCAAGGACGCCCTCGCCGTCGTCCCGCACGAGCGGCACCGCACCCCGGTGGGCCGGATCGCCGTCCCGCCGCTGCTCGTCCCCGAGTCGCTGCCGGCCCAGGCCCTCCTGGAGCGGCTGCGCCGCGAGCAGCCCATCGCGGTCGTCGTCGACGAGTACGGCGGCACCGCCGGCGTCGTCACCCTGGAGGACATCGTCGAGGAGCTGGTCGGCGAGGTGCGCGACGAGCACGACACGGCCGCCGACGAGCGGCCGGAGCTGGCCGCGGTGCCGTCGGAGGACGGCAGCCAGGTCTGGGAGGCCGACGGCTCCTGCCGGGTGCACACCCTGCACCGGATAGGACTCGACGTGCCCGACGGACCGTACGAGACGGTCGCCGGGCTCGTCGCCGATCTGCTCGGGCGCATCCCCGCCCCGGGCGACCGGGCCGAACTCCCCGGCTGGCGGCTCTCGGTCCGCCAGGTCGACCGCTACCGCGCCGAGCGGGTGCGGATCATGCGCACCGCCCCGGTGCCCGTCGGGGCGGAGGCGGCCCGATGAGCCTCCTTCCCCTCCTCTTCGCCGTCCTCCTGGTGCTCGCCAACGGCTTCTTCGTCGGCGCCGAGTTCGCGCTCGTCTCCGTGCGCCGCAGCCAGATCGAGCAGCGCAGCGGCAAGCGGGCCCGCCAGGTCCTGTACGGCCTGGAGAACCTGCCGCAGATGATGGCCGCCGCCCAGTTCGGCATCACGGTGGCCTCGCTGACCCTCGGCGCCGTCGCCGAGCCGACCGTGGCCTCGCTGCTCGAACCGGTCTTCCACGCCGTGGGCGTCCCGGACGGCCTGGTCCATCCGCTCGGCTATGTGATCGCGCTCGCCGCGGTGGTCTTCCTCCACCTGGTGATCGGCGAGATGGTCCCGAAGAACCTCGCCATGGCCGACCCCGAGCGCACCGCGCTCGCGCTCGGCCCCGGCCTGGTCGGCTTCGCGCGCCTGTGCCGCCCGGTCACCAGCGCGCTCGGCGCCTGCGCCCGCCTGGTCCTCAAGGCCTTCAAGGTCGAGCCGAAGGACGAGGTGGAGGCCGTCTTCACCTCCGCCCAGCTCGGCCGGCTCGTCGAGGACGCCGGCCAGGCCGGACTGCTCGACCCGGCCGAGCAGGAGCGCCTGGAGGACGCCCTCGAACTGGGCACCCGCCCGGTCACCGACGTCCTCATCCCGTCCGCCTCCCTGGTCACCGTGCCACCGTCGGTCACCCCCCGGGAGATCGAGGAACTGACCGTGCGGACCGGCTTCTCCCGCTTCCCGGTCCGCGCCCCCGGCGGCGCGGCCGGAGTCGGGGCCGGGGTCGGGGTCGGGGGCCGGGGCACCTTCATGGGCTTCGTGCACGTGAAGGACGTCCTGGACCTGGAGGACCGGGAGCGGGCGGTGCCCCAGCAGGTGTGGCGCCCGATGGCCACGCTGCGGGCCGAACTGCCGCTGGACGACGCGCTCACCGTGATGCGCCGGGCCGCGACCCACCTCGCCCAGGTGTCCGACGCCTCCGGCCGGGTGCTCGGCCTGGTCGCCCTGGAGGACGTCCTGGAGACGCTGGTCGGCGAGGTCCGCGACCCTGCCCACCGGGTGCGGACCGTGGTGCGCCACCCCGTGGGGACAGCGGGCGCGCAGCCGTCCGCCAGGGTGATTGCGAGCTGAGTTCGGCCAGAGCGTTGGGGGAGCCGCCGGTCAGATGCCCGGCGGCTCCTGCGGTCCCCGGTCCATGGGGCCGCGCCCCGAGAGCACTTCGCCGTACGCCTGCATCAGGTCCGGCAGCCGCAGCGTGGCCAGGTCCTCGCGGCTCGGCACGGTGCCGTAGCCGGACAGCCGCAGATCGCGGTAGGCGCAGGACTTCTCGTACAGGGTGCGCAGGAAGCGCCCGTTGCCGAGCTCGTCGATCCAGCCCTGCTCGACCACGTGCCCGCTGATGGAGCGCAGCTCGTCGAGGGACTCCTCGTCCCAGCCGTCGCCGTTCGCCGCGGCGAGCACCTTGCCGATCTCGGTCAGCTCAAGGGGGCGGTACGAGGGGAAGTCGACGCGGGTGGTGAAGCGGGAGGAGAGCCCGGGGTTGGCGGCGAGCAGCCGGTCCATGCCCTCCGGGTAGCCGGCCAGGATCACCACCAGATGGTCCCGGTTGTCCTCGGCCCGCTTGAGGAGCACCTGCAGGGCCTCGTCGCCGTAGGCGTCGCCCTTGCTGTAGCCGGTGTTGGAGAGCGAGTAGGCCTCGTCGACGAAGAGCACCCCGCCGATCGCCGAGTCGATCAACTCATTGGCCTTGACCGCGGTCTGGCCCAGATACTCGCCGACCAGATCGGCCCGCTGGGCCTCCACCAGATGGTCGCCGCCGAGCAGCCCGAGCGCGTAGAACACCCGGCCGAGGATCCGGGCCACCGTGGTCTTCCCGGTGCCCGAGGGGCCGGAGAAGACGAAATGCCGTTTCGGCGGCTGGACGGGCAGGCCCTGCCCGGCGCGCAGCCGGGCCATCTCCAGCTGGGCCGACAGGGCCTTCACCTGCCGTTTCACCGGCTCCATCCCGACCATCCGCTCCAGCTCCGCCAGCGCCTCGGCGAGCAGCTCCGGGTCGGTGGTGCCGGCCGGGAAGCGGGGCGGCACCGGCTGCGCCGGGACGGCCGCCTTCTGCCGTACGACATCGGGCGGCTCCGGCGGCGCGGGCGGCGGGCCGGTCTCCGGTCTGAGCAGCAGCCCGTCGCCGCCCGGGCCCTCCGGCCCGTCCCGCTCGCCGTCCACCGTGTCCTGGCCGAGCCCGCCGTACATCGCCGGGGCGTAGCCCACCGGGTCGTCCGGGCCCTCGAAGCCGTCGTACTCGGCGATGGCCGCCAGCCGCGCCGCGGTGTCCATGAACGCCGGGTCGATCCGGTGCACCGCCCGGTAGAGCGGCAGCGCGGCGGCGGACCGGCCGGTGCCCTCGTGCGCCCGGGCCAGCCAGTAGCGCAGCTCCTTGCGCTGCGGCTGCTCGCTGCGGCAGCGCATCAGCGCCGCCGAGAGCAGCGGCTCGGCCTGCCCGTACATCTCCAGGCGCACCCGGGCCATGCCGCCGAACAGACCCGCCTCGATGCCGAGCAGCGGATCGTCGACCAGCGCCTCGGTGTGCCGGACCAGCTGCTCCCAGTCCTTGACCAGATAGGCGCGGCAGGCGTGCAGGAAGCGCACCTGGGGATCGGCGTCGACCGGCGGAAGCCCGGCGAGCGCCCGGTCCAGCTCGGGAACGTGCCGTCCGTCGAGCCAGTGCGAGGCGTGCGCGAGCAGCAGATCGCGCGGCGTCTCGAGCACCGGCTGCACCCACCAGCCCAGCCAGTACCAGGAGTTGAGGGTGCGGCGGTGCCGGGTGCGCTGCTCGCCGAAGCGCTCGCGGTTGCGGTACATCCGCAGCAGCGCCGTCGTGGTGTCCACCCGCAGCGCGTGCAGCCCGAGCCAGCCGTCGGCCATGCCGGGGTCGATGCGCACCGCCGTCCGGAACTCCTCCTCGGCCTGCGGATACGCGCCCATCGTGTAGGCGTCGACTCCGCGCAGCCAGGCGAGCTCGGCGGGGGCATGCGTGCCCTGTGTGCCGAAGTCCATCGGGTCCCCCACAACCGTCTACACGTGGACGGGAATTGACCGCACCGAGGGGCATCGTACCTGCGCAGGGGGTGCGTGATGAGGGAGAAGAGGGCGATCGGCCGTGATCGACGCGATCCGCCGGCCGTCCACCGGTCGTGACCCACGGTGATGACGGGGGCGGAACGAAGCCCCCGATCACGGGGGAACAACCGGGGGCTTCGCGTCCGCGGCGACTCCGCAGAGCCGCACATTCAGAACGTAAGACCTGTACGCCCCTTGGGTCAAGCCGAGTTGAGGCACTTGCGGAAGTGGAGTTCCGCCCACTCAGTTTGCGGCCGGGGACCCGTCACGATGGGTGATGATCTGGTTCGGGCCCGCTGTCACAGAGGGCCCTGGCAGCCACTCGTAACCCTTCCCGCGCTCCCGTACCAAGGTGTCGGCGAAGGGCCGCGACGGGTCCTCCGTGAAATGGCGAGTCTCCGCCACGGTCCAGCCGTCCCAGAAATCCGCCTGCGCCGGCCCGTCCCGGTGCCGCCCGCGCGCCCAGGACTCCTCGGCACCGCGCTCCATCCACAGCAGCCGCGCCAGGAACGGCCGCACCACCCGCCGCCCGGCCCCCACGCCCTCCAGAAGCACCACCGGCGCCGGCTCCAGCGTCCGCGCCGGGCCGAAGGAGCGCAGATTCCAGTCGTACGGGTGATAGCGCGCCGCCCGGCCCTCGGACAGCGGCACCACGACCTGGTCGAGGAGCCGGCCGTCCCACTCGAAGAGATCCTCGTGGCTCGCGAGGTCGTCGAGATGCAGCACGGGCGCCCCGCCCAGGGCGGCGGCCAGCCGCGCGGCGAGCGTCGACTTGCCGGATCCGGCGTGCCCGTCGACCGCGACGAGCCGCACCGGGCCGCAGGAGGGCGGCAGCAGGCGCAGGGCGGTGGCGGCGCGGTCGAGGCCGGGGCCGGGGCCGGGGTCGGGGTCGGCGGTCATGGCTTCAGGATAGGGGAGCGGGCTTCCGGGATCCGCCCCAGGTCAGCGGGGCTCGTCCCGCCACTGGTGGAGACCAATATTGCTCGCGCGGCACGTGTCGAATCGCTGGCAGAAGGCGTCCGCGAGCCGCGATAGTGGGGCCCGCAGCCCGTCCGTTCGCCACCACCGACTGGAGGGTCACCGCCCATGCCCCCTGCCACCCCGCGCAGAACCGTCCTCGCCGCCGTCCTCGCCGCGGCGGCCGGAACGGCGGCGTCCGCCGCGCCGGCCGCGGCCACGGAAGCCCGCGCCGACGAGGCCGCCCCAGGTCGTGCCCCCGCCCCCGGACGCGTGGACAACCGCTTCTGGTCCACGTACACCGACTGGCGCTGCGGCACCGCGGCCGGCACCCGGGCCGTCGCCGGCCACCGCCCCGGCCTGGTGCTCGCCGCCCCGGCCGGCCGCACCGACTACACCGACCCGCACACCGGCCGGACCGGCACCTGGGAGTACGCGACCTGGACCTCGCCCGTCCACACCTCCACGGTCCCCGCGACCGAGGTCATCGCCTCCTGGAACGCCCACACCCCGCCCGGCACCTGGATCCAGGTCGACCTGCGCGGCACGTACGGCGACGGCACCGACACCCCGTGGTTCGTGATGGGCCGCTGGGCCTCCGGCGACGCCGACATCCGCCGCACCTCGGTCGACGACCAGAGCGACGGCAGGGCCTCCATCTGGACCGACACCTTCTCGATCGACGACCCGGCGAACGGCCTCCGCCTCCTCTCGTACCAGCTCCGCCTCACCCTCCACCGCACCCCCGGCACGGACCTCTCGCCGGTGGTCTGGCGGCTCGGCGCGATGGCCTCCGACATCCCGGACCGCTTCGAGGTCCCCGCCTCCGCGCCCGGCCTCGACCACGAGCTGACCGTGCCGCGCTACTCCCAGAACACCCACGTCGGCCAGTACCCCGAGTACGACAACGGCGGCGAGGCCTGGTGCAGCCCCACCTCCTCGCAGATGATCGTCGAGTACTGGGGCCGCCGCCCCACCACCGCCGACCTCGCCTGGGTGAACCCCGACTTCGCCGACCCCCAGGTCTGCCACGCGGCCCGCCACACCTACGACTACCAGTACGCCGGCTGCGGCAACTGGCCCTTCAACGCCGCCTACGCCGCCGCCTACCCCGACATGAACGCGGTCGTCACCCGCCTGGGCTCGCTCACCGACCTGGAGACCCTGATCCGCGCCGGCATCCCGGCCATAACGTCCCAGTCCTTCCGCAAGGAAGAACTCACCGGCGCCGGCTACGGCACCTCGGGCCACCTGATGACCGTCATCGGCTTCACCGCGGACGGCGACGTGATCGCCAACGACCCCGCCTCCCCCAGCAACGAGGCGGTCCGCCGGGTCTACCGACGGCGCGAGTGGGAGAACATCTGGCTCCGGACCAAGCGTTATGACGCAAACGGCAAGGTCAGAGGCGGTACGGGCGGTGTCTGTTACCTCTTCTGGCCGGTCAAGTCAGCACCAAGTCAGCACCGCGCACTGCAGGCGCTCGGCCTGGTGTGAGCATGTGCGGCCCGACGGTCGTCTCGACGACCTGACGGCAGCGCTCCTGGCCGTCCTGCGTGAGGTGGCCGTACCGGTCCACCGTGACCTTGATCGAACGATGTCCGAGCCAGCGAGACACCTCGTGAATGGACACTCCGTTGGTCAGGGCCACGGTGGTCCATTTATGCCGCAGGTCGTGCGGGTTGTATGCGGGAAGCTCGAGCCGTTTGATGGCGCGGTCCCACGACTTGCGTAGAAGATCGGGATACGGCATTCCGCCGCTTGCATTTCGGATCGGAAGCCGGTCGATGAATGGCTCAAGGGAAGCCGGCACGGGTATGTCGCGCCACTCGCCTTCTTTCCGATGCTTCAACGGGGCGTATTTCGGCGTGTACTTTCCGGAGGCGTCCTTGTAACGAATCACCTGCCGCCGGATTCGCAGGGTGCCATCGCGCATGTCCTCCGGGAAGACTCCCAGAGATTCCCCTATACGAAGTCCGCAACACGTCATGAGCCATATCGCCGGAGACAGACGAGGCCCGATCTCCTCGGCGATGGCGGTTATCTCGTCGAAGCTGGGAAGTTTCCTGTCGTCGACAGGAATGACAGGGTTCTCCAGCTTCTCGGCCTGCGTCATGGGATTCACGGGAATCCGCCTGTGGCGCACAGCGTGGGAGAACAGCGCCGAGAGGGCGATGTGCCGGGACTCGATGGTGTTGAGGGCCGCCCCATCCCGGCGCCAACGTGCGTACAGACCCTCGATGTCCGCTGCGGTGACCTGCGAGATCATCTTGCTCCCCAGGTGGGGGACCACGTGGAGGCGGACGATGCGCTCGTACGACTCGAGGGTGCCGGCGGAAGCCGACTTCTTCGCGAGCCAGTCGTCCGCGTACCGGCGGAGCGACACCTTGCCGGCGTCGGGGTCGACGTAGATGTTCTCGCGCTTGTCGCCTTCCATCTTGGTGGCGAAGTCGACCGCGTCCTTCTTCCGGGCGAACGACTTCTCCCGCTGACGCCCGGTGCGTCCGCCCGGCTCCCTGTAGCGGACGGTCCACCGCTTGCCGGACACGGCAGAACCGTTGTCGATGATTTGAGCCAACCTGTTCACCCATCTCTGCTCACCCGGCCGGTGGCCGCGTTTTTCGGTGTGGGTGGTGTTGTAGTCGATGTTTCCGGCCGCGCCAAATTCTTGGAAAAGAGAAGATTTGACGACCCGTGTCGCCTTGGGTGGTAAAGTCGCGATGATGCCCGGGAGGGCACGCCGCCCACCGTTCGATTACCGTCCGGCATGGCTCGCCGACAGGGGGGAGATCGGGGAGCTTCCTGGCTTCATATCCACCCGAGCTGGTCAGCTCCTACGTCAAATGCGGCCTGATCTGTACCCACCGGGCCCAGGGCTTCGGCGCAGTCGGCGGGTTTCCGTTTCGTGATCGCTTGAGCCCGAGCAGGGCGAGCGTGCGGTCCGCGTTGCGGGCGTTGCATCGCAGAGCGGCGGCGATGTTGGTCGGGTCGGTCAGTCGTAGGGCGCCGATGGTGAGGTTGCGCCAGGTGGCCATAGTCCGGGATGCGTTGCCGGTTCGTAGTTGTGAGGCGTCTTCGGCGAACGTGGTGTCTCTGACGTGGCGCAGGGCTTCGATCTGCCAGTGATCACGGATCAGGGTCGCCAGCTGGGCGGGACTGGGTTGCTCGGCGATGAGGCTGGTGGCGGTCGCCGCCGCTCAGGATGGCCCGACAGTGCGTCGGTGGACGTTCCACCTCGCTCGTGGCAGCGAACCAGGGGCCGTCTCCAATTGGCAGTGCGCCTGCCGGTGGTGGTGCGGCAGGATCAGGGCATTGATCACGACCACTCTGGGGGCATGGTGCAGGAACTCCGCTTCGACGAGAACATCCGGTTCGCTGTGGAGGTGAGCGGCGATCAGGTGGCTCTGCGTCCTGCGCTCGGCGGCCATGAGCTGTTCGTCCCGCTCGCTGTCTCCGTGCCGACGTTCGTCAAGGCCGGCAGAATTCTCACCCTTGAGGTCGAGCTGTTCGGCTTCGGCACCGTGCCCGGTCAGCGGTCGCGGCTCGCCCGGTACACCACTAGCCTGCCGTACACCGAGCAGATACTGATCCACCGCCTGAACCTGCCCTTCCCGCTGACCTCGCGCCAGGTGTACGCGGTAGATGAGGGGCGCCAGGGGGACATCGCGTTCGAGGTCACGATGCGGGCGACGTTGCCCCGAGCAAGTGGGTACCCCGGCTCCACAGAGGAATCCCTGCGGTTCACCATCGCCAAGAGCCGCTGGGAGGACCAGCTTGCGCAGCTGGGCCCCTCGGCGGCGTACGAGATGGCCGTCCCGTATCCGCTCGGTGATCCCGAGCGGGACAAGGTGGGCCGCACCTTGCGGGAAGCTCAGCGGCTCCTGAACGCCGGCGAGATCCTGCCGGCGATTCTGCAGATCCGGCTGGCACTGGAATGGGTGCAGCAGAACTGCGGATGGGACAAGTCCAGCCAGGGCAAGCGCGCACGTGATTGCAGCCAGTCCGAGCGTTGGTGGCGGATTCTGGACTCTCTGTACAGCCAGACCTGCGGAGCGCTCCACGACGACGAGATCACCCGCGACTTCGAGTACAGCCGTGCCGAAGCCGAGACCCTGCTGGCAATGACAGCCGCGCTGCTGCGCAATGTGCCGGGCAAGCAGGCCGAGTAGCCGCCGGGGCGACCACATGCTCGTGAGGTCGTGCCCACCGATATCCCGGTGTGCGTGCCTGTCCCGATCCGGTATGCCTGTGTCGTGATCGCACCCAACACCGTCGACCTCGACGACCCCGCCACGTGGCCGGCCGACCTCTCCGACCTGATCGCCGAACTCGCTTTCGCCGTCCCCGGAATGCTCGACACCGGGAGCGACCTTCACAACGAGGCCAGCGAGCTCGCCAAGCACGACGACCAGGTCCGCGAGATGCTCGCCGGACGCCTGCTGCGCACGTACCACGCGACCCGGCTCCTCGATCACGAGATCGAGGACGTCCGGGCGTCCGGCCTGCGCACCCTGACCGAGGGCTCCCTGACCGAGCGGGTGGACAGGGCGATCAAGGCGGGCAGCATCCCCGCGCACTATGTGAACGCGTTGCGTGAATCGACTGCGCTCGCCCACGAGCCGCCGCACACGGTGCGGTATCGGTTCGGAGAGGTGAGCGTGGTCAGCTCTCGACAGCCGCTCGCGAAGACGTGGCCCCACCGGTTGCTGTCGAACTGGGGCGGAGAGGTACGGCAGTTCGGCCCCGTCTGGACGGACGGCGAGTTCGAGAGCATCCGCCGCCTCGGGCACCCATCGCTGATCATCGCGGGTATCGACGTTTCCACTCAAGCTGCCGTGGGCACGGGTCGGGAACTCATCTTCGACTTCATCGGTATTCACCTCGGCCTGGACGGCAACGGCGTCACCATCCACTACACCGCCGACATCCCGGGTGAACAGATCGTGGACATCTGCCTCCCGGGTCACCCCGAGTACGACCGGCACCCTCACTTCCCGAGGCCGTAGCCGGTCTGCCGCCCCGATCCGAGAACGCCAGAGACCGCCCATGGCAGACGATCACGTGCTAACGATCGCCAGCCGGACCCGCGCGAGCACCTCACCGAGACAGCACACCGGCCCCGTTGATCAGTGGAAATCACGTTGGCGGGCTCATTGAGACGTGCTGTTGCCATCCAGGACAGCCCTGGCAGCGGCGAGGAACTCCTCTTGGGCATCCAGAAGCTGCGCATCGGTCCCCTGCCACTCTTCGCGGACCAAGTCCGGGTGCCTCAGGCTGGCGTGGAGGAAGGTCATTCCCTGCTTGCGAAGAGACCTGGGTATCTGCATCAGCGTTGTAAACGCGGTGTCTTGCAGGTCGCGGATCTGTGATGGCGATGAGCGCACGCGTAGTTCTGTTTCCAGGGCCGCCGAGCCGTCCGGGTACACATGGATCTGTGCCTTGACTACGTCCGTGGCTTCGACGAACTCGCTCAGCGGATCGTCTACGGCAAGGCCGGCGCGTGCTGCCCGGATGCTGTGCGCGGCCTCATCTACCTCCGCTCTTGTTTCACGCACGTCGATGAACCGCTCGCAGCGATGAACGAGAGCCTCTGCCTTGACGGCAGGCTGCTCTGGGCCCTCCAGGGAGACGACGAGAGCGGCCTCCTGTGTCGCAATCCGCGCTGCGGCAAGAGCGGTGCGCTGCGCCGGAAACACCCCGCGAGACGCGCGGTCTTCGACGGAGCCTTCAGTCAGCAGTCGGCCAGCGGTACGTGCCTGGTGGACGGCCAAGAGCAGCGCCGTATAGGCGTCTCGCCGTAGCCCGCGCCGCCACTGAGAGTGCGTGTTGGCGGCTTCGGCTCGCACAGCGTCGAGAGCAGCGCGGTAACTGGCCTCTGCCTGGGCGAATCCAGCGCGACTTGACTGCTCTGCGGCACGTATGGCTGCCTTCATCTGCCAACGGCCCACAACGAGCGCCGCTGGGACCCCAACGGCAGCAACGACAACGGCGGCTATGGCCCCAAATTCCTGAAGATCCATCCCTTGATCTTCACGTACGCGGTGGGTTGGGTGTGCAGGGATTCGACATAGTCACCAGGCTTCCGGTTCATGACGAGCTGCCAGTTGGTCGGCCAGGGAGAATGAAACAGGGCGCGACGCCCCGTGACCTGCCGGGAAGACCGTGCCTGCCGGAGCATCATCGTTGATCCCGCCTGCCCTTGACCAACTCCGAGAGCATCCAGACGTTGCGCTGGAAGCACTGCCCGGACTGTTGGTCCGCCGCGCTCGCGGTCCGATGCTCCGGCAGGTTGTCCTACGATCGCCCCGGCTGCCGTCCGGTGGCCGGGGCCTCATCGTGCAGGAAGGAACCACCTTGCCCACGCACACCCTCACCATCAACGGCGAGCAGATCACACTCACCGAGGGGACTGTCCTCCTGGCCGCAGCCGACGCGCGTCCGAACGTCCGCCCTCAACGCCACGGCGTACTCGTCGGCTCCGTCCTCTGGGCACCGAAGGACCTACTGCGGACCGTCGTCGGCAGCGAAGACCTGGGGAACGTTGACTCCCCGCGGGCTATGAAGGCGTTCAACAACCTCGGCTTCCAGACCTTCACGGAGACTGTCTACTCTGCGGACGGCCTCCCCTTCGTCCATCCCCAGAACCAGCTCCGGACCCAGGATGGAACTCGATCATGACCGCATCGACCACGCTCGTATTCGCCGCCTTGGTCGAGGAGATCGAGCAGAAGCGTGGCGTTCTCCAAGTCAACGTTCGGCGCCTGCGCGACACCCTCGGGGCTGGCCGCACCGGCAGCACCGTGGCCCGCACTATTGAGACCGAGCTCGCCCGCGCGGGCATCGTGCACTTCCCGCCCAGCATCCCGACCAGCCAGGACCAGGCAGTCGTCCTGTGCACGAACCCCATGGTCAAGATGGTCATCGAGAACCTCCGCGCAGCCGACGTCGAGGAACCGACAGACGCGGTCGTCGTAAAGGCGGCGATCACCCTCCAACTCGTCGCTGCCGCGTTCACCCCCGGCAAGACTGAGGAGGCATGATGACCGACCCAACACCGTCCGTGCAGCTCGTCGCCAAGCCGGAGGCTGCGGGAAGTTGACCGCCGGGAAGTGATCGAGGGCGCCCCTGCCAGGCGAATTGGCGGGCGCCTTCCTGCTGCTCAGGGTGTTCGCGGCCAGCGCCTGGGGAGTGGCTTACTTCATCGCGAGCGCCACAGAGCCGCGTTTTCAGATAGCCGTCTGACCTTCAGAGTATTCCCCGAGCCGGACACTGCCTCAGCATTGGCACGAGCGCCGCGCCGCCATCCCTGGCTCGCGCTGTGCACGTGTGATGCAGGGAGCGGACGCTGTCGCCGCGCGGGCGGCCGGGGGCGTACGCGGGGACCGGGAGCTCAGGTACGGCACGCACGTCTCTGTGTCCTGAATGGTGACCTGGGGGTTCGTTCCGGAGTGGCCCGACCCACCGACGCTACATCCCGTGAGTGGCTCTGCCCACGGCGCGGCTGATGTGATTACGGACCACCTCGGCGGGGACGTAGGAGAGCGCCTCTACCAGCGAGTCAGTGACGGAGGCGAACTGGCTCTCCTGCTGGCGAAGGTGGGCGTCGAGGAAGGGGACCACAGTCCCTGTGGCGGCACGGCGGGCCTGCCGTGCGTACAGCACGGTGAGGGAGAAGGCCCAGCAGGCGTGAAGGAAGCCGTATACGGGACGAGTAGTCCCACGCCAGGGTGAGAAGAAGGTGAGGTCGGCGGGGAGGCGCACGTCGTGTGCGGCCAGGGCGTCGTTGAGCCAGTTGTGGGCGGCCTCGTGGATCAGGTCGCGGGCCAGGACCTCGGGATGCGCGGTGTAGTCGGTGAAGACCGTGCCCGGGAGGCGGGTGAGGGCCCAGCTGTGGAGGGTCTCGTCGAGTCGGCGACGGTTGAGCAGGCAGATGACGGGGGCGTGCTGGGTGAGCAGGGTGCCGAAGCCGTGTTCGGCCGCGGAGGCGAGGGCGGCACGAACGAGGCCAAGGGCCTCGGGTGGGGCAGGGCTGGTGTGGGGGCCGACGAGGTAGTACGCGGTTTCGGAGATCTCCGACCGGAGCAGGTCCGCGGGGCGAGCGCTGAGCACGATGTGCGGGCCGGCCGACAGGTGCGTCAGGTCTCGCACCGTCGTACGCCGGAACCAGGCGAGGCGGTCCGCGTCCCGGGCGCGCGCCGCGTGTTCGGCGCCTTCGAGCAGGTGGTGGGCCACGGAGTAGTCGAGAGCGGACGAGCCGAGGCGGTTGCCGAGCATGGAGGCGATGCGGCTGGTCCGTTGGCGCTGGTGGTCGGCGATACCGTCGAGGGCGACCAGGGCTTCCGGGGAGAGAGCGCTCATCTGGGGCTCCGGGAGTGGAACGGGGCCGGACCGGGACGGGCCCGGCCCCGTGGCGGGTCAGGACTCGGTGGTGGGCTCAGCGGCGTCAGGCTGCACCATGGTGGCCAGCCAGGTCTCGGTGGCCGCGTTGGAGGTGTGCGCGGTGGTGCGAACGGGGCCGCTGTCACGCAGGGACGCGACCGCCTCCAGGAACTCGTCGAACGTCTTGTCGTCTTCCACTGCTCGCTCTCTCTCCTCAGGTAGGGGCCGTGGGTCGGGGCGTAGGACTGGTGCGGGCGGGCCGCGGGGGCCGGTCACGGATGCACGGCTCCTTACTCGGAGACGAAGAGCGTCAGGAACTTGCGAACGCGGCCGGCGCGGACCGGTTCGGTGCCGTGGACGAGTTGGCTGCCGAAGACCACGAGAGTGCCGGGAGCGGGTGCGACGCTCCATCGGGTGCGGGGCATGGCGCGAAACCAGGGGGAGGACATGTCCGTTCCGTCGTGTGCGAAGCGCATCCCCGGGGCGTAACCCGACTCGGTCGGCGCCTCGTCGGTGGTCCAGGCGGCGTTGCTGCCCGTGGTCTCCACGTAGAACGCCCCGCCTGTGTCCTGGATGTCCGTGAGCGTGACCGTCGCGGCGGCGATCTGCCGAGGACAGGTGAGGGGATCGGGGGCGATGCCGTCCGCATGCGGGGTGATGTACTGGCCGGCGCCGTACTCGAGGTAGATCCACGGCCGGTGGCAGGTGACCGACGGCAGGGTGCGCGTGATGGCGGACATGTGGAGCTTGAGGGCCTGGTCGAGGAGGGTGGTCGCCTCGTACGGGATGTCGGTCATCTCGATCCGGCCGGCCGGCTCGTAGACGTCCTGCGCCTCGGCGGGGGAGTGACCGGGGATCTCGTGAATGGTCGTATGGCGCCCCGCGCCGTACCGGTCGCGCCCGAGGGAGCCGAGCGCGTCGTCCATGACGTCGTTGAGGCGCTCGATCTCGTTCGGTTTGAGGAAGCTTTCCACGGTCCGGATGGACAGCGTTTCGGCGATGTGGATCACTGCTCGCCTCCATCGCTGGAGTGGGCTTCGGTCGCGCAGGCGCAGAGGGTGGACGGCGGGGCAGAGGCGGCTTCGGCTAGGGCCTCCGTGAGTACGTGCACTGCCTCGGTGAGGTCCTCGAAGTACTCGGCAGGCGTGGTGCCGGCAGAGGGTACGAGATGGAGGTCGAGGGTCGGATACACCCGGCCAGTGGTGCGGCACGTGAGCTCGTTGCGGCCGAGGACCAGCGAACACGCTCCGGGCAGGGAGGACTCGGCTCGGCTGGCGGCACGGCACAGGCGCGCCGCTGTTCGCGTGTACTCGGCGCGGTCGCGCGGCAGGACGCCGACCGAGAGGAACCGGGGCTCGGCTCCAGGGAGGTCGGCGTAGGCGTGGCCCTGGCAGCTGTCATAGGTGACGGTGTTCCAGCCCGCGGTGAGCGCTTCGACGACCGGGCGGACGCCGGGCTCGATGCCCTCGTACCACTGGGGGTGCCGCGGGTCGAGATCATCCGCCTCGTGAACCCCGGGGAGGCCGACCGTGTTGATGTTGCCGTGCGCGCTTACCTGGAGGCGTGCTGGTTGGCGCGGTGCGGCGGGGGCGTCCCAGCGGGCCAGGAACGCCACGACGTGGTGCATGTCGTTGGGGCGGACGGGACGCCAACGCAGCCGGGAACAGGAGGCACTGGGCGGGAGATCCGGCTGGGCGAGCAGGGCGGCGACGCCGTCGATCAGGCGCATGCGGTGGTCGCAGTACGCGTCTTCGTCGCCCGCGGCGGCGAAGCGGAGGCGGACCGCCGGGCAGCCCGCGCCGCAGGTGTCGCGGTAGTCGCAGGTCGTGCATTTCGTGACCAGGGAGCGTGCCTGCCGGAGCAGGGGAGAGCTGCCCTGGGCACCGGCCACGTCGGCCTCAGCGTGTACGTCGCCGAGCGCGGCGAGGCCGGCCTGGGGCCAGGGCAGTTCGTCGCAGCTTCCTAGGCGGTCATCGGGATAGAGGGTGAGGACGTGGTCGCACTTCAAGTCGGAGAAGTGACAGGAACGGGTTTGTAGACCTCTCATGCGGCGGATGACGGAGACGACGGGCTCCAGCTTGACGCGGTGGAACAGGCCGTTGGCGACCCAGTGGTGGGCGGCCTGCAGCACGAAGTCGGCGTACTGGCGCGGCGTGACGGCCCAGGCCGGGCCGGTGGGGCCGATGGCCCGTCGCTGGAGTGCCCGGCTGGTCGGCGTACGGGATCCCGCCACAGTGGTCGACCGGGTGACCGCCGCGTCGAAGCACGGCACCAGGCTGACCGTCGTCACGGAGGGAAAGGAGGCGAGGTGCTCCATGACCTCGGAGGCTCGGCCGAGGACGTACGGGGTGACGGCGCAGATGACGCCGACGCGGCGTTCCCGACGGCCGAGGAGTTCCAGGGCTTCGATCACTCGGGGGTACGTGGGCTGGCCGTCGTAACCGACACGCCACGAGTTCCCGAGCGCGTCCCCGTCGAGGGAGAGGCCGATCTCCAGCTGGGGATAGTGCTGCTCGAACAGGTCCAGCCAGGCGTCGTCGAGCTGGAGGCCGTTGGTCTGGAGGCTCACGCGGATGACGTTCGGCTGTGCGGCGAGCGCGTCCAGGATCTCCGCGATCGGTTCCCGGCCGGCGGTCAGGGGCTCCCCGCCGTGGAGTTCGACGCTGAGCGGACGCCCGGAGAAGATCGAACCGAGGCGGTGGACCTGTTCTGCGCTGATCCGGGCGCCGCCCGGTGACTCCTTGCGCTTCTCGAAGCAGTACAGGCAGTCGATGTCGCAGGTCTCCCCGCGGAGCTTGAGGATGACGGACACGGCCGTGTCCGGCCCGGTGCTCGACAGCGGGGCGTAGAGACTCTCCAGGTCGATGGAGGCGGTGCGGGTGACGGGCATCAGAGGACTCCGGAGGAGGAGAGGCGCGGTCTACGCGCCATCGGTGGAGACCGTGGACAGCCACCCGAGAAGCTGTCCGCCGGTGAGGGGGATGTGGACGTCGCCACGGCGAAGGAACCACCCGTCGGCGTACCGCTGGGGCAGCCAGCCGGCGTCAGGGGCACCCAGATGGGGAGGCTGCTGCAGCGGGTCGTCGACGGGCCAGCAGTCCAGGAGCGCTCTGGCCACGCGTCGCTGAACGGGACGGAACCACTCCCACGTCTCCGCGCGAGTCGGGTCGATCGACGGGCGGGGCTGCGCGCCGGCAAGCAGCGGCAGCCACTTGTCGCCCAGGACCGGGTGGCCGGCCGCCGCGCAGCCGAGCGCGGTGAGGCAGCTCTCCAGCTTCCGGCACACGACACCGACCGATTCGGTCAGGCCGTCCTCGACGAGGCCGGTCAGGTCCTCCGCGAGACTCGCCGCGACCTCTGCCTGGTCGGCGACCGCCCAGCGTCGGTAGCCCTGGCGCTCCCCGGGAGCGAGTACCGGATCCCAGCGCCCCGAGCCGTACGAGAGGGCGGTACGCAGACACATGAGGTCGTGCATCGAGGCGCGTACCCGGCGGAACGATCCGAGGTCGTCGCGGCGGACGTCGAAGGAGCGGAGCAGGTGACGGAGTTCCTCCGCCCGCTGCGGCGCCGTCGCCTGGAGGTCGACGCGGACGCCGTCCACGATGCGTGACTCCCACGTCGGAAGGTCGCCGTCCACGATGCCACGCAGGTCGATGTCGCTCGCCGCGTGGGCGAAGCCGCAGGCGAGGGCTCCCTCCAGCCAGACCTCACGGGCCTCGCCGGACGCGACCAGCGCCTGGGCGACTCTGTCGGCGATCTCCCGGCGCAGTCGTGCCGATGGGTTCACCGGTGGCCTCCCTCGATCAGGATCTTGTCGTCAGCGGTGATCTCCCTGAGGAGATCTATGGCCCATATGTCGAGCGCGCCGCGCACGTCGGACCGCTGGGCGCCGATGTGGGGCGAGGCCAGGAGGTTGAGCGGTGTCGTGGAGCCGGTCAGGAGCGGCAGGTGCTCCCGCTCGACTGGGTCGAGGGCGAGGCCCGAGAGCCTCCCATCCGCTAGCGCCCGCAGGCAGGCGGCGACGTCAAGGGTCTCCAGCCGCCCTGCGCAGATGAGTAGAGGCCGCTGCGGAGCGACGCGTGCCAGGAAGTCCTCGCCGATGAGCTGTTCGGTCGTGCGACGCAGCGGCAGAGCGACCACGTGTACCTGCGACTGCTCCACGAGGGCTGTCGGCGACAGTTCCCGCAGACCGGGAGGGTTCGACGGCCACGCGGCGAAGGCCGTCCCGCCCATGAAGGGGGCCAGGGCCCAGTCGGCGGCCAGTCCCACCGGACCTGCGCCCCAGATACCCGCGGCCAGGGTGCCGAGTGACGCTCCCATGCACGCCTCCTTCTCGTGCCGGCCGAGCAGGAGCGCGTGCTGCCCCAAGGGGATCCGTCGCGCCAGGGAGAGGGCAGCGGCGAGGACCCACTCGCCCACGGCGTCCGCGCCGGCCTCGGCGTTGCGGTGCAGCGTGATGCCACGGTGCCGGAGGGCGCTCACGTCGATGTGGTCGATGCCGGAGCCGGTCCGTACGACGTGCCGCAGGTTAGGGAGCGCGTCCAGCTCTCTCTCGCCGAGACGGACGCCGGAGCGCAGGACGAGTACGGCCGTGTCGGCGGGCGGAGGCGAGTCCAGGTCCGGCAACTCGTGTACGAGGACATCGGGCAGGGCGCGGCGGATCGCGCTCGCGTCCGCCGCACCGCGTAGCACCAGGACAGCGCTCATCCGGGGAACTCCGGCTTCTCGTACCGGCCGAAGGCGAGATCGCCCTCGCCGACGACGACGGTCATGGGCGAGGGCGCGCCGAAGTACGCGTCGCAGGCGCGCTTCACCCCCGGGAGTCCGTCCCAGGCGCGTGGGTTGACCGCCGTGTCCGCGTAGTCGTCGACGAGCAGCACACCTGTCGGCATCAGGCGGGTGACGCAGTGCGTGAGTCCCGTGAGGGTCGAGTCGTAGAAGTCGCCGTCCAGGTAGGCGAACGCGATCTCGTCGGGCAGCTCCATGGGAAGGGTCTCGTCGAACCATCCCGGATGGATGACCGGTGCCGACCTGCCCCAGGCCGCGTGTGTGGCGCGCACATCGTCCGGGGACGACCGGAGCTCGCCCGCCGCCAGATGGTCCGAGTCCTCGGCGCCGGGCGCGGGCATGCCCTGGAAGGAGTCGTAGACGTGGATCTCGCGGTCGCGGTCGCCCAGCGAGTCGAGCACGCTACGGATCCAGAGGGCCATCGCACCCCTGTAGCAGCCGAGTTCCACCACGGCGCCCGGCACGCCGCGGGCGGTCAAGCCGGCGAGCTCGTCGGCGATCACGTGGAGCCGGTCGGCACACACCGTCCCTGCGTGCTCCCGCAGCAGCCACTCCCGGAGACCCTTCAGCGTCGGATCCATGAAGGTCACCACCTGTCCACGAAGGGGTCGGCGAGTTCCCCTCTCAACGCCGCCGACAGTGGGCGGTTGATCCGGGGCAGCAGGTACACGTCGCCCAGACGTTCCAGCGGAACCCACTCGAAGCCCACCTGGATGGGGTCCGGCGGTTCCGGCATGCGCGGCTCCGCGTCGTCCACCTGCTCCGCGAGGAAGTTGAACTGAACCTTCTGTACGTCCCCGAACTCGCCCTGCCACGACTCGGGGACGTACTCGACGACGCACAACAGACGCCGGGCCACGACCTGCAGGCCGGTCTCCTGCGCGACCTTGCGGTTCACGGCCTGGCGCAGGTCCTCGCCGACCTTGGCCTTGCCGCCGGGAAGGTTGTAGTGGAACCCGGCCTCGTCGTCGTACGACAGCAGCAGGACAGCGCCGTCGCGCACGACCGCCGCCTTCACGGAGACACTGATCCGAGGCAGCTCGGGTGTCAGACGCACGACAGCGCCTCCGGCTCGCCGACACGCATCAGGTCGCCGACCTCCGCCAGAGACCCCGCGACGGTGGAGCGGAAACTCCCTCCTCGCCGGAACTGACGGGCGGCGGCGCGCATACCCGCGAGGGCGGCACGGCTGAGCTGGTTCGCGTAGATGCAGAGGTGGAAGCCGGCCTCGCCGAGTTCGGCGGCGCTCAGGTCGGGGAACGCGGTGGGCACGCTGACCAGCGGCACGCCGTGACTCCACGCTCGCCCGATGGCACGTGCCTGATCACCGGTCGCGTCCTTGGAGTGGATGAGTACCGCATCCGCTCCGGCCTCGGCGTACGCCTCGGCACGGGCGATCGCCGTGGCCATGTCCTCGTCGGCGATCAGGGCCTCGGTGCGGGCCACGACCACGAGGCCGTCACCGGCGATCTTCCGTATGCGCCCCACCTGTTCGCACAGCAGGTCCCGGTCGGCGAGGTTCTGGGCCCGGTGGGCCGCGAAGCTGTTGCACTTCGGGTACGCGCTGTCCTCGACACACACCGCCGCGGCTCCGGCGCGCATCAGGTCGGACGCGAACCGCTCCGCCGCGCGCCCCGAACCGCCCGCGTTGTCGATGTCCACGATGACGGGCAGTTCGGTGACACGGCCGAGCGAGGCGACGACGTCGGACAGGTCGCGCGGGCCCAGGACGTTGGCGTCCGGCAGCCCGGAGGCCGCGGACACCTCCAGACCGCTCACCCACAGGGCGTCGAAGCCCGCCTCCGCCGCGACGTGCGCGGCGAGGGCGTTTACCGCACCGATCGCCAGGAGCGGGTGCGCCCGCTCGCTGTCGGCGAGGGCCTCACGCAGATGCATCGCCTTCGTGCCGTCAGCCATGAGTCTCTCCTCCGTCCGTACGGGCGGCGAGCGACGGCACCAGCTGCCGTTCGCGCAGTACGTCCCAGGCGGTGAGCAGCACCTCGGACCGGGGCCGGCGGGCGTCCAGGCGGACCACGTCGCCGAGGAGCGGGAACTCGCCCGGCTTCGTGACCACGGCCTCGTAGGTCTCGCGAACCCGGCTCTGGACGTCGTGCACGTCCCAGTCGGCCCGGACGGCGTCTCCCTGGCGGGCCTGCGCCCGGCTCATCGAGGCGTCGGTCTCCAGGTCCAGGACGAGCGTGAGATCCGGGGCCACGGTGAGCTGCACGGCCAGCGTCTCGTACGTCTCCGACGCCCTCATACCGTGCTTCACCGCGAAGAAGGCCAGCTCGCTGAGAAGCCAGCGATCCGCGATCACCGGCCGGGCCGGCCGCTGGGGGAGCACGAGGCGATCCAGCGTGGCCCGCTTGTCCGCCGCGATCGCGGACAGGTAGGCGTCACGGTTCCCGGCGTTCGGCTGGTACTTGCCGGTGGCGATGGCGGCGGCCTGGTCGGCGGCGAGGAAGTTGGTGGTGAGCATGCACAGCGGGGTGACTCCGTAGAGCCCCTCCCAGAGCCGGAACAGGCCCTTACGCAGCGTCGTCTTGCCGGTGCCGTCGAGCCCCTCGATGACGATGAACGGATAGCGGTGCTTCATTCGACCTGCCCCGCCCCCGTGCCGCCGGCGTACTTGGTGAAGCGACCCCGCCAGCGGGCCGTGGTGGACACCAGGTCCACGAGCCGGAGCTCCGCCAACTCGTCGATGAGGCGGGGCAGCTCGGGCTCGGCGCAGATGCCGGCCTCGATGGCCCGGCAGTACGCGGCGCGGAGGGCCGGGTCGTCGTCGGAGTCACGCAGCGCCGCCTCCAGCACCCGCGTGGCCATGCCGTGGGCCACGACGCTCACCGCGGTGCCCAGGGCCTGTTCGTGGAGCGGACCCGGGTGCGGCTCCAGCGTGATGTGGTGCACCCCGCGGTGGCGGATCACCGAGAAGAAGCCCACCCACCACGCGGCGGCGGCGCTGGCGGCGGTCACGGCGTCGGACCAGGCCGCCCCGGACTGCTCCGCGAGGATGCTCTGGGCAGCGGCGTCGGCGGCGCGCTGAAGTGCCCCGTGCCGGTTCCGCGACTCCGCTCCGTGTTGCTGGGGCAGCTCCCACCAGAAGCCGAGCCCGGCATTCTCCAGCAGCGCCATCGCGGACTCGCCGCCAGCGGGCAGCGGAGACGGGCGCTGGGCCAGCACGGAGACATCGGCGCCCGGCACGTCCGGCAGCACCTTTCCCTCGGCGACGGCAGCCCGCCATTCGTCGAGGTGGAGATGGAGCCGCTGGGTCAGCAGCCCGTCCGCCAGCGTCTGCCAGGCATGGACCAGCGGCGGCGAACCGGGTGGCCGGGGCGGCAGGGTCAAGGAGGTCACAGGTCGGATCCTCACGTCCGGGGAGTCGCGGCACGCGGCTCCGGTCGGTGGTGCTCCACCACGATGGCCGCCACGAAGGCCCACGCTCATGAGTGTTTATGAGCGCCACCAGCGGAACGTGTCCGGGTGGTCGCAGAGCGAGGGAGAATGCCGACCATGGTCGACAGCGGACAGCGGCGGTGTACGCGCTGCGGTGCCCTTCTCAGTCGCTTCAACGCCGGTACACGATGCGCCTCGTGCCAGGACGGGTCGGCCGCCCGACGGGCCGACCCGGCCTTCTGGCGTGATCCGACGGTCCGGCGAGCCGTGGCCGCATGGGAACTCGGCACCGTCGTCAAGCTGTTCAGGAAGCACACGGGCCTCTCCCAGGCCGGCGTGGCGCGGATGGTCAGCATCGACCAGGCCGAAGTCAGCAGACTCGAGCGTGGGCTCAAACAGATCCGCGACCGACGGCAGTTCGTCCAGTGGACCGATGCGTTGGGAGTTCCGGAAGAACTGCTCGGGCTCCTGCCCACGGCCGATCCGCACACCCCGGACGCGACGAGCCCACCAGGATCGGCGGACACCGGGGCCCGTGGGTACGTGGCGCTGCCCGAAGGCCCGGGCCAGCTTCTGTTACCCGCCGGCCGGTCCGTCTCGACGACGGCGCTGCCCGTGCTGACCCTTCCTGCGGCCTCCTTCATCGGGGACAGCCTGCGACTCGACTCCCGCCCGGAGCTGGACGCCTGGCGCACCATGCCGATGCGCGCGCTCGTCGTCGCGAACCGCACGGTGGACGGGGCGGTCCGGCAGTTCGTCACCGACGCCAGGCCGAGCGGCGTACGCGGCACCGCCTCCGACCCGGTCGACATCCCGGCCGCGTACGAACTGGACGACCTGACTTACGGCATCCTGTGGGCCATGTCGGGATTCGAGGCGGCGCTGCTCGGCGACGACCAGGCCCTGCACACCTCGTTGGCTTCGCTCACCGCTTCCCCAGGCTCGCCGCTCGCCTCCGACCACGGCCTGACCGAAGTGTCCACGATGCTGATCGGCTCGGAGACCGCAGCCCGGTACATCCTGGGCCACCGCGACCACCTGGGCGACGCACCCGTCTTCTGGACCAGGGAACAGCGCGGTGAGGAGGCCGCCACCTGGCTGTTCTTCCGGCACAAGTACCGCTACCTCGAACGAATGGCGCCCCGGCGTCCAGGCGGTACCAGCGGCCGGGGGTTCTGCGTCCCCGAGACGGCGGTCGCCTCCTCGCCGGCGTACGAGCGCGTTCTGCTGTTCCTCGCCATCGCGCTCATGGAGTCCTTCGGTATCCGTACCTGGGTGACGGACGACGGAGGCTTCGCGCACACCGACGGTTTCGCCCTCGCCCACGGGCGCCGAGCTGTGATCGCCTCATGGGTACGGACCGAGGGGGCGTCCCACCTCGCGGTCACCGCGCGGCCGGGAGCCCTGCGGACGTTCGCCGACGTGACCGGCCACGTCAGCCACCACTCGGCCACGGCGGCCGAGCAGGCCGGACAACGCCTCGCGGCAACCGCGGAGTACCTCGGCCTCGACGCCTCCTGGCTCGGTCGCCGGTGTGCACAGCTGTCGGCCGTCGGCCCGGAGCGGCTGGCCCGGCCGCGCAGCCGGTTGCTCGGCCTCGAAGGGCTGGAGGCCGCCTGCCGCTTCGTGGCCGAACAGCTGGTGATCATTCCGCGTACCCGGACGGCGCCGACCCGATAGCCTGCCTGAACCACTCGCGAGGCCGCGCTCGGCGGCGTCCGGACAGGGGAGCAGGGGACATGACGGAGTCGGTCAGGAACGTGGCGGTCTTCTCCCTCGGCGGCACGATCGCCATGACCACCGATCCCACCACCGGAGGCGTCGTACCCGCGCTCTCCGCCCACGAACTCCTCGCCGCGGTACCCGCCCTGGCCACGAGCGGCATCGGCCTCAAGGTGAGGGACTTCCGACGCCTACCCGGAGCCTCCCTGACCTTCGAGGACCTCACCGCACTGTCGGCCGCGATGACGGCGGAGCTGGAGACCGGAGACGTCCACGGCGTCGTCATCACCCAGGGCACCGACACCATCGAGGAGACCGCCTTCCTCCTCGACCTCTACCACGGCCACGAGCAGCCGGTCGTCGTCACCGGCGCGATGCGCAACCCCACCCTCCCCGGCGCCGACGGCCCGGCCAACCTCTATGCCGCTGTCCTGGCCGCCGCCGACCCTGGACTCAGGGGCGCCGGCTGCCTCGTCGTCCTCGGCGACGAGATCCACTCGGCCTGGACCGTCCGCAAGTCCCACACCACCAGCCCAGCCGCCTTCACCTCCCCGTCGTGCGGACCGATCGCGCGGGTCGCGGAGCACCGGGTGCGGATGGCGGGCGGCCTACCGCCCCGCGGACCGCTGGTCGGCGCCCCCGACCGTGAGGCGCGTGTCGGCCTCTACGTCGTCACCCTCGGCGACGACGGTGCACTGCTCGACCTGTGGGACGGCAGCTGCGACGGGCTCGTGGTCGGCGCCTTCGGCGTCGGCCACGTCCCGGAGCGTCTCGTGGAAGGGCTCACCAAGCTCGCGTCCCGCATCCCCGTGGTCCTCGCCTCCCGCATCGGCAACGGCCCCGTCCTGTCCGACACGTACGGCTTCCCCGGCTCCGAGAAGGACCTCCTCGGACGAGGACTCATCGGCGCCGGCGACCTCGGCCCGTACCAGGCCCGGCTCCTGCTGCAGGCCCTGCTCGCCCAGGGCGCCGACGGGGCCGCGGTCCGACAGGCCTTCACCGCCGCCTTCGCCCGCTGACCCCACCTCTTCAGGAGACACCCGCACATGCGTGCTCACGAGCTGACCGTCGGCCGTACCTTCGGCGTCACCTTCGACCACGGGGAGGACTTCTTCGAGGCGCTGTCCACCTTCTGCCGGGACAACGGCGTACGGCAGGGCTACATCCCCTCGTTCATCGGGGCCTTCGCGGAGGCCGAGATCGTGGGTGCCTGCGAGAAGCTCGCCGACCCGGACGCACCGGTCTGGGCGAAGACGTACGTCACCAACGTCGAGGCGTTCGGCGCCGGCACCCTCGCTCACGACCCGGCCACCGGCGGGATACTCCCGCACATCCACGTCTCCGCCGGCCTGAAGGCCCAGTCGGCCGACGGCAGGACGAGCCACCTCCTCAGCGCCAAGGTCCAGTTCCTCAGCGAACTGCTGGTCGTGGAGGTCACGACGCCCACGATGACCCGGCCCCGGAACCCCGACCTCTACGACGTCCCGTTGCTCACGTTCGGCTGACCGGCGGGAGCCGCCCGAGCCAGGGGTGATCGGGCGCGATCACGCTGACCGCGTCCGCCAGCCAGGCGCGTGCCGGAGCGTCGAGCAGCGGCAGCACCGCTTCGAAGTCGATCTCGTCCTTCTTCCGGGGCGCCTTCGCCTTGTAGAAGAGTTGGACCTCGGGCGCGAGATACGGGATGCCCGTCTCGGTCGTGCGTCCGAGCTGGTCGATCGGGAGGCGGATCGCCGGGTCACGCCGCGAGACCCACCGGGTGCCCTCGGCCTCGTCCAGCATGAGCTGCACCGACCAGGGCGCCTTGGGCGTGCGGCGGCACCAGATGTCGTGGAGCGGCGGCTGAAGGAACTCTCCAGGTCGCCACGGTCGCAGCTCCCCCTGGCCGGGCGGGTCCGCCACGTACAGGTCCCAGTCGGCCAGCAGGCCACGTACGAGGGCTTGGTCGCGCCGGAGGACGAGGACGTCGAGATCGCCGTGTGCGCGCAGCTCGCGGCCGACCGCGAGTTCGATCGCGTAGCCACCGGCGATCCACCACGGGAAGTCCGCCTTGGCGAAGATCGCGGCCACATCCTCGGGACGATCCGGCACCCAGCGTCCCAACACGTCAGCACTCACCTGCCCATACTCCCAGTGATCAGAGGGGCGGAGGCGAAGGCCGGCGGCGGGTCGGCGGTCTCGCTGGGGCGCCCTGTCGCCCGCTCGCACCCCCTGCGCTCATAAACGCCCATGAGCATCAGGAACACCGGCATCCATTGTTGAGTGCGTGACTCGCGACCGGCCTCGTGGCCGGTGCTTGAGCCACGATCCTTCCGGGGCCGCGTGCCCGAAGCCAGATGCTTCCTACGGCCGTATGCCTCTCAGCGGCGTACTGGCCGCACGTCCTCGACCACGTCGCAGCCCCGGGAGAAGGCCATCGCTGTCACCCACAGGAGGTCCGTCGCCCGATGATCAGCGCGCCATCCGCCGCTCTCGGCCTCGTGTACCGCTGGACCGACCGCACTCCCAACCCGACGGGCGAAGCCCGCGCGGTCCTTAGACGCGTCCTCAAGGACCTGGGGTTGTCCGGGGACGTCGTCAGTGACGGCGTCCTGGCCGTCTCGGAGCTCGTGGCGAACGCGCACGAGCACGCGTGCGGCCCGTACGAGGTGCACGTCCGCTCGGCCGCCGGGAGGTACATCTGCGAGATCCATGATGGGAACCCTCTGCTCCCCGCGGGCCTCTACAGCGGTGCCACGTTGTCATCGGACGCCGAACCGGCCGAGGGCCCGGACGGGTTGCTCGTCGAGCGTGGACGGGGTCTACGCATCGTGAACGAGCTGGCCCAGGGGCAGTGGGGGTTCCACGTCACGGAACGCGGCGCCAAGGCCGCCTGGATCGTGGTGGCCCCGGCGTTGCCGGACCCGTCCGACGGGAATGACGCTGACGGCACTCGGGCATCCCGGCTCGGGAACGAGTCAAAGCTCCGACAGCTTGACAGCGCATCATCATCCCACGATGGCAGCGGTCGAGCCCGCCTCCGACAGGAATCGGCCACAGATGCTCCACGTGCCCGGTGTGGCGGAGTTCCTCCCCTCGCCAACGTGTACGGTCCATCGAACAGCCTGGTGGCCGAGGGCACGGGGGAGTCTTGAATCTTCAACACAAGGCGGGGAACTACGTCAACGCTTCGTGGTCCATGGTGCGGCTGCGGGACCTGATCTACGACATGCTGGGTCTGCTGTTCACGGAGCTCAGCGCTCATGGCGGGATGGCGGGTGACGACAACGCCGGCCGGGCCTTCGCCGCCGTGTACAAGCCGGCGGTGAAGACCGTCTTCGAGGCGGCCGGCCTCGCTCACCAGGTGATGGCGAACGGTGCGGGCGCCATGCTCAAGGCCACCGAGGACTTCCTCAAGCAGGAGAGCGCGATCGCCGCGTCCCTGCTCGGCCAGAGCGTGGGGCCTGACATCGGGGCGCAGCCTGCGAGGCCGGACTGCAACCCGCGCGCCAGCCACAACGCCGAGGAGCTGCCCGAGGTCGTCGGCGAGACCAGCTGGACCGACCAGTACCTGCTCAGCTCGCGCTTCCACGGTCAGCGGGACAAGCTCCGCAAGACGGCCAACGCCTGGCGTTCGGCGGCGGGCATCCTGGACGACGCCTACTGGGACTCCGAAAGCGCCTGGCGCATTGCGACCGCTCAGCAGCTCGGCGAGACCGCCGCAGCCGTCCAGACCTTCTTCACCGTGTTCGTCGGCAAGACACCGCCTCCCTCAGAGGTCGGCGAGGACGAGACCCTGATGGCGAACCTGCCGTCCGCCTGCCGGATGATCGCCCACGCCTGCGACGTGTACGCGGATCACATCGAAACGGCGCTGAAGAGGATCCCGGACGAGGAAAGCCCTCTCTTCGGAGAGCCGCTCGCCATCTGGGAACGACCGCAGTTCGGCGGCGAGGGACACGACGGCGGCCTGCACGAGCTCGTCACCGGCGACGTGCGTATCGCGCGCCTGGGCAACATCCCGCCGGCGCTCGACAGCTCACAGGCCAAGGTCCCCATGCCGCAGCCGGACGGGGGCGGCTTCCTGCCCCTTCCGTCCCTGCCGCCCTTCCTCGCGCCGCTGATCCGGGTGCCCCTCGTGGTCCCCGTGGGCTACCGCCCGCCGAACGGCCCCCGCGTACAGCCGATGCCTCCGCCGACGCCGCCGGACCCGCGCTTCCCGCCCCTCACCGCCCCCGAGCAGCAGAACTTCCAGACGTGGTTGAACTCGTTGCGTGCCGGAGACGTGTCCGGCGGGAAGCCCGCCGAGGTCGCCTACCAGAAGCGGGTCGCCGGCTACCCCGAGTACGAGGTCCCCATCCCGCTCGGCATCAGCGCCAACAGCACCCTGCAGCACACGATGAGGGAGCGAGCGCGTGGACGCGTCCGAACTGGCCGAACTCCGCACCATGTACGTCTTCGGCCCCGCTGAGGGCTCCACATGGGGCCTGACCTACGAGGGGATCGAGACCAAGCTGCGCGAGCGGAAGGCGGACACGTTCGTCCGTATCGATGAGGGGGACGAAGGTCCCGTGCGCGGGTCCGTCATGCACTTCGGCATCACCATCGGCGAGGATGAGCTGGAGGGCATGGCCAAGCTGTCCCCGGAAGGCATCGCCGTCGAGGACTGCACGGCCCATGCCGCAGCGGAGTTCGTCAAGTGGCTGTGGGGCGTCGTCCCGGACGGCAGCAGCATCACCTTCAACACGGAGTGGGGCCTGGAAGCCAGCCTGCCCGACGCGCTCGTCCCCCACGTACCCCGTCCCCGCCTCGTGGCCACCTTCCTCGCTCATCTCGAAGCCACCGGCGGGCTGGACTGACAGCGAGCACACCCCAGGGAATCACGGCCACGTGAGCGACATGCGAAGGGCTTGGACACCATGGCAGAGAAGACCTCCCGTGTCTCGGGCGATGCGACCGGTGCGCCAGTCATCCTGAGCGACGAGCCCGGCTCGTTCGCCTGGGGTGTGCTGGCCAAGCGCCACCCTGCCCTCATCCAGCAGGTACGGGACGCCTTCCCGTACGGCCGCCGGCAGCACGAGGCCCTCGACGCCCTGCTGGACGAGACCACCAACGGCGTCATCGAACCTCTCGCCGCCGCGGACCACGATCGTGAGCGCTGGGCGGACCAGGGGAAGGAGTACTTCGGGCACTCGTGGTACGACGCTCCGTTCCTGTGGGCGGAGAGCTACTTCTACCGCCGGCTCCTCGGCGCGGTCGGGTACTTCGGCGCCGGCCCATGGCAGGGAGTCGATCCGTTCGCGCCGTTCAAGCGGGCCGAACTGCGCGGCGAGGCCGTGGAGGAGGAACTGCGGGCCCTGGACCCCCTCGCCGATGCTTCCGTCGAGGAGCGGGCTACGGCCCTGCTGTACGCCTCGCTCTGGGGCAACCGCGCGGACCTCGGCTTCAGCATCTCGGCGGGGGAGCCCGGACCGAGTGACGTTACGACCTCTGCGCTGGTCGCCGACGACAGCGCCACGCTGTGGCAGCTGCTGCCCGCCGGCGCCACGGCCACCGTGGCCGTGGTGGCCGACAACGCGGGTCGTGAGCTGATTCCCGACCTCGTCCTCATCGACCACCTCCTCGAGCACGGGCGTGCCGAGCGGGTCGTGCTGCACGTCAAGCCCTACCCGTACTACGTCTCCGACGCGATGACGGCGGACGTGGTCGACTGCCTCCGGCGCCTCACCGGGGCACCCGGCGAAGCCGGCCGGATCGGCGGCCGACTCTGGAAGGCCATGGCGGCAGGAAGCCTCGAGGTCCGCACCCACCCGTTCTTCTGCGCTCCACTGCCGTACGAGGAGATGCCCGAAGACCTTCGCGTCGAGTTCGCGAGCGCCACGCTCACCATCCTGAAGGGCGACCTCAACTACCGCCGCCTGGTGGGCGACCGGCTGTGGCACCCCACGACCCCCTTCGCCGAACGCACCAGGTACTTCCCCAGGGCCGTCGCGGCGCTCCGGACCTTGAAGTCCGACGTCATCGTCGGCCTGGAGCAGGAAACCGTGGATGCTCTCGAACTGGCCGGGGACGCCTGGCGTACGAGCGGTACTCACGCGCTGATCCAGGTGCGACCGTAGGCCCGGGGGCGGACGTACCGCCACGCGAGTCCTTCCACCGTTCGCCGGGGCGTTGGCAACTTTCCGGCACCGACCGACCTTGTTCCCCTGTCCTGCAACGAGAGCCACCGCCTGGCCAACACGTTCGTCATCCGCTGGCCCACGACGCACCCCACCAGCTCGGCTGCTCCGACCGGCGACACCGTCACCAAGCCCGTTCCTGGACCTGCCGCTGACGCGAGGGCGAAGGCGGGGTCTGCGCGAAGGCGCTCTTTTTCTCCGCGCCGCCGCAGGCGACCTCCGCTCCGACCGGACCGCGCAAACACAGGTGGACCGGCCTCGCCTCAGGAGCAACCAAAGATCAATTAAGGAAAGGTCGTCTAATTCCGATCTTGGAATACGGATTGCGAGATCATTTTCGCTTGGGTGACCTTCACGACAGCTCAGTCCGCATGGACCGCGCTTTCCTCCTTGTACGATTAGGTGCAGACAGGGCGTGCTGGTCGACCACCGCGAACCTCAGGCGCAAGCTCCTGGCTACTGGCGCCTCGCGGGCTGGCAGTGAACACCTCAGTGGAATTTCGATGGAGCGACGATGCGTTGGCGTAGGGACCCTTCACGGCGTGCCCTCGTGAAAGAGTGTGAGAGTCTGCTCGCCGATCTCCCTATCCCTGCCCCTCTGAGCGTCGAGGCGTTGGTGCGGAATATGGAGAGTGCGCTGGGGCGCCAGATTCGGCTGGTGCCACTGGACGACACCGACGGGGGCCTGGGCACGGCATGCGGTCTCCGGGTCAAGGCGCCGGAGTTCACGATCATTCTCTATCGCCGCCGTTCGAGTCGGAATCAGACTGAGCACATCATTCTCCATGAGCTCGCGCACGAGTGGCTGAACCACGGTACCTCCCTGACAGTCAAGGAGATCGAGCGATACGTCCCTGAGCGCGTTCGTCAGGAAGTGCTTCGACGTTTCCCGTCGGCTCTGGTCCAAGGGCGCGTGGATTTCGGCAGTCCCGAGGAGAAGCAGGCCGAGCTTTCGGCTTCGTTGATCAAACGGTTGGCGCGCCGTCAGTCATTCATGGGAGACGACATGGTCAGCCTCCTGGAGCATTCACTTGCCCACCCGGTCGCCGCTCCACCGCGGCGACGACTCCAGCCGCGATCGGCTGGCGACCGCTGAGGCGCAGCTCTCCCGGCCTTACGGATTCCACCACATCGCCCAGTCCACCCCGTTGGAAAATCAGGCTGCGGCCGACCGGTCTTCCGGGCCGGTGAAACGTGCAGCCGACGCAGATACCCACTGGTTCCGTGTTCGACTACATCAAATACCTTACTGCGGTCGTGATGACCCTTATCGCCGTATGGCGATTCCCAGCGGTTCGGTACGCCGACGCTCACCGCCGGGCGCTCTGGGGCGGTTATGCGGGATTCGCCGTGGCCCTCTGGATCTACACACCAGCAGTGATGGATGCGGTGGATCGCATTCCGGTAGTGGACCTGAGCGCCCTACTCAGGCACTTCGCCAGTACCGCGGCGATCATTGCGGCCCTGACCTATGTCGCCACCAGCTACGGGAAGAGCTCGGAGACGGTCGTGCCCCGGCACGTGGCGGTCTCCTGCTGGATCGCCCGCGCGTCCTACGGGACGGGGGTGATAGGCGTCGTTCTGCTCACGGTCCTGTTCTTCACCGTGGTGGACCGCGACGAGCCGAGCCAGAACTTCCTCGTCGACCACGCTGGGCAATGGGGGGTCGCGGTCTACATGACGGTGTTCTACTTCTTTCCGCTCGTCACGACCGCAGTCTGCGGCTACCAGTGGACGAGGGCGGCGCGACGGGTCGAGGACACGAGCATGCGTGTCGGACTGGGTTTGATGGGGATTTCGATGTGGATGGGGCTGACCCACACGTTGGCGCGTATCACCATCCTTTGGGCTGCGGTAGCTTTCCCTCTGAGTCCCTCCATAGTCCGGCTCTTTGTCGATGCCACAGCGATATGGATGAACCTGCTCTTCCTGATCGTTGCCGTCGGTGCGAGTATTCCCACCACCCGCGCGGCGGCGGCCCGGTGGAGAACTTGGCGCACCCTGTACAGGACTTACCCGCTCTGGTTCGACCTGGTGGATGCGTTTCCCGGGACGAGTCTTTATCCACCAGGGCGGCGCTTCGCGGAACTCAGGCACATACGTGTCCCCATCGATGTTCGCTTGGACCGATGGACTCAGGACATTGCTGACGCTTGCGAGAAGCTGCGCTATTACGCTCCACGAGATCTGATGTTCGCCGCGGAGGACATCACCGCATCGCACCCCGACCCTGAGCCGGCCGCGGAAGCGTACTGGATCAAGGCCGCACTTCAGGTCGCTGACACCTCGCAAGCCAACCCGTACACAACTGCCCCTCTGAGAGAGAAACCGTTCGTTGACACCGACAGTGAAGCGGCGTGGCTTGTGCGGGTCAGCACGGCCTACTCGCACATCACCACGGATCAAGCCCGGGAGCTTCTCCGGCACTCCGTAGAAGTGGAATCCGAACCGAGCCGCCGGCCTGCTATTGGCTTCAGGGTCTGATTTCTCGTTTCAGACCACATTTCCCGATGGGCGAAGCCAGGCTGCATAGCGATCTTGAATGGCGGTCCGGTGAGTGAGATTTGGCACCGTCCACCGTATGAACTGGGCTGATATCGTGGGACATGCGGACTGATAGCTCTTGCTCCGCCTCGTAAGTGCACCCCGGCCTGCGACGCACCTCTACTCCCGTCGCCACATGTAGCCGGGCAGTGACGCTGTCCGGTCTGGATGGGCGTCCGAAATCTCAGCAATCTGGAGTTCTCGCATGTCCAACCGCCGCACGGGCCTCATCCTCGATTTCGGAGGCGTTCTCACCACTCCGCTGCTGCCTGCAGTGCTCGCGTTCGAGCAGCGCGAGGGCCTGCCGCAGGGCGCCTGCCTTACGGCCCTGTACAAGGACGAGGAGGGTGTCCGGATCACCAGCGACCTCGAGCGCGGAGCGGTCTCCCAGGCCGAGTGGAACGAGTTCGCCGGCAAGATGCTGGGTGTGCCGGCTGACAACCTGATGGGCCGCATCTTCGGCGACCTTCGCCCCGAGCCGCTGATGATCAATGCGGCTGCCGCGGCGAGGCGGGCCGGGATCCAGGTGGGCATCCTGTCCAACAGCGTGGGACTCGCCCCGTGGGACCTGTACGACGGCTACGAACTTGAGCGACTGTACGACGTCGTGGTGATCTCCGAGCAGCACCTGCTGCGCAAGCCTGACCCCGAGCTCTTCGAGATCACGCTCAAGCTCATGGATCTGCCCGCCGAGGAGTGCGTCTTCGTCGATGACACCGAAGCGTACGTCCAGGCAGCAGAACAGCTCGGCGTTACAGGAGTGCACAATCAGGACCCCCGGCAGACGGTGGCCATGCTCTCCGAGCTGCTCGGCGTGGACCTCGCGGCGTCGTAGCCCGGCGGTCGGACCAGTCTCGATGCTGGGGGGCGAGACGTCGGCCCTGCTGCTCGCCGGCGCTGCGGCACGGCAACTCGTCCAGGATGTCGACGTTCGCCCGCTGCAGGGGATGCGGAGGGCGAGTGAGCCTCCGCTCGCGGCGTCGGAGTGCCGAGAACAGGAACAGCGAAGGGGCTACGGCGATGCCACTGACAGGGGCATCGCCGTAGTCCCTTCGCTGTTGTCGGCCACCGACGCGGCTGCAGGAACAGCTCATACCGGCCCGGTCTACGCAGGGTCCACGATCCGCGTCAGGCACCAAGCCGACAGAGCGGAAACGCCTCGG
The DNA here is from genome assembly GCF_041270065.1 of Streptomyces fradiae. NCBI lineage: Bacteria > Bacillati > Actinomycetota > Actinomycetes > Kitasatosporales > Streptomycetaceae > Streptomyces > Streptomyces fradiae. Next base: position 1,238,686 of record NZ_CP065958.1, on the reverse strand, counting down.
ACGACCAAGCCCCGAGGAACACCTGCCGACGGCATCACTGCCCGTCCTGCACCTCTGGCAGCTTGTGCTTCAGCTCTCCGACGAGCTCGTTGATCTTGGCCATCATCTCGGCGGACAGTCCACCAGCGTTGCCGCGGGCAGCCAGGCCGAGGATCTGCCCCCGGTGAATCGAGCCGAGGAAGCGGAGTGCCTCCATGAATTCGCGGACCTTAGGGTCGACCTCGGCATCGTCCTGGAAGAGTGCCGCGTCGACCTGGAGGGCCTGGGCCAGGCCGGTACGCACCACATCGGAAGCCTCGGTTGTGGCACCCGCACGGAGGGCGGCGATGTCGTCGGCGGTGACGGCCGCCATGCCCGCATGCTCATTGACAAGCCGTGCGATTTCCTCATCAGAGGGCGCTTCCTGACCGACGTACCCGTGCTGCAGGAGATAGTTGATCTTCTCTCCGACCGTGCGGGGGGCGGACGCCGGCTCGTCACGCGAGGCCCTGGGACGAAGCCCGAACGAGCAGTCCTGGGCGGCCAGCAACTCCTCTTCGGTCACCCCGTACGCCCGTGCGAGCGGCTGTACGTAAGCATCACTGAGTCGGCGCCGGCCGGATTCGGCGTTGCTCACCGGTACGCGGCTCGCGCCGATGATCGCAGCGGCCTGCGCCACGCTGAGGCCGGCGTCGCAGCGCAGGAGCTGAAGATCCGGCGGACCGTCGTGAGGGAAAAGGACATTGAGCGGCTGACCGAGCGCCGCTGCGATCACGGGGAGCTTCTCGCCCTTGGGGAAGTCCTGGCCGCTCTCCCATCGCGCGACCGTGGGGGCGCTGACCCCCACCATCTCGGCCAGTTCCCTTTGGTGAAGATCCTTGCCCCGTCGGACAGCGCGCACGCGGCTGCCGTCGAACTGACGTGGCACATGAACTCCTGCAGGGTGCGAACGGGCCGGTGAGAACGGCCTCTGGAACAACTGTAACCCGGATTTGATGCATCCACGAAACTGACGTACGTTTCCGTACCGCGTCTGGTGGTCGGGATCCGGCTCTCTATGGTGCCAGCCCTGGGGGACCCCTACGCATGTTGGGTTGCCGTGGCCACTCGCGCAACGCGCCGTCGGATTCGATCCAGTCGGTACTGGCGGGCCGAGGGAGTGCCTTCCCCGATACCGGTCGTCGCGAGCCCTGTGCGACCTGTGACGAGTCGGGATGGACTTGCCACGGGTGTCTACGTATGTTCGTCGTCCCCCGCCGGGCGGTGACCCGGGAAGGGCCGATCAGGGAGGAGGTGGAGCGAATGCGAGCGCGCGGTCCGTGACGTGGCTCGGCAACGAAAAAACCGGCGCCCGGGAGGTACCAACTCCCAAGCGCCGGGCCGGCGCCCCGAGGGATGCCGATTCACATCTCGCGGGCGGCGGGGCTTTTGCACGAGAACCGCCACACCGCGTTCCTACGAACAACGGAGTATCGCATGCTCGCCATGCCGAGCGGAACTCTGGCCTGCCCGGACACCAGCCGCCAGCATCGCCTCGCGGCCCAGCTCGCCGACATGATCCCGGGCGCGGCCACCATCCGGGTCGGTCTCGACGATCCGAAGCAGAGGTGGCCCCACCTGCACGCGATCGTCAAGGACGCGGCCGGAAAGACCCTGGAGCCGAACCGTACGCCCCTCAGGGTCGCAGCCCACTGGATCCTGCGGGTCTGGCCGGAGGCGGACTGGACCCGACCTCAGGTCCTCGGCCTCGCCACCGACACCCTCACCCGCAGCGACCTGGTCGCCGCCGACCGGGGCCGCTGACATGGCGAGGATCAGGACCATCAAGCCGGAGGCGTTCTTCTCCGAGTCGCTCGCCGAAGTGCGCGTCGAGGCCGAGCGGACCTTCTTCGGCCTGCTCACCCAGTCCGACGACCACGGCCGGCACCGCGACAACGCCGCGATCATCGCCGGGCTCCTCTGGCCCCTCCGTGCCGAGCACACCTCGGTCCACGTCGAGGACGATCTCCACCAGCTCGCGACCGCCGGCCTGATCTGCCGGTACACCGGCTGTGACGGCCGCCGCTACCTCCATATCGTGACCTGGTCCGAGCACCAGAAGATCGACAAGCCGAGCCAGTCGCGTCTGCCCTCCTGCCCGCAGCACCAGACCGCCGCCCGGTGCGCCCCCTGCAAGGGCACCTGCACCAGGCGGACCGAGGACTCGACCACCGTTCTCCGAGAGCTCGCCGAGGCTTCGCCGAACACTCTCCGAACCCTCGCTCCGGCCGCGCCCTCCGCCGCGACCCCTCGCGAGCACACGGACGAGACTCCCCCAGCCCGACAGGACGCCGTCGATGACATGGGCGGCGCCCGCCAGCACGCGGGAGTGAAAAGTGCAGGTCAGGAGGCACTCGCCGAGCCCTCCCCGAACCTTCCCCGAAGCCTCGGGGAGGGCTCGGCGCCTGGATCTAGGATCTTCGATCCTGGATCTCTTGTCCCTACGGGGCGCAGGGCGCCCGCAGACGGCGTCTCGGCCAACCAGCTCGTCGGCGAGTACGTCGCTGCCTGCGACGAGCGCCCGCCCAGCGACGTGATCGGACACCTCGGGCGGATCACCAAGAAGCTCCTGGGCGAGGGCATCGCGCCGGAGTACATCCGTGCCGGGCTGGCGAATTTCGCGGCCACCCCCAAGCATCCGAGCGTGCTGACCAGCATGGTCAACGAGGCCATGAACGCACGCTCCGGCGGTTTGGTGCGGCCGGGAATCCGGCCTACCGTGCCCGCCCATCAGGCGTGGACCAACCCGATCAACGCCGGTGCCGCCTACGCCGAGGAGCTGTGATGCGCACCCGTCACCGCGAGCCGCAGGCCCTCGGCGAGGGCACCCTGGACCGGATGGCCCGGATCCTGGCCGCGCGCAACATCGCCCCCGCCGTCGTCGCCGCGCCACCCCAAGAGCCCGAGCCGGTCTCCGCGCTGGAGGCTCTGTCGGCCGGGATGCCCCCGCGCTATCGGGCGGCCGTCGCCGACCACCCTCAGGTCTTGGCCTGGGTCCGGACCGTCGCCGAGGCCGCCGTCGCCCCCAACCAGGGAGCCCGGCGGCAGGTCACCACCGGACCCAGCCTGCTGATGGCCGGCGTCGTCGGCGCGGGCAAGACGCACCAGGCGTACGGCGCGGTCCGGCAGCTGGTGCAGAGCGGAGTCGGCGTGCGCTGGCGCGCTACCACCGCCGCCGACTTGTACGCCGACCTGCGGCCCCGGCCCGGAGCCGACAGCGAGCGGGCCCTGGCTGCCGTCAGCCGCTGCCCGCTGCTGATCATCGACGACCTCGGCGCGGCCAAGGCCAGCGAGTGGGTCGAGGAAGTGACGTACCGGCTGATCAACCGCCGGTACAACTACGAGCTTCCGACCCTGATCACCACCAACTTGGCGATCAGGGACCTCCGGGCCCACCTCGGCGACCGCGTCGCCTCCCGGCTCGCCCAGATGACCACCCGGGTCGAGTTCGAGCAGGTCGACCGCAGACGACACCGCCTCGCGGCCTGACCCGCCCCAGGCCGCCACGCCGGGCCGCGCCTTCTCCGCGCCGCCCCGAACACTTCCCCGACCCAGCGCACCTCTCCGCCGACGCCCCTGCGCGCGGAGAGCGATCGGAGCACCCCGCATGACCAGCACGACGAACAGCCCCACCCGCCACCGCCTCCTCGGTGACCAGACCTGGCGGGCCGATGCCGTCTGCCAGAGCACCGAGTACAACCCGGTGGATCCCGAGATCTTCTTCCCGGAGCCCGACGAGACCGACAAGATCACCGCAGCGAAGGCGCTGTGCGACCAGTGCCCGGTCCGCCGCACCTGCTTGGACGCGGCGCTGGAAGGCGGCGACGCCGACGGCATCCGAGGCGGACTGACCGAGGAGGAGCGCGGACCTCTGCACGAGAAGATCGCCGACCGCCTCGACTACAGCCGTGTCAACGACACCATCGCCGGTCGCGACATCCACCTCACCAAGGCCGAGCGCCGCGCGGTCATCCGCGCCGCCTACCGCCACGGGGTGACCGAGCAGCGCCTGGCCTGGCTGCTGAAGATCACCGAGGAGCACGCCCAGAAGCGGTACCGCGAACTCCGCCGCGCCCTGCGCAACCGAGAACTCAACCAGCCCGAGACGGTCACCGCCCCGTCTGAGGCCGGCAGCGAGCGCCTGGGCCGCGACGACTTCGGGACGGCGGCGTGACCACCGTGACCGCGCCGAGGACGGCGCACATATCCGGCTGGGACCGAGCGGTCGTCATCGCCCTCGGCGGCGCGGGCTGCGCCCTGTCGTACGACGCGCTGCAGCAGATGGCCGTCGCCATCCACATCCGAGGCTTCCTCACCTACCTCTTCCCCCTGGTGATCGACGGGTTCATCGCCTACGGCGTCCGGGCCCTCCTGGTCCTGCGCGACGCGCCGCTGCGCGCCCGGCTCTACGTCTGGACGCTCTTCGGCACGGCCACCGCCGCCAGCATCTGGGCCAACGCCCTCCACGCCGTCCGGCTCAACGAGGAAGCGGTCACCGGCACCGGCCTCCGGCTCGGCGACACGGTGGTCGCGGTGCTGTCCACCATCGCCCCGCTCGCCCTGGCAGGCGCCGTCCACCTCTACATCCTCATCGCCCGCGGGCCGGTCAAGAGCAGTGACCGCGAGGACCTCGGTCAGGCCGGTCAGCCGGGTCAGGTCGACCGGGGCGAGGCCGTCGAGGTCACCCGGACCGACCGGGTCGGTCAGCAGCAGCCGGCGGCCGGTCAGGTCACCTCCGGTCAGCCGGTCACCGCACTGACCGACCGGCCCCCGCTGTCTCTGGACAAGAAGGCCCCCGCCCCCCGGTCACTGACCGGGGACACGACCCCGGCGGGCAGCCCGGCGCCGGTCACTGGCCACCCCGGTCACTCCGGTCAGCCGCACGAGGCCGCTGACCTGCCCGGACAGCCGGACACGGCGCGGCCGGTCACGGCGCGGCCGGTCACTGACCGCGCCGAAGACACCGCCCCGGTCACCGGTGACCAGAACAGCGTGGCGGCGGATTCCGGTCAGCCGGTCACCCAGCCGCCGGTCACTGACCGGGGCACCCGGACACCCGGTGACCGGAGGCCCGACCCGGACACCGAGGAGCTGCTGAAGATCGCCCGGTCAGCGGTCAGGACCCAGGACAAGCTGACCCGCAAGGTGGTCGCCCAGGCGATCCGCGGTCAGCAGATCCCGCTCTCCAGCGACACCCTGACCACCCTGATGGCCCAGCTCCGCGCCCAGCACGGACAGTCGGTCACCTCCGCCCGCCCCTGACCGAACCTCCACGGAGCGGGTGACCGAGCCGGTCACCCCGACCGGTCACCCGCTCCGGACACCCCTCCCGAACAGAAGCGGAGCACACCTGATGCGCACTCACCCGGCCACGCCCGCCGAAGTCGAGTCCTGGCTGAGCGTCCTGCACCAGCGCGGCCACCTCCACCACGCCCAGACCGGCCCCGACACCACCTGGATCGTGCAACGAGAGCAGCACGACCGCCCCTGGACCCTGCACCACCCGGTCCTCGCCATGGACTGGATCGAGGAACTCGTCCGCGAAATCCAGCAGCAGAACCCCGAGACGAGCCGGTGACCACCGTCGACCCGGCGGCAACCACGGCCGGAGAGCAGCGTGACCCCACGACGGCTCCTGGCGGAGCAAGCTATCGCGTACGACGGTCCTACGGCCCGTCGTACGCACTTGTCCCCGCCCCAGAGGGCGAGGGAAGCCCGGCTGGTCCCCGAGCGAGGGCGCACGGGGACCAGCCGGACACCCGGCACCAGGGGGCGCCAGTCACCGGGGGAGAAGCCGACCGCGACGACCACCGCGAGCAGCCGAGCCCGAGCACGCCCGCCTTCCCCGACCGCACACCGCGCCGCCGCAGCCGCAACCCGAGCGAGCGCACCCGCAAGACGACCACCCGTCTCTCCGACGACGAGAAAGCCGAGATCGTCGCCGCCGCCGCGCAGCGCAACGTCACCGTCGCCCGCTTCCTCGCCGCCGCCGGCCTTGCCGCCGCCCGCGGTTCGACCGCCCTGCACACCAACGAACAACTCGACACCGCCATCGACGAACTCGCCGCCCTGCGTACCGCGCTGGCCCGGATCGGCAACAACATCAACCAGATCGCCTACGTCCACAACGCCGGCGGGCAGCCCCGCCCCGGTGAACTCGACCTCGCGCTGAGTGTTCTGCTCCGGATCCTCGCCCGCGTCGACGACGCGGCGAACGACCTGGTGATCAGGCGGCTTTGATGGTTCCTGACATCGGACGCGGCTCCCGCACCCACGGCCTCCTCGTCTACCTCTACGGTCCCGGCCGGCGCGAGGAGCACGCCGACGCACACCTCGTGGGCTCCTGGGACGGCTTCGCCCCCGACCCCGGCCGCGACACCAGCCCCGACCCCGACCCGAAGGCCACCCTCGCCCGCCTCACCGCCGCCCTTGATCTGCGGGTCAAGCAGGCCGGCGACCGCGCACCCGCCAAGCATGTCTGGCACTGCTCGGTCCGCACCGCCCCCGGCGACCGGCGGTTCTCCGACAAGGAGTGGAACGCCATCGCCCAGCGCATCGTCCACGCCACGGGCATCGCCCCGGACGGTGACCCCGACGGCTGCCGGTGGATCGCCGTACGCCACGCGGAAGACCACATCCACATCGTCGCCACCCTGGTCCGAGGGGACCTGCGCAACCCCCGCCTGAACTACGACTTCAACAAGGCCCAGGCCGAATGCCGGCGCATCGAGAAGGAGATGGGCCTGCGCCGCCTCAACGCCGGCGACGGCACCGCAGCGAAGAACCCCACCAGCGCCGAGAAGTTCAAGGCCGAACGCACCGGCCGCCCCGAGACCCCCCGCGAGACGCTCCGCGAAGCCGTCCGCCAAGCCCTCGCAGGAGCGGACGACGAGAAGGAGTTCTTCACCCGGCTGCGCGAGGCGGGCCTGCGCGTGAAGGTGCGCCACGCCCCCTCCGGTGACGCGCTCGGCTACAACGTGGCCCTGCCCGGCGACCGCAACCGCCACGGCGAGCCGGTCTGGTACCCCGGCTCCAAGCTGGCCCCCGACCTGTCCCTCCCGAAGATCCGCCTCCGGCTCGCCGACGATACTGCCGAGCAGGCAGCGCCTTCGGCTGTCGAAGGCCGGCCGGAGTGGTCGCCGCCCGCCCGAGCACGCCGCAGCGCCACCGGCACCGCCGAGCGTGCCGCCGGCCTCCTCGACGGCGACGGCGACGACGATGAAGCCGCCGCCCAGCTCGTCGGCGCCGGCGAACTCCTGGACGCGGTAGCCCAGACCTCCCCGGCCGCCACCCGCGCCGAGCTGGCCGCCGCCGCCCGCGCCTTCGAACGGGCGACCCGCAGTCACGTCCGAGCAGAACGAGCAGACACCCGGGCGCTCCGCTCCGCAGCCCGGGGCATCGTCCAGGCCGGCGGCGCGCTCGGCCGGGGTGAGGACGGCGGCACCACCGCCATGCTCCTCTCCACCTTGGTCCTGGTCGCCATCGCGGCTGCCCGCTGGCACTCCGCCCGCGGTCACGCCCAGCAGGCGCACGCCTCCAGGCAAGCTGCCGAGCATCTGCGCACCGCCTACCGCCAGGTCGCCGTCGCCCCGATGCGAGCCCTGCACGACCGAGGCCGTGCCCTTCCCGAAGCCCAACGCCGGACCCACGAGGCCACCCTCCGCGCGGTTCTGCCGGAGCAGGGCGTACGAGCGGACGGCGTGCCGGCGGAGACTGATGCCCTGGTCGCCACCCTTGCCCAGGCCGAGCAGGCGGGCCACGACCCCGAGGCCCTTCTGCGACAGGCCATCGACATGCGCGAACTCGACACCGCCGCGGACGTGAACGACGTCCTGGTCTGGCGCCTGCGCCGGATCGCCCAGCTCCCCGCCCATCCAGGGGAAGCTGCTCGTCGCCAGCAGGCCGGCGCCCGGTCGGACAGGGCCGCGGCCAGCCGCACCAGCGGGCAGAACGTACCCGCAGCGGCGCCGCGCCCTGCCGTCTCCGACCCGCGCAGCCGCCCACCGCGCCGCTGACCAGTACGCCCAGAAGGCCGGCCACAAGCCACCGGACTCCTCGAAATGCCTGGACAGGTGGTTCCACCGGCTGTTACGGCTGAAAACAGCAAGCCCTCGACCGGGAGATGACGCTCGTGCTCAGAACCACCGACCACACCACAGAGCCGGCACCCGTACTGCCCGCCCTCCTTGCCGGCACCGACCCCCTGCTGCACCTCCAGAAGGAGACGCATCCGGCCGACGGCCCCGGCGCAACCCGCTGCCTCAGCCACCCGCACGAGCTGGCCCTCGGCGGCATCCCCGTGATGTGCTCGCGCTGCCGGGCCCGACGCGACTGGCTGCTCATCAACCACGGCCGCAACGTCTGGGTCTGCTGCCGGTGCGGCGACCAGTGGCTCGAACCCGAGATCAGCCGCGCCGACTTCGACGCTCTGATCGGCACCCCGGACGTCACGAACTACCCCAGCGTCGAGCAGGCCCTCACCGCGCTCGGCTTCGACGGCGCTTTTGCAGGCACCTACCTGGCGTAGGACCTGACGGGCGATCACGCGAAACTCGCTGCGTGATCGCCCGGATCATTGGGCGGTTCGGTATGGGCTCAGGCTGCTCGGTCGAATCTCGTACGCTGGCGAGCCCGTCCACGCTCTGCTGCGGTGACCGGCTCCCCGAAAACGATCGACCGCTCCGGTTCTACTCGCTGTCACAGGCTGTGGCGTCGGAACCAGCCGGTTCCGTAGATCTGGTGCTGGCGTTCTCGTTCTTTCCGCCCGCCTGGGGGAGGGCGTAGCGGCGCCGCTGAAACTCATTGCGTTCCACGTCCGGGATCGTCATCGATTCGGCAAGCACGGCGGCGAGCGCGTCCACTTCGGTGTCGGCTACGTCGGTCTGAAAGAGCCACCGGATGTTCTCGTCGCGCGTGATGAGATCGATCGCCGGACGCGCGTTTCCGTCCTGCGCGGTCGCTGCCCGTACGTATCGCACGAGATCGATCGGGATGTCCCGAACGATCTCGCCCTGCTCAAGGAATGCGTTCGCCCTGGCTGTGATGATGCGGCGATCCGTGACGGCGACCAGGGTCTTCGCCGATGCCTTGTCCCTTGCCGCAGCCAACTTCTCCTTTGCTCCGCTGAAGATCGCAGAGATGGGGCCGAAGGCATCGAGCTGGTCGGGGAAGCCGAGGACGCGCAGGGCCTCACCGTCCTTGAGGAACCAGCGCAGGATGGGAAGGTACGGTTCGAGAGTCAGCGATTCGGGGGCGCAGACGATGCTCGGGGCCTCGAGCGGAGGAGTCGGCGGGTGGAGAGCGTCGGCAAGCGGCGCGATTGCTTCCAGAAGCCGGGCGGAGGTTTCACGGGCAGCCTTCACGTCCTTCCGTTTCCCCGGCAGCGGCCATGAGTCGGGCCCGGGGAGCTCGACGGTGATCCGCAACTCCCGCGTCAGCGAGTCGACGAGGCTCGTCGACTCGGCGAGGACGGAGTCGAACTCCGCGCGGGTGTCGCGTGCGATGACCTCGGCATACTGCGCCTCGGCGGCGTCTTCGCGCCCAGCGGCTCTCGCCCTCGCGGCGCGGAGCGCGTGGTACCTGGTCCATGCCTTGAGGGAGGACAGGAGGGCGTAGGCGTCGAAAGCGATCGCCTCGGCGTTCGTCTGCAAATACTCACGGTGGCTGCGTGCGTCAGCCCGACCGATCTGCCGGACGTGGTCGCGGACGTTCCCCTGGTAGAGCTCAAGCTGCTTCTGCAGCAGCGCTCCACTGCCCGCGACGTCATCCCACAAGGACGTCGGGACCGATTCGATCTCCCGCGCCTGGGCGACCGCGCGATCGATGGCGGCGACGAGCCCGGTCAGTTCAGCCCACTGATCCTTGCGGATGTCTGCAAGGACCTGACTCGTCACCGCGAGGTTGGCCCTGACGAGGCCCGAGACCTCACTCAGCATCATCTGAAGGGCGACCATGGCCAGCGCCGGCCCGACCGAGGCCGCGGTCTGCGCCTTGCTCACCGCGTTCACGGAGTAGAAGCGAGCCTGATGCAAGAAGCGGCCAGGAACCATCACCGCGCCGAGGTTCCCGCCGTCCTTGGCGGCGAGGGTCGCGCCGCTCTTGAGCAGGGCCTGCGCCGTGTCGCCGATCCTGTAGAGCCCCTGCACGCTGGCGAACGCGTTTCCGAGATTGCCTGCCAAGGTCGCCGCGTTACCGATCGAGGCGAGGACCGCCGAGATCTGCTTGCGGTCGGCAGCCGGCACGATCCCGAAGTCGATCAGATCGGGCTTCAGCTCCGGCGGGACCTCACCGGCGACGACGGCCACCCCCGGGAGCACCTCCACCAGGACCGTCGACACCGCCGTCGAGTCGACGTCCGAGTCGGACACCGGGCCGTCTGCAATGAGCGAGTCGGCGGAATCGCTCCGACCGTTCTCCCCCGGAACGGCTATCTCCATCGAGTCCGAAGGGTCCTGCATGTGGTTTCCTCCCCAGAGGGCACGCGACGGGTAGACACCGTCGGCACTCACTGCCGAATCCTACGGCCCGACGCCCCGCGGTCCGGCCCGAATCCACCCAGTTGATTCCGGACCGACACGTGCCGGGCACCGGCGCACCTGGCGGCGCGGAACCATTTCCAGCAGGGCTGGCAGCGAACGCCCGCCCCCGCCGTTCCGCGCACGCGGCCTGGCAGCACCATGCGGGGGCGACGGGTACGCTCACCGTCGATGCGGCCCTGTTGCCGCACCCTTCAAACCGATGGGGAGCGAGCCGGCTCGGGGGCGGGCGGCGGCGCGAGGAGAACCGGGGGTAGTCATGTCCATGGCCATGTGTCCGCTGTGCAGTGACGACGAGGACATCGAGGTGCGCGCGACGCTCGACGGCGGACGCCGGGTGGTCCGACACCGGTGCGGCTTCGAGTGGGAGCACGGCGGACTCCCGTCCCCGCAGAAGCAGACGCACCGCTCCTTCGAAGCGCTCAAGGCACGGTTCCCGAAACCTGAGGACGTCGATCCCGAGCGGTTGGAACGCGTGGCCCGGTTGAAGGCGCAGTACCTCGCGGTCAAGCCGGACCTCGACTCGCGAGTAGCCGCCTACTGGTCCAAATACCAGGAGATATTCGCCCCCGACGGGCTGCGAACGTGCAACCCGCAGGTGCTCAAGGACTTCGCCAACTCCGAGATCGGCGCGCGGCCCGGGAACCAGGCCACGTTCAATTCCGCATGGAACGACATGGGCGATGTGGCGGCAGCCGAGGCAACCCGCTCAACGATCGGGTACCTCCTGCACGGACCTGGCGAGGTGCCCTTGGAGGACCGGCTCCAGCAACTGCTCGACGGATCGAAGCCCTTCGCCATGACCGGCTTCAAGGAAGCGCTCCTGACAAGAGTCCTGTGCGTGGTGTACCCCGAGCGATTCCTCACGATCCTCAAGTACATGACGGATGCGGGTGGCAAGCGCGAGATCGCACGCCTGGTCTACGGCTTGGAGCTTCCGGCACCCGAGTCGGTGAGCTGGACCCGTGGACGCCTCATTCTCTGGAGCAATGATCTCCTTCGTACCCTCGTCGGAGAAGGCTTCGCCAACCAGCAGCACTCGGCCGCGTTCCTGTGGTGGGCCAAGGACCGAGTCGAGCGGAGCGGGTGACCGCAGAGCAGGGGCCGAGCGCCGTCGCGCGTGGAGCGGGCAGCGTGCCGTTCGGCGGACTCGAGAACCGTCCTCGATCTTTGGGGGAAAGATGGGCAAATACAACTGCCAGCACTGCGGGAAGATTGTCCCCTTGCGTATTGGTGTCCCATATGCGCAAGTGATGGATGACCACTACCAGCAGGCAGGCCACCGCCGCGCCCGCGCAGGACGCAGTGCTGCACCCGGCACGGCGGGGCAGCAGCACCCAGGATGCATCTTCGTTGTAGTCGCGCTCTTGGTCGTCGCCGTCGTGTCAATTGTCGTCTCGGCAAACGAGAAACCCGCTCCTGCCGACCCGAACCCTACGAGCGAGATCCGGGACCCCGGGTACTCCAGCAGCCTCTGTGAAGGTCGCGACTATCAGGTGTACGACGACTGCGCCTATTGAGGTAGAAGTATCTATTCCTCAGGAAGTGCGCACACGGGACACGGCTGGGCACCAAGACAAGGCCGCCCCGGCCAGGTTGGCGAGAGGCGGCCTTCTGCAGTGCTCGGTCAGACCTCGGCAAGGCGGTTCGAGAGGTCGAGGGCTTTGGTCGTGAACGCGAGGGCGGCGCACAGGCCGGTCACCTCGTGGAGGGTCGGGCGGACCAGGCGTGGCCAGTCGTCCGGGGCCGCGGGCCAGGAGGCGAGGTGTACCTCGGTGGTGGCCAGGCCCAGGTGGGCGTTGACGTTCCAGCCGGCGCGGGGAGCGGGCTCCCAGTGGAGGCGGATGCGGCCGAGGGGGAGCTTCTGGGCATCGACGGGGAGCCAGCTGACGTCGAGAGGGCCGTCGTACCGTGGAGAGACGCGCTGAACGAGCGCGCCGCGGACACCGTCCGGCATGGGGCGGACGGCGAGGCCGTGCAGCGGGTGTATGTGCGGCGGGATGGAAGCCTCCGGGGTGCAGGGAAGCGGGGCTAGGACCAGACGAGGGCGTCGCGGACCGATGGGGGGAGGTAGCCCTCTTGGCCGTCGTCGACGATGAACGCCTTGCCGTCCCGGACGACGACCTCGGCCGCCAGGTGGTGGGTGAAGGGCCAGTCGGGGTTGACGGCGAGGCGGATCGGAAGGGTGGGGTCGAGGTCCTGGAGCTGGCGGAGCAGATGGCCGACGGTCATGTGCTGGGGCACGGGAAGCCTCCGGGAGAGGTGAGGGCGTACGGGGCGGGAGCGTCAGGAGGCGCCGAGACGGAGCAGGTCCCGGGGGACCTTCGGCCCCTGGGTGTGGCTGGCGAGGGCCCGCCCTGACCACCGGTTCAGCGGGTGGAGTGGGCGACGAGGGCCGTGATGAAGCTGGCTACCGCCTCGGCGGGGGTGTGGGTGCCGAACTCCTGGACCCACACGTCGCCTTCGGTGGGCAGTACCTGGACCTGCCAGACGATGTCGCGCGTCCAGGCGGTGGGGTCCTCGGGGAGCCAGCCGACGTAGACGCGGCCGTCCGGGCTCGTCGCGTGGACGTTGCACTCCGGGGTGTCGACGACCGTCCAGTCGAGGGCGTGGAGGAGTTCGAGGACCGGGGTGGCGCAGTGGTCCGAGGAGAGCCAGCGGCGGTCTTCCACGGAGGGGCGGACGACGGCGGGCAGGAGGGCGGCGGAGGCGTTCACGGTTGGACGATCCCTTCGTTGACCTGCGGTTTTTCCCGGCACCCGTACGTTGACATGGGGCGTGCCGAAGTTCGTAGTCGTTTCCGGGGACGGTCCGTCTGCCGTGGGCGAACTGTCCGAGGACGGACCGCCAGGAGGCCGATGGAGGGAATGGAACGGCGGCCGGGGTTGTCGTAACCGAGTTACGGCGGCGAGCCGTATGGGACCGGAGGGGGAGCAGGGATGCGGGAGCCGGACAGACACTGGGACGGGGCCGGGCTGGAGCGCAAGATCCGAGCTGCTGGGCGGCCGTGGACCGTCGGCGATATCGCGATGGTCGCCGACGGCCAGTGGGGTGTCGGCGTGCAGCCCGACAGGTGGCCGGACGAGGACGCGGTGGTGGAGCACCGGGTCGCGGAAGGCCGGTGCGTCGAGCTGACGGTGGAGGAATTGGCCCGCGCGGTGGGCGCCCGCACCGAGGACGCCCACCGGGACGAGGACCTCGCCTGACCGTTCAGCGACGCGGCCCTGAGGCGGGCGCTGGCGGCCCGACGGCGGCGGGAATAGGCTGATCGGGCAGCTGGCTCGGAGCACGCGGAGCGAGCCCCGAGCGGGCGACAGCGGCCCGGGACAGGCTCGCCGCCGGCCCCCGGTCCGCCGCCGAGGAGGCTTCGCGCGCCTCGACCACGCGCCGGATCGCCTGCACGTGTGCACCGCTCTCCGCGAGCGCGACGCGAAGGTCGGCCGCCGAGCTGACGAGCCGGTCCAGCTCGTAGTACGCCGGCACGTACCCGGGCCGGGTCAGGGCGTGCAGACGGTCCTGTTGGACGGCCGCCGCGTTGTCGGTGATGGCCAGGGCCGTACGGATGTGCATGGCCGAGCGCAGGAGCGGGTCCTCGCAGGGGCGGCGGACCGCGAGGACTTCCAGGGCTTCGATGGGCTGGGCCCAGGCTTTCTCGATCATGGAGGTGGCCTGGTCGAGTGCGGTGGTGTCGGGCATGAGGGAACTCCCGGTGTCCGGAGGGGTGGAGAGGGCGCCCGTGAAGGGCCGGGCGGGAGTCAGCGACTGTGCCGGCGTGCCGACGAAGCGACCGGCGCCCGGGCTGCGGCCGTGGGTGCGGGGGAGGGCGACCGCTTCCGGGCCGAGGACGTGGTGCGGCTCTGGGCCGCCATCACGCGGAGGTCGGCGGCTGTCCGCGGAGCGCGCGCGGCACGGCGGACGGCCTCGGTGACGGCGGTGCGCCTGACGTCGAGCGGAGTCGGAGAGCGAGGGCCCGGGGGAGCCGCGGCCGGGTCGACCGGCGTCAGGGTGACCAGCGGCTCCACCTCGCGGTGGATCATGTGCCGCTCACGGACCACCGGGGCTGAACTCGCCATGACGGCAGCCGTCGCGGCGATCAGGTGGGACGGGGTGCGGGACGTGAACACCGCCTCCGCCCGTGTACCCCAGCCCCGGGGGCCGGCCCACAGCGTGACGGCCTCGCTGTCGGGTCCCCCGCGAAGGGTGTCGATCTCGACGCCTGCGAGCCTGTCGGGAGCGGTGATCTCGATGAGTCCGTACGTGAGCCTGCGCTGCCAGCCGGCATCGAGCAGCGGCTGAACGGCGTCGGCCCAGTGCACCGACGGGTTCGCCAGGAAACGTCCGTCGTTCTCGTACGGGTCGGATGCGGCGTAGTCCTGGGCGAGGGCGGTGGTGAGGCCGGCGACGATCTCGGCCGGGGTGACGTGGTTGAAGGTCGCCGTCCAGTGTGGTGGGGCGACGGCCTCCTGGGCTGCGGTGATCTTCCACAGCTCGAAGTCGTCGCCGTACCACCCGATCCTGATCCGCTGGTCGGGCGAGGTGACGAGGAGTTGGCAGGGGCCGTCGTCGAGGTAGTGGTGCGGCCAGTGGGCCACGGGGGCGAAGCCGGCGTCGCCGGCTCCGTTGGAGCCGGCGAGGTACATGGGGCTGACCAGTACCTCTTCGTACCGGTCCGGGCTGTCAGGGGAGTGCATGGTCGAAGCTCCGGGCGCGGGGAAGGGAACGCGCCCGCGTGCGCGACAGAATGATCAGCCGGCGCGCACACGGACGCCGTGGCAGCGGCAGGGCGGCTCTGGTTCTCTTCACCCCGGTCACCGGGCTCGGCCCGGGGCTGACTGGGCGGCCACCGCCGTCGGCACCCGCGGTTGCGGCTGCGGCGCGTGGCTGGACAAGGAGGTCGGCGCGGCAGTGCTTCGCCGCAGGGCCACCGCGGTTCGGGCACCGTCCGCCCGCAGCGGGCTCCCGGCGTGGGTCTGAGTGGCCGTCGCGGCAGGGCGCGGAGTCGGCGAAGCCCTCTGCGTCGTTATCGGCTCGCTCCAGTGTTCAACGGTTGCGTAGACGGCTCCCAACGCCTGACCGGCATCGGTCAGGACGTAGGGGTCGCCGTGGCGCGGACCGGCGCGGGTGACCAGGCCGTCGGCCTGCAGCCGCAGAAGACGATGCCGGGTCCACGCATTGTCCAGACCGGCCTCCTCTGCGATGTGGACGAACCGCGTCGGTCCGTTCACGCCGAGGACCTGGATCACCGCGGTCGAGTCTTGAAGGTGCAGCCGACGCAGGGCGTCCTCGACGCGATGGGCTTCGGCCGTCGCCCCGAGCGGCAGGTGGGCCCGGGACCAGTCCGACACGGTGCGGTACACGGGAGCCAGTGCCGTGCCGAGCGCGCTGAGCCGGTACGGGGCCCCATGGCGGTCGTCGGACCGGGTGACCAGTCCATCGGCGTGCATGGTAGCCAGGCGCTTGCTGACGGTCTGCTCGCCGACGAAGGGAAGCTGGGCGGCGACGTCGCGCACGCGCATGGGGCGGTTCTCCTGGGCCAGGATCATCGTCGACCAGGTGGTCCACTTCGGTCCGATCCGGGCAAGCGCGTCCTCGACGCGCTGCGCGTCGATCGATGCGAAGGAGAAGGCGGGGGGCTGAGCGGGGGCGGGCATGGAAGCGTCCTGTCGGGATGGAGTCAGCGGGAGCGGGAGGCCGTATTGGCCGTCCAGGCGACGGGCACGGCGGCCGAGTCGGCGACGAGGCCGGGGCCGGCCGGGGCGTTGCTGCGGATGAGGGCGGCGTTCACGCGCGGCGTCGCCGTACGCGCTTCACGCAGGGCGACTTCGCCTTGCGGGGTGAGCGAGAGGAGCTGTCCGGGCCGGTACAGGCTCTCGCTGGTGTCCTGGTGCAGCAGTCCGTCGGCGACCAGCCGCTGAGCGGTCTGGGGCCAGACCTGAGGAGCGGTGTGCGGGCGTCGGCTGTCCGAGACGTAGGCGTGGCCGTAGAGCGCGCTCTGGTGGAATCGGAGGCCGCCGGCCTCGGCAGCTTCGAGAGCCCTGAGCCGGCGATCACCCGCGATGGCCCAGTCGTCGTCCCGGCCGGCACCTAGCTCCTGGTCCGCCTCGAGGGCCTTCACCGTCGAGTGCTCGGTGCCGGACTCGGGCAGAAGACGCCGGTACGCGGAGATGGCCTCGACGAGATGGTCGTAGGCCCGATCCTGCTGAGTGAGGAGGTCGCCGAGCTTCGGGATCGAACTCCGCAGGATCGCGTACGAGACGCGTGCACCGCCGAGCTTGCCGTTCCCGACGGGTTCGAGCAGCCGGAGAGCGTCCTTGGCGGCGCGCGTCACCTGGTCGTGCCGCGCATCAAGTTCGTACGCGGCCCCGATCACCCGTGTCGCGGCCCGGTACAGCGGACTGCTGGGGCGGTACGTGGTGTTGAGCGTGGTGACTTCCGAGACGCCGAGCGTCTCGGCGACGAGGTGGGGGCCGGGCTGCTCGTTCGGGTCGTAGGGGTTCACCGGGCCGTCTCCATCCGGGCGAGCAGGGAGCGGACCAGGGTGGGCAGGTTGTTCGGTCCGTCGTCGGTCCGGACGTGGTCGCTCGCCTCGTCCAGGACGTACGCGGCGTCTTCGAGCAGGCTGCTGGAGATCTCCATGCAGTCGTCGGTGATCCGGGAAGCGGCGAGCAGCGACTGGGAGAGGACCTCGACGTAGTCGTTCGGCGAGAGGCCGGCGGCCTCGGCGGCGGTCCGGATCGCCGCCAGTTCCAGCGCGCTGAACGCGAGATCGAACTCGCCGCCCTGTCCGGAATCGTCGGACGCTGCGGAGGCCAGGTTCCGGGGCTCGGAGGGGATGCCCACGCGGGTGCAGATCTGGTCGACCGAGGCGGTCAGCTCGGTGAAGGACTCGGTGAGCCAGCCCAGTGCGGCGGCGTAGGAGGCGAGGGCGAACAGGCCCGCTGGCGTGGCCGGGCGGGGTACGGCGGCCACCAGCCCTTCGAACCTGTTGTTCAGCTCACCGACCACCCGGGGTCCGGCGGACAGCGGGCCCAGTACGGGGTGCAGGTAGGAGCGGCTGGCGGCCGTCGGGTACTCGGCGGTCACGATGCTCGAGACGCTCTGCGCGGCCTCGGTGAGAAGGCCCGCGAGTTCGGTACGGGTCAGAGGAGCGGTCATCGCTGGGAAACCCTTCGGTCAGCGGAGGTCGGAGACGGAGTCACTGCTGGGGGAGGAGCCGTCGGGCCCGTCACCGGCCGGTCGGAGGCGAGCGGAGAACGGGACCGGGCGGCACGTATGCGCGCCTCGGCGGCGGAGTCGGCCTCGACGCCCTGCTGGGGGCCGGTGCGCTGGTGGGCCGCGCGGTAGACGGCGTAGTCGTGTCGGCTTCCGGCGGCGACGAGGTAGATCTCGCGCGTGTGGGTCGAGGTCGGCGGGGCTGGACGGAACTGGATGACCATCCGGTAGGCGACGGAAGGGTCGACGTAGACCTTGTGATAGCCGGCGAGACGGCCCTTCAACGGCAGGCAGTCGTCGCTTCCGTGGACCAGGTTCTGCAGCTCCAGCAGCGCCAGGTCGCGTATCTCGTCGGGTAGTTCCCGAAGGTCCGAGATGGCGTCCGGGTGCGCGGCGAAGGCGAAGCGGGCGCGGCTCACATCGGCCTCCCCTGGCTCGGGCGCCGGCCGGGCTCTGCCGACGGTGTACGAGGGGCGCCGAGGTCGGCCTTCGGCGCTGCGGAGGCACCGGCCGACCGGGCGAGGGCGATGCGGGCGACGCGGGCCCGGACGACGGCGCCGTTGTGATCGCTGTACTCCGGCGGTTCCGGCAGCGGGCCGCTGCGGTCGTCCAGCCAGGCGTGGGCGGCGCCGACGTCGGCGAAGGCGCCCTCGCGCATCGTGTACGTGTCGGCGCCCTGCCCCCACTCTTCGTGGAAGACCCGGATCGGAGCCTCGGCGGCACGGGAGTCGCGGGTCAGCGTCCACGTTTCGCTCGGGTCGAAGTCCGAGGTGTGGGTGTCGAGGACCTCGTACCGGGTGCCCGATTCCCGGATCTGCCGTTCGACCTGGACCGTGAGGTCGTCGGCGGGCTTCACGACGTCGCCGTAGAGCTTGGCGATCTTCTCGGGCGGGCAGCCGCGCTCGATCAGCCACGCCTGAGCGAAGGGCACCGTGGCGTGGTAGCTCGTCTCCAGGGTGAACGTGAAGCGGGTGAGATCCCGGGTGACGGCGATCGCCATGATCTCGGGCTCGCCGGGTGCTCCCCACGTAATGGACTGGTCGTGGGCGACGACGAAGCCGTGGGAGCCGTCGGGCGTGATGTGGTGCCGGGTCAGTGCCCTCAGGTCACCGGACCAGAACCGTTCCACCGCTTCCGCGGACGCGGGATCGGCGGGGGCGAGTTCGTCGAGATCGAAGTCGAAGTCGAAGCCGTCGTTCATGCCGCCACCTCCGCGTACTCGGGGGCGGGAGTGGCCAGGATCCGGTGGTTGGGGCGGGTGGGACTCGTCGTGCACGCGGCGAAGGGGCCGTCCGGGGCACGCAGGTGGGCCAGGGCCTGGTCCAGATGGTCTCGGTGCCAGGTCGAGGGACCTGCCAGGCCGGCCTCGGTGTCGGTGAGCTGCTGCCACGCGAGCCAGAGGGCGTGCAGCCGGGCGACGGCCTCCGGGTGCTCGTGCCACTGCGCGCACCACGGGCGCGTCGTGCTGATCTCCCGGCCGTACACCGGCAGGAGGAGGTGGTTCACCCAGTCGCTGAGAGAGGCGAGTTCGACGGCGTACTCCTCGCCGCCCAGGGCGAGAATGAACACCGAGGTGGGGCCGTCCGCCTCGGCTTCCGCAACGCCGTCCGTCTGCTGTTCGGCAGGGGGTACGGGATCGGGCTCGGAGCCGAGGCGTTCGAGGATGACGCCGTGGCGCCTGACCTCGGCCATGGTCTTGGCAAGAGTGCTGGCGAGGTCGTCGAGGTCCCCGTCGGAGACCCGGAACGGCTCAGGGCCGGAGCCTGATCCGGGTGCGGGGGTGGTCGGGCTGGTGTCGGACATGAGGGCGTGCTCCATCTGTGAGACGGCGACATGCCCGACAGGATCCGGAGAATCCGCGGTTTGGCCCGGCCGGGAAAACCCGGTAGGGAGCCGCTACCCGGTCGCGCAGCGCGGACAGCGCGGGAATGGCGGCGCCAACAACTGAAGTGCCTGGGTGGCCTGTTGGGGTACGACGCCGTTGCCGAGCGCGGTGAGCTGCGCCGGACGCCCGAGTCCCGGGGTGGCGGTGACCCAGCCGGCGTCGAGGCCCTGCATCCACTCGACGAAGTCGGCACGGAGCCGACCGGCCGCGTCCGTGGGCGCCGGCGCGGGGCGGGTGAGCGTCTCCCATCGGGCGATGGCGGCTGCGTACGGTCCCCATCGCCGCTCGACCCCTCGGTTTCCGGGGACGGCTCCGCCCACAGCGGCAGCACCACCGCCGACAGGGGAGGGCGCCACCCCTTCCCGGGGCGGCGGCCCGGGGTGCCCGTATCGCTGGCCCGGGGTGTGGGCAACAGCGACGCCGCCGCACTGGGCAGGGTCATGTCCCCGTTGCCGTGCCGCTGGTTGGGTGAGCCCTTGATTCCGTCCGACGCCTTCGGGGTCGGTAGCAGGAGCCACTCGACCTCGTCGGCCAAGTTCGGACCGTGACCCCCGCTCTTCCTCTTCGTGGGGTGCTGGGAGCCGCCGTTCCTGCCGATGTTGCTGGTCGGCGTCTTGAGCAGGGTCTCCGGCGGGCCAGGCCGTGAGGAAGGTCCGCTCGCGCCGGTGCGGGGCTCCGACGTCAGAGGCGCGAAGCACGAGCCACTTCGCGTCGTACCGGAGGTCGGCCAGGGATCCGAGTACGGCACCGAGTGCCCGCAGAGGAGGCTGACCTGTGGTGTCTCCCAGACACCACGGGCAGGGTGCCACGTCGCCAGGGGAACCGGCGGGGGAGGTGAGGAGGCCACGCACATTCTCGATCACTACCAAGCAGGGTCGGAGGGCCTCGACCGCACGGGCGACGTGCAGCCAGAGCCCTGAGCGGGTCTGGGCGTTGAGTCCGGCCCGGCGGCCGGCGACCGAGACGTCTTTGACAGGGGAAGCCGGCCGTCAGGACGCACACCCGGGGGACGGCCGTCCAGTCGACGGTCGTGATGTCGCCCAGGTTGGGGACGCCGGGCCAGTGGCGGGCCAGGATGCGCGAGGCGTTCGGATCGACCTCCGCGTGCCAGGCCAGGGTGCCGCCGAGAGCGGCCTGCACCCCCAGGTCGAGGCCGCCGTACCCGGAGCACAGCGACCCGATCAGCGGAGAACGGGAGACGATGGCGGGCATCTCACCGGCCCCGTACGGCCCGGGGCGCAGGAGTCGTCGCCGACGCCGATGCCGCGGGGGCAGCCGGTACGGCCCCGTACGCGGGGGAGGTGGTCCGTCCGAGGGCTGCCCGGAGCCGCCTCGACGGCGGCGAGACCGCCGTCGAGGCGGCGTGCAGCGAGTCGGCCGCCCCTCGCAGGGCCGTGTCCGCCGTCCCGAGCGCCTCGTCGATCACCCGCCCCGCCGCCTCACGGGCATCCCGCGAGTCCGGCAGGTCGTGCAGGTGCTCGGTCCGCTCCAGGAACGCGAGCTGCTCCGCCACCTCCCCGAGAGCGGATGCCGCTTCACCGGCGGGACGTACGGCGGCGGAGAAGCCGGAGACGGTCAGGGAGGTGGAGGAGCCGGGCGACTTGTCGACGGTGCGGAAGAGGACCTCGTCGCCCAGCTCGGTGAGCAGCTTGCCGAGTTCGGAGATCTGCCGGGCGACGGCGATGCTGCCGGGGAGGCGGTGAGGGTCGCCGGGGACCGGGAGCTTGCCGCGCTGGGCGTCGAAGTTCGAGGCCATGGCACGTAGGGCCAGGGCGTCGGCGAGAGGATTCGTGGTCACGATGGATCCCGTCTACGGGGAGGAAACGAGGGAAGGTGTGTCAGCTGTGGTTGCGTGAAGGCGGGCGCGCGGTGGCCGCGGCCGGCCCGGGGCGGAGCCGGTCCGGTGGAGACGGAGCGGCACGCGGGGCGCTGCGGGTGAGGGCCGCGTGCACCCGTGCCACCGGCGGCCTGCTCGGGGAAGGCTCGGGGGCGGGCGTTCGGGAGGGCGGCCTGCCGTGCGCGGTCTCCCAGCGGGCGCGGACCTCGTCGAGCGGGCCGAGCGCGTGCAGGGCATGGTTGATCAGCCGCCCCGGAGCCAGGGCCTCGTCCTCGGCCAAAGCGCGGACGGCGCGGGCGGAAGCGCCGGCGGTGCGCGTGATCGAGGAGCGCATCACCTGCCTGCCGAGCCACTCGGCGTCGCCGGCGCCCACGCCGTCACAGATGCCGGCGAACCGGTCCTCCGACAGCGTGCCGTCGGCCAGCAGCCCGCGCCGCTGGGCCTCCCACAACAGGGCGATCCGGTCGAGGGGCTCACCCCGGTGGTGCAGCGCGCCGAGGCACCGGTAGAGCTGCCCGTGGACCGGGTCGGCGAAGTCCCCCGGCCGCAGCCAGTCCACCACCTCGCCCATGGCCCCCGGCCGCTCGACGAGGACGGCCAGAAGGAACACCTCGTCCTCCGCCACCTGATCGGCCCGAGCCGGCGGAACGACGGACGGGACGGTGGCCGGAGGCGTCGCGGGCGCGACCGGTCGCGGTTCGGTGCCCCACCGCCGGGCGAGATCGGTGAGCACCCCCGCAAGGACGTCCGCGTAGTGCAGCGCTCCCTCGACCTCGCCCCGCAGCGCACCCGTGCGCGCCTCTTGGTGGAGCCGGATCGCGTGCTCGGTGACGGTGCGGTGGATCGCCCCCTCCAGCACCATCCGGCCGTACACCGGAGCGTGCGCGGGACGAGGGCAGGCCGAGATCAGGACATGGGCGTACGAGGCGGTCAGCCCCCGGACGTGGAGGTCGGCCTCGGCGACCGCGTCGGTCACCCACGACAGCGGCACCGGCTCCTCGCCCTCCACCGCGGGGTGGCCGTCGCCCCGGAGCTTGCGCAGCGCGGCGAACAGCGCCTGGTGGACGGGCCGGTAGAAGTGACCTGGCGCGAGCCACTCCAGTTTCGAGAGCTGGCCCGGGTCGAGTAGCACCGCGCCGAGGACCGCCTGCTCGGCATTCAGCAGCGGGTTCATCGACGACCTCCCCTGCCGGGGGAGGACGGCTCATCCGGCAGGGCACGCAGATCGGCGACCGCATGGTCGGCGGCGGCCACCGCCTCAGCGAAGCCGTCCAGCACGGTGGCGAAGGAGGGATCGGAGACGGGAACCGACCCGGCATCGCCGACCAGCCACCACCGGCCGTCACACAGGGCGGCCGGCGACTGCGCCAGCCGCGCGGAACGCGGCGTGGGCGCGTTCATGCCGACAGCCCGAGGTCGTCGTGGCCGACGGTCTTCGCCAGGGCCCGCTCGGTGATGGCCTTCGTGGCGCGGGCGGAGGCCGGGCCGATTACCTTGGCGGAGGGCTCCTTGTACCAGGGCCGGATGCTGAGCATGGCGATCCGCAGACCGGTGGCCAGGAGCAGCACCTTGCCCTTGGGCAGGGCGCGGATGGCGTCGGGCGGAAGGATCCGCTCGGTGCGCATGCTGACCGAGGTGGACTTGCCGCCCTCGCTCGTGGAGACCGAGACCGTCTGGACGTCGTGGTCGCCGACCTGTCGGCTGAGCCGGTCGGCGAAGTCGGCGTCGTCGATGCCCGATCCGACGATCTTGACGGTGGCGGCGGACCAGAGGGCGTCCATCCCGGCCTCGCCCCAGCACCGCTGGCCCTGCCGGTAGGACTGCAGGATCGTCATCGGGATGACGCCCCGGCTGCCCAGGTGCGAGTACAGGTCCGGGAGGTCCGAGATCCGGCAGACGTTCGCGGCCTCGTCGAGGACGCACAGGGCGGGCGGGTCGAGCCGTCCGCCGGATCGCTCGGCGACGATCACGGCCGCGCGCATCACGGCGTCGGCCGCCGCCGCGATGATCGCCGACGCGCTACCGCCGCCGTCCTTGCTCAGCAGGTACAGCGTGTCGCGGGAGGTGGCGAAGGCGAGGGGCTTGAACTCGGGGAGGTCCCTGTTCGGGGTGACCCAGGCGGCGACCTCCGGGTCGAGCAGACAGCTCGCGTACTGCCTCGCCGTCTCGTAGATGCCGTCGCGCGTTTCGGTCGCGCCGGAGACGGTGCCCTGCAGCTGGGCGGCGACCGCGTCGTGGCCGGCGTCGATGAGCAGGTCGACCGGGGTCCGGTCGGCGGGGGAGGCGAGCCAGGCCAGCACATCGGTGATCGGCCGCCGGTGGCTCGCGGCGGCCAGGAACAGCGCGCCGAGCGTGTTGGACGCGGCGGTGGACCAGAAGTCGGAACCGCTCGACTCGTCCACGCTCGCCGCGACGAAGTGCCCGGCCAGCCGCTTCGCACCGGCAAGGTCGCGGGCGTCGGCCAGGATGTCCCACCACATCTCGCGCGGATGGTGGGCGATCTGCTGGGGATCGAGCGCCCAGACCGTACCGACCTCCGCTCGAGCGTCCACCGTCGCGGTGAACGCGTCGTTCGCGGCCTTGTTGCTGGTGAGCAGGACCGGTCCGGGAGCCGAGAGGATCGCGGGGATCGCCAGTCCGGAGGTCTTCCCGCTGCGCGGGGCCATGATCGCGACGATCACGTCCTCCCAGGAAGCGCGGACATCAGCCCGACCCGGGTCAAGAGTGCCGAGCAGGATGCCGCGGTCGGCGGGAGCGACCTCTTTTACACTCCCGGTCGCTCAGGGAAGGGCGCAGGCTCTTCGCCTTGGCGGTGATCTCCTTGTCCAGCATCGGCGCCAGGTCGGTCTTGCGGGCGAGACCGGTCTTGGCACCGGAGCGCCAGCGCAGCCACAGCACCAGGCCGGTGGTGAGCAGGGCCAGGGTGAGCAGCCCGGGGACGACGCGGACGCCGACCAGCAGCGCGGTGGTGCTCAGGGCCGGCCACAGCACCTCGGGCTGCAGCAGGGAGTCAGTGGCACTGAACGGGGCCCACGGGCCGCTTCCGACAAGCGCGTTGGTGAGGTTGCCGGTCAGCCAGGCGAGGGAGCCGAAGGCCATGGCAGCGCCGAGGACGCCGAACAGGAGGTAGAGGAGCGCGTCGGAGCCGGTGGTCGTCGATGGCGCACTGGTGCGCGGGGAAGGCACGGGCGGTTCCTTGGGGTGTGAGCGGGCGGGGGCGGGGCGCGCTCGGCTCTCGTGCTCACGGGGCTACTCCTTACGGGTTGAGCAGGAACGTTTCAGCGAGAGCGAGGGGAGATGCGGCCCCCGGATGGAGCAGGCGTGGCGGGCGGTGGAGTGCTGGTGCCGGGGCGGGCCTTGGCCGCGATGGGCGAGGTCTGGCGGGCGGCGGCCTGACGCCGGGCGTCGGTGTCGACGGTCTCGCCGACGTAGCCGACAACCAGGTCCGGGTCGATCGCGACCCGGTACCCCAGATCGGTCAGCTGGCCGACGGCAGCGGAAGCGGCGAACTGCCGGTCCGGGCCGACGATGTGCGATTCGAGGCTGTAGGAGGCGGGGTTGCCCGGGTCGCCGGGGGCGGCGAAGCCGCAGGAGCGCAGGACGCGGTGGGCCGATTCGGGCAGGTCGGTGCGCCCGTCGGCCCAGACCAGGCCGTCGGCCCGGGAGTAGATCTCGACGTCGGTGCCGTAGACGTCGGCCAAGTTGCCCATTGGGGATCCTTCCGGAGAACGGGGCGAGGCGGGAGGAGCGGAGGGAGCGCTTGGGGAGGGCCGACAGTCCGCTTCCGGGCTGCGGGCGCCGAGCGGTGAGGTGTGCGGGCCAGCGCCGAGAACGTCGTCGAGCAGTCCCCGTGTCCGAAGAACGTTGATCATCTTGTGGTGCCGGGAGTCGGTGTGTTCGGCCGGGCACGCGGCGACGCCGTCTTCGGCGGCCTCCAGCTGCTCCCGCACCTCTTCGAGCAGGCCGTGGGCGGCGGCCAGCCGGGTCCAGGTCTCCACGGCGGGGTTGTGGCGCGGGTCGTCGAACGCCACGCGGACGCGGGCCCAGTCGGCGGCATCGGCGACGAGTTCGGTCAGCTGGGGCAGAGCGCCGACGAGCGCGCCGTTGACCTCTTGGATGATCCCGGCCACCTCGTCGGGCGAGGCGTCCTCGGTGAGCCGGGCGATCATTCCCGGCACGGAGTACGGGTCGGCGGCGGCCGACGGGAGACGACGCACCTGAAGGGGCGGGTCGTCGAGGGGCCTTCGCCCGCTGTGGGCGAGCCGGATGTTGTGCTGCATCGCGGCGCCGATGGCCTCGCCGATGCTGGAGTAGTACTCGGGCACAGGTCCTCCTGATGGGTGGTGCTGACAGGCTGGGCCGGGTGGGAGCAGGCGCTCCCACCCGAGGAGACGAGACCGGTCTGGTGGCCGAGGCCGGAGACGGCGGGGTCACGGCGGGACCTGCAGGGCCAGGCCGCCGGCGGCAGCACGACCCGCTCGCCGACCTCGCGGAACCAGGTCACCCGGTACAGCCACGTATAGTCCGGCCCCGGGACCGTCTCCAGACTTCGGGCGGAGAGGACCCCGCTGGCCGGGGGTAGAGGATCTCGATCGCGTAGGTGGCCGTCGCGCTGGCCAGGGCGTCGGCCGCCCGCATGAGGTACGTCCGCGACAAGCCGGCGGAGAACTCGGTGGAAGAAGGCGCCCTGGTCACCGCCGAGGACCGGAGGCGTGCGGCGGACGGACAGCCGGGCGGGATTCCGCGACTTCGGTGCCGAAGGCCGTGGGAGCGACGTCGACCTTGGCCGCCGCGGGCGAGACGGCCAGGGCAACGGCCAGTGCCGCGCTTCGAGAGGCGGACAGGTCCGAGGAACGCGCCGGCAGCTCGTTCCCGGACCGGGACGGGCCGCCGACCCGAAGCAGCTCGTCCTCGGAGCCGACGAGCTCCGACTGTGCCGAGCTGACGAAGTCGGCCGCGAAGCCGAACCGGTCGGCCAACCTGTACGCCTCGTCGTCGAGGTCGCTGATGTGCTCGCCGGCGGCCTCCAGCGCTTCCCGGACACGCTCCAGGGCCCCGTGCTCGGGGTGAAGGAGCTGGTCGACCGCTTGCCGGAGGGCTTCCCCGCTTTCGGCCGACCGGATCTCGTCGGTGATCTGGAGAAGCGCGGCGCCGGCGGCGTAGGACTCCAGGGGGGTCGCCAGGGTGCTCATTCGGGCCTCGTCCAGGGAGGGAGCGAGATCGACGCCGTAGCGGGCGGCGCGGAGCATCTCGGCGGCGTGGCTGGCGATGGCGACCTGGTCGGCGACCGGCATGGTGGTGGGAAGCCGGTGGCGTCGGCCGTGCCAGTCCTCGATCTGCCGGAAGCCGGCGTGCTTGAGGATCATCGCGGACAGGTCGTCGTTGGCGCCCTTGGCCACGACGCTGCCGCTGAGTTCGGACGTGATGGTTATCGAAGGGGCGGGCACACGGGCCTCCTGGGCGCGGGGAGTCGGATCGACAGGGGAGAGGATCCGCAGAATCCGCGATTTGGCCCGGCCGGGGATCGCTGATAGAGACCGCGAGCCACACCGGGGCATCGCCATAGGCCGACGGGAAGCAAGAGACCGGTGCCCCGCCGCAGCGGGGCACCAGACGGTTAGAAGTAGGGGTTCTCGGTGGGGCGGTCGGCGTCGGTGGCGGCCTGGAGCAGCTCAGGGAGGTCGTCCGGGTCGGAGGAGCGCTGGTCGATCCACCAGCCGGCGCGGGTGACCGTGCGAGCGGACTCCTCGGTCTCCTCCCAAGCCGGCCTCGCCGGTGTCGCCTTCGACGACCAGGGCGGTGTAGACAGCAGACAGGACCTGGTGACGGCAGTGCACGCCCCAGGGGACGGCCCGCTCGGTTCCCTCCAGCGGAGGCATCCGGTACTGCTGAGACCAGGCTTCGGACGCGGCCTGCTCCTCGGCTCGCCTGGTCTCCAACCAGGCTCCCTTGTCCCGCTCGTCGGCCTCCTTGGAGGCGCGCCAGCAGGTGGTGCACTCCGCCGTCGTCGTCAGCCGACTGCTCGGATTCCACCAGTCCACCGGAGACAACTGGACCCGCGAAAGCCAGGGATTCGGTCCCGACTATGCCGCAGAAGTCAGCCGCCGGTGAGTCGAAGATCCACAGCTGATTGCCAGGCTTGGACTGCGAGAAGATCCGGAAGGCCAAGACCCTTCCGAAGACTGCCTACCAGAAGAATCTGGGCAGCCAGCGACGGCAGGCCCCAGAGGGCTTCAAGCCTTTTCCAACCGTAGGAATGATCTTTGCCTTCGATAGTATTTCCCCGGAAACGCTTAGCACCCACTTCGCGGAGTGGTGCAGCGAACGCGACCGTTCTGAATGCCCAGACGCCATCTGGCTGCTGGGAAAGGGATACTTCGGCTGGCTCAGCCCTGACCAGGAAGCGCTTCGGCCTTCCCTGCCGGGGACGAACCTCCACCTCGTGGACCCTGTGCCAGACGGCGACGTCATCTATCCCCTTGCCGCTTACATGAACGCTGCATTCGCTTCGGCCTGGATGCCCCCCTTTAATCTCATGGACTATGCATCCAGCGGTTTGGGAGTGAGCCGTAAGTGCTGGGTTGAAGAGGGCAACGGAGACGACGGCGAGGCGCAGTGACCAACACGGTGTGCAGCTAAGCCTCCGCTGAGCTCCGCTGCTGGGAGGGGCTCTGTTTTCAGCTATGTGAGCACTCCGCGAGGTTCGATAGTCGGGGTTACCGATGGACGCGGAGGCTTCAGTCCTGAGTCCGCAGCGAACCTTTCACTTAGGAATGGGCTGGCCCGTCTCGAGTGAAGTTGCGAGAGACGGCAAGCGCAGCGAGGCTTGGTGGGGGGAGTTTCTGCTGTTGGGAGGTACTCCTGATGGTTGACAACCACTTCGTGTTCGGCGTCGATCTCGACGGGGTGGTAGCGGACTTCTACGGCTATATGAGAACTGTCACTGCGGAGTGGCGTGACGTTGAGGTTGACGAGCTGACCCCAGAGGTCCGCTTCGGCCTCCCTGAGTGGGGACTGGCAGAAGGCGAGTACGAGCGTCTCCATCGCTTCGCGATGAAGCAGCGAGGTTTGTTCGAGAACATGGCCCCGATCAAGGGTGCTCCCCAAGCGCTCCGCCGGTTGAGTCATGAGGGCGTGCGAATCAGGATCATCACCCACCGGCTCTACCTCAAGCACTCGCACCAGGTCGCAATTAGCCAGACCGTTCAGTGGCTGGAACACCACGCGGTTCCCTACTGGGACCTGTGCTTCATGAGGGAGAAAGGCGATGTTGGGGCGGACATCTACATCGAGGATGCTCCTTCCAATATCGATGCCCTTCGAGCGGCCAAGAAGCGCGTGATCGTCTTTACGAACTCCACAAATCGTCATATCCCGGACGGACGCGGTGGTCGCGCGAACACATGGGATGAAGCTGAGCGGTTGGTGCGCAAGCGCTACTACAAATGGCTGCGGAAGCGCAGCCTTCCGCTTCCGCCTGGGCCCGGCTTGCCGCCATCCGAGGTTGAATGAGGTCGCATTCCTCAAAGCTGAATATCCGCCCTTACCGATAACAGCCATGAGAGAGGTTTCTTAAGGGAGTTGGGTCAACGGTTACGGGAGAAGGCGATGCGCGGATCGACCGGCCGGGCCGCCGCGAGGGGGGTGGCGGGAGCGGCCACCGGCCGTTTGCCCGGAAGGCCGGCGACGGTTGGGCTGGAGGCGAGCGCGGCGGCGCTGATCGAAGAGCGACGCGCACCGACCCCCTGGACGCGGTCGTGGGGTGGGGAAGGCGCCGGTGCGTCGCGGCGGTCCGCGACGTCCTGGGCGAGGCGGGGCGCCACCGCGACCCGGACACCCGAGCGGTGCAGGTCCAGCGTGGCGTCGGCGACCTTCGCCAGGGCCGCACTCCGGTCGGTGGCAGCGGGCAGCGTGTAGATGTCCAGGCGGGGGTCGTGCCGCCAGCCGTGGTCGAGCAGGGCGAGTCCGGTGAGGCCGGAGGCGCGATCGTCGAGGGCCGCGACGATGCCGAGTTGCGGGTGCTCGGCGAAGGCGACCTCGGGCTCGCCGAGTGGGACCCGGCTCGGAGCAGGCCCCGCGCTGGGAGCGAGGGAGGGATCGAACACGGCGTCCGCGTCGACTCGGAAGCCGGCGTTGCGCAGCAGCGCGACGGCCCGGGTGGCGCGACCCTGCCCGTCGCGCTGCTGGTCGGCCAGGGCATACAGGGTGGGCTCGCCCGGCACGGGGCGGAAGTCGAGCCGTTCCAGCATCCAGGTGTCGGCGGCGAGGTTCTTGGGGTTCGCGGCGACGATGCCGTGGTCGGGATGGCGGCCGACGGTGACGTCGGCGAGCAGTTCTTCGGCGGAAGTGGGCAACACGGCTGATCCATCCGGTGCAGGCTCGGTGATGGGGCGGGTTGAGGGCCGGGACGGTTCTGCTGGTGAGAGACATGCGGCGAACTCCGAGGCGGGAGAAGGTCAGCGACCAGGGGCGGTGGACGAGCGGGCAGGGGGTGTGGCGCGCGGGGGCGGTTCCGCCGCCGGGAGCGTGCGGTCCGTACGCGATCGGGCCGAGGGGGAGGGCGTGAGGGCAGCGCTCACCCGGGGAGGAACAGAGGGCGGCGGCGGAGCGGTCGGGTCTACCGGACTTCGGACCGGACCGGCTTGGGCGGCGCGCCCCTGCGGGGAGGGGTGTTGCCCGGAGCGGGGTGGCACGCCGAGCTGGTCCAGGCGTGTGTCGACGGCGGCGAGCAGGCTTGCGACGCTGCCGCCGTACGGGGCATCCGGACCGTCGGGCTCGGAGTCGTAGACCACTTCGTACACCGGGGGTCCGGCGTCCCGGTGACGGACCACCGTCCAGCTTTCGGGGAACCCGGGCTCCTCGGACGGCGGTTCCTGCGGCGGCGAGATGATCATCGAACTGCCGTCGGGGAGAGCGACGTCGACGACGTAGTCGCTGAGGCCGTACTCGACGGTGACCTCCAGGCCCCGCTGGCGGAGCGGGACGGTGAGGTGGCCGTACCCGCGATCCTGTTTCGGATCCTCGAAGGCGGCGGGCAAGGAGGAGCTGGTCCGCGCGGTGATCTGCCGTCCCTCCTGCTGGCTGGTGATCAGGGGGTTGTTCTGGTTCATGGGTTTTCTCCGTGGTGAGACGCCCCGGCGGCCGACGCTGGGGTGGGCGCGCGCCGGACCGAGCGGGGCGGGCGGTGGTGCACGAGGATCTGGTGATCGGACGGTTTGGTCCGGCCGGGACTCGGTGCTACGGGCGGTCAGCGGGATCGGCCCGGCACTGGTGGGCTGGATGCCGCCGGCGCACGGGAAGGAGCGGGCAGGGCTCCGCGAGGACCGGAGGTGGAGCGGGCGAGGGCCACGCGTGCCCGCTCGGTCCGCACGGACTGCTCGGAGTCCGCCCGGCCGACCAGATGGGTGGCGGCCCGGACAAGGGCGGGACCGCGGATGGCCAGCTCGTCGGCGTAGTGCCAGCCGTCGGCGTTCCGCTCCTCCTTCGCCCGGCCCTCGTAGAGCTGCCGGGAGCCGGGCACGGAGGCGTCCATGAGCACCAGAATCTGGTCCCACTCCCGCTGGAGCCGGCCCGCGTGTTCCAGGGTGGCGTCGATGCCGCGCAGCCAGCGCAGGTCTTCGCTGACCGGGCCCTCGACGTAGTCGGTGCTCCGGGCGGCGGCGCGAACGCCGGCCAGGACCTCGGGGCCGTGGTCGAGGAAGACCTCGACGTGCCGCCACGCCTCGGCGTCGCGTTTCACCTTGCCGTCTCCGTAGCCCTGCTCGTCGACGGGCCAGCCGTCGGTGTCGCAGAAGGAGTCCGAGACCGCGTCCCAGGCGTCGGACGCCTGCCGGATCCCGGCGGCGGCGGAGGCCAGCGCCGAGATGTGCCTCCGCCACGCCAGGTGGTCGGTGGCTGCTGGCGGCTGGTTCTCGGCCGGGGCGGGAGAGCCTGAGGGAACAGACATGATCGGTCCTCCGGACATGGTCTAGGCCGCCATGCGGGCGTCGGTGTCGAACAGTTCGCGTTCGGCCGGGTGGAGGATGTGCTGCGTGATGAAGGACCGGCCCGCGACCTTCCACAGGCCCCGGCCCTTGGTCAGGGCGGACACCGCCTGGGTCTCGACTCCGGTCAGGCCGAGCAGGGACGCGGCGGCGTCGAGCTGGTCGGGCTCCTGCCGGTAGATGATGCGGGTGGAGCAGTCGGCGAGGAGGCCCTCGGCCAGGACCCGGCCGCGCGAGCCGGCGTCGCCCGCCGAGAGCAGGTCGCTGAGCCGGTGGATGACCATGAGGTTCGCGATGCCGAGACCCCGGCTGAGTTTCCACTGGGACTGCATGCGTTCGAGCAGGCCGACGTGCCTCATCAGCCGCCACGCCTCGTCGTAGATCACCCAGCGCCGGCCCCCGTCCGGATCGGACAGAGCGCTCTCCATCCACGCTGAGGCGCAGGTCATGGCCAAGACCAGGGCGGTGTCGTCGCCGGCGCCGCCGAGGCGGGAGAGGTCGATGGACAGCATCGGCGCGGTCGGATCGAAGGCCACCGTCGAGGGGGCGTCGAACATGCCGCTCAGGTCGCCGTGGACGAGGCGGCGCAGGGCGTGCGCGACGTCCTGGGCGGCCGTCCCCAGGTGTCCGGACGGGTGGCCGAGGGCTTGGTCGAGGCGTTCGGGGGAGCCGAGGACGTGCGCGATCGCGCCGAGCAGCGGCACCGTGCCGCGGGCGGCGGCCTCGGCGACGACCAGGTCGAGGGCGAGGTCCAGGGCGGTGTGTTCCATCGGCAGCAGATCGCGCTTCAGGACCGTGCGCGCCAGGCCGGCCAGGAGCAGCAGGCGTCGCTTTCGGACCTCGCTCGCCCAGTCGTCCTCGTTGACGGAGGCGGGCCGGGCCGGGGCGTCCAGCGGGTTCAGCCGGCCCGGGAGGCCGGGGCCGAGCGCGATGCTGTAGCCGCCGAGGGCCTGCGCGACCCCGGTCCACTCGCCCTTCGGGTCGCAGGGGATGTAGATGCGGTAGCCGTGGGCGATCGACCGGGTGGCGATGGACTTCGCGAGCGCGGACTTGCCCATGCCGATGATGCCGGCGAGGACCACGTTCGGATTCGTGAAGCCCTCGATCCGGCCGCTGTTGTACAGCGAGAACGGGTCGAAACAGAACGCGGCCTCCGCGTGGACGTCGCGGCCGATGAAGACGCCTTCGGCTCCCAGACCGCCCTCGGCGACGAACGGATAGGCCCCGGAAGCGGTGGCGGTGGTCATCCGGTGGGCGGGCAGGTTGAGCTTGCCGCCGCGGGCCGCGGCCGGACCGGGACGCCCTGTCGGCGGGTAGACCGGCCGCAGTTCCGGATCGGCGGTCTCCTGGGCACGGTGCTTCGGGGGCGTTTCGGCGAGGCGGGCCTGGCGGTGGGCGTCGGCGAAACCGGCGCGGGCTGCCCGCCGCTGGATGCGCGATGCCTTGTGGGGTACGAACAGGTGGGAGGCGCTGGCGCGGGTACGGGGCATGAACGATTCTCCAGACAGGGAATGGCGGGGTCAGCGACGGGTGAGGCCGGTGAACGGGGTGTGCAGGTCGGCCGGCGTCGTACGGCGGCGGACCAGGTGCGCGGCGCGTTGGTGGCGCTGGCAGATGGTCAGCTCCGGCGCACCCTCTGGAAGGTCGGCCCGGTGCGCCTCGCCGGAGCCCGTACGGGGAGCTGCGTGGTAGGCGGCGTGGATGTGCTCGGCGGCCTGCCAGATCCGGGTGCGGGCGGCACGGAACTGGTCGCCCTCGGCCGGAACGATCTTCTCGGTACGCATGGCGTGGGCGTCGAGCAGCCCGTGCAACGAGACGAGGTGGGAGTGCAGGGCGTCCAGCTCGGCCCGGCTGGTGACGAGCGGGTCGCCGGGGAGGTTGAGCGCGCGATGGAAGTCGAGCGCGGCGGTGGCGAAGGGCACGAAGTCCTGCGCGGTCGGGCTGGCGGTGCGGGACATGCGGGTGCTCTTTCGAAGGAAGGGAGGAAGGAGGCCGCGGTCAGGCGGCAAGCGCGAGCGGCAGGGCGGCGGCGGTGAACGCCTCGGCCTGCTGCCAGGTCAGCGGCCGGAGGTCGAGCTGGGCGCCGACGGCGGCGGTCTCCACCACCGCGCACGCGGTGCGCAGCTCCTCCTCAGAGTCGGCCGACACGGTCAGCAGACCGGTCAGGGCGACATCCGCGTGCCCGGCGATGAGCTGCCGCTCGCGCGCCTTGATGTCCTGGTACTCGATCGAGTCCGCCTCGGAGTCGACCTGACCGCGCCGGGCCCGCTCGGCGGCATCGGCGATCACGCTGGCCTTCTTGCGCTGGACGTCGCGCAGGGCGGCGTCCAGTCCCTTCGGCTCGAAGGAGAGCGACAG
Organism: Streptomyces fradiae; assembly: GCF_041270065.1. Lineage (NCBI taxonomy): Bacteria > Bacillati > Actinomycetota > Actinomycetes > Kitasatosporales > Streptomycetaceae > Streptomyces > Streptomyces fradiae. The sequence continues at coordinate 1,204,858 of NZ_CP065958.1, read as the reverse complement.
CGTGCGCCGGACCCCGCCGGTGAACAGGAGCTGGTGCAGGAAGCCCGCGGACGTCTCCGTCCGAGGCCAGTTCTCCACCCAGTACGTGGCGTGGACGGCGGAGTCGGTCGCGATGTGGTCCGCCTTCTCCACGACCACCACCGGGCCGGCGGCGGAGGCGTCGGCCTCGGGACGGCCGGTGGCGGACCAGCGGTCCAGGGCCGCGAGGGCCTTGGGGTCGTAGGCGGTGCGGACGACGGCTGCGATCTCGCGGGCGGTGAGCCAGCCGGTCGGGTTGAGCCCGGCGGTCCGCGCGGCCTGCTCGAAGGTCGAGGTCAGCTGCGCCAGGACGCCGAAGGACCCGGTCAGGCCGCCGCCGGCCTGGTTGATCAGCCGACGCGCCGCCTTGGTGTCCAGCGACAGCGCGACGTACGCCTCGTGCGGGGCGGCGGCCGGACCGGCGCTCTGGATCAGCTCGTTGTAGATCGCGCCGGCCACCGGGGTGTCGGGGCGGCCGTGCTCCTCCCAGTAGCGGCGCAGGCTGTCGCCGGAGTCCGGGACGGTGCGCTCGATCACCTGGATGCGGGCGATCTGCCCGGTCCGGGCGAGCGCGGCCAGCGCGCGTCCCCAGCCGGAGACGTTGGCGTGCTGGGTGCCCGGGTCGAGCAGGGCGTAGGCGCGGGAGGCGACCTTGACGATGGCGGTCAGCGTGCCGTTGTGCGGGTCGTGGACCGCGCCGTACCGGCCGTCCGGGGCGGTGGCCACGCGCAGGCTGGCGGCGGTGCCGGGCAGGTGGAGCAGTCCCTCGCGGGTCGGCCGGCGCGAGGGGCGGGTGAGCCAGAGGAGCTGGCCGCGCATCCGGCGCAGCGCGTACCGGACGACGATCGGGGTCCAGTCGGCCAGGGCACGGCCCCGGTGGCGGACGAAGACGAACAGGGCGATGACGGCCCACAGGGGGATGAGCGCGAGGGCCCCGACCACGCCGCGGGCGAGGATCACGGCGAGAAGGAGAAGGCCGGTGAGTCCGGCGGCGAGGAGCTGCGGGGCGGTCAGGCCGAGCAGGACGCCGCGCCTGCTGCGGTGGGGGAACTTCACGGTGGCCGAGGGGACTTCGGCCTGGTGCTTACCGGACATGAGGGTTCCAGACGGTGGAGGTGAACGAGAGACGGGGCGGGCGGCACTCTTCTGGAGGACACGGCGGGGCTCCTTCGACGGTCGAGTCGGGAGGGGGCGGGCTGCGGAGGGGCAGCCCGCCCCCGGGGTGTGGTGGGTCAGGAACCCTCGGGCGGCTGGGTGGGGAACACCCAGGTCGTCGGCGTCGGCGAGCCGGTGGCTGACGCCGAGGGCCCGACAGGCGGCGTGGTGCCGATGTAGCTCACGCCGCTGCCCGAAGCCGACGTGCTGGTGAGATGACCGGAGCCGCCGGTAACACCCTGGACGACCGGCTGGGAACCTTCCGCTTCCCCTTCGCCGGGGCGCGTGATCAGCGGCGGGTTTCCCGGGCGCTGGATCAGAGGCCGGCCCTTGTCGCCTGGGGCGTTCGGGGCCTCGCCGTACCGAAAGCGGGTCTGCGGCTTGGGCGGTCCCGCGTCGATGCCCTCCTTGCTGAGGTTGCCGCCGGCAGGGTTGATGCCGGAGGCGACACCGTCGGCACCCGCACCGGGGACCTGGCTCGGCCCCTGGGGCGCAGGGGTTCCGGTGCCGACCCGCATCGCCAGGCTGCCGGCGGTCTTCGCCGCCCCGGCGGCGACAGCCATGCCCGCGACGCCGGTGCGGTGCACATCGTCGTGACCGCCGCCGTCGCTCGCCCAGCGGACGAACTTGTACGTGGCATACGGGCAGAGCAGCACCAGGACCATCACGACGATGCCGGCCATCGCGTCGGACAGGGCAGACAGGCCGTCGCTGGAATCGCTCTTGCCCATGGCGGAGACGCCGATCAGGAAGACCACGGTCATCAACAGCTTGGAGACGACCAGGGTAGCGGTGGCCTCGATCCAGCCGCGCCGCCAGCGCTTGGCGACCTCCCAGCCGCCGCCGGCGCCGGCGAAGACCGCGAGCGTGACCATGATCAGGACGCCGACCTTCCGGGCGACCATGACGCCCCAGTACAGGAAGGCGCCGATCGCGCACCCGAAGGCGACCAGGGCGGGAACGCCCCAGCCCAGGCCGTACATCGCCCCCAACTGATTGATCTTCACGACGCGGCGGACCGCGTCGTCGACCGAGGTGTTGGCGGCTTGGAATAGTCCGGAGGAGAGGGCGTCGACCACGGTGACGGCGACGCTGGTGAAGGCGATGGCGCAGAAACTGAACAGGACGCCGGTCATGGTGCCGACCGCGGCCTGGGCCAGGGCCCGCTCGTCGCGCCGCCAGGCCGCGAGCATCAGCTGGATGCAGAACGTCCCGACGGTCAGCGCGAGCCCGATGGGCAACAGAAGCTCGTAGTTGTCCCGGAACCAGCTGGCGTTGAGGTCGATGGCGGTCGTCTCGTTGACGGCCTTGGCGGCGAGGTCCGCCGCGCTGGCCGCCAGCTCTCCTGCCGACTTCGCGATCCACGCGCCGATGCCGTCGGTGACGGCCCCGGCCGGGTTGGTGACGAAGTCGACGGCGGTGCACACCTTGTCCATCATCGGAAGGCCGCAGACGTCCATGGGGGTACCTCCTTTCGTGAACGGGACTCAGGGCGCGACGGACGGCATGACGCCGGCCAGGGTGCAGGGCTGGTTGGGGCGGCACTGGACCGCGAGGGTGGTGGAGCGGCTCTCCGCGCCGCCGGCGGGCGAGCCCTTCCAGGCGATCGTCTGCTTGCCCGAGACCGTCACCGCGTAGATGTACGCCGTGGTGATCGCTCCCGGATCCTCCTGGAGAGCCCGGGTGAACGCGTTCGGGAAGTGCCCCTCGTTCACCGTGGCCGTGGCGAACTGGCCGTTGGCGGCCATCTCCTTCCACAGCACCGCCGAGGGGATGCCCCTGTCGACCGAGGCCGCATCGGCGTACTTCACCTCCGCCGTCAGCCACGCGCGCAGCGCACGCCGCAGCTCGGCCTGCGAGTACGCACGGGTGTCGTACGACCACAGCGCAGCCGCAGCCGCCTTCCCGAACGAGATCGGCTCGGTGGTCCTCGGAGGAACCGGCAGCGCACGGGGGCGGGGGGTCACCGTGGGCGGCCCGGACGGCGAGGGGGCCGAGGAGGAAGACGGGGACGAACTTGGCTGCGGAGGCGCGGGTTTGGCAGGGGTCCTGCTGTCGCGGGTGAGGTACGCGGCCAGGCCGGCGAGGGCGACGAGCACCACCAGGACGACGGTGCCGAGCAGCGCCCGGCGGCGCACGCGAGATGCGCCGCCGGGGTTCGAGGACCGGGAAGGCATCAGCGGACCTGCGTCCCCAGCGTGCTGAAGAACGCCACCACACCGTTTGCCGCGCCGAGCAGGAGGGCCGCGCCGGCGGACACCAGGACGCCCTTCTTTCCGTTGGCCTCGGCCTGGTGGCCGCCGGAGTGGTGACCCCAGGCCCACACGCCCGCGCTGACCGCGAGCGAACCGACCACGGCGATGAGGCCGAAGAGGTTGATGGAGCCCATCACCTGCTTGAGGACGTTCAGGCCCGGCAGTCCGCCTTCGTTCGGCTTGATTCCGGGGTCGTAGGCGAGCTGTATGACCTGATCTGCGAGATACATGATGGAACTCCAGTTTGATTCAAGGCGCGCCGAAGCCCGTGAGTGGAGCGGCGGTGCGGAGGAGAGGGGGGAAGGGGGGAGCGCCGGTCAGACGACTCGGCGGATCGCGAGAATCCCGGGCTTCCAGGCGGCGACGGTCGTGATGCGGACCACGTCACCGGTGCGCGGGGCGTGCACGATGAGGCCCTGCCCGATGGCCATGCCGACGTGCTCGGGCGAGGCGGCCGTGCCCTCGGTGAAGATCAGGTCACCCGGCCGAAGGTCGTCGGCTGATACCGGTTTGCCTTCGTTGACCTGCGTGTACGTCGTCCGGGTCAGGGTGACCCCGGCGGCCTTGTACGCCTGCTGCATCAGGGAGGAGCAGTCGCACCGGCGCATCGCCGTGTCGCCGTGGGAGTCGGTGCAGGTCCCGCCCCACTGGTACGGCGTGCCGAGCTGTCCGAGCGCCCACCGGATCGCCGTCTGGACTTCTCGCGGAGCGGTGGCGGGGATGCTGTACTCCTTGGGCAGCGCGCCGGCCGGGATGGTGCCGAAGTCGGTCCCGTCCCCTTCGGCGGTGCAGCCGCCCGCGGTGCCGGGCGAGGGACCACGGGCACCGTCCGGCGCCGGATCCGGTGACGTGCCACCGCCACCGGCCTTCGGCAGCAGGGGCTCGATGGCCTTCTGCAGCGCTGTGGCTAGCGGCTCCCACTTGGCGTACGCCTCCGGGAAGCCCGAGCGCTGCACCGCCTGGGCGGCCTGGGTGATCGATAGGGACTCCCAGCCCGAGACCTTCTTGAGCCCCTCGTAGAACTTGGTGCTGGCGTGGACGGGGTCGAGGATCTCGTTCGCCGTGCCCCAGCCCATCGACGGGCGCTGCTGGAACAACCCCAGTGAGTCGCGGTCACCCCAGGTCAGGTTCCTCAGGCCGCTCTCCTGAAGGGCGGTCGCCAGGGCCACGACCTGCCCCCGGGCCGGGACGTTCATCGCGACGCCGGTGGCCTGGATCGTCTTGGCGAAGGGGATCTGCTCGGCCGGATTGTCCAGTCCCGGAACGGAGACCGACTCCGTCCCACCCCCTGCCAGGATGGCCTTCACCTGGTCGGCGACCGCCGCGGTGTTCACGGACTGCGCGCCGCCGGTCGGGCAGGAGGCCGAAGCGGTCCCGGCACCGAAGGCGAGGACCGGCACGACCAGCAGCATCGAGCTGGCCGCGAACAGGCCGACGACGCCCTTGGTGGTCTTGTTCATCACCGCCGCCGTTCACCGGGGCGGTGGGGCCGACCGGGTGACGGCGTCGGGTCGGGGCGCGGAGGTATCAGGACATGCTGCATCGCAGCGGCTCCTCGGTGTTCGTAGGAGGCGCGGCGCCGGCTTCTCGTGCAAAGCCGCCGGCACCGCGCCGATGTGTATCCGCCTCTCGGGCGGGCCCGGTCAGGGGAGTTGGTAGCTCCCGGACACCGGTCTCAGGTCATGCGCGGCAGCCAGCCGCGCTCGTAATCTCAGGCGGTACACGAGGGCCTCCGGACGGCATCGGAAAAGTGTGGGCAACGTGCCTTCCTGCTGGCTCGATTGGACGAGGCAGCACGGATAAGCACAGGTCAGCGGGGGTGGAGCGGGGCTCGGTCCCGGTGACACGGCGAGACAGTAGACCGCGATTCCGGCCGCACCAAACGAGCCTCGGTGCCCATGCCGACCTCGTTAGGTCCGGCCGGAGAACGCCACTAACCTCCGGCACAACCCCGCTCCGGAAGAACGTCGTTGAGCGCTGCCCGGAGAGCGGACAGACCCGCTACGCCCTGAAAGAGGTCCCCATGAGCTACACGCTGCACCGAGGCGACGCCCTGACCGTCCTGAAGTCCCTCCCGGACGAGAGCGTCAACGCCGTGATCACCGACCCCCCGTACAACTCCGGCGGCCGTACGAGCTCGGAACGCACCGGACGCACCGCACGCGCCAAGTACGTCACCAGCAACAGTGCCCACGACCTCGCCGACTTCCCCGGCGAGAACCGGGACCAGCGCTCCTACCGCTCCTGGCTGACCGAACTGCTCACCGAGGCATACCGGGCCTCCACCGAGCACGCGGTCGCCATGGTCTTCTCCGACTGGCGCCAGGAACCGACCACGACCGACGCCCTGCAGATGGCCGGCTGGACCTGGAGCGGCACCATCTCCTGGATCAAGCCCTCCAGCCGGCCCCGCAAGGGAGGCCCGAAGCAGGACACCGAGTTCATCGTCTGGGGCGTCAAGGGATCCCTCGACAACACCCGCGACCTCTACCTGCCCGGCCACTACATCGCCTCCCAGCCCCGCAAGGGACGGGTACACATCACCCAGAAGCCCGTCGAGATCATGCAGCAGCTCGTACAGGTCTGCCCCGAGGGCGGCACCGTCCTCGACCCGTTCACCGGCAGTGGCTCCACGGGCGTCGCCGCCCTCCGCGAAGGCCGGCATTTCGTCGGCGTCGAACTCTCCCCGCACTACGCCGACGTCGCCGAACAGCGGCTCCGTGACGAACTCGACCAGGACGACTTCACCCTGGCCGGGCCGGAGAGCTGATCATGAGAACGAAGACCCCGAGGCCGGAGGGCCGCAGACGCCGAGGGGCGGCTGGAACATCGAGAAACCGATGCTCCAGCCGCCCTTCCGCTTGTTTCAGGCCGCCTCGAACGCCCGTCGGATCAACGGCGCCGCCTTCTCCAGGTCCGTTGCCGAGGCGAGACGTACCTCCAGGTCTCCCGTCCCCAGGTGCCCGACACCGCGCATGTCCCGGGTGAAGCCCTCCTCCAGCACGACTGTGTCCGGGTCGAGTCTGAGATAGACCAGGATCACCTGGTGCTTCGGACGGAAGATCACCGATGCCACGTTCACCAGCCGTCGGTAGGCGATGTAGTGCCGCAACGGCGCCACCTCGACCTCGCCCCACGCCGTGAGCGCCTCGTCCAGCTCCGCGTACAGGTCCCGCAAGGACTCCGGCACGAGGCCGGCACCCGTCGGCGAAGGCGTCGTCGGGACCGCCGGCGCGCTGCCGACCACCGCGTCCCCCTCCCGGCTCCGCCGAGACGAAGCGGCGCTCGGTGAGCCGGGCGAGGAGTCGACGAGCAGCAGACTCAGCAAACCACCCTCGAAGACCCGGTAGCGCACCAGGTCGATCCGCTCGGGCAACCACTGCACGGCCACACGGTCATGGTGGGAGAAGCCAGCCGCGATGCAGACCATCCGCGGACGCCGCCAGTCGATCGACTCGGCCGCCCCCGCGCCCAGCACCCTCCGGACCAGCGCCTCGAACTCGTGCTGCGCCGAACGCAACCAGGACAGATACGAGACGGCCTGCGACAGCACCCCGCTGTCGGAGCCCCTCTTGAACTCGATCACCACCGGGCTGCCGTTCTCATCCAGCCCCAGCGTGTCGATCCGCCCCCGATGCCACGGACCAGTCGCATACTCCGACGCCACGAACCGGATACCGAGCATCTGCTCCAGACCGGCCTCGACCCGCCGCTGCAGCTCCACCTCCAGCGCCACCGTCGAACCGGACAGCTCTACATCCCGCCCGTCCGCGTCCTGCCGGAACAACATCAGCTCGGCCACTAGCGTCCCCCTCCGTGATCACTACAAGAGGAGCAATCGAAACCGGCCTGCGGGTATTCCAGTGGATACCTGCGCCTCATGCCTCGTCGGGCTCCGCTCGCTGTTTCTCGGCCAACGTGGACGTCTCAGGGCCGTTCAGGGAAGATGATCGGCTGCGTTGGGCTCGCCAGATTCGGACGGGTGCTGGACGCGTCACGGCGCTCGCGAAGTCGGTGTGGGGGTCACCCCAGGGGCGGCGTGGGTTCAGCGTCGGATAGCGACGACCTCTACCTCTGCGTTCATCGCGCGCAAGCGACGTGCCGACTGGAGGAGGGAGACCTGGGCGAAGGCGAAGAGGGAGTCGACGGTGATCTCCTTTCCGTCCTTGAGGAGGATGGCGAGCACGACCTTCAGCGTGCCGAAGTCGCTCAGGAGACGGTGGTCGGGAGTACGGTCCGCAACCTGCCCCAGGAAGGCGCTGCGGATGGCTTCGTCGCTGCGCAGGGTTTCGACGGCGGTGACCGCCTGGGCGAAGAGGTGGTTCAGCGGCGCGGTGCCGTCGCTGCTGGTGGCCTTCTTGACGCAGATCAGTTGGTTGTCCGGGCCGAGGACGTCGCAGACCTCCAGTCCGCCACCGTTGAACTTGTCCGTGACGATGTTCTTCTTGTCGAAGAGGAGGTACCCCTCCTGGCCAGCCGCCTGCTTGTTGTACCAGTCCTCACTGTGAGAGTCCCGCCCCTTGGCGTTGGGTACTCCCTTCGGCCAGGAGGGCAGTTGGACGCTGGACGGCTTGCCGAGTAGCTCCCGGAGCTCTTCCTCCAGCGTCTCGAGGAATCCGGCTCCCACCTCGTACCACTTTCCGTGGCCGTAGAAGTACCGCACCGTTTCCACGGGGACGTCCGCGATGAGCCACTCCTTGCCGGTGGTCGCGGCGCTGGCGGGCGTTTTCAAGTCGTCGTCGCTGAACATGACGACCCGAACCTGGCCGAGCGCCTTGAGGCGCTCGCCTTCGGTCTTGTCCGAGACGAACTTGAGGAGGAGAGGAAGGTCCAGGTCGGTGACGTCGGTGCTGCGGCTACCCGAGCTGATCCGGAACGCCTGGGCGGAGCCGAAGCCCTCCTGGCAGCTCTCCGGAACTCCCAGCGTGAGCCGCGGGTGACTCGGGTCGGCGAGCATGCGCTCAAGGACTGCCTGGGCATCTACCGCCCTGCGGCTGCGGTTGTCCAGCGTCCGGAGTCGATCGACGAAGCCCAGTTCGGGCAGCGGATCCGGGCGCGAGCAGACCTCCTCTATCGCGCGCAGGTCGTTGAGGAATTCGCCCGGGGTCGTGGCCAGCGGCAGCTTGATGGTCGACTCGGAGCACTCGACCCGAACATGCTTGGAGGTTCCGGAGGGCAGTGAGGTCAACGGGATGCCGCTGACCGTTCCGCAGATGCGGCGGACGACTGCGCCGAACCGGTCGAGGCCGAAGCCGTCGATACGCTCTCCCCGGGCGACGGAGTACTCGTCGACGCGCCCTCGTCCGTCCATGATCTGGTTGCGCACCTTGATGATGCCGTCCTCGTCGAGGCAGCGGGTGGCGAACTCCAGGCCGAACTCATCATCACGGTAGTACGGGTCCAGCATGTGCTGGCCGACCCCGTAACTCAGGGCGTACAGGCCGCGCTCGGTGCGCATGAGCACCAGGCCCGCAGCGGAGTGATTCCGTTCGTTGACCTCCAGGCCGGTGATCCGCTCGACGGCCGGGCACCAGTCGGCGCGGTCTCGGGGGATTCCCCCGTTCACCAGCAGGCCGGTGACGCCCTCCCAGGCGAACTCGCGGACTTGGTAACCAGGTCTGTCGAGATAGTGAGGGCGCACAAGAGTGCGGAGTTCCACCTCGCCACCGTTGGGAACAGTGAGGCGGTGCAACGTGGACTTTCGGGTGCCAGTGCTGCTCTTCTCCTTGGCGGCCACGTCATGCTCCTTTGAGTCGAGGTGCCGGAGGTCGGTGCCGCGGGGTCGTTCTCTTCGGTCCGCGTGACTTCGTGCTCACGCCCGGTTCTCCTTCGGTGCGATGTGCCGTGTGCGACGTCGGAGTCCTTGGCGCGTGGTACCAGTGAACAGGAGCTAGTTAACGCCGTCAACTGAATGTAACTTGGAAGTCCAAGCGCTAACGGTGTACGGTCACGTCATGACCGGAGGAAACGAGGCGCCTGATGCCACGGCGACCGCTGCGGAGATCGCACGGTTGGCAGGCGTGACGCGTGCTGCGGTGTCCAACTGGCGCCGGCGTCGTTCGGACTTCCCCACGCCCGTAGGCGGCACCTCGGCAAGTCCCCTGTTCTCGCTCGCCGAGGTACGGCAGTGGCTGGAAGGGCAGCGCGACGGGCGAGAGGTCAGCGGGGAGGTCCGGCTCTGGCAGGCGCTGCGCGGCGCCTACGGCGAGGAAATGGCCGGGGCGCTGGCTGCTGTCGGGGAATATCTCTGGGGAGATGCGGAAGACCTCGCTGACCAGGCCGCCCGAGAGGCGGCGGACGGGCTGGTCGCCGACCGGACGCCCACCGAGGTGATGGATGCTCTGGTCGCGCGGCTGCTGGATTCCACCGCGCGCGCCGCGTTGGACGGGGCCTCGACATTGCGGCTGGCGAGCGCGGTCCGAGAATTCGCTGGTGAGACCTCAGGCACCGTCTTTGACCCCGCGTGCGGCATCGGCTCGCTCCTTGTTGCGGTGGGCGGTGGTGCGGTCCGAGGCAGGCTGGGGCAGGACACACAGGCGGATGCGGCCCGCGTAGCCCAGGTGCGTGCGGCCTTGACCGCCACTGGGACAGCGGTGCCGGTTCAGGTCGTGGCAGGCGATTCGTTGCGGGATGACGCGTTCCCCGATCTCCGTGCAGACCTGGTCGTGTGCGAGCCGCCGACCGCCGTGGCCGACTGGGGCCGCGAGCAGTTGCTCGTCGATCCGCGCTGGGAGGCGGGTGTGCCCTCGCGCGGGGAGAGTGAACTCGCCTGGCTTCAGCATTGCTACCACCACACGGCACCCGGCGGGCGAGCCGTGGTGGTCCTGCCGGCATCGGTCGCCCATCGCCGCTCCGGTCGCAGAATCCGTGCGGAGTTGGTGCGTCGCGGTTGCGTCACCGCAGTGGTGGCTCTACCGCCCGGCCTCGCTGCCAGTCATGCACTTCCGCTTCACCTGTGGCTGCTGAACCGTCCCTCCAACCCTGGGCGGGCGGCGGGGACCGTACGCATGGTGGATCTCAGCGCCAACAGCCCGGACGGACCGTGGGCCCCTCAGCCGCACCAGGAAGTGGACGTGCAGCTGATCGATCTGCTGGACAACGAGGTGGACCTCACCCCCAGCCGCTATGTACGCGAGCCGGAACCCGACTACGCGGTGGAGTACGCCAAGCTGCGTGAGGATCTGGACACGCGCCTGCGCCGCCTTCGGGCGCTGCTTCCCGAGCTGCCACCACGTGGCCGGGCCGACGCCCTGGACGTTGGCGTCCCGGTGGCGGTGAGCGACCTGCTGGCCGCCGGCCTGGTCAGCCTGGACGGTGACGAGCTCATCTCCGGCAGCGATCAGTTGGACCCCGACTACGTGCGTGGATTCGCCAGTAGTGCGGCGAACGTCCGTCGGAGCACGTCCTCCTCAGGTACGTTCCGAGCGGACCTGCAGGCGGCGCGCCTACCCCGCATAGACGTTGAGCGACAGCGCCGCTACGGCGACGCCTTTCGCTCGTTGGGCGCGTTCGAGCGCGAACTCGCCGAACTCGCCAGCATGGGAGACCGGGCTGCGCGGCTCGCCCGCGACGGCCTCACCGGCGGCGCACTCGATCCGCCGCCGACCCGTAACGGCGGGAACGCCGAGCACCAAAGCACGACGACCAACGGAGACGCCGCAGTGGGGCGAGAGGACAGGGCACTTTGAGCAAGAACCAGGAACTGGCCGACTTCATCTGGTCGGTGGCCGACCTCCTGCGCGGTGACTACAAGCGCTCGGAGTACGGAAAGGTCATCCTGCCGCTGACGGTGCTGCGCAGGCTGGACTGCGTCATGGCCCCGACCCGCCAGGCGGTGTGGGACCGGGCGGCCTCCTACACGGGGGAGAACAAGGACGGACTGCTGCTGGCAGCCTCCAAGCTCAAGTTCTACAACCTTTCCGAGCAGACCTTCGACACCATCAGCAGCGACGCGGCCAACGTGGCGAAGAACCTCAAGGACTACATCCGGGGGTTCTCGTCGGAGGCCACCGAGATCATCAACCGCTACGAGTTCCACCTCCAGATCGACCGCCTGGACAACGCCGACCTGCTCTACCAGGTGGTGCGGAAGTTCGCCGGCCTGGATCTGAGCTTCAAGGCCGTGGACAACCACGACATGGGTTACGTCTTCGAAGAGTTGATCCGCAAGTTCGCCGATGCCTCCAACGAGACCGCCGGTGAGCACTTCACCCCGCGCGAGGTCATCGAGCTGATGGTCGAGCTGCTGCTCGCCCCGGACGACGACCGGCTCAACGGAGAAGGACAGGTCGTCAAGATCCTCGACCCGGCCTGCGGTACTGGCGGCATGCTCTCGGCGGCTGAGGAGCATATCCGCAAGCTGAACCCGCGCGTGCGCGTCAACCTGTTCGGACAGGAGTTGAACGCCGAGTCGTACGCAATCTGCCGTTCCGACATGCTGCTGAAGGGCCATACCGCCAAGAACATCCGCTTCGGCAACTCCTTCAGCCAGGACGGCCACGACGGCGAGACCTTCAACTACATGCTCGCCAACCCGCCCTTCGGCGTGGAGTGGAAGAAGGTTGAGAAGGTCGTACGCCAGGAGCACGAGGACCGGGGATTCGACGGCCGCTTTGGAGCCGGCCTGCCTCGGATCAACGACGGCTCGCTGCTCTTCCTGCAGCACATGATGAGCAAGATGCAGCCGCTCAAGAAGGACGCGGCGGGCGACGAGGTCGGCGGTACCCGACTGGCCATCGTCTTCAACGGCTCCCCCTTGTTCACCGGTGGTGCGGGGTCGGGCGAGTCGGAGATCCGCAGGTGGATCATCGAGCACGACTACCTGGAGGCGATCGTCGCCCTCCCGGACCAGCTCTTTTACAACACGGGTATCTCCACGTACTTCTGGATCGTCACCAACCGCAAGCCCGCCGACCGCAAGGGCCGCGTGATCCTGCTCGACGCCCGCGACCAGTGGTCCAAGATGCGTAAGTCTCTCGGTGAGAAGCGCAAGGAAGTCACACGGGCGCAGATCGGAAATATCTGCGCGATCTACCGCGATGCCCTGAGCATCGCCAGCGACGAAGCCCATCCGGATCACGGGCGGGTGAAGGTCTTCGCCAACCGAGACTTCGGCTACCAGCGCATCACCGTGGACCGGCCGCTCAAGCTCCGCTTCGAGCTGACCGATGACAGCCTTGCTCAGCTCGGCGCGTCTGCCGCGGTGAAGAAAGCGGTCGGGGGCGAGGCGGCGGTCGAGCTGTTGCTGGACGCGCTCAAGCCGCTGCTTGGGTCGCAGTGGTCGACCAAGGCTGAGGCATGGGACGCCCTGCGGACGGCGATGGTGGCCGGCGGCGTGCTGTGGCCCGCCGTCGCGCCGTTCCAGAAGGCCCTGCGCGACGCTGTGGGAGTGACCGATCCGGAAGGCGAGGCCCAGCTTGTTAAGGGCAAGCCCGAGCCTGACCCCGACCTGCGTGACAACGAGAACGTCCCGCTCGGCGAGGATGTCGACGAGTACCTCGCGCGCGAGGTACTGCCTCACGTCCCGGACGCCTGGATCGCGGAGACCCGCAACCCGAAGACGAAGGAGATGGAGCGGTTCAAGGTGGGGTACGAGATCCCCTTCACCCGCCACTTCTACGTCTACACGCCGCCGAGGCCGCTCGCGGAGATCGACGCAGAACTGAAGTCTCTGGAGGCCGAGATCCAGGCGCTGCTGGGGGAGGTGGCGAAGTGACCTCTGTGCTCGGCATGTCGCTTCCCAATGGGTGGTCTTCTTCTCCCCTGAAGCACGTCACTACAGTCTTGAATCGAGGATCAGCTCCCGACTATGTAGACGACGGGTCCGTGCGTGCTGTGAGCCAGGCAGCTAACCAGCCGAGTGGGCTGGATTGGTCCCGGACGAGGTTCCACGCATTCTCGGGAGACCCGCGCAGATTGAAGGGTTACTTGCAGTCCGGAGACGTGATCGTAAACTCCACCGGTACGGGCACGCTGGGCCGCGTAGGTCAGTTCATGGGATCTCCGGATGGAATCCCCTGTATGGCGGATGGTCATGTGACGATTGCGCGCGCAGACCATCGCACATTGCATCCCCGCTTCTCCTACTACTGGCTCGTGTCCCAGCCGTTCCAGGAGTACGTCTACGCGGCCCTCGTCGTGGGGGCAACAAATCAGATCGAGCTCAACCGCGAACGCCTTGGAGAGGCTCCGGTTCCACTCCCTCCACTGGAGGAGCAGCGCCGCATCGCCGACTTCCTTGATACCGAGACCGCCCGTATTGACAAGCTGGTGGCTCTTCGCCTTCGGCAACGGGATGTCATCCGCAGCCGGCAGCGTGCGCACACCGAGAGGGCGATGGGAGAGTGCGCTTCGGGGGAGTGGACGCGGGTGAAGTATCTCCTTCGGGTGCGACCGCGCTACGGAGTGCTTGTCCCTGTTTTCGAGGATGCGGGAATTCCCTTTATTCGAGTGAATGACTTGCTGGATCTTGAGGGCAGGGCGAGCGGGCTAGCCCAGATTCCCGTAACGCTCTCGAATCAGTACGCGAGGACAATTACCAGGCGGGGCGATGTACTGCTCAGTGTTGTTGGCACCTTGGGCAGGGCGGCTGTCGTCCCGGAGGAACTTGTCGGCGCCAACATTGCAAGAGCCGTTTGCTCAATCCGCTTGCGGCCAGACGTCGACCCGAGCCTCTTCGTTGCCTGGATCGCCACGAGCGAGTTCGAACGCCAGGCGCTCCTTGCTACTGGATCCGACTCTGCTCAGCCCACGCTTGGGATGGAAGATCTGTCGAATTTTGCTATTCGATGGCCTACGGATGCCCGAGAGCAAGCGAGCGTTGCCGGTCAGGTGAGGGAGGGCCAGCAAATCCACTCAGACCTGGTCCGACGTACAGATCGCCAACTCGCCCTCCTCGCTGAGCGCCGGCAGGCGCTGATCACCGCTGCCGTCACCGGCCAGCTCGACGTCACCACAGCCCGTCCCGCGCACGACCGCGACCTCTGAGGGGGATTCAGATGAACGACGCCCGCGTGTACACCGAGAAGGCGTTCGAAAACGCCGTGGAAGCGGCGCTACTGCGCAGCGGCTGGCAGCGCGGGCTGTCGAACACCTACAACCCCACACTCGGTATCGACACCTCCGAGTTGTCCGCGTTCCTCGGCGCGTCGCAGAACGACGCGTGGTTGGCGCTCCAGGACGCCTATGGCGAGGACGAAGATCAGGCCATCGGCCGGTTCGCGAAGCGCGTGGCGCGGGAGATCGACTCGCGTGGCCTGCTGGACGTACTGCGTCGGGGCGTGAATGACCGCAACGTGAAGATCCAGCTTGCGTACTTCCGCCCCGCGCACACTCTCGCCGCCGACGCCTTGGCCGAGTACGACGCCAACCGGCTCACCTTCGTGCGCCAGTTCCACTACTCCGCTGCGCGCCCGGCCGACAGCCTCGACATGGCGTTCTTCCTCAACGGACTGCCAGTCGCCTCGGTGGAGTTGAAGAACGATCTGACCGGCCAGACCGTCGAGGACGCCAAGCGGCAGTACCGCCGCGACCGTGACCCGAAGGAGCTGTTCTTCGCCAAGCGCAGCCTGGTCCACTTTGCGGTCGATCCGACGCTGGCATTTCTGACGACCCGCCTGGCCGGCGACGCCACCCGCTTCCTCCCCTTCAACACCGGCTCCGGTGGCCCCGGCCAGATGGGCGGCGCTGGCAACGTCCCGGCCTCGACCGATGGGAAGTACCCCACCTCATACCTCTTCGACGAGGTGTGGGCTCGGGACAACTGGCTGGAGCTGCTGCAGCGGTTCCTGCACGTTGAGGACGCCGCCGCGAAGGCCGGCCGGGCGCCGTCGCACAAGCCGGGCAGCGCGCACACGCAGCCGTTGATCTTCCCGCGGTTCCACCAGTGGGACGCGGTGCGCAAGCTCATCGCGCACGCGGCCCGCCACGGGGCGGGGGAGAACTACCTGATCCAGCACTCCGCCGGCTCGGGCAAGTCCAACACCATCGCCTGGCTCGCGCACCACCTGTCCAGCCTCCACACCTCCCACGACCTTGGGAAGATCGCACCCGCCGCGCTCGCCTCCGGTCTGGGAGCGAACAAGCTGGTCTTCGACAAGGTCATCGTCATCACTGACCGGCGGGTACTGGACAAGCAGCTCCAGGACACCATCTACCAGTTCGACCACAAGGCCGGCGTGGTCGTGCGGATCGACGAGAACTCCCAGCAGCTCGCGGACGCGCTGACCGGGCCGACGGCCCGGATCGTGATCACCACGGTGCAGAAGTTTCCCTTCGTCCTGGACAAGGTCGCGGGGCTGGGAAGTCAGCGCTACGCGGTGATCATCGACGAGGCGCACTCCTCGCAGGGTGGGGAGAGCGCGGCGGCCTTGAAGAAGGCGCTGGGACGTCTCGGCTCGGACGCGGTGGACGAGGACGGCGACCCGTTGACGGCCGCGGCCCTGGCGCGCGGCAAGCAGCCGAACCTGTCCTTCTTCGCGTTCACGGCCACCCCCAAGGCCAAGACGATCGACCTCTTCGGCACCCCTTACGCCAATCCCGGCTCGGAGGAGCAGGAGAAGGGGCCGTTCCACGTCTACTCGATGCGGCAGGCCATCGAGGAGGGTTTCATCCTCGACGTGCTCGGCAACTACATCACCTACGCCACGTACTTCAAGCTCCAGGAAGCTGCCGCCGAGGAGGCGGAGCAGCAGGTGGACCCGCGCAAGGCGCGCTCGCGGCTGGTGAGGGCCGCGCTGATGTCGGAGGCGTCGATGGCCTCCCGCGCGAAGATCATCGTCGACCACTTCCGCTCGCACTCCAGCCCGCGCCTTGGCGGCCGGGCAAAGGCGATGGTGGTCACCTCCGGCCGTGACCACGCCGTACGGCTCTACCAGGCCATGCGGGCCTACATCGACCAGCGGGGCTTCACCGACTGCGGCACCCTGGTCGCGTTCTCCGGGGCACTGACCATCGACGGGATCGAGTACACCGAGGCCAAGCTCAACGGCTTCCCTGAACGCGAGTTGCCAGCACGTTTCGGCTACACCCGAGCGGACGACCCGAACCCGCCTTCCGTCCCAAAGCCCGAGCACCGCATTCTCGTTGTCGCCGAGAAGTACCAGACCGGCTTCGACCAGCCGCTGCTGACCACCATGTACGTGGACAAGGTCCTGGTGAAGCTGGCCGCGGTGCAGACGCTTTCCCGGCTCAACCGCACCCACCGGCTCAAAACCACCGAGGACCTGTTCATCCTCGACTTCGCCAACCGGCCCGAGGATATCGAGCAGGCTTTCCAGCAGTACTACGAGGCGTCGGTCAGCGAGCCCACCGACCCTAACCTGCTGTTCGACCGCGAACGCGAGGTGATGGCCTACCAGCTGCTGGTGGAAGCCGAGATGGACGCTTTCGTCACCGCGTACTTCGCAGCCTTCCAGGGTGGCTCGGCCACCGACACCGCCATCATGAAGGCCCACGCCCGCCTCTACGGCTATCTGCAGCCGGCTCTGGACCGCTTCAACGCCCTCAACGCCACCGAACCGGAGACCGCCTCCGAGTTCCGCCGCGCCCTGGACTCCTATACCAAGGCGTACGGCTGGCTCTCTCATGTCATCGGATTTGAGAACCTCGAACTGGAACGGCTCTACCAGTACGGACGCTTCCTGCTGCGCCGCCTGCCCGCGCCCGCCCGCAGCGCCGGCGCCGACATAGGGACGGCCGCCCCGAGTCACATGCGCATCGCTCAGACGGGCACCCCAGAGCTGCACCTGGAGGCGGCGGGCGCGCAGGTACTGCCTGGCCTGGTACCCGAGGCGGCCGGAGCGGTGGCCGAGGCGGAGGAGATGTCGCTGGCCGAGGTGATCCAGTCCGTCAACGAGGAGTACGGGACCGGGCTGTCCACCACCGACCAGATCCTGCTCGGCCAGCTCGTTGTCGCAGTCAGCGAGGACCCGGAACTCCGGGCCATCGCCCTGCACCAGGACCAGGACGTCTTCGGCGGGGAACTGGAGAAGGACCTCGACCGGATCGTCATCGACCAGGCGGCGTCCAACGACGCCCTGATGGTCCGCTACTTCGACGACGCCGACGTCAACCGCCTGTTCAAGCAGGTCGCGACCCAGCAGGCGTACCAGCTCATTCGACGCCCGGTCCGACGTGAGGCCGAGCGCCGGGCCACCGAGCAGCGGGCTGCCGAACTCAAGTCGTCCGGAAGCCGTCGGGCGGAACCGCCGACCGCATAGCCTGTGCTTTGCAGCACATCAGACACGAGGAACGGGGTGGTCACGCTCCGACCACACAGAGGGGGACCTCGCATGGTGCAGGGCGGCACGCCGAGCTTCGAAGCCGGCGTACCGGCCCGCGTGATCGCGGGCCGGTACCGGCTGCACACGCCCATTGGCGCGGGTGGCATGGGCGAGGTCTGGCAGGCGTACGACGAGCGCCTGGACCGCCGGGTCGCGGTCAAGATGATGCTGGCCGAGAGCCCGGTTCCGCCCGGGTTCCAGGGCGCGGCCTTCGAGGAGACCCTGCAGACCCGCCGTGCCCGCTTCCTGCGCGAGGTCCAGATCACGGCCGGCATCGAGCACCTGGGTGTGCCGGCCGTCTACGACACCGGAACTGACGAGGCCAGTGGACGGCTGTTCGTCGTCATGCAGCTCCTGCAGGGACGCGAACTGCAGACGTTCATCGACGAGACCGACTACGAAAGCGAGACGGTTTCGGTCTCCTGGGCAGCGGCCGTCGGTGCCCAGATCGCCTCCGTCCTGGACACCGTCCACCGTCACGACGTCGTTCACCGCGACATCAAGCCGTCCAACCTGATGCTCACCCCCGGAGGCGTGGTCAAGGTCCTAGACTTCGGCGTCGCCGCCCTGCGTGGAGTCGGCACCTTGCCCCGCCTCACCCAGGTCGGCATGACCGTAGGAACCCCGCCCTACATGTCCCCGGAACAGAGCCTGGCCAACGCCGTCGGCCCCGCCGCAGACGTCTACGCCCTCGCCTGCGTGCTCCATGAACTACTCACTGGCAAGCCGCCGTTCACCCCCGACGACAGTCGCTCTCACATGTGGCACCACGTCCACACCCCGCCCCCGCTCATTCGCACCCTGCGCCCGGACGTGCCGGCCGAGATCGAGAAGCTCCTGCTGGCGATGCTCACCAAGGAAGCCGAGCAGCGTATGGATGCGATGGCGGTCTACGACACCCTTCTGCCCTTCGTTCATGCCTCCACCGGCACCGCCGCTATGACCGACGAGGGCATGCTCGATCCCCGTCTGCCGTTCCTGCGACCCTTCGGCGGCCGGGCGCCCAGCCCCAGTGCCGCTTCCTCGTACACCCCCACGCTCGTCGTTCCCTCGCCACTCGAGCCCGCACCGGCCGCACCTCAGGGGCCAGCGCCGGGCCCCGCCGCGCTGACAGAGCAAGAGGCGGACATGGTCTCCGACCGGGCAGCGCGGCTCGCTCAGGATGGCCAGTTCACCCAGGCGGCCGACGCGCTCGCCGAGGCCATCGCGAGAGCCGCTGACCCGGATCTCAAAGAAGGCATGCAGTTCAGCCTCGCCCAGGTGAAGTTCCTGGCCGGAAGCCACCGAGAGGCCCTCGCGCTCTTCGAGTCACTAGCCCACCGCTACACCGACCGCTACGGCGACCACGACGAGCAAGCCCAGCTGTGCTGGTACTACGCCGCGCAGTGCCGGATGGAACTCGGCGAGGCCACCGCCGCAATCCAAGCCTTCGACCGCGTTGTGGAGATCACGCCTGCTTCCGAAGGTGAGGACGCAGTCAATCGCCACCTGGATGCCCTCGCACGGCTTATGAGCCTGCATGCAGCGGCGGAAAACCTTCCCCAGGCACTGGAAGTTGGTGGTCGTCTCCGGTCGGAAACCTCCCATCTACGGGGAAACGACTGGCCGGGGCTGGCGCAGATCGACGCCTATCTCCGCCGCCTTCGCCAGGACCTGGGCTAATCGGCTGGGGGGAAGAGCTATCGCGCCGTTGACATGTAGATTCTGGTGCATATCACCTGTCGGGACTGGCTACTGCGAAGCAGGCACCCTGGAGGTCAAGGCGGCGACGAAGGCGGCGGTGGGCGCGGCGGCCGTGATCATTTCTGATTCAGCTACTTCGTGGTAGGCCACAAACCGGATGCCTTCGGACTGTAGACGGTTGTAGTAGTAACAGTCGCTGTTCGATCCGAAGGCTGCTGGCTGCAGCTTGAGCAGTGGGGCCAGTGGCAGTGCACCGCCGCCCTCGCGGGAGACGAGGTACAGGCCGTCTTCTTCCAGAGCCAGGTTGCTCGGGAACTGCTCCTGTTTGAACGGAGTATTTGGGCCAACGGCCAGGTCTACCTCATGGTGGAATACCCCGTTCCTAATCCGAGCCCCACCAGCGCGTACGAGAGGAAAGTCCAGCCAGCCGGCACCGATCAGGTTACGCAAGGTGTGCACGTGGCCGGTTAGGATACCGAGCTGCTCCCTGAGGGAGTCCTCGCTGGTCGCACCCGAGTGGCCACTCCATGTGTTGCGTAGGTGGATCACTTCTCCGAACAGGTTCGTGACGTAGGTGCTCAGGAGGGTGTCCATGAAGTCGGGTGGCGCGTCGGCGAAGGTTGCTCTCACCCGTGCCTGCTCGTCGGTGTCGGTTCCGGTTACCGCGGTGCGGTACCTCTTGGTGAGGCGTTGCAGCACGATATGCCAGACACCAAGGCTGGCCCTTTCGGGGGAAAGCCCCACTTTACTGAACTGCGCAGCGAGGGCAGGGAGTTCCTGCTCGAGGCCTGAACGGTCCTGGAGAAGGCCTGACAGGAGGACAGTGGCGTGGAACTGAATAGTGGCGTCCCAGAAGTGGAACATCTGAGCGTGGCGGGCGTGGAGGTTGCTGTCACCTTTGGATTCGTAGGCCCACAGGGCGCTGGCCATGGGGAAGGGCAGACTTGCAGCCCATTGGGCTAGGTCTGCCGAGGGGATGAGGCGGCTGGCCTCCCTGTAGATATCGGAGCGCTTCCTGGGGTCGTTCCAGAGCTCTCGGTGCGAGTCGACAAGGTGGCGGCGGGCGGCGGCCAGTGCTCGCTCTGTGCGGGCTATGTCGCGCTGGACAGGCAGGTCCGGCAGGGCGATCAGAAGGTCGTCTGCCATGCGCCAGGCTTGGGTGAGATTGAAGCCGCGAGGGCTGACGTAGCTGTCGCTGCCGGAACTAGCGGCCGCCGAGCGCAGTTTCCGGCCCAGGGGGGAGTTGAGCCAGCCCGCGAGGTAGTCGGCGTCGGCGTGCCTGTCTCTTGTCTGGACTACGAGGATGCGGTTGTCGGGAGCGACTTCCCCGGGATCCCCGGTTACTGCGTCCAGGTGCGGTTCGATGGGGAGGATGAGTGCTGGCTCTCCTGAGGCGGATGACAGTATGGCTGGGCGGTCGGCTGCTTTGGCTGAGGGGACGTAGCAGATGTGCTGAGCGAGCTCGGTTAGACGGGCGGTCTTCCAGCCGTGCTGGGTGAGGTCGCGCAGCGCGCGCGGAGGCCGGTCGGTTCGGAAGACGCGGTCTACATCGAACATCGTGAGCTGTGAGTTCGCGACGTCGCTCACGTCCGGTGGCGTTGTGACGTAGCGGGCATTGCGCCACGTTTCGATGGAGGCCGTGACCGGCAGCAGTATGGTGAGCAACGGCACATGGCCCTGCCCGGGCTTGCCGGTGGCTGCAGTGGTGTCGTGCATGACGTTGACTCGACGGAATGAGAGATCACTCGCCGAGGCTGTCCTGCTGTAGGGCGTCGGCTTCGGTTGCTTCAGGCTTCGTGTCAGCTCATCCAGGGCCGCGTCGCTGATGGTACGGCGCTCAAGCCGGCGTGAGTGCACGTCCTCGTAAAAGCCGCGGAGGTCGATGAACTGAACCTTCCGCCGACGCGCCTTGGGCTTGTCGTTGGAGAAGACCAGGGCGAACAGCCGGATGCTGGTGTTCGCGCTGAGTCCTTCGGGCAGAGCGACCACAGCGTCCAGAAGATCTTGCTCCAGCAGCCAGGTGCGGATTGCGCTGCCGCCCGTGTCGGACAGCGGCCCTGTAGCAGTGAACATGATCCCTCGGCCGCCACCGTCCGCCGGGTCTCGAAGCTTGCTTAGCAGGATCTGGGCGAACAGCAGGGAGGCGTTATTGGGCTGCGGCAGACCAGCGGGGAATCGTCCATCCAGGCGCTCGGCCTCAGCTGAACAGGACGCTAGACTGTTGTGCCACGACATGTTGTAGGGGATCTCGGCCACTGTGTAGTCGAACTGGCGACCGGGGAAGGCGTCCTCTTCGAGAGAGTTGGACAAGCTGAATGCGGCGCCCGCTCCGACGAGGTAGGCGTGGGCCCGAGCGCGCTGGATGGTGGATGGGTTGACGTCCTGGCCGGCGATGCTGACCGGTACGTTTGCCCGATCTGCCAGAGACTCGGCGACATCGAGCGCCAGGGTCGCGGACCCGCACGCCGGATCATAGAGATGCAGCGCATCCGTGCGCCCTCCACGCTCGTAAGACGTCAAGGTAGCTTCGGCAACCTTCACCAGAGACGTGGAGGTGGCAAACTCCTCGTGCTGGTGCACAGGGCGCAGCAACGTCCTTGCGTAGCGCCGGATCTGTGCCGGGGTGTAGGTCTGTAGCAGCTCCTGTTCGCCTTCTAGCGTTGAATCCAGCGCAGGGTGGAGGTTCCTCACGCGCTGGGCTGCAAGCTGCATGATGTCGATTTCGGGCGCCGGCAGGCCGGTGGCGCGGGTTCTCCAGTCGACGGCGTTCCACAGCAACGAGTCAGCCAGTTCATTATGGGAGAGTCGGCCTCGGAGGGAGTCGAAGAGTCTCCACAGGTGCTGGTCAACCGTCTGCTGCTCGTCCGTCACAGAGCCCCCCCGGGAGTGTAGGCACGGGCCCCGGTTGATTGGAGCCAGTGCGCTGACTGTGCTGTCCCACTGTAAGGGTGTCAACTTACCGAAAGAGTCCCTGCTCGATACCACTGCTCGCGGATCCCACCTGACGGCTGGCCACACTCGACGAATGCCCGGGTATGGGTCGCTGGCCTCGGATGGACCGGCGGGCCGTGAACCAGGCGAACACCGCCGAAGGCCGCTGCTTGCTCGTCGCCGCCTTCGCCTCAGGGGTGTACCAAGGCGCAGTCGGTGAACCGGCGCGGACTCCTTCGGGTGCCACACCTGGGAGTGGCTCCTTCGCTAAGGGGGTTCTCCTTGCAGAGGTTTCCGCTGCCCGCTAGAGAAGGGCTGACCGAGCCGAAATCCGTGAATGTACTGGTCAGGCAAGGAACCTCAGTGCTTGGCGAGTTCACGCAGTATCGCCCCGAGCGGGGCTCCTCGCAGACGTTCACGCGACCATTCGGCATCGCTCTTCTAGCCACTGTCGAACCTCCGCCGGAGCGAATCGAAGCTGCTGGCCTACACGGAAGCTTGGCAGTTCCTCCCTGAGGTGGTTGTCGTAGACCCAAGAAGTAGGCTTCCCGAGATAGGCAGCAAGTGCCTTGACGTCCCACATCGGCTCGCTCATGAACGATTCCTCTACGCTTGCTTCAGCTGCTCGCGAGGACGGTAGTGAGGAATGGCGGCCGCACCAAACAGGTGGGGGTCTGGCGGGCGACGAGGGCCCTGAAGTCAGCACCGATCCAGCACGACGCACCCGAACGGACCGGAACGGACGCCAGCGGAAGTCGGCACCAGGTCAGCACGAGCGCGTCTGCGCTCGATTTTCCTCGCGCGGTCCGTGCCTCTGACCTGCATGTTTGTGCAGGAGGGTGCCGTGTGGTAAGTGACGCCCTCCCATTTGGAGAACATCTGGCTCCGCACGAAGCGCTACGACGCGAACGGCAAGGTCAGAAGCGGTACGGGCGGTGTCTGCTACCTCTACTGGCCCGCCAGGCCGACATCGACCCAGCTCCACGCACTGCGCTCGCTCGGCCTGGCGTGAGGCGTGGGGGAGTCCGTGGAGGATTCGTGAACGTGCGGTGATCGGGCGTTGATCGGCCGTAGAGCCCTCCCGTGTTCCATCGGCGTCAGGGGGAAAACGGCTCGACGGTCACCACCGGTCGCCGCCGCCCCCGGGCGTGCCGCACCGGCGCCCCGGGCCCCCGTCCCCGGTTGATGGCCAACCCACGGAAGGTGGACGAGGCATGGACGGTGTGCGGTCGTCGCAGTCGACAGCGGGCTTCGGAGAGCTGCTCAGGATCTGGCGCGAGCGGATCGGCCTGACCCAGCAGGTCCTCGCCGATCTCGCGACCCTGAGCGTCCGGGCGATCCGGGACATGGAGACCGGGCGGGTGCAGCGCCCACGGCAGGAGACGGTCCGGCTCCTCGCCGACGCGCTCCGGCTGGAGGGCTCCCACCGGTCCGTCTTCGAGGCGGCGGCACGCCGGCACGTCTTCGCCGAGGAGCCGCGCGACGAGCCGACCGCGCCGCCGGTCGCCCGCGGCGCGATCGTCGGGCGCGAGCTGGAGGTCGAGGTGCTGGCCGACGCCCTCGCGGTCCACGGCGACCGGCTGGTCACGGTGGCCGGCCTGGGCGGGGTCGGCAAGACCCGGCTGGTCCTGGAGGTCGCGAGACGCCTGCACCTCGCGTCCCGGTGGTCCGTGCGCTGGATCGACTGCGACCGGCTCCCCGCCGCCGGACTCGTCCGCCGCGCCGATCTCGCCCGGGCGATCGCGGACCTCGCCGGAGCGATCGGGGAGCGGCCCACCCTGCTCGTCCTGGACGGCGCCGACGCCGGTGTGGACGCGGCCCTCCTCGACGAACTGTTCCTGCGCTGCCCCGGCCTGCGGGTGCTGATCACCGCCAGGGTGCCGCAGCCGTTGCCCGGCGGCCAGGTGATCCCGCTCGCCCCGCTGACCACGCCCGGGCCGGAACTCGACCACGATCCGGCGGCCCTGGCCGAGGTCGCAGCCGTCCGGCTGCTCCTCTCCCACCTGCGCCGACTGCGCCCCGGCTACCGCCTGGGGTGCGACGAGGCACCCGCCGTCGCCGCGCTCTGCCGCCAACTCGATGGACTGCCGGCGGCGTTGGAGCTCGTGGCCGGCTGGTCGACGGTGCTCTCACCGCGCCAGCTCGTCGCCCGCCTCGCGGACGGCCCGTTCCATCTGGCGCCGCCGCCGGGCGGGTACGGCGGCAGGGCGGACGTCGGCGCGGCGCTCGGGGCCGCGCTCGACCGGCTGACGCTGGGCCAGCGCGACCTGCTGGAGCGGCTCGCGGTCGAACCGGGGGACTGGTCGGGCGAGGACGCCGCCGAACTGAGCGGCCGGCCGCCCCACGAGTGCCTGGCCGTGATGCACGAACTGCTCGCGAACGGACTGATCCGCAGCGTCCCGGCCCGCGACGGCGTCCGCTTCACCGTGCTGAACCTCTTCCGGCGGTTCTGCGCCGGGACCGGCGCGCCCGCCCATCTGCAGCTGGCGACGGCGAGCTGAAGCTCCGGCCGAGGGCCGAGGGCCGGGATCGCGTGCTGCCTCGCGGTCGATACTGCCCGCATCCTGCCGGGTGAGCTGCCGGTCCGGCGCGCGTCCCCTCCCTAGCGTTCTGCTTGCGGGAGGGACCGCCCACCTACCCGGAGGGCCGCCACTCCCCGGGTCTCCCACCACCTACCGACACAGAGGTTCGCGCCGTGGAGCAGCATGCCGTGGAGCAGCACGGAAAGGACGAGCCGGCGGTTCTGGACGTCGTCGTGACGACCATGGCCTCGGACTCGCACACCTGGAACCTGGTCTTTCTCCAGCTGTTGCTCGAGGAGCTCGGTCACCGGGTCACCAACCTGGGCGGGTGCGTACCGGACGAGCTGCTCGTCGCCGAGTGCCGCCGGATCGATCCGGACCTGATCGTGCTGAGCAGCGTCAACGGACACGGCTTCCACGACGGACTGCGGCTGATCGCCGCGCTCCGCGCCTGTACCGAGCTGGCCGGCACGGCGACCGTCATCGGCGGAAAGCTCGGGATCGACGGCCCCGGCGACCCCGCCCGGCAGCGGGAGCTGCTGGCGGCGGGCTTCGACGGTGTCTTCGAGGAAGGCGGCTCGGTCGTCGAGTTCCGGTCCTTCGTCGACTCCCTGCCCGCCGGGATCGGTTCCCTGCCGTCCGGGACTCGTTCCCTGCCTGCCGGAACCCGTTCCCTGCCCGCCGGTTCGGGAGCGCTCCGGTGACCGGCTCCGAAGCCGGCGCGCGCTCCGGCTTCGGCGACTTCGTCGCCCGCGCCCGGGCCGCCGGTGACCTGGTCGTACAGCCCAGGATGGGCATGGCCGACCCGCTGCTGATGCGCGACGGACTGATCGCCACGCGATCCGCGGACGCCGTCACCGTCGGCACCCTCACGCTCGACAGCTACACCCGCACCGGCGACCTCGCGGCCGCCCGCCGCGCACTCGAAGGGGGCGTGGGCCTCAACGGCTACCCGATCGCCACGCACTCCGCGGACACCACCCGCGCCCTCCTGCGGGGCGTCGCGGACGCCGGCTTCCCGGTGCAGGTCCGGCACGGCTCGGCGATGCCGGAGCACATCGTCCGCGCCCTCCTCGCGGCCGGCCTGGACGCCACCGAGGGCGGTCCCGTCTCGTACTGCCTGCCCTACAGCCGTACACCGCTGCGCGAGGCGGTCGCCCACTGGCGGCGCAGCTGCGAACTCCTCGCCTCGGCGGCGGAGTTCGGTGCGCGACCGCACGTGGAGACCTTCGGCGGCTGTCTGATGGGCCAGCTCTGTCCGCCGAGCCTGCTGATCGCGGTGAGCGTGCTGGAGGCGCTGTTCTTCCGGCAGCACGGGCTGCGCGGCATCTCGCTCAGTTACGCCCAGCAGGCCGACGAGCGGCAGGACGAGGAGGCGCTCACCGTGCTCGGGCGACTGGCCGGCGAACTGCTGCCGGACGTCGACCACCACGTCGTCCTCTACGCCTACATGGGCGTCTTCCCGCGCACACCCGGCGGGGCCCGGCTGCTCCTGGAGGACGCGGCCCGGCTGGCGGTGCGGGCCGGCGCGGCCCGGCTGATCGTCAAGACCACCGCCGAGGCGCACCGTATCCCGACCGTGGCGGAGAACGTACGGGCGCTGGAGACGGCCGCCGCGGCCGCCGCCGACGAGCGAGCCCGCCGGCCGCACGCCCCGCGCGCCCTCGGCGGTACGCACGTCGAGGACACCGGCATCGAGGCCGAGGCCCGGGCGCTTGTCGGCGCCGTGCTGGACCTCGACGCCGACATCGGCCGGGCGCTGGTCCGCGCTTTCGCCGCCGGCTACCTCGACGTCCCCTACTGCCTGCACCCCGACAACGCCGGCCGGGCCCGCAGCGCGCTCGCGCCCGACGGCCGGCTGCACTGGTCGAGCGTCGGATCGATGCCGATCGCCGGGCTGGCGGACGGCGGCCCGCGTCCGCCGATCCTCGGCTCGGCGGGGCTCCTCTCCGCGCTCTCCCACGTCCAGCGGACCTACGACGCCCGCGCCACCGAACGTCTGCCGTCTGCCGAACGACAGCAGTCCGCCGAACGGCCGCCGACCGCCGTGCCCCTCCCCGGCGCGGCGGCCGCCGTCCCCGGTGCGCCGGGACCTGTCCTCGCCGGCCCCGTCCTCGCCCGCCCCGTCCCCGCCGTTCCGCCTCCCTCCGCCCCTCGCACCACGCCCGTACCGCCGCCCCGCACGACGTCCACGCCACGACGAGAGTTGGGACTCACCACACCATGACCACCGACGGGCCCACGGCCCCCGCACCGATTCCGGACCCCGGCCGCCACCTGACCGCCCCGGCCACGCGCAGCGCGCTCAGGATCCAGCACCGACTCCTCGCCGCCGCCCGCGAGTTCCTGTGCGAGCAGGGCTTCACCGAGCTGCTCCCGCCGGTGATCGGCCCGGTCACCGATCCCGGCTCGCGCGGCTCCAAGCAGGTCGACGTCGACTTCTACGGCCACCGCTACAAGCTGATGACGAGCGCCATCCTCTACAAGCAGGCCTCGCTGCTCGCCTTCGACAAGATCTTCTGCGTCGCTCCCAACGTGCGTCTGGAGCCGCTGGAGACCGCCGGTACCAGCCGCCACCTCGCGGAGTTCCACCAGCTCGACGTGGAGATGGCGGGCGCGAGCCGGGACGACGCCGTCCGGCTCGTCGAGCGGCTGGTCGTGCACATGGTCGACAGCGTGGTCCGCGAGCTGCCCAAGGACTTCGCCGAACTCGGCCGGGACGTCGGCGCGTTCACCGAGCTCCTCAAGGGATCCTTCGGCCGGATGCGGCACGCCGAGGCGGTGGCCGAACTCCAGGGGCTCGGCCACCCGCAGAGCCCGGACGCCGAACTCGACTGGACCGGTGAGGCCCTGCTCTCCGCAGAGCGGGACCGGCCGTTCTTCGTCACCGACTACCCGAAGGGCTCGCGTGGCTTCTACGACCGCGAGCACCCCGAACAGCCGGGCCTGCTCCGGAACTTCGACCTGATCGCGGCCGAGGGGTACGGCGAACTGTGCAGCGGGAGCCAGCGCACCAACGACTACGCGGAGATCGTCACCCGGATGCGGGAGACCGGCGAGAACCCCCAGAAGTACCGCTGGTACCTGGACCTCGTCCGCGAGGGCGTGCCCGGCAGCGCCGGCTTCGGTATCGGCGTCGAGCGGCTGACCCGCTACGTCGCCGGGCTCGACGCGGTCTGGCAGGCGAGCGCCTTCCCCAAGCTGGCCGGGGTGGTGTCGCCGTGAGCGATCTCTCGGCGCCCGGCTTCCCGGAGGAGGAGGTCCGGCGGCGCGCCCGCGCCGGAGCGGCGGCGGCCTTCCCGCCGCCGGGCGAGTACGGCCGCGTCCTGTTCGGCGCGGACCGGGCCGACCGGCACACGGACGGCGAGCGGGACCCGCTCGACACCTTGCGGATCACCCCGCCCGTCTTCATGCCGCAGCGGCTCGCCCGGCTGATCGACCTCGGCCGCGAGCCCGACTACCGCGACGTCGAACTGGCCACCGCCGTCGGCGGGTTCACCTCCGCGCTGCCGGTGTACGTGTCCGCGCTCGGCTCCACCCGGGCCGCCGGCGGCGACCTCGGCCTCGCGCTCAGCCGCCAGGCCGGAGCACTCGGCCTGCCCATGGTGATCGGCGAGAACATCGTCCCGGTGAACGGGTACGGCCGGCTCGGCGAGGACGCCGACCGGGCGCTGCTCGGCCGCCTCCGCGCGTACACGGAGGAACTCCCGGACGGGCGGGGCGGAGTCGCCGTCCAGCAGTCCACCGAGGACGCCGACGCCGAGGTCTGGAACCTCGTCTACAGCGACCCCGCTGCCCTGCCGCTGCTCGAATCCGGGCGGCTGGCCTTCGAGTTGAAGACCGGACAGGGCGCCAAGCCGGGCCTCGGCGGGATGACCGTCCTGGACGGCGAGGCCGCCGGCCGGCTCGGCGACCGCTACGGCATCGACGACGTCTTCGGCGACGGCCGGGTGCTGCGCTCCAGCACTCCCGGCACGTTCACGGCGGAGATCCTGCGCCAGCAGATCCGGCTGATGCGCAACAACTTCCCCCGCGCCCGGGTGTGGGTGAAGCTGCACCCCGGCCGGGACGTCGCCGAGGCCGCCCGGGTCGCCGCCGAGGCGGGCGCGGACGCCGTCACGGTGGACGGCGCCGAGGGCGGCACCGGCTGGGCTCCCGGAGCCTTCCCCGCCCAGGTCGGCCTGCCGCTGGCGGAATGCCTGCGGCGCCTCGCCACGGCGGGGCCGCCGCCCTGTCTGCTGGTCTCCGGACGGATCTGGGAGGGCGGCCGGGCGGTGAAGAGCCTGGCCCTCGGCGCCCGCGCGGTGGGCCTGGGCCGGGCGGCGCTCCTCGCCACCGCGGAGGACCCGGAGGCCGGACTCGTCCGGTTCACGGAATGCCTCGCGCTCGAACTCAGGATGCTGATCAGCGCGCTCGGGAAATACGCGCCGGCCGCACTGGACCGGGACGACGTCTGGTCCCCGGAATTCCCTGGAATTCCCGTCCGAGGATAATCGAAGAACTTCGGAAGAGTTCATTTCCCGCAGCCCGCCCGGGCGCCTTCGTGCGCCTGGGCGGGCTGCGTCGTTCGCGGGATCGTCCCTGTTCAAGCGGCAGTTTTAACTGCCGATGGACTTCCGAGCATTCTGCCGATCGGTCCGGATGGTCCGCCTTATCGTCGAGACCGCTACCGACCACTGCCCGTGGCGTCGTCAAATTCATCGGGGTTGGATGATGGAATCTCGCGGTTTTCCCTTCATATCCGTCGCACGCCGGTTTCCGGACCGCCCGGCCCTGCGGATCGGTTCCCGGACCGTCACCTACCGGGACCTCGACGAGCTGAGCGGTGCACTCGCCGCCCGGATCGCGCCCGGGCGGACGGTCGCCGTCACCGGCAGGGACCGGCTCGACCACGTGGTCGGCCTGCTCGGCGCCCTCCGGGCCGGCGCCGTCTGCCTGCCGCTCGACCGGGAGGCGCCCGAGGAGCGCAACCAGTGGATCCGTCAGGACGCCGGCGCCACCCTCGCCTACACCGACGGCGAGCTCGTCGAAATCGTCGGACTCGACGCGTCCGCCCCGCTCGACCGGGCGACCCGCGCCGGGGGCACCGCCGGGACCGCCGGCTACCTCATCTACACGTCCGGCACCACCGGCCGCCCCAAGGGCGTCCACGTGCCGCTCGCCGCGCTGACCGGCCATCTGGCCGCCGCCGTCGAGCGCTTCGGGCTCACCGAGGACGACGTGGTACTGCACTTCGCCCGCCCCACCGTGGACGTGGCCGTCGAGCAGGTCCTCACCGCGCTCTCGGCCGGCGCCCGCGTCGTCGTACCCGAGCAGCAGCTCCTGGCGCCCGCCGCCCTGCTCGACCTCCTCGACGCCGAGGGCGTCACCGTCGCCAACCTGGCCGCCGGCTACTTCCAGGAGGTGGTGGCCGCGCTCCGCGAGCACGGCCGAGCGGCGCCGCGCACGCTCCGACTGATGATCTCCGGCAGCGACCGGCTCTACCCGGACACCGCCGCCGGCTGGTGGGCCGCCACCGGAATCCCGCTGCTCAACGCCTACGGACCGACCGAGACCGTCGTCACCGCCACCGTCCACGAGCTGGCCGGCCCGGCCGCGGGCCCGGCGGCGGGGGAGGAGTCGCCGGCGGACACCGTCCCGATCGGCCGCCCGCTCGGCGACCGCCGCGCCTACGTCCTGGACGAGCGGCTGCGGCCGGTGGCGCCCGGCACACCCGGTGAGCTGTACCTCGGCGGGCCGCTGCTCGCCTCCGGCTACCACGGGCGGTCCGGCCTGACCGCGGGCCGGTTCGTCGCCGACCCGTTCGCGCCGGAGCCCGGCGCCCGGATGTACCGCACCGGCGACGTGGTGCGGCGGCCCGGCGCCGACGCCGCGCTGGAGTTCGTCGGCCGCGCCGACCACCAGGTGAAGATCCGCGGCTTCCGGGTCGAGCCCGGCGAGATCGAGCAGGTGCTCGCCGGCCATCCGGACGTCGCCGGAGCGGTCGTCGTGGCGCACGAGGGCCGGCTCGCCGCCTATGTGACCGGGACCGCGACCACCGCCGCCACCGCCACCGCGCCCGATCCGGCCGGACTCCGCGCCCACCTGGCCGAGCGGCTGCCCGAGCACATGGTCCCGGCCACCGTCACCCCGCTGGACGCCTTCCCGCTGACCGCCGGCGGCAAGGTCGACCGCTCGGCGCTGCCCGAGCCGCAGGCCGTACCCGCCGCGGCCGCCTCCGCCCGCCGTCCGCCGCGTACCCCCGCCGAGCAGCTGATCGCCGCCGTCTGGGCCGACGTCCTCGGCGTGCCCGAGGTCGGCGCCGACGACAACTTCTTCCACCTGGGCGGGGACTCCCTCACCGCCGTACGCGTGGTCGGCCGCGTCTTCGACGTGTTCGGCATGATCTCCCCGTACACCATCTTCGACGCACCCACCCTCGCCGAGTTCGCCGCCGCCGTCAGCGCCGCGTCGGACGCCGGCGACCGCCCGGAACTGGTCCCGACCGGCGCCACCGAGGCACCGCTGGCGAACTTCCAGCGCGGACTGTGGTTCCTGGAGCAGTGGAATCCCGGCGCGCCGACCTATGTCGTGCCCTGGGTGTTCCGCTTCGCCGGACCGGTCGACCCGGAGCTGCTCCGCCGGGCCCTGGCCGGTGTGGTCGACCGGCACGGCGCGCTGCGCACCACCTTCGAACTGGGCGAGGACGGCCCCCGGCAGATCGTCCACCCCTCCGTGGAGCTGCCGTTCACCGTCCGGGAGACCACCGCCGACGCCCTGGACGCGCTGATCGCCGAGGCCGCGCTCGTGCCCTTCGACCTGGAGACCGGCCCGCTCGTCCGCGCCCATCTCTACCGCACCGGCGCGACCTCCACCCTGCTGCTGCTCTGCCACCACATCGTCTGGGACGAGGGCTCGCTGCCCGTTCTGGAGACCGAACTGGCCGCCCTGTACGAGTCCCTGGCCACCGGCCGCCCCGCCGAGCTGCCCGAACTCCCGGTCCAGTACGCCGACTACAGCGCCTGGCAGCAGCAGGACGGCACCGCCGAGCGGCAGCTCGACCACTGGCGCGAGCAGCTGCGCGACGCGCCCACCGAACCCGTCCTCGCCACCGACCGGCCCCGCCCCGAGGTCCAGGCCTTCCGCGGCGCCTTCCACCGCTTCGCCATGCCCCGTCCGGTCGCCGAGGCCGTCCGGGCCCTGGCCCGCAGCGAGGACGCGACGCCGTACATGGTGCTCCTCGCCGGACTCGCGCTCACCCTGCACCGGCGGACCGGCCGGCGCGACCTCGTCCTCGGCTCCCCGGTGAGCGTCCGCGGTCGGGCCGAACTCGACGCCCTCGTCGGCTACTTCGTCAACCTCCTGCCGCTGCGCGTCCGCCTCGGCGAGGACATGGACTTCCGTGACCTGGTCCGGCATGTCCGCGAGGTGGCCATCGACGGCTACCGCCACCAGGAGGCGCCCTTCGACGCCATCGCCGGCGCCGTCATGGCGGACCGCCCCGACGACCGCGCCGAGGACCGCAACCCGCTCTGCCAGGTGCTCCTCGAACTCCACCCGCTGGACACCCGACCGCTGACCGTCGGCGGCACCGAGGTCGCCCGCGAGCTCCACTCCAACCCGGTCTCCCGCTTCGACCTGTCGATCTCCGTCGACGACCGCGGCACCGACTTCACCGGCCGCTTCGAGTACGACTCCGACCTCTTCGACCCCGGCACCATGGCCGAGCTGTGCGAGGCCTGGCTCGGGACACTCGCCGCGGCCGTCGAGGCGCCGGTGCACACCCTGTTCGAGGACCGGGCCGCCCGGCATCCGCGGGCCCTCGCCCTGGTCTCCGGCGAGGACCGGGTCGACTACGGCACCCTGAACGAGCGGGCCAACCGCCTCGCCCACCACCTCGCAGACCTCGGCATCGGCCGCGGCGACACCGTCGCCGTCCTGGTCGAACGCGGACCGGATCTCGTCGTCGCCCTGCTCGCCGCCCTGAAGGCCGGCGCCGCCTACACCCTGCTCGACCCGGACTTTCCGGCCGAGCGGCTGGCCGGCGCGGTCGCCGACAGCGCCGCCGCGCTGCTCGTCACGCACCGCGAGACGAGCCTGCCGTTCCCGGTCGCCCGCCACCTCGACTTGGACACCGAGGCCGCCGCCCTCGCGGCCCGCCCCGGCCACGACCCCGGCCTTCCGGTCACCGGCGCCGACCTCGCCTGTGTGATGTTCACCTCCGGCTCCACCGGCCGCCCCAAGGGCGTCGCCGTCCCGCACCGCGCCCTCGTCAGCACGTACCTCGGCCAGGACTACGCCCGCTTCGGGCCCGACGAGGTCTGGCTCCAGTGCTCCCCGGTCTCCTGGGACGCCTTCGCCCTGGAGCTGTACGGCGCCCTGGCCTTCGGCGGCGTGTGCGTGCTCCAGCCCGGCCAGCGGCCCGACCCGCAGGCCGTCGCCGAGCTGACCCGGCGCCACGGAGTCACCCAACTCCAGCTCTCCGCCAGCCTGTTCAACTTCCTGCTCGAAGAGTTCCCGGAGACGTACGACGACCTCCGCGTCGCCTTCACCGCCGGCGAGCGGGCCTCGGTCACCCACGTGGGCAAGGCACTCGACCAGTACCCGGAGCTCGTCGTCGCCAATGGCTACGGCCCCGTCGAGAGCCTCGGCCTCACCACCTGCCACCGCGCCACCCCCGAGGACGCCTCCGGCGCCTCCATCCCGATCGGCCGCCCGCTGCACGGCAAGGAGATCCACGTCCTCGACGAGCGGCTGTGCCCCGTGCCGGACGGCACCTCCGGGGAGCTGTACGCGGCCGGCGGCGGCCTCGCCCTCGGCTACGTCGGCCGGCCCGGCCTCACCGCCGAACGGTTCGTCGCCTCCCCGTTCGGCGCACCCGGCGAGCGGCTCTACCGCACCGGCGACCTGGGGCACCGGACGACGGAAGGCGTCCTGGAGATCACCGGCCGCATCGACGACCAGGTGAAGATCCGCGGCTTCCGGATCGAACCCGGCGAGATCGAGGACGCGCTCACCCGCCACCCGTCCGTACGCGAGGCCGCCGTCACCGTCCACGAGCCGGCCCCCGGCGACCAGCGGCTCGCCGCGTACGTGACCGCCGCCGGAACGGCCCGGCCCGACCCGGACGCGCTGCTCGACCACCTGGCCGGACTGCTGCCCGAGCACATGGTCCCGACCACGCTCGATGTCCTCGACGCCCTGCCGCTCAACCCCAACGGCAAGATCGACCGCCGCGCCCTGCCCGCCCCGGCCCAGCGCGCGGAAGCCGCCCCGGCCGACCCGCTGACCCCGGACCAGCGCCTCGTCGCCGACGCCGTCCGGACCGTCCTGAAGCTCAGCGAGGACCCCGGACCCGACGCCGACTTCTTCCGCCTCGGCGGCAACTCGCTGGCCGCCGTACGGGTCTCCATGCAGCTCTCCAAGCAGACCGGCACCCGGGTCCCGCCCCAGGCGGTCTTCCGCGGCCGGACGGTCGGCGCCATCGCGGAACGGCTGGCCGCGCGATGACACGACGCCCGGAGCCGCAGGCCCGCACGAACCGTCCGCCGACCGAAGGGAACGAGGCCGTGAGCCCGTCCGCCGACCTGCCCGCCGACCTGCCCGCCGACCTGTCGGCAGTGCCGCCGATCCCGCCCCCGGCCGGCCCCTTCGCCCGTACCGCGCCCGTCTCCGGTCTCCAGCGCGGACTCTGGTTCCTCGACCGGTGGAACCCGAAGGACCCCACATACACCACACCGTGGACGTACGACGTCACGGGACCGCTCGACCTCGCGCTGCTCCAACGGGCCCTCGACGGCGTGGTCGCCCGGCAGGAGGTGCTGCGCACCACCTTCGAGCTGGGCGAGGACGGCCCGCGCCAGCGCGTCCACCCCACCCTCGCCGTACCGCTCGCCGTCACCGACCTCCGCGACCTCCCCGAAGCCGTACGGGCCGGGCGCGCCGAGGAGTTGATGGCCGAGCGGGCCGCCGAGCCCTTCGACCTGACCACGGGGCCGCTGCTGCGCGCCGAGGCGTTCCGGCTCGCCGACGACCGCACCACGCTCCTGTTCGTGGTCCACCACATCGTCTGGGACGGCTGGTCGGCCGAGCTCTTCGAGCGCGAACTCACCGCGTTCTACGCCGCCTTGGGCACATGCGGGCCGACCGGGCTGCCGGAGCTCAGCACCCGTTACGCCGACTGGGCGGAGGAGGGGCGCCACACGTCGTACGAGGAGCACCTGGCCCACTGGAAGCAGAGCCTCGACGGCGCCCCCACCCTGCTCGAACTGCCCGGCGACCGCCCCCGGCCCGCCGAGCGCAGCCCCCGCGGCGGCACCGAGCCCTTCGACCTCGTGCCCGGCACCGCGGCCGGGGTCCGTGCGCTCGCCGAAGAGGAGGGCGTCACCCCGTTCACCGTCCAGCTCGCCGCCTTCGCCCTCCTGATGAACCGCTGGACCGGCGCCGACGACCTGATCGTCGGTACCCCGGTCACCACCCGCGACCGTCCCGAACTCGGCGACCTGCTCGGCTACTTCGTCAACCTGCTGCCGCTGCGCGTCCGGCTCGCCCCCGACGCGACCTTCCGCCGGCTCCTTGCCGACGTCCAGGACGGCGCCTTCGACGCTTTCGGGTATCTCGACGTCCCCTTCGACCAGCTGGTCGACCTGCTCGGCACCGCCCGCGACGCACAGCACCCGCCGCTGGTCCAGGTGGTGTTCGGCGCCCACGCCGAGGACCGCACGCCGCTCGCGCTCGGCGCCGCCACCGCCGTACGCGGCAGCCGCTCCAACGGCACCAGCAAGTTCGACCTCACCTGGTCGGTGTTCGACAGCACCGACAGCACGGGAGGCGGTGAACTGCGCGGCGAGGCCGAGTACAGCAGCGACCTCTTCGACGCCGCCACCGTGCGCCGGCTCGCCGCCGACTACGCCGGCCTCCTCGACGCCGCGCTCGCCGACCCGGACGCCACCGTGCTCCGGCTCACCTCCACGGGCCACCCGCACCGCCCCGCCCGCCTCGACGCGGGCCACTGCCTCCACCACCTCTTCGAGCGGGCCGCCGACGCGTACGGCGACCGGCCCGCCGTGAGCGACGAGGGCGCCACCCTCACGTACACCGAACTCGACGCCCGCGCCAACCGGCTGGCCCACACCCTGATCGACCGCGGGGTGCGCCCCGGCGACCGGGTCGGCCTGCTCCTGGAGCGCACCGCCGCCGTTCCGGCCGCCATCCTCGCCGTCCTCAAGACCGGCGCCGCCTATGTGCCCGTCGACCTCGCCGCCCCGGCCGACCGCGCGGCCCTCGTCTTCGGCGACACCGCCGTCACGCTCGTCCTCACCGACCGGCCCGACCGGGCCCCCGACGGCCCCTGGCAGACCCTCGACCTCACCGCCCGGGCGGCGGAGATCGCGGCCCACCCGGCCGTCCGGCCGCCCGCCGCCGGCCGCCCCGGCGACCTCGCCTACCTCATCTTCACCTCCGGCTCCACCGGCCGCCCCAAGGGCGTCGGCATCGCCCACGAGCACGTCAGCCGCCTCCTCGACTCAGGCCGCGCGCACTTCGGCTTCGGCCCCGACACCGTCTGGACGCTCTTCCACAGCTACGCCTTCGACTGGACCGTCTGGGAGCTCTGGGGCGCCCTCCTGCACGGCTCCCGCCTGGTCGTCGTCCCCTACCTCACCAGCCGCTCGCCCGACGAGTTCGCCGGACTGCTCGACGCGGAGGCGGTCACCCACCTCTGCCTCACGCCCTCCGCCCTGCGCCAGCTCGAACCGGCGCTGCGCCGCCGGCCGCGCGCCCTGCCCGCACTGCGCTGGATCATGCTCGGCGGAGAGGCGCTCGACCCGGCCGTCGTCCAGCGCTGGCACGCACTCGACCCGCTGCCCCCCGCCCGGCTCTGCAACCTCTACGGCATCACCGAGACCACCGTCCACGTCACGATCCACGACGTAGCCGACGGCGGCACCGGCTTCGAGCGCAGCCTGATCGGCGCACCCATGCCGCACCTCACCGCGCTCGTCCTCGACGACTGGCTGCGGCCGTGCCCGCCCGGCGTCCCCGGCGAGCTGTACATCGGCGGCGGCAGCCTCGCGCACGGCTACTGGGACCGCCCCGGCCTCACCGCGGGCCGCTTCGTCGCCGACCCGTACGGCCCGCCCGGCGCGCGGCTCTACCGCACCGGCGACGTCGCCAGACGGCTGCCGGACGGCGGCCTCGAATACGTCGGCCGGGCGGACTTCCAGGTGAAGCTTCGCGGCTTCCGGATCGAACTCGGCGAGATCGAGAACGCCGTCGCCGCCCATCCCGAGCTGGACGCCTGCGTGGTCACCGTCCACGAGGACCGGCTCGCCGCGTACGTCACGGGACGTGCGCCCGCCGAGCCCCACGACCTTCGGGACTTCCTCGGCCGCACCCTGCCCGCGTACATGATTCCGGCGACGGTCACCGTCCTGGACGCGATCCCGCTCACCGTCAACGGCAAGGTCGACCGGGCCGCGCTGCCCGCACCCGACCGGCTCGCGGCGGCCACCGCCACCGGCCGGCACGTGGAGCCGCGCACCCCGGAGGAGGAACTGTTCGCCGGGGTCTGGACGGAGGTGCTCGGCGTCGCCGGGATCGGGGTCCACGACGACTTCTTCCACCTCGGCGGCGACTCCATCCGAGCCGTCCAGCTGGCCGGCGCGCTGCACGACCGCGGCTGGCAGGTCACCCTGCGGGACGTCTTCAACGCCCCGACCGTCGCCGAACTCCTGCCGCTGGCCCGCCCGGTGGCCGCCGATGCGGACGCCGGCCGGCCGTTCGCGCTGATCGATGAGGAGGACCGGGCCGACCTCCCGCCCGGCATCGTCGACGCCTACCCGATGGTCTCGATGCAGCTCTCCATGGTCTTCCACATGGAGGTCGCCGGCGGCACCGACAGCTACCACAACGTCAACTCCTACCGGATCACCGGCGAGCTCGACGAGACCGCCCTGCGCCGCTCGGTCGAGGAGGCGATGGCCCGGCACGCCGTCCTGCGCACCGGACTCGACCTCTCCGGCTACGGCGAACCGCTCCAGCTCGTCCACGGAACCCTGGCCGCACCGGTCGAGTTCGCGGACTTGCGGGGCGCGAGCGAGGAGCACCAGGACGAACGGATCCGCGCCGTCTTCGCGCACCACCGGGACCGGCCCTTCGACCTCACCGCACCCCCGCTCTTCCGGATCACCGCGCAGCGGCTCGCCGCCGACGCCTTCCAGCTGACGATCTCCGAGCACCACGCCATCCTCGACGGCTGGAGCTTCACCTCGCTCCTTACCGAGATCCTGGAACGGCACACCGGGCTCGCCGCCGACCCGGCATCCGCGCCCACCCCGCCGCCCCGCACCGCCTTCCGCGACTTCGTCGCCGTGGAGCGCGAGGCCGCCGCCGACCAGGACTCCCTGACCTACTGGCAGGGGCGGCTCGACGGCGCCACCGGCCAGCTCTGGCCCGGCAGCGAGGACGTCCACGAGCTGCCCCGCACCGTGGAACGGGTGCTGCCCGACGCCCCCGGACAGCTGCGCGCCGTCGCCGACGCGCTCGCCGTCCCGGTCAAGTCGGTCGCGCTCGCCGCCCACCTCCACGCCCTCGCCCGGATCACCGGACGGCGCAGGGTCACCACCGGCCTCGCCACGAACGGCCGGCTCGAACGGCTCGGCGGCACCGAGGTGTACGGCCTCTTCCTCAACACCGTCCCGCTCGTCGCCGAGCCCGGGGACGACCTGGCGGCGCTCGTGCGCCACGTCCACCGCGAGGAACTGGACATGATGCCGCACCGCCGGGTCCCGTTCGCCCGGCTGGCCCGCATGATGGCCGACACCGCCCTCGACAGCCAGTTCGGCTATCTGCGCTTCCACGCCCTCGGCCGCCTCAGCGCCGCCCGCATCGAGGACAGCCGCATCGGCTGCGAACCCACGCTGCGCCACGAACCCAACAGCTTCGCCTTCGGCGCGTCCCTGA
Organism: Streptomyces fradiae; assembly: GCF_041270065.1. Taxonomy (NCBI): domain Bacteria; kingdom Bacillati; phylum Actinomycetota; class Actinomycetes; order Kitasatosporales; family Streptomycetaceae; genus Streptomyces; species Streptomyces fradiae. The sequence goes on along the minus strand of NZ_CP065958.1, from coordinate 1,166,071 downwards.
TCCAGGACCCGGTCTCCGACCGCGTCCTGCTCGCCGTGGACCACCAGCGCGCGGTGGTGGACGACGCCACGGCGGAGGAGTTCATGAACGCGTACGAGGAGGCGCTGGGGCGCCTGGCGGGCGCCCTCTGACGCACCGGCGGGACCGCGCGGGCCCCGGCCCCGCCGGTCCGGTCCAGGCAGGGTTCGCCGGCGTCGCGCCCGCCGGTCGGTCGAGGCAGGGCCGCCGAGCCGCGCGCGGCGGGCCGGGACGCCGGGTTTCGTACGCCGGTCCCGTACGCGGGCGACGCCGGCGTCCCGGGTCGCCCTTCGGCCGCCCGCAATGCCGGGCCGAAGGCCGTAGCGGGCCCGCCGGCGCCCCGCGGCGACACAACGTGATCAACCCATCCACCCCACCCCACCCACCGACCACCACCGAGGAGTGCCCTCACATGACCACCTACGCCGAGCCGGCCACCGCAACGGCCCTCGCGACCGACACCCCCGCTCAAGTTCCCGCCCCCGCCGTCGACCTCCTGGCCCGACTGCGTGCCGCGGTCGCCGCCCACCCCGAGCGGCCCGCCGTGCACGCCGTCGACGGCAGCCTCGACTTCGCCGAACTGGACCGCCGCACCGCCGGGCTGGCCGGTGCCCTGCGGGCGTCCGGAGTGCGGCGCGGCGACCGGGTCGGGGTGCATCTCGGTCGTACGTCCGATTTGCCCGTCGCGCTGCTCGCCGTCTGGCGGGCGGGCGCCGCGTACGTGCCGCTCGACCCGGCGTACCCGGCCGAGCGGATCGGCTTCATGGCCGCCGACGCGCGGCTCGCCGCCGTGGTCAGCTCCGACGCCGCGCCGCCCGTGCCGGCGGGCGTCGCGGTGCTCCGGCCCGATGCCGCGGCCGAGCCCGCCGCTGCGTTCACGCCGCACCCGCTCGATTCCGCGTACGTCATCTACACCTCCGGCTCCACCGGCCGGCCCAAGGGCGTGGAGGTGCCGCATGGCGCCGTCGCGGATCTCGCCGCCGCGCTCGAGCGCAGCGGCGCCTACCGGCCGGAGCCGGGCGTCGTCGCCTGGAACGCCAGCGTCTCCTTCGACGCCTCCGTGCAGCAGTGGATACGGATCTGCCGCGGCGACACCCTGGTGCTGATCGACGACGCCCGGCGCGCCGAACCCGCCCGTCTCGTCGAGCTGCTCGCCGAGCACGGCGTCACCGATCTCGACCTGACGCCCTCGCACTGGCAGCTGCTCCGCGAACCGCTGGCCGGTACCGGTACCGGCGCCCGTGTGCCGCGCCTGTTCATGGGTGGTGAGCCCGTGCCCGCCCGGACCTGGCGCGAAATGGCCGACGGCGGGATCGACGCGCTCAACCTGTACGGGCCCACCGAGTGCACCGTCGACGCGATCACCGCGCCGATCACCGGCCCCGGCCCGCACCTCGGCGAGCCGCTGCCCGGCGTCCGCGCGTACCTGCTCGACGACCGGCTCGCGCCGGTGACGGGCGCCGGCGCGGTGGGCGAGCTGTATCTGGCCGGACCCGGTCTGGCGCACGGATACCCGGGTCACCCGGGCCTGACCGCGGGCCGGTTCGTGGCGGATCCGTTCGCTCCGGAGCCCGGCGCGCGGATGTACCGCACCGGCGACCAGGCTCGCCGCTCCGCCGACGGGCTGCTCGCATACGTCGGCCGGGTGGACCGCCAGGTCAAGCTGCGCGGCTTCCGGATCGAGCTGGGGGAGGTCGAGCACGCGCTCGCCGCCCTGGACCCGGTCGCCGCGGCCGCGGTCACCGTGCACGAGGCCGCGCCCGGCGACCACCGTCTCGCCGGCTACGTCACCGGCGCGGCCGGCGGCGCGCCCGTCCGCCCCGCCGACCTGCTCGCCGAGCTCCGCCGCGCCCTGCCCGCCCACCTGGTGCCGTCCACCCTGACCGTGCTCGACGCCCTGCCGCTCACCCCGAACGGCAAGGTCGACCACCGCGCCCTGCCCGTTCCGGCCCCGGCCCCGGCCCCGGACACCGCTTCGGACGCGGTCTCGGGCGTATCGGACGCGCACGGGGGAGTGGACGAGCAGGTCGCCGAGGTCTGGCGCACCGTGCTCGGTGTGCCCGCCGTCGAGCCGACCGACGACTTCCTCTCCCTGGGCGGCCACTCGCTCGCCGCCCTCCGTGTCGTCCACCTGCTGCGCCGCAGGCTCGGCGTCGAGCTCCAGCTCCGGCACCTCCTCGACGCCGTCGACCTGGCCGACTTCACCGCCGCCGTCCGTCGCGCCGCCGCGGCCGGCCCCGCCGCCGCACGGCCCGCCCTCACCGCCCGCCGGACGGCCGTCCGATGACCACCACGACCACCTCCTTCCGTACCCCGGCTCCCCGGAGCGCCCGCCCCCGCGTCGAGGGCGACTGGCTGCTGGTCCCCGCTCCCCAGCCGCATCGTCCGGTCCGTCTGTTCTGCTTCCCGCACGCCGGTGGCGACGCCACCGCGTACACCCCGCTGGCCCGCGCCCTCGCTCCCGTCGCCGAGGTGTGGGCGCTGCGCCCGCCGGCCAGGGGCGGCCGCAGCCGGCACCCGATGCCGCCCGACTTCGACGCCCTGGTGGCCGCCGTCACCGAAGCGCTGACCCCGCACCTGACCGGCGGCGGGGGCGGCCGATTCGCCTTCTACGGGCAGAGCTTCGGCGCCCTGCTCGCCTACGAGGTCGCCCGCGCGCTGCCCGCCGACCGCCGCCCCGAGCTGGTCGTCGTGGCCGGCGCGCCCAGCCCCGCCGAGTGGGAGGAGCGCGAGACCGGCAACCTGGACGCGGCCGAACTCCTCCGGCTCACCGGTCTGGAGGAGCTGGTCCGCGCCGATCCGGACCTGGTCGAGCTCGCCCTCGGGGCCATCCGCACCGACCTCGCCGTCAGCGCCACGTACCGCCACCGCCCGCACGCGCCGATCGGCTCCGCGCTCCACGCGGTGGCCGGAGCCGGCGACCCGATGCTCGCCACCACCGACCTGTCCGCCTGGGCCGCCCACACCCGCGGTGCCTTCGGCCACCGCGTGCTGCCCGGCGGGCACCTGCTCGCCACCGTCGACCGGCCGGGACCGGTCGACCTCCTGACCTCTCTCCTGACGAGGCGTCAGGCAACTGATATCTCCTCCACCACCCCCAAGGAGCACTGATGCCGAGCCCCACCACGACCGCCGTCGACCTCACCGACCCGGCCCTGTGGGCCCGGCCCGACACCCCGGAGCTCGTCGCCGAGCTGCGCCGCGAGGCGCCCGTGCACCTCACCGATACGGTCGACGACGGCCCCGTCTGGTCGGTGCTCACGTACCGGGAGTCGGCGGACGTGCTGCGCAACGCCGCCGTGTTCAGTTCGGAGTCCGGCTCGCTGCTCGGGGCCGGTGAGGGCAACGTGCCGGTCGGATCGGGCCGGATGATGGCCCTCACCGACCCGCCGCGCCACCGCGAACTGCGCGCCCCCGCCAACCCGTTCTTCTCCAAGGGCGGTGTACGGGGCGCCGCCCGCTCCATCGCCGAGCGGGCCGGCGAGCTCTTCGACCGGGCCGTGGAACAGGGCGAGGCGGACCTCGTCGACGTGGTCTCCGCGCTGCCGCTCGCCGTCATGTGCGACCTGCTCGACGTGCCCGAGAAGGACCGCGACATGGTGGTGCGGGTCTGCGACGTCGCCTTCCTCGGCCGCACGCCGGAGGAACGCCGGGCCGGACACCAGCAGTTGATCCCGTACCTGCTGCACCAGGTGATGCTGCGCCGCTCCGACCCGCGCGACGACCTGATCTCCATGATGGCCACGTACAAGGTCGGCGGACGGCTCCTGCCGGTCGAGGACGTCGTGCTCAACCTGGACAACATCGTGGTGGGCGGTGTCCAGACCGTCCGCCACACCGCCGCCATGGGCCTGTACACCCTCGTCCAGCGCCCCGATCTGTGGCGGAGGCTGCAGCAGGGCGAGGTGTCCATGGACTCGGCCGTGGACGAGCTGCTGCGCTGGACCTCGGTGGGCCTGCACACGCTGCGCACCGCCACCCGGGACGTCGAGCTGGGCGGCCGGCACATCCGGCGCGGCGACCGGGTCGCGGTGTGGGTGTGGTCCGCCAACCGGGACCCGGAGGCCTTCGAACGGCCCGAGGAGATCCTGCTCGACCGCTCGCCCAACAAGCACTTGGCGCTCGGCCTGGGCGCCCACTACTGCATCGGCGCCCCGCTGGCCAAGGCCGAGCTGAGCGCCCTGTACACGGCCGCGCTGGAGAAGGCCGCCCGCATCGAGCCCGCCGGGCCGGTCGACCACAACCGCTCGATCATCAACTTCGGCCTGGACCGCTTCCCGGTGCGCCTCGTCCGCCGATGAGCCGCCGGCCACGTCCGCCCCAGGTCCCTCCGGACCCCCAGGTCCCTGCGGACCCGCAGGGCCCGCGCCCTCCGGCAGTGCGCCAACTGCCGCTCACCTGCCGGGGCTTGTGCCGCTCCCGCCCGTCCGGCGCACCTACCTTCGAATCACAGCCCGGATCACCGATCACCATACGGAGACCACCATGAGCAACCCGTTCGAGGACGACAACGCCGCCTACCTGGTCCTGGTCAACGACGAGAACCAGCACTCGCTCTGGCCGGTCTGGATCGACGTGCCGGCCGGCTGGACCACCGTCCACGGCGAGGCGCCCCGCCAGGAGTGCCTCGACTGGATCGAGGCCAACTGGACCGACATCCGCCCGGCGAGCCTGCTCGCCACGCTCGACCAGCGGTGAGCGCCGCCATGCCGACCTGGGAGCTGAACCCCGGCCGCCCGGCCCTCGCCCACGTGCCGCCCACCGCCGGCCTCGCCGAGGCCTGCGCGTGGCTGCGCGAGAACGAGACCGCGCTGACCGCCGCCCTGCACGAGCACGGCACGATCTTCCTGCGCGGCCTGCCGGTCGCGGAGCCGGCGGACGTCGCCGCCGTTCGCGATGTGCTGATCCCCGAGCCCACCCCGTACCGGGAGAAGGCCACCCCGCGCAGCGACTTCGGTGACGGCGTCTTCTCGTCCACCGACCTGCCGCCCGCCCAGTCGATCCGCATGCACAACGAGAACAGCTACACCCTGACCTTCCCCGGCCGGCTGCTCTTCGCCTGCCTGACCGCGCCCGAGACCGGAGGCGCCACGCCGACCGCCGACGTCCGCAAGGTCCTCGCCGGGCTCCCCGACCACCTGGCAGAGCGCGGCCGGTCCTCCGGCTGGACGCTCACCCGCAACTACTCGGACTACGTCTCGCTCGGCTGGCGCACCGCCTTCGGCACCGAGGAGCGCGCCGACGTCGAGGCGTACTGCCGGGAGAGCGGCATCACCTGGGAGTGGCAGCCGGACGGCAACCTCCGCACCAGCCAGCTGCGCGCGGCCACGATCCACCACCCGCACACCGGCGAGGAGGTCTGGTTCAACCACCTGGCCTTCTGGAACGAGTGGTCGCTCGACCCGGACATCCGGGAGGCGATGGTCGACGAATTCGGCCCGGACGGGCTGCCGTTCCACACCGGCTTCGGCGACGGCGAGCCGCTGTCGCGCGAGGACGTGGACGCCCTGAACGCGGCCTACGACGCCGCCACCGTCCGCGAGACCTGGCAGGTCGGCGACGTGATGCTGGTCGACAACGTGCTCTGCGCGCACGGCCGCGACCCGTACCGGGGCGACCGGAAGATCGCCGTCGCGATGGGCCGGCCCGTGGACCTCCTGGACTGCCGGCCCACGGTGGACCCCACCGCCGGCCGCACGGCGAACCCGTCCACCGCAGTCCCCGCCTGAGGCGATCCGACCACCATCCACGCCGTGACGTGAGCAGAGGAAGCACCGTGATCCCGGTTTCGTACGCACAACAGCGTCTCTGGCTGATCGACCAGATCGAAGGGCCGACCGCGCTCTACAACCTGCCGTTCGCGGTCCGCCTGCGCGGCGCGCTCGACGTCGACGCGCTGCGCGCGGCGACGGCCGACGTGGTCGCCCGGCACGAGGCCCTGCGCACCGTGTTCCCGGTGGCCGACGGAGTGCCGGTACAGCGGATCCTGCCGTCCATGGAGGCGCGGGTCGCCTTCGATGCGGTGCGCTGCGCACCCGGCGCCTACCCGGCCCTGCGGGACCGGGCCGCCGCCCGCACCTTCGACCTGGCCACCGAACTGCCCATCCGGGTCACGGTCTTCTCGCTCACACCCACCGACGACGGGTCCTGCCCGGGACTGTCCACCGACGACGGGTCCGCCCCGCGACTGTCCACCGACGAGGGGTCCGGCCCGGGACTGTCCACCGACGACGGGTCCGGCCCGGCACTGTCCACCGACGACCGTTCCGGCCCGCGGCCGTCCACCGAGCACGTACTGCTCGTCGTGCTCCACCACATCGCCGGTGACGGCTGGTCGCTCGGCCCGCTGCTGCGGGACCTCGCCACCGCCTACGCCGCCCGCCTCGACGGCGCCGCGCCCGACTGGGAGCCGCTGCCGGTCCAGTACGCCGACTACACGCTCTGGCAGCGGGAACTCCTCGGGGAGGACACCGACCCCGACAGCCTGATGAGCCGCCAGCTCGACCACTGGAGAGGAGCCCTGTCCGGGCTGCCCGAGGAGCTGGAGCTGCCGGTGGACCGGCCCCGGCCGCCCGCCCCGACCGGCGCCGCGGACGCCGTGCCGTTCCACTACGGCCCCGAGCTGCACACCGCTCTCACCGAGCTGGCCCGCGGGCATCGCGCCACCCTGTTCTCCGTCCTCCAGGCCGGTCTCGCCGCGCTGTTCACCCGGCTCGGCGCCGGCACCGACATCCCGCTCGGCACCGGCGTGGCCGGCCGCTCCGACGAGGCGCTCGACGACCTGGTCGGCTTCTTCGTCAACACCCTGGTGCTGCGCACCGACACCTCCGGCGACCCGAGCTTCACCGAACTCCTCGGCCGGGTACGGGAGTCCCAGCTCGACGCCTTCGCCCACCAGGACGTGCCGTTCGAGCGGCTGGTCGAGGAGGTCAACCCGGTCCGCGCCCTCGGCCGCCACCCGCTGTTCCAGACCCTGCTCGTGCTGCAGAACCACGAGGAGGGCGAACTCCGCCTGCCCGGCCTGGAGACGGAGCCCGAACCGCTCGGCCTGCGGGTGGCCAAGTTCGACCTCAACATCGGCGTCACCGAGCGGCGCACCGCCGCCGGCGCCCCCGCCGGCCTCACCGGCTCCGTCGAGTACGCGGCCGACCTCTACGACCGCACCACCATCACCACCCTGTTCGAACGCCTCGGCCGGCTCCTCACCGCCGCGGCCGCCGACCCCGAGGCGCCGATCGGCACCCTCGACATCCTCGCGCCCGCGGAGCACGAGCTGCTGCGCGAGGAGTGGAACGCCACCGCCGCGCCCGTCCCGTACGGCTCGCTGCCCGAGCTCTTCGCGGCCCAGGCCGCCCGTACGCCGGACGCCGTGGCCCTCGCCCACGACGGCGGCACCGTCTCCTACGCCGAGCTCGACACCCGCGCCAACCGGCTCGCCCACCATCTGATCGCCTCCGGCGTCGGCCCCGAGTCCCCGGTCGCCCTGCTGATGGAACGCTCCGTCGACCTGGTCGTCGCCACCCTGGCCGTGCTCAAGGCCGGCGGCTGCTACGTCCCCATGCACGCGAGCCTGCCGCCGGAGCGGATGGCCGCGCTGCTCGCCGACACCGCCGCCCCCGTCCTGCTCACCGACCGCCCCGACCCGGGCTTCCCGCACACCGCCGTCGTGGTCCGCCCCGGCGACGGGACGGCCGCCCCGGCGCACGACCCCGGCCGCGCCGTCCACCCCGACCGGCTCGCGTACGTGATGTTCACCTCCGGCTCCACCGGTACGCCCAAGGGCGTCGCCGTCCGCCACCGCGACGTCGTCGACCTCGCCGCCGACCGCCGCTGGCAGGACGGCCGGCACCGGCGGGTCCTGCTGCACTCCCCGCACGCCTTCGACGCCGCGACCTACGAACTGTGGACACCGCTGCTGTCCGGCGGCACGGTCGTCGTCGCCCCGCCCGGAAACCTGGACGCCGCCGCCCTGCACGCCCTCGCCACCCGGCACGAGGTGACCGCGGTCTTCCTCACCAAGGCGCTCTTCGACCTGGTCGCCGAGCAGGCCCCGGAGACCTTCCGCGCCCTGCGCACCGTCTGCACCGGCGGCGAGGCCGCCTCCGGCACCCTGATGCGGCGCGTCCTCGACCACTGCCCCGACCTGCTCCTCGCCCATGTCTACGGTCCGACGGAGGCCACCACCTTCGCCACCCACCACCAGCTGGCCCCCGCCGACCTGGCCGGCCCGCGGCCGCCGATCGGCGCCCCGCTCGACAACATGCGCGCCCACGTCTTCGACGCCTGGCTGCGGCCCGTCCCGCCCGGCGTCCCCGGCGAGCTGTACGTGGCGGGCGCCGGCCTGGCCCGCGGCTACTGGAACCGCCCCGCGCTCACCGCCGAGCGCTTCGTCGCCGACCCGTCGGCGCCGGGGGAGAGGATGTACCGGACCGGAGACCTGGTGCGCCGCCGGGCCGACGGCGCGATCGAGTTCCTCGGCCGGATCGACGGCCAGGTCAAGCTGCGCGGCTTCCGGATCGAACTCGGCGAGATCGAGGCCGTCCTCTCCCGCCACCCGGCCGTCCGCCAGGTCATCGTGATCCCGCGCGAGGACCGCCCCGGCGACATCCGGCTCGTCGGCTACTGCGCGGTGCCCGACCCCGGACCCGACGGGAACGCCGAACTCGGCGCGGAGATCAAGGAGTTCGCCGCCGGGACCCTGCCCGGCTACATGGTCCCCTCGGCCGTCGTCGTGCTGCCCGCCCTGCCGCTCAACGCCAACGGCAAGGTCGACCGGCGCGTGCTGCCCGCGCCCGAGCTCACCACCGACGCCTCCGGGCGCGCCCCGCGCGACGAGCGCGAGCGCACTCTGTGCGCCCTCTTCGGCGACATCCTCGGCATCGACGACATCACGATCGACGACGACTTCTTCGAACTCGGCGGGCACTCCCTCCTCGCCACCCGCCTCATCGGCCGGGCGCGCACCGAGCTCGGCGCCGAACTCGCCATCGGCGACCTCTTCCAGGCCCCGACGGTCGCCGCCCTCGCCGCCCGGCTCGCCACCGACCCGGCCCGGCCGGCACTGCGCCCGCAGCCCCGGCCCGAGCGGCTGCCGCTCTCCTTCGCCCAGCGCCGGCTGTGGTTCCTCGGCCAGGCCGAGGGCCCCGCCACCACCTACAACATCACCCTCGCCCTCCGGCTCTCCGGCCCGCTCGACCCGGCCGCCCTGGAGAGCGCGCTCCACGACGTCGTCGCCCGCCACGAATCGCTCCGCACCGTCTTCGGCGCCCACGACGGCATCCCCTACCAGCGCGTCCTGCCCGAGGCGCCCGCGCCGCTGCTCACCGTCACCGACCGCACGGTGCAGGAGCTGGCCGGCCACACCTTCGACCTGGCCGCCGACCTCCCGCTGCACGCCTACCTGCGCCCCGAGGCGCCCGACGAGCACGTCCTCCTCCTTGTGCTGCACCACATCGCCGGCGACGGCTGGTCGCTGCGGCCGCTCTTCCGCGACCTCGCCGAGGCGTACACCGCCCGGTTGGGCGGCGAGCTGCCGGTCGGGGAGCCGCTGCCCGTCCAGTACGCCGACTACACCCTGTGGCAGTACCGGCTGCTCGGCGACGACACCGACCCCGACAGCCTGATGAGCCGCCAGCTCGCCCACTGGCGCGAGGCCCTGTCCGGCCTTCCGGACGAGCTGCCGCTCCCGCTCGACCGGCCGCGCCCGGCGGTCGCGAGCCACCGCGGCGACGTCGTGCCGCTCGAGCTCGACCCCGAGCTGCACGCGCGGCTCGCCGAGCTGGCCGCCGCGCACGGAGCCACCCTCTTCATGGTGCTCCAGGCCGCCTACGCGACCCTGCTGCACCGTTTCGGCGCAGGCGAGGACCTGCCCATCGGCACCCCGCTGGCCGGCCGTCTCGACCCCGCCCTCGACGATCTCGTCGGCTTCTTCGCCAGCACCCTGGTGCTGCGCACCGACCTCACCGGCCGGCCTACCTTCGCCGAACTCCTCGACCGAGTACGTGTGTCCGACCTGGCCGCCTACGCGCACCAGGACGTGCCGTTCGAGCGCCTGGTCGAGGAGCTCAACCCGGTCCGCACGCTGGCCCGGCACCCGCTCTTCCAGGTGATGATCGCCTTCGACAACACCGCCGGCGGCGGCCCCGAGTTCCCCGGCACCCGCACCGCCCACGAACCGCTCGGCCTGCCCACCACCGCCTTCGACCTGACCCTGAACCTCGCGGAGCGCCACCACCCGGACGGCGGTCCGGCCGGCCTGGAGGGCGGCCTGGAGTTCGCCACCGACCTGTTCGACCGCGCCACCGCCGAACGGCTCGCCGACGCCCTCGTACGCCTGCTCGCCCAGGTCGCCGACGACCCGCACCGCCCGGTCGCCGAGCTCGACGTGCTCGGTGAGACCGGCCGCGCCGCGCTGGCCGCGTGGCACGACACCGACCGGTTCGACATCGACCGGCCCGGCGCCGACCTCCTCGTCCCGGCGGCCTTCGCCGCCCAGGCGGCCGCGGCCCCGGACCACACGGCCCTGGTCTGCGGGGCGACCCGGCTGACGTACGCCGAGCTCGACGCCCGTAGCAGCCGGCTGGCCCACGGTCTGATCGCCTCCGGCGTCGGCCCGGAGGACGTGGTCGCGCTCGCCCTGCCCCGGTCCGCCGCATCCGTGGTCGCGGTCCTGGCCGTGCTCAAGGCCGGTGCGGCCTTCCTGCCGCTGGACGCCGAGTACCCGCGCGACCGGATCGCCCACATGCTGGCCGACGCCCGCCCGGCCGCCGTGCTCACCGGCACCGGCTGGCCGCTGCCCGAGGTGCTCGACGGCCTGACCGTCCTCGACGTCGCCGAGGAGGACTGGGCCGGGCGGCCGGCCGACGCCCCGCCCGTGCGCATCGGCCCGTCCCACGCCGCCTACGTGATCTACACCTCGGGCTCCACCGGCCGGCCCAAGGGCGTGGTGGTCCGCCACGGCGGCCTCGCCAACCTGCTCGCCTTCCACCGCGACGTGACCATCGCCGCGGCCCACGAGGTCCACCCGGGCCGCAGGTTCCGGTTCGCCCAGACCGCCTCGCTCTCCTTCGACACCGCCCTCGAAGCGCTGCTCTGGATGGTCGCGGGACACGAACTCCACCTGCTCGACGACGACCTGCGCCGCGACGCGGCCGCCATCGTCCGCCACGCCGAGGAGACCGGCGCCGACGTCCTCGACGTCACCCCCGGCCAGGCCCAGCGGCTGGTCGAGGAGGGCCTGCTCGACCGCTGCCCGCCCGCCGTCCTCATGGTCGGCGGCGAGGCCCTCGGCCAGAGCCTGTGGACCGCCCTCGCCGCCGCCCCCGGCACCGTCGTCCTCAACATGTACGGGCCCACCGAGTGCACCGTCGACGCCCTCCACCACCGGCTCGACAGCGACCCCCGCCCCCTGATCGGCCGCCCGCTGCCCAGGCTCCGCGCCCATGTCCTGGACGCCGGCCTGCGACCCGTACCGCCCGGTGTCCCCGGCGAGCTGTACCTGAGCGGCGCCGGCCTCGCCCGCGGCTACCTCGGCCGGCCCGCGCTGACCGCCGAGCGCTTCGTCGCCGACCCGTTCGCATCGGGGGAGAGGATGTACCGCACCGGCGACCTCGTCCGGCGCCGGCCGGACGGCCGGATCGAGTACCTGGGCCGCACCGACCACCAGGTCAAGGTGCGCGGCTTCCGGATCGAGCTCGGCGAGATCGAGACCGTCCTGACCGCCCACCCCGGCATCCTCCAGGCCGCCGTGCTGCCCTACACCGACGGTACGGACAGCATGGCGGGCACCCGCCTCGCCGCCCACGTCGTCACCCGCACCCCGCTCGACCCGGCGGTCCTGCGCGCCCACGCGGCCGCCGCCCTGCCGGACCACATGGTCCCCGCGGCCTTCGTGACACACGACGCGCTTCCGCTCACCGTCAACGGCAAGCTCGACCGCTCCGCGCTGCCCGCGCCCGACTTCGCCGTGGCCACCGGCGGCCGGGCGGCGCGAACCGCGCCCGAGGAGATCCTCTGCGGTCTGTTCGCCGAGGTGCTCGGCGTGACCGGCCAGGTCTCGGCGGACGACGACTTCTTCGCCCTCGGCGGGCACTCGCTGCTCGCCACCAGGCTGCTCAGCCGGGTCCGCTCGGTGCTCGGCGCCGAGCTCGGCATCCGTGACGTCTTCGAGGCGCCGACCGTGGCCGGTCTGGCCCAGCGCCTGGACGGCGCCGGGGCACGGCTCGCGCTCACCGCCGGGGAGCGCCCCGAGCGGCTGCCGCTCTCCTCCGCCCAGCGGCGGCTCTGGCTGATCGACCGCATGGAGGGACCGAGCGCCCTCTACAACATGCCGCTCGCGCTGCGGCTCACCGGCCCGCTCGACCCGGCCGCCCTGGAGCTCGCCCTCGGCGACCTGGTCGCCCGCCACGAGATCCTGCGCACCGTCGTCGCCGAACACGACGGCGAGCCCCACCAATCGGTCCTCGCCCCCGCCGACGCGCCGCTCCGGGTGGAACCGCTCGACTGCGCCCCCGAGTCGATCGAGGCCGAGATCGACCGGGCGGCCCGCCGCCCCTTCGACCTGGCCGCCGAACCTCCCGTACGGATCACCCTGCTCCGGGTCGCTCCCGAGGAGCACGTCCTGGTCGTCGCCCTGCACCACATCGCCGGCGACGGCTGGTCGATGGGGCCGCTGCTGCGGGACCTGGCGGCCGCCTACGGCGCCCGTCGGGACGGTACGGCGCCCGCGTGGCAGCCGTTGCCGGTGCAGTACGCGGACTACGCGCTCTGGCAGCGCGCACTGCTCGGCGACGAGGACGACCCCGAGAGCCTGGTCGCACGCCAGCTCGCCTACTGGCGCGAGACCCTGGCCGACCTTCCGGAGGAGTTGACGCTCCCCGTCGACCGGCCGCGCGGCGCCCGCGCCGACCACCGCGGCGAACGGATCGCCCTGCCGATCGACGCCGCACTGCACCGCGCACTCGTCGAGGTGAGCCGGGAACACCGGGTCACCCTCTTCATGACCTTCCAGGCCGCCCTCGCGGCACTCCTGACCCGGCTCGGGGCCGGCACCGACATCCCGATCGGCTCGGTGGTCGCCGGGCGCTCGGACGAGGCCCTGGACGATCTCGTCGGCTTCTTCGTCAACACCTTGGTGCTGCGCACCGACACCTCCGGAGACCCCACCTTCGGCGAACTCCTCGGCCGCGTACGGGAGACCGGCCTCGGCGCCTACGCCCACCAGGACGTGCCCTTCGAGCGGCTCGTGGAGGAGCTGAACCCGGTCCGCTCGCTCGCCCGCCACCCGCTCTTCCAGGTGGCGATGGTCCTCCAGTCCAACGACGGCGCCGAGTCGGAGCTCGCCGGTCTGCGGGCGGAGGCGCTGGCCGCCGACACCGGCGTCGCCAAGTTCGACCTCAACGTGACCCTTGAGGAGTTCTTCGGACCGGACGGAGCGCCCGCCGGTCTGGACTGCGCGATCGACTACGCCACCGACCTGTTCGACCGGGAGACCGTCGAGGCCGTCGCCGCTCGCTTCGGCCGGCTCCTCACGGCCGTCACCGCCCGCCCCGAGGAGCGGATCGGCCGCGCCGACCTGCTGGCCGACGGCGAGCGCGCCGAGCTCCTCTCCGGCCACCGGCCGCTGCCCACCGGACTGCCGCTCGTACCGGACGCCTTCGCCGCCCGGGCGGCGGCCACACCGGACCTCACGGCCCTGGTCTTCGAGGACACCCGGCTGACGTACGCCAAGCTCGACGCCCGCGCCAACCGCCTGGCCCACGGGCTGCGTGCCCACGGCATCGGTCCCGAGGACGTGGTCGCGCTCGCCCTGCCCCGCTCGGCGCAGACCGTGGTCGCGCAGCTGGCCGTGCTCAAGGCCGGTGCGGCCTTCCTGCCGCTGGACGCCGAGTACCCGCGGGAGCGCACCGCCCACATGCTGGCCGACGCCCGCCCGGCGGCCGTCCTCACCGGCGCCGGCTGGCCGCTGCCCGAAGCCCTGGACGGTCTCACCGTCCTCGACGTCGCCGAGGAGGACTGGGCCGACCGGCCCGCCGACGCCCCGCCCGTCCGCGTCACGGCGTCCCACGCCGCGTACGTCATCTACACCTCGGGCTCCACCGGCCGGCCCAAGGGCGTGGTGGTGAGCCACGGTTCGATCGCCGGCCTGCTCGCCGCCCACCGGGCGGAGACCTTCGCCGAGCCCGAGCGGACCCACGGCCGGCTGCGCGCCGCCCTGACCGCCTCGCTCTGCTTCGACGCCTCCTGGAACGGCCTGCTGTGGCTGGTCGCCGGGCACGAACTGCACCTGATCGGCGAGGACCTGCGGCGCGACCCCGCCGCCCTGGTCCGCCACTTCCGCACCGCCGGCGTCGACGCCGTCCAGTTCACCCCCACGTACGCCGAACAGCTCGTCGCCGAAGGCCTGTTGGACGAACCCGCGCCGCGCGTCGTGCTGCTCGGCGGCGAGCCGGTCGGGCAGGCGCTGTGGGACCGGCTGCGCGCGGCCCCGGCCACCACCGGCCACAACCTGTACGGGCCCACCGAGTGCACCGTCGACACCCTGCTCCAGGCCTTCGCCGACGCGGAGCGCCCCACCCTGGGACACACCGTCCTCGGCACCCGCGCCCACGTCCTGGACGAGCACCTCAACCCGGTCCCCGCGGGCGTCCCGGGCGAGCTCTACCTCGCCGGCGACAGCCTGGCCCGCGGCTACCTCGGCCGCGCGGCGCTGACCGCCGAGCGTTTCGTCGCCGACCCGTTCGCGCCGGGGGAGAGGATGTACCGCACGGGTGACCTGGTACGCCGTGCCCGCGACGGCCGGATCGACTACCTGGGCCGCACCGACCACCAGGTCAAGATCCGCGGCTTCCGCATCGAACCCGGCGAGATCGAGCAGGCGCTGACCCGGCACCCGGCCGTCCACCAGGCCGTCGTCACCCCGCACGAGACCGCGGACGGCGACCGCCGCCTGGTCGCCCACTGCGCGGTCGCCGCGCCGAGCCCCGAACTCGCCCTCGAACTCCGCAGGTTCGTGGCGGACGCCCTCCCCGCGTACATGGTCCCCGCGGCCGTCGTCACCCTCGACGCACTGCCGCTGACGGGCAGCGGCAAGGTCGACCGGCGCGCCCTGCCCGCCCCCGACTTCCAGCTCTTCACCGGCGGCCGGGCCGCCCGCACGGCACGGGAGGAACTGCTCTGCGGCCTGTTCGCCGAGGTGCTCGGCGCCCCGGCTCCGCTCACCGTCGACGACGACTTCTTCGCCCTCGGCGGACACTCGCTCCTCGCCATGAAGCTGGTCAGCCGCGTCCGCACCGTCCTCGCCGCCGAGATCGACGTCCGCGACGTCTTCGAGGCGCCGACCGTGGCCGGTCTGGCCCAGCGCCTGGACGGCACCGGCACCCGGACCGCCCTCACGGCCGGCGAGCGCCCGGAGCGGCTGCCGCTCTCCTTCGCCCAGCGGCGGCTCTGGCTGATCGACCGCATGGAGGGCCCCAGCGCGCTCTACAACCTCCCGCTCGCACTGCGCCTCACCGGCCCGCTCGACCCGGCCGCCCTGGAGCTCGCCCTCGGCGACCTGGTCGCCCGCCACGAGATCCTGCGCACGCTGATCGGCGAGCGGGACGGCGAGCCCCGGCAGCGGATCCTTCCGCCCGCCCAGGCCCGGGTCACCTTCGACCGCCGCACCACGCGGCCCGCCGACCCGGCGGCCGCCCTGGCCGCATGCACCGCCGTCCCCTTCGACCTCGCCGCCGAACTGCCCGTACGAGCCCACCTGTTCCCGCTCGCGGCCGACGAGCACCTGCTCGTCCTCGTCCTCCACCACATCGCCGGCGACGGTCTGTCCATGGACCCGCTGCTGCGGGACCTGGCCGCGGCCTACGGCGCCCGCCGCGACGGTACGGCGCCCGCGTGGCAGCCGTTGCCGGTGCAGTACGCGGACTACGCGCTCTGGCAGCGCGCACTGCTCGGCGACGAGAACGACCCCGACAGCCTCGCCTCCCGGCAGCTCGCCTACTGGCGCGAGGCCCTGGCAGACCTCCCTGAGGAACTGTCGCTGCCCGTCGACCGCCCCCGCCGTGCCGACAGCGGCCACCGCGGCGACCGCGTCGTCCTCCCGCTCGGCGCCGAACTGCACCGCGCACTGGTCGAGGTGAGCCGGGAGAACCGGGTCACGATGTTCATGACCCTGCAGGCCGGGCTCGCCGCACTCCTGACCCGGCTCGGGGCCGGCACCGACATCCCGATCGGCTCGGTGGTCGCCGGGCGCTCGGACGAGGCCCTGGACGACCTGGTCGGCTTCTTCGTCAACACCCTGGTGCTGCGCACCGACACCTCCGGAGACCCGAGCTTCGGCGAACTGCTCCACCGGGTGCGCGAAACCCAGCTCGACGCCCACGCCCACCAGGACGTGCCCTTCGAGCGGCTGGTCGAGGAGCTCAACCCGGCCCGCTCGCTCGCCCGCCACCCGCTCTTCCAGGTGATGCTGCTGCTCCAGGGCGGCGGTCAGGGCGACCCGGAGACGGCGCCGCTCGACCTGGCCGGGCTCGCCGCGACCGTCGAACCGGTCGGCGGGTACGTGGCCAAGTTCGACCTCTCCATCGCCATGGGCGAGTCCTTCGACGCCGACGGCGCACCGGCCGGACTCGAGTGCGCGATCGACTACGCCACCGATCTCTTCGACCGGGAGACCGTCGAGTCCCTGGCGGTCCGCCTCGGCCGGCTGCTCTCCGCCGCTGCCGCCCGACCCGACCGGCCCATCGGCCGCATCGACCTGCTCTCCGCCGCCGAACGCGCGGAGCCGGCCGCCGGTGGCGACGCGCTGCCGTCGGAGGTGCCGCTGCTGCCCGCCGTCTTCGCGGCCCAGGCGGCCCTGACCCCCGACGCGACCGCGCTGGTCGCCGGCGACACCCGACTGAGCTGGGCGGACCTGAACGCCCGTGCCGACCGCCTCGCCGAGCGCCTGACGGCCGCGGGCGCCGGACCGGACTCGGTGGTCGCCCTGGCCCTGCCGCGCACCGCGGACTCCGTGGTCGCGCTGCTCGCCGTGCTCAAGGCGGGTGCCGCCTCGCTCCCGCTGGACGCCGAGTACCCGGCCGACCGTACGGCCGCCATGCTCGCCGACGCGGCACCCGCCCTGGCCGTGACCGGTGCCGGCTGGCCGCTGCCCGAACTGCTCGCCGGCCTGCCCGTACTGACCGTCTCACCGGCGGACGGCACGGACCGGGCCGGCGACACGAACCCGGCGGACTCCGCGGGTCCGGCGCGCCGCGCCACCGCCGCCGACGCCGCGTACGTGATCTACACCTCGGGCTCCACCGGCCGGCCCAAGGGCGTGGTGGTGAGCCACGGTTCGATCGCCGCGCTCCTCGCCTCGCACCGCTCCGCCACCGGCCCGATCGGCGCCGTCGAGCGGCGCCACGGTCGCCGGCGGGTCGCGCTCACCGCCTCGCTCTGCTTCGACGCCTCCTGGGACGGACTGCTCTGGCTGGCCGCGGGCCACGAACTGCACCTCATCGGTGACGAGGTCCGCCGCGACGCCGCCGCCCTCGTCCGGCACCTCCGCACGGAGTCGATCGACGTCCTGGAGGTCACGCCCTCCTACGCCGAACAGCTCGTCGACGAGGGCCTGCTGGACGCTCCCACGCCGTCCGGAACCCCGCGTGTGGTGCTGCTCGGCGGCGAGGCGGTCGGCCAGTCCCTGTGGGACCGGCTGCGCGCGGCCCCGGCCGTCGTCGCCCACAACCTCTACGGCCCCACCGAGGCCACCGTCGACGCGCTCACCCAGCCCTGCGCCGCCACCGAGCGCCCGGCCCTCGGCCGGACCGCCCTCGGCACCCGCGCCTACGTACTCGACGAGCACCTGAACCCCGTACCGCCCGGCGTCCCCGGCGAGCTCCACCTGGCCGGCGCCGGCCTCGCCCGCGGCTACCTCGGCCGCGCGGCGCTGACCGCCGAGCGCTTCGTCGCCGACCCGTTCGCGCCGGGGGAGCGGATGTACCGCACAGGCGACCTGGTCCGTCGCACCCGCGACGGGAACACCGAGTACCTGGGCCGCACTGACCACCAGGTCAAGATCCGCGGCTTCCGCATCGAACCCGGCGAGATCGAGCACGTGCTGACCCGGCACCCCCGGGTCCACGCCGCCACCGTGAGCGTCCACGAGGACGCCACCGCAGGGCCCCGCCTGGTCGCCCACGTAGCAGTGGAGGGGCCGCTCGACCCGGCCGAACTGCGTGCCTTCGCCGCCGAGTCGCTGCCCGGCTACATGCTCCCGGCCGCCGTCGTCCCGCTCGACGCGCTGCCGCTGACCGCCAGCGGCAAGGTCGACCGGCGCGCGCTGCCCGCGCCCGACTTCCGCTCCTCGCCCCACGGCCGCGCACCGCGGACGGCGCACGAGGAACTCCTCTGCGAGCTCTTCGCCGAGGTCCTCGGCCTGCCCGGTCCGGTCTCCGTCGACGACGGCTTCTTCGCCCTCGGCGGCCACTCCCTCCTCGCGATGAAGCTGCTCGGCCGGATCCGCACCGCGCTCGGCGCCGACCTCGGCATCCGGGCCCTCTTCGAGGCCCCGACCGTGGCCGCCCTGGCCCGGCGGGTGTCCCAGGACCTCGTCGACACGACCGACACCGACGCCCGCAGCGCCCTCGACGTGCTCCTCCCGCTGCGCGCCGGCGGCACCAGGGCCCCGCTGTTCTGCGTCCACCCGGCCGCCGGCGTCAGCTGGGTCTACTCCGGACTGCTGCGCCACCTCGACCAGGACCGGCCGGTCCACGGCCTCCAGGCGCGCGGACTGCGCGGGGCGACCGCGCCGTCCTCCGTCTCCGAGATCGCCGCGGACTACGTGGCGCAGATCCGCGCCGTCCAGCCGGAAGGCCCGTACCACCTGCTCGGCTGGTCCTTCGGGGCGGTGGTCGCCCAGGCGATGGCCGTCGCCCTGCAGGCCGACGGCCAGGAGGTCGCCCTGCTCGCCCTCCTCGACGGCCTGCCCGCCGACCCGGCGCGGTACGCCGCCGATCCCGCCCGGTACGCCGCCGGCGCCGGCCCGTCGTCCGGCGACGATCCGGTCGACACGCTGGCCGAACTGCTCGCCTCACTGGGCTACGACCCCGCCGACGGACGCGGCCAGGCCGAACTCACCGCACTCCTCGGCGAGGCCGCCGACGTCCTGCCCGACGTCTTCGAGCTGCACCGCAAGTTGATGGCCGAGCACGTGCCGGACCGCTACCGGGGCGACGCCGTCTTCGTCGGCGCCACCCTCGACAAGCCCGCCGACTGGCCCTACGCGGCGGCCTGGGGCCCGTACGTCGAAGGCCACGTCGAGGAGCACCGCATCCCCTGCACGCACGGCGCCATGACGCGGCCGGAGCCCCTCGCACGGATCGCCTCCGTGCTGGCCGAGAAGCTTGGAGAGTGACCCGCCATGACCACCGCCTCCGTCAGGCCGCCGTCCCCCGGCCCCTCCTTGCCGCCGGCGACCCAGCCGCCGAGGAGAAGCCGCTGGGGCCTCTGGGCACAGAGAAACTTCCGCACGCTCTGGATCGGTGAGACGACCAGCGGTCTCGGCACCGCGGTCGGCAACGTCGCCCTCGCCCTGGTGGCCGTCGTCACCCTGGAGGCCTCGCCGTTCACCGTCGGTCTGCTGACCGCCTCCGCCTGGGTGCCGTGGCTCTTCCTCGGTCTGTTCGCGGGCGCCTGGGTGGACCGCTGGCCCCGGCTGAAGGTGATGCTGGTCTGCGACCTCCTGCTGCTCGTGCTCTTCGGCAGTGTTCCGGTGGCCGCCTGGCTGGGCGTGCTGACCATGGCCCAGCTGGTCGTCGTGGCGCTGCTCGCCGGTGCGGTCAAGGTGTTCCTGTCCACGGCCAACAGCGCCGTACTGCCCGCTCTGGTCGCCAAGCAGGACCTCCTGGAGGCCAACGTCAAGCTGCGCTCCGGTGACGCGGCGGCGGAGATCGCGGGACCGGGTCTTGCGGGGCTGCTCTCCCAGGCCTTCGGGGCGGTCAGCGGACTGCTCGCCGACGCGATCACCTACCTGGTGGCGGCGGTCTGCGTCGGCTCCCTCCGGGTCGAGGAGAAGCCGCCGGCGGTCTCCGAACGGCGCGGGATCCTGCGCGAGATCGGCGAAGGCGTCCGCTTCCTGGTGCGCGACCCGTACCTGCGGACGCTCGCGAGCTTCGCGGCCGTCGGCAACCTCGGCCTCAACGGCATCCAGGCGGTGCAGACCGTCTTCCTCATCCGCAGCGTGGGAGTCACGCCCGGCGGCGTCGGGGCGGTGTTCGCGGTCGTGTCGGTCGGCGGGCTCGCCGGAGCCACGCTCGCCGGACGGATCGCCCGCCGCTTCGGCACGGCCCGCGGACTGCTCCTCTGCGAGCTGGTCGGGGCGCCGTTCATCCTCCTGCTGCCCCTGGCGGGGGAGCGGCTGCCGCTGGCGGCGAGCGCCGTGGCCTGGGCGGTGGCGGTCTGCGGCGTGATCGCCGGGAACGTCATCGCCGGCAGCTTCTACCAGGCGTACTGCCCGCCCGCGATGATCGGCCGGATCCGGGCCAGCGCCTCGACCGTCAACTTCAGCGCCATCCCGCTGGGAGCGCTCCTGGGCGGCTGGCTCGGCGAGGTGCTCGGCGCCCGCACCACCATCTGGATCATGGCGAGCGTGCTGCTCTCGGCCGGCGCGGTGCTCCTCACGAGCCCGCTGCGCGCCATGCGGAGCTTCCCCGAACGCCCGGCCGAGTCCTGATCGCCCCACCTGGGCCGGTCCGACCCCGATCCACCCCACCCGCACACTCCCACCCTCCGGAGCTCCCATGACCCGCACCGCCCGTCCGCGCCGCTTCCTGATGTGCCGTCCGACCCACTTCGAGGTCAGCTATGCGATCAACCCCTGGATGGACCCGGCCAAGCCGGTCGACACCGGCCTCGCCGTCCTCCAGTGGGAGCGGCTGTACGAGCTCTACGCCGAACTCGGCCACCGCGTCGACCTGATCGACCCGCTGCCCGGGCTGCCCGACATGGTCTACGCGGCGAACGGCGCGACCGTCGTCGACGGCAGGGTGCTGGGCGCCCGGTTCCGCAACGCCGAGCGCGCCGCGGAGGGCCCGGCCTACCTGGAGTGGTTCCGCGCCAACGGCTTCGTCACGCACGACCCGGTCCATGTCAACGAGGGCGAGGGCGACCTGCTGCTCACGGGCAGCTGGCTGCTGGCCGGGCGCGGCTTCCGCAGCGTCTCCGCCGGGCACGCGGAGGCGCAGGAGTTCCTCGGCCGCCCGGTGATCGGCCTCGACCTCGTGGACCCGCGCTTCTACCACCTGGACACGGCGCTCAGCGTGCTCGACACCGACGAGGTCATGTACTACCCGGGCGCGTTCTCGGCGGGCAGCCGCGCGGTGCTGCGCCGGCTCTTCCCGGACGCGGTCCTCGTGGCGGAGGCCGACGCGGAGGTGTTCGGGCTCAACGTGATGAGCGACGGCCGCAACGTGGTGCTGCCGGAGGCGGCGACCGGGGTGGCGGCCAGGCTGCGCGAGCGCGGCTTCCGGCCGATCGGGATGGACCTCTCCGAGCTGTTCAAGGGCGGCGGCAGCGTGAAGTGCTGCACGCTGGAGATCCGCGAGGCGGTCTGAGCCCGATCACCGACCGGATCACCGACCGGATCAACGCCCCGATCAACGCCCCGATCAACGATGCCGATCGACGTACGGTGCTCGTACGTCGATCGGCCGTTGAACGCGCCTTGCCATGCTGATCCCATCAGCCCGGAACACTCCGGAAAGTCCCGCGAAACCCCTTCCCATCAGGGAAGACGTCCCAGGGAGCAGTCATGGCGAAGCGTGCGAACATCCTCGGTGCCACCCGGATCCGGCTGGCCCTCGCGGCCCTCGGCCTCGGCGCGGCGATCGCCCTCGGCGCGGCCGGTACGGCGACGGCCGACGGCGCCGACGCGACCGGCACGTCCACCACCCAGCCGGCCCCCGCCCCGACCCCCACCCCGACCGACGACACGGACTGGAACAGCACCGGTTCCTGACCGGCGGCCGCACGAACGGCAGCCGCACCACCGAGCAGTACCGTTTCTCCAGGATCTCCAGGATCTCAGGGATCGACCAGGGCGAACGCCGGCTCCTGGAGCAGCCCGGCCACCTCGGCGGCCTCCGGAAGTCCCAGCCGGCCGAAGATCTCGTACGCCTGCCGCAACCGCGCCCCCGCCTCGGCCCCGCGTCCGAGGTCCGCCAGCGAGCGGCCGAGCACCACCAGCGCCTGGGCCTGGTCCCGTTCCGCCCCCAGCTCCTCGCAGAGCACCAGCGCCTGACCGGCGTGGTCGAGGGCCTCGTCGGCCCGGCCGAGCGAGCGGAGACTGTCCGCGAGCCGGTAGCGCGCGTGCGCGGCCCGGTCCCGCAGACCGGCGCCCGTCGCCACCGTCAGACACTCGACGAACCAGGTCACCGCCTCCTCGTGCCGCCCGAGCCCGTGCAGTGCCAGGCCGAGGACGTACAGCGTGTACGCACGACCGGGATCGTCCTGCCGGGTCCGCAGCTCCGCGAGCACCTCGTGACAGATCTCCACCGCCTCGGCCGCCCGCCCGCTGCGCACCCGCGCCAGCGCGGCGTTCACGGTCGTCACCAGGGCGCCGGAGCGGTGCCCCAGTTCATTGGCGAGCAGCAGCGCCTCGTCGTAGTGGTTCACCGCCTCGTCGAAGCGGCTGAGGAACTGGCAGATCAGCCCGAGATCGTTGAGCGCCTGCCGCAGGATCACCGTGTCGCCGGCCGCCCGCGCCGCCTCCACCGCCTGTCGTGCCGCCGCCTCGGCCGCGTCGAGGCGGGTCGCCGCCAGGGCGACGTTCCCGCGCAGGAAATGCGCCCGCCCGGCGGCCCGCAGGTCGCCGTGCCGGATCGCCGCATCCGCCAGCGCGTCGGCGGTGGTGGCGAGTTGGCGGCTCGGCGGGGTGAGGACGAACGGGGTCAGCGCGATCAGCAGGTCGATCGCGGCACGCAGAGCCGTTCCCCGCACACCGTCCGGCGCCGTCCCACCCCCACCCGCGGCACCCGGGGCCACCGCGGTTCCCGTGGCTCCTGGAGTTCGTGGGGGAGCCTCTCCCGCGTCGGCGGCCACCTGGGCCGCGAGCGCCGCCGCGCCCGCGCGCTCCGCCACGACCCAGTCGCGCGCGGCGGCCCAGCCGGCCAGCGGTACGCCGGGGGAGCGGGCCGGACCCAGCGCGCCCGCCGCCGGATCGCCCGGGACCGCGTGCTGGAACGCCGTGCAGGCGGTGGCGAGCAGGTGGTCGAGGAGCCGGTCCCGGGCCGCCATCGCCTCCCCGCCCGCCGGTGAATCGCCCGCCGGCGAGGTGCTCCCCTCTTCCGCCGGGCGCCGTCGGGCGAACGCCCGCAGCAGGTCGTGGTACCGGTACCGGCCCGGGAAGGGCGACTCCACCATCGCCACGTCCACCAGCGCCTCCAGCAGGTCCTCGGCGTCGTACTCGTCGAGGTCGAGCAGCGCCGCGGCGGCCGGCAGCCCGATGTCGGGCCCGTCCACCGAGGCGACGAGCCGGAACGCCCGGGCCTGGTCCGCGGTCAGCTGGCGATAGCTCAGTTCGAAGGCGGCGGCGACCGCGAGATCACCGATCCGCAGCTCGTCGATCCGCCGCCGCTCGACGTGCAGCCGACGGCTCAGCGTCTCCACCGTCCAGCCCGGCCGGGCCGCGAGCCGGGCGGCCACGATACGGACCGCGAGCGGCAGGTACCCACAGGCCACCACGAGATCGAGCGCCGCCTCGCGTTCGGCGTCCAGCCGCTCCTCGCCGATGGTGCGGCCGAGCAGGGCCAGTGCCTCCGAGGGCTGGAAGACGTCCAGATCGACCTGCACGGTGGCCGGCAGCCCGGCCGGCCGGGTACGCCCGGTGGTCAGGACCGCGCACCCGACCGAACCCGGGAGCAGCGGCCGGATCTGCGCCAGGTCCTTGGCGTTGTCGAGCACCACGAGCAGCCGCCGCCCGTCCACCACGGAACGGAACAGCGCCGAACGCGCGTCGAGACCGTCCGGCACCGCGTCACCGGACACTCCGAGCGCCACGAGGAACCCGCTGAGCACCGCCTCCGGATCGGCCGGCAGGGGATCGGAGCCGCGCAGGTCCACGTACAGCTGCCCGTCCGGATAGAACTCCCGCACCCGGTGGGCCACGTGCAACGCGAGCGCCGTCTTGCCGACGCCGCCCATGCCGACCACGGTGGCGATCACCAGCGCCTGCGCCGACGGCGCACCGAGCGCCTCGTGCAACACCCGGACGGGCGCCGTCCGCCCGGTGAAGTCGGCGGCGTCCGGGGGAAGTTGGGCGGGACGCGGGGGCGCGGCCGCAGCCCGACCGACCCGCTCGTCCTGCTCCTCGCGAGGGCCGGATCCGTCCTCCCGGGAACCGGCCGGGCCCGGGGCGTCGTCGCCTGCGCCGCCCCGGACGAGGCCCGTCTCCCGCTCCGCCGGCACCTCCGCCCGCGCAGGAGCCCCCGGCTCCACTGCTCCCGTCGCCGTCGCCGTCGCCGTCGCCGTCGCCGTTGCCGTCGCCGGGCTCGGCTCCGGAGCGGCCAGTGCCGGGTCGCCCTCCAGGATCCCGCGATGCAGCTGGTCGAGCTCCGCGCCGGGCGCGACGCCCAGCTCCGCGAGGAACAACTGCCGCGCACCGCGGTAGACCGCCAGCGCGTCCGCCTGTCGCCCGGCCTGGTAGAGCGCCCGCATCAGCAGCCCGTACGCCCGCTCGTGCAGCGGGTGTTCGGTGGTGAGCGCGGTCAGTTCGGGGATGCACCGCGAGTGGCGGCCCAGGGTCAGGTCGAGCCCGATCCGTTCCTCCAGGAGGGTCAGCCGCAGCTCCTCCAGGCGCTGCCGGTGCCGCTCCGCGAACGGTCCGGGGATGCCGGTCAGCGGTTCGCCCTGCCACAGCTCCAAGGCCTGGTTGAGCAGGTCGCGGGCGCGCAGCGGTTCGGTCCGCGCGGTCCGCTCCGCCTCGGCGGCCAGTGACTCCGCCTGTGCCGCGTCGACGGCGAGCTTCGGCAGCACCAGCCGGTAGCCGTCGCCCATCGACACCAGCACGCTCGACGCGGGCCGGGCGCCCTGGCCGGATCTCGCCCCCTCGTCATCGGCGCCCGGGTCCCCCGCGTCCAGCATCTTGCGCCATCGCCACGCGTACGTACGCACCGTCGTCATCGCCGCGCTCGGCGGCTCCTCGCCCCACAGCGCGCCGATCAGATCGGTGGCGCTCGCCGAGTACCCCGGCCTGAGCAGGAGAACGGCCAGCATCGCCTGCTGCTGCGGACTTCCCACCTTGAGCGGAGTCGCCCCACGGTGAGCCCGCATCAGACCGAGTAACGAGAAACGGAGATCGCCCATACTCTGCCCCCACCCGCCCCAGAACACAGTGGCCGCCCCGTTCGGCGCACATGTCAGCCTTTGTGTCACCTTATTAACCACAGCGTCGCACTCGGTGTCGAGAGTCTGTCGAGTCTGTTGAGCCTGTGGTGATCAGGTGTTGAACCCCGAAGGTCAGAATCGCCGTGCCGCGGGCCTGCCGGAGACGGAACGGCGCAGCCCGCCCGCCCCCTCGGCCGCCGGTGGCGCCCGGGCTGACCATACATTCGGAGGCGGATGTCCGTGAATACCGCATTGCTGTACCGGTTGCTCGACACCGACCCGGCGGACGGGCCCGCCGAACTGCTCCACCGTGCGCGGGCCGACCGTCACCTGCCGCACCTGGTGCTGTCCGCGCTGGCCCGCGACGGCGTACGGATGGGGGAGCCCGCCCGCGCCGAACTCCGCCGCGCCCACGACCGCGCCGCCCACTACGCCCGCCTGGCGGCCGAACTGGCCCGGTCCACCGGCGTCCGCGCCATCCGGGGCCTCCCGCTCGCCGGCTACTACCCCGCGGGCCTGCTCCGGCCGCTGGACACCCTCGACCTCGTCGCGCCCGACCAGGCGGCCCTGTGGCAGGCCGTCATCCGGCTGGTCACCGACCGGCCGGTGGAGCACATCGACGTCTCCCTGCTCGGCGACCGGCCCCACCACACGGCCGTCACCGTCCACTGGCCCGCCGAGGACCCGCTGGCCGACCCCTGGTACCGCGTCCACCTCACCACCGCGGCGCTGCCCGGCGACGGCTCGACCGTGCCCGTCCGGCCGTACCTCGCCGCCGACCAGCACGTCGAGTGCCTCATCGCGCTCGCCGAGGCCCGCCTGCGGGAGCCCGCCCGCTCACCCGGCGCCGTCACCGTCCTCGACGTCGCCGGCCTCACCGGCCGGCCCTTCGAACCCGCCGAGACCGCCGCCGTCCTGGCCGCCTACCGACTGGCTCCCGAGGCGGCCGGCCTCCTCGACCACGCCGCCGGCCATCTGCCGCTCGGCCCACTGGCCGCCGTCCGCGCCGCGCTCGCCCCGGAGCTCGCCCCCGAACGCCGCCGCCGCGCCGAGGCCGCCACCAACCGACGCCTCGTCACCCGCCACGGCGCCCTCCTGCGCCGCACCGTCATCCGTCACACCTGGGACGAGTCCCGCCTGCTCACCCCGGCCCCCGACACCCCCCTGCTGCTCACCCCCGTGGCCGACTACCTCCTCACCCCCACCCCCGTCACCCCCGTCACACCGACCCTCCGCACCGCGGCCCTGAGGGCCCTCCACGAGTGGGACACCGTGTGCTGAAGCGCTGATGCGAGCCTGCCGGCGCCGGTCACGGGGTCTTCGGTACGTCCCTGACGAAGACCAGCCCGTCCGCCGCGCCCAGGTGCGCCGGGTCCAGCGGGGCGTAGCCGAACCAGGGGGAGACGCGCGCCTCCGGGAGCGTGAGGGTCGCCGCGAGGCGGCGCGCGTCGACGAGGGAGGGCGTCGGGGGGAGCTGCTCGTGCAGCAGGCCCTCCAGGGTGTCCGGCGCGGGTGTGTCCACGCCCTGGTGGCGGAGGGTGCCGAGGGCCGTGGGGAGGAAGGCGTACTCCGCGCCGAGGCGCGCGCTCACCTGGGCGCCGGCGCTCCACCACTCCAGCGGGTCGCCGCCCATTCGCATCGTGCTCTTCTCCCGCTGGAGGTGGGAGTTGTGGGCGTACACGAGGACCGGGCCGCGGTCGGCGAGGGCGAGCAGGTTCTCGGCCATCATCCGGCCGCGGACGCCGAGGAGCCGGGGGAGCCGGGCGGGCGAGGTGTCCGCCATCCAGTGGTGGTACTGGAGCAGGCCGCGCGCGGTGCGCGCGTGGAGGCGGGCGAGGTCCACCTCCTCCCGTGAGGCCGCCGCGAGCAGCAGCGGTGCCTGCTCGTCGAGCAGGGCCGCCAGGTCGTCGGCGATCAGCCGCAGTTCCACGGCCTCGGGGGAGCGGCCCACCGAGCGGGTGGGGTCGTACATGACGGCCGGTTCGGTCCACCGCTCGTCGGTGCCGAGCAGCCGGTCGAGGCCGTCCGCGGTGCAGGGCAGCAGGGCCGGGTCCACCCGTGCGGCGAGCCGGGCGTGGAGCGCGGTGAGGGCCTGGCGGGGGCTCGCGGCGGCGGTGATCTCCAGCGGGCCGTCGAAGCCGGCGAAGCGGAGCCGGTCGTCGGCGGGCCGCCCCTCGTTGAAGGCGCGCATCCAGCGCACCAGCGCCCGGTTGGCCGCGGAGGCGCCCCAGCCGTGGCTGATCCCGCGCTCCACGACCTCGTCGAGGGCGCCGCCGGCGCCCCCGGTCACGTACGCGTCGACGAGCAGCCCGGCGAGGCAGTCGCTCTCCAGCGCGATCGTCCGGTAGCCCTCCTCCTCGACGAGCTGCCGGAAGAGCGCGTTGCGCAGGTCGAGCAGGAAGTCCTCGCGATGGGTGGGCTCGCCGAGTGCGAGCAGCCGGGGCGGCCGGGGCGGGTGGGGCCGGTCCTGGAGCAGCTCCAGGACGGCGGCAGCGGAGAGGGAACGGGCGGTGTCCTTGATGTCAGTCGCCATGCCTTCAACCGTATCGTTGAAGCCTCGGTGGAGACTTTTCGTCGACTCTCCCGCGATATCGTGGACTTCATGGGGCAGAATCTTCAAAGCAGGGGTATGGGCGGGCGGCTGCGGCCGGTCGACCTGGCACGTGCGCACGGGCTGTCCACCCAGGCGGTCCGCAACTACGAGGACGCCGGCATCCTCCCGCCCGCCGCCCGCACCCCCTCCGGCTACCGCGCCTACACCCCGCTCCACGCGAGCGCCCTGCGCGCCTTCCTCGCCCTGCTGCCCGGCCACGGGCACCCGACGGCGACCGCGATCCTGCGGGCCGTGCACGAGGGCGACCCCGACGAGGCCTTCCGCCTCGTCGACGAGAGCCACGCCCTGCTCCTGGAGGACCGCCGGACCCTCCGGGCCGTGGAGAGCGCCCTGCGCGATCTCGGCCCGAACCCCGCGAGCGGGCACGACGGGTCGCCCGGGGACACCTTCATCGGGCCGCTGGCCCGCCGGCTCGGCATCCGGCCCGCCACGCTCCGCGCCTGGGAGCGCGCCGGGCTGGTGCGCCCGCGCCGGGACCCCCGTACCGGATACCGGGTGTACGCGGAGGCCGACGTACGGGACGCCCGCCTCGCCCACCAGCTGCGCCGCGGCGGCTATCCGCTGGAACGGATCGCCCCGCTGCTCGAACAGGTACGGGCCGCGGGCGGCCTCGAACCCCTGGAGGGCGCGCTCGGCGACTGGCGCGCCCGGCTCTCGGCCCGGGCCCGGGCGATGCTGGCCGGGGCGGCGGAGCTGGACGCGTACCTCCGCGAACGCGGCTGAGCGGGCACCCGTCAGGGGCTCCGGCGCCCCGGAACCGTGAGACCGGGCCGGCGACCGGGCATAACCCTCCCTGCAGGACCCGATCCCCGATCCCCTCAGGGAGGAGCGCGCCGCCATGGTCGAGCAGGTCGAACGCCGGCTGCCCACCGACGAGGCCCGGGAGCTGCTCGCCCTGGTCCGGGAGATCGCCGCGCGCGAGATCGCGCCGGGCGCCGCCGACGAGGAGGCCGCCGGGCACTTCCCGCGCGAGCTGTTCCGGCTGCTGTCCGCCTCCGGGCTGCTCGGACTGCCGTACGACTCGGCGTACGGCGGCGGCGACCAGCCGTACGCCGTCTACCTCCAGGTCCTGGAGGAACTGGCCGCCGCCCGGCTCACCGTGGCCCTCGGGGTCAGCGTGCACAGCCTCTCCTGCCACGCCCTGGCGGCCTTCGGCACCGACGAGCAGCGGGCCGCCCACCTGCCCGCGATGCTCGGCGGCGGACTGCTCGGCGCGTACTGCCTGTCCGAACCCTCCTCCGGCTCCGACGCGGCCGCGCTGCGCACCCGGGCGGTCCGGGACGGTGGGGGTACCTCCCGCTCGGGCGAAGCCGCGAGTGGGGGAGACTGGGTGCTCGACGGCACCAAGGCGTGGATCACCCACGGCGGGATCGCCGACTTCTACACCGTCATGGCCCGCACCGGCGGCGAGGGCCCCAAGGGGATCACCGCCTTCCTGGTGCCCGGGGACGCGCCCGGTCTGAGCGCCGCCGCGCCCGAGCGGAAGATGGGCATGAAGGGTTCGCCCACCGCACAGGTGCACTTCGACGGGGTACGGGTCCCCGACGCCCGCCGGATCGGGGCCGAGGGGCAGGGCTTCGCCATCGCCCTCGCGGCCCTGGACTCGGGGCGGCTCGGCATCGCGGCCTGCGCGGTGGGCGTGGCGCAGGCCGCGCTGGACGCGGCCGTGGCGTACGCGCGGGAGCGCCGCCAGTTCGGCCGGCCGATCGCCGACTTCCAGGGGCTGCGCTTCCTGCTCGCCGACATGGCCACCCAGGTCGAGGCGGGCCGGGCGCTCTATCTGGAGGCGGCCCGGCTGCGCGACGAGGGCCGGCCCTTCGGCAAGCAGGCCGCCATGGCGAAGCTGTTCTGCTCGGACGCGGCGATGCGGGTCACGACGGACGCGGTGCAGGTGCTCGGCGGTTACGGCTACACCGCGGACTTCCCCGTCGAGCGGCTGCTGCGGGAGGCGAAGGTGCTCCAGATCGTCGAGGGCACCAATCAGATCCAGCGGGTGGTCATCGCCCGTCACCTGGCCGGACCAGAGTCCCGTTGACCCGGACCGTGCGGTCCGCCCAGACGGGGCCCGCGGCGAGCCGGCTCCATTCCTGGTCGCGCAGGCCCGGCAGGGTCTTGCCGTGGCTGGCCCACAGGTCGAGCACCGCCTTGTAGATGGGCGGGTCGGCGGGATGGGCCGGCGAGGCGGCCGGCGCCGGAGCGGGCATGGGGGCAGGCGCCGGGACGGGGGCGGGGGCCGGCCGTGAGGTGGCGGCCTGCGCATCGGGCGCCTGGGCGGGCGCGGGAACCGGCGCCGGAACCGCCTGCTGAACCGATTCTTCAGAACGCGGCTCGGACTGTCGATGCCGGCCGTATCCGCTGGGTGTCGTATACAGCGTGGTCATGCCCGGACCAACGCTTCGGCACGGGCCCCGGTCACCGCCGGGCGCGGTCGAGCGGGAGTTCGAGACGTCCCCAGGGGTGCTCGCGCGCGGGCCTGCCAGCGCTCCGCGGTGCACGACTCTGGCCGCCGGCTCGGCTTCTGACGTACCGTCAGATCTCCATCGCCGCCGAGGAGGTCACACGTGTCAGACGACCGGCCCGTCCCGCTCGACGAATACCCCGTGCACCAGGCACCGCTCTCCATGAAGCACCACGTCAGCGGCGACCGGAACGCCTACGACCGGTGCATCTTCCACGTCTTCGACCACCAGGGACGCGCCCTGCTCATCGCCGGGCTCGGCGTCTACCCCAACACCGGGGTGGTCGACGCCTACGCGACCCTGCGCACCGGGGACCGGCTGCACGCGGTCCGCGCCTCCGACGCCCTCGGCGAGGACCGGATGAACCTCTCCGTCGGCCCGCTGACCATCACCGTCGACGAACCGCTCAAGCGGCTCTCCCTGCACTGCGACCCCGATCCCGCCGACCCCGACGGGCTCTCCTTCGACCTCACCTGGACCGGCGACTTCCCGGCCGTCTGGGAGCCGCACCACACCCAGCGGCGCGGCGACCGGCTCACCCTGGAGGGCCGCCGCTTCGTCCAGGCCGGGCACTGCGCGGGCGTGATCCGCGCCGGCGGCGAGGAGTTCGCCGTCACGGCGGGGGAGTGGACCGGCACCCGCGACCGCAGCTGGGGCGTGCGCCCGCTGCCCGGCGAAGAGCCGGGCCGCGCCGAGGAGTTCCGCCCCGAGGGCTTCCACTGGCTCTGGATCCCGATGCGCTTCGAGGACCGCTTCGTCATGGTCGTGGTGCAGGAGGACGCCGACGGCTACCGCACCCTCAACGAGGCCCTGCTCGTACGCGACGGGCACCGCGACACCCAACTCGGCTGGCCCCGCACCGACATCACCTACCGGCCCGGCACCCGCGACCCCGAACGGGCCGTCGTGCACCTCACCGACCCGGCCGGCAAGCCCCTGGAGGCCGGCGTCGAGATCCTCGCCTCCTCCCCGCTCGCCGTCGGCGCCGGCTATCCGCCCGCCCCCGACTGGCAGCACGGCAGCTGGCAGGGCCGCGACTGGACCGACCGCCGGGTCTACGACCTCTCCGACCCCGCCGCCCACCCCCTGGCCGCCTACGGCGTCACCGACCACGCCGCCCGCTTCACCCTCGAAGGGCAGACCGGCTACGGCATCTTCGAACACGGCTCCTTCGGCCGCCACGACCCGAGCGGCTTCGCCGACCACACGTCAATCGCCCGTTGAACGCCCCGCACAACCGGCGAGTGAACCGAGCCCTCAAAGAGAAGGGTCCCTCATGACATCGGCACCCCGTCCCCGTACCTCCACCCGCGACCCCGAGGAGCTGGGCCGCCGGCTCGCCGGATGGCTCGACGGGCGGCTGCCCGGCGCCCGGGTCACCGGCCTCGCCGTGCCCGGCTCCAACGGGATGTCCAGCGAGACCCTGCTCTTCGACCTGGAGCACCCGGACGCGCCGGTACGGGGCTGCGCCCTGCGGCTGGCCGCCGACCCCGCCGCGTACACCGTCTTCCCCGTCTACGACATGGCCCGGCAGCACCGGGTGATGCGGCTCGTCGGCGCGCACACCGACGTGCCGGTGCCGCGCGTGCTGTGGCTGGAGGAGGACCCGGGGCCGCTGGGCGCGCCGTTCTTCGTGATGGCCTGCGCCGAGGGCAGGGTCCCGCCGGACGTCATGCCCTACACGTACGAGGGGAACTGGCTGCACGCGGCGAGCGACGCCGAACGCGCCCGCCTGGAGGCCGCGTCGGTCGCCGTCCTGGCCCGGCTGCACGACCAGTTCCCCGCGCAGCAGGCGGAGTTCCTGCTGCCCGCGGGGACCGGCAGCCCGCTGCGGCGGCACGTCGACGCCCAACGCGCCTACTACGCCTGGGTGGTGGACGGACTCGCGCCCTCGCCGCTGATCGAGTCGGCCTTCGACTGGCTGGAGGCGCACTGGCCGGCCGACGAGGGCCCTGCGGTGCTCAACTGGGGCGACGCCCGGATCGGGAACATCGTCTACGACGCCTTCGAGCCCGCCGCCGTGCTCGACTGGGAGATGGCGGCCTGCGCCCCGCGCGAGGTCGACCTCGGCTGGACGGTCTATCTGCACCGCTTCTTCCAGGACCTGACCGTGAGCTTCGGCCAGCCCGGCCTGCCGGACTTCCTGCGCCGCGACGCGATCGAGCGCCGGTACGCCGAACTCACCGGCCACACACCCCGGGACATGGAGTTCCACACCCTGTACGCGGCGCTGCGGCACGCGATCGTGATGCTCAGGATCGCGTACCGGCAGGCGTACTTCGGCGAAGTGGACGTCCCGGAGAATCCGGATGGGCTGATCCTGCACCACGCCACGCTCGCGGCCATGGTGCAGGGACGCTACTGGTGAGGGCCCCGGGCCCGGACGGGCTCAGGCCGCGCGGCGCAGCTGGGCCGGCTTGATCGGGCGCGAGCCCGGTCCGCCCACGTGCGAGAACGGCTGCATCCGCCAGTCGAGGCCCTGAGGCAGCGTCAGGAGCAGGGCGGTGTCCTGCTCCTGGACCTCCAGGGTGTCGTCGGCGGCGCCCGCCTCGGCGGCGGCGCGGCCGGTGCCGGAGCAGACCGTGAGCACGAAGGGGTTCCACGGCGTCGGGCAGAGCGCGTGCTCCGGCAGGACGTCCTCGTCCGCGAGCAGCGCGATCGGCTGCTCGCAGTCCGGGCAGATCACCCGGTACATCTCAAAGGTGTCGTACGCGTCGAGCTCGTCGACGGTGTCGACGGAATCAACAGGCTCCTGCATGGAGAATCTCCCCCTCGGACGGGTCGGCCGGATCTGAGTGGCCTCGACCACAGCAAGCAATTCCCATGCGGCCCGCCGCATAACCGTGAGGTCACGCCCCAGACCCCGAGATGCCTGTGGCGTTCGTCACATGCCGCTCGCAGGTGCCTCCCGGATGCCCCGAACACCGGCGAACACCGGCATACGGACCGCCCCCGGCTGTGCCCCGGTCCCGCCGGGGCAATAGGGTCACCGCATGGAGGAGCTGGATCGTCAGATCGTCGAGTTGCTCGTCAAGGACGGGCGCATGAGCTACACCGACCTGGGCAAGGCCACCGGCCTGTCCACCTCGGCTGTGCATCAGCGCGTCCGCCGCCTCGAGCAGCGCGGTGTCATCCGCGGCTATGCCGCCGTCGTCGACCCGGAGGCCGTCGGTCTGCCGCTCACCGCCTTCATCTCGGTGAAACCCTTCGACCCCAGCGCCCCCGACGACACCCCCGACCGGCTCGCCGACATCCCCGAGATCGAGGCCTGCCACAGCGTCGCCGGCGAGGAGAACTACATCCTCAAGGTGCGCGTCGCCACCCCGCTGGAGCTGGAGCACCTGCTCAGCCGCATCCGCTCCCAGGCCCATGTCTCCAGCCGCACCACGGTCGTGCTCTCCACCCCGTACGAGGCCCGCCCGCCCCGTATCTAGAACGTCCCCGGGGCCCGGGGGACAAACCGGGTCTCCGTAGGTCCTAGCCTGGTGGGATGAGCGCGAACGAACACCGCACCGTGCTGCTGCGCGGTGGAGAAGTCCACAGCCCCGCCGACCCCTTCGCCACCGCCATGGTGGTGGAGCGCGGGCACGTCGCCTGGGTCGGCTCGGAGGGCGCGGCCGACGCCTTCGTCGCCGGCGTGGACGACGTGGTCGACCTGGACGGCGCGCTCGTCACCCCCGCGTTCGTCGACGCCCATGTGCACACCACCGCCACCGGCCTCGCGCTGACCGGCCTCGACCTGTCCGCCGCCGGCTCGCTCGCCGAGGCCGCCCAGCGAATCCGCGGCTACGCCGAGGCCCGCCCCGCCGACCGGATCCTCATCGGGCACGGCTGGGACGCCGCCCGCTGGCCGGAGCGCCGCCCGCTCACCCGCGCCGAGCTCGACGAGCTCACCGGCGGCCGGCCGCTCTACCTCACCCGGATCGACGTCCACTCGGCCGTCGTCACCACCGCGCTGCTCGACCTGGTGCCGGGCGTCCGCGCGCTCGACGGCTTCCACGACGGGCAGCAGCCGCTCACCGGCGACGCCCACCACGCCGTACGGTCCGCCGCCTACGCCGCCCTGTCGCCGCGCCAGCGCACCGAGGCCCAGCGGGCCGCCCGGGAGCACGCCGCCTCGCTCGGCATCGGCACCCTGCACGAGTGCGGCGGACCGGAGATCTCCTCCGAGGAGGACTTCACCGGTCTGCTCGACCTGGCCCGCAGCGAGCCCGGCCCGCGGATCGTCGGCTACTGGGCCGACCTGGACGTCGAGCGGGCCCGCGGTCTCGGTGCCCTCGGCGCGGCCGGCGACCTGTTCGCCGACGGCTCCCTCGGCTCGCACACCGCCTGTCTGCACGACCCGTACGCCGACCACGCGGGCGCCGGGCACACCGGCACCGCCCACCTGGACGCGGCCGCCGTCGCCGCCCACATCGTGGCCTGCACCGAGGCCGGCCTCCAGGGCGGCTTCCACGCCATCGGCGACGCCGCCGTGGACGCGGTCGTCGAAGGCGTCCGGACGGCCGCCGAGAAGCTCGGCCTGGCCCGGATCCGGGCCGCCCGGCACCGCGTCGAGCACGCCGAGATGATCAGCCCCGAGTCGATCGCCGCCTTCGCCGAGCTCGGCCTGACCGCCTCGGTGCAGCCGGCCTTCGACGCGTACTGGGGCGGCGAGCAGGGCATGTACGCCGACCGCCTCGGCGTCGAGCGGGCCCGCGGCCTCAACCCGTACGCGGCGCTGCTGCGGGCCGGTGTGCCGCTCGCCTTCGGCTCCGACAGTCCGGTCACCCCGCTGGACCCGTGGGGGACCGTGCGGGCCGCCGCCTTCCACCGCACGCCCGAGCACCGGGTCTCGGTGCGGGCCGCCTTCACCGCGCACACCCGCGGCGGCTGGCGCGCGGTCGGCCGCGACGACGCCGGCACCCTGGTGCCGGGCGCCCCGGCGGACTACGCGATCTGGCGGACCGGCGAACTGGTGGTGCAGGCGCCGGACGACCGGGTGGCCCGCTGGTCGACCGACCCGCGCTCCGGAACGCCCGGACTGCCCGATCTGTCCCCCGGTGGCGATCTTCCGGTCTGCCTGGAGACGGTGGTGTCCGGACAGACCGTGTTCGTACGGCCGAACGTGTGACGTAAGGACATTTCGTACCGCCGCTCGAACCCAGCCGGGCTCGCCCGCGACCTGCGGATCTTCCTGGACCGCCTGCAGAGACGGTTCATCACCGCAGGTCAAACGGGTGTTGACAGCGGGCGGGGACCGGCCGGTAGGTTCGGCGCGTCCACCAAGGACGTCCGACCGGTTTCAAACCTCCACGCAGGCACCGAACGCCGCCCGCGCCTCGGGGGCGAGGGAAGGTTTTTCCGGCGGAGGGTGCGACCCGGGTGGGGCCCCGGCGTTCAGTAGACAACGGCCTCGGTCGATCCGCAGCCAGCGGATCCCGGGTCGGCCCGAAGGACGCCGGGCCCCGATCCCGCACCCCGTGCGCATCGCTCGCTATGGTGGGGGCTCGCGTATGTATCCGAAGGGGCAGTAGTGAACGACGGTGGCCAGAGGCGTTACGGCCCGCTCGGCGAGGCCTTGGTGATCATCCCGACCTACAACGAGGCGGAGAACATCAAGCCGATCGTCGCGCGCGTACGGGAGGCCGTACCGGAGGCGCACGTACTCGTCGCCGACGACAACAGCCCCGACGGCACGGGCAAGTTCGCCGACGAGATCGCGGCCGAGGACGACCACGTCCACGTCCTGCACCGCAAGGGCAAGGAAGGGCTCGGCGCCGCCTACCTCGCGGGCTTCCGCTGGGGCATGGAGCACGGCTACGACGTCCTGGTCGAGATGGACGCCGACGGCTCCCACCAGCCCGAGGAGCTGCCCCGGCTGCTCACCGCCCTCAAGGGCGCCGACCTGGTGCTCGGCTCCCGCTGGGTGCCCGGCGGCCGGATCGTGAACTGGCCCAAGTCCCGCGAGTTCATCTCGCGCGGCGGCAGCCTCTACTCCCGGCTCATGCTCGACGTGCCGATCCGCGACGTCACCGGCGGCTACCGGGCCTTCCGCAAGGAGACCCTGCTCGGCCTCGGCCTGGACGACGTAGCCTCGGCCGGCTACTGCTTCCAGGTCGACCTGGCGCGCCGCGCCGTCGCCGCCGGCTTCCATGTCGTCGAGGTGCCCATCACCTTCGTCGAGCGGGAGATCGGCGACTCCAAGATGAGCCGGAACATCGTCGTCGAGGCGCTGTGGCGGGTCACCGGATGGGGCCTGAGCGCCCGGGCCGAGAAGGTCGGCAAGCTGCTCGGCCGCAAGCCCTGATCGCCCCTTTCAGGCCCTGATCTCTCCTTTACGACGTTCCTGCGGGCCGCCAGGCACACTGGGGTCCATGACGACCGGCGCACCGACCTCTCCCGCCCACGCCCCCCGGCGCTCCCGCGCCCGCACCTTCCTCCCGCTGGGCCTCGCCGTCTGGCTGGTCCTGGAGATCTGGCTGCTCACCGTCGTGGCGGACGCGGTGGGGGGGTTCACCGTGTTCCTGCTCCTGGTGGCCGGCGCCGTGCTCGGCGGCACCGTCATCAAGCGGGCCGGCCGGCGGGCCTTCGCCAACCTCACCGGCACCTTCCAGCGCGCCCAGGAGGCGGTCCAGCGCGGCGAGGCGCCCCAGGCGCCCGACCGGGCCGCCGCCGAGGACCGCAACGGCTTCCTCATGCTCGGCGGACTGCTCCTGATGATCCCCGGCCTGATCTCCGACGCGCTCGGCCTGCTCCTGCTGATCCCGCAGGTGCGCACGGCCGTCGGGCGGTACGCGGAGCGGACCGTGGAGCGCCGGATGAGCGCCGCGCCGCCCGGCAGCCTCCAGGACGCCTTCCAGCAGGCCCGGATGCGCCGCCCCGACGGAAAGGTCGTCCAGGGCGAGGTCATCCGCGAGGACGCGCCCCAGGGCTCGTCGCGGCCCCAGGAGCCCCGCCCGCCCCTGATGCCCTGACCCGCCCGGGGCTCGTAGGCGCTCGTAGGCGAACGCCGAGGGGCCCGGTACACGACATCGTGTACCGGGCCCCTCGGCGTATCTCTCATGGCCGTGCCACCGGCCTGGTGTCCGTCAGGCGGACTTGCGGCTGTCGCGCGGATGCACGGCGATGTTCATGGCGCCGGACCGAAGGACCGCCAGCCGCTCGGCCAGCACCTCCTCCAGCTCCTCGCGGGTGCGCCGCTCCATGAGCATGTCCCAGTGCGTACGCGCAGGCTTGCCCTTCTTCTCCTCGGGGCCGTCCCCGTCCACCAGGAGCGCCTGGCTTCCGCAGACCTTGCACTCCCACTCCGGCGGAATCTCCGCCTCGACCGAGAAGGGCATCTCGAAACGATGGCCCTTCTCGCATGCGTACTCCACCGCCTGGCGCGGGGCCAGATCGATGCCGCGGTCGGTCTCGTAGCTGGTCACCACGAGGCGCGTGCCGCGAAGAGCTCGCTCACTCATGAATCGTGCCTCCCGGGCTTGTCGCCCACAGGACAGGTGTCGCTGTCGTCGTCATCCGGTCAACGTCCGGTCGGCGGTAAAGATTCCCGTTCCGGGTCATGCGTCGCCCGTCGTGCCGCCCCTTTTTGTACCCACCAGTGCCCGTTTTGTCACATCTGGCATGAGATGTCACTCAACGTCTTCACCAAGTCAGTACGCAGTAACGGTCCGCCTGGCAGGCCAAACGCGTACACTACCGCCCTTTCACTCCCGCGTCTAAATCCGGGCCGGAACGGGATTGCCCGCGGCCGCCACCGCGGCCCGAACCGGCACCCGCGCCAGGAGCACGAAGCCGATCGCGAAGAAGATCACCAGGGAGATGATGGCATCCCGATAGCTTCCGGTCAGCTGATACGCGAGACCGAACACCAATGGCCCCAGCCAGCTGAGCCCGCGGTCGCTCATCTCGTACGCGGAGAAGTACTCCGCCTCCTTGCCGCGCGGCACCAGATGCGAGAACAGCGAGCGCGACAGCGCCTGGCTGCCGCCCAGGACCAGGCCGATCGCCGCCGCCAGGCAGTAGAAGAAGACCGGCGCGCCGGCCGGCAGGAAGTAGCCCGCCGCCAGGATCAGCGTCCACACCGCGAGCGAGCCGAGGATCGTGCGCTTCGCGCCGTACGAGCGGGCCATCCGGCCCATCCCGAGCGCCCCCGCCACCGCCAGCACCTGGACGAGCAGCACCGCCGTGATGAGCGTCGTCTGGTCCAGGCCCAGCTCCTCGGAGCCGTACACCGAGGCCTGCGAGATCACCGTCTGCACGCCGTCGTTGTAGATGAGGTACGCCAGCAGGAAGGACAGCGTCAGCGGGTGCCGCCGCATGTCCTTCAGGGTGGCCCGCAGCTGCTTCCAGCCGCTGCCCACCGCGCCCTCGCCGGGCGCGCCGCCGGCCCGCTCCACCCGCCGGTCCCGCAGCCGGCGCAGCGGCACCAGGGTGAAGGCGCCCCACCACAGTCCGGCCGAGGCCAGACAGATCCGCACCGCCGCGCCCTCCGACAGACCGAAGGACTCGTGCCCCGAGTACACGACCAGGTTGAGCACCAGGACCAGGGCCCCGGAGGTGTAGCCGAAGGCCCAGCCGCGCGAGGAGACCGCGTCCCGCTCGTCGGGCTCGGCGATCTGCGGCAGATAGGCGTTGTAGAGCACCATCGACACCGACAGCGAGGCGTTCGCCACGATCAGCAGGAACGCGCCGAGCAGATAGCGCTCCCCGCCCAGGAAGAACATCCCGGTCGTCGCCGCCGCGCCCACGTACGCCGCGGCCGCGAGCAGCGGCTTCTTCCGGCCCGTGCGGTCCGCCGCCGCGCCGACCAGCGGCATCAGCAGAACCGCGACGACGATCGACGCGGAGACGGCGTACGCGAAGAGGGAACCGGCCCGCACGGGGATGCCCAGCGGGTGCACGAAGCCCTCCGGGTCCGCCGCCGCCTTCGCCACCGAGGTCAGATACGGCCCCAGGAACACGGTGAGGACGCTGGTCGAGTAGACCGAGCAGGCGAAGTCGTAGAAGTACCAGCCGCGCTGTTCCCGGCGCCGCTCGGCCGGGTCGGCCGCCCGGCCGTCCGGCTGTCCGTCAGTGTCGACGTCGGTCAAGGCCGCGCCCCCTCGCTCGTCCCCGTGGTGCCTCGTGGCGCCACGGGGTGCCCCGTTCTGGTGTGTGCTGCGTGCTGCTGAGCGCTCAGGCCCACAGTCCCCGGTCGGTGAGGACGGTCCGCAGCGTCTCCAGATGATCGGTCATGATGCCGTCCACGCCAAGGTCCAGGAGGGCGTGCATGCGTTCCGGCTCGTTGATCGTCCACACGTGCACCTGCAGACCGCGGGCGTGCGCCTCGCGCAGGAAGCGGCGGTCCACCACCGGGATGCCGGCCTGGCTCTCCGGGACCTGGGCGGCGACCGCGCCCGCGCGCAGCGGCACGGGGACGCCGAGGGAGCGCAGCCGCAGGGCGGCGACGCCGGTCATGCCGTACGAGGTGGCGAGCCGCGGTCCGGCCAGCTGCTGCGCCCGGGCGATCCGCGCCTCGGTGAAGGAGCTCACACAGACCCGGTCCCAGGCGTCGGTCCGGCCGATCAGGTCGAGCAGCGGGACCAGCGCCGACTCGGCCTTCATGTCGACGTTCCAGCGGGCCTCCGGGAACTCCTCCAGGAGGTCCTCGAAGAGCGGCAGCGGCTCCTTGCCCGCGACCCGGGCCTCGGCCACCGCCGCCCACGGCAGGTCCCGGATCCGGCCCCCGGTGTCGGTCACCCGGTCCAGGGTCGCGTCGTGGAAGGCGACGAGCCGTCCGTCGGCGGTGGTGTGCACATCGGTCTCGAAGTACCGGTATCCGGCCGCGGCGGCCCGCCGGAAGGCGGCCGCGGTGTTCTCCAGGCCGTCCGCCGTGCCGCCGCGGTGGGCGAAGGGCAGCAGCGGAGCCGGGTGGTCGAGGTAGGGGTGGCGTACGCGAGTCACCGCCGCAGTATGGCCTGCCCCGGTGTCCCCGAGGCGACCGGAGTGCTGCCGGAGCCCTCCCCGGGCACGGCGAAGAAGCGCAGGAAGAACTGGGCGAGGGGGCCGATGGCCAGCGCGTACAGCACCGTGCCGACGCCGACCGAGCCGCCGAGCAGGAAGCCGGTGGCGACGACGGCGATCTCGATCGCCGTCCGCACGAGCCGGATCGACCGGCCGGTGAGCCGGTGCAGACCCGTCATCAGGCCGTCGCGCGGGCCCGGGCCGAAGCGGGCCGCGATGTAGAGGCCGGTGGCCACGCCGTTGAGCACGATGCCGAGCAGCATCAGCGCGATCTCGGCCGGCAGCCCGTCGATCTCCGGCACCAGGGCCAGCGTGCCGTCCATCGCCAGGCCGATGACGAAGACGTTCGACACCGTGCCCAGGCCCGGCCTCTGCCGGATCGGGATCCACAGCAGCAGCACGACCGCGCCCACGATGATCGACACCACACCGATGGTCAGCCCGGTCCGCTCGGCGAGCCCCTGGTGCAGCACCCCCCAGGGCTCCAGACCGAGCCCGCCGCGCACGAGCAGCGCCGAGCTCACGCCGTAGAGCGCCAGACCGGCGTAGAGCTGGACGAGCCGGCGGGTGAGGTGCCGGCCGCGGGGGCCGGAGGCGAGGGACAGCCGGCCGCGGAGACCGGAGGCGACGGACAAAGGAATGCCCCC
The DNA here is from genome assembly GCF_041270065.1 of Streptomyces fradiae. Lineage (NCBI taxonomy): Bacteria > Bacillati > Actinomycetota > Actinomycetes > Kitasatosporales > Streptomycetaceae > Streptomyces > Streptomyces fradiae. The sequence goes on along the minus strand of NZ_CP065958.1, from coordinate 1,124,990 downwards.
TTGTGTGACGGCTCGGACGGAGCCTGGGTGGTGAAAGTGGACTGGCTCATGACACTCTGTGGCGGGGGACGACATGCCAACCATGGCCAATTCGCGGAAGGTGGACTGATTTCCATGGCCCAGTGGACCTCGGCCGTGGGGCCGGCCCAGCTCGCCCGGCAACTGCAGGCCCAGCAGCCCCGGCCCGCCGCCCCCGGCACCCGCAAGCCGCCCGCCTACCGCGCCCTCGCCGACGGCATCCGGCTGCTGGTCCTGGAGGGCCGGGTCCCGGTCGCCGCCAGGCTGCCCGCCGAACGCGAACTGGCCCTCGCCCTCACCGTCAGCCGCACCACCGTCGCCGCCGCCTACGAGGCGCTGCGCACCGAGGGCTTCCTGGAGTCCCGGCGCGGCGCCGGCAGCTGGACCGCCGTCCCGGCCGGCAACCCGCTGCCCGCCCGCGGTCTGGAGCCGCTGCCGCCGGAGTCCCTCGGCTCCATGATCGACCTCGGCTGCGCCGCGCTGCCCGCGCCCGAGCCCTGGCTCACCCGCGCCATCCAGGGCGCCCTGGAGGAGCTGCCGCCGTACGCCCACACCCACGGGGACTACCCGGCCGGGCTGCCCGCGCTGCGCCAGATGCTCGCCGACCGCTACACCGAGCGCGGCATCCCCACCATGCCCGAGCAGATCATGGTCACCACCGGCGCGATGGGCGCCATCGACGCGATCTGCCACCTCTTCGCCGGGCGCGGCGAACGGATCGCCGTCGAGTCCCCCTCGTACGCCAACATCCTCCAGCTGATGCGCGAGGCCGGCGCCCGGCTCGTGCCCGTCGCCATGGCCGAGGGCCTCGGCGGCTGGGACCTGCCCCGCTGGCGCCAGGTGCTGCGCGACGCCGCGCCGCGCCTCGCGTACGTCGTCGCCGACTTCCACAACCCCACCGGCGCCCTCGCCGACGAGGACCAGCGCCGGCAGCTCGTCGAGGCCGCCCGCTCGGCCGGCACTGTGCTCGTGGTCGACGAGACGATGACCGAGCTCTTCCTCGACGAGGACCTGGACATGCCCCGGCGGGTCTGCGCCTTCGACCCGGCCGGCGCCACCGTCCTCACCGTCGGCTCCGCCAGCAAGGCCTTCTGGGCGGGCATGCGGATCGGCTGGGTGCGGGCCGCGCCCGACGTCATCCGCTCCCTGGTCGCCGCCCGCGCCTACGCCGACCTCGGCACCCCGGTCCTGGAGCAGCTGGGCGTCAACTGGCTGATGCGCACCGGCGGCTGGGAGGAGGCCGTCGGCCTGCGCCGCGCCCAGGCCCGGGAGAACCGCGACGCGCTCGTGGCGGCCGTCCGCAAGGAGCTGCCCGACTGGGAGTTCGAGGTCCCGCGCGGCGGGCTCACCCTCTGGGTGCGCACCGGCGGCCTGTCCGGCTCGCGGCTCGCGGAGGTCGGCGAACGGGTCGGCGTCCGGGTGCCCTCGGGCCCGCGCTTCGGCGTGGACGGCGCCTTCGAGGGCTACGTCCGGCTGCCCTTCACCGTCGGCGGCCCGGTCGCCGAGGAGGCCGCCGTCCGGCTCGCCGCCGCCGCCCGCCTGGTCGAGTCCGGCGCGGGCACGGGCGGCGAGGCCGGCCCGCGGTCCTTCGTGGCCTAGGGCCCCGGACAGATCCCCGGACAGCAGAGGGCGGCCGCACCCCGGTGGGTGCGGCCGCCCTCTTCGCGTACCTGTGACGGCTGCTCAGCCCTCCGCCGGCACGGGGGAGGGGAACGCCGCGGTGCCCGGCTCCTTGCGCACGGTCGGCGCCGTGTCCGTGTCCAGGTGGGTGTCCAGCTGCGTCTCCGGGTGCGTCGCCAGTTGCGTCGTCAGGTCGGGCTCGGGAGCCGAGCCCGGCACCGTCTCGACCGCAGCGACCGCCGCGACCGTCGCCGTACGGCGCTCCGGCAGCAGCTCCAGGACCGCCCGGCGGTGCGCCTCGCTCGTCGCGTCGTCGTACGGATCGGGGGTCGCCGGCACCTGCAGGCGCAGCACCGGGCCGGCGCCGAGCCGGGCGTATCCCCGGCCGGGCGGGACGTCCGGGACCGGGGTGGTGTGCGGGGCGGTGCCCAGGACCGCGGCGACCTGGTCCGGCGCGGCGGGCCCGAGCACGATCCGGGCGCGGGTGTGCGTCCGTACCGTCTCGCCGAGCCCCTCCACGCTGTCGAACTGCTCCGCGACCACGACCGTCACCGACGCGGCCCGGCCGTGCCGCAGCGGCACCTGGAGCAGGTCCTGCGGATCGGGGCGGCCGTCGGCGGCGGCCAGGTGGCCGAGCACGCTGGGCCGGTCGAGCAGCAGCCACAGCGGCCGGCGGGTGTCCTCGGGCGCCGGCTGACCGGCCTGCCGGGCCCGGTTCGCGGCGATCAGCCGCCGCTCGGTCTCGTGCGCGGCCCACTCCAGGCTGGCCAGGGCGCCGGCCAGGCCGCATTCGACGGCGAGCACGCCGTCCCGGCCGACCAGGCACGCGTACTCGCCGGTGCCGCTGCCCTCGATCACCAGGACGTCGCCGTGCGGCAGCGCCTGGAGGGCGATCGAGCGCAGCAGGGAGCTGGTGCCGCTGCCCGGCTGGCCGACGGCGAGGAGGTGCGGCTCGGTGGACCGGGGGCCGGTGCGCCACACCACGGCCGGGGCGTCCTCGGTGCCGTCGGAGGCGCGCACCGGCACGGTGCGCTGCACCGCGTCGGCGTCGGTGAAGCCGAGCACCGTCTCGCCCGGCACCGTCACGAAGCGCTGGGCGGCGATCGTGGTGGGCAGCGGGGACAGCACGCGCATGGTGAGCCGGTTGCCCTCCTCGTCCCAGTCGAAGAGGTACTCGCGGCCCCGGCCCGACTTGGCGTGCAGCAGCTGCTCGATCCGGGCCCGGGCGGCCGGCTCGCCGTCGGTGAAGTAAGGGGGGTAGGAGATCCGCAGCCGGGTGATCCGGCCGTCCTCGTCGAAGGCGTGGTCGCCGAAGACGGCGGCCCAGTCGCCGCCGTGGGCGAACAGCGGCTCGGGGTCCTCCGGGTGGGACAGATACGGCACCAGGGCCTCGTAGAGCCCCTTGAGCCGGGCGATCTCGGCGTCGTCCGGCCCGGTCTTGACGACCGGGCGCTCACGTCCCTGCCAGGCGGCCGCGCCCATCAGCGCCACGAGGGCGAGCAGCGGACCGTACGGCACGAGGGCGACGACCAGGACGCAGGCCGCGACCAGGAACAGCGTGGGACCGCGCCGCTCCTTGGGGGTCGCGGCCCACTTGGCGCGCGCGGTCGCGGCCAGCTTCCGCAGACCACGCGAGAGGGTGATCAGCGGATGGAGCACGTCGGTGGCGCTGTCGGCGGCCGTTCGCGCGATCTCTCGGCTGCGCGCGAGCTGTGCGCTGCCGCTGCTCAGAATGCGGGGGAGTGGGCGCCGGGCCACGTCGTACTCCTGAAGGGGTGGAGGTGGGAGGGGCTGGGGGACGTCAGAACTTGATCCCGCCCAAGAGACTGGCGAGGCTCTGGCCGCCGGCGGTGATGCTGGGGGCGATCGCGGTGCCGGCGAGATAGAAGCCGAAGAGCGCGCAGACGAGCGCGTGCGAGGCCTTGAGCCCGTCCTTCTTGAAGAACAGGAAGCAGATGATGCCGAGCAGGACCACGCCTGAGATGGACAGGATCATGAGGTGTTCTCCTGGTTGAGGGGACAGTCACCTTGAGTCCTTCCAGGTTCACAGCAAGTATCTATGTGACTAAAGGTGCATACGGGTGAATCCCGGGCGTTTTCACTTGACCGGCCGACGCCGGGTGCCCCTCCGGGTGGCGAAACGCGCGCGCTGAGGTAGTGCACCGGTCCGGGGGCGGACCGCGATCATCCTTGCCGCGGACGGGGCCCCTCATGTGCTCCGGCGGGCAGTACCCTGTCGATTCACTCGTACGGCCGCCGTCGCCGTGCGTGGTCGGGCACGTCGTGCAGGACGGGCCGAGGCAGGGCGCGTCGTGCGGGACGGGCCGAGGCAAGGAGAGGCAGGCACCACCATGAGCGAGCAGCTGAGCGGGCAGCCAAGCGGGCAGCCGAGCGGGCACGAGACCCCGGACCCCGAGGTCGTCGAACTGGCCGGCAAGGTCTTCGACCTGGCCAGGACGGGCGACGCGGCGACCCTCGCCGCCTACCTCGACGCGGGCGTCCCGGCGAACCTCTGCAACGAGAAGGGCGACTCGCTCGTCATGCTCGCCGCCTACCACGGGCACGCCGAGGCCGTCACCGCCCTGCTCGCCCGCGGCGCCGACGCCGACCGCGCCAACGACCGCGGCCAGACCCCGCTGGCCGGAGCCGTCTTCAAGGGCGAGGACGCCGTGATCCGCGCCCTGCTCGCCGGCGGCGCGAATCCGGAAGCAGGAACTCCGTCCGCTGTGGATACCGCGCGGATGTTTGGGAAGACGGAACTCCTGGAGCTCTTCTCCGGATCGGTGAACGAGGGCTGAACCCCAGGTGAGACGGCGCCGTAAATGTGGTCGCGGTGGCGAAATGGGTGGGTCATCATGACGTCGGGCCCGCAGGGGGCCACCGACGAGAGGCAGAGGAAGATGGTCACTGGCAAGCGCAGGACGACGGGCGGCCCGACATGTTGCCGCACGGCCTAGGCGAACAGCCTGCCCCGGTTCATCCCGGGAATCCCCCCGGTCGTGTCGACAGCTTGATGTGAGGCGTCTTCCATGTTCGATCCAGTCATAGCGCCGAGCGGCACCTTGCTCGGTCTGCTGCAGAGGGGCCGCGGCGACGGCACCCTCCACGCGCTCGCCGCGCCACGCGCCGAGGCCCTCGCGGCCCTCAACCACTGCGTGCTCGACGACCCCCGCCACGACTGGCGGGTCGAGAACCGCTCCCTCTACTACGCCCGGCTCTACCTGGACCTCCACGGAGGTCTTGAGGAGATCGAGGCGCACCTCTTCGGAGCCGAGGACCACCTCGACACCGAGGAGTCCCGGACCGGGCTCGCGCTCGCCGTCCTCGGCCACCTCGCGTCCTACGGACGCCGGGACGCCCTCGCACTGCTCCGGCGGTACGCGGCGGGCGGCGCCAACTGGGCCTGGGCCCTGGACGAGCTCGCGCTGCGCGACGACGACGCGGGCCTGCGCGCCCTCGCCGAACCCGTGCTCGCCCGCTTCCCGGCCACCCCCGAGGGCGAGGCCGAGCTGGCCGCCACCGTCCGCGACGCCTACGAGCCCCGGCCCTGGCGCCTGTGGGCCGAGGACCCGCGGCCCGCCGTCGGCGCCCGCATCACGGCCGCCCGCGAGCAGGGCTCCTTCGACCGCTGGCAGCGCCAGCTCAGCCCGGCCGGCCCCCGGCCCGGCTGGAGCGTGCGGGCCGTCCTCGACTGGGCCCAGGAGGGCCACGAGCGCGGCGCCGAACTGCACGGGCCCGCCGCCCGCTGCCTGGTCGCCGTCGCCGGACCCGAGGACCGCGAGACGATCCTCGACGCTGCCCGCAGCGGCCCGGACGGCGCCCGCTGCGCCGCCCTGCACTACCTCGCCGAGGCGCAGGACCCCGCCGTCCTCGACCTCGTCGAACTCGCCGTCGGCGACGGCTCCCGCACCGTCGCGGACGCCGCCGTCGCCGCGTACGGCCGGATGTGCGGCGAGGCCGCCGTCGACCGCGCCCGCGGCTGGATCCACCGCCCCGACGAGCTCGGCGCCGCCGCCGCCGGGACGCTCGCCTGCCGCGGCGGCTCCGAGGACTCCCCCCTCGTCCTCGGCGCCCTCCGCGAGACCGTGCGCTCCCAGGGCCCCGACGCGCCCGCCCTCTACCCCCTGGTCGACGGCGCCGGCCGCCTCGGCATCGTGTGCGCCGCCCCCGTGCTGCGCCACGTCTACCGGGAGACCTCCTCCTCCCAGCTGCGCGGCCGCACCGCCCAGGCCCTCGCCGCCACCGACGCCGGCTTCCCCACCGGCTTCGCCGTCGAGTGCCTCTGGGACTGTGAGGAGACCACCCGCGAGGTCGCCGCCCAGCACGCCGCGACCGGCGACGCGCGCGTCGCCGAACGGCTGCGCCGGCTCGCCGCCGACCCCGCCGAGGAGGCGGAGGTCCAGACGGCGGTGCGCAACCGGATAGGACCGGACCTCGACCTGCAGGTCTGAGGACCTGAGGTACGGGACGAGTACGACGGGGGTGGCCGGTGAGGGCCGCCCCCGTCGTGCGTGCGGGCGGCGGGCGGCCGGCGGCCGGGCGCAGGGGCGCGCGGACGTTCCGGGCCGCTGAGCTGCTGAGCCGCCCGAGCTGCTGAGCCGACAAGGCAGCGGGCCGCCGGGCCGGCGCGGCCTCGGGCCGGTGCCGGTCGGCGGTACGCGCAGGCGTGCGCGCCGGCGGTACGTGCCGGGCGCAGGGGCCGCGCGGGCGCCGGGCCCGCCCGACCGACCCGGCGGGGAAAACGCTCATGGGACGTTTTCCGGCCGTCCAGATCCACTTTGACGGGGACACGCCGGGTCCGACGACAACACGGGTATGCGTGTCGTCATCGTCACCGAGTCCTTCCCGCCCGATGTCAACGGCGTGGCCCACACGGCCCTGCAGACCGCCCGCCACCTCGTCCGCCGCGGCCACGACCCCCTCGTGGTCGCCCCCGCGGTCCCCGCATCCGCCCCCGGAACGGACGCCGACGCGCCCTGTCCCGTCGTCCGCGTCCCCTCCCTGCCGCTGCCCGGCTACCCCCAGGTAAGGGTCGCCCTGCCCAGCCGCCGCGTGGCCGCCGCCATCGCCGCGCACCGGGCCGACCTCGTCCACCTGGCCAGCCCCTTCGTCCTCGGCGTGCGCGGCATGACCGCCGCGACCCGGCTCGGCCTGCCCGCCGTCGCCGTCTACCAGACCGACCTGGCCGGCTACGCCCGCACCTACATGGGCGCCGGCGAGTCCGCCGCCTGGCGCCGGCTGCGCACCGTGCACGGCGCCGCCGACCGCACCCTCGCCCCCTCCACGGCCGCCGTGGCGGACCTGGAAGCGCACGGCATCGGCCGGATACGCCTGTGGGGGCGCGGCGTCGACACCAGGCGCTTCCGCCCGGAGCTGCGCGACGAGACCCTGCGCCGCGAACTCGCCCCCGCCGGCGGGACGATCGTCGGCTACGTGGGCCGGCTCGCCCCCGAGAAGCGCGTCGACCTGCTTGCCGGGGTGTGCGGACTGCCCGGCGTACGGGTCGTGGTGGTCGGCGACGGCCCCAGCGAACCGGGCCTGCGCGCCGCCCTGCCCGGCGCCGTCTTCCTCGGCCGCCGCACCGGGGCCGACCTGGCGCGGATCTTCGCCTCGCTCGACGTGTTCGCCCACACCGGGCCGTACGAGACCTTCTGCCAGACCGTCCAGGAGGCCATGGCCAGCGGCGTTCCGGTGGTCGCGCCCGCCGTCGGCGGCCCCCTCGACCTCGTCGACCACGGCACGACCGGCCTCCTCGTCCCGCCCTCCGACCCGAACGCGCTCCGCACCGCCGTCGCCTCCCTGGCCGCAGCGCCCGCGCTCCGCGCCGCGTACGGGAGGGCGGGTCGTACCGCCGTCGAACGGCGCACCTGGGAGGCGATCGGCGACGAACTGATCGGCCACTACCGGGAGGTGCTGCGCGAGCGGACGGCGGTGGCGGCGTGAGGGCGGGCGGCGATGGGCGGGGGACGCGGACCGCGGGTGCGGGAGTGAACGTTGGCGCCGGCCTCGGCGCGGGGCGGGACGCCGACGGGCCGCGTGGTCCGGGCGGTGCCCGGGAGACCGCGATGCCCGGCGTGAGCGCGGGCGTGCCGCGTGGTCCGGGTGATGTCCGGGAGACCGCGATGCCCGGCGTGAGTGCGGGCGCGGACTCCGGTGGCGGTCTGCGGATCGTCCGCCTCGCCAACTTCGTCACGCCCACCTCCGGCGGCCTGCGCACCGCCCTCGACCGGCTCGGCCGCGGCTACCGCGCCGCCGGCCACGACCCCGTCCTCGTCGTCCCCGGCGAGACCGCGAGCGACGTCGACACCGCCCAGGGCCGGGTGATCACCCTGCCGGGACCCGAACTCCCCGGCACCGGCGGCTACCGCGTCCTCACCGACCGGCGTGGCCTGCGCCGTCTCCTGGAAGAGCTCGCCCCCGACCGCCTGGAGGTCTCCGACCGCACCACCCTGCGCTGGACGGGCGAGTGGGCGCGCCGCGCCCGGGTGCCGTCCGTGATGGTCTCCCACGAGACCGCCGACGGGGTGCTGCGCACCTGGGGCGCGCCGGGCGCGTTCGCGGAGCGGGCCGCGGACCGGCTCAACCGCCGTACCGCGTGGGCCTATTCGCGGATCGTCTGCACCACGGAATGGGCGGAACGGGAGTTCGTACGGATCGGAGCACGCAATGTCGTCCGCGCCCCGCTCGGCGTCGACCTCGCGCACTGCCGCCCCGAGCGCCGCACCACGGCGACGCGCGAGCGGTACGCGGCGGGGGAGCGGGTCCTCCTCGTGATGTGCTCGCGCCTCTCGGTCGAGAAGCGCCCGCTGCTCGCGGTCGAGGCCCTCGCCGAACTGCGTGCCCAAGGGGTGCGGGCCGCGCTGGTGGTGGCGGGCGACGGGCCGCTGCGGGGCGCGATGGAGCGCCGCGTGACGGAACTGCGGCTTCCGGTGCGCTTCCTCGGCCATGTCGCCGACCGTGACGCCCTTGCCGACCTCCAGGCCGCCGCCGACCTCTGCCTGGCCCCCGGCCCGGCCGAGACCTTCGGCCTCGCCGCCCTCGAAGCCCTCGCCTGCGGCACCCCCGTCGTCTGCAGCGCCTCTTCCGCCCTCCCGGAGGTCATCGCCGACGCCGGCGCCGCCGCCCCCGACGACCCCTCCTCCTTCGCCCGCGCCATCCGCACCCTCCTCACCCACCCGGAGCCCGCCCGCCGCGCCGCGGCCCGCACCCGCGCGGAGCTGTTCTCCTGGCCCCGCGCGACGGCGGCCTTCCTGGCGGCCCACGACGCCGCACCGGTTCGGGCGGGGTGGGAGGGCGCGCGATGAGGGCGGGAGCAGAGGAGACGGCGGCGCCGTGCGCGGTGGGGGACGCCGATGCCCGGCCGGTGCCTGACGCGCCGCCTGCCTCGGCGGCGGCCGGCGAGCTCGTGCCCGGTCCGGAGGGGGCAGGCGTTCTCGTGGACCCGGGGGGACCGGGTCGCCGGCTCGCGTGTAGCGCGGCGCCTGTCTCGGCGGCGGCCGCCGAACCACTTCGTGGCCAGGTGGACGCCGGCACACTCGCGTGCCCGGCCGGCCGGCCGCGCATGCCCGCGGTGCCGGTGTCGCCTGACCTGTCCGGACCGGCTGATGGCAGTGGATCCGCAACCCCGTGGGTTCTGGAGTGCCGGCCGGCACTCAGCGTGGCTCCGGCCTCGGCGGCGGGGACCGCACCTGGCACGGCTCGCTTGGCAGAGGCCGCCGAGCCACTGCCCGGTCCGGCGTGCCGCCCGGCGCCCGGCGTAGCCGCTGCGTCGGCGGCTCGGGGCGAGTCCGGCGCTGCCTGCCCGGCGGCGGTCGGCGAGCTTGTGCCCGGTCCGGAGGAGGCAGGTGTGCTCGTGGACCCGGGTGGTCTGGGTCGCCGGCTCGCGTGTGGCGTGGCCGCTGCCTCGGCGGCTCGGGCCGAGCCCGGCGGGGCCCGCTCGGCGGAGGCCGGCGAGCTTGTGCCCGGTCCGGCGTGTCGGCCGGTACCCGGAGTTGCGCCTGCTCCGGCGGCTCGGGCCGAGCCGAGCCTGGCCCGCCCGGCTGCGGCCGGTGAGCTTGTGCCCGGTCCGGAGGATGCTGGTGTGCTCCTGGACCCGGTTGGTTTGGACTGCCGGCCCGCGTGTGGCGTGGCGCCCGCTTTGGCGGTGGGGTCCGCGCCTGGCACAGGGCGCCCGGCGGAGGCCGGCGAGTCCCTGCCTGGTCCGGCGGACGCTGTCGTGTCAGTGGGCTCGGTCGGCCGGCCGCGAAGGCCCGCGGTGCCGGTGGCGGCCGTAGCGGACGTGACGGCTGATCGGAGGCGCGTTCCGGCCGACGCCGACGGCCCGGAATGCCCGCCGGTGCCCGGCGTGGTGTCGGCCTCGGCGGCTTGGGCCGAGCCCGGCCTGGTGGCCGGCCTGTCAGGGCGTCGGGTGGCGCCCGCCGCAGCGGCGCCGCCTCCTGCGACGGGCGCCGGAGGCCTCCCGGCCGCGCCGCGCACCCGCTTCGTCGTCCTCGGCGACTCGCTCAGCGAGGGCGTCGGTGACCGGGTCGAGGGCGGCTGGCGCGGGTGGGCCGCGCTGCTCGCGCAGGGGCTGCGGCCCGGTGGCGAGGACGTCGCGTTCACCAATCTCGCCGTGAGCGGAGCGCAGAGCCGGGACGTGGTCGAGACGCAGTTGCCGGCCGCGCTGGCCCTGCGGCCGCAGCTGGCGTCCGTGGTGGTGGGGGTCAATGACACGCTGCGGCGGACGTTCGACATCGGGCAGCTGGCACGGCGCCTCGACCGAGTGTGCGGAGAGCTGACGGCCGCCGGGGCCGTGGTGCTGACGGCGTGCCTGCCGGATCCGGGGCGGATGCTCGGGCTGCCAGGGCCGCTCGCCCGCCCGCTGGCGCGGCGCCAGCGGGCGGTGAACGCCGTCGTCCACGCGCTGTCCGGGCGCTACGGCGCGGTCCACCTGCACCTGGCCGCCCCCGGCTGGACCGAAGATCGGGCGCTGTGGAGCGCCGACCGGCTGCATCCGGGGGAGCGCGGGCACCGGGCGGTCGCCGCCGCGTTCCACCGGCTCCTCACGGAGCGCGGCCTCGCGCTCGGCCCGGCGCCGTCGCCCGAGCCGGAACAGCCGCCGCCGACCCGTACGGACGCCGTGCTGTGGCTGGCCACCGCCGGCACCGCGTGGCTGGTCCGGCGCTGTGGAGACCTGCTGCCGCAGCTCCTCGGGCTCGCCGCCGCCGAGCTGCGGCACTCCGCGGCCGGCACCGGCGCCCTCCTCGACGCCCGCGCCGAGGCCGCCCTGGTGCGCGCCCTGCGGACCGTTGGCCCGGCTGGGGGCACCAGCGACGACGCCAGGGCGCCGTCTCCCCTGGGCCCGGAGGGCCTGGGGAGCCCCGAAGCCGCAGCTCGTCGGTAACGCCTGGGGTCTGGGCGCCTGGCATGTCGCCATGCTTCCCTCGGCCGCGGCGGGCCTGCCGAGGCCGCACCCCTCATCCCTGGCTCCGGGAGACCCGACCGCCCCGGCCCTGGCGGCCCTGGTGGCCGGGGCACCAATCCCCTTGGCCCTGGCGGGCCTGACGGCCGCCCCGCCCCATCGGCCCTGGCTGGCCCGGAGACGCCCCGCCCCCTCGGCCCCCGGCGTTCCCGAGAGACCCACCCCTCTGCCCCAGCGGGCTGAAGACGCCCACCCTCCGCCCCAACGGGCCAGGGGTCAGCGCCCAGGGCCCGGGCAAGCCCCGCCCCCTCGCGCCCCCCAGCGGGTTCGGGCGGGGAGCCCGAACACCACCCCGCCCCGGCCCGTAAGACCCGCCCCGACCCCACCCCCGCCGCCACAATGAAGGCATGACCGGACGCTGGGAGTTCTGGATCGACCGGGGCGGCACCTTCACCGACATCGTGGGCCGGCGGCCCGACGGGCGGCTCGTCACCCGGAAGCTGCTGTCGCACGACCCGGGCCGCCGCCACGACGCCGCCGTCGCCGGCATCCGGCTGCTCCTGGGGCTCGGGCCCGAGGAACCCGTGCCCGCCGAGCGGATCGCGGTGGTCAAGATGGGCACCACCGTCGCCACCAACGCCCTCCTGGAGCGGCGCGGCGAGCCGACCCTGCTGCTGATCACCGCCGGGTTCCGGGACGCGCTGCGCATCGCGTACCAGAACCGGCCGCGGATCTTCGACCGGCACATCGTGCTGCCCGAGGCGGTGTACGAGCGGGTCGTCGAGGTTCCCGAACGCGTCGACGCCCACGGCCGCGTCGTCACCCCGCTGGACGAGACGGCGGTCGCCGCCGCCCTGGCGGACGCCCACCGCGACGGGCTGCGCTCGGCCGCCGTGGTCCTGATGCACGGCTACCGCCACCCCGGCCACGAGACCCGGATCGCGGCGCTCGCCAGGGCCGCCGGGTTTCCGCAGGTCAGCTGCTCGCACGAGGTCAGCCCGCTGATCAAACTGGTGCCGCGCGGGGACACCACCGTCGTGGATGCCTACCTCTCGCCGATCCTGCGCCGCTACGTCGACGAGGTCGCCCGCGAACTCGCCGGGATCCGGCTGATGTTCATGCAGTCCAACGGCGGCCTGCGGGAGGCCGCGCACTTCCGCGGCAAGGACGCCGTCCTGTCAGGACCGGCCGGCGGGGTCGTCGGCATGGCCCGCACCTCCCGGCAGGCGGGCTTCGAGAAGGTCATCGGCTTCGACATGGGCGGCACCTCCACCGACGTGTCCCACTACGCGGGCACCCTGGAGCGCGAACTCGGCACCCAGGTCGCCGGGGTGCGGATGCGGGCCCCGATGACCAGCATCCACACCGTCGCGGCCGGCGGCGGCTCCGTCCTCCACTACGACGGGCAGCGCTACCGCGTCGGCCCCGACTCGGCCGGCGCCGTCCCCGGCCCCGCCTGCTACCGGCGCGGCGGCCCGCTCACCGTCACCGACGCCAACGTGATGCTGGGCAGGATCCAGCCCGACCACTTCCCCGCCGTGTTCGGTGAGCACGGCGACCAGCCGCTCGACGCCGACGTCGTGCGCGAGCGGTTCACCGCCCTCGCCGCGGAGATCGGCGGCGGGCGCGGCCCCGAGGAGGTCGCGGCCGGCTTCCTGGAGATCGCCGTCCTCAACATGGCCAACGCCGTCAAGAAGATCTCCGTGCAGCGCGGCCACGACGTCACCCGCTACGCCCTCACCAGCTTCGGCGGCGCCGGCGGGCAGCACGCCTGCGCGGTCGCCGACGCGCTGGGCGTCGACACCGTGCTCGTACCGCCGCTCGCCGGTGTCCTCTCCGCGTACGGGATCGGGCTCGCCGACGCCACCGCCATGCGGGAGCAGTCGGTCGAGGCGGAACTCGACGCGACCGGCACGCCCGAGCGCGTCGACGGGCTGTGCGCGGACCTCGCCGACCGCACCCGGCAGGAGCTGCGCGCCGACGGACTGCCCGAGGACGCGATCACCACCCACGCGCGCGTGCTGCTGCGTTACGCGGGCACCGACGCGAGCCTGCCGGTACCGCTCGCCGCACCGGAAGCGATGAAAACCGAGTTCACAGACGTTCACCAGGCGCGGTACGGCTTCACCATGGACGCGCCGGTCGTCGTCGAGGCCGTCTCCGTGGAGGCGATCGGCGCCGCCGGGCCGCACGGCCCCGTCACCGTGCCCGAGGGAACCCGCGACGGCGACCTCGCGCCGCGCGCCACCGTCACCACGTACAGCGGCGGCCGCACCGTCCCCACCCCGTTGCACCGCCGCGAGGACCTGCGCCCCGGCGACGCCGTCACCGGCCCCGCGATCCTCGCCGAGGCCGACGCCACCACCGTTGTCGACCCCGGCTGGGAGGCCACCGCCACCGACACCGGGCACCTGCTGCTGCGCCGCGTCACCCCGCGCCCCGCCCGCACCGCCGCCGGCACCGACGTCGACCCGGTCCTCCTGGAGGTGTTCAACAACCTCTTCATGTCCATCGCCGAGCAGATGGGCGTGCGCCTGGAGAACACCGCGCACTCCGTGAACATCAAGGAGCGGCTCGACTTCTCCTGCGCCCTCTTCGACCCCGAGGGCAACCTCATCGCCAACGCGCCCCACATCCCGGTCCACCTCGGCTCCATGGGCGAGTCCATCAAGGAGGTGTTGCGCCGCAACGAGGGCGGGGCCGAGGGGGACGAGGCCGAGAGCGGGTCGGCGGGCGGGCTGCGCCCGGGCGACGTGTACGCGGTCAACGACCCGTACCATGGCGGCACCCACCTGCCCGACGTCACCGTCGTCACCCCCGTCTTCGACCCCGACGGCACCGAACTCCGCTTCCTCGTCGCCTCCCGCGGCCACCACGCCGAGATCGGCGGCATCACCCCCGGCTCCATGCCCGCCTTCAGCCGCACCGTCCACGAGGAGGGCGTCCTCTTCGACAACTGGCTGCTCGTCCGCGACGGCCGGTTCCGCGAGGCCGAGACCCGGGAGCTGCTCACCGGCGCCCCGTACCCCTCACGCGACCCCGACACCAACCTCGCCGACCTGCGCGCCCAGATCGCCGCCAACGAGAAGGGCATCGAGGAACTCCACAAGACCGTCGACCAGTTCGGCCTCGATGTCGTCCACGCCTACATGCGGCACGTGCGCGCCAACGCCGAGGAGTCCGTCCGCCGCATCGTCGCGCGCCTGAAGGACGGCTCGTACCGCTACGAGACCGACGGCGGCGCGGAGATCCGGGTGACCGTCACCGTCGACCGCGAACAGCGCTCCGCCGTCCTCGACTTCACCGGCACCTCCGCCCAGCTGCCCGGCAACGCCAACGCCCCCACCTCGGTCGTCATGGCCGCCGTCCTCTACGTCTTCCGCACCCTCGTCGACGACGACATCCCGCTCAACAGCGGCTGCCTCGCCCCCCTCGACGTCCGCGTCCCGGCCGGCTCCATGCTCGCCCCCGCCTACCCGGCCGCCACCGTCGCCGGCAACGTCGAGACCTCCCAGGCAGTCACCGGCGCCCTCTACGCGGCCCTCGGCGTCCAGGCGGAGGGCTCCGGCACGATGAACAACCTCACCTTCGGCAACGACCGCGTCCAGTACTACGAGACCATCGCCAGCGGCTCCGGCGCCGGGGACGGCTTCCGCGGCGCCGACGCCGTCCAGACCCACATGACCAACTCCCGGCTCACCGACCCCGAGGTCCTGGAGTGGCGCCACCCCGTCCGGGTCGACGCCTTCACGGTCCGCGAGGACAGCGGCGGCCGCGGCCACTGGCACGGCGGCGCCGGCGTCGAGCGCCGCATCCGCTTCCTCGAACCCATGACGATCGCCCTCCTCACCGGCCACCGCCGCATCCCCCCTTACGGCATGGCCGGCGGCGAACCGGGCGCCCTCGGCACCAACACGATCGAACGCGCCGCCGGCACCGTCGACCACCTGGCCGGCGTCGACACCACGGACGTCGGCATCGACGACGTCCTCGTCGTCCGCACCCCCGGAGGCGGGGGTTACGGCCCGCCGCCCCTGTGACGGGGGCCGGGCCGGGCTCTGCCGCGCGGCCTTGGCGACGCCTGCGGCGGGCTGTTCCCCACCCCACCCTCCCCCTGGGCTTCGCCCGGGAGGTACCCCCATCCCGAAACCGGGGCTTCGCCCCGGACCCCGTATGGCCTTCGGCCGTGTCCTCAAACGCCGGCGGGGCTGAAAACTCAGCCCCGCCGGCGTTTGAGGCGCGGGGGTCCGGGGACAGAGCCCCCTCACGCGGCGGAGCCGCATATGTCACAGCCGGGAAGGGGCGGGGTGGGGAACAGCCCCGCGCAGCGGCCCGGCACCGGGGCCGTGGGCCTCCGGCCCCGGCCGCCGAGGAGACTCCGCCCGGCCGCCCAACCGCTACGCGTACGGCACGAACCGCACCGGCGTCCCCGGTGCCGCCTGGGCCGCCGACGGCAGGTCGTGTTCGTGGACCACGGCCACCACCGGGTAGCCGCCGGTGGTGGGGTGGTCGGCGAGGAAGACGACCGGGCGGCCGTCCGGGGGGACCTGGACCGCGCCCAGGGGCATGCCCTCGCTGGGGAGTTCGCCCGGGACGGCGCGCTCCAGGGCGGGGCCCTCGGTGCGCAGGCCGATGCGGTTGCTCGCCGGGGACACCCGCCACGCGCGCGTGGCGAGGGCGTGGAGCGCCGCAGCGGTGAACCAGGAGTGGCGCGGGCCGAGCCGGACGCGCAGGACCAGTTCGTCGGGCGGCCCCGGCCACGGCGGGGCGTCGACCCGTCCCCGTACCGCCGCAGGAATCGGCGCGGGCCCCAGCGGCAGCACCGCGCCGTCCGTCAGCGGCGCCGGGCCGAGGCCCGAGAGGAGGTCGGTGGAGCGGCTGCCGAGGACCGGGTCGACCGCGATCCCGCCGCTGAACCCCACGTACGAGCGCACCCCGCGCACCGCCGCGCCCACGTCGAGGAGTTGACCGGCGCCGACCCGGACCGGGGTGCCCCACGCGGCGGGCCGCCCGTCCACCCGTACCGGACAGGGGGCGCCGCCCACCACGACCGTCACCGCGCGGCGCGGCCTTACCGCGCAGCCGGTGAGCGTGGTCTCCAGGACGGCCGCGGAATCGGCGTTGCCGAGGAGCCGGTTGACCAGGCGTACGGCACCGGGGTCCAGGGCCCCGGAGCGCGGCACGCCCAGGTGGGCGTGGCCGGGGCGGCCGAGGTCCTGCACGGTGGTCAGCGCCCCGGCCCGTACGACGGCGACGGCGCGGTCGGTCATCGGCCCGCCGCCGTGAACCGGACCCGGGTGCCGGGGGAGAGCAGCGCGGCCGGCTCGCGCGCGGTGTCCCACAGCGTCGCGTCGGTCCGCCCGATCAGCTGCCAGCCGCCCGGCGAGGAGCGCGGATAGACCCCGGTGTACGGCCCCGCCAGCGCGACCGAACCGGCCGGCACCGCGGTGCGCGGGGTAGCCCGGCGCGGCACCCCGTACCGCTCGCCGAGTCCGGTCAGATAGCCGAAGCCCGGCGCGAACCCGCAGAACGCCACCCGGAATTCGGTTCCGGCATGGATCCGTACGGCCGCCTCCACCGACACTCCCCACAGGGCGGCGACCTCGGCCAGGTCGGGCCCGTCGTAGCGCACCGGAAGCACCACGGACGCCGCCACGCGCGCGTGGAGCGGCGGAACGTCCCAGGAGCGCAGCTCGGCCGCGAGCCGGTCCGGCGCGGCGACCCCCTCCAGGAGCACGGTCCGCGCGGCCGGCACGATCTCCCGCACCCCGCCGAGCAGACCGGCCGCCCGGCGGCGCAGCAGCTCGGCGTGGAAGGCCTCGGTGGCCTCCCCGCTCACCAGCTCGACGAGCAGCCCGCGCTCGCCGACCCGGAGCACCTCACGGGCCCTCATGCGAAGGCCTCCACCCGGACCCCGGCGGACTCCAGGGCCGACCGCACCCGGTGCGCCAGCTCCACGGCACCGGGCGTGTCGCCGTGCAGGCACAGCGAGCGGGCCCGTACGGCGACCGGGCTGCCGCAGTGCGCGCCGACCGTCCCGAACCGGGCCATGGACACCGAGCGCTCCACCACCTCGGTTGGGTCGTGCAGCACGGCGCCCTCCTGCCCCCGGGGCAGCAGCGTGCCGTCCGCCCGGTAGGCCCGGTCGCCGAACGCCTCGCCGACCACCGGCAGTCCGGCCGCCGCCGCGGCCTCGTGCAGCCGCGAGCCGGGCAGGCCGAGCACCGGAAGGTCGGGGGAGGCGAGCAGCACCCCGGAGACGACCGCCGCCGCCTGCTCCGCGTCGCGCACCACCCGGTTGTAGAGCGCGCCGTGCGGCTTCACGTACGCCACGGTGGCGCCGGCCGCGCGGGCGAACACCTCCAGGGCGCCGATCTGGTACGCCACCTCCGCGGCGAGCTCCGCGGCCGGCACGTCCATGGCGCGCCGCCCGAAGCCCGCCAGGTCGCGGTAGGAGACCTGGGCCCCGATCCGTACCCCGCGCTCCGCGGCCAGCGCGCACACCCGGCGCATGGTCGCCGCGTCCCCGGCGTGGAAGCCGCAGGCCACATTGGCGCTGGTGACCACCGAGAGCAGCTGCTCGTCGTCGGTGAGCGTCCAGCGGCCGAAGCCCTCGCCGAGATCGGCGTTGAGGTCGATCGAGACCCGGGTCATCAGAGTTTCTCCTTCCTTGGCCCCGTGTGCGGGCACTGTGCGGATGCGGGTGCGGGGGTGGGGGACGTTCAGGTCAGTTCCCGGCCGCGGGTCTCGGGCAGGCCGAGCAGCGCGAGCACCGCCAGGCCGTAGCCGACCGCGCCGAACACCAGGGCCCCGCCCACGCCCCAGCTCTCCGAGAGGAAGCCGACGAGGGTGGGGAAGAGGGCGCCGACCGCGCGGCCGGTGTTGTAGGTGAGGCCCTGTCCGGTGCCGCGCACCGCCGTCGGGTACAGCTCGGCGAGGAAGGATCCGAAGCCGCTGAAGATCGCCGACATGCAGAAGCCGAGCGGGAAGCCGAGCACGAGCAGCAGGTCGTTCGCGCCGGGCGGCAGATGGGTGTAGGCGAGGACGGCGGCCGCGGAGAGCACGGCGAAGAGCGCGATGTTCTTCTTCCGCCCGAGGACGTCGGTGAGGTGCCCGCCGGTCAGATAGCCGAGGAAGGCGCCGGAGATCAGGAAGGCGAGGTAGCCGCCGGTGCCGACCACGGTGAGCCCGCGCTCGGTCTTGAGGAAGGTCGGCACCCAGGTGGCCAGCGTGTAGTAGCCGCCCTGCACGCCGGTGGACAGCAGCACCGCGAAGAGCGTGGTGCGCAGCAGCGGCCCCCGCAGCACGGCGGTGAACGAGCCCCGGTCGGCGCTCGCCCGGCGCACCGCGGCCGCCTGCGGCGCGTCCTCGACATGGCGCCGGACGAAGACCACGAGCAGCGCCGGCAGCGCGCCGGTCCAGAACATGACCCGCCAGGCGGTGTCGGCGTCCACGAAGCGGAAGACCAGGGTGTAGACGATCACCGCGAGCGCCCAGCCGGCCGCCCAGGCGCTCTGGACGCCGCCGAGGGTACGGCCCCGGTGCCGGGCGGAGGCGTACTCGGCGACCAGGATCGCGCCGACCGCCCACTCGCCGCCGAAGCCGAGGCCCTGCAGCGCCCGGAAGACCATCAGCGTCTCGTAGTTCGGCGCGAAGCCGCACAGCACGGTGAAGAGCGCGTACGTGACGACGGTGACGAGCAGCGCGCGCACCCGGCCGACGCGGTCGGCGAGGATCCCGGCGACCGCGCCGCCGACCGCCGAGACCACCAGCGTGACGGTGGTGAGGAGTCCCGTCTGGCCCTTGTCGAGGCCGAAGTACGCGGCGATGGCCACCATCGACAGCGGCAGCGTGAAGAAGTCGTACGAATCCAGGGCATAGCCGCCGAAAGCACCGGCGAAGGCGCGCCGGCCGCGCGGGCCGAGCGCGCGCAGCCAGGCGAACGCGCCCTGGTGGTCGGGGCGTTCGCCCGTCGTCTGGCGTGGGGTCTGGGTCGTGCTCATCTGCACCTCGCAGGAGGGAGGGGAGGGTGCGGGAGAGACGTGCCGAACTCGTCGTTCAATGTAGGGATCGTTCAACAATCCGACAAGCCTCGCGGAGGCACGTTCTTGTCTAGCGGGAGCTCCTGCGCTTGACTCGGCGGCGTACGACGCGGAGGAGACGAGGCACGATGGACCCGATCGGCGAACTGGCGGACGACCGCGCCCTGCTGGGCCGCACCAGCACGGCGGAGCGGGTCGCCGACATCCTGCGCACCCGGATCGCCGAGGGCTTCTTCCCGCCCGGCACCCGGCTCTCCGAGGACGGCATCGGCGGCGCCCTCGGGGTGTCCCGCAACACCCTGCGCGAGGCCTTCCGGCTGCTCACCCACGAGCGGCTGCTCGTCCACCGGCTCAACCGGGGGGTGTTCGTCCGGGTCCTCACGGTGGACGACGTGGCCGACCTGTACCGCACCCGGAGGCTCGTCGAATGCGCTGTCGTACGGGGCCTGGGCCTGGGGCTGGGCCCGGGCCTGGAGGAGCCGCTGTTCGTCCTCGACGCCCTCGCCGCCGCCGTCGCCGAGGGCCAGGAGGCGGCGCGGAACGGCGACTGGAAGGGCGTCTCCACCGCCAACATCCACTTCCACCGCGAACTGGTCGCCCTGGCCGGCAGCGCCCGCACCGACGATCTGATGCGCGGCGTCCTCGCCGAACTCCGGCTCGCCTTCCACGTCGTGGACGACGCCCGCGCGCTCCACGAGCCCTACCTCCAGCGGAACCGGGAGATCCTGGACGCCCTGGAGAGCGGCCGGTACGACCGCGCCGAACAACTCCTCGCCGGTTACCTCGACGACTCCCGGACCCGGATCGTGGCGGCGTACGCGAAGGCGGTCGACGCGCCGGAGACGTGACGGGCGCCACAGTTGTTGTGGTGGGTGGGGCCGACGGCACACGCGGTACGGGTGAGGTGCCCCGGTCCGCGGGGTCGGCCGGTACCCGGGCGGGGCCCGCACCCAGGGCCGGGCCGGCGCCGGGGCGGCACCGGCGACCGCGCCGGGCCACACCCCGCCTGTCGCGCACCGGCGCCCGTCCCGCGCCCGCGACGGGCCCGCGGCGGTGACCGCCCGCACCCACCCGCCGCGCACCTGGGCTGGGGCCGCGCCCCGCCCGGGTACCGGACCCACGCCGGGGCCGCACCCCGCCTGTCGCGCACCGGCGCCCCCGCGCCCGCCTGCCGCGCGACTGCGCCGGGGTCGCAGAGGTGATCGCCCGCGCCCGTTCCGGCCCGGCGCCCGCCACGCCGAGGGGCGCACACCCCCGGTCGTATAAGCGCCGTTTCGACCGTTGTCAGTGCGAGGACCTACTCTGTGCACCGTGACTTCGCCTGCCTCGACGGACCTCGCTCCGCCCCAGCTCAGCGCGGGGCCGCGGCCCGCGCAGGGCCCGGCCGCCGACGAAGGGCTCGCGCGGCGCCTCCGCGCGCTCGCGTGCACCGCTCCGCTGCACGACCTCGACGCGCGCAAGGCCAACCTGGCCGGCGAGTACTCGGTCTACGCGATGGCCGAGGTCGCCCTCGCCGCGATCGACCTGGTCACGCTCAACATGGACTTCGACACCGGCGCCGACCACGAGCAGATAGTGGCCCGCCTGCTGCCCCGCGTCGCCGCCCAGGCCCCCCAGCGCCCCGCCGCCGAGCACGAGCGCGTCGCCCGCTGGGTCCTGGAGAACCTGATCAACGTCGGCAGCGTCGACCGCGGCTTCCGCGCGGTCTACGGCACGTTCGGCGCCGACGGCGTCTACACGCGTCGCGACTACGACTTCAAGCTCATCGAAGAGGTCCCCGGCTACGGCGGCGGGGTGTACCTGCGCACGACCGACGAGGCGGTCAACGTCCTGGTCGGCGCGCTCGACACCGACGTCACCAGCGCCCAGATCGCCGCCGAGGTCAAGCTGGAGGTCCTGATCAGCCGGGGCCGCCTCGCCGACGCGCAGCTCGCCGCCGAGCAGGCCCGCTACCGCACCGTGCAGTACGCGGAGACCCTCCGGAAGACCCTGGAGGCCACCCGGCGCAACGTCCGCGCGGTCGACTGGCTCAACACCGTGCCCGACATGATCGCCGAGGCGCTCGACCACGTCGCCGACCGCTACCGCCACGAGAACGCGATCCTCACCAACATCCGCAAGGCCCGCGACGAGGCGGAGGCCGCGACCGACGCCAGGACCGCCGAGCACAAGCGGCGCGCCGCCGAGCTCGTCGACATCGTCAAGGACTGCATCCGCCGCCACACCCAGCTGCAGTCCCGCCTCCTGGAGGCCGGCCCGCTGTTCCGCGCCGAGCAGGACCGCCAGGCCTTCGCCGCGCCCACCGCGTACACCGGACTCGACCTGTACGGGCAGCTGGTCGCCCCGGTCCTCCCGCTCCCCGTCGAGCAGGCCACCCGGGTCACCGACGCCTTCTTCGCCCGCGGCACCGGACTGCGCACCCCCGCCGCCGTGCGCGTCGGCGACCTGGTCGACCTGCTCCTCACCCCGCCCGTGGAGCGCCAGCACCTGGGCGCCGAGATGCCCGAGCCGGACCTCATCGCCACCCCCGACGACAGCCGCTTCAGCGACGAGCAGCTCGCCGCCGCCATGGAGCTGCTCGACCTGGAGCACGACGCCCCCCGCCGGCTCTCCGGACTCCTCGCCGAGGCCCGCCGCGGCGGCGACCCCGACCTCGCCTACCTGGTGGCGCTGCTCGCCGTCCACGCCGCCAGCCCCCCGGTCGGCACCGCCTACCGCCAGGGCGAGGAGCGCCTGCTCTTCGCCGTCGACGACGGCACCCCGCTCGACGACCCCGAGTTCGGCGGCGCCGACCTCATCGTCGGCACCGCCCTCCTCGACGCCGTGGGCATGGCCGCCGACCGCACGGAGGCCTCGTGACGCCGCCGGCCCCGGAGAACACCGCCGCCGCCCCGCCGTCCCCGCGCCCCGCCGCGCCTGTGGTTCCGGCACCCGCGGGACCTGCCGCGCCGGACGCGCCGGCCGTTCCCGCCCCTGCCGGACCCGCCGCCGTGGACGACGCGGACCGGGCGGCGCCCGTCCGCGCCCCCGGGCCGCGCGTGGCCCGGGTGGTCGTCGCGCGCCCGAGCGCCGCCGCGCCGGCGGAGCCGCTGCCCGGGGACGTGCCGTGGGCCGCCGTGACGGATCCCGTCACCGAGAGCGGTCCGCGCGTCCGGGGCGTCGACGTCGGCACCCCGGCCCCACCCATGCCCCGGGTCCACGTCCGACCGGTCCCGCTGACCCGCAACCGGCCCCCCGCGCCCGATCCGGCCACCACCCCACCGCCCGTCTCCGTGACGCCAGTGCGCCTCCCCCTGCCCGAGCCTCGTCCCGAGCCCGCGGCCCCCGCGCGGACTGGCCGGACATCGGCGGACCCCGTGCCGACCGGTCGCGAGTCGCCGACCCGCGCAGCGGGCCACGGCCCGGCCGCCCCGGCGCCGGCGGACGCCGGGTCGACGGTTCCCGTGCCCACGGCCCCCGATTCAACCGGTCTCGCCTCGGCGAACCCCGTGCCGACGGGCTCTGCCCCGGCCGCCCCGGCGTCGGCGGACGCCGAGTCGAGCGGTTCCGCGCTGACGGACTCCGCGATGGTGGCCGGCGCGGCGACGCTCCCCGCGCCGACGGATCGCGCAGTGAGGGCTCCTGGCCCTGCCGCCCCGGCGTCGAAGGGCGCCGAGTCGACCGCTACCGCGCCTGCGGACTCCGGGCCGGCTGGCCCCGCGCCGACCGTCCCCCCGCGAGTGGACTCCGCGCCGACCGGCCCCGCGCCAGCAGATCCCGCCCCGACCGTCCCGGCCACCCCCGCCGCGTACGACCGCCCCGCCCCCACCGACCCCGCGTCACCGAACCGCCGCACCGAGGAGCCCCAGCCGTGAGCGAACACCACGTCGAGCACGCCGACGCGTGGAGCGAGCCGGAGGCACCCCGGACGCCGGCCGCGCCCGCCGCGCTGACCCCGGCCGACGCGGCCGACGCCGCCCGGCTCGTCTCCTTCGGGCTGCAGCCGAAGCTGCTGCCCGCCCGGGACCACGAGTACGCGGAACTGCTGCGGCGGTACCGGGAGGACCCCGCGTTCGCACGGCTCGCCGACGCCGTCGCCACCGGCCTCGGCCTGGTGGTCCTGGAGGTGTCGCCGCGGGCCGGGATGGCCGTGACGGCCGGCGAGGACTCCGTCTTCGCGGTCCGCATGGGCGACTACGCGCGCCGCGCCTCCACCGACTCCGCCGACCGGTTCCTGCACGGCCTCGCCCACCTCGCGGTCGCCGCCATGGCCTTCCCGCGCCCCGAGGACCTCGCCGACGACGGCTACATCGGCCGGCTCACCGTCAACGGTGTCGACGCCTTCGTACGCCAGGCCTGCCGCCGCCTGGAGGAGCGCGCCGAGCAGGACGGGGAGAACACCGACCCGGCCACCGACGCCCCCGGCCTGGAGGCCGCCTGGCGGATCTACGCCCGGCGCAGCTCCACCGGCGCAACGAAGGACGCCCGCCGCCTGGCCGGCTCGACCACCGGCATCGTCGGGAAGGCCGTCGCCTTCCTCACCGACTCCGGCTTCCTGCAGCGCACCGGCGACGAGTCCGGCGGTTCCTATCGCACCACCGCCCGTTACCAGCTCCAGGTCCGCGACATGGCCGGCAGCGCCGCCCTCGCCGAGCTCCTCGACCTGGGCGTCGTCCCCGTCAGCGACGGCTCCGCGACCCTCCTGCCGCCGCCCGAGGGCGACGACCTGGAGATCGCGGCCGACGCCGGCCTGCCCTTCCACGGCTGAGCCCCACCCGATCCCCCGATCCCGCACGCCACGAACGACACGACGAGAGTCCGCCGCAATGTACGAGCTGTCCCGGGTCCGCCTCTACTCCATCGGACCGGCCGGTGCCCGCTACGCCGACACCGTCCTGGACCTGCGCGGGGTCGGCGAGCCGGTGCCCCACCCCGCGCCCACCCAGGCGGAGTTCTTCGAGGAGGAGCCGGTCGGCCCGCCGCGCCGCCCCGCCCCCGCCGGCGTGCTCTTCCTGGAGAACGGAGGCGGCAAGTCCGTCCTGCTCAAGCTGATCTTCTCGGTGATGCTTCCGGGCCACCGCAACACCCTCGGCGGCGCCAGCTCCGGCGTGCTGCGCAAGTTCCTGCTCGCCGACGACTGCGGCCATGTCGCCCTGGAGTGGCAGCACACCCTCACCGGCGAGCTGGTCGTCGTCGGCAAGGTCAGCGAGTGGCGCGGCCGCCAGGTCTCCAACGACCCGCGGAAGTTCGCCGAGGCCTGGTACTCCTTCCGCCCCGGCCCCGGCCTCAGCCTGGACAACCTGCCGGTCGCCGAGGCCACCTCCGTGCGCCCCGCCGCCGAGGGCGCCTCCGGCGCCACCGGCCGCCGCCGCACCATGAAGGGCTTCCGCGATGCCCTCACCGAGGCGGGCAAGGCCTACCCGCACCTGGAGGTGTACTGGGAGGAGATCCACGACCGCTGGAACGAGCACCTCGGCGACCTCGGCCTCGACCCCGAACTCTTCCGCTACCAGCGCGAGATGAACGCCGACGAGGGCGAGGCCGCCGGCCTCTTCGCGGTCAAGAAGGACTCCGACTTCACCGACCTGCTCCTGCGCGCCGTCACCGACACCCGCGACACCGACGGCCTCGCCGACCTGGTCAGCGGCTTCGGCAACAAGCTCGGCCGGCGCGCCGAACTCACCGCCGAACGCGACTTCACCGCCGGCTCCGTCGACCTCCTCGGCCGCATCGTCGAGGCCGCCGGCACCCGTGCCCGGGCCCGCGACGTGCACGCCGGCGCCGAGCGCCGCACCCGCACCCTGGCCCGCCGGCTCTCCGCCCGCGCCGCCCTGGAGCGCGGCCGGACCGCCGAACTCGCCCAGCAGGTCACCGAGGCCGCCCACGCCGTCTCCGAGGCCGAGACCGCGCGCGGCCGCAGCGCCCTCGTCGCCGCCGAACTCGCCTACCGGCACGCCTCGCTGGCGCTCACCGCCGCCGAGAAGGGCGCCGCCGCCCAGCGCCGCGAGCTCACCGACGCCCGCACCCTGCACTCCGCCTGGCAGGCCGCCGAGTCCGTGCTGCGCCACCGCGCCGCGAGCGACCGTTCCGCCCGCGTCGCCGCCGCCATCCGCGAGGCCGAGCGGGACGCCGCCCCGGCGCTCGCCGCGCGTGCCAAGGCCGCCGCCGATCTCGTACGGGCGCTGGCCTCCGCCGCCGAGGAGGGGGAGCGGGAGGCGGCCGAGGAGGAGGAGCGTTCCGCCGCCCTCCAGGAGACCGGCGAGGCCGCCCACCGCGACGCCACCGCCGCCGCCACCGACGCCCAGCGCGCCCGCAGCGAGGCCGGACATCTGCGCCAGCGGCTCGCCGAGGTCGAGCAGGAGACCGCCGAGGCCGTCCGGGCAGGCTGGCTCGACGACACCGCGCCCGACGCCGACCCGGCCCGCGCCGCGCTCGCCGCCAGCGACGCCGAGAAGACCACCGTCGCCGCCTGGGACACCGCCCGCGAGGCCGCCCGCAGCGCCACCGAGCGGGCCCGCGAAGCCGCCGCCGCCGAGTCCCGCGCCGAACTCGCCGCCGCCCGCGCCGCCGACGCGGCCGAGGCCGCCGAGAACGCCTACGACGCCGAGCGCCGCGCCGCCGAGTCCCTGGCCGCCGACCCGCGCCTGGCCGAGCTGCTGAGCCTGCCCGACGCCCCCGCCGCGCCGCTGCCCGGCCAGCGGGCCACCGACGCCACGGCCCCGGCGCCCGCCGCCGCCGACCCGGCCCGCCCCGCCGACCGCGCCCACGGCCCCCTCACCGTCACCGACTTCGACCGCTACGCCGACGAACTCCGCGGCCTGCTCGACCAGTCGATCGCCTCCGCCGAGCGCCAGCTCTTCGACCTGCGCACCGCCGCCGCCGACGACAACCGCATCCTCGGCGCCCTCGGCGACGGCGGTCTGCTGCCGCCCGGCCCCGACGTCCTCGCCACCGTCGAGTACCTCGGCGAGCACGGCATCCCGGCCCTCCCCGGCTGGCGCTATCTCGCCCAGGCCGTCGACCCGGCCGACCACGCCGCCGTCCTCGCCGCCCGCCCCGAGCTCGTCGACGGCGTCGTGATCACCGACCCCGTCTCGTACAGCCGGGCCCGCGAAGTCCTCGGCGGCGCCGCGCTGCTGCCCCGCTCCACCGTCGCCGTCGGTACCGCCGCCGCGCTGCTCGCCCCCGTACCCGCGCCGGAGACCGGCCAGGAGACGGACGTCTTCCTCGTCCCGCCGAACCCGGCCATGCACGACGAGCACGCCGCCGACGAGGAGCGCCAGACGCTGCGCGCCCGCGCCGCCGCCCGCGACGAGGAGATCCGCACCCTCGCCGCCCGGCTCACCGGCGACCGCTCGCTCGCCGCTCGGATCGGCGCCTGGCGCGCCGACTGCCCGCCCGGCATGCTCACCGAGCTGGCCTCCGTTGCCGCCGCCGCCCGCACCGCCGCCGAGACCGCCGACGCCACCCTCGCCGAAGCCCGTACGGTACGGGCCGAGGCCGACGAGGCCGCCGCCGACGCCACCCGGGTCCGCGACGAACGCCAGGAGGCCGCCCAGCGCGCCCGCCGCGCCGCCGACGCGCTGGCCGGACTCGCCTTCCGGCTCCGCGAGCGTTCCGCCTGGCAGGCCAAGCTCCGCGAACTCGCCGATGAGGCCACCGAGTCCGAGGCCCGCGCCCAGACCTGCCTGGAGCGCGCCCGCGCCGCCGACGAGGACCGCCGCGCCGCGCAGCGCGCCGCCGACGACGCCCACCGCACCGCCCGCGCGCTGCGGGCGGAGCGCGCCGAGATCGCCGGCGCCCCCGAGAACCTCCCCGAGGAGGACGCCGACGCCCCGCGCGCCGCGCTCCCCACCCTCCGCGAGGCCTACCGGGCCGCCTCCCAGGTGTACGAGAAGGTCGGCGTCGGCGCCGACCTGCGCGCCGAGCAGGCCCGCGCCGAGAGCGACGAGTCCGCCGCCCTCGCCGAGCTCGACCGGCTCACCAACAAGGTCCGCACCCGCGCCGAGCAGCTCCTGGAGTCCACCGACGGCGCCGACGGCCCGTCCCGCCAGGCCGCCGCGGCCCGCGCTGAGGCGCTGGTGCAGAAGCTGGAGACCCGTGCCTCCGAGGCCAGCGAGAAGCTGGGCCGGCTGCGCGGCGAGGCCGAGCGGCTCGCCCCCGAGGACGGCGAGGCGCACACCGAGCTGCCCGAGGAGCTCGTCCCGGCCGACGCCGAGCACGCCCAGACCCTGCTGCGCGGAGCCACCACCGAACTCGCCGCCCGCACCGACGCCCTGGAGGCCGCGCGCGCCGCGCACACCGGCCTGCTCCAGGCCCACCGGGCCGCCGAGGACGCCGCCGGCGGCTTCGACGAGACCGCCGCCCTGCTGCGCGACCTGCTCCGCGACCACGCGGAGGAGGAGCAGGAGGAGCCCGAGCCGTACCCGGGCCCGCTGGCCGAGGCCCGTACCTCGGCGGCGGAGGCCCGCCGTTCGCTGCGCGGCTGCGCCGCCGACCTGTCCGCCGCGGACGCCGCCGTCCGCGAGGCCGGCGACATCCTCGTACGGCATGCCAACGCGACCCGCTTCGAGCAGGTCCGCACCCCGGCCCGGCAGCAGATCCGCGAACTGCCCGCCGCCGCGCTGCCCGAGCACGCCGCCAAGTGGGCCGAGGCCTTCGCACCGCGCCTTCGGGTGCTCACCGACGAACTGGCGCAGCTGGAGCGCAACCGCGACTCGATCGTGGACCGGCTGCGCGGCCTGGTGGAGTCGGCGCTCACCACGCTGCGCTCCGCCCAGCGCCTGTCCCGGCTGCCCGAGGGCCTGGGGGAGTGGTCGGGCCAGGAGTTCCTGCGGATCCGCTTCGAGGAGCCCGACCAGGCCACGCTCACCGAGCGGCTCGGCGAGGTCATCGACGAGGCCACCCGCGCCGCCGTCAAGAAGAACTCCGACCTGCGCCGGGACGGCATGTCCCTGCTGCTTCGCGGCGTCCAGGCCGCCCTGGAACCCAAGGGCATCGCCGTGGAGATCCTCAAGCCGGACGCGGTGCTGCGCGCCGAGCGCGTCCCCGTCGGACAGATGGGCGACGTCTTCTCCGGCGGCCAGCTGCTCACCGCCGCCATCGCCCTCTACTGCACGATGGCCGCGTTGCGCTCCAACGACCGGGGCCGCGACAAGCACCGGCACGCCGGCACCCTGTTCCTGGACAACCCGATCGGCCGCGCCAACGCCACGTATCTCCTCGAACTCCAGCGGGCGGTGTCGGACGCGCTCGGCGTCCAGCTGCTCTACACGACCGGTCTGTTCGACACGACCGCGCTCGCCGAGTTCCCGCTGGTGATCCGGCTGCGCAACGACGCGGACCTGCGGGCCGGTCTGAAGTACATCAGCGTGGAGGAGCACCTGCGGCCGGGTCTGCCGCAGCAGCGCACCGAGGGCGAGACGATCCACGGCGAGATCACGGCGACCCGGGTGTTCCGCCGTACACCGGCGGAGCAGCCGGCGCCCGACGCCGAGCAGTAGAGCCCCCGGACGCACGACGGCCCGGCATCCCCCGAAGGGGAGCCGGGCCGTCGGCCGTTCTCGTGCGCCGCTCAGGCGGCGTCGGTGAGCACCCGGCCGTCCTCGGCGGCGCGCTCCGCGGCCGGCTCCCCGCCCGCCACCCGCTCACCCTTCTTCACGCTCGCGGTCTTCTCCGCACGCGCGGTCTTCGTCGCCCTCGCCGACTTCTTCACGCTCGCGCTCTTCTTCGCCTCAGAGCGGGCGGCCCGCTCCTCGCGGCGCCGCTCGCGCCGCGCCTGGCGCGCCACGCTGCTCGGCTCCGACACGACCCCGTTGCGCTGGCGCCAGACCTGACGGGTCACCCACACGTCCAGGACGCTCCACGTGGCGACGACCGTGCTGGCGACGCTCGACACGGTCAGCGGGAAGGCGAGCCAGGAGCCGGTCACCGAACAGAAGAAGGCGACCATCGCCTGTATCAGCGTCACCGAGGTGAGGAGCACCGCGCGCACCGCGGCGGTGCGCACCGGATCCGGTAGCCGGTTCCGGCCCCGGTCGTCCTCCACCCACAACTGCCGCACCGGCCGCGCCTCGTGGCCCATCGCGCCCTCACTCCCCACCACGGATGTCTCCAGGGTGACTGCTGCCCGTCTTGGGTCGCTTTACGCGGACACAACCCCCCCCGGTACAGAATGACGTACGCGTGGGGGAAAAGGTTTCGCCGGGGTCCCCTTCACCCGCTTCCGGAACGAAAAGTTCCAGCCATCTGCCCGGAGCCCGGAATTGTCCCGTTGTCAGGTGTCCTACGCCACACTGCCGGAACTCAACTCCCCGAATACCGGGACATCTCATGATCAACGCTCACTCGACCGGCTGAAAATCGTCCGGACACGTCTTCGAGATGGCTGTGATGCAGTAGTAGGCTCGCGCGCGGTTTGTTGAAGATGAAGGTTGACGCCACGAGTTGACGCCGGGCGTGACGACGTGAGGGACCTCCGTGGCCGCGGAGGCCGAGCTGGGGGAGGCCATGCGCTTTCGCGGGAAGTCCATCCGCAGGAAGATCGTGGCTCTGTTGCTCGTGCCGCTCGTCTCCCTCACCGGACTGTGGGGGTTCGCGACCGTCCTCACCGGGCGTGAGGCACGCCAGCTCCTCGACGTCGGCTACATCGTCGAGAAGATCGGCTATCCGATCGAGGACACGGCCCGCGTCATCCAGAAGGAACGCCGCCAGTCCCTGATCTACCTCGCCGACCCGCGCGCCGCCGACGCCCAGACCCGGCTGCGCGAACAACGCGAGGCCACCGACCGGCAGATCGAGCTGATCCGCCGCAACGCCGCCGACAGCGGCGTGCGAGCCGACATGAACCCTGTCACCGGTCAGCGGCTCGACTCCTTCCTCACCGCTCTCGAAGGCCTCTCCTCGCTGCGCCGCTCCGTGGAGAACCGCAGTATCGGCCGCATGCAGGCCCTGGAGTTCTACAACCGGCTCGTCGACCCCTGCTACGGCTTCCTCATGACGCTCCACGCCCTGGAGAACGTCGAGATGGACAAGCAGGGCCGCGCCCTCGTCGGCGTCACCCGCGCCCGCGAACTCCTCTCCCGCGAGGACGCCGTCATCGCCTCCGCGCTCATCGCCGAACGCGTCACCGGCGAGGAGGCGCGCCTGGTCACCGACCTCGTCGCCGGCCGCAAGCTGCTCTACGAGACCAGCCTCGAAGTGCTGCCCGGAACCGAGCGCGACCGCTTCGAGAAGTACTGGTCCGGTGCCGACACCGCCCCGCTGCGCAAGGCGGAGGAGGCCTTCATCACCGAGGGCGCCACCGACCGCCCGCACTCCGTCACCGCCGAACGCTGGCAGGAGCAGTCCGGACCCGTCCTCGACAGCCTCGCCCGCGACAACTACGCGGCCGGCGACCGCTACCAGGAGCGCGTCCAGCCCGCCGCGTACAGCGTCCTCCTCAAGGCGGGCGTCGCCGGCGTCCTCGGCTTCGTCGCCCTCCTCGTCTCCGTCATCGTCTCCGTCCGCATCGGCCGCGACCTCGTCCGCGACCTGCGCCGGCTGCGCAAGGAGGCCCAGGAGGTCTCCGGCGTCCGGCTGCCCAGCGTCATGCGCCGGCTCGCCGCCGGCGAACACGTCGACGTCGAGACCGAGGTGCCCCACCTGCGGTACGAGGACGACGAGGTCGGCCAGGTCGGCCAGGCCCTCAACACCCTCCAGCGCGCCGCCGTCGAGGCCGCCGTCAAGCAGGCCGACATGCGCCGCGGCGTCTCCGAGGTGTTCGTCAACCTCGCCCGCCGCAACCAGGTCCTGCTGCACCGCCAGCTCACCCTGCTCGACACCATGGAGCGCCGCACCGAGGACACCGAGGAACTCGCCGACCTCTTCCGGCTCGACCACCTCACCACCCGTATGCGCCGGCACGCCGAGGGCCTCGTGATCCTCTCCGGCGCCGCCCCCTCACGCCAGTGGCGCAAGCCCGTCCAGCTGATGGACGTGGTCCGCGCCGCCGTCGCCGAGGTCGAGGACTACGAGCGCATCGAGGTCCGCCGGCTGCCCCGGCTCGGCGTCGGCGGCCCCGCCGTCGCCGACCTCACCCACCTCATCGCCGAACTCCTCGAGAACGCCACCGTGTTCTCGCCCCCGCACACCGCCGTCCAGGTGCTCGGCGAGCGCGTCGCCAACGGCTTCACCCTGGAGATCCACGACCGCGGCCTCGGCATCAATCCCGACGCCCTGCTCGACGCCAACCTCCGGCTCGCCGAGACCCCCGAGTTCGAGCTGTCCGACACCGACCGGCTCGGCCTGTTCGTCGTCAGCCGCCTCGCCCAGCGCCAGAACGTCCGCGTCTCGCTCCAGCCCTCGCCGTACGGTGGCACCACCGCGGTCGTCTTCATCCCGGCCGCGCTGCTCACCGACGCCCCCGAGACCCAGGGCGCCGGCTTCCGCCTGGACCGCAAGACCCCCGACCGCACACCCGGCGGCACCCTCGACCGCAGCACCCTCGACCGCACCGGCGGCACCGGCCCGGACGGCCTGCCGTCCCGCCGCCCCGCCCTCACCAAGGTCCCCGACCCGGCCCTCGAACCCGCCGCCCCGCTCCTCGACGGCCCCGTCGAACTCGAGGCCCCGCTCGGCGCCGAGGGCTTCGGCGCCCTGCTCGGCGGCGCGGACGACCTGCTCGACACCGAAAGCGAGCGCGGCGGCCTGTTCCGGGCCCGCGAGCACCGCCGCCGCGGCGAGCAGCACCAGCAGACCCCGGAGCACTCCGGCGGCCGCGCCGCCGACGGCACCCCCGCCCGTCCCGTACCGCTGCCGCGCCGCCGCCCGCCGACCCTCGTCGTCGACCACGGCCGCCGCCTCGACGAGGACGGCCGCGCCCACCCGGCCGGCGGCCCGGCCGACGACGACTCCGCCGGCACCCGGCCCGACGACACGATGGAACTGGCCCGGGTCCGCCCCGCGCCCACCCTCGTGCCCGTACCCGTGCCGGTGCCCGTCGCCGAGGACGACGGCCCCGCCCCCTTCGCCGGACTGCCCCGCCGGGTCCGGCAGGCCAGCCTCGCGCCCCAACTGCGCGACACCGGCGACCGCACCGGGGACCGCGCCGACGACCGGCCGGCCCGCCAGGCCGGCCCGGCGCCCGCCGGCCGCACCGACTCCTTCGAGCGGGACGCCGAGGAGGTGCGCAGCCGCATGGCCTCGATGCAGCGCGGCTGGCAGCGCGGCCGCCGGCAGAACGCCCGAACGACCGCACCCGACACGACCGCAGCCGACACGACCGCACCCGGAACCACAGCACCCGGAACGACAGCACCAGGAACGACACCCGAGGGGGACGGTCGATGACCGCACCGAACGCCGCAGCCCACAGCTCCGCCCACGGCAACGGGGAGCTGAACTGGCTCCTCGACGAACTGGTCCAGCGCGTCGGCTCCATCCGCAAGGCCCTGGTGCTCTCCAGCGACGGTCTGGCCACCGGCGCCTCGCAGGACCTCACCCGCGAGGACGGCGAGCACCTCGCCGCCGTCGCCTCCGGCTTCCACAGCCTCGCCAAGGGCGTCGGCCGCCACTTCGAGGCGGGCCGCGTCCGGCAGACCGTGGTCGAGCTGGAGGACGCCTTCCTCTTCGTCACCGCCGCCGGCGACGGCAGTTGCCTCGCCGTGCTCGCCGACGCCGACTCGGACGTCGGCCAGGTCGCGTACGAGATGACCCTGATGGTCAAGCGGGTCGGCGCGCACCTCGCCACGGCCCCCCGGTCCGGACTGACCGCCGGAGGATGAGGAGAGGGGGGACGGCATGACCGACGCAGACACCGACCAGTCCCGCGAGGAGCCGGTCGCCCGCTGGTTCGACGACGAGGCGGGCCCGGTGGTCCGCCCGTACGCCATGACCCGCGGCCGCACCAGCGCCGCGACCCGCCACCGGCTCGACCTGATCGCGCTCGTGGTGCTCGACCCGGCCGCCGACGACCCGGGACGTGACCAGACGCTGTCCCCCGAGCACGTGGAGATCGTCGAACGCTGCGCCGAGCAGCCGCAGTCGATCGCCGAACTCGCCGCCGCCCTCGACCTGCCCGTAGGGGTGGTACGGGTGCTGGTCGGCGACCTCGTCGACGACGAGCTCGTGCACGTGACCCGCCCCGTTCCGCCGGCCGAACTGCCGGACGTGAGCATCCTTCGCGAGGTGATCAATGGCCTTCGGGCGCTCTAGCTCCACCCGCCAGCAGCCGCCGGTCGAGCCGGTCACGCTGAAGATCCTCGTCGCGGGCGGATTCGGGGTCGGCAAGACCACTCTGGTGGGCGCGGTCAGCGAGATCCGGCCGCTGCGCACCGAGGAGATCCTGAGCGAGGCGGGCCGGCCGGTCGACGACCTGCACGGCGTGGAGGCCAAGTCGACCACCACCGTCGCCATGGACTTCGGCCGGATCACGCTGCGCGAGGACCTGGTCCTCTACCTCTTCGGCACGCCCGGCCAGGACCGCTTCTGGTTCCTCTGGGACGAGCTCGCGCAGGGCGCCCTGGGCGCGGTCGTGCTCGCCGACACCCGGCGCCTGGAGGACAGCTTCGCCGCCATCGACTACTTCGAGCGGCGCGGCATCCCGTTCACGGTCGCCGTCAACTGCTTCGAGGGCGCCCGCCGTTACCCGGCGGAGACGGTCCGGGGCGCGCTCGACCTCGACCCCGAGGTCGAGCTGGTGATGTGCGACGCCCGCGACCGGGAGTCGGTGAAGAACGTCCTGGTCGCGGTCGTCGAGCACGCGCTCGTGCTCGCGGACGCGCCGAAGGCGCTCGCGCCCTGAGGGGGGCGGGTGCGCTGTGCTCAGCGCACCGCCACCACCGCCGAACCGTGCCCGAACAGGCCCTGGTTGGCGGTGATCCCGGCCCGCGCGCCCGGCACCTGCCGGTCGCCGGCCTCGCCGCGCAGCTGCCGGGTCAGCTCGCAGACCTGCGCGATGGCCTGCGCCGGCACCGCCTCGCCGAACGAGGCGAGCCCGCCGCTCGGGTTGACCGGGACGCGCCCGCCGAGCGCGGTGACCCCGTCCCGTACCAGCTTGGCGCCCTCGCCCGGCGCGCACAGGCCGATGTCCTCGTACCACTCCAGCTCCAGGGCGGTGGACAGGTCGTACACCTCGGCGAGCGACAGGTCGCCGGGCCCGAACCCGGCCTCCTCGTACGCGGCGCGGGCGATCGACGCCCGGAAGGAGAGCGGCGCCGGGGAGACGGAGACGGCCGAGTCGGTCGCGATGTCGGGCAGGTCCAGGACCGCCTTCGGATAGGTCGGGGTCACGGTCGACACCGCCCGGATCCGGACCGGATCGGGGTGCCCGTGCCGCCGGGCGAAGTCCATGCCCGACAGGACGAGCGCGGCGCCGCCGTCGGAGGTCGCGCAGATGTCGAGCAGCCGCAGCGGATCGGCGACCACGGCCGAGGCCGCCACCTCCTCCGCCGTCACCGGCGTGCGGTAGCGGGCCAGCGGATTGAGCGCGCCCGCCGCCGCGTTCTTCACCTTGACCAGGGCGAAGTCCTCGGGCGTGTCCCCGTACAGGGCCATCCGGCGGCGCGCGTAGAGCCCGAAGTAGGCCGGGTTGGTCGCCCCGAGCACCCGGAAGCGCAGCCAGTCCGGATCGTCCGGCCGGTCCCCGCCGGCCGGTGCGAAGAAGCCCTTCGGCGCCGCGTCCGCGCCCACCACCAGGACCACGTCCGCAAGGCCGGCGAGAATCTGCGCCCGTGCGGTGTTGATGGCCTGGGCGCCCGAGGCGCAGGCCGCGTAGACGCTGCTGACCCGCGCGCCCTGCCACCCGAGCGCCTGCGCGAAGGTCGCGCCCGCCACGTAGCCGGGGTAGCCGCCGCGCACGGTGTCCGCGCCGACGATCGAGCCGATGTCCCGCCAGTCGAGCCCGGCGTCGGCGAGCGCGGCCCGGGCGGCCGCCACACCGTACGAGACGAAACTCCGGCCCCACTTGCCCCAGGGGTGCATTCCGGCTCCGAGGACGGCGATGTCGTTCATGCGCGGGCCTCCGGGGATCCGGCGGCGGCGACGGGCCGCCAGTGCCAGGTGGTCCAGATGTGCTCGTCGTCCTCGTTCAGCACCCCCGGCACGAGCTCGACCTCGGCGCCGACCGCCAGATCCGCCGTGCGCACCCCCGGCGCCGCCTGCCCGAGGACGACCATGGCCTCCGCCGCCAGCTCGACCGCGACCAGGGTGTACGGCTCCCAGGGCGCGTCCGGGTCGGAGACGTACGGCGCGGGCGGCCGGTAGCGCCCGTCGGTGTACGACCAGATCCGGCCGCGCCGGGACAGCGGCGTCTCGGCCAGTTCGCCGCCGCCGGGGCAGCCGGGGTTGCGGCACCAGTCGTCCACGCGCGGGAAGAACACGGAGGAACAGGCGGTGCAACGGGTCCCGAGGAGCCGGAAGCCGCCCTCCCCGGATTCTCCGGATTCTCCGGTGTGTTCGGTGTGTTCGGTGTGCTCGGTGAACCAGCCGGCCACCACCGGCTTGCGCGTCCGTGCCATCTCCCGGCCCCTCCCGCCGCCCGCTCCACGTAATCTGACGAAGCGTCAGAAGTGTGCCACGGTCACGGACCGACGTGCCACCGGGAAGTCGAAGAAGGTCGACGGGAACGGCTCCGGCTTGAAGGTGAAGTGCCACCACTCCTCGGGCAGGTTGACGAAGCCCTGCTCGGCGAGCGAGCTTCGCAGCAGGTCCCGGTTGGCCCGCTGGACGCCCGTGATCCGCGGATCGTCGGTGTGGGAGAGGGTGTCGAAGCAGTCGAAGCCGGTTCCCATGTCGAGGGAGTTGTCGGGGAAGCGCTGGTCCTGCGGCGCGAAGCACGGCACCTGGGGCTCGCCCGGCACCGGCACGTGCGGGCGGGTCGGCGCGGCCGGCAGCGGCACCACCGTCACATCCACCGTCGAACCCCGGCTGTGCCCCGACTTCTCCGCGATGTACCCGTCCGCGAACAGCCGGTCCTTCTCCACCAGCGGATAGAACTCCTGCTTCATCCGCTCGTCGTCCAGGTCCTTCGCCCAGCGCACGAAGTGGTCCACGGCCCGCTGCGGCCGGTAGCAGTCGTACACCTTCAGGGTGTAGCCGCGCGCGAGCAGCTTCGTCTGCGCCCGGTGCAAGGCCTCGGCGGCCGGCCGGGTCAGGATGCACACCGGCTGGTGGTAGCCGTCGATCCGCTCGCCCACGAAGTTGTGGGCGGTGGTGTAGCGCATCTCCTGAAGGATCGTCGGGTCCACCCGGTCGAGCGCCACGAACTCCTTCGGGGCCTTCGGCTCGGGGGCGGCACTGGCGGAGGGGGCCGCGGCGGTGGCCGCGAGCAGCCCGGCGGCGGCGAGCGCGCCGAGGGTACGGAGAGCGGAGGCGAGTCCTGTCAGTCGCTTCAGTCCTGTCATGCGCACCGTCTATCAGTAACGGCAGCGCCGGGAAAGGGTGATCGCGTACGGTCGGCCGCGTGACCGACTCCGTCTCAGACCCCGACTCCGGCTCCGCGTCCGCCCCCGCACCGCACTCGCACTGCTCCTCCTGCGGCGCCCGCTACCCGGCCGACGCCGGCTGGCCCCGCACCTGCCCCGACTGCGGCACCACCGCCTACCGCAACCCGCTCCCGGTCGCCGTCGCCCTGCTGCCCGTCACCCACCCCGACGGCACCGCCCTGCTCGTCATCACCCGCACCATCCCGCCCCAGGCCGGCCGGGTCGCCCTGCCCGGCGGCTTCATCGACTTCGCCGAGGACTGGCAGGCGGCCGTGGTCCGCGAACTGCGCGAGGAGACCGGCATCGAGGCCGCCGCCGAGGACGTCCGCCTCGCCGACGCCCTCAGCTCCCCGGCCGGCCACCTCCTCCTCTTCGGTCTCCTCCCGCCCCGCCCCGCCGCCGCCCTCCCGCCGTCGACCCCGACGGACGAGACCAGCGGCCACCACCTCCTCCACGCCCCGGAGGAACTGGCCTTCCCCCTGCATACGGAGGCGGTACGACGCTTCTTCGCGGGGGTGTACGGGTAAGGGGGCGGGATTACGCGGGAGGGTCGGCGGCCCGGCCGGCGCCGGCCGCGGCCGGCGGGACCCGGAGGAGGCCGGGCCGGGCAACCGCGCCCGGGCCCCGGCACCGCCCCCGCCGGGGTGCCTACGCCCCCAGCCCCCGCACCCGCACCGGCAGGTCCGGCTCCGTCACGCCGTCGTCCGTGACCCGCTCCACCACCACCCGGCCGTCCACCAGGCGGGACTGGTAGCGCTCGATCTCGCCCGGCTCCCAGCCGTCGCCGGTGTCGCGGACCACCAGGCCGCCGCCGGTGCGGCCCGGGGCCGGGGCCCACACCTCCAGGACCAGGTCCTCGCCGTCCTCGCCGCGCACCGGGAGGACCGCGCCCGCGCGGGCGAGCACCGGGATCCGTGAGAGCGGTGCGTCGAGGAGCACCTGCCCGGGGCCCTCGTACGCCTCGCCGGTCGCCGTGTCGTACCAGCGGCCGCGCGGCAGCCGTACCGCCCGCCGGTCCGTGCCCCGGGACAGCACCGGCGCGACCAGCAGCG
Organism: Streptomyces fradiae; assembly: GCF_041270065.1. NCBI lineage: Bacteria > Bacillati > Actinomycetota > Actinomycetes > Kitasatosporales > Streptomycetaceae > Streptomyces > Streptomyces fradiae. Next base: position 1,087,417 of record NZ_CP065958.1, on the reverse strand, counting down.
AGTCGCCGAGCAGGAAGGCGTCCTCGCAGTCCCGCAGCGCCCGGTCCTCCGGCGTCCCCCACCACAGCGGCCGCACATAGGGCGCGCCGGTCATCCGCGCGAGCCGCGACAGGGTGACGAAGTACGGCCGCATCCGCTCGCGCTCGGCCAGCGCCACGCGCGCGTGCGCGAGGACGTCCGGGCCGAACTCCCACGGCTCGCGCCGCCCCGCGTCGATCGCCGCGTGGGTACGGAAGAGCGGCAGCCAGGCCCCCAGCTGGTACCAGCGCAGGAACAGCTCAGGCGACGGGCTCCCGTCGAAACCGCCCACGTCCGGCCCCGAGTACGGCACCCCGCACAGCCCCAGGCCGAGCACGAGCGCCAGCGAGGCGCGCAGCCCCGGCCACCCGGTCGACACGTCGCCGGACCAGGTCCCGCCGTACCGCTGCATGCCCGCCCAGCCCGACCGCGAGAAGAGGAAGGGCCGCTCCTCGGGCCGCAGCCGGCGCAGCCCCTCGTATCCCGCGCGGGCCATCGTCAGGCCGTAGACGTTGTGCGCCTCGCGGTGGTCGCCGCCGCGGCCCTCCAGGCGGTGCCGGGCCGAGCGCGGCAGCGTCCGGTCGCCGAACGCGGCGAAGGACACCGGCTCGTTCATGTCGTGCCACACCCCGGAGAAGCCCTGCTTCAGGCGCTCCTCGTACAGCGCGCCCCACCACTCCCGCACCGCCGGATCGGTGAAGTCCGGATAGACGCACTCCCCGGGCCACACCACCCCGTGGACCTCCTCGCCCCGGTCGTCCCGGACGAACGCCCCGGCGGCCCGCCCCGCCTCGTACACCGGCTCGCCCGGCTCCGCCTTCACCGCGGGGTCGACGATCGACACCAGCCGCACGCCCCGCTCGCGCAGCTCGTCGGCGAGCCCCGGCAGGTCGGGGAAGCGCTCCCGGTCCACCGTGAACACCCGGTGTCCGTCGTAGTGGTCGATGTCGAGGTGCAGCACGGACAGCGGAAGGCCGTGGTCCCGGTAGCCGTCGACCACCCGCCGCACCTCGCGCTCGCTGCCGAAGCCCCAGCGGGCGTGCTGCGGGCCGAGCGCCCAGGACGGCGGCAGCGCGGGCGCGCCGGTGAGCGCCGCCCAGCCGTGCAGCACGCGCGCGGGGGTGCCGACCACCACCCAGCAGCGCAGCGGGCCGCCGTCCATCCGCACCTCGCTGGTGCCGGGCCGGTCATGGCCGGAACCGGCGCCCTCCTCGCCCTCGGCGAGCACCACACGCCCGTCCCAGGAGTTGTCGTAGAACGTCAGATGGGTGCCCGCGTCCGCCACCACCAGCTGCACCGGCATGGTGATGTACAGCGGGTCCTCCGCCGGGCCGAAGGGCGCCTTGGGGTCGGTGTTCCACAGCCGGTACGAGCCGTCCCGCAGCCGCGGCCCCGCCGCCCGCCCGCCCAGCCCGAAGAACCGCGCGTCGGCCGGCACCTCACTGCGCTGCACCCAGCGCGCGGCACCCGCCTCCGCCGTCCCGTCGCGCACCGGCTCCCACCAGCGCGGCGGCAGGTCACGGCGCAGCACCACCCCACCCGGTGTGCGCACCTCCACCGCCCCGTGCCGGGACACCGCGACCGTCACCCGCTCCGACACCACCCGCCAGCCGCCGTCCGTGTCCGGCTCCAGAACGGCCCGCGGGTCCGGCTCCGGCGGCTCCCCGGCCAGACCGTACGAGGGCAGCGGACCGGCCCCGTCCCAGCCCCAGAACACCGTGCCGCCCGCCGACACCGAGATCCGCAGCTCCGAGCGGGCGAACCGGACGGTCCCGCCGCCCGGCGCCGGCTCCACCCCGTCCACCGGCCCCGGCACCCGCGCCCGCTCCGCCCCCCGGCGCGGCAGCGCCCGCGCGTCCGTCCGCCGCTGCCGCCACGCCGCACGCACCCCCCGCAACCCCTGCACCGAACCCATCACCCGCACCGAGCGCACCAGCCCACGACCGTCCATGCAGCTCAGCCTGCCATCCGCGCCGGGCCGTGCGAGCCCCGTTCAACTGCCGTTCACCCGTGGTGGGAGCACATATTCAGCTACCGGACCATGGGCAGGGGACCCTGGTGCGAAAGAGGATCACATGGCATCGTCCCTGTCAGCCGCGTCACGCGCACACCCCGCACGTGCGCGCGACACACGCAGACCCGCGTACAGCCAGGGAGCCGACCCACATGACATCGCAGACCGAGCCGCTGTGGCAGCCCGACGAGGACCGCGTCGCCGCGGCCGCCGTCACCCGCTTCCAGGCCTGGGCGGCCGAGCGCCACGGAGCGCCCGCCGAGGGCGGCTACCCGGCCCTGCACCGCTGGTCCGTCGAGGACCTGGAGGGCTTCTGGGCGGCCGTCGCCGAGTGGTTCGACCTCCGCTTCGCCACCCCGTACGAGCACGTCCTCGGTGATCGCTCGATGCCCGGCGCCGCCTGGTTCCCGGGCGCCACCCTCAACTACGCCGAGCACGCGCTGCGCGCCGCCGACGAGCGTCCCGACGACACCGCGCTGCTGCACGTCGACGAGACCCACGAGCCGCGCCCGATCACCTGGGCCGAGCTGCGCCGCCAGGTCGGCTCGCTCGCCGCCGAGCTGCGCCGCCTCGGCGTCGAGCCCGGCGACCGGATCAGCGGCTACCTGCCCAACATCCCCGAGGCCGTCGTCGCCCTCCTCGCCACCGCCGCCGTCGGCGCCGTGTGGACCTCCTGCGCCCCCGACTTCGGCGCCCGCAGCGTCCTCGACCGCTTCCAGCAGGTCGAGCCCGTCGTCCTCTTCACCGTCGACGGCTACCGCTACGGCGGCAAGGAGCACGACCGCCGCGACACCGTCGCCGAGCTGCGCGCCGAACTGCCCACGCTGCGCGCCGTCGTGCACATCCCGCTGCTCGGCACCGCGGCCCCCGAGGGCGCCCTGGAGTGGTCCGCGCTCACCGCCGCCGACACCGCGCCGGTCTTCGCGCACGTGCCCTTCGACCACCCGCTGTGGGTCCTGTACTCCTCCGGCACCACCGGCCTGCCCAAGGCGATCGTCCAGTCCCAGGGCGGCATCCTGATCGAGCACGTCAAGCAGCTGGGCCTGCACTGCGACCTCGGCCCCGAGGACGTGTTCTTCTGGTACACCTCCACCGGCTGGATGATGTGGAACTTCCTCGTCTCCGGCCTGCTCACCGGCACCACCGTGGTGCTGTACGACGGCAGCCCGGGCTACCCGGACACCGGCGCCCAGTGGCGGGTCGCCGAGCGCACCGGCGCCACCCTGTACGGCACCTCCGCCGCGTACGTCATGGCCTGCGCCAAGGCCGGTGTGCACCCCGGCCGGGACTTCGACCTGTCGAAGGTGAAGTGCGTGGCCACCACCGGCTCCCCGCTGCCGCCCGACGGCTTCCGCTGGCTGCACGACGAGGTCCGTGAGGACCTGTGGATCGCGTCCGTCAGCGGCGGCACCGACGTCTGCTCCTGCTTCGCCGGCGCCGTCCCCACCCTCCCGGTGCACATCGGCGAGCTCCAGGCCGCCTGCCTCGGCACCGACCTGCAGTCCTGGGACCCCTCGGGCAAGCCGCTGATCGGCGAGGTCGGCGAGCTCGTCGTCACCAATCCGATGCCGTCCATGCCGATCCGCTTCTGGAACGACCCCGACGGCAGCCGCTACCGCGACAGCTACTTCGAGATGTTCCCCGGCGTCTGGCGGCACGGCGACTGGATCACGATCACCGACCACGGCTCGGTGATCATCCACGGCCGCTCCGACTCCACCCTGAACCGCCAGGGCGTCCGTATGGGTAGCGCCGATATCTACGAGGCGGTGGAACGGCTCCCGGAGATCCGCGAGTCCCTCGTCATCGGCCTGGAGGAGCCGGACGGCGGCTACTGGATGCCGCTGTTCGTGCACCTCGCCGACGGCGCCACCCTGGACGAGGAGCTGATCGGGCGCATCAAGAGCACGATCCGCGCCGAACTCTCCCCGCGCCACGTGCCCGACGTCATCATCGAGGTCCCCGGCGTCCCGCACACCCTGACCGGCAAGCGCATCGAGGTCCCGGTCAAGCGCCTCCTCCAGGGCACCCCGATGGCCAAGGCGGTCAACCCGGGCTCGGTCGACAACCTCGACCTGCTGCGCTTCTACGAGGAGCTGGCCCGCACCCGCAAGTAGCCCCCGGACCCATGAGGGGAGGGCCCCGCGCACCATGCCGGTGCACGGGGCCCTCCCGCGTTTTCCGCCCACCGTTCGCCGACCGTCCGCTAACCGCCGTACGTCGCCTGCGCGTCGCCGAGCACGCCGGCGAAGTCCGCCGCGAGCCGCTCCGCGTCCGCCGGGTCGAGCGCGGCAGTCGTGATCCGTACGCCGGTGGGCGCCGCGATCCGGAACCGGGCACCGGCCGCCACCCACCAGCCCTGCGTCCGCAGCCCGTTCACCACCGCCGACTCGTCGCGCACCGGCACCCACAGGTTCATCCCGGTGCCCTCGGCGCTCCGGATGCCGTACGTGCGGAGCGCGCCGGCCAGCGCCCCGCGCCGTTCCGCGTACGCCACCTCGCCGGCCGCCACCAGCCGGACCGTCGCCTGATCGGTGAGCAGCCCGGCGACCGTCTCCTGCAGGACATGGCTGACCCAGCCGGAGGTCATCAGCATCCGCCCGTCGTGCCGGGCGATGGTCACCGGATCGCCCGCGACTCCGGCCCAGCGCAGGTCGACGCCGAGGCGCTTGGAGACCGTGCGGACCTGAGCCCAGCGGTCGAGCCCGGCGGCGGCCAGGGTGGGCGCGGCCGGGCCCGAGAGCTCGGCCGTGTAGTCGTCCTCGACGACCAGGACCTCGGGGAACTCCCGCAGCAGCTCGACCAGCGCATCGCGCCGGGCGGGGGAGAGGGACGCCCCGGTCGGGTTCTGGGCGCGCGGGGTGCACACCACCGCCCGCACCCCGGCCCTGAGCGCCGTGCGCAACGCGTCCGGGGTGATCCCCTCGCGGTCCACGGCCACCGGCACCATGCGCAGCCCCAGGGCCGGGACCAGATCGAGGAGATGGTGGAAGCCGGGGTCCTCGACCGCGACCGCGTCGCCGGGGCGGAGTTCCACCGAGAGCAGCCGGGCGATGCAGTCGAGCGCCCCGTGCGCGAAGCTCACCCGCTCCGCCGGGACGCCGTCCCGCGCGTACCAGGCGCGGGTCAGCTCCTCCAGGCCGGCGAGCCGGGGCGCGGCCCGGTGCGAGCCGAACACCGGGCGCACCTCGGCCGGCGGATGCAGCACCGGCAGGAACGCGGGGTCCGGGTGCCCGCCGGCCAGGTCCACCAGGCCTTCGGGCACGCGCGGCGGCCGGCGCGAGGCCACCGAGGGGGCTTCCGCGACGACCGTGCCGCCGCGCCCGCGCGTCACCACAAGGCCGCGCCGCCGGAGTTCCTTGTACGCGGTCGCCACCGTGCCCGGGCTGACGCCGAGCTCGTCCGCGAGCCGGCGTACGGGCGGCAGCGCGTCGCCCGGCGCGAGCTCGCCCTCGGAGACCCCGCGCTCGACGGACGCGGCAATCCCCTTGGCCGTCGTCCCACTGATCGAATATTGTGTTGCCACGTACTGAACTATGTATCAATACATAACTCGCGTCAAGGGGGAACCGAGTGAGCCGCCCGACTCCATGGCACCGCACCGTGCTCGACCGCATACCCGGCGGCCGCGACGGCCGCCGCATGCTGATCGTCAGCATCATCGACAAGACCGGCACCGGCCTCTGGGCCGGCTGCACCGCGCTCTACTTCACCTACGTCTCCGGACTCGGCCTCGGCCAGGTCGGCCTCCTCATGACCGTCTCCGGCGGCGTCGGCATCGCCGGCGCACCCCTCGCCGGCCGGCTCGCCGACCGCTTCCCCCTCGTCCGCGTCATCGCCGCCGCCCAGCTGATGCGCGCCGTCGCCCTCCTCGCCCTCCTCACCACCGACGACTTCCTCCTGCTCACCCTCTACTCCGCCCTCGGCGCCCTCCCCGACCGGGCCGGCAGCGTCCTCATCAAGCTCTACGCCGCCCGCCTCGCCGGACCCGAACGCGTCCGCTACCAGGCCATCCAGCGCACCACCGTCAACATCGGCTGGTCCATCGGCGGCCTCGGCGCCGCCGCAGCCCTCGCCACCGGCAGCGTCCACGCCTACCCGCTGCTCCTCGTCGGCAACGTCCTCTCCTACGCCGTCATCGCCGCCCTCACCCTGCGCTGCGCCGAACCCCCGGCCCCCGCCCACGTCGCCGCCGTCTCCGCCGCCCAGGACGGCAAGACCGCCGGCGCCCCCGCACCCCGCCGCGCCAACCCCTGGCGCGACCGCACCTTCCTCGGCTACACCGCCACCGACGCCGCCCTCTTCCTCGACGACACGATCCTCCAGGTCGCCGTCCCCCTCTGGATCGTCCACGCCACCGCCGCCCCCGTCGGCCTCGCCCCGCTGCTCCTCGTCCTCAACACCGTCCTCGTCGTCCTCTTCCAGGTCCCCCTCGCCCGCTTCGGCGCCAACACCCCGGCCGCCCGCCGGCTGATCGTCCCGCTCTGCGGCCTCTTCGTCGTCGGCACCCTCGCCCTCGCCGCCTCCGCCGCCGGCGGCCGGGCCCTCGCGATCGGCGCCCTCGCCGTCGCCGTCATCGCCCTCACCTTCGCCGAGATCATCCACGCCACCGCCTCCTGGGAACTCTCCGTCGCCCTCGCTCCCGCCGACGCCCAGGGCGCCTACCTCGGCGTCCACGGACTCGCCCAGTCCACCCAGCGCTTCGCCGGTCCCCTCCTCGTCACCGCCGTCATGACCGCGGGGCCCCTGGCCTGGCCCGTCCTCGGTCTGGCCCTCGTCGGCGCCGGAGCCGCCCAGCACCGCCTGATCCGCGACCGCGTCACCAAGCCCGCCCAGGCGTCACTGTCAGTGCCCACGGTTACGGTGAGTGAGTAGTCAGTCGCAACGGCGACAGCACCGCACCCAGGGGGACCCATGACCGACCGCCGCACCACCGACCGCACGAACAACCGCACCACCGACAGCACCACCAGCCGCACCACCAGCGCGGCCCTCCGCCGCGCCCTGCGCCGCGAAACCGCCGGCACCGTCGCCCTCCTCGCCGACCAGGAGGACTTCACCGCCATGCGGCAGTACCCGAGCTTCGCCTTCGACGACCACCGCCGCTACCTCGCCCACGCCGAAGCCCTGCTCAAAACCCTCCACGCCCGCGGCGGCCACACCTCCGTCGCCCTCTTCGACCCCGAGGACTACGCCGAACACTGCGCCGCCACCGGCCGCGACCCCGACCACCCCGCCAGCCGCGCCGCCTACACCGCCGAACGCGCCGCCACCGGCCCCCGCGTCACCTACACCGGCCAACCCCTCACGACCCTCGTACCCACCCTCGTCGACACCGCCGTCCGCCACGCCACCTGGGAGTACGCCACGATGCTCCTCACCGACGCCGGACCCTGCGCCGACTGCGGCCAGGACATCGGACGGGCCTCCTTCGACCGCGCCTCCCACCTCCTGCTCCGTCTCCTCGACGGTGCCGGACCCGGCACCCACCACCTCGTGTGCAGCGTCCCCGCCGAGGACGACCAGCTCATCGCCGCCCTCCACACCACCCGTGACGCCACCGGACCCGCCCGCCTCGACACCGCCGAAGGCGCCGAGTTCTTGAGCGTCCTCGCCGCCGGCATCGCCCTCGGCAGCCCGGGCGGCCTCGTCCTGCGCACCACCACCCCCGGCGCCCCCGACCGACTCCACGGCTGGCGCCTCCAGGACGGCCGCCTCAACCCGCTCACCGAGGCCGAGGTCTTCGACGCCTACTGCACCGACGCCCGCACCGGCGACCCCATCGCCCCCGAACCCCACGTCGACTACCGCGCCGGCTTCCCCCTCGGACCCACCGACGACCCCCACCCCCACCCCCACTGACGCCGAAGGGGCCTCCCCGCCACGAACGGCGGGAAGACCCCTTCGACTTGACTGCTGTCCGGTTACTCCCCGGACAGCACGGCCTGCGCGGCGATCCGCGCGTCGTGCGCCGTGTCCGCGGCACGCGCCGCGGACGCCGCACGCTCGCACTGCGCCAGCGTGTACTTCGCCAGCGTCGCCCGCACATACGGGATCGACGCCGCACCCATCGACAGGGAGGTAACCCCCAGACCCGTCAGCACACACGCGAGCAGCGGGTCCGCCGCGGCCTCACCGCAGACACCACAGCTCTTGCCCTCGGCCTTGGCCGACTCGGCCGACAGCGCCACCAGGTCGAGCAGCGCCGGCTGCCACGGATCCTGCAGCCGCGACACCGCACCCACCTGACGGTCGGCGGCGAACGTGTACTGCGCCAGGTCGTTCGTGCCCAGCGACAGGAACTCGACCTCCTGCAGGATCGAACGCGCCCGGAGCGCGGCGGACGGAATCTCCACCATCGCACCGAACTTGGCCCGCAGCCCCGCCTCACGGCACGCGTCGGCGAACGCCTTCGCATCCGTGCGGTCGGCCACCATCGGCGCCATGACCTCCAGATACACCGGCAGACCCTCGGCGGCCTTCGCCAGCGCCGTCAGCTGCGTCCGCAGCACCTCCGGGTGGTCGAGCAGCGTCCGCAGACCCCGCACGCCGAGCGCCGGGTTCGGCTCGTCGGCCGGCGTCAGGAAGTCCAGCGGCTTGTCCGCACCCGCGTCGAGCACCCGCACGACCACCCGGCCCTCGGGGAAGGCCTCGAGCACCTTGCGGTACGCCTCGACCTGCTTCTCCTCCGACGGCGCCTTGGCACTGTCGTCCAGGAACAGGAACTCGGTACGGAACAGACCCACGCCCTCGGCACCGGCCTCGACCGCCGCCGGCACGTCCGCCGGACCACCGACGTTCGCGAGCAGCGGCACCTTGTGCCCGTCCGAGGTCGCCCCCGGACCACTGGAAGCCGACAGCGCCGCCTTCCGCTCCTCGGCGGCCTTGGTCAGCGCCGCCTTCTTCTCCTCGCTCGGGTCCACGAAGATCTCGCCCGTGGAACCGTCCACCGCGATGACCGTGCCCTCGGCCAGCTCACCCGCACCGGGCAGCGCGACCACGGCCGGCACGCCGAGCGCACGCGCCAGGATCGCGCTGTGGCTGGTCGGCCCGCCCTCCTCGGTCACGAAGCCGAGCACCAGGGCCGGGTCGAGGAGCGCCGTGTCCGCCGGCGCCAGGTCCCGGGCGATCAGCACATACGGCTCGTCGCTGTCCGGCACACCCGGCATCGGCACACCCAGCAGCCGCGCCACGATCCGGTTCCGCACGTCGTCCAGGTCGGCCACCCGGCCGGCCATGTACTCACCGGCACCCGCGAGCAGCTCCCGGTAGTGCGAGAACGCGTCGAAGATGGCCCGCTCGGCCGTGCTGCCCACCGCGACCCGGCGGTCCACATCGGCCATCAGCTCCGGGTCCTGCGCGATCATCGCCTGCGCCTCGAGGACCGCCTGGGCCTCGCCACCGGCCAGATTGCCGCGCGCATTAAGGTCCGCGGCCACGGCCTCGACGGCCTGACGGGCGCGCCCCTGTTCGCGCTCCGCCTCGTCGGCGCCGATCTGCTTGGCCGGCGGCTCCAGGACCGCCGTGCCCATGTGCCGGACCTCGCCGATCGCCACCCCGTGGCTGACGCCGACGCCTCGCAGCGTTGTCTCCATCTCACCCGTCTCCGATAGAGCGGCGGCCGGGCCGCCGCTTCGTCCAATGTCCCGTGCGGGCTCGCCATGAAGACGAGCCGGCGCTCACTGCCAGCCGAAGAGCTCGTCGCCGGCCTTCACGTCGCCGTCCTCACGGACGTCGCCGAGGGAGTCGGCCGTGGCCTCGAGCGCCACGATGGGACAGATGGGGGACTTGCCGGCCTCTTCGACCGCGGCCGGGTTCCACCGCACGACCGCCTGTCCGCGGGTCACGGTGTCGCCCTTGTTCACGAGGAGTTCGAAGCCCTCGCCGTTGAGCTGAACGGTGTCGATGCCGAGATGCGTCAGCACCCCGTGACCCTCGCCGTCCACGACGACGAACGCGTGCGGGTGCAGAGAGACGACGACCCCGTCGACGGGCGAGACGGCCTCGCCGGGCTCGCGGACGGGGTCGATGGCGGTACCGGGACCGACCATCGCGCCGGAGAAGACCGGGTCGGGAACAGCGGCGAGACCGATGGCGCGTCCAGCGAGTGGCGACGTCACGGTTGTCATGGGAAGCCTCCCAGGGGCGGAGATATTCGGCGCCGTCACTACCTGTCCTGGACGGCGGACTGTTCAGAAGCGTATGTCATGGGAAGTCCGGGTTCCGCCCGGGACGTACCGGTTGGCGGACCTAGGGACTACCCCGAAACGATTTGCTTCCAGTGGTGGTGGGATGTACTGTCGTACTCCTGCCTGACCCCAACGCGGCTTTGAGTCGTGGGTCGGCAGCACCTATCAAGCCAGATCCTAACCCCAGTGGTCTACACCTCTGCGTGCTCTGCTCGTGGAGGGGTGGTCAGGGGGAGCGAAAAAGCCTGGTAGTGTTTGACCCCGCCGAAGGAACCCCAGGTGAATTCCTGGAAAAGGGACCGGAAAGCACCGAGGAAATCGGATCGGAAAGATCTGATAGAGTCGGAAACGAAGGAAGCGCCCGGAGGAAAGCCCGCGAGGGTGAGTACAAAGGAAGCGTCCGCACCTTGAGAACTCAACAGCGTGCCAAAAATCAACGCCAGATTAGTTGATACCCCGTCCATCTTCGGATGGTCGAGGTTCCTTTGAAAAAGTCCTTCCGCGAGGAAGGCGCACAGCGAGGACGCTGTGAACAGTCGGCCACATTCCGGCATGACTGTTCCGCTCTCGTGTGTGTTGCACCGGATTACCGGTAAACATTCACGGAGAGTTTGATCCTGGCTCAGGACGAACGCTGGCGGCGTGCTTAACACATGCAAGTCGAACGATGAAGCCCTTCGGGGTGGATTAGTGGCGAACGGGTGAGTAACACGTGGGCAATCTGCCCTTCACTCTGGGACAAGCCCTGGAAACGGGGTCTAATACCGGATACGAGTCTCGAGGGCATCTTCGAGACTGGAAAGCTCCGGCGGTGAAGGATGAGCCCGCGGCCTATCAGCTTGTTGGTGAGGTAACGGCTCACCAAGGCGACGACGGGTAGCCGGCCTGAGAGGGCGACCGGCCACACTGGGACTGAGACACGGCCCAGACTCCTACGGGAGGCAGCAGTGGGGAATATTGCACAATGGGCGAAAGCCTGATGCAGCGACGCCGCGTGAGGGATGACGGCCTTCGGGTTGTAAACCTCTTTCAGCAGGGAAGAAGCGAAAGTGACGGTACCTGCAGAAGAAGCGCCGGCTAACTACGTGCCAGCAGCCGCGGTAATACGTAGGGCGCAAGCGTTGTCCGGAATTATTGGGCGTAAAGAGCTCGTAGGCGGCTTGTCACGTCGGGTGTGAAAGCCCGGGGCTTAACCCCGGGTCTGCATCCGATACGGGCAGGCTAGAGTGTGGTAGGGGAGATCGGAATTCCTGGTGTAGCGGTGAAATGCGCAGATATCAGGAGGAACACCGGTGGCGAAGGCGGATCTCTGGGCCATTACTGACGCTGAGGAGCGAAAGCGTGGGGAGCGAACAGGATTAGATACCCTGGTAGTCCACGCCGTAAACGTTGGGAACTAGGTGTTGGCGACATTCCACGTCGTCGGTGCCGCAGCTAACGCATTAAGTTCCCCGCCTGGGGAGTACGGCCGCAAGGCTAAAACTCAAAGGAATTGACGGGGGCCCGCACAAGCAGCGGAGCATGTGGCTTAATTCGACGCAACGCGAAGAACCTTACCAAGGCTTGACATATACCGGAAACATCCAGAGATGGGTGCCCCCTTGTGGTCGGTATACAGGTGGTGCATGGCTGTCGTCAGCTCGTGTCGTGAGATGTTGGGTTAAGTCCCGCAACGAGCGCAACCCTTGTCCTGTGTTGCCAGCATGCCCTTCGGGGTGATGGGGACTCACAGGAGACCGCCGGGGTCAACTCGGAGGAAGGTGGGGACGACGTCAAGTCATCATGCCCCTTATGTCTTGGGCTGCACACGTGCTACAATGGCCGGTACAAAGAGCTGCGATGCCGTGAGGCGGAGCGAATCTCAAAAAGCCGGTCTCAGTTCGGATTGGGGTCTGCAACTCGACCCCATGAAGTCGGAGTTGCTAGTAATCGCAGATCAGCATTGCTGCGGTGAATACGTTCCCGGGCCTTGTACACACCGCCCGTCACGTCACGAAAGTCGGTAACACCCGAAGCCGGTGGCCCAACCCCTTGTGGGAGGGAGCTGTCGAAGGTGGGACTGGCGATTGGGACGAAGTCGTAACAAGGTAGCCGTACCGGAAGGTGCGGCTGGATCACCTCCTTTCTAAGGAGCACAGTACCGATTGCGAGCAAACGTCTCGCACGGTCAGCTCATGGGTGGAACGTTGATTAGTTGGCGTGAGTGGCCTGATGGTCTTCCTAGTACTGCTTCGGCGTGGAACGGAACGGCACGGACGGTGCTCACGCTTGGCACGTTGTTGGGTATCTGAGGGTACGGCCGAAAGGTCTTGCCTTCGCGATGCCGGCCCCAGTGAACTCGCCACGTAGTGGTGGGGTGATGGGTGGCTGGTCGTTGCTTGAGAACTACACAGTGGACGCGAGCATCTGTGGCCAAGTTTTTAAGGGCGCACGGTGGATGCCTTGGCACCAGGAACCGATGAAGGACGTGGGAGGCCACGATAGTCCCCGGGGAGCCGTCAACCAGGCTTTGATCCGGGGGTTTCCGAATGGGGAAACCCGGCAGTCGTCATGGGCTGTCACCCATGCCTGAACACATAGGGCATGTGGAGGGAACGAGGGGAAGTGAAACATCTCAGTACCCTCAGGAAGAGAAAACAACCGTGATTCCGGGAGTAGTGGCGAGCGAAACCGGATGAGGCCAAACCGTATGCGTGTGAGACCCGGCAGGGGTTGCGCATGCGGGGTTGTGGGATCTCTCTTCTGTCGTCTGCCGGCGACAGGACGAGTCAGAAACCGTTGATGTAGTCGAAGGACATGCGAAAGGTCCGGCGTAGAGGGTAAGACCCCCGTAGACGAAACATTAGCGGCTCGTTTGAGAGACACCCAAGTAGCACGGGGCCCGAGAAATCCCGTGTGAATCTGGCGGGACCACCCGCTAAGCCTAAATATTCCCTGGTGACCGATAGCGGATAGTACCGTGAGGGAATGGTGAAAAGTACCGCGGGAGCGGAGTGAAATAGTACCTGAAACCGTGTGCCTACAAGCCGTGGGAGCGTCGGATACAAGCTTGCTTGTATCTCGTGACTGCGTGCCTTTTGAAGAATGAGCCTGCGAGTTTGCGGTGTGTTGCGAGGTTAACCCGTGTGGGGAAGCCGTAGCGAAAGCGAGTCCGAACAGGGCGATTCAGTAGCACGCTCAAGACCCGAAGCGGAGTGATCTAGCCATGGGCAGGTTGAAGCGGAGGTAAGACTTCGTGGAGGACCGAACCCACCAGGGTTGAAAACCTGGGGGATGACCTGTGGTTAGGGGTGAAAGGCCAATCAAACTCCGTGATAGCTGGTTCTCCCCGAAATGCATTTAGGTGCAGCGTCGTGTGTTTCTTGCCGGAGGTAGAGCACTGGATAGGCGATGGGCCCTACCGGGTTACTGACCTTAGCCAAACTCCGAATGCCGGTAAGTGAGAGCACGGCAGTGAGACTGTGGGGGATAAGCTCCATGGTCGAGAGGGAAACAGCCCAGAGCATCGACTAAGGCCCCTAAGCGTACGCTAAGTGGGAAAGGATGTGGAGTCGCAGAGACAACCAGGAGGTTGGCTTAGAAGCAGCCACCCTTGAAAGAGTGCGTAATAGCTCACTGGTCAAGTGATTCCGCGCCGACAATGTAGCGGGGCTCAAGCGTACCGCCGAAGTCGTGTCATTGCAGCATGAGGGCCAACGCCCGCTGTGATGGGTAGGGGAGCGTCGTGTGCCGGGTGAAGCAGCCGCGGAAGCGAGTTGTGGACGGTTCACGAGTGAGAATGCAGGCATGAGTAGCGATACACACGTGAGAAACGTGTGCGCCGATTGACTAAGGGTTCCTGGGTCAAGCTGATCTGCCCAGGGTAAGTCGGGACCTAAGGCGAGGCCGACAGGCGTAGTCGATGGACAACCGGTTGATATTCCGGTACCCGCTTTGAAACGCCCAATATCGAGCCCATTAATGCTAAGCCCGTGAAGCCGTTCCGGACCCTTCGGGGAATGGAAAGTGGTGGAGCCGGCGAACCAAGGTGGTAGTAGGTAAGCGATGGGGTGACGCAGGAAGGTAGTCCAGCCCGGGCGGTGGTTGTCCCGGGGTAAGGGTGTAGGCCGTGTGGTAGGCAAATCCGTCACACGTTAAGGCTGAGACCTGATGCCGAGCCGATTGTGGTGAAGTGGATGATCCTATGCTGTCGAGAAAAGCCTCTAGCGAGTTTCATGGCGGCCCGTACCCTAAACCGACTCAGGTGGTCAGGTAGAGAATACCGAGGCGTTCGGGTGAACTATGGTTAAGGAACTCGGCAAAATGCCCCCGTAACTTCGGGAGAAGGGGGGCCACACCTGGTGATCGGATTTACTCCGTGAGCTGGGGGTGGCCGCAGAGACCAGCGAGAAGCGACTGTTTACTAAAAACACAGGTCCGTGCGAAGCCGTAAGGCGATGTATACGGACTGACGCCTGCCCGGTGCTGGAACGTTAAGGGGACCGGTTAGTGACCTTTCGGGGTTGCGAAGCTGAGAACTTAAGCGCCAGTAAACGGCGGTGGTAACTATAACCATCCTAAGGTAGCGAAATTCCTTGTCGGGTAAGTTCCGACCTGCACGAATGGCGTAACGACTTCTCGACTGTCTCAACCATAGGCCCGGTGAAATTGCACTACGAGTAAAGATGCTCGTTTCGCGCAGAAGGACGGAAAGACCCCGGGACCTTTACTACAGTTTGATATTGGTGTTCGGTTCGGCTTGTGTAGGATAGGTGGGAGACTGTGAAGCGGCCACGCCAGTGGTTGTGGAGTCGTCGTTGAAATACCACTCTGGTCGTGCTGGATGTCTAACCTCGGTCCGTGATCCGGATCAGGGACAGTGTCTGATGGGTAGTTTAACTGGGGCGGTTGCCTCCCAAAGGGTAACGGAGGCGCCCAAAGGTTCCCTCAGCCTGGTTGGCAATCAGGTGTTGAGTGTAAGTGCACAAGGGAGCTTGACTGTGAGACCGACGGGTCGAGCAGGGACGAAAGTCGGGACTAGTGATCCGGCGGTGGCTTGTGGAAGCGCCGTCGCTCAACGGATAAAAGGTACCCCGGGGATAACAGGCTGATCTTCCCCAAGAGTCCATATCGACGGGATGGTTTGGCACCTCGATGTCGGCTCGTCGCATCCTGGGGCTGGAGTCGGTCCCAAGGGTTGGGCTGTTCGCCCATTAAAGCGGTACGCGAGCTGGGTTTAGAACGTCGTGAGACAGTTCGGTCCCTATCCTCTGTGCGCGCAGGAATATTGAGAAGGGCTGTCCCTAGTACGAGAGGACCGGGACGGACGAACCTCTGGTGTGCCAGTTGTTCTGCCAAGGGCATGGCTGGTTGGCTACGTTCGGGAGGGATAACCGCTGAAAGCATCTAAGCGGGAAGCCTGCTTCGAGATGAGTATTCCCACCTCCTTGAGAGGGTAAGGCTCCCAGTAGACGACTGGGTTGATAGGCCGGATGTGGAAGCCCAGTAATGGGTGGAGCTGACCGGTACTAATAGGCCGAGGGCTTGTCCTCAGTTGCTCGCGTCCACTGTGTTAGTTCTGAAGTAACGAACACGCCCCCCTACGGGAGGTGCGGCGGTTCAACTTCATAGTGTTTCGGTGGTCATAGCGTTAGGGAAACGCCCGGTTACATTCCGAACCCGGAAGCTAAGCCTTTCAGCGCCGATGGTACTGCAGGGGGGACCCTGTGGGAGAGTAGGACGCCGCCGAACAATTTTTAGCCTCAACCCCCGGACCGCGTCCGGGGGTTGAGGCATTTTTGCGTTGTGCGCACCCCTGTGCCGCCGGCCCGCGGGGCTGAGGGTAAGGTCAGGGGGCTATCGTCAGCTCGTTCCCACAGGAGGCCCCCGGGTGGAGGTCCAGGAGACCCGCGTTCAGACGGACCGGGTACTCACCATCCCCAACATCCTGAGCATGGCTCGCCTCGCCGGCGTACCCCTGTTCCTGTGGTTGATCCTCCGGCCCGAGTTCGGTGGGCCCAACAGTGACGGCTGGGCGTTGCTCGTCCTGGCGCTCAGCGGTGTCAGTGACTATCTCGACGGGAAGCTGGCCCGGCGCTGGAATCAGATCAGCAGCCTCGGCCGGCTGCTCGATCCGGCCGCCGACCGGCTGTACATCCTTTCCACGCTGGTGGGTCTCACCTGGCGGGAGATCCTGCCGCTCTGGCTCACGATCGCGCTTTTGGCCCGTGAGGCGATGCTGCTGGTCATGGTGGGCATCCTCCGCCGGCACGGCTATCCGCCGCCGCAGGTGAACTTCCTCGGGAAAGCTGCCACTTTCAACTTGATGTACGCGTTCCCGTTGCTGCTCCTCAGTGACGGAGACACCTGGGTGGCGTCACTCGCTGAAGTTTTCGGGTGGGCCTTCGCCGGATGGGGTACAACTCTGTATTGGTGGGCAGGGATCCTCTACGTGGTCCAGGTCCGTCGACTCGTGAAGGCGGATACCGCGGCCGATTGAGCCCGTCCGTCCTGTGCCGAGCAACGACGCCGGCCGGAACGAGGACGCCGAAGGGCCATCGAGTGGACAGGTGAAGTCGGCAGGACCGTCGTCTCTTCAAGGAGGACGCTTCCGACATGAAGGCCGTCGTGATGGCCGGTGGCGAAGGCACACGCCTTCGCCCCATGACCTCGAGCATGCCCAAGCCTCTTCTGCCGGTCGTGAACCGGCCGATCATGGAGCATGTCCTGCGACTGCTCAAGAGGCACGGTCTCAACGAGACCGTCGTCACCGTGCAGTTTCTCGCCTCTCTCGTCCGCAATTACTTCGGGGACGGCGAAGAGCTCGGAATGGAGCTCACGTACGCGAACGAGGAGAAGCCGCTCGGCACCGCGGGGAGTGTGAAGAACGCCGAGGAGGCGCTGAAGGACGACGCCTTTCTCGTCATCTCGGGGGACGCGCTCACCGACTTCGACCTCACCGATCTGATCCGCTTCCACAAGGAGAAGGGCGCTCTCGTCACGGTCTGTCTGACCCGGGTGCCCAATCCGCTGGAATTCGGCATCACGATCGTCGACGAGGAAGGACAGGTCGAACGATTCCTGGAGAAGCCGACCTGGGGCCAGGTCTTCTCGGACACGGTGAACACGGGCATCTACGTCATGGAGCCCGAGGTCTTCGACTACGTCGAGGCGGATGTTCCGGTCGACTGGTCGGGTGATGTCTTCCCGCAGCTCATGAAGGAGGGCAAGCCGATCTACGGCTATGTCGCCGAGGGCTACTGGGAGGACGTGGGCACCCACGAGAGCTATGTGAAGGCCCAGGCGGACGTCCTGGAGGGCAAGGTCCAGGTCGACATCGACGGCTTCGAGATCTCGCCGGGCGTCTGGGTCGCCGAGGGCGCGGAGGTCCATCCCGACGCCGTGCTGCGCGGGCCGCTCTACATCGGCGACTACGCCAAGGTGGAGGCCGACGCCGAGGTCCGCGAGCACACCGTCATCGGCTCCAACGTCGTCGTGAAGACCGGAGCCTTTCTTCACAAGGCCGTCATCCACGACAACGTCTACATCGGGCAGCAGAGCAATCTGCGCGGCTGCGTCGTCGGCAAGAACACCGATGTGATGCGGGCCGCCCGGATCGAGGACGGCGCCGTCATCGGCGACGAGTGCCTGATCGGTGAGGAATCGATCGTCCAGGGGAATGTGCGGGTCTACCCCTTCAAGACGATCGAGGCCGGCGCCTTCGTCAACACCTCCGTGATCTGGGAGTCCCGCGGCCAGGCGCATCTCTTCGGCGCCCGTGGTGTCTCCGGCATCATCAACGTGGAGATCACGCCGGAGCTGGCCGTGCGGCTGGCCGGTGCGTACGCCACCACCCTGAAGAAGGGCGCGACCGTGACCACGGCACGCGACCACTCCCGGGGTGCGCGGGCGCTGAAGCGGGCGGTGATCTCGGCGCTGCAGGCCGCCGCCATCGACGTACGGGACCTGGAGAACGTACCGCTGCCGGTGGCTCGGCAGCAGACGGCGCGGGGGTCGGCCGGCGGGATCATGGTGCGGACCTCGCCCGGGGTGCCGGACTCGGTCGACATCATGTTCTTCGACGAGCGGGGCGCCGATCTCTCGCAGGCGCGGCAGCGCAAGCTGGACCGGGTCTTCGCACGTCAGGAGTACCGGCGGGCGTTCCCGGGAGAGATCGGTGACCTGTCCTTCCCGGCCAGCGTCTTCGACTCGTACACGGGCTCGCTGCTGCGGAACGTGGACACCTCGGGCATCGCCGAGGCGGGTCTGAAGGTGGTCGTGGACGCGTCCAACGGCAGTGCCGGGCTTGTTCTGCCCAGTCTGCTCGGGCGGCTCCAGGTGGATTCGCTGACGATCAATCCGGGTCTCGACGAGTCGCGGCCGACGGAGTCGGTGGAGAGCCGGCGGGCCGGGCTCGTACGGCTCGGGGAGATCGTGGCGTCGGCGCGGGCCGCGTTCGGGGTCCGCTTCGACCCGGTCGGCGAGCGTCTTTCGCTGGTGGACGAGCGGGGCCGGATCATCGAGGACGACCGGGCG
The DNA here is from genome assembly GCF_041270065.1 of Streptomyces fradiae. NCBI lineage: Bacteria > Bacillati > Actinomycetota > Actinomycetes > Kitasatosporales > Streptomycetaceae > Streptomyces > Streptomyces fradiae. Next base: position 1,068,682 of record NZ_CP065958.1, on the reverse strand, counting down.
CTGCTTGTGATGCTCGATCTGGTGGCCGCCGAGCGCAGGTCGGGCCGGGTGGCGCTGCCGGTGACGACCACGCGGATCGCCGAGCAGGTCGCCGCGTACCACGGCACGCAGGTGGAGTGGACGACGACCTCGCCGGACGATCTGACCCGGGTCGGCCGGGAGGAGTCGACGATCTTCGGTGGTGACGGGCGCGGCGGCTTCATCGTGCCGGAGTTCAGTTCCGTCTTCGACGGGGCGGCGGCGTTCGTGCGGCTGATCGGTCTGGTGGCGCGGACACAGCTCACGCTGAGCCAGATCGACGCGCGGATCCCGCGGGCGCATGTGCTCCGCCGGGACATCGCCACGCCGTGGGCGGTCAAGGGTCTGGTGATGCGCCGGGTGGTGGAGGCGGCCGGTGACCGGTCGGTGGACACCACGGACGGCGTGCGGGTGGTGGAGGCCGACGGACGCTGGGTGATGGTGCTGCCGGACCCGGCGGAGGCCGTCACCCATCTGTGGGCGGAGGGTCCCGACGACACCTCCGCGCAGGCGCTGCTCGACGAGTGGGCGGCCGTCGTCGACAGCGCAGGTCACTAGGGGAACGCCGGGCCGGTGAGGCCTGTGGGCCGGGAGGTACCTGTCGGTACCTCCCGGTTCTCCGGTGGGGCCATTCGGCGGTACGGCGTGCGACGTGCGACGATGTGCGGCATGCCGCAGCAGCCCCCCGTTCGGAGCACAGGATCGCCCCCTCCGCGCCCGGACGCGTCCATGTCGCTGCTGAACAACGTGATCGACCACGCGCTGGACGACGGATACGCGGAGGCGACGGCCCGGCGGGCCGCGGCGGGCGGTGCCCTGCCCCGTACGGTACGGGCGAAGCTCGGGCTCGCGTTCGGTCTGGTGCTCGCGGCTGCCGTGGTGACGCTCGGGGCGGCGGAGGCGCGGGTCTCCGCGCCGGTGGTCGCCAAGGAGCGGCAGGACCTGATCGACCGGATCGAGGCGGAGACGTCGACGGCGGACGATCTTGAGCAGGACGTCGAGCGCATCCGGGCCGCGGTCGGGGAGCGGCAGCGCAAGGCGCTGCAGCAGCACGGCGGTGACCAGGCGGAACTGGTGGCGCTGCTTTCCGGGGCGACCCCGGTGCACGGGCCGGGTGTGAAGCTGGTCGTGGACGACGCCAAGGGCACCGACACCGGTGGCGGCGGTCCGCGCGAGAGCAGTGGGTTCTCGGACACCGGGCGGGTGCGCGACCGCGACATGCAGCGGATCGTGAACGGGCTGTGGGAGTCGGGCGCCGAGGCGGTCGCGATCAACGGGCAGCGTCTGACGGCGCTGTCGGCGATCCGGGCGGCGGGCGACGCCATACTGGTCGACAACAAGCCGCTGGTGCCGCCGTACACCGTCCTCGCGATCGGTGACGGGAAGCGGCTGAGCACCGCGTTCCAGGACAGCGCCGACGGCCAGTACCTGCATGCGCTGCAGGAGAACTTCGGGATCCGTACGAGCATCTCGGCCGAGGGCGACGTACGTCTGCCGGCCGCGCCGAGCCTGATCGTACGTACAGCAGAGCCGAGGGGAGCCGGGGCCGCGAAGGCGACCGGGCGGGCCACGGCCGACACAGGGAAGGGCACATCTTGATCGCCGTACTGGGCCTGATCGTGGGAGTCGTGGTCGGACTGTTGGTCCGGCCCGAGGTTCCGGCGGTGGTCGAGCCCTATCTTCCGATCGCCGTGGTCGCCGCCCTGGACGCGGTCTTCGGCGGCCTGCGGGCCATGCTCGACGGGATCTTCGTCGACAAGGTCTTCGTGGTGTCGTTCCTGTCGAACGTGGTCGTGGCCGCGCTGATCGTCTTCCTCGGCGACAAGCTGGGCGTGGGTGCGCAGTTGTCGACCGGTGTGGTCGTCGTGCTCGGCATCCGGATCTTCTCCAACGCCGCTGCCATCCGGCGGCATGTGTTCCGGGCGTGAGGCCGATGAGCGAGAACGAGAACACGCCGTCCGAGGGCCGGGAGCAGGGCGAGGGCGCGGCCGCCCGCGAGCCGAAGCCTGGTCCGGAGGGGGCACCCAAGCCCGTACCGGAGGCGCAGCAGCCCGGACAGCCCCAGCCTCAGCAGCCCCCGGCACCGCAGCCGCAACCGCAGCCTCAGCCGCGGCCCGTGTACCGGCCGCAGGCCGGGCCCCAGCCGCCGGCCGCCGCGCCGGTGCCTCCCGCGCCCGCGCCCGCTCCCGAGCCGAAGGACGAGCCGTCGGAGACCGGGCGGCAGCGGCTGGCGGCGAGCCTGTGGCCGCCGCGGGTCTCGCGGGCCCAACTCGTCGTCGCCCTGCTGCTGTTCGTGCTCGGTCTCGGCCTCGCCATCCAGGTCCGGTCGACCAGTGACAACAGCGCGCTGCGCGGCGCCCGCCAGGAGGACCTGGTGCGGATCCTCGACGAGCTCGACGACCGCACCCAGCGCCTGGAGGACGAGAAGACCCGGCTGGAGAAGCAGCAGTCGGAGCTGGAGTCCAGCTCGGACCAGGCCGAGGAGGCCCGCAAGCAGACCCAGGAGAAGGAGCGGCAGCTCGGCATCCTGGCCGGCACGGTGGCCGCCGAGGGCCCCGGGATCACGCTGACCATCACGGACCCCACCGGCGCCGTCGAGTCGGACATGCTGCTCGACGCGATCCAGGAGCTGCGGGCCGCGGGCGCGGAGGCGATCCAGGTCAACGACGTGCGGGTGGTGGCGGACAGCTATTTCTCGGGTGGCGGACGCGACATGAAGATCGATGGAACGCAGGTGACCGCTCCGTACGTCTTCAAGGTCATCGGCAAGCCGGAGGATCTGGAGCCCGCGCTCAACATCCCCGGCGGAATCGTTCAGACACTGGAGAAGGAGCAGGCCACGGCCACGGTGGAGCGTTCCGGGAAGATCGTCGTCGACGCCTTGCGACCTGCGAAGCGGCCTGACTACGCTCAGTCGTCCTCGCAGTGAGGCGGGGCTCGATGACGGTCGCGCGGCAAGGGCATGACCTTGCGGGGGGTCGCCGCACCACATGGGTGGTGCGTGGTGGAAACTGTCGAGTGGCCACGGACGTTGTGAAGGTGTCCGGGTCGGCAGGTGTGTTCAGTCAGGGTTCGTCCTGCCCCACGGGCGGGTCTGTTTCGGTCAAGGGGAATCGCCCGTGAAGTTGTTTGCGAAGTTGTTCGGCAAGAGCGGACGCGAGGACGGCGGCAACGCCAGGCATCGCGCGCCGCGTCACGCCCAGGATGAGGAACAGGGCGCCGAGCGCCCGCTCTTCCGTGACGAGGTCGGTGGCCAGGGTGGCGACATTCCGGGCACACAGGGCGCGTCTTCTGTTGACCCTGCGGGTGCCGCGCGCATAGGTTTCGGAGAACCATCAACCTCAAGTACGGGTGGAGGGTTTGTCCCCGACCCGTACGCGACCCAGACCTCCGCGGGGCAGCCGCGGCAGGAGGACGCGTCCATGCCGGTGTGTACGAGGTGCGGTCACCGCAACACTGCGGACAGCCGTTTCTGCTCCCACTGCGGCGCGCCGCTGCGCGGCGGGGTGGTGCCGGAGCGCGCTTCCGAGACGACCTCGACGATCTCCATCTCGGGGCTCGAGGCCTACGACGCGGAGGTCACCGGCCAGATTCCGGCGCTCTCTCAGGAGGCCCTGGCGGCGGTCGAGGCACTGCCGTCGGGTTCGGCGCTGCTGATCGTGCGCCGCGGACCCAACTCGGGCAGCCGCTTCCTGCTGGACGGCGAGCTGACCACGGCCGGCCGTCACCCGCAGAGCGACATCTTCCTGGACGACGTGACCGTGTCGCGCCGTCACGTGGAGTTCCGGCGCCAGCCCGACGGCACCTTCACGGTGTCGGACGTCGGCAGCCTCAACGGCACCTACGTCAACCGCGAGCCGATCGACTCGGTCGTGCTCTCCAACGGTGACGAGGTGCAGATCGGCAAGTACCGGCTCGTGTTCTTCGCGAGCCAGCGGGGCGTGTGACGCTCCGGAGCACCTTCAGGGAAGGTCCATGCTGCGTACACCGACGGGCGGTGCCGGGCTCGGCACCGCCTCCGCGGGGGAGCGGCTGGTCAGCATCGGCACGGTGCTGAGCCAGCTGCGCGACGAGTTTCCCGAAGTGACCATCTCCAAGATCCGGTTCCTGGAGGCCGAGGGGCTCGTCGAGCCCCGCCGCACGGCCTCCGGCTACCGGAAGTTCAGTGCCGAGGACGTGGAGCGGCTCGCCCAGATCCTGCGCATGCAGCGGGACCACTACCTCCCGCTCAAGGTCATCCGCGAGCACCTGGACGCCCTCGCCCGGGGCGAGGAGGTGCGGCTGCCGGCCCCGGCCGGCGGTCGGCGTGACCTGCTCGACGGGACCTTGGACGGCGAGGGCGACCGGCCCACCGCCGCCCGGGTCGGCCGGGCCGAGCTGCTGGCCGCCGCCGAGGTGACCGAGGCCGAGCTGGCCGAGTGGGAGTCGTACGGGCTGATCGTCCAGGTGGCGGGCGGCGGCTACGAGGCCGAGACCGTCACGGTCGCCAAGCTCGTGGCGGACCTGGGGAGATTCGGTCTCGAACCGCGCCATCTGCGGGCCGTGAAGGCCGCTGCTGACCGGGAGGCCGGTCTGGTCGAGCAGGTGGTGGCGCCGCTGCGCCGGCACCGCAATCCGCAGACCAGGGCCCATGCCGAGGCCACCGCGAAGGAGCTCGCGGGACTCGCCGTACGCCTCCACGCGGCACTGGTCCAGACCGCGCTCGGGGTGCGTCTGCAGTGATCCGAGAGGGATCTGCCGGTGATCTTCCGCCGGCCTGCGGACGGCCTTCGGACGGCCCGACTACCCAAACCGGTCGGGCACGTCCTAGGGTTGCTGTGTGAACGAGCTCGACGTTGTGGGTGTCCGGGTGGAAATGCCCTCCAACCAGCCGATCGTTCTCCTGCGCGAAGTGGGGGGCGACCGGTACCTCCCGATCTGGATCGGTCCGGGCGAGGCGACCGCGATCGCCTTCGCCCAGCAGGGCATGGCTCCGGCCAGGCCGCTGACGCACGACCTGTTCAAGGACGTCCTGGAGGCCGTGGGCCAGGAGCTCACCGAGGTCCGCATCACGGACCTGCGCGACGGCGTGTTCTACGCCGAGCTGGTCTTCGCCAGCGGTGTCGAGGTGAGCGCCCGCCCGTCCGACGCGATAGCCCTCGCCCTGCGCACCGGGACGCCGATCTACGGCAGCGACGGGGTGCTCGACGACGCGGGGATCGCGATTCCGGACGAGCAGGAGGACGAGGTGGAGAAGTTCCGCGAGTTCCTCGACCAGATCTCCCCGGAGGACTTCGGGACCGGCAACCAGTAGCCGGCGGGCCGGGAGGCAGACCGGGAGGTGGCCGGGAGGTCGTCCGTTCGGGCGACACCTCGACGGGCCGCCGGGACGGAGAGCCCCCGGAGCATTCGAGTAGCCTTTCCCGAAAGAGGGGCACGGGAAACCACTCTTCGGGTGATTATCACTCGGCGTGCCGAGTGTGGCGATCGTTGACGCACCCCGAGTGACTGCCTACCTTCGTGTGGGCAGGTCAAGGACGGAGGGTCGGCGTGATGAGCAGCGGCGACGGTACGGCAGGGGGCTTCCTGGGGCGTGCTCCCGGGGAGAAGGGCCCGTATCCGCTTCACGGCAGTGTGGGCGACTTCGGTACGGACGCGAGCGCGGGCCCGGCGGCGGAGACCGTCGGCTATCGCGGCCCCACGGCCTGCGCGGCGGCCGGCATCACCTACCGGCAGCTGGACTACTGGGCGCGCACCGGCCTCGTCGAGCCGAGCGTGCGGCCCGCGTACGGCTCGGGCACGCAGCGCCTCTACAGCTTCCGGGACGTCGTCGTCCTCAAGATCGTCAAGCGCTTCCTGGACACCGGGGTCGCGCTCCAGAACATCCGCGCCGCCGTGCAGCACCTGCGGGCCCGCGGCTTCCGCGACCTCGAGCGCATGACGCTGATGAGCGACGGCGCGACCGTCTACGAATGCTCCTCGCCGGACGAGGTGGTCTCGCTGCTCCAGGGCGGGCAGGGCGTCTTCGGCATCGCGGTGGGTGTGGTCTGGCGCGACGTGGAGGCGGCGCTCTCGCAGCTGCACGGCGAGCGGGTCGACACCGGCGAGACCCTGATCGGGCACAACCCGGCGGACGAGCTGGCGCGCCGGCGCCGCGACCGGGCCGTCTGACCGCCCCCGTACCACCGTCCCGGACGACGTCCGGCGACACGGCCCGCACGCGCGTGCGGGCCGATTGTCAGTGGTGTGCGGCAGCATCGGAACCGTGAGAGCCGCGCCCACGATCCTGCATCTCGACATGGATGCCTTCTTCGCCGCCGCCGAGCAGGCGTCGAAGCCCAGCCTGCGCGGAAAACCCGTGGTCGTGGGCGGGCTCGGGCCGCGCGGAGTGGTCGCCACCGCCTCGTACGAGGCCCGGCGCTTCGGCGTGCACTCCGCGATGCCCATGGGGCAGGCGCGGCGGCTCGCGCCGAACGCGGCGTATCTGGTGCCGCGGTTCGCCTTCTACCGGGCGATCAGCGGACAGGTCATGGAGCTGCTCGGGCGCCTGTCGCCGCTGGTGGAGCCGCTGAGCCTGGACGAGGCCTTCGTGGACCTGGAGGCCGGCGGCCTGGCCGAGGACGGCGCGGGCGCGCGGGCGGTGGGGGAGCGGCTGCGGCGGGACATCCTCGCCGCCACGGGGCTCACCGGGTCGGTGGGCCTGGCCGGCTCGAAGATGCTCGCGAAGATCGCCTCCGAGGAGGCCAAGCCGGACGGGCTGGTGCTGATAGAGCCCGGGACGGAGCGGGAGCTGCTTGGACCACGTTCGGTGCGGATCATCCCCGGGGTCGGCCCGGCCACCGGGGAGCACCTGCGGCGGGCCGGGATCACGACGGTGGCCGAGGTGGTGGAGGCCGGCGAGGACGAGCTCGTACGGCTCCTGGGGCGCTCGCACGGGGCCGGGCTCTATCAGATGGCGCTCGGGCACGACGACCGGCCGGTGGTGGCGGAGCGGGACGCGAAGTCGGTCTCCGTGGAGGACACCTTCGACGTGGACCTGCACGACCGGCTGCGGATCCGCCTGGAGGTGGAGCGGCTCGCGGAGCGCTGTGTGGCGCGGCTGCGGGGCTCCGGGCACTCGGGGCGGACGATCGTCCTGAAGGTGCGGCGCTACGACTTCTCGACGCTGACCCGCTCCGAGACGCTGCGCGGGCCGACGGACGACCCGGTGGTGGTGCGCGAGGCCGCCGGGCGGCTGCTCGACCTGGTGGACACCACGGGCGGGGTGCGGCTGCTCGGCGTGGGCGTGAGCGGGCTCGCCGACTACACGCAGGAGGACCTGTTCGCGCAGGCTGAAGCGCAGGCCGAGGCGGAGCAGGCGGAGCCCGTACGGGACGAGTCGGCCGAGTCCGCTCCCGCGGAGGCCACGCAGCCCGCGGCCGCCGTGCCGGAGGCCGCGCCGCCGACCGCCACGGAGACCGCCGAGCGGCGCTGGTCGCCCGGCCACGACGTGCGGCACGCCGTGCACGGCGCCGGGTGGGTGCAGGGCAGCGGCCTCGGCCGGGTCACGGTCCGCTTCGAGGAGCCCGGCTCAGAGCCGGGCCGGGTCCGCACCTTCTCCGTCGACGACCCCGACCTGGTCCCGTCCGACCCGCTGCCCCTGGTCCCGGGCGGCGCGACCGGTGCCGCCGCCTAGGCACCCGTAGGACCGCCCGTCAGCGCCCCGTCAGGCCTCCTCCTGGCCCGCCAGGCGGCCGAAGTCGCGGGGGCCGGGGTCCTGGGGCGGCGGGGGGAGGGCGAGGCTGTAGTGGCGGTAGAGCTGGAGTTCCTGGTCCGGGGAGAGATGGCGGCCGACCCCGAAGTCCGGGGCGTCCTTGATGAGCGCGCGTTCGTAGGGGATGTGGAGGCCGTCGCCCGCGAGCTCGCTGGGCTCCAGGGGGACGAACGCGTCCCGGCTGAAGAGGCCGGTGCGGACGGCCGCCCATTCGGGCACCCCCGTCGCGTCGTCCAGGTACACCTCGTCCACGGTGCCGATCTTGTGTCCGTTCCGGTCGAACGCCTTGCGGCCGATCAGGCTGCGCGGATCGATGTCGGTCTGCACGGTCCCTCCAACTGGTCGCAACTGCTCTACAAGCACTACGAAAGTGCACATCTGGGATGTCGGCCACTTGAGCGATGGGAGCGGGAACCGCGCTGGTAGGCTGGCTGTGGCTGCGAACCCCGCGCGGGAGAGTCCTCCGGAGAAAGCTTTCGGAGGCGCCGAAGGAGCAAATCCTCCCCGGAATCTCTCAGGCACCCGTACCGCGCGGACGAGGTCACTCTGGAAAGCAGGGCGGGCGTTCCATGTCTCCCGCCCTCACCGACGGTGAAAGCCGGCCCGCCGCGAGGCACGGCCGGTGAAGCTCTCAGGTTGAGATGACAGAGGGGGAGGCCGTCCGGGCACCCGCGCCGTGGTGCCCCTCGCAGGTCGTGACGACCAGGAGGCCCCCGCAGCATGACCGCCAACCGCATCCCGCTCTCCGAGCTCGAGCAGGGCATTCCCTTCGAGCAGCGGCACATCGGACCCGACGCCGAGGCGCGGGCCAAGATGCTCGCCCAGGTCGGTTACGGCTCCCTCGACGAGCTCACGGCCGCCGCCGTTCCGGACGTCATCAAGAACGCCGAGGCCCTCGCGCTGCCGGCCGCCCGCACCGAGGCCGAGGTCCTCGCCGAACTGCGCGAGCTCGCCGACCGCAACCAGGTCCTCGCCCCGATGATCGGCCTGGGCTACTACGGCACCTTCACCCCGCCGGTGATCCTGCGCAACGTCATGGAGAACCCGGCCTGGTACACGGCCTACACGCCGTACCAGCCGGAGATCTCGCAGGGCCGCCTGGAGGCGCTGCTCAACTTCCAGACCATGGTCGCCGACCTCACCGGTCTGCCCACCGCCGGCTCCTCGCTGCTCGACGAGGGCACCGCCGCCGCCGAGGCCATGGCGCTGTCCCGCCGTATCGGCAAGGTCAAGAACGGGGTCTTCCTCGTCGACGCCGACGCCCTGCCGCAGACCGTCGCCGTCATCGAGACCCGCGCCGAGCCGACCGGCGTCGAGGTCGTCGTCGCCGACCTGTCCGCCGGCATCCCGGCCGAGATCGCCGAGCGCGGTGTCTTCGGCGTGCTGCTGCAGTACCCGGGCGCCTCCGGTGCCATCCGTGACATCAAGCCGGTCATCGACCAGGCCCACGAGCTCGGCGCGATCGTCACCGTCGCCGCCGACCTGCTCGCGCTCACCCTGCTCGCCTCGCCGGGCTCCCTCGGCGCCGACATCGCCGTCGGCACCACCCAGCGCTTCGGCGTCCCGCTCGGCTTCGGCGGCCCGCACGCCGGCTACATGGCCGTCCAGGACAAGCACGTCCGCTCGATGCCGGGCCGCCTGGTGGGCGTCTCCGTCGACGCCGACGGCAACAAGGCGTACCGCCTGACCCTGCAGACCCGCGAGCAGCACATCCGCCGCGAGAAGGCCACCAGCAACATCTGTACGGCGCAGGTCCTGCTCGCCGTGATGGCCGGCATGTACGCCGTCTACCACGGCCCCGAGGGCCTCAAGGGCATCGCGCGGCGCACCCACCGCTACGCCGCGATCCTCGCCGCCGGTCTGCGCGCCGGGGGCGTCGAGCTCACCCAGGGCGCCTTCTTCGACACCCTGACCGCCCGCGTCCCGGGCAAGGCCGACGCGATCGTCGCCGCCGCCCGCGAGGCCGGCGTGAACCTCTACCGGGCCGACGCCGACACCGTCTCCGTCTCCTGCGACGAGACCACCACCCGCGCCAACCTGGCCGCCGTGTGGGCCGCGTTCGGCGTCGAGGCCGACGTCGAGGCCCTGGACGCGAGCACCGAGGACGCGCTGCCGGCCGACGCGCTGCGCACCGACGCGTACCTGACCCACCCGGTCTTCCACGCGCACCGCTCCGAGACCGCGATGCTGCGCTACCTGCGCAAGCTCGCCGACCGCGACTACGCGCTCGACCGCGGCATGATCCCGCTCGGCTCCTGCACCATGAAGCTGAACGCGACCACCGAGATGGAGCCGGTGACCTGGCCCGAGTTCGGCCAGATCCACCCCTTCGCCCCGATCGAGCAGGCCCAGGGCTACGCCACGCTCATCACCGAGCTGGAGGAGCGCCTCGCCGAGGTCACCGGCTACGACAAGGTGTCGATCCAGCCGAACGCCGGCTCCCAGGGCGAGCTGGCCGGTCTGCTCGCGGTCCGCGCCTACCACCGCGCCAACGGCGACGCCCAGCGCACCATCTGCCTCATCCCGTCCTCGGCGCACGGCACCAACGCCGCCTCCGCGGTCATGGCCGGCATGAAGGTCGTCGTCGTGAAGACCGCCGACGACGGCGAGGTCGACGTCGCCGACCTGCGCGCCAAGATCGCCCAGCACCGCGACGAGCTCGCCGTGCTGATGATCACCTACCCGTCCACGCACGGTGTGTTCGAGGAGCACGTCGCCGACATCTGCGCCGAGGTCCACGAGGCCGGCGGCCAGGTGTACGTCGACGGCGCCAACCTCAACGCGCTGGTCGGCCTCGCCAAGCCGGGCCACTTCGGCGGCGACGTCTCGCACCTCAACCTGCACAAGACCTTCTGCATCCCGCACGGCGGCGGCGGCCCCGGCGTCGGCCCGGTCGGCGTGCGCGCCCACCTCGCCCCGTACCTGCCGAACCACCCGCTGCAGCCCACCGCGGGCCCGGAGACCGGTGTCGGTCCGATCTCGGCCGCCCCGTGGGGCTCCGCCGGCATCCTGCCGATCTCGTGGTCGTACGTGCGCCTGATGGGCGGCGAGGGCCTGAAGCGCGCCACCCAGGTCGCGGTGCTCGCGGCGAACTACATCGCCAAGCGCCTGGAGCCGCACTACCCGGTGCTCTACACCGGCCCGGCCGGTCTGGTCGCCCACGAGTGCATCGTCGACCTGCGCCCGCTGTCCAAGGCGACCGGCGTCACCGTCGACGACATCGCCAAGCGCCTGATCGACTACGGCTTCCACGCGCCGACGATGTCCTTCCCGGTGGCCGGCACGCTGATGATCGAGCCCACCGAGTCCGAGGACCTGGCCGAGCTCGACCGCTTCTGCGACACGATGATCGCGATCCGCGCGGAGATCGAGAAGGTCGGCTCCGGCGCGTGGCCGGCCGAGGACAACCCGCTGCACAACGCCCCGCACACCGCGGCGGCGCTGGGCGGCGAGTGGGACCACCCGTACACCCGCGAGGAAGCGGTCTTCCCGGCCGGCGTCTCGGCCACGGACAAGTACTGGCCGCCGGTCCGGCGCATCGACGGGGCGTTCGGCGACCGCAACCTGGTGTGCTCCTGCCCGCCGCTGGAGGAGTACGACAACTGAGCATGACGCGAGGGCCGGTTCGGAGACTTTCCGTCTCCGGGCCGGCCCTCGGCATGTGCTCCGTGTTTCCTCGTACCGTTCCTCGTACTGCCCCTGGTGCTGCTTCCGCTGCGGCGCTCCGTCAGGCCGCCGTCGTCACGCCGGCCGCCGTCAGCGGGCGGTGCGGGGCGATGATCTGCCCGTCCGGCAGCAGCTCACCGGTGTCCTCGAACAGCAGGACGCCGTTGCACAGCAGACTCCAGCCCTGCTCGGGGTGGTGCGCCACGAGTCGGGCGGCCTCCCGGTCCGCGGAGTCGGCGTTGGGACAGGCAGGCTGGTGCTGGCACATGGATGGATTCTTTCGCTGCGTCGTGGTGGATGTCCTGCGGCTCTTCGTGGTCATCGCCGCCCCCGTCGGTCGGTTCGGTTCCGGTCCCCAGTCTTGCCCTACGGACGGCGTTCCGCAGGTATTTCGCGGCAGCTCGTCCTCTCCCGGGAAGACGCATCACCCGCAGGGGCGGTTCGGGTCAACTGCACCATCTCTTCGGGGGGTTCGGGGTGGTCCCAGTGGGCTAGTCCGAACGTGCCCCCACTCGGACAGCAGTGCGCCCCGGGGGTCCGTACGGTCCCGGGGCGCGGGTACGGGGCGGGGCTCAGGCGCCCGCCGCGGAGCCGAGCAGCGGCGGCGGCCCGAGCCGCAGACCGATCACCGGGAGCAGGTCCGCCACCCGGTAGGGGCGGTGGGGGGCGATCCCGGGCGGCGCCGGGGCGAGCGGGACCAGTAGGTCCTCCGGTCCGGGCGCGGTGCTCGCGCCGTCCGCGTCGGTGTCGGTGTGCAGCCACAGCGTCAGCATGTACAGCTCCGGCACCGAGAGCAGCCGCGGCTGGTACGGGGTGACCAGCGCCTCGGCCTGGATCAGGGCCCGCTCGGTGGCCGCCACGTACGGACCCTCGAAGAAGTGCGAGAAGGCCCAGCCGTCCGGGGTGAGCATCGTGTCGGCGGCGGCGATCGCCCGGTCCCCGTGCCGGACCAGGAAGCGCCAGCCGGCCAGGTGCGTGCGCGGGGGCCGCGGTCCGGTCGCGCCGACGACGCCGGGGGCGGCGGCCGCGCCGAGCACATGGACGGGCAGCGGCAGTTCGGGGCTCAGCGGTCCCTGTGCGGCCCGCAGAGCCGGTGTGCGCGCCTCGCTGACCGCCGAGGGCGAGCCGAGGGCGGCGAGGACACTGCGGAGGGCCGGCGCGGGGGCCGGGGAGGGTCGGAGCATGATGGGTCGCCTCTCACTCAGGAGACACGGTGAAGCGTGGGCAGGTAACGACGGCGCTGTCAGCGACGGGGCCAGAGAGGGGGGCCATGGGTGCATGGCCGTGCGCCAACACTCTGCCTCGTTCGCGAAGTTTATACGACACGTGTTCACACAGTGTTTCCGCTAGGCGCCGCCGATATTCCTGACAAGGCGTCATCCGGACTTATTCCCAGCGCGATCGCTCGGAATGCCGGGCTCCGACAGAACGCCTGCCTGCACTTTCTCCGTCCGGTGGGGTCGGCCGATTCCCGACCCCCGCTGCACCGGTGCGGCGCGGACAATATGACATTGGTATATGTCCATTGCACTCCGCCCCCGGGATCCACCGCCGGACAAAGCCGTTCCAGCCTATCCGCCGCGACCTCGCTCCCGCAGGCGTTGTCGATCAGCCGACGGGGCATCATCGTCCGTGACGCTCGCGGCCGTCGCGGCGGCCGCCCACTCGGGAGGGACGCTTCGATGGGGGAGAAGGTCGTGGCCGACGGGTTCGGCCCGTCCGACCGGCAGCGCTACCGCAGAAAGCTCCAGCAATGCCTCGCGGCACTCGCGCGGCTGCTCGCGGAGAAGCGGTTCGACCGGCCCCGCAATCTCATGGGCCTGGAGATCGAACTCAATCTCGCGGGCCCGGACGGGCTGCCACGGATGCTCAACGCACCGGTGCTCGACCGCATCGCGAGCCCCGATTTCCAGACCGAACTCGGAATGTTCAACCTGGAAGTCAACATCGCCCCGCACCGGCTCGACGGGCACGTATTCGACCGGCTCGCCGAGGAACTCCGCACCGGCCTCGGATATGCCGACCGCAAGGCCGCCGAGCTCGGCGCCGGAGTCGTGATGATCGGAATACTGCCGACCCTCACCCAGGACGACGCGGTCTTCGACAACCTCTCCGCCGCCGACCGCTACACGCTGCTCAACGACCAGATCCTGGCCGCCCGCGGCGAGGACTTCACCCTCGACATCCACGGCGTGGAGCGGCTGCTCTGCACCTCGGCCTCGATCGTGCCCGAGGCCGCCTGCACCTCGGTGCAGCTGCACCTCCAGGTCACCCCGCCGCGCTTCGCCGCCGTGTGGAACGCGGCGCAGGCCGTCTCCGCCGTCCAGATAGCCGTCGGCGCCAACGCGCCCTTCCTCTTCGGCCACGAGCTGTGGCGGGAGTCCCGGCCGCCGCTCTTCACCCAGGCCACCGACACCCGGCCGCCGGAACTCCAGGCGCAGGGGGTGCGCCCGCGCACCTGGTTCGGCGAGCGCTGGGTCGACTCGGTGTACGACCTCTTCGAGGAGAACCTGCGCTACTTCCCGGCGCTGCTGCCGATCTGCGAGGAGGAGGACCCGCTGCGCGTCCTGGACGCGGGCGGGGTGCCGAAGCTGCAGGAGCTGGTGCTGCACAACGGCACCGTCTACCGCTGGAACCGGCCGGTGTACGGCTGGGTCGACGGCGTCCCGCACCTGCGGGTGGAGAACCGGGTGCTGCCGGCCGGACCGACCGTCACCGACGTCGTCGCCAACGCCGCCTTCTACTACGGGCTCGTGCGCACGCTCGCCGAGGAGTCCCGGCCGATCTGGCGGCGGCTCGACTTCGCGGACGCCGCCCACAACTTCGACACCGCCTGCCGGTACGGCATCGAGGCCGAGCTGCGCTGGCCACGGCCGGGCCGCTCTGGCGCGGTGGCGACCGTGCCCGCCACCCGGCTCGTGCTCGACGAGCTGCTGCCGCTGGCCGCGGCCGGGCTCGACGCCTGGCACATCGAGCCGCGCGACCGGGACTTCTACCTCGGGGTGATCGAGCAGCGCTGCCGGCGGAAGGTGAACGGCGCCTCCTGGCAGGCCGACACCTTCCACCGGGCCCTGGAGTCGGGCCTGGACCGGGCGGCGGCGCTCGCGGCCACCACCCGCCGCTATCGCGAGCTGATGCTCACCGGGGAGCCGGTGCACAGCTGGCCAGTCGGCGTGCCGGTCGGCAGGGAGGCGGACCGGGCCGTGGATCCGGCCGCGTAGGTACCCCGGACGCGTAGGCCGGGCCGGGCAGGTCCGGACGCGTAGGTCCGCGCCGGGCAGGTCCGGCCGGGCGGCTCCGGAGCGTAGGTAGGGTTTCCCGTACCCGTACGGCCATGGGGAATGGGAGACAGGTGTGGTGTCGGAGCAACATGTGGTGGACGCTTCCCTGCCTCCCGGCGGCCCCTCGCGCCGGATCCTGCGCTCCGAGACGCTGCTCGTGCTCGCGCTCTCGCTGGGCGCGAGCGGCGTCTCCGCGCTGATCAGTTTCATCGGCTCGCTGACCAAGCCGGGCGCCCTCAAGGAGCAGGCCGCCACGCTCAACGGCTCGTACGCGCCGGGGCGGCCCTGGCTCGATCTGGCCTGGCAGCTCTTCGGCATCGCCTCCGCGCTCGTACCGGTCGCCCTGGTCGCGCATCTGCTGCTGCGCGAGGGCGCCGGGGTGCGCGGGCTGCGGGCGATCGGCTTCGACCGCACCCGGCCCTGGCCGGACCTGGGGCGCGGCGCGCTCGTCGCGGCCGGCATCGGCAGCGCGGGACTGGCCTTCTACCTGGCGGCCCGGGCCTCCGGCTTCAACCTCACCGTGGTGCCCGAGTCGCTGCCCGACGTGTGGTGGAAGTACCCGGTGCTCATCCTCTCGGCGATCCAGAACGCCGTCGTGGAGGAGGTGATCGTCGTCGGCTATCTGCTGCGCCGGCTCGACCAGTTGGGCTGGTCCCCGAAGGCCTCGATGGCGGCCAGCTCGGTGCTGCGCGGCTCGTACCACCTCTACCAGGGCATCGGCGGCTTCCTCGGCAACATGGTGATGGGCGTGGTCTTCGTCTGGCTGTACCGGCGCTGGGGGCGGGTCGGGCCGCTGGTGGTGGCGCACTCGCTGCTCGACATCGTGGCCTTCGTCGGCTACGGGCTGCTCGCCGGGAAGGTGGGCTGGCTGCCCACGGTGTGAGCGCGTTCGGCGGAAGAAGGGGCGTACGGCATCGGCCGTACGCCCCTTCCGCGTCTCGGGGTCCCTGGGGTCCCTGGGGTCCCCGGGGTCCCCGGGGTTCTCAGGCGTGCAGCTCGCCGTCGATCACGGTCACCGCGTGGCCGGTCAGCAGGGTGCGCTCGCCGCGCAGCCGGGTGCGGACGAGGCCGGTGCGCGCGCCGCCCTGGAAGCCGGTCAGCTCGGCGCGGCCGAAGCGGGCCGACCAGTAGGGGGCGAGCGCGGTGTGGGCGCTGCCGGTGACCGGGTCCTCGTCGATGCCGACGGCCGGGAAGAAGCCGCGCGAGACGAACTGGTACGGACCCTCCGGGTCCTCCGCGGCGGCCGTCGCGATGATCCCGCGGTCGGACAGGGTGCTGAGCAGCGCGAAGTCCGGGGTCAGCCGGCACACGGTCGCCTCGTCGGCCAGTTCCACGACCAGGTCGCCGATGTGCGCGGCGGTGTCGTGCACGGCGACCGGCTCCGCGCCCAGCGCCTTCGCCAGGCCCTCGGGCGCGGCGACCGGGGTGAGGGACGAGGTCGGGAAGTCCATGGTGATCGTGCCGTCGGCCTCGGCGGTCGTGATCAGCAGGCCGCAGCGGGCGGCGAAGCGGACGGTGCCGGTGGCGGTGCCGGTGCTGTGCAGGACGTGGGCGGTGGCGAGGGTGGCGTGGCCGCACATGTCGACCTCGGTGGTGGGGGTGAACCAGCGCAGCGCCCAGTCCGCGTCGCCGCCCGGCGGCAGCGGGTGGGCGAAGGCGGTCTCCGACAGGTTGACCTCGGCGGCCACCTTCTGGAGCCAGGCGTCCTCCGGGAAGGCGTCCAGGAGCAGGACGCCGGCCGGGTTGCCGGAGAAGGGCCGGTCGGTGAAGGCGTCGACGATTCGAATCCGCATGACCCGGAACGTACCGGACGCGCAAAACCCCGGGCCAAGGCCAATCGCGGACCGCTGGACCGATCGGTGAGCTGTTCGGTGCTTGCTCGGAGAACAGTTCCGATATATCGTTGAGGCATCGCGACAGTTCAGCGATGAATCTCGATGAATCTCGATGAATCTCGATGAATCTCGACGGAAGGAGCGTTGCGATGCGTACCTACGGACATGAATTCGGACACGGAAGCGGGAACGGCCCCGGTGCCGGACGCGGGCACTGCGGCCCCGGACCTCGTGGTGACTTCGAGGGGCGGCGGGCGGCCTTCGGGCAGTTCGGGCCCGGCTGGGGCGGCGGGCCGTGGGGCGGTGGCCCCTGGGGCGGGCGCGGTCGCGGTCCCGGCGGGGGGCGGGGGCGGGCGCGGCGCGGCGATGTGCGCGCCTCGATCCTGGCCCTCCTCACGGACCGCCCGATGCACGGCTACGAGATGATCCAGGAGATCGTCGAGCGCAGCGGCGGGACCTGGAAGCCCAGCCCGGGCTCGGTCTACCCGACCCTTCAGATGCTGGAGGACGAGGGGCTGATCACCAGCGAGAGCGAGGGCGGCAAGAAGCTGTTCACGCTCACCGACGCCGGGCGCACGGAGGCCGAGGCGGGGCCGGACGCCCCGTGGGAGGAGGCCGGGCGCGGTGTCGACTGGGAGGCCCTGAACGAGATCCGGCAGGCCGGCTTCGGGCTGATGGAGGCCTTCGGGCAGGTCTGGAAGACCGGTGACGCCGAGCAGCGGCAGAAGGCCGTGGAGGTCATCAACGAGGCCCGCAAGAAGCTGTACCTGATCCTGGCCGACGAGCACTGACCCGACGAGTACTGACCCGACGGGCACTGAGCGGCTGACGGTCACGAAGGGGCCCCGCGGCATGCGCATGCCGCGGGGCCCCTTCGCGTACGGAACGCGCCGGCCGGTCAGCCGACCAGGCCGGCCAGCTTGCGCAGCGACTCGGTCAGCGCGGCCGTCGCCGAGTCCTTGAGCTTGCCGGCCATCAGGGAGACGGCCGCACCCGTGAACTCCCCGTCGATCCGTACCGTGGTGGCGTCGCCGTCGGCGGTGAGGGAGTAGCGCGTGCCGACGACGACGCCCATCGGGCCCTTGCCGCGGATCGCGAACACCCGGGCGGTCTCCAGCTCCTCCACCGTCCAGGTCACCTCGGCGGGGAAGCCCATCAGCTTCATGTTCTCCGCGAAGGTCGCGCCCGCCTCCAGGGCGGCCGGGCCGCCGTTCGGGAAGTTGGTGTGGGTGGCGTTCCACTCCCCGTACGAACCGAAGTCGGTGAGCCGCGCCCACACCTTCTCGGCCGGTGCCTCGATGCGTGCCTCCGCGCTGACTTCGGCCATGGGACCACCCCTTCACGCGTACCAGTCGGGCTATCGGTGTCGCGGAACGTAGCCGCAGGGGCGCGAACATTCAATACTGATGAACCGTCAGTTCTGCGGGCTCGCCGTCGACGCCGTCGAACCACCAGATCTGCGCGGAGTCGAACCAGTCCGAGGCGCGCGGACCGCCGCCCTCGTCGTGACAGTGGAACGCGGCCCAGAAGAGGTCGGCCGGCAGCGCCGCCCGCGGCGCGTACACGCGGTAGACGTACTGCCGCCCGTCTTGCGCGAGCAGGGCCACCATCCAGAACATGTCTGAAAGGACGGTGAAGGGCGGCCGTGTGGTTGCGTGGAGGGCGCGGGGCAAGGCGGCGCGCGCCCCGAGAGGCGAACTCGCGCGATCTCATCCGCAAGGAGGAGGAATCGACCGCCCGTACCCAACCCCGGTGGGATGCGCACATGCTCCTCGCCGAGGATGACCGCGCGCTCCGGGGCTGATGAGGTGGAAGGGTGCACGCTCCCGTCCCTCCGGTCCCGTCGCCCGACCGCCGCCCCGACTGCCTTTCCGGCCGTACGCCCGCGCCCCGGGTGCCCCGGCTGCTGCCCGCCGAGCGCCGGGCCGACCTCGCCGACCGGCTGACCGCGGAGCTCATGCGCGCCCTCGACGGCGCCCGGCGGCGGGCCCTGCGGGACGGTGACCGGCAGATCGACACCGCCCACCTGCTGCACTCGCTCGTCGAGGCCGACCCCGGGGCGGCCGCCGCGCTCGGTGACGCCGACCGGCGCGCCCGTGTCCTCGGCTATCTCGTTCAGCGCTCCATCGGCTACGGCCTGCGCTGGCAGCGCTCCGTCGAGGACACCGGCGCCACGCTTCCCGTCTTGCGTGGGGCCGACACCGCCGCCGCCGGCTGGTCGCCCGCGGCCGCCGCCGCCCTCGCCGGCGCCTTCGACCGTGCCGCCCACCGTGGTGCCCTGCGCGGCGACAGCCGGGTGCGCGGCCTCGATCTGCTCGCCGCGCTCGCCGTCGACCGGGACAGCCGGGCCGCCGAGGTGCTGCGCCGGGCCGGGGTCGATCCGGGTGCGCTGACCGCCCGGATCGAGCACCCGTCTCAACAGGTGTAACGGGGGTTACGCACCTGACCGGGTCCTGTCATGATGGCCCGATGCACGCGTCTCAGGGGAGAAGCGCCGGCCTGGGACTCGCCCTGGCCTCGGCCTTCGCATTCGGTGGTTCGGGAGTGGCGGCCAAGCCGCTCATCGAGGCGGGACTCGACCCGCTCCATGTGGTGTGGCTCCGGGTGGCCGGCGCCGCCCTCGTCATGCTGCCCGTGGCCTGGCGCCACCGGGACCTGGTGCGCCGCAAGCCCGCGCTGCTCGCCGGCTTCGGACTGCTCGCCGTCGCCGGCGTCCAGGCCTGCTACTTCGCCGCGATCTCCCGGATCCCGGTCGGCGTGGCCCTGCTCATCGAGTACCTCGCCCCCGCGCTCGTCCTCGGCTGGGTCCGCTTCGTCCAGCGCCGGCCGGTCACCCGGCGCGCCGCGCTCGGCGTCGTCCTCGCCGTCGGCGGTCTCGCCTGTGTCGTCCAGGTCTGGTCGGGGCTGAGCTTCGACCTGCTCGGACTGCTCCTCGCGCTCGCCGCCGCCTGCTGCCAGGTCGGCTACTTCGTCCTCTCCGACCAGGGCAGCGACGAGGCCGAGCCTGCCGACCCGCTGGGCGTCATCGCGTACGGACTCCTCGGCGGCGCGCTCGTGCTCACCGCCGTCGCCCGCCCGTGGGGCATGGACTGGTCGGTGCTCGCCGGCACCGCCGACATGAACGGCACCGAGGTCCCGGCCGGGCTGCTGATCGGCTACGTCGTGCTGATCGCCACCGTCCTCGCGTACGTCACCGGCGTCATCTCCGTGCGCAAGCTCTCTCCGCAGGTCGCGGGCGTGGTGGCCTGCCTGGAGGCGGTCATCGCGACCGTCCTCGCCTGGGTGCTGCTCGGTGAGCACCTGGCGGCGCCGCAGATCCTCGGCGGCGCCGTGGTCCTCGTCGGCGCGTTCATCGCGCAGTCGTCGACGCCCAAGGCCGCGGCCGCCGAGCCGGTGGCCGGGTCGGCCGCCGCATCCGTCACGGCGGACGAGGACGCCGAGGTGACGGCCGGGCGGAACTCCGCGTAGGGTGCCGCTCATGCATTCGACCGTTCTTCCGCCTCCCGCCGCCTAGCGCGGGCGGCACCTTCCGCTGACGAAGACCGGGCCCGGGCGTGCCGACACATGGCCCCCGGGCGGTTCGTCGCTGCCCGCCCGCGGAGCCCAGCGACCACCAACCTTCCTGTCTTCACACGGAGAAGAACGCACGTGTCGAATTCCTTCGGCCCCGCCCTGTCCACCGGGCGGAGCCTCACCTATCTGATCGTCGCCGGAATCGCCTGGGGCACCGCGGGGGCCGCCGCCTCGCTGGTCTTCCGGGCCAGCGACATGGGTCCCCTCGCCCTCTCCTTCTGGCGCTGCGCCGGCGGGCTCGTCCTGCTGCTCGGCGCGCTCGCGCTGCGGCGGGGACCGAGGACTCCGGCCGCTCCCGAGCCGCGACGCCGTCGGCTCGTCCGGATCCTCGGCACCGGCATCGGCCTGACCGTCTTCCAGAGCGCCTACTTCGCCGCCGTGCAGGCCACGGGGCTCGCGGTCGGCACGGTCGTCACCCTCGGCGCCGGGCCCGTGCTCATCGCCGTCGGCGCGCGCCTTCTGATGGGCGAGCGGATCGGCGTGGGCGGCGCCGCCGCGGTCGGCGGCGCGCTCGCCGGGCTCGGCGTCCTCGTCCTCGGCAGCGGCGGGGCGGAGGTCCGCCCGCTCGGCGTCGTCCTCGCCGTCCTGTCCGCCGCCGGATACGCGGCGATCACCCTGCTCACCCGCTGGCTCGGCCGCACCGGCGGCAGTGGCGACGCGCTGTCGACGACCACCTGGGCCTTCGCCGTCGGCATGGTCGGGCTGCTGCCCATGGCCTGGGCGGAGGGCCTGCTGCCGCACACCGACGCGCCGCTGCGGCTGCCCGCCCTGCTCCTTTACGTCGCGGCCGTGCCGACCGCCCTCGCCTACGCGCTCTACTTCGCCGGGGCGGCCGTCGTCCGCGCCGCCACCGTCTCCGTGATCATGCTCCTGGAGCCGGTCAGCGCGGCGGTCATCGCGGTCACCCTGCTCGGCGAACAGCTCACCGCCGCCACGGTCGCCGGAACGCTGCTCCTGCTGCTCGCGGTGACCGGTCTGGCCTTCGCCGAGACCAGGGGGACGGTGGCGACCCCCGGCTAGAGCGCGACCTGGCCTTCGGCGCCGGGCGTGCGGCGGGCCTTGTGGGCGAGGGCCGCCGCGTCGCCCGGGCCGCGGCGGTCGGACAGGCGGTCGGTGACACGGTCGCGGATGTCGGCCGGCTTGTTGCCGCCGTACTTGAACTTGGCGCGTACGTCGGTCACTTCGAGCCGCAGCATCCGGATGCCCGGGAGCATCCGGCCGAACGGCGCCTCGCCCGGGGCCACCGGGGCAGTGCCGCCCTCCGGCTGGAAGTGGGCGACCTGGCGGTTGAGCAGCTCCGCCTTCTCCTCCGGGTCGTCCACGATGTGCGCGGTGCAGCGCAGCTGGACGGCCGCGTAGAAGGAGGTCGGGGTGCCGTGCGCGGACGGCGCGCCGTCCGGGGCGGTCCAGTGGCCGGGCACGTAGACGTAGTCGTCGACCACGCTGAGCAGCACGGCGGACGAGCGCTCCAGGTCGCGCCAGAGCGGGTTGGGCCGGGCGAGGTGGGTGAGCGCCTGGCCGTACGGGCCGGGCTCCGGCTCGTAACGGAAGTGCAGCGGCTGCACCCACGGAGGCTCGCCGGGCGCGCCGTTCACCGCGAGCTGGCCGAAGTCGTGGCGGGCCAGCCAGTCCCGCCACTCGCCCTCGTCGAGCGCGGCGTCCCAGGGGTGGATGAGCATGGCGGTCCTCCTACAGGGCGGCGAGGCCGGCGAGGTAGCCGGGCAGCGGCAGCGCGTCGGACTGGCCGGCGGCCGGGACCGGGGTGCCGTAGCCGCGCTGTACGGGGACCACGCCGGCCCAGTGGGGGAGCGCGGCGTCCTCGGGGTCGTCGTTGGGGCCGCCGGTGCGGACCTTCGCGGAGACCTCGGCGAGGTCGATGCGGAGCACGGCGGTGGCGGCGAGCTCCTTGGCGTTGCCGGGCCGGGAGTCGGCGGCGCGGCCCGGCACCACGTGGTCGACGAGCGCGTCGAGCGCGGTGCGCAGCTCCTCGGGGTCGGTGACCTGGTGGGCGACGCCGTGCACCACGACCGAGCGGTAGTTGATCGAGTGGTGGAAGGCGGACTTGGCGAGCACCAGGCCGTCCACATGGGTCACGGTCAGACAGACCGGCAGGCCCGGCGCGTCCTCGCCCCGGCCGGCGGACCGCAGCGGCCGGGAGCCGGTGGACCCGTGCACGTAGAGCCGCTCGCCTATCCGCCCGTAGAGGGTCGGGAGCACGACGGGCGCGCCGTCGCGGACGAAGCCGAGGTGGCAGAGGTAGGTCTCGTCGAGGATCGAGTGCACCAGCGCGCGGTCGTACGAGGCGCGCTCCCGGGATCGGGTGGGGACGGTGCGCTCGGTGGGGGCGTACTCCCCGTCCCCGGCCCCGGTCGTCCCGGTCCCGGCGGCGGTGGCCGTGGTCGCCTGTGTCTCCGGCATTGCGAACTCCATTGCACTAGTGCATAATCTGGTTTGTGCTAGGAGAGTATCGGATCGAAGGTCGCCGTGCATCGGAGATCGCCGCCAGCGTCGAGCGCGGGGTCGGTGCCGGGCAGCTCAAGCCGGGACAACTGCTGCCGCCCATGCGGGAGTTGGCCGCCGGGCTCGGGGTGAACCCGAACACCGTGGCCGCCGCCTACCGCACCCTGCGCGAGCGCGGGGTGATCGAGACCGACGGGCGGCGCGGCAGCCGGGTGCGCGCCGCGCCCGCCACCACCGCGCGCGGCTCGATCCGGGTCGACGCCCCCGAGGGCGTGCGGGACGTGAGCAACGGCAGCCCGGACCCCGCGCTGCTCCCGCCGCTCGGCGAGGTGCTGGCCGCGGTCGCGCGCGAGTACGCCGAGCGGGCCCCGCTGTACGGAGAGGCGCCGGTCGACGAGGAGTTCGCGCGGCTCGCCCGCGCGGCCTTCGATGCGGGCGGTGTGCCGGCCGGGCCGGTCGGGGTCGCCTCCGGCTCGCTCGACGCCGTCGAGCGGGTGCTCGCCGCGCATCTGCGCCCGGGCGACGCGGTGGCGGTGGAGGACCCCGGCTGGGGCAGCCTGCTCGACCTCGTGCCCGCGCTCGGGCTTCGGCCGGTGCCGGTCGCCGTCGACGACGAGGGGCCGCTGCCCGAGGCGGTGGCCCGCGCCCTGCGCGCGGGCGCGCGCGCCGTGATCGTCACCGACCGCGCCCAGAACCCGACCGGCGCCTGCGTCACCGCCGAGCGGGCCGCCGCGCTGCGCGCGGTCCTCGCGGCGCACCCGGACGTGCTGCTCGTCGAGGACGACCACGGGCACGGCATCGTCGCCCAGCCGCTGCACCCGCTGGCCACGGGGCAGGGCAAGTGGGTCTTCGTGCGCTCGGTCGCCAAGGCCTGGGGCCCCGACCTGCGGATCGCCGCCTTCACCGGCGACGCGGAGACCGTCGACCGGGTGCTCGGCCGGCAACGGCTCGGCCCCGGCTGGGTCAGCCGGCTGCTCCAGCGGGCCGTGGTGCACCTGTGGACCACGGGCGCGATCGACCCGGCGGCGGTGGCCGCCTCGTACGGGGCGCGGCGGGACGGCCTGGTGCGCGCCCTCGCCCGGCGCGGCGTCGAGGCGCACGGGCGGAGCGGGATGAACGTCTGGGTCCCGGTCGCCGACGAGACCGGCGCCGTCGCCCGCCTCCTCGCCGCCGGCTGGGCCGTCGCCCCCGGCGCCCGCTTCCGCATGGACGCGGGCCCTGCGGTCCGGCTCACCGTCTCCGGCCTCGCCCGGACCGACCTCGAACCGCTCGCCGACGCGGTGGCGTACGCGGCGGGGCCGGCGCCGGCGCGGAGTTACGGCTGAGGGCGTGGCCCCGCGCTACGAGCGGGTGCCGGCGGTCTCCGGGCGCGGGGCTTCGGTCGGGGCGGCGGCCACGGGCGACGTGGGCTTGGTGCGGCGCGGGCCGCGGCTCTGGGTGAGGGCGGCGCCGGCGAGGACGATGATCGCGCCGACCGGGGTGTTCCAGGACAGCTGTTCGCCGAGGAGGGCGACGCCGGCGGCGGTCGCGATGACCGGGATGAAGTAGGTGACCATGGAGGCCGTCGTCGGGCCGACCTCGGCCACCACGCCGTACTGGAGCAGCATCGCGCAGCCCGTGCCGAGCGCGCCCAGGGCGATCACCGAGAGCAGCGGAAGGACCGCGAAGGACTCCGGCCAGCTGGTGAACAGCGGGGTGACCAGGGCCAGTTGGAGCGTGGCGAGGCCGACCTGGGAGCCCGCGAGGGAGAGGTTCGAGGCGCCGGTGCCGGCCAGGGTGCGGCGCACGTAGATCCAGCCGACCGCGTAGCTGAAGGAGGCGAGCAGTGCGAGCGCCGTGCCCGTGACGTCCAGGCCCGAGAAGCCCTGCCAGGCGCCGAGCACCGTGAGCACCCCGACGAAGCCGATGCCGAGGCCCGCCGCGCGCACCCGGGTGGGCCGGTCCTCGGAGAGCGCCACCAGGGACAGGAGCATGCCCCACAGCGGGGTCGTCGCGTTGCAGATGCCCGCCAGCGTCGACGGGATGGTCAGCTCCGCGTACGAGAACAGTGAGAACGGCAGCGCGTTGAGCAGGAACGCCGCCACCGTCAGATGGCCCCAGGTGCGCGCGCCGCGCGGCAGCCGGTCGCGCTTCACGACCATGGCGACGGCCAGCACCGCCGTACCGAAGAGAAGCCGGCCGAAGGTCACCTGGAACGGCGCGAAGCCGTCCGTGCCGACCTTGATGAAGAGGAAGCTGAAGCCCCAGATCAGGGCGAGGGCGCCGAAGCGGACGCGCCAGTCGACCTGCGGCCGGCGGGGTGCGGAAGGGGTGGCGGGGCTGCTCATGGAACTCAGGGTGGCCGAGCCGACCTCGTAGTACAAGCGAGAATTATTGGAGGCGACCTCTTAGAATCGCTTACATGTTGAATCTGGAGCGCCTGCGGACCCTGGACGCCGTCGCGCGGCACGGTTCCGTGAGCGGCGCCGCCGAAGGCCTGCACGTCACGACCTCCGCCGTCTCGCAGCAGCTGGCCAAACTGGAGCGCGAGATCGGACAGCAGCTGCTCGCCCGCAGTGGCCGGGGGATCCGGCTCACCGACGCCGGCCTGCTGCTCGCCGAGCACGCCTCCCGGATCCTCTCGCAGGTGCAGCTCGCCCAGGCGGACATCGAGGCGCAGCGCGGCCAGGTGGTCGGCGAGGTGCGGATCGCCGCCTTCCCCACCGCGATGCGCGGCCTGTTCCCCGCCGCCATCCGCGCGCTGCGCTCGGCCCACCCCGAACTGCGCGTGCACACCGCCGAGTTGGAACCGGACTTCGGGACCCGTGACGTGCTGCGCGGGGACAGCGACCTCGCCGTCGTCCTCGACTGGAACAACAAGCGGGCCCCTGTCCCCGCCGGCCTCGAACGGGCCCATCTGCTCGACGACTCCGCCGATGTCGCGCTGCCCGCCGACCACCCGCTGGCCGGGCGCGCCTCCGTCGAGCTCGACGACTTCGCCGACGAGGAATGGGTCTCCTGGCCGGCCGGCGAGTTCTGCCACGACTGGCTGATGTTCACGCTGCGCGGCAAGGGCATCGAGCCGCGCATCGCCCATGTCGCCGGCGACCACCACACCCAGCTCGCCCTGGTCGCGGCCGGGCTCGGTGTGTGCGTCGCGCCCCGGCTCGGCCGCCCGGCGACCATGGACGGGGTGTCCTTCGTGCCGGTACGCCAGCCGGTGCGCCGCCACATCTACGCGACCTGGCGTACGGATGCGGGGCGCCGCCCCTCGATCCGGGCGGTCGTCGAGGCGCTGCGGGAGGCGGGCGCGACGCACGAGAGCTGAGCCGCGCACCCCTCCGGCGCGGGGCTCAGATCTTGCGGAAGTCCCAGGACGCGACGGCGTCCGGGGTGAGCCGCAGCCAGGCGTGGCGGCCGTCGTGCGGCATCGCGTCGAGGCCGAAGTTCTTCGCGGCGAAGAGGCGCTCGACGGCGTCGAGTTCGGGGCACGGCTCACCCGTGCGCGGCGCCTCGCCGACGAACTCCACGGTGCCCGAGAGCTCCACGCCGCGCAGCTCCCCGTACTCCACCCCGTCGTCGGCCACCACCGCGACCTGCGGCCGGGACCGCAGCTCGGCCCAACGGCGGCTGCGGGTCAGCGAGTAGAGCCAGAGCGAGGTGCCGTCCCAGGCGAACCAGAGCGCGCTGACGTGCGGGCGGCCGTCGGCCGACACGGTCGCGACCCGGCAGGTGCGCTGTTCGGAGAGGAAGGTGTCGAGCTCGGCCGGAGTCATCATGATCCGGCGTCCGCGGCGCTGTGCGACGCTCATCGTGCGCACCCTTCTGGATTTCGGGGATTTCTGATGGAGTGTCAGAAATCATGGGGCCTACGGGCAGCCGGGAGCAAGGAGGAGGACGTCATGGGCGAGGGGAATCGGCGCAGGGAACCGCTGAGGGAACAGCTCAGGGAACAGCTCAGGGAACAGCTCGCACCGGACGGGGCCGTGCTGCTCACCGTCGAGTGCCAGCAGGGCGTCGTGGGCGGGGACAGTGCCCTGCCCGAACTCGCCGCCGCGGCCCGCTCGTCGGGCGCCCTGCACAACGTCGCCCGGCTGGTCGCGGCCGCCCACGAGGCCGATGTGCAGGTCCTGCACGCCGTCGCCGAACGGCGCCCCGACGGGCGCGGCGCCAACCACAACGCGCGCCTGTTCCGCGCCGCCGCCCGGCTGCCCGTACAGCAGCACACCGGCAGCGCCGCCGTACGGATCGCCGCACCGATCGAGGTGGCCGAGCAGGACCTGGTGGTGCGGCGGCTGCACGGCCTCTCGCCGATCGCCGGCACCGACGTCGACCCGCTCCTTCGCAACCTCGGCTGCCGCACCCTGGTCGTCACCGGCGTCTCCGCCAACGTCGCCATTCCCAACGCCGTGTTCGACGCCGTGAACCTCGGCTACACCGTGGTGGTACCGGCCGACGCCATCGCGGGCGTGCCGGCCGACTACACCCCCGCGATGATCCGCAACACCCTCGCCCTGGTCGCCACCATCGCCACCACCGACGACGTGCTCGGCTGCTGGAAGGCGCCCAGGCGGGCGTCCCGGGCCCACGGGGACGGCGGGGTCAGGCGAGCCTGATCACCTCCCCGGCCACCTCGATCGGCATCGGCTCCAGGGGCTTCGTCGCCGGTCCCTGCTTCACACTGCCGTCGTTGACGTCGAAACGGCTCTGGTGGCAGGGGCAGACGATCACGCCGTCCGCCACGCTGCCCACGGCGCAGCCCTGGTGGGTGCAACGGGACGAATAGGCCTTGAACTCGCCCTGCTTGGGCTGGGTGACGACCACGCCCTTGTCGGCGAACACCTTCCCGCCGCCCACCGGGATGTCGCCGGTCGTCGCGAGCGGCGCGTTCTCCTCGTGCACGTCCGAGCCGCCGGAGCCGCCCGAGCCGTTCTTGTCGCCGCTGTCGCCGCCGCCGCAGGCGGCGAGGGCCGCCGTCAGACCCGCTCCGCCCGCCGCCGCGACGACCGTCCTGCGCGCCACACCGCTCATCTCGTACCTCTCCCATCGACTCGTATGCGCCTTGATCCGCATGCGCCGCCCATGCTGTCGGACGCGGGCGCTCCGCGTCAGCCGTACACGGGGACGCGATCCGTCCGGCCGTCTCCGTCGGGGCGCGCAAGGGCTGCCGCGCAGGCCTCCCGGGCTGCCCGGTGCACCGCGCGGGCGAGCCGCGCGCCCCACAGGGAGCGCGGCCCGGCGAAGGCCTCCGGTTCCCGCCCGTCGTCCGCGCGAGGGGAGGGGCAGGCCACGCACACGGCGTCGGTGGGCGTGCCGGAGGCGTCCGCGCCCAGTTCCACCAGGGCCTGCGTCTTGGCCTCGGTGGCGGTGGCCACGGCGTTGACGAGGGCGGCGTCGGTGAGCGGCACCGGCAGCGAGACGAGGATGTTGATGGTGCCGGGGCGGCGCGGCGCGGCGAGGGCGCCGTCGTCGGGGACGGCCGCCCAGCCCCGTACGCCGATGCCGGCCGTGACCACGGCCTCGGCGCCGTCGTCCGCCGCGTGGCAGCGCTCGGCCACCGGAGCCGCCGTCATCAGGCCCACGCCCGGCCCGTCGAGCCCGGCGTCCGCGGCCAGCGCCCGCAGATGGGCGACCGGGTCGAGCCGCCCGTACCCCGGCGGCACCTGTGCGTTCAGCACCCAGCCCCGCTCCCCGATGCCCCCGCCCAGCACGGCGCTCGACACCATCCGGGTCCCCGGCCCGGGCGCCCACACGAGCATCGGCCACCGCTGCCCGTCCTCCTCGTGCGCGAGCAGGACGGCGTCGCGGAGCGGGCCGCGGGCGACAAGGGGCGCCGGAGGTACGGGAGATGTGGCGGGGGCGGTTCGCGGAGGCACGCCGCACCCTAACGTGGGCCGGAGCCCCAGTCCCGGGCGGGCCTCAGTGCGCCGTCCGTTCCCGCAGGGTCGTCCGCCAGGCCGGCTGGGTCCCGGGGGCTTCCGACTCCGGGGTTTCCGGTTCGGCGCGGCGGCCGCCGTGGGCGAAGAAGTCGGCGAGGGGGAGGATCGCGGCGCCGATCGTGACGGCCTCCGGGCCCAGGGTGCCGAGGCCGATGGTGACGCGGGCGGCGGGGTGGTGGAGCGCGTAGGCGCGGGCGTGGGCGCGGACCTGGTCGAGGAAGGCGTCGCCGAGCTGGAGGCCGGCCCAGCCGCCGACCAGGATGCGTTCCGGCTGGAAGAGGTTGATCAGGTCGGAGACGCCCGCGCCGAGGTACTCGGCGGTCTCCTCCAGGACGGCGACCGCCGTGGTGTCGAGGGCGTCGGCGGCGGTGCGGAGGGCGGCCAGGGCCGTCTCCTCGTCGGCGCCGGCCGGCGGGTTGCCGCCCGCCTCGCGCCAGCGGGCGACGAGGGCCTCTGCGCCCGCGTACGCCTCCAGGCAGCCGAGCGCGCCGCAGCGGCAGCGGCGCCCCCGGACCCGTACCGTCAGATGGCCCCACTCCAGGGCGCGGCCGGGCCCCATCGGGTCGGTGGCCACGCAGGCGCCGACGCCCGAGCCGACGAGCACGAAGACCGCGCTGCGGGCGCCGCGCCCGGCGCCGAACCAGAGCTCGGCCTGACCCATGGTGCGGGCGCCGTTGTCGATCCGGTACGGGACGGTGGCGGGCAGGGCACCGGTCTCGCGCAGCAGGCGCTCCAGCGGGACGGCGTCCCAGCCGATGGTCTGGCCGTGCACGACGGCGCCCTCGGGACCGCCGTGCGCGACGATCCCCGGGACGCCGACCCCGACGCCGAGCAGCCGCTCCGGGGCGACGCCGGCGGTGTCAAGGACCTCGGCGATGCCGTCGCGGATGTGGCCGACGACCACCCCGACCTCGTACCGCGCGGGCGGCTCGGCGGCGTCGACGGCCAACGGGCGTTCGGTGCGGGCGAGTTCGGTGAGGGTGAGGTCGAACAGCTCGATCCTGACCCGGGTTTCGCCGACGTCCACGCCGATCATGCAGCCGCTGCCGGGACTGATCCGGAGCAGCGTACGGGGCCGCCCGCCCGCCGAGTCGACGCTGCCGGCCTCCTCGACCAGGCCCTCGGCGGCCAGTTCGGCGACCACGTTGCTCACCGAGCCGGAGCTCAGACCGGTGGCCGGTCCGAGCGCGAAGCGGCTCATGGGACCGTCGAAGTAGAGTCGCCGCAGCACCGTGGTGCGGTTCTCGCGTCGCAGGTCGCGAACTGTGCGGCCACTTGTCGCTCGCACCGTAACCCCCGTTCTCTCGCGCCTGTTCCGCAAGATACACCGGGTGCGAGGCCTTGACACGCTCTTCCCTTGTTGTTTGACTCACGCCATAAATTAAGCCTGGGTCGAAAGCCTCGATCTCCGGGCTCCGAACGCCCGCCACGGGGTGAGGGACGTCCCGCCCGCCCCCGTACTGTCCCGGCGGGTGCCTTGCCGGGCCCAGCCGGCCCGCCGACTCCGAGGCGAGCCCGGCCGGGTCCGGCTCCATCATGGTGCCTGCCGAGGCTCGTGACGAGGGTTGCCGCGTGCGTCGGGCCCCGACGTGCCTCAGGCCGCCGCGTCCACCCGGACGTCGCCGCCCTCCGAGTACACCTTCACCTTCCGCGGCGAGGACGCGGCGCCCTCCACGCCGACCGTACGGGCCGGCCGGGAGGCGCTCGGCGCCGGCGGCTCCTCTCGCGACCGCACCATCGACGTCACCCAGTGCATCGCCGCCGAGACCACCCTGCGGCCGGTCGCGCACCTCACCGCCGTCGACCGCTCGGTCGCCGAACTCCGGCACATCGTCGGCCAGTACGCCGACGCCGGCATCCGGGACGTCCTCGCCCTGCGCGGCGACCCGCCCGGCGACCCGCGCGGGGAGTGGACGCCGTACCCGGACGGTTTCACCCACGCGTACGAACTGTTGCAACTGATCTGCAGTCTGGGCGAGTTCGGTGTCGGAGTCGCCGCCTTCCCGGAGCGGCATCCCCGTTCGCCCGACTGGGAGAGCGACATCCGGCACTTCGTCGCCAAGTGCAAGGCGGGCGCCGACTACGCCATCACCCAGATGTTTTTCGCCCCGGAGGACTACCTCCGGCTCCGGGACGGGGTCGCGGCGGCCGGCTGCGAGACCCCGATCATCCCGGAGATCATGCCCGCCACCGACGTACGGCAGATCCGCCGCTTCCCCGAATCCCTTGCCCACAGACTGGATGCCGCCCGCGACAACCGCGATGTTGCGTATGGGATCGGCGTCGAGTACGCGACGGAGATGAGCCTTCGCCTCCTGGCCGAGGGCGCACCGGGGCTGCACTACATGACCCTCAATCGTTCCACCGCGGCCCTGGACATCCACGCCAACGTCCTCGGCCTGAACCCCAGAACTCACGGAGAAGCACATGAGCTCGCAGCCGCCCGCTGACTTCAAGGTCGCCGACCTGTCTCTGGCCGTGTTCGGCCGCAAGGAGATCACCCTCGCCGAGCGCGAGATGCCGGGTCTGATGGCGATCCGCCGCGAGTATGCGGCCGCCGGCATTCCGGTCTTCGCCTGGAAGGGCGAGACCCTGGAGGAGTACTGGTGGTGCACGGAGCAGGCGCTGACCTGGCCCGGCGGCGAGGGCCCCAACATGATCCTGGACGACGGGGGCGACGCGACGCTGCTCGTTCACCTGGGCGTCGAGTACCGGAAGTCGGGCGAGCTCCCCGAGGCGTCGAATAAAGAACTGACCGTCGTTCGCTCGCTGTTGGAGAGCAGTCCGCTCGACTGGGTCGCCCTCGCCGCCGGCATCAAGGGCGTGATACGAGGACCGGCTCATCGACCGCGTCCACGCCCTCGCCGCCGCCCGTCGCTACGACGTCGCTGCCCCCACCGCCCCGTACACCCCCACGTCACCCGCCCCCAAGCCCCCGGCCCCGCCCCCCCTCACCGCCCGCCAGACCGAGTGCCTCGCCAAGCTCCGTGCCTGGCGCTGCCGCGACCGCGTCGACGCGGCGCTGATCCTGCTCGGCTGGGCCGCCACCCGCCCCGGCGCTGACGTGCTCCCGCCGATGTACGAGGCGCTGGCCGCCGGCGCGACCATCGGCGAGGTCTCCGCGGTCCTCCGCGACCACTGGAACGCCGACGACCAGTCCCCTGGATGACCGACCGCCCACTCGACTCCCAGTGCACGTCTCCGCAGCCAAGTGGCAAGCCTGACCCTGGCGATGCTCACGCGACAACTGCCGGAGCGGCGCTAGGAAAGCTTCGCCTCGAGTGGCGCTCCCACGTCGAACACGTTGTCACAGGCGTCACGGACGGTGTCGTCATGGGTGGCGATGACCACTGTGCAGCCGGCTCGGGTCATGTCCCGTAGCGATTCGAGAACCATGACGGTGTTGTCCCGGTCCAGAGCGGCGGTCGGCTCGTCCGCGAGTACGAGCTTCGGTTGCTGAACGATGAGACGGGCGAGAGCCACCCGCTGCTGCTCGCCTCCACTGAGGCGGTGCACCGTGTCCCTGTGCCGCCCGGCCAGCCCGACGCGCTGCAGCGCTTCCGTGAAGGACGCGTCAACCTTGCCCCGGAGCGCACGGCGCGGCTTGACGGCTACTTCCAGGTTCTCTTCGATGGTGGCGTTTTCGATGAGGGCGTATCCCTGGAAGAGGTAGCCGAGCGTGTCCCTGCGGAACAAGCGGGCCTCGCGTTTGCCGAAACGCGTGATGTCTTTCCCTTCATGGCGAATGACACCGGAACTCGGCCTGTCAAGCAGTCCCAGGCAGTTCAGGAGGGTCGACTTGCCGGAGCCGCTCGGTCCGGTAAGCGCAAGCATTTCGCCACGACCGACCGTCAGCGTGATGTCACGCCACAGCATTCGCTCGCCGAAACTCTTCGAGAGCCTCTCGACCTCAATCATGTTCTACACTCCGGCTGGATGGGGGTTGCTTCAGTTCTCGACGCGTCACGCCTCGGATGCTCCTTCTTTCACGATCCGGCGGTGAAACGCCGACAGGGCGAGAAGGATCACGGCGAGTTCGACCACGGCAAGTCCGGCGATGAGAGCCAGCTCTGCGAACTCGACACGCAGGGGCGGGAACGGGGCCGGCAGGCCGGCCGCGGTGAATTCGGAGATCTCCCGGTTCTTCTGCCACACCTCGATGGGGATCCGTGTCGCGAAGATGATCGCGATGGCCGCCTCCACCGCGAGAATGAAGCGGTGGGATGCGGCAAACGTCCAGCCGCTGATGTGACGCACGAAGATGGCCTGGGCGTTCTTCCTCGTGTAGACGATGCAGATTCCGACTCCCGCGACCAGGAGGACCGCCACCGCAAGGGCCAGGTTGAACATCTGAAGCCGGAAGTCACCGACTGCGTCGCTCACCTCTGCCGCGATGCGCTGCCCGACTGGGGAAACGGAAGACACATAGTCCTGCAGACCTTCCGATGCGATGGCGTTCAGGACGTCGTCGGGGTCCGGGAAGATGACACCTTCCTGAGTCGCGAAGGTGACGTAGGCGTCATTGGTGAGGAAGTCCGACCCGTTTGGGACGACGACCACGATCGGATCGCGCATCAGTGACCTGTCCTCGCTCGCGGGGTGTGCCGAGCTGTAGACCAAGGCGCCGGTGTTGTACCCGAAGAGTTGCTGCCCGTTCTTCGCGCCGAGAGTCTCGACGGGGATTTTCCGGCTGAGCCCTGGGTCGAGCTTCCTGGAGACCGCCGTGACGATCGCTTCCGTGTGAGAGGCGTACGACGGGGGGATGATGACGCGCACAGGACGAGGCTGCGAGGCTTTCGCGCCGCTCGCAGCGGGGACGTAACGGCGGCCGTCCCCATCGAGTACCGGCTGCTTACGGACGTAAGTCTCGTTGACGATGAGGATCTCGCCTGCCGGAAGGTTTGCCTCCGGTGCCGTCATCTGGAGGTCTCCCCGGCCGGCTACGACGATCTCGCCTCGTGCGTCTGCGGCACGGAGCCACGGCCCGACCATGCGGTCCAGATCGTCGGGGCGGGTGGCGAACGCACCGCTGAGACGAACGGAGACGGCATCTTCCACACTTCGGTAGACGTCGCGGTTCTCTTGCCGTTTGAGGACGTTCTGGCCGGCTGTCGCGACACTCAGCGCGATGCTCAGTGCGAGGAGGAGTGCCGGTACACGGACCACGTAGAGGCTGACGGTCGCCGCTCGTGAGGGTAGTTCGCCCTTGAGGGAGGAAAGGATTCCGACCCTGATGACGAGCGCGAGCACCGCGGCATGGGAGCCGAGTACGAGGAGGGTCAGCAGGGTCGCGATTCCCAGCGCGACCGAGGCGAACAGCCCTAGCCGGGCCGGACCGTTGTAGAGGCCGAGAGCAGCGAGCGTCACCATCGCTACGCCACCGAAGGAGACGAGCCAGAAGCCCGCTGTCTGCTTCAGGTCGCGTACCAGGATGTCTGCGTAGGACATGCCGTGCAGGCGGAGAACTGCGTAAGTCTTCGCTCGCAGCAGCACGCTCGCCCCGGTCAGAGTCACAGCGGCCAGGGCCATGACGCCGAGGGACCAGGGCAGGGGATCGCCGGAGTAGTCGGTGGCCAGCGTCGTGGAGGACAGCGGGTATGCCACGTTCACGCGGAGCTTTAGCTCGGCGAACTTGGCGACCAGGGCGTCGACGGCTTCCGGGGGCCCGAAGACGTGATACGCGCCGCGTGGGTCGAGGTGTGCGATCTCGGATATGGGGTGGACCCGGGTCTCGACGTTCCTGCTGAAGGACGGGTAACCCTTGTCCAGCCACGCCCCCGTCGCCGATCCGCTGTCTCCTGTTGCGAGGTACAGATGCCGGATCCCCTCGGGGTTCTTCAGATCCGGCACCTCGCGGGCCACGCCGATTTCTCTCTCGGTCGCGACTGACTTGACGGCATCCACGACGCGAGCCGAGCTCACCGAGCCATCGGAGTCGATCACGTCGACCAGCGCGACGCTTCCCAGAACTCGGCTCTCATCAAGGCCTCGCAAGAAGAGGAAGGCAAGGAGTGCCGAGAAAGCCAGCGTGACGACGTGAACGAAC
This sequence comes from Streptomyces fradiae, assembly GCF_041270065.1. Classification (NCBI taxonomy): domain Bacteria; kingdom Bacillati; phylum Actinomycetota; class Actinomycetes; order Kitasatosporales; family Streptomycetaceae; genus Streptomyces; species Streptomyces fradiae. The sequence continues at coordinate 1,034,153 of NZ_CP065958.1, read as the reverse complement.
CTTATACCTCGCTGCAGCATTGCCCATCTTATTTCGGAGTTGCGGGGAATCACGCCTGTCGGGAGACAGGGCGAGCAGCGGTGGTGCGGCTGCGAGCAGCGCAATCGCATACCCGAAGCCGCACCGGACCGGAGCCTCGGCTCACTCAGCAGAATCTACCGGCTGCATGCTCTCGAAATCTGAACGTGGCTGGAATCAGCAGCTGGGGTCGTAGTACCAGCTGACCGTGCCACCGTTCTTGCCGCCGGACGCCAGCGACCAGCTGCCGGCCGAAGTGCAGCCGCTTCGGAATATGTTGGCGCCGATCTTCACCGACGACGCGTGCTTGTTACTCGAGTGGTAGTAGTTCGACCAGGCAGTGTTCGCCCCCTGGTCGTAGCTCCACTTGCCGCCGCCGACGTCGACCGTGACGGCCATCGCCGGAGCGGCCGCCCCGAGAATCAGCGCCGCAGACGCGAGGGTGGCCTTCAGAGCACTTCTCTTCTTCATGAGAACTTCCCCTTGGGTAGTGATCAATTTCCGAGAGGAGATCTTTGCCAGTCATTCAACAACGCGTCAACCCCGGCATGGTCAAGTGGCCTGAAACGGCATTCCATTCTGAAATCAAGCGTCATGCCGTCAGCCAATCTCGTTCGACCTGACACACTCTGCGGCAAAATCTCGCGATCTCCTTGCGGCCGTGGCCACAGTTCCTTTTCTGCCATGGTGGAGCCCTTGTGGCTTGAAATGCCCCTTCCTTCGTCGGCCTCTCGAGCAGGGCTCTGCCGGCGTTGTCGTAAAGTGGCGTCCGAGCTTTCGGCTTGCCCGTCACTTCGGATCCACGCCGAGCACTGCACGTTGCGAACAGCATCGTGGATTTGACTGGCCGGGGGGTGACCGAATTCAATGAGATTGACTGCTCTGGGCTCTCGGCTGCGCACTACTGCCTGGCCGATACCCTTCGTCTGGACCGTCGCACTCGGTCTGTGGGGACTGTCGCGGGAGGGCAGTGTCTGGCGGGACGAGGCCGCGACCTGGCAGGTTGCCCTCCGGTCCACCGGCGAGATATCCCGCATGGTGGAGAATGTCGATGTCGTTCACACGCTCTACTATCTGTTGATGCACTCGCTTTTCGAGTGTTTCGGCCCCTCGACCACGGTGTTACGACTGCCCTCTGTGCTGGCGGCTGCGGCTGCCGCGGCGTGTGTGGCGGAGCTCGGGCGCCGGCTCTCCGGGAACCTGGTGGGCCTGGGCGCGGGGATGGCGTTCGGGCTGATTCCGTCCGTGCAGTTCTATCTGCAGGAGGGCCGCCCGTACGCCCTGGTGGCGGCAGCCGCCGCGGTCTCGACGCTACTGCTCGTAGCCTTGCTGCAGGGGCGACGGAACGAGCGGGGACGCTGGATCGCCTACGCCTGCATGATCCTGGTGTGCGGCCTTCTGAACTGGCTCGCCCTGCTGATTCTTCCCGCGCACATGGTGACCCTGGCCTGGGCGCGACCGACTGTCAGGACGTGGATTCGCTGGGCCTCGGCATCCGTGGCGGCGACGGCCGGGGTCATGCCGCTGATTCTCTTCAGCCGAACCCAGTCCGGGCAGGTGTCCTGGATCCCACCACTGACCTGGCACATGCTGATCGGTCCGGCGATCCTGCTTGCCCTCGCCGGCGTCGGGGCTCTGCTGGACAGGCCCGGGGCAAGAGGACTCTCGGCAACGGCCGTCGGGTTACCGCTCCTTGCCGTTCCGCAGATCGGGCTCGTGGGAATTTCCCTGTTCAAGCCGCTCTTCGTGGATCGCTACGTGCTGTTCAGCCTGCTCGGCCTGGCCCTGATGGTCGGTGTGGTTCTCGGCGCGCTCGTGGAAGCGGTGGGAAGAAGGTCGCGGAGCAGTGCGCGCTGGGTCCTTCCTGTCGTGGTCGCCGCGGCCACGGTCGCCCTCCTCCCGCAAGCCCTCGCGAAGCGTTCACCGCAGAGCCGCGTGGACGACGTTCTGGCAGCCGCGGAGCAGGTGGAACGGTTGAAGAAGGACGGTGACGCCGTGCTGTTCGTCCCGTCGGCGCGGCGGGACACCAAGTCCGTCTCTCCACACGCGTTCACAGGTATCCAGGACATCGCCCTGGAGGAGACACCGGAACGCTCCGGAACGCTGAAGGGAGTGGAATGGGATGCCGCACGCCTCCGAACCGAGATGCTCGCCAGACAGCGCATCATTCTTGTCACGGACGCCGGAGACGTGTCGAAACCGGCGGACTCGCCGCGAGACAGGACCAAGCTCGCCACCCTCGGAGAGTGCTTCCGGCCGGTGGTGGACGAGCAGGTCCGCGGCCGACGAATAACGGTGTATGTGAGGAGTGCATCTGACTCACCGTCGCGACTTCGATGTTCCGAGAGCAGCCGCTGACGGCGGAAATGGAATCGCCGTCGATCACCCTCGGTTACTATGCTCCCTTCATTCGTCCATGGTTCGTAAGGCTGAAGAGATGGGTGGCCTGGGAAAGTGTTGGAAGAGGTCGTAGCGACCCGCTACGTCACGCCTTTGCGTGAGGGCGGCTCGCTCCCCGGGATCGTCGAGGCCGACGATCTCGGCACGTACGTCATGAAGTTCACCGGCGCCGGGCAGGGGCGCAAGACCCTGGTCGCCGAGGTGATCTGCGGGCAGTTGGCCCGGCGGCTGGGGCTGCGGGTGCCGGAGCTGGTGACCATTCAGCTCGACCCGGTGATCGGTCTCTCCGAGCCCGATCAGGAGGTGCAGGAGCTGCTCAAGGCGAGCGGCGGGCTGAACCTCGGGATGGACTTCCTGCCCGGCTCTCTCGGCTTCGACCCGCTCGCGTACGAGGTCGACCCGAAGGAGGCCGGGAAGGTCGTCTGGTTCGACGCCGTGATCAACAACGTCGACCGGTCGTGGCGCAACCCGAACATGCTGGTCTGGCACGGCGACCTGTGGCTGATCGACCACGGCGCCACCATGATCTGGCACCACAACTGGCCCGGCGCCCAGGCCTCCGCCGCGAAGCCGTACGACGCCTCCGACCACGCCCTCGCGCCCTTCGCGCCCGACGTCGCCGCCGCGGCCGCCGAGCTGGCCCCGCTGGTCACCCGCGAGCTGCTGACCGAGGTCGCGGCGGACGTGCCCGACGAGTGGCTGGTCGACGAGCCCGGCTTCGACAGCACCGACGCGCTGCGCGCCGCGTACGTGGAGGCGCTGCTGCCGCGCGCCGCGACCATCCACGAGCGGATCACCCTCGGGCCGCGCACCGAGCGCCGCCCGCAGCAGCCCCCGGGCTGGCTCGCCGACCGCCTCGCCCCGCGCCCCACCGAGAAGGACAGCACCACGTGACCGACCGCGACGTCTTCGAGTACGCGCTGCTGCGCGTGGTGCCGCGCGTGGAGCGCGGCGAGTGCTTCAACGCGGGCGTGGTCGTCTACTGCCGCGCCCGGTCGTACGTGGCCGCCCGCACCCATCTGGACGAGGCCAAGCTGGCCGCGCTCGACCCGGGCGCCGACGTGACGGGCGTACGGGCCGCGCTGCACGCCGTCGAGGGCGTCTGCACCGGCGGCGAGGCCGCGGGGCAGGCGTCCCGGGACGACGCGGGCCGGCGGTTCCGCTGGCTCATCGCCCCGCGCTCCACGGTCGTCCAGCCCGGACCCGTGCACACCGGCCTGACCGCCGACCCCGAGGCCGAGGTGGAGCGGCTGCTCGACCTGCTCGTCCGCTGAGCCCGGCCCCGGCCCGCCCCGGCCGGGTCAAGGCGCGCGCCGCGTGATCCGGTGCACCCGGTGGGGCGTTGACACCGGGTGCCAGGGCTTCTAGCGTCTCGTCTGCGGGCAATACTAAGCGGTCGCTCACCTCCCGGCACGAGGGTCACCGGGTGAGAGCGGGCGGGCCGCCGGGTAGGCACCGCATCCAAGGGACGAGCCAAGGGCGAGGAGAACAAGCATGTCCACCACCGAGCAGCGGGTAGCCGTCGTCACCGGTGCGGCGCGGGGCATCGGCGCCGCCACCGCGATCCGGCTGGCGGCCGAGGGCCGCGCCGTCGCCGTACTCGACCTCGACGAGGCGGCCTGCAAGGACACCGTCGAGAAGATCACGGCCGCGGGCGGCACCGCGCTCGCCGTCGGCTGCGACGTCTCCGACGCCGCCCAGGTGGAGGCGGCCGTCGCGCGGGTCGCCGCCGAGCTCGGCGCGCCCACCATCCTCGTCAACAACGCCGGCGTGCTCCGCGACAACCTGCTCTTCAAGATGTCCGAGTCGGACTGGGACATCGTGATGAACGTGCACCTCAAGGGCGCGTTCCTGATGGCCAAGGCCTGCCAGAAGCACATGGTGGACGCGGGCTTCGGCCGGATCGTCTCGCTCTCCTCGTCCTCGGCCCTGGGCAACCGCGGCCAGGCCAACTACTCCGCCGTCAAGGCCGGTCTGCAGGGCCTGACGAAGACCCTGGCCAAGGAGCTCGGCAAGTTCGGCATCACCGCCAACGCCGTCGCCCCCGGCTTCATCGTCACCGAGATGACCGCGCAGACCGCCGAGCGCGTCGGCATGGGCTTCGAGGACTTCCAGGCCGCCGCCGCCTCCATGATCCCGGTGCAGCGGGTCGGCCGCCCCGAGGACGTCGCCAACGCCATCGCGTTCTTCGCGGGCGACGACGCCGGCTTCGTCTCCGGCCAGGTCATGTACGTGGCCGGCGGCCCGCTCAACTGACCCGCGGGGCGAGAGAAGAGGCGGGAGGAACATCCCCATGAGCAGCAAGGAACTGCCCGAGCTGTCGGGCAAGGTCGCGCTCGTCACCGGCGCGAGCCGGGGCATCGGCTACGGCGTCGCCGAGGCCCTGGTCGCCCGCGGCGACCGGGTCTGCATCACCGGCCGCGGCGAGGAGGCCCTGAAGGAGGCCGTGGAGCGGCTCGGCGCCGACCGGGTCATCGCCGTCCCCGGCAAGGCCCACGACGAGGCCCACCAGGCCGCCGCGGTCGAGGCGACCATGGAGGCCTTCGGCCGGGTCGACTTCCTGATCAACAACGCGGGCACCAATCCGGTCTTCGGCGCCATCGCCGATCTCGACCTGAACGTCGCCCGCAAGGTCTTCGAGACGAATGTGGTCTCGGCGCTCGGCTTCGCCCAGCAGACCTACCGCGCCTGGCAGAAGGAGCACGGCGGGGCGATCGTGAACATCGCCTCGATCGCCGGCGTCTCCGCCTCGCCGTTCATCGGCGCGTACGGAATCAGCAAGGCCGCGATGATCAATCTCACCCTCCAGCTGGCGCACGAATTCGCCCCGCTGGTGCGCGTCAACGCGATCGCGCCCGCCGTCGTGAAGACGAAGTTCGCGGCGGCCCTGTACGAGGGCCGGGAGGCCGAGGCGGCCTCCCGCTACGCGCTCGGCCGGCTCGGGCAGCCCGAGGACATCGGCGGCGCCGCCGCCTTCCTCACCTCGTCGCAGTCGGACTGGATCACTGGTCAGACGCTCGTCGTCGACGGCGGACTTTTCCTGAACGCCGGTGTCGAGTGACCGGTATCCGGACACTCTGCTGAATTCTTGACCGGTTTGGCCCCGGTTATCCATCGAATGCCACAAGTGCCCCGCCAGGGTCGAACATTGACCTGGCGGGGCGCTGCGGTATGGTCGGCCGACCCCAGGCTGAACGAGGAGCGTGCACGTGTTCAACCGGACCAGTCTGCAGGCCGCTGCAGCCCTTGCGTCCATATCCCTCCTGTCCGGATGCGGTGTGTTTTCGGACAGTGAATCCGCAGCGGACCAGAGAATCGTCGTGGGGACGACGAGTTCTCCCAGCACCCTCGATCCGGCGGCCGCCTGGGACAATTCCTGGGAGCTTTTCCGGAATGTCTTCCAGACGCTCGTGGCATTTCCCACCGGGAGTACGACTCCGCAGCCGGACGCCGCCGACTGCGCCTTCAAGCAGGGCTCGTCGAGCCGGGTCTACGAGTGCCGGATCCATGACGGCCTCACCTTCTCGAACGGGCACAAGCTGGACGCCGAGACGGTGAAGTACTCGATCGAGCGGATCCGCACGATCAACGTCGAGGGCGGACCGAACGGCATGCTCGGCTCGCTCGACAAGATGGACGTCACCGACCCCCAGACCATCGTCTTCCGGCTCAACAAGCCCGACGCGACCTTCCCCTTCATCCTCGCCACCCCGGCCATGTCGATCGTCGACCCGGCCGAGTACCCCGCGGACAAGCTCCGTGAGGACGGCAAGCTGGTCGGCTCCGGCCCGTACTCCCTCGACTCCTACACCGAGGGCGACAAGGCCGAGCTCACCCGCAACCCCAGCTACAAGGGCTTCGCCGACCGCAAGAACGGCGGCGTGACCATCCGGTACTTCAAGGAGTCCGAGCCGATGGTCGCCGCCCTCAAGAAGAAGGAGATCGACGCCACCTACCGCGGTCTGACCGCCGAGGAGGTGGTCGACCTCCAGGCCGACAAGCCGGAGAACGAGAACCTCCAGCTCGTCGAGTCCACCGGCGCCGACATCCGCTACCTGGTCTTCAACGCCAAGGACCCCTCGGTCGCCAAGCCGGCCGTCCGCCGGGCCATCGCCCAGCTGGTCGACCGCGACGAACTGGTCAACAGGGTCTACCAGGGCACCGCCGAGCCGCTGTACTCGATGGTCCCCAAGGGCATCGCCGGCCACACCACCAAGTTCTTCGACCGCTTCGGCTCGCCCGACGCGGCCAAGGCCAAGAGCATCCTGCGCCAGGCCGGCATCACCGACACCGTGAAGCTGGACTTCTGGTACGCCACCGACCGCTACGGCTCCGCCACCGGGCCCGAGTTCGTCGAGCTCAAGCGCCAGCTGGAGGCCTCCGGGCTGTTCGAGATCACCCTCCACGGCAAGCCGTGGAAGGAGTTCCAGGCCGCCTACCAGAAGGGCCAGTACCCGGTCTTCGGCCGTGGCTGGTTCCCCGACTTCCCGGACGCCGACAACTTCATCGCCCCCTTCGTGGGCAAGAAGAACGTCCTCGGCACGCCGTACGTCAGCCCGCGGATCACCGACGAGCTCCTCCCCAAGTCCCGGCGGGAGAGCGACCGCGGCGCCGTCACGGACGAGTTCACCGAGGCCCAGGAGATCATGGTTCAGGACGTGCGCCTGCTGCCGCTGTGGCAGGGCAAGCTCTACATCGCCGCGAGCGAGGACATCGGGGGCGGCGAGCGGGCCCTCGACCCGCAGACCGTCATGCAGATGTGGGAGCTCAGCCGCCGTACCAGCTGGTAGACGGTGGCCGGAAGTCGCCCGGGACCCGGGCGGCGGACGGTGTTGTCAGTGGGGCCCGGTAGGTTCTCGTGGAGATCAGACGAACGCCCACCGGAGGTTCCCGACGTGACCGACACCGACCTGCTGCCCGAGTCCTGGCGCGGCGTCCTCGGCGAAGAGCTGGCCCAGCCCTACTTCAAGGAGCTGACCGAGTTCGTCGAGGAGGAGCGGGCCAAGGGGCCGGTCTACCCGCCGCGCGAGCAGGTCTTCGCCGCCCTCGACGCCACCCCGTTCGACCAGGTCAAGGTCCTGATCCTGGGCCAGGACCCGTATCACGGCGAGGGCCAGGGCCACGGCCTGTGCTTCTCCGTCCGGCCGGGCGTCAAGACCCCGCCCTCGCTGCGCAACATCTACAAGGAGATGCAGGCCGAGCTCGGCCACCCCATCCCCGACAACGGCTATCTGATGCCGTGGGCCCAGCAGGGCGTCCTGCTGCTCAACGCGGTGCTCACGGTCCGCGCCGGCGAGGCCAACTCGCACAAGGGCAAGGGCTGGGAGAAGTTCACCGACGCGGTCATCCGCGCCGTCGCCGCCCGCCCCGACCCGGCCGTCTTCGTGCTGTGGGGGAACTACGCGCAGAAGAAGCTGCCGCTCATCGACGAGGAGCGGCACGTGGTCGTGAAGGGCGCGCACCCCTCGCCGCTGTCGGCGAAGAAGTTCTTCGGCTCGCAGCCCTTCACCCAGATCGACGCGGCGGTCGCCGCGCAGGGCCACGCGCCGATCGACTGGCGCATCCCGAACCTGGCCGGCTGACCCCTCGGGGCCGGCTCGGAGCCCGCTCGGATCCGGCGCGCCGGAGGCACACCTCGGGCGCCGGATCCGGCAGGCTCGGAGCGGGACCGAACACGGGGAGGCCGTGATGACCGGGCAGCAGGTGGCGGACGACGCCGTCATGACCAGGATCGGGCAGGCGGTCATGCTGCTCCACGGCGGCGACCGGGAGGAGGCCCGCAACCGCTTCGGCGCGATCTGGGACCAGCTCGGCCCCGACGGGGACCCGCTGCACCGCTGCACCCTCGCCCACTACATGGCCGACGCCCAGGACGACCCGGACGTCGAGCTGGCCTGGGACCTGCGCGCCCTGACCGCCGCCGAGAGCCTCGACGAGGACCGGCTCGCCCGCCACGACGCGTCGGTCGCGCTGCGCGCCCTGGCCCCCTCGCTCCATCTCAACCTGGCCGCCGACTATGTGAAGCTGGCCCGCCCCGACGCCGCCCGGATCCATCTGGACCGGGCCCGCGCCGCCGCCGAATCCCTGGACGACGACGGCTACGGCAACGGGGTGCGGGCCGCGATCGACCGCCTCGAACGGCGGCTGCGGGGCGGCTTCCCGGGCCCGGCCTAGCGGGACAGCGGGCTCAGCGCCCGTACGCGCCCTGGCAGATCCGCGCCTGCGGACTGTCCGGGCTCCACCCGCCGTACGACTGCCCGAGGGCGCACACGCCGGCCCGGTCGCGCGGGATGTCCGGCACCTTCGGCCCCTTGGGCCCCTTCGGCAGATGGAGCTCGGGGGTCCGGTGGCGTTGTTGCTGCTGCGGTACGGCGGAGGGGCGCGGGTGTTCGGCGCGGCGCGGCCGGGCGGGGGCCGGCGGGCCGTCGTCGGTGCGCCGCCGCTCCACCGCCGTCTGCGGCTCCGGGGGATCGGGCAGCGCCGCCTCCAGGGCCTCACGGGCGGGCCCCTGCACGATCTGCGGGGCCACGTCCTGGCCGTCGGGCGAGGCGGCGCTGCCGGCGGAGGCGGCGGGCGCGGGGGCCGTGGGCGGCGGGTCGACGGCGACACAGCCCGTCAGGGCGGCGGCCATGGCCACGCCGGCGAGCAGCGTCACTGTGGTTCGGGTTCCATGCACCCGCGCAACTCTGCAGGTCGGGACGGCTTTCGCGTACCCCTACTCGCGGGGAATGCCCCGCACGAGTGATCACCCCGGCCCGGGCTGACCGGCGCTCGGGAACCAGATGCGGTCAGGCGCCGGTGGCGCCGTCGATGCGCTCGCGGATCAGGTCCGCGTGGCCGTTGTGGCGGGCGTACTCCTCGATCATGTGGAGATAGATCCAGCGCAGGTTGATGAGCTCGCCGGTGCGGTGGTGGGTGCCCGCGCAGAGGTCGTCCAGAGCGCGCCCCTCGGCCAGCTTCCGGGCGTGGCCGATCTCCGCCTGCCAGGTGGCGAACGCCTCCGCGTAGCCGTCGCCGTCCGTCGTGTGGATGCCCCGGTCGAAGTCCTCGTCGGTGGCGTAGAGCCACGGGGCCGCCTCGCCGCCGAGGACCTTGCGGAACCAGCCGCGCTCGACGTCGGCCATGTGCCGGACCAGGCCGAGCAGATTGAGCTCGGAGGGCGGCACGGACACGGTGCGGAGCTGCTCGTCGCTGAGGCCCGCGCACTTCGCGGCGAGGGTCGCGCGGTGGAACTCGAGCCACTGCTCCAGGGCCTGGCGCTCACCCGTGGTGGTGTCCGGGTAGACGCGCTCGGGTGCTGCCGTGTGATCGGTCGTCATGAAGGGCATCGTCGCGGACGGCCGGGCCCGAGTGCCAGCGCTTTAGGGCTGCCCGCCGAGCATGCCCCGCAACAGTTCGTCGAAGCCGGTGCGCAGTTCCGCGCGGCTGGGCACGGCGGCGTGGAAGGAGCCGGCCGCGCACGAGAACATCAGCCCCTCGCACCAGGCGATCAGGGAGAGCGCGTGCCGCTCGGGCTCGGCCGAGCCGGCCGCGCGCATCATCGCGGTCACCGGGCCGTGGAAGACGGCGCCTGCGGAGTCGAAGAAGGAGCGCAGTTCGGGCCGCCGGGTCGCCTCCAGGGCCAGTTCGTAGCGGGAGACGAGCAGCGACCGGTGGTCCGTCAGATAGCGGTGCAGCGCCAGCGCGAGCGCGTCGACCAGGGCCTCGGGCGCGGCGCCGGGTCCGGGGAGCTCGTGCGGGGCGAGGACGCCCGACTCCCGCTCCACCTGGCGGCGCACCGCCGTTTCCAGGAGCGCCTGGCGGGTGCGGGCGTGGTTGGACGTGGAGCCCTGGGGGAGACCGGCCCGTTCGTCGACGGCGCGATGGGTGAGCCCGCGCATCCCGCGCTCCACGAGCAGATCGAGCGCGGCGTCGCCGATCCGCTCGGCGCGGGTGGGCGGTGCGTCGGGGGCCGGGGCCGGGGCGGGTGCTGCGGTCATGGGGACAACCTATGCGACCCGTGCCGCCCGCAATGCCCTCGCGACTACAGCTGTAGTACGGTGAAGGAGTGAGCTCACTACACCTGTAGTGCGGCTTGTGCTCTGCCGTCCGCCGTCCTCATCTGCCGTCCCTTCGAGGGGGAGTCATGGAACAGCACCGCGCCGTCGTCGTCGGATCCGGCATCGGCGGTCTCACCACCGCCATCGCCCTCCGCGCCCACGGCTGGGACGTCACCGTCCTGGAACGCGCCGCCGACCTCGCGCCCGTCGGCGCCGGCATCGGCCTCGCCCCCAACGCCCTGCGCGCCCTCGACGTCATCGGCCTCGGCGCACCCGTCCGCGAACTCGCCGCCTGGCAGGGCGACGGCGGCATGCGCCGCCCCGACGGACGCTGGCTCGCTCGTACGGACGCCCGGGCCGCCGCCGCCCGGTTCGGCGACCCCCTGGTCCTGCTGCACCGCGCCACCCTGGTCGGACTGCTCACCGCCGCCCTGCCCGACGGCACCGTCCGCACCGCCACCCCCGCCGCCCTCGCGCACCCCGGCGACGCGACCGTGCCCGCCCGCGTCACCACGCCCGACGGCGAGCTCGAAGCCGAACTCGTCGTCGCCGCCGACGGCATCCGCTCCGCCACCCGCGCCGCCCTCTTCCCCGCCCACCCCGGCCCGCGTTACTCCGGCTTCACCACCTGGCGCACCGTCATCCCCGCCCCCGAACGCCCCTTCGCCCCGCACGAGACCTGGGGACCCGGCCGCCTCTGGGGCAGCCAGCCGCTCAAGGACGGCCGGGTCTACGCCTACGCCATGGCCGCCGCGCCCGAGGGCGCGCACGCGCCGGACGGCGAGAAGGCCGCGCTTGAGCGCCTGTTCGGCAGCTGGCACCACCCCGTGCCCGCGATCCTCGCCGCCACCGAGGAGAGCGCCGTCCTGCGCCACGACGTGCACCACCTCATCGACCCGCTGCCCGCCTTCCACCACGGCCGCACCGCGCTGCTCGGCGACGCCGCCCACGCCATGCAGCCCACCCTCGGCCAGGGCGGCAACCAGGCGATCGAGGACGCGATCGTCCTGGCCCACCACATCGGCGCCGGGCGGCCGGTGCCGGCCGCCCTCGCCGCGTACACGGCCGACCGGCTGCCCCGTACCACCGCGCTCGTCCGCAAGGCCGCCCGCACCGGCCGGCTCGCGCTGCTCTCCGCCCGGCCCGCCGTCGCCCTGCGGAACGCGGCCGTGACCGCCGTCTCCCGCTTCGGCCCCGGCCTCGTCCTGCGCGGCTTCGACGGCATCGCCGACTGGCGCCCGCCCACCGACGGACGCCCGAACACCGGGCGCCCGGAAGGGAGTCCGGCCGGGGGTCCGACCGGCGGCCCCACGGGCGATCCCGCCGGGAGCCAGACCCACAGCCGCCCCGCGTAAGCTGACCCGCGCCGTGCCGGCCCGACCGCCGCGCGCGGCGACGACGAGGCGACAAGGGCAAGGAGACACCCCGTGAAGGTTGGCTGCATCGGACTGGGCGACATCGCGCGCAAGGCCTACCTGCCCGTCCTGACCGCCCTTCCCGGCGTCGAACTCCACCTGCAGACCCGCAGCCGCGCCACCCTCGGCGAACTCGGCGACACCTACCACCTGCCCGCCGCCCGCCGCCACGCCGACCTCGACTCACTGCTCGCCGCCGGACTCGACGCCGCCTTCGTGCACGCCGCCACCTCCGCCCACGCCGAGATCGTCACCCGGCTCCTGGAGGCCGGCGTGCCCACCTACGTCGACAAGCCGCTCGCCTACGAGTACGCCGACTCCGAGGCCCTGGTCGCTCTCGCCGAGAAGCGCGGGGTCGGCCTCGCCGTCGGCTTCAACCGCCGCCTCGCCCCCGGCTACGCCCAGTGCGCGGACCACCCGCGCGAACTGATCCTCATGCAGAAGAACCGCATCGGACTCCCCGAGGACCCGCGCACCTTCGTCCTCGACGACTTCATCCACGTCGTCGACACCCTGCGCTTCCTCGCCCCCGGCGAGATCGAGCACACCGATGTGCGCGCCCGGGTCCGCGACGGACTGCTGCACCACGTGGTGCTCCAGCTCTCCGGCGACGGCTTCACCGCCATCGGCATGATGAACCGCCTCAACGGCTCCACCGAGGAGATCCTGGAGGTCTCCGGACAGGACACCAAGCGCCAGGTCATCAACCTCGCCGAGGTCGTCGACCACAAGGGCCAGCCCAGCGTGCGCCGGCGCGGCGACTGGGTGCCGGTGGCCCGCCAGCGCGGCATCGAACAGTCCGTGACCGGCTTCCTCGACGCCGTGCGAGCGGGCCGGACGCTCAGCGCCCGGGACGCCCTGCGGACCCACGAGCTGTGCGAGTACGTGGTGCGCCAGGTGCTCGCCCAGGCCTCCTGAGCACCGGCGCCCGCCGCCACGGCCGCCCGCCGAGGCAGGCCAGGACGATCACGGCGAACGCCCCGTACACCGCCCAGTCGCCCGTCCGCTCGTACAACGTCGGCCCCCCGCCGAGCGGCAGCGCGTAGACGGCCGTCGTACTGCTGCCGGTGCCGAGCTCGGGCCCGATCCGCCGCCCGTCCGGACCGTACGCGGCGCTGATCCCGGTCAGCGTCGCGTGCACCACGGGGCGGCCCGTCTCCGCCGCCCGCAGCGCGCCCAGCGAGGCGTGCTGCGCCGGAGCCCAGGAGTGCTGGAAGGTCGAGGTCGACGACTGGGCGACAAGCACGTCCGCGCCGTCCCGGGCGAGCCGCCGGCTCATGTCGGGGAAGGCGGTCTCGAAGCAGATCAGCGGCCCGATCCGCAGCCCCGCGGGCCCGGGACCGGCCGCCGCCGGCAGCGTCATCACCACCGGCGCCGTGCCGCGATGCCGGTCCTCGCCGGCCGCCTTGCCCACCGAGGTCGCCCAGCCGAGCACCGGCCGGGCCGGGATGTACTCGCCGAACGGCACGAGCCGCATCTTGTCGTACCGCTCGCCCGTCGGCCCGTCCCGGCCGATCAGGATCGCGCTCTTGAAGATCCCCGGCCGGTCCGAGCGGCGCGCGTCCACGTTCACCAGGATCGGCGCGTCCACGGCCCGGGAGAGCGTGGTCAGCCGCGCCGTGAGGTCCGGCCGGGTCGACAGGTCGGTGCCGACGCTGCTCTCGCCCCACACCACCAGGTCGAGGCGCTGCCCGGCCAGCGTCCTGGTCAGCTCCTCGCTCCGGTCGAAGCGCAGGCCCGGCGGCGGGATCAGCCCGGGCTGCACCACCGCGATCCGCACCGTGCCCGCGCCGCGCGAGGGCGCGCCGGCCCACCACGCCAGGCCCACAAGGAGGGCGCAGCACAGCAGCCCGGCCACGGCGGTACGGCGCAGCGGCGGTACGGCGAGGAACAGGGCGACGGCCGTGTTCACGGCCACCACGAGCAGCGTCACCAGCCACACCCCGCCGACCGAGGCGAGCCGCAGCCCGGCCGGCACCTGCCACTGGCTCGCCCCGAGCAGCCCCCAGGGCCCGCCGAGCCCCTGCCAGGAGCGGACCAGCTCGACGAGCAGCCAGCCGGAGGGCACGACCAGGAGCGCGGCCGCCGCCCGGCGCGGCGACGGAGTCCCGCCCAGCATCGCCCGTACAAGGCGCCCCCAGGGCAGCCAAAGGAGGCCGAGCAGCGCGGCGATCACCAGGAGGAAGACGTGCAGGCTGGGCAGCAGCCAGTGGTGCACGGCCACCATGAACCCGATCCCGCCGCACCAGCCGTCCAGACCGGCCCGGCGCTGGTCGGGCGCCGTGCGGATCAGCAGCAGCCAGGGGACGAGCGCCAGATACGCCCACCACCACAGGCCGGGCTCGGGGAAGGCGAGCGCGGGCAGCGCCCCGAGGAGGAACGCGAGCCCGGACCGCCACAGGCCGTGGAGCCGGCCGCCCGGCGGGGCCCCGGCGTCGGGAGGAGCCGCAGGAGCGGTCCCGGTGTCCGTACCTGGGCCGGTTCCTGTGTCCGGCCCCGTGTCCGTGCCCGGGCCGGTCCCCGCGTCCGGCCCGGTGTCCGTACCCGGGCCGGCGTCCGTACCCGGGCCGGCGTCCGAACCCGGCCCGGATTTCGTGCCCGGGCCGGTCCCCGCGTCCGGCCCGGCGTCCGAACCCGGGCCGAGCCCCGTACCCGGCCCGGTCTCCGTGCCCGCTCCGGGCGCCGTCCCGGCCGCCTCCGGCCGGTGCGCGAACGGGATCCGCATGCCCTGCCTCCAGGTGTCGCCTCCAGTGTGCGCGCGCCGGTCCCGGCGGGCCTCACATGCGGCGCCACCTCTCCTCGACCACCACGCCGCGCAGCCGCCAGCCGGCGTCCGTACGGAGCGCGGTGAAGGCGTACCGCCCGCCGCACACGAAATCCTCGCCCGACTCGAAGCGCATCGGGTTCACGTAGTCGGCGCGCACGCTGGCCGTGTCACCCGGAAAGCCCCCTCCGTCCGCCACCCGGAACCGGCGGTTGACGATGAGGTGCTGTCGTACGGGAAAGAGCCGCATCGTCCCGGCCAGCCAGTCGGCGACCTCCGCCGCCGGCCCCTCGATCCCTCCCGAGCCCCGGTAGTCGGCGCGGCCGCCCGGGGCGAACAGGGCCCGGTACGCGGTCCAGTCGGAGTCGTCCACGGCCACGGCGTAGCCGGTGACCAGGTCGTCGAGGGCGAGCCGGTCCATCACGCCGGCGAGATCCACACGCTGCGTCATCGGCTCAGTGTCGGGCAGCGGACGCGAGACGCCAAGGGCCCGTACGGCTTCAGCTGTACGGGCCCTCGGCGTCGGCGGGGGTGGTTCCGGTGCGGTCAGCCCGCGGACTCACCGGCGTGCGGGCTGAGCACACCGGTGGCGACCAGCACGAGGAGCACGATGCCGAGCAGAATCCGGTAGATCACGAACGGCATGAAGGACTTCGTGGTGATGAACTTCATGAACCACGCGATCACCGCGTAGCCCACCACGAACGCGATGATCGTGGCGAAGACCGTCGGGCCCCAGGAGACATGGCCGCCCTCGGCCGCGTCCTTGAGCTCCAGGCCGCCGGAGGCGACCACCGCGGGGATGGCGAGCAGGAAGGAGTAGCGGGCGGCGGCCTCACGGGTGTAGCCCATGAGCAGACCGCCGGAGATGGTGGCGCCGGAGCGGGAGACGCCCGGGATCAGGGCCATCGCCTGGCAGACGCCGTAGATCAGGCCGTCCTTGATGCCGAGCTCCGCCAGCGTCTTGCGCTCGCGCGCGGCCCGGTGCCGGCCGCCCAGCTCGTCGCGGGCCGCGAGCCGGTCGGCGACGCCGAGCACGATGCCCATGACGATCAGCGTGGCGGCGGTGAGCCGCAGATCACGGAACGGGCCCTCGATCTGGTCCTTGAGCGTGATGCCGAAGACGCCGATCGGGATCGAGCCGACGATGACCAGCCAGCCCATCTGGGCGTCGTGGTCGGAGCGCATCGCCTTGTCGAAGAGCGAGCGGAACCAGCCCGAGATGATCCGCCCGATGTCCTTGCGGAAGTAGATGATGACCGCGGTCTCGGTGCCGATCTGGGTGATGGCCGTGAACGCGGCGCCCGGGTCCTCCCAGCCGGCGAAGGCGGCGGTGAGCCGCAGGTGCGCGCTGGAGGAGATGGGAAGGAACTCCGTGAGCCCCTGGACGAGCCCGAGGATGAACGATTCGAACCAACTCATGGGGCCAGGGCCGTCCCGAATGTACTTGTGCGGTCATAAGGTCGGTGCGCAGCGTACCGTCCCAAGATGACGCGCCGGCCATGGGGCTGGACCCCCCCCGGGTCAGCCCTCCACCGGGCCCGCCGTGGTCCAGCCCGGCGCCTGCATGTGGTGCTTGAGGGTGGTGGGGTCCGGCGCCGCGCCGCAGTGCCCGCACACCACCCGGGGGTCGAGGACCTCGCCGCAGCTGTGCTCCAGGAGCACCGGCCGGGCGTCCGGGTTGAGGTGGCGGTCGCCCCAGGCCATCAGGGTCAGCAGCACCGGCGCCAGTTCCTCGCCGGACGGCGTGGCCCGGTACTCGTAGCGCTTCGGCCGCTCGCTGTACGCCACCTTCTCCAGGACCCCGGCCTCGACGAGGCGCTTGAGGCGGGCGGTGAGGATGTCGCGCGGGGCGCCGGTGTTGCGGGCAATGCGGTCGAAGCGGCGGACGCCGAGCGAGATCTCGCGCAGCACGAGGAACGAGTACTTCTCGCCGACCAGCGCGAGCGTGTCGGCGATGGAGCAGGGGCGGGGGGCGGCCTTCATGGGCCCAAGCCTAAGGCAGCGAGGGGCGAGAGGGTTTGAAAATCCAACCCACTGGGTTATGTTACCGACGAGTGTTGGTCCAGTTATCCAACCCTGCACCCCAGGAGCCGTGTCATGCGCGACGCCGTCATCGTCGAAGCAGTCCGAACGCCCATCGGGAAGGGCAAGCCCGGCGGATCCCTCGCCGACGTCCACCCCGTCGCCCTCCTCTCCCACACCCTGCGCGCCCTGATCGACCGGGCCGGGATCGACCCCGCCCGTGTCGACGACGTCATCGGCGGCACCGTCGACCAGGTCGGCGAGCAGGCCATGAACACCACCCGGTACGCCTGGCTGGGCGCCGGCCTTCCCGAGACCGTGCCCGCCACCACCGTCGACCGGCAGTGCGGCTCCTCCCAGCAGGCCGTGCACTTCGCCGCCCAGGGAGTCATGTCCGGCGCGTACGACATCGTCGTGGCCTGCGGAGTCGAGTCGATGAGCCGCGTCCCGATGTGGTCCAACGTGCCGCCCGGCGCCGACCCGTTCGGCCCCGGAGTCGCCGCCCGCTACCCCGACGGCCTGGTCCCGCAGGGCATCAGCGCCGAGCTCATCGCCGCCAAGTGGTCGCTGAGCCGCGCCGCCATGGACGAGTTCGCCGCCGCCTCGCACACCAAGGCCGCGCGCAGCTGGGCCGACGGACTCTTCGACGACCAGGTCGTGCCGTACGGGGACGTGCGCCGCGACGAGTCCGTGCGGCCCGCCACCACCCCCGAGATCCTCGCCGGACTCCGGCCCTCCTTCGAGGACCCCGGCTTCGCCGAGCGCTTCCCGCAGATCGACTGGTCCGTCACCGCCGGCAACAGCAGCCCGGTCAACGACGGCGCCTCCGCCGTCCTCGTCATGGCCGCCGACACCGCCCGCGCCCTCGGCCTGCGCCCGCTCGCCCGGCTGCACTCCTTCGCCGTCACCGGCTCCGACCCGCTGCTCATGCTCACCGGCGTCATCCCCGCCACCGAGAAGGTGCTGCGCCGCGCCGGCCTCGACCTCGCGGACATCGACCTCTTCGAGATCAACGAGGCCTTCGCGAGCGTCGTCCTCGCCTGGCAGCAGGAGACCGGCGCCGACCCGGCCAAGGTCAACGTGCACGGCGGCGCCATCGCCCTCGGCCACCCGCTCGGCGCCAGCGGCACCCGGCTCACCACCACCCTGGTGCACGCCCTGCGGGCGCGCGGCGGCCGTTACGGCCTGCAGGCGATGTGCGAGGCGGGCGGCCTGGCGAACGCGATGATCGTCGAGGCGCTGTAGGCCGTATTGGGTCGAGCTCAGGCCGACACCGGCTCCCGCTCCTCCTGCGGAGCCGGGGCGGCCGGGTCGGCCGCGCCCCCGCCCGAGGCCGCCGCCCGGAGGTGGTGCCGCTTGCGCCAGCCCACCACCGCGGCGACCGCCGCCGAAAGCACGATGAAGCCCGTCGAGATCAGGAAGGCGGGGGAGGTCGGCGAGGTCGCCTCGCTGCCCGCGATCACGTACGCCACCGTGTTCGGTACGGAGCCGAGCGCGGTCGCGAGCAGGAACGGCAGGCACCGCATCCGGGAGACGGCGGCCGCGTAGTTCGCCACCACGAACGGCATCCCGGGAAAGAGGCGGATCGCCAGCATCGACCGGAACCCGTGCCGGCTCAGCTGGCCGTCCGCCGCCTTCAGCCACCGGCCCCGTACATAGGGGCGCAGCGCCTCCTGACCGAGCGCCCGGCCCAGCGCGAACGACAGCCCCGCGCCCAGGACCGTCCCGCCGAGCGCCGCCGCGAAGCCCGCCTGGGTGCCGAACAGCGCCCCGGCCGCCAGATTCAGGATCGGCCGCGGCACCAGGGCCGCCGTGCACACCCCGTACGCGAGCCCGAAGACCAGCACCGCGCCCGCGCCGCTCAGCTGCGGCGGCCAGCCCGCGGACAGCAGCCGCTGCGGTTCGAACAGCAGCACCGACAGACCCGCGGAGAGCAGGATCAGGGCGAGATACGCCAGCCGGGCCTTGGGCGAGAGCAGCATTCGGGGAGCGTAACCGACACCGGCCCGTGATCGCCGTCCGAGCGCCGACGCCAGGGCTTTCGGAGTCCACGGCTTCTAGAGTGAAACGGTGACCACGACCGCCGTCCCCGAGAGCACCCTCGCCGACACGGTGCTCACCCGCCTCACCGAGGTCTATCCCGCGGCCGGCGACCCCTTCCGGGCGCAGGAGATGATCGCGTACATGAAGGGCGTCGCACCCTTCCTCGGCGTGCGCACCCCCGAGCGGCGGGCCCTTTCCCGCACCGTCCTGGCCGGCCTGCCCGCCCCCGCCGAGTCCGACTGCGCCGCCGTCGCACTGCGCTGCTTCGCACTGCCCGAGCGCGAGTACCACTACTTCGCCGTCGACTACCTCCGCCGCCACGTCAGGCGCTGCTCCTCCGGCTTCCTGCCGGTGGCCCGCACGCTCGTCACCACCGTCTCCTGGTGGGACACCGTCGACCACCTCGCCGCGCACGTGGTCGGCGGCCTGGTCGCCGCCGACCCGGAGCTGGCCGAGACGATGGACGAGTGGATCGCCGACGAGGACCTGTGGGTGGCCCGCACCGCCCTCCTCCACCAGCTCCGCCACAAGGCGGACACCGACGCCGACCGGCTCTTCTCCTACTGCCTGCTCCGCTCCGGCCACCCCGACTTCTTCATTCGCAAGGCGATCGGCTGGGCGCTGCGCGAGTACGCCAAGACGGCGCCGGGCGAGGTCCGGGCGTTCGTCGCGCAGAACGGCTCGCGGCTCTCGCCGTTGTCGGTGCGCGAGGCGCTGAAGAACCTCTGACGATCCGGCGCTCGAGATCTGGTGCTCGAGTTCTGGGGGGCTCGTAATTCGTTCGACGGCGGGATCCTGACCGGCCATCATCGGACGCATGTCCCGGTACGCCTTCCCCGCAGCGCCGTCCGCAGTCGCGGACGCGCCGAAGGCTGCCGTCTGCGCGCTGCCCGGCGGCGACCGAAGCTGACCCTCCCCGGACCGTCCGGCGGACCCCACAGGGGGAGGGTCGGATCGGCCCCCGGGGTCCCCACTCACGCTTCGAGCAGGGAATCGAGCGACATCGTCATGTCCAAGCAGGTCTACGCCCGCACCAAGCCGCACCTCAACATCGGCACCATGGGTCACGTCGACCACGGCAAGACCACTCTCACCGCCGCCATCACCAAGGTCCTCAGCGAGCGCGGGGCCACCCGCTACGTGGCCTTCGACCGGATCGACCGGGCCCCGGAGGAGGCCCGGCGCGGCATCACCATCAACGTGGCGCACGTCGAGTACGAGACGGACACCCGTCACTACGCGCACGTCGACATGCCCGGCCACGCCGACTACGTCAAGAACATGATCACCGGAGCGGCGCAGCTCGACGGGGCGATCCTCGTCGTGTCCGCGCTCGACGGGATCATGCCGCAGACCGCCGAGCACGTCCTGCTGGCCCGTCAGGTCGGCGTCGACCACATCGTGGTGGCGCTCAACAAGGCGGACGGCGCGGACGACGAGCTGACCGACCTGGTCGAGCTGGAGGTACGGGAGCTGCTCACCGCGCACGGCTACGGCGGTGACGCGGTGCCCGTGGTCCGGGTCTCCGGGCTGCGCGCCCTGGAGGGCGACCCGCGCTGGACGGCGTCCGTGGAGGCGCTGCTCGACGCGGTCGACACGTACGTGCCGGTGCCGGTGCGCTATGTGGAGGCGCCCTTCCTGCTGCCGGTGGAGAGCGTGCTCACCATCACCGGGCGCGGCACCGTCGTCACGGGCGCCGTCGAGCGCGGCACGGTCCGGGTCGGCGACCGCGTCATGGTCCACGGCCCGGACACCGAGACCGTGGTCACCGGCGTGGAGACCTTCGGCCGCCCCATGGAGTCGGCCCAGGCCGGCGACAACGTCGCCCTGCTCCTCCGCGGCGTCCCGCGCGGCGCCGTCCGCCGCGGCCACGTCGTCGCCGCGCCCGGCACCCTCGTCCCACGCCGCCGGTTCACGGCGCGCGTGTACGTCCTCTCCACCCGCGAGGGCGGCCGCGCCACCCCGATCACCACCGGCTACCGTCCCCAGTTCTACCTCCGCACCGCCGACGTCGTCGGCACCGTCGACCTCGGCCCCACCACCCCCACCGCCCGCCCCGGCGACACCCTCACCATGACCGTCGAACTCGGCCGCGACCTCCCCCTGGAGCCCGGCCTCGGCTTCGCGATCCGCGAGGGCGGCCGCACGGTGGGCGCGGGCACGGTGACCGAGGTGCTCTGAGGCCGGTACGGCGTCGGCGGGGCCCGGAAGCACTGCTTCCGGGCCCCGCCGGACACCCCGTCCCACCCCCTCCGTAAGACTCCTCCCATGACCGACACAGCGAGGCGGACGGCACTGGTTCTGGGCGCGGGTGGGATGACCGGGGCCGCTTGGGAGATCGGGGTGTTGTGGGGGCTGGCCGAGGCGGGGGTGGGGCTGGGCGGGGCGGATCTGGTGGTCGGGAGTTCGGCCGGGGCGGTGGTCGGGGCGCAGGTGGTGGGCGCGGGGATGGCGCTCGGGGAGCTGTACGAGGGGCAGTTCGGGGAGGCGGGCGGTGAGCTGCCCGCGCGGCTGCGGGCCGGGCAGGTCCTGCGCTACGCGCTCGCCGTGCTCGGGTCCCGTACGCCCGAGGAGTACGGGCGCAAGCTCGGCCGGCTCGCGAGCGCGGCCGACACCGTGGCGCCCGAGGCGCGGCGGGCGGTCGTGGCCGGCCGGCTCGGGGGCGAGGTGGAGTGGCCGGAGGAGCGGCGGCTGCTGATCACCGCCGTGGACGCCGACGGTGGCGCCCTCACCGCGTTCGACCGGGACGCGGGCGTCCCCCTCGTCGACGCCGTCACCGCGAGCTGCGCCATCCCCGGCGCCTGGCCGGTGGTCGAACTCGCCGGGCGCCGCTGGATCGACGGCGGTCTGCACTCCACCGCCAACGCGCACCTCGCCGCCGGCTACGAGCGCGTCGTGATCGTCGCGCCCAGCGCCGCCGGCAACAGGGCGCTGCACTCCCCGGCCCGCCAGGCCGCCGCGCTCGCCGCCGCCGGCGCCCGGGTCGAGGTCATCACGCCCGACGCCGAGTCCAAGCGGGCCTTCGGCCGCGACCGGTTCGACCTGACCCGCCGCGGCCCGGCCGCGCGGGCGGGCCGGGCGCAGGCGGCGGTCCATGCGAACGCGGTCAGCGCGTTGTGGGCGCTGTGAGCGGGTGAGCGTTCGGATTGTTGTCGTCCGCCTGGCTTGTCGCGGCCTGGCCGCGCGGGCGGGCCGGGCGCAGGCGGCGGTCCATGCGAACGCGGTCAGCATGCTGCGGGCACAATGAGCAGGTGAACGACCAGATTCCCGTCATCCGCGATGTCGACGGCGGCACCGCCCGCCTCATGCCCGACGTGGACACCGAGCACGGCTGGCTGCTGACCGTCGACGGCGCGCCCCAGTCGTACGTCGACCTCGACGACCCGGCCCACCTGGAGTTCGAGTACGCCCAGCGGCTCGCCCACGTCCTGGACCTGGCCGCCGACGAGGGCGCCCCGCTCGACGTCGTCCACCTGGGCGGCGGGGCGCTCACCCTGCCCCGCTACGTGGCGGCCACCCGGCCCGGCTCCCGGCAGCGGGTCGCCGAGGCCGACCTGGGGCTGCTCGACCTGGTCGCCGAGCAGCTGCCGCTGCCGCCGGACTCCGGCATCGCCGTGCACGGCGCGGACGCCCGCGCCTGGCTGGCGGACGAGCCGGCGGACTCGGCGGACGTGCTGATCGCCGACGTCTTCGGCGGCTCGCGGGTCCCCGCGCACCTCACCTCCGTCGAGTACGCCCACGAGGCCCGCCGCGTGCTGCGCCCGGGCGGTGTCTACGCCGCGAACCTCGCCGACGGCGCGCCCTTCGACTTCCTGCGCGGCCAGCTCGCCACCTTCGCCGCCGTGTTCCCCGAGCTCGCGCTCGTCGCCGAACCGGCCGTGCTGCGCGGGCGCCGGTTCGGCAACGCCGTCCTGATCGCCTCCGACCGGGAGCCCGACCTCGCGGGCCTGGCCCGCCGTACCGCCGCCGATCCGTTCCCGGCGCGGGTGGAGTCGGGCGAGGACGTCGTCCGGTTCATCAGGGGCGCGAAGCCGGTGCACGACGCGGACGCCGTACCGTCACCCGTCCCGCCGGACGGCACCTTCGGCATCGGCTGAGGGAGGAGAGGACGGAGAGGACGGAGAAGGAGGAGAGGCAGGAGCGGCCGGACCGGCCCCGGCCTCCGCGGCCGTCACCCTTTTCGTACGCCGCGTCAGATTCCGTACGTCCGGCACCAGCAGCACCAGCGCCGTGACGAGGACGATCAGCGCCGCCGACCCCCACAGCGCCGTACCGCGGCCGAGAACGGTCTCCGCCGGCCCCGCGAGGGCCGTGGAGAGCGGCAGCATCGCCGTGGAGCCGAACCAGTCGTAGGCCGAGACCCGGGACAGCTTCTCCTCGGGGATCTCCTGGTGCAGCGTCGTCATCCAGGACACGCCGAACACCTCGATCGCGACCCCGCTGACGAACATCGCCGCCCCGAGCCCGACCACGTCGAGCGGCACCGCGAGCGCCGCCGAGGGCAGGGCGATGGGGAAGACGCACAGGGTGCCGACGAGCAGCATCCGGCGCGGTTTCCAGCGGGCCATCAGGAGCGCGCCGGCCAGCGTGCCGACGCCGAACGCGGCGAGTGCGAGGCCCCAGGGCCGGGCGCCGCCCAGCTCGTCCCGGGCGACCAGCGGCCCGTACACCGACTCGGCCGCGCCGACGAGCGCCACCACGATGGAGAACTGGGCGACGATCGACCACAGCCAGGGGCGGCCCGCGAACTCGTCCCAGCCCTCCCGCAGATCGGCGAGCAGCCCGCCGCCCGGCGCCCGCTCGGGGATGTGCCGCACGTCGAGGAAGGCGCGCAGCGCGCCCGCCACGGCGAAGGCGGCGGCGTCGATGACGAGCACCCAGCCCGGTCCGAAAGCGGCGATCAGCGCGCCGCCGAGCGCGGCGCCGCCGATGCCGGCGCCGTTCATCGCCATCCGGAAGAGGGCGAAGGCGCGGCCGGCCTGCTCGCCGTCCACGCTGGACATCAGCATGGCCTCGGCGGCCGGGTTGAAGAACGCCTGCCCGGTGCCGCACAGCGCGGTCAGCAGCATCATCTGCCACAGGCGTGCCTCGCCGGTGAGGACGAGGACCGCGAACACGGCCTGCGAGACGCAGTTGAGGGCGTTCGCGGCGACCATCACCCGGTGCCGGGGCACCCGGTCGGCGACCGCGCCGCCGATGAGCAGGAAGAGCACGAGCGGGAGGGTGCGGGCCATCGCCACCAGGCCCACGTCGCCGCCGTCGCCGCCGGACTGGAGGACGGCGAACGCCGCCGCGATCAGGGCACCGTGGGTGCCCAGGTTGGTGACGATCGCGGCGGCGGTCAGCAGCAGGTAGTTCCGGCCCGCCCAGCCGGGTATGCGAGCGGGGATCACGACTCCGGCGACTCGGGGGCCAGCCGAACGGTGGAGACGATCTTCTTGATGGTGTCGTCCGACAGCTCGTCCTTCACGCCGTCGGCCCCGTACAGCACGAAGGTGGAGAAGTCGCCCTTCGCGTTCTTGAAGGAGAAGGCGACGGACTTGCCGTCCGACTCGCACTTGTTGCGCTTCTTGATGCCCGGCGCGACGGCGGTCGCCATGCTGCCCTGCAGGCCCGAGGCGGAGGTGAACGGCACGGCCTTGGTGATCTTGATGGTGCCCTTGGGCATGTGCTGCGCGTAGCCCGCCCACACCCAGTTGCCGGCCTCGTTGTACGCCGCCTCCGCGGTGTCCTTGGCGCCCTGGGCGCCCTTCGTGCCGGCCGTGCTGAGGCCCCAGGTCTCCTCGGAGCCGTTCTTGTCGGTGTCGTACGCGCACCAGTTGCTCTTCAGGTGCGCGGGCGCGGACATGACGACGACGGGGGAGCCGTCGCCCTTCTTCTCGTCCTCGAAGCCGGTGACCATGCCGGGCTTCGAGACCTCCCAGTCCGGCGGCACGTCGAACAGGGTGCCGTACTTCGGGTTGTAGGCGACCTTCCAGCCGGGGATCGTCGGCTGGTGCTCGGCGCCGTTGCGCGGGTTGTCGATCGGCGGCGCCGAGGCGCTGCCGCTCGGCGTGCTGCTCGACGACTGCGAGGCCTTCGGGTCGGCCGCCTGGTCCTTCTTGTCGTCGTCCTTGCCGACGACGAGGAAGGCGGTCACGCCGGCGGCCGCGAGGACCGCCACGGCGGCGACGATCGCCACGATCGTCGTCTGCTTCTTCTTCCCGCCGTCACCGCCGCCGGGCTGCGCCGGGCCGGGCATCCCGTACTGCGCCACCGTCGGCTGCTGGTACGGGTTCGGCTGCCCGTAGCCGGGCTGCTGCCCGGGCTGCGCGTACGGGTTGGGCTGCTGGCCGTACGCGGGCTGCGGCACGGTCGGCTGCTGGTACGGATTCGGCTGTCCGTAGCCGGGCTGGGCACCGGGCTGGGCGCCCGGCTGCTGTCCCGGCTGCGCGTACGGGTTCTGACTCTGGTCCTGCGGGTTCTGCTCGCCCCCGGGCGGCTGCTGTCCTGGCCACATGGGCCGTAACGATAGAGGGGTGGCGGGTGCGGGGCTACGGCCGCCCCCGTGCGGGGATGGCGAAGACTACTACTCGTGGGTAACATCACGGCCCATGAGCGCAGACCAGATGACCATCGGCGAGATGCTCGCCGCCACGGTGCCCATGGCCCGGACCCTCAACCTGGAGTTCCTGGAGACCACCCCCGAGCGCGCCGTCGTGCGCCTCCCGGACCAGCCGGACTACCACAACCACGTCGGCGGCCCGCACGCCGGCGCCATGTTCACGCTGGCCGAGTCCGCCAGCGGCGCCATCGTCCTGGCCGCCTTCGGCGACCAGCTGGGCCGCGCCGTCCCGCTCGCCGTGAACGCCGACATCGCCTACAAGAAGCTCGCCATGGGCGTCGTCACCGCCACCGCGACCCTGGGCCGCCCGGCCGCCGAGGTCGTCGCCGAGCTCGACGAGGGCAGCCGTCCCGAGTTCCCCGTCCACATCGCGATCACCCGCGAGGACGGCGCCGTCACCGGCGAGATGACGGTCCTGTGGACCCTGCGGCCCAACGGCCAGGGCAAGTGACCTCCTGACGTCCCCCCCCCGTGGGCCCCGGATCGCCCGGGGGGACGTCACCCGGCGGACGCTCCTGCCGAGCGCTCCGCCTTCTTCCACGGCCGGACCCCGAGCCGGCCCGTCGTGCCGAGATCGAGCTCCGGCGTCACGATCACCGGAGCGGCGCCCGCCTTCGCCCGGACCCGCACATGGGGGACGGTCACCGGCGTGCCCGCCTCCGTCGTGTTGCGCCAGACCAGGCTCGCGGTGGCCGCCTCGGCGGGTCGCAGCACGACCCGCCGCGGCGGCTCGTCCGGACCGGCGCCGGTGGTGATCTTCCCGCTGCCCTTCAGCACCTCGATGCCGCCGACCGGCTTCATGCCGGAGTCGAGCAGCTCCAGGAGCGGATAGCCCTCCACGGTGTAGTCGCGGGTGCCGCAGTTCTCCAGGTGCAGCCCCACGACGCGCAGCCCCATGGCCGCGTCGCCCCGGTCCGCGTAGACCCGGATGCCGGAGGCGGGGCAGGCGCCGTCCTCCGCCGGGGCCTCGCCCGCCGGCACCGTGGTCACCTTGAAGACCTTCGCCCCCGTCACCCGGGGCGTGCTCGGCGGCAGTTCCCCGGCCCGTACCGTGCCGCGCACCGTCTTCCCCGGGCCGACGTCCCGCACGGTCACGGTCTGGTTGGACATCGCCCCGCCGGCCGCGTCCGTGAAGGTGACGATCACCGTGAAGGTCAGGGTCTCGGTGCCGGTGTTGGTGACCTCGTACGTGGCGGAGATCCCGGAGTCCGAGGACGACGGCGAGGACGAAGGCGAGGACGACGGCGAGGGCGAGACCGGCGGCAGGGTCAGCGAGGTGATCCGCACCCCGTCCTTGCCCGGGTCGTCCACCGGCCTGGACGATGGTGCGCCCGGTGCGCGTCCGCCCGCCTCGACGTCCTCGATGCCCGCGGGCTGCGTGCCACAGGCGGTGAGCAGCAGGGCGGCCGCGGCGAGGACCGGCAGGACAGGGGTGCGCGTCGTCATCCGGTCATCCCATCAGCGCGAACGCCCGACGCCTGTGAGGGAAGCCATAGTTCCGGTCACAGGGATGTCACAAGCGGAGCCCGGCTGCCCTCCGGGGTTCAGAACTCGCTCAGTGCCGCCAAGGTAGGCTTCCCTGAATCGCGCCACCCAACGGGAGAGGAACCCGCGTGCACGTCCAGGAATGGCTGGAGACGATCCCCGCGGTCGCCGTCTACGCACTGGTCGGGGTGGTGATCGGGGTCGAGAGCCTGGGCATCCCGCTGCCCGGCGAGATCGTCCTCGTCAGCTCCGCGCTGCTCGCCTCCCAGCACGGCGACATCAACCCGTACGTCCTGGGCGCCTGCGCCAGCGTCGGCGCGATCGTCGGCGACTCCATCGGCTATGCGATCGGCCGCAAGGGCGGCCGGCCGCTGCTCACCAAGCTCGGGAAGAAGTTCCCCAAGCACTTCAGCGAGGCCAACATCGGGCTCGCCGAGCGCTCCTTCGAGAAGTGGGGCATGTGGGCGGTCTTCTTCGGCCGCTTCGTCGCCCTGCTGCGGATCTTCGCCGGCCCGCTCGCGGGCGTCCTGCGCATGCCGTACTGGAAGTTCCTCATCGCCAACGTGCTCGGCGGCATCCTCTGGGCCGGCGGCACCACGGCCGTCATCTACTCCGTGGGCATCGTCGCCGAGGCCTGGCTCAAGCGCTTCTCCTGGCTCGGCCTGGTGCTCGCCGTGCTCATCGGGCTCGCCTCGATGCTGATCATCAAGAACCGGGCCAAGAAGGCCGCCGCGGCCGCCGAGGCCCGGTCGGCGGCGGAAGCGGAAGCGGAGGCGGCTGCGACGGCGACCGCCGCAGCCGAGTAACCCTCCCGCCGGCCTAGTCGCCGAACGCCTCGGCGTGGCCCTTGGCCAGGTGCAGGTACATCTCCGCGTTCAGCCGGATGCCCGCCTGCTCCTCCTCGGTCAGGGGCCGCCGCACCTTCGCGGGCACGCCCGCGACCAGCGAACCCGGCGGCACCTCCATGCCCTGCGGGACGAGCGCCTGCGCGGCGATCAGCGAACCCGCGCCGATCACCGCCCCGTTGAGGACCGTGGCGCCCATGCCGACCAGCACGTCGTCCTCGATGGTGCAGCCGTGCACGGTCGCGTTGTGACCGATCGTCACCCGCGCGCCGATCCGCACCGGGAAGCCCGGGTCGACGTGCACGGTGCAGTTGTCCTGCACGTTCGCCTCCTCGCCGACCTCGATCGGCCCGCAGTCCGCCCGCAGCACCGTGTGGTACCAGACGCTGGCGCGCGGCCCGAGGGTGACCTCGCCGAGCACCACCGAGGTCGGCGCGGTGAAGGCGGTCGGGTCGACCACCGGCTCCTTGCCGCCCACGCCCTTGATCAACGCTCCGGTCACGTCCGTCGCCTCTGCCATCGTCTCGCTCCTGCTTCGCTCTTCGGTCGTTCGATCGGGTCGGCCGATCGGTCGGTCGCGCCTGCCGCGAAGCGTAGCCGCGGCCCATGACGGACATCACAGCGCACCGCACTGATCAGCGACGACACCGCCGACTACGGTGTCCGGGTGCCCCGGAACCGAAACACGTTCTCTTTCTCCTCGCTGACCGCCTGGCGGCGCCGTGCCGTCGCCCGCGCCCTGCAGGGCGGCTGGCGCCGGATCCAGCAGGCGGGCGCGGTCACCGCCGAGCACCCGGGACGGCTGCGGTTCCGCGCGCTCGGCGAGGGCACCCGGCTCGCGTTCCCGCAGGGCACCGTGTTCGGCGAGCAGTGGATCGAGATCGGCGCCTGCTGCATCATCGCCGAGCAGGTCACCCTGACCGCCGGCATGCTGCCGGACCTCGACCTCGGCACGGAGACCGTGCTGACCCTCGGCGACGGCGTCGTCCTCGGCCGCGGCAGCCATGTCATCGCCGACGCGCCGATCAGCATCGGCTCCGACACCTACTGCGGGCCGTACGTCTACATCACCTCGACCAACCACAGTTACGACGACCCCGACGTGCCGGTCGGCCGGCAGTGGCCGCGCTCCGAGCCGGTCCGCATAGGACCGGGCTGCTGGCTCGGCACCGGCGCGGTGATCCTGCCCGGCGCCCGGCTCGGCCGGAACGTCGTGGTCGCCGCCGGTGCGGTCGTACGCGGCGAGGTGCCCGACCACGCGGTGGTGGCCGGCGCCCCGGCCAAGGTGGTCCGCTCCTACGACCCCGAGAAGGGCTGGCAGCCGCCGCTGCGCACCCCCGCGCCCCGACCGCTCCCCGAGGGCATCACGCCCGAACAGCTCGCCGCCCTCGCGGGCCTGGGCCTCGACGAGCTCGACCAGCTGGCGAACCTGGAGAGCTGAAGGGGGCCCAGGCCTCCCCCCAGAGCGGCGCCTGGGTGTGCCCCCCCGGCACGGCACGCCCCCTGGGCCCTGCGGGCCCGGTGGGGGTACCACCGGCGAAGCCGGGTGTCGGACCCCCGCGCCGCTTCCGCTCGGCCCTGGCGGGCCTGGGGAGACCCCATGCACCAGACGCCGAGGCCTGTTCGGCCCTGATCCGAAAGACGCGGCCCAGCCCTCTTGCCGGCCCGTGGCCTCGCGGCCCGGCGCCTGCCGAGGCCGGCCCCGGCGCACGCGCCGACCTGTCTTCGCGCCGTCAGCCCGTTGCGAGCAGCACCGTGCCGACCAGGGCCAGTCCCGCGCCGGCCGCCTGCACCGCGCGCAGCCGTTCCTTGAGCACGCCGCGCGCGGCGAGCGCCGTCACCACCGGGTAGAGGCTCGCGAGCACCGCTGCCACGGTGACCGGGCCGCGCTGCGCGGCCAGCGCGTAGGTGCCGTTGGCGGCGACGTCCGCAAGGCCGATGAAGGCGAGCGCGGGGAGCGAGGCGGCGATCGCCCGCAGGCCGCCGCCGTCCTCGGGCAGCGCCCGGCCGCCGCGCCGTACGGAGACCCACAGGGCCGCCCCGCCGACCGCGACATTGGCGACGCGCTGCACGAACAGCGCGAGGAAGAGGCCGGTCAGGGTGGTGGACGCCTCGGAGATCAGCGCCATCACGGCGCCGAAGCCGAAGGCCGCGACCAGGGTGAGCAGCACCGCCTGCCGCTGCACGGGGGCGCCGCGCAGTTCGGGGCCGCCCGCGAGAACCACGCCGAGGACGGCCACCGCGATGCCCGCGAACTGCAGAAGCCCGGGCCGGTCGCCGAGCATCAGGCCCACGCCGACCGGGACCACCACGCCCAGCGAGCCGAGCGGCGAGACCACGCCCATCGGGCCGAGCGCGAGCGCCTTGTAGAAGGCGAGCATCGCGACGGGACCGACCACGCCGGCCGCCACCGCGTACCAGAGCCGCGGACCGGCCTCGTCGAAGGCGCCGGTGGCGAGCACCACGGCGCCGAGGACGACGACGGCGATCGACTGCGAGACCACGACCACGGTCAGGGCGGGGAGGCGGCGGGTCAGCAGACCGCCGCCGAAGTCGGCGAGCCCCCAGAGCAGACTGGTGCCCAGGGCGAACAGCGCCGTCAGTGCGGTCATCGGGGGTGCCTCGCAGTACAGTGCGGTGAACAATGGGGTGCACCACACGGTAGTACAGCCTGTTGAACTCTGTCATTCAGAATATTGGACGGTACGTGTCGGACCTCGACCAGCTCACCCAGTCGCTCGCCCGCAACCTGAGGCGCTGGCGCAACGAGCGCGGCTTCACCCTGGACGCGCTCGCCGCCCGGGCCGGAGTCAGCCGCGGCATGATCATCCAGATCGAGCAGGCTCGCACCAACCCCAGCGTCGGCACCACGGTCAAGCTCGCCGACGCGCTCGGCGTCTCGATCACCACGCTGCTCGACTACGAACAGGGCCCGCACGTCCGGCTCGTGCCGCCGGAGCAGGCCGTCCGCATGTGGTCCACCTCCACCGGCAGCCACACCACGCTGCTCGCCGGCACCGAGGCCCGCGGCCCGCTGGAGCTCTGGCACTGGACCCTGATGCCCGGCGACGGCAGTGCCTCCGACCCGCACCCCGACGGCACCACCGAACTCCTGCACGTCACGGCCGGCACCCTCACCCTGGAGGTCGACGGCGCGGACCATGTCATCCCGGCCGGCACCTCCGCCGTCTTCGAGAGCAATGTGCCGCACGCCTACCGCAACGAGGGCACCGAGACCGTCGAGATGACCATGGCCGTCTCTATTCCGCCCGTACGCTGAGACGAAGAGCCGTGCCCCGGCGCGGAGTTGTTACGGTGCCGGGCATGCGCGCTCCCATCGGCACCTTCGACGACGTCCGCCCCGCCCCCGACTGCCTCGACCTGCTCACCGACCCCGTCGCCGCGGCGGTCCGCGCCTGGACCGGCGCCGTGCCCGCCGACCAGCTGCTCTACGTGGACACCGACCCGGACGTGGCGGACACCGCGGTGTTCATCGAGCACTACGGCCCGCGCCTCCTGGACGAGTCCGCGAACTGCGTCATCGTCGCCGGCAAGCGCGGCGAGACCACCACCCTGGCCGCCTGCGTGGTCCGCTCCGCGACCCGGATCGACGTCAACGGCGTGGTCCGCAAGGAGCTCGGCTCGCGCAAGGTGCGCTTCGCGCCCATGGAGACCGCCACCGGTGACACCGGCATGGAGTACGGCGGCATCACCCCCATCGGCCTCCCGGCCGACTGGCCCGTCCTGGTCGACGCCACCGTCGTCGACACGCCGTGGGTGCTGATCGGCAGCGGCCGCCGCCGCGGCAAGCTCATCGTCCCCGGCAAGGCCTTCGCCGAGCTCCCCGGCGCCGTCGTCCTCGAAGGCCTCGGCGTCGAGGTCTGAAGACCGATGCCTGACGGCTGACCGCTGACGAGCCGGGGCGGGGCGGAGCGGGGCTCACACCCCGTCCACCGAGTCCCCGTGCCGGTGCGCGACCCGCCACCGCCCGTCCTCGCGGCGGTAGACCTGCGTCACCCGCAGCGTGTAACGGGAGGGCTCGCCCCGGACCGAGACGGCGGTCTGCTCGAAGCCGACCGTCCAGGCCGCGTCGCCCACCACGTCGTACGCCTTCAGCTCGAAGGCGTACGACGTGCAGTCCGAGAAGCTCTCCGCCAGATGGGCGAAGAGCTCATCGACCTCCCGCTGCCCGAACGCGTTGCGCCAAGCGCCCAGCACCGTCACCGGCTCATCGCGCGACCACAGGGCCCGACGCGGGCCGGCGTCCCCGTTGTGGATCGCCAGCTCCGCCTCGTACAACTCGGTCCGGACCCAGGCCAGGAAGTCTTCGCGCTCGCTCATACCGGCCATCGAACCGCCGGAGCGTGGTGCCCGCCTCCCGGCGCGGGCCGGCCGGGTCAGCGGTCAGCGGCTCAGCTTCGGGATCTCTATCGCCGGGCAGCGGTGCATCACCATGTCGAGACCGGCCGCCCGGGTCCGCTCGTAGGCCGCCTCGTCGATCACGTCCAGCTGGAACCACACCGCCTTGGCGCCGATCTCGACGGCCTGGTCCGCGACGGCGCCCGCGAGCTCGCTGTTCACGAACACGTCGACGACGTCGACCGGGAACGGGATGTCCGCCAGCGACGCGTACCCCTGCTCCCCGTGCACCGTCTCCGCCTTCGGGTGCACCGGCACAATCCGCTTGCCGAAGCGCTGGAGGGTCTGGGCCACCCCGTACGCCGCGCGCATCCGGTTGTTGGACAGGCCCACCACCGCCCACGTGTCGCCGCTCTCGGTGAGGATGCGGCGCACGGTCTCCGCCTCGGTGGTCATGGACTCGACGCTCATCACACACTGCCCTTTCCGTGAAACGATCCGGTCTACGAGGGTGAACACGCCGTGACCCTCGGTCATTCCCGCCCGCCCCGGAGATCCGCGCGGACCGGGGCGGGCGCGGGCGGCGCCCGCCGGGCGCATAGGCTGGCGTGATGCAGGAGCAGTACCGCACGCTCGCCGGCGAGGGCGTCCACGAGTCCGAGATCAACCGATCGCGCTTCATCTGCGCGCTCGCGCCCGCCGCCACCGAGGCGGAGGCGCAGGAGTTCGTCGCCCGGATCCGCCGCGAGCACCCCACCGCCACGCACAACTGCTTCGCATACGTCATCGGCGCCGACGCCTCCCTACAGAAGGCCTCCGACGACGGCGAGCCCGGCGGCACCGCGGGCGTGCCCATGCTCCAGATGCTGCTGCGCCGTGAGATGCGCTACGTCGTCGCCGTCGTCACCCGCTACTACGGCGGCGTCAAACTTGGCGCCGGCGGCCTCATCCGCGCCTACGGCGGCGTGGTCGGCGAGGCCCTCGACGCCCTCGGCACCATCACCCGGCGCCGCTACCGGCTCGCCACCGTGACCGTCGACCACCAGCGCGCCGGCAAACTGCAGAACGACCTGCGCTCCACCGGCCGCTCGGTGCGCGAGGTCAGCTACGGCGCCGCCGTCACCATCGAGATCGGCCTCCCCGACGCGGACGTGACGGACTTCACGGCCTGGCTCGCCGACGCGACCGCCGGCGAGGCGAGCCTCGAACTCGGCGGCGAGGCGTACGGCGATGCCTGACCGGCACCCGTACGGGCACCCGGGCCGAGGCGTGCGCCCGTACCCGCTCCGTACCCCTTTCGCCGTTCCGGCCGGGTCTGTCACACCCCACCGATACGCTCAGGGATCATGAGGCTTCTGCACACGTCGGACTGGCACCTGGGACGCTCGTTCCACCGGGTCGCCCTGCTCGACGCCCAGGCCGCGTTCCTCGACCACCTGGTGGCGACCGTGCGCGAGCGCGAGGTGGACGCGGTGCTCGTCGCCGGCGACGTCTACGACCGCGCCGTGCCGCCGCTCGCCGCCGTCGAGCTCTTCGACGCCGCCCTGCACCGCCTCGCCGAGGCGGGCGTGCCCACCGTGATGATCTCCGGCAACCACGACTCGGCCCGCCGCCTCGGCGTCGCCGCCGGCCTCATCCAGCGCGCCGGCATCCATCTGCGCACCGACCCCGCCGGCGCCGGCACCCCCGTGCTGCTCGCCGACGCCCACGGCGACGTCGCCCTCTACGGCCTGCCCTACCTCGAACCGGCCCTGGTGCGCGAGCAGTTCGGCGCCGCCAAGGCCGGACACGAGGCGGTCCTCGGCGCCGCCATGGACCGGGTCCGCGCCGACCTCGCCACCCGCCCCGACGGCACCCGCTCCGTCGTCCTCGCGCACGCCTTCGTGGCCGGCGGCGAGGCCAGCGACAGCGAGCGCGACATCACTGTCGGCGGCGTCGCCGCCGTCCCCGCCGGAGTCTTCGACGGCGTCGACTACGTGGCCCTCGGCCACCTCCACGGCAGCCAGACCCTCACCGAGCGGGTGCGCTATTCCGGCTCCCCGCTCGCCTACTCCTTCTCCGAGACCGACCACCGCAAGACCATGTGGCTGATCGACCTCGGCCCGGACGGCGCCGTGGACACCGCCGAGCGGATCGACTGCCCCGTGCCGCGCCCGCTCGCCCGGATCCGCGGCCGCCTCGACGACCTGCTCGCCGACCCCGGCCTCGCCCGCCACGAGGACTCCTGGATCGAGGCCACCCTCACCGACCCGGTGCGCCCCGCCGAACCCATGGCCCGGCTCGCCGAGCGCTTCCCGCACGCCCTCCACCTGGTCTTCGACCCCGAGCGCACGGACGACGACCCCGCCCTCTCCTACGCCACCCGGCTGCGCGACCGCAGCGACCAGCAGATCGCGGAGGACTTCGTGGCCCACGTACGCGGCGGCGCCGGCCCCGACAGCGCCGAACGCGGCGTGCTGTACGGCGCCTTCGACGACGTCCGGGTCGACTCGGCCCGCCGCGAGCGCGAGGTGGGCCGGTGAGACTCCACCGCCTCGTCGTCACCGCCTTCGGCCCGTTCGGCACCGCCCAGGAGATCGACTTCGACACCCTGTCGTCGGCCGGCCTCTTCCTGCTCCACGGACCCACCGGCGCCGGCAAGACCTCCGTCCTCGACGCGGTCTGCTTCGCGCTGTACGGCTCCGTCCCCGGCGCCCGCCAGAGCCCCGGGTCCGTGCTGCGCAGCGACCACGCGCCGAGCGGCACCCCCACCGAGGTCACCCTCGAACTCACCGTGGGGGAGCGGCGCCTGGAGATCACCAGGAGCCCGGCGCAGCCGCGCCCCAAGAAGCGCGGCGGCGGCTTCACCACGGAGAAGGCCCAGAGCACGCTGCGCGAGTACGACGCCGGGACCGGCACCTGGAAGGGGCTCAGCAAGTCCCACCAGGAGATCGGCGAGGAGATCACCCAGCTCCTCGGCATGAGCCGCGACCAGTTCTGCCAGGTCGTGCTGCTGCCCCAGGGCGACTTCGCACGCTTCCTGCGCGCCGACGCCGAGGCCCGCGGAAAGCTCCTCGGCCGGCTCTTCGACACCCGCCGCTTCGCCGCCGTCGAGGACCGGCTCGCCGAGCTCCGCAAGGCCGCCGAGCGGGAGGTCGGCGCCGGCGACGAGCGGCTGCTCGCCCTCGCCCACCGGATGGCCGAGGCCGCCGGCCCCGGATCGCCCGCCGCCGCCCCCGTAGAGGAGCGCCCCGGCGAACCCGGCCTCGCCGAGGCCGTCCAGACCCGCGCCGCGCTCGCCCGCAGCGAGGCCCGCGAAGCCCTCGACATCGCCCGGATCCGGCTCGCCGCCGCCGAGGAGCGCCAGGCCGGCGCGCGCGCCGCGTTCGACGCGGCCCGAGAGCTCGCCGACCGGCAGGCCCGGCACGCCGACGCGCTCCGCCGCCAGGACGAGCTCGCCGCCCGCCGACCCGAGTGCGAGCGATGGCAGCAGGCCCTCGACCGCTCCCTCAAGGCCGACCGGGTCGCCCCCGCGCTCGCCCTGCGCGAGGACGCCGAGCGCGCCCACCGCACCGCCGACGCCGCCCGCGACCGTGCCCGCGCCATACTGCCGCCCGACCTCGGCGACGCCGGCACCGAACAGCTCTCCGCCGTCGAGCGCCGGCTGCGCGAGGAGCTCGGCGGCCTGGAGGCGGCCCGCCGCGCCGAGCAGCGTGGCGCCGAACTCGCCGCCGAGCGCGCCGTCCTGGACCGCGAGGCCCGCGCCGACGAGGAGTTCCTCCAGGACGCCGCCGCCTGGCTCGCCGGCTGGGACGCCCGCCGCGAGGGCCTCAAGCGGCACGCCGAGGCCGCCCAGGACGCCACCGCCCGCGCCGAACAGCTCGCCGGCCGCCTCGAACCGGCCCGCCGCCGTCTCGCCGCCGCCCGCCGCCGCGACGCCCTCGCCGCCGAACTCACCACCGCCCGCGACCGGCTGACCGCCGCCCGCGAGCACCGCAACGACGCCCACGAACACTGGCTCGACGTCAAGTCCCGCCGCCTGCACGGCATCGCGGCCGAACTCGCCGCCGCCCTCACCCCCGGCGCCCCCTGCCAGGTCTGCGGCTCCGCCACCCACCCCGCCCCGGCCCGCACCACCGCCGACCACGTCGACCGCACCGCCGAAGACGCCGCCTACGCCGCCTACACCCGGGCCGACGAGGCCCGCACGGCGGCGGAGACGGGCGCGGCGGCGACGGCGGAGGCCTGGGAGGCGGCACGGAAGGAGGCGCTGGCGGGGACGGACGACGCCGATGCCGACGGCGGCTCCGCCGCCGAGCCCGCCGTCGCCGACCTCACCCGGCTCGTGGACGAGCTCTCCCGCGCCCACGCCGAGGCGCACGCGCTCGCCGGGCAGACGCATGCCGCGCGGGAGGCACTGGGCGGGGCCGAGCGGGAGCACGAGGAGCGGGTCGCCGCGCAGCGGGAGGCCGAGCGGCGGGTGGCGGCGCGGGCGGCGCGGCGGGAGGCGCTGGAGCAGCAGCAGGCGGATCTGGAGGCCGAAGTGGCGGCCTCGCGAGGGGAGTCGGGCAGCGTCGCCGAGTACGCCACGCTCCTGGAGCGGCGGATCGGACTGCTGACCGGGGCCGCCGAGGCGGTGCGCAGCGCCGAGGTCGCCGCGCGCGGCCTGAAGGACGCCGACGACCGGCTGGCCGACGCCGCGTTCCGGGCCGGGTTCGCGACCCCGGCGGAGGCGGCCGCGGCGCTCCTCGACGAGCCCGCCCGGCGCAGCTTCCAACAGCGCGTCGACGCCTGGCGGTCGGAGGCCGCGGTCGTCGCCGACCGGCTCGGTGACGAGGCCACCGCGGCCGCCGCCGCGCTCCCGCCGGCCGACCCGGCCGCCGCCGGCGCCGCGCACAGCCACGCCGAGCGGGCGCTGCGCGAGGCCGCCACCGTGCTCTCCGCCGTAACGGAGCGGTGCGAGGCGCTTGACCGGCTGTCCGGGCGGGCCGACGAGGAGGTGCGGCGGCTCGGGCCGCTGCGCGAGGAGTACGAGCGAGTGGCGCGGCTCGCCGGACTCGCCGCCGGGACCTCCGCCGAGAACGAGCGCAAGATGCGCCTGGAGTCCTACGTGCTCGCGGCCCGCCTGGAGCAGGTCGCGGCCGCCGCCACGGCCCGGCTGCAGCGGATGTCCTCCGGGCGCTACACCCTGGTCCACTCCGACGCCCGCAGCGGCGGCCGGCGGGCCGGACTCGGCCTGCACGTGGTCGACGCCTGGACCGGCAACGAGCGGGACACCGCGACCCTGTCCGGCGGCGAGACCTTCTTCGCCTCTCTCGCGCTGGCGCTCGGCCTCGCCGACGTCGTCACCGACGAGGCCGGCGGCGTCCGCCTCGACACCCTCTTCATCGACGAGGGCTTCGGCAGCCTCGACGACCAGACCCTCGACGAGGTCCTGGACGTGCTGGACTCCCTGCGCGAACGGGACCGCAGCGTCGGCATCGTCAGCCACGTCGGCGACCTGCGCCGCCGCATCCCGGCCCAGCTGGAGGTCACCAAGGCCCGGGACGGCTCGGCCGTGCGCCTGCGCACGGGCGGCGACGCGCTCAGCGGCTGATCGGGCGTTGGGGGAGCGGCGAGGAGTAGACGACGCTCGTCGTGACCGAGCCGAGCGCGCCGATCTTCCCGGAGACCTCCTCCAGATGCCGCATGGAGCGGGCGGCGACCTTCAGGACGAAGCAGTCGTCGCCCGTCACATGGTGCGCCTCAAGCACCTCGGGGGTGGCGGCGATCAGGTCGTGGAAGGGCTTGTAGTTGCCGTTGGGGTAGCGCAGCCGGACGAAGGCGAGGATCGGAAGCCCGAGCCGCTCCTGGTCGACGATCGCCGTGTACCCGGCGATCACCCCCGCCTCCTCCAGGCGCCGCACGCGTTCGGTCACCGCCGACGCGGACATGGACACGGCCCGCGCGAGCTCGGCGAAGCTGGCCCGGCCCTGGGCCTGGAGGGCGTCGAGGATCCGCCAGTCCGTGGCGTCCGGGATGTATCCGCTGGTCATGGGCGTGACCTTGCAGGGAAACCCCCGGGAGTTCAAGTCCTCCCGGGGGTATCTCACAGTCCGGCCGCCCGGCTTCCGCGCCCGCGCCGCGCTCAGAGCCGGGAGATCTCGTCCACCAGGTCGTCGAGCCCCAGCGGGCCCTGCGACAGGGCCGCCATGTGCCAGGCCTTCGCGTCGAACGCGTCGCCGTGCTTGGCGCGGGCGTTGGCGCGGCCGAGCAGCCAGGCCCGCTCGCCCAGCTTGTAGCCGATGGCCTGGGCCGGCACTGACAGATAGCGGGTCATCTCGCTCTCCACGAAGGCCGGCGGCCGGCTGCTGTGCCGCTGGAAGAACTCCTGCGCGAGCGCCGGCGTCCACCGCTCGCCCGGGTGGAACGTCGAGTCCGCCGGGATCTCCAGGCCCAGGTGCATGCCGATGTCCACGATCACCCGGCAGGCCCGCATCATCTGCGCGTCCAGATAGCCGAGCCGCTTCTCCGCGTCGCCCAGGAAGCCCAGCTCGTCCATCAGCCGCTCCGCGTAGAGCGCCCAGCCCTCGGTGTTGGCGCTGACCTTGCCGATCGTCGCCTGGTAGCGGGAGAGCCGGTCGGCCACGTGCACCCACTGGGCGATCTGCAGGTGATGGCCCGGCACGCCCTCGTGGTACCAGGTCGACACCAGGTCGTACACCGGGAAGCGGTGCTGTCCGTCCACCGGCAGCCAGGTGC
The DNA here is from genome assembly GCF_041270065.1 of Streptomyces fradiae. NCBI lineage: Bacteria > Bacillati > Actinomycetota > Actinomycetes > Kitasatosporales > Streptomycetaceae > Streptomyces > Streptomyces fradiae. Next base: position 995,436 of record NZ_CP065958.1, on the reverse strand, counting down.
GACCGGGGCGCGAGAAGTCCTCCGACGGGCCGGTGTAGTACGGGGCGGCGGCGCCGCCGGGCGGAGCGATCCGGGACTCCACCCGCCGCACCCGGTCGGCGAGTTCGAAGTGCGTGCCGTCCAGCGCGTCGATCGCCTCGTCCATCAGGCCCTGCAACCAGTCCTGCACCGCGTCCACGCCCTCGATGTGCGCACCGTGCACGTCGAGGTGGGCCAGCGCCTCCCACGGGTCGGAGCCGGGCAGGATCCGGTCGGCCTCGTGCCGCATCTCGCCGAGCAGGCGGTGGTATTCGGACCAGCCGTACGCGTAGGCCTGGTCGAGGTCCAGGTCGGTGCCGTTGAAGAAGCGGGCCCAGCGGCGGTAGCGCTCGCGGCCCACGGTGTCCGGGGCGTCGGCGACCGCCGGCGCGTACACGTCGCGCATCCAGTCCCGCAGCGCGAGCACGGCCGCGTCGGCCGCCGCGCCCGCCGCCGTCAGCTCGGCCCGCAGTCCGTCCGGCAGCCCGCCGTCACCGTCGCCGTCCGGCCCGGTCGCCCGGATCGCCGTGTCGGCGCCGGCCGCGAAGCCCGAGAACCAGCCGCGCGGCGCGCCGTCCGGGCCGGTGCCGCCGCCGGCCGACCACTCGGTGAGCTGCCCGACGAAGGTGGCCGTGGCCCGCGGCCCGCCCCGCATGCCGCGTTCGAGCCCCAGGGTGAGCGAGGCGCGATAGCCCTCCAGAGCCGCCGGCACGGCTCGCAGCCGGGCGGCGGCGGCCGTCCAGTCGGCCTCGGTCGCCGTCGGCAGCATGGTGAAGGAGAGGCGCACGCTGTGCGCGGGCGAGCGCAGGTTGCTCACCGCGCACAGGCCCTCGTCCGCCTCGTGCACCTGGAGCTGGGCGGTCAGCCGCTCGCGCAGCAGCCGGCCGCAGCGCTGCTCCGCCTCGTCCTGGGCGCCGTCCTGCCGCTCCGCCGTGTCGAGCCGTTCGAGCGTGCGCCGCGCCAGGTCGGCGAGGGCTTCCTGACCGGCGGGGGAGAAGTCGGGGAGGCGCCCGGCGCTCTCGCGGACTCCCAGGAACGTGCCGGTGATCGGGTCGAGTTCGATGAGCGCGTCGACGTAGTCGTCGGCGACCTGGCGGGGAAGAGCGGTGCTGGAAGACTCTGGCATGGAGCCAATCCTGGCCCGTGCACGGGGCCCGCGTCACCCTCAATCGATCTCAGTCGGCTGACAAATGAGCGCCGGGGACGGGCGGGAGCAGCGGTCCGCACTCCCACTGCTGGAAGATCAGCCGGGTCTCCACGCGGGCCACCTCGCGCCGTGAGGTGAAGGCGTCCAGGACGAGTCGTTGCAGGTCGGCGGGGTCCGCCACGGCCACGTGGACCAAGTAGTCGTCGGGGCCGGTGAGATGGAACAGCGCCCGGGACTCCGGCAGCGCGCGCACCCGTTCGACGAACGGCCCGATGAGTTCCCGGCGGTGCGGGCGCACCTGGACGAGCAGCAGCGCTTCCAGGCCCCGGCCGAGTTTGGCCGGATTCAGCTGTAGCCGGTGTCCGAGGATCACGCCGGTGCGGCGCAGCCGTGCCACTCGGTCGAGACAGGTGGACGGAGCCACCCCCACCTCGGCGGCGAGCTCCCGGTAGGTGGTCCGGGCGTCGTTCTGCAGCAGGCGAAGAATGTGCAGATCGACCGGGTCCAGTACGACAGAATCAGCCATTGGCCGAACGTAGCACGGCGATTTCCCGCTACCCGGCGGTATCCGTTCAGAGTGCGCCGCATGGACATGACCAGGAACGCCCATGCGTCCTCCGCCGAGTCCGCCCCCACCCGGGCACTCGCCACCGAAGCCGTGCACGCCGGCCGCGACGACCTCGCCGAGCTCGGTCTGCACGCCCCGCCGCTCGACCTGTCCACCACCTACCCGTCCCGCGACGCCCGGGCGGAGGCGGCCCGCATCGACGCGTTCGCCACCACCGGCGTCCTCCCGGACGGCCCGCCGGTCTACGCCCGCCTGGACAACCCCACCACCGGGCGCTTCGAGACCGCCCTTGCCCGCCTGGAGGGCACCGACGCCGCGGTCGCCTTCGCCAGCGGCATGGCGGCGCTCAGCGCCGTGCTGCTCGCCCGCGCGAGTCAGGGTCTGCGGCACGTGGTGGCGGTCCGCCCGCTGTACGGCTGCAGCGACCACCTGCTGAACGCCGGACTGCTCGGCACCGAGGTCACCTGGACCGACCCGGCCGGCGTCGCGGACGCCATCCGGCCCGACACCGGCCTGGTCATGGTCGAGACCCCGGCCAACCCGACCCTCGCCGAGGTGGACATCCGGGCCCTGGCCCACTCCTGCGGCGAGGTGCCGCTCCTGGTCGACAACACCTTCGCCACCCCGGTGCTCCAGCGGCCCGCCGAGCTCGGCGCGCGGATCGTGCTGCACAGCGCCACCAAGTACCTCGGGGGTCACGGCGACGTCATGGGCGGTGTCGTCGCCTGCGACGAGGAGTTCGCCCGTACCCTGCGCCAGGTGCGCTTCGCCACCGGCGGCGTGCTGCACCCGCTGGCCGGCTATCTGCTGCTGCGCGGCCTGTCCACGCTTCCGGTACGGGTACGGGCCGCCTCGGCGACCGCCGCCGACCTGGTCCGGCGGCTGGCCGGCGACCCGCGGATCGCGCGCGTGCACTATCCGCGGATCGGCGGGGCGATGATCGCCTTCGAGGTGTACGGCGACCCGCACGACGTGATCGGCGCGGTACGGCTCATCACGCCGGCGGTCAGCCTCGGCAGCGTCGACTCGCTCATCCAGCACCCCGCCTCGATCAGCCACCGCATCGTCGATCCCTCGGACCGGCGCACCGGCGGCATCAGCGACCGGCTGCTGCGCATGTCCGTGGGCCTGGAGGACGTCGAGGACCTGTGGCGGGACCTCACACAGGCGCTCAGCGCCGGGTCCGCCACCCCGTCGGAGAGCCGGCGGAGTCCGGAGCGGGCCGCGCGGGCGTAGCCACGTCGGACTCCGCCCGGGGGCCGGCGGCGCTCGCCGGGCGGCCGGCCAGGCGGGCGGTGATGACCAGGGTGCCCTCCTCGATCTGGTAGTCGAGGGGCAGGTTCAGCGCCCGCATGGCGGCCACCATGCCGGTGTTGGAGGACTGGGTCACCGCGTAGACGCTGTCGCAGCCGGCCTCCTCCGCGAGCGCCACCAGACGGCCGAGGAGTTCGGAGCCGATGCCGCGCCGCTGCCACTCGTCCTCGACGAGCAGGGCGACCTCGGTCTCGTCGCCGTCCCACAGCAGATGGCCCAGGGCGACGACCCGGCCGGAGGCCGTCTGCACGGCGAGCGTCCGGCCGAACCGGGGGCTGAGCAGGTGGTCGAGGTAGCGGTCGGCGTCGCCGACCGGGCCGTGGTAGCGCAGCGCCAGGGTCCGCTCGGAGCAGCGGTCGTGCATGGCCCGCGCGGCGGCCAGGTCGCGCTGGTCGGCGCGGCGCACGGTGATGTCGTTGCCCTCGGGCAGCGTCAGCACGTCCAGGCCGCGCGGCAGCCGCGGCCCGAGCCGGGCGTCGAGCTCCACCAGGGCGCGGGCCCGGGCGAACTCGGTGGGCGTGAACGGCAGATACGGCCGCTCGATCACCAGCGTCCCGCCGTTCGGGTCGCGCAGCCGCATCGCGGTCTCCTCCAGGACCCCCTCCACCGGGGCGTGGTCTCCGGTCGGGCGGCCGGAGAGGGAGACCGGCGGTACGGAGCGCAGGGTGCAGCGGCCGAGCAGCTGGCGCAGCGCCAGGGGCAGTTCGGCCGCGTCGAGCGCGGTGCGGGTGGCCAGGCCGAGCACCCGGGTCGGGGTGTCGACCAGGTCATGGGCGTCGGCGCGCTCGGTCCAGGTGTCGGTGCCGCCGGCCGCGGCGATCTCCCGCGTGAGCACGCCCGCCTCGAGACCGGCGGGCGCGCGGAGCAGGAACTCGTCCACCGTGCCCTCGGCCAGCGGGTGCGTCTGCAGGGTCAGGATGTCGACCCCGTGCCGGGCGAGCACCGCGCACAGCGCGGCCAGGCTGCCCGGGGCGTCGCGGACCGTGGTCCGCAGCCGCCACAGGCTGGTGGCCGTTCCGGCGGAGTCCCCCACGGGGGTGGGGGCCTCGCCGGAAACCGCGTCCGGCGGCAGCGGGGACGTCACCCCGCTGCCGCCGGGATCGTCGGCGGGCGGCGCATGACTGTGCCGCCGGGCCCACCACGTGTGGAAGGCGGCCGTGGCGACCAGCGCGATCGCCGAGAACACCAGCAGGTAAGGGCCGTCGGGGCCCTTCACCACGGTCTTGGCGATCGAGTCGGCCACCACCACGGCGGTGAACAGGGCCGCCAGCTCGATCAGGTCGTGCCGCCAGTGGTGGAGCCGGCGGGCGTTCTTCCGGTGCGTCATATCGGGCGTCATGACCTCACTGTGACCCAGTGGTGTTGCGTGATCACGAACGCCTTGTGACTGACGGGTTAAGCGCCGATCCGGGGCATTGGTGGCGATTTCAAGCACTTTCCGATCGGGTCTGACCGGCCCGCTGACCGAGCGCGACCGCGAGTCGGCGCGCCTGCGTCACCAGCTGCGTCGTGCCCTTGCGCGCCGCGAGCTCCGCGAGCCCCGGCACCTCCTCCCCGGACCCGCCGGCCCGCTCCGCGCACTCCGCCGCCACCGCGAGCAGCTCCCCGCTCCCGCGGGCCGGCTTCGCGTCGCCGAGCACCGACGGCAGCAGCGCGAGCAGCACGTCGCGCACCGTCCCGTACGCCCCGGTCGCCGCCGCCGTACGAGCCGCGTCCGCCAGCCGGTTCGGCTTCACCGACCCCTCGGCCAGCAACTCCGCGAGCCGCGCCCCGAGCAGCGCCGCGTCCAGCTCGCCGCGCGACGCCAGCACGAGCAGCGCGTCGACGGCGGTCAGCCGGTCCTCGGCGTGGAAGCAGCCGAGCCCGACGGCGAGCGCCAGGTGGACGGCGGGGCCGACGGGGCCGTCGGACTCGGCGAGGGCGGTGAGCGCCCAGGTCGCCCCGCGCTCCTCCCGCTCGACTCCGCCGGCCAGAGTGGGCAGCAACCAGGCGGCCAGGGTCTCCCGGTCGTCGGGGAGGACGGCCGGCCAGAGGGAGCGCTGACCGGACCAGTGGTACGAGCCGCAGCCGCGCGGGGACTCGGTCGGCTCGGTGCCGAGCCATCGGAACGCCGGCGGGAACTCCTCACGGATCACGCGGCGCTCGCGCACCGCGAGCACCACCCGGTCTGCCAGCCACCACTGGCCGCCCCGCTTGTCGCGGCTCCGGGACTGCAGCCGCACCCCGGGCGCGAGCGAGGCGTCCGCCGTCAGCCACTCCGCGAGCCGCTCACCCGCCCGTGTGCCGAGCGCCGCCGCCTCGACTGCCGCCTCGGCCGCCGCCGGACCGCCCTTCCGCACCCGGAGCAGCGCCTGCGCCAGGTCCAGGGGCAAGGGCTGCACCCCAGTGTCTCGGTACTCCCGCAGCCGCTCCACCAGCACGGGTGCGTCGATGGACCCGGTGTGCCAGCTCGGTGCGGCCAGCAGGAACGGCACGCGCTTGCCCTGGGCGAGCTGCCAGGCCGCCTCACGAACCCGCGACTGGAGCACCCAGGCCAGCGACTCGTGCGCACAGGACGGGCGGTGGCCGGCATCGGTGCGGGTGACCCGCGCGGTGCCCACCACGGTGGCGAGCATGTCCGTCAGGCCCCGCGTACCGTCGCCGAGGCGACTCCCCGCCTCCAGCCAGTACGCCCCCGCGAACGCCTCCCGCACCGCCGCCCGCAGCGCCTCACGGTCCCGGTGCGCATGCCGTACGAGACCGTCAAGCGCCCGCTCGAACTCCTCCGGCACCACGTCGTGCGGCCGTCGCTCCAGGGAGACCAGGTCCTCCACGAGTTCCGCCAGCTCGGCCGGAGGCGCCACCGGGCGGCGCTCCGGCGCGGGCGGCAGGACCTCCTCGTACGGCGCGTCGTCGGACACGGCGGCCACGCCGAAGAGCTCGGCCGCGGCCTGCCGGTGCACCGGGCTCAACAGCTCGACGGCGCCGGACAGTTCCGTCCGGGCGGACTCGTCCACGTGCTTCAGATGGCGGCCCACCAGAGCGAGCGCCCGCTCCTGGAGGGAGGTGTCCTCGTGCCCGAAGGCGTCCGTGACCACCGGAAGGAGCTCCGCCGCCGCGCCCGGCTCGCTTCGCAGCACCTTGCCGAGCAGCGTCAACTGCGCCCGTACCAGCTTCTTCTCGCTGCGGAACAGCACCGAGCCCGACATCTCCGCCAGCTCGGTGACCGTGAGGCCGCCGTCCAGCGCGAGCTCGGTCAGGATGGTCTGGGCGTGGCCGGCCACCGGGGACGGTCCGTCCGCCGCCATGCCCAGCCAGTCCGGGATCCGCGCCCGCCGCTCCTCGTCCGTGGTGCCGAGGGTCTGGAGCAGGGCCAGCGGGAAGCGCAGGTCGCGGGCCCGGCCGCCGCGCAGCAGCCGGGACACGCAGCCGTCGACCAGGACCGCGCGGTCGAGCACGCCCTCGTCGGCGAGGGTCTTCAGGGCCGTCGGCCAGTGCGTGGGCGCGTCCGGTCCGACCGACCAGGTCAGCCGGTCCGGGGTCTCGGTCAGCGCCAGGACGTGCGGCAGCAGCACCGGCGTCTGCGGGTCCTCGCGCAGCCGGGCCACCAGCCGGTGGTCCGTCACCGTCCGGGTCCAGCCGCGCAGATAGCTCTCGGTGGTCGGCACCGGACGGCCGGAGCGCAGCACCAGGGTGTGCACCAGGTGGTAGTCGTCGTCGGCGACGCCCGGGCGGTCGGCGAGCCGGCCCGCCACGTCCCCGAGCCACGCGGGGTCCCGGTCCGCCAGGACCTCCAGGACGCCGTCCACGGTGTGCTGGCCCCAGCCGGTCAGATCGCGCGAGGCGATCCAGGCCGCCGCCGCGGCCGCGCCCGTGTGGCAGCCGGCGCCCGCGACCCTCAGCGCCCGGCGGGCCTCCGTCTGCGCGTTCCACTGCTGCCAGTCCCAGCCGCGCACCTCGGTGCGCAGCTCCTTCAGGCGCGGCAGCGCCTTCTTGCGCGCGGCGGCGTCCAGGGGTTCCAGGAGCGCGGGCACCTCGCGGTGCCGCCCCTCCCGTACCGCCGTCAGCAGCGCTTCCGTCGCGGTCTCGACCGTGGTCATGGCCGTGGTCATGGCCGTCGTCCCCGTCATGGTCCCCGTCCCCTTGTCCGTCCCCGTGTCCGTCGCCGTCGTCATCGCGCGCCCTCCGCGACCGCCTCGGCCGTCCCCGCCGACTCGACCGTCATCGCTCCGCGTCGTGCCATCCGTACCGCCAGCGCGTGCTTGCAGGGGCCGCGCCGCCCCCGGTAGTCCGCCCACCAGGTACAGGTGCAGGTCAGACGTCCGTGCGCGGTCTCCCGTACCTGATAGCGGCGCTCGCCGGACGCCACCGTCGCGAGCTCGCCGTCCAGCGTGACCGCGCCCTCCGCGAGCAGGGCCCGGGCGGAGAGCAGCCGCGGGTTGTGGCGCTCGGCGCGATCGGCGTCGTAGGGGAGCTCGCGGTGGAAGTACGCCGCCTCGGCGACGTCGTAACCCACCCGGCCGGCCGTGCCGAGCCGGGTCAGCGCCGCCCGCACCCGGTCCACGGGCAGCCCCGACTGCTCGGCCAGGTCCGCGAGGTCGATGCGCGGCTCCCAGGCGAGCAGCACCGAGACCAGCTCGGCGTCCTGCGCCGCCTCCTCCGTGGCCAGCGCCTCCAGGACGCCGCCCTCGCCGGAGAAGCCGCGCGCCGGGTCGGGGGAGAGGGTGAGAGTGAGCCGCATGCCCGGCAGCTCCACCTCCCAGGCGCTCGGCGCGGCCGCCGCGCCGTCCGGCACCGGCCCGTACACCCGCAGCGCCGTCGCGTGCCGCAGCACCCGCTCCAGCGCGATCAGTCGATCCGGGCCCGCGAGGCAGACGGCGCCCGGCACCGGGCGGGTGGTCGGACGCAGCGTCCGGCCCTGCTGCACCACCCACATGGGGCCCCGGCCGCGCGCCTGGGAGCGCGGCAGCGAACGCAGGAAGCGCACCGCCTCCGCCCCGGACAGCTCGGCCCGCAGGTCGAAACCGGCGGACGAGACCTGGGCCTCGGCGAAGCCGCGCAGCCAGCGGTCCGGCAGCGGCACCTTCTTCTCGACGACCGGCCCGTCCAGGGTGGTCACCGCCAACTCCTCGGGACCGACCCGCAGATGCAGCGGGTCGCCGCCGGTCAGCCGCGACAGGGCCTCCCGCAGCGGGTTGTTCACATCGACGTTCGTCGTTCCGTGCCCGGTCTCCGCCCCGTCGAGACCCGCGCTCAGCACGTCCAGACGCGCGTACACCCCGCCGCACCCCGAGAACGACTCGAACCGCAGCCGGTCCCCGTTGCCCGTCACCACCGGGTCCAGCGAACCCGGTCTCATCCGCTGGTAGTAGCGCGCCGCCGCCACGTCGGCCACGGCGAGCAGCCCGCGCGCGGCGACCTGCGGTGAGGTGAGGAACCCGGAGAAGAACCGGGGCCGGGCCTCGGCGCCGTGCGGCGTGAGGCCCCCCGAGGTCTCCAGTCCGAGCAGCCGCCCGGAGCCGGTGGGCTCGAGGGCGGACGGGCGTGCGTAGGCCAGCGCCTGTACGGATCGCGTCATGTGAAAGACCGTAGGACCCGCCACTGACAATCGCCCGGACGGCGGAGGCGGCCCCGCGCCCGGACTCGTTCCCCGCCGACGCCCGGACCCTCAGGCTCCGCCGCCCCGATTCCGGGACCTACTGCCCCACCCGCCCCGGCTGCAGCGTCCGGCTGAACAGCACCAGACCGCCCTCGGCCCGCAGACGCACCGTCAGTTCGCCGCTGTCGCCGTCGATGGCGACCTCGCCGAAGTACTGCGGGGTCTCCATCGGCGAGAGGTTCGCGCGGTCCGGGGCGCGGACGAAGACGCGGTCCGGGCCGAAGGTGGCGTCCAGCTGGTTGGCCGGGAAGCCGCCCGCAGCCAGGGGGCCCGAGACGAACTCCCAGAAGGGGGCGAAGTCCTTGAAGGCCGCGCGCTCGGGCACGTAGTGCTGGGCCGAGGTGTAGTGCACGTCGGCGGTGAGCCACAGGGTGCCGGTGATGCGCCGGTGCTTGATGAAGCGCAGCAGCTCGGCGATCTGCAGCTCGCGGCCGAGCGGCGCGCCCGGGTCGCCCTGGGCGACGGCCTCGAAGTCGGTCGCGCCGTCGGTGACGACCAGGCCCAGCGGCATGTCGGCGGCCAGCACCTTCCACACCGCGCGGGACCGGGACAGCTCCCGCTTCAGCCATTCCAGCTGCTCGGTGCCGAGGATGCCGGTGGTGTCGTCGGCCTGCCGGCCCGGCGAGTTGGCGTTGCGGTACGAGCGCATGTCCAGCACGAACACGTCGAGCAGGGGGCCGTGGCGCACCACCCGGTGCATCCGGCCCTCGGCGCGGGTCTCGCCCACGCGCGCGTGCAGCGTGGAGACGGGGAAGTACTCGGCGAAGGCGCGCGAGGCACGGGAGGCGAGGACGTCGGCGTCCTTCTCCGTGTAGCGGACGTCGTCGAGGAGCTGCCCCGGGTACCAGTTGTTGCGCACCTCGTGGTCGTCCCACTGCACGATCGACGGGACCTGGGCGTTGAAGGCCCGCACGTTGTGGTCGAGCAGGTTGTAGCGGAAGTTGCCCCGGTACTCGGCCAGCGTCTCGGCGACCTTGGACTTCTCCGGCGTCGTCACGTTCCGCCAGATCCGCCCGTCGGGCAGCGTCACGGACGGCTGGATGACCCCGTCCGCGTAGATGGTGTCGCCGCTGCACAGGAAGAAGTCCGGGTCGAGCCGGCGCATCTCCTCGTACGCGCGGAAGCCGCCGATGTCCGGGTTGATGCCCCAGCCCTGCCCGGCGATGTCACCGGACCACAGGAACCGCACCCCGTCCCGGCGCCGCTCGGGCGCGGTGCGGAAGGTGCCGGTGACCGGCTCGCCGGTGCGGCGCGGGTCGTCCGGGTCGGCGAGGGTGACCCGGTAGTGGATCTGCTCGCCGGCCGGCAGGCCGCGCAGCGCGGTGGTGCCGGTGAAGTCCGTGCCCGGGCCGAGCAGCGGGCCGTGGTGCCGGTGCACCCGGCGGAACGATTCGCTCGCCGAGGTCTCCACGATCATGCGGGCGGGCCGGTCCGAGCGGACCCACACCAGGCCCGCGTGCGCGGTGACATCACCGGTCTGCACGCCCCACGCGGCCGACGGACGCCCCGACACGGCGAACGCCGGGCTCGCGAACGCGCCGCCGCCGACGGTGAGGGCGGCTGCCGAAGCGGCGAGCGAACCGCGCAGGACGGTACGGCGGGCGGGCGCCGGGCCGCCGGCCGCCGGACCGGGGGTGGGCTGGGACATCGAACGCCTCCAAGGGGTGGGCGGAGCGGGACCGTCGTCTCGCGTACGTACGGCTCCGAGGCCCGCGCCCCGGTGCCGCGCCCCATGCCTAGCGCCCGGGAACGGCGCCCAGCCGAACCCCGCGTGAACAACCCCCCGCGTGAACAACCCCCCGCGTGAACAACCCAGGGCGTGAACAACCCACCGCCCCCGCAGGCAGGTTCAGCCCACGCCGTCCCCCGGGCCGGCCGCCGCCACCAGCGCCACCCCGCGCCCGATCTCCGCCGGCGTCAGATGCGCGTAGCCGATCACCAGCCGTACCGCCCCGTCCGCCGGGCGCCCCGTCCCGTACTCCTCCAGGGGCCGCAGGGCCACCCCCGCCGCCTCCGCCGCCGTGAGGAAGGCCGGCGTCGGCCCGTACGCGGCGGGAAGGCGCGCGATGACGTGCAGACCGGCCGCGATGCCGCTGGTCACCGTGCCGGGGAAGTGCCGCTCCAGGGCGGCCACCAGGGCGTCCCGGCGCTCCCGGTAGGCCCGCTGGCAGCGCCGCAGCTGCCGGTCGTAGCCGCCGCCCGACACGTAACGGGCGAGCACCGCCTGGTCGATCACCGGATTGCCGAGGTCCATCGTGCGCTTGCGCTCCACGACCTCCTCGACCAGCTCGCCGGGCAGCAGCAGCCAGCCCAGACGCAGCCCCGGCGCGAGGGACTTGCTCACCGAGCCCGTATACACCACCCGCTCGGGATCGAGCCCCTGGAGCGCGCCGACCGGCGCCCGGTCGTAGCGGAAGTCCCCGTCGTAGTCGTCCTCGAACACGAACCCGTCCACCGACCGGGCCCAGTCGAGCAGTTCGGCCCGCCGGCCGGCCGCGTAGGAGATCCCGGACGGGAACTGGTGCGAGGGCGTCACCACCACCGCCCGCACCCCGGACGCCGCCAGCCGCCCCGGCACCAGACCCTCCTCGTCGACCGGCAGCCACACCGTGTCCAGGCCGGTCGCGGCGAACAGCCGGCCGTGCTCCGGGCTGCCCGGATCCTCCACGCCCACCGCGCCGTGCCCACGCGCGCGTAGCGCAAGGCCGAGCAGCGTGGCGGCCTGCGCCACCCCCGAACACACCACCAGGCGCTCCGGATCCGCCACCACCCCGCGCCGGCGCGCGAGCAGCGCCGCGACCGCCGCCCGCAACTCGGGAAGACCGCGCGGATCCGGGTAGCCGAGCCTCCGATGGGCCAGCTCGGACAGGACGGCCCGCTGCGCCGCGCCCCACGCGGCCCGCGGGAACAGCGACAGGTCCGGCGTCCCGGGCCGGAAGTCCACGCGTACGCCCGGGGCGCGCGGCGCGAGGTCCCGCACACCGGGCGCGGCGGCCCGCGCCGCCCCGCCCACCCAGGTGCCCGACCCCCGGTCGCTGCGCAGATAGCCCTCGGCCGTGAGCTGTTCGTACGCCTCCGTCACCAGGCCCCGGGACACCCCGAGGTCGGCGGCGAGCGCCCGGCTCGACGGCAGCCGCGTCCCGACCGCGAGCCGGCCCGTGCGCACGGCCTCCCGCAGCGCCTCCTGGAGCGAGCGCCCCCGCTGCCGCGCCGGAGCCGCCGCCGCGGGCAGCAGCAGCTCCCAGGCCGGTTGGCCGCGCATCCCCGTACCCCCTTCGTCCCGACGTCCGTCGTCCCGACGTCCTTCGTGCCTGGTCGCCGTGTCCCGGGCCAGCGCGAGAAGTGGTCCCCGATGACGTACGACAAGTGGACCTCAAAAGAAGCCGCTCCGGTTCCTAGCGTCGACACCATGAACGCGAACTCCCTGCGCGGCGTGCTCCTCGTCACCGTCGCCTACGCCCTCGTCGGCGCCTCCTTCACCGCCAACAGCCTGCTCGGCTCCTACCCGTACGCGGGCGGGCAGGCGCTGCGCTACGGCGCCGCCTGTCTGCTCCTGCTCCCGCTGCTCGGCGGCCGGGCCGTGCTGCGGCCGCTGCGCGCCCTGACCGTGCGCCTGTGGCTGCGGATCGCGCTGCTCGCGGCGGTCGGCATGGTCGGCTTCAACCTGGCGGTCCTCGCCGCCGAGCGCACCGCCGAGCCGGCCGTCCCCGGCGTCCTGGTCGGCTGCGCGCCCGTCGTGGTCGCCGTCCTGGTGCCGCTCACCGAGGGCCGGCGGCCGACCAGGCCGGTGCTGTACGGGGCGGTGCTCGTCGCCGCCGGGGCCTTCACCGTGCAGGGCTGGGGCCGCACCGACCTGGCCGGGCTCGGCTGGTCGGCGGCGGCCCTCGCGGGTGAGGTGGGCTTCACGGTGCTCGCGGTGCCGGTGCTGCGGCTGCTCGGGCCCAAGCTCCTGACGGCGGTGGTGTGCGGGGTCGGCGCCGTCGAGGCGGCGCTCCTCGGGTTCGCCGTCGACGGCACGGCGGCACTGCGGATGCCGACGGGTGTGGAGGCCGCAGCGTTGGTGTGGCAGGCGGCGCTCGCAACCGTCGTCGGTTTCGTGCTCTTCTACATGGGCGCCCAGCGGATCGGTATGGAACGCGCCACTCTCTATACCGGTGCCATCCCGGTGGCCGCCGCGCTGACCGCCGTGCTCGTCGGCGAGGGCACCTTCGGTCCGGCGCAGGCCGCCGGCGGCCTCCTGGTGGGGGCCGGGGCGGCGCTCGGTACCGGACTGTTCGGGCTCGGCGTCCGTCGCGGCCGTGCCGCTCGCACCGTTCGCGCCGACGCGCCGTCAGGCCGCGGCGGCGGCGCTGCCGTCCAGGATGACCCGGGCCACCAGGGCGGGGTCGTCGTTCATCGGCACATGACCGCAGCCGGGCAACCGGATCAGCCGGGCACCCGGGATGGCCTGCTTGGCGCGGATGCCCTGGCGGCGAAGCAGCAGCCGGTCGCGGCTGCCCCAGGCGATCGTCACGGGCAGCGCGGTGACGTCCTCGCGGAACAGCACGGAGCGGCCCGCCGCGAGGGTCTGCTCGAAGCCGGTGGCCGCGCGCAGGGACAGCGTCTCGGCGACCGCCGACTCGGGTGAGAGCCGGGCCGGGCGGGCGTAGATGGTGCTGGTGAGGACGGTGCGGCCGGCCGCGCTGCGGGACAGGCGCTCGATCAGCGGCAGCGGCATCGCCCGCGCGGCGCCCCGCATCGCACGCAGGGTGGTGAAGGCGTAGCGGCGCTCGGCCTCCGACCAGAAGCCGGCGGGGGAGAGCGCGGTGACCGACCGCACCAGCTTCTCCCGGCCCAGCTCCAGGGCGAGGAGCCCGCCGAGCGAATTGCCCGCCACGTGCGGCCGTTCCACCCCGAGCGCGGCGCAGAAGGCGTCGAGCACCGGCACCACCGTGGTCAGGTCGTACGCGAGCGGCGCCGGTAGTGCCGGGGAGGCGCCGAAGCCCGGGAGGTCGACGGCGATCACGTCCCGCTCGGTGGCGAGCACGTCGATGACCGGCTCCCAGGCCTGCCAGAGGTGGCCGATCCCGTGGAGCAGCAGCAGGGGTTCGCCCGTGCCCCGCCGCTCGTACGTCACGGTGACCGTGCGCGGCCCGGCCGCGGACTTCACGGGGAACGAGATCTGTGCGGACATGGCTGCTCCCTGTCGTACCGACACGCCCTGCAGGACACCTGCGAGACACCCTGTCAGCAAGAATTACCGGTGAGTAGAGTCGAGTTCAAGAGGTACGGGCGGACCGGTCCGGACCGAACTGGACACGGCTGACGCCGTGGGCTGGGATGGGGACGTGCCGACCGAGATGCTCACCGACCCCACCGACGTCTTCGAGGAGCACCGCGCGCTGCTCACCGGCGTCGCCTACCGCATGCTCGGCCGCGCCGCCGACGCCGAGGACGTGGTGCAGGAGGCCTGGCTCCGCTGGACCGCCGACGACCGCGCCGGGGTCCGCGAGCCCCGCGCCTTCCTCGTCCGGATCACCACCCGGCTCGCCATCGACCGGCTCCGCCATGTCCAGTCCCGCCGCGAGTCCTACGTCGGCCCCTGGCTGCCCGAGCCGATCGTCACCGACTTCGGGCCCGCCGTGCCCGACACCGCCGAACGCGCCCTGCTCGCCGACTCCGTCTCCCTCGCCCTGCTCGTCGTCCTGGAGTCCCTCTCCCCGCTGGAGCGCGCGGTGTTCGTGCTGCGCGAGGCCTTCGGCTTCCCCTTCGCCGAGATCGCCACCGCCCTCGACCGCAGCGAGGCCGCCGTGCGCCAGCTCGCCGGCCGGGCCCGCAGACACGTCGACGAGGGCCGCCCGCGCTACGACGTCGACCCGGCCCAACGCCGCGACCTCACCGAGCGGTTCCTCGCCGCGGCCGCCGACGGCGACCTGACGGGACTGCTCGCCCTGCTCGCGCCCGACGTGCGCCTGGTCGGCGACAGCGGCGGCAAGACCAAGGGCCCGCTGCGGATCATCGAGAGCGCCGACAAGGTCGGGCGCTTCCTGCTCGCCGTCGCCCAGGGCGTGCGCGACTCCTACGAGTTCCGCTTCGAGGAGATCAACGGCCGGTCCGCGCTCGTCGCCCTCGTCGGCGGAAAGACCGACGCGATCTTCCAGATCGAGGTCAGGGACGGCCGGATCGCCTGTCTGTACATCATGCGCAATCCGGACAAGCTCCAGGGCCTCGACCTCGGCTGAGGATCGGCCGTCCGCCGCCCGCGCGACCACCCCGCTCGACCCGCCCCGCCCCGGAACCTCGTGTTCCGCGGCGGGGCACTTTGCTGCGCCGGCATCGCGCGCACGCGAACGTCCTGTGAACGATCTAGGTCAGAGGGTCACATTCAGGGCCCTCTGACGCAGGATTGGTCTTGACCAAGGGTGTGCCGCGCCTTATGGTCGCAGAGTTAGTGCAGGAACCTTTAATAAACAAGGGCGCGGAAAACGCCGCGGGACACGGCGAATGTGCGGAGGATCAGGGTGGGGACCACGCAGCTCGAAGCAGCACCGGAGCCGAAGTACTGGCACCTCAAGACCGTGATCAGCGAAGCCCTCGACACGGACTTCGCGGTCGGCGAGATCCTGCCCAACGAGCGCGAGCTGGCCGCCCGCTTCGGCGTCGCCCGCGCGACCCTCCGGCAGGCCCTGGAGCAGCTCGAACTCGAAGGCCGGCTGCAGCGCCGCCGCGGCGTCGGCACCACCGTCGCCCCGCCGCGCGTCGGCGTCGACGTCTCCACCACCCAGCACGCCTGGCCCGGCGCCGGCGAGGAGAGCTGGCAGGCCGTGGACTCGGCCGCCGACACCACCCCGGCCGCCGTCCTGCGCCTCCTCGACGCCAAGCCCGGCGAGACCGTGCACGCCGTGCGCCGGCTGCGCGTCACCGACGGGACCCCCGTCGCCGCCGAACTCCTCTACGTGCCCGCCGGTTCCGTGCCCGGCCTCGACCCGGCCGCCGCCCCCGAGGGACCCGCCCGCGCCCGCGCCGTACTGCGCGAACTGCGGCAGCTCGCCCTGGACGGCCAGGACCGCTCCGTCGAACTCGGCTCGGCCCGCGCCGACGACGCCAAGGAGCTGGACCGGCTGCCCGGCTCCCCGGTCCTCGTCGTCACCACCCGCTACCTCTCCGGAGGCCGCACCGCCGCCGTCTCCGTGGCCACCTACCGCGCCGACACCTGCCGCCTCACCTTCGGCGACTCCGGCGACCTGGCCATGGCCTCCTGACGACGCCTCGCTCGTACGACGACGGCCCCGGGCTCACCGCCCGGGGCCGTCCTCGTGCCGGAGCCGCTCAACGCCGGGCGGCCACCGTGCCGTCCACCGCGAACAACTGCTCCTCCACATGGTCCAGGGCGCGCCGCAGCGCACCCGTGGCCACCGCCGCCTCGCCGAGCAGCGAGAGCACCACCCGCGGCGGCCGCAGGCAGAACCGGGCCAGCTCCTCGCGCAGCGGCTGCAGCACCCCGTCCAGACCGGCCGCCCAGCCGCCGATCACCACCAGCTCCGGATCGAGCGCGAGCACCAGCGCCGCCACGTCGTGCACCAGCCGCTGAATGAACCGCTCCACCGCCGCCTGGGCCCGCGCGTCGCCCTGCCGGGCCAGCGTGAAGACCTCCGCCACCGCCTGCTCGTCCAGCGGGTGCAGCGGCTCGTCCGTCGTGGACAGCAGGTGTTCCGGCGTGACGCCCCGCCCCAGCAGGTGCAGCGCGCCGATCTCGCCGGCCGCGCCGCCGTAACCCCGGTGCAGCCGCCCGCCGATCAGCGAACCGGCGCCCGGGCTCAGCCCCGCGAGCACGAACACGATGTCGTCGGAGTCGGTGGCCGCGCCCTTCCAGTGCTCGGCGACCGCCGCCGCATTGGCGTCGTTCTCCACGATCACCGGGCAGCGGAAGGAGCGGCGCAGCCGCTCGCCGAGCGCGAGGCCCGTCCAGCCGGGCAGCGCCGTGCCGAGCCGGACCGTGCCGTCCGCCTCGACGATCCCCGGAGTGCCGACGCCGACCGCCCGCAGATTGGACCGGGGCACCCCGGTCCTGCGCAGCACGTCCGCCACCACGGCCCGCACCTTGTCCAGGCGCTCGTCCTCGGGGGCGGTCTCCGCCACCTCGCGCGAACCGGCGCCGATGATCCGCCCGTCGAGGCCCGAGATCAGCGCCGCGACCCGGTGCGGACCGATCTCGATGCCGAGCAGATGCCCCGCCTCCGCCCGGAAGCGGAACCTCCGGGCCGGCCGGCCCTGGCGCCGGGTCTCGCCCTCCTCGGGCGCCGCCTCGACGACCAGACCGCCCCCGATCAGGCCCTCGGTCACCCCCTCGACCGTCGGCCGGGAGAGGCCGGTGATCCGGGTCAGGTCCGTGAGCGTGAGCGCGTCGGAGCCCCGCAGCGCATGGAGTACCACCGCGGAGTTGATCCGCCGCAGCAGCGACGGATCCCCGCCGGTCAGCCGCCCCACCGTGTGTCCTCCCAGCTCGTACGCCTCTTTGGCCGGATGTTACTCAATGGACCCGGGCCCGGCGAGCGCCGCCCGCGGGCCGGTCCGGGCGCCGCCGCCCGGCGGGGGCTGACGGGCCGCCAACTGTCAGTGGGGCGCGCTTTACTGGCTCCATGGACAGGGCACAGCATCTCGTGGCCGTCGACGAGCTGGTGGGCCGGGCCTTCCCGGCGCGCGCCGAGCGCTCCGGGTTCCGCGACAGCGGCCCGGACCACCACGTCGTCGCGCTCGCCACGAGCGAGGAATTCTGGGAGGACGACGGCACCCGCCGGTTAGCCGTCGAGGAGCAGTACGAAGCGGAGCGGGACGGGCTCTCCACGCTGCTCGGCGCCCGCTGGGGCCCGCCGCAGGTGTTCAGCCTGTGGTCGGTCCTCGACCGGAGCATGTCCGGCGAGCACATACCCGAGCCCTGGGGCGTCCTCAGCAACCACACACCCGACGTGCATCTGTGGCGGGCGGGGGAGCGGTGGGTCGCCCTCGGGGTCTCCCAGTGGGACAAGGAGCTGCCGTTCCAGCTCCTCGCCGTCGTCACCACCGTCGACCCGCCCTGAGCGCCGCGGCCGAACCGCTGACGGCCGTCCCTCCGACCGCCTCCGGCCGTACGGAGTCAGCCCGCGCGCCGGTCCGGCACGCCCGCCGCCTCCCGCAGCCGGGCGAACTCCTCGGCCATCGTCTCCGCCGTCCAGTGCGCGTTGAGTCCGCTCGGATTGGGCAGCGCCCAGATCCGCGTCGAGCCCGCCGGGCGTCGATCGTGCGCTCCTGCGGCCCGATCGCGGCACGCTTCTCGCCGAAGGCCGTGCGGTACGCGGTGACCCCGACGACCGCGAGCCAGCGCGGGGCGAGCCGCGCCACCTTCTCGGTGAGGATCCGGCCGCCCTCCCGGTACTCCTCGGCGGTCAGCTCGTCGGCCCGCGCCGTCGCCCGCGCCACCACGTTGGTGATCCCCAGGCCGTACGACAGGAGCTCGCCCTGCTCCGCCGGCGCGAGGCGGCGCGGGGTGAACCCGGACAGATGCAGCACCGGCCAGAACCGGTTGCCGGGGCGGGCGAAGTGGTGGCCGGTCGCCGCCGTCATCAGACCCGGGTTGATCCCGCAGAGCAGCACCGAAAGGCCGCCCGCGGCCACATCGGGCACGATGCGGTCGCGGGCGGCCTGAAGCTCCTCGGCGGAGAACCGGGGGGACCGGGTGGTCAGAGGATCGCCCCGGGGGTGTAGCCGGCGGCCTCCGGGTGCTGCTTGACGATCTCCTCGACCCGGGACACCACGGCGGCGACCTGGTCGGCGGCGGCACCGGTGAAGGACAGCTTGTCGGCCATCAGCACGTCGAGCTGCGCCCGGTCCAGCGGGATCCGCTCGTCGGCGGCCAGCTTGTCCAGGAGCTCGTTGCGCTCGGCGCCCTGCTCGCGCATGGCGAGCGCGGAGGCCACCGCGTTCTCCTTGATGGCCTCGTGGGCGACCTCGCGGCCGACACCGGCGCGGACCGCGCCCATGAGGACCTTGGTGGTGGCCAGGAAGGGCAGGTAGCGGTCGAGCTCGCGGGCGATGACGGCCGGGAAGGCGCCGAACTCGTCGAGCACGGTGAGGAAGGTCTCCAGGAGGCCGTCGAGCGCGAAGAACGCGTCCGGCAGGGCCACCCGGCGGACCACCGAGCAGGACACGTCGCCCTCGTTCCACTGGTCGCCGGACAGCTCGCCGGTCATCGACGCGTAGCCGCGCAGGATGACCATCAGGCCGTTGACGCGCTCGCAGGAGCGGGTGTTCATCTTGTGCGGCATCGCCGAGGAGCCGACCTGGCCGGGCTTGAAGCCCTCGGTGACCAGCTCGTGGCCCGCCATCAGCCGGATCGTCTTGGCCAGCGAGGACGGCGCGGCGGCCAGCTGCACCAGGGCGGTGACCACGTCGTAGTCGAGCGAGCGCGGGTAGACCTGGCCGACCGAGGTGAAGGCGTGCGCGAAGCCGAGGTGCCCGGCGATCCGCTGCTCCAGCTCCGCGAGCTTGCCGGCGTCGCCGCCGAGCAGGTCCAGCATGTCCTGCGCGGTGCCGACCGGGCCCTTGATCCCGCGCAGCGGGTAGCGGCCGAGCAGTTCCTCCAGGCGCCCGTACGCCACGAGCAGCTCGTCGGTGGCGGTCGCGAAGCGCTTGCCGAGGGTGGTGGCCTGGGCGGCCACGTTGTGCGAGCGGCCGGCCATGACCAGCTCCGCGTACTCACCGGACAGCTTGCCGAGGCGCGCGAGGACGGCGACCGTGCGGTCCCGCACCAGCTCCAGGGAGAGCCGGATCTGCAGCTGCTCGACGTTCTCGGTGAGGTCGCGCGAGGTCATGCCCTTGTGCACGTGCTCGTGGCCGGCGAGGGCGTTGAACTCCTCGATCCGGGCCTTCACATCGTGCCGGGTGACCTTCTCGCGCTCGGCGATCGACGCCAGGTCGACCTGGTCGATCACGCGCTCGTAGTCGGTGAGCGCCGCGTCCGGCACCTCGATCCCGAGGTCCTTCTGGGCACGCAGCACCGCGAGCCACAGCCGGCGCTCCAGCTTCACCTTCTGCTCGGGGGACCAGAGGACGGCGAGCTCCGCGGAGGCGTAGCGGCCGGCCAGGACGTTGGGGATGCGGGGCTTCGCAGTCACAGCAGTCACGTGTCCAGAGCATACCGGCTGGCCACGGCGCCCTTACCGCGTCCATACCGCCCACGGAACCCGCAGTCCAGGGCCGTGCGATCCGGCCCGGGTCGTCGGGCCCTCGGTGGCGGTACGGAAGAGGGGCGGGCCCGTCGTTCGACGGCCCGCCCCTCTCGTCATGCCGCGGCTGCCGTCGCCTTCTCGGCTTCCTTCGCGGCGGCCGGTGCGCTCACCCGCTGGGTACGGGGCGCCTGGCCGGCCTGCAGGCCGAGGCGGGCGATGACCGCGACGAGTGCGAAGGCGGCGGCGCCGATCCCGAAGGTGAGGGTGAAGCCGGACTCCGCGGGCAGGGCCGGGACGCCTGCGGGCAGGTGCTCGATCGTCTGCGAGGCCAGGATCGTGGTGACCACGGCGCTGCCGATCGCGCTGCCGGTGGAGCGGGAGATGGAGTTGATGCCGTTGGCGATGCCGCTCTGGTGGTGCGGGACGCTCGACATGATGACGGCGGGCATCGCCGCGTAACCGAAGCTGACGGCCGCGCCGACGATCACGCCCGCGCCGATCACCGAGGCGGTGTGGCCGTGGTCGAGGGCGAGCCAGCCGAAGCCCACGGCGCCGAGGGCGGCGGCCAGGGCCAGCGCCGTGCGCGGGCCGCGGTGGCGGACGAGCCGGCCGCCGATCGGCGAGGCGAGCAGGGAGACGATCGCGCCGGGCAGCAGGAACTCGACGGAGGCGCGCAGGATGGACGCGCCGAAGCCGTAGCCGGTGAGGGCCTCGGGCATCTGGACCAGGTACGAGACGCCCAGGAAGTTCGCGAACATGCCGAAGCCGACGAGCAGGCCGGCCAGGTTGGCCATGAGTACCGGCCGGTGCACGAACATCCGCATGTCGACGAGGGGCTCGCGGACCTTGAGCTCGGTGAGGACCCAGACGGCGGTCATGACGGCCGCGCCGGCGAAGCTGCCGAGGACGCGGCCGGAGGTCCAGCCCCACTCGTGGCCCTGCGAGATCGGCAACAGGAGCAGCAGCAGGGTGGAGCCGAGGGTGAGGGCGCCGAGGAAGTCGGTGCGTCCGCCGGTCTTGTGGCGGGTCGCGGGGACCAGGAACACGACCGCGAGCAGGGCGATCGCGGCGAAGCCGGTGGCCATCCAGAAGGCGCTGCGGTAGTCGGCGTCGGTGCCGGAGGTGAGCAGTCCGGTGGCGACGAGCGCGAGGCCGCTGCCGAAGGCCAGGGTGCCGCTGACCAGGGACATCGCACCGGGCAGTTTCTGCG
Source organism: Streptomyces fradiae (assembly GCF_041270065.1). NCBI lineage: Bacteria > Bacillati > Actinomycetota > Actinomycetes > Kitasatosporales > Streptomycetaceae > Streptomyces > Streptomyces fradiae. The sequence goes on along the minus strand of NZ_CP065958.1, from coordinate 974,358 downwards.
GGCGGACCTCCTCGCGCAGCACGGACAGGGCCAGCGGGAAGATCGCTGTGGCGGCGCCCTGGAGGACGCGGCCGAGGACCAGCAGGGGGAGCGAGGTCGCCAGGGCGGCGACGACGGAGCCGGCGACCATGACGCCGAGGACGGCGACCAGGGTGGGCTTCTTGCCGTGCTGGTCGCCGAAGCGGCCGAGCAGCGGGGTGAAGACGGCGGCGGAGAGCAGGGTGGCGGTGGTCACCCAGCTCACGTTCGCGGCCGAGGTGCCAAGGTCGGCACGGATGAGGCCGAGGATCGGGACCGGCAGGGTCTGCATCATCGACACGACCATGGCGGCGAGGCTCAGCGCGAAGACGACGAGCGTCTCGCGCCGGGGATCGGTGGCGGGTGGGGTGATCTCGTGACTCATGGGTGGGGACCTTCTCGGTGCTTCAGCTCATAGATGTTTGATGTCCTCAAGTAATATGACGAAGGTAGGCCCCGATGCTTGAGATGGTCAAGTGAATGCTTGAGGTGCTTAAGTAAACAATTGACAATGTGAAGCATCGTGGGGGGCGTGGCCGTAGCGCCCTCTGCGCGCCGGGCGTGCTCAGTGGCGGTACGCGGCTGTGGCGATCTCGATGAAGGATCGGATCAACGGGTTGGTGTCGCCTTCGTTCCACACCGCCACCACTCGGCTCGGCGCCATGTCGATCAGCGGTACCACGGTCAGTTCCTCGGGCAGGTCGTGCCCGAGGGGGGCCAGGCCGACCGTTCCGTTCCACAGCACGGCCTGCAGGCATTCCTGGACGGCGCGCACCACCGGTCCCTCACGTGGCCTGCCGCCGTTCCAGTACGACTGCCAGCTGGGGTCGGTGCCCTGGGGGAACTGGAACCAGCGGCGGTCGCTCAGGTCGGCCAGCCGCAGCCGGTCGCGGCGGGCCAGCGGATCGTCGGCGCGCAGCACCACGCCGACCGGATCGGACCGCAGCGCACGCACCGTCAGGGCGGTCCCGTCGAACGGCGCCCGGGTCAGGGCGACGTCGACCAGTCCGGCGCGCAGCCCGCACGTCGGGTCGGTCAGATCCGTGTCGCGGATGCGGATGTCGATGCCGGGGTGGGTTCGGCGGTAGGCGGCCGCGAGCCTGGACACTCCCGGGTCGGTGCCGTCGCCCAGGATGCCGACGGTGAGGGTCGCGAGGCCGGTTGCCGCGCTCACGCGCACGCGGACGCGGTCGGCGTGGTCGAGGAGCGCTCGCGCCTCGTCGAGCAGCACGGCGCCCACGGGGGTGAGCGTGGCCCCGGTGGGTGAGCGGGTGAACAGCAGGGCGCCGATGTCGGCCTCCAGCCGCTTGATCGCCCGGCTCAGGGGCGGCTGGCTCATGTGCAGGCGGGTGGCGGCCCGGCCGAAGTGGCGTTCCTCGGCGACCGCCACGAAGTAGCGCAAGGTCCGTAGCTCCACGCTGCAACGATACCGATGAGGTATCGGCGCTGCAGGATGGGTCTTGGACACCGTCAGGTCCCTGGCGGTGCACTCGTGAGCATGACCGAAGAAGCGAAGACCAGCGCGCAGCCGACCGCCCCTGCCGTATCGGTGGTGGGCCCCGGCGGCGGCGAGACGATCGTCCTGGGCACCACGCACATGCGCGTTCTGGAGGACGGCAGCCACACCGGGCACCGCCTCGCGATCGCCGAGTCCGTCCTCGCCCCGCACACCCAGGGGCCGCCGCAGCACCGCCATGCCCGACACGACGAGGGCTTCTACATCCTGTCCGGCACCGTGCGGTTCACCGTCGGGGACGAGGACTACGACGCCGCCAGGGGCACGCTCGTGATGGTTCCGCCCGGTATCCCGCACACCTTCGCCAACCTGGGCGACCAACCCGCCGTCATGCTCAGCACCTTCACCCCCGACCTGTACGTGCAGTACTTCCGCGACCTCCAGGAAGTCCTCGCTGCCGGCCGGCCGCTGACGCCACAGGCCAACATCGACGCGATGAGCCGCTACGCGACCCGGCCCGCCACCGACCTCGCCTGAAGCCCACGGCGGACCGGGCCTCGTCCAGGGGCTTCCCTGGCCACCGACACAATCGACGGGGCACCGCGAACCGGTGGCCCCGAGAACGGGAACCAATGACTCTCGCCTATTGGATCGCCGCGAGCCTGCTCGCGCTCTTCTACTTCTACGCGGGCACGCTGAAGGTGATCCGGAGCCGCGATCAGCTCCGGCCGATGATGGCCTGGGTCGACCGCGTTCCCCTGCCCGCCCTCAGGGCGCTGGGGACGGTCGAAATACTCGGCGCGACCGGGCTGATCCTGCCCCCGTCGACCGGCATCGCTCCTTCGCCGGCGCCGGCCGCGGCCATCGGCTTCGTCCTCCTGCAGACCGGTGCGATCGCCGTCCACCTGACCGGCGAAGACCGCCAGATCACACTCAACGTCGGGCTCATCGCCACCGCGGCCGTGACCGTCTGGCTGGCCACCGGACTGTGACCGAACACAGTCCGGCTTGGCGCGGTTTCTTCAGGGGGTGGCTCGGCGGTCAGGGGGCGTACGGGCGTGCGCGCTTCGAAGCGTGGATGCGTAGCTGCAGCCAGCAGGAGAGGCGGTCGTCCGGCTGGTCCAGGTCGAGGCCGAACAGTTCGCGGGCGCGGCGCAGCCGGTATTTGAGGGTGTTCTGGTGGATCGTCAGGCGGCGTGCCGCCTCTCCCGCGTTTCCGGCTGCGTCCAGCCAGGCCGCGACCGAGGCGGCATAGTGCGTGTCCTTGGTGCGGTCGTGTTCGAGCATCGCCTCGACACCGGGGTGACGAAGCCGGGGCCGCCCAGCGAGTTCATCGGCCAGGTGGGCGAGGAGCACCCGGGCGTGGACGTCGGTGAGTGCGGCCACCGCTGGTGCGTCGAGGTCGTCCGTGGTCACCCGCAGGATGTCGTCGATCTCCCCGCGCAGCTCGGGCAGCTCGCCCAGGAACGTGGTGGGCCGGCTGACGGCGGCGCGGAGCGGCTCCCCGCGAGGGCGCGAAACCGAGGCGAGGGCCTGGGCCGCGAGGCGCCGCGCCGCGTCCAGGTCGGCCTCGGGCAGCAGGGCGTAGACGGCGCGTGGACCGGAGGCGACGGCGGCCGAGGGCCGTACCGCTGCCCAGTGCCGGCCGAGGTCGGCACCCAGCCGGGTCAGCAGCGCGGCCGTGTCCGAGGAGGCGCCCGCCGGGGCGAAGCCGAGCAGGATCAGTGACGTGTTCACCGGGACCCCGAGCCGGTAGGCCGTCTCCGTCGCCGGGACGGTGCCGTCGAGGCCCGCGCGGAGTGCCTGCTCTCGTGCCTGCAACTCCAGGGCGGCGGCGCCGCGGCGGCGCAGCAGGTGCAGGGCAGCGGTCCGTGCGCCGTCGAGGAGGGCCCGCTCACCCGCATCGTCGAGTGCGGTCCCGTCCTCGATCGCCCAGATGGTGCCGAGCGGGAGGTCCCCGGCGCGCACGGCGACGGCGGCGCGCGGCAGCTCGCCCTCGGCCAGCCCCGGCAGCCGCAGGACGCCGGGCGCCGCCAGCACCTGCCGGTACTGGCGCAGCTGTCGCTCGGCCTGCAGGCCGGCTTGTTCGGGGACCCGCCGACCAAGGATTCCCTGGCGGCGCAGCTCGTCGATGGCTTGTCCCGGCCGCGTCGAGTAGGCGACGACCCGGGTGTCGATGTCCTCGATGGCCACCGATCCGCCGATGACCGCGGCGATGGCGTCGGCAAGGGCGAAGAGTTCCTCGCCCGCTCCGTTGCCGGTGCTTGTCATTTCCGACGGAATCATCTCCTGATCCTAGGCGATCGCGACAAGGCGCGTCCGGGTGGGCGGACCGGAACATGATGCGACCGGCCCGAGTGCGGGAGCCGGCCGTACCGCAAGCACGGAGGAAGAACCATGTCCATTCCGGTCGCGCCGACCGACGTCTCGACGCCCCAGGAGGCGCTGCTCGCGCTGTTCCCGCCGGGCACGGTGCTCGGTCGGGACGGGGAGCTGGTGATCGGCGGCTGCCCGGTGACCGACCTCGCGGAGCGCTTCGGCACGCCCGCGCTGATCATCGACGAGAAGGCGCTGCGGGCCCGCGCCCGCCGCTACGCCGACGGGCTCGCCGCTCGCTGGGAGAACTCGCGGGTGGCGTTCGCCTCCAAGGCGTTCCCCTGTACGGCGGTGTACCGGCTGCTCGCCGAGGAGGGGCTGAGCATCGACGTCGCGGGCGGCGGCGAAATGGCCCTGGCCCTGGCCGGGGGAGTCGACCCGGCCTCGCTGGTCGTGCACGGCAACGCCAAGACGGACGCCGAGCTGCGGATGGCGGTGGAGGCCGGAGCCGGGTTGATCGTCATCGACAACTTCGACGACATCGACCGGCTGGAGCGGATCGTCACCGGCGAGCAGCCCGTTCTCGTACGGGTGACGCCCGGGATCCGCCCGGACACCCATGCCGCGGTCTCCACCGGGCAGGAGGGTTCGAAGTTCGGTCTCACCCTGCCGCAGGCCCGGGAGGCGATCGCCCGGCTGCGCGGCAGCGACCGGCTGCGGCTCGACGGAGTCCACGTCCACGTCGGATCCCAGATCCTCGACACCGAGCCGTTCGCCCGCGCCGTGGAGGCGGTGGCGGACCTCGGCACCTTCGCCGTCTACGACCTCGGCGGCGGCCTCGGCGTCCGCTACACGTACGACGACCACCCGCCCAGCGTCGAGGAGTACCTGGACACGCTGGTGGACACGGCCCGCAAGACGCTGCCCGCCGAGGCGCACATCATCATCGAGCCCGGACGGTCCATGGTGGCCGAGGCCGGAGCGACCCTCTACCGCGTGGCCACGGTCAAGCGAGGCCGGCCCACCTTCGTCGGCGTCGACGGCGGCATGGGCGACAACCTCGAAGTCGCGCTGTACGGGCAGCGCTTCGAGGCCACGGTCGCCACCCGGGTGGGCGGCGGAGAGCCCTACGACCTGGTGGGCCGGCACTGCGAATCCGGCGACGTACTCAGCGCGGGCGTACGGCTTCGGGACCCCCGTCCCGGGGACCTGATCGCCGTGCCGGTCACCGGCGCGTACTCGTTCTCGCTCAGCAACAACTACAACGGCGCCCTCCGGCCCCCCGTCGTCTTCTGCCGCGACGGCGAGGCGCGGGCCGTGGTGCGCCGGGAGACCTACGCCGACCTGCTGCGACGCGACGAACCGAGCGATCGCACGCGACAGCCGCCGCTGTACGACGTTCCCTGAGCAGCCTCGCAGCTCCCCTCCCTCCTCCCCAACGCCCGTACCCGTCCCCGTATCCGCCAGCCCGGAGAGGTCCCCTCATGCCCACTCGGCCGACGCTGCGTCAGCAGTTCCTCAGACGCAAGCCGTTGCACTCCTTCACGACGGATTCCAGCGAAGCGGGCGGGTTGCGCCGTACCGTCGGACTCTTCCAGCTCACGATGATCGGCATCGGCGCCACCATCGGAACCGGCATCTTCTTCGCGCTGGACTCCGCGGTGCCGGAGGCCGGTCCCGCCGTGATCGTGTCCTTCGCTCTCGCGGCCGTCGTCGCGGCCCTCACCGCGCTGTGCTACGCGGAGTTGGCGTCGGCGGTGCCCGTCTCCGGCTCCTCGTACTCGTACGCGTACGCCACGCTGGGGGAGTTCGCCGCCTGGGCCGTGGGCTGGTGCCTGCTGCTGGAGTACGCGGTCTCCGGCGCGGCGATCGCGGTGAGCTGGGGGCAGTATCTCAACGACCTCACCGAGCGGCTCTTCGGCTTCCAGATGCCCGCGGCGATCTCGGCACCCCCGGGCGCGGGCGGCATCGTCAACCTGCCCGGCGTCGTGCTGGTGGGCCTGTGCTGCCTGCTGCTGGTGCGCGGCGCCAAGGAGTCCGCCGTGGTCAACACGGTCATGGTGGTGGTGAAGCTGGGCGTGCTGGCCCTGTTCGTCGTGGTCGGCGCCACCGCCTTCGACGCGGGCAACCTCCTGCCGTTCGCACCCATGGGCATGGCCGGCGTCAGCGCCGCCGCGGCCACCGTCTTCTTCTCCTTCATCGGTCTGGACGCCGTCTCCACCGCCGGCGAAGAGGTCCGCAACCCCCGGCGCACCCTGCCGCTGGCCATCATCCTGGCACTGGTCGGAGTCACCACCGTCTACGTCCTGGTGGCCCTGGTCGGCGTGGGCGCGCAGCCCTGGACCCGGTTCGAGGGCCAGGAGGCCGGACTGTCGGTCATCCTCGGCAGTCTCACCGGTGCCGGCTGGCCCGCCGTCCTGCTCTCCGCCGGTGCCGTGCTGTCCATCGTCAGCGTCACACTCGTCGTCCTCTACGGACAGAGCCGCATCCTCTACACCATGGGGCGGGACGGCATGCTGCCCTCCGCCTTCCACCGCGTCAGCCCGCGCACCGGCACCCCCGTCTTCACCACCCTGCTGACCGGCGGCTTCGTCGCCCTCCTCGCCGCGGTCTTCCCGCTCGACCTGCTCACCGACCTCACCAGCATGGGCACCCTGGTCGCCTTCGCCGTCGTCTCGCTCGGCGTGCTGATCCTCCGCCGAACCGCCCCGAACCTGGAGCGCGGATTCCGCGTCCCCGGATACCCGGTCGTACCGATTCTCTCCATCCTGGCCTGCGGCTACCTGGTGTACGAACTCCCGCTCGCCACCTACCTGCTGTTCGGCGGGTGGCTCGCCCTGGCCCTGACCGTCTACCTGCTCTACAGCCGCAGGAACTCATGCCTGGAGACCACCGACACCGCCAGAACCCTGGAAGAGACCCCGGCCTGAGACCGGGCACCCACGAGGCCCCGGCCGGTTGTACGGCCGGGGCCCTTCACCCGCACGCGTACATGTCGTAGCAGCAGGAGCTGAGCTTCGGCTCGCGCGTGACATGCCGGCGGCGGGCGGCCCTCAGAGCGCGGGCTCCTCGTACGGCAGCAGCTCCGGGCGCTTCGGCGGGCGGCCGTCGCCCGAGGAGCGGCCGGTGAGGCGGCGGCCGATCCACGGGGCCAGGTGCTGCCTGGCGAAGCGGGCGTCGGCGGCCCGGCGGCTGGCCCAGCCCGGGCGCGGGGCCGGGGCCAGCGGGGCGCGCCAGTCGAAGGCGGGCGGCAGGCCCAGGGTCTCCGCGACCGCCTCGGCCACCCGGCGGTGCCCCTCGCCGGTGAGGTGCAGCCGGTCCACGTCCCACATCCGCGGGTCGGCGAGCGCCGGGGCGCCGTACAGGTCGACCACCAGGGCGCCGTGCCGGGCGGCGAGCTCGTCCACGTACCCGAAGAGCTCCTCCATCCGGGGCCGGAAACGCTCCAGGACGGGGCCGTTGCGGCCGGGGCTGCGCATCAGGACCAGCTGTCCGCAGGACGGCGCCAGCCGCTCGACGGCCTCGCCGAGCAGGGCGCGCACCCGGCCCATGTCGCATTTCGGGCGCAGGGTGTCGTTGAGCCCGCCGACCAGTGTGACGATGTCCGCATTCATGGCCGCGGCGGCGTCGACCTGCTCGTCGACGATCTGCCCGATGAGCTTGCCGCGCACGGCCAGATTGGCGTAGCGGAAGCCGGGCGTGCGGGTGGCGAGCCGGCCCGCGAGGACGTCGGCCCACCCCTGGTAGGACCCGTCCGGCCGCAGATCCGACATACCCTCGGTGAAGCTGTCGCCCACGGCGACGAGACTGGTGTAGGTGGCATTGATCTCCATGGCCCGGCGATCATACCGTGCGGTATGGTCCCGGCGCCGAGTGGAGAACCGGGAGGGGAAACCCATGAGCGAGGCGCTGCTCAGTGCGCTGACCGAGGCCCTGGCCGAGCTGGTCACGGCGGTCGAGACCGCCGGTGACGAGGTGCTCGACCCCGACACGGCCGTGAAGTGGCTGGAGGGCACGGCGTACGTCCTCGGCGGGCTTCCGGCGGCCGACCGGCGCAGACTCGACGGGCTCTTCCGCGACGTCGCGCTGCGGCAGCCGCCCGGGGCGTGGCGGGAGGAGCTGCTGAAGGTGTCGCAGGGCTTCGGGCTCACCGAGGACGTGCATCCGGCCCGGCTCGACGCCGTCGCCGCCCGTGTGGAGAGCTTCGTCACGCTCGTCCGCGGCGCCGACCCCGCCACCCCGGTGCCCAGCTGCCCCGGCTGGACCCTCGCCGACCTGATCAAGCACCACGGCACCACCCACCGCTGGATCGAGCACCTGGTCCGCACCCGCGCCACCGAGCGCGTCTGGTCGAAGGACGTGCCGCTCGACCTGCCGGACGACCCCGCCGCGTACCCCGACTGGCTCGCCGGGAGCGCCGCCGCGAGCCTGCGGACGCTGCGCGCCGCCGACCCCGACACCCGCATGTGGTCCCACGGCGCCGACCCGCACGTGCGGTTCTTCCCGCGCCGGCTGCTCTTCGAGGCGGTCGTCCACCACGCCGACGCCGAGCTCGCCCTCGGCCGCGCGCCCGGCCCGGTCGACCCGGAGACGGCCGCCGACGGCATCGAGGAGTTCCTGGAGAACCTGCCGTACTTCTCCTGGGTCGCCGAGCCCGTCGCGCAGCTCGACCGGGACGGCGCGAGCATCCGGCTCGCCGCCACCGACTCCGGGGCCGCCTGGACGCTCACCCTCGGCGGGGGCGGCTTCAGCTGGCAGCGCCGGGCCGAGGGCGCGGTGACCGCGACCGCGACCGTCGAGGGCACCGCCGGGGACCTGCTGCTGCTCGTCTACGGGCGGTACGGGGCCGACGACCCGCGCTTCACCCACCACGGCGACCGGACCGTGCTCGACGCCTGGCGGGCCGCGACGGCCCTGTGAAGCACAGCGAAGGGCCCCCGGGACGGTCGCGTCCCGGGGGCCCTTCGTGTGTCCGCCGTACGGCGTCACGAGCCGGCGGGCCGGCCCACCAGCTCGCGCAGCACGTCCTCCATCGTCACCAGGCCGGCCAGCTTGCCGTCCTCGTCGATGACCGCCGCCAGATGGGTCCGGCTGCGCCGCATCGCGGTCAGCACGTCGTCCATCGGCGTCGCCGCCCGCACCCGGGCGATCGGCCGCAGCGCCGTCACCGGGAACCGCAGATCGCGCGGGGTGACGTCCAGGGCGTCCTTCACATGGAGGTAGCCGAGGATCCGGCGGCCCTCGTCGACCACCGGGAAGCGCGAGAAACCGGTCCGCGCGGAGAGCGCCTCCAGCTGCTCGGGGGTGGTGTCCGTCTCCGCGTACACGACCTTCTCCAGCGGCATCACGACGTCCCGCACCGGGCGCCGGCCCAGCTCCAGGGCGTCGTGCAGCCGCTCGGCCGCCCGGTCGTCGAGCAGCCCCGCGTCCCCGGCGTCGGTGACCATCCGGGCCAGCTCGTCGTCCGAGAAGGTCGCCGCGACCTCGCCCTTGGCGTCCACCCGCAGCAGCTTCAGGATCCCGTTGGCGAAGGCGTTGATCGCGAAGATCACCGGCTTCAGGGCCCGCGCCAGGGTCACGAGCGGCGGACCCAGCAGAAGCGCCGAGCGGGTCGGCTCGGCGAGCGCGATGTTCTTCGGGACCATCTCGCCGAGCAGCATGTGCAGATACGTGGCGAGGGACAGCGCGATCACGAACGAGATCGGGTGCACCAGGCCGTGCGGCACGCCGACCGCGTCGAACAGCGGCTCCAGCATGCTCGCGATGGCCGGCTCGGCCACGATGCCGAGCACCAGGGTGCACAGGGTGATGCCGAGCTGGGCCGCCGCGAGCAGCGCGGAGACGTGCTCCAGGCCCCAGACGACGCTGCGCGCCCGGCGGTCGCCGGACTCCGCGAGCGGCTCGATCTGACTGCGGCGGACCGAGATCAGGGCGAACTCGGCGCCGACGAAGAAGGCGTTGACGACCAGGGTCGCCAGGCCGATCAGCAACTGGACCACGATCATCGGCCGGCCTCCCCGTCCGTCTCGCCGGAGTGCGGGAGCGGGGCGTGCAGCAGCACGCGGGCCGCCCGGCGCCCGGAGGCGTCCACCACGTCGAGCCGCCAGCCGGCCAGCTCCACGCTGTCGCCGTTGGCCGGGATCCGGCCGAGCACGGTGGCGAGCACGCCCGCCAGGGTCTCGTACGGGCCCTCCGGCACCCTCAGGCCGATCGTCGCCAGCTGGTCGGTGCGGGCGGCGCCGTCCGCCGACCACAGCGCGCGGCCGTCGGTGTCCTCGCCCGCCGGCGCCAGGTCCGGCGTCTCGTGCGGGTCGTGCTCGTCGCGGACCTCGCCGACGACCTCCTCGACGATGTCCTCCAGGGTCGCGACGCCGGCCGTGCCGCCGTACTCGTCGATGACGACGGCCATCGTCTGCTTCCCGGACAGGCGGTCGAGCAGCCGGTCCACGGTCAGGCTCTCCGGCACGAGCAGCGGCTCGCGCACGATGTCGCCGACCGAGCGGCGCGGCCGTGCGTCGGCCGGTATCGCGAGCACGTCCTTGACGTGCGCGATGCCGACGACCGAGTCGAGACTGCCGCGGTAGACGGGGAAGCGGCTCAGACCGGTCGCGCGGGTCGCGTTCAGCACGTCCTCGGCGGTGGCCTGCACGTCCAGGGCGGTGACCTGGACGCGCGGGGTCATCACGTTCTCCGCGGTCAGCTCCGCCAGGTTCAGGGTGCGCACGAACAGCTCGGCCGTGTCCGCCTCCAGAGCGCCCTCCTTCGCCGAGTGCCGGGCCAGGGCCACCAGCTCCTTCGGGGAGCGGGCGGAGGCCAGCTCCTCGGTGGGCTCCAGGCCGAGGCGGCGCAGGATGCGGTTGGCCGAGTTGTTCAGATGGCTGATCAGCGGCTTGAAGGCGGCGGTGAAGTACCGCTGCGGGGTCCCGACGACCTTGGCGACGGCCAGCGGCGAGGAGATCGCCCAGTTCTTGGGGACCAGCTCGCCGATCACCATCAGGACCACCGTCGACAGGCCGGTGCCGATGACCAGGGCCACCGAGGAGGCGACCTCGGGGGACAGGCCGAGTGCCTCGACCGGGCCCTCGATCAGCTTCGAGATCGACGGCTCGGAGAGCATGCCGACGACCAGATTGGTCACGGTGATGCCGAGCTGGGCGCCGGAGAGCTGGAAGGTGAGCGACCGGACCGCCTTCAGGGCGCCGGCCGCGCCGCGCTCGCCGCGCTCCGCGGCGGCTTCGAGCTCGCCCCGCTCGACGGTCGTCAGCGAGAACTCCGCCGCCACGAACGCGCCACAGGCGACGGCGAGCAGCAGCGCCACCAGGAGCAGCAGTACCTCGGTCATCGGTTCACCTCCGTCCCCGGGTGAGTCCCATGATCAGTCAGGGAGGGGAGGACCGCGCGGTGTCGGCCGCGGGGGCGGATCGGGGAACGGCTACTGGGAGGCTCGCCCATGGGCGGACGCTCACACCTTTCAGTCTGACGATTCCTACGGTCGGACGACCGGATGATCGGGTACGAAGAATCGGATACGGACACCCATGGTAAAGGACCGGCAAAGGGGGTTGCGGCCGCTCAGGCCGGCAGCGGCTTCACCCAGCGCGTCCACTGCTCCTCCGGGCCGTACTCCGCCGCCCGCCACGCGGCCCGGCCCAGCTCGTTCCGGTCGAGCACCATCGCGTCCGCGCGCCGCCCGCCCAGCCGTACGAAGCGCTCCTCGGCCGCGCGCAGCAGCGCGCCCCCGATCCCGCGTCGCCGGTGCTCCGGGTGGACGGCGAGCCGGTAGAGGTGACAGCGCCAGCCGTCGAAGCCGGCGATCACCGTGCCGACCAGCTCGCCGTCCGCGCGCTCGGCGAGCAGCAGGGCCTCCGGGTCGCGCTCGACGAGCCGGGTCACGCCGGCCGGGTCGTCGCTGATGCTGGTGCCCTCGGCCGCGGCCCGCCAGAAGGCGAGCACGGCGTCGATGTCGGCCGCTACCGCGGCCCGTATCCGAAGATCGTCCATGGCCGCCATCCCACCACCGGCCGTCGCCCGCCGTCGACCGCGTTTCGGTCCGTGGTCCGCTCAGTCCTCCGGTCCGGCTCAGTCCGCCCTCCCGCGCAGCTCCGCGAGCACCGGGCCGAAGGCCTCCATCGCCTCGTCGAGCACCGTGAAGTACGAGAAGCCGTAGCGCTCGCGCAGCGCGTGCAGCCGGTCCACGATCTCCCGCACCGTGCCGATCAGCACGATCGGCAGCTCCAGGACCTGCTCCTCGCTGAGGTACGGCACGACCGCCGCGAACCCGGCCGCCGCCGCGGCCCGGTCCTCCGTCACGAGCACCCGCTGGATCAGCAGATTGCGCTCGGCCGGCACCGGGCGGCCCGTCTCCTTCTCGAAGCCCGCGAAGGCCTCGACCCGCTGCGCCAGCTCCTCGGCGGTCAGCACCGTCGGCGCGTCGCCGTCGAAGCGGCCGCCGGAGAACGCCATCACATCGGCGTGCCGGGCCGCCAGCCGCAGCACCCGGTTGCCGTTGCCGCCGATCGTCAGACCGACCCGCGGCGTCCCCTCGGCGCCCGCGAGCGCCCCCGCCAGCTCCTCGACCACCCGGGTCAGATGGTCCACCCGCTCGCGCGGCGGCAGGAACGGGATGCCCGCGCGCTCGTGCTCGGCCGGTACGTAGCCGGTGCCGAGCCCGAGTTCGAGCCGGCCGCCGGTGAGCGCGGCCGTGGTCGTCACCTCGCGGGCGAGCAGCACCGGGTTCCAGAAGGCCGCGTTCAGGACGAAGGTGCCGAGCCGCGGCCGGGCGGTCGCCGCGGCGGCCGCCACCAGGGACGGGAACGGCGCGGGCATGCCCAGATGGTCGGCCACCAGGATCAGGTCGTAGCCGAGCTCCTCCGCCCGGCGGCAGCGGGTCCGCCACTCGTCGGCGGAGCCGGGGGTGAGCATGTTGACGGCGAAGCGGAACGGCAACTGCACGGCGGAATCCCCTCGTTGACGACCTCGGGCCGTCACCGACAGCCCTGCCCCGCCCCCGAACCTACCCCGTCACGAAGCAGAACTCGTTGCCCTCCGGGTCGTGCATCACCTGGAACGAGCCCTGCTCGTCGGTCACGATCCCGCCGGAGCGGCGCGCCCCGAGCGCCAGCGCCTCGTCCGCCGCCGCGACCGGATCGTCCACCTCGACGTCCAGATGGAGGCGGTTCTTCACCGCCTTGCCCTCCGGCACCCGCTGGAAGGCGATCCGTACGAACCCCGGCGGGTCGACGTACGACCAGTCGGGGCTCCGGTCGACCGGAGCCCCGCCGAGGAGCGCCGCCCAGAACCGCACGAGGGCGGCCGGATCGGCGCAGTCGAAGACGATTTCCTGAACACGGGCGCGTCGCATGCCGCCCAGGGTAAGGAGGTCAGGGCCGTGACGTCGCCGCGAACTCCGCCGCGTCCCAGGTGCCGCCCAGCGCGGGCGCCAGCCAGCCGGCCGCCGCGGCCCGGAAGGCCTCAGGGGGCAGCGCGCCCGCGCCCGCCGGGACGGCGCCGAGCAGCGGCGCGCCCGCCACCTCCGGCAGGTCCGCGAGGTTGCACCGGGCCGCGAGGTCCGGGTCGGCCGGCCAGCTGCCGACCACCACGCCCAGCTGCGCGATGCCGCGGGCCCGCAGCGCCTCCGCCGTCAGGGCCGTCGAGTTGAGCGTGCCGAGCCCGGCCGGCGCCACCACGAGCACCGGCGCGCCGAGCAGCCCCGCCGCGTCCGCGAGCGTGCCGCCCTCCTCGTCGAAGCGCACGAGCAGCCCGCCCGCGCCCTCGACCAGAACCAGGTCGTGCTCCTCCGCCAGCTTCCGGGCCGCCGCGGCGACCTCGTCCGGGCGCACCGGCGCCATCCCGGCCCGCCGGGCCGCGGTCCCCGGCGCCAACGGCTCCGGGAACCGGGCCAGTTCCACCCCCGTCACCGCGCCCGAGAGCCGTACGACCTCGTCCGCGTCCCCCGCCTCGCCCGGCGCGACGCCGGTCTGAGCGGGCTTGAGCACGGCGACGGAACGCCCGTCGGCGGTGGCCACCGCGGCGAGCGCGGCGGTGACGATCGTCTTGCCGATCTCGGTGCCGGTGCCGGTGACGACGATGACGGTCATGGGGTGGAGCCTTTCCTTCTTGTACGTACCCGAGGTGAGGGACAGGCCCTAGCCCGCCGCGGCCGCCGCCCGGACCGCCGCGCAGATCCGGGCCACGTCTTCGTCGCCCGTCACGAACGGCGGCATCGTGTAGATCAGGTCGCGGAACGGGCGCAGCCACACGCCCTCGCGGACCGCCGCGCGGGTGGCGGCGGGCATGTCGACGTCGTGGTCGAGCTGGACCACGCCGATGGCGCCGAGCACCCGCACGTCCCGGACGCCGGGAAGGGCGGCGGCCTCGGCGAGGCCCTCGCGGAGGCCCGACTCGATCCGTTTGACCTCGACCTGCCAGTCCTGGCCGAGGAGCAGCTCCACCGAGGCCAGGGCCACGGCGGAGGCCAGTGGGTTGCCCATGAAGGTCGGGCCGTGCGCGAGTACCGGGACCTCGCCGCGCGAGATGCCGTCGGCGACCCGGCTCGTGCAGAGCGTCGCCGCCATCGAGAGATAGCCGCCGGTCAGCGCCTTGCCGAGGCACATCACATCGGGGGCGACCCCGGCGTGGTCGGCGGCGAACAGCGCGCCGGTGCGCCCGAAGCCGGTGGCGATCTCGTCGAAGACGAGCAGCACGTCGTGCGCGTCGCAGGCCTCCCGCAGCACCCGCAGGTACTCCGGGCTGTGGAAGCGCATGCCGCCGGCGCCCTGCACGACCGGCTCCACGATCACCGCGGCCAGCTCGTCGGCGTGCCGCCCGATCGCCTCGCGCAGCTGCTCGGCGTACGACTCCTCGTACTCCGCCGGCGGGGCGTCCACGAAGACCTGCTTCTGGAGCACCCCCGACCACAGCTCGTGCATGCCGCCCTCGGGGTCGCAGACGGACATCGGCTGCCAGGTGTCGCCGTGGTAGCCGCCCCGCCATGTCAGCAGCCGCCGCTTGGCGGGCCGGCCGAGCGAGCGCCAGTACTGCAGGCACATCTTCGCGGCGACCTCGACCGCCACCGAACCGGAGTCGCTGAGGAAGACGTGCCGCAGCGGCTCCGGGGTGATCTCCACCAGGCGCGCGGCGAGCCGCACGGCCGGCTCGTGGGTGAGCCCGCCGAACATGACGTGGCTCATCCGGTCCAGCTGGCCGCGCGCGGCCTCGTTGAGCACCGGGTGGTTGTAGCCGTGCACGGCCGACCACCAGGAGGACATGCCGTCCACCAACTCGGCGTGCCCCTCGGCGGGTTCGGCGAGCCGGAGCCTCACCCCGGACGCGGACGCGACGACCAGCGGTTCCGTACGGCCGGGCATCGGGCCGTACGGGTGCCAGACGTGCGCCCGGTCCAGGGCGAGGAGTTCGGCGGTACCGGTGTTACGCATTCGGCGCGAGGTCCGTACCGGCGCCGCGGCGGCGCACCGCCACCAGGTCCGTGCGCGCGCCCGACGCGTCGGCCGGAGCCGCTTCCTCGGCCCGGGCGTCCGTCCCGGCGTGCCCGCCGCACGGACCGCAACCGCCCCCGGCCTCCGCGTGCGAACCGCAGCCCGCACCCGCACCCGCACCCGCCTCGGCGTGCGAACCGCAGCCCGCGCCGGCCGCAGCGGCCGCCGCGACGTCCGCCCGGTGCGCGGGCAGCGTGGTCGTACCCGCGCCCTCCACCTCGAAGCCGGCGTCCGCGATCATGTCCAGGTCGGCCTGGCCGGCCTGGCCCTCGCTGGTCAGATAGTCGCCCAGGAAGATCGAGTTGGCGATGTTCAGGGCCAGCGGCTGCATGGAGCGCAGATGCACCTCGCGGCCGCCCGCGATCCGGACCTCCACGTCGGGGCAGACGAAGCGCACCATCGCGAGGATCCGCAGACAGCGCTGCGGGGTGAGGTTCCACTCCTTGGCGAGCGGGGTGCCCTCGAAGGGGATGAGGAAGTTGACCGGCACCGAGTCCGAGTCCAGCTCGCGCAGCGCGAACACCACGTCGACCAGGTCCTCGTCGGTCTCGCCCATGCCCGCGATCAGACCCGAACAGGCCGACAGGCCCGCGCCGTGCGCCTTCTGCACGGTGTCCACGCGGTCCGCGTAGGTGTGGGTGCTGGTGATCTCGCCGTACGTGCCCTCGGAGGTGTTGAGGTTGTGGTTGTACGCGTCGGCGCCGGCTTCCTTCAGGCGCTCGGCCTGGCCGTCGGAGAGCAGCCCGAGGCAGGCGCAGACCTCGATGCCCTCGTTCTGCTCCTTGATCGCCTCGATGGTCCTGCCGACCCGCTCCACGTCCCGGTCGGTCGGGCCGCGGCCGCTCGCCACCAGGCAGACCCGCTTGGCGCCGCCGGCGACACCGGCGGCCGCCGCGGCCGAGGCCTCGTCGGGCTTGAGCCAGGAGTACTTGAGGATCCCGGCCGTCGAGCCGAGCCGCTGCGAACAGTAGGAGCAGTCCTCGGGGCACAGGCCGGACTTCAGATTGACGAGATAGTTGAGCTTCACCCGTCGCCCGAACCACTGCCGGCGCACCTTGCCGGCCGCGCTCACCACATCGAGCAGCTCGTCGTCGGAGGTCGCCAGCACGGCGAGCGCTTCTTCACGGGTCGGCGACTCGCGTCGCAGCCCCTTCTCCACCAGCGTGTTCAGCAGGTCCATAAGCGTTGATCCTGGCCTACGGCCCGCCCCCTGGCCAAGGAGGATCCGAACAAACGACGCCGATTGAGGTGTGTGCATGGCCACATCCTGACCTCGGCCCGTTCCGGTTAGGGTCTGTGCGCTGCCTACAAAAGGACCCGCCATGCCGCCGTACGCCGAGGACCCCCTGGACCCCGCCGCGGGGGCGGGCCCGCGCCCGGCCGCCTTCGACTGGACCGAGACGGCGGCCCGGCAGCGCGCGGCGGCCGGCCTGGTGCGCACCCTGCGGCCCCGGACCGCCGAGTCCGAACTCCTCGACCTGGCCAGCAACGACTACCTCGGTCTGACCCGCCGCCCCGAGATCACCGAGGCCGCCGCCGAGGCCGCCCGCCGCTGGGGCGCCGGCGCCACCGGCTCCCGCCTGGTCACCGGCACGACCCGGCTGCACGCCCGGCTCGAACAGGAACTCGCCGCGTTCTGCGGCTTCGAGGCCGCGCTCGTCTTCTCCTCCGGCTACGCGGCCAACCTGGCGGCGCTCACCGCGCTGTCCCTCCGCGACGGCCTGATCCTCTCCGACGCCGACAACCACGCCTCCATCGTCGACGGCTGCCGGCTCGCCCGGGCCGAGACCACGGTCGTGCCGCACGCCGATCCGGCGGCGGTCGCCAAGACCCTGGCCGCGCACCCCGGCCGCCCGGCCCTCGTGGTCAGCGACGCGGTGTTCTCGGTGGACGGGGACAAGGCGCCGCTCCCCGGGCTCGCCGCGGCCTGCCGCGAGCACGGCGCGGGTCTGGTCGTCGACGACGCCCACGGCTTCGGCGTGCTCGGCGACGGCGGCCGCGGCACCCTCCACGAGGCCGGCCTGGCGGGCGACCCGGATGTGGTCGCGACCCTCACCCTGTCCAAGTCCCTGGGCAGCCAGGGCGGGGCGGTGCTCGGCCCGGCCCGGGTGATCGAGCACCTGGTCAACGCCGCCCGTACCTTCATCTTCGACACCGGCCTCGCCCCGGCCGCGGTCGGCGGGGCCCTCGCGAGCCTCCGCCTGATCGCCGCCGAGTCCGCCCTGCCGGCCCGCGCCGGCACCGTCGCCCGCACCCTGCACCGGCTGCTCACCGCCGCCGGCCTCACCGCCGCGCACCCCGACGCGGCCGTCGTCTCGGTACGCGCCCCGGGCCCCGAGGAGGCGCTGCGCTGGGCCGCCGACTGCCGTGAACTCGGCCTCGGCGTGGGCTGCTTCCGGCCCCCGTCGGTGCCCGACGGCATCTCCCGGCTGCGGCTGACCGCACGGGCGGACCTCACGGACGCGGAGATCGAGCGTGCGGTGGCGACGATCGTACGGACGGCGCCGCCCGGGGCGCTCTGAGCCCGGACGGCCACACGTACAAGCGTCTGTGCGGTTCACCGCTTCGGGCGACAGATATCCGTATATCTGGTGGATCGACGCACGGCGCGGTGACTTCGATGGCAGGCTGACGCGCAGAGCATTCCGGGCGTGGCCCGGCGGGAGAAGGACGGCGTCGCATGGCAGACCAGCAGGAAGCAACCGTCACGCTGCCGAGCGACCCCGCCTCGGTCTCCACCGCGCGGCGGTACGTCGCGGAGGTGCTCACCTCCTGGGGGCTCGACAGCGCGACCGAGACGGCGGACGCGGTCCGGCTGATCGTCTCGGAGCTGGCGACCAACGCGGTCCTGCACACCTTCGGCCAGTCGCCCACCTTCACCGTCGACGTGCGTCTGGAGCGGGACGAGCAGCTGCACATCGGGGTCACCGACAGCCATCCCCGCTGGCCGCAGCGCCTTCCGGCGGCCGTGCAGCAGGACAACGGGCGGGGAATGGTGATCATCCGCTCCCTGACGAAGGAGGCGGGCGGCCGGCTCTCGGTGACCCCGACGGCGGAGGGCGGCAAGACGGTGTGGATCAATCTGCCGTGGACGGCGGCGCTGACCCAGGCCTGACCGCCCGGCGGTCCGCCCGGCGGTCCGCCCTCGGCTCCGGGCGGGTCACCTCACCCGGCCGTAGTAGACCTTCGAGCTCCAGATCTTGTCGAGCTTCACCCAGGACCCGGTCTTGGGCGAGTGCCAGATCTTGTTGTTACCCGCGTAGATCCCGACGTGGTACACGCTTCCGCCGGAGTGGAAGAACACCAGGTCGCCCACCTGCCGGCTGCCCGAGGAGATGTGCCGGGTCTTGTTGTACTGCTGCTGCGCGGTGCGCGGCAGCGTCCTGCCCGCCTTCTTGTACGAGTAGAGCGTGAGGCCCGAGCAGTCGAAGCGGCTCGGGCCGCTGGCGCCGTACTTGTAGGGGGACCCCTTCTTGGAGGCGGCGACGTTCAGCGCCTTGCTCGCGTAGGAGGTCGCCGCCTGGGCCTCGGGCGCCGCTCCCGGTGCGAGCAGCGTGCCGCCGACGGCGGCGAGGGTGAGAGCCGAGACGGCTCCGGCCCGGGACAGCAGGGACGGGACATGCATCTGCGCAGTCATGCGCAACCCTTCGTCAGCCGCCTGCGAAGGATGACCTGTCGGGTTCGGGCTGGCGAAGATGCCCGGCCGCGGCTGCGGCTTCACCCCGAGGGACGCCCGTACTGCTCGGGCGGCCCGTGTTGCTCGGGTCCTCCACTCCTGCCGGTCCACTCCTGTCGACCAGACGTCCGGGACGGCGGCAGGACTCGGCGTCCGCCCGGACCGCCCCGCCGTGGGTGGCGGGGGCTTGTCGTCGACAGGGATCTTGACCCACACCCAGGGCGAAATCCGAGCTGAAACGGCGATATGTGAGGCTCCTCACGACTGATCCATTCGGGTGGACAGTCAGGTTTCGCGATCGTCAGAGGTTTGGCCCATGAGTCGTTCACCAGCATCGGAACGACTGATTCCGCCAGATGCGTACACCTGTTGCGCAACTCACCTGAGCTCCATGTCGATTCGTCGACTACGCCGAACGGGGGAGCGATTCTGCGGTCCACGTGCCCCGTGTGGACCTCGACACGACACGCGCCGGTGTCAACTCGCCCTCTCCCCGGGCAGGGTGACCCGACCGGAGCGCCGCTCGCCGTCCAACACCCTTAGCGCACGCGCCAATGTGTCCGCGTGCACCTCGCTCTCGCCCCGCAGATGCATGAGCGTCAGTGCGTCCCGGAGCGCCGTCGCCCGTCCGACCAGGGCCTGGGCCGCGCGCAGCGCCCCATAGGTATGCGAGGTCCTGGATGGGTTGATTCTCCCCAGGAGATCGATGACTTCGAGGTACGCGTCCACGAACTCGCCCTCGGCGCGCGTCAGGGCGGGCAGCGGCGGAAGCTCCGGCACCACGACGGCCTCACTCCTCCCCGGCGCCGGCGGACGCCCGGCGGCTGCGAACGACGTGGTCCACCAGGCCGTACGCGCGGGCCGCCGGCGCGTCGAGCACGGTGACGCGGTCCAGGTCGGCGTCGATCCGCTCCCGGTCCTGTCCGGTGTGGTCCGCGAGCAGGCGGGCGATCAGCTCGCGCTGGCGCAGCAATTCCCGTGCCTGGACGTCGAGATCGCTGGGCTGTCCCTGCAACGGCTCGTCGAGCGAGGGCTGCTGCAGCACGATCCGGGCGCCCGGCAGGGCGAGCCGGCGACCGGGCGAACCCGCCGCGAGCAGCACCGCGGCCGGCCCGACGGCCTGGCCGAGGCAGATGGTCTCCACCTCGCAGGAGACCGTGCGGATCGTGTCGTAGACCGAGGTCATGGCGCTGACCGAGCCGCCCGGGGAGTTGATGTACAGGCTGATCACCTGCCCGGGCGAGGCGTAGTCCAGGTGCAGGAACTGCGCGATGACGTCGTTGGCCGAGGTCTCGTCGACGGGTGCGCCCAGGAGGACGATCCGCTCCTGGAGCAGCTTGGAGTAGGGGTCGAGGGTGCGGGTCCCGGAGCTCGTGCGCTCGGTGAACTCCGGAAGGACGTACCGCATGGTGCTCCGCGTGCTGCCGATGCCGTTCATGGCACTCCTCCTTCTGTAAAAAATGTACAGGACGTACAGGCCGTAAGATGAGGAGCATGACTTACGAGATTCCGGTGACGCAAGCGCGCGCCGAGCTCGCGGACCTGATCAACCGCGTCGTGTACGGCGACGAGCGGGTGGTCGTCACCCGCCACGGCAAGCCGCTCGTCGCCCTGGTCTCCGCCGCCGACCTGGAGAAACTCGAGGCGCTGCGGGAGCCGGCCGAGGAGCCGGTGATCAGCTCGGTGTCGCGGATCGGCGGCTCGGCGTCCGCCGCGGGCGAACAGCGCAGGTTCGGCATCGCCGCCCACCATCAGGACCCGGGCGCGTCCCGGTCCTGAACAAGCGCTCGTTTAATGACCGCGCAAAGCGTCAGTTAACGAGCCGGAAAAACTTCCGCCCTAACGTGCAATCTCTGGCGCGGCGAACCGTCTCCGCAGGTCAACAGAGTGTTGAAGCTCGGTAGGGTCCGCTGCTGTCCGGGGCATCGAGCCCGGTGACGACAGTGAGGTGGAAGCGTGCAACTCAGCCCCCATGAGCAGGAACGTCTGCTCATCCATGTCGCGGCCGACGTGGCCGAGAAGCGCCGGGCGCGCGGCGTGCGGCTCAACCACCCCGAGGCCGTCGCCCTCATCACCTCGCACGTCCTCGAAGGCGCCCGCGACGGCCGGACCGTCGCCGAGCTCATGGCCTCCGGCCGCAAGGTGCTCACCCGCGACGAGGTCATGGACGGCATCCCCGAGATGATCCACGATGTCCAGATCGAGGCCACCTTCCCGGACGGGACCAAGCTCGTCACCGTCCACGACCCCATCGTCTGAAGGGGCGGACGCACACCGTGATCCCCGGCGAGATCCTCTACGGGGACGGGCCGGTGACCCTCAACGAGGGCCGCCCCGTCACCCGCCTCACCGTCCTCAACGCCGCCGACCGGCCCGTCCAGGTCGGCTCCCACTACCACTTCGCCGAGGCCAACCCCGGCCTCGACTTCGACCGCGCCGCCGCCCGCGGACTGCGCCTGAACATCGCCGCGGGCACCGCCGTCCGCTTCGAGCCGGGCATCCCCGTAGAGGTCGAGCTGGTGCCGGTGGCCGGCCGCCGGATCGTGCCCGGACTGCGCGGCGAGACCGCCGGACAGCTGGACGAGACCGTCGGACCCCTTGACGACGCCGAGACCGAGGGAGGCGACCGTGCCTGAGCTGCACCGCGCCGCGTACGCCGACCTGTTCGGACCCACCACCGGCGACCGGATCCGGCTCGCCGACACCGACCTGCTCGTCGAGATCGAGGAGGACCGCTCCGGCGGTCCCGGCCGGGCCGGCGAGGAAGCCGTCTTCGGCGGCGGCAAGGTCATCCGCGAGTCCATGGGCCAGTCCCGGACCACCCGGGCCGAGGGCGCCCCCGACACCGTGATCACCGGCGCCGTCGTCATCGACCACTGGGGCGTCGTCAAGGCCGACATCGGCATCCGCGACGGCCGCATCACCGCCCTCGGCAAGGCCGGCAACCCCGACACCATGGACGGGGTGCACCCGGAGCTCGTCATCGGCCCCGAGACCGAGGTGATCGTCGGCAACGGCCGGATCGTCACCGCCGGAGCCGTCGACACCCATGTCCACTTCATCTCGCCGACCGTCGTCGACCAGGCCCTCGCCACCGGCGTGACCACCCTCGTCGGCGGCGGCACCGGACCCGCCGAGGGCACCAAGGCCACCACCGTCACCCCCGGACCCTGGCACACGGCCCGGATGTTCGAGGCCCTGGACACCTTCCCGGTCAACATCGGCCTGCTCGGCAAGGGCAACACCATGTCCCGGGAGGCCATGCACTCCCAACTGCGCGGCGGCGCCCTCGGGTTCAAGATCCACGAGGACTGGGGCGCCACCCCGGCCGTCATCGACGCCTGTCTGAGCGTCTGCGACGAGACCGGCGCCCAACTCGCCATCCACACCGACACCTTGAACGAGGCCGGCTTCGTCGGCGACACCCTCGCCGCCATCGCCGGCCGCACCATCCACGCGTACCACACCGAGGGCGCGGGCGGCGGACACGCGCCCGACATCATCACCGTGGTCTCCGAGCCGCACGTGCTGCCCAGCTCGACCAACCCCACCCGGCCGCACACCGTCAACACCATCGAGGAACACCTCGACATGCTGATGGTCTGTCACCACCTCAACCCGGCCGTCCCCGAGGACCTGGCCTTCGCCGAGTCCCGGATCCGGCCCTCGACCATCGCCGCCGAGGACATCCTGCACGACCTGGGCGCGATCTCGATCATCTCCTCCGACTCCCAGGCCATGGGCCGGATCGGCGAGGTGATCATGCGGACCTGGCAGACCGCCCACGTCATGAAGAAGCGGCGCGGCGCGTTGCCCGGCGACGGCGCCGCCGACAACCACCGGGCCCGCCGCTATGTCGCCAAGTACACGATCAACCCGGCCGTCGCCCAGGGCATGGGCCACCTCATCGGCTCTGTCGAACCCGGCAAGCTCGCCGACCTGGTGCTGTGGGAGCCCGCCTTCTTCGGCGTCAAGCCGCTCGTCGTCCTCAAGGGCGGCCAGATCGCGTACGCGCAGATGGGCGACGCCAACGCCTCCATCCCCACCCCCCAACCCGTGCTGCCCCGGCCCATGTTCGGCGCCCTCGGCAGGGCGGCCGCCGCGGGCTCCGTCAACTTCGTCGCCGAGGCGGCGATCGAGGACGACCTGCCGCAGAAGCTCGCTCTGCACAAGGAGTTCACCCCGATCCGCTCCACCCGCCGGACCACCAAGGCCGACATGCGCGAGAACGACGCCCTGCCCCGGGTCGAGGTCGACGCCGACACCTTCACGGTGACCATCGACGGCGAACCGGTCGAACCGGCACCCGCCGCCGAACTCCCCATGGCCCAGCGTTACTTCCTCTTCTGATGACGCGCTCGGCTCTCCTCGTGCTCGCCGACGGGCGGTTCCCCGCCGGCGGGCACGCGCACTCCGGCGGCGCCGAGGCCGCCGTCAAGGCCGGCCGCATCCGCGATGCCGCCGGGTTCGAAGCCTTCTGCCGCGGCCGGCTGCACACCACCGGCCTCACCACGGCCGCCCTCGCCGCCGCCGCGGCCCTCGGCGCCGAACCGTACGCCCTCGACGAGGCCGCCGACGCCCGCACCCCGTCGCCCGCCCTGCGCGCCGCGAGCCGGCGGCTCGGGCGGCAGCTGATGCGGGCCGCCCTCGCCGCCTGGCCCGGACCCGAACTCGACGGCCTGGCCGCCGCGTTCCCGCGCGGCGCCCACCAGCCGATCGTCCTCGGCACCACCGCGCGGGCCGCCGGGCTCGGCCCCGAGGACGCCGCGCACTGCGTCGCGTACGAGACGGTCGGCGGCCCCGCGACCGCGGTGGTGCGGCTGCTCGGCCTCGACCCCTTCCAGGCCACCGCCGTGCTCGCCCGGCTCGCCCCGGAGCTCGACCGGGTGGCGGCCCGCGCCGCCCAGGCCGCCCACCTCGCACTCACCGAAGGCCCGGACGCGCTGCCCGCCGCGTCCGCACCGCTGCTCGACCTCACCGCCGAACAGCACGCGGCCTGGCCCGTCCGCCTCTTCGCCTCCTGAGAACCCCGGAGTCCACCACCATGCACCTCGACCACTCCCACGACCACGGCACCGCCGTCTCCGCCGACGCCCACCGGCCCGACGGCACCCGCCGCGCCCTGCGCATCGGCCTCGGCGGCCCCGTCGGCTCCGGCAAGACCGCCACCGTCGCCGCCCTCTGCCGGGCCCTGCGCGACACCCTCTCCCTCGCCGTCGTCACCAACGACATCTACACCCGCGAGGACGCCGAGTTCCTGCTCCGCGAGGCCGTCCTGCCGCCCGAGCGGATCACCGCCGTCGAGACCGGCGCCTGCCCGCACACCGCCATCCGCGACGACATCTCCGCCAACCTCGAAGCCGTCGAGGACCTGGAGGACAGCGTCGGCCCGCTCGACCTCGTCCTCGTCGAGTCCGGCGGCGACAACCTCACCGCCACCTTCTCCAAGGGCCTCGTCGACGCCCAGATCTTCGTCATCGACGTGGCCGGCGGCGACGACATCCCGCGCAAGGGCGGCCCCGGCGTCACCACCGCCGACCTGCTCGTGATCAACAAGACCGACCTCGCCCCGTACGTCGGCTCCGACCTGGAGCGGATGGCCCGCGACGCCAAGGAACAGCGCGGCGAACTGCCCGTCGCCTTCACCTCGCTCCGCTCCGAGCAGGGCGTCGCGCCCGTCGCCGACTGGGTCCGCGAGCGGCTCGCCGCGTGGACCGCGTGAACGACCGTACGGCCCTGACCGCGAGCGCGCGGATCGCCGCCGCCGCCGACGGCTCCCTGCCCGTCCTGGAGAGCGACGGACCGCTCGCCCTCCGCCGCACCCGCGCCACCGGCCCGCACGGCCCGTCCGGCCCGTACACCCGGGTCACCGTCGTCGGCGCGATGAGCGCCCCGCTGGGCGGCGACCGGCTCCGCCTGGACGCGGAGGTACGGGACGGGGCGCGGCTGCTCGTCGACTCCGCCGCCGCGACCGTCGCCCTGCCCGGCCGGACCGGCGCCCCCGCCTCGTACGAGATCGGGCTCACCGTCGGCGCCGGTGCCGAACTGCGCTGGCTGCCCGAACAGTTGGTGTGCGCCACCGGCTCCGTGCTGCGGATGCGCACCACGGTCGACCTCGACCCCACCGCCCGGCTCATCCTCCGCGAGGAACAGATCCTCGGCCGGCACCAGGAGGAACCCGGCACCCTCGCGACCCGGCTCTCCGTCCGGCGCGCCGGACGCCCGCTGTTCGACCAGGAACTCGGCTGCGGGCCCGGCGCCCCGGCCGGCTGGGACGGCCCCGCCGTCCTCGCCGGACACCGCGCCACCGGACAACTCCTCGTCGTCGACCCGGAGTTCGCCGACAAGCCGGTCGGCACCCGGCTGCTCGGCGAGCACGCGGTGCTCGCCCCGCTGGCCGGCCCCGCCGCGCTCGTCACCGCCGTCGCCCCGGACGCCCTGGCCCTGCGCCGGGTCCTCGACGAGGCTCTGCGCGTACTCGTCCCGTTCTGAGCCAGATTGCGAACCCAGTTCGGGGGTTCACCTCTGAGCGGGACACCGGTCACCGCTTATCGGTTCGGCAAAGAACACGTGTACGCCCTTTAACCCGAGGCCCCGTTGACGCGAGGATCCCCCGGACGACCCACACGGCGCTGTCAAGGGGGCGGCGCCTATTGAGGGGGAGGAACCACTTGCGACGTAGTGCAGTGCTCGGCTCGGCCGGCACTCTCATAGCGGGCACGCTGATGGCGACCGCGCTCGCCGCTCCGGCGGCCAGCGCGCAGAGCCGCCACGGCGGCGACGACGAGGCCCGCGGCGCTGCCGTGGCCGCCGCCCGCGCGGCGAAGGCCGGCATCGACTGGCAGGACTGCCCCGCCGACTGGGGCCTGGAGAAGCCCATCCAGTGCGGCTGGGTCACCGTCCCGGTCGACTACACCAAGCCCAACGGCAAGCAGATCAAGCTCGCCGTCGACCGCACCCGCGCCACCGGCACGCCCCAGGAGAAGCAGGGCGCCCTGCTCTACAACCCGGGCGGCCCCGGCGGCTCCGGACTGCGCTTCCCGCGCCGGGTCACGACCAAGGCCCCGCTCTGGGTGAACACCGCCAAGGCCTACGACTTCGTCGGCTTCGACCCGCGCGGCGTCGGCCACTCGGCGCCCATCTCCTGCGTCGACCCGGCCGAGTTCGTCAAGGGCCCCAAGGCCGACCCGGTCCCGGACAGCGAGGCCGACAAGCTCGCCCAGCGCAAGCTGGCCGCCGAGTACGCCAAGGGCTGCGCCGAGAAGAGCGGCGACATGCTGCCCTACATGACGACCCGGAACACCGCCCGTGACCTGGACGTCATCCGCGCCGCGCTCGGCGAGAAGAAGCTCAACTTCATCGGCGTCTCCTACGGCACCTACCTCGGCGCCGTCTACGGCACCCTGTACCCGGACCACGTGCGCCGCATGATCGTGGACAGCGTGGTGGACCCGTCGAAGAAGGAGATCTGGTACGGGGCCAACCTGAACCAGGACATCGCCTTCGAGGGCCGCCTCAAGGACTGGATGACCTGGGTCGCCCAGCACGACGACGCCTTCCACCTCGGCAAGACCTACGCCGAGGTGCAGCAGCAGTGGGTGACCCTGCGCGCCGCCGCCAAGAAGGAGCCGCTCGGCGGCAAGGTCGGCCCGGCCGAGCTCATCGGCTTCTTCCAGAACGCCCCGTACTACGACTCCATGTGGGTCCCGGTCGCGGAGGCCTGGAGCGCCTACGCCGCGGGCGACCCGCAGCCGCTGATCGACTCGGCCGCCTCGGACCCCACCGACACCGCGGGCAACATCTCCTCGGAGAACGGCAACGCGGTCTACACGGCCGTCGAGTGCGCCGACGCGCCCTGGCCGACCAGCTGGAAGAAGTGGGACCGGGACAACTCCCGCCTGCACGAGCAGTACCCGTTCATGACCTGGGCCAACGCCTGGATGAACCTGCCCTGCGCCACCTGGTCCGCGCCGCGCCAGCGGCCGACCGAGGTGAAGACGGGCAAGGGCCTGCCGCCGGTGCTCATCGTCCAGTCCGAGCGTGACGCCGCCACCCCGTACGCCGGCGCCGTCGAGCTGCACAAGCGCTTCAAGGGCTCGCGCCTCATCACCGAGAAGAACGCCGGCTCGCACGGCGTCACCAACCTGGTGAACGCCTGCATCAACCCGCGGGTCGAGACGTACCTGCTGACCGGCAAGGTCGACAGCCGCGACGTGACGTGCGAGCCGCACGCCACGCCGAAGCCGTAACACCCTGACGAAGCGAAGGGGTCGGTCGCCGTCCGGCGACCGACCCCTTCGCCGTCGAATCCGCCGTCAGCGCCGGGCGGCCAGCCAGGCGTCCTCGGCCGCGTAGTCGAAGAAGTCGATCCCGTACTTCACCAGGCCGGGGAAGGCCTCCCGCCAGTCCTGCTCCGCGACCGTCGCGGCCAGGAACTCGATCGTGCCGGGCAGCGACTCCGCGTACGTCGCCACCACCGGCCGGTAGCCCAACTCCCGCTCCGCCGCCGCCATGTCGAGGACCACCGAGTGCGGAGCGGTCCACGGCGTGCAGCCGACCCAGTCCTTCCCGGGCGGCCCGTCGAACGGGATCGTCTCGCTGGTCACCCCCATCGCCGCGTCGATCGCCGCACCGATCTCGGCGACCGTCGGCGCCTCCGGGTCCGCCCCGTTGAGCACCCGTGTGCCCGGCTTCGACGCGGCGAGCCGGATCAGCTCGGCCAGGTTGTCGACGTGCGCCGGATGGAACACGGACCGGCCGCCCTCGGCCAGGATCCGCACCGGTCGCCCGTCCAACGCCCGCTTCACGAACCACAGTTCGCGCGGACCCGGGCTGTACGGGCCGTGCACGGCCGCCGCCCTGAGCACCGTCGTCGGCAGTTTCCCGCCCGCCCCGAGCAGCTCCCGCTCCAGGGCCACCTTCCGGGTGCCGTACGAGGAGTCGCCCGGCGCGACCGTCCGCCAGGTCTCCGGGATCGGCACCGGGTACCGCGGGAAGCCGTCCGGCTCGTCCTGCGTGTCGAAGTTCCGCCCCTGCTCGTCCTCGTAGACCGCGCCGCTGGAGATCACCACCGCGGAACCGATCCGGTCCGCCAGGCCCGTCAGCTGCCGCCCGTGCGCGGCGTCGAAGGCCACGACGTCCACCAGGACGTCCGTTCCGGCGCCGAGCGCCGCCGCGAGCGCTCCCTCCTCACCGCGGTCCACCCGCACCGTCCGGACCTCGTCCGGCCACTTCTCGTCCCGCACGCCCCGGCGCGAGCCGGCGGTCACCTCCCATCCGTCCGCGACGAGCGCACGCACGGCCGCCCGTCCGATCTGTCCCGTCGCTCCCAGCACGAACGCGTTTCCCTTGGTCATGCGGGGGACGCTACGGCCCGCCGGCGGACCCGCCCAGCCGCTTTCGCCGTGCGCGGATCCGCCGACAGCGTGCGCCGATCGGGAACTTCCCGCCCGGGAACCTCCCGGGCGGCAACCGCCCGTGAGGCCGGGGCCGTCAGGAGCTCCCGGCCGCCTTGACCTTCGCCGCGTACTCGTCCACGTACTCCTGCCCGGACAGCCGCATGATCGCGTACATGATCTCGTCGGTGACCGCGCGGACCGCGGCCTTCTCGCCGGCGAGGCCCGCGTAGCGGGAGAAGTCCAGCGGCTCGCCGAAGCGGATGGTGACCCGGCGGATCCGCGGCAGCACCCGGCCCGGCGGCTGGATCTCGAAGGTGCCGACCATCGCGCACGGCACCACCTTCACCCCGGCCGTCAGGGCCATCACCGCGACCCCCACCTTGCCCTTGTACAGGCGCCCGTCGTGCGAGCGGGTGCCCTCCGGGTAGATGCCGAGCAGCTCGTCCTTCGCGAGCACGCCGAGGCCCTCGCGGATCGCCGCCCGGCCGGCCTCCCGGCCCGAGCGGTCCACCGGGATCTGGCCCGCGCTGCGGAAGAACGCGGCCGTCAGCCGGCCCTTCAGACCCGGCCCCGTGAAGTACTCCTGTTTCGCCAGGAAGGTGATCCGGCGGCTCAGCACCACCGGCATCAGGAAGTGGTCCGAGAAGGACAGATGGTTCCCGGCGACGATCGCCGCACCCTCCTCCGGGACGTGCTCCAGACCCTCCACCCGCGGCCGGAAGAGCAGCTTGAGCAGCGGCCCGAGCAGCGCGTGCTTCAGCACGTAGTAGAACATCCAAGACCCCCTTTTCCTGCCTTTGTAACCAAGGCCGCCCGCGTGGTCCACTGGTGGGGAGGAGCGGGATCCATGACAGGCGCGCGCGGGCACAGGCGTCCCGGCGCCGCCGCCACCGCCGCCGTGCTGTGCGCCGTGACGGCCGCCGGTCTGTACGGCTGCTCCGGCTCGGGCCCGTCGGAGCCCCGCCCGACCCCGACGCCCACCCCCGCGCCCACCACCCCGCCCGCCGGCACCTCACCGCTCACCGGGCTGCCCGCCCGGTCCGGGCCCGTGCTCGCGGTGAAGATCGACAACGTGCCCGCGGCCCGCCCGCACACCGGGCTCACCGGCGCCGACCTCGTCTACGTCGAGCAGGTCGAGTCCGGCCAGACCCGCCTCATGGCCGTCTATTCGTCGCGGACCCCGGAGCTCGTCGGCCCGGTCCGCAGCGCCCGCGAGTCCGACCTCGCCCTGCTGCGCCAGTTCGGCAGCCCGGTCCTCGCCTACTCGGGCGCCCAGAGCGCCCTCACCCCGCTGCTGAAGGCCGCGCCGCTGCACCTGGTCTCCGAGGGCACCACCCCCGGCGCCTTCCTGCGCGATCCCGCCCGCAGCGCCCCGCACAACCTGTACCTGCGGCCCGCCCGCGCGCTGGCCGCCGCACCGAACGCCACCCACGCCAAGGACATCGGCTTCCGCTTCGGTGCCGCCCCGCAGGGCGGCGAACCGGTCAACAGCCGCACCGTGCGCTTCCCCGCCGTCCGCTACACCTTCACCTGGGCGCCCGCCGCGAAGGCCTGGCACGTCGCCATGGACGGGCGTCCGGACGGGCCGCTCGCCCCGGCCACCGTCGTGGTGCAGCACATCACCGTGCGGTCCTCGCGCTTCCACGACTTCCTGGGCGCAGTCTCCCCGTACAGCGTGACCACCGGTTCCGGTACGGCGGAGGTGCTGCGCGACGGGCGGGCGTACCCGGCCCGCTGGAGCCGGCCGGACGCGGACCGGGGCACGGCCTTCACCACCCCGGCGGGCGCGCCGCTGAACTTCGCGCCGGGCCAGGTGTGGGTGCTGCTCACAGGGACGCGGTGAGCCTCAGGAGTGTTCCGGGGCCTCAGGCGTGCGGTTTCGGACGGCCGGGCGGTACGGGCCGGGCGTGCGGCTCGCCGGCGTCCGCGGCGGCCATCCCGATGGTGGCCACGCCGAGCACCACCCAGCCGAACCAGAGCCAGCCGCTGCTGCCGAGCGCCACCGTGTAGGTGGTGATCAGCACCAGGGCGGCGAAGGTGATCACACCCATCGTCTTCGTGGGACCGGACATCATCGCTCCGCCCTCCTCCACCTCCCGCCCATCGTGACCCCGGAGGAGGGGCGTGCGCCAGACCTCGGACGCGCTGTCGTGCGCCCGTCGCACGCTGTGTCCGGAACTACCGCGTGTACGGAACTGCCGCCGGGCGGTCACTGCCCGCGCGCCTGGAGCGAGGCCAGATACGCGTTGTACGCCTCCAGCTCCTTGTCGCCGTCCCGGTCCGCGGCCCGGTCCTTGCGGACCGCCTGCCGCTGCTCGGAGTGGTACCACTGGTAGACGAGCGCGATCAGCACCAGGACCGAGGGGATCTCGCTGAACGCCCAGGCGATGCCGCCGGCCGCGTGCTGGTCGTCGAGGGCGTCGATGCCGAGCGAGACCGGCGGGTTCGTGTACACCTTCACCAGCGGCTCCGAGGCCATCATCATCGCGATGCCGAAGAAGGCGTGGAACGGCATGCCGGCGAACAGCTCCAGCATCCGCATCACATAGCCCGGCCGGTGCGGGCCCGGGTCCACGCCCATGATCGGCCAGAAGAAGACCAGGCCCACGGCGAGGAAGTGGACCATCATCCCGACGTGACCCGCCTTCGAGCCCATCAGGAAGTCGAAGAGCGGCGAGAAGTACAGCGCGTAGAGGCTCGCGATGAACATCGAGATGGTGAACGCCGGGTGCGTGACGATCCGCATGTAGCGGCTGTGCAGCAGCTTGAGCAGCAGTTCGCGCGGGCCGGTGGACCCGCGGCCGGCCACCGGCAGCGCCCGCAGCGCCAGCGTCACCGGCGCGCCGAGCAGCAGCAGGATCGGCGACAGCATGGAGATCACCATGTGCTGCACCATGTGCACGCTGAACATGACCATGCCGTAGTCGTTCAGCTTGGTGCACATCACCAGCGCGATGGTCAGCACGCCCACCGTGAAGAACACCGTCCGGCTCACCGGCCAGGCGTCCCCGCGCCTCCGCAGCCGCGCCACGCCCCAGCCGTAGAGGCCGAGACCGGCGACACAGCTGATCAGGAAGAACAGGTCGGGAGAGAACTCCAGGCCCCGCCCCAGCGTGAACGGCGGCAGATCCATGGGCATGCCGTGCCCGCTGTGATCCATCTATCTACTCCTGGCGCCCGATTCGCGCTGTTGTCGCGCTTGATGTCCGGACCAGACTAGAACCGCCCCCGGCCGCGATCGCGACCGGGGGCGGTTCGTGGCGCGCGGACCCCGCGCCGGGAGGGAGTCAGAGCACGTTCTCGGCCTCGGCGTAGCGGTCGGCCGGGACCGTCTTCAGGGTCTCCACGGCCTGCGCCAGCGGGACCAGCTCGATGTCCGTGCCGCGCAGCGCCGTCAGCTTGCCGAAGTCGCCGCGGTGCGCCGCCTCGACCGCGTGCCAGCCGAAGCGGGTCGCCAGGACCCGGTCGTACGCGGTGGGGGTGCCGCCGCGCTGCACGTGGCCGAGGATCACCGGGCGGGCCTCCTTGCCGAGCCGCCGCTCCAGCTCCACGGAGAGCTGGTTGGCCACACCGGTGAAGCGCTCGTGGCCGTAGATGTCGGTGCCGGCGGTCTTGAAGTCCATCGAGCCGCCCTCGCGCGGCTTCGCGCCCTCGGCGACCACGACGATCGCGAAGCGCTTGCCGTCCTCGAAGCGGGCGCCGACCCGGGCGGTCAGCTCGTCGATGTCGAAGGGCCGCTCGGGCACCACGATGGCGTGCGCGCCGGCCGCCATGCCGGACTGCAGCGCGATCCAGCCGGTGTGCCGGCCCATCACCTCGACGACCAGACAGCGCTGGTGGGACTCGGCGGTGGTCTTCAGCCGGTCCAGGGCCTCGGTGGCGACGGTCACGGCGGTGTCGAAGCCGAAGGTGACGTCGGTGGAGGCGATGTCGTTGTCGATGGTCTTCGGGACGCCCACGATCGGCAGCCCGGCCTCGGAGAGCAGGTTCGCCGCCTTCAGGGTGCCCTCGCCGCCGATCGGGATGATCGCGTCGATGCCCAGGTCGGCGACATGGCCCTTGGCCCGCTCGACCCCGTCGACGAGATGGGCCGGCTGGACCCGGGACGAGCCGAGGATGGTGCCGCCGCGGGCGAGGATGCCGCCCACCGCGTCCAGGTCCAGCTTGCGGTAGTCCGCCTCCAGGAGGCCCTTCCAGCCGTCGTGGAAGCCGATGACCTCGTCACCGTGGTCGACGACGGCGCGGTGCACGACGGACCGGATGACGGCGTTCAGACCGGGACAGTCTCCGCCGGAGGTGAGCACACCAATGCGCATAGCCCAAAAACCTTTGCAACGTGGGCCGACTCCCGGACCACGTCGTCCGGCTGGATCCCCGCCACCCTATCGGTGGAAAGTGGCGGGGCCGAACCGGATGTCCGCAGATTGGACACCGTCTTTACTTACGAATCCAATGTGCGCTAGCCCGCTCAGACGTGCGGGCCTGGCGGGGCGTCAGGCGGGCTGAGAGGCCGCCGCGATGCGCTCGGCGCGCAGCGCCTCGTACCACCGGTCGTCGGTCGGCGGCAGCGCGTTGACATCGAGCGCCAGCTTCAGCATCAGGTCCGCGATCTGCGGGTTCCGCGCCATGACCGGGCCGTGCATGTACGTGCCGAAGACCGTGTCGTTGTACGCGCCCTCGGTGCCGTCGCCGGTGCCGTTGCCGTTGCCGAACACGGTCCGGGCGAACGGGCGGGCGGTCGGGCCGAGGTGGGTGACGCCCTGGTGGTTCTCGAACCCGGTGAGCTGGGGCAGGCCGAGCCGCGGGTCGATGTCGGCGAGCACGTCGCCGACGCAGCGGGCGCCCTCGCCGCGGACCGTGGTGACGTCGAGCAGGCCGAGGCCCGGCTCGCGCTCGCCCAGGTCGTTGATGAACTCGTGGCCCAGGATCTGGTAGCCGGCGCACACCGAGAAGATGATCGCGCCGTTGGCCGCCGCCCGGTTCAGCCCGCCGTCGCGGCGCAGCCGCTCGGCCGCGAGCCGCTGCGGACGGTCCTCGCCGCCGCCGACCAGGTAGATGTCGCCGGAGGTCGGGATGGGCTGGTCGCTGCGCACGTCGAGGCGCTCGACGCTGAGCCCGCGCTGCCGGGCGCGGCGCTCGACGACGAGGACGTTGCCCTGGTCGCCGTAGGTGCTGAGGAGGTCCGGGTAGACCCAGACCACCCGCAGGCTGCTGTCACTCATGCTGCAAGTCCTTCTGCGAGTCGTGTCGGGGCCGGGGTCAGTTGCCGACGCGGCGGCGGACGTCCTGGAAGGCCGTGTAGTTGGCGATCAGCTCGATCTGCCCGGGCGGGGCCACCGTGACGGCCTCGTCGAGGGTCTCGCAGACGCGGAAGTCCACGCCCGCGACCTCGAGGCGCACGGCCAGGTCGAGCTTGCGGTCGCCGATCACCATGATCGGGTGGCCGGCCAGGCGTCCGTAGTCCACGTCCCACAGCCAGGAGGTGTCGGTGCCGTCGGCGCCGCGGGCGTTGACGGAGAGGATCACCGGGGCCGGCGGCTGGTCGATCAGGGAAAACGTTTCGAGCCAGCCGGCCGGGTTCTTGGCCAGGAGCAGCCGCAGCTCGCGGCCCTGGAAGGTGACCACGTCATAGCGGCCGGCGACGGCCTGCACCTGGTACATGCGCTCAAGGGCGACCTGCGGCGGCACCCCGAAGACCGCGGCGACCGCGGCGGAGGTGGCGGCGTTGGCCTTGTTGGCGCGGCCGGGCAGCTGGAGCCGGATCGGCCAGGCGGAGCCGTGCGGGTCGAGGACGTGGTCGCCGTTGAGCGCCCAGCTGGGGGCGGGGCGGCGGAAGCCGCACTCGCCGCAGAACCAGTCGTCGCCGGGGCGCTGCAGCACACCGCCGCAGGCGGGGCAGGACCAGGCGTCGTCCTTCCACTCCTGCCCGACGGCCACCCACACCACGTTGGGGGAGGAGGACGCGGCCCAGACGATCAGCGGGTCGTCGGCGTTGGCGATGATCACGGCCTTGCTGCCGTTGAGACCCTCGCGCCACTTCTCGGCGAGCATCCGGGTCTCGGCGGCGCGGTCGAGCTGGTCGCGCGAGAGGTTGAGCAGCGCGATCGCCTTGGGCGAGGTGTCCCGGGCCACACCGGCCAGGTACTTCTCGTCGACCTCGATCACGGCGTACTTCGACTCCGAGCCGCCGGCCAGGGCGGAGGTGATGCCGGCGGGCATGTTGGCGCCGAGCGCGTTCGACACGACCGGGCCCGCGGCCCGCAGGGCCTCGGCGATCAGGCGCGTCGTGGTCGTCTTGCCGTTGGTCGCCGAGACGAGCACGACATCGAGGTGCTGCGCGAGCTGTCCCAGCAGATCGGGGTCGAGCTTCAGCGCCACCCGGCCGCCGATCACCGATCCGCTGCCGCGGCCGGCCGCCCGCGACACCGCGGCGGCGGCCTTGCCCGCGGTCACGGCGAGCTTGGCGCGCGCCGACAGCGGCTCTGGATTAGCGGCGTTCCCTGACATCGTCCTTGTTCCTCCTTGCGTCGGTCCGGGCTCAGCCTATCGAGATCCGGCCAGCAGCCCGAACCGCGGCACCGCCGACCAGCCATGTCGACCCCTGAACGTACCCTTGCGCCCATGCGAAACCGCCCGATCCCCGGCAGTTCCGGCCGCGTCCGGGGGATGACCCTGCTCGGCGCCCCCGTGCTGCACGCCCCCTGCGCGCCCGTGACCGACTTCGGCCCGGAACTCGCCCGGCTCGTCGAGGACATGTTCGCGACGATGTACGCGGCGAACGGCGTCGGCCTCGCCGCCAACCAGGTGGGCGAGGGGCTGCGGGTCTTCGTCTACGACTGCCCGGACGACGAGGACGTCCGGCATCTGGGCCATGTGGTGAACCCGCGCCTGGTCGAGGCCGACGGCGACGTGTTCCGCGGCCCCGAGGGCTGTCTGTCCCTCCCGGGCCTGGAGGCCCCGACCCCGCGCTACGACCACGCGGTCGTCGAGGGCGTCACGGTGGACGGCTCCCCGGTCCGCGTCGAGGGCACCGGCTTCTTCGCCCGCTGCCTCCAGCACGAGTGCGACCACCTGGCGGGCGGGGTCTACGCGGACCTGGTGACGGGCTGGTCGCGGCGCAAGCTGCTGCGGAAGATCCGCAAGGAGCCCTGGGGCACGAAGGGCGTGGAGGCGCTGGGCGAACCGAGCCCTTAGAAACCGGGCCCGTCCGCTCGGTCGTCCGCCATCGCCAGACGGCCCCAGAGGATGTCCGCGAGGCTGCGGACGAGTTCGGCGCGGGAGCAGGGGCGTTCGCCGAGCCACCAGTCGCCGGCCGCGTGCATCATGCCGACGATGCCGTGGCCCCAGATGCGGGCCTGGGCCTCGCCGCCGGGGCCGAGGTCGATGCGCTCGGCGATGACCTGGCCCAGCTCCTCGCCCATGCGGCGCAGCAGCGGCGCGGAGTGCCGGCCGACGTCGAAGCCCTGCTCGGCCTGGTGCGGCTCCTCGGCCGGGTGCATGAGGAAGCGGTAGACCTGCGGCATCGCCTCGATGGAGGCGAGGTACGTGTCGAGGGTCGACTCGACCCGCTGCCGCCGGTCCGCCGGCGCGTCGAGCGCGGCCCGCAGGGCCGAGAGCAGGGCGTCGGTGTGGCGGGTGGCGAGGGCGCGGTAGAGGCCGCCCTTGTCGCCGAAGTGGCGGTAGAGGATCGGCTTGGTGATCCCCGCCTCGGCGGCGATCGCGTTCATCGAGGCCTGCGGGCCGTCGCGGAGCACCACGCGGTCCGCCGCCTCCAGCAGTTCCCGTCGCCGTTGGTCGGCCGGCTTCTGCTGGTCGGTGGTGCTCCGGTGTGTGGTGGTCATCAGCGTGTCTCCCCGCCCGTACGAAATTCCTGAGGCTGTCGCAACGTAACACCCGAGCGGCACCCGGTGCCGTCCGGCCGGTGTCGGAGAGGGCCCGTCAGGAACTGCTCCGTTGCTGGTTGACAGCCTGTACCCGTCGGTAACAAAATGCTGTTACCGCAAGTAACACACCGCCGGGAGGGATCATGGCCGAGTTCACGCTCGAACTCAACGACGACCAGAAGCAGGTGCGCGACTGGCTCCACGGCTTCGCCGCCGACGTGATGCGCCCCGCGGCGGCCGAGTGGGACGAGCGTGAGGAGACCCCCTGGCCGATCATCCAGGAGGCCGCCAAGCTCGGAATCTACTCCCTCGACTTCTACGCGCAGCAGTTCTTCGACCCGACCGGTCTCGGCATCCCGATGGCCATGGAGGAGCTCTTCTGGGGCGACGCCGGCATCGCGCTGTCGATCGTCGGCACCGGCCTCGCCGCCGTCGGCGTCCTCGCCAACGGCACCGAGGAGCAGATCGGCACCTGGGTCCCGCAGATGTACGGCGACGCCGACGACGTCAAGGTCGCCGCCTTCTGCTCCTCCGAGCCCGACGCCGGTTCGGACGTCGCCTCCATGCGCACCCGTGCCGTCTACGACGAGGCCAAGGACGAGTGGGTGCTCAACGGCACCAAGACCTGGGCGACCAACGGCGGCATCGCCAACGTGCATGTCGTCGTCGCCGTCGTCGACCCCGAGCTCGGCTCCAAGGGCCATGCCTCCTTCATCGTGCCGCCGAACACCCCCGGCCTCTCCCAGGGCCAGAAGTTCCAGAAGCACGGCATCCGCGCCTCGCACACCGCCGAGGTCGTCCTGGAGAACGTCCGGGTCCCCGGCCACTGTCTGCTCGGCGGCAAGGAGAAGCTCGACGAGCGCCTCGCCCGGGCCCGCGAGCGCGCCAAGCAGGCCGGCAACGGGGAGCGCGTGAAGAACGCGGCGATGGCCACCTTCGAGGCCTCCCGCCCCGCCGTCGGCGCCATGGCCGTCGGCACCGCCCGCGCCGCGTACGAGGTCGCCCTCGACTACGCCAAGACGCGCGAGCAGTTCGGCCGCCCGATCATCGACAACCAGGGTGTCGCCTTCCAGCTCGCCGACATGCGCACCCAGATCGACGCCGCCCGCCTCCTGGTCTGGCGCGCC
The DNA here is from genome assembly GCF_041270065.1 of Streptomyces fradiae. Lineage (NCBI taxonomy): Bacteria > Bacillati > Actinomycetota > Actinomycetes > Kitasatosporales > Streptomycetaceae > Streptomyces > Streptomyces fradiae. Next base: position 936,989 of record NZ_CP065958.1, on the reverse strand, counting down.
TCCTGGATGGCCACCGCCGGCAAGCCCTTCACCTCCGCCGAGGGCTCGATGTCCAAGCTGTACGCGAGCGAGGTCGCCAAGAAGGTCACCGCCCAGGCCATCCAGATCCTCGGCGGCAACGGCTACACCCGCGAGTACCCGGTCGAGCGGATGCACCGCGACGCCGCCATCTACACCATCTTCGAGGGCACGAGCGAGATCCAGCGCCTGGTCATCGCCCGCACCCTCTCCGGCATGCCGATCCGCTGACCCGCTGACCGCGGCACGCCGCGCACCGGCCCCCGGGGAGTCCAGGCCCCGGGCCGCCCGGGCCCGGAGGGCTCATACGACGCAGAACTCGTTGCCCTCCGGGTCCCGGAGCACCACCGCGTAGTGGTCCATCCCCTCCGGCTCGTCCATCGTGCGCAGCACCGACGCGCCGAGCGCGGTCAGCCGGGCCACCTCCCCGTCCACCCTGGCCCGCCGGACGGCAACCGGCACCGTGCGGCCGCCGCCGACCTTCAGATCGAGATGCAGCCGGTTCTTCACCGTCTTCGGCTCGGGGACCTGCTGGAACCAGACCCGCGGGCCGACGCCCTTCGGGTCCACGATCGACTCCGGCAACTCGCCCGCGCCGCCCTCCAGTTCCTCCTCGGGCACACCCATCGCCCGCCAGTACGCCATCCACGTCGCATGCCCCTCCGGCGGCGGCTCCGGCACATACCGCAGCGCCGCCGCCCAGAAGGGGACGAGCCGGCGCGGGTCCGCGCAGTCGATGGTCAGCTGCAGGACCGGGCCCGGCGCGTCCGTCCCCGGCGCGCCCGCTCCCGCCTCGTGGGTCTCTTCTGCGTTCATGGGGGAAGCGTCGCAGACACCACTGACAACAGGGCGGACAGCGCCGCCCGCCTGGGGCAGAATCGACGCGCCACCGAAGCTCACGAGGGGGAGACAGCACGATGGCGACCAACACGACGACCGGCACGGGCACCACTCCGCCGATTCCCGAACTCACCGGACTTCCGCTGCTCGGCTCGCTGCTCGACCTCAAGAACGACTCGCTCGGCACCTTCCTCAAGGCCCGCCGCGACCACGGGGACGTCGTCCGGATCACCGCCGGACCGCCCGGGATGCGGGCCACCGTCCACTGCGTCTTCTCCGCCGAGGGTGCCCAGCAGGTGCTGGCCGGCGAGGCCGCCAACTTCCGCAAGGACAACGCCTTCTACCAGGAGATCCGGGAGTCCTTCGGCAACGGCCTGCTGACCAGCCAGGACGCCGACTATCTGCGCCAACGGCGGCTCGTCCAGCCGCTGTTCACCCGCCGCAGCGTCGACACCTACGCCTCCGCCGTGGCCGACGAGGTCACCCGGCTCACCGACGGCTGGCACGCCCGCGGCGCCGAGACCGTCGACGTGGTCCACGAGATGACCGGACTCGCGCTGCGCGCCGTCGCCCGCATCCTCTTCGGCACCGACGTCGACGAGGCCGTCGGCATCGTCGAGCGCTGCTTCCCGGTGCTCGGCGCCTACGTGGCGCGCCGCGGCTACTCGCCCCGCAAGCCGCCCCGGTCCTGGCCGACGCCGTCGAACCGGCGGGCCGCCGTCGCCCACGAGGAGCTGTACGCGGTCTGCGACCGGATCATCGCCGAGCGGCGCGCGGCCGGCACGGCCGGCGAGGGCCGCGACCTGCTCACCCTGCTTGTCGCCGCCGGCGAGGAGGACGGCAGCGCCTTCGACCCGGCCGAACTGCGCGAACAGGTCCTGGTGTTCCTGCTCGCGGGCCATGAGACCACCGCGACCTCGCTCGGCTTCGCGCTCCATCTGCTGGCCCGCCACCCCGAGCACCAGGCGCGCGCCCACGAGGAGCTCGACCGGGTCCTGGCCGGCCGGACCCCGGGCGCGGCCGACCTCGACGCCCTGCCGTACCTCACCCAGGTCCTCAAGGAGGCCATGCGGCTCTTCCCGGCGGCTCCGGCGATCGGCCGCCGGGCGGTGGCGGCCACCGAGATCGGCGGCCACACCATCCCCGCCGGGGCCGATGTGATCGTCTCGTCGTGGGTCACCCACCGGCACCCGCGCTACTGGGAGGACCCGGAGCGCTTCGACCCCGACCGGTTCACCCCGGAGGCCGAGGCCGCCCGCCCGCGCTACGCGTACTTCCCCTTCGGCGGCGGCCCCCGCGCCTGCATCGGCCAGCACTTCTCCATGCTGGAGTCGGTGATCGCGCTCGCGATGATCCTCCAGGACCACGAGCTGGAGGCGATCGACACCCAGGTGCCGCTCGACTCCGCGATCACCCTCCAGGCGCTGGGCCCGGCCCGCTGCCGGCTGAAGCGCCGTACCGCCTGAGCGGCGCCGTCACGGGCGGCGCTGTTACGGCTGGCGCTGTTACGGCCGGGTCGCCACCAGGACCGTCGCGTACAGCTCCTCGTCCGTGACGATCCGGGCCGTCAGGCCGTACGCGGTGACCGCGGCCACGGCCCGGGCGGCCTGCCGCTCGCTCGTCTCGCACAGCAGCCGGCCGCCCGGGGCCAGCCACTCCACGGCCCCGGCCGCGACCCGGCGCAGCACGTCCAGGCCGTCCGCGCCGCCGTCGAGGGCGACCAGCGGCTCGTGCTCGCGGGCCTCGGCCGGGAGCAGCGGCACGTCGCCGCTGGGCACGTAGGGGACGTTCGCGACCAGGATCTCGATCCGGCCGCGCAGGGCGTCCGGCAGCGGGTCGAAGAGGTCGCCCTCGTACACCCGGCCGCCGCGCGGCTCCACATTGCGGCGGGCGCAGCGCACCGCCGCCGGCTCGATGTCGGAGGCGTGCACCTCGGCGTCCTCGACGGACGCGAGCAGCACCGCGCCCGCCGCGCCGGAGCCGCAGCACAGGTCGACGCAGACGGCGCCCGGCCGGGCGAGCCGCACGGCCTGCTCGACCAGGAACTCCGTGCGCCGGCGCGGTACGAACACCCCGGCGTCGACCTCGATCCGCAGCCCCCGGAACGCGGCCCAGCCCACCACGTGCTCCAGCGGCAGGCCGGCCGCCCGCCGCTCGACCATCGCGTCGAGCTCGGCCGGACCGGCCGCCGCCGCGCTCAGCAGCTCCGCCTCCTCCTCGGCGAAGACGCAGCCCGCGGCCCGCAGCCGCTCCACCACCCCCAGGTCAGGCAAGCTGGGCCTCGATGGCGCTGACGATCTCCGCGGCCCCGGGCTCGGTGCGCGGCCGGAAGCGGGTGACCGCGCCGTCCCGCCCGATCAGGAACTTCTCGAAGTTCCACTGCACGTCGCCGGCCTCGCCGTCGGCGTCCGCGACCTTGGTCAGCTCCGCGTACAGCGGGTGCCGCCCGTCCCCGTTGACCTCGGTCTTCGCGAGCAGCGGGAAGCTCACCCCGTACGTCGTCGAGCAGAACGTCTCGATCTCCTCGGCGCTGCCCGGCTCCTGCCCCGCGAACTGGTTGCACGGCACGCCGAGCACGGTGAAGCCGCGCTCCCCGTACTCCTTCTGCAGCCGCTCCAGGCCCTCGTACTGCGGGGTCAGACCGCACTTGGAGGCCACGTTGACCACCAGGACGGCCTTGTCGCGGAAGTCGCCGAGCGAGACCGGATCACCGGACAGGGTCGTCAGGGGGATGTCGTACAGGCTCATGGGAGCTCCTTGTCACACCAATGGGGTTTGATCTCAGCATGGGAGACGAACCACTGGCAATCGACATCGATTCCGCGCCCGCCGAGACCCGCCGGGTCCGCTGCCGCCTGTGCGGCCGCCCCCTGACCGGCCCGGATTCCCGCCGTACGGGTCTGGGCCCGGCCTGCGACGCCAAACTCCACCCCGCCGGCCCGGACATCCGCACCCGCCGCCACGAGGTGGAACAGGACACCCTGCCGGGGGTCTAGGGCGGCGTTCCGAGGCGAATTCTCGATGTTCCGGCTGATTTTATCGACCGCCGGTGAGGGTGACTTTCCGCCATTCCTGACGCGTTCGGAGAGGTGGACTCCAGCACAGGTGACATAGCAGCGGGGAGCGGTTTCCCCATTCGGTCCACGGCATGCGAGGGTGGGCGGCCGGATTTCGTACGGGTGCCCGCGTCCGGGAATTCACTCTCCGGTCGGCGGCGCTCGGCGACCCGCCACCGAATACCGCCCCGGAGGGACGTACCGATGAGAGCCGAATCCCCGCCGGAGCCGATGGCGCCCGCCCAGCCCGCGCCGGCGACGCCGCCCGCGCCGGTGGCGGACGGGCGCCGCCAGCTGCTCGCGGCCTCCGCCGGGAACCTGGCCGAGTGGTACGACTGGCTCGCGTACGCGTATCTGTCGGTCTACTTCGCCGACCGGATCTTCCCGCCGGGCGGCGGTCAGGCCGTCCTCGCGCTCAACGCCTTCGCGGTCTTCGCGGTGGGCTTCGCGGCCCGCCCCGCCGGCGGACTCCTGATCGGCCTGCTCGCCGACCGGCGCGGCCGCCGGACCGCCATGGCGACGACGATCACGCTGATGGGGGCCGGCCAGCTGGCGATGGCCGCGCTCCCCACGTACCAGCAGATCGGGGTCGCCTCCCCGGTGCTGCTCGTCGTCATCCGGCTCGCCCAGGGGCTCTCCGTGGGCGGCGAATCGACGGTGTCCGCCGTCTTCGCGGCCGAGTCCGCCCCGTCGGGGCGCCGCGGTCTCTACTCCAGCGTCGCCTATGTGAGCGGGAACCTCGGACAGCTCCTCGCCTCCGGTGTCGCCGCCCTGCTCGCCTGGCAGCTCACCACGGCCCAGATGCACGCCTGGGGCTGGCGTATCGCCTTCGCCGTCGGGGCGCTGGCCTGCGTGACCGGGCTCTGGATCCGCCGCGGAACCGAGGAGACCCACCCGCCCGCGGTCCGGGCGACCGCCCCCCGGCCGCGCCCGTTCGACTTCCTGCGGGGCAACCCCCGCGAGGCGGCGCTCGTCGTCGGCATGACCCTCGGGGCCACCGTCGTCTTCTACACCTGGACGACCTTCCTGCCCACCTACGCGCGCCTCGTCGTGGGCCTCGCCCCGGGCCCGGCGCTCACCGCGAGCACCGTCTCGCTCGCTTTCTTCATCGTCCTCCAGCCGCTCGCGGGACTGCTCTCGGACCGGGTGGGCCGCAAGCCCCTGCTGATCGCGTTCGGCGTGGGGTTCACGGTGCTGACCGTCCCGCTGCTCGGGCTGCTGCGGAACTCCTTCTGGAGCCTGCTGCTGATCTCGTGCGCGGGCATGGTGCTGCTCACCGGGTACACCGCCGTCAGCGGCGCGGTCATGGCCGAGCTGTTCCCCGCCGCGGTCCGTACGACGGGCGTCGGCGTGCCGTACGCGCTCACCGTCGCCGCCTTCGGCGGCACCGCCCCGTACCTGGCGACGACCCTGATCGACCGGGGCCACGCCGCCTGGTTCGGGTGGTACGTCTCCGGCCTCGCCCTGCTTTCGACTCTCGTCTACGCCGGAATGCGCGAGACGAAGGGCGTCGCCCTGAGATGAGCGCGGTTTCGGAGGTGTGAATGTTCTCGGCCGATTCTTCCGTCGCTCTGCTCCGATGTGCTTGAAATGGATGTTTAGGATCCATGCGATGCCCATGACTCACGGGGGAGGAAATGCAGTGAACAGAATGACCGTGGTTATCGGAGCCACGACGGGGACCACGCAGCGGAGAGCACAGCAGGGCACCGGGCGTGCGCCGCTGCTGAAGGTGGCGAGGCTCTCGGAACAGGAACTGATCGAGGCCGAGGCCTGCAATCCCTTCGACAGCGCCGCCGGGCACCAGCGGCTCTTCCGCGAGGACGCCGCCGTGCTGGACTCACGGAGGTACGAGTTACGCCTGACGCCCTTGTCCAATCCGGCGGGGAACGACAGCCCCGCCAACTCCCCGTGGATCGCCGCCCGGGTGCTGCTCGCCGGCGGGCACCCGATCGCCCTCGCCGGACTGCGCACCGTGCTCGACTCGGCGCAGGGGGAGGGCCTCCGCGTGGTCGGCGCGGTGCGGGACCAGTGGCAGGCGCTGCGCGAGATGCCCAGCTACCGCCCCGACGTGGTGCTGCTCGGGGCCTCCGGGGCGCTGCCCAAGGACCTGGCCACGGTCCGCTCCCTGCGCCGCTCCAAGGGGGTCGCCCAGGCGCGGATCATTCTGCTGCGAAAGCCCGAGAGCGCCTCCCAGGTCACGCGGATGCTCCGGGCCGGGGTGAGCGGTGCCTTCCCGCTCGACCAGGACCCGAGCTGTGTGGTCCGGGCCATCTCGGTCGTCGCCGCCGGCGGTTCGATCTTCCTGCCGGCGCCGCTGGAGGACGACCTGCTCGCGGAGGGCGGCCCGCACCCGGCCGACGACCCGGGCGAACTCCCCGTCGACGAAGCCGGACTGACGGACCGTGAGCGGGCCGTCCTCGCCCTGCTGGCCCGCGGACTGTCGAACGCGGAGATCGGGCGGGAGCTCTCGCTGTCGGTCGCGACCGTCAAGAAGTACCTGTCCGGGGCCCTGCGCAAGATCGGCCAGCCGGACCGTCTGAAGGCCGCGCTCTACGCCCTGCGCCAGGGACTGGCGTAGGGAGGCGCGCACACCGCACGTGGAGGGCGGGGTCCGCAAAGGGCCCCGCCCTCGTGCGTCGCCACGACCCGCGCCCGGCGCGTGCCCGACCCGGGCCTGCCCGCTCCCGGGGATCCTCGGGGCGCACAGGCATTCGACCAATGGACCAGCGGTCCGGGGGGCCCGGGCTCCTCCCGGCGCTCCGAACGTTCCCCCGATCCGGGCCGAAGGGAGCTTCTGGCCCGATGGCCTTCTTCCTAGCGTGGTCGGTGGCCGGGCGCCCGATGTCCGGTCACCGTTTCGCAGAGGGAGAAGTTGATGAGTGCAGCGGCCAACGGGGGCATAGCCGTGGGGCCGGCCCCCGGCCTCGCGGCACCCCGGTCCGACGACACCGACAGCGAGACCCGGGCGAGCGTGTTCGCCGCCATGCCCGACTCGGAGCGCGCGGCCCTGTGGCGGCAGCGACTGCACGAGGCCGAGGCCGGACTGACCCGGTTCCTGGTGGGGCTCGGCCTCGCCGCCGACCTGGAGGGCTGGTTCGGACTCCAGTCGGAGATGTTCGCCGACCTGCCCACCGGATCCGGCGGATCCACCGGCTCCGCGGCGGACTGGCAGCGGATCTTCTTCCGCGGCCAGGCCCTGATGGAGCGTTTCCTCGTCGCCCGGTACGGCGAGGACGTGCTCGCCGAGTGGGCGGCGGCCAACGCGGAGGTCCACCGCTGGGTCGAACCCGACCGCGGCGGCGGCGCCGCCGACCCCATCCGGCGGATCGCCCGCCAGGCCGAACTGTACGGCTCGGCCTACGAGGTGAGCACGGACCGGCCGAACGGGCCCGCCACCACCGCCTCCGTGCACATCACGCACTGCGCGATCTGGGACTACCGGGAGAAGGCCCGCAGCGGCGACGGGGTACGCCTCACGCTCGCCTCGCCCTGCACGTACTGCACCCGGGCCATGTCGGCGAACGTCCGCGCCAAGGGCTACCGGGTCTCCTACCGGCTCAGTGAGGACCGCGGCGGACACGGCTGCCGCTGGGAGGCCACCACCCCGCCCGCCACACCCGCCGGCCCCTCGGCCGCCGCCCCCGCCGCGGCCCCGACCACCGCCCGGGAGTCGTGATGTGCGGCATCACCGGCTGGCTCGACTGGCAGCGCGACCTGCGCGCCGAGGAGCCGACCGTGCGGGCCATGACCGACACCCTGGTCTGCCGGGGACCGGACGCCGGCGGCACCTGGCTCTCCCCGCACGCGGCACTCGGGCACCGCCGGCTCTCCGTCCTCGACCTCGCCGGCGGCGTCCAGCCGCTGACCGAGACCGCGGACCAGCGGGCGCCGCGCGCCGTCCTCTCGTACAACGGCGAGCTGTACAACTACCGGGAGCTGCGCGCCGAACTCCAGTCCCTCGGCCACCGCTTCCGCACCGAGTCCGACACCGAGGTCGTCCTGCACGCCCACACCCAGTGGGGAGCCGAGGCACCCCGGCGGCTCAACGGCATCTACGCGTACGCCGTCTGGGACACCCGGACCGAGGAGCTCACCCTCGTCCGCGACCACCTGGGCATCAAGCCGCTCTACTACCACGCCTACGCCACGGGGCTGCTCTTCGGCTCCGAACCCAAGGCCGTCCTCGCCAACCCGGGCTTCCGGGCCGAACTCGACAGCGAGGGCATCGCGGAGCTCTTCGCCCTGCCCGCGGCGCCCACCGCCGGGCACGGCCTGTTCCGCGGCCTGCGGGAGGTCCGTCCCGGACACCTCCTCCGGGTCACCCGCGGCGCCACCCGCGAGGTGCGCTACTGGCAGCTGACCTCCGCCCCGCACGAGGACGACACCGCCACCACCACCGCGCGCGTCCGCGAGCTGCTCACCGACACCGTCGAACGCCAGCTGATCAGCGACGTACCCCTGTGCACCCTGCTCTCCGGCGGCATCGACTCCAGCGCCATCACCGCGCTCGCCGCCCTCGCCCGCGGGCGGGCCGGCCACGACAAGGTCGACACCTTCTCCGTCGACTTCCCCGGCAGCGCCGGCGCGCTGCGCCCCGACCGGTGGCGCACCACGCACGACGCCCCGTACGTCCAGGCGGTCGTCGACCACCTCGGCACCCGGCACTCCCGCGTCGTCCTCCCCGACGACGATCTGCTCGACGCGCGGGACGCGGTGCTCCGCGCCAGGGACCGGCCGGGCTGGGGCGAGATGGACGCCTCGCTCTACCTGCTCTTCCGCGAGGTCCGGCGGCAGTCCACGGTGGCCCTGTCCGGCGAGGCGGCCGACGAGGTCTTCGGCGGCTATCCGTACTTCCACAGCCCCGAGGCCCTCGCCGCCGACACCTTCCCCTGGCTGCACGGCCGCGAGACCCCCGCCGCGCTGCTGCGCCCGGACGTCAGGGCCGCGGTGCGGCCCGAGGAGTACACCGCCCAGCAGTACCGCGACTCGCTCGCCGGGACTCCCGAACTCCCGGGCGAGCAGGGCACCGAACGGCGACTGCGGCAGGTCGGCCACCTCGCGCTGACCCGCTGGCTGCCCGCGCTGCTCGACCGCGTCGACCGGGTCAGCATGGCCGTCGGCCTGGAGGTCCGCGTGCCCTTCTGCGACCACCGCCTGGTGGAGTACGCGTGGAACATCCCCTGGCACCTGAAGTCGCTCGGCGGCTCGCCCAAGGGAGTGCTCCGCGAGTCCGTACGGGACCTGCTGCCCCCGCAGGTGGTGGAGCGGCCCAAGAGCGGCTACCCGTCCACCCCGGCGGTGCGCTACACCGAGGTGCTCACCGCGCGCATGCGGGACCTGCTCGACGACCCCGCCGCCCCCGTGTTCGACCTGGTCGACCGCTCCGTCGTCCGGGCGGCCCTGCGGGACGGACGGCCGCTGCCGAGCCCGCGCACCGCCCCCAACCCGGTCGGCGGCCTGGACCACCTGCTCCAGGTCGACGAATGGCTCCGCGCCTACAAGGTGGCCCTCCGATGAGCGCACCCGCCCGCCCCGACGCCACCCACCCCGATGCCGTCCACCCGGATGCCGTACGGCTGGCCGCGCGCACCTGCGCGACCGGTGTCGCCGTCCTCACCACCCGCTCCGGCGACGAGGTCTTCGCCAAGACCGTGTCGTCCTTCGTCACCCTGTCCATGAACCCGCCGCTGATCAGCGTGGCGGTCACCCGGCACAGCCCGCTGGTGCGGGCGGCCCGCGACTCCGGCCGGCTCGCGCTCAGCGTGCTCCGGGTCGGGCAGGAACGCCTCTCCCAGCGGTTCGCCACCCCCGGCGCGGGCCGCGCCACCGGCTCCTTCGCCGACGTGCCCACCCGCACCGAGGTCACCGGGGCCCCGGTCGTCGAGGACTGCCTCACCTGGTTCGACTGCCGGTTGCACAGCGTCCTCCCCGGAGGCGACCACACCATCCTCATCGGTCTTCCCCTCGCCGCCGCCGCCGGCCCGACGGGCCTGCCGCTCCTCTACCACGAGGGCGGCTACCACGCCCCGACCCCCCTCACCCCGCCCTCGCCCGCGCGCCCGGACCGGGCGCCCACCGCACCTGGAGTCCGTACATGAGCGAACCCACCACGACGACCGGCCCGACCGGCCCCCTGGGCATCCGGACCGGCGACGCCTACCGGGCGAGCCTCGACGACGGCAGGGAGCTCTACCTGGACGGAAAGCGCGTCACCGACCCCGCCTCCCACCCCGCGTTCAAGGCCTCGGTCGACGAACTCGCCCGGCTCTTCGACCTCCAGCACGACCCCGCGCACGCCCCCGTCATGACCTGGAAGGACCCGCAGAGCGGCCTCACCCTCGGCCGCGCCTACCAGCCCACCCGCACCCTGGAGGACCTGCGCGCCCAACGCGCCAGCGCCGAGCTCTGGCTGAGCGAGAGCCTCGGCCAGCACGGCCGCTCCCCGGCCTTCATGTCGTCCATCGCGCTCGGCCTGTACGACTTCCGGCACCGGCTGGAAGCCAACAGGACCGGGTTCGGTGCCAACGCCGAGGCCTGGTACCGCCACTGCGCCACCCACGACCTCGTCCTCACCCACGCCCTGGGCGACCCGCAGATCGACCGGTCGGCGGATCCCGTGGACGACCCCGACCTCGCCCTGCGGGTGATCGAGGAGAACGACAAGGGCATCGTGGTGCGCGGCGCCAAGCAGCTCACCACCCTCGCGCCGACCGCGCACGAGGTGCTCGTCTACCTCTCCGCCTCCTTCACCCAGCGCAGCGCCGAACAGTTCGTCGTCTGGTGCGCGCTGCCGCTCAACACCCCCGGCCTCGTCACGCTGTGCCGCGAGCCCTTCGGGGCCGAGCCGTTCGGCCACGAGCACCCGCTCGCCCGGCGCTTCGACGAGCAGGACGCCATGCTGTTCTTCGACGACGTGCTGGTCCCCTGGGACCGGGTGTTCCTGCTGCGCGACGGAGCCCTGGCCCGTACCGGACTCGGCCGGATCAACGCGTGGAGCGCGTACATCGGCCACATCCGCTACCGCGAACGGCTGCGCACCCTGCTCGCCACGGCCACCATGGTCGCCGAGAGCATCGGTGTCGACGGCTTCCGCAACGTACAGGAGGAACTCGGCAAGCTCGCGAGCTACGTCGAGCTGACCGAGTACTTCATCGACGCCGCCGAGGCACGGGCCACCACCACCGACAGCGGACTGCTCGCCCCGGGCGACACCGCCGCCGCCCGCGTGTGGTCCGCCGAGGTCGCCGCGAGCGCCGTGGCGGCCGTACGCAACATCGGCTCGGCCGGCGTCCTCATGCAGCCCACCCCCAACGACCTGGCGCACCCCCGGCTGCGCCCGCACCTCGACCGCTACATGCGCGGCAAGAACATCCCCGCGGACCAGAAGTCCCGGCTGTTCCGGCTCGCCTGGGACCTGACCGGCGACAGCTTCGGACAGCGCCAGGACCTCTACGAGTACGTGCACCGCGGCGACCTCGCCCGCAACCGCATCAACCTCTACCTGCGGCACGACCAGAGCGAGACCCGCGGCCGCCTCGAACGGCTGATCGCCGGCCCCGGCGCCCCCGCCGACACCCAGCTCCAGGAAGGCGCACACCCGTGACCCACTCCGCCGTCGAAATCCAGGCCAGCACCCTCGCCGGCTACTCCGACGCGAGCCGGCTCCGCCAGGCCAACGACCAGGACTGGGTGCTCGCGCAGGCACCCGCCGCCCCCCGCGTCCACGCCGATCTCGGCAGCGGCATCGGCCAGCTGCTGCAGGCCTGCCTGGAACGCTTCCCGTCCCTGGAGACCGCCATCGGCCTGGAGCAGTCCGCGTTCCGGCTGTCCGAGGCCGCCAGCCGGCTCCAGCCCTACGGCGACCGGGTCCTCCTGCGCCACGCCGACCTCATGGCCCCCGAGCCGCTGGAACTCAGCCCCGACCTGATCACCATGACGTCGGTGCTCCACTGGCTCTACCCGGTCGAGTTCCGGCTCTTCGACTGGGTCGCCCGGACCATGGCCCCCGGCGGCACCTTCCTGCTCACCACCTACCACCCGGAGCGCGACGAGTACGGCCTCGGCGGCGAGGACGACATCGTCCGCGACGCCCTGGCCGCCCTGGGCCGGGACCGGGCGCTCGTGCCCGGCTTCCTCGCCGCCGGTGACGTCCTGCCCATCGCCACCCGCACCCGCGACACCGAGGGCCTGCGCGACCTCCTCGAACGCGGCCTGCGGATCGTGTCGACGGCGGAGCGGGACGCCGTCGTCCGGGTCGGCAGCGCGGCCGAGTACGAGCACTTCCACGCCGCCACCTTCGGCGACTACTACAGCCGCCTTGTCGAACCCCCGCTGCGGCAGGCCTTCTTCCGGGCCGTGGGCGAGGCCGCGTGGCGCCGCCAGCAGGAGCGCGGCCACGTCAGCCACATGCCGGTACGGCTCTGGAAGCTGACCACACGCGACTGAACCGGCGCCCACCGCACGGCCCGCCGGGGCGCCCCACCACGGGCGACCCGGCGGGCCGCGCCCGTGCGAACTATCATGTCCGGGTCCAGCCCGGGCACGTGTGAAGGAGTCACTCCATGTCAACTCCCGCAGCCGGCCGAGAGCTCGGTGCGTTCTTACGGGCCCACCGCGCCCTGCTGAAGCCCGAGGACGTGGGCCTGCCCGCGACGTCCCGCCGCCGCACCCCCGGGCTGCGCCGCGAGGAGGTCGCCTCCCTCTCCGGCGTGAGCATCGCCTGGTACACCTGGCTCGAACAGGGCCGGGTCACCGCCTCACGGCAGGTCCTGGAGTCCGTCGCACGGGTGCTGCGGCTCGACGAGGCGGAACTGCGCCACGTCCTGCGCCTCGGCGGCTACTACGAGCCCGAGACCGCCCGCGCCCAGGAGCACTGGGGCGACTCCCTCAAGGCCGTACTCGACTCCTGGCCCACCAGCCCGGCCGTCCTGGTCGACCGCAACTTCGACGTCGTCGCCTGGAACGAGGCCTGGGCGGCGGTCTGGGGCGAACCCACGGCCGTACCGGCCGGCCGGCGCAACCTGATGTGGCTCGTCGCGGCCGACGAACGGCTGCGCGCCGTGCTGCGGGACAGCGACTGGGAGCCCCTCGCCATGAGCGTCTTCCAGCACTTCCGGGCCCAGGCCGGAGCCGGTCCCGCCGACGAGCGGGTCGACGAGCTGTACCGCCAGCTCGCCGCCGACGTGCCCGAGCTGAGCCACTGGTGGGGCTGCCACTCGGTGGGCGGGCTCACCACCCGGGTCGTCACCGCCACACCCGCCGGCGGCGACCCGATCCGGATGTCGCTCTCCTCGCTGCGCCCGCTGGACGCCCCCGCCTCCCTGATCCTGCTCTGCACGCCGAAGAGCCGGCAGGACGGCGCGGCGGTCGCCGATCTCGTCGACCGTCCGCTGCGTCCTGTCGGCTCCGCACGGAAAGCGGGCTGAAGGCGCGACGGCGGGGGAGGGCAGCCGCGCCTTCAGCCGGTCACAGGGGGTGCGGGGCGCCGGCGGTCACCCACCGCGCGGACCCGCTCCGGCTCAGGCGCTCTCCGGCGCGCCCACCGCACCGGCACTCGGCGTGCCACGGCGCAGCTGCGCGCTCACCAGCAGGCCACCGAGCGCCGCGACCACCGCGAACGCCACACCGATCAGCGCCGTGCCCAGCGACAGGTCGCCGAAGAGACCCACCGCCCAGGCGCCGATGCCCGTCCCGGCGTACATGGTGGACGTCAGCCACGCGCTGGACGTCGCCCGCAGTTCGGGCGCGGCCGTGCCGGCGAGCGTCTGCTGGTCGGTGACGAAGCCGCCGCTGGCGACGAACCAGACGACCACGCCGGCCAGAGCCACGACCAGGCCGGGACCCCACACCGTCAGCGCGATGCCCACGGCGAGCAGCAGACCCCACACGGCCAGCATCGGCTGGTCCGTACGGCCCTGGGCCCGGGCCTTGTCGCCGAGCCGGCCGCCCAGGGTCGAGCCGACGATGCTGCCGGCACCGACGAGGACCCCGATCAGACCGAGCACCGTCACCGACAGGTCGAAACGCTCCGCGAGCACCACGCCCATGAAGGTGTAGGCCCCCAGGTTCGCCGCGTTGAAGGCGGTGTTGACCAGCAGCGAGCGGCGCAGCGCGCCGTGGCCCCAGGCCGCGAACACCGCACCGGCCCCGATGCCGTCCGCGGGCGGAGCCGCCGCCGCGGCGGCCGGGATCTGCGCCAGCAGCAGCGGGACCACGATCAGCGTGCCGACGGCCATCGCCCAGAACGCCGCCGGCCAGCCGGCCGCGCCCGCCAGGAAGCTGCCGAGCGGCACGCCGAGCACCTGGCCGCAGGAGAAGAACGCCATGCCGAGACCCAGGGCCCGGCCGCGCACCGTGTCCGCGGTGGTCTCCGCGATGTGCGCCCAGATCGCCGGACCGGCCGCCGCGGCCGCGAGGCCGGCCAGCGCACGCGACACCACGAGCAGGGTGAGGCCATCGGAGAGCGCGGCGGCCACGTTCGACAGCAGGAAGAGGACCGAACCGGCGAGGAGGGTGCGACGGCGCCCGACCCGGTCGCTCACCAGACCGAGGAACGGCGCGCAGATCGCGTACACGAGCACGTACGCCGTGACGCTGTACGCCGCCGCCGACTCCGCGATCCGCAGATCCGAGGCGATCGTCGGGAGCAGCGGCGACACCAGGAAGGTCTCGGTGCCGAAGAGGAACAGCAGGACGAACACGGAGGCGTAGGGCCCCCACCGGAACCGCGCCGGGGCTGCGGTCGGGGCTGCGGGCGAGGTGGGCGGACTGTCCATGACGACGGGTTGCCTTTCGAGCGAGGTTCACGAATTCCGGGGACGTCGGTGCCGGCCCACTCACCCTGGACCGCCCACCGGAGGCCAGCCAGCCAGGCGTTGGTCCTGTTAGTACGAGTCACCGCATGAACGCCTGGCTGGTTGTCGGCCGGGCCGCCCCGGACGCTGGGAGCCGACCCGCCGCTCCCGTAGTCCAGTCCCCGGGAGACGCACGACCTCCTGAAAGGACCCGTCAGACGTGCCCACCAGCGACCGCCCTCCGCACGCGCAGCCCAAGTGGGGCGTCACCCTGCCGCTCCCCGGCATCACGATCGGCCACCACCAGCACATCGTCGAGCGGCTGCCCGACATCGGATACTCCGACGTGTGGACGGCGGAGGGCGGCGGCACCGACGCCTTCACCCCGCTCGCGGCGACCGCGGCCTGGTCCCCGACGCTGCGCCTCGGCACCGGCATCATCCCCGTCTTCACCCGGGGCCCGGCCCTGATCGCCCAGACCGCGGCCACCCTGGCCCAACTCGCCCCCGGCCGCCTGCTGCTCGGGCTCGGCTCCTCGGTGCCCGCGCACGTCAGCGACATCAACGGCATCCCGTTCGAGGAGCCGTTCAAGCGCACCCGCGACGTGCTGCGGTTCGTCACCCGGGCCCTGCGCGGCGAGTACGTCGGCGACGACTTCGACACCTTCTCCATCACCGGTTACCGGCTGCCGCACCCGCCGACCGAACCGGTCAAGGTCATCCTGGGCGCGCTGCGCCCCAACATGCTCAGGCTCGGTTTCGGCGAGGGCGACGGAGCCATCACCAACCTGCTCCTCCCCGAGGACGTCCCCACGATCCTGGAGGCCGTGGGGCCCCAGCCGCTCGGCAAGGAGCTGGTGGTCAAGCTCTTCGTCTGTCCGACCGAGGACAAGGCGTACGCACGCGCCAACGCCCGCCCCTTCCTCGCCTGGATCCTCAACCGCGAGCCCTACCGCAAGTTCCACGAGTGGCTCGGCCACGGCGAACTGCTCCGCGAGTGCAACGAGTTCTGGGCGTCGGGAGACCCGGCGGGCGCCCAGAAGGCGCTCCCGGACGACCTGGTCGACGCGCTGTTCATCAGCGGCTCGCCCGAGGAGTGCCGGGAGCAGATCATGCGCTACCACCTGCCCGGGGTGACGAGCATCCAGCTGTTCGTCTCGCTGCCCCCCGACGCGTTCTACAGCCAGGAGACCGTCCTCGACGTCCTCAGGCGCCTGGGGCCGGCCGCCGGCTGACCACAACCGGGCCCACCCGGGCCCCCGAGCCATCGACGGAAGGCAGACATGGACGGTGTCATGGACGGTGTCATGGACGGCGTCAAGGACGGCGTCATGGACGGAGACACAGCACGCGACTGGCGGGCGCTGTCCGCGGCGCAGCAGCCGGCCTGGCCGGACCCCGGCGCCCTGGGGGAGACCCGGGCCTTCCTGCGCTCCTGTCCGCCACTGGTCTACGCGGCGGAGTGCGACCGGCTCACCGAGCGGCTCGCCGCGGTGGCCAGGGGCGAGGCCTTCCTCCTCCAGGCGGGCGACTGCGCCGAGACCTTCGACGGCGTGGGCGTCGACCAGATCGACAACAAGCTCAGGACGATCCTCCAGATGGCGGCGGTGCTCACCTACGCCGCCTCCGTACCCGTGGTCAAACTCGGCCGGATGGCCGGCCAGTACGCCAAGCCGCGCTCCAGCGCCGTCGAGACGCGCGACGGCGTCGCCCTCCCGTCGTACCGCGGCGACGCCGTCAACGGCCTCGCGTTCACCGAGGCGTCCCGGCGGCCCGACCCGCGGCGGCTGCGGCAGATGTACCACGCGTCGGCCGCCACGCTGAACCTGGTCAGGGCCTTCACCACCGGTGGATACGCCGACCTGCGCCGGGTGCACGCATGGAACCGGGACTTCGTGGCGCTCTCCCCGGCCGGTGAGCGCTACGAGCGGCTGGCCCGCGAGATCGACTCGGCCCTGGCCTTCATGCGCTCCTGCGGCACGCTGCCGACGGAGCTGGAGACGGTCGAGTTCTACGCCAGCCACGAGGCGCTGCTCCTCGACTACGAGGACGCGCTGACCCGCGAGGACTCCCGGACGGGCCACCTCTACGACGTGTCCGCGCACATGGTGTGGATCGGCGAGCGCACCCGCCGACTCGACGGCGCCCACGTCGCGTTCGCGGCCGGCATCAGGAATCCGATCGGGGTCAAGCTGGGGCCGTCCACGACCACCGACGACGTGCTCGCGCTGATCGACCGGCTCGACCCCGAGCGCCGCCCGGGCCGGCTCACCTTCATCACCCGCATGGGCGCGGAACGGATCACGGACGTCCTGCCGGGACTCGTGGAGAAGGTCACGGCGTCCGGGGCCCAGCCGGTGTGGACGTGCGACCCGATGCACGGGAACACCTACGAGTCGGCGAGCGGATTCAAGACCCGTCAGTTCAGCCGGATCATGGAGGAGATCAAGGGCTTCTTCGAGGTGCACCACCAGCTGGGCACCCACCCCGGAGGCATCCACGTCGAGCTGACCGGCGACGACGTCACCGAATGCGTCGGCGGGGCGAACGCGATCGGGGACGAGGACCTCCGCACCCGCTACGAGACCGCCTGCGACCCGCGGCTCAACCGCAGTCAGTCGCTCGAACTCGCCTTCCTCATCGCCGAGATGTACCGGGCCCGGCGACGGGACGCGCGCGGCTCCGCCCGCCCGGCCGAGGAGCGCCGGTGAGCAGGTTGCGTTGGCTGACGGCGGGGGAGTCGCACGGTCCCGCGCTGGTTGCAACCCTTGAGGGACTTCCGGCCGGTGTTCCGGTGACCACGGAGCTGGTGGCGGATCATCTCGCGCGGCGGCGGCTCGGCTATGGGCGCGGTGCGCGGATGAAGTTCGAGCGGGACGAGGTCACCTTCCTCGGTGGTGTCCGGCACGGTCTTTCGCTGGGCTCGCCGGTCGCGGTCATGGTCGGCAACACGGAGTGGCCGAAGTGGGAGAAGGTGATGTCGGCCGATCCGGTCGACCCCGCCGAGCTGAAGGAGACCGGTCGTAACGCGCCGCTGACCCGGCCGCGTCCCGGTCACGCCGATCTGGCCGGTATGCAGAAGTACGGTTTCGACGAGGCCCGGCCGATCCTGGAGCGCGCGAGTGCCCGGGAGACGGCGGCTCGTGTGGCGCTGGGCGCGGTGGCGCGGTCGTTCCTGAAGGAGGCGGCCGGGATCGAGATCGTCTCGCATGTGGTGGAGCTGGCGGCGGCGAAGGCCCCGTACGGCGTCTACCCGACCCCGGCCGATGTCGAGAGGCTCGACGCGGATCCGGTGCGCTGCCTGGACGCGGATGCGTCGAAGGCGATGGTCGCGGAGATCGACCAGGCCCACAAGGACGGCGACACCCTCGGCGGCGTGGTCGAGGTCCTCGCCTACGGCGTGCCGGTGGGTCTGGGCTCGCATGTGCACTGGGACCGGCGGCTGGATGCGCGGCTCGCCGCTGCGCTGATGGGCATCCAGGCGATCAAGGGTGTCGAGGTCGGCGACGGCTTCGACCTCGCCCGCGTGCCCGGCTCGCAGGCTCACGACGAGATCGTGCGGACCGGGGACGGCATCAAGCGCACCTCCGGCCGCTCCGGCGGTACGGAGGGTGGTCTGACCACCGGTGAGTTGCTGCGGGTGCGGGCGGCGATGAAGCCGATCGCGACCGTCCCGCGGGCGCTTGCCACCATCGACGTCGCCACCGGCGAGGTCGCGGCCGCCCACCACCAGCGCTCCGACGTCTGCGCGGTTCCGGCGGCGGGGATCGTCGCGGAGGCGATGGTCGCGCTGGTGCTCGCGGACGCCGTGGTGGAGAAGTTCGGCGGCGACTCGGTCACCGAGACCCGCCGCAACGTCCAGTCGTACCTCGACAACCTCGCGCATCAGGAGTTGCCGTGCGGATAGCGGTCTCGGGCTCCATCGCCACCGACCACCTCATGGCCTTCCCCGGCACCTTCACGGACCAGCTGATCGCGGAGAGCCTGGACCGGGTCTCGCTCTCCTTCCTGGTCGACGAGCTGGAGATCCGGCACGGCGGAGTCGCCGCCAACATCTCGTACGGGCTGGGGAGTCTGGGCCTCGCCCCGGTGCTCGTCGGAGCGGCCGGCCGCGACTTCGCCGCCTACGAGACCCGCCTGCGGAAGGCCGGCGTCGACACGGACTCCGTCCTTCGCTCGGCCGACCGGCAGACCGCCCGCTTCGTCTGTCTGACCGACCGCGCGCAGAACCAGATCGCCTCGTTCTACGCGGGCGCCATGGCGGAGGCGCCCGCCATCGACCTCCGCCGGATCGTCGAGCGGGTCGCGGACATCGGCATCGTGGTGGTCTCGCCGAACGACCCCGCCGCCATGCTGCGCCACACGGCACAGGCCAGGACGCTCGGCATCCCCTTCGCCGCCGACCCCTCCCAGCAGCTCGCCCGGATCGGCCGGGACGCGGCCAGGGAGCTGGTGACCGGCGCGCGGTGGCTCTTCTCCAACGAGTACGAGGCGTCCCTGCTGCGCGAGCGCACCGGCTGGCGGCAGGCCGAGATCCTGTCCCGGGTGGGCGTGTGGCTCACCACCCTGGGTGCGCGGGGTGTGCGCATCGAGCGCGCGGGCGAGCCGGACCGTACCATCCCCGCCGTACCGCCGACGGGGGCCATGGAGCTGGAGCCGACCGGAGCGGGCGACGCCTTCCGGGCCGGCTTCCTGGCCGCGACGAGCCGGGGCGCGGAAGCCGAGTCCGCGGCCCGGCTGGGGTGCGCCGTCGCGTCGTTCGCCCTGGAGGGGCGGGGCGCCCAGGGCTACACCCTTTCGCCGGACGCCCTGGCCGAACGCCTCACCGCCACGTACGGCACGGCGGGAACCGAGGCTCTGACCAGCTCCAGCTTTCAGAGCTTCCGGAACAGCCCCTCCTGCACGACCGACACCAGCAGCCGCCCCTCGCGGTCGTAGATCCGGCCGCGCGCAAGGCCGCGCCCGCCGGTCGCGATCGGGGACTCCTGGTCGTACAGGAACCACTCGTCGGCTCGGAAGGGGCGGTGGAACCACATCGCGTGGTCCAGGGACGCCATGTCGAAGCCGCGCGGACCCCACAGCGGCTCCACCGGGATCCGGACCGCGTCGAGCAGGGTCATGTCCGAGGCGTACGTGAGCGCGCAGGTGTGCACCAGCGGGTCGTCGCCCAGCGGGCCCACCGCCCGCATCCACACCGCGCTGCGCGGGTCCGCGCCGGTGACCTCGTCCTTCGTCCAGCGCAGCCGGTCCACGTAGCGGATGTCGAAGGGCTGGCGGCGGGCCATCCGCTCCAGGGCCTCCGGGAGGGTGCCCAGATGGTCGCGGATCTCGTCCGGGAGCTTCGGCAGGCTCTCCGGGTCGGTGAGGTGGCGTGGCGGGAGCTGGTGCTCGAAGGCGCCCTCCTCCGGGAGGTGGAAGGAGGCCGTCAGATTGAAGATCGTCCGGCCCTCCTGGACCGCCGTCACCCGGCGGGTGGTGAAGGACCGCCCGTCGCGCACCCGCTCGACCTGGTAGACGATCGGCACGCCCGGGCGCCCCGGCCGCAGGAAGTAGGCGTGCAGCGAGTGCACCGGGCGCTCGTCGTCCACGGTGCGCCCGGCCGCCACCAGGGCCTGGCCGGCGACCTGCCCGCCGAAGACCCGCTGGAGCGACTCCTGCGGGCTGCGGCCACGGAAGATGTTCACCTCGATCCGCTCCAGGTCGAGCAGATCCACGAGCCTCTCGGCGGGGTTGGTCACCTCTGGTCCTCCTTCAGGCGCCGCTACGGGACTACAGCTGGCCGACCGACGTCACCCGCACGACCGCCCGGCCCTCCTCGTCCGAGGCCGCCAGGTCCACCTCCGCGCTGATGCCCCAGTCGTGGTCGCCGTTCGGGTCGGCGAAGGTCTGCCGGACGCGCCAGACGCCGTGCGCCGGGTCCTCCTCGATGGCGAGCAGCTTCGGACCGCGCGCGTCCGGACCCGTACCGAGGTCGTCGTACTCGTCCCAGTACCCGTCCATCGCCTCGCCCCACGCGTCCGCGTCCCAGCCGGCCTCGCCGTCCAGCTCGCCCAGCTCGGCCACGTTGTCGAGCGCCGCCAGCTCCACCCGCCGGAACATCGCGTTGCGCACGAGCACCCGGAAGGCGCGCGCGTTCGCGGTGACCGGCTTGACCTGGTCGGCCTTCTCCTGCGCCTCCTCCGCGGACTCCAGCTCCGGGTTGGCCAGCTGCTCCCACTCGTCGAGCAGCGAGGAGTCCACCTGGCGCACCATCTCGCCCAGCCAGGCGATCAGGTCCTGGAGGTCCTCGGTCTTCAGGTCGTCCGGGATCGTGTGGTCGAGCGCCTTGAACGCGCTCGCCAGATAGCGCAGGACGATGCCCTCGGTGCGCGCCAGCTCGTAGAAGGAGGTGAACTCCGTGAAGGAGAGCGCCCGTTCGTACATGTCCCGGATGACCGACTTCGGCGACACCGGGTGGTCGCCGACCCACGGGTGCGACTTCCGGTAGACGTTGTACGCGTGCCAGAGCAGCTCTTCGAGCGGCTTCGGGTACGTGACCTCCTGGAGCCGCTCCATCCGCTCCTCGTACTCGACGCCGTCGGCCTTCATCGCGCCGACCGCCTCGCCGCGCGCCTTGTTCTGCTGGGCGTGCAGGATCTGCCGCGGGTCGTCGAGGGTCGACTCGACCACCGACACCATGTCGAGGGCGTACGAGGGGGATTCCGGGTCGAGCAGGTCGAACGCGGCGAGCGCGAAGGTCGACAGCGGCTGGTTGAGCGCGAAGTCCTGCTGGAGGTCGACGGTCAGCCGGATCGTGCGGCCCTCGGCGTCCGGGGTGTCGAGCTGCTCCACGACGCCGCCGTCAAGCAGCGAGCGGTAGATCGCGATGGCCCGGCGGATGTGCTTGAGCTGGTTGCGGCGCGGCTCGTGGTTGTCCTCCAGGAGCTTGCGCATCGCCTCGAAGGCGTTCCCGGGGCGCGCGATCACCGAGAGCAGCATGGTGTGGGTGACCCGGAAGCGGGAGGTCAGCGGCTCCGGCTCGGCGGCGATCAGCTTCTCGAAGCTGTTCTCGGTCCAGCCGACGAAGCCCTCCGGGGCCTTCTTGCGGACCACCTTGCGGCGCTTCTTCGGGTCGTCGCCGGCCTTCGCCAGCGCCTTCTCGTTCTCGATGACGTGCTCGGGCGCCTGCGCCACCACGAAACCGGCGGTGTCGAAACCGGCCCGGCCGGCCCGGCCCGCGATCTGGTGGAACTCCCGGGCCCGCAGCGTGCGCACCCGGTTGCCGTCGTACTTGGTCAGGGCGGTGAAAAGCACCGTGCGGATCGGCACGTTGACGCCGACGCCCAGGGTGTCCGTACCGCAGATGACCTTCAACAGGCCCGCCTGCGCCAGCTTCTCCACCAGACGCCGGTACTTCGGCAGCATGCCCGCGTGGTGCACGCCGATGCCGTGCCGGACGTAACGGGACAGGTTCTTGCCGAACTTGGTGGTGAAGCGGAAGTTGCCGATCATCTCGGCGATGGCGTCCTTCTCCTCGCGCGAGCACATGTTGATGCTCATCAGCGACTGGGCGCGCTCCACCGCCTGCGCCTGCGTGAAGTGGACGATGTACACCGGCGCCTGCTTGGTCTGCAGGAGCTCGGTGAGGGTGTCGGTGATCGGCGTGAGCCGGTACTCGTACGAGAGCGGCACCGGCCGGGTCGCCGAGCGGACCACCGAGGTGGGCCGGCCGGTGCGCCGGGTCAGGTCCTTCTCGAACATCGACACGTCGCCGAGCGTCGCCGACATGAGGACGAACTGCGCCTGCGGGAGCTCCAGGATCGGGATCTGCCAGGCCCAGCCGCGGTCCTGCTCCGCGTAGAAGTGGAACTCGTCCATGACGACCTGGCCGATGTCGGCGTCCTTGCCGTCACGCAGCGCGATCGAGGCGAGCACCTCGGCGGTGCAGCAGATGACCGGCGCGTCCGCGTTCACGGACGCGTCGCCGGTCAGCATGCCGACGTTCTCGGTGCCGAAGATCTTGCACAGCTCGAAGAACTTCTCCGACACCAGCGCCTTGATCGGCGCGGTGTAGAAGGTGACCTGGTCATTGGCCAGGGCCGTGAAGTGCGCACCCGCCGCGACCAGCGACTTTCCGGAGCCGGTGGGGGTGGAAAGGATCACGTTGGCCCCGGAGACCACCTCGATCAGCGCCTCCTCCTGGGCCGGGTAGAGCGTGATGCCCCGGCCCTCCGCCCATGAGGAGAAGGCCTCGAAGAGGGCATCGGGGTCGGCGGTCGGCGGCAGCTGATCGATAAGGGTCACGACCCCATCTTGCCTGGATTCCGCTCGGATGAGGGAACCGGCCATCGGATCGAAGATCACGGACGATAGGCTGACCCGCCGGCCGGCCGTGCGGCCGGACTGCCGACCGGACGTCAACTGGGCGCCGGGGCACGAGAAACGGCGCGACACGGCGAGAGACGGGGCGGGAAACAATCATGATGGGACCGGCGCACTCGCTGTCCGGAGCGGCGGCCTGGCTGGGGATCGGAGCGGCCGCCGCGGCCTTCGACCACCCGATGCCCTGGCCGGTTCTCGTCGTCGGCGCGCTCATCTGCGCGGGCGCGGCCCTCGCACCCGACCTCGACCACAAGGCGGCCACCATCTCGCGGGCCTTCGGACCGGTCTCCCGGTGGCTGTGCGAGATCGTCGACAAGCTGTCGTACGCCGTCTACAAGGCCACCCGCTCCACCGCCGACCCGCGCCGCTCCGGCGGGCACCGCACCCTCACCCACACCTGGGTGTGGGCGGTCCTGATCGGCGGCGGCTGCTCGGTCGCGGCCGTCACCGGCGGCCGCTGGGCGGTCCTCGCGATCCTCTTCGTACACCTGGTCCTCGCCGTGGAAGGCCTGCTGTGGCGGGCCGCGCGGATGTCCAGCGACGTCCTGGTGTGGCTGCTCGGCGCCACCAGCGCCTGGATCCTCGCCGGCGTCCTGGACCAGCCGGGCAACGGCTCGGACTGGCTGTTCACCCAGCCCGGCCAGGAGTACCTGTGGCTGGGCCTGCCGATCGTCCTCGGCGCCCTCGTCCACGACATCGGCGACGCCCTGACCGTCTCCGGCTGCCCGATCCTGTGGCCGATCCCCGTCGGCCGCAAGCGCTGGTACCCGATCGGCCCGCCGAAGGGCATGCGCTTCCGCGCCGGCAGCTGGGTCGAGCTGAAGGTCCTCATGCCGGTCTTCATGCTCCTCGGCGGGGTCGGCGGAGCCTCGGCGCTCGGGGTCTTCTAGCCGCACGGGGCCTTATGGCCGTACGGAAAGGGGCCGCACCGGATCGACCGGTGCGGCCCCTTTCCGTACGCCTGCCCGCGGAAGCGGCGGCGTCTGCGTGGCCTCAGCCGTGCCAGGAGCGCCACAGCGCCGCGTACGCGCCGTCCGCCGCCACCAGCTCGTCGTGGCTGCCCAGTTCGCTGATCCGGCCGTCCTCGACCACCGCGATCAGATCGGCGTCGTGCGCCGTGTGCAGCCGGTGCGCGATCGCCACGACCGTGCGGCCGTCCAGGACCCGGGCCAGCGAGCGCTCCAGATGCCGGGCCGCACGCGGGTCGAGGAGCGAGGTCGCCTCGTCCAGGACCAGGGTGTGCGGGTCGGCCAGGACGAGCCGGGCGAGCGCCACCTGCTGGGCCTGGGCCGGGGTGAGCGCCTGCCCGCCCGAGCCGACCTCGGTGTCCAGGCCCGCGTCGAGCGCCCGCGCCCACTCCTCGGCGTCGACCGCCGTGAGCGCCGCCCACAGCTCGGCGTCCCCGGCGCCCGCCCGCGCGAGCAGCAGATTGTCCCGGAGCGAGCCCACGAAGACATGGTGCTCCTGGTTGACCAGGGCGACGTGTTCGCGGACCCGCTCGGCCGGCATCCGGGCCAGCTCGGCCGCGCCCAGGGTGACCGTGCCCGCGCGCGGGGCGTACACCCCGGCGAGCAGCCGGCCGAGGGTCGACTTCCCGGCGCCGGACGGGCCGACCAGGGCGAGCCGGGTGCCCGGGGCGACGTCCATCGACACCCGGTGCAGCACGTCCACGCCCTCCCGATAGCCGAAGCGCACCTCATCCGCGCGCACCGCGCGTCCCTCGGGCCGTACGGACTCCTCGCCCGCCGCGGGCTCGATCTCCCGCACGCCCACGAGCCGGGCCAGCGACACCTGGGCGACCTGGAGCTCGTCGTACCAGCGCAGCACGATGCCGATCGGGTCGACCAGCATCTGCGCGAGCAGCGCGCCCGTGGTCAGCTGCCCCACGTCCATCCGGCCCCAGAAGACGAGGGTGCCGCCGATCGAGAGGACGCCGATGAGCACCACGGTGTGGGTGAGGTTGACCACCGGGAACAGCACCGCGCGCAGATACAGGGTGTAGCGCTCCCACCGGGTCCACTCCCGGACCCGCTGGTCCGACAGCTCGACCCGGCGCCGGCCGAGCCGGTGCGCCTCGACCGTACGGCCCGCGTCCACGGTCTCCGCGAGGGCGGCGGCCACGGCCGCGTAACCGGCGGCCTCCGAGCGATACGCGGCGGGCGCGCGCCGGAAGTACCAGCGGCAGCCGGTGATCAGCAGCGGCGCGGCGAGCAGCAGCGCGAGCGCGAGCGGCGGCGCCGTGACCGCGATGCCGGCGACGAGCAGCCCCGCCCACACCACGCCGATGACGAGCTGCGGCACCGCCTCGCGCATCGCGTTGGCGAGCCGGTCGATGTCGGTGGTGATCCGGGACAGCAGATCGCCGGTGCCCGCCCGCTCCAGGACGCCCGGCGGCAGCGCCACCGACCGCACCAGGAAGTCCTCGCGCAGATCGGCGAGCATCTCCTCGCCGAGCATCGCGCCGCGCAGCCGGACCAGGCGCGTGAACACCGTCTGGGCGAGCAGCGCCACCGCGAACAGGGCGGCGGTGCGCTCCAGATGGAGCTCCCGGGCCCCGGCGGTGAGCGCGTCCACCACCGAGCCGAGCAGATACGGGCCGGCCATCGACGCCGTCACGGCGATCGCGTTGACCGCGACGAGGACGGCGAACGCGCGCCGGTGGCGGCGCAGCAGCTCCCGTACGTAGCCGCGGACGGTGACCGCGCCGGCGACCGGCAGGGTGGTGGCCGACCGGGGCGCGGCCGGGTCGTGGGCGGGCGGTGCCACGCGGATCACGCGCTCTCTCCTTCCAGTGCGTCGAGGGGGACGAGGCCGCCGTCGCGGTCCCCGTCGAGGGCGGCTTCCGGTTCGGTCTCGCGGGTCACCACCGCCCGGTAGCGGGGCTCGCGGGCCAGCAGCTCACGGTGGGTGCCGACGGCGACGGCCGTGCCGTCGTCGACCAGGACCACCCGGTCCGCGAGGTCGAGCAGCAGCGGCGAGGAGGCCAGGACCACGGTGGTCCGGCCGGCCCGCAGCCGCTTGATCCCGGCCGCCACCCGCGCCTCGGTGTGCGCGTCGACCGCCGAGGTCGGCTCGTCGAGCACCAGCACGTCCGGGTCGGTGACCAGCGAACGGGCCAGGGCGAGGCGCTGCCGCTGCCCGCCGGACAGCGACCGGCCGCGCTCGGTGATCCGGGTCCGCATCGGGTCGCCGCCGGTGTCCACGGAGGCCTGCGCGAGCGCGTCGAGGACGTCGGCGCAGCGGGCCGCGTCCAGCGCGTCGGCCGCCGGCACCTTGCCGGAGGACGGCACGTCGAGCAGCTCCGCGAGGCTGCCCGAGAGCAGCACCGGATCCTTGTCCTGCACCAGGACGGCGGTCCGCGCGGTGTCCAGGGGCAGCTCGTCGAGCGCGACCCCGCCGAGCAGCGCCGAGGCGTGCCCCTCCGCCGGCTCCGCCGGATGCCCGCCGAGCCGGTCCGCGAGCCGGCCGGCCGCGTCCGGGTCGCCGCACACCACCGCGGTGAAAGCCCCCGCGGGCGCCCGTACCCCCGTCACCGGGTCGTACAGATCCCCGTCCGGCACCGCGACCACCGCCACATCCGTCCCGCTCGTCCCGGCCCGCACGGTCGTCGTACGGGACAGGGCGAGCACCCGGGCGGCGCGCCGGGCCGACGGGCGCGAGAAGGAGTACGCCATGGCGATCTCCTCGAACACGCGCAGCGGATGATGGATCAGGGCCACCGCGCCGTAGACGGTGACCAGGGCGCCCACCGAGATCTGCCCGTCGAGCGCGAGCCGCGCCCCGTACACCACCACTCCGACGAGCAGCAGGCCCGGCAGCAGCACCTGGAGCGCCGCGATCAGCGCCCACATCCGGGCGCTGCGCACCGCGGCCCGGCGCACCTCCTGGGAGGCGGTCCGGTAGCGGCGCAGGAACAGCTCCTCGCCGCCGATGCCGCGCAGCACCCGGAGCCCGGCGACCGTGTCCGAGGCCAGCTCGGTGGCCCGCCCGGCCTTCTCGCGCTGCTCGTCGGCCCGCCGGGTGGCCCGGGGGAGCAGCGGCAGCGCGGCGAGGGCGAGCACGGGCACGGCGAGCGCGACCAGCGGGCCGAGCTCCGGCTGGTACAGCACGAGGCCGACGCAGACCGCGACCAGGGCGACGGCGGCGGACGCGAAGCGGGACACCGCCTCGACGAACCAGCCGATCTTCTCCACGTCGGCCGTGGAGACCGCCACGACCTCGCCCGCCGCGACCCGGCGGGTCAGGACGGAGCCGAGCTCCGCGGTCTTGCGGGCGAGCAGCTGCTGGACCCGGGCGGCGGCGGTGATCCAGTTGGTCACGGCCACCCGGTGGACCATCGTGTCGCCGACCGCGATGGCCAGGCCGCAGCCGGCCAGCAGCCCGAGGCCGAGGGCGAACCGGCCGCCGTCGCGGTCCACCACCGCCTGCACGGACAGACCGACGCCGAGCGGAAGCCCGGCGATGCCCAGCTGCAGCAGCAGGCCCCAGAACAGGCACGCCAGCTGTGCGCCCAGCTGGCGCCGGCCGAGCCAGAGGAGGAAGCGGAAGCCCGAGCGGACGTCCGGAACCCCTGGGTCGGCGTACGGTAGGTCTTTGATCTGCATGACGCCCCAACGGTCGTGACGGGGCCTTCACAACCCCCGGACCTTCAAGGTTTGCGCCGCGCGCCGCACCCCGGCAAACGATTTTCCGGCAACTCCGAACAGATCCCGCCAAGCCGGGCCCACGCCCTCTGGCGCGCCCCACCGGGCCCGCGCTTCACTGCCGACCCATGAGACAACGGAAGATCATGAGCATGATCGGCGGCCTCACCCTGGCCGCCGGACTGCTGCTCGCCGCCCCGGCGGCGCACGCGGACCAGGCGCCCACCCCGCCCGCCGAGTTCACCACCGACTGGCACGACCCGGTCACCGCCGCCCCGCCGGTCGCCGTCCCCGGCACCCGCAGCTGCGAAGTCACCCTCGCCGAGGCCCAGTTCCGCGACTTCACGCCGTACAAGGGGAGTTACGCCCCGCCCAAGGAGTGCGGCACCCGCTGGAACAAGGTCGTGCTGCGCCTGGAGGGCAAGGTGAAGGGGCGTCAGTACGACCGCCTCGGCCACCTCAGCGTCGGCGGCGTCGAGATCCTCCGCACCTCCACCCCCGAACCCTCGCCCGACGGCATCGCCTGGACGGTCGAGAAGGACGTCACCCGCTACCGCGACGTCCTCAGCCGCCCCCAGCCCGTCGAGATGCTCATCGGCAACGTCGTCAACGAGACCTACACCGGCGTCATCGACGTCCGCGTCACCCTCGCCTTCCACACCGCCCAGGGCCCGGTGAAGCCCGCCGCCGGCACCCCCGACCGCGTGCTGCCGCTCACCGACGGCACCCTCACCACCCCGCGGAACACCGAACGCGTGCTCGCCGAGGTGTACGCGACCGGCTCGGGCGGCGGCTGCGAGGAGTTCTGGTACCTCACCGTCCCCGACGCGGCGCCCTACTCCTGCAAGGCCACCGACGGCCCGTACCGCGAAGTGCAGATCTCCGTCGACGGGCAGCTCGCCGGCATCGCCGCGCCCTTCCCGCACGTGTGGACCGGCGGCTGGTCCAACCCCTTCCTCTGGTACGTGACGCCCGCCCCGCGCGCCTTCGACGTGCAGCCGGTCGTCTACGACCTCACCCCCTTCGCCGCCGTGCTCAACGACGGGCGCGCCCACCGCGTCGAGGTGTCCGTGGCCGGCGTGCCCGCCGGGCAGAGCGGCTGGAGCGTGCCCGCGAACGTGCTGCTCTGGCAGGACGAGGGCAGCAAGGTCGTCAACGGCGCCCTCGACCGGCACGAGGCCGGAGTCCCGCACAACTCCGCGGTGTACAAGGCCGGTTCGCCGGACGTCCTGGAAGCCGCCGGCGGGCACACGCTCACCGTCGCCGGCCATCTGAACACCTCGCACGGCCGGGTCTCCACCACGGTCACCCGCACCGTGGAGAACACCTCGACGCACCGCTGGGGCGCCGACGAGAACCCCGACGCGCTCACCGCCGCCTGGCGCGACGACGAGACGGTGACGGTCGGCCGGACGGCGACCCGCACCCACCGCGCGTACACGATGGACGGCGAGATCACCATCGACGCCGGCAACCGGCTGCGGACCGTCCTCACCATCGGCGACCGCGCCTCCGTCGACGTCGTCCGCGACGGCCGGCGGCTGTCCTGGTCGCGGCTCGACGACACCTACACCGGCGACGCCGCCTTCACCCTCGGCGTCCCGCGCGAGCAGCGGCACGCGGTCGGCACCAGCGCCGAGCGCTACCGCACTTACGGGTCCGGCGGCTGCTACGACCGGTCCCTGAAGACCGTCCAGGGGACCCTGGTCGAGGACCTGCGGCGCTGCTGAGCGCCGCGGGACCGGTGTGGTGTCCGGGCCGTCCGCCGAGGGCCCGGACACCGCTCATGCGGGGCGGATAACCTGTAGGGCTTACTGGTAGGGCTTACTGGTAGGGCCTACTTGTAGGTGAGGTCCGCCGCCGTGTACCGGCAGTGCGTGCCGTCGGGGCCGGTGCCCAGGACCTTGGGCTCGGCGCCCGTGTTGTTGCCCTGGAAGCGCGTGCACGGCTTGATCTTCTTGCCGGCGTCGCCGCTGATGCGCACATTGCGCAGGGCCGCGGTGTCGCCGTAGTTGGCGTTGATGCCGACGATCGAGTTGCCCGGCGCGGTCACGTCCACGTCGTTGACGATCACCTGGCGGTTCTTGTACTGCGTCTTGCAGTTGCCGCAGGTGCGCACCAGCTTGCCGAAGTCCGACACCTGGAACTTGGTCACCACGAGCTTGCCGGCGCCGTTGAACTGGAACACCTTGTCGCTCGCGTGCCGCGCGCCGCCGCCGTAGACCGTGTAGACGGACGACGCCGACTTCCCCTTGAAGGTGGCGGCGTCCTCGCCGACATCCTCCCACCAGACGTTCTGCAGCGTGCAGCTGCCCAGGCAGTGGATGCCGTCGGCGGCGGGAGTGCCGAGGATGACGTTCTTCAGGACCGCGCCGTCCGCGAGCTGGAACACCGGGTCCTGGCCCTCGTCCTGGCCGCTGCCGCCGAGCGGGCCGCTGCCCTGGAAGCGCTGGTACTTGCCGTCGTACGTGCCCGTCACCTTGAGGGTGCTGCTGACGGGCTTCGTGCCGGTGGCCTTCGGCCAGGCGGAGGCGGCGGCGGAGGCGGCAGCGGAGGTGGAGGCGGCACCTGCCGAGGACAGCATCGTCGTGGTGACGATCGCCGTCCCGAGGAGGCCGAACGCGGCGGCGCCGCCGATGACCGCGCGCCGCCTGGTGAGGCTGCGACGGTGCCGGCGTATGGGCCGTTCGGGCTGGACTGTCATACCCATTCCTTGAGTGGTGGGGGATGCTTGCGCCCCGTAGTCGCCACCGGTGCGGAAAGGGTTGCCGTGCCGAGGAAGATTTTTTACGAAGACCCGCCGGGGTTCTTTCAGTTGTCGCCGTGCGGCGCGAAGTCCCCCGAAACGGAACGGCTTTCGGCACCCGCGGAGGTCGTCGCCGTGGCCGTGTACCGGTCGTCCTTGGCGTCCCGGCCGCCGCTCCGGTGGTCGTACTGCCCGGCGAACACCCACTCGCCCGCCGGGACCGTACGGCCCTGCTTCAGCACCCAGGTGTAGACGACGAAGCCGTCCCGCTCCTCGACGGTGAGGGCGAAGTCCTGCTCCGGCAGCGAGCGCCAGGCGCCCGTCGAGGCCACCCCGCCGGTCTGCGCGACCCGGAGCCGGACCGTGAGCGCGGACAGCTCCGCGGTCGTCTTCAGGGTGACGTTGCTCTGCGCCCAGTACGCGTTGCTGTGCGGGTCCACCGAGCCGTCCGACCACAGCGGCCCGTCCGCGACGCCGGCGGTCCCGCCCGGGGGCGGGGCGGAGGCGGAGGAGTCGCCGCCCGCGACCGGGGTGGTGGTCGGGGGTGCGGCGGCGGTCCGGTCGGGCTGCTTCGGGTCGGTGGTACGCCCGTCCGTCGCCCCCGGCGTCGGACCCGTCGGGACGACGGGCGGGTGGCCCGTCTCCTTCGGTGACGCCGACGGCGCGGGCGTGGGCGGCATGGAGACCGTGCCCTGCGGCGGCGTGGGGACGTCCTCCTTCACCGCGGCGGCGACGGCGAAGCCGCCGACCGCGAGCACACCCGCGACCGCGGCCGTGACGCCCGCGAGCCGCAGTCGGCCGGCCGCCGGCCGCAGGCGCGCGCCGCGCTCCGCGCCGGCCGGCCCGGCCATGCCGCGCTCGACCCTGGCCAGGATCCGGGCGCGGTCCGGCCGATGCGCCGCGGCCGCCTCGCGCAGCCGGGCCCGCAGCTCGTCGTCCACGTCCCGCGTCATCGGTCCCTTCCTCCGGCCTCGCCGCCGCGCGCCATCGCCGCCTGCAACCGCTGCGGCGCTCCGCCTGTCCCGAGCAGCCGCTGCAGCTCGGCCATCCCCTTCGAGGTCTGGCTCTTCACCGTACCCACCGACACGCCCAGGGCCAGCGCGGTGTCCTTCTCCGAGAGGTCGAAGGCGTGCCGAAGGACCACGCAGGCCCGCTTGCGGAACGGCAGCCGGCGCAGCGCGGCCTGGACGTCGACGACCCCGGCGACATCCGGGTTCTCAGCCCGCTCCTCGCGCTGCGACCAGAACAGGGCGATCCGGCGCCGCTCCCGCACCGCGCCGCGGATCCGGGTGCGGGCGAGATTCGCGACGACCCCGCGCGCGTACGCCACCGGATGCTCCGCGGCGCGCACCCGGTCCCAGCGGTGCCACAGCGCGAGCAGCGCGTCCGCCGCCAGGTCGTCGGCGGCGTCCGCCTCACCGGTCAACAGATGGGCGAGGCGGGCCAGTTCGGCGTAGTGGCGCTCGAAGAAGGCATGGAACTCCACGGAGGCGGCGTCGTCGACGTCAGTCCCCACGGTCGGTCTCTCCTCTTGGTGGTCCCCTGGGCGTCGAACAGCCGTGCGCCGGGGAGAGATCCGGAACTGTATCAACGAATCGTCGGGTGACGGGCCGGGGGGCGACCGGGCGGGGGAGGGCCGTCGGGGGCGGATCGTCAGGGGCGGGTCGCGTGCTCCAGGGCGATGAGCGCCGAGTAGTACGTGCGGCCCGTCGCGCGGTCCATGCCGACCTCGCACATCCGGTTGGCCGAGAGATGCAGGTCGAAGCTCCGGGCGGTCACCTCGGCGGCCTCCCGCGCGGTGGCCGAGGCGGTCAGCTCCGGATGGAGCATGCCCCGGTCGCCGGCGAAGGCGCAGCAGCCCGCGTCGACCGGGACGACGACCTCCTCCGCGCAGGCCCCGGCGAGCTCCGTCAGCTTCTCCTCGTCGCCCAGGTGCCGCATGGAACAGGTCGGGTGGACCACGGCCGAGCCGGCCCGGTGGCGCACGTCGAGGCGGGGCAGCAGCTCGTCGGCCGCCCACACCAGCGAGTCCACGACGGTGAGCTCCGCGTGCAACTCCCGGTTCTCGTCGGTGAGGTACGGCACGACCTCGCGCGCGATGCCCAGCGTGCAGGACGAGGCGTCGACCACCAGCGGCAGCCGGCCCCCGGCGGTCCAGCCCCAGGCTGCCTCCACGATCCGGTTGGCCATCACCTCGTCGCCACGCTCGTAGCCCTTGGAGTGCCAGATGGTGGCGCAGCAGGTGCCCGCCACGTCGTCCGGGATCCACACCGGCCGCCCGGCGCGGGCCGAGAGCGCCACCACCGCCTCCGGCAGTGACGGACCGTCAAGTCCGACCGGATTGCCGAAGATCCGGTTCACGCAGGCCGGGTAGTAGACGGCGACGGCGGCCGGCCGGTGGGTGCGCGGCAGCCGGCGGCCGGCCGCGCCGGGGATCTCGGGCAGCCACTCGGGCACCAGGTCCGGCCGCGCCGCCCTGCGCGCCAGGCCCGTCACCGACGCCAGGAATCCGTCGCCCATCCGGGCGGCCGCCGCCACCGCGAGCCGCGCCGAGGCCTCCACGGCCTTGAACCGGCGCGCCGCGAGCGCCGCCACCCGCTCCTCGGCCGGCGAGTGCCGCTCGTGCCGGAACGCCTTCATCATCGCACCGGTGTCGATGCCGACCGGGCAGGCGAGAGCGCAGGTGGAGTCGCCGGCGCAGGTGTCGACGGCGTCATAGCCGTACGACTCCAACAGGGCCGTCTCGACCGGCGATCCGTCCGCCTGCCGCATCATCTCCCGGCGCAGCACGATCCGTTGGCGCGGTGTGGTCGTCAGATCGTGGCTGGGGCAGGTGGGTTCGCAGAAGCCGCACTCGATGCACGGGTCGGCGACCGCCTCCACGGTGGGGATGGTCTTCAGGCCGCGCAGATGGGCCTGCGGGTCGCGGTCCAGGACGACCCGCGGCGCGAGCACCCCGTCCGGGTCGATGACCTCCTTGGTCCGCCACATCAGCTCGGTCGCCCTCGGCCCCCACTCCAGCTCCAGGAACGGCGCGATGTTGCGGCCGGTGGCGTGCTCGGCCTTCAGCGAGCCGTCGAAACGCTCCACGGTGAGCTTGCAGAACTCGTCCATGAAGGACGCGTAGCGCTCGACGTCGGCCGGGTCGCCCGCGTCGAAGGCGAGCAGGAAGTGCAGATTGCCGTGCGCGGCGTGCCCGGCGACGGCGGCGTCGAAGCCGTGCCGGGCCTGCAGGTCGAGCAGCTCCGCGCAAGCCTCGGCGAGCCGCTCCGGCGGCACCGCGAAGTCCTCGGTGATCAGCGTCGTCCCCGACGGGCGGGAGCCGCCGACCGCCGTCACGAAGGCCTTGCGCGCCTTCCAGTACCCGCCGATCGTCCCCGGGTCGCGGGTGAAGGCATTGTCCACGGAGGCCACCGGCGCGACCGGCTCAAGCTCCGCCAGGACGGCGGCCGCCGCCTCCTCGTACGCCCGAAGCCCGGCCTCGTCCGGCGCCCGGAACTCCACAAGCAGCGCGGCGGTCTCCTTCGGCAGCTCCGCCCAGTCGCCCGGCACTCCGGGCACGCTCACCGAGGCGCGCAGGGTGTTGCCGTCCATCAGCTCCACGGCGAGCGCGCCCGCCTCGTTGAAGCGGGGCACGGCGGCCGCGGCGGCCGGCAGCGAGGGGAAGAAGAGCAGGGCCGTGGACACCATCCGGTCCAGGGGGACGGTGTCGAAGACGGTCTCGGCGATGAAGCCGAAGGTGCCCTCGGAGCCCACCATCAGACCGCGCAGGATCTCCACCGGGGTGGCGCCGTCGAGGAAGGCGTCGAGCCGGTACCCGTTGGTGTTCTTGATCGCGTACTTGGCGCGGATCCGGGCCGTCAGCTCCGGGTCCGCCTCGATCTCCGCCTTCAGGGCCATGAGACCGGCGCAGAGCCGCGGCTCGGCCCGGGCCAGCTCCTCGTCGGCCGCCGGGTCGCCGGTGTCGACCACGGTGCCGCTCGGCAGCACGAAGGTGAGCGAGGCGAGCGTCCGGTAGGAGTTCCGGGTGGTGCCGGCCGTCATGCCGGAGGCGTTGTTGGCGACCACCCCGCCGATCGTGCAGGCGAGGGCGCTCGCCGGATCGGGACCGAGCACCCGGCCGTACGGCGCGAGCGCCGCGTTCGCCCGGACCACGGTCGTGCCGGGCCGGATCCGGGCCCGGGCGCCGCCGTCCAGGACCTCCACGCCCGCCCAGTGCCGGCGCACGTCGACCAGGATGTCCTCGCCCTGCGCCTGCCCGTTGAGGCTGGTCCCTGCGGCCCGGAACACCACCTCGCGGCCCTTGCCGTGCGCGTACGACAGGACGGCCGAGATGTCGTCGAGGTCCTCGGCCACCACCACGGCCTGCGGCAGGAAGCGGTAGGGGCTCGCGTCGGAGGCGTAACGCACCAGGTCGGAGACCTTCGAGAGCACCTTCCCGGGGCCGAGGACGGCCACCAGCTCCTCGCGCAGATGCTTCGGGGTGCCGCGGGCCTGGAGGTCCGGCACACGGTCGGGCGCCGCCCGTCGCTTCGTACCGGCTCGCAGCGACTGCGGGTTCGGCTCCCGTACGGGCATGGCCAGCGCTCCCCTCCGGCGCGCGGCGTGCCCGGCGATCTCAGCAGGCCCGCTCAGCACCGCCGTCGACCAGGGCGGACAGCAGACCTCCGAGCACTTCGCGCTGTTCGACGGTCAGTGGGGCAAGGATGTCCTCTGCGGCGGCACGGCGCGCGCTGCGCAGCTCCCTCAGCGTGTCGCGGCCGGCGTCGGTGAGCTCGATCCGGACCACCCGGCGATTGGTCGGATCGGGCACCCGGCGCACCCGGCCGGCGGCCTCCAGGCCGTCCACCAGACTCGTCACCGCGCGCGGGACCACCTCGAGCCGGGCCGCGAGATCGGCCATCCGCGGCGGCTCCTCGTAGTGCGCGACCGTCCGGAGCAGCCGGAACTGCGCCGGGGTGATCCCGACCGGCTCCAGATACCGCTTGTGATGGCGGTGCAGCCGGCGGGTGAGCCGCAGCAGCTGCTCGGCGAGGACACCGTCGGGGTCGGGGGAGTCGGGGAGGACCGGGGTACTCATGACGGAACAATATCAGGACCACGTGCATTGTGAGTATAGGTAACAATGAGCTATGCTCTCATCGCCCCACTCTCGAACCCTCGTAGGAGCCCATGCATCCGCACGACGAGTCCACCTGGACGCCCCCCGCCCGTGATCCCAAGGAGCCCAAGGAACCCGCCCAGCTGCGGCGCATCCTCCGGCTCTTCCGCCCCTATCGCGGCCGCCTCGCCGTGGTCGGACTGCTCGTGGCCGCCTCGTCGCTGGTGTCCGTCGCCTCGCCCTTCCTGCTCCGCGAGATCCTGGACACCGCCATCCCGCAGGGCCGCACCGGGCTGCTCAGCCTGCTCGCCCTCGGCATGATCCTCACCGCCGTGACCTCCGGCGTCTTCGGCGTGCTCCAGACCCTCATCTCCACCACCGTCGGCCAGCGCGTCATGCACGACCTGCGCACCGCGGTCTACGCCCAGCTGCAGCGCATGCCGCTGGCCTTCTTCACCCGCACCCGCACCGGCGAGGTCCAGTCCCGGATCGCCAACGACATCGGCGGCATGCAGGCCACGGTCACCTCGACCGCCACCTCGCTCGTCTCCAACCTCACCGCCGTCGTCGCCAGCGTCGTCGCCATGCTCGCGCTCGACTGGCGGCTCACCCTGGTCTCGCTGCTGCTGCTCCCCCTCTTCGTCTGGATCAGCCGACGGGTCGGCCGCGAGCGCAAGCGGATCACCACCCGGCGCCAGAAGCAGATGGCCGCCATGGCCGCCACCGTCACCGAGTCGCTCTCCGTCAGCGGCATCCTGCTCGGCCGCACCATGGGCCGCGCCGACTCCCTGACGAAGTCCTTCGCCGACGAGTCCGAGCGCCTGGTCGACCTCGAAGTGCGCTCCTCCATGGCCGGCCGCTGGCGGATGTCGACGATAGGCATCGTCATGGCCGCCATGCCCGCCCTGCTCTACTGGGCGGCCGGCCTCGCCCTCCAGGTCGGCGGCCCCGCGATCTCGCTCGGCACCCTGGTCGCCTTCGTCTCGCTCCAGCAGGGCCTCTTCCGGCCCACCGTGAGCCTGCTGTCCACCGGCGTGCAGATGCAGACCTCGCTCGCCCTCTTCCAGCGCATCTTCGAGTACCTCGACCTGCCCGTCGAGATCAGCGAACCCGACGAGCCCGTGCGCCTCTCCAAGGTCGCCGGCGAGGTCTCCTTCGACAAGGCCACCTTCCGTTACGAGCCCGAGGGCGAGGGCCGCCCCACCCTCGACGCGATCGACCTCACCGTCCCGGCCGGCGGCAGCCTCGCCGTGGTCGGCCCCACCGGCTCCGGCAAGTCCACCCTCAGCTACCTCGTCCCCCGGCTCTACGACGTGACCGACGGCCGGGTCACCCTCGACGGCGTCGACGTGCGCGACCTCGACTTCGACACCCTCGCCCGCGCCGTCGGCGTGGTCTCCCAGGAGACCTACCTCTTCCACGCCTCCGTCGCGGACAACCTGCGCTTCGCCAAGCCCGACGCCACCGACGAGGAGATACAAGCCGCCGCCCGCGCCGCCCAGATCCACGACCACATCGCCTCGCTGCCCGACGGCTACGACACGCTGGTCGGCGAGCGCGGCTACCGCTTCTCGGGCGGCGAGAAGCAGCGCCTGGCCATCGCCCGCACCATCCTGCGCGACCCGCCGGTGCTGATCCTCGACGAGGCGACCAGCGCCCTCGACACCCGTACCGAACACGCCGTCCAGCAGGCCATCGACGCGCTCTCGGCCGGCCGCACCACCATCACCATCGCCCACCGCCTCTCCACCGTCCGCGACGCCGACCAGATCGTCGTCCTGGACGCCGGCCGCATCGTCGAGCGCGGCACCCACGAGGAGCTGCTCGCCCTCGACGGGCGGTACGCGGCCCTGGTGCGCCGCGACGAACACACGAACGTGGGAGCGGTTGTTCCCCGGAACGTGTGATCGTTCCGGATTTCGTTGCCCAACTCCCGTACGGCGTCGGATGATTACGGTGCGCGAGCGACGGGCTGCAGACCGCGACCGCGCAGTCCCACAGAAAGCTCTGTACGAGGAGAAGCACCACCATGAACGTCATCACCAACCTGCTCGCCGGCGTCCTCCACTTCCTGGGCTGGCTCGTCTGACCCTTGGCAGGTCTGCTGAAGAGCACAGCGCCGTCGGCCCCCGTCCCAGGGACCGGCGGCGCTGCCGCGTGCGCGGGTTCCGCGGAATCGGGTACGGGGCGGGTTAGCGTGCGCGCATGACGTACCGGACCTGGCAGCCCGACCCCCGTCGCCGCCGCACCCGGCTCACCCGGCGCGGGAAGCTCGCGTTGCTGCTCGGCGGCCTGCTCGCCGCCGCCACGGCCATCACCGTGCCGCTGCTGCTGTTCACCGGCGGCGACGCCCCCGCGCCCCGCCCCGTCCCCGAGAAGCAGCGCACCCTCCTCATCCCGGAGGGCTGGCGCGACGGCGAGGTGTACGCGGCCGTCGACCGCTCCCTCAAGCTCCCCCAGGGCACCGCACGCAAGACCGCCCAGGCCCCGGCCACCAAGCTCGCCCTGCCGGCCGCCGCCGCGGGCAACCCCGAGGGCTATCTCTTCCCCGCCACCTACCCGGTCGACAAGGCCACCACCGTCGACGGCCTGCTCCGCTACATGGTCGCCACCGCCGCCAAGCGCTTCGGTGACCCGCGCATCGCCGACGGCGCCCGCCGCCACGGGCTGAGTGTGCACCAGATGGTCATCGTCGCCAGCATCGTCCAGGCCGAGGCCGACACCCCCGAGGACATGGGCAAGGTGGCCCGGGTCGTCTACAACCGGCTCGCCCAGGGCATGCCGCTGCAGATGGACTCCACCATCAACTACGCCCTGGGCCGGGACACCGTCGACACCACCCACCAGGACACCCGCGTCGACAGCCCCTACAACACCTACGAGCGGCGCGGCCTGCCCCCGTCACCCATCGGCAACCCCGGCGACCAGGCCATGGGCGCGGCCGTCGCCCCGGCGGACGGCGACTGGCTGTACTTCGTGACCGTGCGCCACGGCGACACCCGCTTCACCGGCAGCTACGCCGAACACCAGGCGAACGTCGCCGACTTCAACGAGCAGCGACGGGCCGCGGGGCGTTCCTGAGCAGCCGCCGGATGTCGGCGACCGCCGCCCGGCCGGCCCGGTTGGCGCCGATGGTGGACGCGGAGGGACCGTAACCGACGAGATGGATCCGCGGGTCGCGGACCGCCCGTGTCCCCTCGACCCGGATGCCGCCGCCCGGCTCGCGCAGCCGCAGCGGTGCGAGATGGTCGATCACGGCGCGGAAACCGGTGGCCCAGAGGATCACGTCCGCGTCCACGGTCCGCCCGTCGTCCCAGGCCACCCCGGTCGGGGTGATCCGGTCGAACATCGGCAGCCGGTCGAGGATGCCGCGGGCGCGGGCGTCGCGAATGGCGTCGTTGAGCGGAAGGCCGGTGACCGACACGACGCTGCGCGGCGGCAGCCCCTGCCGTACCCGCTCCTCCACGAGGGCGACCGCGGCCCGCCCCTCGACCTCGCCGAACGGGCCCTCGCGGAAGACCGGCTCGCGCCGGGTGACCCAGGTCGTCGCGGCGGCGACGTCGGCGATCTCCATCAGATGCTGGGTGCCGGAGGCGCCGCCGCCGACCACGATCACCCGCTGCCCGGCGAAGGCCTGCGGCCCCGGGTACTGGGCGGTGTGCAGCTGGCGCCCCCGGAAGGTCTCCTGCCCGGGATAGCGCGGCCAGAACGGCCGGTCCCAGGTGCCGGTGGCGTTGATCAGCGCCCGGGTGGCGTACGTGCCCTCCGAGGTCTCCACGAGCAGCCGCCCGTGCTCCCCTTCCCGGACCGCGGTGACGTCCACCGGGCGGTGCACCCGCAGGTCGAAGGTCTCCTCGTACGTGGTGAAGTACCCGCCGATCACCTCGGAGGACGGCCGCGCCGGGTCCGCGCCGGTCAGCTCCATGCCGGGCAGCGCGTGCATCCCGTGCACCTTGCCGTACGTGAGCGAGGGCCAGCGGAACTGCCAGGCGCCGCCCGGCCGCGGGGCGTGGTCGAGGACCACGAAGTCCCGGTCGGGCTCGAAGCCGGTGCGCCGCAGGTGGTAGGCGGCGGACAGGCCGGCCTGCCCGGCCCCGATGACCACCACGTCGACGGAGCGCACCGCGCCGCCCGGCGTCGTCCGGTCAGCCCCGCCCACGTCGTGTACCTCGAAATCGTTCACGATTCCACCAACCGTGGGCGGGGCAGGGATCTTCCCGCGCCCCGCCCACGGTCATGAGGGCGTTGCGATACGGGCTACCGCCCGCCGCCCGCGACAAGCAGCGGCGCCCCGCCCGGGGCCGAGGCCGGGCGCCCGTTCGCGGCCGGGCCGCCGCCGAGCAGCGGCGAGGCGGGCAGGGTCGGCAGCAGGCCGCGCGCCGCGAGCTCCGGCGTCACGCCCTCACCGAACCAGTACGCCTCCTCCAGATGCGGATAGCCCGAGAGCACGAAGTGCTCCACGCCCAGGTCGTGGTACTCCTCGACCCGGTCGGCCACGTCCGAGTGGCTGCCCACCAGCGCGGTGCCCGCCCCGCCCCGTACGAGACCGATGCCCGCCCACAGGTTCGGCGCGATCTCCAGCCGGTCCCGGTCGAGGGAGCCGCCGCCGTGCAGCGCCAGCATCCGCTGCTGGCCCACCGACTCGCTGCGCCCGAGCGCCGACTGCGCCGTCGCCACCGTCTCCGGGTCGAGATCCGCGAGCAGCCGGTCCGCCGTCGCCCACGCCTCGCGCGCCGAGTCCCGCGAGATGGTGTGCAGCCGGATGCCGAAGCGCACCGTACGGCCCCGCTCCTCGGCAAGCCGGCGGATCCAGTCGATCTTCTCCTTGACCTGCCAGGGCGGCTCGCCCCACGTGAGATACACATCCGCGTGCGCCGCGGCGACCGGCCCGGCCGCCGCCGACGAGCCGCCGAAGAAGATCTCCGGCAGCGGATCCGGCGGCAGCGCCGTCAGTCCGCCCTCGACCTCGTAGTGCTCGCCCTGGAAGTCGTACGGCCGGCCGCTCCACACCCCGCGCACGATCTCCAGGAACTCGGAGGTCCGCGCATAGCGCCGGTCGTGGTCCAGGAAGTCGCCGAAGCGCCGCTGCTCGGCCGAGTCGCCGCCGGTCACCACGTTCAGGAGGAGCCGGCCCCGGGTGATCCGCTGGTACGTGGCCGCCATCTGCGCGGCGAGCACCGGCGAAAGCACCCCAGGCCGGAACGCCACCAGGAACTTCAGGCGTTCGGTGTGCTGGGCCAGCGCCGCCGTGGTCAGCCAGGCGTCCTCGCACCACGTGCCGGTCGGCGTCAGGACGGCCTCGAAGCCCAACTGCTCGGCCGCCTTGGCGATCTGCGCCAGATACTCGATGTCCGGCGGGCGCACCCCGCTCGCGGTGCGCGACGCGCGGCCGATGCCGCCGTCGGTGTAGGCGTGCCGGTCGACCAGGGTGCGGCCGTCGCCGCCGGTCGGCAGGAACCAGTGGAGATGCACGGTCATCGGGAGGAGTCCATTCCGTAGGAGCGCGCCGGGGTGGTGGACGGCGGCAGGTTCTTGTCGAAGCGGGTGTCGACGAAGTCCGCGAAGCGGAACTTCCGTGGAATCATCCGGAGTTCGGCGAAGGTGTCGGCGATCTTCTGCTCGGAGGCGACGGCCGCCGGGTCGAGCGCGACCGCGATCCGGGTGCCGTTGCTGCGCTTCACCGAGGCGAGCGCCACCTCGTACGGCAGGCCGGTCTCCTTCGACCAGACCTTCGCCCACGCCTCCGGATGCCGGTACACCCAGTCCTGCGCGCGCCGCAGCCGCTCGACGAAGTCGCCGATCGCCGCCGCCTTCTTCGCGTCGGCGAGCGCGGCGGGCGCTGCCACCTGGAAGCCGAGCCCGTTGACCACCCCGCGCCCGTCGGTGAGCACCCGGCCCCTGCCGCTCTCCAGGACCTGTGAGGTGTACGGGTCCCAGACCGCCCACGCGTCGACCTTGCCGCTGGTGAACGCGGCGAGCGCGTCGGCCGGTTGGAGCAGCTTCACCTGGACGTCGGAGAGCCGGAGCCCGGCCTTCGCAAGCGAGGCGATCAGCTGGAAGTGCGCGGAGCTGCCCTGCGCGACGGCGATCGAACGGCCCTTGAGGTCGGCCGCGGAGCGCAGCGGCGAGTCACGCGGGACGAGGATGGCCTCGCCGGCCGGATCGCCGTGGGTGGCCGCCACCACGGTGATCTTCGAGCCGGCGCCGGCCGCGAAGACGGGCGGGGTGTTGCCGACGCCGCCGAAGTCGACGGCTTTCGCGTTGATCGCTTCGAGGAGTGGCGGTCCCGAGGTGAAGGTCGACCAGGTGACGCGGTACGGCAGGTGGTCGAGCTCCCCGGCCGCGCGCAGCACGGCCTCGGCGCCGCCCTTCTGGTCGCCCACGCGCAGCAGGACCGAGGACGAGTCGCCCGCGGCGGCGGAGGGCGTGGGGGAGCAGGCGGAGGAGAGGAGGGCGAGGGGGGAGCAGGAGGGCGGCGGCGGGGCGGAGGAAGCGGAGGCGTGTCATCGCGGTGACCTTCGGGAAGTGGGGCGGATCAGACGGTCTGGGGTACGGGCGGGGCGGGGGTCTCCGCGGTCGCGGGGGCGTCCCGGAGGGTGTCCGGGGCGTCGTGGACGCCGAGTTCGGAGAGCAGCCGGGCGCGGAGGGCGGCGAAGCCGGGGTCGGCGGGGTCGCGGGGCCGGTCGAGGGCGACCGGGGTGTCGTAGGCGATGACACCGTCCCGCATCACCAGCGCCCGGTCGGCGAGCAGCAGCGCCTCGTCGACGTCGTGGGTCACGAGCAGCACCGTGCAGCCGCGTCGCCGCCACAACTCGCCCACCAGACGCTGGGCCTTGATCCGGGTCAGCGCGTCGAGCGCGCCGAACGGCTCGTCGAGCAGCAGCAGATCGGGTTCCCGTACCAACGCACGGGCGAGCGAGGCGCGTTGGGCCTCGCCGCCGGACAGCGTCTTCGGCCAGGCGCCGGACCGGTGTCCGAGGCCGACCTCGGCGAGGGCCCGTTCGGCGCGCTCGCGGTCCGGGCGGCCGGGCAGCCCGAGGAGCACATTGCGCCAGACCCGCTTCCACGGCATCAGCCGCGGCGCCTGGAAGGCGACGGCCCGCCGCTTCGGCACGAGCACGGTGCCGCTGATCTCCCGGTCGAGGCCGGCGAGGACGCGCAGCAGGGTCGACTTGCCGCAGCCGCTGTGGCCGAGGAGAGCGGTGAACTGGCCCGCGCGCAGGGTGAGATCGAGTCCGTCGACGACGGCCCGCCCGTCGAAGGAGCGGGTCAGGCCGCGGACGGTCACTGTCCGGTGAAGGTCGGTCGCCATTGCAGCAGCAGCCTTTCGAGCGAGCGGACGAGGGCGTCGGCGAGGAGGCCGAGGAGGGCGTAGACGACGAGGCAGACGACGATGACGTCGGTGCGGAAGAACTCGCGGGCCTGGTTCATCAGGAAGCCGATGCCGGCGTCGGCGTTCACGGACTCGCCGAAGACCAGGGCCAGCCAGGCCGTGGCGAGCGAGTAGCGCAGCCCGGTCATGGCCCCCGGCAGCGCTCCGGGCAGCACCACGTGCCGGATCAGCCCCCAGCGCCCGAGCCCCAAGGACCCGCCCGCCTCGACGAGTTGGGCGTCGACGCCCCGGATCCCCGCGTACACGTTGAGGTAGAGATGGAAGGCGACGCCGAGCGCGATCAGCGCGACCTTGGGGGCCTCGCCGATCCCGAGCCAGATGATGAACAGCGGGATCAGCCCCACCCACGGCACGGTGCGCAGCATCTGCACGCTCGCGTCCACCAGGTCCTCGCCGAGCCGCGAGAGCCCGGACATCAGCGCGAGGGACACCCCGGCCGCCCCGCCGATCAGCAGCCCCACGGCGACCCGCTGCAGGGAGACCAGCATCGCGTGCGGCAGCGTCCCGTCCCGCACCAGCTCGCCGCCGGCCCGCGCTACCGTCCCGGGCGACGCGAGCACGTCACCGCTCAGCACGCCGGTGGCGCTCAACACCTGCCAGAGGACGAGGAGAAGCACGGGCCCGACGGCGCGCCGCAGCCAGCGCGGCGGGCGCGGCAGCCGGCGGGCGCGCCGGTCGGAGACGAGCGATTCAAGCTCTGAAATAGCGGAAATATCCGGCGGAGAATGCGCCGGTGCATGCCCGAGGGTCATGAAGGAGGCTCCGGGGAAGGTGGAGGGGGCGCACGAAGGCGCGAGGGCGCGGCGGCCGGTCCGTCAGGACGCCGCGGAGGAAAGACAGAAGAAGGCGCTGAAGAGAACGCCGAAGAAGACGCCGAGGAAAGCGGAGAAGGGCGTCAGCGGCCGCGGCGGGAACACGCGGCGGAGGCCACCCGCAGCAGGTCGATGTGACCGCGCGTGGTGAGCAGTGCTGTACGCAACATGGCGCGAACCTAGCGACCCGTTCGGCGGCCGGTCAACGCCGTCTCGGAGCGTGGACGCGCAATCCCGCCCGGTGAACGGCAAGATGCCCCCATGTCCTTCACCAGCACCCTCCTCACCGTCACCACCGGCTCGTCCGAGACGGTCACCGACCTCACCCGCGACTGCGAACAGTTCCTCGCCGACACCGCCTCCGGCCGCGACGGCCTCCTCCACCTCTTCGTCCCCCACGCCACCGCCGGCCTGGCCCTCCTCGAAACCGGCTCCGGCAGCGACACCGACCTCCTGACCGCCCTTCACCACCTCCTCCCCGCCGACAACCGCTGGCAACACCGCCACGGCTCCCCGGGCCACGGCCGCGACCACGTCCTCCCGGCCCTGGTGCCGCCCCACGCGACGGTCCCGGTCCTGGCGGGCCGCATGGAACTGGGCACCTGGCAGTCGATCTGCCTGGTGGACACCAATGTCGACAATCCCAGCCGTCAGGTGCGGTTGAGCTTCCTGGGCTGATCAGGTCGATCAAGATCGTCCTGGGTGTGGCCGCCGAATCTCCTTACGCTCCGGCGAAACGGGAGAAGGGCGCGCGGCACCACCATGGAAGAGATCGAGCGGCCGTACGACGGCTGCGAAATTGCCTGCTCGGAGTACGTCGGTTGTCGCGGGTCAAGCCGCCACGACCTCGCCGGAGCGTCAGCGCGAGGACGTGCTGGCTGCGGCGGCTGCGGTCGGCGGTCACATCATCGACTGGCGGACGACTGGGAGGTGTCCGGCGCCACCGACCCGATGACCCGTCCGAAGCTCGGCCCGTGGCTCCGCGACGAGCGGGGCGCATACGACGGGCTGGTCGC
Source organism: Streptomyces fradiae (assembly GCF_041270065.1). Taxonomy (NCBI): domain Bacteria; kingdom Bacillati; phylum Actinomycetota; class Actinomycetes; order Kitasatosporales; family Streptomycetaceae; genus Streptomyces; species Streptomyces fradiae. Next base: position 892,208 of record NZ_CP065958.1, on the reverse strand, counting down.
CGCAGCGGTCGACCGGCTCGGCCGCAACGTGGTCGACTGTCTCAACACCGGCTACAAGATGCGCGACGAGGGCAAGCTCCTCGTCACCTACGGGCACGAGGACACTGGAACCTCGACGACCCGAACGACGAGAACCGCTTCACGATGGAAGCCTGGGGCGCGCAGATGGAGCTGCGTGCCATCCAGCGGCGCAACCGCGACGCGACGAAGAAGATACGCGCTGCCGGCCGTCCGAAGGGCAAGCCGTCGTACGGCTTCCAGTACGTCCGCACCGTGCCGAACGGCCGGGTCGAGCGCGTCGAGCTGCACCCGCACGCGGCTGAGGTCCTGCGACGCGCCGGCGGCGACCCGTGTACGGGTGTGGCGGAAGCTGCGCTCGCTAGGCGCGCTGTACCTGCAGCAGTCGGTGTGCCTGCTCCCCGACCGTGCGCCGGTGGTCCGCCAGGTAGCGCGACTGCTGACCTCCGTCCGGGCCGACGGGGGCACCGCCCGGCACCTCGCCGTGGCCATCGTGGACGAGGCCGAGTACGCGCAGCTGGTCGCGGAGTTCAACGCCGAGCGTGACACCGAGTACGGCGAAGTCGTTGAACGCGCCCCCGAACTCCTCGCCGAGTTGGAGAAGGAGACCGCCCGGGGCAACGCCACCTACGCGGAGGTCGAGGAGTCCGAGGCGGACCTGGAACGGTTCGACAAGTGGCTAGCGAAGATCGCCGCCCGCGACTACTTCGGCGCCCCCGGTGGCATCGCGGCGCGCGAAGCGGTCGAGCGGTGCCGTAGGGCGCTGGCCGCGTTCGAGGACGCCGCCATCGCCGCGCAGGCCGGCATTCACCCCACCCACCAGGCCGACACCGGCGCGCTGCCCGCATCGGCGACGCTGCGCGCCGTCGAATAGAAAGCAGGTCAGCCCATGTGGTGGGACATACTCCTCGCGATCGCCGCCGGCCTGCTGGCCACCTGGCTCGCCCTGATGATCACCCTGCTCCTCATCCGGCCCAACGGCGCCCTTCTCACCGAGGCGATTCGGCTCCTTCCGGACCTGATCCGCCTGCTGCGCCGCCTGGCCGCCGACAAGACCCTGCCCCGCGGCGTACGGATCCGCCTCGGCGCGCTGATGGTCTATCTGGCCCTGCCCATCGACCTCATCCCCGACTTCCTCCCCGTCATCGGCTACGCCGACGACGCCATCATTGTCGCCTTCACTCTGCGCTCCGTCGTACGCCGAGCCGGCATCGACGCAGTACGCGCCCACTGGCCCGGCACCGACGACGGCTTCACCGCCCTGGCGCGCCTGACCGGACTCCTCCGCGCGGGTGACACCTCCACGACCGGCTGACACAGCTCGCCGTCGGCTCATCCTCGTTGACCATGGCCGCCGAGAGCCCGAAATCGGCCCCCGGTCTCGTTGAGCCGGCGGGTGGTGGTTTTGTCGTGGTAGCCGAGAGGTCCGGTCGAAAGGGGCCGCCGCCGGAACCGGCTACGCGTTCTGGGCCAGGAGACCGGCGTCGATGACCTCAGCGATCAGGGTGGCGCCCCGGCTGTTCTGGTGGATGTGGTCGGTCGTGAGCACGAGGTTTCGCCGTCGAGAGGCTGGGGGAGGTCGTGAAGGCGGCGGTGGACCGCGGGCACGGCGGTGACACGCAGGGTATAGCCCTGACCTCGCCGTACGGCGGCCCCTGGTCGAGCGCGGCCCGCTCGGCGGGCTCCAGGTCGACCGCGTGGAGGAAGTCGGCGACCTTGCCCGGCACGTCGAGGGTGGCTGGCAGCTCCGAGGCGGGGACATCCTCCTCCGGCGGTGTGGTCGGGCATGAGGTCCGCGACGGCCATGCGGATCGCGCCGCCGCCACGGCGGGGTGGTGCCCGCCCCTGCTGCCCTTGGTCTCGGCGGCCTGCAGCACGTCGTACGTCAGCTCCCGTTGGAGGTCGCGCTGGAGTTCGCCGGCGGGGGTGAGGGTCTGCACCGTGAACTTCACGGTGGACAGCAACTCCCCAGTGCGCGGGTGACGGGCGGTGAGGCCCATGGCGGAGAACGCGCCGTCGTGGATACGCAGCGCGAGACGGTCGGGGTGGAGGATGCCGAGCACGTGGAGGATGTGTCCGGTGCCGTGTACGAGGCGAACATCTCGGAGATGTACACAGTGTCGCCCAGCCGCGCGCAGCTGAGCAGTTCGCGGAACTTCGGGCGCTGGAGGGGTGGAGGCGGCTGGATGTGCCCGGGTCCTCCCCGAAGACGACCGGGTCCTCGATGCCGGCCTCGTCCAGGACGAGGTTCTGCCGGGCGGTCGACTGCTGGCCGGTCGAAACCCGCTTGTCGACCAGGTCCGCCACCGAAGGCCCCTTCCGTACGGAGGATCGGACCCCATCTGGCGTCAAACGATCGTCTTCTGACACTGAGTACCGTCATCCCGTGTCAGGCGCAGTGACTACGCCTTGAGGGGCGCAACCCAGAGCATGGGTGGCGGCCAGCCTGAGCGGCCTGTGGACTCCGACCCCGGCCTCGCTCACATTCGGCAGGAGTAGAGCGTCACGCCTACGGCCGGGTGAGTTTGGCGGCCACGGCGTCGAGTACCCAGTCCAGGCCGGTCGCGAAGGATGTTTCGGGGTCCATGTCCGTGCCGTCATGGACGGCCTTGGCCAGTGCCGGGAAGCGGCCCGTGGCCAGCATTCTTGTCAGATGCGGGCCGTGGGTGCGCTGCCAGTCGTGCTTGGACAGGCCTGTGGCGCGCTCGGCCCGCAGGTTCGTGATCTCGCGCCTGATGGCGCCGGTGAAGTAGGCGCTGACCGTCTCCACGGCTCGCATGACGGTGTCGATGTCGGTGAGGCCGTCGAGGGCAGCCAGCGTGGCCTCGGTCACGGCGAGGCCGTTCGGGCCCAGGGCCGGGCGGCGGCCGAGCAGGTCGGCCAGCCACTCGTGGCGGAGAGCGGCCTGCCTGGTGCGGTGGGCGAGGATGCGCAGCGCCTCCCGCCAGTCACCGGGCTGCTCCTCGGGAAGAATCTCGGCGTAGACCTCGTCCACCATGAGGTCGAACAACTCCTCCTTGGTGGAGATGTATCCGTACAGCCGCATCGGGCCGGCATTCAGCCGACCGGCGACCTTGCGCAGCGACACCGCCTCCAGCCCGCCTTCGTCGGCCAGCGCGATGGCGGCGGCCACGATCCGCTCCCGGTCGAGCGGCACGGGGCGAGTCGGCGGCTCCGGTCGGTCCCACACAGTCATGGGCACATCGTACTGTTGCGATGCATCGCATCGATTCAATACGGTGTATTGATATGAGGCAACGTATCGCAGTCATCGGAGGCGGCCCTGGCGGCCTTACCTTCGCCCGTGTCCTGCACCGCCATGGCCACCCCGTCGCCGTCTTCGAACGTGATCCGGCTCCCGATGCCCGCCCCCCGGGCGGCACGCTGGACCTGCACGAAGGGCTGGGACAGCTTGCGCTGGACAAGGCAGGGCTGCTGGCGGAGTTCCAGGCGCTGTCTCGCCCCGAGGGGCAGGCCATGCGCATCCTGGACACGGACGGAACCGTTCTGCGTGACTGGCGACCCCGCCCGGACGACCGGGCCAATCCCGAGATCGACCGCGGGCAACTGCGTGACATGCTGCTCGGCCCTCTCGACATCCAGTGGGGGCGGGGTGTGACTCAGGTGGTGCCCGGGGGCCGGGACGGCGTCGCGGTCCATTTCGCTGACGGGCGGCAGGAGACGTTCGACCTCGTGGTCGGTGCGGACGGCGCCTGGTCCCGGACCCGCTCGGCAGTCTCGTCGGTGAAGCCGCACTACACCGGTGTCACCACGGTCGAGACCTCCCTGAACGACGTCGGCACCCGCCACCCTGACCTCGCGCGGTTGATCGGGGACGGTTCCCTCGCGGTGTACGGCGTGAACCGGGCTCTCGTCGCCCAGCGCAACAGCGGCGGCCACGTCAAGGTGTACGCCCAGTTCCGTGCGCCGCTGGACTGGCACACGGACCTGGACCTGGCCGACGTCGAGGCCGTGCGGTCGAGCCTGCTGGCTCTGCTCGACGGCTGGGCCGCTCCCGTCCTCGACCTCCTCCGCCACGGCACCGCTTTCGTCCACCGCCCCCTCTACGTCCTGCCGGTGTCCCACACCTGGACCCACGTCCCCGGGGTGACGCTCCTGGGCGACGCCGCCCATCTGATGCCCCCGCTGGGGGCAGGCGCGAACCTCGCGATGCTGGAGGGCGCTGAACTCGGCGAGTCCATCGCCACCGGCCTTGGAGATCTGGACGAGGTCGTCCGCGCCTTCGAGGAACGGATGTGGGCGCGGGCCGGCAGGTGGGCGAGGATGACGACGGTCGGTCTGGAACGCTTGGTGAGCCCGGACCCCGCCGAAGCCCTCGCCCTTTTCGACCAAGTCCAGCCGTCCTGACTGCCGAGCGCGAGAGCACCAGCACCAACAGCTCGCCACGGCTTCACAGGACAGTGCGGCACCGCGCAGTCCCTTCCGGCAAAGCCGCCGTAGGCGAACGCAAGGACGCCCTGCACCGAACTGAGCCCTCTTTCCGCTACCGCCGAGATCCGGTCCGATCCTCCTCGCGGGCCGGACATCGTCGCTCTGCCGCTGGATGGTGCCGCGCTTGCCGTGGCACATGTCCCGGGCAAGCTTGTGGCGGGACTCCTGCACGGTGAGCTGTTGGTTCGTCTGCCGCCGGTAGGTGTCGTCGACCGGGTCGACCACGCGCAGCAAGTGCACGGTCTTGGCGATCTGCACGTACCGATGTTCCCCGAGGCCGGTAACCGCCCTCTGAGGGCCTGTTGTGGCACGCTGCCGGCTACGGACGTCGCAGGTGCGGGGACGAGGTGGACGTGAGGAGACCGGCAGGCATGCGGCCGTGGCGGTTCGTTCTGTGGTTCGGCACTGTGAGCCTGCTCGCGGACTTCGTGTACGAGGGCGCCCGGTCGGTCACGGGGCCGCTGCTGGCCTCGTTGGGGGCGACCGCACTGGTCGTCGGGGTGGTCACGGGTGCCGGTGAGGCGGCGGCGCTGGGGCTGCGGCTGGTGTCCGGCCCGCTGGCCGACCGTACCCGCCGGTTCTGGGGGCTGGCGATCGCCGGGTACGCGCTGACGGTCGTCTCGGTTCCGCTCCTTGGCGCGACCGGGACCCTGTGGGTCGCGTGCGCGCTGGTGATCGCCGAACGGGTCGGCAAGGCGGTCCGTTCCCCGGCGAAGGACACCATGCTGTCCCACGCCACGGCCGCGACCGGGCGGGGCCGGGGCTTCGCCGTGCACGAGGCGATGGACCAGATCGGCGCCCTGGTCGGCCCGCTGATCGTGGCCGGCATGCTCGCGCTGACCGGTGGCGACTACGGGCCGGCGCTCGGTGTGCTCGCCGTACCCGGCCTCGCGGTCCTGGGACTCCTGTTCTGGCTGCGGGCCCGGGTGCCGGATCCGGAAGCCTACGAGCGTGAGGCGACGGCAGCCGACCCACCGGAGATGCGGGGTGGGCGGCTGCCGAGGGCGTTCTGGACGTACGCCGCCTTCACCGCCGCCACCACGACCGGTCTCGCCACCTTCGGTGTCCTCTCCTTCCATCTGGTCGAGCGTCAGCTGCTGTCCGCAGCGTGGGTGCCGGTGCTGTACGCGGCGGCGATGGCGGTGGACGCCGTCGCGGCGCTGGCCACCGGCTGGCTGTACGACCGCCACGGTGCCCGCGTCCTGATCGCCCTGCCGGTGCTGACCGCGGGCGTCGTGACGCTGGGGTTCACCGACACGGTCGCCGTCGCGGTGGCAGGGTCGCTCGTGTGGGGTGCGGCCATGGGGATCCAGGAGTCCACGCTGCGCGCCGTCGTCGCGGACCTGGTGCCGAGCGGTCGGCGGGCGACCGCGTACGGGCTGTTCGCCGGTGTGGTCGGTGTCGCGAGCCTGGCCGGCGGCGCGCTGGTCGGTGGGCTGTACGGCTACTCGATCCCCGTGCTGATCACCGTGGTCGTCACCGTCCAGGCCCTCGCCGTGGTGCTGCTCGCCGCCCTGCGGACCGCCGCCCCGCGGAGGTGACGACCGCACGGCGGTCACCGCGCCGCTCGGTGACCTCCCTCCGGGATGACGAGCGGGGTGCCCGCCACGGGGCAGTCGATGACGGCCGCGCGCAGCCCGAAGACGTCCTGGACGAGGTCCGGGGTGACGACGTCCGAGGGGGTGCCCGCAGCGATGACCTGGCCGTCGCGCATGGCGATGAGATGGTCCGCGTAGCGGCAGGCGAGGTTCAGTTCGTGCAGGACCATCACGACCGTGCGTCCGTCCACGCGGTTGAGTTCCGCGACGAGTTCGAGGACGTCGACCTGGTGGGCCAGGTCGAGGTAGGTCGTCGGCTCGTCGAGGAGCAGGACGGGGGTGTCCTGGGCGAGGGCCATGGCGATCCAGACGCGCTGGCGCTGCCCTCCGGAGAGCTCGTCGATGGAGCGGGTGGCCAGGTCGGCCGCCCCGGTGGCCGTCAGGGCGGCGTCGACGGCGGCCTCGTCGGTGGAGGACCACTGGCGCCACCAGCGCTGGTGCGGGGTGCGGCCGCGGGCCACCAGGTCGCGGACGGTGATGCCGTCGGGCGCGCTGGGGGTCTGGGGGAGCAGGGCGAGGCGCAGCGCGAAGTCGCGGGCGGACAGGCCGGCGATGTCCTCGCCCTCCAGGTGGACGGTGCCGCCGGCCGGCTTCAGGAGCCGGGCGAGGGCGCGCAGGGCGGTGGACTTGCCGCAGGCGTTGGGGCCGACGAGCGCGGTGACCTTCCCCGCCGGGATGCTCAGGTCGAGGTCCTCGGCGACGAGGCGGTCGCCGTAGCCGAGGCGCAGGCCGGTCCCGGTCAGGGCGGCGGACGTGGCTTCGGTGAGCTGTGAGGTCATGCCCTGTGAGGTCATGTCAGCCTCCCTTTCCGGCCCGGTTGGTGCGGGCGAGGAGCAGCAGCAGGTACGGGGCGCCGACGGCGCCGGTGAGCACGCCGACGGGCAGTTCCGTCGGGGCGAGGACGGTCCGGGCGGCGAGGTCGGCCAGGATGAGCAGGACGGCCCCGGTGAGCGCGCTGCACACCATCGGGATGCCGGGGGTGCCCGCGAGCCGGCGGGCGATCTGCGGTGCGCCGAGGGCGACGAAGGCGATCGGGCCGGCCGCCGAGGTGGCCAGGGCGGTCAGGCAGGTGGCGAGGACGAGCAGCGCGATGCGGGCGTACCGCAGCGGGATGCCGAGGCTGCGGGCGGTGTCGTCGTCGTACTGGAGCAGTTGGTACGGGCGGGCCAGCGCCACGGTCAGCGGCAGCAGCAGCGCGAGGGCGAGCCCGGCCCACTGGACGTGCTCGTAGCCGCGTCCGTTGAGGCTGCCGGTGAGCCACACCATGGCCCGGGACGCCTGGTCGATGTCGGCGCGGGCGAGCATCCAGCGGGTGAGGGCGACCAGTGCGCCGTTGGCGGCGATGCCGACGAGGACGAAGCGGTAGCCGGTGATGGTGCCGTCCCGGAAGGCCAGCAGGTAGATGGCGGCGGAGGTGAGCAGCGCGCCGGCCAGGGCGCCGAAGGGCACGGCCACGAACGTTCCCGCACCGGCGGCGGTGACGCCGCCGACGAGTATGGCACCGACCGCGCCGACGCCGGATCCCGCCGCGATGCCGATGAGGTCGGGGCTGGCGAGCGGGTTGCGGGTGACGGCCTGGTAGACGGCGCCGGCCAGGCCGAACGCGGCGCCGACCATGAGGGCCGTCAGCGCGCGCGGGAGGCGCAGCTCGTGGATGATCAGGTCCGCGGCGCCTTCGCCGGTGCCGAGGACGGCGTTCAGGGCGTCGCCGACGGGGATGGCGTACGTACCGAGCGACACCGAGGCGACAAGGCCCGCGAAGCCGATCAGGACGAGGGCGACGGCGGTGAGGGCGACCCTGAGGCGCAGGGCCGCGCCGAAGGGGCCGAACTCCAGGCGCAGAGTGGTGGCCATGCGCGGGGTGGTCGTACGGGGCAGGCTCATCGGGTGTGCTCCTTGAGCTTGCCGCGCTTGACCAGCAGGGCGAGGAACGGGGCGCCGAGCATCGCGGTGACCACGCCGGCCTCCAGCTCGCCCGGGCGGGCGACCATGCGCCCGACGACATCGGCGCTGAGCATCAGCGTGGCGCCGCCGAGCGCCGAACAGGGCACCAGCCAGCGGGCGTCGGGCCCGGTGAACGCCCGGACGACATGGGGGACGACCAGGCCGACGAAGGTGACGGGCCCGGCCGCGGCGACGGCGGCGCCGGTCAGCAGGATCACGGCGACGGCGCCGAGGAGCCGGGTGGTGCGGACCTTGGTGCCGAGGGTGGTGGCGAGGTCGTCGCCGAGGGCGAGGGCGTTGAGCCGGCCGCTCAGTCCGATCGCCAGCAGGAGACCGACGACGACGAACGGGAGGAGTTCCAGGCCGAGGTGGGCGTCGCGTCCGGCCAGCGAGCCGACGGCCCAGAAGCGGTACTGGTCCAGGGTCCGGACGTCGAGGAGGACCAGGGTGTTGGTGCCGGCGTCGAGGAGAACGGTCACCGCCGCGCCGGCCAGGGCGAGTTTGGCGGGGGTGGCGCCGCCGTACCCGGTGCCGCCGACCGCGTAGGCGAGCAGCCCGGCCAGCGCCCCGCCGAGGAAGGCGAACCAGATGTACTGGTATGAACTGGTCAGCCCGAACGCTCCGATACCGGCCGCGACGGCGAACGAGCCGCCCGCGCTGATCCCGATGAGACCGGGGTCGCCCAGCGGGTTGCGGGTGATGTCCTGGGCGACGGCTCCGGCCGCGCCGAGCGCGAGACCGACGAGCAGGCCCAGGAAGGTGCGGGGCATGCGCAGTTCGCGGACGATGACCGCGTCGCCGTCCGTCCCGCCGCCGATCGCGTGCAGGACGTCGGAGAGCGGCACGGACTTGGTGCCGATGGCGAGCGAGGCGCAGACCGCCGCGATCAGCGCGGCGACGAGCAGGGCCGCTATGACGGCGCGCGCCGCAACTCGTGGGGGTCGGGGGCGTGGTGGGGCAGGTGGGGGCGCGGTGGCCGCCCCTTCGGCGACGGGCTTCACAGACACCTGCATAAGGTAAGGCATGCCTAACGGTTGAGTGTACGACTATCCCACCGTATGGATCCGGTCACGGAGAGGCGCTATCCTCACAGCGCCCGCTCAGGTAAGCCTTACCTAAGCGACAGTCCGTGTATGGGAGACCCATGAACACCCTCACCCAGCGCCGCCGGCCCGGCCGGCTCGCCGCTGCCCTGCTCACCGCGGCCCTGGCCTTCTCCGTCGCCGCCTGCGGCGGTACGAGCGACGACGGCAAGTCCGCCGCCGACAAGCCGGCCGCCGCCTCCGAGGCGGGCTTCCCCCGGACCGTCACTCACGACAAGGGCAAGACCGAGATCAAGACGAAGCCCAAGCGCGTCGTGGCGCTCGACAACAGCCTCGTCGAGGCCGTCGTCGCCCTCGACGCCCCGCTCGTGGGCGGCATCGGCTCGTACCGCGACCAGAAGGGCTTCCCCCCGTACCTCGGTGACGCGGTGAAGGACACCAAGGACGTCGGCCCGCTCGACAGCCCGAACCTGGAGGCGATCGCCGCCCTCAAGCCGGACCTCATCGTTTCGGCGACGGTCCGTCACGAGGACCTCTACGACCAGCTGAGCAAGATCGCGCCGACGGTCTTCGTGAAGACCACCGGCCCGATCTGGAAGGAGAACATCACCTTCCTGGGCACGGCTCTCGGCGAGGAGAAGAAGGCCGCCGACAAGCTCGCGGCGTACCAGACGCGCGCGAAGAAGATCGGCGACGCGATCAACGCCAAGAACCCCGGGCAGACCTACTCGCTGACGCGCTTTCTCGACGGGCCGACGCGCATCTACCTGCCCAAGACCTTCAGCGGCATCATCCTGACCGACATGGGGCTCGCCCGGCCCGCCAACCAGCAGGACCAGGAGAAGTTCAACATCGAGATCAGCGAGGAGCAGATCGCGCAGGCGGACGCCGACCACATCTTCATGACGACCTTCTCGGGCGGTGAGGAGCGCAAGAAGAAGTTCCTCGCCAACCCGCTGTGGAAGCGCCTGAACGCGGTGCAGAAGGGCAACGTCCACGAGGTCGAGGACGCCGTCTGGATGACCTCCGTCTCGCTCCAGGGTGCCGACCTGGTGCTCGACGACATGGCGAAGATCTTCAAGGTCGACCCGGCGAAGTAGTCGCGGGGCCGTTCCTGACGGGCCGGTTGCCGGCGGGCGTACGAGACCGTACGGCCGCGGGCGCCGGCCCGTCGCCGTACCCCGGGTGCGGTACGGCGCTCAGTCCTCGCCCTCGATCCGGCGCAGCCGCTCGGCGTCGCAGGTCCTCGGGCAGGTCAGGCAGGCCCGGTCCGGTTCGATCGTGTAGTACAGGCAGCAGCCGGCGCGTGTGCGGGTCGGGTGGCGGTGCCCGTCGCGGCCGCTGAGGCGCCGGAAGTCGGCCCCTCCCGGAAAGGGCGGGATCGCCGTCGGAAGCAGCTCGGTCGCCTCGCGCACCGCGCGTTCCTCCTGGCCCAGCATCCGGCCGAGGTGCCAGATGCCGGAGAGCAGATCGTCGGCCACCATCCCCCACAGGGCGCGCGGTCCGCGCCGGATCGTCGGGCCGATCGCGGCGAGCAGCGGACGCACGTGATCGACGACCGCGGCCCGCAACTCGGCCCGCAGTTCGTTCTCGTGGCCCACGAGCCGGGCAGCGGCCGTGCCCGCCGCCGGGTCGTCCGGCAGGCATGCGAAGTCCTGCCCGGGGACGATGCCGATCGCGCCCGTCGTCAGGTCCACACGGATGTCACGTGGCGCGATGCGCGGCACGCGGCGATCCAGGTACCAGGCCCCGCTCATCAGGAGGCTGACGGACCACAGGTAGTCGTGCAGCGCCCGGGAGGCGGCGACGTCTCTGCGCGGAGTGCGGCCGTGGCGTGCGCGGATACGGGCCGCCGAGGCGTCGAGGAACGCGTCGAGGACGCCGGGGGCGCAGGCCAGGTCCGCCCCGTCGGGCAGGAAGGCGGCGGAGTCGCCCATCGCCCCGGGGTCGACGATCCGGACATCGAGCGCGTCGCAGGCCGCGATGGTCCGCCGATAGGTGCACGTGAGGGGAGACGCCTCGACGAGGGCATGGCGCCCGACCGTGCCCGCGGTGGTGGTCCACGGCCCCGGATCCTTGCTCATCGAAGCTCCTTCTCGCGAGTAAGTGAGGTCAGGCTTACCTTAGTGGACATCGGGGTAAGCGTAGATCGGCGCGCCCCATCGGCCGTACGCACATGGGCCGTTGGAGTGAGGGACTGTTGATAACTTAGGGTTGCCTAACCTAAACTCGTCGTCGCGGTGCCGTGCGGGGCGTGCCTCCCCGCCACCGCACCACACGTCCCCTCCCCGGAAGGCCCCGGCATTCCCATGCGGCTGTATCTGCTCGCCCTGAATCCCACAGACTCGGTCACGGAGGGGTTCCTCCCCGCAGCGGCCCGCCTCGGCCTGGACGTCACCGTCCTGACGGACCAGCCGGATTCCCATCGCCGGACCTACCCGGACATCGAGATCCTGGAGTGCGACGTACGCGACTTCCGGGCCGTCATCACCCGGATCTCCACCCACCACCGGCCCGACGCGGTCTTCACCAACAGCGACCACCTCCAGACCCAGGCCGCGCTGGCCGCCGATTACTTCGGCCTGCCCGCCAAGGACTGGCGGGCCGCGCTGCGCGCCAAGGACAAGGCGCACCTGCGCCGCCATCTCGCCCTGACCGGCGCCGACACCGTCTGGTCCACCGAACTCCCCGCCGGGCAGGACCCGTCCTCGCTCGCCGCACTCGACGTGCCCTACCCGTGCGTGGTCAAGCCGCGCGAGGGGGTCGCCAGCGAGGACGTCGTCCTGGTCGGGAGCGGCGAGGAACTCCCGTTGCGCTGCAAGGAGATACAGACCCGGCGGCCCGAGGCCGCGCTGGTCGTGGAGGAGTTCCTGGCCGGTGAGCTGTACACCCTGGAGACGCTGGGCGACGGACGGATCCGGCACGTCCTCGGCGGATTCCACACCGAGCTGTCGCCGCCGCCGTACTTCATCGAGGAGCGGCTGACCTTCGTCCCGGCCCACCCCGAGCCGGTCGTCGAGCAGATCCTCGCCCAGCTCGACGCCCTCGGCGTCGGCTTCGGCGCCTGCCACACCGAGTTCGTCGTCCACGACGGCCGGGCCCGCATCATCGAGGTGAACTACCGGGCCATCGGCGACCAGTGCGACCTGCTGCTCGCCCAGCTCCTCGACATCCCGCTCTTCGAACACATCCTGCGCAGCCACCTCGGCGAACCGCTGCCCGCGGACCTCGGGGCCCGCACCGACGGCGCGGCCCGCCTGGACTACCCCTGCGCCGGGACCGCCGGAACGCTCGTGTCCGCCCCCGGCCCCGTCGACCTCGACACCGACGGAGTGCGACTGACGTACCGCCCGCTGCGCGAGACCGGTGAGCGGCACGAGCTCTACCGCACCAACCGTGACTACCTCGGCGTGCTGCGGGCCACCGGCACCGACCAGGCGACCGTCGACCGGGTCGTCGCGGACTTCCTGGCCGCGCAGCGCTGGGAGATCGCGCCGTGACGACCACCGCCGCAAAGGCTTCTGTCGTGGGCATGGGCACGGGCACGGGCACGGGCACGGGCACGGGCAGAGCTGAACGGGACCTGCTCCTACGGGTGTTGTCCGCGCTGCTGCGAGAGGACGTCGTCGGGCTGCGCAGCCGCAGCGCCCTCGTCCGGCGGACCGACGGCCCATGGCTGCGCCGGGCCACCGAAGACGGCGGCGCACTGCTGCTGCCGGTCACAGAGGACGGCTTCCAGAGCACGCACGCGGCCCGGCTGCCGCTGCTCGTACGAGAGCCGGACGGCGGCACGCTCACCACGTACGACGAGATCCTCGCCGCCCTCAAGGCCCTGGCCGAGCCGGTCGACCACCCCGGCTTCGACGCGTACACCGAGGAATGCCGGCAGACCCTCGCCACCATGCGGCTGCACGAGCGGACCCGCGAGGAGACCGCAGCGCGGCTCACCGACCTCCACGGGGACGACCCCGCCCGCTGGACCGGGTACGCCGGAGGTCTCGCGCACGACACGCTCGCCGCCCGCCTCGACCACCCGGTGTACCCCACCGCCCGGGGCCGCTCGGGACTGGACGACGATCAGGTGCGCGCGTACGCCCCCGAGTTCCACCCGCGCTTCGCCCTGCGCTGGGTCGCCCTGCCCCGTGAGGCCGTCACCGTGCCGGGCGGCGCCGACCGCCTGCCCGCCTGCTGGCCGTCGCCGTCCGAGCTGGGGCTGCCGGAGCTGTCCCGTACCCACCTCGCGCTGCCCGTCCATCCGCTGACCGCGGGCGCGCCGCTGGAGGAGGCCCTGCGGGCGACCGGCCTGCATGAGCGGGCGGTGCCTGCTCCGCGCCCCCACCTCGAGGTCGTACCGACACTGTCCATGCGGACGGTCGCCCTGGCCGATGACCCCTCCCTGCACCTCAAGCTGCCGCTGGCCACCGCGACCCTGGGACTGCGCAATCGGCGCACCATCAAGCCGGGAACGCTCGTCGACGGCGCTGCGGGTCAGCGGCTCCTGGAAACCGTGATCGCCCGGGAGCCACGGTTCCGCGAAACGATCCTGCACGCCGACGAGACGGTGTACGCCCACGCCGGGCACGAACTCCTGGCCGTCCTGTGCCGCCACTACCCGGCCGGCCTCGACGACTGCGTCGTCGTCCCCATGGCGGCGCTGCTCGCCGAAGCCGCCGGAGGCCGGCTGGTGATCGACCACCTCGCGGACCGCTTCCACGGCGGGGACCCCGTGGCCCTGCTCGACGCCGTGCTCACCCTGCTGTTCGACTGGCAGACCACCCTGTTCGGCTACGGCATCGCCCTGGAGTCCCACCAGCAGAACATCTCGCTCGTCCTCGACCGGGCGGCGGACGGCGCCACCCGGCTCCGGCTGCTGCTGAAGGACAACGACGGCCCACGCATCCACACCGGGCGGCTGCGGGACACCCTGGGCGCCGACGCCTTCGACGCGGCCGTCTTCGACGACGCCCGGATCTTCGGCGACGACGACCGGGCCGTCACCGACCTGTTCACCACCATCACCGTGCACCTGTGCGCGGGCGCCTACGCCTTCGGCCTCGCCCACCACGGCCGCGCCCCGCTCATGACGCTGCTGACCCTGATACGGGACCGGCTCGCCGAGACCGTCGGGCGGCTCGGCACCGGTCCGGGCGAGCCCGGCGCCGTGCTGCGCGCGCACGTCCTGGACGCGGCGGAACTCCCCGTCAAGGCCATGGTCACCGCCGGCACGCTGCTGTCCAAGGAGCGATCGGGCGCGGCGGACATCAACAAGCACTACACCACCGGCCCCAACTACCTGAGGACGGCCGAACGATGAGTGCAACCACCGCCCCGCCGAACGGCGCCACCGCGGCAGCGGCCGTCGCGCCCGCGGCGGGCCCCGTCCTCGCCCGCCGGCAGGTGCACGCCGTGGCCGGGTGCTACTTCGTGGCGTCCTTCGCCGCGCTCGGCCTGCCGCCCTTCCTGACCCAGATCCTGCCCGAACTCGGCGATCCCACCGCCCGCTGGGCCGGCGTCCTCTACATCGTCCCGACCGTCTTCGGCGCCGTCGGCGCGCCCTTCTGGGGCCGTCTCGCGGACCGCTACGGCCGCAAGCGGCTGCTGCTGCGCGCCCAACTCGGGCTGGCCGTGGCGTTCCTGCTCGCCGGCTGGGCCGACTCGATCGCGACCTTCACCGCCGCCCTCGTCCTCCAGGGCATCCTCGGAGGCACGTTCGCCGCGTCCAACGGCTACCTCGGCGCAGCACTGGAGGGACCGGCCCTGTCGAAGGCCCTCACCCTCATGCAGGGTGCGGCGCGCGCCGCCCTCGTCCTCGCGCCGATCGTCGTCGGCTCCCTGTCGCCCTGGCTCTCGCCGCACCGCCAGTACGCCCTGCTGGCCGTGCTGCCGCTCACCGCCGCCCTGCTGATCGGGGCGCTGCCGGAGTCGCGGGGCGGGCACGCCGAGACGCCGACGGCAAAGGACGCTCCCGAGGAGGCACCGGAGGCCGCGAAACCGGAGGCAGGGGCGCCGGCGACCTCCCTGCGGGCGCTGTACGCCCTGGAGTTCGCCTTCGTCTTCTCCACCGTCATCTCCTTCCCGTACCTCATCTCGCTCATCGAGCACCGTATCCCCGGCACCTCCCCGGCCGCCTCCGGTGTGCTGTTCGCCCTGCCCCACCTGTGCTATCTGGCCACGGCGATGGCGGTGCACAGGTCCTTCCACCACCGCCCCCGGCTCGGCCTCGCCCTCGGCTTCCTCTGCATAGCGCTCGGTCTCGCCGGTCACGGTGCGGCCGACTCGCTGCCCGCCCTCACCGCGGTACGTCTCGTGCTCGGGGCCGGCCTCACCCTCGGGCTCGTCTGCCTGTCCGCGCTGGCCGCCGACTGCGCCAAGGGCCGGGCCCCCGGCGGCATGTTCGGCTCGCTCGAGTTCTTCTCGAAGGGCGGCGCCGTCGTGGCAGGTGTCGCCGCCGCCGTCGGCAACAGCTTCTTCGGACCGGCCGCCCCGGTCCTCACGGGCACCGCCGTGGCCCTGGCCACCGTCGTGCCCACCGTTCTGCCCCTCCTGAACCCCCTCCGCACCCGCTGGAGCCGATGATGTCGCCGACCCGAACGCAGGGCACCGCCCACCACACCCCAGCCGCCGCCGAACTGCCGGACGCGGACACGGTCGTGGCGCACACCCTCCTCAACTGCCTGCTGCGCGAGGTCTCCGGACCGGAGCACCAGACAGCCGCCAGCGACGGCCACCTCCTGTTGCGCCTGCCCCGCCGTGGCGTGGTGCTGCGCGTGGCGCTGCGGCGTACGTCGCTGCTCGGCGCGCACCGCTTCACCGGACCGGTCCACGAGCAGCGCGACGGGACCTGGGAGCGCATCGAATGGCGGCGCCTCGCGGGACACGTCCAGGACGAGCTGTCGGCGCGTACCGGGGTGCGCAACGACGAGTTCCTCGACCAGATCGCCTCCAGCCACCAGGCCGTCACGGCGGCGCTCGCCGCCCGCACGACCGGCACGGGCGACGACCAGGACACGGCCGGCCAGGACACCTACCTCGCCTCCGAGCAGTCCCTGCTCTTCGGCCACCGTTTCCACCCCACCCCCAAGGCCCGTACCGGCGACGCCGCCTCCTGGCTCGCGTACGCCCCGGAGATCGGCGCCGCCTTCCCGCTGCGCCATCTCGCGGTCCGGGAGGACCTGATCATCGAGGAGACCGCCGCACCGGCGGCGACCACACCTCTCGACCGGCTCGCCGACGCCCGGCCGGGAGGCCTGCCGGAGGGATACCGGCTGCTGCCCGCGCACCCCTGGCAGTACGAGATGCTCGCCGGCCACCCCGCACTGCGTGCCGCCCTCGATCGCGGCGACATCCTGGACCTCGGGACCGGCGGCACCCCCTTCGCCGCCACGGCCTCCGTTCGCACCCTCTACGACGGCGAGACCTTCCTCAAGTTCAGCCTGAACGTCCGGATCACCAACTGCCTCCGGAAGAACGCCAGTTACGAGCTGACCGGTGCCGTCGCCCTGACCCGGCTCCTCGCGCCCGTACTCGACGAGCTCACCGTCCGATTCCCCGGCAGCGCCATGCTCCGCGAGCCGGCCTACCGCAGCCTCGCCCTCCCCGGCCCCGACGGAAACCCCGACCGCGGTCTGCTCGAAGGCTTCGGCGTGATCGTCCGCGAAGGGCTCGCCACCCGGATCCTCCCCGGCACCTCGCCACTGCTCGCCGCCGCCGTCGCCGACGAGTACCCCAGCGGCCCCGGTCACCTCTCGCGCCTGCTCGGGGGTGCGGGCCCCGGCACCGCGCTCGCCTGGTGGAGCGCGTACCTCAGGCTCCTCGTGCCGCCCGTCCTGGCCGCCTACTTCGACCACGGCCTGGTCTTGGAACCCCACCTGCAGAACGTGGTCGTCTGCGTCGACGACGACTCCATGCCCGCCCAGGTGCTCTTCCGGGACCTGGAGGGCACCAAGCTGCTGCCCGAGCACCACGCCGACACCCTCGCCGCGCTGCCCGCCGAAGTGGCCGGGCCCATGACGTACGACGCGGAGCGCGGCTGGGACCGCGTCGTGTACTGCCTGTTCGTCAACCACATCGCCGAGATGCTGGCCGCCGTCGCCGACCTGCACCCCGAGACCGAGCCCGCCCTGTGGGCCCAGGTCCGAGTGACCCTCCAGACGTACGCCGACCGCCACGGCTGCCCGCCCCGGCTCGCCGCGCTCCTCGCCGGCGTCCCGCTGCCCGCCAAGGCCAACCTGCTCACCCGCTGGGAGCGCAAGGCCGACCGCGAAGCGGGGTACGTCCGGCTTCCCTCCCCTTTCGCCGAGGACGTGCTGTCCGGAGCATCCGACGACTCGTGGAGCCACGCCCGATGACCGCCCCCACCCGCGCCGTGCGCGACCTCGTCCTCGACCTGCCCTCCGACGGCCTGCCCGCCTACGTCTACGACCTGACGGCGCTGCGCGAGCACGCCGCCGGGGTCCGGGCCGCGCTGCCCGAGCGCGTCGAGCTGTACTACGCCGCCAAGGCCAACCCCGAACCGGAACTGCTCTCCGCGCTCTCGCCGTACGTCGACGGGTACGAGGTCTCGTCGGGCGGCGAACTGGCCCACGTGGGCCGCGCCGTGCCCGGCCGCCCCCTCGCGTTCGGCGGGCCCGGCAAGACCCCGGCGGAGATCGCCGCAGCCCTGGACCTCGGGGTGGAACGCTTCCACGTGGAGAGCCTCCACGAGCTGCGCGTCCTCGCCGACCTGGCCGCCGACCGGGCCCCGGACACTCCGGTGGGAGTCCTCCTCCGCTTCAACCTTCCCCTGTCCGCCGCGTCCCTGGAGGGCAGCTCCCTCGCCATGGGCGGCCGGCCGACCCCCTTCGGCCTCGACCCCGCCGATGCCGACACCGCCGTCGCCCTGCTGACCGACGGCACCCTCCCGCAGCTGCGGCTTCTGGGCGTCCACGCCCACCTCGCCAGCGGTCTGGAGGCCGAGGAACAGATCGGCGTCGCCGAATCCGTGGTCACCTGGGCCACCCGACTCGCCGCCCGGCACCGCGTCCGCCTCGCCGAGGTCAACGTCGGCGGCGGCATGCACGTCGACTACACGACCCCCGAGCGCCGCTACGACTGGTCCACCTACGGCAAGGGCCTCGCCCGGCTCCTGGACGACCACCCGGACCTCACCTTGCGCATCGAGCCGGGCCGCGCCCTCACCGCGTACTGCGGCTGGTACGCCACCGAGGTCCTGGACGTGAAGCGCAGCCACGGCGAGGACTTCGCCGTCGTCCGCGGCGGCACCCACCACCTGCGCACCCCCGCGGCCAAGGGCCACGACCAGCCCTGCTCGGTACTGCCCGTGCACTCCTGGCCCCACCCCTGGCCCCGCCCCGTCGCGGGATCCGACACGGTCACCCTGACCGGCCAGCTCTGCACCCCCAAGGACCTCCTCGCCCGGCACGTCCCGGCGCGGGGCCTACGGGCGGGCGACCGGGTGGCCTTCGGCCTCGCGGGCGCGTACGCGTGGAACATCTCGCACCACGACTTCCTCATGCACCCCCGGCCGGGATTCCACTTCCTCGGGTGACGGGCTATCGGTCCGTGGTGTTCAGCAAGGGGCCGAAGATGTGCGCGCCGAGGTGCTCGGCTTCCGCCTGGCCCATGACGGCGCCACGGAGCCCGGTCTGCTGCCGGGCCCACTGCCCGGCGGTGGTGCGATCGGTGAAGAACCGCAGGTATCCGCAGCACACGTCCTCTGCTGAGCCCCTTGCCGAGCCGCTTCCGCCGTCGACAGGGGCGCCGGAGAAGACCACGGCAGAGTCGGGCTTCCAGGACGTCGTCCCGCCGGCGAACTCGACCTGGACGAGGGCGCCGCTGACGGGTCGGCCGAGGTGATGCTCTCGGACCGACGCTTCGAGGCCGATGGGCGTTCAGCGCTCGCGCAGGCGTACGGCGAGGGCGGCGATGTCGTCGTCGAGGCGTCCTCTGCTGTAGCGGAGGAGGTCGCGGTGAAGGGCCGTGAGCAGTTCGCGGGGAGGTGTCGGGGGCTGGTCGCGCATCCAGGCTGCCAGCGGGAAGAACTCGCCGTCGCGCGCGCGGGTCTCGGCGATCCCGTCCGTGTAGAGGAGCAGCAGGTCGCCGGGGGTGAAGTCGTAGGTGTCGACGTTGTAGTGATGGCCGATCAGCTCCGCGAGGCTGAGCAGCGGCGAGGGGGTGGCGGGTTCCAGGACGCGGAGTTTCCCGCGGTTGAGGAACAGCGGCGGGGGGTGTCCGCAGTTGAGGATGTCGATACGTCTGCCCTCGTGCGGGATCTCGACGAGAAGGGCGGTCGCGAAGCGCTCCATCGGGCCCTCGGGGGGAAACGCGGCGTTGTAGCGGGTGCTGCTGGCGTCCAGCCGGCGCGCGACGTCTACCATGTCCTTCTCGCCGTAGGCCGCCTCGCGGAAGGCGTTGACGATGGCCGCGGCCGCCCCCACGGCCGGCAGGCCCTTGCCCCGTACGTCTCCGATGAGCAGCCTGAGGCCGTACGGCGTGTCGACGACCTCGTAGAAGTCCCCGCCGATGCGGGCCTCCGCCGCGGCCGCGAGGTACAGCGACTCGATCTCGACGTTCCGAAAGCGGCGCGGTACAGGACTCAGCACGACTTGCTGCGCCGCGTCGGCGACGAGCCGTACCTGGAAGAGGGTGCGCTCCCGCTGGAGCCGGACATGGCTTCCGTACGCGGCGGCCACGGTGACCGCGATGATCCCCGCGGCTGTCCACCACGTCCCCAGATCGGGGAAGACGAGGCTGAGGCCGATCATCAGGAGGAGGCAGACCGTCCCGAGCAGCACGGTCGGAAGGACCGGCCACATGGAGGCGGCCAGGGCCGGCGCCGCGGGCAGGAGGCGGCTGAAGGCCATGTCTGGCGGGGTGGCGTAGGCCAGGCCGGCAATGGCGATGGTCAGGATGACCGGCGACAACCGCACAAGCCCTCCGGGCCCGGGGAGCCGACGGAGCCGCGGCCGTCCAGACTCGATCACATTTCACACCATATCCGCGTGACGATGGCACGGCGCTCTGACGGATCGGCGCCGGCTGCCTGCTGCCGGGTGAGCAGTCGTCGCCCTCACCGTGTTGACCAGCGAGGATCTCGGTGTGTGGCGGGTGGGAAGCGGCGCCCTTCAGGTGCTGCCGTCCGGGGAGCGTCCGACGCCTTCGCGCCGGAGACGGCGTGCACGCCGGCGGCGGCGTCGCCCCGCCCTCAAGGACGGGTGGCCGCGATCTCCCGCTTGAGGATCTTGCCCGTGGCGCCCTTGGGGAGCGCGTCGACCAGCCAGACGATCCGCGGGTACTTGTACGGGGCGACCTGGGCGCGGACGAAGTCCCGCAGCTCCTCCGGGGTGGCCGAGGTGCCGGGGCGCAGGGCGATCGCGGCGGCGACCTCCTCGCCGAGCACGTCGTCGGGCAGTCCGATCACGGCGGCCTCGGCGACGGCGGGGTGCTCGTAGAGCACCTCCTCGATCTCGCGGGGGTAGACGTTGTAGCCGCCGCGGATGACGAGGTCCTTCTTGCGGTCGACGATGGAGTAGTAGCCCTCCTCGTCGACGCGGGCGAGGTCGCCGGTGTGCAGCCAGCCGTCCCTCACCGTCTCGGCGGTGGCTTCCGGGCGGTTCCAGTAGCCCTTCATGACGTTGTGGCCGCGGACGCACAGCTCGCCGACGCCGTCGACCACATCGACGAGGCACATCTCGACACCCTCGATCGGAGTGCCGATCGAACCGGCCTTGCGCGGGCGGTCCGGATGGTTGAAGGAGGCGACGGGCGAGGTCTCGGACATGCCGAAGCCTTCCAGGACGGGGCAGCCGAAGGCCTTCTCGAAGCCGTGCAGGACCTCGACGGGCAGCGAGGCGCCGCCGGAGACGCACAGGCGCAGGGCGGAGGTGTCGTGGGTGCCGGGCTCCTGGGCGTGCACGCCGAGCATCGCCGCGTACATCGTCGGCACGCCGGCGAACAGGGTGACCCGCCGCTGCTCGACGGTCCGCAGCGCGAGCGCCGGCTCGAAGCGGGGGAGCAGGGTGAAGCGGGCGCCGACGCTGATGGTGGTGTTCATGGCGACGGCCTGGCCGAAGGCGTGGAACAGCGGCAGGCAGCCGAGCACCACGTCCTCGGCGGTGAGGTGGAACAGCGACCGTGCGGCGATCTCGGAATTTCGGGCCAGGTTGGTGTGGGTGAGCTCGGCGCCCTTGGGCAGGCCCGTGGTGCCGGAGGTGTAGAGGATGACGGCGGTGTCCTCGTCGCCACCGACCGCGGCGCGGGCGGACTCGGGGTGGTCGGCGAGCAGTTCGGTGAGCGACCCGTCCGCGATCGGGACGATCGCGACCTCCGTGCCGGCGGCGCTCTTCCCCTCGACCGCCGCGCCCAGGACCCCGTCGTGCGCGAGCAGCAGCACCGCGCCGGAGTCCTTGAGGTAGTGGGCGATCTCGCGGGCCTTCAGCAGCGGGTTCATCGGGACGACGACGGCGCCGGCGCGCAGCGCACCGTAATAGAGGACGGGGAATTCCAGTGTGTTGGGCAGCATGATGCCGACCCGGTCACCGGGCAGGATGCCCTGTGCTCTGAGGAACGCGGCCGTCCGGCCGGCGAGGGCGTCGAGCTCGGAGTAGGTCAGTGCGTCCTCTCCCAGCTCGACAGCGATGCGAGGGCCGTGGTCCGCCGCGCTGCGGCTGAGGAAGTCGGCGATGTTCACGAGGAGGGTCTCCTTCTGGGGCGTTGCGTTCAGCCGCGGAGTGCGGAGGCGAAGATGGCAGGCAGTCTGGCGATGCTGGGCGCCGCCGTGAAGCGGGTGACCCGTGCCAGGGTGGCGGCGCCGGTGCGGTTGGTGACGAAGTAGGGCGGTCGCGGGGACAGGGAGGGGGAGCCGGAGAGCAGACCGCGGGGAGCGGGTGCGAACGGCGCCCGCAGGACGGTCTTCTCGATGTCGTCGTCGGCGAGCATGAACGCGTTGTGGACGAACCCGACACCGCTGCCGATGTCCTGCCGGGTGTGGCCGGGGTAGGCGCCCCACGGGGTGTAGCCGAGCAGGAAGCCGATCGCTGACCAGCAGTTGACGCCGACGGTGCCGTACCGCAGGCCGGCCACGGCGTCCTCGACCGCGGTTCGGTGGGTCCTCTCGGTCTTCGGGTGCACGATGAGGGTCGCGCCCAGGGTTCCGGGAAGACGGTCGTTGGCGAAGGCGACGGCCGCGCCCAGGAAGGCGTCCGGGGTGTCGCCGGGCAGGCGCACGACGCCCAGCGCGCTGCCGAAGACCTCGTCGGTGAGCAACATGTCGTTGCCGTTGCCGTTGCCGTTGCCGTTGCCGTCGCCGTCGCCGTCGCCGTCGGTGGTGGCGATGTCGGGGACCAGGATCCGGCAGTCGCCGTCCCCGTACGACTCCGCCTCCGGGTGCGCCGTACGCACGGCGCCCAGCCGCTGATCGGCGCCCGGGTAGTAATCGGTGCGGGCCGGGAGTTCACGCAGTACGCGGCGGATCTCGTCGAGCAGTCGCTCCGTGCCGTCCCAGTCACGGGGCATTACGAGGATCTGGCTGGCGACGCAGTTGTGGCCGGAGTTGTTCATCTTGCTGGTGACGATGTGCTCGGCCTGGAAGCGGAAGTCCGCCGCGCTCCACGGGCCGGGCACGACGACGCAGGGGCTGACGCCGCCCAGTTCACTGCTGAACGGCTTGGTGTTCAGCGGTGTGTCCGCGCGGCGGCGCGCCTCGGCCTCGTCGTCCGTCCCCCACACGATGGCGTCGTGGGTCCGGTCGCTGCCCGTCACATGGATGCTGTCGACGCCCTCGTGCGTGGCGAGCCTGGCGCCCTCCGCCGCGCCGCCGTCGACGAACCGCACCCAGCCGCGCTCGGTGAACTCGCCGAAGACGCGCTCGAAGTGGGGGCGGAGATAGGCGTTGACCGGGTTCATCTTCGCGATGACGACCTGGCCGTCGACGTACAGCTTGTGCAGGATGTCGAGGGCGGTGATCGCCGCGACGTTTCCCGCGCCCAGGACCAGGGCGACACCGGCGTCGACGGGCCTGCCGCGGTACGGGCCCGCCGCCCGGCTTCGTACCCCGTCCGCGGTCGTGCCGGGCCGGGTCCACACCTGCGCGGTGAAACCGTTCAGCAGCAGGCTGTCCCACCCCGACGCCGGGAAGACGTCGACGACGGTCCGCCCGTCCCGCTCGTGCACGGCACGGGCGGGGATCGGCTCCTCACCGGCCGCGACCCGGCGCAGGACGCGCAGATAGGCGCTTGTGGTCTGGGCCAGAGCCCATGGCGCACCCGCCCAGTCCTCCGCCGCCCAGGCGGAGCCGGCGTCGTAGCCCTTGGCCCGGGCGCAGGCCGCCACCATGTTCTCGGCGCCGTCGGCGATGCGCGGCAGCAGCCGTTCGAGGAGCGCGATGCGTTCGGCGAGCGGTGTGCGGGCCCAGGACGAGGCGCCCTCCCGCAGTTCGGCGACGGCGTGGTCCAACGCCGCGGCGGTGTCGACGAGTTCGGTCATGGTCGGGCTCCTTCAGGGGATCGGGGGGGCGGGCGGAGGAGTCAGGCGTCCGCAGGTGTGGCATCTCGCGCCGGGTCGATGAGGGCGAAGGCCGCGACGGCGCCCAGCAGGAGCAGGACGGCCGAGAGCACGACGGCGTTCTGGTAGCCGCTGCCGCCCTGGCTGTCGATCATGCGGCCGACCACGGTCGGGGCGATCAGGCCCGCGGTGGTCACGACCGCGTTCATCGTGCCGAGCGCGCCGCCGCGCCGCTCGGCCGGGGCGAGTTCGGCGACCGTGGTGATCGCGACGGTCGCGAAGGAGCCGCCGATGCCGAAGCCGGCCACGAGCAGCGCCGTCTTCGCCCCGGTGCCGGCGACGAACGGAACGGCGAGGAAGCACAGTGCGGCGACGAGGAGAAGTCCGGCGCCGACCCGGCCGCGTGCCCAGCGGCTGCTCACCCCACGGCGCATCAGCCACCCGGTGAGCGCGGCCTGAGCGAGCAGTGCCACGGCGCCGAGCGCCCAGGGGACGGCCACCAGCTTGCCGGCCGTCTCCGACGAGTGGCCGAGGCCGTTCCTCAGGTAGGACGGCATCCACACGAGCATCAGGGCGACGACCCAGTAGCTGGTGAAGTACGCGACGGTGGTGCCGATCCAGGTACGGCTGCCGAAGATGCGCCGGTACGCGGCCCATGCCACGGACCTGCCCGAGGGGGCGCTCCGGACGCCGGCCCGGTCGGCGGCGGCATCGCGGTGGTGGCCGTCGGCACCGCAGCCCAGCCACGCGGCCGCCCACAGCAGACCTGCCGCGGCGAGCACCCAGAGCGCGGCACGCCAGCCGTGACGGGCGATGACCCAGGTCAGGCCCGGCGCCGCCGTGATCACGCCCAGGGTCACACCCAGAGTGACCAGGGCCCCCGGCAGATTGCGCCGGTGGTTGGGGAACCACGACAGCGCGGCCTGCTGGGCGACCGGGAACGCGGGCCCCTCGGCTGCGCCGAGCACGATCCGGGTGCCGATGAGCACGGCGAGGCCGCCGCCCAGGGCGGCCGGCACCTGGGCCACCGACCAGAGCAGCGCCATGGCAAGCAGCAGCCACTTGGGGGAGACCCGGTCGGCGAGGAGTCCCACGGCGACGGCGGCCACCGAGAACAGCAGGAAGAACGCGCTGTTCGCCAGCCCGAACTCGGTCGCGGACAGCCCCAGATCGGCCCGGATCTCGTCGGCCGCGAGACCGAACACGGCCTTGTCGGCGAAGTTGACCATCATGAAGACCACGAGGAGTCCGGTGACGATCCAGGCGCGGGTGCCGGAGTCGCGAACTGCCTTGGTGTACCGGGTGCGTGGCGGTCTGGCCGAGGTCTCGGCAGTGGTCACGGGAACCTCCGGGGGTGCGGGACGGCGAGGGAGGGATGCTGCGGGGTAGAGGCGCTACGGGGAGAGAGAAGTGATACGGCGGCGGGCGGTCAGGACAGCGGCACGCCCGCGACGGCGATCCGCTCCATGACCCGGCGCTGCGGGTAGTAGTCGTTGATCGCGTAGTGCTGGACCGCGATGTTGTCCCAGATCGCGATCGAGTCCGGCTGCCAGCGGAAGCGCACCTGGTACTCGGGGATCCGGGCCTGGAGCACGAGCGTGTCGAGCAGCTCGCGGCTCTCGTCCTCCGACAGGCCGACGATGCGCGTGGTGAAGGGCTCGTTGACGTAGAGCAGCTTGCGCCCGGTCCGCGGGTGACGGACGACCACCGGGTGCTCCACCGGAGGCAGGGAGCGCCGGAAGTGCGCGATCTGCTCCTCGGTCATCGTCGCGCCCCAGCTCGGCACCCAGTCGTGCACCGCGGTGAGCCCCTCGATCCGGGCCTTCATACGCTCCGAGAGGTTGTCGTAGGCGGCGTACATGTCCGCCCACATCGTGTCGCCGCCCGTGGGCGGTATCTCGACCGCGCGCAGGACCGAGCCCTGAGCGGGTGCGGCCATGAAGGAGTGGTCGCTGTGCCAGATGTTCTCCTGGCCGACGGCCATGGCGTCCTTGGCGAGCCGCGAGACGCCGGCCGTCTCGCTCTTGGGGAAGAACGGGTTCACCTCCGGCTCGCCCCAGACTCCGGCGAGGGCGAGGTGGTGCTCGGGGGTGAAGCCGTGCTGGTCCCGGAAGAAGATCACCTTCCACTCCAACAGCGCCAGACGGAGCTCGGTGACCAGTTCCTTGCTGATGGGGCGCGTCAGGTCGACGCCACCGATCTCGGCGCCGATGTGCGGGGTGAGCGGTGAGATGTCCAGGATCCGGTACTCGGACCGGGGTGCGCCGGGGGCCGTGCGCTCCAGAACCCGGCTGCCGTAGTGCAGCAGGGGCTTGTCGAGGACCGGCTGGGGGGTGGCGGCAGACGTGGCCATGGAGTTCCTCCGCGAGGGCGATCAGGAATTCGGTACCGGAAGTATCGATATCGAGATGGCCGGGAGCAAGGGGTCTGGCCCTACCAATTCCGAGGTTTCGCGGGGAGGTGTTCTCTGGTCAGTCGCTCGCGGCCACGGCCCGCGACACGAGTTCCACCACCGTGTCCACGAGTGCGCCGTCGGGCGCCTCCATCTCGCCGACCAGCCGGAACACCAGCGGTGCGGCCACCATCGTGGCCACCGCGCGGACGTCGATGTCCGGCCGCACGTCCCCGCGGGCGATCCCGCGCTCCAGGATGCGCCGCGTCTCGCCCATGCCCCGGGCGGAGTAGGCGCCGTAGGCGGTGCGTACGGCGTCGGCCTCGGCCGCCGCGCCGATCACGCCGGCAAGCAGTCGATCGATCCCCGGCTCCCGGTACACCTTCAGGCGCGTTTCGAGTACGACCCTCAGCTCGGCGCGGAAGTCCCCCAGGTCCGGCACGGACAGCGGACCGACCCGGGACTCGGCGGCGGCGATCAGCAGGTCCTGCTTGGTGGGCCAGCGGCGGTAGATGGTCATCTTGCCGACCCCGGCCCGCAGGGCCACCGCGTCCATGGTGACGGCGGCCAGGCCGCCCTCGGCCACCAGGGCGACCACCGCGTCGAGGACCGCGATGTCGACCCGCTCGTCACGCGGGCGACCCGGTCCCCGCCCCTCGCTCCGTACCCGCTTCTCGACCATTCCCCGAGCCTACGGGCCTACGGGCTTGCTCGCCGCCCTGATCTGGACGTACCTCTACACCCCCGGTCAGCCCGGTGATCAACGCGCTCGACTCGGCCGGCGCCCAGCTCGACCTGCTCGGCCACCCCTTGCCCCGGGAGTGGACCGGCTGCAACATGGTCATCTTCTACGCGGCGCTCCAGTCGCCGCGGCAGCCCTGTCGTTCCTCATCACCCGGGCCACCTCCGGAGGCCTCAGGAACCTCATGGCTGCGCCCCCGACCGATGCCGGTCGGGGGCGCAGCTCCCCTCAGGTGTCGGTCGTCAGGCGGTCGGCGTCCAGCGCTGGGCCGCCGCGCCCGAGCAGGTGGCGAGCGTCAGCTTCGTGCCGTTGGCCGTGCCCGATCCGACCGGGGCCAGGCAGCGTCCGCCGCTGGTGATCGTCGCCTGCGCGCCGAGCTGCCACTTCTGACCGGCCGAGCCGTTGCAGGCCTGGACGGTCACGGTGGTGCCGGAGCCGTCGAGGCAGACGCCGTCCTTGCCGGTCAGGGCGCCGGCCGCGGTGAACGTCCAGCGCTGGTTGGCGCCGCCGTGGCAGGCGTACAGCGTCGGCTGCGTGCCGGGGGCCGTGGCGCTGTACGGCAGGTCCACGCAGGTGCCCGAAGCCCCGTTGACCAGCGTCGCGTTCGACGGGAGCGGGGTGGCCAGGCCGGTCGCGGAGATCTCGGCGGCGCTGGTCCACGGGCCGCTGTCGCCGGCCTCGCTGAGGGCCTTCAGGCGCAGGTAGCGTCCCGTCTTCGGCGCGAAGGAGGCCTTCTTCTCCGTGGCGCTGTCGGCCCAGGTGCCGGTCGCGACCGGGCTGCCCCAGCTCGCGGTGGTGTCGGAGACGTACACCTCGTACGACCCGATGCGCCCGTTGCTCCCGCCGTCCTGCCGCGGCAGGTACGACAGGCTGTCGACGTCGTAGCGCGCCCCGAGGTCGATCTGGACCTCGTGGGGGAGCTGTGCGGCCGTGCCGCCGGAGTAGGCGGTGTGCCACTTGGTGGCCGGGTCGCCGTCGATGGCGTTCGCGGCGGCCCCGTCCTCGTACGCCGTCTCCTGGCTGTCGGCGTACGCGATCGTCCAGGCGGACTTGGAGATCGGCGTGCCCGTGGCGGGGACCTCGGTGGCCGGGAGCAGCGTCACGCCGGACGCGGTGACCGTGAACGCGCCCGACTTCGAGCCCGTCTTGACCCACAGGGTGCCGGAACGGTCGGCCGGGTCGAAGTACCAGCCGGTCGTGGCGGAGTCGTACGCGGCCTTCGACGTCAGCGCCGGCAGGGCCGCGCCGTCGACGGTGACGCCGGTGGGGGCGGCGGCCGCGTGGACGGTGAACGCGTAGCCGCGCGAGGCGGGCTTGCCCGCGTACGAGCCGGTGCTCGCGCCGACGCTGATCTTCACGTCACCGGTGCCGGAGGCGGGTGCCGTGACGTCGACCTTCTGCTTGGCGTACGCGCCGGTCTGGTACTGGCGCGTGATGCCGTCGTCCTCGTACAGCGTGAACGTCGACGAGCCGCGCGGGTACACGTCGTACGTGAGGGTGTCGACCGGCTTCTCGCCGGTGTGGTTCATCTGCGGCCACATCGGCACGATCCCGCCGCCCTTGACGAACATGGGGAGCCGGTCGAGCGGGGCGTCGTAGCCGTTCAGCCAGCCCGGACCGCTGTACGTCCGGCCGCTCCAGTAGTCCGTCCACGTGCCGGCGGGCAGGTAGATGCCGTCCCGCTTCGTCGTGTCCGTCACCACGGGAGCCACCAGGAGCGAGTCGCCGGACATGAACTGACCGCTCGTCTGGTTGCCCCGCGCGACCGGGTCGTCCGGGTACTCCAGGACCATGGCCCGCAGCGTCGGCGTGCCGGTCTCGTTCGCCACCCGGCTCATGGAGTAGAAGTACGGCATCATCCGCATCTTCAGCTTGAGGTACGTGCGGTTGATGGACAGGTACGGCTCGGCGAAGCGCCAGGGCTGCTTGTCCTGGTAGCCGGCCTCCGGGCTGGTGGGCCCCCAGCCGGACATCGTCATGAAGACGGGCGTCATCGCCTTCCACTGCAGGTCGCGGACGTACGTCTTCGGGCTGCCCTGGAAGATGCCGTCCACGTCGCCGGAGGCGTAGTTGAGGCCGGACAGGCCCGCGCCGGTGATCGCCGGGACGTGCCAGCGCATGGCGTCCCAGGTGCCCGGCGTGTCGCCGGTCCAGACGATGGCGTTGCGCTGCGTGCCGGCCCAGCCGTCGACCGTCCAGACGTAGCGGCGGGCGTCGGAGTTCTTCTCGATGCCGTCGACCGCCTGCTGGACGCCGTCGAAGGCGTACTTGTAGCCGCCGCCGATCCAGGCGACGTCGGTCTTCACCCCGCGCGAACCGGCGGTGCCGACCTCGTCGGCGATGCCGGACAGGCCGGTCGAGGTCCACAGGCCGGTCTGGAAGCCCTTGGCCTTCAGGGCGTCGACCGTGCTCTTCAGGGGCGCGGTGTAGCCGCAGCCGTAACCGTCGTTGGGCAGGAACCAGCCCGACGGCATGTCGGCGGCGCGCGCGTCGTTCGCGTAGCCGACCACGTCGGGAGTGGTCTGGTGACGGAGCCGGTCGTGGTCGCCGGTGTAGTCGGGGTTCGAGGCGTTCCAGCAGTCGGCGTTGCCGAGCTCGAAGCCCCACATCGGCGCCAGGAACGGCTTGCCGCTCACGTCCGTGTACGCGTCCAGGACGCCCTTGAGGGAGTCGGCGACGAAGTACCAGGCGTCGAACCGGTTCTCGTTGTGCGTGAACGTGCCCGGCGCCCCGAAGCTGTACGTGCCCGGTGCCCAGGTGTTCCGCATGACGCCGTAGTTGTTGGTCGACATGTAGAAGGGCGCGGGGCTCGCGTTGTGGTTCTCCAGCCACTTGTTGCTGCCGGAGACGGGCACGGTCTTGCCGCGCAGCGCCCACTCGCCGAGCCGCAGGCCCGTGCCGTAGAACTGCTCGTCGGCGCCCTGGGTGAGGTACTGGCTGGCCTGCGTGCCGGTCCAGGAGAGCGGCTGGGACTCGGACCACACGAGCGTGGCGTTGTCGGCGCGGTAGACCGAGAAGCGCAGCGGGGACTTGTTGACCCGGATGTTCAGGGCGGGAGTGGCGATCCTGTAGTACGTGCCGGCGTCCGTGACGCTCGTGGTCACCGCGCCGAAGTCGGTGTCGATCGCGAGGGCGTTGCCCGCCGGGTCGTCCGTGAAACCGCCGTTCGGCGACAGCCAGATCCGGAAGATGTCCTGGCGGGCCACCTGGATCCGGGCCTTCGCCGCCGTCGAGGTGCTGATGGTGAAGGTGTTGCCGGTCTGACTGACCCCCGTGGCGTCCCCGGCGGTCGCCGCCGCGGCCGACGACACCGGTCCCGCGACGGAGAAGACCGCCGCCATCAGGGCCACCACCAGGCCGAGGACGGCTGGTCGCCGCCCTCGGCCCCTGATCCGTACTGAAGAGCGTGCTCGCATCGCTGTCGCCTTTCGCTCGCCGACACTGCCGAGAGTGGTCGCGACATGACAGCAGCCGCCGTCGAATGACGTCAAGTGCGCGCTTAGTGCGCTCGGCAATCAAAAGCAATCAGATCTGCGCACGAAGTCTCGGCCTCGACTTCGTGGTCACAAGTCCATAACCGAGCGGGGCTCTCGGGTGACACGGTGCAGGTTGAGTGCTCTAAGTTGAGCAATACGCGCCGACCTGATCAGTTTCGCGCGTCAACCTCTCATCTCGTGAACCAGGCGGTAGTTGCCATGAAGCGACGTCTTCTCACCCTGTCCACCGCCGCGGTCGTCGGCGCGCTCCTGCTCACGGCGTGCGGGGGCGGATCCGGTGCCTCGGCCGGCGCGGACGGGGTCACCACGCTCACGTTCGTCGCGGCCGACTACGGCTCCAACGGCGACAACCCCAGCCAGGCCTACTGGCAGGACGTGATCAAGGCGTTCGAGCAGAAGAACCCCAAGATCAAGGTCGACCTCCGGGTGATCAACTGGAACGACATCGACGCCCAGGTCAAGACCATGGTCCAGAACGGGAACCAGCCGGACGTCCTCCAGACCGGCGGCTACGCCGACTTCGCCAAGAGCGGCCTGCTGTACTCCGTCCCGGAGGTGCTCTCGGTCTCCACCGAAGGCGACCTCATCCCGGCCATGGCCGACGCCGGCGCCCAGGACGACACCCGGTACGGCATCCCGTTCGTCTCGAGCGCCCGGATGTTCCTCATCAACAACGCGCTCTTCCGCAAGGCCGGCCTCGATCCCAGGAAGCCGCCGCAGACCTGGGCGGAGGTCACCGCCGCCGCGACCGCGCTCAAGAAGGCCGGTGTCGAGGTGCCCCTCGGCGTCCCGCTCGGCAAGGAGGAGGCCCAGGCCGAGGCGTTCATCTGGATGATGGGCAACGGCGGCGGCTACCAGAACTCCAGCGGCACGTACGCGATCGACTCCTCCGCCAACGTGGAGACGTTCACCCAGCTCAAGAAGTGGGTCGACGCGGGCCTCACGGAGAAGAGCCCGGCCGCCGTCAACCGCACCGACCTCACCAAGAACTTCGCCTCCGGCAAGGTCGGCATGCTCAACGGCTTCCCCGGCCAGCTCGCCGAGCTCAAGGGCATGGACGTCACCTGGACCGCGATGCCGGGCGCGCAGCAGAAGAGCCCCAGCACCCTCGGTGTCGCCGACTGGGTCATGGCCTTCAAGAAGGGCGGCCACAAGAAGGAGATCAAGGCCTTCCTCGACTTCGCGTACGGCAAGGAGAACACGGTCAGGTTCGCCAAGACCTACAACCTGCTGCCCGTGACCCAGTCGGCCCGCGCCGCGCTCGTCGAGGACCCCGCGAGGAAGGAGCTCAAGCCCTTCCTCGAGATCCTGCCGACCGCGACCTTCTACCCGCTCAGCGACCCGACCTGGCCCGGCGTCTCCGCCCAGATCAAGACCCAGATCGGCAGCGCCCTCGACGACCCGCAGAAGGGCCTCGACGCCCTCCAGCAGGCGGCCGAGCAGGCGGGGCGGTGACGGTCCGAGGCCGTACCTCCGCACGTACCTCCGAAACGAGAACGCCCGTGTCCACCAGCACCCCACCCCGTACGCGCCTCGGCGCCCTGCCCTGGATCGCGCCCTCCGTCCTGCTCATCCTGGCCGTCGTCGTCTGGCCGGTCGTCGAGATGATCCGCACCTCGCTGCGGAGGATCGACACCTCCGGCGTGGACCAGGGGCCGGCCGGGCTCGACAAGTACCGCAAACTGTTCGCCGACCCCCGGCTCCCCGACGTCCTGACCTGGACCGCCGTATGGACGGTCGCCGTCGTCGCGCTGACCATGCTGATCTCGCTGGCCCTGGCCCAGCTGTTCAACCAGCGCTTCCCGGGCCGCCGGATCACCCGCTGGGCGCTCATCGCGCCCTGGGCGGCCTCCGTCCTGATGACCGCCATCGGCTTCCGCTGGATGCTCGACCAGGTCGCCGGCGTCCTCAACCGGCTCCTCCTCGACCTCGGTCTGATCGACTCGGCCGAGGCGTGGACCGGCGACGCGGCGCACGCGAAGCCGTGGCTGGTGGCCGTCGCCGTCTTCGTCTCCCTGCCCTTCACCACGTACACGCTGCTCGCCGGGCTCCAGACGGTCCCCGGCGAGGTGTACGAGGCGGCCCGCGTCGACGGCGCCTCGCGCCCGCAGACGTACCTCCGGATCACGCTGCCGCTGCTGCGGCCGGCGTTCCTGGTGGCGTTGGTGATCAACCTGATCAACGTCTTCAACTCGTTCCCCATCATCTGGGGCATGACCCAGGGCGGCCCCAACGCCGACACCGCCACCACCACGGTCTTCATGTACATGCTGCGCAGTTACGACGTGGCCGAGTCGGCCGCCCTGTCGGTGGTCAACTTCGCCGCCGTCATCGTCATGGTCCTGGTCTTCCTCAAGGTCAGCGGCTGGAAGGAGACGGACCGATGAGCACGGTGACCCTTCGCCCCGACCCCCGTCCTCGTCCCAGCCCCCGCGCCCGTCCCCGCCCCCGTACGAAGACCGTGCTGCTCACCGTCATCGCCTGGGCGCTGGCCGCGCTCTTCCTGCTGCCGTACGTCCAGATGGTGATCACGGCCGCGCGGCCGGCCGACGAGCTGCGCGACAACGCCTATCTGCCCGCGCACTTCGACTGGTCGGCCTTCACCCGGGTGTGGAGCGACACCACGCTGGGCCAGAACCTGGGCAACACCCTGCTGATCGCGGCCGGTTCGACACTGCTCGTCCTCCTTGTGGCGCTGCCCGCCGCGTACTACACGGCGAGGGTCCGGTTCCGGGGCCGCACCGCCTTCCTGCTGCTCGTGCTCGTCACCCAGATGTTCCAGCCGACGGCGCTCCAGGTGGGTCTCTACCGGGAGTTCCACGCCCTCGGGATGCTGGACACGACGACGGTCCTGATGGTGGCCAACGCGGCCTTTAACCTCGCCTTCGCGGTCTGGATCATCAGCGCCTACATCGGCTCGATCCCCGTCGAGCTGGAGGAGGCCGCGATGATGGACGGCTGCGGCCGGGCCCGCGCGCTGTTCCGGGTGACCCTGCCGCTCGCCATGCCCGGCATCGTCACCGCCGTGATCTTCACCTTCATCGCGGCGTGGAACGAGTTCATCATGGGTCTGACGCTCACCACCTCACCCGAGCGGCAGCCCCTCACCGTCGGCATCAACAACATGATCGGCGCCTACAGCGTGCAGTGGAACCAGGTGTTCGCCGCGTCGCTGGTGGCCATCGTGCCGGTGATCGTGCTGTTCGCGGTCATCGAGCGCCATGTGGTGTCCGGGCTGACGGCCGGCTCGGTCAAGTAGGTCCGGTCCCCTGTGTGTTGCCCTACACGCAGTGGACGTCGACGCCCTGCGCCGTGAGCTGCTCGACCAGCTCGTCCGGGGCGTCGTGGTCGGTGACCAGGGTGTCGATCTCGGGGATCGTGCAGACCCGGGCGAACGCGCGCTGGCCGAGCTTGGTGGAGTCGGCGACCACGATCACCTTCTCCGCCCGTTCGGCCATGGCGCGGTTGGCGCTGGCCTCGCCCTCGTCGTGAGTGGCGGCGCCGAAGCGCGGGTCGACGGCGTTGACGCCGAGGATCGCGTAGTCCAGCGAGAGGCCCTGGAGCACCGCCGTCGCCAGCGGGCCGGTCAGCTCGTACGACTGGGGGCGGGCGACCCCGCCGGTCACCACGGTCTTCACGTACGGGCGGACCGCCAGCTCGTTCGCGATGTTCACGGCGTTGGTCACGATCGTCAGCGCCGTGGCCCCACCGTGCTCGGCCAGGTCGGCCCGGGTCGCCAGCTCGCGCGCCACCTCGGACGTCGTGGTGCCGCCGTTGAGCCCGACGACCGCGCCGGGCGGGATGAGCGCGGCGGCAGCCCGGGCGATGCGGTGCTTCTCGTCGGCCTTGCGCGCCGTCTTGTACCGCAGCGGCAGGTCGTACGTGACGCCGGACAGCACCGCCCCGCCGCGGGTGCGGGTGAGCAGCTGCTGACGGGCCAGCTCCTCCAGGTCGCGGCGCACGGTGGCGGGGGAGACGTCCAGCAGTTCGGCCGCCTCGCCGACCTCGATGCTGCCGCGCTCGCTCAGAGCGTCGAGCAGCCGCGTCCACCGCTCGTGCGTGGCCATCGCCGTTCTCCTCGTCTCGTGATGTCGCCTCGCGACATGACTTGCAGGAGCCGAGGGTATCCCGGTTCGCAGTTGCGTGATCAACCCCTGCGCATGGTTGCTCAAAGCTGATCGAAGAAGCTATAAACGAGTCATGTTCAATCATTCGGCTGGGCGTAGACCGGCCGACGCACCTTCTGGGAGGCCCTGTGAGTCACGTCGAGGTGGAAATAGCCGAGCAGCCCTCGTGCTGGCGCCGGGCCCTGGAGACCCGGCCGGCCGGGCTGCCGCAGGCCGGTGAGCGGGTCGCGGTCGTGGGCTGCGGCACCTCGCTGTACATGGCGCAGGCGTACGCGGCGCTGCGCGAGGGCGCCGGGCTCGGGGAGACGGACGCGTTCGCCGCCTCCGACTTCCCTGCCGCGCGCCGCTACGACCGGGTCGTCGCCATCACCCGCTCCGGCACCACGACCGAGGTCCTCGACGCCCTCGAACGGGCCGGCGACAGCGCGACGGTGGCACTGACCGGCGATCTCGGCACGCCCGTCAAGGACGCCGCCGGCACCGTCGTGGACCTGTCCTTCGCCGACGAACGCTCCGTCGTGCAGACCCGCTTCGCCACGACCGCGCTCCTCCTGCTGCGCGCGAGCCTCGGCCCCGTACCGCAGGACCTGCTGCGGCAGGCCGACGACGCCCTGGCGTCCCGGCTGCCCGAGGAGCTCCTGACCGCCGGTCAGTTCACGTTCCTCGGCACGGGCTGGACCACCGGCCTGGCCCACGAGGCGGCGCTGAAGCTGCGCGAGGCCTCCGGATCGTGGACGGAGTCGTACCCGGCCATGGAGTACCGACACGGCCCCATCAGCGTCAGCGGCCCCGGCACGGTCGTGTGGTTCTTCGGCGAGCCGCCGGCCGGCCTGGCCGACCAGGTCCGCGCGACCGGCGCGTACCTCACGGCGTCCCCCGGCGACCCGCTCGCCGACCTGATCCGCGCCCAGCGCCTGGCCGTCGCCCTCGCCGAACGCCGGGGCCTCGACCCCGACAAGCCGCGCAACCTCACCCGCTCCATCGTCCTCACCGGCTCATGACCACCGCCGCGGGCACCGGAAGCAGCGTGGGCGCCAGAGGCACCTCCGCGAGGACCGCCGCACGGACGGTCATCGCCCTGGACGTCGGCGGCACCTCCATCAAGGGCGGCACCCTCACCGAAGGCGCCACCACCCTCGAACACACCGACCGCTGGTACACGCGCGCCGACCGCGGCCCCGAGGCGGTCCTGGAGACCGTCCTCGCCTGCGCCGAAGAACTCGCCGGGCGGTGCCCGGACGCGGACGCGGCCGGGATCGTCGTCCCCGGCCTCGTCGACGAGGAATCGGGCCTCGCCGTCCTCGCGGGCAACCTCGGCTGGGCCGACGTACCCGTCCAGGACTGGCTGGCCGAACACCTCTGTCTCCCCGTCGCCTTCGGCCACGACGTACGCGCCGGGGGACTGGCCGAGGCGCGCGTCGGCGCCGGCCGCGGCTGCGCCGACTTCCTGTTCGTGCCGGTCGGTACGGGCATCGCCGCCGCCGCGTTCCGGCGCGGCCGCGCGCTCACCGGCGGGCACGGCCGGGCCGGCGAACTCGGCCATGTCGTCGTCCGGCCCGGCGGCGAACGCTGCCGCTGCGGAGGACGCGGCTGTCTGGAGACGGTGGCGTCGGCCGCGGCCATCGCCCGCCGCTACGTTCGTGCCACCGGCTGGCACGGCATCACCGCCCGGGAGGTGCAGCGCCGCGCCGACGCCGGCGACGACGTGGCCGCCGGGATCTGGACCGAGGCGATCGAGGCGCTCGCCGACGCCCTGGCGACGGCGGTCACGCTGTACGACCCCGAGCGCGTCGTCGTCGGCGGAGGCCTGGCCCGCGCGGGGGAGGCCTACCTGGCGCCCCTGCGCGAGGCCCTCGCGCACCGGCTGACCTTCCAGGCGGTACCGGAGGTCACCGAGGCCCGGCTCGGCGACCGGGCCGGCTGCATGGGCGCGGCGCTGCTCGCCCATGACCTCCTGGAACGGGAGGTGACAGGACCGTGATCGTCACCGTCACCCTCAATCCGGCCCTCGACATCACCCACCGCGTCGACCGCCTCCGCCCCCACTCCGCACACCGGGTCCGCGAGGTCGGTGCCCGGGCGGGCGGCAAGGGCGTCAACGTGTCGCGCGTCCTGCACACCCTGGGCCTCCCCACGCTCGTCACCGGCCTGGCCGGCGGACCGACCGGCGAGGCGGTACGGCGCGAACTGTGCCGGGCGGAACTCCCGGAGCTCCTCACGCCCGTCGACGGCGAGACCCGCCGCACGGTGGCCGTGGTGGACGAGCACACCGGCGACACGACGACGCTCCTCGAACCGGGCCCCGTCGTCCGGCCCGAGGAATGGCGGAGCTTCCTCGCCGATTTCGCGGCGTGCGTCGAACGGGCCACGGTCGTCGTGCTCTCCGGCAGCCTTCCGCCCGGCCTGCCCGAGGACGCGTACGCGACCCTCGTCCACGCCGCCCGGGCCCGGGCCGTCCCGGCGGTCCTCGACACCAGCGGCCCGGCGCTCCGCGCCGCCCTTCCGGCGGGCCCGGCCCTCGTCAAGCCGAACGCCGACGAACTGGCCGAGGCCACCGGCGAGTCGGACCCCCACCGGGCGGCCGAGGCCCTGCGCGCCGCCGGCGCCGAAGCCGTGGTCGCCTCCCTCGGCCCGGACGGCCTCCTCGCCGTCACCCCGGAGGGCGCCTGGCGCGCCGTGCCGCCCGAGCGGCTGCGCGGCAACCCGACCGGCGCCGGCGACGCGGCGGTCGCCGCCCTGGCCCGGGGCCTGGCGGCCGGCGTCTCCTGGCCGCGGCGGCTCGCCGAGGCGGTGGCGCTCTCGGCCGCCACCGTCGCCGCCCCGCTGGCGGGCTCGTTCGACCCCACCGTCCACCGGCGCCTTCGCGATGCGGTGGACGTGCACCCCCTTCCGCCCCTCCCGCCCCTCCCGGCCCTCTCGTAAGGAACCGTCATGCCTCTCGTCAGTACGGGGGACATCGTCACCCCCGCCGCGCGCGCCGGCCACGGCGTGGGCGCCTTCAACGTCATCCAGCTCGAACACGCCCAGGCGATCACGGCCGGCGCGGAAGCCGCCGGCGCGCCGGTCATCCTCCAGATCAGCGAGAACGCGGCCCGCTACCACGGCGGCCTCCAGGCCATCGGCCCGGCGACCCTGGCCGTCGCCCGCGTCGCCCGGGTCCCGGTCGCGGTCCACCTCGACCACGCGACCTCCGACGCCCTGGTCCACGAGGCCGTGGAACTCGGTTTCACCTCCGTCATGTACGACGCCTCGGTGCTCCCGTACGAGGAGAACCTCCGGGCCACCGAGGCGATCACCGCCCACTGCCACGCGGCCGGGGTCTGGGTGGAGGCCGAGCTCGGCGAGGTCGGCGGCAAGGACGGCGTCCACGCCCCCGGTGCCCGCACCGACCCGGCCGAGGCCGCGGCGTTCGTCGCGGCCACCGGAGTGGACGCGCTCGCCGTGGCCGTGGGCACCTCCCACGCCATGCGCACCCGCGACGCGGTCCTGGACTTCCACCTGATCCGCGCGCTGCGCGAAGCCGTCCCCGTACCGCTGGTCCTGCACGGCTCCTCCGGCGCCGCGGACGACGCGCTGACCGCCGCCGTCGACCACGGCATGACCAAGGTCAATCTCGCCACCCACCTGAACCGGATCTTCACCACGGCCGCGCGCGAGGTGCTCGACAGCGACCCGTCGCTGGTCGACACCCGCCGCTACCTCGGCGCGGGACGCACGGCGATGGCCGGTGAGGTGACGCGGCTGCTCGGCGTGCTCAGAGCTCAGACCGCGTCCGCGACGCCGGCCCGGTGACGGGCCGAGGCGGGCCGCTGTCGTCCGGCGTGCCGGGTGCGGGGGCGGTCCGTCTGACAGCCGGCCGAAGTCGGCAGCGGCGCGGCCGGCCGGGGCGGCTCGCCTCGCGCCGTAGGAGGGGAGCGAACGCGCACCACAGCAGCAGGCCGGTGGCGGAGCCGGCCAGGGCTCCGGCGACGGTGTCGCTGAGCCAGTGGGCGTGGAGCCAGGTGCGGGACCACATCATCGCCGTCGTGAACAGGGCGCCGAGCGCCCACCACAGGGGTCTGCGGGCGCGAGACACGAACAGCGCGCCGACGAGGACGACGAGCAGGGCCGCACCGAAGGCATGTCCGGAGGGAAAGGAGCCGTGGTCCACCCGGACCAGGGGTCCGGCGGGGCGGGGGCGGTCCACCGCGTGCTTGAGGAGCTGGACGACGAGCGCACTGCCGCCGAGGTAGGCGGTGAGGAAGTACAGCGACGACCACCAGCGTCGCCGCACGCACAGGACGGCCACCAGGGCGAGCGGCACGATCGCCCCGGCGGGGCCTCCGAACCGGTCGAGTACGGTCGCGGCCGCCAGCGGGACGCCGGCGTGCGGGCCGCCCATCCAGGTGAGCCACCGCTCGTCCAGACTTTGCAGGCGTGGACGGGCGGTGCCGGTCGTGACGATCACGCAGACCAGGGCCGCCGCGGCGGCGAGCGCCGCACCGAGCAGCGCGGTGCCGGTGGTCGGAAGACCGGGGGTGAGACGGCGCCGGACCGGGCCGGCGGTCTCCGGCGCTGTGAGGGAGGCGTGGGGCATGTGATTCCTCTGCCTGGCTGGGAAATTACACGTGTAATCGCCGCGATGGTCGACATG
The DNA here is from genome assembly GCF_041270065.1 of Streptomyces fradiae. Taxonomy (NCBI): domain Bacteria; kingdom Bacillati; phylum Actinomycetota; class Actinomycetes; order Kitasatosporales; family Streptomycetaceae; genus Streptomyces; species Streptomyces fradiae. Next base: position 853,263 of record NZ_CP065958.1, on the reverse strand, counting down.
TCACGCGCCGCAGACCCGCGGTCTGCGGCCGCGCGCGTCAGCGTGCGGCGTGTGCCTTGAGGCGGTCCGCGAGGAAGGACACGCTGCGGGTGACGAGCGCGGGGATGTCCGGTACGCCGAGGAAGATGTGGTCGGCACCGTCCACGGGGACGAGTTCGACCACGCCGCCCTGCGCCCGCAGCTGTTCGGTGAGCAGCTCGCTCTGCCCGTACGGCACCAGGCTGTCCGCCGTGCCGTGCACGAGCAGGAACGGCGGGGCGGGCCGTGTCGCGTACGTGACGGGGCTGGCCGCGGCCGCCAGGTCGGGCCGGTCGGCCGGGGCCGCGCCGAGCAGGGCGGTGTACGGGTCGCCGAGCGGGGCGAGCTGTGGCGGGATAGCGGCGGCCGCCGAGACGATGTCGGACACCCCGTACCAGTCGACCGCCGCCTGGACGGAGGTGTCGCCCTCGGCCACGCCCTCGGCGCCTTCCAGCAGCCCGTCGGCGGTGCCGGGACCGGTGAGGGCGGCCAGGGCGGCGAGGTGGCCGCCCGCCGATTCGCCCCAGACGCCGATGCGGTCGGCGTCGATTCCGAGGGTGTCGGCGAAGGCGCGGACGTAGCGGATGGCGGCCTTCACGTCGTGCAGCTGGGCGGGGAACGGCGCTTCGAGGCTGTGCCGGTAGTCCAGGGTGACCACCGCGAGGCCCGCGCCGAGGAGGGTGCCGAACAGCAGCTCCGCCGGCACGGTGGGCGGCGGGTAGCGCCGGTCGCCGTCCATCCAGCCGCCTCCGTGGATCCATACGACGGCGGGGCAGGGTCCGTTCGTACGGTCATCGGCGTCGTGGCCGGCCGGGACGTACACGTCGAGCAGGCGCGGCCGGTAGCCGGGGGTCGTGGCGTAGGTGGCGCCCTCGAAGCGGCGGCATCCGTCGGCCGTGACCACGGGCGCCGGGGGCGGCAGGAAGGCCGGCGGCGGCCAGGTCATGTCGGCCTGGGGCGGGGTCTGCTGGGTCATGGTCTACCTCCTGGCAAATCGCCCAAAAGCGAAGTTTCCGCCCGGTAGTCCTTGAGTGGATCTACGGGTGGGCGTTATGAAGGTAACACGTGTTACCGAAGGGGTCCATGCCTCGACCGCGAGGCGCCCCAAGGTCCCGGCGCATCGGGAGCTCGATCATGTACACCATCTCCGAATCCGCCCTGTCGGCCGTCGCACCGGAGCGGGCGGACGTCAAGCGCGCCCGGTGGGGCTTCCGGCCCTCCCTTGCGGTGGTCCCCGAGGTGAGGGGGCGGTTGCGTGCGGTCCTGCGCGACTGGCCGGTCGCCTGCGACGTCGTCGACGCGCTGCTCCTCGCCGTCAGTGAACTCGTCGCCAATGCCGTCACGCATGCCGCCCCGGTCACCGAGCTCGTCCGGGTCGAGCTTGGGCTCGACGGTTCGCGGGTGTGGCTGGAGGTGAGCGACGACCACCCTGTCCGGCCCGAGATCTCCGGTCCGGCCGACCTGGACGCCGAGGGCGGGCGCGGGCTCTTCCTCGTCGGCTGCGCCGTGGCCGGACTGGCCGGTGAGCTGGACGTCCTGCCGAGGCTCCCGGGCAAGGCCGTCCGGGTGCGGCTGCCGGCCGCCGTCTGACGGTGGTGACCCCCGCAGCCCTGAGGCCCGGTGGTCCTGAGGTCGGGTGGTCCTGAGGCCCGGTGGCCCTCGCCCGGCAAAATATGCAGTCTTCTTGACTGTCGTCATCAGAACGGCATACTTGCCTCACTCCCCGCTGACCCGAATGAGGTACCGCCATGGAGCTCTCCCCCTCCGCGCATGTGGACACCTTCTGTCGAGACCGGCTCCCGCCGTTCGACCAATGGCCCGAACTTCTCTTCGAACTCCCCGAGTTGACCTATCCGGACCGGCTGAACTGCGCCGTGTCGCTGCTCGACGAGACCATCGAGCGGTTCGGGGCGGACCGGCGCTGTCTGCTGACGCCGACCGAGGAGTGGACGTACGGGGAACTGCGCTCCCGCGTCGACCGCGTCGCGCAGGTCCTGACCGAGGACCTCGGGCTCGTACCGGGCAACCGCGTGCTGCTCCGGGGACCCAACAACCCATGGCTGGTGGCCTGTTGGCTCGGCGTGCTGAAGGCCGGCGGCGTCGTCGTCACCACGATGCCGCTGCTCCGGGCACCCGAGCTGTCCGCTCTCTGCGAGATCAGCGCGCCGGTCGTCGCGCTCTGCGACCACCGCTTCCGCGATGAACTGGATGCCGCCGGGACGACCGGCATGACCACGCTGACCTACGGCGGCTCCGGTCCGCAGGATCTGTCGGAGCGCTGCGCGGCCAAGCGGGGCGTGTTCACCGCCGTGGAGACGGCGGCGGACGACGTGGCCCTGATCGCGTTCACGTCCGGTACCACCGGCCGCCCCAAGGCGACCCTGCACTTCCACCGCGATGTCCTGGCGAACGCCGACACCTTCTCCCGGCACGTCCTGCGGCCGGAGGCGGACGACCTGTTCGCGGGAACTCCGCCGCTGGCGTTCACCTTCGGCCTCGGCGGTCTGGTCGTCTTCCCCCTGCGGGTCGGGGCGGCGTCACTGCTCCTGGAGCAGGCCACGCCCCAGCAGCTCGCCGAGCACGTGGCGGAGCGCCGGGTCACCGTCCTTTTCACCGCTCCGACCGCCTACCGGGCGATCCTCGCCGCCGGGCTTGCCGATCGCCTGGCGGCCGTGCGCCGCTGCGTCTCGGCCGGCGAGTCCCTGCCCGCCTCGGTGTGGCAGGCGTTCCACGAGGCCACCGGACTGCGCCTGATCGACGGCATCGGCGCGACCGAGATGCTGCACGTGTTCATCTCGGCCGCCGACGGCGAGGTGCGCCCCGGCGCCACCGGCAAGCCCGTTCCGGGCTACCGGGCCGCCGTCCTCGACGCCGAGGGGAACCCCGTGCCCGACGGCCGGCCCGGCCTGCTGGCGGTGAAGGGCCCGACGGGCTGCCGCTACCTGGACGACGAACGCCAGACCGTCTACGTACGCGACGGCTGGAACATCACCGGCGACACCTATGTCCGGGACCAGGACGGCTACTTCTGGTACCAGGCGCGCAGCGACGACATGATCGTCTCCTCGGGGTACAACATCGCGGGCCCCGAGGTCGAGCAGGCCCTGGTCGGGCATCCGGACGTCGCGGACTGCGCCGTCGCGGGAGCGCCCGACGAGCGGCGCGGCACGATCGTCAAGGCGTTCGTCGTGCTCCGCGACGGAGTACCGGCCGGACCCGGGACGACCAAGGAGCTCCAGGACTTCGTCAAGCGGACCATCGCCCCCTACAAGTACCCGCGCGCGGTGGAGTTCGTCGCCTCGCTGCCCCGCAACTCCAGCGGAAAGCTCCAGCGGGCGGAGCTGAGGCGGTGGGCCCGGGTCGGGCGCGGGGCGACGGGCGAGGGTGCCGGGCCGGCCCTGCCGAGCGTGGTGGTCGAGCGGCGGGTCGAGTGGCCCGACACCGACGCGGCGGGGCACTACCACTTCTCCTCCGTCCAGCGCTGGGCCGAGGCGGCGGAGGCCGTCCTGCTGCGGCGGCTCGGGCTCGACCGGCTGTTCGGCAGCATTCCGCGGGTCCACTTCGAGGCCGACTACCGCGACCGGCTGTGGTTCGGGGACCCGGTCCGGATCGAGTTCCGGGTCGCGAAGGTGGGCGGTTCGTCGCTGCACTACGCCTTCGACGTGCAGGGGCCGCGCGGCCCGGCCGCCACCGGGCGCATGTCGGTGGTCCACTCGGCCGCCCGCGCCGAGGGCGCCGCGCCCTGGCCGGACGAGGTGCGCTCCGTGCTGTCCGAAGCCGGGCCGCAGCCGGGGGAGTCCTACTGCTGAACCCGGCGCAACCCGGCGCAGGCCCGCACACCGGCCGGGTGTGATCTCGTCGTGTATGCCGATCGGTTGACGACCGTGAACGAAGCGCAATCACTGTGAATGCCATAGAACCACTGGAGGACGCCATGCGCGTAGCAGTCATCGGAGGAGGGCCCGGCGGCCTCTACTTCGCGGCTCTGGCCAAGAAGCTCGCACCGGAGTGGGAGGTGACGGTCTGGGAGCGCAATGCCCGTGACGACGCGTTCGGGTTCGGCGTCGTCTTCTCCGACGAGACGCTGGGCGGCATCGCCCAGGCCGATCCCGAGGTGTACGCCGCGATGTCGGCCGAGTTCGCCCGCTGGAGCGACATCGACATCCACCACCGCGGCGAGGTCCGCACCTCCGGCGGCCACGGCTTCGCGGCCCTCGACCGCAACCGGCTGCGGGAGATCCTGCAGAAGCGCTGTGCCGAACTGGGGGTCGAGGTCCGCTACGGCACCCCGGCGCCGCCCGCCGCGGAACTGTCCGCACGCTACGACCTGGTCGTCGCCGCGGACGGCATCCGGTCGGCGACCCGCGACGCGTACGCCGAGACCTTCGGCGCGCACCTGGACGAGCGGAAGTGCCGCTACATGTGGCTGTCCACCGACCGCGTCTTCGAGGCGTTCACCTTCATCGTGGAGGAGCGGGACTTCGGAGTCGTCCAGGTCCACGCCTACCCCTACGGCGAGCGCCGCTCCACCTTCATCGTCGAGATCGCCGAGGACGCCTGGCGGCGGGCCGGCTTCGAGGCCCTCGCCGACCGGGAGTTCGCCCGCGGGGAGAGTGACGAGGCCGGTGTGCGGCTGTGCCAGGAGATCCTGGCCGGCCACCTCGACGGCCACCGGCTGATCCCCAACGCCTCCAAGTGGATCACCTTCTCGACCGTACGCACGACCTCCTGGAGCCACGGCAACATCGTCCTGCTGGGCGACGCCGCCCACACCGCGCACTTCTCGATCGGCTCGGGCACCAAGCTCGCCATGGAGGACGCCCTCGCACTCGTCGCGAGCCTGCACGAACACCCCGACGTGGCCGGTGCGTTGGCCGCGTACGAGGCGGAGCGCCGGCCGGCCGTCGAGTCCGTCCAGCGGGCCGCCCAGGCCAGCCTGGAGTGGTTCGAGACCATCGGCCGCCACGCGGGCCAGGACCCCGACCGGTTCGCCTTCAACCTGCTCACCCGCAGCCGCCGGGTCACGTACGACAGCCTGCGGGCGCGCGACGCCGGCTTCGTGGACGCCGTGGACGCCGTGAATGCCGTGGAGAACGAGGGTGCCGGTGTGCCGCCGATGTTCCGGCCCCTGCGGCTGGGAGACCTGACGCTGCGCAACCGGATCGTGGTGCCGCCGCTGGCGACGTACACGGCGGAGGACGGCATGCCGGGCGCCTTCCCCCATGCCCAGCTGACCGCACAGGCGCTGGGCGGGGCCGGGCTGGTGTTCGCCGGCATGACCGCGATCGGCCCCGACGCCCGGGCCACCGCCGGCTGCCCGGGCCTGTGGACCGACGAGCAGGAGGCCGCCTGGCGGACGACCGTCGAGGCGACCCGCCGGATCTCCGACACGCCGCTCGGCATCCAGCTCACCCACGCCGGGCGGCGCGGCTCGACCGCGGTGCCCGGCCCGGACGGCATCGGCCGGCCGCTCGACGGGGACGGCTGGCCCACCCTCGCGGCCTCCGCACTCGCCTGGGACGCGGGACACCCCGTCCCGCGTGAGGCCACCCCCGCCGAACTGGCAGCCGTCACCGCGGACTTCGCGGCGGCGGCGGTACGCGCCGGCCGGGCCGGATTCGACGTCCTCGAGCTGCAGTTCGGCCACGGCCACCTGGTCTCCGGCTTCCTCTCCCCGCTCACCAACCACCGCACCGACGCCTACGGCGGCAGCCTGGAGAACCGGCTGCGGTTCCCCCTGGAGGTGCTGACCGCGGTGCGCGCGGCCTGGCCCGCCGGCCGGCCCCTCGTGGTACGGATCTCCGCCACCGAATGGGCGGAAGGCGGGACCACCGAGACCGAGGTGACCGAGATCTGCCGGGCGCTGGCCGCGGCCGGCGCGGACGCGATCGACGTGTCCACCGGCGAGGTCGTGGCACACCAGAAGCCGGCGTACGGGCGCGGCTACCAGACCCCGTACGCCGATCTGGTCCGCAACGCCACCGGCATCCCGACCATCGCGGTCGGCGCCATCTCCACCTACGACGACGCCAACTCGATCCTGCTCGCGGGGAGGGCGGACCTGGTCGCCGTCGGCCGCGGTCACCTGTACGACCCGCTGTGGACCCTCCACGCCGCCGTCGACCAGGGCTACACAGGCCCTGCCACCACCTGGCCCGAGCCCTGGCGGCCGGGCAGCCGCAAGCCCCCGGGCCCGCGCGCCGACCGCGTACCGCCCCGACTGCACCTGCTGCGCGAGGCCGCCGCACCGGTCCACCGGCGCTGGCTGCCCCGGCCCCCCGCCCGACCGCTCCCGGTCACGGCTTCCTGCTGATCGGCGCTGATCGGCAACAAGTGCTTCGCACCGGCAAGGAGGACACGCACGATGGACATCCCACCCCCCTTCACCGCCGCCGCCGTCCAGGCGTCCCCGGTCTATCTGGACGCCGCCGCGACCGTGGACAAGGCCGTCTCGCTGATCCACGAGGCGGCCGGCCACGGCGCCCGACTGGTCGTCTTCCCCGAGGTGTTCGTCCCCGGATACCCGTACTGGAACTGGACGATGAACCCCGTCCAGGGATCGCCCTGGTACGAACGCCTCTACCGCTCCTCGATCGACGTGCCCGGTCCGCACGTCGACACCCTGCGCGCCGCCGCCCGGCAGGCCGGCGTGGTACTCGTCATCGGTGTCAACGAGCGCGGCGCGCACAGCCTCGGAGTGCTGTACAACACCCTGCTGATCATCGGTTCCGACGGAGAACTCCTCGGAGTGCACCGCAAGTTGGTCCCCACCTGGGCCGAGAAGCTCACCTGGACCGGCGGCGAAGGCAGTTCGCTGCGCGTCCACCGGACCGAGGTCGGCCCGCTCGGCGCCCTCGCCTGCGGCGAGAACACCAACACCCTCGCCCGCTTCACCCTCCTCGCCCAGGGCGAACTCGTCCACACCGCAAGCTACATCGCCCTCCCCGTGGCCCCCGAGGACTACGACATGGCGGACGCCATCGCCGTACGGACCGCCGCCCACAGCTTCGAGGGCAAGGTCTTCTCCGTCGTCGCCTGCTCCACCATCTCCCCGGAGATCGCGGACCTGATCGCCGGCGACGACGAGAACGTCCGCACGATGCTCGGCCGCCCGCGCAGCGCCCTCTCCGGCGTCTTCGGCCCGGACGGCCGGCCGGTGACGGAACCACTCGTCGACGACGAGGGAATCGTCTACGCCGAGATCGACCTCGCCCGGTGCATCCAGCCCAAGCAGATGCACGACATCGTCGGCCACTACAACCGATTCGACATCTTCCGGCTCCACGTCGACAACCGCCCCCGCCGGCCCCTGAGTCTCACGGCCGACCCCGCGACGGCACGGGCGGACGGCGACCAGGAGGACGGCACCCTCGAGAAGGAGGAAGCGTGACCACCCACGACGACAACCGGATCGGCCGGGCGCGGGTCTCCGACAGCCCGGAACTGCGCGCCTACTACGCCGAGTTGGCAGAGCTCGACGCCGGTGCCCTGTGGACCGTCGCCAACGACATCGAACCCTGGTACCCGCAGCCCCGGTCCGTCCCCGTGCTGTGGCGGTACGACGAGCTGCGCCCGCTGGTCCACAAGGCGCTGCCGCTGGTCAAGGCCGACGACGCCGGCCGGCGGGTCGTCATGCTGGTCAACCCCGGCCGCAAGGACGTCAGCGCCGCCGTCGGCCTGCTCTACACCGGACTCCAGATCATGGGTCCCGGCGAATTCATGACCGCCCACCGCCACCAGGCCGCCGCCCTGCGCTTCGTCCACGAGGGCACCGGAGCCTGGACCGTCGTCGACGGACAGAAGCTCCGGGTCGGCCCCCGCGACTTCGCGATCACGCCGAACGGCACCTGGCACGAGCACGGCAACGAGGCCGACGACGCACCCGTCATCTGGCAGGACGGACTCGACATCCCCCTGGTCAACGCCCTCGACGCCGGCTTCTACGAGGTCCACCCGGAGCTGTACCAGACCCCCGGCAAGGTGATCAACTCCTCCGTCCTCAGCTACGGCGCCAACCTGCTGCCGTACGGGATGGAGAAGTGGACCCGCCCCTACTCTCCGGTCTTCGGCTACCCCTGGGAGCCCACGTACCAGGCCCTGCGCGACCTCGCCAAGGCTGTCGAGGGATCGCCGTACGACGGCGTCATCATGGAGTACACCAACCCCCTCACCGGCGGGTCGGTCATGCCCACCATGGGCGCCCACATGCAGCTCCTGCGCCCGGGCCAGGCCACCCGGGCCCACCGCCACACCGGGTCGGTCGTCTACACGGCGGCCAAGGGCCGGGGCGCGTCGGTGATCGCCGGCCGGCGCTTCGAGTGGAAGCAGGGCGACATCTTCTGCGTACCGTCCTGGGCCTGGCACGAGCACGAGAACCTCGACCCGTCCGAGGACGCCTGCCTCTTCTCGTTCAACGACTTCCCGGTGATGCGCTCGCTCACCTTCCACCGCGAAGAGGCCTACCCCGACCACGACGGCCACCAGCCCGTCCTCCAGGACGGCCGGTAGACGTTCCCCGTCGCCCCTCCCGTACGCCTTCCTCCCCGCGCACCCCTCTTCTTCACCGCCCCACGCAAGGAGCCCCCATGCGACTGGTCACCTACTCCCTCGACGGCACCGGCGACACCACCCCTCGGCTGGGCGTCCAGCTCGACGCCCAGGTCGTCGACCTCGCGGCCACGGCCGCCGCCACGGGTACCGAACTGCCCGGCGACCTCCTCTCGTTCATCCGGGCCGGACAGCCGGCCGTCGACGCCGCGCGGTCACTCCTGCGCGCGTCCGGAACCGGGGACCGGCCGGCCGGCGCCGTACACCCCCTCGCCGAGGTCACGCTGCACGCGCCGCTGCGCCCCGGAAAGATCATCGGAGTCGGTCTCAACTACGTGGAACACGTGGAGGAGTCCAGCCGAAGCCTGGACACCGACCGCGAACTGCCCGACCGCCCCGTCCTTTTCTCCAAGCCCGCGACCGCCGTCACCGGCCCCGGCCGGCCGATCCTGCACAACGCGGACCTGACCAAGCAGCTCGACTGGGAGTGCGAACTCGCCGTCGTCATCGGGAAGACGGCGTCCAAGGTGTCCGAGGGCGACGCCTGGGGCCACATCTTCGGCTACAGCATCATCAACGACATCAGCGCCCGCGACCAGCGCCGTTCCGGGCAGTGGTTCTTCTCCAAGGGCCAGGACTCCTACGCCCCGTTCGGGCCCGCCGTGCTGACCGCCGACGAGATCGAGAACCCCCTCGACCTCGACCTCGGTCTGAAGGTCAACGGCGAGACCAAGCAGAACTCCAACACCCGCCACATGCTGTTCACCATCCCGCGCCTGATCGCCGACATCTCCTCCGGCGTCACCCTGGAACCCGGCGACGTCATCGCCACCGGCTCCCCGTCCGGCGTCGGCGCCGGCATGGTCCCGCCGCAGTTCCTCCAGCCGGGCGACCTGGTCGAAGCCACCATCCAGCACATCGGCACCCTCGCCAACCCGGTCGTCGACGCCCGCTGAACCCCGTGGGGCCGGATCCGGCCCTGACCCGGCCCCACGGCCCGCCGCTTCCCCCCGTCTCTCACAAGGAGTCCCGCCCGTGACCCCGCGCACCTACCGGGTCGGCCAGATCGTGCCGAGCTCGAACATCACCATGGAGACCGAGGTCCCCGCCATCCTCCGGGCCCGCGAGACCATCGCCCCGGAACGCTTCACCTTCCACTCCAGCCGCATGCGGATGACCCACGTCACCGCCGAACAGCTCAAGGCCATGGACGCCGACTCCGACCGCTGCGCCGTCGAACTGTCCGACGCCGCCGTCGACGTCCTCGGCTATGCGTGCCTGGTCGCCATCATGAGCATGGGCCTCGGCTACCACCGCGTCGCGCAGGACCGCCTGCACACCCGTACCGCCGAGAACGGCGCCCCCGCGCCGGTCGTCACCAGCGCGGGCGCCCTGGTCAACGGCCTGCACACGATGGGCGCCAGGAAGATCGCCCTGGTCGCCCCGTACATGCGCCCGCTCACCCGTACCGTGGTCGACTACCTCACCCACGAGGGCATCGAGGTCCTCGACCACGCCGCCCTGGAGATCCCCGGCAACCTCGACGTGGCCGCGCACGATCCGGCGAAGCTGCCGGCGATCGCCAAGAACCTCGCGTACGGCGACGCCGACGCCGTGGTGCTCTCCGCCTGCGTCCAGATGCCGTCCCTGTCCGCGATCGAGGAGGCCGAGCAACTCCTCGGAAAGCCGGTGGTCTCGGCGTCGGTCTGCACGGTCCACCAGATGCTGCGCGCCCTGGGCCTGCCCGCCGTCGCCCCCCGCGCCGGACACCTGCTCTCCGGCGCCTACGCGTAGGGGGGTGTCGCGCTCGCCGCCGGACGACCCCTCCGGCCCTCCGCTGCTCGGTAAGATCGCCGCCTGGTACCCGAGGAGGCAATGCGACCATGGCGGAGAGCGCGACCCGGCCGAGCTCCCTGATCAACACGATCTACGGCGAATTCGTCCGGCGGCTCGGCGGCTGGATCTCCATCGCCGACCTGATCGCGCTGATGGCGGAACTCGATGTGGACGGCCCGGCCGTCCGCTCCGCGATCTCCCGCCTGAAGAAGGCCGGGACCCTCCTCCAGGAACGCCGCGACGGCATCGGATACCGGCTCGGCGCGGAGATGGGCCCGGTCTTCGACGAGGGCGACCGCCGCATCTTCGGCAGCCTCGAACCCGCCCGCCTCCAGGACGGCTGGGTCGTCGCCGTGTTCTCCGTACCCGAGTCCGAGCGGGCCCACCGGCACCAGCTGCGCTCCCGGCTGACCTGGCTCGGCTTCGGCAACGCCGCCCCCGGTGTCTGGCTCGCCCCCGCCCGGCTGCTCCCGGACGCCCGGCGGATGCTGGAGCGGCTCGGCCTGAGCGCCTACGTCCACCTGTTCACCTCCGAGTACGCGGGCTTCGCCGAGCTGCGCGACGCGGTGAGCTCCTGGTGGGACTTCCCGGCCATCGAGGCCCAGTACGCCGCGTTCACCGCCGCATGGGGACCGGTCGCCGAGGAGCTACGGGCGGAGCCGCAGATCGACCCGGTCCTCGCGTTCCGCGACCACGTCCCCATGCTCACCCAGTGGCGCCGCCTGCCCTACCTCGACCCGGGCCTGCCCGCCGAGCTGCTGCCCGCGGACTGGAACGCCGTCGAGGCCAGGCGCGTCTTCACGGAGCTCCGCGACCTGCTCGCCGTACCGAGCCTGCGGCACGTCGAGAAGCTCACCGGCCTCGACCGGACCCGGGACTGAGCGGGCTGCCCCGGCGCGGCACCGCCGCCCGCGTGCGTGCCTCGGCTCCGGCCGGGGACGGACGTCAGGACGACTGGCGGGGGACCGTCTCGAACCAGATGTCCGGCAGCGGCGCGGCGGCACCGTCCCGGACGAGCCGGTCGACGGCGTCGGCCAGTTCACCGGCGCCGGGCAGGTGGTAGCGCACCGAGGTCAGCCGCGGCCGTACGACGCGGGCGAGCAGCAGATCGTCCGCGCCGACGACCGCGATCTCCTCCGGGACCGCCGTCCCCCGGTCCGCGAGGGCGGCCGACAGGAGTGCCGCGTACTCGTCGTTGTAGCCGAACACCGCGTCGAGCCCCAGTTCCCGGCAGAGGGTCGCGAGGGCCGCGGCCGCCTCGTCGCTGTAGCGCATCGGCAGCGGGGTGATCTCGGCGCCGCGCTCGGCGGCCACCCGCTTCGCGCCGGCCAGGCGGGGTTCGGAGAACGCGGACAGACCCCGCTCCACCGGCATCACCACGCCGATCCGGGTACGGCCCCGCTCGACCAGATGCTCGGTGGCCGCGATGCCGACGCCGGTCTGGTCGCCGATCAGGGTGTACGCCCCCGTGACGGGGGCCGGGGCGACGGTGACGACGGCCTTCGTGCCGGCCTGGAGGAGTATCCGCACCGCCTCGGGGGTCATGCGCTCGTCGCCCATCGACACCACCGCGGCGGGGCGCAGCCGCGCCCAGGCACGGGCCGCCGTCAACGGGTCGGCGGACCGGTCGCCGTGCAGGACAACCGTGTAACCGCGGCCGCCCAGGGCGCTCTCCAGCTCGTCCACCCAGTCGCTGAACAGGCGCCCCATCGCGGACACGGACGCGGGCAGCACCACCAGGTCGGTGCGGCCGGCCCGCAGCGACGCCGCCGCCGCGTGCGGGACATAGCCGAGTTCCTCCGCGGCGGCCCGCACCTTCGCCTTGGTCGCCTCGCTGATCCGGGCTGACGGCGTCGCGTTGAGGACGAAGGAGACGGTCGCGCGGGAGACGCCGGCGAGGCGTGCGACGTCGGCGCTGGTGATCTGGGGCGCGGAGTTCGGCTCGGGTGACATAACGATTGCATCATTCCAGGTCGCTGAAGGCTGGCGCAGCCTCTGAGGCGAGTGCTACACAGGTAAGAGCAGATTACACGTGTTATCTCGCTGGGGACTCATCCCGCGCCCGCCCCTTCCCGCGCGACGGCCCGGCATCCCCACACCACCGCTCGTCTCACACCTCCACCGAGCGCACCCCCACACCGAGCGCTCCCCTCTCCCGCATCCCGGCGTTCACTCCTGAACCGGAGCCCATCATGAACAACAAGACGACGGACGCATCGGCGAGACCTCTCGCCACCGAAGCGGCCCCGCCCCGCCAAGGCGGCCTCATGGCGCTGCTCGCGCTCGCCAACGCCTCGATGTTCGCCCTCTACCTGGGCGTCGGCGCCGTCCTGGTCCCCACCCAGATCGCCCAGCTCGACCCCGTGAACAAGGTCGCGACCCTGGGGCTCGTGGGCGGCATCGGCGCGGTCTTCGCCACGGTGTTCAACCCGATCGCCGGCGCGCTGTCCGACCGCTCCGGCCGTCGCGGCCCGTGGATCCTGGGCGGCGCCCTCGCCTCCCTGGCGCTGATGGCCTTCCTCGGAAGCGTCGACACCGTGCTCCTCGTGGCCATCGGCTGGTGCCTCGGCCAGGCGACCATGAACGTCTACCAGGCCGCGACCACGGCGGTCGTGCCGGACCGGATACCGCCGGCCCGGCGCGGGACGGCCTCGGCCCTCGTCGGCCTCGGCCTGCCGATCGGCGGCACGCTCGGCGTGCTCATCGCCTCGGCGACCGCCGGCACCCCGCGCACCGGCTACCTCGCGCTCGGCGCGATCGTCGCCCTGGCGGCCGTCCTGCTGACCGCCCTCGGCCGCGAACCGCGCCGGGAGCCTGTGCCGCCCGTCCCGTTCCGCCGGCAGGTCGCCCGATTCCTCTCGGCGCTCTCGACCCACGACTTCCGCTGGGCCTTCATCGGCCGGGCGCTGCTCGTCCTCGGCTACTTCTCCGTCACCGGCTACCAGCTCTACATCCTGTCCGACCACATCGAGCTGCCGGTCGGTCTGACGCCGCCCGCCGCGATCGCGATCCTCACCCCGGTCTCCATGGCGGCCATGGCGGTCTCCACGGTCATCGGCGGCGTGCTGTCGGACCGCTGGAACCGCCGGAAGGTCTTCATCGGCGTCTCGGCCGCGCTCTCCGGCCTGGTGATGGCCGTCCCGGTGATCAGCCCCACCTGGACCGGGATGCTCGCGTTCAGCGCGCTCAACGGCCTGGCCTTCGGCTGCTTCATGGCCGTCGACACCGCACTCGTCACCCTCGTCCTGCCGCGATCCGAGGACGCCGCCCGCGACATGGGCGTACTCAACATCGCCAGCGCCGGCCCGCAGATCCTCGCCCCGTTCGTCGCCTCGCTGGTGATCGCGAACCTCGGCGGCTACACGGGCCTGTTCCTGGCCGGCGGCGCCCTCTCGCTGCTCGGCGCACTCGCCATCCTGCCGGTCCGTACGGTCCGCTGACCCCGCGTTCCGGCTGACCCCGTGTTCCCCGCCGGCCACCGGCGCCAGCGGGGAAGGGCGGACCCGGCCCCCACCCGTACGAAACGAGCGAGGAGCACCCATGCCGCAGCAACCCGCCGACCTGCTGATCCGTGCCGCCGTCGTGCACACGCTGGAGCCCGGGCAGGGCCCCCGGCGGGCCGTCGCCGTCCGGGGCGAGCGCATCATCGCCCTCGCGCCCGCCCCGGACGGCCTGGACCGGCTGATCGGCCCCGCCACCGAGGTGGTCGACGAGCCCGGTGCCGCCGTCCTGCCCGCGTTCGACGACACCCACACCCATCTGATCTTCGCCGCCCACAGCGTGCACGACGTGCCCGTCCACCGCGCCCGGACCATTCCCGAGCTCATCGGCCTCATCCGGGCACGCGCCGCCACCACGCCGCCCGGCGCATGGATCCGCACCACCACCAACTGGCAGGAACTCAACCTTGCCGAACAACGCCTGCCCACCGCCGAGGAGTTGGACCGGGCGACCACCGACCACCCGGTGCTCGTCAAGCGCGGCGGACACAACGACGTGCTCAACTCCCACGCCTTGCGCCTGGCCGGCATCACCGCCGACACACCGCAGCCCGAGGGCGGCATCATCGAACGCGACGAGCGCGGCCGCCCGACCGGCCGGCTGATCGACACGGCGATGGCCCTGGCCGAGCGCCTGCTCCCGCGCCCGGACCTGGCCGGCCGGATCGACGGCCTGCGGATCGCCTCGCGCGACTACGCCGCCACCGGCATCGGCACCGTCCGCGACTGCATGGTCCCCTTCGAGGACCTGGACGTGCTGCGCGCCGCCCGTGCCGCAGGGGCGCTCGCGGTACGAGTCCGCGCCCTCGTCTCCGGATTCGGCACCCGGACCCCCGACGAGGTGGACGACCTGCTCGACCGCATGGAGCCCTGGCGACACGCCGACGACGCGTGGCTGAGCGTCTGGGGCGTGAAGTTCGGCATCGACGGCGGCATCGAGGCGGGCGCGCTCGACGAACCGTACGCGGACCGCCCCTGCTACCACGGCCACCTGCTGTGGGAGCCGGAAGCCCTGGCCGAGGCCGTGGACCGGGTCGTACGACGCGGCTGGCGGGTCGGCGTCCACGCCTGGGGCGACCGCGGCCTGCGCACCCTGCTCGACGTCTACGAGACCGTCCTGCGCCGCCGTCCCGGCCTCCCGCAGGGCACCCTGGTGATCGAGCACGGCGGACTGGCCCGGCCGGAGCAGCGTACGAGAGCCGTCCGCCTCGGCATCCCGGTGACCGTGCAGCACCCCCTGCTCCACGACGCGGCCGCCGCGCAGATCCGCGCCTGGGGAGCCGACCGCGTCAACGACATCTTCCCGCTCCGGGCGTGGCTCGACGACGGCGCCCTCCTCGCCGCCGGCTCGGACTTCCCCGTCGGGCCGTACGGCGCCATGACCTCGGTCTGGGGCATGACGACCCGTCAGACCGTCGCGGGCGCCCGAGGCCCCGAGCACGCGATCAGCCGAGGCGAGGCCGTCGCCCTGCACACCTCCCACGCGGTCCGGCTGCTCGGGGAGAGCCACGAACGGGGCGGTCTCGCGCCCGGAAGGCTCGCCGACCTGACCCTGTGGCCCACCGACCCCATGAGCTGCCCCACCGAGGAACTGCCGGCGCTGCGCCCGCTGCTCACCGTGGTCGGCGGCCGGACCGTGCACGACGCGCGGGGCGACGCGGACCGCTGAGCCGATGGGCTTCGAGGCGCGTCGCACGGCCCGGGCAGGCCGTGCCCCGGATATACCGATCAGGGCTGCCGCGGCAGCCGCGAGGAAGGGAACAACAGCCATGAGTCTCGTCGTCAGGACGACCGCGGGCGCCGTCGAGGGAGTCGCAGATGAGGGCGCAGGCGTCGACGGCCTGAGGGTCTTCAAGGGGATCCCCTTCGCCGCGCCCCCGGACGGCCCGCTCCGCTTCCGGGCACCGGAGCCCGCGCCCGCCTGGGAGGGCGTACGCCCCGCCCGCACGTTCGGCACGGCGCCGCCGCAGCTGCCCCTGGTCCCCGGGATGCCCCGGTACTGGCACCCCGAGGACGGTCTCGACTGCCTGACTGTCAACGTCTGGACACCGGGCGGCGGAGGCGACCGGCTGCCCGTGATGGTGTGGATCTACGGCGGCGGCTGGAAGAGCGGAACCTCCAGTGACCCGGCGTACGACGGCGCCGTGCTCGCCCGTGGCGGCGTGGTGATGGTGACCTTCAACTACCGGGTGGGCTTCGAGGGCTTCGGCACCGTCCCCGGCGCCCCCGCCAACCGCGGCTTCCTCGACCAGATCGCGGCGCTCCGCTGGGTGCGGGAGAACATCGCGGCCTTCGGCGGCGACCCCGACAATGTCACCGTCTTCGGCGAGTCGGGCGGGGGAGCGTCGGTCGCCGCCCTGCTGTCCGCGCCCGCCGCGCGCGGGCTCTTCCGGCGGGCGATCGTCCAGAGCATCGCCGGCCGCTACCTTCCCCCGGAGGAGTCCGAGCGGATCGCCGCCCTGACCGCCGAAGCCCTGAACATCAAGCCGGAGGAACTCGCCGGGGTCCCGCCGGAGGACCTGCTGTCCGTCCAGGACGCGCCGCTCGCGGCGATGGCCGCGGATCCCGGGGCGTGGACCACGCCGGAGACGATCACCTCCTTCTCGCCGGTCATCGACGGCATCACCGTCGTCGACAAGCCCTGGCTCGCGCTGCGCACCGGGGTGGCCCGCGACATCGACCTGATCTCCGGCTTCACCCATGACGAGTTCACGATGTTCGCGATCGAACGCGGGCTGATCCGGCCGAGCGTGTCCGCCATGGTGAAGTCCCTGCCCGCGCTCGCCGGCCTGGCCGTCGGCCGCCTGCGCGACCGGACGTCCCCACGAGCACCCCGGGTCAAGCGGCGCGTCGGCACGGTCGACCTGGCGGCCACCGCCGGGCACCTCGGCCTCGACGCGTCCGCGCCGGCCGCCTACCGGGCCGCGTACCCCGGCCTGAGCGATGCCCACCTGTACACCGTCATGTACTCCGACGCGCTCTTCCGGATGCCCGCGCTCTGGCTCGCCGAGGCGCACACCGCCGCCGGCGGCACCAGCCACGTCTACGACTTCACCTGTCCGAGTCCCGCCCTCGGCGGAGTCCTGGGCGCCTGCCACACCGTCGACATCCCCGCGACCCTGGGCAACACCGACAGCCCGCTCGCCTCCTTCGTCCTCGCGGGCCGACCGCCGTCCGCCGCCTACTCCCGGATGTCCGAGCAACTCCGGGCCGCCTGGGTCTCGTTCGCGGCCACGGGAGACCCCGGCTGGCCGGCGTTCACCGCCGAGGACTCCCTCACCCGCGTCTGGGACGCCGAACCCACGGTCATCGCCGATCCTCTGAGGGACTCCCGCAGGATCTGGAAGCCGCTGTCAGGTCGGTGAACCGCCCCGTCCGAGGGCGTTGTTCACGGCCCGGTCCGCGCCAGTCGGTCCCAGAAGGCGCACTGGTGGTCCGAGGCGAACGCGTCGGACATACGGGTGCCGCCGGGCTTCAAGGTGAGGACCTCGTACGTGGGGCCGGCGGGGGACCAGCGGGGCAGTCCGGGCGCATCGGGCCGGCCGGACCGGGCGAAGGCGCCCCAGTAGCGCTTCACCGTCTCGGCGAACCGGCCCTGCTCGGGAGTCAGCGGTGTGTGCGTGAGGGTGAAGTCGTGCACATAGGCGAGTTCGGCGCTGTGCCCGTTGGCCATGTCCAGGCCGGGCACCTGTGCCCCGAGCAGCGTGGGCGAGTCCGGGTCGTCGAACTCGTAGGCATACGTGGGCACTTGACGCGCGAAGGCGCGTGCCGTCTCGACCGTGGGGCAGGAGAAGAGCGAGTCGGTCATCAGGGCGGACATCGCGAGGTAGGGGCTCGCGTAGCCGGACAGCGGGTAGTGGGCCAGGACCTCGGCCGCCGCCGGCCCGTACTGAGCCCGGATCTGTGCCGTGTACTGGTCGGACGTCAGGCGGGGCTGGGTCAGGGCCACGAAGAACCTGCCCTCCGCGCGGGTGGAGCCGATGAGGATCGGCACCCGGTTCCAGCTGCCCGAGGCGATGGCCGCGGAGGGCTCGCGGGGCAGCAGCTCGTCGCCGTACGCCGGACCGGCGACCGGGATGTCACGAGCGGCGGCCTCCAGGGCCTGGACGGGCGCTTCCCGCAGGCAGCCCGTGCGGGTGCGTGGGTCCGGGCAGCCGGCCGCGACAGCGAAGGACTCGGCCTGCGCCCGCGCCTGTTCTCGGCCGGGAGCCCGGAGCAGCGAGCACGGTCCGCTCTGCAGGATCGCCCGACTGAAGAGCCCGGCGGCGCGGGGCGAGGCGAGGAGGGCGCAGACGGAGCCGCTGCCCGCGGACTGGCCGGAGACGGTGATGTTCCCCGGGTCGCCGCCGAAGGCCGCGACGTTGTCACGCGTCCAGGTCAGCGCGGCGATCTGGTCCATCAGGCCCCAGGACCCGGACCCGGTCCCGTCCTCGTCGGCGAGTCCGTCCAGCTCCAGGTAACCGAGCTGGCCCAGCCGGTAGTTGATGCTGACGACGACGCTTCCGGTGAGCCGCGCCAGGGTCTGGCCGCCGAACTGGGTGCCCGTACCCTGCGTATACGCTCCGCCGTGGATCCAGAGGAGCACCGGAAGACGCGCTCCGGGACGTGCCTGCGGTGGACGGTAGAGATCGAGGTACAGGCAGTCCTCGCTGACGGCGGTCGGGTCGGCCAGACCGAAGGGCGAGAACTGCCGGCACGCCGGGGCCTGTTGGGTCGCCTGCCGCACCCCGGCCCAGTGCCGGGCCGGGCGCGGAGCGCGGAAGCGCCCGGCACCCACGGGCGGCGCCGCGTAGGGAACACCGAGGAACGCCTGGGCGCCGCCGAGTGCGCGGCCCTGGAGCACGCCCTGCTCCACGACCGCGACGGGACGGGGCGAGCGAGCCGGCGGCGCTGCCGCGGCGGGCGGCGGACACAGGGCGAGGCCGAGGGCGAGCAGGGCGGTGACGGCCAGGAGGAGGCGGAGGCGGAGGCGTAAGGCGTTGCCGGGGACCGGTGAACTCACGGGTTCTCCTTGGGGAGGGAGGGGGAGGCGGTGCGAGGTGTGCACCGGGTGGCCTCGGGTCTCTTTCCTGCGGCCACCCGGCGTCGGGTACGGGGGAGGCGCGGCCGATTCGGTCGCCCCGGGTGCCGCTACGGGCTACGGGCGGAACCCGCGCAGCAGGGCGGCGGTCTTCGCGGCGTCGAGGGGCCCGGTGTTCCAGTCGGCGGCCATGGGCGTCAGCGACACCTTGTCCGCGCGGAGCGCCTCCACGTCGCTGCCCTTGGCCGGTGTCCGCAGATCGACGCTCACGGAGACCTTCCAGGTCCCGTTCCCGGAGTCCGTGTAGTTCGGCTTCAGGATCTGCTGCCCGTCCTGCGTCGTGACCGCGGCGCCCTTGGCGAGGCCCTTGCCGTCCTCGCCGACGATGGGGTGGTTGATGTTGAGTCCGACGCCGTCGGGGAGAAGACGGGCGGAGGGCGAGCGCTTCCGCAGGTGCTCGATGAGCTCGGCGACGAAGTCGCTGGTGGGGTGCATGGCGTTGACGGTCGACTCCAGTACGGGCGCGGCGAGACCGCCGGTGCTGACCGCGAAGGCGGGGACGCCCGCCTCCAGGGCGGCGACGGCGCCTCCCACCGTGCCGGAGTGGTTGGCGATGCCGGCGATGTTGGTTCCGAAGTTGGTGCCGGAGACGACCAGGTCGGGGGCCTTGCCGGCGAAGACGACGGAGAGCCCGAACGCCACGGCGTCGCCCGGGGTTCCGTCGACCGCCCACACCTTGGGTCCGGGATGCCGCACGGTCACGGAGCTGCCCGTCGACATCTTCGTTCCCATGCCGCTCTGGTTGGTCAGAGGCGCGACGATGGTCACATCGTGGCCCGCGGCGGTGAGCCGGTCGGCCAGGATGCGGATGCCCGGGGCGTCGAATCCGTCGTCGTTGGTGATCATGATCCTGAGGGGCTTCGCCTCGCCCGTCCCGGGGTGCGCCGCGACCTGCGCGGTCGCGGGGGCGGCCGTGGCCAGAACGGGTGCGCAGAGCAGTACGGCGGCCAGTGACAGCGTTCGGGTGCGTCGTCTCATGCGTAACTCCTGGAAGGGGAAGGGGAGATGGCCGAAATGGCGGCATGGGTGACACGTGTCATCCGAGACTTGTGTAGCACCGACGGGACGTCCGCGCCAGCCTTCGTTCCGGGATTGGTTGCTCGTGTAACCATTTGGACTCGGTAAGGCGTCGGCTTTGCGTGCGGCGCACGTACCTCTTGCACCGGTGGCCGAAAACGCCCCATTCTCCTGCGCTGAGCGACGTCTGTGGCGCGATGTCTCCTCTGTCGGTGCGCGCCCGTCTCCCGCCAGGGATCCCCGCGTTCGGCTCAGCCCTCGATCGCCCGTGCCTCCGAAAGGTATGCCGTGCCTGATCCGTCCGCCTCTGAAGCCTCACCCCTCCCCGCCCTTCCGGCGCGCGGGACTTCGACCCTCGGGCTCGTACTCCTCTGCGCCGTCCTGGCGGCGGGCGTCCACCTGCGCGTCGCGTCCGGCGCATCCGGCCTTCAGCCGCTCGACGACCGCTGGCTGCGGCTCATGGGCGAGCCACGGGCCGGCGCTCTGCAGGGGCTTGCCAACGCTCTGGACGTGCTCGGAGGTCCGCTCGGCGTCATGGTGCCGCTCGCGTTCGCGGGCTGCCTCTGCGTCTACGGGCGTTGGAGGTCGGGGCTGTTCGTCCTCACCGTCGCCGTGCTTGCGAGCGGAGTCGTCGTACCGCTGCTCAAGGCGGTCGCCGACCGTGATCGGCCGCCGCACCCGTCCGTGCTGGTCAACGACGGCTCCTTCCCGTCGGGGCAGGTGTTCGCGGCGGTCGCGCTCGTGATCGCCGCGGCCGTCGTCGTGTTCCCTCCCCGGGCCAGGCGCTGGTGGTGGGCGTTCGGCGCCCTCTATGTCGGCGCGATGGCCTGGAGCCGGACCTGGCTGCACACCCAGTGGCTGACGGACTCGCTGGGCGGCGTCCTGGCGGGGGCGGGTACCACGCTGATGGTGTGGTGGGCCTTCGCGCCGCTGCTGCGGCGCGAGGCGATCCGGATGGCGGCGGACAGGCTGTGGGACTGAGGGGGCCGGGGGCGTGGGCGGGCGGCTTGGGTGCCGACCGTGGCGTCCGGAACCGGCCGGTTCCGGACGGGTCCAGGCCGGCGCCGAGGCGACACCGGCCCGGCTGAACCTGCCCGGCCCGACCCTCCGGATCGAGTCACCCAGAAGGGTCGGGCACGTCAGGTGGGTCAGGCGCAGGTGCCGCCGTTGAGCGCGAAGGCGGTGGGGGCGGGGTTCGCACCCGTGTGGCTCCCCTGGACTCCGAAGCTCGCGGTCGCGCCGGGGGCGATCGAGCGGTTCCAGCCGGCGTCGCGGGCGGTGACCGTGGTGCCGTTCTGGGCGACGGTCGCGTTCCAGGCGCCGGTGACGCGCTGCCCGGCCGGGTAGGACCAGGTCAGCTGCCAGCCGTCCACGGCGGTCGGACCGGTGTTCCTGACCGTGACGGTCGCGGTGAAGCCGGTGTTCCAGACGCTGTCCACCGTGTACGTCACCGCGCAGGCCGCGGTGGGCGGTTCACCGCCGCCGGCGGGCCGCTCGGCGGCGTAGGCGGCGAGCCAGGCCAGCGGGGCGTTCCAGTTGATCGCCACTTCGTTGGTGGAGTACGAGCCGATGTCGTCGATGTAGCAGGCGGCCGGCGCGCACCCCGCCAGCTTCTCCAGCGCCACCGGGTCCTGGAGCCCGCTGTTGGCGCCGCCCGCGAGCGAGCCGGCCGGCGGGTGGGGCAGCGAGGCGTCCAACTGGTGGGCCCAGACGCGGTGGTGCTGGTTCTGGGCGGAGGTCTCGCCGTAGCCGGTCACGTACGACCGGCCGAGGGCGTTGCGGCCGAGCAGGTAGTCCATCGCCTCCAGGGCCCCGGTGCGGTAGCGGGCGTCGCCCGTCAGCTCACCGGCGACGGCCATGACGATCGCGTTGTCGGCGATGTTGCCGTTCGAGCCCCAGAAGTAGCCGTCCGCCGGCGTCGGCACCGCGTAGCCCTGGGCGGCCATCCGGGACAGGTGGACGTCGGCGGCCGAGGTCACCGAGGCGCGGACCCGGGCCACGTCGGTGGCGGGCAGCCCGTTGGGGACCGTGGCCAGGGTGAGCCGCCCCAGCGCGGCCGTGTCCGCCCAGCCGAAGCCGTACGCGCTGAAGGCGTCGGACGAGGTGTGCCAGGGCGAGGAGGTGACCGCGTCCCGATAGGCGCTCTCGCCGGTCGTCGCGTACAGCTCGGCGGCCGCCCAGTAGAACTCGTCGGTGACCCGTGTGTCGTCGTAGGCTCCGCCGCCCGTGCTGTCCGAAGCCGGCGCGTACAGGGCGGGGTTGGCCTGAGCCGCGGTCCAGGCGCGCCGGGCGGCCGACAGGCAGCGGTCCGCGTAGGCGGAGTCGTACGGCCGGAAGACCCGGGCGCACTGCGCGGCGGCCGCCGCGAGGTTGAGCGTCGCCGCCGTGGACGGGCGGTGCAGCTCGCGGGCCTGGGGGTCCTGGTCGGGGCGCATCGGCATGCCGGTCCAGGCCGCGTCGTGGACCTTGTGGAAGGCCATGCCCGCGTACGGACGGCCCTCGGGCACCTGCATCCGCATCAGGAAGTCCAGCTCCCAGCGCGCCTCGTCCAGGACGTCCGGCGTGCCGTTGCCGCGCTCGGGGACCCGCAGGGTCGAGTCGCCGAGCGCCTGCTCCTGCCCCGCCCGCTTCGCCCGCTCGAAGGAACCGACGACCAGCCAGGCGGAGATGCCGCCGTTCACCACGTACTTGCCGTGGTCGCCCGCGTCGTACCAGCCGCCCCTGACGTCCTGGGTGTAGTCGCACACGGTGGCCTGGCAGGGGACGGAGACATCGCCCTTGTTGGGGGCGACGCCGAGGTGCCCGGCCGGACGGGCGTAGGCCGAACCCACCAGGGAGGCGTCGATGGCGATGCCGCTGCGCTGGTGGTGGAAGAAGGCCATGGAGTCGGAGCGCAGCGCGTCGTAGAGGTCCGCGCGGATGTCGAACGGCACGCTGCTGCTGCCGTCCACCGCCAGGACGTAGCCCGCGCCCGGCTCCCGGTACGAGGAGAAGTCGGCCACCTGGAGCGACTGGCCGGAGGGGGTGTCGGTGCCGTGCGGGACGGTCGAGCCGGAGGCCACCACGGTCCCGGACGCGTTGCGCAGCTGCCAGGTGAGCGACTGTGCCGCCGTGGTGACGACCGTGGCGCGCTTCGGGCCGTCCGGCAGATAGCCGACCTGGTTGACACGTACGGCGGCGGTCGCCGCGGCGGCGGCTCGGACGTCCGCGACGGCGGGCGCGGTCATGAGGCCGCCGAGCAGGAGGACGCCCGTCAGCAGGGCGGCGGAGCGGCGTAACGAGCGAGAGGGTGGCACGAGGGGCTCCTTCGGACGGCTGTATGGGGTGAGCATGACAAGGAGTGCGTGGGAGCGCTCCCATTGGATCCGGAGCGCACAGTAGTAACGGCTGACGGCACCGTCAACGGGGCCCGGCGCGGCCTCGCGAGGCCGGCCTCTCCCGCGTGCGCGGGGCGCGATCTTCGAGGGGGTAGCGTTCCGTGCGATGGTGCGGGCGGTCGGTCCGCCGCCGAGGAAGGACCGGATCCTGAACCCCCAGCTCGCGGAGACGCTGTCCGCGGCCCTGCTCGTCCTCGTGCTCGCCTGCGCGGTCATCCGCCCCTTCGGCTGGCCGGAGGCGGTCGTCGCCGTCCCGGCCGCGGCCCTGGTGGTCGCCACCGGGGCCGTCTCCCTCGACGACGCGCTGGCCGAGGCGGCACGGCTCGGGCCGGTGATCGGCTTCCTGGCGGCCGTACTGGTGCTGGCTCAGCTCTGCGACGACGAGGGGCTGTTCCAGGCGTGCGGGGCGTGGATGGCGCGGACGGCGGCGGGCCGGCCACGCCGGCTCCTCGCCCAGGTGTTCCTGGCCGCGTCGGCGATCACGGCCGTGCTCAGCCTGGACGCCACGGTGGTGCTGCTCACCCCGGTGGTGTTCGCCACCGCGGCCCGTATCGGCGCCCGTCCCAAACCGCACGTGTACGCCTGCACCCACCTGTCGAACACCGCCTCCCTGCTGCTGCCCGTCTCCAACCTCACCAACCTGCTCGCGTTCGCGGCCAGCGGGCTGACCTTCACCCGGTTCGCCGCGCTGATGGCCCTGCCGTGGGCGGCGGCGATCGGCGTCGAGTACCTGGTCTTCCGGCGCTTCTTCGCCACCGACCTGGACGCCGGGGCGCAGGCCCCCGCCGCCGTGGAACCGCCGCCGCTGCCGCTGTTCGCCCTCGTGACCGTGGGGTGCACGCTGGCCGGCTTCGTACTGACCTCGGCGGTCGGCGTCGACCCGGCGTGGGCCGCCCTGGCGGGTGCCCTGGCCCTCGCCGTACGGGCCCTGATCCGGCGCCGGACCACGCCCCGGGCGCTGGTCCGCGCCGCCTCCGTGCCCTTCCTCGCCTTCGTCCTGGCCCTCGGGATCGTGGTCCTGGCGGTGGTGGACAACGGCCTCGACGACGCCCTGGGACAGCTGATCCCCGAGGGCACGGGGCTGCCGGCGCTGCTCGCCCTCGCCGCGCTGGCCGCCGTCCTCGCGAACGTCATCAACAACCTGCCCGCGGTGCTCGTGCTGCTGCCGCTGACCGCCCCGCTGGGCCCCGGGGCCGTCCTGGCCGTCCTGCTCGGGGTGAACATCGGGCCCAACCTCACCTACGCCGGCTCCCTGGCCACCCTGCTGTGGCGGCGTATCGTCCACGCACACGACGGCGAGGTGGAGCTCAAGGAGTTCACCCGGCTCGGCGTGTACGCGGTACCCGCGAGCCTGGTCGCCGCCGTGCTCGCCCTGTGGCTCTCGCTGACCGTCATCGGAGGAGGCTGACACCCATGGCCGTGGTCGTCTGGATCGTCGAGGGCACCTGGCCCGCCTGCGTGGACGCCGCCCGGGCGCACACCCCGGCGGACGCCAACGTCGTCCTCCTGCACGTCACCCCCGCCGACGTCCCGGGCGCGGCACACGGCGCCTTCGCCGGACTCCTCGGCCGCGGCCACCCCGAGGAGCACCGCCCGGGCGAGGGCTGGGGCAGGGACCCCGGCACGCGCCTGGAGCAGCTCGCCGCCGCCTCCGCGCGGCAGCTCCTCCAGGACGCCGCCGAACGGCTCGGCCGCCCCTGCACCCGTACCGAGCGGACCGGGCGGGTCGAGCACGAGGTCGTCGCCGCGGCCGAGGGAAGCGAGCTGCTGATCCTGGCGCGGGACGGCGACCGCACCCACCTGGGACCGCACAGCCTCGGCCCCGCCGCCCGCTTCGTCGTCGACCACGCCCCCTGCCCGGTCCTGCTCGTGTGGCCCGAGCCCCCGCCGGGGCTCCCGGCCATGCCGCCTCCTCCGCCTCACACCGCCTGAGCGCACCGGCGTACTCAGGCCATCGTGGCCACGACCTCCTCGACCGTCTCCAGGCTGGTCTCGGGGTGCAGGAAGGCGAACCGGGCGACGGTCTCGCCCTCCCAGCCCGTCGGCGCGACGAAGGCGGTCTGACCGGCGAGGAGGCGGGCGGACCATTCCGTGTACTCCCCGACGGTCCAGCCGACGCGGCGGAAGAGGACGGCGGAGAGCTCGGGTTCGCGGACGAGTTCGAGGTACGGGGTGTTCCGGACGAGGGCGGCGGTGGCGCGGGCCAGGGTGAGCGCCCGCTCTATGGCCTCGCCGTAGGCGCGGGTCCCGTGGACGGCGAGGGAGAACCACAGGGGGAGGCCCCGGGCACGGCGGCTCAGGTGGTGCGCGTAGTCGCTCGGGTTCCACTGGGCGGCGTCGTCCGTGTGCAGGGCGTCGAGGTAGGAGGCGTCCTGGGTGTGGGCGGCCCTGGCCAGGCGCGGGTCGCGATAGAGCAGGGCGGCGCAGTCCAAGGGGGCGAACAGCCACTTGTGGGGGTCGACGACGAGGGAGTCGGCGTGCTCGACGCCCCGGTAGCGGTCCCGGACGCTCGGGGCGAGGAGCCCGGCGCCGCCGTACGCTCCGTCGACGTGGAACCAGAGGCCGAAGTCCCGTGCGGCGGCGGCGATTCCGGCGAGGTCGTCGATGATCCCGGCGTTCGTCGTCCCGGCGGTCGCCGCCACCCCGATGACATCGGACGGATCGGGGTCGGCGAGGAGCGCGGCGCGCAGCGCGTCGCCGGTGAGCCGGTGGTCCTCGGCCGGCACCGGGAAGGTCTCGACGCCGATGATGCGCAGGGCGTTGCCGATGGAGGAGTGGGCCTGGTCGGACACGGCGAACCGGACCCGGTCGTACGGGCCGAGGCCGCGGCGGCGCCGGGCGGTGTCGCGTGCGGTGACGAGGGCCGAGAGGTTCGCGGCGGAGCCGCCGGAGACGAAGCACCCGCCGGCCTCGTCCGGCATTCCGGCGAGATCCGCGAGCAGCCGCAGCACCTGGTTCTCGGCGGCGATCGGGCCGGAGGCCAGGAGCCATGAGACGCCCTGGGCCGACGCGGCGGAGACGAGCGTGTCGAACAGGACGGCGGCCTGGGTGGGGGCGGCGGGCACGAAGGACAGGAAGCGGGGGCTGTCGACCGCGATCACGGTGGGCGCCAGCTGCTCCTCCCACAGCCGCAGCACCGCCGCCGGATCGTTGCCCTCGGGCCCGATCAGCCCTGCCAGGATCCTGTCGAGCTTGTCCGCCTCGCCCGGGTGGTTGAGCCGGGGCCGGTTCAGGAGGCGGTCGCGCAGGGAGGCGACGACGAGGTCGGTGAGAGCAGGGTCGTACGTGTGCATGGTGGACCTTCGCGTTGACGATCAGCAGGCCCGTCGGGGGCCGAGCGTCAGTGAATCCGGCGCCCGGGCGGCGGAGTTCGGTCTCCAGTACGGCTCTGGGGTGTCCGGTTCGTCCGCGCGGCCCAACCGGTCCGCGCGCGAGGGGCGTTCTGGCATCCCGTACGAATCCGGGAGACGGTTTTCGGAATCGGCGACGATGCCCGGCGCAGCCCGGCGGACCACGATCGCCGCAGGTCCCGCGGACGACGGCGGGAAGAACGAAAGGTCCCCCATGCGCCACGCCGCCCGCCCCACCCTCGGCATCCTCGGCGGGATGGGTCCGCTCGCCACGGCCGACTTCTACCGGCGGCTCGTCCAGCGCACCCCGGCCGGCTCCGATCAGGCCCATCTGCCCGTCCTCATGTGGGCCGACCCCGCCGTCCCCGACCGCACCGCGGCGCTGCTCGGCGAGGGACCGTCGCCCGTGCCCGCCCTGGTCGAGGGCGCCCGCTGGCTCCAGCGCGCGGGCGTCAGCTGCATCGCCGTCCCCTGCAACACCGCGCACGCCTACGTCGAGCAGCTGTCCAGGGCCACCGGCGTCGAAGTCCTCGACATGATCAGGGCCGCCCTCGAAGCGGCGGCCCGCCGCGCCCCCGGGCTCGAACGGGTGGGCGTCCTGGCGACCCGCGGCACCCGCCTGACCGGTCTGTACGAGCGGGCCGGCGCCGGGCTCGGGCTCGCTGTGGTCCAGGTGCCCGACCCCGTGCAGAAGGAGTACGTGGACGCCGCCATCCGCGCGGTGAAGCGGGGCGGCGACCCCGCAGGGCCCGAGCAGTGGATCGCCGAGGCGGCCGGGACCCTCAAGGAGCAGGGCGCCCAGGCGGTCGTCGCCGCCTGCACCGAGATCCCGCTGATCAGCGGCGCGGCCTCCCGGGTGCTGCCGCTGGTCGACTCGACCGACGCCCTCGCCGAGGCCGCCGTCGCCCGTCTGTGGAAGCCCACAGCCCCGGTTCGTACCGGGGTACGAAGCGGCTGACGTATCCTCGTCGTCACGCACCACATCGCAGGGGCGCGCACGTCCTAACCTGCGGAGATGATCAGGCACATGTCGACGCACCCCGCACGGAGCCTGAACCGGGTGCTCGAGGACTTCGGCCACACCCTCCTGGACCTGCTGCACGGGGATCCCGACACGGCCGGGGAGATCGGCGGCGTCGGCATCCACGACCCGTACGACGAGCAGCACTACCCCGAGCACGCCATCGTCCTCGGCGTCGGCGTCCACGGCACGGAGCAGATCGGCCGGCTGCTGCGGTACCTCGCCGCGCTCGACGCCACCGCGCTCGTCGTCCGCGGGCCCGTCGACGACGCCGACGAACTGGAGACGGTCGTGCGCGAGACCGGCGTCGCGCTGCTCGCGCTGACCCGCGGCGCCTCCTGGGCCCAGCTGGCAGCGATGCTGCGTACCCAGCTCGCCGAGGGCGATGTGGGGGAGGGGGAGGAGCAGACCCTGGGCGGGGTGCCGTCCGGGGACCTCTTCGCCCTGGCCAACGCCATCGCCACGCTGCTCGACGCCCCCGTGACCATCGAGGACCGCCGGTCCCGCATCCTCGCTTTCTCCGGACGCCAGGACGAGGCGGACGCGCCCCGGGTGGAGAGCATCCTGGCCCGCCAGGTGCCCGAGCGTTATCTGCGCCTCCACGAGGAGGACGGCGTCTTCAAGGAGCTGTACCGCAGCGAGGGCCTGGTGCACGTCCCCGCGCCGACCCTCGGCGACGAGGTGGCGCTGCCGCGCGTTGCGGTCGCGGTCCGGGCCGGCGACGAGTTCCTCGGATCCGTGTGGGCGGCGCTGCGCAAGCCCCTCACCCCGGAGCGAGAGCAGGCCTTCCTGGAGGCGGCCAAGCTCGTCGCCCTCCACATGCTGCGCTTCCGGGCGGGTACGGACGCCGAGAACCGGCTGCGCGCCGACCTCGTCACGACCGCCCTGGAAGGCGGGGCCGGGGCCGTCGAGGCGCTGGGCCGGCTCGGGCTCGTCGACGAACCCACCCTGGTCATGGCCATGGGTCTCGCACCCGAGGAGGGCGAGGACCACGCCCACGTCACGGCCGAGCGCCAGCGGCTGGCCTCCGCGCTGGCGGTCCACCTCACCGCCGTACAGCCGCGCTCCGCCGTGGCGCTGCTCGGCGACGTGGCGTACGCGCTGTTCCCGGTGCCCGACACCACCTCCCACGCCCGGGACCGGGCCCTGCAGGTGGCCTCGAACTTCCTGGCCCGCACCGGCGACCGGGCCGGTGCCGTCATCGGGATCGGCTCGGTCGCCGAGGAGCCCGCCGCGCTTCCGCGCGCCCGGGCCAACGCCGACCGGGCGCTGCGCGTCCTCTTCACGGGCGCGACCGGCAGGCGCGCCGCCTCGATCGCCGACGTGTACGTCGACGCCCTGCTGATCGAGATGCGGGACCTCGCCGTCGCGAACCGGGACGAGCTGTCGGGCCCGCTCGCCCGGCTCGTGGCGTATGACGCCAAGCACAACGCCCACCTGGTCGAGACCCTGCGGGCGTGGCTGGACGCGTTCGGGGACGTGATCGCGGCTTCGGCGAGCGTGTTCGTCCACCCCAACACCTTCCGCTACCGGATCCGCCGGGTGGCGGAGGTGGGGGAGCTGGACCTCCAGGACCCGGCGGCGCGGTTCGCCGCGATGCTGCAGCTGCGGCTCCTCGGACCGAGCTGAGACTCCTCGGACCGAGCTGAGATCGGAGCCCGAGCTGAGGAGCCGCGTTCACCTGCGAGGACGTCACTCAGAGGCGGACGCCCGGCGGGACCGTCAGGTCCGCGTGGGTGTCGTGGAAGGTGTCCGCCGCCTGGATGGTGCGCACCCAGTCGTAGAACAGCTCCTTCGTGGACAGCGTCTCGATGCCGTGACCGGCCAGGCGCCGCAGCCCCCGCTCGTGGGCCTGACCGGGGGAGTACGCGGCGTCGTCCACGACCACGACGCGCTTGCCCGCGTGGTGCAGCTGGATCGCCGAGTGGGCCACGCAGATGTCCGTCTCGATGCCCACGAGGATCATGGTGGTTCGGCCGGTGGCCTCGATCGCGGCGGCGATGTCGGGGTTGTCCCACACGGCGAAGGCGTTCTTCGGCAGGGTGACCGCCTTGGCCGGCAGCACCTCGCGGATCTCCGGGACGGTGTGCCCGCTGGCCTGGGGGTCCTCCTCGGTCACCACGACCGGGATCTCCAGGCGATCGGCTACGGAGGTGATCCAGGCGATGCGCCGCACCATGTCGTGGAACCGCTGCCGGTCCACGTCGAGCCGCTTCGGCGGGTAGAAGTCGCTCTGTACATCGATGATCACCAGGGCGCAGTCGTCGCGCTCGATCAGCGGCATCGTCGTCTCGTCTCCGTGGGTCGGGAAGTCGGGGTCGGGTGCTGGCCACCCTAGGAACGCCGCCGCCGCCCGGAGTCGTCCGCCGGGACAAGCCCGGACCTGCGTCTTCGTACCGTCGCACCAACCCTTCGAGTGCCCCGCGGACGTACGCTTCCAGCCACGTTCATGGAGTCGCATCGAGCCACATGGAGGACGCCTGTGAAGGGCGACGAAGTCGGCGAAGCCGACAAGGCCCGTAGGGCCGGTGGTGCCGGCAGGGCCGACGTCGAGCACTGGGCCGGCCGTCTCGCGGCGCTCGCCGCCGATTGCGGGGTGCCGGGGGTGAGCCTGGCGTTCTGGTACGACGGCGAGCTGTACGAGTGCGCCACCGGCGTCCTGAACACCGCCACCGCCGCCCCCGTACGTACCGACTCGCTGTTCCAGATCGGCTCGGTCACCAAGGTGTGGACCGCGACCCAGCTGATGCTCCTCGTCGAGGACGGGCGCATCACCCTGGACACCCCCGTCGCGGAGCTCCTCCCGGAGTTCACGGTGCGGGACCCGCACGCCACCGGGGCGATCACCCTGCGCCATCTGCTCACCCACACCTCGGGCATCGACGGCGACCTGTTCCTCGACACCGGCCGCGGCGACGACTGCCTGCGGCGGTACGTCGAGGCGTGCGCCGACCTGGAGCAGACCTTCCCGGTCGGCGACTCCCACTCGTACTGCAACTCCGGCTTCGTCATCGCCGGCCGGGTCGTCGAACGGCTCACCGGCACCGTCTGGGACCGTGCCCTGCGCGAGCAGATCTGCGAGCCGCTCGGACTGACCCACACCTGGACGCTGCCGGAGGACGTCCTCCGCTTCGGTGCCGCCGTCGGCCACGACGAGCACGGCGCCGTGGTGCCGCAGTGGGGGCTGCCCCGGTCCGTCGGACCCGCGGGCCTGATCTGCGCACGTGCCGCCGACGTGGTCGCCTTCGGCCGTGCCCATCTCACCCCGGGCGCGCTCCTGGCCGACCCCGGCGCCCTGCGGCAGGCACAGGTCGACGTGCCCAACCCGTACGCCGGCGGCCGGCAGTGGGGCATCGGCTGGAGCCTGGACGAGTGGGACGGGCACCAGCTCGCCTCGCACACCGGCGACACCATCGGCCAGCACGCCGCCCTCTGGCTCCTGCCCGGTACGGGGACCGTCGTTGCCGCGCTGATCAACGGCGGCCGGAGCGTCGACTTCCAGCAGCGGCTCGTCACCGAGCTGCTCCGGGACCTGCACGGCATCGCGGTGCCCGCCCCGCTCGCGCCGCCCGAGCAGCCCGTCACCGTGGACGTCGAGCCCATCACCGGCGTGTACGAGCGGGCCGGCAGCCGCATCCACGTGACCGCCCACGAGGGCGGGCTCCGTCTGCGCACCGAACCCACCGGAATCCTCGTGGGCCTCGCCCGCTCCCGGACCCTCGACCTCGTCGCCGTCGACGCGACGACCTTCGTCGGCCGCGAGGAAGGCGAATCCGACTCCGATACCGGCTCCGGCTCCGACTCCGTATGGGACGCGGTGGTGTTCGAGCAGCGCCCCGACGGGCCCTCCTACCTCCACTACAGCGGCCGCGCGACCCCGAAGGTCGGCTGAACTCCGCACGATTGGACCACCCATGGCACCACTCTCCACCACCGACGAGGTGACCACTGCCGTCCAGGCGGTCTTCGGCGAGGCCGGAGTCGAGGGCTTCGTCCATGCCCAAGACGTCGACGGAGACCGCGAGTTCGCCTTCCGCGCCGACGCGCCCGTCATCGTCGCCTCGATCCGCAAGATCGCCGTCGCGCTCGCGTACGCCCGCCAGGCCGCCGCCGGCGCCCTCGACCGGGCCGCCCGCCACACCGTCACCGGCGCCAACCGCGAGGGCGGCGGCATCGGCACCGACAGCTGTCGGCACGACGTCACCCTGTCCACCCGCGACCTCGCCTTCTTCATGCTCTCCATGAGCGACAACGCGGCCACCGACAAGCTCATGGAGCTGCTCGGCACCGACGCGGTGCGCGCCGTGGCCGCCGAACTCGGCTGTCCGCGGCTGCCAGTCGGGCGCTACCGCGAGCTGTGGGACCCGGTCTGGGCCGAACTCGGCCTGGACCCCGAGGGCGACCTGGACGCCCAGCTCGACCAGGTGAGCGAGGACCGGATCAGGGGTTTGGCCATGCTCGACCCCACGCGGTCCGCCGCCAGCACGCCGCGCGAGATCACCTCGCTGCTCGCCGCGATCTGGCGGGACCGGGCCGGACCGGCCGAAGCCTGTGCCGAGGTACGGGAGTTGATGAGTCATCAGCTCTCCGTGCACCGCCTCGCGGCCGGCTTCGACGCCGACGTGCGCGTCGCGGCGAAGAACGGCTCCCTGTGGGGAGTCCTCAACGAGGCCGCCGTCGTCGAGTACCCCGACGGGGGCCGCTACGCCGTCGCCGCCTTTCTGCGCACCCCCGCCCTCGGCGGACGCAATCCCGCCGCCGACGCGGCGATCGGCCGCGCCGCCCGGCTCGCCGTCGACCACCTGCGCCGCCCGCCGGCCGCCACCACCGCATCCGTATCCGCTTCCCAGGAGACGACATGACCACCGCCGCCGCCCTGCGGTCCGCCCGTGCCGACCGGACCCGCGCCGCGCTCGCGGACACCTTCGCCCAGGCGGGAGTCGAGGGCTTCGTGCACGCCCGGGACATCGACACGGGCGAGGAGTTCGGCCACGGCGCCGACGCCCAGGTCGTGCTCGCCTCCGTCTTCAAGATCCCCATCGCCCTGGAGTACGCCCGCCAGGCGGCGGCCGGGCGGCTCGACCCGGCCCTGCGCCACACGGTCACGGCCGCCTACCGGGCCGGCGGCAGCGGCACCGACGGCTGCGCGTACGACGTGGAGATGAGCGCCCGCGACCTCGCCTTCATGATGATGACGATCAGCGACAACGCGGCCACCGACCTCCTCCTGGACGTCGTCGGCGCCGACCGGGTCCGCGCGACGCTCGACGAGCTCGGCTTCCCGGACTTCGGCTTCTCCTCCTGCGCCGCCCTGGACGACGACATCCGCCACGAGCTCGGGCTCGACCCGGACCGCTCCCTCGACGACCAGCTCTCCGGCGTCCCCGACGCACGGCTGCTCGCCCTCCGGGCCTGCGCCCCCGGCACCGGCCCGTCCAGCACACCGCGCGACGTGACCGCGCTGCTCGCCGCGATCTGGCGCGACGAGGCCGGTCCGGCGGCCGCCTGCGCCGAGGTCCGGGACATCATGGGCCAACAGGTGTGGCAGCACCGGCTCGTCTCCGGCTTCCCCGAGGCGGGCGTGCGGCTCGCCGGGAAGACCGGCACCGACTTCGCCGTACGCAACGAGGCCGGCGTGGTCGCGTATCCCGACGGCAAGCGGTACGCGGTCGGCGTCTTCCTCCGTACCTCGACGGCGGTCACGCGCCAGCCGCTCGCCGACCGTGCCATCGGCCGCGCCGCCCGGCTCGCCGTCGACCACCTCCGCCCCCGGACGTAACGAGCACCCCGCCGTGCCACCGGCTCGTCGCCGCCCGCCCCGGACCGCCCCGCCCGCGGTCCGGGGCCGACGTGTCTTCGTGCCGGACGCCGGGTTTGGGACCTCGTACCGAATCGGCCAGGCCGCTTTCGTCGCCCCGGCTGAATCAATTCCGGCCACGAGCCGCGACTGTGGGGCAACTCTTCCCCACGGAGCCCCCCTCGATGGAGCCCTCCCGACGGAGCCCCCTATGGAGCCCCCTATGAAGCCCCCGATGAACAGAGCCAAGGCGATCTCCGCCTGTCTCGCCGTGTCATTGCTCGCGGCCGGCTGCGGCACCGGCCAGGCCGGGTCGACCGGTGGTGACACCTTCAGTTTCGCGATCAAGAGCGATCCCGGACTGCTCGATCCGGCCCAGTTCCAGAACACCGCCACGTACACCGCGCTGTCGCTGGCGTACGACACTCTGGTGAACATCGCCCCCGACGGCCGTGTCGTCTCGGGCCTGGCCCAGAAGTGGGACGTCAAGCCGTCGTCGGTCACCTTCACCCTGCGCCGCGGCGTCACCTGCGCGGACGGCAGCCCGGTGACGGCGAGCACGATCGCTGCGAACGTCGACTACATCACCGACCCGGCCACCAAGTCGCCCGCCATCGGTGTCGTGGTTCCCGAGGGCCTGACCGCGAAGGCCGACGACACGGCCGGCACGGTGACCCTCACCACGCCCAAGCCGTTCTCGCTCATCCTGCAGAGCACTCGATACCTGTTCCTGGTCTGCGGCAAGGGGCTGAAGGACCGCTCCCTGCTCAGGAGCGGCACCTCCGGATCGGGCCCCTTCCAGCTCACGGAGGCCCGGCCGAACCAGAGCTACACCTACACCCGGCGCAAGGACTACACATGGGGACCCGGCGGAGCCACGGCGACCGACCCCGCCATGCCGGACTCGGTCGTCCTCAAGATCGTCGGCAGCGAGTCGACCGCCGCCAACCTGCTGCTCTCCCACCAGCTGAACGGCGCGCAGTTCGCGGGCCCCGACCGTGCCCGGGTGACCAGCGTCCCCGGAATCACCGCCACGACCCAGCCCAACGGCACTCAGGAGTTCTTCTTCCACCAGGGCAAGGGGCACCCCGGAGACGACCCGGAGGTCCGCAAGGCCCTGATCCAGGCGGTCGACCTGCACTCCCTCGGCGCGCTCGGCACCGGCGGCACCGGACAACCGCCCACCGGCCTGGTGCTGCGGCCGAACCCCTGCCCCGGTGACACGGTCACCGGCCATCTGCCCGCCTACGACCCCACCGCGGCCGCCTCGGCACTCCACGCCGCCGGCTGGCACCGAGGCCCCGACGGCTTCCGTGTGAAGGGCGGGAAGCGGCTCACCATCCGCATGATCTACGGCACCTCCGGGGGCGAGACCATGGCCGCCGCGGCCGAGTACCTGGCCGAAGCGTGGAAGAAGGCCGGCGTCGACGTGCGACTGAGGGCCCTCTCGGACGCCGCCTACGACGAGGTGGAAGCGGTCACCCAGGACTGGGACGTGGACTGGGTGTCGCTCGGCGTCACCCTGCCCACGCAGCTGGTCGGTTCGCTCTCCGGCCCCTTCACCCCAGACGGCGGCAACTTCGCCCACCTCACCAACACCGAGTACGAGAAGCTCGCCGCCGCCGCGAGCAAGCTCCCGGGCACGTCGGGCTGCGCTCTGTGGGCTCGGTCGGAGAACGCGCTGTTCGACAGCGGCGATCTCGTCCCCGTCGTCGACAAGACCCTCACCACCGCCTCCCACAACGCCACGTTCCGCATCACGACCGGACTCTTCGAGCCGACGTCGATCCGCATGACGGGAGGAGAGAAGTGACCACCCGACCCGATGTGCTCACTCCCCAGGAAGCGGCCACCGCTTCCGTCCCGGGCCGCCGTACCCGCCGGCTCACCCCAGGCTTCCTCGTACGGCAGCTGCTGCGGCTCGCGGGCTCGCTCGCCGTGCTCGTCGTGGCCTCGTTCGCGATGATCCATCTGATCCCCGGCGACCCGCTGCGCCAGATGCTCGGCCCGACCGCCCCGAAGGAGCTCGTGGCGCAGCGCCGTAGCGAACTCGGGCTCGACGAGCCGTTGTTCACCCAGTTCACGCACTACGTCCGCGACCTCTTCTCGGGCGATCTCGGCACCTCGTTCTTCACCTCCCAGCCGGTGACCGACATCATCGGCCAGGGCCTCCCCAACACCCTGGCCCTGGCCGTCCTCGCCACCCTCTCCGCGCTCGCCGTGGCCGTACCCCTGGGCCTGTGGGCCGCTGTCCGCACCCACAACGGGCGCCGGCGCGGCACCGAGACCGCCTTCACCACCCTCACCGGCGCCGCGGTCGCCATCCCGGAGTACCTCTACGGTCTGGCGCTGCTGCTCGTCCTCGCCCTGGGCCTCGGCCTGTTCCCGCCGGCCGGTCTCACCGGACCCGCCTCCTTCGTGCTCCCCGTCACGGCGCTCGCCATCGCCCCGGCGGCGATGATCGCCCGGCTCGCCCGGGTCGAGACCCTGCGCGAACTCGACACCGACTACATGCGCCTGGCCCACGCCAAGCGCCTGCCCGCCTGGCGCCTCTACGCGGTCCACCTGCTGCCCAACACCCTTACCGCCACCCTGACCATGGGCGGTCTGCTGCTCAGCGGACTGATCACCGGCAGCGTCCTGGTCGAGAACGTCTTCGCCTGGCCCGGACTCGGTCTGCGCACCGTCGAGGCCATCACCCAGAAGGACTACCCCGTGGCCCAGGCCATGATCCTCGTCTACGGCGCGCTCGTCCTCCTCATCAACTTCCTCGTCGACGTCCTGCTCGGGATCCTCGACCCCAAGTCGACGCTGTCCACCCCGTCCGCCGCCACCCGCAGGGAGGGCTGATGCGCCGCCTCCTGAAGAACCCCGTCGGCCTCCTCGGCGCCGTCATCGTCGCCCTCATGCTCCTGCTCGCCGTCGTCGGCCCGCCGTTCTGGGAGGACGCCGCCAACCGGATCAACCCCACGGAGATCAGCCAGGGAGCCACCGCCGCGCACTGGCTCGGCACCGACGCCCTCGGCCGCGACCTGCTCGCCCGGACCCTGGTCGCCACCCGGCTCACCCTCGGCCTCGCCTTCCTCGCCACCCTGATCGGCACCGTCTCCGGCGTGCTGCTCGGCACCCTGCCGCAGATCCTGCCGCGGCGCGCCGGCCGCGCGGTCGTCGCGGCGGTCGACCTTCTGGTCGCCTTCCCTGCCCTGCTGCTCGCCATGTTCACCGCCGTCGTGGCCGGACTCGGCGCCCAGGGCGCCGTCCTCGGCATCGGCGTCGCCCTCGCCCCGACCTTCGCGCGGCTCACCCACACCATGACCGCGTCCGTGGCCGGATCCGACTACATCGCCGCCGCCCGCATGCTGCGCGTGCCCCGGCGCCGCATCCTCACCCGGCACATCCTGCCCAACATCGCCGAGCCGCTCATCCTCAACACCGCCCAGTCGATGGGCGCCGCCCTGCTCGGCCTGTCCGCGATGTCCTTCCTCGGCATGGGCGTCCAGGCACCCTCGTACGACTGGGGCCGGCTGCTCAACGAGGCCTTCGGGCACGTCTACGTCACCCCGGCCGTCGTCGTCGCCCCCGCCCTCGCCGTCAGCCTCGCCGGACTCGGCTTCATGCTCCTTGGCGACACCTTCGCCAAGGCCGCCGCCCACACCCGCGAACCCGTCGGCAAGCCCGTGGCCCCCGAGGTCGCCCCCGCCCGCGACGAGCCCGCACCGGACGCCGTCCTGGAGGTACGGGACCTCACCGTCGCCTTCCCGGGCGACATCACCCCCGTACGCCAGGTGTCGCTCACCGTACGCGCCGGGGAGATCGTCGGCCTCGTCGGCGAATCCGGCAGCGGCAAGAGCATGACCGCCGCGGCCATCGGCCAGATCGTGCCCTACCCCGGCCTCGCCGGCAGCGCCCGCATGCGTCTCGACGGGGTCGACCTGGACGCCCTGCCGGACTCCGAGCGCCGCAAGCTGCTCGGCTCCTCGCTCGCGATGGTCTTCCAGGACCCCACGTCCTCCCTCAACCCCGCCCTGCGCGTCGGCGGTCAGCTCGCCGAGGTCGCCACCCTGCACGACGGTGCCACCCGCACCGAGGCACGCGCCCGCGCCGTCGAACGCCTCGGCACCGTCCGCATCAAGCAGCCCGCCGACGTCGCCCGGCGCTACCCCCACGAACTGTCCGGCGGCATGCGCCAGCGCGCCGTCATCGCCATGGGCCTGATGAACACGCCCCGCCTGATCATCGCGGACGAGCCCACCACCGCCCTCGACGTCACCGTCCAGCGCGAAGTCCTCCGGGTCCTGCGCGAAGCCGTCGACGAGACCCAGGCCGGTGCCCTGTTCATCTCCCACGACATCGCCGTCGTCAGCGAACTGTGCGACCGGATCGCCGTCATGTACGCGGGCCGCATCGTCGAGGAACTCCCCGCCGACGCCCTCCACTACGCCCGCCACCCCTACACCCGCGCCCTGGTCGGCTCGCTCCCCGACATGGACACCGACCGCTCGGGCCCGCTCACCACCATCCCCGGCCGCCAGCCCGCGCCGGGCGACGTCGGCGACGGCTGCGCCTTCGCCGACCGGTGCGCCTTCGTGACGGGCCGCTGCGCCATCCGCCCCAAGCTGCACGCCCGTACCGAAGAACACTCCGTGGCCTGCTGGGAGGTCCAGTGAACACCGACGGCCCGCCGGGAGGTCCCGTGAACATCGACCGACTCACCGTCCGCTTCGGCTCGTTCACCGCCGTCGACGGCGTCAGTCTGGAGGTCCCCGAGGGCTCCGTCACCGGGCTCGTCGGCGAGTCCGGCTCCGGAAAGTCCACCCTCGCCCGCGCCGTGGCCGGCCTCACCCCGTACCGTGGGTCCGTCACCGGGGTCGCCCGCGGCCGGGTGCAGATGGTGTTCCAGGACCCCTACTCCTCGCTCAACCCGCGCATGAGCATCGGCGACGCCGTCGCCGAAGGCACCCGCGTCCCACGCGCGCAGCGGGCGGCAGAGGTCGGGCGGCTCCTCGAACTGGTCGCCCTGCCCGCCGCGTACGCCGGAAAGTACCCCCGCGAACTCTCCGGCGGACAGCGTCAGCGCGTCGCCATCGCCCGCGCCCTCGCGGCCCGGCCCGAGCTGCTCATCGCCGACGAGATCACCTCCGCCCTCGACGTCTCCGTCCAGGGCGCCGTGCTCAACCTGCTGCGCGAACTGCGCGGTGAACTCGGCCTGACCATGCTGTTCATCTCGCACAACCTCGCCGTCGTCCGGTACGTCTGCGACGCCGTCGCCGTCATGCACCACGGCCGGCTCGTCGAGTCCGGCCCCGTCGAGGACGTGATCGGCGCGCCGCGGGACGCGTACACCCGCACCCTGCTCGACGCGGTCCCGCGGCTCGCCCGCGCCTGAGTCCCCCTGACGTGGCGTCCGGCGGCCCTGGTACGGGCCGCCGGACGCCGCCTTCCCCTGCCCGAAAGGCCCCGCCATGCCCCTCGCACTCCACCACCGCGCCGTCGTCGCCGACGCCCACAACGACCTGCTGATGGCCGTCGCCGCCCGCCCGCCGATGCGCTGGGGTTCCTTCTTCCGCGAACGCTGGCTGCCGCAGCTGCGCGAGGGCGGCATCGACATCCAGGTGCTTCCGGTGTTCATCGACGACCAGTACCGCCCCGAAGGCGCGCTGCGGCAGACCCTCCGCATGATCGAGTGCGCCCATGTCCTCGCCGAGGCCAACGCCGACCAGGTCGTCCTC
Source organism: Streptomyces fradiae (assembly GCF_041270065.1). NCBI lineage: Bacteria > Bacillati > Actinomycetota > Actinomycetes > Kitasatosporales > Streptomycetaceae > Streptomyces > Streptomyces fradiae. Next base: position 813,991 of record NZ_CP065958.1, on the reverse strand, counting down.
TGCCGCGACGGCGCCGACATCGACGCGGCCCTCGCCGAAGGGAGGATCGCGCTGGTCCTCGCCCTGGAGAGCGCCCCCGGCATCGACGCCTCCGTCGAGCTCTTCGCCACCCTCTTCCGGCTCGGCGTACGGATCGCCTCCATCGCCCACTGGGGGCGCACCCCGCTCGCCGACGGCAGCCGCGAGGACGCCACCGGCAGCCGGCTGACCGTGCCCGGCGTCGAGGCGCTGGGCGAGATGGAACGCCTCGGCATTCTCTTCGACATCTCCCACCTGGGAGCGAGCGGCGTCGAGCACGTTCTGGAGCTGGCGACCCGGCCGCTGATCGCCACCCACTCGTGCGCCCGGGCCCTGCGCGACCACCACCGCAACCTCACCGACGAGCAGATCCGGGGCGTGGCCGCCACCGGCGGTGTGGTGTGCGTGAACTTCGTGCCCGACTTCCTCACCGACGAGCAGGCGAAGGTGAGCACCGACCGGATCGTCGACCACATCGAGCACATCGTCTCCGTCGCCGGGACCGACCACGTCGGCCTCGGCGCGGACTTCGTCCGCGAGGTCATGCACGACGTCACCCCGCCCTGCTGCGAGAGCCTCGACGACGAGGACCCGATGTTCGACTTTCCCGGGCTCGAAGGTCCGGCGGGAATGCCGCTGGTGACCGAGGCACTGGTGCGCCGGGGGCTGCCGGAGGCGGACATCCTCAAGATCCTCGGCGGGAACGTACGGCGGCTCATGGCCACGCACATGGGCTGACCTCGGAGCCTCGGAGCCTCGGAGCCTCGGATGCCGCCTCGGGTGCCGCCCGGGGCGTCACCTTGGGCCCTCGTACGAACCGGACGCCCACGTTCCTCACCGTGACACCAACCGCCGTGATCGCGGCCTGCCTAGCGTGGCGTCCATCCCCACCAGGAGGAACCACCGTGCCGGTTGACCAAGAACCCCTGCCCGCCCGGGCGCGTCCAGCGCCCGGCCTCGGCGCCATGCTCGCCGACCTCGAAGAACTTGTGACCTGCGAGTCGTACTCCGCCGACCACGCCGCCGTCGCCCGCAGCGCGCGCGTCGTCGCCGACCAGGGGAGCCGGCTGCTCGGCGCCCGCCCCGAGACACTGGTCGTCGACGGCGTCACCCACGTCCGGTGGAGCTTCGGTGCCCCGCGCATCCTGCTCCTGGGGCACCACGACACCGTGTGGCCGATCGGCTCGATCAAGACCCACCCCTGGTCGGTGGAGCGGGACATCGCCCGCGGCCCCGGCGTCTTCGACATGAAGGCCGGCCTGGTGCAGATGTTCCACGCCCTGGCCTCGCTGCCGTCCCTGGACGGGGTGTGCGTGCTGGTCACGGGCGACGAGGAGGTCGGCTCGGACACCTCCCGTCCGCTGATCGAGGAGCTGGCGCGGCAGTGCGAGGCCGCCCTCGTCCTGGAGGCGTCCGCGCCCGGGGGAGCCCTCAAGACCGCCCGCAAGGGCGTCTCCCTCTACGACCTCACGGTCCACGGCCGCGCCGCCCACTCCGGGCTCGAACCCGAGAAGGGCGTCAACGCGGCGACCGAACTCGCCCACCAGCTCCTGGCCCTGGGCCGGATCGCCGACACCGTCACCGCGCGGACCGGGCCCGGGACGACCGTCGTTCCCACCGTCATGACGGCCGGCACCGCGAGCAACACCGTGCCCGCCCGGGCCGACCTCAGCGTCGACGTACGGGTGCCCAGCGCGGCGGCCCAGGACGCGGTCGACCAGCTGATCAGGACCCTGCGACCGCACGACCCGCGGGCGCGCCTCCTGGTCTCCGGAGGCCCCAACCGCCCGCCCCTGGACCCCGAGGCCTCCGCCAAGCTGTTCGCCCTCGCCGGCGACGTCGCCGCGCGACTCGGCCTCGGCCCGCTGTGGCAGGCGGCCGTCGGCGGCGCCTCCGACGGCAACTACACCGCCGGAGCCGGCTGCCCCACCCTCGACGGGCTCGGCGCCGTCGGCGACGGCGCCCACGCCGCCCACGAACACGTCGTCACCACCACGATGCCGGACCGCGCCCGGCTCCTGGCCCATCTCGTCGGAGCGCTGCAGTGAACGCACCAGGCCTCGAACTCGAGCTCAGAGAACTCCACGCGATGGAGGACCTCGACACCGTCAGCCGTCTCTACGCCGGCATATGGGGGACCGACGCGGACAGCCCGCCCGTCTCCGCCGAGGTGATGCGCGCCCTGTCCCACGCGGGCAACTACGTCGCCGGGGCGTACGAGGGCGGGCGCCTGGTCGGTGCGTCCGTCGCCTTCTACGGCGACCCCATCGGCACCACCCTGCACTCCCACATCACCGGCACGGCCATGGGGCGCGGCATCGGCCTCGCCCTCAAAATGCACCAGCGCGACTGGGCCCTCGCCCGCGGGATCAAGCGGATCACCTGGACCTACGACCCGCTGATCCGCCGCAACGCCCACTTCAACCTGGTCAAGCTCGGCGCCCGCCCGGTGGAGTACCTGCAGTCGTTCTACGGCGAGATGGACGACGCCATCAACGGCGGCGACGAGTCCGACCGGGTCCTGGCCGCCTGGGACCTGACCGCGCCCGTGGCGCCGCACCCCCTGGACCCGCCGGCCGGTGCCTCGTACGGCGTCCGGAACGACGACGGCCGCCCCGTGATCGGCCCGGCCGACACCGGCACCGTCCTCGTCGACCTCCCCGACGACATCGAGTCCCTGCGCCGCACCGACCCGGGCGCCGCCCGGGACTGGCGCCTCGCCGTACGGCACGTGCTCGGCGGCCTGCTCGCCGAAGGCGCCCGTGTCGCCGGCTTCCACGACCGCCGCAGCTACGTCGTCCACCGCACCGCAGCCTGAACCAGCCCAGGAGCCACCCGCACATGAAGACCAAGATCTCCGGCGTCGAACTGCGCCGCATCGCGATGCCGCTCGTCGCCCCGTTCCGCACCTCCTTCGGCGTCGAGACCAGCCGCGACGTCCTCCTCGTCCGCGTCGTCACCTCCGACGGCACCGAGGGCTGGGCGGAGTGCGCGGCCATGTCCGAGCCGCGCTACTGCTCCGAGTACGTCGACGGGGCCCAGGACGTCCTGCGCCGCCACCTCGTCCCGGCCCTGCCGAAGGACGGCGTGGACGCGGCGGGCGTCGGCCGCGCCCTCGAACCCTTCACCGGCCACCACATGGCCAAGTCGGTCCTGGAGACCGCCGTCCTCGACGCCCAACTCCGCCTGACTGGCGAGTCCTTCGCCGCCCACCTGGGCGCATCCCGCGACCGCGTGCCGTGCGGCGTCTCCGTCGGCATCATGAACTCGATACCCGAGCTCCTGGACGCGGTGGAGGGCTATGTCGCCGAGGGCTACGTCCGGATCAAGCTGAAGATCGAACCCGGTTGGGACATCGCGCCCGTCCGCGCGGTCCGCGAGCGCTTCGGCGACGACCTCCTCCTCCAGGTCGACGCCAACGCCGCGTACACCCTCGTCGACGCCCAACACCTCGCCAAGCTCGACGACTTCGGGCTGCTTCTCATCGAACAGCCCCTCGCCAACGACGACATGGTCCAGCACGCCCAGCTCGCCAGACTGCTGCGCACGCCCGTCTGCCTGGACGAGTCCATCGAGTCCGCCGCCGACGCCGCCGCGGCCATCACCCTCGGCGCCTGCTCGATCATCAACATCAAGCCGGCCCGGGTCGGCGGCTACCTCGAAGCCCGCCGCATCCACGACATCGCCCGCGCCCACGGCGTCCCCGTCTGGTGCGGCGGCATGCTGGAAACCGGCATCGGCCGCGCCGCCAACGTCGCCCTCGCCGCCCTGCCGGGCTTCACCCTCCCCGGCGACACCTCCGGCTCGCACCGCTACTTCGCCACGGACATCACCGAGCCGTTCGTCCTCGCCGACGGGCATCTCGACGTCCCGACGGGCCCCGGTCTGGGCATCGAGCCGCTCCCGGAGGTCCTGAACGAGGTCACGACGTCCACGGAGTGGATCGCGCTCTAGAACGTGTCGCGGGGCCGGCCCGAGCGGGCGCGGCCCCGGGAACGCGTTCGTTCCGCGAGCCTTGTCAGCCCTCTGCGGGACCCCTATCGTGCGTCGGGCAGAAAGCGCTTTCTGTCTTGCGGGGTACGGCAATCGACAACGAATCAGAGATTCGGAGACGGCGATGAGGCGATCGACAGCAAGGCGATTGGCAGCACGGCGAACGACAGCAGAGCGATCGGCGGCACGACGATCGACGGCGGTGCGACTCTCGGCGGGTCTCGCCGTGACGGCCCTGGCCGCCGCGGTCGGTGTGGTGGCGGCGATGCCCCAGGCCTCGGCCGCGACCGGGAGCGCCACCGGCTACGCGACGCAGAACGGCGGCACCACCGGCGGCGCCGGCGGGCAGACCGTGCGGGCCACGACCGGCACCGCGATCCACGCCGCCCTCTGCGGGCGGGCGAGCAGCAGCACACCGATCACCATCGAGGTCGAAGGCATCATCAACCACGCCAACACCTCGAAGGTGTCGGGCGCGAGCTGCAACACCGCGGACGGCGTCATCGAGCTCAAGCAGATCAGCAACGTCACCATCGTCGGCGTCGGCAGCGGCGCCGTCTTCGACCAACTCGGCATCCACATCCGCGAGTCGAGCAACATCATCATCCAGAACGTGACCGTCCGGAACGTCAAGAAGTCCGGCTCGCCCACGTCCAACGGCGGCGACGCCATCGGCATGGAGAACGACGTCCGCAACGTCTGGGTCGACCACACCACCCTGGAGGCGTCCGGCGGGGAGTCGGAAGGGTACGACGGCCTCTTCGACCTGAAGGACAACACCCAGTACGTGACCCTGTCCTACAGCATCCTGCGCAACTCCGGCCGGGGCGGCCTCGTCGGCTCCAGCGAGACCGAGCTGTCCAACGGCTTCCTCACGTACCACCACAACCTGTACGAGAACATCGACTCCCGCGCGCCCCTGCTCCGCGGCGGGACCGCGCACATGTACAACAACCACTACCTGCACCTCAACGAATCGGGCATCAACTCCCGTGCGGGCGCCCACGCCAAGGTCGACAACAACTACTTCGAGGACTCCAAGGACGTCCTGGGCACCTTCTACACCGACGCGGCCGGCTACTGGCAGGTGAGCGGCAACGTCTTCGACGGCGTGACCTGGTCGGCGCCGGAGTCGGACTACCACCCGGCCGGCCCCGACGTACGGTCGAACACCACGGTGAGCATCCCGTACGCGTACACCCTGGACGCGGCCGCCTGCGTGCCGGACGTCGTGAGCCGGACGGCGGGCGCGGGCAAGGGGCTGCTCGTGTCGGACGGTTCCTGCTCGCCGCAGACCCCGGCGCCGACGCCCACCACGACCACCCCCGCACCCACGCCGACCCAGACCACCCCGACCCCCACCCCCACCCCGACGGCGACCCAGCCCTCCGGGACCAACCTCAGCATCGGCGCCGGCTCCGACGGCTCCAGCAAGGCCGACGGCACGAGTTACGGCAACGTCCGCGACGGTGACATGAGCACCTACTGGTCGCCGGCCGGCTCGACCGGCTCGATCTCCATCAAGTGGGGCTCCGCCGTCTCCGTCTCCTCGATCGTCATCCGGGAGGCGTCCGGCTCCGCGGGCACCATCGGCACCTGGCGGGTGACCGACGCCGACACCGGCGCCGTCCTGGCCACCGGCACCGGCACCGGTGCGGGCCCCATCGCCTTCCCCCGGACCTCACTGCGCAAGGTCACCTTCGAGATCACCGGGGCGACCGGCACGCCGAAGGTCGCCGAGTTCGAGACGTACGCCGGCTAGCGGGCGGCGACTGTGGGAGAAGGGCCCGGCCGCGTACGGCCGGGCCCTTCTCTACACGGTCTCGGTGGAGGCCCCGGCGCTCCGGTTGCGTTCGACGCGCTCGTGCAGCGTCCGCGCGAACTCCTCGGCCCGAGCCAGCTGGACGCGCAGCTTGGTCACCTGCTCGGCGGCGCCCCGCTCGTACTCCCGGACGCGGTCGAGCAGGAGCTCCCGCTCGTCCGCCGACAGGTGCTCGCCGTCCAGCCGGTCGGTGGCGTCGAGCAGGTCGCGCATCTGCTCCAGGGTGAAGCCGAGCGGCTTCATGCGGCGGATGACCATGAGCCGTTCGACGTCCCGCTCGGTGTAGAGGCGGAAGCCTCCCTGGGAGCGGGCGGACGGCACGACCAGGCCGGCCTCCTCGTAATGCCGGATCGTGCGCAGGGACAGCTCGGTCCGCGTGGCCACCTCGCCGATCTGCATGTGCTTGCCGTCCACGCCCGTGCTCCCCATGGCCCTTCCCGTGATCGCGGGGCCGGGCCCGAGCGGGCGCCCGCCCATCCCTACCCTAACGTTAGGGTAGAGTTGCATGTCGCGCCGGGATCGAAGCCGCCCCCGGCGAAGTCCCGATTGTCGCAGGCGAGAAGCGTGCGCGAGTCCATGACGCCCCGCGCCGCCGCCTGCCCGCCGCCGTAGCGGTGTGCCCGAGTACGACAGGTTCCGTCTCCGTGTCTTCTGCCGCCACCGCCCCCACTCCGGCCGCGCGCCCGCGCCGTCCGATGCCCGACTGGATCTCCGATCCGAAGGTCTGGCGCACCGAGGTGCTCGCCGGCCTCGTGGTCGCGCTGGCGCTGATCCCCGAGGCGATCTCGTTCTCGATCATCGCGGGGGTCGACCCCGCCATCGGCCTGTTCGCCTCGTTCACCATGGCCGTGACCATCTCCATCGTCGGCGGCCGGCGGGCGATGATCTCCGCCGCCACCGGTGCCGTGGCCCTGGTGATCGCACCGCTCAACCGTGAGCACGGCTTCGGTTACCTCGTCGCGGCCGTTATCCTCGCCGGTGTCTTCCAGGTGGTCCTGGGCGCGCTCGGGGTGGCCAGGCTGATGCGGTTCGTACCCCGCTCGGTGATGGTCGGCTTCGTCAACTCCCTCGCGATCCTGATCTTCCTGGCCCAGCTCCCGGAGCTGAGGAACGTCCCCTGGCCGGTCTACCCGCTGGTCATCGGCGGCCTGGCCCTGATGGTCCTCTTCCCGAGGATCACCACCGTCGTGCCGGCCCCGCTCGTCACGATCGTGGTCCTCACCGTGATCACGGTGGCGGCCGGGATCGCCGTGCCGACCGTCGGCGACAAGGGCGAACTGCCGTCCTCCCTGCCCGTACCGGGCCTGCCGGACGTGCCGTTCACGCTCGACACGCTGACTGTCGTCGCCCCGTACGCCTTCGCGATGGCGCTGGTCGGTCTGATGGAGTCGCTGATGACGGCGAAGCTCGTCGACGACATCACCGACACCCACTCCAACAAGACCCGCGAGTCCATCGGTCAGGGCATCGCCAACATCGTCACCGGCTTCTTCGGCGGCATGGGCGGCTGCGCGATGATCGGCCAGACGATGATCAACGTGAAGGTGTCCGGGGCGCGCACCCGGCTCTCCACCTTCCTCGCCGGCGCGTTCCTGATGGTGCTGTGCGTGGCCTTCGGACCGCTCGTCTCCGACATCCCCATGGCGGCCCTCGTCGCCGTCATGGTCATGGTGTCGTTCGCGACCTTCGACTGGCACTCCATCGCGCCGAAGACCCTCAAGCGGATGCCCGCCGGTGAGATCGCGGTCATGCTCGTGACCGTCGCCTGCGTGGTCGCCACCGGGAACCTCGCCATCGGCGTCGTCGTCGGCTCGATCACGGCCATGGTCATCTTCGCCAAGCGCGTCGCGCACCTCGCCCAGGTCACCGCCGTCACCGACCCCGACGGAGCCACCGTCGTCTACCGGGTCACCGGCGAGCTGTTCTTCGCCTCGTCCAACGACCTCGTCGGACAGTTCGACTACGCGGGCGATCCGCGGAACGTCGTCATCGACCTGTCCGCCGCCCACATCTGGGACGCCTCCTCCGTCGCCGCCCTCGACGCCGTCGAGACCAAGTACGCCCAGCGCGGCAAGACCGTCGAGATCACCGGTCTGAACACATCCAGCGCCGATCTTCACGGCAGGCTCTCCGGGGAACTCGCCGCCGGCCACTGAGCAGACGGACCGGCCGCCTCCCGGGCAGGGCTGGGCCGGACGGCGCAGCCGCGATGGGCCCTCGTGCGGCGAGCGTGGTGGGGTGGGCGAGGAGACACGGTACGACGACTACGACCGCCTACCCGGGGCCTCGCTCATGCTCACCACGATCACCATCCTCATCATGGCCGCCGCGCTCGCCGCCGGCCTGCTCGCCAACTGGCTCCGGCGCCGCCGCGCGGCGGCCGGACCCGAGGACGAGGAGGAGGCGTCGATCAGCGACCTGATCAGCCCGCTGGAGACGCTGGCCGTGCTGCTCGTGGCGTTCGTGATCGTCGTGGCGGCCGAGTCGTACGGGGCGGCCGGCGCGGCCGTGGAGGCCGAGGCGCACCGGGTGGACCAGCTGTACGAGGTCGCCGACTACGCCCCCGAGCCCGAGCGCGAGCGGATGCAGGGCGCGGCGGTCTGCTACGCGCAGGCGATCATGACGTACGAGTGGCCCGCGATGAACACCGGCGAGAAGGCGCCCGAGGCGTCGGTCTGGTCCTCGGAGTTCCGCAGCCAGTTCAAGGCCCTCGCACAGAAGGACGCCAGCGCGTTCGAACTGCTCGTCGAGGCGGACGACGAACGCTCCGTCGCCCGCCAGACCAGGCTCTCCGAGGCCACGCCGACGATCCCGACGGTCGTGTACTGGTTCATGGTGATCTCGCTGGCCGCGACGATCGGCGGCTTCGCCTTCGGGCTGCCGCGCCGGCGCGGGCCCTCGCACTTCGTCCTGCTCTTCGTCCTGGCGGGCCTCTTCACCGGATCGCTGCTGCTGATCGAGGACATCGACAAGCCGTTCTCCGGGCAGATCCGCATCACCAGCGAGGCCATGGAGGAGACCGCCGACGACATCGGTGAGGACTTCGTTGCCGACCACCCGGGCCATCCCCTTCCCTGCGACGCGAACGGCCTGCCGAGCCGGACCTGACCCCGGGCTCTCGGCGGAGACCGGCTCGCCCGCCAGGTCGCCGGGTGGATCGGGTGGCCCAGGCGTGAAGTCCTTTGCCCTGGGCGGAGAGAGACCGTCGGCTCGCGCCGTGGGCAGCCCGGCCCCTTGAACTATCTTGGGCAGCAGCGAGACGAGAAGGAGCCACCCCGTGTCATCTGGGCCCGTGCCATCCGAGCAGCAAGCGCGCGCACAGGCGGCCGCGATCACGCCGGGCAGGCGCGCGCCGGAGGAGGAGGGGGAGACCGCGTCCCCCGCCGAGCGGCTGCAGGTGCTGTTCGGCGGGCACCGGCTGTCGCCCGCGCAGCGGCGCATCGCCCAGTTCCTGACGGACCACCTCACCGAGGCCGCGTTCCTGTCGATCACCGAGCTCGCGGAGCGGGTGGGCGTCAGCCAGCCGTCGGTGACCCGCTTCGCCTCGTCGCTGGGGTTCAGCGGGTACCCCGCGCTCCGGGAGGCCCTCCAGCCCATCGCGCTCAGCGCGGTCGCCGGCGCGCCGGACGAGCGGCGGCTCCGTAACGAGCTCCAGTCGGCGGTCGACGCCGAGATCGAGAACCTGACGTCGCTGCGGCGGGTGTTCGCCGACCCCGACCGGATCCTCGACATCGGCCGTGAGCTGGCCCGGTCCGTTCCCCTCACCGTCCTCGGCGTGCGGATCTCGGTCTCCCTCGCCGAGTACTTCGCGTACGCCGCGCGGCGCATCCACCCGGACGTACGGGTGGTGACGCGGGGCGGCAGCGTCGCGTACGACGGGCTGCTGCAGGCGCGCGAGGCGGGCGGGGAGTGGGTGCTGGCCTTCGCGATGCCCCGGCACGCCAAGGAGACGCTGGCCGTCGTGCGGGCCGCGCGCCGCGTCGGGCTGCGCGTCGCGCTGATCACCGACCTGACGCTCGGGCCGCTGGTCGACGAGGCCGATGTGGTGTTCAGCGCCGGCACCGGCGCCCGCCTCGTCTTCGACTCCTACGCGGCGCCCGGGGTGCTGTCCGCGGCCATCCTCCAGGCCATGGCGGACGCGGATCCGGAGCGGACGCAGACCCGTCTGGAGAAGTACGAGCAGGCGGCGGAGCAGCACGACTTCTTCCTGGACGACTGAGGGCGCTCCGGGCACGTCGGAGCGCACGGTCAGTGCATGAAAATTTTCATTCTCTTGCTTTCTCGACCGTAAGAATATTTACTGAGTGCGCCCCCACGGGCCCGAACAGAACACCGCAGGGTCGCCCCCTCCTCCTCAGACGGCCCTCGTGTTTGAACGGCGTGCACCGCCTCTCCACGCGCGTGCACTGTGGCGGCTCCGGTCAACCCCTGGACCGGAGCCGCCACCTTTTTTGCGTACGACTCTGCGAACGACCGACCGATGGGAAGGGACGATGAGCCGCATCACCGATCTGTGGCGGGCCGGCCTGGCCCCCGCCCGCAGCGGGCTCTACCGGGCCGACGGCTCGGCGCGCGAGGCGGCGACCGACGGCGCCGCGCTGTCGTGGTTCGAGCTCGGAGCGCCCCTCGACCTGGACGCCCTGCTGGCGGAGGATCCGGACGGTGTGACGCAGATCGACATCCACCGACGGTGCTTCGCGAAGCTACCGGACGCCTCCGGCTACGTCTGCGGCGGCGACGGCGCACACGGCTCGGAAGGGTTCGCGGCCCGCCTCGACACGGACCGGAAACTGGTGTGGGTGGTGTTCATGGCCGACTCCAACCCCTTCGAGCGGGTGGCCACGCGCGGCACGACCGCGGTGTTCTTCAACAACCTCGGCAACTCGCTCGCGATCGACCTCACGCACCACGACTTCCGCGCCTGACGCCGACGGTCCTGGCCGAGGCGCCGCGCGACTCCTTGCCCTCCCCGCCCCGGCGGTCCGGGCGGCCGGCCGAACGAGCGGTGCCCGACGCGCCGGCGGCGGTCCGGCGGCTCGAGGTCCGGTCCTTCGCCACCCGCTCCTTCGCCACCCGCTCCTTCGTGCCGCGCTCCTTCGTACCGGTGGCGGCGTCCGCCGCCGCCCTGGTGCCGGTGCCGGTGCCGGTGCCGGCGCCCGCACTGGCCCTGCGGCGCCGCCGCGCGGGCCGCGCCCCCGTACCGCGCTCGGCGTCGGTCCTGCGCTCGCGGCGCGGCGCCGGCGGGGTCGCGGGCTGGGGGACCTCGACGACGACGGGGACGCCGGAGGGCTCGCGGGCGCCGGTGAGGGCGGTCAGCTCCGCGTCGGTGGACTTGATGCGGGCCGTGCTCGGCCGGATGCCCGCGTCGGACATCAGCCGGGAGACGTCCCGCTTCTGCTCGGGCAGGACCAGCGTGACCACACTGCCGGTTCCGCCGGCGCGGGCCGTGCGGCCGCCGCGGTGCACGTAGTCCTTGTGGTCCGTGGGGGGATCGACGTTCACGACGAGGTCGAGGTTGTCGATGTGGATGCCACGCGCCGCGACGTTCGTCGCCACCAGCGCGGTGACCTGGCCGTTCTTGAACTGGTCCAGGGTCCGGTTCCGCTGCGGCTGCGAGCGGCCGCCGTGCAGCGCGGCGGCGCGGACGCCCACGGACAGGAGGCGCTTGGCGAGCCGGTCGGCCGACCGCTTCGTGTCGAGGAAGAGGATGACCCGGCCGTCCCGGGCCGCGATGCGCGTGGTGACGGCCTTCTTGTCGGTCTCGTCCATGAGGTGGAGCACATGGTGCTCCATGGTGGTCACCGCGCCCGCGGACGGGTCCACGGAGTGCACGACGGGGTCGGTGAGGAACCGCTTCACCAGCCGGTCGATGTTGGCGTCCAGGGTGGCCGAGAAGAGCATGCGCTGCCCGTCCGGCCGCACCTGCTGGATCAGCTTGGTGACCTGCGGCAGGAAGCCCATGTCGGTCATCTGGTCGGCCTCGTCCAGGACCGTGATGCGGACGTCGTCGAGCACACAGTCCCCGCGCTCCACGAGGTCGTTGAGCCGGCCGGGGCTCGCCACGAGCACCTCGGCGCCGCGCCGCAGCGCGGAGGCCTGCTTGTTGATCGAAAGCCCGCCGACCACGGTGGTCATCCGGAGGTTCACGGCCGTGGCGTACGGGGTCAGCGCGTCCGTCACCTGCTGGGCCAGCTCCCGCGTCGGTACGAGCACGAGGGCGAGGGGTGCCTTGGGCTCGGCCCGCAGACCGGCGGTACGGGCGAGCAGCGCGAGACCGAACGCGAGGGTCTTGCCGGAGCCGGTGCGTCCGCGGCCCAGCAGGTCGCGGCCGGCCAGCGAGTTCGGCAGCGTGGCGGCCTGGATGGGGAAGGGGGTGGTGACCCCCTGGGCGGCCAGGGTCTTCAGAAGCCCCCCGGGCATGTCCATGTCGGCGAATTCCTCGACGGCGGGAAGCGCGGGAGTCGTGCTCTCCGGCAGCTGGAACTCCCTCGGCGTCGAGGGGGCCGGTGACGGCTTCGAGGCGCGTCGGTTCGACTTCTGGGGCCTACGGGACATGCGGAGGTCTGCCTTCCTGGAAACAGCGCAAACCGGGGCCCGCACCATGACGGTGCCGACCCCGGTGTACCGATACGCGTACGGCGATCAGGCGGGAACGATGTTCTCCGCCTGCGGGCCCTTCTGGCCCTGCGTCACGTCGAAGGACACACGCTGGCCCTCCTGGAGCTCACGGAAGCCCTGGGTGGCGATGTTCGAGTAGTGGGCGAAGACGTCCGGGCCGCCGCCGTCCTGCTCGATGAAGCCGAAGCCCTTCTCGGAGTTGAACCACTTCACGGTTCCCTGCGCCATGACTTTCTCCTTCTGTAGGCAGAGGCCCCATCCGGAGATGCCGGAAAACAAAATATGCGCCAGAGGAGAAGCATTCCCGTCAGGCGCACATAGGTTCATGGGTACCGCAACTGCAACCTCATAAGGCTAACACAGCCCGGCCGCGGCTCGACGGGGCATCGGGACCAGGGCACCGGGAGCGGGCCGCCGCGCGTCCGAAGCGTTACGTCTCCTCGGCTGCCCCGTGTCCTGCCGCCGGTAGGTTGACCCGGCCCACCGCACCGAGCAACACCAGGGAGAACCACATGCGCCGTACCCACGCCGTCGTCGTCGGCACGGTGAGCGCCGTGCTCCTGGCGGCGGCCGCCACCGGCTGCGGCCCGGAGGCGACCGGGAAGGCGACGAGCTCCCCCTCCCCGGCCTCGGCGAGCCCCTCGCCCACGGCCACGGCCGCACCGACAACGCCGCCGACGCCCACGCCCGAGGCGAGCGTCACCACCCGCCCCGCCACGCCCACCGCGCCGCCGTCCCCCGCCTCGTCGTCGAAGACCGCGACCAGGCCGCCGGCGCCGGCGCCGACGTACCTCGCGATGCGGGTGGCCACGCCGGGCGGCGGGCTGACGCTGAGGGCCGGCGGCGCCGCGCAGGAGTTCACCGTCACCCTCCGCAACGGCAACACCCGCGCCTACCGGCACCTCACTCTCGCCCTCCAGATGGAGATCATGCCGGGGGCCACCGCCGACCCCGCCTACCGCCTGGAGCGCTGGGACGCCTCGGCCGGCACCTGGCGCGCGGCCACCCTGCGGATCGCCAACGACGTCTACCCGTACGAGCTCGCCACCGGCGGCACCGCCCTGGCCAAGGACGCGGTGGTCACCCATCGCTACCGCATCCGCGCCGCCACCGGTGCCGCGTCCGGCCCCAACCCGCTCATGATCGGCCTGATCGACACGGACGCGGACACCCGCGTGCAGCGGGCCTCACTGCCCCAGACCACGCTCGCCCCGTAGCCGTAGCCGTAGCCGTAGCCGTAGATCCCCACGTGGGAGACTGTGCGCATGGCAGCGTCAGGGGAGTTCGAACCGGAGTCGGAACGGGTGACGCGGCACCTCCGGGACGAGATTCTCGACGGGGTCCGCCCGCCCGGGAGCAAGCTCGTGGAGCGCGAGCTGGCGGCCCAGCTGGGCGTCAGCAGGGTCCCCGTACGGGACGCGCTGCGGGCGCTGGTCGCCGAGGGCCTGGTCACACCGCGGCCCCGCACCTGGGCGATCGTGCGCGAGTTCACCGCCTCCGACGTCGCGGACCTGACCGAGGTACGGGCCGCCCTGGAGGTGCTGACCTTCCGGCTCGCCGCCGAGCGGCGGACCCGGGACGGACTCGCGCGGCTGCGCGCCCGCCTGGACGAGGAGCTGGCCGCCGTCCGCGCCGGGGACGCCGTGGCCGCCCGGCGCGCCGCGGCGGACTTCCACGAGACCGTCACGGAGCTGGCCGACAACGAGGTCCTGACCGAACTGGCCACCATCTGGCGCAGCCGGATGCGCTGGCTGCTCGGCCAGCACGACCACCACCTCGACATGGCCGAGGACCACGAGCTGCTGTACGGCGCCATCGCCGAACGCGACACCACGCTCGTCGAGGAACTGGTCGTCCGGCACCTGGAGCACAGCCGCCGCGCGATCGCCGACCACCGCCGCGAGGCGTGACCGTGAAGATCCACCGGCACCGGGAGCTGACGAGATGACCGCAGGACGCCACCCAGGACACCTGCTCAGGGCACAAGACCGGCCGGCGACGCCCTGGCGCAACGGCGGTGGTGTGACCCGCGAGGTGGCCGCCGGGCCCGCCGACGCGGGTCTTGACGAGTTCAGCTGGCGGGTCAGCCTCGCCGATGTCGCGGCCGGCGGCCCGTTCTCCGCCTTCCCGGGCGTGGACCGGATCATCACGGTCGTCGACGGCCCCGGCATGGAGCTGACGATCGACGGGACCCCGCACCTCGTCGACACCGCCTACCAGCCGTTCGCCTTCTCCGGCGACGCGGCCACGGACTGCCGTCTCCTGGGCGGCCCGCTCGTCGACTTCAATGTGATGACCCGGCGTACGGCCGCCACGGCGGAGGTACGGCCGACCCGGGAGCCGTTCGAGATCGCCGCCCCGGCGGCCGGTGGCGTGACCCTGGTCGTCGTGCTGTCGGGCACGGCCACCGAGACCGGCTCCGGCCGCACCCTGGAGCGCTTCGACGCGGTCCTGTTCGACCGCGAAGGCCAGACCGGCGCCTTCCGCGTGGACGGTGTGACGGCCGTGGTCACGGTGACGCCCGCAGCGAACTGAGGCCTCAGTTGCCGCCGGGCTCGTAGTTGGTCAGGACGCACCCGTCGGCACTGGCCTTCTCCAGGCGGTAGCCCGCAGGGGCGGTGAAGCCCGGCTCGCAGTTCAGGTAGAGGAACTGGAGCTGGTACAGGCCGTTGCGGACGGCCGGGTCGTTCGTCTCCACCGCGATGTTCTGGCCGACGAGCAGCAGGCTCGCCGTGAAACTGAGCCGGTTGTCGTCCTTCAGGTCCTCGCGCTGGGCGTCCCTGGCCCGGTTCTGAAGGAGCGTCATGTCGTAGACGGTGTCGATCCAGTTGAGGTCGTGGGCGCGCTGCGCCCCCGCCGGGTAGCCGCACAACGCGCGGTCCTCGACGCCCCAGGCGCGGTGGTCACCGGTGATGACGGGCCGGTAGTCGATCGACTCGACCGCGAGGGTGTCGGGGTCGGTCGAATAGTTCGCGCAGTCGATGTGGTTCGGGTGGAGCATCTTCTTCAGCTCGTCCAGGCTCTCGGCGCGCGGCAGCCCCAGGCTTCCCTCGGCCGGCTGCCCCGGCTTGCCGGACGGCTCGTCGCCCGCGGCCGGATCGCGCGGCGCCTCGAAGTTCGGGCTGCCGGAGCCGTCCGCGCTGCCGACGAAGTCGCTCAGGACGCAGCCGTCGACCAAGGCCTTCTCGCGCTTGTACCCCTCCGGCACGGTGGCCGTCGGATTGCAGGTGAGAATGCGCAGATCCGAACGGGACAGCTTGAGCGCGGTCTTGGTCTCCGTCGGCGTGACGGCGAAGTTCTTGCCGACGAACACCCGGCTGAAGAGACCGTACGTGGCCTCGCCCGCCGCGATCTTGTCCAACACCCGCTTCTTGTAGCCCTCCTGGAACGCCTTCATGTCGGAGGTCAGGTAGAAGATCAACTCGCCGTGCTCGACCCGGTCGCTGCACACACCCCGCTCGGTCACCGCCCACTTCCCGACCGTCGTGAGGTCGGTGAGCGGCAGTCGCGAGTCGTTCGGATCCGTCCCCATCTTCTCGCAGGACGCGTAACCCTGCACGTACGCCTGCGCCTGCTCCAGTGAGGAGACGTCAGTTCCCTTGCCCGGCATGGCGGTCGGACTGGTCACCTCGACGGTGCGGTCGTGGCCGGTGTCCTCGCAGGCCGTGAGCGCGGTCAGTGCGGCGATGGTGGTGAGGGCGGTGGTGATCCGCTTGAAGTGCATGGTCCCGTTCCGTCGTGACTGTTTCGATGCAGTGCGGTGCCGTTGGCGTGTGCGATGGCGTGCACATGCTAATCCTGTGATCGAAAACCGCGTCGCCTCGCGCGCCCGTCAGCCGGACGTGAACAGCGGAACCACCGGGCGCAGGACCGTCCGGTCAGTTGACCGGCGTCGGCGGGGCCTGGCCGTCCTCGAAGAGGAGCTTCGGGGTGCCGGTGCCGTCGGCGGGGACGGTCCAGGTGTCGTTGCTGTTGGGGCGGGTGTCGGCGGGGAGGGCGTAGGCGAGGGTGTGGTCGTCGAGCCAGACGGCCTGGTCGTCGACGCTGCGGCGCTCGGCGAGCGTGTTGGACTTCAACGTGCGCAGATCCAGTACGTGTTCGCGCCACAGCGCG
Source organism: Streptomyces fradiae (assembly GCF_041270065.1). Taxonomy (NCBI): domain Bacteria; kingdom Bacillati; phylum Actinomycetota; class Actinomycetes; order Kitasatosporales; family Streptomycetaceae; genus Streptomyces; species Streptomyces fradiae. Next base: position 797,427 of record NZ_CP065958.1, on the reverse strand, counting down.
GCTGTTCCGAGGACCCGCTTCTTGTACGCGACGCGGGTGCCGTCCGGGGACAGCGACGGGCACTCCACGTTCCGCGTCAGGGTGGTCACCGCGCGGGCCCGCACCGAGCCGCGCACCAGATAGGTGTCGTCGCCCGTGGACAGGGTCGCGTAGAAGGTGTCGTCGTCGGTCGCGAACGTGACGCCCCAGAAGTTGACGTCCTGGTTGCGGTACGGGCGCCCCTCCAGGGTGATCGCGAACTCCTCCAGGTTCGGGGTGAGTTGCCAGTCACGGGTGTCCAGGATCGAGGTGCGGGTGGAGAAGAAGGCAGTGCCGTACGACTCGCCCTTCACGAACACCGTCCAGGCGGCCAGCTTCCCGCTGGGGGAGACCCGGGCGCGGCTCGGGATGCCGGCGAGCGGATAGCTCTTCACGGTGCGCAGGCCCGCGTCGAGGATCTGCGCGCGGTACGCGGGGCGGCCGAGGGCCGTCGTGGACTGCAGGCACACACCGGTGCCCGCGGCCGAGTGGAAGCGCAGACAGCTCAGGTCGGAGGCGGTACGGACGGAGCCCGCCGCCCGGTCGGCCTGCACCGACACCAGGTGGTCGCGCTGCGGCCCGGCGGCCGTGTTGCGGAAGACGAGGCGGCCCGGCTCGTCGAGGGTGACCCGGCCCGCGGTGAACGCCGGGCCGCCCGGGCGCGGCTTGTTCTCCTCCTCGGCTCGGTCGGCGGCGGACAGCACCGACCAGGCGCCGACACCCCCGAGCAGCAGCACCCCGACGGCCAGGACCAGCAGTCGGCGCAGCGGGGTCAGGGCCATCACTTCTCTCCCGGGGACGAGGACAAGGCAGGGGCGGTCGGGCGCAGGGCCACGCCCGCCGCCGTCGCACAGCACGCGAGCCCGGCCGCCGCCGCGGCGAGCGCGGGCCCGTCGCCCCACGCCGCCCACGCCGCGCCGAACGCCAGCGAGCAGCAGAACCGGGCGAGCGCCTGGCCGGTGCCGACCAGGGCGAGCCCGCTCGCCCGCAGCCGCTCCGGCACCACCGCGCCCACCGCCGCCGGCAGCACCCCGTCGGTCGCGGCGTAGAACGCGCCGTGCAGCACGAGCACCAGGTACGGCAGGGCCGGCGTCGCCGGGGCCCACAGCAGCAGCGCGTACGCGAGGAGCAGCCCCGCGTGGCCGGCCAGGAAGACGGTGCGCCGGCCCACCCGGTCCGCGAGCCGCCCGAGCGGCAGCGCGAGCAGCAGGAAGACCGTCGCCGTGCCCAGCGGCAGCAGCGGGAACAGCTGCTCGGCGACTCCGGTACGGCGCTGCACCAGGAGGTAGAGGAAGGCGTCGCTGACCGTCGTCAGACCGAGCAGCACCGCGCAGCCGAACAGCACCCGAAGCCGCCGGGTGCGCAACAGCCCGAAGGCCGCCCGCAGATCGGCCTTCCCGACCGGCGCCGCCGCCGCGGCCTCCGACGCCTCCGGTGCCTGCTTCTTCCCGCCCGGTACGAAAAGCAGCAGGACCAGGACACCCAGCGCGGCCACGCACCCGCTGACCGCGAACACCGCGTCGTAACCCCCCGCCGCCACACCGAGGATGAGGAAGGCGAGCATCGGGCCGAGCAGCGCTCCGGTGGTGTCCATCGCCCGGTGCACGCCGAACGCCCGGCCCTGCCGCTCCGGCGGCGCCGACAGCGAGATCAGCGCGTCGCGCGGGGCGGTGCGCAGGCCCTTGCCCGTACGGTCCAGGGCGAGGGCCGCGCCCAGGGCGCCCATGTGGTGCACGAGGAGCAGCGGCTTGCACAGCGCCGACAGGCCGTAGCCGATCCCCGCCACCAGCTTGTGGTTGCGCACCCGGTCGGCGAGATGGCCGCCGGTCAGCTGGACCAGGGCGCTCACCCCGTTCTGCACGCCGTCGAGCACACCGAAGCCGAGCGGGCTGAGCCCGAGCCCGAGGACCAGGTACAGCGGCAGGACGGCGGTGACCATCTCGGTCGAGACATCGGTGATCAGGCTGACCGCGCCGAGCGCGAAGACGGTCGGCGAGACCGCCCGTACCGTGCCGCGAACACGTTCCTGCGCGGTGGCGGTCCCGCGCGGGGCGGAGCGATCGGCCAGGTACACGGGCAAGGACTCCAGCCTCGTCGAACGGGTGGACGCGCGCCCACTGTAACGGCTGACGCCCGGCGGAACGGCAGGATCGGTGCGGCTTCGCGGCTGCTTGCCACCAATTCCGCGAAAGGCCTCATCGTCACCGTGTTGTGCGCCTATCTTCCCGTTGTACGCTGCGAGTTGAGCGCAGTCATCGTGCTGTGCCCAGGGGGTGTTCGAGGGGGACCTGATCGGCACGTCCGGAGGATGGGGATCCACCGGGGTGACCGAGCGGACGCGTGGGCGCGGTGCCGCCCGGGGGGTTGGAGGAGACCTTCCCGGCCTGCCGTGACGCGCTCCCGCACGTGAAAGGCCGTCCCCCTCACCACACCCCCGCCGCTCTCATCGCTCAGCACCGCACCACAACGGCCCGCCCACACCGGGCCGTTCACACGCCGACCCGGACCAGCCGCTCTGGACCGGACCGACCCGAGGGGGGTGGGTGTGTCAGATCGTCCTGCCAACACACCCGACATTCCACACAGTTCACGGCTGACGAAGCTCTCCCGAGCCGACGGAACGCTCCACGAACTCGCCACCCGACTGCTCACCGTGGCGGAGCGCGGACTTCCGCGGATGCTCCTGCCGAACGGCGCCGGATTCGTCTTCACCCGCGCCGGGCGCCCCACGGGCGCCGGCTCCTTCGAGCTGGATCAGCGGGGCACCAGCATCCGCTACGCGGCGATCACCGCCCTCGGCGCGCGCTTCCTGCCCGCCGACCGGCAGCGCGCGGTGCTCGGCGGCCACACCGCCGAGGAGTTCACCGGGGAGCTGATCGAGCGGCTGCCCGGGGTGCGGAACCTCGGCGACGCCGCGCTCATCGCCTGGGCCGCCGCCGAGACCGGACACCCCAAGCTGTCCGACGCCCTCGACCGGGTCGCCCTCCTCGACCCGCCCGGCCGGCCCCAGTACACCGTCGAGGCCGCCTGGGTGCTCTCGGCGCTCGCCGCCGCGCGTCCCCTCCTCGACGTCGAGCAGCGGCTCGCCGCCGCCCGCGACCGGCTGCTGCGCGCCCGGATCGGCCGCAGCCCGCTCTTCCCGCACGCCACCGGGCCGGGCCTCAACCCCTGGTACCGCGCCCACATCGGCTGCTTCGCCGACCAGACGTACCCCCTGCAGGCGCTCGCCCGCGCCCACGCGAGCGGCGACGACCCGCAGGCGCTGGCCGCCGCCGACGCCTGCGCCACCCGGATCTGCGCCCTCCAGGGCGAGGGCGGCCAGTGGTGGTGGCATTACGACGCCCGCCGCGGCACCCTCGTCGAGGGCTACCCCGTCTACAGCGTGCACCAGCACGCCATGGCCCCCACCGCGCTGCTCGACCTCGCCGAGGCCGGCGGCACCGACTTCGGCGAGCCGATCCGCCGCGGACTGCGCTGGATGACCGAGGTGCCCGAGCTCGCCCGCGCCGGCGCCGCCGAGCCGATGATCCTCGACGAGCTCGGGGTGACCTGGCGCAAGGTCTACCGCGGCGACCCGAAGAAGGCCGTCCGCGCCGCTCGCGGCCTGAGCACCCGCCTGCTGCCGGGCCTGCGGCTCGGGGCGCTCGACGCCGTGTTCAAGCCCGCGTCCGTGGACCGCGAGTGCCGCCCGTACGAGTTCGGCTGGATGCTCTTCGCCTGGCTCGGCGCGCTCCCCGGGAGTGGCGAGAGATGACCCCGCGTCAGAACACCCCGCACCCGAGCACCCCGCGTCAGAACCTCTTCGGTGTCACCCTCGACGCCCTCACCATGGACCAGACCGTCGCCCGGTGCCTCGCCGCGATCCGGGTCGGCGAGCGCCTGGAGATCGGCGTCGTCAACGCCGCCAAGCTGGTCAACATGCGCCGCGACCCCGCCCTCGCCCGGGCCGTCTCCGGCTGCGACCTGGTCCTCGCCGACGGCCAGGCCGTGGTCTGGGCGAGCCGGCTGCTCCGCCGCCCGCTGCCCGAACGGGTCGCCGGTATCGACCTGTTCACCCGGCTGCTCGCCGAGGCCGAACGCGAGGGCCTGTCCGTCTACTTCCTCGGCGCCAAGCAGCACGTCCTGGACGAGATGCTGCGCCGGATCGCCGTCCGCCACCCCCGTCTGAGGGTCGCGGGCAGCCGCAACGGCTACTTCGCCGACGCCGAACAGCCCGCCGTCGCCGACGCCATCGCCGCCGGCGGCGCGGACCTGCTCTTCCTCGGCATGACCTCGCCCAAGAAGGAGATCTTCACCGCCGGTTACGGCGAGCGCAGCAAGGTGGCGCTCGTGCACGGCGTCGGCGGCTCCTTCGACGTGCTCGCCGGCGTCACCCGCCGGGCCCCCGAACGCTGGCAGCGGCTCGGCCTCGAATGGCTCTACCGCACCCTGCAGGAACCCCGCCGGCTCGGCCGCCGCTACCTCACCACCAATGTCTCCTTCGCCCTGATGACCGGCCGTGAGCTGCTGCTCGGCCGTACCGCCTCACCGTCGATCAGCACCGCCAGCAGGGGGGAATCGTGATGCGCCGCGTCGTCGTCGTGGGCCAGGGATACGTCGGACTGCCGCTCGCCATCCGCGCCGCCGAGACCGGTCACGAGGTGATCGGCTACGACGTGGACACCGAGCGGGTGAAGAGCCTCGCCGCCGGGGAGTCGTACGTCGAGGACGTCTCCGCCGAGCGGATCCGCGCCGCGCTCGACGCCGGGACCTACCGGGCCAGCGACTCCGTACGGGACTGCGGCGGCTTCGACGTCGCCGTCGTCACCGTGCCCACCCCGCTGCACGAGGGCACCCCCGACCTGCGCTACATCGAGGAGTCGGCCCGCGCCCTCGCCCGCTATCTGCGCCCAGGAGCCACCGTCATCCTGGAGTCGACCACCTACCCCGGCACCACCCAGGAGCTCTTCGGACCGCTCCTCGAAGAGGGCTCCGGACTCGTCGCGGGCGCCGACTTCCACCTCGGCTACAGCCCCGAGCGGATCGACCCCGGCAACCCGGTCTGGGGCTTCGAGCAGACCCCGAAGATCGTCTCCGGAGTGGACGCCGGCTCCCTCAAGGCAGTCCAGGAGTTCTACGACGCCCTGGTGGAGACCACCGTGCCCGTCGGCTCGCCCAAGGAGGCCGAGCTCGCCAAACTCCTGGAGAACACCTTCCGGCACGTCAACATCGCCCTCGTCAACGAGATAGCGATGTTCGCCCGCCACCTCGACATCGACGTCTGGCAGGCCATCGACGCCGCCTCCAGCAAGCCCTTCGGCTTCATGCGCTTCACCCCCGGACCCGGCGTCGGCGGCCACTGCCTGCCGATCGACCCCTCCTACCTGTCCTGGCGGGTGCAGCGCGAACTCGGGCAGAGCTTCCGCTTCGTCGAACTCGCCAACGACATCAACAACCACATGCCCGACTACGTCACCCGGCGCCTGGTCAACGCCTTCAACACCCGCAAGCGGTCCGTCAACGGCTCCCGCATCCTGCTCCTCGGCCTCGCCTACAAGAAGAACACCGGCGACGCCCGCGAGTCGCCCGCGCTCCGCATCTCCCAACTCCTCCTGGACATGGGCGCCGAGGTCCGCGCCGCCGACCCGCACGTCGTCGAGGGCCAGCTGGTCGACAACCGGCTCGTCCGGGTCGAACTCACCGAGGCCGAGCTCGCCGCCGCCGACGCGGTGGTGCTCCTCACCGACCACGACGCCTTCGACTACGCCCTCGTCGAGGCCCACGCCGACTACGTACTCGACTGCCGCCGCCGGCTGAGCGGTCCCCGGATCGAGGTGCTCTGACCCCCATGCGGACCCCCATGAGGATCATCTGTGTCGCCGGCGCGCGACCGAACTACATGAAGATCAAACCGGTGTTGGACGCCCTGGAGGCGCACGGCGCCGAGACCTTCCTCGTCCACACCGGCCAGCACTACGACCCGGCCATGAACGACGTGTTCTTCCAGGACCTGGGCCTGCGCCCGCCCGACCGCTTCCTCGGCGTCGGCTCCGGCAGCCACGCCGCCCAGACCGGCCGGGTCATGACCGCCTTCGAGCCCCTCGTCGACGAACTCGCCCCGGACCTCGTGGTCGTGGTCGGCGACGTCAACTCCACCCTCGCCTGCGCCCTCGTCACCGCCAAGGCCGGCCCGCTGCTCGCCCATGTCGAGGCCGGCCTGCGCAGCCGCGACTGGTCGATGCCCGAGGAGGTCAACCGGCTCGCCACCGACCGGGTCAGCGACTATCTGCTCGCCCCGTCCGAGGACGCCGCCGACAACCTGCGCGCCGAGGGCTATCACGAGTACCAGATCCACGTGGTGGGCAACGTCATGATCGACACCCTCTTCGCCAACCTCGACCGGGCCAAGGCCTCGGACACCTTGTCCGGCCTCGGCCTCACCCCCGGCTCGTACGGACTGGTCACCCTGCACCGGCCCGCCAATGTCGACGACCCGGAGATCCTCGCCGGCCTGCTCAAGGGCCTCGGCGAGGTCGCCGCGCACTGTCCGCTGGTGCTGCCCGTGCACCCCCGGGCCGCCGAGAAGATCGACGCGATCGGGGCACCGGGCGGAATCCGGCTCGTCCCGCCCGCCGGCTACCTCGACTTCATCGCCCTCCAGGCCGGCGCCCGGATCGTGCTCACCGACTCCGGCGGCGTCCAGGAGGAGACCACCGCGCTCGGCGTGCCCTGCGTCACCCTGCGGGACAACACCGAACGCCCGATCACCGTCGAGCAGGGCACCAATGTGCTCGCCGGCCGCGACCCGGACCGGATCCTCGCCACCGCCCTGAAGCTCCTCGACGACCCGCCGCCGCCCCGCCGCCCCGCCCTGTGGGACGGCCGGGCCGGGGAGCGGATCGCCCGGGTGCTCCTCGACGGCGGCACCGCCGCCACCCGCCCCAGGCCCACCGACGGCCGCTGAACCGCCGCACGTGGTGATCGCGAAGAGCCCACGTTCGATCGCGATCCCACCTATTCTCATCTGCGGTACGGCAGTTGAGCAGCCGCCGCCGAACGGGGGCGCGCAAGGGGGAATGCCATGGACCTCGCAGAGATCTTCCGGGTCATGTGCCGGCGGTGGTACGTCCTGCTGCCCGGCCTTCTGCTCACCGCCGGGCTCACGGTGGGCGCGTGGCTGCTCGTACCCGTTTCGTACGAGTCGCAGAGCACCGTCGCGATGCTCAACTCCCGCAAGGGCGCGGAGGCCGACGGCAACCCCTTCCTCAGCATGGAGCCCTCGCTCACCGGCATGGCCGACAGCCTCGCCCGCAACGTCAACTCCGACGCCTCCGTCGCCGAGTTGAAGACCCAGGGGATGCGCGAGAAGTACGAGGCGAAGATCGCGGACAACGCGCAGGGACCGCTGCTCTGGCTCACCGTGACCGGCCGGGACCGGGACGCGGTCCTGGCCGGGAACAAGACCCTCATGGCGTTCACCGCGCAGCGGCTCAAGGACCTCCAGGCGGACCAGAAGGTCTCGCCGGACGCCATGATCCGGATCACCACGATCGTCCCGCCGCAGGACCCCGAACCCCAGCTGAAGTCCAAGGTCCAGTACCTGATCATGGCCGCAGGGCTCGGCATCGTGCTCAGCCTCGTGGCGACCTTCTTCGCCGAGGCGCGGCGCCGTGCCAAGGACCGCGCCAAGGCGCGGGCCCTCGCCGCCGAGCCGTCCGCCGAAGCGGCGGAAGCCGGACCGGAGGCGGACGCCGACGCGGACGCGGACCCGGATGCGGCCGAAGGCGACGAAGGCGAGGACCGGGCTCCCGTACCCCAGCAGCTCGACCAGCCCACCGTGCAGCTGCCCGTCCTGCCCGTCTCCGAGCGCCGCCCCGCCAAACGACCCCCCTCCTGGGCCAAGTGACGGGACACCCACCACCCATGGCGAACGACTCCGCCACCCCTGCCGCAGCACCAGAAGGCCTCGGCACCAAGGTCCGCTCCGCGACCCGCTGGAGCCTGATCAACACCGTGGTGATGCGGCTCGGCAACTTCGCCACCGGCATCGTCCTGGTCCGCTACGTCCTCGACCCCGCCGCCTGGGGCGTGTACGGCGTCGCCCAGACCGTCCTCATGGTGCTGCTCGCCGCCAACGAGCTCGGCGTCACCCTCGCCGTCGTGCGCTGGGAGGGCGACGTGCGGCGCTTCGCGCCCACCGTCCTCACCCTCGGCGCCCTGTCCAGCTCCCTGCTCTACGTCGCGCTGTTCGCCGCCGCCCCCGGCGTCGCCGCGCTCCTCGGCGCCCCCGAGGCCACCGCCGTCCTGCGGGTGATGTGCCTCTGTCTGATCCTCGACGGCCTGGCCCAGGTGCCCGCCGGAGTCCTCACCCGTGAGTTCCGGCAGGGCCGCCGGATGATCGTCGACGCCCTGAACTTCGTCGTCAGCACCACCGTGACCCTGGTCCTCGCCCTCCAGGGCTGGGGCGCCATGAGCTTCGCCTGCGGCGCCGTCGCCGGCAACGTGGTCGCCCTGGCCGGCTGCGCGCTCGCCGCGCCGGGCATGCTCCGCTTCGGCTGGGACCGCGAGCAGGCCCGGGCGCTGCTCCGCTTCGGCCTGCCGCTGGCCGGCGCCAGCCTCCTCTCGCTCGCCGTGGTCAACGCCGACGCGATGATCGTCGGCGCCGTCCTCGGCCATGTCGCCCTCGGCTTCTACATGCTCGCCTTCAACATGGCGGGCTGGCCGGTGCGGGTCATCTCCGAGACGGCGCGCCGGGTGTCCTTCGCCGGCTTCTCCCGGCTCGCCGACACCCCGAAGGCCCTCTCCGACGGCTTCGCCCGCGCCCTCGGCGCGCTGATGACCGCCACCGTGCCCGCCTGCGTCCTGCTCGGCGCGCTCGCCGGACCCCTGGTCGAGCTCGTGTACGGGGCGAAGTGGCGGCCCGCCGCCGAGGCGCTGCCGTGGCTGATGGCCCTCGGCCTGGCCAGGATCGCCGCCGAGCTCACGTACGACTGTCTCGTCGCGATCGGCCGGCGCCGCGCCCTGCTGCTCATCCAGGGCCTGTGGCTGGTCACCCTGGTGCCCGTGCTCGTCCTCGCGGCCCGGGCCGGCGGCATCGAGACGGTCGCCGCCGGCCATGTGGTCGTCGCGGGAGCCGTCGTCCTGCCCGTCTTCGTGCTCGCCCTGCGGCGCGGCGGCGTCGCCGTCCGGGCCCTGGTCCGGGTGTGCGTACGGCCGGTGCTCGGCGGCCTCGTCATGGCCCTGGTCCTGGCGGTACTGCGGCAGCGACTGGGGGAGGGGGCGCTCGCCGTGTGCGCCACCAGTGTCATCGGACTGGTGTGTTACGCGGTGTGCGCGCTGCCCGCCCGCACACTGGTGCGCGGCGCACACGCCCGGCTCGGCCGCGACCGGACCGGGCGGCCGGAGGACACGGGCGCCGCCCCTTCCGTACCGGCACCGAAGCGGCCGGCCGAGCCGGCCCGTGAACGATGAGGTGAGTTCCCTGGCCCGACCCCGTCGCCGCAAGGCCCTCGGCGCGGCGCTGCTCGCCGCCGTCCTGCTGTTCGCCCTGTTCACCTTCACCGGGCTCGGCCAGCAGGCGCTCTGCCTGGGCGGTGCGGCGCTGTGCGACTCGCGCGCCATCACCGCCCCCGGCGCCGACGGCGGCCCCTCCGGGAAGGCCGACGACGGCAAGCCGGCCGCTCCGAAGGGCTGCGCGCGGCCCCGCGACTGCGGCTACCCGGACGAGACCACCACCGGCCCCCGTACCGCCACGCTCACCCCGCAGAGCACCGGCAACGCGGCCATCCGCACCGACGGCACCGTCATCCGCGGCTGGGACATCACCGGCTCCCTCGATATCTACGCCAACAACGTCACCGTCGTCGACAGCCGGATCACCTCCACCAACTGGTGGGGCATCAACCTGCGCCCCGGCTTCTCCGGCCTGAAGATCCTCCACACCACCATCACCGCCGTGCCCGGCAAGGGCCTGAACAACGGCGGCTCGGACTACGCGGTCTCCAACATGTCCACCAGCTCGATCGAGATCGGCTACTGCGACATCTCGGTCTTCGGCGACGCCCTCTCCATGGGCCAGGGCGAGATCCACGACAACTACGTGCACGACATCGTCCCGTTCAAGAACCTGGACGGCGAATGGCAGCACACCAACGCCGTCATCAGCAATGGCGGAGGCAAGGGCAAGCTGACCATCCGTCACAACACGCTGCTCAACCCGACACCCGTCGAGAAGGGCGCCTCCGCCGCCGTCGGACTGTTCGCCGACAGCGCGCCGGTCACCGGCACCGTCGTCCACGACAACTGGCTGGCGGGCGGCGCCTATACGCTCTACGCGGGCGGCAAGGACTCCTCGGGCATCGAGGTCACCGACAACGTCTTCTCGCCGCAGTACTACCCGGCGGGCGGCAAGTACGGCCCCGTCTCCTACTGGAACCCCACCGGAAAGGGCAACGTCTGGCGGGGCAACCGGATGGCCGACGGCACCCCCGTGAACCCGCCACCGCCGAACTGACCGATGCCGCCCGGCCGTTCGGAAAGTGCGAGGTCACGTTCCGGGCATCGACCTGATAAATCCCCTCATCGGGCACTACGGTGGGCCACGACCCCACCCCGCCTTCCCGAACACCAGGTGGTTGATGCGATGTCCGGCATCCGTGCCCTCCGCAACCGATTCGTCGACGCGCCCGACTCGCTCGGCGAACGCTTCCGCGCGGCCCGCTGGGAGCGGTTCCGGTCCTGCTTCCCGGGCATCGCGGAGCTGCGGGTGGTCGACCTCGGCGGCACGGCCGACAACTGGCTGCGCTCGCCGCTGCGTCCGAAGCACGTGCACCTGGTGAACCTGGAGGCGCACCCGGCCGAACTGCCGGACTGGATCAGCGCGGAGATCGCCGACGTGACCGAGCCGGAGATCCCGGACCGGCTCGGCACCTTCGACCTCGTGGTGTCCAACTCGACCATCGAGCACGTCGGCGGCCCGAGCCAGCGCCGCCGCTTCGTCACCGCCATCGAGAAGCTCGCCCCGCTGCACTGGGTGCAGACCCCCTACCGCTACTTCCCGGTCGAACCCCACTTCCTCGCCCCCGGCTTCCAGTTCCTGCCGCTCGCCGCCCAGACCCGGCTGATCCGGCACTGGCCGCTCACCCACAGCCGCCCCGGCAACGCCGAGGAGGCCATGGACGCCGTCGTCAACATCGAGCTGCTCACCCGCACCGAGATGCGCCATCTCTTCCCCCGCTCCGTGATCCTCAGCGAGCGGGTCGCGGGCCTCACCAAGTCCCTCACGGCCGTCCGCGTCCGAGCCTGATGCGCCGGCTCCTGCGCGCCCCCTGGGAGCTGCTCAAGCGGCGCTTCGGCTGGCTCGTCCTGTACGAGCTGCGCAACAAGGTGCTGCTCGCGCCCACCGCCCGCCGGCTCCGGCGGGTGGAGGACGCCGAGACCACGCGCCTCGCCCGGCGGCTCGGGCACCGGCCCGAGGCCCGGGTCGCCACGGTCATCGCCACCCACCGGCGCCCCGAGGCGCTGCTGCGGGCGGTGGCCTCGGCGCTCGGCCAGACCGTGCGCGACCAGGTCGTCATCGTCGTCGACGACGGCGCCGGTCTGCCGCCCGAACTCCCCGACGACCCCCGCCTCTTCGCGGTCTCGCTCGCCCGGAACACGGGCGTGGCGGGGGTGGTGCGCAACGTCGGGATCCGGCTGACCTCCTCCGCGTACGTCGCCTTCCTCGACGACGACAACCTGTGGGAGACCGACCACCTGGAGTCGGCCCTCGCCGCCCTGGAGGAGCCGGGCGGCCCCGACGGCGTCTACACGGCGCTGCGCCGGGTCCGCCCGGACGGCACCGACATGGACGTCCTGTCCGTGCCCTTCGACCGGCGTGACGCGGCCCACCGGGCCTTCCTCGACACCAACGCCTTCGTCGCCCGCCGGACCCCGGCCCTCCGCTTCAGCCGGCTCCGCCGCACCCCCGAGGTGCTGCCCCGCGAGGACTGGGAGCTGATCCGGCGGTACGCGCGCGGGCACCGGGTGGTCCATCTGCCCCGGCCCACCGTGCGCTATCTGGTGAACCCGGGCAGCTTCTACACCTCCTGGAAGGACTGAGGAGCCCCGAGCAGGGCTCCCACGGCGGCCCGCGCCGGCGCCCGCCCGAGCGCCGCCCGGGACAGCTCGCGCAGCAGCACCGCGCCCCGGAAGGCGGCCGTCGCCGCCGCGCCGTGGCGCCGCCGGTAGAGCCGCACCCGGTTGACGCAGAGCAGCGACCACAGGCGCGGCGACACCCGCGAGTCCCCGCCCAGATGGGTGGCGAGTGCAGCCGGTTCGAGCCGGGTCGCGAGACCACGGTCGCGGGCCCGCAGGCAGTACTCGGTCTCCTCGGAGTAGAGGAAGAACGACTCGTCCCAGGGCCCGCAGGCCGTGACGCACTCCCGGGAGAGCGCCATCAGGGCGCCGGTGGCCCAATCCGCCGTCGTCCGGGCCCGGTAGGCGGCCGGCGCCGTGACCAGCTCGCTCAGCCGCGGGAAGCGCCCGGCCCGCCGGTTGCCGAGCACCGCCTCGCCCAGGGCGCGGCTCAGGCTGGACTCACGGCGCAGCGAGTGGATCAGGGCGCCGTCCTCCTCGTACAGGAGCGGCACCGAGATGCCGATCCGGGAGCCGTCCGGCAGTGGGGTGCCCAGGGCCTCGACGAGGGTGGCGGCGCAACCCTCGGCCATCCGGATGTCCGGGTTGCAGATCAGCACCGCCCGGTAGCCGTCCGCCCAGCGGTCCGCGGCGCGCAGGGCCGCGTTGACGCCGAAGGCGTAGCCGCCGTTCCGACCGGTCTCCACGACGGTGGCGTCCGGGGCCAGGGCGCGGACCACGCCGACCGTGTCGTCGGAGGAGGCGTTGTCGGCGACCACCAGTCGCCAGTCGAGCCCCTTCATCCCGGCCGCCAGGGAGTCGAGGAAGCCGGGCAGGACGGCGGCGCTGTTCCAGGTGACGACCAGGACGGCGAGGGGCCCGGTGGCGGCGCGGGTGTGATGATGCATCAGATCTCCACGAGACGAGAGGAGTCAGGGGTAAGGGCGGAGGGCGCGGGCGACGCGGGCGGTTCGGGCGCCGACGGTGACCCAGGATCCGCCGGTGACGCGGGCGTCGCGTCCGCCTCGCGCCGTACGAAGCCCAGAGCGCTGCCGCCCAGGCCGATCAGCAGGAAGAACACGCCCGCGAACATCGGGAAGCTCAGCGTGTCGAAGGTCGCGCTGATCACCAGGGCGACCATCGACGAGGCGAAGAACGCCTGCCCCAGCTCCCGGTCCGACTCGGTGCGCGCGAGCCGCCGCAGCGCCCCGCCGTTGTGCACCCCGGCCAGGCCCAGGAGCAGCAGACAGGCGACGCCCAGGGCGCCCAGCTCCGCCACCGTCAGCAGATACTGGTTGTCGGTGAAGAAGTAGCGCTCCGGTGTGAACGTGCCGAAGCCCCGCCCGAACACCGGGTCCTGCACGAAGTACTCGTAGATCTTCGGGTACTTGATGGTGCGGGCCTGGGTGCTGCTGTCCGCGTTGTTGAGGCTCCCCGAGAACAGTCCGGTGATGGTGCCGATCAGGCCCGGCACCAGCACCTTGAACACCGCGACCGCCCCGAACAGGATCCCGATCGCCGTCCAGCGCCGCTGCGGCTTCCAGCGCGGCACCATGATCAGCACCACCACCGCGACCCCGATGATCGAGGTCCGGGACACCGTCAGCGGCAGCCCGCCGCCGAGCAGCACCACCGGCGCCCAGCGCTTGAACCGGCCCAGGTGCTCGCGCGCCGGGTCGAAGGCGTGCCAGATCGCGAACGGAAGCAGGATCGCCAGCATTCCGCTGAACTCCAGCGGATGCGCGGTCAGCGAGCGCGGCCGGGTGAACGAGCCGCGGTCCATCACGCTGACGCTCGCCGTGCTGGAGTTGAGGCCCGGGACGCGCAGCGAGTCGGCGATGTTGGTGCCGGTGAAGAAGTCGTACAGGCCGAGCGCCGCGACCACGGATCCCATCACCACGAGCCGGCGGAGCAGCACGTCCAGGCGCTCCCGGTCCTGGATCCCGGCCGTCGTCAGGACCACGAGCGACACCCACACCAGGAGCACGATCAGGCCCCGGTCGGCCGCCAGGATCTCCTTCTGGGTGCTGATCCGGTCCTGGTTCGTGATGTACGAGAGCAGCACGGTGACGGTGAGCACCAGCATCACCACCCGCATCGGGCGGGTGCCCGGCGCGGGCGCGATCCGGCCCAGGCACCAGGTCGCCAGGTACCAGAAGAGGCCGAGCAGCGCGAACACGTTCGCCGGAGTGCCGGCGCCGCCGAGCGCCGGAAGGGCCAGATTGGACGGCAGGAAGAGCGCGAGGGCCAGATAGCCGGTGAGCACCGCCGCCGCGTCCAGCGGCCGGTCGAGCAGCCGCCGCAGCCGCCCCGCCCCGGGCCGCGGCACCGGCGGCGCGTCATGGAACCCGGCGAGCCCCCGCGCCCGCCGCCGGGCCGCCGAGCAGATCTCCACCACGAAGGCGAGCACGAAGCCGCCCGCGACGCCGAACACGACGACCGCGGCGACCTTCTGATAGCGGGACTTGGGCTGCGACACCGGCTTCTGCGCCGGCACGATCCGCGCCGACTCCACGTAGTAGCCGTCCGGCACCCGGGCCTGCTCCTGCAACTGCTGCAGCTGCTCCGCCGCGTAGTCGGTGAGCCGGCGGGTCTCGGCGAGCACCCGGTCCCGGTCGTCGCCCTTGACCGTCAGGGTCAGCAGCGGCCCCTCCGCCTGGGCGGCGAAGTCCACCGCGTACTCGTCGGTGATCCCGTGCCCGCGCAACTCCTGTACGGTCTCCGCCGATTGCAGCGCCCGGATCAGGACGTCGGCCGTCCCGATCAGCGAACCGCTCGCGTACGCCAGGGTGTTGCCGTAGCTCGGCGCCGGCCGGGCCACCCGGCTGGAGTTGAGCAGCGCGAGCTGGCTCTGCGACTCGTACGTCACGGGGACCGTCGTGTAGAGGTAGCCTCCCGCGAGCAGACTGAGCAGCACCATCGGCACCGTCACGTACCAACGCCGGCCCAGCACGCGGAAGATCTCGGCGATGCTCACGAACCCTCCCCCGGTTCCCCTCGGTGCTGCCAGTATCGGTGCTGATGGACAGAGACGTGCTGACACCCGAGGGGCTGGCCCGCGCGCTGCTGCGCCGCTGGTACGTCCTGCTGCTCGCCGCGCTCGTCACGGCCGCCGCCTGCTACCCGGCGCTGCGGCCCGCGCCGCGCTACCAGAGCTCCGCGGTGCTCGTGGTGAAACCGCCGCGCACCGACAACCAGCCCAACCAGCTCACCAACCTCCAGCCCTCGCTGGCGATGGTGTCCTACGTGGTCGTGCAGCGGCTCCAGTCGCCCGCCGGGCGCGCCGAGCTGAAGGCGGCCGGGGCGCACGGCAGTTACCGCCTCACCCCGCGCAACAGCGGCACCAGCGCCACCCCGTACTACTCGATCCCCACCCTGCAGGTCGAGGCGGAGCAGACCGCGCCCGAAGAGGCCGACCGTGTGGTGCAGGTGGTCATCGACGTCTACGAGCGGCATCTGCAGGCCCTCCAGGCCGAGCAGAAGGTGCCGGCCGGCACCCTGCTCACCGTCGACCTGGTCAACCGCCCCGGCACCGTCGCCCTGCCGCCCAACCGCACCCGGGCCTACGCCGGGGTGGGCGCGCTCGGCACCCTCGCCGGGGTGGTCTGCGCGCTGTGGACCGAGCGGTACGCGGCAGGCCGGCGCCGCCGCCAGGAGGCCGGGCAGACCGGGCAGACCGGGTAGACCGGGCAGGGTGGCCAGGGCGGGGGCGGGCAGGGTGCTAGCGCCCGGCACCGTGCTCCGTGAGCCGGCCGTCCCGCTCCTCGTACAGCGCGCCGGTCTCCGGGCACTCCCACAGGCCGGGCGCGTCCGGGCGCGCGGTAAGCCGTACGCCCGCCTTCCCGACCCAGCCCGCCTGACGCGCCGGGACGCCCATGACCAGGGCGAAGTCGGGGACGTCGGCGGTCACCACCGAACCGGCGGCGACGAGCGCCCAGCGGCCGATGGTCACCGGCGCCACGCACACCGAGCGGGCCCCGATGGCCGCGCCGTCGCCGATCACCACGGCGACCGGCTCCCAGTCGCCGCCCCGCTTGAGTCGCCCCTCGGGGTCCACGGCACGCGGGTTGTGGTCGTTGGTGAGCACCGCCGACGGGCCGACGAAGACGCCGTCGCCGAGCACCGCGGGCTCGTACACCAGGGCGTAGTTCTGCAGCTTGCAGTTGTCGCCCAGGGTCACGCCGGGACCGACGTAGGCGCCCCGGCCGATCACACAGTTCTCGCCCAGACGGGCGTCCTCACGGATCTGGGCGAGTTCCCACACGCTGCTGCCGGCGCCGACGACGGCCTTCTCGTCGACCTGCGCGGTCGGCTGGACCCGGTGGTTCACGGTGCTGCCTTTCCTCGGTGTACGGGGTGGTGTACGGGATGGTGCTGGGGCTCAGATGCCGCGGCGCTTCCAGGACCGCCACCACAGCCACTCGCGGCCCCGCTCGGCCACGGCGGACAGGATCAGCGGCTGGAGGTACGGCATGACGCGGGCGCCGATCCGGCGGCGCAGCCGCAGCGCCCGGAACTCCGGGAGCGTCTCGGCGTCCGGCCGGCACTCGCGGGCGAAGGCCACCAGCTCCTCGACGGGCACGACGTCGGTGCGGCCCCGGTCGTAGGCCCGGTAGGCCCGCCGCAGTGCCTGGCGGGCCAGGCGGGTGTCGACGAGCCCGGCGAGCCGGCGGGCCTGCGGCAGCTGGTCGGCGCACTTGTCGAGGACCGCGGTGAAGGCGGCCCGGCGCTGCCGGATGTCGTCGAGCTGCCCGCCGAAGTCGGTGGTGGACATGTTGTTGCCGTGCACCCGGTAGAAGGCCTGGTCGGCCCCCCGGACATAGCCCACGTCGGCGTGCGAGGCGAGCCGCATCCACATCTCGATGTCGCCGGCGTGCGGCAGCTCGGGGTCGTAGCCGCCGACCTTCCGCTGCAGGCTGGTGCGGACCACCACCTCCGGGGAGGTGATGCAGCCGGTGCCCTCGCGGAAGCGCCGCTCCAGCCACCAGTGGCCCGGGTAGACCACGGAGCCGGTGGACTCCGTACGGGCCGCGGGGAGCGGCCCGCCGTGCTGGAACCGCAGCGGCCGGCCGTAGCAGAAGCCGGCCTCCGGGTGGGCGTCGAGCAGGGCGACGGCCCGCACCAGCGCCCCGGGGACCAGCCGGTCGTCGGCGGACAGGAGCACGACGTAGTCGCCGTCCGCCCACTCGAGCAGGCCCTCGTTGTAGGTGGCGATATGGCCCTTGTTGCGCTCGTGGACCCGCACCTCGATCCTCGGGTCGGAGGCGGCCAGCTTCCTGGCCGCCTCCGCCGAGTCGTCGGGGGACGCGTCGTCGATGATCAGCACCCGCACGTCGAGGCCGGGCTGCTCGTCGAGCACGCTGCGTACGCAGTCGGCCAGGAAGTGGCCGTACTTGTAGCAGGGGATCACGACGCTGACAGAGCTCATGTGGTGCGTTCCCCGATTTCGTTCGGCCGGTGGGTCAGTTGGTCGTGAAGACCGGAGCGACCCAGTAGTTGGTGGAGTTGTAGGAGCTGTTCGGGAAGGCACTCGAAGCGCCGTACCGGTACAGGCCGTTGGCGCTGCCGCTGCCGTCCGCGAGGCCGGACAGCGGGTAGTTGAGCCGCGCCCCGGTGAAGTACTGAGGATCGGCGGCGTAGTTGCCGTTCGGCGCGTGGTACGACACCACATAGGTGGTGTCCGCCGTGATGTCCACCGGGGTGGTGAAGGTCAGCTTCTGCCAGCCGGAGGCGGTCTCGCCGGTGAAGGTGCCGGTGGCGAGCAGGGTGCCGTCGTCCGTCCACAGGCTGCCGGTGTGGGTGCCGGTGTTGGTCGCGCCCTTGTAGAAGGTGACGCCGGTGACCTTGCCGTTCAGCGCGGACCGGAAGCGGGTGCCGAGCTCCAGGGAGTTCCCGTCACCGGTCTCCGCGGTCTTCGCGGGCACGGTCTCCGGGCTCCACAGGGTGCACGGGCAGTTCGCCGCCGGCGGGGTGGCGCTGGTGGTGAAGGTCCAGGTCACCGGATCGGGCATGGCGTTGCCCCACAGGTCGGCGGCCTGCACCGACACCGTGTACGTGGTGCCGAGGGCGAGCTGGCTGCCGAGCGCGAAGGCGGCGGTCTTCCCGTCGCCGTCGAGGGCGGCGCTGCCCGGGACGGCGGTGCCGCCGGGTCCCTTCACGGTGAACACCAGGGTGCTCGCGTCGATGCTCTGGTTGAAGGTCGCCGACAGCGGGCTGGTGATCGCCACCCCGGTCGCGCCGGCCGCGGGGGTGCGGGCGGTGACCACCGGCGGCGCGGTGGAGGCCGAGCCGGTCTCCAGGATCGCGTCCACCCAGTAGTTGCTGCCCGCCGACTCCTGCGACGGGAACAGGCTCGCGCCGCCGTACTTGTAGACGCCGTTCCCGCCGTCCGTGCCGGACTGCAGCGCCGTCAGCGGGGCCAGGCCCGCGCCCTTGTCGGTGAAGTAGTGCGCGTCGTAGGAGTAGCCGCCGTTCGGCGCGAAGTACGAGGCGACATAGGTGGTGTTGGCCTTCACCGGCACCGGGCTGGCGAACTTCAGCTCCTGCCAGCCCGACGCCGTCTCACCCGTGAAAAACCCGGTGGCGAGGAGCTGCCCGCCGGCCGACCACAGGCTGCCCTTGTGGGTGCCGGTGTTGGCGGCCGACTTGTAGAAGCGGACGCCGGTGATGGTGCCCGGGACCGAGCTGCGCACCTTCACGCCCAGCTCGACGGAGCTGCCGTCGCCGCCGTTGACCATGTCCGGGGCGGCCGAGGCGGGCCACACCGTGCACGGGCACTCCTGCTCGGACACGGTCAGCGGCACGGTCGTGACGGCGCCGATGTTGACGCTGTCGTCGACGGCACGGACCTTCAGCTGCACCGGGCCCTGGGCGATCGGGGTCCACTTGTAGCTCCAGGAGCCGGTGCCCTGGGCCGCCTTCCAGGTGGTGCCGCCGTCGGTGGAGACCTCGACGCGGGCCACGACGCCGCCGCCCGTGTCGGCCGCGGTGCCGGTCACGGTGATCTGCCGCAGGGCCGGGACGGAGGCGTTCGGCGCGGGGCTGGTGACGGTGACCGCCGGGCCTGTGGTGTCGGTGGAGGCGGTGGCCGCGACGAGGCCGGACTGCAGGGTCTTCGGCTGGATGCCCATGTCGGCGAGGATGTTCACGGTCGCCTGCTGCATCCGCTTGTCCTCGGTGACCACGCCGCCGTCCGGGTCGGCCGTCGGCACGTTGGTCAGGCCCCAGGACCACTGCACGGTGCCGGTGCCGAAGACCAGGGCGTGGGACGTCTGGTCGCGGAAGGCGACCAGGCTGTGGGTGGCGGTGCCGTTGCCGTAGGTGTTGCCCCAGTCCATCAGGTACTTGCCGTCGGCGATGTCGACGGTGGTCGAGGACATCCGGATCTCACCGGACGGGCGGCTGGCGTTCTCCACGTCGCTGTCCCACTCGTAGCCGAGGGTGCCGGCCGGGAAGGTCGCGACCTGGCTGCCGGTGAGCCCGGCGACCGAGGTGTTGCGCCACAGGCGCATCTTGCCGTACGCGGCCGGGACGGTGATGGCGTCGTTGCGGGAGCCGTTCACCTGGAACATCGAGCCGGTGAGGATGTTCTGCGGCCGGTACGGCTCGCCCTCCTTGGTGCTGTCCGGGTCCATCCAGGTGCCGGTCCACACATTGCTCGGGTCCGGAACGCCGTTCGGCACCGGGAACTTGAGCTTGGTCTCCTTGTAGCAGACCAGCGTCCGGTTGGGGGTGTTGCTGCCGTCGATGCTCGGTTCGAGACGGGTCTTCCAGAAGATCTCGTTGCCCGCGAAGAAGGTCTGGTGCTGGCCGGCCTTGCGCGCGTTGAGGACGTTGGTGAACTGCTCCTGCGTCCAGTACTCGTCATGCCCGTGGGACATGAACATCTTGTGCCCGGCGAGGAGTTGGGCGCCCCGCGTGGCGGTGTCCAGGCCCGTGACGTAACTCAGGTCGTAGCCGTTGCGCTCCAGCCACGCGATCATCTCGTACTCGGAGCCGTAGATGCCGTTCTCGCCGCCGATGTCCATCGGCCGGTTGTAACTCACCTTGTACGCACGCCCGTCGGGCGCCGGGCCCTGCCCGTCGTACAGGTTGGTGCCGCCCCAGTCGTTGTACGCCTGCCAGGTCTGGTCGGAGGTCTGCACGAGGACCTCGGAGTGGCTGGCGTCGTTGCGCACCACGAAGGGGTACGGCATGAGGCCGTTGCCGTCCGCCTGGTCGAAGTTGGCGACATAGAGACCGGAGACCGCGTCGGCCGGCACCGTCCAGCTCGCGTTGGCCGCCCAGTTGCCGCAGTCCATCAGACCCGTCGGCGCGTCCTTCGCGCAGCTCGGCCGGGTGTTCGTGTACGTCGCCGGGTAGGTCTGCGCGGCCTGCGCCGGCGTGGAGACCAGCCGGGCGCCGTCGCCGCCGTACCAGCCGAGCCGGTAGATCTTCACATGGAACGAGGACGGCGACTGCACCTTGAACTGCAGCGTCTCACCGGCCTGCAGGCTCGCCTTGGTGGGGAAACCGGCGATGTCCCCCCACGAGCTGCCGGCGAACCAGTCGGACATCGGCGTGCCCGGCTTGGAGTTCTCGCAGACGATCGGGTTGCTGCCCGTGCCGCACGGGTCGGCGACGGCACTCGCCTGCCCGCTCGCCGGCAGGAATATCGCGGTCAGCGCCGCGGCCAGGGCGAACACGGCGCCTCTGGCCCGGCGGATGGGGTTCTGCATCGCTGTACGTACCTTTCACGGGCAGTGCAGGTCCCGGCCCGAGCGGCCGGGGGTGGGGGAGCGGGCCGCTGGGGGCCGGTCCTCGGGGATGCGGAGCGGACCGGCCCGACAGAGGCACACACGCCCTGACGTCAGTCCAGGGCGTTCACCAGTGCGTCCACGACCCTGCGCTGCTGGTCGTGGGTGATCTGCGGGAAGAGGGGCAGCGACAGGATCTCGTCGGCGGCCCGTTCCGCGTGCGGGAAGTCCCCGCGTTTATGGCCGAGATGGGCGTACGCGGGCGTCAGGTGCACCGGCTGCGGATAGTGCACGCCCGCCCCGATGCCGCTCGCGTTGAGCTTGCCCACCACCGCGTCCCGGTCGGCGCCCGGCACCCGCAGCACATACAGGTGCCAGACATGTGCGTTGCCCCCGTCGGTGACCGGCAGGACCACCCGGCCGGCCTCCGCGAGCGGGGCGAGCAGCTCGTCGTAACGGGCCGCCGCCGTCCGCCGGGCCTCGTTGCCGGCCGCGAGCCGGCGCAGCTTGGCCCGCAGCACGACGGCCTGCAGACCGTCGAGCCGGCTGTTGAACCCGGGCACGTCGTGCCGGTACTTCGCCACCCCGCCGTGATTGGCGACGGCCCGCACCAGGGCCGCGGCCTCCGGGTCGTCGGTGAGCACCGCGCCCGCGTCGCCGTACGCGCCGAGGTTCTTGCCCGGGTAGAAGCTGGTCGCGGCGATGCCGCCGCTGCCCGGGGTGCGCCCGGCGCGGCTCGCGCCCTGGCTCTGCGCCGCGTCCTCCACGATCCGCACCCGCTCCGGCAGGCCGGCGGCGAGCGCGGCGACGTCCGCGCACTGCCCGTACAGATGCACCGGCACCACCGCCCGGGTGGCCTCGCCGACCGCGGCGAGCGCGGCGGCGGTGTCGATGAGCAGGGTGTCGGGGGCGCAGTCGACCAGGACCGGCCGGGCGCCGGTGCGGGCCACCGCCCCGGCGGTGGCGATGAAGGTGTTGGCGGGCAGCACGACCTCGTCGCCCGCGCCGACCCCGCTCGCCCGCAGCGCCAGCTCCAGGGCGTCGGTGCCGTTGGCGACGCCGACCACATGGGCGACCCCGCCGAACGCGGCGTACTCGCGCTCGAACTCCGCGACCTCCTCGCCGCCGATGAAGGCGGTGTTCGCGAGGACCCGGTCGAAGCCGGCGCGTATCTCGGCCTCGACCTCCGCGTGCGCCGCCTTCAGGTCGACCAGGGGAATGTGGTTCATCAGCGGTTCGCTCCTCGAGCCGGTACGGGTGGGGCGGCGGCGACGGTGTCGTGCGCCGCGAGCTGTTCGAGCGCGGGCGGCGGCGCGGTGCGCAGGCGGTGGGCGGGCGAGCCCGCCCACACCTCGCCCGGCGGCAGGTCGGCGAGGACCACGGAGCCCATGCCGACCAGCGACCAGGCGCCGACCGCGGTGCCCTCGCGGACCATCGCGCCCGCCCCGAGATAGGCGCCGGTGCCGACCCGGACGGTGCCCCCGAGCCGTACGCCCGAGGCGAGGGTGGCGAAGTCGCCGAGCACGTCGTCGTGGGTGAGCACGGTGTGCGGCATCACCGCCACATGCCGGCCCACCGTCACCGCGGCCGTCAGGACGGTGTGCGCGAGCAGCACCGTGCCGGGGCCGAGCACCGAGCTCGCCGAGACGGCGGCGGTCGGATGCACCACCGTGGTGTAGCGCTCCTCGGGCAGGCCGAGGCGGGCGACGATCCGGGCCCGGGAGGCGTAGTCGCGGGGGCTGCCCACGCACACCACGAACGAGGCGTCCGGGAGCTCGGGCACGAGCCCGGTGCCGCCGAGCACCGGCACCCCGTCCACCTCGGCGCCGTGCAGCGCCGGATCGTCGTCCAGATGACCCGCGAGCGGCAGGCCGGCGGCGCGGGCGGCCTGCGCGGTCTCCCGCGCGAACCCGCCCGCACCGATGATCACGAGCCGTGCGGTCACCGACCCGCCGCCGCTTCCCGCAGCGCCGCGACCACCCGGTCCTGCTGCTCCTCGGTCATCGTGTGGAACAGCGGCAGGATCAGCGAGTCGCGGCTGATCCGCTCGGTGACCGGCAGCGGCCCGGCCGGGTGCCCGGCGTAGGCCGGTTCGAGATGGCTCGCCATGATGCCGCGCCGCGCCGAGATCCCCGACTCGGCGAGCCGGGCGAGGAGTTCGTCGCGGCCGACCGGGAAGCGGGTGTCGAGCAGCACCCAGTACGACTGGAAGTTCCCCGTCCCGTGCTCCGGGTCCCGCACCGGCCGCAGGCCCGGCAGGTCCGTCAGCAACTCCGTGTATCGGGCCGCCAGTTCGCGGCGCCGGGCCACCAGCGCGTCCAGTTTCTCCAGCTGGGCCAGGCCGACCGCCGCCTGGATGTCGGTCATCCGGTAGTTGAACCCGGTCTCCAGATAGCTCTCCAGGAC
Organism: Streptomyces fradiae; assembly: GCF_041270065.1. Classification (NCBI taxonomy): domain Bacteria; kingdom Bacillati; phylum Actinomycetota; class Actinomycetes; order Kitasatosporales; family Streptomycetaceae; genus Streptomyces; species Streptomyces fradiae. Next base: position 774,175 of record NZ_CP065958.1, on the reverse strand, counting down.
GGGCTTGCCGCTCGCGTGCCGGTCGGCCGCCGACACGTTCATGCCGTGCTCGCGCAGCCGCCGCAGCCGCGCCGCCCACTCGGCGTCGTCGGTGGTGACCATGCCGCCCTCGCCGGTGGTGAGCAGCTTGCGCGGGTGGAACGACCAGGCGGCGAGCAGCGCGCCCCGGCCGACGGACCCGCCGTCGACGGTCGAGCCGATCGCACAGGCCGCGTCCTCGACCAGCGGCAGCCCCCAGCCCTCGCAGGCCGCCCGGAGCGCCGCGACATCGGCCGGCACCCCGGCCTGGTGGACGACGAGCACCGCCCTGGTGCGCGCGGTGCGGACCGCGTCCACGGTCGCCGCCGTGAGGTTGCCGGTGGCCAGGTCGACATCGGCGAAGACCGGTGCGGCGCCCACGTACCGTACGGCGTTGGCGGTGGCGATGAAGGACAGCGAGGGGACGATCACCTCGTCCCCGGGGCCCAGGCCGAGCGCGACCAGCGCCAGGTGCAGGGCGGTGGTGCAGGAGCTGACGGCCACGCCGTGCGCGGCGCCGACCCGCTCGGCGAAGGCCTGCTCGAAGGCGGCGACCCGCGGCCCCTGCGCGACCCAGCCGGAGCGCACGGCGTCGGCGGCGGCCGTCGCCTCCTCCTCGCCCAGCCACGGCACCATCACCGGGATCTTCACCGGCCGCGCGGCCGCCCGGTCGGCGTCCGTCGCGGTCGCGCCCTTCTCGGCCCGCCACCAGTCGACCAGGTCCTTCAGACCCGTCCGCAGATCGATCTCGGCCTTGAAGCCGAGCCGCTCCTCGGCGAGCGTGGTGTCCGCGAGCCGCCGCGTCACGCCGTTGACCGCGCGCGCCGGGCCGTGCACCGGCTCCAGGTCCGAGCCCATCACGTCGAGCAGCGCGTCCGCGAGCTCCCGAAGCGAGGTCTCGGTCGCCGAGGCCACGTTGAACACCTCGTCGGTCAACTCGGGCCGCGCGGCCAGGATGTTGGCGCGCGCGATGTCGCGGACGTCCACGAAGTCCATCGTCTGCGTGCCGTCGCCCAGGATCAGCGGCGGCTCGCCCGCCTCGATCCGCTCCATCCAGCGGATCAGCACCTCGGTGTACAGGCCGTGGATGTCCATCCGCGGCCCGTACACGTTGAAGTAGCGAAGGGCCACGTAGTCCAGGCCGTACATCGCGTGGAAACTGCGCAGCATGCCCTCGTTGAAGGCCTTCGCCGCCCCGTAGAAGGTGTCGTTGTTGTACGGGTGATGGCGCTCGGTCGTCGGGAACGACTCGGCCAGACCGTAGACCGAGGCCGAGGACGAGGCGATCACCTTGCCCACCCCGGCCGCCGCCGCGGCCTCCAGGACGTTGAACGTGCCGTCGACCATCACCTCGTTGGCGAGCCGCGGCTCCTCCGCGCACTGGGTGATCCGGATCGCCGCCAGGTGGTACACGAGATCGGCGCCCTCGGTCACCCGGCGCACCGTCGCCGCGTCCCGGATGTCGCCCTCGACCAGCTCCACCCGGCCGCTCGCCATCGCCCGGGCCAGATTGGCCCGCCGGCCGCGCACGAAGTTGTCGAGCACGACCACCTCGCGCGCACCCCCCTCGACCAGCAGGTCCGTCACATGCGAGCCGATCGTCCCGGCACCGCCGGTGACCAGGATCCGCTTGCCCTCGAAGTCGCTCAACGCCGTTCTCCCGCCGCTTCGTTCACGTTCTTCGCAGACCCGTCCCGCGGTGTCGGCAGTGCGGGCAGTGCCCGGTCACCACCGGTCCGCAGACCGACGACCGCACCGCGGAACTCCAGGCTCCGCGAGGCCGCCTCCAGAATGTCCAGGACCCTGAGGCCCGCCCGCCCGTCGGTCAGCGGCGCCCGGCCCTCGGTGATCGCCGCCGCGAACTCGTCGACCATGCCGCGCAGCGCCTCCTTCTCGCCGAGCGCCGGTGCGACCATGTCGCCGCTGCGGTACGAGATCAGCGCCTCCCGGCGCTCGTCCGCGCCCAGGTCCTGCGGCGTGGTCAGGTCCACGCCCCGGTCGAAGACCGCGAGGCGCTGCGCCGGGTTCAGGTCGTCCCAGACCAGGGTGCGCTTGGCGCCGCCGACCATGGTGGTGCGCACCTTGGTCGGGGACAGCCAGTTCACGTGCACATGCGCGATGGCCCCGGTGTTCAGCTGCAGCGTGAGGTACGTGATGCAGTCCCGGCCCGCGCCGATCGGGTCCGCGCCGTGCGCGGCGACCGCCACCGGCTCCACGTGCTCGGGCAGGATGAAGTCCAGGATCGACAGATCGTGCGGGGCCAGGTCCCACAGCACGTCGATGTCCTTCTGCACCAGGCCGAGGTTGATCCGCACCGAGTCCACGTAGTGGATCTCGCCGAGCGCGCCCTGGTGCACCAGCTCGCGGATCTTCGCCACGGCCGGGGTGTAGCAGTACGTGTGGTCGCACATCAGGGTCAGCCCGCGCTCCTCGGCCTCCGCGACCAGCCGCGCCCCGTCGGCGTAGGTGGTGGCCAGCGGCTTCTCGACCAGGACGTGCTTCCCGGCGCGCAGCGCGGCGAGCGCCACGTCCAGATGGGTGCCGGCCGGGGTGGCGACGGCGACCGCGGCGACCTCCGGGTCGGCGAGCACCGCCGCGTAGTCGGCGGTGGCCCGCACGGTGGAGTACCCGCCGAGGACCCGCTCGGCGCGCGCGACATCGAGGTCGCACAGCCAGCGCAGCCGGAACCGGTCGCTGGCCTGGAAGTTGCGCACCAGGTTGGGTCCCCAGTAGCCGGCGCCTATGACGGCGACTCCCAGCCGCTCGTCGGGTCGGTCGGCTTCGTTCAACGTGTTCCCCTCCATACAGGGTGGGCGGATCGGGACGGGCGGGTCTTCTGGACTCTCGTCGGGACGGTCTTCCGTGACGGCGGGAGTACGGGGCGGGCCGGGGTGATACGGGGCGGGCGGGGCGCCCGGGGGTCAGTAGGCGCCGGTGCCGCGGACCACGGCGGGGCCGGTGCGCAGCAGGATCTCGGCGTCCAGGCGGAGCGACCAGTTGTCCACGTACGCGAGGTCGAGGCGGACCGCCTCCTCCCACGGCAGGTCGGAGCGCCCGCTGACCTGCCACAGACCGGTGAGCCCGGGCTTCACGAGCAGCCGGCGGCGCACCTCGTGGGTGTAGCCCGCGACCTCCTCGGGCAGTGGCGGCCGCGGACCGATCAGCGACATGCGCCCGCTCAGCACGTTGAACAGCTGCGGCAGTTCGTCGAGCGAGTAGCGGCGCAGCGTGGCCCCGATCCGGGTCACCCGCGGATCGTCGCGCACCTTGAACAGCAGACCGTCGCTGTTGTGATTGGCGTGCGCCAGCTCCGCCCGGCGGGCCTCCGCGTCCGGCCGCATCGTCCGGAACTTCAGCATCGTGAACTGCTTGCCGTGCAGCCCCACCCGGACCTGCCGGAACAGCGCCGGACCCTTGCTGCCGAGCCTTACGGCGAGCGCCACCCCGCACATCAGCGGGGAAAGGAGCAGGAGCAGCACCGCCGCCACCAGCCGGTCGGCCAGCTCCTTCGGGAGCCGGGAAAGGCGTGACATGCGCGGCGCCCGTACGTGGATCAGCGGCACCCCGCCGACCGGCCGCACCTCAAGGCGCGACGCGGCCACGTCGCCGAAGGCCGGGGCGATCAGGAAGTCGCCCCCGGCGGCCGCCGTGCTCCACGCGAGCCGGCGGAGCAGCGGCGCGTCGATCTCCGCCGACGGCAGCACCACGACGGCCGTCGCTTCTCCGAACATCCGTATCGCACCGGGCACTTCGTCGACCCCGCCGAGCACCTGCACGTCGTAGCGGTCCACCTCGGCGGCGTTCACCGGGTCCGTCAGGCACACCCCGGCGATGTCCATGCCCTGGAGCACGGAGCCCGGGGGCGCGCCCGGCAGCCGGTCCCGGAGCAGGGCGGCGAGCAGCTCGGCCACCCCGGCCGACGGGCCGACCAGGACGGCGGTGGTACGGCCCCGGCCGCGCGCCCAGTGCCCGCGCAGCCGCCGCCGCAGGGCGTACCGGACGCCCAGCGAGAGCCCCGCGGCCACCGGTGCGGCCAGGATCATCTCGTACATCAGGTCCGGATCGCGGCCCAGGCCCCAGCCCAGGACGGCCGCGAGCGCCGGAAGGACGAGCGCGCCGCGCAGCACCCGCCGGTACACCTCGGTGCCGGAGCCCAACGGGCCCCGCGCGTAACCGCCGTGGGCGTGCAGCACGGCCGCCCAGGCCGGCGGCAGCGCCGCCACGGCCGGCCAGTGACCGCCCGCGCGCAGCACGAAGAGTGCGGCGAGGCCCGCCGCCGCGGAGTCCGCGGCGAGCAGCGCGAGCTGGTGTCTTCTCCGCCACCACGGGCGGAGAGGAAGGTCGACATGTGTGGATTCGACACGGTGCCGCTCATGCGTGACCGGCAGGACGGTCATCCATTCCCCCCAAGGGCGCTTCGCGCGCACCCCGTTGAACCCCCGCGCCACTTCCCCCCGATTCGCCCGGCGAGCGCACGACTCACGGGCAGGGGAAGGGCGGCGACGGTCGACGAGGGTGCGCGGCTCTTCCGCCTGACTGAACGGTGCGGACCGAGGTCGCAAGTCTCCCCAGCCACGGCCGGGTCCGCACAGGACGCAGAATCCGCCCGGGACGATTGTTTCGACCGAGCGGATCCGGCAGCGCTCAATCTAGACCAACTGGGGCAGGCCATCCAGGAGTTGTGTGAAACTCCTACCGATAGTTGAAGGAACTGTAAGAGTGGGAAGAGTGGGACTCCTTGGTCATACTGTCCCCGTGCCCAGCATCGTGATCCCCGCGCACAACGAGGAACGCACCCTCGGCCGGCTGCTCGACCGCCTTCTGGACGGCGCCGGCGAGGGGGAGTTCGACATCCTCGTCGTGGCCAACGGCTGTACGGACGGCACCGCCGCCGTCGCCACCGCCCGCGGCCCCGGGGTCCGCGTCGTCGAGACCCCCGTCCCGTCCAAGCACGAGGCCCTGCGCCTCGGCGACCGGCACGCCGAGGGCTTCCCCCGGGTGTACGTGGACGCCGACGTGGAACTCGGCGCCGCCGACGTGCGTGCGCTGACCGCCGCACTCTCCGGCCCCGGCGCTGTGCTCGCCGCCGCGCCCGAGCGCGAGTTGCCGATGACCGGCTGCTCCTGGCGGGTGCGGGCCTATTACCGGGTCTGGCAGCGGCTGCCCGCCGTGCGCGAGGGGCTGTTCGGGCGCGGGGTGATCGCCATGACCGGCGAGGGCCATGCCCGTATCGCCGCGCTCCCGCCGCTGATGGCCGACGACCTCGCCGCGTCCCTCGCCTTCGCGCCCGCCGAACGCGCCGTCGTCCCGGCCGCCAGGGTCGTCGTGCGCCCGCCGCGCACCTGGCCCGACCTGATCCGCCGCCGGGTCCGCGCGGCCACCTCGACGGCCCAACTGGAGGAGCGGCAGCGGGAGTCGGTGGAATCTCCCACTCCGGCCGCCATCGCCGCCGCCCCCACCACCCCGGCCCCGCCGCCCACCGCCCGCACCGGCCTCGGCGACCTCCGCGCCCTGCTGCGCGCCGAACCCACCCTGCTCCCCGCGATGCTCGTCTTCCTGTCGGCGGCGCTCACGGCGCGCAGGGGCGCGCGCAAGGCGATCAGGGCGCGCGACTTCGACACCTGGCTGAGGGACGAGAGCAGCCGGCAGGAGTGAGCGCCCCGCGCGCCGCCCGCGCCGGAGGAGGCCCGCATTCCGCCCCCGTCGAAGATCGAAAACCCCTAGGCTGCTCGCGACCGTGTCGGGGGAGGCCGAGGGAGGCCACATGCAGACGGATCGGAAGACGGACCGGAAGACGGACCGGAGACCGGGACAGCATCGGCGCACCGCCGGACTCGTGACGGCACTCGCCGTCTGCGCCGCCTGGGCGGCCGGCGGACCGGCGGCGCGCGCCGAGGAGCCGGTCACGCCCACCCTCACGCCGACGACCCGGTTCTATGTGGAGCCCGACAACGGCGCCGCCCGGCAGGCCGTCGCCGACGCGGCGGCCGGGGACACGGACGACGCCGCCCGGATGACCCGCCTCGCCGCCCTGCCGCAGGCGGCCTGGTTCACCGGCGGGACGCCCGAACAGGCGCGCACGGACGCCGCCGCGCTCGGCGCACGCGCCGGCGCAGCCGGACAGGTGCCCGTCCTCGTCGCGTACAACGTGCCCGGCCGGGACTGCGGCCTGTACTCCGGCGGCGGCGCCGCGTCCTCCACCGCCTACCGGGAGTGGGTCACCGCGCTCGCCGACGGCATCGGCGACGGCCCCGCCGTCGTCCTCCTCGAACCCGACGGACTCGGCGCGCTCCCCAAGGACTGCGCCGGCACCGGCGACCCCACCGGCGAGCTGACCAGGGCCCGCCTCGCCGACCTCGGCTTCGCCGTCACCGCGCTCAAGCAACACCCCCGCACCCTCGTCTACCTCGACGCCGGCAACAGCCAGTGGCGCGCCGTCGGCGACATGGCCCAGCGGCTGATCGACGCCGGCGTCGACCGCGCCGACGGCTTCGCGCTCAACGTCTCCAACTTCCAGCCCACCGACCACCAGACCCGCTACGGCGGCTGGCTGGCCAAGTGCGTCTGGTTCGCCACCCAGGGCCCCGACTGGGGCCGCGGCCACACCGACTGGTGCGCGAGCCAGTACTACTCCGCCGCCGCGCCCAACGACGGCAGCCCCGGCAACGCCGTCTCCGCCGACGACCCCACCACCTGGCACTGGACCGACGCCTGGTACGACCAGACCGTCGGTCAGCCCGCCACCACGGAACTCGCCCACTTCGTCGTCGACACCAGCCGCAACGGCAAGGGCCCCTGGAAGCCCGCCGCCGGCACGTACCCCGACCCCGAGACCTGGTGCAACCCGCCCGGCCGCGGCATGGGCCCGCGCCCCACCGCCGACACCGGACAGCCGCTCGTCGACGCCTATCTGTACGTGAAGACCATCGGCGACTCCGACGGCAGCTGCACCCGCGGCACCACCGGCCCCGCCGACCCGGTGTACGGAGTGGTCGACCCGCCCGCCGGCGCCTGGTGGCCGGAGTTCGCCCACGCGCTCGCCCGCGACGCCGAACCCGCACTGCTGCCCTGAACCGAAGCGGATCCGTACCTCCAAGCCCTCGACGCGGGGTGGTGCCGTGCGCGATGATCACGCCCGCACGTCGGCACCACCCCTTCACCCTCACCTCGCATCCCACACCGGGAGGACGTTGATGGCTCGCCGCACATCCCGCGGCCTGATCGCCGCGGCCACCGCCACCGTGGCGCTGATCGCCCCCGCGGGACTGGCCGGACCGGCCGCCGCCGCGGACACCGCCCCGCACTCCGCCGGGCCCCAGGCCCGCATCTTCATGGTCAACCCTGTGCAGTCCACGGGCGACCAGTCGCTCACCGACGCCAAGGACTCCGCCACCGCGGTCCCCGCCTCCGCCTACACGCTCGCGGAGCTGCGCAACCTCGACGGCAGCGGCGGCCTCTCCGGCCGCTGGGCCTCCGTCCGGTCCGACACCGGCGCCTCGGCGAAGGTCGCCGACATCGGCTCGTACGACCGGCACGACGACCAGTTCGAGCAGGTCATGGCGTACTTCTGGGTCAACGAGGCGCAGGACTACCTCCAGGGCCTCGGCTTCGGCAGCGAACTCCCCGGCGCCAACGACCGGGTGCAGCCCGTGCGGATCAACCAGTGGGGCGCCGACAACTCCTTCTTCACCGACAAGAAGGACGAGATCCGCTTCGGCAAGGGCGGCGTCGACGACGCCGAGGACGCCGAGGTGATCGTCCACGAGTACGGGCACGCCGTGCACGAGGCCCAGGTGCCCGGCTTCGGCGCCTCCGCCGAGGCCGGCGCGATCGGCGAGGCCTTCGGCGACTACCTCGCCGTCGCCGTCGGCACGAACGCCGCCACCCGCCACGGCTGGCCGGTGCGCACCGACCTCGCCTGCGTCGGCGACTGGGACTCCGTCATGTACAGCGGCGCCCCGCACTGCCTGCGGCGCCTGGACGGCACCAAGGTCTACGCCGACCGGGTCGGCGAGGTCCACGCGGACGGCGAGATCTGGTCCCGCGCGCTCTGGGACATCCGCACGGCGCTCGGCGCCCGTACCGCCGACCGGATCATCGTCAACGCCCAGTTCGGCTTCGCCCCCGACACCTCCTTCTCGGCCGCGGCGGCCCAGACCGTCGCGACCGCCCGGAGCATGTACGGACAGGCCGCCGCCGACGCGGTCCGCGACGCCTTCCGGGCCCGGGAGATACCCGGCGTCTGAGTCATCGGCCGAGCCGGGCCAGCGGGACGCGCCGGAAGGCGATCGACTCGTACGGGCCGCGCACCCCCGTCTCGTACAGCACGCCGACCGTCCCCGCGTCCACCCGCACCAGGTCCGAGTACGCGGCGGGGGCCGGTGACAGGGTGAGCGCCCGGGTGAAGGCGCGGCCGCCGTCGGCGCTGGTCCACAGCGCCTCGGCGGCGCGCCGGTCCGGCACCGACGGCGCGGAGAACAGCAGCAGCCCGGGCCGCCCCGGCCCCGGCCCGGACACGTACAGCAGACTGCCCTGCACCACGGGGACGGCGGCGAGCGCGGGCTGCGGCGCGTACGGGCGCTCCAGGCTCGCGCCGCCGTCGGCCGAACGGCTGTCGGCGCGGTGGCCGGGGGCGTCGCCGAGCTGGTCGCGGGTGCTGAAGTAGAGGCTGCCGTCGGGGAGTTCGGCCGCCGTGGACTCGTTGCTGTTGACGCCTCCGTCGTACGACTCGTCCGCGGCGCCGATCCGCCAGCTGTGGCCGCCGTCGTCGCTGAGCAGGGCGTGCGCGCCGTAGTGGCGCGGCTCGCGGCCGGTGTCCGTGGAGCCGGGCGGCGGCGCGGCCGAGTGGTCGGCGGGGACGACGAGCCGGCCCGCGTACCGGCCGTGGGTGAGGGCGAGCGCGTGCCCGGGGCCGGTGGCGTACCAGCGCCAGTCGGGCCGCTTGACCGAGGCGGTGATGTCCTCGGGCGCGGAGAAACCGCGCCCGTCGTCCGTGCTGCGCTGGACGTACGCCCGCCGCCCGTGCGCCGGGTCCACCCGCCCCTGGAGCACGGAGCGTTCGGTCGCCGTACCGGCGTTGCCCGAGGAGAGCAGCACGACGTCGCCGCTCGCCGGGTCGACCACCGGGGCCGGATTGCCGCGGGTGTCCCCGTGCCCGGCCGCGACCACGATCAGCGGCCCCCAGGTGCAGCCGCCGTCCGCCGAGCGCCGCAGCACCAGATCCACGGCGCCCGCGTCCCCCGCCCCGTGCACCCGGCCCTCGGCGAAGGCGAGCAGGGTGCCGGCGGGGGTGCGGACGACGGCCGGTATCCGGTAGACCGCGTAGCCGCCGGTCCCGGCGGTGTACGGCACCGAGCCCGCGCACCGCGCAGGCCCGGGCGGCTCGTCCGCCGCCAGGACCGCCACCGTCAGCGCGACCGCCGCCGCCACGTGTCCCCATCGCCGCCATCGCCCCCGTCGCATGCCGCCCACCGCACCTCGTCCCGGCGACACGGCCCCCAACAGCGGGCCATGGGACGGGAGTCGGAGGGCGAAGACGAGGTGAACGCGGCAGCGGTACGGGCGGGGGCTCAGCTGTCGAAACCGAGGCCCACGCGGTCCAGGGCGCGCAGCCACAGATTGCGGCGCCCCTCGCGGGCGTCGGCGCGGGCGAGCGCCCACTGCGTGATCCCGATGCCGACCGACCGCACCGGCTCGGGCGGGAACGGCAGCGGCTTGCGGCGCACCAGCTCGAGCGAGGTGCGCTCGGTGCGCGCCCCGGTGAGCAGGTCGAGCATCACCTCGGCGCCGAAGCGCGTGGCGCCCACGCCGAGACCCGTGTAGCCGGCCGCGTACGCCACCCGGCCGCGGTGGCTGGTGTCGAAGAAGACGCAGAAGCGGGTGCTGGTGTCGATCGCGCCGCCCCAGGCGTGACTGAAGCGGACCCCGGCGAGCTGCGGGAAGGTCTCGAAGAAGTGCCGGGCGAGGGTCGCGAAGGTCTCCGGGCGCTGGTCCCGCTCGGCCCGCACACCGCCCCGGAAGCGGTGGACGGCGTCGAAGCCGCCCCACAGGATCCGGTTGTCGGCGGACAGGCGCACATAGTGGAAGCGGTTGGCGCAGTCGGCGAAGCCCTGCCGGTTCCGCCAGGCCACGGAGGCGAGTTGATGATCCGTCAGGGGCTCGGTCATCAGCGCGTAGTCGTAGACGGGGACGGTGTACGGGCGGTGCCGGCGAAGGAGCGAGGGGTACGCGTTGGTGGCGAGCGCGACCTTGCGGGCGCGCACCCGGCCGTAGGGCGTGGTGACCGCGATCCGGGCGCCGTCCTCGGTGAGCCGGCTGCCCGGCGTGTGCTCGTACACCCGGACGTCGAGCTCCTGGCAGGCGCGCTTGAGGCCGTGGGCGAGCCGCGCCGGGTCGATCATGGCGACCCCGTCCTTGTTCCACAGCCCGCCGAGGAAGGTGGGGGAGTCGATCTCGGCCCGCACCGCCGCCTCGTCGAGCAGCGCCACGTCCGCGCCGTACCGCGCGGCGGCCTCGGCCTCCTCCTTCAGACCCGCGAGCTGGTACGGCTCGGTGGCCACCACCAGGGAGCCGCTGCGCCGCCAGTCGCAGTCGATGCCGTGCCGGGCGAGCGTGTCCTCGATGGCCTGCAGATTCTCCCGGCCGAGCCGTTCGAGCCGCCCGATCTCCCCGGGCCAGCGGGCAATTCCGTTGCCCAGTCCGTGCGTCAGGCTCGACTCGCAGAAGCCGCCGTTGCGCCCGGACGCGGCGCCGCCGACCCGGCCCGCCTCGATCAGCACGACATCGGCCGACGGATCGCGCTCCTTGGCGATCAGCGCGGTCCAGAGCCCGCTGTAGCCCCCGCCGACCACGAGCAGATCGCAGTCGGTGGGCCCGACGAGAGCCGGCGCGGCGGGCGGCCGGCGGTCGGCGTCGTCCAGCCAGAAGGGGGTGGGCGAGGCGTCCCGGAGCGCGTGCAGCGGGTCCATGGGCGGTGCTCCTTCGGATCGCGGAGGCGGGGCCTCGGGGCCGCACGCCTTCGAAGTGCCGCCATGAGACCGGGCGCGGCGGATTTCCGTCAATGGTGTTGACGTAAGCGCCGCCGACCGGTCCCGGGCCGCCGGTCCCGCGCCCGGAACCGGGTCCCCTATCTCTCCCCGAGCGCTGCGAGCCGCGCCCCCACCGCGTCCAGCATCAGTTCGAGCGCGAAGGGGTGGCCGCTGTCCCGCATGTCCGCCGCGAGCAGCGGGTAGGTCGCCGCCACGTTCGGGTGGGTGTCGGGCGAGAGCTTGCCGTAGGCCGCGTGCCAGACCTGCTCGTCGGCCTCGCGGGCCGGTTCCGGCAGGGCGAGGGCGGCGGCGTCGAGGGCGGCGAAGGCCAGGGCCTGGTCGACGAAGGCGTGGTAGATCCGGACCGCCTCCGCGTCCGGGAGGCCGGCGCGGCGCAGCACGCCGAGGATCGCCTCGACCGCGCGGGTCTCGTGCGCGCGGCCCGTCGTGCGGTGTGCGGCGAGCGCCGCGACCTGCGGGTTCGCCAGGTAGGCGGCGTGGATGCGCAGGGCGATCTCGCGCAGGTCGGCCCGCCACTCGCCGGTGGCCCGCCAGCCCGCCTGTGCCCGGCCGACCATCTCGTCGGCGAGGGCGAGCAGCAGGTCGTCGGTGTTGCGGAAGTAGCGGTACAGCGCGCTGGGGTCGGAGCCCAGGGCGGCGCCCAGACGCCGTACGGACAACGCCTCCGCGCCGTGCTGGGCCACGAGCCGCAGCGCCGTCTCGACGATCACCCGCTCGGAGAGCACGGTGCCCTGCTTGGTGGGGCGGCGGCGCTGCCGCCGGCCCTCCGGAACCACTCGTTCGGCCATGGCCGGACCCTACCGGGGGAGCGCTTACGACAACACCCTTGACGTTCGAACGGGGGCGGCGGTTGCATGGCGCACCTCCCTCCCCACCCCTCTTCCGGGGCTCCCTCACCCTCCAGGAGTACGCAGATGACCACGGCCGACCTGGTCTTCACCGGTGGTCCCGTCTTCACCGGCGACCCGGCCCGCACCCGGGCCACCTCGCTCGCCGTCATCGGCGAGCGGATCATCGCCGTCGGCCACGACGAGGTGCGCGAACTCGTCGGCCCGGCGACCGAAGTCGTCGACCTCACCGGCAAGTTGCTGATCCCCGGCTTCCAGGACGCCCACATCCACGCCGTGTACGGAGGCGTCGAGCTGGCCGAGTGCGACCTCAGCGGCACCACCGGCGTCGACGACTACCGGCGGATCATCGCCGGCTTCGCCGCCGACCACCCCGACCACGCGTGGATCACCGGCGGCGGCTGGTCCATGGAGAGCTTCGAAGGCGGCCTGCCCACCCGGCAGTTGCTCGACGCGCTCGTCTCCGACCGCCCGGTCCTCCTGGTCAACCGTGATCACCACGGCGCCTGGGCCAACTCCCGCGCCCTGGAACTCGCCGGGATAACCGCCGACACCCCCGACCCGGCCGACGGCCGCATCGAGCGGGACGCCGACGGCCACCCCACCGGCGTCCTCCAGGAAGGCGCGGCGGCCCTGGTCTCCCGGCTGGTCCCGCCCGGCACCACCGCCGACCGCGTCGCCGGACTGCTGCGCGCCCAGGCCCTGCTCCACTCGCTCGGCATCACCGGCTGGCAGGACGCCATCCTCGGCGAGTTCGCCGGCCGCCCCGACCCCTCCGACGCGTATCTCGCCGCCGCCCAGGACGGCACCCTCACCGCCAGGGTCACCGGCGCGCTGTGGTGGGACCGCGCGCGCGGCGCCGAGCAGATCCCCGAACTCGTGGACCGGCGCGCGAAGTTGAGCCACGGCCGGTTCCGCGCCGGCTCGGTGAAGATCATGCAGGACGGCATCGCCGAGAACTTCACCGCCGCCCTGACCAGCCCCTACCTCGACGGCTGCGGCTGCGCCACCGCCAACACCGGGATGAGCTTCGTCGACCCCGAGGCGCTGCGCGGCCATGTCACCGCGCTCGACGCCCTCGACTTCCAGGTGCACTTCCACGCGCTCGGCGACCGCGCCGTCCGGGAGGCCCTGGACGCGATCGAGGCCGCCGTCACCGCCAACGGCCGGCGCGGCAACCGGCACCACCTGGCCCACCTCCAGGTGGTCCACCCCGAGGACATCGCCCGCTTCGCCCGGCTCGGCGCGCTCGCCAACATCCAGCCGCTGTGGGCCGCGCACGAACCGCAGATGGACGAGCTGACCATCCCCTTCCTCGGGCCCGAACGCGCCGCCTGGCAGTACCCGTTCGGCGCCCTTCTCCGCGCCGGCGCCACCCTGGTGGCGGGCAGCGACTGGCCGGTCAGCAGCCCGGACCCGCTCGCCGGCCTCCATGTCGCCGTCAACCGCGCCGAACCCGGCGCCACCGACGGCCGGGTCTTCCTCCCCGAGCAGCGCATCGACCTCACCACCGCGCTCGCCGCCTACACCGCGGGCTCCGCCCACGCCAACGGCCACGACGACACCGGCAGCCTCCGCCCCGGCCACCTCGCCGACCTCGTCGTCCTCGACCGCGACATCCTCACCGCCCCGCCCGAGGAGATCGCCGACGCCCGCGTCGAGCAGACCTTCGTCGGCGGCACCCGCGTCCACGGGGCCTAGACGATGTCCACCACGTCTCCCACCGGCGGAGCCGGGGCTGCCGGGGGAGCGTTCCGGTCGGCCCGCCCCCGCCCGGCCCGCGCGCTCGGTGTTCCACTCGGCCCTGGCGGGCCGGGGGACGGCCTCGCGGGCCCCGGGACGCCCCACCGCGTCATACGGGAGTCACGACGAGGCCCGCACCTCCAGCCGGGCGGTGAGCAGCACGCCGGGGGGCGTGCTGCTCCCGCCCTCCAGTGCGGCCACGAGCAGGGCCATGCCCTTCTCGGCGACCTCGACCGGGCGCAGGCTCAGCGTGCTGACCGGTGGATCCGCGTGGGCGGCCGACTCGTCCTCGCTGACGCAGACCACACGTACGTCCCGGGGCGCGGCCAGGCCGAGCCGCCGGGCCGCGTCCATGACCAGCGGCGGACTGGCCTCCGCGACCACGAACAGGCCGTCCGGCCGCGGCTCGGCGGTCAGGGCCCGCTCGACCGCCCGTACCACCGGACCGTTGCCCGGCTCGGGGACGAGGGTCACCAGCTCCTCGGCCCCGTGCGCGGCGCACCAGGCGCGGTACGCCGCGAGCATCTGCCGGTGGAACCGGGTGGTGCTGTCGGGCAGCACCAGCGCGGTCCGCCGGGCGCCGCCCGCCCGCAGGTGCTCCAGGCACTCCCGTACCGCCGCGTCGGTGTCCAGGTCGACCCAGTGCGCGCCCTCCCGGCCCGCGACCGAGGCGTCGCTGAAGACCGGGATCCGGGCCGCCAGGAAGTCCTCGACCAGCGGATCGTCCTCGACGGGATCGGCCACGATCACCGCCTCCAGGGGCAGATCGGCCCACTCCCGCTGGAGCGTCCCGGCGGGCAGCATCACCAGGGCGTAGCCGTGCCGCAGCGCGGCCGCGGACGTCGCACCGGTGAGCTGCGCGAAGTACGGCGAGTCGAGATACGTCCAGGGCTCGCCGGCGAACTCGCCGACCACGTAGCCGATCAGCCGGGCCCGCCCGGCGCGCAGCTGGCGCGCCGTCGCGTTGGGCCGGTAGCCCATCCGCCGCGCGGTCTCGACCGCCTTCTCCCGCACGGCGGGGGAGAGCCGCCCGGTGCCGTTGAGCGCGGCGGACACGGTGGTCTTGGACAGGCCCGCCTCGCGGGCGACGTCGACGAGCCGCACCCGGGGCGCGGCCGCCCCGCCGCGGCTCGCCCCGGCATGCCCGGCATCGGGTTCGCGTGTGGTCACGTCCCGATGCTGCCACCTCGCTGACCTCAGCAGAACCGTTCCCGCAAAGTCTCCGGAAAGGTCTCGGAAACCCTTGTGCGGGAACGTTCCCGCATCAATACTCGCTCCATTCCTCCCCCACAGCCCCAAGCCCCCCGTCACTACACCCGTAAAGGGGTGGGTCTCCTTGCGCACGCCCAGACTCGGTCTGCTCCTCGCCGCCACCGCCGCCCTCGCCCTCACCGCGACCGCCTGCTCCGGCGCCACCAAGCCCACCGGCACCGGCCCCGGCGACTACACCGTCACCCCGCTCGCGCCGCCGGCGAAGGGCCCGCTGCCCTCCCTCACATGGTCGCTGTACGCCGAGCCGTACACCCTCGACTACGCCCAGGCCTTCGACTACCCGCCCAACACGGTCCTCGCCAACGTCTGCGAGCAGCTGCTCCGGGTCACCCCCGACCTGAAGATCGAGCCCGGCCTCGCCGTGAAGTGGGAGAACCCCGACCCGCTGGTCTGGGTCTACACCCTGCGCCCCGGCGTCACCTTCCACGACGGCACCCCTCTGACCGCCGACGACGTCGTCGCCTCCCTCAAGCGCCAGATGGACCCGGCCACCGGCTCCCCCTGGGGCTCCGCCTTCAAGAACGTGAAGGCCGTCGAGAAGACCGGCCCGCTCCAGGTCACCCTGCGCCTGACCAAGCCCGACATGCTGCTCAACGAACTCATGGCCGCCTCGCCCGGCACCATCGAGAGCGCCGCCTTCCTCGCCAAGGCCGGCAAGGAGTACGGCGTCCCCGGCGGCAAGGTCAACTGCACCGGTCCGTACGCCCTGGAGAAGTGGCAGCAGGGCGAGTCGATCACCCTCAAGAAGCACCCCGGCTACTGGGACAAGAAGCTCACGCCCAAGACCGACACGGTCCGCTTCACCTTCACCGAGGACTCAGCCGCCCGCACCAACGCCTTCCTCACCGGCACCGCCGACGGCGGCTACATGGTCCCGTCCTCCTCGCTCGCCCAGCTCCGGGCGAGCGACAAGGGCAAGGTGCACTTCGGCCCCAACACCGCCGCCGCCAACCTCGCCGTCCTGAACTTCCAGGGCACCCTCGGCGACCTCAAGGTGCGCAAGGCCCTCTCCCTGGCCCTCGACCGCGAGAACATCATCAAGGCCGCCGCCGGCGGCGTCGGCATCCCCGCCAAGGCCCCCGCGGCCCGCGGCGCCTGGGCCCTGCGTCCCGAGCGCACCGAGGGCTACTACAAGGAACTGCCCGACCCGGTCCGCGACGTCGCCGCCGCCAAGGCCCTCGTCGAGGAGGCCGGCGCCACCGGCAAGCCCGTCACCCTCGTCACCAGCAGCCTCGCCCCCGAGATCAGCGTCGTCGCCAACGCCGTCCAGGCCGCCGGCCGCGAGATCGGCCTCGACGTGCGCCTCAAGGCCGTCGCCCCCGAGGCGTACAGCAGCATCTTCGTCGACCCGAACGCCCGCAAGGGACTCGACCTCGTCATCACCAACGGCTACGACAACACCCCCGACCCGCTGGAGTTCTACCAGTACCTGCGCACCGGCGACTTCGGGAACTACGGCAACTGGTCCGATCCCGGCTACGACGCCGCCTTCGACCGGGCCATCGCCGCCGCCGACCCCGGCCCGCGCAGCGACCTCACCAACGAGCTCCAGAAGATCGCCGTACGCGAACTGCCGATCATCCCGGTCTACGAGGCGCCCTACTCGGTCTTCCTCGGCAACCGCGTCACCGGCGCCCCCACCGGCATCGCCCAGCTCTACTACCCCTGGGCCGCGACGATCGGCGCCGCACGCTGATGAACGGACTCACCCGCTATCTCCTCGGACGGCTCGCCGGCCTCCTCGGCGTCCTGCTCGTCACCTCGTTCGTGGTCTTCGCGAGCATCCACCTCGCCCCCGGCGACCCCGTCTCCTTCCTGCTCCACGGCCGCCCCGCCACCCCCGAGACGGTGGCCGCGCTGCGCGCCGAGCACCACCTCGACGACCCGCTCGCCGCGCAGTACGCCGGCTGGCTCGGCGACGTCCTGCGCGGCGACTTCGGGCGCTCCGCCCAGTACCACCAGGACGTCTCGGCCCTGCTCGGCTCCCGCTTCACCGGCACCGTGCTGCTCGTGGCGTACGCGGCCCTGCTCGTCGCCGTCGGCGGCGTCACCGCGGGCGTGCTCGCCGCCCTGCGCCCCGGCCTCGTCGACCGGCTCGTCCTCATCGGCACCGGCATCGCCACCGCCACACCGTCGTTCGTCAGCGCCATCGCCCTGGTGTCGCTGTTCTCGGTCCAGCTCGGCTGGTTCCCCGGACCCGGCGGTACCCCAGCAGGCCTCGGCGACCGCCTCTACCACCTCACCCTGCCCGCCTTCGCCCTCGCCACCACCTTCGCCGGACTGCTCGCCCGCGTCACCCGCTCCGCGATGCTCGACGAACTCGGCCGCGACCACGTCGAGGTGGCCCGCGCCCGCGGAGTCGCCGGCCGCACCGTCGTCCGCCGGCACGTACTGCGCAACAGCCTCGGCCCCGTCGTCACCGTCGGCGGCACCATGCTCGCCGGACTCCTCGTCACCACCTCCGTCGTCGAGACCGCCTTCGACGTCCCCGGCCTCGGCTCCCTCCTCGTCCAGTCCGTCACCGCCAAGGACTTCGCCGTCGTCCAGGCCATCACCCTGCTCAGCGTCGCCGCCTTCGTCCTCGCCAACCTCGCCGTCGACCTCCTCGCCCCGCTCATCGACCCCCGGCTCAGCCTGCTCACCCACGGAGAAGGCCCCTCATGACCCTCACCGCACCCACCGGGGCCGCCGACCCCGCGGCCGCGCTGCGCAGACGCCCCGGCCTGCGCCGGCTGCGCGCCCTCGGCGGACAGGGCCCGCTGTTCACCACCGCCCTCGTCGTCCTCGCCGCACTGGTCCTCGTCGCCGCCCTGGCCCCGCTGCTCGCCCCGTACGACCCCGAGGCCATCGACCTGTCCGCCAGCCTCGTCGGCACGAGCGGCGACCACCTCCTCGGCACCGACCAGTCCGGCCGCGACATCCTGTCCCGGCTGCTGCACGGCGCCCGCACCGGACTCCTCGGACCGCTGCTCGTCGTCGCCGTGTCCACCGTCCTCGGCCTGGTCCTCGGCGTCGTCGCCGGCTGGCGCGGCGGCTGGGCCGACACCCTGCTCTCCCGCTCCATGGACCTGGTCTTCGCCGTCCCCGGACTGCTCCTCGCGATCATGCTGGTCGCCGTCGTCGGCTCCGGCATGACCGCACCCGTCGCCGCCATGGCCGTCGCCTACACCCCGTACGTCGGACGCCTCGTCCGCGGCATCGCCCGCCAGGAGAAGGCACGGCCCTACATCGAGTCGTACGTCGTCCAGGGCTGGTCCGGCTGGACCATCTGCCTGCGCCACCTGCTGCCCAACATCGCGCCCACCGTGCTCGCCCAGTCCGCGATGAACTTCGGCTACGCGCTGATGGACCTGGCCGCCCTCTCCTTCCTCGGCTTCGGCGTGCAGCCGCCCACCGCCGACTGGGGCGCCATGATCAACGACGGGCAGTCGGCGATCCAGCAGGGCGCGATGCTGCCCGCGCTCGCCCCGTCGTTCTGCATCGTCCTCGCCGTCGTGGCGTTCGGCATCGTCGGCGAGGGCCTCGCCGACCGGATCGCGAAGCGGGAGCGCTGACCCCACCCATGACCCCACCCATGAGCCAGCACAGCACCGGCGGCGACGTCCTGGAGATCGACGGCCTCACCCTCGAACTGCCCGACGGCCGTGCCGCCCGCCCCCTTCTCGACGGCGTCCGGCTCACCGTCGCCCCCGGCGAGACCGTCGGCCTCGTCGGCGAGTCCGGCTCCGGCAAGTCCGTCGCCTGCCGCAGCGTCCTCGGCCTGCTGCCCGCCCGCGCCCGCGTCACCGGCGAGGTCCGGGTCGCCGGCCGCGACGTCCTCGGCCTGGACCGCGCCGCCCTCGCCGACCTGCGCGCCCGCGAGGTCGCCATGGTCTTCCAGGACCCGCGCGCCTCCGTCAACCCGCTGCGCCGCGTCGGCGACTTCGTCACCGAGGGCCTGCGCGCCACCGGCGTCCCCGCCGCCAAGGCCACCGCGCGCGCCGAGGAACTCCTCGCCGCCGTCGGCATCCGCGACCCGCGCGGCGCCCTGCGCCGCCACCCGCACGAGTTCTCCGGCGGCATGCTCCAGCGGGTCGTCATCGCCGCCGCGCTCGCCGCCGACCCCGCCCTCCTCGTCGCCGACGAACCCACCACAGCGCTCGACGTCACCACCCAGGCCGAGATCATCGCGATCCTCACCCGCCTCCAGGCCGAACGCGGCACCGGACTCCTCTTCGTCACCCACGACCTCGAACTCGCCGCCGCCATCTGCGACCGGGTGTACGTGATGTACGCCGGCCGCATCGTCGAGACCGGCCGCACCGGCGAGCTCTTCGACCGGCCCCGCCACCCCTACACCGCGGGCCTGCTCTCCTGCACCCCGCGCCTCGACCCCGGCGCGCCCCCGCCCGCCCCCATCGCGGGCCGCCCCGTCTCGGTCGCCGAGGCCCCGCCCGGCTGCGCCTTCGCGGCCCGCTGCCCGCACGCGGTGGAGCGCTGCACGGCCGAGGTGCCCGCCCTCGCGGCGCACGGCACCGGGCACGCCGCCTGCCACCGCGCCGACGAAGGGATCCTGCTGTGACCTCCGCCCCTGGACTCGTGGTGCGCGGACTGCGCAAGACGTACGGCGCCCACACCGCCGTCGACGACGTCTCCTTCACCCTCGCCCCCGGCTCCTCCCTCGGCATCGTCGGCGAGTCGGGCAGCGGCAAGACCACCACCGTCCGCATGCTCGTCGGCCTCGAACGCGCCGACGCCGGCACCGTCACCCTCGACGGCCGCGACCGCTCCGCCCGCCCCCGCGGCCGGTCCGAACGCCTCGCCCGCGCCCGCGAGATCCAGATGGTCTTCCAGGACCCCTATCTCTCGCTCGACCCGCGCGTCACCGTCGGCGGCTGCGTCGACGAGGTGCTGCGCCTGCACTTCCGCCTCGCCCCGGCCGCCCGCCGGGCCCGGGTCGCCGAACTCCTCGACCAGGTCGGCCTCGGCCCCCGCGAGGCCGCCGCCCTGCCCCGCGCCCTCTCCGGCGGCCAGCGCCAACGCGTCGCCATCGCCCGCGCGCTGGCCGCCGAACCCCGGGTCCTGGTCCTCGACGAGGCCGTCGCCGCGCTCGACGTCTCCATCCAGGCCCAGATCCTCGAACTCCTCACCCGCATCCGCCGCGAGGCCGGCGTCGGCTATCTCTTCGTCACCCACGACCTCGGCGTCGTCCGCCACGTCACCGACGACCTCGTGGTCCTCCACCACGGCCGCATCGCCGAGTCCGGCCCGACGTCCAGGGTCCTCACCACCCCCGAACACCCCTACACCCGCCTCCTGCTGGACTCCGTCCCCCGCCGAGGCTGGGACCCGGCACGGATCGCCCAACAGCGGGCGGCGGCGAGCGGCTGACCCCGGTCCGGAAGAACCGGCCCGGTCAGCCGGCGGGCACCACCGCCCGGCCCGAGCGCAGCTCGAGGAGCGTGCCGCCGAAGGACTCGCGGAAGCGTTCGTCGTGGGAGACCGCCACGACCGGGCCCGCGAAGGCGGCCAGCGCGGACTCCAGTTCCTCGATCAGGGACAGCGCCAGGTGGTTGGTCGGTTCGTCGAGGATCAGCAGGTCCACCGGGCGCGACACCAGGCGGGCGAGCTCAAGGCGGCGGCGCTGGCCCACCGAGAGGGCGCGCACCGGGACGTGGAGGTCGTCCGCGCGGAAGAGGCCGAGGGCGAGGAGTTCGTCGGCGTGGTCGTCGGGCAGGCCGGGGCGGCCCTGGGCGTAGGCGGCGAGCAGCGGCAGGGGCGGGGCGGCGGCGGGCAGTTCCTGGGCGAGGTGCCCGATGCGGGCGGGCAGCCGTACCGTGCCGGAATCCGGGACGAGTTCGCCCGCCAGGACCCGCAACAGGGTGGACTTTCCCGCACCGTTGGGGCCCGAGACGAGCAACCGGTCACCGGGCTTCAGGCACAGCTCGTCCAGGGCGAGCCGGTCGCCGACCGCGATCCCGCTCAGCTCGGCGCCGGCGTCCGCGTCCGCTGGAGAGCCGCCGAAGTGGGCCCGGAACGACAGGGGTTCGGGCGGCGGGGCGACCGGGTGCGCGAGGAGTTCGGCGAGCCGCCCGCGGGCGGCCCGTACCTGGCCCGAGAGCTTGTTCTCGCTGGACCGCCGGTGCTTGCCGAAGCCCTGCTTCGGGTCCCGCCCGGACGCGGTGAGCCGCTGCCCCGCCGCGGCCACCAACTCCTCGGTGCGGGCAACCTCGTCCCGCCACTCCTGGTGCTCCTGCGCCTGGCGCCGCCGGGCCGCCGCCCGCGCCGCGCGATACCCGGCCCAGCCGTCGCCGTACCGCGTCACGCTCCGGCTGTCCCGGTCGACCTCCAGGATGCTCGTGGCGGTCGCCTCCAGGAACGCCCGGTCGTGGGTGACGGCGACCACCGTCCCGCGATGGGCGCGCAGCCGGTCGCGCAGCCAGCCGACCGCCGCGCGGTCGAGGTGGTTGGTGGGCTCGTCGAGCAGCAGCAGTTCGGCCCCGGAGGACAGCACGCAGGCGAGCGCGAGCCGGGACTGCTCACCGCCCGACAGGGTGCCGATCCGGCGCTCGTACGGGACGTGCCCGAGGCCGAGCCCGTCGAGCGCCGCGGCCATCCGGGCATCGGCCTCGTAGCCGCCGCGCTCCTCGAAGCGTTCGAGCAACTCCCCGTACGCGGTGAGCCGTTCGGCGTCCGCGTCGGCGAGGCTCTGCTCCGCCTCCCGCAACGCGGCTTCGAGCGTACGCAGTTCCGCGAGCGCCGCGTCGACGGCGTCGCGGACGGTGTGTTCGGGACCGACGGCGAAGGTCTCGCCGAGCGTCTGGGCGAGCCGTGCGCCGCCGCCGGGGAAGCGCACGGTCACCTCCCCGGCCTCCGGGGCCTCGGCCCCGGCGATCAGCCGCAGCAGGGTGGACTTGCCGGAGCCGTTCTCGCCGACGACGGCGACCCGTTCGCCGGGCCGGACGGTGAAGGAGACGTCCTGGAGGACCTGGCGGTCGCCGTAGGACTGGGAGACATGGAGCAGCGTGAGCTGGGCGCGGTCGCGCATGGGGGGATTCCCTGGGGGATGGGTTCGACTGATCGGGGCGTGGCGCGCCGTGCGGGCGCGCGGACACCGGCGGCCTCCCGTCCGACGCGGCTGCGCGTCAGCGGTTCATGCCGTGTCCGTGTGCGTGATCAGCGGAAGAAGTAGTACGAACCCATGCGCCCCACCGTAACAAAGCGCCCCGGCCGGCCGCCCCCGATTTTCCGCGGGCGGCAGGGGAGCCGGGGCGGTCAGGGGTAGAGGCCGGCCCGGAAGGTGAACGAGACGAGCTGTGCCCGGTCTCGTGCGCCGACCTTCGTCATGGCCCGCACCGCGTGCGTCTTCACGGTGAACGGCGACACCGACATCTGGGCCGCGATCTCGTCGTTGCCGAGCCCGCTCGCGACGAGCACGACCACGTCCCGCTCCCTCGGGGTCAGCGCGTCGAAACGGCGCAGCAGCTCCCGGTCGACCACCGGGGGCGGACTGTCGGTCATGTGCCCGATGAGCGCGGCCGTCGCGGCGGCCGACAGCGCACCCCCGCCGCCGACGACCTCGGTGATGCCGGCGACCAGTTCGGCGGGGCTGACGGTCTTGCTCAGGAACCCGTTGGCGCCCGCGCGGAGGGCGGCAAGGACGATGTCGTCCTGGTCGAACGTGGTCAGCACGATCACCCGGGTCTGCTCGGGCGGGTGCTCCCCGCGGATCCGGCGGGTGGCCTCGACCCCGTCGATGCCGGGCATCCGGATGTCCATCAGGACCAGGTCGACGGGGTGCTCCCGGAGGAAGGGGACGACCTGGAGCCCGTCGGAGAGGTCGCCCACGACGACCAGACCCGGGTCGAGCCGGAGCATCGCCTTGATGCCGGCCCGGATCTCGTCCTGGTCGTCGACGATCAGAATCCGTGTCGTCATACGGCGGCTCCCAGCGGGCTGAACTCGGCATGGACCCGGAAACGGTCGTCGTCGCTCTCGATCGTCAGCCGCCCGTGGGAGGACTCGACGCGCTCGCGCATCCCCACGAGTCCGAGTCCGCCGCCGGGTCCGCCTCCGGGTCCGCCGCCCGGCCCGGCACCGCGCGTCGCCGAGCGGCCGACGCGGTTCTCCACGGTGAGCCAGATCCTGCCGTCGTGCTCGCACAGCTCCACCGTCGCCGCCCCCTCTCCGTGCCGATAGGCGTTCGTGAGCGCTTCCTGAAGCACCCGGTAGACGGCCACACCCACACTGGGCTCCACGAAACCGGCGGGGAGGGCGAGGGAGGGCCGGACGTCGAGGCCGATGCTCTCGAAGGAGGCGATCAGACCCTCCAGGCCGCTGAGCGCCGGGGTCGGCCGGAGCGCCTCGCCGTCGGAGCTGTCGTCGCCGAGCCGGAGGAGCGCGAGGATCCGCTGCGTCTCGACGACGACGGTGCGGGCGCTGGACCTGGCCGAGACGAGGGCCTGCCGGGAGGACTCGGCGTCCTCGGGCAGCCCGATCTCCGCGGCACCCAGATGCATGCTCAGCATCGCCACCTGGTGGCCGATGACGTCATGGAGGTCCCGGGCGATGCGGAGGCGTTCCTCGGTCACCCGCCGGGTGGCCTCGATCTCACGGGTGGCGAGGGCGCTCTCGGCCCGTTCCTCCAGGGTGAGCCACTGCTCCCGGTGGATGCGAAGGGCGGCCCCGGTCGCGCCGCCCGCGATGGCCGAGAACAATGCGGCGGATCCCACGATCGCCCCGCCGCGGAAGCCTCCCACGGTCATGAACGCCCCCAGGAAGAACGCCGCCACGATGCCGATGCCGGCCAGCGGCTGTCTCCCCCTGAGGGTGACCGAGAAGAGGACGAGCACCGCCATCATCCACACCGACAGAGGATCGTGGCCCACCGCAGTGACGGCGAAGGACGCCCCGCTCACCACGACAAGGCCCGCCCACGGCCGCCACCAGGAGAGGGCGACACCGCCGCCGGCGAGGAGCACGGACAGGACCGTCGGCCCGTCCGACCCGCGCAGGACCACGGCCACGATCTGGCCGGTGAACACCAGTGCGGCCACCGCGTAGGCGGCGAGGTGCAGCGCCTCGGGGCGGCGGACCCACAGGGGCGCCACGGGCCCGTCCTGACTGTTCTGCGCCTTGACCATGGTCCGATTCTCGGCCACCTGTGCCGCCGCCGTGTACTTCGAACGAAGTAGACGGCGGGCCCGGAGCCCCTTCGGCGCGAAGGAGACGGCAGAACTACTTCGTTCGAAGTACGCGCACCGTCCCGAGGCCGCCAAGACTCCTCGTCGAGGCGACCGTCTCACACCAAAACGCTCACACCACGGGACACCCGATGACGCAGACCACCGCGACTTCGCACACGACCACGACCACGACCCCGGCCGCGGCGACGCCCTCCGGGCTCCGCTCGCTCCATCTGATCCGAGTCGTCTTCTCCCTGATCTGGGTGGCACTCGTCCTCACGACCTCCGCCTCACTCGTCTCGACGGACCGGCCCACGGCGATCGCTGCCGTGCTGCTCGTGATCTACCCCCTGTGGGACGCCGTCGCCACGCTCCTGGAGCGGCGCCTGGCCGGCACCGGCCCGATGGACCGGGTCGGCGCCGTCAACGTGGCCCTCGGCCTCGCCACCGCCGCCGGGATGCTCGCCGCGACCTTCGCCACCGTCGGGACGGCCCTGCTCGTGTTCGGCGTCTGGGCCCTGCTCTCCGGAGCGATCCAGCTCGTCGTGGCGATCCGGCGCCGGCGCTCCGTCGGCGCCCAGTGGCCCATGATCATCAGCGGCGGACTGTCCGTCCTGGCCGGCGGCTCCTTCGCCGCCATGTCCGCCTCGCCGACGAGCGGCCTGTCCTCCGTCGCCGGCTACTCGGCCTTCGGCGCCTTCTGGTTCCTGGTCTCCGTCATCGCCCTGACCGTCCGCGGCCGCCGCGACCAGCGCGGTTCCTAGGCGGTACGGGCCGCCGCCACCGCGGTCAGCTCCGGGCGCTTCGCGGTACGCCCGTCGCCGGAGGAGCGTCCGCGCAGCCGGCGCCCGAGCCAGGGGCCGAGGAAGGTCGCGGCCCAGGCCAGCTCCGTACCGACGGCGCGCAGGCCGGTCGCGGGGCGGCCGGCGGGCGGGGGCAGCGGGCGGCTCCAGCTGTCGTCGCTGCCCGGGAGGCCGAGGGTGTCGGCGAAGGCGGCGGCGATGCGGGCGTGCCCGAGCGGCGAGGCGTGGAGCCGGTCGCGGCTCCAGAGCCGCGGGTCGGTGACCACCGGGTGGGCGCCGCTCTCCAGGACGGTGACGCCGTGCGTACGGGCGGCCTCCCGGATCCGCGCGTTGAGCGCGGCGATCCGCGGCGCGACCGGGCGGGCCGCCGGGATCAGCAGGGTGAGGTCGGGGAAGGTCAGGGTGGCGACCCGGGCGCCGCCCGCGCCGAGCGCCGCGAACATCGCCGCCAGGTGCCCCGCGACCTCGTCGGCGTCGAAGCGCGGCCGCAGCAGGTCGTTGACCCCGGCGACCACGGTGGCGAGATCGGGCGCCAGGGCGAGCGCAGGACCGAGCTGCTCGGCCCGCACCTGGCCGGCGAGCCGTCCGCGTACGGCGAGATTGGCGTACCGCAGCCCCGGGTTCGACCCGGCCGCCAGCTCGGCGAGCCGGTCGGCCCAGCCCCGCAGCCCGGTGGTGTCGTCGCCGTCCCCGACGCCCTCGGTCTGGCTGTCGCCGAGGGCGACGTACCGCAGGTAACGGGTCCCGGAGGGCCCTACCTCATCGCGCCGTTCATTATTCATATTGTTGAGTATAGGAGCGCGGGCGGAGAGTGTGGGCGGAGAGTGCGGGCGGAGGGGGCGGGTCAGCCCACGTGGACGCGCGGCCGGAGCTCCCGGTCCGGCTCCGCCTCGCGCAGCACCTCACGGGTGGTCGGCGCGACCTCGCCCCGGCCGAAGAGGAAGAAGCGGAAGAAGTTGGCGAAGGGGTTGCCCTCGGTCCACTCGAAGTAGATGTGCGGGCGGACCCCGGTGAGGTCCCGGGCGTGGAGCAGCAGGGCCGCAAGGGCGTTGGGCACGGAGGAGCTCTCCACCGTCAGCACCCGGTAGCGCTCGTGCAGGACCTCGCCGCGGACCGTCAGACCGGCCTCGAACTCCGACGGGTCGGTGACCGTCACCTCGACGAACACGAAGTCCTCGGTGTCGGGGAGGTCGTTGTCGGCGCGGATCTGGTCCTTCTTCGACCGGTACTCCTCGGCGTCCCGGTTGTCCGGCTCGTTCGCGATGAAGCGCGGGGTGCGACGGGAGATGTCCTGGATGAACCGCTCGGCCATCCCGTCCAGCTCGACGTGCGTGACGCGCAGCTCGAAGGCGCGGCCGAGCCGGGAGAGCAGCGAGATGAGGATGATGCCGGCGATGAAACAGGCACCGATCTTCACACCGTCGGGGCGCTCGATGACGTTCACGACGGTGACGTACAGCAGGACCGCCGAGATGGTGGCGAAGCCGATCGTCCAGCCGCGCTGCCCGGCGCGGCGGGCAGCGATGGTCACCGCGATGGCCGCCGAACTCATCAGGACCAGGACACCGGTGGCGTAGGCGCCGCCCTGGGCGTCGACGTCGGCGTCGAAGATCCAGGTGACCAGGAAGGCGACCAGGGTGAAGGTGATCACCATGGGGCGCACGGCGCGGGCCCAGTGCGGGGCCATGCCGTACTTGGGCAGATAGCGGGGCATCAGGTTGAGCAGGCCGGCCATCGCGGACGCGCCCGCGAACCACAGGATCGCGATCGTCGAGACGTCGTAGAGGGTGCCGAAGGCGCCGCCGAGGTACTCGTGTGCGAGGTAGGCCAGCGCGCGGCCGTTGGCCTTGCCGCCGGGCTCGAACTCCTGGTGCGGGATGAGGACGGTGGTGATGAAGCTGGTGGAGATACAGGAAGACGCTCATGATGAGCGCGGCGGTGGTGAGCAGCTTCTTCGTGCCCCGGATCCGGCCGGCGGGCTTGGCCTCGGTGTCGTCGGCGGCACCCTGGACGTGCGGCATCACCGCCACACCCGTCTCGAAGCCGGACATGCCGAGCGCCAGCTTCGGGAAGACGATCAGCGCGACGCCGACCATGACGAAGATGTTGCCGTGCTCCTGCGTGAGGGCAGAGGTCCAGTCGGTGACGACATGGCCGTCGGTGAGGACGTGGTACAGGCCGGTGACCACGACGACGGCGTTGAGCCCGAGATAGACGGCGACCAGGGCGACGGCGACCCCGATGGCCTCCAGGAAGCCCTTCAGGAACACCGCGCCCAGCAGCGCGATCAGGATCATCGTGATCAGCACCTGCTTGTCGTGCAGGGCCGATTCCAGATGCGGGTTCTCCACCAGGTGGGTGGAGGCGTCGGCGGCCGACAGGGTGATGGTGATGAGGAAGTCGGTGGCCGCGAAGCCCAGCAGGGTGAGGACGAACAGCTTGCCCTTCCAGAAGGACAGCAGCCGCGACAGCATCGCGATCGAACCCTCGCCGTGCGGGCTCTCCTCCGCCACCCGCCGGTAGACCGGCAGCGCGCCCGCCAGCGTCACGATCACGAGCACGATCGTCGCGATGGGGGAGAGGAGCCCGGCGGCAAGGGCCGCGATGCCTGGCTGGTAGCCGAGGGTCGAGAAATAGTCGACACCGGTCAGACACATCACCCGGTACCAGGGCTGCCCCTTGTGCCCGGCGTCCGGAGCCGGCTCGGCCGGCCGCGAGGGCCTGCCCTTGCCCATGTCGGACAGGCCTTCCAGCATCCACGCCCGCAGGCGACTGGAACGGGTGGCGGGGGGCGTGGCCATCGGGGGACTCCTGCTGTCCGGTACGGCGGAGAGGTCGGTTTTCGGCCATCGGCGGACGGCGGCCGAGTCAGCGTACGCACGGGGTGCGTACGGAACCGTCCGGAGGGCGTATGGATACCGTCAAGATCCCCTCGGTGGGCGTTGCCCTCGTCACAGTGGGCACCACGGCCCCGGCCGCCGCCGGTCACCCGACCGTCAGCCGCTCCGGGCCGTGGAACACCCAGTCCGGGGCGTAGCGCACCTCCACCGCCGGCCGGGCCCCGGGCCGCAGCGCCGGCAGCCCGGTCAGGAGCACGGCCAGGGCGGTCTCCGCCTCCGCCCGGGCGAGAGCGGCGCCCGCGCAGTAGTGGATGCCGAGCCCGAACGCGCAGTGCCGGAGCTGGTCCCGGTGGACGTCGAGCCGCTCCGGATCCGGGAACCGGGCCGGGTCGCGGTTGGCGGCGCCGAGGACGAGGACGAGCCGGTCGCCCCGGCGTATCGGGTGGCCCGCGAGCGCGCAGTCGCGCTGCGCCCAGCGGGTGACCATCTGCACCGGCGGGTCGTGCCGCAGGAACTCGTCCACCGCGTCCGGCAGCAGCGCCGGATCCGCCCGCAGCTCGGCCGCGAGCTCCGGACGGGCCAGGAGCGCGAGCACCGCCTTGCCGAGCAGCCCCGTCGTGGTCTCGTGGCCCGCGGTCAGGAGGTGGATGCAGGTGGCCGACTGCTCCCGGGGCGTGAGCGCCGTCCGCTCGTCGGCGGCCCGCGCCAGCGCCGAGAGCAGGTCCCCCCGGTCGCCGCCCGGCCCGCGCCGGGCGTCCAGCTCCCGCCGGAAGTACGCGGTCAGGTCGCCCGCCGCCCGCTCCGCCACCGTCAGCCCCGCCGCGCTGCGGTCCGCCCGCGTGCCGCCCGCCCGCTGCAGCGCCAGCGCCCGGTCCCGGAACCAGCCGTGCCGCTCCGCCGGCACGCCGAGCACCCCGGCGATCACCAGGAGCGGGAACGGCGCCGCGAACTCGGCGACCAGGTCCACCGAATCCCGCGCGGCCAGCGGCGCGACGAGCCCACGCGCGATCCGGCGGATCTCCGGGCGCAGCGCCGTCACGGGGCCGGCGCCCAGGGCGGGGGTGACCAGGGCCCGCACCCCGGTGTGCCGGGGCGGATCGAGGAACACCAGCCAGTTCTCCACCACCTGCCGCAGCACCTCGTACCCCGGCGGCAGCGGGGCCGCGCAGCCCGTCGCCGGGTCCGTCCGGCCGAACTCCCGGCGCGCGAGCACCCGCGCCACCTCCGCGTACCCGAAGACGTACCAGGTCGTCGGCGCCCGCCCGGGGCCGCGCACGCCATGCACCGGGCCGGCCTCCCGGTAGCGCCGGTAGGCGGGGTACGGATCGGCCAGGTCGAGCAGCGCCGGGTCGAAGGGCGGCAGAGTGCCGTACGCGGCGGGCTCGGCGCTCATCCCACCGCTCCCCGCACCCGGTCGGCCAGAGCCCCCGGATCCCGGGGCGGCGCCGCGCCCCGCCAGGCCACATGCCCGTCCGGGCGGACCAGGACGTACGGCCGCTCGTAGCGCTCCGCCGCCTGCGGATCGGCGCACCGCTCCACCCGCAGCGGCACCTTTCGGTCGGCGAACGCCCGTACCGTTCCGTCCGTTCCGCCGGTTCCGTCCGTTCCGCCGGTTCCGTCCATACCGTCCGTCCGCCCGCGCCCGCCGGAACCGGCCTCGAAGCACAGGAGAACGAACTCCCGGCCGTACAGGTCGAGCGTCGAGCGCCCCGGCGCGAGCCAGGCGTGCGGCGCCCGCGCCCCCGGCAGGGTGGAGGCGTTGAGCACTGGCACGGCGTCCGGTTCCTCGGTGGCCAGAAGCGGGGAGGAGTAGCGGTACGCGAAATGCATCTCCGGCCGGTCGAACTCCCGCCGTGCGTCCGAGGCCGCCAGCTCCTCGGCAAGCGCGGCCCGGGCGCGGACGCCCACCGGGGTGTCGTCCAGAAGGGCCGGTGAGATCCGCCGCTCCTGGGTGCGCCGCAGATTGCGGTGGGCCTCCGCCACCCCGGCGAGGGCCACCGGGCGGCGCTCCGTGCCGTACGTGTCGAGCAGCCCCGGTCCCGCCCAGCCGGCCAGCGTCGCGGCCAGCTTCCAGCCGAGGTCGGCGGCGTCGCAGACCCCCGTGCTCATCCCGAAGCCGCCGGACGGCGACAGTGTGTGCGCCGCGTCCCCGGCGAGGAAGACCGGCCCGGACCGGTACCGCTCGGCGACCCGGTGGGCCAGCCGCCACACCACGTCCGAGACCACCTCGAGTGGCGTGGCCAGGGCCACCGCCCGGCGCACCACCGCCAGCGGGGCCGCCGGGCCGACCGGCGCGGTCAGCCGGTAGAGCCCGCGCCCGTCGATCGAGCGCAGCGGATAGCGCAGACCCGTCGGCGAGGTGAGGAAGTGGACGAGCGGCGCGCGCGGTCCGAGCAGCTTCGGCAGCTCCGGCGCCCGGAACACGATGTTCCGCAGCGTCCGGGCCGCATGCAGCTCCGGGGAGGCGATCCCGCAGGCCTTGCGCACCGGCGACGAGGCCCCGTCGCAGCCGACCAGGAACCGTGCCCGGACGGTGACGGCGGCACCGTCCGGGCGACCGGCGCCGGCGACGGTCGCGACCACCCCGTCCGGCCCGGCGGTGAAGCCGAGCAGCCGGTGGCGCAGCCGGACCGGCCCGGCGGGATGGCGGCCCACCCGGTCGAGCAGCAGCGGCACCATCCAGTGCTGGGGGCAGATCGCCTCCGGCTCCGGGGTGTGCGCGGGCAGCGGCCGGGTCGCCACCGTGCCGAACTCGAGCCGGTGGATCTCGTGCCCGCCGACCGCCGTCACCCACGCCACGTCGAGCGCGTGGTCGTCCGGCCAGCCCGCGCGGCGCAGCGCCTCGGCCGCGCCCCAGCGGCGGAACATCTCCATCGCGCGCGGCCCCACGGTGGTGATCCGGGGCTCGACCGAACCGCCGTCCCCCGCCTCCACCAGCACGAAGTCCACCCCGCGCGCGGCGAGATCGAGGGCCAGGGCAAGGCCCACCGGCCCGGCGCCCACCACCAGGACATCCGTCTCCCACACCCCGGCTCCGCCCCGACCGGCCGGGCCCGGGCTCGCGTACCCGCTCATCGGCTCAGCGCTCATCGGTTCACCGCCCTCCCTCGGCACGGAACTGCTCGGCGTAGAAGGTCATCAGCTCCGGCACCCGCCCGGGCACCCCCGCGCACTCCCGGGCCATCCGCGCCAGATGCGTGAAGCGCATCGCGAACGCCCGGCGCGCCACGTCAGGCCGGGCCAGCGCCACCGGCGGCTCCTCCAGCTCGAAGGACGGGCCCGCCGTCCGCCCCCGCCAGCCCGAGTCCAGCGTCACCAGGAGCTCGGCCAGCGGACGCATCATCCCGGTCATCACGTCGATCGCCGCGTTCATCAGGCGCGAGCGCCGCAGACTGGCGTCCGGGCTCTCCGCGAAGTGCTGCACCATCAGCTGGAGCATCAGGAAATAGGCCCGGTTGAACAGCCGCATCACCTCCCGGGCGTGCGGATCGCGGACCGCCGCCCGGCCCGGGTGCGCCGGGTCGAGGGTCGGATTGCGCAGCGCCGGATAGGCCGGGCTCCACGGCGCGCCCTGCCCGCCCGGGCCGTCCGCCCGCTCCGTCATGAGCAGTTCCCCGATCCGTACGAAGGTGTCGTGATGGGACTCCGGCACCGGCCCCGGCGTGTCGAGGACCCCGCCCTCGCCCTGCTCGGTGACGAAGTCGATCGCGAACAGCGCGCTTGACAGGTCGTCCACCTCCAGCTGGTAGTCGGGATGGCGGGCGTCGACCGTCCGGCCGAGGAAGAGATGGTGCTCGCCGCCGCCCCGGCCCCGCTCCACCAGGAACAGGTCCGGCACCCGGGTCAGCCCGTCGCGGATCGCCGCGTACAGCTCGCTCGGCGACCCGAACGGCGCCGCCTCCGCTGACTCCGCCGCCCCGCCCGCGCCCGCCGCCTCCTCCGGGCCGGCTGCCGGCCCGGCGTCGGTGCCGCCGGCCAGCCGCTCCGGCCGCTCGATGGCCACGAACCGCTGCACGCTGCCCAGATGCAGCGGCTCCAGAGCGAAGTCCAGCGGCAGCGGCAGCAGCCCCGGCGTCCCGAAGTCGATGGCGGGGACGTGGAACGGCTCGCCCATCGCCATCAGGACGTTGTTGACCACCAGGAAGTGCACCATCTCCTCGCGGGCCACCGCGAAGAGGCTGTCCCGGATGCCCCGGCTCAGCGTCTCCCCGCCGTCGCCGCAGGCCAGCCGCAGCTGCCGGGGCGTCCACACCCCGCGCTGCACATACGTGAACCCGGCGCCGTGCGTCGGCAGCGCGTACCCCGCGTAGAGGTACTGCAGACAGGTCGCCAGCTCCACCGTCACCGCCTGCCACAGCGCCGCCCGTAACTGGGCGCGGCTGGTGATCCGGGGCCGCGCGGCGGCCGGCGACGGCGAGGGGGAGACCACCGGCAGGACCGCGTCGGCGGAGCTCCGCGCCCGCAGATAGCTGAGCAGCAACCGCGCCTTGGGCAGCGTCAGTTCACGGGTCGGCGGCATGTAGTAGGTGCGGTCCTTGTTGGCCGGGTCGCACATCTGCCAGATCAGCTTCACGTACGTCTCGACCTTGCAGCGGTCGGCCAGGCTGAACACCTCGTCCCGCATGAACGGGAACAGCTGCTCGTAGTAGGCGAACACCTCCCGGTGCAGCAGCCCGAAGCCCACGTCCTCCTTCAGCACGGCGTCCAGCGCCCAGTCGTCGGGCAGCACCCGCACCTGCGCCCCGCCCGCCCCCGCCCACCAGCCGAGCGCGTCCCCGTCGTCGTACGCCGCCACCGCCGAACCGGGCGCGTCCAGCGGGCACGGCGGCAGCTCGTCGGCCTCGGCGGTCAGCAGCAGCCGCGCCGTCCCGGGCCGGGCGCCCCGCACCGTGAACCAGCCCCGTCCCCGCTCGTCCGTCAGCAGCCGGCAGACCGCGTCGTAGGACCCCGGAGAGGGCTCGGGCGCCTCCTTGTCCTCGGCGAGCCGCCCGGGCCGCAGATCCACGATCCGCAGCTCCCCGGCGCGCGCCTCGGGGGAGGCGGCGACCGGGTCGCGGGGCAGCGCCCGCGGATGGGCGAACTGCCGGACGACGACCGGCTCCAGGGCCGCCGGCCGCCCCCGCACACTCGCCCGTACGGCGACCTCCACGGCATGGTCCTCGCCGCGCTCCCGGTCCGGGTGCTCGACGAACAGCGCCGCGTCGTCGGTGACCACCACCCGCTCCCGCTCCCGCAGCAGCACCCGCCGGCCCGTGCCGTGCGGGCCGACCAGACACAGGCCCTCGTCGGCGGCCCAGGCGGCGCCCGGCGCACTCGCCGGGACCCGGACCACCCTCCCGCCGTCCGGAGCGCTTCCGCCCTCCGGGAGCACCGCGACGAGTTCGTCCGAGACCACCGTGCGAAGCTCCAGGGCGCCGGAACCCGGCCGGCCGAACGGCAGGTTGAACACCGTCTCGTCGGGCGTCACCCACACCGAGCAGATCCGGGGCCGCGGCCCGCCGCCGGCCGGGTCCGCGCCGTACGGGACGAGGAGCCGGCCCGCCGGATGGGTGCGCGGCTCGTCCGGGCACCAGGGCGCGATCACCCCGCGCAGCCGCCACTGCTGCGGGGCGTCGCCCGGCCCGTCGTACCCGTGCCCCGGGTCACCGGGCGCGCCCGCCGCCTCCAGGGTGAACTGGACGAGCAGCCCGCCCGACGCCTCGGCCGCCGACCGCAGCGCGGCCGCGAGCGGCGAGGCCCCGCCGGGCCCGTCCGGCCAGTCCAGGGCGGATCCGGCGGGCACGGCGAACTGGTGGAGCACCGAGGGCGCCGGCGCGAAGGACTGCCAGCGCGGCGGCTGGAAGCCGGTCACGTCCCCGAGGCACACATGCCCGGAGTCGTGGGAGCGGCCCTCCCGGCCCAGCGCGAACCGGCCGATCATCAGGGTCGTCGACCAGGCGGAGGCGGGATCGACGTCGAACACCCGGGCCCGGTTCGCGGTCGTCCCCAGATACGGGTTGTAGTGGCCCCACAGATCCACGGCCCGGCCGAGCAGCGGATCCCCGGCCGCGGCCGGCACCGGCGCGCCGTCCGTTCCTTCGGCGGCGGTCACCCGGGCGTCCACCGAGAAGTGCCCGTTGCCGGAGAAGTGCCCGCCGAGCGCGCCTCGTTCGCGCAGCAGCGCATGCAGCTCGGCGGCCGGCTGCCCGTCCGGGAACGGCGCGGCGGAACCGGCACCCGCACCGGCACCGGCTCCGGCTCCCGGTTGGTCCGGCGGCGCGAGAACGGTGTTCGTCGCCAGGTCCAGGAGACCGGCCGCGGCGGCGGCGCGCGGTCCGGTGGGCAGCTTGGTCACCGCGGTGCCCGCGAAGTGCAGCCGGGGCAGGTCGAAGACGCTCACGCCGCCTCCAGGAGGGCCGGGGCCGGACGGCCGAGCCGGTGGGCGGCGGCGAAGCGGTCGATGTCGGCGACCGCCGACAGGGCCGACTCCACCGCGCCCTCGATCCAGGCGGGTTCGGAGGAGCAGTGCTCGCCGGCGAAGAACAGCCGCCCTACCGGGCGGGCCGCCCGGCGCCGCTCCTCGGCGCAGGCCGCCGCGTCCTTGCCCCAGCGGATGGCGCAGCCGCCGGCCGTCCACGGATGCTCGCCCCAGGCGATGCCCGCGACCCCGCGCACCATGCCGCGGCGCAGCAACTGCGGGTGCATCCGGCCCAGTTCGTCGATCACCACCGCGTTCCGCTGCCGGGCCGGCATCCGACCGAGCAGATCGGCGTCCTCGCCGATCGTGTAGCTGGCGAGCAGCGCCGCGCCCCGCCGCCCGCTCGCGCCGCTCGCGTGGTCCGGGCCGCCGCCGTCCTCCACCGGGGCCGGATAGTAGGTCTGCCGGATCAGCCCGCCGCTGAAGGAGGCGCCGCCGCGAATGCCCTCGCGCTCCCAGAAGGGCTCGCGGACGTGCACCGCGACCTTGGTGGCCGGGCAGTAGTCGACCTCGCGGAGCACGGCCCTCTTGTCCTCGTCGAGGCCGGTCAGCCGCATCCGGCGCAGCACCGGGAACGGCACGGTGCACAGGACCAGGTCGGCACGGCGCAGCACGGCGAGCGGCCCGCGCCCGATGCGCAGCCGGACGTGGTCGGGCGCCACGTCGAGTCCGGTGACCTCCTGGCCCAGCCAGATCGGGCCGCGGATCCGGGCGGCCAGCCGCTGCACCAGCTGGTCCATGCCGCAGGCCAGCCGGATCAGCCGGGGGCTGGTCTCGGTGAGGATGTCGTCGAGGAAGCTGTTGAGGCGGGTGCCGCAGCCGGCCCGGACGCCGGGGTGGGCGGCGAAGAGCCCATGCACGTCGACCCGGTCCTTTCCGTCGCCGAGGAGATGGGGCGTCAGGTCGATCCGCTCGACCCGGTCGAGCAGATCGCGGGCGAGATCGGCGCGCAGCCCGGTGCGCAGCGCGGGCGGGGCGACCGCGTCGACGACGGCGGCGAGCCAGGCGCCGAAGACCACGGTCTCCTCGCGGTAGTCGTCGCGGGCGAGCGCGGACCGCACGTCCGCGATCAGCCGGCGCGGCGCCTCGCGCAGCCGGACGTGGCCGGTGCTCGTGGCGAGGAAGGCGTTCTCCTCGGAAAGGAGGGTGGTGAAGGGACGCACCTGGTCGGCGAGACCGAGGTGGTCGATGTAGTGCATGGTGCGGTGGTGCGCGGTGGGCACGCGCATCGCGCCGAGCTCGACGAAGGGGGCGCCCTCGTGGGCGCCGAAGCGGTGGGTGCGGACACGGCCGCCGAGCCGGCGGCTGCCCTCCAGGATCTCCACGCGGTGGCCGAGGCGTTCGAGCTCGTAGGCGGCGACCAGGCCGGCCATGCCCGCGCCGATGACGGTGACCGTGCCTCGGGTGCGCGTCAGGTGCTTGGACAAGGGACTCCGACTCCCGTCACTCTGCGCTGACTGAAGGGGACATGGGTGCGGGCGCCGGTCCGAGTGCGGTGAGGTAGGCGTCGAGGTCGGCGGTCCGGCCGGCCGGGGCGACCAGGCCGACATGGCCGTCGGGCCGTACGAGCCGGAGCTCGCCGGGCCGGCCGAGCAGCCGCGCCTCGGCGGCGTCCGCCGGGGTGACGGACAGCACCCGGACCGGCACGGGCCCCCGCGCGCACCGCTCCAGAACCGCTTCCCGTACGGACTGGTGCACGGACTCCGGTACGGCTCCGCCCCCCGGCCCGCCGGGCCCGCCGGCGAGCAGGAGCAGCGTCCAGGTGTCGTAACGGAGCAGGGTGTGCAGCCGCACCGGCCCGGTGCCGGGGTGGCCGGTCGACACCAGGGCGTCCGGCATCCGGTCGCCGGCCCGCGGACCGCGGCCGCGCCCGAGGCCGGCCGGGGCACGCTGCCAGGACAGGGCGCTCGGGCGGTGGTGGCGGCCGAGGTCGCTCAACTGCCAGTCCAGGCGCCGCTGGAAGCCGCGCAGCGCGAGCGCGAGCGGCACGGTGGCGGAGAAGACGTGGTGGCCGAGCGGCGGCAGCGGCAGCTCCATGAAGTTGCACCGCATCTCGCGGATGTAGCGCACGGCGAGGGCGCGCTGCTCGGTGTCGTACGTGTCGAGGAGCCGGACGTCGGCCTCGCCGCGGTGCACGGCGGCCAGCTTCCAGGCGAGGTTGTGCGCGCCGAGCATCCCGACGTTCATGCCGTGGCCGCCGACCGGCGCCCAGGCGTGCGCGGCGTCGCCCGCGAGCAGCCCGCGCCCGAGCCGCAGCCGGGCGGCGACCCGGTCGCCGAACCGGGCCCGGTTCAGCCAGGGCGGATCCGTCGGGGTGAGCCGCAGCCGGGGGAGCCGGGCGGTGTCGGCGACCAGGTCGCGCAGTTCGCCGAGGGTGGGCGGGCCGGTGAGGGTGGGGTCGGGGTCGTCGCGGAAGCAGAAGAAGCGGAAGCCGCCGCCGGGCAGCGGGAAGACGAGCAGCGAGCGGCGCGGGGCGAGGAAGATGTGCCCGTGCCCCGGGTGCCGGCCGTACGGCCAGTCGGCGTGCGCGTTGCCCTGGACGACCTGGAGGCCGGTGCGGCGGCGGCCCCGGAACGGGATGCCGAGCCGGTCGCGGACCACGCTGCCGGTGCCGTCGCAGCCGACGATCCAGGCGGCGGTGGCCGATTCGGCCGAGCCGCCGGGGCGGCCGACGGTGAACTCGGCCCGGTCGTCGTGAACCTTGACGTCGGTGACCTCGCTGTCCCACTCGACCTCGGTGCCGAGCCGGGCCAGCTCCGCGCACAACAGGCGCTCGATGTCGTGCTGTTCGATGTTGAGCGGGCGGCTGTGCGCGGAGCGGTGCCAGCCGGTGGAGAGCGCGCCGAGCCGGCGTCCGCCGGCGTGGATCGTCACCTCGCCCAGCTCCACGCCGTGCCGGGCGAGGGTGCCGGCGACCCCGAGCGCCTCCAGGGCCTCCGCCGCCCTCGGCCAGACGACGAGCGCCCGGGCCTCGTGCTTGGCGGCCGGCGCGCGGTCCACCACCCGCACGTCGAGCCCGAGTCTGCGCAGGGCGATCGCCAGCGTCAGCCCGACCGGCCCCGCACCGACCACGCACACGTCCACACCCGGCATCCGGCCCCAACTCCCCACCCGTGTCCTGCCCTTGCGCACCGTCCGCCGGAACCAGCGACTCCGGCATGTTCTCCAAGGGTGCGCGCCGATGATCACGTCCCGCCAGGGCGTACGGCCCGGCGCGAGAAGCATTCGACCTGCCGATATGACTCCCTGTGCATCACATCGTCGGTTTGAGTGACGGCATGCGCAGAAGAGCCGGAAACGATCCGGAGCGCGACCCTCCGGACGACTTGAAGATCATTTTGAGTCGGCGGACCTTGTGACGGCCCGCGTGCCCGACCTACCGTGCCGGGTGCCGCACCGACCGCGGCTCAATCGGAGCAGGTCGCTCAGGCACTCATTCAGGCAATCGACTCATGCAGTTCATGCAGCTCATTCGGGCCGTCCGTCCGGGCGGCCCATTTAGGGGGAAACCATGTCCGCGACCACCGCGCAGCCGGGCCCGCCGGCCCGCTCCGGCGCCGCCACCGCCATCGGCTGGGTGCTCACCATCGGCCTCAACGTCGTGGCGCCGATCCTCACCTACAACGCGCTCGTCGACCACGGCTGGAGCGAGTTCGGCGCCCTGCTCCTCAGTGGTGCCTGGCCGGTGCTCGACACCCTCGTGCACCTGGTCTGGCACCGCAAGCTCGACGAGTTCGCGATCGTCACGATCTTCTTCCTCGTCCTCACCGCCGTCGTCTCGCTCGTCGGCGCCCACTCCACCCGCGCCCTGCTGGTCAAGGACTCGGCCGTCACCGGCCTCTTCGGCGTGCTCTGCCTCGTGACCCTCCTCGCGCCCCGGCCGCTGATGTTCTACTTCGGACGCCGCTTCTCCACCGACGGCACCCCGGAGAGTCACGCCTGGTGGAACGGCCTGTGGCAGTTCGAGGGCTTCCGTGGCGTGATGCGGACGATGACGATCGTCTGGGGCACCGCCTATCTGATCGAGGCCGCCGCCCGCGTCGTCCTGTCGTACGTGCTGACCGTCGACGCCATGGTGGTCGTCAACCCGATCCTCATCTACGGCACCCTCGGCCTCCTCGTCCTGTGGACCGTCCGCACCGCCAAGCGCTCCCGCGCCGAGGGTGCGGCCCGAGCGGCGGCGGCAGCGGCGGAGGCCGCCGCCGGCGCCTGATCCGGCGCCCGCCACCCGACCGGGGGAATGCTCGGGGGTGCCCGGGGGAACGCCGGGGGGCGGGCGCGGGCCCGGTGCGCGGCGGCGTCGCCGTTGCCGGCCGCACTGTGGAGCGCCCGCCCCTTATGTCTCATATAGGGTGATTCGATAGGAATCGCGGATGCGCCCCTCGGGGCCCGGCCGATGCGTAGGTCGATGCGTTGGACACTCACCAGTCGCCGAGCAGGGTCCCGCAGCCGCCCCGGGCGGCCGTCGGGTACGCGGGCGTGCTCAACGACCTGCTGCCCATCGCGCTGTGGCGCGAGGACGCGCGCGGCCGCATCGTCGAATGGTCGCTGGCCGCCCAGGACCTCCTCGGCTACCGCCCCGAGGACGTGATCGGCCGCCTCGCCACGCCTCTCCTCGTCCCCGACGCCAACCGCGAGCTCGCCGACCGGCTGACCCAGAAGGTGCAGTCCGGCGAGACCGTGGTCGGCACCCTCCCCGTACGCCACCGGGACGGCCACTCGGTCGCCATGGAGATGTGGATCGTGCCCGCCGCCGACCCGGACGGCCTGCCCGGCGCCATGCTCATCGCCTTCGAGACCTCCCAGGTCCTGCGCATGCGCGACAGCCTCGCCGCCCTCGAATCGCTCTTCACCCAGTCGCCCATCGGCCTCGCCACCCTCGGCCCCGACCTGCGCTTCCTGCGCGTCAACGACGCCCTCGCCCGGATGAACGGCGTCCCCGCCGCCGACCACATCGGCCGCCGCCTCACCGAGGTCGTCCCCGGCATCAACGCCGGCGCCCTGGAGGCCCTGATGCGCCAGGTCCTGGAGACCGGCACCGCCGTCGTCGACGCCCGCCGGGCCGGCCGCACCCCCGCCGACCCCAGCCACGACCACATCTGGTCCAACTCCTACGCGCCGCTCCTCGACCACGGCGGCAACCCGCTCGGCGTCATCGCCTCCCTCATCGACATCACCGAGAGCCAGCAGGCGCACATCGAGGTCGAACGCGCCCGCCACCGCTTCGCCCTGCTCGCCGAGGCCGGCGCCCGCATCGGCACCACCCTCGACCTGCGGCAGACCGCCGAGGAGGTGGTCGACTTCCTCGTCCCCCAGCTGGCCGACTCCGCCGACGTCCAGCTCCTCGAATCCGTCCTCGACCCCGACGAGTCCACCGCCGCCACCCGCGGCATCCTGCGCCGGCTCGCCGCCCGCTTCCCCGACCCCGGCGCCCCCACCGCCCTGCTCGCCCCCGGCCAGACCTTCCAGATCCCCCTGGACTCCGTCTACGAGGAGGTGATCACCGAGGCCCGCCCGATGGACCTGCACGTCACCGACGTCCCCGCCCTCATCCGCGACCCGCGCCTCGAAGCCCTGCGCCGCTACCTCGCCACCCGCATCGGCGCCGCCCGGCTGATCCCCCTGGTCGCCCGCGGCAAGGTCCTCGGCACGGTCTCGGTGACCCGGCTGGGCCGCCGCGAACCCTTCGACGAGGAGGACCGGATCCTGATGGACGAGGTGGTCGCCCGCGCCGCCACCAACATCGACAACGCCCGCCTCTACACGACCCAGCGGCAGGCCGCCCTCACCCTCCAGCGCAGCCTCACCAACAACGCCCTCCCCGACGTCCCCGGCCTCGAACTCACCGGCCGCTATCAGCCCGCCAGCGACCACGACGTCGGCGGCGACTGGTTCGACGTGGTCCCGCTGCCCGGCGGCCGCACCGCGCTCGTCATCGGCGACGTCATGGGCCACGGCATCCACGCGGCGGCCGTCATGGGCCAGCTCCGCACCGCCGTGCGCACCCTGGCCCGCCACGACATCCCGCCGGCCCGGATGCTCAGCTCCCTGGACGCCGTCGTCGACGACCTCGGCGAGGACGAGATGGCCACCTGTGTGTACGCGGTGTACGACCCCGCCGACGCGCGCTGGACCGTCGCCCGGGCCGGCCACCCGCCGCCGGCCGCCGTGACCCCCGACGGCACCGTCACCTTCCTCGACGGACCGCCCGGGACCCCGCTCGGCACCGGCGCCCACGAGTTCGGCACCCAGGAGGTGACCCTGCCCGCGGGCGGCCTCCTGGTGCTCTACACCGACGGCCTCATCGAGGCCCGGGACCGCGACCTCGACCAGGGCATGGCCCGGGTCGCCGCCGCGCTGCGGGCCATGGACCGCCCGCTGGACGCCGTGTGCGACGAGCTCCTGGCCGGGCTGCCCGAGGGCCCGGCGCAGGACGACGTGGCCGTCCTGCTCGCCCGTACGACGAGGTGAGCCCGTACGACGGCGTGCGCTCGTACGACGGTGTGGCGGGCGCCGGTCAGCCGGTGGCGCCGGCCTCCAGGATGCCCTTCAGGTGCTCCTCGTCGCGCGGTATCTCCTTGCGCGCGCGGGGCTTCACGACCAGGGGCACCAGGGCCTTCCCGATGCCGTGCCCCTCGAAGTCGAGGGAGAGCGTCAGCCGTGAGCGGGTGCCCTGGTCCAGTGGCTCGATGCTGCCCTGGACGTCACCGCGGACCGGTCCGTCCACGCCGTGGATGTGCCAGCTGCGTGGCGGGTCGAGCTCCATGACCTGCATGGTCATGTCGAAGTCCCGCTTGCCCATGTGCCGGGTGATGGCGACCTGCGAGCCGACCGTGCCGGGGGTGCCGCGGCGAGGCGTCACCTTCACCGCGCTCTCCTGCCAGTCGGGCAGATGGCTGGGGTCGGTGATGTAGGCGAAGACCTCTTCGGGCGGACGTGCGATGTCGATCGAGGCGTTGATCCTGGACATGTCGCCTCCTTCGCTTGCGAAGGATGGATCTCCTCCATCGTCCCACGCGGGGCGCCGCCCGTCGCCCCTCGCCGGAGGGTCAGCCGCGGGCCCGGTACAGGTCCCTGAGCAGGGCGATCTCCGCGCCGTGTGCAAGGAGTTCCTGGTTCATCCACCACACGACGTCGAC
Source organism: Streptomyces fradiae (assembly GCF_041270065.1). Taxonomy (NCBI): domain Bacteria; kingdom Bacillati; phylum Actinomycetota; class Actinomycetes; order Kitasatosporales; family Streptomycetaceae; genus Streptomyces; species Streptomyces fradiae. The sequence goes on along the minus strand of NZ_CP065958.1, from coordinate 732,843 downwards.
GAGCGCGTCCTCGGGATCGCTGCCGTGTGGATAGCTGCAGTATCCCATCGTGTCGAGATCCGCGTCGGTCAGCCCGAGCAGCATCGCGTGCCAGCCCGCCATCGCCCGCTCCAGATCGGCGACGGCCGTGGCCGCGTCCCCGTGGCTGCGGAAATCGTCCCGGGTGAGCGTCCGCCCACCGGCGGTGTGGTCGGTGCGCAGCGTGAACATCTCCGCGAGATGGCTGGTGCGCCAGGCGATCGTGGTGAACGGCGCCGGCACCGGATGCGGCGCCGGCGTCGCGTCCCGCCCCCAGTCCCCGGCCCCGGTCAGCACCGTGGCCCGTGCCCCGGGCCCGTCCGCCCGCCGGCGCACCGACCAGCAGTCCGCCACCGGCTCCCACCGGTACTCGTCGTCCGTCAGCGGCGGCACCGGCACCTCGGTGCCGTTCCCGCTGTCCATCACCGGCCCACGGAGCCGGTTCACCAGCCGGTCGCGGGTGAACTCGAACTGTTCGATGAGGGGTACGAGGCGGGCGGGGACGGTCATGGGACGCTCCGGATCAGGGGACGGGGACGGGCGGCTGGCACGCTGCCACAGAACCCCCGGGCGGGCCACGGGATTTCGGCCCCGCCGGGAACCCCGGTCACAGGGTGACGACGGTGACCTCGGTCGCCTTCACGCCCGTCCACACCGGTGCGCCGTCCGCCAGGGCGAGCTCGGCGGCGGCCTGCGGGGTGATCTCGGCGACCAGCGGCGGCACCTGGTCCGAGGTGATGAGGACCCGCAGGCGGCTGCCGCTCGCCGTGATCTCGCGGACCGTGCCGGGCCAGACGTTCCGGGGGCTGCCGCCGGGGCGCTCGCGGTGCACGGCCACCGCCTCGGGCGGGATGATCGCGAGGACCTCCGCGCCCGCCGGCACCGGATCGGCGGCGACCAGCGAGCCGCCGCCGGCCAGGGCGAGCCGCCCGCCCGCCCCGCTCGCCGTCGCCGGCCAGGCGTTGCGGCCGAGGAGCCGCGCGACCCACGGCGAGCGCGGGTGGCGCGAGACCTCGGCGGGGGAGGCGTCCTGCAGGGCGCGCCCGTCCTCCAGGACGAGCACCCGGTCGGCGAGCGACACCGCCTCCACCGGGTCGTGGGTGACGATCAGGCAGACCCCGCCGAAGTCCGCGAGATGCCCGCGCAGGGTGTGCCGTACCTGGGCGCGGGTGGTCTGGTCGAGCGCGGCCAGCGGCTCGTCGAGCAGCAGCAGCCGGGGCCGGGCGGCGAGCGCCCGGGCGAGCGCGACCCGCTGCGCCTGGCCGCCGGACAGCTGCGCGGGCCTGCGCCGGGCGAGGTGGCCGACGCCCAGCCGGTCGAGCCAGGCCTGCGCGGCCGCGCGCGCCTCGGCCCGCGGCACACCCCGGGCCCGCAGCCCGTAGGCGGTGTTCGCGAGCGCCGACAGATGCGGAAACAGCGCCCCGTCCTGCGGCACCCAGGCGACCTGCCGCCGGTGCGGGGCGAGGTCGGTGACGTCGGCGTCCCCGAGGGTCAACCGCGCGTGCGCCCGGGGCGTAAGCCCGAGCAGGGCCCGCAGCAGGGTGGTCTTCCCGGCCCCGTTCGGCCCGACGACGGCGATCGTCGTGCCGGGCTCGGCGTCCAGGGTGAGCCGGTCGAAGCCGCTGACCTCGGCGTGCAGCGCCCAGCGCTCCCCGTCGCCGGCCGCGTCCCCCGGTGCGCCGGCCCCCTTCTCGTACGGGACGGGGGTGGCCGGACCGGGGGCGTACGAGGCGGGGTCCGCGCCCGTCACGCGCTCCGGCTCCGCCGGGGCGGCGGCCGCGCGCACCGGGCGCCCGCCCGGGGGCGAACCCGTCCAGCGCCCGCGCAGCGCGATCAGCACCGCCATCGCGATCACCAGGAGCAGCAGCGAGACCGAGGTCGCGGCCTCGGGCTCGTCCTGGAGCAGGAGGTAGACCTGGAGCGGCAGGGTCTGCGTGGTGCCCGGCAGATTTCCCGCGAACGTGATCGTCGCGCCGAACTCGCCGAGCGCCCGCGCCCAGGTGAGCGCCGCGCCCGCGACCAGGCCCGGGGCGACCATGGGCAGCGTGACGGTGAGGAACACCCGCAGCGGCGAGGCGCCGAGCGAGGCCGCCGTCTCCTCGTACCGCGGCCGGAGCCCGCCGAGCGCGCCCTCCAGGCTGATGACCAGGAACGGCATGGCGACGAAGGTCGCCGCGAGCACCGCGCCGGAGGTGTGGAAGGGCAGGGTGACGCCGAAGGTGTCCTCCAGCCACGGCCCGAGCAGCCCGCGCCGCCCGAAGGCGAGCAGCAGCGCCACACCGCCCACGGTCGGCGGCAGCACCATCGGCAGCAGCACCAGGGACCGTACGAAGGCCTTGCCGGGGAACGGCACCCGGGCGAGCAGCCACGCCAGCGGCACGCCGAACAGCAGCGAGAGCCCCAGGGCGCAGAACGAGACGATCAGCGACAGCCGCAGCGCCTCGACGGTCCCGGCGGCGGTCAGATGCGCGCCCAGCTCGCTCCACTCGGTGCGCACCAGGATGCCGAGCAGCGGCAGCAGCAGGAACGCGACCCCGAGCAGGGCGGGGACGGCGAGGGCGATCGGGGTGCGGGACCGGTTCATCGACACGCGGGGACCAGGTACTCAGGTGCGGTCGATGTGCACGCTGGTGGACTTCACCCGGGCGGTGGCCTGCATGCCGACCTCCAGGCCCAGTTCTTCCACCGCCTCGCGGGTGAGCAGTGAGACGAGCCGGTGCGGCCCGGCCTGGATCTCGACCTGGGCGGCGACGTCGCCGAGCTTGACGGCGGTGACGATGCCGGGGAAGGCGTTGCGGGCCGAGGTGTACGGCTCCTCCTCGTCCGCGGTCCCGGCCTGCGCGAGCTCGACGGAGAACGCGGCCAGGTCGCGCCCGTCGATGAGCCGCCGGCCGCCCTCGTCGCGATGGGTGGCGACCCGCCCGGCGTCGGCCCAGCGGCGCGCGGTGTCCGGGCTGACGCCGAGGAGACGCGCGGCCTGGCCGATGGTGTAGGACTGCATGTGCGCCAGCCTAGGTGGGGCAGGATCTCATCTGCAATCAGCTGTGGGACATCCTCCTGGTACCTGCCCTCCCTCCTGGAGGAAACGCCAAGCCCGTCACGTGCTCCCGCGGCCCACCGCCTCCACCAGCGGCAGCAGCCGGTGCGCCACGCGCTCGCGCAGCGCGATCTCGGTGCGGGTGCGGACCACGCCGGGCAGCTGGATCAGCCGCTGGATCACGTCCTCCAGATGTCCCGCGTCGCGGGCCACCACCCGGGTCAGCAGATCGCCGCCGCCGGTGATGGAGAAGGCCTCGACGATCTCCGGAACGCCCGCCAGCGCGTCCCCGACCTCGTCCAGATGCCCCTGGGTGACCTCGATGTGCACGAAGGCGAGGACCGGGTGCCCAAGCGCCGCCGGGGACAGCACCGGGCCGGTGGCCGTGATCACGCCGTCCCGCTCAAGCCGGTCGATCCGGGCCTGCACGGTGCCCCGGGCCACGCCCAGGATCCGCGCGTACTCGCGCACGCTGGTGCGCGGCTGCTCGATGAGCAGCCGCAGGATGCGGGTGTCGAGTTCGTCCACCGCCATGGTCCGTTGGCCTCCTTCTGGCCGTGCCGCCGACCCTTCGACTGTACCAATGGCCCAGCAGTTAGGGACTCGGTTGAGCCAGTGGGCCGATGGATGTTTTCCTTCGAAGAAGAAATGCACAGATGGCGCCGCGCACGCGCCGGACCGGCGAGGTGGCCGGACCCCGGACCCGCGGCGCCTTCGTCATGTGTACGTCCATGAGTACGTCCGGGACGCGGGAAGCGTCCGTGATGCGTGAAGAGGGTGTGTGTACCACAGCGGGGGCGGAACGACCGTCATGAAGAAGGCCCTGGCGGCCACCGGCAGACTGCTGCGCCATGTGTGCGTGGCGCCGGACCCCGGCAAGGTCCGGCTGCGGGTCGCGAGCCGCGCCGTCCTCGGCGTCGGCCTCGCCGTGGCCGTCGCCGAACTGGCCGGGCTCTCCCTGACCGCGTCCATCACCGCGGGCCTCGCCGCGCTGCTCGCGCTCTTCACGGTCGCCGATCCCACCGTCCGTCAGCAGGCCGTCACCACCGCCCTGCTCCCGCTGGCCGGCTTCCCCGTGCTCGCGCTCGCCACCGTCCTGCACGGCGCGCCGCTGCTCCGCGACCTCGCGTGGCTCCTGGTGGTCTTCGCCGGCGTGTACGCGCGGCGCTGGGGCCCGCGCGGCCACGCGCTCGGCATCTTCGCCTTCATGCAGTTCTTCGTGACCCAGTTCCTGCACGCGGTGCCCGCCCAGCTGCCCGAGCTCTTCGGCGCCGTGCTGCTGGCGCTCGGCACGGCCGGCGCGGTCCGCTTCGGCCTCTGGTGCATCGAGCGGCGCGTGCCGCCGCCCGCCGCGCCCGTGCCGCTGCCGGGCACCGGCCTCGCCCGGCCCACCACCCGGCAGGCCTTCCAGGCCACCGCCGCCTGCGCCGTCGCCCTCGCCATCGGTCAGATCCTCTCCGAGGAGCGCTGGTACTGGGCCGTCGGCACCGCTTGGTGGATCTTCGTCAACACCGCCTCGCGCGGCGAGACCCTGGTCCGCGGCTTCCGCCGCGTCGTGGGGACGGTGACCGGCATCGCCGCCGGACTGCTCGTGGCGATCCCGCTCGGCGGCGCCCCCGCCCCGACGGCCGCGCTCGTCGCCCTGTGCGTCTTCGGCATCTTCTACACCGCGCCGCTCTCGTACAGCTGGATGATGTTCTTCGTGACCGTCATGGCCGGACTGCTCTACGGGCTCCTCGGCGTCCTGCACCCCGGGCTGCTGCTGCTCCGCTTCGAGGAGACCGCGGTCGGCGCCCTCGGCGCGGCCGTCGGCGTCGCGCTGCTGCCGGTCACCACCCACGCGGCCACCAACGCCTGGATCCAGCGCGCCGTCGGCTGCGTGCACGCCTGCACCAGCGCCGCGGCCCGCCGCCTCGCCGGCGACCCGCACGCCGACCCGGCCGCCCACGCCGCCGAACTCGACCTGCTGCTCTCCCGCGCCCGGCTCACCCTGGCCCCGCTGGTCCACCCGCTGAGCCCGCTCCGCGCCCGCAAGGCCCGCGCCCGGCACGTCCTGGACCTGCTCGACGCCTGCGCCCGTGAGAGCCGCGGCCTCGCCGCCGTCGCCGCCGACCCCGACGCCTCCCACGACGCCCGCCTCGCGGCCGCCGCCTGGCGCGTCGAAGCCGCCGTCCACGCCCTCGTACCGCCGGTCGCCCCGAAGCGTCCGCAGACCCCCACCGAGGCCGCACTCCCCGCCCACCACCCCGGCGCGGAAGCCGCCCTGACCCACCTCCACGCCCTGGAGCACGCCCTCACCGCCCTGGCGACCCCGCTGCGCACCGCGCCCGGCTCGCCCCTGGTCCCGGCGGCCTGATCCCCGCTTTCCCCGGCCGCCCGCCTTTGGTCTAGACCGCCTGCTAACGTCACTCGGACGGCGGCCGGTCGGTCGTGGCCGGCCCCAGGGACAGGGGAGGCGCCGTGAGCGACACGCGGACAGGGCAGACGGGCGCGCGGCGCCCGGGGCGGGCGTACATCGGTTCGTTCACATCGGCCGGCGGGCAGGGGGTGCTCGCCGCCGACGTGGATCCGGAGACGGGTGCGCTCGCCGTCACCGGTTCGAGCGACGCGGTCGCCGACCCGTCGTTCCTCGCGCTCGACGGAGACGTGCTCTACGCCGTCTCCGAGACCAAGGACGGCGCCGCCGCGGCCTTCGACATCACCGGGCCCGCACCCCGCCCGCTCGGGCCGCCCGCGCCGGTGGACGCCGCGGGCCCCACGCACCTCGCCGTCACCGGCGGGCACGTGCTCACCGCGAACTACACCTCCGGCAGCGTCTCCGTGCTGCCCGTCGCCGCCGACGGCTCCCTCGGGCCCGTCGCCGGGCAGGTGCGCCACGAGGGCGGCGGACCCGTCGCCGGCCGGCAGGAGGGCCCGCACGCGCACCAGGTGCTGCCCGACCCCGGCGGCCGCTGGGTGCTCGCCGTGGACCTCGGGACCGACTCCGTGACCGTCAGTGCCCTCGACGCCGCCACGGGCACCCTCCGGCCGCACGGCAGCACCGCAATGCGCCCCGGCACCGGACCGCGCCACCTCGCCTTCCACCCGGCCGGCGAGTACGCGTACGTCCTGAACGAGCTGGAGCCCACCGTCACCGTGTGCCGCTGGGACGCCGCGGCGGGCGTGCTCACGCCGCTCGGAGAGACGCCCGTCGTGCCCGAGGGCGCCCAGGGGGCCTGCTACCCCTCCGAGGCCGTCGTCGCCCCCGACGGACGCTTCCTGTGGGCCGCCGTGCGCGGCGCCGACACGCTCGCCGTGCTCGCGCTCGCCGAGGACGGCGCGAGCGCCCGGCTGACCGCCTCGGTGCCCTGCGGCGGCCACTGGCCCCGCGATCTGACCCTCGCGCCCTCAGGACGGCACCTGTACGCGGCGAACGAGCGCTCCGGCGACGTCACCTGGTTCACCGTGGACCCGCAGACCGGGCTGCCCGAGCGCGCCGGGTCGATCCCGGCGCCCGCCGCGTCCTGCGTGGTCTTCGCCTGACGGCCGCCCGCGCGCACGGGACCGCGCACGGGAAGGGCCCGCACCGGATCTCTCCGGTGCGGGCCCTTCCCGTCACGGTCGTACGTTGCGCGGTACCGCTTCCGGTTCCGCTTTCGGGTTCCGGTTACGGGTTACGAGGTGCGGCTAGCGCACCGAGGCGCCCGGCTGCGGGGCGATGCCGAGGGTCGACATGAACTGCGAGAGCACCAGCCGGCCGATCGCCGGGTACGCGCCCAGCGGCTCGGCCGCCGCGCAGCCCGCCTCCTTGGCCGCCGCGTCCAGCAGCCCCTCGGACAGCTCCGGGCCGATCAGATACGGGGCGAGCGCGAGCTGCTCCGCACCGGCGCCGCGCAGCTGCTCGGCGATCGAGGAGATCGAACCGTCCTGGTCGAGCGCGGCCGCCATCACCGGCACCGCGAGCCGGGCAGCGAGCAGCATGCCCGTGATGCCGGCGGCCTGCACGGCCTCCTCGCCGCCCACGGTGGCCAGGATGATGCCGTCGGCCGCCGTGGCGACCGTGAACAGGCGCGCGCGGTCGGCGCGGGCCAGACCGGCCTCCGACAGGCGCACGTGCAGCGCCTCGGCGAGCAGCGGGTGCGGACCGAGCACATCGGTCAGCTCGGCGTTGTTGCCGGCGTCCATGACGGCCTGGCGGATCTGACGGGTCAGCGCGCTGTCCGGGCCCGCGAGCAGCGGCACCACGACCGCGGCCGGGCCCTCGGGGGCGGCGACCTCGCGGCCGGCGGCCACGGCGATCTCGTAACGCTCGGTGCGCAGGGCGGAGACCGCGGTGAGGACCGACGCCAGGGTCGGGTACTCGGTGTCGTCGCCGTCCAGGTAGCCGATCACGGCCTCAAGGCCGGGCAGCTCCGAGCGGGCGATGCTCACGACCTCCTCGGCCAGCGAGCGTATAGCGGCCGACGGCACGCCGGGAACGGCGAGCACCAGGGTCGGAGCGCCCTCGGGCGCCGCCACGGGTTCAGGGCGACGGTGCCGCCCGGACTGGCGGGGTCGCGGCATTCGTACAGGCAGCCCGGGAGTGGGCCCAGTGGGGGAGCTCATGGCGCCGCATGCTACTGGTTTCGTGCGCCGCCCGGCTCGCTGAGGTGCAGTCGGGCGACTTCTGCCCCGCTATGTCCGAACTGGCCGGGAACTGCTGTTACCTGGTGACTTGGAGCATGCGCGGGTCCTCCGGCAGACGCAGTGTTCCGCCCGCGAGCGCGGCCGCGATCGTCACCGCCCCGGCCAGCGGATCGCCCGCGGCGGGCACTTCGCGAACCCCCGGAGCCATCCTGCCCAGTTCGGCCCGCAGCGGCCCGAGCAGGGCCTTGCCGATCCTGAACAGCCCCCCGGTGAACGCCACTTCACCGTCCGAGCCGTCGGGACTCGCCGGGAGGACCGCCGCCGCGGCCTCCGCGATCTGCCGGCCGGCTTCGGCGAGGATTCCGCTTGCGACCGGATCGCCGGCGGCCGCGGCCACGTCCGGCGCGAACGAGGCGAGGACGGCCGGCCGGTCGGTACGGGGGTACAGCGCGGCCGGCAACCCGGCGGCCGGCCCGAACCGTTCCTCGGCCCGCGCGAGCAACGCCGCCGAACCACCGCGCCGTCCGTCGTACGCCCGCATCGCCGCCTCCAGACCGGCCCGGCCGATCCAGGCCCCGCTGCCGCAGTCGCCGAGCAGATGACCCCAGCCGTCCGCCCGGCGCCAGCCGGACAGATCGGTGCCGAGCGCGATCAGCCCGGTGCCGCCCGCGACCACCGCGCCGGGCCGCTGTCCGAGCGCGCCGGCGTACGCGGTGACGGCGTCCGCCGCGAGCGCGAGCCGCCGCACGCCCCAGGCCTCGGCGAGCGCGCCAGGCAGTTCGGCCCGGAGCCGGTCGCCGAGCGTCGCCATCCCGGCCGCTCCGACGGCGACCGCGCGGACCGCCCCGCCGCCGGCCCGGGCCGCCATCGCGTCCACGGCCGGCAGCAGCCGCCCGAGCAGCTGCCCGGCGTCGATCCCGCCCGGCCCGGTGCGCACCGGCTCCCCGGACGTGACCGTCTCCAGGATCCGCCCGTCCCGTTCGCCGTCCCCGGCGCGCGCGAGCGCGACCCGGAGGCCCGAGCCGCCGGAGTCCACCCCGACGACGAAGGCCCGCTCCGCGGCGGCCGCCGTCACGGCAGCTGCCAGTCCACCGGCTGGGCGCCCTGCCGGAGCAGCAGCTCGTTGGTGCGGCTGAACGGACGGGAGCCGAAGAAGCCGCGGTCGGCGGACATCGGCGAGGGGTGCGAGGACTCGATGGCCGGGAGATTGCCGAGGAGCGGGCGCAGATTGCGCGCGTCCCGCCCCCACAGCACCGACACCAGCGGCTTCCCGCGCGCGGCGAGCGCCCGGATGGCCTGCTCGGTGACGGCCTCCCAGCCCTTGTCCCGGTGCGCCGCCGGACGGCGCGGGGCCGTGGTGAGCGCCCTGTTCAGGAGCAGGACGCCCTGCCGGGTCCACGGGGTCAGATCACCGTTCGAGGGCCGGGGGAGGCCCAGATCGGTGTTCATCTCCCGGAAGATGTTCTCCAGGCTCGGCGGCAGCGGGTACACCTCCGGAGCCACCGAGAAACTGAGCCCGACGGCATGGCCGGGGGTGGGATAGGGGTCCTGGCCGACGATGAGGACCCGCACCTCGTCGAAGGGCTGCTGGAACGCCCTCAGGACGTTCGCCCCCGACGGGAGGTAGGTCCGCCCCGCGGCGATCTCCTGGCGCAGGAAGTCGCCCATCGCGGCGATGCGTTCGGCCACCGGCGCAAGGGCGTTCGCCCAGCCGGCCTCGACGATTTCGTTCAACGGTCTTGCTGCCACGCCGTCACTCTACTGGCGCACACCGACAACGCCGCCCGACCGCCGCCGGACCCCGATCCCCCCTGCTCAGCCGATCACCGCCGCCCGTACGCACAGCACGTCCGGCAGGTGCTCGGCGAGCAGTTGCCAGCTGTCCCCGTCGTCCGCGCTCGCGTACACCTCGCCGTTGCGATTGCCGAAGTAGATCCCGGCCGGGTCGGCGTCGTCCGTGCACAGCGCGTCGCGCAGCACCGTCCCGTAGTGATCGCCCTCCGGCAGGCCCTTGGACAGCGGCTCCCAGCTCGCCCCCGCGTCCGTGGTCCGGTAGACCCGGCAGCGGCGGCCGGCCGGCACCCGGTCGGCGTCCGCGTTGATCGGGAACACATAGGCGGTGTCCGGGCGGTGGGGGTGGGCGGCGACCGCGAAGCCGAAGTCGGACGGCAGCCCCTCGCCGATGTCCGTCCACCGGCCGCCTGCGTCGTCGCTGCGGAAGACGCCCCAGTGGTTCTGCAGATACAGCCGGTCCAGGTCCCCGGCGTCCTGGGCGATCTTGTGCACGCACTGCCCGAACTCGGGGTTCGGATCGGGTAGGAAGACCGCCGACACCCCCTGGTTGGCCGGGTCCCAGCTCGCGCCGCCGTCCCGGGACCGGAAGACGCCGGCGGTCGACACCGCCACCGTCACCGCGTCCGGGTCCCGGGCGTCGGTGACCACCGTGTGCACCGCCTCGCCGCCCCCGCCCGGCACCCAGCGGTCCCGGGTCGGGTGCTCCCACAGCGGGCGCACCAGCTCGAAGGACTCGCCGCCGTCGGCCGACCTGAAGAGCGCGGCCGGCTCCGTCCCCGCGTACACGACGCCGGGAGAGTGCGCGGGTGCCGGATGGAGCTGCCACACCCGCTCCAGTGAAGCCCCGGTGCCCTGCGGGAACTTGACCGCCGGCCGGGGCGGCTCGGTCCAGCTCGCGCCGAGGTCGTCGGAGTGGAAGACGGAGGGGCCCCAGTGGGAGCTGTCCCCGCCGACCAGGATTCTCGGGCGATCACCCCGGGTGTCGATCCCGATCGAATAGATCGCCTGCGCGTTGAAGTGGGGGGCGTCGAACTCCCATCGGCCGTCTCGCCCGCGGCCGATGAAGAGCCCCTTGCGGGTGCCCACGGTCAGTACTACGTCGGTCATGCCGACACCTCCAGGACGCCGTTGTCGCGGATACGGGCCAGTCTGCACCCCACCACGGACAACGGCGTCCGGAGCCTGCTCCGCCCCTGGTCAGAGGCGTGTTGGCGGGCTCAGATCGCCCAGCCGTACGGCGCGGGCGCGGAGATCTCGGCGCCCAGTTCACGGGCCGCGCGGCGCGGCCAGGAGGCGTCCCGCAGCAGCTCGCGGCCGAGGAGCACGGCGTCCGCCTCGCCGTTGGCGACGATCTTCTCGGCCTGCTCGCTCTCCGTGATCAGGCCGACGGCCGCGACCGGCAGCCCGGTCTCCGCCTTGACGCGGGCGGCGAAGGGCACCTGGTAGCCGGGGCCGACCGGGATCCGGGCCGGGCCGCCGTTGCCGCCGGTGGACACGTCGAGCAGGTCGACGCCGTGCTCGCGCAGCAGGGCGGCGAAGCGCACGGTCTCCTCCGCCGTCCAGCCCTGCTCATCCAGCCAGTCGGTGGCCGAGATCCGGAAGAACAGCGGCAGTTCCTCGGGCCAGACGGCGCGCACGGCGTCGACGACCTCCAGGGCGAGCCGGGTGCGGTTCTCGAAGGAGCCGCCGTAGGCGTCGGTGCGGCGGTTGCTGTGCGGGGAGAGGAACTCGCCGATCAGATAGCCGTGGGCGCCGTGCACCTCCAGGACCTGGAAGCCGGCGGCGAGCGCGCGCCGGGCGGAGTCGGCGAACCGCTCGGTGACGGCACGGATCTGGTCGACCGTCAGCTCGGTCGGCACCTGGTGGTCGTCGGCGTAGGCGACCGGGCTCGGGCCGACCGGCTGCCAGCCGAGGCCGGTGGCGGGGTCGACCGGCCCTCGGCCCTCCCAGGGCTGCTTGGTGGCGGCCTTGCGCCCGGCGTGACCGATCTGGATGCCCGGCACGGTGCCGTGCTCCGTCAGGAACGCGGCGATCCGGCGCAGGCCCTCGATCTGCGCGTCGTCCCAGAGCCCGAGGTCGAAGGGGCTGATCCGGCCCTCGGGGGCGACCGCCGTCGCCTCGACCAGGATCAGCCCGGCGCCGCCGGTGGCCCGGGAGGCGTAGTGCGCGAAGTGCCAGTCGCCCGCGACGCCGGCGCCCGGACCCGTCGGCTCCGCCGAGTACTGGCACATCGGGGCCATCCAGACCCGATGGGGCATGGTGACGGACCGCAGGGTGAAGGGCTCGAACAGGGCGGCGCTCATGACGGACTCCTCGTCGGCGTGACGGATGCTGCCTCGGACTGACGCTCGTACGATACGCATCGTAGTACGGCACCTGTCAAACTACGAGAACTCTCGTACAATGAAGTCCCCCGACCCCGACAGCCGTGGAGCCGCCGCCGTGACCACCGCGACCAACCCCCGGGTCCTGGAGCACCCCGAGCGCGCCGAGATCCGCCTCGAAGCCGTGCTCCACGCCCTCTCCGACGCGGTCCGGCTCCGGATCGTCCGGGACATGGTCCGCGGCGAGGGCGAGGAGTTCGCCTGCTCGTCCTTCGTCCTGCCGGTCACCAAGTCGACCACCACCCACCACTTCCGCGTCCTGCGCGAGAGCGGCGTGGTCCGCCAGCTCTACCGCGGCACGACCAAGCTCAACACCCTCCGCCGCGACGACCTCGAAGCCCTCTTCCCGGGCCTCCTGGACAGCATCCTCACCGCCACCGAGGCCCAGTCCGCCCGCCTGGGCGAGGAGTAGAACCTCAGCCCCGCAACAGATCGGCGATCTCCGTGAAGCCGCGGCGCCCGGCGTGGGCGAGCGCGGTGACGCCTTCGGCGTCCGCGAGGCTCCGGTCGGCGCCGGCGGCGAGCAGCAGCGCCACCACCTTCTGGTGGGCGCGGCCGCCGTCGCCGAGGATGACCGCCTCCAGGAGGGCCGTCCAGCCCAGGTCGTTGACGTGGTCGACGTCGATGTCGGTCTCCCGCAGCAACGCCTGGACATAGGCGACGTGGCCGCGCTCGGCGGCCGGGACGAGGCTGATGCCGCCGAAGCGGTTGCGCAGCTTCAGGTCCGGGCCCGGATCGGCGGCCAGCAGCGCGCGCATCATCGCCACGCTGCCGGTCACACCGGTGACCAGCCACGCACTGTCGTGCCGGGCGTCCTGCGCGTTCACGTCCGCGCCGGCCGCCACCAGCTCGCGGGCCGCCGCCACATGGTCGCCAAGCGCGGCGAGCAGCAGCGGGGTGCGCAGCTCCTCGTCCCGGGCCTCGACGCGGGCGCCCGCGTCGAGCGCGGCGCGCACCGCGGCCGGATCGCCCCGGCGGGCGGCGGCGAGCAGGCTCAGGTCGGCGGGACCGGGCATGTGGGGGCTCCTCGGGGATCAGGGTTCGGGGCCGTCGGGACGGTGCGGCGAGGGCCGGTGCGCGGCCCCTGCTCCATCCTCGGCCCCGTACCCCTGGAGGCGACTCCGCCCGCCGGCCCGTTCCCGGCGGCCGCCCGGCCGACCACGGGGTCAACCGATCGGCTGACCCCGAGCCCCCGAGCCGGCCCCTACAGCGACCGCATCCGGTCGATCTCGGCCGACTGCTGCGCGATCACATCGCTCGCCATCTCCTCCACGAGCACGTTGTTGCCCTGGCTCAGCACGTCCGCCGCCATCGTGATCGCCCCGTCGTGGTGGGTGATCATCAGCTTCAGGAACAGGCTGTCGAAGGCCGCCCCCTTGGCGCCCCGCAGCTGCGCGAGCTGCGCCTCGGTCGCCATGCCCGGCATGGTGTGGTGGTCATGGCCGGTCGTCGGACGCGGACCGCCGTTGTTCTTCAGCCAGCCCTCCATCGCCCCGATCTCCGGCCCCTGCGCCGCCGAGATCCGCTCGGCGACCTTGCGGACCTGCGGGTCCTTCGCGCGCTGCGGGGCGAGCGCGGTCATGGTGAGGGCCTGACGGTGGTGCTCGATCATCATCTGCACATAGCTGTAGTCGGCGCCGTTGGGGCGCTCGTCCGGCATCATCCGGGCCGCCTCCTCCGGCGAGACCCGCCGGGCGGGCTCACCGGGCTTGCCGGGTGCCACGATCGCCGGGTTCTTCCCCGAACTCCCGGATCCGGAAACCGGCTTGTTCTCGTCGGACCCCGACTCGCAGGCTCCCAGGGCGAATACGGCACAGGCGGCGAGCAGCACGGCGAGGGCACCACGGACACGGTGGTTCGACAACGCGACCTCCCAAGGCACTTCGGCGACTTCGGTCACTCGGACAACTTCGGTCACTCGGTCAACGGCGGCGGTTCGAGGAAAACGCATTACTTCTCTGTTGCCATCTGTTGAGATGTGCACGCTAAGGAAGATACTGCCGGGGTCCATCCGTCGTTCAACTGCGAACGAGATCCAGAGAGGACGGAGTGACTTCGTGCGTACCACGAGTACCCCGCGTGCACGGATCAGAGGCCTGGGCGCGGCGACCGCCGTGGCGGGGCTGCTGATCGGACTGCTCGCCGCAGGACCCGCGGCCGCCACACCCGACCCGGGCGACGCGCCCGTGCGGAACGACGTCACCGCGGAGCAGGCGGCCGACGCCCGTGCCGCCATCGCCAACGGTGAGATACCCGGCGTGGACGAGATCGTCCACAGCGCCAACATCGAACATCTCGTCAACATCCCCAAGGACGCCCTCAAGGGCACCAACTCGGACCTGGCGTTCCAAGGCAAGTACGCCTTCGCCGGGAACTACGACGGCTTCCGGATCTTCGACATCAGCAACCCGAAGGCCCCGAAGACCGTCACCCAGGTGCTCTGCCCCGGATCACAGAACGACGTGTCGGTCTCCGGCAACCTGCTCTTCCTCTCCACTGACTCCTCCCGAAGCGACAACTCCTGCGCCAGCACGTCGCAGCCCGCCTCGGTGAAGGAATCCTGGGAGGGCATGAAGATCTTCGACATCAGCGACATCGCCAACCCGAAGTACGTCGCCGCCGTCGAGACCTCCTGCGGCTCGCACACCCACACCCTGGTGCCCGACCGCGGGAACGTGTACATCTACGTCTCCTCCTACTCGCCCAACGCCGCGTTCCCGGACTGCCAGCCCCCGCACGACGGCATCTCCGTGATCAAGGTCCCGCGCAACGCTCCCGAGCAGGCCAAGGTCGTCGGCTTCCCCGTGCTGTTCCCCGGCGAGGGCCCCGACGGCGGCGGCAACCCCGGCGCGCCCACCAACCCGGGCGTCTCCAAGACCACCGGCTGCCACGACATCACCGTGCTCCCCGGCAAGGACCTGGCCGCCGGCGCCTGCATGGGCGACGGCATCCTGTTCGACATCAAGAACCCCGAGCAGCCCCGGGTGATCGACCGGGTCCAGGACAACGTCAACTTCGCGTTCTGGCACTCCGCGACCTTCAACCAGAAGGCCGACAAGGTCGTCTTCACCGACGAGCTCGGCGGCGGCGGCGCGGCCACCTGCAACGCGGCCGTCGGCCCGAACCGCGGCGCGGACGGCATCTACGACATCGTCAGCAAGGGCGACAAGCGCAAGCTGGTCTTCCGCAGCTACTTCAAGATCCCGCGCCACCAGGCCGACACCGAGAACTGTGTCGCCCACAACGGCTCGCTGATCCCGGTCAGGGGCAAGGACATCATGGTCCAGGCCTGGTACCAGGGCGGCATCTCCGTCTGGGACTTCACCGACTCCCGCCGGCCGAAGGAGATCGCGTACTTCGAGCGCGGCCCGATCTCCGACACCACCCTGGTCGGCGGCGGTTCCTGGTCCGCCTACTACTACAACGGCTTCATCTACTCGAACGACCTGGTCAAGGGCTTCGACGTGCTGAAGCTCAGCGACAAGCGCACCGACAAGGCGCAGCGGATCCGGATGGACGAACTCAACGTCCAGACCCAGCCGGACTACTTCGAGGACTTCGAGGACTGACGTCCGACCCTCGCCGGCAACGGACCGATCGCACGCGTGCCGCCGGGCGGACCCCCGCCCGGCGGCACGCCGAGCTCCCAGTCCAGGCCGTACCGCTGGAACAGCTCCGCGCGCAGCCGGGCCGCCGGCATCGGCGCCCCCGGCAGCAGCAGCGCGAACACCGCGCCCATGAGCAGCGCCCGCAGCAGCGGGTAGTCGGTCTCCACGTCCTCGGAGCCGTACCGCTCGACGGTGTCCCGCAGCAGCGTCGCGAGCCGCTGCTGCTCCGGACAGCGCACGAAACCCTCCGCCTGCAGGATCCCCGCCATGTGCGTCCGCATGAGCACCGGCCGCTCCTCGGCGAGCCCCAGGATCGCGTCGATCGCCCGGGCGAGCCGCTCCCGGCCGTCCTCCGGGCGCGGCTCGCGCTCCAGGGCCGCCTCCAGGGTCCGGTGCATCAGCCGGTGCACGGCGGACTGCAGCAGCTGGCGCTTGCCCGGGAAGTAGTACGAGACCAGGCCACGGGCCGATCCGGCCCGCTCGGCGATGTCCCCGAGGGTCGTCGCCTCGTAACCGCGCTCCGAGACGAGGTCCACGGTGGCCGCAAGGATCCGGTCACGGGAGCGCCGCCGAAGCTCTTCATTGACCGATGCGCTACGCGGGGACATGCTGGACTCCTGCGTTGACTGGCTCCGAGCCAATATACTCAGCGCGTCCTGTCGTCGCGCCCTCGTGGCCGGCGGCGGGACCTGCCGTCTGTTCTGGGCGACGCGGGGGATCGTCCAGGACAGGCGGCTTCATCGTGTGCCTTCCATTCTGCTCCCGGCACCCGGCTCCGCGGCCGGCGGTCCATCCGCCGCCACCAGGCGGTACGTGATGATCGTCACGGCCGCGCAGCACCAGCCGAACAGCCAGCCGGCCAGGACGTCCGAGGTCCAGTGGACGCCCAGATAGACCCGGGTCCAGCCCACGCCGAGCACGGACACCACCGCCGCCCCGGCGAGCGTGCCCCAGCCCCGCCACCCCTCCTTCCAGCGCAGCGCCAGCACCCAGAGCAGCAGCCCGCAGGCGACCGCCGCCGTCATGGCGTGGCCGGAGGGGAACGCCGCGTACGGCGCCGAGTCGACGGGATCCGGCCACTGCGGGCGCCCCCGCCCCACCGCCGTCTTCAGGCCCTGCTGGAGCAGCCAGGCGAGCAGGGTGGCGCCGGTGATCCACAGCGCGAGCAGCCGCTCGCCCCGGCGCAGCAGCCAGACCACCGCCAGCAGGGTCAGCGCGCGCATCGTCCACGGGTCCCAGACCCAGTCCGTCAGGATCCGGTTGACCTGGGTGAAGCCGGGATGGGCCGCCGCGTGGCGGTGCAGGGCGTCGGACACCTCCCGGTCGAAGGAGAGCAACGGGGACCACCCCACCGTCACGAGGACGAGGAGCAGCACGCCCAGGGCGCCGGACACGACGGCGGAGATGCGCATGGCCCGCATCCTGCCCGACGGCGGGCCGGCGGCGTGCGCGCGGGGTCGGCCGCGTCGTACACGGCGGTCGGTCGCGGACCGGGGACAGGGGACTGTGGACAGCGGTCAGCCGAGGGCGCGCAGCGCCGGCACGAAGGCCACCAGCACTGGGACCACCGGGACGAGCGACGCCGCGGCCGTGAGCCGCAGCCGGCGGCCCGCGGTCAGCCGCGGAGTGGCGCTGAGCAGCCGGTTCACCCGCTCCGGAAGCCCGGCGTCCGGCGCTGTGCCGGGGCCGAACACGCCGCGGTCCTCGTTGAGTTCCACCAGGGCCAGGGCCACCGTGAGCCGCCCGAAACGGCGCGAGGCGACATCGTCGGCCGCCAGCTCCACCAGACGGTGCATCTCGCCGCGGAAGGCCGCGAAGACCGGCACGCCCGGGAAACCGTCCGCGAGCGCCGCCGCGCAGTGCAGCAGCCAGTCGTGCCGCGCCCGGGCGTGTCCCTGCTCGTGCGCGAGCACCGCGTCCAGCTGCCGGCCCTTGAGCCGGCGCAGCGCGGCCGTGGTGATGACCAGCCGCGGCGTCCCGCCGGGCAGCCACCAGGCGTCCGACCGCTCGCCCTCCAGGACCACGAGCCGGGCGCCGCCCGAGGGCTCCTCGCCGGGCAACAGCGGCGCCCGGACGAGCAGTTCGGCACGGCGCTGCCTGCGGCGGGCCCGCGCCCGGCCGATCTCGCGGCCCAGCATCGCCCCGGTCCACAGCCCGCCGGCCGCGAGGACCACGGCGAGCGCCGCCGACCACGGGCCGTCCGTCCCCAGCTCGTACGCCTCGATGACGGCACGCGGCGCGGGCGCGAAGACCTGGCCGCGCACCTCCTGCCAGGCCGCCGACGCGCTGAACGTCATGGACAGCGCGAAGCTCAGCAGCACGCCGGCCACCACGCACTGCCACACCCACAGCGCCACCACGGGTTCCCGTTCCACCCAGTCGGCCCGCGCGAGAAGTCGCGGGGCGACGACGGCGGTCAGGACGCCGAGCACGAGCAGCGCGAGGGAGACCAACATGACGTCAGCCTATGAGTGCGGTACCAGGCCGGGGTATGGCCTCGCGCAGCAAGTGACGCACGCCACGGTTTGATTCGCCCCCCGAGGTCAGAGCGCGAGCAGCATCGCCAGCATCGCGAGCCCCATCGACAACCGGCACACCAGCGTCAGTTCCCCGGCGGCGGTGCCCGCGATGCCGGTCCGCATGCGCACCGCCCCCGTGGCGGCGGCCGCCGGCACCAGCCGGGCGCCCGAACGCAGCACGTACACCCCGTAATAGGCGAGCAGCACCCCCGTGAGCACGGGTATGCCGCCGGTCGCGCCGGCCGCCGCGCCGTGCCCCGCGTGCCCGCCCGCCCCGACGGGGGCCGCGGCCATCGCGAGCGCCATGTAGACCATCGCGAGCGAGCCCACCAGATGGTGCAGATGGTGCCCGCCGTGGCGCACCGCCGCGACGAGCCCGTGCAGCGCGGCGAGGCCGAACACCCCCGCGTACAGCACCCAGCTCCACTCCGGCGGGGTGAGCACCGCGGCCGGCAGGGCCATCGCGGCCATGCCGAAGCCCATCACGGCCTCGCTCCCGGCCGCACCCCGCTCAGCCGCCCCGCCCGCCCGCATCCGCAGCAGGCAGTACGCCCCGCTGGCCGCGCACAGCGCCACGAGCAGCCACCCGGACAACGCCGGTCCGTGCACGCCGCACACCCCCCTCCTCGCGGTCCCGACGCTCCGTGCATGCCCGCCGGTCCGCACGGTCACGCGGGCGTACGGGCGCGCACGGGTGTACGAGGGGGAGTGCGGGGGCGCGCGCCAGGCGTCGCGGACCGGCCGAGATCCACAAGCCAATGGCCTAGGCTCGGGAGCGATCGCGTCCGTCGATCGTCCGCGCCCGAGGGGAGACCCGCACACCATGGACACCGCCGCGCCCCGGCTGACCGCCGCCCCCGTGACCTACCGCGACGCCGTCCTGGACGACGTGCCAGCCCTCGTCCCGCTCGTCGAGTCGGCCTACCGGGGCGACTCCAGCCGGGCCGGCTGGACCACCGAGGCGGACATCCTGCAGGGGCAGCGCACGGACGCCGAGGGTGTCGCGGCGGTCATCACCACGGCCGGCAGCCGGCTGATGGTGGTGGAACGGGACGGCGTGATCGTCGCCTGCTGCCAGCTGGAACACCGCGGCGAGGCCGCCTACTTCGGCATGTTCGCGGTCAGCCCCGAGCTCCAGGGTGCCGGTCTCGGCCGGCAGATCATCACCGAGGCCGAGCGCCGGGTGCGCGAGCTGTGGGACGTGCGCGAGATGCACATGACGGTGATCTCGGTGCGCGAGGAGCTGATCGCCTGGTACGAGCGGCGCGGCTACCGCCGTACGGGCCGGATGACCCCCTTCCCGTACGGCGACGAGCGCTTCGGCGTGCCGCAGCGCGACGACCTGGAGTTCGAGCTCCTGGTGAAGCCTCTCGGCTGAGCCGCGCCCCGGCGCCCCGGCCCAGCGTCACGGCCCGGCGGCCGCGCTCAGGCCGTGAAGCGGCCCGTGCTGCGGATCTCCGGGCGGTCGGTGGTGGCGCCGTCGAGGCCCAGGGCCCGGGCGAGCCGCAGATCGTCCTGGCTGTTCACCACCCAGCCGATCACCCGGAGCCCCGCCCGGTGCGCCTTGTCGACGGTGTGCAGGGTGACGTGCCGGATGTTGAGGACGAGCGCCGCCGCGCCGACCGCGAGCGCGCGCTCCGTCACCTCGTCCTGTTCCCGGTCGGCGACCAGCGCGGTGCGTACCCCGGGGACCAGGCCGCGGATCTCCGCGAGGGCCTCGTCGTGGAAGGACAGCACCTCCACCCGCCCGGTCAGCCCGCGCCCGTCGATCACCTCGGCCAGCGCCCGGGCCGCCGCGACGTCCTTGATCTCGGCCTGGAGCGGGGCCCGGACCGCCGCCAGGACCTCCTCGAAGACCGGGATCCGCTCCCCGGCGCCCGCGTCGAGCTCCTTCAGCTCCGCGAGCGTCTTGCCGGCGATCGGTCCGGTGCCGTCCGTGGTCCGGTCGACGTCGGCGTCGTGCATGACGACGAGCGCGCCGTCCTTGCTGAGGTGGAGGTCGAGTTCGATGGCGTCCATGCCGGCCCGCTCGGCCCGGACGAAGGAGAGCAGGGTGTTCTCGGGCGCGACGCCCATGACTCCGCGGTGACCGATGGTGAGGAAACTCAAGATCTTCTCGCTTCCGTCGAGGTCCGCAGCCCCGGCCGTGCCGGGCGCCGATCGGCTCCTTGGCGCAGCCTAGTAGCTGGGGACGAAACGGGAAGCGGGCGCGCGGAACCCCGCATTTCTCGGCTTCACACCCCACCAGACAGGAAAATTAGCGGTGACACCGGGGGTGTGGCAGGAGAATTTTTCCTGCTCCCCTTGTGAGGCGGGCCCGTCCCTGGTTACGGTGGGTTGACGCAAGGTTCTCCTGTGGAGGAAGAGAAATGACGGAAATTCTTGTGCAGGACGTGACCGGTGAGGGGATAGCCGCCGACACCGTGGTGGTCGACCACCCTGCCTGGACCGAGCTCAAGAATGCCGTGGAGGAGCTCCGCCCCTGGCAGAGCGCGGACGGCTCCATCGACTTCGCCGCCGAGGGCGCCCCGGCCCGTGCCCTCGCCGAGCAGACCGTCGAGCGCATGGTCGCCGCGGTCGAGCAGCTCTCCCCGCTGCTCCCGCACGACGCCGCGTACCACCGCGCCCTCGTCGCCGACCTGCGCAAGTGGGCCGCCGCGGGCTTCGAGGTGCCGGACTTCCTCGACGCGCTGCTGGCCTTCCACCCGGCCGCCGACCGGCGGGACGGGCTGCAGCACCTCGTCGTCTTCCCGATGTACACGCAGAACGGCAACCCGGACCGCAACTTCGAGGCCGTCGTCCTCCGCATGGTGTGGCCGGAGTGGCTCTCCGAGCTGGAGGCCGCCCGCTTCGACAACCCGGGCTACATCGGCATCACCTTCGAGGACTTCACCGCCGGGTACGACACCAACTCGGCCGTCCTCTTCCCGGAGACCGTCGCCGTCCGCGAGGTCCCGGAGCGCTTCACCTGGGGTGGCATCTTCTGCGACCGCGAGGCCGCGCGCTTCCGCAAGGTGACCGAGGCCGCCGTCGACACCCTCGGCCTGGAGCTCCCCGAGGACATCGCCGCCATGCTCGGCGACCAGAAGCGCTGCGAGCAGGCCTTCGCCCTGTGGGACCTGGTCCACGACCGCGCCCACAGCCGCGGTGACCTGCCCTTCGACCCGTTCATGATCAAGCAGCGCCAGCCGTTCTGGATGTACGGCCTGGAGGAGCTGCGCTGCGACCTGACCGCGTTCAAGGCGTCGGTGCAGCTGGAGGCCGAGGGCAACGAGCACGGCCGTGACGTGCAGTACGCGGTGCTCTTCGACCGGATGTTCCGCTTCCCGCTCACCGGCGACCGCACCCGCAACTACGACGGCCTCGGCGGTCAGCTGCTCTTCGCCTACCTCCACAAGCACGACGTGGTGCGTTGGACCGACAACACGCTGACCATCGACTGGCAGCGCGCTCCCGAGGTCACCAACCAGCTCTGCGGCGAGATCGAGACCCTCTACCGCGACGGCATCGACCGCCCCAAGCTGGTGCACTGGTTCAAGGCGTACGAGCTGGTCTCCACCTACCTCGCCCCGCACCCGGGCTCCAAGTGGGCCAAGGGCCCCGACGCCCTCGACGTCTCCCTCCCGCCGCGCAAGCTCGTCGACGACGTGCTTCCGGACGAGTTTCCGCTCAGCATGTTCTTTGAGGCACTCTCCAAGAAGATGAAGGGCGTGATCGCCGACACCAAGGGCATCACCGCCGCGGACATGCCCGAGCGGGCCGCCGCGTGACCGACGGTACGGAGCTCACGGAGGAGTCGTCCATGAACGCCAACGGAAACGGTGGGCCGCTCGACGGCGCCGTCATCGCGGTCGCCGGCGCGGCCGGCCCGGCCGGCCGCGCGACCCTGCTGCGGCTCGCCGAGGCGGGCGCGACCGTGGTCGCCTCCGACGCCGACCCGGCGCGGCTCGCCGAGGCCGTCGACGCCGCCCGCTACGCCCACGGCGGCGCCACGGTCACCGGCGACACGGTCGACCTGCTCGATCTGGAGGCCACCCGAGAGTGGGCCGCCAAGACCGAGAAGGAGTTCGGCCGGGTCGACGGCCTGGTCCACCTCGTCGGCGGCTGGCGCGGCGCGCCCTCCTTCGCCGAGACCGACCTCAAGGACTGGGACTTCCTGGAGAAGCTCCTGATCCGCACGGTCCAGCACACCTCGCTCGCCTTCCACGACGGACTGCTGCGCAGCGGCGGCCGCGGCCGCTACGCGCTGATCAGCCAGGTCGGCGCGCACAAGCCGCAGGCCAACAACGCCGCGTACAACGCCGGCAAGGCCGCGGCCGAGGCCTGGACGCTCGCCATGGCGGACTCCTTCCGCAAACTGGGGGGCGACGAGGGGCCGCAGGCGGCCGCTGCGATCCTGGTGATCAAGGCACTGGTGCACGACGCGATGCGCGCGGAGCGCCCCAATGCGAAGTTCGCGGGCTTCACCGACGTCAAGGAACTGGCCGACGCCGTCGCCGGACTCTGGGACCGGCCCGCACAGGAAGTGAATGGACAGCGCCTGTGGCTGACCCCCAAGCCCTGACCGCGGCCTCGCGGACCGATGCCCGTCGTCACCACGACCCCTCGGTCCGCGGCTTCGCCAGCGACAACTACGCCGGAGTCCATCCGGAGGTCCTCGCGGCCATCGCCCTCGCCAACGGCGGCCACCAGGTCGCCTACGGCGAGGACCAGTACACCGATCATCTGCAGCGGATCATGCACAGCCACTTCGGCCCCACGGCCGAGGCGTTCCCCGTCTTCAACGGGACCGGGGCCAACGTGACCGCGCTGCAGGCGCTCACCGACCGCTGGGGCGCGGTGATCTGCGCCGAGTCCGCGCACATCAACGTGGACGAGGGCGGCGCACCCGAGCGGATGGGCGGCCTCAAGCTGCTCACCGTGCCCACCCCGGACGGCAAGCTCACCCCCGAGCTGATCGACCGGCAGGCCTGGGGCTGGGAGGACGAGCACCGGGCGATGCCGCAGGTCGTCTCGATCACCCAGAACACCGAGCTCGGCACCGTCTACACGGTCGAGGAGATCCGCGCGATCGTGGAGCACGCCCACGCCAAGGGCATGAAGGTCCACCTCGACGGCGCCCGGATAGCCAACGCGGCCGCGTCCCTGAACGTGCCGATGCGCGCGTTCACCAACGCGGTCGGCGTCGACGTCCTCTCGTACGGCGGCACCAAGAACGGCATGATGTTCGGCGAGGCCGTGGTCGTCCTCAACCCGGACGCGGTCAGCCACATGAAGCACCTGCGCAAGCTGTCCATGCAGCTCGCCTCCAAGATGCGCTTCGTGTCGGTCCAGTTGGAGGCGCTGCTCGCCAAGGACCTGTGGCTGCGCAACGCCAGTCACGCCAACGCGATGGCCCAGCGCCTCGCGGCCGGCGTGCGGGGCGTGGACGGCGTGGAGATCCTCTACCCGGTGCAGGCCAACGCGGTCTTCGCCCGGCTCCCGCACGAGGTCAGCCGACGCCTGCAGGAGCGTTTCCGCTTCTACTTCTGGGACGAGGCGGCCGGCGACGTCCGCTGGATGTGCTCCTTCGACACCACGGAGGACGACGTCGACGCCTTCCTCCAGGCGCTGAAGGAAGAGATGTCGCGCTAGCCGTCCCTGGCGCGACGCTGCATGGATATGCGGTCGGATGGAAAGTCATTGACTTCCGTCCGGCCGCATTCCTATGCTCGCGACGCATGGAGCTCATCCAGCAGAACCCTGACATCTCTGCTTACCTGGCCGCCGACGAGGCGGTCGACCACGCCCACCCGCTGGTACGGGAGACCGCCGACCGGCTCTGGGTGGAGCGCCCCGACGCATACTCATACGCCGAAGCCGCCTACGAGTTCATCCGCGACACCATCCCGCACTCCGCCGACTCCGGAGACCCGAGGGTCCCCTGGCGCGCCTCCGAGGTCCTCGCCACCCGCAACGGCATCTGTGTCTCCAAGTCGCACGCCCTCGCCGCGCTCCTGCGCGCCCGGGGCGTCCCCACGGCCTTCTGCTACCAGCGGCTGACCGAGGACGGCGTCGACCCGATGGTGCACGGCCTCGTCGCCGTCCTGCTGCCCGGGCGGTCCCGGTGGTCCCGGCTGGATCCGCGGGGCAACAAGCCCGGGGTGGACGCGCGGTTCTCCCTCGATGAGGAGCGGCTGGCCTGGCCCGTGCGGGCGGAGTTCAGTGAAGTGGACTACCCAGTGCTTTATGCTGGACCTCATCCGGTCGTGCTGGACGCCCTGCAGGCGGCCGCCGACCGGCCCCACCTCTGGACGATCTTCCCCACCGCACTCCCGACCCCGAACGGCGGATCATGACCCTGACGCTCACCGTCTCCGACGAGGTCCGCACCCTCGTGCCCGGCTTCACCCACCTCGCCGTCGAGGCCCACGGACTGGTCAACGGGCCCAGCGACGCGACCAGTTCGGCCCTGCTCGACGACGCCGCCCGGCGGCTCGCGGCGCGGCTCGACGGGCGCACCCCGGACCAGGACCCGCACGTGGCCGCCTGGCGCGCCGCGTACACGGCCTTCGGCGCCAAGCCCTCCCGTACCCGCAACTCCGCCGAGGCGCTCGCCAAGCGCGCCCTCGCGGACGGCGGACTGCCGCGGATCAACCGGCTCGTCGACGCCTACAACGCGATCAGCGTCGCCCATCTGATCCCGGTCGGCGGCGAGGACCTGAACCGGATCCAGGGCGGCATGCGGCTGATCCGGGCCACCGGCGAGGAGGAGTTCGTCACCGTCTCCGGCGGCGAGCAGACCGTCGAGCACCCCGAGACGGGCGAGGTCGTCTGGTGCGACGAGGCGGGCGTCACCTGCCGTCGCTGGAACTGGCGCCAGGGCCCGCGCACCCGCATCGACGACGACACCACCGACGCGCTCTTCCTGCTGGAATCGCTCGCGCCGATGACCGTCGACGAGCTCCGCGCGGCCGGCGACGAACTCGCCGAGCTGCTCGTGAAGGTCAGCCCCGGGGCCCGGATCACCGTCCGCGACCCCGAGTGAGCCTGCTGGTGAGCCGCTGAGGGCGCGCCCCGGGGGCTACTGCTGCTCGCGGCGCTCCGCGGCCTTCAGCTCCTCCGGCGTCGGCGCCGTGCCCCCGAGGTGCGCGGGCACCCACCAGGTGTCGCCCGCGTCCTTGGGGCGCACCGGGTAGGCCCGCTGCGCCGCCTCAAGGAGCTCCTGCACCCGCTCCCGCAGCCGCCGGGTGATCGCGCCCGCGTACTGGTCGGCCGGCGCCTCCACCGGCTCGCCGACCCGGATGGTGATCGGGATGTGGCTGCGCTTGAAGTTCCGCGGCCGGCCCTTGGTCCACACCCGCTGGGTGCCCCACAGCGCCATCGGGATCAGCGGCACACCGGCCTCCTGCGCGAGGCGCGCCGCACCCGACTTGAAGCTCTTCAGCGTGAACGACTGCGAGATGGTCGCCTCGGGGAAGACACCCACGAGCTCGCCCGAGCGCAGCGCGCTCAGCGCGTGCTGGTAGGCGTGCTCGCCCTGCGAGCGGTCCACCGGGATGTGCTTCATCGAGCGCATCA
Organism: Streptomyces fradiae; assembly: GCF_041270065.1. Lineage (NCBI taxonomy): Bacteria > Bacillati > Actinomycetota > Actinomycetes > Kitasatosporales > Streptomycetaceae > Streptomyces > Streptomyces fradiae. The sequence continues at coordinate 707,318 of NZ_CP065958.1, read as the reverse complement.
GCGGCCCCGACACCTTGTGCCGGAACACCGACTCCTTCGCCATGAAGCGCACCAGACGCTTCTGCGGCAGCGCGGCCAGACCGGTGAAGATGAAGTCCAGATAGCTGATGTGATTGCTCACGAGCACCGCGCCGCCCTGGCGGGGGATGTGCTGCGACCCCTGGGTGTCGATCTTCAGGTCCAGCGCCTTGAACATGGTCTTGGCGACGCCGATGACCGGCCGATAGACGAGCTCTGCCATCTGGGAGGAACCCCTTACGTCTGTGCCCGGGGAGGGTTCTCCCGGCGAAGTTACGCGGCCGTAGGTTTTCGGCTTTGGGCAGATCGTGCCCCATGTGGGAGCCCGTGACCAGTCCTGACGGCTTCGTACGGGGAGATTCTCGTCACTCCGGGTGGTCATGGCGGGAATTGAACGGTCCCGCCGGGCGCTGGACCAGGCAGAACGACCGAGCGGATACGAGGAGGAGCGAAGCGGATGACCGAAGTCCCGGGCGAGGCCCTCGGCGTGGCGGAACTGGGCGCCGAACTGGGGGAGAAGGCCACCCTGGTCCAGTTCTCCACCGCCTTCTGCCAGCCCTGCCGGGCCACCCGCCGCACCCTCGCCGAGGTCGCCGCCATGGTCGAGGGCGTCGGCCACGTGGAGATCGACGCCGAGGAGCGGCTCGACCTCGTACGAGCCCTCGGCATCGTCCGTACGCCCACCGTCCTGGTCCTCGACCGGGACGGCCGGATCGTCCGCCGCGCCACCGGGCAGCCCCGTAAGGCCGATGTCATCGCCGCGCTCGGTCGCGCCGTCTGACGCCGTGACGGCGTTCGCGGAGGGCCGTGACGCTGCTCCCAGATACCGGTACGCACTTGACTGCACACGTCAACGATCGTCAGTCTGGCGTAATGGCTCAAGAACTCCTTCTCTACGGCCGGGCCCACGTGGACCTGGCCCGCAACGCGAGCGCGCGCTGTCCGGGTGTCTGACGAACCCCCGACCTCTCGCACCCCGCCCCCGCAGAAGGACAACTCCATGACGGTCTCGCCCGAGCTCCGCACGCTCCCGACGATTCCCTCCGCCACCTCCGCCATCTCGGCCCCCTCCGTCCTCGCCGGCGCCCCGCGCCCCGGCTCGCCCGAACTGCTGCGCTCCGTCTTCCGCCGGCACGCCGCCGGGGTCGCGGTCGTCACCGCGTACGGCGAGGGGCGCCCGGTCGGCTTCACCGCCACCTCGCTCAACTCCGTCGCCGCCGAACCCCCGCTGATCTCCTTCGGCGTGGGCACCGGCTCCTCCAGCTGGCCCGTCCTCGCCGGCGCCGAGCACATCGGCGTGCACATACTCGGCGAGCACCAGGGGGACCTGGCGGCCACGTTCGCCCGCAGCGGTGCCGACCGCTTCGCCGCGCCCACCCGCTGGAGCCACGGCCCCGAGGGCGTGCCGGTCCTCGGCGGGGTGCTCGCCTGGCTGGTGTGCCGGGTGGTGGCCAGGGTCCCGGCCGGCGACCACCGGATCGTCATCGCCGAGGCCGTGGCCGGCGACCCGGACGGCGCGGGCCGTCCGCTGCTCTACCACCAGGGGCGCTTCAACGCCCTGCGCGACTGAGAGTTCCCGTACGAGCCCGGTCGGGGGCGTTGGCAAGGTCACACGGCTGAGCGCTTGCTCACTGGTAACGAACTGGGTGTACTGGCGAGTAATATTTCGCTCGGGGCGTCGGACGCCCCGACCGGAAACCCGCCCTTCAGGCGCCTATGCTGCGAGCAACAAGGCAGCCCAGTTATGACGATGCAGTAGGAGAGCCGGCGTGAGCTTGAGGATCGTTGTCTGTGTGAAGTACGTGCCGGACGCCACGGGCGACCGGAAGTTCGCGGACGACCTGACGGTCGACCGCGACGACGTCGACGGCCTCCTTTCGGAGCTCGACGAGTACGCGGTCGAGCAGGCGCTGCAGATCGCCGAAGAGGCGGACGACGCCGAGGTCACCGTCCTCACGGTCGGCCCGGAGGACGCCAAGGACGCCCTGCGCAAGGCGCTGTCCATGGGCGCCGACAAGGCCGTCCACGTCGAGGACGACGACCTGCACGGCACCGACGTCATGGGCACCTCGCTGGTGCTCGCCAAGGCGATCGAGAAGACCGGCTACGACGTCGTCATCGCCGGCATGGCCTCCACCGACGGCACCATGGGCGTCCTCCCGGCGATCCTGGCCGAGCGCCTGGGCGTCCCGCAGGTCACCCTGCTCTCCGAGGTCAAGGTCGAGGACGGCAAGGTCACCGGCCGCCGTGACGGCGACACCGCCTCCGAGCAGCTGGAGGCCGCCCTCCCGGCCGTCGTCTCCGTGACGGACCAGTCGGGCGAGGCCCGCTACCCGTCCTTCAAGGGCATCATGGCCGCCAAGAAGAAGCCGGTGGAGTCCCTGGACCTGTCCGACCTCGACATCGAGGCGGACGAGGTCGGCCTGGAGGGCTCCTGGACCAAGGTCGACGAGGCGAACGAGCGCCCGGCCCGCAGCAAGGGCACGATCGTCACGGACGAGGGCGAGGGCGGCAAGCAGCTGGCCGAGTTCCTCGCGGGCCAGAAGTTCATTTAAGGCCCGCGCGAACCGCGCCGTTCGCTGTTTCCCCGACCTCCCCCGTTTCTTCCGCAGGAGATTGAAGTCCCATGGCTGAGATTCTCGTCTACGTCGACCACGTCGACGGAGCCGTCCGCAAGCCCACCCTGGAGCTGCTGACGCTGGCCCGCCGCCTCGGCGAGCCGGTCGCCGTCGCGCTCGGCAACGGCGCCGCCGACACCGCCGCCGCGCTCGCCGAGCACGGTGCCGTGAAGGTCCTCACCGCCGACGCCCCCGAGTTCGCCGAGTACCTCGTCGTCCCGAAGGTCGAGGCCCTCCAGGCCGCGTACGAGGCCGTCTCCCCGGCCGCCGTGCTCGTCCCGTCCTCCGCCGAGGGCAAGGAGATCGCCGCCCGCCTCGCCGTCCGCATCGGCTCCGGCATCATCACCGACGCCGTGGACCTCGAGGCCGGCGCCGAGGGCCCGGTCGCGACGCAGTCCGCGTTCGCCGCCTCGTACACCACCAAGTCCCGTGTCTCCAAGGGCACCCCGGTCATCACGGTCAAGCCGAACTCGGCCCCCGTGGAGGCCGCCCCGGCCGCCGGCACGGTCGAGGCCCTCGCCGTCTCCTTCTCGGAGAAGGCGCACGGCACCAAGGTCGTCTCCCGCACCCCGCGCGAGTCGACCGGCCGCCCGGAGCTGACCGAGGCCGCGATCGTGGTCTCCGGCGGCCGCGGCGTCAACGGCGCCGAGAACTTCGGCATCATCGAGGCGCTCGCCGACTCGCTCGGTGCCGCCGTCGGCGCCTCCCGCGCCGCCGTCGACGCCGGCTGGTACCCGCACTCCAACCAGGTCGGCCAGACCGGCAAGTCGGTCTCGCCGCAGCTGTACATCGCCTCCGGCATCTCCGGTGCGATCCAGCACCGCGCGGGTATGCAGACCTCGAAGACCATCGTCGCGATCAACAAGGACGCCGAGGCGCCGATCTTCGACCTGGTCGACTACGGCGTGGTCGGCGACCTGTTCGACGTCGTGCCGCAGCTGACCCAGGAGATCCAGTCCCGCAAGGGCTGACCTGCGCACTCGTACCGGTCCGGGGGCCGCGTGGTGATCGTCACCGCGCGGCCCCCGGCCGTTTCGGACACCCATTGACGCGGCTCCGGACCGGCGGCTAACTTCGCTATACGGATTGTTGATTCCGTGCAGCGGAAAACAGGAGGATGTGGGATGGGTCAGCAGGAGAAGGTGTCGACGAGCCTCGCGGGCGCGGTCAGCGAGGGCATCAGCGCCTCCCTCGCCACCGTGGACGCAGAGCTGGACCGTCGCTACCCGGGAGACCCCGGCACCCGCCAGCCCGTCCACACCGTCTACGTCCCGGGCAACGTCTTCGACGCCGGCACCATCCGCTCCTGGGGCGACCAGGCCCTCGCCGCCCTCGACGAGCACGCCCCGGACGCCGCCACCTTCGCCCGCGTCCTCGGCCTCGCCGACGAGCTCGCCGAGGACGTCTACGGCCGGGTCCGCGCCAAGCTGGAGCGCGAGCCCATCGAGGACCTCCGCGTCGACTTCGAGGACGGCTACGCGGGTACGGACGAGGACCACGACGCCGCCCGCGCCGCCCGGATCGTCACCGAGGCCTACGCGGACCTCAGCGCCGCCCCGTACATGGGCATCCGGATGAAGTGCATGGAGTCCGCCGTACGCGACCGCGGCATCCGCACCACCGACGTCTTCCTCACCGGCCTCATGGAGCACGGCGGGCTGCCCGACGGCCTCGTCCTCACCCTCCCCAAGGTCACCTACCCCGAGCAGGTCACCGCCTTCGTCCGCCTCCTGGAGGCCTTCGAGAAGGCCCACGGCCTCGACGAGGGCCGACTGGGCTTCGAGATCCAGATCGAGACCAGCCAGGCCATCCTCGCCGCCGACGGCACCGCCACCGTCGCCCGCATGATCGACGCCGCCGAGGGCCGCGCCACCGGCCTGCACTACGGCACCTTCGACTACAGCGCCTGCCTCGGCGTCTCCGCCGCCTACCAGGCCAGCGACCACCCGGCCGCCGACCACGCCAAGGCGATCATGCAGGTCGCGGCGGCCGGCACCGGCGTCCGCGTCTCCGACGGCTCCACCAACGTCCTCCCGGTCGGCTCCACCGCCCACGTCCACGAGGCCTGGAAGCTCCACTACGGCCTCACCCGCCGCGCCCTGGCCCGCGCCTACTACCAGGGCTGGGACATGCACCCGGGCCACATCCCCACCCGCTACGCCGCCGTCTTCGCCTTCTACCGCGAGGGCTACGAGACCGCCGCCAAGCGCCTCTCCGCCTACGCCAACCACGCCGGCGGCGACGTCATGGACGAGCCCGCCACCGCCAAGGCGCTCTCCTCCTACCTGCTCCGCGGCCTGCAGTGCGGCGCCCTCGACACCGCCGAGGTCGACGCCCTCACCGGGCTGACCCGCGCCGACCTGGAGCGGTTCGCGGCCCCGCGCCGCGGCGACCTGACGGCGACCGCCCAGTAACCCTCGGCCCGCGCAGGGCCACGGTCCGTGCCCCGTGCCCCGTACTCTGTACGCGTTCATCGCAGCCGACAGAGGAACGGGGCACGGGTGTCTTCGGGGGAGTACGAGCGGCTGGCCGGCCGCTACCGTCTGGTGGGCCAACTCGGCCGCGGCGGCATGGGGGTCGTCTGGCGCGCGGTCGACGAGGTCCTCGGCCGCGAGGTGGCCGTCAAGGAACTGCGCACCTACAACGACGCGTCGGGGCCGGAGCTGGAAGAGCTGCGGCTGCGCATGCAGCGCGAGGCGCGGGCGGCGGCCCGGGTCCGCCACCCCGGAGTGGTCGCCGTCCACGACGTGACCGAGCATCAGGGCCGGCCCGTCATCGTCATGGAGCTCGTCGAAGGACCGTCCCTCGACGGCGTGCTCGGCGAACGCGGTGTCCTCGACCCGCGGGAGGCGGCCGGCATCGGCGCCGCCGTCCTGGAGGCGCTCGCCGCCGCGCACGAGGCGGGCGTGCTGCACCGCGACGTCAAGCCGGGCAACGTGCTCCTCGACCGCGGTGGGCGGGTCGTCCTGACGGACTTCGGCATCGCCGCGATGGACGACCCTGGCGACGGCTCCGCCACCCACCTCACCCGCAGCGGCGAGATCGTCGGCTCCCTCGACTACCTGGCCCCCGAACGCGCCCAGGGACAGCAGCCGGGCCCGCCCTCCGACGTCTGGGCCCTCGGCGCCACCCTCTACGCGGCGGTCGAGGGCGCCTCCCCCTTCCGCCGCACCTCCACCTGGTCCACGCTCAACGCCATCGTCGTCGACCCCCTCCCCACCCCCCCACCACGCCGGCCCCCTGACCCCGGTCCTGCTCCGCCTCCTGGAGAAGGACCCCACCCGCCGCCCGGACGCGAGAACGGCGGCGGGGCTGCTGCGGGCGGTGGCGGCGGGGACCGAGGAGCCGGCCTCGGCGGTCCCGGTGCAGCCGTGGACGCCTACCGCACAGGAGCACGTACCGCCCCGGCCGGAGGCCAGGCGTGCGGCGGCGGGGCCGGGCGTGGCGCCGCCGCCGGCGGCCGGGGCTCCCGCTCTGGCGGGCGCGGCGGGCCCGGTCCCGGGCGCGCCCGGTGCCGTACCGGCAGAGGCGACGCAGCCGTGGGTGCCGGCCGGGCAGGAGCCGGTGCCGCCCCGGCCGGAGGCCGGGCATCCGGTGGCATCGTCTGCCGCGCCCGCGCAGGCGTGGCCGCAGGCCGGGCAGGGAGCCGTACCGCTCCGGCCGGAGGCCGGCGGCCCGGTGGGGCCGCTCGGGGAGGAACCCGGATCGCCTTGGGTCGCGGGCGGCGGCTCGGCGGTGCCGCCCACCGCGGCCGGGCGGGAGTGGATGCCGACCGGCCCGGGCGTCGTGTCGCTGCGGCCCGAGGGCGGCAGTTCTGCGTCCCCGTTCGGGCAGGAGCCCGTACCGACCGGGCCGGTGGCCGGGCGTCGGACGGCATCGCCTGCTGCGCCCGCGCAGGAAGCCGTGCCGCCCGGCAGCCTTGCGGCAACGCACGCCGCACCGTCGCGGCCCGAGGCCGGCGGCCCGGCCGCGTCGGGGTGGGCGCCCACCGAGCCCGGCGCCGTACCGCGCCCGCCCCAGGGCTTCGGTCCGGCGGTCGCGCCGGCGACGAGCCCCGTGGCGTACGGAGGGCGGGGCGGCCCCGCAGGGCCGCCCGCGCGCAAGCGGTCTGGGGCGGCGCTGGTGGCCGCAGCCGTCGCGGGCGTGCTGCTTGTCGGCGGCGGGGTGACGTACGCGCTGCTCGACCGCGACAGCGGCCAGGGCAATGGCCGTGAGCCGGTCGCCGGCGGGGCGGAGTCGGCGCGGCCCACCGGCGATGCCGGACGGGTTCTCGACCCGGGCGCGCCCGGCGGGCGGCCGTCCGCGTCCGCGACGCCCTCGCGGGAGGGCGGCAAGCCGTCGGCCTCCCCGTCCGCGCCCTCGTCGGCCCGGCCCGGAACCCGGCCGACCACCGCACCCACGCCCGCCCGCACCGGCGGCACCCAGACCGCGCCCGCGCCGGTACCCGTACCCACGCCGTCGAGCGGCGGCGGCTGCACCGCGAAGGGCGGCGGGAAGTACGACTGCCAGGTGTGGCGCACGGAGAAGACGTACCGCCACGACGGCGGCGAGATGGGCGTCCTGAACGCCGGTACGAACTACTTCTACTGCCAGGTCGACCTGGGCCGCCGCGAGACCTACGGCCGGTGGACCAACACCTGGTGGGCCAGGACCGACGACGACAGCGGCAACACCAACGTGTACTTCAGCGTCGTCTACATCAAGGGCGGCAACAACGACCAGCCGGTGCCGGGCCTCCCGATCTGCTGAACCCGGCCTCCGCGCGCGTCAGGCCGCCACGCGTCAGGCCGCCACGCGTCAGGCCGCCACGCGTCAGGCCGGCGGCGCGATCTCGCCCGAGCCCCGGGCGATCAGCCGCGTCGCGAGGACCGTCGTCTCCGGCGCCCCGGCCACCCCGTCGAGGCGCCGGAACAGCCGCTGCGCCGCCGTGCGGCCGAGCGCCGCCGCGTCCTGCGCGATGACCGTGATGCCCAGCAGATCGGCCAGCTCGATGTCGTCGAACCCGACCAGCGCGACCGGCCGTTCGCGCCCCGCGAGCACCCGGACCGCCGTGACCGTCACCCGGTTGTTGCCCGCGAACAGCGCCGTCACCGGCTCAGGACCGGACAGCATCGCCTCGACCGCCGCCGCGACCCGCTCCGGATCCGTCGGCCCGAGCGACACCCACCCCTCGGCGACATCGAGCCCCGCGTCCTCCATCGCCGCCCGGTAGCCGCGCAGCCGCTCCGTCGCGGTGTGGATGCGCGGGCTGTCGCCGATGAAGCCGATCCGCCGGTGCCCGTGCGCGATCAGGTGCGCCACGCCCGCCCGGGCGCCGCCGAAGCTGTCCGAGAGCACCGTGTCCGCCTCGATCCGGCCCGCCGGCCGGTCCACGAAGACCGTGGCCACGCCCGCCCGCATCTCCGGCTCCAGATAACGGTGGTCGCCGCCCGCCGGGATGACGATGAGCCCGTCCACCCGGCGCGCGCACAGCGCGAGCGCCAACTCCTGCTCGCGCTCGGGGTCCTCGGCGCTCGAACCGTTGATGAGCAGCGCCCCGTGCGCCCGCGCCACCTCCTCGACGGCGCGGCTCAGCGGTCCGTAGAACGGGTCGGCGAGGTCCTCCAGGACCAGTCCGACCGACGCCGTGCGCCCCTTGCGCAGCACCCGCGCGCTGTCGTTGCGGCGGAAGCCGAGCGACTCGATGGCCTCCTGCACCCGGCGCTCGGTGTCGGGCGTGACGCCCGGCTCGCCGTTGACCACCCGTGAGACGGTCTTCAGGCCCACGCCCGCCCGGGCGGCGACGTCCTTCATGGTGGGCCGATTGCCGTAACGGTGCTCGGGGCGGCGGGCGATGTCGGCCACGGTGCGAGGTTCCTCCGTCGGGTGTGCGATCGGGCGCTCAGATGCGTATCGATCTCGTTGCTGTCGAGCATAGGCCCTGGACAACGTTGTCAGAGGCGGGAAGACTGTAGGTCGCACCCACCGTCCCCACGGAGATCCGGAGCCCATGAGCACAGACCTCGTCGTCGCCCTCGACATCGGCGGCACCAAGATCGCCGGAGCGCTGGTCGACGCCGGGGGCCGCATCCAGGTGCGCGCCCAGCGGCCGACGCCCGCGCGCGAGGACGGCGAGACGGTGATGAAGGCCGTGACGGCGGTGCTCGACGAACTCGCCGGCTCCCCGCTGTGGGCCTCCGCCGGGGCCGTCGGCATCGGCAGCGCGGGCCCGGTGGACGCTTCGGCCGGCACCGTCAGCCCGGTCAACGTGCCCGGCTGGCGCGACTTCCCGATCGTCGAACGGGTGCAACGGGCCACCGGCGGACGGCCCGTCACCCTGGTCGGCGACGGCGTCGCGATGACCGCCGCCGAGCACTGGCAGGGCGCGGCGCGCGGCCACGACAACGCGCTCTGTCTCGTCGTCTCCACCGGCGTCGGCGGCGGCCTCGTCCTCGACGGGCGGCTCCACCCCGGCCCCACCGGCAATGCGGGTCACATCGGCCACATCAGCGTCGACCTGGACGGCGACCCCTGCGCCTGCGGCGGACGCGGCTGCGTCGAGCGCATCGCCAGCGGCCCGCACATCGCCCGCCGCGCTCTGGAGGCCGGCTGGCGGCCCGGCCCGGACGGCGACGCCTCCGCCGCCGCGGTGGCGGCCGCCGCCCGGGCCGGCGACCCGGTGGCCGCCGCCTCCTTCGAGCGCGCCGCCCAGGCCCTGGCCGCCGGGATCGCCGCCACCGCCTCCCTGGTCGAGATCGACATCGCGGTCGTCGGCGGGGGAGTGGCCGGCGCCGGCGAGGTCCTCTTCGCCCCGCTGCGCCGCAGCCTCCGCTCGTACGCCACGCTCTCCTTCGTCCGCGGCCTCACGGTCGTGCCCGCCCTCACCGGCACCGACGCCGGCCTGCTCGGCGCCGCCGCGGCCGCCGCCCCGCGTACGGACGCGAGTACGGCTCCGATACGAGGCTGAGCGCACCCGGCGGCGCGGGCCGGGCCGTAGGGCGTACGCGGGGCGCACGCAGGGCGCGCGGAGGCGCCGTGCGGCCGGCGGGGCGGGGCCCTCCGCGCCGTACCGCCACCGCGCCCGACGTGTCCGGCGGCTTCCGGTCGGGTCCGGTACGGCCCGGCGCGCACCGCTCCGCACCGCCCCGGCACGTACCGGGCGGGCGCCGGACCCCTGCCGCAGACCGGCGAACGGCCGCGCGCGGGGGCGTGCGCCGGACCGCCGCCGCCCGGTGGTTTCCGTGGCAGGGTGGTGCGGGCAAGCCACCTGGGGCCGACGATGAGGGGGAATCGTGATCATCTGGATCAACGGGGCGTTCGGCGCGGGGAAGTCCAGCACCGCGCGCGAACTGGTCGAGCTGATCCCGGACAGCACGCTGTACGACCCCGAGGCCACCGGTGGCGCGCTGAGCCGGCTGCTCCCGCGGAAGCGTCTAGCGGAGGTCACCGACTTCCAGGACCTGCCGATCTGGCGCCGCCTCGTCGTGGACACCGCCGCCGCGCTCCTCGCCGAGCTGGGCGGGGTGCTCGTGGTCCCGATGACCCTGTTGCGGCAGGAGTACCGGGACGAGATCTTCGGCGGCCTCGCCGCCCGCCGGATCGAGGTCCGGCATGTGGTGCTCGCTCCCGACGAAACGATCCTGCGGGAGCGGATAGAGGGCCGTGCCGCGCTCGTGGGCGCCGTCGACGCCGCCGAGGCGGCCGTCACCGCCCGGTCCACCGGCGAGGCCCCGGCCGATGCCGCGGCCCGCTCGGGCCGCTGGTGCCTCGGCCAGCTCGACCGCTACCGGAGCGCCCTCGACGGCTGGCTCGCCTCCGACGCGTACACCGTCGACAACTCCGTGCTGACCGCGGCCGAGACCGCCCGGGCCGTCGCCGACGCCGTCACCACCGGCCGCGCCGCCCCCTGCGGGATCGTCCAGACCCCCGAACCGACCGGCGAGACCCTGGCCGCCGGGGTGCTGCTCTTCGACGAGGACGATCGCTTCCTGCTCGTCGACCCCACCTACAAGCCCGGCTGGGAGTTCCCCGGCGGCGTCGTCGAACCGGGCGAGGCACCCGCCCGGGCCGGCATGCGCGAGGTCGCCGAGGAGATCGGGCTCCGCCTCGACACCGTGCCCCGGCTGCTCCTCGTCGACTGGGAACGCCCCCAGCCCCCCGGCTACGGCGGCCTCCGCCTGCTCTTCGACGGCGGCCGCCTCTGCTCCGCCGACGCCGAACGCCTCCTCCTGCCCGGCGCCGAACTCCGCGCCTGGCGCTTCGTCACCGAAGCCGAAGCCGCCGACCTCCTCCCCCCGGTCCGCTACACCCGCCTCCACTGGGCCCTGCGCGCCCGCGAACGCGGCACGGTCCTGAACCTGGAGGCGGGCGTCCCGGTGGGCTGAGGCCCTCGGGTCCGGCTGGGTCGTGTCCTCCGGATCTTGCCGGCGCCCCCGACGCCAGCCTGATCCGGCCCGAGCCGAAAGACGGCCTGGCGCCGCCCCTTCACCCGTCAGCGCCGCCCGTAGCCGCGGGCGGCGATCCGGGAGGCGACGAGTCGGACCGTCTCCGGCATCTCCGGGTGGCCCGAGGTCTCCAGAAGGGCGATCGCCACGCCCCCGTGCAGCACGCGCAGCCGCGGCCCGTCCGCTTCCAGGACCACGCCGTGATAGGGGTGCTCCCACAGCAGGGTCGAGCCTTCCCAGAGCTGCATCCGGCGGGTGGTCGTGCGCAGCTGGTACGGGGCGTGTTCGGCCTGGGTGGTGCGGCTCGGCGGCGGGGCGGGGGCGTGCCACACCCCGTATTCGTTGAGCACGGTCTCGCCCGGCTCCAGCGAATCGGCGCGCACCCGGTGCTCGCGCCCGAGCCGCGCACCGCCCCACGCGCCGGCGGCGGTGGCCGCGACCGCGAACGGGGCCACGACCCACCAGGGGAAGCCCCCGGCCACGGCGTTGAGCGACTCGGCGCCCATGACCACGCCGCCGACCCCGGCACCGATCACCCCGCCCAGGATCCCGGCCCGGCGGATCCGCCGGGACCGCTCCTCGTCCGTCGGCTCCTCTGACATGCTTCCCCCTGTTCGACAAGGAGGAGACGATCAGTCAGACCTCGCCGGTTCCCGGCGCGAAGTCAGGGACGGACGGGGCCGGTTCCGCCGCCTTCGTGAACGCCTTCGCCAAGCGCTCCGCCGTGTCCTCGGTCACCGGCTCGCCGTGCCCGCAGCACAGCACCGACGGACGAAGGTCCGCGAGGCGGCCCATCGAGGCGAGCGCCTCCGCCCGGTCCACGTGGAGGACGCCGAACATCACGTCCGGCACCGAGGCCACCGTGTCACCGGTGAACAGCACGCCGTGGCGCGGGAGATGAACCGCGATCGAGCCGGGCGTGTGGCCCGGTCCGTGCACGACGACCGCGCCGTCGCCGAAGTCGAGCAGCTCGCCGCCCCAGAGCTCGCGGTCCACCCGGGTCGGCGGTGCCTCCGGGCTGGTGAGCCCGTGCTCGTGGATCGGGCGCTCCCAGTCCAGCAGATCGGGCTCGGGGACGGGGAGTTCGCCCCGGACGTACGGGGCGTCGAGAGCGTGCGCCAGGATCTCGGCGCCGAAGCGGTCCGCCAACTCCCCGGCCGCGCCCACGTGATCGCGGTGGCCGTGGGTGAGCACGATCCGGCGGATGCCGGACGGGTCAAGACCGGCGCCGCGCAGCGCCGCCTCGATCTGGTCCGCCGCACCGGCCCAGCCGGCGTCGATCAGGGTCGACTCCGCGCCGTCGCACCAGAGATAGGCCTGGCCGATGGGGAAGCGGAGCATGTGCAGCCGGGGAGTGATCTCCACGAGTTCCAGGTCTGTGAGGTCCATGCCGCGAACGTACGCGCGGCACCCCGCCCGGCGGGCCGGTCTACGCTCTGGGCGAGTTCCGCCCAGAGCGTGAGCCCGGCGAACCGCTTACGCCTTCGAGCGGGCGTAGTTGACCAGGAAGTGCGCCTCCGCCACCGACAGGCGCTCCAGCTCCTCCGGCGACACCGACTCGTTCACCGCGTGGATCTGCGCGTCCGGCTCGCTCAGGCCGATCAGCAGGATCTCCGACTCCGGGTAGAGCGTGGCCAGCGTGTTGCACAGCGGGATCGAGCCGCCCATGCCGGCCGTCTGCATCTCCAGACCCGGGTACGCGACCTTCATCGCCTCCGCCATCGACGCGTACGCCGGGCTGGAGGTGTCCGCCTGGAACGCCTGGCCCTGGCCGACCTGCTCGACGGCGACCCGCGCGTTCCACGGCGTGTGCTTCTCGATGTGCGCGATCAGCAGCTCCGTCGCCTTCGCCGCGTCCTGGCCGGGCGGCACCCGCAGGCTGATCTGCGCACGGGCGCTCGCCGGGATGGACGGGGTGGCGCCGGCCACCGGGTGGGCGTCGATGCCGATGACGGTCACGGCCGGACGGGCCCAGATGCGGTCGGCCACCGTGCCGTTGCCCGGCAGGTCCACCCCGTCGAGCACCTTCGCGTCCTTGCGGAAGTCCGCCTCCGGGTACTGCAGGCCCTCCCACGCCGCGTCCGCCGGCAGACCGTCGATCACGGTCGAACCGTCCTCGGCGCGCAGCGAGTCGAGGATCCGGATGAGCGCCGCGAGCGCGTCCGGCGCGGCACCGCCGAACTGGCCCGAGTGCAGATTGCCCTGCAGCGTGTCGACGCTGACCCGGATCATCGTCATTCCGCGCAGCGTCGCCGTCACCGTCGGCAGCCCGACGCGGAAGTTGCCCGCGTCGCCGATCACGATCGCGTCGGCCGTCAGCAGCTCGGGGTGCGCCTCCGCGTACCGCTCCAGACCGCCGGTGCCCTGCTCCTCCGAGCCCTCCACGATCACCTTGACCGTGACCGGCACGCCGCCGTTGGCCTTCAGCGCGCGCAGCGCGAGCAGGTGCATGACGAAGCCGCCCTTGCAGTCGGCCGCGCCGCGCCCGTACCAGCGCCCGTCCGCGCGCTCGGTCAGCTCGAACGGCGGGGTCAGCCACGCCGCCTCCACCAGCATCGGCTGCACGTCGTAGTGCGCGTAGAGCAGCACGGTCGGCGCGCCCGCCGGGCCGGGCAGCACGCCGTACACCGACTGCGAACCGTCCGGGGTGTCGAGCAGCGCCACGTCCTGGAAGTCCTCGGCGCGCAGCGCGTCGGCCACCCAGTTCGCGGCGGCCTCGCACTCGCTGCGCGGGGCGACGGCCTCGTCCGCGACCGACTGGAAGGCCACCAGCTCCGTCAGCTCCGCCTTGGCGCGGGGCATCAGGGATGCGACGGTCTCGGCGATCGGATTCGCGGTCATGGGCACGCTCCTGGTGGGTGCGACGTTGTGAGGACGACGCCGTGTTCGGTTGTACGGCGAACGCACGGTCGATCCTACGCGCGGGGCGGCCCGGCCCGGCCGGGCCCCGCTACCGGGCCGTAGGATGCGGCAGAGCAGGAACCACCGGTCGGATCAGGAGCAGAAGCACATCGTGAGCAGCGAGAACGCAGACGCCGGAGCGGACGAGGGCGCGGCGGAAGGCTTGGCGGAGACCGGCTCCGGGCCGGTTGATCCGGACGCCGGACAGCACGACGGACAGCAGGTCTGGGACGTGGTCGTCGTCGGCGCCGGCCCCGCCGGGGCCTCGGCGGCCTATGCGGCGGCGGTGTCCGGCCGCCGGGTGCTGCTCCTGGAGAAGGCCGAGCTGCCCCGCTACAAGACCTGCGGCGGCGGCATCATCGGCCCGTCGCGCGACGCGCTGCCGCCCGGTTTCGAACTGCCCCTGCAGGACCGTGTGCACGCCGTCACCTTCCAGCTCGGCGGGCGCTTCGCCCGTACCCGCCGCTCCCGGAAGATGCTCTTCGGCCTGATCAACCGGCCCGAGTTCGACGCCCAGCTGGTGGAGCACGCCCAGAAGGCGGGCGCCGAGCTGCGCACCGGAGTGACCGTCAGCCGGGTGGAGCAGCACGGCCCGTCCGTGCCGGACCGCCGCACGGTCGCCGTGGTCCTCGCCGACGGCGAGACCGTGCTGGCCCGCGCGGTCGTCGGCGCCGACGGCAGCGCCAGCCGCATAGGAGCACACGTCGGGGTCAAGCTCGGCCAGGTCGACCTCGGCCTGGAGGCCGAGATCCCGGTGCCCGCGTCGGTCGCGGAGGACTGGAAGGGCCGGGTCCTCATCGACTGGGGTCCGCTGCCGGGCAGTTACGGATGGGTGTTCCCCAAGGGCGACACGCTCACCGTCGGCGTCATCTCGGCGCGCGGCGAGGGCGCGGCCACCAAGCGCTATCTGGAGGACTTCGTCGCGGGCCTCGGGCTCGCGGGCTTCGAACCGGCCGTCTCCTCCGGCCACCTGACCCGCTGCCGCACCGACGACTCGCCGCTCTCCCGCGGCCGGGTCCTGGTGTGCGGCGACGCGGCGGGCCTGCTCGAGCCGTGGACCCGCGAGGGGATCTCCTTCGCGCTGCGCTCCGGGCGACTCGCGGGGGAGTGGGCGGTCCGGATCGCGGAGGCCGGCGACGCCGTGGACGCGCGGCGGCAGGCGCTCAACTACGCGTTCGCCATCAAGGCCGGTCTGGGCGTCGAGATGGCGGTGGGCCGGCGGATGCTCGCGGTCTTCGAGCGCCGGCCGGGGCTGCTGCACGCGGCGATCACCGGTGTGCGGCCGGCCTGGAAGGCCTTCGCGGACATCACCCGTGGCGTGACGACGCTGGCGGGCATGGTGCGGGGCAACGGCCTGGCGCGCCGTGCGCTCGACCTGCTCGACCGGTCGATGGACACCTCGGTGGGCGTGGGCCCGGCGGGCCGCGGTGTGACGCCGGCGAAGGACGAGCCCGCAGCCGACGCGCGGTAGGCCCGGCGGGAACGGAAGCGTGAGGGCGGGGCCCGGCCACTGGCCGACCCCGCCCTTTGCCATTCCGCCAGGCCGCTCAGGCGCCTGCGATGTCGGCGATGGCGTCGATCCGGAAGACCGGGTGCCTGGGCGCGATGGCGCGCAGCTCCTCGTCCGTCGAGTCCGGGCCGACGCCCTCGAAGAACACACCGACCTCGGCCTTCCAGCGCTTCAGGTAGGCGCGGAGCAGCACTGGCTTGTCGTCGTCGCCGACCTCGACGGCGGTGAACGTCTGCACGTGCTTGCCGAGGTGCAGCTCGCCGCCGCCCGCCGCGCGCATGTTGTGGGTCCACTGGACGTGGCCGCGCGGGGCGACGAGGTACTGGGCGCCGTCCACCGTCAGCAGATTGACCGGGGTACGGCGCCACTCGCCGCTCTTGCGGCCGCGCACCGCGAGTACCCGGGAGCCCCAGACGCTGATGCCGCGCCGGGTGATCCAGGCGACGAAGCGGTTCATCACGTGGACGGTGAACCAGCCGGGCTTCATGACGTGGGCGGGGGTGTGGGCGGACATCGGAGCCTCCAGGCGGCGGGCACGAGGTATGGGGTGAGCGCCGCTCCAAAGTGTGAGCAGTGCTCTCGCTTGAGACCAGTGTGCACGGATCGGCGCTCTCAAGCAAGAGCAGTGCTCTCATTTCAGTGCGGTGCTCCGAAACATGGCAGACTGCTCTCCATGACCACCGTTCAAGGAGCCCGCGCCCGCGCCCGGATCGAGATCACCGCCGCCATCAAGGACGAGGCCCGCCGACAGCTCGCCGCCGAAGGCGCGGCCAAGCTCTCGCTGCGCGCCGTCGCGCGCGAGCTCGGCATGGTCTCCTCCGCGCTCTACCGCTACTTCCCGAGCCGCGACGACCTGCTGACCGCGCTGATCATCGACGCGTACGACTCCGTCGGCGCCGCCGCCGAACAGGCCCGCGCCGCCGCCGAGACCGCCGCCCCCGGCGACCACCTCGCCCACTGGACCGCCGTCTGCCGCGCCGTCCGCGCCTGGGCGGTGGCGCACCCCCACGAGTACGCCCTGATCTACGGCTCCCCGGTCCCCGGCTACTCCGCCCCGCAGGACACCGTCGTGCCCGCCTCCCGCGTCGGCCTGCTCCTCGTGTCCACCGCCCGGGCCGCGTACGACGACAAGGCCGTCGCCCCGCCGCCGCTCCCGGCCACCCTCCACCCCGAGGCCGAGCGGCTGGCCGACGACCTCGCCCCCGACCTGCCACCGCCGCTCGCGGTCGCCCTCGTCTTCGCCTGGGCCCAGCTCTTCGGCCTGATCTCCTTCGAGGTGTTCGGCCAGTTCAACAACGTCGTGGAGGACCGCGACGCCTTCTTCGCGGCGGCGGCGGAACGGCTCGGCCGCGACGTGGGGCTCCTGCCGAAGCCGTGACCGGGGCGGCCGGCCGGGCGGGCGGGCCGAGACCGAGGGCGCGGGGGACGTGCAGGGGGCCGCGTTCGGGACGTGAAGCGTGATTTGTGGCGCGGAATGGAGGCCCTTGATCCTCCGCGGGACCCGGCCGCGCCGTAAATCATGCAGTCCCGAATGCGGTCACCGGAACGGCACCCGCGCCACCCGCGCCCCCACTCGTACTCCCCCGGGAGTACGGGTGACCACCCCGCCCGGCGGACGCCCCCGCGGGCCAGGCGCGTCTAGCGTGGGGCGCATGGACGAAGAGCCGAGCAGCAGGCGGGGGCCCCGGCCCGGCGGGCCGTGGGGCGGCTGGGAGCGCCATGGGCTGCCCTGGCGGTCGACGCTGGCCGTCGGGGTGTTCGTGCTGGTCGGCTCCGGCTTCGCCGCCCGCAACCAGCCCGAGCGCGTCGCGATCGACGGACTCGCCCGCACCCTCCTCGTCCTCGCCGTCCTGCCGCTGCTCCTCCGCCACCGCCGCCCCGTGCCCGTCGTGTCCGCCGTGGCGGCGGTGACCCTCGCGTACCTGGCCGCGGGATTCGCGTACGGTCCGGTCTTCGTCCCCGTCGCGCTCGCCTGCTTCGCCGCCGTCGTGCACGGCCACCGCCGCGCCGCGTGGTGGGCGCTCGGATCGCTCTGGGCCGGACACCTGCTGATCGCGCACTGGCTGTACCGGTATCTCCCGCCCGCCGGCGACGGCCCGGCGCCCTGGGGGCAGGAACTCCCGACCGCCGCGTTCGTCGTGGCCATCCTCGCCGCATCCGAACTCGTCCGGGTGCGCCGCGAGCAGTGGGCCAAGGAGCGCGCCGAACGGGCCGCCGCCGAGCGGCGCCGGGCCGACGAGGAGCGCCTGCGGATCGCCCGCGAGCTGCACGACGTCCTCGCCCACTCCCTCTCCGTGATCAACGTCCAGGCCGGCGTCGGCCTCGCGCTCCTCGACTCGGACCCGACCCAGGCCCGCACCGCGCTCACCACCATCAAGGCCGCCAGCAAGGAGGCCCTCGGCGAGGTGCGGCAGGTGCTCGACACCCTGCGGGCTCCCGGCGACGCACCCCGAGCGCCCGCCCCCGGCCTGGACCGGCTCCCGGAGCTGGTCGAGCAGGCCGCCGCGGCCGGCCTCACCGTACGCACCGAGACCGAGGGGCGGCCCAGACGGCTGCCGCCGGGGACGGAACTCGCCGCGTTCCGGATCGTGCAGGAGGCGCTCACCAACGTGGTCCGCCACTCCGGCTCCCGCACCGCCACCGTCGTCCTCGGCTACCGCGCCGGCACCCTGGAGGTCAGCGTCGACGACGCGGGACCGGCCACCGGCGGCGACGCGGGCGGCAGCGGCAACGGACTTGCCGGAATGCGGGAGCGGGCCGCCGCGCTCGGTGGCACCATCGAGGCGGGCACCCGGCCGGACGGCGGCTTCCGGGTGCGCGCCAGCCTCCCCGTCCGCCCCGAGGAGCCGATCCGTTGAGCCCCGCGAGCCCCGAGACACCCGACACGCCCGAGTCGCCCGGCACACTGGAGCCGCCCGGCACACCGGCACCACCCATCCGCGTCCTGCTCGCCGACGACCAGTCCCTGGTCCGGGCCGGCTTCCACGCCCTCCTGTCGGCCCAGCCGGACATCGAGGTCGCCGGCGAGGCCGCGGACGGCGCGGAGGCCGTCGAGCGGGTCCGCGCCCTGCGCCCCGATGTGGTCCTGATGGACATCCGGATGCCCCGCCTCGACGGCCTCGCCGCCACCCGCGAGATCACCGCCGACCCGGAACTCGCCGCGGTGAAGGTGGTCATGCTGACCACCTTCGAGCTCGACGAGTACGTCTTCGAGGCGATCCGCTCCGGCGCCTCGGGCTTCCTGGTGAAGGACACCGAGCCCGAGGAACTGCTGCGGGCCGTGCGCGCGGTCATGGACGGCGACGCGCTGCTCTCGCCCGGCGTGACCCGCCGCCTCATCGAGGAGTTCGCGGCCCGCTCCAAGGCGCCCGCCCGGACCGTCGGCCTCGGCGAACTCACCGAGCGGGAGCGGGAGGTGATGGCCCTGGTCGGCCTCGGCCTGTCCAACGAGGAGATCGCCCGCCGCCTCGTCGTCAGCCCGCTGACCGCCAAGACCCACGTCAGCCGCACGATGGTGAAACTCGGCGCCCGCGACCGGGCCCAACTCGTCGTTCTCGCCTACGAGTCGGGCCTGGTGCGCCCCGGCTGGCTCGGCTGAACCGCCGCTCTGCGCCTACGACCAGGTGATGGCCGAGTTCTCCCGCCACAACCGGGCGAGCCCCGCGTCCCCGGACATCCGCACCGCATCGAGCGGCAGCCGGTTCCACAGCGTCAGATACAACCGGTCGGCGGGCCCGCTCAGTTCACAGTCGGCGGGGCGGGTGCCGTCCGCGTCGCGCTCGGTCCGGGGAGCCTCCGGGGACAGGTGTACGTCCCAGAGGTCGCCGGTGTCCGTGGCCCGGACCCGCAGCAGGGCGGGCCGCTCCGTACGCACCCGGCTCTTGTCCCGGCCGTGCATCGCGCGCAGCAGCTCGTCCACGCCGTCGGCGGCGAGCGCCGGGTCCACCGGGCCCGGGCCGGCCGGGAGCGCCGACTCGGCGTCCGCCCGGTGAACAGTGGTCTCGTGCGCCTGGCGGCGCGCCCAGAAGGCGAGCGGCGACGGCGCCGGCAGGAAGGTCCAGCACTCCAGGTCGGCCGGGGCGGTGCGGAGGGCGGCCACGAGCCGCTCGTGCCCTCCGCGTACGTACGCGAGAAGCGCGTCGCCGTCCAGATCGGGTTCGCCGCCGTCCGGGTGGTAGGAGGTGTGGCCCTCGGCGACGAAGGCGGTGGCCCAGCGGTGCACCATCGTGGTGTGCCGCAGCAGGTCGCGCACCCGCCAGCCGGGGCAGGTGACGACCTCGGCGTCGGTCCCGGCCGCCGCCGCGGCGGTCAGGAGGGCCTTGCCCGCGGTGTCGAGCGCGTCGATGTGCGTGTCGATGCTCAGGGTGTCCATGACACGGATTATGACGAGGTGACGGAGGCCGACGGCGCGGGGGAGACGGGCGGGCCCCCAAGGTGCGCCCGCCCCGCGCTCCCGGCCCCCACCGCTCAACTCCTTCCGGACGCCCGCCTGTCCCGCGCCGCCCACCCCATCGCCGCCGCCCCCGCCGCGAGCACCGCGACCGTCGTCAGGGCGACCGGCAGCGAGAACCAGTCGGCGAGGAAGCCGATGGACGGCGGGCCGAGGAGCATGCCGCCGTAGCCGAGGGTGGACGCGGTGGCGACGCCGCTCGGTCCGGCGAGGGCGCCGGCACGGGCCACGGCGACCGGGAAGATGTTGGCCAGGCCGAGGCCGGTCACGGCGAAGCCGAGCAGGGCGGCCCACACGGTCGGCGCGAGCGCGCCGAGGAGCATGCCCGCGGCGGCGGTGAGCCCGCCCGCGACCAGGGTGCGGGTCTGGCCGAGGCGTTCGAGCAGGGCGGTGCCGGAGAGCCGGCCGGCGGTCATGGTGAGGGCGAACAGCGAGTAGCCGGCCGCCGCCACGCCGGGGTGCGCGGCCAGGTCCTGCGCCAGGTGCAGGGCGCCCCAGTCGGCGAGCGCGCCTTCTCCGTACGCCGTGCAGAGCGC
The DNA here is from genome assembly GCF_041270065.1 of Streptomyces fradiae. Lineage (NCBI taxonomy): Bacteria > Bacillati > Actinomycetota > Actinomycetes > Kitasatosporales > Streptomycetaceae > Streptomyces > Streptomyces fradiae. The sequence continues at coordinate 686,862 of NZ_CP065958.1, read as the reverse complement.
GATCACACCGAAGACGACCACGGCCCGGCGGGCTCCGGCGGTACGGGCCGGTCCGCCGCCGGCCTTCGGACGCGCCGGCAGCGCCTCGGGCGGGGCGGGGGAGGGGTGCCGCAGGAGTACGGGACCGGCGGCGGCTGTCAGGAGCAGGCCGGCCGCCGTGAGGCCCAGCAGATGGGCGGTGGGGGAGAGGGCGCCCGCCACGAGTCCGCCGAGCCCGGCGCCGAGCATGCCGCCGAGGCTGAAGGCGGCGTGGAAGCTCGGCATCACCGGGCGGCGCAGCGCGGCGACCAGGTCGACGGCGGCGCTGTTCATGGCGACGTTGATGCCGCCGTACGCGGCGCCGAAGACCAGAAGCACCAGGCCGAGCGCGAGCGGGGAGCGGGTCAGCGGCGGCAGGGCCAGGGAGAGCGAGAGGAGCACGGCCGTGACGACGGTGACGGGGTGGCTGCCGTAACGGCGGCACAGGCGCCCGGTGAGCGTCATGGTCACGACCGCGCCCGCGGACACGCCGAGCAGCGCGAGGCCGAGGTCGCCGGCCGAGGCGCCGGTCTGCTGCTTGATGGCCGGGATGCGGACCACCCAGCCGGCGAAGAGGAATCCGTCGAGGGCGAAGAACAGGGTGAGGGCGGTGCGGAGGCGGGTCAGGGAGAGGATGGCGGTGTCTCCGCGGGTTCCCCCCGATACGGCCGTCCGTACTTTGTTTAGTAGCGGCACAAACTCAGGATAGGGGTGACCGCCGCCCGGATTCAAGCCGCCGGGCACGCCCGCCCCGGCCCCCGGACGCCCTTGCCCCTTCCCCCGGACCCGCGCGCCCCGGAGCCTCCCGCCGCATCCCCCCAGGGTTCGGACCCGGCCAAAGCGGGACGGCAGGGGATTCCGGGCGGGCGATCATGGGACACTCGGGGCCATGAACGGCAAGGCGACGACGACCCGCACACGGCTGGACAGGGGGCGCAGCGCGCTCGGACCCGCGCTCGAACTCGTGCACACGGGCCGGGCCCCGACCCGCGCCGTGCTCACCGCCGAGCTCGGGGTCACCCGCGCCACCGCCGGCGCCGTCGCCGCCGAGCTGGAGGCCCTGGGCCTCATCCGCGTCGACTCCAACCCGGGCGCCGCCGCCGGCTCCCAGGGCCGGCCCTCGCACCGGCTCACCGTCGACGAGAAGGGCCCCGTCGCCCTCGCCGCCCAGGTGCACGCCGACGGCTTCCGGGCCGCCCTGGTCGGTCTCGGCGGCACCATCGAGGCCACCGCCCCCGGCTGTGTGACCGTCTCCGCCGACCCCGCCCAGGTGCTCGGCGCCGTCGTCGAGGCCGGGGCCGCGCTGCTCCGCGCCACCGGCCGGCGGTGTGTCGGCGCCGGACTCGCCGCGCCCTCCGCGGTCGCCGAGCCGGAGGGCACCGCGCTCAACCCGCTGCACCTCGCCTGGCCGGCCGGTGCGCCGGTGCGCGAGATCTTCGCCGAGCAGATCCGCGCCGCCGGCATCGAGGGCCCCGCCTTCACCGGCAACGACGTCAACCTCGCCGCCCTCGCCGAGCACCGGCACGGCGCCGGCCGCGGCGCCAAGGACCTGCTGTGCGTGGCCACCGGCCACCGCGGCGTCGGCGGCGCGCTCGTCCTCGACGGGCGCCTGCACACCGGGAGTTCGGGCCTCGCCCTGGAGGTCGGCCATCTCACCGTCAACCCCGAGGGCCGCCCCTGCCACTGCGGTTCGCGCGGCTGCCTCGACGTCGAGACCGACCCGCTGGCCTTCCTCACCGCCGCGGGCCGTGACCCCGGCCCCGAGGTCTCGCTGCTCCAGCAGGCCCGCGACCTGCTGCGCGACCACGCCGACGACCCCGGAGTCCGGGTCGCCACCGGGGAGTTGATCGACCGGCTCGGCCTCGGCCTCGCCGGACTCGTCAACATCCTCAACCCCGACCGGATCATCCTCGGCGGCCTGCACCGCGAGCTCCTGGACGCCGACCCGGGGCGGCTTCGCGCCGTGGTCGCCGACCGCAGCCTGTGGGGCCGCAGCGGCGGCGTACCGATCCTGCCCTGCACCCTCGACCACAACAGCCTGGTCGGCGCCGCCGAACTCGCCTGGCAGCCGGTCCTCGACGACCCGCTAAATGCCTTGGGCGGTACGGCCGACGCCAGCTAGGGTCGCGCCCCATGACCGAAACCCCCGCCACAGACGCCATGGCCGCAGACACCGCAGACGACTCCGCCGGCGGACCGCCGCCCTTCGGCGCCGGACTCACCTTCCACGGCCCGCTGTCCGAGGCCCGGGCCGACGCCATGATCGCGCGGCTCGCCGCCGCCTCGCCCGCCACGGTGCTCGACATCGGCTGCGGCTGGGGCGAGTTGCTGCTCCGGGTGCTCGCCGCCGTCCCCGGCGCCAAGGGGCTCGGGATCGACATCAACGGCGCCGACCTCGCCCTGGGGCGACAGCTCGCCGTCGAGCGGCGCCTCTCGGAACGTGTCGAGTACGTCGAGGAGTCCGGCCACGGTACGACCCGCGGCCCCGCCGACACCGTGCTGTGCCTCGGCTCGGGCCAGGCGCTGTGCGACCCCGACGGCCCGTACGACCTCGTCACCATCCTGCGCGAACTGCGCCGTCTGGTACGGCCCGGCGGCCGGGTCCTGCTCGGCGAGGGCTTCTGGCAGCGCATCCCCACGGACGCCGAGCTGGCCCGGTTGTGGCCCGGCGCCCGCGTCGAGGACCACACCACCCTCGACGTCCTCGTGGACCTCGCGATCGAGGCGGGCTTCCGGCCCGCCTGGATCGAGACGGCGAGCCCGGAGGAGTGGGAGGCCTTCGAGTCCGGCTACCGCCAGGCCACCGAACTCTGGCTCGCCGCCCACCCCGAGCACCCGCTGGCCGCCGAGACCCGCGCCCGGGTCGACCGGCAGCGCGGCCACTGGCTCGGCTACCGCGACCTGCTCGGCATCGCGTACCTCACGCTGGTGCCGGTGGGCTGAGGCGGGCGAAATCCGCTGGGACCCCGCCCGGGGAAGCCCCTAGGGTGACCGGGTGACGACCCGGATGATCATCCTCAACGGCGGTTCCAGCTCCGGCAAGACCGGCATGGTCCGCTGCCTCCAGGCCGTGCTGCCCGAGCCCTGGCTGGCCTTCGGCGTCGACGACTTCGTCGACGCCCTGCCCGCGAAGCTCGAAGGCACCCCGGGCGGCATCGAGTTCGACGCGGACGGCGCGGTGCGCGTCGGACCGGAGTTCCGCGCCCTGGAGGCGGCCTGGACGGAGGGCATCGTGGCGATGGCCCGGGCGGGCGCCCGGATCGTCGTCGACGACGTCTTCCTCGGCGGCGCCGCCTCCCAGGACCGCTGGCGCGCGGCCACCGCCGGACTCGACGTGCTGTGGGTCGGCGTCCGCTGCGCCCCCGAGGTGGCCGCCGCGCGCGAGATCGCCCGCGGCGACCGCACCGGCGGCATGGCGGCCCAGCAGGCCGAACTCGTCCATCAGGGCGTCACGTACGACCTGGAGGTCGACACCACCCGTACCGAGTCGCTCGACTGCGCCCGGACGATCGCGGCGCACGTGCGCCGCTGACCCCGGTCCGTCGTCCCCACCGGACGGCTACCAGGTGCGTCCCGGGCCGAGACCCGCGCGCTCCGGGGCGGACAGGTGCGGCACCTGGAACCGGTCGGCGTCCGGCTCCTCGACACCCGGGTCGGCCCACAGCGTGAAGGTGAGCAGCTCCCAGTGACGCGGATCCACGGCGACGGCCCGCGCCACCACGCCGTCGGCCTTGACCTCGGCGGCCTGCCGCTCCAGGGCGCTCTCGACCGCCTCGGCCGGGGTGAGACGGTCCGGAATCGGCCGGCGGCGGCGCGTCGCGGTGCGCGGCGGCTCGGCGGACGCCGGGCCCTCGTCGTACGCGAGGCCGGTCCAGTGCTGGACCACCGGCCGTCCGAAGTCGTTGACGATGCCCTGGAATCCGGGCCCCCACAGGAAGGCGTTCATCCCGGCCGGGTCCGCCCACAGATAGAACGGCGCGTACTGGTTCACCGGCGAGCCGTCCGCCCGCTCACGTATCAGATACGCCTTGAGACCGAGGCCCGGGAAGGCGTCGAGCAGATGCCCGCGGGTCGCCACCCGCTCGCGGATGATCCCCATGTCGTAGTCGGCGGGCAGGGTGATCTCGTACTGCAGGGCGTGCATGAACCGTGCTCCTTCACATCGTCGTCCGAGCATCGTGGTCAGCGGGCGGCACGGGGCGCGAGCAGCGCGAGCAGGCCGCGTACGGCCGTGTCGAAGGCGGCGGGGGAGCCGGAGGCGCGGGCGAGCACATAGCCGCCCTGCACGGTCGCGACGATCGTCGCCGCGAGCTCCGCTGCCTCCAGCGGGCCGCCGAACTCCCCGGCGTCCAGGCCCTCCTGGACGATTCCGGTGAGCCGGCCGCGCAGCCAGTCCAGCGTCTCGTCGACCGGCGCGCGCAGCTCCGCGCTCGCGACGACCTCGGGGTCCATCGTCAGCCGCCCCACCGGACAGCCGCGCAGCACGTCGCGCTCGCGCAGCAGATACGCCTCGATCCGCGCGTACGCCGTGCCCTCGCCGCCGAGCACCCGCTCGGCGGCGGCCCGCAGCTCGGCCGCGCTCCGCCGGATCGCGGCAAGCGCGAGGTCCTGCTTGCCGTCGAAGTGGTGGTACATGCTGCCCTGACCCGCCCCGGCGGCCTGCTGGATCGCCTTCGGGCTGGTGCCGACGTAACCGCGCTCCCACAGCAGTTCGCGGGTGGCCTCGATCAGTCGTTCCGGCGCGTCGGCACTCCTGGCAGCACTCATGATCCTCACTGTACATACCAGTAGGTACAGAGTCGAGGAGCAGCCGCCCGCGCTGCCCGTACTCCCTGGGTGGTACGCGAGAAGCCGCTGGCCGTACGACGACTCGGGGGCCTGTCCGGAGCGAGTCTCGAGGTATCGACCACCGGAGGAGCTGACCGACGATGAACACTCTCGCTTACGCGGGCCCCGGCCCGTGGATCCTCTTCTTCCCGCTCGTCTGGGCGGCCGTGATCTTCACCGCGATCACCCTGGTACGCCGCTTCGGCCGGTTCCGCCGTGACGGCTGGGGCGGCCCCGGCGGCCCCGGCACCCCGCGCGTCGACGAGCAGTCGCCGATCGCGCTGCTCGGCCACCGCTTCGCCGCCGGCGAGATCGACGAGGACGAGTACTGGCGCCGGCTGACCGTCCTGGAGGAGCAGTTCGGGCGGCGTACGACCGATGACAAGGGGCGCCGCCGATGACCACCACCACCGCGCTTCCCGCGGCCGCCGCGCGGGTCGTCGACGCCGTGAAGGTCTACGGCGCCGGTGACACCGAGGTCCGGGCCCTGGACGGGGTGAGCGTCGCCTTCCCGGCCGGCCGCTTCACCGCGATCATGGGTCCCTCGGGCTCCGGCAAGTCCACCCTGATGCACTGCGCCGCCGGGCTCGACACCCTCACCTCGGGCTCCGCGCTGATCGGCGACACCGACCTGTCCGCCCTCGACGACCGCGGGCTCACCCTGCTGCGCCGCGAGCGGATCGGCTTCGTCTTCCAGGCCTTCAACCTGCTGCCGACGCTGACCGTCGCCGAGAACATCACGCTGCCCCTGGACCTCGCCGGGATCGCCCCCGAGCAGGCACGGCTCGACGCCCTGATCGACGCCGTCGGCCTGCGCGACCGGCTGCACCACCGCCCGAGCGAGCTGTCCGGCGGCCAGCAGCAGCGGGTCGCCGTCGCCCGGGCCTTCGCCGGCGCCCCCGACGTGGTCTTCGCCGACGAACCCACCGGCAATCTCGACTCCCGCTCCGGCGAGGAGGTGCTGCGGCTGCTCGGCGACACCGTGCGCGGCACCGGCCGCACGGTCGTCATGGTCACCCACGACCCGGTGGCCGCCGCCCACGCCGACGAGGTGGTCTTCCTCGCCGACGGACGCCTCGTCGACCGGATGCAGGCACCGACCGCCGAGCGGGTCCTCGACCGGATGAAGTCCCTCGACGGGCCGCACGACTCCCTGGCGGGGAGGAGGGCGCTGACATGACCGCCACCGGCCGTACCACCCGGCCCACCCCACGCCGCACCACCCGCACCGCCCTCCGCCTCGGCCTCGCCGCCCTCCGCACCCACCGGCGCCGCTTCCTCGGCACCTTCGCCGCCGTCCTGCTCGGCGTCGCCTTCCTCACCGGCACCCTCGTCATGGGCGACACCCTCCGGGCCGGCTTCGACACCCTGTTCGCCGACGCCAACCGCGGCACCGACGCCGTCGTCCGCAGTACGGACGTGGTGACCGCGGCCGGCGAGACCCAGGGCACCCGCGGCCCGGTCGACGCCGCACTCGCCGCCCGGATCGCCCAGGTCCCGGGCGTCGCGGCGGCCGTCCCGCGCGTCGAGGGCGCGGGCCAGCTCGTCGGCGGCAACGGCAAGCCCGTCGGCGGCCAGGGCCCGCCCACCCTGGCCGGCACCTGGATCCAGGACCCCGAGCTCAACCCGTACGCCCTCGCCGAGGGCCGCGCCCCGCAGAAGTCCGGCGAGGTCGTCGTCAACCGCGGTGCCGCCGAGGCCGGCGGGCTCGCGCTCGGCTCCACCACCGTGCTCCGCACCCCGGACCCGGTGCGCGTGACCGTCGTCGGCCTGGCCACCTTCGGCGGCGCGGACGGCATGGGCCAGGTCACCTACACCGGCCTGACCGCCGCCGACGCCGAGAAGTACCTGGCACCGAAGGCCGGCGAGGCCACCGACATCCTCGTCCGGGCCGGCCCCGGCACCTCCCAGGAGGAACTGGTCGACGCCCTGGCACCCGTACTCCCGCGGGACGTCGAGGCGATCACCGGACAGCAGGCCACCGACGAGAGCAACGAGATGATCTCCGGCCGCTTCCTCGGCCTGTTCACCACCCTGCTCCTGGTCTTCAGCGGCATCGCCCTGCTGGTCTCGGTGTTCTCCATCCACAACACCTTCGCCATCGTCGTCGCCCAGCGCACCCGCGAGAACGCGCTGCTGCGCGCGCTCGGCGCCGAGCGCCGCCAGGTCGTCGGCATGACCCTGGCCGAGGCGGTCGCCGTCGCGGTGCTCGCCTCCGCGGCCGGACTCCTCGGCGGCATCGGCATCGCCGCCGGTCTGCAGGCCCTCTTCCCGGCGATCGGCTTCCCCTTCCCGGACGGGTCCCTGGTGATCGGCGCGGTGTCCCTCGTGCTGCCGTTCGCCGTCGGCCTCGCCGTCTGCGTCGGCTCGGCCCTGCTGCCCGCCGTACGGGCCGGGCGCACCGCCCCGCTCGCCGCGCTGCGCGAGACCGCCGTCGACGACTCCGCCGCCTCGCACCGCCGCACCGCGCTCGGCGCCGGACTGCTGCTGCTCGCCGTCGGCCTGGTGCTCACCGGGGTGCTCGCGGTGCCCTCGCTGTGGCTGGCCGGCTCCGGCGCGGTGCTCGCCCTCGCCGTGTTCGTCGTCCTGGGCCCGGTGGCCTCCTCGTACGCGGTACGGATCCTGGGCGGCCCGCTGCGCGGCACCAACCGGGGGCTCGCCCGCCGCAACGCGCTGCGCAGCCCGCGCCGTACCGCCGCGACCGCCACCGCGCTGATGATCGGCGTGGCCGTCGTCTCCCTCTTCACCGTCTTCGGCGCCTCCCTCAAGGCGACCATGGACGACACGGTGTCCCGTTCCTTCGCGGGCGACGTGGCCGTCAGCACGCCCTCGTTCGGCGCGGGCGGCAGCGGCCTGAGCCCGGGTCTCGCGCCCGCCGTCGCCGCGCTGCCCGAGGTGGACACGGCCGTCGGCCTGGGGCAGGGGATCGCCGAGGTGGACGGGCGGGGCCGGGCCCTGACCGTCACGGACCCGGCGGCGCTCTCCCGGGTGCTCGACCTCGGGGCCGTACGCGGCTCGCTGGCCGGGCTCGGCACGGACGGGATCGCGGTGGCGGACGACGAGGCCGAGCGGTACGGGCTCGTGCCCGGCCGCACCGCGGAGCTGGCGTTCACCGACGGTACCCGGCAGACCTTCACCGTACGGGCCGTGTACGCGCGATCCGATCTGGCCGGCGACTATCTGGTCACCCGTCAGGCCTGGGCCCCGCACCGGATCCAGGACGCCGACCGGCTGGTCGCGGTGACCTTCGAGGACGGCGTCTCGACGGGTACGGGCGAGGCGGCGGTGCAGAACGTCGCGGAGCGCTTCGGCAACCCCGAGGTGCAGACCCGCGAGGAGTACGCGGAGTCCTCGGCGGCTGGCATCGACATGATGCTGACCCTGGTCTACGCGCTGCTCGCGCTCGCCGTCCTGATCGCCCTGCTCGGCATCGCCAACACACTGACCCTGGCCGTCCACGAACGCACCCGCGAGCTGGGCCTGCTGCGGGCGGTCGGCCAGACCCGGGCGCAGCTGCGGGCCATGGTCCGCTGGGAGTCCGTCCTGGTCGCGGCCTTCGGTACGGTCGGCGGGCTGCTGCTCGGCGGCTTCCTCGGCTGGGTCCTGGTGGCGGCCTCCGACGGCGCCTCGGACAGCGCGTTCAGCTTCGCGCTGCCGCCGCTGCGGCTCGCGGTGGTCGCCCTGATCGGACTCGCCGCGGGCGTCGTCGCGGCCTGGCGGCCGGCCCGCCGGGCGGCCCGCCTGGACGTGCTGCGGGCCATCGCGACGGAGTGAACCGGCGTCAGAGGAGGGCGAGACACCGCATAGGGGCGAGGGATCCGGGAGACCGGGCCCCCGCTCGGCGCGTCGCCCGATCCGCCGAGCGCTTCGCTTTGGGTCAGCGTGCCGCCGACTCCACCAGGCCCGGCGCGCCGAGCGGTACGGCGTCGACCAGCGGGCCGTCGGTGGTGGCGCCGTGCACGGCGCGCAGCTCCGGGAGGACGGCGACCGGGGAGGACGGTGCCTGGAGGGTGAACCAGACGCACTTGCCGGACTCCCCGTGCGGGCGCACGCCCCAGCTCTCGCTCATCGCCTCGATGATGGCGAGGCCGCGGCCCGAGGTCGCGAACTCGTCCTCGTCGGCGGCTGGTTCGGCGACGCCCGGTATCCGGGGGTCGTTGTCGCGGACGGAGACGGTGAGGCGGTCGAGCAGCAGCGCGATCTCGACGGTGCACGTCTTGTCGGGCTGCGCGTGCCGGTGGACATTGGTCAGAAGCTCGGTGACACCGAGTGCGGCAAGGTCGATCAAGGAATCGAGATGCCAGTGGCGCAGCTGCGCCGTAACGATTCTGCGGACCTGACCGATCCGCGCCGGCAGAGCCTGGAGCTCCACCGTGCAGTACCTGCTGGGCTCGCTGATCACGGCTGCGACTCCCCGAAGTAGGTCCGGAAGAAGACGAAGATTCGGATCTGTCATGCGGTGTAGCAGGGCGGTGGGCTGGATCGCAGCGTCACCGCTCGGAAACCCTCAGTGAGGTGGTTCCAGCCTGAACCAGTGGTGACCGGGTCGCAACTCGCGGCGATCCGCCGCAGGTCAGAGAGGGTGGAGCGGGCTCTTGGGAGTCCGCGTCAGTGGTGTTGGCCGTGGCCGGTGGCCTTCTTCAGGGCCTCCAGGAGCCGCCCCGAGCCCGAGAGCCGGTAGCGCGTGCCGTTGACCGTCGCCACCGCCTCGTCGTCCTTGGCGAACCACGGGCGGCCCGCCCGCACCGTACCGAGCGGCGCGCTGTCGATCTCGCTGCCGTAACTCGTGAGCAGCGACAGGCGCCCGTCCTCGATCCGCACCTCGCCCGCGCGGGTCAGCGAGCGGGGCCAGCGGTCGATGCGTACCCCCGTGGCCGTGAACTCCGGCTCCGGTCCGGGCCCGGACCCGTGCTTCGACTCGCGCTCCGACATGGTGCTCCGCCCCCTTCGCGCAGGCTGTCCGCCTCCAGTGTGCCGGGCCGCGCCCGGGTGCACCAGCAGGCCGTCCACAAGGGACTCCTATGGACCCTCAAAGGGAACGTTTGCCCAGGTGAGAGCGGTATTGTCGGTGGGTGGGGAACACCCGTGGACACCCGCCACGACCCGGCACGACCCGCCACGAGCCTTCCCGCCGGACACCCCCGCGGGCACCGTGAGAAGAGGCAGACGCGCATGACCAGCACCATTGGCCCCATGGCCACCGTCGATGTCGACCGCAGCGACCCCGGCTACCGGTCCTGGCTCAAGGAGGCCGTGCGCAAGGTGCACGCCGACGCGAACCGCTCGGCCGACACCCATCTGCTGCGCTTCCCGCTGCCGGAGAGCTGGGGCATCGACCTGTACCTCAAGGACGAGTCGACCCACCCCACCGGCAGCCTCAAGCACCGGCTCGCCCGCTCGCTCTTCCTCTACGGCCTGTGCAACGGCTGGATCCGCCCCGGCGCGCCCGTCATCGAGGCGTCCAGCGGCTCGACCGCCGTCTCCGAGGCCTACTTCGCCAAGCTGATCGGCGTCCCCTTCATCGCCGTCATGCCGCGCACCACCAGCCCGGAGAAGTGCCGGCTCATCGAGTTCCACGGCGGCCGCTGCCACTTCGTCGACGACTCGCGCACCATGTACGAGGAGGCCGCCGCCCTCGCCGAGCGCACCGGCGGCCACTACATGGACCAGTTCACCTATGCCGAGCGGGCCACCGACTGGCGCGGCAACAACAACATCGCCGAGTCCATGTACCAGCAGCTGAAGCTGGAGCGCTATCCGGAACCCGCGTGGATCGTCGCCACCGCCGGCACCGGCGGCACCTCGGCCACCATCGCCCGCTATGTGCACTACATGCAGTACGACACCCGGATCTGTGTGGCCGACCCGGAGAACTCCTGTTTCTTCGACGGCTGGGTGCACGAGGACCCCGACGCCACCGCCGACTGCGGCTCGCGCATCGAGGGCATCGGCCGGCCCCGTATGGAGCCGAGCTTCGTGCCGGGCGCCGTCGACCGCATGATGAAGGTGCCGGACGCGGCCAGCGTGGCGGCGGTCCGCGCCCTGGAGGACGCCATCGGCCGCAAGGCGGGCGGCTCCACCGGCACCGGCCTGTGGAGCGCGCTGAAGATCGTCGCCGAGATGGTTGCCGAGCAGCGCACCGGCAGCGTCGTCACCCTGATCTGCGACCCGGGCGAGCGCTACCTCGACAAGTACTACTCGGACGACTGGCTGGCCGCCCAGGGCCTCGACATCGCGCCGTACAGCGCCGCTATCGACCGGTTCCTGGCGACGGGTGCCTGGCCGGAGTGAGCCGCCGGTCCAGGTTGCGCATCGCGTCCCGGAAGGACTTCCCGACGCCGGGCCGGGCGAGCCGCAGGGCCAGCCGGCAGGGGCCGTTGCCGTCCACGGCCATCGTCCAGCGCACCCGGGTGCCGTCCGCGGCGGGGGAGAGCAGCCACTCCTCCAGGAGTGCGGTCAGCCCCGGGGCGTTGGTGCGGTCGATCCGGTACGCGTAGCGCGCGGCCGGGTCGCTCGCCAGGATCGTCTCGCGGAACTCGATCCCGCCGCGCAGCCGGATCGTCCGCCCGGCGCCGCCGTCGGTCGGCGTCGCGGCGGTCACCGCGGTGAACCACGCGGGGGTGCTGCCGAGTTCCACCGCGAGCGAGCGGTACACCGCCGCGGGCGGGGCGGCAAGGTCGGCGGAGAAGACCAGGCGCAGGGGCGCGGACTCGGCGAAGTCGAGCTCCACCGGCCGGAGTCGGCGCTGCATGGCCGAACCTCCCGTCTCGGGGTCGTGGGCCCACCACCGTAACTGACAACCCGTCAGTGACGCAGCAGTCCGTCGAGCGCCCGTCCGAACACCCACCGGCCGGCCGCCGCGAGCACCGGGTCGAACACCGGGTCGCACACAGACGGCACGCCCCGCAGACGCAGCTCCTCGGTCCACACCACCCGGCTGCCGCCCGCCGCCGTCCCGGTCACCTCGAAGGCGGCCCGGCCGAGCACCACGCGGCCCCGCTTCTCCAGCCGGCACACGCCCGTACGGCCCGGCGCGGGCGGGGCGAACACCACGACCTCCATCGGGTCGTCGAAGCCGAACCGGCCGATTCCGGTCCGCGCCGTGAAGCGGGTGCCCACCCGGTTCGGGCCGGGCGTCAGGACGATCGTCCGGGTGAGCGGCACCCGCGCGCCGTGCGCCGGCCAGTCCGTGAGCCGCCGCCACACCTGGTCCGGCGCCGCCGCCACGGTCCGCTCGATCCGGAACCGGCTCACTCCGGCGCGCCCCCGTACGCCCCGCCGTCGCCCTCGTGGTGCCCGGAGCGCTCCTCCGCGTCCGGGTCCTCCGCGTCCGGGTCCTCCGCCTCGGGGTCGTCCTCGCCCGCCACCACGAGCCCCGGCAGATGCTCCGCCATCTCGGCCCGCACCCGCGGCGACACCCCCGGATCCGTCACCAGCGCGTCCACCTCGTCCAGCGTGGCGAAGGAACTCAGGCCCACCGTCCCCCACTTGGTGTGGTCCGCGACCACCACCACCCGCCGCGCCGCCTGCACGAGACGCCGATTGGTCTCCGCCTCCGCCAGATTGGGCGTGGACAGACCGGCCTCCACCGAGATGCCGTGCACCCCGAGGAACAGCGCGTCGAAGTGCAGCGAGCGGATCGCCTGGTCGGCCACCGGACCCACCAGCGCGTCCGACGGCGTCCGCACCCCGCCGGTCAGCACCACCGTCGCCGCGCCCGGCCGCGCCTCGCCGCCCGCGCCCGCCTGCTGCGCCTCGTGGAACACGTCCGCGACCCGCACCGAGTTGGTCACCACGGTCAGCTCCGGCACGTCGAGCAGCTGCCGGGCCAGCGCGTAGGTCGTCGTACCACCCGAAAGGGCGATGGCCGTGCCGGGCCGCACCATCCGCGCCGCCGCCCGAGCGATCTCCTCCTTCGCGCTCAGTTCGAGCACCGACTTCGCCTCGAAGCCCGGCTCGTGGACGCTCGCCTCGACCACCGGGACCGCGCCGCCGTGCACCTTGGCGACCATGCCCTGCCGGGCCAGTGCGTCCAGGTCCCGGCGGACGGTCATGTCGGAGACGTTCAGCCGGCGGGTCAGCTCGTTCACCCGTACACCGCCGCGCCGGCGCACCTCGTCGAGGATCAGCGCGCGTCGCTGTTCCGCCAACAGGTTCTGATGGTCACTCACCGCCGGGGCCGGTCCTTTCCGAAGGAATGGGGGAACAAAGGAGGAAGGGCGTCGGATTCCGTGAGGACGGCCCCGTCGTGGGCGGCCGTCCGCGATCCTGGGAACCGCCGGACCCTCCGGCCCGGTCCTCCACGGGAGATCCTCCCACCAAGAGAGCGAGTCACCGAAGTGTCCCCTGCCACACCCGACCCGAAGAACGGGGGTGCGGCGCTCGAACTGCTCGTCCACGGCGTGGGCGGAGCCACCCCGGCCGACATGCTGGACGACCCGCGCACGGTGCGGGTCACCGGTGACAGGACGGCCGCCGTGTTCCGCCGCAGGGACGACGTCGACGCCGAGGAACACCCCGAACGCCACGCCGAAGGGCCCGTGCCCGAGGCCTACTGCTGGTCCAACCTGACCTCCGGCAACGGCACCCGCGCCCTGTGGCTGCTGCTCCTGCCGTTCATGGTCGCCAACCTCGCCCACTGGATGCGCCCGCCCACCGAGGGCCGCCCCCGGCTCCTTCGCCTCTACGGCGTCCTCGTCCGGCTCGTCGCCCTCACCCTCACCGTGCTGCTCACCGCCGCCGCCTGCGAGGTCGCCCTCGACCTGACGGCCTGGCAGTGCGCGGGCTCCGCCGGCTGCGCCGGACACCGCTCCTGGCTCGGCTTCCTGTCCGCCGAGCGGGCCGGCTGGTGGTCCCAGCCCGGCCGCCGGCTCGCGCTCGCCGCCCTCGTGCCCGCCGCCCTCGTGGGCCTGCTCTGGTACCTGTCCAACCGCACCTGGAGCGCGTACGAGGCCCAGCGCCCGCCCACCGGATACGACGCCGACCCGGACGCCGAGCCGGCCCCCGCCCCCTCCGCCGGCGGCGACACCGAGGCCGCCGACACCACGACCCCCGCCCCCGCCACCCCGGTCGAACTCCGGCCCGCCCTCGGACGCCCCGGCTTCTGGTACGGCCGCCGGCTCGTCGCCCGACTGCGCGCCGCGCACACCGCCGCCGGGTTCCTCACCGTCGCCGCCGTCCTCGCCGCCGCCGCGGCGGGCCACGACCACCGGTCCGGTGCCGGCGGCACTCAGGAACTCCTCGGGCGGCTGCTCCAACTCGCCCTCGGCGTCCTCGCGTTCGTCGTCCTGTGGGTGGTCTGCCGCCGCGGCCGCAGCGAGCACCGGCTCGACCTGCGCATCGAACGCGCCCTGGTCTCCTGGCTGCCCGCCACCGCACTGCTGCTGCTCGCCCTCACCGCCGTCCACACCGGCTGGTCCCGCCCCGACTGGACCTCCGCCGGCACCCTGCCCGGCACCAGCCTCTTCGGCGTCCTCACCCTCGCCCAGGGCGGCCTGGTCGTCGCCCTCGCCGCGGTCGCCCTGCTGCTCCACAGCCCCCGCCGCGACCCGCGCACCGCTCTGTACGGGCTCGGCGGCCCCGCCACCGCCATGCTGGCCTGCGCCCTCGGCGGTGTCATGTCCGGCGGCGTCGCCCAGCGCGTCGCCGACTGGCTCGACGGCGCGGGCACCCCCGGCACCGGCGACGGCCCGATCACCGGACCGCCCGTGCTCCTCAGCTGGCAGGCCTCCGTCATCCCGGTGCTGCTCCTGCTGCTCCTCGCGCCCAGCGCGCTGCTCGTGGCCCGCACCGTGCTCGCCGGCCGCAGGCTCCGCCCGGTCGTCGACGCCGCCTACCGGCAGACCAACCCCGACCGGCTGCGCACCGACCAGATCGCGACGAGCAGAGCGCGCGCCGCGCTCACCGACTCCGCACCCGTGCTGATCGGCGTCGTCTCCGGTGCCACCCTGCTGCTCGGCGCGGCCTCCGTGGCCGGCGCCTGGGCCAGCGGGAACGTCCCCGGACGGGCCTTCGACGGCGCCCACCCCGCCGTCGCCTCGGTCGCCACCGCCGCCCAGTCCCTCGGCTCCTGGATGATCGGCTTCGGCTTCCTGCTCTTCGTCACCCTGGGCCGCCGCGCCTACAAGGACCGCTCCGCGCGCCGCACCATCGGCATCCTCTGGGACGTCGGCACCTTCTGGCCGCGCGCCGCCCACCCCTTCGCCCCGCCCTGCTACGCAGAGCGGGCCGTCCCCGACCTCAGCTGGCGGATGAGCTCCTGGACCCGGCAGACCGGCGGCCGCCTGGTCATCTCCGGCCACTCCCAGGGCAGCGTCCTCGCCGCCGCCGCGGTCTGGCAGCTGCCGCCCGCCACCCGCGGCCGGGTCGCCCTGCTCACCTACGGCTCGCCGCTCGAACGCCTCTACGGGCGCTGGTTCCCCGCCTACTTCGGCCCCGAGGCGCTGCGCGGCCTGCACCGCACCGTGCACTGCTGGAGCAACCTCTACCGGGCCACCGATCCCATCGGCGGCCCCGTCAGGGTCCCGGCCGAGGGCGACCGGCCGGACGTCGACCGGCCCGAACTCCTCGACCCCGTCGCGTACGGCCGCACCCGCGAACACCCGCTGCCGGAACCGATCCTGGGCCACTCCGACTACCAGGCCGACCCGGCCTTCGCCGCCGCCCGCGCCGCCCTGCTCGACCGGCTGCCGCCCGCGCTGCCCCGGCAGCGCCACAACACCGCGACCGCTCAGGGGAGTTCGGGAAGATCCTCGGGATAGAGCAGGGTCAGGTCGTCCGTGCTCGGCTCCGCGAGCGCGGCGACCCGGCCCGCGTGCCGCTCCACCATCGCCTCGAAGGTCTGGCGCGCGGTGCGCCCGTTGCCGAAGGTGGGGCCCTTGGGCAGCTCGGCGAAATACTTCTCCAGGGCCTCGCCGCTCCCCTCCGCGAGCCGGTACTCGTGGTCCTCGGCCTGCTGCTCCACGATCCGCAGCAGCTCCTGCGGAACGTAGTCGGAGAAGCTGATGGTCCGTGAGAAACGCGAGGCCACACCGGGGTTGACGGTGAGGAAGCGCTCCATCTCCGCCGTGTAGCCGGCGACGATCACCACCACCGCGTCCCGGTGGTCCTCCATCAGCTTCACCAGCGTGTCGATCGCCTCGCGCCCGAAGTCCCGCCCCGAGTCCTCCGGCGCGAGCGCGTACGCCTCGTCCACGAACAGCACGCCGCCGCGGGCCCGGTCGAAGGCCTCCTGGGTGCGGATCGCCGTCGAGCCGATGTGCTCGCCCACCAGGTCGACCCGGGACACCTCGACCAGGTGGCCCCGCTCCAGCACCCCGAGCGCGGCGAGCACCTCGCCGTAGAGCCGCGCCACCGTCGTCTTGCCGGTGCCCGGGTTGCCGGTGAAGACCAGATGGCGGCGCGCGGACACGGCCTTGAGCCCCGCCTCCTGCCGCCGCCGCCCCACCTCGATCATGTTGGTCAGCGTCCGCACCTCGTGCTTGACGCTCTCCAGACCCACCAGCGCGTCCAGCTGGCCGAGCACCTCCTGCGAGGACCGCGAGGCCGCCGCCTCCGGGACGGCCGGTGCCTGGGCCGGCGCCACGGCGGGGGAGCGCGGCGCGGGCACCGTGCCGAGCAGCCCGCCCGTCGACCGGATGGCGGTGAGCACCCCGCCGGGCTCCGGCGCCGCCGGGGTGCGCACCTGGCTCTCGTCGCTGGTGCAGTCCTCCGCGACCGGGCCCTCCTCGGGGAACTCGTAACCCCCGCGCGAGCAGCGCTCCGTACGGCACTTGCGCAGCGTCGTACGGCAGCCGTCCATCACATGGAAGCCGTAACCGCCGCTGCCGGTCACCCGGCAGCCCAGGAAGGAGCCGCGGCCCTCCGCCGACACGTAGAAACCGGCCTCGGCGGGCGAGGTGACCGTGCACCGCTCGATCGTCGGGTCCGCGCCCTTGGTGACGATGACCCCGGTCTGCACCGCGTCGATGGTGCAGCCGCCGAGCGTGCCGCCGCTGCCGTGGTCCCGGAACCAGGCGCCCGTGGACGCCTCCCGGATCCGGCAGTCGTCCAGCTGCGCCGTGGCCCCGTCGCTCACCGACACGGCGGTGTTCCGCACCTGCGACAGATCGCTGTCGACGACGTCCGCGCGCGAGCCCCGGTCGAGGACGAACAGCGCGTCCGGCACGTCGTGCACCCGGCAGGAGTCCAGCACGGCCGTGGCGCCGTCGCTCACCCACACCGCCGGATAGTCGCCCGTACTGTCGTGGATCTCGCACTGGTTGGCGTCCACCCGGGTCCCCGGGTCCCACACCGAGAGCCCGTTGCGCCCGAACCGCCGCACCGTGGACCGGGTCAGCGTCAGGACCGAACGGGACCGCAGGTCCACCGCGTTCTCCGGCACGTCGTGGATGTCGCAGTCGGACAGCGTCAGTACGGCGTCGGTGTCCAGGGTGATGCCGTCGGCCGAGGTCCGGTGCACCGTCGAGTCCGTGAGGTGCGCGGTCGCCCGGGACGCGATCTGCAGCCCGGCGCCCTTGATCTCGTACACCTCGCAGCCGATGCCCTCCAGACCGCTGCCCTCCCCGGTCACCGCGATCCCGGCGCCCGAGGCGTGGTGCACCCGGCAGCGCTCGAGCCGCGGATGCCCGCCGCCGCGCACCGAGACCCCCGACTGCCCGGCGGAGACGATCTCGCACTCCTCGAACACCCCGCCCGCGCCGTCGAGTACGGCGAGCCCGACCCCGGCCGGATTGTCGACGGTGCAGCGCCGCACCGTCGGCCGGGCCGCGCCCCGCACCTCCAGACCGGCCGCCGACCTGGTCACGATCCGCAGGTCGAGCAGCTCGGGCGTGCCGTCCTCGACGAGCAGCGCCGGCGCCGCCGCGTCCTGCCCCTCGATGTGCAGCTCCTGGAGCGTGGCCGAGGCCCGTACGGTCAGCGGCACGCCGTCGGCGGGCGCGATCCGCACCGAGCCGACCGACCCGTCGCCGCCGCGGAGGGTGACGGCCCGCCGGATGACGAGGTTCTCCCGGTAGGTGCCCGGGGCCACGGTGAGGACGTCCCCGTCGCCCGCGGCCTCCAGGGCGGCGGCGAGGGAGGGATACTCGCCCGTGCGGCGCCGCCACCGCGACGTACCGGTGTGCGTCACCTGGACCGTGCCCTGTGCCATGGGTGTGCTCTGCCCCCACCTCGTGTGCGTCGACGCTGTGCCTGCTGCTCTGCTGCTCTGCTGCGCTGCTGTTCTGCTCTGCTGCTCGGACTGCCGGAGCGGGCCGGTGCGAAGACCGGGGCCGGGATCCGATGCCCCACCGTAGCGCGCGCGGAGCCGCCGGGTTGACGGGTCGCCCGGCTCCCCGTCACCGGGTTCCGTCGCCGGGTCAGCTGCCCGTCCCGGTACGCCCCCAGTCCGGACCGACCTGGGCCCAGGCGCGGTCGAGACGCGCGTACCGCCGCCGCATCAGCCGGTGTACGACGAGGCGCCGGGCGGACTCGACCAGGAAGGCGGAGAGCAGCGCCACCGTCAGTCCGGCGATCAGCGCGTGCGCGCGGGCGGTGTCCGGGTGCATCGGCGGGGTGACCGCCCGGCCCGTGCGGTCCGTCCACAGCGGGAAGACGGCGCCCGCGTGCGCGTGGTCCCGTGACGTGGTCACCGTCCCGGTGCGCGCGCTGCCGTCGGGCGCCGTCCAGCGCGCCACCACGGCGGGCCGCAGCGGCTCCTCGGCACCCGGATCCGCGTTCCGGTCGGCCGCGGATTCGGCCTCGGCGGGGGTGTCGGCGGTGCGCACCACCTGGGCCACGGTCGGCACCCGTTCCTGCTGCTGGAGGCGTACGGAGTGCTGCAGCGAGGTGTTGGCGGAGACCCCGGCGGCCCAGCCGGCCGCCGGCACGGCGAGGAAGAGCAGGAACGCGGCCATGACCGCGACCCAGGCCTCGACCAGGTCGGTGGTCCGGCGCAGCGGATTGTGCCGCCAGCGCCAGAGCCCCGTGGCTGCACGCACGCTCCGCACCCCCTCGTCTCGTCGGCCGCCCGCGAAGGGCCACTCGGCGGTTGCCGCTCTTCCAACGAGTGTCCCCCCGGGGTGGGTTCCGCGCCTCTCGGGAGGAATTTCGGCCGATGCGGGAGTGGACGCCGGCCGCGGGGGTGGCGGAGGTGCCGCAGGTGGCGGGGGTCAGTCGAGGATCTTGACCGGGTCGCCGACCCGGACCACGCCCCGGTGCTCGGGCACCAGGTTCTGTCCGAAGAGCAGCCGGTTGCCCTGCGCGCGGTGCCGGGCCAGGGTGCGCAGCGGCTCCTTGCCGCGCTCGCCGGTGCCCTGGTCGGTGGTGGTCACGACGCAGCGGGCGCAGTCGCGGGCGACCCGGAAGACGACGTCGCCGACGGCGATGCGCCGCCAGCCGTCCTCGGCCCAGGGCGCGGTGCCGTCGACGACCAGGTTCGGCCGGAACCGGTTCATCGGCAGCGGGCCCTCGTCGGCGTGATCGCCCTGTGCGATCAGGGAGTTGAGTGCGTCGAGGGAGGAGGTGGTGGTGACCAGGAGCGGATAGCCGTCGGCGAAGCTGACGGTCTCGCCGGGCAGCGCGAAGTCGGGGTCGACGGGCCGGCGGCGGGCCGGGTCGTCCATGTGGACGAGCCGCACCGGGCTGTCCAGATAGGCGGTGAACCAGGCGTCGGCGGCCGGATCGGCCGGCACGCCCCGGACCGTGGTGCCGAAGACGTCCACCGGGATCGTCCCGGTCTCGTCGTCGGCCGTCTCCACCGGCGCCGGTACGCGTACGGTCAGCGGCTCGAGGCCGGGTCCGGAGAGGGTGACGGAGCCGTCGGGCAGCAGTTCGGCGGAGGCCAACGCCAGCCGTGCGTGCTGGCGTTGGGTCACGACCTTCCCCGCGGTGTCCACCGTGGCCCAGCGGCGGTCACCGGCCAGTCCCCATGGCTGGACCTCCGCTTCCGCGGGGGCGAACCCGCGCAGTGCCTTGACCGGGTGGACATGGACGGAGCGCAAGACAGGATTCGGCATGCCCTCATCCTGCCAGTCGCTCCGCCGGGTCCGGAGGTCAGTACCCGCGGCCCTGGTAGGGGCGGTTGTACGGGTCGTCGTACGGCGCGGGGGCGGGTGCCGGCGCGGGGCGCGGCGCCGCCGGGCGCATCGCCTCGTACCCGCCGGCCATCGGGCGCGGCTGCTGCGGCGCCTGGGGGCCCGGGTAGCCGCGCGGGGCGGCGGGCTGCTGCGGGATGTAGGGGGTGGGCGCGGCCTGCAGCGGCACCGGGGCCATCAGCTGGGTGGCCGGGGCGGGCGCCATGTGCTGCGCGGGCTGCGGGTAGCCGTAGCCGCCGGCGTGGCCGTGACCATGGCCGTAGGCCGGGGCGGGGGGCTGCGGGGAGGGCGCCGCCGGGAGGGCGGGCAGGGCCGCGGGCAGCGCCGGCAGATAGCTGCCGCCGCCGGCGTAGCCGTGGCCGGTGTCGTACGCGGAGGGCACTCGGATCGGGGCGATCTGAGGCGTGCCCCGTTCTGCGACGAGGGAGTCGTAGATCGGGGTGTCGGGGAACGACGGCGCGGTGTAGTAACCGCCTCCGTAGGTGGAGCGCGGGGAGGTCATGGCCATAAGTTAAGCCCACGATGTGCTGGATGGGGAGCCCGATAAGCGGGTTGTTTGACGGGTTCGTTGAGACCACCGATCGGCAATGTGAGCGAACCTGGCAAAAACGGTCGCCCGGCGCGTCCAAGATCCTGAAAAACCCGAGATGGGGAGGGGTTACCCGCGGGTCGGGAAGGGTAGTGGGGGCTCTCGTTCCGGTGTGCGCGTCAAGGAATCCTGACGTGTGCGGCGCCGGAAGTTCACGGAAGCTACATGTCCGGCGCGCGGAATTGGCGGGGTGTTCGGTAACTCCGGAGGTAACTCCGGGGAGGGGAATGTCGTGAACCCGTCACCGTGTCGTCGCTGCGCGTGTCGGAAAAGGCGGGCGGCGGTGCGGAGTTCACCCGCTCGTTTATGTGCATGGGGCAGTGATTCCCCCTGGGGGCCGGGTGTGCCCGGGAAGGGTCAGCGGTCCGGGGCCGCCTCGGGGCGCGCGTAGGTGCGTCCCTTCCACGCGGCGCCCCGGCCCCGGTAGTGCTGGACGGCCGAGTCCACCGTCATCAGCAGATAGAGCAGCGCGGTGAAGGGGAGCAGCGGCGCGAGCCACGGCGGCTGCCGGTAGTAGCGGAGCATCGGCAGATACGTGCCCGCCATCACCGCCCACGCGAGCCCGCCCGCCCAGGCCGCCGCGGCGTCCCCGGAGAGCAGCCCGGCGACCAGCGTGCCCGGCGGCGCCAGATAGACCAGGGCCAGACCCGCGACCGTCCCCGCGAGCAGCAGCGGGTTGTGCCGCAGCTGGGCATAGGCGCTGCGCGACACCATCCGCCACAGATCGGCGAGCCGCGGATACGGACGGATGCTGTCCACCCGCTCGGCGAGCCCCAGCCACACCCGGCCGCCCGCCCGGCGCACCGCCCGGGCCAGCGACACGTCGTCGATCACCGCCTGCCGGATCGCCGTCGGCACCCCGGCCCGCTCCGCCGTCTCCGCCCGCAGCAGCACACAGCCGCCGGCCGCCGCCGTCGCCAGCGGCCGGCGCCGGTTGATCCAGCGGAAGGGATAGAGCTGGCAGAAGAAGTAGACGAAGGCCGGCACGACCAGCCGCTCCCAGCCGCTCGCCACCCGCAGCCGCGCCATCTGCGACACCAGGTCGAGCCGGTGCCCGGTCGCCGCCTCCACCAGAAGCCGGAGGCTGTCCGGCTCGTGCGCGATGTCCGCGTCCGTAAGGAGCAGGAATTCGGGTCCACGCGTGCGTGCCAGCGCCATGCCGTGCCGCAGCGCCCACAGCTTGCCCGTCCAGCCCGGCTCCGGTTCGCCCGGCGAGACCACCGTCAGCGGCAGCCCGCCGTGGCAGGCGGCCAGCTCGGCGGCGAGCCGCCCGGTGCCGTCCGAGCTGCCGTCGTCCACCAGGATCACCTCGGCCCGCCCCGGATAGTCCTGGGCGAGCAGCGACGGCAGGCTCAGCGGCAGCACCTCGGCCTCGTCCCGGGCCGGCACCACCACCACGACCCCCGGCCACCGCGCCGGGGCCCCTACGGGCGCGGGCAGCCGCTGGTCGGTGCGCCAGAAGAAGCCCTGGCCCAGGAGCAGCCACGCCCAGACGGCCAGAGCGGCGATCGCGATCCACGCAAGCGGGCTCATTCGCCGCAGTCTGCCCCAGATCGCCGGGGAATCAAGGGTGGTCGGCTAGGGTGACCGGGTGAAGATCGCACTGATGGACTCCGGAATCGGCCTGCTCCCGGCAGCGGCGGCGGTCCGCCGCATGCGGCCCGACGCGGACCTGGTGCTGTCCTCCGACCCCGACGGCATGCCCTGGGGCCCGCACACCCCCGAGGAGATCACCGAGCTCGCCCTCGCCGTCGCCCGGGCCGCCGCCGCGCACGAGCCCGACGCCCTGATCGTCGGCTGCAACACCGCCACCGTGCACGCCCTGCCCGCCCTGCGGGCCGCGCTCGAGCCCCGTATCCCGGTGATCGGCACCGTGCCCGCGATCAAGCCCGCAGCGGTCGACGGCGGCAAGGTGGCCATCTGGGCCACCCCCGCCACCACCGGCAGCCCGTACCAGCGCGGACTGATCCAGGAGTTCGCCGGCGGCGCGCACGTCACCGAGGTGCCCTGCCCCGGTCTCGCCGACGCCGTCGAGCACGACGACGCCGATGCGGTACGCCGGGCCGTCGCCGCGGCGGCCGCGCTGACGCCCCCGGACGTGCGGGCCCTCGTCCTCGGCTGCACCCACTACGAGCTCGTCGAGGAGCAGATCCGGGCGGCCCTGCCGCGGGCCGAGGGGCAGCCGGAGCTCGTTTTCCACGGCTCCGCCGGGGCAGTCGCCGCACAGGCGCTGCGGCGGATCGGCGCCGAGGCCGACCCCGCGGCGGCCCCCACGGGCGGCCTGACCGTGCTGCACAGCGGCCGGCCGGGCGCGCTCACCCCGGCCGCGCTCGCCTACGCGCAGGGTCGCGTCCTCGCGGCGGCGGCCGTCGCGCACTGAACGTGTCCGGACGGCTCCGCCGAGGCGCCGCGACTGCGGAACGTGCGTAGGCTGTCACCATGAGGGACCACTCCCAGAACCCGGGTCCCGAGGGACCCGCACCCCCGGTCTGGACCGGTCGCGCGACCAACCGGCTGCAATGGCTGCCGGCCGTCGGCGGGGGCGCCTGCCTCGCGCTCGGCGTGCTGCTCGCGGTCCAGTCGCCCTGGGCATCGGGCGACGCCCCGCTCCTGATGGCCGTCATCGGCTGCATCGCCGCCGGCCTTCTCGTCCTCTTCGGCACCCTCGCCTTCGTCCACGTCGCCGTCCGGGTCGACCACCGGGCGATGGAGGTGCGCTGCGGCCACATCGGCGTCCCGCGCCGCCGCATCCCCCTCTCCCACGTGGTCGGCGCCGACTTCGCCCCCTCCGTCACCCCGCGCCAGTGGGGCGGCTGGGGCTACCGCTGGCGCCCCGAGAAGGGCACCGCCGTCGTCGTCCGCCGCGGCGAGGGCCTGGTCCTGCGCCTCGGCGACGGCCGCACCTTCACCGTCACGGTCGACGACGCCGAATCCGCCGTCCGCGCCATCCGCACCCTCCTCCACCGCACCTCCCCGCCGACCCCGACGGCACCGACGGGCCCGGCGGGGGCCTGAGCGGGCGGGTGCGGGGCGGGCAGGGCCGGCCGGGCGACCCGTTGCCGGGTGCCGACCGGGCCGTACGGGGTACCGGCCCCGTACCGCCGCCGTACCCGCCGTGCGACGGGCGCTGGCCCGAGCCCGGGGCCCGTACGCCGTCTCCGTCCCGTACCGCCGCCGGTCGCGGCCCGGCGGGGCGCGTGGGGTGGGCCGCGCTCCTGGTGAGGGCGCTTCGCGCCGTAGACTCCGGCACGTGAGCACCGCCATCGCACCCGCCGACGCGCCCGAGTCCACCCCCGCCCCGGAGGGGGCCCGCGGTCTGCGGCGGCTGCTGCGGCCCGGCGCGGCCGTCGTGGCCGGGCTGATGCTCTTCCTGAGCTTCCCGCCCCGGCCCCTGTGGTGGCTCGCGCTGCCCGCGTTCGCGCTGCTCGGCTGGACGCTGCGGGGCCGCCGGCCGCGGGCCGGGTTCGGTCTCGGCTATCTGGCCGGGCTCGGCTTCCTGCTGCCGCTGCTCGTGTGGACCGGCGAGGAGGTCGGGCCCCTGCCGTGGGTCGCCCTCGCCGCGGTGTCGGCCCTGTTCGTCGGAGCCGTCGGCCTCGGCATCGCCGTGGTCTCCCGGCTGCCCGCCTGGCCCGTGTTCGCCGCCGCCGTGTGGGTGCTCGGGGAGGCGGCACGCGCGCGCGTGCCGTTCGGCGGCTTCCCCTGGGGCAAGATCGCCTTCGGCCAGGCGGACGGTGTCTTCCTGCCGCTCGCCGCCGTCGGCGGCACCCCGGTGCTCGGCTTCGCCGTCGCCCTGTGCGGCTTCGGCCTGTACGAGGTGCTGCGCCTGGTCCTCGCCCGGCGCGCCGCGACCCGTACCCGAACCGACGAGCAGGACGCCGCTCCCGCCCCGGCGCCCGCGCGCGGGCCGCTGCTCGCCGCCGCGCTCGCCGTCCTGGTGCCGGTCACCGGCGCGCTCGCGGCGCTCCCGCTGGTGTCCGACGCCCCGGAGGACGGCACCGCCACCGTCGCCGCCGTGCAGGGCAACGTGCCCCGCCTCGGCCTGGACTTCAACTCCCAGCGGCGCGCCGTCCTCGACAATCACGCCAACCGCACCCGCGAGCTCGCCGCCGCCGTGAAGGCCGGCAAGGAGCCGCAGCCCGACTTCGTGCTGTGGCCGGAGAACTCCTCCGACATCGACCCGTACGCCAACGCCGACGCCTACCAGGTGATCGACGAGGCGGTCCTGGAGGTGAACGCGCCGACCGTGATCGGCGCCGTCATCGCCCCCGAGACCGGCAAGCTGCGCAACACCCTCATCCAGTGGAACCCCGGCAAGGGCCCGGTCGCCGAGTACGACAAGCGACACGTGCAGCCCTTCGGCGAGTACATCCCGATGCGTTCCTTCGTCCGCCTCTTCAGCAGCGACGTCGACCGGGTGCGCCGCGACTTCGGGCCGGGCGGCAAGGTGGGCGTCTTCGACCTGGCCGGTACGAAGGTGGGCCTCGCCACCTGTTACGAGGCGGCCTTCGACTGGGCGGTCCGGGACACCGTGACCCATGGCGCCCAGCTGATCACCGTGCCCAGCAACAACGCCACCTTCGGGCGCAGCGAGATGACCTACCAGCAGCTCGCCATGTCCCGGGTGCGCGCCGTCGAGCACAGCCGCAGCGTGGTCGTCCCGGTCACCAGCGGCGTCAGCGCGATCATCCGGCCCGACGGCACCATCGTCGCGAAGACGGCGATGTTCACCCCGGACGTCCTCGTCGAGAAGGTGCCGCTGCGCTCCTCGCTGACCCCGGCGACCCGGATGGGCACCCTGCCCGAGGCGTTGCTCGTCGCGGTCGCCGTGGCCGGTCTCGGCTGGTCGGTGACCCGCTCGGTGCGCGCCCGGCGCGCCGCCCGTACCGCCTGAGCACTGCGGACCGGAGCAGCCCGGAGCGAGCCGCGGCGGACCGGTCCGGGACCGGACCGCGACCGGTCCCGGCCGTAGATGATCTAGGGTCGAGTCATGGGCACCCCTGACTTCATCCGCGACATCCGGGCCTCGGCCGGCCACCAGCTGCTGTTCCTGCCGGGCGTCTCCGCCGTCGTCTTCGACGACCGGGGCCGTGTGCTGCTCGGGCGCCGGGCGGACACCGGGATGTGGGCGATCGTCGGCGGCATCGTCGAGCCCGGCGAGCAGCCCGCCGCCTGCGCCGTGCGCGAGGTGTACGAGGAGACCGGCGTGCACTGCGAGGTCGAGCGGGTCGTACTCGTACAGACCCTGCGCAAGCCGGTGGTCTACCCCAACGGCGACCAGTGCCAGTTCCTGGACGTGTCCTTCCGCTGCCGGGCCGTCGGCGGCGAGGCCCGGGTCAACGACGAGGAGTCGACCGAGGTCGGCTGGTTCGAGCTGGACGCCCTGCCCGAGATGAAGCGTTTCTCCCACTTCCGTATCGAGCAGGCCCTGAAGGACGAACCCACATGGTTCGACCCCAGCCACCAGAGCTGAACTATGTGTGCGGCGCACATCGGTCGGGGGTGGGGCGCTTCATAAGGTGCGGAGCATGAACGCCCCCATCGCCACGGGACCCGTTCCCGACCGGGCCGTCGCGCCCCGGCCCGCCCCCGGGTCCGTCACCCTCGACCTCTCCGGGCGCACCGCGCTCGTCACCGGCGCCGCCGGCGGCATCGGGCGCGCCTGCGCGCTGCGGCTCGCCGCCGCCGGAGCCCGGGTCAGAGCCGTCGACCGGGCCGCCGAAGGCCTCGACGCCCTCACCGAGGCGGCCCGGGGCCTGCCCGGCGCCGTCGAGGCGCGGCTGCTCGACCTCACCGACCTCGACGCCGCCGAGGGCGCCGCCGCGGGCGCCGACATCCTGG
The DNA here is from genome assembly GCF_041270065.1 of Streptomyces fradiae. Lineage (NCBI taxonomy): Bacteria > Bacillati > Actinomycetota > Actinomycetes > Kitasatosporales > Streptomycetaceae > Streptomyces > Streptomyces fradiae. The sequence goes on along the minus strand of NZ_CP065958.1, from coordinate 660,516 downwards.
TGAACAACGCCGGGCTCCAGCTCGTCCGGCCCCTCCACGAGTTCCCGCCGGAGGTCTTCCACACCGTCCTCACCGTGATGCTGGAGGCCCCGTTCCGGCTGATCAGGGGCGCCCTTCCGGAGATGTACGCACGGGGCTGGGGCCGGATCGTGAACATCTCCTCCGTCCACGGCCTGCGCGCCTCCGCCTACAAGTCCGCCTACGTGGCTGCCAAGCACGGCCTGGAGGGCCTGTCCAAGACCGCCGCCCTCGAAGGCGCCCCGCACGGCGTGACCTCCAACTGCGTCAGCCCCGGCTATGTGCGCACGCCGCTCGTCGAGCGGCAGATCGCCGACCAGGCCGCCGTCCACGGGATTCCCGCCGAGCGGGTGCTGACCGAGGTGCTCCTGAAGGACTCGGCACTCAAGCGGCTGATCGAGCCCGAGGAGGTCGCTGAGGCTGTGCTGTACCTGTGCACCCCGCAGGCCTCCTTCGTCACGGGCGCCTCGCTCGCCCTCGACGGGGGTTGGACCGCCCACTAGGGACCGCCACCTGGAGACCTCGCCCCGCCGGGCACCCCTGCGTTGTCCACAGGCGGTTGTCCACAGGGCTGGTGCGACCCCCGGTACGGCAGGTATCCCTGTGACCATGACCCACGAACAGGCCGTCTACCTGGAGCTCCTCGCCCGCGGCGCCGCCACCGAGGCGTACGACCGCCCCGTGCTGCTCGCCCGCGCGAGCGGTACGGGACCGGACGAGCTGGCCGAGCTCGAGCGGACCAAACAGCTCGCCCTGCGGGTCCGCGCCGAGCTGGAGGGCCGGCGCCGCCGCGAGGCCGAGCTGTCCGCGCTCTTCGAGACCGCCCACGACCTGGCCGGCCTGCGCGACCTCGACGACGTGCTGCGCGCCATCGTGCAGCGCGCCCGCTCCCTGCTCGGCACCGAGGTCGCCTACCTCAGCCTCAACGACCCGGTGCGCGGCGACACCTACATGCGGGTCACCGAGGGCTCCGTCTCCGCCAGGTTCCAGCAGGTCAGACTCGGCATGGGGGAGGGGCTCGGCGGCCTCGTGGCGCAGACCGCCCGGCCCTACGTCACCGACGACTACTTCCGGGACGAGCGCTTCCAGCACACCGAGGCCATCGACAGCGCCGTCGGCGACGAGGGGCTGGTCGCCATCCTCGGCGTGCCGCTCACCCTCGGCAGCCAGGTCATCGGCGTGCTCTTCGCCGCCGACCGGCGCGCCCGGGTCTTCGAGCGCGAGCAGGTCGCCCTGCTCGGCTCCTTCGCCGCGCACGCCGCCGTCGCCATCGACACCGCCAACCTGCTCGCCGAGACCCGCTCCGCGCTCGCCGAGCTGGAGCGGGCCAACGACATCATCCGCGAGCACAGCGGCGTCATCGAGCGGGCCTCCGAGGTCCACGACCGGCTCACCGAACTCGTCGTGCGCGGCGGCGGCGTCCACGACGTGACCGCCGCCGTCTCCGAAGTCCTCGGCGGCACCGTCGAGTTCGTCGAGGAGCGGCCCGGCCCGGCCGCGCGCGCCGAGGGGCACGCCACCCGGGACGGCGACGACTGGATCGCCGCCGTCTCCGCCGGCGGCGAGAGTTTCGGTGCCCTCGTCCTGTACGACCGGCCCGGCCTCGACCCGGTCGACCTGCGCACGCTGGAGCGGGCCGCCCTCGTCACCTCCCTGCTGCTGCTCGCCCGCCGCTCCGCCGGCGAGGCCGAGCAGCGGGTCCGCGGCGAGCTCCTGGACGACCTGCTCGACGCCCCCGACCGCGACCGGCGCCTGCTGCGCGAGCGCGCCGCCCGGCTGTACACCGACACCGACGCCCCGCACGTCGTCCTCGCCGCCCGCGTCGACGGGGCGGGGGCCGGCGGGGAGACCGACAGCGCCGGACGGGAGAGCGCGGACCGGCAGCGGCTGCGCTCCGCCGCCTCGCATCTGGCCGCGACCCGGCACGGCCTGGCCTCCGCACGCGACGGCGGCACCGTCCTGCTGCTGCCGCTGGGCCCCGGCGAGACCGCCGCCGAACTCGCCCGGCAGACCGCGCGCCACCTCGGCGGCGCGCTCCACGAACCCGTCACCGTCGGCGCCTCCGCCCCCGTCACGGCACCCCTCGCCCACCCCGACCGGGTCGCCCCCGCCTACGAGGAGGCCCGCCGCTGCCTCGACGCCCTGCGCCTGCTGCGCCGGCCGGGCGAGGGCGCCGCCGCCGAGGACCTCGGCTTCCTCGGGTTGCTGCTCGCCGACACCCGGGATATCGAGGGCTTCGTCGAGCGGACCATCGGGCAGGTCGTCGCCTACGACCGGCGCCGCGGCACCGACCTGGTGCGCACCCTGGACGCCTACTTCGCCAGCGGCATGAGCCCCGCCCGCACCAAGGACGACCTCCACGTGCACGTCAACACCGTGGCCCAGCGCCTGGAGCGGATCGGCCGGCTCCTCGGACCCGACTGGCAGGCACCTGCCCGCGCCCTGGAGATACAGCTGGCCCTCCGGCTGCACGCCCTCTCCTCGGCCGTCATACGCTGACGGCGCCCCGCCCGACCCCCGACCCGCCCCCGCTCAGCGCCCCCAGGAGGCCGCCCGATGCCCGGACGTCCCGCAGACCTGCCGCTCACCGGCATCACCGTCGTCAGCCTCGAACAGGCGGTGGCCGCCCCCTTCGCCACCCGCCAGCTGGCCGACCTCGGCGCCCGTGTGATCAAGGTCGAGCGGCCCGGCGACGGCGACTTCGCCCGGCGCTACGACACCACCGTGCACGGCGAGTCCAGCTATTTCGTCTGGCTCAACCGCTCCAAGGAGTCGCTCACCCTCGACCTGAAGACGGACGCGGGCCGCGAGGTCCTGGAGCGGCTGCTCGCCCGCGCCGACGTCTTCGTGCAGAACCTCGCCCCCGGCGCCGCCGACCGCCTCGGGCTCGCCCCCGAGGCCCTCGCCGAGCGCTTCCCCTCCCTCATCCCGGCCGGCCTCTCCGGCTGGGGCACCAGCGGCCCGTGGTCCGAGCGCAAGGCCTACGACCTGCTCGTGCAGTGCCAGACCGGCCTGGTCTCGCTCACCGGCAACGAGCACGGCACCGCCCGCGCCGGGATCTCCGTCGCCGACATCGCCGGCGGCATGTATCTGTACAGCGGCATCCTCACCGCCCTCTTCACCCGCGCCACCACCGGCCGGGCCCGGGCCGTCGAGGTCTCCCTGTTCGAGGCGCTCGCCGAGTGGATGCACCAGCCCGCCTACTACACCCGCTTCGGCGGCACCCAGCCGCCGCGCATCGGCACCCGGCACGCTACCATCGCCCCCTACGGCGCCTTCACCGCCGCCGACGGCAAGGACGTGCTGTTCTCCATCCAGAACGAGCGCGAATGGGCCGCCCTGTGCGAGCGGTTCCTCCAGCGGCCGGAGCTCACCGGCGATCCGCGCTTCGCCACCGGCTCCGACCGGGTCGCCCACCGCGAGGAGCTGGACGCCCTGGTCGCCCGGCGGTTCACGGAGCTGGACAGCGCCGCCGCGGGCCGGATCCTCGACGAGGCCGGCATCGCCAACGCCGGTGTCAACGACATGGCCGCGTTCCTCGACCACCCGGTGCTCGAGGCGCGCGAGCGCTGGCACGACGTACGGATACCCGGCGGCACGCCCGTACCCGCGCTCCTGCCGCCCGTCGACCTGGCCGGCACCGCACCGCGCATGGACCCCGTCCCCGGCATCGGCGAACACACCGACGACCTGCTCGCCGAACTCGGCTACGGGGCCGCCGACATCGCGGCGATGCGCGCCGCCCACGCCGTCTGACACCCCCGCCTCAGGGCGTCCGGTACGGCATCCTCAGCACCCGCCACCGAGAGGGCCCGTACGGGCTACTCCCGGAGGGCCCGTTCGGCCGCGCGGGCCTCGCGCAGGGAGGTGTGCACCGACCAGACCACCGAGACCAGGGGGACGGCGACGACCGCGCCCACCATTCCGGCCGCGATCGAGCCGGCGATGACGGAGACGGCGACGACCAGAGGGTGGAGGCGCACCGCCCAGCTCATCACCAGGGGGTGCAGCAGATGGCCCTCGATCTGGCCGATCACCACGATCAGGGCGATGACGATCCCCGCCACCAGCGGGCCCTTCGACGCGAGGGCCACGACGGCGGCGACCGCGAGGGCGATGGGCGAGCCGATCAGCGGGATGAAGGCCGCCGCGAACTCGAGGAGGGCGAGCGGCACCGCGAGCGGCACGCCGAGCAGCCAGAGGGCGAGGCCGACGAGGACGGCGTTGATCGCCGCGACGAGGACGATCCCGTGGGTGTAGCCGGTGAAGGTGCGCCAGGCCGCGCGCCCGCCGATCTCCGTGTGGGACCGCACCGACGCCGGCAGCTGCTCGCGGAACCAGGACCACTGGCGGTCGCCCGAGTGGATGAAGAAGACCGAGCTGAACAGCGCGAGCGCGAGGGTGGTCAGCACTTCGACCAGCCGGCCGGCCCCGCTCAGCGCCTGGCTGAGCAGGGTGGAGCGGTGGCTCGACAGATACTGCCCGACGCGTTCCTGCACATCGGTGAGCGCCTGGGGGTTCAGCCGGAACGGCGGCTGCTCCAGCCAGTGCTCGATCCGCCCGACGCCGTCCCGGAACTCCCGTACCAGGGTCGTCCGCTCGCCCGCGACCGCCTCGCCGACCAGCGCCAGGATGCCCAGGACCAGCGCGATGCTGCCGAGCAGCGTCAGGGTCACCGCCAGCGGGCGCGGCAGCCCGCGGGCCACGAGGTCCGCCACCGGCCGCAGCAGCGCGGTGATCACCAGGCCGAGGAAGACCGCCACCCCGATCTCGTGGAATCGGCCGAGCACCGCGAAGAGCCCGTAGACGAGCGTGCCGACGACCAGCAGCCGCCACGCGTAGGCGGCGGCCGTACGGAGAAAGGGGGCGACCGCGGGTGGCGAGCCTGGCTGCATGGGCTCGACGTACCACCCCCGCGCCGGCCGGCAACCCGCCGGCCCGCACATTCCCCCGACCGGACCCGGAGCCAACCCGGCCCCCCGGCGAGCCGGACCCTCCGTCACACCACCAGGTCCGAGGGGTCCGTGTTGGCCCCGCACAGGACCACGCAGACCTTCTCGCCGCGCTCCGGCCGGTAGCCGCCGCCCGACAGTGCGGCGAGGGCCGTGGCGGCGGCGTGCTCGACGACGAGGCGCCGTTCGTCCCACAGCGCCCGCCGCGCCCGGACGATCTCCGCGTCCGGGACGAGCAGGGTGCGCACCCCGTCGTGCCGGGCCGCCGCCAGGGCCGCCGCCGAGACCCGCCGGGCCCCGAGCGAGTCCGCCGCCACCGAGTCCACCGGTACGTCGACCGGTGTCCCCGCGGCGAGCGCCGCGTCCAGGGCCCGGCAGTTCTCCGGCTCCACCGCCACCGTCCGGATGCCGTGCTCGCGCGCCGCCGTCGCCACGCCCGCGAACAGCCCGCCCCCGCCGACCGACACCACCACCGTGTCCAGGCCGGGGATCCGGTCCCGGATCTCCTCCAGCAGGGTGCCCGCGCCCGCCGCGATCAGCGGATGATCGTACGCGTGCGAGGCCAGCGCCCCGCTCTCCGCCGCGTACGCCTCGCAGGCCGCCAGCGCCTCCGCGTACTCCGTACCGACGAGCCGCACCTCCGCCCCGTACCCGCGCAGCCGCTCGACCTTCACCCGCGGCGCCGTCTCCGGCAGGAACACCGTCGCCCGCACGCCCGCCTGCCGGGCCGCCCAGGCGCAGGCGAGCCCGGCGTTCCCGCCGGACGCGATCGTCACGCCCGCCGCGGGCAGGGTGCCGGACTCGCGGTGCGCCTGGAGGAAGTTGCGGGCGCCGCGCGCCTTGAACGAGCCGGTGTGCTGGAGGAATTCGAGGGCGAGGAAGAGCTCGTGGCCCGCCTCCTCGTCTCCGGCGGGGGCGATCGCGACGGGGCGGACCCGGTCCGCGACCCGCTCGACGGCCGCCTTCACGTCTCCGTAACTGAGGGTCTGCACGGTGCTGCTCCTGGGACGGTGGGTCGGGAACGTTTCGGTACGGTACGGACGATCATCGCACCCGCCGGCGTCCCGGACCCGGCCATTCCGTGCGGACCCGCAGGTCCCGATGGTCCATCTGCCCGCCACGGCAGGGCAGTTGCACTATCTTTCTCCCTCGTGGACCAGTTGACAGCCGAAGACCCCCGTCACATCGGCCCCTACCGGCTCATCGCCCGCCTCGGCGCGGGCGGCATGGGCCTCGTCTATCTGGGGCGTTCCGAGGGCGGGCGGACCGTGGCCGTGAAGGTCGTGCAGGCCGAGTACGCGGGGAACGCCGAATTCCGGCGCCGGTTCGCGCGCGAGGTGGCCGCCGCCCGGCGGGTCGGCGGGAACTGGACGGCGGCGGTGCTCGACGCCGACCACGAGGCCGCCGTGCCCTGGGTGGCGACCCAGTACATCCCCGGCCCCGATCTGCACTCCGTCGTCGCCGAGGACTTCGGCCCGCTGCCCGAGCACTCCGTGCGCGCCCTCGCCAACCGGCTCGCGCTCGCGCTCGGCGCGGTCCACCAGGCCGGGCTGATCCACCGCGACCTCAAGCCGTCCAACGTCCTCGTGACCGTGGACGGCCCGCGCGTCATCGACTTCGGCATCGCCCGGGCCATGGACAGCCTCGCCGGCGACAGCCTGCACACCCGCACCGGCATGCTCATCGGCTCGCCCGGCTTCATGTCCCCCGAGCAGGTCCGCGGCCTCGAACTCACCCCGGCCAGCGACGTGTTCTGCCTCGGCGCGGTGCTCGTGTACGCGGCGACCGGACGGATGCTGTTCGGCGCCACGGACACCGGACTCAACGCCCACCTCTTCCGCATCGCCGAGGAGGAGGCCGACCTCACCGGCGTGCCCGACTCGCTCGTCGACCTCGTCCGCGCCTGCCTGGAGAAGGACCCGGCCCTCCGGCCCACCCCGCGGGAGATCGCCGAGCGCACGGCCACCGACGACACCGAGGAATGGCTGCCGGGTTCCGTGCTCGCCCAACTCGGCCGCCACGCCGCCCAGTTGCTCGACTTCGCCCCGCCCACCACACCGGCCCCGCCCACCCCCGTCGTGCCCGCCCAGCCGGACCCCCGGGTCGCCCTCGCGCACCAGGCCGCCGCGCCCGGCGCGTACACCCCGACGGCACCCGCGCACGCCGCGCCGTACGTGTACGGCGGCGCGGGCGCGGTGCCCATGGGCATGGGCCCCACCGCGCCCCGGGCCGCGACACCCGACGGCGGCCGGCACCGGTGGGTGCTCGCCCTGGCCGCCCTCCTGCAGCTGCTCGTCGTGATCGACGCGACCGTGTCCACCCTCTCCGCCTGGATCTTCCAGCGGGATCTGGGCCTGCCCGACTCGCTCATGGGAGGGCTTCCCATGGCGTACGCGGTCGGGCTCGGCGCCGTCCTGCCCCTCGGCGGACACCTCGCCGACCGGGCCGGCCGCAAGGCCGTCGTGTTCGGCGGGCTCGTGGCCTTCGTGGTGGCCGCCCTCCTGGAGGGGCTCGCGCCCGGCGCCCCCATGCTGCTCGCCGCCCGCGCGCTGCACGGCATCGCCGCGGCGCTCCTCATGCCCGCCGCGCTCTCGATGGTGGCCCGAAGCCGTACGGAGCCCTCGGAGCGCCGCGCCGCCTTCGCCGTGTACGCGGTCGTGGCCGTCGGCGGCGGCGCCGCGGGCGCGAGCGTCGCCGGGGTCTTCACCGAGTTCCTCAGCTGGCGCCTGGTCGGCTACGTCGGGATTCTCCTCGCCGTCCTCGCGATGATCGGCGCGGCGCGACTCCTCGACGGGCGCACCGCCGAGCCCCGTGGCCCCTTCGACCTGCCCGGCGTGCTGCTCGGCGGCCTCGGTCTCGGCGCCCTCGGCTACGGACTCGCCGGCGTCCGCGGCCTCTACGACGGGGTGGCGAACCCCACCGCCGGGGCGGTGGGCCTGGTCGGACTGGCACTGGTCGGCGGCTTCCTGTGGCAGCAGCGCACCGCGCCCGCCGCGCTGCTCGGCCCGGACGCTCTGAAGGACCGGGCCCGCGTCGGCGCGTACGGCGGCCTCGCCCTGCTCGGGGTCGCGCTCTTCGGCCTGTACGACGGGGCGAGCTTGCGACTCGTCCACTTCCTGGGTTTGGGCCCGTTCCTGGGCGGCCTGATGCTCCTTCCCGCACTCCTGGCCGCCCTGCTGGGCGTCCGCCTCGCCTCCGCACGGCTCGCGCGCGACGGCCGGGCCCGCTCCTCGATCGTGCTCGGCACGCTCCTCACGGCCGCGGGCCTCGGCCTGCTCGGGAGCCTCCCCGTCTCGGCCACCTACCTCGCCGCCGGTCTGCCCGCCCTCCTCCTCGCCGGCTTCGGCGCCGGCCTCGCCGCCCTCCCGCTCTACTCCCTCGCCACCCCGGACGACCCCGGCGTCCGCACCGGCGGCGCGGCCGCCCTCGCCACCTACGGCGCCCCGCTGGGCACCCTCCTCGGCACCCTGGCGGCCGGCGCCTCCCTGCTCTTCGGCGCCCTCGTGGGCGCGGTCGCCGCTCTCCTCGCCGCCCTGGTCGGCGGAGTGACGGCGGGCCGGACCGGACGGACCCCCGTGCAGCGGTGAGCCGGCAGGGTGGCGGCAGGGTGGCCGAACGCACGTCGTTCCCCTAGCGTGACCGGATGGAACGAGACGAACACAAGCTTCACGCCTCGTCGTTCGGCGCCGCTGCCGTCGCCTATGCCGCGCACCGTCCCGACTACGCGCAGACCGCCGTGCGGTGGGCCCTGGAGGCCGCCCCAGGTCCGCGGGTGCTCGACCTGGGTGCCGGCACCGGCAAGCTGACCGCCACGCTCCTCGCCGCAGGCGTGGGCGCGGATGCCGTGGCGGTGGAACCCGATGGCGCGATGCTCGCCGAGCTGCGCCGCGCGCTGCCGGAGGTGCGGGCCCTGCAGGGAAGCGCCGAGTCGATTCCGCTGCCCGACGGCTCGGTCGACGCGGTGGTGGCCGGCAACGCCATGCACTGGTTCGACATGGCGGTCGCCGGGCCCGAGATCGCGCGGGTCCTCGCGCCCGGCGGTGTCCTGGCCGGCCTGTGGAACGTCATGGACGACTCCGTCGCCTGGGTCGACGGGCTCGCCCGGGTCAGCGGTCCCGCGGCCGTCGGCCCCCGTGACACCCCTGCGAGCTGGCGCGCCGCGACGGAGAGCATGCACCTGCCGGCCACCGGCTCGCCCCGCTTCGGCTCGCCGCAACAGGCCGGCTTCGACCACGGTCAGCTCCGCACCGCCGACTCCCTCCTCGCGACCCTCGCGACCCGCGCGGGCATGATCGTCATGCCGGAGGAGGACCGCGCGGCCCTCCTCGCCCGCATCCGCGCGTACCTGGCGAGCCGCCCGGAGACCTCCGCGGGCGAGTTCACCCTGCCGATGCAGACCAGTGTGCTCCGCGTCCGCCGCCTCTGACCGGACCCGGAAGGCCCGACCGCGTCGGACGCCCGCTCGGCGTTCAGCCCTCGGCCCGCCGCTCGGCCGCGCGCAACGCCGAGCGCAGGGCGGCGAGTTCGTGTGGGTCGAGGTTTCCGACGAAGGCGGCGAGCGCGGCGGGCCGGTCCTCGCCGGCGTCGAGGCCGTCCGCCATCAGCGCCGCCGCGTAGTCCTCGCGGGTGGCGGCGGCCCGGTAGACCCAGATCCGGCCCTCGCGGGCGCGGGTCAGATAGGCCTTGTGGAAGAGGATCGTGGTCACCGTGGTGACGGTGGTGTAGGCGATGTCCCGGTGCCGGTTGATGTCGTCGACGATCTCGCGCACGGTGGCCGGGCGGTTCCACTTCCAGAAGCGGTCCATGATCTCCGCCTCCAGGTCCCCCAGCCGACGCATCGATTCCGTGTCCTCTCCGCTCCGCCCACTCCGGCGGGGTTCATAGTAGACGTGCAGCTCACGGCCCCGGCCGGGCCGGAGGGAGTGGCGCGATCGCGCCAGAGCGTGTTCACGCAGCCCGGCAACCCTGGCCGGGACGGCGGGTGTTGGTCAGGATGGGGAGCACGACGCGAGCCCCCGCGGCACGGGGAGACCCTCGCGTCCCACGGCACGGACCGGGTGGCGCCCTGGAGGAGTCGCCCCGACGGGAAACCTCCCCCGTCCCCGTCGAGGTCGCGGCACGGCCCGGTCCTGCCGTCGGCACCTCAGCCCGCTCGGTCACGGTTCGCCCGGTAGCGGGCGAGGAGTTGGGGCAGATAGTCGGCGTACGGCTCCGGCGCGGCGTCCGGTGGTACGGCGTCGGGCGCGGCGAAGGCCAGGGCGTCGAGCTCGGGGACCAGGCCGCGCGCCCGCTCCTCCGCGACGACCGCGGCGTGGCACCGGCGCACCCGCGCGGCCGCGACGCCCGGGGCCAGGAAGTAGAAACCGAGGCTGCCGTACCGCGCCCCGCGGCTCACTCCCCACAGCCGCAGCTCCGACTCCGGTACGGCGAGGCCGACTTCCTCGGCCAGCTCGACGGCCGCGTGCCGCCGGAGCACGGCGAGGTCCAACGAACCTCCCGGCGGCGGCGGTTCGGCGCCGCCGCCCGGCAGGCTCCAGCGGCCGGGCGCCGCCGTCGTGCGCGAGCCGCGCCCGAGCACCAGGCCCTCGTCGGTGGGCTGCAGCACCGTCACGAAGACGGAACCCGGGACCGCCCCGGCCGGCCGTAACGCCCGCAGCGCGCGGTGCCGGTACGTCATCCGGGCCCACCGCACCGCCGTGCGGCCGGGCGCGGGGCGGCCGAGGGCCAGCACGGCGACGATCGGGCCGTCGAAGGCCGCCGGATTGGCGGCCGTGGTCGCCGCCCAGCGACGGTCGACCTCGCGGTGCTCGTCGGCGGAGAGCGGGGGCGGCGGGCACTCGACGAAGTCGATCCGGTGGGCGTCACCGGCCGATGTGCCGGCGTCGGTGCCGGCATCGGCGCCGGCGCCGGTGTCGAGGAAGTCGACCGGCGGTGTGGCGTGCGGCGGCCCGGGGGTCATGAGGGGAGGCTGCCGGCGGTGGCCGCCGCCGCTTCCCAGGCCCGGGTCAGCCCGTCCAACCAGGCGGGAGGCAGCTCGGCCGCGTCCCACTCGACGCGCAGCTCCTCCGGCGTCGTCAGCAGGCGTTCCAGGACGGCGATGCTGGTGGGGGAGTGCAGCAGGGAGTAACGGCCGTGGATGGCGATGGTACTGCCCGGGCCGTACTCCGCGTACATCCGGGCCACGCGCTCGCGCCCGTCCTCCGCGAAGCGCGTCAACCTGCCCGCGTACGCGGCCCGCTGACGTGCCGTCATCGTCCCGAGCACGGCCGTGAGGACCTGCTCCGAGACCTCCGGGTCGAGGTCGGACACATCGGTGAAGGAGAGATAGAGCGGCAGCACGACCACCTTGGCCCGCTCCAGCTCCATCCGGCCCACCGGCGTGCGCGGCTCCGCGCCGGCGCCTCCCTCGCCTTCCGCGCCGCCGCGGCCCACGGCCTGTCGCAGGGTCAGCTCCGCGCGGGCGCCGAGCTCCTCGGCGGCGGCCCGGGCGCCGTCCAGCCACCCCTCGGCGTAAGGAGCCTCTCCGCCCGGTGCCTCGGCGGCGAGCGCGTCCAGCTCCCGTTGCGCCAGCGCGAGGGCACCCGCCTCGACGAGCCCGATCAGCTCCTCCGCGTCCCCGGAGTAGACCCCGGCCCGCGCGAGGAGCTGGACCAGCGTCGTCTTCGCGTTGCGGACGTCGGCCTCGTCCAGCCGGAGCCGGTCATCCTCGGTGGCGTTCAATGGGTCTCCTCCTCGTCGCAAGCGCCGCGCCGCCGTGAGCCTACGTGGCCGGGGCGCCGCGCCGCTGAGGGGCACACGGACGAGTGGTCTGGACAGCCCGCACCGCCCACCGTACTCTCCGAGGTGCATATTCAATTTGTTTAGTATCGAGTCGAGTGTCGATGGATGAGTCGGTCGACCGAGGAGAGGCTGGACCATGCACCCGTTCCGCAAGGCCGTGGAGGACCGCGACACGGCCGCCGTCGAGGCGCTGCTCGCCGAGGACGTCGTCTTCACCAGCCCGGTCGCCTTCAAGCCGTACCCGGGCAAGGCGATCACCGCGGCCATCCTCCGCGGAGTGCTGCGGGTCTTCGAGGACTTCACGTACGTGCGGGAGATCGCCGACCCCGGCGGCCGCGACCACGCCCTGGTCTTCACCGCCACCGTCGGCGGGAAGCGGATCCAGGGCTGCGACTTCCTCCACTTCGACGAGGACGGCAAGATCGACGACTTCACCGTCATGGTCCGGCCGCTCTCCGCCGCGCAGGCCCTGGCCGAGGCGATGGGCGCCCAGTTCGAGCGCATCGCGCAGGAGGCCGGCGAGGCGGCCGGAGCCTAAGGGGTGTCGAGCCCCGGACGGCTCCACGGCACCGCGACGACCTGCACCTCGTCCTCGTACACGATCCGGCCCGGATCCGCCGACTCGATCCGCTCGCACGCCACCCCGTGCGCGGCGAGCAGCGCCAGGTAGCCCGGTACGCGGTCGAGGAGGTGGCCGGCGGTGCTCTTGAACCAGGCCACCGCGCCGGGGTTCACCGCGGGGTCGTAGACCTCCGGATCGGTCTGCGACGGGTCGGGGTACGCGGCGTCGTACCAGTCGTTGGCCGCCCGCCAGAAGCGATGCTCCGCCTCGCTCGGCAGGCCCTTGCGGGCCAGGCCGTTGGCCAGCGCGAAGACGCCCGGGAAGTGTCCGCGCGGGCTGCGCTCCGTGCCCTGGAAGCGGATGTAGCGGGCGGCGCCGGTGGCGCGTCCGCCGGTCACGAGGCCGGGCCCGGCCGACGCGGGGCCGGGATGCGGGCCGGGACACGGGCCGGCGGGCCGAAGCGGACCGGCACGCCGGGGGAGTAGAGCACGCTCACCGGGTCGCCCGGCGGCCGGGTGAGTCCGGCCGCGGCGATGAGATCCTCGTCGTACGAGAGGAGTTCGGCCCGGTGCAGCGGCCAGCGCGGGTGCACGTTCGGCAGCAGGCGCGGGCGGCCGAGGGCCGTGGTGTGCAGGCCCCAGCGGGCGGTGAGGAAGTGCTCGAGGGCGGTCGGCTCGGCCACCCGCTCCCCGATCCGTACGGCGAGGTCGCCGCGCGCGCCGCGCGGCCCCGGCCAGCGCCGGCGGCTCGTGTACGTGAGGGTGTCGCCGTCCCGCCGGACCGCCATCCGCGACCAGACGTACGGGATCCGGAACGCCCAGCGCCCGATCGCCACCGGCAGCAGCCGTGAGGCGTCCAACGAGCGGAACACCACGCCCCGGCGGCCGTGCTCGTCGACCGAGTACAGGCGCACGTTCGTCTCCGGGAAGCTGCCGAGATACGGCACGCCCGGGAGCCGGAACCAGCCCACCCGGTGCATCCGGAACGCCACGAGCCCGACGTGCGCGGCCCCTTCGAAGGTGTCGGGCACCGTTCCCGGCGGCAGCAGAGGCGCGACCTCGGCGGGGTCCACGGCCCAGTGCAGAAAGGCGAGATCCAGCCAGGACTGGGTGAGGAGGGTGGGCCCGGCCAGCGGCGGCGGGTCGGCGGATATCGCCTCGGGGGAGAGGCCCGCGGGCGGAGACGGGTGCGGGACGAAGGGCTCCGGTGCGGGGGCGGCGGCGTGCTGCGTCGGCGGCATCGCAGCAGTATGCCAAGCCCCGATCGCCGGCCGTCCACGGCGGGGGTACCGGGCCGGGGGTCCGCGCACGGCGCTGACCACCGAAAACGTGGTGATCGACGGCTCGAACACCTGATAGATTGATCCATGTCGCCGCGGGCCGCAGGGCCCGGGACGGCTCACCTGTCCGGGTGGCGGAATGGCAGACGCGCTAGCTTGAGGTGCTAGTGCCCTTTATCGGGCGTGGGGGTTCAAGTCCCCCCTCGGACACCACGGTTCCTCGGGATCTTCGAGCGACGGGGTGGCAGGACTTCGGTCCGGCCACCCCGTCGCCGTTTTCTGCACCCGAAGACTGTCAGGAACCTTTACTAACTCCTGCCGCGAGGGCAGCATGTCGTGCACCCATCACGCCCGTCCCGTCCCCCACCCGGAGGTGGCGCATGGCACGACCGGCACACTCGGCCCGACGGCGCACGATCCCGGCCGTTCTCGCGGCGGCCCTCAGCGCCCTGGCCCTCGCCCTGTTCGGCACCCTCACCGCGCCGCCCCACGCCGACGCCGCACCCGCGGCCGCCTGGACGCTCCGCTGGTCACCTGATCCCGCCGTCCAGGGTCTCGGCGCCTTCGAGACCGTCGAGGACGACCGGGCCGACTCGCACCCCGGCGGGCAGCCGCACATCAAGGTCGCCGGCGACGCCTACCGCTTCGACATGCACATGGTGGACCGCGACTCCGCCACCGACCGCCAGCGCCAGGAGGTGACCGGCAACCGCACCTCCTCGACGAGCTACCTCTCCTGGAAGCAGGGCCAGACCTGGCGGGTCACGTACTCGATGTACATCCCGAGCTCGCTGATGGCGACCACCACCTTCACCCACATCATGCAGACCAAGCAGCCCGGCGACGGCTCCTCGCCCATCACCGTCACGTCGCTGCGCCGCGTCAACGGCAGGCAGACCATCGAGCACAAGATCTTCGCCGGCGGCATCCTGGTCGGCCGCACCGACCTCGAACCGCTGCAGAACAAGTGGATCGACATCGAGTACGAGATGAAGATCGGCGACGGCACGGCGGGCTCCGTCCGCTGGGTCGTCAAGAGCGGCGGCACCACCGTCGTCGACGCCACCAAGACCGGGGTCGACACCTTCCTCGCCGACCGGGTGCGGCCCAAGTGGGGCATCTACCGCTCCCTCGGCGACAGCTCCGGCTCGCTGCGCGACACCTATCTGCTGCTCCGCAACCTGCGCGCCTACCAGCTGACCGACTCCGGCACGCCCACGCCCACGCCCACACCAACGCCCACCCCCACCCCCGACACCCTGCTCTCCCAGGGCCGTCCCGCCACCGCCTCCTCCGTCGAGGCCTCCGGGCTCGAAGCCGGCAAGGCCGTCGACGGACAGTCCGGCAGCCGCTGGGCCTCCGCCGAGGGCGTCGACCCGCAGTGGCTGCGCGTCGACCTCGGCGCCCCCGCCGCGCTCTCCCGGGTCCGGCTCGACTGGGAGGCGGCGTACGCCCGCGCGTACCGACTGCAGGGCTCCCTCGACGGCACCACCTGGACCGATCTCCACAGCACCACGACCGGCGACGGCGGCACCGACGAGGTCCCGGTGACCGGCACCGCCCGCTACCTGCGGATGTACGGCACCCAGCGCGCCACCCCGTACGGCTACTCCCTCTACGAGCTCAAGGTCTACGGCACCCCGAGCACGGCAGCCGTCCTCCCCGGGACCTAGATCGGAAAGCCGAGGCGCCGCCCCCGGACCGCCGCCTACGGTGAGGGCATGACTATCGATCTCGACGCCTACCTCGCCCGCATCGGCTGGTCCGGGGAGCGCCGGCCCACGCTCGACGTGCTGCGCTCCGTGCACCGCGCGCACCTGATGGGCATCCCGTTCGAGAACCTCGACCCCGTGCTCGGCACGGCGCCCTCCCTCGCCCTGCCCGACCTGGAGGCCAAGCTCGTGCGCGGCGGGCGCGGCGGCTACTGCTACGAGCACAACACGCTGTTCGCCGCCGCGCTCACCGCCCTCGGCTTCGAGGTCACCCTGCTCGCCGCGCGCGTCCTGGTCGGCGCCCGGCCCGGCGACGTACGCCCCCGCACCCACATGCTGATGCTCACCGACGTGCCCGGCGAGCCCGTGCCGTACGTCACCGACGTCGGCTTCGGCAGCGTCGGCTGCCTCATCGAGCCCGTGCCGCTCGCCACCGGCACCGAGACGCTCGACGCCCCGCGCCGCCACCGTCTCGTGCACGCCCCGCACGACGGGCCGCTGACGCTGTGGAAGCTCCAGGCGCACGGCGCGGAGAGCGACGGCTGGGACGACCAGTACTCCTTCACCGTCGAGCCCTTCGAGGCACCCGACTACGAGGTCATCAACTGGCACATCGCCACCAACCCGCGCTCGCCGTTCTCCCGCGGCGTCTACGCCCAGCGCACCGCCCCCACGGCCCACTTCTCCCTGGCCGGCCGCCGCTTCACCGAGACGCACGCCGACGGCACCCGCAAGGAACGGGAACTCGCCGACCCGGCGGAGGTGCTGACCTTCCTGCGCGAGGACTTCGGCATCCGCCTCCCGGACGGCACCGTCCTGCCGGAGTAGCGCCGCGGGCTCCCGTCCGTACGGCACGCACGGCCCGGGCGCGCGATCGGTGTCCCGTACAGGCGAATTGCCCCGGACCTCTGGTCGTGCCCCGGCCCGCTGCGTACACTCCACCCTCGGTGCGGACACGGCGCGGTGCTCCCATCGAGGAGTGGGAGGACGTGCGGACAATGGCAGCGGAACCGGTTCCCCGGCGCGAGGTGGTCACCCGCGCCCCCGGGACCACGGCCGCGCCCCGGGCCTACCGGCCCGCCCCCGAACGGCCCGACCCGCTCCCGCCCGCCGTGCGCACCGAGGTACGGCGGCTGATCCGCGCCCAGCTGCGCGCCGGGCTCGCCGTCGGCGGCACCCTGGCCGTCCTCGTCGCCACCCTGCCACTGCTGCTGCGCACGGTGCCCGGCAGCGGCCTCGGCCCGGTGCCCCCGCTCCTCGTCTGGGCCGTGCTCGGCATCGCCGTGTACCCGCTCTTCCTCGTCCTCGCCGGCTGGTACGTACGGCGCGCCGAACGCAACGAGCGGGAGTACACCCGGGCCGTCGAAGGGAGCTGACCGGTGGCCCGCACCAGGACGGCGGCGGCCGGGGCCGCCGAGTGAACCAGCCCTACGGCGTGATCGCCGTGTCCGCCGTGATCGTCGCCACGGTCGCGGTCGGCGCCCTCGGACTGCGCATCTCCCGCACCACCTCCGACTTCTACGTGGCCTCGCGCAGCGTGCCCGCCCGCCTCAACGCCGCCGCCATCAGCGGCGAGTACCTCTCCGCCGCGTCCTTCCTCGGCATCGCCGGACTCGTCCTCGCCCAGGGCGTCGACATGCTGTGGTTCCCCGTCGGCTACACCGCCGGCTATCTGGTGCTGCTCGCCTTCGTCGCCGCCCCGCTGCGCCGCTCCGGCGCCTACACCCTGCCCGACTTCGCCGAGGCGCGCCTGGAGTCCCGGGCCGTCCGGCGCGCCGCCGGCATCCTCGTCGTGGTCGTCGGCTGGCTCTATCTGGTGCCCCAGCTCCAGGGCGCCGGGCTCACCCTCGGCACCCTCACTGGACTGCCGCACTGGTCGGGCGGGATCGTCGTCGCCGTCGTCGTCGCCCTGTCCGTCGCGGCCGGCGGCATGCGCTCGATCACCTTCGTCCAGGCCTTCCAGTACTGGCTGAAACTCACCGCCCTGCTCGTGCCGCTGCTGTTCCTGCTGTTCGCCTGGTACGCCGACGGGCGGCCCGACCCCGCCCTCGACGAGCCGCCCGGCTTCCGCCGGCACAGCCAGGTGCGCATCGACGACACCCTCACCCTCGGCCTCGACGCGCCGCTGCGAGTCACCGTCACCGGCACCGTCGACGGGCTCCGCCACGACACCGAGGAGGTCGACCTGACGGCCGGCCGCCACCGCGTCGAGGCCGGCACCGTCCTCGGCTTCCCCGCCGGCAGCCCGCTGCCCGAGCGCGCCACCGCCGGCGCCGACGGCGGCACCAACACCGGCTGGGCCGAACCGCGCGGCCAGGCGGGCGAGGAGCACCCGCTCTACGCCACGTACGGACTGATCTTCGCCACCTTCATGGGCGCCATGGGCCTGCCGCACGTCGTCGTCCGCTTCTACACCAACCCCGACGGCCGGGCCGCCCGCCGCACCACCGTCGTGGTCCTCGGCCTCGTCGGCGTCTTCTACGTCCTCGCGCCGGTGTACGGGGCGCTCGGCCGGGTGTACGCGCCGGACCTGCTGCTCACCGGCAGCACCGACACCGCCGTCCTGATGCTGCCGGACCGGCTCGTCGGCGGCACCGCGGGCGATCTGCTCGGCGCGCTCCTCGCGGCCGGCGCCTGCGCCGCGTTCCTGTCCACCGCCTCCGGCCTCACCATGGCCGTCGCGGGCGTCCTCACCCAGGACTTCCTGCCCTCGCCGCGCGGTGTACGGCACTTCCGGCTCGCCGCCGCCGTGGCCGTCGCGGTGCCCGCCGCCGCGCACGTCGTCGTGCAGGGCCTGTCCGTCGCCAACGCCGTCGGCCTCGCCTTCGCCGTGGCCGCCTCGTCCTTCTGCCCGCTGCTGCTGCTCGGCATCTGGTGGCGCCGGCTCACCGCCGCGGGCGCCGTCGCGGGCATGGTCGCCGGCGGCGGGGCCGCGCTCACCGCCGTCCTCGCCACGGTCGCCGGCCGGCCGGACTCCGGCTGGCCGCGCGCCCTCCTCGCCTGGCCGGCCGTCTGGACCGTACCGCTCGGCTTCCTCACCATGATCCTGGTCTCCCTTGCCACCCCGAAGGGCGTCCCGGCCGGCACCGACGCGATCATGGCGCGGCTGCACCTGCCCGAGCCGCCGCCCGTGCCCCACCCCACGCCCGCCGGAACCTGGAAGACGCGCCGATGACCGTGCTCGTGCTGCTGCTCTGCTGCGCCGTCGTCGGGGCGCTCTGCTTCGCCGCCGGCGCCGCCTACGTCAGGGGCGCGGGATACGTCCTCGGCGCCGGGTACGTACGGGGCGCCCGCCGCCGCGTACGTGGCGGGCCCGGCGGGCGCGGCGACCGGCCCGGCCCGCACTCCGACACCGTCGAACGCGCCACCTTCCAGACCCTGCACACCGCGTCCCTCGCCGCGCCGCCGCTGCGCGCCGGGCTCGCCCCCGACACGGCCCGCAAGGCGGTGCGCCGGCTCCGCCCGCTGCTCGGCACCCAGTCCCTCGCGCTGACCGGACTCGACGGCGTGCTCGCCTGGGAGGGCACCGGCGAGCACCACGGGGAGCAGCTCGCCGCGCATGTCGCCAAGGCGGTGCAGGCCGGCCGCACCCGTACCTTCTCGGTGGACTGCGACCGCGCCGACTGCGCCGTACGCTTCGGGGTCGTCGCCCCGCTCACCGCGGGCGGACGCCCCAAGGGCGCCCTCGCCGCCTTCGGCTCGCACGACTCCGCCGCCGTCGCCCGCGCCACCGAGGAAGTGGCCCGCTGGGTCTCGGTCCAGCTGGAACTGGCCGAGCTCGACCGCGCGCGCAGCAGCCTCATCGAGGCGGAGATCCGCGCCCTGCGCGCACAGATCTCGCCCCACTTCATTTACAACTCGCTCGCCGCGATCGCCTCGTTCGTCCGCACCGACCCCGAGCGGGCCCGTGAACTCCTCCTGGAGTTCGCCGACTTCACCCGCTACTCGTTCCGCAGGCACGGCGAGTTCACCACCCTGGCCGAGGAACTGGGCTCCATCGAGCAGTATCTGGAACTGGTCCGCGCCCGGTTCGGCGACCGCCTCCAGGTCACCCTGCAGATCGCCCCCGAGGTGCTGCCGGTCGCCCTGCCCTTCCTCTGCCTCCAGCCCCTGGTGGAGAACGCCGTCAAGCACGGCCTGGAGGACTCCGTCGACCGCAGCCTCATCACCATCGCCGCCGTCGACGAGGGCTCGGCCGCCCGCGTCAGCATCGAGGACAACGGCGTCGGCATGGACCCGGAGCGGCTGCGCCGCATCCTGCACGGCGAGGGCGGACCCACCACCGGGATCGGCCTGCGCAACGTCGACGAACGGCTCCGCCAGGTCTACGGCCCGCACGAGGGCCTGGTCATCGAGACCGGCGTCGGCGCCGGCATGAAGATCACGCTGCGCATCCCCAAGTACCACGCCGGGGTGCACGCGGGGGCGCCGGCCACCCATCGGTGACCGGCGCCCCAGGTGGTGCTTCCGGTGCCCAGGACACGGCCTAGCGCTCCTGGAACTCCTTCCGGAGCGCGTCCAGGATGTCCGCCGCCTCCGGCAGGCCCCCGGCCCGGCAGCGGGCCGCCGCGGCCGCGAGGCGGGTGACCGCCGCCGCGCGCCGCTCCAGGCCGTTGCCCTCGATCAGGGCGGCGATACGGACGGCCTCGGCACGCGGCACCTCGCCCTCCTCGCCGCCCCGCTCGTGCGCGGCGATCGCGGCCTCCACCGCCTCCAGGGCCTCGGGGAAGCGCTGGGCCTCGGCGAGCACCCGGCCCCGCCGGTAGTGCACGGAACCCTGCTCGTACCAGAGGGCGAAGTCCTCGGTGTCCTGGGGCTCGGCCGCGAGCAGCGCGTCGGCCCGGGCCAGATGCTCCAGGGCCGCGTCCACGCCCTCCTCCTCCCGGGCGAGCATGGTCAGCCGGGCGAACTCGCGCATCATGTGGGCGAGCATCGGCGGGTTCCCGGCCTCGGCGTGCGCGGCGACGGCCCGGTCGTACGCCGAGGCCGCCGCGTCCCAGCGGTCGGCCAGCGCCAGCGTGACCGCCGCCTCCGCCGCCACCAGGGTGTGGACCGCCCGGTCGTCCTCCCAGCCGGCGACGGTGTCCGCGAGCCGCAGGAACTCCTCGGCCGCGGGCAACGGCTCGCCGAGCTCCCGCAGGCCGCGCGCGAGGGTCAGCCGCGCCTGGGCGAGCATCCGCTCGTCGAGGCCGTCGGCCGCCTCGTCGGAGAGCACCGACTCCAGGACGGCGACGGCGTCGGCCTGCTGTCCCGCGCGGGCGAGCACGTCGGCGAGCTGGAGCCGGACGTCCATGGCCTCCTCCCGATCCCCGTCCTGGTCGTACCGCGCGGCCGCCTCCGACAGATGCCGGACCGCGCCGCCGACGTCCCCCTGGTGCGAGGCGGCGTGGCCGAGCAGCGCGTACGACGGGGCCAGCGGGAAGCCGGCGTCGTCGTGGCGCACCGCGTCGCCGATCGCCTGGTGCAGCAGCTCGACGGCCTCGTCCGGTTCCTGCCGGGCGAGCAGGAACTGGGCGAGCAGACACCGCGGCCGGGAGCCGCGCCAGGGCCGGCCGGCCGCCGCCACATCGGCCAGGGCCGCGCGCAGCTCGGCCTCGGCGAGGGCGAGGTCCCCGCGCCGCGCGGCCAGATCGGCCACGTACTGACGCGCGTTGGCCGTCTGATGGGGCGCGGACAGCCGCTCGGACTCCGTCCGCAGCCTTCCGCTGAACGCGTCGAACCGCGCCACGGCGGCCTCCGAGGGCTCGGGCAGCTGCTCCAGGACCTCGCGGTAGGCGCTGTACGCGGCGGCGTTCAGGACCATCAGACGGTGCAGGACCCGGGTCCGGCCGACGTCGTTGCCGGAGTGTGCGGAAACCGCCGTCTCGCCGGCACCGGGCGCCTCGCCGGTGAACGGCGCCTCGGCCGCGAGCCGTTCCGCCTCGGCGAGGAGGGCGTCGATCCCGGCCGCCGTCTCCTCCCGGCCGGCCGTCTCGCCGTCCTGCCACTCGGCGCCCCACGCGAGGGCGTTGGCCCGGGCGGCGAGCGCGTGCCACGGCATGCCCGCACGGGCGAACAGCCCGGCCGCCCGGTCCTGTTCGGCGGCGAATTCGGTCCTGCGCTCCGCGTTGCCGTGCCCGTCCGCCCGGTGGTCGGCCAGCTCGGCCTCCAGCAGCTCGCGCGGGCCCAGGCGGTGGTCGTGCGGGTCGGGCGCGCTGCCGTCCGCCATCCGCTCGGCGATCCGCTCCCACAGGCGGTGCTCGGAGGGCTGCCCCGCACCGGAGAGCCGGCGCGCCTCCTGCACCAGCTCGACGAAGTCCTCGGGGATCGCGACGCCGGACGGGGACACGGACGGGGACGCGGACGGGGACGCCGGGCCGGTGCCGGAGGCCGGAGTGCCCGTGGCGCCGGGGGCCGTGGCCGGGCGGACCACGGCGGTGCGCAGTCCGAGCGGCAGCGGCTCGGCGAGCAGCGGCTCCTGGGCGAGCCGGGCCTTGCGGCGGTCCCCGACGGCCGAGGTGCCGTTGCGCGCGTCGAACGCGGCGGCCAGCGGCTCCGCCTCGGCCCGCACCTGGCCGAGGAGCCCGGCCGCCGTCCAGTTCCGGCCGGGCGGGCCGGCCACCGTGACGTCCCCGTGCCCCTGGGCGACGATCCGGGCGAGCAGCACCTCGACGCCGGTGAGGAAGCCGAGCCGGGCCAGCGGCGCGCCCGTGGCCTCGAACAGACCGCGGTTCTCGGCGAGGATCTCCAGGCCCCGGCCCTCGTTGCGCGATAGGGCGCAGAACTCCAGGTGCAGGCCCACCTCCTGCTGCATGCCGGTGTTCCCCCGCACCCGCCGGTAGCCGGTGAGGTGATGGGACCGGGCCTCGTCCGTCCGGCCGGTGCGCAGCAGGGGCAGCAGGGCCCGCGCCTGGCTCGACTGCGGCTCCTCGGAGCAGCTCTGGGAGCCGTCGAGCACCGGACCCCAGGCGTCGAGCGCCGCCGAGTCGTCGCCGTCGGCCATCAGGTGCCGGGCCATGTTCCGGGTCTCGCAGGCCTCGCAGTCGCTGAGGTCCGTACGGGGCCGGGTGATCCACAGGTCGTACGCGTCGGCGGCGCCCACGCCGGTGTGCGCGGCGACGTGATGGCTCATCGCGGCCACCGGCTGCATGCCGTGCCCGCCCGCCTCGTACCGCTCGCGCATCCGGTCGACCCAGCCCCGGATCGTGGCCAGCGGCACGTCGGGCACCTGGATCAGGGAGGTCGTCACCCACTTGAAGCGCCAGAAGACCTGGTGGGCCTCCCACTCGCTGAAGGACTCCGGAGCGGTGTCCCACAGCTTCAGCAGCCGGGCGAAGACGACCGGGGCCTTACGGTGCTCACCGGTGAACTCGTACGAGGTCATCAGCTCGAGCAGGGCGGTGACCAGGACGTCGGGCTTTTCGAAGACCTCGGCCGCCTCCGCCAGCTCCTCGGCGACGACCGTGCGCTGCAGTCCGTGCGGGCGCTCGTGGTTCTCCCGCAGCGCCTCGAACACGGCCTCGGGGGTGTCCAGCATCAGAAGTCCTTCCGGGGCTCGGTGCCGGGGGTGCCCGCGTCGGGGGTGTCCGTACCGGGGTGGTGCATGGCGTGGCTGAGCAGGCCCATGAAGGCCCGGTTGAGCAGGGCGCTCTCGCTCGCCCTCAGCGGGCGGCGGCTCAGCAGCAGTGCCTGCCCGTACAGCGCCTCGGCCGTGGTGACGGCGAGACCCCGCTCGGCGATGGTCACGGCCTGCCGGACCAGCGGATTGAGGTGGTTGAGGACCAGCTGGGCGCGCGGCGTCTCGTTCCGCAGGGAGCCCAGGATGTCGGCCCACAGGCCGTCGCTGTCGGCGGCGAGCCCGGCCCGGGTGCGCTCGTGGCGGGCCTCGCGGTTGTCGAGCAGCAGCGCGGGCGCGGTGACCGGCTGGAAGTCGCGCAGCACGACGTCGCAGTCGTGCACGCCGATGGTCTCCCGGGCCACCGCGAGGAAGCCCGCGGCGCGCAGTTCGGCGGTCGGGTCGACGGCGTCGAGATGGGCGGTGACGGTGGCCGGGTCGAGGTCGTCGACGGCCGTGCCCGGCCGGATCTCCGGCAGCCGGTGCACCAGGTCCCGGTCGTAGGTGTAGCCGCCGTTGACCACGCCGAGGCCGGCGGCCGCGGCGATCGGCGCGACCTGCCGGAACTCCTCGACGCTGCGGGTGACCAGCAGCGTCGGATGGGTCCGGGCGAACTCCTCCAGGGTGACGTTGCCGTCGGTGGTCTCGAACGGCAGCCAGGGCAGCACGATCCGCAGCAGCTCGTCGTCGTAGCGGGCGAGCGCCTTGACCGCGAGGTGGTGGGTGTCGATGAAGCGGTGCAGCAGCGCCGGGTCGCTGGCGGCGAGCCCGGTGAGCCAGTCCCGGATCCGGTCGCCGAGCGCGTCCCGTACCGCCGACAGGGTGCCGTCCTCGTACAGCGACTCGCGCGAGGCGGTCGGCCGCAGACTGGTGGTGTCGACCACGCAGCGCACGAAGAAGGCCCAGTCCGGCAGCAGTTCGGGCGCCTGGTCGGTGAGCAGCATGCCCTTGAGGTGCACCCGGTGGCCGGCCCGCTGGGCCGGGCTCACCGCGGTCGGCAGCACATAGGCCACGCCGCGCAGTCCGGCGGCCGGCAGATCGAGCTCGATGGTGTCGAGGGGAGTGAAGTCGAACAGCTCGCGGCAGTGCGCGGTCAGCGCCTCCTTGCGGGCCAGCGGCGAGCGGTGGCTCCGCTCCCACGGCGGCGCCTCGTTGACCCGGTGGGACGTGCCGCCCGGGTCGACGACGGTGACCTCGTGCCGCAGCAGCCCGCCGTAGTGCCGGGCCAGCTGGACCACCCGCTCCGGGGTCGTCCACTCGGCGTTGTCGGCGCGCGGGGTCAGCCGCACGGTGGTGCCCGGCTCGGGCATCTCCGAGGCCGGCAGCGTACGGATGGTGTAGCGGCCGTCCGAGTGCCCGCGCCACTCGACGGCGGGCGCCGCCGGGTCGGCCGCCGAGCGGCTGAGCACCGTGATCTCGTCGGCCACGACGAAGCAGGCGAGCAGTCCGATGCCGAACTGGCCGATGAACTCCCCGCGCGCCGCGTCGAGTCCGGCGCCGTCGAAGGCGCCGTCGGCGGTCCGCTTGGAGCTGCGCCCGATGGTGGCGAGGAAGCGGTGCACATCGGCCTCGGTCAGACCGACGCCGGTGTCCGTGACGGTGAGGGTGTCACCGGTGCGCACGGTGATGCGGCCGGGCGCGTCCGGGTGCAGCGCCTGCCGTGCGGTGATCGCGTCGACGGCGTTCTGCAGCAGCTCGCGCAGATAGACGCGGGGGCTGGAGTAGAGGTGGTGGGAGAGCAGGTCGACCAGGCCGCGCAGGTCGACCTGGAAGGTGTGGGCGGTCTCGGTCCGATGCGAGTGGGACACCTGGATGACGTCTTTCTGACGGTACGACGGTACGGAGGACGGTTCGGCGAGCCCGGAGGGCCCGGGTGCGCGGAGCGCGGGGCCCCGGGCGCGAGGCTCAGCGGCCGGCGGCCGAGCGCTGCTTGCGGTAGGCCGCGACCGGGTCGTTGTCGAGGTACTGCCACGGGACCTCGGTGACCCGGCCTTCGGTCGCCTCGAAGCACTCGCGGGCGGCCCGGCGCTCCCCGGCGAGCGAGAAGGCCATGGCGAAGCTGTTGAGTATCTGCAGCCGCCCGGTGCGCGGGGCGAAGTCCGGGTGCCGGTAGGAGTGGTCGGCGGCCCGGTGCAGCTCCTCGGCCACCTCGGGGCGGCGGACGTAGGCGGCGTCCGCGCCGGAGTCGAGTGCGAGCCAGTGCTCCAGGTGCGCGACGGCGACGAGCTGGCCGAGCGCCGTGCCCGCGGGCGCGCCGAACGCGGACTCCCGCGCGAAGGCGTGCATCTCCTCGTGCGAACCGCTCCACTTCGCGCAGACCTGCTGCAACTGCTGCTGGTGCGCGCCCAGGTGGTACGGGTCGCGGCGCACCGCCGCCTCGAACCGGCGCCGCGCGGTGACCTGGCCGACCTGCAGGCCGCGCCCGGTCATCAGCAGGCCGTACCACGGCGAGGTCCACGCCGGTTCGCGCTCGGCCGCCTCGTACAGCCAGGTCTCGGCGGTGCGCAGCCGCTCGTGGAAGACCTCGAACTGGTCGCGCGAGACGTGTTTCGCCAGTGCCCCGGAGCGGGCGTCCCAGCCCCAGCGCACGTGGCGCAGCCCGGCGACCAGCCTCGGCAGCGCCGCGTCCGGCTCGGCGTCGACCACCCCGCCGATCCAGCGCTCCACACCGGCGGTGTCCGCGACGGCCATCAGCAGCTCCGTCCGGTCCCCGCTCTCCGGCCGCCCCTCCAGGACCGCCCGCAGCGCCGTCCAGTCCCCGGCCTCGGCGGCCTGCCGGGCGCGTGTCACCTCGGGATCACCGGAGTCCCGCTCCAGCGTCGCCGCCGGCCGGCCGCCCCGTCTCCCGAGCGTGAGCCCCCACTCACGAAGCAATGCCATGTCCCCACCCCTTGCGATGTCGAACGGGCAGGTCAGACAGCACTCCGCCCGTGGACAAGTGAGTATCACGAGCGACGGACATTCGCACAGGAGTATCCACAGGTACGAACGGTCCGGAACGCCGTCGCACGGCACTCTTCCGGAACCCGGGCTTCCCGCTCGTACAGAAGTCCGAGAAGATTCCCCGGCGTTTTCCGTTATCCGGTGCGGCGCTCCCGGTCTCCCAAGGTGTCGGGCATCGGCAACAGGCAGGACGACAGGATGAGGCAAGGCATGCAAGCACCGCACGGGACCGAGCTGGTGAGGGCCGCGCAGGCCGGCGACCCCCGGGCGCAGGACCGGCTCGTCGCCGACCACCTGCCGCTGGTCTACAACATCGTGGGCCGCGCGATGAACGGGCACCACGACGTCGACGACGTGGTGCAGGAGACCATGCTGCGCGCGCTCGACGGCCTCGGCACCCTGCGGGCCCCGGACAGCTTCCGGTCCTGGCTGGTCGCCATCGCCATGAACACCCTGCGCTCCCACTGGCAGCGGCAGCAGGCCCGGTACGCCGCCGGCGCCCTCGACGACGCCCGCGACCTGGCCCACCCCGGCGGCGACTTCGTCGACCTTGCCGTGGTCCGGCTGCAGCTGTCCGGACAGCGCCGCGAGACCGCCGAGGCCACCCGCTGGCTCGAACCCGAGGACAGCGCCCTGCTCTCCCTGTGGTGGCTGGAGTGCGCCGGCGAACTCACCCGCCACGAGGTCGCCGCCGCCCTCGACCTCACGCCGGAGCACACCGCCGTACGCGTCCAGCGCATGAAGACGCAGCTGGAGACCGCCCGGGTCGTCGTCCGTGCCCTGTCCGCCCAGCCGCTCTGCCCCACCCTGCGCGACGGCCTCGCCTCCTGGGACGGGCACCCCTCCGCGCTCTGGCGCAAGCGCATAGCCCGGCACGCGCGCGCGTGCCCGCACTGCGCCGGGCTCTGGCACGGTCTCGTCCCGGCCGAGGGCCTGCTCGCCGGACTCCTCCTGGTGCCCCCGGCCGCCCTGCTCCTCGCCGCCGTCCGCGACGGCGCCCGGCTCGGCCCGGCCGCCGCCACCGCACCCCTCGACGCCGTCCCCGCCGCCGTCGCCACCCCCGCCGCCGCGTCCGGTGCCGGACGCGGCAGGCACGCCGCCCACTCCGCGCCTGCCGCGCCCGCCGCGCCCGCCGGCCGCGGCGCCCTGCGCCGCGAGCGCGAACGCAAGCGCGGCCGGCGCCGGGCGGCCGCCGCCGCGGGCCTCGCCGTGGTCGCCGTCACCGGCGGCACCTTCTACCTCACCACCGGCCCCGACGGCGACCCCGATCCGGCCGAGGTCACCACGGCCGCCGCGCCCGACACCGCCACCGGCACCTCGATCAGCCCGGACGGCGCCGACCCCGCCACCACCTCCACCAGCCCCACCGCGAGCCCCTCCGCCCGGCCCTCCAGCCACCCGCCCAAGCCCTCGCCCAGCCGCACCACCACCAAGCCGGCCCCGCCGCGCACCACCGCGCCCGCGCCCCGCCCGCAGCCCACGCGTCCGACCAGCACCTCGGGCAGCGGCGGCGGCACCAGCGACCCGAACGCCACCGAGGCCCAGCAGGTCATCGACCTCACCAACGCCGAACGCGCCAAGGCGGGATGCGGCCCGGTCACCGCCAACTCCCTGCTCACCCGCGCCGCCCAGGGCCACTCCGACGACATGGCCGCCCGGAACTTCTTCGACCACACCAACCCCGACGGCGCCGACCCCGGCGACCGCGCCACCGCCACCGGCTACCGCTGGTCCACGTACGGCGAGAACATCGCCAAGGGCCAGCGGACGCCCGCCGAGGTCATGGACGCCTGGATGAACAGCCCCGGCCACCGCGCCAACATCCTCAACTGCTCCTTCAAGGAGATCGGCATCGGCATCCACGACGCCGGCGGCCCCTACTGGACGCAGGTCTTCGGCGCGCAGTAGGGATCCCCGGTATCTATCGGTCCCGCCGGGGCCTCCGGTCGGCGGATCGTGCCGCGCCGCGCGGCGTGCTCCGCGGGCCCGGCGCGGCCGGGCCGCCTACCGTGATCCGATGCGACGCGTTCCGAGATGGGCCCTGCTGCCGTCGGGCACCGCCCCCGTGGTCCTGGTCGCCGGCTGGACGACCGCGGCGGCGCTCGAAGGCCCTTCCTACGACGCCGTGCGGCAGACCATCAGCGTCCTCGCCGCCTACGGCGCCGCGGGCTTCTGGGTCATGACCAGCGCCCTCTTCGCCGTCGGCGTCTGCCACCTGGGCACCGCCTGGGCGCTGCGCCCCGCCGCTCCCGCCGGGCGGGTCGCGCTGGCCGCCGGCGGCCTGGCCGCCGTGGTCGTGTCCCTGGTCCCGGCGCCCACCAGCGGCGGCTCGCTGCGGCACGGCTCGGTCGCCGCCACCGGCTTCGCGTTCCTCGCTCTGTGGCCGCTGCTCGCCGCCGTACGGGGCGGGGCCCGGGCCCCCTGGGCGCTGCGGCCGCTGCCCGCGCTCCTGGCCACGGCGTCGATGGGCGCCGGCGCCCTCTGGTACCTGGTGGCGACCGACGGCGACGGCCCCGCGGGCGTCGCCGAACGCCTCGTCACCTGCCTGCAGTCGCTGTGGCCGCTGGTCGTGGTCCTCTCCTGCCTGTGGCACCAGCGGCGCGCGGACCCGGGGCCGCCACCGCCCCCACTGGCCCCGCCGCCCCCGCCGCCGCCCCCGCGGGCGGCCGGCTGATCCGGCCGCTGTCAGTGCCCCGTCGTAGGGTCGGCCGCATGAGCACTTCCGACGACGTCCGCGCGCTCGCGCTCGCCCTCCCGGAGACCACCGAGAAGGAGGCCTGGTCGATGCCCACCTTCCGGGTCGCCGGGAAGATGTTCCTGACCCTGCCCGAGCAGGAGACCTCGATGGCCGTGCGCTGCCCCAAGGAGGAGCGCGACGAGCTGGCCCTGGCAGAGCCGGAGAAGTTCTGGGTGGCGGACCATGAGGCGGCCTTCGCCTGGGTACGGGTGCGGCTCGCCGCCGTCGACGACCCGGACGAGCTCCGTGCGATCGTCGTCGACTCGTGGCGGCAGGCGGCCCCGCCCCGGCTCCTCAAGGAGCACCCGGAGCTCGCCGCCCAGGCCTGAGCCGGGACCGCCCGGGGCTCAGAGCCAGCCGTTGCGCTTGAAGCCCCGGTGCAGCAGGAGACAGGCCGTCGCCATCACCGAGAGGACGAGGGGGTAGCCGTAGGTCCAGCCCAGTTCGGGCATGTGCGCGAAGTTCATGCCGTAGATGCCGCACACCATGGTCGGCACGGCGACGATCGCCGCCCACGCCGTGATCTTGCGCATGTCCTCGTTCTGCGCGACCGTCACCTGCGCCAGATGCGCCTGCAGGATCGAGTCGATCAGCCCGTCGAAGGCGTTGATCTGCTCGGTGGCGCGCGCGAGATGGTCGGCGACGTCCCGGAAGTACGGGCGTATCGCCGGGTCCAGGACCGCCGGCGGCCGGGCGATCAGCGCCTCAAGGGGGCGGGCCAGCGGCACCGTGGCCCGCTTCAGTTCGAGCAGCTCCCGCTTGAGCTGGTAGATCCGCCCCGGGTCCGGCGGGGTGCCGGTCCGCGGCGCGAACACCTCGGTCTCCACCAGCTCGATGTCGTCCTGGACGGCGTCCACGACCGCGAGGTACTCGTCCACGACATGGTCGGCCAGCGCGTGGAGCACCGCCGAGGGCCCCTGGGCCAGCTGCTCGGGCCTCGCCTCCAGGGCCTCGCGCAGCGGGCCGAGCGAACCGTGCCGGCCGTGGCGGACGGTCACGACGAAGTCGGGCCCGGTGAAGACCATGAGCTCGCCGGTGTCGACGACCTCGCTGGTGGCCGTGAGCCGCTCGTGCTCGACGTACGTCACCGTCTTGAACACCGCGAACAGCACGTCCCCGTACTGCTCCAGCTTCGGCCGCTGGTGCGCGTGCACGGCGTCCTCCACGGCCAGAGGGTGCAGCCCGAACAGCTCGGCGACCCCTTCGAACTCCGCCTCGCTCGGCTCGTGCAGCCCCAGCCACACGAAGCCGCCGCGCCCGGTGTGCTTGCGCAGGTGCCGGACGGTCTCGGCGACCCCGCCCGCGTCCGCGAGCCGCTCGCCGTCCCGGTACCCCACACAGTTGACCACGGTGCTGCCGAGCGGCGAACGGGCCGGGTGACTGAGGTCCACCCGGCGCATCCGGCGCGCGAGCCGGGCCATCCTGCGCAGGCCGCCGACCATCGACATACGGTCTCCTTCGCTGAGGTGGCCGCTCAGTCTGCCAGGCGGTCCTCCGGGAGCGCCGCGTAGGCCGCCCGGAGCTCCGCGAGCACCGGATCGTCGGCGGGGAAGCGGTGCCCGTCCACGGCGTGGACGGCGCGCACGCCGATCGCCGCGTTGGTGGCGAACGCCGCCCGCAGGGCGGGCAGCTCGCCCATGCGGACGGGCCGGACGAGCGCGCCCGGGCGGGCCTGCCGGAGCAGCCGCATGGTCACCCCGGGCAGCACGTCCGCCGCCGGCCACACCACCCGGCCCGCCGCGTCCACGAACCCCACGTTCCAGGTGCAGCCCTCCGTGACCAGCGCCTCCCCGCCGGGCGCGAGACCGGGCCCCGGCTCGGTGAACAGCACGTCGTCGAACCCGGCCCGCCGCGCCTCGCGCCGCAGCGCCAGCGGCCCGAAGAGCCCCACGTGCTTCACGGCGGGCACATCGCGCCGGTACGGCCTGGCCGTCACCCGCAGCGGCGGCGGAAACAGGCCACCGGCCGGCCGTACGGTCACAAGCACCCGCGGGTCCCCGGCCGGCTCCGCCGGGCGCACGATGTCAAGCGCCGGATCGAAGACGGTCACCCGCACGTTCAGGGCCCCGGACCGCCCGTCCGCCGCCTCCCGTACGCACGCCTCCCGTACGTAGCCGCGGACCCGCTCCGGATCGAGCGCCGCCCCGAACACGGCGGCACAGTCCCGCACCAGGCGCTCCAGGTGCAGCCCGAGGCCGCGCACCCCGCCGCCCTCCTCGACCCGCAGAGTGGTGAAATGCCCGTAGTTGGTCAGGGCGAGCGCCGCCAGCTGGGCGGTGGACGCGGGGACTCCGTCGACAGTTGCCATGCGCCCAGTCTGGCGAAGGGCGAGAAACAATCCCATGATCCGCTCGCGTGTTACCTACGGGTACGGAATGATGGGGCGACCAGGCACAGGCATGCGGACGGGCGGGGGCTGAGGCAGCGGTGACGACTTCCGAGGAACGGACCAGGGTGCACGCCTTCCGGGACGACGCCCTGGGAGAGCACGACGCGGTGGGGCTCGCCGCCGCCATCCGCAGCGGCGAGGTCGGCGCCGCCGAGGCCGCCCGGGACGCGGCGGCGCGGGTCCGCGAGGTCGAGGCCCGGCTGCACGCCGTACAGGTGCACGCCGAGGACGCCGAGACCACCGCGTCCGGCTCCGGTGGGGGCGCCTTCGCGGGCGTGCCCAGCTTCGTCAAGGACAACACCGACCGGCGCGGACTGCCCACCGGCCACGGCAGCGCGGCCTTCACCCCGCGCCCGGCCCGCCACGACGCGCCCTTCGCCCGCCAGTTCCTCAGCACCGGCGTCACGGTCCTCGGCAAGACCCGGCTGCCCGAGTTCGGCTTCAGCCCGACCACGGAGTACGACGACGCCGAACCCGTCCGCAATCCGTGGCACACCGACCACTCGGCGGGCGGTTCGTCCGGCGGCAGCGCCGCCCTCGTCGCCGCCGGCGCCGTGCCGATCGCCCACGCCAACGACGGCGGCGGCTCCATCCGCATCCCGTCCGCCTGCTGCGGACTCGTCGGCCTCAAGCCCACCCGCGGCCGGGTCGTCGCCAACGCGCAGAGCCGTCAACTGCCCCTCGACCTCGTCACGGACGGCGTCGTCAGCCGCTCCGTGCGCGACACCGCCGCGTTCCTGGCCGCCGCCGAACGTCACTGGCGCAACCCCGCGCTGCCGCCCGTCGGCCTCGTCGAGGGCCCCTCCGGACGCCGGCTGCGGATCGGCCTGCTCCTCGACTCGCCCAACGGCGTGCGCCCCGACGCCGCCACCCGGGCCGCCGTCACCGAGACCGCCACCGCCCTCGAACGGCTCGGCCACACCGTGGAACCGGTCTCGCCCGCCATCGACCCCCGCTTCACCGAGGACTTCCTTACCTACTGGGGCCTGCTGTCCTTCCTCATCGGCACCACCGGCCGCACCCTCGGCGCCGGCTTCGACCGCCACCGCATGGACCCGCTCAGCCGCGGCCTGCGCGAGACCTACGTCGAGAACTGGCACCGCACCCCCGGCGTGCTGCGCCGGCTGCGCCGTACGAAGTCGGCGTACGCGGCGGCCTTCCGCGGCCACGACCTGCTGATGTCGCCGGTGCTCGCCCACACCACGCCGCCGATCGGCCACCTGAGCCCCTCGGTGCCGTACCGGACCCTGGTCAAGCGGATCCTCGCCTACGTCGCGTACACCCCGATCGACAACGTGGTCGGCACCCCCTCCCTGTCCCTTCCGTCCGCCGCGACGACCGACGCCGGACTGCCGATCGGCGTGATGTTCTCGGCCCGCCCGGGCGCCGAACGCAATCTCCTCGACGTCGCGTTCACCCTGGAGGCCGAGCGGCCCTTCCGCCGCATCCAGGACGGTGCCGGCCGATGAGCACCTCCGCCGTACGGGTCGAGCGGGACGGGCCGGTGACGACCGTCGTGCTCTCGCGGCCGCAGGCGCGCAACGCCGTCGACGGGCCGACGGCGGCGCTCCTTGCCGATGCCTTCCGGGAGTTCGAGGCCGACGACGCGGCCTCGGTCGCCGTCCTGTGGGGCGAGGGCGGCACCTTCTGCGCGGGGGCCGACCTCAAGGCGGTGGGGACGGCGCGCGGGAACCGGGTGGAGGCCGGCGGGGACGGGCCGATGGGGCCGACCCGGCTGCGGCTGAGCAAGCCGGTGATCGCTGCGGTCGCCGGACACGCCGTCGCCGGCGGCCTCGAACTCGCGCTGTGGTGCGATCTGCGGGTCGTGGAGGAGGACGCCGTGTTCGGCGTGTTCTGCCGCCGCTGGGGCGTGCCGCTGATCGACGGCGGCACGGTGCGGCTGCCCCGGCTGATCGGGGAGAGCCGGGCCATGGACCTGGTCCTCACCGGGCGGCCGGTGCCCGCCGCCGAGGCGCACGCCATCGGGCTCGCCAACCGCCTGGTGCCGCCGGGGGAGTCCCGGGCCGCCGCCGAGGAACTCGCCCGGCAGATCGCCGCGTTCCCGCAGCTGTGCCTGCGGCACGACCGGATGTCCGTCCTCGAACAGCACGGGCTGCCCGAGGACGAGGCCATGGCCGGTGAACTCGCGCACGGCATGGTGCCGTTGACCGCCGGGGAGACCTCGGCGGGCGCCGCCCGCTTCGCCTCGGGCGCGGGCCGCCACGGCACCTTCGCCGACTGACTCCCCCTGTCCGAGGGTCAGTTGACCGAGCGGCCGAAGAACTCCAGCTCCGCGACGGCGACCTGCTTGCGCGGGTCCGCCCGCCAGGCCGTGCCCAGGACGAGACGCACCGACAGGGCGTCGCGGACCCGCAGGTCAAGCCGCTGTGTGCCGCCGTCGTTGAGGCGGTGGTGCGTGACGCGCGTGGTGCCCGATGAGTCCGTGACCGCGAGGTCGAAGGTGCGCGGGCCGGCCTGCCCGTCGGCCTGTGTGGTGTTCTTCGAACTGCCGGGCGTGATCAGGACGTTCAGTAGATCGGTGGGCTCTCCGAAGCGCGCCTCCAGGAACTGCCCGGCCGAGTCGCCCCCGTACCCCGTGCCCCACCAGGTGTCGGAGTAGCCGTCGCCGGCGAGCTTCGCGTCCCGCTTCGGCGCCGTGTGCGAGGCCGTCCAGGCGACCGGATGCACCGGGACGCGGGTGGCGAAGTGGTCCTGCACGGCCCGCGCGGCCGGCGGGCCGCCGACGATGCCGCCCACCACCACGGCCACCACGCCCGCGCCGATCAGCGCCCGCACGATCCAGCGGCTCCGGTCGCGCACCAGACCGGGGCGCCGTCCCGCGTACGGGCCGTCGGCCGTGTCCAGGGTCTCCGGCACCATCGGCGTCGCGCACGACCGGCAGAAGTGCCGGCCCCGCTCGTTGACGCTCGCGCACGCCGGGCACGGCACACCGTCCCGAACCGGCGCGGGCGCCGCGGCGGCCCGGACCACCGGCGCCGCCGCCCCGGGCCGGGCGGGCAGCACGGGCGCGGCGACCGGCGGCGCCTCGTCCTCGGCGTGCTCCGGCACCGGTACGAGCAGCGAACGGGCGACGGTGTTCCCGGCGCCCGACTCGGGCGCCACCGGGTCGGCCGCGGGCGTGGCCGGCAGCGGCGCCGTGTCGTCCTCCGCGCCGGCGGGCGGCCCGGGCTCCGAACGTACCGGATCCGAACGTACCGGCTCCGACTCCGGCTCCGGATCCGGATCAGCCGCTTCCGCCGGACCAGCCGCCTCGGGGGCCGGGCCCGTCGAGCCCGACGCGGGCGTGTCCCAGCGCAGGAACGCCCCGCAGCCGTCGCAGAAGGACTGGTCGTGCTTGCGGACGGGGTTCCCGCACTCCGGGCACGCCCGGGCGGGGGAGGGGGACGGAGGGGCGGACGAGGTCGCGTCGCTCATGGGGTTCAGGCTCCTTCGGAGGTACGGGACGTGGTCACGGCGACCGTGAACGGCAGGTGGGCCGGGCGCGCCGCGGCCACCACCCCGCGCAGCCGGTGCGGGTCCACCGCGGCCGGGTCGGCGACCCGGAGGACGACGTGCACCCCGGCCGCGGGCGCACCGGGGAACGGGCCGAGCGGCCGGGCCGACCAGCTCGCGCCGCCGCTCTCGGTGATCTCGGGATCGACGCCGAACGCGAGGCGCACCGCCGCCGCGAGCCCCTGCCGGGTGCCGCGGACCCGGTGCAGCGCCACCGCCGAGGCCACCGCCTGCCGGCGCAGTGCCAGCGGCTCGGTGCCGGTCAGCTCGGTGCCCACCCAGCCCGCCAGGTAGTCGACGAAGTCGGCGGGCGCCAGCCACGGCGAGAAATAGGCCTCCAGGGAGTCGAGCACATGGAACAGCGGCGCCAGGACCACGTCGAGACCGGCGACGAAACGCTGCCCGAAGTCGTCCTCCGCGTACACGGCGGGCAGCGCCGCCCCCAGCGGATGCGGCGTCGCGAGCCCCGGCACCGTGCCCCGCGCGGACCCGCTCACCGGGCCTCGACCACCCGGACGCGGTGGTCGAACGGGAAGAGCAGCGCCGACGGCGCCAGCTCGATCCGGTCGGTCGCGTCGCCGCGCCGCCCGGTCAGCGGGTCCGCCGGATGCAGCAGCACCTCGTCCACCAGCTCCACGCCCGGCACCCGCTGCAGCGCGGCGAACACCTCGCCCGCCCGCAGCGGCCGCCCGAACGGCCAGCCCTCGCCGTGCGCGCCGCCGGTCAGCGGATCCAGGTACGCGTAGAGGGTGTCGAGCGCGTCGGCCCGCACCCGCTCCGCCTCCGCCGCCCGGAAGGCGTGCAGCGTCGCCACCACGGTCACGCCCTGGTAGTACGGGGGACCCACGGCCAGCCGGGTGCCCAGCGGGCGCCGCTCGTCGAGGAAACCCGTCACCCGGGCGAGCAGTTCGTCGCCCGGCACGAGCTGCTCGAAGCGCAGCCGCCCGCCCCGGTCCGGCACCGCCTGCGGCACCACCAGGACCCGCACCGCGTTCTCCCCGACGCCGGACTCGGCCCCGGACGCGGCCGTGTCCGCCGCCAGGCAGGCGATCCGCGCGGTCTCCGGCGCCGCGCGCCGCGCCAGCTGCTCGTAGTCGCGGGCGGTCACCGCCCGCTCCTGGGCGCGCAGTGTGATGGGCGCCCGGGCCTTCGCCTCCTCGACGGTCTCCCCGTCGACGCCGCCGCGCGCCGCCTCGCGGTTCTCCACCCGTGCGATGTACGGGATGGAGCTGCGCAGCACGGTGATCGTGCCCCGGGCCACGTTGCCCGCCCGGCCGCCCCCGGTGCCGTACCGCACCGCCCGGATCGCCGCGCCCTTCGGCGGGACGGCGCCGAACTGCCGTACCGTACCGTCGGGTTGGCGCACCGCCGGGCCGAAGGCCAGCTCGCCGGTGGCCGCGTCCAGGGTGAAGTGCCGGTCGCCGGGGCGCGAGCCGGCGAAGTCGGCGACCGCCGTCCACTCCTGCCAGCCCGACTCCAGGGCGTCCCCGTCTACGCTCCCGCCGGCCCGCTCGGCGACCTGGAGCAGCAGCGGCGGCCGGTCCACGACCGGCGCGTGCGCGAGCCGCAGCCGCTGCCCCGGCACGCCCTCCGACGCGCCGAGCCCCTCGTCCCGCACGGTCTCCGCGTGCGCGGCGCGCACCGTGCCGCCGATGGTGAACGCCCGGGCCGAGCGCACCGTCGGCGACTCGGAGTACGCGGGCAGCCCGGCCGCCGCCTCCACCACCCGGCAGCGCACCCAGCCCGCGTCATGACCGCCGAGCCGCGACACCGCGTGCCCGGACGGCATGTGGAGCACCACCTCGCCCGGCCGGTTCAGACCGCCGGTCGAGTCCTCGTCGACCTCGACCGCCGTCCAGCCGGCGCCGGTCGTCCACGCCTCCCACACCAGCGGCGGACGGCGCGGATCCACGCCGACGCCGTCCACCCGGCTGTCCAGGTCGAGCACGAGCACACAGTCCGGCACCGCCGCCGACAGACCGAACAGCAGCGCGTCGCCGACCTGCGGGAGGGCCGTGAACGCGGGCACGTCCTCCCCGCCGAGCACGTCCTGCGAGCGGTCCTCGGGCGTCCCGCCCGCCTCGTGCCGCAGCATCCGGTCGAGGGTGCAGGGCACGACGGTCAGATCGGCGGTGGTCGCGAAGACGACCGCCTCCTCCGTCTCCGTACGCCCCGTCGCCACCTCCGTGCCGGTCGGAAGCAGCACCGGCTCGGGCTGCGGCGCCGACAGCCGGAACGTGATGTCGGCCCGCGCCGCGGCGGGCGGGAACAGCGTCACGCCGAGCAGGTCGAGGAAGGCCAGATGGTTCTTCTCCGGCACCCGGTTGAGCCGGTAGACCAGCTGGTCCGCCATGTGCGCGACGGCCTCGATGAGGGTGACGCCCGGGTCGGAGACATTGTGGTCCGTCCACTCGGGACACGCCTGCTGGACATAGCGCTTGGCGTCGTCGACGAACTGCTGGAACCGCCGGTCGTCGAGATGGGGTGAGGGCAGGGCCATGGCGGTTCTTTCAGTCCTCGGAGGGGATGACGTAGAAGGGGAAGACGAGATTGCGCGGGTTGTTGGCGCCGCGCACCCGGTAGCGCACGTCGATGTGCAGGGTCGTCGGCTCGCCCGGCGCGGGCGCGACCGAGACCTCCTCGACCTCGATCCGGGGCTCCCAGCGGTCGAGCGAGGACATCACCTCGTACCGGATCCGGCCCATCGTCGCGTCGTTGACCGGCGCGAACACCAACTCGTGGACCGCGCAGCCGAATTCTGGACGCATCGGCCGCTCGCCCGGCGCCGTCGCCAGGACGAGCCGCATCGACTCCTCGATCTCGCGGTCGCGCCGCACCAGGGCGATCGCCCCGCTCGGACCGGTGCGCAGCGGGAACCCCCAGCCGGCGCCGACGAAGTGCTCACTCACCAGGGGCCTCCTCAGACTCCTCAGAACGGCAGGTTGGCCGCGACCGGGTTCGGCATCGGCACGGTCGAGGTGATCAGGGCGGGCGCGTTCAGGACCGCCTGGGTCAGCGCCGTCACCTTGAACTTCGCCCCGGCCTTGATGTCCACGCCGAGCTTCGCGTCCAGGCTGATCCGGCCGCGCGCCGAGAGCGTCAGGTCCCCGCCCGAGTCGACCGTGACGCCGCGGGCGCCGGTGATGGTGACCGTGCCGTCGCTGTCGACGGTCAGGGTCGTACGGGCCTCGTTCAGCTCGATGCTGAGCTTCCCCTGCCCGGTGCGCAGCCGCACACCGTGCGAGGCCCGGGTCCGCCCGGCGTTCTCGCGCAGTTCGACCGTGTGCCCGGAGCGCGAGGTCAGCGCCCGCCACTGCACCCGGCCGCTCGTCGGATCCACCGCCGCCGCCTGGTCGGTGGCCGGCGTGTGCCGGTCCACCCCGTTGTAGAGCCCCGCCAGGACGTACGGATGTTCAAGGGACCCCCGGTCGAAGGCGCACAGCACCTCGTCGTCCACCTCCGGCAGCATCAGCCCGCCGCCGCCCCGGCCGCCGAGCTGCGCCACCCGGCACCAGCCGCTCTCGTACGTGTCCGAGAGCCACGGGAACCGCAGCCGCACCCGGCCCAGGTTCAGCGGGTCCTTGGTGTTGGTGACCAGGGCCACCGCCACCCCCGGCATCGGCGGCGCCGGCTCGCCGCCGCCCGAGGCCGTCCCGTACAGCGAACGGAACTGCCGCCCCGACACCGTCAGCCAGGTCGCGAACTGCCGCCCCGACGTGAAGACATGACGAACCCCGGTCGCCGTGTAGCGCCCCTCGAACGGGAACCCGGCGCCCTTCACCGCCACCGGCTGCCCCGGCTTCAGCGCCGGATTGCCGGTGACCGCCACCTCCACCTCCGCGAACGAGCCCGTCACGTCGTCCGCGAGCGCCGAGGCCGCCTGTGCCACCTCCGACTGCGTCGTGAACGGCGTGCCCGTGGCGGTGAGGTCGGCCGGACCGAACGGCGCCGACAGCTGCGCCGGAGCGATGTCCGAGACGATCTCCCGGCTCGCGAGCGCGGGTGTGGGGGAGGACAGCGCCTGCTTCGTCCGCGGATCCCAGCCCCGTACGTCGACCTGGCGGACCTGCCCAGCGGCCGTCACCGACACCCTGCTGTGCAGCGTGTTCGCGCCGAAGTCCAGGACGTACGGGCTCTGCGCCGCCGGCGTCGTGTCGGCGGGCGCGCCCGAAGCCGGCGCCAGGGCGGCGAAGACGAGCCGGCCCGCCGGGTCGAGCGACAGCCGGACGTCGTTCTCGCGGGCGAGCCGCGACAGGAAGTCCCAGTCGGTGATGTTGGGTTGGGTCGCCAGCTCGTACACCGAAGGCGTCGCGTCGATCCGGCCGACCGGAACGCCGTTCAGCGCCGCCAGCTTGCGCGCGATGTCCGAGGCCGTCATGTTCGGATAGCCCGCGACCCGCCGGTTGCGCAGCAGCCGGTGCCCCGGATCGTATCCGCGCAGGATCAGATAGCGCCCGTGCCCCGGCGCCGCGTCCACCTCGACCGCCGTCACCTCGCCCGTCAGCATCGGCTCGCCCCGCTTGCCGTCGGCGAACGGCGAGAGCACCGCCATCGCACCGACCTTCAGGAACCGGTACTTCTCGGTGAGCGCGCCGTCCTTGTCCGCGAACGTCAACTGGAACGCCGACGGCACGTTCACGCTGGAGTCCACCCAGCCCTCGGTCAGCCGCGCCGCCAGCGGCTCCGGCAGCGGAGTGCCGTCGAGCTGGACGTGGAGGACGGTGGTGAAGGTCTTCTCGCTCATCTGGTGCCCTCGGTTTCCGGCGTGTCATGGGGCGTGCGGTCGGCCCCATAGCGGGGCCTGTGGTCGGGCGCGTGGTGGGGCCCGTAGCGGGGAGGGTGGTCGGGCGTGTCCTGGGTGGACGGCAGCAGCAGTTCCGTGCCCGGGCGCAGCCGCATCGGGTCGTCGATCCCGTTCGCCTCGGCGATCAGCCGCCAGCGCGTCGCGTCCCCGTACTCCCGCCAGGCCAGCGAAGCCAGCGAGTCCCCGGCCACCGCCCGGTGCACCCGCCGCGCCGACAGCGCGCCCGAGGTCGGGTTCTGACGCTTCGTCGCCGACGAGATCTCCGTCAGCGACAGCGCGCACGTCGCCCGCAGCGGCACCCCGCTCGGGCTGAACAGGGTGTACGTCGCCGACACCGAGGTCACGTAGGCGACCAACCGCACCGTCGAGAACGACCCCCACGAGAACGACACCCAGGGAGGGGACGGGGCCTTCGCATCGATGCTCTGCTGCGTCACCTCGCAGCAGGAGAGCAGCAGTTCGACCTGCTGCTGCACCGCCGTCGACGACGGCGTCCCCGACGCGTCGAGGAACACCTCGACCTCCATCGACGCCGGCTCGGCCCCGGTGAACTTCGGCGGCGCGCCCCGGTCGTACGCCACGTTCGGCTCCGTGAACCAGTGCGCCGACCTGCTCAGCCTCAACTGGTCCGGATTGAACTGGAACTTGACCTCCCCCAGCATCCCGCCGAGCCCGCCGTCCAGATCCGTCGGCGGCTGATGGATCGCCAACGACGCCCGCGAGAGCCCGCGCGCCGCCTTCCCGCCCGAGACCGCCGCCATCGCTACAGACCCCCCGCGTCCGTGAACCCGTGATGAGCGATCTCCAGCGACTCCGTCGCCACCCCCGGACTCGCCGGATCCAGCGACGGCCCCGTCCACCGCACCGGCAGCACCTCCACAAGCCCCCACTGCGCCACGACCGACCCGTCGGCGCGCAGCGCCGCGATCTGCGCGGTCGGCCGGGTGATGCCGGTGGCGAGCGACGAGATCCACGCGGCCACGCGGGCGGTGTCCGAGGTCAGCGGCCGCGTCAGCCGGATCGTCGAGAACGTCACCCGCGTCGGCAACTGCCACACGAACCCGTTGTTCCCGCCCTCGTGCCGCTGCTCCACCTCGACCTCCGA
The DNA here is from genome assembly GCF_041270065.1 of Streptomyces fradiae. Classification (NCBI taxonomy): domain Bacteria; kingdom Bacillati; phylum Actinomycetota; class Actinomycetes; order Kitasatosporales; family Streptomycetaceae; genus Streptomyces; species Streptomyces fradiae. The sequence goes on along the minus strand of NZ_CP065958.1, from coordinate 620,128 downwards.
GGACAGCCCGTCACAGCCGTTGAACAGACCGAGGTCCTGGCCGTCGATCGTCAGCTTGAAGAAGACGGTGGAAGCGGGGTCCTGGAGCAGGGGCATGGCGACGGTCTCTCGGTAGGAGGTGGCTTGGTCGGAGGGAGGGTCAGTGTTGGTGATCGCGGAGCCGGCCCACCCGCTCACGGTCCGCCCGCAGCTCGGCCCGGAGCAGCCGGGACAGCGGGGTGACGAGGCGACGGGCCAACTCGTCGAGGTGGGCGGGGGATTCGGCGGGGGCGGGGGTGGGGGCGGGAGCTGGTGGGGTGCTGGTCCGCCGGACGGGGGCGGGCGGAGCGGTTCCCGCGATGGGTACGGAGGTACGGGCGAGGGGCGCGGGAGCGGGCGCCGGCGCAGGCGCGGCCTGGCGTTGCACGGTCGGCACCGCAGGCGTACGCGGCGCCGGCGCCGGTACCGCCATCGGTGCGGCCTCCGGCACGCTCGGCGCGAGCGGCCGTGCCGTGGCCAGTGGCCGTACGGAGCTCCGCTGCACGGCGGGCGCGGTGGCTCGCGGCACGTCCGTGACGGTGACGACGGGGAGCGGCGCGGCCGGCGCCGGTTCCGGCACCTTCTGGACGGGAGCGGGCGCCGGGGCCGGCGTGACCGGCGCCCCGATGGGCGACCGTCGCGCCACCGGCGCCTGGGAGTTCCAGTCCGCCCCGGGCGCCCGCCGCGACCTCCGCACAGCGGGCCCCCGACGCGCGGCACCACTGTCGTGAACCCCGGGCCCGGCGGGGGAGTCCGGGCCCGGGGAGTTCTGGATGTTTTCGACAGGGGTGGTCCTGGGCGCCGGCTCCGCCCCGACCGGGTCAAACCGGCGGACCGGGGGTACGGCCCGCGCGGACAGGAGCGGCGAGCGCGGCGTGCTCAGGGGGCGGACGACCGTCTGTGCCGCCCTCTCGGCCGCGCGCCGCTGGACGGGAGCCGCCGGCGCCGGCGCGGGTCCGCTGCCCTGCGGGCCTACGGCCTCACGCTGGCTTGGGGCCTGCGGCCCCGGGCCTGCGATGGGCGTCCGAGGAGTGGGGCTGTCGGGACGGGGGTCCTCCATGGGGCCGGCCCCTTCGGCCCCCTCGGCCCGTGCGGGCCTGCCTGCGGCTGTCCGCTTGTCTGCGACGGCTCGCCGGGCGCGGGCCTGCGGTCCCGCGCCGGTGGCGGGCGTCCGAGGCGCTGCCTGCGGCTGGACCGGGGTGGCGCGCTGGACGGCGGGTGCCGGCCGCGAGGCGCCTCCCTGCGGGACCTGAGCCCCAGGGTGTGCCATGGTCTCCGGCTGCCGCGTCGGAGACGGGACACCAGGTACAGGCGTGGCCTTGGCCGTGGCAGCTCGCGCGCCCTCCACCTCATGCTGGATTGGGGCCTGCGCCCCCGGGCCTGCGGTGGGCGTTCGGGGTGTGCGGTTGTCGGGGCGGTGGTCCTGCGTCGGGCCGGCCTGCGGCCGGGAGGGGGTTGCGCGTTGGACGGCGGGTGCCGGTGCCGGGACGCTGCCCTGTGGCCCCTCGTTCCCTCGGCGTGGCATGGCGGCCGCGGTCGGGTGACCGGTTGCGGGTTCGGGCTCGGCCCCGACCGGCCGTGCTGCGCCGGCCCGCGTGCCCTCGGGCGCGCGCTGGGTCGGGGTCTGAGGCCCTGTGCCTGTGGCGGGCGTCCAGGGTGTGGGGTTGTTGGGGCCGTGGTCCTGCGCGGCTCCGGCCTCCGGTCGGACGGGGTTGGCGCGCTGGACGGTGGGTGCCGATGCAGGCTGACCGCCGTGGGAGCCCTCGGCCCCACGGCGTGCCGTGGCGTCCGGCAGTTGCGCCGGAGACGGAGGAGCAGACATGGGAGTGGCCTTGGCCTCGGCCGGTCGCTGGACCGGCGCCTGCGGTCCCGCGCCTGGGGTGGGTGTCCGGGGCGTGAGGTTGTTGGGGCCGTGGTCCTGCGCGGGCCCGGCCTGCGGTCGGGCGGGGGTGGCTCGCTGGACGGCGGGTGCCGATGCCGGGACGCTGCCCTGCGGGGCTTCCGCCCCACGGCTTGCCGACGGCGCGGCAGCGCTGCTCGGCCCGTCAGTCGCAGGTCCAGCTTCGGCCCGGGCGGACCGTGCCGCGTCGGCCCGTGCGGCCTCGGTCGCTCGCTGGACTGTGCCTGTGGTGGGTGTCCGGGGTGCGGTGCTGTTGGGGCGGTGGTCTTGCGTGGGTCCGGCCTCCGGCCGGGCGGGGGTGGCGCGCTGGATGGTGGGTGCCGATGCCGGGACGCTGCCCAGCGGGCCTTCGGGCCCGCGGCGTACCGTGGCCTCCGGCGGCGGTGCCGAAGATGCCGCACCAGACTCGGGCGCGGCCTTGGGCTCGACCCGTGCGGGCTGAGCCGCGTTAGTCCGGGTGCCCTCCACCTCCCGCTGGAGCGGAGTCTGCGGCCCTGTGGGGCCGTGCGCCCCACGGCCTGCCGACGGCCTGGCAGCGCTGCTCGGCCCACCAGTTGCAGGTTCGGTTTCGGCTCGGGCGGGCCGTGCCGCGCTGGCCCGTGGGCCTTCGGTCGCTCGCTGGACTGTGCCTGTGGTGGGTGTCCGGGGTGCGGTGCTGTCGGGGCTGTGGTCTTGCGTGGGTCCGGCCTCCGGCCGGGCGGGGGTGGCGCGCTGGATGGTGGGTGCCGATGCCGGGACGCTGCCCAGCGGGCCTTCGGGCCCGCGGCGTGCCGTGGCCTCCGGCGGCCGTGCCGAAGACGGAGCGCTGGACACGGGCGTGGGCTTGGCCTTGGCCCGCGTGCCCTCCACCTCCCGCTGGAGCGGGGTCTGCGGCCCTGTGGGGACGTGCGTCCCACGGCCTGCCGACGGCGCGGCAGCGCTGCTCGGCCCACCAGTTGCTGGTTCGGCTTCGGCCCGGGCGGGCCGTGCCGTGCCGGCCGGCGTGCTCTTGACCGCTCGCCGGACCGGCGCCTGCGGTCCCGCGCCCGTGGCGGGGGCCGAAGGCGCGGTGCTGTCAGGGCGGTGGTCCTGCGCGGGCGCGGCCTGCGCCCGGGCCGGGGTGGCGGGCTGCGCGGGGGGTGCCGGTGTCGGGACGTCGCCCAGCGGGGCCTCGGCGACACGCGGTGGCGAGGACGGCGCCGCAGCTGCCCGTGTGCCCTCCACCTCGCGCTGGACCGGTGCCTGCGGTGCCCCGGGGGCCCCACCCCGCTGGACGTCGCGCGAGCGCGTGCCCTCCACCTCACGCTGAGCCGGCGCCTGAGGCGCCCCCGCCCCGCCCCGTACCGCCCGCTGCACCGCCGGGCCCTCCGCACCTGCCACCGGCAGCCGGAGCCCCGGCAGTTCGGAGGTGGTCGGCGGCACCGGGCGTACCGCGTCGAGGAGGAGGCCGGCGGGGGCGGCGGGGAGGGAGGCGTGGGTGAGGTGGGTGTGGAAGGAGGGGTTCCAGTGGGTGGCGAGGGACGAGGAGAAGGCGGGTTCCGCGACGGGGGTCGGGGGGGTGAGGACGCGCTGGACGGGGGGCAAGGCCTGCCACGCGGTACCGGAGGCCGTCGCCGGCGCCGCCACCGGCTCCTCCCGCGAAGCCCGGTTCCGGCGCCCGCGCCATCGGTCGAACACGTTCATCCTCATCCTCTCCAACCCCCTTTCTCCGTACCGCCGTTGTTTCGGTCAGCCCTGCTCCACCAGCGCCCGCGCCCGCGCCACGTACCCGCGCCGGTCCGCGTGCTCCAGGTCGAGGACGGCGTCCATGCCCCAGTGGAAGTGGAAGGCGAGGTACGCGGTCTCCTCCTCGATGAGATCGGCCGCGTACGTCACGATTCCCCCAGGCGGCTCCCGGCCAGCTCGACCTCGAAGGACTCCTCGCAGTGCGGGCAGGCCACGGCGGCCCGGGTGTGGCCCTCCGCGTTGATCTGCCGGTAGAAGTCCTGGAGGAACGCCAGGTCGGAGGCGAACATGTTCTCCACCGTCCCGTCGTGCACCGACGGGAGCGAGCCGAGCCGGGTGATCACCCGGCCGAGCAGGACCACCGACAGATACGCGGGGTTCTCGCGGACCCGCACGTCCCGCAGCGGCACCAGCTCGTCCCGGGCCGTGGCCAGCCGCATGGCGCCCCGGCGGTGCACGGTGCCCGACTCGTCGACGTAACCGCGCGGCAGCTCGAACTCGAACTCGGTGCGCAGCGGCTCCTGTCGGGCTTCCGGCCCTGACGAGGCACCCGGCCCCGTTCCTTCGCGTCGCACCGGATCAGCCGAGGGTCAGCTCTTCGAAGGTGATCGTCACCTGCTCGGTGAGCGCCGCGGCGTCACCGGCCTTGGTGCCGCTCAACTCCACCTTCGTGCACCAGGCGTTGCGCAGGTTGTAGCGCTTCACCTCGTTCAGCTCGTAGTCCATGAAGATGATGGACGCGTCCTTGCGGGCCTGGCCCATGTTGCCCGCGATGGAGGCCGCGATCCACTCGGTGAAGGCCTGGGACTGCGTGGCGCCGCGCGTCACCGTGCACTCGCCGGCCTTCTTCACGCCGGGGAGCTTCTTGATGATCGGCTTGCCGTCGGCCGAGACCTGCTGGTACTCGATGACGTCCTGCTCCATGGAGAGGCTGCTGATCTCCTGCAGGGTCTCGACCATGACGCCGTCGATCTGCAGGCCGAAATTGTGTGTGGTGAGCGCGTCACCGGTGTCCAGAGCCATGCGGGATCACTCCTGTTCGTGCGGGATTGCGTACGGATGGGGAAGAGGAAGGGTCGGGCGCCCGAGGTCGGGCGGAACGGCGAGGAGAGCGGCTACTCCTCCAGCTCCCCGCCCCCGCCCTGGAACTGCGCGAGCCGGAACACCACGAACTCGGCCGGCTTCACCGGCGCGATGCCGATCTCGCAGACCACGCGGCCCAGGTCCACGGACTCCGGCGGGTTCGTCTCGGCGTCGCACTTCACATAGAACGCGTCCTCCGCGCGCTGCCCGAACAGCGCGCCCTGGCGCCACTCGTTGACCAGGAACGCCGAGATGTTGCGGCGGATCCGCGCCCACAGCGACTGGTCGTTGGGCTCGAAGACCACCCACTGGGTGCCGACGAGGATGGACTCCTCGAGGTAGTTGAAGTAGCGGCGGACGTTCAGATAGCGCCAGGCCGGGTCGGACGCCATGGTCCGCGCGCCCCACACCCGGATGCCGCGGCCCGGGAAGGCGCGGATGCAGTTCACGCCCACCGGGTTGAGCAGATCCTGCTCGCCGCGGGTGATCTGGAGCTCCAGGTCGACCGCGCCGCGCACGATCTCGTTGGCCGGGGCCTTGTGCACGCCGCGCTCGGCGTCGTTGCGGGCCCACACACCGGCCATGTGGCCGGACGGCGGCACCGTACGCGTCTGGCCGGTGGCCGGGTCGAAGGACTTGATCCACGGGTAGTAGAGGGCCGCGTAGCGGGAGTCGTAACCAGCCGTCTCCTGGCGCCACTTGCGTACGTCGCGCGCGTTGAGGCCCGGCGGCGGGTCGAGGATCGCCATCCGGTCGCCCATCAGCTCGCAGTGGGAGATCAGGCCGAGCTGCACGGCCTTGACCTGCTCCGCGTCGATGAGTCCCCGCTGGTACGCGGCCATCAGGTCCGGCACGGCGACCATGCTGATCTCGTCGAAGGCCTCCAGGCCGCCGAAACCGGTGCGGTCGGCCGAATCGCCGATGAAGCGGGCGGAGTCGAGCGTGGCCACCGCCCCGGTCGCCGCGCCGGCCGCTCGGTCCCCGACCCGGTCCGGGAGCACGGCCCGCGCCACGGGCGGCGCGAGCGTCACGGACTGGGCGTCCGGGCGGGCGAGTTGGCCGCCGGCCGCCGCCTCCTCGACCACGATCGTCTTGGAACGCTGCTTGATCTGCGTGACGACATAGGTCCGCGAGCCCTTCTTCGCGGACGCGTCGAAGCTCTCGACGACCTTCTCGCCGTCCTTCACGACCAGCTTGAAGCGCTCGCCGTCCCCGCCCTCGACGTCCTGCACCTCGACGGTCAGGGCCCCGCCGGCCTCCGAACCGGCCGCGATCGCCGCCACCTTGAAGGTACCGAGCGCGACCGCCTCACCGGCCACCAGCTCACGCGGCGCCCCAGCCCCAGCCCCAGCCCCGGCCCCGGCACCCGTCGCCCTGCCCGCTCCAGCCCCGTCGGCCTGCCCGTCGCCCTGCGCGTCCCCGCCGCCGACCCGTACGACGTACGCCGCTGTGCCCCCGTTGTCGAAGAAGCCGTACACGGAGTGGGCCAGGTAGTGGCCCTCCGTGAACTCGCCGAACGACGCCACGTACTGCGTCCAGTTGGTGACGAGCACCGGCTCGTTCAGCGGGCCGGTCGGCGCGAGGCCCACGAACGCGGCGACGGAGGTGCCCACGCCCTCGATGGGGCGGGAGCCGCTGGCGATTTCCTCGACGTAGACGCCGGGGGACAGATAGGTGGGCATGGGCGATCGCTCCTAGGGGAAGAACGTGCGGGTGCGGGCCGGCGGCCGGCCGGCCCCGTGGCCGTCGTCGGCGTCCGTGACGCGTACGCCATCGACTCTTCCCGCCGCGCGGGGCCGCGACCAGGGAGGCAAGGGCCGTCACAAGGGCAGGGCCGCACCGCCCCCGGCGGCGCGTCAGGGCATCCGGGCGTGCCCGCGACCGGGGACTTTCGGGCAACCATCGGGCCCCTTCGGGCACTTAGCCTGCGCCCATGACCATGTGGACCTCTCTGGACCCGGCCGACGTGACCGTCGAGCCAGGGACCCGGACCTCCGCTCGGCTGCGTGTGCGCAACACCGGGGACACCGTCGAGGAATACCGGCTCTCCCTCGTCGGCAAACCCTCGGGGTGGTCCCGGGTGGAGCCGGACGTCCTCCGCCTCTACCCGGGCAGTGAGGGGACCGCCGAGATCTCGTTCGCCCCGCCGCGCTCGCCGGACGTGCCGGCCGGACCCCTCCCGTACGGCATCCGCGTCGAGCCCCGCGAGAACGCCGCCGCCCGCGACGTCGTGGAGGGCCGGCTGACCGTCACGCCCTTCACCGAGGTGCGCGCCGAGCTGCTGCCGCCCGCGCTCACCGGCCGCTTCCGCGGGCGGGCCCGCGTCGCCGTCGACAACCTGGGCAACACCCCGCTGACCGCCTCGCTGCTCGTACGCGACGAGGGGAACCGGCTCACCTTCGACATGCGGCCCAACGCCGTGCAGATCGCCCCCGGCCGGGCCGCGTTCGGCGACCTCGTGGTGCGCCCGCAGGCCGTACGGTGGACCGGCGGCGAGGAGTCGCACCGCTTCACCGTGGCGGTGCGCCGCTCCGGCGACGACACCTCGCTCGACATCGACGCGACCTTCGACCAGCGGCCGGTCCTCGGCGCCTGGCTGATGGTCGCGGCCGGCCTGCTCGTCACCGGCGTCATCGCCTTCGTCGCGCTCTGGATGAGCTTCTCCCCGAAGATCACCAGCGCGGCGAAGGAGACCCGGGCGACCGGCGCCCCCGCGCCGCTGCCGCAGGGCGACGGCGACAAGCTCCCCGACGCCCCGCCCCCGCCGAGCACGGCCGGCACGCCGCCGCCCGGCGCGAACCAGACCGGCGGTGGCGGGGAGCTGCCGCCCGGTGACGGTGGCTCCGGGTCCGGCGACGGCGGGGGAGGGAGCGGCGGCGGCTCGGCCTCCGGCGGCTCCGGCGGTGGCGGCACCGGCGGCGGTGGGGAGGCGCCCCCGCCGCCGAGCGCTCCCCGCGAGGTCCCGCCGTGGGGCCCCGGCTACCCGAAGGACGTCGTCGTGGAATTCGCCCAGCTCCGCCTGGCGGCCCTCGGCAGCAAGAACGCCTGTACTCTGAAGGGGAGTTGGAGCCCTGGCGTCATCGACGGGCCGACCCGCACCTCCCTGGTCTGCTACCAGAACGCCGTGGTCAAGGTCGGCCAGCGGGACGGCACCAACTCGGCCGCGATCTTCGAAACGGACGCCGAGGGCATGCTCGGCCGCGCCACCCTGACCTCGCTCTGGGCGCAGGGCATCTCCCCCGACGAGGTGAAGTCGGGCAGCCGCACCTGGGAGAACACCGCCCTGATGGGCGCCTTCTGGTGGGCGATCAACCGCGACTTCACCGACCCCGGCGACATGGACCGGGTCCGCAACTACGCCCGGCTCGGCATCGACCACTTCCGCTCCGGCAAGGACACGACGACGCCCTACGGCAGCAACGTCAGCGACCACATCCGCACCTACCAGCAGGCCGTCGGCCTCCCGGCCACCGGCACCGCCGACTGGAAGACGCTCAACGCGATGGTCGGCGGCAGCGTGAAGTAGCAACAGCAGAAGCGGAAAGCAGGTCGGGGGCGGTCCATGCGCGGACCGCCCCCGACTCTCCTGTGTCGTGCCGTTACGTTACGGGGACCAGGGCGCCGCCGTGTCCGCGACGAGCCGCCCCGCCTTCCGGTACTCGCGACGCGCCCCGGCCCGCAGGTCCTCGCCCGTCACCACCGCCCCGGCCCCCCGAGCCGCCGCCAGATACCCCGCGGTCACCGCGGCCGAGCGGATCGCGCCGCCCGCGAGCTCGAACTCCTTGGCGCAGCCCAGGATTTCCTCCGCCAGGCCCTTCGCACGCGGCACGCCCGCGAGGCAGGAGTGCCAGAGCGCGACCCGCTGCTCGGCGTCCGGGAACGGGAAGTCGACCACCAGGTCGAGCCGGCGGGTGAAGGCCTCGTCGATGTTGGCGCGGAGGTTGGTGGTGAGCACCGCGATCCCGTCGAAGGCCTCCAGGCGCTGCAGCAGATAGGCACTCTCCAGGTTCGCGTACCGGTCGTGCGAACTGCGCACCTCCGACCGCTTGCCGAAGACCGCGTCAGCCTCGTCGAAGAGCAGCACGCAGTCCGTGCGGTCGACCTCGGCGAAGATCCGCTCCAGGTTCTTCTCGGTCTCGCCCACATACTTGTCGACCACCGACGACAGATCCACCACATAGAGATCCAGGCCGAGTTCGCCCGCGACGACCTCCGCACCCAGCGTCTTCCCCGTGCCCGACTCGCCCGCGAACAGCGCGACGACACCGCGCCCCCGCCCGCCTCCGGTGCGCAGCCGCCACTCGCCGAGCACCCGGTCCCGGTGCCGGGCCCGCCCGGTCAGCTCGCGCAGCAGGCCCAGCGGCTCCTCGGGCAGCACGATGTCCGCGAACCCCACCGCGGGCCGCACCCGCCGGGCCCGGCTGTCGAGCAGCGGCGCCGACACGAGCCGCGCGCCCCGCTGGACGTGGGCCCGGGTGAGCGAGCCGCCCTCGAACGCCGCCAGGGCGCGGGCCGCGCTCGCCGCGCGCCGGATCTGGTCCCCGCCGAGGCGGTACGGCGCGACGGCCTCGGCCAGGTCGAAGTCGCCCCGGCCGGAGCCGGGTTCGCCGCCCAGCGCGTGGCGCCACAGCTCGACGGAGGAGGCCTCGGCCGCCCCCGGCGCCTCCAGGGCCACCAGCGCCGCCGCCGGCACCCACGTCGGATCGGGCGCCTCGGCCCCGGCCAGGACCACCGTCGCCCCGCCCGCCGCCAGCGCCCGCACCAGCGGGCCGGGCTCCGGCGGCAGCGGCTCGACGACCACCGCGGCGCCGCGCAGCCGGGCCTCGCGGAGCAGCACCCGGGCCGCCTCCGCGTCCACGGCCTCCGGCCGGTACCGCAGCACCGGCCGCCCGGCCGCCCGCAGCGCGGTCACCACCGCGTCCGTCGCGGCCCCGGGCACCCGCTCCCGCAGATGGACGGTCACGGGTCCGGCCGCCGCGATCCGCGCGGCGACCTCCCCGACGGCCGGCCCGGCGCCTGTTCCGGTGGGCGGCAACAACTCCACCCCCGCGTCCGCCAGTCGGGCGTCCAGCCGGCTGTCATCGCCGAGCAGATGCGCGACCACCCGCTCCGGCACCCGCAACGCCCGCCCGGGCAGCGGCCGGCCCTCGTCCTCGTCGTCGACCTGAAGCAGCCCGCCCGCGCGCAGCGGCGCCGCCGGGTGAAAGCGGTCCCGAGCGCCCGCGTCGGCCGGCCCGGTCCCGGCCAGGTCGAGCGCAAGCCCCACCGTGGCGCGACGCCGCCCGACATCGTCGTTGAGGTACCCGTACAGCGCCTCGAACCCCCGATCCACCTCGGGCGCGACCGCCGCGAGGAGCACCTCCACATCGAGCCCGGACAGCCCGAACGCGCACCTGAGCGCGGCCAGCCGCCCCGTGCTGCTCTGCCGGCCCGGCGAAGGCCCGCCGAGCTCAGGCGCCGCCGGGCCGGCGGGCGCTTGCCCGGACATGCCGGCCGCGCCGGATGCACCCGCCGCGCCCGGCCCCGCCGTCGCGATCCGCAGCGCCGTCTCCCCGGTCACGTACAGGCCGCGCAGCGGATCGCCCGCGGTCGGGTCGTCGGCGCTGCGGGTCGCCACCAGTGCGGCGACCCGGGTGCGGAGCGCGCCGATCAGCTGCAGCAGGTCGGCGCTCATGCCCGGCCCCCGCGTGCCGCGATGCCGCTGCCCGGGCGGCGCAGCATCCGTGGGGACGAGTCGTTCGGGACGCCGTCGAGGCCGCGGACCACGACCTCGGCGCCCTCGGTGACGGGCGGGGCCGCTCCGTACACCGGGGTGACCGGGAAGGGGGTGGTGATCACGACGTCGAGGGAGGGTTTCAGCTCGCCGCCGAGCGCGGACCAGATCTCGGCGAGCGAGCGGGAATCGCCGGGCGGCACCGCGACCGTGAGGGGCAGGGTCGGGGTGATGGCCCGGACCGACTCGGGGACGGCGTCGCCGGACAGGACCTCGTGCGGGAGCAGGAGCGCCAACGCGCCGGAGAGCAGACGGTGTTCGTCCTCCGGGCGGGCGGTCCAGGCCGTCACCAGGTACGACAGGCGGAACCAGCGCGGCGGCTGGCGGCGGCGGGTGACGACGCCCTGGGCGTCGCGCTCGGCGACGGGGCCGCGTTCGCGGCGGGCGACGTCCTCGCGGATGTCGTAGAGGTACGCGTTGAGGGTGGGCGCGTTGCGCCGGGCCGCCCAGTCGCGGGTCGGCGCCTCGAAGGCGATGTCGCCCGTGACCGCCGGCGCGAGCAGCAGACGCAGGGACGCGTCGATTTCGTGGATCATCAGATGTAGCCCTCGCGGAGCGCGTACGCGACGGCATGCGCCCTGTTGGTGAGTTGGAGCCGGGTCATCAGCGCGTGCAGGATGTTCTTGACGGTGCGTTCCGAGTAGGCGAGCTTCTCGCTGATCTGCCGGGTCTCGAAGCCCTCCGCGAGCAGCCGCAGCACGTCGACCTCGCGCGGTGCCATGCCGAAGAGCGGCACGGTGCCGCCCGGGCCGGTGCCGGCGGCCGTCGCCCGCTGCAGCCGCCCGACCTGGTCGAGGAGCCGGCTCACCAGGTCCGGCGGCAGTTCCCCCTCGCCGCGGGCCGCGCTGTGGACGGCGCTCAACAGGCGTTCCTCGGTGGCCTGATGGCGCCAGATGATGGCCCGCACCCCGTATTCGACGACCGTGAGCAGATCCGGCTCGCGCAGCTCCCGGGCGACCAGCACGACCCGCTGGTCGCTGCCGGCGCGAAGCAGCCGGCGCAGCTCGGCGGTGGTCGGTTCGTCGATCCGGTCGGCGAGCATGACGGCGACCGCCGGCGCGTCCGCCGTCCCCCGCGGCGCCCCGCCGCCGTCGTGCCCTTCGCGGCCGGCCATCACGTCGATGGTCGGCTGGTGCCGTAAATGACTGATCAGCCCGGCCCTGCTGAGCGGATCGGATGCGTGGACGGTGACCGTCACGCGTTTGGTGAGCATTTCCCCTACCTGCTCTCTCGCTCGGCTCGACCCGTCCGTGCGCGGGCCGTCGGGGCACGGGGCCGAGGCGCTGGTCGAGCGGCCGTACGTACCGTGTCCCCGCGGCTGGTGGCATGTGACGTGAGCCGCCCGTGGTGCGTGGTCTGCCGGTCCGTGGCGACGCGTCGGCCACAGTGGCCGCGCCAGCCTCGCAGCTCGTACTCACGTTCCACTGCCGTCGCGCTAACGTCCTCCTGCCGCCGGGTACGCAGGGTGCGCCGGCGGCACGGACGGAAGGCGGTGGCGGAGCGGTGGTGCGGGAGCTCTACAACGTACGGGTGCTTCCCGGCGAGGGCGCGGGCGCGGGCGAGGACGATTCGCCCGCGACGCCGCTGACGGCGGACGAGGAACGGCGCTACCGCGGGCTGCTCTTCACCGAGCTGGGCAACGAGATCGCCGACCGCGGCTGGGCGCGCTACCCCGCCTACACGCCGCAGGACCGGCGTCGTCTGGTCGACGTGGCCGAACGCCTCACCGCGCACTGGGGGCAGCGGGTCTTCGTCGAGGCCGAGGACCTCACCCGGCTCAGGCTCTGTCTGGCCTCGCACCGCATGCCCTGAGCCGGGCCGGCCCCGGCCCCCCGGCTAGCGCGAAAATGCGTGGCGCACAAGGCCGCGGGGCCGGACACTCGACCCATGGCTGACATGGGGGCGTTCCGGGAAGCGGTCACCGCGTGGGCGGCGGGCGGCCCCGGCGACCCCGCACGGGAGCTCGCCGAGCTGCTGCCCGTACGGACCGTGGTCCTGCTCGAAGGACTGAGCGACGTCGCCGCCGTCGAGGCCCTGGCCGCCGCCCGGGGACGTGACCTGGCGGCCGAGGGCGTCTGCGTCCTCTCCATGGGCGGCGCGATGAACATCGCCCGCTACGCACAGCTCCTCGGCCCGCCGGGCCTGGGCCTGCGCCTCACCGGCCTGTGCGACGAGCGCGAGCGTGACTACTACGCCCGCGGCTGGACCCGCGCCGGGCTCGCCGAGGAGCAGCACGCCTTCTTCGTCTGCGCCGCCGACCTGGAGGACGAACTCATTCGCGCCCTTGGCCCGGACCGGGTCGCCGAACTCGTCCGCGCCGAGGGCGACCACCGTCCGCTGAGCACCTTCCTCCGCCAGCCCGAGCAGCGCACCCGCACCCCGCGACAGCAACTGCGCCGCTTCCTCGGCACGAAGAAGGGCCGCAAGATCCATTACGGTCGCGTCCTCACCGAGGCGCTGCCCCCGGACGCCGTCCCGGAGCCCCTGGCCGCACTGCTGTCCACGGTCTGACCGCACCGGACCACCCCGGGCGAGCGCGCGCGGGGTGGTCCGGTGCCGTCGGGTCCGTGGCCGGCCCGGGGCGGGTCAGGCGGTGATCCAGTCGCTGGTGGCGATCACCGGCTGCACGCCGTCACGGTGGATGGTGCCCTCGATCAGGCCGTACATCCGGTCGGCGGCGTAGTACACCTCGTTGTCGTTCTTCAGGCCGAACGGCTCCAGGTCCACGAGGAAGTGGTGCTTGTTCGGCAGGTTGAGCCGCACCTCGTTGACGCTCTGGCAGTTGTCGAGGACCCGCTCGGCCATCGCGTTGAGGGTCTGCTGCAGGGAGTAGCTGTAGGTCTCCGCGAAGGCCTCCAGCATGTGACGGCGCGCGGACTTGTACGAGCGGTCCCAGTCGAAGTCCTCGGCGTCGGCGGTGAGCGCGGAGTGCGCCCAGCGGGCCGTGACCTTGGTGGCCAGGATGCGGTCGTAGGCCTCCTGGAGGGTCGTGTACTTGTCCTTGATGAAGCCGTGGAACTCGGAGTTGGTCGAGTTCATGACGGTGAGGTCCTTCAGACCGGAGATGACCTGCAGCTGACCGGTCTGGCCGCTGTGGGTGACCTGGGCGGTGCGGACCTCCTGGCCCTTGCGGACGAAGGAGTGCTGCTCGGCGCGGGTGGGCACGGAGATCCGGTCCCAGGCGTACTCCTCGACGCGGATCTGCGCCTCGTGGATCACCGGCTGCGAGTGCACGAAGTGCTTGGCGAGCAGGATCGCGAACGCCTCGGGGGAGGCGATGCCGTGTTCCTTGGCGAAGGCGTAGACCGTGTTCTTGGTGGTGTCCGTCGGCAGACAGTTGCCGTTGTCGCCGGTCAGGTGCACCTGGCGGAACTCGCCGCGCAGGGCGACGGAGACGTTCAGGTCGCGGATCTCGTGCCAGGCGCCCTCGTTGCCCTGACGGGTGATCTTGACGATGCGGTTCTCGGCCTTGCCGTACTGGTTCTGGGCCAGGACGTGCTTGCTCATGGCGATCGCTCCTGCGGGTACGTGGATGGGTTGTCCCCGTACGCCCGGCGTCCAGCGCCGGGCCGAAACCGCCCGCGCTCCCCGCCGTCCGGCCCTCGCGCCTCTGGACCGCCCCGGGACTGACGAGCATCCCGGTCCGTAGGTGTTCGTCACGGATTGGAGCACAGGCGCCCGTCGATCGACAAGGGGTCGGGGCGGGGGCGCCCGGATCCGGGACCGACAGGAGATGAATTGCCGGGGATGCCCGGACCGCCCCGCGCGGGGTGAGCCGTGTCTCACCGGCGGCGCCCGCCTTGCTATGCAACTCGTTGCATAGCAAGATCGGCGGCATGGCGCTCGAACACGCGATCCTCGTCTCGCTCCTTGAGCAACCGGGCTCCGGATACGAGCTGGCCCGGCGCTTCGAGCGGTCCATCGGCTACTTCTGGACCGCCACCCACCAGCAGATCTACCGCGTGCTCAAGCGCATGGAGCACGACGGCTGGGTCGCCGCCCGGGACGTCCCGCAGCAGGGCCGGCCGGACAAACGCGAGTACTCGGTGGCCGACCTCGGCCGGGCCGCGCTCTCCTCCTGGCTGCACGACCCCATCGAGCCCGAGTCCGTCCGCCACGACCTGGCCGTGAAGATCCGGGGCGCCGCCTTCGACGACCCGGCCGGCCTGATCCACGAGGTGGAACGGCACCGGGAGACCCACCGGGACCGGCTCGCCCACTATCTCGCCGGTGAGACCCGGGACTTCGGCACCGGCCCCGGCACCGGCCCCAGCGGCGGCCCCGACGGCGGCCCGGGCCACGGCTCCTACGGGCCCGCCGACGCCGAGCGCGAGCTGCAGCACGTCGTGCTGCGGGGCGGCATCGCGTACGAACGCATGATGATCGCCTGGCTCGACGACGTGCTCGCCACCCTCCACCGGTTCCGCGCCGAGCGCTGAACCCCCGACCATCCTCACCGAAAGGCGGCACCCTCCATGGCCGACTCGCTCCTCTTCAACCCGCGCACCTACGACCCCGCGCACTTCGACCCGGAGACGCGCCGGCTGCTGCGCGCCACCGTCGACTGGTTCGAGGAGCGCGGCAAGCGACAGCTGATCGAGGACTACCGCACCCGCGCCTGGCTCGGCGACTTCCTCGCCTTCGCCGCCAAGGAGAACCTCTTCGCCACCTTCCTCACCCCGGCCTCCGCCGCCGGCGAGGGCGAGAGCGACAAGCGCTGGGACACCGCCCGGATCGCCGCCCTCAACGAGATCCTCGGCTTCTACGGCCTCGACTACTGGTACGCCTGGCAGGTCACCATCCTCGGCCTCGGCCCGGTCTGGCAGAGCGACAACGCCGCCGCGCGCGAGCGGGCCGCCGAACTCCTGCGCCAGGGCGAGGTGTTCGCCTTCGGCCTGTCGGAGAAGACGCACGGCGCGGACATCTACTCCACCGACATGCTGCTCACCCCCGACGGCGAGGGCGGCTTCCGCGCCACCGGTTCCAAGTACTACATCGGCAACGGCAACGCCGCCGGCCTCGTCTCCGTCTTCGGCCGCCGCACCGACGTCGAGGGCCCCGACGGCTATGTCTTCTTCGCCGCCGACAGCCGCCACCCCGCCTACCACCTGGTCAAGAACGTCGTCGACTCATCCAAGTTCGTCAGCGAGTTCCGCCTGGAGGACTACCCGGTGGCCGCCGAGGACGTCCTGCACACCGGCCGCGCCGCCTTCGACGCCGCGCTCAACACCGTCAACGTCGGCAAGTTCAACCTGTGCACCGCCTCCATCGGCATCTGCGAGCACGCGATGTACGAGGCCGTCACCCACGCGCAGAACCGGATCCTGTACGGCCGGCCGGTCACCGCCTTCCCGCACGTGCGGCGCGAACTGACCGACGCCTACGTGCGGTTGGTCGGCATGAAGCAGTTCAGCGACCGCGCCGTGGACTACTTCCGCACCGCCGGGCCCGACGACCGCCGCTACCTCCTCTTCAACCCGATGACGAAGATGAAGGTGACCACGGAGGGCGAGAAGGTCATCGACCTGATGTGGGACGTCGTCGCCGCGAAGGGCTTCGAGAAGGACAACTACTTCGCCCAGGCAGCCGTCGAGATCCGCGGCCTGCCGAAGCTGGAGGGCACGGTCCACGTCAACCTCGCGCTGATCCTCAAGTTCATGCGCAACCACCTCCTCGCCCCCGCCGCCTACGAGCCGGTGCCGACCCGCCTCGACGCCGCGGACGACGACTTCCTCTTCCGTCAGGGCCCGGCCCGCGGTCTCGGCGCGGTCCGCTTCCACGACTGGCGCCCGGCCTTCGACACGTACGCGCACCTCCCGAACGTCGCCCGCTTCCGCGAACAGGCGGACGCGCTCTGCGAGTTCGTCACCACGGCCGCCCCCGACGAGGAGCAGAGCCGCGACCTCGACCTGCTGCTCGCCGTCGGCCAGCTCTTCGCCCTCGTCGTGCACGCCCAGCTGGTCCTGGAGCAGGGCGCGCTCACCGCGCTCGACGAGGACGTCCTCGACGAGCTCTTCGCGGTCCTCGTCCGCGACTTCTCGGCCCACGCCGTCGAGCTCCACGGCAAGGACTCCGCGACCGCCGCCCAGCAGAGCTGGGCCCTCACCGCCGTCCGCCGCCCGGTCGTCGACCAGGCCCGCACGGACCGCGTCTGGCAGCGCGTGGAGTCGCTGTCCGGCGCGTACGAGATGGCGCAGTAGGCGCGGCCCCGCCACCCCCTGTCTCCGGCCCGCCCGGACCACCCCCCTGGGCGGGCCGGTGAACGCCCCCGTTCACCGCTCCACGCGACCGGACTGGCAGGATGCCGTGATGAACTCCTCCCTGGTCGAAGCGTGGATGCGCGGCATCGCGAGCAACTCCGGTGCCCCCGCGGACGTCCTGGTCAGGCTGCTCGACCCCGGCGCGAGCACCGCCTGGAAGACGCTCTGCCAGGAGCGGGCCCTGCCCGACGCCGTGACCGAGGCGGTGCTCACGCATCCGCGCCGGGAGGTGCGCCGGGCGTTCGCCCGGAACGGGCACGTGGCGCCGGAGCTGCGGGGCCGCCTTGTGCGCGATCCCGACGCGCTGGTGCGGGCCGCGCTCGCCGGAGGGCCCAAACCACAGCGCGGGAGAACGGTTCCGCTGCCCGCTGACGTCGTGGACGCCCTGCTGACCGCACGCGACGAGGACCACCCCGGCGGCCAGGTCACCGTCGGCGAGATCATCGGCGAACTGTTCTCCTCCCGGCAGATCTCGCTCGCCCACCGCCGGGCCATGGCCACCCACCCCGACCCCGTCGTGCGGGCCTACGCCGCCAACGACTGGTCGTCACTCACCGCCGAACGGCGCGCCGCGCTCCTCGCCGACCCGGACCCCGAGGTCCGCGAGGCCGCCCGGCGCAACGACGGCCACCGGGACCCGGCCGCCACGGTGACCGAGCTGCCGGAGCGGGAGAGCCACCACCGCACCGGCCTCCTCCTCGACGGCGCACTCGCCCGCACGGTCGTCGACGCCTGCCTCGGCGCCGGCCGCGACCTGGGGGAACTGGCCCGCAACCCGCACACCCACGCCGACGCCGTCGCCCGCCTCGCCCGCGATCCCGACCCCAAGGTCCGCGAACGCGTCGCGAGCCGCGCCGACCTCGACCCCGCACTGCTCCCCGCCCTGATGGAGGACCCGGACGAATCGGTACGGACCCGGGCGCGCGTCCAGCCGTACCAGCGCACCTGGGAAAAGCGCGCGGCCGTCGACCTCGTCGCGCGCGGCACCGTCTACATGGTCGGTCCGCTCCCCGAGACGCCGATCGTCCCCGACCCCGACTGGTACGCCGAGTGCGCCCGGTCGGAGCACGCCCTGCTGCGCCGCGTCGCGGCGACCTGGGCCGGGCTCCCCGGCGAGCTGGCGGCCCCGCTCGCCGCCGACCCCGACCCGGAGGTACGACTTCTGCTCGCGTACCACCACCCGCTCGCACCCGCCGCCACCCTCCTCGAAGCCTTCATCGCCACCCCCCGCCACCTGCGGCATCTGCTCCCTCCGAGCCGCGTGCCGCGCACCGGTCTCGGACACCTCCTCGACCACGAGGACCCGGAGGTACGCGCCCTGGCCGCCGCCGACCCCACGCTCGACCGGCCGCCCGTGCCGCAGCTCGGCGACCCCGACGCCCGGGTCCGCCGGGCCGCCGCCGCCAACCCCGTACTCCCGGTCTCCCTCCTCTCGACCCTTCTGGAGGGCCCCGCCGCGCCCGAGCTCGCCGAAGGCGCCGCCGCGAATCCGCGGCTGACCGCCGCGGAACTCCATGCCCTCCTCGACCGGTGCGGCCTGCCCGGCTCCCCGGCCGCCCACGGCACCGCCGGCCACCACCCCCTGGCCGCGGACGCGATCGCCGCCCGCGAGATCACCGAGGCCTGGCGGCGCGTCACCGCCTGGCTCGGCCGACACGCCCCCGACTCCCTGGCCGCGCTCCGCGCCGGCGCGCGCCCCGCCGAGATCGACGCCGTCGAGCGCGAGCTCGACGGCGTCCGCCTGCCGGCCGCCCTGCGCACGCTCTGGACCCTGACCGCGGGCGACGACGGCGCCGCGGCCGGCACCGGCGCTCGCGTCGGCTGTCTGCCGGGCGGCATGGCGCTGATCCCGCTCGACGCCGTCGCCGCCGCGTACCGGTCGCTGTCAGGCACGCCCGGCTGGCGGCCTGCCTGGATCCCGGTGATCTCGCTCGACCCCGCCGACCTCACCTCCGGTCTCTTCCTGGACACCGGGACCGGTCACCTGGGCCGCTGGACCCGGCACGGCGGGCAAGCCGACTGGGACACCCCCGACAGCCTCGGCAGCTGTCTGGAGGAGACCGCCGACACCCTGGAGCACCCGGCCCTCGCCACCGGCGCCCGCCCCGGGCTGCTCGGCGGCACCGTCGTATGGGAGAGCGGCACCGCCTGACCCGCCGAGGCGTCCACGATGCGCGACGGCCGGTAAAGCGCGGTAAAAGTCCTCCCGGGAGCGCTGCGGTTCCCGTACGGAGCATTCACGCCGTCTTGGCGCGTTGTTAACGTCCGATCGCCCCGCCGAACCGACCCCTGACGACGGATTCCGCAGCCATCAGGCCATTGACCTGCGGATCCGTGCGGGCTTCCATTCAGCCCGGGAGCACACGAACACCCGTCACACCCCACCCCTCACATCACCGGCACCCCACCGGCCGCCCCGGAGGCGATACCGCTCCCGCTCGCACACGCACCGCACGCATCGATCGGAACCGCCTGATGACCGACACCCTCAGCGCACCACACGCCCTGGCCCCCCAGACGGCCCCCGTGCCACAGAAACTCAAGCGCTCCATCGGTGTCGTCGGCGGCACCCTGCTCACGCTCTCCTGCGTCACCCCCGCCTCGACCCTCTTCGTGGTCGTCCCCGACCTCTTCGGCAGCGTCGGCACCTTCACCGCGCTCACCATCGCGATCGGCTCGCTGCTCTGCATCGGCGTGGCCTTCGTCTACTCCGAGCTCGGCACCCTCATCCCCAGCGCCGGCGGCGAGTACGCCATCGTCTCCACCCTCGCCGGCCGCCTCGCCGGCTGGCTGGTCTTCGTACTCTCCCTGCTCGTGGTGATGATCGTGCCCCCGGTGATCGCCATGGGCACGGCCGACTACCTCGCGCCGCTCGTCCACATCCCCGCCCCGATCGCCGGCGCCGGCGTCATGCTCCTCGCCACCC
This sequence comes from Streptomyces fradiae, assembly GCF_041270065.1. NCBI lineage: Bacteria > Bacillati > Actinomycetota > Actinomycetes > Kitasatosporales > Streptomycetaceae > Streptomyces > Streptomyces fradiae. The sequence continues at coordinate 600,464 of NZ_CP065958.1, read as the reverse complement.
TCGCCGGACTGCTCGACCTGCGCGCCAACGCCTGGATCACCGGTATCTTCCTCGTCCTCGAAGTCGTCGCGGCCGGCCTCGTCGCCGTCCTCGGCTTCAGCCACTCCCAGCGCGGCCTCGGCGCCCTGACGCACGGACAGGTCGCGGGCGACGGCAGCACCCACTCGCTCGTCACCGGCGCCCTCGTCGTCTCCGGCCTCGCCATCGCCCTCTTCGTCACCCAGGGCTTCTCGACCGCCGTCTACCTCTCCGAGGAGCTGGAGAACCCGCGCCGCAGCGTCGCCCGCACCGTGCTCGCCACGCTCGCCATCTCCACCGCCGTCATCCTCGTCCCCGTCGTCGCCATCACCCTCGGCGCCGACGACCTCCAGGCTCTCACCGGCGGCGACATCAGCAGCATGATCACCGCCTGGTCCAACTCGGCCGTCGGCACCTTCATCAGCCTCTGCGTGGCGCTCGCCATCATCAACGCCGGCATCGTGATGGTCATCCAGAACTCCCGCGTGCTGTTCGCCTCCGCCCGCGACAAGGCCTGGCCCGAGCCGGTCAACAACGCCCTGTCCCGCCTCGGCCGCTTCGGCTCGCCGTGGGTGGCCACCCTGGTCGTCGGCGTGCCCGGCGCGGCCCTCTGCTTCGTCAACCTCGACACCCTCTACGGCGTCACCGGCGTCTCCGTCACCGGCATGTACCTGCTCGTCGCCGTCGCCGCCCTGTTCAGCCGCCGCGGCGCGCACCGTGAGGTCGCGGCCTGGCGCATGCCGCTGTGGCCGGCCGTCCCGGTCGTGCTCATCGGCGTCCTCGCGTACGTCCTGTACATGCAGGACACCGAGTACCTGCTGTGGACCGGCGGCATCACCGCCGTCGCCACCCTCTACTGGGCGCTCTACCTGCGCCCCCGCCAGGACACCCGCTGGCTGGTCAGCATCCCCGAGGACGCCGACCACGCCTGACCCGGCGCGAGCCTCGGAGCGACGGAGTCACGCGGTGACGGTCGGGACGGCGGATGCCGCCCCGACCGTCACCGCGTGATCGGCGGCGGCAGCTCCTGCTCGCCCCAGATCGTCTTGCCCGTACGGCTGTAGCGGCTGCCCCAGCGCGTGGTCAGCTGTGCCACCAGGAAGAGCCCGCGTCCGCCCTCGTCCGTCAGCTGCGCCCGCCGCATCCGGGGATGGGTGGCGCTCGGGTCGGAGACCTCGCAGATCAGCCGGCCCGCCCGGACGAGCCGCGCCTTGACCGGCCCGCCCGCGTACCGGATCGCGTTGGTGACCAGCTCGCTCAGCACCAGCTCGGTGGTGAAGACCAGCTCCTCCAGGCCCCAGGCGCGCAGCTGTGCCGCCGCGGCCTCCCGCACCGCGCCGACCGCCGCCGGATCCGCCTCGACCTGCCAGGTCGCCGTGGACTCGGCGGGCACCTCGCGGGTACGGGCGAGCAGCAGGGTCACGTCGTCCGCGAGCCCGCCGGCGGGGCGTCCCGCCACGATCTCCCGCCCCAGCTCCCGCAGCGGCAGCCGCACGGCACCCGGCCGGGCGAGACAGGCCGCGAGCTCGGCCATCCCGGCGTCCAGATCACCGCCGCGCCCCTCGATCAGCCCGTCCGTGTAGAGCGCGAGGACACTGCCCGGCGCCAGCTCCACCTCCGTCGTCTCGAACGGCAGCCCGCCGACGCCCAGCGGCGGACCGGGATCCACCTGCAGATACGCCACCGAGCCGTCCGGGGCCGCCACGGCGGGCGGCGGATGCCCGGCCGAGGCCACCGTGCAGCGCCGCGTGACCGGGTCGTAGACGGCGTACGCGCAGGTCGCGCCGGTCGGCGACGAGGGGTGGCGGACCTGCCAGGCCTCGCCGGCCTCGCTCTCCGCGTCCTCGTCCCCGGCGTCCTCGTCCTCCTCGCCGGTCTCCTCCGGCTCCGCGAGCAGCTGGGTGACCAGGTCGTCGAGATGGGCGAGGAGTTCGTCGGGTTCGAGGTCGAGGTCCGCGAGGGTCCGTACGGCGGTGCGCAGCCGGCCCATGGTGGCGGTGGCCGCGAGGCCGTGCCCGACGACGTCCCCGACGACCAGCGCGACCCGCGCCGAGGACAGCGGGATCACGTCGAACCAGTCGCCGCCGACACCGGTCCTGGTCTCCGCCGGCAGATACACCCCGGAGGTCGTCACCGCCGGCGTCTGGGTCTGCGTCGGCGGCAGCATGCTCCGCTGGAGCCCCACCGCCGCCCGGTGCTCCCGGGTGAAGCGGCGGGCGTTGTCCAGGGCGAGGGCCGCCCGGTCGGCGATCTCCCGCAGCAGATCGCGGTCCGCGTCCGCGTACCGGCCGAGCGCCGTCCGCCGCCCCACCGTCAGCCGCCCGAGCAGCGTGCCGCGGGCCCGCAGCGGCGCGGTCATCCGTATGGGATGCCCCTCGGCCGGAGCGGCCTCGCCTTCGCGCACGGCGACGAGCACGACGTCCGGCGCGGGTGTCCGGGGGCCGTTGCTCTCGCAGGCACCGGGCTGGCCAGCGACGGCCGTACGGCGCAGGAGCAGGCGTCCCTCGGCGTCGGGCGCCGGTTCCTCGCCGAGCGGGACCGCGTCGGCGAGTTCGACCACCGCCAGGTCGCCGAGGCCCGGCACGAGGGCGTTGGCCAGTTCGCGGGCGGCGTCCGTGACGGAGAGGGAACTGCCGACACGCGCCGTGGCGAGGTGGAGCAGGGCGAGCCGTTCGGCGGCCCGGCGCGTCTCGGTGACGTCCGTGAAGAGCGCGGTCACGCCGAGCACCCGGCCGCTGGGATCCTGCAGCCGGAACGCGGAGATCGCGAGGTTCACCCCGCCGCGGGGGTCCTCGATGGTCCGCAGCAGCTCTTCCGCCTGCACCAGCGGCAGCCCGGTCGCGAGCACCATGCGCAGCTTGTTCTCGATGCCCGCCGCGTCCTCGGGCCGCAGGAAGTCGGAGAGCCGGCGCGCGCGCAGGTCGGCGGGCACGCCGGTGTACGGCAGGAGGTGGGTGTTGGTGCGCAGCAGCCGCAGCTCCGGATCGAACACGGCGAGCCCCACCCGGTCCTGGAGGAACAGCTCGCGGATGAACGCGTGGTCCTGGAACCAGCCCGAGGCCAGCGCCGCCGGTGCGACGAGCACGAAGCAGCCCGTGGCACCGGCCTCGCCCGTCCCCGCGCCGCCCGTGGCGAGGGCCGCTCCGTCGTCGCTGAGGCCGAAGGTCTGGAACACCACCGGCACGTCCTCGCCCCGCCCGGAGCGCAGCACCACTTCGCCCTCCCGCGCCCCCCGCGCATAGCGCCGTACGAGCTCGCGCCAGGCCGCTGGATCCGCGAGCAGTGCCCGTACCGGACGGCCCACCACCTCGGCGGCGGACCGCCCGAGCAGCTCGCGGGCCTCCGGGGTCCAGGCGGCGACCCGCCCGTGGCCGTCGACCAGCGCGCCGGCGATGCCCTCGGTGAAGGGCAGGATGCGGGCCGCCGGTTCCGGGACGCCGTTCACGCCGCTCCCTCCTTCCCGGCCCCGTCCTCGGTGCTGTCTTCGTCCCCGTCCCCGCTCGCGGGGAGGGGGCGCGCCCGTGCGATCAGGAGGGCGACGTCGTCGGGAGCGTCCGGCGCGCGCAGGGCGTCGAGCAGCAGGTCGCAGGTCTCCTCCAGGGAGCGGGGCGGCCCGTCGAGGAGCGCGGTGAGGGCGGCGAGCCGTACGTCGATGTCCTGGTCACGGGTCTCGACCAGACCGTCGGTGTACAGGACCAGCGAATCGCCCGGCCGGAAGGGAACCTCCTCGGTCTCGAACGGCACACCGCCCACGCCCAGCGGGGCCCCGGTCGACAGGTCGAGGAGGCGGGGCAGTCCGTCGGCCGGGACGTGGACGGGCGGCGGATGCCCGGCGTTGGCGATGCGGCAGCTGGCGCTGCCCGGGTCGTACACCGCGTACAGACAGGTGGCCATCTCGTCCAGACCGGCCACCGTGCGGTCCAGCTCGGTGAGCACCACCGACGGCGCGAGGCCGAGCCCGGCGAGCGTGCGGGCCGCGGTCCGCACCTGCCCCATGGTCGCGGCGGCGTTGATGCCGCTGCCCATCACGTCGCCGACGACCAGGGCGGTCTTCCCGTCGGCCAGCGGGATCGCGTCGAACCAGTCCCCGCCGACCTCGACCGCCGCCGAGGCGGGCTGGTAGCGGTAGGCGGCGTCGAGGCCGTTGAGCCGGGCCGGGCCGTGCGGCAGCAGATGCCGCTGCAGGGCGAGGGCGGTCCGCTGCTGGTGCCGGTACCAGCGCGCGTTGTCGATGGCGACCGCCGCGCGGGCCGCCAGCTCCACGGCGAGCAGCACGTCGTCGCGGTCGAAGGGCACGGCGTTGCGCGCCCGCTTCAGGTCGAGCACCCCGAGCACCACCCCACGGGCGCGCAGCGGCACCGCGAGATACGAGTGGACGCCCGCCTCACGCAGCAGCCCCGCGGCGGTCGCGTCGCGGGCGATGTGCGCCAGATCGGCGTCGGTGACCTGCGCGACGAGCACCGGCCGGCCGGTCCGCGCGCACCGGGTGACCAGCCGCTCCGCGCCGTAGCGGGCCGGATCGCCGACGGGGTCGGCGGCGTCGCGGGCCACCGTCGGGTACGCCGTCTCCACGGCAAGCGCCCGGAACACCGCGGGCCCCGAGGCGTCGGTGCCGCCCGGCCGGGGCCCGGTGAGGACGTCCTCCAGGACGTCGACGGCCGCGATGTCGGCGAACTCCGGCACCACCAGCTCCGCCAGCTCGTGCGCGGTCAGATCCAGGTCGAGGGTGGTGCCGACGCGCTCGGAGGCGCTCGCGATCACCGCGAGCCGGTTACGGGCGCGGGCCGCCGCCCGTTCCGCCCGGTGCTGCTCGGTGACGTCGACGACGGCGGCGGCGACCCCGACGACCCGGCGTCCGGTGGTCTCCAGGCGGTACAGGGACACCGACCAGACGGACTCCGACTCCGACTCCGCCGTCGCCTCGTCGGTGTCCGGGCGGTCCGTGCCCTGTGGTGCGTCCCGGCCGGCCTCCCGCACCGGGCCCCGCACCCGGCGGGACAGCACCGGCACCCCGGTCTCCAGGACCTCGCGCAGCGCTCGCTCCACCGCCGGTGCGTCGGGCGACGGCACCGCCTGCCCGAAGCCGCGCCCCAGGTGCCCGGTGGCGGGCAGTCCGGTGATCCGCTCCAGGGCCGGGTTGACCAGGACGAACCGGAGGTCGAGGTCGAGCACGGCCAGGCCGATGGGGGAGTGGGCGACGAGCCGCGAGGACAGAGCCAGGTCCTGCTCCACCCGGCGCACGGTCGCCCGGTCGGTCGCGAGCCCCAGCGCGTACGCCTGCCCCTGGTCGTCCTCAAGGCGCGTGTTGCGGAACTCGACGGGCACCGTACGCCCGTCCCGGCGCCGGATCGGAAAGACCCCGGCCCACGGGCCGCCGCCCGCCATCACCCGGGCGAACAGCGCGAGCACCTCGTCCCGGTGCGCCTCCGCGACCAGCAGGGTCACGGCCGGCCGGCCGAGCGCCTCGGCCGCGGAATAGCCGAACACGGTCTCCGCCTGCGGGCTCCACAGCACGATCCGGCCGCGGGCGTCGAGCACCACGGCGGCCACCCCGAGCACGTCGAGGAGTCCACCGGCCTCCATGGCGAACGCGCCGCTCACCGGAGCCGGGCCGCTCACCGGGGCCGGGCCGGCCGGCAGGTCCGCCGTGCTCATCCGGACCGCATCCCTCCTCCGCGTCGCCGCCGCTCGGGGCCCGTACGGGCCCGAAGCCCTCCGGGGTCTCCTCCATCATCCCGGCGGGGCATCCATCGCGCGACGCGTACGGCGCGCCGGGACCGGCCCGGCGGCGCAGAGTGGGTGCGTGGACGTCGAGCTGATCACCCAGGAGCTGTACGGGCTGCGGCCCGCCGAGTTCGCTGAGGCGCGGGACGCGTATGTCGCCGAGGCGCGCCGCCGCAAGGACCCGGAGACGGCGAAGGCCCTCGCGGCGCTGCGCCGGCCGGTGCTCGCGGCGTGGGCCGCGAACCTGCTCGCCCAGGAGCGGCCGGAGGAGGCGGAACGGTTCCTCGCCCTGGGGGAGACCCTCCGGGTGGCCCACCGGATGCTGGACGGCGAGCGTCTCCGCGAGGCCGCCCGCAAGCAGCACCAGCTCGTCGCCACCCTCGCCCGTACGGCCGCCGACCTCGCCGCCGAGGCCGGCCAGCCGGTCAGCGACACCGTCCTCCGCGAACTCGAACAGACCCTCCACGGCGTCCTCGCCCGCCCCGACGTCGCCCAGGAATGGGCCCGCGGCCGCCTGGTCAAGGTCCCCGAAGCCGCCGTCGACTTCACCGCCGTCGCCCCCGACGAGGGCGCCCTGCCTGTCCCGGAACGGAAGCGGGAGGCGGAGCGCGCGGCGAAGCGACAGGCGGAGCAGGAAGCGGAGCGGGAGGCCGCGCGTGAAGCGGCTCGGGAAGCGGCCCGGGAGGCCCGAGTCGCCGCCGCGGCGCGGGTCGAGCGGACGGAGGCGGAGGTCCGCCGCCTGGAGCAGGCCCTGAAGTCGGCCCGCCAGGCGGCCGAATCGGCAGCCGAGGAACTGGCCCGGCTCTCGGCCGCCGACGAAGGCTAGGGTGCCGCCGCGAATATTAGGTGGCGTCAATTTCCGTACGGACTACGGTGGGAACCACAGCACCTCCCGGTGCGCAGGTCAGCGGCTACTTCTTTCCGAGAAATCTCGCCGTGGACCGCTTTCGATCTCGGGAGGCGCACAGCGCCGGGGTGCCCGGTGCGCAGGCGGGGGATACTTCCACTGTTAATGGAGAGACGCGGGTTCGAATCCCGTCCGGCGCTTCGGGCGCCGGTAGCTCAGCGGCCCAGAGCACTACGTTCCCCCACCGATCCGATCTCGGGCACCCCGGCGCTGCCGTCGCCTTCCCTCCCATCCGCGAGGGGATTCCCCATGGCCCGCTTCAACGCGCGCGGCACCCGTCCGTCCGCCGTCTCGCCCGTGACCACCACGGCAGAGCGCACCCGGACGCACGAGGGTGCGGGCGCGCACCTCCGCGACGCGAAGAGCGAGTTGTTCCTGCTGGCCGTCGCCAACACCGTCGGCACCGACACCTTCTACGAGAAGGCCGGCGCCCGCGACGACCGGTACACCGCGCTGATCCGCCGGCTCGCCGTCGAGGACCCGGCCTGGACCGCCGGCCTGCTGCGCTGGCTGCGCGGCGAGGGCAACATGCGGACCGCCTCGCTCGTCGGCGCCGCCGAGTTCGTCAAGGCACGCCTCGACGCGGGCTGCCCGACCCCGACCGACCCCAACGGCACTGACAACACCGGCAGTTGGTCGAACCGCAGCGTCGTCGCCTCCGTCCTGCGCCGCGCCGACGAGCCCGGCGAGCTGCTCGGCTACTGGACCGCCCGGTACGGCCGGGCGCTGCCCAAGCCGGTGAAGCGCGGCGTCGCGGACGCCGTCCGCCGTCTCTACGACGAGCGCTCGCTGCTCAAGTACGATACGGAGTCGCGGAGTTACCGCTTCGGCGACGTCCTGGAGCTGGTGCACGCCGCGCCCGACCCGGCCAAGCCGTGGCAGGGCGAGCTGTTCCGGCACGCCATCGACCGCCGTCACGGCCGCGGCGACACCGTCCCCGAGCCCCTGGAGACCCTGGCCCTGCGCGCCCGCCTGATGGCGCTCCCGGTCACCGACCGGCGCGCCGTCCTCGGCGACCCCGCGCGCCGCGTCGAGCTCGCCCGTGCGGGCATGACCTGGGAGGCGCTGGCCGGCTGGCTGCAGGGCCCGATGGACGCCGCCGCCTGGGAGGCGGTCATCCCGTCCATGGGCCTGATGGCCCTGGTCCGCAACCTCCGGAACTTCGACAAGGCGGGCGTCTCCGACGCCGTCGCCGAGCGGATCGCGGCCCGCCTCGCCGACCCCGACGAGGTCCGCGCCTCCCGCATGTTCCCGTTCCGGTTCTGGGCGGCGTACAAGGCGGCGCCCTCGCTGCGCTGGGGCCACGCCCTGGAGAAGGCCCTCGGGCACTCCCTCTCCCACGTGCCCGTGCTCGCCGGCCGGACGCTGATCCTCGTCGACCGGAGCCCCAGCATGTTCCCGGGCTACGGCTACTCGACGCCCAACAGCTCGGACATCAGCCTCGCCGAGCAGGCCGCCGTGTTCGGCGCCGCGCTCGCGGTGCGCGCCGAGCGGCCCACGCTCGTGGAGTTCGGGCAGCAGGCGCGGAAGGTCGACGTCCGGCGCGGGGACAGCGTGCTGCGGCTCGTCGAGCGGTTCGGGCAGATCGGCGGCACCGACATCCCGTCGGCCGTCCGGCGGTTCTACGCCCGCCACGACCGGGTCGTCATCGTCACCGACGAGCAGACCCGGCCCGGCTGGCTGCCGTCCAACTGCCACGGCTACGGCGGCATGCCCGAGACCCCGGTCGACGACCTGATCCCGAAGGACGTCCCCGTCTACATGTGGAACATGGCCGGCTACCGCGAGGCCGCCATGCCCTCCGGCGGCGCCAACCGGCACGCCATGGGCGGCCTCACCGACGCCGCCTTCCGCATGATCCCGCTCCTCGACGCCGGCCGCGACGCCCGCTGGCCCTGGGAGTAGCGGACCGAGCGCGCGCCGCGCAGGAACGGTCTCAGTAGCGCAGGGCGCCGGCGATGTGGCCGGCGCCCGCCAGCAGTTCGTCCGGTACGAAGCGCACCTCGGCGCCCGTTTCGAGGGCCTGCTCGACGATCTCGTCGACCATGTCGTCGCGGGTGTCCGCCGTCGCGGCCTCGGCCGGTTCGAGGTGCCCGCCCTCGTCCCGTACCACTGTCTGGTAGTGCTCCTCGACGGCCAGCAGCCGGATGCGGCCGTCCTTCACGGCCTGCCACACCTCGTCGATGCCGCCGGCGAACTCGCGCCGGCCGCGCGCGGTGTCCAGCTCGGCGACGATCGTCGCCGTCGCGGCCGCCTCGCGGGCGGTGCGCAGAGGTTCGACGGCCTCGTGGACGGCGGCGGCCGGGCCCGCCGCGAGCCCGCCGCGCTCGATCGTGAAGGTGTCGCGCGACAGCGGTCCGAGCTCGGACAGCGCGGCGAGCGCGGCCGACGAGCCGATCACGTACAGCGGACGCGGTTCGGACGCGAGGACCGTCCGCAGCTGCTCGTACGCCTCCCGCAGGAACCGCAGGGTCGTCTCGTCCCGGAAGGTGCTGGGGACGTCCCCGATCTGCTCCTCGCGCTCCACGTCCGGGTTCTCCATGCTGAGCGTCAGCGGGAAGCCGTCGGCCGTGTGCTCCTCGGTGTGCTCGGGGTTGCCGTTCCACAGCGACACCCGGTCGGCGGCGACGGCGAGCGCCCAGTAGGGCTGCTCGGCGGCGTGCGCGGCCACCAGGTTGCGGGTGAGGAAGGTGTCGGCCAGGACCACCCGCTCGGGCACGGTGCGCGCCACCGACCACACATGGTGCTCGCCCTCGGCCACGAAGATCACCAGACCGTCCTCCGCATGGCGCAGGTCGACCTCGGACACCGCCCGGCGCAGCCGGTCGACCAGCTCCATCCGCCGCTCGCGCGAGATCCTGGGGTCGTCCTGCACCGCCTGCTCCGCCTCGGCCAGGAGATTGCGCAGCCGCACCGGGTCCTGGGCGTTGTCCGGCTCCCGGCGATGCGTCGGCATCAGGAGCGAGACGGCGGGGTACGGGCGCGGCTGCCGCAGCTTCGCGAGCACGTCCGGGGTGAGCACGGGGTCCATGGCATGGCCTTCCTGACGCTGTGCGGCGGCGGGGCGGGCGGGTCCTGGTCACGCGGCCGGTTCCGCGCACGGAACGCGGCCACCTCCGTCGCCCCGGTCGGGCGCCCGGCCGGTCCGGCGGGCCACCCAGCACGTGGGCGCGACAAGGGCCCACGGAAGACCATCCTGGCTCGAAGCGTGCTGTTCCGCGACTCGTCGCTCACCCCGCGCACACCACGGCCGGGCCCCGCTCCGGCCCCGGTCAGCGGCCCTCGAACGCCCAGGACTCGATGTCGCGGTAGCGGATCGGCCCCGGCCCGCGGCCGAAGTTGCTGCCGACCAGATGCAGCCGCGCGGTCGGCCAGCGGCGGCCGGTGAACCCGGCCAGCGCGGCCGCCGTCCCGGTCACCGGCCCGGTGTCGCCGCGCCGGGCGCGCGCCAGGGTCAGATGCGGGTTGAGCGGCCGGTCCTCGAACGGGATCCCGCACTCCTTGACCACCGCCCGCACCTCGGCGGCCAGCAGCCGCAGCCCCTCGACGTCGCCGTCGACACCGCTCCACAGCACCCGCTCGTCGAAGTGCCCGCCGCCGCTCAGCCCCAGTTCGAGCGGAGGGCGGACCGCGGCGAGCCCGGCCAGCGGCGCCCGCAGCGGCGGCACGGCGCCGACCGGCAGCTCGCCGAGGAAGGCCAGGGTGATGTGCCAGTCCTCGATCCTGTTCCAGCGCAGGGACGGGTACGTGTCCAGGGCGGGGCGCAGCTCCCGCGCCAGCTCGTCCTTCGCGTCGTCGGGCGGGGCGAGGGCGATGAACACGCGGGTGGTCGCGTTGCTGGTCACGGAGCTGGTCACGTCCGTGGTCACGTCGAGGGGCAGATCACTCACGCCGCCCTTCGTACCCCATTCGGGGGTGTTCGGTCACCTTCGAACGCCCCGGCCGCGCGTTTCGGCGGGCGCGGGCGGGTTACCCGCCGGGCATGACGATCTTCCAGGGTCTCCCGTGGTCCGGTCCGCCCCCGGTCCCCGGGCCCGGCCCCGCGCTGAGGGCGATGGACCGGCTGGCGGCCTCCCCACGGGCCGACGGCGTGATCGACGCGATACGGGGCACGGTGCGCCGGCTGCCGCTCGGCGCGGCCCGCGACGTACTCCACGGACGCCCGCTCGGGCACCCGGCGCACCCGCTGCTCGTCCAGCTGCCGATCGGCGCGTGGCTGTCCGCCGCGCTGCTCGACCTGTCGCCGCACGGGCGGCGGGCGGCCCGGCTCCTCGTCGGCGCCGGGCTCGCGACCGCGGGACCGGCGGCCGTGGCGGGCTGGGTCGACTGGGCGGAACTGCGGCGCCCGCAGCAGCGCGTCGGACTCGCGCACGCCGCCGCCAACATCACCGGAGTGCTCTGTTACGCGGTCTCCCTGCGCCAGCGCTGCCTCGGCCGGTACGGGCGGGGCCGGCTCTGGGGCTTCTGCGGCCTGGCCGCGATCGGGACGGGCGGTGCGATCGGCGGGCATCTGGCCTACCGCATGGCCGCCGGCGCCGACCACGCCGAACCCGTCACCGCCCTCGTACCGCCCGGCTGGCACCCGGTCGAGGAGCTGCCCGACCTCCCGGAGGACAGGCCGCTGAGCGGACGCGTGGGCGAGGTGCCGGTGGTCGTCGTACCGACGGCGGCCGGTGACGGGGCGGGGTTCGCGGTGCTCGCGGGGCGGTGCTGTCATCAGGACGGGCCGCTGGCGGAGGGCGAGGTCGTGGACGGTTGCCTGGTGTGCCCCTGGCACGGCAGCACCTTCCGGCTCGCCGACGGCTGGAACGTGACCGGTCCGGCCACGGCGCCGCAGCCCGTCTTCGACACGCGGCTCGTCGACGGACGGCTCGAAGCCCGGCTCCGCACCCCGTGATGTCACAGTGCCGGCGGCTGTGTCGTCGTATCGCTGGAACCGCAACACCGTCCAGCAGGACGACGTGCACGCACAGAGGAGACCTCGCATGCCGGCAGCCGAGAACACCCGCCACACCGAGACGCTCGCCCGCTTCCACGCCGCCGTGAACAGCGGCGACCTCGACGTCATCGGCAAGGCGATCGACGAATTCGTCGCGCCCGACGTCGACTTCGTCGCCCCGGTGCCGATGGGGGCGTCGGGGCCCGAGGCCCTGAAGCGGGTGTGGGCGGCGCTGATCACCACGTTTCCCGACATCCACGTCGCCCTGGAGGAGACGGTGACGGAGGGAGACAAGGTGGCCGCCCGCAACACGGTGACCGGCACGCACCTGGGCACGTACCAGGGCCTCGCGCCCACCGGGAAGAGCGTCCGCTACGGCGAGATGTTCATCCTCCGCTTCGAGGAGGGCCGGATCGCCGAGCTGCGGGGAGTCGTGGACGTCCTCACGATGCTGCGCCAGCTCGGCGCCGGCCCGGCCTGAGAGGGCAGCCGGGGCCGGGGCTAGTGGATGCCGAGGCTCTCCAGGAGGCGGTGCAGATCGAGGGTGGCCTCGGTCGCCGCGAGGAGGGCGGCGGCCGGTACGGCGAGGGCGGCCGCGGTCAGTGCCGGGCGCAGCCGCGGCGGCGGCGCCAGGAGCGCGGCGACGCGGCGGGGGACCGGGCCTGGGGTGTGGCGCAGGCCCAGGAAGGCGAGCGCGCCGGCCGGGCCGCGGCGGCCGGGGTGGTGCTTGGCGGCGAGCGCGGCCTTGCCGACCGCGCGGGCGACCTTGCGCCGGTCGAGCGCCGGTGGCGAGCGCGGCGTGCTCGTCGGCCCAGCGTTCGACGGTGTACGTGACGGCGCGGGCGAGCGGCCTGAGCAGCGGGTTGGCTGCCGCGCCGAGCTGGGCGGCGGCCACGAAGGCGTAGTGGTGGGCCGTCAGGTGGGCGCGCTCATGGGCCAGCAGGATGCGGTGCTCGTCCACGTCGAGGGTGTGCAGCATGCCGGTGGACACCACGACCCGGCCGGGCAGCCCGGGCAGGGCGAAGGCGTCGGGAGCCTCGTCCTCGACGACGACGAGCCCGTCCTGCCGGGCCGGCATGCAGGCCGCGTCCAGCGCGGCGGCGGCGAGCGACCGGGCGCGCCGCAGGAGGAACCGTACGGCCGCCAGCGTGGCGCCGCCGAGCAGCAGGCCCGCCGCCAGCGAGACGGACAGCGCGGTGGGGTCGTCGTGCGCGCCCGGCGGGGCCCAGTGGCCGAGGGCCGCGAGCAGCGGGAGCCGGACCAGGCCGGCGACGGCGAGCAGCCCCAGGCTGAGCGTGCTCGCCGCGCCGAGGACGAGCGCGGAGCCGGTGAGCAGCCAGGTGCCGAGCCGCGGTTCGCAGCGCTCGGCGACGAGCCGGGCGGCCAGCGGGGCGAGCAGGGGCAGGAGCAGCGGCAGGTAGACGGCGAGACGCATGACGGCGGGCCCCTTCAGCGACGGCCGTCGGGGGCAGGGTCGGCGCCGTCCACGCCGTCCACGCCGTCGCCGAGCATCTGGCGCAGCAGCTCGGCGTCCGCGTCGGACAGCTCGTCGGCGAAGCGGGCGAGGACCGCCTCGCGGTCCGGCCGGGCGTCGAGGACCGAGCGCATTCGGCGGGCGGCGAACCCGGCGTCGTCCGTGACGGGCGCGTAGGCGTAGGCCCGGCCGCGCGGGGAGCGGCGGAGCATCTCCTTGGCGTGCATCCGGGTCAGGATGGTGACGACGGTGCTGTACGTCAGCTCGCCGTCGAGCCGCTCGACCACCTCGCCGGGCGTCAGCGCGTCGCCCGCCTGCTGGAGCAGGGCGAGGATCTGGCTCTCGCGGGCGCCGTTGGGCCGTCTGGATGTCTGGTCGCGCGTGTTGCCGTCCATGGGGTTTGTCGTTCTCCCGCCGATCTTCTACAGTCGCGTAGAAGTTCTACGCACGCGTAAATGCCGTTCCCCGAGTGTGCCACGCACCCCTGCCCCGGAACAGCCGCCACCCCCGGGCGCAGCACCCGTACCCCTCCCGCCCCTCCCTCTCAGACAGGAGCCCGATGAGCGCCATCAGCCTCGGTCAGGCCACCATTCTCGGCATCGTCGAGGGCATCACCGAATTCCTGCCCATCTCCTCCACCGGGCATCTGAAGATCACCGAGGGGCTGATGGGCATCCCGGTCGACGACCCGGCGGTGGTGGGCTTCTCCGCGGTGATCCAGGTCGGCGCGATCGCCGCCGTCCTCGTCTACTTCTTCAAGGACATCGTCCGCATCGTCACCGCCTGGGTGCGCGGCCTCAGGGACAAGGAGGAGCGCTACCACCACGACTACAAGTTCGCCTGGTGGATCATCTTCGCGACCATCCCGATCGTGGTCGTGGGCCTGGCGGCCAAGCCGCTGATCGACGGCCCGCTCGCCTCTCTGTGGGTGGTCGCCGCCTCGCTCATCGTCGGCAGCGGCGTGATGTGGGCGGCGGACCGGATGGGCCGGCACAAGCGCGGCGAGGACGACACCGACCTCAAGGACGCGATGCTGGTGGGCGGTTCGCAGATCCTCGCCCTGCTCTTCCCCGGCTTCTCGCGCTCGGGCGCGACGATGTCCACCGCCCTGATGCTGGACCTCGACCGGGTCGCCGCGACCCGCCTCTCCTTCTTCCTCGGCATCCCCGCCCTCACCGGCGCCGGCGTCTACGAGCTCAAGGACGCCGTCGGCACCGGCGCGGCCACCGGCCCGCTGATCGTCGGCACGGCCGTCTCCTTCGTGGTGGCGTACGCGTCGATCGCCTGGCTGCTGAAGTACGTCGCCCAGCACTCCTTCAACGCCTTCGTGATCTACCGCCTGGTCGTCGGCGTCCTCCTCCTCGGCCTCCTGACGACGGGCGTCCTCTCTGCCTGAGCCGGCGGCTGCCGGCCCTGCCCGGGTCCGGGTTCGGTTCTCCTAGACTGGCTGCCATGGTGCGCACCCCGGCTCAGGACGTCGACGGCTACCTCGCCGGGATCACCGGCGACCGGGCGGCCGCTCTCGGCCGGCTGCGGGAGCTGTGCCGGGGGGAGCTGGGCGGGTTCGTCGAGACGATCGCGTACGGGATGCCCGCGTACACCCGGGACGGGGCGGCGGAGATCGCCTTCGCCAGTCAGAAGCAGTACATCTCCTTCTACCTGATGCGCGCGGACGTGGCCGAGGCCTTCGCCGAGCGGCTCGCAGGCCAGGACATGGGCAAGGGCTGCATCCGGTTCCGCAAGCCGGACGCGATCGACTACGACCTCGTCCGCGACCTCCTCGCCGCCGTCGCGCGCACGCCCGGCACGGTCTGCTGACCCCGGCAGGGCGGCGACGTAGAGAGGCGGAGTCCGCCCCGGCCCCCAAGGTTTCACCGGTCCGACCATTGGCGGCGACGACGCGAGGTTGACGCGCGTATACCCCGTCCGCCAGCCTCGGGGGCGGCCCGCTTCCGCGGGTCGGTTCAGGCCCGTCCAGGCTCACTCGGTGATGGAGGTTCGATGCCCAGATCCACCGCTCAGTCCCGCCCCGTACGCCTGTTGCTCTCCTTTGTCATGCTCCTGTCGTCCGTCGTGCTCGGGGTCCTCGCGACCGCCGGCCCCGCCCAGGCCGACGCCTGCTACACCTGGTCCCGCACGCTCTCCCAGGGCGCGAGCGGCGCCGATGTGACCGCCCTGCAGATCCGGGTCGCCGGGTATCCCGGCTACGGCGGGGTGCTGGCGATCGACGGTTCCTACGGCCCCGCCACCGCCGCGGCCGTCAAGCGCTTCCAGTCCGCGTACGGCCTCGCCGCCGACGGGGTCGCCGGGCCCGCGACGTTCAGCAAGATCTACGCCCTGCAGGACGACGACTGCACCCCCGCGCACTTCTCGTACGCCGAGCTCAACACCTGCAACACCACCTGGGCCGGCGGCGCGGTGAGTGCGGCGACGGCCAAGTCGAACGCCCTGCGCACCATGTGGAAGCTGGAGGCCCTCCGGCACGCCCTGGGCGACGCGCCGATCCGCGTGACGAGCGGATTCCGCAGCACGGCCTGCAACGCGGCCGTCGGCGGCGCCAGCACCAGCCGTCACCTCTACGGCGACGCCGCCGACCTCGGCGCGGGCTCGCACTCCCTCTGCACCATGGCCCAGCAGGCCCGCAACCACGGCTTCAACGGCATCCTGGGTCCGGGCTACCCCGACCACAACGACCACACCCACGTCGACCACCGCCCCAGCCGCTACTGGTCGGCCCCGAACTGCGGCATCTGACGCCTCACCACACAGCCGGCCCCGGCCCTGCCCGCGCGGCGGGCCGGGGCCCCGGTGTTCCGGTCGGTACCTTCCCCATGGCCTTTCCCGTACGCCGAACGGAGCGAGATGAGCAGCGACGCCACCACCCCCGAGCCCGACCCCGACACCCGGCCGCGCCTCGTCGACCTCGAACCCGTCACGACCGCCGTCGTCCGCGGGGCCGTGGCGCCCGCCGAGCTGCGCGGGTTCTTCGACGGGGCGTTCGGTGCGCTCGGACGGGTGCTGCACGAGCAGGAGATCGCCCCGGAGAGCGCCGCGTTCGGGCTCTACCGGGGAGCGTCGGGGGAGAAGCTGGACCTGGAGGTGGGCTTCGCCGTCGGCCGGGAGGTACGCAGCGAGGACGGGGTGGTCGCCGGCCGGCTGCCCGGCGGGCGGGTCGCCCGGGTGACGCACCGGGGCGGCTTCGACGGGCTCGGCGCGGCCTGGGAGTCGCTCGCGGGCTGGATCCGCGAGCAGGGACTGCGGCCCGGCGAGCTGCGCTGGGAGGTGTACGTGACGCGCCCGACGCCCGACATGGACCCGCGGGACCTGCGTACCGAGCTCAACTGGACGCTCGCGGACTGACGACGGGCACGACAGGCAGGACCGGTGCGACGGGCCCCAGGAAGCGGATGTGCGGGCGCCCGTCCGGGTCCGGGCGGGACACGGCGGCGCGGACGCCGTACACGTCGGCGATCAGCTCCGCCGTCAGGACCTCCGCCGGCGGGCCGCTCGCCACCACCCGCCCCGCCCGCAGCACCACCAGATGGTCGCAGTACATCGCCGCCAGATTGAGGTCGTGCAGCGCGATCACGCTCGTGAGGCCGAGCCCGGTGAGCAGCGCGAGCAGCTCCAACTGGTGCTGGATGTCCAGGTGGTTGGTGGGTTCGTCGAGGAGCAGCTCGCGCGGCTCCTGGGCGAGCGCCCGGGCGATCTGGACGCGCTGCCGCTCACCGCCCGACAGCGTGCGCCACGCCCGGTCCGCCCGGTCGCCGAGCCCGGTGCGGGCCAGCGCCGCCCGTACCGCCGCCTCGTCGCCCGCCGCGGCCGGCGCCCACGCCCGGCGGTGCGGGACGCGCCCGAGCCGTACGACGTCCGACACCGTCAGATCGACCTGGGTGTCGGCGTGCTGCTCGACGGTGGCGAGCCGGCGGGCGACCGTCCGGCGCGGCAGCCCGGACAGCGGATCGCCGTCAAGGGTCACCACCCCGGCGTCCGGCGCCAGCACCCCCGCGAGGACCCGCAGCAGCGTCGACTTCCCCGAACCGTTCGGCCCGAGCAGCCCGGTGACCTGGCCGGGGCGCGGCGCCAGGCTCACCCCGTCGAGCAGCAGCGCACCGCCGGCCGTCCGCGTCACCCGCTCGGCCCGCAGCCCCCACTCCCGTCCGGTCATCGGGCCGTACCCCTCGCCCGATAGAGGACGAGGACGAACGCCGGCACACCCACCAGCGAGGTCACCACACCCACCGGCACCTCCTGCGGATCGAGCACGGTACGGGCCAGGGTGTCCGCCCACACCAGGAACACCGCGCCGGCCAGCGCCGTCAGCGGCAGCAGCCGCGTGTGCCCGGGACCGGCGAGCATCCGCACCGCGTGCGGCAGGACCAGGCCGACGAAGCCGATCGCCCCCGCCGACGCGACCAGCGCGGCCGTCAGGAGCGCCGTCACGCACAGCAGCACCACCCGGGTCCGGGCCACGGACACCCCGAGCGAGGCCGCCGCGTCCTCGCCGAACGCGAAGGCGTCCAGGGTCCGCGCATACCCGCCGCAGATCAGCAGCGCCGCCGCGAGCACGGCCCCGCACACCGCGACATCCGTCCACCCCGCCCCGGCCAGCGAGCCGAGCAGCCAGAACAGCACGCCCCGCGTCGTCTCGGCGTCCGCCGCCGTCATCACGACGAACGACGTCAGCGCCGAGAACAGCTGCATCGCGGCCACCCCGGCGAGCACCACCCGGTCCGTCGACCCGCCCAGGACATGGCTGAGGAACAGGACGAGCGCGAAGGAGCACACCGCGCCCACGAACGCGCCGCCGGTCACCGACACCGCGCCCCCGCCCACCCCGAGGACGACGACCGCGACCGCGCCGGTCGAGGCGCCCGACGACACCCCGAGCACGAACGGATCGGCGAGCGGATTGCGCAGCAGCGACTGCATCACCGCACCGCAGACCGCGAGCCCCGCGCCGCACACGGCGGCGAGGAGCGTACGCGGCAGCCGCAGGTTCCACACGATCCCGTCCCGGATCGGGCTCAGCACCGCCGTGTCCCCCGGGCCCAGGTGTGCGAGGACGACCGACCACACATCGGCCACGGAGATGTCCGCCGGGCCGATCGTGATCGCGACGGCCACCGACCCGCACAGCAGCCCCAGTCCGCCCGCCCCCGAGAGGGCGGCGACCCGGCTCACTTGGCGAGCCCGTACGACCGCAGCGCGGCCGCGACCTTCTCGACGCCCTCGACGGTCCGGACGGTCGGGTTCATCGCCTGGCCGCTGAGGATGACGTACCGCTTCGCCTTCACCGCCGTCATGTTCCTCGTGACCGGATGCGACTCCAGGAACTCGATCTTCTTCGCGGCGCTCTCCGCCGACTGCGCCTTGCGCGTCAGGTCGGCGATCACAAGGACGTCGGGGTCGCGGTCGGCGACCGTCTCCCAATTGATCTGCGGCCACTCCTCCTTGGTGTCGTCGAAGACGTTCCGCACCCCGAGGGTGGTGCTGACGATCCCGGGCGCACCGCAGCACCCCGCCATGTACGGACCCTGCGAGTCCGAGAACCAGTAGAGGACGGACGCGCCCTTGAAGTCCGCGCCCGCGCGGGCCTTCTCGACCCGCGCCTTAAGGTCGCCGATCAGCTTCTCGCCGCGCTCCGGCACGCCGAACACCCGTGCCAGATCACGTACTTCGCCGTACACCGTCTCCATCGTCAGCGGGCGCGTCCGCACGCCGTCGCCGTCCCCGCTGTTGTCCTTGTCGACGCAGTCGGTGGGGGAGAGGTACGTGGGGACGCCGAGTTGGGTGAAGCGCTCGCGCGGCGCCACGCCGCCCTTGCCGAGGGTGTAGAGGAAGGAGGCGCTGACGAAGTCCGGATCGGTGTCGAGCACCTTCTCGAAGGAGGGGTAGCGGTCGGCGAGCCGGGGCACGGACGCGTTCGCCTTCTCCAGGCCCTTCAGTACCGGGTCCGTCCAGGTCGCCGTGCCCACCATCCGGTCGGCGAGGCCGAGGGAGAGCAGGATCTCGGCCGACCCCTGGTCGAGTGCCACGGCCCGGCGCGGCGGCGCGGTGACCGTGACCCGCTGCCCGCAGTTCTCCAGGGTGATCGGATAGCCGCCCTTCGCACCCCCCTGTACGGAGGACTTGGCGGACCCGGACGGATCGGAGCCGTCCGGGCCGCCGGTGCCGCAGCCGGCGACGAGCAAAGCCCCGGTCACCAGCAGCGCGGCGGAACGAAGGGCACGGGCGGGGTGTGCGAAGGGCACGCGGGAATCCTCTGCGTCCACGGCTCATACGCGGAGCCTGTCGTACGGTCCTTCCCGGACGACGTCGGTACCGTGCCGGGGCCGCCAGCAGGTCTTCGGACTCGGGGTCACCCGGACGGGACGCCTTCCCGGGTGCGTACGTCGTACGACATGCCCAGTGGCCGATGCCCCGCCCGTCACCCTCACCGCTGCGCGTCAGCTCCGGATTCCCACCGGATTCCCTGACCCGTGCACGTGACGGCCGCTCACGCGGCGTACGCGCAGAGGTACGACTGGCCACGGCAAACTACCACAGGGCGATCATGGTCCCGGGGGCCGGGTCCCGTTCCGCCTCGCCGGAGCTACCCCGCCCCGCCGAGCCCCGGGGCGCCCCAGACGGGGAACCAGCGCTCCATGTCCGGCTCCAGGGCCAGGTCACCCGCGAGCAACGCCTTCACCTGCAGCTCCAGCGCGTTGTCGCGGGTCTCGGCGCGATCGGCGCGCGGCGCGAAGGGATAGAACGTGCCGCGCTTGTAGAGATAGACGAGGGCGAGCTCCCGCACCCCCCGTCCGTCGCCCCCCGGTGCGTGGAACCCGGTCAGCGAGCAGAGCAGGTTCGGCCCGAAGCCGGCCTCCTCCAGGAGCGAGTTGACCGCGTGCAGATCGTTGACCAGCGTGATCAGATCCTCGGCGGGACGGCGAACGGTGAGCCAGGTGTAGCCGTACGCGTCCGAGGCGTACGTGACGGGGCCGGTGGCGGTGTCGGCCGCGTCGGCGTCGAGCAGCTCCCGTACCTCCTCCTTCAGGCGTCCGAAGGCTCCGCCCTCCACCGCCGCGAAACACACCGACCCGGCACCCGTGGGCACGAGACCGGTGCCTGCCTGGAGGGTGAGGGCCGCCGCAGGAAGCCCGAAGAGCCGGTCGAGATCCGGCCGCACCGGCCGGCTGCGCCCGAGGATGCTGTCGAGGAGTCCCACCGCCGACCCGCCTTCCGATTCCCGCCTCACGCCTCGCCGAGCTGCGCCGAGATCCGCGCCAGCTGCTCGAGCCGCTGCTCCAGGGTGGGGTGGCTGGAGAGCAGCCGGCTCAGGCTCTCCTTCGAGGAGAACGCGGGCGCGAACCAGAAGGCGTTGTACGGCTCCGCCTTGCGCAGGTCCTTTGTCGGGATCCGCGCCATATCGCCGCTCACCTTGGTGAGCGCGGAGGCCAGCGCCGAGGGCCGGCCGGTGAGCAGTGCGGCGGCCCGGTCGGCGGCCAGCTCGCGGTAGCGGGACAGCACCCGGGTGAGCAGGAAGCTGACCACATACACGACGGCGCTGACCACGGGCACCAGGATCACGGCGGCGCCCAGGGTGCTGTCCCGGCTGCGGCCCAGGCCGCTGTAGAGCGCGACCCGGGTCATCATCCCGGCGAGCACCCCGAGGAAGGACGCGATCGTCATGACCGCGACGTCCCGGTGCGCCACGTGCGACATCTCGTGCGCGAGCACCCCCTCCAGTTCCTCCGGCTCGAGCCGCCGCAGCAGGCCCGTGGTCACGCAGACCAGGGCGGTCTTCTCGCCGCGCCCGGTCGCGAACGCGTTCGGCACGTCGCTCTCGGCGATCGCCACCTTCGGCTTCGGCATGTCGGCGAGGGCGCAGATCCGGTCCACCGTGCCGTGCAGCTCCGGCGCCTGCTCACGGGTCACCTCGCGCGCGCCCATCCCGAGCGCGGCGATCTTGTCGCTGAACCAGAACTGCCCGACGAACAGCACGCCCGTGATCAGCAGGATGACCGGCCAGGATCCGCGCAGCAGGACGAGCAGGACGCCGACGAAGACCACGTAGAGGAGTCCGATCAGGAACATCGTCGTCGCCATGCGCGTCGCGAGCCCCCGGTCCGGGGCGTAGCGCGAGCGGGACGAGGACCGTGTGCCAGCCATCCGCGCACCCTCTTCCCAGAGCGGGCGGCACCGGCCGTGCCCCGGCCGGGGCCTGCCTACCGCCCCCTCCTGCCAGTGTGCCTCGGCGGTTCCGCGATTTCGGCATTTCGCTTTCGCCATACCGGAGACGGGGCGGTCGGGTCCGCGCTACCGTGGTGGTGGGCCCGGCCTCGCACCTCCCCCGTGTGCGACGGCCGGGCCCACCTGCGTCCTCAGCGCCCTCGGCCCGGCGCCGGAAGGACCGCGGGCGAGGCGGCGCCCGGGACCAGGACGCGCGGGCGGCCGGTGCCGTCGGCGGGGACGGTCCAGACGTCGTCGGTGCCGTCGGCGCGCTGGAGGGCGTACGCGACGGTGGCGTCGTCGATCCAGGCCGCCTGGTCGTCCACGCTCCGGGTCTCGGCCAGTGCGGTGCGGCGCAGCGTGGCGAGGTCGAGGACGGACAGGCGCCAGCCCTTGGCCGGATCGGCGCCGACGGCCTGCTTGAAGGCGATCCGCCGGCCGTCGGGCGACAGCGACGGGCACTCGACGTTGTCCGCGAGGGTGCGCAGGGTACGGGCCGCGATGTCGCCCTCCACCAGGGAGCGCCGGCCGGCGCTGGAGACGGTCGCGTAGAAGCGGTTGTCGTCGGCGGCGAAGGTGACGCCCCAGACGTTGATGTCCGCCGCCCGGTGGCGGCGTCCGTCACGGAAGACCGCGAACTCCTCCAGGGACGGGATGACGTGGCCGGTGCGCGTGTCGAGGATGCCGGTCCTGGTGGAGAAGCCGCCGCCCGCGTACGAGTCGCCGCCCACGAACAGCGTCCAGGCGACCATGCGGCCGTCGGCCGAGACCCTGGTCCGGTTGGGCAGACCGGTGAGCGGGACGGTGCGCCGGGTCCGCTGCCGCTCGTCGAGGACGAGCAGCCGGGGGCCGCTGAGCGCGCCGGCGGGCGTCAGACAGGCGGTGGTGCCGCCCGCCGTGTAGACCCGGTCGCAGCGGGTCGTGGTGACCGTGCGCGGCCCGGACGGGTCGGCGAGGGAGACGGTGGAGAGCAGGCCGTTGCTGAGGACGCGGAGCCGGTCGCCGGGCCGTCCGGCGGCACCGGCGGCCTGTGGCCGGGCGCCGTCGGGGGCTCCGGCAGGGGCGTCGGCGACCGCGTTCTGCCGGCCGACCATCACGGCGATCGCGGCCAGGGACGCGAGGAGCACGGCGGCGAGCGCGGTGACGAGGAGCTTCGTCCGCTGCGTGGGGGCGGTCATGAGGGGGAACCCTTCTGTTCGTCCGTGGAGCGCGGGGACGAGGAGCGGAGCAGGAACGCGGTGGCCACCCCGACGCCCACCACGGCGACCGCCGCCCAGCGGCTCGCCGTCGCGCCGCCCCACTCCTGCCACGCGAGGCCGAACAGGACGGACGAGCCGAGGTACGCCAGGGCCTGGCCGCTCTGTACGAGCGCGATGCCGGTGGTCCGCAGCCGTTCCGGCAGGACCGGGCCGGCGAGCGCCATCAGGACGCCCTCCGTGGCCGCGTAGAACAGCCCGTAGAGGAACAGGACGGTGCCGAGGAGCACCGGGCCGTCCAGCGGGCCGTGCAGCAGCAGATAGACCGCGGCGAGCACCCCGTAACCGCCGAGCATCACCGGCAGCCGCCCGATCCGGTCGGCCAGCGCGCCGATCGGGGCGGAGAGCAGGAGGTACGACAGGCTGGTGCCGACGGCGAGCAGCGGGAACCAGCCGATGGACAGCGACTCGCGCCGCTGGAGCAGCAGATACACGAAGCCGTCGCCGACGGTGGCGAGCCCGAGGAGACAGGCGGCGCACACCAGACGGCGGACCGGAGCGGTCCGCAGCAGCCGGCCGACGGCGCGCGGTGAGACGGTGCCCGAGGGCGGGCGGGCCTCGCGGTGGTCGCGTACGAAGAGGAAGAGGATCAGCAGGCCGAGCGCCGCCACGCAGAAGCTGGTGACGAAGACCGCGTCGAAGGACTGGCCGGCCGCGGTGAGCACGGCGAGGGCGACGAGCGGGCCGGCGAAGGCGCCGACGCTGTCCATGGCGCGGTGCACCCCGAACGCCCGGCCGAGCGAGGCCTCCGGCGCGGAGAGGGTGATGAGGGCGTCGCGGGGCGCGGTGCGCAGCCCCTTGCCCGCCCGGTCGGCGGCCACGACGAGGCCGATCGACGCCAGGGAGCCGCCCGCGGCGACCAGGCCGAGCTTGGCGAACGCCGACAGGCCGTAACCCACTCCGGCGACCGCCTTGCGCCGGCGGACCCGGTCGGCGACATAGCCGCCGACCAGCCTGAGCAGGGCGGTGGCCCCGGTGTGGAGCCCGTCGAGGGCGCCGTACGCGGCGGGGCTGAGGTGCAGGCCGAGGACGAGGTACAGCGGCAGGACGGCCGTGACCATCTCGGCGGAGACATCGGTGACCAGGCTGACGGTGCCGAGCGCGAGGACATTGCCCCCGACCGCCTTCCAGCGGCCCCGCCGGGCGGGGTCCTGGGGGTCGGCCGGCAGCTCCTTCCTGCCGATCGTGGAGAGATACACGGGGGTGACGACCTCCGGGGCGTGACGTGGCGGCGTCGGGCGGGCGGGGGTGGCACCGGACGCCGCGCACGGCGGCGTCCGGGCCCGGGTGGGCGGCGTCAGTGGCAGGTGCCGGAGCCGCTGTCGTTGTACGTCTTGCCCGCCTGCGGCACGAACTGCCAGTCGTAGCCGTTGCTGTGCAGGGTGAGCTTCAGGACGCCGAAGGTGTCGTTGTTGCGGGCCTCGCTGTTCGGCTGGATGGTGCCGAAGCCGTAGAGGGAGGCGCCGCCCATGCCGGCGACGAACTGCCGCAGACCGCGCGCGGTGTCGAGCTGGCCGCTCGGGTTCTGCGGCGCGAAGCGCTCGTACTGGTGGTTGTGGCCGGTCAGGACGACCTCGGCGTTGTAGTCGTACAGCGCCTGGACCAGCGGGCCGGTCGCGGGCTCGGGCGCGTGGCTGGAGCTGGAGGTCCAGCGCGGCTTGTGCCAGTAGGCCACGGTGCAGGGCTTGTTGGCGGCGGCGAGGTCGGCGCGCAGCCACTTCTCCTGGGCCGAGCCGACGGACATCGAGACCTCGGAGTTCAGCGACACCACGTGCCAGTTGCCGAGGTCGTAGGAGTAGTAACCCTGGCCCGACGGGCCCGCGTTGGCGCCGAAGTAGCCGTAGTACGCCGACGCGCCCGAGGTGTTGTAGTCGTGGTTGCCCGGCGCCGGCCGGGTGCGCGCCTTGTGGCGGCCCCAGGTCGGCTCGTAGTAGGTGGAGAAGTCGGAGGCCGTGCCATTGGGGTAGGCGTTGTCGCCGGTGGTGAAGACGGTGCCGGAGATGCCGTCGAGGAGGTTCGCGGTCGCGGTGTCGCCGGACCCCGAGGTGGCGATGTCGCCGGCGCCGACGAGGACCGGGTCGCCGGACGGCGGCGGGGTGGTGGTGGCGGTGCTGGTCGGCGTCGGGGTGGGCGTGGGCGTGGTGCCCGTCTCGATCACCAACTGCGGGGCGGTGGCGCCGGTTTCGCGCGCGTCGTAGTCCGCGCCGTTGGTGCTCGACGAGGTGACGCCGATGCCGTAGGTGCCGTTGCCCGTCACGTACGAGGTCACGTCGACCTCGTACCAGGTGTTGCGGGCCACCGAGCCGAGCGTGCCGAGCGTGGCGCCGTCGATCGGCGGACGGTTGTTGTAGGTCACGGAGGTCTCGGACCACGAGGTGGTGGACATCGCGCGGAACGTGCCGCCGTTGCCGCTCTCCGCGCCCGCCACGTCGTCGACATGGATCCGCAGCTTCGCGCGGGTGACCGGCTGGGTCAGGCCGGAGACGTCGAAGCGCAGCACCATCTGCTTCACGGGGCTGTTGTCCACCCCGAGTTGTGTCGAGGTGCCGTAGTTCACGGAGGGGTACTGGCTGTCGACGTAGGTGTCCGCGGTCGCGGTGAACGTGATGCCCGCCGCGGCGGCGGTGGGCGCGAGCGAGGTCAGGGCGGTGGCGGCCAGGGTGCCGGTGGCCAGTACGCCGACGAGGGCCACCGTGGTGACCTTGCGACTGGGCATGCCGAACCTTTCGGTCGTGGGACGAGGGCGACACGGAAGGTAGGGCTTGCGGCGAGCGGCCCGGTGTTGCGGTGGGGTGGGGCGGGTGACCGTTGGGTGAACCGCCGACTTCGGGGAGTGACGGGATCCGGCCACGGCCCTCGGGGCGGGCGGCGACGTGCCGTGCGGCGTTGTCAGTGCCGGGGGCTACGGTCGCGGGCATGGTCGACAACGATGCCCTGAGTGCCACCCGCGAGGCCTATGACGCCGCCGCCCACGAATACGCGGCGCTGTTCCGCGACTCGCTGCGGGACAGTCCGCTGGACCGCGCGATGCTGAGCGCCTTCACCGAGGCGGTCGGGGCCACCGGCGCCGACGGCGACCCCGGCGGCGGGCGGGTCGCGGACCTCGGCTGCGGGCCCGGTCATGTCACCGCGCATCTGGCTGAGTCGGGGCTGACGGTGTTCGGCGTGGACGCCTCGCCCGCGATGATCGCGCTGGCCCGGCAGGCCTGGCCCGGGCTGCGGTTCGAGGTGGGCTCGATGGGCGCGCTCGACCTCGCCGACGGCACGCTCGCCGGCATCCTGGCGCGGTGGTCCCTCATCCACACACCCCCGGCGGAAGTCCCCGCCGTCCTGCGGGAGTTCCACCGCGTCCTGGCCCCCGGCGGCCACCTCCTCCTCGGCTTCTCGGCCACCGAGGGCCCCTCCCGCCCGACCCAGGTCTTCGACCACGCGGTCGCACCCGCCTACCGCTGGTCGCCCGACCACCTCGCCGCGCTGCTCGACGAGACCGGCATGGCCGAGGTCGCCCGCCTTGTACGGGCGCCCCAGCCCACCGACCGGCGCCAGTTCCAGGAGGTCCACCTGCTGGCCCGGAAGGACAGGACCTAGCCGTCCGTGCCGCCGCCCGCGAGGACCCAGGCCTCACCGGGGCGCCGGGGCCGGCTGCGGACGAGCCGCAGGCGGGGCACCGCCCGCTCGTCGTCCGCCTCGACGAGGACATGGCCGCGGGCGTGCAGCCGGTGGGCGCGGGCGCGGACGCCGTCGCGGCCGGCGCCCAACTCGGCGTCCAGGCGCAGGTCGAGGCGGACCGCGGCCTCGGGGACCGCGCCGCCGTAGATCGGGCCGAGGCGCCGGACGCGCTCCACGAAGGCGGCGGCCTCGCCCGTGAGGCCGGCGGGGAACGCGTTCGGGTCCTGCGGCGGGATGAACCAGGTGTCGTACGCGACGCCCGGCGGATCCAGTTCCTTCAGGCGGTACTCCAGCCCGTCCCGGCCCGGCTCCTGTCGTCCCATCGGGTCCCTCGCTCTCCGTGTCGTGATGCCCACCACGACAATGGCGCGCAAAGGCCCGCGCGCGAGCCCCGGCCGGGGGCGCACAGGCGCACAACGCGGCGCTTGGCGCGCGCCGCGCTGCTCGCCGGCATTGCCTTCGGCATCATCCATTGCAACGCAGCGTTGCGTTCGGCGGCAGCGTCATTGCATCAATTTCCCTGTGCCTGCCTGCGATTACCTGGTTCTGGCGATTGACCGATCTATGAACGCAACGTAGCTTTCTGGATGTTCAAACACGACATGTCGCGAGCCGACCAGCCGAGGAGTGGCCATGAGTGAATCCCCGCAGACCGTCACGACGCCGACGACGCGACAGCCCGGCTGCCCCTTCGACCCGCCGGCCGAGCTGACCGAGGCCCGCGAGCGGGGCCCCATCAGCCCCTTCACGCACATCGGCGGCAAGGCCGGCTGGCTGGTCACCGGCCACGACCTCGTCCGGTCCGTCCTCGCCGACCCGCGGTTCAGCGCCCGCAAGGAACTCCTGAACGTGGTCGACTTCGAGATCCCGCCGGCCCCGCCCGGCGAGTTCCTGCTCATGGACGACCCGCAGCACAG
Organism: Streptomyces fradiae; assembly: GCF_041270065.1. NCBI lineage: Bacteria > Bacillati > Actinomycetota > Actinomycetes > Kitasatosporales > Streptomycetaceae > Streptomyces > Streptomyces fradiae. The sequence goes on along the minus strand of NZ_CP065958.1, from coordinate 573,346 downwards.
CCGCTACCGCAAGCCCCTGGTCAGCCGGTTCACCGCGCGCCGGATGCGGCTGCTCACCGAGCGCATCGAGCAGATCACCGCCGACTGCCTGGACGCGATGGAGGCGGCCGGGCCGACGGCGGACCTCGTCACCGCGTTCGGCAAGCCCATCCCCACCATCGTCATCTGCGAGATCCTCGGCGTCCCGTACCAGGACCGGGCCTCCTTCCAGGAGCAGATCGACACCTTCATGGGCGGTGAGACCAGCGACGAGGACCTGATCGCCGCGTACACGGCGACGCAGGAGTACCTGGCGGAGCTCGTCACCGCCAAGCGCGCCCACCCCACCGACGACGTGCTCAGCGAACTCACCGAGACCGACCTGACCGACGAGGAGCTGAAGGGGATCTCGCTGATCCTCCTCGCCGCCGGGTTCGACACCACCGCGAACATGCTCTCCCTCGGCACCTTCGCCCTGCTCCAGCACCCGGATCAGCTCGCCGCGCTGCGCGAGGACCCGACGCTGATCGACCAGGCCGTCGAGGAGCTGCTGCGCTACCTCAGCGTCGCCAAGTCCTTCATGCGGACGGCGCTCGAGGACGTCGAGCTCGGCGGAGAGACCGTCAAGGCCGGCACCACCGTGTTCCTCGCGTACAACACCGCCAACCGCGACCCCGAGCGCTTCGACGACCCCCACGTCCTCGACATCCGCCGCAAGCCCGTCCCCGGCGGCCACCTCGCCTTCGGTCACGGCATCCACCTCTGTCTCGGCCAGCAGCTCGCCCGCATCGAGATGCGCGCCGCGTTCACCGCGCTGCTCGACCGCTTCCCGACGCTGCGCCTCGCCGTCCCGGCCGAGGAGGTCGTGCTGCGCCCGGAGACCGCCGACATCTACGGAGTGAAGAGCCTGCCGGTCACCTGGGACGTCTGACCGGGCGCCCCACCCATCGGCCGCACCCATCGGCCCCACCCGCCGGCCCTGTCCGTGGCACAGTGGCCGTATGTGCGGCCGATACGCCTCCACCCGGAGTCCCCAGGACCTGACCCAGCTGTTCGACGTGACCGAGTGGCGCCCCGAGGAGACGCTGGCGCCCAGCTGGAACGTCGCGCCCACCGACCCCGTGTACGCCGTGCTCGAACGGCCCGCCCGCGACGGCGGTGAGAAGGGGGAGGTGCGGCGCGAGCTGCGGGCGCTGCGCTGGGGACTCGTACCGTCGTGGGCGAAGGACCCGAAGGGCGGTGCGCGGATGATCAACGCACGCGTCGAGACCGTGCACGAGAAGCCCGCGTACCGCAAGGCCTTCGCCAAGCGGCGCTGTCTGCTGCCCGCCGACGGCTTCTACGAGTGGGACCCGGTCAAGGACGAGGCGACCGGCAAGGTCCGCAAGCAGCCGTACTTCATCCACCCCGCCGACGACTCCGTGATGGCGCTCGCGGGCCTGTACGAGTACTGGCGCGACCCCGACGTCGCGGACCCCGACGACCCCGGCGCCTGGCTGATGACCTGCACCATCATCACCACCGAGGCCACCGACGAGGCCGGCCGGGTGCACCCCCGCATGCCGCTCGCCCTCACCCCCGACCACTACGACACCTGGCTCGACCCGCACCACCAGGACACCCACGACCTGCGCGCGCTGCTCGGCAGCCCGGCCGACGGGCGCCTCGACGCCCTTGCCGTCTCCCCGGCCGTCAACAGCGTCCGGAACAACGGCCCGCACCTCCTCGACCCCGCCACCTGACCGATCACCTGACCAGTGGTCAGACCAGGGTGCTCGCCCACCTTCTGACCAGCCGTCACCCGTGCGGCGGACGGCTCGATGATCCATCTCACTGCCCCGAGACCTTCAGGCCGGGGCCCGGCACCCCGTAGCGTGACGGAGACGAACCGGCCGCTCGCCGAGTGCGACGCGGGTGCGCCCAAGCCGCAGGGTGAAGGGATCAGAGATGTTCCGCAAGGTGCTGGTGGCCAACCGCGGGGAGATCGCGATTCGCGCGTTCCGCGCCGGCTACGAACTGGGGGCGCGCACCGTCGCCGTCTTCCCGCACGAGGACCGCAATTCGCTGCACCGGCTCAAGGCCGACGAGGCGTACGAGATCGGGGAGCCCGGGCACCCCGTACGGGCCTACCTCTCCGTCGAGGAGATCATCCGGGCCGCCCGGCTCGCCGGCGCCGACGCGGTCTACCCCGGCTACGGCTTCCTGTCCGAGAACCCCGAACTCGCCCGCGCCTGCGAGGAGGCGGGCATCACCTTCGTCGGCCCGGACGTGCGGACCCTGGAACTGACCGGCAACAAGGCCCGCGCCGTCGCCGCCGCCCGTGCGGCCGGCGTCCCCGTGCTCGGCTCCTCCGCCCCCTCCACCGACGTCGACGAACTCGTCGCCGCCGCCGAGGAGATCGGCTTCCCGATCTTCGTCAAGGCCGTCGCCGGCGGCGGCGGGCGCGGCATGCGCCGCGTCGAGGACCGCGCCGCGCTGCGCGAGTCCATCGAGGCGGCGGCCCGCGAGGCCGAGTCCGCGTTCGGCGACGCCACCGTCTTCCTGGAGAGGGCCGTCGTCGACCCCCGCCACATCGAGGTGCAGATCCTCGCCGACGGCGAGGGCAACGTCATCCACCTCTACGAGCGCGACTGTTCCGTACAGCGCCGCCACCAGAAGGTCATCGAGCTCGCACCCGCCCCGAACCTCGACCCGGCCGTCCGGCAGCGCATCTGCGAGGACGCCGTCCGCTTCGCCCGCGAGATCGGCTACCGCAACGCGGGCACCGTCGAGTTCCTCCTCGACCCCGACGGCAACCACGTCTTCATCGAGATGAACCCGCGCATCCAGGTCGAGCACACGGTGACCGAGGAGGTCACCGACATCGACCTCGTCCAGTCCCAGCTGCGCATCGCCGCCGGCGAGACCCTCACCGACCTCGGCCTCTCCCAGGAGTCCGTGGTGCTGCGCGGCGCCGCCCTGCAGTGCCGCATCACCACCGAGGACCCCGCCAACGGCTTCCGCCCGGACACCGGCATGATCAGCGCCTACCGCTCGCCCGGCGGCTCCGGCATCCGCCTCGACGGCGGCACCACCCACGCCGGCAGCGAGGTCAGCGCCCACTTCGACTCCATGCTGGTCAAACTGACCTGCCGGGGACGGGACTTCCGCGCCGCCGTCGGCCGCGCCCGGCGCGCCGTGGCCGAGTTCCGCATCCGCGGCGTCTCCACCAACATCCCCTTCCTGCAGGCCGTCCTCGACGACCCGGACTTCCGGGCCGGGCAGGTCACCACCGCCTTCATCGAACAGCGCCCGCACCTGCTCACCGCCCGCCACTCGGCCGACCGCGGCACGAAACTCCTCACCTACCTCGCCGACGTCACCGTCAACAAGCCCCACGGCCCCCGGCCCGAGCTGATCGCCCCCGCCGCCAAGCTGCCCCGCCTGCCCGACGGCCCGGGCGCCGCGGGCGCGCCACCCGCCGGCTCCAAGCAGCGGCTCACCGCCCTCGGCCCCGAGGGCTTCGCCCGCGGCCTCCGCGACGCGCCGACCATCGGCGTCACCGACACCACCTTCCGCGACGCCCACCAGTCGCTCCTCGCCACCCGGGTCCGCACCAAGGACCTGCTCGCCGTCGCCCCCACGGTGGCGCACACCCTGCCGCAGCTGCTCTCCCTCGAATGCTGGGGCGGCGCCACCTACGACGTCGCGCTCCGCTTCCTCGCCGAGGACCCCTGGGAACGGCTCGCCGCCCTGCGCGAAGCCGTACCGAACATCTGCCTGCAGATGCTGCTCCGCGGCCGCAACACCGTCGGCTACACCCCGTACCCCACCGAGGTCACCGACGCCTTCGTGCAGGAGGCCGCCGCCACCGGCATCGACATCTTCCGCATCTTCGACGCGCTCAACGACGTACGCCAGATGCGGCCCGCCATCGACGCCGTGCGCGCGACCGGCACCGCCGTCGCCGAGGTCGCCCTCTGCTACACCGCCGACCTCTCCGACCCGGCGGAGCGCCTCTACACCCTCGACTACTATCTGCGGCTCGCCGAGCAGATCGTCGAGGCCGGCGCCCACGTCCTCGCCGTCAAGGACATGGCCGGCCTGCTCCGCGCCCCCGCCGCGGCGACGCTGGTCTCGGCGCTGCGCCGGGAGTTCGACCTGCCGGTGCACCTGCACACCCACGACACGGCGGGCGGCCAGCTCGCCACCTACCTCGCGGCGATCCAGGCCGGCGCCGACGCCGTCGACGGCGCCGTCGCCTCCATGGCCGGCACCACCTCCCAGCCCTCGCTGTCCGCGATCGTCGCCGCGACCGACCACTCCGACCGGCCCACCGGCCTCGACCTGCAGGCCGTCGGCGACCTGGAGCCGTACTGGGAGAGCGTCCGCCGGATCTACGCCCCCTTCGAGGCCGGACTCGACGCGCCGACCGGGCGCGTCTACCACCACGAGATCCCCGGCGGCCAGCTCTCCAACCTGCGCACCCAGGCCGTCGCCCTCGGCCTCGGCGACCGCTTCGAGGACGTCGAGACCACCTACGCCGCCGCCGACCGGATGCTCGGCCGGCTCGTGAAGGTCACGCCGTCGTCGAAGGTCGTCGGCGACCTCGCCCTGCACCTCGTCGGCGCCGGCGTCGCCCCCGAGGACTTCGAGGCGGCACCCGGGCGCTACGACATCCCCGACTCGGTCGTCGGCTTCCTCCACGGCGAACTGGGCACCCCGCCCGGCGGCTGGCCCGAACCCTTCCGCACCAAGGCCCTCCAGGGCCGCGCCGGACCCAAGCCGATGCGGGACCTCACCCCGGACGACCACGACGGCCTCGCCAAGGACCGGCGCGGCACGCTGAACCGGCTGCTCTTTCCCGGCCCGACGCAGGCGTACGAGACGCACCGCCAGGCGTACGGCGACACCAGCGTCCTCGACAGCAAGGACTTCTTCTACGGGCTGCGCCCCGGCAAGGAGTACGCCGTCGACTTCGGCCCCGGCGTGCGCCTGCTCATCGAGCTGGAGGCGATCGGCGAGGCCGACGAACGCGGAATGCGCACCGTCCTGTCCACCCTCAACGGACAGCTCCGCCCCATCCAGGTCCGCGACCGGGCCGCCGCGGCCGACCTCCCGCTCACCGAGAAGGCCGACCGCGCCGACCCCGGCCATGTGGCGGCCCCGTTCGCGGGCGTCGTCACCCTGGCCGTGGCCGAGGGCGACGAGGTCGAGGCCGGCGCGACCGTCGCCACCATCGAGGCCATGAAGATGGAGGCCTCCATCACCGCCCCGAAGTCCGGCCGCGTCTCCCGCCTCGCCATCACCCGTATCCAGCAGGTGGAGGGCGGCGACCTGCTCGTCGAGCTGGCCTGAACCGGTAGCGCCGGGGCCGCGGTTCCCGGTGCTCGGTTCCCGGCGGCGCGCGGTGCCCGGGTCGGCAGGCACGGGGCGGCGGGCGCGTCCGAACGGGACCCGGTCGGCGGGCCCGGGCCTGCGGGGGCCGAGTCGGCGGGTGCGTGCCCCGTGGCACGGGGCAGCGGACGCGTGCAGGCCGGTCCCGGCTAGCGCCGGGCCGGCGGCCGAGGTGCCGGTCAGGCCGTGGCCCGGCGGGCAGCGGTGGGCGGAGGCGTGGGAGACCATGCGGCGGCGCGCCGCACGAGCGGGCCTTGCCGGCGACGGGCCGCGCCAGGCCGTGTCCGGAAGGCCCCTCAGGGCTGCGCCCTGGGGGCCGCCGCCAGTTCGGCGCCGCCCAGGGCGCGTTCGCCGACGAGCTGGTGGACGCGGCCGGCGTGCGGCACCGGGTGGTGCCCCCGGCTCGCGACACCTGGCACGCGCGCTCGCCGCGAGCACTGCCCCCCCACGGGCCCCCAGGGGCAGGCGGCGCTACTTTCCGGGCTTTCCGGACACGCCCTAGCCGGCCGCGCGCAGCGACAACACGTATGTCGCCGTCAGGGCGACGCCCGGGTCCGGGTCCCGGGCCAGCTCCGCCAGGGCGCGGGAGGTCGTGGCGCCGGGGACGCCCGCGAGGGCCTGGGTCAGGCGGCGGCGCGCGGCCGGTTCGCGGCCGCCGTGGGCCAGGCGGTCGACGAGCCCGGTCGCGATCCGGTCCGCCAGGGCCGGGTCGGCGGCCAGCGCGCTCAGGGCGTCGGCGGCGTCGCTGTCGTTCCGTCCCACGACCACCATCTCGACGAGCGTCGGGATCGCGTCGGCCACCCCGCGCGCGCCGAGCGCAAGCGCCGCGTACCGGCGCACCACGACATCGGCGTGGGCGAGGGCGTCCGTCAGGTGCGCGGTCGCCGCGTCACCCGGGAGCTCCGCGAGCGACCGGACGGCCCGCTTCCGTACGGGGGCGGAGGGCGAACCCAGGCCCTGCGCGAGGAGTTCGGCACCCCGCTCCCCGCCCGACTGCGCCAGGGCCCAGCGCAGCGCCCCGGCCACGTTCGGATCGGCCTCGCCGAACACGGCCTCGACCAGCGCCTCCACCGGTACGGGCACCTCCTCGGCCGCCGAGAGCGCCGCGCGCTGCCGCGCCCCCGGGCTGGCCGACCGGAGCGCCTGCAGCAGCGCGACGGTCTGCAGGACGTCCTCCCAGCCGGCGGGCTCGGCGGCACCGATCCGGCGCAGCCGGGTGAGCAACTCCGTCTCGGCCGCGATCCGCTCCTCGGTCCGGCGGACCAGGTCCTCGACGAGCTCCGCCGGCGCGAAGCCGGGGTCGTCGAGCGCGCGCCCGACATCGCGCAGCGAAAGCCCCAGGGACCGCAGGCTCTCGATGTGGAAGATCCGCCGGATGTTCTCGTCGGAGTACTCCCGGTAGCCCGTGCCGCTGCGGCCCGTCGGCCGCACCAGGCCCAGCGCCTCGTAATGCCGCAGCATCCGGGCGCTGACCCCCGAGTGCCGCGCGACCTCACCGATCCGCACGCCTACCGTCCCTCCTCGCCTGCCCCGCCGAGGGCCACGACGCGCTTCGCCTCCTCGATCGCGAACTCGAAGCCGGCGTCCGGGTCCCGCCACAGCCGCTCCGTGGCGAGCGCGTGCGCCCGCACCCGCGGGTCGGGGTGCGCCGTCGCGGCGGCCACGGGCGGCAGCATCACCGTCCCGAGTGCGATGAGCGCCCGGCTCAGGCTCAGCCGGGTCTCGCGCCCGCCGCGCCCGAGTTGCCCCGCCAACACTACGGCCAGCGCACCCTCCTCACCCTCCGGCACGAGCACCACCGCCGCCCGCCAGGCGCTGCGCGCCACCTCGTCGTCGGCGTCGGCGAGCAGCGCCGGCGTGATCACCGGCCACGCCCGCCCGTCCCCGATCTTGGACAGCGTGTGCAGCGCCTGACTCCGCGCCCGCACCCGTCCCGAACGGACCTCGGCCACGAGCAGCGGGACCGTCACAGCCGCCGCGTGCCGGGTCAGTGCCCACGTCAGCATCTCCCGTACCTGGAACTCCGGCTCCACCGCGCACCGTTCGACGAGCGCGCCGACATACGCCGGGTCCGGGCGCGAACCGATCGTCAGTGCCGCCTTCAGGCGCACGGACGCGCCGGCGTGCTCAAGTCCGCGCAGCACCGCCGGGTCCGTGTTGTTCGTGGTCATCAGGGCCACCTCCTGGACCGCAGTGAAGACCTTGTCACCGTGTCAAGGTCAAGCGGAGCCGGGACCGGTCGCGGGAACCGCCGAGGGGGCGGGCAGACTCTGGATGTTGTAGACCCTTCGACAAAGGAAGACCCGCGCATGATCACGCTGACCAAGGAAGACGGCCCGGCAGACCTCGACGGGGTGACCCACCTGTCCATCGGCGTCTCCTGGGACCCCACCGCCGGCAGCACCGGCGGAGTGCTGGGCAAGCTGCGCCGCAAGACCGGTACCGACCTCGACCTGATCGCCGTCGCCATGCAGGGCGCCGACCCGGTGCGCCTGGCCGGCCTCGACTCGCTCGACCCGATGGGCAACGGCTCGCTGATCCACAGCGGCGACAACCAGACCGGCCACGGCGCCGGCGACGACGAGACCGTCACCGTCGAGTTCGCGCGGATCCCGGCCAACATCACGTCGATCGTGTTCGTCGCCGCCGCGTACAAGAAGGGCAGCTCCTTCCAGAAGGCCCGCAACATCAGCTTCAAGGTGTACGACGCGACCGGCGGCAGCTCGCAGCAGGTCGCCGACATCTGGCCCAGCCTGCTCACCCAGGACAACGGCTGCGCCGTGGCCAAGGCGATGCGCGTCGGCACCTCCTGGAAGCTCGAGGTCATCAACGTCACCGGCAAGATCAAGCAGGGGGACGAGCACGCCCTGATGCGCTTCGCGGTCAGCAAGTAGGCGTGGGCGTGTCGGTCCGGCGAGAGACGGGGGGCGTGGTGAGCCGGGTGCTCTATGGCGAGCAGTCGTGGAATCCGCTGGCGCGGACGGTGGAGCTGACCGAGGACGGACTGCGCAGGGGCGGCCGGACCACGCCCCTGGGCGAGCTGAACCTCGCCGCCATGGCCGAGGCGTACCAGCGCGGCCACTGGCTCGGCGGCGGAGGTGCCGAACGCCCGCTGGACCGGCTGCCCCGGGACGCCGGCGCGGTGCCGGTCACCCGGGTGACCGGCACCAGCAAACCGGTCAAGGTCCGCCGGGCCGCCGAGTTCGCCCGCGCGCTGGGCGAACTGGCCCTGCGGCACAGCGGCGGACCGGAGGGCGTGGGCGCCCTGGCGAGCCGGGCCTGGGCCGAAGGCGTACCGCTGTGGATCGCCCGGCGGCACACGCAGGGTCCCGCCGGGCCGGTCACCGTCGCCGTGGACCGGCGCCTGGTGCGCGTCGACGTGTGGGCGCCGCACGCCCCGGTCGTCCGGATCCGCGCACCGCACGGCTTCCACCGCGACGACGCCGATCCGGCCAAGGGCCTGCGCCTGACCGTCGGCGAGGCCACGGCCCGCCTCGCCCTCCGCAAGAAGCTCCGCAAGTCGAAGAGTTCGGTGGACGTCGAACTGCCCGGCGGCCCGCGCTGGGCACTGCGCCGCGCCGACGCGTCGAGCTCCTGGCTGCTCCGCGACGACCGCCGCGTCGCCCTGCTGACCCGCCCGCCGCGCCGCCCCGCCGTCGAACCGGGCGCGGTACTGCTGCCGCTCGCCCCCGTCCGGTACGAGAGCGCCGACCCCCTGGACGCCGTCATGGCCCAGGCCTTCGCCGTCTCCTTCGGCCTCGGCGACACCACCGGCCTGGCCCGCTTCCGCTCGGAACGGCGGCTCGTGGACGCCGGCGAGCCGGTCGCCACCGACGCCGACTGGGACCGCTCCTGGTTCAGCAACCTGGGCAGCGGCAGCGACGACAACGAGCCCGGCGGCGGCGACGGCTGGGGCTCCGACGGCGGCGACGGGGGCGACGGCGGGGGCGGCGGTGGCGGGGACGGCGGAGGAGACGGCGGTGGTGGCGGAGGCGGCGACTAGCCGGCGGCCCAGTCGGCCGCGCCGGCCCGGCCCCGCCGGCCCCTCAGGCCAGGTGGTCGGCGATCAGGGTCGCGAACTCCTCCTCGCCGAGCACCCGGGTGCCGAGCTGCTCGGCCTTGGCGAGCTTCGAGCCGGCGCCCTCGCCCGCGACGAGGATGGTCGTCTTCTTCGACACGCTGCCGGAGGCCGTGCCGCCCGCGCGCTCGATGAGCTCGTTCATCGCGTTGCGGTTGAGCCCCGCCAGCGGGCCGTGCATACCGCCGGTGACGACGACCGTCTCGCCCGCCAGCGGCCGGCTGCCCGGGGCGTCCGCCCGGTCGGCCGCGGGCTCGGTCATGTTCACCCCGGCGGCGACCAGCTTGTCGATGACCGGGCCGAGCGCGGCTATGTGGGCCGCGATCTTCGGCGCGTTGGCGGCGGGGAGCTTCTTCACCTCCGCCAACTCCTCCGGCGTCGCCGCCCGGACGGCGTCCATGGTGCCGAAGTGCCGGGCGATCTCCCGCGACAGCGTCCGCCCGGTGCGCACCACGCCGAGCGCGCAGAACACCCGGTTCAGCGGCTGCTCCTTCGCCGCGGCCAGCCGGCCGATCAGCGCATCGGCACGCTTGTCACTGCCGGTGGCCTCGGCGAGCTGCTCGCGGGTGAGGAAGAACAGATCGGCGACGTCGTCCACGAGACCGGCCTCGACCAGCGCCTCCAGATAGGTCACGCCGAGCCCGTCGATGTCGAGCTGGTCGCGGCCCACCGCGTACCGCAGCGCGGGCAGCTTGCCGCAGCCGCCGCTCGCCCCGCCCGCGCACTCCCACCGCTCGCCGGACGTGTCGATCTCGCCGCCGCACCCCGGGCACGCCTCGGGCAGCGGAATCTCGGTCTCCGCGCCCGTGCGCAGCGCCACCACCGGCGCCTCCACCCGCGGAATGATGTCGCCCGCCTTGTACAGCACGACGGTGTCGCCCACCATCAGGCCGGTGTTCCGGATGAACGCCGGGTTGTGCAGCGTCGCGTACGTGACGGTGCTGCCGTCCACCTCCACCGGCTCCAGGACGGCGCGCGGCGCGATGTGCCCGGTGCGGCCGATGTTCCACTCCACGGCGAGCAGCTTCGTCCGCGCCTCCACCGGCGGCAGCTTGTACGCGATGGCCCAGTGCGGGTGCCGCGTACCGGAACCGGCGGCGTCCTGCTCGGCGTGGTCGTTCGCCTTGACCACCACCCCGTCGATCCCGAACGGCAGCTCCGCCCGCAGCCGCTGGATCTCCTCGACCCGCGCCTGCGCCTCGGCGAGCGTGCCGTACACGCGCAGCCCGATCTCGGTCGCGGTCGTGGTCTGCACCCCCAGCGCCGCGACCCGTGCCATCACGGCCTCGTGGCTCCCGCCCGCCCCCGCGAGGAAGCCCGCACCGTCCAGCTCCACCGCCCCGTACGCGAAGAAGGTCGTCTCGATCGTGTAGGGCCGGTCCTTGGCCCGCAGGGTGCCGGCCGTGCCGTTGCGCGGATTGGAGAAGGGCTTGGCGTTGTGCGCGGCCCGTATCTCGTTCGCCCGCTCGAACTGCGCGCGGGTCAGCAGCACTTCACCCCGTATCTCCACCGTGGCCCCGCCCGGCACCTCCGTGGGCAGACCCACGATCGAGCCGATCGCATGGCTCAGGTCCTCGCCCTGCGCACCGTTCCCCCGCCCCACCAGCTGCACCAGCCGCCCGTCCCGGTACCGCGCGGCCATCGCCGCCCCGTCCAGCTTCGGCTCCACCGCGTAACCGCCCGCCACCGGGTGGTCGATCCGCCGGGCCAGCGACGCGTCCCACTTCACCAGGCCCTCGGCGTCGAAGACGTTGTCCAGCGACAGCATGGCCACGGTGTGCGCCACCTCGCCCACCGGCGCCACGCCCCCGCCGACCTTCCCGGTCGGCGAGTCCGCCCGCACATGCTCCGGATGCGCCAGCTCATAGCCGGCGATGCCCCGGGCGAGCGCGTCGTAGGAGGCGTCGTCGAGCGTCGTCTCGCCGTCCCCGTAGTACGCGGCGCTCGCGGCGAGGGCCTGTTCGACCGCGCTCTCGTAGGCGGCACGGTCGGTCAGCGAAAGGGCAGGTGCAGCAGTCGTCGTCATGTGTTCGATACTGACGCAGGGGTCTGACAATGGACTCCGGGACGGGGACGGGGCGCTGTCGCCGACCCGCCTACTGCCGGTCCATCGGCTCCGCGCGTTCCGCCAGCTCCGCCATCAGGGCGGGCGGCAGGGCCGGATTCGCCGCCGCGGCCTCGACCACCTGCCCGTCCGCGTCCCCGAGCAACTCCACGATCACCGCCGCCGGCAGCGCCGGATGCCCGGCCGCGACGGGCCGCGCCTGCCGGTCCTCCAGACACCTGAGCAGCGCCGACGCCGTCGCCCGAGGATGCCGGGCCACCACCCGGAACACCTTCTGCACCGGCGGCTCGTGCCGGACCAGGTCCTCCAGGAGCCCCGCGGAAACGTCCGGCCGGGCTGCCACCCTGGCCAGGATCCGCAGGCCGTGCCCTTCGACCATCGCCCTCAACTGCCCCTCCGTCAGACCGGGATGCCCGGCCACGGCCTTGAGCACCTTCGCATCGGTGTCACCGGCCAGCCGATCACGCACCTCCGCCGGCAGATCCCGCCGATGGGCCACCAGCATGCGGGCCGCCGGCTCCGCCGACCCGGCCAACTCCTCGACCTCGGCGGGCGTCGCCGCCGCGACCCGGGGCAGCAGTACTGTCGCGAGCCTGGTGGTCCGGGCGAGCCGGACGAGCACGTCGAGCGGTATGCGGGGATGGTGGGCGACCGCACGCCGCACGTCTGCGTGCGGGTCGTCGGCCAGCCGCCGGATCAGCGCCTCGTCGAGCGCCGGATGCGTCGCGACATCCGCGCGCACCCCGGGTACGGGGTCCGAGACGAGCCGTACGCAGGCCTCCCGCGGCAGATCCGGACGGGCCGCGAGCGTCCAGCGCAGCCCCGCCGACGGATGCTCCGCGAACCCGACGAGCGCCTCGACGGGCGTCGACGGATTGCGCAGCGCCGATTCCCGCAGGGCGTGCACCGTCCACTGGTGCGAGCCGTCGCAGGCGGCTCCGGGCGGCAGTGCGCAGTCGAGCCGCGGGCACTCGCGGTCGTGCGCGAACGGGATCTCCTCCTGATCGCACACCAGACACCGCAGTGCGGCCGGACCCTCTCCGGCGACCAACGCGGCCAACACCTCCGGAGGCGTCGCCTCGTTCCCCGCGACCGCCCACCGCACCTCGGCGTGCGGATGCCCCGCGAGCCGCGCCGCCACCTCCGCCGTCGCCGACAGCGCGAGCTCGGCCACCACCCGCGGCTCCGGGTCGGCCGCCAGCACCTCCACGACCTCTTCCGTCAGGCCGGGACAGGCCGCAAGGCGCTCCCGTACGCCGGGATCCGGATGCCCCGCGAGCAGCCGGGCCCACCCGGGGCGCCCGATCCCCTGGTCGAGCAGCGCGCACGCGACATCCGGCCGCGCGGCCGGATCCACGTCCTCCGCCGCCAACCGCCCCTCGTACGCGAGCTCCACGGCGCTTCCGGGCACCCGCCCGGCCAACGCGAGCGCCTGCGCCCGACCGAGGTCCGCCCGGCGCGCGAGACGCGTGGCGATGTCCTCGTCGGCGACGGCGACGAGCCGGTCGACCAGCGTGGCGGGGAGGGCGGGATTGTCGGCGAGTCCGCAGCAGATGTGATGCACCAGGACATCCTGCCGGGAGGCCCTGGGATGCGCCCCGGATTTTCCGCGCCCGCGGCCTGGCGCCTGCCGCCCGCGCCCGTCGCCGGCTGTCCCGGTGCGTGGTTCGTTCGGCGGTCACGGGCATGATGCGGCCGTGTACGGGCATGCGCCCTGGCGGGTGCGCACCCGAAAAGCCGCCGTCCGGTCTTCCCCCCTCCGGGCGGCGGTGTCGGGTCAGGCGTTCGTGTCGGGTGTCGTGTCAGTGTGCGGCGGCGCCGAATTCGGCGTGCTGGGTGCGGAGGGCGAAGTCGGACTCGCCGGTGGGGGGACGGCCGACGCCGTGGCGGCGGGCCTCGGCGCGGGCCTCGCGCATGAGCGTGCTGAACTCCGCGTCGGTCAGGCCGGCGCGGTGGCCGGTGCCGCTCTCGGCGGCCCGCTCCTCGGAGTCGTCCATCGTCCTCTCCGCCCTTCCCGTCTTTCCGTACTCGGACTCGAAGTCTCTGTACGGCGACTACCCGTTGGGCGCGAGGACAGACGTCCGTGCGGTGCGTCAGCCGACGGGATCCGGCAGCTCAAGGAGGTCCGCGCAGGCCTGTTCGCAGGCCCGGCAGGCCTCCGCGCAGATCCGGCAGTGCTCGTGCCGGTCCCCGTGCCGCTCGCACTCGGCGGCGCACGCGGCGCACGCGGTACGGCAGGCGAGGAGGACGGACCGGGTGACGTCGCCGTTCCGGGCGGTGCGCCGGGTCACGACGGCCGCCGTGGCCGTACACAGGTCCGCGCAGTCCAGATCCCTGACCACGCAGCCCGCCAGATCGCGGAGCTCGGTCTCGGCGAGGCAGGCGTCCGCGCAGGCCGCACACGCCTGGGCGCAGGCCATGCAGTGCTCGATGCACCGGCCCAGCGCGTCGGCGTCGTCCGGGGCGATGGGGCCGACGGGATGGATGTTCAGCATGCCGCGAACGGCGGTCTCCATGACACACACCTCCACTGAACGCACGGGGCAGGTCCCCGGGCAGTCGTCCCCACCCCGTGCGCGTACCCGCCGCGGCCTCCCTCACGCCCGGACTCAGCGCGCCTCCAGCGCGTCCGCCGCGGTCCGCAGATCGGCGACGAGGCCCTCGTACATGCTCTCCCGGTCCCCGTCCCGCGCCCGCAGCACGGCCGACGGATGCACGGTCGCGAGCACCCGCACATCCGTCCCGTCATCCGTCCCGTCATCCGCGCCGTCCTCAATCTCGGTCAGCGGCCTCGGCACTCCACGGTCGGTGCCGACCCGGAAGGACGGCCCCAGCAGGGAGCGGCCCGCGGTGGCGCCGAGGGTGACCACCAACTCGGGGGAGACCAGCCGGAGTTCCGCCTCCAACCACGGACGGCAGGCCTTCATCTCGCGCAGGCTGGGCGGCTTGTGGATGCGCCGCTTCCGTGGTTCGTCCCGCCGGAACTTGAAGTGCTTGACCGCGTTGGTCAGGTAGATCCCCTCCTCGTCGATCCCCGCATCCCGCAGCGCCCGGCTGAGCAGCCGCCCCGCCGGCCCCACGAAGGCGACACCCTCACGGTCCTCCTGGTCACCGGGCTGCTCCCCGACCAGCATCAGCCGTGCGTCCGGGGCGCCGCGTCCAAAGACGGTGCCGGTCGCCTCCCGGTGCAGCGGGCAGCCGCGGCAATCGGCCGCGGCCCGCCGGTGCGCGGGGAGACGGCCGCGTTTCGGCAGGAAGGGAGTGGCGTCGTACGGTTCGGCGCCTTCTCCGTCGTCCGTGCCGCCGCCGCCACGGGCGGTGTTCGTCGCCGGATCCGGGTCCATCGGGAACCTCCCGCATCCCCCCTGCACCCCCCGCACCTCCTGCCCACGCATGCGGCTACCCCTCATCCCCGCGCCCAAGCCCAAGCCCACGCGCACACGGTCACTCGTGCGGCACGAGGACCACCGGTGCCCGGCTGTGGTGCAGGACCGCATGGGCCACGCTGCCGATGTGGGTGCTCAGCGGGGAGCGGCGGATGCGGCGGCCGATGACCGCGAGGGAGGCGTCGGCGGCGGCACGGACGAGTTCGGGGCCGGCCGAGGCGGGCACCACGCGGGCGGTGACGGGGACCTCCGGGTACTTCGCGCGCCAGGGGAGCAGCAGGTCGTCGAGGGTGCGCTGCAGCTCGGGGGGTGCGGACCGGCGGGCGTACGTCACGTGCAGCGGACCCCGGCGGCGGGCGGCCTCGTCGAAGGCGAACCCCAGGAGACCGTCGGCCGGTTCACGCAGGTCCACGCCGACCGAGACGGGGCCGTCGAGAGGGCCCGGCGGGTCCCCTTCGCGGACCAGGACGACGGGCCGTTCGACCAGGCCCGCGACCGTCATGCCGACCGAGCCGAGGAAGTAGCCGGCCACGGCGCCCAGCGCGCGCGAGCCCAGGACCAGCAGGTCGGCGTCGTCGGCGGCCGTGACCAGGCCGGGCACGGCGTCGCCGGGCAGCAGCGCGGTCGTCACCGGCAGCCCCGGCCGGCGCTCCCGCAGGGCCGTCGCCGTACGGGTGAGCAGCTCCTCGCCCCAGGACTCGACGGGCTCCCGCGACACGAAGGGGACCAGGGCGTCCGGCGACGCCACCAGCACATGCACCAGGCGCACCGCCGCACCGCGCAGCTCCGCCTCGTCCGCCGCCCATACGGCGGCGGCGCCCGCCTGCTCCGTACCGTCCAGGCCGACCACGATGCTCCGCGTCACGACCGGTCACCTCCCGTGGACCCGTTCCCTCCATCATTCGTGCCGCCCCCGCCACGGGCCACCGGGGCCGACCGGCCCTACCCCTCGGGCCCGCCCGGTGCGAGGGTGGCAGGAGAGCACCTCACGCGGCGGAAGGCGGTGGGCGCGATGGGATCCCCCCTGGTGACAGCACCCGTGGTGGTGGGAGTCGACGGTTCCCGGGTCAGTCTCGCGGCCCTCGACTGGGCCGCCGACGAGGCCGCGCGCCACGGGCGGCCGCTGCGGGTCGTCCACGCCTCGCTCTGGGAGCGGTACGAGGGCGTCGAGCCGGCCGGGTCCGCGCACCGCCCCTCCGGGCAGGTGCTGGCCGAGACCGTCGTCGCCTCCGCCGCCGACCGCGCCCGCCTCCGCTCGCCCGCCGTCACCGTCACCGCCGACGTGCTCGCCGAGGACCCGGCGAGCGCCCTGCTCCGGGAGGGCCGGGAGGCGGCGCTCCTCGTCGTCGGCGCCCAGGGACGCGGCGCGTTCGCGGACCTGCTCCTCGGCTCGGTCGGCCTCGTCGTGGCGGCCCGCTCGACCGGGCCGGTCGTCGTCGTCCGCGGCGACCCGTACGCCCTGGAGGGCCGGCACGGACGCGTGCTGCTCGGCATCGGCGAACACGACGTGGACTCGCCGGCCGTGCGGTTCGCCTTCCGGGAGGCTGCCGTACGCGGCGCCGAGCTGGATGTCGTACGCGTCTGGCGGCGCCGGGGCCACGAAGCGGCCGGTCACCCGCTGCTGACCGGCGAGGGCGGGGCGCAGGCCGAGCACGAGGCCTCCGACCTGCTCGACAAGACCCTCGACGCCGCGGCCGGGGAACACCCGGACGTCCGGCTGCGCCGCACCACGGCCGAAGGCCACGCCCACCGCGTCCTCACCGAACGGTCCGCCGCCGTCGACCTGCTGGTCGTCGGCGCGCGCCGCCGGGACGGACTCGTCGGTCTGGAACTCGGCAGGGTCGCCCACCGCGCCCTGCACCACGCGGCGTGCCCCGTCGCCGTCGTGCCGCAGCGGCGCCCGAGCCCTCCGGAGGAGGAGCCATGAGCAGCGAGGAGGAGCCATGAGCAGCGCCAGGGAGACGGACGGCGGGCACCCCGGCCGGCCCGAGCGCCCCGGCCGCCCCGAGCTCGGCAACGTCGTCGTGGGCGTCGACGGCTCTCCCGCCGCCCGCACCGCCGCGCTCTGGGCCGCCGCCGAAGCCGCCCGCCGCGGCCGCGCCCTGCACCTGGTCCACGCCGCCGACACCGACCGGCGCGCCCTGTTCGCCGACGCCGAGACCATCCAGTCGGTCCGCGAGGTCGGCCGCGACCTGCTGATCCGCACCGCGGAGGCGGTGTGGGAACGCTACCCCGGCCTCTCCCTGACCAGCGAGCTCGGCCGCCAGGAGCCGGTCGCCGGGCTGCTCGCCGCCGCCGGGCGGCACGGCACGATCGTCGTCGGCCACCGCGGGCTCGGCGGATTCGCCACCCTGATGCTCGGCTCGGTCGGCCTGGGCGTGGCGGCCCGCGCCGACGTGCCCGTGATCGTCGTACGCGGGGAGGACGAGCGCCCCGAGACCGGCACGGTCCTCGCGGCCGTGAACGGCTCCTCGGACCTCGGCTGGCTGCTGCTCGCCGCCGCCGAGGCGGAGGCCCGCAAGGCGTCCCTGCGGCTGCTGAGCGGCTGGAACGTGTTCGCCCACGTCGGCAGCGTGGCGACGATGCTGGACGACCTCGACGGCACCGCCCGGCGCAGGGTGCGGGACGCCAAGGAACTGGCCGACCGCGTCCGGCGGGCCCACCCGGGCCTGAACGTCGAACAGCACGTGGAGACGGGCACGAGCACCCCGGGCATCCTGATCGAGGCGAGCCGCGGCGCCGACCTCCTGGTGATGGGCCGCGGCCGCCGGCCGCTCGGCCTCGGGCCGGCCCTGGGACGGGTCGCCCACTCACTGATCCACCACGCCCACTGCCCGGTCGAGGTCGTCCCGCACACCTTCACGGCCCCAGGCACTGATGCCGACGCCGACGACGCTGCCGACGACGCCGCGGACCCGGACGCTCCGTAGCGCTCACTCCGTCACCGGCCGGCGCCCCGCCGTGCCCGTCCCCGCCTCGACGCGGTGCCGGACGACCTTTGTCAGGACCGTGAGCCGGGTCGACGCCGTGGGCGGCGGAGGCACCGGGTCCGTGATGCGGCGGGCCTCCTCCGGGAGCGCGGCGAGATCGGCCTCGAAGCGGGCCCGGGCGGCGGCCGGGGTGTCCGGCGGGTCGGTGCGCAGGCCGCCGCGCATCACCGTGCGCAGCAGCGGCTCCGTGCCCTCGGGCGGCTCCTCGTTCGCCAGGCCGATGACATCGCGCAGGCCCGGACCGCGGAAGACCTGCTTGGGGCCGGGCGCCGTCGCCTTCGCCGAGGACAGCTTCATCACGGGCCGCCCGTCGTACTCGACGAGCTTGTACGCCATGTCCAGGTACGGGGCGTCGGCGGACGTGCCCAGCTTGGTGCCCACCGCGTACGCGTCGATCGGCGCCCCCTCCCGTACGAGCCGGTCGACGGCGTACTCGTCCAGGCCGCCGCTCGCGATGATCCGCACCTCGGCCAGCCCCGCCGCGTCGAGCGCGGCCCGTGCCCGGCCGGCCTGCGCCGCCAGGTCGCCGCTGTCGAGCCGGATCCCGCAGCCGGTGCCGAGCCCCAGGTCGGCGAAGACCCGGGCGGCCGTCGCCACCCCGCGATCGGTGTCGTACGTGTCGACGAGGAAGGTCACCGGCCCCGGGTGGGTGCGGGCGAAGGCCCGGAACGCCGCCTCCTCGGACGGGAAGGCCTGGACGTACGAGTGGGCCATCGTGCCCGCCGCCGGGATGCCCCAGCGGCGGGCGGCGGCGACGTTGCTGGTGCCGGCGAACCCGACGAGCGCGCACAGCCGCGCCACCCGCAGGCCGGCCTCCGGCCCGTACGCCCGGCGCAGCGAGAAGTCCACCAGCGGCCGCCCGGCACCGGCGAGCACGCACCGCGCCGCCTTGGACGCGACCGCCGTCTGGTGCGCCACCAGGGACAGCAGCTGCGTCTCGACGAGCTGCGCCTGGGGCAGCGGCGCGGTGACCTCCAGGAGCGGTTCGCCCGCGAACACGAGCCGCCCCTCGGGCACGGCACGGACCTCCCCGTCGAAGGAGAGACCCCGCAAGGGCTCCAGATCGGCGACGGGACGGCGCAGCACCTCGGCGAACTCCTCGATGTCGGCGCGGCCCACCCGGTAGCGGGAGAGGTGGTCCAGGACCGCTTCGAGGCCCGCCGCGACCAGGAAGCCCCGGCCGGGCGGCAGGTCGCGCACGAACAGGCTGAACGTGGCCGGCGCCCGCATGTCCTCCCGCAGGTAGGAGAGCGCCATGGTGACCTCGTACAGGTCGGTGGACGTCACCTCGGACATGTATCGAGGATGCGCGGCCGGCCGGCGCCGCGCACGGCGGGCCTACGAGACACGGCCTACGCTCCGGGGCGCGCGGTGAGCTCGCACCGGACGTCCACCACACCCTCCACCGCCCGGGCGAGCCGCGCCGCCATGGGGATGAGCGCGCCGTCGCGGACCTCCCCGGAGAGGGTGACGACGCCCGCGTCGACCCGCACCGCGACCCGGTCGCGGGAGAGCGGGAAGAGGTGGTCGACGACGTCCCGGCGCACCTCCGCGACGAGGTCCTGGTCCGGCCGCAGGAACACCTTGAGCAGGTCGGAGCGGCTCACGATGCCCAGGAGCGCGCCGTGCTCGTCGACGACCGGCAGCCGCTTCACATGGTGGGCGGCCATCAGCCGGGCGGCCCGGGGGAGCGAGGCCCCGGGGTCCACGGTGACCGCGGGGGAGGTCATCAGGTCCTCCGCCCGGCGCGATCCGGCCTTGGCGGTCGCCTCAAGGCGGTGCAACTGCTCGACGAGGCCGAGGCGGTGGTCGCGGAACTCCTCCTTCAGGAGCAGATCCGCCTCCGAGACGATGCCGACGACCCGGCCCTCGCCCGCGAGGACGGGCACGGCGGTGATCTTCCACCGCTCCATGGCGGTCACGATCTCCTTGAAGTCCGCGTCCGACTGCACGGCGACGACCTTCCGGGTCATCACGTCGGCCACGGTGAACGGCTGCGTGGTCATGACACTCTCCTCACCGGCCGAAGGGACGACAGATCAGCGGATCAGGACCGCCTCCCCGGAGCGCGGCACGACGGCCGTCCAGCCCAGCTCGCGGTCGACGCGCTCGCGCAGCGCCTCGGAGGCGGCCGGCTCGCCGTGCACGAGATAGGTGGTGTGCGGGGCGGGCGCGCCGCGCAGCCAGCCGAGGATCTGTTCGGCGTCGGCGTGCGCGGAGAAGTGCGGCACGTCGGCGACCTCGGCGCGCACCGGCACGTACTGGCCGAACATCTTCAGCGCCCGCGCCCCGTCCACCAGGTCCCGCGCCCGGCTGCCGGCCGCGGCGAAGCCCACCACGACGACGGAGTTGCGGGGGTCGGGGAGGAGCCTGCGCAGATGGTGCAGGACGCGTCCGCCGGTGGCCATGCCGGCCGAGGAGACGATGACCGCGGGGCCGGGCACGCTGTTGATCTCGATGGACTCCTGGACCGTCCGCGCGGCGAGGAACGGGGCCGGACTCAGCGCCGCCTCGCCCGCGGCCAGGATCTCCGGCCGCAGTTCCGGGGACCGCTCGCGCACCGCGTCCCGGTAGACGTCGAGCGCGGCCAGGGCCATCGGACTGTCGACGTACACCGGTATGGAGCGGGGCAGCACGCCCGTCTCGCGCAGTCGGGTCAGCTCGTGCAGGACCACCTCGGTCCGGTCGATCGCGAAGGCCGGTACGACGACGGTGCCGCCCCGCGCCACCGTACGGGCGACGACGTCCGCGAAGGCCGAGCGCCCCGACTCCTGGTCGTGGCGCCGGTCGCCGTACGTCGACTCCATCAGCAGCACGTCCGCGCCCGAGAACGGCTCCGGCGGCAGCAGCAGCGGATGCCCCGGACGCCCGAGGTCCCCGGACACGGCGAGGCTGTGCCCGTCCTCCAGGGTGAACCGGGCCCAGGCCGAGCCGAGGATGTGGCCGGCGTGGTGCAGCGTCAGCCGGTTGCCGCCCGTGATCTCCACGTCCGCGCCGACCGGGACCGGGTCGAAGAAGGCCAGCGTCTTGTCGACGTCGCCGTCGTCGTACAGCGGCTTCGCCGGGCGGTGCTTGGACCAGCCGTGCTCGTTGGCGTGCCGGGCCGCCTCCATCTGCAGCCGGGCGCTGTCGCGCAGCACGATCCCGGCGAGGCGTGCGGTGTGCGGGCTGGTGAGGATCGGCCCGCGGAAGCCCTGCCGGACGAGTCGGGGCAGATAGCCGCAGTGGTCCAGGTGCGCATGGGTGACGACCACGGCGTCGATGTCGGCGGCGTCGCGCGCGAACCGCTCCCAGTTGCGCCGGCGCAGCTTCGCGAAGCCCTGGAAGAGTCCGCAGTCGACGAGGATCCGCGCCCGGTCGCTCTCCACCAGGAACTTGCTGCCGGTGACCGTGCCCACCCCGCCCAGGAAGCTGAGCAGGGCGGGGCGCGGCGCGCTGCCGGAGTCGGCGCCGGAGTCGGCTCCGGCGCCGGCAGCGACTCCGGTGGGGGCGGGGTTCGGGGCTTCGGTGGGCATGGTCGGCACTCCTCGGGATCGGACGGCGCGTCAGGTGAACGACAGGACCTCGGCGACCGGGCGGCGCGGTGTGGCCTGCCCGCGGGGGCCGTAGCCCAGCCGGATCACCATGTGCACGAATCCCGTCGTGGAGCCCGGGTCGCGGGCCACGGAGCGCAGTTCCGGCCATTCGAGCGGCTGGGACATGAGCGAGGACGACAGTCCGTCGAGGGTGGCCCGGAGCAGCACCCGCTGCATCGCCTGGCCGGCCTTCAGCCAGTCCGCCGGGGTGTCCTCGACGGTGCCGAGGAGCACGATCTGCGGGCTCCGCTCGAAACGCACCGCCTCACGGCCCGGAGCGGGCCGGTGGGAACCGAAGTCGCGCACCGGGGAGGTGACGTCGTACTGCCGGGGGCCGAGCGCGTACGACGGGATGCCCTCCTTGCGGGCCTCCTCGCCGCGCGCCTCCGCGTCCTCCTCGCCGGTGTGCACCCAGGCCTCGATCTCGCCGCGCACGGACGGGTCGGCGGCCTCGAACCGGGCCGAGTCCTGGACCAGGTCGAGCACCGTGTCGGCGTGCCAGGCACCCGGCACGACCAGCCGGCAGCCCTCCAGGAACGCGGCCGAGCGGAGCCCGTCGAGGATCTCCGGCGGCACCCGTTCCTCGGTGAACGGGAACCGGCTGGTGTGCCGCTGCCGGAGCGCCGGGCGCAGCGCGGCGAGTTCCTCGTCGTGCTCGATGACGGCGCCGGCGATCCGGACGTCGGCCAGGTGCCAGGGATCGCCGGGGTCGGGCAGCGGCCGGACCACCGCGTGCCGGCCCCGATGGGCGGCGGCCACCCGCAGGCTGAAGAGGGCGGCGCCGCAGCCGAGGTGCAGGGCGCGGTGGTCGGGGTCCTCGCGCGGCATGGCGCGGGCGGGATCGCCGTACAGCTCGATGGTCCCGGTGTCCGTCCGGTGGACGAATCTCCATGGCTGCGCGTTGTGCATCGAGGGAGCGGTGACGGCGTCCTCGACCAGTGACGTCACGAGCGCGCGGGTGGGAGCGGTGGTGGGCACGGTTCCTCCTGACGGTGAGGTCACCGAAGAACATCGGCGGGTGGCGACGTCCACGTCGGCACCGGGAGCGGCCTGGTGGCCGGGCGGGCGACCGGTCGGGCATGCGCCCGCGCCCGCGGGCTGCCGGCCGTCGCCCGTGTCATCACGGTGCCTCCTTTACGAGCATCCGCCCGATGGACGGTCCCGTGCCACCACGGTCCGCTGCCGGGGGCCCCGTGCGGGAGGGCCGAACGGTCCCCGGGACACGGACCGACAGGTCCCCGGCCTGCCCCCGACGGCCCTCCGCCCGCCCGTCCGGCGCGTGCCACGGTGGGAGCGGATCGCACGAGGAGGAGCCATGGACGGAACCACCGACCGCCCGGCCCCGGCCACCGGCCGCCGGCCCGGACGGATCGTCGTCGGCGTGGACGGCTCGCCGTCCGCCGACGCGGCGGTCGCCTGGGCCGCGCGCGAGGCCGCGCTCTGGCGGACCGGCCTGTGCATCGTGCACGCCACGGACACCAGCGCCCTGTACCTGCGCCCGGAGGAGACGGAACGGATCGTCGGAGCGGGCCGGGAGCTCCTCGACCGGGCGGCCAGGGCGGTCGCGGCGCGCCACCCCCAGGTGCCCGTCGTGACGGAGCTCGACGACGGAACCGCCCCCGCCGCGCTGCGCGCCGCCGCGGCGCTGACCGGCACGATCGTCGTCGGTCACCGCGGGCTCGGCGGATTCTCCTCGCTCGTGCTCGGCTCGGTCGGCCTCGAACTCGCGGCCGCCGCCACGGCCCCGGTGGTCGTGATCCGCGGTACGGACGAGCCGCCGGACGACACCGACGCGCCGCATGCGCCGCATGCGCCGCATGCGCCGTACGGGCGGTACGGGCAGCGTGAGCCGCACGAGCCGTACGAGGAGCCCGCCGAGCCCGCCGAGGCCGGCGTCGTCCTCGCGGCCGTCCGGGACGCGCACGACGAGGGCTGCGCGCGGGCGGCGGCCCGGGAGGCCCTGCTGCGCAAGGTGCCGCTGCGCCTTGTCCACGTCTGGAGCACGCTGCCGTACCTCGGCGGTCTCAGGGCTCCCGCCGGCGTCGAGCAGGTGCGCCCGCTCACCGGCATCGCCGCCGCCCTCCGGGCGGAGTTCCCGGACCTCACGGTGGACACCGTCGGCGAGAAGGACCGCAGCGTTCCCGGCGCGCTCGTCGAGGCGTCCCGCCACGCCGACCTGCTGGTCGCCGGCGGCCGGCGGGCCCCCGGCTATCTCGGCCCGACCCTCGGCAGGACCACCCTCGGCCTGCTGCAGCACGCGCACTGCCCGGTGGAGCTGATCCCCCGGCACTCCACCGCGAGCGCCCCCGAATCGGTCCTCGAATCCGTCCTCGGAGCCGCACGCGGCCATGGCAGCACGACATGACCGGCCGGACCCCCGGCAGGAACGCCCCCGGCATACGGACTACGGTGAAGGCGGGCGTGACGGGCACGACGGGCGGTCCGCGCGACCGACCGGACCGGACCGGAGGTGCCGATGGGCCGCGAGGACAGCGCCGCGCCGGACGGCCGCGCCCGGCTGCCCCGGTTGCGGCTCGACGAACTCCTCGACGAGCTCCAGTCCCGGATCGACGAGGTCCGGGGCACCCGCGACCGGCTCAACGGACTCCTCGAAGCCGTCATGTCCGTCGGGCGTGAGCTCGACCTGCCGCATGTGCTGCACGGCATCGTGGAGGCGGCGGTCACCCTGGTCGACGCCGAGTACGGCGCCCTGGGAGTGATCGGGGACGACCAGAGACTGTCCGCGTTCCTGCCCGTCGGCATCGACGACGAGCTCAGGGAGCGGATCGGCCGGCTGCCGTCCGGGCACGGCATCCTCGGCGAGCTGATCCGGCACCCCGAGCCGCTGCGGCTCGCGGAACTGTCGGAGCACCCCGCCGCGTACGGCTTCCCGCCCCACCATCCGCCGATGCGCTCGTTTTTGGGCGTGCCGATCCGGGTCCGCGACGAGGTGTTCGGCAATCTCTACCTCACCGAGAAGCGGGGCGGGGCGGACTTCGACGCCGAGGACGAGGCCGTCGTCACCACCCTCGCCGTCGCCGCCGGCATCGCCATCGAGAACGCGCGGCTGTACGAGGAGGGCCGGCTGCGGCAGCGCTGGCTGGCCGCCGGCTCCGACGTCACCAGCGCCCTGCTGTCCGGCGCGGCGGAGGCCGAGGTCCTCGGCGGTCTCCTCGAACGGGCGGTGGACATCTCGGGCGCCGACCTCGGGGTGTTCCAACTCGTGGGCGAGGGAGGGGAGTTGCGGGAAACCCTGGCCGTCGGTCACGAAGCCGGCGCCCATCGCGGCTTCGTACGGTCCGAGGCCGACGGGACCCTCGCGGGCGCCGCGCTCCATGGGGCGGGCGGCGGCCTCGTCACCGTGCCCGACCTCGCGAGCGACACCCGCGTCACCGTACGGCCCGAGCGCTGGCACGGCTTCGGACCGGGGGTGGCCGTCACCGTCGGCACCGAGCAGCGGCTCAGCGGCGTGCTGATCCTCGCCCGGCGCACCGGCCGGCCGCCGTTCACCCGGGCCGAGGTCGGCGCGCTGCCCGGCTTCGCCGGGCAGGTGGGGCTCGCCCTGGAACTCGCCGACCGGCGCCGCGCCGCCGAGCAGGTGAGCCTCCTGGAGGACCGCGACCGGATCGCCCGTGACCTGCACGACCTGGCCATCCAGCGGCTGTTCGCCACCGGGATGACGCTGCAGAGCGCCCGCCGCTTCGTCGACCATCCGGAGGCGGTGGACCGGCTGTCCCGGGCGGTCGACGACCTGGACGCCACCATCAAGATCATCCGCTCGACCATCTTCGGACTCCGCGAGCGCGACCGGACCGGCCGGGCCCCGAAACTCCGCGACCGCCTCGTCCAGGCCGCCGACACCGCCGCCGGCACCCTCGGCTTCGCCCCCGCGCTGCGCATGGAGGGCCTGCTCGACACCGAGGTCCCGGACACGACGGCGGACGAGGTCCTCGCGGTCGTCGGAGAGGCCCTCACCAACGTCGCCCGCCACGCCCGCGCCCGGCACGCCGAGGTCGCGGTCGTCGCCGAACGCGGCACCCTCGCCGTGACGGTGACCGACGACGGCATCGGCATCCCGCCCGGCGCCTCCCGCAGCGGCCTCCGCAACCTCACCGAACGCGCCGCCCACCTGGGCGGCACCCTCACCCTCCGCCCCCGCCCGGACCCGGCCCGCGGCACCGTCCTCGACTGGCGCGTCCCGCTGCGACGGCCCGAGCAGGGCTAGCCGGCGCCGCCCCCGTGACCGTGCGGGCCGTGCCCGTGCCCGTACTCATGCTGGTGTTCGTGTTCGTGCGCCTCGGCGGCGATCACGGCCGCCTGAACCCGCCGTTCCACGCCCAGCTTTCCGAGCAGTCGGGAGATGTGGTTCTTCACGGTCTTCTCCGAGAGGTAGAGCCGACCGGCGATCTGCCGGTTGGTGAGCCCCTCGCCGATCAGGTCCAGTACGGAGCGCTCCCGCTCGGACAGGGCGGCGAGCCGTTCGTCCTCCGCCGGTTTCGCCGGCTCCGGGGTGCGCAGCGAGTGCATCAGGCGCGCGGTGGTGGCCGGGTCGAGCATCGACTGGCCGGTGGCCACGGTCCGGATCGCCGCCACCAGGTCCGAGCCCCGGATCTGCTTCAGCACGTAGCCGGCGGCGCCCGCCATGATCGCGTCGATCAGCGCGTCCTCGTCGTCGAACGACGTGAGCATCAGACACGCGAGCCCCGGCATCCGCGAGCGCAGCTCCCGGCACACGGTGATCCCGTCGCCGTCCGGCAGCCGTACGTCGAGCACGGCCACGTCCGGCCGCAGCGCCGGGCCCCTGGCCACGGCCTGGTCGGCGGTCGAGGCCTCCCCGACCACCTGGAGGTCGGGCTCGTCGTCGATCAGGTCCCGCAGCCCCCGACGGACGACCTCGTGGTCGTCCACCAGGAACACCCGGGTCGCGGTCGTGGCGGCGGCCGGCTGATCGCTCATGGTGCCCCCTGGGCTCGCTGGGTTCCCTGCCCGTTCCTTCAGGCTTCCACCTTCCCCAAGGATGGTCACTCCGGCGAGAGGGGCGGCGCCGATAGCGGTGTCACCCGGTCAGCCCCGCCGCCCCGGGGGAGCAGCAGCGGGGTGGCCAGGACGAGCAGGCCGGCGAGGGCGATGGCCGGGCGCGGGCCGAGCAGGCTGCCGAGGAGACCCCACACGGCCGTGAGGAGCGCGGTCGAGGCCTTGGACGTCACCGACCAGGCGGACAGGGTGCGGGCGACCCGGTCGGACGGGGTGCGGGTGAGGCGGTAGGTGGCGGAGACGGGGTTGAAGATCCCGCAGCAGAGGATGAGGCCGAGCTCGACGCCGATCACCAGGACCAGCCCGCCGGTGCCCGGCCCGGTGAAGGCGAGGCCGACCGGCCAGATCGCGCGCAGCGCCCCGGCCGCGACGAGGACCCGGCGCTGCCCGTACCGGGTGGCGAGCGGTCGGGCGAGCCGTGAGCCGAGCAGCCCGGCGACCGAGGGCGCGGCGAAGGCGAGGCCGTACTGCCACGGCGCGAACCCGAGCGGGCCGAGCATCAGGACGGCGAGGAGCGGCTGGGCGGCCATGACCAGGCCGTTGAACAGGACCGTGTTGAGGAACAGCGGGCGCAGGGCCGGGTCGGCGAGGAGGTACCGCCAGCCGTCGAGCAGGTCCCCGGCCCGCGGGCGCGTGCCCTCCCGGCCCTCGGGGCGGGGCGGCTGCGGCTCCCGACCGCCCGTCGCGCGGATGCCCAGGGCCGAGAGCAGATAGCTGACCGCGTCGGCGAGCACCGTCGCCACCGGGCCGAGCAGCCCGATCAGCACCCCGCCCAGCGGCGGCCCGACGATCGTCGTGGTCCAGGCCGCCGACTCGAACCGGGCGTTGGCGACGAGCAGGTCCTCGGCCGGCAGCAGCCCCTTCAGATACGCGCCGGACGCGGCCCGGAAGGTGATGTCGGCGGCCGAGACGACCACCGAGACCAGCAGCAGCTGGGCGAAGGAGAGCACGCCGAGCGCGTACGCGACGGGGACGGTGAGCAGCGCCGCGCACCGCACCAGATCCGCCCCGATCAGCACCGGCCGCTTGCGGCGGAACTCCACCCACGGGCCGAGCGGCACCGCCACGGCCGCGCCCACCGCGGCCCCCACGGAGGCGAGCGCGGCGACCTCGGCAGGCCCGGAGTGCAGCACCTGGACGGCGATCAGCGGGAACGCGCCGAAGGCGAGCCAGGTGCCGAGCGCGCTGGCCCCGTACGCTCCCCAGAGCCATCCGAACCGCCGGCCGAGCCGGTGCCGCTTGCTGCCCATGCCGACGCCCCTCGCCCCTCATCCGTACAACCGATCAGCGTTCGGGAGCATCAAAGCGGGCCGCACGACCAGCGATCAAACAACCAAGAGGCCACACATCCACAACCTGTGGTTGTACCCGTAGGGTGTCCGGCATGGACCTCGACACCGTGCGGACCTTCGTCGCGGCCGCCGACGCGGGGCGGTTCCAGGAGGCCGCCGCCGAGCTGTCGGTCACCCCGCAGGCCGTCTCCAAGCGCATCGCCGCCCTTGAGTGCAGGCTCGGCGTGCGGCTCTTCACCCGGACCCCGCGCGGTGCCGAGCTCACCATCGACGGACAGGCCTTCCTGCCGCACGCCCGGGAGCTGCTGAAGGTCGCCGACCGGGCCGTGGCCTCCGTGCGCACCGACCGGCGTCCGCTGCGTGTCGACGTGATCAACTCGCGCGGCGCGGCCTCGGGGCTGTTGCGTGGCTTCCATCGCACGCACCCCGACGTCGACCTCGACGTCGTGATGCTGTTCGATGTCGACACGGCCGTCGCCGCCATCCGGTCCGGCACCATCGACGCGTCCTTCCGCGCCGTCGCCGCGCCCGGCCGTGCCCTGCCGGAGGACATCGCGTCCGTACGGGTGCTCGACGAGCCGCTGCAGCTCCTCACCGGCCCCGCCCACGCCCTGGCCGCCGCCCGCTCGGTGCGCCTCGCCGAGCTCGCCGGCCACCGGATCTGGATGCCCGGCATCGTCCCCGGCACCGAATGGGCCGCCTACTACGCCGACCTCGTCGCCGAGTTCGGCCTCACCATCGAGGCCACAGGCCCCAACTTCGGCTCCGACGCGCTCCTCGACACCATCGCGGACACGCCTGCCCTGGCCACCTTCATGAGCGAACAGACCCGCCTGGTCTGGCCGGCCGGCCACGGCCTGCGCCGCATCCCGGTGACCGACCCGACCCCGGTCTATCCCCACTCGCTCCTCTGGCACCGGGACAACCCCCACCCCGGCCTGACCGCCCTGCGCGCCCACCTCGCCACGACCGCGACCGCGACTGCGACCGGCCACGCCGTCCCCGGCACCTGGGTG
Source organism: Streptomyces fradiae (assembly GCF_041270065.1). NCBI lineage: Bacteria > Bacillati > Actinomycetota > Actinomycetes > Kitasatosporales > Streptomycetaceae > Streptomyces > Streptomyces fradiae. The sequence goes on along the minus strand of NZ_CP065958.1, from coordinate 544,555 downwards.
CCCGATTGGGTGCTCCCGAACTGATCGGGTGCTCCCGGGTTGATGTGGAAAACCCCGAACCCGCCCTCGCCGCCTCGGATCTGCACATGGTGATGTGCTGTGCGCTGTGCACCTTTACCTGTGCGCGGTGCTGAGCTGCGCTGTTCATAGGGGAGTTGAACCCCTGCGTTGCTCATCACGCACCAGAAAGGGGCCGGAAAACCGCCGGCCCTCGGTCTGTGCACGCCTCCGAAGCAGCTACCTGCTCCACATCGTTCCCGTATCGTCCCGTCCCCGCCCGCCGGACCGGGTCAGTCCGCCGGACCGGGTCAGTCCAGCAGGTCCGCCTCCCAGTTCGTGCGCTGGATCCGCACGTCGACCTCGCGGATCTCCCGGGCGATCACGTCCGCCTGGGCGCGCAGTTCGGCCACCGGAAGCGCGGAGAGCATGAGCAGCTCGGACCGGAGCTGCCGGCCGTAGCCGCGCTCGCCCTTGCCGGCCGCCGCGTCCGCCGCCGCGGTGACCACGGAGTGGCGCAGCCGCAGCACGTCCCGGCGCGCGAGCGCGTCGGTGAGCGTGCCGTCCGGACCCATCTCGACGGCGGCGTTGGTCCGGTTGATCCGCCGGATCAAGGATTCCAGGGCGTCCAGCGCCTCACCGGCCTCGGCCAGCAGCTGGGCCGCGTCCTCGGCGGGCGTCTCGCCCTCCTGGTACCTCGCGCTGTCGACGACGCGCGCCCGCAGCTGTTCCACGCGGCGCGTCGCTTCCGCACGTTCCGCCAGCGCCTCGGCAAGCTTCATCGTCTCCACCTCCCCGTCCTCCCCGTCCATGAGCCCGCCCGAGTATACGAGGTCAGGACCTGTTCCCCGACGCCTATCGAACTCGCATGCGAATCCGGCTATGATCACCCCAGCAAGGCCGTAGCGCAGAGGTCGTCGCGCCCACGCATCGAGCTGGAGGACGTCGGTTCGAATCCGACCGGTCTTGCGCCTACTTGAACGGCGGTGTCACCGAAGGCGCCGCCGACGTGAAGGTCGAAGCGGAACGCCGGTCCCCGGCGCCAGACCGGTGGAGTGGTGATGGCCCAGCCGACAACGCCCGTACGCTGCCCGGCGATCGAGCACCCCGACCTGCCCCCGGCCGACCCCGCGCTGCTCGCGGCCCTGCTCGACCGCCTCGCGGACGGGCGCCCGGTCACCGGCGACGAGACCTTCCCGCTCGGCACCCTGCGCGCCGACGGCCGCGTCGACCTGTGCAAGCAGGGCCTCGGCCCGGCCGGCGCCGCCCGGCTCGTGCCCGCCGCCCTCGCCTCGCCGCACGCCGCGCATCTGCTGCTCGGCACCAACTCCCTCGGCGACGAGGGCGTACGCACCCTCGCCGAGGCGCTGACCGACACGCGCCGCACCGGCACCGGCGACGGCCATGGCGTCCGCACCCTCTACCTGGGCTGCAACCGCATCGGCCCGGCCGGAGTGACCACCCTCGCCGAGGCGCTCGCCGACGACACCGCCGTCCGCGCCCTGTGGCTCAAGCGCAACCCCGTCGGCCCGGCCGGCGCCCGCACCCTGGCCGGCCTGCTGCGGCGCAACACCACGCTGCGCACCCTCGACCTGGTCAACTCGGGCATCGGAGCGGAGGGCGTACGGGCCCTCCTCGACGCGCTCCTGGACCGCGCCGCCCCGCTCGAACGCCTCTTCCTCGGTGGCAACGGCCTGACCGCGGCCGACGCCCCGCTGCTCGCCGCGCTCGTCTGCGAAGCCGGGGTCCGCGAGCTGTACGTCCCCGCCAACCACCTCGGCGACGCGGGCATCGCGGTCCTCGCCGCCGCGACCGACGCCGCCCGCCCCGTCCGGCTCGGCCTCGGCGGCAACGGCATCGGACCGGCCGGCGCCCGCGCCCTCGCGGACGCCCTCGACGGCATCGACACCCTCGACCTCGGCCGCACCATGTCCGAGCGCAGCCTCGGCGCCCCCGGCAACACCACCGGCGACGACGGCGCCCACGCGCTCGCCGCAGCCCTGCCCGGCAGCCCGCTGCGCCGCCTCGAACTGCGCCACACCGGCCTCACCGGCCGCGGCGCGAAGACGCTGCTCGCCGCTCTCGACGACGCCCACCGCCTCGAATACGTGGGCCTCGGGCCCGGGCTGCCCCGCCGGGTCAAGCGCTCGTTCACCGAACGGCTCCGCCCGGCCCGCCCCACCCACCCCGACCTGCGCGCGATCGGCAGCCTCTACCGATGACCCCGCCCACGCCCCTGACGCCCGGGGCCCTCTCGCCCGCCGACGCCAACGCCTGGGCCCGGATCCGCCGCTTCGCCGTGCCCGGCCGGATGATCGAGCGCGCCACCGAGGCCCGGCTCGCGGGGGACTGGCGCGCGGCCTGCGCCGCGGCCGCCGTCGACGTACCCGACGCCCTCGACCCCGAGCTCGATCTCGACCCCGAGCGCGTCGCCGAACGGTACGGCCCCGAGGTGGCCGCCCGACTGGCCGACGACCTGCGGCACTTCGCACCCGACCTGCTGCGCTGGCACTTTCCGCGCACCCTGGGCGGACACACCACGCTCGCCGTCAGCCGCCGGATCGTCCTCGCCGACTACGGCGCCCCCGGCGGCACCGGACCCGTCCTGTCCGTGACCAGCCTGCCCATGGTGGAAGGACCGCAGCGGCTGCGCCTGCACCTCGGCCCGGCCCGCCGGTCCGACACGCTCCACGGCGTGACCTACGCCCAGGAGGACTGGACCGCCGCCCGCCGCTTCTGGGACGCCCGCCGCACCGCCGAACTCCGCCTCAGCGCGAGTCCCGTCGCCACCGGCCGGCTGCCCTTCCTGCACCCGGACGGCACCCCGCTCACCCCGGACGAACTGCCCGACACGGACCCCGGCAGCGGCGCCGACCCGGCCACCCGCGCCGAGTGGATCGCCGTGCTGCGGGCCCGCGGGGAGCACGTCGAGGCCTACGCCGCCGCCGGGCTCGACCTCGACCTCACGCCCCCGGAACCGCAGGACCAGGGCGGCCGTTACGGCTACCGGCGGGCCGTCGACGTCGGCGACCTCGTCACGCACGACGCCATGGAGCTCACCCGGCTCGCACCCGAACTCCTCCTGCTGTGGAGCGCCGGACGGGGTACGCGCTTCCGCGTGCCGGTGCACTGGCGCGGCCTGCTCCGGGCCACCCTCGACGTCACCGACACCCGGGCGCCGGTGGTACGGGTCGTGGGCATCGAGCGCCGGCAGGACGACGACGTCCCGGTGCTGCCCTCGTACGCCCGGCAGCTCCTCCCGGACGTCGCGCTGCTGCGCGCGGGGCGGATCCGGCCCGAGCACCTGCATCCACTGGTCTCCGCCGCCCTGTTCCCCGAGGCCCCGCCCGCCACCGGCCCGGCCGGACCGCACGTATCGGCCGAACCGGTACGGGTCCGCTGCGGCGGCGTCTGGCACGAGGCCGCCGTGCGGGACGGCGCCCTGGACATCCCGCACACGGAGCAGGAGCGGCAGCGCGAACGGGCCCTGCGCGCCTTCGGCGGCACCATCTCCGGCTGCTTCGCCACCGAGCTGACCTGGACGACGGGCGAGGGGCGGCTGCCCCGGGCCCTGCAGGCGCAGCGGCGCGAGTTCTTCGAGTACGTCCAGCACGGCGACACCCCCGCGGTCACGGCGCTGCTCGACGCGGGCTGGGACCCGCACGCCCGCGACGGCCGGGGGCGCGGTCTGCTGCACTACCTGTACCTCCTGGACCACCGGGAGCTGCTGCCGCGGCTGCTCGCCGCCGGGCTCGACCTGGAGGCGCGCGACAAGACGCGGGCCACGCCCCTGCAGCTCGCCGTCGCCCAGCAGGGCTCGCCCGCGCTGGTGCGGGACCTCCTGGACGCCGGCGCCCGCATCGACGTCGTCGACGAGATGGAGCTCTCCCTTGCCCAGGTGATCCGCCGCTACCAGCGGGCCGACCTGATGTTCCTGCGCCGCCGCGTCCTGAAGGAGCATCCGGGGCTCGGCTCCGACTGGTTCGACGACTACATGGACGAGCGGAACACGGACGACGAGCCGGACTGGGACGACGAGCCGGACTGGGACGACGAGCCGGACCGGGACGACGAGGACAAGGACGAGGACACCCCCGTATGACCACCGCCTCCACCGCGCCCCGCACCCACTCCGGCTCCGTGCCCGCCCCGCTCGCCGCGGCCGACGCCCTCAACGCGCGGCTCCGCGCCACCCGTACCGAGGCTGCTGCCAACCCTCAACTGGAAGCCCTCGCACTCGCCGTGACGGCCAATCAGCCCGTTTTGCTGTGGGGCGAGCCCGGCATCGGCAAGTCCGCCGGCATGCAGCAGCTCGCCGACGCCCTCGGCGTCGAGCTCGAGACCGTCGTCGCCAGCGTCCACGAGCCCTCCGACTTCGCCGGACTGCCGATCGTCGGCGACGACCCGGCCACCACCGGTGTGCCGATGGCCCCGCCGGACTGGGCCGTCCGGCTCGCGAAGACCGGCCACGGCCTGCTGTTCTTCGACGAGCTCTCCTCGGCCCCGCCCGCCGTGCAGGCCGCCCTGCTGAGGGTCGTCCTGGAACGCCGGGTCGGCAGCCTCACCCTCCCCGAGCCGGTACGGATCGTGGCCGCCGCCAACCCGCCCTCCAGCGCCGCCGACGGCTGGCACCTCAGCCCGCCGCTCGCCAACCGCTTCGTCCACCTCGACTGGACCCACGACCCGCGCACCGTCGCCCGCGGCATGGCCGGCACCTGGCCCGAGACCGCGCTGCCGACCGTCGACCCGGCCCGGGTCTCCGGCGCCGTCGCCCGCGCTCGCGGCGTGATCTCCGGCTTCCTCACCGCGCGCCCCGGCCTGGTCCACCACCTGCCGAAGGAGGCCGAGGGCCGCGGCCGCGCCTGGCCGTCCCCGCGTTCCTGGGAGGCCGCGCTGCGGCTGCTCGCCACCGGCTACGCGTCCGGCGCCGGGCAGCAGGCGACGGCGGCCGCCGTCATCGGAGCCGTCGGCGAGGCAGCCGGCATCGAGCTGCTCTCCTACCTGGAGAACCTCGACCTGCCCGACCCCGACAAGGTGCTCGCCGACCCGTCCGCCTTCGCGCTGCCCGAACGCGGCGACCGCCAACTCGCCTTCCTCATCGCCGTCGTGGCCGCCGTGCAGAGCGAACCCACCCGCCCGCGCTGGGAGGCCGGCTGGGAGGTCCTCGCCAAGGCCGTCGACGCGGGAGTCCCCGACGTCGCCGCCCGTGCCGCCCGCGACCTCGCCGTCATGCGCGAGCCCGACTGGCCCATCCCGTCCGGCATCGACGCCTTCCTGGAACTCCTCCAGCTCGCCGGCGCCCTGCCCGGCGCCCGCTGACCGGCGCCGACGAGGTGACCGCCACCCGTGGGGGCGAAGCCGTACCGGGCGAGGCCGTGCCGGTCCTCGACCGCGCCAAGCTGCTCGCCGCGCGCTACAAGGCCGCCGAGGCACGCCCGTACCTCGCCTCCGCCCTCTACGCCCTGACCATCGTCCCCAGCCGCGACGTCCGCACCATGGCCGTCGACCGCCACTGGCGCTGCTATGTCGCACCCGCCTTCGTCGAGGCCACCGCCATCGAGGAACTGGCCGGCGTGTGGATCCACGAGGCCGCCCACCTGCTGCGCGACCACCACGGCCGGGCGGAGCGGCTGCCCGCGGCCGACCAGCGCGACCGGCTGCGGATCAACATCGCGCAGGACTGCGAGATCAACGACGACCTGCTCGCCGACGGGCTGCGGCTGCCCGAGGGGCGGATGGAGCCACGCCTTTTCGGCCTGCCCACCGGCGGACTCTTCGAGGAGTACGTGCCCGGCATCCCCGCCACCCCGCCGCACGCGCTCGACTGCGGCTCCGGCGCGCACGGAGTCCCCGCCCCCTGGGACCTCGGAGCGGGCGGCGCCGACGCCACCGGGGGAGTCAGCCCGGTCGAGGCGGAGGCCCTGCGCCGCCAGACCGCCGAGGCGATCCGCGCCGCCCACCAGCGCTCCCGCGGCTCGGTCCCGGGCGGCTGGCGCCGCTGGGCCGAGCAGACCCTCGAACCCGTCGTCGACTGGCGCAAGGCGCTCACCGGCGCCGTCCGCGAGGCCGCCGCGTGGGCGGGCGGCGCCGTCGACTACACGTACCGGCGCCCCTCGCGCCGTACGCCCGCGCTCGGCGGCCGGGTCGTCCTGCCCAGCCTGCGGCGCCCGTTGCCCCGGGTCGCCGTGGTCGTCGACACGTCCGGCTCGATGGGCGACGACGACCTCGCCGCGGCCCTCGCGGAGGTCACCGGTGTGCTGCGCGAGGTCGGCATCGGCGGCAACCGGGTCGCCGTCCTCGCCTGCGACGCCGACGTCCAGGCCGTCGCCCGGGTCACCGCCGTCGACCAGGTCGAACTCGCCGGCGGTGGCGGCACCGACATGACCGTCGGCATCCGCGCCGCGCTCGCCGCGCCCGAGCCCCCGCAGATCGTGGTCGTCCTGACCGACGGCTGCACGCCCTGGCCCGCGGAGCCCGTCACCTGCCGGCTCATCGTCGCCCTGATCGGGACGGACGCGCCCGAGCCGCCGGCGTGGGCGGAGACCGTACGGATCACCCCGGGCTGAGGGCCCTCAGTCGAGGCAGAACTCGTTGCCCTCGATGTCCTGCATGTTGATGCACGACTCGTTCACCCCGTCGGCATACAGCACCTTCAGGCACGTCGCGCCGAGCGCGACGAGCCGGTCGCACTCCGCCTGGAGGACGGCCAGGCGCTCCTCGCCGACGAGTCCGGTGCCGGCGCGTACGTCGAGATGCACCCGGTTCTTGACGGCCTTGCCCTCGGGCACCCGCTGGAACAGCACCCGCGGGCCCACGCCGTTGGGGTCGACGCACGCGAAGTACCGGGTCTCGTCCTCGGACGGCCCGGAGGCGAGGAAGGCGTCCCAGGAGGCGAAGCCCTCCGGCGGCGGGGGAATGACATACCCCAGCACCTCGCACCAGAAGGCGGCGAGGCGGTGCGGGTCCGCGCAGTCGATGGTGACCTGGAATTCCTTGATCGATGCCATCCGGGCACCGTAGCAGCGGCGGTCCGATTGCTCATTTTCTTTTCGACGGCCGAACTGATGCGTGATCATGGCCGGATGGATGCTCGCTTCCTCGGCATCGCCGAGCTGACCGCAACCCCGTCGACGGCCGTCGTGATCGACGTCATGCGCGCCTATACGGTGGCGGCCTGGGCCTTCGCCCGGGGCGCGGCGAGGATCGTCCTCGCCGAGTCCCTGGACGACGCCCTCGCGCTCAAGGCCCGCCACCCCGACTGGCTGGCCCTCAAGGACGGCGCTCCGGCGCCCGGCTTCGACGCCGTCAACTCCCCGGGCCTGCTGCGCGACGCCGACCTCGCCGGGCGGACCGTCGTCCAGAAGACCACGGCGGGCACGGTCGGCGCCCTCGCCGTCAAGGACGCGTCCCTGGTGCTGTGCGCCGGCTTCGTGGTGGCGGAGGCGACGGCCCGGCTGCTCCGGGCCCGCGAGTGCGCCGACGTCACCTTCGTCGTCACCGGCGAGGACGGCCGCGCAGAGGAGGACCTCGCCTGCGCCCAGTACATCGCCCACCGCGCCACCGGCGCCACCCCGGACGCTGCCGACTTCCTCCGCCGCGCCGCCGAGTCGCGCGCCGCCGCCGAGCTGGCGCAGGGCGTCCGCGAGGGCGCCCACCCCGACGACGTCACGCTCTGCCTCGAACTCGACCGCTTCCCCTTCGCCATGGCGGCGACCCAGGAGGACGGTCTCATGGTCCTGCGCCCGCACACCCCGCCGGAGTGATCGGCATGAGGAGCGCGGGACAAATCGGCATCCGAGCAAGGGAGTTGTCGAAGTCCTGCGATACGTTGACGGGGTGACCGACATCGAATCGCGCATCGACACGTCCCGGCCGCACACCGCCCGGATCTGGAACTACTGGACCGGCGGCAAGGACAACTACCCGGTCGACCGGGAGGCCGGGGACCGGATCCGGGAGCTGCATCCCGGGATCGGGGAGTACGCGAAGGCGGACCGGCTGTTTCTGGGGCGGGCGGTGCGGTATCTGGCCGAGGAGCGGGGGATCCGGCAGTTCCTGGACATCGGGACGGGGCTGCCGAGCGCCGACAACACGCACGAGGTCGCCCAGCGCGTCGCGCCCGAGTCGCGGGTCGTGTACGTGGACAACGACCCGCTCGTGCTCGCGCACGCCCGCGCCCTGCTCGTCGGGACGCCCGAGGGCCGCACCGACTATCTGGACGCCGATCTGCGGGACGTCGACACGATCCTGGCCGCCGCGGCGAAGACGCTCGACCTCGCGCAGCCGGTCGCGCTGATGCTGCTCGGCGTCGTCATCTTCGTGGCGGACGACGAGGAGTCGTACGGAGTCGTCCGCCGCCTCATGGACGCGCTCGCCCCCGGCAGCCACCTGGTCCTTTCGCACACGGTCACCCACCCCGACATGCCCGACGTCGACGCGGCGGTGGCGTTCTGGAACGAGCACGGCACCCCGAAGCTCACCCAGCGCACCCCCGAGGCGATCGCGCGCTACTTCGACGGCCTGGAGCTGCTCGACCCCGGGGTGGTGTCCTGCTCGGCCTGGCGGCCGGAGGCGGGGACGCAGACGCCGGACGTCGCGATGTACGCGGGCGTCGGCCGCAAGTGAGGATCCGCCCCGCGACCGCCCGGCTCTACGCCTCCCGCGGCTCCGTGAACCCCGCCGCGTAGCCGCAGCGCCGTGTCGCGGAGCCAGAGGGCGCTGCGCTTGGGCGTCCGGGTCTGGGTGGCGTAGTCGACGTGGACGATGCCGAAGCGCTCCGCGTAGCCGTACGCCCATTCGAAGTTGTCGAGCAGCGACCAGGCGAAGTAGCCCCGGACGTCGGCTCCGGCGGTACGGGCGCGGGCGACGGCCGCCAGATGGGCGGAGAGGTAGGCGGTGCGCGCCGTGTCGTCGACGAAGCCGTCGGGGCCGGGGCGGTCCTCGTAGGCGGCGCCGTTCTCCGTGACGACCATCGGGGTGCCCGGGTAGTCGCGGGCGATGCGGAGCAGCAGCTCGGTGAGGTCGTGGGGCATGACCTCCCAGCCGAGGCCGGTGACCGGGAGGCCGCCGTGCGGGAGGTTGCGGGTGACGGGGAGGCCTTCGGCGTCGGTGCCGGCACCGTTCTCGTCGACGCCCGAACTCCGCAGGGAGCGGTAGTAGTTGACGCCGAGCGTGTCGATGGGGGCCGCGATGGTGGCCAGGTCGCCGTCGCGTACGGGGATCTCGAGCCGGCGGAGGGCGAGGTCGTCGATCAGGTCCTGCGGATAGCGTCCGCGCAGGATCGGGTCGAGGTAGAAGCGGAAACCGAAGGCGTCGGCCCGGCGGGCCGCCTCGCGGTCGGCGGTGGAGTCCGTGGCCGGGCGGCTGGTGCCCAGGAGGTGGGTGACGGCCAGGTCGAGCGGACGGCGGGCGGCCGCGCGCAGCCGCCGGACGGCGAGGCCGTGCGCGAGGTGCAGATGGTGGACGGCTCGGACGCCGTCGGCCAGGGAGCGGCCGCCGGGCGCGTGGACGCCTTCGACATGGCCCAGGATCGCCGAGCAGAACGGCTCGTTGAGGGTGGTCCAGTGGGTGACCCGGTCACCGAGACGCTCGTGCACGAGCTCGGCGTAGTCCGCGAACCGGAGGGCGGTGTCACGGGCCGGCCAGCCGCCGGCGTCCTGGAGCTCCTGCGGCAGGTCCCAGTGGTAGAGGGTCAGCCAGGGCGTGATGCCGTGGGAGAGCAGCTCGTCGACCAGCCGGTCGTAGAAGGCGAGTCCGGCCGGGTTGGCCGGGCCCCGCCCGCCGGGCTGGACCCGCGGCCAGGAGACGGAGAAGCGGTACGTGTCGAGGCCGAGCGCGGCGAGCAGGGCCACGTCCTCGGGCATGCGGTGGTAGTGGTCGCAGGCCACGTCGCCGGTGTCGCCGCCCGCGACGGCACCCGGCACACGGCAGAAGGTGTCCCAGATGGACGGGGTGAGGCCGTCCTCGGCTGCGGCGCCCTCGATCTGGTAGGCGGAGGTGGCGGCGCCGAGGCGGAAGTCCGGGGGCAGCAGGCCGATCGCGGCCTCGTCGTCGGTCATGGTGGGCGTACTCCTCGGAAGCGCTCTGAAGTGGGCGTGGGCACGGCCCGGGCGCCGTGTGGGCGACGTCCGGGCCGTACCGGGGGAGGGGGACGAGAGGTCAGGGCAGGCGGTGGTCGGCGTCGAGCACCGTGCCGCGCTCGGGGTGGTACAGGTCGAAGCCCCGTGTGTCGCACTGGAGGCCGCCGTTGATGCAGTGGTCGACCAGGGCCTTGAGGGTGCGCTCCTCCCACGCGTTGAAGAAGTCGTAGTGGAAGGAGTAGCCGCGGCCGCTGGACAGGGTGACCTGGCTCATGTCGCCGTTGACCGGCCACGCCATCTTGAACTCGATCATCGGCAGGGCGACCGGGTGGGAGGCCGGGCACATGTTGTCGTTGGTGCCGGGCTTCACGACCGGGTAGGCCAGGTGGCTCTTGTGGTCGGGGGTGTCGAGATACCGTCCGTTCCAGCAACTGGGCGCCTGGAAGCGGATGTTGAGCTGCACGTCGGGCCGTTCCGGGCAGCTCGCCGGGAAGTCGACGTTGAAGAAGCTGTCGCCGCACTCCCAGCCCTCGACGAAGCCCTTGTGGCCGCGGAACTCCTGGGCACTCTGCGTCGGGCTGCCGACGACGAACCGCAGCCCCCTGGGGAAGGGACGGACGCTGCGGTAGTCGGTCACGCCCGCCTTGTAGTAGATGACCTGCGGGCCCACGGGCAGGACCTTCCGGTCGCCCTTGTACAGCGAGGGCATCCAGTAGGCGGAGGCGTCCGCGGGCGCCTTGCAGGTGGTGCTTCCGCCGTAGAGCGAGCCGGTGGTGCTGGAGGCGTCGGTGGAGGTGTTGCCCATGAACGTGTGGTCGTGGGAGGCACCCGGCCGGTCCGGATAGACGATCGGGTCGTCCGGAGCGGTGTGGGTCACGGAGCAGCCGGCCTGGAACTCGTGGTGGTAGGCCGGGGGCGGGACCTCCTGGGACGGGGTGACACCGGTGACCGGCGGGTCGGCGGGGATGTAGCCGTCGCCGTCGGGGTCGTCGCCGGAGGGCAGGGCGGCGGCGGTCATGGCGTGTCCGGCGTGCGGGGCGGCGGCCGTGGCGGCGTCGGCGGCGCCGACGGCGTTGGCGGACAGGGCGGAGACGCCCAGGGCGGTGGCGAGCAGTAAGGCGGACAGGGTCCGGCCGCGGATTCTCATCGGGATTCTCCTCAGGTGGTCTGCTTCCTGGGACGGCGGGGCGGTGGGACGGTGCTCCGACTCAGGCCCTCGGGCAGGCGTCAGGCGTAGACGCCGAACTCGTACAGCGAGTAGCCCCACCCGGTGCCCCGGGCCGTGAGCTGGAGTCGTACGTACCGGGCGGTGGCGGAGGCCTCGATCGTGTCGACGTCGCCGTTGCCGTCCGTCGTGGTGTGGACGGTGCGCCAGTTCGTGCCGTCGTCCGAGACCTGGACCTCGTACGCGCGGGCGTACGCCGGGTCCCAGACCAGCTGGAGCCGGCTGAAGGAGCGCGCCGAGCCGAGGTCGACCCGGATCCACTGCGGGTCGCTCCAGTCGCTGGCCCAGCGGGTGCCGGCGTTGCCGTCGGTGGCCCGCTCGGGCGGGCAGGGGCAGTCGCCGTACGAGGCCTGGGCGGAGGAGGCGGTGGTGGGCCGGCCGAGGGCGAGGTTCGTGCCCGCGACCGGCGGGGCGACGACCCGGACGGACTTCGCCTCGATGCCGGCGTTGCCGTGCCCGTCCTCGGCCTGCACGTACACCTTCCACACGCCGAGCTTCTCGGGCGCGGTCACGGCGAACGAGCCGTCGGCGTTGCGCCGGTAGGCTGCCTCGACGAGGCGCTTGTCGCCGTTGGCGTAGTTGCCGCTGAGGAAGATCCTCGTGGTGACGGGGTCGCCGTCGGGGTCGCGGACGTCGGCGCGGACGGTGAACTCCCCGCCCGCCGGGGCGGCTCCGGACGGCGTGACGCTCATGTTCCCGATCACCGGCGGGGTGTTGTCGCCGGTCGTGCTGCCCTTGTACGCCTTCTTCACCGCGTAGTACGAGAGGCGCCTGAGGCCGTCGGGCAGCAGGTTGAACCAGACGCCGCCGAAGTCGTGCTCGGTCCCGTAGTGGAAGACGGTGGCGCCGAGCGCGACGCCCTGGTGTCCGGTGACGCAGTTCCAGGCCCGGGTGTAGCCCTCGGCCTTCTGGACGTCGGTGGGCTCCTCGGCGACTCCGTTGGCGTCCTTCGGGGTCTCCCACTCACCCGCCGGACCGGTCTCGGTGATGATGTACGGCTTGGTGTAGCCGCCCTCCTCCCAGTCCTGGCGCACGCCGCAGATGTCGCCGTAGGCGTTCATCGCGTACAGGTCCAGGTCGGGCGCGTTGCGCTGGTAGTACGGCCAGGCGCCGGTCCAGGCGTCCGTGGAGGTCACCGGATGGTCCGGGTCGATCGTGTGGATCTTCTTCGCGACGTCGTTGACGAAGCCGGTGTACGCGTTGCGCTGGGCTTCGAGTTCGGTGCCGCCGTAGCAGTTCTGGAGGCCGAGCACGGACTCGTTGCCGACGTTCCACATCAGCGTGGCGGGGTGGGACTTGTATGTCTCGGCCCACTGGGCGAACGCGGTGAGCATGCTGTTCTTGTACGCGGTGTCGGTCACGTAGTTCACGCAGCCGCCGGAGCCGGGGCCGCCGCCCGGCTGGAGCCAGAAGCCGTTGATGACGCGGATGCCGTTGGCGGCGGCCGCGTCGAGGAGGGGTTTCGTGCCGCCGTCGGTGCCCCAGGTGCGGATGGTGTTGACACCCATCGTCTTCACGTCCGGCATGTACCGGCCGGCGTCGGCGATGGCCGGGCCCCAGGTGACGCCCTTGACGGTGTACGGCTGGCCGCCGACCGTGAGCTGCCAGTCGCCCTGGCCGCCGGTGACACGGACGGCTCCGCCGGGCGCGGGCGGCTGCCCGGCCGGGGTGCCGTACACCTGGAACTCCCAGAGGGAGTAGCCGTATCCGGTGCCCCGGGTGACGCCCTGGAGCCGGACGTAGCGGCCGGTGCCGGAGAGGGTGAGGTCGTCGGTGCCGCCGTCGCCGGAGGTCACCGACTTCACCGTGCGCCAGTCCGTGCCGTTGTCGGAGAGCTGGATGTCGTACGCCTTGCCGTAGGCGGCCTCCCAGGTCAGGACGGCCCGGCTGAGGTCGGCGCGCTCGCCGAGGTCGACCTGGAACCACTGGGCGTCGCTCCACTGGCTGGCCCAGCGGCTGCCGGTGAGGTCGCCGTCGACGGCGGCGTTCGGGGTGAAGGGGCCCTCCGTGGAGGAGGCGGTGGCCGCCTTTCCCTGGGAGAGCAGGGCCGGGGCGGCGGTGGCGGGCGTGGTCGCGAGGGCGGTGAGCGACGCGGCGAGCAGGGCGCCGAGCGTCACCAGCGAGCCGGCGGCTCTGGCTCGGCCTCGCCCTCCGCCGGCCGTGGCCGTGGCCGTGGCCGTGGCCGTGGCCGTGGTGGTGGGGGTGGTCATGGCTGCTCCTGACAGCAGAGGTGTGGGGGTGGTTTCCCCTCCGGGCGGCGTCGCGGGGACTGTCCGCCGCCCGGAGGGGAGTTCAGGAGGTCACCTCACCCGGGTGGGGTGACCCGCGGGCCCGTCGACCGTCAGGGGAAGTTGACGACGGTCGAGGGGACGGTCGCGGTGCCCTCGGTGGGGGCGCCGGTGTCGTTGATGACGTGGTTGAACTGGCCGTTGCCGCCGAGCGAGACGGTCAGCAGGCCGTGGAACCTGACGCCCGGCTTCACCGGGGCCTTGAAGCCGTGGTCCTGACGGATCGTCGGGTCGACGTTGTAGTAGCAGTAGCTGCCGAGCCCCCAGCCTTCGTGGGTGGTGACGGAGTCGTCGACCCGGTAGGCGGCGTAGCCCTTGGTGCTGCCGTTCTGGATGGCGGCCTGGTTGGGGGCGTCGTACGCCTTCTCGTTCTGGAAGAAGATCGTCCGGCCGCGGTCGCCGTACCACTCGACGTCGTACTTGTTGAAGTGTTCGACGAACAGGCCGGTGGCGAGGACGTCGTCGCCGTTGACGCGGACGCCGTAGTCGGCGCGGTTGGTCTCCCAGCCGACGCCGTCGCCGTGGTCGGCGCGCCAGACCCAGGTGTGGTCGACGATGGTGTCGTCGTTGTTGACGACGATGCTCGTGGTGGCCTTGCCGGCGCCCGCGCCGCCGACCCGGACGTACACGTCCTGGACGGTGGTGGGGTTGGCGGCGTGGTCGGCGGAGGCGTTCTGCGGGCCGACCTCAAGGAGTGTCGGCGAGTTGACCTGGCCGGCGTCGACGAGGAAGCCGGCAAGGCGGACGCCGTCGACGTCGGCGACGCGCATCGCGGTGACACCGTTGTCCGGGATGATCGTGGCCAGGCCGAGGCCGAGGACGATCGCGCCCGGGCGGTTCACGCTGATGGTCTGGTCGACGTGGTAGACGCCGGGCGTGAACAGCAGGTGCAGGCCCTGGGCCAGCGCCTGGTTGATGGTGGCGGCCGTGGTGCCGGGCTTGACCACGTAGAACTGGCTCAGCGGGATCTTCTCGCCCTGCGGGGTGCCGTTGGCCCAGGTGGTGCCGCGGGCGTTGGTCCGCTTGGCGGGGGAGAAGACCTTGTACTGGTTGTCCTCCCAGATGAGATACGGCTTCTCGCGGGAGACCGGGGTGGTGTCGAGGGTGGTGTACTTCGGCTCGGGGAAGGCCTGCGCGGGCGCGCCCTCGGTGCCGGAGAAGACCTGGTTCCAGACGCTGTTGGACCAGCCGCCGATCGAGCTGTCGCGGGTGTACCACTGCTGCTGCGAGTAGTTGCCGACCTGGCCGTCGATCTTCGAGTCGGCGATGTAGCCTCCGCTGGCCCAGCCGTAGCCGCTGGGCGCCAGGTTGAGCCCGCCCTTGACGTGCATGCGGCGGAAGGAGGAGGCCTGGGAGACGGCCCAGCGGTCGGTGCCGTTGACCGGGTTGAGGGCCAGGCCCTCGGCGCCGCGCCAGAAGTTCTGGGTGGCGTTGCCGTTGAACCAGCCGGCGTCGACCGTCACGTCGCCGTTGATGGTGGTGTCGTCGGGGCGGAGGCCGAGGCCGGCGATCTGGGTGTAGAAGCCGATCTGGGCGTTGAGGCCGTTGTACGTGCCCGGCTTGAAGAGGAAGGCGTGCCGGCCGGTGCCGAACTGGGCCGACTCCTGCTGCTTGAAGACGCTGTCCAGCTGGGCCTGGATGTTCGGCGTGGACGGGTCGATGACATGGACGTTCGGTCCGAGGTCGCCGCCGCCGGGCAGGGTGCTGCCGCCGCCGGTGGTGCCGTAGACCTGGAACTCCCAGAGGGAGTAGCCCCAGGCCGTGCCCCGGGTGAGGCCCTTCATCCGGACGTAGCGGCCGGTGCCGGACAGGGCGACGTCGTCGGTGCCGCCGTCGCCGCCGGTCACGGTGGTGACGGTGCGCCAGTCGGTGCCGTTGTCGGAGGCCTGGATCTCGTAACTCTTGCCGTAGGCGGTCTCCCAGGTCAGTACGGCGCTGCTGAGCGTGGCGCTCTGGCCGAGGTCGACCTGGAACCACTGGTTGTCGGTCCAGTCGCTGGCCCAGCGGGTGCCGGTGAGGTCGCCGTCGACGGCGGCGTTCGCCGTGAACGGGCCTTCCACGGAGGAGGCGGTGGCCGTCTTGCCCTGGGAGAGCAGGGCGGGGGCGGCGGAGGCCGTCGTGGCGGGGACGACGGCGAGGAGGCCGCCGGCGAGCGCGGCGACGAGGGTGCCGACGGTGGCCCGTCGGACTGCGGAGGCGGGGCGCCGGAGGGCCGGCGGGGACCCGACGGAAGACATGGGGGCTCCTGGGGATACGTGGGGGAAACGTGAGCGAGCGCTCTCCGAAACCTTGCCCGGCACGGGAGTTGACGGTCAAGGCGTGTGACACGGCTTTTCTTTTGGCTTTCATTAAGTGCCGATGCTGCGCCGATGCCGCTGTTTCCGACCGCGCCCCGACGGTGTCCCGCCCATGCCGAAGACCCGCTGCCGGTGGTGCCGGTGGCAGCGGGTCGTACCGATCGATCAGCAGGTCAGGCCTGCTGCGTCCGGTGGGCGCGGATGATGTCGGCGTACCGCCGGCCGCTCGTCTTCACCGTCCGGCGCTGCGTGGCGTAGTCGACGTGGACGAGCCCGAAGCGCTTGTCGTAGCCGTAGGCCCACTCGAAGTTGTCGAGCAGGGACCAGGCGTAGTACCCGGCCAGCGGGGCGCCCTTGCGCAGCGCGCGGGCGCAGGCCGCGAGGTGCTGCTCCAGGTAGCGGGCGCGGTCCGGGTCGTGCACCTCGCCGTCCGGGCCGACGGCGTCGGGGAAGGCCGAGCCGTTCTCGGTGACGTACAGCCTGCGCACCCCGTAGTCCTCGGTGAGGCGGAGCAGGAAGGCCTCCAGGCCGCCGGCGTCGATCTGCCAGTCCATCCCGGTGCGCGGCACGTCGGGCAGGCGTACGGCACGGGCGTACGGGACGGGTCCGGCCGGGTCGTCGGCGACGGTCTCCGGGAAGTAGTAGTTGAGGCCGTGCCAGTCGAGCGGGGCCGCGATCAGCTCCAGGTCGCCCGGCTGCTCGGGGAGTTCGACCCCGTACAGCTCGCGCATGTCGGCGGGGAAGCCGCGCCCGTACACCGGGTCGAGCCACCAGCGGTTGGTGTGTCCGTCGGCGCGGCGGGCGGCGGCGATGTCCTCGGGGCGGGTGGAGGCCGGGGTGATGGTGGAGTGGTTGGTGACCAGGCCGACCTGGGCGCCGGGGGCGGCGGCGCGGACGGCGGCGGTGGCGAGGCCGTGGCCGAGGAGCAGATGGTACGAGGCGCGGACGGCGGCCGTCAGGTCGGTGAGGCCCGGCGCCATCCGGCCCTCCAGGTGCCCGATCCAGGCAGAGCAGAGCGGTTCGTTGAGGGTGGCCCAGCGGGTGACCCGGTCGCCGAGCCGCTCCGCGACGACACCGGCGTAATCGGCGAGCCGCTCGGCGGTCGCGCGGACGGTCCAGCCGCCGCGGTCCTGCAGGGCCTGCGGCAGGTCCCAGTGGTAGAGGGTGACGTTGGGGGTGATGCCGGCGTCGAGGAGTCCGTCGACCAGCCGGTCGTAGAAGTCGAGTCCGGCCCCGTTGACCGGTCCTTCGCCGTCCGGGACGACCCGCGGCCAGGCGACGGACATCCGGTAGGCGTCGGTGCCGAGCTCCTTCATCAGGGCGATGTCCTCGGGCCAGCGGTGGTAGTGGTCGCAGGCCGTGTCGCCGTGGTCGGCGTTGTCGATCGCGCCGGGGACGCGGGAGAAGGTGTCCCAGATGGAGGGGGCGCGGCCGTCCTCGGCGACGGCGCCCTCGATCTGGTAGGCGGAGGTGGCGGTGCCCCAGGTGAAGTCGGCAGGGAAGGCCCCCAGGTCGAGCGCGCGGTGTTCGGTGGAGTGGGACAAGGAGAACCTCTTCGGTACGGGCCGGAGGCCGGCGGAGGGAGCGTCGGACGCGGCGGGTGCTGTGGGTGTGGCGGCTGCGGCGGGGCGGGTCACTTGACCGCGCCCGCCGTGAGGCCGGCGACGAGATAGCGCTGCAGGAGGAGGAACCCGGCGACGACGGGCACGCTCACCACGAGGGAGGCGGCCATCACCTGGTTCCAGTAGACGTCGTTCTGGGAGGCGTAGCCCTGCAGGCCGACGGCCAGGGTGCGGGTGGTGTCGTTGGTCATGACGGAGGCGAAGAGGACCTCGCCCCAGGCGGTCATGAAGGCGTAGACGGCGACCGCGACGATGCCGGGCAGGGCGGCGGGCACGATGACCCGGAAGAGCGCGCCGACCGGGCCGCAGCCGTCGACCTTGGCGGCCTCGTCGAGCTCGCGCGGGATCGAGTCGAAGTACCCGGTGAGCATCCAGATGGAGAAGGGCAGCGAGAAGGTCAGATAGGTGAGGATCAGACCTTCGCGCGAGCCGAACAGGGCGAGGCCGGTGGCGTTGCCGATGTTGACGTAGATGAGGAAGAGCGGCAGCAGGAACAGGATGCCGGGGAACATCTGCGTCGACAGGACGGTGACCGTGAAGACCCGCTTGCCCCGGAAGTCGTAGCGGCTGACCGCGTACGCGGCGAAGATCGCCACGACGACCGAGAAGACGGTGGCCGCGCCCGCCACGGCCAGCGAGTTCAGGAAGTAGTCGGCGAGCGGGACGGTTTCCCAGATGTCGACGTACGGGCGGAGCGTGAGCCCGGACGGGATCCACTCGAACTTCCCCGACACGTCCTCCAGCGCCTTGAGGGAGCTGGAGACCATCACGTACAGCGGCAGCAGCACGAAGCCGGTGAGCAGGGTGAGGAAGATCCGCCGGGTCCAGAGGAAGGACCGGGGGGCGGCCATGGGGGAGCGGGGGGCGCGCTCAGGCATCGGAGGCCTTCCTTCCCCTGGTGGTGAGCAGGAGGTAGACGCCCGTGACGAGCAGCAGGAACACCAGGAGCAGCACGGACATCGCGGAGCCGGTGCCGAAGTTCCACGTCAGGAAGGACGACTGGTAGATGTGCAGGGAGATCAGGTCGGCCGCTTCGGGCGCCGCCTTGCCGAAGAGCACGAACGGCGTGTTGAAGTCGTTGAAGGTCCACAGGAAGAGGACCAGGACGAGGACCTGGTTGACCTGGCGCAGCGACGGCAGCGTGATGTGGCGGATCTGCTTCCACACGCCGGCGCCGTCGAGGGCGGCCGCCTCGTACATGTCCCGGGGGATGTTCTGCAGTCCGGCCATGACGGTCAGGAAGGCGAACGGCCAGCCCTTCCACACGGAGACGGTGAGCAGGGCCCAGAAGCTGTTGTCGCCGATGAGCCAGAAGGCGGGGCTGTCGCCGATGCCGAGCTGGTCGTGCAGCACGTGGTTGATCAGGCCGTTGTCCCGCTGGAACATGAACGCCCAGGTGATGACGGCGGCGTAGACCGGCAGGGCGTACGGGACGAGGAAGAGGGTCCGCAGGAAGCCGCGGCCGCGGAAG
The DNA here is from genome assembly GCF_041270065.1 of Streptomyces fradiae. Taxonomy (NCBI): domain Bacteria; kingdom Bacillati; phylum Actinomycetota; class Actinomycetes; order Kitasatosporales; family Streptomycetaceae; genus Streptomyces; species Streptomyces fradiae. The sequence goes on along the minus strand of NZ_CP065958.1, from coordinate 525,576 downwards.
TTCTCCTGCAGGAAGACGGCGGCGGCCGTGCCGAGCAGCCAGCACAGGGCGACGGACGCCAGGGTGAACAGGCACGTGGTGAAGAAGGACTTCAACAGGGCCTGGCCGACCGGCGCGTCGAAGTCGATCGCGACGCGGTAGTTGTCGAGGCCGGCCCAGGGCGCGGACGACCAGTCCCGGATGAAGAACTGGGTGAGCTCCTTGAAGCTCATGCCGATGCCCATGACCATCGGGACGAGGTGGACGAGGAGTTCGAGGAGGAGGGCGGGGAGCAGCAGCAGGTACGGGAGGGCGATGCGGCGGCGCCCGGAGCGGCGCTGTGCGGGCGCCGCTCCGGGTCCGGCCTTGCGCACCGCGCGCTCACTCCGCTGAGTGACGGCGGTCTGGGTCATGTCGGGCGCTGCCTACTTCTTCGGCATCTGCTGCTGGGCCTTGTCGAGCTTGGCCTTGACGGACTCGGTGGTGACGGGCCGGCCGGCCGCGGCGTCGGCGAAGAGCTCCTTCACCGCGGTGCCGACGACGGTCTCGAACTGCGACTCCTCGGGGACCTGCGGCAGGGCGGAGGCGCTCTTGGCGAGGGTGTCGCGGATGACCGCGAGCGAGGCCGAGTTGAAGGCGGGGTCGGCCTGCGCGGACTTGACCGGCGGGACGGAGCCGTAGGTCTTGTTGAGGAGGATCTGCTCCTCGTCGCCGGTCATGAACTTCACGAACTTCAGGGCGCCGTCGAGGTTCTTGGTGTTCTTGAAGACGGAGATGTTGATGCCGGCGACCATCGAGTTGGTCTGGGCGCCCTGGCCGGGGGCGCCGGAGGCGACGGGGGCCGGGACGACGCCCCACTGGTCCTCGGACATGCCCTGGGCGGCGAAGGTCTGCTGGGGGGTCTGCCACAGGACCATGCCGGTGCGGTTCTTGGCGAAGTCGGAGAGCGACTGGTTCTGCGCGTACTCGGCGTTGCCCGGCGCGACGATCTTGCCGGCGGCCATCAGGTCGACGTACTGCTTGACGGCGGCGACGGCACCCTCGGAGGTGAAGTCGGCCTTGCCGTCGGGGGTGAAGAAGTCGGCGCCGTGCTGCTTGCCGAGCACGAAGACCTGGTGGATGTTGTTGGACAGGTTGGAGCCCTCGACCCCGATGCCCCACTTGCCGTCCTTGCTGAGCTTCTTGCCGGCGGCGTCGACCTCGGCCCAGGTGGTCGGCGGCTTCGTTATGCCCGCGTCGGCGAACATCTTCTTGTTGTAGTAGAGCGCGTAGGCCATGGAGTAGAGCGGCACGGCCGCCGGGTCCTTGCCGGGGGCGCCGGTGGAGCCGAGCGCGGAGTCGACGAAGCGGTCCTTGCCGCCGATGGTGCCGAAGTTCTTCTCGTCCCAGGGCAGCAGGGCGCCGGTGGACTGGAGCGAGGCGCTCCAGGTGTTGCCGATGTTGAGGACGTCGGGGCCCTGGCCGGAGGTGGTGGCGGTGAGGATCCGGTTGAGCAGGTCGGACCAGGGGATGACCTCCAGCTTGACCTTGATGCCGGTCTGCTTCTCGAACTTGTCGAGCTCGGGCTGGAGGATCTTCTTGTCGGCCTCCAGGCTGGTGCCCTGGTTCGTGGCCCAGTAGGTGAGGGTCTTCGGCTGCGAGTTGGAGCCGCCCGATCCGCCGGCGGTGCCGCCGCCGCAGGCGGTGGCGGCGAAGACGAGGGAGAGAGTGACGGCACCGGTGACGGCGGCTCTGATTGTGCGCATGGCTCCAGGGCCCTTTCAGGGACGACGGGAGGACCGACACCGTGGGCGGGCCCGGCCGCCTTCATGACATCGGCTTAATTTAGGATGTGAGTTAAACCTCGTGAGAAGGTCGCGTCAAGGCCTGGAATGCGGGTATGTTGCACCGAAAGACTTCAGAGACGGGAACCCACGTGCACGCGACAAGTGGCCGTACGGTGCGTGACCTGCGGCGCGAGAACCGCACCGCGGTACTGCGGAAGCTGTACTTCGACGGGCCGATGAGCCGTCTGATGCTCGGGCCCGCGATCGGGCTCAGCTCCGGATCCGTCAGCAACGTGGTCGCCGAACTCGCCGCCGAGGGTCTCGTCGAGGAGGCCGGCAGTGTCGACTCGGCCGGTGGACGCCCGCAGACCCTGCTCCGGATCAGCCCCGGCAGCGGCTGCATGATCGGCGTCGACGTCGGCGAGACCCGGGTCAGGGTCGAGCTCTTCGACCTCACCCTCGCCGAACTCGCCCGCACGGAACGGGCGTTGCCCAGCTCCGGACCGCGCACCTCCCGCTACGACGTGGACCTGGTCGTCGGCCATGTCCGGGACGGCGTCGCGGAGGTGCTGCGGGCGGCGGACGTCTCGCCCGACCGGCTCCTCGGCGTCGGGGTCGGCGTCCCCGGCATCGTCGCCCACACCCCGGACGACGGCGCCGTCGTGCACGGCCAGACGGTCGGTTGGGAGGCCGTCCCCTTCGAGCGCCTGCTGCGCGCGGCCGTCGACCTGCCCGCCACCGTCCCCTACTGGATCGACAACGGCGCCAAGACCCTCGGCCAGGCCGAGATGTGGTTCGGGGCCGGGCGCGGCGCCCGCAGCGCCGTCACCGTCCTCTTCGGCTCCGGCGTTGGCGCCTGCGTGGTCACGGACCCCCTTGGACCCGCCCGGGCCCTCGAATGGGGCCACCTCACCGTCAACGTCCGGGGCCGCCGGTGCCGCTGCGGCGCCCGGGGCTGCCTGGAGGCGTACGCGGGCGCCGAGGCCCTGCTGGCCCGCTGGCGCGAGGCGGGCGGCACCCCGCCGGCGGACGCCGACGAGGAGACCGCGCTCACCGCGATGCTCACCGCCGCCTACCCCGCCGGGCCGGACACCGCGCCCGACGCCACCGCCCTGAGCGTCCTGGAGGAGACCGCCGAATACCTCGGCGCGGGCTTCGCCGACCTGATCAACCTCTTCCAGCCCGAGCGGATCCTCGTCGGCGGCTGGGCCGGCCTCCAGCTCGGCACCCGCTTCCTCGACACCGTCACCCGGTACGCGACGGAGTACGCCCTGCGCTACCCGGCGAGCCGCACCGCCGTGGGCCTCGGCACCCTGGGCCCCGAGGCGGTCACGGTCGGCGCGGCACTCCTCCCGCTGGACGACTTCTTCGCCCGGGGCGGCCGCCGCCCCGAGACCACCCCGAGCGTCCCGGCCCCCGCCTGGCAGACGGCCCTCGCGGACCGCGTCACCCCCTGACCGGGCCCGACCGGGCTTGACCGGGCTTGGGGCGCACCCGGGGCTCAGGCGGGGTTGTCCCCGTGGGTGAGGGTCTCCCAGGCGACGAAGAGGTTGTTGCTGCCGGCCGGGCGGTTGCGCTCGGTCAGCGCCCCGGTGTTGGTCATGGCGACGCCGCGGCGGTTGTGCAGGGCGTTGTAGCCGACCTCGGTGACGGGGCCGAGCCCCAGGTGCAGGGTGCCGCCGCACAGCCAGCTGGGCGCGGCCGTGCCGAGCTCGTACTTGGACTGGAAGCCGAGCGCCTGGCGCAGCCGCTCGCCGACGTCCGTGCCGTACAGGTCCTGGCCCTGGATCCGGCTGGTCTCGGCGACGTGCGAGATGGCGGAGATGCCGTAGCCGGTGTGCGTGAAGTCGCGGCAGGTCTCCTGGGTGAGGCCGGTGACGAAGGTCGACTGGCCCTGCCAGTACTTGACGATCTTGTCGCGGGTGTCGAGGTTCTGGCTCGGCACGGTCTTCGGCAGCGCGCCGTCGGAGGCGAGGTAGACGTAGGCGGCGGTGCGCGTGCGGAACTTCGCCATGGCCTTGTCGTACGACGCCCGGTCCTCCAGGAAGACGGAGATGCCGACGGCGGCCTCCATCATCGACAGCTCCCAGTTCCCGTTGGAGTTCGAGCCGTTGATGATCTCCGGCAGATAGACGTTGCGGAGCATCGTCGCGAAGCGGCCGGAGTTCGGCCAGCCGCCGGTGTACGTGTACTTGATGATCTCGGCGGCCTTCGGCCAGGACGAGCCGGCCCAGCCCGTCTGGAGCGGGGCGTTGCTGTTGGTGTGGTCCGTGATGACGCCGGACCAGGCGTCCATCAGCTGGATGGACTTCTGCGCGTAGCGCGCGTCCCGGGTGACGTACCAGGCGAGGGCGTTGGTGTACGCGGCGATCGCGTCCTCGCGCTCGTCGGTGCAGCCGTAGTTGGGGTTGGAGTACGAACCGCACTCCACGACCGCGCGGGGCTTCGGGGTGCGGTTCGGGTCGGCGTACCTGCTCGCCATCATCTGGTCGTACGCGCCCTTCCAGGGCTGGGCGCCGGCCAGCACCTTGGTCCGGGCGAAGTCCAACTGGCCCCGGGAGACGGTGACTCCGGGGTGGGTGAAGACGGCGGGGGCCGCCGCGGCCCGGTGGGCGGTCGGCCAGACGAGGGCACCGGCGACGAGGGCGGCGGCAGCCGCGAGGAGTCCGGTTCTGCGCATGGTGGGGGGACCTTCCGTTCTCGTATGTGAACGTCAACTGCCGTGATGAACAAGCGCGTTGAGCGGACCATAGGTCTGGACCAGATGTGCGTCAAGGTGTGAGGGAAGGTCCGTGAGTCGCTCAAGGAAGGTCCGTGCGCCGTTTGAGGAATGTCCGGGGCATGCCACCACGTGCTCGCCGCCCTCGACGGCGGCGCCGCCGCCCCGCCCCGGCCGCGCGGCGAACCCGGCGCCGCGCGGCCATACTGGGAGGAACGGCAGCCGTCCCCGGGCGCCCAGGGCCCCCAGGTACGGGGAATTCGGGTGGCGATGCACGAGGTGCCCTTTGAGGAAGTGACCACCAGCGCGGCCCGGGACGCGGGCGGCTGGCTGGGGGCCCTGCCCGTCGCCGTGGTGGCCACCGGCGCCGACGGGGCCATCGTCCGCTGGGACCACGCGGCGGAGGACCTGCTCGGCTACACCCCCCACGAGGTGCTCGGACGGCACATCGCCGACCTGCTCCACCCCGGCGCGGACCGCAGCCTCGGCCGGTCGCTGTGGGAGGGCGCGGCCACCGGGCGCGGGGTCATGGGCGTGGTGACCGCCTGGCACAAGGAGGGGCACCCGCTGGACCTGGAGATCTGGGCGTGCCCGGTCCCGGCCCGGCACCGGGGCGGGACAACCGTGCTCGTGTTCGCCGCCGAGGCGGAGGCGGCACGGCACATCCGCGGCTCTTCGGCCGTGTGGGACGGGCTGTTCTCCCGGTCCCCGGTCGGCATCGCGGTCCTGGACACCCAGCTGCGCTTCCTCCGCGTCAACCCGGCCCTGGAGGCCATGAACGGCCTCTCGCAGGCCGCGCACATCGGACGCCGGCTGGTCGAGATCCTGCCCGACGTCAACGCCACCGACATGGAGCGTGCCATGCGCCGGGCCCTGGACGAGGGGCGACCCGTCCTGGACTCCCGCCGCACCGGCCGCACCCCGGCCGACCCGGACCACGACCATGTGTGGTCGGGCTCCTACGTCCGCCTCGAGGACGCCGACGGACGCCCGATCGGGGTCGCCGCCACCCTCATCGACATCACCGCGCAGCAGCAGGCCCAGCTCGAGGCAGACGCCGGCCGGCGCCACCTCGCCCTGGTCAACGAGGCCACCCTCAAGATCGGCACCAGCCTGGACCTGGAACGCACCGCGCAGGAACTCGCCGACGTCGCCGTTCCCGATCTCGCGGACGCGGTCACCGTCGACGTCCTGGAGACCGTGGTCAACGGGGGCGAGGTCGGAGCCGGCCTGGTCGGCGGCGCCACGCTGCGCCGGCTGGCCAAGGCGCCGCTGGCCGGATCACCCGTCACCGACGTCCTCGCCCCGCTGGGGCGCACCCTCACCTTTCCCGCCAACGCGCCGTACACCCGGGTCCTCGGCGCGCGCCGCCCCTTCGTGGTCCCCGTGTTCGACGACACGGCCGTCGCCCCGGCGGCCGGCCACTCCGCCAGGCCCGCGGAGCTGCTGCGGCGGGGCGTGCACTCGTTCATGATGACCCCGCTGCTCGCCCGCGGGGTGGTCCTCGGCCTCGCCACCTTCTACCGGACCCGGCCGGTCGGCCCCTTCACCGAGGACGAGGTCGACCTGGCCGGCGAACTGGCGGCCCGCGCCGCCGTCTGCGTCGACAACGCGCGCCTCTACAGCCGGGAACACGACACCGCCGCCGTCCTGCAGCGCAGCATGCTGCCCCAGCACATCACCCCGCCGCCGGGGATCGAGGTCGCCCACCGCTATCTGCCCGCGAGCGACGTGAACGAGGTCGGCGGCGACTGGTACGACGTCATCGCCCTGGAAGGCGGCCGAGCCGCCCTCGTCATCGGCGACGTGATGGGCCACGGCACCGCGGCCGCGGCGGTGATGGGACGGCTCGCCGCGAGCGTACGGGCGCTCGCCCGGCTCGACCTGTCCCCCGAGGAGCTCCTCTACCAGCTGGAGGCCGCCCTGCACGATCTCGCCGAGCCGATGATCGCGACCTTCCTGTGCCTCGTGGTCGACCCGGCCACCGGCCACTGCCGCATCACCCGCGCCGGGCACCCGCCGCCCGCGACCGTCTCGCCCGACGGCGCCGTCCGGCTGCTCGACGTGCCGCCGGGCCTGCCGCTGGGCGTCGGCGGCGTCCCCTTCACGACCACCGACGTCACCCTGCCGCCCGGCAGCCTGCTCGTCCTGTACACCGACGGACTCGTCGAGGCCCGCAACAGCGACATCGAGGCGCGCCTCGGCGAACTGACCGAGCTGCTCGCCGAGCCCGTCCCGTCCCTGACCGCCCTCTGCGACCGGCTGCTCACCCATCTCGTGCCGGCCTCCGCGGACGACGACATCGCCCTCCTCGTCGCCCGCGTCGGCCCGCCGCCCACCGACTGAGCCGGGCGGAACCGGCGGCGCTCCCGGTTGCGGCGCCGCCGGTTCGCGAAACCCTGGAGGAGAGGGCTGTCGACCAGGATCCGGGGTGACATCGTGAGCGGACCCGCGCCCGCCTCGCCGCCGCCGCGCGCCGTCGTGTTCGACACGGACGGGGTGCTGCTCGACTCGGCCCGGGTCCACGCGGCCGCCTGGAAGGCCGCCTTCGACCCCTGTCTGTCCGCCCGCGCCCGCGACGGCGACCGACAGCCGCCCTTCGACTCCGAAGGCGAGTACCGCCGGTTCGTCGACGGACGGTCCCGGTACGACGGGGCGGCGGCCCTCCTGACCGCGCGGGGCCTCGACCTGCCCGCGGGAACACCGGACGACCCGCCCGGCTGCGACACGGTCTGGGCGATCGCCGCGCGGAAGGAACGGGCGTTCCGGGACCTGGTCGGCGCGCAGGGCGTGCCGGTCTTCCCGGACGCGGCGCCCGCCCTCGACGCGCTGCGCGCCGCCCGGGTGCCGTGCGCCGCCGTGTCGGCCTCCCGGCACGCCCGGGAACTGCTCAAGGCCTCCGGCCTCGCCGGGCTGCTCCCCGTCATCGTGGACGGCGCGGCCGCGGCCGCGCTCGGCCTGGCCGGAAAGCCGGACCCCGCCCTGTTCCTGCACGCCGCCGCCCTCCTCGGGAGCCGCCCGGCGGACGCCGCGGTGGTCGAGGACGCGCTCGCCGGAGTACGGGCGGCGCGCCGGGGCAGGTTCGGCCTCGTCGTCGGTCTCGACCGCACACCGGACGGGCGGATGACCGGCCCGCTGCGCGAGCAGGGCGCCGACCTCACGGTCGCCGATCTGACGCTGCTTGTCCGGGGCGTCTGGGGCGAGCGGGCGTGACCGCCCCCTGGACCCTGCGCTACGACCGGTACGAACCGGAGCGCGAGCGGCTCGTCGAGGCGCTCTGCACGCTGGGCAACGGCCGCTTCGCCACCCGGGGTTCGGCACCCGAGTGCCCGGCCGGCGCCACCCACTACCCCGGCACCTATCTGGCCGGCTGCTACGACCGGCGCTCCTCGGCCGTCGCGGGGGAGCGGATCGAGAACGAGGACCTCGTCAACCTGCCCGACTGGACGCGGCTGCGCTACCGCTGCCTGCCGGACGGAGGACCGCCCGGCGACTGGCTGACGCCCGACTCCGAGGAGCTGCGCCACTACGACGTCCTCCTCGACCTGCGGGCGGGAGTGCTCACCCGCAGCCTGTACTTCGAGGACGGCGACGGGCGCGGACTGCGGGTCGGCCACCGGCGGATCGTGCACATGGGAGAACCCTGGCTCGCGGCCCAGCGCACGGTGTTCCGCGCCTACGGCTGGACCGGCGCCGTCGAGGCCGAGTCCGTCCTCGACGGCGCGGTCACGAACGCCGGCGTGGCGCGCTACCGGCACCTGGAGGGGCGCCACCTCCTCGATCACCGGACCGGCTTCGAGCCCGGCGGGGTCGCCTGGCTCACCTGCCGCACCACCGACCCGGGCCGCGGGATCGCGCTGGCCGTCCGCACCGTCACCCGCCCCGACCGCCCGGTCCGCGAGACGGCCACCCGGACCGGAACCGTCCAGACGGTCCTCCTGCCCGTCGGCCACCGCCGTGCGGCGAGCCTCGTGAAGACCCTGGCCCTGCGCACGTCGCGGGACCGGCCCGCCGTCGAGCCCCGCGCGGCCGCCTGCGCCGACGCGGCCCGCGCCCCGTCCTTCCCCCGACTGGTCTCGGCCCACCGGGCGGCCTGGCAAGGGCTGTGGCAGCGGGGAGAGTTGGACGTCCCCGGGGAGGCGGGCCGCATCCTCCGGCTGCACCTCTTCCACCTCCTGCAGACGCTCTCCCCGCACACCGCGGACCTCGACGTGGGCGTGCCGGCACGTGGTCTGCACGGCGAGGCCTACCGTGGGCACGTCTTCTGGGACGAGCTGTTCGTGCAGCCCTATCTGGACCTGCATTTCCCCGAGGTCGCCCGGTCCCTGCTGATGTACCGGCACCGCCGGCTCCCGGCCGCCCGCGAGGCGGCCCGCCAGGCCGGCGCGACCGGGGCCATGTACCCGTGGCAGAGCGCGAGTTCGGGCCGCGAGGAGACCCAGGAACTGCACCTCAACCCCCGCTCGGGCCGCTGGCTGCCCGACCACACCCGGCTCCAGCGGCATGTGGGCTCGGCCGTCGCGTACAACGTGTGGCGCTACGCCCGCACCACCGGCGACCTCGGCTTCCTGCACGCGGCGGGGGCCGAGATGCTGCTCGAGGTCGCCCGGTACTGGTCGGGCGCGGCCGCCCTCGACCCGGCCCTCGGCCGCTACCGGATCCGCGGGGTGATCGGCCCGGACGAGTACCACGACGCCTACCCGGGCGCCCCGGCCCCGGGCATCGACGACAACGCCTACACCAACGCGACCGCCGCCTGGGTGCTCGCCCGGGGACTCGACCTCCTCGACCGACTGCCCGCCGCCCGGCGCTCGGAACTGCGCGAGCGACTGGCCCTCGACGACGCCGAGCTCGACCGCTGGCAGGACGTCTCGCGCCGGCTGTACCTGCCGTTCCACCGCGGGGTGGTGAGCCAGTTCGAGGGATACGGGCAGCTGGCGGAGCTCGACTGGGACGCCTACCGCGCCCGGTACGGCGACATCCGCCGGCTCGACCGGATCCTGGAGGCGGAGGACGACACGGTCAACCGCTACCAGGCCTCGAAGCAGGCCGACACCCTGATGCTCGGCCACCTCTTCCGGCCCGAGGAGCTGAGCGGCCTCTTCGCCCGGCTCGGCTACCGCATGGACGACGAGGTGTGGCGCGCGACCGTCGACTACTACCTCGCCCGCACCAGCCACGGATCGACGCTCAGCAGCCTGGTCCACGGCTGGGTGCTCGCCCGCCTCCAGGGCGCCGACGCCTGGCGGTACTGCGAGGAGGCGCTCCTCGGCGACGTGGCCGACGTCCAGGGCGGCACCACCGGCGAGGGCATCCACCTCGGGGCGATGGCGGGCACCATCGACCTCGTCGAGCGCGGGATCACCGGCCTCGAAGCGGGCCCGGAAGGCCTCCGGGTCGCGCCGGTGGCCCTGCGGGAGCTCCCGCGGTTCGCCTTCACCCTGTGCGCCGGCGGTCATCACGGCGTACGGGTACGGGTGCTGCCCGGGCGGCTCGCCGTACGGGTCCCGGCCGGGCCGGCGGCGCCGCTCACCGTCGTCCTGCCGGGAGAACGGCGGTTCACCGTCCCGCCGGGGGAGGAGCGCTGGTTCCGCCTCTGAGGTCCCGGATCAGCGGATCAGCTCCTCGGCCAGGAGGTCCATCAGCAGGCCGTCGTGCCAGGTCTCGTCGGGGCCGCGCTCGTACCGTCGCATGACACCGACCGGCCGGAAGCCGACCTTCTCGTAGCAGCGGATCGCCGCGGCGTTGTCGGCCGCCGGGTCGATGACCAGCCGGTGGTGGCCGTGGTCGTCGACGAGATGGCGGGCCAGGGTCCGTACGGCGTCGGTGCCCAGGCCGCCGCCGTGCACCGCGGGATCGAGGAAGACGTCGATGCCGGCGTGCCGGTAGTCCGGATCGTCCTCGGCGTACCACTGGATCATGCCGACGATCCGCTGCCCGTGGCGGACGGTGAAGGCGTGGCTGTCCGGGTCCTCGAGATCGGCGGCGATCTCCGCCTCGAGATCCTCCCCGCCCCGCCACCGCGCCCGCACCTCGGGCGTGGCACGGATGGCGGCCAGGGCCGGGACGTCCTCGGTGGTGGTGGGGCGGAGGACGACGAGAGCGCCCTGAAGTTCGGTCATGCCGGGGACCCTACGCGAGGCAGGAGGCCCTGACACAGACCGTGTCGGAACTATGGTGTCCCACCACATACGCGGGTGACCTGGCCGTTTCTACGGTGTGGCGACACGAACACGTCCCCGTCACCCCGCTCGGAAGTGGTGCACATGGCCGCCGCAACACACGCTCCCACGCCCCCCGGCTCCCTCAAGCGCATCGTCGCCGCCAGCCTGATCGGCACGACCATCGAGTGGTACGACTTCTTCCTCTACGGGTCGGCCGCCGCCCTGGTCTTCAACAAGCTCTTCTTCCCCGAGTCCGATCCGCTGGTCGGGACGCTGCTCTCGTTCCTGACGTACGCGGTCGGGTTCGCCGCGCGGCCGCTCGGGGCGCTGGTGTTCGGGCACTACGGGGACCGGCTCGGGCGGAAGAAGCTGCTGGTGCTCAGCCTGCTGATGATGGGCGGGGCGACGTTCGCGATCGGTCTGCTGCCGACCCACGCGACCGTGGGGTCCGCCGCGCCCGTGCTGCTCACCGTGCTGCGGCTCGTCCAGGGGTTCGCGCTCGGCGGGGAGTGGGGCGGGGCGGTGCTGCTCGTGTCCGAGCACGGGGACGCGAAGCGGCGCGGGTTCTGGGCCTCCTGGCCGCAGACCGGGGCGCCGGCCGGGCAGCTGCTCGCGACCGGGGTGCTGTCCGCGCTCACCGCGCTGCTGTCGGACGCCGCCTTCACCTCGTGGGGCTGGCGGGTGCCGTTCCTGCTGTCCGGTGTGCTCGTGGTCGTCGGCCTGTGGATCCGGCTCTCCGTCGACGAGTCGCCCGTCTTCAAGGCCGCGCTCGCCGCCGCCGAGGAGCGCAAGGCCGCCGCCGCGCAGGCCGAGAAGACGCCGCTGGTCGCCGTCCTCAGGCACCACTGGCGCGACGTGCTGATCGCCATGGGCGCCCGGATGGCCGAGAACATCAGCTACTACGTCATCACCGCCTTCATCCTCGTCTACGCCACCACCCAGGTCGGCCTCTCCAAGCAGACCGCCCTGAACGCCGTCCTCATCGGCTCCGCGATCCACTTCGCCGTGATCCCGCTCTGGGGGGCGCTCTCCGACCGCGTCGGGCGCCGGCCGGTGTACCTCGTCGGGGCCGTCGGCGTCGGCCTGTGGATGTTCCCCTTCTTCGCCCTCATCGACCAGGACTCCTTCGGCACCCTGCTGCTCGCCGTGACCGTCGGTCTGATCCTGCACGGCGCCATGTACGCCCCGCAGGCGGCCTTCTTCGCCGAGATGTTCGCGACCCGGATGCGCTACTCCGGCGCCTCCATCGGCGCCCAGTTCTCCTCGGTCGCCGCCGGCGCCCCGGCCCCGCTCATCGCCGTCGCCCTGCTCGACGACTACGACAGCTCGACCCCGATCGCCCTCTATGTGATCGCCGCCGCGCTCCTCACCGTCGTCGCGGTCGCCTGCGCCCGCGAGACCCGGCACCGCGACCTCGCCGACGTCACCGACGAGGCGCCCGCCGCCGTACGCGTCGACGCCTGACGGGCTGCAGACGCGGAAGGGCCCCACTCCGGAGAGTGGGGCCCTTCCCTCGTCGTCCTACTCGCAGGTCACCTTGTCCCGCGGTGTGTAGTGGGTATGGAAGGTCTCGCGCTTGACCTCCGTGCCGCCGTTCTTGAAGACCCGGTCGACCTTGATGTCGAAGCCCTCCAGCGGCTCCTGCACCTCGCACTTGTCCGCGAGCCTGCCCTTGCGCTCGCCGGGCGGCGTGAGGTTCTCGCGCGGGCCCGCGACCGCCTCGACCGAGTCGTACTTCTTCGTGCCGAGGAAGCTCACCGTCACCGACGAGTCCGTCGAGCTCGCCTGGATGTAGATCGGGTGGCCGGAGTCGTTGCGGAAGCGCAGGTCCAGGGTGCCCCAGGCCACCGTCGCCTCCCGGCCGGCCGGGTAGCGCTCGATGTAGAAGGAGTGCGCGCCGTGCTCGATCGGGTGCACACCGGCGAAGAACAGCGCGTTGTAGACCGTGGTGGCGACCGCCGAGACACCGCCGCCGGGGGCCTTCTGGTACTGGCCGTCCATGATCATCGTGCCGTCGACGAAGCCGTTGGCCTCGGTGCGCTCGCCGACCGTGCGGTTGAAGCTCCACACCTCGCCGGGCTGGACGACGGAGCCGTTGATCAGCTCGACCGCCCGGCCGATGTTGGTCGTGCGGTACGGCGCGGTCGGGAAGTTCACGGTGAACGTCGACATCTGCTCGGTGATCCCGAGCCGCGCCAGCGAGTCCGCCGACACCTTGGGCTCGGTCACGGTGGTGGCGACCGCGGCGGTACGGGCCGCGGCGCCCTCCTTGGCGAGCAGCGGTTGTACGGCGCGGCCGAGGGCGTCCGAGGAGATCTGGCGGCCCGGGCGGCCGTCCTGCTCGACCACGACCTTGCCGTCCCGCACACCGAGCCGGCCCTCGACCGGGCCGCCGGTGAAGGCGTGCAGCGGGCGTGCCACGTCCGGGTCCCGCAGCAGGGACTTCGCGTCCAGGGCCGCGGAGAGCCTGCCGCCCCGGGCCGTCACGTCCAGGTGGTCGCCGAGGGTCGTGGCCGCGATCGACAGGCGCTTGTCGTCCGCGGTGAGGGTGACCGGGCCGGACATGGCCGGGTCCGCGAACTCCTTGACGAAGCGGGACACCTCGGCGGCGCCCACCTTCGGCTGCGTGACAGTGACCGGGAGCACCACGGGCGCCGCGGCGGTGCCGCCGGCCCCGGGGTAGGCGGCGCGCAGCGCCTCGACGGCCTTGTCGGTGTCGAGGGCGCGCCCGTCCCGGGCCTGGGTGACGACCGGCTTGCCGGCCTTGAAGGACACGGCGCCCTCGCGGACGGTGCGGTCCTGCTGCTTCGCGGTGGCGGCGAGCGCGGCCCTGGCCTTCGTACCGTCGAAGCGGACCACCGGGTCGACGTCCCGGCTGCCGGAGGAGAAGAGCCGGCCGATCACGGTGACGGGGTCGCGGGCCGGGTCGGCCGCGCGGTCCGCGGTGGCGGCCACGTCGACGGTGAGGCCGGCCTCGGCCGGGTCGACGGTGGTCGTGGTGTCGCCGACGGCGACCTTCACCGGGTCCTTCCAGGCGGCGGGGGCGGCATCGGTGAGACGGGCGGCGGCCTCGGCGCGGCTGAGGCCGCCGATGTCGATCCCGTCGACCCGCGTGCCCTCGGAGATGTCGTCCCCGGTGACGGCGAGCCCCGCCACGTACAGTCCGCCGGCGACGGCCGCGACCACGCCGGTCGCGATCGCCGCCTTGCGTATGTGGCCGCGGCGCCCGTGCGGGGCCGCGGCGGTGTGGTCGGTCGTGGAGCGGCGCACACACCCTCCCGGTGCGGTGAGAACGTCAGGGGAGTCCCCCGGCGGGCGGCCGGAAGGCCGGGAGGAACGGGCCGGCCGGCATGCGCCGGGGCCGTGCGTCCTCCGCTCGGGGGTACCTGTCGACGGTACGCCCAATCGGGGCAAAAGATCCATAGTGTCCCTTTTGTTACTGCGGTGACGCTCCTCTCATTCCTCGGGAACTAAGGTGGATCGGTGCCCACGTCTCCGATCGGTCCCCAGTCCGTCGAGCGCGCCCTCGCCCTCCTCGACGCCGTCGCGGACGCCGACCGGCCCGTCGGCGCCAAGACGCTGTCCCGGACCCTCGGCTGCGCCCTGTCGACCGTCTACCACCTCACCGGCCCGCTGATCGCCCGCGGCCATCTGGCCCGTACCCCCGAGGGGTACGTCCCCGGCCCCCGCGTCCCCGCCCTGCACCGCGCCTACCAGCGGCACCACGGACTCGGCGACCTCGGCGGCCCGGTCGCCGAACTCCTCGGGCAGCTGCGCCGCACCGCCGGCGCCGAGGCCTACTTCACCGCCTACCGGGACGGCCGGATCACCGTCGTCGACACCACCGCACCGGTCACCGACACCACCCACCCCTTCGCCCCAGGACCGGAGCCGCGCGCCCACGCCACCGCGCACGGCAAGGCGCTGCTCGCCGAGCTGCCCCGGGCCGCCCGCCGCCGCTACCTCGACACCCACGGCATGGCCCGGTTCACCGACCGGACGATCACCAGCCCCGAGCGCTTCGAGGCCGAGCTCGCCCGGGTGCGCGACCGGGGCTTCGCCGTCTCGGTCGGCGAGGCGGACCCCGCGTACACCTGCCTCGCCACCGCCCTGCCGCCGCTGCCCGGCGGCGACGGGGTGGTGCGCGCGCTGTCGCTTTCGCTGCCCACCGCCGACTTCCGGCACCGGCACGGCGAGCTGCGCGCCGCCCTCGCCCGCGCCGTACCCCTCTTCACGGCGAGCTTTCCGACCCTGCCGGAATCCTGAGCGGCACGAGTGGCCGGGCCGGCGGCCGCCCCGCACCATGAGCGCATGATCTTCATCGCCGTACGTTTCACCGTCCGCCCCGAGCACGCCGACGGCTGGCTCGACCGCGTCGCCGACTTCACCCGCGCCACCCGCGAGGAGCCCGGCAACCTCTTCTTCGACTGGTCGCGCAGCGTCGACGACCCGAACCGGTTCGTGCTCCTGGAGGCCTTCGCCGACGCCGAGGCCGGCGCCGCGCACGTCGCCTCCGAGCACTTCAAGGCCGGACTCGCCACCATGGGCGAGGCCGTCGCCGCCACCCCCGAGATCATCAACGTCGAGGTGCCGCAGCAGGGCTGGGGCGCGATGGCCGAACTCGCCCGCTGACCCGGCGGCCCGTCCTGCGGGTGCGGCGCCCCGCCGCACCCGCAAGACTGGACTGATACGACCTCCCGCCGGATCGGGGCGTCCGCCATGCCGTTGCGACAGCTGTCCGGGCCACTGCGCCGCTGGACCACGCTGTACGTGCTGTTCGTCGCCGGCGTGACCGTCGCCTATCTGCAGGTCCCGTCCCGGCACACCGTGCTGTGGGCCCTCATCGGACTCAGCGGCGTCGCCGCCATCCTCACCGGCATCCACCTGCACAAGCCGGCCCGCCGCTGGCCCTGGCTGGTGCTCGCCGCCGCCAACTTCACCTTCGTCAGCGGCGACACCGCCTACAACGTCCTGGAAGGCTTCTTCCACCAGAACCGGCCCTTCCCCTCCGTCGCCGACGCCTTCTACCTCGTCACCTATCCGCTGTTCGCGATCGGCCTCTACGGCTTCATCCGGCGCCGCGCCGCCGGCCGCGACCTCGCCGTCGCCCTCGACGCGCTGATCCTGACCTCCGGCCTCGCCCTGCTGTCCTGGGTCAACCTGATCACCCCGCTCGCCACCACCCCCGACATGACGTGGATCGAGCGCGCGATCTCCATCGCCTATCCGCTCGGCGACGTCCTGATGCTCGCCATGCTCGCCCGGCTGCTCGTCCCCGGCGGCCTGCGCTCCCGCAGCGTGCAGCTACTCACCCTCGGGACCTGCGGCATCCTCTTCTCCGACGTCGCCTACGGCATCCAGCAGATGAACGGCACCTGGCAGGTGGGCACCCCGTGGGACCTCGGCTGGGTGGTCTTCTTCACCGCCTGGGGCCTGGCCGCCCTGCACCCGTCGATGACCGGCCTCACCGAACTCGCCCCCGAACCCGCGCCCGGGATCGCCCAGCGGCGCCTGGCGCTGCTCGCCGTCGCCTCCCTCATCGCCCCCGGACTGCTGCTCTTCCAGTCGCTGAGCAGCGACCCCGACCGGGACATCGCCGTCATCGCGATCTTCTCCGCCGTGATGTTCCTGCTCGTCCTCGTCCGGCTGTGGGGCATGATGGCCGAACACCGCAGGGCCGAGGCCCGCGAGCGCAGCCTCCGGGTCGCCGCCGCCTCCCTGGTCGCCGCGCTCAGCCCGCGCGAGGTCGCCGCCGCCGTCGAGACCGCCGCCGCCACCCTCTTCGGGCCCGCCACCCCGCACTCGACCATGCTGCTCGCCCGCGACCGGCGCGGCCGGCTGACCGCCGTGCCCACCGGCCGGCGCCCCTGGAGCGTCCAGACGGCGGAGCTCGCCGGACCCGGCGGCCCGTCCTGGCCGGACCTCCTCGCCGAGGGCAGCCGGCTGCTGCCGGCCGAACGCCTCGCCCCCGCGCTCGTCACCGCCGTCGCCCCCGAGTCCCACGCCCTGCTGTGCCCGCTCGCCCTCCAGGCCCCGGCCGCCGGCGAACAGCTGCTCGGCGCGCTGCTGCTCGCCGGCACCGAACGGAAGCTGATCGAGATCGCCGGACCCGCCCAGTCCCTCGCCTCGCAGGCCGCACTCGCCCTGGAGCGCTTCGGACTGAGCGAGGAGGTCAGCCGGCGCACCAGCGAGGCCTACTTCCGCACCCTGGTGCACAACACCTCGGACGTCATCCTGATCGTCGACGACGACGACACCGTCCGCTACGCCAGCCCGTCCGCGGAGAACATGTTCGGCCACGCCCTGCTCCCCGGCACCCCGCTCACCGAACTCCTCGCCCCCGGCGACGCCGCCAGCGCCCTGCGGATCCTCGCCGACGTGCGTACCCGCGGCCACCTGGACGGCCGCGACGACTGGAAGCTGCTGCACGGCGGCGCCGCCGACCTGGAGGTCGAGGTCCGGTGCAGCAACCTGCGCGCCGAACAGACCGTGCACGGCCTGGTGCTGACCCTCCGTGACGTCACCGAGCAGCGCAAACTGGAACGCGAGCTCACCCACCGGGCCTTCCACGACTCGCTCACCGGACTGCCCAACCGGGTGCTGCTGCTCGAACGGATCGAGCGGGCCCTGCTGCGCGGCCGCCGCGAGTCCACCCTCACCTGCATGCTCTTCGTCGACCTCGACGACTTCAAGGTCGTCAACGACACCATGGGCCACTCCGTCGGCGACGAACTCCTCGTCGCCGTCGCCCGCCGGCTTACCGCCGTGCTGCGGCTCACCGACACCGCCGCACGGCTCGGCGGCGACGAGTTCGCCGTGCTCATCGAGGGCGCCCGCGACCCCGGCGACGCCGACGCGCTCGCCGCCGAGATCGTGCACACCCTCAGCCAGCCCTTCCACCTCACCGACGGCGCCGTGTCCGTCTCCACCAGCGTCGGCGTCGCCACCGTCCTCGACAGCGCGCACGCCGAGGAACTCCTCGGCCACGCCGACCTCGCGCTGTACGCGGCGAAGGCCGCCGGGAAGAAGCGGTGGCGGCGCTTCCGGCCCGAGCTGCACTCGCGGCTCGTCGCCCGCCACGAACTCCAGGCCGGCATGGACACCGCCATCGCCGACCACGCCTTCGCCCTGCGCTACCAGCCCATCGTGCAGGTCGACGACACCGCCCTGGCCGGCTTCGAGGCGCTGATCCGCTGGCCGCACGCCCGCCGCGGCATGGTCCCGCCCGACCAGTTCATCACCCTCGCCGAGGAGAGCGGCCACATCATGCCGCTCGGCGCCTGGGTGCTCGACCACGCCGCCCGCGAGATCTCCCGCTGGCAGCGTGCCCACCCGCGCACCCCGCCGCTGCGCGCCAGCGTCAACGTCTCCGCCCGCCAGTTCCGCGACCCCGGTCTGCTCGACGTCGTCCGGCGCACCCTGCGCTCCTCCGGGCTCGCCCCCGGCTCCCTGGTCCTGGAGCTCACCGAGTCGGTCCTGATGCACGGCGACGTGCAGATCGGCACCACCATGCGGGCCCTGAAGGACCTCGGGGTGTCCATCGCCATCGACGACTTCGGCACCGGATTCTCCTCGCTCAGCTATCTGCGCGAGTTCCCCATCGACCTGCTCAAGGTCGACAAGACCTTCATCGACGACATCACGACCGACCGGCAGCAGGTCGCCCTCGTCGAGGGCATCGTGCGCATCGCCGAGGTCCTCGGCCTGCAGGTGGTCGCCGAGGGCATCGAGAACGAGGACCAGCGCGCGCTGCTCGCCGACATGGGCTGCCGCTACGGCCAGGGCTTCCTCTTCGCCCGCCCCCTGACCGCCCACCAGGCCGAGGACTTCCTGCACCGCGCCGCCCCCGCCCCGCCCGCCCGCACCGCCCGCACGGTACGGGCCGCGCGGGCCGCCCGTACCGCGAAGGGGCTGGACACCGGCGCGGCCGCCTCGCCCCCGGCCGCCTCCGCCCAGTCCGCCTCCGCCCGGGCCGCCCGGCTCGACCTGCGCTGGCGCGACCTGGAACGGCTGAAGCGGATCAGCCCCATGTGCGACGCCGTCATCGACGCCGTCGACGGACGCCGGCTGCGGGTCGGCGACCACTGGCTGGTCGACTTCGCCTCCTGCAACTACCTCGGCTTCGACCTCGACCCCGAGATCATGGCCGCCATCGACCCCCAGGTCCGCGCCTGGGGCACCCACCCCAGCTGGTCCCGGCTGATCGGCAGCCCCCGCCTCTACCCGCGCATCGAGGAACGCCTCACCGCCCTCCTCGGCGCCCCCGACACCCTCCTCCTGCCGACCATCACCCTCATCCACCAGTCGGTCATCCCGCTGCTCGCCGCCGGCGGCGAGGTCTTCGTCGAGGCCACCGCCCACCGCACCATCTACGACGGCTGCGTCGTCGCCCGCGCCCAGGGCGCCCGGCTGCACCGCTTCCGCTCCGACCGGCCCTGGGAACTCGACACCCTGCTGCGCGAGACACCCGCCGGCGGCAACCGGCTGGTCTGCATGGACGGCGTCAACAGCATGACCGGCAACTACCCCGACCTGGGCGGCGTCGCCCGGATCTGCCGACGGCACGGCGCCCTGCTGTACGTGGACGACGCGCACGGCTTCGGCGTCATCGGCGAACGCGGACCGGGCGAGACCAGCCCCTACGGCTCGCGCGGCAACAGCCTGGTCCGGCACCTCGGCGAGAGCTACGACGGCCTCGTCCTGGTCGGCGGCTTCTCCAAGGCGTACTCCTCGCTGCTCGCCTTCCTCGCCGTACCCCGCCGCCTCAAGGACCACCTCAAGGTGGCCGCCGCCCCCTACCTCTACTCCGGGCCGTCCCCGACCGCCTCCCTCGCCACCGCCCTGGCAGGGCTCGACGTCAACGAGCGGCGCGGCGACGCCATCCGGGCCGATCTGCACCGCAAGACCGCCCGGGTCCTCGACCATGTACGCGGCCTCGGCATCGCCACCCCCAACACCGACGGACTGCCCATCGTCGAGATCCCGCTCGGCGACTCCGCCGACCTGGAGGCCGTCGCCCGCTATCTGTGGGACCGGGGCATCTACGTCACCCTCGCCAGCTATCCGCTCGTGCCCCGCGACCGGGTCGGCTTCCGGCTCCAGATCACCGCCGCCAACACCGACGAGGAGATCGAGCAGCTCAACGACACCCTCACCGGCGTGTCCCAGCGCTTCGCCCTCCAGCGGCAGGTCCCCGCCCGCCCCGGCGCCGTCCCGGCCGGCCGGCCCCCGGAGGCCCGGTGACCGCCCGGGACACCGCCGCCGTACGCCGCAACCGGGACGCGGACTGGGACGCCTGGCCGGTCGACGCCTACCTGGCCGAGAACTACCGCCGGGTCCACCCCTGCGACCGGGGCGTCATCCACCACCACTCCGCCTTCTACCGGCGGTTCGCGCCCGGCACCCTGGCCCGCACCCTCGAACTCGGCGCCGGACCCAACCTCTACCCGCTGATGCTCGCCGCCGGCGCCAGCCGCCGCATCGACGCCCTCGAACCCGGCGCCGCGAGCCTCGCCTACCTCCGCCGCCAGCTGACCCAGGGCCCCGAGGACAGCTGGGAGTCCTTCTACGCCCTCGCCCGCGCCCTCGACCCGGCGCTGCCCGCCACCCTCGCCGAGGCCCTGACCCGCGTCCACCCCGTCCACGGCGACGCCGCCGGTCTTCCCGACGGACGGTACGACGCCGCCTCCATGAACTTCGTCGCCGAGAGCGTCACCGAGGACCGCGCCGAGTTCACCGCCCTGTGCGACACCTTCGTCCGCGCCGTCCGCCCCGGCGGCCAGCTGGTCGCCGCCTTCATGGAACGCATGCCGAGCTACCGGATCGGCAGCGGCCCGGTCTGGCCCGCCTGCCCGGTCGACGCGGCCGCGCTGCGCGCCGTGTTCGCCCCGCGCACCACCGCCCTGCGGATCTCCCGGCTCGCCAAGGACCGCACTCTGCCCGAGTACGGCGACACCGGCATCCTGCTGCTCACCGCCGCGCGGCCCGCTGCCTGACAAGGGCCGCGTACTCCGCGAGCGACGAACCCGGCGTCCCGTCGTACAGGTTGTGGTCGAAGGCCCACATCAGATCGCCGAGACCGCACGAGTCGAACTGCCCGGCCGCCCGCGCCATCACATCGGGCCCGTACGCCGCCACCTGCTGCCCCGCGCTCTCCCCGTCGATCCGCTCGAAGCCCTCGGCCCGCGCCACCGCCACCACATAGCGGGTCGACGACCAGGACCGCAGCGTCGCGTCGGAGGCCGCCCCCACCCGGCGCGGATCGCCCGCCCGGCAGCCGTTGTCCACCGGCCGGCCCGTCCCGTCCACCAGGGCCGTGGTCACCACCCGCACCCGCGCGCCGTGGTCGAGCAGCCCGAGGGTACGGAAGAAGCCGACGCCCCGCCCCACCAGCCGGATCGCCCGCGTGCCCTCCAGGTGCGCGGCGACCGCCGCCGCGTAGTCCGACGGATAGAAACCCGCCCCCGGTACGAGCACCTTCACCGGCCCGTGGTGCCCCAGGCCGGCGAGCAGCCCGATCTCCCAGTTCACCGCGTCGGCCAGGGAGTTCAGATACCAGTCGTACCAGCGGGCCACCTGGTCCTCGGTGAAGGACGCACCCCGGTACGTCCGCTCCCCGGGCCGCCAGCCGGGATACGGGCTCGCCGCCTGGGCGTGCCGGTCGTAGGCCCAGAACTCGCCGGTGTCCCGCCCGTCCGACAGCGCCCGCGGATAGGCGAACTCGCCGTTCTCGTCGATCCCGAGCCGGATCGCCCACACCTGGTCGAGCCTGATCCGCTCCCGCACCTGCGCCACGTACGCGGCGACCTCGCCGCGCACCGGGTCGCTGAACACCACATTGGGGACGGCCGTGCTGCGCTCGCCGAACTGGTTCACCCACACCGACTCCGGATAGGCGCTCGCCAGCCACTCCGGCGGATGGTTGAGCCCGAGCCCCGCCTCCACCTTCAGGCCCGCGTCCAGAAAGGCCCGCAGCCGCTCCCGCACCTGCCGCGCGTACCCCTCGTCGTACACCCCCCGCTCCGGCTCGAACCGGCCCCAGTCCACCTGCAGATGCGCGATCCGCAGCCCCTGCGCGTACTCCTCGGCCGCCCGCTCCGGCGCCGTCTGCAGCGTCCCGAACAGATGCGGACCGGTGGCCGGCTCGTCCCGGCGCAGCGTGCCGAAGGCCGCCGCCACCAGCGAGAGCAGCGCCACCACGGAGGCCAGACCGAGCAGCACGGGCCGCCGCACCCAGGGCCCGCGCACCCGGGTCACGACAGCAGCTCCCGGTACAGCGCCGCGTAGTGGGCGGCGAACCGCTCGGGGCCGAACTGCTCCTCCACCGCCGCCCGGCCCCGCTCCGCGAGCACGTCCCAGGACCGCGGCTGGTCGAGCAGCCACACCAGCTGCTGACCGGTGCGCCGGGCGTCGCCCGCCGGGGCGCGGAGCACCGCGTTGCCGAAGTCGGCGAACTGCGGCAGATCGCTGAGGATCACCGGCCGCCCGGTGGCGAGCGCCTGCAGCACGGTCAGCGGGATGTCCGCCTTCCCGCCGATCGACTCCGGCGGGAACAGCAGCACATGCGCCGAGGCGATCAGACCCGGCATGTCGTCCACATAGCCCCGCACCTCGACGTCCCGCAGGCCCGCTGCCCCGGCCCGCTCGCGCAGCGCCTCCTCCAGGGCGTGCCGGTCCTGCCCGGGCCGCCCCCGCATCGCCAGGACCAGGCGGAACGCGGCGCCCGCCCGGGCCGCCTCCGCCGCCGCGTCGACGGCGAGCTCCGCGCCGCCCGCCGGGTCGTGGTGCCCGGCGAACAGCACGACCGGCAGGCCGGCGGGCCGGGGCCGCGACGGCCAGTGCTCCAGCGGGATCATCGGCGGGATCACCCGCACGTCCCCGAAGTCCGCGGCCCGCAGCCGCCGCGCCATCGACTCCGACAGGGCGACCGTGGTGCCGAGCGGCCGGGTACGGGCGAGCAGTCGGGGGTCCATCACGCCCGGCACCGTGTGCACCACCGGCCGGGCCCCGAGCAGCAGCGGCCGCAGCCACGAGAACGCCGGAAACGTCCGGCCGATCGTCAGGAAGGCGTGCACCAGGTCGCAGCGCCGCGCGTGCACCGCCCCGGCGAGCGCCGACTGCGCCCGCTCGGGCACGTGCGGTACACCGTCCCGGGACAGGATCCGCACCGCGTGCCCGCCGTGCGCGGCCGGCGGCGGACGGCCGCGCCGGTGCGGCCACTGGGCGAACCAGGTGAACTCCACGTCCGGCAGCGACCCGAGCACGTCCGAGGCGAGCCGCACGTCGGCCCCGTCCGCCCCGTCCAGCGGGCTGCTGGTCAGGAGGAGGACGCGCGGGCGGCGCGGGCTGGTGCTCATCGCGGCCCGCCCGGCACCGGCCCCGGCGGCGGCAGCTCGTACAGCGCGAGCGTGCCGTAGGTGTGGCCGTCGACGGTGAACAGCAGCCGGGCGTCCCGGGTCAGCCGGTGCACCTCGGCCGGGGTGGACCGGCCGTAGCCCTGGTCGATCACCTTCCACGGGACGATCGCGTACCGGGCCTGGTGCACGGCCCGTTCACCGGGCGACATCCAGTTCCCGAGCCGGTAGGCGTCCTCGAAGGTCCAGTAGGTGACGCCCCGGGTGCGGGCGCCGTCGACCGTGACGATCCCGCTGCCGGCCGGAACGTGCGTGCGCAGATACGCGTCGAGCTTCACGAAGCCGTCGTCGGGCGTGCCGCGGTCCCGCCCGTACACCACGGCCGGCATCGCGAGCACCGCCACGAGCCCGGCGATCACGGCGCCGCGCAGCGCGGGCCGGCGGCGCGGCACCGGCACGGTCACCGCGAGCGCCACCAGGTTCGGCACGAACAGCAGATACAGCGCCTGCTCCTCAAGCGTGCCGATGGCGAGCGCGTACGCCAGGGTGAGGATCGCCGAGGCGTGGAACAGCAGGAGCAGCCGGTACACCGGCTCGCGGCGGCGCAGCAGCAGGAACAGCGCCACCGGCGTCAGGAGCAGCAGCAGATACGTGGTCGCGTAGCCGGGGAGCTCGGCGGCGAGCCGGCCGGTGAGCGAGGGCGTGCCCGGCGCGTTGAAGCCCGTCTCCTGCACGAAGCCGAGCAGCCGCCGCAGCCCGTACGTCTTCGCGTCCCAGAACGCCGCGCCGTGTCCGAAGCCCGCCACCAGGGCCACATAGATCCCGTACGGGACGACCGAGGCGGCCAGCGCCGTCGCCGTCAGCCGGCGCGGCATGCCCCAGCCCAGGGCGAGCGCCGCGAGCAGCGGGAGCACCGTGATCAGCGCCGAGTGGTCCTTCGTGAGGACCGCGAGGCCGAGCAGCAGCCCGCCGAGCAGCGCCCGGGCGCGGGCCCGCGGCGGCGGATCGGCCCGGCACAGCGGCACCAGGACCAGGAAGCCCGCGAGCACCCACACCATCGTCTCCGTCTCCAGCAGCACTCGGTTGTTCTGCCGGATGCAGAACTGGTCCAGGGCGAACAGGAGTCCGGCGACCAGACCGGCCGGGCGCGAACGGACCCGCGCCACCAGGGCCACCAGGAGCGCCGCCGTCACACCGGCGAGCAGCGCGTTCATGACGCGCAGCGAGTGCACCTCGGCGATCACGTCCTGGTGCGTGCCGACCAGCTTCATCCAGCCCGCCTCCAGATAGAAGAAGCCGGGCGGATGGAGGAAGAACAGGCCCTCGGAGGTGCCGGGGAAACCGCCCTGGGCGGCACCGCGCCCCAGCTCCTGGTAGATCACCTCGTCCACGAACAGATCGCCGGCCCGGCCGACGTTCACCAGGCGCAGCACCACCGTCAGGACCGCCACGCCGAGCGCGTACACCGCCGTCGGCACCGGTCGGAGCCGGCGGTGCGGCGCAGGCCCGGGCGGCCCGGACGGCTCGCGCGTCCGGTCGGCCGCCGGCGCGGCGGAGGAACCGGAGAGGGTCATGTCACGCCTCCCGACGGACGGTCCGGGGCGCCTGCCACCCCGGCGGGAACCAGATACACCTCGGGGACGCGCGGCACCGTCCCGTCCGGGAACAGCGCCCCCACCTGCGTCCGATAGCCCCGCACCAGCTCGGCCTTGGCGTCGAGCCCGCGCGCGAAGGAGAGCTCCGTCGCGGCGAGCGGCCCGGTGAACGCCGGGTCCGGCGCGGCCCGCAGGTTGTAGGGGAAGTCGCTGTAGTAGACGGCCGGCAGACCGCTCAGGCCGGCCGCCGTGCGCACCAGGACGTGGTCGGCGTGCCCGCCCACGCCCAGCGGCGCGAGCAGCACGCCCTGCCCGGGCGCCAGCAGCTCGCGCACCGTGTCCGTCACCCGGCGCACCGTCTCCGCGTCCCGCGGCGCCACCCGGCCGCGCGCCAGATGCAGCCGGTACGTCGGATACACGTGCCCGACCTCGGGCAGCAGCCGGGCCGCCCGCCGGCGCCACCGCGCCGGCTCCGCGTCCCGGCGGAACAGACCGTCCACGAACCCCGCGTGGAAGCGGGCCACACCGAGCCGCCCGAGCACCGCCGCGTCCTCGGCGCGCCGCGCCGCGTACAGCTCCTCGGCGTCCACCGCGCCGGTCTGCCGCAGGAACTGGCGGGCCGACAGGGTGTACGGCGGGGGCGCGGCCTCCGTGAACACGGTCATCACCGTCACCGCCGTCCGGTCCGCGAGCCGGCGGAGCAGCGCCCCGCAGGACAGCACGGCGTCGTCGGGATGCGGCGAAAGCACGAGCACCTCACCGGACCCGGCAAGCGCGGTCAGGACGGCGAGCGCGGACGAGCCGGTCCCCGCGGCGGGCGCGGTCGGCGCGGGCGCCGGTGCGGTCGGTGCGGTCGGCGGGGTCAGGGGGCGGTCTGCCATGGCACTCTCCGGTCCTTCCGCGGCCGCCGCGCCCCGGCGGGGCCTTCCACGAGCCGGCGGGTCAGCGCCAGATAGCGGCCCGTCATCTCGTCCCAGGTGTAGTGCTGCGCGGCGAGCCCGGCCTGCCGCCCGAGCCGGCGGCGCAGCGCCGGATCCGTCGCGAGAGCCCGCATCCGCTCGCCGAACGCCGTCGTGTCGAACGGCGCCACCGCCACGTCCCCGCCGCCCCGCATCCAGCGCAGCGCCGGCAGGTCGAAGTGCAGCACCGGCTTCCCGTACGACATCCCCTCCAGGGCCACCAGGCCGAAGGTCTCGTGCCGCGAGGGCAGCACCACGAACGCGCTGTCCCGCAGCAGCCGCCGCTTCAGCTCCTCGTCCGCGTACCCCACGAGCCGCACCCCGAGATCCCGCCCCGCGAGCAGCTGCCCGAGCCTGCGCTCCTCGGCCGCGGTGCCGCCGCCCGCGAGCACCAGCTCCATCGGCGGCCGGGCCGTCTCGTACGCGTCGAGCAGCAGGTCGAGCCCCTTGGTCCAGGTGTCGATCCGCCCCAGGAAGAGGATCGAGTCGCCGCTGCCCAGCCGGGCGTCGTCGAGCTGCCGCGGCTCCACCCCGTTGGCGATCACGTGCACGTCGGCCCGCGGACTGAGCCGCCGCACCGCCGAGGCGTCCGCCTCGTTCATCGCCACGATGTGCCGGTAGCAGCGCAGCCCGACCCGCTCCACCAGGAAGAACGGCAGGTGGTAGCGGCGCCACAGGGCCTCGGCGCTGCGCCCCTGGTCGATGCCGACCACCGGCGCGCGCGACACGAGCGGCAGGAAACTCGTCGAGAACGGCGGCGTGAAGGACTCCAGCCACACGTCGTGCGGGATGCGGCGCGCCACGAACGGCAGGAGCCCGAGGAACAGCAGCTGCCCGGCGCGCGGACCGGCCCGGCACACCGGCAGCCGCACATAGCGGACGCCGTGCCGCCGCACGCTGCCGCCGGACCGGCCGGCCGTCACCACCGTGACCTCGTAGTGCTCGGCGAGCCGCCGGGCCAGCTTCTCCACCACCAGCGCGCCGCCGCCCCGGTAGTCGGAGTTCTCCGCGTCGTCGTAGATCGACACCACGACCCGCTCGCGGCGCCGCGGACCGGACGGCCGCGGCGCCGGCCGCACCGCGCCGAGCACCCGCTCCAGGGCCTCGGCCGCGACCTCCGGCGCCGTCCGCTCGCCGTCGATCCGAACCACCCGGGGCAGCCGCGCCGCCCAGTCGCGGTGCCGCGCCCACCAAGCGGCGGGGGAGCCCGTACGCTGCTCCCAGCCGCGCCCGGCCAGGGTGTCCGGCAGGGTGTCCGGCAGCAGCGTCAGGTCGTAGCGTCCGGCGGTCCGGGCGAACCGCCGGGCGGCGCCCCGGTCCGGCCGCAGACCGAACTTCACCAGGCCGTCCAGCGGGCCCCGGTCGGTCAGCACGACCACCGGGCGGCCCCGCGCCACCGCCGAGACGGCCCGGCGCGCCACCGCGATCCGCAGGTCGAGCTCGCCCGCGTCGAGGTACGCGTGGGCCCGGCGGAACCACGATCCCCGGCGCTCGGGACGCGCGGTCCGCTGGGCCCACCCGCCCGCCCCCGTCCCGCCCGGCTCCTCCTCTTCCCTCACCCGCGGGGGAACCGGGAACCTGCGGCACAGCACACAGCCGTAGGCGTGGACGGCCGCCACCGCGAAGCCCCGCTGCCGCAGCTGTCCGGCGAGCGCCCGCACCAGGGACGACTTGCCCGTGTGGTCGGGGCCGGACACCGCGACGAGCAGCGGGGGCCGCGGCCCGGTCTCCCGGCCGGAGTCGGGGGGAGCGCCGTTCACGAACCTGGTCATGGCTCCCGCCTCCGTACGCGCTTGGCGACCACGAGCGGCACCCGCAGCGAGGCCTCGCGGGCCGCGGTCCGCACCCGCCCCCGGCCGAGCAGATGGCCCGAGTGCTCGGCGCCGACCCGCAGCGAGGTCCCCACCGGCAGCGGGAGCGGCAGCGGCACCGGCTCGCCGCGGTCGAGCCGCGCCATCGCGGCCAGCGCCGTCGCGAGCGCCCGGTCGCCGCCCGTCGCCCAGCCCTCCCGGGCCGCCTCCCGGCGGGCCTCGGCGATCACGGCGGGGCTCAGCAGCTCGCGCAGCGCGAGCAGTTCGGACAGATCGAGCGTCAGATTCTGGAAGAGGGCGTGCGCCAGCCAGATCCGCAGCCGGTCGGCGGGACACGGCACCAGCCAGCCGGCCGGTCCGTCGCCGTCCGGGCCGTCGGCCGGGCGGGCCCGCGCGAACAGCCGGTCGGTCGGCACCACCGGGACCCCGAACCACGAGACGGCGGTGTGCAGATGGGCCGCGGGCCCGCTCACCGGATCGAGCAGCACCTTGGTGGACCGCTCCAGCCAGTACGTCTCGCGCCGCACGTACCAGCCCGCGAGGGCCCGCTGCGCCTGCCGCCACCGTCCGGTGGGCACCACCAGGTCGAAGTTGCCGTACACGTAGTCGCCCGACAGGTCCGCCTTGATGAGCACGGCGGGGATGCCGGCGGCCCGCAGCCGGGCGGTCGACTCGGTCAGATTGCGCCGGAACAGCCCGGTCGCCGCCACCACCTCGGCCCGGGTGGCGGCGAGCCGCTCCGGGTACGCGCGGGCGAGCACGCCCTCGACCTGGTTGCGCCGGGCCACGGCGAGCGCGCCGAGCAGCTCGGCGTCCGTGGCGGGCGCGGGCCGCCCGCGCCACACCGCGTCCACGAGGAGCCGTACGGACCGCCGTTCGTCGGGCGGACCGGGGCTCCGGCGTACGGGGGCGGGCGCGGGTTCACCGGTGGTGGCCGGGAGCGGGCCGTCGCCCGTCGGTTCGCTGCGCCTGCCGAAGAACCACCACAGCGCCGCCCCGGCGACCACGACGGCGGCGCACAACCACGCCACCGGCAGCGGCTTCAGCGCCACCAGGCCGCCCACGACGAACAGGCACCAGACGGGCCGGACTCCGAGCCGGGCGCGCGGGGCGCCGAAGCCGTGGTGCCGGGCCTGGCGCACGGCGAGCAGCAGCAGGGCCGCCAGGGTGCCGCACATGCCGCCGACCGCCATGCCGAGGACGCCGGCCGCCGACCAGCCGGCCGCGAGCCCCGTCACGTACAGCACAAGGCCGGCGAGCAGCGGGCCCAGGCACGCGTAGTCGTTCACCGCCTGGCAGAACGTCACGAGCAGGGCGAGCGCGCCGAGTGCGAGACCGGTGACGGCCGTCAGCGCGAGCAGCGTGCCGACCTGCGCGTACCCGGCGGGGAAGACCCGGTCCAGGACGGCCTGCGGCACGGTCGCCGCCACCGCGGTCAGCGGCACCGCCACCGTCAGATACATGCGCAGCGCGTCGCCCGCGAGCGGGGTGCCGGCCCGGCGCCGGGACAGCGCGGGCAGAAAGGCGATGGAGACGGCGCCCGCCAGGAAGAGCGGGACCCGGCCGAGCATCACGGCGGCCTGGTAACTCGCCGCCGCCGCACGGTCGGTGGGCAGCACCGCCACCAGGATCACGTCGACGGCCGCCATCATCGCCACGACGCCCTGCAGCGAGGCGACGCCGACGGCCCGCCGCCACAGCGCGCGGTCGGCGGTGGCGGACAGCCAGGGCCGGGCGGTCCGGCCGCCGCGGAACCGGCGCGGCCGGAAGAAGGCGTACGGCAGCACGGCGACGCCGAACGCCGCCAGCGCGCCGGCCGGTCCGAGGTCGAGCACGGCGACGAAGAACAGCCCCACGACCAGCTTCAGGACCGCCTCCGCGGTGGTGACCATTCCGAGGGTGCGCAGTCGTTCGGTGCCCTGCAGCCAGCCCGCGCTGATCCGGGTCGCATAGATGAGGAAGGTCGCGCCGGCGACGACCAGGGTGGTGGTCGCCCCGGCGAACTGCGCGGCCACCCCGCCGACCACCAGGGCGGCGACAAGACCGCCCGCGAACCCGGTGACGATCGCGAACCGCACCGCCTCGCCCCGCTCGGCCTCCGACCGCGCCCGGGCCAGCGCCTGCGCCAGCATCCACGGCACGGTCACCACGGCCACCGCCGCCGTGCACACCACGAGCCCCTGCCCGGCCGCGAACACCGCGTACGAGCCGACGTCGAGGAGCCGGGTGAGCGCCAGCGCGTACACGTAGTTGAGCACCCCGACAAGCACCGCGCCCGTCGCGATCCAGCGCGCCCCGTGCACCGCCGTGACCTCGTCCGGCAGGACGGCGGCGCGACGGGCGAGCGGCTCGGCGGTCATGACCGGTCCTCTGGAGTCCCCCGCCCGCCCCGTTCCGCGAGGCGCCGGGACGGCCCGCCCACCAGGACGTCCCGGCCGCCGGCCAGGGAGACGGTGGCGTCGTGGACGCCGAGCCGGGCCAGGGCGGCGAGGGCCTGGACCTCGTCGCAGCCGTGCAGCAGCACCTGGAAGGCGTCGCCCTCACGGGACCAGGTGTCGGTCTGGCGCAGGGCCTCGGCCACCACCCGCTCGGTGGCCTCCGCGTCGAGGGCGGTGAACCGGCCCAGGACGGCGAGGTCGTTGGCGCCGCGCCGGGAGCGGCGGTGCCGGTGGACGCGGCGCAGCTCCTCCAGGACCACCTCGGCGAGCCGTTCCGCGCTGGCGTCCCAGGAGAAGGCGGCGGCCCAGGCCCGGCAGCGGGCCGCGGCCCGCTGCATGGCGGCCGGGTCGGCGAGTTCGGCGAGCGCGGCGGCCACGCCGTCCGCGAGGTCGGCCGACGGGTCGAGCAGCCGCCCGTTGACGCCGGGCTGGATCGCGTCACGCAGACCGGGCACGTCGTAGGCGAGGGCGGGCGTGCCGACCGCGTTCGCCTCGATCACGGTCAGGCCCCAGCCCTCCGCGACCGAGGGCACCACGGTCAGCCACGCCCGGTGGAACAGCTCCGCGCGGCGCGCGTCGCTCACATGCCCGTGGAAGACCACCGCCTGCGCCACCCCGAGCCGCGCCGCCAGCTCGCGCAGCGCGGGCAGTTCGGGCCCGTCGCCGCACAGGTCGAGCCGCAGCGCGGGGAACCGGCGCAGCAGCGCGGGCAGCGCCCGAAGGAGCAGGTCCACCCGCTTCTGCGGCACAAGGCGGCTGACCACGGTGAGCGCGGGCGTGGCGCTGCGCGCCCCCGGCGGCTCCGCGGACGCTCCGGCGGGCCGCCCGTTGGGCACGATGTGCAGGGGGTTGCCGAAGCCGAGTTCGCGGCGCGCGCCCTCCCGGGTGGAGGGGGAGACCACCACGATCGGCCGGCCCCGGTAGACGCGCCGGCTGACCTGCTTCTCCAGGAGCCGCCCCAGCGCGTTCAGCGGCCAGTGGAAGCGCACGTCGAACTGCTCCTGGTGCACGTGGTGGATGACGCACAGGTCGGCGGTCCAGCGCGGGGTGAAGAGCGGCGAGAAGAACGGGATGCCGTTCTGGAAGTCGACGACGGCGTCGTACGCGTGCCGGTTGCGCAGCAGATGCGCCGCGGCCGCCGCGTACACGCCGAAGGTGCCGCCGGCCCGCACGATCCGCAGCCCGTCGCGGTACTCGCGGGCGGGCGCGCCGGGGTAGCGGGCGGACACGAAGGTGAGGTGCGCGCCGGCCGCCGAGAAGCGGCGGGCGATCTCGTGCGCGTACGCCTCCGCTCCGCCGGCCTCCGGGTGCCACGGGTCGCGCCAGTTGAGGAAGGCGATGTCGAGCAGGGCGATCCGGGCCAGCGCGCCGCCCGCGCGGGGGCGTGCGGTGGGCGCGGGGGCCGGGGCGGCGGCGGTCACGGTCCTCACCTGGCCAGCGAGATGCGCAGCAGATCGGCCATGGAGCGCAGCCCGTCACGGCGGGCCGAGAAGGTGGATCCCGCCTGGTCGGTCCAGTCGACCGGCACCTCCACCACGTCCCGGCCGGCCTTGACGACATGCGCGAGGAGCTCGACGTCGAACGCGAAGCCGTCGATGTGGCAGTCGCGCACGATCTCCCGGGCCAGCGGTCCGGGGAAGAACTTGAACCCGCACTGGGTGTCCGCGATCTCCGGCAGCGTCAGATGCGCGAGGCCACGGAACAGGGCGCCGCCGCCGCGCCGCAGGGCGCCCTGCTCGACGGCCAGATGGGCGCCGGGGGCGTGCCGGGAGGCGATCACGGCGCCGTGGCCCCGGCGCAGCAGCTCCATCACCCGGTCCAGGGTCTCGACGGGTGTGGCGTTGTCGGCGTCGGCGAAGCCGAGGTACGTGGCGGCGGAGGTCTCGATGCCGCGCCGCACGGCCGCGCCCTTGCCCCGGTCGCCGCAGCCGATGACGTGCAGGCCCACGGCCCGCCCCAGGGCGGAGGCGGCGAACCGGTCCAGGCAGTCCGGGGTGCCGTCCACGCTGTTGTTGTCGACCACGACCACGGCCGAGGACCACGGGCGGCGGGCGAGGAAGCGCAGCGCCGCGGCGACGGTGCCGGGCAGCCGCTCGCGCTCGTTGAAGGCCGGGATGATCAGCTCGAGTTCGACCGGCGGCCGGGTGAGCGAGCGGGGCAGCGGGGCATGGGCGGGGGCGGTCGTCATCGCGCCTCGCCTCCTCGGGGCAAGGCGCGAACGAGCGGGTCGCGCGGAAGTGCGGGGGAGCGGTGCCGGCGCCGTCACGGGCGCGGGCACCGGCACGGGCGTCGGACGGGTGACCCGCACGGGCACCCGGGGTCGCCCGGACACACGGGTGCTACGGGTGTTGCGGGGCGGGGCGCCGTCGTGCGGGTCGGTACGGGTGCCTCCGTGGCCGGGCCGGTGGGCCGCTGGGCCGGCCGGGCTCGCCGACCGGCGGCCGCCCCCGGTGCGGGTGCGGACCGCGCGGGAGCGCCGGCGGCGGGGGGCCGTGCGGGGCCGGTGGATCCCGGAGCGGCGGCGGCCGGGCCGGGCCGCGACCCGTACGCGGTCGGAGGCACGCCGGGCGGGGTGGGCCGGGTGCCCCGGACGCGCCGTGCCGGCGGCCGGGCCGTGCGGGGCGGTGCGCTCACGGGGGGAGCGGCGGCAGGTCTCGGCGGGCCAGTCGGTCACCCGGCGCAACGGATGCGGGGCGGGTGCCACCGGCGTTCGGCTGATGGGGAGGGAGGTCATGGTGCGCCTCTTCCGACAACCGACCCTGCCGAGGGTCTGCGGTGCGTTGCCGCGTGCAATGCACTGACTTCCCTGCTTAGCATCCGATATGAGGTTCGTCAACCCACGTGCTGGGAAATGTTCGTTCGGTACGTTTCAGCCGGCCCGGATGCGCAGGGCGGGCCGGAACCGCAGCAGCGCGTTGTGCGGGCGCTCGTCGAGCAGCGTGCCGAAGATGCGACTGCCGTCACGGACCGTGCGGGGGTGCGACGGGCCGTGGTGGGAAGGGAGTTCGAGGCTCGGCACCTCGGCCACCCGCAGCCCGTAGTGCAGCGCGTGGGTGACGAGTTCGGCGCCGAGCTCCACCCGGTCCGCCCGCAGGTCGAGCAGGCCGAGGAACTCCCGCCGGAAGGCGCAGAATCCGAACCAGAGATCGGTGAGCCGCTGCCCGTACAGCTGCCGGGCCAGCCGGAGCAGCGCGCGGTGGCCGCACCGGCGCAGCAGCGGATAGTCGGCGCTGTCGCCGCCCGCGATGAACCGCGAACCCTTCACGAAGTCGAATCCGCTGTCCAGATAGTGCAGGTAGTGCGGGATCTCCCGGGGCGACATGCTGCCGTCGGCGCCCATCAGGACCAGCCGGTCGCCGGTGGCGGCGAGCAGACCGGCGTGCGGGACGTCGCCCCCCGCGCAGTCCCAGCGGCCGAGCCGGCGCACCGCCACCCCGGTCGGCGCCGCCCGCCCGGAGACGGCGGGACCCGCGCCGACCAGCACGACCTCCCGCACGGCGGGCGGGAGCCGGTCGAACATCCACTCCGGATCGCGGTCACCGGGCCGCACCGCGACCACCAGGCTCGCCGTGGCTTCCGGGCCGGCCGGGGCGCGGTCCGTGGCCCGGCGCATCGGATGCGGTTCCCCGCTCGTGGCACACATGGGTCGCCCTCCGGATCTCCGCGGACCCTCCCAGGATCGAGCGCGCCCGGCACCCGGGTCAAGGAGGGCCGGAACCGCGCCGACGACCGGCGGCCCGGCGGCCGGCAAGAGTATGCGGGCGGCGGCGAAACCATCTGCCCGGGCCGGACCGCGCCGATCTCCGCCGCCGGCCGCCGCCCCTGCGCCCCGGCCACGGCGGGAATACAATCCCGACATGGCAGGGCGAATAGAGGACTACGCCCTCATCGGCGATCTGGAGACCGCGGCCCTCGTCGGGCGGGACGGCTCGATCGACTGGTGGTGCGCCCCGCGCTTCGACTCGCCCGCCTGCCTCGCCGCCCTCCTCGGCGACCCCGGCCACGGCCGCTTCGCCCTCGCCCCGGCCGGCAACCGGGTCTGCAATCGCAGGAGTTACCGCGGCGACACCCTCGTCCTCGACTCCGTCTGGGAGTCCACCGGCGGCACCGTCCGCATCACCGACTTCATGCCGCCCCGTCAACAGGGCCCGCGGATCGTCCGGATCGTCGAGGGCATCGCCGGACGGGTCGACATCCAGGGCGAGTTGGCGGTCCGCTTCGACCACGGCAGCGTCCGCCCCTGGACGTACGCCCTCGACCGGCGCACCGTCGCCTGCGTCGCCGGGCCCGACGCGACCCGGCTGACCTGCGGTCCCGGCGCCGGCGAACCGGTCGTCACCCCCGACCGTACGAGCTTCGCCTTCCCCGTCACCGCGGGGCAGCGCGTCACCTTCGTGCTCGGCTGGCACCCCTCGCACGCCCCGGCGCCCGCCGCGCCCGACGTGCCCGCCGCCCTCGACGAGACCCTCGCCTTCTGGAACGACTGGGCCACCGGGCTGCGTTACGAGGGCCCCGCCCGTGCGGCCGTCATCCGCTCCCTGGTCACCCTCAAGGCCCTCACCTACGAGCCCACCGGCGGCGTCATCGCCGCCGCCACCGCCTCCCTGCCCGAGTGCATCGGCGGACGCCGCAACTGGGACTACCGCTTCTGCTGGCTGCGCGACTCCACCTTCACCCTGTCCTGCCTGCTGCGCAGCGGCTACCGCCGCGAGGCGCTGGCCTGGACCGACTGGCTGGTGCGCGCCGCCGCCGGCGACCCCGCCGACCTCCAGCCGCTGTACGGCGTCGCCGGACAGCGCCGGCTGCCCGAGACCGACGCCGACTGGCTGCCCGGCTACGAGAACTCACGCCCCGTCAGATTCGGCAACGCGGCCGTCGACCAGTTCCAGCTCGACATCTACGGCGAGGTCCTCAACACCGTCTACTCGGCCGTCCGGGCCGGCGTGCCCTTCGACGCGCACCTGTGGAGCCTGCTGGCCGCACTCCTCGAATACGTCGCCAAACGCTGGCGCGAACCCGACGAGGGCATCTGGGAAGTCCGCGGCCCCCGCCGCCAGTTCGTCCACTCCAAGGTGATGGCCTGGGTCGCCGCCGACCGCGCGCTGCGGCTCGCCCGGGTCGCCGGACTGCGCGGCCAGCTCCGCCGCTGGCAGGCGCTGCGCGCCGAACTGCACGACGAGGTCTGCCGGTCGGGCTGGAGCGAGGAACGCGGCTCCTTCACCCAGTACTACGGCAGCCGCCGGGTCGACGCGACCGCCCTGCTCATCCCGCGCCTCGGCTTCCTGCCCGCCGACGACCCCCGGGTCCTCGGCACCGTCCGCGCCATGGCCGCCCTCGGCGACCGCGGCTTCCTGCGCCGCTACGACGAGGTGAGCAACGGCGAGGTGCACGAGATCGACGGCGTCGACGGCGCCGAAGGAGCCTTCCTCGCCTGCACCTTCTGGTACGCCGACGCGCTCGCCCTCACCGGCCGCCCCGCCGAGGCCCGCACCACCTTCGAACGCGTCCTGGACGTGCGCAACGACGTCGGCCTGCTCGCCGAGGAATGGGACCCCGCCGCAGGACGCCAGCTCGGCAACATGCCCCAGGCCCTCAGCCACGTCGCCCTCGTCAACACCGCCTTCACCCTCGACGGCACCCGCCGCCACGACCGGACCCCGCCCAGGACCGCCGCACACGCCACGGCCCGCACCCCCGCCCGCCGCGCCGCCGCCGTGTGACCCCCCGGGACCCCCGGCGTGTCGTTCGGGTGAGTCCAGCGGGCGGACCCGGCGCCGCCGGGTTCGAATCGAGGCATGGCACCCTTCGACAGGCCCCGTACCGGCGGCTCCCCACCAGCCATCGCCGCCGGCGACACCTGGTGGTACGCCGCCGTCGCCGGTGAGGCCGCCGGATCGTTCAGCGCCCGTATCCGCATACGCATGCGGCGCGCCTGCCTCGCCGCCGTCGTCCTGCTCACCGTCGCCTACGCCGGACTCGTGCTCACCACGACCGGCCGGCGCTGGGGCGACGCGGCCCTCGCCGGCCGGCTGACCGACCCGGCCGTCGCCCGCTTCCTGCGCGAGCACCCCTCGCTCCAGGGCATCGGCACCCTCTCGCTCGCCCTCGCCGTCCTGCTGATCGTCGCCCTCGGCGTCCTCCGCAAGCGGTACGCGTACCTCGGCGCCGCCCTCGGCACCGTCGCCGCCGCGCTGCTCGCCGCCGAGCTCCTCCAGCGCTACGCACCGGGCCCCCGCTACGTCGACGCCGCCGGCCTCACCGCCCCCGGCGGCTTCCCCAGCAGCCCCGCCGTCCTCGCCGCGGGCCTCGCCCTCGGCCTCGCGCTCGTCGTGCCGCACCGGCTGCGCGGCGCCGCCGTAGGACTCGGCACCCTGTGGGCGATCGCCCTCGGCGCGTACTCCATCGCCTCCGGCCGCCACCGCCCCGGCGACGTGATCGCCGCCGACCTGCTCGTGCTCGCCGCCTTCGCCGCGCTCGTCGCCCTGCTCGCCCGCAAGGGCCGGGTCCGGCCCGCGCCCCGGCACGGCCTCCCGCCGCAGCGGCTCCTCGTCACCGTGCCCCTGGCGCTGCTCGCCCTCGGCGGGCTCGCCGCCGGCGCCTATCTGCTCGGCGACTGCCTGCCCGCCGCCACCGGCCCGCTCCCCGTCGACCTGCCCCGCACCGCCCACCGCTGCGGCCAGGCGCTCGCCGCCGGGACCGGTGCCGCCGTCGCCCTCGTCCTGCTCGGGCTGCTCCGCCACGTCGACCTGGACCCGGGCACCGCCCCGTACCGGATCACGCACCCCGTAGCCGAGGACCCCTTTCCCGAGGAGCACGATCACGAGATATCTTGATGTCGAGCAATCTTGCAGACGCAGACGCAGACGTGGAGCGGAGCACACCCGGTGACTGACTCGACCATCATCTACACGCACACTGACGAGGCGCCCGCCCTGGCGACCTACTCGTTCCTGCCCGTGATCCAGGCCTACGCCTCGACCGCCGGCGTGAACGTCGAGACGCGTGACATCTCCCTGGCCGGGCGCATCATCGCCTCCTTCCCGGAGCGTCTGGAGGAGGGCCAGCGCATCGCCGACGCCCTCGCCGAGCTCGGCCGGCTGGCCAAGACGCCCGAGGCCAACATCATCAAGCTGCCGAACGTCTCGGCCTCCATCCCGCAGCTCAAGGCCGCGATCGCCGAGCTCCAGGCCCAGGGCTACGCCCTCCCGGACTACCCGGACGACCCGCGCAGCGACGAGGACAAGGACGTCCGCGCCCGCTACGACAAGATCAAGGGCTCGGCCGTCAACCCGGTCCTGCGCGAGGGCAACTCCGACCGCCGCGCCCCCGGTGCCGTCAAGAACTACGCCAAGACCCACCCGCACCGCATGGGCGCCTGGACCCCCGAGTCCAAGACCAACGTCGCCACCATGGGCCACGACGACTTCGCCACCACCGAGAAGTCCGTCGTCATCGCCGAGGACACCACCCTCCGCTTCGAGCACGTCGCCACCGACGGCACCGTGACCGAGCTGCGCGAGCCGCTCAAGGTCATCGCCGGCGAGATCGTCGACGCCGCCGTGCTGCGCGCCGCCGCGCTCGACACCTTCCTCGCCGAGCAGGTCGCCCGCGCCAAGGCCGAGGGCGTGCTCTTCTCCGTGCACCTCAAGGCCACCATGATGAAGGTCTCCGACCCGATCATCTTCGGCCACGTCGTGCGCGCCTTCTTCCCGCAGACCTTCGCCAAGTACGGCGAGGTGCTCGCCGGCGCCGGCCTGTCCGCCAACGACGGCCTCGGCACCGTCTACAAGGGCCTGGAGTCCCTCCCGCACGGCCTCGGCGAGGAGATCAAGGCCTCCTTCGACGCCGAGATCGCCGCCGGCCCGGCCCTCGCCATGGTCGACTCCGACAAGGGCATCACCAACCTGCACGTGCCGTCCGACGTCATCGTCGACGCCTCGATGCCGGCCATGATCCGCACCTCCGGCCACATGTGGGGCCCGGACGGCCAGGAGGCCGACACCCTCGCCGTCCTCCCGGACAGCTCCTACTCCGGCGTCTACCAGGCCGTCATCGAGGACTGCCGCGCCCACGGCGCCTTCGACCCGGCCACCATGGGCTCCGTCCCGAACGTCGGCCTCATGGCGCAGAAGGCCGAGGAGTACGGCTCCCACGACAAGACCTTCGAGATCGCCGCGGCCGGCACCGTCCGCCTCGTCGACGCCGCCGGCACCGCGGTCCTGGAGCAGGAGGTCGCCGAGGGCGACATCTTCCGCTCCTGCCAGTCCAAGGACCTGCCCATCCAGGACTGGGTCAAGCTGGCCGTCACCCGCGCCCGCGCCACCGGCGCCCCGGCCGTCTTCTGGCTGGACGAGAACCGCGGCCACGACGCCCAGATCATCGCCAAGGTCAAGCAGTACCTGCCGGAGCACGACACCGAGGGCCTGGAGATCAAGATCCTCTCCCCGGTCGAGGCCACCAAGTTCTCCCTGGAGCGCATCCGCCGCGGCGAGGACACCATCTCGGTCACCGGCAACGTCCTGCGCGACTACCTGACCGACCTCTTCCCGATCCTGGAGCTGGGCACCAGCGCCAAGATGCTCTCGGTCGTCCCGCTGATGGCGGGCGGCGGCCTCTTCGAGACCGGCGCCGGCGGCTCCGCCCCGAAGCACGTCCAGCAGCTGGTCAAGGAGAACTACCTGCGCTGGGACTCGCTCGGCGAGTTCTTCGCCCTGGCCGCCTCCTTCGAGCACCTGGCCACCAGCACGGGCAACGCCCGCGCCCAGGTCCTCGCCGACACGCTGGACCGCGCCACCGGCACCTTCCTCAACGAGGACAAGTCGCCGACCCGCCGCCTCGGCGGCATCGACAACCGCGGCAGCCACTTCTACCTGGCCATGTACTGGGCCCAGGAGCTCGCGAAGCAGACCGAGGACGCGGAGCTGGCCAAGGCCTTCGCCCCGGTCGCCGAGACGCTCACCGCGAACGAGCAGAAGATCGTCGACGAGCTGATCGCCGTCCAGGGCTCCCCGGCCGACCTCGGCGGCTACTACCAGCCCGACCCGGCCAAGGCCGCGGCCGTGATGCGCCCGTCCACCACGTTCAACGAGGCCATCGCGTCCCTCGCCTGAACCCCGCGGTGACACCGCGCTGACCCTGCGCTGACAGGTTTCGCCCCGGCCGGAAGCTTTCCGGCCGGGGCGGTCCCGTCGGTGGCGCATCCGCGGCCCCGGTGTGAGTCTGGACAGATGAGCTGGGCATCATGGACGACCGCCGGTGTCTACACCGGGCGTGGCGGGGTGCTGACCGACGAGGGCGGTGTCGTCACGGGCGATCTGACCGTGCACACCACCTATGCCGACGGCGAGGCACGTGTGGCCGTGCAGTACAGCGGCGCATCCGACTGGTTCACCATGTCGGGCAGTCCGGTCCCCTGCGGAACGGAGGAGGAGAGCCGCGACCTGCACGACGCGGTCGTGGCAGCCGTACGGGAAGGGGGCGGGGCCACCGTGCCCTCCCTGCCCTACCTGTCGCCATAGGCCTGGGCCTGGGCGCGGGCGAGAAAAGTGTTATCCGGACCGCTCCCGGCGGTCTCCTGACCGCGGACCGCATCCGGCGGCCGCCGCTGCGGGGGACGCAGCGGGCGACGAGGGAGCACAAGGACATTGCAGAGCGACGAGCACCGCACCGCCGCACTCGTCGAGGCGGCGCGGGCGGGTGACGCACGCGCCGGCGACGAGCTCGTACGGACCTTCCTGCCGCTCGTCTACAACATCGTGGGCCGCGCCCTCGACGGGCACGCCGACGTCGACGACCTGGTCCAGGAGACCATGGTCCGCGCCCTCGACGGGCTGCCCGCGCTGCGCGACCCGGCGCGCTTCCGGTCCTGGCTGGTCGCCATCGCGATGAACCGGATACGGCACCGCTGGCGCGAACGTCAGCAGGCACCGCTTCCCGGCCTGGACCGGGCCGCCGCCCTCGCCGACCCGGCCGGCGACTTCACCGAGCTCGCCATCCTGCGCCTCGGCCTGACCGGCCAGCGCCGCGAGGTCGCCCGGGCCACCCGCTGGCTCGACGAGGACGACCGCGAGGTGCTCTCCCTGTGGTGGCTGGAGGCCGCCGGCGAGCTGACCCGCGCCGAGCTCGCCGCCTCCCTCGGCATCCCGCCCCGGCACGCGGCCGTCCGCGTCCAGCGGATGAAGGAACGCCTGGAGAGCGGGCGCGCCATCGTCCGGGCGCTCGCCGCCGTGCCGCCCTGCCCGGGCCTCGCCGACACCACCGCCCGCTGGGACGGCGCGCCCTCCCCGCTGTGGCGCAAACGCCTGGCCCGGCACCTCGACGGCTGCCCGCACTGCGCCCCCACCCGCTCCGGCCTCGCCCCGGCCGAGGGCCTGCTGGTGGGCCTGGCCCTGGTGCCGCCGCTCCTGGTGTGGGCGGGGCGGGGGAGCGGGGGACCGGCCCTGGAGACGGTCGCGGCGACGACGCCGGGGGCGGGGGCCGGGGCCGGGAGCGGGCCCGAGTCTGGAGCAGGGGCCGGAGGCGGGACGGCGTCCGGGTCCGGTTCTGCCGCCGGGGCCGGTGTCCGGCCCGGGCTGCTCGTCGGCGGTGGCGCGGTCGTCGCCCTCGGTGCCGCGCTGATCCTGCTGGTGCCGAGCGGGCCCGCCGACCGCGCGGTCGCCCGCCCGCCGGCCCCGGCGCCTGCCGCGCCGGCCGCCACCCGCAGCGCCGCACCGCCGCCGGCCACCACCCCGCCCCC
This sequence comes from Streptomyces fradiae, assembly GCF_041270065.1. Lineage (NCBI taxonomy): Bacteria > Bacillati > Actinomycetota > Actinomycetes > Kitasatosporales > Streptomycetaceae > Streptomyces > Streptomyces fradiae. Next base: position 485,057 of record NZ_CP065958.1, on the reverse strand, counting down.
GACGCCGTCGCCCACGCCGACCCGCACCCGGGTACCGCGCCCGACCACGGAGGAGCAGGTCACCGCACTGGTCAACCGGCACCGGGCCGAGGCGGGCTGCGGGCCGCTCCGCATCGACCGCCGGCTCTCGGCCGTGGCCCGCACCTTCGGCGCGGACCTGGCCGAGCGCCGCTACCTCGCCCACACCGACCCCGAGGGCACCGATTCCGGCACCCGCCTCACCGGCGAGGGCTACGCCTGGAGCGCCTGGGCGGAGAACCTGGCCCGGGGCCAGAGCGGTCCGGCGGCCGTCGTCGCCGACTGGATGGCCGACCCGCCGCACCGGGCCAATCTCCTGGACTGCCGCTACCGGCACACCGGCGTCGCCGCCGTGCCCGGCCCGGACGGCACCGTGTGGGTACAGGAGCTCGGCACCCCGCTGCGGTCCTGACCGCGGCCGGTCCTGACCCGGCGGCTCAGCGCCCGGAGGCGAAGTCCTGCACCCACCAGGGCCCGTTGCCGGTGAGGTTGACCCCCACCCCGATGTCCTCGAAGGAGCAGTCGAGGATGTTCTCCCGGTGCGCCGCGCTGTTCATCCACTCGTCCACCGCCTGCGCGGCCGAGTGCGGCCCCCGGTGGATGTTCTCGCCCCAGGCCGACCAGGCGTAACCGGCCGCCTTGATCCGGTCACCCGCGTTCCGGCCGTCCCGGCCCGCGTGCGCGTAGTAGTTGCGCGCGGCCATGTCGTCGGCGTGGCCCTGCGCCGCGGTCCGCAGCTTGGGATCGGACCGCAGCGGGGCACAACCGGCCTTTCTCCGCTCGGCGTTGACGAGTTGTACGACCTGCGCGACGTCCTGCGCGGCGGTGGCCGAGGCCGCTGCCGCGGTCACCGGTGCGGCCGCCCGGTCGGAGGCCGCCGGATGGGCCTGGCCCGCCGCGTACATCCCGGTGAGCACGGTGAGCGCGGCGGCCAGTGCGCCGGCCGCCGTGACCCTCGTACGGAATGTGTGCCGGGACCTGTCGTACGTGTCGTGCTGCATGGAGCTCCGCTCTCTCGTGGCCGATGGTGCCGGCGGTCATACTGTCCGGCCGGGGAGAGCGCGACACACCTCGTCAATCCTGCGCGTCAACCTCCTGCGGCACCACCGCGACGGGGCACGGCGCCAGGTGCAGCGCCGCGTGCGCCACGGAGCCGATCCGCGGGCCGATCGCGCCGCGCCGGGCCCGCCGGCCGACCACGAGCAGCTGAGCGGATCCGGCCCCGGACAACAGCACCTGACCTGCGCTGCCCAGCTCCACGTGCTCGGTCACCGCCACCTCGGGGAAGCGCTCTCGCCACGGGGCTAGGGCCTCGCGCAGCGCCTTCCTCTCGTACGGTTCGAGCCCGCCGGCCTCGTCGGCGAGCGCCAGCGAACCCGGGCTGAACGCGAACAGCGGCGGCAGGCTCCAGGCCCGCACCGCCCGCACCGAGGCCCCGCGCGCGGCCGCCGCCGCGAAGGCGAAGCCCAGCGCCGCCGCGCTGTCCTCCGGCGTGCCGTGCTGGCCCACCAGGACCTCCCCGGCCGGCGGCTCGACCGGTTCGCCGTCCCGGCTGCGGACCGCGACCACCGGGACGGTGGCGGAGGCGATGACCTGCTGGCCGTACGAGCCGAGCAGGAAGCCCGCGATGGCGCCCTGCCCGCGCGAGCCGAGGGCGAGGAGTTCGGCCCGCCCGAGGGTGCCGAGCAGCGCGGCGACCGGGGTGTCGCCGATGAGCTCGGTGGCCAGCGCGACGTCCGGGAAGCGCTCCGTGACCCGCGCGCCCGCCGTGCTCAGCACCTCCCGCGCGGCCTTCAGCTGATCGGTCGGATCCTGCACCAGCGGGAGGTCGAGCGGCTCCCACCGCCAGGCGTGCACGAGCCGCAGCGGCAGGTCCCGGTGCACGGCCTCCCGCGCGGCCCAGTCCGCCGCGGCCAGGCTCTCCGGGGAACCGTCCACTCCCGCGACGATCTCACGACTCATCAGGCTGCCTCCGTCATCGGTTCGGCGTGCGGCCCGCCGCCGGTCGGCGACCCGCTGACTCCAGCTTGGGGCCTATCGTCCGCCCCCCGACAGGGCCGGACGGCCCGACCCGCCGTGCCATCGGTCCCGACGCGGCCCGGTGCGGTCCGCCCGATCCGGCCGGATCCGGCGGACCCGGCCTACGCCAGAAGGGTGAGCCTGGCGTGCGTGCCGTTCAGGTAGTGGTCGCCGATGTCGCGCAGGCGGTGGTCGGGTGGGACCGGGGCGGTGAGGGCGCGGGCGTTGCGCCAGAAGCGGTCGAAGCCGGGGGGCGGGCCGGCCGGGGCGACGAGCTGGAGTATCCGGGTGGTGATGTCGAGGGCCGCGGGGTGTGCGACGGTCTCGGCCGCGGCGACGAGGACGGCGATGTCGGAGCGCTCCTCGACGTCGAGGAGGCGTTCGGCGAGCAGCCCGCGCGCCAGGGCGTCGGTCGCGCGCTCGACCACCGCCGCCGCGGTGTGCGCGGAGGTGGCCAACTCCCCGTAGGCACGCAGCAGATAGGGGTCGTCGCCGGCCGCCGGATCGGCCGCGTGCGGCGCGGCCGCCAGGCCGGCCCGGCTCACGTCGCGAGCTTCGGCGAGCGCGCCCTCGGCGATGCCGAGCGCCACATGGACCAGGAGGAGCCGCAGGGCGAGCGGGGCGAGGGTCGCGTAGGGGGCGACGGTGTGCTCGTCGCGGGGGAGGGTGCCGAGGACGTTCCCGGGGCCGACCGGCAGCCGCTCGAAGGCGACGGTGCCGGCGCCGGCGAGGCGCTGGCCCACGCGTTCGGCGCACGGCTCGGCGGTCACGGCGGGGTGGGCCGGGTCGGCCAGGACCAGGAGCAGGTCGCCCGTCTCCGTACAGCGGGCCCCGACGACGAGCCGGTCGGCCACCGTGACGCCGGAGGCGAAGGCACCCCGTCCGTCGAGCAGATACCCGCCGCCGCCCGCCGGGGTGAGGGCGAGTCCGGGCCGGCCGGGCTCCGGGCGCGGCGGCTCGACGGCGCCCGCGAGCAGCCAACGCTCCTTGGCGGTACGGGAGTCGAGCGAGCGCGGTCCGGCCGGGGCGCCGAGGAAACGGGAGGTCCAGGACAACACGCAGTGGTGGGCCAGGAGTTCGCCCACCGAGCCGTCGGCGGCGGAGATCTCCCGGACCACCGCGCAGGCGGTGCGCCAGTCGGCGCCGCGGCCGAGCGGCCCGGGCGCGGTGAGCAGCGCGGGCAGTCCGGCCTCCTGGAGCCGGGCGACCTCGTCGTACGGGGCGAGGCCGGCCCGGTCCCGGGCCACGGCGTCCACGGCCAGGTCGTCGGCGACCTCGTGGGTGACGCGGGGCCAGATCGCGTCGTCGGCGCGGCGGTCGGCGGGCAGGCCCCCGGCCGGCACGGAGGCGGTGCGCAGTGCGGACTTCTTCGGCGTTCTCACGTCACCTCACATGATCCCTAGTATCCCCACTGGATTAGTAGGGATACTGGCAGAGGGTCCGCCCGGGCCCCAACAGGCGTCCGCATCGCGGACGCCGGAATCTCGGAGACCGGGACCGGGACCGGGACCGGGACCGAGATCGGGATCGGGATCGCGGAGAGTGGACGAGCGGTACCGAAGGTCCCTCGTCAGGGGTTGGTCCAGGCCTCCGGGTCCTCCGCGAGCGCCACCACCTCGGGCGGCAGCTGCGCGGAGGCGAGCTCGGCCAGCGAGACGCCGTCAAGCACCTGGCGCACGTTGGCCCGCAGCGCGACCCACAGGGTGAGCAGGGACTCCGCGGGTCCGGTGTACGACAGCTCCGGCGGCCGGACCCCGCGCACCGACACCAGCGGCCCCTCGACGCAGCGGATCACGTCCGCCACGGAGATGTCCTCGGCCGGCTTCGCCAGCCAGTAGCCGCCCTTGCCGCCGCGCTGGCTCTGCACCAGACCGCCCTTGCGCATGTCGCCGAGGATGCCCTCCAGGAACTTGTGGGAGATCCCCTGGACCTCGGCGATCGCCTCGGCCTTCACCGGCCCGGAGTCCCGGGCCGCGGCGAGCTGGAGGGCGGCCCGCACCGCGTAGTCGGCCCTGGCTGAAATGCGCATACGCGCATTATGCATAGGCGCGCCCCCTCGCCCTCGCCGTGCTCCGAGCGCCGCCTTCCCACCCCTTGACGCGCGGGTGCCGCCGCTCCCAGGCTCGGGAGCGGGAAACCCGAGCGAACAGGTAGGGAACCATGGGAGCCGCGACCGCGCAGCACCGGACGCACACCGTCCGCCCGCCCCGCCCCCTGGACCTGACCTCGCGCCGCCACATCGACCTGCTGCGGGTGTGCAGCGCGGTGTAGAGCCCGCCGCCCTCACACGGTCCTTCGGTTCCACACCCCTTCCCGCACCACCTCCTTCCCGTACCTGTGCTGCCTCCGGCGTGCGCCGCGCCGTGACCCAGCACCGAGCACCCAGGGAGAACCATGTCCGCCGTCGTCCCGCCCTCCGCCGTCCCCTCCGCCATCTCCTCCGCCGTGCCGTCGATCGTCCCCGCCACCGCCGACCGGGACTTCCGGGGCCGGATCGGCCGCGACGTGCGCAGCGGCCACTACCCCGTCCCGCACCGCTACCGGTTGCACCTCGCCCCCGCCGACCCCGACTGTCTGGGCGTCGCCGTCACCCACGCCCTCCTCGGCCTCGACGCCACCCTCCCGCTGCGGCTGCTGCCCGCCCTCCCCGACACCCCCGACGGCGGCTACACCGCGCTCCGCCCGCTCTACGAGGCCAGCGCCCACCTCTATCGCGGACCCGCCGCCGCGCCCGTGCTCAGCGACGGCTGGACCGGCCGGATCGTGTCCACCCACACCCCCGACATCCGGCGCGACCTCGCCCTGCGGTTCCGCGGTGACGGCCCCGAACTCCTCCCCGAGGACCGGGCGGACGAGCTCCGCGCCGTCGCCGACCTGTGCGCCCGCGGCGTCGGCGCCGCCGCCCAGCGCGCCGGCGAGCTCGGCCTCGACGACACCGCCGCCCACCACGACCCGCTCACCGTGCTCTTCGCCGCCCTCGGCGCCCTGGAACGGCGCCTCGCCCGGCGCCCGTACGTCCTCGGCGACGCGCTCACCGCCGCCGACATCACCGTCTGGGTCACCCTCGTCCAGCTCGACACCGTCCACCGCTGGCACCTCGACGCCGCCGCCACCGAGCGGATCGCCGGCCACCCCGCGCTCTGGGCCTACGCCGCCCGGCTCGCCGGACACCCCGCCTTCGGCCGGCACCTCGACATCGACGCCCTGCTCGCCCGGCACCACGCCCACTGCCGGGGCCGGGAGGCGGCCGGCGCCGCCATCCGGATCGTCGACTGGGCGGCCGCCCGCGCCGCCTGAACGGACGTCGCGGGCGAGCTCAGCCGAAGCGGCGGCCGGCCAGCGGCTCGGTCGCGTCGCCGCCCCCGGCCCGTACCCCGCGCAGGAACGCCTCCAAGGCCTCCACCGAGGTCCTGGCCGCCACCCAGCCCAGCTCCCGGCGGGCCCGGTCGGTCGCCATCAGCGGCAGCCGCAGCACCGCGTCGAGCAGCCCCGGATCGGCCGGCGCCACCCGCAGCCGCCAGGCCGCCGAGAGCGCCCCGCGCACCGCGGGGACCGGCACCCGCACCCGCCGCGCCCCGAACAGGGCGCCGAGCAGCTTCCCGTCCACCACCGGCTCGGCGGCCAGGTTGAACGCGCCCCGCACATCGCGCAGCAGCGCCCGTACGTACGCGTCCGCCGCGTCCTCCGTGTGCAGCGTCTGGAAGCGCAGCCCCGGCACCTCGGGGAGCAGCGGCAGCAGCTCCGGCCGGAACAGCTGCCCCGGCACCCAGCGGCCCGCGAAGATCCGCCGCTGCTCGCTCGCCGCCTCCTCCTTGAAGAGGAAGGCGGGCCGCATCCGCACCACCCGGGTCTGCGGATGGTCCCGCTCGAAGGTGTCCAGGAGGCGTTCCACGTACGCCTTCTCGCGGGTGTACGCGGCGCCCGGCCAGCCGTGCGTCGGCCACGACTCCGACACCGGAGCCCCGTCGCCCGGCCCCGGGGAGTAGGCGCCCACCGACGACGCGCACACCAGAACCGGCACCCGGGCCGCCGCCACCGCGTCGAGCACCCGCACCGTGCCGAGCACATTGGTGCGCCAGGTCGTCACCGGATCGTGCGTCGGCCCGAACCGCCAGGCCAGGTGCACCACTGCGTCGGCGTCCGCCACGTACTGCGCGAGACGCGGCTCGTCACCCTCCAGGGAGAGGTCGGCCTCGGCCCACTCGGCGCGCTCAAGGTCGAGCCCGGGCCGGCGCCGGGACAGGCCGAGCACCGAACCGACCCGGGACTCGCGCACCAGGGCGCGCACCACACTCGTCCCCACGTTCCCGGTGGCGCCGGTGACCACCACGCGCAGCCGCTCGCTCGGGTTCATGTCTCGACCTTCCGCCAATCCCGGGGCCCGCGCACCCGGGCGAACCACCGCCCGTGACGGACGGTGACGACTTCGCTCGCGCGGGTGACCGAGTGCCCCCACCATGGGGGAATCACGGGGGGGCCAGGCACGCACCAGGAGGACCGGATGCTGCTCCCCGACCGCAACACGATCGCCCGTCTGCTGCGCAGCTACCGCACGCAGGAACGGCTGGTCCTGGCCCGGCCGCACGACCTCGCGGCGCGCCGGCGGTTCGAGGACACGGCGTACACGCTGTGTGTCCTCATGGGGGAGCGCAACGCCGTCGCGGCCGTCCGCGCCGCCGAGCGGTACACGGCGCCGCCGGCGCCTCCCGGGCCGCTGATGAAGGCGATGAAGGCGTGCGGTTCGGCGCGGAGCCGTGGGGTAGCCGCCGAGTAGCGTCATGCGCGGCTACCCTGCGGGAGGTGTCGAGGATGGGCGGCGCACAGCTCTCGCCCCGCGAGCGGCGGATCCTCGCGGAGATCGAGGAGGACCTCGCCGCGGACTCCGGGTTCGCCCGGGCCCTCGGGGCCGGCCGCACCCGGCTGCGGGCCCGGCTCGGATCGGGACGGTTCGCGGCGCCCGCGGCGGCCCTGCTCGGGCCCATGGCGATGGTGCTCCTCGTCGTCGCGGTCGCCAACGGTGCCACGGCCCTCGTCTGGGCCTTCGCCGCCGTATGGATCCTCACCCTGCTCTGTCTGCTCCGGCTCCTCGTGCGCTGGTCGCGCCGTCATCTGCGGGGCGACGAACGGCCGCGCCCGGACGAGCGGGACGCCTGAGGGGGAGCCTTCCCGCGGTCACACCGCGGCGCGCGGGAAGCGGGCACGTACGGCGTCCACGCAGGTGTCGCGTGAGGTCGGGCCGCCGAAGCGGAGCCGGTCGTAGGGCGCGAAGTCCGGTTCGAGCGCGTCCAGCTCGTCCACCAGCGCGTGCAGCGCCGCCGCCCACAGCGGTACGTCCGGCCGCGGCGCCGCGACGGCCGAGGCGATCGCCGCCGTCAGCTCGCCCTTGCGGCGGATCGTGTCCGGTGCGACCCGGTGCAGACACACGTACCGACCGCTCAGATACGCCGCCCACTCCTCCTCGCCCTCGGCGGGGTCCGCCCAGTGCGCCGTGAACCAGGCCCGCAGCCGCTCTGGCCCGCCCGCCTCCGCCGCGAGCGCGAACAGATCGCGCGGCACCATCTGCGTACCGTCCGAACGCAGATAGCCGGGCAGCGGCAGCAGCCCGTCCAGCATCAGCCGCCGTGCCTCGTCCGCGTCCCGGCCGAGCGCGGCGCACAGCCGATCGAGCGGCACGAACTGCCGGTCCACATAGGCGTCGTCCTCGGCCGTCATCGGATGGACCCCGTTCACCGCCCGGAACCGGTCCGCCACCTCCGCCGCGTACGTGTCCGTCCGCATCCCGATTCCCATTCCCATTCCCCTTCCCGCTCCCCACTCCGTCCGGGGCCGCGCGGGTTCGTCCCGGCGGCCTCCGGACATGCTGGGGCCCGGACCGTACGGCGCCCGCCGAACTGTGCCGGACAGTGCCGAACCGTGCCGGACGGGGGCGGGCGCGGTGGGCGGGTCAGTTGCCGCGGGCCCCGAAGCGGCGCCACAGCCAGAGCGAGAGCGCGCCGCCGAGCGCCGCCCCGACCAGGGCGAGGGGCAGGCCGGCCGCCGTGCCGGACGGTGCGGCGTCCTTGGCGGCGGTACGGGCGGCCGCGCCGTGCGCCCCGCCGCTCGCGGCAAGCGTGCGCAGCGGGTCCTTCGCCTGCGGACCGGCCTGCGCGCGCAGGACCGGCCGCTCCCCGGCCTTCGCCGGCCGGGCGGACTCCCGGGCCGCGGGCTGCAGCGAGCCGACCGGCTCCACCTTCCCGGCCGCCGCGAAGCCCCAGTCGAGCAGCTCCCTGGCCTCCTCGTACACCGCGAGCCCGCCGCCGCCCTGCGGGTTCATCACCGACACCACCAGGGTCCGCGAACCGCGCTTGGCCGCCGCGATCAGGGTGTTGCCGGCATTGCTCGTGTAGCCGTTCTTCACCCCGATGAGACCCGGATAGCGGTCCACCCCGCTCTCACCGGTCAGCAGCCGGTTGGTGTTGGCGATGCCGTACGACCACGAGCCGGCCGGGAAGTCGGCGTACCGGGTCGAGCAGTAGCGGGTGAACTGCGGATCCTGCAGCCCGGCCCGGCCGAAGAGCGCCAGGTCGTACGCGGACGAGACCTGCCCCGGCGCGTCGTAGCCGTCCGGGGAGACCACGTGGGTGTCGCGGGCGCCCAGGGCGCGGGCCTTCGCCTGCATCTTCTTCGACATCGCCGACCAGCCGCCGTTCATGGCGGCGAGGACGTGCACGGCGTCGTTCCCTGAGCTGAGGAACACCCCGTTCCACAGGTCCGACACCTTGTAGGTGTAGCCCTCCTTCAGCCCCACCAGGCTGCTGCCCTCGCCGATGCCGGTCAGCTCGGCGTCGCTGACCAGGTGCCGCTCGTCGGGGTCGTGACCGGGCAGCGCCGTGAGCGCGAACAGCGTCTTCAGGGTGCTGGCCGGCGGCAGCGGCTTGTGCGCGTTGCGGGCCGCCAGGACATCACCCGTTGAGGCGTCCGCCACCACCCAGGAGAGCGCGCTCAGGGACGGCACCGCCGGCGCGCCCCGCAGCGTCTGCACCTGGGTGCCGGGGCGCCCGAGCCGCGCCGGATCGACGAAGTGCCGGGCCGGCGGGGTGGGCTCGGCGACCCGGCCCGAGGCGTCGAGCGGCGCGGTGACCGGTGTGGTGACCGGCGTATTGACCGGCGCATTGACCGGTGCGGCGAGGGCCGCCGGGGCGTACGGGACCGGCAGGGCGAGCAGCAGCGCCGCGGCACCGGCGGCGGTATGACGGACAGCTGGCGTGACGATCATTCAGCCACCGTAGGAACACCGCCCCGTGTGCGCAGGACGGAGTGCGCCGACCGGCGTAGCGCGGCGTGTCGGACGGCGGCGCCGGATCGGGGCGGTCCGGTGAGGGTGCGGTGCGCCCGGCCGGCCGGGCTGTCGGTGCGGCAGGGCATCCTGGTGACGTGTCCTCACTCCCGTACCAGAGCAGGCCCGTTGCCCCCGGCGGTGCCCCGGCGCCCGCCGATCACATGATCGTCTGCGGCGACGACGTCCTCGCCCACCGGCTGTCGGCCGAACTCCACGAGATGTACGACGCGCGGGTCACCCTGCTCGTGCCGGGCCCCGGCGACGCGCCCGACCGGCCCGTCGGGCGCACCGGACGGGCGATGGCCCTCTTCGGGCGGGTCACCGCGGCCGTCACCCGCACCGCGGTCCCGCCGGCGGCGAGCGCGGCCGGTGAAACGCCGGACGTTCCGCCGATCCGGGTCGTGGAGACCGCGGAGATCGACGACACCGCCCTGCTCGACGCGGGCGTCGAGCGGGCCGCGGCGCTCGCCCTGGTCTTCGAGGACGACGAGCGCAACATCCGCGCCGCGCTCACCGCCCGCCGGCTCAACCCGCGCCTGCGCCTGGTCATCCGGCTCTACAACCGGCGCCTCGGCCAGCACCTGGCCACCCTGCTCGACCAGGCGGCGGCCGTGGCCGAGCCCGGCCTCGACCCCGAGAAGCCGGACGCCACCACCACCGTGCTCTCGGACGCGGACACCGCCGCGCCCGCGCTCGCGGCGACCGCCGTGGCCGGCAGCAAGAAGATCATCCAGGCGGGCGGACTCCTCCTGCACGCCGTCGACCGCACCCCGTCCGCGCCCGGAGAGGTCGCCGACCCCGGCCTGTGCACCCTCGCGCTGCTCTCCTCGACGGCCAGCGACCCGGCCGGCTGCGAGGGCTCCGAGCGCAGCGGGCCGCAGGGACCGAGGCTGCTGCCCGGGGACGCCGAGGTCGCCGCCGCCACCGGGCGCGGCATCGTCGCGCTCGAGACGGTGCGTTACGAGGGGCCCGCGCAGACCACCGGCTGGCTCGGCGGGTCCGGCCTTCCGGTCGGCTCGCTGTTCTCGCGGCGGCTGCGCTGGTCGCTCGCCGGGGTCGTCGCCGCGGTCCTCGCCCTGACCGTGGCCTCCACCTTCACCACCGGCGACCACCCGCTGCACGCGGCCTATCTGATCCTCCTCGACGTCTTCGCCATCGGCGACCCGGCCGTCGACGAGCCCACCAGCCGCCAACTCCTCCAGATCCTCGCCGGATTCGTCGGACTGCTCCTGCTGCCCGTGGTGATCGCCGCGCTCCTGGAGGCCTTCGGCACGCTGCGCAGTGCCACCACCCTGCGCCGCCCGCCCCGCGGCCTCTCCGGACACGTGGTGCTGCTCGGCCTCGGCAAGGTCGGCACCCGGGTGCTCGCCCGGCTCCGCCGCATGAACATCCCGGTGGTCTGCGTCGAGGCCGACCCCGAGGCCCGCGGCCTCGCGCTCGCCCGCCGGCTGCGGGTGCCGATCGTGCTCGGCGACGTCACCGAGGAAGGCGTCCTGGAGGCCGCCCGGATCCACCGCGCCCGCGCCCTGCTCGCCCTCACCAGCGTCGACATCACCAATCTGGAGGCCGCGCTGCACGCCCGCTCCGTCAGCCCCGGCCTGCGGGTGGCGCTCCGCCTCTACGACGACGACTTCGCCACCGCCGTCTACCGCACCCTGCGCACCGTCCACCCCGGCGCCCTCACCCGCAGCCGCAGCGTCTCCCACCTCTCCGCGCCCGCGTTCGCCGGGGCGATGATGGGCCGCCAGGTGCTCGGCGCCATCCCCGTCGAGCGGCGGGTGCTGCTGTTCGCCGCGCTCGACGTCGCCGACCACCCGCTGCTCCAGGGCCGCACCCCGGCCGAGGCGTTCGAGCCGGGCGCCTGGCGGGTCATCGCGCGCGGCGACGCGGGTGTGCCACTGGACCGCTCGCGCTACGCCGCACTCCCGGAGCTCCCCGGCGACCGGGCCCTCGGCCCCGGCGACCGGGTCGTGGTGGCCGCCACCCGGCGCGGCCTCGCCGCCCTCCACGGCCGCCGCACCCGGCCGCGCGGCGGCCCGGTGGAGGAGCCGGTGCCCTGACGGACGGGCACCGGGGGGGCAGGGGTGGGCGCAGTGCGGGCGCGGTGCGGCCGCGGGGCCGACGCCGGGCGGCGACCGGGTCGGTGTCGGTGCAGGACCGTACAACTCCATACGTATTCCGTCGGGTTGAGCCTAGGATCTGACCGTTCGTGACCGGACCGGGCCACGACCGTCCGGTCCCGCTTCCGCAGTCAGGAGTGCCCCGCCCGTGAACACCCCGCACGCCGCCGCCGGCGGCAGACCGCCGCACCGCCTGGACCCGGCCGGCGGCTGCCCGCACGCGGACAACGCCCGGCTGCTCGCCCAGGGCGCGGTGACCCCCGTGCTGCTCCCCGGCGGCATCGAGGGCATGGCGGTGCTCGGCCACGACGCCCTGCGCGACTTCGTCTCCCACCCCGACGTCGCCAAGGGCGCCCGGCACTTCACCGCGCTCGCCGAGGGCCGCATACCCGAGGGCTGGCCGCTGCGCACCTTCGCCACCGTGCAGGGCATGACCACCGCCGACGACGCCGACCACCGGCGGCTGCGCTCCCTGGTCAGCAAGGCCTTCACCCCGCGCCGGATCGAGGAACTGCGCCCGCGCGTCCAGGCCGTGACCGCCACCCTGCTCGACGGACTCGACGCGGCGGCCCGCGGCGGCGACGGCGTCGCCGACCTGCGCCGCCACTACGCCCTGCCGCTGCCGCTCGGCGTCATCTGCGAACTCCTCGGCGTGGCCGAGGAGCACCAGGACCGGCTGCACCACCTCTCCAGCCAGGTGGTCGCCACCGACATCGGCCCCGAGCAGGCCGTCGCCGCCAACCGCGAACTGGTCGGACTGCTCGCCGCCCTCGCCGCCGACAAGGCCGCCGCCCCCGGCGACGACCTCATCAGCGGTCTGATCGCGGCCCGCGACGAGGGCGGTGACCGGCTCGACCAGGCCGAGCTGATCGGCACCCTGGTGCTGCTGATCATCGCGGGCCACGAGACCACCCTGAACCTCGTCACCAACGCCGTACGCGCCCTGTGCGCGCACCCCGAGCAGCTCGCGCACGTCCGGGAGGGCCGCGCGGAGTGGGCCGACGTGGTCGAGGAGACCCTGCGCTGGGACAGCCCGGTCAGCTACTTCCCGTTCCGCTATCCCGTCCGCGACCTCGTCGTCGACGGCACCCTGATCCCCCGCGGCACCCCGGTGCTCGCCGGCTACTCGGCGGCGGGCCGCGACCCCCAGGCGTACGGCCCCGACGCCGACCGCTTCGACGTCACCCGCGGCCAGTCCGTCAAGCACCTCTCGCTCGGGCACGGGCCGCACTACTGCCTGGGCGCGCCGCTCGCCCGTATGGAGGCCACCCTCGCCCTGGAGGCGCTCTTCACCCGCTTCCCGGACCTCGCCCTCGCGGTCCCCGAGGCCGAACTGACCCGGCACGCGAGCTTCGTCGGCAACAGCGTGCGCGCCCTGCCCGTCCGGCTCGGCTGACCGGCCGGGGCCCTTACGCGGTCCTTCCCCGCTCCGCGGCGGGGGAGGCCCGCAAGGCCGCGACCAGGCGCAGCAGATGCGCCTCGTTCCCCGCGAGGCCCGCGTCCCGCAGCGCCGCGTCGGCCTCCGCCATCGGGTGGGTCAGCATCGCCGCCGCGTACGGCTCGAGCCGCGGGTCGGAGAGCACGGCCTGGGTGGACTCGAGCAGCCGGAGATAGGCCTGCGCTGCCGCGCGCTCGCGGCCGGTGACGGGCGTCATGTCGGGCTCCCTCTCGACGGTCTGAGGCTGTCTCATCCCACCCTCTCGCACGGGTCTGACAATCGGGGTGAAGCGGCCCGCGGCGCCCGCCCGATCAGGTCCCGGCGAGGTGCGCGGCGAGCCGTTCGAGGAACACCCGTTGCCCGGCCACCAGGAGCGGTTCCGCCTCGGTGAGGCCGAACCAGCCGACCCGGTCGATCTCCGGGAACTCCGTCAGCACGCCCGAACCGCGCGGCCACTCCATGGTGAAGGTCCCCGGCACCACCCGCTCCGGATCGAGATCCGCCTCCACCGCCCAGACGGTGACGAGCTTTCCGTTGCGCTGCCGGTTCTCGCCGAGCGCGAGCCACGCGCCGTCCGGCGCGGGCAGCCCCAGCTCCTCGGCGAACTCCCGGCGCGCCGCGTCCTCGGGTGCCTCGTCGGACTCGTACTCGCCCTTGGGGATCGACCAGGCGGCCTCGGAACGCGCGGCCCAGAACGGGCCGCCCATGTGGCCGATGAGCACCTGCGGGCCGCCGCCGTCCGGGGTGCGGCGGAAGAGCAGGAGTCCGGCGCTGCGCTTGTCGGGCATACCGCCCAGTGTGGCGGAGCGTGCCCGCCCGCACACCCCCGCCTCGGCACCCGACGCGTCGGAAATCTTTGACGCGTCGGAGAATCCCGACGTATCGTGGCGGCATGCCCACCGACGTGTTCGGCGTGCTGGCCAGTCCGGTGCGCCGCAGACTGCTGGAAGCCCTCCGCACGGGGCCCCGCTCCACCGGCGAGCTCGCCGGGCTCTTCGAGCTCGGCCGCCCCGCCGTCTCCGAACACCTGGCGGTCCTCAAGGCCGCCGGCCTGGTCCGCGAGGAGCCGCGCGGCCGGCACCGCTACTACCACCTGAGGGCGGCGGGCCTCGAAGAGGTCAGCGACTGGCTGCACCCCTTCGAGCACTACTGGAAACAGCGCCTGGACGCCCTGGCCGACCTGCTGGACGAGGAGAACCACCCATGACCGACAAGCCCGCCACCGACACCATCGAGCTCGCGCGGTTCCTGCCGCACCCGCCCGCCGCGGTCTGGGCCGCCCTCACCGACCCGGCGCTGCACGCCCGCTGGTGGGCGGCCGGCGACGTCAAGCCGGTCGTCGGCCACCGCTTCACCCTCGACATGGGGAACTGGGGCCTCCAGCCCTGCGAGGTCACCGACGTCGACCCCGAACGCCTCCTCGCCTACCGCTTCGCCAAGGGCACCCTCGACACCACCATCACCTGGCGCCTCACCCCCGAGGGCCGCGGCACCCGCCTCTTCCTCACCCACGCGGGCTTCGACCTCGACTCCCCCATGGGCCGCAAGGCGATCGAGGGCATGGGCGAAGGCTGGCCGCACGTTCTGGACGGCCTGGCCGCCCTCCTGGACGAAACCGCCTGATCAGCCGGCAGAGCCGACCGCCCCGGGCGGCGCCGCGCCCGGGGCGTGCGCGCGGCAGAAGGCGCGGACCGCCGTCGTGAAGGCCTCCGGGGCCTCCAGGTTGCTCATGTGTCCGACCTGCGGGATGACCACCAGGTCGGCGTGGGGGATCGCGGCCTGGAAGGCGTGGGCGATGTCCAGGGGGGAGCGGGCGTCGCGTTCGCCCCACAGGAGGAGGGTCGGCACCGTGATCCGGGGGAGCAGGTCGGTCTCGTCGGCCTCGGCCATCAGGGAGAGCTGGGCGCCCATGGTCTCCGGCCGCACGTCCCGGTTCATGGCGTCGAGCACTGCCGCGAACCGTTCCGGCGGGCCGTCGGCGTAGAGGCCCGGCAGGGTCGGGTCGAACTCCTCGCGGGGCGCCGCGAGCATCCGCCGCGCGCCGGCGACCCGCGCCGCGACCTCCTCCGGCGGCAGTGAGCCCTTCCATCCGGCGTACGTGTCCACCATCAGCAGCGACCGCACCAGGTCCGGCCGCAGCCGGTACAGCTCCAGGACCACCGTGCCGCCCCAGGACAGGCCCGCCACCTGGGCCGGCCCGAGCCCGACGTCCTCGATCACGGCGGCGAGGGCGCGCGCGAAGTCCGCGAGGCCGAAACCGGCCGGCAGGTCGCCGGACCGGCCGGACCCCGGTTCGTCCCAGGCCACCACGGTGAACTCGTCCGCCAGCGCCTCGACTTGCGGCTGCCACATCCGCCCGTCGAGCCCGGCCCCGTGCGCAAGGACCAGCAGCGGCCCGCGTCCCGCCCGCGCGTAGACGACGTCGACGCCGCCCGTCCGTACGACAGCCATGCCCTCAGGCTAGGCCGCGGCCCGCCGGGCGACCACCAGGGCGCCGAGTGCGCTCTCCGCCGAGGTCAGCGTCATCCGCGCCTCCACCGCGAAACCGGCCGCGGCGAGCCGCCCGGCCAGCTGCTCCGGCTCGCGCAGATGGACGTGCAGGCGCATGGGGTGGCCGCCGTAGCCCTCCGTCTTCAGCCGGTTCTCGTCGCCCGCGTGGAAGGCGAGGAGCAGCGGGCCGCCGGGGCGCAGGACGCGGTGGAAGTGGGCGAGGGTGCGGTCGAGCTCGGCGTCGGGGACGTGGATGAGGGAGTACCAGGCGACCAGGCCCGCCATCGAGCCGTCGGGCAGGTCGAGCTCGGTCATCGAGCCGACCCGGAAGTCGATGCCGGGGTGCTCGCGGCGGGCCACGCCGATCATCGCGGGGGACAGGTCGATGCCCAGGACGTCCAGACCGAGCCCGCCCAGATGCGCGGTGATCCGCCCGGGCCCGCACCCCAGGTCCGCGACCGGCCCGCCCCCGGAGGCCCGTACCGCGTCGGCGAAGAGCGCGAGCATCGCCCGCTCGTAGGGCGTCCGGTCGAGCAGGCCGCGCACGAGGTCGGCGTAGTCGGCGGCCACGGTGTCGTACGAGGTGCGGGTATCGGCGAGCCAGTCCTGCTCGGCGTTCAGAGCGTTGTCGTCCACCCCGAGAGGCTACGGCGTCAGCGTCACCACCACCGGACCGCCCGCCGCGTCCGCGTCCGGCGCCCATACCGCCGGGTGCCGGAGCGAGCGGTGCGGTTCGAGGAGGACAGGGAGGCGGCGCTCGTACAGCAGTCGCGCGTCCTGGCGGACCATCAGAATAGGCCGTACGAGACGGACTTCCGGGCGTAGCAGCAGCGTGGGCGCCGGGCCGGCGGGGTGGAGGCGGCCGGGGGTCAGCCGGCGCAGCGCGCCCGCGGTCTCCAGCGTGAGGCCGGGCGCAGGCCACGGCGCGCCCGCCAGGTGGGCGAGCACCGCGTCGGCGACCGCCCGGCCCTCCGCCGCCGCGACCGTCCCCGGCTCCACGCCGCGCAGCAGATTGCCCGCCGCGAACACCCCCGGGACGAGCGTCCGCAGCCCGCCGTCGACCGACGGACCCCGGGTCGCCGGATCGAGCGGCACCCCGCCCGAGCGGGCCAGTTCGTGGTCCGGCAGCCAGTCGCCGGTGAAGACGACCGTGTCGCAGCGCAACAGCCCGGTGCGCCCGTCGGCGCCCCGCACCAGGACGCCCGACAGACGTCCCCGGCCCACGAGTTCGAGGACGGTGGCGCCCCGCAGCACCGGGCCGGGCAGCCGCGGCCCGTACGGCCGGTCGGCGACGACCGCGGCCACCGGCACCCCGGCCCGGCGCAGGGTGCGCACCGCGTGCCGGGCGATCGGGTCGGAGCCGACCACGACCGCGCGGCGCCCGATCCGCTCCCGCCGCAGCCCGAACAGCTCGACGGACTGCTGGAGTTCGCCGGTGCTCAGCACCCCGGCGGGGCGCGATCCCGGTACGAGCCGGGCGCTGCGCGGCCGTTCGCGCGCGCCGGTGGCGAGGACCACGGCCCGTGCGGTGATCCGCTCGAGGCCGGTCGGCGCGGTGACCTCCAGGGCGAGCGGCCCGGCCCAGCCGGTCGCGCTCACGCCGGTACGGAGCACGGCCCCGGCCCGTACCGCCGCGCGCACCGCCCGGCGGGCGAACGCGGGTCCGGTCAGCCCGCCGAACCCGCCGCGCGCGCAGTGCCGCGGCACCCCGCCGGCCGCCCGCTCCCGCTCCAGGACCTCCACCCGGCCCGCGCCGGCCGCCGCGAGCCGGGCCGCCGCGGCCAGGCCGGCGGGTCCGCCGCCGACCACCAGGACATCGACCGTACGCTCCACCGGGTGCACGGATTTCATCGCACGCCCTCCTCGAACAGTGCCCGCACCGTCGCCCCGCAGGAGAAGCCCTGGCAGCGCCCGGCCCGCGCCCGGGTCCTGCGCCGCAGCCCGTCCAGGGAGGCCGGCGGCACGGTGGAGGCGAGCGCGTCGCGGATCTCGCCCAGGGTGACCCGCTCGCAGTGGCAGACGAGGGTGCCGTACGCCGGGTCGCGGGCGATCAGTCCGGCGTCGCGGTACGGGCGGGGGAAGGCCTCGCCGAGGTTCGGCATCCGCACCGGGGCGAGCGGCCGCTCCGGGCCGAGCTCCAGGCCGGCGTCGGCGAGCAGCCCGACCGTGTGCCGGCCGAGGGCGAGCGAGGCGGTGAGCCCGGTGGAGCGGATGCCGCCCACGGTGACGTACCGCAGCTCGGGATGGGCGGCGATCCGATAGTCCTCGGCGCCGGTCGCGGCCCGCAGCCCCGCGTACGCGGCGGTGACCTCCTCGTCGAGGAGCGCGGGCAGGATCCGCCCGCCCTGGGCCCGCAGCCCCGCGAGCCCTTCGGCGGTCGAGCTGGTCGCGGTCTTGTCGGTGAGGTCCTCGGCGGTCGGGCCGAGCAGTACGTTGCCGTACACCGTCGGCGCGACCAGCACCCCCTTGCCGAGGGGGCCCGGCACCGGAAGGAGGATGTGTCGGACGAGCGGGCGGGCGAACTTGTCGAAGACCAGGAGCTGGCCCCGCCGCGGGGCGACCGTGAAGTCCTCGCGCCCGAGCAGCGCGTCGAAGGCGTCCGCGTACAGGCCGCAGGCGTTGACCAGGAAGCGGGTGCGCAGCACTCCGCGCCGGGTGACGAGCCGGTGCGGGGCGTCGCCCTCGCCCGGACGGACCTTCTCCACCGGGCAGTTCAGATGCAGGTCGACCCCGGAGCGCACGGCCTGGGTGGCATAGGCGAGCGGGGTGGTCCACGGGCAGACGATCGACTCGCCGGGCACCTCAAGGGCGCCGAGCGCGCCGGGACCCAAGTGCGGTTCGCGGGCGTACAGTTCGGCGGCCGACAGCGGGCGGGTGCCGTGGTGTCCGTTCCGTACGGCCTTGTCGGCGAGCCGGGGGAGCGTCGCGAGCTGCTGCTCGTCCCAGGCGACGAGCAGCGCGCCCACGGGTTCGACCGGGATGCCGGTCTCCTCGGCGTAGGCGGCGAGCAACTGCCCGCCCTCCCGGACCAGTCGGGCTTCGAGCGAGCCTGGCACGGCGTCGAAGCCGGTGTGCAGGATCGCGGTGTTGGCCTTGGAACTGCCCTCGCCGATGTCCCCGTTCGCCTCCATGAGCGCCACCCGCAGGGAGTGGCGGGCCAGTTCACGGGCGATGGCGCAGCCGACCACGCCCGCGCCGACCACGGTGACGTCGTACGCGTCGTCGGGCGCCGAGGTGTCCGGAAGCGCTCCGGTCCGGGTGACGCTCACGCGGCCCCTCCTCCGGAACCCTCCCTGTCCGCGAGCAGCCGTGCCACGGCCGTACGGAACCGGCCGAGGCGCTCGGCGGCCTCGTCGGCCGACACCTGCGGCTCGTAGGCGGCGGACGGCTTCCAGTCGGGCACGGCCTCGTGGACGGCGAGGCCGGGCTCGTGGCCGAGCCGGGCGACCGCCGCGACGCCGAGGGCGGTGGCGTCGGGGAGCGCGGAGACCTCGACGGGGCGCTGGAGCAGATCGGCCTGGGTCTGCATGAGGAGCGTCGAGCGGGTCAGTCCGCCGTCGACCCGGAGCGTGGTGAGCGGTGCGCCGAGGTCGGCCGCGGCTGCCCCGGCGAGCTCGGTGACCTGGGCGGCGATGCCCTCGCACAGGGCGCGCACCAGGTGGCCCGGCCCGGTGTCGAGGCCGAGTCCGGTGACCGCGCCGCGCACGTCGCCGCGCCACCAGGGGGCGGCGAGACCGGCGAGTGCGGGGACGAAGGTGACGCCGCCCGCGTCCGGGACGGCGCCGCCGACCGGGTCGAGCTCCTCGGGGCCGGCGATCACGCCGAGGCCGGTGAGCCAGCGCACGGCGGACGCGGCGGTGTAGACCTGCCCGTCCAGGCAGTACGCGGTGCGGCCGGCCAGCCGCCAGGCGACGCAGGCGACCAGGCCGGTGTCGCTGCGCCGCGGCGCGGACCCGGTCTGGGCGAGCAGGAACGCCCCCGTGCCGTACGTGCACTTGGCGCTGCCGGGCGCGGTGACGTCCTGCGCGAGCAGGGCGGCCTGCTGGTCGACGAGCAGCCCGGTGAGGGGGAGCGGCGGGCCGAAGGCGGTGGTGGTGCCGACCGGGGTGTCGGCGTCCACGACCCGGGGCATCCGCTCGCCGCCCAGGCCGTACGCGTCGAGCGCCGTCTCGGACCAGGCGAGGGTGTCCAGATCGAGCAGTCCGGTGCGGCCCGCGGTGGCCGCGTCGGTGACGAAGGCGCCCGTGAGACGGTGTACGAGCCATGCGTCGCTGGTGGTGACGACACCCGCGCCGGTCAGATGGCGGCGGATCCAAGCCATCTTCGGGGCGGCGAAGTAGGGATCGACCGGCAGACCGGTGATCCGTGTCAACTCCCGTGCCTGCGCGTCGAGTTCGGCGCAGATGCTGGCGGCTCTGCGGTCCTGCCAGACGAGGGCGTCGGTGAGCGGCGCGCCGGTCGCGGGGTCCCAGGCGAGCACGGTCTCGCCCTGGTTCGCGAGGCCGACTGCGACGACCGGTTCGCCGGCCTCCGCGAGGGCGGCCCGGCCGGCGGCGACCACGGAGTCGTACAGCTCACCGGGGTCGACCTCGACCCGACCGCCGGGCAGCGCGCGGGGGTGGACGGGGGCGAAGCCGGTGCCGAGCACCCCCCGCTCGGGATGGACGACGAGGGCCTTGGTGCCCGACGTGCCCTGGTCGACGGCGAGTACCGGGCCCGTCATGTGTGCGACTCCCTGCCGTTCATGGGTGGTTGAAGTTCCTTGATCGCGATCCTGAGCGTGGAACCGGTCAGCCTGTCGGTGCGGGAGCCCCGCGTCAAGGGCTCCCGGGGGAAGGCGTCAGGTCTGGACCTCTTGCTGACCACAAGTCAAATTCAGTCGTTGGCTTGATACTTACGATCACGGAGAAAAATGGATCGGTCACGTCCGGCTACCTCTATAGTGATCGCCGATCAACGGCCGGGTCGGCCGGGACGCCCCCGGGGGACTGACCACCCCCCTCCGCCACCGCACCGAGGAATCATGTCGCCCACCCCCCGCCCTGCCTTCTGATGGCCGCGCAAGGCTTCCGGCCCGTCTATCATCCCGCGGGCCACGACCACGCCCTGCGCGGCGCCGTCCAGGAGCTGCGCACCGGACGCTGGGTGGTGATGGCCCGATTACTCGACGAGACCTCCGGCTGGACCGCCTGGACCCGGCGCACCCAGGTCCTCGCCGCCGTGGCCGCCGGCACCGATGTCGTCGAGGCATGGCGGATCGAACAGCCCGACTCCGCCGCCGCCGGCGTCATGCACGCGCGCGTGTCCGTCGAACGCGCCGTCCGCGCCCACCGCACCGGCCACCCGCGCACCCGCGAACTCTGGCAGGAGGCCTGGACCGCCTGCCTGGAGGCCGCCGACCGCGCCCCCGCCGACCCCGTGCCCTGGGTGTGCCGGCTCGCCCTCTCCGTACTCGACGCCCAGCAGCGCATGGAGGAGCACCGCGCCGCGCCGCCCGCGCCGATGCTGCCCTCAGGCCCCTGGGGCCTGCTTGCCGAGGCCGAGAAGCGCGACCCGTACAACCGCGAGGCGCACCACCGGATGCTCCAGTTCGTCTACGCGCGCCGCCCCGGACCCCTCTCCGAGGCCGTCAACTACGCCCAGTGGGCGGCGTCGATGGCCCCCGTCGGCTCCGCCCTGCACGCCCTCCCGCTGTACGTCAGGGTCGAGCGCTACCGCCGGGAGCGCGGCCACGAGCGCGCCCTCGACCTGCACTGGGTCGCCGAGGACGCGGTGCGCGACGCCGACCGGGCGATGGACGCCTGGTTCCTCTTCTGCGCCACCGACGAGGCCAGCCTGCTCGACCTCAGCCACCTCGCGCACGGGCTGTACGGCGCGCTCAAGTTCCCCGACGCGGCCCGGGTGTTCGAGGCCCTCGGCCCGTACTGGACCCCGCAGCCCTGGGCGTACCGCACCGACCGTCCCGATGAGCGCGGCCCCGCCGAGGAGGTCTTCCTGCGGGCCCGGGCGCGCTGCCTCGGCGGCCCCGGGGCCCGCGGCGGCCCCTGACGCCCGCCCGCCCTCCGGCGCGCGCCCCGAGGCGCCGCGCCCTTCAGCACGCCGTGTCCACCCCCCGTACGGCACGATCCGTCCCCCCTTCCCCCGGAGGAACGCATGTCACGCACCGCTCCCACCGACGCGATACGCAAGCCGCCACCGGCCGCACGGGACGAGGAGGCCCGGCTCAGAGAGCTGGGCTACCAGCCCGTCCTCGCGCGCCGCATGGGCGGCTTCGGCAACTTCGCCATCAGCTTCTCGGTCATCTCCATCCTGTCCGGCTGCATGACCCTGTACGGCTTCGGCCTGGGCACCGGCGGCCCCGCCGTCATGCTCTGGGGCTGGGCCGGCGTCGGCCTGTTCGTGCTCTGCGTCGGCCTCGCGCTCGCCGAGGTCACCAGCGCGTACCCGACCTCCGGAGCGCTCTACTACATGGCCGACCGGCTCGGCGGGCGCCGCTGGGGCTGGTACACCGGCTGGCTGAATCTGCTCGGTCTGCTCGGCGCCATCGCCGGTATCGACTACGGCGCCGCGATGTTCACCGGCGCCTTCCTCAACCTCCAGTGGGGCTTCGAGCCCACCGCCCAGTCGACCTTCCTGATCTTCCTGGCGATCCTGCTGGTGCACGCCCTGCTCAACCTCAACGGCGTCCGCGTGGTCAGCCTGCTCAACTCGATCAGCGTCTGGTGGCACCTCGCCGGTGTCGCCCTGATCGTCGGCGCGCTCGCGATCGTCCCCGACCACCACCAGTCCGCGAAGTTCGTCTTCACCGAGTTCGTCAACGACACCGGCTGGAGCAACCCGCTCTACGTCGCCGCAATCGGCCTGCTGCTCGCCCAGTACACCTTCTCCGGCTACGACGCCTCCGCCCACCTCTCGGAGGAGACCTCCAACGCCTCCGTGGCCGCCGCCAAGGGCATCGTCCGCTCCATCTGGGCGTCCTGGCTCGCCGGCTTCGCGCTGCTCGCCGGACTCACCTTCGCCATCCAGGACTACGCGGGCACCCAGGCCACCGCCACCGGCGTCCCGCCGGCCCAGATCCTGCTCGACGCGCTCGGCGAGGGCGGCGCCAAGGCGCTGCTGCTCGTGGTGATCGTGGCCCAGCTGTTCTGCGGCAACGCCGAGGTCGCCGCCGCCAGCCGGATGGTCTTCGCGTTCAGCCGCGACAACGCCCTGCCGGGCTCCGCGCTCTGGCGCCGCGTCAACAGCCGTACCCACACGCCGGTTCCGGCGGTCTGGCTGTCGGTCGTGGTCGCCGGGGTCCTCGCGCTGCCCTCGCTCTACTCGGCGACCGCCTACGGCGCCGTGACCGCCATCAACGTCATCGGCATCACCCCCGCCTACGCCATCCCGATCCTGCTGCGGCTGCGCGCGGGCGACCGCTTCGTGCCCGGGCCCTGGAACCTGGGCCGCTGGAGCAAGCCGATCGGCTGGATCGCGGTGGTGTGGGTGGCCTTCGTGACCGTGCTCTTCTGCCTGCCGCAGAGCTCGCCGGTCACCTGGGAGAAGATGAACTACTCGGTGATCGCCCTGGCCGTGGTGCTCGTCCTCGCCAGCGTCTGGTGGTACGTGGCCCGCCGCTCGTACGGCACCCCGCAGTCCTACGGCAACGCCCGCGAGGAGGCGGAGATCGCCGAGGGCATCGTCTGACGGCGGCCCGGTTCGCGGCCCGCTTTGCGGCCGGGCGAGCGGCCGGGTTCACGGCCGGGCGAAACGGAGGGCGGGCCCTGGCGGTGGGGGCACCTCCCGTGCCCGAAGGGCCACGGGGGCGCCCGCGCCGTCCGGGGCGCAGCCGGGCTCGGGTTCGGGCCCGGCCTAGCCGCCGAACTCGTAGGTCCAGGCGCCCGTCCGGGCCGCGAACTCGATGTCCGTGATCTCCAGGGCGTGCCCATGCTGGTCGCACACCACCCGGTGGACGGACAGCCGGGCCGCGCCCGTCTCATGCGCCCCGTCCGGCGCCGGGTGCGGCGGTGCGGCCGGTACGCCGACCGACTCCCGGTGGGTGGTGCGAAGGCCGGCCTGCCGCATCCAGTGGTAGAGCAGCCGCAGGTCGGGCTGGCCGCGCCGCTCGTGGCAGCCCCGGTACCGGGCGAGCTGCGGGATCTCCGTCAGGGCGGGCCGGGAGAACCAGGTCACCGACTGCTGCATCGGCTCGCCGGCCGGGGTGAGCACCAGATGGCGGTGGACCAGGGTCGGTTCCCCGGGCGCCAGGCACAGCCGTCCGGCGAGCGCCGCGGGCGGCGCCTCCCAGGAGAGCGCGGCGCGCACCAGCGCGTCGGCGGCCCGCGGCCCGCCGGGGAAGGTGCGCCGGCGCGGCTCGCGGGCCGGGAAGCGCGGCTCGTACGCGGCCTCGTGTCCGGTCTCGTGTCCGCCCTCGTACGCGCCTTCGTGTCCGCCCTCGTGCGCCGGGACGGCGGCGAAGGTGCCGCGCCGGTCGGTCACCACCAGGCGTTCGTCGCGCAGGAGTTGGAGCGCGCTGCGCACCGTCTGCCGGTTGACGTGGTAGCGGTGGGCCAGGAGGCGTTCGGACGGCAGCCGGCTACCGGGGGAGATGCGGCGGTGGGTGAGGTCGTCCCGCAGCGCGCAGGCGACCCGGAGGTAGAGCGGAAGCGTCGCGCTCGACCGGTGCTCGGGAACGGGCTCGGCCATGTCTCGACCCTCTCTGTCATGCATCGTTCAACCATTGCTCGGTGTGATCGCCCGAGCCGTGTGGGTGATCATTCCTATCATTGGTCTAAACCATTCGGGAAGTCCAGCCGCTGAGAGTGGCCGAAACGAGCACCGGGCCGTGTAATGGATCGCACCGGTCAGGTATCGGACCGGCAGCAGCGGAGCAGCGCGGCGGGAAGGCGGGTGAGGCCGGATGGCGACACCGTCCGAGCGGGCCGAGGCGGGCAAGACGGCCCGCAAGCGGGTGCCCCGCTCCTCCCACGGCCGCTGGATCCCCTCGTCCCAGCGCCCCGACGCGCTCACCGTCCTGGAACGCGAGTCCGTGGACCGGATCCCCGAGTTCGTCCCGATCCGCTACGGCCGCATGGCCGTCTCACCCTTCGCCTTCCTGCGCGGCGCCGCGGCCGTCATGGCCGCCGACCTCGCCGCCCAGCGGCACACCGGACTGACCGTCCAGCTGTGCGGCGACGCCCATCTGCTGAACTTCGGCGTCTTCGCCTCACCCGAACGGACGCTTCTCTTCGACGTCAACGACTTCGACGAGACCCTGCCCGGACCCTTCGAATGGGACGTGAAACGGCTCGCCGCCTCCGTCGCCGTCGCGGCCCTCCAGAACGGCACCAGCAAGCCCAAGGCGCACCGCGCCGCCCAGGTCGCCGCCGAGTCCTACCGGCACGCCATGCGCCGCCTCGCCGGACTCGGCGAACTCGACGTCTGGTACGAGCGGATCGCCGCCGACGACCTCGTCCCCCTGGTCCGCGGCGCCGACCGGACCCGCATGGAACGCCGGATCGCCCGCGCCCGCCGCCGCAACAGCCTCCAGGCCCTCGACAAGCTCACCGCCAAGGACGACTCCGGCCGCCGGCACATCATCGAGGACCCGCCGCTCCTGGAACGCGTCACCGACCTCGACCGGGTCACCCTCGGCAAGATCTTCAGCGACTACCGCAGCTCCCTCTCCGAGGAACGCCGGCTGCTGCTCGACCGCTTCCACTTCGTCGACGCCGCCCGCAAGGTCGTCGGCGTCGGCAGCGTCGGCACCCGCTGCTTCATCCTCCTCCTGGAGGGCCGCGACGACGGCGACCCGCTCTTCCTCCAGATCAAGGAGGCCGGCGCCTCCGTCCTGGAGCAGTACCTCGCCCCCAGCGCCTTCACGCACCACGGCCGCCGGGTCGTCTGCGGCCAGCGCCTCACCCAGGCCGCCAGCGACATCTTCCTCGGCTGGATGACCGGCCCCGAACAACGCCACTTCTACTGGCGCCAGCTGCGCGACATGAAGGGCTCCGCCGAGGTCGAGACCATGTCCCCGTCCCTCCTCCGCGAGTACGCCCGCCTCTGCGGCCGCGCCCTCGCCCGCGCCCACGCCCGCTCCGGCGACCGCATAGCCATCGCCGCCTACCTGGGCACCTCCGACGTCTTCGACCGCGCCATCGCCGACTTCGCCCTCCGCTACGCCGGCCAGAACGCCGACGACTACACCACCCTCAGCGCCGCCATCGCCTCGGGCGTGGTGACGGCGGCCCCGGGGGTCTGAACACCCGGAGCCGCCCTCATCCTCCCGTCGAGCCTCCTGCCGTCAGCCCTCCGTCCGCATCATCGGCGGCTCCGCCGGGGTCTCCGGGACCGGGCCGAAGAGTGCCGAGCGGAGGATCGGGGGTGCGAACAGGACCGTCAGGGGGGACGTCAGGGTCAGGGCCTTGCGGAAGGCGGTGCCGACCACCGGGTCGCCGGAGGCGCGTTGCTGGACGCGCTTCAGGTACCAGCCGGTCACGCGGTCCAGCGCGCCGCTGCGGGCCGCGTCACCGGTCGCGCCCGGCATCTTCTTGTCGGCTCCGGCCGAGATGTCCCAGGCCTGGCGGGAGGCGTCGAGGAGGGCCCGCTGGACGCGCCGCGTCGTCGGTGTGCGCCGCGGGTCCGCGAGGGCCTTGCGCAGGGCGACCGCGCTCATCGCGGCGACCGCCATGCCCTGCCCGTAGATCGGATTGAAGGAGCACAGCGCGTCCCCGGTCGCCAGGAAACCGGCCGGGCGGCGGCCCGGACGGTCGTAGCGGCGGCGGATGTTCGCCGTCTTGCGGAAGCCGTAGACCGGGGTCAGCGGCTCCGCCTTCGCGATCCAGTCGCCGATCACCGGGTGCGGCAGCCGGCGCGCGTACTCCTCGAACAGCGCCTCGTCCGTGGGCGGTTCGTCGCCGCGCAGGCCGGACAGGGTGACCACGTGCCGCCCGTCGCCCAGCGGCAGGATCACCCCGCCGTACACCTGGCCCGGGTGCGGCACGATGTAGTAGCCGAGCGCGTCCACGGACGGATCCGGCTCAGGGGAGCGGAAGATCCGCGTGCCGTACGCGAGCCCCGTGTCCAGGGTCTCCTCGTGCGGCGCCTCCGCGCCGATCCCCGCCAGCCAGTCCGCCGCACGGGTCGACCGCCCCGAGGCGTCCACCACCAGATCGGCCTCCAGCGGATACGGCTCCTTCGACGCGCCCGCACCGCGCTCGCGCAGCAGCACACCGCGCACCCGCTCAGCATCGCCGACCAGGCCCACCGCCTCGGTCCCCTCGATCCGCTCGATCCGGGGATCCGCGAACACCCGCTTGCGGACCAGCCATTCGAGCTGGTCGCGCGGCCCGGCGAAGAAGTGCACCGAGGCCTCGGTCCGCGCGTACCACTGCCCGTTCTGCCACTGCACCATGTCCGCGGGCATCCCGACCTTCGGTGCCCCGAGCCCCGCGAGCTCGCTCATGAACCCGGGAAGCAGCTCGTCGAGCGCCTGCTGACCGCCCTCGATCAGCACATGGAGGTGCCGGCCCTGCGGCACCCCGGGCCGCGCCTCCGCCTGCTCGGGGAAACGGTCGCGCTCGACGACGGTGACCCGCTCGGCGTGCTCGCTCAGCACCCGCGCGGCCAGCAGACCCGCGAGACTTCCCCCGACGACCACCGCATGACGTGTCCTGCGAGGTCCCAACTCGTCGGTCATCCTCGCCCTTTCGCGTATGGAGATGTTGACCCACCAGTATCCACCCGGGCCGGGAGCGCGTCGCGGGCGGCACGGGGGCGCACGGGGGCGTATCCGGCCAACTTGGCGCAGGCCCGGACCGGGACGGTCGCCCGGGCCCCCTCACTCCGCGGCGAGCTCGCCGATCGCGTGGGTCAGCCACTCCACCCAGAAGCGCTCCAGGTCGATCCCGCCGCGCAGCACCAGATGGCGCAGCCGGCCGGGCTCGGTCGCGCGCCGCTCCGGCGGGAAGTCGCGGGTCTCGATCTCGAGGTACTCGTCCAGCTGCCGCCGGTGCAGGGCGAGATGGCGTTCCAGCTCGGCCCGGAGCCCCGTGCCGCCGACCACCGCCGCGGCCCGCATCCGCAGCAGCAGCCCGGACCGCATCGGCTTGGGGTCCTCGGCGGTGTCCACCCACGCGGCCAGCTCGGCGCGGCCCGCCGGCAGCACCTCGTACTCCTTCTTCTGCCCGCGCGCGGGCACCGGGGCGGGCAGGGCACGGATGTACCCGGCCTGCTCCAGCTTGCCGAGCTCGCGATAGATCTGCTGGTGCGTGGCCGACCAGAAGTAGCCGATGGACCGGTCGAAGCGGCGGGTCAGTTCGAGGCCGGAGGACGGCTTCTCGAGCAGCGCCGTCAGGATCGCGTGCGGGAGGGACATGGACGCATCCTAGGTTCGACCGGTCGGACGGCTCGGTGGGCGGCTCGGCGGGCGCCCGTAGGCCCCGCCGGACCTCCCGTGCCTACAGCGCCGCCGCGAGCCGCGTCCCCTGGTCGATGGCCCGCTTGGCGTCCAGCTCCGCGGCCACGTCCGCGCCGCCGATCAGATGCGCCGTGCGCCCGGCGGCGACCAGCTCCTCGTACAGGTCGCGGCGCGGCTCCTGCCCCGTGCACAGCACGACGGTGTCGACCGGCAGCAGCTGCCGCTCGCCGTCGATGGTGAGGTGCAGGCCCTCGTCGTCGATCCGGTCGTAGGCCGCGCCCGCGACCATGGTGACGCCCCGGTGCTTCAGCTCGGTGCGGTGGATCCAGCCAGTGGTCTTGCCGAGGCCCGCGCCGACCTTGCTGGTCTTGCGCTGGAGCAGGTGCACCTGGCGCGGCGGCGCGGTGCGCTCGGGCGCGCGCAGGCCGCCCCGGGAGGCGTAGGAGGTGTCGACGCCCCACTGCTTGAAGTACGTCTCCGGGTCCTGGCTCGCGCCCTCGCCGCCGTCGGTGAGGAACTCGGCAACGTCGAAGCCGATGCCGCCCGCACCGAGGATCGCGACCCGCTCGCCGACTTGGGCGCGGTCGCGCAGCACGTCCAGGTAGCCGACGACGCTCGGGTGGTCGACGCCCTCGATCTCGGGCACCCGCGGGGACACGCCGGTGGCGACGACCACCTCGTCGAAGCCCTCCAGGTCGGCCGCCGAGACGAAGGTGTTCAGGCGCACCTCGACTCCGCGCTCTTCGAGCTGGACGCGGTAGTAGCGCAGGGTCTCCTCGAACTCCTCCTTGCCCGGCACCTGCTTGGCGACGTTCAGCTGCCCGCCGATCTCGGCGGCACCGTCGAACAGGGTGACGGCGTGACCGCGTCCGGCGGCCGAGACCGCGCAGGCGAGGCCGGCCGGGCCGGCGCCGACGACGGCGATCCGCTTGGCGAGCCGGGTGGGGGAGAGGACCAGCTCGGTCTCGTGGCAGGCCCGCGGGTTCACCAGGCAGGAGGTGATCTTCAGGCTGAAGGTGTGGTCCAGGCAGGCCTGGTTGCAGCCGATGCAGGTGTTGATGGTCTCGGCGCGGTCCTCGGCGGCCTTGGCGACGAAGTCGGGGTCGGCGAGGAACGGACGGGCCAGGGAGACCATGTCGGCGCGGCCGTCGGCGAGGATCTCCTCGGCGACCTCGGGCGTGTTGATGCGGTTGGAGGTCACCAGCGGCACCGACACCGCGCCCATCAGCCGCTTGGTCACCCAGGTGTAGGCGCCGCGCGGCACAGAGGTGGCGATGGTGGGGATGCGGGCCTCGTGCCAGCCGATGCCGGTGTTGATGATGGTGGCGCCGGCCGCCTCGATCTCCTTGGCGAGGGCGACGACCTCGTCGAGCGTGGAGCCGCCGGGGACCAGGTCGAGCATGGACAGGCGGTAGATCACGATGAAGTCGCTGCCGACGCGCTCGCGGATCCGGCGCACGATCTCCAGCGGGAAGCGCACCCGGTTCTCGTACGAGCCGCCCCAGCGGTCGGTGCGCCGGTTGGTGGCGGAGGCGATGAACTCGTTGATCAGATAGCCCTCGGAGCCCATCACCTCGACGCCGTCGTAGCCGGCCTCCTTGGCGAGCTCGGCGCAGCGGGCGTAGTCCTCGACGGTCTGCTCGACCTCGGCCTCGGACAGCTCGTTCGGTACGAAGGGGCTGATCGGCGCCTGAATGGCGCTCGGGGCCACCAGGCCGGGGTGGTACGCGTACCGCCCGAAGTGCAGGATCTGCATCGCGATCCGGCCGCCCTCGGCGTGCACGGCCTCGGTGATCACCCGGTGCTCGGCGGCCTCCTCGGCGGTGGTCAGCTTGGCGCCGCCGTCCCAGGGCCGTCCGGCCTCGTTGGGCGCGATGCCGCCGGTGACGATCAGCCCCACCCCGCCGCGGGCCCGCTCGGCGTAGAAGGCGGCCATGCGCTCGAAGCCGTGCTCGGCCTCCTCCAGACCGACGTGCATGGAGCCCATGAGCACCCGGTTGGGCAGGGTGGTGAACCCGAGGTCCAGCGGGCTCAGCAGGTGCGGGTACGGGGTGTTCGGGGCCATCGGGGCGCCTCCTCGCGCGGGGTCGTCACGCACTGTTGTAGACGACCGGCGAACCCTTTTGCAACAAGTTGCATAAGGGTGGGGGCGGGATGTGTGGCATGCCACAGGCCGGGCCCCGGGCGCCAGGGGCCGGGCATGCGGAGGGGCCGCACCCCGCGCCCTTCGGCGAGCGGTGCGGCCCCTCGTACGTACGGGGCGGCCTCGGCGTCACTCCTTGCGGTACGCGTACGCCTCCGACGCCGCCGCCACCACCGCGTCCAGGTCGCCCCCGGCGCTCGCCGTGACCACCGCGGCCACCGCGCCCTCCACGAGCGGCGCGTCCACCAGACGCGCGCCCTCCGGGAGCTCGTCGCCCTCCGCGAGGAGCGCCTTCACGGTCAGGACCGCGCTCCCCAGGTCCACCAGGAGCGCCACCCCGGCGCCAGCGTCCGCCGCCTTCGCGGCCGCGGTGATCAGCTCGGCGCTGGTGCCCAGGCCGCCGTCCGGGGTGCCGCCGGCGGGAAGGACCGGCGCCGTCTCGCCGCCGCCCGCCAGGCCGCGGGCGAGTTCGGCGACCGACGCCGCCACGGCCGCGCTGTGCGAGACCAGGACGATCCCCACCCGGGCCGTCATCCCGCCACCTCCCCGGACTCCGTCGTCTCCGCCGTCTCCGCCGTCTCCGCGAGCGCCGCGAACAGCAGCGCCGACGAGGTCGCCCCCGGATCCTGGTGCCCGATCGACCGCTCGCCCAGATAGCTCGCCCGGCCCTTGCGCGCCCGCAGCGGTACGGTCGCCAGCGCGCCGGCCTCCGCCGCCTCCCGGGCCGCCGCGAACGAGGTCCCGAGCGCCTCGGCCCCGGGTGTCAGCGCGTCCAGCATCGTCTTGTCGCCGACCTGGGCGCCGCCGAGCTGGGCCACCGCCGCCACCCCCGTCGCCAGCGCCTCGGCCAGCGCGGTCCGCGAGACCTGCTCGGCGTCACCGAGCGCCTTGCCGGTACGGCGCAGCAGCGTCCCGTACAGCGGCCCGGACGCCCCGCCGACCGTGGAGATCAGCTGCCGTCCGGCGGCGACGAGCACCGCGCCCGGCGTCGCGGGCGGCTCCTTCT
Organism: Streptomyces fradiae; assembly: GCF_041270065.1. Taxonomy (NCBI): domain Bacteria; kingdom Bacillati; phylum Actinomycetota; class Actinomycetes; order Kitasatosporales; family Streptomycetaceae; genus Streptomyces; species Streptomyces fradiae. The sequence goes on along the minus strand of NZ_CP065958.1, from coordinate 454,108 downwards.
CCAGGGCCGCCGTCACCGCCGCGCACCCCCGCTTCAGATTGGCCCCGTGATCGGCGTCCCCGATCGCCGAGTCCAGCTCGGTCAGCCGGTCCGCCTCCCGGTCCACGGCGGCCGCCACGGCGGTCAGCCAGTCGCGGAAGAACTCCGCGCCGTACGTCTTCTCCTGGTCGTTCTCCTGGTCGCTCATGGGCGCCCCCTCACCGTCCCCAGCGCAGCGCCGGCGTGCTCACCGGCGCGTCCCACAGCCGCAGCAGCTCCTCGTCCGCCTCGCACAGCGTCACCGAGCAGCCCGCCATGTCGAGCGAGGTCACATAGTTGCCGATCAGCGTCCGGGCGGTCGGCACCCCGCGCTCGCCGAGCACCCGCTGCACCTCCGCGTTGAACCCGTACAGTTCGAGCAGCGGCGTCGCCCCCATCCCGTTCACCAGCGCGAGCACCGGCCCCTGCGGGCGCAGGTCGTCCAGGACCGCGTCCACCGCGAAGTCCGCGATCTCCCGCGAGGTCATCATCGGCCGCCGTTCACGGCCCGGCTCCCCGTGGATGCCGATGCCCAACTCCAGCTCGCCCTCCGGCAGTTCGAAGGTCGGCGAGCCCTTCGCCGGCGTCGTACAGGCACTCAGCGCCACCCCGAAACTGCGCGAGCGCTCGTTCACCCGGCGGGCGATCGCCTCCACCCGCTCCAGCGGCGCTCCGGCCTCCGCCGCCGCGCCCGCGATCTTCTCCACGAACAGGGTGGCGCCGGTGCCCCGCCGCCCCGCCGTGTAGAGTGAGTCGGTCACCGCCACGTCGTCGTCGACGAGCACCTTGGCGACCTGGACGCCCTCGTCCTCGGCGAGCTCCGCCGCCATCTCGAAGTTCAGCACGTCACCGGTGTAGTTCTTGACGACGAACAGCACCCCGGCCCCGCTGTCCACCGCGGCCGCCGCCCGCACCATCTGATCGGGCACCGGGCTGGTGAACACCTCGCCCGGACACGCCGCCGCGAGCATCCCCGGCCCCACGAACCCGGCATGCAACGGCTCGTGCCCCGAACCCCCGCCGGAGACCAGCGCCACCTGCCCGGCCACCGGCGCGTCCCGCCGCAGCACGACCCGGTTCTCTACGTCCACGGTCAGCTCGGGGTGCGCGGCGGCGAAGCCGCGCAGCGCGTCGGCGACGACGGTCTCCGGAACATTGATCAACATCCTCAACGGTGTCTCCTCGGGAGAGTTGGCAGGCGGTCCCTTCGGCAGTATCGACCTTGGGTTGGTGAAGTTCACGCAGATCTGACAGATGCCCGTTCGGGGGCGGTGACGGCAGGAGAGCAAGACGCATGGCCTGCTGGTTCGTGATGCTCCCGGCCTGGGGGAGACGATCCATGTTCTGCGCACCATGCACAGCTCGGTGCTCTGGCGTTGCGGTTCCCGCCGTGGCCACGGGGTACGGTCCCTGTGAGGGGCCACCCTCAACGATCACCCTGAGGGCCGGAGTCTGTACGCGGCCTTGGAGATCGGGGAGATCGGGCAGGCACAGTGGAACCGAGGAACGGCGGCGCTCCTTGGCCAGCATGTGGATTCGGTGAACCTGATGGGGCGGGCGTGGGCCGAGGTGCCTCCGGCGCGTCGGATGATCGCGCCGGCGCGTGCCGCGCGGACGGCCGTCACCGTCTCGCGCTGCTGTCGAACAGCTTCGGTCTCGATCCGTTCAACCCGTAGGAGCACGTCGGCATCTGGGACTCGTTCGACGTGCACATCGTGTCCGCCCTGGAGCGCATCGGGTTGCCCGCCGAGTGGTGCGTGTTCGTGGACGACCACCACGTGAACTTGCCGCCGGCCGTCGAGCCGGGGATCACCACCATCCATCCCATCGACGAGGACGCAGCCGTGGCCGCGCTGGAGACTCTTGCGGCCCGACGGCCGTCTCGACGCCCTGACGGCAGCCCTCCTGGCCGTCCTGCGTGAGGTGGCCGTACCGGTCCCCGTGACCTGACCGAACGATGTCCGAGCCAGCGAGACACCTCGTGAATGGACACTCCGTTGGTCAGGGCCATGGGTGGTCCATGTTTGCTGTCCACAAGAGGACCAGTCCCCGCGCCTGGGATCGGGGACGCTAGGACCAGAAGGCGTCGTACGCCCTCTGGTCAGCCCACAGCTCCCAGCCCTCGGTGATCATTCCGTCGGTGATGTGGAAGACGATGACGTAGTCCATGTCGAGCTCCCTGCCTTCTCGGGATGCCGTGGCGTGCAGCAGGGCGACGGTATGCGCGTCATTGGCGAGCACATCGCGGAGCTGCGGGCGGTAGGTACCGCCGGACAGTCGGAAGTCGAGCTCGAATGTGGCAAAGACGGCGTCACGCCCCTGGAAATCCCCGGCCAGCGGGGACTGGCCGGCGAGGTGCCACCGCACGTCCGGGTGGAACACCTCCGCCAAAGCATCCATGTCACCCGCCGAGAAGGCGTCCATGGCGCGCCTGAATACCGCGATGTCGGGATGTTCGGTCATGGCATCCTCCTTGAGTCCAAGAGGGTGTCCCGGAAGAGGAGTGGAGCGGCAGCGGCCACGCCGGTTCGCCCTTCCCTGCCACCACTTCGGGCTCAGGCATGACAGCCATGAGGGTGACCGGCTGACCGAGGGCCGGGGGACCGGCGCCCCTCCTGACGCTGCCCCGACACGTCGCGCTCCTCGCGGCCCCTGGCCCCGCGGGCGGGTCGCTTCAGCCGACGAGGGCCGAGTGGCTGGGGCGGATGTTCTGGTTGAGCCGGAAGAGGTTGGCCGGGTCGTAGATGTTCTTGAGCGCGACGAGGCGCGCGTACGTGTCGTCGCCCTAAGCGTCGCGGACCCGGTCGGTCTCCGGGGTGAAGTTGAGGTACGAGGCACCGGTGCTGAAGGGGCGCATGGCGGTCGCGAACGCGCGGCCGACCGTGATCATCTGGCTGTCCTGGGAGGGGTCCGCCCACATGCAGATCGGATGGAACAGATACCGGGCGTCGCGGTGGGAGAACGCGGTCGCCTCGTCGGGCACCGCCGCGACGCCGTGTCCGATGCGGAAGATGACCATCTCGCTCAGGGGTGCGCCGAGCACCGTGAGATCGACGGCGTGCGCGAGGAACGTGTCGACGACGGGATGGAGGTCCTGCGGCCATGGTCGGGCAGGGGCTGCGGTACGGGCGAGCCGCCGACGGGTGTGATCAGGCCGTCGGCGTCACGGCCGACCGGCACCCACGGGGTACGTGTGGGGCTGAGGCGGCGAACGGGCGGTCGTTCCCGGACGGTGCGCCTTCTCGCGGGGGCGAGATCCCGTCAGCGGTCGGTTTGCTCCAACCGGACGAAGGGGATGTGCTCGCCCGCGGTGCGGAAGGCGGAAGCGGAGCCGTCGGCCGGGAAGCCCATGAAGCGGCACAGCGCCCGTGCGGCTCGGGGGTGTCGGTGGGCGTAGTCGGTCATGACCCGGCCGCCCTCCGCCGGTGTGAGGAACTGTGCGGTGACCGCGTGGTACCGGCGGCCGGACTGGACCGTCGCCGCGGGGGTGCTGCGGAGGTTCCGGTACCACTGTGCATCCGGGCCGAAGCCGCTGGCGACGATCCAGCCGTCGTGCTCGCGGGCGACCACTTCCAGCACCACCTCGCGTCGTCGTCCGGAAGTCCGGCCCGTGTGGATGAGCAGGAGCAGCCGCCCTCTGAAGAGGGGTCCCCAGCCTCCGCGGAAGAGGTGGATCGGGAGCCGGGCGAGGCGGCGTCGCCAGCCCGTCGGAGGGTGTGGGCGGCGGGTCGCGGGCTGCATGGGTCCTCCTGGCGCAACGGCTGGCGTACCTGGCGGCCTCGGTTCGGTAACGGATCGTGACGGCGGGTTACGTATCGAGGGTGAACTATTGCATAGTCTAAATGTGAGGGTGAGGCAACGCCTGGCGGACACGCTCCTGTGAGCCGCCTCCTAGCCGTCGTACGGTCCTACCGGGCGTTCTCCACGGGATCGGACCAGCCCAGGGGGTGAGCGTCGAGGCTGCCCTCGTCGAGGGCCGGTTCGCTGCCGGCGGCGGTGAAGGCGTCGAGTGCTTCTACGAGGGCCTGGCGCTGGGAGGGTTCGAGGCGGCGCAAGACAGCGGTCACTTCCTGCCGGCGACGGGCTGTCACGTCCTCGACCACCCGCTCGCCCTCGCTGGTGAGGCTGAGTGAGGTCTCTCGGCGGTTGTCGGGGTTGATGCGCCGGTTCACCAGGCCGGAGGCGATCAGGCGGTCCACCATCCGCATGGCGGTGGAGGGTTGCACGCCGAGCTGGTCCGCAAGGGCCACCAGTTTCGTGGGGCCGCCCGTGGAGAGCACGACCAGCATCCGGAACTGGGGCAGGGTGATGGTGTCCTCGACCGTCGCGAGCGACCGGGCCGAGATCGCGACGAGGAGCCGCGACGCCGTCAGTACGGCGCGCGTGACGGCCTCGATGTCGTCCTGGTCCGGTTCGGGTCCTTCGTGCTCTCGCATACGGACCTTTGTACCGTCTGAGAGATTCATGGTCGGCACCGGCTCAGCCCGGCTCCGTGTGTGCGTGGTAGCGCAGCAGAAGCATGGCGGCGTCGTCGCCGAGCGGTCCGCCGGTGTGGGCGACGATGTCGCCGTGCAGGGCGTCGAGCGCGTCTTCGGGGCTCTTCGCCTTCAGCAGGTGGAGCCGGGAGGCGAGCGGGTAGAACGTGCCCCGGCGGTCCCGGGCTTCGGTGACGCCGTCCGTGTACAGCAGGAGTTGGTCGCCCGGCCGGAATTCCGTGTCAAGGACCTCGGGGCCGGCCGTCCGGTGGAGGCCCAGACCGAGCGGCAGGGCCCGCTTCTCCGGGTCCAGGAACCGAGCGGTTCCATCGGCCTGGAGGAGGAGAGGGGAGGGGTGACCGTAGTTGAGGAGTGCCATCGTCCGGTCCTGCCGTATCTCGGCGATGACCGCGGTGACGAACCTCTCGCCGCCCAGCGTCCGGTTCATGGCCCGCTCCAGTCGCGCACTCACGCCGGTGAGATCGGGCTCGTCATGGGCCGCCTCCCGGAAGGCCCCGAGTACGTCGGCCGCTGTCTCCACCGCGTCGAGGCCCTTGCCCTGGACGTCGCCGACGATGACCCGCACTCCGCCGGGTGAGGTGACGACCTCGTACAGGTCCCCGCCGATACGCGCCTCGGCGACGGCCGCCGTGTAGGAGACGGCGGCGCTGAGTTCCCCGGCGGTCCGCGGTACGGGGCGCAGCAGAACGCGCTGCGCCACCTCGGCGATCGAGCGGACGCTGGCCAGCTCTGCCTCCCTGCGTCGGCGCATCACCGCGGCGACGAGACCGGCCGCGGTGACCCCTGCGACCGAGACCAGCGCCGTCGTCCCCCGCCGCCCGGGAAACAGGCCGTCGTACCAGCCCAGCGCCAGACAGAGGGTGAGGGCCACCGCCCCGATCGCGGCGGTGCGGTGGGGCCCGCCCGTGAGGCCTGCGAACGCCGGCCCGAGCGCCACCAGCGGCAGGAGACCCACGGTGGGGCCGGCCGTGATGTCGGCGACAGCGGTGACCGTCATCACGGCATAGGGGAGGAGCGACAGGGCGCGCGCTTCTGCCGGCTGTTCGTTGGACAAGGTTCTCCCCGGTGGGTCCGGAAGCGGTGATGCGCTGCCCGTCACCGACCGTGCGGCGGGCTGTCGACGCACCCGACGACCTTTAGTCTATGCAACGATCCTGTGGATGGAGGGTTGTATGTCGCGCCCTGGCGTTGATGCCCACGGCAGACCCTCGACAGCGCCGAAGTAGCCCGGACCGCACCCAAGGCCCTGGATCATCCAGGGCCTTGGGGTCCGCCCCTCCGCGCGCGTGCGCGACGCCGGACGCCTATCACCGCTCCACGGTGTCTACGATGTGCCGGGTGAAGCACTCCCGTCCCGCGCGAATACTGCTGGCCTGTTGCGTCGTCGCCCTCGCCTCGTTCACGTGGTACGGCACCCGGACCGTTCGTCCTCCCGACTGCAAGGTCGCCGTCTCCGCATTGACCGACGCCGACGGTCGGCCGCTTCCCGTGAACGGGGAGGAAGTGACCTGGGACGAATTGAGGGAGCGCGCCTATCGGGACATGGTGGCTTCGGGGCGCTGCGAGCCGCCGGCCGCCCGCTGGCGCCACTGGCTCGGTTGACAGACCAAGGGGCGCGGGGCGTGTGTGGTCCTCGGACCGGAGAGCCTCCGTCGCTGCTTCGGACGGCTGGATAGGTCGCGCAACGGGTTCCCTGGCTCCTCGGCCCGTACGGCTATGCGGGTATGCGGGTATGCACATCGTCAGCCAGGTCTTCGCGTTGATTGCCGCGGCTGTCCACATCTCCGTGACGAATAGGGCGCGGGCCATAGCGGCTGCGGCCGGTCCAGGTTCGTCTCTCGCAGTGCCATCTCGAAGGCGGTAGGCGTGGGGGGCCATGTTGAGTGCGCTGGTCAGCTTGTAGAGGACTTCCTTCGTGGCCGCGGAGTCGTGCAGGTCGGCTGGGGTGACACGGGGTCGCCGAGCTCGCGCAGGCCGGTCGACCTTCAGCGTAGGCGCGGCCCGCCATGTCGGACCCGATCGCGCGAGCGCGGGCAAGGGCCGACGCCACCCGGCGCGGGAGTTCCCATCGCAGACGATTGCTCTGTGCAAAGATTGCGGGGACGTCGCGCGGGGTCTGTGCGGGCCGACAGGATCGTGCGCCGATGCGATCCCGCGGCCCCTCGCCTCGGGCACGCGCAAGGACGGGGCGGCCTCGCGCGGCGTCGCCAGAGCGCTGCCTCGGCCTGGCCCACGGCGAAGTCTCACCCAGTCGGCCGGCCGAAACCTCTTCATGACACGTGAACCCCTCACCGGCGTCGGTCGACCCTCGTCGGTCCTGATCAGACTGGTCGACGCGGACACGGACACCCGCGGTCGCCGAGGCCGGGCCGCAAGGCGACCTGGTCACAGGTGCCAAAGCTCCGCGTCAGGGGGTGGCCGGCCGGGGCTGGGGCGAATCGCCCAGGAGTTCGGCGAGGCCGCGGCGGGTGGTGGCCACGACCACGCGGTCCTGGGGGCGCAGGACGTAACCGGGGTGCAGGTCCCACAGGAGCTGCGGTTTCTCTCCCGCTTGGTGCGAGGAGGCCAGATCCGGACGGCGCGTCGTGGGCGCCGCGGTGTCCAGGGCGAGCACCCGCCATGCTCCGGGGCGGAAGGCTTCGGCCACGGTGCGGTCCTCCAACTGGGGGTGGCCTGCGACGGGGAGGGCGGCGAAGAGGAGGACCTTGCGTTCGACGGAGATGGCGCCGAGGATCTGGCGACCCATCATGGCGCCGGCGAAGGCCGGGGCGGCCAGGTGGGAGACGCTGCGGCTGCGGGTGATGGCACCAGGATGGGCGGAGCGCAGGGAGCGGTAGACGGCGGTGGCGAAGTCGTCGTCGTAGAGCCGGAGTGCGACCCGCAGGTCGTTCTTGAGGCTCCGGGCGGCGAGTGTCGCCTCCAGGTTGGTGGTGTCGGAGCTGGTCAGGGCGAGGAGCGCGGCGGCGCGGTGGACCCGGGCGCTGTCCAGGACACCGTCCTCGGTGACGTCGCCGAGGACCACCGGGACGCCCAGGTCGCGGGCGAGGGCGATGCCGCGGGCGTCGGGGTCCTGCTCGACGCAGACGACGGGGATGTCGAGTTCGCGCAGGCGGGCCAGGACGCGGGCGCCGATCTTGCCGAGGCCGAGCAGCACGATGTGGTCCGAGAGCCCGCGGGGCGGTCGGCGGAGGGCTCCGGCGGTACGGAAGGTGCCGAGGGCTTCCAGGGCGCCGGCCACGAGCAGCGGGAGCAGGGCGAGACCGACCAGCCCGGACAGGAGTTGCAGGACCTGACGGGTGGTCGACTCGTCCACGGCGGGGTCGTTGATGGAGAACAGGTCCAGCAGGGTGAGGTACGTGGCGTGCAGCGGGTCCGCGTGAGTGAGGACGGTCGAGGTGACGGAGAGGGCGAGAACGGCGGCGACGATGCCCGCGAGCGCCCACCGCAGCCGGGCCGAGAACACCTCCCCGAGTGGGGCGCCCCGCCGGGCCAGCCGCCGCGCCGGAAGGGCCGGTCCCTCATGCCGGACCGCCTCCAGGACGACGGTGCCACGTGCCGCGGCACCGCGTACGGTGCGGTCGTCGGGAAGGAGCTCGGGGCCGGGCGCGCCACCCGCGTCCGAGCCCTCGAAGCCCGCCGGTTCGGCGGCCGTGGAGGACAGCAGGGCCAGCGTGCACAGGCCCGGGTGCGGCACCTGACCCCTGCTGGGTACCGGCCGTTCGGCGGCCCGCAGCAGCAACCCGTCGGCCTGGACGACCTTGTTGGTGTCGGCTATCGCGGTGGCCACCAGTGCCGGCGCGGCGGTGTCCGCGTCGGAGAGCACGGTCGTGGAGGCGTCCAGAGCGGCCCGGTCCAGTCCGGGAACGGCCGCAAGGGCCCCTTGGTCGAGGAGCTCCTCCAGGTGCTGGCCCAGCTTGCGGTTGTACATGCGGACGACGAGCCGCAGACCGGGGCTGAGGCGGCGCGCCGCGAGTGCCGCCCGCAGGTTGGTCTCGTCGTCCTCGTACACCAGCGCCAGTGCTGCGGCCCGGTCCACTCCCGCACGGAGCAGGGCCGCGGTCGTGGGAGCCGGAGCCGCCACCACCCGCACGGGCACGACCGCGGCACCGCTCAGGGTGTCGTTGCTCGGCGCACCCGTGTCGGCCGCCCGTTCATCGGCATGTTCGACGGGCACGACCAGAACGACCCGCTGACGGTAGACCTCCCGCAGTTCGACGGCGAGCCGGCGCGCCAGCCCGTCGTCGCCGCAGACCACCATGTGCTCACCGGCGTGTGCCGGCACGTCACCCTGGCGGGGCAACCCGCTCATGTCTTCCCCCGTGACATCGAGATGTGTTGCGGTTGATCATCCCCCAGCCCGCCGTCTGCCGACAGCGGGCTTATGCGGTGCCTTGCGGCGGGCTCGTCGGCCGGCCAGCAACACGCCTGCCAGCACGGCGCCGGGTGCCCAGAACGCGAGGAACTGGGTGAGGTTCCCGTCCTGGCTGCCCAGGGCGACCATCACTACGAAGGTATGAACGATCAGGCCGGTCGCCGTCCAGCCGGCGGCGGCGAGGGCGGGCGGATGCCCTCGCCGGGTGCGTTCGGGACAGCGGATCCACCACCACGCGGCGTACGTGCCGAGAGCTCCGCTCACGAGCAGCAGGATGCCGAATCCGATGGCGAGCACCGTGTCGCCCACGGGGTGGTCGACTGTGCGCTGACCGCCTTCGCGATCCGACAGCGCGACGATCTCGCCCCGCCACACCGTGCCCGTGACACGGTCCCCCGGGCGCACCCGCTTCAGGAACTCGCTGATTCCGTTGAACTCCACCGGATCCGCGCCGGCTCCTGTCCCCGAGACCCGGATTCGTCCACCCGCGTTCTTGCCGTCGTGGATGGTGACCGACTCGACGGTGAACGGGGCCGCTCGCAGGCAGTCATGTGCGGACGTCACGCGGCATTCGGTGGCGGACAGGAAGGCCCGTTCCTGCGCCGATGCCTGGGGCAGGACGATGGTCAGCAGTACGGTGCCCGTGAGCAGGGCGAGGACTCCGCCGATGGTGACCAGGATGTTCTGGAGACGTCGCTTGACGGAGCTGTAGGGCTTCCCGTGCCGGGTGCCCGTGCTCATCGTGTGCCGGACCAGGTGTCGAGTTTCGCGAACACGAGCGTCAGGCCGCCACCGCCGGCTGCGATGAGGCCGTATCCCGCGAAGAGCGACGTCTGCTTGTCCTTGCGCAGGGCCTCGTACGTGCTCCTGGTGATCTCGATCCGCTGCCGCCCATGCGGCACGGCGGTGAACGCCGCCGCGAGAAGTCCCGCGAGGGACAGGAGGAACTGCAGCCCCGCGTGGATCTTGAAACTGGTTCTCACCGCGCCTCCGCCCTTCCTCTAGTCGGTGATCTCGACCGACGTGCTCGGGGCCGCCGGAGCCGGAGCGGTCTCGGGTGCCGGCTTCTTCTGGGTGATGCCCTGAAGCAGCGAGGCGAGGTCGACTCCGGTGGTGGAGGAGAGCAGTTCCATGCCCTGGGCGACGTTGTCGGTGACGGTACGGGTCAACTGGCTCGCACCATCGGTGGAGATGACGGTCATCTTGTCGACGGCCGCGAGCGGTTCCGCGGCCTTGGCGACGACCTGGGGAAGGATCTCGACCAGCATCTGCAGGACGGCGGCGTCGCCGTACTGCCCGAAGGCGTCGGCCTTCTTGAGCATCGCCTCGGCCTCCGCCGAGCCCTTGGCGGCGATGGCGGCGGCCTGGGCCTCGCCCTCGATCCGTACGGCCTCGGCGAGGGCCGCGCGCTGGGCCTTCTCGCCCTCACCGGTCAGCCGGGCCCGCTCGGCGGCGGCCTCGGCCTCCTTCACCAGGGCGATGCGGCGAGCCTCGGCCTCCTGCTCGGCCTGATAGCGGGCGGCGTCGGCGGGCTTGCGGACCTCGGTGTCGAGCTGACGGTCGGTCAGCGCGGCCTGCCGGGTGGCGACCTTCTCCTGTTCGGTGAGGATGTCCTGTTGGCGGGCCGCCTCGGCGAGCGGTCCGGCCGCGTTGGCCTGGGCGGCCGCCTCGTCGGTCTGCGCCTTGATCTCGGCCTGCTTCAGGTAGAGGGTCCGCTGCGCGACGGCGATCTCCTCCTCGGCCTTCAGCCGGGCCTGCTCGGCGGCCCGCCGGGCGACGGCTTCGGCGATGTCGGCCTCCTGCTTGGCCCGGGCCGCCTCGGGCCGGCCCAGGTCCTCCAGGTAGGAGCCCTCGGTGGTGATGTCCTGGATCTGGAAGGCGTCGAGGACCAGGCCCTGCCCGGACAGGCTCGCCTCCGCCTCCTCGGCGACCTGGCCGGCGAACGCCGCCCGGTCGCGGATGATGTCCTCCACCGACATCCGGCCCACGATGGAGCGGAGAGCTCCGGACAGCACTTCCTGGGTGAAGCCGACGATGCCGTTCTGCTGCATCAGGAAGCGCTGGGCGGCGGCCCGGATCGAGTCCTCGGTGCCGCCGACCTTGACGATCGCGACGCCTTCGAGGTTGGCCTTCACGCCGCGCAGGGTGACCGCGCCGCGCACGGCGACCGGGATGTGCCGGCTGGACAGGTCGAGGCTGAACTTCTGCTGCACGAACGGCACGACGAAGACTCCGCCGCCGACCACGACCTTCTGCCCGCTGTTGTCCGTGAAGACGCGACCGGTTTCCGGGTCGGTGGTCTTCTTCCCCCGCCGGCCGGTGATGATGAACGCCTCACTGGGGCCCGCCACCTTGTAGCGGGTGACGACCGCGAGGGCCAGCAGCACGACGAGGACGACGATGCCCACGACGGACATCAGGACAGGGCTCATCGGAACCCCTTTCGATCAGAAACGAACCTTGAAGAACAGCTAGGGGGCACCTGGTCAGCGGTCGACCGGGCGGACGACGACGGACGTCGGCGAGAGCACGGATTCGACCCACACGTCGCTGCCACGGGCGACGGCCGACGCCGACTTCGCCGCGTACTTCACCGGCTGGCCCGCGAGATACAGCAGCACCTCGCCGTACCCGTCGGCCGGGATCGCCGTGACCACCGATCCCGAGCTGCCCGTCAGGTCCTCGCCCCGCGGTGCGGGCGCGCCGCCGTCGCGCATGAGCGCCCGGCTGAACCGCCAGGTCACCCACCCCACGCCGGCCCCCGCGACCACGCCCGCACCGGTGGCGGCCCCCACCCCCGTACCCGTGGTCCCGAGCACGATCGCCCCGGTGAAACCCAGAGCCGACACGAACCCGGCGATCACCGGCAACGACAGAAACCCGTCAAGCCCCCCGCCGAGTCCGTCGAGGACCCCTTCCAACACCCCGTCGAAGACCAGGCACAGGACGAGCAGGACCAGACCGACGATGCCGAGACCAAGAAACCAGACCATGTCCCGCTCCCTCGGATGCCGGGCTACCTCCGCCGTCCGAGGCATCGTCGCACCGAACCGCGCTCCGGTTCACTGCCGAACCTCGGCAGTCTTTACACCGTCTTAATGCCGCCCTCCTATGCGTGCGCCTGTCGCGTCACTGCAGGAGGTGAGGTGTCGCGGTCATAGAGGCGGATTTGTTGCGGGATGCAGCATGCGTTCCAGTCCGTGAGGCCGCTCCCCCCCCGTGCGGCCTCACGGACATCCCTCCCTTTCCCGTCCCGCTTGCCTGCGGCCGAGCTCGGGGTCACCACCGGTAAGGTGACGGCCGGCCTTGACGCGTCGCAGTCGCGTTCTTGACGTGATCGTGATGCAGACACCGTGCGTGTGACGCACCGGCAGGAGGGAGTCCAGGCGCCTTGGTCACCGCCGCGCGTCGCCGTGCCCGCTCGTTCTTCTCGGCGCACCCCGCCCGGACGGTGGTGCTCTCCTTCGCGGGCGTCGTCGCGATCGGCACCGTCCTGCTGATGCTTCCGGCCGCCGCCGAGAACGGTTCTGCGACCAGCCCGCTGACCGCTCTGTTCACCTCGACCTCCGCCGTCTGCGTTACGGGGCTCGCCGTTGTGGACACCGGTACGTATTGGAGCGGCTTCGGCGAGGGCGTGATCCTCGCGCTGATTCAGGTCGGCGGCTTCGGCATCATGACCATGGCGTCGATGCTCGCCCTCTTGGTCTCGGGCCGCCTGCGCCTGCGCATGCAACTGACGGCGCAGGCCGAGACGAAGAGCCTGGGCATCGGAGACGTACGCCGGGTCCTGCTGGGAGTCGCCGGCACGACCCTGATGGTGGAACTGGCGGTCGGCGCGTTCTTGGCCCTGCGTTTCCGATTCGGGTACGGGAACGGGATCGGCGACGCGGCCTACCTCGGCTTCTTCCATGCGGTGTCCGCGTTCAACAACGCGGGCTTCGGGCTGCACGCGGACAGCCTGACCCGCTACGCCCAGGACCCCTGGGTGACCCTGCCGATCGCCCTCGCGGTCATCCTCGGCGGGATCGGCTTCCCCGTCCTGCTGGAGATGCTGCGCCACCGCAACCGGGTCCGTACGACCGGCCGCAGGAACTGGACCCTGCACACCCGCCTCACTGTCATCACCACGGTGGGTCTCCTCTTCATCGGCACCGTTCTCACGGGTCTGCTGGAGTGGACCAACCCCGCAACCCTGGGCACCCACGACGTCTGGGGGAAGATTCTCGACAGCTTCTTCCACTCGGCGATGAGCCGCACGGCCGGGTTCAACGCGATCGACGTCGGCTCGATGCACGCCTCGACCCTGCTGATGACCTGCGTGCTGATGTTCATCGGAGGTGGCAGCGCGGGAACCGCGGGCGGCATCAAGGTGACCACCTTCGCCGTTCTGGCCGCCGCGATCCTCGCCGAGGTCCGCGGCGAGACGCACTCCGTGGTCCTCGGCCGTCGTCTCGCCCCGCACGTCCTGCGCCAGGCCTTGACCGTGGCCCTGCTCGGGGTCGGGCTGGTCATGGCCGCCACGCTGACGCTGCTCTCCGTGAGCAAGGCATCGTTCGAAGCGGTGCTCTTCGAGGTCGTCTCGGCCTTCGCGACCGTGGGGCTGTCCACCGGCATCACCGCCGACCTGCCGGGCATCGGCCAGCTCGTCCTCGTCGGCCTGATGTTCATCGGCCGCATCGGCCCGATCACCCTGGTCTCCGCGCTCGCCCTGCGCGAGCGCGCACGACGGTACGAACTGCCCGAGGAGCGACCTGTCATTGGCTGACTACCTGCACAACCTGCGCAAGCGCCGCCGCGGGCGGCTCACCCACCAGTACAAGGCGACCGCTGACCAGAGGGTCGCCGTCATCGGCCTGGGCCGCTTCGGCAGCTCCCTCGCCAACGAGCTGATGCGCCGCGGCTGGGACGTCCTGGGCATCGACACCGATACCCGGCTCGTCCAGAAGTACAGCGACACCCTCACCCACACCGCCGTCGCGGACTCCACCGACCCGGAGGTCCTGCGCCAGCTCGGCGTGAACGAGTTCACCAGCGCTGTCGTCGGCATCGGCAGCTCCATCGAGGCGAGCATCCTGATCAGCTCGAACCTCCTCGACGCCGGCGTCCCGAACATCTGGGCCAAGGCAGTCAGCCGCCAGCACGGCCAGATCCTCGAACGCCTCGGCGTCCACCACGTCGTCCTGCCCGAGCACGAGATGGGCGAGCGCGTCGCGCACCTCGTCACCGGCCGCATGCTCGACTTCATCGAGTTCGACGACGACTACGCCCTCGTCAAGACCGTCGCCCCCGAGATCGCCACCGGACGGCCCCTCGGCCAGTCCCAGGTACGCAGCCGGTACGGCATCACCGTCGTCGGCATCAAACGTCCGGGCGAGGCCTTCACGCATGCCACGGCCGACACGGTCGTCCAGAAGGGCGACATCATCATCGTCACCGGAAAGACCCAGGCCGTGGAAGCGTTTACCGAGCTGCCATAGGGGACGCCGACGCTATCGTCACATGTCCGCTGTCCGCCGGTCTGTGGCGGGCCGCCCAGTCCGTCACCGCTTCAGCCGGCGAGAGGAAACGTGACAACGGGGCCATCGCCGCTAGGATCGTCCGCTGGTGAGCCGGGAAGTCTGGTCGGCACATCCTTCCGCCTGCCTCGAAGGAACCGACCATGCCCCTCACACTGGTTTTGATCGCCCTGTTCGCGCTTGCCCTCCTGATGTTCAGCATCGTCGTCAGCGTGCGCGTGTGGTGGCTCACCGAGCTGCCGCGTTGGCGGCGGGCTCTGCCCACGCTGCTGCTGTGCGCCGGGCTCGCGGCCAGCATGACCCGCGCCACCGGCACCACCGTCGTGGCCGAGACCTTCGCCTTCCCCCTGAACCTGGCCGCCCCCCTGGTCGGCCTGTTCGAACTGAACCGGCACCGCACCCGCCGTTCGGCAGACGGAGCCGCGCCAGGGGCGCCGAGGTGAGCGGCTGGGCCGGCTGGACGCTCCTGACCGGCGGCGCCGTCGCCCTCCTCGCGCCGAGCACCGCCGTACTCGCGGGCTGGTGGCCGGCCGTGCTGCGGCCCGCGCGACGCCCGAGGCGACTGCTCGGCGTGGCCGGACTCACCCTGTACGGGGCGGTGGTGGCGGACGAGGCCCCGCGTCCGTCCGGGGCTTCAGCCCAGGTGCAAGACGAGTGCTCGTATCTCGCTCTGGGGCTTGTGGGTGCGGCGGTGGCGTGCGTCGTTCTCTACGACGTTCTTGCGGTTCGGTCGGGCAGAAGGGGGCGGTGATCGTGGAGGAGGGGGAGATGTCGTACGCGTATCTGGAGGAGTACGGGCCGCTGCTCGCGGATGTCGCGGCGAGCGGGCGCCGGCTGACCCGGGAGGAGGTGCGTGGCCGCCGGCAGGCCGGTGAGCAGGCGGCTGCCCGTGAAGCCCTGGGCCTGCGGGCCCTGATCGGCCGCCATCTGGCCGCCGCCCGGGCCGCCTGGCCCGAGGGCCCACTGGACCGGCGGGACGTCCTCGACCTCCTGGCCGCCGTCGAGCAGTCGGTGGACGCTGTCGCCGGGGGCTTCGAGCGTGCCCAGCGCCTGGCGGTACGGCAGGAGGAGGCCGAGCGGCGGGAGTTCATCGACGACCTGCTGTACGGGCGCAGTGACCTGGGACGCCTCGCCCAGCGGGCCGAACGGTTCGGCCTGCGTCTCTCCCACACCCACGCGGTCGCGGTCGCGCGTGGCCCGCAGGCGTACAGCGAGGCAGACCCGGTCCCGCAGCAGGTGGAGCGGGCCCTGATCGGCCGGTTCGGCGACCGGGACATCCTGCTCACGACGAAGGGCGGCCGGATCGTGGCTGTCGCTCCCGGCGACCAGAGCGATGTCCTCACCTACTTCGCCAAGCAGGCGTTCGCCGCCACCGGCGGCGGCCAGGCAGCCATCGGCCGCCCTCAGCCCGGTCCCGGAGGCGTCGTCCAGTCCTACGAAGAAGCCTTGCGCGCCCTCGAACTCGCCGACCGGCTCGACCTCGACGCCCCTGTCCTCCATGCCGCCGACCTGCTCGTCTACCCGGTCCTCACCCGCGACCGGCAGGCCATGGAAGACCTTGTGAACAGCGTGCTCGGCCCGCTCAGGACGGCGCGTGGAGGTGCCGGACCACTCCTGGACACGCTCACCGCGTTCTTCGACACCGGCTGCGTCACCACCCAGACCGCGCGCCACCTCACCCTGTCCGTGCGCGCCGTCTCCTACCGCCTCGACCGGATCCACCGGCTCACCGGCGTCGATCCCGCCGACCCCGCGAGCCGGTACACCCTGCAGACCGCCATGATCGGCGCCCGCCTCCTCGGCTGGCCCCACGAAACTCCCGGGCCTGGCGGTTCCTCAGCCTCCTGACCAGCGGATCAATCGCCTACGCCGATCACGCCGCCTCGGTGACCCCTCACCCCCCCCACGTGTCACCGGGGCGGTCCCCGGCGCGCCGCAGTCCGGGACCTCTGTGCTCGCGTCGCGTTGCGCGAGGCGGTTCACGTCGCTGGGCGGGCTGACGTGGAGACGGACCGGGCCGCGGGACCTGTGTCGCCGCCTTCCGGTGGCGCGGAGGCTGTCCCCAGGACCGCGGCCAGAAGCAGCCCGAGCACGGCGATGACCACAAGGACAACCACCACCGCTCGCCGGCGGCTCCTGCGTGGACGGCTGCGGCTCTCCTGGGCTTCCTGAGCTTGCGGGAACTGCTGGTTCAGCGTCTTCATCCGCGTGTCGAGGCACGGGATCGTCCTGTACGAGGTGGCGCTCGATGTCCGCGAAGGCACGCTGGTCGTCGGCGAAGCGACCCATGGCAGCCTCCTTGGCCCAGCAGGAGGGCGCGGCAGTCCCGGCGATGCCCGCTAGTTGGAGCCTGCCCACAGACACGGCAGCCCGACACACAGCGATCGGCATCAAGTTCGCGTCCAGGCTGCCGATGTACGGCAATGCGCTGACAAGCGGTGCGGGAGCACTATGAGGCCCCGGGCGGCCGTGGGCGTGCCCGATGCCGGATGCCGGAAACCTTGGGGGAATCATGGCCAAGCCCGTGTACGCACAGCTCGGAGAAGTGCCGGTCCGCTGCCTCATCTGCGGCGGTGACACCTTCTGGGAGCGTGAGGTGAAGCTCAACAGCACGGGGATGGAGTTCTTCAACCTCGCCTGGGCGAACGAATCGGCGACCGGTCTCCTCTGCTGGTCGTGCGGGTACGTCCACCTGTTCGTCAACAACAGCCTCAGGCTCTACCGGACCCGGGACGGACAGAGTTGACCAGCTGGGAGCCGCCCTGGTGAGGCCCACGGGCACGTCAGGATGACGCAGGTGTGCCGGGAAGCCTGGTCGGTGTTTGAGGGGCCGTGTGCCCACCCACCGACACGCCCCGGAGGCCCGCCCATGACGCGGCCACGCGCCCGACGAGCTTTTCTCGGAGTGCCTTCCTGGCCGGAGCGCCGGGCGATCGGCCTCGCGGTCCTGGCCGGCATCGGTTTCACCGTCGCTCTCCTGATCGGCGAACTCGCCTTCCCGGATCCGACCGAGACCGAACACGTCAACGCCGCGGTCCCTATCGGATTCCTGACCGCCGCCACCCTCGCCGCCGTACTGGTGCGCAAGGCGACGAACTCCTCCTGCTGCGCGCCGCTGCCGGCTCGCTCCTCATCCTCGTCGCACTGGCTCTGTCAGCGTGGGCCTCGCTGACGCACCGTCCGCCCGCGCCGCCGCGAGGCAACGACCGCCCGCCGGTCCGCTTCGTATCGGACTCCGCTGTGCTGGCGGCGTCCCGGGGCGGGCGGATCAGGGACGTCGTTCCGTTTCGGCAGACCCGGGACGGGACGCGTGCTGGAGATCACGGTGGAGCGGCCGTCGACCACGCTCGTGACGAGGACGCTCACTGACCCGGGCGACGGCGATTCCGCGGGGGAGACGCGATCCGACGCCTTGCGGACCTCCTTCTGTAGGCGGATGCGGGTACCCGGCTTCTCCGCCCTGATGCTGATCGGCGTGCTCGCCCTGGGACTGTTCGGCGTGCACGCCTTCGTCCTGGGCCGGGAGGTCAACGTCAGCTGGTCGAACATCGACCGCCATCGGGCAGGTACTAGCTGTGACCTGCGGCCACCGCCTGATCCTCGTTTGTCGACACAACTCATGATGATCAACGGTGGCCGCAGCCGTCTCCGCAGCGGCGTTGGTGCTGGGCCTGCTGTCCGACCTGCCGAGGAAGAACTGCTGGACCCTGGCCGAGCACGCGGGCGACGCCACCCCTGACGGCATGCAGCACCTGCTGCACCGCGCGAAGTGGGATGCCGACGCGGTCCGTGACGACGTGCGCGCCTACGTGGTCGAGCACCTGGCCGACGACGCGGCCGTGCTGGTGGTCGACGAGACCGGCGACCTGAAGAAGGGCACCGCCACGGTCAGCATCCAGCGCCAGTACACCGGCACGGCCGGACGGATCGAGAACTCCCAGGTCGCCGTCTACCTTGTCTACTCCGCCGCCTGCGGGCACGCTGCGATCGACCGGCCCTGTACGTGCCGCGCCCGTTGACCGACGATGTCGACCGCTGCTGGGCCGCCGGCATCCCCGACGACCTCGCCTTCGCGACGAAGCCAGTGCAGGCGGCCCGGATGATCGGCCGGGCCCTCGACACGGGCTCTCCCGCCCGCTGGGTCGCGGGCGACGAGGTCTACGGCGACAACCCGCACCTGCGGGCCCCGCTGGAAACGCTGGACCGGCTACGTCCTGGCGGTCTCCAGCACCACCAAGTCACCACGGCGGCGGGGAAGTTCCCGGCCAAGGCCATCGTGGCGAAGATCCCGGGGCGGGCATGGCAGCGGCGCTCGGCCCGAGCGGGGGCCTTAGGCGAGCGGTACTACGACTGGGCCCAGGCCGACATCCATGGCCCTGCCGATCGGCCCGGGCACTGGTGGCTGCTGGTCCGCCCGCAATCGGCGAAGTGGCGAACTCGCCTTCTACCGCTGCTTCTCGCCCGCCCCGTCCCGTTGTCCGACCTGGTGCGGGTGGCCGGACGACGTTGGACGGTCGAGGAGACGTTCCAGGCCGGCAAGGGCCTGGCGGGCCTGCACGAGCACCAGGTCCGCCGCTGGACCTCCTGGCACCGCTGGGTCACCCTCGCGATGCTCGCCCTCGCCTTCCTCGTCGTCACCGCGGCCGCCGAAGGCCGCGACCACCCCGCCCCAGACGACCTGATCCCCTTGACCTGCAACGAGATCCAGCGCCTGTTCACCACCTTCACCAGCCGGGTCCACGACCTCGCGCACCGACTCCGCTGGTCGCATTGGCGACGCCGCCACCAGGCCCGCGCCCGAAACTGCCACTACCAACGGCAAGCGGCCACCTAGCGGTGACTGAACGCTGCAGTTGGCCAGCCTGGTCACGCAGGTACTCAGCCGGAGCTTGCGGTGCAGACCGGCCCGACCCAGAAGCTAGCGGCCGACGCTGCTCCAATCGGCGGGGGCGGGCGGCACCGTACGGCCTGCGGCGTGTTCGCGGAGACGGCGGGTCAGTTCCGGCAGGTCGTAGGCGGGGAAGCTCACCTGGAGGAGGCGCAGGCCGAAGTGCGATGGCTGGTCCTCCTGGAACATCGCCGCGTCCATCGGCTTGATTTTCACATCCCAGGCGTCCGGGGCGGCCCAGTGAGTCATCCGCACGTAGAAGGCGTCTCGCGGGCCGGCGTTCGCCGCGGCCGAGAGGAAGGCGAGGCCGCTGTCGACCGGGAAGTCGATGAGCATCCACCCACGGCGGGACTCGACCCACTCCGCCATGTGCGGCAGCTTCTCCGGCCAGTCCGCGTTGCTCTCTGCCAGGTCCTGGCAGCAGGTGAACGTGTCGAGGCCACACTCCCAGATCGCCTGGATCGTGGGTGCGAGCTGTTCGTCGATCTGGGCATGGCGGCTACCCACCCGGACGAGAACGGTGCGATGCGTTCCTTCGTGAGACGTCATCGCAGGAGCATAGAAGCGGGGCACGACATCGAGGCAGGTGCGTGGTGGCCTGTTGCCCGGAAAGTAGCGAGCCGACTCCCCGGCCGATGCAGTGTCACGGAACTCTAGCTTGAGGCGCCGTTCGACAGATATCGCTCAAGGCCGAGTCGATGCATCATGGCCTGTGCCTGTGGATCCGCGTGGGTGATGGTGAACCGGACTCCTTGGCCGCGAGCCCCACGGGCGGCGAGGAACAGTGGGAGGGCTCCCTCAGGGCTGAGGTGTGTGACGCCGGAGAGGTCCACTTCCAGTGCTCTCGGACCGTTGCGGAGCACACGGCGCAGGACCCGGGTGGTTTCCTTCACCCGCTCGGCGTCGAGGTTGCCCCTCAGGCGGATGACGACGAGATCGCGACGAGGGTGGAGCATTCGCAGCAAGGCGTGGCGGCCCTGCCGGAGCTTCCGTGAGGGTGACATCGTCGGCATCGGGGCTCCGAGGGCAGGCGGCGGCTATTGCCGACCAGACTTCCCGGCGCACCTGAAACGGAGGGTGCGCGCCGGCAGGTATATCCGCGCTCCGGAAAGCGGCCTCCGATCTACTGACCGTCTTCGGTTCTACCGGGTATCGCTGTGCCGAGGGGATACCATCGCCCGCCGGCCATTGCTTTTGAATGGTGGCCCAGAGCCACAGGAACGGCGGGGAAGTCGGAAGGCCTCGTCGTCGGGGCTCAGTCTCCGGACGCCTGCCCCCGGCCGGGTACCTGGGCCGCCCTTGCGGCTTCGGCCTCGGCCTTGGCGTCGCTCACCACGGCGGCGGCCTGCTTCGCGACCTCATCGGCGGCCGCAGCGGCGTCGAGTGGAAGCGGCGCGCCTGCCTGGAGCTCCGGTGCACCGCCTTCGTCCGGCGAGCTGTCGGTATCGGTAGTGGTTGCTTCCTCCGCTTGGGCGGATTCGGGAAGCCCCATCGACGACCGGTCGCCGAACGCGTGGGTGACGGCGCGAACCGCCTCGGTCAGCTCGCCCGGGATCACCCAGAACGTGTTGTTGTCGCTCTTCGCCAGATGCGGGAGCGTCTCGAGGTATTTGTAGGCCAGGACCTTCGGGTCGGCATTGTTGCGATGAACGGCCTGGAAGACGCGCTCCACCGCCTTCGCCTCGCCGTCCGCTCGCAGGATCATGGCCTGCTGCGTCCCCTGCGCTTCCAGGAGGTCCTTCTGCTTCGTGCCCTCCGCGGTAAGGATCTTGGCCTGCCGCTCCCCTTCGGCGTGCAGGATGGCCGCGCGCTTGTCACGCTCGGCCCGCATCTGCTTCTCCATCGCCTCTTTGATGGTGTTCGGCGGATCGATTTCCTTGATCTCCACGCGGTTGACCCGGATGCCCCACTTGCCCGTGGCGTCGTCGAGTACGGCGCGGAGGCGGGCGTTGATCTCCTCGCGTGAGGTGAGCGTCTCCTCCAGGTCCATGCTGCCGATGACGTTCCGCAGCGTGGTCACGGTGAGCTGATCGATCGCCTGCAGGTAGTCGGCGACCTCGTAGGCCGCCGCCCGCGGGTCGGTGATCTGGTAGTAGAGCACGGTGTCGATGTTGACCACGAGGTTGTCCTCGGTGATCACCGGTTTGGGCGCTGACGAATACACCTGCTCGCGTACGTCGAGTTTGGTGTTGACACGGTCCGCCACCGGCACGACGAAGTTGAGGCCGGGTTGCAGCGTCCGCCGGTACCGGCCGAAGCGCTCGATGTTGTAGCGGCGCGCCTGCGGGACGATACGCACCGTGGCCACCACGAGGAAGACCACCACAATCGCCGCCACAAGAATCGGGATGACAACCGGATCCACAATTCCTCCGTTGGGATGTGTTCAGCCGTTCACGGAAGGAGCTCGCGCGGATAGACGACAGCCGTAGCGCCTTTGATCTCCATGACGTCCACCAGCGTTCCCACCGGGATCACCTGGCTTTCGTCGAGGGCACGGGCGGACCATTCTTCGCCGGAGACCTTGATCAGGCCGCGGCTCGCGGTGACCTCTTGCATGACCTCGGCCCGCTTGCCGATCAGCGCATCGCTGCCCTCGCGCGTGAGGGGCGCCTGCGCCATGTGCCGCAATGCGACAGGACGCACCAGGGCAAGACCCGCTGCCGCTGCCACCCCGAGCGCCACGAGCTGGCCGAGAAGGCCGACGCCCATACCAGCGACCACGGCGGCAACCAAGGCGGCGCCCGCCAGCAGCCCGAAGACGAGCGTCAGGGTGAAGAACTCCGCGACACCGAGTGCCGCGGCGGCGAGCAGCCAAATGAGCCACGGCATGGAAGCAGCCTCCCTCTGGACGCCTAATCCATCACCTACCCTGCTGAACCAGGACAGAACCTACGCATCCCGCGCCGATCGGAGCAGGCGGACAACTACCCCACCGCGAGGTATCCCGGTGCCTGAGCGGTCTCCGGAGTCTTTGTCGGTCGGCCCGGTGATCAGAGGCCTTGGTCAGGCCAGGGGACAACCATGTCGGCTCCCGGAGGCGGAGGCGAAGGCCGTCAGCAATCGATGCGCGTCCTCACTTCCTGCGCTGCTCCGCGCTCCCTTCTCGGCTTCCGGCTTCGGGAACTCCTCGAACTTGAAGTAGGCCGTCCCCAAGCTGCCCTTGCAGTCGTGCGACTGCGTGACGGCGCCCTTCACGCTGCCGGGATAGCGGCCGTCCAGGTACATCTCATGCTGCGCGGAGGGCCCGTAGTAGGCGTTCAGCCTGATGTGGTGGCCCTCGGCAGGCATGTTCAAGGCGCACTCCTCCGTGAGTGCGCGTCCGTCCGGCTTCTCCGAGACCGTCACGATCTGTAGCCGGGCCGCGTCCTGCGAGCTGACGACGCCACGACAGGTTCCCCTGGCCTGGGCTGCGGGGCGTGTCTGCCACGGGGTGCGATCGACGGTGGGCGGCCGCTGCCCCAGCGGGCCCTCGCACCCGAAGCGCTGAGCCGCACGGCGGGCCGACTCGGTGGCGAACCGGGCCACTTGAAGCACCTGGGCGTCGGAGAGCTCCTCGATGTCCTGGCGTGCTTCGGCCAGGACATGGGCCGCTGCGGGACGGACGTCCAGGCTGAGCCGTACGCCGCTGGATTCCTGGCCACGGGCCCATGCCGAGCAGTACTCCGTCTGATAGCCCACCCATTCCGCGGTGTTGCCGTCGGATCCCAGGTCGGCGCCGCCGAAGAACGCCCTGGCCTCCTCGACCGCCAGCGCGCCCCGGCAGGTGTCTGCGGAGACCTCGCTCGCGTCGTCATCCCGCAGGCCGAATCCCCGGATCAACCGGCCGGCGGTGAGCGTCAGGACGAGCGCTCCCGCTGCCGCCTCGGCTCGTCGTCCGATTGCGGTTCTCCCTCCATCAGCGTGCGGTGGTTGTCGTGGGCGTGGCAGAGGCGGCGCAGTGGTGGGCCGCACTGCAACGAGGCACTCGCCTCACTGCCGTTGACCCGGTCGTGGCGGCGGTGCTGCCCCTCGCGCCGGGTGGCAGAGGCATCGGGAAGTCGCCGATGGATCGGTCACCCGCGTCAACCGCCGCGACCTGCGCCGCGATCAGCGCCCCCACTCGTACCCGAACCAGTACCTCGGGCTCCCAGCGACCCTTCGCCCCAGGAGAGGGTGCAGTCCAGCAGAGCCCGGCTCTCCTGGCTGGAGCCGAGCATCGTGCCGTACTTTCCATGCCCTTCCCCCGCCGATCCGGTCGAGGGCGCTGTCAGAGATGCCTTCGGCCAGTCGGAAGACCCCGGCATCAAGAAGACATCAAAGCCTGCCGGGAATCGGCAATGCGCCTGAGTAGGGCGGCGCATCAGAATGGCTCCGCGAAGGTGCGCTCAGCGCGGCCGATGCCGGGTTCCGGAAGAGTCGCCGGAGCGCCGTGCCCGGGACGCGTTTGCCGTGCACCACCGCCCGAGCGGATACGTGCCTTGCTGTTCCGCCCTCTCACTTCGATCGACACGGGGTTCTCTCATGGATGCCATCACCGTGGGCATCGGCGTGCTCGTCGCCGTCGTCCTCCTCCTCACCGCCGTTGTGCTGTTCGCGGTCAGCCGGCTGTTCCGCAAGGTGGAGCAGGGCAAGGCGCTGATCGTGTCGAAGATGCGCAAGGTCGACGTCACCTTCACCGGGCAGGTGGTCCTGCCCGTGCTGCACAAGGCCGAGGTCATGGACATCTCGGTGAAGACCATCGAGATCTCCCGGACCGGCCGGGACGGTCTGATCTGCCGCGACAACATCCGCGCGGACATCCGGATCTCGTTCTTCGTCCGGGTGAACAAGACCGTCGAGGACGTCATCAAGGTCGCCCAGGCGATCGGTACGGCGCGGGCCAGCGACCAGGCGACGCTGCAGGAGCTGTTCAACGCGAAGTTCTCCGAGGCGCTGAAGTCGGTCGGCAAGCAGATGGACTTCACCGACCTGTACACCAAGCGCGAGGAGCTGCGCTTCCGGATCATCGAGCTCATCGGTATCGACCTCAACGGCTACAGCCTGGAGGACGCGGCCATCGACCACCTGGAGCAGACGCCGCTGTCGCACCTCGACGCCGCGAACATCCTGGACGCCCAGGGCATCCGCAAGATCACCGAGCTCACGGCCGTCGAGAACGTGCGCACCAACGAGCTGCGGCAGAACGAGCAGAAGGAGATCACCCGGCAGAACGTGGATGCCCGCGAGGCGATCCTGGAGTTGGAGCGGCGGCAGGCGGACGCCGAGATCAAGCAGCGGCGTGAGATCGAGACCGTACGGGCGAGGGAGGAGGCCGAGACCGCCAAGGTCGTGGAGGAGGAGCGGCTGCGGGCGCAGAGCGCCTTCCTGCGCACCGAGGAGCAGCTCGGCGTCCAGCGGGAGAACCAGACCCGCGAGGTGGCGGTCGCGCAGAAGAACCGTGAGCGGGTCATCGCGATCGAGAACGAGCGCATCGAGAAGGACCGGCTCCTTGAGGTCATCGCCCGGGACCGGGAGACGGAGCTGACCAGGATCGCCGCCGACAAGGAGGTCGAGGCCGAGCGCCGCGAGATCGCCGAGGTGATCCGGGAGCGGGTCGCGGTGGACCGGACGGTCGCCGAGCAGGAGGAGTCCATCAAGCGGCTCCGGGCAGTGGAGGAGGCCGAGCGCGACCGGCAGGCCCTCGTCATCGCCGCCGAGGCCGAGGCGCAGGAGAAGCTGGTCAAGGACATCAAGGCCGCCGAGGCCGCCGAGCAGGCGGCCGTGCACCGGGCCGCGGAGGAACTCACCCTCGCCGAGGCCCGCAACAAGGCCGCCGACCTCGACGCCCGCGCCAAGATCCGCCTCGCCGAGGGCCTCCAGGCGGAAGCCGCCGCCGAGGGCCTCGCCGCCGCGCAGGTACGGGAGAAGGAGGCCGCTGCCATCGAGAAGACCGGCCGCGCCGAGGCCGAGGCCACCGAGGCCCGGCTGCGCGCGGAGGCGGAGGGCCTGCGCGCGAAGGCGCTCGCCGAGGCCACCGCGATCGGCGAGAAGCTGAAGGCGGAGGCCGAGGGCCTCAACCAGAAGGCCATCGCCGTCGCCGCCTTCGACGAGGCCTCCCGTACTCACGAGGAGTACCGGCTGCGCCTGGAGGCCGAGAAGGACATCCGGCTGGCCGGCCTCGACGTCCAGCGGCAGGTCGCCGAAGCACAGGCCACCGTCCTGGCCACCGGTCTGGAGCACGCCGACATCAACATCGTCGGAGGGGAGTCCGTCTTCCTCGACCGGCTCGTGCAGTCGGTCTCGCTGGGCAAGTCGGTCGACGGCTTCCTGGACCACTCGCAGACCGCGCAGACCCTCGCCGGCCCGTGGCTGAACGGCGACGGCTCGTTCACCGAGGACCTGACGAAGGTGCTCGGCTCGCTGTCCACCGCCGACGTGCAGAACCTCAGCGTCTCCGCGCTGCTCGCGAAAGTCATGAAGTCCGGCCTGCTGGATGCGCCCGCGCCGGCGGACACCACCGCCGTACTGAACGGCACGGCCGCGAGCGCGAGCTGACGGACGACGGGCGACGGGCGACGGGGGCCGGGAGGGCCGGCGCCGGGTACGGGGGTCCCGGCGCCGGCCCTCCCGCGGAGAAACAGGGAGAGGTACGGCGGGATGAACACCGACAGCGGGAACGGCACCAACACCAGCACGCCAACCGAGGCGCATGGCGTCGACGACGACGCCTACGCGGTGCTGCGCGACCGGCTCGCGGCGCAGGCGGCCGAACTGGCCGCACGCGCCCAGGCGCTGAACGAGGCCAGGACGCGCGAATTCGGCTCGGGCGAGCTGGAGTTGACCGGGACCGGGCAGGTGCGGACCGAGGACGCCTGCGTGCTGACGGACGTGGTGGCCGTCGGCGGCCTGCTGCTCTTCGGCCGCACCCGCCCGCCCGCAACCCTCGACGGGCAGCCGCGCGTCGCCGACGTCTTCGCCCTGTACGACCGGGAGTTCACCGCTCAGTCCGAGGACGCCGTGCCCGGACTGCTCGACGACCCCGGCTTCGTCCGTGAGTTCGCCGCCCTGCACCGCTACTTCCGCGGCGCGCGTCTGGTCCGGTTCCGCCGCACCGAGGGACGGCTGCTCGCCGTCTTCCAGACCGGCGAGAAGGCCGACGACCTGCGGGTTCTGCGCTGGGCACTCACCCCGTCCGGCGCGTGCCGGTTCCTGGACGCCCAGGGCGAACGGGACCTGGTCACGCCGCCCGGCCAAGACGTCGACTGGGTGGCCGCCACCCGCGAGGACCACGTGCCCGGCCGACACCCGCACATCTCGCTCGGCGGGCGGCTGTTCGTCTCCACGGCCGGTGGCGCGCTCACCGTCAAGACGCGGAACGACACCGACACCGGCGACGGCGTGTACGCAGAGCCGGTCGACGAACCGCTGCAGTCCCTCGCCGACGCCGAGGTCGCCCACGCCGTCGTCGGCCCGCTCGTCCTGGTCCGCGTTCTCCCGTACCGGGAGGAGACCGTACGCCATCTGGTCTTCCACTCCCTCACCGGAGCCGTCGTCCGACTCGACGGCCTCGGCCAGGCGTGTCTGCGCCTCCCGGAGGACCGCGGCGTCGTGTTTCCCGGTGGGTACTGCCTCGCCGACGGCACGGTGCGGACCTTCGACACCGCCACGGACCTCGCCGGACTCGCCCACGACGGATCCGTCGTCTCACCGCACGGCGGAGACGTCCTCTACAGCTTCCGGTCGCCCGGCGCCCCGGGCGACGCGCGGACCCTCCTGCTCCCGTACCACCGGGTCCGGGAGCAGGCCGCCCACCCTGTCACCGGACGCGCGTACGCGCTGCTCGACGACGGCACCCTGGTCGTACTGCGCGGGACCGGCACCGAGACGGGCCGCGTCCACCCGGTCCAGCTCTGGAACACCCCCTTCGCGGCCGACACCCACCTCGCACCGGCCGGGAGCGGGCCGCTCGCCCGTATCGGCGACGCCGACCTCGTCCGCGGCATTTCCGACTGCCTCGCCATCGCCCGGCAGGCCGGCGAGACGACCCCGACCGGCGAGGTGTACGCAGCGCTGCTCGCCGCCTGCGACCGCGCCGCCGACACCCACCACTGGCTCGGCGACCCGGAGACCGGTGACCTGGGCGTACCCCTCGCCGCGCTGCGTACCACCGCGGAGCAGGTGCTCACCGAGTTCGAGACGGTGGCCGCCCTCACCGCCCGGGCCGCGGAGGCTCTCACGGAGGCCGAGCGGAGCCTCACCCGTCTCGCCCGGCAGATCCGCGGCGAGTCGCCCGCCACGGCCGAGGAGTGGATCGACCGGCTCACCGCGCTGCGCCGCGCCCAGGGGCACCTCCTGACGGTGAAGGAGCTGCGGTACGCCGACACCGACGCCGTCGACACTCTCGCCCGGCAGGCCGAGGAGGACCTCGTCGCCGCCGCCCAGCGGGCGGTCGCCTTCCTCCAGCGCGACGACGCCTTCGCCGCCCACCAGGCCGAGGCCGAACGGCTCACCGCCGCCGCGGCCGAGGCGGACAGCGTCGCCGCGACCCGTGACCTCGGCGACCGCCTCGACACCCACGCCCACGGGCTTCGGACCCTCAGCGAGGTCGTCGCCGGCCTCGACATCGCCGACGCCACCGTGCGCACCTCCATCCTGGAGCGCGTCGCCGACGTCCTGGGCGGCCTCAACCGGGCCCGGGCCACCCTGGCTTCGCGACGCGCCGATCTCCTCGACCGCGAGGGGCGGGCCGCCTTCACCGCCGAGTTCGCCCTGCTCGCCGAGGCGGTCACCGGCGCACTCGCCGCCGCGGCCACCCCGGAGGACTGCGACGCACAACTCGGCAGACTACTTCTCCAGTTGGAGAACCTCGAAGCCCGGTTCGCCGATCACGACGCCTTCCTCGGCGGACTCGCCGAGAAGCGGACCGAGATCCACGACGCCTTCACCGCACGCCGCCAGACCCTCACCGATGCCCGTGCCCGCCGCGCGCAGCGCCTCACCGAGTCGGCCGGCCGCGTCCTCGAAGCGATCGCCCGCCGCGCCGCCGGCCTGGACAGTGACGACGACGTCCACGCGTACTTCGCCTCCGACCCCATGGTGACCAAGGTCCGGCGCACCGCCACCGAACTGCGGGACCTGGGCGACCAGGTGCGGGCGGAGGAACTGGAGGGCCGGCTCGCCGCCGCCCGTCAGGAGGCGGGCCGCGCCCTGCGCGACCGTACCGAGCTGTACGCCGACGGCGGCGACACCATTCGCCTCGGCCGGTACCGCTTCGCCGTCCAGCGCCAGTCGCCCGAGCTCACCCTCGTCCCGCACGGCGACACGCTCGCCTTCGTCCTCACCGGTACCGACTACCGCCGCCGGGTCACCGACCCCGCGTTCGAGGCCACCCGCCCGCACTGGGGACGGACCCTGCCCTCGGAGTCCCCGGACGTCTACCGCTCCGAATACCTTGCCGCCCGGCTCCTCGCCGAACACGGCGCCGACGCCCTCTCCGACGCCCTGGCCGCCGCCGAACTGCCGGCCCTGGTCCGGCGGGCCGCCGAAGCCGCGTACGACGAGGGGTACGAGCGCGGGGTCCACGACCACGACGCGACGGAGATCCTGGCCGCCGTGCTGCGGCTGCGCGAGGGCGCCGGACTCCTCCGTCACCCGGCGACCGCCAGAGCGAACGCCCAGCTGTTCTGGGCGCACGCGGCGAGCGACCAGGCCCGCGCCGCGTGGACTCGTACCGCCGTCTCCCTGCACCGCGCCCGCGACCTGTTCGGGGCCGCGCCGGGCCTCGACGCGCTCCGCCGCGAACTGGCCGAGCGGATCGGCGACCCGTCGGCCGCTGCGTACCTCGTCGACGAACTGGCCACGGCCCCGGCCGGGTTCGCCGTCTCTGCGGAGGCCCGAACCCTCCTCGACAAGTTCCGCAGGGCCGTGGGGACCCGGGCGTACGACGACGACCTCGGCGCGCTTGACGACCTCGCGGCCCGTCGCCGGCTCGTCGAGGGCTGGCTGCACGCCTACGCGGCCGCCTCCGGCGAGCGGGCCGGGGACGGGGTGCTCACCGAGGCCGTCGCCATCGAGCTGTGCCCCGCGCTCGACCGCTACGACGTCGACGGACCGACCGGCTGCACGCTCACCGGACTGCTCGGCAGCCACCCACGCCTGAGCGGCGGCTCGCTGGAGCTCGGGATCGACGAATTCCTGCACCGGACGGCCGAGTTCGCCGCCCACGACGTGCCGGGGTTCCGGTCCTTCCAGGCAGGCAGGGCCGAACTCGTCGTGGCCGAACGCACCCGGCTGCGGGTGGACGAGTACCGCCCGCGGGTGATGTCCTCGTTCGTCCGCAACCGGCTCGTCGACGAGGTCTACCTGCCGCTGATCGGCGACAACCTGGCCAAGCAGCTCGGTGCTGCGGGCGACGCCAAGCGGGTCGACAGCCACGGACTGCTCCTGCTCCTCTCACCGCCCGGATACGGCAAGACGACCCTCGTCGAGTACGTCGCCGACCGCCTCGGCCTGCTCCTGGTCAAGGTCGACGGCCCCGCCCTCGGCCGGGCCACGACCTCCCTCGACCCGGCCGAGGCCCCCGACGCGGCGGCCCGGCGCGAACTGGAGAAGATCGCCTTCGCCCTGGAGGCGGGCAACAACGTGCTGCTGTACGTGGACGACATCCAGCACTGCTCGCCGGAGTTCCTGCAGAAGTTCATCCCGCTGTGCGACGCCACCCGCAGCCTGGCCGGGCACGATCTGCGCGGCAAGCGCTTCGCCGTCTGCATGGCCGGCAACCCCTACACCGAGTCCGGTACGCGCTTCCGCGTCCCCGACATGCTCGCCAACCGCGCCGACGTGTGGAACCTCGGCGACGTGCTCACCGGCAAGGAGGACGCGTTCGCCCTCAGCTTCGTCGAGAACGCCCTGACCTCCCACCCGGACCTCGCGCCGCTCGCCGGCCGGGACCGCGCCGACCTGGAGCTGCTGACCGGCCTGGCATCCGGAGACCCGCTGGCGAACCGGGAACGGCTCACCCACCCGTACACCCCGGCGGAACTCGACCGGATCCTCGCCGTCCTGCGCCACCTGCTGACCGCCCGTACCACCGTGCTCGCGGTCAACGAGGCCTACATCGCCTCCGCCGCGCAGACCGACGACGCCCGCACCGAGCCGCCGTTCCGGCTCCAGGGCTCGTACCGCAACATGAACAAGATCGTGGCCCGCATCTCGCCCGCCATGAACGAGGCCGAACTCGCCGCTCTCATCGACGACCACTACACGGCGGAGGCGCAGACCCTCACCGGCGACGCCGAGGCCAACCTCCTCAAGCTCGCGGCCCTCCGCGGCACCCTCACCCCCGAGCAGGCCACCCGCTGGACCGAGATCACCACCGCCTTCACCCGCACCCGGACGCTCGGAACCGCCGGTGACGACCCCACCGGCCGCGCGATCGCCGCCCTCGGCCTGCTCGCCGACCGCCTCACGGCCGTGGAGGCGGCCATCACACGGGCATCCGACCCCCGCCACCTGCTGGCACGCCCCGCCGGGCGGCATGCCTCCCGGCCGGCCGGCGGCCGTCCCGACGACGCCTGATCCGATGGCCTGTGGGTACCGCACGACAGGCCGCCGTCAGAAGCTCGCCAGGAAGCCGTAAGAAACCTATAAAGTTGCCGGCGGTGTGCCGGGAAGTCTGGTCGGCGAGTTCTTTTGCGTTCCCGTTTTTTGACGACCCCGGTCAGGAGCCGCCCCATGTCCGCCCGTGATCTCGCCGAGCCGTTTCCCCACATCACGACCGACGACCGTGCCGTGGACGCGGTCCGGCTGCTGGCCGAACACGATCTGCCCGCGCTTCTGGTGCTTGACGCCGACGGGATTCCGTACGCCGTCGTGCCCGGCTCCCAGGTCGTGCGCCAGCTCGTCCCCGAGTACGTGATGGAGGACCCGCTCCTCGCCCCGGTCATCGACGAACGGCACGCCGAAGCGCTCGTCGAGGACCTGACGGGCAAGACGGTGTCCCAGTGGCTGCCCGCCCGTGCCTTCAAGCCGCCGTACGTCGGCCCGGACGCGGGCACGCTGGAGATCGCGGCGGCCATGGCCCGTAGCCACGTACCCCTGGTGGCGGTGGTCGAGCGGGACGGTCCCGCAAGCCGGCTGCTCGGGGTCGTCTCGGCGGCCGGGCTCATGCGGCACCTGCTCGCGGCGGGCGGTCAGGCGTGAATGACTGGCAGAGCTGGGCGGCGGTCGCCGTCTTCGCGGGCGTGTACGTCCTGATCGTCACCGAATGGGTCCACCGGGTGGCCGCGGCCCTGGGCGGCGCCGGGCTGATGCTGGCCATCGGCGCCACCGACGACGTCTCTGCCTTCCACTCGGAGGAGACCGGCATCGACTGGAACGTCATCTTCCTCCTCATGGGCATGATGATGATCGTCGGTGTGCTGAAGCGGACCGGGCTCTTCGAGTACCTGGCCATCTGGTCGGTGAAGAAGGCCAGGGCCCGGCCCTTTCGGGTGATGACCATGCTGGTCGTCATCACCGCCGTGGCGTCCGCGCTGCTCGACAACGTCACGACCGTCCTGCTGGTGGCCCCGGTCACGCTCCTGGTGTGCGACCGGCTGAAACTGCCGGCCATGCCGTTCCTGCTCGCCGAGGTCTTCGCGTCCAACGTGGGCGGCACCGCCACGCTCGTCGGTGACCCGCCCAACATCATCATCGCCAGCCGGGCCGGCCTCACCTTCAACGACTTCCTCGTGCACCTCGCGCCGTTGTGCGTGGTCCTGATATGCGTCCTCGTCCTGCTGTGCCGGGTGATGTTCGCGAAGTACTTCGTCTACGACGAGAAGCGCGCCGCCGAGGTCATGGAGCTGCGCGAGCGCGAGGCCATCACCGACCCCCGCCTGCTGGCCCTCGGCCTGGGCGTCCTCGCCCTCGTCGTCGCCGGATTCGTCCTGCACCCCGTCCTGCACTACGAGCCGAGCGTGGTCGCGCTCCTCGGCGCCGGCCTGCTGGTGGCCGTGTCCAAGGTCGAGACGGGCGAGGTGCTCGGTGAGGTCGAGTGGCCCACGCTGGCCTTCTTCGCAGGCCTGTTCGTCATGGTGGGGGCACTGATCGAGACGGGCGTCATCGGCGAGCTGGCCGGTTGGCTGGCGGACGCCATCGGAGGCGCCGAACTCGGCGGATCCATGCTGCTGCTCGGCGGCTCGGCCGTGCTCTCCGCGATCGTCGACAACATCCCCTACGTCGCCACGATGGCGCCGATCACCAGCGAACTCGTCGCCGACATGGGCGGGGACCCCGACCACGTGATGTGGTGGGCCCTGGCCCTCGGCGCCGACCTCGGCGGCAACGCCACCGCCATCGGCGCCTCCGCCAACGTCGTCGTCCTCGGCATCGCCGAACGCAACCGCCAGCCCATCTCCTTCTGGCAGTTCACCAAGTACGGACTGGTCGTCACCGCCGTCACGGTCGCCGTGTCCGCGCTCTATCTGTGGCTGCGCTACTTCGCCCTGGCCTGAGCGCCCGCCGTGCGGGTACGCGCATGAGTTCCGTCAGCCACCGTTCGCGCGGGACCAGTACCGCTGGATGGCTCCCCAGCACGACCGCGCTGCGCGGCTCCGATTGCCGGAACCCGGCAATCGGAGCCGCGCCCGGGTGCCCGTCAAGGCCCTGTCAATGCCGCGTAAGGAACGTGTAAGGTCCGTTGCGGAGTGCCGGGAAGTCTGGTCGGCGAACAAGGGATACGTGTCTCTTCTACCGATCGGAGTACTTCCGTCATGCTGCTCGTCGCTGTCTTCGGGGCCGCACTGCTTGTCGCGGTGCTGCTGTCCGGGCTTGCCGCCCGTACCGTCCTGTCCACCTCGCTGCTCTTCCTCCTTGGCGGGGCGCTGGTGAGCGACGGCTTCCTGGGCCTGATCCACATCTCGCCGGAGAGCGAGATCGTGTCGGTGACCGCCGATCTCGCGCTGTTCGCCGTGCTGTTCACCGACGGCATGCATGTCTCGTTCGCCAAGCTGCGGGCCAACTGGCGCAACCCGGCGCGCGCGCTCGGTCTGGGCATGCCGCTCGCGTGCGTGGGCATGGCCCTGATCACCCACTACCTGGTCGGCCTGGACTGGACGACCTCTTTCCTCGTCGGCGCGGTCCTGGCGCCGACGGACCCGGTGTTCGCGTCGGCGATCGTGGGCCGCAAGGAGGTGCCGTCCCGGCTGCGCGAGTTGCTGAACGTCGAGAGCGGTATCAACGACGGCCTCGCTCTGCCGGTGGTGCTGATCCTCATCGCCGCCGCGGGACCGACCGCGGGCCATGCGGAGGCGTCCTTCGGGCAGATCGGTCTTGAGCTGGGCCTCGGCCTGGCCTTCGGCGTGCTGCTCCCGCTGCTCGTCAACGGGCTCGTACGGCTTCCGCTGCTCGGCGCCGAGCCGAAGCTCCAGCCGCTGCTGCCGCTGGCCACCGGGATCATCCTGTACGGCGCCTGCCACCTGACCCACGCCAACCCCTACCTGGCCGCCTTCTCCGCGGGCGCGGTCCTCGCCGCCGTCTCATCGGAGTCCCAGAAGGCGTTCGAGCCGCTGGGCGAGTCGCTGGCCGAACTGGCCAAGTTCGCCGCCCTGCTCGTCTTCGGCGCGCTGCTCACTCCGCAGCTGTTCGGAGACCTGTCCATCGGTGGCTATGTCGCGGTGGTCCTGGCGATCGTGCTCATCCGGCCGGCGTCGCTGCTGCTGTCGCTGTGGGGGACGCGGATCGACCGCAGGGAGAAGCTGGTCGCGGCCTGGTTCGGGCCGAAGGGTTTCGCCTCGGTCGTCTACGGCCTGCTGGTCCTCCAGGCCGGCATTCCTCAGGGGCCGGAGGCGTACACGCTGATCGCGGTCTGCATCGCCTTCTCGATCATCGCCCACAGCAGCACCGACGTCCCCATCGCCCGCCTCTTCCACGTCGACGACATCGTCGACACCGGCGCGGCAACCGAACCACGCTCCGTGGACGGAACGACGACCGCGGAGACCCCGGCCCGTGCGCGAGCGTGACCTGGCCTGGCCCTGCACCTGTGCGCACCTGTGCGCACCTGGACGCCACCCTGCGGGAAGCCGCGGAAGTACTGGTCCATGAGCGGGCTCCGGCGCTCGTCGTGGTGAGCGAGGACGGGCACCCTCGCGGCGGTGGTGGACGACTCCCTCGACGGCACGGTCCGGGCCCGGACCGAGGCGCTTCGGCTCGCCGACGTACTGCCGAAGCGCCCTGACGCACTCGCCGTCGTGAGTCCCGACGCCTCGCGCGACCCACGGTGGCGATCACGTGGTTCCTGACCTTCGCCGCCCACGCGATGAGCCTGCGGCCCCGTCTGCGGAGGCGGCTCGCTGAGGAGGAACCGACCGGGCTCGCCCGGTCCTTCGCGCATGAGGTGCGCCGCTTCTGTCCGTTCGTCCCGTTCGTCGGCGCCCTCGCGCCGGACGGGCTCGTGCTGGACGGGGAGCGGGTGTCGCGCGGCACCCTGCTGCTGCTCGATGTGTACGGGAGGAACCACGACCTCGCTCTGTGGGACGATCCGTACCGCTTCGTCCCGGACCGGTTCCTGACCGCCTCGCCGCACACCTACGCACTGATCCCGCAGGGCGGTGGTCCCCGCGAGCGGCACCTTTCTGGGCCGCGGCCCCGTACACGCACGGCTGATGCCGGTGGACGCGGTCACCGCGATGGCCGGCGGAGCGGACTCGTGTCGATCCTCCTCAGCAGGGCCATGGCGTCCTCGCAGACGAGCACCGCACCCGCGTCCTCCAGCTCGGCGCGCGTCGTGCCGCCGGTCAACAGGCCGATGCACGGCAGTCCGGCACGCCCGGCGGCTTCCACGTCCCAGACGGTGTCGCCCACGAAGACGGCGTCCTCGGGCTCGGCGCCCACCGCTTCCAGGGCCGTCTCCACGAGGTCGGGTGCGGGTTTGGTGGCGTCCACGTCTCCGCCCGAGGTGGCCGCCTCGATCACCTCGTCGGCGTCGAGCAGTCCGCGGACGGCGGCGACCTCCTCCTCGGAGGCCGAACTGGCGAGCACGACCCGCCATCCGCGTGCGGCCACCGCGCGCAGCAGCTCCGTCGCGCCCTCGAACGGCCGGAGATTCTCGTACCAGGCGGCGTAGAGAGCCCCGTGCGCGTCGGCGATCGCTCTGTCCTCGGTGCGTCGGCGCCGTTCTCCGAGGACCGCGTCGAGGAGTCGGTCGGCGCCCATGCCGATGGCGCGGTGGATGCGGGCCATCGGTACGTCATGACCGTGTCGGCGCAGCGCCTGCCACCAGGCGAGGGTGTGGAGGTAGTTGGTGTCCACCAGGGTCCCGTCGACGTCGAACAGGGCAGCGCCCCGGGACCGCGCCCCATGCGCAGTCATCGTGTCCTCCTCCCACCGAGCCGGCCGACGGAAGCGGTCGGTGGCGGCCCGGTCGGGTCATGTCACCTCGCGGTCACGAGTGCCCCATATCGGTGCGGGTATGCGGACCGGGCGGCGGACCGGGCCCTCGAACCATGCGGCCCGCGCCGTCATGACCGTGCCCGGCGAGCTACGGCGCCGCTGCCGGGCGTCGCGTTCAGCGCGGGCTCCGGGCGAGCGGGAGGCCGGACCGGGATCCGGCCACCAGGCGGGCGGCGGCCCGGTCGGCGAGGGCCATGATCGTGAGGGCGGGGTTGGCGGCACCCTGGGTGGGCAGGACGCTGCCGTCGGTCACGAGCAGATTGGGTACGGCGAAGGTGCGCAGGTCGGCGTCGACGACCCCGTGTTCGGGCCGGTCGGCCATCCGGCAGCCGCCGACCAGATGGGCGTAGCGCTCGACGGCGACGAGTTCCCGGGCGCCCGCGGCGGTGAGGATGTCGGCCATGGTGCGGGTGGCGGCCTCGGTGACGAGCCGGTCGTTGGCGCAGCGGCCGTGGGTGAAGCGGGCGACGGGCAGTCCGTACGCGTCGGTCTCGGCGTCCAGGGTGACCCGGTTGCCGGCCTGCGGCAGGTACTCGCACAGCGCGCCGAGGGTGGCCCAGTACGGGTAGCCACGCATCCGTTCGCGCAGACCGGCACCCCAGTGGCCGGCTTCGGCGAGGTGCCGGGCGAAGACGACCGGCAGCGGGGAGACGGTCTGCACCGAGAAGCCGCGCCGGTACGGGCGGGCCGGGTCGGTCTCGTAGAACTGCTCGCTCGTCACCTCGGGCGGCGGCGCCTTGTACATCCGGATCTCGTCGTCGAACCGGCCCGCGACCTGGGGCGCGCCCTGCACCATCACATAGCGGCCGACCTGGTCGTGTTCGTTGCACAGGCCGGAGTTGAGGAGCAGGCGCGGGGACTCGATCGCGTAGCAGGCGAGGGCCACGGCCCGGGCGCGCTGGAGGTGTTCGCGGCCGCCGCGCACGTACCGTACCCCGGTGGCCCGGCCGCGGTCGGTGACGACCTCGGTGGCCATGGCGTCGGCGCGGATCTCGGCGCCGTGTGCGAGGGCGTCGGGGACGTGGGTGTTGAGCGGGCTCGCCTTGGCGCCGACGGTGCAGCCCTGGAGGCAGAAGCCGCGATAGACGCAGTGCGGGCGGGCGCCGAAGCGCCCGTTGACGATGGCGACGGGGCCGACTCGCGCCTCGATGCCGAGCGCGGCGCAGCCCTCCAGCATGACCTGGCCGTTGCCGCCGACCGGGTGCGGGGCGTGCGGGTAGGGGTGCGGGGCGCCCCAGGGCCAGTACTGGCCGGCGACGGGCAGTTCCTGTTCGAGGCGGGCGTAGCGCGGGGCCAGGTCGGCGTAGTCGAGGGGCCAGTCGGCGCCGACCCCGTCGGCGGTGCGGGTACGCAGGTCGGAGGGGTGCAGCCGGGGTGCGTAGCCGGCGAAGTGGACCATGGAACCGCCCACGCCCCGACCGGAGTTGTTGGCGCCGAGCGGCACCGGGTCGGGTCCGTCCACGACCCTCGGCCCGGTCCAGTGCAGCCCGCGGGAGCCCTCTTCATCGCTCACCCAGTCCCGCCCCGGGTCCCAGAACGGCCCGGCCTCCAGGCACGCCACCCGCCAGCCGGCCCGCGCCAGGCGCTGGGTGAGCACGGCACCGCCTGCGCCGCAGCCGACGACGACGAGGTCCACCTCGTCGGCGTCGGCGAACCGGCGCATCGCGGGCAGGAGTTCGTGCGCGGGAGGCAGCCATGCGGAGGCGTTGCGGGCGCGCAGTGCGCCCTGGGGGCGCAGGGTCTCCCGGAGGGTGCCCGCGGCTGCGCCCCAGGCGGCGCGGAGACCGGTGGGGCGACCGATGGGGGCGCCGGGCCGCCGGATCACGGCGGGGACTCCGTCGGTGCGGCCGGCGCCGGGTGCGGCACCTCCCAGACCTCGCGTGTGCCGCGGCCGAGGCGGACATAGCCGCGGGGGTAGGCGGGTCCGCCGAACCCGGTCTCGTCCCAGGCGAGCGGATGGGAGTAGTAGGCGGCGCAGGCGTGGCGCATCCACAGCTCCCAGACGTGGCGGAGCGGCAGGCCGTGCCAGGGTCGAGCGGGCAGGGTGCTGCGGGCCCTGGTGCACAGCACGTGCAACAGCCGGTGGCGGTCACCGGTCGTGAGGTCGGCGAACCCCGTGCCGTGGTGGCGGAGTCGCGCCTCGGCATCGAGGGCGCCCAGCGTGAGCCGCCAGGCGAGGGCGTCCTCGGGGAGGTCGGCGTGGCGCCAGCCGTCGGCGGGGCCTTCGGCGAGCCGCCGGTCGACGAGAGCGAGCAGGGGCACTCGGCCGGGGGTGTGCGCCTGCCCGGTGAGCAGGTCGAGGAGCGGCCCGGCGATGGCCTGTTCGGCCGGGGTGAGGAAGCGGCAGGACGGCGGGGCCAGCCGGGCCTGAACAACCGCCCGCGTGTGCGGATCCCAGGCATGCGCCTGCCGCATCGCGCGCGGTTGAGGGCGCCGGGGGTTCATCGCTCCCTCCGGGACACCGCGGCGAGCAGGCCGAGCGCGCCCACTCCGCTGACCATGAGCGGAGCGAAGAGCGGCGGGCCGAGCTCCAGGTTGTAGCGGGCCATGCGCCAGCCGCCGGGTTTGGCGGCGATCCCGCGGATGTGCAGCCAGGTGCCCTGCAGCCCGTTGAGGACGAGCGCGGCGGAGACGGCGGGCAGGATGGTACGGGCGGCCCGCGGGTCGGCCCAGCCGGCGATTCCGGCGGCGAGTCCGAGCGGGCCGAGCCAGACCGGCCACCACATGACACGGTTGCCGAAAGAGGCCCGGTCGTGTTCCAGGAAGATCTCCGCGCCGCTGACCGCGGCGCCGAGGCCCGTGGCGAGGGAGAGGACGCGCTGCACACGCCCTTCGCGCACCGTTTCGAGCAGCTCGCGCACGACGCGTCACCTCCCGCCGGGACGATGCGGCAACAACTCCTGCGCCTTGGCCTTGAGGCCCTGCAGCACCACGTGACCGCGGTGGCCGTTGCCGCGGGCCAGGGAGGCGAGGGTGGCCTCGATCTGTTCCCAGGTCGCGTGCGGCGGGATGGGCGGCACGGCCGGGTCGGTGCGGAAGTCCAGGACGGCGGGCCCGTCCGCCGTCAGGGCCTGCCGCCAGGCGTCCTCGACGTCGCCTGGATCGGTGATGCGGAGGCCCGTCAGGCCGAGGGAGCGGGCGAAGGCGGCGTAGGGCACGTCGGGGATGGACTGGGAGGCTGCGAAGGGAGGCATTCCCTCCATGGCCCGCAGTTCCCAGCTGACCTGATTGAGGTCCTGGTTGTTCCAGACGGCCACCACGAGCCGGGGATCGGCCCACTCAAGGGCGTACTTGGCCGCCGTGATCAGCTCCGCCATCCCGTTCATCTGCATGGCGCCGTCGCCGACGAGAGCGATCGCCGGCCGGTCCGGGTGGGCGAACTTGGCACCGATCGCGTACGGGACGCCGCTGCCCATGGTGGCGAGGGTGCCCGACAGCGAGCCACGCATGCCTGGGCGCATCGTGATGTGGCGCGCGTACCAGTTGGCGACCGAGCCCGCGTCTGCGGTGATCATCGAGTCGTCGGGCAGGAGCGGGGCGAGCGCGTGAGCCACGTACTCGGGGTTGACCGGGTCCGCCGAGAGGGCGGCTCGGCGGTCCATGACCTTCTTCCAGCGGCGCACTCCGGCGGTCACGGTCCGTTGCCAGCCGCGGTCGTCGTTGCGCAGGAGCAGGGGAAGCAGCCGGCGCAGGGTGGCTGCCGCGTCCCCGACCAGGTTGACCTCGTAGGGATAGCGCAGGCCCACCATGTGCGCGTCGATGTCGATCTGGACGGCGCGAGCCTGCCCGTACGGCGGCAGGAACTCCGAGTAGGGGAAGTTGGACCCGATCGTGAGCAGGGTGTCGCAGTCCCGCATCAGCTCGTACGAGGGGCGGGTGCCGAGCAGGCCGATCGCGCCCGTCACATACGGTAGTTCGTCGCTGAGGGCGTCCTTGCCGAGCAGGGCCTTCGCCACGCCCGCGCCGAGGAGCTCGGCGATCCCCTCGACCTCGCGGGCCGCGCCCGCCGCGCCCTGGCCGATCAGCACGGCCACCCGGGTGCCCGCGTTCAGGACGTCGGCGGCGCGGGCGAGGGCCGCGTCGTCGGGAACGGGCGCCCAGCCGCTGGCGTCGAGGCTGGAGGGCACCATCTTGTGGGCGTGCGCCGGGGCGGAGTACGGCAGTTCCTGGACGTCCGCCGGAATGATCACGGCGGTCGGGGCGCGGCGGGCACAGGCGGTCCGGACGGCCCGGTCGAGGACGTTGGGGAGTTGTTCGGAGACGGTGACGGTCTCCAGATAGGCGCTCGCCACGTCCTTGAACAGCGTGTGCAGATCGACCTCCTGCTGGTAGGAGCCGCCCATGGCGCTGCGGTCGGTCTGGCCGACGAGGGCCACGACAGGAACGTGGTCGAGCTTCGCGTCGTACAGACCATTGAGGAGGTGGACGGCACCAGGGCCGGAGGTCGCCGCACACACACCGAGACGTCCGGAGAACTTGGCGTAGCCGACCGCTTCGAAAGCCGCCATCTCCTCGTGCCGGGCCTGGATGAACAAGGGGTCGTCGGCGGCTTTCGCCCAGGCCATGAGCAGGCCGCTGATCCCGTCACCGGGGTAGCCGAAGACATGGCTCACGTCCCAGGCGCGGAGCCTTTCGAGCAGATGGTCTCCGACGGTCTGTTTCGTCACGGTTGTTCCCCTCCCTCGAGGTTGCCCCGCGCGGCGGTTCCAGCGGTCGGGCTCTTGTCGGCGCCGGCCAGCAGCGGGAGCACCTCTGTGCGGTAGAAGTCGAAGAAGCCGCGCTGCTCGGGGCCGATCTGGCCGATGTGGACCCGGTCGAAGCCGGCGTCCACGTATTCCTGCAGGCGGCGGGCGTGTTCCTCCGGGTCGGGGCCGCAGGGTACGGCCGCGCCGACGGCCCGCTCGGTCACCAGCTCGGCGGCCTGCTCGAAGTGGCGCGGAGTGGGAAGGATCTGGCCCAGTTCTCCCGGGAGGTGTTCGATCGCCCAGAGCCGGTGAGCCGAGCGGACCGCTGCCTCACGTGATGCGGCCCAGCACACCTTGGTCGACGCGTACGCGGGGCGCTCGGGGGCGCGGGCCCGGAACCGTGCGACCAGACCGGCGTCCGGGGCGGTGCTGACGAAGCCGTCGGCGATCCGGGACGCGACATCGGCCGCCTTCGGCCCGAAGGCGGAGACATCGATGGGGGGCGGGGTCTCGGGGAGCGTGTAGAGGCGGGCGTTCTCGACCGTGTAGTGCCTGCCACGATGGCTGACCTCCTCGCCGGTGAACAGCAGCCGGATCACCGCGACGGCCTCGTCCAGCATCTCCAGGCGCACGTCTGCGGACGGCCAGGTGTCACCGAGGATGTGCTCGTTGAGCGCCTCGCCGCTGCCGAGCCCGAGCCGGAACCGCCCGTCGAGCATGATCTGGGAGGTCGCGGCCGCCTGAGCCACCAGCGCGGGGTGGATGCGAACGGTCGGGCAGGTCACGGCGGTCTCGACAGGCAGCCCGCTCACCTGGGAGAGCGCCCCGATCACCGACCAGACGAAGGGGCTCTCGCCCTGCTCGTCGTTCCACGGGTGGAAATGGTCAGAGATCCATATCGAGCGGAAGCCCGCGTCCTCCGCCATTCGGGCCTGCTCGACGAGGTCGCCGGGCCCGAACTCCTCGCAGGACAGGAAGTAGCCGAACTCGGTCATGACGCCTCCATGAGTGCGGGTCGCCGCTCCATTCCCTGAGTTCCGTCGATGCGGCTGCCCGGGTGACCGAGAGGGAAACGTGGGCTCGCGGCGTGGTTCAGGTCGTCCAGGACGGTTGCGGCCTCGCCGGAATTTCCTGGGGGCCGAACGGCATCGTTCGGGCGTGGCGCGGGCAGTTGCGCGGTGGGCGACCGGCATCGCGGGGGGCCTGAGGAGGTTTCGCCATGATCCCGCTTCTGCTCGTATTGCTTCTCATTCTTGTACTTTTCGGAGCCGGCTTCGCCGTGGACGTGCTGTGGTACATCGCCCTCGCTGTGCTGGTGCTCTGGGTGCTGGGCTTCTTCGTCCATGGTGCGCGTGGCCGCTGGTATCGCTGGTGATGAGGGACCCAGACCGCTTGCGTCCCGGCACGCTCCTTGTTGCGCGTGCCGGGACGCCTCGGACGGGGACGGCCTTCGGGGCCGCCCGTTCGCGTTTGCCGAGCGCTCTCACTTCTGCGCACGTCGGGGAGCGGAGCGGTCTGCCTCGGCCTGAGGTTCGACGAGGAGCCGCAGGAGGCCGGCGATCTCATGGCCGGCTTCGGCAGGGTGGCGGAAGGGGGAGTCGGAAGCGATCGTGTAGCGGTTTCGGCGCGCGTCCTCCGCCCGGCTGCGTGTGAGGTATCCGGCAGCTTCGAGGTCCGAGACGATCGTCTGGACCGTGCGCTCGGTCAGTCCGCACAGAGCCGCCACGTCGCGGAGCCGGACGCCCGGGTCGCGGGCGATGGCCAGCGGGACGCGGGCGTGATTCGTCAGGAACGTCCAGTCGGATTCGTCGGAAGCGACAAGCGGAACGGCCGGCATCGCCTTGGCGCCGCGCGGCGGAGCGGAGCTGTCGGTGTCGGCCGGTCGGCCGCTGACGCCGGTTCGGCGGATTCAGGCGGGGTCGGGGCCGGAGACCGGCAACTCGTAGAGTGCGAACGCCCGGTCGGTGACCGGCTGGGCGACCTGTCGCACGCACGATGCGGACGGCGCGGGAGGGCTTTCCGCCACCGCACTCCACGCCCGTGAGGCGCGCGGTGGCCGCCGAGGGCAGGACCGGGAGACTTCCCCGTTCCCGTCGGCTTCAGCCCTCCACACCGGTCGCGGAGTGCGGGGAACCGACCGGCTTGGACTCCGGGGAGCCGCGCTGGCGGAGATAGACGGAGAGGATGGCCATCGCGGCGACGGCGAGCAGCTCCGACTGCCAGTTCTGCAGCGAGCGGTTCCAGAAGTCGGAGGACGCGAGGTAGGCGCCCCAGTCGATTGGCGCCTGGAGTTGGCGCAGCCGCTCCCCGTTGTACGCGGCGACGCCGGCGACGGACTGGGCGAACCACGACAGGAAGAAGAACACCGCCATCGCCAGGCCCAGGGAGCGGGAGTAGAGCGCCTGGCGCCAGTCCTTGGTGCCGGCCCAGCGTGGCGAGTCAGAGCCGGCGTGGTCGCCCATCCGTTGTTCGCGATCGCTCTCCGCGCCTGCCCGGTCGAGGGACTTCGACTCCGGCGAGCCGCGCTGCAGGAGGTGGACGGTACCGAACACGTACAGGAAGAACTGCAGGAACTCGGACTGCCAGTTCTCGGTGACGTCGACCGCGAAGTCCGAGGACATCAGATAGGCGCCGAACCCGATCTGCTGGAGCCCCTCGACGGCCATCTGTTCGTTGAACTCCGCCCGCCCGGCGACGGCCTGGGCGGCGAGCACCACGAGGAAGGCCCCGCCGAAGACGAGGGTCAGGCTGTTGGAGCGCCAGAAGGCGGGGTGTTCGGCGCGGTCCGAACCGCGTCCGCGCGTCACCGGTGCATCGCTCCGATCGCCGTGAAGTAGGCGAGGCCGCCCAGGACCGTCAGGACGAGGCCGATGAACAGGGACTTCACTCCGTCACCCGCCCTTCAGCGAGCAGCGGTACGGCTCGTCCGCCGCCTGCGGGACACAGCCCGCCGCGGTGACCAGCCACCCGCTGTCGAACTGCGACAGGAACAGCGTGTCGCCCGTCATCCGCAGCAACGCGTCGCGCCCGTACAGATCGACGCCGCGCGCCGGGCCGGCGGGCGGCAGGTCGAGGTCACGCAGGGCCGGGCCGCAGGGACCCTTCGCGTCCTCCTCGACCTCGTCCCGGGTCTCGGGGGCGAGCAGCTCGCAGCCGGCGCGGTAGTCCCCGGCGGCCAGCGCCGCGGCGAACCGCCGGCCGGCGGCGGAGGCGCCGTCCTCACGAGCGGCGGACGCGCCGCACCCGCACAGGAAGGCCGCGACCAGCAGCGCACCGGCCGCCGCACGCAGAGGTGTCGACATGCCCTCACTCTGCCCGTGCGGGCCACCGGGTGCCGCGACGCGGGGCCGCCCGCGCCGCGGCCTCACCCGATCGCGCGCTCCCGCTCGGCGGCGCCCGTGGCGGGCTGCGCGGCGCCTACGGGTGGTAGAGCGCGTGGGCGCGTGTCAGGTCGGCCGGCCCGTGCCGGCCGAGGTCGAGGAAGTGGTTCACCTGCCATGCCTGGGTGCTGCGGGCCTGCCGGTTGGTCGTGGTCACCCACGGCGGGTAGACGCGGAATCCGCGCTTCCCGCCGGAGCCGTCGCGGGAGACGATGCCGTGCTCGCACAACACCTCGCGCGGGAACACGAACTGTCCGAAGCCGTCGGTGTCGCGGCTGCTGATGACGAAGAGGTCTACTCCGTCCTCGACGTCGAAAGGCCGGATCGGGCCCGCTTCGGAGCGCTGCCACACGGTGACGAACTGGCCCGCCTTCGTGGGGGTGGTCTTGGCCACGCGGAACCGGACCGAGCGGTCATCGAGCGTGAACGCGCACGCCGCGTACTCGGCGCTCTCCGGTTCGGGCGCCGGAAGGGAGCAGACGAAGCCGCTCGGGTCGTACACCCGTGCCTTCGCCGCCGACAGGTCGTCGTGAAGGCCCGTCCACAGCTCACTCGTCACCATGCGGTCATCCTGTCATCGCGTCCGTGCGCGCTGGTTCGGCCCCCCCGAACGCCCCGTCGACGTTTCGAGGCGGGTGCGGAAGACTGCCCACCGTTCCCGGCGGTTCCCGACCACCGTCGCACACGCGTGAAAGGACACCAGTGGCTTCCTTACGTGCCGCGCTCGCCCTTCCTCTCGCCGCCGCCTCCCTGGCCCTGGCCCTGGCGACGACCCCGGTCGCCTCGGCGGCGGCAGACACGGGAGGCGCCGTCACCGTCACCGCCGAGGAGGCTCGGCTCGACCGGGCCGCGCCCCAGGAGATCCTGCGGCGCAGCGGATTCGCCTCCATGGCACCGGAGTTCGCCGATGACCTCGACCGGGCCGGGTCCTTCGCCGCGGCCGAGCGGACGGTGGCCCGGTACGGGGCGGGGCTCTGGCGGCGGGCCGTGGACCGGGCGCAGGGGCGGGGGGACGCGGGCGGGGACCTGTCGCGGGACGACGACCGGCCGCTGTACTGGGCGCGACTCGCGCTCACCCGCGAACTCCGCGCCTGGCAGCCCGAGTTCCGGATCACCGAGGAGGGCCGGGCCAGGCTGCTCGACCGGCTCGAACGTTCCTCGCGCGGACAGGACTCGATCCGCTACCCCGCCGGGAAGGC
Organism: Streptomyces fradiae; assembly: GCF_041270065.1. NCBI lineage: Bacteria > Bacillati > Actinomycetota > Actinomycetes > Kitasatosporales > Streptomycetaceae > Streptomyces > Streptomyces fradiae. Next base: position 409,159 of record NZ_CP065958.1, on the reverse strand, counting down.
CGGCAAGGGCGTGAAGCGGATCCTGCTGACCGGCTTCGACCCGTTCACGCTCGACCGGGACACCCGCATCAGCAACCCCTCCGGGGCCACCGCGCTCGCCCTGGACGGCACCTGGCTGCGCACCTCCGACGGCTCCCTCGCCCGGGTCGAGACGGCCGTCTTCCCGGTCCGCTGGCAGGACTTCGCCGACGGCACGGTCGAGCGGACCCTGCGCCCGCACCTGCCGGAGGTGGACCTCTTCACCACGGTGAGCCAGGGCCGGCCCGGCAGGTTCGACATCGAGCGGACCAACGGCGCCTGGCGCGGCGGCTTCCCGGACAACGAGAACCTGTCCCGTACGGAGACGGTGCCCGTCGACGATCCGGCCACGCAGCCCCAGTGGACGTCGACGACCCTGCCGTACGCGGCGATCACGGTGGCGTCCACCGGCCGCTTCCCGGTGTACGACAACACCTCGGTCACCGAGCTCCCGGCCGGCGCGGACCGGCCCGTGGTCCGCCCCGACGGGCCGACGCCCGGCTCCGTCGCCCGGGCGGGCGGCGGCGGGGACTACCTCTCCAACGAGATCGCCTACCGGGCCACCCTGCTGCGCGACCGCCTCGGCCTGACGCGGCTGCCCGGCGGCCATGTACACACGCCGGTCCTTCAGTTCGGCCCCGGGAACACCGACCCGGCGACGGGCACGGTCACCGACCCCGAGTTCGTACGGAACCGGCTCGACATCATCGCGCAGGTGCGGGCGATCGTCGCCGTGGCCGCCGGGGCCGAGTAGGGCTGTCGCGGCCGGGTCTGCGTCAGGCCCGGCCGCGGCGGCGCAGCGCCGGGTCCGTGAGGGTGGGCGGGGGGTAACCGCCGTCCCGGGCGGAGAGCTTCACGCCCGGCGGGATCAACTTGTCGATGCGGTCGAGGACGAAGGCCAGGGCGAACTGCACCAGGGGCGGGCTCGATGGGCCGACGCGATCGTTCCGCGCAAAAACAGGCCGCGGTGCCCGCGGCGGAGCTGACACCATGCGGTGGCATGGCAGAGGACAGCACCAGTGGATTTCAGGCGGGCCAGACGGCCCTCATCGTCCGGATACCGGAGGCGGAGCCGGCCGTCCGCAGGTGGCGTGAACGGTTCGACCCCTCGGCCCGGGCCGGGGTTCCCGCCCACGTCACCGTGCTCTTCCCGTTCCTCGACGAAAGCCGGCTTGACGCGCTCGTCCACTCCGCGCTCGCGGAGGTGCTGGGCGGCCACCCGGCCTTCGACCTGCGGTTCGAGAGATGCGGACGGCTTCCGGGAGTGCTCCTGCTCGTCCCCGAACCCGACACGCCGTTGCGGCAGCTCACCGAGGCGATCGCCGATCGCTGGCCCGAGGCCCCGCCGTACGGGGGCCGATTCACCGAGATCGTTCCGCACCTGACCGTCGCTCAGGGGCAGCAGGAGGCCGTCACGGAGGAGATCGAGGCCGACCTCGCGGGCAGGCTTCCGTTCACCTGCCGCGTCTCGTCGGTCGAACTCATCGTCCATGACGGGGTGAAGTGGCAGGAACGGGCCTCGTTCCCGCTCGCCTGAGACGCGATCGATCCCGTGGTGTGCGTCACCGGTCCGTCGCGGGGACCGACGGGGCCGTTCGGCCCTTCTGCCGGGGTGGACGGTGCGCGTTCACTGCTCGTGGATCTCCGGCCGGCCGACGCTCCGGGACGCGGGCCGGGGATCTGCCGAGCAGTTCTCCCGCGAAAGGCATGCACATGGCTGGTCAGATCACACCGGCACCGGTACCGGGACACGTCGTCGTGGTCGGAGGGGGCGTCTCCGGTCTCGCGGCCGCCCACCGGCTCGTCGAGGCGGGCGCGCGCGTGACGCTCCTGGAGGCGTCCGGGCGGCTGGGCGGCACGTTGTGGGCCGGGGAGATCGCGGGCGTGCCCGTGGACCTGGGAGCGGAGGCCCTGTTCGCGCTCCGGCCCGAGGCGGTCGACCTGGCCCGTGCCGTCGGGCTCGGCGAGTGCCTGGAGCCGGTCGTGACGACCTCCACGACGATATGGAGCCACGGCGCCCACCGCCGCGTGCCCCGCGGTCACCTCATGGGCGTGCCGGGCGACTGGGCGGGGCTTGAGGGCCTGGTCTCCCCGGAGGGCATCGCGCGCATGAGGCAGGACCGTGCCCTGCCGCGTACCGCCGTCGGCGAGGACGTCGCGATCGGCGCGTACGTGGCCGAACGGTACGGCCGGGAGGTCGTCGACCGGCTCCTGGAGCCGCTGCTCGACGGCGTGTACGCGGGAGACGCGTACCGCATCTCCCTGCGCGCGACCCTGCCCGCGCTCTACGAGGAGATCCGGCGGCACGGCTCGCTGCTCGACGCCGTCGCCGCCCTGCACCGCAAGCCTGAACCCTCCGGACCCGCCGCGCCCTCCGGTCCGGTGTTCATGGGCGTCTCGGGCGGCATCGGCCGGCTGCCGGGCGCCGTCGCCGGAGCCGTGCGCGACCGGGGCGGCGAGGTCCTGACCGACAGCCGGGTCCTCGGGCTCACTCGTACCGAGGACGGCTGGCGGATCCGTACGCCCGATCGCGTGCTCACCGCGGACGGCGTGGTCCTCGCCGCCCCCGCCGGCGCGGCGGCGCACCTGCTTGAAGCCGAGAGCCCGGCCGCCGCGGCCGACCTGTCCGGCATCGAGTACGCCTCACCCGCCCTCGTGACGCTGGCCTTCCGCCGCGCCGAGATGACCGTCCTGCCCGGCGGCAGCGGATTCCTCGTACCGCCGGTGGAAGGGCGCACGATCAAGGCCGCCACCCTGCTCTCCCACAAGTGGCGCTGGCTGCGCGAGACGGCCCCCGGTCTTTTCGTGCTGCGCGCGTCCGTCGGCCGCCACGGGGACGAACGCGCGCTGCACCTGGACGACGCCGAGCTCGTCGCGGCCGTCCGCCGCGACCTGGGCGAGATCCTGGGGCTGACCGCCGCCCCGGTGGCCTCGCGGGTCAGCCGCTGGCAGAACGGACTGCCCCAGTACGCGGTCGGGCACACCGCGCGGACCACGCGGATCCGCGAGGCGGTCGCGAAGCTGCCGCGGCTACGGGTCTGCGGAGCCGCGTACGACGGCGTCGGCATCGCCCACTGCGTGGCGAGCGGCCGCCGGGCGGCCGACGAGGTGCTGGGCACCGAGTGACCCCGAGCGCCGTGGCGCGGGGCGGGCGGCGCGGACGGGCGCCCTGGTCCGGTCCTGGGCCGCGGCCGAACGGCGGGTGAGCGCAGTCCGGCCGCGGGCCGGACACCCTCCGCCGCCCGGTCCTGGGCCGTGCTGCCACCCGGAACAACCGGCCGGCGCCGAGGAGCGCGGGCAGCGGCGGGCGCACCGGCCGCGCGCCCCGCGCCACGGACCTCGGCCTGCCGACAGCCGGAGGCGAGGGCGAGGGCCGGATCCGGCTCGGGGCCGACGGCCCGCTCGCCCGTGCCGGCGCCCGGGCGAGCGGTTCCCCGGGGTTCCGCCCCGGCCCGGGCGGCGGCCGCCGCGGGAACGCCCGTGGCGCACGGGCCGTGCGGGCGGGATGCTGGTAGGAGGAGGGCCGCGCGGTGCCTCCGCGTGGCCGCCCGTACGAGGAGGCAGGCCATGACACGGCACCTGGAGTGGAAGGTCGGCCTGGATCTGGTCGAGGAGAGCGGCAGGACCAAGGCGGAGGCCCGCCTGGAAACCGGCACGTCCACCCTCACCGGTCACGGCAGCGCCCGCTGCAACCCGGCGGACGTGGACGTACCGGTGATCGGTGACGACCTCGCCGCGAGCCGGGCCATGAAGGATCTGGCCGGAAAGCTGATGAGGGAGGCCAACCGGGAGATGGAGGCCGTGGGCGCCGACACCGTGCCCCGGCGCACCGGACCCGGATACGGCTGGCCCGAGGCGGTCGAGTGACCGGCCGCCGTCGGTTGACCAAACCCCCCGGCCCGCCGGTGCCACCCGCACCGGCGGGCCGGCGGCGTGCTGGGATCCGCGTGGACGGGCACGGCCGATCCGTGGCGGGCGACCGCTTCCCGACGGGAGCCCGGTCTCCGTGCGCCGGACTCCGTGCGCCGTGCACATCGTCGGTACGAACCGCCCGTGCCCGGCCCAGCGTCTGTCAGGCACGGGCCTGGCCCGGACCCGGCCCAGCCCCTGCCTGGCCCGACGCTCGGGCCAGGCGCCCGTCCCGGCCCCAGCGCGCAGTCACTCCTCCGCCGGCGCCGGTCCGTCCTCGTAGGTCAGGCGGTCCACGACCTCCACGACCCCGTCCACGTCCTCGCAGAGGCGTACGAAGATCGGCGCGAGGCTCCGGCGCGGCAGGGTGCCGGTGAGGGTGACCCGGCCCTCGGCCACGTCGATGTGCAGGGAGGCGGGGGAGAGCCGCAGGATCCGGGTGACCACGTCCTCCACGATCTCCTCCTGGATCGCGCGGTCGCGGCGCAGGAAGAGCTGCAGCAGGTCGGTGCGGCTGAGCACGCCGATGAGGCGTCCGTCCGCGTCCACCACCGGCAGCCGCTTCACCCGGTGCCGTTCCATGTGCCGGGCCGCCTCGACCGCCGTCCATGAGGGGCGGGCGCTGACCACGGGGCTGGTCATCATCGCCTCGGCGGTGCTCGGGCCGTCCTTGGCGGTGTGCCGCCGCAGCAGGTCCGCCTCCGAGACCACGCCCACCGGCCGGTTCTCGGCGTCGACGACCGGCACGGCGGTGATGCCGTACTCGTCGAGCAGCCGGGCGATCTCCTTGAACGGCGTTCCCGGCTGCACGGCGACCGCGGTCGGCGTCATGAGGTCGGCGACACTGCGGTGCCTCATTGTTCGTCCCGTCCCTTCTCGACTCCTTTGTCCATGATCCCTCACGAAGCCCGGACGGCGGGAGCCGACCCCGGTTCAGGACGGGGATGGGGATGGGGACGGGGAAGAGGTCGGGGGCAGCCGCGCCGGTCGGGGGGCGGGGCCGGTGCCCGCTCGCTCGCCGAACACCCCTGCCAGATAGGCGTCGAGCGCACCCGCCCCGTCCGGTGCGAGCCGCGCCCCGAGATACCCGTCGGGCCGTACGAGGAAGGCCGTCGGCGTCGTTACGGAGTACTGCCGGGCGAACTCGCCCCGCGCGTCCAGGTACACGGCGACCCCCGCCGCCGGGGCGTCGCCGTCCGCCGCCGTACCCGGCAGCACCGCGCACACCTCGACCGCGCCGCCCGACAACTCGGCCGCCCGCGCCGCCAGTTCGGCTCCGGGTCGGCCGTCCCCGTACAGGAGCAGGACATGACCCCGGCCGCGCAGCACGTCGTACAGACGCAGCGGGAACGCGGTGAGCGGGCCGGTGAGCCCGCCGCAGTCCGGCGCCCGGTCCCCGGCGAGCGGCCCTTCGCGCCCACTCCTGCCACTCCTGCCACTCCTGCCGCTCGTGCCGCTCGCGCCGTTCCCGGCGACGACCGGGCTGCCGCGATAGCCGACGAGCAGCTGCGCCTCGCGCAGCAGCAGCGTGTGCGGGTCCTCGCGGTCGGCCTGCACGCCCTCGGCGGAGTGCCGCAGGGTGCGCCCCACGACCTCCTCGCCCACCGGGTGCCGCTCGGCGTGATAGCTCGCGAGCAGCCCGGGTCCCGCCGTGCCGCGTACCGCGAGCGACAGCTTCCAGGCCAGGTTGTAGGCGTCCTGGATGCCGGTGTTCATGCCCTGCGCGCCGGTCGGCGGATGGATGTGCGCCGCGTCGCCGGCCACGAACACCCGCCCCACGCCGTACCGGTCGACAAGCCGGTGACTGATCCGGAAGACGGACGACCAGCGCAGCGCCGAGGCCGTCACCGGGCGCGGCGAGAGGCGGTCGAGCACCTCCTGGATGTCCGCGAGGCCGGGTGCGCGCGGGCCGGTCTCCAGACCGTGCGCCACCGCATCGCCCGAGCCGCCGGTCCCGGCCGCGCCGTTACGCGCGACGGACAGGGCGGGCGGGACCTTCATGGACATCCGGTAGCGGCCCCGGCCCGGCAGCGGGATGCACACCAGGACGTCGTCCACGGCGCCGTCCGGCCCGTGGTGCATCGACCGGATCCCGTACTCCGGCGGCAGGTCCCAGTCCACCTCGACGTCGCCGAGCATGAACTCCTCGGGGAACGCCCCGCCCTCGAAACCCAGCCCGAGCGCCTTGCGCACCGTGCTGTGCGCGCCGTCGCAGCCCACCAGATACCGGCAGCGGACCTCCTCCTCGACCGGTGACCCGCCGTCCGTACCGGCCTCACTGACATGCCGCAGCCGCGCCGTCACGCCGTCCGCGTCCTGGTCGAGGCCGACCAGCTCCGTCTCGCGCTCGATGCGCGTGCCGTACCGGCCCAGGAGCTCTTCGAGGATCCGCTCCGTCTCGTACTGCGGCAGCGCCGCGAAGCGGTACGGCACCTCGTCCGGCAGGCGCAGCTCGAACCGCATCTGCTCCTTGCCGTCGGCGTACACGATCTGGCCGCGCATCGGCACCGCCGCCTCCATGGCCTCCCGCGCACAGCCCATCCGGTCCCAGATCTCCAGGGTGCGCGGCTGGACGCCGACCGCCTTCGCGTACGGCAGGCGCTCGGGCAGCCGGTCCACGATCCGCACCGCCGTGCCCTGTCGGCGCAGTTCGGCGGCGGCGGTGAGCCCCACCGGTCCGGCGCCGACGACGAGAACGTCCAGGACGGACGGGTCGGACGGGTCGGACGGGACGGACAGGCCGGACAGCTCGGACGACAGGCCGCCACGGAGCGTGGCGCGGTCGTTGCGCATGGTCGGTGCCTTCCTGGAGGACGCCCCTCCTCCATCCTCGGCCGCCCCTCCCGGCCCCGCACCCCGCACCCGCGCCCGTCCCCGGGGCCGGGCCCGGGCCGGGCCTCAGGCCCGGTCGAGCACCCGGCGCAGGGCCGCCACCGCGTGGTCGCGGTGTTCGTCGAGCCAGCGCAGCGCCGCCGCCTCGTCGCTCTCGGCGACCGCCGAGACGACCGCCCGGTGCTCGTGGACGGCCCGCTCGCGGTGCGGGTCCTCGGCGTAGTACAGCGCCCGGTACGCGTCGGTCGCGTCCCACAGGGTGGCGATCAGGCGCACCAGGCGGGGCATCCCGGAGGCCTCGATCAGGGTGAAGTGGAAGCGTCGGTTGGCCTCGGCCATCACGGTCACGTCACCGGCCTCGGCCGCTCGCTCCACCTCCTCCTGGATCCGTTCGAGGGCGTCGGCGAGTCCGTCGGGGGAGCGGACGAGCGCGGTGCGCACCGCCTCCGTCTCCAGGAGCCGGCGGATCCGGTAGATCTCCTCCAGGTCCGCCAGGGACAACTCGGCGACGTAGTAGCCCCGGTGGACGTGGTGTACGACGAGGCCCTCGGCCTCCAGGGTCTTCAGGGCCTCGCGCAGTGGCACCCGGCTCACGTCGAGCCGGGCCGCCAGGGCGTCCTGCCGGATCGGGTCGCCCGGCCGCAACTCCCCGGTGGTGATGGCCCGTCGCAGCTCGGTGAGCACGAACTGCTGGGCGGTCGGGGGCCGTCGCCGCTCCACGGTGTCGCCGCTCATCGCCCGGCCGTCCTCTCCTCGGAACGTTCCGTCCCTTCCCCGGACGGCCCCGCCGTTTCCGCGAGTTCCGCGAGTTCGGCGAGCACCTCCGCGGTGTGCTCGCCGAGGCGCGGCGGAGCGGAGCGGTACGCGGCGGGCGTGGCGCCGAAGGCGACGGGGTGGGCCACCTGCCCCGGTCCCGCCGCCTCCGCCGGGACCCGCGGCGCGAGTCCCAGGCGTTCGGCCAGCGCGAAGGCGCCGCCCAGGTCGTTGATCGGCCCGCACGGCACCCCGGCCGCCGTGAGCTCCTCGAACCAGGCGTCGGCGGTGCGTTCCGCGAGCCGCCGGGACAGCTCGGCGCCCAGCTCCTCCCGGTGCGCGACCCGGGCCGTGTTGGTGGCGAACCGGGGGTCGTCGGCGAGTGCGGGTGCGCCGATCCGCCCGCACAGGGCGCGGAACTGGCGGTCGTTGCCGACGGCCAGGACCAGCGGCCGGTCGCTCGCCTCGAACACCTCGTACGGGGTGATGCTCGGGTGGCGGTTGCCCAGGGCGCGCGGCACGACCCCGGCGGCGAGGTGCGCGGCGGACTGGTTGGTGAGCGCGGAGAGCAGCGAGGTCAGCAGCGAGACCTCGATCCGCTGGCCCTCGCCGGTGCGTTCGCGGTGCCGCAGCGCGGCGAGCACGCCCATGCCCGCGTGCAGGCCGGTGATGACGTCGACAAGCGCGACGCCCGCCTTGGTGCCGGGTCCGCCGGGCTCGCCGGTGACGCTCATCAGCCCGCCCACCGCCTGCACGAGGAGGTCGTAGCCGGGCAGCGCGGCACCCTCCGCCGAGCCGAACCCGGTCACCGAGCAGTAGACCAGGCCGGGGTTGGTCTTCCGCACCCGTTCGTAGCCGAGGCCGAGGCGTTCCATGGTGCCGGGGCGGAAGTTCTCCACCAGGACGTCGGCCCGGTCCACGAGGGCCCGGGCGGCCTCCAGACCGGCCGGGTCGCCCAAATCCAGGGCCACGGAACGCTTGTTGCGGTTCACCCCGAGGAAGTAGGTGGCCTGCCCGTCGGCGAACGGCGGGCCCCATGCGCGCGTGTCGTCGCCCGCGCCGGGCCGCTCGATCTTCACGACCTCGGCGCCCAGGTCGGCGAGGAGCATCGTCATGTACGGCCCGGCGAGCACCCGGCCGAAGTCCGCCACGACGATCCCGGACAGGGCACCGGCCGGGCCGGCCGGTGCCGGCTGCTGCGCGTGCATTCCGCCTCCCTCGTCGGTGATCGGATCCAAGCGGACCATAGAGGGCCTCGGCCGGATATTCAATACTGGATCCAATATCCGGTCCGCCGCTAGGCTTCCGCTCGCCGAGTCGCCGCCACAGCCGCCAGGAGGCCGTCAGTGAAGCCGTCGCAACCCTCCCGCCCCGCGCAGTCCGCGCCCGTCCGCCCGCTCGATCTGCTCGCGATCGACGGACTCCTCACCGACGAGGAGCGGGAGATCCGCGGCACCGTCCGCACCCTCGCCGACCGCGAGCTGCGCCCGCACATCGCCGAGTGGTTCGAGTCCGGCGCGATCCCCGCCCGCGAACTCGCCCGCACCCTCGGCGGTCTGGGCGTCCTCGGCATGCACCTGGAGGGCTACGGCTGCGCGGGCACCAACTCCGTGGCGTACGGACTGGCCTGCATGGAGCTGGAGGCCGTCGACTCCGGACTGCGCTCCCTGGTCTCCGTGCAGGGCTCGCTCGCCATGTACGCGATCTGGAAGTACGGCTCCGAGGAGCAGAAGCAGCGCTGGCTGCCCGGCATGGCGGCCGGCGAGTACATCGGCTGCTTCGGCCTGACCGAGCCCGACGCCGGCTCCGACCCGGGCGCCATGCGCACCCACGCCAAGCGCGACGGCTCGGACTGGATCCTCAACGGCACCAAGATGTGGATCACCAACGGCTCGGTGGCCGATGTCGCCGTCGTCTGGGCCCGCACCGAGGACGGCGTCCGCGGCTTCGCCGTGCCCACCGACACCCCCGGCTTCAGCGCGCCCGAGATCAAGCGGAAGCTGTCCCTGCGCGCCAGCGTCACCAGCGAACTCGTCATGGAGGACGTGCGGCTGCCCGCCGACGCCATGCTCCCCGAGGCCCGCGGTCTGTCCGGCCCGCTCGGCTGTCTCAACGAGGCCCGCTTCGGCATCGTCTTCGGCGCCCTCGGCGCCGCCCGCGACTGCCTGGAGGCGGCGATCTCGTACGCGGGCGACCGCACTGTCTTCGCCCGCCCGCTCTCCTCGTACCAGCTCACCCAGCAGAAGCTGGCCGACATGGCCGTGGAGCTCGGCAAGGGCATGCTGCTCGCCGTGCACCTCGGGCGCCTCAAGGACGCCGGCACCCTGGCCCCCGAGCAGATCAGTGTCGGCAAGCTCAACAACGTGCGCGAGGCGATCGCCATCGCCCGCGAGTGCCGCACCATCCTCGGCGCCAACGGCATCACCCTCGAATACCCGGTGCTGCGCCACGCCAACAACCTGGAGTCGGTGCTCACCTACGAGGGCACCAGCGAGGTGCACGCGCTCGTCATCGGCAAGGCGCTCACCGGCGAGCAGGCCTTCCGCTGAGCCACGGTACGGAGACGGACGGGGGAACGCCGGGCTCGGCGTTCCCCCCCCCCCGGGGTTCAGCCCGCCGTGACCCGGCCGACGAAGCCGTTCAGGTTGCCCATCATGCGCGCGACCTGCTCGTCGGGCGTCAGGGACTCCTCGTGCCGCTGCCCGCGCAGCTTCGGCTGCCGCTTGCCCCGCACGTACAGCGGGCAGGCCAGGTCGGCGCAGATGTACGTGCCGACCGTGTTGCCCTCCCGGCCCCGGGGGCCGGCCAGCGGCGCGGCCAGCAGCGTCACGCCCGAGGAGGCGTGGGAGGTCAGACAGATCTGGCACATGCTGGACTTCATCGCGCTGGTGCGGCCGACCGCCGGCACCCGCAGCGTCACGCCGACCGGCCCCTCGGGGCCCGGCACCACGACATGGGCGCGCAGCGGCGCGCCCGGGTCGACCCAGCCCAGGAAGTCCAGGTCGGGCCAGGGCAGCTCGGCGAAGTCGAGCGGCAGCTTCATCCGGGCCGCGTCACCCTTCGTGCAGTTCACGAAGGACGCGCGGATCTCTTTCTCGGTCAGTGGTTCCACTCGCTCGACCGTACACACGGCACCTGCCCCGGGCATCCGATTATCGGTGCGGAAAGCCCGTTTCGTACGGCTCAGGCGTGAGGCCGAGGCGTACGTCTCAGGCGTACGGCTCAGGCCACCCAGTCCGGCAGCGCCGGGTCCGCGAACGGGGCCGGCGCCCCGGCGAGCGCCGCCGCGAGCCGCTCCGCCGCCGCCCCGTACACCTCGGCCGGCAGCGCGTACGGGATCCGCAGCCGGTGCTCATGGGTGCCCGGGTCCACCCCGAACCGGGCACCGCCCTCCACCCGTACCCCGTGCCGCAGGGCCTGTGCCGCGAGCTGCGAGGCCATCGGCCGGCCCAGATCGATCCAGAGGCACAGACCGCCCGGCGGCAGCGTCCACCGCCATTCCGGCAGATGCGTGGCGAGCGCCGCCACCAGCGCCTCACGGCGCCGCCGCAGCTCCGCCGCCCGCCCCGGCAGCAGCGGATCGATCCGGTCCATCAGCGCCACGGCCACCAGCTGGTCCAGGACGGAACCCGCCAGGTCGTGGGTGATCCGCACCCGCGCCAGCTCCGTCACCACCCGCGCCGAGGCCCGCACCCAGCCGACCCGGAGCCCGCCCCAGCAGCTCTTGCTCAGCGAGCCCACGCCGATGATCTGCTCCCCGGCCCCCGGCCCCGCCGAGGCGGCGAACGGCCGCGGCGCCGGCACGTCGAGCGCGATGTCGGACAGCGTCTCGTCCACCACCAGCCAGGTTCCGGTGGCCCGCGCCGCCCGTGCCACCTCCCGCCGCTGCTCCTCCGGCATCAGCCGCCCGGTCGGATTGTGGAAGTCAGGGATCAGATACGCGAGCCGGGGCGCCGTCTGCCGCAGTGCCGCGTCGACAAGCCCGCTGTCCCAGCCGGACTCGGTGACCGGCACCGGGGTGATCCGCATCCGCTGCCCGCGCATCGCGTCCAGGGCGTTGGTGTACGAGGGGTTCTCGGCGAGCACGCGGTCCCCGGGCCCGCCGAGCAGCGCGAAGGCGAGGGCAAGCGCCTGCTGCGCGCCGGTGGTGACCAGGATCTGTTCGGGCCGGGTGGGCAGCCCACGCGCGGTGTACCGGTCCGCGATCGCCGCCCGCAGCTCCGGCAGCCCGTACGGGTGGTAGCCCTGGCTCGCCGCGTAGCGCGGCAGCTCGGCGGCGGCCCGCGCCAGCGCGTCGGACAGTACGTCGGCGGGCGCCTCGGGCGCGGCGAGCGCGAGGTCGATCACCGTGCCCGAGTCGCCCTGCAGCGCGGCCGGGCCGACCGGCGGCTGCCCCTCGGGCAGCGCGGTCCAGGTGCCCGCGCCCTGCCGGCTGTGCGCGTATCCGCTCTCCCGCAGCAGGTCGTACGCGCCGGTGACGGTCGTACGGGACACCCCGAGGGCCACCGCGAGCTCCCGCTCGGCGGGCAGCCGGAGCCGCAGCGCGACCCGCCCGTCGAGCAGCGCCTGCCGCACTGCCCGGGCCAGCTCGCGATAGCCGAACCGGCCGTCGGCCGGCGGGGTGAGCAGGGCCGCCAGCTGGCGCCCGCTCAGGGTGCGGTCCGACACGGTGCCCACGGAGCGGACCACTCGACCGTCTGCCATGCCAATCACTCCTCATTGGCTGTGCTCTCCAGGCCAATAAGGCTACAGACTCCCCTCAGTGGCCTGATGGCCCTGGGGAAGGAGCGTGGAACATGTCCGGACACTTCACCGAGCACTTCACCGATCGCGACGAAAGGACCTGGCAGCGGCGGACCGAGGAGCGGATCGCCGAACCGTGGGCCCTCGGAGCCCGGCTCCGGTCACTGCGCATCCGCCGCCGCGCCCGCGCAGGAGCCCGGACCCTGCGGCGGTACGCCCGTAGCGCCGCAAGATCCGGGCCGGAGAGCTGCGCGGCGCCCGCTCAGATCAGCGGCTGACGGCCGGGTGCGCCCGGCGCCGGCGGCGCGGAGGAGGACACACTCGGCGACAGGCTCGCCGAGGCGCTCGCGGAGCCGTCGGTCGTGCCGCCGTCGGTGGTGGCGCCGTCCGAGGTCAGGTCGGTGGCCGGGGTCGACTCCGAGGCCGTCGACTCCGTGGGCGACGAAGGCGTCGCCGGCGACGAGGGGGGCGAGGTCGAGGGGGTCGGCGTCGACGTGGACGGGGTCGGCGAGGTCGGGGTGAGCGTCGACGGGCACGGCGAGGGCGTGACGCCACCGCTCGGCGTCGGCGTCTGCGTACCCGTCACCGTCACGCACGGCACCGGCGACGACGGCGAGGTCGACGTCGAGGGAGACTTCGACGGGGTCGGCGTGGGCTGCGGCGGGGGAGTGGTGTGGTGGTCGTGCTTGCCCGAGTCGCCCGGCTTGCGGGCGATCCAGCGGTCGGTGTTCGGGTCGTAGATCACGAAGACGTTGATCACGGTCACCGAGGGCTGCACGTACACGACATTGTTCGCGCGGTAGCCCGACCAGGCCTGGCCGACCGGCTTCGGCGACTTCTGCGCCACCGGCGGGGTCAGCGGGTTTCCGCACGCGCAGCGCACCCGCGGCACCCCGTGGTCGTCCACCAGGACCGCGGTGCCCGCCTGCAGCACCGACTGGAACGGGGCCGCCTTGCCGCCGCTGAAGCCGTGGTTGGTGACCCGGGTGTCCACCCGGAGCTGAACCGACGTCAGGGAGCGCAGGAAGCCCGGGACTTCGTTGGCGGAGACGCCGACGACAGAGGCGAAGGCCGCGTTCTTGGCGGGCTCCTCGCCGAGGAAGCGGATCTGCTGCTCCACGTCGCAGGCCGCGGTGCGGTGCGTGCCGCCGTACAGGCCCGGGGTCGAACCGGTCACGCTGCGCGTCGCGTTGGGGTCCCCGCCGGTCTCGCTGGGTAGCGCGGGCGGCGAGACGGTGGCGCCGCCCGTGCGGGCGGTGGAGCGGGTGAAGGGATCGGGGCCGCTCGCCGAGGTGTTCTGCAGGAACACCTCGCCGCCGCCCGCACCGCCGCCCTGGTTCGACTTGTCGCCGCCGCTCTGCGTGAGGACGACGACCAGGGCCACGGCCGCCACCACGACGGCCGTCAGCGAGGCGACCTTGGGGATGGAGCGGTACCACGGACCGCCGCCGCCCCCGCCGCTCGGCGCGCCCCCGCCCGTACCGCCGGAATCACCGCCGCCGGAGCCGCCCCCGCCACCTCCGCCGCCACCGCCGCCCGGCGGAGGCGTGGGCGGAGGCGGTGTCGGGGGAGCGGTCTGGCCGGGGCGCGTCGAGGGGCCCGAGAGGGGCCCCGAGGGCGGGCCGGTGGGAGGTACCGAAGGCTGGCCGGACGGCGGGTGGGAAGTCACGTTTTTCCCTTTCTTCCGTTCCGCGCCTATTGTGTGCGCCGATGAGGGGCCGCCCGCAAGCGGACGGCCCCCGTCGGCATTAGCGTGGGCACCGTGAGTAATCGGCTCCCCACCCCACCCCGCCAGGCCGCGCCCTCCGACGCCACCGGTCAGCTGGCCCGTGGCGCCCTGTGGGCCCTCGCGGCCGTCGTCGCGGGCGTCCTCGCGATGGGCGTCACCGCCGGCCTCGGCCTGTGGGCCGCCGGCGCGGCCGATCTGCCCGGCGGCACCGGCGCGTTCGTCGCCGTCCTCGCCGCCGTCGTGGTCATGGCGGCGGGCGGGCAGGTCGCCCTCTCCGGCGACGCCGGCGACCTCGCCGGCACCCAGGCCGAACTCACCGCCATGCCGCTCTCCGTCACCCTGGTGGGCGCACTCGTCACCGGCGCCGTGTTCCTGCGCCCGCTGCGCCACCACGCCGTCGCCCCCGCCCGCGCGCTCCTCGCCCTCGCCGTCCCCACCGTCCTGCTCTGGCTGGCCGCGCTCGGCGGGCTCTCCGCCCTCGCCCGGCACGACTTCCCGATCAGCCTCAGCGGCGGCACCACGGAGGACACCGGGGACCTCGGCGACCTCGGAGACCTCTTCAAGGACCTCCTGGACGCCGCCAACCCCAAGGTGGGCTTCACCACCGACGTCGGCCCCACCCTCTTCTACGGCCTCCTCTGGATCCTCGGCGTCCTCGTCGTCGCCCTCCTGGTCTCCCGCAGCTCCCCGCTGCCCACCCGCTACGTCCGCCGCCACCAGGCCATCCGCCCCGCCGCCTCCGCCGTGCTGCTCCTGCTCCTCGCCTACGTGGGCGTCGCCCTCGTCATCGGCCTGGTCGTCGCCGCCACCAAGGGGCACACCGCCGAGACCTTCGCCGTGCTCCTCCTCGGCCTGCCCAACATCGCCTGGCTGGCCCTCGGCGTCGGCATCGGCGGAGCCTGGGACGGCCGCGCCGAAGGCCCCTTCGGCCTGCCCATGCCGCAGATCCTCGACTCCGTCCTGCGCGGCGGCGACGGCGGCAAGGACCTGTCCACCGTCGACCTCGGCTCCCTCGCCTCCTACGACGCCCGCGCCTGGTGGCTGCTTCCGGTCGCCGCCGTCCTGATCCTCGGCGCCGCCTTCGTCATGGCCGTCCGCTCCCCGGCCGGCGTCAAGCCCTGGCAGCACGGCCTCCACCTCGGCGTCGCCTTCGGCCTCGCCGTCCTGGTGGTCATGCCGCTCACCCTCGTCGAAGCCCGCTTCGGCCTGTCGATCCTCGGCATCGGCGACCTGGGCGCCCTCGGCGCCGAGGTGATCCTGCGCCCCCACATCTGGGCGATGTTCGGCCTCGCCGTGCTGTGGGGCATGGTCGCGGGCATCATCGGCGGCTTCCTGGCCACCCGGGTGCGGCGGCACGGCGAAGTGCCGGTCACCAAGGCCACCGAGGAATCCACCGAGGACTGAGGCCTCGCCTCGCCCCGGGGGCTACGCCCCCAGGGACTTGAACACCGGCCGCGCCCACTCCGGCGGCTCCGGTGGCGGGCTCACCGGGCGTTCCTCGCTGCCGCCCCGGTACGGGCTCCGCGTGCGCTCGCCGCGCTCCAGGGCCGCCCGCAGTTCCGCGACGAACTCCAGACAGGTGCCGTACCGCTCCTCGGGGGCCTTCGCAAGGGCGCGGGCGAAGATCCCGTCCGCCGCCTCCGGCAGGCCCTTCCGCTCCTCCGAGAGCGGCGGCGGCGGGTCGTACTGGTGGGCCCACAGCAGGGCCATGTCGTCGTCCCTGCGGAACGGCGGCACCCCGGTCAGGGTCTCGAAGACCACACAGCCCAGGCTGTAGACGTCGCAGCGGCCGTCCACCGGCTTGCCCGAGATCTGTTCCGGGGCCACGTAGTCGAGCGTGCCCACGAACTGCCCGACGGTGGTGAACCCCGTCAGGGACAGGGACTTCTTCGTCAGGCCGAAGTCGGTCAGATAGACGTGCTCCGGATGGTCGCGGTCGGTGCCCTCGGCCACCAGGATGTTGCCCGGCTTCACGTCCCGGTGCACCAGGTCGTGAGCGTGCGCCGCGTCGAGCGCCGAGGCCACCTGCGCGGCGATCCGGCCCGCCGCCACCGGCTCCAGGGGGCCCTCCCGGTCGAGCAGGGCCCGCAGGTCCTGGCCGGGCACGTAGCGCATCGCGATGTACAGCACCCCCTCCGTCTCGCCCGCCTCGAAGACCGGCACGATATGCGGATGGTCGATCGCCGCGGCGACCCGCGACTCGTGCGCGAAGCGCTTGCGGAAGGTGTCGTTGCGGGCCAGCTCCGGGGCGAGCAGCTTCAGCGCCACCGTGCGCTCAAGGCGTACGTCGAAGGCCCGGTACACCACGGCCATGCCGCCGCGCCCGATCTCCTCCTCCACCAGATAGCCCGCGATCCGCTTGCCGAGCAGCCCCGAGTCCCGGCCGGCGGCCGGCAGGCCGGGATGGGTGGCGGGATGCGCCTCGGTGCCGGGGGCCGTATCGCGGTGCTCCTGCGCCATCAGCCCTCACCCGGCTTCGGCCCGTCCGCCGCCTGGGGCGGCGGCGGTGCGACGACCCGCGTGGGCTCCGGGGCCGGGGCCGGTGCCTCCGGAGGGCCTTCCTCCGGCCCGTCCTGGCGGAGCTGCGGCACCACCTGCGTCGGCTCGTGCCCGAGACCGGGCGCCGCCGCAGCAGCCGCCGCCGACGGGGTGGACGACGCGGCGTAGGTGCTCAGACCGGTGCCGTCGCAGTAGACCCAGCGCTCGTGCTCCGCGTCGTACAGCCACAGCGACTCGCCGTCCACGACCATGCCCACGCGCAGCCCCCGGGTCCGGGTCCGGAAGGTCTCCCCGTCCGCCCCGCCCGCCGCGAGCTCCTCCGCCGCCCGCCGGTAGCGTCCGAGGGCGTCCTCGGCCCGGGCCATCAGCGGCCGGGGATCGGCGGTACGGGCCGGCGGACGGCCCGCGGCCGGCGGATCGACCGGTACGGAGACGAGCAGCCGCGCGTCCACCCACGCCGACCAGCCGTTGGAGCACAGCACCTGGCCCCAGTCGCCGACCCGCGCGGTCAGCCGCACCGGCAGATACGCGTCGAGGGACTGCGTCGGCACCGCCGGATCAGGCGCCTCCCAGGCCGGCAGTCCGTCGCCCGGCACCACATGCGTGGGCCGGAAGTCCGGCACGCCCTCCTCGGCGCCCGGGGCGCCCGCCGCCCCGTACTCCGGCATCCCGTCCACAGCCACCACGGATCCCTACCTCTGCTCCCTACCGGCGCATCACGACCGGCTCGTGCCGGCGCAGCAGCCGCGACACCACGACACCGAGGACGACACACAGCACCACCAGCATGCCCATGTCGAAGAGCCACGCGCCCACCGTGTGGGCCATCAGCGGATCGGCCGTCTTCTCGCCCGGCACCGTCTTGCCGATGTCGATCGTCGCGCCCATCGCCGCGAACGCCCACCGCGACGGCACCAGCCAGGCCAGCTGCTCCAGGACCGGCGTACCGCGCACGTTCAGTAGCGCGCCGCAGAACACCACCTGCACGATGGCGAGGAGGACGAGCAGCGGCATCGTCACCTCCTCCTTGCGCACCAGGGCGGAGACGAACAGGCCGAGCATCATGGCCGTGAACGCCAGCAGTGCCACGGCCAGGGTGATCTCGACGAGCGGGGGCATCAGCACGCCCTTGCCGCCCGGCACGTTCAGCGGCACCCCGATCAGCGCCACCAGGGTCAGCACCACCGCCTGCACGACGGTGATCGTGCCGAGGACAACGACCTTGGACATCAGATACGCGGAGCGCGACAGGCCGACGGCTCTCTCGCGGCGGTAGATCGTCCGCTCCTTGACCAGCTCGCGCACCGCGTTCGCCGCGCCCGTCAGGACGCCGCCGACGCACAGGATGAGCAGCACGTTCAGCGTCGACTCGGGGTTGAGGCTGCCCTCCGAGAGGGCCCGCGCCATCGCGCCCATGACGAACGGCAGCGCCACCATGATGGCCAGGAAGGTGCGGTCGGCGGAGAGCGCCGCCGCGTACCGCCGGACGAGGGTACGGAGCTGGGCGCCCCAGCTCTGCGCCTTCGGCGGCGGCTCCGGCGTCCGCGGCTCCCCGCCTCCGGCACCCGGGCCCGGTGCGGGCGGCCGGACCGAGGGGTCCTCGATGTACTGCCGGTGGAAGCGCGAGGACCGGAAGCGGCCCGCCCAGTCGCGCTCGCGGTCGTTCTCGAAGGCCTCGAAGGCCTCCGGCCACTGCGCGAACCCGAAGAAGTCCAGGGTGTCGCCGGGCGGGCCGTAGTAGGCGACCCGCCCGCCCGGCGCGAGCACGAGCAGCCGGTCGCAGACATCCAGGCTGAGCACGCTGTGGGTGACGACCACGACCGTCCGCCCGTCGTCCGCGAGCCCGCGCAGCATGTGCATCACCGAGCGGTCCATGCCCGGGTCCAGCCCGGAGGTCGGCTCGTCGAGGAAGAGCAAGGAGGGCTTGGTGAGCAGTTCGAGCGCCACGCTCACCCGCTTGCGCTGGCCGCCGGACAGACTGTGGATCGGCTGCTCGGCCCGCTCCTCCAGACCCAGTTCGCGGATCACCTCGTCGACCCGGGCGCGCCGCTCGGCGGGCGCGGTGTCCTCGGGGAAGCGCAGCTCGGCGGCGTACGCGAGGGCGCGCCGGACGGTGAGCTGGAGGTGCAGGATGTCGTCCTGCGGGACCAGGCCGATGCGCTGGCGCAGCTCGGCGTAGTCCCGGTAGAGGTCGCGGCCGTCGTAGAGCACGGTGCCCCGGTCGGCCGGCCGCTGCCCGGTCAGCGCGCCGAGCAGGGTCGACTTGCCCGCCCCGGACGGGCCGACGACGGCGAGCAGGCACTTCTGCCCCACCGGGAACGACACGCCGTCGAGCAGGGTCTTCCGGCCGTGGTCGACGGTCACCGCCAGCTCCTGCACGTCCAGCGAGACCTCGCCGGTGTCGGTGAACTCGACCAGGTTCCCGCCGATCAGACAGAACGCGCAGTGCCCGATCCCGACGATGTCCTCCGCCGTCACCCGGGCCTCCGCCACGCGGCGCCCGTTCAGGAAGGTGCCGTTGTGACTGCCGAGGTCCTGGATCCAGTACGTGCCGTCCGGCGCCGCCCGCAGCTCGGCATGCCGGCGGGAGACCGTCAGATCGTCCACCACCAGGTCGTTGTCGGGCGCCCGGCCGATCCGGATGCTGCGGGTGGGGAGCGGACGTACGGACGTCGGCTGCCGGAAGGTGCCGGTCAGGGCGGGGTACGAGACGGAGGACGGACGCGGGGGAGCCGCGGCCGGCACGTCGGGCCGGTGCTCCTCGGGCGGTACGGGTGGGAGAGCGGGCTCGGATACGGGTACGGGCGCGGGCTCCGGCACGGGTGCGGGCGGCGGGGGCGCCGGGGGCGGCGCGGCCGGGGGCGGCGGCTCGGGCGCCGGGTGAGCGGCGGGGAGCAGCCGCGCGCGGGGGCCGTCGGCCGGGTGCCCGAAGCGGATGACCGTGCCCGGGCCGACGGCGCTCAGCGCCACCCGGCGGTCGTCGGCGAAGGTGCCGTTGGTGCTGCCCTCGTCCTCCAGGGTCCAGTGGTCGCCCACCGCCCGCAGCACCGCGTGGTGCCAGGACGTCCGGGCGTCGGCGAGGACGAAGTCACTGGTGGGGTCGCGCCCGATGCGATAGACGCGGCCCGGGTTCATCACGGTCGCGTCCCCGTCGATCTCGAGGACCAGCTCGGGTGCCGCGGGTGCGACGGGCCGCTGTCCCATGCGTGAATCTTAACGTCGCGGGCCGCCGCGTGCCCGGGCGAGCACCGGGGGCACGAGCCCCGAGCGGCCGTGCGGAGCCGCGCCGGTATCGTGGGCGGCCGACCGGCCCGGGGCGGGGCGCACACGGTCCCGAGAAGGTCCCGAGAAGGTCCCGAGAAGGGCTCGAGAAGGAGGAAGCACCCGTGCCGAAAGGTGTCACCAAGCGCCGGCCGCGCACCCGCGCGGCCCTGTTGCGGGCGGCCCTGGAGACCTTCGCCGAGCACGGCTTCCACGCGACGTCCATCGAGCAGATCTGTGAGCGTGCCGGCTTCACGCGCGGCGCCTACTACTCGAACTTCGCCAGCAAGGAAGAGCTCTTCCTCGCCCTCTTCGACGAGCACGGCGAACGGATCGTGCGCCGCCTCGCCGAAGAGATCGACACGCTCGCGCCCGAGGACTACACCCTGGAACAGCTCGCCGAACTCGCCTCGCGGGTCGAGCCGGACGAACGCGACTGGTACCTGGTGAGCATGGAATTCACCCTGCACGCCATCCGCGACCCGCAGGCCGCCCGGGCGCTCGCCCGGCACGACGCCCGGCTGCGCGCCGAACTCGCCCGTGGCATCGAGCTCGTCGTACGCCGCTCGGGACGCGAACTCACCGTGGACACCGACCGGTTCGCCCGGCTCGTGGTCGCCCTGCGCGAGGGCGGCCTCGCGCAGAGCTATGTCGAACCCGACGCCCTGCCGCCCGGCACCCTCGAACGGGACTTCCTGGCCCCGCTCCTCGCAGCCCTCACCCGGCCGGAGGGCGGCGCCGCGCGGGACGGCGCCTGACCGCCCGTAGAACCCCGGTGAATCCTTTTCGGGTCCGCCCGCCTCTTGTCCACACAGCCGGCCGCTCGGGCCGGCCCGGAGGACGGAGAAAAGCAGATGATGATCGCGGGCATCGTGGTGATCGGCGTTCTGCTCATGGGGGCCTGCACCTGGCACCTGACGCAGCGCAGGAAGCGTGCGAACCGATGACGCCGATCCGGAGCGCGAGGGGGATGGGGAAGACATGAGCAGAGCGGCCTACAGCTGGCCCGACGAGCGCCTGATCAGGGCCGCCCAGGACGGCGACGTCGGTTCGCTCACCACGGTCGTCAGGGAATCGCAGCCGCACGTACGGAAGTTCGCCCGGACGCTCTGCGCCTCGCCGCAGGACGCGGAGGACGCGGCGCAGGAGGCGCTGATCGTCCTCTACCGGAAGATCGGCACCCTGCGGGCCACGGGCGCGCTCGCCTCCTGGATGTTCCGGATCGTGCGGCACGAATGCCTCCGGCAGGTGCGGCAGCTCGCCCGGCGCGGCGAGCTGCCGCCGTCCGAACCGGAGGAGTGCGCCGAGCCGTCGGCCGAGGAGGCGGCGCTGCAGGCCCTTGAGGTGGAGCGGATCGCGGCCGCGATCGGCGCCCTGCCCGAGGACCTGCGGCGGGTCCTGATCCTGCGCGACCTCCAGGGTCTGCCGGGCAAGACCGTCGCCCGCGCCCTCGGCCTGACCACCCCGGCCATGAAGTCCCGGCTGCACCGGGCCCGTACGACCCTGCGCGGCTCCCTCGCCCCGCCCCGTGAAGCACACCCTGCATCACACCGTGAAGCGCTCCGTGAAGGAGGACGACGCCCGTGACCACCACCCCCACCCGCACCCCCACCCCGGCGAAGCCGGCGGAGCGCAGCTACGCGAGCAGCTCCGTCCCGCGCCACCTGGCCCGCGGCGCCCTCGGCCTCGGCCTGATCGCCGTACCGATCGCCCTGGTGCCCACGCTCGGCCCGCTCGTGCTGCTCGCGGCCCCGCTGAGCCTGATCGCCTTCCGCGGCTGCCCGACCTGCTGGGCGGTCGGCCTGGTGCAGACGCTCTCCCGCGACCGTCTGCGGCGCGAATGCGTCGACGGTGTCTGCACCCTGGTCCGGGCCGATCAGGCCCACCGGCAGGAGCACACGGACCACACGGACCACACGGGTGACCAGGGGCGCATCGCCGCCTAGCGGGTCGCCTCCTCGGTCTCCGGCGCCCCGAACCGGGCGAGCAGGTGCCAGACCCGCTTCACCGCCTGCCGGTCGTGCCGGCCCGACTCGGCGGCCGACTGGACGATGCGCGGGTCGAGCCGGCCGTCCTCGGCGATCGCGGCGCCCAGTTCGACGAACTCGGGGCCGCGGTAGCCGGGGTGCCGGCGCAGTTCGTCGACCGTCAGCCGGAAGCCGCCGTGCCACTCCACCGGGCACGGCAGCGCGCGGGCGGCGGCCTCCACCTCCGTACCGCGGAAGGACGGGTCGAGGACAAGGGCCTCCACGTCCCGGCCGAGCTCGACCGGGCCGTGCACCTGGGCCTCGACGTAGTCGTCGAGCGCGTCCTGGTCGTCGGCGAGGGCCAGCGCGATCAGGGCGGCCGTGCGCTCGGCGACGCCGAAGTCCGTCGGTTCGAGGACGCTGTCCGGGTAGCAGAAGGTGGTGCGGGCCAGCGTGCCGGCGGTCAGCCGCAGATGCGCCGAGCCGAAGCGCGGCGCGGCTCCGTAGGGGCGGCCCCGGTGGTCGAGCGCGCCGTACACGGGGCGCTCGTGCGCCGGGGCGGCGTCGTACGCGCCGCCGAAGATCCGGCTCTCCCACCGCCACCGGTCCCCGCCGGGGTGCGCGGTCAGCCCGCCGTTGCTGGTGCCGGTGACGAACTGGGAGCGGTACACGCCGTCCTCGGCCAGCCGGTCGAGGAAGGTGGGGTGGAAGTTGAGCGTCACGCGCGGCGCGGGCGCGGCCACGGCGCCGGTGGCCAGGGCGGAGACATGGGCGAGGGCGCGGCGCGGCCGGGGCAGGAGGTCCATCGCCGCAGTCTGCCGTGGCGGCCGGCCTTGCGTCGCGCGCTTTTCGCTGGCTACGGTCCGGCCGTGCGGCAAGCGCTTTCCGGGCCGGACCGGGCCGCGCCGGGTCGGGCTTTACCGGCCCCGGCCGCACACCACGCGACCACCACGCCACCAGGGGGAGGGCCCACGTGCCCCGCAGCACCGCCACGGACGTCCTCGTCTACGCCCGTACCGCCGGCTACCGCCACGACTCCATCCCCGCCGGCGCCGCCGCGCTCGCCGAACTCGCCACCGCCGCCGGCCTCGCCCCCGAGACCACCGAGGACCCCGCCGCCTTCGCCCCCGGCCGGCTCGCCCGCTGTGCCGCCGTCGTGCTGCTCTCCACCACCGGCACCGTCCTCACCGACGCGGGCCGGGCCGCCTTCGAGGCGTACGTACGGGGCGGGGGCGGGCTCCTCGTCGTGCACGCCGCCGCCAACGCCGAACCCGACTGGCCGTTCTACGGCGAACTCCTCGGCACCCGCTTCACCGGCCACCCGCCGCTCCAGCCCGGCACCGTCCTCGTCGAGGACCCCGCCCACCCGGCGACCGCCCCGCTGCCGGAGCGCTGGGACCGCACCGACGAGTGGTACGAGTACAGCAGCCACCCGCGGGACGCGGGCGTCCACGTCCTTGCCGGCGCCGACGAGACCACTTACGAGGGCGGTACCCTCGGCGCCGACCACCCCCTGGTGTGGTGCCGCGAGGCGGCGCCCGGCCACGGACGGATCCTCTTCACCGCGCTCGGCCACGCCACCGAGGCGTACGCGGACCCCGTCTTCCGTGCCCACCTCGACGGCGCCCTGCGCTGGGTCGCAGGCCGCTGACCGGGCACTGAGCAGCGGCTGAGCAGCCGCGGGAGACGGCGGCGGGCGGGAGCGGCGGCCCCCGGAGCCGGTCCGGCGGTCACCCCGCCGCCCCGCCCCGATTTGCGGCCCGCGCCCGGCCGCGCAAGCGTGACGGGTGGGGAGATTCGCGCGCGGGACTCCAGCTCAGGAGGAGACGACATGGGCATCGCCACCGTGAACCCGGCGACCGGCGAGACGCTGCGGACGTACGAGGCCCACGGGCCCGCCGAGGTCGAGCGCCGGATCGACGCCGCCCACGAGGCGTACCGCCAGTACCGCACCACCCCCTTCGCCGAGCGCGCCCGGCTGATGCGGGCCGCCGCGTCGCTCCTCGACGAGGACGCCGAGGACATCGCCCGCACCATGACGACCGAGATGGGCAAACCGATCGTCGCCGCCCGCGCCGAGGCCGCCAAGTGCGCCAGGACCATGCGCTGGTACGCCGACCACGCCGAGGCGCTGCTCGCCGACGAGCACCCCGCCGACCACGACGTCCAGGACTCCGGCGCCGACCGCGCCCGGGTGCACTACCGGCCGCTCGGCACCGTCCTCGCCGTCATGCCGTGGAACTTCCCGCTCTGGCAGGTCATCCGGTTCGCCGCGCCCGCGCTCATGGCCGGCAACACCGGTCTGCTCAAGCACGCCTCCAACGTGCCGCAGACCGCCCTCTACCTCGGCAACCTCTTCCACCGCGCCGGCTTCCCCGACGGCTGCTTCCAGACCCTCCTGATCGGCGCCGGCGCCGTCGAGGGCGTCCTGCGCGACCCGCGGATCGCCGCCGCGACCCTCACCGGCAGCGAGCCCGCCGGCCGCTCCGTCGCCGCCATCGCCGGCGACGAGGTCAAGAAGACCGTCCTGGAGCTCGGCGGCAGCGACCCGTACATCGTCATGCCCTCCGCCGATCTGCCCCGCGCCGTGAAGACCGCGGTCACCGCGCGCGTACAGAACAACGGGCAGTCCTGCATCGCCGCCAAGCGCTTCATCGTCCACCGGGACGTCTACGACGACTTCGCCGAGCGCTTCACCGCCGCCATGAACTCCCTCACCGTCGGCGACCCCCTCGACGACGACACCGACGTCGGCCCGCTCGCCACCGAGCAGGGCCGCACCGACCTCGAAGCCCTCGTCGACGACGCCGTGAACAAGGGCGCCACCGTCCTGTGCGGCGGCGGCCGCCCGCCCGAGCTGCCCCGCGGCTGGTTCTACCGCCCCACCGTCCTCACCGCCATCACCCCCGAGATGCGCGTCCACCGCGAGGAGACCTTCGGCCCGGTCGCCACCCTCTACCCGGTCGCCGACATCGAGGAGGCAGTCACCGTCGCCAACGACTCTCCCTTCGGGCTGAGTTCCAACGTCTGGACCCGCCGGGACGAGGACATCGCCTTCTTCGTACGGGACCTGGAGGCGGGCGGCGTCTTCGTCAACGGCATGACCGCCTCCCACCCCGCCCTGCCCTTCGGCGGCGTCAAGCGCTCGGGCTACGGGCGGGAGCTCTCCGGCCACGGCATCCGCGAGTTCTGCAACGTCACCACGGTCTGGCAGCGCGCCTGAGCGCCTGACGGACCGTACGTTCCTGCCCGGGCGGGGTCCGCCGTCACTCCCGCGTCCACGCCAACAGCGCCTCCACGTCCCATGTGTTGATGACCCGCTCCGCGGGCACCCCGCACTCCTCCGCCCGCGCGCAGCCGAGGATCTGCCACTCCAGCTGGCCCGGGGCGTGGGCGTCCGTGTCGATCGCGAAGTGGACACCGGCGGCGACCGCCCGGCGCAGCAACCGCCGTGGCGGGTCGAGGCGTTCGGGGCGGCTGTTGATCTCGACGGCCGTGCCGGACTCCGCGCAGGCGGCGAAGATCCGCTCCGCATCGAAATCCGACTCGGGGCGCAGCCGGCCGCCGCTCACCAGACGGCCCGTGCAGTGGCCGAGGACGTCCAACAGGGGGTTGCGGACGGCGCGTTCCATGCGCCGCGTCATGGCGCGGGAGTCCATGCGGAGCTTGGAGTGCACCGAGCCGACGACCAGGTCGAGCCGGCCGAGGAGCTCGGGCTCCTGGTCGAGGGAGCCGTCCTCCAGGATGTCGCACTCGATGCCGGTGAGGAGGCGGAAGGGCGCCCACTCCTCGTTGAGGCGGGCCACCACGTCGAGTTGCTCCCGCAGGCGGTCCGGGGAGAGCCCGCGGGCGACCTTCAGACTGGGGGAGTGGTCCGTGAGGACCGTCCACGCGTGGCCGATGCGGGCCGCGGTGCGGCCCATGTCCTCGATGGTGGAGCCGCCGTCCGACCAGTCCGAATGGACGTGGCAGTCGCCGCGCAGCGCCGCCCGCAGCGTCTCGCCGCCCTGTGCCTCGGGCACCGGGATCTCCCGCTCCAGGCGCTCCAGGTACTCGGGCACCCGCCCGGCGAGCGCCTCGCGCACCACGGCCGCCGTCTTCGGGCCGATGCCCTTGACCGACTCCAGGGTGCCGGCCGCCGCGCGTGCCGCGGTCGCCTCCGCACCGAGGGCGGTGACGGCGGCGGACGCGGTGCGGAAGGCCCGTACCCGATAGGTCGGGGCCTGTGAACGTTCCAGGAGGAACGCGATCCGTTCCAGCGCCGCCACCGGGTCCATCGCCCGCACCGCCCTCCGCTCGCCCGGGCCCGCTACCGGCCGCCCGTGGCACCGTTCGCCGTACGGCTTTCGTTCCCGTTTCCGTTCCCGCTCGCGTGCCTGTTTCCGTTGCCGTTCGCCGCGCCCGGCCCGATCTCGCACCAGACCGCCTTGCCCTCACCACGCGGCTCCACGCCCCACCGCGAGGCGATCGCGTCCATCAGGAGCAGCCCGCGTCCCGAGGTCGCCGCCTCGCCGGGCGTGCGGCGGCGCGGCCAGGCGCTCGACCGGTCCTGCACCGACAGGCGTACCCGGCGCACCGGTTCGGGCAGCACCTCCAGGGTGAGTACCGCGCCGCCCTCCGTGTGCAGCAGCACGTTCACCAGCAGCTCGCCCGTCAACAGCTCGGCGTCGTCGGCGAGTTCGGGCATGCCCCAGTCCACAAGCGCCTGCCCCACCGCCGCCCGCGCGTCCGACAGGCCCTGCGGGTCGGCCTGGTGGATGTACTGGTGGATGCGCGGCGCCTTCGGCGTGCCCGGGTCCGGGCTGCGCCGCAGCACAAGCAGCGCCACGTCGTCGCCCGAACCCCACCGCTCCCACAGCCGCTCCGACAGATGGTCGGCCAGCGCCTCCGCCTGCGGCGGCCCGCTGCCCACCGCCTCCGCGAGCGCCGCCAGCCCCGTCTCGATGTCCGTGCCGGGCTGCTCGACCAGACCGTCCGTGCACAGCACCAGCGTCTCGCCCGGCACCAGGTCGAGCCGGGTCTCCGGGAACTCCTCGTCGCCGAAGACCGTCGCCAGGCCCAGCGGCAGCCCGCCGCGCAGCTTCGGCCGTCCCACCCGCCCGTCGGTGTGCCGGATCAGCGGCCCCAGATGCCCGGCCCGCACCCCGCGCACCGTGCCCCCGGCCAGATCCACCTGTGCGTAGGTGCAGGTCGCGAAGCGGTTGGTGTCCAGCTCCGCGAGGAAGCGGGAGGCCCGGGCCAGGACCGTGGACGGGGCGTGGCCCTCGCCCGCGTACGCCCGCAGCGCGATCCGCAGCTGCCCCATGATCGCGGCGGCGTGCGTGTCGTGGCCCTGCACGTCGCCCACCACGACGCCGACCCGGCCGCGCGGCAGCGGGATCACGTCGTACCAGTCGCCGCCGACCTGCCGACCGCTCCACGCCGCGTGATAGCGCACCGCGATCTCGCCGCCGGTGATCTCCGGGATCCGCCGCGGCAGCATCGTGGCCTGCAGCCCCGTCGCCAGCTCCCGTTCCTCGTCGAAGAGGATCGCCCGCTGCAGCGACTGCGCCACGATCGCCGCGAGACCGAGCAGCAGATTGCGCTCGTCGGCGTTGAAGGTGCTGCGGCGCCGGTAGAACAGCGCCATCCCGCCCAGCGACCGGGCCTGCGCCACCAGCGGCAGATAGCAGGCCGACCGGAACGGCATGCGGTTCACGTACGGGGCCAGCTCCGGGAAGTCCTGCGCGAGGCTGAGGAACGAGGGCACGAACCGCGGCCGGCCGCTCAGCACCGTCTCCGCGAGCGGCAGCCCCCGGTCGAGCCGGCGGCTGCGGAAGTCCTCGAACGCCTCCAGGGATTCCCCGGTCAGCGCGATGAGATTGAGCGAACCGTGCTCCACCAGACCGAGCGCAAGACCCTCCGCGCCGAGCCGCGCGAGCCCGCCGGGCCCGGTCAGCGCGGCCGTCACGTCGTCCACGGTCACCGCCCGCGACAGCGCGTGCGTCGTACGCTCCACGATCGTCGTCTGCGCCTCGCGCCGCTTCTCCAGATCGAGCACGAACGCCGAGTGCGTCACCTCGGCCGTCGCGTCCCGCACGATCCCCACGATCCGGTGCGCCATCCCCGAATCCCGGCGCAGGATCCGCGCCTGCACATGCGTCCATTGGGGTGTACCGTCGGCCCGCTCCAGGCGCACATGGGCCGTGTACGAGGACCGGCCGCCGGTGATCGCGTCCCGGATCACCCGCTCCAGGCGCGTCCGTTCCGCCGGGTCCAGATCCTGTACGAGCGTCGACGGCCGCCCGTCGAACGCGTCCGGCGCCACGCCGAAGACCAGCAGCCCCGCGTCGTCGACATCGATGGTTCCGGTGTCGAGATCCCAGTCGAAACTGCCGGTGCGGTTCATGGCCAGGCGCTCGGTCGGCCCGATCTCGCCGCTGCGCCTGTTCCGCTCCTCATCGGTCATCCCACCCATTGTCGAACCGGCACCCCGCGCACGCCATGGCGCGGACGGCGCCACGCGGACGGATTCGGCAGAATGGGCCGGTGCAGTCGCCCCCGGACCCCGCCCCGCTCCACCACGTCCCCTATCGCGTCCTCGGCCCCGCCCGGGCCGTGCGCGCCGACGGCGACGACGCCCCGCTCAGGGGCGCCCGGCTCCGGGCCCTGTTCACCGCGCTGGCCGCGGCCGGCGGCCGGGCCGTCGCCCCCGACACCCTCATCGCCCAGGTGTGGGCCGACGACACCGACGAGGACCGTATCTCCGCCCTGCACGCCCTGGTCGGGCGGCTGCGCCGGGCCCTCGGCCGGGACGCCGTCGCCTCCGCGCCCGGCGGCTACCGCCTTGCCGCCGCCCCCGACGACATCGACCTCTTCCGCTTCGAACGGCTCGCCGACGAGGCGGTACGGGAGCTGGCCGCCGCCCGCCCCGAGCGTGCCGCGCACCTGCTCGACCTCGCCCTCGGGCTCTGGGACGGCCCCGCCCTCGCCGATCTGCCCGGACGCCCGGCCGACCCGCTCGCCGTACGGGCCGAGGCGCGCCGCGACCGCGCCCGGCGCGACCGGCTCGCCGCGGACGTCGCCCTCGGCCACGCGCAGGACACCCTCGCCCCGCTCGCCGCCCTCACCGCCGAACACCCCCTCGACGAGCCGCTGCAGGCGCTGCGGATCCGCGCCCTGCGCGCCGCGGGCCGCCCGGCGGAGGCCCTAGCGGCGTACGAGACGGTACGCCGCACACTCGCCGACCGCCTCGGCGCCGAACCGGGGTCGGAACTCATCGGGCTGTACGCGGAGTTGCTGGCCGGTGGCGGGGCCGCTGCTCCTGCGACCCCGCCCTCGGAGGTCCGGCGGCCGCTCCCGATGCCGCTGACCTCCTTCCTGGGCCGGGACGAGGAACTACGCGAACTGGCACAGGAGTTGACCCGGTCACGGCTCGTCACCCTCACCGGCCCCGGCGGTGTCGGCAAGACCCGCCTCGCGCTGGCGGCCGCCGGCGCCGTCGCGGAGGTTCGGGTCCATCTCGCCGAACTCGCCGCCGTACGCGAGGAGTCCGACGTTCCGGCGGCCGTCCTCACCGCCCTCGAAGCCCGCGAGACCCAGATCTGGAGCGGCTCCACCCTGCCGGACGCCCCTGACCACAACCCCCTTGCCACCCTCGTCGACCACTGCGCCCGCCGCCGTCTGCTTCTGGTCCTCGACAACTGCGAGCACCTGGTGGGCGCCGCGGCCGAACTGGCCGCGCTCCTCCTTGCCCGCTGCCCGGGTGTCACCGTCCTCGCGACGAGCCGTGAGCCGCTGGGTGTGCCGGGGGAGGTGCTGCGGCCGCTGGGCCCGCTGCCGGAGGAGACCGCGCTGCGGCTCTTCGCCGACCGCGGCGCGGCGGCCCGCCCGGGCTTCACGGTCGACGACGACCGGGACGCCGCGGCGGAGATCGTCCGCCGCCTCGACGGCCTCCCCCTGGCCATCGAACTCGCCGCCGCCCGCCTCCGCATGCTCACCCCCCGCCAGATCGCCGACCGCCTCGACGACCGCTTCCGCCTCCTCACCTCCGGCGCCCGCACCGTCCTGCCCCGCCAGCAGACCCTCCGCGCGGTCGTCGACTGGTCCTGGGACCTCCTCACCGCCCCCGAACGCGCCGTCCTGCGCCGCCTGTCCGTCTTCACGGGCGGCTGCGACCTGGAAGCGGCGGAGGCGGTCTGCGCGGAGGCGCCGAAGGCGCCGGCCGGAGGCTCGGCCGCCACCCCCGCCGACGTCCTCGACCTCCTCGGTTCCCTCGTCGACAAGTCACTCGTCGTCGCCACGCCCACCGACGCCGGGATGCGCTACCGCCTCCTGGAGACCGTCGCCGAGTACGCCGCCGAGCGGCTCGACGAAGCGGGCGACCGGGGCGCGGCCGAGCGGCGGCACCTGGTGCACTATCGGGAGCTCGCCCGGCTCACCGATCCGGAACTGCGCGGGCCTGGGCAGGCGTCGGCGCTCGCGCGATTGGAGGTCGAGCATGACAACGTGCGGGGGGCGTTGCGCACGGCCGTGCGGGTGGGGGCGGAGGAGGAGGCGCTGTGTCTTGTGCAGGCGATGAGCTGGTTCTGGCAGTTGCGGAACCATCATCACGACGCGCGGAGCTGGACGCGGGCGGCTGCCGCGCTCGGGCCCGACCCGTTCGCGGCGCCGGTGCGGCCCGCGGAGGCGTTCGAGGGGCGCTGCTGGGATGTGCCGCCGCCGTGGACGGGGGAGCGGTTGTGGGAGGCGCGGCGCGGTGGGCGGTTGCTCGCGCTCGCCACGGAGGGCGGTTCCGGGGCCACTGCGCTGGAGCGGCCGGAGACCCGGGCGCGCCTTGACGCGGTGATCGCCGCGTACCGGCCCGGGCTGCCGCAGGTGTCCCGGCATCCCGGGACGATGTGGTTCTTCGCGCAGCTGATGACGGGGCGGTTCGCCGGCCTCGACGAGACGCTGGCCGCCCTGGTCGCCGCCGCCCGCGCGCACGGCGAGGGTGACGGCGACGGCGCCGGTTGGGATCTGGCGTACGCGCTTCTCCTGCGCGCCAAGCTGCTGGGCGGCCAGGAGCGCGACGCGGAGGAGGCGCTGGCCCGGTTCGAGGAGGCCGGGGACTCCTGGGGGATCGCCGAGGCGCTGGCCGCGCGCGGCGAGACCTATGAGCGGGCCGGGCGCACCGCCGAGGCCGCCGCGGACTTCGCGCGGGCCGTCGACGCGGTCGCCCGCCTCGGTGCCCGCTCGCAGATCCCCGTGTTCAGGGCGCTCCTCGCCGCCGTACGGCTCCGCACCCCCGAGGTGGCGGAGGACCCGGCGGCGCGGGAGGCCGCCGAGCGGATGCTGGTCGAAGCGGCCGCGGAGTCCGGCGAGTCGGGCGTCGAGGCGGTCAGCACCGCCCGACTGCTGCTCGCCCAGCACTACG
This sequence comes from Streptomyces fradiae, assembly GCF_041270065.1. NCBI lineage: Bacteria > Bacillati > Actinomycetota > Actinomycetes > Kitasatosporales > Streptomycetaceae > Streptomyces > Streptomyces fradiae. The sequence continues at coordinate 378,054 of NZ_CP065958.1, read as the reverse complement.
GCAACACGGGGCGCACCGGTCCCGCCCGCGACCAACTCCACCACATGCAGCAGGAGTTCAACGACATCACCCCCGGACTCTTCCAGGGCATGCTGAACGGCCTCGGCGGCTGGCTCGACTGCGTCGACGGACGGTACGCGGAGGCCGAGGCACGACTCGCGGGCGCCGTACGGGAGATGGAGGCGCTGGCGTACCTCGTGGCGCCCTGTCTGATCGTCACCCAGTTCGCCACCGCCGCCTGGGCCCTCGCCGGATCCGGGGCCGCCGAGGAGGGCGCACGGCTGCTCGGCGCGTACGACGCCCACCGCGGCACCTCCGGCGGCGCGGGCATCCGCCCGCTCACCGCCACCACCGAGACCTCGGTGCGCGCCCACGCGGAGCGGGACCTGCGCGCCGCCCTCGCGCCGGAGGTGTTCGCCGTGCGGTACGAGGAGGGCGCGGCGCTCACCGTACGGGAGGCGGCCCGGCGGGTCCGGGAGCCCGCTCGGCGTGCAGCGCGAGCCGTTCCCGGGCCTCCGCCAGGTCCTCCGGGGTCGGCGCGTCGTCCTGAGTGAGGCGGCGGCGCCAGTACCCGGCGAAGTCGATGGCCCGCCGGTCGGTCCCGCGCTCCGCGACCAGGTGCCGCCGCAGTGCCCGTACGGCCCCGGCCTCGCCGGCCAGCCACGCGTACGGCGCGCCCGCCGGCAGCCCGCCCGCCGCCCGTACCGCCGACACCGCGGGCCCGGGCCCCTCCCCGTACAGCCAGTGCACGGTCAGGTCCCCGGCCGTCGGCAGCGGCTGCCGCTCCTCCGGCCCGGCGACCTGGACGAAGGCGACGGCCCGGTGCCCGGGCGGCAGGGCCCGGACGACCGTGGCCAGGGCGGGCAGCGCGCAGGCGTCGGCGACGAGCAGCGCCCAGTCGCCGGACCCCGGGTCGACGGGCGCGGCGAACAGGTCCGACGGCCCGAACATCCCCAGTACGTCCCCGACCCGCGCACCCCGCGCCCACCGTGTCGCCGGCCCGTCCGCGCCACCACCCCCATGGAGGTGGAAGTCGATGTCGACGGTCCCGGCCTCCGCGTCGTGCGCCCGGACCGTGTAGCTCCGCATCCACGGCCGCCGCTCCTCCGGGATCGCCGCGAAGGCCCCGTACCAGCGCATCACGTCCCCGCCCGGGTCCGGCGACGGCAGCTCCGGCTCCGGCTGCCCCGGGCGCGGGAAGTACAGCTTCACCTGCGCGTCGGGCCGGTCGAGCGGCGCGCCGGTCAGCGACGGGTCGCCGAGGGTGACCCGTACCATCCGCGGGGTGACCGCGCGGACGCCCGTCACCCGCACCCGGCGCAGGGGGAAGGCGGTGTCGCGGCGTTGTGTCGTCATGGGGGCTCCCTTTCCGGGCTCGCGGACTCCACGGTCTCCACGGTCTCCGCGGGCTCGCGTTCTCGTGCCCCCACACTCCCGGCCGCGACCGACACGCCGCCGACACGCGACCGACACGACCGGGTCCCGGGCCCGGGACCGGGCCCGGATGCGGGGGCGCGACCGGGACACGAGAATGGCGAGTGCCTGCAGAACATTGCAGAAGAGGAGGCTCGCGGCATGAACGGTGACACCGACAAGACGTCCCGGGGGGTCGGGGGGGACCGCCCGACACCCGACCGGCTGCTCCACGCGGGGTCCGAGGGCGAGTACACGGCCGAGGACGTCGTCCTCGCGTCCGGCCGTGACGTGAATCCGAAGAACATCGCCTGGGCCGAGCGGCGCATGGCGGAGAAGGGGCAGGCCTGCATGGACGAGCTGCTCCCCTGAGGAGCGCTCGGCCCCCGCTCCCGGGGGCGGCGGAACGGCCCGTCCGGGATCGGCCCGTCCGGCATCGGCCCGTCCGAGACGGGCCCGTGCCGGATCGGCCCGTCCGGGATCGGCCCCGCACGGGCCTTCCGCATTTATGGAACACGTTCTACCGTGGCGCACCACCGCGCGGAGCCACCTGCCACGGGAGACGCCATGCACCTCGAGTACACGCCCGCCCAGCACCGCCTCCGCGCCGAGCTGCGCGCGTACTTCGCCGAGCTGGTCCCCGAGGACGTGCACGCCCGGTATGCCGACCCCGCCTCCCAGAAGCGCTTCTACCGCGAGACCGTGCGCCGGCTCGGCGCCGACGGCTGGCTGGGGGTCGGCTGGCCCACCGAGTACGGCGGGCGCGGCCTGACCCCGATGGAACAGTTCATCTTCTTCGACGAGGCCGCCCAGGCCGGCGTGCCGCTGCCGCTGATGGCCCTGAACACCGTCGGGCCGACGATCATGCAGTTCGGCACGGACGAGCAGAAGGCCTCCTTCCTGCCGAAGATCCTCTCCGGCGAGATCGACTTCGCGATCGGCTACAGCGAGCCCGACGCCGGCACCGACCTCGCCGCGCTCAAGACCCGGGCCGTCCGCGAGGGCGACGAGATCACCGGGCACTACACGGTCGACGGGCAGAAGATCTGGACCACCAACGGCGACACCGCCGACTGGGTCTGGCTCGCCGTCCGCACCGACCCGGCCGCCCCGCCGCACAAGGGCATCACCATGCTGCTGGTGCCGACCAGCGACCCCGGCTACTCCTGCACCCTCATCAACACCCTCGCCTCCCACGACACCACCGCGAGCTACTACGAGAACGTCCGCGTCCCCTGCTCGCGCCGGGTCGGCGAGGAGAACAAGGGCTGGCGGCTGATCACCAACCAGCTCAACCACGAGCGCGTCACGCTCGCCGCCCACGGCACCATGGCCATTCGCGCCCTCCACGACGTCCAGCGCTGGGCCGCCGACACCAAACTCGCCGACGGCCGTCGCGTCCTCGACCTCGGCTGGGTCCGCCGCACCCTGGCCCGCACCCACGCCCGCCTCGACGCGATGAAACTCCTCAACTGGCAGATGGTGAACGCCGTCCAGCACGGCACCCTCACCCCCCAGGACGCCTCCGCCGTCAAGGTCTACGGCTCCGAGGCCCGCCGCGACGCCTACGCCGCCCTCATGGAGGTCACCGGCGCGGCCGGCGCACTCAAGGAGGGCTCCGCCGGCGCGGTCCTCCACGGCGAACTCGAACGCGGCTACCGCTCCGCCGTCATCTTCACCTTCGGCGGCGGCAACAACGAGATCCAGCGCGAGATCATCTCCTGGATCGGCCTGGGCATGCCCCGCGTCCGCCGCTGACGGTCATCCGGCCGGGCACGGGCTGAGAGACGATGCCTCGTCTCTCGTGGGATCTCAGCTCACTTCGCCGGAACCTGATGGATCGGAGACGTCGACGGTGTCAGGTCCGCGAACGAGGTCGGCCACGCGACGTCATCGATGGCGAGCCACGGCGCAGCGGCTACGGCGGTGGGTGTCACCCCGGTGAACGCTTTGACCTCGCGGTGGAGGTGGGCCTGATCGACGTAGCCGCCTTCGGCCGCCACCTGGGCGGCGGTGTTACCCGCCGCGAGGAGATGGGCGGCGTGATCGAAGCGCACCAGCCGGGCGGCGTGCTTGGGCGTGAGGCCGATCTGGGACCGGAAGCGGGACCACAGGCGCTGACGGCTCCATCCCACCTCGCTCGCAAGGCTGTCGACGCGCACCCGTCCCCGGCCGGTGCGCATCAGCCACCAGGCAGCGGCGACCTCTGGATCGAGCGACGGGCGGGCGCTCATCCGTCGGCCAAGGGCATCCGCTGCGATCGTGAACCGCTCGTCCCACGACGCGGCGGCCCGCAGCCTCTCCTCGGTTCTCCCGGCATCGCGGCCCCAGACATCCTCCAAGGAGACCACCGTCCCGCTGAGGTCGGTCGATGCTCCGAACACCGCAACCGCCAGGACCGGCGACAACCGGATCTGGAGGCACTCGATCCCCCCCGGCCGCCCGGCCCCCGAGCCGAAGGTCGCCCGGTGCCAGTCCAACGACCGTGCTGCCGCATCCGCGCCGGCCGTGGGCGTCGTGGACAAGGCTGTCTCCGTCGCTCAGGTCCACGAACAGAGTGACTGAGGGGTGCACGACCATGGCGATATCCACGCGCGCCGGAGCGCGCTGGCGGAACCCAGCCATGCTGACTCCCGGCAGCCGACCCGGTTGCCGGGGCACGACGACCTCCACCGACGCCCAGTCAGGTGGTGATTCGGCGGACTTCACAGCACCAGGCTAGGCGATGGGTGTCAGCGGCCCGTCGCTGCGAAGTGCAGCAGCAACTCGCTGGTCGTCTGCGGCGCTTCGAGCATGGGGAAGTGCCCGACGTCGGGCAGCTGCTCGACTCGCGCGTTCGGCACCGTGTCGTAGTGGTGCGCCGAAGACGGATCCCAGCGGGGGTCGGCAGCGCCGAAGATCACCAGAACCGGGACGTCGAGTGCGGTCAGGCGCGCGGGTACGCTCCGCTCGGCGATGTACGCGCTGTTGTGGCGCAGCACCGTCCTGAACGTGCGGTAACCGATGCCCCGTACGTCGGCGACCAGGTCGTTCGGGACGTCCACCGGGCGGTTGCACACCGCGGTCACCCCCCGGCGGAGCATCGCGTCGGAACGGACCCTCCATAGAAGCGGGCCGAGCGGCGGCTCGATCAGGGCCCGAAGGAAGACGGGCTGCGGAAGGAGCGCGTCGGGACTCGGGCCAGTGCTGATCAGTGCGAGCGAACCCACCAGGTCCGGGCGCTGTTCGGCGAGGGCGGTGGCGATGTAACCGCCGCTGGAGTGCCCGGCCACGGTGACCGCACGAAGGCCGAGCTCATCGAGCGCCTCGGCCAGCCTGGCTGCCTGCTCAGGCACGTCGTACGACGGCGCGGGGGGGGACTGACCGTGGCCCGGGAGGTCGATCCGGATGACGTGATACCGGCCGGCCAGTGCCGGCATTATCGGGCCCCAGCAGCTGCCCGAGGCCCCCGATCCGTGGATGAGCACGAGCGGCGGCGCCTCCCGCGGGCCGTCGTGGGCCACGTGCATCCCGTGCACATGCTTACCGTCGTAGATAGCCATACCCGGGAGGATGCCGGGGCTGCCGGCCCTCGGTCTTGTACAAATGTCGTCACGGGGCCGAGCATCGCCAGGACTTCCGTCTCCCGGCGAGCGGCACTTCCGCGAAAGCCAGGCCGTTTGAAGAGAAGCTCACAAGGGATTGCCGACCTGCAGCGGCTCGCGGGCCGCGTGCCAGGCGGGCGGGAGGGCGGCGACGCCGGTGCGGGCGGCGATGATCCCGCCCGCGATGGCACAGGTGGTGTCGATGTCGCCGCGGCCCGCGACGGTGCTCCAGAGGCCCTCGTGGAGGTCGTCGAGGTGGGTCGCCGCGCACCAGAGGGCGTACGGGACGGTGTCGGGGCCCGACATGCGGTAACCGGAGCCCAGGACCTCGGCGGCGTGCCGGACGGAGGTGTGCGCGGTCATCCGGGCCGCGATCCGTACGCCGGACCGGACGTCGCCGACGGGGAGCCGTTCGGCGACGGCGTGGAGGAAGTCCGGGCGCGCGGGGGCGGTGGCCCCGCGGCTGCGGGTGGCCAGTGCGGCGGCGACGGCGACCGCCACCGCCCCGGAGACCGCCTCCGGGTGGTGGTGCGAGACGGCACTCTGCCGGGCGGCCTGCTCGGCGACGGCGTCGAGGTCGTCGCCGAGCCAGGCGCCGAGCGGAGCCACCCGCATGGCCGCTCCATTCCCCCAGGACCCCATGCCCTCGAACTGCCCGGCGACCACCTCACGCCACGCCTCGCCCGCGCCGATCCGGCGCAGTACGTCGTGCATCGAGGCCCCGTAGCCGCGGTGGGTGTCGGCGGAATAGGCCTCGGCGAGCCGCTGGGCGAGGCGGTCCTGGTCGACGGTGCCGGCGCCCTCGGCGAGTTCCCGGACGAGGACGAGCGCCTGGGCGGTGTCGTCGCTCCAGCGCCACAGCGGCTCCGGGGGCGGGGTCCGGGTCTCCAGGGCCGCCGGTCCCTCGCGGCGCAGGATGCCGAACCAGCGGTCACCGAAGGCATCGCCGAAGGCGAGCCCGGACAGCGAGTCGAGTGCGGCGGCAGGCAGGGTGGTCATCGGGGGAGTATCACAGGACAACGGCGGCCCAGGCACGGGGATTTCGGCGATCAGAGCGTGTGGCGGACGCGGACCCGGAAGCGGCTGGGGTCCGCCGGGTCGCGGTCGACGACCTGGATCGGCGCACCGGCCCACTGCCAGACGCCGATGCCCGGCACGCGGGAGAAGCGGATCGGGCCCCGGGTGCCCTCGACGGCGACCTTCGCCCAGGCCGCCGGGGCGAGGCGGGTCCGGTCCGGGCCGTGGGCGCGCAGGAGTTCGGCGAGGACGACACCCGTGTCGTACCCCTCGAAGGCCACGAACGAGGGCTCCTCGGCGAGCTGTTCGCGCAGGGCCGCCGCCACGCGAGCGCCGAGCGAGGTGAGGCCTTCGGGAAGGTCGGGCAGATAGCGCAGGAAGGGGATCCCGGCGCCGTCCGCGCCCAGCAGCGAGGCCCAGGAAGGGAGTTCGGGCTGACCGGCCGGGGCGCCGAGGAGGATGCCGGCGAGGCGTTCGTCGCGGCGGACGGCCCGGACGAGGGGGACCGCGGGCTCCGGGTGGCCGACGAGGAGCAGCAGGGCCGAAGCGTCGTGGGCGACGAGCGCGTCGCACACGCCCTCGGGGCCGAGGCCGCGCGCGTCGAGGACGACGACCTCGCCGTCGTACCGGGCGAGGTGCTCGCGCAGGATGCGGATGCCGGACTCCCAGTAGACGCTGGGGTCGGCCGCCACGGCGATCCGGCGCCGGCCCGCGCCGAGCCGGTCGAGGAGGAAGTCCGTGAAGAACCGCCAGCCGCGCGACTGGGGTGGGGCGATGCGCGCCACCCACTCCGTGGGGTGGTCGGTGAGCGCGTCGAGCACCGCCGACGAGCAGAGGAACGGCAGGCCGAGGGCGTCGGCCCGGGCGGCGGCCGCGCGTGCCACCACGCTGTGGTACTCGCCGGCCAGCGCGGCCACGCCCAGGCCGGCCAGTTCGTCCACGGCCGCCGCGGCCCGCGCCGGATCGGCCGCGGTGTCGCGGACCAGCAGTTCCAGCGGGCGCCCGTCGATGCCGCCGGCCGCGTTGGCGTCGCGTACGGCCAGGTCGAGGCCGGCGAGGAGGTGCCGGCCCGCCTCGGCCCAGCCGGGCGGGGTCAGCGGGGCGAGGGCGCCGATCCGGACGGCGGGTGAAGTGTGCATGCGTGCAGTCTCCCGAGGGCGGTCAGAAACGGGTGTTCACCAACGCGCGGTCACGAACGGGCGGCCGGCGCGGCGAGCGGGGCGAGGGCGGCTCGTACGGAGTCGGCGAGGTCGGCGGCGTCGGCACCCGCGCGTGAGCGCAGGTTGACGCCGTACGCGAGGAGGGCGAGCACGCCGGCCGCGGACGCGGGATCGACGCCCGGCGCGAGCTGTCCCCGCTCCGCCGCGCCGAGCAGGGCCGTGTGCAGCGCCTCGCGCAGCCACTCGTGGTGCGCGTCGAGCAGGGCGCGCACCTCGGGGTCGCCGTTCTCCGCACCGGCGTGGGCGTTGACGACCAGGCAGCCCCAGCGGGCGTACGGCCCCGAACAGCGCACCTCGATCAGCGAGTCGAAGAACGCGACGAGCGCCGGCAGGCCGCGTCCGTCCTCCGCGAGGTGCCGGAAGGCGGGCCGGGAGTGCAGGTCTGTGTAGCGGTTCAGGGCAGCACGGTAGAGGGCCTGCTTGTCGCCGAAGGTGGCGTAGAGGCTGGAGCGGTTGACGCCGGTCGCGGTCACGATGTCCTGGACACCGGTCGAGGCCGCACCCCGCTGCCAGAAGAGCCGCAGGACGGTCTCCAGGGTCGCGTCCGGATCGAAGTGCTTGACGTCCGCCATGTGCGCCCCCGCCCACCCTTCCAGCCGAAATCTTGAAACAGCGGTTCCAAGATAGACGGCCCGTCGACGCCCGGGCACCCCCCGAATCCTGTCGGGACCTGGCGCGGGCCGTCCCCCGTCGCTATCTTGAAACGGTCGTTCCAAGTTCTGATTCGGAGCTGGCGCTCCGTCATGTATCGATCGACCCTGAGGAGTTGTGTTCATGTCCCAACTCAACGCCGAGCTGCGCGCCGTCCACGAGGCGCGCGGTGAGCGCATCCCCGCCGAGATCCTGGCCGTCATGGACCGGGCAGGCGCCGAACTCGCCGCCTCCGGACAGACCGGGCGCGCCCTGGCCGTCGGCGACACGGCCCCGGGCTTCACGCTCGCCTCCGCGACCGGCGGGGCCGTCTCCCTCGACGAACTGCTCGCCGACGGCCCCGTCGTGCTCACCTTCTACCGCGGCGCCTGGTGCCCCTACTGCAACCTCGCCCTGCGCGCCCTGCAGCAGCACCACGAGCAGATCACCGCGCGCGGCGCGCGCCTGGTGGCCGTCTCCCCGCAGGTGCCCGACGAGTCGCTCTCCCTCACCGAGAAGCACGCCCTCGCCTTCGACGTCCTCAGCGACCTCGGCTCGGACACGGCCCGGCGGTACGGCCTCGCCTTCGACCTCTCCGACGAACTGGCCGCCGTCTACGAACGCCTCGGCTTCGACCTCCAGCGCGTCAACGGCGGCCACCCGCGCACCCTGCCGCTGCCCGCGACCTATGTCGTCGACCGCGTCGGCACCGTCCGCTGGGCCTTCGTGAACACCGACTACGCGCTGCGCGCCGAACCCTCCGACATCCTCGCCGCGCTCGACACCCTCGCCTGATCCGCAAGAGAGGAGATGCGGCACACTGGCGCGGTTCGATCACGAGCTTGCGGCACGAGCCGGTGAGAAGCCGGTGCGAAGCCGGTGACAAGCCCGTGACGAGCCCCTTCTTCCGATTCCGCAGAGGAGCCGCGCCCTTGAGCATCACCGTCCCAGGACAGATAGACATCGCGGGCCCGGTGGGCAAACTGCTCCACCGGCGCCCGCTCCACAACTCCACGGTCATGCAGTCCTTCGGCATCGACCCCGTCTCCGGCGACGTCTTCGTCCTGCAGATCATGGACGGCGGGCTCCAACTGCCCGACGAGTCCGCGCCGGTCGACTACGCCACCCGCAAGACCCACGGCGACCTGTGCCTCACCCGCCTCCGCCCGACCGGCGCGATCGCCGGCCACATGTATCTGCGCGGATTCGGCCACGGCGTCAACCTCGGCGTGGAGAACCGCGCCGGGGCGATCTGGCTGTGGACCGAGGCCGCCTCCACGCCCAACAGCAAGAACGAGGGGTACGGCACCGCCGTCGTCTCCTTCTCGTACGCCGACGGCGACGTCGTCGACTCCGGCACCGCCCGCCACACCCCGGCCTACACCCCGGACCCCGCCGCTCGGTTCCTCACGCCCACGATCGACCACGGCGCCGGCGAACTCGTGCTCCGCTACAGCCTCGACGGCGCGATGAACTTCGCGCGCTACGACCTCGCCAGGGCGGCGGCCGGGGACTGGCAGGAACTCCAGCGGATCGTGCCCGTCGTCCCCGCCGACGGCACCGACTTCCAGGGGTACGCGTCCCACGCCGGCGTCCTCTACACGCTCAAGGGCCAGAGCCTCGACACCGTGCCGCTGCCCGGCAACACCTACCTCACCGCCTTCGAGTGGGCCACCGGCGCCCAGCTCGACCACCGGCACATCACCGCGGGCCCGGGACTCGCCTGGCGCGAGGCGGAGGGCATGGCCGTCTCCGTCCGTGACGGCGTCCCGCACCTGCACTTCGGCTTCGCCTGCGAGAACCCAGGCCCGCGCACCTGCACCGTCCTGTCGCTCTCCGCCGCGCCCGAGACCGACGGCGTCAAGGTCCTCACCGACTGGCAGCCGCTCGCGCTCGCCGCCGGCGTGAGCGCCGACCAGCACACCCCGCGGGCCCGCCTGATCAGCCTCGCCGGCACCACCACGCTGCAGTTCTCCGGCGGGGTCCGGGGCCCCTTCACCACCGACACCGTGCTCGGCACGCTGCCCGACGCGCTCGTCCCCAGCGTCACCGCCCGCGCCACCGTGCCCACCGGCGACACCCCCGGCGGCCCCGCCGTCGCCCGCGTCGAGGTCGGCTCCGACCGCGCCGTCCGCCTCTACGGCGCCCGCACCACCGCCCCGATCGCCTGGGCCCAGCTCGACGCCTTCAGCGCCGTCTGGCGCTAGCCCTTCCCCCACGCACACAAGGAGCCCCATGTCCCACAACCGCCGCAGCGTCCTCGGCGCCGCCCTCGCCCTGCCCGCCGCCCTCACCATCGGCGGCCTCGCCGCCGCGACCCCGGCCGCCGCCGAGGCCGGCACCGTCGACGCCGGGGCCTGGACCCCGCTCGTCCTGGAGCCCGGGATCACCCCCAACGCCGCCGCCGTGCCCGAGGTACGGCTCGTCACCATCGCCGGCACCACCTTCCTCCAGGCCCGCGGGCTGATCACCTGCAACCTCACCGCCGACACCAAGGTCGGCCGGCTGCCCGACGGCTTCGCCCTCCCCACCGCGTACGTGCGCGCCACCGCGCCCCGCAACAACAGCCAGGGCGTCAACGCCTGCCGCTTCGAGATCAACACGGCCGGCTCGGTCACCCTCTTCGGCGCCAACACCGGCAACCCGATCACCTGGGTGCAGTTCGACTCCGTCCAGACGGTCTGGCACTGACCGTTCCCCGTCCGGGCCCGCCGGTTCTAGCCTGAAGGCATGCGGACCCCAGGCGGCAGCGCGGCGGACCCCGGAACCGGACCCGGACCCGAGGACGGCCGGGCGGGCGACCCCGGACTCTTCGGCCCCGGATCCGTCACCTGGCAGATCCACAGCGACCCCGTCATGTGGATCGGCGGGGTGCGCGCCCTGTACCTGCAGGCGCTGCACCCCGCCGCCGTCCGCGGCGTCATGATCAACAGCGACTTCCGCAAGGACGCCTGGGGCCGCCTCATGCGCACCGCGAGCTTCGTCGGCACGCTGAGCTACGGCACCACCGAGGCCGCCGAGGCGGCCGGCGCCCGGGTCCGCAGGATCCACCGGCTGCTCGGCGTGGACGATCCCGAGCTGCTGCTCTGGGTGCACTGCGCCGAGATCGACTCGTACCTCCACGTCGTCCGCCGCTCCGGCATCCCGCTCACCGACGCCCTGGCCGACCGCTACGTCGACGAACAGCGCACCGCCGCCCGGCTCGTCGGCCTCGACCCCGGGCAGGTGCCGGACAGCACCGCCGCCCTCGACGCGTACTTCGTCGAGATCCGGCCACGGCTCGCCGCCGGGGAGGACGCCCGCACCGTGGACGACTTCCTGCGCCGGCCCCCGGTCCCGCCCGCGCTCGTGCCCGCGCGCGAGGTGTTCTGGCGGCGCGTGTCCGCCCTCGCGTACGACTCCCTGCCCCCGTACGCCCACGAGCTGTACGGCAGGCCCGCGCCGCCCGCCGAGACCGTCACCCGGCGCCTCACCGCCACGGCCAATCTGCTCCGCTGCGTCCCCGGCCGGCTCCGCTGGCGGCTGCCGCCCCGGCACATCCTGCGCGCGATGGACCGGCTGGGACCGGAGACCCGACCCGCGCCGTACAGACTGTCGGAGGGGGCAGCCATACTGGACGCGCCGGGAAAGGGGCGGCACCACATCGGGGCGGACCGGCATCACAACGGGGCAGACGGGGACGACGGGGGCGACAGCACGCGATGGCGGACACGGACACCAGGCTGATCCAGGGCCGGTACCGGCTGCACGAGGTGATCGGCCGCGGCGGCATGGGCGAGGTCTGGCGGGCCACCGACGAATCCCTCGGCCGGCACGTCGCCGTGAAGTGCCTGCGCCCCCTCGGCCAGCAGCGCGACCCGGCCAACCTCACCGTGCTGCGCGAGCGCTTCCGCCGCGAGGCCCGGGTGGCCGCCGCGCTCCAGCACCGCGGCATCACCGTCGTGCACGACTTCGGCGAGCACGAGGGCGTGCTCTTCCTCGTCATGGAGCTCCTGGAAGGGCGCAATCTCAGCCAGCTGCTCAGCGACAACCGCAAGCAGCCGCTGCCCGTGCCCGAGGTCGTCGACATCGCCGAACAGGTCGCCGACGCCCTCGCCTACACCCACCGCCAGGGCGTGGTGCACCGCGACCTCAAGCCCGCCAACATCGTGCGGCTCGGCGACGGCGGCACCGTCAAGATCTGCGACTTCGGGATAGCGCGCCTCGGCGCCGACATCGGCTTCACCTCCCGCCTCACCGGCACCGGCATCGCCATGGGCACCCCGCACTACATGAGCCCCGAGCAGATCGGCGGCGGCGAGGTCGACCACCGCAGCGACCTGTACTCGCTGGGCTGCGTGCTCTACGAGATCGCCACCGGCGTCCCGCCCTTCGACCTGGACGACACCTGGGCCATCCTCATCGGCCACCGCGACACCGTGCCCGCGCCGCTGCGCAGCCACCGCGCCGAACTCCCCGGCTATCTCGACACGCTCGTCCTCGACCTGCTCGCCAAGACCCCCGAAGGGCGCCCCTCCGACGCCGCCGAGCTGCGCGACCGGCTCGCCTCCGGCCGCAGCAGCGGCGCCTGGACCCTGCCGCCCCCGGCGGCGCCCGCCCTGCCGCCGTGGGCCCGCGCCCTCGGCACCGGCCGCCCCGCCACGTCCGCGCTCCCCGCCCGGCCCGCCGTGCCCGGTCAGGAGGCCGCCGCCGCGCTCACCGTCGCCTGGACCCGCACCCCCGGCTCCGACGGGCCGGACCGCACCGCCGCCGGCGCCAGCCCCGAGCTGGTCGCCGTCCTCGCCGGCCGGCACCGGGCCGGCCTCGGCCTGGGCCGGCTCGGCCGCTGGCAGGAGGCCGCCGACCTGCTGCGCACCGTCGAGCACGAACGTGCCCACGTCCTGGGCGCCGACCACCCCGACACCCTCGCCAGCGGCTACGAGCTGGGCTTCGCCCTCGCCCGGCTCGGCCGACCCGCCGAGGCGCTGCGCCGCTTCGAGACCGTCGCCGAGGGCCGCGCCCGTACGCTCGGCCCCGACCACGCCGACACCCTCGCCGCCCGCCAGGAGACCGGCTATGTGCTCGGCGGCCTCGGACGGCACACCGAGGCGTACGCGGTGTACGAGTCGGTGCTCGCCGCCCGCGAGCGCACGGCCGGCCCCGACCACCCGGACACCCTGCGCTGCCGGCACAACCTGGCGTACACCCTCGGCCGGATCGGACGCGTGCCCGAGGCGTACGCGGCGGCCCGCGAGGTCGCCGACGCCCGCGCCCGGCTGCTCGGCGCCGACCACCCCGACACCCTGGCCACCCGGTACGAGGTGGGGCACGCCCTCGGCGGGCTCGGCCGCTGGGCCGACGCGCTCGCCGAGTACCGCAAGGTCGCCGAGGCCCGCGCCGGGGCGCTCGGCCCCCGGCACCCCGACACCCTCAACGCCCGCTACGAGGCGGGGATCTGCCTCGGCCGGCTCGGGCGCGCCGCCGAGGCCGAGGAGCTCTACCGCGCACTCGTCACCGCCCGCGCGAGCACCGAGGGCCCCGAGCACCCGGAGACCCTGCGCGCCCGGCACGGCCTGGGCGTGAACCTGGGGCGCCTCGGGCGCTGGGACGAGGCCCTGGCCGAGGCCCGGGAGGTCGCCGGGATCCGCGCCCGGGTGCTCGGCGCGGACCATGCCGACACCCTCGCCAGCCACCGCGAGACCGCCATCGCGCTGGGCTGGCTGGGCCGCTGGGAGGAGGCGCTCGCCGTGCACCGCCAGGTGACGGAGGCCCGCACCCGGACGCTCGGCCCGGACCACCCGGCCACCCTCACGGCCCGCGCGGACGAGGCGCACTGCGAGCAGAACATCCCGCTGTAGGCCCTCTGGTGGGACCGGCGGGGAGGTGTTAGCAAGAGGCATGACAGCTTCCGCTTCCTCGCCCGCACCCGAGACGTCCTCCTACGACGCCGTCATCGTCGGCGGCGGTCACAACGGCCTGGTCGCCGCCGCCTACCTCGCCCGCGCCGGGCGCAGCGTGCTCGTCCTGGAGCGGCTCGACCACACCGGCGGCGCCGCCGTCTCCACCCGGCCCTTCGCCGGGGTCGACGTACGCCTGTCCCGCTACTCGTACCTCGTCTCGCTGCTGCCCGAGAAGATCGTGCGCGAGCTCGGGCTGCGGTTCGCCGTGCGGAAGCGTTCCGTCTCCTCGTACACCCCCTACGGCGCGTCCGGCCTCCTCGTCGGCGGCGACCGGGAGCGCACCCGTGCCTCCTTCGCCGCGCTCACCGGCTCCGACCGCGAGTTCGAGGCCTGGGAGGCCTTCTACGGGCGCACCGCCCGCGCCGCCCGCCGGATCTTCCCCACCCTCACCGAGCCGCTGCCGACCCGCGAGGGCCTGCGGACGCTGGTCGACGACCCGGAGACCTGGGCGATGCTCTTCGAGCAGCCCCTCGGCGTCGCCGTCGAGAAGCACTTCGCCGACGACCTGGTGCGCGGGGTCGTCCTCACCGACGGACTCATCGGCACCTTCGCCGACGCCCACGACCCCTCGCTGCTGCAGAACCGCTGCTTCCTCTACCACGTGATCGGCGGCGGCACCGGCGACTGGGACGTGCCCGTCGGCGGCATGGGCGCGCTCACCGACGCGCTCGCGGACGCCGCCCGCGCCGCCGGCGCGACCCTCCTCACCGACCACGAGGCCACCCGGATCGAGACCGACGGCACCCGCGCCGAGGTCACCTTCCGCACCGCCGACGGGGAGGGGGTCGTCGGCGCCCGCCACGTCCTGGTGAACGCCTCCCCGCAGGCGCTCGCCGCCCTCCTCGGTGACCCCGCGCCCACCCCCGCCGAGGGTGCCCAGCTCAAGGTCAACATGGTGCTCACCCGGCTGCCCCGGCTCCGCGACCGCTCCGTCGACCCGCGCGAGGCCTTCTCCGGCACCTTCCACATCGCCGAGGGGTACGGGGAGCTGGCCGCCGCCCACGCCGAGGCGGCCGCCGGACGGCTGCCCACCGCGCCGCCCTCGGAGACCTACTGCCACAGCCTCACCGACCCGACCATCCTCGGCCCCGAGGCCGCCGCCCGCGGCTACCAGACCCTCACCCTGTTCGGCCTGCACGCGCCCGCCCGGCTGTTCGCCGCCGACCCGGACGGCGCCCGCGAAGCCCTCCTCAAGGCCACCCTCGACCAGCTCGGCGCGCGCCTCGACGAGCCGATCGCCGACTGCCTGGCGCGCGACGCCGACGGCCGGCCCTGCGTCGAGGCCAAGACCCCGCTCGACCTCGAACGCGAACTCCGGCTGCCCGGCGGCCACATCTTCCACCGCGACCTGTCCTTCCCGTACGGGGCGGAGGGCGGCGGCCGCTGGGGCGTCGAGACCGACCGGGCCAACGTCCTGCTGTGCGGCGCGGGCGCCGTGCGCGGCGGCGGGGTCAGCGGAGTGCCCGGCCACAACGCCGCCATGGCGGTGCTCGAAGCGGCGGCCGGTTGACCCCGGCGACCGCCCCGCCAGCGGCGTGAAGCTGATCTGCGAGTGCGCTTAAGAAATCCTCGATGGACCATGGCTCCCGACGGACGGAAGATTTTCTTCCAGGGATCTTGGGCGCTTCGCCGCGCCCGGACCCGGCACATCACAGGACACGTACGTCGGGAGCCGTGACATTGAAGGCACTGGTCAAGCAGAAGGCGGAGCCGGGACTCTGGCTCACGGACGTGCCCGAGCCGGAGTACGGCCCCGGTGACGTCCTCATCAAGGTCAAGCGGACCGGAATCTGCGGCACCGACCTGCACATCCGCTCCTGGGACGGCTGGGCGCAGAAGACCATCGCGACCCCGCTGACCCTCGGCCACGAATTCGTCGGCGAGGTCGTCGACACCGGCCGCGACGTCGCCGACATCAACGTCGGCGACCTGGTCAGCGGCGAGGGCCACCTGGTCTGCGGCAAGTGCCGCAACTGTCTGGCCGGCCGCCGCCACCTCTGCCGCGCCACCGTCGGCCTCGGTGTCGGCCGCGACGGCGCCTTCGCCGAGTACGTCGTCCTGCCCGCGTCCAACGTCTGGGTGCACCGGGTCCCCGTCGACCTCGACGTCGCCGCGATCTTCGACCCCTTCGGCAACGCCGTGCACACCGCCCTCTCCTTCCCGCTGGTCGGCGAGGACGTCCTGGTCACCGGCGCCGGCCCGATCGGCATCATGGCCGCCGCCGTCGCCAAGCACGCCGGCGCCCGCCACGTCGTCATCACCGACGTCAGCGAGGAGCGCCTGGACCTCGCCCGCAAGACCGGCGTCTCGCTCGCGCTCAACGTCGCCGAGCAGACCATCGCCGACGGCCAGCGCACCCTCGGCCTCAAGGAGGGCTTCGACGTCGGCCTGGAGATGTCCGGCAACCCGCGCGCGATGCGCGACATGGTCGCCAACATGACCCACGGCGGCAAGATCGCCATGCTCGGCCTGCCCAGCGAGGACTTCGCCGTCGACTGGGCGCGGATCGTCACCTCGATGATCACCATCAAGGGCATCTACGGCCGGGAGATGTTCGAGACCTGGTACGCCATGTCGGTGCTCCTGGAGGGCGGGCTCGACCTGTCCCCGGTGATCACCGGCCGCTACGACTACCGCGACTTCGAGGCCGCCTTCGACGATGCCGCCTCCGGCAAGGGCGGCAAGATCATCCTCGACTGGACCGTCTGAGACCCGGGAGCTCCCTGACATGTTCGACTCCGTACGCGACGACATCCGCGCCACCCTCGACGAGATCCGGCAGGCCGGCCTCCACAAGCCCGAGCGCGTCATCGGCACCCCCCAGTCCGCGACCGTCGAGGTCACGGCCGGCGGCCGCCCCGGCGAGGTGCTGAACTTCTGCGCCAACAACTACCTGGGCCTCGCCGACCACCCCGACGTGATCGCCGCCGCCCACGCCGCCCTGGACCGCTGGGGCTACGGCATGGCCTCGGTCCGCTTCATCTGCGGCACCCAGGAGGTCCACAAGGAGCTCGAGGCGCGTCTGTCGCGGTTCCTCGGCCAGGAGGACACGATCCTCTACTCCTCCTGCTTCGACGCCAACGGCGGCGTCTTCGAGACCCTGCTCGGCGCCGAGGACGCGGTCATCTCCGACGCCCTCAACCACGCCTCCATCATCGACGGCATCCGCCTCTCCAAGGCCCGCCGCTTCCGCTACGCCAACCGCGACATGGCCGACCTGGAGCAGCAGCTCAAGGAGGCGAACGAGGCCGGCGCCCGGCGCAAGCTGATCGTCACCGACGGCGTCTTCTCCATGGACGGCTACGTCGCGCCGCTCGGCGAGATCTGCGACCTGGCCGAGCGCTACGACGCCATGGTCATGGTCGACGACTCGCACGCCGTCGGCTTCGTCGGCCCCGGCGGCCGCGGCACCCCCGAGCTGCACGGCGTCATGGACCGCGTCGACATCATCACCGGCACCCTCGGCAAGGCCCTCGGTGGCGCGTCCGGCGGCTATGTCGCGGCCCGCGCCGAGATCGTCGCCCTGCTGCGCCAGCGCTCGCGCCCGTACCTCTTCTCCAACACCCTCGCCCCGGTGATCGCCGCCGCCTCCCTCAAGGTCATCGACCTCCTGGAGTCCGCCGGCGACCTGCGCGAGCAGCTCAACGCCAACACCGAGCTGTTCCGCCGCCGGATGACCGAGGAGGGCTTCGACATCCTCCCCGGCGACCACGCCATCGCGCCCGTCATGATCGGCGACGCCGCCGAGGCCGGCCGCATGGCCGAGCTGCTCCTGGAGCGCGGGGTGTACGTGATCGGCTTCTCGTACCCGGTGGTGCCGCAGGGCGCGGCGCGCATCCGCGTGCAGCTGTCCGCCGCGCACTCCACGGAGGACGTGAACCGGGCGGTCGACGCGTTCGTCGACGCGCGCGCCGCCCTGCGAGACTAGGGGCATGATCGAAGCGCGGCGGCTGCACATCCTCCGGGCGGTGGCCGACCACCGTACCGTCACGGCGGCTGCCGCCGCGCTCTATCTCACCCCCTCCGCGGTCTCCCAGCAGCTCGCCGCCCTGGAGCAGGAGACCGGCCACCGGCTGGTGGAGCGGAGCGCCAAGGGCGCCCGGCTCACCCCCGCCGGGGAGATCCTGCTGAGCCACGCCAACGCCGTCCTGGCCCAGCTGGAACGGGCCGAGGCCGAGCTCGCCGCGTACGGCTCGGGCGAGGCCGGCACCGTCACGGTGGCCGCCTTCGCCACCGGCATCGGCCTGGTCGTCGCCCCCGCCATCGGCTCCCTCGCCCGCACCGCGCCCGGCATCCGGGTGCGGGTCCAGGACGCCGAGGGCGACGAGAGCCTGCTCATGGTCCTGGACCGGCAGGTCGACGTGGCGGTCGCCGTCGAGTACCGGGGCGCGCCCGGCGAGGACGACGCCCGGCTCACCCGCGTCCCGCTCTACGCCGAGCCCTTCGACGTCGTCCTGCCGCCGGACCACGCCCTCGCCGACCGCGAACGGATCGCCCTCGCCGACCTCGCCAAGGACCCCTGGATCGGCCAGTCCGCCGGCAACCCCTGCCACGACGTCACCGTCCTCGCCTGCGAGTACGCGGGCTTCGCGCCCCGCCTGGAACACGTCTCCGACGACTTCCGCGCCGTCGTCGCCCTGACCGCCGCCGGCGCCGGCGTGACCCTCGTCCCGCGCTCCGCCCTCCTCGGCACCGACCTCACCGGCGTCGTCGTCCGGCCGGTCGACGGCGTCGCCCCCACCCGCCGCGTCTTCGCCGCGGTCCGCCGGGGCGCGGAGACCCACCCCCTGATCCGCCCCGTCCTGGACGCGCTGAAGGAAGCGGCGGAACCCAGCCTGTAACCGCCTGGAGGCAGCGGCGCGGACCCGGCTCAGTCCGCCGACGCCGTCCACCCCGTCGCCTCGATCCGGGACCGGTCCGCCGGGCGGGACTCGTCGAACAGCGGGCGGCCCGAGGTGTCCAGGAGGCGGATCGCGTCCACGTACACACCGCGGCCGACGTAGCGGCGGTCGGTGGTGGAGCGCCAGCGGAGGCGGGGCGGGGTGGGGGAGGAGGGGGTGAGATCGGCGGTGAGGTCGGCGGTGAGGCGGTGCCAGCGGCGGCCGGACCAGCCGGTGAGGGAGCCGGTGGGGTGGTCCTCGGCGGGGTCGGCGGGGGCGGCGGTGGTGAAGGGGACGGGGGCCCAGGTCGTGCCGCCGTCCGTCGACGCCTCCAGGACGGCGGCGTCCGCGCCGGGTTCGGTGTCCCACCAGACGGCGCACTCGAAGCGGGTGGCGCCCGGCACTTCGGGGAGCGTGAGGGTCGCGGTGGTGGCGCTGGTCATGCCGGAGAACCAGGCGGTACGGCCCCGGGCCGGGCGGACCGGCACCGCGCGGGCCAGCGCGTCGGCGGTGGCGACCCGGGGCGCGGAGCCGGAGCGCCAGGTGCGCACCGGGTGGACCGAGTTGCCGAGGACGACCAGGAAGGAGTCGGTCGTCGGGTCCAGGACCAGGCTGGTGCCGGTGAATCCGGTGTGGCCGGCCGTGCGCGGGGTGGCCATCGCGCCCATGTACCAGTGCTGGTAGAGCTCGAAGCCGAGCCCGTGCTCGTCGCCGGGGAACGCGGTGTTGAAGTCGGTGAACATCAGCTCGACGGAGGCGGGGGACAGGATCCGGGCGTCCCCGTACGCACCGCCGTTGAGCAGCGTGCGGGCGAGGACCGCCAGGTCCCACGCGGTCGAGAACACCCCGGCGTGCCCGGCCACCCCGCCCATCCCGTACGCGTTCTCGTCGTGCACCTCGCCCCACACCATGCCCCGGTCGAGCCCGGACCACGGCAGCCGCGCGTCCTCGGTGGCGGCGATCCGCGGCCGCCACGAGAGCGGGGGATTGAAACGCGTGCGGTGCATCCCGAGCGGAGCGGTGATCTCGGTTCGGAGCAGCTGATCCAGAGTGCGACCGGTGATCTCCTCAAGGACCAGCTGCAGCGTGATCAGATTCAGGTCGGAGTACAGATAGACCGTGCCCGGCGGGTTCGCCGGCTTCTCGTTCCACAGCAGCCGCAGCTGCCCCTCCCGGCTCGGCTCCTTGTAGAGCGGGATCCAGGCCCGGAACCCCGAGGTGTGGGTGAGCAGCTGACGGACCGTGACATCCTGCTTGCCGCCGGCCCCGAACTCCGGCAGATACGCCGTGACCCGCTCCTCCAGGACCAGCGCCCCGCGCTCGATCTGCTGCACCGCGAGCAGCGAGGTGAACAGCTTGGAGACCGAGGCCAGATCGAAGACGGTGTCCTCGCGCATCGGGATCTGCTCGTCGGCCGGCAGCTCCACCCCGGTGTCGGTCTTCTCGTCGTACGCCGCGTAGCGGACCGCCGAGCCGATCGGGCGGTGCAGCGCCACCGTCCCGCCCCGCCCGGCGAGCAGCACCGCGCCCGCGTACCAGGGGTGGGTGGGGGAGGGGCGCAGGAAGGATTCGGCCTCCGTGACGAGCCGGTCCAGGTGTGCGGGCAGCAGCCCGGCCCGCTCGGCGGACCCGCGCGCCAGCGTCGTCCGCCGCGCCTCACCGGCCGCCCCGCCGGCCGGGCCGCCGCCCCCGCCGGCCCCCGGATCGGGAGCGGCCGCGGCCCCCGGCACCGTACCGATCATCAGCGCACCTCCCAGCGCGAGCAGTCCACCGCCGAACGCCCGGCGGCTCGGTCCCGTGCCGCCGTACGCGTACCCGTGTCCGTACCCCGGTGTTCTCGTCGTCTCCGTCATGCCCAGCCTCTCCCACAGCCCTCCCCGCCGCGAAACAATCTGACACTGCATCAGAAAATCTCTTCCCTCGGTGCGGGAGCTGCGGCATCCTGCCGCCCATGAAGACGGAGCTGAGTCGCACCCTGGGGATCGAGCACGCCATCTTCGGCTTCACGCCCTTCCCCGCAGTGGCCGCCGCCATCACCAGAGCAGGCGGGTTCGGCGTCCTCGGCGCCGTGCGCTACACCGCCCCCGACGACCTCGCCCGCGACCTCGACTGGATGCAGGAGCACACCGACGGCCTGCCGTACGGCCTCGACGTCGTCATGCCCGCGAAGAAGGTGGAGGGCGTGACCGAGGCGGACGTCGAGGCGATGATCCCCGAGGAACACCGCGCGTTCGTCCGCGAGACCCTCGCCAAGCACGGCGTCCCCGAACTCGCCGAGGGCGAGACCTCCGGCTGGCGCATCACCGGCTGGATGGAACAGGTCGCCCGCAGCCAGCTCGACGTCGCCTTCGACTACCCCATCAAGCTCCTCGCCAACGCCCTCGGCTCCCCGCCCGCCGACGTCGTCGCCCGCGCCCACGAGCACGGCGTCCTCGTCGCCGCCCTCGCCGGCAGCGCCCGGCACGCCCGCCACCACGCCGAGGCCGGCATCGACATCGTCGTCGCCCAGGGGTACGAGGCCGGCGGCCACACCGGCGAGATCGCCTCCATGGTCCTCACCCCCGACGTCGTCGACGCCGTCGCCCCGCTGCCCGTGCTCGCCGCCGGCGGCATCGGCAGCGGCGAGCAGATCGCCGCCGGCCTCGCCCTCGGCGCCCAGGGCGTCTGGCTCGGCTCGCTCTGGCTCACCACCACCGAGGCCGAACTCCACTCCCGCGCCCTGACCGAGAAGCTGCTCGCCGCCGGCTCCGGCGACACCGTCCGCTCCCGCGCCCTCACCGGCAAGCCCGCCCGCCAGCTGCGCACCGAGTGGACCGACGCCTGGGACGACCCGGCCGGACCCGGCCCGCTGCCCATGCCGCTGCAGGGCCTGCTCGTCGCCGAGGCGGTCTCCCGGATCCAGAAGTACGAGGTCGCCCCGCTGCTCGGCACTCCGGTCGGCCAGATCGTCGGCCGGATGAACTCCGAGCGCAGCGTGCAGCAGGTCTTCGACGACCTCACCCGCGGCTTCGAGCAGGCCGTCGACCGGATCAACCGCATCGCCGGAAGGAGCGCGCAGTGATGGAGGGGTCTCCCAACGGCTTCTGGGCCCAGGCCGCCGCCGCACCCGACCGGACCGTGATCACCGCTCCGGACGGAGAGCAGTGGTCCGCCGGCCGCCTCCACACCGCCGCCAACCAGCTCGTCCACGGCCTGCGCGCCGCCGGCCTGGAGCGCGGGGACGCCTTCGCCGTCGTCCTGCCCAACGGCATCGAGTTCTTCACCGCCTATCTGGCGGCCAGTCAGGCCGGCTTCTACCTGGTGCCGGTCAACCACCACCTCGTCGGCCCCGAGATCGCCTGGATCGTCGCCGACTCCGGCGCCAAGGTCCTCATCGCCCACGAGCGCTTCGCCGAGGCCGCCGGCGCCGCCGCCGAGGAGGCCGGCCTCCCGGCCGACCACCGCTACGCCGTCGGTACGGTGCCCGGCTTCCGCCCGTACGCCGAACTCCTCGACGGGCGGCCCGGCACCCCGCCCGACGGCCGCACCCTCGGCTGGGTCATGAACTACACCTCCGGCACCACCGGCAGGCCCCGTGGGATCCGCCGCCCGCTGCCCGGCAAGACCCCCGAGGAGACCTATCTCGGCGGCTTCCTCGGCATCTTCGGCATCAAGCCCTTCAACGGCCATGTGCATCTGGTCTGCTCGCCGCTCTACCACACGGCCGTGCTCCAGTTCGCCGGCGCCGCCCTGCACATCGGGCACCCGCTCGTCCTCATGGACAAGTGGACCCCCGAGGAGATGCTGCGGCTCATCGACACCCACCGCTGCACCCACACCCACATGGTGCCCACCCAGTTCCACCGCCTCCTCGCCCTGCCCGAGGAGGTACGGAGCCGGTACGACGTCTCCGCGATGCGCCACGCCATCCACGGCGCCGCGCCCTGCCCCGACCATGTGAAACGCGCCATGATCGACTGGTGGGGGACGTGCGTCGAGGAGTACTACGCGGCCAGCGAGGGCGGCGGCGCCTTCGCGACCGCCGAGGACTGGCTGAAGAAGCCCGGCACCGTCGGCCGCGCCTGGCCCATCAGCGAACTCGCCGTCTTCGACGACGACGGCCGGCGGCTCGGCCCCGGTGAACTCGGCACCGTGTACATGAAGATGAGCACCGGCGGCTTCCGCTATCACAAGGACGAGGCCAAGACGGCGTCGAACCGCATCGGCGACTTCTTCACCGTCGGCGACCTCGGCGTCCTCGACGAGGACGGCTTTCTCTTCCTCCGCGACCGCAAGATCGACATGATCATCTCCGGTGGCGTCAACATCTACCCCGCCGAGATCGAGGCCGCGCTCCTCGCCCATCCCGGCGTCGCCGACGCCGCCGCCTTCGGCATCCCGCACACCGACTGGGGCGAGGAGGTCAAGGCCGTCGTCGAACCCGCCGAGGGCCACGAGGCGGGTCCCGAACTCGCCGCCTCGATCCTCGCCCACTGCGAGGCGCGGCTCGCCGGTTACAAGCGCCCCAAGTCCGTGGACTTCACCGCCCACATGCCGCGCGACCCGAACGGCAAGCTCTACAAGCGCAGGCTGCGCGACCCCTACTGGGAGGGGCGCGAGCGTCCGCTGTGACGGGCGGTCGCTTCCGGCCAACAGGGCACGCGCTCTTGTCAGTCGGGGCAGGGGCTTTCGAGAATGCGCATGACAATCGAAGGATCTTCGGTTGCATCGTCATCAGAGGGGAACCCCCACATGAAGAAGCCTCTCGTCGGTGCCCTGCTCGCCCTGCTCCTCACCGGAGCGGCGGCGGCCCCGGCCATGGCGTCCGCACCCCCGGACACGGTCGCGCAGGCCCCGGCGCCCGCGCCGCGCAGCGCCCCCGCGCAGCCGGCGCTCGCCGCCGTCGACTTCGCCGGCACGGTCGCGCTCAGCAACTGTTCCGGCTCCGTCGTGCGCACGCCCAGCTCCCTGCCGAGCGACCCCGCGCTCGTCCTGTCCAACGGCCACTGCCTGGAGACCGGCTTCCCGGCGCCCGGCCAGGTCGTCATGAACAAGCGCTCCAGCCGCTCGTTCACGCTGCTCAACTCGGCCGGCACCGGCGTCGGCACGCTGCGCGCCAGCAAGATCGCGTACGGCACGATGACCGACACCGACGTCTCGGTCTACCAGCTGACCAAGACGTACGCGCAGATCCAGAGCCAGTACGGGATCGGCGCCCTCACCCTCTCCGACACCCACCCGGTGGCGGGCACGCCGATCACGGTCGTCTCGGGGTACTGGAAGCGGACCTACAGCTGCGACATCGACGGCTTCGTCTACCGCCTCAAGGAGGGCGACTGGACCTGGAAGGACTCGGTCCGCTACACCTCGACCTGCAACACCATCGGCGGCACCTCCGGCTCGCCGGTCATCGACCGCACCACCGGCAAGGTCGTCGCCGTCAACAACACGGGCAACGAGGACGGGCAGCGCTGCACCGTGAACAACCCGTGCGAGGTGGACGAGAACGGCGTCGTGACGGTCCGCCAGGGCATCAACTACGCCCAGGAGACGTACAACATGGTCCCCTGCATCGGCGCGGGCAGCGTGTTCGACCTGAGCCGCCCCGGCTGCGCCCTGCCGAAGCCGTGACGCCGGCCGTGACGCCGCGGGCCTCCGCTCACTGAACTCCACCCCGGACATACGGGGCATTTCAGGCCCTTATGGCAGGATTCGGGCCATGAACGCGAGCATCGCCGGACTGGCCCGGCAGTGGACCACCTGGGGGCCGGTCGTGGCCGCCGTCGGCCTCGCCCTCGGCTGGGGGCGCCACGACCTGCCCGGCTACGCGGTGGTGCTCATCGTCCTCTGCCTCTTCGCCGCCGTCCTCTCGGCCGTGCACCACGCCGAGGTCATCGCACATCGCGTCGGCGAACCCTACGGCTCCCTCGTGCTCGCCGTCGCCGTCACCGTCATCGAGGTCGGACTGATCGTCATGCTGATGATCGGCGGCGGCGACAAGGCCACCAGCTACGCCCGGGACACCGTCTTCGCCGCCGTCATGATCACCTGCAACGGCATCGTCGGCCTGTCCCTGCTCCTCGCCGCGCTGCGCAACCGCACCGCCGTCTTCAACGCCGAGGGCTCCGGCGGCGAGCTCGCCATCGTCTGCACCCTGGCGACCATGACCCTGGTCCTGCCGACCTTCACCACCAGCCACCCCGGCCCCCAGTTCTCGGCCGCCCAGCTGGCCTTCGCGGCCGTCTCCTCGCTGATCCTGTACGGGGTGTTCGTCGCCGTCCAGACCGTCCGGCACCGCGACTACTTCCTCCCCGTGCTCAGGCCCGGCCAGAGCGGCCACCAGCCGGAGTCGGAGCACGCCGCGCCGCCGACCGCCGCCGCCACCTGGTTCAGCCTCGGCCTGCTGATCGTCGCCCTCGTCGCCGTCGTCGGCAACGCCAAGGTCATCTCGCCCACCATCGAGGAGGGAGTGGCCTCGGCCGGCCTCCCCAAGCCCGTCGTCGGCGTCGTCATCGCCCTCATGGTGCTGCTGCCCGAGACCCTCGCCGCGGTCCGCGCCGCCCGCCGCGACCGGATGCAGACCAGCATGAACCTCGCCTACGGCTCCGCCATCGCCAGCATCGGCCTCACCATCCCGTCGATCGCGCTCGCCTCGGTCTGGCTCGACGGCCCGCTCATCCTCGGCCTCGGCCCGCTCCACATGGTGCTGCTCGTGCTGACCGCCGTGGTGAGCGCGCTGACCGTGGTGCCAGGGCGCGCCACCCTCCTCCAGGGCAGCGTCCACCTCTCGATCTTCGCCGCCTTCGTGTTCCTGTCGTTCAGCCCCTGACGGGGGCGCCGCTGCGCGACCGGGTACCGGGTACTTGACCGGCCGCCACCGCCCCCGCAGGATCTGCAGCCATGGAACGAGAGCTGCTCACCCGCACCGTCGACGGCGTGCTGCGCGCGAGCGCCAGCCGCGTCCCCGACCGGACCGCCGTCCGCTACGGCGCCCGCGCCTGGACGTACGCCGAGCTCGACGCCGCCGTCTCGACCGCCGCGGCCCGGCTGCGGGAGGGCGCGCTCGGCGCCCGCCTCGCCGAGGGCGACCGGGTCGCGACGTACGCCCACAACTCCGACGCGTACCTCATCGCCTTCCTCGCCTGCGCCCGGGCCGGCCTGGTGCACGTGCCGGTCAACCACCACCTCACCGGCGACGACCTCGACTATCTGCTGCGCCAGTCCGGCAGTTCGCTCGTCCTCGCCGACCCGGCCCTCGCCGCGCGCGTGCCCGGCGACATCCCCGTACGGGCGCTGCGGGACACCGACGACTCGCTCCTCGCGGCGCTCGCCGACCCCGCGCCGTACGAGACGGAGCGCGACCCCGGCACCCTCGTCCAGCTGCTGTACACCTCCGGCACCACCGCGCTCCCCAAGGGCGCGATGATGACCCACCGGGCCCTGGTGCACGAGTACGCGAGCGCCGTCGCCGCGCTCGACCTGCACGAGGACGACCGGCCCGTACACTCGCTGCCGCTCTACCACTCGGCGCAGATGCACGTCTTCCTGCTGCCCTACCTCGCCGTCGGCGCCGAGAGCACCATCGTCGACGCCCCCGACCCGGCCACCCTCTTCGACCTGACCGAATCCGGCCGCTGCGACAGCCTGTTCGCGCCCCCGACCGTCTGGATCGGCCTCGCCAACCACCCCGAGTTCGCCACCCGCGACCTCACCGCCCTCCGCAAGGCCTACTACGGCGCCTCGATCATGCCCGTCCCCGTCCTGGAGGGCCTGCGCGCCCGGCTGCCCGGACTGCGCTTCTACAACTGCTTCGGCCAGTCCGAGATCGGCCCGCTCGCCACCGTCCTCGGCCCCGACGAGCACGAGGGCCGGATGGACTCCTGCGGCCGCCCGGTCCGCCACGTCGAGGCGCGGATCACCGACGAGGACGGCAAGGACGTCCCCGACGGCACCCCCGGCGAAGTCGTGTACCGCTCCCCGCAGTTGTGCACCGGCTACTGGGACAAGCCCGAGGAGACCGCGGCGGCCTTCCGTGACGGCTGGTTCCGCTCCGGCGACCTCGCGGTGCGCGACGCCGAGGGCTACTTCACGGTCGTCGACCGGGTCAAGGACGTCATCAACTCCGGCGGCGTCCTGGTCGCCTCCCGCCAGGTCGAGGACGCCCTCTACACCCACCCGGCCGTCGCCGAGACCGCCGTCGTCGGCCTCCCCGACCCGCGCTGGATCGAGGCCGTCACCGCCTTCGTCGTCCCCCGCCCCGAGACCGGCGTCACCGAGGCCGAACTCCTCGCCCACGCCCGCGAGAAGCTGGCCCACTTCAAGGCACCGAAGCGGATCGTCCTGGTGGACGCGCTGCCGCGGAACGCGAGCGGGAAGATCCTGAAGCGGGAGCTGCGGGACCGGTTCGGGGCGGGCGACGACGGTGGAGTGGGCGGGGAGGGTCAGGACGGGTCGAAGCAGTAGTCGGCGCGACGGGTCGCGAGGTGCGGCCAGGGCTCCGACATCGTGCCGCAGTCGTCCTCGAACGTGTTGCCGTCCGCGCCGCCGGACGACTCGACCGCGTAGACGACCTTGAGCTGCCGCTTGCCCGGTTCGCAGGACTCCTCCTGCCAGAGAGCGTCCTCGGGGAGGGAGCCGGAGACCCCGGCCGAGATGCTGAGGCAGTCCCTTGCCTTGATGTGCGGTGCGACGCAGACGCCCAGCGTGGCCGACCCTTCGCTCGGCTCGCCGTAGTCGGGGCACTTTCCGTCCGCCCACGGTCCGGTGACGACGGCCAGCGACTCGGACGAGTAACAGGCGACGGCGACCGGCGTCTCGGGCTGGTACGTCCCGGGCGAGGTACGGAGGTTGGACAGACACGTCCCGGTGGCGACCGGCTGGTCGCCGCCACCGCCCGCGTCGTACCACCCCTGCCGGTACGTCACATAGCCGGCCGTCAGCGCGATCACGAGGGCCACCGTGCCCGCCACCGCACCGCGACGCCGCCACCAGGCCCGGCCGGGTGGTGCTGACTCCACGGGCTCCGGCTCCGGGGCCGGCCGCCGCGGTGGCGCCGTCCGCGTCGGGGCCGCCTCCAGCGGCGGCGACGCGGGCGCGTCCACCACCGTCCCCGTATCCACCGGCCGCGGCGGTACGAAGTCCTGGTGGGCCCGGATCGCCGTCGTCCACGCCTCCGGCAGCAGCTCGCCGCCGCCCGGCGGGTCCTCCGCGAAGGCGGCGAGCAGAGCGTGCGGGGTGGGCCGGGCGGCCGGGTCGCGGGCGAGCAACGGCCGGATCAGCGCGGAGAGTTCCGGGGCAAGGCCCGTCAGGTCGGTTTCCGCCTGCTGGACCCGCGCCAGGAGCTGGAAGGCGTCGCTCACCTCCCCGTACGGGGAGCGCCCGGTGGCCAGATGGAGCAGGGTGGCCCCGGTCGCGTACAGATCGGAGGCCGCCGTCGACGACTCGCCGCGGGCCTGCTCGGGCGAGGTGAAGGCGATCGTGCCGAGGGTGAGGGTGGTGCGGGTCAGATCGAGGGCGTGGGAGATGCCGAAGTCGATCAGCCGGGGCCCGGACAGCGGAAGCAGCACGTTCCCGGGCTTCACGTCCCGGTGCACCACGCCCGTGCGGTGCAGATCGGCGAGCGCCTCGGCCAGTCCGGCGGCGATCCAGCGCACCGCCGGCGCGGGCAACGGGCCCGCGTCGCGGACGAGTTCGGCCAGCGAGGGGGCGGGAACGTACTCGGTCGCCATCCACGGCTTCGGGGCCTGCGCGTCGGCGTCCATCACGGAGACCGTGAACACCCCGGTCACCCGGCGGGCAAGCGCCACCTCGCGGGCGAAGCGCCGCCGGTCCGCGTCCTCCGGCACCCCGTCCGCGAGCAGCGTCTTCACCGCCACGAGCCGCCCGCTGACGGTCCGTCCGAGATAGACCCGGCCCATGCCGCCCGAGCCGAGCCGGCCAAGGAGTCGGTACGCGCCCAGCTCCCGCGGATCGTCCCCCCGCAACGGCTCCAGCCGTGGCCCGCCCATGCCGCGCCCCCCGCTCTCCCTGACGGGCGGAGCTCGCAGATGCCCCGCCACCCGCAGACCGTACGCGATCATGCGCACCGGCACGGCCGGTTTCCGGGGGAACGGGTGGCCGGTTCAGTGCTCCCGGCGCAGGTCCACGATCCGCTTGATCTTGCCCACCGAGCGTTCAAGGGTCTCCGGGTCGACCACCTCGACGGCCACCGAGACGCCGATGCCGTCCTTCACGGCCGCGGCGATCGTCCGGGCGGCGTCCGCGCGCTGCTCGGGCGAGGCGTCCGGGCGCGCCTCGGCCCGTACCGTCAGTGCGTCGAGACGGCCCTCCTTGGTCAGCCGGAGCTGGAAGTGCGGCGCCACGGCGGGGGTGCGCAGGACGATCTCCTCGATCTGGGTGGGGAAGAGGTTCACGCCGCGCAGGATGACCATGTCGTCGCTGCGACCGGTGACCTTCTCCATGCGGCGGAAGACCCGGGCGGTGCCGGGCAGCAGCCGGGTCAGGTCGCGGGTGCGGTAGCGCACCACCGGCATGGCCTCCTTGGTGAGCGAGGTGAAGACCAGCTCGCCCTCCGCGCCGTCCGGCAGCACCTCGTCGGTGATCGGGTCGACGATCTCCGGGTAGAAGTGGTCCTCCCAGATGTGCAGTCCGTCCTTGGTCTCCACGCACTCCTGGGCCACGCCCGGGCCCATGACCTCGGACAGGCCGTAGATGTCCACGGCGTCGATGGCGAAGCGCTCCTCGATCTCCCGGCGCATCTCCTCGGTCCACGGCTCGGCGCCGAAGACGCCGACCTTGAGGGAGGTGCCGCGCGGATCGACGCCCTGGCGCTCGAACTCGTCGAGCAGCGTCAGCATGTACGAGGGCGTGATCATGATGACCTCGGGCCGGAGGTCCTGGATCAGCTGGACCTGGCGCGCGGTCATGCCGCCGGACGCCGGGATCACCGTGCAGCCGAGCCGCTCGGCCCCGTAGTGCGCGCCGAGGCCGCCGGTGAACAGCCCGTATCCGTACGCCACGTGCACCTTGTGGCCGGGCCGGGCGCCGGCCGCGCGGAGGGACCGGGCCACCACGTCCGCCCAGGTGTCGAGGTCGCGCTCGGTGTAGCCGACCACGGTGGGCCGTCCGGTGGTGCCGCTGGAGGCGTGGAGGCGGCGGATCTCGGACTGGTCGACGGCGAACATGCCGAAGGGGTACTGCTCGCGCAGATCGGCCTTGACGGTGAACGGGAACCGGGCCAGGTCGGCGAGCGAGCCGCAGTCCTCGGGCCGTACGCCCGCCTTGTCGAAGGACTGCCGGTAGAAGGGCACGTGCTCGTAGACATGGCGCAGGGTCGCGCGCAGCCGCTCCAGCTGGAGGGCCGCCAGCTCGTCGCGTCCGAGCCGCTCGCCGGCGTCCAGCAGATCACTCATGCGCCACTCCCTCGCCTCGGGCCGCGGGCCGCGCGGGCCGTGCCACCGCGCGCCGCCGTGCCACCTGTCGTAAAACGGACTACCGATCATTCGGTTGTTGCGTCCGGGATCAGTTAAACCGGCCGCACCCCGGGCTTGGCAAGGGGGTGGGCCCGGATTTCTCCACTCGTCCGTCCGGCGGGCCGCCCCACCGGGCACGGGAGTTTCTTTCCGCAGGTCACGGCTGTTCGGGGAAGATCACACATTCGGGTGCGATTGCTCCCGGGAGCGCAGGAACGGTGCTGCGCGGGGGAAATCGGACCCGAAGATGATGCCCGTCCGGTCAGGGCGACGCGCCCTACCCACCCACCCCCGGACGAAATGGACCAACGACCGCCATGCCTGTCCTGTGCCGTCCCGCCGTCGCCGTGCCCGAGCACGTGATCACGCAGGAGGAGACCCTCGACCTGGCCCGCACGCTCCACGCGGGCCACCCGTCGCTGCCGCTCGTCCTCCGGCTGATCCGCAACACGGGCGTGGCCCGACGGCATCTGGTGCAGCCCATCGAGCAGACCCTCGCGCACCCCGGGTTCGAGGCCCGCAACGCGCGCTACGAGGCGGAGGCCAAGGCCCGGGTCCCCGGCGTCGTCGCCGAGGCGCTCGGCCACGCCGGACTCGGACCGCGCGACATCGACCTCATCGTCTACGTCTCCTGCACGGGCTTCATGATGCCCTCGCTCACCGCGTGGATGATCAACAACCTGGGCTTCCGCGACGACACCCGCCAACTGCCCATCGCCCAGCTCGGCTGCGCCGCGGGCGGCGCGGCGATCAACCGCGCCCACGACTTCTGCCGCGCCTACCCCGGCGCCAACGCCCTCGTGGTCGCCTGCGAGTTCTGCTCGCTCTGCTACCAGCCCACCGACCTCACCGTCGGAAACCTGCTTTCCAACGGGCTCTTCGGCGACGCCGTCGCCGCGGCCGTCCTGCGCGGCTCCGGGAGTTCCGGCGGCTCTGGAGTCACCGGAATCCGCCTGGAACGCAACGGCTCCCACCTCGTCCCCGGCACCGAGGACTGGATCGCCTACCGGGTCCGCGAGACCGGCTTCCACTTCCTGCTCGACAAGCGGGTCCCCGGCACCATGGAGCAGCTCGCCCCCGCCCTCGTCGAACTCGCCGCCCGGCACGGCCGCGACGCCGGCCGCCAGGACTTCTACCTCGTCCACGCCGGCGGCCCCCGCATCCTCGACGACCTCGGCAAACACCTGGACGTGCCCGCCGACGCCTTCCGCTTCAGCCGGGCCACGCTGACCGAGTACGGCAACATCGCCAGCGCCGTCGTCCTCGACGCCCTCCGCCGCCTCTTCGCCGAGGGCGGCCCGACCCCCGGCGCCACCGGAATCCTCGCCGGCTTCGGCCCCGGCATCACCGCCGAGATCTCCCTCGGCACCTGGACCGGCCCGCGCGCAGGGGACGTGGCGCGGGGGGCGGCGGGGGCGGACGACGGGGTTGGTGCCCCTGGCGGGGCGGGTGGCCCTGGCGGGGCATGCGCCCCGCGAGGAGCGGGTGCCGATCGGGCCCCGGCGCGCCTTGCGGCCGACGGGCACTGCGAGCCGGCGCCGCACGCGGCGCTCGCGCGCGCGGCCTCGGTGCCGGGTGGTGCCGGGGGCGTGGGCGCCCCAGCAAAGCTTGCCGTCGACGCCCCCGGCGACCCGGCGTTGCCCGCCGCCGCAGGGCACCGCACTCCGGCCGCGCGGCACGCCTCCGGCGTTCCCGCCGCCCCGGCGGCCCGCCCCGCCCGTACCGGGGCCCCCGAACCCGTACTGCCCGCTCCCTCCCCTCCCCACCACGACAACCCCGTCCCCACGACCCCGGCGGTGGCCCGATGACGACGACCACGACCCCCGACACCAGCGACGAGCCCCATGTCCACTTCTGGGCCGTCCCCGACCTCACCGGACTCGACTTCGATCCGCTCCTCGCCAAGCTCCTCCATGAGGACCCCGTCACGCGTGTCCGCCTCCCGCACGGGGACGGCCATGCCTGGCTGGTCACCCGGTACGAAGACGTCAAGTTCGTCTCCGTCGACCCGCGGTTCAGCCGGCAGGCCGTGTACGGGCGTTCCATCACCCGGCTCGCCCCGCACTTCATCCCGATGGAGGGCGCCGTCGGGTTCGCCGACCCGCCGGACCACACCCGGATGCGCCGGGTGGTGGCCCGGGCCTTCAGCGCACGGGCGCTGCGCTCGCTGCGCGACCACGCGCAGGAGGTGATGGACCGGCTGCTCGACCGGCTGGAGCGGCACGGTCCGCCGGCCGATCTGATGGAGCTGGTGAACCGGCCCTTCCCGCTCGCCATGGTGAGCGAACTGATGGGCGTCCCCGAGGGCGACCAGCCGCTGATGGCGCACTGGTCCGACACCATCATCTCGGCCGGCGCGGGACGGGAGGCCAGCGAGCAGGCCAAGGCGGAGATGGCCCGCTACTTCACCGAGCTGATCGGCCGCAGCCACGGCACCGGCAAGGAGTTCCTGGCCGCCGTCCTCGCCGACGCGATCGACGAGGACACCCTCGACGAGCAGGAGGCCGTCGGCCTCGCGGTGCTGATCCAGATCGGCGGCGCCCACGCCGTCCGCAACAACAGCGCCAACATGGTCTACGCACTGCTCACCCACCCCGAGCACCTGGCCCGGCTGCGCGCCGAACCCGCCCTGCTGCCGCAGGCCGTCGACGAGCTCCTGCGCTACATCCCGCACCGCAACGCCGTCGGCCTCTCCCGGATCGCCCTGGAGGACGTGGAGGTCGGCGGGACGATCATCCCGGCCGGCGACCCCGTCTACATCTCGTACCTCACCGCCAACCGCGACCCCGAGGTCTTCGCCGACCCGGAGAAACTCGACTTCGACCGCGGCTACAACCCGCACGTCGCCTTCGGCCACGGCCCGCACTACTGCCCCGGCTCCGCGCTCGCCCGCATCGAGTCCGAGATCCTGCTCGACACCCTGTGGACCCGCTTCCCCGACCTCAGGCTCGCCGTCCCCGAGGACCAGATCCGCTGGCAGCGCGGCGCACTCATCCGCGGCCCCGAGACCCTGCCCGTCACCTGGTGAGAGGAACAGAACCGCGATGACCCTCAGCGGCCTCGTCGTGCCCCCGGGAGAGGGCAGAACCCTCGCCACCCCGGCCCAGCACGTCACCTTCAAGGTCACCGGCGAGCACACCCGCACCGCGTCCACCTTCGAAGTGGTCGTCCCACCGGGCTTCGACGTCGGCGCCCACACCCACGGACGCGCCGAGGAGCTGTTCTACCTCCTCGACGGCGAACTCGAAGTCCTCGCCTTCGAACCCGAGGTGCGCACCGCCGACAGCTGGCGCGGCTGGCGGTCCGCCGACGGCAAGCGGGCGGTCCGGGCCACCCCCGGCACGCTCATGCTCGTCCCGCCCGGCTGCCCGCACGCCTTCGCCAACGTGGGCAGCCGCCCCGCCCGGATGCTGTTCCAGGTCGCGCCGCCCACCTACCACGAGACCTACTTCGAGGAACTCATGGAGATCCTGGGCGCGGCCGGCGGCGGCGAGGTCGACCACGCCGCCATCGAACAGCTCCGCATCCGTTACGACATCGAGCAGATCACCCCGCTCCGGCACGACGCGCACGACGCCGGAGCCCGGCCGGAGGCCGCCCCCACCCCATGACCCCAGGCCCTCACGAGCGCACCCACCACGGCCCGGTCGTCCACGACTGGGCCGTGGTCCCGCTGCCCGGCACCGACTTCGACCCCGTGCCGCACCGCCTCCTCCACGAGGAACCCGTCGCCCGCGTCCGCCTCCCGCACGGCGAGGGCCACGCCTGGCTCGTCACCCGCTACGAGGACGTCAAGCTGATCAGCGCCGACCCCCGGATGAGCCGCGCGCTCACCGTCGGCCGGCCGCTGCCCAGCACCACCCCGCACACCCTCGCCCCGGCCGGCGGCGTCGGCCGCGCCGACCCGCCCGAGCACACCCGGCTGCGCAGGCTCATCGCGCCCACCTTCGGCCGCCGCCGCATCGCCGCCCTGCGCGAGCACACCGAACGGCGCGCCCAGGCCTTCCTCCTGGACCTCGTCGAGACAGGCCCGCCCACCGACATCGCCGAGAGCTTCATCGGTCCGCTGTCGGCCGCGGTCGTCGCCGAACTCCTCGGCGTCCCCGCCGCCGACCTCGACCGCGTCCAGACCTGGCGCGCCGGGCTGCTCTCCCACGACACCACCGCCGACGCCGGCGAAGCGGTCAAGCGGGAGATCGCCGGCTACTTCGCCGACCTCGCCCGGCACCGCGCCGACCGCCCCGCCGACGACCTGATCAGCGAACTCGCCGCCGCCCGCGCGGCCGGCGAACTCAGCGGCCCCGAGCTGGTCTCCATGGCGGTGATGCTCACCCTCAACGGCCTCGACGCCGTCCGCAACATCGTCGCCACCATGGTGTACGTGCTCCTCACCCACCCCGACCAGACCGCCAAACTGCGCGCCGAACCCGGCCGGCTGCCCCGCGCCGTCGACGAACTCCTGCGCTACATCCCGCAGCGCAACGGCGTCGGCATGCCCAGGATCGCCACCGCCGACATCGAGGTCGGCGGCGTCACCGTCCGCGCCGGCGAGACCGTCCACGTCTTCTACCCGGCCGCCAACCGCGACCCCGCCGTCTTCACCGACCCCGACCGGCTCGACCTCGCCCGCGACGGCGCCCCGCACCTCGCCTTCGGCCACGGCGCCCACTACTGCGCGGGCGCCCGACTCGCCCGCATGGAGGCCGAGATCATGCTCGGCGCCCTGCTCAGGAGGCTGCCCGGCCTCGCGCTCGCCATTCCGCCCGAACGGATCGCCTGGCGTACCGGCACCGTCAACCGGGGCCCCGACACCCTGCCCGTCACCTGGTAAATCGCTGGCGTCGCAAGCTCCGCCGATGCTGGGGTGGGGCCATGGATCTCGCCGCACTCCGCACCCTCTTCGACCGTCAGCTCCGCCTCGACGCCCGCCCCGACGGGCCCGGCGCCCGGGTGGAGCGGGACGGCCC
Source organism: Streptomyces fradiae (assembly GCF_041270065.1). NCBI lineage: Bacteria > Bacillati > Actinomycetota > Actinomycetes > Kitasatosporales > Streptomycetaceae > Streptomyces > Streptomyces fradiae. The sequence goes on along the minus strand of NZ_CP065958.1, from coordinate 342,954 downwards.
GGTCGTCCGCCAGACCGGGCCCGCCCACGGCTGGAACGGCATCCTCTGGTCGGACCTCGGCGCGGACGACGCCGACGCGGCCATCGCGGCGCAGATCCGGTACTACGAGGCCGCCGGGCGCTCCTTCGAATGGAAGCTGTACGGACACGACGGCCCCGCCGACCTCGCCGACCGCCTCCGCGCCGCCGGCCTCGTCCCCGAGGACCGGGAGACCGTGATGGTCGCCGAGGCCGCCGCCGTGTCCGCTCCCGTCGACCTCCCCGACGGCGTCGAACTGTGCCCCGTCACCGACGAGGCAGGCGTACGCATGGTGGTGGACGTGCACGACCGGGCCTTCGGCACCGACAGCTCCGACCTCGGCCGCCGCCTGCTCGACCAGCTCGCCGACGCCCCCGGCACCGCCGCCGCGGTCCTCGCCCTCGCCCACGGCGAACCGGTCAGCGCCGCACGCCTCGAACTCCCGCCGGACGCGGACTTCGCCGGACTGTACGGGGGCGGCACCGTCGAGCCCTGGCGCGGCCGCGGCCTCTACCGCGCCCTGGTCGCCCATCGCGCCCGCATCGCCGCCGCCCACGGCTACCGCTACGTCCAGGTCGACGCCCAGGACACCAGCCGCCCGATCCTCGCCCGCCTCGGCTTCGCCGAGCTGACCACGACGACGCCCTACGTGTACGAGGTCTAGCGTCTAGCGCGCCCAGTGCGCGGGGCGCTCGAACCCGTCGGGCAGGCGGGTGGCCGCGTCGCCGCGCGCCGCGTTCAGCTGGGGCTGGGTGAGGAACAGCGCCCCGGTCAGGTCCGCCCCCGACAGGTCGGCGTCCCGCAGGTCCGCGCCGATCAGATCGGCGAGCGACAGATCCGCGCCGGTCAGGTCGGCCGCGATGAGCAACGCGCCGCGCAGGTCCGCGCCCCGCAGCTTCGCCCCGCGCAGCCGCTTCCCGATCAGGTCCGCGCCCCGCCGGTCCTTCGGCCTGCCACCGGCCGCCGCCCGCACCAGCGCGCTGCTCCGCAGCAGCAGCGGATTCACCTCGGCGCGTACGGGGGCCACGTCCAGCTGCTCCAGGGTGGCGGCGTCCGCACCGGTAAGCCCGGTCACCCGGGCGAGCGCCCGGTCGAGGTCGGCGTGCAGCGGGCGGGTGGCGGCCAGGGCGCGGGCCTCGGTGAGGTAGCGCAGCAGCTCGTACAGCTGGCGTACCACCGGGAACACCTCGTACATCTGCCGCGCGGTCTCCGGCGCCTTGCGCCAGGACACGCCGCCGTACACGACCTGGGAGACGTGCTGGCCGGCGCCGAAGCAGTCGTAGACCGTGCAGCCGGGGAAGCCGGAGTCCCGCAGCCGGGTGTGGATGCCGCAGCGGAAGTCGTCCCGGAGGTTGCGGCAGGGCTCGCCCGAGGCCTTGTTCACGGCGAAGTCGTTCGACTTCGCGAAGGGCAGGGCCACACAGCACAGGCCGAAACAGTTCGCGCAGTCGCCGCGCAGCTCGTCGGGGTGCGGCGCGGCCGGGCGGGTCTGGGACACGGGGGAGCGGCTTCCTTCGCAGGTAGGGGCGGACATCCCACCGTATCGCGCCGACGGCGAAACCCGGTTGCCGCGCCCGGCGGGCACCGCCCATGATCACGACCATGCCTCAGTTCACCGCGTACGACGGAACCACCCTCGCCTACCGCACCCTCGGCACCGGGGAACCCCTCGTCGTGCTGCCCGGCGGGCCCATGCGCGACGCGGCCTACCTCGGCGACCTCGGCGGCCTTGCCGCCCACCGCACCCTGATCGTTCCCGACCAGCGCGGCGTCGGCGCGAGCGCGACCCCGGACGACCCGGCGAGCTACCGCTGCGACCGGCAGGTCGCGGACGTGGAGGCACTGCGCGCCCACCTCGGCCTGGAGCGGATCGATCTGCTCGGGCACTCGGCGGGGGCTGCCCTCGCCACCCTGTACGCCGCCGCGCACCCCGGCCGGATCCGCTCCCTCGTCCTGGTCACCGGCGGCACGCGGGCGGTCGGCATCGAGATCTCCGACGAGGAGTGGGACGCCGCCGCCGAGGTCTTCGCGGACCAGGACTGGTACCCGGCGGCCCGGGCCGCCCTGGAGGGGATGGGCCCCGACACCCCGCCGCAGGAGGAGGCGGAGATCGTCATGCCGTTCGGGTACGGGCGCTGGGACGAGGCCGCCCGCGCCCACGCGGCGGGCGCCGCCACCGAGATGAACTGGGCGGCGGCGAGCGCCTTCTACGCGCCCGGCGCCTTCGACCCCGAGGCCACCCGCACCGCGCTGCGCGAGCTGACCGCGCCCGTCCTCGTCCTCGCGGGGGAGTACGACGGGGGCCCGAGCCCGGCGCGCGCCGCCGAGCTCGCCGCCTGCTTCCCGCACGCCGAGCTCGTCGTACAGCCCGGCGCCGGCCACTTCCCGTGGATCGACGACGCCGGCGCCTTCGTCCGCCCGGTCGCCGCCTTCCTCGACCCCGAGGTGCGCACCGTCACCGTCGACGGCGTCCGGCTCGCCTACCGGGTCAGCGGCCCCGAGGGCGCGCCGCCGGTCGTCCTGGTGCACGGCCGCGGCGAGAACAGCACGAACTGGGCAGAGATCGCGGCCGGACTCGCCGCCGACCGGCGGGTGTACGCGCTCGACCTGCGCGGCCACGGACTCAGCGACTGGCCCGGGCACTACGGCTTCGACGTCTTCCGCGACGAGCTCGCCGGCTTCGTGAAGGCCCTCGGCCTGGTCCGTCCCGCCGTCGTCGGCCACTCGATGGGCGGGGCGGCCGTGTACCTCCTCGCCCAGCGCGAGACGGAGCTGCTCGACCGGCTCGTCCTGGAGGACACGCCGGTCTTCTTCCCGCTCGACCCGCCGCGCGGCTTCGTGGAACGCCCGGACGGGCCGCTCGGCTTCGACTGGGCGGTGGTCGCCGCGACCGACGCCCAGCTGAACGAGCCCGACCCGGCCTGGCGCACGGAACTTCCCGAGATCTCCCGCCCCACCCTGATCGTGGCCGGCGGAAAGAGCAGTCATCTGCCGCAGGATCAGCTGGCCTGGATGGCGGAGGAGATCCAGGACGCCTGGCTCGTCACCATCAAGGCCGGGCATCTGATCCACGAGAAGCGGCCGCGGCAGTTCCTGGAAGCACTGCGGGAGTTCGGGGTCTGACCGCCGCCCGGCGGAGCCGGACGGTCAGGCGGTGTCCGCCTCCGCCGCCACCGAACGGGCCCAGCGGTAGTCGGCCTTGCCGCTGGGGGAGCGCTGGATGGTGTCGGTGAGCACCAGCTGGCGCGGCACCTTGTATCCGGCGAGCCGGGTGCGGCAGTGGTCCTGGACGGCTGTCAGGTCGAGCGGCGCGGCCCCGTCGCGGAGCTGGACGACGGCGGCCACGTGGTTGCCCCACTTCGCGTCGGGCACTCCGGCGACCAGCGCGTCGTACACGTCCGGATGGGACTTGAGCGCCTGCTCGACCTCCTCCGGATAGACCTTCTCGCCGCCGGTGTTGATGCACTGCGAGCCGCGGCCGAGGACGGTGACGATGCCCTCCTCGTCGACGGTGGCCATGTCGCCGAGCAGCACCCAGCGTTCGGCCCCCTTCCGGAAGAAGGTCTCGGCGGTCTTCACCGGGTCGTTGTAGTAGCCGAGCGGTACGTGCCCGCGCTGCGCGAGCCGGCCGACCTCGCCGACCGGCACCGGCTCGTGGGTGGCCGGGTCGACCACCTGGGTGCGCTCGTTGACGACCAGCCGGAAGCCCCTGTCGGGGCCGGAGTCGTCGGTGGCCCGCCCGTTCGAACCCGACTCGGACGAACCGAAGTTGTTGAGCAGGAGCACGTTCGGCGCGAGCGCCCGGAACTCGTCGCGCACCGTGTCCGACATGATCGCGCCGGATGACGACAGGCTGAACAGCGAGGACAGATCGGTGCCCTTCAGCGGTCCGTGCAGCGCGTCGACCAACGGACGGAGCATCGCGTCGCCGACCAGGGAGACGCTGGACACCTTCTCCTTCTCGATGGTGCGCAGCACCTCCTCCGGCACGTACTTGCGGTGGATGACCACCCGCTGCCCGTAGTCGAAGGCGATGAACGAGGTGAGCGTGGACGTGCCGTGCATCAGCGGGGGAGTGGGGAAGAAGGTGATCCCCGCCCCGCCGGCCGCGACCCGCTCGGCCAGCTCCTCGGGCCGCTTCACCGGCTCGCCGCTCGGGTCCCCGCCGAACAACCCCGCGAAGAACAGGTCCTCCTGACGCCACATCACCCCCTTGGGCATACCGGTGGTGCCGCCGGTGTAGATGATGAAGAGATCGTCGGGCGAGCGCGGCGCGAAGCCCCGCTCCGGTGATCCGGCCGCCTCGGCCGCCGTGAACTCGACACAGCGCAGCGACGGGGCTTCCTCGGGCGGGGTCCCCACCCGCACGAGGTGCCGCAGCTTCTCCGTCTGCGGCAGGGCGCCCGCGACGCGCGCCGTGAACTCGGCGTCGAAGACCAGCGCGGCCAGATCGGCGTCGCGGTAGAGGTAGACCAACTCCCCTTCCACATACCGGTAGTTGACGTTGACCGGGACCAGCCGTGCCTTGAGGCAGGCGAGCACGGTCTGCAGGTACTCGACTCCGTTGTACAGGTGAAGGCCGAGGTGCTCGCCGGGCCTCAGCCCCGCGCCGATCAGATGGTGGGCCAGCCGGTTGGCGGCGGCGTCCAGCTCGGCATAGGTCAGCCGGCGCTCCGCGCCGGTGCCGGGGTGGTCGACGTACACCAGCGCCTCGCGGTCCGGGACCACGTCGACGACCGATTCGAACAGGTCGGCAAGGTTGTACTCCACCGTTCCTCCTGATCCTGGCCCGCCGGGTGCTCGTGCTAGGCCGGTCATTAGAGCGTCGATGGGCGGAGGTGGGAAGAGCCCGCGCAAAAGAATCTGACTAGGTGTCAGAAAACTATTGAAGTGACTCCGCGAGTCCTGCAACCTGTTCCAGAAATGGCGGCGGGCGACGACGGGAGACATCCATGAGCGGCGGCACCGAACACCGCGGAACCGAACACCTCACCGTGCGACGCGAGGGCGCCACACTCGTCCTCACCCTCAACCGGCCCGAGGCGAAGAACGCGCTCTCGCTGCCGATGCTGGTCGGCCTCCACGACGGCTGGCTCGCCGCCGACGCCGACGACACCGTCCGCTCCGTCGTCCTCACCGGCGCCGGCGGCTCGTTCTGCGCCGGCATGGACCTCAAGGCGCTCGCCGGGGACGGCATGGCGGGCGGCGACCGCTACCGGGACCGCATGAAGGCCGACCCCGACCTGCACTGGAAGGCCATGCTGCGCCACCACCGCCCGCGCAAACCGGTCATCGCCGCCGTCGAGGGCCACTGCGTGGCCGGCGGCACCGAGATCCTCCAGGGCACCGACATCCGCGTGGCCGGCGCCTCCGCCACCTTCGGCCTCTTCGAGGTCCGCCGCGGCCTCTTCCCGATCGGCGGCTCCACCGTCCGCCTGCCCCGCCAGATCCCCCGCACCCACGCCCTCGAAATGCTCCTCACCGGCCGCCCGTACACCGCGGAGGAGGCGGCCAGGATCGGGCTGATCGGGCACGTCGTGCCGGACGGTACGGCGCTGGACGCGGCCCTCGAGATCGCGGAGCGGGTGAATCAGTGCGGGCCGCTGGCGGTGGAGGCGGTGAAGGCGTCGGTCTACGAGACGGCGGAGATGACGGAGGAGGACGGCTTGGCGGCGGAGTTGGCGCGGGGGTGGCCGATCTTCGCGACGGCGGACGCGAAGGAGGGCGCGAGCGCGTTCGCGGAGAAGCGGGCGCCGGTGTACCGCCGGGAGTGACTTTCCCCCACCCCGCCCCTTCCCGAAACCGGGGCTCCGCCCCGGACCCCGCGCCTCAAACGCCGGCGAGGCTGGGTTTCCGCCCGCTGGGCGGAAACCCAGCCCGCCCGGCGCTTGAGGGCACGGCCGCAGGCCGTTCGGGGGTTTGGGGGCTTGCCCCCAATTCGGGAAGGGGCGGGGTGGGGAAAGGCCCCGCGCAGCGGCCCAGCACTACCCCACGCCCCACCCATCCAAGGAGCCCGCCCATGACCGTCACCCCACCGCCCGAAACCCTCCGCGCCCCCCTCGTCGTCGAGTTCCCCTTCACCCGCTCCCTCGGCCCCGTCCAATCCGCCTTCCTCACCGGCCTCCGCGACCGCACCCTCCTCGGCGTGCGCACCGAGGCCGGACGGATCCTCGTGCCGCCCGTCGAGTACGACCCCGAGACCGCCGCCGAACTGCGCGAACTCGTCGCCCTCGGCGACACCGGCACCGTCACCACCTGGGCCTGGAACCCCGAGCCGCGCCCCGGCCAGCCGCTGGCCACCCCCTTCGCCTGGGTGCTCGTCCGCCCCGACGGCGCCGACACCGCGCTCCTGCACGTCCTCGACGTGCCCGGCCCCGAGGCCGTCCGCACCGGGATGCGGGTGCGGATCCGGTGGGCCGCCGAGCGCGAGGGCGCCATCACGGACATCGCGTGCTTCGAGCCGTACGAGGGCACCCCGGCGCAGCCCCGACCCCGCCCGCACGACGGCGTGTTCGACGACCCCGTCACCGGCATCGTCACCCCCGCCCGGCTCGACTACGACTACACCCCCGGCCGCGCCCAGACCGCCTGGCTGCGGTCGCTCGCCGAGCGCCGGACCGTCGGCGAACGCTGCCCCTCCTGCGCCAAGGTGTACGTGCCGCCCCGCGGCGCCTGCCCCACCTGCGGGGTCGCCACCACCGAGCGCGTCGAGGTCGGGCCGCGCGGCACGGTCACCACCTTCTGCATCGTCAACATCAAGGCGCGCCACCTCGACATCGAGGTGCCCTACGTCTACGCCCACATCGCCCTGGACGGCGCCGGCCTCGCCCTGCACGGGCGGATCGGCGGCATCCCGTACGACCAGGTCCGGATGGGCATGCGGGTCGAGCCCGTGTGGACCGAGGGCGGCCGCTACCCCGACCACTACCGGCCCAGCGGCGAGCCGGACGCCGACTACGACACGTACAAGGAGCTGCTGTGAGCGCTGCGCGCCCGAGCCGGGAGGTGGCGATCGTCGCCTTCGCCCAGACCGACCACACCCGGCGCACCGACGACCTCTCCGAGGTCGAGATGCTCATGCCGGTCCTCCACGACGTGCTGCGGCAGACCGGCCTCAAGACCTCCGACATCGGCTTCACCTGCTCCGGCTCCTCCGACTACCTGGCCGGCCGCGCCTTCTCCTTCACCATGGCCCTCGACGGCGTCGGCGCCTGGCCGCCGATCTCCGAGTCCCACGTCGAGGCGGACGGCGCCTGGGCGCTGTACGAGGCCTGGGTCAAGCTGCTCACCGGTGAGACCGACACCGCCCTCGTCTACGCCTACGGCAAGTCCTCGCCGGGCTCCGTGCGCGATGTGCTCAGCCGTCAGCTCGACCCGTACTACGTCGCCCCGCTCTGGCCCGACTCCGTGGCCCTCGCCGCGCTCCAGGCCCAGGCCCTCGTCGACGCCGGCGACACCGACGAGACGGCGCTCGCCGCGATCGCCGCCCGCAGCCGCGAGGACGCCGCCGCCAACCCGCACGCCCAGCTCCGCGGCGCCCGCCCGCAGGGGCCGTACCAGGTCGCGCCGCTGCGCACCGGCGACTGCCCGCCGGTCGGCGACGGCGCCGCGGCCGTCATCCTGGCCGCCGGGGACCGGGCCCGCGAACTGTGCGCCCGGCCCGCCTGGATCACCGGCATGGACCACCGCATCGAGGCGCACGCGCTCGGCGTCCGCGACCTCACCGACTCGCCCTCCACCCGGCTCGCCGCCGAACGGGCCGGCGCCTTCGACCCGGCCGCCGGCCGGCCCGTCGACACCGCCGAACTCCACGCGCCCTTCAGCTCCCAGGAGGTCGTGCTGCGCAAGGCCCTCCGCCTCGGCGACGAGGTCCGCGTCAACCCCTCGGGCGGCGCCCTCGCCGCCAACCCCGTCATGGCCGCGGGCCTGATCCGGCTCGGCGGGGCCGCCGCCCGCATCCACCGCGGCGAGTCCGACCGCGCCCTGGCCCACGCCACCTCGGGACCCTGCCTGCAGCAGAACCTCGTCGCCGTCCTGGAAGGGGAGAACCGTGCCTAAGGAACCCGTCGCCGTCGTCGGCATCGGCCAGACCAAGCACGTCGCCGCCCGCCACGACGTCTCCCTCGCCGGGCTGGTCCGCGAGGCCGCCCAGCGGGCCCTCGCGGACGCCGGACTGAGCTGGGCGGACATCGACGCCGTCGTGATCGGCAAGGCCCCCGACTTCTTCGAGGGCGTCATGATGCCGGAGCTGTATCTCGCCGACGCGCTCGGCGCGGTCGGCAAGCCCATGCTCCGGGTCCACACCGCCGGTTCGGTCGGCGGCTCCACCGCCCTGGTCGCCGCCAACCTGGTCGCCGCCCGGGTGCACCGCACCGTCCTCACCCTCGCCTTCGAGAAGCAGTCCGAGTCCAACGCCATGTGGGGCCTGTCCCTGCCCGTGCCCTTCCAGCAGCCGCTGCTCGCCGGCGCCGGCGGATTCTTCGCCCCGCACGTGCGCGCCTACATGCGGCGCACCGGCGCCCCCGACACGATCGGCTCCCTCGTCGCGTACAAGGACCGGCGCAACGCGCTCAAGAACCCGTACGCCCACCTCCACGAGCACGACCTCACCCTGGAGAAGGTGCAGGCGTCCCCGATGCTGTGGGACCCGATCCGCTACTCGGAGACCTGCCCGTCCTCCGACGGCGCCTGCGCCATGGTCCTCACCGACCGGACCGGCGCGGCCCGTTCGCCCCACCCGCCGGCCTGGCTGCTCGGCGGCGCCATGCGCAGCGAGCCGACCCTCTTCGCGGGCAAGGACTTCGTCTCCCCGCGGGCCGGCCGGGACTGCGCCGCCGACGTCTACCGGCAGGCTGGGATCACCGACCCGCGCCGCCAGATCGACGCTGTCGAGATGTACGTGCCGTTCTCCTGGTACGAGCCGATGTGGCTGGAGAACCTGGGCTTCGCAGAGGAGGGCGAGGGCTGGAAGCTCACGGAGGCCGGGGTCACCGAACTCGACGGCGACCTGCCCGTGAACCCCTCCGGCGGCGTGCTCTCCACCAACCCCATCGGCGCCTCCGGCATGATCCGCTTCGCCGAGGCCGCCCTGCAGGTACGCGGTCGGGCGGGCGAACACCAGGTCGAGGGGGCGCGCACGGCGCTCGGCCACGCGTACGGCGGGGGCGCGCAGTTCTTCGCCATGTGGCTGGTCGGCGACCGGCCGCCCGCCGTCTGAGGGGTGTCGGCGGTCCGGGCCGGTCGCTACGCTGAGCCCCGGACCAGCCGCAGAGCGTGACGCGGGCGTCGCGAGAGGAGCACGGACGTGGCGGACAGCACCATCACCGGCCCCATCGGCCAGCACGGCCTCACCGGGCGGGACGCGCCGGACCTCGACCTGGCGGGGGCGGACTGGCGCTCCGGCAGCCACGGCGTGGGCGACGTCCAGATCGCGTTCGTGGAGGGCTTCATCGCGATGCGCAACGGGCGGATACCCGAGGGCCCGTCGGTCGTGTTCAGCCCGGCCGAGTGGCGCGCCTTCGTGGTGAACGCGCGTGACGGAGAGTTCGACCTGACCTGAGGCGGCCCGGGCGTACGCGGTCGCGCCGGAGCGGTGGCCCGGGGGCGCGCGAGAGCCGTGCGCGCCGCGCCCGTGAGCTGCGCGAACCCGGCCGCGGGCGGAGGCCGTTGGTCCCGTACGGTCCGGAATCGCGCATCCGCCACAATCCGGCCCCCTCGGGGCGCATCCCCGCGTACGCTGGGCCTTTGATGGGGCCACCGCCCCGGACGCATCCCCTGTGCGCCGGGCGTGCGCCCCCGGCGTGGGGGTGGACGATGGCAGCACACACCGGCGGCCGAGCCGGTCGGGGCTTCGGCCTCTTCGAGCGCGAGGCGGAACTCGCGGCGGCGGAAGAGGCGTTGAACCTGCTCGTCGGGCACGGCACCGACGGCATGGCCCCGGGACCGGCGGGACCCGGCGGCTTCCTCGGCGCGCCCGAGGCCGGCGGCGCGGCCCGCCCCGGCGAGCGCCCCGACCGCGTCCCCAGGCCCCGGCACGCCCTCACCCCGCCGACCCTCCGCCTGGTCAAGGGCTCGACCGGCCCCGACACCGGCACGTCCGACGCCGTCGCGACCCCTGACCAGGGTCCCGGCTTCGGCCCCGGACCCGCGGGCCGCACCGTCCGCCGCGGCGGTGTCCTCGCCTACGCCGCGCCCGCCGGCCTCGGCAAGACCACCCTGCTCGCCGAGATCCGCCGCCGCGCCGCGGCCAAGGGCTGCACCGTGCTGTCCGCCCGCGGCGGCGACCAGGAACAGCGGGTCGCCTTCCACGTCGCCCGCCAGCTCCTCCAGCCCCAACTGGCCGCCGCCTCCCGCACCGAACTGAGGGAACGCCTCGGCAGCTGGTACGACATCGTCGGCCCCGCCCTCGGCCTGTGCACCGCCGCCGAGGGCGCCCCGCCCGACCCGCAGGGCCTGCGCGACGGACTCGACTGGGTGCTCACCCATCTGGCCGTGCGCCGCGCCCCGCTCGTCGTCTTCCTCGACGACGCCCACTGGGCCGACCCCGAGTCCCTCGGCTGGCTCTCCGCCTTCTCGCCGCGCGCCGAGGAACTCCCCATGCTCCTCGTCGTCGCCTACCGGCCCGACGAACTCCCGGACACCGGCGCTGAGTTCACCGGCCGCCGGTCCGGGCAGCGCCCGCTCGGCCTGGAACCCCTCACCTCCGGCGCCATCGCCCGCCTGGTCCGCGACCGGGTCGGCACCCACGCCGACGACGCCTTCTGCCAGGAATGCTGGGAGGTCACCTCCGGCAACCCCTTCGAGGCCGTCGAACTCGCCGCCCGCATCCGCGACCGCGGCCTGGAGCCCGTCGCCGACCGGGCCCACGCCCTGCGCGACCTCGCCGCCGCCGTCAAGCAGCGGACTGATCGCCCAGATCGAACGCCTCGGCACCGCCACCGTCCGCCTCGCCTGGGCCTGCGGCGTCCTCGGCACCGAGATCTCCCCGCAGCTGGCCGGGGCCGTCGCCGGGCTCGGCGGCGAGGACGTCGCCCGCAGCGCCACCCTGCTGCGCCAGGCCCGCGTGCTCGCCGAACCCGTCGACCCGGAGTCCGAGACCCTCGAATTCGTCCACCCGCTCATCGCCTCCGCCGTCTACGACGCCATCCCGGCGGCCACCCGCGTCGCCCTCCACGGCCAGGCCGCGTGGTGTGTCGTCGACGCCGGACTCGGCCCCACCGCCGCGGCCCGCCACCTCGTCGAGACCCACCCCGAGGGCGACCCGTGGGTGGTCCAGCACCTGCGCGCCGCAGCCCAGGAGACCCTGCGGGCCGGCGCGCCCGACACCGCCCGCCGCTATCTCGTCCGCGCCCTGCGCGAACCCCCGGACTACGACGAGCGCGCGGCCGTGCTCTTCGAGCTCGGCTGCGCCTCGCTGCTCACCGAACCCGCCACCACGGTCAACCATCTGCGCGCCGCCCTGGAGGAGCCGGTCTCCGACCCCGCCCTGCGGCACGGCATCGTCTACCGCCTCGCCCAGGTCCTCGCCCACAGCGACCGCCTCGTCGAGGCCTCCGAACTGCTCGAACGCGAGTCCCGCCAGCCGACCACCGACGCCCGCAGCAAGCTGCGCATGCAGGCCGAGAAGTTCCTGTGGGACGCCCTGCGCGCCGACGAACCCGAGTCGCCCGCCCGCTCCCGGCGCCTCGCCACCCTCGCCGACCGGCTCAGCGGCCGCGACCTCACCGAGCGGTACATCATCGGCCTGCGCGCCTGGGACGCCACCCTGCGCGCCGAACCCGCCACCGTCGCCCTCCGCCACGCCGAACGCGCCCTCGAAGGCGGCCTCACCTGGGCCGACGAGAGCCGCAACTTCGAGGTCCCCGTCCTCGTCGCCCTGCTCCACCTCTACGCCGACCGGCCCGGCCGCGCCGAGGAGCTCTTCGCCGCCGGCACCGCCGAGTTCGAGAAGCAGGGCTGGCGCGGCGCCCACCTCGCCTTCGCGTACACCCTCATCGGCTACATCCGCTTCCGGCGCGGCCGGCTCATGGAGGCCGAGGACTTCGCCCGCGCCGGACTCCGCCTCGCCGAGCGCGTCGGCCCGCGCACCCCCGCCCTCTGGTACGCCACCGGCGTCATGATCGAGATCCTGCTGGCCCGCGGCCGTACGGACGAGGCCGAGCGGGTCGCCCGCGAGCACGACTTCGGCGACCCCTTCCCCAACGCCGTCACCATCCCCGACTGCGAGACCGTCCACGCCGAGCTGCTGCTCGCCATCGGCCGCACCGAGGAGGCCCTCGGCGCCCTGTCCGCCGTCGGCCAGCGGCTCGACCCGCGCGGCAAGCGCAACCCCTCGTGCTGCCCCTGGCAGCTCCACCTCGCCCTCGCCCAGGCCCCGACCTCCCCGGCCAGGGCCCTCGCGACGGCCCAGGAGGCCGTCGCCCGGGCCCGCCAGTACGGCGCGCCCTCCGCGATCGGCCAGGCGCTCCGGGTGACCGCCGAGGTCTCCGAGGGCGAGGAGCGGATCAAGCTCCTGGAGGAGTCCGTCGACTGGCTCGACCAGTCCCCGGCCGCGTACGAGCTGGCCCGCTCCCTGGTCGCCCTCGGGGCCGCGCTGCGCCGCACCGAGCGCCACGCCGAAGCCGCCGAGCACCTCTACCGGGGCCTGGAGACCGCCCAGACCTGCGGCGCCGACGGACTCGTCGAGGAGGCCCGCACCGAGCTGGCGGCCGCCGGACTGCGGCCCCGGGCGCTGCGCACCACCGCCACCGACGCGCTCACCGCCCGTGAGCGGGCCGCGGCCGAGGCCACCCTCGCCGGGAAGGACCCGGCCGCCGCCGTCGGCGTCGACCGCACCACCGCCACCCGTCTCCTGTCCGCCGTCTACCGCAAGCTCGGCACCGACCGGGCCGGTCTGGACAGCGCGCTGCGCGCCAAGCAGGTCACCGGTCCGTGACCCCGGCCCCGGCGCGCCGCGACGCGCGCCGGGGCACGTACCATGGCGGTATGTCCTTCCTCCGCCGCCGCAGCGCCGCCACACCCGCGGGCCCGGACTTCGACGTCCTGGCCATGGACCCCGGGGACTGGCCCGGCAATCTCGGCGCCGGTCTGCTCCCGGCCCCCGACGGCAGCTGCCAGGGCGTGTTCCTGCGCTACGACCTGTTCGGCGGCCGCGGCCCCGCGATGATCATCGGCAATCTGCCGGAGGGCTCCCCGGCCCGCGAGCTCGCCGACGGTCAGGTCCCCTTCGAGGTGGCCCAGCTCCTCGCAGCCCTGGAGAACGACGAGCCGGTCGAGGTCCTCGACCGCGAGGACGTGCCGGTCATGCAGGGCGACAACCTGCTGATCGTGCGCCGGCTCAAGCTCTCCGAGAGCCGCATCTCCTGTGTGCAGTTCGACCGCAGCGACAACGTCCTGGTCACCATCGCCAGTTGGGACCGGCCCATCACCGACGACCTGTACGCGCTGCTCAAGCCGCTGCCCGCCGAACTGTTCCAGCAGGGCTGACCGGGAAGGCGGGGGCCGATGAGCGCGGTGCGCGTCGACAGCTGGATCTGGGCCGTGCGGCTCACCAAGACCCGTTCCCAGGCCGCCGCGGCCTGCCGCGCCGGCCACGTCAAGGTCAACGGCGAGCGCGCCAAGCCCGCCCAGGCCGTCAAGCCCGGCGACGAGGTACGGGTCTTCCACGGCGGCCGGCAGCGGATCGTCGAGGTGAAGCAGCTGCTCACCAAGCGGGTCGGCCCGCCGGCCGCCGCCGAGGCGTTCGTGGACAACAGCCCGCCCCCGCCGCCCCGCGAGCAGGTCGCCGTGGCCGCCGTCCGCGACCGGGGCGCCGGCCGCCCCACCAAGCGCGACCGCCGCGACCTGGACCGGCTGCGCGGACTGCAGCCCTGACCCCTGCCGACCCTTGCGGGCCGAACGTGCGGGCCGCCCCCGGAGCTTCCGGAGGCGGCCCGCCGCGCTTCACCCAACCGGTTACCCGACCGGTGACCCGAACAGCGTCGCGATCCGCGCCGACGCGGTGCCGAGCCCCTGCGGGCGGCGTCGCGCGAGCGTCGTACCGGCGCCGGAGCGCACGTCGTCCGCCCCGTACCGGCGTACGCTGCGATGCCAGTGGAGGATGGCCGCGAGCCAGTCCTCCAGCTCCCGCAGATACGCCTCGAAGGCCGCCCGGCCGGTTGCGTCGAGCCCGAAGTCGGCGTACAGGAGCGGCACTTCGTGCTTCTTCACATGCTCGTACTGGCTCAGCCGCCCGCGCATCAGATCGTCCACCATGCGCATCGCGGTCGGGTAGTCGCAGCCGAAGAAGGTCTGCGCGACGAGCACCAGGTTGTGCAGCTCGCCCTCGACCTCGATCTCCTTCTGGTACGAGAACAGATCGTTGATCAACGCCCCGTAGTCCATGACGGAACCCTCCAGGGCCCGCACGGTGCCGGTGTCGAAGAGCTCCGGCGGCAGCGTCTCGGTCCGCCGCAGCCGGGCCAGCAGCATGGTCAGTTCGGAGCCGAAGGTGTGGCGGCGCATCTCGATGTAGTCGACCGGGTCAGGCACCCGGTGCTGGGCCACGTTGAGCAGCTCCCACATCCAGCTGTCCAGCATCGTCTCCACGGACCCGCGCAGCCGCGTCCGGGCCGCCTCGTCCATCGGCGCGGTGGTCCGCGCCCAGAGGTCGGCGAGCGAACGCTCCAGCGGATGGTCCGAAGAGAACGCCGTCGCCGGACCGGTGTGCGAGAGAACGGACTTGAGGCGGTCGGTCTGCCGCTTCGCACCCGGCAGATTGCGCGGCCGGCCGAAGACGATCGGGTAGTAGTCGTCCGCGTAGGTGCCCCAGAGCAGCCACCCGGTCGCGAGATCCAGCTCCTCCTCGGTGGCGTCCGGGTCGATCCCGGCCGCGCACAGGGCCAGGTCGAAGCCGGCGAGCATCCGCCGGTCCCAGATGTCGTCGAGCAGTCCCATCCGCTCCGCCCACTCCTCCGAGCGGCGCTTGGCCCCCGCGTGGTGCGGGTTGAGGGTCAGCGGGTACGGCAGGTCGAACTCGGGGAGCAGGGAGGGCCCCACCTGCTGGTGCGGCACATGAGCCAGCGTGCGCGCCCGGTTCCGGGCCGGTCGGCCGAGCAGATTCCTGATGTCGAGCGCGGAGGTGCCGAGCCCGGCCGGCTGCGCACTGCCGCTCACCAGCCCCTCGTTCATATAGCGGCTGGATCGCATGTGCCACTCGTGCCCGCCGGACTGCCAGTCCTGCAGGCCCTTGGTGTACGCGGCGATCGCCGCCGCCTCGGCCGGCCCGAGACCCTGCTCGACGCACAGCGCGGGCATCTCGACGAGCGCGGTGTTCTCGAACTGCTGGAGCCGTGAGGTCAGCAGGTCGTTGACGGCGTCGGCCGCCTCCTGCGTCGTACAGCCGAGGAACTTCTCCAGGACCAGGACGCCGTTGCTGTTCTCGCCCTCGTCCTCGACCTCACGCTGGTACGAGAAGAGGTCGTTGCGCAGATGCACCGCGTCCGAGAAGGAGTCCCGCAGCACCCGCAACGGCCGTGCGCCCGCCACCTGTTCGGGCACCTCGGCGCCCGCAGCGTACTCGACGAGCCCTGCCGACCAGGGCGCTCCGCCCACCTTGCGGCGCATCTCGATGTACTCGACCGGATTGGCGATCCGGCCCTCGGTGATGTTGTCGAGCTCCCACAGCGACTCGTACAGGAGCGCCTCGGTGGCCTCGGCGAACCGCACCCGCCAGGCCTCCGACATCGCCGGCACCGTGCGCCGCCACAGGTCGGCGAGCCCCGCCTCCACCGGATTGGCCGGCTCGGGCATGCCGGCCGTCGGATCGGCGGGCATGAACAGCGGCAGCCGGTCCAGATAGGCCTTGCCGGCCGGCCGGTTCGGGGTGCGCTTGAACACCTCGAGGAAGTGGTCGTCGAAGAAGAACACCCACGTGTACCAGTCGGTCACCAGCGACAGCGCCTCCGCGTCGCAGTCCGGGTGCGTGTACGAGCAGAGCAGCGCGTAGTCGTGCGCCTGGAGGTCCGCCTCCTCCCAGATGCCGGAGCCCTCCAGCATCCCCATCTCCCGCGCCCACACGCAGGTGTGCGCACGGGCCGTCTCCAGATGGGGATTGAGCCGGGCCGGATACGGAACATAGAAATCCGGCAGAACGAAGGGCTGAGCCATGCCAGGGAGGCCTTTCGGTGAGCGTCGGGCAGTCGTCCGGCCGAGCATTACCCCTCGGTCACCGGCCCCACGCGAACACCGGAACAAGTCATATGAACGCCATGAGGTGCCGGCCGGACCGCGCCCCACTACGCGGTCCGCCGGCACCCGTCTCTTTTCGGCCCGGTTCCCTCAGTCCTGGGAAACCCGCACGTCAGCGGCCTTCACAAAGGCCACCCGATGGCCGAATTGGATCTGGTAGTACTCCTCCTTGCCGCGCACGACCGTATGACCCGTCGTGTCGAACGTCGGAGCGAACAGGTACTCGCCCGGAGTACGGCCCCCGACCACGTACCGCTGCCCCGCGAGCAGCGCGTACGGCAGCGGCGACACCGCCTGCACCGGAACCCCCGCCGGATAGGCCGAGGCCTCCGGGTACGCCCGCCCGTACACCGGCACCGACGCCACGCCCTCCTTCGGCGTCAGGACGAGCCCCCGCGCGTTCACCGCAGTCGGCTCCTCCTTCGGATTGTGGAACCACGCCTTCTGCCCGAGGTACCAGACCGCCGTCCAGTCGCCCCGCCGCTCCGCCACCGCGAAGCTCTGGCCGGTCGAGGCCCGCGCCCCGGTGTCGTTCACCCCGGTCGTCGAAGCCTGCCCGCCCGGCCGCAGCCCGATGTCCTTCACCAGCGGCGCGTCGGCGCTCGGTGCGGTGTGCAGGCGCACCGCCCCGCTCCCGTGCGATGCGCACGCCTCCCCGGTCGTCACGCACCCCGTGTACACCGGCCGGTTCGCGGTGTAGTCCGGACGGATGGTCACCACCCCGGCGTCCGGCCCCGCGCTCGGTGTGAGGGGCCGGCCGAGCAGCTGGAAGTAGTGCGCCCAGTCCCAGTACGGGCCCGGATCCGTGTGCATCCCCTTGATGGTCGACGTCACCGTCCCCGGGACGTTGTCGTGGCCCAGGATGTGCTGCCGGTCCAGCGGAATGCCGAACCGCTTCGCCAGATAGCGCACGAGCCGCGCCGAGGACCGGTACATCGCCTCCGTGTACCAGGAGTCCGGCGACGTCAGGAAACCCTCGTGCTCCAGACCCACCGACTTGGCGTTCACGAACCAGTTGCCCGCGTGCCAGCCCACGTCCTTCAGCGCCAGATGCTGCGCCACGTGCCCGTCCGAGGACCGCAGCGAGTACTGCCACGACACATACGTCGGGTCCTGCACCAGCTTCAGGGTGGTGTCCCAGTCCGCCTCGGTGTCGTGGACGACGATGTAGTCGACCGACTGCGACAGCGGCCGGTCCGCCTTGTCGTGGTTGCCGTAGTCCCCGTCGCCGAACTCCTCGTACGGCGCCGGCACCCACTCGCAGGCCACCGTCTCCGGGCACTCCACCGGACCCCTCGCGGTGTCCCGGAGCCCCAGCGCGGCCAGCTGCCCGGTGGCCGGGGCCACCGCCGGATCGGCGGCCAGCGTCACCCGCTGCCCCGCGTCCGTGGTCCGCGACTCGCCGCCGCGGATCACGTCGAAGACGTCGTTCGCGTACGCCGCCGCCGTCGCCGAGTCCTCCGCGCCCGAGAAGCGCGCCACCGCCCCGTACCAGTCCGCCGGATCCGCGCTCGCCGGCAGCCCCGCCGCCCGCTGCGCCTCCGCGAGCAGCGCCGCGCCGCCGTCGATGTTCGCCGCCGTGTCCGTCCGCAGCCGCTCCGCCGGACGCCCGGACAGCTCCGCCGCCCGGTCGAGCGTCCGCAACCGGGCCGGCGGCTCACCGGACCAGGCGGGGGAGCCGGACTCGACACCCGCCCCGGTCCGGGGTGCCCGCGCGTCGTCACCGCGCGCGTCCTCCGTACCGTCGGCGTGGTGCGGCGGCGCCGACGCCAGTGCCGTCACTGCGTCCGTCAGATGCATCGGACCGTAGCCGCCGGTCACGCTCGGCGCGCCGCCGTGCGCGTCCCAGCGCGACTGCAGGAACGACACGGCGAGCAGCACGCTCTGCGGTACGTGATGCCGTTCGGCCGCCACCGCGAACTGTCGTTGCAGCGAGCCGGGTTCGTGCTCGTCGGCGGTGGCCGACGGCACCTGCGCGAGCAGCGGCAGCAGCAGGACGACGGGCGCGGCACGTCTGAGGGACGCGGAACGGAGCAAGGCAGCCTCCAGCGACAGGGGGGAGAACGGGGGCGTGCGGAACCGAACCCGTACAGGGGTAGCGGCTTCCGGACGTCCCGTCAATCACCTGCTCACATCGGCGATTTCCCACGTCAGAGCGGCTGCGCGAGCCGAAGGGCGGAGTTTCGCGCGGGCGGCCCGCCCGCCTGCGACGCGTCACTGGTGTGGACCAATGGGGGCGCCACGACCGCCTCCGGTGCTCCGCCGGAAAAGTCGAAGCGCCGCGCCCCGGTGTGTCGGCACCGGGCGCGCGGCGCGCCACCCCCGTACTGTGTCGGACCGCTTCGCTACCGCGTCCCGACCGCCGCGCGCACGGCCCGCCGTGCCATGGCGCAGTCGTCGTGCAGCCGCCGCAGCAGCAGCCGCTGTTCCTCACCGGGCGAGACCGTCCCGGCCGGCACTGGCACCGAACCCGCGGGCGGCGCCTCCTTGATCGTGCGCTGCACCGCCGTCTCGTACGTCCGGATCTCCCGGGTCAGCACGATCATCAGGTTCACCAGGAACGCGTCCCGCGCCGCCGGACCCGCCTGCTGGGCGAGCTGGCTGATCTGCCGCCGCGCCAGGGGAGCGTCCCCGAGCACCGCCCACAGCGTCGCCAGGTCGTACCCCGGCAGGTACCAGCCCGCGTGCTCCCAGTCCACGAGCACCGGACCCGTCGGGGACAGCAGGATGTTCGAGAGCAGCGCGTCACCGTGACAGAACTGCCCCATGCCCTGCCGCCCGCCCGCGTGCGCGAGCCCGTGCAGCAGCTTCTGCAGGTCGTCCCGGTCCCGGTCGGTGAACAGACCGAGCTCGTGGTACCGGGCCACCCGCGCCCCGTAGTCGAGGGGCGCGTCGAACGTCCCGGCCGGCGGCCGCCAGGCGTTCAGCCGGGCGACCGCGCCGAGCACGGCCCGCACGTCCGCCCGCGGCGGCGCTTCCACGGGGTGGCGGGTCAGCGCCGCCGCCCGTCCGGGCATCCGCTCGATCACCAGCGTGCAGTTCTCCGGGTCCGCTGCGATCAGCCGGGGCGCCCGCACAGGCGGACGGTGCCGGACGAACGAACGGTAAGAAGCTATTTCGTGCCGGAACCGCTCGACCCACGCGGGGGAGTGGTCCAGTAAACACTTCGCGACCGCGGTCGTCCGCCCGGTCGTTCCGACGATCAGGACCGAACGGCTGCTGCGCCGCAGCACCTGCACCGGGTTGAACTCCGGGCAGATCCGGTGGACGGACGCGATCGCCATGCGCAGTTGGGCGCCCTGGGGACCGGACAGGTCGATCCTCCCGCTGGGCGGCTGGACGGTGCTGCCCGCCCAGCGCCTCGGCCGCACCGCGCCCTGGACGGGCGCGGGGGCGAGATACGGTCCGGTGCCGGCCTGGAGGGTGCGGTGGAGCGGCCGGGGCGGGGCGGACACGGAGGACGATGCTGTGTACATGGAGGAGACAGATCCCTTCGTGTGCCGACGAGTTGCGTGCGTCGCCCCGCCCGCCCGAACGGTCCGCACCCTGGGGAAAATGTGGGCCGGTCGACGGGGCGGGGTGGCGCGTTCCTACCTGACACCCCCCTGCGGGTGGCGGAACATCGAGCGCACCCTGGCGAACCATGGCGAATTGTCGCCAGGCCTATGCCAGGGGGCTACTGTCAACTCAGCCGAGAACCTGGGGGCTTAGACGTGACAGGGAAGACCAACACCCGCCTGGCAGACCTCTTCGGCCTGGCCGGCTGGTCCAAGGGCGAACTCGCGAGACTCGTCAACAAGCAGGCGGCGGCCATGGGCCACCCCCAGCTGTCGACCGACACCTCGCGGGTCCGGCGCTGGATCGACATGGGGGAGACCCCCCGCGATCCCGTGCCCCGGGTGCTGGCCGCACTGTTCACTGAGCGACTCGGCCGTGTCGTGACCATCGAGGACCTCGGGTTCGTACGACACGGGCGCGCCGGCAGGCGGCGAGACGTCAGGAACACCGACAACCCTGACGGGCTGCCCTGGGCGCCCGAGCGTACGGCAGCGGTCCTCACCGAATTCACGGGAATGGACCTCATGCTCAACCGACGCGGCCTGGTGGGCGCGGGCGCCGCGCTTGTCGCCGGCTCCGCACTCACCAACGCCATGCACGACTGGCTCCACACCGACCCCGCACGAGCCGGCGCAGCCCCCCGCGCCGTCGATCCCCTCCACGCCGACCCCGCTGGGTACGACCGTTACGAGGCCGCCCCCATCGGGTCGGAGGAGATCGAGGCCCTGGAGCGCTCCGTGGAGGTGTTCCGCGCCTGGGACGCCTCCCGCGGCGGCGGCCTCCAGCGCAAGGCGGTCGTGGGCCAGCTGAACGAGGTGGGCGGCATGCTCGCCTACCACCACCCCGACCATCTGCACCGCCGGCTGTGGGGCGTCGCCGCCAACCTGGCGGTGCTCGCCGGCTGGATGTCGCACGACGTCGGCCTCGAGCCCACCGCACAGAAGTACTTCGTGATCGCCGCCCACGCGGCCCGCGAGGGCGGTGACCGGCCCCGCGCCGGCGAGGCGCTCTCCCGCGCCGCCCGCCAGATGGTGCACCTCGGCAGACCCGACGAGGCGCTCGACCTGATGAAGCTCGCCAAGTCCGGCTCCGGTGAACGTCTGTTGCCGCGCACCAGGGCCATGTTCCACACCATCGAGGCCTGGGCACAGGCGTCGATGGGCCGGGGCCAGGCCATGCGCCGCACGCTCGGCGAGGCCGAGGACCTGTTCGTGTCCGACAAGGGCGAGGACAAGCCCAGTTGGATGCAGAACTTCGACGAGGCCGACCTCCACGGCATGCAGGCGCTCGCCTACCGCACCTTCGCCGAGCACGAGCCGGCGGCCGCGGCGACGGCCCAGCGGCACGCCAAACTCGCCCTGGAACTGCGCCGGAACGGGCACGACCGCTCGAAGCTGTTCGACCACATCTCGCTGGCCTCGGCCTGCTTCATCGCCGACGACCCCGAGCAGGCGGACCGTTACGCGCGCCTGGCGCTCGTCTCCATGGGCGACACCTCCTCGCACCGCACCTGGGACCGGCTCCGCGAGATGTACCGGCTCACCGGCCAGTACGCGGGCTACACCAAGATCGACCACCTGCGGGAGGAGATCGAGACGGCCCTCCCGAAGGCGCCGATCAACCGCCCGAGAAGCGGAGAGGCGTGAGGATCGGGAAGGGCGGGCGGGTGGTCCGCGGGGCACATGCGGAAGGAGCGGGCCGGGCCCGCTCCTGATTCCGGAAGGTCAGTCCTGTCGGCGGACCGGGGTCACCGCCCGACCCGCACCACCATCACGCAGGCGTCGTCCTCGCGCGGCCCCTCGCCGAACTCCTCGAGCACGGCTCGGACGCAGTCCTGTGCGTCCCGTGCCGCGGCCAGCCGCTCGGCGAGCCCGAGCAGTCGCTCCGTACCGGCGCCGTCGTCCGGCCTGCCCGCCGTGCGCGTCAGTCCGTCGGTGTGCAGGAGCAGCAGGTCGCCGGGGCACAGCCGGGTCTCGGCCTCCTCGTACACCGCGCTCGTCGTGGCCCCGAGGAGCACCCCCTCGGGCCGGCTCAGGGCCCGCCCCGTCCCGTCGCGGAACAGCAGCGGGGCGGGGTGGCCGGCCTGGGACCAGGTGAGGAGCTGGGCGGCGGGGTCGTAGCGGCAGCACATCGCGCTGCCCAGGGCGGGCTGGACGGAGGTCTCCAGGAGCTGGTTGAGGTGCCCCATGAGGGCGCCCGGCCGGATTCCGGCCACCGCCATGCCGCGCAGCGCGCCGAGCAGCATCGCCATGGAGGAGGTCGCGGCGACGCCGTGGCCGGTCAGGTCGCCGACCGTGAGCAGCGCGTCCCCGCCGGGGAGCGCGAGGGCGTCGTACCAGTCGCCGCCGATGAGGCCCGGTGTGGCGGCCGGCAGGTAGTGCCCGGCGACGTCGAGCGGCGCGGGGCCGTCGTGGGCGAAGCGGAGCGAGCCGCGCCAGGGCGGCAGCACGGCCTCCTGGAGCTCGACCGCGACCCGGCGCTCGGTGTGCTCGATGTGCTGGTGCCGCTGGAAGCTGTCACGGGTCTCGCGGACCGCGCGCTCGCTGCGGCGCAGCTCGCTGACGTCCCGTAAGACGGCCCACATGGAGGCGGTGCAGCCGTCGGCGTCGAGGACGGGCTCGCCGGTCATGTGGACGGTGCGGACCCGGCCGTCGGTGCGGACGATGCGGAACTCGCCGTCGATCGGCTTCCCGTCGATCAGACAGTCCGTCACCATCGCCTGGAGCACCGGCTGGTCCTCGGCGAACACCATCGAGGGCAGTTCGTCCAGGGACATCGGCCCGTTCTCCTGCGGGCGCCCGAAGATCTGGAACAGCTCGTCGGACCAGTGCACGTCGTCGGTGAGCAGATCCCACTCGGCGCTGCCGACCCGGGAGAGCAGCGAGCCGGTGACGCGCTGACCGGGCACCGTTTCGAGGGCGGCCTCGGCGTAGGCGGCGGCCGTGTCGGAGGGGGCGGGGCCGGGGCCGGGCATGCCGGCCTTCAACTGGCCCAAGTGGGCGCCGAGATCGTCGAGTTGATGCACCGCCAGCTCGCACAGAGCGCGCTGCCAGCGATGGTGCGGGTCGTCCTCGTCCGCCGCCACGGAGTCCCGGCGCACCGCGTCCACCTCGCCGCGCAGCCGGCGCGTCTGCGAGATCAGCGCGTCCACCGCGCCCGGCTCGGGCGGTTGGGCGGGACGGTCCGCGAAGAGGGGGGACGGCATGTCGTACTCCGATGCAGGCGACGTGGCGCGGCCAAGTCTGGAAAGTGAAGCCCGGGTACGACTTTGGCACAGCCCGGGACACCTCGTAAGTGATTTGGCAACACTCGATACGGTGGTGCTTATGGCATATGCCTAAGGCCCACAGGAGGGCCAGTCGACATTCGGCCAGGGCAGCACGGGTTACGGTGCTGCTGTGGTGAACGACGAGGTGAACGCGATGGGTACGGCCGTGCTGCTGGCCGCGGCACCGGCCGGACGGGGACGGGCCATCGACGCGGCGTCCGTGCTGCCCGCGCTCGCGGCGGTGCCCGCGGCGGTGCTGGCCGGGGCGCACATGGCGACGGTCGTCGAACTGGCGGACCCCCTCGACCCGCAGACCGTCCTCACCCGCCTCCGCTCCGCCGCGGCCACGCCCGGGCCGCTCGCCCTCTACCTCGCGGGCCAGGTCCAACTCGACCGCCGCCAGCGCCTCCCGCACCTGGCGCTCGCCCGCAGCACCCCGACGACCCTGCGCTACACCGGCCTTCCCTGGCACTGGCTGGCCACCGAACTCGCCCCGCGCCGCCCCGGCACGACCCATGTCGTCGCAGACCTGTCGGTCGACCCCGAGCTCTGGCACCGCCTCACGATGGATCCCACCGCCCTCGGCCTCGGCCCCGCGACCCCCCTCTACGCCCGCCTCACCCCGTTCCCCCCCCGCGGTCCCCTCACCACCCCCGACTACCTCCGCCACTTCGCCACCCGCTGGCGCGCGGGCGCGGCGCTGCCGCTGCCCGCACTGCACGCGGAGGCGGCGGCCGCCGCGGCCACGACCACGCCGCAGCTGGAGTCGATCCTGCTGGCGCCGCCGGCGCCGGTGTCGTCGGCCCCGGCCCCGGCGTCGGTGCCGGTCCCGGTGTCGGTGCCGGTCCAAGCGCCCGTCCCGGCGCCCGTCCAGGCACCGGCCCTCGTGGAGTCGCCGCCGACGCGGCGGTTGGTGCGTCCGGGCGGGGACTCGCCCTCGTCCCCTGCCGCGGTCCCGCAGGCGAGGGACGCGTCGCCCGCCGAGCCCGTCGCCCCGGTTCCGGATCAGCCCGCTCCTCCCTCCGGCGCGCCGGAGGACCCGCATCCGGCGATTCTGGCCGCCGCCATGGCCGGTCGGCACGGCGAGGCGGCCGCCGTGGCCGCGGCCTGGGAGAGCGACGCCCTGCGGCGCTACGGGCCCCGCTCCGGCGAGGCCCTCCACTGGGTGGAGGTGCGGGCGGACCTGGCACGGCTCGCGGGAGAGCCGGCCCGCAGCTGCGAGCTGTGGATCGCGGCGGCCCAGGCCCGGCTCGGGCTCCGGCAGGGCCCCGACGAACCCGACGTCGAGGGCGCCGTGGACCGCGCCCACCACCAATGGGAGCAGATCGCGGACCCGGCCAGGGCCCGCGCCCTCGGCCCCGCCCTGGTCGAACTCCGCAGGACCGTCCCCGGCCGCCGGGCCGGCGCCCTCGCCGCGCTCCAGCGGCGCCTGGGCGGCTGACCGCCCCGCACCGCCCCGGGGGTCGTACGTCCGGAGGCCTGTCATCATCGGGATATGGCCCCCGATCCCAGCGACCCCACCGACCCCACTGACCCCGCGTCCAGGCCCGCCCCCCTCGTCACCGAGCGGCTCGTGCTGCGTCCCGTACGCACCCGGGATCTGTCCGCCGTGACCCGGCTGTGGACCGATCCGGAGGTACGGCGGCACCTGGGCGGACCGGTGGTCGAGTCCGTGATCCGCATCCGGCGGCAGCGGATCGTCGGCGCCCCCGGCTTCCACGCCGTCGAGCGGGCCGCCGACGGCATCGTCCTCGGCCTGGTCACGGTGGAGCGGGCGGGACGGAACGGGGAGACGGAGGTCTCGTACCAGTTCCTGCCCGAGCACTGGGGCCAGGGGTACGCCCGTGAGGCCGTCGCCGCCGCCGTCGAACGCGCGCTCGGCGAGGCGCCCAGCGTCGTCGCCGTCACCCAGGAGGCCAACGGGCGCTCCCGCCGCCTCCTGGAGGCCGTCGGCATGACCCACGCCGAGTCCTTCGTGGAATGGGACGCCCACCAGGTCCTCTACCGGCGCCGACGGCTCCCTTGAGGGCTGAGGCCTGAGGCCTGAGGCCTGGGGCCGGTCAGTCGGCCGCGAGCCGTGCCACCGCCCGCTCGATCCGGGCCGCCCGGGTCTTCGCCGTCCGGGCCTGCCACAGACTGAGGATGATCAGATACCGGTCGGTCTTCCCCAGCGCCTCGAACGCCGCCGCGGCGCGCGGCTCCGCCGCCAGCGCGCCCGCCAGGTCGTCGGGCACGGTCGCGTCCTTCTGGGAGGGGTACGCGGCCTCCCAGCGACCATCCGCCCGCGCCGCCCGCACCTCCGCGAGCCCCGGCTCCCGCATCCGCCCGGCGGCCAGCAGCACCTCGACCTGTCGTACGTTGACCTGCGACCACAGGCTGCGCGGGCGGCGCGGCGTGATCTTCTGCAGATAGGCCTCCGCGTCGCGCGCCTTCCGCTTGCCGGTGATCCAGCCGTACGCGAGCGTGGCGTCCAGGATCTCGGCGGACGTGGGGGAGGCGAAGCCGGAGCCGCTCCGCCCGAGCAGCAGCCACACACCGCCGGGCGTGTCGCCGTGGTGCGCCGCGAGCCAGTCCTCCAGCTCCGCGCCGTCGGCGAGGCGGACGACCGGAAGCCCCTCCACCGACTCCGCTGCCTCGTTCGTTCCCATGGAACGTTTCTCCCCCGTGGTCGTGGTGGTGGTCGTGCTCGTGGTCGCACCCACGATAGGCGCGGACCGCCGAGGTCGGGTTCAGAAGCGGGCGTGCGTCGTGATGTCGGACTCGAACTGCTCGATCAGCTCCGGCGTCACGGTCGGCCGGCACTGCCCGATCGCGTCCAG
The DNA here is from genome assembly GCF_041270065.1 of Streptomyces fradiae. Taxonomy (NCBI): domain Bacteria; kingdom Bacillati; phylum Actinomycetota; class Actinomycetes; order Kitasatosporales; family Streptomycetaceae; genus Streptomyces; species Streptomyces fradiae. Next base: position 317,064 of record NZ_CP065958.1, on the reverse strand, counting down.
GTAGTCCGTGGTCGTCGCACCCGGGGCGGCCGGCGCGGCCGGTGCGACGAGGTCCCGCTCGAAGGAGCTCTGCGCGGCGATCCGCGCCGCGTGCTCGATGTCGGCGGGCGTGAACAACTCGCTCGCCGCGACCAGCGCGTCCACGTCGACCTCCGGCCGCGCGTCCGTGTAGCGCGACCAGATCGCCGCGCGGGCCGCCTTGTCCGGCGTACCGATCGGGATGAGGTAGTCGAAGCGCCCCGGGCGCAGGAAGGCCGGGTCGAGGGAGCGGATGGAGTTGGTGGCGCAGACGAGCAGGCGTTCGTCGCGTTCCCGGAACCCCGGGATGAGCTTGAGGAGTTCGTTCGTCACCCCGTGCATGCCGCCGGGCTGCACGGGTTCGGTGCGTACGGGCGCGATCTCCTCGACCTCGTCGATGAAGACGAGCACCCGCTCGAGCTCGCCGATCCGGGCGAACGCGGCGCGCAGCGCGGCGGCCAGGTTGCCCTCGTCGGCGAGCCGGGACGGCAGGATCTCCACGAACGGCCAGCCGAGACGGGAGGCGATGGCCCGGGCGAACGTGGTCTTGCCGGTGCCGGGCGGCCCGAACAGACCGATCGCGCGCGGCGGGCGCACCCCGTGCCGGGCGGCCCGCTCGGGCTCGGCCAGCGGCAGCACGACACGCCGTTCGATCAGGTCCTTCTCCCGTTCCATGCCGGCCACCTTCGCCCACAGGTCGGCGGGCAGCAGCCGGCCGCCGAGGTCGTCCAGGAGATTCGCCGCCGGTCCGTGCAGCGGCTCGACCTTCTCGAAGTACGCGACGGCCGGCTGCCGCGTGTACCCGGCGTTCAGCAGCCCCTCGCCCAGGAGTTCCTCCTCGGGCAGCACGTACGCGATGCGCCCGACCCGCGCGGCCACCAGCCGCCGTTCCAGCTCCACCAGGAGCGCGCTGGCCAGGCCGCGGCCGCGCCAGGCCGAGGAGATCGCCACCCGCATCACCCAGGCGCGTTCGCCTGCCACACAGGCGAGCGCCGCACCGATCGGCGCGCCCTGGTGGACGGCGACGACGGCCGGCTGCCGGGAGGTCAGCGCGCCGATGCACTCGGCGAGCGAGAAGACCGACTCCTGGCCCAGTTCGGCCGTGGTGTCGATGAGATGGACGACGGCGGCGAGATCGCTCTCGCGGTAGTCGTGGATCAGCCAGTTCATGCTGGTACCGCCCCTCGTTGATGCCTGCGTGCCGAGGCTAGGAGGGGTCGCGGCGGCCGGTCCTGCGCCATCCTGCACAAGCGGAGCGGGCCGGATGCGCCGGTCTGGCTCTGTACGGCTCCGCCCATGCGAAAAGCCCCTGGAAGGCGTTCCTTCCAGGGGCTTCGACGTGCCGGGACGTTCCTACTCTCAGTAGGCGGGCGCCAGCTTCGGGTTCGGGCCGTGCGCGTTGTGCTGCTGCTCGCCCTCGGAGGCCCAGAAGACGATGAGGATGATGAAGCCGACCAGCGGGATCAGGCTGATGAGCAGCCACCAGCCGCTGCGGCCCGTGTCGTGCAGGCGGCGCACCGCGACCGCGAGGTACGGGATGAGCACGGCGAGCACGTAGATCGGGCTGATGAGCGTAATGCCCAGCACCGAGTCGAGGATCGAAGCGACCGCGGAGAAGATGAAGTTGAAGAGGAAGAACATCCAGAATGCCTGGCGGCGGGCGCGGCCGCTGAAGGTCGCGTACTTCTTGAACGCGTCGAGGTACCAGTTCACTTTGTCCCCCCAAGGACTGGGTGTGTGAGCGGGAGCCTGTCCCTGTGGAGCAAGCTTTACGCAGAACTTATGTGGCCGAAACCACGTGGGTCAATTCGTTACCTGGCGGTGGCCGTTCACAGACACAGTCGCGACGAACGTGAACGGCGCCGCCACCTCTGTCGAGGGGCGACGCCGTTCTCTCGGATCGGGATCGGGTAGGTCGTCACGTCCTTCTCTTGCTCATCAGCAGACCGCCGGCGACGAGGGCGAAGAGACAGACACAGGCGCCGGTGATGACGTTGCTGATGATCGCGCCGGACCCCGCGTCACGGGAGACCACCCACGGCGAGACGATCAGCCACGCACCGAGCAGCAGAACCACGAAGTTGAGGTCCTGGGACCGCTCCGGAGCCATCGACATGCACAGGCCCAGACCGGCGAGGGCGATGCCGACGATCAGGTTGCTGATGGCGAGCTCCGGCTTCGCGGCGGAGAAGTGGACCGTCCACGCGGAGACCGCGGCGTAGATACCGGCGAGGATCACCAGTTCCTCGACCGCCGCCACACCTCGGGTCTGGAGCACGCGCGTGTAACGTTCGCGCATTTCTCCGGCGTCGGGGTGTCCCCTGATATCACCAGGACGGTGAGAGACGTCGGCCATACGACTCGCCTCCTTCTGGCGTTCTGCACGTCTGACCGCGCTTGGCGGCATGATGCCGCGGTTTCATTGTGCTCTTATCTGGCCTTTATGTGTAGATGTGCCCCATAAGGGAACTGCACAGAAAACCCCCTCCGAAAATGGCCAGAATCTCCAATTCCGACCTCTTGTTCAACAAAAGTTCAAGGAAGGGGCGGAGAAACCGCGGCGGACCTGCTCAGGGGCGGGCGTACGGCCGCGTCATGATCTCCATGTTGTGGCCGTCCGGATCCGCGAAGTAGGCGCCCCGGCCGCCGAAGAGACGGTTGATCTGCCCGGGCTCGGTGTGGTGGGGATCGGCGTAGTAGGTGACGCCCATCCGCTCCAGACGTCCGATCATCGTCTCGAACTCCTCGTCGGGGACGAGGAACGCGTAATGGCTGGGCATGATGGGGGTGTCACCGGCGTCGTAGTAGTCGAGAGTGACGCGGTTGCCGGTGTCCACCGGCACGAACGGCCCGAAGGGCGCTCCGACCTCCAGGCCGAGCACCTCGGCGAGGAAGCCGGCGGAGGCCCGCTTGTCACGGGCGTAGACGACGGTGTGGTTGAGTTCGACGGCCACAGGGGGTCCTTTCGCAGAGTGCGCGCTGATGTCCTCCTTCTGTCCCGTGCTCCCACGCACGACGGTGCGTGGCGGCACAGGACGAACGGACGACCGCGGCGGACCCCGCGCCCACCGGCCCGGGGCGCTCACGCCACGGCCGGGCGCCTCTCTCGATCACGGCCCACGGCCGACCCGGCAGTCATGTGATCAACGTAGCCCCGTCCGTGACCCCGCGGCAACGCCGTTCTCCGGCCATCCGGCGAGTCTGGCGAGTACGTACGCGGGGCGCGCGGGCGAGTGCGCGAGCGGCCTCCGGCGTAGCCTGGAAGTGGCCTCGGGGGTCGCACGTTCCACCGCCGGGAGGCGGAAAGACGATGACCGGAATCGTTTCCAGGAGCTTCGACTCCGCAGACGAGACCCGTCCCTTCGAGGGCGGCAAGGGCAGGATGGACCTGCTGAACACGGACAGCGGAGCGGTGGGCCGGGCCGTGTTCGAGCCGGGCTGGAAGTGGTCCGAACACGTGAAGCCGATCGCCGGCACCGACAGTTGTCAGGCGCACCACGTCGGCTACATCGTCAGCGGCCGTATCACCGTGGTCATGGACGACGGCGAGACCGCCGACCTGACCCCCGGCAACTTCTACGAGGTCCAGCCGGGCCATGACGCCTGGGTGGTCGGCGACGAACCCTGTGTGGCCCTCGACTGGGTCGGCTTCGTCGACTACGCGAAGGCCGCCGGATCCTGACCTCTCGTTGGCAGGCCGGGATCGCCGGGCTCGGCTAGGCGTGGCCGAAACGCACGCCCTCCCAAGGCACCCGGTGCTCCGGGAACGAGAACGGTGAACGCTGGTCCAGGGTGCGGGGCCGGGCCGCCTCGATGACCGGGGCCGCGCCCTCGACCTCCTTCAGCCAGGTGCCCAGCGCGTCGCGCAGCCCGTCCGCCACCCGCCGGTGCGAGGTGAGCCCGACCAGGTTCTCCAACTCGTACGGGTCGGCCGCCAGGTCGTAAAGTTCCGTCTCCCGGTAGCGGTCGGCCGCGCGCTCGTGCCAGGCGTCCGGGCCGTCGGGGCCGTCGGGCGCCGTCACCACGTACTTCCACCGGTCCGTACGCACCGCGCGCCCGATGACGTCCTCGCTGAGCTGCACGAACACCGAGAACGGGCGGTCGAGTTCGCTGCCCCCGCCGACCAGCGGGCGCAGCGAACGCCCGTGCACGCTCGCCGGCACCGGAAGCCCGGCGGCGTCGAGGAGCGTCGGCATCAGGTCCACCGTCGACACGGGCTGCCGGATGCGGCCGCCGCCCCGGAAGCCGGGGCCGGTGAGCACGAACGGCACGCGGACGGAGGCCTCGTGGGCCGAGCGCTTGTACTCGCCGTTGCGGGTGCGGAAGTGCGAGCCGTGGTCGGCCGTCCACGCGAGGACGGTGTCGTCCTCGATGCCGAGGCTGCGCAGACAGTCGCGCAGCCGCCCCACGCCCTCGTCGACCCGCTTGATCTGGCCCAGGTAGCCGCCGATGTGCCGGTGCGCGCCGCCCTGCGCCGCGCCCGGGCTGAGCGCCGCGAGGTCCGGCGGCAGCCACCGCCCCTCGAAGCGCTCGCGGTAGCCGGCCGGTGCCGGGTAGTCGTCCGTCGCGTTCTGGTGGTGCGGCTCCAGGAGCGACAGGAAGAGCAGGAACGGGCGCTCGTGGTGGTCGGCGACGAACCGGATCGCCGCGTCGACAAGCCCGTCCGACCGGTATCCCGGCAGCCGTACCGGCTCGCCCGCCTCGTCGTACAGCACGGTCCGGTAGGCGTCGGACGTGAACTCGAGCCGGTCCGAGGCGAGCCACTTCTCGTACCCGCCGCGCCGCTCCGGCGGCACCGGCCCGTCCGGGTGCCGCTCGCCCGCCAGATGCCACTTCCCGATGTACCCCGTGACGTACCCCGCCGCCCGGAACGCCCCCGCGAGGGTCGGCACGTCCGCACCGAGCGGCAGCCCGTTCCGGTGCACCCCGGTCGCCGTCGGGAACCGCCCGGTCTGCAGCGCGGCCCGCGCCGGGGCGCACACCGGATTCGGGGTGATCGCCTGCTCGACCAGCGTCCCCTCGCGTGCCAGCCGGTCGAACTCGGGCGTGACCCCGGCGGGATTGCCGTGCGCGCCCGTGGTGTCCCACCGCTGCTGATCGGTGAGGACCACGATGACGCGGGGATGACTCGTCGGCATGCGGATCCCTTCGGGCCTTCGGGACGGGGGCGTTCCGCAATTAATTTCGCAGAGGAAGTAATGCCCGCGCCAGGGTTGTGGCCGAGAACGGCCGAAGTCACGCGGCCGCGACGGCCCTCCTCAGCGGACGGGCCCGCACTCGTCGACGAGGAGCGGCGGCTCGCCGAGGAAGACATCGGGGGCGACGGGGCCGTACGCCACGTTGAAGGTGTCCAGCCAGTACGACCAGTCCCGCACGCCTGCCGCACTGCTGAACCGGTAGTTCAGCCGCCACAGCACCCACTGCCCCGGCGCCAGCCGCACCGCGGGCGGCCTGCGCCGCCGGGGCGGCAGCCCGCCCAGCTCCGGGATCCTCGTGTGCACCCGGAGCCGGCCGCCCTCGTCCCGCAGCACGAGCCCGGCGTCCCGCAGGGTCGTCTCGCCGGCGCGCGGCCTGAAGTCGTCGTCCTCCCGGAGCCGGACGACATGGGCGAACCCGGGCGGCGGCGGGGTCGGCGAGGGCAGGGCGAAGCCCGCCGGCAGGCCGTTCCGCAGCGCGGCGGCCGGCCCGCCCCGGGAACGCTTGGTCCAGCTGACCCGTACCCACTGCGCCGTGATCTCCATGACGTCTCCCCTCCGGGACGAGCCTACGAGGGGGAGCCGGGGCGATCTGAAGTCAGGCCCCCTGGTCCGGCCCCTGGCCGGGATCGACCGGGGCGCTGCTGCGGCCCTGCGGGCGGCCGGACAGCTCGGCGTCGAGGGTCTCCTGGGCGATGCGCATCGACTCGGCGTACGCCGGTTCCCGGAGGCGCTTCCACATGACGTCCTCCGGGACGTCCTCGACGTGGGCGACGACCCACCAGATGTTGCCGAAGGGGTCCTTGACGCGGCCGCCGCGCTGCCCGAAGGCGTTGTCCGAGAGCGCCGTGACCACTTCGGCGCCCGCCGCGAGCGAGCGCGCGAAGGCCTCGTCCGCGTCGGCGACGAAGACCCGCAGCAGGCTGGGCATGACCGGCCACTCGGGCCGACGGTCGAAGGCGAGGACCACGGTGTCGCCGACCCGGATCTCGCCGTGGCCGATCGAACCGTCCTCCGTCGCGACCCGGGCGAGCTCCTCCCCGCCGAACGCCTGGGTGACAAAGTCGAGAAAAGCTCCCGTGTCGTCGGTGACCACCCACGGGGCGACGGAGGTGTAGCCGTGCGGGGCGGCGCTGCCGGTCTGAGCGGACATGGTGGGGGTCCTTCCTGCGGAATCCGTACGGACACCACGACCGTAGGACGCAACTAGGCCGGTTCCCGGCCTCTATGGCCCGCGGCGCGCGGTGCCCGTCCCGCCGAACTCTTGCTGTAATTCAGGTGCCACCCCTTCCGAGACGAGGCATGGATGAGCCCCACCCTCCGAGGCCCCCGACCACCCGGCGACGGCACCCGCGAGCCGACCGCGCCCCCCGAACCCGAGCCGGGCCGGGGCCCGGACACCGGTTCAGGTACGGGCCCGGGCTCGGGTCCTGGTGCCGGTCCTGGTTCCGGTCCGGGCTTTGGTATGGGCTCGAGTACGGGGGCGAGTCCAGGCACCGGCCCCGGCCCCGGTTCCGCCGCCGCCGGATCCCGCCCCGCCGGGGACTGCCGGCGCGAGACCAACGCGGCCACCGTCCTCCGTACCGTCCTGGAACACGGCCCGCTCGCCCGCAGCGCCATCGCCCGGCACTCCGGCCTCAGCCCCGCCGCCGTCTCCCGGCAGGCCACCGACCTGCTGCGGCACGGACTCCTCAGGGAACTCCCCGAACGCGCCGAGACCGCCGGACCCGGCCGCCCCCAGATCCCCGTCGACCTACACCTCGGCGGCACCACCGGGCCCGTCGCCGGCGGCGTCCATCTCGGCGTCGACGTCACCTCCTTCGGCCTCGTCGACCTCCGCGGCCGGGTCGTCGCCCGGCGCCGCTTCGCGCACGTCGGCGCCGACCCCAGGGTCCTGCCCGCCTCCGTCGCACGGGAGTTGCGCGCCTTCCTCACCCAACATCTGGGAACCAGACCCCTGTTGGGTGTCGGCGCCGCCCTCGGCGGCTGGGTCGACCCCGACCGCGGCCGGGTCGTCCGGCACGACGCGCTGGCCTGGACCCACCGCCCCCTCGCCGCTGAACTCGCCCGCGGTCTCGGCGGCCCCACCGTCCGCGTCGACAACCACGCCCGCGCCGTCGCCCAGTCCGAGATCCTCTTCGGGCGCCCCGAGGCCCGCCGCAGCCTCGTCCACCTCTTCGTCGGCAATGTCGTCGACGCCGCCCTCGGCATCGCCGGCGTGGTCCACCAGGGCCCCGGGTCCGCCGCGGGGGAGGTCGCGCACCTCCCCGTACCGGACTCCAACACCCCGTGTGCGTGCGGCCGTTCGGGTTGCCTCGCGGCGACCGCCTCCAACCGCGCGCTGGCCGAGACCGCGTACCGCCGGGGCATCGTCCCGGAACCCGACACCTTCCTCGTCGTCGACGCCGCCGCCACCGGCGACCGCCGCGCCGACCGGCTGCTGCGCGAACGCGCCCGCGCCGTGGGCCGCGCGGTCGCCCTGCTCCTCGACGTCCTCAACCCCGACCTGGTGGTCGTCACCGAACTCGCCAGCCTGCTCGACCCCTGCTATCTGGAGGAGATCCAGGGAGCCGCCGTCGACCACTCCCACGTCTGCGACGACCCGGAGCGCATCGTGATTCCCCACGCGGGCCCGGCCACCATGCCCGTCGCCGCCGGCACCGTCCTGCTCAACCCCCTCTTCCGCAACCCCCTGCAGAGCCTCGAAGGCCTCGCGGCACGGGAGTAGGGGGGGCGTCGGCCGAGGCCGTGGTCCCTGTGGGGGCGCAGGAAAAGGGCGGGCCACCCCGCCGTGCCCCCTGGCACCATGCCGCCATGACCCGAGACCACCGGATACCGACGCCCCGTACCGCCGACGAGCGCGCCACGCTCACCGCCATGCTCCAGTTCCAGCGCGACACCCTGGCGATGAAGTGCGAAGGCCTCACCCCCGAGCAGCTCAGGACCCGGGCGATCGCCCCCTCCGGGCTCTCGTTGCTCGGTCTCGTACGGCATGCGGCCGAGGTGGAACGGGGCTGGTTCCGCAATGTCATGGGCGGTGAGCACAGCCGCAGCCCGTGGACCCCGCCCGGCGCCACCGACTGGGCCGACTTCGACGTGGACGACGCCGACGTCGACGAGGCCTTCGCCGTCTGGCGCGCCGAGTGCGCCCGGGCCCGCCACTTCGTCGACGCCGCCCCGAGCCTCGACGTCACCGGCAGCCTCGGCGACGAGACGTACTCGCTGCGCTATGTCCTCGCCCACATGATCGAGGAGTACGCCCGCCACAACGGCCACGCCGACCTGCTGCGCGAGCGCATCGACGGCCGCACGGGCGAGTAGCGGTACGGGGCGGGGCCGCCGACCGGGCCGCGGGCCCGGTCCACCGTCCGTCAACTCCGGCCGCGCGCGGTACGTACAGGGCCCGCACCAGGCTCGCCCCGGGGCCGCGCCGGCCCGCCCCGGGGCCCGAAACCGCCCCGCCCACCCGGCTGTTATCGTCCCTGCATGCCGCAGCTGATCACCCCCACGACCCGACTCCACGCCTCCTGGCTGGCGGCCCGTGCCGAGTGGAACGCCGGTGATCACCAGGCCGGAGGCGGCGTATGGCTCGTCGCCGAGCAGGAGCTAGCCGACCCCGATGTCTTCGCCGCCTGGGTCGGGCGGCTGTGCGCGATGTCCGACCGTTCCCGGACCCTGCCGGCCGGCCAGGTGCACGACACCCACTGGTGGATCGTCGAGGACGACACGTACCTCGGCGCGATCGACCTGCGCCACGAACTCAACGACTTTCTCCTCCAGGCCGGCGGCCACATCGGCTACAGCGTGCGCCCCTCCGCCCGCCGCCGCGGCCTCGCCACCTGGGCGCTCGGCGCGGTCCTGGCGGAGGGCCGCGCCTTCGGGCTCGACCGTGTGCTGCTCACCTGCGACGACACCAACACCGCCTCCGCCCGCACGATCGAGCGGAACGGGGGAGTCCTGGAGGACGTCCGCGAGACCGAGCTCGGCCGCAAGCGGCGCTACTGGATCGAGCTGTAGGCGTCGGTGACGCAGCACCCCGGGCGGCCGGCCCGCTCGTACGCGTGCCGGAGTGCCGCGGCGGCGTCCTCGCGTACGACCTCGTCGTAGCCGAATCGCTCGTCCGCGAGCCGTACGACGTCCCCGACGGTCACGACCGTCGGCTCGCCGCGCCCCGCCGCGTCCCGCGCGGTCATGAGGGCCAGGTCGGCGGAGCGGGTGAGCGCCCGCGCGTACGCCTGCCAGGCGAGGGCCCGCGCACGCCGGGGCGCGAGCGGTCGGGCCGCCCGCCCCTGCCAGCGCGCGCCGATCGCGACGAGGACGGCGCCGGCCGTGACGACCAGGGCGCCGACGGCGGCATCGGGGCTCATGTTCACACCGCCTCTCTTCCCCAGGCGTCCGGGACCGAACCGGCGGGGGTCTTGGTCGCACGCAGGTGACACGTGTAAGTTCTGGAGGGTCACCCTCTCCGCACCACCACCGAGCAAGCGGCGGCCGCACCCGGCCAGGCCAGGAAGGCGCACCCATGTCCCTGGAGACCCCTGAAACCTCCCAGACCTCCCAGACCTCCGAGACCTCCCAGACCTCCGAGACCTCCCAGACCTCCGAGTCCCCCGAGGCCTTCGTGGACGCCGCCGTCGTGACCACGACCCGCGGCCCGGTCCGCGGCGAGCGGCGGGCCGACGGCAGCCGCCGTTTCCTCGGCATCCCCTACGCCAAGCCGCCCGTCGGCCCCCTGCGCTTCGCCGCGCCCGAGCCGCCCGAACCGTGGACCGAGCCGCTGGACGCGACCGCGTACGGGCCGACCGCACAGCGCCGGCCGTTCGCCGACGTCACCACGATCCCCGAGCCGACGATCCCCGGCGAGGGCGTCCTGAACCTCAACGTCTTCACGCCGGACACCGCCGGGGCGGCCGGTCTGCCGGTGCTGGTCTGGATCCACGGCGGCGGTTATGTCGCGGGCTCGGCGGCCAGCCCCTGGTACGACGGCGCCGCCTTCAACCGCGACGGCGTCGTGCTCGTCTCGCTCGGCTACCGCCTCGGCATCGAGGGCTTCCTGCACCTCGACGACGCGCCCGACAACCGGGGCGTACGGGACTGGATCGCGGCCCTGGAGTGGGTGCGCGACAACATCGCGCGCTTCGGCGGCGACCCGGCGAAGGTGACGATCGCCGGCCAGTCGGCGGGCGGCGGCGCGGTGCAGACGCTGCTGGCCGTGCCGACGGCCCGGGGGCTGTTCCGTGGCGCGCTTTCGGTGTCCGGCGCCGTCATGCGGCCCGACGGGCCGGAGGTCGCCCGGGCCGTCTCGCGCCTGTTCACCGCCCGCACGGGGCGGCCGGCCACGGCCGCCGCGCTCCAGGACCTCGGCGACGACGAGCTCCTCGACCTCCAGGACCGCCTCGCCGCGCCCGGCCCGGACCGCGAGGGGCTGCCGCCGATGCTGTCCCTCGTGCCCTTCGCGGACGGTGAACTGATCCCCGAGCCCGTCCTGGACGCGCTCACGTCGGGCGGCGCGGGCGACGGCGTCCCGCTGATGCTGGGCTTCACCGCGCACGAGTTCAACATGATCCCGTCCCCGGGCGCGGACGGCCCGCCGCTGCCGGTGCTGCTCGGTGGTCTTGGCCTCACCGGCGAGCGCGCGGCCGCGTTCGCGGAGACGTACGCGGACACCGACCCGGCCGGCCACTTCGGCCAGGCCCTCACCGACGTGACCTTCCGCGCCCCCGCGCTGGAGGTCGCCGACGCGCGTGCGGGTCGCGAACAGCCCACCTGGCTCTACCAGTTCGAGTGGACCTCACCCGTCAACGGCCAGGCCCACCACTGCCTGGACCTCCCCTTCGCCTTCGACCTCCTCGACGCGGAGGGCGTCCCCGCCGCGGCCGGCCCCACCCCACCCCGCCCCCTCGCCGACGCCCTCCACCGCGCCTGGGTCGCCTTCATCACCGACCAGCACCCGGGCCCGGACTGGCCGGCGTACACCCCGGACACCCGCACGACCAAGATCTGGGACACCGTGCCCCGTACGGAGCGGAACCCGCTGGCGCCGGTCCGGGAGATCTGGCTGGGGGAGTGAGCGACCGCTGAGTCGCGGTCTGGCAGGGTGACACCACGGCGGCCCCGCCCCGCGCGGGCGGACCGCCGCCGTCCCAAGACCCGCCGCGGCAAATTGGTTTGACCGGGCCGCGGTTCGGCGTTGCACTGTGGCGGGGCGCCGCGTGTGCGGTGTCCGTACACGGGAGGCAGCAGCACCGATGCAGATCCGGCCGACGACCGATCAGGACTACGACGTCTTCGTCGACACCCTCCACGCCGCGTTCGCGCGCTTTCCCGAGACCGCAGGGGAGGACGGCCGCGGGGTGTGGTGGGCGGCGCTCGAGATGGACCGGGGGCTGATGGCCGTGGCGCCGGACGGGCGGCCGGTGGGGACGGCCGCCTCGCACGCCTTCGAGCTGACCCTGCCGGGGCAGACCCTCGCCCCGGCGCCGGGAGTCACCGCCGTCGGCGTCCTGCCCTCGCACCGCCGCCGGGGCGTGCTCACCGCGATGATGCGGCACCAGCTCACCGACCTGCGCGAGCGCGGGGAGTTCCTGTCCGTACTGCTCGCCTCCGAGGCGCTGATCTACCGGCGCTTCGGCTACGGCCCGGCGACGTACACCGCCCGGATGACCGTGACCCGCCACCAGAGTGCCTTCGCTCACCCCCGAGCCGGCGGGGTCGCCGACACCGGCACCGTCGAGGTGCTGAAGAGTTCCGAGTGCGCCGACCTCCTCGAAGAGGTCTACGACCGCTACCGCCGCGCCCAGCCCGGCGCGCTTTCCCGGCCGCACCGCTGGTGGGAGCGGGCCGCGGGGCAGCCGCCGATCTCGCCCGCGCCGCGCTACATCGCGCTGCACCGCGCCGCGGACGGCGCGCCGGACGGATACGCCAGCTACGCGCACGGCGAGTCCGGCACGATGAAGGTCGACGAGGTCATCGCCGCCGACGACGCCGTCCACACGGCCCTGGTCCGCTACCTCCTCGACCACGACCTGTTCACCGAGGTCGCGTTCAAGCACGTCCCGGCGGACCACCCGATCCGCTGGCAGTTCGAGGACTTCCGCGCCGCCGAGGTGGCGGGCGACGGCGACTGGCTGTGGGTGCGGCTGCTCGACGTCCCGCGCGCGCTGACGGCGCGCGGCTGGTTCGCGGACGGTGAGCTCGTCCTCGACGTGGACGACCCCTTCCTCGGCGAGCGCAACCGCTACCTCCTGACCGTCCGCGACGGCAAGGCCGAGTGCGTCCCCACCGACCGCGCGCCCGACCTCTCCCTGGACGTCAGCGACCTCGGCTCGGTCTACCTCGGCGGCACCGCCCCCAGCACCCTCGTCCGGGCCGGCCACATCCGCACCCACCACCCGGCCGCCGCCCACCGCGCCGACACCCTCTTCCGCGCCGACCGCTCCCCGCACTGCCTCCACTGGTTCTGACCTCAGGGTGTGGGCGCCGCGTAGCAGTGGATCGTCACCGTCCGCTCGGGGGACCACTGTTGGGTCGTCGTGGTGAGGAGCCGCCAGCCCGCGCGCTCGTAGAGGGCGATCGCCGCCGTGTCCGAGGCCACCACGTCCAGGACCGGATGCCGGCCCAGGCGCCGGGCCTCCGCCGTCACATGGCGGAGGAGGTTCGCGCCGATGCGGTGACCACGCGCCGCCGGGGAGACGAACAGACGGCCCACGACGGCCGGTTCGGAGCCGTTCCGCTCCCGCCAGATCCGCGCCGCGAGGTCGTCGTCCGCCGGTCGGGACAGGGCCACATGCCCGGCGACCCGGCCGTCGAGCTCCGCCACCCACGCGCCGAGGCCCATCGCCGTGCCGTCCCCGGCCGCCAGCCAATCGGCGGGCCGGGCCGGCCAGTCCACCGGGTAGCCGTCCCGTTCGTGGACCTCCGCCAGGATGCGGACGCAGGCCGGGAGATCGGCGGCGCTGCGGGGGCGTACGGAGCAGGTGGGCCTGGTGGATCCGTGAGTCATCCGCGAAGCTCATCACACCCGGGCGCACCCGCCCGCCTGCCCCCCCGGGTCGGTACCATCGCCCACCACTCACCCCCCCGGCCTGCCGACCGACCCCACCCCCACGAAGGGAACAGCCATGCCGAAGCGGTTCGCCGAGCTGTCCACGCCCCTGATCGCCGACGCCTGCGTACGCCTCGGCGTGCCACTGCGGGCCGCGCCCGCCGGGGTCGGGCCCGTCGTCCCCGGACAGCGGCTCGCCGGACGGGTGCTGCCCGCACGGCACTACGGCAGCGTGGACGTGTTCCTGGAGGCCTTCACCCGCCACGCCGCACCCGGCGACGTCCTGGTCATCGACAACGCGGGGCGCAGCGACGAGGCCTGCGTCGGCGACCTCGCCGTCCTGGAGGCCGAGGCGGCCGGAGTGGCCGGGCTCGTCGTGTGGGGGCTGCACCGCGACACGCCCGATCTGGTGGAGATCGGGCTGCCGGTCTTCTCGTACGGGGCCCACGCGCCCGGCCCCGTACGGCTCGACCCGCGCGGGCCGGAGGCTCTGCGCAGCGCCCGGGTAGGCGAGCACACCGTCGACGCCGCCGACCTGGTGTTCGCGGACGACGACGGCGTCCTGTTCGTGCCCGCGGACCGGGCCGACGCGGTGCTCGGCACGGCCGCGGACATCTTCCGCACCGAGCGTAACCAGGCCAGGCGGATCAGGGCGGGGGAGACCCTGCGCGAGCAGACCCGCTTCGCCGAGTACCTGGAGCGGAACGCGCAGGACCCCACGTACAGCTTCCGCAAGCACCTGCGCCGGATCGGCGGCGCCATCGAGGAGTGAGCCGGGGGACCCGAAACCCCGCCGCCTGCCGGGCCCCGCCTCAGCCGGCCGCCCGGAAGCCGATGGAGCCGTCCGGGAGCACCGCCTCCACCTCGGCGCCGTGCTCCACGGTGCGGCTCACCGTGCAGTACTTCTCGTGGGTGAGGCGCACGCCCCGGGCGAACACCTCGGCCGCCCGAGGGTTGTTGTCGGGCAGCTCGAACTCGTAACTCACCCGGATCCGCCCGACCCGGCCGTCGTCCTCCGGACCGATCACGCCTTCGACCACGATCCGCAGGTCGTCGTGGTCGACGGCCCGCGCCGTACGGTCGATGACCAGCCCGCCGCAGCCGCCCATCGCCGCGAGCAGCAACTCCACCGGCGTGAACGACGGCTGCGCGGCCGCGTCGTCGTCGGCGGCGATCCGCACCTCAGCGCCCCGGTCGTTGCGGGCGGTCCAGGTGCGGTAGCCGGTGCGGACGGTCTCGATCCGGTACTCGTCGGCCATGGGGGCGGATCCTCCTAGATACGGGGTACGGGGCACGGGGTGCGGTGCGGGCACGCGGATCGGCCACGTGCCCGCGCCCATCCCATCACTCCCGGCGGGACGGCGCCGGTACGGGCACGCGAGCGCCCCGTACGACGGCCCCCCACGCCTCCGCCACCGCTCCCCACACCTCCCGCAGCGACGGCTCCGCCTCCCGTACGGACCGCACGGCGGCCTCCGGATCAAGGCCCGCGTCCCGTACGTGCGCGTCGTCGGCACCGGCCCACACCGCCACCGTCCGGGCGAGGACCTCCGGATGGAACTGCACGCCCCACGCGTGCGGGCCGACGCGGAAGGCCTGGTACGGGCAGTCGTCACCGGCGAGCAGCGGCACCGCCCCGGGCGGCAGCGTCCCGATCTCGTCCCAGTGCCACTGCGCGGCGAGCGCGCCCTCCGGCACGGCGCCGAACACCGGGTCGCCGTCGGCGTCGGGCAGCCGGCGCAGCGGTACGGTGCCCAGTTCGGGCCCCTGTGGGCGCCGGACCACCCGGCCGCCCAGCGCGTGGGCCATGAGCTGGCCGCCCAGGCAGATCCCGAGGACCGGGTTCGGGGCCGGGCCGGTGACCGCCTCACGTATCAGCTCCCTCACCCGGGGCAGCCAGGGCGCGGCGGTGTCGTCCTCGCAGTTCGCCGAGCCGCCCAGGACGAGCAGCCCGGCCCACCCGTCGAGGGAGCCGGGCAGCGGCTCGCCGCGCCAGGGGTGGACGGTCCGGACGTCGAGCCCGGCCGCCCGCAGCCGTTCGCCGACGAGGCCGGGGCCGGCGCCGTCCTCGTGCTGGACGACCAGGACGGGAGGTGTTGTGGTGGTGTCGTCGGTCAAGTCGTCCCGCCTCCGCGTGATGAGAGTGACGAGTGGTCGTGAAAAGTGATCGGAACAGCCGACCTCCAGGGTCGCTGAGGAATCGTTTCCGCGTGGCCGGTTCCGTGTACTTGGCAGGGGCACCGGGCCGGTGATCGACTGTCCCGATGAGCACACGGCGGCACGGCAGGACGGCGCAGCCGGAACCTCCCGGCGCCGAACGGCCCGAGCAGAGCACGTACATGCTGCGCACGGCGGCGACGGAGGCCGGCCGGGCGTACAAGGAACACCTGCTCAGGCTCCTCGACATCCGGCCCGGCCAGACGGCGCTCGACGGCGGCTGCGGCCCCGGCGCCGACCTGCCCGCGCTCGCCCAACGCGTCGGCGGGACCGGTCGGGTGATCGGCGTCGACCGCGACCCGGCGATGCTCGCCGAGGCACGGCGCCGGACCGCCGGACTCGCGCAGGTCGAGCTGCGCGAGGGCGACCTGAACGCCCCTCCGGTGGCGGACGGTTCGGTCGACCGCGCCAAGATCGACCGGGTCCTGATGCACGTGCCCGACCCCGCCGCCGTCCTCGCCCGGCTGCACACCGCCACCGCACCCGGCGGCCTCGTCGGCCTCGTCGAACCCGACTGGGACACCCTCGCCGTCGACTCCGAGGACCTGGACACCAGCCGCGCCTTCACCCGGTACACCGTCACCGAGGCGGTCCGCAACGCCACCGTCGGCCGTTCCCTCGCCCGGCTCGCCGAGCGGGCGGGCTTCACCGTCGAGACGGTGAGCGCCGCCGCCCCCGTCTTCCGGGACTTCGAGACCGCCGACTACACGCTCGGCCTCGGCCGCAACATCCGCAGGGCCGTCACCGCCGGATACGTGACGGAGGCACGCGCCCACCGCTGGCTCGCCGGCCTCGCGGCGGGACCCTGCCACGCCTCGTTCACGCTCGTCACGGTGCTGGCCCGGCGCTGAGCACCCGGGACGGGCCGGGTGACCGAATTCCGGGCGTGAGTACCTGGCGTGAGTACCGGGGGTGAGTACCTGGCGTGAGTACCGCTCGTGAGTACCGGGGGTGAGTACGTGCAGCGCGGACGACTGAGTACGGCGGCCGATGCCCGGGGCAGCGCCCCGCTGCTGAACTGTTCCCATGACCGACGACGCCCCGCGCACCGCCCGCCCCCTCCGCACCGTCACCGCCACGGCCACCGCCACCGGTTCTGCCCTCGCGGTCGCGCTGCTGCCGGTCGTCGTCGGCGCGCTGTTCGCCCGCTCCATGGGCGGCGACCCGATGGTGTCCGTGAACGCGATGATCGCGGGCGGCGGCCAGCGGGCCCGCATCTCCCGCTCACAGCTGCGCGTCTCCCGGGGCCGCGCCGCCGCCCGGGCGCGCTGCGCGTGGGGCCGGTCACCGCTGCGCCCCCGCCGCCTGCCGGAGGGGCCGACGCGTCCCGACCGCTGCCGGTAGAAAATGGCCCCCGGCCTGGCGGAGCTCAGGGGAGGGCGAGGGTGACGACAGAACCGATCGTGTGCGTGTCCGTGACGTACGGGGAGGTGTGCCCCGACTGTGCGGCGCGGCTGGTCAGCCACGGCGTCCAGGCGCTGGTGGGCGACCGTTTGCGCTGGGACGTCGAGTCCTCCTGTGCCGCCTGCGGATACGCCGTCTTCGCGTGCGGCACCGGCCTGCCGCCGCCCGAGCGCCGGGCGCAGCTCCTCGCCGAGGACGGGCCCGCCGTGCTGCGGGTGGGCGGAGGCGAGACCGGACAGGTCTCCGTCGCCGTCGTCATGCGGGTGCTGCGGGCCGTGCCAGGCGAGAAGCCGGACCTGGCGGAGGCCAGGGAGGCCGCCCGGCGGGTTCTGGCTGGGGAGTGGACGGGCACGCTCCCGGAGACCGAGCGCCTGGCACGCGGGCTGCGGGCTGCCGGTGTCGCCGCCGAGGCCGTACGGGCGAGGGCCTGAGGACCCGGAGGGGGAGCGGGCGGGCCGTGGCGGCCCTCCTGCCCGCCGGTGGCCGCCCCCCACGTGTGGAGTTGACGGTCCAGCCGTGAAAGCTGCGCGGTTCCGGCCCCGGCGCGCGCCCGAACGGGTGATGATCATCCGGGTCACCGCACCACCGGAGCGCCACCACCGCACCACCGCACCACCCCGGACCGTCCCCGCGCCCGCCCCCGTCGAAAGGCCACCCCTCATGGCAGAACAGGACCGCTCCCCGCAGCCCGGACCGGACGACGCGCCGCCGCCACGCGCCGGCCTCGCGCGGCGCAGATTCCTCGGTTACGTCCTGGCCGCGCCGACCCTGACCGTGGCCGCCCGGATCGGCGCCGACGCCCTCGCGCCCACGCCCGCCGCGGCCGCGGTCCCCGGCGCCGCGCCCGCCGTCATACCCTCGCTGCCCGGGCCCGCGGAGATCCTGGACCTCAACGACCTGCTCACCGCCGCCGCGCTGCCCACCGCGAACCTCATCACCATCCGCCTCGACCCGGACGGCACCGCCCACTTCGCGCTGCCCCGCGCCGAGGTCGGGCAGGGCATCACCACCTCCACCGCGATGATCATCGCCGAGGAGCTGGACCTGCCCCTGGACCGGATCAAGGTCACGCTCGCCGACGCCCGCCCCGAACTGCTCTTCAACCAGCTCACCGGCGGCTCCAACACCACCGTCTCCACCTTCACCCCGGTCCGCGTCGCCGCCGCCGTCGCCCGCGGCCGGCTGCTGCGCGCCGCCGCCCTGGAGCTCGGCGAGGCCGTCTCCACCCTCACCGCCAAGGCCGGCGTCATCACCTCCGCCGCCGGAGCGGTCCTCGCCTACGGCGAACTCGCCGTCAAGGCCGCCGCCCTGACGCACACTCAGGTCACCGTCACGCTCAAGGAAGCGGACGACTTCACGGTGATCGGCACCGCACAGCGGCGCGTCGACGCGCTCGAAGCGGTCACCGGGCGGAAGAAGTTCGCCATGGACGTGCAGGTCCCCGGCGCCCTGCCGACGATGGTCTGCCGCCCGCCGACGATCAACGGCACCGTCCGCTCCGTCGAGAACGCGGCCGAGGTCGCCGCCCTGCCCGGCATCACCGACGTCGCCGTCGTGTCCACCGGAGTCGCCGTCCGCGGCCGCACCTTCGGCCAGTGCATCGACGCCGTCCGCGCCCTCAAGGTCACCTGGGGCCCCGGCACCGCCGAGGGCGCCTCCGACGCGACCGTCCTGGAGAAGCTGCGCCGCGCCGAACTCCCCCTCGTCGTCCCGCCGCTCGACCTGCTCACCAAGTCGGTCGACGTCCGCTTCACCTTCGCCTTCGCCAGCAACGGCGCCCTGGAGACCAACTGCGCCGTCGCCGACGTGCGCCCCGGCTCCGCCGAGATCTGGGCCAGCCTCAAGTCGCCGATCGTCGCCCAGGAGAAGATCGCCCTGCAGCTCGGCCTGCCGGTGAGCGCCGTCAAGGTCCATGTCACCGAGGGCGGCGGCTCGTTCGGCCGCAAGCTGTTCCACGACGCCGCCGGCGAGGCCGCCGAGATCTCGAAGGCCATGGGCAAGCCCGTGCGCCTGATGTGGCACCGCACCGACGACTTCCGGCAGGGCCGTACGCACCCGATGGCGACCTCCCGGGTGCGCGCCACGTACGCGCTCGGCGAGGTCCTCACGTACGAGCAGCGACACACCTCCGTCGCCACCGACTTCGGGCACGGCGTCGGCGAGATCATCACCTCGGAGGCGGCCAAACTGCCGGTCGCGAACCTCACCTTCTCCGAGACGATGTTCCAGCTCACCCAGACCAGCCCCTACCACTTCGGAGTGACCACCCAGCTCCTCAACGAGGTCGACCACGGCTTCAACACCGGCTCCATGCGCAACATCTACTCGCCCAACGTGCGCACCGCCCAGGAGCTGGTCGTCGACGAACTCGCCGAGCGCATGGGCCTCGACCCGCTCGCCTTCCGCCGCCGCTTCCTCAAGGACGAGCGGGCCCGCGCCGTGCTCGACAAGGTCGCCGAACTCGGCGACTGGGGACGGAGGATGGCGCCCGGCACCGCGCAGGGCATCGCGATCCACCCCGAATACCACTCCGTCGTCGCCGTCCTCGCCGAGATCGACTGCCGCCCCGCGACCACCGGTCGGCAGATCCCGAACGCGTACACCGGACCGCGCGTCACCAAGGTCGTCTGCGCCGTCGACGTCGGCCTTGCCGTCAACCCGCGCGGCCTGGAGGCCCAGATGATGGGCGGCATCAGCGACGGCATCGCGATCACGCTCAGCTCCGGACTGCACCTCAAGGACGGGCACTTCCAGGAGAGCAGCTGGGACAACTACTTCTACACCCGGCAGTGGAACACCCCGCCCGAGCTGCGGATCGTCGTCATGCCGTCCACCGGCGACCAGCCGGGCGGCGCGGGCGAACTGGCCGTCGCCGCCTCCGCGGCCGCCGTCGCCTGCGCCTACGGGCGGGCCACCGGCACCATGCCGACCAGCTTCCCGCTCAACCACACGGCGCCGCTGCCCTTCACCCCGACGCCGACCGTCCCGCCGATCCCCGCCGCGCCCACCGACGGCCGCGACCACACCCTCTGACGCAGCCCGCCCCCGCCCTACGACTCACCATGGAGCCACCGTGCCCCAGCACACCTTCATCCTCAACGGCAAGGCCGTCACCGCCGAGGTCGAGGACGACGTCCGGCTGCTCTGGGTGCTCCGGGACGTCCTCGGCGTCACCGGACCCAAGTACGGCTGCGGGGTCGGCGTCTGCCGGGCCTGTACGAGCCACCTCAACGGCCGGGCCTTCACCCCCTGTTCCGTCCCTGTGAAGGACCTCGCGGACACCGACGAGGTCACCACCATCGAGGGCCTGCCCGGCACCGTCGGCAAAGACCTGCACCCGATGCAGGAGGCCTGGCTCGATATCGACGTCGCCCAGTGCGGCTACTGCCAGCCCGGTCAGATCATGACCGCCGTCGCCGCCGTCCGGCGCGCCCACGAGGCCGGCCGCGAGATCGACGAGGCCGATCTCGACCAGATCCGCAACATCTGCCGGTGCGGCACCTATAACCGTATCCGTGAGGCCATCAAGGAGGGCGCCCGCCGCATGGCGTGAGCCGTACGCATCCGGCGTACGGCCGATGTATGGGCCGGCGGCCCTCCGCCGCAGCAGGAGCCTCCACGACCGCAGGGGAGAGCCGCCGGTGTCCGGAAAGATCGTCCAGTTCATCTCCATCTCGCTCGACGGGTACATCGAGGCACCCGGCCACGACATCTCCTGGAACCGGGTCGACGAGGAGGTGCACACGTACTTCAACCGGGAGATCGCCGCCATGGGACGCCTGATCAGCGGCCGGCGCACCCACACGCTGATGGCGGACTACTGGCCGACCGCCGACCAGGACCCGGACAGCACGCCCGTGGAGCGGGAGTTCGCCGAGATCTGGCGCACGAAGCCCAAGACCGTCTACTCCACCACGCTGGAGCACGCCGACTGGAACACCACGGTCGTCGACCGGGTCGACGCCGCCGAGGTCCGTGCCCTCGCCGCCGCCACCGACGGCGACCTCTGCCTCGGCGGCGCGGAACTCGGCACCGCCTTCCGCGAACTCGACCTGATCGACGCCTACCACATCAGCGTCCACCCGGTCCTGATCGGCCGCGGCACCCCGCTCTTCCCGCCCACCGACACCACCGCCGATCTGCGGCTCACCGGCACGCGCACCTTCGGCAACGGGGTCGTAGTGCTCCGGTACGACCGCGACCGAGGCGAGTGAGGGGCGGACGGAGCAGGGTAGGCTCCCGTGATTCCACGATCATGGGGGGACCATCATGCTCACGTCTTCGTTCACGGCATCGATACGAGGCGGCGCCGTCGCCCTCGCGGCCCTGGCCGCGCTCTGCGTGTCCTGCAGCGCCGAGCCCAAGCCGCAGCCGCTGCCCGGCGCCTCCGACTCGATCGCCACGGTGCCCACGTCCGCCGCGGAGGCGGCCGAGGCCGCGGCGAGCGCGGAGGCCGCGGCCGGCGCGACCACCACGCCCGCCGAGCCCGATCCCACGCCGGGGCCCGAGAAGGTGCGCGACGCTTTCGCCGGGCTCCAGGCCACGCTGAACGACTCGTGCGCGACGAGTGGCTGCGCGTACTTCCTGGGGCGCGTACATGACGAACTGCTCCGCCTCGACCGCGCCATGAAAGCGGACCCCAAGGGCCCCGGGCACTTCCCCGAGCCGATCGAGCTGATCGCCGAGCTGGAGGCCGAGCTCGGCGGGGACAGCTCCTTCGAGAACCTGAAGAAGCACGAGACCCTGCTGGTCGGCACCCGCGACAAGATCAACACCTGGATGCAGGACCACCCTGACGACTACCGCTGACGGGAGGCGGGCGGGTGGGGGCCGCTCCGCCGCGGACAAGGGGATGAGGGAAGGCCGGACTGGTAGCTTGCGGGCGTGGACCACTTCTCACTCGCGTGGAGCGCGCTGCGCGCGGCGGTCGCCGGACTCGCCGAGGAGGACTTCGCCCGGCCCTCCGGCTGCACCGGCTGGCTCGTCCGTGACCTGGTGTGCCATCTGGTCATCGACGCCCAGGACGTCCTGATCACCCTCGCCACACCCGCCGGGCCGGACGCCGTGCCCACCCGCGACGCGGCGAGCTACTGGGAGGTCTCCGACCGGCCGCCTACCGGCGACGACCCCCTCGACGCCCTCACCGTGCGCCTGGCCGCCGCCTACCAGGACCCGGGACTCCTGACCTTCCACCTGGACGACGTCGGCTCCGCCGCCGGCCGCGCGGCCGTCCTCGCCGACCCGAAGCTGCTTGTGGAGACCAAGGGGGAGGTCCTGACCGTCGCCGACTACCTCGGCGCCTATGTCCTCGAATGGACCCTCCACCACCTCGACCTGATCGCCCATCTGCCGGGTGACCCGCCCGCGCCGCCCGCCGCGACCCTGGCCGAGGCTCGGGCGCTCCTGGCGCGGGTCGCCGGTGCGGAGCTGCCCCGGGAGCTGTCCGACACGGACGCGCTGCTCGTCGGCACCGGCCGGCGCGCGCCCGACGAGGCGGAACGGTCGGCGTTCGCCGCGGCCGGGGTGCGGATCCCGCTGTCCCTCGGCTGAGAGCCGGGGCCCGCACCAAACCGCTCAGTCGCCCGTCACGCCGTCCGTCCGCTCCCGCAGGAAGTCGGCGTGACCGTTGTGGCGGGCGTACTCCTGGATCATCAGGAGATAGACCCAGCGCAGACTGAGCGGCACCCCGCGCGTGGAACGGAAGGTCTCGTCGAGGCCGTGCCCGGCTGCCGCCGCATTGCACGCCGCGACCTCGGCCCGGAAGCCTGCGAAGTCCCGCTCCGCGTGGGCCGGATCGACCCCGGCGAGCCCCTCGTCGCCGTCCGCCGGTCCGGTGAACACCTCGCCGACGTCCTCACCCGCGAAGCTCCGCCGGAACCACCACCGCTCCACCTCCGCCATGTGCCGCACCAGGCCGAGGAGCGTGAGGTTCGAGGGCTCCACCGTCGTCCGGGCCAGCTCGGCCGGTGCGAGCCCGGCGCACTTGGCGAGCAGCGTCTCCCGGTGCCACTGCAGCCAGCCCTCCAGCATCCGCCGCTCGTCCAGCGTGCCCAGCTCGCCAAGGTCCTGATCCCGCTTCACCTGCGGTGCGGTCCATGTCATGGCTCCACCCTGCCAGCCGAAGGGGCCCCGATCACCTGTCATACCTGAGAGCCACCCCCGGAGTTGGCTCCCTGGCGGGACGCGGACCACAGGCCCCGCTTCCTACCTTTCTTCCGCAGCGGAACGAATTCCGCTCCCGCACCCCCGCTACGGAAGGAACCGCCCATGGCGCCGCCCCTCGCCCGGATCCGCCGAGGGCTGCTCGCCGCCCTCGTCACCGCCGCCGTCGCGCTGCCGGTCGCGGGCGCGGCGGGCCCCGCCGAGGTACCGGCCCCCGCCCCGCCGCCCACCGCCCCGCTGACCGCCGGCACCCCGGCCGAGCTCACCGCCTCGCTCGACGCCCGCTATGCCGACCGGCGTGCCGCCCTGCGGGCCGCCGAGCAGACCGCCGACGCCTACGGAGCCCGCCGACGGGCCGCCGCACTGCACGCCATGGCCGAGCCGGGACGCCGGTTCCTCGCCTTCGACGGACGCGACGGCGGCCGCAGCGCCGAGGTCGTCGGCGACCTCGCCCGCGCCGACCAGATCGCCGTGCTCGTCCCCGGCGTCGACACCAACCTCGACCACTACGCCCGCTTCCGGGCCGGCGCCCTCGCCCTCCAGGACACCCTGCGCCACGACACGGGCGGCGACCGCACCGGCGGCGACCGCTCCGCCGTCGTCGCCTGGCTCGGCTACCGCACGCCCGCCACGGCCAGCGCCGCCTCCCTCACCCCGGGCCGCGCCGAGCAGGCGGCGCCCGCGCTCACCGCCACCGTCGCCGAACTGCACCGCATCCGCCCCACCGCCCGGATCACCCTGCTCTGCCACTCCTACGGCTCCGTGGTCTGCGCCCGCGCCGCCGCCGGCACCCCCGCCGCCGCGATCGTCCTCTACGGCAGCCCCGGCACCGGCCACGACGACGTGGCCGCCCTCCACACCCGCGCCACCGTGTGGGCCGGGCGCGCCGCCGGCGACTGGGTCGCCCGGGTGCCCCACGTCCGCATACCCCTCCCGTCGCCCGCCCGCTCCGGCAGCGAACTCGGCTTCGGCGCCGACCCGACCGGCCCGGCCTTCGGCGCCCGGCGCTTCGCCGCCGGGGACGGCGGCCACAGCGACTACCTCGCCCCCGGCTCCGTACCGCTGCGCAACCTGGCCCGGATCGTCGAAGGCCGGGAGCCGGCCGATGCGTGACCTCGCCCGCCGGATCGACGCCGCCACCCCGCCCGGCCGCGACCGCGCCCTGGACGCACTGCGCGCCCTCGCCATCCTCGGGGTCGTCCTCGGCCACTGGCTCGTCACCGCCCTGGTCGCCGACAGCGGCAGCCTGCGGGTCGAGAGCCCGCTCGGCCTGATGCCCGAACTCACCCCGGTCTCCTGGGTGTTCCAGACCCTTGCGGTGTTCTTCCTGGTCGGCGGCCTGGTCGCCGCCCGCGGCCACGCCGCCGCCCGGGTCCGCGGCGAGAGCCATCGCCGGTGGATCGCCGCCCGGCTCGGCCGGCTGTTCCGGCCGGTGCGCCCGCTGCTCGCAGTGTGGCTCCTGGCCTCCACCGTCATGCTCGCCTGCGGAGTGCCCTGGCAGACCCTCTGGACGCTGGGCAAGCTCGTGCTCTCCCCGCTGTGGTTCCTGCTCGTGCTCGCCGCCCTCACCGCCGCCACCCCGCTGGTCGCCCGCGTCCACCCGCTGTGGCCGCTCGCAGTCGTCCTCCACGTCGACATGGTCCGCTTCGGCCTCGACGGCCCCGCCTGGCTCGGCTGGATCAACCTGCCCGCCGGCTGGCTCGTCCCGTACTGCCTCGGCGCGCTCATCGCCCGGCGCGGCACACCCGGGAAGGGCACCGCCTGGACCCTGCTCCTCGGCGGCGCCGCCGCCACCGGCCTCCTGGTCGCCTTCGCCGGCTACCCCGGATCCATGGTCGGCGTGCCCGGCGCCCCGGTCTCCAACCTCAACCCGCCCACCCTCGCCGCCGTCACCTTCGGCCTCGCCCAGTGCGGCGCCGCCGTCCTGCTCCTCGGCCCGCTGCGCCGCGCCCTGCGCCGGCCACGCGCCTGGGCCGCCGTCGCCCTGCTCAACCTCGGCGCCCTGACCGTCTTCCTCTGGCACCAGACCGCGATGATCGCCGCCACCACCGGCGGACTGCTCACCGCCCACCTCCTCGGCCGCCCGCCGCTGCCCGGACTCCACACCGTCCCCGACGGCACCGCCTGGGTCCTCGCCCGCCTCGGCTGGCTGCCCCTGTTCGCCGGCGCACTGCTCGCCTGCTGCGCCGTCTTCCACCCGTACGAACGCAACGACCCGGCCCGCGCCCCGAAGCCGCGGCCCGACCGAAGGACGGAGGCACGACGTGCCTAGGCTGTCGCAGGGGAACGCACAACACGCCAGCGGGGGGAACACGGTGACGGACACCGCACGATGGGAGGCCGCCCTGCGCGCGGCGCCCGGCGTCCTGCGCGCCGACCTGCGGCCGGGACGCCGCGACCCGCTGCCCCGGCACCGCTACCTCAGCTGGCTGCCGCACGCCCACGCCGTGCTCTTCTGCCTCCTCGTCGGCATCTGGAACCTCAACTCCTACGCCAGGTTCCTGGAGCCCGTCCCCGGCGCCGTCTCGCTGCTCGTGCTCCTCCTCGCCGGCGCGCCCGTCCTGGCCCTCAGCCGTCCCGCCGCCGCCTGGTGGCTCTCCACCGCCGCCCTGTGGGTCCTCGGACTCCTCACCGAGTCGGTCTTCGCCGGCCCGTGGCCCTGGAGCGTCCCGTCCATCGCCCTGCACACCCTGGTCCTGCTGCTGCTCGCGCTGCGCGTCCGGCCGGTCGCCGCCGCCGCGGCACTCGGGATCACCCTGCTCACCGGCGCCGGCGCGCTGCTGCCGCACGCCCCCGTGCCGCACCCGCCCGCTCTCGCCGTCGGCGCGACGTTCTTCGCCGCCGCCACCGTCGTCGGCTGCTCCCTGCGCGCCACCCGGGTCTCCCGGACCAGGCTCGTCGCCCAGGAGGAACTCACTGCCGGCGAACGGGCCCGCCGCGCCCTCCTGGAGGAGCGCGGCCGCATCGCCCGCGAGCTCCACGACGTCGTCGCCCACCACATGTCCGTCATCTCCATCCAGGCCCAGGTCGCCCCGCACCTGGTCGCCGACCCGTCCCCGGAGCTCCGCGAGAACCTCGCGGGCATCCGGCAGAACGCCGTCGACGCACTCACCGAACTCCGCCGCGTCCTCGGCGTGCTGCGCGGCGAGGACGCGCCGGGCGATGCCGCCGCCGGCGTACGGCACGCCCCGCAGCCCACCCTCGACCGGCTCGGCGAACTCCTCGCCAACGTACGGGCCGCGGGCCTCGACGCGACCGCGGAGTCGCGCGGCGAGCGCCGCCCGCTCTCGCCGGGCACCGAGCTCTCCGCGTACCGCATCGTGCAGGAGGCCCTGAGCAATGTGATGCGGCACGCGCCGGGCGCCAGCGCCACCGTCGAGACCCACTACCACCGCGAGGGCCTGACCGTACGCGTCACCAACACGGCACCGGACCGGCCGTCGGACACCCGGACGGCCGGCCCCGGGCGCGAACCCGGTCACGGACTGCTCGGCATGCGCGAGCGCACCACCATGCTCGGCGGCGAACTCGCCGCCGGACCCACCCCCGAAGGCGGCTGGGACGTCACCGCGTTCCTGCCCGCACCCGTAGGGTCTCCGCGGCCCCTCGACCCCAAGGACGGTTCATGAGCCACCCCGGCACCGGAGACATCAAGGTGCTCATCGCCGACGACCAGGTCATGGTCCGGCAGGGCTTCACCGTGCTCCTGAACGCCGAGCCCGGGATCACCGTCGTCGGACAGGCCGTCGACGGCGCCGACGCCATCGCCAAGGCCGCCGAACTCGCCCCCGACGTCGTCCTGATGGACATCCGGATGCCCGGCACCGGCGGCATCGAGGCCACCCGCGTCCTCACCGCCGACGCCGACGCCACCGTCAAGGTGCTCGTCCTCACCACCTTCGACCTCGACGAGTACGTGTACGAGGCGCTGCGCGCCGGCGCCGCCGGGTTCCTGCTCAAGGACGCCTCGGCCGAGGAACTCGCCGACGCGGTACGGGTGGTGGCCCGCGGCGACGCGCTGCTCGCACCCAACGTCACCAAGCGGCTGATCGCCGAGTTCTCCCGGCTGAGCGCCGCCGCCCCCCGCGCCCCGCTGATGGACCGGGTGGGCGCCCTGACGGAGCGCGAGACGGAGGTGCTCACACTCATCGCGCACGGGCTTTCCAATGCGGAGATAGCCGCCCGCCTGGTGGTCGCCGAGCAGACCGTGAAGACCTATGTGAGCCGCATTCTCACCAAGCTGTCACTGCGCGACCGCACCCAGGCCGCCGTGCACGCCTACGAGACGGGCCTGGTCCGCCCCGGCGGCGCCCGCTGATCGGCGACCGCAATGCCACCGGCCCCCTGCCTCCCGGGGCGGGAGACAGGGGGCCGGTTTCACGGGGCTCACGGGGCCCGGCGGCTCAGACGGCCGGCGGGACCCGGGACGGGCGGCCGGAGCCGCGGGTCAGGACGTAGCCGCCGATGCCGGCGAGCGCGGCCAGCACACCGCCCGCCGCCGTCCACAGCCAGCGGTCCGACCACCAGCCGGAGGACCAGCCGTCCTCCGGGGCGCGGGCCTCGACCGCCTCCGGCTGCGTCGCACCCGGCACCAGCGGCACGGCGAGCGCGCCGTCCGCCGCGTAGGCGCCGTCGAACTCGCGGGAGGTGGCGCCGACCCGGGCCGAGAACGGCTGGCCGGAGTCCTCCTCGGGCAGCCGGGTGGCGGTCAGCCGCACGTAGTAGCTGCCCGGCAGCGGGTCGTTCGACCAGGTGTCCGCGGCCGCCCGGACCGGACGAAGGACACAGGCCAGTTCCACGGTCGCGGCGTCCTTGGCCGCCACCCGGGACTGCATCCCGTACATGCACGGCTGGCGCCTGCGCAGCCCGTCGTACACGTCGATCCGCCAGTTCGAGGAGCCGTGCCGCTGCGCGGCCTCGGGCAGCGTCACGGTCGCGGTGACCGTCGGCCGCTCGCCGGTGTCGGCGGGGAACACCCAGTACAGGTAGTCACCCGTGGACGCCTGCGCGGTGGCCTGCTGCCCCTGCTTGAAGAACGCGGCGGTACGGAAGGAGGTGCCGGCCTCGGTCGGTCCGGCCTGCTCGGCGGCCTCGCCGCTCGCGCTGCCGCTCGGGGCCGGCCCGGTCGGCGTCGCGGTGTCGGCGAGACCCGGCGCCGCGGCCGGGCCGAGCAGCGCGGCGCCGGCGAGCGCCACGGCCGCGAACATGCTGCGTGCGGTACGCGTCAGCGGGTACATCAGTGGGTCCTCCAGACAGCGAAGCGCCAGCGGGACAGCCAGCCCCAGATCAGACCGCCGAGGAAGCCGGCGAGGGCCAGGGCGCCGAGCAGCCACCAGCCGCGGCCGAGGCCGAAGGCGGCGACGTCGGAGGCGGAGCCGGGACCGTCGACGACGTCGACCGCCAGCTCGACCGGCATGCCCGGGGTGGTCTTCACCGACGGGGGAGCGGAGAAGGAGTTGCTGACCTGGAGGCAGACGGTCTCGGCCGCGGACTTGGTGTCGTCGTCCAACGCCTCCTCGTCCTCCTTCGTCGGGTAGCGCAGACCGGTCGAGATGACGTCGGTGCGGCCGTCGCCGGCCTCGGAGCCGCGCACGATCTCCCGGCCGTGCGGGGTGACGGCCCGCAGCAGTACGCCGTAGTCGTTGTTCACGGCCCGGTCGGCGGAGACGCTGACCGAGGCGCGCAGTTCCTGACCGGGCAGCACGTCGACCCGGTACCAGCGGTGCTGGCCGAAGCCCTGCCGGTCGGTGTAGAGACCGGGCTTGAGGACAGGCGCGTCGGCACAGCGCTCGGCGCCGTTGGTGGCGACCGGCGTCACCACCGGGTCGGCGGCGCGGTCGACGAGCTGGCGCACGCGGCCGGACAGCTCCTCGGTGCGGTGCACGGAGGTGTAGGTGCCGCCGGTGGCCTCGGCGATGCATATCAGCTGACGGCGGGTCTTGACGTCCGGGACGAGGCCGAGGGTGTCGATGACCAGGTGGATGCCCTTGGCGGCGATGTCACGGGCCACCTCGCACGGGTCGAGCGGGGCGCAGGTGTCCTCGCCGTCCGTGATGAGCACGATCCGCTTGGTCGCCTCACCGCCCTTGAGGTCGTCGGCCGCGCCGAGCAGCGCCGGGCCGATCGGCGTCCATCCGGTGGGGGCGAGGGTGGCGACGGCGGTCTTGGCCTCGGTGCGGTCGAGCGGGCCGACCGGGTAGAGCGCCCGGGTGTCCTTGCAGCCGCGCTGGCGGTCATTGCCCGGGTAGTCGGCGCCGAGGGTACGGATGCCCAGCCGTACCTCCTGCGGCACCGCGTCCAGGACCTCGTTGAAGGCCTGCTTGGCGGCGGCCATCCGGGACTGCCCGTCGATGTCGCGGGCGCGCATCGAGCCGCTGACGTCGAGCACCAGCTCGACCTTGGGGGGCTCCTTGACGGTGTCCGCGGCCACCGGGCCCGCGTCTGCGGCGGCGCTGGTCGCGGTGGCCGGAAGGAGTCCGACGGTCAGGGCGGCGAGCAGCGCACAGGCTCCGGTCGCCAGCCGTTTTCTCGTGATCATCGGAGGATCGTAGGGATGATCCTCCGAAGAACCAAAACCGGGTGGTGAACCCCTGGTGAAAGCTTCCTGAGCCGGGGTCAGGACTGGCTGTTGAGGAAGCCGATGAGGGTCGCGCCCCACCAGCCGAGCTGGCTGACGCCGGCCGCGGCGGCCGAGCGCAGCAGCAGCCGGCGGGGCACCGCGCCGCGCTCCCGGAAGCGTTCGAGGAGCTGGCCGAGCCGGTGCGCGTGCAGGCCGTTGAGGGTGACCGCGAGGACCAGGCCGAGCTTGGTGAGGGTGAGCGGCGAGCCGAGGTCGGGGTGGAGGAAGAGGCCACTGACGGTGAGCCCGCCGAGGCCCGCCCAGATCGGGGTCTGCAGCGCGCAGGCCGTGTCGAGGACACCCGCGAGGGGCCGGCGCCCGGTGAGCCACAGCACCGCGAACCAGTCGACCGCGAGCACCGAGCCGAGCCCGGCGACCAGGCTCGCCACGTGCACGAAGCGGGCGGCGGTCTGGAGCGTGGCGTCCGCGTGGACGTGGCCGGCGGTCCAGAGGGAGGCCGCGAGGAACCCCGCCGTGAGCACGCCGGCGGCGGTGAGCAGCCAGCCGGGGGTGAGGTGGGGGAGCGGTTCGTCGGGGGCCGGTCTCGGCATGGCGCGTGGTTCTCTCGGCTGGTCGGTCGGCTGGTCTGCGGCTGGTGGGCGGTTGGCTGGAAAGCTAGGTTAGGTAAGGCGAAGCTAAGTGTCACCTGTGTTCACGTCAAGTGAGACCGTCAAACGGGAACCTCCCGTGGACGTGACCTGCGTCGCGCCACCCGCGACCGGTCCCACCGCCCGGGTGGCATACCGTGAGGCGATCGACACCGGGAGCGGGCCCCCGGGACACCGGGAGCCCGAGGACGGAGGGGAGGACGGATGGAACCACGGGCGACCGGGACACCGGAGACCGACTCCACCGCACCCGTCAACGGCGGCGGCTGGCTCCGCGACCAGGTCTGCGAAGGGCTGCGCGACCGCATCATCACCGGACGGCTCAAGCCCGGCGACCGGCTGGTCGAGCGGGACGTCGCCGAGGACTTCGGCGTCTCCCGGGTCCCCGTCCGCGAGGCCATCCGCATCCTCATCGGCGAGGGCTTCCTCCAGGCCGTCTCCCAGCGCCGCATCGTCGTCCGCGAGATGACCCGCCAGGACGTCGAGAACCTCTTCGACATGCGCGAGGCCCTGGAGGTGCTCGCCGTCCGCCGCGCCTCCGAGCGGCGCACCGCCGCCGAACTCGACACCCTCGCCCGGCTCCTCGTGGAGGCCCGCGCCGCCACCGACACCGGCCGCCCCGAGCAGCTCTCCCGCGCCAACACCGCCTTCCACGCCCACATCGTGCGCATCTCGCGCAACGAACTCCTCACCACCACCCTCGAATCCCTCGAAGGCCGGCTGCGCTGGCTGTTCCAGCAGGTCGACGACCCCGGCCCGCTGTGGGAGGAGCACCGCCTCCTGTACGAGGCGATCGGCGCGGGCGACGCCGACGCGGCGGCCGACCTCGCCCTGCGCCACGTCCGCCACTACCGCGAGGTCGCGCTGCGCCTGCTCTTCACGGAGTAGGCCGCTCCGTGTCCGGGGACGGGCTCAGCGGCGCTCGGGGTTCGCGAAGTCCGGGCGGCAGCCGCGTCCCAGAAGCTGAACATGGTCGCCGCGCTGTACGTGCCGCGCCGCGGACGCGCTCTGTGAGCCACGGTTTGCCGGACCCCGGCAACCATGCACGCCGCTGACTGCGCGTCAAGGACCTGTCAGTGCCGCATATGGAATGCGTAAGGTCCGTTGCGGAGTGCCGGGAAGTCTGGTCGGTGCTTGTCGCGGTGCTGCTGTCCGGGCTTGCCGCCCGTACCGTCCTCTCCACCTCCCTGCTCTTCCTCCTGGGCGGGGCGCTGGTCAGCGACGGGATGCACGTCTCGTTCGCGAAACTGCGCGCCAACTGGCTGGGCCCGGCACGGGCGACGACATCGTCGACACCCGTGACCGTTCCCTACGACACCCTGCGGGAAGCCGCGGAGCTGCCGGTGCGTGAACGTGCCACGACCGTCCCCTCACGACAAGGAGTACGTTCCGATGAACGATGACGAACCCGTCTTCAAGAAGAGCAAGTGGGGTAGCAACCGCTACGTATACAACCCCAACAACCCGATCGGCCTTGCCCTGATCATCGCCAGCAGCGTCTTCGCCATCGTCATGCTCCTCCTCATGGAGAACCGGGCGGGCCCCTTCGCTCCGGCTCCCACCCCCACGTGGAGTCCGCCGCCCTCCGAAGACCTGTGGCCGTACCCGTCCCCCACGCCATGAGCCGGAGCCGGCACAGGCGAGACCCGGGGGCGAAGGCCTTTCGGGGTGTCGATCACCCTGTCGCGCCGGCTTGCACGGGAAGGTCGGCCAGGCGCCATTCGAGCATGCCGTCGTTGAGCCGGACCGCCCGTCGGCCGTGGTCGGTGAGCAGGCGTACGGCGTCGTAGGCGAGCGCGCAGTACTCGCCGCGGCAGTAGACGACGACCTCCCTCTCCTCGGGCAGCTCGCCGAGGCGGTCGGCCAGTTCCGCGACGGGGAGGGAGACCGCGCCGGGGATGTGGCCGGCGAGGTACTCCTCGACCGGCCGTACATCGAGCACCACCACATCGCCGGCCTCGACCCGGGCCAGGAGCTCCTCGTGGGTGACCTCCGCGGCCCCGTCCTCGCCCAGATAGGCGTCCCGGGCGGCGGGGACGGCGGCCTGGTGGGTCTCGGCCACCTTGCGCAGCAAGGTGAAGAGCCGGGCGACGTCGTCACCCGCGAGCCGGTAGTGGATCCGCACCCCCTCGCGGCGGGTGGCGACGAGACCGGCCTGCTTGAGGGTCTGCAGGTGCGCCGACGCGGTGGTCAGGTTCAGCCCGGCGGTCTTCGCCAGGGCGTCCACGGTGCGCTCGCCCTGGGCGAGCAGATCGAGCAGCTCCAGCCGCTTGCCGCTGGCCAGCGCCTTGCCACTGGCGGCGAACGCCTCGTAGAGGGCGGCCTTCGTGCCGCTTGTGGTGGCATCCCGCATTGCATCCTCCAAATATCTATGGATTACTGTAACTGACGGCGGGCGATGACGCTCCTCGCCCGCCCCCTTCTCCTCGCGAAGGACAGTTCGATGGGTCTCCCCGAAGATCATCTGATCCCCCTGGTCGACGAAGGGCTCGGCAACAGCGCCTACCTCGTCGACCTGGGCGACGGCCGCGCCCTCGCCGTCGACGCGTGCCGTGACCTGCGCGCCCTGTACGCCGCCGCCGAGCGGCGCGGTCTGGCCGTGGCGTACGCCGCCGACACGCATCTGCACGCCGACTTCCTCTCCGGCGCCGTCCAGCTCGGCCACGATCAGGGCGCCACGATCCTCGCCTCGGCCGCCGGCAACCGCGCCTTCGACCACCAGGGCCTCGTCGACGGCGACGAAATCGACCTCGGCGGGCTCACCCTGCGGGCACTCGCCACCCCCGGCCACACCGACGAACACCTCTCCTTCCTGCTGCTGGACGGCCGGACCGAACTGGGCGTCTTCACCGGTGGGTCGCTGATCGTGAACTCCGCCGCCCGCACCGACCTCCTCGGCCCCGAGCGGACCGAGGGACTCGCCCGGGCCCAGTACCGGTCCCTGCGCCGGCTCACCGAACTGCCCGACAGCACCGCGGTATGGCCCACGCACGGCGCCGGCTCCTTCTGCTCGGCCCCACCGGGCAGCGAACGCACCTCCACCGTCGGCGCCGAGCAGCGGGCCAACCCGTTGCTCGCCGCACCCGACGAGGACACGTTCGTGCGCCTGCTCACCGCGAGCCTGGGCAGCTACCCCGCATACTTCGACCGGCTCGGCGAGGCCAACCGGCGCGGCCCCGGCATCGTCGCCGGCACCCCGCCGCTGACCGGGCTCTCCGTCGGACAGGTCCGCGCCGTCCTGGCGGACGGCGGCCACGTCGTCGACGTACGCCCGGCCGCCGACTACGCCGCCGGCCACATCCCCGGGTCGCTCTCCATCCCCCTCCGGGGCCAGTTCGCAACCTGGCTCGGCTGGCTCCTGCCCGACACCGCCCCGCTCGTCTTCGTCACCGCCGACGGCCAGGACCTGAGCGAGATCGTCTGGCAGTCGTACAAGATCGGCTACGAGCGCCTCGCCGGCCGGCTCGACGGCGGTCTGCCCGCCTGGGCCGCTGCCGGCCACCCGCTGACCTCCACCGTCTTCGTCACCGCCGCCAGGACGGACCGCCGTCCCTACGTCGACGTGCGGCAGGAGTCGGAGTTCGCCGCCGGCTACGTCCCCGGCGCAGTCAACATCGAACTCGGCGGCCTCGCCCGCGGAGCCGCGGACGCCCCCGAGGGCGCGATCGTGGCATGCGGGCACGGCGAGCGCGCCATGACCGCCGCCAGCCTTCTCGAACGCGCCGGCCACACCGACGTCGCCGTCCTCGACGGCGGACCGGCCGACTACGCCGCCGCCCACGGCGAGCAGCTGGCGCAGGGCACGGAGGACACCCGCCCGTGAAGACCGCCCCCACCTCGACGGCACCGACGGACGCCTCCGGCCGTCCGGTACGCCTCGGCCTGCGCGAGAACCGGCTTCAGTTCACCCTGCTCGTCATCGTCAACCTCTGCGTCGGCGGCCTGGTCGGCCTGGAGCGCACCACCGTTCCGCTCATCGGATCCGAGACGTTCGGCCTGACCAGCGACCTGGCCGTGTTCTCCTTCATCATCGCCTTCGGCGTCACCAAGGCGTTCACCAACCTCGCCGCCGGGGCACTCACCGCCCGCTTCCGCCGCAAGCAGCTGCTGGTGGCCGGCTGGCTGATCGGCGTCCCCGTCCCCTTCGCACTCGCATGGGCGCCCTCCTGGGGCTGGATCGTCGCCGCCAACGTCCTGCTCGGCCTCAACCAGGGCCTGACCTGGTCGATGACCGTCAACATGAAGATCGACCTCGTCGGTCCCGCACGACGGGGGCTCGCCACCGGGCTGAACGAGGCCGCCGGCTACACCGCCGTCGGTGTCACCGCCCTGGTCACCGGCTACCTCGCCACCAGTTACGGCCTGCGCCCCGTCCCCGAGCTCATCGGCGTCGTCTTCGTCGCCGCCGGCCTCGCACTGTCCCTCGTCGTCCGCGACACGGCCGCCCACGTCGCCCTGGAACTCGCCCACCACGCCAAGCCGGTCCCCAGCGGCGAGGACACCGGCCTGAAGGCCACCTTCGCCCGCACCTCCTGGCGCAACCGCTCCCTGCGCGGCGCCAGCCAGGCCGGGCTGATCAACAACCTCAACGACGGTCTCACCTGGGGCGTCTTCCCGCTCCTCTTCACCGATCACGGCCTCGGGCTCGCCGCCGTCGGTCTGATCAAGGGCCTCTACCCCATCCTGTGGGGCATCGGCCAGATACCCACCGGCCATCTCGCCGACCGCATCGGCCGCAAGCCGCTGATCGTCTACGGGATGCTCGTCCAGTCCGGCGGCTTCGTCCTCGCCCTCGCTCTCCTCGACCGCCCGCTGCTCGCCGGAATCCTGTCCGCCGTCGCACTCGGCCTGGGTACCGCCATGGTCTACCCGGCCCTCATCGCGTCCGTCTCCGACCACGCCCACCCGGCCTGGCGCGCCAACGCCCTGGGCACGTACCGGTTCTGGCGGGACATCGGCTACGCCGCCGGCGCTCTCGTCGCCGGCATTCTCGCCGACCTTCTCGGCCTGAACGCCACCGTGCTCGCCGCCGCCGTCCTCACCGCCGCCTCCGGACTCCTCGCCGCCCGCTGGATCACCGAGCACGCGACGTCATGACGCCCTCGAATCTGCAGCGAGAAGGGCACCTGCCGGCGCGGGATTCCTACCCGGATTGCGCGAATTGTCTTCCTATGGGATGGCGGCTAGCGTGGCAGGAGTAAGCCTCGTCTCCTCCGCGGAGGGCGTTATGGCCAGGCTCACCGATCATGCCGTCGGCTCGCTCAGGGAGCGGATCAGGGGAGACGTCCTCGGGCCGGAGCATCCTGAGTACGACACCGCCCGCTCCGTCGCCAACGGCGCCATCGACCACCGCCCCGTCCTGCTGGTCCGCTGCGCCGAACCCGCGGATGTCGCCGCCGCACTCTCCTTCGCCCGTGACGAGCACCTCGAGGTGTCGGTGCGCGGCGGGGGGCACAACCCGGCGGGCGCCGCCGTCTGCCCCGACGGGCTGGTCGTCGACCTGACCGCGATGCACACCGTCACGGTCGACCCCGAGGCCCGCACCGCCCGCTGCGGCGGCGGAGCCACCCTCGCGCAGCTCGACGCCGCCACCCAGGCGCACGGCCTCGCCGTGCCGGCCGGCACCATCAGCCACACCGGCGTCGGCGGCCTGACCCTGGGCGGTGGCATGGGCTGGCTCACCCGGCACCACGGACTGACCATCGACAATCTGCTGGGCGCCGAGGTGGTGCTGGCCAACGGTGCCCTGGTGCACGCGTCGGCGGAGGAGAACCCGGACCTGTTCTGGGCGCTGCGCGGCGGCGGCGGGAACTTCGGGGTGGTCACGGCCTTCGACTTCGGGCTGCACGCGGTGGGACCCGAGGTGCACGTCGGCATCTTCTTCTGGGACATGTCGGTGGGCCGCGAGGCGCTGGAACTGATCCGCGAGGTGGTTCCGGCGCTGCCACCGAGGCACAGCGTGCTGGTCGGCATCGGGCTGAACGCCCCGCCGGAGCCCTTCGTGCCGGTCGAGCACCGCGGCAAGCTCGGCCACGCGCTGATCATCGGCGGCTTCGGCAGCGCGGAGGAGCATGCCGCCGCGGCCGCCCTGCTGGACGTCGGGCCGCCGAGGCTCTTCGAGATGCGGACCCCGCTGCCCTACACCCAGCTGCAGAGCATGCTCGACGACTCCTCGCCGTACGGGATCCTCGACTACGAGAAGGGGATCCTCATCAAGGAGTTGAGCGACGACGTGATCGCCCTGCTGAACGACTACCTGCGGCGCAAGACCTCGCCACACACCTTCTGCCCGACCTTCCGGCTGGACGGCGCCTTCACCGAGGTCGACGAGGACGCCACCGCCTACGGAAGCCCGCGCGAACCCGGCTACATGATGGCCCTCACCGCCCTCACCACCCACCCGGAGGAGCTGGTGGCCGACACCGCCTGGGTCAGGGCGCTGTGGACCGAGCTGCTGCCGCACGCGGTCGGCCCCGGCGGCTACGTCAACTTCATGACCGAGATCGAGGAGGACCGCGTCCGGGCCTCCTACGGGCCGCAGAAGTACCAGCGGCTGGCCCGTATCAAGTCCAAGTACGACCCGGAGAACGTCTTCCACCGGAACGCCAACGTCGCCCCCGTCGCAGCCTGACGCGCTGTGGACGCGGCGCCTCCTACGAGCCCTGGCCCGATGACGTAAGGCTTTCGTCATCGGGCCGGGGCTGTCCCGCGTGCGTTCGATCGCCTTGGATGGCGGACGAAGGCGAACATCGGACACGGAAGAGGGGGGCGTCGTGGGGCGCGTCACGAGGAGACAGCGGTGGGGCGCGGGGGTCGTCGTGGGTCTGGTGGTGGCGGTGGCCGGGCTGCTGTGGTTCAAGCCGTGGGCGCTGTGGGTGGACGAGACGGTGAACGAGGCGCTGCCCTCCGCGAACCCGAGCCCGAACCCGAGCCCGAACGCGACCTCACCGGCGCCGACGAAGGGTGCGCCGCCCTCCGCGTCGGCCTCCCGGGCACCGTCCGGCCCGGTCACGGTCGCACAGGGCAGCTTCATCAGCCACGAGCACGCCACCAAGGGTGTGGTGAAGGTCGTTCGGCTCGCCGACGGCACCCACACGCTCCGCCTCGAGGGCCTGGACACGAGCAACGGCCCCGACCTGCGCGTCTGGCTGAGCGATGCCCCGGTGAAGGAGGGCAAGGCGGGCTGGGACGTCTTCGACGACGGGAAGTACGTCAACCTCGCCAAGCTGAAGGGCAACAAGGGCGACCAGAACTACGCACTGCCCGCCGACGTCGACTGGTCGGCGTACCCGAGCGTCAGCATCTGGTGCGACCGGTTCGACGTCTCCTTCGGCGCCGCGGCGCTCGCCCGCACCTGACACGGGCTGGGCAGGCGCTCGTCGCCGACGGGTACGCAGGGGCAGATCGGCTGCCGTCAGGTCGTGGTGTTCTCCGCGCGGACGGGGAGCCGTCCCCACGGAGCCGAGGCCGCTGAGCGCGGCGATCTCGGGCAGGCCGTGGTCGCTGTCCTGGAGTTGCCGGCGGGCGGCCTCCAGCCGGACGGACTCGACGTACGCGGCCGGAGTGGTGCCGGTCGTCCAGCCGGTCGCCGGGCGCCGCAGGAGGTGCGAGCGGGGCGCAGAACTGACTCTGACCGCCGGCGCGATTGACGTACATGACCATCGTGCGGGCGGTGGCCAGGGCGCGTTCCGGGCCGTGGTCCTCGGTGACCATGGCCAGGGCCATGTCCATTCCCGAGGCGATGCCGGCGCAGCTCCACAGGCGGCCTTCCCGGATGAAGATCGGATCCGGATCGCCGGTGACGAGCGGGCGGTCGGGCCTGCGACGTTGAGCAGCTCGATGCCGGGGAGGCTATCCGGCCTCGTCGCGCAGCTGGTCGGGGGCCAGGACCGTGATGCGGCCGCGGGCCTGTCGGAGCAGACCGCGGTCGGCGAACTCGTGGAGGACCTTGGTGGCGGTCTCGCGCGAGGTGCCGGCCAGTGCCGCGAGCTGCTCGTGGGTCAAGGCGATCTGTGGGTGGCGCGCACCGGGCCGCAGGGGGCCGGCCGGGCGTTGGGCCGCGGTGAGCGTGAGCAGGGAGGTGGCGATGCGCTGAGCGACATTCTTGAACACGGTGTCGGACAGGCGTTGTTCGAGGTCGGCGAGGCGGCGGCCGAGGATCTCGGTGATGCGGGCGGAGATGCGGGCGTCGGCCAGCAGGAAGCGGTGGACGTCGGCGCGGCTCATGACGCAGACGGTGACGTCGTCGAGGGCTTCGGCGTAGTTGTCGTACATACGCTGTCCGAGCAGCACCATCTCGCCGAAGATAGTGCCGGGAGTGATGATCGCGCAGGTCAGAGCGCGGCCCTCGGCGGAGACCCGGAAGACGCGGACCCGGCCCTTCTTGAGGATGAACAGCACCTCGGAGGGTTGAGCGGGGGAGTAGAGCAGTTCGCCCGCGCTGTAGGCCTTCATGGGCGCCGCGGCGGCGATGGCGTCCATCTCCGCCTCGCTCAGGTCCCGGAAGATGTCGATCTCGGAGATGCACCAGGTCTTCCCGGCGTCGTCACCGGTCGGGTTCATGAGGTGGGGCCCCTCGCGTCGTCCCGGTGCCCACGGCGGGGGCGCTGCTCCCCACGGCGGGCCGGCCAGCGTGTCTGCGCTGTCGGCAAGACAGCAGCCGCCCGGGAGGCCGGCCGCGGGCTTCGACGCCGGCGGGCGGGGTGTCATGCCGTGGTCCGTCCGGTGCGCCCGCCCGCCGTATGGGCGATGCCGGCGAAGGTGATTCCGGTCAGGAGACCGAAGACGAGGTGGCCGCCGAAGCTTGAGGCGGTGACGTCGTTCCATTCGAACACGGGCATGCCCATGTTGGCCGGCATGATCCACAGGGCGCCGAGGGTCCACCACACCGCGCCGTAGAACAGGCCGAGGAGGGCCGCGGGCGGGAACCGCTGGGCGAGGTGGCCGAAGACGACGCCGAAGACGATGCCGGCCGTCAGGGAGATCGCGAGGTGGACGAGCCAGCCCACGAAGGCGTTGGTCGAGCCGAGGAGACCGGCGACCATCGTGATCATCGCGGTGTCCATGATCGGTCGGGACACGGACATCCAGATGCCGAACCCGATACCGCCGACGAGTCCGGCCGCCGCACCCCACAGGGCGTGGACCGGAATTGCCGCGATCTTGGGGGATATCTGTGCGGCCGTGGTCATCGTGATCATCCCGTCTCATGGTGGGCTCTGTCGCTCTCACCCACGACGCTACGAGGACACCAACGGCGGGTATGTGAGCGCGCTTACCTACGTGCCGGTAGATCCCGCGCGTCGACTCCGGTTGCCGGTGCCCGGTCGAGGTGGGTCCATGGAGGTGTCGGCGGGAGATCGGGGCAGTTGATGGGCATGGACGTGACCGCGGAGCGGCTGATCCCGCTGCCTCCTGAGCGGGTGGCCGCCTACGCGATGGACTGGCGTCACGACGCGGAGTGGACCCAGGGCATCCGTGTGGCGGAGCTGACGCGAGAGGCCGAAGGTGGCGGCTTCGGGGTCGGTGCCGAGGTGACCCGTACCGCGTACTTCCTGGGCAGGCGGATCGACTATGTGCTGCGCGTCGCCGCCCACGAACCGCCGCGGCTCCTTGACATGGTCTCCGTCGCCGGGCCGATGCCCATGCATGTGACCTACACATTCGACCCGGACCCGGGCGGCGGCACGCTCGCCCGGATCCGCGTACGGGGTGACGCGTCCGGCCTGTACGGTCTTGCCGCGCCGCTCATGGCGCGCAAGGTGCGATCATCACTGGTCAAGGACCTGCGGGACCTGGAGCTGCGGCTGGGCAAGCCGCAGGGCTGAGCGCGAGGACGGACATGGCATTCGACGAGGGACTGGCGGAACGGATCCGGGCCCACCTGGGCGTGGACTCCGCCGTCACGGAGAAGCGGATGTTCGGCGGCCTGGCCTTCCTGCACGCCGGCAACATGACTGTGGGTGTCATCGGCGACGACCTGATGGTCCGCGTCGGCCCCGAGGCCACCGACGCCGCCCTCGCGCGCCCCGGGGCAAGGATCTTCGACTTCACCGGCCGCCCCATGCGTGGCTGGGTCGTTGTCGACGCCTCCGTCCTCACCGAAGACGAGGACCTCGCCGAATGGGTCGACCGAGGCCACGCGTTCGCCGCGGGTCTGCCGCCCAAGTGAGCGACCACGACGCGCAGGCGCGCCGTCTTCATGAGGCACCTCTCACGGACCGAGCCTGACCCGTCGCGCGCTCAGCCGCTGCGAGAGCCTTCCTGGACAGCGACCAGCAAGGCGTATCCGAGAGCGCCGTCCGCCACGGCTGTCCGGGCTGCCCGCAGGACGGCGGGGGCGGCGTCGAGGTCGATGCCCGCCGTGGTGAGCCTGGCGGGTGCGGTCATGCGCAGCAGGTTCAGGCGGGCCTCGATCTGGTCGATCATCCGGAGCATCGCCCGGTCGTGGTGCTCGGTGTGTAGGGTGCGCAGTCCGGCGCCGGCCAGGATCTCCACGTACTGGGAGAGAGGCCGGGCGTCGGCGATGCAGGCGATGCGGGCGCCGAGGCCGGTGAGTTCGGGCGGCAGGCGGTCGGCGTCGGCGGTGACGCCGGTGATGCCGAGCCGGCCACCGGGCCTGAGCACGCGGGCGAACTCGGCTGCGGCGCGGGCCTTGTCGGGGAAGGTGCACAGGGCGCACTCGCACACCACCGCGTCGAAGGAGCCGCCCTCGTACGGGAGGTGCTCGGCGTCCCCGGTGGCGAACCGGGCCCGGCCGGCGAGGCCGGCGGCCTGCGCGGCACCCTGGGCGAGGGCGGTGTTCGCCGGCGCGTAGTCCACGCCGTCGACCTCGCAGCCGTAGACATCGGCGAGGAGCAGGGCGGTGGTGCCCCGTCCGGAGGCGACGTCGAGGACCCTGCTGCTCTCGGGCAGGGCGAGAGCGTCGGCGAGGCGTCGGGTCAGCGCGGTGCCGCCGGGGTGGTAGGCATCGCCGAGCAGCAGGGCGACGACGTCGGAGGAGTACGCGGCGCAGCAGGATTTGACCTGTTCACTGTCCATCGTGGACTTCCTTGGCGGTCTTGGAGCCGTACGGTGTCGGGGCGAGCCGGCCGGCGAGCGGCAGGGCGTTGGGGGCGACCGGGGCTACGGGGACGCCGGACATCTCGGCCCGGACCTGTTCGCGGTAGCCGACGGAGTTGTAGGCGCAGAAGGGGATGAGGCGTCCGTCGGGGGTGATCTCCTCGACGCAGCACTTCATAAGCTGCTTGACGTTGAGGGTGTAGGGGTCCTGGAAGTCCTGTACGACGATCATGAACGCCTTGTCGTTCAGCTGTTTCACGGCTTCGGGCAGGTCGATGCCGCACGTGTCGGCGCAGTCCAGGGCATCGGCCGTCGCCCGTAGCTTCTCCTCGGTGGTCTCCGTCCCCATGAACGCGGAGGCGGACCAGAGCTTCTCCAGAGCCTCTCGGATGCCGGCGTCGGGCATGACGCGGTTGGTGACGTAGTCGAGGTAGTCCTCGACGTTCAGCAGCCGGGGGATGGGCACGACGGTGCGGTCGCCCGGTTCGCCGTCGACCAGCAGGTAGGTGATGGAGCGGCAGGTGGGGAAGCAGCACGGGACGGGGAAGAAGTCGCCCTGCTGGAACCAGCCGGGCCGCTGTTCGTTGATGAGCCGGATGACGTCGGGGTTGGTGAGCCGGTTCAGCGGGTCGAACTCCACGTGCCGGCCGGAGTGGGTGACCGGCTGGAAGGCTACCGAGCGTACGGCCGGGTGATCGATGCCGTACTCGATGATCGCGCCGAGTTCGTGCTCGTTGAGGCCCCGCTCGACGGCGGCGACCAGGGTGACCGTCAGCCCGTGCTCGGCGCAGTTGTCCAGGGCCTGCTGCTTGAACGTACGCAGGTCCCGGCCCCGGATCTCCAGGTGGGTGCGTTCTTCGAAGCCGTCGAACTGGAGGTAGATGTTCACCGACCTGCCGGGGAGCTGATTGCGCTTGCCGAGTTCGGCGACGAAGTCCTTGTCGGTGGCGAGACGGATGCCGTTGGTGTTGAGGGTGACGTTTCTGATCGGCCGGTTCTGGGCGAGGTCGATGAAGTCGAGGATGTGCTTGTGGATCGTCGGCTCGCCGCCCGAGAACATCACCACCTCCGCCTCACCCTCGGAGGCCACGAAGGCATCGAGCATCCGCTCGCACTGCTCGTGGGTGATCGAGTATCCGTCCGGCTGGTGGCCGGAGTCGGCGAAGCAGATCGGACAGTCCAGGTTGCAGGCCGTGTTGACCTCGATGATGCCGAGGCAGGCGTGCTGCTTGTGCTCCGGGCACAGGCCGCAGTCGAGCGGACAGCCGTCCTTCACCTCGGTCTGGAAGGTGAGCGGGATGGTGCCGGGCTTGTTGAAGCGGGCCGAGGACAGGTACTCCTCGGCGTCCCCGTACACCAGCGCCTCGAACTCGCCGTGCTCGCGACAGCGCTTGCGGAGGTAGACCTTGTCCTCGCGGATGTTGACCTGCGCGTCGACAGGCGTCTTGCACAGCGGGCAGATTGACTTGGTGAACTCAACGAACACCTCGTCCCGGTCCACCTTGCGCCGGGGTGCCGGTGCCTGGGTCATGGCAGAACTCCTCTCGGGCGAACGTCTGCACCGCCGGCACGCTCCACACCACCGAAACGGCCGTGTACACCGCACCGAGCGCGATCCGCAGAACCATGCGACGAACGTAGGCCCCGAAGGAGGACGGGAACGGTAAGCGCGCTCACCGAACCCTCCCTCCTTATACGCAATGATCAAGGATGAATGTGGCTTATGCCCTGAATGGGGCGGAACGAGGAGGCGTGCATGGCGCAGGAGCGGGAAGTCGACGCCGTGGTGATCGGGATGGGGGCACGCGGACTTCGCGCCGGTGGACGGGCATATGCGGGTGACGGAGGTCGAGGACATCGACCGCGGCGTCCTCCTCGGAGCCACCTCCGCCGGACCGGCCGGCGGCGAAGTCCTCTACGGACTGGGTGTCGCCGTCCAGAACGAGATCCCCGTCGACCGGCTCCGCCACATGATGTTCGCCTAGCCCACCTTCCACCGCGGGGTCGAGGACGCCCTCGCCGACCTGCGCCAGGACGTCTGAGGGCGGGGCCCCGTGTGCCCTGCGGGTGTGCTCGGCGTGGCCGGGGGACTACACGTGATAGCCGTGGGTCCGGACGGGGACGCCCAGTCGGTCCCCGACGTCCTTCACGACGTCGGGGCAGAAGTAGTACCAGCGCAGGCGTGTGATGCCGCCGACGGCCGTCTCCGCGCGCAGGACGTCCTCGACCGCCTCGGGGCCGCTGCCGTCGGCCGGCGTGGCCCACATCAGGACCAGCGGATCGCCGTCCAGCTCCCGGACTTCGGAACGCCAGACGACGGAGGTCTCCAAGCGCAGGGTGTGGTGCAGTGAGCCGGCGGCGATCTGGTCCCGGCCGACCTCGTGGGCCACGCCGATGACGTCGCTGACCGCGTGCTCGACGAAGAGCTTGGTCAGCCCGTCCAGGTCGTAGGCGGTGAACGCCGCTGCGAGGGCGTCGAGGGTGTCCCGGTCGGGAGCCGTGCGGCGGGCGAGCGCGGTGGTCCGATCCGGGTCGGCCAGGCGCCGCCGGCCACGGTGCAGTGCGGCCTTGACCGCCCCCTCGGTGGTGCTCAGCAGGGCGGCGATCTCCTTCAACGGCAGGTCGAAGACGTCCTTGAGGACGAGGGCGGCGCGCTCCTGGGGCGCGAGGAGGATGGTCATCTCCGTGAGCGCGTCCCGGACCTCGGCGGGGTCGGATGCGGCCGGGGCGGCGCGCTCGGCCGGTTCCACGAGAAGTGGGGCCGGGCGGCGGACCTGGTCGAGGTAGGCGTTCGTCGCGATCCGCACCAGCCACGCCATCGGCCGCTCGATCGGCTGATGAGTCTGCGCGGCCCGGGTGAACGCCCGGACGAGTGCCTCCTGAACCAGGTCCTCGGCGTCCCACACGCTGCCCGTCAGACGACGGCAGTACCGGAACAACTCACCCCGCAGCGGTTCAAGAGCGGCCAGGAATTCACGGTGCGCGGCCTGGGCGGCGTTCAGCGTGGGCTGCGGAAGACCGCCGGGCAGGGGCGACGGACAGGGCTGGGGCATCGCTTCAGGGCTCCTTGCGCGGTGGGTGGTCGTACACCCTCGTACGACGTGACGGCATGGCGGCCGGATACGTAGCCG
The DNA here is from genome assembly GCF_041270065.1 of Streptomyces fradiae. Taxonomy (NCBI): domain Bacteria; kingdom Bacillati; phylum Actinomycetota; class Actinomycetes; order Kitasatosporales; family Streptomycetaceae; genus Streptomyces; species Streptomyces fradiae. Next base: position 272,605 of record NZ_CP065958.1, on the reverse strand, counting down.
GGTGAGTGACCCCGATCACTCACCCGGCGCCCCTCCCGTGGCCTTGCCCGGATCAGGCAGCCCTCGCCCGTCGCTCGGCTTCCTGGCCGATCGTGGCCAGCGACGCGGCGACCGTGGCTTCCCACCGTGGCGCGACCAGTCCGCCCCACCACTGGCCGGCCCGCCACAGGTCCGTGGCGAGCTCGCCCTCGTACACCAGCCGCGTACCGGACTCGCGCTCCGTGAGCACGAACGACTCGGTGACGGAGGGCACCGGCCCGCGCACGAGACGGAAGTCGACCCGCGCCGGGCGGGTGAACCGCACCGTCTCCACCGTCGTCGCCGTCAGCCGCCCACCGGCGACCGGTGTGCGATGAGCGGCGAGCACCATGTCGGAGCCACGCTCAAGGACCCGGACCTTCTCGCGCATCGCCCGTGTGGTCCTGTCCAGGTACGGCTGGGCGACGACGTCGAACACCACCTCGCGAGGCGCTGCGACGTCGAGGGTCTGCGGTCCCAGCCTCCGGGTGCGCCGGCCGACCCCCAGGTCCAGGGGCACGGCCCCGGTCACCAGCCCCACATACCCGGCCGCGGCGCCCGCACCCGCCACCGCGGCCGCCGCCAGAGCACCCGTCCACGCCATCGCTCACACCTCTCCACGCGTATGTCGCCTCTCCCTGCCGACGCTACGGCCGGCTGCCCGGGCGATCAGTGAGCGTGCTCACCGTTTCCCCGCGTGGTCGACCCCTAACCTGAGCGGCATCACGATGCGGAGGACGGAGGAACGTGCAGCAGTCCGTAGCCGAGATGACCGACAGCCGCGCCGCCACGATCGCGCTGCTGAGCGAACTGCGCGAGCGGCGCCCCGCCCCGGTAGCCCTCGTACGCTTCCTCGATCACGCCGCCCGCCGGTCGATGCACCAGGCCGCCCGCCGCCCGCGGGCTCTGGCCGAGCTCACCGTCCTGCACGGCGTCCTGTGCGCGGCGGCCGCCGGCAGACGGCCCGGACGGCGCTGGGTGATCACCAGCTGGGCACTGTCCATCCTGCACCTGGGGCTCCTGGAACACCGCACCCGCCTGGCCACCGCAGATGTCCTGACGCTGCTGCGCGCCAACCTCCCCGCCCTGCCCGGCGGAGCCGGCCGGGCCTCCGGGGCGTTGGCGATCGGCCTCGACCTCGCCGACGGACGCCTCGCCCGCCGTCAGGGCACGGTCTCCCCGTTCGGGGACTACGCCGACACCTTCGCCGACGCCGCCTACTGGACGTGGCTCACCCTGCGCCACGAGCCCAGCCGCGGGGTACGGCTGGCGGCGGTCGCGGCCTGGGCGCTTCCCGTCGTCACGGTCACCGGTCTCGCGCTGCGGCGCGGCACGATGCCCGAGCGTCCGCGCCCCGTACTGCTTCGGCCGGCCGCCTCTCTGCAAGCCGTCGTCGCCTTCCGGCATCTCACCCGTCGCTGACCCCCTCGCGCGCGGGCTCCTCCGGCTCCGGCGAGCCCTCCACCCGTACGCCCCGCCAGAACGCCACGTGGTCTTGATCTTCCGGGCCGGTGGGCCGGGGCTGGGGTAGTACCAGGCGGCGTTCGGGTTCGTCAGCCCAGGGCGCCGGGGGTGCTCGCCCGCGGTGCGGAAGGCGGAAGTGGAGCCGTCGGCCGGGAAGCCCATGAAGCGGCACAGCGCCCGTGCGGCTCGGGGGTGTCGGTGGGCGTAGTCGGTCATGAGCCGGCCGCCCTCCGCCGGTGTGAGGAACTGTGCGGTGACCGCGTGGTAGCAGGAGCAGCCGCCCTCTGAAGAGGGGTCCCCAGCCTCCGCGGAAGAGGTGGATCGGGAGCCGGGCGAGGCGGCGTCGCCAGCCCGTCGGAGGGGGTGGGCGGCGGATCGCGGGCTGCATGGGGTCCTCCTGGCGCTCTTCGTCCGGGACCCGGAGGAACGTGCCCGCCGCGCACGGCACAGAATCGACTCCTGGCGGCGGGTCGGCGACCTTCTCCGCACGGCGGACCGGCAGCTGCAGACCTCGACAGCGCCGAAGTAGCCCGGACCGCACCCAAGGCCCTGGATCATCCAGGGCCTTGGGGTCCGCCCCTCCGCGCGCGTGCGCGACGCCGGACGCCGATCACCGCCGTACCGGTGTCTACGATGTGCCGGGTGAAGCACTCCCGTCCCGCGCGAATACTGCTGGCCTGTTGCGTCGTCGCCCTCGCCTCGTTCACGTGGTACGGCACCCGGACCGTTCGTTCTCCCGACTGCAAGGTCGCCGTCTCCGCATTGACCGACGCCGACGGTCGGCCGCTTCCCGTGAACGGGGAGGAAGTGACCTGGGACGAATTGAGGGAGCGCACCTATCGGGACATGGTGGCTTCGGGGCGCTGCGAGCCGCCGGCCGCCCGCTGGCGCCACTGGCTCGGTTGAAAGCCTCGGCCCGTACGACCTCCTGGCGTGCGGCATGATCGCCGGTTTGAGCGCCGAAGCGCGTTACCGGACCTCGCGCAACCTGCTCCCTCGGCGGCCGCGGAGGGTCGCGGTCCATGTACGCCGCCGCGCAGGCGGCGTACATGTCGAGCCCGTTGTCGACGGCGCTCATCGCTGATCCTTCATCTGCCCGGCCGGATGTTGCGGTTGACGCGGAAGACATTGTCCGGGTCGTATGCCGCCTTGATCCGGCGAAGACGCTCGTAGGTGCCCCGGTACGCGTCGGCGGTTCTGGCGTCGTCGTCCTCGGCCAGCTGGAAGTTGACGTAGTTCCCGCCGGTCGAGAACGGACGGATGCTCTCCCATCCCTTGCGGACGGCGGCCACGGTCCCCTCGCCGTCGGTCCCCGGGGGCCAGACTCCGGAGAAGCCGCTGATGAACCGGGCTTCCCGGTTGCCGACCGCTCCACCGTCGTCGGCGGCCTCGTTCAGCGCACCGGCGAGGTGGAAGACGACGGAGAAGGACAGGGGAGAACAGACCTCCAGCGCCGCGTCCCGGAACACGGGAAGGTACTCGCCCGGCAGGCCGGGGAGGAACTCGGCCTTCCAGTACTGGTTCAGGCCCTTCGGCTCCATCGCGTCGAGCATCGACTGCTGGGCCGCGTACGGCTTCTCGCCGATCAGATTGAAGATCGGCTCTCCCAGGCCACGCAGCGGCGCGAGGTCGGCTTCGGCGTTCGCGCCGCTGTGGCACACGAGCAGCCCGACGACGGGCTTGAGGTGCCACGCCTCCGGGACGAACGGCGCGGGCGGTGCGAGCCGGACGATCGCCACCGCCGTCAGCTCGCGGGGAGCGGACTCGGTGAGTTCCCGGTACGCCGCGAGGACCTCGTCCGCCCGGTCGATGCTCCAGGCCGCCAGGCCTCCGGTGATGACGGGGCCGACCTCGTGCAACCGGAAGGTGAAGCGGGTGACGACGCCGAAGTTGCCACCGCCGCCGCGGACCGCCCAGAACAGGTCCGGGTTCTCCACCCGGCTCGCGGTCCTGGTCGCGCCGTCCGCCGTGACGATCTCGACCTCCTCCAGGTTGTCGGCCGCCCAGCCGAACCGGCGGGTCAGGTAGCCGAATCCGCCGCCGAGGGTCAGGCCGGCGACCCCCGTCTCGGACACGAACCCGAGCACCGTCGCCAGACCGTACCGCTGGGTGGCCCCGTCGACGTCCTTCAGCAGGCATCCGGGACCGGCGCGCGCGAGGCGGGCCGCCGGGTCCACGATGACCTCCTTCATCCGGGACATGTCGAGGGTCAGCCCGCCGTCGGCGAGTGCCGTGCCGGCGATGTTGTGGCCTCCGCCCTTGACGCTCAGCAACAGGCCGTGGTCGGCGGCGAACCGGACGGCCGTGGCCACGTCCCGGGCCGAGAGCGGCTGGACGACGAGCGAGGGCCTGGCCGTGACCATGGCGTTCCAGAGCAGGACGGCCTCGTCCCAGCCCTCGTCCCCGGCCATGAGCACCGGCCCGTCGAGCCGGGTGCCGAGCTGCTCGATCCGAGCCGAGGTCAGGCCGACGCGCCCGCCGTCGAGTCCGGTGATCTCGAACGTGCTCGTGCTCATGTCGACTGCTCCTCTCCCGATGTCCCCAGCGCCGCGCGCAGCGCGTCGAGGAAGGCCTCCGGCTGCTCGGCGGCGGGATCGTCCCGGCAGTCCTCGATGACATGCAGCGGCCAGCCGTACCGGGCGCTCGCCGCCTCCGCCGCCCGCAGCCGTACCTGGAGGTCGTACCGGCCGTGGATCAGGTCGGTGGGAACCCTGATTCCGGTGAGATCGCCGGACGGGATCGGCGGCACGCCGACACGCGGGATGATGCCGCGCATCGCCGCCTGCACGCTCGGTGTGCGGGCCCGGTCCAGGGCGTAGTCGAGGAGCGGCTCCCATTGCTCTCCGGCCTGCTCGCCCACCCGGTCCATGTCGAGGAAGCACCGGTGGAACAGACGGTCCCGGCTCTTCGGGGTCGGGCGGGCGACGAAGCCCATCATGGGCACCGCGAAGCTCGGCGCCGGCCGGAACCAGCCCAGACCCATCGTGTCGACCAGCACCAGGTGGGCGAGGCGGTCGCCGTGGCGCACCGCGTACCGGGCGGCGATCGCGCCTCCCAGCAGGTGGCCGACCAGCACGGGCGGCCTTCCTTGGCAGGTCTGGTCGATCAGCTCGTCGAGCCAGGTCAGGACCGTTTCGGCGTCGAGCCGGCCCTCGCGCACCTCCGAGGCGCCGTGGCCGGGCAGGTCGGGAACGATCACCCGGTGCGTCCTGACCAGGTCGGGGATCACGTTGATCCAGACGGCGGCGAACTCGCCCTGGCCGTGCAGCAGCACGACGGGCCGGCCGTCCCCGCCCTCCAGGACGGCGGTGGACACCGTCCCCAGCTCGATCCGCCGCTCCGTCATCGGCATCGCGGCGAGAAGCCGGTCGCGCGCCTGCCGACCGGCAGACGTCTCCGCGCGTGTCGCCTTGGTCCGCGTGCTCATCACGGCCTCCTTCCTCCGTGCCCGCCAGGCCCGCGGGGCCTGCGAGGCTTCCAAGGAGAGAGTCCGTCTCCGGCGGCGGTGTCCGCATCGGGCACATCAACCAACTCGGCCGACACGCGCCGCGTGGGTATTCCTGTGTAGTGGCCTCACCCCTGGACGAGGTCGTGCTCGTAGGCGTACGCGGTGGCGGCGGCCCGCGAGGAGACACCCAGCTTGCTGAACATGTTGCTCACGTGCCGGGCGACCGTCTTGTCGCTGATGACGAGACTGTCCGCGATCTCGCGGTTCGACGCGCCGGTCGCGACCAGGCGGAGCACCTCGACCTCGCGCGGGGTCAGGCCTCGGGGATACGCGTACGAGGCCGGGCCCGCCCGGTCCATGAGCTGCCGCGCCTCCTCCAGCGCCGGTGCCGCGCCGAGCCGCTCGAAGACCCGGTGGGCGGCCTCCAGCTCCATCGCGGCCGTGTCGTGGTCGCCGAGCCGACGGCACGCCCGAGCGAGCTGCACTCGTGCGCGTGCCGTCTCGTACGGAGCGCCGACCTCGTGCCAGGCGACCCACGCACGGCGCAGGGCGGCGCACGCGGCCTCCGGCTCCCCCGCGGCGAGGAGCACCGAGCCGTGCGCGTACGCCACCACCGCCCGCAGGTACGGCGAGTCGAAACCGGCGGCGATCTTGCCGAGCTCGTCCACCGCGAGCTGAGCCTCCTCGACGGCCCCGGCGGCGAGCTCGATCTCCACGTAGCCGGCCAGCAGCCTGGGCCGCTCCTCCGTCACGCCGGTCTCCCCGAACGTCCGGCGGATCGCGGCGGCGGCGTCGTCCAGGCGGCCCTGTGCCAGCCGGAGCAGCGCCAGGCCGGGCTGCGCCGAGTGCCCCCAGGCGACGGCCTCGCGGTAGCAGCCCTCGGCCCGGGAGAACTCTCCGCGCAGCCGGAACAGCTCGGCACGCTGGTACAAGGCCATGCCCGTCACCGGGTCACCGGGCGGATCGGACAGGTGCTCGCACGCCTGCCGCACCTCCTCCATGGCGTCGGCCCACTCGCCGTGCAACTGCATGACCTCCGAACGGTGCACCAGACACTGGCCCCGGTACGGCCTGAGGCCCTGCTGCGCGGCGCACCAGCGGCTCAGGGCCGCCGTCCACTCCCGTACCCGACCCAGGTCGAAGATCCCGCGGCAGGCGAGGATCACGGCGCAGTAGACGATTCCGGCGACGATGGGCGACACCTCGCCCGTGGCCACCGCCACCATCGTCTCGTCCAGCACCGCCACGCCCTGTGCCGTCCGGCCCTGGGCGATCAGGGCCTGACCCTGGCCCAGCCTCCCGAACGCCCGCAGATCGGCGTCGTCGAACCGGTCGGCGATCCCGGCGATCTCCACGAACGCGCGATGTGCCCCCTCGGCATCGCCACCGGCCAGCGCCCGCAACGCCACGGGAACGCGCAGGTACCCCTGCTCCGCGCAGTCCGGCGCCGCGCCCTCGAGGAGGTGCCCCGCCCGAGCCAGCCACCCGCCACCGCGGGCGTGCTCGCCGCGCAGGACGAGCGTGAGTCCGATCCAGAACGCGCACCGCACGGCCGCCGCCGTGTCGCCTCGGTCCAGGAACGCGTGATGGGCCCGCTCCCAGGCCCCGTCCGCCGCGTCGACGGCGCCGATCAGATACGCCGCCCGCGCCATCCGGTCGAGATCGGCCGCCTCCAGCGGGTCCCGCCGGTCGGCGGCCGACAGGTGCTCGTACGCGTCCCGCCACGCCAGCCGCTCGTACGCCTCGCGGCCCTGCGTACGTGGATCAACGGTGGCCATGAGTGCTCCCGTGGGCGGCGAGTCCCCCTGGGCAGCGTATGCGGTGATCTTGCGTCATGCGCGCCGGCCGTCGGCCACGAGTCGATCACCACGACCGGTCCGAGCGGCTGGATGCCTGACATCCGGGACTCTTGCTCCCCGCAAAATACGGGCACTGTACGAACCGCCGTACGGGCGACCCCTGCCCGCGTGTGCAGCGCCGACTCGCTCCGGCGTTCGCCATTCTGACGGGATGACAGACGACACGGGCGACCGACTGCAGACCTCCGCGCGCGGGTGGCTGACCCTTCAGCTCGCCGTGCTGGGCTTCGCCGGGCTGTGCGGGGCGATCAAGAGCGGCGGTACGGGCGGATCGGGCGCCCCGCGCGCCGTGGAGGCGGTGGCCGGGGTGCTGGTGCTGCTCGCTCTCGGTGTCGCGTGCGCGGCCACGTACCTCGTGGCGCGGATCGCCTGGCCGGTGCATACGCCGCCGACCGCGGACGGGGTGCGGACCGGGCGGCGGCTCCACCTCGGCATCGGTCTCACCTTCCTCGCCGTGCTCCTGGTCGCCGTCGCGGCCAGCACGGCGTGGTGGCCCGAGGAAAGGCCCTCGAAGGCGGGGGCACTGGTCGAGGTCTCCACCGCCTCGGGCACCTGGTGCGGCACCTTGCGGGCGAGTGCCGGGGGCGCCCTGGGCCTGGAGGTCGCGGACACTCGGCAGCCCCTGGACATTCCACTGGGAGAGGTGGCGGCGCTCCGGCCGGTCGGCACCTGCGGCGCGTAGGCGCGGGCGGCGCCCGCCGACCACTGGCGCGCGTTCCGGCCGGGGGCACGTGTCGCCACCCGTGTGGTCTTCGACGCGGAGCGGGAGAGGGGTACTGCGGTACCACCGCCCGCTCAGGATGGCACCCGGGTACCACGGGCGGCGCGTCGCGTCCTCCTAGCGTGAGCGGTGACGCGGGCCGGCGAGGGTCGGGCCGGCGGACGCGAGGGAGGACTCGATGATCGAAGCGCATCAGCTGACGAAACGGTACGGGGAGAAGACGGCGGTCGACCGGCTCGACTTCACCGTGAAGCCCGGCACCGTGACCGGCTTCCTGGGCCCCAACGGCGCGGGCAAGTCCACGACCATGCGCATGATCATCGGCCTGGACGCGCCCATCGGCGGCACAGTACGGGTCAACGGCCGCCGCTACGCGGAGCACACCGCGCCGTTGCGGGAGATCGGCGCGCTCCTTGAGGCGAAGTCGGTCCACCCGGGCCGTACCGCCGTCGGTCATCTGATGGCGCTGGCGCACACCCACGGCATCCCGCGCCGCCGGGTGGACAAGGTCATCGAGCTGACCGGTCTCCAAGCCGTGGCCGGGAAGCGCGCGGGCGCCTTCTCCCTCGGCATGGGCCAGCGTCTGGGGATCGCCGCGGCGCTCCTCGGCGACCCGGCGACGGTGATGCTCGACGAGCCCGTCAACGGCCTCGACCCCGAGGGCGTGCTGTGGATCCGCAATCTCCTCACCTCTCTCGCCGCCGAGGGCCGTACCGTCTTCGTCTCCTCGCACCTGATGAGCGAGATGGCGCTGGTCGCGGACCACCTGATCGTCATCGGGCGGGGCCGGCTCCTTGCCGACACCACCGTCGCGGACCTGGTCCGGCGGGCCGGCGGCGACCGGGTGAAGGTGGTCAGCGCGGATCCGGCGCGGCTGCGGGAGGTACTGGCCGGGCCCGGAGTCGAGATCACCGGACGTGCCGGATCCGAGGAACTGCAAGTGACCGGCGTGCCGGCGCGGGCGATCGGGACGAAGGCCGCCGAGGCCGGCATCGCCCTGTTCGAACTCACTCCCCGCGAGGTCTCCCTGGAGGACGCGTTCATGGACCTGACCCGTGACGCCGTCGACTACCACGGCTCCACCACCCACGACGACACCCCCGGGAGGGCGGCATGAGCGTCATCAGCGAGACCCGGACCCCCGGGCGACCGGACGCGATGCGTCCCACCTGCAAGGTGACCGGGCCGCGGGTGCTGCGCGCCGAGTGGGCCAAGCTCTGGTCGCTGCGCTCCACCTGGATCACCTTCGGCGTGGCGCTGCTCTTCCTGCTGGGCTTCGGCCTGATCGCCGCGGCCCGCTACGAGCCCGCCACGGCCGGCACCATGGGGCCGCCCGGCGGCCACATGGACCTCAGCAGGGCGAACGCGGTCGACCTCGCACTGTTCGGAGTCGGCTTCGCCCAGCTGGCCCTGGGAATTCTGGGCGTCCTGGTCACCGCGGGGGAGTACGGCACCGGCACGATCCGCTCGACGCTCGCGGCCGTCCCGCGCCGTCTGCCGGTGCTGTGGTCCAAGGCCGCGGTCCACGGCGTGGTCGCCCTGCTCGTCGGCACGGCCGGTGTGTTCGCGGCCTTCAAGACCGGCGGCCACATGATCGTCGGCACCCCCGCAGAGCTCGCGCTGTCCGACGCCGGCGTGCTGCGCAGCCTGCTCGCCGCCGGGCTCTACCTGGGCATGGTCGGCGTCATCGGTGTGGCGCTCGGCGCGCTGCTGCGCTCGACGGCCGGCGCCGTCGCCGTACTCGTCGCGGCCCTGCTGCTGGTTCCCGGGCTCGTCTCGCTGCTGCCCAGCTCCTGGGAGAGCGACGTCAGCCGGTACCTGCCGAGCAACGCGGGCGAGTCGATGTTCGCCCTGAAGCAGGCCGCGGACACGCTCACCCCCGGAGCCGGCCTCGCCGTCCTCACCGGCTGGACCCTCCTCGCCCTGGCCGGCGCGGCCTGGCGGCTGAAGCGCGGCGACGCCTGACGAACCCCTTGCGCGAGCGGGTGACGCGACCGAGCACACCGGGGACGTCACCCGCCCGACCGTCGTCGACACTGGACAGGTGACACCCGTGACACCCCTGACGCCCGAGGACCCGCTGTGGGGCCACCCGCCGATCGCCCGGCTCCTCCACGCCGGGCGCCGCCTGCGGCGCGCCGACCGGCAGCGCCCATGGCTCCTCGACACCGCGCTGGTGCTCGCCGCCCTGCTGACCTTCGGCCTGCCCGACCTGCTCGTCGGCGGGAGCCACGGGTCGGTGATCCGGACGGCCGCCATCCCCCCGTACGGGATCGTCGCCCTGCAGCTGGGGCTGATGCTGCCGCTGCTGTGGCGCCGCAGAGCCCCCTCCGCGGCCTTCGCCGCCGTCTTCGGCGTCTACCTGGTGGAGACGGCCCTGGACATCTCGCTGCACAGCAACGTCGCCCTGCTCATCGCCCTCTACAGCCTGGCCAGGCACGGCAGGCTGAAGCACCTGGGCTTCGCCTGCGCGGCCGTGCTCGCCGCCATCGTGCTGGCGGCCGTACGCGTGACCATCCCGCTGTCCCCGCTCGTCGCGCTGTTCTTCCTGTGCAGCGCCGCGACCGCCGCCGTCGCCTCCGGCCTGGGCATCCGGCTCTGCTGGGCCTACCTTCTGGGCCTCAAGGACCGCGCGGCCCGCCTGGAGGTCGAACGCGACCAGCGCAGCAGGCTCGCCACCGCCGCGGAGCGCGCCCGCATCGCCCGGGAGATGCACGACATCGTCGGCCACAACCTCTCCGTCATCATCACCCTCGCCGACGGCGGCGCCCACGCGGCCGCCACCGCCCCCGAGTGGAGCAGGCAGGCCCTGCAGCTGATCGCCGGCACCAGCCGCCAGGCCCTCGGCGAGCTGCGCCGCACTCTCGCCGTACTGCGCGAGGACACCGAGTACGCCGACGGCGCCGCCGACGAGGAGGGGGCGGCCGACCTCAGCCCCCAGCCCGGTATCGCCGACCTCGACGCGCTCTGCGAACGCGTCCGCGCGGCCGGCCCCCAGGTCACGTATCGCAGCGCCGGCCGGCCGGACGCCCTCGACGCGGGGGTGCAGCTGACCGTCTACCGGATCGCGCAGGAAGCGCTCACCAACACCCTCAAACACGCCGGCACCGACACCCGGGCCCGGCTCACGATCACGGCCGACGACGCCGAGCTCCACATCCGCCTGGACGACACCGGACCCGCGGGTGGCCTCCAGCGGCCCACGCCCCGGCCGCCGGACGGTCCCAGTGGGGAAGGACACGGCATCGCGGGCATGCGGGAACGGGCCGCCCTGTACGGCGGAACCGTCACAGCCGGCCCCCGCCCGGGTGGCGGCTGGGGCGTTCACGCCGTCCTCCACACCGCCGTAGCCCCCGCCTCCCGCCTGTCGCGAACCGCAGAGGCGTCATGACGACCGTCCTCATCGTCGACGACCAGCCGCTGCAGAGGTTCGGCTTCCGTATGCTCCTGGCCAGCAACCCCGACACCGAAGTCGTCGGCGAGGCCGCCCACGGCGCCGAAGCGGTCCGCCAGGCCGCCGAACTCCGCCCCGACGTGGTGCTCATGGATGTACGCATGCCCGGCATGGACGGCATCGAGGCCACCCGCCGCATCGTCGCCGGCGGCGGCCGCTCCCGCGTCCTGGTCCTCACCACCTTCGACCTGGACGAGTACGCCCACGCCGCCCTGCGTGCGGGCGCCAGCGGATTCCTGCTCAAGGACGCCCTCCCCGAGGAGCTCCTCGCCGGTATCCGCGCGGTCGCCGCCGGGGACGCCGTCATCGCCCCCAGCCTCACCCGCCGCCTCCTCGACACCTACGCCCGACAGCTGCCGGCACGCCCGCACGGCCGGCCGGCCGACGACGACCCCCGGCTCCGTGCCCTCACCGACCGCGAGCGCGAGATCCTCATCGCCATCGGCAAGGGCTGGACCAACACCGAGATCGCCGAACGTCTCGTGCTGTCCGAGTCCACGGTGAAGAAGCACGTCGGACGGGTCCTCGCCAAGGTCGGCGCCAGGGACCGGATCCAGGCCGTGATCCTCGCCTACGACCTCGGCCTGACCCGGCCCAACAGCGCCTGATCGCCCGCTGCGAGCGGGGCACGTCGTGCTCGGCGAGTACGACCAGCGTGGCTACCGTTCAGAACCGGCCGTTCAGCGGTGCTCGGGGTTCTCGAAGTCGAAGCGGCAGCCGGCGTCCCATTCGGAGCGCTGGTTGCCGTGGGCGGGGATGCCGCCGGCGTCCTTGAGCATGCGGGCCAGGTGGAGCTGGTTCCAGGTCATGAAGGTGGTGTTGCGGTTGGTGAAGTCGTTTTCCGGGCCACCCGAGCCCTCGTCCAGGTATGAGGGGCCCGGCCCGGCCGGGCCGACCCAGCCGGCGTCCGCCTGCGGCGGGATCACGTACCCCAGGTGCTGGAGGCTGTAGAGGACGTTCATCGCGCAGTGCTTGGCACCGTCCTCGTTGCCGGTGATCAGGCAACCCCCGACCCGCCCGTAATATGCGTACTGGCCACGATCGTTGAGGATCGACGAGCAGGCGTACAGGCGCTCGATCACCTTCTTCATGACCGAGGAGTTGTCACCCAGCCACACAGGTCCGGCCAAGGTGAGGATGTCCGCGGCCATGACCTTCGAGTAGATGGCGGGCCACTCGTCGGTCTCCCACCCGTGCTCGGTCATGTCCGGCCACACACCGGTCGCGAGGTCGAGATCCACCGCCCGCAGCACCTCGACCTCGACCCCCTGTCGCTCCATGATGCCGGTGCTGATGTCGATCAGGCCCTGAGTGTGGCTGCGCTCCGGCGACCGCTTGAGCGTGCAGTTGATCACCAGCGCGCGGAGATCACGGTAGGACGAGCCGGCGTCGGTCATCGATGCATCCCTTTACGAACGAGTGGGCGGTCGGACGGCCGACCACGCCCGGCTGCCGACGTCGGTAGAGCCCCGGGTTGGTCCGGCCGGAAATCCCGTCCACTGTCTCGCCTCGTCGAGCGGAATGACCGAACGCCGCGCCAACGGCGTCGAAGTCGGCCCCCGATCACCCGCGTGGCCCGCATGGATGACATGTATCCCCGACTCCGATCGGCGGACAGCGACCCCCCCCCGCAGACCGAGCGCGAGCGCGAGCGGGACGGAGCGGACACCGAGTCCGAGTGGACGGGGTACGCCGTGCGTGAACGGGGGCGATCCGGGAGACTCTGGTGGGCTGTGCACGTTCCCACGTACGGTGTGATCGGTCGTACCACCTACTGAAGGCGGTTCAGCATGGCCCTTTTCGACCTCCCCCTCGACGAACTCCGCGAGTATCACAGCGACTCGGCAGCCCCCGGGGACTTCGATGCCTTCTGGGCCAAGACGCTTCAGGAGGCACGCGAGTTCGACCTGGACGCCCGCTTCGAGCCGGTCGACGCGGGACTGTCGACAGTCCGGGTGTACGACGTGACGTTCGCCGGGTTCGGCGGTCACCCGGTGAAGGGCTGGCTGCGGCTGCCGGCCGATACCGAGGAACCGGTGCCGCTGGTCGTGGAGTTCATGGGTTACGGCGGTGGGCGCGGTCTTCCCCACGAGGACCTGATGTGGGCGTCCAGCGGCCGGGCACACTTCGTGATGGACACCCGGGGGCAGGGCAGCGGCTGGGGCGGCGGTGGCGGCACCGCAGACCCGGTGGGCAGCGCTCCGGCGTACCCCGGCTTCATGACCCGGGGCATCGACGCCCCGGAGAACTACTACTACCGGCGTGTGTTCACCGATGCCGTACGTGCGGTGGAGGCGGCCCGCTCGCACTCGCTGACGGACGCCTCGCGGACCGTGGCGCTCGGCGGGAGTCAGGGCGGCGGCATCACCATCGCGGTGGGCGGTCTGGTGCCGGACCTGGTGGCGGTGGCGCCGGACGTGCCGTTCCTCTGCGACTTCCCCCGCGCCACGATGCTGACGGACCGACACCCGTACCGCGAGGTCGGCCTCTACCTCAGGACGCACCGCGGCCGTACCGAGGACGCCCTGCGCACGCTGTCGTACTTCGACGGCGTCCACTTCGCCGCCCGCGGTCGTGCGCCCGCGCTGTTCTCGGCGGCGCTGGAGGACCAGACCTGCCCGCCGTCGACCGTCTTCGCGGCGTTCAACGCCTGGGGCGGCGCCGACAAGGCCATCGAGGTCTACGACTTCAACGACCACGAGGGCGGCGGCCCGTACCACGAGGCCGGCAAGCTGCGCTGGTTGCGGTCGTACGCCTGACGCTAGTGTTAACGCTCACAATTTCCGAGTGTCGACGCTCCGTGTCGCGTTGCCCCTAACGAGACCGTGGGTAGTGGGCCCCTCTGGTCCGGCCCAGGTCGCAGGGCCCTGGAGCGTCAAGATGCGTCGGTAACTGCCTGCTCCTCCGGACTTCTTGGGTCTCCTCACGCCCCATCGCCGGCTCACTCCTGCGCATCAAGAACGGGTAACGGCCGTACGAGCCCTTGAGTAACTGCTCTGTTAGCGCTCACAATGTGTCGCGTTCGCCAGCTCACCGACCGTCGGGGCCGACGCTTCGTCCTGCCTCGCCCGGCTCAACCACCCCTGCGCAGCCACCCTGCACGGTGCCCATCGCCTTCAGGGCTCCGCCTGGTACGACGCACGTCCCGAGAGGAACCACGACATGGCCCACAGAGCCCTCCGCGTCATCGCCGCCGCCGCCCTGGCCGGCAGTGTGTTGACCGCCTGCACCACCGAGCCCGCGACCACCGGCAGCCCCGGCGGCACCGGCAAGGGCTCCTCCGACGGCAAGCTGGTGCTCGGGTTCGCTCAGGTAGGAGCCGAGAGTGGGTGGCGCACCGCCAACACCAAGTCCGTACGCGAGGCGGCCGAGAAGGCCGGCATCACGCTGAAGTTCTCCGACGCCCAGCAGAAGCAGGAGAACCAGATCAAGGCGATCCGCACCTTCATCCAGCAGAAGGTGGACGTCATCGCCTTCTCGCCGGTGGTGGAGTCCGGCTGGGACACCGTCCTGAAGGAGGCCAAGAACGCCGGAATCCCCGTGATCCTCACCGACCGCGCCGTCGACTCGCAGGACACCTCCCTCTACCGGACCTTCCTCGGCTCCGACTTCGTCAAGGAGGGGCAGGAGGCCGGCAAGTGGCTCGTGAAGGAGTACGAGGGGACCTCGGCGCCGGTCAATGTCGTCGAGCTCCAGGGCACCACCGGATCCGCCCCCGCCAACGATCGCAAGGCCGGCTTCGCCGACGTCATCAAGGGCGAGCCCAAATTCAAGGTCGTCGCCTCCCAGACCGGGGACTTCACGCGCGCCAAGGGCAAGGAGGTCATGCAGGCCTTCCTCAAGTCCCACGAGGACATCGACGTCCTGTACGCCCACAACGACGACATGGCCCTGGGCGCCATCCAGGCCATCGAGGAGGCGGGCAAGAAGCCGGGCGTCGACATCAAGGTGATCTCCGTCGACGGCATCAAGGACGCCTTCGTCGCCATGCAGGAGAAGAAGATCAACGTGGTGGTCGAGTGCAACCCGCTCCTCGGCGACCAGCTCATGGAACTCGCCAAGAAGGTCGCGGCGGGGGAGAACGTTCCGCAACGGGTCGAGGTCAAGGAGGGTGTCTTCACCCAGGACCAGGCCGCGGCCGCCCTGCCCGGCCGCCAGTACTGACCACCGCCCGCACCGGATCGGGGGCGGCTCTCGCGCCGCCCCCGACCCTCATGGAGAGGAGGGCGGATGGCAGCCCCACCCACCCCCCGCACACCCACCCGCCCCGACCGGCCGGTCCTGGAGGCCCGCGGCATCCGCAAGGCCTTCCCCGGCGTCCTCGCCCTCGACGGCGTGGACCTGCGCCTCTTCCCGGGCGAGGTACACGCGCTGATGGGTGAGAACGGCGCCGGCAAGTCGACCCTCATCAAGGTGCTCACCGGGGTCCACCCGCCCGACGCGGGAACGGTCTCCGTCGACGGCGTCCCCCAGCGGTTCGCCGAACCACTGGAAGCACAGCACGCCGGAATCAGCACGGTCTACCAGGAGGTGAACCTGTGCCCCAACCTCTCCGTCGCCGAGAACATCCTCATCGGCCGTGAACCCCGGCGCCTGGGACTCGTCCACTGGTCGGCTCTCCACCGGCGCGCGGCACAGCTCATCACCGAGCTGGAACTCGACCTCGACGTCCGCCTGCCGCTGAGCGCGCACTCCCTCGCCGTCCAGCAGCTCGTCGCGATCGTGCGTGCCGTGGACATCCGGGCGAAGGTGCTCGTCCTGGACGAGCCCACCTCCAGCCTCGACCGGGACGAAGTCGCCCAACTGTTCGCCCTGATACGCCGGCTGCGCGACCGGGGCGTCGCGATCCTCTTCGTCACCCACTTCCTCGACCAGGTCTTCGACCTGTGCGACCGGGTGACCGTCCTGCGGAACGGCCACCTCGAAGGCGAGTACCGGATCGACGAGCTGACACCCGTCACCCTCGTACACCGCATGGTCGGCAGCGAACTGCGCACCCTCGACGAACTCGCGGAGACGTCGCACACCGGCACCGCCGCCCCCGTCCCCGCGGACACCCCCTTCCTGAGCGCCCGCGGACTCGGCCGGGCCGGTGCCGTCCAGCCGTACGACCTGGACATCCACCGCGGCGAGGTCATCGGCCTGGCCGGGCTCCTCGGCTCCGGACGCACCGAGGCGGCCCGGCTGCTCTTCGGCGCCGACCACGCCGACGGAGGAGAGCTCCGGATCGACGGCGAACGTGCCGCCCTGCGATCGCCCCGCGCCGCGATCGCCCACAAGATCGCCTTCTGCTCGGAGAACCGCAAGGCGGAGGGGCTGATCGGCGAACTCACGGTCCGCGAGAACATCGTGCTCGCCCTGCAAGCCGCACGCGGCTGGACCAAACCGCTCTCCCGCACCCGACAGGACGAGATCGCCGCCCGGTGGACCGAGGTCCTCGACATCCGCCCGGCCGATCCCGAGGCCCAGGTCCGCAACCTCAGCGGAGGCAACCAGCAGAAGGTGCTGCTCGCGCGGTGGCTGCTCACCGACCCCGAGCTGCTGATCCTGGACGAACCCACCCGGGGCATCGACATCGGAGCCAAGACGGAGATCCAGAAGCTGGTCACCCGGCTGGCCGCGGAAGGCACCGCGGTTCTCTTCATCTCCGCCGAACTCGAGGAAGTGCTGCGGCTGAGCCACCGCGTGGGTGTCCTGCGCGATCACCGGCTTGTCGCCACCCTTCCCAACGACCCGACGCTGACGCCCGACCGGATCCTGGGCACCATCGCCACCGGAGCCACCTCATGACACCACCTGACGACGCCGGCGCCGGAAGGCGTCCGGCCCGGGCGCCCGGCGCCCGGCAGCTCACCGAACACCGCCTCTTCTGGCCCGCCGCCGTCCTGGCAGCCCTGCTGCTCGGCAACGTCGCGCTCACCCATGACTTCTTCGCCGTCCGCGTCCAGAACGGACACCTGTACGGCAGCCTGATCGACATCCTCCAGTTCGGCGCCCCCCTGGTACTGGTGTCGCTCGGCATGACGCTGGTCATCGCGACCCGGGGCATCGACCTCTCGGTCGGCTCGACGGTCGCCATCGCCGGAGCCCTCGCGTGCGAGCACATCGCCACCGCGAAGGACCCCGGAAGTCTGCCCACCGTCATGTCGGCGATCGCGGTGGCGGTCGGCGTGGCCGCCGCGATCGGCCTGCTCAACGGCCTCCTCGTCGCCCGGCTCGGCGTCCAGCCCATCGTCGCCACGCTGGTCCTCATGGTCGCGGGCCGGGGCGTGGCCCAGCTGATCACCGACGGCCAGATCATCAGCGTGTCCAGCAGCGCCTACAAGATGATCGGCGGGGGCTACTGGCTCACCCTCCCCTTCGCCGTCCTCCTCGCTGCGGCCCTCGTCGCCGTCACCTCCCTCGTCACCCGGCGGACCGCGCTCGGCATGCTTATCGAATCGGTGGGCGGCAATCCGGTCGCGAGCCGACTCGTAGGCATCCGGGCAGCCGGTCTCCTGGTCATGGTCTACGTCGTCAGCGCCGTGTGCGCCGCGGTGGCCGGCCTGATGATCAGCTCCAACGTCTCAAGCGCCGACGGCAACAACGCGGGCCTGTGGATCGAGCTGGACGCCATCCTCGCCGTGGTCGTCGGCGGCACCGCCCTCACGGGCGGCCGCTTCTCCCTCGGAGGGACGGTCCTGGGCGCGCTGATCATCCAGACTCTCTCGACCACGATCTACACCCTCGGCGTACCGCCCGAGACCACCCTTGTCTTCAAGGCCCTCGTCGTCATCGTCGTGTGTCTCGTCCAGTCGCCCGCGTTCCGCGCGCGGCTCTCGCGCCGTCGCCGACCGGCCGCCCCGGGCCCGGCCCCCGCGGCCGGCGACGCGGGAGCCCGCCAGCAGGAGGTCCACCCGTGAGCACCACCCTCAGCTCCCTCACCGGGCCGCTCCAGCGGTTCTCGGCACGGCATGCCACCCGTCTGCCGCTCGTGGTGACCGCCACTCTGCTGATCGTGATGTTCTCGATCGGCTCCCTTCAGTACGAAGGCTTCTTCTCCGCGCAGGTCCTGCTCAACGTCCTGATCGACAACGGCTTCCTGCTCGTCGTGGCGATCGGCATGACGTTCGTCATCCTCACCGGTGGAATCGACCTTTCCGTCGGCTCCATGGTGGCCTTGTCGACCATGCTGACGGCCTGGCTCGTCGAACGGAACGGTGTGCCGCTCGCCCTGGCGGTGCCTCTGGTCCTGCTGGTGGGAGCCGGAGGCGGCGCCCTCATGGGCTGGGTGATCCACGCCTTCGAGATCCAGCCCTTCATCGTCACCCTCGCGGGCATGTTCCTCGCCCGTGGCCTCTGCTACATGATCAGCACGGAGTCCATCTCCCTCACCGACCCCACGACCACGCGGATCGCCCAGACGCGAGTGCTCCTGCCCGGGGGGCTGTTCGTCTCACCCGCCGTGGTCATCGCCCTGGTCGTGCTGGTGCTCGCCTTCGTCGTCCTCCACCACACCCGCTTCGGCCGCACCGTCTACGCCCTGGGCGGCAACGAGTCCTCGGCCCGTCTCATGGGTCTGCCCGTGGGACGCACCAAGATCGCGGTGTACGCCGTGAGCGGCCTGTGCTCCGCCCTCGGCGGCCTGCTGCTGACCTTCTACATGCTGTCCGGCTACGCCCTGCACGCCGTCGGCATGGAACTCGACGCCATCGCGGCCGCGGTCATCGGAGGGACGCTGCTCACCGGAGGCTCCGGCTTCGTCCTGGGAACCGCGCTGGGCGTGACGGTCCTCGGCCTGATCCAGACCATCATCAGCTTCCAGGGCACGCTCAGCTCATGGTGGACGCGCATCGTCATCGGGGGCCTGCTGTTCGTCTTCATCCTCCTCCAACGGCTTTTCGGCGGCTCCCGCCCGGTGCGCTAGACCTCCCGGGCAGGCCCGATCCCGGGCAGACCACTCACCACCGACCACCGACCACCGACCACCGACCACCGACCACCACGAACACGGCCGGGAAAGCAGTCTTCGACCTCCTTTCCCGGCCGTGCCGCACTCCGGACAAGGAACCTCCATGACCCCGTCCTCCCGTCCGCCTTTCACCGGCGGCCCACCGGTCTGCCACACCGGCACGGATGCCGGGCAACGATGGACCTTCGGCTTTCCCGGCGGACTCACGGCAGAGGTGCACACCCGCGGCGCCCGCCTCCACGGACTGTGGGTGCCGGACCGGCACGGCACCCCGGCCGACGTCGTCCTCGCTCCCCGCGACCCGGCTCGGACGGCTGCCGCCCGGTACTTCGGAGCCACCGTCGGCCGCTACGCCAACCGCATCGCACGAGGCCGGTTCTCCCTGGACGGGAAGACGTACCAGCTGACCACACAGGAGAACGGCCACTGCCTGCACGGCGGAGACGACGGATTCGACACCCGGCTCTGGGAAGCCGAAAGCGTGCACACCCCGGAGTGGACCGGTGTGCTCCTGCACCTCCGCAGCCCCGACGGCGACCAGGGATTCCCGGGAAACCTGGACGTCACCGTCAGCTGCCTCATCGGCCGTGACGGAGAACTCTCCTTCTCCTACGCAGCGGTCACCGACGCGGCCACCCTGGTCAACCTGACCAACCACGCCTACTTCAACCTCGAAGGCGAGGGCGCCGGCGACATCCTCGACCATCAACTGGCCGTCCACGCCGACCACTACACACCGGTCGACGAGGAACTCATCCCCTACGGGGACCACCGCCCCGTCACCGGCACCGCGTTCGACCTCCGCCGGCCGCTCAGGATCGCCGAGGCCCAGGCCCGGCCGGGGGCGGGCGGCGGGTACGACCACAACTTCGTACTGAGCCCGCACGGCAACGACGACACGCTCCGCCGGGCCGCCGTCCTCCACGCGCCGTCCACGGGCCGCCGCATGGAGGTGCTGACCACGGAGCCCGGACTCCAGGTCTACACCGCGGGGCAGTTCGACGGAACGATCCTCGGCAAGAGCGGTACCCCCTACCGGACGGGCGCCGGCATCGCGCTGGAGACCCAGCACTTCCCCGACTCCCCGAACCGCCCCGGTGACCCGTCCACGGTGCTGCGACCCGGCGAGGAGTACCGGTCGAGGACGGTCCTGCGGTTCAGTACGAGCGGCTGACGCTGCTCCGGACACGGCTGGGCCCGGAGCAGCGTCAGCCGCCCGCCGCGAGCAGCACTAAGGTTTTTCTCGCATCGATGCACAGCCGCAATATCGGCGCACAGCCGTGATCAGGGAGAGGGGAGGCGAACGTGGGGCATCCCGCGGAAGACGTCCGCCCGCCGACGATGGCCGATGTCGCACGGGAGGCGGGGGTCTCCCATCAGACCGTCTCGCGGGTGCTGAGCGGTCACCCGAATGTGCGTGCGGCCACGCGTGAGCAGGTCACGGTGGCGATCGAGCGGCTGGGCTACCGCCGTAATTCCGCGGCCCGGGCTCTGGTGACGCGCCGGACGAGGACGCTGGGTGTGATCGCGGTCAACACCGCCCTGTACGGCCCGGCGAGCACGATGACGGGTCTGCAGGAGGCGGCGCGGGAGGAGGGCTATCTGGTCTCCACGGTCAGTCTGCGTACCGGGGAGGGGCAGGCGCTGAAGGATGCCATCGACCATCTCGCGGCCTGGGGTGTGGAGGGGGTCGTCGCGATCACCCCGCAGCGCTCGCACGTGCAGGCGCTCGCCGAGCTGGACGCGCCCTTTCCGGTGGTGACGGTGGAGGGTGGCCACCGGCTCGATCTGCCCGGGGTCTCCCTGGACCAGGAGCGCGGTGCCCGTATGGTCACGGAGCATCTGCTGGCCGCCGGGCACCGCACGGTCTGGCACGTGGCCGGGCCCGAGGACTGGCTGGAGAGCGAGGCCCGCACCGCGGGCTGGCGCGCGGTCCTGGAGGAGAGCGGTATCGAGCCTCCGCGTGTGCTGGCGGGTGACTGGAGCCCGTTGTCGGGGTACCGGGCGGGCCAGGAGCTCGCCGGGCTCGCCCTGGCCCGCCGCGGGGCGGCACCGGTCACCGCCGTCTTCGTCGCCAACGACCAGATGGCGCTCGGCGTCCTGCGGGCGCTGCGCGAGGCCGGCATCCGCACCCCCGCGCAGGTGGCCGTCGCCGGCTTCGACGACATCCCCGAGGCCGAGTACTTCCCGCCGCCGCTGACCACCGTCCGCCAGGACTTCGCCACCATCGGACGCCGCAGCATCGGACTGCTGGTCGACCACATCGAAGGCCGCGCCCGCAAGGCCGAACACCTCCTGGTGGAACCACAGCTCATCATGCGCGCCAGCACCCGCCCCCCGGGCGACGCCTGACACGGCCGGCGGCTTCCTGTCTCCGAGGAGGGGAGCCAGGATCAGCCTGGCTCCCCTCGATGGCGCGGGTGTCGCTGCAGCAGATCAGGCGCGGGTCCAGCGCTGGTTGCTGCCGCCCGAGCAGGAGTAGAGCTGGATCTGGGTGCCGTTGGCGGTGCCGGCGCCGACGGCGTCGAGACAGAGGCCGGACTGGACGCCGACGATGGATCCGTCGGAGTTGAGGCGCCACTTCTGGTTGTCGCCGCCCCAGCAGCTGTAGATCTGCACCTTGGTGCCGTTGCCGGTGCCGGCGGCGTCCAGGCACTTGTTGCCGTAGACCCTGAGCTCACCGGCGCTGGTGGACGTCCACTGCTGGTTGGCGTTGCTGTTGCAGTCCCACAACTGGACCTGGGTGCCGTCGGTCGTACTGGCGCTCGGCACGTCCAGGCAGCGGCCGGAACCGACGCCCTTGATCGCCGAGCCGTCCGCGGGGGGAGTCGTGGTGCCGCCGTTGAGGGCGTTGAGGACGGAGGTGTAGGCGGGTTTCTTGCTGCCGTCGCCGTTGAACAGCAGTGGCGTCTGGTCGGCTCGCCAGGAGTCGGTGTCGCGCACGCCCCAGACGGTGATGCCCAGGCAGCGCGGGACGGCCAGGCAGTCGTTGGTCACGGCGGCGTAGGTCGTGGGGGAGGCGCCCTGGATGTCGAGCTCGGTGACGGCCACGTCGACGCCGAGGGCGGCGAAGCTCTGCAGCGTGGTGCGGTAGTTGCTGTTGTACGGGCTGTCGTTGTTGAAGTGCGACTGGAACCCGACGCAGTCGATCGGTACGCCGCGCTGCTTGAAGTCCTTGACCATGTTGTACACGGCCTGGGTCTTGGCCCAGGTCCAGTTGTCGGTGTTGTAGTCGTTGTAGCAGAGCTTGGCGGCCGGGTCGGCGGCGCGCGCGGTGCGGAAGGCGACCTCGATCCAGTCGTTGCCGGTGCGCTGCAGGTTCGAGTCGCGCCGGGCGCCCGAACTGCCGTCGGCGAAGGCCTCGTTGACGACGTCCCACTGGGCGATCTTGCCCTTGTAGTGGCCCATCACGCCGTTGATGTGGTTGATCATCGCCTGACGCAGCGCGCTGCCGCTGAGGCTCTGCATCCAGCCGGGCTGCTGGGAGTGCCAGGCGAGGGTGTGTCCGCGCACCTTCTTGCCGTTCTGCACCGCCCAGTTGTGGACGCGGTCACCGGCGGTGAAGTCGAACCGGCCCTGCTGCGGTTCGGTGGCGTCGATCTTCATCTCGTTCTCGGGCGTCACCATGGTGAACTCACGGTTCGCGATGGTCGTGTACGCCGAGTCGCCGAGCCGGCCCGAGGCGATGGCGGTGCCGAAGTAGCGGCCGCTCTGCGCCGCGGCGCTGCCGAGTGTGCTCTCGGCGGCCTGTGAGGTCGACGGCGCGACCAGGATGGTGGCCGAACCGAGGACCCCGACGATCAGCGCCGCACACAGGCCGCCGATTTTCCGGCGGACGGTGGACGGTGGAATGGCTTGTGAACGCATGAATGGACCTCCGGGACAGAAATCACGGATGGATGTGAGTGCGGCGGAAGGAATCCGCGAAGGCGATGTCCGGGTCCATCGAAAAAGGACGCGGACCATCAAGGCGCAATGATTCGAGGCCGGTACGGCGACACGCGGGTAAAGGGGCGCCACCGCCTCGGGATTCAGTGTGGAAACACGGCGTGACCATGTCAAGTATTTCGAAGAGGTTTCGGAAACTCGGCCCCGTATGGCCATTCGAAACGCTCCGTCAGGGATTTCGGGAGCGTCATAGCGAAGCGGTCCCTGTCGAAAGTATTTCGACAGGGACCGCTTCCTTCATAAGAGAGTGCTTGTCTCGGGTCACATTTCCGGGTCGTCGGTGTCCTTCGCCCCGGAGGGCTGGTGCGGATGCGTGATGTCGAACCACGCGAAATGGGCTTGGGTGGTGGACGGGCGGCCGTTGGAGGTGGCGTAGAGGCCGAGCTGCACGCTGGTGAACAGCGGGGTGAGGAAGGTGGCTTCGACGGTGGTCAGGTCCTGCCAGGCCCCGTCGGGTGCCGCGTAGGCGAAGGTGTGGCTGAAGCCGCGGATGCGGACCCCCAGGCGGACGGGGCCCGGCGGGACGACGACGCCGGCCAGGACATCGGGCCCGCGACGGAGGCTGAGCCCTTCCGTGGTGCGAAGGAGGACGAGATGGGTGTCGTCGTCGATGACGACGGCGAGGCCTGCCTGTTCCTCCGGTGCGTCGGGGAGGAAGTGCAGCTCGGTGGAGACGTCGCAGTCGGGCTGTTCCTGGGGGAGGACCAGGAGGGACGGGGTGGTGCGTTCGCCGAGGCGTTCGGGGCGGAGCTGGAGGCGGAGCCCGTCGCCGGTGGTCCAGAACGGTGCGCGTGGGGTGCGCAGGGTGCTCCAGTCGGCGGAGAGGGTGGCGAAGTCGTCGCGGAGACGGTGGCGAGGGCTCGTATGGCGGAGAGGGGAGAAGACCGGCCGGCCGTCGCTCCAGGTGACCCTGCTGAGGAAGGTCTCGCGGCCGATGGCGGAGCCCGGGCGGACACCGAGGAGGACGGCCCGCCACTCGCCGTACGGGGTTCGGACGAGGTCGGCGTGCCCGGTGCAGGTGACCGGGCCCTCGGCGGGAGGCAGCACCGGGTTGCCGGAGACTCCCTCGTACGGGCCGGTCACGCGGGCGGCGCGGGCGGCGACCACGCTGTGGTCCACATCGGTGCCGCCCTCGGCGGTGAGCAGAAGGTAGCTGCCGTCGATCTTGTAGAGGTGCGGGGCTTCCGACCAGCGGGCGCCCAGGTGGGTTCCCGACCACAGGACGTACTCCGGTCCCGTGAGCCGTCGCTCGCGGGGAAGGTACTCGCGCATCCAGATCTCGGTGCGGCCGGCGGCCTCGTCCAGCACACGGGCGGCGGTGAACCAGGCCCGGCCGTCGCCGTCGCCGTCGCCGTCGCAGTCGTCCGGCCCGTCGTCGAAGAACAGTGACGGGTCGAAGCCCTCGCCCTCCAACCACTGCGGTTCCGACCACGGCCCCGCCGGGTCGGTCGCCGTGACGACGAAATGGCCGGGGCCGTCCATCAGCGTGCAGACGAGATGGAACACCCCGTCATGGTGCCTGATCGTGGGCGCGAACAGGCCGCGTGAGGGCTCACACCCGTCGAGATCGAGCTGGGACGGGCGGTCGAGCGCGGAGCCGAGACGTCGCCAGTTCACGAGATCGCGGCTGTGGAACACGGGAAGACCCGGGAACCATTCGAAACTGGACGTCACCAGGTAGTAGTCCGCTCCCACCCGGCACACGGACGGGTCGGGCCGGAAGCCGGGCAGCACGGGATCGCCGAAGGACGTGCTCATGAGACGGGGACGATCTCGACCGGCACGGACAGCACGCGGTCGGCCGCCGGATGCCGTACGGGGCCGTGCAGAGTGAAGGAGCCCCGCAGCGGAAGATCGCCGCTGGACCGTCCGACGGCCACGCCGATCTCTCCGGGCTCCACTCTTCTCCGCAGGTCGATACCGGTGAAGGAGGTCCGGTCGGCATGGACGGAGAAGGTGATCCGGGCGGCCGCGCCCGGTTGCAGCTCGACCCTGCAGAATCCGGCGAGCCACTGCTGTGGCCGGACGACGGACGCCTCGGGGTCCGAGAGGTACAGCTGGACCACCTCGGTCCCGGCCACCTCTCCGACGTTGCGTACGGTGACCGAGACGGAGACGGCTCCGTCCGTCGCGGCGACGGGATCCACCGAGAGCTCCGAGCAGGTGAAGCGGGTCCAGCTCAGCCCGTGTCCGAAGGGGAACAGCGGAGTCGGGTCCACCGAGCTCCAGTCGGTGCGTCCGCCGAGTCTGGAGTGCAGGTACGTGCCGGGCTGGCCGCCGGCCTGGCGGGGGAGGGAGACGGGCAGCCGTCCGGACGGCTCCGCGGCCCCGCTGATGATCCGGGCCAGCGCCGTCCCGCCCTCCTCGCCGGGGAAGAAGGCCTGTAGGACGGCCGATGCGCGTTCGGCCAGCGAGCCGAGGGCGTAGGGCCGTCCGGAGACCAGGACCAGGACGGTCGGCACCCCGGAGTCCAGAACGGCGGAGGCGAGTGCGGCCTGGTCCCCGGGCAGATCGAGGGTCGCGGCGTCGCAGCCCTCTCCCGAAGTGCCCCGGCCGAACATGCCGGCCCGGTCTCCTAGCACCAGCACGTTCACGTCCGGCTCGTCCGCGGTGACCGTGAACCCGGCCGCGGTGAGCGCTTCGCCGAGCGTCGGGATCTCAAGCCCGGGGTCGCCGGGCAGCGCGACGTGGTTGGGGAAGGAGTAGCAGCCGAGGAAGGAGTGGGGGTCGTCGGCGTACGGCCCGTGGATCGCGACCCGGCACGGCCGCAGCGGCAGGATGCCGTCGTTGGCGAGCAGCACGGTGGACCGTTCGGCCAGGAGCCTGGCCAGGGCCCGGTTCTCCGGCGGGTCGAGGTCGACCGGCTCGGGCTTGACGGGTTCCCAGTCGGGGTCGAGCAGGCCGAGTTCGGCCTTCTGCAGCAGGACGCGCTCCGCGGCCCGGTCGATGAGCTCCTCGGACAGGCCTCCTGACCGCACGAGTTCGGTCAGCGGCTCGCCGTAGCAGCGGGCCGTGGGCAGCTCGACGTCGATCCCCGCGGTCAACGCCAGCGCGCCGGCCGCGCCGCGCGACCCGGTGACGCCGTGTCGGGTCTCCAGGAAGGAGACGGCGTAGTAGTCGGCGACGACGACACCGCCGAAACCGAGCTCGCCCCTGAGCAGGTCGGTCAGCAGGCGTCGGTCGGCGGCCACCGGGACCCCGTCCACGTCGGTGTAGCTGTTCATCACCGACCGAGCGCCTCCCTCGCGCAGCGCCCGTACGAAAGGCTCGACCAGGACATCGGCGAACTCGCGGGGCCCCGAGGCGACGGGGGCCATGTTCCGGCCGCCGCGCGAGGCCGAGTACCCGGCGAAGTGCTTGAGCGTCGCCACGATGCCGACGTCTTCCAGGCCCTGTACGTAGGCCGTGCCGACCGCTCCGACGAGATAGGGGTCCTCGCCGATGCACTCCTCGGTCCTGCCCCACCGGTAGTCGCGGACCACGTCGAGCACCGGAGCCAGTCCTTGGTGGACGCCGACCCGCCGCATCCCGGCGCCGATGGCGGCGGCCATCCGGCGCACGAGCCCAGGGTCGAAGGACGCGCCCCAGGCCGGCGGGGCGGGGAAGACCGTCGCTCCGAGCGTCATGAACCCCGTCAGGCACTCCTCGTGAGCGACCGCCGGGATCCCGAAGCGGCTGGATCCGGTCACCTGCTGCTGGAGCGAGGCGAGCCGCTCCATTCCGGCTTCCGCGGTGATCGGTGCGGTTCCGAACACCCGGGTGAGCTGGCCGAGCCCGTGGGCGACGATGTCGTCGAGGCCGGGCGCGGACTCGCCGGAATCGTCCTCCATCGGCGCGACAGGTACTCCCGGATCCGAGGGCAACGCCCAGAAGCCGGCGAGTTGTCCCGCCTTCTCCTCCAGCGTCATCCGTCTCAGGAGATCGGTGACTCGCTCGGACACGGGCAGCAGGGTGTCACGCCAGGGCTCGGTCAAGGGATTCTCCTAGTGACGAGGCGGGGCGGTGGAGAGCCGGACCTTCAGTTCGGTCGAGAGCTCCATCCGCGGGCTGACCAGGGGCTGGCCGTCCAGAAGATGGAACAGTGTGCGGGCGGCGACCCGGCCCATCTCCTCCAGCGGCTGGCGCACCGTCGTCAGCGGCGGTGAAAGCCATTCGCACATCGGCAGGTCGTCGAAGCCGACCACGCTGAGGTCCTGCGGGATGCGCAGTCCGCTCTGCCGGGCGGCTTCGTAGACGCCCATCGCCTGCTGGTCGCTGCCGGCGAAGACGGCCGTCGGCGGCTCGGGGAGGGCGAGGAGCTCCCGGGCGCACCGGAACCCGCCCTCGTGCTGGAAGTCGCCGAACCGGACCAGGTCGCGGTCGGCCTCGATCCCGGCCCGCTCCAGGGCGGTCCGATACCCGTCGATACGGGCCTGGCTGCAGAGCATCTCCTTGCGTCCGCCGATCGTGGCGATCCGGCGGTGCCCCAGTTCCAGCAGGTGCTCGGTGGCGGCCATGCCGCCCGCCCAGTTGGTCGCTCCGATGCTCGGGACGCCGTTGCCGGGCAGGTCGATGGGGTCGATGACGACCAGCGCCACCCCGGCCCGTTCGACCTGGGCGCGCTGGGCGCGGGTGACCGAGGAGGTCACGAGGATGACGCCGTCGCTGTGGTGCAGGACCGGCAGCGCGGTCCAGCTGGACGGCGTGGCCTCACCCGGCGGGACGAGCGACACGACGGTACCGACGCTCCGCTGGGCGCACTCGGCCTCGACGCCGCGCAGTATCTCCACCGCCCACGCGCTGTCGAGGCCGCCGATGATCAGGTCGACGAGGCCCGATCTGCGGGCTCTGCCCTGCCGGCCGGGCGGCAGGTAGTTGTGTGATCGCAGCAGGCCCTCGATCCGTTCGCGGGTCGCGGGCGCGACATCGGAGCGGCCGTTGATCACCTTGGACACGGTGGCCGGGGAAACCCCCGCCTCCGCGGCGATCACGGCCAGGGTCGGGCGCTGCTCGCTCAACTTCTCTCCTCCGCGCGGATGCCTTCGGCCGCCGACATGTATCGCAAACTTTCGACGAGTTTCCGGGCGGTCCGACCTGCTTGTCAACCCTACGAACAACCGGCGTCCGTAGCTAAGTTGACGCGAGGTCTTGACCGACAAGCCTCGCGTTCCTAGTTTGTGGCAGCGCAGAATTCGAGAGTATTTCGAAAAAATTTCGGGCACGAACCGGCATTCCCCCACCCCGGAGGTCCCATGGCCAGCACCCTCCCGAGCCGACGAAGCTTCCTGGCGCTCGCGGGCATGACCACCTTGTCCGTCGCACTCACCACGGCCTGCGGGTCCGGTGGGTCGGGCGGCAATCTGTCGGCCGACGGCAAGGTGACGTTCGACTGGTGGAACATCGCCACCACGGAGCCGGGGAAGTCCCTCTTCCCGGAGATCTCCACGGCGTACACGAAGGCTCACCCGAAGATCGCGATCAACACGACCTCGCTGGAGAACGAGGCGTTCAAGTCCAAGCTGACCGCCACCACGTCCTCGGGCAAGCTCCCCGACGTCTACCAGACCTGGGGCGGCGGCGTGCTCAAGCAGCAGGTCGACGCGGGGCTCGTCGAGGACCTCGCCGACCTCATGGACTGGTCGTCGCAGCTCACCCCGGTCTCGCTCTCGGCCTACCAGATCGACGGCCGCATCTACGGAGTCCCGTACGACATCGGCATGGTCGGCTTCTGGTACAACAAGAAGCTCTTCGCCAAGGCCGGCATCACCACTCCGCCGGCCACCTGGGCCGCGTTCCTCGCCGACGTGCGGAAGCTCAAGGCCGCGGGCATCACCCCGATCGCCCTCGCCGGCAAGGAGAAGTGGCCCGGCCACTACTACTGGGCCTACCTCGCGATGCGCGTCGCCGGCCTCCCCGCCCTGCAGAAGGCCGCGACCACCAAGGACTTCACCGACCCCGGCTTCGTCGAGGCGGGCGTCCATCTCAAGGAGCTCGTCGACCTCCAGCCGTTCCAGCCGGGCTTCCTCGGCGCCGGCTACGCCACCCCGGGCGGCCAGGCCGCGACCGTGGGCAACGGCAAGGCCGCCATGGAGCTGATGGGGCAGTGGGGACCGTCGGTACAGAAGGACGCGGGCGCCGACCTCGGGGCGGACCTGGGCTTCTTCCCCTTCCCGACGGTCGACGGCGGTGTGGGGCAGGCGACCGAGGTCTTCGGCGGCGGCGGTGGCTTCGCGCTGCGCAAGGGCGCCCCGAAGGAGGCCCTGGAGTTCCTGAAGTTCTTCGTCCTGGAGAACGAGTCCAAGCTGCTGGCCTCCAACGGCTACCTGCCGGTGGTCAAGGGCGCGGAAAGTCAGCTCACCGACGCCAACAAGAAGGTGGTGGCCGAGAGCCTCGT
Source organism: Streptomyces fradiae (assembly GCF_041270065.1). Classification (NCBI taxonomy): domain Bacteria; kingdom Bacillati; phylum Actinomycetota; class Actinomycetes; order Kitasatosporales; family Streptomycetaceae; genus Streptomyces; species Streptomyces fradiae. Next base: position 243,369 of record NZ_CP065958.1, on the reverse strand, counting down.
CAAGGCCACGGGCTTCCAGCTCTTCCTCGACCAGGCCTACCCGCCGGCGGTCGGCCAGGAGGTCAACGACAGCGTCGCCGACCTCATCGCGGGCAAGAAGACCCCCGAGCAGGTCACGGCGTCGATCACCGAGGCTGCGAAGAGTGCCTAGCTCCGGGTCCACCCTGACCGAGGAACGGACGGAGGAGGCCGTGCCGGTGCGCCCGCCGGCCCCGGCCCGGTCACTCCTGCGCGGCTGGGGAGACTGGGCGTCGATCGCCTGGTTCCTCGTCCCGGCACTGATCCTCTTCCTCGTCTTCGTCCTCGCCCCGATCGTCGTCGCCGTCTGGACCGGCTTCTTCAAATGGGGTGGCATCGGCCCCATGGACGACTTCGTCGGCTTCGGGAACTACACCAAGCTCTTCGGCGACCAGGTCTTCCTCGGCGACCTGGGGCGCGGGCTTTACCTGATCCTCATGTCGGTCCTGGTGCAGCTGCCGTTCGCCCTGTTCACCGCGGTCCTGCTCAACCAGAGGCTCCGCGGCCGGGCGGTCTACCGGATGCTGTTCTTCGCGCCGTACATCCTCTCCGAGGTCGTCACGGCGGTCCTCTTCACGATGATCTTCCTGCCCGGCGCCGGCATGGCCGACCACATCGCCGGCCTCTTCGGCCTCGAGGGCCTCCAGGGCAAGTGGCTCGCCGATCCCTCGACGGTCGTGCCGACCCTGTTCGTCGTCATGATCTGGAAGTACTTCGGCTTCCACATGATGCTGTTCCTCGCCGGGCTGCAGAGCATCCCGTCCGAGATCCTCGAAGCCGCCTCCATCGACGGAGCCGGCGCCTGGCAGCGCTTCCGGCACATCACGCTGCCGCTGCTCGGGCCGACGATCCGGATCAGCGTCTTCCTGTCGATCATCGGGTCCATCCAGCTCTTCGACCTCGTCTGGGTCATGACGGCCGGCGGGCCCAACCACTCCTCCGAGACGATGGCCATCGCGATGTTCCAGTTCGGGTTCAAGCGGTACCAGGTCGGCTACGCCAGCGCGATCAGCGTGGTGCTGTTCATGATCAGCCTCGTCTTCTCCCTCTTCTACCAGCGGTACGTGCTCCGCCGTGACCTGAGCGGCGCCGTCACCTCGGGAGGTGACCGATGAACGCCCGCCGGACGGTACGCGGCCTCTCGCTGCACGCCGTGGTCTGGCTGATCGCCGCGTTCGTCGCCGTACCGCTGCTCTACGCGGTCATCTCCGGTTTCAAGAGCACCGCGGAACTGACGAACAATCCGTTCGGGCTGCCGGAGCAGTGGAAGATCTCCAACTACACGGGAATTCTCGGCGACGGCATGTTCTGGCGGCAGATCGCCAACAGCGCGGGCATCGCGATCGGTACGACGGTCTGCACCGTGGCCGCCTCCGCGATGGCGGCTTTCGTTCTGGCCCGATACGCCTTCCGTGGACGGGAGTTGTTCTATACGCTCTTCACCGTCGGGCTGATGTTCCCGTTCGCTGTGGCCGTTCTGCCGCTCTTCCTCATGCTGCGCACCTTCGGGCTGCTCGACAACCCGCTCGGAGTGATCCTCCCGCAGGCGGCATTCGGGCTCCCCATGACAATCGTGATCCTGCGCGGTTTCTTCCGGACCATCCCGGCGGAGATCGAGGAGGCCGCCACCATGGACGGCTGCGGCAAGGTCCGCTTCTTCTGGCAGATCCTGCTGCCGATGGCGCGTCCGGCACTCGGCACGGTCTCGGTGCTCGCCGTCGTCGCGAGTTGGAACAACTTCTTCCTGCCGCTGCTGGTGTTCAACGACCCGAAGTGGCAGACGATCCCGGTCGGCGTCCAGCAGTTCCAGGGCCAGTACTCGACCGACTACGCGCTCGTCCTCGCGTACATCGTGCTCGCCATGGTCCCCGCTCTCGCCTTCTACGCCGTCGCCGAGCGCCAGCTGATCGGCGGCCTCACGGCGGGCGCCACCAAGGGCTGACCCCCAGGCGCCACCGAGAGCCGACCCGTCCCGCATGACCTCCACCCCGAGGAGACCCTGTGAAACGCCTGACCGCTCTGACAGCCGTCATAATGTTAGCGCTAACATCCCAAGCCGCGGCCGACCCCGCGCCGCCGCCCGCCGAAGGCGCACGCGCCGGCATCGACTTCCGCGCCGAACTCCAGCCCATCGACGGCTTCGGCTTCTCCATGGCCTTCCAGCGGGCCGACCTGCTGCACGGCGCGCGCGGCCTCAGCCCTGCCAAGCGGCGCGAGGTGCTCGACCTGCTGCTCAGCAAGGAGAAGGGCGCCGGCCTGTCGATCCTGCGCCTGGGCATCGGGTCGTCGACCGACCGGGTCTACGACCACATGCCGACGATCCTGCCGACCGATCCCGGCGGGCCGGCCGCCACCCCGACGTACGTCTGGGACGGCTGGGACGGCGGCCAGGTCTGGCTCGCCAAGGAGGCCAAGGCGTACGGCGTCGAACGGTTCTACGCCGACGCCTGGAGCGCGCCGGCGTTCATGAAGACCAACGGCAGCGAGAACGACGGCGGCGAGCTGAAGCCCGCATGGCGTCAGGCCTACGCGAACTACCTCGTCCAGTACGCGAAGTTCTACCAGCGGGAAGGCATCAAGATCACCGACCTGGGGTTCACCAACGAACCCGACTGGACGGCGACCTACGCCTCGATGCGCTTCACCCCGCAGCAGGCCGTCGACTTCCTCAAGGTGCTCGGGCCGACCGTCCGCGCGTCCGGACTGAAGACACAGCTGGTCTGCTGCGACGTCGCGGGCTGGGACCGGCAGGTCGCCTACACCGAGGCCATCGAGGCGGACCCCGCGGCCGACAAGGCCGTACGGACCGTCACCGGTCACCGCTACAGCGGCCCGACCTCGGTCCCGCAGCCCACCGACAAGCACGTGTGGATGTCGGAATGGTCGCCGGACGGCACCACCTGGAACGAGCACTGGGACGACGGCAGCGGCTACGACGGTCTCACCGTCGCGGCCGACATCCAGAACACCCTGACCGTCGGCAACGCCAACGCCTACGTCTACTGGACCGGTGCGTCCCTCGGCGCGACCCGGGGGCTCATCCAGCTCGCCGACCCCGGTGACGACTACCGGGTGTCCAAGCGGTACTGGGCACTGGCCGCCTTCAGCCGGTTCATCCGTCCCGGCGCCGTCCGCGTCCCGGTCACGAACGCCGACCCGGCGCTCCAGGTCACGGCCTTCCGCAACCGCGACGGCAGCCGGGTGATCGAGATCCTCAACACCGCGACCACCGAGACCTCCGCCGCCTTCACCCTCCGCGGCGGGCACGACCGGCACCCCGACGCCTACGTCACCGACGAGACCCGCTCGATCACCCCGGCCGACATCGTCTCCACGCGCGGGACGACCCTCACGGCGAAGCTCGCCCCGCGCGCGCTGACCACGATCGTCCTCGATTGAACCCCGCCAGCACCGAGGAGCCATCCATGTTCATGCCCCGGCATCTCATCGCCCTGTCCGCCGTCGCCTGCCTCGCGGCCGGCCTCGCCGCCGCGCCCGCCAGCGCCGAGCACCGTCCCAGGACGCTCGCCGAACTGGCCAAGAAGCACCACAAGTACTTCGGTTCCGCCACCGACAACCCCGAGTTCACCGACGCCGCCTACCTGAAGCTCCTCGGCAGCGAGTTCGGGCAGACCACCCCCGGCAACGCCATGAAGTGGGAGACCACGGAACCCCGGCGCGGCGTCTTCGACTTCACCGCCGCCGAAGAGGTCATGACCTTCGCCAAGGACCACCACCAGAAGGTCCGTGGCCACACCCTCGTCTGGCACAACCAGCTCCCCGCCTGGCTCACCGAGCGCAGCTGGACCGCCGAAGAGCTGCGCGCCGTCCTCAAGAACCACATCCAGACCGAGGTCCGGCACTTCAAGGGCCGGGTGATCCACTGGGACGTCGTCAACGAGGCCTTCAACGAGGACGGCACCTACCGCGAATCGCTCTTCTACAAGACGCTCGGCCCCGGCTACATCGCCGACGCCCTGCGCTGGGCCCACGAGATCGATCCGCACGCGAAGCTGTACCTCAACGACTACAACGTCGACGGGATCGGCCCCAAGAGCGACGCCTACCACGCCCTGATCAAGCAGTTGAAGGCGGACGGCGTCCCGGTGGACGGCTTCGGCATCCAGGGGCATCTGGCGCTCCAGTACGGCTTCCCCGCCGACGTACGGCAGAACATGCAGCGCTTCGCCGACCTCGGGGTCGAGGTCGCGGTCACCGAGCTCGACATCCGGATGAACCTCCCGGCGACCCCCGAGAAGCTCGCCACCCAGGCCACCTGGTACGCCGACTACGTCAAGGCCTGCCTGGCGGTCAGGAAATGCGTCGGCGTCACCATCTGGGACTACACGGACAAGTACTCCTGGATCCCCGCCGTCTTCCCCGGCGAGGGCGCCGCGCTGCCCTACGACGAGAACCTGGCGCCCAAGCCCGCCTACGACGCGATCCGGAAGGTGCTGGGCGGATGATCAGGACGGCGATCGTCGGAACGGGCGGGATCGCGGGCATCTGCCACGTCCCCGCCCTCCGGGCGCAGGCGCACCGGGCCGAGATCGTGGCGGCCGTCGACGTGGACGCCCTGCGCGCCGAGGCCTTCGCGGCCGAGCACGGCATCCCCGCGGTCCACACCGACCTGCACACGATGCTCCGGCAGGAGCGTCCGGACGTCGTGCACCTGTGCACGCCGCCGTACCTGCATGCCGAACAGGCCGTGGCCTGCCTGGCGTCCGGGGCGTGGGTGTGGTGCGAGAAGCCGGTGGCCCTGTCGCTGGCCGAGCTCGACCGGATCCAGGCCGCCGAGGGCCCCGCCGTCGCCGGCGCGGTGTTCCAGCACAGGTACGGCTCGGGGGCCCGGTACCTCCGCGAGCGGATCGCGACCGGAGCCCTGGGCCGTTCCCTGGTCGCACAGTGCGTCACGGCGTGGTACCGCGACGACGCCTACTACGACGTGCCCTGGCGCGGCACCTGGCGGAGCGAGGGCGGCGGCCCGACGCTGGGCCACGGCATCCACCAGATGGACCTGATGCTCGACGTGCTCGGCCCATGGGCCGAGGTACGCGCGATGGCCGGCCGCCTGGAGCGCGACGTCCAGACCGAGGACGTGTCCGCGGCCCTGGTCCGGTTCGAGAACGGAGCCATCGCGACGGTCGTCAACAGCGTCCTCTCCCCACGCGAGGAGAGCTACCTGCGCTTCGACCTCACCGACGCCACGGTCGAGCTGCGGCACCTGTACGGCTACTCCAACGCGGACTGGACGTTCACCGCCAGGTCGCCGCACGCGAAGTGGGAGCCGCCGGACGACCTGCCCAGCTCGCACACCGCCCAGCTCGCGGACTTCCTGGACCGCTACGAGGCGGGGATCCGGCCCGACCTCGGCAGGTCCACCATGGAACTCGTCACCGCCCTGTACAAGGCCGCGATCACCGGCCTGCCGGTGCGGCGGGGAGAGATCGACGCGACCGACCCGTTCTACGGATCACTCGACGGGGGACGCCCGGAGGTGTTCCGGTGACCTTCGAACTCCACGAGAACGAGGACTCGCTGACGGTCCGGGCTCGCGACGTCGACCTCTTCCGCTATGTGCACCGGCCGGTCATGGACCCCTTCGAGGCACCGAAGCCCTATCTGCATCCGGTGCGCACGCTCGCCGGCGACGTGGTCACGGCGTACCGGCCGCACGACCACCGCTGGCACAAGGGCATTCAGATCACGGCGTCATGGGTGTCGGGGCAGAACTTCTGGGGCGGCGGCACCTACCTGCGCGGGCAGGGCTACGTCGACCTGCCGAACCTCGGCACGATGCGCAGCCTCGCGGTGTCCGCCGCAACGGACCACGGCCGGGTCGTGATCACCGAGGACCTGGCCTGGCACACGATGGCGGGGGAGCACTGGATCGACGAGCGCCGCACGCTGACCGCACGCGACGTCGAGACCGACTCCTGGACCCTGGAGGTCACCACCGCGCTGACCAACGTCCACGACACCGCGCTGACGTTCGGCAGCCCCGGCACACAGGGCAGAGAAATGGCCGGATACTCCGGCCTCTTCTGGCGCGGCCCGCGCGACTTCACCGGCGGCGACGTGATCGGCCCCGGGATGGGCGAGAAGGGCGACTGGCTCGCCTTCATCGGCACGCACGACGAGGTCGACCGCTCCTCCACGCTCCTGTTCCTGGACGATCCGGAAGTCCCCTGCCACTGGTTCGTCCGCCGGGAGCCCTTCCCCGCCGTCAACCCGTCCCTGGCGTTCGAGGAGGAGCTGCCGCTGGCCCCGGGCGACACCCTGTCACGCCGCTTCCGGATCGTCGTGGCCGACGGCGCATGGACGCCCGCGCGCCTGTCCCGCCACGTCGTGGAACACGCGTGGTGACCCCGCTCCCCGGCGGCGTCGGGATCTCCGGGTTGACCGTGTACGACTGGGAGGCCGCCGACGGGCTGTGCGGGGGAACGCCCCACATGCACCTCGTCTGCTCCGAGGCCTACGTCGTCATCAGCGGCGAGGGCAGCGTCCAGACCCTCACCACCACCGGCTTCGCCGACACCCCCCTGCACCCCGGCGACGTCGTCTGGTTCACCCCCGGCACGATCCACCGCCTCGTCAACGCCGGCGGCCTGCGCCTCGTGGTGCTCATGCAGAACAGCGGACTCCCCGAGGCGGGCGACGCCGTCTTCACCTTCCCCGCACCCGTCCTTGCCGATCCTGACGCCTACCAGGCGGCGGCCGTCCTGACCGGCGACCACGCGGCGGCGGCGCGCCGCCGCCGCGACCTGGCGCTCGAGGGCTTCCTGGCCCTGCGCGAAGGCGGGCTGCGGCAGTTCCACAGCGCGGCTTGCCGCCTCAAGAGCAATCTCCTCGACGCCTGGTGGATCCGCTGGCGTGACGGCTCGCTGGCGTCGACCCTCGCGACCGGCTGCCAACTGGAAGCGCTGAAGACCGGAGACCTCTCCCACCTCGATCACGGCGAGGTGTCGCGACTGGAGCGCCCCGCGGACCCGCTCTTCGGCATGTGCGGCCTCCTCCACCCCTATCCCGTCCCCGTGCCTCCGACACCGCCGCCGCGCGGATCGTCGGAGGCACCTCACCCCCATCCCCTGAAGGAGCTCTTCTGATGAGGTTTCGCCATCCACCCCTGGTCCTGGGTCTCGTACTCGCGTTCCTGTCGTCCCTGCTGGTCGGAGCCACTCTCCTCGGTGCCCAGCCCGCCGCCGCGGCGACCGTCGACCCCACCGCCTCGTACGTGCTGATCAACCGCAACAGCGGCAAGGCCCTGGACGTCTACAACCTGGCGACCAACGACGGGGCCCGCATCACCCAGTGGACCAGGAACGACCAGAACCAGCAGCAGTGGCAGTTCGTCGACTCCGGCGGCGGCTACTACCGCGTCAAGTCCCGCCACTCCGGCAAGGTGCTGGACGTCCAGAACAAGTCCACCGCCAACGGCGCACCGATCGTCCAGTGGACCGACCTGAACGGCACCAACCAGCAGTGGCGGCTGGCCGACAGCTCCGACGGCTACGTGAGGCTCATCGCGCGCCACAGCGGCAAGGCCCTCGAAGTGCAGGGCGCCTCCACCGCCGACGGCGCGAACATCGTCCAGTACGACGACTGGGGCGGCGCCAACCAGCAGTGGCAGCTCGTCAAGGCCGGCAGCGGCACCACTCCCGGCACCTGCGCCCTGCCCTCGACGTACCGCTGGTCGTCGACGGGCGCGCTGGCGCAGCCCAAGGCGGGATGGGCCTCGCTCAAGGACTTCACCGTCGCCCCCTACAACGGCAAGCAGCTCGTCTACGCGACGACGCACGGCGCCGCGGGGACGGGGGTGAACTGGGGCTCGATGAACTTCAGCCCGTTCACCAACTGGTCGGACATGGCCTCGGCGAGCCAGAACACGATGGCGAACAACGCCGTCGCGCCCACGCTCTTCTACTTCGCGCCGAAGAACATCTGGGTGCTCGCCTACCAGTGGGGCAGGACCGCCTTCTCCTACCGTACGTCGACCGACCCCACCAACCCGAACGGCTGGTCGGCGGAGCAGGAGCTCTTCTCCGGAACCATCGCCGACACCGGAACCGGGCCCATCGACCAGACGCTCATCGGCGACGGGACGAACATGTACCTGTTCTTCGCCGGTGACAACGGCAAGATCTACCGGGCGAGCATGCCGATCGGGAACTTCCCGGGCAGCTTCGGCTCGTCGTACACGACGGTCATGAGCGACACGGTGAAGAACCTCTTCGAGGCGCCGCAGGTCTACAAGCTCAAGGACCAGAACCAGTACCTCATGATCGTCGAGGCGCGGGGCGCCCAGGAGCAGCGATACTTCCGCTCCTTCACGGCCACCAGCCTGAACGGCTCGTGGACGCCCCAGGCCGCGACCGAGAGCAACCCCTTCGCCGGCAAGGCCAACAGCGGCGCCACCTGGACCAACGACATCAGCCACGGCGAACTGCTCCGCACCAGCCCCGATCAGACCTTCACGGTCGACCCCTGCAACCTGCGCCTCCTCTACCAGGGACACGACCCCAACTCCGGCGGCGACTACGGCCTGTTGCCCTACCGGCCCGGTCTGCTGACCCTGCAGCGCTGACCACGTGACCCCGGCCCGGCTCCGGTGTGCGGAGCCGGCGTGGTGGGCTCGGCGCACGGCCGAGCCCACCACGGCCGCAACCCATGCCCACCCCGACTGTCGGGTTCAGGCCGGGTACGGCAGATCGGCCTCCGAGCTGCCGGCCGGCCGGGTGTGCAACGTTGCGTTCGGGCTGCCGATCCGCAGCTGCCACGGGTGCGGGCTGTCGGTGGTCACGTGCAGGCGGCCCCCACGGCGGCGCAGGTGGAAGCGGGCAGTCTCACCGGGGCCGTCGGTGGCGGGGATCACGGCGGTGCGCTCGGTGCGAGGAGAGCAGCCCGAACTGCACCCACCGCTTGAAGACGGTGGGGGTCGGGGTGCCTTCGAAGCCGCCGATGTCGTGGCTCCAGAAGCCGAAGCCGGACAGGCCGAGGGAGAGTCCGCCGCGCAGTGACTCGGCCATGGCGTCAATGGGCGGGGAAGGGGCGGGCAGAGGTCCGCGCGGGTGTCGTCAGCGCTCTGCCGCCAGGCGCCGCACCTCCGTCAGTGCCTCGTCCACCGCCGCCGGGATGTCCGTCACCGGGAAGCGCGCGTGCCGCACCACGCGGTCGCGGTCCACCACCAGCACGGCCCGTTTCAGCCGCAGCAGCTGCCCGGCGCGGAAGGTGGGCAGTCGCAGGGCGGCGGCGAGGCGCAGGTCGACGTCCGAGAGGAGCGTGAAGGGAAGGCCCTCCTCGACCGCGAACACCCGCTGCTCGTCCGGGCGTTGGGTGCTGACGCCGCGCACCTCCGCACCCACCGCGCGAAAGTCCTCGTACGCGTCCCGGAAGAGCCGGTTCTCCAGCGTGCAGCCGACGGTGCCGGGGATGCCCGACCAGCCGTCCGGCAGGGGGCCCGGGGTCCCGGTCGCCGGATAGCAGAACAGGACGGTGGCCACGCCGCCGGTCACCGGGTCCACCGGCACGCCGTCCCGGTGGCCCGGCAGCTCCAGACGCGGCAGCCGTTCGCCCGCCAGGCCCGCGACGCGCCGCGCCTCCGCGCTCGCCTCGTCGGCGGTGCCGCTGAGCGAGCCGTCGCCGAAGACCCAGCGGTCCGCCCAGTCCTGCATCGACAGCAGCACCGGCAGCAGCCCCCGGCCGCTCTCCGTCAGCCGATACTCGTGCCGCACCGGCCTGTCCTGGTACGGGACCTTCTCCAGGACCCCCGCCGCCACCAGGTGCGCCAGGCGCTCGGTGAGCACCTTCCGGGAGATGCCCAGCTCCTCCTGGAGCGCGTCGAACCGGTGGTGCCCGCGCGCGGTCTCCCGGATCAGGAGCAGGCTCCACCAGTCGCCGACCACCGCCGCGGCATGCGCGATCGCGCATGCCGCGTCCCGCTCGGGCACCGACCTCATCACAGCGTCTCCACTCCTCCGCGCACGGCGGCCGCTCATCGGGACCATCTTGCGCCATGCGGTCCGTTCCCGATAGAAACTCACCCGGAACGAGTGAGTTCCGAAAAGAGACTAATGAGACCCAGGGGGTGGGCGCCGTATGAGCGGGACACGAGCGATCCCGGAGGACGACCAACGCGACGACGAGCGGGAGACCTCGCCGCCGGGCGTCTTCTGGCGCTTCTGGGCCGCCTCCACCGTCAGCGGCGCGGGTACCGCCGTCACCGCCCTCGCCCTGCCCCTCGTCGCCCTCACCGTCCTCGACGCCACCGCCTTCGAGGTCGCCCTGCTGGCCGTCGCCGGACAGGTCTCCTGGCTGCTGCTCAGCCTCCCGGCGGGCGTCGTCGCGCAGCGCGTACCGCTGCGCCGGCTCCAGGTCGTGCTCGACCTCGTACGGTCCGCGGCGCTCGGATCGCTGCCGCTCGCCTGGTGGCTCGGCACCCTCACGTATCCGCACCTGCTGATCGCGGCGCTCGTCACCGGCGCGGCGACGGTGCTGTTCGACATCGGCAACTCGACCTTCCTGCCCGCCGTCGTCCCGGCCCGGCAGTTGGCCGCCCGCAACAGCGTCATGTCCGGCACGCACGCCGTCACCGACACCGGCGGCCCCTCCCTCGGCGGCGTCCTGATCGGCGCGACCGGCCCGGTCGGCGCGCTCGTCGTGGACGCCGCCAGCTATCTGGCCTCCGCCGTGCTCCTGCGCACCCTCCCCGAGAGCCGCCCCGCGCCCCGCACCGGCGAGAGCGTGCTCCGGCTGATGAGCGAGGGCTGGCGGTACGTCATCAGGCACCCGGTCATGCGGCCCTGCATGATCTGGGCGACCGCCGCCAACTTCCTCAACGCGGCCCTCCTGGCCCTCACCCCTCTCTACCTGGTCCGCGAGGCCGGCCTCGATTCGGTACAGCTCGGTCTCGTCCTCGCCATGGACGGGGTCGGAGGGCTCGCCGGCGCCGCCGTCGCGGTCCGGGTGACCACACGCCTCGGCACCGCGTGGGGCATCATCGGGGCCGACCTGGCCGGCGGCGCGCTGCTCCTGCTCGCCCCGCTGACCACGTCGGCGGGGGACGCGTACTGGTTCGCCCTGGGCAACGCCGGCTTCGCCTTCGGCACCGTCATCGGCTCCATCACCACCCGCACCTACCGGCAGACCCAGTCGCCCCCGGAGCTGCTGTCCCGCGTGATGGCCACGGTCCGCTTCGTCTCCTGGGGCGCACTGCCGCTCGGCGCGCTCACCGCCGGCCTCCTCGCCACCTTCGCCGGCGCCCACACCGCCCTCTGGGCCGTCTGCGCCAGCGCCTGTCTGCCCCCGCTCTACCTCTTCTCCAGCAGGGTGGGCCGCTACCGCGACCTCGTCTGACGCCCGGCTCCACGGGACGAGCGGACTCAAGCCGGCGTGTGCCTTTCGGCCGCACGCCGGCCGTCTGCCTGTTCCGGCGTCGTCCGACCTCTTGTCGGGGCGCTGTGGTCTCTCTAATGTGAACCTTCAAATCCCAGGAATCTCGTGGCCTGGCTTCACAAGGGATGTAATTTGAACGATCAAATCCAGGATCCATCCCCTTCCGGTGGTCCGCCGGTGGGCTATCTCGACTACGCCAGGGTCGGCCCGCTCGCCCCCGTGGCCGCCGCCGCGTTCGCCGACGCGACCGCCCTGGCCGGCCGGGCCGGCCCCGGCGACCTGGACCGGCTCTTCGCCCTCAGCGACGCCGCCCGTGGCTCGGCGGCCAGGTTCCTCGAGGCCCGACCCCACGAGATCGCCCTCTCCCCGTCCACCAGCAACGGTCTCTTCACCGTTGCCGCCGCTCTGCGCGGACCCGGCACCGTACTGGTGCCCCGGTACGAGTTCCCCGCCAACGTCTACCCCTGGATCCGCTTCGCCGGCCGGGGCGGCCCGGACGTCCGCCTCGTCGATCCGGACGGGCACCGGCACATCTCTCCCGACCTCCTGCGCCGGCATCTCACTCCCGAGGTCACGGCACTCACCGTCAGTGCCGTCGACTCGCTCACCGGACACGTGGCACCGCTCGCCGCGCTCAAGGAGATCCTCGGGCCGGACCGACTGCTGATCGTCGACGGGATCCAGGGGCTCGGCGCCGTCCCCCTTGAGGCGGACGCCGCCGACATCCTCGTCAGCGGAGGCCAGAAATGGCTGCGATCCGGTTGGGGAGCCGCACTGCTGTTGATCCGCGACCGGTGCGCCGAGCGACTGGCTCCCGGCATCGGCGGCTGGGCCGGCGTCACGGAGCCCTTCGCGACGCGGCATCCGGCGCCGCCGTTGCCCGGGGCCGCCGCGCACCTCGCCACCAACCCGGACTTCCCGGCCGCGGCGGCCCTCGGCGCGGCCATCGACGAACTGCTCGACCGGGGCGGCCCGGCCGCCATGGGCCCCCGCATCCGGGCCACCCTGGCCGAATTGCTCGACCGGGCGCGGCGGGCGGGTGCCGAGGTCCTGCTGGACGGGCTGGGGGAGCGGGAGCGGGCCGGCATCGGCACCTTCCGCCTCCCCGGTCACGACCCCGTCACCGTCCACCACGCCCTCGGAGCGGCCGGTGTGATCACCACCCGCCGCGGCGAGTGGATCCGGCTCTCGCCGCACGCCTCCACCTCGGCCGCCGCGACGGACCTGTTCGCCGAGGCGCTGCACACGCTCACCCACCGGGCGAGCCGCATCCTCACGAGTCACATCCGGACCAGCAGCAACACCAGCACCAGCAGCGACACCAGTACCAGCGCAAGCAACACCAGCGCCAGCCCCAGCCCCAGCACCGACAACCCTCGTACGCAGGAGCCGACATGTCCCACCACCTGAGCCGCCGCCAGATCCTCCACCTCGCCACCGCCTCCGCCGCCGGACTCGGCCTGACCGCCTGTGGCAGCGGCGGATCGGGCGGCGGCACCGGCGGGGCCGACGGCGACAGCGGTCCGATCACCGTCTGGAGCTGGACCACCGCGGCCGAGGCCCTGCGTGGCGTCGTCCCCTCCTTCGAGCGGGACAACCCCGGCATCAAGGTCGACGTCCAGGACCTCGGCAACCCCGCCATCTGGGACAAGATCACCGTCGGGCTCGCCTCGGGCGGCAAGGGACTCGCCGACGTCCTCCACATCGGTGTCGACTACCTGCCCGGTTACCTGGAGAAGTTCCCCCAGGGCCTCGCCGACCTGTCCAGGCTCGGTGCCGACCGGTACAAGGACGCGTTCGTCGAGGGCCTGTGGCCGACCGTCATAGGCAAGGACAGAGCCGTCCATGCCCTCCCCTGGGAGGTCAACCCCCTCGGACTGTTCTACCGGCACGACTACTTCGAGAAGGCCGGCGTCGACCCGGCCTCCCTCACCAGCTGGGACGACCTGATCGCCGCCGGACCGAAGATCCTCGCCGCCACCGGCGCGCAGCTGCTCGGCCTCGACAAGCCCGGCACCACCCAGGACATGGACTTCTTCCAGAACCTGATGCAGCTTCAGGGAGCCTTCTACTTCGACCACGACGGAAGGGTCACCCTCGCCTCCAAGGAGGCGATCCAGGCCCTCACCGTCATCAAGCGGCTCAACGACGCCGGGCTCCTCGCCGACACCGCGGGACAGGGCACCTGGAAGCGGCTCGTCGGCCAGGGCAAGCTCGCCACCGCCCCGTACCCCGCCTGGGCCATCGAGTACCTGGCCACCAAGTTCCCCGCACAGAGCGGAAAGTGGCGCGTCATGCAGCCGCCCGCCGCTGTCCCCGGCGGGGGCCGCAGCGCCATCGTCAACTCCACCTACCTGACCGTCTCCGCCACCAGCAAGCGCCGGAAGGCCGCCTGGCGTTTCGTCGAGTACGCGCTGACCAAGCCGGCCGAGATCAACCGGATGTTCGCCTCCGGCGGCGTCTTCCCCGCCCTCAAGTCGGCCTACGCCGACCCGAAGTTCAGCGCACCGCACCCCTTCTACGGCGGCCAGCGGGTGCTGCGCTCCTTCGTCGACTCGCTCGGGGCCGGGGCGGACGCGACCAACTTCACCGGCGACTACAGCCGCGCCCTGAAGCTCGCGAGCGACGCCCAGAGCCAGGTCCTGGTCAAGGGCGCCGACCCGGCCGAGGCGCTCAGGGCCGCGTCGAAGCAGCTCGTCCAGCAGACCGGTCGGCAGCAGGGGGCCTGATCATGTCCCTCGCCCCGCCCGAACGCGCCCCCGACCCCCGGGCCGCGACCGCCCGGGCAACCGCCCCCGCGACCGGTGTACCCGCCGGAGCCGCCGGTCGCGGCGTCCGTGGACCCGCAGGCCGCCCCGCCCGGCCGGGCCGGCGACGGCTGCTGACCCGTGGCTCCTTCCCGTACCTGCTGATCACGCCCGCCGTCCTGGGCTTCGCCGTCTTCAAGGCGTACCCCATCGCCGCCTCGTTCTGGATCAGCCTCACCATCGGCAATGGCGACAGCGAGCGGTTCGCCGGACTCGCCAACTACCGGCGCCTCCTGGCGGACCCGCTGTTCTGGACCGCGCTCAGGAACACCGCGCTCATCCTGGTCGTCCAGGTGCCGCTGATGCTCGGCCTCGCCCTGCTCGTCGCGCTCGGCCTCAACTCCACCAAGGTCTGGCTGCGTCCGCTCTGGCGACTCGGCGTCTTCATCCCGTCCCTGACCGGCCTGGTCGCCGCCGGCGTGATGTTCTCCGTCATCCTCAACCGTGACGCCGGACTGCTGAACTGGGTGCTCTCGCTCGTCGGCGTCGATCCGGTGAACTGGCTCGGCAGCCCCTTCTGGGCCCGCGTCGCCGTCGTCCTCGTCATCACCTGGCACTACACCGGCTACAACGCCGTCATGTACCTCGCCGGACTCCAGGGAATTCCCCGGGAGTTGTACGAGGCCGCCATGGTCGACGGCGCGGGTCCGGTCCGCCGCTTCTTCGCCATCACCCTGCCCCAGCTGCGGCCGATCCTGCTCCTCACCGTGGTGCTCTCCACCATCGGCACCCTCCAGCTCTTCGACGAGCCGTACGTCCTCACCGGAGGCGGTCCCGACAACTCCACCCTCACGGTCACCATGTACCTCTACAACAACGGCTTCAAGTACTTCGACTTCGGCTACGCCTCGGCCCTCGCCTACGCCCTCGCGCTGATCGTCTCCGTCCTCGGCATCGTCCAGGTCCGCCTGATGGGAGAGCGCCGATGAAGACGCGCGGCCCCCTGCTCACGCTGTTGCTCGCAGGCGCCTTCGGGCTCTGTGTCGGTCCGTTCTACTGGCTCGCCATGGCCGCCACCCAGGACGACAGGGACGTGTTCTCCTGGCCGCCGAAGCTGCTGCCCGGAGGCCACCTGCTGGACAACCTCCAAGGGCTTCAGGAGTCCGTCGGCCTCGCCCGCGTCCTCCTCAACACCGTCGTGGTGGCGGGTGTCCAGACCGTCGGGGCCGTCGTCGTCTCGGTCCTGGCCGGCTACGCCTTCGCCAAGTTCGACTTCCGCGGACGCAGGCTGTTCTTCGCCCTGTTGCTCAGCACCCTGGTCATCCCCGACACGGTGATGCTGATCCCGATCTTCCAGATGATGATGGAACTGGGTCTGATCGACACCTATCAGTCCGTCATCCTGCCCGGTCTGGTCACCCCGTTCGGCATCTTCCTGATGCGGCAGGCGCTGCGGTCCATGCCCGACGAACTCCTGGACGCGGCCCGCGTCGACGGCGCCGGTGAGCTGCGGGTGCTGTGGCGGATCGTCGTCCCGGTCAACCGGCCGATCATCGCCGCCCTCGCCCTGTTCGTCTTCCTGGGCAGCTGGAACCAGTTCGTCTGGCCGCTGATCGCGCTGCGCAGCCCCGAGATGTTCACGCTCCCCGTGGCCACGGCCACCCTCCAGGGCCTTTCGACCACCAATTACGGACAGCTGCTGCTGGCCAGTGCCATCGCCGCCATCCCCGTGATGGCCCTCTTCCTCGTCCTGCAACGCCAATTCATCTCCGGCCTGCTCGCCGGGGCCACCAAGGAGTGACCACAGTGACCACCCCACCGGAGACCACCGCGCCGGACCCCACCGCGCCGGAGACCACCGCGCCGGACCCCACCGCCGGGCAGCCCGTCCCGGTCTGGCGCCCCAACGCTCCCACGGAGACCACCCCCGGCACCGTCGCCCACCGGGAGCTCCGCACCGACCTGCTCCACCCCACCGGAGCCCCGCTCACCGTTCACCTCACCGGGCTCGGCAGCGACCGGTGGGAGGCGGCCGCCACCCGGCTCGCCGACGGCGTCGCGCTCATCGAGGTCAGGGCGACGGACGCGGTCACCCTCCGCGCCGAATGGCGCGTCCCCTGCGTCGGAGCCACCGCCTACTGGACCCCGGACACCGCTGCCTCCCGCTGGCTTCCGCCGTCCTGGAGCGCCCCCCGCACCGTCTCGCTCGCCCTGGGCGCCCCCGTCGCCAGCCTGGTCGGCACCGACGACCGCGCCCTGTGCACCGCCGCGGCGGGCGAGACGGCCGCCCCCGTACGCGTCGGTGCCGGCGTGGTGGAGGAGAGCGGCGAGTTCGCCTTCACGGTCGAGCAGGAACTCGCCCCGGGCGGACCGCCGTTGAGCGTACGGATCGACCTCAGCGGCCGGCACTTCGCCGCCACCCTGCGGGCCGTCACCGACTGGTGGGCCGAGGGTACGGACCACCCCGGCATCGCCCCCGCCGCACGCATGCCCGCCTACTCCACCTGGTACAGCCTCCACCAGAACGTCGACACCGCCACCGTCGAACACCAGGCGGCCCTGGCCGCGGCCGTCGGCTGCGAGAGCGTCATCGTCGACGACGGCTGGCAGACCTCCGACCGTACGCGCGGCTACGGGCACTGCGGCGACTGGGAGCCCAACCCGAAGGCCTTCCCCGCCCCCGCGGCCCACGTCGCGGAGGTCCATCGCCTCGGCCTCGCCTACCTCCTCTGGTACGCGCTGCCGTTCATCGGCCGTCACAACGAGGCCTGGGACCGCTTCAAGGGACGGATCCTCCGCGAGGAACCCCACCTGGACGCGGCCGTGCTCGACCCCCGCCACCCCGAGGTCCGCGCCTACCTGATCGACAAGGTGTCCCGCGCCGTCGAGGACTGGGGCATGGACGGCGTGAAGCTCGACTTCATCGACCGCTTCGCCGTCACCGACCCCCCGCCCGCCCCGGCCGGCGCCGACCACGCCACCGTCCACGACGGCGTACGCCGGCTGGTCGCCGACCTCGACGCCCGGCTGCGCCGTACCCGGCCCGACGTGATCGTCGAGCACCGACAGCCGTACGTCAGCCCCGGCCTCTGGCCGTACGCCACCATGGTCCGGGGGACCGACTGCCCGCTCAGCCCCGCGGAGAACCGCCAGCGCACCGTCGACTGCCGGCTCACCGCGGGCCCGCTCGCCGTCCACGCCGACATGATCATGTGGCACCCCGCCGAGACGCCCGAGTCGGTGGCCGTCCACCTCGTCAACGCCCTGTTCGCGGTCCCGCAGATCTCCGTCGACCTCGGCGCCCAGACCCCTGCCCAACTCGCCACCCTGCGCTTCTGGCTCGGCGTCTTCCGCCGGTACGCCGAGGTCCTTCAGCTGGGTGCCCTGGAACCCGCCCGTCCCGACCTCGGATACCCCCTGGTTCGCGCCCACGACCCCCGCACCACGGTGGTCGCCCGCTACGCACCGCTGCCCGTCGCCCTCCCGGAACGGGACGACACGGACATCCCGCAGGTCCTTCTCGTCGCCAACGCCGACAGCGACCCGGTGGTGCTCCTCACGGCCACCCGGCCGGAACGGGCCCTCGCCCTGGTCCAGGACTGCCGTGGTGAGATCCTGTCCGAGAACGTGCTCGACCTCGTCGCCGGGGTGAACCCGGTGACCGTACCGACCGGCGGACTCCTCACCCTGACCCGCGAGGTCTGAACGACGGCGGGCTGCGGGCGGCCGGTCGCCGCCCGCAGCCCGCCGACCACTGCCCACAGAGGAACGATGACCGCTCGACAGGTGACCATCGAGGACGTGGCACGTCTGGCGGGAGTCTCCCGCCAGACCGTCTCGAACGCCCTCAACGCCCCCCACCGGCTGCGCGCGAGCACACTCGCCCGGGTCACCGCCGCCATCGAGGAGCTCGGCTACCAGCCCGATCAGTCCGCTCGCAGTCTGCGTACCGGCACCCGCAAGGTCATCGGCTATCCCGCACCCGCCGACAATCCCGCCGACCCCAACCCCCTGATGGGCGGCTTCCTCCAGGCGCTCGTCAGCGCCGCCGACGCCGTGGGCCACCGCGTGCTGCTGTTCCGCTGCGACCCCCAACAGGGCGCCCGGGCGGTCGCCAAGTCACTGAACGGGCTCATCGCCGCCCGCCAGGTCGACGGGTTCGTCCTCTCCGACGTCATCCACGACGACACCCGGGTCGACGCGCTCACCGAGGCCGGATTCCCGTTCGTCGCCTTCGGCCGCACGGCTCCCGGCCGCCCGCAGACCTGGGTGGACATCGACTCCGCCGCCGCCACCGCCGAGCTGGTCCGCCTCCTGCTCGGACAGGGCCACCGCCGCATCTGTTACGTCAACTCCGCCGCCTCCCTGCCCTGGCTCGCCGACCGAAGGGCCGGCCTGCTCCAGGCCGCCGCGGCCGCCCCCGACGGCGCCTTCGAGGTCGGCGTCCCCGACGACGACCCGGCCGCGCTCGCCCACGCGCTCCAGCGTCTGCTGGTCGGACCCGACCGCCCGACCGCCCTGGTCTGCGCGAGCGACTGGCTCGCCCTGACCGCCTACCAGGCCGTCCGCGCGGCCGGCCTCACCGTCGGCACCGACGTCGCCGTCACCGGCTTCAACGACATCCCGCTCTGCACGCTGCTCCAGCCCGCCCTCACCAGCGTGCGCCTCCCGCTCGCCGACATCGCCCACGTGCTCGTCGACCGACTGATCACCGTGGTCGAGGGCACCGCCACCGCACCGGCGACCGGACTCCTGCTTCCGGCGACGCCGGTCGTACGCGACAGCACACCGAGCCGGTAGGCCATCGCGGCGCCGTCGAACGCGTGAGCGGGCCACCCCGCGGGCCCTGAGGGCCGTGCCGAGGGCCCTATCCCACACCGCCCGCTCCTGTCAGTCCGTAACCTTCCGGATTCTCCGCGGGGGAGGGACGTCGCTACCTTCCGAACCGCCCGTCACGGGCGGCCGGAACGGCCGGCGCCACGCGCTTCCCCTCTCCCCCTGGAGGTCACGTTGACCGCGCAGCAGCCTTCGCGCAGGAACATCCTCAAGTCCGCCGGCGGGCTCACCGCCGCCCTGGCCCTCGGCGCCGGCGGCGTCCTGGCCGCCGCCCCCACGGCCGCGGCGGCCGGTGACGGCTTCGGGCTGCGGATCGTCGAGCGCAACGAGGGCGACCCCCGCATGTGGTACTACCGCTTCCAGACGGACGCCATCGGCTGGAACCCGGCCGTCAACGTCCTGCTGCCGGACGACTACCACTGGAGCGGCCGCACCTACCCCGTCCTCTATCTGCTGCACGGTGGCCTGGAGGACTTCATCACCTTCGACGCCCACCACAACATCCGGGGCCTGACCGCCGGCAAGGGCCTCATCGTCGTGATGCCCGACGGCGGACGCGCCGGCTGGTACTCCAACCCGGTGAGCTCGGCCGTCGGCTCGCGCAACTGGGAGCACTTCCACATGTCCCAGCTGCTGCCGTGGGTCGAGGCGAACTTCCGCACCTACGCGGAGTACGACGGCCGGGCCGTCTCCGGCTTCTCCATGGGCGGCTTCGGCGCGCTGAAGTACACGGCCAAGTACTACGGGCACTTCGCCTCCGTCAGCGCCCACTCCGGCCCGGCCAGCCTGCGCGGCTTCAACGGCGCGGTCACCCACTGGGCGAACCTGTCCTCGGCCGCCGTGGAGCTCGGCGGCGGCAGTGTCTACGGCATGCCGTTCTGGGACGAGGCGCGGGTCAGCGCCGACAACCCGATCCAGCGCATCGAGAGCTACCGCAACAAGCGGGTCTTCCTGGTCGCCGGCACCAGCCCCGAGGACATCCAGGGCTACGCCAACGAGACCGTGGTGCTCGACACCCAGCGGGAGTTCAAGGCCAACCTCGACCGCGTGGGCATCCGCCACGAGTCGTACGAGGTGCCCGGCGGCCACTTCGTCCGCGGCGACCTGCTGGAACGGGACATCAACGGCGTCATCGACCGCCTCCGCAAGGCCTGACGGGGGGCTTCACGTGTTGTCCGCCCTTCGCCGGCGCGCGCTGCGCGCCCTGCTCGCCGCGAGCACGACCGCGGCCCTGGCCCCGGGACTGCTGGTGGCGGCGTCCCCGGCCGTCGCACAGACGCCGGTACGCGCGCCTGCCGCTCCCGCTCAGGTCCTGGGGTCCGCCACCGCCTGCCCGGCCGCCGGACCCGTCACCCAGCACTTCCACAGCGGCCACAACGGCGTGGACATCGGCGGGGCCTACGGGGCGCCGATCTACGCCGTGGGCGACGGCGTGGTGACCGTCTCCGGTTACGACGACTCCGGCTACGGGCAGTGGATCCGCATCCAGCACCCGGACGGAAAGATCTCCGAGTACGGGCACATGTACCAGCGGGACGTGTTCGAGGGCGACCACGTCGTGGCCGGCCAGCAGATCGCCCTGATCGGCTCCGAGGGCAACTCGACCGGCCCGCACCTCCACCTCCGGATCTGGGGCGACTCGTCCGCCTCGTACGGCATCGATCCCGAGCCGTACCTCGCCGAGGGCGGCGTGGAGCTGCCCTGCGTGCCCGGCAGCGGGCCGCGTCCCACGCCGCTCGTCCATCCCGTGGAGTCGGGGCGGGTGGTGTCGGCGCGTTCGGCGGACGGGCGGCTTGAGGTGTTCGCGGCCGGGGCCGACGGGATCCATCACGCGTGGCAGACGGCGGTGAATGGCGCCTGGTCGGAGTGGGAGCCGCTGGGGGGTCCGGGTGGGGCGGAGTTGGCGATCGGGCCGAACGCGGACGGGCGGCTCGAACTGTTCGCGATCAACGGGAATGTCTTCCAGCACCGTTACCAGCTCCAGCCTTCTGGCGGTTGGTCGGGGTGGGAGGACTTCGGCGGCGGCGGCAAGGACATCGCCGTCGGCGCGAACGGCGACGGGCGGCTTGAGGTCTTCGCCTCGGGGCCGGTCGGGGTCTTCCACCGGTACCAGACGGCGCCGAACGGCGGCTGGGCCGGCTGGGAGTCCGCGGGCGGCGGTCCGGCGAACAGCCGGGTCGAGATGGAGAAGGCCCCGGACGGGCGACTCGAGGTCTTCGCGCTGAACGGAGACACCTTCCAGCACCTCTACCAGACGGCGGTCAACGGCGGCTGGTCGGCGTGGGAGGACTTCGGCGGTGGAGGCCGCGATCTGACGGTCGATCACAACCAGGACGGGCGACTTGAGGTCTTCGCGTCCGGTCCGGTCGGTGTGTTCCACAAGTACCAGACGAGCCCCACGAGCTGGTCCGGTTGGGAAGGCACGGGCGGCCCGGCCGACGCACAGCTGAGCAGCCAGCGGACCGCCGACGAGCGGGTCGAGGTGTTCGCGATCAACGGCAGCGTGGCCCAGCACCTCTGGCAGACCGGCGTCAACGCGCCCTACGGCTCGTGGGAGTCCTTCGGTACGGGCGGCACGGAGGTCACCGCCACGGCGAACGACGACGGCCGCATCGAGGTGTTCGGCACCAGCCACGCGGGCGTCTTCCACAAGTGGCAGACCGGATTCGCCAGCTGGTCCGAATGGGGCTGGCTGAACAACAGCGCCGGCCCCGCGGTCGATTGAGGAGAGGACACCAGATGGCCAGCACGCAAAGCACCGCCCGAAGAGCGCCCCGTAACGTCGTCCTGTCGGCGCTCGTCTCGCTGCTCCTCGCCGCGGGCGTCCTCGCCGGCGCCTCGCCCGCGTACGCCGCCCCGAGCGATCTGTGCGCCCGGGTCGGCTACGAAGCGGGCTTCCGGGGCGACGCCCTGGTGACCGCGGTCGCCGTCGCCCTCGCCGAGTCCAGCTGCGACCCGTCGGCGACCAACACGTACAACAACACGCCCCCGTCCCGCGACCGGGGACTGTGGCAGATCAACGACTACTGGCACCCCGAGGTCGACGACGCCTGCGCCTACGACGCCCAGTGCAACGCGAACGCGGCGTACGAGATCTCCAACGGCGGCACCAACTGGCAGCCCTGGTCCACCTACAACGCGGGCCACCACCTGCGGCACCTGGACGAGGCGCGGGCCGCCGTCGACCGCCTCGGCCACCACGAGCCGGGACCCGCGCCCCTGGTGTATCCGGCGGAGTCGGGGCGGGTGGTGTCGGCGCGTTCGGCGGACGGGCGGCTTGAGGTGTTCGCGGCCGGGGCCGACGGGATCCATCACGCGTGGCAGACGGCGGTGAACGGCGCCTGGTCGGAGTGGGAGCCGCTGGGCGGTCCCGGTGGGGCGGAGTTGGCGATCGGGCCCAACGCGGACGGGCGGCTCGAACTCTTCGCGATCAACGGGAATGTCTTCCAGCACCGTTACCAGCTCCAGCCCTCCGGCGGTTGGTCGGGCTGGGAGGAGTTCGGTGGCGGCGGCAAGGACATCGCCGTCGGCGCCAATGCCGACGGACGGCTCGAAGTCTTCGCGTCCGGACCCGTGGGCGTCTTCCACAAGTACCAGACCGCGCCCAACAGCGGCTGGGCCGGCTGGGAGTCCGCCGGCGGCGGACCCGCGAACAGCCGGGTCGAGATCGAGAAGGCCCCGGACGGACGCCTGGAGGTCTTCGCGCTCAACGGAGACACCTTCCAGCACCTCTACCAGACGGCCGTGAACGGCGGCTGGTCGGCGTGGGAGGACTTCGGCGGCGGCGGTCACGACCTGACCGTCGACCACAACCAGGACGGGCGGCTCGAAGTCTTCGCGTCCGGACCGGTCGGCGTCTTCCACAAGTACCAGACCAGTGCCACCGGTTGGTCCGGCTGGGAGTCCACCGGCGGCCCCGCCGACGCGCAGCTCACCAGCGAGCGCTCTCCCGACGGCCGGGTCGAGGTCTTCGCCATCAACGGCAGCGTCGCCCAGCACCTCTGGCAGACCGGCGTCAACGCGCCCTACGGCTCCTGGGAGTCCTTCGGCACCGGCGGCACGGAGGTCACCGCCGCCACCAACGCCGACGGCCGCATCGAGGTGCTCGGCACCAGCCGGGCGGGCGTCTTCCACAAGTGGCAGACCGGATTCTCCAGTTGGTCCGAATGGGGCTGGCTCAACACGACCTCCGGTCCCGCCGTCGACTGAGCCCCGCCTCCCTCCGGAGAACAGAGAACAGCCATGCGCCCCCTCAGCAGGCGGACCCTGCTGCGGACGGCCGGAGCGGGAGCCCTCGTGCTCCCGCTCCCGGCCCGTACCGCCACCGCGACCGCCGCCACCCCCGCCCCGGCCGACACGCCCCACCAGTGGATCGCCGCCGGCCCCTTCACCCACGTCTACGACCCGTCCACGCCGGACCGCCGCCGCTACCTCAACGACCACACCCTGATCCGCGCGGGCGACCGCTGGCACCTCTTCGGCATCGCCGGCGACACCGCACCGCCCGGCCAGGCACCCGACAGTGCCGCCGAGACCGCCTTCGCCCACGCCTCCGCGCCCACCCCGTACGGGCCGTGGACCAGCCACCCCGACGCGCTCACCGTCGACCCGGCGTACCACGGCGAGGAACACCTCTGGGCGCCGCACGTCATCGAGGCGGACGGCACCTACTGGATGTTCTACGCGGCCGGCGGCCGCACCGGCGCCGCGATCAACCTCGCCACCTCCACCGACCTGTTCACCTGGACCCGGGTCCCCACAGGCCCGCTGTTCCGGGGCACCGCCGCCCGCGACCCCATGGTCCTGCGCGTCGGCACGGAATGGGTCATGTACTACACGGAGCTCTCGGCCCCCGACGGCCGCCACCTCGTGTGCCACCGCCGCTCCACCGACCTGCGGCACTGGAGCGCGCCCGGCACCGCCTTCGCCGACGCGACCACCGCCGCCGACGGCGTCTCCGTCACCGAATCGCCCTTCGTCGTCGCCCGGGACGGCTGGTACTACCTCTTCCTCGGCCCACGCGGCGGCTACGAGGGCACTGACGTCCTCGCCTCCCGCGACCCCCTCCGGTTCACCCTCGACGGCTATGCCGGACACGTCCCCGGGCACGCCGTCGAGGTCGTCACCGACGGCACCGAGACCCATGCGAGCGCCGCCGGCTGGTTCGAACACGGCCTCCACATCGCCCCGCTGCGCTGGCAGGACACCCCGCCGACCTGGCAGAGCCCCGACAACCCGGCCGCCGCCCTCGACGTGCAGGACCGGCTCACCCTGTTCGCCCTCGACGCCGCCGACCGCTCGATGCTGCGCCGCGTGCAGCTCGACCCCGCCACCGACACCTGGTCGGACTGGGAGCCCTTCGGCGGCCCTGCCGGGGCCGTGCCCACCCTCGGCCGCACCACCGACGGACGCCTGGAGGTGTTCTCGCTCGCCCCCGGCGGGGCGAATCTGCACCACCGGGTGCAGCGGCCGGACGGCGGCTGGTACGACTGGGAGGAGTTCGGCGGCCCGGCCGGAGCCGCGCCCGCCGTCGCCCGCGACGCCCTCGGCCGCCTGGAGGCGTTCGCGCTCGCCCCCGGCGGCACCCTGATCGCCCGCCGCCGCCAGAGCTCGCCCGGCTCCCTCGGCTGGGACCCGTGGGACGCGGGCTTCGGCGGCCCGGCGGGCGCCCCGCCCGTGGTCGCCGCCAACGCCGACGGGCGCCTCGAAGCCTTCGTCCTCGCCCCCGGCGGTACGGCGCTGCTCCACCGCTGGCAGGAGTCGCCCGGCGGCACCTGGTCCGCCTGGAACACCTTCGGCACCGCCGCGGGCGCCGCGCCCCGGCTCGCCCGCGACGGCAGCGGCCGGCTGACCGTCACCGCGATCGCCCCCTCCGGGACGGGCGCCTTCCACCGCCGCCAGTCGGTGCCCAGCGGCGGCTGGGACGCCTGGCAGCCGCTGCTCGGCTGGTCCGACGGCGCCCCGCTGCTCGTACCGAGCGCCGACGGGCGCCTCGAAGCCCTCGCCCCCGCCCCCGGCGGCGAACGCCTCGCCCACCGCTGGCAGACCGCCCCCGGCGGCGGCTGGGACCCGGGCGGCACCTTCGGCGAGGACTTCGGCGAACCGGGCGTCGCCCTCGCCGCGACACCGTCGGCCGCCGCCGACACCACCGGCCGGATCCATGTCTTCGCCGTCACCACCGACGGACGGATCCGCACCCGCGTCCAGGAACGGCCCTCCGGCGGCTGGTTGCCCTGGACCGGCTTCGGCGACCGGCGCCTCGCGCCCCTGCGCTCGGGAGCCGCCGCACCCTGACCCGAAACCGGGCACACCACCACCCCGCGCCCCCACCGCCCCGCGTGCGCCGCCGAAGTGGCCGATGCCACGCGGTGAATCTCCGTGCGCAGGCGGTAACGTTCGCCGTGTTCGGGCAACCATCGGCGCGCGGGACGGGGGAGCGGTGCGGTGAGCGGGATCGTCGTCCACTTACCGGAGGGCAACGGCGGCGGAACGGCCGTGACCCTGCGGCTCGGACCGGGGGAACGGGTGCGGTTCGGGCGCGGATCCGCGACCACACCGGTCGAACTCCGGCTCGCCGACGAGGCGGTGTCGCGCCTCGCCGGGGAGATCCGCGCCACCGACGACCACTGGCAGCTCAGCAACCTCAGCGCCACCCACGGCTATCTGGTCGAGAACCCCGAGGGCGCCGGCGAGTACCTGCGCGTCCCGCCGCGCCGCCTCGGCGCGCCCATCCCCTTCGAGTTCTCCCGCGTGGTGCTGCCCTCGCGCCGCGAAACCCCGCTCTCCTTCCAGGTGTTCGCCCCCGACCACGTGTATCTGGACCCGCACGCGGCGGGCGGCTCCTGGGAGAGCCGTACCCTCACCGCGTACTCGCTCGACGAGACCGCCACGTACTTCCTCGTCCTCGTCGCGCTCTGCGAGCCCTGGCTCCGCGACAGCTCACCGGTTGCCGTGCCCACCACCCCGCAGGTCGTCGAACGGCTGCGCGGACACGCCGCCGCCCGCACCCCGCTCACCGCCCGCGCGGTCAGCGCGCACATCGACTACCTCGCCGACGAGAAGCTGCGCATCGGCGCCCCCGGCCCGGACGCGGCCGGCCGTGCCGACCGCCGCAACGGCAAACGGGAGGCGGTCGTCGGGCTCGCGCTGAAGTTCGGGATCGTCACGGAGGAGCACCTGGCGCTCCTGCCGCCCCGACCCGAGCAGCAGCCGCCCGAGGCGCGGGGCTGAGGCACGATGCCGCCGACGACACCGATGCCGTACGAGCCCGCCGCGAGCGGCACCTGGGACAGCGACGGGCCGGAACTCCTGCCCCCGGGCCACCGGGTGGGGGACTGGATCGTCGACGAGCCCCTCGGCACCGGGGCCTGGGCCACCGTCTACGCCGCGCACCCGGCCGAAGCCGGGGCGGAGGAGGGGGCCGACGCGCCGTCGGTCGCCCTCAAGGTGATGCCGACCGCCGGACTCGCCCCGCGCCAGGCCCGCAACGTGGCCGAGGCCGCCCACCGCGAGGTCGAACTCGCCCGCGCCACCGGCCACCCCCGGCTGGTCCGGCTGCTCGGCTCCCTCGTCCTGGCCGCCCCCGACCGCCCCGCCCTGGACGGGGCGATCGTCCTCGTCATGGAACGCGCCCGGTGCAGCCTCCGCGAACGCCTGGCCACCCCGGTCGGCGCCGCCGAGGCCGCCCGTCTGATCACCGGCATCTGCCAGGGCCTCGCCCACCTCCACGCGGCCGGCTGGGTGCACGCCGATCTCAAGCCCGAGAACATCCTCATCGGCACCGACGGAGAGGTCCGGCTCTCCGACTTCGGCTTCGCCGTCGAACTCTCCGGCACCCACGGCTACGCCCCGCCCATGGGCACCCTCGACTACCTGCCGCCCGAACGCTGGCGCGAACCCCTCGGCGAACAGGGCGTCCGCATCCGGCCCACCGCCGACATCTGGGCCCTCGGCATCGTCGTCCACGAGGTGTTCACCGGCGGCGCCCGCCCCTTCCCCGGCGCCACCCCGACCGCCCGCGGCGCCGCCGTGCAGGAGTATGCCGCCGGGCGCACCGCCCTCCGGCTCGACCCGGCCGTCCCGGAGTTCTGGCGCGCCCTCGCCACCGACTGCCTCGCGCCCAGCCATGAAGCCCGCGCCCCGCACACCGCCGAACGCCTCCTCGCCCGCATCACCGCCGGCCGCCCCGCGCGGCCCCGGCGGCGGCGCGTGCTGCGCGCCGCGCTCCTCGCGCTCGCCGTCTGCACGGCCGTCGGCGGCGCCGTCTGGTCGTACACCGGCCGTGACGCCACCGACGACGGCCCCGCCCGGGTCCAGGTGTTCAACGCGGACCGCGGCTGCCGCGAACGCCCCGAGCGCATCCCCGAGTGCAGCCTCGGCCTGGCCATCGACCCGCGGCGCCCGTACACCGCCGAGAACGTCGTCCCCGCCCGGGTGTGGCACGGCGACCTCCTCGCCGCCGACTGCCGACTCCCCGACGGACAGCCGATCATCG
Organism: Streptomyces fradiae; assembly: GCF_041270065.1. Taxonomy (NCBI): domain Bacteria; kingdom Bacillati; phylum Actinomycetota; class Actinomycetes; order Kitasatosporales; family Streptomycetaceae; genus Streptomyces; species Streptomyces fradiae. The sequence continues at coordinate 215,883 of NZ_CP065958.1, read as the reverse complement.
ACGAGGAGGACCACCGCTCCTCCGTCTGGCTACGGATCCGCCTCCCGCACGCGAGCCCGCCCGCCACGGCCTGGCTCCCCGCCGTCCGCACCCGCGACCACCCGGCCCTGCCGCCCTGCCCCCGCCCCTCGGGGTGACGGTCTCACAGGTTAGATGCTCGACGGTCGGTCCCTAGGAGCGTGTCTCAGTAACCGGCAACCCGCGTGTGTCTTGTGGTCATTCATGCTGGATGATCCCGGTATGCGTGATGGGGACGGGCTGTTCGACCTGGTTGTCACGCTGTGGAACACTCTGATCTCCTACACAGCCTGATCGAACAGGGCCCTGCCTTCGACCGTCCCTGCCATAGTGGGCGCATGCATTTGATCAAGTATGGCCACGCCTGTGTGCGCCTGGAGGCGGACGACCGGGTGCTGGTGATCGACCCGGGGACGTTCTCGGAGGCCGAAGCACTCGACGGGGTCGACGAGGTGCTGGTGACGCACGAGCACCCCGACCACCTCGACATCGCCAAGCTCGTGGCGGCGAGTCAGCGCAACTCCGCGTTCCGGGTGTACCTGCCGTCGGCAGCGATCGAGTCGGCCCCCGAGCTGGGCGGCGCGGCGGTCGCCGTCGACGCGGGGCAGCGGTTCACGGCGGCCGGGTTCGCCGTCGACGTCGTGGGCGGGGCACACGCCGAGATCTACGACGGCCTGCCCGGCTGTGCCAACGTCGGTTTCGTCGTCGACGGCACGGTCTACCACCCGGGCGACTCACTGTTCGTCCCGCCGTCGCCGGTGGAGACTCTGCTCGTGCCGGCTGCCGCACCCTGGCTCAAGCTCTCCGAGGCGCTGGACTTCGTGCAGGCGGTGCAGCCGAAGCGGGCGTTCCCGATCCACGACGCCACGCTCAACGAGCTCGGCCAGGAGTACTTCGACGGCTGGTTGGACTTCAAGGGCGGCACCGAGTACGCGCGCATCCCGGTCGGGGAGTCCGTGACAATCCGCTAAGAGCGTGTCTCAGCAGCCGGCAACCCCCGTGTGTCTCGTGATCATTCATGCGGGATGATCCCGGTATGCGTGACCAGGAGGGGCTGTTCGAGGCCGAGCCGGTCGAGCCAGAGCAGCCGCGGGCGCGTGCGGCAGCGGTGGGCAAGAAGTTCCGGGCGTTCGACCCGGGCCAGGTGCTGCTCCTGCCTCCGCCGCTGAACGACTGGCTGCCCGAAGACCACCTGGCCCGGTTCGGCGCCGACCTGGTCGACGAGGCGCTCGACCTGTCCTCGATCCTGGCCGACTACACCGAAAAGCGCGGCTACCCGCCATACGAACCCAGGCTCATGGTGCGCCTGCCTATGTCGCTCTGGACGGCACGAAGCTGGAGGTCAACGCCTCCAAGCACAAGGCGATGAGCTACGGCCGGCTCATAGACAAGGAGGAACGGAGCGAGGCTGAAATCGCCGCCCTGGAGGCCACGGCCGCCGCCCTGCTGGCCGATGCCGAGGCGAGCGGCGCCGCCCAGGCACGCGCAGGCACCAGCGACGAGCAGGCCGTCATCGACGCCGGCGAGAAGGCTGCCGCCAGGGCCCGCCCGAAGCCGAAGAGCCAGGCCAACTTCACCGATCCCGATTCGCGGATCATGAAGAACAGCGACGGCGCCTACATCCAGGCGTACAACGCCCAGGCCGTCGTCGACGAGCAGCACCAGATCATCACCGCCGCCGACGTGACGACCTGCGCCTCCGACGCACCGAACTACACGAGCATGCTCGACCAGTCCGCCGCCAACACCGGCACTCACCCCAAGCAGGCCCTCGTGGACGCCGGGTACTGCTCCGATGCGAACCTCGAAGCCGCCAGGGACCGCCAACTGTCCTGCGGCACCAACACGTTCATGGCCACCGGCCGACTCGGCCACGACGAGCACGTCCCGCCCGCACCCCGCGGACGCATCCCCAAGGATGCGAGCCTGAAGGAGCGCATGGCCCGCAAACTGCGGACCAGGCCCGGCCGGAAGGCCTACAGCCGCCGCAAGGCCATCGTCGACCCCGTCTTCGGCCAGATCATGACCTGCCAGAACGGCCGCCAGCTCCTCCTGCGCGGCGAGGACGGCGCCCGAGGCGAGTGGCAACTGCTGGCCGCCTGCCACAACCTCCGCAAGATCTTCCGCCACACCGGACCCGACGCTCTCGCCGCCGCGATCGCCTGAATGACCCAGGCCGGGCCGATCGGCCCCAGCCGAGCCGGTCGCCCGGCGGCAAGCCCGATCACCCGCCACCGGCACACAGGACCGGCCAAACACCCGGCAACCGGCGATCACACCCACCCGGCCAGATGCCCGTTGCCGACCCAGGCTCCTAGCCGACCAGGCGGCGGCACCAGTCCAGGGGTGTCACCGTGATGGCCCGGCCGGGGTCGTGGTCCCAGTCGGTGCGGAGACCGACCGCTTCGAGTGCGGCCACGACCTCCTGACCGATGGCCGCGGTGGTCTCGGACGAGCCGTCGAAGCCGCCGTAGAGGAGCGTAAGGCCGTGGCCGGCCGCGGCGGAGTCCGTGCACTGGGTGTGGAAGTAGACGAAGCCGCGCGCGTCGGGACCGCTTTCGCCGCCGATCTCGGACTGGCCGCAGCCACGGCAGCAGGTGAAGTTCTCGCGGGCCGTGATTCCGGCGTCCTCGAGGGCGGCGAACGCGCGGCTCAGGCGCTCGGGGTCCGTCTCGCCCTGCCAGGTCGCCTGCTCCGCCACCCGCTCCAGCCACAGCCGGTCGGCCAGCGCCTGGGCCTGCTCGCGCGAGACGGGCCGACGGTCACCGGTGACCAGGTAGTCCTCGGCGAGCTCGGCAAGTTCGGCACGCGAGGCGTAGCCGCCGACCAGCACCTCACGCACCCGCCGTTCGAGTTCCGCGCGCTCGTCCTCGCCGAGGTCGAGCTGCGGCGCCTCGCGGACGGGGCCCAGATCGAGGAGCGACCAGGCCGGACCGTCGTCCCAGCCGGGCTCCTGGCGGGCCCAGCCGGCCGCGGCCGCGCTCACGGCCCCGGGCTCCTCGACCGTCGCCTGGAAGTGCCGGTCGGCGGCACCGTCGCGGTACTCCAGCGTGTAGTCGCCACCGGCCTCGTGCCACACCTGGGCGAACACGTCGGGCAGGTCGGGTATCCGCTGGACCACCAGGAACCGGTCACCGGCACCACCGATCCGCCGGACCAGCGCTGCCAGCTCCTCGGCGGACACACCGACGTGCCGCTCCCCGTTCTCCGTCTTCACCACGATCTCGAGCATGCCCAGACTCTGACACACGCCTCTGACAGTGCCCCGGCCGCTAACGCAGCAGGAACGCCTCCGCGGCACCGGCGCCATCGCCACGGCTCTGTGTGGAGTGGCCCGAGCCCGGGACGATGGTGAGCTCCGCCGTCGGGTTGGCGGCGGCGACGGCCCTGGCCCAGTCGAGCGGGGTCGACAGGTCGCGGTCGCCGGCGAGCAGCAGGACCGGCATCGTCAGGGTGTGGCCCGGGGCGGGGCGGTTGGGGCGGGTGGAGGGCCAGGGGAGGCAGGTGCGTGGGATGCCCTGGGCGGCGGCGGTGTCGCGCTGGAACGGCCATACGTCGGCCGGGCGGATCCGGGCCAGCGCCCGTCGCAGGGCCTGCTCGCGGCCCTCGGCCGGCGCGGAGGAATCGCCCCACGGCCAGCGCGAGTCGGCGCACAGGGTCGCCGCGTGCAGGCCGGAGCTGAACTCCTCCGGCGGCTCGCCGGAGGACTCGGCGAAGCCGGCCACCAGGCCGTCGAGGCGGGCCCGGTCGCCGCGCGCCGAGGCGTGCAGGGCGGACAGGATGCCGAAACGGGGGTCGTTCAGCTTCGGGTCGATGATGCTCGCCAGGACCAGCAGGTTGAACACCCCGACGCCGTTGCCGTCCCGCCGGACCACCTTTGCCAGGTCCGCCGCCGGGTCGAAGCCGCATCGCTGTTCGCGGCAGGCCGTGCGCAGCACCTCGCCGGAGCGGGCGAACGACGCCTCGTACAGCACGCCCGCGCCGTCGAGCGGCACCACCGAGTCCAGGACAAGGCGGCGCACCCGCCGCGGATGCGTCAGCGCGTACTGCCCGGCGGTGAACGTGCCGTACGAGACCCCGTCGAGGGTCCAGGACGGCACGCCGAGCGCCCGCCGCAGGTCTTCCAGGTCGGCGACCGTGTCGGCGGTGGTGTAGAGGCCGCGGCGCGGGCCGAGGACGTCGGCGCAGGCGGTCACGGCGCCCGGGCTCGGGGCGACGGTGTCGCTGCTGCCGACCTCCTTCTGCAGCGCGGGGCAGTCGACGGCGGTGCCGCCGGTGCCGCGCTGGTCGATCATCACCAGACGGTACGCGGCGAGGGCCTTGGGCAGCCGGGAGCGGATCCGCTCCACGAACGGCACACCGGGCTGGCCCGGACCGCCGGTGAGGAAGAGCAGCGTGCCGCGGGGCGCGTCGGCCGGCCCGTACAGCGCCGTTCGCAGGGTGAGCGTGCCGGGCACGGCGCCGCTGCGGTCGAGCGGCACGGTCAGGTCGGCGCAGGTCAGGTCCGGCTGCCCGGGGCACGGGCGGTGGCCGGTCAGCGCGGGCGGGCCGGCCGCCGCGGGGCCGCCCGCGCCCCCGGTGTCCCGGGCCGCGCCGGGCGCCGAGACGGCGCAGGCCGCCGCCGTCAGGACCGCCACCAGCGCCGTACCGGCTCTGCTCAGGAAGGTCATCGTCGCGTTCCCCCGTTCGGAAGACGGGATGCCGGCGGACGCCTCCCGGGCGGGCCGCGGCACCGGCCGGTGCTCCGGCCGCTGCCATGGTGCACGCCGTCCGCCGCCCGCGCGTTGGACATTCATGCGCGGTCGCGGAGAAGGACCCGCAGGGCGCCGGGCGGCCGACCCGTCTGGCCCCGGCACAGCCGGGTGAGGTGCGCCTGGTCGGCGAAGCCGTACGCGTGGGCGAGGGCGCGCAGGCTGTCCTCGCCCTCCTCCAGGGCGTGCAGCACGGCGCGGACCCGCAGCTCGTTGCGGTAGCGGGTGAGGCTGCTGCCGGTGACGGCTCGGAACACCCGGCTGAGGTGGTGCGGGGAGGCCCCGACGCCACGGGCCAGCTCCTCCAGGGGAAGCCGGAGCGCGGGCGCGCCGCCCGCGAGCAGCGCGCAGGTGTCGCGGACCAGCCGGGCGTGGGCGCGGGCGGTGGCGGGCCGGGCGCCGGTGTCGGCCCGCCAGTGCCCGGCGTCGGCCGCCACCGCGTCGAGCAAGCGATGCAGCCTGTCGGCCAGTTCGAAGGCGTCGGTGCCGCGCCGGGCCGCCGCGAGCAGTTCCCGGTGCCGTACGTCGGTGGCGCCGGTGACGGTCAGCCGACGGGAGCGCGGCGGGCCGTCGAAGCGGTCGGCGAACAGTGCGGCACCGACCCGGATCTCCGAGGACCGGTCGCCCGGCCCGGCGGGATGGGCGACCTGGTGCACGTCCCCGGGCCGGGTCAGATAGCCGCCGGTGGCGTCCGCGAAGAACTCCTCGCCCGCGATCCGCCGCAGATAGCCGCCGGAGCGGGTCAGCACCACGGTGTACGCCTCGGCCCGGCCGGGGGCGGCGAAGCCGGTGCGGTCCTCGGCGCACAGGATGTCGTGCACGGTGATCCCGCCCGCCGTGATCCGGCCGCAAAGCCGGCCGCGCCGCTCCATCACCGCGTCGGGGTGCCGACTCCCGTACGTGCCCCGGCACTCGGCGCCCACGCCGCACCCCCCGTCCGACCGTCCGACCGTCCCGCCCGGTTCGACCCGGCGCGGACTACCAGATTGCCTCGACCCACTCCGGGTGGTCGATGAACGGATTGCGGTTGCCCTGGTAGGAGTTGAAGATGATGTCGTTGCGGCGCTCCTCGAACGCGCTCGGCGGGTCCTGCTCGTTCCACTGCTTGAGCACCGAGATGCGGCCGAGGTAGGGCACGCTGCCGTTGGTGGTGGAGTCGTTGGCCTCCAGGTCGGGGAAGCCGTCGCCGCCCTCGTACCGGACGGCCATGTAGAGGACCATCCGGGCCACGTCGCCCTTGTCGGAGTCGCGCGGCTCGAAGGAGTTGCTGTCCGTGTAGCTGCCGGGGGCGCCGCTGACCGCGCTGCCGCCGTTGTCGAAGTCCTTGTTGCCGCGGATGCTGTTGACCTGGACGTCGGCCGCCCGCAGGTGGTGCAGATCGGTGCCGGGGCCGGCCGAGGTGCCGAAGGAGCCGTGCGACTGCGCCCACACGTGCTCGCGGTTCCAGTCGCCGACGTCGCCGCCGTTGAGGGCCTTGCTGCGCGAGGTGCCGCTGTAGAGGAGCAGCACGTTGGCGCTGTTGGCGGGGTCCTGGTCGGTGGTCTTCAGGGCGTTCCACACCGCGTCGTAGGAGATCTTGCGGGTGTCGCTGCTGATGATGGTGTGCAGCGAGGACTTGAGGCTCGTGCCGGTCTTGCCGACCGCGTTCTTGTAGTACGTGCTGTCGTAGGCGTTCGTCGTGGCGCCGGCCGGGGCGGCGGTGAGGGCGGGGAGGGTGAGGCCGACGAGGGCGGCGGATATCGCGGCCCAGGTCTTCCAGCGGCCTCGCTGCGCGACGGACATGGGGGGTCCCTTCGGGTGGGGGTCTTCTGACCGGCTTCTGACGGGATGTCAGGGCGGAGTGGCCCGCGCCGCACGGACGGACGGGTCCGTGCGGCGCGGGGGATCTGGTGGTGCGGCTGTGGGCTGGGGAGTGGGTCAGCCCACGGTGAGCGAGGTGTCGTCGATCACGAAGGAGGTCTGGAGCTGGGAGCCCTCGGTGCCGGTGAACCGCAGCGTCACCGTCTGCCCGGCGTACGCGGCGAGGCTGAAGCCGCGCTGGACGTAGCCGCTGGACTTGTTGAGGTTGGAGTACGTCGCCAGCGTGGACAGGACCGTGCCCGAGCTGTTCAGGACCTCGACCTTGAGCTTGTCGTAGGCCGTGGTCGTGGTGGTCTCGGCGGTGTCGATCCGGGTGTAGAAGCTCAGCGCGGCGGTGGTGCAGCCGGCCGGGACGGTCACCGTCTGGGAGAGCGTGTCGGTGTGCGCGGAGCCGTAACCGCCCAGCCAGGCCTTGTAGGAGCCGGTGCGGGCCGGTCGGGCGGTGTCATCGGTGATGACGCCGGAGGAGGCGGTCCAGACGGTGTCGCCCGACTCGAAGCCGGGGTTGCCGAGCAGCTGGCCCGCGGTGCAGGTGCCCCCGCCCCCGCCACCGCCGTCGGTGGAGGCCTCGGACAGCCAGTCGGTGGCGTTGAGCGCGAGGGCCGCGTTGGTGCCGGCGGGGTCGTTCCAGCCGTCGTAGAGCGTGTTCCCGGACTGGCCGGTGCCGTCGTCGATCGGCGAGCTGTCGCCCCAGAACGCGACCCGGCCGCTGCCGAAGGTGCTGGTCGCGAAGAAGGCGCCGGTGTTGCCGGAGTAGCCGGTGCGGTAGACGAGGCCCTTGACGGACGGGTTGTCGGCCGGCTTGAGGGTGGCGGTGGTGCCGCTGCGGATGATGCTGCCGGTCACCTTGCCGAAGGCGCCGTTGAGCACCGGGTCGGTGCTGCTGCTGATCGCCCGCGGGTTGTCGGTCTGGATGTTCAGCACGTCGACGCTGAAGCCGAACGGGTCGGTGTTGTCGACGCCGTTGTTCGTCATCAGGTCGTTGATGATGGCGAGGGCGTCCCAGCCGTCGTTGTTGCGGTCGGCCACCGTGTGGTCGGAGACCAGGAAGAGGCCGCCGCCGTTCTGGACGAACTTCATCACGGCGGTCTTCTCGCTCGCGCTGAGCCGGATGTTGGGCTCGGGCAGCACGAAGGTGTCGAAGTTCTGCAGGTCGGTGGCGGCCGTCGTGCCGTAGGTGATGGTGCCGCCGGACGGCAGGGTCTTGAGCGAGTAGCGGCCGGTCTTCTGCAGGGCCACGCCCCAGGCCGAGATCGCGCCGGTCCAGTCGGTCTCGACGGTGGGCGTCGCGTCCTGGGTGAGCGGGTCGGGCTGGCCGGTGCCGATGATCCAGTCGGCGTTTCCGGCCGTCTCCGCCTTGGAGTTGTCGAACAGCACGCGGGTCGGCGTGGCCGCGGCGGCGTCGGCCGACTGAGCGGTGGCGGTGGCGGTGGCGGTGGCGATGTCGGTGTCGGCGCCGGTCGGGGCGGCGACCGCGGGGGAGCCGAGGGCGCCGGCCGCGGCGGCGACCAGGGCGCCGCAGGCGGTCAGCGCGGCGAAGCGGCGGCGGGTGGACCTCATGAGTCCGGGCATCCGTCAGACCTCCGTGGGGGCTGGGGCGGTGGGGCGGAAGGCGATGCGGGTGGCCACTCTGCGCGCGTAGAACGTCGGGGATGGGTCGTTCAGAGCACGCGCGGTTGAACCGTACATGACCAGATCCCGCCCATGGAATGCCCAACTCCGTGCGGAAGTTGGGATTCCGGGCCCGGGTCAGCGCTCCACGGGCAGACCTCGTGGCTCCTTGACCCGCTTCATGATGATCTGCGAGTTCACCTCGGTGACCCCGACGAGCGTGGTCAGCCGCTCGATCCACAGCCGCTCGTACGCCGAGAGGTCGGCGACCGCGATCCGCAGCAGGCAGCCCGGGCTGCCGAAGAGGCGGTACGCCTCGATCACGTCCGGGATGTCCTGGAGGGCCTCCTCGAAGGCCTCGACGGTCTCCCGGTCCCGCTTCACCTCGACCGAGACCAGCACCTCGAAGCCGCGCCCCACGGCCTCCGGGTCGATGATCGCGCGGTACCCCCGGATCACCCCGTCCTGCTCCAGCTGGCGCACCCGCCGCATGCAGGGGGACGGGCTCAGGCCCACCCGCTGGGCCAGCTCCTGGTTGCTCAGCCGGCCGTCCGCCTGGAGCTCGCGCAAGATGTGCAGATCGATTCGGTCCATGGCGCAATTATCCACCACGGAATTCATAATTCCGGGCTGAAGTGGCAATCGCCTTGCGCGTCGTTTGACCTATCGTTGCGGCGCACCCCAGGGAAGGACAGCAGCATCATGAAGTGGACGCGCGACACCCGGCAGCGCCGCATCGTGGTCATCAGCACCGGCGGCACCATCGCCAGCCGCTGGACCGGCAGCGGCTACGCCGCCGACGCCTCCGGCGACGACGTCGTGGCCACCGCCGCCGTACCGGACAACATCGACGTCGAGGTCCTCGACCTCTTCAACGTCAACAGCTCCCGGATGACCACCGACCGCCAGCTCGCCCTGCTGCACGCCGTCCACAAGATCCTCGCCGATCCCGGCGTCGACGGCATCGTCGTCACCCACGGCACCGACACCCTCGAGGAGTCGGCCTTCTTCCTGGACCTGCACCACGCCGACGCCCGCCCGGTCGTCTTCACCGGTGCCCAGCGCCCCTTCGGCACCGGCGACGGCGACGGTCCCGGCAACCTCTACGACGCCCTCCAGGTCGCCGCCACCGTGCGCGGACTCGGCGTCCTCGTCGTCTTCGACGGCCTCGTGCACGCCGCCCGCGGCACCGTCAAGACCAAGACGCTCGACTCCGACCCCTTCGCCGACCCGTCCGGCCGCCGGGTCGGGCGCCTCGGCTTCGGCCAGGTCGACGTCGAGCGCGAGCCCGAGCGCCCGGCGGCCCTGCCGCTGCCCGCGCCCGCCACCGCCGCGCCGCGCGTCGACATCGTCATGCACCACTCCGACGGCGACGCCGTCCTCTTCGACGCCTCCGTCGCCGCCGGCGCCCGCGGCATCGTCCTCGTCGGCACCGGCGCCGGCAACGCCACCCCCGAGATAGCCGAGGCGGTCGCCCGCGCCGTCGACCAGGGTGTCCACGTCGTCCTCTCCACCCGCGTCTCCTCCGGCACCGTCGCCGAGGTCTACACCGGCGGCGGCGCCGTCGACCTGGCCGCCGCGGGCGCGGTCCTCGCCGGCACCCTGCGCCCCGGCCAGGCCCGGATCGCCCTGCTCGCCGCCCTGCTCGCCGACACCGCGGGCCCGGAACGCCGCACTCACCTGCTGCGCGGCCTCCTGGAAGGCCCGGTCCGCGCGGAACCCGTGCTCGCCGCCACGCACTGAGCCGTAAGCCGTACGGGGCGGGGGCGGCCGGGCGCGGGGGCGCCGCACCTCGTCCGCGACCCTCCCCTCCCGAACCCCGCGCACCGCACCCGAGGAACCGGCACCGTGAACTCCGCTCCCGTCCCCGCCCCTGCCCCCGCGTCCGTCCCCGTCCCTGCCCCCGCGTCCGTCCCCGCCCCGGCGTCCGCGCCCGCGTCCGCACCGACCGGGACCACCGCGGGCCGTCCCACCCGCCGCGAGCACGACCTGCTCGGCGACCGGGACGTCCCCGCCGAGGCGTACTGGGGCGTGCACACCCTGCGCGCCACCGAGAACTTCGCCATCACCGGCACGCCGATCTCCGTCTACCCGCAGCTCATCGACGCGCTCGCGGCCGTGAAGGAGGCCGCAGCCCTCGCCAACGAGGAGCTGGGGCTGCTGCCCGCGGCCAAGGCGCGGGCGATCGTCGCGGCCTGCCGGGAGATCCGGGACGGCGCGCTGCACGGCGAGTTCGTCGTCGACGTCGTCCAGGGCGGCGCCGGCACCTCCACCAACATGAACGCCAACGAGGTCGTCGCCAACCGCGCGCTCGAACTCCTCGGGCACCCGAAAGGCGCCTACGAGGCGCTGCACCCCAACGAGGACGTCAACCTCGGGCAGTCGACCAACGACGTCTACCCGACCGCGATCCGGATCGCCGCCATCGGCGCGGCCCGCGAACTGCTCCTCGCCATGGCCGTGCTCCAGGACGCCTTCGCCGCGAAGGCCGTCGAGTTCGGCGGCGTCGTCAAGATGGGCCGCACCCAGCTCCAGGACGCGGTGCCGATGACGCTCGGCCAGGAGTTCTCCACGTACGCCGTGATGCTGGAGGAGGACCGGGGCCGGCTCGCCGAGGCCATCGAGCTGATCCACGAGATCAACCTCGGCGCCACCGCCATCGGCACCGGCCTCAACGCCGCGCCCGGCTACGCCGAGACCGCCCGCCGCCACCTCGCCGACCTCACCGGCCTGCCGCTCGTCACCTCGGCCAACCTGGTCGAGGCCACCCAGGACTGCGGCGCCTTCGTACAGCTCTCCGGCGTCCTCAAGCGGATCGCCGTCAAGCTCTCCAAGACCTGCAACGACCTGCGGCTGCTGTCCTCCGGCCCACGCGCCGGACTCGGCGAGATCAACCTGCCGGCCGTACAGGCCGGATCCAGCATCATGCCCGGCAAGGTCAACCCGGTCATCCCCGAGGTCGTCAACCAGGTCGCCTTCGAGGTCATCGGCAACGACATGACCATCACCATGGCGGCCGAGGGCGGCCAGCTCCAGCTCAACGCCTTCGAGCCGGTCATCTTCCACGCCCTGTCGAAGAGCCTGACCTCGCTGCGGGCCGCCTGCCTCACCCTCGCCGAGCGCTGCGTACGCGGCATCACCGCCAACACCGAGCACCTGCGCGCGAGCGTCGAGAACTCCATCGGCCTGGCCACCGCCCTCAACCCCCAGCTCGGCTACACGGCGGCCACCGCCATCGCCAAGGAGGCGCTCGCCACCGGCCGCTCGGTGGCCGAACTCACCCTGGAGAAGGGGCTGCTGCCGCCCGAGCGGCTCGCCGAACTGCTCACCACCGAGTACCTCACGGGTACCACGGGCCGGGCGCTGCCCGCCGTCTGACGGAGCCGCTCAGGCCTTCAGCACCGCGAAGTTGAAGTCGGCGGTGCCCAGGGTGCCGAGGAGGCGCAGCCACAGCGGCAGCAGCAGCTCGGCACCCCGGGCGCCCGACAGGTCGCCCAGGTCGAGGATCCGCTCCTCCGGCCAGCCGAACGCGCGGAGCAGACCGATGACGACCTCCTTGGCCGCCTGGTCGTCGCCGCAGACGAACACGCAGTGTTCGCCCGGCACCCGCGCGGGATCCACCATGATCGCGTTGTTCATGGTGTTGAGGGTCTTCACCACCCGCGCGCCGGGGAAGGCGCGCTGGATCTGCTCGGCCAGGCTGCCGCCGTCGGGCGTGAGCACCTTCGGCGGCGTGCCCTGGGAGAAGTCCAGCGGGTTCGACACGTCGATCAGGACCTTGCCCGCGAGGTTGTCCGCCCCCGCCGACTCCAGGGCGGCGAGCGACACCAGGCCGCCGGTCGCGTTCACCACCACCTCGGCGCCGTGTGCGGCGGCCGCGAAGGTGCCGTGCGCGGCGCGGTGCTCGGCCGCCCAGGCCGTGGCGCCGGCGTGGTCCGCGCTGCGCGAACCGAGGGTGACCTCGTGGCCGAGCGCGACCAGCTTGCTCCCGAGCCGTCGGCCCACTTCGCCGGTGCCGAGTACGGCGATCTTCATGCGGTGCTCCTTCGCGGGGACTCGGGGGACTCAAGTCGGGGACTCAAGTGCGAGTGCAGTAAAGCCGACATTCTTACCGATACCGGTATGAATCACTCGTGGAGTCGCCCACATGCCGAGCACCGCCGCCCCGAGCACCCCGTCCAGCCCCACCACCCCCGACGCTCTCGACGCTCTCGACCGCGAGGCCGCCGCCCTCCTGGAGACCGCCGCCTGGCGGGAACTCGTGGCCCGCTGGACCGCGCCGCCGGAGCCGGTACGGGAGGAGGACGCCGACTGGCGGCGGCTGCTTTCCGTCCCGGTGGACCGGCTCGTCGCGCAGGCCCTCGACACCCTCCCCGCACCCCCGCCCGCCGAACGGCCGCTGCCCGGACGGCTCGGCGCGATGCTGCCCGACCGGCTGCACGTCTGGCGCCGGATCGGCAGCCCCGACGTCCGCCCCTCCGTCCATCTGGCCCACGCCCGGCGCGTGCTCACCGAATGGGGCTGGCAGAACACCCCGTACAAGCTGCGCGACGCCCGCGGCGCACGCTGTGTCTGCGGCGCCATGCTCGCCGCCCACCGGCTCGGCTTCGGCAGCTCCGCCACCATGAACGAGGCCGGCGCCTGGATGCTCGAAGAGCTCCGGTCCCGGGGCTGGCACCAGCTCATCGGCCCCTGGAACCGCGCCCCGGGCCGCACGGCCGAGGACGCCCTCGCCCTCCTGGACGCCACCATCCGCCGCGCGGCCCGGGCCGGACGCTAGAGCGCGTCAGGCGCCGGGCCGGACGATGGCGAGGCGGTCCACCAGTAGCTCCACCCGTTGCGCGGTGTCCGCCGGCGGGAGGCGTCGTGCCCGGGTGAGGGTGGCGAGTCCGTGGAGGGCGGCCCAGAAGGTCTCGGTGAAAAGCCCGGGGTGGACGTTGTCGCCGGTGACGTCTTCGAGGGTCTCCAGGAGGGCGGCGAAGGCGTCCTTCAGCGGCTCCGGGGTGTCCTCCTGTGCGTACGCGAGACCGCCGTCGAGCTGGAAGACGGCGTCGTAGACGGCCGGGTTGTCCGCGGCGAAGTCGAGGTAGGCGTGCGCGAGGGCGGCGACCCGCTCGCGCGGCCCGGCCGCGGCGGAGGTCGCGGCGCGCACCGCCGCGGCGAGCTCGGCGGCGCCTTCGAGGGCGACGGCGCCGATGATCTCGCGCTTGCCCTTGAAGTGGCTGTAGAGGACCGGCTGGCTGTATTCGATGCGCTCGGCGAGCCGGCGGGTGGTCACCGCGTCCCAGCCCTGCTGCTCGGCGAGTTCGCGGGCCGTGGCCACGATGAGGCGCTCGCGGTCAGCCCGTTCGCGTGCTTTGCGTTCCTGTACCGACATACTGCGATCCTAGCACCGCTAGACAATCGAGCGGCAGTAGTACTAGCGTTGACTCGTCAGCTAGCAGCGCTAGATCCCTGGAGGGGTCGTCATGCTCAACGCACTCGAGGTGTTCACCACCGTGGTCGTCGGCCTGATGGTGGGGGTGGAGCTCTCCGTGGCCTTCGTGATGAACCGGATCTTCGACGCCCTCCCCGAGGACGCCGGCCAGCTCGGCCGCGCCCACGGCGGCCGGATGCTCGGCGCGCTGATGCCGTTCTGGTACATCGGCTCGCTCGTCCTCGCCGCGGTCTGGGCCACAGCCGGATGGGGCGGCCCCGGCGCCGGCCTCGTCGTCATCGCCGCCGGGCTGCTGATCGTGAGCGTGATCATGTCGATCGTGCTGCTCGTCCCGATCAACAACCGGGGCAAGACCTGGACCCCGGAGAACCGCCCCGCCGACTGGAAGGAGCAGATGAACCGCTGGGACCGCTACCACTACGTCCGCGTCGCCGTCATCGTCGCCGCCTTCACCCTGCTCGTCACCGCCCTCGTCTGAGGGCGGCGGCCCAGCCGCCCGCCGGGCCCGCCGAACGCCCGACGCCCGGCGGACTAACCTGGGGGTATGGGCAGCGGCCTGACCGGTCTGTTCCTCTGCGGCGATGTGATGCTCGGCCGGGGAATCGACCAGATCCTCCCTCATCCGCTCGACCCGGCCCTCCCCGAGCGCTACGTCCACGACGCACGGGACTACGTCGCCCTCGCCGAAGGGATCGCCGGCCCGGTGCCGTCCCCGGCGGCCCCCGCGTACCCGTGGGGCGAGGCCCTCGCCCTCCTCGACGCCGCCCGCCCGGCGGCCCGCGTGGTCAACCTGGAGACCTCGGTGACCCGGAACGACGAGCCCTACCCCGGCAAGGCCGTGCACTACCGGATGGATCCGGCCAACCTGCCCGCACTGACCGCCGTACGCCCCGATGTCGTCGTCCTCGCCAACAACCACGTCCTCGACTACGGCCGGCGCGGCCTCCTGGACACCCTCGACGCGCTGGCCGCCGCCGGGCTGCGCACCGCCGGCGCGGGCCGGGACGCGGACGAGGCGCGGCGGCCCGCCGTCGTCCCGCTGCCCGGCGGTCGCCGGCTCCTGGTGTACGCGCTCGGGCTCGCCTCCAGCGGCGTGCCCCGCGACTGGGCCGCGACCGCCCGGCGCGGCGGCGTCCACTTCGCGGCGGGCCCCGACGACCCGGCCGCGACCCGGCTCACCGCCCGGCTGCGCGCCGCCCGCCGCCCCGGCGACCTCGTCCTCGTCTCCGTCCACTGGGGATCCAACTGGGGCTACGCCCCGGCCCGCGCCGAGGTCGCCCTCGGCCACGCCCTCGTCGACGCCGGCGCCGACATCGTGCACGGGCACTCCTCGCACCATCCGCGGCCCCTGGAGGCGTACCGGGGCAGGCTCGTCCTGCACGGCTGCGGCGACCTCGTCAACGACTACGAGGGGATCACCGGACAGCAGCAGTACCGCGACGACCTGCGGCTCCTCCATCTGGTCTCGGTCCGCGACGAGGACGGCGGCCTGGCGGAGGTGCGGCTCGTGCCGCTGCGCAGCCGACGGCTGCGCCTGGAACGGGCCGGCGAGCGGGACCTCGTGTGGCTGCACGACGTGCTCGGCCGGATCAGCCGCCCGTACGGGATGCGGATCGACCCCGCGCCCGCCGGGACCCCCGGCGGACCGGCCCTGACGGCCACCCCCGTGTGACGGCCCGCCGGGCCGCGCGCGGAGACGGGCAGGAAGGCGAGCGGACATGTACTTCACCGACCGCACGGATGCGGGCAGGCAGCTCGCCGAACTCCTGGCGGGGGTGGTGGGGGAGGACCCGGTGGTGCTCGGGCTGCCGCGCGGCGGGGTGCCCGTCGCCGCCGAGGTCGCCGACGCGCTCGGCGCGCCGCTCGACGTCTGCCTGGTGCGCAAGCTGGGGGTGCCCTACCAGCCCGAGCTCGCCATGGGCGCGATCGGCGAGCACGGGGTGCGCGTCGTCAACGACCACGTGGTCCGCCAGACCGGTGTCTCCGAGCGTGATCTCGCCGAGGCCGAGCGGCGCGAACGGGCCGTCCTGGCCGAGCGGTCCCGCCGCTACCGGGGCGCCCGCGAGCCCGTCGACATCCAGGGCCGCACAGCGGTCGTGGTCGACGACGGCTTCGCGACCGGCGCCACCGCGCTCGCCGCCTGCCAGGTGGTACGGGCCCGGGGCGCCGCCCGGATCGTGCTCGCCGTCCCGGTGGCCCCGCGCGGCTGGGCGGAACGGGTCACGGGCGCGGCGGACGCGACGTACTGTGTGCGCGAACCCGAGAACTTCTACGCCATCGGCCAGTTCTACGGCGACTTCGCCCAGACCCCGGACGAGGAGGTCGTGGCGGCGCTGCGGCGGCGGCGCTCCGGACCCGTGGCGGATCCCGAGGTGCGGATCCCGCTGGGCGGCCGGGAGACCGGCGGAATGCTCGCGGTGCCCGACGGCGCCACCGGCGTGGTGCTCTTCGCGCACGGCAGCGGCAGCAGCCGGCACAGCCCGCGCAACCAGGCCGTCGCGGAGACCCTCAACCGGGCCGGGGTCGGCACCCTGCTCTTCGACCTGCTGACCGAGGAGGAGGCCGCCGACCGGTCCAATGTCTTCGACACCCCGCTGCTCGCCGAACGCCTGCGGCAGGCCGCCGACTGGCTGGCCCGCCGCCCCGAGGCCGAGGGTCTGCGCATCGGCTACTTCGGGGCGAGTACGGGCGCGGCGGCCGCGCTGTGGGCCGCCGCCGAGCCGGGGAGCACCGTCGCCGCCGTGGTCTCCCGGGGCGGGCGCCCCGACCTGGCGGAGGAGCGCCTGGACGCCGTCACCGCCCCCACCCTGCTGATCGTCGGCGGCGCGGACCCCCTGGTGCTCGACCTCAACCGGCAGGCCGCGCGGCTGCTCCAGTGCGAGCACCGGCTCGTCACGGTCCCGGACGCGGGCCATCTCTTCGAGGAGCCGGGCGCGCTCGCGGAGGTGGGCCGCCTCGCGGCCGACTGGTTCGCCGAGCGGCTGTGACACCAGGGCGGTCGGTCCGGTCGTCCGGCGCCCGTCCGGCCCGGCGCCAGACCGCCCGCATCCCGAGGGCCAGGACCGCCAGGGCAAGGAGCACGATGCCCACCTTGACCAGGCGGTCCATCAGCAGGTGGTGCAGCAGCTCCGGGCCGGTCATCGCCGGCCGCCGCCGTCCAGGCGCCGGGCGGCGGCCCGCAGTCCGGCCCGCACCACGGGGTCGGCGTGGCGGCGCAGCTCGTCGAGCCGGCCCCGGCGCTTGAACCGGACGGCGACGGCGAAGGCGATCAGGGCCAGGACGACGAGACCGGCCGCCATCAGGCCGAACCTGAGGAGCATGAGGTCGAGGAACGTCTCCACGGGAATCCTCCACGTTTTTTATCACGGCTGTGATACATCCCCGTTGTATCACAGCCGTGATAGAAAGGCTCCATGCCCAAGCAGGTGGATCCGGAGGCCCGGCGCCGGGAGGTCGTGGACGCCCTCTTCCGGGTGGTCGTACGTGAAGGGCTGCAACGCGCCTCGCTGCGGAACGTGGCCGACGAGGCCGGACTCAACATCGGCTCGCTGCGCCACTACTTCGCGAGCCAGCAGGAACTGATGCGCTTCGCCATGCAGTCGATGCTCGACCGGGTCGGCGCCCGGCTGCTCGAACGCGTCGCGGACATGGGGGAGCTGGGCGGCCGCCCGTACCCGGAGCAGCTGCGGCTCGCCACCGGCCTGCTCGCCGAGCTGCTGCCGCTGGACGAGCGACGGCGCGCCGAGGTCACCGTCTTCCTGGACTTCAACACCGCCGCACGGACCGACCCGGCCTTCGCCGATCTCTCGCGCCGCACCGCCGAGGGTGCGCGCGAGCTCGTGCGCCGGGTGCTCGGCCGCCTCGGCGCCACGGGCGCGCTGCGGCCGGGCCTCGACCTGGACGTCGAGACCGAGCGTCTGACCTCCCTGGTCGACGGCCTGGGTCTCAACGCCGTCCTGCACCCCGGGCTGCTCGCCCCGGAGGCCTGCCTCGACGTCCTGACGGCCCATCTGGAGGGCCTGGCCGGAGCCGGGGCCCGGGACTAGCTACTTCCGCGCGCCGACGATCCGGTCGACGGCCGCCGCGATGAGCGCGTCGCGCTCGGCCTCGGAGAAGACCTCGGGCAGCGTCAGCTGCTCCACGATCAGCCAGTTGAGGGCGAGCATCAGCAGCTTCACGGCGGTCGCGTCGCCGGGCAGGTGGGTGCTCTCGTGGTACGCGACATTGGCGTCGACGTCCGCGCGCACCCGCTCGGTCAGGATCGCGCGCAGCTCCGGCCGGCGGGTGGCCTCCAGGCGCAGCTCCAGGAGCGCGAGGTAGCCGGTGCGGAAGGAGCTGACGCGGCCCACGAGTTCGCGCATCAGCCGGGTGTACGTGTCGAGGTCGGGGCTCGCCACCCGCTGCCGTGCGATCGTCTCCTCGTCGGGCTGCAGCCGCTCGTACACCCGGGCGCCCGCCTGGGTCAGCAGGTCGTCGCGGTTGGCGAAGTAGTTGGACGCGGTGCCCGGCGGGACGGCCGCCTCGGTGTCCACCGACCGGAAGGTGAGGCCCCGGGCTCCTTCGCGGGCCAGCACCTCGATCGCGGCGTCCACCAGCGCCGCCCGGCGCTCCGGGTTCCTGCGCGCCATGGTCCTCACTCCCGTCGCTCGCCTGGCCCCCGTCGCGTACTCCGCCGAGAGTACTACGGATGGAGTGGACCTCAGGTTGCCCGAATCCGGTCGCCCCACGTGGTCGGCCCCGACCGGAACCGGCCGCCCCCGAAGCGGGAGCGGCCGGGCGTGCACACACGGTCCTGCGTGGAACGGCGGATCGGCCCGGGGGAGGGGCCGGCCCACACCGGCCCGTCCCGGACGTGCTCCTCACGGTGGAGTAGACCACTGTGACCCGTCAAGGCGGCGTACGGCGCGTTGACGGAAAGGTCTGTACCAACTACCTTGCCGTTGGCTCCCGTTCGGCGGTCCCACAACCGCAGGGCCGGACCCGAGCCGCCCCCACACGGTCCCGCGACGCGCTCCCCGCACCCCTCACACGCGTCCCAGGGAGACCCCATGGACAGAAGAAGCCGGAGAAGACGCCCCCGACGGCACCACCACCGCGGCAGAGGCCTCCTCGCACTGCTCGCCGCCCTGCTCCTCCCGCTCGCCGCGCTCACCGCCCTCACCGGCCCCGCCGCCGCGCCCGCGCACGCCGCCGGCGCCGTCACCGCGACCTTCACCGCCGAGAACAACGGCAGCTGGTGGCGCGGCATCTACGTCATCCGCAACGGCACCACCGCCGCGCTGAGCGGCTGGACCCTGGAATTCGACCTGCCCGCCGGGGTGACGATCTCCTCGCACTACAACGGCGAGGCCACCGTCACCGGCAGCCATGTCACCGTCCGCAATGCCCACTACAACGGCACCGTGGCCGCCGGCGGCTCCACCGAGCCGTACAGCTACTGGTTCGTCGCGAGCGGCCCGATCACCCCGCCCACCCGCTGCACCGTCAACGGCGGCAAGTGCGACGGCAGCCCCGACGTGCCGCCGGGCGCCCCCGGCACCCCGCACGCCACCGCCGTCACCACCCGGACCGTCACCCTCGACTGGACCCCCGCGACCGCCGGCGACCACCCCGTGACCGGCTTCGACGTCCTGTCGAACGGCGCCGTCGTCGCCACCGCCACCTCCACCTCGGCCACCGTCACCGGACTCGCGCCGGCCACCTCGTACAGCCTCACCGTCCGCGCCAAGGACGCCCGCGGCAACCTCGGACCCGAGAGCCCGCCGCTCGCCGTCACCACCGTCGACCCGGCGAGCGACCCCGAACCGCCCACCGCGCCCGGCGGACTGCGCTCCACCGGCGTCACCTCCTCCAGCGTGAGCCTCGCCTGGAACCCGGCCGGCGACAACAAGGGCGTCGTCGCCTACGACGTCTACAAGGACGGCGCTCTCGCCCGGACCGTGCCCGGCACCACGACGAGCGTCACCGTCAGCGGACTCGGCCCCGCCAACCCGTACACCTTCACCGTCCGCGCCCGCGACGCCGCCGACAACGCCTCGCCGCCCTCGAACGCGCTGACCGTCACCACCGCCGACCTGGCCACCGGCCGGCACCTCAAGGTCGGGTACTTCGCCCAGTGGGGCATCTACGGCCGCCAGTACTTCGTCAAGAACCTCGACACCTCCGGCGCCGCCGCCTCCCTCGACGTCGTCAACTACGCCTTCGAGAACATCGACCCCGTCAACCTCACCTGCCTCGCGGGCGTCACCAAGGGCGTCAGCACCGACCCGCAGGACCCCGACCAGGGCACCGGCGCGGGCGACGCCGACGCCGACTACGCCCGGCCCTTCAGCGCCGCCCAGTCCGTCGACGGCGTCGCCGACGACGGCTGGGGCAAGCTCCGCGGCAACCTCAACCAGCTGAAGAAGCTCAAGGCCAAGCACCCGAACCTCAAGGTCGTGGTCTCGCTCGGCGGCTGGACCTACTCCAAGTACTTCTCCGACGTCGCCGCCACCGAGGCCTCCCGGCAGAAGTTCGTCCGCTCCTGCATCGACGTGTGGATCAAGGGCAATCTGCCCGTCTACAACGGCGCGGGCGGCGAGGGCGTGGCCGCCGGCATCTTCGACGGCATCGACCTCGACTGGGAGTGGGCCGGCTCGCCCGACGGACACCCCGGTAACCACTACAGCACCCAGGACAAGGCCAACAACGCCGCCCTCGTCGCGGAGTTCCGCAAGCAGCTCGACGAACTCGGCGGCGAGCACCGGCTCCTGACCGCCTTCACCCCCGCCGACCCCGTCAAGATCGGCCAGGGCTGGGACCTCGCGAAGACCGGCCGCGCGCTCGACTACTTCATGGTCCAGGGGTACGACTTCCACGGCGCCGGCAGCGACAACTCCTGGGAGCCGAACCGGGCCGGCCACCAGGCCAACCTCTACACCGACGCCCAGGACCCGTACGGCTTCCACTTCAGCGTCGACGAGTCCGTGAAGCCCTATCTCGCGGCCGGCATCGATCCGCGCAAGATCACCATCGGCATCCCGTTCTACGGCCGCGGCTGGCAGGGCGTCGCCGACGGCGGCGCGGCCGGCGAATGGCAGTCCGCGACCGGCGCGGCCCCCGGCCAGTTCGCCGAGGAGGCCGGCGTACGGGGCTACTCCAACCTGCTCGCCATGGTGCCCGGGATGACCGTGCACCACGACGAGCAGTCCGGCGCCACCTACGGCTACACCGGGCCGGGCGGCCAGTGGTGGAGTTTCGACGACCCCTGGTCCATCGCCCGCAAGACCGACTATCTGAAGGCCAAGGGTCTGCTGGGCGTCTTCATCTGGGAGATGTCCGGCGACACCACGAACGGCACCCTGATGAACGCCCTGCGCACCGGCCTCGGCTGACCGACCGCACGGCACAGCGCTGTTCCCCGGCCCGCGCACCCACGGCGGCCGGGGAACAACCGCCCTCACCAGGCCAGGTCCTCCAGGGCGTCCAGATCCGGCACCGGGCCCGCGCCGTCGCCGTCCGGCTCGTCCGGGGAGACCGGCAGTTCCGCCCAGATCGTCTTGCCGCGCCGGGCGTACCGGGTGCCCCAGCGCTGCGCGAACTGCGCCACCAGGAACAGCCCGCGGCCGCCCTCGTCGGTGTCCGCCGCGTGCCGCAGATGCGGCGAGGTGCTGCTGCCGTCGGAGACCTCGCAGATCAGCACCCGGTCGTACACGAGCCGCACCCGCACCGGCGGACGCCCGTACCGGATCGCGTTGGTGATCAGCTCGCTGAGCACCAGCTCCGCCGTGAACCCGATGTCCTCCAGGCCCCACTCGGCGATCCGGGCGGCCGCCGCCGTGCGCACCGGCGCCACCGCCGACGGATCCGCCGGCACCTCCCACTCGGCGATCCGGTCCGCCGGGATCCGGTCGGCGCGCGCCACGAGCAGCGCGATGTCGTCGCCCGGCACCGGGAGCAGCAGCGTCGCCAGCACGTCCGCGCAGGTCTGGTCGGGCGTCCGGTCCGGCCGCGCCAGCGTCTCCCGCAGCAGCTTGAGCCCGGAGTCGTAGTCCCGCTGCCGCCCCTCCAGGAGCCCGTCCGTGAACAGCACCAGCTTGCTGCCCGGCTCCAGCTTGAGCCGGGCGGAGGCGAACGGCCGGTCGCCGAGGCCCAGGCCGAGCGGCAGCCCGGCCGGCACCGCCGGGAACTCCACGCTGCCGTCCGGCCGCACCAGGGCCGGGCCCGGATGCCCGGCGCTGGCCATCGTGCAGGCCCCCGAGGTCGGGTCGTAGATCGCGTAGAGGCAGGTCGCGCCCGCCGTGCCCTCGCCGGGACCCCCGTCACCGCCGGTCCCGACTCCGGTCACGGCTCCGGCCCCGAGCTCGCCCGGCGGCCCGGGCTCGGTCTCCTCGCCGAGCCGGTCGATCAGCTCGTCCAGATGGCTGAGCAGCTCGTCCGGCGTCAGATCGAGGGTCGAGAAGTTCGCCACCGCAGTGCGCAGCCGGCCCATCGTCGCCGCCGCGTGCAGGCCGTGCCCGACCACGTCGCCCACCACCAGCGCGATCCGCGCCCCCGGCAGCGGGATCACGTCGAACCAGTCGCCGCCCACGCCCGCCGTCGCCGGCAGATAGCGGAAGGCGACCTGCATCGCGTTCTGCTCGGGCAGCACCCGCGGCAGCAGGCTGCGCTGCAGCGCCACGGCCATCGAGTGCTCGCGGGTGAAGCGGCGCGCGTTGTCGATGGCGAGCGCCGCGCGGGCCGCCAGCTCCTCCGCGAAGGAGAGGTCCTCCTCGCCGAACGGCTCCGGCGTTTCCGCGCCGCGCCAGAAGTTCGCCATGCCGAGCACGACCCCCCGGGCGAGCAGCGGCACTGTGAGCAGCGAGTGCAGCCCGTACGCCAGCGCCCGCGCCGCGCCCTCCGGGTCCTGCGCCCGCCAGCCCTGCGCGGCGGCCAGATCGGCCTGGATGACCGCCCGGCCCTCGGTCAGGGCCGAGGCCATCGGCGTCGTCGGCACCACGAAGCGGATCAGGTCGCCCACCGGCTGCAGTGGGGTGTCCGCGCGCACCCCGCTCAGCGCCGTCCGCCGCATCTCCGTGAACGCCCCCGAGGGCTCCTCGCCCCGCACCACCGGGTCGAGCAGCTCCACCGTCACGAAGTCGGCGAACCGCGGCACCGCCACCTCCGACAGCTCCTCCGCCGTCCGTACGACGTCCAGCGTCGTCCCGATCCGGGTGCCCGCCTCGTACAGCAGCCGCAGCCGCCCCCGGGCCACCTCGGCCCGGCCGGTGAGCGCGGTGAGCTCCGTGGTGTCGCGCATCGTCATCACACAGCCGCCCTCGGCCGCGCCGTCCCGCGTCGGCCGCACGTTCACCGCGAGCAGCCGGTCCCCGGCCAGGTGCACCTCGTCGGTGGCGGCCCGCCCGGACAGCAGCAGCGCGGCGGTACGGGGTTCCAGGCCGAGCTCGCGGACATGGCGCCGCTCCGCGTCCTCCGGCAGCTTCAGGAGCCGGCGCGCCTCGTCGTTGGCGAGCAGCAGCCGACCGTCGCCGGCGACGATGACCACGCCCTCCTTCACCGAGTGAAGGACCGCCTCGTGGTGCTCCTTCAGGCGGGTCATCTCCGCCGGGCCCAGGCCGTGGGTCTGCCGCCGCAGCCGGGCGCTCACCAGCCCCGCGCCGCCCACCGCGAGCGCGAGACCGCCCGCCGCCGCGCCGAGCAGCAGCGGCAGCCGGCCCTCCACGGCCTGCCCGACGGTCTCCACCTCGATGCCGCTGCTCACCATGCCGACGACGGCCCCCCGGTCGTCCCGGACCGGCACCACCGCGCGCACCGCGTCGTTCGGCTCGCCGTGGAAGATCTCCGTGAACGACTCGCCCCCCGCCGCCCGCCCCACGTCCCCGCTGGCCTTCTGGCCGATCAGCTCGGGTTCCGTGTCCGTATAGCGGGTGCCGTCCGGCGCCAGGACGGCGACGAAGTCGACGCCGGAGGCCTTGCGGGCGGCCTCGGCGCGCGGCTGGAGCACCGCTGTCGGATCGGGCGAGGTCAGCGCCACGGCCGTGCCGGGCGCGTGCGCGAAGGCCTCGGCGACGGCCAGTGAGCGGTTGCGGGCGTCGCGCTCGCTGTCGTACCGCCCCTGCAGCACCAGCGCGACCGCCGCGGCGGCCACGATCAGCAGGGCGATGACCGCCTGCAGGGCGAAGACCTGGCCCGCTACGCTCCGCAGCCCGGTCCGTCCCGCGCGCACGCCACCCGCGGACCGGTCCGCCCGTCCCGTCACGGTGCGCTCCTTCCCGCCCTGCTCGCCGGGGCCTCCTTCCATGCTGCCCCCGGCCCCGCCTACAGGGGAAACGGAGACCGCCGGGGAGGGGCCGCACGAGCCGCTCGGACCCGATGGCGGTCACGGAGCGCGGTCGGGGGAGCCGCCACGGAGAGCGACCGGCGGACCGGGCGGGCGGAGGGTCAGCCGGCGGTGCCCGCCGCGGCCGCCGTGGCCGTCCGCGCGAGCCGTTCGAGCGTGGTGCGCATCCCGTGCCGGTTCACCGCGATCCGGCGCTCCGTGTTCGTGCCCGCGAAGACCGTGCCGAGCAGCGTCGCGAGCCCGGCGCCGCGGCCGGTGCGCAGGTCCTCCCAGGTCTCGGTGACCAGGGTGCCGCCGCCGGGGTTCTCCTCACCGGGGTGCTCCTCGGCGTCCTCGAAGCGGTAGCCCCAGCGCGCGATCGGCAGCCCGAACACCCCCACCTCGAAGACGAAGGCCTCGCCCGGGCGGGCGGTGGTGACCCGGCCCGTGGTGAACCACAGGAAGGGGCCGCGTCGGTTGAAGCCGACGAACCGGGTGCCCGGCCGCACCGGCGGCCGCCGCACCCACACCCCGCGGCACTCCGGGCTCCACCGCCCCATGTTCCGCAGGTCCGACACCAGGCCGTACAGGGTGGCGCGGTCCGCGTCCACCCGCAGCGACTCCGCCAGATTCCACCGCCGTGCCGCGTCCGTCATCGGTCCGCTCCCCTCCGCCGTTGTGTTACCCGCGGGTACGGTAGCGGACGGAGGGGCCTGTGCGGACCGGGCCGGGACCGTTACGGTGGACGGAAGATCGTTTCGGCAGCCGGAAGGACACAGCATGTCGGTCACCGCCGACCTCCCCGAGCCCGAGGTCCTCGTCCACACCGAGGGCCGCGCCGGCTTCCTCACCCTCAACCGGCCGCGCGCCATCAACGCCCTCACCCACGGCATGGTGCGCCGGATCGACGAGGCGCTCACCGCCTGGGCCGACGACCCCGCCGTCACCACCGTCGTGCTGCGCGGCGCCGGCGAGCGCGGACTGTGCGCCGGCGGCGACATCCGGGCCATCCACGCCGACGCCGTCGCCGGCGGCAGCGCCTCCGTCGCCTTCTGGCGCGACGAGTACCGGCTCAACGCGCGCATCGCCCGCTACCCCAAGCCCTACGTCGCCCTCATGGACGGCATCGTCATGGGCGGCGGCGTCGGGATCTCCGGCCACGCCTCCGTCCGCGTCGTCACCGAACGCTCCCGGGTCGCCATGCCCGAGACAGGCATCGGCTTCGTCCCCGACGTCGGCGGCACCTGGCTGCTCGGCCGCGCCCCCGGCGAACTCGGCACCCACCTCGCCCTCACCGGCACCCCCGTCGGCCCCGCCGACGCGCTCCTGGCCGGCCTCGCCGACCACCACGTCCCCGCCGCCGAGCTGCCCGCCCTCACCGCCGCCCTCACCCACGAGGACGCCGCCACGGCCGTCGCCCGCTTCGCCCGCCCCGCCCCGGCCGGCGAGCTCGCCGGCCGCCGCGCCTGGATCGACGCCTGCTACGCCGCCGACACCGTCGAGGAGATCGTCCAGCGGCTCACCGACTCCGGCGTCCCGGAGGCCAAGGAGACCGCCACCCTCCTCCTCACCCGATCGCCCACCGCCCTCAAGGCGACCCTCACCGCCCTCCGCCGCGCCCGCACCCTCGACTCCCTCGAAGCGGCCCTCACCACCGAATTCCGCCTCTCCTGCGCCGCCCTCCGCTCCCCGGACCTGACCGAAGGCATCCGCGCCCAGGTCGTCGACAAGGACCGCAACCCCCACTGGACCCCACCGACCCTCGCCGAGGTGCCGGACGCGGCCACGGAACGGTGGTTCGCACCGGGGCCGGAGGGCGAACTGGACCTGGAGGCGCCGACGGCGCACTGAGCGGCGAAGGCTCAGCCCTCCAGCCACTCGTCCAGCGTGAACAGTCCGCCCTGCGGGTCGCGGACCGTCGTCCGGCGGCCCTCCGGGGCGGGCCAGCCGTGGTCGGCCTCCGGGACCAGGTGACCGCCGAGGTCCAGGACGGCCGTCTTCGCGCGTTCCAGGTCGGGGACCCGGAAGTGGACGAGCCAGCGGGGGCGGAGCTGTGGCTGCGGGGAGGCGGCCTCGGCCGGCCCGCTGTTGAGGCGGGCGACCGGGGTGCCCTGGCGGCGGAGGACGACCTGCTCGTCCTCGTAGGACACCTCGAAGCGCTGCGGGGCGCCCTCCGTGCCGTTCACCCAGTTCAGGACGCCGCCGTAGAAGAGGGCCGCGTCGAAGGCGTTGCGGGTGTGGAGCTCCAGCCAGGCCGGGGCCTGGTGCTCGCCGATCCGCCAGCGCGAGGACACCCGGCCCTCCCAGACGCCGAAGGCCGCGCCCTCCACGTCCGTGGCGAGCGCCGCGCGCCCGCGCGGCGGGTAGGCCACCGGGCCGACCCCGACCGTGCCGCCGCGCTCCCGGATCCGGGCCACCGCCGCGTCCGCGTCGGCGACCGCGAAGTACACCGTCCACGCCACCGGCACCGACATCCGGTCCGCCACCTCGCCGATCCCGGCCACCGGCACGCCGTCCCGCTCGCCCACCGAGAAGCCGTGGCCCAGTGGCCCGTGCCGGAAGGTCCAGCCGAGCACCGCCCCGTAGAACTCCTCCGCCGCGCCGAGATCGCGCACCGCCAGGCTCAGCCAGCAGGGCGCGCCCGGCTCGTCCGCGGTCAGCGGCACCCGGCTCACCTCCGTCCCAGTCAGCCCCCTGGCCACCCTCACCCGGCCACCGCGGCCGCGCCACTCAACGGAGGTGGGCGCGGCTACCCGACCGTCACCGTACCGACGAGTATCCGATGGTCGGAGCAGGCCGAGACGCCCGTGCACGCGGTCGAGATCGCGAGCGAGTCCGCGCTGTACGGCCCCGCCAGGGCGCTCTCCCGTACGAAGATGTGATCGATCTTCGCGTACCCGCCGCACGGCGGCGTCGCCCCGGGCGTCCCGTCCGCCGTCCACTCCCCGTAGCCGAGGCAGTGGCCGGCGTCGTTGTCGTCGAGCTCCCGGTACTGGCCCGTGTTGTTCGTGTTGTTGGGCGTGTCCAGGCTGGGCGCGTAGTACGAGTTCAGCCGGCCGTAGTGCGGCTGGGCGTTGAAGTCGCCCGCGATCAGCGCCGTCTCACCGGTGCCCGCGTACTCCTCCAGCTTCTGCCGCACGAACTCCAGCTGCGCCACGTTGAAGTCCTGGCTCGTCGTGATGTGCGTCGTGCAGAACCGGGTCGCCGTGCCGTCGGTCAGCGGCGCGCACAGCAGGTTGCGCTTCTCCGCCGTCCCGTCGTCCGGCAGCGCGAAGCGGGCGGCGGCACCGAGCGGCCGCTTGCTGAACAGCGCGTTCCCGAACGCCTCGCCGCCGCACACCGCCGCGTTGCCCGCCGCGCGGCTCGGCTCGAAGCGGGCGAAGTTCTGCGGGTCCTGCGGCCAGCGCTTGGCCCGCAGCTCGTTCACCAGCGCGCTGTACTGTCCCTGGCACAGCTCGTTGAAGGCCGCGAAGTCGGCGGACCGGTTGACGACGGAGGCGGCCGCCTGCGTGATCAGGCCGTCGGTGGTCGAGCCGTGATGGATCGTGTTCCCCGCCACGTTCCACTGCCAGACCGTGTACGTGCGCGGGCTCGGCGTCTCCGCCTCGGCCGTGGCCGCCGTCGCGGGCAGCAGCACCGCGGCCACCACCCCCGCCAGAGTCAGCCGAAGACTCCGCCGCGCCTGTCGGACCTGTCGTCGTCGCATGAAACATCCCCTCCCCATGACCGACCGCACCGCGGCCGGGTGCCCGCCCCTGCGACACACGACAAGATCATAGGAGGGGGCACTGACAGCGGCCCGGGACCGCGCAGCGCATGATGTGATCATGCTGTTGACGTTCGAACCCGTCCTCGACCGGATCGCCGAGGAGATCGCCGCCCTCACGGAACGCGGGCGCCCCGCCGACTACATCCCCGCACTCGCCTCCGGCGACCCCGGCAGCTTCGGCATGGCGGTCGCCGAACTCGACGGCACGGTGTACGGCGTCGGCGACTGGCAGCGGCCCTTCTCCACCCAGTCCGTGACCAAGGTCTTCACCCTCGCGCTCGCTCTCGCCCGCAAGGGCGAGGCGCTCTGGGACCACGTCGGCCGCGAACCCTCCGGCAACCCGTTCAACTCGCTGGTCCAGCTGGAGTACGAGAACGGCATCCCGCGCAACCCGTTCATCAACGCCGGCGCCCTCGTCGTCACCGACCAGCTGCACCGCATCACCGGCGACGCCTCCGGCGTCCTGCTCGACTTCCTGCGTGCCGAGAGCGGCAACCAGGACCTCGACTTCGACCGCGACGTCGCCGCCTCCGAGACCGCGCACGGCGACCGCAACGCCGCCCTCGCGCATTTCATGGCCTCGTACGACAACATCGCCAACCCCGTGCCCACCCTGCTGCGCGAGTACTTCCGCCAGTGCTCCGTCGAGGCCTCCTGCGCCGACCTCGCCCTCGCCACCGGCTTCCTCGCCCGGCACGGCATCCGCGCCGACGGCTCCCGGCTGCTCACCCGCAGCCAGGCCAAGCAGGTCAACTCGGTGATGCTGACCTGCGGGACGTACGACGCCGCCGGCGACTTCGCCTACCGGGTCGGACTTCCCGGCAAGAGCGGCGTCGGCGGCGGCATCATCGCCGTCGTCCCCGGGCGCTGCACCCTGTGCGTGTGGAGCCCCGGCCTGGACGAGCGGGGGAACTCGGTCGCGGGCGTCACCGCCCTCGACCGGTTCACCACCATCACCGGCCTGTCCGTCTTCTGAGGCGGCCCCTCAGACCCTCAAGCCCTCAGGAAGGGTCGAGCACCAGGAGGTACGCCCCGCGGCGCGCCTCGCCGTCCGGCAGCGACCAGCCGGTGACCACATGGCCGCGCGGGCCGGCCGCCTTCTCGTCGAGCACCCGGGCCAGGCGCAGCGGCGGCGCGCCCGCCCCGAGCCGTACGTCCGTGCCGTACGCGCCCTCCTCCACGACCGGCGCGGCCGTCGCGTCCCACGTGCCCGCCGGCCCGTCGAAGGAGGCCTCGACGGTCGGGTCCGTGGTGTCCGACACGCTCTGCGCCTGCGGGACCGCACGGCCCTCCAGCAGCGCGGCCAACTCGCCGAGCAGGACCGGGTCATGGGCGCCGTCGTAGATCCAGCGGGTGCCGAGCACCCCGTGCTCCGTCGTGCCGATCAGCGCGTGCTCGGCGCCCGCGAGCGGCGCCGCGCGGTAGGTCATCGCCGCCAGATACGCGTGGACCTCGTCCCCGGCGGAGTCCGTGACCACCATGAACTCGATGCCCACCTCGCCCTCCGGGTCGTCGAGCCGGAAGCCGCCGGCCTTCGCGAGCTCGGGCACCGCCTCCGCGCCGCCCCGGTACCAGGGGCGGGTCGGCAGCCAGGCCGTGAGCAGCTTCAGCTTGGTCGGCGCCATGGTCGTCCTGTGGATCACAGACATACGCGTGCACTTCCTCCGTGACGGTACGGTTCCCGGTCGGCGGACCGCCCGGAAACCGTACCTCTTCACGATCTTCGCTCAAGCGTCCGTTCGAACGACCGCTCAGGCCTCCGCCCCCGGGGCGTGCAGCTCGCCCGACCGCGCCACCTCCGCGTACCAGCGGGCGCTCGACTTCGGCGTGCGCACCTGCGTGGCGTAGTCCACGTGCACCGCGCCGAACCGCTTCGCATAGCCGTACGCCCACTCGAAGTTGTCGAGCAGCGACCACAGGAAGTAGCCGTGCACCGGCGCGCCCGCCTCGACCGCCCGGTGCACCGCCTCCAGGTGCGCGTGCACATAGGCGGTCCGCTCCGGGTCGTGCACCGAACCGTCCGCGCCGACCACGTCCTCGTACGCCGCGCCGTTCTCGCTCACCACCAGCGGCAGGTCCGGATAGCGGGCCGCGACCCGGGTCAGCAGGTCCGTCAGACCCGACGGGTCCACCGGCCAGCCCATCGCCGTGCGCGGCCCGTCCGCCTGGTGGAAGGCCACGTCGTCCGCGCCCGGCCACGGCGAGAAGGCGCTGGCGCCGTGCCCGTCGTCCTGTGGCTTCTCCTCGCCCTCGGCGACCTTCGAGACCACTGTCGGCGTGTAGTAGTTGATGCCCAGCCAGTCGAGCCGCTGCCCGGCCGTCGCCTCGTCCCCGGGCCGTACGAAACTCCAGTCCGTCAGGTGCGCGGTGTCCGCGAACAGCTCCTCGGGGTAGCGGCCCTCCAGCATCGGGCCCAGCCACACCTCGTTGCCGACGGTGTCGATCCGGCGGGCCGCCTCGCGGTCCGCGGCGGAGCCGGTCAGCGGGCGCACCTCGTGCAGATTGAGCGAGACCGCCAGCTTCGCCCCCGCCGGCAGCGTCGAGCGCAGCGCCTGCACCGCGAGCCCGTGGCCCAGGTTGAGGTGGTGCGCGGCGCGCAGCGAGGCCACCGGGTCGGTGCGGCCCGGCGCGTGCACCCCGGAGCCGTACCCCAGGAAGGCGCTGCACCACGGCTCGTTCAGGGTGGTCCAGCGGGTCACCCGGTCGCCGAGCGCGTCGGCGACCAGCGTCGCGTACGCCGCGAACCGCTCCGCCGTCGACCGCTCGGGCCAGCCGCCCGCGTCCTCCAGCTCCTGCGGCAGGTCCCAGTGGTAGAGGGTCAGGGCCGGCTCGATGCCGGCGTCGAGCAGCTCGTCGACCAGCCGCCGGTAGAAGTCCAGACCCTTCTGCACCGCCGGGCCGCGCCCGGTCGGCTGCACCCGCGACCACGACACCGAGAAGCGGTACGCGTTCAGACCGAGCTCGGACATCAGCCGGACGTCGTCGCGGAAGCGGTGGTAGTGGTCCACGGCGACATCGCCCGTGTGGCCCTCGAAGACCTTCCCGGGGGTGTGCGAGAAGGTGTCCCAGATGGACGGCGTCCGGCCGTCCTCGGCCGCCGCCCCCTCGATCTGGTACGCGGCGGTGGCCGCGCCCCACAGGAAGTCGGACGGGAATCGGCGGACGGCGGTCAGCGGCCGGGTTTCGGACGCGGTCATATGAGAGCGCTCCCAACGGAAGACAGAAGGGGTGACAAAGGGACGTACCGGAGCGTTGCGAGGCAGGCGGGGGTACGGAGTGGTGCGGAGAGGTACGGGAAAGGAATCGGCGCGCGGGCGTCAGCTCTTGACCGCGCCCGCGGTGATCCCGCCGACGATGTGCTTGCCGAGCACGGCGAACACCAGCAGCAGCGGCACCGTCGAGATCAGCGCGCCGGTCAGCACCACGGCCTGGTCGACCGTGTGGTTGCCCGCGCCCAGGCCGGCCAGGGCCACCTGGAGGGTCGGGTTGCCGTCCGGGGTGAGCGCGATGAACGGCCAGAAGAAGTCGTTCCACGCCTGCACGAAGACCAGCATGCCGAGGACGGCCATCGCGGGGCGCGCCACCGGGAACACCACGTGCCAGATGATCCGCAGCGAGTGCGCGCCGTCCATCCGGGCCGCCTCCACCAGCTCGACGGGCAGCGCCTCGACGAGGAACTGGCGCATGAAGAAGACGCCGAAGGCGGCGACGAGCGAGGGCAGCACCACCGACTGCAGCTGGTCGATCCAGCCCAGGTCGGTGATGATCTGGTACAGCGGGATCACGCTCAGCTGCGGCGGCACGGTCATCGTCGCGACCACCAGGGCGAGCAGCACGTTGCGGCCCTTGAAGGGCAGCTTGGCGAAGGCGAAGCCGGCGAGCGTGGAGAACAGCACCGTGGACGCCGCGACCAGGCCGGCGACGATCGTCGTGTTGACCAGCGCCTCGCCCATGTCGACCTGGTTCCAGGCGAAGGACAGGTTGTCGAAGAGCCGCGGCCCCGGCAGCAGCGGCGCCGGCGGGCTGACCACCCGCTCCCCGGTGTGCGAGGCCGCCACCAGGTTCCAGTACAGCGGGAAGAGCGAGAGCAGCGCGGCGAGGCCGAGCAGGACATAGGTCAGCGGCCCGGCGTGATGCTGCCGGCCGGCCGTCTGACGGAAGGAGGGGCGGAGCGACGGGCGGGTTCGGGTGCGCACGGGTCAGCCCCCCAGCTTCTTGCGGTTCGCGCGGGTGACGAGCGACTGGACGCCGCCGATGAGGAGCAGGAGCAGCAGCATCACCCAGGCGATCGCCGAGGCCTGGCCCAGCGCGCCGGTGACCCAGCCCTTCTCGTACATGAGCAGGCTCAGCGTCTGGAACTGGTTGCCGCTGCCGCCGGAGATGCCGACGCTGCCGCCGTAGAGCATCGGCTCGCCGAACAGCTGGGTGGCGCCGATGGTGGAGACGATGATCGTGAACAGGATGGTCGGCCGGATCGAGGGGATCGTCACGCTGAGGAACTGGCGCCAGCGCGAGGCCCCGTCGAGGGCGGCCGCCTCGTACAGGTCCTGCGGCACGGCCTGCATCGCGGCCAGGTAGATCAGCGCGTTGTAGCCGGTCCACCGCCAGGTCACGATCACCGAGATGGCTATCTGCGCCGGCCACTTGGAGGACTCCCAGTCGACCGGGTCGAAACCGACCGCGCCGAGCGCCGAGTTGATGAGTCCGTAGTCCTTGTTGAAGAGCTGGGTGAAGACCAGCGTCGCCGCCGCGATCGAGGTCGCGTACGGGGCGAGCACCGCGACCCGGAAGAAACCCCGGCCGCGCAGCTTGTAGTTGAGCAGATGCGCCAGGCCGAGCGCCATGAGCAGCTGCGGGACCGTCGAGATCACACCGATGGTGAAGGTGTTGACGAGCGCGTTCCAGAAGAACTCGCTGCCGGCCAGGTCGGTGTAGTTCTCCAGGCCCTTCCACTGCGGATCGCCGCCCAGCTCGACCCGGTTGAGCGACAGCCAGCCGGTGTAGAGCAGCGGGAAGAGCCCGAAGGCGGCGAAGGTGAGGAAGAAGGGGGCGACGAAGGCGTACGGGGTCGCCTTCAGGTCCCAGCGGTAGAGCCGGCGGCGCAGGGCGGACGGGCCGCCGCCGTCCGGGCGGTGGGCGCCGGGGCGCGAGGAGCGGGCGGGCGGTGCGTCGGGCGACGCGGAGCCGCCCTTCCTCGCCCGTACGGAGGTGGCCACGGGGGCGTCCTTCCAGTTCGGTGCGTACGGGTGGGGCGCTGCGGCGGGGACCCGGCGGCCGTGTCGACGGCCGGGCCCCCGCCGCCTCCCGCTACTGGTCGATCTTGTCGTCGACCAGCTTCTTGACGTTCTCCCAGGCCTTCGCCGGATCGGTGCCGCGCTGCTCGATGTCGAGGATGCCGTTGTCGGTGAGGAAGGTCTTCACCTGGCCGTCCCAGCGGCTGATCGGGGCGGGCTTGATCTGGGCGGCCGCGGCCGCGTAGATCTCACCGACCGGGGTGTCGCCGAAGTAGGGGATCTTCGCGCCGACCACGGCGGCGGAGGACAGCGTGTCCTTGGTGGACGGGATGTTGCCGTTCACCGCGAACACCTTGGCGTGCTGGGCCGGGGCGGTCAGCCAGGCGGCCAGCTCGGCGGCCTCCTTGGCGTGCTTCCCGGACTTCGGCACGGCGAGGAAGGAGCCGCCCCAGTTGCCCGCCACCGGCGGCGCGGCGATGTCCCACTTGCCCTGGTTGCCCGGGCCGGCCTGGTCCTTGATGATGCCGGTCATCCAGCTCGGGCAGGCGACCGTGGCGAACTTCGAGTTCTTGAAGGCGGCGTTCCAGGTGCCCTTCTCGTCGAACTGGCGCAGCTTGGCGGTGATCCCGGCCTGCGCCGCCTTGACGGCGGTGTCCCAGGCCGTCTTCACGCCCGGGCTGGTCTCCCAGGCGAGCTCGCCCTTGCTGTTCGCGTACTGCTCGGGGTCGCTGTTGACGACCGCGTTGAACAGACCGCTCGCCGAGTCGTGGAAGAAGGTCCCGGCCGGCGCGCTCTTCTGGTAGTTCTTGCCGGTCTCCAGGAACTTGCCCCAGTCGCCCGCCCACAGTCGGCCGACCTCGGTGCGGTCGGTGGGCAGCTTGGCCTTGGCGAAGAGCTCCTTGTTGTAGCAGATGGCCATCGGGCCGATGTCGGTGCCGAGACCGATCACCTTGCCGTCGGCGGTGGTCGCCTGCTTCACCTTCCAGTCGAGGAAGGCGCCCAGGTTCGCGCCGCCGTTCTTGGACAGGTCCACCCACTTGTCCGCCATCGCGGGGCCGGTCGCCTCGGCGATGTAGCCCACCTCGACGGCCTGGATGTCCGCGAGACCGCTGTTGCGGGAGAGGCGCAGCTTGAGGGTGTCCCAGTACTTCTGTCCGTCGGCCACGTTCGACTCGACGATCTTGATGTTCGGGTGGCTCTTCTCGTACTCGGCGTACAGCTTGGCGCCGGTCTTGTTGTCGTAGCCGAAGGAACCGAAGGTCCCGACCCGCAGCGTGATCGTGCCGCCGCCGGCGGAGTCCCCGTCGTCACCGCCGTCCCCGCAGCCGGTGAGCAGGGCCGTACCGGTGACCAGGGCCGCCGTCGCCGCCAGCGCGGTACGGCGGGCGCGGCCGGGGGCCCGTCTGCTGCTGGATGTGCGCATTCCACTCTCCTCGTCCCAAAGGTGGTGCTCGTCGTGCGCCGAGTTCCGGTGTGCGGGGAGCGCGCGACTCCACCCGCCCGGTCGTCGATCGACCGGATGGGAGCGCTCCCACGTCGTCGTTGCCGGAAGGTTCCTGCCTCTCGGGCGGCAGTGTCAAGACATGAACGCGGATTCGTTACGCGAGCCCGCCGGCGGTGCGCCCTGTCCTGGTTCGGGTAATGTGGGAGCGCTCCCATCGCGCAAGGCCGCCTTCGCTTGTCGAACGGTGCCGGGTGCGACGGGGGCCGGGATCGTGGCCTATCTTGACCTGATCGCCGCAAGGGACGGGGCGAGGCCGCACGAGGGGAGTACGAGAGTCGTGAGCGGACGGCACAGTGGCAGGCCCACGCTGGAACAGGTCGCGGTACGGGCCGGGGTCGGCCGGGGCACCGTGTCCCGGGTCATCAACGGCTCGCCCAGGGTCAGCGACCAGGCCCGCGAGGCCGTCCACCGGGCCATCGAGGAACTGGGCTATGTGCCCAACCAGGCCGCCCGCACTCTCGCCGGCAGCCGAACCGACGCCATCGCGCTGGTCATCCCGGAGACCGAGGCACGGCTCTTCGCCGAGCCCTACTTCCTCGACATCATCCGCGGCATCAGCGCCGAACTCGGCGCGGCCGACCAGCAGCTGCTGCTCACCCTGGTGCGCACCGAGCGGGAGCGGCAGCGCTTCGAGCAGTACCTGGCCGCCCGGCGCGTGGACGGCGTCCTGCTCGCCTCCGTGCACGCCGACGACCCGCTGCCCGACCGCGTCCGCGAACTCGGCCTGCCCGTCGTCCTCAACGGCCGGCGCACCGCCGACGAGGCCGCCGCCTACGTCGACTCCGACAACACCGGAGCCGGCCGCGCCGCCGTCGCCCACCTCGCCGCCCGCGGCCGCCGCCGGATCGCCACCATCACCGGCCCGCTCGACATGTACGTGGCCCGGGCCCGGCTCGACGGCTACCGCGAGGGCATCGCGGCGGCCGGCCTCGCCTCCGACGAACTCCTCGTCGCCACCGGCGACTTCACCGAGGAGGGCGGCCGCCGCGCCATGCGCGACCTGATCGACCGCGCGCCCGACCTGGACGCCGTCTTCGCCGCCTCCGACGTCATGGCGGCCGGCGCCCGCGGCGTGCTGCGCGAGACCGGGCGCCGGGTACCCGAGGACGTCGCCCTCGTCGGCGTCGACGACTCCGCCGTCGCCCGCCTGATGGACCCGCCGCTCACCAGCGTGCGCCAGCCCATCGAGGAGATGGGCCGCACGATGGCGCGGATGCTGCTGCGGGAGCTGTCCGACGAGGGCGAGGGTGGTGGCGAGGGGGAGCCGGCGGCCGGCGAGGGCGCGCGTCAGGTGCTGCCGACGGAGCTGGTGGTGCGGGCGTCCTCGTGAGCCGGACGCCCGCACAGTGATCAGACCGGCGGTCAGCCGAGGTGGCGGGCGAAGAACCGGATCATGCTGTCCAGCTCGTACGCCGGGATCTCGCCGTGCAGGCCGGGGTTGGCGTGCAGGGACTTCTCCGCCGAACCCAGCGCGTCGAACAGTGCCAGGCCCTCGGCCCGCGGCACCCGCTCGTCGTCCCACTGGACCAGGAACTCCACCGGGACGGTGATCCGGGCGGCGGCCTCCGCCGAGGCGAGCGCCCCGCCCAGGCCCAGGACGGCCGCGCGGACCCGGGGCTCGGCGGCCACGAACGGGACGCCGAGGCCGCAGCCGAGCGAGACGCCCCAGTAGCCGACCGGGCCGGCGCCGACGTGGGGGAGCTGCTGTACGGCGTCCAGGACGGCTCGCCATTCCGGCACGGTCTGCCGGGCCACCATCGCCTGGAACTCGGCGATCAGCGGCGCCAGTTCGGCACCGGCCGCGACCCGCGCCTGGTTCTCGGCCGCCAGCCGGTCGTACTCCTCGACCTTCGGCCGGTCGCCGTGGGCGGGCACGTCGACCGCCACGACGGCGAAGCCGCACTCGGCCACGAAGCGGTGCGCCCGGGCCAGGATGCCGGGCGCCTTCTTGTGCTGGCCGCCGCCGTGTCCCATCAGGACGAGCGGGCGCGTGCCGACGGCGCCGTCCGGCGTCCACAGCACGCCGGGGATCTCGCCGAGGGTGAAGAGCTGTTCGCGGACGCCGTCGACCGACGTCTCGGAGAGGAAAGAGAGGGAGGAGCTGAAGCGCATAGCGTCTCAAGCCTTTCGGGATGCCTTCTGCGGGCTCCCTAGGCCATGCGGGGGAGGGAGGCCCGACCTGTCATCGTGTTGATCGGTCTCACCTCCTCGACATCGCAGTAACGCACGGCGACGCGAAACGTACCACGAAGGGGGCGCGGGTGAAGTCCCGCGCCCCCTCCGTGTCCGTCGGTCAGGGCGTCACAGCGCCGGGTACGCGTTCTTCATGAGCTCCTGGAACTGGGCCGAGAACCACTTCCCGGACAGCGGCGCGTTCGGCAGGGCGCCCGACATGTTGTTGTTGTTCCGGGGGTTGCCGGTGTACGTCGGGTCGCACATGCGGTCGAAGCCCTTGCCCTCGTCGTTCGGGATCTCCGAGCTCGCCCCGTCGGACTCGCCCGGGGGCTTGATCCACACGTACGCGTCGATGCCGGCCGCCGGGGCCGCCTTCGGACGTTCACCGAGGCCCGCACCCGCCTGGTTGCACCAGTTGCCGGGGTTGATGCGGCGGTCGTAACGGCCGCCGTCGACATAGGTGTCGACGCTGGTGGTCGCGCCCGGTCCGGTGGGCCGGGCGGTGCCGCCCCAGCCGTTGCGGGAGGTGTCGATCAGCATGCCGATCTTCGGGTCGAAGCCGATCGACACCAGCTTGTCGCGCATCGCCTGGGCGTACGACAGCTCGTCGGTGTAGCGGTTCCAGTCCACCCACTTCGACTGGCGGACCGAGGTCCCGTTCACGGTGTCGTTGATCGTGAAGTGGTCCTCCTTCAGGGCGCTGTAGTTGGCGGTGTTGACGATGAAGCCCGTCACGTTGGCGAGGGTCGAGCCCTCGGCGGTCGCCGCCGTCTTGAACAGCTCGGCGGAGGGCCCGAAGTTGTCGTCCCAGCCGAGCCAGCCGTGGTGGCCGGCGTCCAGGTAGTTGTAGACGTTGGGGATCGAGCCCAGCTTGTTGAGCGCGTAGCCGACCCCCTTGATGTAGTTGCCGTTCGCCTTCATCACGTCGCAGTTCGGGGTCGCCGTCGGGCGACCGCTCACATTGGTGACGAGGTTGGGCAGCGAGTCGAGCTCGACCGTGGTGACGATCCGCAGGCCGGCGTACTTCGGGTCGGCGAAGATGGCCGCGATCGGGTCGATGTACTGGGTCTTGTACTTGTCGATCTCCGTCGGGCCGAGCTCGCCGTTGGAGGCGAGGGCCGCGCAGTCCCGGCCGGGCAGGTTGTAGATGACGAACTGGACGGCCAGCTCGCCGTCGCCCTTCTGCCGCAGCGCCTCGTCGAGGTGCGCGCGCACGCCCATGCCGCCGTTCGCGCCGTTGATGGCGGCGATCCGGTCCACCCACACTCCGGTGGGCTGGTTCGACACCCGGGTGCCGCCCGGCTCGGCCGCCGCGTTGGCGGACCACTCCGGGTTCACGTACACCCGCGCGCCGACGTAGGGGTTGTCGGCCTTGGTGCCGGCCGGCGGCGGCGTGGTGGGCGGGGTGGTGGGAGGCGTCGTCGGAGGAGTGGTCGGCGGGGTGGTCGGTGGCACCGCGTCGGTGCAGGCGACGCCGTTGAGCGTGAAGGTCGCGGGCACGGCGTTGGTGCCGCTGTACGTGGCGTTGAAGCCGAAGGAGGTGGAACCGTTGGTCGCGAGGGTTCCGTTGTAGGAGAGGTTCTTCGCGGTCACGGCGGCGCCGGACTGGCTGATGTCGGCGTTCCAGCCCTGGCTGACCTTCTGGTCGCCTCCGTAACTCCAGCCCAGCGTCCAGGCGTTGACCGGGTCGCCGAGGTTGGTGACGACGACGTTCGCCGTGAAGCCGGTGTTCCACTGGCTGGCGATCTGGTAGTCGACCTTGCAGCCCGCGGCGGCGGCGCCGGCGGTGGCGGTGCTCAGGGCGGTGGCCGTCGCGCCGGTGGCGGCGATCAGGCCGAGCGCCGCGAACAGGGCGGTGCGGCTCTTCGTGCGGCTCATGGGGGTGGGTGACCCTTTCAGTGTCCGTTCAGGGTGCGCAGGTGGTCGCGCAGCCCGATGCCGAATGCGGTGGGAGTGCCGTCGTACGAGGTGATCAGGGCGGGCCCGGAGCCGCAGTTCCAGGTGTTCCAGGTCCAGCCCAAATAGGACAGGCCGCGGTCGTCGAACCACTTCATGACGCGGTCGACGAATCCGTGGGCGCAGGTGTTCTCACCGATCTCGCCCGCGAGCAGAGGTACATGGGCGGCGACGGGGGCGAGGGTGTCGTTCCAGCACGTCTCGGTGGAGCAGGTGTTGAAGTTGTAGACGTGCCAGGCGGCGGCCAGATTGCCCGCCGGGTCCGTGGGGCGGTGCTCGAGCCACTGGCTCAGGTCGTTGGAGTACGCGATGCCGGGCACCAGGACGAGGTTCCCCGCCCCGGTCGCGCGGACCGCGTCCACCAGGTCCTGCATGCCGGCGACCTCGTAACCGATGCCGGGGCAGCTGCCGCCGTCCCGCCAGCAGGCCCAGGCCTGGGCGGCGGTGGAGGTCGCCCGGTCCGGGTAGGGCTCGTTGAACAGGTCGAAGACGACCCGCTTGTCGTTCTTGAAGGTGTTCGCGACCGAGGTCCAGAACGCCGGGGTGTACTGGGCGTCCGGCATCGGCTTCTGGCAGGACGCGTGGACGTCGGAGCAGCCGGCCGAGTTCCCGGTGTACTGGCCGTGGGTCCAGTGGAGTTCCACCACCGGGGTCAGGCCGTGGGCGAGCACCCGGTCGACCAGGCCCTTGACGGCGGAGACGTAGTTCGCCCCGCGGTACTCGGGCTTGATGTTGTCGAGGCCGAGCCAGCACTCCTCGTTGAGCGGGATGCGGACGGTGTTGGCCTTCCAGTCGGCGATCGCCGCGATCGAGGCGTCGTCGACGGGACCGTCCCAGATGCCGTAGCCCTGGACGCACATGAACTCGCCGCCGGAGCGGTTCACCCCGAGGAGCCGGCGGGTCGCGCCGTTCTGGTCGGTGAACTGATTCCCGGAGATGCTGAGTTCGGGCGCTCCGGTGACCGGGGTGGGCGGAGTGGTGGGTGGTGTGGTCGGCGGGGTGGTCGGGGGAGTCGTCGGGTCGGTGGGGGTGGGAGTGGGCGTCGGGGTGGGCGTGGGGGTGGGTGTCGTTCCGCCCGTGTCGCAGGGCGCGCCGTTGAGCGTGAAGGCGGTGGGCGCCGGGTTGCTGCCCGTCCAGGAGGCGATGAAGCCGGCCGTCACCTTCGCACCCGTGCCGAGAGCGCCGTTCCAGCTCTCGTTCACGACGGTCACGGAGGTCCCGGACTGGGACCACTTGCCGCCCCAGCCCTGGCTGACCGCCTGACCTGCGGGGAAGCCGAAGCCGAGGGTCCAGCTGCTGAGCGCCGTGCTGTTGTTGGTGACGCTGACGGAGCCCTGGAAGCCGCCGGTCCACTGGTTCGTGACCGAGTACTCCACGGTGCAGGCGGAGGCGGCGGCCGCGGTGGCGGCTCCCGAGGCCGTACCGGTGACGACGAGAGCGGTGCTCGCCGCCGTGAGCGCCGCTCCCGCCAGGAGCGCTGTCAGACGTGGGGGATGTCGCATGAGCGAGTCCTCACGGCGAGGGCACCCCGGGAAGGGGTGCCGACGGGATGGATTCGCTCCCACTGGTCCGGCAGACCGTAGCGCCAACTGCCGCCAAGGAAAAGAGGAGTTGACCAAATTTCCTGGGCGGGCGCGTTCACAAGCCTTCGACTCTTCGCCCGTCTTGACGGCGTCACGCCGGATCTGCACAGTGGGAGCGCTCCCACTGGTTCAGAGCTTGACCACGCTCCCTCGCACCACCCACCTTCGAGCCGCGAGGAGAACCACCCGCATGCCACCACGCCTCCGCCGGCCCCGCGGCCCACGCCGCCCGGTCCGGCCGCTCACCGCGCTGGCCGCCGTACTGGCCCTGCCCGCCGCCCTGCTCGCGGTCGGACCGCCCACCGCCCAGGCCGCCGACGTGCAGTGCAGCGTCGACTACAAGACCAACGACTGGGGTTCCGGCTTCACCGCCGAGCTCACCCTCACCAACCGCGCCACCACCGCCCTCGACGGCTGGACCCTCGGCTACACGTACGCCGGCGACCAGAAGCTGAGCAACGGCTGGAACGGCACCTGGAGCCAGTCCGGCCAGAACATCACCGTCACCAACGCCGCCTGGAACGGCACCGTCGCCGCCGGGGCCGCCGTCACCACCGGCGCCCAGTTCTCGTACACCGGCAGCAACGCGGCGCCCAGCTCCTTCACCGTCAACGGCACCCCCTGCACCGGCGCCCACCAGCCCCCGGTCGCCGTCCTGACCAGCCCCGCGCCCGGCGCGGTCTACACCCAGGGCGACCCGGTCCCGCTCGCCGCCACCGCGGCCGCGGCCGACGGCGCCACCGTGAGCAAGGTCGAGTTCTACAGCGACACGACCCTGCTCGGCACCGACACCACCGCCCCCTTCACCCTCGGTGCCACCTCCCTGGCCGCCGGCACCCACTCGCTCTACGCCAAGGCCTACGACTCCCTCGGCGCCACCGGCGAATCCGCCCCCGTCGGCATCACCGTCGCCGCCGGAGCGGCCCTCGTCGCCACCCCCGCCCAGCTGTCCGTACGCCAGGGCAGCACCGGCACCTTCGACCTCAAGCTCTCCACCCAGCCGGCCGCGAACGTCACCGTGAGCGTCGCCCGCACCTCCGGCGTCACCGGCCTCACCGCCAGCCCGGCCACCCTCACCTTCACCCCGGCGAACTGGAACACCGCCCAGAAGGTGACCGTCACCGCCGCGCCCACCGGCACCGGCACCGCCGTCTTCACCGCGACCGCCCCCGGCCACACCAAGGCCGAGGTCACCGTCGCCCAGCTGGCCGCGAGCTCCGCGTACGAGGCCCGCTTCCTCGACCTCTACGGGAAGATCACCAACCCGGCCAACGGCTACTTCTCGCCCGAGGGCATCCCGTACCACTCCGTCGAGACCCTGATCGTCGAGGCCCCCGACCACGGCCACGAGACGACCTCGGAGGCGTACAGCTATCTCGTCTGGCTCCAGGCCATGTACGGGAAGATCACCGGCGACTGGTCGAAGTTCAACGGCGCGTGGGACACCCTCGAGAAGTACATGATCCCCACCCACGCCGACCAGCCCACCAACTCCTTCTACAACGCCTCCAAGCCCGCCACCTACGCACCCGAGTGGGACCTGCCGTCCCAGTACCCGGCGAAGCTCGACACCGGGGTGACGTCCGGCGCCGACCCGATCGCGGGCGAGCTGAAGAGCGCGTACGGCACCGACGACATCTACGGCATGCACTGGATCCAGGACGTCGACAACGTCTACGGCTACGGCAACGAGCCCGGGAAGTGCTCCACCGGCCCAACGGCGACCGGCCCCTCGTACATCAACACCTTCCAGCGCGGACCGCAGGAGTCCGTCTGGGAGACCGTGACCCACCCCACCTGCGACAACTTCTCCTACGGCGGCAAGAACGGCTACCTGGACCTGTTCACCGGGGACTCCTCCTACGCCAAGCAGTGGAAGTTCACCAACGCCCCCGACGCCGACGCCCGGGCCGTCCAGGCCGTCTACTGGGCCGACGTCTGGGCCAAGGAGCAGGGCAAGGGCGCCCAGGTCGCCACGACCGTCGGCAAGGCCGCCAAGATGGGCGACTACCTGCGCTACTCGCTCTTCGACAAGTACTTCAAGAAGGCCGGCGACTGCGTCGGACCGACCACCTGCCCCGCGGGCAGCGGCAAGAACAGCTCGCACTACCTGATGTCCTGGTACTACGCCTGGGGCGGCGCCACCGACACCAACGCCGGCTGGGCCTGGCGGATCGGCTCCAGCCACGCCCACGGCGGCTACCAGAACCCGCTCGCCGCCTACGCGCTGAGCAGCTACGCCCCGCTGAAGCCGAAGTCGGCGACCGGCGCCACGGACTGGGGCACCAGCCTGGACCGGCAGCTGGAGTTCTACCGCTGGCTCCAGTCCGACGAGGGTGCCATCGCGGGCGGCGCCACCAACAGCTGGCAGGGCCGCTACGCCACCCCGCCGGCCGGCACCCCCACCTTCCACGGCCTGTACTACGACGAGAAGCCCGTCTACCACGACCCGCCGTCCAACCAGTGGTTCGGCTTCCAGGCCTGGTCGATGGAGCGCGTCGCCGAGTACTACCAGCAGACCGGTGACACCGACGCGAAGACCGTCCTCGACAAGTGGGTCGCCTGGGCGCTGTCCAAGACCACGATCAACCCCGACGGCACCTACCGCGTCCCCTCCACCCTCCAGTGGTCGGGCGCACCCGACACCTGGAACGCGGCGAGCCCCGGCGCCAACGCCGGCCTGCACGTCACCGTCGCCGACTACACCGACGACGTCGGCGTGGCCGCCGCCTACGCCAAGACCCTCACCTACTACGCGGCCAAGTCCGGCCACACCGAGGCCAAGCGGGTCGCCAAGGCCCTCCTCGACGGCATGTGGACCCACTACCAGGACCCGCTCGGCATCGCCGTCCCGGAGACCCGCGCCGACTACAACCGCTTCGACGACCCGGTCTACGTCCCCAGCGGCTGGACCGGCACCATGCCCAACGGCGACGCCGTGAACTCCGCCGCCACCTTCGCCTCCATCCGCTCCTTCTACAAGAACGACCCGGCCTGGCCGAAGATCGAGGCCTACCTGGCGGGCGGCGCCGCCCCCGTCTTCACCTACCACCGGTTCTGGGCCCAGGCGGACATCGCCCTGGCCATGGGCTCGTACGCGGAACTGCTCGAATAACAACCGCCGCCCCGCGAAGAGCACCCGCTCCGCGTACGAACCGGCCGGGCGGGCCCCGAGAAGGGGCCCGCCCGGCCGCACGCGTCCCGCGGCAGAATGGGGGATGCGGGGTGCGCAGGCGCTGTCACGGCGATGGCAGGAGGGAGAGAGTCCGTGGGACCGGACCCTTCGGCGGGCCGCAGCGGGCACCGCGGCGTGCCGCACACGGCGGACCTGCGGGTGGAGGCATGGGCTCCCACCCGGGAGGAATGCCTCG
Source organism: Streptomyces fradiae (assembly GCF_041270065.1). Lineage (NCBI taxonomy): Bacteria > Bacillati > Actinomycetota > Actinomycetes > Kitasatosporales > Streptomycetaceae > Streptomyces > Streptomyces fradiae. The sequence goes on along the minus strand of NZ_CP065958.1, from coordinate 172,317 downwards.
CCCAGGCCGTACGGGGCGTCTGCGCCTCGTTCCTGGATCTGACGGGGGCGGCGGGGGTCCACAGGCGGGACGTGGAGGTACGGGCGGACCGGGACGAGGACGTCCTGGTCGCTCTGCTCGACGAGGTGGTGTACCGGCTGGACACGGAGGGCGAGGTCCCGGTCGAGGTGGAACTCGTCCCCGTGGACGGAGGCGTGCGGGGCGTCCTGTGGACAGCTGACGCCGGGACGCTTCCGGTGACGGGCGCCGCGCCGAAGGCCGTCACACTGCACGAGACCGTGATGACCCGGGGACCGGGCGGCTGGACCTGTTCGGTGACGCTCGACGTGTGAGGGCCCGCTCAGGCCGGCCGGCCCGCCCGTTCCTTGCGGAGGAAGCTGCGCAGCCGCCGCAGCGGCCAGGTGTTGATCACGTCGTCGGTGGTGAGCCATCCACGCTGCGCCGTGCCGACGCCGTAGCGGAGGTGTGCGAGCTGCGGGATCGAGTGGGCGTCGGTGTCGACGGCGAACTTCACCCCGTACTCCTTGGCCCGCAGGATGTCCTCGTCGCCGAGGTCGAGGCGGTCGGGCTGGGCGTTGATCTCCAGGGCGGTGCCGGTGCGGGCGCAGACGGCGAACACCTCGTCGAAGTCCGCGTCGATCCCGGGTCGTCTGCCGATCAGCCGGGTGGTGGGATGGCCGATGACGTTGACGTACGGGTTCTCACAGGCACGGACGATCCGCCGGGTCATCGCGTCCCGCCCGAGCCCGAAGTGGGAGTGCACCGAGGCCACGCAGAGGTCGAAGTCCCGGAGGAAGTCGTCGGGCCAGTCCACGTCACCTTCCGGCCCGATGTTGAGCTCGGTGCCGTGCAGGAGCCTCATCCGGTGGTGCCTGCCGTCCAGTTCGCGCACCCGCTCGCGCTGGGCGAGGATCTTGTCGTCGGTCATGAGCTGCATGGACATGTCGGGGGCGTGGTCGGTGACCGCGTAGTACGCGTAGCCGCGTGCGGCGGCCGCCGTCACCATGTCCTCCAGCGGGGCGAGGCCGTCGGTGAGGTCGGTGTGGGTGTGCAGGTCGCCCCTGATGTCGTCCTCCGTCACCACCGCGGGGAGCTCGCCGCGCAGGCCGGCCTCGATCTCCCCGCGGTCCTCGCGCAGGGTGGGCGGGATCCACGGCAGGCCGAGCCGCTCGTACACCTCCGCCTCGGTCCGCGAGGCGACCCGTTCGCCGCTCTCCGTCTCGAACAGGCCGTACTCGGAGAGTTTCAGGCCCGCGCGGACGGCGAGCGTACGGGTGTGGATGTTGTGCGCCTTCGAACCGGTGAAGTACTGCAGGGCGGCGCCCCACGAGGCCGGCCGCACCACCCGCAGGTCGACCTGGAGGCCCTCGGAGGTGCGGACGGAGGTCTTCTTCGGGCCGTGCACGAGGACCTCCGCGGTGGCCGGCAGTTCGGTGAGCGCGTTCATGAAGGGCGCCGACCGGGCGGCGGCGACAAGGATGTCGAGGTCGCCGACGGTCTCCTTCATGCGGCGCAGCGACCCCGCGTAGGCGCAGTCCTCACAACCGTCGATCCCGGACAAGGTCGTGACGATGTCCTCGGCGGTCTCCATGGCGGCGCTCAGCAGGATGCGCCCACCGGCCTGCCGCATCAGCTCGATGCCGTGCAGGATGTTCGCCTCGGTCTTCTCACCGAAGCCCTTGAGGTCGCGCAGCCGCTCCGCCTTGATCGCGTCGGCCAGCTCGTCCACGGAGGAGATGCGCAGGTCCTCGTAGAGCGCCAGCGCCTTCTTGGGGCCGAGGGTGGGGATCGCCATGAGCCGCCGCACACCGTTCGGGATCCTCGCCCGCCGCTCCTCGATCGTCTCGACCCTGCCGGTGCGGAAGTACTCGACGACCTTCTCGGCGATGGATCTGCCGACGCCGGGGATCTCCCGCAGACCGGCCGCGTCGAGCCGGGACACGTCCGTGGGGTGCCCGCCGATGGCGCGGGCGGCCTTCTCGTAGGCGCGCGCCTTGAACGCCTCGCCTCCGGTGATGGCGATGAGGTCCGCGTACTCCTGAAGGAGTGCCTCGACCTCTTCGTTGGGCCGGGCCACGCCTTCCAGTCTAGGAACCGGGCGCCCGCCGTGCTCGACGTGCTCGACGGTGCGCGAAGCCGGGACGCGGAGCGTCTACTGGAAGGGAGGGGAAGCGAGGGGACCGGGTCGGGGAAGGGACGACGGGCATGGACATCACTCTGGAGGAAGAGACCCCGGTACGGTTCCGCATCGCACAGCAGGGCCCGATGCGGGTCCCCGGCGTCGTCTTCGCGACGCGGGAGCTCCTGCCGGAGGCGGCCGGTGACAAGGCGCTGGAACAGGTCGTGAACGTGGCGACGCTGCCGGGCATCGTGCGGGCCTCGTACGCCATGCCCGATGTGCACTGGGGGTACGGCTTCCCCATCGGCGGCGTGGCCGCCACGGACGTCGACGCCGGCGGAGTGATCTCGCCCGGCGGTGTCGGATTCGACATCTCCTGCGGTGTACGCCTGCTCGCCGCCGACCTCGATCGCGGCGCCCTGACCCCCCACACGCGCCGCCTGATGGACATCCTCGGGGACACCGTGCCGCGCGGACTGGGGCGCGGCGGGCTGTGGAAGCTGTCCGGACGCCCCCAGCTGGAGGAACTCCTGGCCGCTGGGGCCGCGTACGCGGTCGATCACGGCCGGGGCGTACCCCGCGACCTGGAACGCTGCGAGGACCACGGGACGCTGGCGGGGGCCGATCCGTCGCAGGTCGGTCAGCGGGCGGTGGACCGGGGGCTCCAGCAGGTGGGGAGCCTGGGGTCGGCCAATCACTTCCTCGAAGTACAGGCCGTGGACCGGGTGTACGACCAGCCGGCCGCCACCGCCTTCGGTCTGCACTCCGGCCAGGTGTGCGTCATGATCCACTGCGGTTCGCGCGGCCTGGGGCACCAGGTGTGCAGCGACCACGTCCGCGTGATGGACCAGTCCCTGCGCTCGTTCGGCATTCACCTGCCGGACCGGCAGCTGGCCTGCGCCCCCGCCGTCTCCACGCCCGGCCGCGCCTACCTGGGGGCGATGGCGGCCGCCGCCAACTACGGGCGCGCCAACCGGCAGCTGCTCACCGAGGCCGCGCGTCACGCGTTCGACGTCGCCGCCGGGGCGAGTCTGGACCTCGTCTACGACGTCTCCCACAACATGGCCAAGATCGAGACCCACGACGTGGACGGTGTGCGGCGCCGCCTGTGCGTCCACCGCAAGGGCGCCACCCGGGCTCTGCCGCCGGGCCATCCGGAGCTGCCGGAGGACCTGGCGGAGGCCGGGCAGCCCGTCCTTGTGCCCGGCACGATGGGGACCGCCTCGTACGTGATGGCTGGCACCGCCGGCAACGAGGCCTTCTGGTCCTCCGCCCACGGCGCGGGCCGGGTCTGGAGCCGCCACCAGGCGCTCCGCCGCGTCCGGGGCGAGGAACTGCAGGAGGAGCTGGAGTCCCACGGCATCGCCGTCCGGCCGATCTCGTGGCGGGCGCTCGCCGAGGAGACGCCCGACGCCTACAAGGACGTCGACGCCGTGGCCGCCGCGACCGAGCGCGCGGGACTGGCGAGGCTGGTCGCCCGCCTCGTACCGCTGGGGGTCGTCAAAGGATGAACGACAAGGGAACGACAAGGGGGCGCAGAGGTGGGCCGCGGAAAACCGCGTGACCCGCCCCGCCCGCCGTCCCTACCCTGCCGCCATGGAACACGGACCCGCCCTGCTGAACGTCGTCGACGTCGAGGCCACCTGCTGGGACGGACAGCCGCCGCCCGGCGCGGTGAGCGAGATCATCGAGATCGGGCTCACCGTCGTGGATCTGACGGCGCGCCGGCGGGTGGGGAAGCACCGCGTACTCGTGCGGCCCGAGCGGTCCGAGGTCAGCGGATTCTGCACCGAGCTGACCGGGCTCACCGCGGCCGAGGTCGCCGGTGGGGTCGGTTTCGCCGAGGCGTGCCGGATGCTCGCCGACGAGTACGACGCCCGCGTCCGCCCCTGGGCGAGCTGGGGCGACTACGACCGCAAGCAGTTCGAGCGGCAGTGCCGGGCGGCCGGCGCGCCCTATCCGTTCGGGCGGCCGGCCGAGGCGGGGCACACCAACGCCAAGGCCGTGTTCACCGAGGCGTACGGGCTGCGCAAGCGGCCCGGCATGGCGGGCGCCCTGCGGATCGCCGGGCTGCCGCTGGAGGGCCGCCACCACCGGGGCGAGGACGACGCGTGGAACATCGCCGCTCTCGTCCTCGATCTGGTGGAGCGCGGGGCGTGGGACGCGAAGACCGTTGCCCCCGGGGTCAGTGCATCGGCGCTCAGTTCATTGTCGAGCCGATCGTCGTCGACCCGGTCGTGAGGAAGGTCGTCGCCGGCAGCGAACCGTCCGCCTTCCTCGCCCCGTAGGCCGTGGCCGGGTTGGTGGAGACGAAGGCCGGGGTCGCGATCCCGGAGTCCCAGTTGTTGCCCGACGACACCACCGAGGACCCTTTGTTGACCAGGCCCGAGCCGTTGCCGACGGCCAGGTTCCGGCCGAGGCGGGCCGCGCCCGTGGCGAGGTAGTAGCCCCACTTGCCGTTCGCGTACGCCGTCGTGCGGTTGATCACGATTGCGCCCTTGTTGCTGTTCTCGGTGAAGCCGTTGCCCGCGTTGGACCAGGCCGCCGAGTTGTTGACCACATGGGCGACGACCTCGCCGTCGCCGCCCAGCTTGTAGCCGTTCCCGTCGCCCGCGAAGGCGGAGTCCGACCAGCGGTTGCGCCCGTTGCCCCAGGCCCAGGTGTGCTCGATCGTCACCGGCGAGGACCAGGACCACAGGTCCACGCCGTCGTCGGAGTTGTCGAAGAGGCGCGCCCCGGTGATGAGATTGCCCGAGCCGGACCCGAACTTGATCGCGAGGCCGTCCGCGTTCTCGCCGTGGTTGGCGGCGTCGTAGTGCCCGTACGAGTCGAGATTGCGCACGGTGTTGTTGTTCGTGTCGGCGCCGGTGAGCGTGAAGCCGGAGTCGCCGCCGTTCCGCGTCGTGATCCGGTTCCACACCGTGCCGGTGCAGGAGGTGCAGACGACCGCGCTGTCCGGGGAGTTCTGGAACGTCAGGTTCGACACCGTCCAGTAGTCCGCGGTCAGTTTGAAGATCCACGCGCCGGCCGGCAGCCCCGAACCGTCGATGACGACGGACTCCGAGCCGTACGGCTCCAGACGGATCGGCGCCGAGGCGGTCCCGTTGGCCGTGGACTGCAGGGTGGCGGTGGGCCGGTAGGTGCCGCCCCTGACCTGGATGACGGTGCCGGGGGCCGCGTTCTTCACCGCGCTCGCCAGCTCGGTGGCCGTCGAGACCACGACCGTGGCGGCCTGGGCGGGGGAGGCGAGGACGACCGGGCCGGCGACGGAGGCGGCCAGGACGGTCAGGGCGAGGAGCGTGCCCCGGGGGCGTGCTGCGGTACGAGACATGACGTGCGGGTCCTCTCGTGGTGGGGGGTGGTGGGGGGAGGGTGAGCGGAGGGGGCCTTACGGGGCGACCGGCGTCCAGTCGCCCAGATACGCGGCCCGGGTGGCCGACGCGGCCTCGGCCGCGCTGAGCTGCGGCCGGTTCTCCGGCACGGTGACGTCCGCGCCCGGCCCGGTGTTGCGGTACTCGCCGAACCGCTGCGCCTGCCACGGATACGCGTCGCGCATGTTGGCGTACGGCGCCACGGCGTCGATCCCCGGCCCGAGGACGCTGTCCCGGACGACCAGGGACGGCCAGGCCGTCGGGTCCGAGCCCGGCACCCACGGCCGCGCCAGCTTGTAGTAGCCGTCGGGCGCCTCGCTGACGAACCGGCTGCGGCTGACCAGGAAGCCGTACGGGTTGCCGCGCGCCGTCGACGGGGCGAAGACGAAGCCGTACGGCGCCGAGGGCAGATCGGTGCGGAGCAGCGTACGGAAGCGGCAGTGCTCGAACACCGCCTGGGCCCGCCCGAAGACGAAGTCCACGTCGCCCTCGACATGGCAGTGCGCAAAGTACTGCCGGGCGAGCGTGTTCAGCGCCATGGAGTCCGCGTACAGGGTGTCCTGGTGGCCCAGGAACCGGCAGTGCAGAAAGGCCGAGCGGTCGCCCTGCGCCTTCAGCGCGACCGCCTGGGTGCCGGGATTGCCGGGCAGGTCGGTGCGCAGGAAGTCGTTGGCGAAGGTCACCCACCGGGCCGTGAACCCGTCCGCCTGCACGGTCGTGGTGGCGGACCCGCTGGTCCCGTACGGGGTGCCGTCCGGCCGCGGGGTGCCGGCCGCGTTGTCGTACACGACCACGACGTCCTTCGGGTCCTCGCTCGCGCCGAGCCAGGTCATGCCGGTGCGGGCGGCGCTCACGAGGACGGTCTCCCGGTACGTGCCGGGGGCGAGCACCAGCGTCCAGCCGGGTCCGCCGGCCGCGTCCACCGCCCCCTGGACGGTCGGATGGTCGCCGAGGCCGCCCGGGTGGACGTAGAGGGTGCGCGGGGTCAGCCGGTGCGCGGGCGAGCCGAACCGCCCGAACGGACCGGCGGGGCGTGCGGTGCTCGCGGGGGCGGGCACCGGGGGCAGCGCGAACGCCAGGGCGGCGGCCGCGCCGGCGGCGAGGACGGCCCGCCGGCCGGGCGGGGCCGTGCGGTGCTGGTGCGAGGGCATGACGACGTGCTCCTTCGCTCGGAGAGGGGGAGACGGGGGAAGGGAGATCGGGGGAGGGGGCGATACAGCGGGCCAGGGGCTCAGCCCAGGCGTCCGGCGCCCGCGCGGTGGTCGACCAGGGCGGGCACGGCCCGCGGCACGTCGACCCGGGCGCGCAGCTCGGGCGTCCAGCCCGCGTCGGCGGTCAGCGCCTCGCCCGGGTACTGGGCGTTGTGCACGGCGAGCAGGTCGACGGGCGCGCCGTTGACCAGGTTGTCCGCCACCGTCACCGGGGCGGCCTTCCACTTCTTGAGGATCTTCCCGGCGGGCACCCCGTCGGCCAGCGTGAACGCGTTCTTCTCCGCGACCAGCCGGGACTCCTGGCCGATGCCGAACGAGTACGCGTAGGCCGAACCCGGCACCACGAAGTGGTTGTTGTACGCGTCGACCTTCCCGAACCGGACGCGCGGCGCCCGCTCGATCACGTTCCGGAACAGGTTGTGGTGGAGGGTGACCCGCAGCTTGTCCCGGTCGGTGGCGCCGGCGCTGTCGCTGTTGCCGATCATCAGCGTCTTGTCGTGGTCGGCGAACACGTTCCACGACACCGTCACCAGGTCCGCGCCACGCACGACGTCCAGTTCGCCGTCGTGCTGCTGGTACACCTCCCCGTAGTAGGAGGGCAGCGTGGAATCGGGGTGGGCCCCGTCGGTGAACGTGTTGTGGTCGATCCACACATGCGTCGAGCCGTACACCACCATGCTGTCGTACTCGGAGTTCCACGCCCCGGTCGCCCCGTCCGTCGGGTCCCACTGCGGGAAGCAGTCGAGCGGGCTCTCCAGGGTGAGGTTGCGGACGACGACATTGTCGACACCGGTGATCTGCAGGCTGCCGCCGGTGATGCCCGCGGAGCGCCCGACGCCGACGATCGTGGTGTTGGCGGGCACCTTCACCTTGATGGCCTGCCCCTGCGCGGTCGCGGAGGCCGCCCGCAGATCCTCCTGCAGGCCGCTGACCACCTTCTCGTACCCCCACACCGCCGGGTCGTAGGCGGCCAGGTAGGCGGCGAAGTCGTAGCCGGGCGCCTCGAACGCGCCGCAGCCGGCGGCGGTCGCGTTCAGCGTGCCCACCACCCGTACGATCCGCGGCTCCGTCCCCGGCGCCGCGAGCGCGGCCCGGAAGGCATCCCAGGTGCGCACCGTGAACACCCGCGAGACGGTGGCGGCGGCGCCGCCGGTGGTCCCGGTGCCCTCGGCGGCCCAGCCGTCCCGGGCACCGAGCGTCGCCCGCTCCGGCGAGGGGGCGGCCTGGGCCGCGGACAGCGGCGCGGTGACGCCGAGCACGAGGGCGGTCGCGCCCACCACACACATTCTTCTGCGACGGTTCACTGCTTCTCCTCGGTCTGGGGCGGCTGGGGCCAGGTGATCTGGTCGGTGGGGATCTCGTCGTCCAGGCGGCGCGTCTCGTGCGGCGCGAGGACCCGGGTGCGCAGGAGTTCGTCCGCGACGAGGCGGGCGACCTCGATCGCACCCGGCGGGTTGAAGTGGGTGTTGTCCTGTTCCGTCGGCGTCCAGTTGAAGTACGTCTTCGTCGCCTCGGGCCCGAGCCGCTGCCACAGGGCGAGGGACAGCGCCTCGACGTCCAGGAGGGCGACGTCCTCCCGCACCGCCAGGGCCCGCATCGCCGCCGGGTACTGCCCGAGGGTCCGCAGGGCCGTGCCGGCCGCGTCGAAGCGGCGCCGCTCCACCGAGGTGGCGAACACCGGCAGCGCCCCGTGCTCCCGGGCGGCCGCCGCGAAGGCGCGGAGGTTGTCCTGGTACGTCGTCCACGGGTCCGTGCCGCGCGCCGGGTCCTCGGTCTTCTGGTCGTTGTGGCCGAACTGGACGAGCAGCACGTCCCCGGGGCGGATCACCCGCAGGATCGCGTCGAGCCGCCCCTCGGCGAGAAAGCTCTTCGTGCTGCGCCCGTTGACGGCGTGATTGGCGACGGTGACGTCCTTGTGCAGGAAGATCGGCAGCGCCATGCCCCAGCCGGTCTCGGGCGCCGCGTCGGCGTACTTCTGCGCGGCGGTGGAGTCACCGGCGATGTACAGGGTGCGCATACGGGTCCCCTTCGGGGGCGCGGCCGCGGCCGGGTCCTGGGCCTGGGCGGTGGCCGCGGCGGCGGCCTGCGCCCCGGCCGGGGCGAGCGCGAGGCCCGCCCCGGCCGCGAGCAGACGGCGCCGGGTCACGCCCCTCACTGGGTACGGCTCTTCCACTCGGCCTGCGCCTTGTTGAGCTGCTCGGCGAGGTCGTCGAGGAAGTCCTTCGCGGACATCGTGCCGAGCAGCACCTTCTGGAACGCGGGCTCGTTGTCGGCCTTGGAGATGGTGTTCCAGTCCGGCAGGTAGTACGGCAGCTGCACGATGACGGTCTTGCCGCTGAACAGCGCCTCCGCCGCGAGCCGGGTCGGCTCGGACTCCTTGATCCAGGGGTCCTGGGCGGCCTCGGTGTTGGACGGGATGGCGCCGGCGGACTCGTTCCACTTGCTGTTGGCCTCGTGGGAGGCGGCGAACTCGATGAACTTCCAGGCGGCCGTCTTGTTCTTGCTCGACGAGAACAGTCCGAGACCGTCGACCGGGTTGGACACCTGCACCCGGGTGCCGTCGTCCTTCGTCGGAAGCGGGATGCCCCGGAACTTCCCGGTGCCGAGCGCCTTCACATGGTCCTGGTAGGAGCCCAGGTTGTGATTGAGCATGCCGATCTGGCCGCTGTCCCACTGCGCGACCATCTTGGTGAAGTCGTTGTTGACGTCGGCGGCCGGGGTGGTCTTCTTGAAGAGTCCCGCGTACTTCTCCAGGGCGGCCACGTTCGCCGGGTCGTTGACGGTGGTCGTGTCGCCCTTCCAGAAGCTGGTGATCCCGCTCTGGCCGTACATCGCGTCCAGCGCCTGGGCGACGGACCCGGCGCCGCCGCGGATCGTGTACCCGAAGCGGTTGCTCTTCTGGTCGGTGAGCTTCTCGGCGGCCGTGTAGAACGCCGGCCAGGTGGCGGGCTCCTGGAGGCCCGCGGCCTTGAACAGATCGGTGCGGTAGTACAGGACGCCGTTGTTGGCGGAGGTGGGGACGGTGAACAGCTTCTCCCGGCCGCCGGCCGAGCGCACGCTGTCGACCATGCCCGTGTTCAGCTTCCCCTTGAGGGGGCTCGCGTCGATCCGGGCGTCCAGCGGTTCGAGCGCGTTCTGCGCGGCGATCCCGGCGAGCATCGCCGCGCCGACGCCGCCGACGTCCGGCAGTCCACCGCCCTGGATCGCGGTGTCGTACTTGGACTGGACCTCCTTCGCGGCGATCCCGACGTACTTCACCTTGATGTCGGGGTTCGCCTTCTCGAAGTCGGCGATGATCTCCTTCCAGACGTCGGTACGCACACCGCCGTTGTTGTCCCAGAAGGTGATCTCGCCCTTGCCCGAGCCCTCGGCGCCCTTGTCGCCGGCGGCCCCGCTGCCGTCGTCGCCGCAGGCGGCCAGGGTCAGCGCGAGCGCGGTGGTCAGGGCCAGGGCACCGGCGGCTCTGCGCCGCCCGCCACGGAAGACATTCATCGTCGGCTCTCTTCTCTATGGGGTCGTACGGGGGTTGGGGGGTGGGGGGGGAGGAGGTGGTGCGGGGAGGGGTGGGGGAGATGGGGATGAGGTGGGATGGGGGATCTCAGGGCGTGATGCGGAAGTCGGTGAACTGGGCCGTCCCGGCGTGGCCCGTCCCCGGCGGCGCGGCGGCGAACAGACCGAGCAGGGCTCCGACCCACCGCCAGGGCGTCGCCGCGAATTCCTGTCCGAGCGGAACGAATTCCCGGCCGTCGCCCGTGTCGGCCGCGAAGCGGCAGCGGGCGTCCGCGGTCAGCTCGATCCGCAGCCGGGCCCGCCCCTCGGGCGCGGCCCGGGGCGGCGCCGCGTCCCGCTCCCGGTCGGCGTTGGCCGGGGCGAAACGGTGCACGAGCCGGACCCGGCCGTCGGCCTCCCGGGCGAGCCCGATCCAGCTGTACGCGTCGCCGAGGACCACGAGCCCCGCCCTGGCCCCGGGTGCCACCGTGCTGGCGTCCAGGGCCAGTTCGACCTCCACGACACACGCCCGCGCCGGCATCCGCTGGGTGAGGAGCTGCGGCAGCGCCCGCAGGTCGTCGACGCGTTCGTGCCGCCCGCAGGTCAGCCGCAGCCCGTCGGCGGAGTGGCGGACCGTCCAGCCCTCGGCCGGATTGGCCGTCCACTGCCACTGCCGCCCGAACCGGCCGCCGGGGAAACGGTCGTCGTGCCCGGGTGCGGACGACGGCTGCGGCGGCAGGTCGGGCTTGCGGTGGACGAGGACCGGCGCCCCGTCGTCGCCGAGCACCGGCCAGCCGTCCGCGTCCCAGCGCATCGGCTGGAGGTGGACCACCCGCCCGTGCGCGCCCCGCTGCTGGAAGTGCAGGAACCAGTCCTCGCCGCGCGCAGTGCGCACCCAGCCGCCCTGATGGGGCCCGTTGACCGGGGTGTCGCCCTGCGCGAGGACGACCCGTTCCTCGTACGGGCCGGTGAACGCCCGCGCGCGGAAGGCGCCCTGCCAGCCGGTGGCGACACCGCCCGCCGGGGCGAAGATCCAGAACCAGCCGTCGTGCCGGTACAGCTTCGGCCCCTCCAGGGTGAACCAGCCGGGGAGGCGGTCGGCGTCGATGAGCGTCGTGCCCGCGTCGAGCAGCCGGGTGCCGTCCGGGCTCATCCGGTGGCCGGTCAGCCGGTTGTTGAAGCCCGCCCGGGACTTCGCCCAGCCGTGCACCAGATAAGCCTCGCCGGACTCCGCGTCCCACAGCGGGCAGGCGTCGATCAGCCCCAGGCCCGCCTTCACCAGATGCGGTTCGCTCCACGGTCCGCGTACGGAGGGTGAGTTGACCTGGAAGACGCCGTGGTCGGGGTCGCCCCAGAAGATCCAGAACCGGCCGTCGTGATGCCGCAGCGACGGCGCCCACACCCCGGCGTCGTGCCGGGGGACGGCGAACGCCGCCTCCGGCCGCAGCCGGTCGAGCGCGTGCCCGACCAGCGCCCAGTTCACGAGGTCGCGCGAGTGCAGCAGCGGAAGCCCGGGGGCCCGCCCGAAGCTGGACGCGGTCAGATAGAAGTCGTCACCGACCCGCACCACGTCCGGATCGGACCAGTCGGCCGCGAGCACCGGATTGCGGTAGGTGCCGTCGCCCAGGTCCCCGGTCCGGCCGTCGATGTCGGTGCCGGTGTCCGTGTACGGGACGGTCATGAGGCCACCGCCCGGTGCACGAGGGCCTCGGCGGCCGCCCGGTCGAGCCGCCCGTCGGCCACGACGGTGACCACCCGCCGTACCACCGTGCCCCCGGCCGGCAGCACGAGCCGCCGCTCGTGGGCGAGTGAGGAACCGACGCCCGGGTACTCGGCGGCGCGCACGAACCACGGATCGCGCCGGGTCTCCTCGTCCGCCCCGGCGAACACCAGCGTCCAGCCGTCCCCGGCCAGCGCGACCCAGTTGCCGCACACGCCGTGCACGGCGGCCTCGCCGTCCCCGGCCGCGCCGAAGACCTCCGGCGGCGCCGCCTCTTTCGGTGCGCGCCAGAAGAAGCCGCCGTACGCGGCACCCGGCCGCCCATTGGTCGCCGGGCTGCCGATCGACACCCCGGCGCCGGTGGCGTCGGTGAGCGCGAAGGACAGGTCGAGCGCCCAGGCAGCCCCGCCGAGCTCGCGGACCCGCAGGATTCTTTCCTCTCGGAGAAGAACGCGGCCGTCCCCGGCGGCCCAGCTCAGCGCCTCCGTGAAGCCGTCGGGCCCGAGCCGGGCGAACCCCTCGTGCCGCTGGGCGCCGTGGTTGTCGAGCTCCGTCGGCCCCCGGCCGCGGACGAAGGTCCGACCGCCCCAGAAGTTGTGCCCCGCCACGTCCGGCACGGCGACCCCCACCCCCAGATGGTGCGGATGATCGTCCGGCGCGAACGCGCTGACCGGCACCCCGGCCGGCGTGGTCACCGGATGCAGATACGGCCGCGGGGAATGGCGCGCGGAGAGCTCCGGCCGCGTCGTGTACGAGGCCACCGGCCGCCCGGCGCACCGCAGTTCGAGGATGCCGTCGGTGCCGCTCACCGGACCACCGCCCCGGCCCGCCGCGCCCAGGGGGCGCCGAGTTCGGAGTACAGGCTCAGCGTCTCGGCGCTCCGGTCGACCAGCGCGTCGATCCCGGGCACCGTCCGGCGCGGCCCGCCCTCACCCCGTACCGTCCGCCGGAACTCCTCCGGCAGCTCCACCGGGTCGGGAGCGCACCGCACCGCCTCCACCACCCGCATGAACGCGCCCGTCGCGTCCGGGGGCACGAGCAGCGGCGCGCCGTCCGTCACATGCGCGACCAGGTTCTCCAGGAGGTCGGTGCGCCCGTGCACGGTCTCCACCGGACCGTGCCCGGCCCGCTGCAGCAGCACCCGGTCCTGCTTGTACCAGAAGGTGATCCGCCCCCGGCTGCCGTGCACCATCACATACGGCTCGGCCGCACGCTCCGCGCACAGCGTCGCCGCGACCGTCACCTGCCGACCGGCCGTCGTCAGGATCCGTACGGCGGAGGTGTCGTCGGACTCGATGGCGTACGCGCGCAGCAGCTCGGTCTCGATGCGGTCGACGTCCTCGGCGCGCGGGGCGTCCGCGAGCGCGAGGGCGGTGGCGACGGCATGGGCGAGCGGATTGGTCAGCGCCCCGTCGACGACGTCCACGCCGTCGAGCCGCCGCCGGCCCGCCCACGGAACCCGCCGGAAGTACGCCTCGTCCCGCACCCACGCGCCGGCCCCGCCGACCCCGAGCAGCTCCCCGATCGCCCCGTCCGCGACCAGCTCGCGGATGGCCGGCACGGCGTGCGAGCCCAGCGACTGGAAGCCGATCTGGCAGGCCACACCGGCCGCCGCGACACCGTCCGCCAGGCGGCGGAACTCCGCGTACGAAGGGGCGGGCGGCTTCTCCAGGAGCAGCTGCACCCCACGCCGTGCGGCGACCAGGGCGAGCTCGGCATGGGTGGCGATCGGCGTGCACACGATCGCGATCCGCGCGCCCGTCGCGGCGAGCAGCGCGTCCAGATCGGCGCACTGGACGACCGTGCCGAACCCTTCCAGCTCGACGCTGTCGAGCGGGGTGAGCTCGCAGACCCCGGCGAGCCGGACCAGACCGGCGGCCTCCAGGCGGCGGAGGTTGGCCAGGTGCCAGTGACCGTGGCCCCGGGCCCCGGCGAGCACCACGGGAACAGGCTCGTGCTGCGTGTGCTGCGGGCGGCTCATCCCTTCACCGCCCCCGCGCTGAAGCCGGTGACCAGCCACTTCTGGATGAACGCGAACACGATCACCACGGGCACGGCCGCGATCACCCCGCCCGCCGCCAGCGCCCCGAGGTCGACGCTGTCCGCGCCCATCAGGGTGTTGAGGCCGACCGGGATCGTCTGCTTCTCCTGGCTGTTGAGGAACATCAGGGCGAAGAGGAAGTGGTTCCAGGCGTGCACGAAGGCGAAGGAGCCGACGGCGACGAGCCCGGGCCGCAGCAGCGGAAGCACCACGATCCGGAAGGCGGCGAAGCGATTGCAGCCGTCCACCCAGGCCGCCTCTTCGAGGGAGTACGGCACGTTCCTGATGAAGCCGCTGATGAGGATCATCGACAGCGGCAGCTGGAAGACGGTCTCCGCGATGATGACGCTGCCCAGCGAGTTGATCATCCGCAGGCCCGCGAAGATCTGGAACAGCGGGACAAGAAGCAGCGCCCCCGGCACGAACTGCGAGCACAGCAGGGCCAGCATGAAGCCCTTCTTGAAGCGGAACTCGAAGCGCGCCAGGGCGTAGCCGCCGGCCAGGGCCACGACCGTGGTGGTCACCAGGGTGGCCAGACCGATCAGCAGGCTGTTCTGGAAGTAGGTCGCGAAGCCGCGCTCGCTCCACACCTTGGCGAAGTGCTCCCCGGTCATCGGCCACGGCACGAGCGAGGTCGAACCGGCCGGGCGGACCGCGAACAGCAGGATCCAGTAGAACGGGACGAGGGTGAACAGCAGATACACGCCGAGCGGAAGGTAGATCTGCCAGCGCGGCACCTCGTCCCACGCGCGGCGGCGCTTCCGGCGGGCCCCGGGCCCGGCCGCCGCGTCGTCGTCCGCCCGGACCTCGATCCTGTCGAGGACGGTCATCGGTTCTCGCCTCCGAACTTGCTCAGGCGCAGATACACCGTCGAGCAGAAGAGAAGGATCACGAACGCCACCGTCGTCAGCGCGGACGCGTACCCGAAGTCATGGGCGTCGACGCTGGTGCGCGCGATGTACAGCGGCAGCGTGGTGGTCTCGCCGGCGGGCCCGCCGCCGGTCAGGGTGTAGAGCAGGTCGACGTTGTTGAACTCCCACACCGCGCGCAGCAGCGTGGACAGCACGATCGCGTCCCGCAGATGGGGGAGCGTGATGTGCAGGAACTGCCGCACCCGGCCGGCGCCGTCGACCTCCGCCGCCTCGTACAGGTCCTTCGGGATGGACTGCAGATCGGCGAGGATGAGGATCGCGAAGAAGGGGACCCCGCGCCACAGGTCGGCGACGATCGCCGCCGGGAACACGGTCGCGGTGTCGGACAGCCAGGACGTGCCGTACGAGCCGATGCCCGCGTCTGCGAGATAACGGGTGAGGCCCGTCTGCGAGTTGTAGAGCAGCACCCAGATCGCCGAGGTCAGCACCCCGGACACCGCCCACGGCGAGAAGACGAGTGCCCGGCCGACCGCCCGGCCCACGAAGGTCTGGTTGACGATCAGGGCAAGGGCGAGCCCGAAGAGCAGCTGGAGCGTCACCTCGACCGCGACCCACTTGAGACTGAAGCCGAGCGTTCCCCAGAACTGCGGGTCCTCCGTGAACAGCTCCGTGAAGTTCCCGAGCCCCGCGAAGCCGTTCCGCCACGGCTTGGTGGGGTTGTAGTCCTGGAGGCTGTAGTAGAAGACGCTGAGCACGGGATACGCGATGAAGCCGAGCATCAGCAGGCCGGCGGGCGCGATCAGCAGATACGGGAGGCGGCGCGGGGGCCCTCCCGTACGGCGGCGCCCGGGCGGGCGGACGGCCCGGGGCGGTGGGGTCACAGCTGCGGCCATGACGGCTGCTCCGTTCTGGGGAAGACGGGTTCGGGAGACGGGTTCGGGAGACGGGTCGGGGCATGCGGCATCGCCGTGCGGCACGACGCGCCGTGCGGGTGGTGAAGCGGGTGCGGGGTGCGGGGGTGCTCAGCCCGCGTACGGATCGGGGGTGGTCCCCGGACGGGAGAGGAAGGCGAAGTCGCAGCCGGTGTCCGCCTGCGTGATCTGCTCGGTGTACAGGGCGCCGTAGCCCCGCTCGTAACGGGCCGGTGGCGGTGTCCAGTCGGCCCTCCGGCGGGCCAACTCCTCCTCGTCGACGTCGAGATGGAGCGTGCGCGCCTCGACGTCGAGGGTGATCGAGTCACCGGTGCGGACCAGGGCGAGCGGCCCGCCGACGTACGACTCGGGCGCCACGTGCAGCACACACGCGCCGTAACTCGTGCCGCTCATCCGGGCGTCGGAGATGCGCACCATGTCCCGCACCCCCTGTGCGAGGAGATACGCGGGGATCGGCAGCATCCCGTACTCCGGCATCCCGGGACCGCCCTTCGGCCCGGAACCGCGCAGCACCAGGACGTGGTCGGCGGTGATCCCGAGGGCGGGGTCGTCGATCGTCCGCTGCATCGTGCGGTAGTCCTCGAAGACCACCGCCGGACCGGTGTGCTTGAGCAGCCGCGGCTCGGCCGCGATGTGCTTGATCACCGCCCCGTCCGGGCAGAGGTTGCCGCGGAGCACCGCCACCCCGCCCTCGTCCGCCAGCGGCCGTGACCGCGGCCGGATGACCTCCTCGTCGTGGACAAGCGCCCCCGCCAGCTGCTCGCGCAGCGTCGGGTGGGACACCGTGAGCCGGTCCAGATGCAGCACGTCCGTGAGCCGGGACAGAAAGCCCGGCATGCCGCCGGCGAAGTGGAAGTCCTCCATGAGGAACCGCCCGCCCGGACGCAGATTCGCGAGCACCGGCACCGTCCGGGCGATCCGGTCGAAGTCGTCGAGCGTCAGCCGCACCCCGGACCGCCCCGCCATCGCGATCAGATGGATCACCGCGTTGGTCGAACCGCCGAGCGCCAGCACCGCGGCGACCGCGTCCTCGTACGCCTCCCGGGTCAGGATCCGCGAGAGCCGCAGGTCCTCCCGTACCAGCTCCACGATCCGCAGCCCGGAGGCCGCCGCCATCCGGTCGTGCCCCGAGTCCACCGCCGGGATCGACGAGGCCCCCGGCACCGTCACGCCCAGGGTCTCCGCGGCGGCGGTCAGCGTCGAGGCCGTGCCCATCGTCATGCAGTGCCCGGGGGAGCGGGCGAGCCCGCTCTCCAGCTCCGCGAGCTCGCACTCGCCGAGCCGCCCGGCCCGCTTCTCGTCCCAGTACTTCCACATGTCGGTGCCCGAGCCGAGCGTCTCGCCCCGCCAGTGCCCCGGCAGCATCGGCCCGGCCGGCACGAACACCGTCGGCAGGTCCACCGATGCCGCGCCCATAAGCAGCGCAGGCGTCGACTTGTCGCAGCCGCCCATCAGGACCGCGCCGTCCACCGGGTAGGAGCGCAGCAACTCCTCGGTCTCCAGGGCGAGAAGATTGCGGTAGAGCATCGGCGTCGGCTTCTGGAAGGTCTCCGACAGCGTCGACACCGGGAACTCCAGCGGGAATCCGCCCGCCTGCCACACCCCCCGCTTCACCGCCTGCGCCCGGTCGCGCAGATGCACATGGCAGGGGTTGATGTCGGACCAGGTGTTCAGCACGGCGATCACCGGCTTGCCCAGGTGCTCCTCGGGCAGATAGCCGAGCTGCCGGGTGCGGGCCCGGTGGCTGAACGAGCGCAGCCCGTCCGTGCCGTACCACTGGTGGCTGCGCAGCTCCTCGGGGCGGCGGCCCTCGCCGCCGCTCATCCCGGCGCTCACACCGGCCACCCGGCGGCTATCGCGGCGACCTCGGCCCGGGCCGCCTCGGGGAGTTCACGGCTCGGCGGCCGGATGTCGCGCCGGCACAGTCCCAGCGAGGCGAGTGCCTCCTTCACCACGGTGACGTTGTCGGCGCTGTGGTCGGCCGCCCGCAGCTCCTCGAAGCGCCGGATCCGCTCCCACACCTTCATGGCCGCCGGGTAGTCGCCCGCGCGCAGGGTGCGCAGCATCTCCAGGGACAGCGCGGGGGCGATGTTGACCAGCCCCGAGGTGAAGCCGGTGGCGCCGCCCGCGAAGTACGCCGGGGCGTACGGCTCCGCCAGGCCCGCCACCCATACGAAGCGGTCGAGCCCCGCGTCCCGGGCGAAACCGGCGAAGCGTGCCGCGTCCGGAACGGCGTACTTCACGCCGATCACGTTCGGGCAGGTGTCCGCGAGCTCGGCGAGCCGGTCGCCGCCGAGGCTCGGATTGCGCAGATACGGCACGATCCCGAGCTCCGGCACGGCCCGGGCGATGGTCCGGTGGTAGTCCACCCAGCCGGCGGCCGAGACATAGGGATGCACCGGCTGATGCACCATCAGCATCGCGGCCCCGGCGTCCCGCGCGTGCCGGGCGGCCTCGATCGCGGTCGGCAGATCGTGGCCCACCCCGACCAGGACGGTGGCCCGGCCCGCGGCCTCCTCCATCGTCAACTCGGTGATCCGGTACCGCTCTTCACGGGTCAGGGCGTAGAACTCTCCCGTATTGCCGTTGGGCGTGAGGGTCCGCACCCCCGCGTCGAGCATCCGCCGCAGCAGCGTCCGATGGGCGCCGGTGTCCAGCTCCCCCTCGGCGGTGAACGGGGTCACGGGGATCGCCACCACATCGGCGAGCGCCTCGCGCAGTGCGTCGAACTCCACGCTCATGCCTGCTCCTCGGGGACGGCCACGGGGGCGGATACGGGTACGGGCGCGGGTTCGGGTGCGGGGAACGCCCGGGCGACGAAGGACGCGATGTGGGCGTGCACGGCCCGGCCGGCGCCCTCGGCGTCGCCCGCCGCGGCCAGGCGCAGGATCTCCGCGTGCTCCGCGGCCTCCCGCTCCCAGGACGGCACCGCCGCCCACGCCACCGTGGACACCAGCGCGGCCTGATCCCGTACCTCGTCCAGCATCCGGCCGAGCAGCGGATTCCCGCACGGCAGATAGAGCGAGCGGTGGAACTCCCGGTTGGCCAGGGACCGTTCGGCCGGATCGTCGGCGACGGCCGCCCGCTCCAGGGCCGCACGGGCGGCGTCCAGCGGAGCGCCCGCGGCCACGGACCGGCGCACCGCCACCGGTTCGAGGAGCAGCCGTACGTCGTAGACCTCGCGGGCCATGTCCGCGTCGACCATCCGGACCGTGACGCCCTTGTACTGGCTGAGCACCACGAGCCCGCTCCCGGCCAGTGTCTTCAGCGCCTCGCGCACCGGGGTCTTCGACACCCCGAAACGGGCGGCGAGTTCGGTCTCCACCAGCGCCTGGCCCGGACTGAGACCACCGGTGAGGATGTCGTGCTTGATCGCCTCCAGGACGAACTGGGTGCGGGACGGAATGGGGCTGGGGGCGGCGAAGGCCATGGCGGCAGCACTCTCAGATCTCATGTATCGCGTCTCATATATGACGTACGAAGTGCAACGCGATGAAGCTAAGCGGGTCAGGAGGCTGCGTCAATGCTTTGCGCAGGATTCTTAGAAAGCGCTTGCTGCCTTGTGGTGCATGGGCTGTCTCGGCCGTCTCAACAGGAGGGCAGCGGCCTCGGCGCCGGACCCGGCGGCGGGCCGAACTCCAGGCGCACCGAGTCGTTGCGGGGCAGCACCAGGGCGACCCCGTCGGCCGGCGTCCAGCGGGTGGGCACGAGGACGTACTGGTTCCCCGACTGGAGGATCAGCACGAGACCGTCATAGCGATAGGCGTACGCGGCCTTGTCGCCCTTGTCCTGCGCGCACCGCGTCTCGCGCACCCCGGGACCGCCGATGCCGAGACGGTGCTCGCTGAAGACCACCGTCGCGGGGGAGCGTTCAAGCCCGGCCACGAAGCGCTGGGCCCGCACGGTGCCGACGGAGGCGGCGTAGTCGTTGGCGGCCCAGACGATCCCCAGCATGACGAGGGTGAACACCACCGCCCACTCGGCCATCACGGCCCACTCGGGGCGGGGCGGGGACGGAGGCAGGGGATCGGGAACGGGCGCGGGGTCCGGCTCGGGTCGGGGCTCGGGTCGAACTTCGGGCTGGGGCTCCGGCTCGGGTGCGGGTGCGGGTACGCGTACGGCCTCGGGTTCAGGCGCGGGCTCGGGGGCCTCGGGTGCGGGAGCCGGTCCGGGCACTGGCACCGGCACCGGCTCACGCTCCCGTATCGCCTCCGGCTCCACCGCCGGCGCGGCCGCCGCGTTCCGCCGGGCGAGGAGCCGGGCGTACGCCAGCAGGGCGACTCCGGCGGACAGGCTGAGCGGGGCAAGGGTGAGCACACGGCTGAGGAAGGTCACCTGGAACGTCGACCAGAGCCCGCCGACCGTGAGCAGGAACCCGGCCGTGGCGAGGGCCGCGGTGGCGCGGCGCCGCGCCACCGGCCCCAGGAGCGGTCCGAGCCGGCGCCGCGCCAGGTCGTACCCCCAGAAGCCGGCCACGCCGAGCGTCGCCGTCACCGTCAGCGGCACCCAGAGCGCGTCCAGGCTGCGCATGAGGTAGTCGGCCGTACTGAAGCCGAGGAGCGTCGAGTGCACCCGGAAGTAGGCGAAGAACCAGTACGCGTGCCAGTAGCCGAAGTAGTAGAGCAGCGCGGTGACCAGGCTGGTGGGCGCGGCGATCGCGCCGACCAGGGTGGCGAGGCGGCCGGCACCGCCGGCGCCCTCGTTCACCGGGCGGCCGCGCTTCCGCCGCTGCTGCTGCCGGTCCCGGTGCTCGCCGTCGAGGCGGTGCGGGAGGAGCCTCCCGTCGGACCGTCGGTGGACTCCTCGGTCGAGCCGTCCGTGGTCCCGTCGGTCGGCCCGTCCGTGGTCCCCTCCGTCGGGCCGTCGGTCGTCGGCCCGCCGGTGGGGCCCTCGTCCGTCCCGTTCGGGTCCGGCTCGCACACGCCCACCACGTACACGATGCGGTGTCGCTCGACCGTCCTGCCGGACCGGGGCTCCATGTGGTCGTAGCCGCACGGCCCGGCGGTCTCCCGGCCGTCCGCCGTGCGGTTGACGCGCACGAGGTCCACGCACAGTGTCCCGTCCCCGCACACCTCGACGAACCGCCGCTTCAGGGCGGCCCAGTTGAACCTGCCCTCCTCCGACGCGTCGTCGTGCAGCCGGTCGGACCGGCCCCAGTCGGGGATCCGCAGCGGTCCGGGCTTGGCTCCGCCGTTGTTCCCGCCGCTGCTCCCGCCGGAGGCGCCTGCCCCGCCGGGACCCGGCACCGCGCCGCCGTTCACGCCGCCGCCGGGTCCGGCGCCCTGGTCGTCGCCCGGGTCGTCGCAGGACACCGCGGCCGGCAGGCAGAGCAGGAGGGCAACGCCCCAGCGGGCGGCGTGTGTGGAGAACCGCATGGCGCATCCCCGATCCCTCGAAGAATCCGAAGAAGGCTGTCAGCCGGGCGGCGGCATGACAGTCGGAGAATGACACAGGCGGCGACCGTGCGTAAGGGAATTTCTCCCGTGCGTCAGCGCACCGCGAGCAGGTGCTCCAGGGCGAGCTGGTCGAGCCGTTCGAAGGCCATCGAGCGCTCGGCCGCCGCCGTCGCGTCGAACTCCTCGTACGCGGCGGGGTCGCCGAGCAGGCCCGCGAGTCCGTCCGGGGCGGTCGGCGCGGCGAGTTCGTCGAGCCGGGAGGCGGCGAGCGCGGCGACGACCTCCGGGTCGGCGCGGAAGGCGGCGGCGCGCTCCTTGAGGATGAGGTAGTTGCGCATGCAGTTCTTCGCGGACTCCCACACCCCGTCGAAGCCGTCGGTGCGCACCGGCTTGAAGTCGAAGTGGCGCGGACCGCCGTAGTCGGCCGTCTCGAGGAGGTCGACCAGCCAGAAGGCCTGGCGCAGATCGCCGGCGCCGAAGCGGAAGTCCTGGTCGTACTTGATCCCGGACTGCCCGTTGAGGTCGATGTGGAAGAGCTTGCCCGCCCACAGCGCCTGCGCGATGCCGTGCGGGAAGTTGAGGCCCGCCATCTGCTCGTGCCCGGTCTCCGGGTTGACGCCCACGAGCTCGGGCCGCTCCAGGCGCTCGATGAACGCGAGCGCGTGCCCGATCGTCGGCAGCAGGATGTCGCCGCGCGGCTCGTTCGGCTTCGGCTCGATCGCGAAGCGCAGCTCGTAGCCCTGCTCGGTGACGTACTGGCCGAGCAGGTCGAAGGCCTCCTTCATCCGGTCGAGCGCCAGGCGCACGTCCTTCGCCGCACCCGACTCCGCGCCCTCCCGGCCGCCCCAGGCCACGTACACCGAGGCGCCGAGCTCGACGGCGAGGTCGATGTTCCGGAGCGTCTTGCGCAGCGCGAACCGGCGCACGTCACGGTCGTTCGCCGTGAACCCGCCGTCCTTGAAGACCGGGTGCGTGAAGAGGTTGGTGGTGGCCATGGGCACCTTGAGGCCGGTGCGGTCGAGGGCGGCCCGGAAGCGCTTCACCGCCGCCTCGCGCTCGGCCTCCGCCGCCCCGAACGGGATCAGGTCGTCGTCGTGGAAGGTCACTCCGTACGCCCCGAGCTCCGCGAGCCGCTCCACCGACTCGACCGGGTCGAGCGCCGGCCGGGTCGCGTCGCCGAACGGGTCGCGGCCCTGCCAGCCGACGGTCCACAGGCCGAAGGTGAAGCGGTCGTCGGGGGTGGGGAGGAGATGCTGCGACATGTCCGGCTCCTTCGTGGCGCGGCCATGAGCGGGAAGGCTGGCCGCGAGATTTGTTTTCTGAGATAACTAATACCGCCGGGCGCCGCCCGGCGCCAGAGCCGACCCCCGATTCCGGGGAATGAGAGCCCCCGCATCCGGGGAACGAGAGGTGGTCCATGACCCAGCGCCCGGTGGTCATCGGCGTCGACAGCTCCACCCAGTCCACCAAGGCGGCCGTCGTGGACGCCGAGGACGGCACCCTGCTCGCCGTCGGCCGCGCCCCGCACACCGTCACCGGAGAAGCCGGCGCCCGCGAGTCCGACCCCGAGGAGTGGTGGTCCGCCCTCGCCCGGGCCGTCGCCGACGGGCTCCGGCAGGCCGCCGTGCCACCCGCCGCCGTGACCGGCATCGCCGTCGCCGGACAGCAGCACGGCCTCGTCACCCTGGACCCGGCCGGCCGGCCGCTGCGGCCCGCGCTGCTCTGGAACGACACCCGCTCCGCTCCCCAGGCCGCCGCCCTCACCCAGGCGCTCGGCGGCCCGCAGGCCTGGCTCGCCCGCACCGGATCCGTGCCCGTCGCCTCCATGACCGCCGCCAAGTGGCGGTGGCTGACCGAGCACGAACCCGCCGTAGCCGAGCGCACGGCGGCCGTTCGCCTGCCGCACGACTTCCTCACCGAACGGCTCGCCGACGCCGCCGTCACCGACCCCGGCGACGCCTCCGGTACCTGCTGGTACGACACCGGGCGCGCCGCCTATGACCCCGAGCTCCTCGCCCTGATCGGCCTCGACCCCGCCCTGCTCCCGGCCGTCGCCCCGACCGGCGCCACCCGCGTCGGCACCCTCACCCGGGCCGCCGCCGAGGCTCTCGGCCTGCCGGCCGGAGTCGCCGTCGCCGCCGGGACCGGCGACAACATGGCCGCGGCCGTCGGACTCGGCCTCGGTACGGGCGGCCTGCTCGACCACCCGGTGGTCAGCCTGGGCACCTCGGGCACCGTCTTCGCCGCCACCCGCGCCCGGCCCGCGAGCCCCGGCCTGTCCGGCTTCGCCGCCGCCGACGGCGGCTACCTGCCGCTCGGCTGCACGCTCAACTGCACCCTCGCCGTCGACCGGATCGCCGGCCTCCTCGGCCTCGACCGCGAGGACGCCGCACCCGGCGACGGCCTCGTCCTCCTGCCGTACCTCGACGGCGAACGCACCCCCGACCTGCCGCACGCCACCGGTCTCCTCACCGGTCTGCGGCACGCCACCACCCCGCACGCGCTGCTCGGCGCCGCCTACGAGGGCGCCGTCTTCACCGTGCTCCGCGCGCTCGACGAGGTGCTCACCGCCTGCGGCCTCGACCCCGCCGATCCGTCCGTACGGGACCGGCCCCTGCGCCTCGTCGGCGGCGGCGCCCGTGGGCGGGCCTGGACCGAGACCGTCCGCCGGCTCTCCGGCCGCCCCGTCGTCGTCCCCACCGCCACCGAACTCGTCGCCCTCGGCGCCGCCGCCCTCGCCGCGGCCGCCGCCACCGGCGCCGATCCCGTCGCCCTCGCCCGGGAGTGGGGCACGGGCGAGGGCGAGACGCTGCCGCCCGTGCCGCGCGACACCGCCACCTGGGAGCGCATCGACGGAGTCCTGGACCGGGCGCACCCGCTTCTGGCGGGCTGAGGCGGCAAGGCGGTCCGATGCCCTGATCGTCAGTGCACCGAGGGTTCCGGGGTCAGGCGGTCTCAGGGCGCGGCGACCGGCTCCGCCGGCGCCCGCAGCTCCTCCGCCGCGTCGGAGACGCGGCGGAGGAGCGACAGGAACTGGGTCTGCTCCTCGGGGGAGAGGGGCGCCAGGAAGATCTGGTTCATCCGGGCGGTCCGCACGGTCAGGCGGCGGTGGGTGCGGGTGCCCTCGTCGGTGAGGCGGAGCAGGAAGCGGCGCCCGTCCTCGGGATCGCGCACCTTGTCGAGCAGACCGCGCCGGATCAGCCGGCTCACCACCTCGGCGATCGTCGACCGGTCCAGGCCCACCCGCTCGCCCACGGTCCGCTGATCGAGGCCGGGCTCGGCGACCAGGGCGTTGAGGACGCCGAACTGCGGCGAGGTGATCTCCTCCGAGACCACCGTCGTCCACAGCAGGTGGTGGGCCTGCTGGAGTCGCCGGGCCAGGTGTCCGGGATGCGTGGTCAGATCCACCGCGCCCATCGTGCGCTCCTTCAGCCGTGCCTGCCGCTTCGTCGGTGCACGGAACGATACCCGTCGCCCTGACCCCGGCCCGGACCTGTTCGCCCGGAACCCGTTGACGGTCGCGCGTAGGGCTGCCAGCATGGCCCGGTCGGCCAGATGCTCAGTGCACTGACTAATTCGCTGACTCACTCTCGCACTGACTCCTTCAGGGCCGACGCGGACATCGGTGCGGACGAGAGGCTTCCCATGGACAAAGTGGTCACCAGCGCCGCCGAGGCGGTGGCCGACGTTCCCGACGGAGCGACGCTCGCCGTCGGCGGCTTCGGCCTCAGCGGTGTACCCACCACCCTCATCCAGGCGCTCCACGCCCGCGGCGTCGGGGGACTGGGGGTCGTCTCCAACAACTGCGGCGCCCTGGACAGCGGGCTCGCCGTGCTGCTCGCCGCCGGCCGGATCGCCCGCGTCACCGGCTCGTACATCGGCGCGAACAAGGAGTTCGCCCGCCAGTACCTGGCCGGGGAGCTGGAGGTCGAACTCATCCCGCAGGGCACCCTCGCCGAGCGGCTGCGCGCCGGCGGCTGCGGCATCCCTGCCTTCTACACCCCGGCCGGCGTCGGCACCCAGGTCGCCGACGGGGGACTGCCCTGGCGGTACGACGGGAACGGCGGCGTCGCACTCGCCTCGCCGCCCAAGGAGGTACGGGAGTTCGACGGCGTCCCGTACGTCATGGAACGCGCCATCCGCACCGACTACGCCCTGGTCCGCGCCGCCCGCGGCGACCGGCACGGCAACCTCGTCTTCCACGCCGCCGCCCGCAACTTCAACCCGCTCGCCGCCATGGCCGGCCGCATCACCGTCGCCGAGGTCGAGGAACTCGTCGAACCCGGCGTCCTCGGCCCCGACGAGGTGCACCTGCCCGGCGTCTTCGTCCAGCGCGTCGTCGCGCTCACCCCCGAACAGGCCGCGGACAAGGGCATCGAACGGCGCACGATCTCCGCCTCTCCGACACGAAGGACCACCCGATGAGCTGGACCCGCGAAGAGATGGCCGCCCGCGCCGCCCGCGAACTGCGCGACGGGCAGTACGTGAACCTCGGCATCGGCCTGCCCACGCTCGTCCCCGAGCACCTGCCGCCCGGCGTCGAGGTCGTCCTCCACTCGGAGAACGGCATCCTCGGCACCGGCCCCTACCCGACCGAGGACGAGGTCGACCCCGACCTCATCAACGCCGGCAAGGAGACCGTCACCGTCCTGCCCGGCGCCGCGTACTTCGACTCCGCGCTCTCCTTCGGCATGATCCGAGGCGGCCATGTCGACGTCGCCGTCCTCGGCGGCATGCAGGTCTCCGCCCGCGGCGACCTCGCCAACTGGGCCGTGCCAGGGCGCCTCGTCACCGGCATCGGCGGCGCCATGGACCTCGTCCACGGCGCCCGTACGGTCATCGTCGTCCTCACCCACACCGCCAAGGACGGCACCCCCAAGATCGTCGCCGAGTGCGACCTGCCCCTGACCGGCCGCGGCTGCGTCGACCGCGTCATCACCGACCTCGCCGTGCTCGACGTGACACCGGACGGCCTCGTCCTCGTCGAGACCGCACCGGGCGTGACCCCCGAGCAGGTCGCGGCCCAGACGGCCGCCCCGGTCCTCGGCCCCGACAGGCAGCCGATCCCACCGGCGGCGGACCGCGCCCCGGACCCCGAGGTCCGCGTCCAGGTCTGACCCGGGCGCCCCGTCTGCCCCGCCCGCCTTTCCGCTCCGAGAGGAAAGAACCCTCCGCATGGACGACGAGCTCACCCAGCACCGCATCGACCGCGAGATCGCGGCCCTCCAGAGCACCTACGACGCGGCGCTCGCCGCGGGCGCCCCGCCCCGCCACCATCCGCCGCGCGACTACGCCCCGTACCGCAGCTCGCTGCTCCGCCACCCCCGGCAGCCGCTCGTCGCCGTCGACGCGGGCGGCGACCCGGAGGCCGTCGAGCTCGCCGGGCCGGTCTTCGGGCCCACCGACGTCACCGAGCACGACAACGACCTCACCCGGATGCACGCCGGCGAGCCCCTGGGCGAGCGGATCACCGTCACCGGCCGGCTCCTCGACCGGGCTGGCCGGCCCGTGCGCGGACAGCTGATCGAGCTCTGGCAGGCCAACGCCTCCGGCCGCTACGCCCACCACCGCGACCGCCACCCGGCCCCGCTCGACCACCATTTCACCGGTGTGGGCCGCACCCTGACGGACAGTCAGGGACGCTATACCTTCACCACCATCAAGCCCGGCGCCTACCCCTGGCGCAACCACACCAACGCCTGGCGCCCCGCCCACATCCACTTCTCGGTGTTCGGCACGGCGTTCACCCAGCGCCTCGTCACCCAGATGTACTTCCCCGGCGACCCGCTGCTCGACCGCGACCCCATCATCTGCTCGGTCACCGACCCGGCGGCCCGCGACCGGCTCGTCGCCCGCTACGAACACGGCCTGTCCGTCCCCGAGTTCTCCCTCGGCTACGCCTGGGACATCGTCCTCGACGGACCCGCCGCCACCTGGATGGAGGAAGGCCGATGAGCACCGCCGAACCCGCCGCCCGGCCGCTGCCCACGCCGTCCCACACGGTCGGCCCGTTCTACGGCTACGCCCTGCCGTTCCCCGACGGCGAGCGCGTCGCCCCCGCCGGGCACCCGGACCGCATCACCCTCCACGGCCGCGTCCTCGACGGCGCCGGCGCCCCCGTCCCCGACGCGCTCCTGGAGTTCTGGCAGGCCGCCCCCGACGGCTCCCGCACCGGCGCGCCCGGCTCGCTGCGCCGCGACCCCGTCACCGGCGGCCACCTCGGGCGCAACGGCACCGACTTCACCGGCTTCGGACGCGTCGCCACCGACGCCGACGGCCACTACACCCTGCACACCCTGCCGCCCGGCAACCCCGGCCAACCCCACATCGCCGTCTGCGTGTTCGCCCGTGGCCTGCTCCACCACCTCTACACCCGCGCCTATCTCGCCGACGGCCCCGACCCGCTGCTCGACCGGCTCCCCGCCGACCGGCGCGCCACCCTGATCGCCGCCGAGGAGCCGTACCGCACCCACCGCTTCGACATCCGCCTCCAGGGCGAGCGCGAGACGGTCTTCCTGGAGTTCCCGTGACCGGCCACCCGGACGCCGCCCCGCTGTACGCCATCGACGGCGGGCTGCTCGACCCCGTGCGGGCCGGCCTGCCCGCCGAGGCCGCGACCGGCGACGCCGCCTTCCTGCGTGCCCTGCTCGACGCCGAGGCCGCCCTCGCCCGCGCGCAGGCCGCCACCGGGGCCGTCCCCGCCGAGGCGGCGCGCGCCATCACCGAAGCGGCCGCCGACGCGGGCCGCTTCGAGCCGCGCGGGCTCGCCCTTCGGGCGCGCTCCGGCGGCAACCCGGTGATCCCGCTCGTCGGCGAACTGACCGACGCGGCGGGGGAGTGGGGCCCGTACGTGCACCAGGGCGCGACCAGCCAGGACATCCTGGACACCGCCGCCATGCTGGTCGCCGTCCGCACCCTCGGCCTCGTCCTGGACGACCTCGCCCGCACCGAGCAGGCGCTCGCCGCCCTCGCCGCCGCCCACCGCGACACCGCGATGCCCGGCCGCACCCTCACCCAGCACGCCGTCCCCACCACCTTCGGCCTCAAGGCGGCGGGCTGGCGCGCCCTCGTCCTCGACGCCCGCGACCGGATCACCGCGGTACGGGACGGGCTGCCCGCCCAGCTCGGCGGCGCCGCCGGCACCCTGGCCGCCCTCGCCGACCGCCACTTCGACGGGGACGCGACCGGACTGCCCGCCGCGTACGCCGCCGAACTCGGCCTCGCCGCACCCCTGTTGCCCTGGCACACCCTGCGCACCCCGATCGCCGACCTGGCCGGCGCGCTCGCCCTCACCGCGGGCGCGCTCGGGAAGATCGCCGCCGATGTCCTCACCCTGTCGCGGACCGAGATCGGCGAGCTCGCCGAGGGCGCCGGCGGCGGCTCCTCCGCCATGCCCCACAAGGCCAACCCCGTCCGCGCCACCCTGATCGCCTCCGCCGCCCGCCGCGCCCCGCACCTCGCCGCGAGTCTCTACGGCTGCCTGGCCGCCGAGGACGAACGGCCCGCCGGCGCCTGGCACGCCGAATGGGAACCCCTGCGCGAGCTGCTGCGGCTCGTCGGCGGCGCCGCCCACCACACCGCCGCCCTCGTCGAGACCCTCCGCGTCGACCCGGCCGCGATGCGCGCCAACCTCGACCGCTCCGGCGGACTCCTCGTCGCCGAACGCCTCGCCACGGCCCTCGCCCCCCGGCTCGGCCGCACGGCCGCGCGGACGCTCGTCGCCGAACTCGCCACCCGTACCCGCACCGAAGGCCGTCCGCTCGCTGAACTCCTCGCCGAACACCCGGAGTCCACGGGCCTCGACCCCGCCGAACTCGCCGCCCTCGCCGACCCCACCCGGGCCACCGGACACGCCGGCACCCTCACCGACCGCGCCCTGGAGCGACGTTGACCACCACCGCGACCACCCTCCACCACGTCGCCGAGGGGCCCGCCACGGCGCCCGTGCTCATCCTCGGGCCCTCGCTCGGCACCTCCACCGCCCTCTGGGACGCCGTCGCCCCCGAACTGTCCGCCGCCCACCGGGTGATCCGCTGGGACCTGCCCGGCCACGGCGGCTCGCCCGCCGGACTCATCGGACCCGGCGCGACCGTCGCCGACCTGGCCCGGCTCGTCCTCGACCTCGCCGACACGCTGGGCGCCGACCGCTTCTCGTACGCCGGGGTCTCCCTCGGCGGCGCCGTCGGCCTCCACCTCGCCACCCACCACCCCGAACGCCTCGACCGGCTCGCCGTGCTCTGCTCCTCCGCCCACTTCGGCGGCGCCGAGCCCTGGCTCGCCCGGGCCGCCGACGTACGCCGGGACGGCCTGGACCGGCTCGCCGACACCGCCGAGGCCCGCTGGTTCACCTCCGGATTCACCGTGCCGCGCCTCGTCGAGGACCACCGCGCCGCCGACCCCGCCGCCTACGCCGCCTGCTGCGACGCCCTCGCCGCCTTCGACCTCCGCGACCGGCTCGCCGGCATCAGCGCGCCCACCCTGCTGATCGCCGGCCGTGAGGACCCCGCCACGCCGCCCGCGCATCTGCGGGAGATCGCCGACGCCGTGCCCGGCGCCGCGCTCACCGAACTCCCCGGCGCCTCCCACCTGGCCCCCGCCGAACAGCCCGCCGCCGTCACCGCCGCCCTGCGCGCGCACTTCGGGATCGGTCCCGCTCCGAGCGGAACGAACGGCATGGCGACCCGCCGCGAAGTCCTGGGCGACGCCCATGTCGACCGGGCCCAGGCCCGGCAGACCCCGCTCACCGCCCGCTTCCAGGACTTCATCTCCCGCTACGCCTGGGGCGAGATCTGGACCGACCCCACCCTCTCGCGCCGCGAACGCAGCCTCGTCACCCTCACCGCCCTCGTCGCCCACGGCCACCACGAGGAACTCGCCCTCCACCTGCGCGCGGCGCGCCGCAACGGCCTCGGCGATGCCGAGATCGCCGCCGCCCTCCTCCAGGCCGGCGTCTACTGCGGCGTCCCGGCGGCCAACGCCGCCTTCGCCGTGGCCCAGCGCGTGCTGGAGGACCCCGAGGAGGCCTGAGCCCGCCTGGGCTCCAGGAACCCCTCCCGGCGACCGGCCGTCAGTACGCGGGCACGCGGGCGAACCGCTCCGTGACGTGCAGATCGGCCTCGATCCCGGCGATCGCCGCCGCCAGCTCCGGCAGCACCTCGGTCACGCACTCCTCGGGGGAGCGGCGGCTCGCGTGCAGCGCCACGTTCACCGCGGCGACCGCCCGCCCGGCCCGGTCCCGTACCGGCATCGCGATCGACCGCAGCCCCTCCTCCAGCTCCTGGTCGGCCAGCGCGTAGCCCGCCCGCCCCACCCCGTCGAGCAGCGCGCCGAGCTCCGCGCGATCCGTCACCGTGTACGGGGTCAGGGCCCGCGGCTCCGCCCCGGCCAGGCGCTCCGCCCGCTCCTTTGGCGGCAGACCGGCGAGCAGCACCCGGCCCATGGAGGTCGCGTACGCGGGGAAGCGCGTGCCGAGGGTGATGTGGACGTTCATGATGCGGCTGGTCTCGACCCGGCCCGTGTACTGCACCTCGTCGCCCACCAGGACCGCGAGCGACGTCGACTCGCGCACCCGCTCGGCCAGATCGGCCAGGTGCGGCTGTGCGATCCGGGTCAGCGTCGTGCGCGACAGCGGCGGGAAGCCGAGGTCGAGGACGCGCGGCGTCAGCCGGAACTCCCGCCCCTCCACCGCCACACAGCCGACGTGCTCCAGGGTGATCAGCGCCCGCCGCGCGGTCGCCCGCGCGAGCCCCGTGGCCTCCGCGACCGCCGTCAGCGGCAGCGCCTCCCGGCCCGCGCCGAACGCCGTGAGGACGGTGAGCCCGCGCGCCAGCGACTCCACGAACTCCCGCCCCAGCTCCTGCTTGGACTCCGAGGTCCAGGCCGCCAGGCCGCTGGGCGCGGCCGGTTCCTCCGCCGGCGCCTCCCGCAGCGCCTTCTCCATCGCCCCGGCCGTGTCCCGCAGCCGCGGCAGCACGGCGGCGCGGAGCGAGTCCGCGTCGTGCCGGCTGGTGTGGCTGACGGTGCTGAGCGCGCAGACGATCCGCCCGTCCCCGTCCCGTACGGGCACGGCGATCGCCACCAGGCCCGGCTCCACCAGCTGGTCGTCGAGCGCCCAGCCGAGCCGGCCCGCCTCGGCGGCCCGCTCCGCGAAGTCCACGGCGCCGGTGCGCCCGCTCGGCGGCGCGACGGGAAAGCCCCGCCCGGCCGGATCGGCCGCCCGCCGCTGCCGCCACTCGGCCCAGCCGGCCGCGTCCCACGCGGAGGCGAACAGCAGCCCCGGCGCGGTGCGTTCGGCCGGCAGCAGGTCGCCGATGCGGAAGCTCACCGACATCGCGCGGCGCCGGGTCGCCTGGTGCACGAAGCGGATCCCGTCGCCGTCGGCCACGGCGAGCGACACCGACTCGTCCAGCTCGTCCGCGAGCGCGTCGGCGAGACCGCCCAGGAGGCCCGGCAGCCGTACGGAGGCCAGATAGGCGTTGCCGAGTTCGAGCAGCGGCGGCGCGAGCACCACGTCGCGCCCCTCGATCCGTACGTAGCCCATGCGGGCCAGCGTGCCGGTGATCCGGTCGACCGTGGAGCGGGCGAGCCCGGTGGCGCGCTCCAGCTCGCCGACCGGCATCCGCCCGCCCGCCCCGGTCAGCCGCCGCAGCACGCCGATCCCGCGCAGCAGCGGCGTCACCGCCTCGGGCGGGGCCGCGGCGGTTTCCGCGGCGGATTCGCCGGCGGGGGAGTCGTCGATCGATGGCATGGGCTCTCCGTGGTGGATCTTCCGTCCCCGTAGTGAACACGACGCGGACCGGCTGCGGCAGCCCGTTGACAGGCACACCGGGCCGCCACCAGACTCCCAGCATAGTGAAAGTCTCTTCACTATGCGAACAAGTAGCTGCGAACAACACGGCGACGAGGAGATTCCATGCGCACCACCGTCGGCATCATCGGCGGCGGCCCCTCCGGCCTGCTCCTGGCCCGGCTGCTCCACCGCAACGGCATCGACAGCGTCGTCCTGGAGAGCCGCGACCGCGCCTACGTCGAACAGCGCCAGCGCGCCGGCATCCTCGAACAGGCCACCGTCGACGCCCTGCGCACCGCCGGCGCCGCCGACCGCCTCGACGCCGAGGGCATCCCGCACGACGGCATCGAACTCCGCCACGACGGCCGCGCCACCCGCATCGACTTCCCCGGCCTCACCGGCGGCCGGCGCGTCTGGGTCTACGCCCAGACCGAGGTCGTCAAGGACCTCGTCGCCCTCCAGCTCGCCGACGGCGGCCCGCTCCGCTTCGAGGCCGAGGTCACCGCCGTCGAGGGCGCCGACACCGACCGCCCCCGCGTCCACTACACCCACGAGGGCCGCACGCGGATACTCGACTGCGACTACGTCGTCGGCTGCGACGGCTACCACGGCGTCACCCGCCACGCCGTCCCCGAGCATCTGCGCCGCACCCACGAGCGCACCTATCCCTACTCCTGGCTCGGCATCCTCGCCGACGCCCCGCCCGTCTACGACGAGCTGATCTACGCCCACTCCGAGCGCGGCTTCGCCCTCGCCAGCATGCGCTCGCCCGCCGTCAGCCGGCTCTACCTCCAGGTCCCCAACGGCACCGACCCCGCCGACTGGCCCGACGAGCGCATCTGGGACGAGCTCGACGCCCGCCTCTCCCTGCGCGCCGAACCCGGCTGGCGCCTCACCCGCGGCCCCGTCACCCAGAAGGCCGTCCTGCCCATGCGCAGCTCGGTCACCGAACCCATGCGCCACGGCCGGGTCTTCCTCGCCGGCGACGCCGCCCACATCGTCCCGCCCACCGGCGCCAAGGGCCTCAACCTCGCCGCCGCCGACGTCGTCGTCCTCGCCCGCGCCTTCGCCCACCACCACGCGACCGGCTCGACCGAACTCCTCGACGCCTACTCCGACACCTGCCTGCGCCGGGTCTGGCGCGCCGAGCACTTCTCGTACTTCATGACCACCACGCTCCACACCGACCCCGCCCAGGAGTCCTTCGACACCCGGCTCCAGCTCTCCCAGCTCGACCGGATCGCCGGCTCCCGGCACGCCGCCGCCGAACTCGCCGAGAACTACACCGGACTGCCTCTCGACCTCTGACCTCTGACCTCCGGCCGGCGCCGCGCGCGCATCCGGCGCCCGACGCTCAGTACTCGGTCAGAGCTGACCGTCGGGCGCCCGCAGGGCGTCGAGCCGTGCGAGCAGCCGGTCCCCCTCGCGGCTCATCACCTCCGGCTCGCGCAGGGCGTTGGCGAGCAGCGACATTCCCTGGTACGCCGAGACCAGGGTGAGCGCCAGGCCCTCCGGGTCCGCCATGCCGAGGGCCCGGAACTGTGCCCCGGCCCAGTCGAGCAGCTCCCGGATCACCGCCCCGGCCTCCGCGTCGAGCGTCCCGTCGGCCCGCTTGTCGAGCTCGACCGCCAGCGTGCCCGTCGGGCAGCCGCGCCGCGCCGCCACCTCCCGCTGCTCCACCCAGGCCTCGACCAGGCCCTTCAGGCGCTCGCGCGGATCCGCCAGCTCCTCCAGGCGTCCGGTGAGCCCCGCCAGATACGCGCGGTGCTCGGACAGCGCGGCCAGGACCAGGTCGTCCTTGGTCTTGAAGTAGTAGTAGACGTTCCCGACGGGCACCTCCGCCTCGCGCGCGATGTCGGCGAGGGTGGTGCGCTCGACGCCCTGCTCATGGAGCACCCGGGCGGCCGCCGCGACCAGGCGCTGCCGCTTCTGCGAGGCCCGCGTCCGTCGATTCACTGAGTCAGTCACCCGACTGACTATAGACAACCCCCAGCCGTCTGTGTTCTGCTGTCTCTCACCTAAGTCAGTCAACTAACTAACTCACTCCAGGGGGAGACATGATCACCGTCACCGGTGCCACCGGAAACATCGGACGCACGCTCGTGGAACTGCTCGCCGGAGCCGGCGAGGAGGTCGTCGCCGTGTCCCGGCAGGCCGCGCCCGAGGGTGCCGCCCCGGCCGCGCCGGGTGTCCGCTGGGCCCGCGCCGACCTCGGCTCGGCCGACAGCCTGCGCCCCGCCCTCGACGGGTCCCGCGCACTGTTCCTGCTGCTCGGCGGCGAACTCAACAGCCACGGCGAGCACCCGAGCGCGCTCCTGGACGCGGCCAAGGCCGCCGGCGTCGAGCGCGTCGTCCTCGTCTCCTCGCAGGTCAGCGCGACCCGCCCGGACGCCGTCTCGCACGCCCGGCTGCGGGAGTTCGAGACGGCCGTACGGGAATCGGGGCGGGAGTTCACCGTCCTGCGCCCCGGCGGCTTCGCCTCCAACGCCTTCGCCTGGGCCGAGTCCGTCCGCACCCGGCGCACGGTCCTCGCCCCGTTCGGGGACGTGGCCCTGCCCGTCGTCGACCCGGCGGACATCGCCGCCGTCGCCGCCGCCGCGCTCACCGAAGCCGGGCACGCGGGCCGCACCTACGAACTGACCGGCCCCGAGCCGATCAGCCCGCGCCGCCAGGCGGCGGTCCTCGCCGAGGCGCTGGGGGAGGAGGTCCACTTCGTCGAGCTCTCCCGCGCGGACGCCCATGCCCATCTGGCGACGTTCATGCCCGAGGAGGTCGTCACCGGCACCCTGGACGTCCTCGGCGTCCCGCTCCCGGCGGAACGGCGGGTCAGCCCGGACATCGAGACCGTTCTCGGCCGCCCGGCCGCCCCGTTCGCCGACTGGGTCGCCCGCAACCTCCCCGCGTTCCGCTAACGCGGCCCGGTCAGGCCTGTCCGCGGCTCACCCGGAGAGGAGGACGACCTCGAGCCGGCGCGGTCCGTGCACGCCCTCCACCCGGTCCAGCTCGATGTCGCTGGTCGCCGACGGACCCGAGATCCAGGTCAGCGGCCGCCGCGGGTCGAGCCGCGGCAGCGCCAGCGGCACCGACGCCACCACCTGGTCCGGCACCCGTACGACACAGACGTGCAGATCGGGTACGAGGGTGAGTGCGCGGCGCCCCTGGGCCGGGCCGGCGTCGAGGACGAGCGTGCCGGTCTCGGCGACGGCCACCGCGCAGCCCGTCACGACGGCGTCCGTCCCATCGAGCTGGTAGGGCGTCAGATCGCCGCTGTCCGGGAGGAGTTCGATGTCCTCGGGCAGCGCGGACAGCCACTCCTCCGGCAGCCCCGGCGGTACGGCGACACTGCGGGCCCCGTGTCCGGCGAGCAGCCGGGCGACGAGCCCGGCGAGCCCTGCGGCGTCCGCGCGGTGGACGACGGCCCGGTAGTCCGCCAGGTTCGCGTGCAGCAGGTCGACGAGCGCCACCGGATCGTCGGGCGCGTGCTGCCGCAGATAGTCCCGCTCCGGCTCGGGCGCCTCGGGCGCACCGGCGACGGCGGCCCGGATCCGGCCCAGGATCCGCTCCCGCGATCCGGTGACCGGCCCTGCGGAGGAGGTTTTCTCGGGGGTCATGCGCGGTTCTTCCTCCACCAGTCGCGGAACGGCTCCGCCGGCAGTTCCGGCAGGTCGCGGCTCTCCGTCCACGCGCCCGCACCCGGCGGGTTCTTCGGGTGCAGGGCGCGGGTGCGGGAGGCGAGGCGTTCGCCGGCGGCGAGGAGCCTCGGATGGTCGAGGACCATGGCCGCCGCCTTCATCGCCGCGCGTTCCAGGCGGTGTCCGGGTCCGCCCGCCTCGGCGACCCGCTCGCGCAGACGCACCAGGACCTCGGGGATGTCGATGGCGACCGGGCACACCTCGTAGCAGGCCCCGCAGAGGGTGGAGGCGTACGGCAGCGAGGCGTCGATCTCGCTCGCGGTGCCGCGCAGTTGGGGCGTGAGGATCGCGCCGATCGGCCCCGGGTAGACCGAGCCGTAGGCGTGGCCGCCGGCCCGCTCGTACACCGGGCAGACATTGAGACAGGCCGAGCAGCGGATGCAGCGCAGGGCCTGCCGGCCGGTGGCGTCGGCGAGGACGTCGGTGCGGCCCGCGTCGAGCAGCACCAGGTGGAAGACGCGCGGGCCGTCGCCGTCGGTGGTGCCGGTCCACATCGTCGTGTACGGGTTCATGCGCTCGGCCGTCGACGAGCGGGGCAACGTCTGCAGAAAGACCTCCAGGTCCCGCCACGAGGGCACCACCTTCTCGATGCCGACGACCGAGATCAGCGTCTCGGGAAGGGTGAGGCACATCCGGCCGTTCCCCTCGGACTCGACGACGACCAGGGTGCCGGTCTCGGCCACCATGAAGTTGGCGCCGGAGATGCCGACCTTGGCCCGCAGGAACTTCTCCCGGAGGTGTAGGCGCGCGGCCTCGGCCAGTTCGGCGGGCGTGTCGGTGAGGTCGTCCGGGGCGGGCCTGCCCCATCTGCCCATCTCGGAGCGGAAGATGTCGCGGATCTCGCCCCGGTTGCGGTGGATCGCCGGCACGAGGATGTGCGAGGGCCGGTCCTCGCCCAGCTGCACGATCAGCTCGGCGAGATCGGTCTCGTAGGCGCGGATGCCCTCCGCCTCCAGGGCCTCGTTGAGGCCGATCTCCTGGGTGGCCATCGACTTGACCTTGACGACCTCCGTCTCGCCCGTGGCCTTCACCAGGCCGGCGACGATCCGGTTGGCCTCGGCGGCGTCCGCCGCCCAGTGCACGGTGCCGCCCGCCGCCGTCACCGCCTCCTCCAACTGGAGGAGGTAGGTGTCGAGATGACGGAGTGTCCGGTCCTTGATGCGCCGCCCTGCCTCACGCAGCTCGGCCCAGTCGGCCAGCTCGGCCACCGCGCGCGCCCGCTTGTCGCGGATGGTGTGGGTGGCGTGCCGCAGGTTGCCGCGCAGCGTCTCGTCGTGCACGGCCTCCCGCGCCGCCGCCGGGAACGCCGGCATCCCCAGGAACGTACCGCTCATGCCAGGGGCTCCTTCGCTCCCCGTACCAGGGGCTCCGTCTCCGTGCTCGCCAGGATCTCCGCCAGGTGCACCGGCCGCAG
The DNA here is from genome assembly GCF_041270065.1 of Streptomyces fradiae. NCBI lineage: Bacteria > Bacillati > Actinomycetota > Actinomycetes > Kitasatosporales > Streptomycetaceae > Streptomyces > Streptomyces fradiae. Next base: position 135,271 of record NZ_CP065958.1, on the reverse strand, counting down.
CCCCGGCAGCACCCGCATCCGGCTCATCGTGCCACCCAGGTGCATCAGGCAGGAGTTGTCCGCCCCGCACAGCACGTCCGCGCCGCTCGCCACCGCGTTGCGCACCTTGTCGGCGCCCATCGCCGCCGACACGGCCGGGTTCTTCACGGCGAAGGTGCCGCCGAAGCCGCAGCACTCCTCGGCGCCCGGCAGCTCGACGAGCTCCAGGCCCCGCACCTCCCGCAGCAGCCGCAGCGGCCGGTCGCCGAGCCCGAGCATCCGAAGGCCGTGGCAGGACGGGTGGTAGGCGACCCTGTGGGGGAAGTGCGCGCCGACGTCGGTCACCCCGAGCACGTCGACCAGAAACTCCGTCAGTTCGTACGTACGGGGCCCGAGTTCGGCCGCCTCGGGGCCGAACCGTCCGTAGTGCTCGCGGATCATCGCGGCGCACGAACCGGACGGGGTGACGACGTACTCGTACCCCTCGAAGGCCCGGACCGTGCGCCGGACCAGGGGAGCGGTCTCGGCGCGGTAGCCGGTGTTGAACTGCGGCTGGCCGCAGCAGCTCTGCGCCGCCGGGAAGTCGACGGTGACACCGAGGCGTTCGAGCAGCCGGACGGTCGCCACCCCCGTCGCCGGATACAGGGCGTCGTTGACGCAGGTGACGAACAGGGCGACGCGCATGGGCGGGCTTCCTCCGGTCTGGGGTCCTGGTCAGGAGTCCGGGAGTCCTGGTCGGGAGTCCTGGTCAGGGGCGGGGCCAGGGCCGCCCGTCGAGTCGTTCGATGTCCCGGTTGAAGCGTTCCAGGACGGCGGCGAACTCCGCCACCTCCTCGGGCGTCCAGTCGGCGAGCACCCGCTCCAGACCCCCGATGTTGAAGGAGCGGTCGGCGTCGAGGAGCCGTGCGCCCTCCTCCGTGATGCGGAACTTCCGCGCGATGCCGCCGTCCGGGTCGGGAATCCGCTCGACGACCCCGGACCGCAGCATCGCCGCCGTCTGCCGGTTGAGGGTGGACGCGTCCAGACCGAAGGCGTCGCTCAGCTGACTGATCGACATCGGCCCGTCCATCCGGATCCGGGTGAGCAGGACGTACGCGCTGCGGTCGAGGTTGCCGCCGGCCGCCCGCGCCCGCGGCGCGTGGAGCAGGGAGTGCCGGGCCAGGAGCATCGTCTCGAACTCGATCAGGTGCGTGGGCTTGTCCATCGTCCCAGCATATGCAGAGTGCATCGCTTGTGCATGATGCACATCATGTGTACGTTGCACAATGCTCGCGCCACGCCACCCAGGGAGACCCCCATGCCCGCCACCCGCCCCTCAGCGCCACGCCCCGCAGGCGGCATCGTCGGCGTGCTCGCCCTCGCCGGCATCGTCGCCGCCCTCATGCAGACGCTCGTCGTCCCGCTCATCGGCGACCTGCCCGTCCTCCTCGGCACCAGCGCCTCGAACGCCTCCTGGGTGATCACCGCCACCCTCCTCGCCGCCGCCGTCGCCACCCCCGTCGCCGGCCGACTCGGCGACATGTACGGCAAGCGCCGCCTGCTGCTCGCCTCCACAGTCCCGCTCGTCGCCGGCTCCGTCGTCTGCGCCCTGTCGAGCTCCGTCGTCCCGATGGTCGCCGGCCGCGCCCTCCAGGGCCTCGGCATGGGTGTCGTCCCCCTCGGCATCAGCCTGCTCCGCGACGTCCTGCCGCCGGAGAAGCTCGGCTCCTCCATCGCCCTGATGAGCGCCTCCATGGGCGTCGGCGGCGCCCTCGGCCTGCCGTTCTCCGCCGCCGTCGCCGAACACGCCACCTGGCGCGCGCTGTTCTGGGTCGCCGCCGGCCTCAGCGCCCTCGTCGGCGTGCTCGTCGCGCTCGTCGCCCCCACCGGCCGGGTCGCCGCCTCCGCCGGCCGCTTCGACGTCCTCGGCGCCCTCGGCCTCGGCGGCGGACTCGTCGCCCTCCTCCTCGCCGTCTCCAAGGGCGCCGGCTGGGGCTGGGGCAGCGCCACCACCCTCGGCCTCTTCGCCGCCTCCGCCGTCGTCCTGCTCGCCTGGGGCTTCTGGGAGCTGCGCATCCGCGACCCGCTGGTCGACCTGCGCACCACCGCCCGCCCGCAGGTCCTCATGACCAACGCCGCCTCGATCCTCGTCGGCTTCGCGATGTACGCCCAGTCGCTCGTCGTCCCGCAGCTGCTCCAGCTCCCCGAGGCCACCGGCTACGGCCTCGGCCAGTCCATGCTGGCCATGGGCCTCTGGATGGCGCCGGCCGGCCTGATGATGATGGTGCTCGCCCCGCTCGGCGCGAAGCTGTCCGCCGCCCGCGGCCCCAAGGTCACCCTCTCCGTCGGCAGCCTCGTCATCGCGCTCGGCTACCTCTCCTCGCTCGCCCTGATGGGCGGCACCTGGGGCCTGCTCGTCGTCACCCTCATCTGCAACACGGGTGTCGGACTCGCCTACGGCGCCATGCCCGCCCTCATCATGGGCGCCGTGCCCCAGCACGAGACCGCCGCCGCCAACAGCTTCAACACCCTGATGCGCTCCATCGGCAGCTCCGTCTCCGCCGCCGTCATCGGCGTCGTCCTCGCCCAGCTGACCACCGACTTCGCCGGACACGCCCTGCCCTCCGAGAACGGCTTCCGGATCGCCCTGCTCATCGGCGGCGTCGTCGCCCTCGCGGCCGCGGCCGTCGCCGCGCTCATCCCCGTACGCCCCCTGGCCGAGCCCGCCCCGGCCCACGCCGAGCCCGTCCCGGCGGCGGCCGGGCCGGCCGCCTGACCGGTCGTGCGGATGCCGCCGGGAGCGGCGGCTAGGAGCGGCGGCGCGGCTTCCCGGAGCGAGAGCTCTTGGCCGCGCCGCCGCCGGCCTTGCGCCGCCCGCCCCCGCCGGCCTGCGCCTTCTGGCCCTGACCCGACTTCTGCCCCTGGCGGGGCTGCTGCTTCTGCGCCTGCCCCTTCGGCTTCGCCGTCCTGGCCGCCTTCGCGGCCTTCTCGTCGGGCTTGCGCCCGCGCGAACTGTTCACCGTCCGCCCGCGCACGATCCCGATGAAGTCCTCCACCAGGTCGGTGGTGGCCTCCTCCGGCCAGGCCAGCGCCACCTGCGACTGCGGGGTGCCGGTGATCGTCCGGTACGTGAGGTCCTTGCGGTGGTGCAGCCGGGCCAGCGACTGCGGCACGATCAGCAGCCCGATCCCCGCCGCCACCAGCTCGACCGCGTCCGCCGTCGTCGCCGGGCGCTCGAACGCCGGCTCGCCCGGCGGCCGCTCCCAGTCCAGGGTGTCGTCCAGCGGGTGCAGCACGATCTCCTCGGCGATGTCCTCCACCGTGACCTCGTCCGCCGCCGCGACCAGGTGGTCCTTGGGGCACACGACGACGGTCGTCTCGGTGTAGAGGGGGATCGCGCTGAAGACCGTACGGTCCACCGGAAGGCGCAGCAGAGCGGCGTCCGCGCCGCCCTCCCGCAGCACCCCCTCCGCCTCGGCGGCGGTCACCTGGGCCAGGTCGAGCCGCACGTCGGGCTGCCGCTGCGTCCAGATCCGCACCCACTTCCCGGGCGTGACACCCGGCACGTACGCGAGCCGGAACGCCGGCCCGGCGGCGTCGGGCGGCGCGGCGGCCGCCTCGGCCGGCTCCGGGGCGCCCTCGGGCTCCTGGGCCGGTGCGGGAACGGGGGTGAGGGATGCGTCCGAGCCTGTCACCAGGCCAGATTACCGGCCGTGGTCGGCGGCCGCGCACCTGCCCGATATTCTTGTCGGCATGACGCAGCACCAGAACGCCCAGACCATGAAGCCCGCCACCGCGGCGAAGAAGCTGGGCGTCTACCTCGACGCCACCCCCGCCGATTTCCGCGAGGGTTCCGTCACCCGCGCCGAGCTCAACGCCCTCCAGACCGACCCGCCGGAGTGGCTGCGCGACCTGCGCCGCGACGGCCCCCACCCCCGCCCCGTCGTGGCGGCCAAGCTGGGCATCTCCATCTCCGGCCTCGCCCGCGGCGGCGTCACCGAGGCGCTCACCACCGAGCAGATCGAGGCCCTCAAGGCCGAGAACCCGGAGTGGCTCCAGAAGGAGCGCGCCACCCAGGCCGAGGTCCGCAAGGACAACGTCCGCATCAAGGAGATGCGCGCCGAGAAGGCCGAGAAGGCCGCCCGCGCCGCCGACCGCGACTGACCCGCGTCGCTGCTCCGCCGGGCGGGCCGCCGCCGTAAAACCGGGTGCAGCCGCCCCGTACCCGGTGGTGCAATCGCCGGATGCACAGTGAGGCGGAAACCTGTCCCGGCCCCGGAGCGGCTACGGGGGCTGCGCCCGCGCCCCCGCCCACCAGCGTCGACCGGGGCCGGTTCGGCGACGCGGTCACACCCTGGGAGCGGGCCGGCTGGCGTGCCGATGCGCTGGGCTGGGCGACGGGGCACCTCGCCCGGCACGGGCTGACCGAGACGGGCCCGCGCGAGGCGCGCGTCCGTCCCTGGTCGATCCTGGTCCGCTTCCGCACAGGTCCCGGCGAGCGCGACGCCGTCTGGTTCAAGGCGAGCGCCCCGGCCGCGGGGTTCGAGGCCGGCCTCGGCGGCGCGCTCGCCGCCTGGGTGCCCGACCACGTGATGACCCCGCTCGCGGTCGACGCCGCACGCGGCTGGTCCCTCTGGCCCGACGGCGGGCCGCTGCTGCGCGGCGCCCTCGACCGGGGCGAGGCCGGGCGGGCCGACTGGCTCACGGCGGTCGGCCAGTACGCGCGGATGCAGCGCGCGCTCACCCCGTACGCCGACGGTATGACGGAGCTCGGCGTGCCCGGCGCCCGTACCGCCGACCTGCCGCGGATCTTCGACGGCCTCGTCGAGACCAACCCGACCCTCGCCCCCGACACCCGCCGTGCCCTGCGCGCCGGGCGGCCGCGGCTGCTCGACTGGTGCGCCGAGCTCGACACCTTCGGCATCCCCGACTCGCTCGATCACAGCGACCTGCACGACGGCCAGGTGCTCACCCCCGCCGCCGGCCGCTTCACCTTCTTCGACTGGGGCGACGCCGCCGTCGCCCACCCCTTCGCCAGCCTTCTCGTACCGGCCAGGGACGTGCGCGAACGGTACGGCCCCGAGTCCGTCACCGCCGTCCGCGAGGCGTATCTGGAGCCCTGGACCGACATCGGGATCCCGCTGCCGGAGCTGAGCCGCGCCGCGACCCTCGCCGTCCGGCTCGCGGCGCTCTCGCGCGCGGTGAGCTGGTTCCGGCTCTTCCCCGGCACCCCGGCCGCCGACTGCCACGAGGCGAGCGCCTACTGGGTCGGGGCGCTGTTCGCCGAACCCGACCTGCTCTGACCCCGGCCGCCCGTCGCGCCGGCCTCGCCCGTACCCCGCACGGCGACGAGGTGCAGCAGCCGGGCGGTGTGCCGGTACGGCGCGCGGCCGGCCGTCGCGATCTCCAGGCGTTCGAGCCGCGCGTAATAGGCGGGGTCGAACTTGACGGCGTCGTCCGGGATGTAGTCGCAGAACACCCGGATCCCGTACGGGTGCACCTCGGCGCAGCCCAGCGCCCGCAGGGCCGCGTCCAGCTCCTCCTCGGTGTGCAGCCGCAGCTCCGCGTCGAACAGGTCGGTGTGCACGGTCTCGGCGTCGAGCGCCGCGAGCACGCCGTCCGGGTCCATCGTGCGCACCGCCGCGCGCAGCGGCTCGGAGTGCCGGTTCATCGCGATCACCGACACGAGCCCGCCCTCCCGGGCCGCTCCGAGCGCCACCCCGAGCGTGCCGGCGGTGTCGCAGGCGTACGGCAGCACGGCGTGCAGCAGGACGAGGTCGAAGCCGCCGGCCGCCAACTCGGCGGGCAGCGCGGTGACATCCGCCGCCACGCACACGATCCGGTCGGCGAGCCCGGCCCGTACGGCCCGGCGCGCGGCGGTCGCCAGCATGGCGGGCGCGTAGTCGACGAGCGTGACGTGATGGCCGCGCGCGGCGAGCCGAAGCGCGTCACCGCCGTCCCCGCCGCCGAGGTCGAGGACCCGCAACGCCCCGCCTGACGGGGCGGCTTCGGGGGCCGGCCGCGCCGCTGCCAGATGGCGGGCGAGATTGGCCTCGGCCACGGCGTACCGCAGCCGCCCCCACGGCTCCTCCTGCCACTCCCGCCACGCCTCGGCCCCCGTGTCGAACGCCTCCGCGTCCCCGCCCCGTTCCGTCATGCGTCCCGCTCCCCTCCGGCCGTCGGGCCGGTTCGTGTCCGATCCTCCGCCGATCCGTGCGTTCGTGTGTCCGTGTGTCCGTGTCTCGTCCGGACCGGCGGATTCCGGGTCTACGGTACGGGGCCGGGGCCGGCCCGTCCGTGCCGTTCGGCTAGCCCGGGGTGTCGAGCCGCTCCGGCACCGACTCGCGCAGGGCCAGGGCCAGCGCGGCCACCGCCGGATGCGGTCCGGCGCCGCTGCGGAAGGCGATCCGGGTCCTGCGGCGCACCGGCAGCGACGTCAGGCACACCCCGGGCGGCGGGTCCACCGCCCCCAACTGCGGGACCACGGCCACCCCTTGACCGGCCGCGACGAAGGCCAGGACGGTCGCGAACTCGTCCACCTGGTGCCGCACCCGGGGCACGAACCCGGCGGCCCGGCACATCTGTTCGGTCACCGCCCGGCACAGGGTGTCCGGGCCCGGCATGATCCACGGCGCGTCCCGCCAGAGCGCGAGCACCGCGAGCCCGTCGGCCTCCTCGGCCTCCTCGGCCTTCTCAGTCGCTTGCGCGGGGGCGGAGGACGCCAGGTACATCTCCTCCTGGCACAGGGGCGTCGCCGCGAGCCCGGGCTCCAGCGGCGCGGGGACCAGGTCGTAGTCGTGGATCAGCGCCACGTCCAGGTCTCCGGCACGCAGCGCGTGCGCCGCGCCCGCCGGGTCCGTCTCCGAGACCATCGGTTCCAGGGCGGGGTGGCGCACCGCGAGGCGCGTGAGGGCCGCCGGCACGATCGACCGTGTCGCGGTCGGGAACGCGCCGATCCGCAGCGGGCCGGCCGGGCCGTGCCGGGCCTCGGCCAGTTCCGCCGCCGCCCGCTCCAGCCGTTCGAGGACCGCTTCCGCGTGCCGCACCAGGTTCTCGCCGGCGGGCGTGAGCCGTACGCCGCGCCCCGAGCGTTCGAGCAGCGGCACCCCCGCCTCCCGCTCCAGGGTCGCGAGCTGCTGGGACACGGCGGACGGGGTGAAGGACAGGGCCTCGGCCACGGCGGCGATGGTGCCGCGCAGGGCCAGTTCGCGCAGCAGGCGCAGACGTCGTACATCAAGCATCAGCACAGCTTACGGTTCGCATCGGAAAAGCGAACTGGACCTGAGGGTTCGACGCACCGCACCCTCGAAGGCATGGCACAGGACCTCCCCTTCACCCCGCGCGGCATCCACGTCCCCCTCGTCACCCCCTTCGGCGCCGACGGGCGCCCCGACCTCGACGCGCTCGACGCCCTCGCGCACTCCGTCCTCGACGGCGGGGCGGCCGGCATCGTCGCACTCGGCACCACCGGCGAGGTCGGCGCCCTCGACCCGGAGGAGCGCGCCGCGGTCATCGACACCTGCGCGCGGGTCTGCCGCCGGCGCGGCGCCCCGCTGATCGTCGGCGCGGGCAGCGGCGCGACCGCGGCGGCCGCGCGGGAACTCGCCGCACTGGCCGGCCGGCCCGAGATCGCCGCCGCCCTGGTGATCGTCCCCGCCTTCGTACGCCCCTCACCCGAGGGCGTGCTCGCCCACTTCGAACGGCTCGCCGCCGAAAGCCCCGTACCGCTGATCGTCTATCACATCCCGTACCGCACCGGCCGGTCGCTCGACGCCGCCACCCTCCGCGCCCTCGGCGCGCTCCCCGGTGTCATCGGCGTCAAGCACGCCGTCGGCGGCGTCGACCAGGACACCGTCGCCCTCCTCGGCGACCTCCCCGACGACTTCGCCGTCCTCGCCGGCGACGACGCCTTCGTCTCACCCCTGCTCGCCCTCGGCGCCACCGGCGGCATCCTGGCCTCCGCCCACCTGGCCACCGACCGCTTCGCCGCCCTCGCCGAGGCCTGGCACACCGGCGACATCCCCCGCGCCCGCGCCCTCGGCCACCACCTCGCCCGCCTTTCCACCCTCCTCTTCGCCGAGCCCAACCCCGCCGTCGTCAAGGCCGTCCTCCACGCCCAGGGCCGCATTCCCACGCCCGACGTACGCCTGCCGCTGCTCCCCGCCTCGGAGGCGTCGGTGAAGGCCGTGACGGAGGTGCTGGCGGAACTCGCCGAACCGGTGTGACGGGCGCGGGCGTTTGGGGGCTGCGAAGCGGAACCATGGCATGGACACAGCGCGTCCCCGTGGTTGCGCCGGGGGCGACCGGGGGACACGCGACGGATCGACGTGACCGCTCAGCCCCGTGGGCCGGTCCGGCGCACCGTCCCCCGTACCGTCCGGAACCACGAGGAGCCCCCATGGCCATGCCCAGCCAGACCCCGCCGCCACCCGCCCGGAGGAAGGGCGGCTGCCTGCCCGCGCTGCTGATCCTGGTCGTCATGCTCGGCCTCGGCTACGGCGCCTCCAAGGTCTTCGACGACAAGGGCTCCTCCTCGTCCTCGTCCTCCACGGCGGGCGGCTCCGGGGACAAGGAGGCCTCCTGGAACGTCGGCGACTGCGGCGGCCCCGACCCCGACGACCGGCCCGACGGCTACCACGCCGTGGACTGCGGCGACTCCGGCGCCACCTTCAAGGCGCTCGCCGTCATGCCGGCCAGCATCCTCCCGGACGCCATCCAGTGCCCGGCCGGCACCGACCTCATCATCCAGGTCAAGATCACCTTCGGCTCGAGCAGCGACAAGAGCGGCGGCCTGCCCAGCAAGACGGTCTGCGGACGCAACCTCTCCGCGACCCACCCCGGTGACGCGGGCGCCGGCGGCGGCCAGCTCGTCAAGGGCGACTGCATCACGGACACCGCCCAGGAGATCGCCTGCACCTCCGCCGCCGGCAGCGGCTACAAGGTCCTCGACCTCGTCAAGGACGCCAAGTCCTGCCCGTCCGGCACGACCGAGCCCATGCGGCTCACCCTCGCCATCGGACGCCCGTACGACGTGATCTGCGCCGCCAAGGCCTGACGGGCCCGGGCGAAATCCCGTTGAGGACGAAAACCCGTTGAGGAAGAGAGGCACCCCGGCTAACGTCGGCCGGGTGACGAGCCCCGAGTCGGACAGAACCGGGCCGCCGGTCATTCGACTCCGGCGGCGCACCGACGGCTGAGCCGGAACCGCAGAGGTCCCCGGCCCGCCGCGCCGACCCGTGCCCCGAGTGACCGGACAGAGAACTCCCTCGTCCACCACTCGTCACCGGAGCCGTCTCCGTGCCTCTCTTCCTCCATGTCCTGGCGCTCGCCGTGTTCGCCCAGGGCACCTCCGAGTTCATGCTGTCCGGGCTCGTTCCGGACCTCGCCCACGACCTCCACGTCTCCCCGGCGGCCGCGGCCGGGCTCACCGCCGCCTACGCGGTGGGCATGATCATCAGCGCGCCCCTGATGGCCGCCGCCGGCGCCCGGTGGCCCCGCCGCCCCGCCCTCGCCGGCTTCCTCGCCGCGTTCGTCCTCGTCCACGTACTGGGCGCGCTGACCACGGACTTCGCCGTCCTCTTCGCGACCCGCGCGATCGCCGCCGTCGTCAACGCCGGCTTCCTCGCCGTGGCCCTCCCGCACGCCGGCTCCCTCGTCCCCGCCGCCCACCGGGCGCGCGCCACCGCGCTCCTGCTGTCGGGCGTCACCCTGGCCTGCGTCGTCGGCGTCCCGGCCGGCGCGCTGCTCGGCACGGCGTACGGCTGGCGCGCGGCCTTCTGGGCGGTCGCCGCCCTGTGCCTGCCCGCGCTCCTCCTGGTGCTGCGCCCCGCGCCCGCCGACCATCGGCCGCCCGCCCGGCCCGCGAACGTCTCCCTGCGCCGCGAACTCACCGCGCTGCGCTCCCGCCCGCTGCGGGCCACGCTCGCGATCGCCGCCCTCGTCAACGGCGCGACCTTCGCCGGCTTCGCCTTCCTCGCCGTCATCGCGACCGACCACACCGGACTGCCGCCCGCCGCAGTCCCCGGCCTCCTGGCTGCCTTCGGCGCCGGCGCCTTCCTCGGCGTCACCGCCGCCGGCCGCACCACCCTCCGCCTGCCCCTCGCCCTCGCCGCGCTGCCCGCCGGCTGGGCCCTCACCGCCGCCCTCGGCGCGTACCCCGTCCCCCTCTTCCTCCTCGCCGCGGCCCAGGGCGCCCTCTCCTTCGCCCTCGGCACCACCCTCGTCACCCGCACCCTCCACCTCGCCCCCGCCGCCCCCTCCCTCTCCGGCGCCTTCGCCACCGTCGCCCTCAACACCGGCGCCTTCGCAGGCCCCCTCCTGGCCGCTGCCACCACCACCCACACGACCACCCCCCTGACCGCCCTCTGGACGAGCACGGCCCTGGCCGCTGCCGCGCCGGCCTGCTGGGCGGCGACACGTCGAATGGAGGGTGCCCGGCGCGGGGCGCCGCACTGAGGTGAACGCCGGGCCGCCCTCCCTCAGGTCCGGTTCCGGTGCGTCGCGGCCCGGCGGTCCGCCGTCGCCAGGGCCGTGTTCACCACGGCCACCGCGCCGAAGGCGATCGCCCAGGTGGGGTGGTCCACGCCGGCGAGCGCGAGGGTGGCCGCGCCGAAGACGAGGGCCTTGACCGTGAGGACGGCCGGGAGGGGGACAGGGAAACGGGCCCTCGGGGCGGCGAAGAGGCCCCAGAGGACGGCGGCGGCCGCGGGGGCCGCGACGGCGAGGAGGAGTCGCAGAGCGACGGGGTCGGCGCTCGCCCAGCCCCACCACGCGAGGACGGCGAGCGCCGCCAGTTCCAGGAGGAGGGCGAGGCCCTCGTTGAGGACGTGCAGGGGAGTGGGAAGCCGCATGGCGGTCATTCTGCGCCACGATCGGCCGGCGGCCGAGGGGATTTCCGCGACCGGCGGCGCTATGCCCCAACAGCCCCTTTACGTCCCTGACATGGCGTTCCGTCAGATCAACAATGGGTAACGGAAAGGGATATGGCGGGCAGAATCCTTCCCTCCGCTCCCGCGGCCTGCGATCTTGCGTCCACCCCACACATCACAGGGCCCGGCCGGCGCCACCCGCGCCACCGGGTCATCGGAGGACGCATTGTTTTCCCACATATCGAGCATGTCGAGCCGGCTGAGAATCCCGCTCGCGGTCGCCGCCGTCGTCGGCACCACGATCGCCATCGCCGCCCCCGCGCAGGCCGACGTCCAGCCCCTGGACGCGAAGGACCGGGCCGCGACCTCCACGGCCGAGGCCAAGGCCGCCCCCAAGACGGCCGCCGCCCGGACCGCCCAGGCCGCCTGGGCCGCCGGCACCCGCGCGTACCTCGTCATCACGACGCCCGGTGACACCACCGCCGTACGCTCGGCCGTCACGGCCAACGGCGGCACCGTCTTCGCCGCCTACGACGCCATCGGCGTCGTCGTCGCCCACTCGACCTCCGCCTCCTTCGCCGCCACCCTCCGCGGCGTCGCCGGCGTGCAGCAGGTCGGCGCGACCCGTACCTCCGACGTGCCCGCCGACGCCTACAACCCGGCGCTGCCCGCCAACCCGGCCCAGTCCACGACCACGCTCACCGAGTCGAACCGCTGGGACATGACGCAGATCAAGGCCGACCAGGCCTGGGCCGTCACCACCGGTTCCGCCGCCGTCAAGGTCGGCGTCCTCGACACCGGCGTCGACGACCAGCACCAGGACATCGCGCCCAACTTCGACGCCGCCGACTCCGTCTCCTGCGCCTACGGCAAGGCCGACGCCCGCGCCGGTGCCTGGCGCGACGTCGACACCCACGGCACCCACGTCGCCGGCACCATCGCGGCCGCCAAGAACGGCAAGGGGGTCATCGGCGTCGCCCCCGGAGTGAAGATCGCCTCCGTCCGCATCGCCGAGCCCACCAGCACCCTCTTCTTCGCCGAGAACACCGTCTGCGGCTTCATGTGGGCCGGCGACCACGGCTTCAAGGTCACCAACAACAGCTATTACACCGACCCGTGGCAGTTCAACTGCCCGGACAACATCGACCAGGCCGCCATCATCGAGGGCGTCCGCCGCGCCCAGGCCTACGCCGAGTCCAAGGGCTCCCTCCAGGTCGCCGCCGCCGGCAACTCCAACTACGACCTGGCCAACAAGACGACCGACAGCGAGAGCCCCAACGACTCCACCCCGGTCACCCGCACCATCACCAACGCCTGCATCGACATCCCGACCGAGCTCCCGGGTGTCGTGACCGTCTCCGCGCAGGCCAGTGGCGGCGCCAAGGCCTCGTACTCCAACTTCGGCAACGGCGTCATCGACATCGCCGCCCCCGGCGGCGACGGATCCACCGGCGTGTACTCGACGCTGCCCGGCGGCAAGTACGGCTCCAAGAGCGGTACTTCGATGGCGTCCCCGCACGTCACCGGCGTCGCCGCGCTCATCGCGAGCGCCAACCCGGGCTTCACCCCGGCCGACATCCGCAACGCCCTCGCGACCCAGGCCACCGACAAGGCCTGCCCGTCCGACAGCCGCTGCACCGGCACCACCACCAAGAACGGCTTCTTCGGCGAGGGCCAGGTCGACGCGCTGAAGGCGGTCGGCGGAACGACCCCGCCGCCCACCGGCCCGTACTTCGAGAACCTCACCGACGTCACCATCGCCGACAACGCCACCGTCGAGAGCCCGATCACCGTCTCCGGCGTGACCGGCAACGCCCCCGCGACCCTCAAGGTCGGCGTCGACATCAAGCACACCTACCGCGGTGACCTGGTGGTCTCCCTCGTCGCCCCGGACGGCACCGTCTACCTCCTCGAGGACTTCAGCAACAGCGACAGCACGGACAACGTCGCCAAGACCTACACGGTCGACGCCTCCGCCGAGCCGGCGAACGGCACGTGGAAGCTGCGCGTCCAGGACGTCGCGTCCCAGGACACGGGCCGCATTGACGCCTGGAACCTGACCTTCTAGTCGCCGCACCCGTGCCCGCGCGCCGCGCGGGCACCCCAGCACCGAGCCCCCGGGAGGCCACTCCCGGGGGCTCGGCCTTCGCGGCTCACAGGTCGGTGAGCTCCTCCGCGTACACCTGCGACAGCGGCTGGGGCCCCACGTACTGCTGACAGTTGCACTGCCCCGCCTCGTACCGCACCGGCTTCTTGTTCTCGTCCCACGCCACCGGGACCTCCACGCGCTCGTGGCAGCGGCCCTGCTTGTCGTGCTTGGCCAGATGGTGCGTGCAGCCGCAGACGGGCTCCGGCGGCTTGCCGGCCGCCTCGAGTGCCTGCCGCTCCCGCCGTTCCGCCGAGATCAGCTCCATCCTGCGCTCGTGGCGGTGCCGCAGCGCCGTGCGGACGTTGTCCGCCGCCCACGCGAAACCACCGGTCCAGAACAGGATGAGGATCACCCAGACCCAGTTCCAGTTCATCCCCTTGCCCCTTCCCCCGAATTCCCCCGGATTCCCCCGAAGCCGGCGAGTCACGCCGCAGGTAGGGTCCCCTCTCACATGAGTGATCACAAGGGGTGGGGATGACGAAGGACACGCCGGGCAGACCGACCAGCGCCGTTACGGATACGGATACGGGTACGGCCACGGCCACGGGCACAGCCACAGCCACCGCCACGGGCACGGGCACACGGGGCGCCGAGCCGACCGCGCGCGACTGCCCCGACTGCGGCGAACGGATCCCCGTCGACCCGCGCTTCGTCACCTGGTGCACCGCCTGCGGCTGGAACGTGGACCCCGAGGACGCCACGCCCGACGAGCCCGAGCCCGACCGCGTCGAACGGCTGCGCCGCACCCTCGCGCACCGGTACGGTGAGCAGCTCTTCGCCGACCTGGCCGCCGCCCCGGGCGCGGACGGGCCCGCCGCCTCCCGCCCCACCGGCGGCGCCGCCCTGCTGGCGACCGTCCTGGCTCTGGCCGTGCACGGCCTCACCGTGGGTCTGGCCGTCATCGGCCTGTGGCTGCTCGTCGACCGCTGGGGCGAGGGCCTCCAGCCCGCCGTCGGCGGACTGCTCCTCGCCCTCGCCTTCGTCCTTCGCCCCCGCTTCGGCCGACTCCGCAAGGGCTCCGAACTGCCCCATCTGGAACGCGCCGACGCGCCCCGGCTCTTCGCCCTCATCGACGAGATCGGGGCGGGCGTCGGTACCCGGGGCGTCGACCTCGTCGTCCTCGACGCGGACGTGAACGCCTTCGTCAGCGCGTACGGCATCCGCCGGCGCCGCGTCCTCGTACTGGGCATGCCGCTGTGGGCCACCCTGGACCCGCAGGAGCGGATCGCGCTGCTCGGCCACGAACTCGGGCACTACGCCCACGGCGACACCCGCCACGGTTTCCTCGTCGGCAGCGCCCTGGGATCGCTCGACACCTGGCGCTACATGCTCGCGCGGAGCGAGGACGGCGACTCCCTGTCGGACACCTTCATCAATGTGCTCACCGCCCCGCCGCGCTGGGCCGTGCACGGCCTGTCGCTGCTCCTGGACGGGGCGACCCTGCGCGCCACCCAGCGCGCCGAGTACCTCGCCGACGGCGCCGCCGCCCGTACCGCGGGCCGCGACGCCGCCGTCGGCCTCCTGCAGCGCCTGCTTGTCTCGCGGAGCGCCGACTCGGCGCTGCGACGCGAGATCATCGCCGCCCGCACCCGGACCGGCGGCCGGGCCCGGCGCGAGGTACAGGCCGAGGGGCTGTGGCAGCGCGTCGCCGCCGAGGTCCGGACCGTGCCGGAGCGCGAGTACGAGCGACTGCGCCGCGTCGCCGAACTCCACGGCCACCGTGTCGACTCCACCCACCCGCCCACGCACCTGCGCATCCGCAACCTCGCCCGCGGCGACTTGCGCCCGCCCGCACTCGTGCTCGACCCGGACCGCGCCGCGGCCCTGGAGGCCGAACTGGCGGCGCCGGCGCAGAAGGTCGCGGCCCTCCTCCTGCGCGACGGCGGCGCCTGACGTCAGCTTCGTACGGGGAGAACGGGACGGGTGTCAAGCAGGCGTCGTGGCCTCCGTCACCGTGATCGCCTGCACCGGACAGGCGCGCGCGGCCTCGCGCACGAGTGGTCCGGGCTCGGTGTTCTCCCGGCCGGGGACGACGGTCCCGAAGCCGTCGTCGTCCTGGGTGAAGACGTCGGGGGAGACGAGGGCGCACTGGCCGGCGCCGATACAGACGTTCGTGTCGATGGTGATGTGCATCGGTCGGGCTCCTTTCACCAGGTGACGGGGAGTTCGAGCATCCCCTGGATGGTGTCTCCCGGCTTGAACGGGATCTCGTCCACCGGCGCGGCGAGCCGCAGCCCGGGCAGCCGGTGCAGCAGCGTGCCGAGCGCGATCTCCAGCTCCGCGCGGGCCAGGTTCTGGCCGAGGCACTGGTGGATGCCGTAGCCGAAGGCGAGGTGGTGGCGCGCCGAGCGGTCCCAGTCGAGGGTGTCCGGATCGGCGTAGGCGGCGGTATCGCGGTTGATGAGGGAGGTCGAGAAGACCACGCCCTCACCGGCCCGGATCACCACCCTGCCGTCGCCGTCGGTCCTGTCGGCACCCTCGGCGCCGTCCGTCCCATCGGTCCCGTCGACCTCGATGTCCTCGCGGGCGACCCTCAGCATCCCGTCCGCGATCGACAGGAAGCGCAGCAACTCCTCGACGGCTACGGGCAGCAGCGCGGGATCGGCGCGCAGTTCCGCGAGGCGCTCGGGATGCCGGAGCAGGGTGAAGACGCCGAGGGAGATCATGTTCGCCGTGGTCTCGTGCCCGGCGACAAGGAGGATCGTCGCGAGCTGGATCAGCTCGGCCCGGTCGGGCCTGCCGTCCTGGCGCTGCCGGGCGACCAGGTCGTCGAGCACGCCCTCGCCCGGCTTGCGGAGCTTGCCGTCGACGAGCTCGCCGAGGTAGTTCTCCAGAAGGGCGAGGGCGTTTTCGGTGTCGGCGCCCGTCGGGCCGCGCAACAGCCGCCGGGACTGCTCCTCGAAGAAGTCGTGGTCCTCGTACGGCACCCCGAGCAGGTCGCAGATCACGATCGACGGCACCGGCAGCGCGAACGCGCTCACCAGCTCGGCCCGCGGACCTGCCGCCTCCATTGCGTCGATCAGCCGGTCGACGGTGGCCTGGATGCGCGGCCGCATGCCCTCGATCCGGCGCACGGCGAAGCTCGGGATCAGCATCCGCCGCTGGGTGTTGTGCTCGGGGTCGTCCCAGCCGAGCAGCGCGGCGCGCCGCCGCCTGCGCAGCACCGCCGTACGCTCGACCGAGATCGGGAAGTCCGGGCGCGTGGAGTCGGTGGACAGCCGCTGGTCGGCGAGGAGCGCGCGGGCGGCCCGGTGGCCGGAGACGAGCCACACCTCCCGGCCGTCCCAGAACGTGACCCGGGACAACGGGCGTTCCTCGCGCAGCGGATCGTAGGCGGTGGGCGGGTGGTAGGGGCAGGTGCGGCTCTGGGGGAATGCCACGACTTCGGACATGGGGGTCCTCGCAGACGGAGGTCGTCGGGGTCTTCGGTCCTCCCACTACATGCCTCGGGCATCTATTCGGTCTACGCGGAGTTCGGCCAAACCACCGGAACGGGTGGGTCCACCCCAGGCACCCGTCGCCCGACCGGAAATGCGTTTCCCCGTGCCTCTTCCCGCTCTAGGCTCCTGCCCATGTCACAGCCTTCGCAGCAGCCCCAGACCCAGCCCCAGCTTCAGCCTGTACGCCTGCACGTCCACATCGCCACGCAGCCGGGCCGCGGCCGCGACCAGATCGAGGCCTACGAGCGCCTCGCCCCGCTCGTACGGGCGGAGGACGGCTGTCTGCAGTACGACCTCCACCAGGTGGTCGGCGACGCCGACCGCTTCGTGCTGGTCGAGCACTGGGCCTCGCGGGAGGCCCTGGCTGCGCACGACCTCGCCCCGCACATGGTCGCGGCCGCCGCGACCAACTCCGTCTTCCGGGCCGGACCCGCGCAGGTCGTCGAGATCGCCGCCGAACCTCTGGCCTGATCCCGTGCTGCCCGTGCCCAGCTCTGCTCGCCGCCCCGGAGGCGCTCAGCGGGCGGCGGTCTTGAGGAGGGCGGCGATCCGGTCCTCCACCGCCGGCCCGAGCCCGGTCAGCGCGAACGCGGTCGGCCACATCACGCCCTCGTCCAGCGCCGCCACGTCGTTGAAGCCGAGCGTGGCGTAGCGCGCCTTGAACTTCGACGCAGGCTGGAAGAAGCACAGCACCTTGCCGTCCTTGGCGTAGGCGGGCATCCCGTACCAGAGGCGCGGGGCGAGCGCGGGCGCATGGGCCTTGACCAGCGCGTGGACCCGTTCGGCGAGGGAGCGGTCCTCGTCCGGCAGCTCGGCGATCTTCGCCAGGAGCTCGGCCTCGGCCTCCGCCGCCTTCTCCGCCTTGCTCGCGCGGGAGCCGCCGCGCGATGCGGCCCGCAGCTCCTTCGCGCGCTCCTTCATCGCAGAGCGCTCCTCCTCGGTGAAGCCGTCGGCGGCGGCGTCGGTCCGCTCGGTGCGCCGGGCGGGCGTGGTGGCCTTCCGCTGTGCCTTCTTCGCGTCCGTCATGACTGCTCTTCTCCTCGGTGCGGCTGGTTCCCATCCTAGGAACGGGCCGCCCGCACCCGCTTCTCCGAAACTGACCGGCTCGTCAGGCGGGGCGGCGCTCGGCCGTGCCCAGGATGTGGGTCGCGGCGGGGGAGGGGATCCTGGTCTCGGGGAAGGAGAAGGTGTCGACCGAGGTGGGCTCGAACCCCGCCGCCTCGATCGCCGCCAGCGTGTCGCGCCCGGTGTGGCAGCCGCCCGCGAGCAGCGGCCAGACGGTGGCGTCGAGCACCCGCTGCACCCGGCGCATCCCGGGGGTCCCGGCGCGCACATGCTCGAAGAAGCGCAGCTGCCCGCCGGGCCGCAGGACGCGGTGCAGCTCGGCAAGGGCGGCGTGCGGATCGGTCACCGAGCACAGCGTCAGACACGCCACGGCCGCGTCGTACGAGGCGTCCGCCACCCCCGCCAGGTCCTCGGCGACCCCGGCCGCCACGTCCACCGGCACCGGGGCCGTACGGGCGGCCTCCTCGGCGAGGGCGCGCAGCCGCGGCTCCGGTTCGACGGCGAGGACCCGGCGCACGCCGGGCGGGTAGTGGGCGAAGTTGAGACCGTTGCCGGCGCCGATCTCCACGACCTCGCCCGTGAGCCCGGCGAGGAGCCGCCGGCGGTGCTCGGTGACCCCGGCCTTGTCGAGGGCGGGACCAGCGACCCCGGCGTAGAAACGGGCGAACAGCGGGTGCGGACGGTCGGGCGCTCGGGCCGGTCCGGACATGGTCACCCTCCTCTGCCGTCACCCCACGATAGTCCCGCCGGGCGCGTCCGGGCCCGTGCGCCGGGCCGCGTCGGCCCACCACGCGCCCGCCCTCGCGCCCCCCGCGTCCCGGTAGGTTCGCGGGCATGACTTCTGCCGACTGGCGCACGGACCGCATCGGGACGGCCCTGCGTGGCGAGAATCCGACGGTGCTACGGCGCCTGGACGCGGGCTTCGCCGTGATCGGCGACGTCCAGTTCCTGCCCGGCTACTCGGTCCCGCTCACCGACACACCGGACGCGCAGCGCCTCTCCGACCTGCCGAGGCCCAGGCGTCTGGCCTTCCTGTCCGACCTCGACCGGCTGGCCGCCCCGCTGCGGAAGGAGATCGGGCGGGAGCTCGACCGGTCGGCCGCGCCGGACTGACGGGGGAGGGCTCACGCCTGCCCGCCAAGTCCCGTGCGTGACCCGGGTGTTGACGGTTGGTCTGGACCAATCTACGGTCGTGGGGACCGTACCTCATGCCCAGGCCCTTCCCCCCACATCCCAGGGAGCACGCATGTCAGGCCACCGGATCGTCCATGCCGTCGGAGCGGGACTCGCCACCCTGCTCGCCGCCGTCACCGCGCTCGCGGCCCCCGCCGCGGCCGAGAGCGCCGCACCCACCAGGACCACCGCCGGCACCGTCGCCGCGGAGACCTGCGCACTCAAGCCGAAGCCCACCGGCAAGGTGCTCCAGGGCTACTGGGAGAACTGGGACGGCGCCGCCAACGGCGTCCACCCGCCCTTCGGCTGGGCGCCCATCGACGACCCCCGCTTCGCCGCGCACGGCTACAACGTCATCAACGCCGCCTTCCCGGTGATCCGTTCCGACGGCACGGTGCTCTGGGAGAACGGCATGGACAGCACCGTCAAGGTGCCCACCCCCGCCGAGATGTGCCGCGCGAAGGCCGCCGGCGCGACCGTCCTCATGTCGATCGGCGGCGCCGCCGCGGGCATCGACCTCAGCTCGCGCGCCGTCGCCGACCGCTTCATCGAGACCATCGTGCCGATCCTGAAGGCGAACAACTTCGACGGCATCGACATCGACATCGAGACCGGCCTCGTCGGCAGCGGCAGCATCGGCACCCTCTCCGCCTCGCAGGCCAACCTCATCCACATCATCGACGGCGTCCTCGCCCGGATGCCCGCCGGCTTCGGCCTCACCATGGCCCCCGAGACGGCGTACGTCACCGGCGGCAGCATCGTCTACGGCTCGATCTGGGGTGCCTATCTCCCGATCGTGAAGAAGTACGCCGACAACGGGCGCCTGTGGTGGCTCAACATGCAGTACTACAACGGCAGCATGTACGGCTGCTCCGGCGACTCCTACGCGGCCGGCACCGTCGCCGGATTCGTCGCCCAGACCGACTGCCTCGACCGGGGCCTGGTCATCCAGGGCACCACCATCCGCGTCCCGTACGACAAGCAGGTTCCCGGCCTCCCCGCCCAGCCCGGCGCCGGCGGCGGCTACATGACCACCTCCCAGGTCGCCCAGGCCTGGAACCACTACTCCGGCAAACTGAAGGGCCTGATGACCTGGTCCGCCAACTGGGACGGCTCGAAGAACTGGACCTTCGGCGACAACGTCAAGTCCCTCCAGTCCCGCTGACCTTTACCGCCGACCTTCACGTAACCTCCGTGAGCATGACACGCGCCTGGACCCTGCCGACCCTGTTCCTGCTCGCCGGCCTGCTCGTGGCCACGCCCGTGCTGCTCCGGGGAAGTCTCGTCGAGGGCGGTGTCCTCCTCGTGGTGTTCCTGGTGCTCGCCGTGGTGCACTCACCGCTGGTGTTCCCGAGGTCGCTGCGCGCCGAGGAGGCGCGGCGGCGCAGCGCCGAGGACGGGTGGCCGGTCGTGTACTGGCGCCCGGGGTGCAAGTACTGCATCCGGCTGCGGTTCGGCCTCGGGCGGGACGCGCGGCGGGTGCACTGGGTCGACATCTGGCGCGACGCCGAGGCCGCGGCGGACGTGCGGGCGGTCAACGACGGCAACGAGACCGTGCCCACGGTCTTCGTCGACGGCCGCCCTTACGTCAACCCCGGCCCCGCCTGGGTGCGCGAGCGACTGGCCCGCCGCGCCTGACGCGGCGGGCCGGCCGCCCTCAGGGCCTACAGGCCGCTGGTGTTCGACTTCGCCGTGATCTCGTACGCGAGGGTGAGCGTGCGCCGCCCGCCCGGCGGCAGTGCCGCGTCCCAGCGGACGATGCCGTCCGCGTCGACCTCGTCCGGCACCGGCGAACACGCCTCCTTGCGGACCCGCACCTGCACCGCCGACACCTCCGAGACCGGTATCCGCTCGCGCACCGTCACCAGCCGCTCGCCCTCCTCGCCGGGCGCGGACAGCCGGGAGAGATGCACCCGCACCGTGCGCGAGACCACGGTCCGCTGGGAGAGCGCGGTGGTGTCCCGGGTCTCCTCGACCCGCCGCACCACCCGGTAGTCGTCCTGGCTGCCGAAGGCCAGCTCGGCCGGCGCGCCGGGCGCCGTGAAGTCGAGCGTGCCCCGGCCGCTGAAACCGCTCGCCCGGACCAGGTCGACCGGCCCGGTGAGCAGGGCGTGCCCCGACCGGTTGTCGAACCGCACCAGCTGCGTGACCAGCGGCGACAGCTCCGGCGAGCACGCGTACTCCGCCACCGCCGGCGTCGTGAACGAGCTCAGCGGTACGCGATGGGCGCGCCCGTCCGAGGGGACGCCCACCGGCGCCGGCGCGGACAGCACCCGCGTCTCGCCGCCGTCGTCGACGCCCGGGAGCCCGACCACCGGCAGGGGGCCGAGCGCCGAGATCGTCTCCTCGCGCATCTCCAGATCGATCGTGCGCCGCTCGGCCGCCGAGCGGTCGACCAGCGTCAGCCGGTCCTCGACCAGCTTCGGCGGCTCGGTCGCCTGCGCCGACCTCGCCGTGGACAGGGTCAGCCGGACGTCGGCCCAGTCCTCGCCGGTGCGCTGCCACAGCACGGCCTCGCTCTCCAGCGTCAGCGACTCCCCGTCGAGCACCGCCCGGTAGGCGGGCCGCCACAGCGCACAGGGCGTCAGATGCGTGACCCGCAGCAGCGCCGGGCCCGCCGCCGCGGCCCGTACCGTCAGCTCGACATGACCGACGAGCTCGGCCGGCTCCTCCTCCGCCTGGTACATCGCCTCCGTGGCCGCGGCCAGCTCCTCGCCGACCCGGGTCAGCTCCGCGCCGACGGCGTCGAGGCGTTCCGCGTACGTGTCGCGTTCGGCGTCGATCCGGTCCAGCTCGCGGGTCCAGCGCGCGGGGTCGGTCTCCCCGTACCCCGTGCCCTCGCCGATCTCGCGCAGCAGGTCGGCGGCGAGCCCGGCGAGCAGGTCGAGCCGGGTCGCGAGCCGGTCCCGCCGCTGTTCGAGCGCCGTCTGCTCGGTGGTGAGGGCGTGGACGCGCCGGCGCAGGGCGGAGTCGTCGGCGGAGGGGCGCGGCCCGCGCGGGGTCCACTCCCGGACGATCCGTACGTCCAGGACGTCGAGCGCACCCTCTGGCCCTTCGGCCCGTTCGGCCTGTTCGGGTGTCAGCTCGGCGTGCAGGGTGCGGTCGACGGCCAGCGCGCTGACCGGTCCGAGCCGGAGCCGCCGCACCCCCGCTTCGAGCGTGAGCCGGGCGGTGCGCTCGATGTGGGCGCGGTCTTCGAGGCAGGTGACGGCGGTGACGGGGAGGGCGATCGGCGGGGCGTCCGCGGACGCCGGGTCCGGTGTGTTCGGCACGGGCGTGTGCGGGGTCGTGGTCATGTCTGTCAGCTCCTCCGGTCGCCGCCGGCGAGGGTCTTGCCGGCCGGGATGCGGATCTCGTAGCCGCCGTCGAGGGCGGTGGTGGCACCGGCGGGCAGGTCGACCCGCCACAGGCGGGTGCCGGGGGCGAGCGTCTCCGGCTCGGGTCCGGCACCGGACGCTCCGTCCCCGGGGCGCGCGGGCTCGGCCCAGTCGGCCCGCTCCTGGATCTTCACGTCCGCCTCGGAGCTGACCGGCACCCGCTCCTGGACCTCGACGGTGACCGGCCGGGCCAGCGTGTTGGCCAGCTCGACCCGCACCCGGTGGTCGAGCACCATGGTGCCGCCGCGCAGACCGGCGGTCGACTCGTGCAGCTGGGTGCGCCGGGTCACCCGGATCCCGTCGGCCGGGCCGAGGCCCACGCGCCGTTCGCCGCCGGGCGCGAGCGTGGGCAGCGCGGCCGTCACCATCAGGCCGTCGCCGCCCGCCACCTCCATCCCACCGGCGAGCAGGGCCTGCCCGCTGGTGTTGGAAAGGACCAGCGTCGCGTACACGGTCTGCTCGACGGACGGGACGCACAGGTACTCCGTGCGCAGACCGACCGTGATCTCCCCGACGGTGACGGTGTGCCAGGTGCCGTCGGACGGGATGTCCGCGCGGGCCGCCGCGTCGTAGCGGTGGTCGAAGGAACCGGCCGAGGCGCGCGGCCGCGCGGCGTGCCCGGGCAGCGGCAGCGACGCGACCCTCTCGGCCCGCTGCCGGTACTCGGCGGCCACCGGATCGGCCGCCGCCGTCCCCGGGAACAGGCGTCCCCGGCGGGCCGCCGGCGCGTCGGGACCACTCAGCACCAGCGCCGCGTAGTCGAGTTCGGCACCGCTGGGCTGCGGCGGTCCGGCCACGGGCTCGGCCACCGGCGCCGCCGCGACGGGCGCGGGCGCAGGGGCCGCCGCCGAGGCGGGCATCCCGCGTGTCGGCGGGGGCGCACCGTACGCGCCGCCGTACGCCGCGCGCGGTGCGGCACCGGGCGCCTGCGGACCGCCCGGCGCCGGAGGCGGCGGCGGTGGCATCACGGCGGCAGGCGGCGGTACGGGAGGGGTGGCCGCGACCGCACCCGCGACCGCGCCCGCGGGCCGGGCGCCGAACCCGGCCCCGCCCCCGGCAGCGACCGCGCGGCCGAAGAGGCCGCCCGAGGCCGGTCGCGGGCCCGTCGCGTCGTACCCGGAGAACAGATCGCCGAGCCCGGCCGGCGGCTCACGCCACCCCGCCGGCGCCGGCGCGGGCCGGCTGCGCCCGATGCGGATGGAGGCGAGCCGGGGCAGATCGCTGCGACGGCGCAGATCGGCGGTCGCGAACGCGACCCGTACCCCCGTCCAGTCCTCCCCGGTGCGCTGGGCGACCGAGGCCCGCAGCACCAGCCGTCCGACGCCGTCGCCCTGCCGGGCGTCGAGCCGGTACGACGGCACCCACACGGCGCCCGGCACCCCGTACTCCACCGCCAGCTCGACCTCCCGGCCGACCGGGCCGTCGAGCGTGAGGACGGCGCTCACCGTGGTGTCCACGTGCGTGTCCGGACGGGCGTCGGAGGCGCGCGCCAACCGCTCCTCCAGGACCTCCGCCTGATGGTCGAGGTCCAGGGCCTCCTCCTCCAGCTCGGTGAGCCGGGCGTGCAGCCGGGCGAGCCGCCCGTCCACGAACTCCGTGAGGTCCAGCCACGCCTCGACCGGCGCCGGCCGGTGCGGCCGCGGATCGTCCCGCCGGCGCGGCGGCGCGACCGGACGCAGCGCCGCGACCTCCTGGATCAGGGCCGACTGGCGGTCCCGGCGCGCCCGCACGAGCGCCTGCGCCTCGCGCAGCCGCTCCGCCTCGCGGCGCAGCGCGTCCCCGCCGCCGTCCGCGACCGGCTCGGCCGCCACCTCCAGGCGCGCCTCGGTGACCCGTACGCCCGAGCCGCCCACCACACGCACCCGCAGCGAGGCCGGGTCCGCCACCCGGGGCAGCCCCGTCACCCGCACCCGGCCGCCGGCCGGGACCGCGCCCCGCGCCAGCCGGGTGCACAACGCCCCCTGCGCGTACACCACCACACCGTCGAGCACCGACGCCCAGCCGTGCTCCGTCCCCAGTGCCATGCCCTGCCCCCGAACGCCGTTCCAACCCTGCGCCGAAGCGTACGCGCCCCCACTGACAGCCGGCCCGGCCAGCCGGTCCCAGCGGCCTCCACGCCCACCGCCCCCGGCACAATGGGGCCCGTCCCTGCCGTCCGCCGCCGCGTCGACTTCGACGGGCTGCGCGCGGCCGTCCTCGACTCAGCGGGGTGACGAGCTCAGAACGCCAGTCCCACGTGCGCCAACGCCTGCCGCAGCAGCGCCCCGTGCCCGCCCGGCATCTCGCCCTGCACCGCCGCCGACGCCGCCTCCTGCGGGGTGAACCAGACCAGGTCCAGGGCGTCCTGGCGCGGCCGGCAGTCGCCCGTCACCGGGACGACGTAGGCGAGCGAGACCGCGTGCTGGCGCGGGTCGTGGAAGGGGGTGATGCCGGCGGTGGGGAAGTACTCGGCGACCGTGAACGGTTGCAGGGACGACGGGATCCGGGGCAGGGCCACCGGGCCGAGGTCCTTCTCCAGGTGCCGCAGCAGCGCGTCGCGGATCCGCTCGTGGTGCATGACACGGCCGGAGACCAGCGTGCGGCTGATCGTGCCGTCCGCGCCGATCCTCAGGAGCAGGCCGATGCTGGTGACTTCGCCGCTGTCGTCCACGCGCACGGGCACGGCCTCGACGTACAGGATCGGCATGCTGCCCCGGGCGGTGTTCAGCTCGTCCGCAGACAGCCAGCCAGGCGTGGTTTCGGTCATGTCAGACATCGCTTGATCATACTTTCCCGGCCGCGCCGCGTCTCGGGAAACACGCCTGCCGGGCGGGTGGAAGCCGTCGGTTCCCCCACGTCACTCGCGCCACACCCGTGCGACATAGGATCGAGACCCGGCCGTGTGGCCGGTGACCAGCCGGGCCCGTCGGGGGCGCGGTGCGAAACGGGGGAGTACGGGGATGGGACGGCGCTGGGTCAAGGTGCTGCTGATCGTGTTCGTCATACTCGCGGGGCTGTTCGTCGCGGTGGACCGGATCGCCGTGCACTACGCGGAGAAGGAGGCCGTCGCCCTCGCGCAGGAGAAGTACGGCTACAGCAACTCGACGAACAGCTCCGTCGAGCTGTCGATCCACGGCTTCCCCTTCCTCACCCAGGCCGCCTCCCTCGAGTTCGACCACGTCAGCCTGACCGCCGGGAACTTCTCGGTCAACACCACCGCGAACGCCCAGGGCGACCACCTCACCATCCGCCGGCTCGAACTGGAACTGCACGACCTGGCCGCCGGCTCGATCTCCTCCCGCCGCGTCGACGCGAACCTGGTCACCGGCCGCGCGACGATCGGTTACGCGGACCTCTCCGGCGTCCTGTCCCGGCTGACCGACCAGGGCGGCGCCCTCACCGTCAAGCAGGACCCCACCGCCTCCTCCGGCGGGAACACCGCCACCGAGGCGCCGCTGCGCGTGACGGGCACCAAGGACGGGCGGACGATGGAGACCGCGGCGAGCATCTCGGTGGCCGCCGACGAGTTCGAGCTCCGCGTCCCGGAGCTCGCGCCCCAGCCGTACACCTGGCGCATCCCGCTCCCGCAGAACATCAACATCACCGCCGTCCGCTCCACCGCGGACGGGGTCGAGTTCGAGCTGACCGGCCACCAGGTCGTCCTCGGCGGATGACCCGCACAAAGGGCCGGACACCCGCCCAGGGCAGGGGCCTCGCGGTCGCCGCACTGCTGACCGCGGCGCTCCTCGCCTGCCACCGGGCGGTCCCGAACTCCCCGGGACGCCTGGGCAGCCTGCTCGAAGCCTTCCTGCCGTGGCTCGGCCTGGTGATCGTGGTGCTGTTCGCCTGGGCCCTGCTGCGCCGTTCCGTCCTCGCCCTGGTCGCCCTGCTGCTTCCGGTGGCGG
The DNA here is from genome assembly GCF_041270065.1 of Streptomyces fradiae. Classification (NCBI taxonomy): domain Bacteria; kingdom Bacillati; phylum Actinomycetota; class Actinomycetes; order Kitasatosporales; family Streptomycetaceae; genus Streptomyces; species Streptomyces fradiae. The sequence continues at coordinate 109,357 of NZ_CP065958.1, read as the reverse complement.
CCTGGACGTACCTCTTCGCCGGGCTGTGGCTGCCCGGGCCGGACGCCCGGCCGGGCGACCTGACCGTGGTGCAGCACAACGTCAGCGACGAGAACGCCGACCCGGCCGGCACGGCCCGGGCCCTGGCCGCCGACCGACCCGACCTCATCGCCCTCGAGGAGCTGCTGCCGGCGGCCCTGCCCGCCTACGAGCAGGCCCTGGCCGCCGCGTACCCGTATCACGCCGTCCAGGGCACCGTCGGTCTGTGGTCGAGGCATCCGCTGACCGGCGTGCGGCCGGTGGACATCAAACCCCGGGAGATCACCGAGAGTTGGAGCCGCGGGCTACGGGCCGAGGTGCGCACGCCGCACGGCGTCGTCGCCGCGTACGTGGCGCACCTTCCCTCCGTACGGATCGGGGTACGGGGCTTCGCCTCCGCCTGGCGCGACGAGAGCGCCCGGCTCCTGGGCCGGGCGATCGCGGACGAGGAGCAGTCGGCGGTCGTCCTGCTCGGCGACCTCAACGGCACCGTCGACGACCGCGGCCTCGCCCCGCTCACCTCCCGCCTGAACGTGGCGGAACGGGGCTTCGCCCTCAGCTTCCCCGCCGCCTTCCCGGTGGCACGGATCGACCAGGTCATGGCCCGCGCCGGCACCGTCGGGCACATCCGCACCCTGCCCGCCACCGGCAGCGACCACCTGCCCGTCGCCGCCCGCATCAGCTGGGCGTGAGCAGACCGCCGCGGGCGATGACGTCCGCGTACCAGCGGGCGCTGTCCTTCAACGTGCGCCGCTGCGTGGCGAAGTCGACGTGCACGATCCCGAACCGTTTGCTGTAGCCGTACGCCCACTCGAAGTTGTCGAGCAGCGACCACAGGAAATAGCCGCGCACATCGGCTCCGTCCGCCAACGCGCGGTGCACGGCGCCCAGATGGGCGTGCAGATACGCCACCCGCTCGGGGTCCTTCACCTGGCCGGACGGGTCGGCGTAGTCGTCGTACGCCGCGCCGTTCTCCGTGACGAGCAGCGGCACGCCCGGCAGGTCGTCGCGCAGCCGTACGAGCAGTTCGTACAGTCCGTCCGCGTCGACCGGCCAGTCCATGGCCGTGCGTGGTCCGGCCACCGGCACGAACCGCACATGCCGCTCCGCGCCCGCCCACGGCGACGGCTCCCCGGAGTCGTCGGCGCCCCCGGGATCAGCGGCGGCGACCTCGGTGGGGGAGTAGTAGTTGATGCCGAGCGAGTCGATCGGAGCGGCCGCCGTCGCGAGATCCCCGTCCCGTACGAAGGACCAGTCGGTGACCGCTGCGGTGTCCTCGACCAGGTCCTTCGGCAGACGCCCGTGGAACACCGGGTCGAGGAAGATCCGGTTGGCGACCGCGTCGATCCGGCGGGCCGCGTCACGGTCGCGCGGATCGTCCGAAGACGCCCGCAGCGCCTGCAGGTTGAGGGTGAGCGACACCTCGGCTGCCGTAGCCGACGGCAGTGCGTCGCGCAGCGCGCCGACCGCCAGGCCGTGTGCCAGGTTGAGGTGGTGGGCGGCCCGCAGTGCGGCGACATCGCTGGTGCGGCCCGGGGCGTGCACCCCGCTGCCGTACCCCAGGAACGCGGCGCACCAGGGTTCGTTGAGCGTCGTCCAGGTCGCCACCCGGTCGCCGAGCGCCTCGGCCGCGAGGCCCGCGTACTCGGCGAAGCGGTACGCGGTCTCCCGCTGCGGCCAGCCGCCCGCGTCCTCCAACTCCTGTGGCAGATCCCAGTGGTAGAGGGTGGCCACCGGCCGGATCCCCGCCTCGCGCAGCCCGTCCGCGAGCCGCCGGTAGAAGTCCAGGCCCTTCTGGACGGCCGGGCCCCGGCCCGTCGGCTGCACGCGCGGCCACGCGATCGAGAAGCGGTAGTCCGTCACGCCGAGCCGGCGAAGGAGCGCGATGTCCTCGGCCGTCCGGTGGTAGTGGTCGGCGGCGATGTCGCCGGTGTCGCCGTTGCGGACCCGGCCCGGCGTGCGGCTGAAGGTGTCCCAGATGGACGGCGTACGGCCGTCCTCGCGGGCGGCTCCCTCGATCTGGTAGGCGGCGGTGGCGGTGCCCCAGCGGAACCCGGGCGGGAAGCGGAGCGGCATGGTCATGAGGACACGACTCCCGGAGAGAGAAGAGAAGGCCGATGCGATACGGAAGGGAAGGGGGCGCGGGCGGGGCGTCGCCCGCGGGTCAGCCCTTGACAGCGCCCTGCATGATCCCGCCGACGATCTGCCGGCCGAGCAGGCCGAAGACGAGCAGCACGGGCAGGGTGCCGAGCAGGGTGCCCGCCATGATCACGGACTGGTCGTTGACGTAACCGCCCCCGAGCTGCCGCAGCGCGACCTGCACGGTCGGCTCCGAGGAGGAGAGGGCGACGACGGGCCAGAAGAAGTCGTTCCAGGCCGTCATGAAGGTGAGCAGACCGAGCACGGCCATGCCGGGCCGGGCGATCGGGATCACGATCGACCAGAAGATCCGGCCGGTGGAGGCGCCGTCGACCCGGGCCGCCTCGATCAGTTCGTCCGGCAGCGACTGCACCAGATACTGCCGCATGAAGAACACGCCGAACGCGGAGACGAGGCCGGGCAGGATGACGGCCTGGAGCTGGTTCACCCACTGCAGCTTCGCGATCAGCATGAAGAGCGGGATCACGCCGAGCTGCGGCGGGATCATCATGGTGCCGACGGTGACCGCGAGCAGCGCGCCCCGGCCGCGGAAGCGCAGCTTGGCGAAGGCGAACCCGGCGAGGGTGCAGCACAGCACCGTGCCCAGGGTGATCGACCCGGACACGATCAGGGAGTTGAGGAGCGCCTTGCCGATGTCGGCCTCCTCCGTCACCGCCTGGATGTTGCGGGCCAGGTTCGGGCCGGGCAGGAGCGCCGGCGGCACCTTCGCCAGGTCGGCGTTGGAGCGGCTGGCCGCCACCAGCGTCCAGTAGAACGGGAACGCCGAGACCAGGACCGCGAGGCCGAGGAACGTGTACGCCAGCTTCCCGCCGCGCAGGGTCCGGCCGGCGCCCGAGCGGCGCCGGCCCCGCCGGGCAGTGCGGTCCGGTGCGGGCTCCCGGACGGGCGGGGGCGGTGCGGCGAGCGCGGTCATCGGCCGGCCTCCTTGCGCGAACGGCGCCGTACGATCAGGGCGTTGGCCCCGACCACCAGCAGGATCAGCAGGAACATCACCCAGGCGATCGCCGCCGCCCGCCCCAGGTGGAAGAAACCCCAGCCCTGCTCGTACAGATAGAGCCCGAGCGTCTGGTACTGGTGCGAGATGCCGCCCGACACCGAACCCTCGAAGAGCAGCGGCTCGCCGAAGAGCTGGGTCGCGCCGATCGTCGACACGACGACCGTGAACACGATCGTGGGCCGGAGCCCGGGCAGGGTCACATGCCAGAACTGGCGCCACCGCGAGGCCCCGTCCATCTCCGCCGCCTCGTACAGCTCCCGGGGAATGGACTGCATGCCCGCCAGATAGATCAGCGCGTTGTAGCCGGTCCAGCGCCAGATCACGATCGTGGAGACCGCGACCTGGGAGGCCACCGTGCCGGTCTGCCAGTCCACCGGGTCGATGCCGACGAGCCCGAGCACGACGTTGACCAGGCCGAAGTCACGGCCGAAGAGCTGCGCGAAGACGAGGGTCGCGGCGGCGACGGAGGTCGCGTACGGCAGCAGCATCGCCGTGCGGAAGAACGTCCGCCCGCGCAACCGGTAGTTGAGCAGATGGGCGAGACCCAGCGCCATCACCAGCTGGGGCACGGTGGACAGCACCCCGATGGTGAAGGTGTTGCGCAGCGCCGTCCAGAAGTAGGAGTCGCCGAGCAGCGCGGTGTAGTTGCCGAGTCCGCGCCACTCCATCTCGCCAGGCGTCTGCAGCTCCACCCGGTACAGCGACACGAACGCCGTGTAGAGCAGCGGGAAGAGCCCGAAGGCGGCGAAGAGGGTGAAGAAGGGCGCGAGGTACGCGTACGGGGAGGCCTTCCGCCAGGCGCGCCGCAGCGCGGGCGGAGGGCTCACCGCCCTCGGTCCGGTGGTCGTCGGTGCGGTCAGGGTCACGCTGCGGCCCTTCGGGGGAGGGGTGACGGGCGGGAGAGGCGGGGCCCCCGCCCGGGGGAGGGCGGGCGGGGGCCGTAGCCGGAGCCGGGGCGCCGGACGGGGGAGGGGGGAGCGGACGGGGGAGCCGACGTGGCTCAGCCGATGGTGTTCTCGACACCCTTCCGGGCGTTCGCCCAGGCGGCCTCGGGGTCCGTGCCCTTGCGCTCGACCTCGCCGAGGGCGTTGGTGATCTGCTGGGCCACGCTCTGGTCGTGCACGCCGAGCACCTGCACGGGGGCGGCCTTCGCCGCGTCGCCGAAGATGCTGCCGATGGGCGCGCCGGAGAAGTACGGGTCGGTCGCGCCGGCGATCTGGCCGATGGCGGCGGTGGCGGAGGGGAAGCTGCCCTGCTTCTGGAACAGCCGGGCCTGCTGGGCGGGCGCCGTGAGCCAGGCGATCAGCTCGTAGGCCTCCTTCTTGTGCTTCGCGGCGCGCGGCACGGTGAGGTAGGAGCCGCCCCAGTTGCCGGCGCCGCCGGGCAGCTTCGCGATGTCCCACTTGCCCTTGCCCGCGTCACCGGCCTGGCCCTTGATGTAGCCGAGCATCCAGGCGGGGCAGGGGAGGGTGGCGAAGGAGCCGGCGGTGAAGGCCTGGTTCCACTGCGGCGACCACTGGTCGAGCTTGGCGCTGAGCCCGTCGTGGGCCGCCGTCACGGAGGTGTCCCAGGCGGTCTTCAGGGCCGGGTTGGTGTCCCAGATCAGCTTGCCGGAGGCGTCGTAGTAGCGCTCCTTCTGCTGGCCGATCATCACCGAGTAGAGGCTGCCGACGCTGTCCAGCCAGGCGCTCTTGGCCGGAGCCTTCGCCTTGTACTGCCGGCCGAGGTCGAGGTAGCCGTCCCAGGTGGACCACTTGCGCGCCAGTTCCTCGCGGTCGGTGGGCAGGCCGGCCGCGGCGAGGAGGTCGCTGCGGTAGCACATCGCCTCCGGGCCGACGTCCGTGCCGAGGCCGAGCACCTCGCCGTTCTTCCCGGTGGCGGCCGTCCACTTGGCCTCCGGGAACTGGCTCTTGAGCTTGTCCGCGCCGTGCTTGCGCAGATCCTCGAAGCGGTCGGCCTGCTGCTGGGCGACGGAGGCGATCCGGCCCACCTCGACGGCCTGGACGTCGGCGAGACCGCCGCCGCCGGCAAGCCGGGTCTGCAGCGACTTCCAGTAGTCGGCCTCGTCCTCGGTGTCGGTCTGCTTGATGGTCACACCGGGGTGCAGCTTCTCGTACTCGGCGTAGAGCCCGGACTCCTGATAGCCGAAGGAACCGAACAGGTCCACGGTGAGCGTGACCTCGCCGCCCGCGCTGTCGGAGGCGCCGTCCGGCGAACCTCCGCAGGCGGCGAGCAGGACCCCGGCGAGCGCGACCGCCCCCAGGCGGACGGCGGCCTTGCCGGCGGCTCCCGCGGTTCTTCCGGCGGCTCGGGCAGTGGGCATGGGAAGTCTCCCTTGGCTTCGGGACCGAACGAGAAAGCGTGATGACGAACGTGTGCCTGAGAGCGCTCTCAAGCTGCGAGGGGAGCGTGCCCGTGGTGGGCGCTTTCCGTCAAGAGTCGAACGCGTAACGGCCCTGAAACCGCACGGACTTCAGATGTTGCGTCATGTATTGACACCAGTGTTCGAGGCGTCCTACGTTTCCAGCCGTCTGAGAGCGCTCTCACCTGCCCTCACTCACCTGACTCACCGCACGTCGCCACCCGCACGTCGTCACCCCACCTGCCGACCCGAGGTGTTTCCCCATGCGAGTCCCCCACCCGCGCTCCGGCGCCTCGCTCCTCCTGGCCGCCACCCTGGCCGCCGCCCTCGCCGCATACGGCCTGGGTCCCGGTGCGGCCCCCGCGGCCGCAGCCACCGTCCCCGTGGGCGCCGGAAGCTACTCCGACACCCGCCCGGCCGGCACCTCCGGCCCCACCACCAACACCGGCACCCCGGTCACCCCCAAGGTCACCGCGGCCGCCCATGGCAAACCCGTCCCCACCAACGACTGGTGGTCCTCACTCGCCTTCCAGCGCTACGGGGACAACCCCTGGTCGACCCCCATGTACGGGCACCCGCTCACCTATCAGGCCACCGCCGGCGGCCTCGACATCGGCTACCCCACCAGCCCCGCGATCGTGGGCGACGGGCGCCAGTACGAGTTCGCCCACAAGCGCGACCTCACCGTCGGCCTCGCCGGGCTCAACGCCCCCGACACCAGGGCCGACGCCTGGTCCGACTGGACCGTCACCCCCTACTGGTCCGACGGCACCCGCACCCTGCGCACCACCATCGGCCACGGCAGCCCCTTCGTGTACGCCCAGGGCACCGGCGGCAACGCCCAGGTCACCACCGCCGGCACCCCCGCCGTCTTCGCCGACCAGGGCAACGTCCTCGGCGTCACCGTCGCCGGCCACCACTACGCCCTGTTCGCACCCACCGGCAGCGACTGGACCGTCAGCGGCACCACCATCAGCGCCGGGCTCGGCGGCAGGAACTACTTCTCCGTCGCCGTGCTGCCCTCCACCGACGCGCTCGCCACCTACCGGAAGTACGCCTTCAGCTTCGTCACCGGCTCCCGCGTCGACTGGAGCGCCACCGGCGGCACCGTCCGCGCCACCTACACCCTCACCACCGAGGCCAAGGAGGGCACCGAACGCGGCACCCTCCAGGCCCTCTACCGCCACCAGTGGCTGCACACCACCGACGCCCTCACCCCGTACACGTACGTCTCCCCGCGCGGCACCATGAAGGTCCGCGAGGCCACCGCCTTCACCACCGTCCAGAAGGCCGCCCCCGTCCTGCCCGCGCTGCCCCGCACCGACGCCGTCGACACCGCCCGGCTGCGCGGCCATCTGAACGAGGTCGTCAACTCCGCCGACCCGCTCAACGGGGCCGTCGACACCTACTGGACCGGCAAAGCCCTCGGCCGGCTCGCCCAACTCGTGCCCGTCGCCGACCAGATCGGCGAGACCGCGACGCGCGACCGGCTCCTCGCCCTGCTCAAGGGCCGCCTGCAGGACTGGTTCACCGCCGGCGGCGCCAACGAGTTCGCGTACGACCAGAACTGGCGCACCCTGATCGGCTACCCCGCCTCGTACGGCAGCGACACCGAACTCAACGACCACCACTTCCACTACGGCTACTACGTCCTTGCCGCCGCGATCGTCGCCCAGTACGACCCGGGCTGGGCCGCCGACTCCGCCTGGGGCGGCATGGTCAAGACGCTGATCCGCGACACCGCCAACCCCAGCCGTACCGACGGTGCCTTCCCCTTCCTGCGCGGCTTCGACGTCTACGCCGGCCACAGCTGGGCCTCCGGACACCAGGGCTTCGCCGCCGGCAACAACCAGGAATCGTCCTCGGAGTCCACCAACCTCAGCGCCGCGCTCGTGCTGTGGGGCTCCGCCACCGGCGACACCACCCTGCGCGACCTCGGCAGCTATCTCCTCGCCACCGAGGGCGAGGCCGTCGCCCAGTACTGGTTCGACGCCGACCAGCAGGTCTTCCCCGGCTCCTTCGCCCACGACACCGTCGGCATGGTGTGGGGGAGCGGCGCCGCCTACGCCACCTGGTGGACCGCCAACCCCGAGGAGATCCACGGCATCAACGTCCTTCCGATGACCGGAGGTTCGCTTCAGCTCGCCGCCCGCAAGGACGCCGTCCGCCGCAACATCGCCGAGATGGAACGCGAGAACGGCGGCCCCGCCGTCGAATGGCGCGACATCCTCTGGGAGTTCCAGTCGCTCGCCGACCCCGCGACCGCCCGCGCCAAGTGGGACGCCGGCAACGCCGCGTACACCCCGGAGGCGGGCGAGTCCAAGGCCCACACCTACCACTGGATCACCACCCTCGACGCCCTCGGCGCCCCCGACCCGTCGGTCACTGGCGATCTGCCGACCTCCGCCGTGTTCACCAAGAACGGCGTCCGCACCTACGCCGCCCACAACCACGGCGCCACCGCCCGCACCGTCACCTTCTCCGACGGCAAGACCCTCACCGTCCCCGCTTGGTCCACCGCCACCGGAACCGGCACCGGCGGCACCGACCCCGACCCCGACCCCGATCCCGACCCGCAGCCGTCCACCGGCAACACCTTCCGCCCGCGCTCCGGCGGCACCCTCAGCACCGCCACCGACGGCACGGCCGGCAGCGACACCATCCCTTCGGCCGGCGGCACCAACCACGACGGCACCCCGTACCGCCCGCTCGTCTACGAGGCCCGTGGCGTCAACGGCACGCTGAGGGCGGGCGGTTCGACCGCCTTCCGGCTCCCGGTGGACGCCGGCACCGCCGTCGGCCTCGGCCAGCAGGTCCGCGTCAGCTACGACCTCACCGGCGACGGCACCTTCGAACGCATCGAGACCTACCACTACTTCGCCACCGACCCGGTGACCGGCTGGGAGGAGTACAACCAGAACCGCGGCCTGCAGGCCGCCACCGGCACCCTCGGCAACCTGACCGGCGGCACCGTACGCCTGGAGGTCTGGAGCGCCATCGGCAACGCCGACTCCCGGCTGCGGACCGGCGCGGCGGACTCCGTCCTGGTCATTCCGTACGACTGAGACGGGGTCCCACTGGGAGGGGGCGGCGGCGTGGCCACGGCGGCCACGCCGCCGCCCTGCTGTCCTGCCCGCCGTACCGCCCTTCCGTCCCTCCGCGTCAGGCCGAGGCCCGCCGCACCAGACGTGTCTCCGTGATCACCGACGCCGTCGCCGCGTCCGCCGCCCCGTCGAGCAGCCGCATGAGCAGCCGGACCATCAACCGCCCCATGCCCTCGATGTCCTGACGGACCGTCGTCAGCGCGGGATCGGTCTCCCGCACCACCGACTCCATGTCGTCGAAACCGACCACCGCGATGTCCTCCGGCACCCGGACCCCGCGCTCGCGCAGCGTCCGCAGCGCGCCCGCCGCCATCAGGTCGTTCGACGCGAAGACGGCATCGACGTCCGGCCGCCGGTCGAGCAGCTCGGCCATCGCGCGAGCCCCGCTCTCCCGCGTGAAGTCGCCCTGGCACAGCAGCTCGGGATCGGCGTCCACCAGCACGTCGTGATACCCGGCGATCCGGTCGAGCGCCGAGGTCTGGTCGCGCGGACCCGCGAGATGCGCGATCCGCTCCCGCCCAAGCGACACCAGGTGCCGCACCGCGTCCCGCGCCCCGCCCCGGTTGTCGCAGTCGACATACGGCACGGCCGGCCCCGAGGCCGCCGGCCGGCCCCCGAACACCGCGGGGACGCGGCTCCGCGCGATCAGCGCCGGCAGCCGGTCGTCGCTGTGCAGCGAGAACGCGAGCGCCCCGTCCACATGCCCGCCGTCCAGATAGCGCGCGATCCGCCCGTGGTCCCCGGGACCCTCCACCCACAGCAGCACGAGCTGGGTGTCACGGGCGGTCAGCTCCCGGCTGATGCCGCGCACCTGCTGCTCGAAGAACGGATCGGAGAAGATCCGGAACTCCGGCTCCGCGATGATGACCGCGACCGCGCCCTGCCGCCGTGTCACCAGGGAACGCGCGGCCTGGTTCGGTACGTAGCCGAGCTCCTCGACCGCCTCGCGCACCCGGTCCACCAGCGGCTGCCGCACGCCCGCGCCGCCGTTGACGACCCGCGAGACCGTCGCACGGGACACCCCGGCCCGCGCCGCGACGGCCTCCAGGGTGGGGCGGGACGACTCCGTGGTCTCCTCGGGCAAGGCAGGCACTCCCCGTTCCTCCGTTCCGGACGGCCGGTCCGACGCCGATCAGGATAGACGCTGCACGGCAGGCTCTGAGAGCGCTCCCAGCATGCGGGGCGCGCACCCCGCGCGGCTACTCCGATCGGCTGGCGGCTGTGATGCCGGGCGGAGCGCAGGGAACGCCTGCAGAGGTACGCCGTACGAGGGCGGTACGGGCCTTCGCCCCGCTGTCCGGTCCGTCGCCCGCCCCCGCTCCGCCCCGCTCCACCCGCCCCGCGCCGCAGGAGGGAACCCCGGTATGACCCCTGCCCCCGACGAGCCGACCGGCGGTCCCGGTACGGGCGCTTCCGGCGGCGCCGGCGGTTCCGGCAGTTCCGGCAGTCCCGAGCCGGACCCCGTCGTCGAGCGGCTGCTGCGGCACGGCATCGTCCACATCAGCGAGCCGATCACCGGCGCGACCGCCGACCGCGTCACCGCCGAGCTGCTCCTCCTCGCCGCCGAGAACGACCGCCCGATCACCCTCTACATCAACTCGCCCGGCGGATCCGTCCCCGCCGGCATGGCGATCTACGACGTCATACGGCACATCGGCAACGACGTCGTCACCATCGGCCTCGGCTACTGCGCCTCGATGGCCCAGTTCCTGGTCTCCGCCGGCACCCCCGGCAAGCGCTACGCCCTCCCCAACGCCCGCATGATGCTCCACCTGCCGGACTTCGCCCAGCCCCCCACCGGCACCGCCGAGGGCACCAGCCACGAGGAACTGCGCTACAGCCGCGACCGTATCGCCGACCTGCTCGCGGACTTCACCCACCGCGAAGTCGCCCAGGTGGTACGGGACTTCGCCGACGACCGCTGGCTCACCCCGGCGGAGGCCATGGAGTACGGCCTCATCGACCGCGTTCTCGACACCGCCTCGCCCGCGCCCTGACGGACCGGGGGACCGGGGTCAGTCCGCCGCGCCGAGCAGGCCGAGCACGGCCCGGCGGTACACGGCGTACACCGCCGGCAGCTCGGCCAGCGAGGCCCGCTCGTCGATCCCGTGCAGCCCCTCGTACGGGACACCGAACCCGGCCGTCGCCGGGATCCCCGCACCGGCGAGCAGATTCCCGATGTTCGACGGCCCCGCGGTCTTCGCCCGCACCACCAGCCCGGCGTCCCGCGCGGCACCGAGCAGCGCCGCCGCGGGCTGCCGCCCGGCGTCGAGCCGGTACGCCGGCCAGTCCGTCACCTCGGCGATCCCGGTCGGCCGCGGCCCGGGCCGTACGGCATCGAGCGCGGCGACCTCCCGCCGTACGAGACCGGCGGCCGCCCCCGCACCGAACTCCGGCGTCGTCCGCACGTCGACGTTGACGTCCACCCGGTCCGGGGTGACGGAGAAGCCCTCGCCGCCGTGGAACGAGGTCACCGTCAGCTTCGGGCCGAGCGGAAAGCCGGAGTCCCGGTCCGGGCCGGGGAGTTCGGCGGCGTCGAGCAGACCGACGAGATGCGCGGCCCGCCCGATCGCCCCGACGGCCGTCCGCCGCGCACCGGAATGCCCGGCCTCGCCGTACACCGTGAGCGTCGCCCGCCACAGCCCTCGCCCGCCCACGACGACCTCGTCCAGGCCCGGATAGCCGATCAGCACCCCGGCCGGCTTCGGGGTCCGCGGATCGGCGAGGTACGCGCGGGCGCCCCCGAAACCACCCGTGTGCTCGTCCACGTCGAGCAGGACGGCCAGCCCGCCGGCGAACTCCTCCGCGCGCGGCGCGAGATCGGCGGCGAGGTGACAGAACAGCGCCGCGGCCAGCTTCGAGTCGGCCGCCCCGCGCCCGAGCAGCCACCCGTCACGCACCTCCCCGGACGTGGGGGAGAACGACCAGCGGCCGGTGTCCCCGAACGGCGCGGTGTCCACACACGCGTCCAGCACCCACCAAGGCCCCGGCCGCCCGCCCCGGACCTCGACGAGCACCCCGACGGCCTGCTCGTCGGTCGAGGTCAGCCGCCGATGGGGCAACCCCCGCTCGCCGAGCCAGCCCTCAAGGACCTCGAGCACCGGCCCGTACGGGTCGACCCCACCCCGGCTCGGCCGCCGCACGAGCTCCTGCGCGAGCTCGACCACGGCTCCGACGTCGGCCGGTGTCCGCCGCATGCTTCCTCCTCGTGGACGGCTGCGCGGGAGCAAGCCTCGCATGTGCGAGGGTCGGACGTCCCAGTCCACCGCCACCCGGAGAAGACCGACGTGATGAACCAGGCCGCGGCCCTCACCCGATTCGGATACCTGGCGCGGCTGAGAGCCTTCGGGCGGCACGTCGGCTCCGACCAGCTCATCCAGGCGGGCCTCGACGCGCTGCTCGTCGGCGTCGACAGCCCGTCGCTGCCGGAGCTCGCCGGCCTTCTGCGGAGCGAGGAGCCCGAGGCACCGGAGCTCTTCGAACGGGTCCTCGACGAACTCGGGCTCGCCTTCCGCGCGCCCGCGGAGCCCCGGGCCGCCGCCTGGGCCTTCGCCCTCTGGACGGCCGAGCAGATGGTCGACGGCTCGCTCGACCCCGCCTCCGGCGCGTACCTGATCCGGGCCGAGGTCGCCGACGAGCTGGGCCGCCCCGAGGAGCTGGACGCGCTGATCGACTGCTCGGTGACACTCGACTCCTGGGAGGAGTCCTGGGGCGTCGCCGTCGAAGTCCTGGAGACGGAGGCCATCGAGGCGGCCAGGGCGCTGCTGCGCGGCAGGGGTACGGACGGGGAGCGGGCCCTTGCCCCGGAGCCGGACCCGGGGAACTGATCCGGCATGTACTCCGCCCGCCCGTCACCCCCGCAGCCGGGTGTTGAGCCGCGCCGCCTGCCGGGTCAGATAGTCCCGCTCGGCGAGGTTCGGCGCCTGGTGGGCCGCGTCCGCGTACAGCCGCGCCGCCGTCGTCAGGTCACCGGCGCGCTCGTGGAGGTAGGCGGCGGCCGCGGCGTACCGGGGCAGCGCGGAGTCGAGGTCCGCGAGGGCGGCGAGGCCCGCGCGCGGACCGTCGGCCTCGCCGACGGCGACGGCGCGGTTGAGCCGGACGACCGGGCTGTCGTTGAACCGCGCCAGCTCGTCGTACCACTCCACGATCTGCACCCAGTCCGTCTCCCCGGCCGTCGGCGCGTCCGCGTGCAGCGCCGCGATCGCCGCCTGCGCCTGGAACTCGCCCAGCCGGTCCCGGGCCAGCGCCGCCTGCAGGATCTCCACCCCCTCGGCGATCAGCGTCGTGTCCCACCGGCGCCGGTCCTGCTCGGCGAGCGGTACGAGACCGCCGTCGGGTCCCGTCCGGCTCGCCCGCCGCGCGTGATGGAGCAGCATCAGGGCGAGCAGCCCCGCCACCTCGGGGTGGTCGATCGCCGCCGCCAGCTGCCGGGTGAGCCGGATCGCCTCCGCGGCGAGGTCGACGTCACCCGAATAGCCCTCGTTGAACACCAGGTAGAGGACCCGCAGCACCGTCCCGACATCCCCCGGCCGGTCGAACCGCACGTCCGAGACCGTCCGCTTGGCGCGGCTGATGCGCTGCGCCATCGTCGCCTCGGGCACCAGATACGCCGCGGCGATCTGGCGTGTCGTCAGCCCGCCCACGGCGCGCAGCGTCAGCGCGACCGCGGACGACGGCGACAGCGACGGGTGCGCGCACAGGAAGTAGAGCCGCAGCGTGTCGTCCGCCTGCGCGGCGGGCCCGGGCTCCGGCTCCACCTCCACACGTTCCTCGCGCCGCCGCCGGGCGGCGTCCGCCCGCGTCGCGTCGAGGAACTTGCGCCAGGCCACCGTCACCAGCCAGCCCTTCGGATCGCGCGGCGGCTCGGCCGGCCACACCCGCACCGCCTCCACCAGCGCGTCCTGCACGGCGTCCTCGGCCGCCGCGAAATCGGCTCCGCGGCGGACGAGGACCGTGAGCACGCCCGGCGTCAGACGGCGCAGCAGCGCCTCGTCCATGATCACTCCGTGACGGTGGGCGGCTCGGTGAGGAAGGGGCGCAGCTCCAGCCACTCGTGGATCGGCTCCCCGCCCGCCCCCGGCGCCGCCGACAGCTCGCCCGCGAGCTCGACCGCCCGCTCGTACGAGTCGACGTCGATCACCATCCACCCCGCGATGAGGTCCTTCGTCTCGGCGAACGGCCCGTCGGTGACCGGCGGCCGCCCCTCCCCGTCGTACCTCACCCACGCCCCCTCGGGCGCCAGCGCCTGCCCGTCGACGAACTCGCCGGTCTTCTCCAGGCGCGCCGCGAAGTCGTGCATGTACTGCATGTGAGCCGTGATCTCGTCCGGCGTCCACTGGTCCATGGGGACGCAGTTGACCGCGTCCGGAGCGCCGCGGTAGTGCTTCAGAAGCAGGTACTTGGCCATGATCTCTCTCCTCGGTGCGGTGCGACCATTCTGGTCGCGTTCACACCGGGGACGGAGCCGGCCACGCGTTCTCGACACCACCGGCCAAGATTTTTTTCCGGGCGTCGCTGCGCGCCGCCTCCGGCCGTACGCGGTGTCCTACGGGAGAGGTACCCGGTGACGCACGGTGACGGCTCCATGCCGACCTGGAACCGTGCCCGGTGGGGCAGTGCGAGGAGGGCCTGCGCCGCCTCGATCTTCCCGGCCCGGCCGGGCCGGGAGTGGTGCCGCGCTGCGGGCGGTGGAACGGACGCGGCCCGCGTGCTCCGTCGCCGCCGAAATCGCCGCCGCAGGTGGCGTCGACGGCGAGACGGGCACCCGTCTCCGGGAGTTGACGGAGCGTCGCTGCCCGGCACGCCGCCCTGCTGCCCGAGCCCGGCCCCGACGGCCTGCCCGGCCGCGCGCGGCTCACCCGGGAGCGGCCCCGGCACGGTCTCGGCGGCCTGTTCCGCCCGAGCCCCGGCCGCCCGGCGGGACGGGCTGCTCGCGGCGGGGCTCCTCGGCGGCTCGCCGCCGCCCGCCGCACCGGCGCCCCGCCCGCGCCGTCCTCGGGACCTCGTACACGCCCGACTCGGCTTGGGGTCCCGACTCGACGGTGGACGCACTGCTCACCGGGCGGGACACGGCCGGCGTGGCCCGCTAGCCCGTGAGCTCGCGCTCTGCCCGTTCGTAGGTGACGCCGTGGTCCGCCAGGACCTCGGACACGGGCCCCGGGCGGGCGATGAGCGCGAGAACGAGATGCCGGGAGCCGATCTCCTTGTCCTTGCGCCCGAGGGCGATCCGCAAGGACTTCTCGAGGACCTGCTTGCTCTCCGTCGTGAACGGACGATGGGTCCGCGGCCCGGGCTCCCGCCGCCCGAACAGCCCCGCGCCGCGCCCCCGGCCGCGCGGCGCGGACGCGCTCAGCGCGCCCTCGCCGTGGGTCTCCTCGACCCGCGCCACCACCTCGGTGAGATCGATCCCCAGTCCGGCGAGCGCCTCCTCGTCCGCCTTCGACAACCCGCCGCGGCGCCGCGCCTCGACCAGCCCGGCCCGTACGGCCGCCCGATCCACCCCGAGCGGATCGAGCGCCCCCTGCTCCAGCAGAGCCAGCAACAGATGCTCCTCCGCCACCATCGCGGCCTCGGCGTGCGCGGCCTCCACCTGGGCGCCGACCACCGCCGACCGCGCCGCCGCCGTGAACCTCTCGAACATCTACGACCTCCCGTACTTCTTGTGCACGGCCTGCCTGCTGACTCCCAACTCGGCCGCGATCTCCTGCCACGACCACCCCTGCGCCCGCGCGCTGCGCACCTGCACGGACTCCAACTGCTCCAACAACCGCCGCAACGCGGCCACGGCCCGCAACCCCACACGGGGGTCCCGGTCGCCGGCGCGGCTGGCCAGATCGGTCGCCTCACTCATGCATGTCAACTTAGGTTGACGCGAGAGTCTTGTCAACTCAAGTTGACGTCCGGTCGCGCCGGAGCCGTCGCCGCGCAGACCTCGGTGACGGCCTGGCGGGCCGCCCGGGGAATCCCGAGGCGTTCCCGGGCGCGATGGACGGCGGTCAGCTGCTCGGTGCCCGACGCTCCCCAGTCGAAGAGCTCGAGCGCCTGCTCCGGCGTGGCGAGGACGCGCACGGACGCGGCGCCGGTGACCGGATGCGGCTGCGCGGGGCCGAGTTCGGTGAGCGCGGCGGCGTAGCGGACCCGGGCGACGCGCTCACCGGGGGCGGTCAGATGGCCCAGCATCACGAGGTCCCCGAACTCCGCGCCGGCCTCCTCGGCGACCGCGCGCACCAGGACGCCCACCGGATCCCCGTCGTCCGCCGCCCCGGCCGTCCCGCCCGGCAGGCGCGCGGCGCCCGTCGCCGAGTCGAGCAACACCAGTACGCGCCCGTCGGGGGCGAACAACCACCCCCACGACTCCCGCACCGCGAGCCCGTCCGGCACGGGACCGGCGCGGAAGGGGAAGCGGTGCCGGGCCCGCGGGGTCCGCAGGACGCCCACACGGTCGAGGACGGTCGGCACGATCGGCAGCCCGTCCTCAAGCAACACCGCGCCCGCGCCGTTCACCCGCGCCCGGAGCGCGGACAGCGCGCGGCGTGCGTCGCGCGGCGCCATCAGCTCCGGCAGCCGGGACGGCTCGACGAACTCGATGCCCCTGATCTCCTGCTCCGGCAGCCGGATCGCGCCGATCCGCTCCTCGTCCCAGGTCCCGCCGTCGAAGAAATGCAGCAGTTCTCCGGGAAACCGCATGGCCGCCGGCGCCCCGACGCTCCCCGCCGACACCCAGTCCACGGCCAGCCCGCGCTCGACCACCACCGCCACTCCGAGCTCCTCCATCACCTCGCGGGCGGCGCCCTGGGCGGGTGACTCGCCCGGGTCGACGCCGCCGCCCGGCAGCAGACAGGTCTCCAGATAGTCGACGTGCTGGACCAGCACCTCGCCGTACCCGTTGGTGATCAGCACGGACGTCCCGGCCCACAGGGCGGCCGAAGCGCGCAACGCGCCGTACTCCTCGTCGGTCATGGTCATGCTGCTCCGATCATCGAGCCGTTGAAGGGGGAGGAGAGGAGGAGGTGAGAGTTGCGGCGGATACGTTCGCAGCGCGGGGCGGCCGGAGTGCGGCGCCCCGTGCCGGCTGCTCGTCACGATCACGACGGCCGCCGGGAGCCAGGGCGGCGGGCCAGGGTGTGCACGAGCCGTCCCAGTTGCCGGTACGGATCCCTTGCCGACGCGGCCCATTCCGTCTCCAGCGCGAGCGCGTACTCCTCCGGGCCCGGCGCCCAGTCGTCCCGGTGGTCGTGGAAGACCCGCACGCCCTGCCACGGCAGCGGCACCAGCCCGTGCGCGGCCGCGAGCCGGTCGAGCTCCTCGGCGGTGTCCCCGCGCGTCGCAAGGTCGAGGTTCCCGAGGCTCGTTGCAGCGCCCCGTTCGATGAGCCCGCGCGCGGCCGCGTACTCGCCGCGCAGGGCCTCCCGTACACCGATCGCGGCACGGTTCTTGGTCAGGACGCTCAGCACGCCGCCGGGCGCGACCAGCCCGGCCAGCCGGGCGATCGCCGCCCCCGGCTCGTCCAGATAGATCAGCACACCGTGGCAGCACACCGCGTCGAACTGCTCCGCCCCGAAGGGCAGCTCGTGCAGGCCCGCCTCCAGGAAGCCGACGCGCGGGGCGAGTTCGGGCCGGGCGCGCAGACGTTGCGCCGCGGCGGCGAGCATGCCGGCGGACGGATCGGCGGCCGTCACCCGGTGTCCCGCCGCGGCCAGCCGCAGGGACATCTCACCGTCGCCGCAGCCCACGTCGAGCACCCGCGAGGGCCCGTCCGGCAGTTCGGCCAGCACCCTGCGGGCCACGAGGTCGTGGCGCAGACGCCCCCGCGCACTGCCGGAATGCTCGGCATAGTCCCGCCCCACCCGCGCGAAGTCCGTCACCGCCCGGCCCAGCCCATCTCGGTGTAGGGCCGGCCGGCGCGCATGCCGTCGAGCGCCGCCCGGGTGTACGGCACGAGCGCGTCCGGCAGCCCCTGGGCATCCCACCACCGCCAGGCCTCGCACTTGTCCGGCTCGCGCAGCTCGGGGGTCCCCTCCCACCGTCGGGCCCGGAAGAAGAGCTGGATGCGCGGCCGCTCCCCGGGCCCGTCGACCAGGTGCACGGTGTGGACGAGCTCGAGGTCGCCCGGCTCGATCACCAGCCCGGCCTCCTCCTGCGCCTCGCGCACCAGGCACGCCGTCGCCGCCTCGTCCTCGCAGTGCCCCGCCAAGGCGTGCCAGAGACCGCCCGCGAACGCCGAGTCCGGATGACGCAGCCCCAGCAGGACCTTGCCCTCGCGCTCCAGGACGAGATGCACGCCGACCACATGCAGCACGGTCCCGGCCGGCGCGCCCGGCTTCACCCGCCGCCCGTCTCCGCCACCCGATACCCGGTGCTCCACCTCGTACGGCTCGATGCCTGGGATGTCCGGGCCGGTCTTCGCCTCGGTCTCCGGAGCCTCGGCGGCGGAGGCCAGGGCGCGGACGTGCGGGAGGGAAGGCGACATGGCGGAACCTCGCAGCAGAGTCATGAACGGGAAGGGGTGCCGGGCCGGGCCGACGGGGGCGCGCACCGAGGGCGTGCGCGGTGAGCGCGGGCCGGTTCTCAGGGGACCGCCCCTTCCTCGGTCGGCGCCTCGGTGGACCGGTAGCCCGCGGCCTGGAGGGCGAACATCCGGGCGTACACGCCGCCGAGCCGCATGAGCTCCTCGTGGGACCCCGACTCGATGACGCGGCCCTCGGTGAAGACGTAGATCCGGTCGCACTCGACCACGCTGGCGAGCCGGTGCGAGATGAGGACCGTGATCTGGTCCTCCCGGAGCCGGCCGCGCAGCACCGCCTCGTAGACGGCGTGCTCGGAGGGCGGGTCCATGCTCGCGGTCGGCTCGTCCAGCAGGAGCAGCGGTGCGTTCTTGTACAGGCCACGCGCGACGGCGATCTTGGCCCACTGCCCGCCCGAGAGCTCGTGCCCGCCGCGGAACCGCTTGCTCAGCACCGCCTCCCACCGCTCCGGAAGCCCGGCGATCACCTCGTCCGCACCCGCGGCACGGGCGGCGGCCAGGGCCCGTTCGGGATCGGCCTCGGTGAGACTGCCCGTCGACACCGTGATGTTGGACAGCGCGCTGAAGGGATAGTGCACGGGATCCTGCAGCACGCACGCGACCTGCCGCTGCAGCGACTGCGCGTCCATGTCGCGCACGTCCACCCCGTCCCAGCACATCCGGCCCTCCTGCAGCTCGTGCAGTCCGGCCAGGACCTTGGCGCAGGTGCTCTTCCCCGAGCCGTTGGGGCCGACGAACGCGATCCGTTCGCCCGCCGTGAGCGTCATCGACACTCCGCGCAGCGCCGGGGTGTCCTTCCCGGCGTACGTGAACCGGGCGTCCTCCAGCGCCACCGTGCCCAGCCGCGCGGGGGCCCGCACCTCGGCGGTGCGCTGCTGCAGGCCCCGGCAGCGCGCCTGCACGGCCAGCAGGTCGTCGACCCACATCGCGTGCTCGTACACGAGGTGTGCGACCTCCACGAGGCGGGTGAGCGCGCTCTGTCCGGCCTGGACGGCCAGCACCGCGCCGGCGCCGGCGGCGAGCGGCAGCCACCCGGCGATCAGCATGGCGCCGAGCGCGCAGTACGTGATCCCGGTGCCGAGTCCGCCGACCGTGCGGCCGGCCAGGTTCAGCCAGGCCGCGCGGACCCCCAGACGGGTGTCCTCCTCGGCGATCCGGACGACCAGCCGCCCGTGCTCGTTTAGGAGCGCCTGCTGCGCGGTGTCCGAGCGCAGCTCGGCGGCCGCGTCCTGGTCGAGCAGCAGCCAGGAGAAGACGCGGACGCGCCGCTGCAGCGCGTTCCACCGCCGGAACGAGTGGAACCTGGCCCGGGCGCTGCGCACCGCCGCCGCGCCGACCGGCAGGACGGACAGCAGGAGCAGCGGCAGCAGCGCGGGATGCAGAACGCCGAGCACACCGGCGGTGCCCGCCAGGCCGAGGAGCGCGGAGGCGAGGGCGACGACCTGGCCGACGATCTGCCGGGCGTAGAACAGGCCGCGGTCGTTGGCCCGGTAGACCTCGTCGTGCCAGTCGGGGTCCTCGACCGCCTCCAGGCGCACGTTCGCGGTCAGCTGGAAGAACTCCCGCTCCAGCGCGGTCCTGATCTTGGGCGTCACACGCGCCTGGGCGACCGCGACCACAGCCTCAAGCAAGGCCCTCGCGGCGAGGAACCCCACCACCAGCAGGAGTTGCGGCACGGCCGCGTACACCCGGTCGGGTGTCGGCCCCTCGGCGAACAGCTTCTGCAGGACCCCCACGGACGCCACGAGCCCGAGCGCGCTCATCGCGGCGGAGACGAGCTGGCAGACCACGACGGTCGCGGTCGCGCGGGCGTCGGCCCGCCAGGCGAGCCGCCCGATCAGCCGGGTGATCCGCGGCAGTCCGACGAGAACCTGGCGCACCGTCGCCCGGGCCGCGGCCTCGTCGTGGACCGACCAGTACGTGTCCTTCATCTCGTCGGCCAGATCGCCGTCCCGAGACCCCACGTGCACGGTCCTGGGCGGCGGCGGAAGCGGCTCCGCCCGGGGAGCGGGCACGGTGCCTTCGACGGCGGTCCCGCCGTTCTGCTGGTTCATGCTGGCCACCTCGCAGGTGAACGGTGTGTCGTGAGGATCAACGACGGCACCCACCCGCTCGAACACATGTGTTTCGGTCGGGCCGCGAACCCCGTGAACAAGCGAAAGTACGTTCGTGCCCGCTACACCGACCGCGTGGTTACGGGCACGAGGCGCGGAGGTGGAGTGGCCGAAACGCGCACGGCGCCTCGACCACTCCGGCAGAAGGCCGAGAAGCCGAGAGTCGGCTCAGACGTCCCGGTACCGGTCCCTGACCTCCCGCTGCCTGCGGAATCCGGCCGCCTCATAAGTGGCGACCGCACCCGCATTCGCGCTCGGCGTGCAGACGATCGCGCTCGACGCGCCCAGCTCACGGAGCGCGGCGGCCGCGGCCACGCTGATCGCCGCCCCGTAACCCCGGCGCCGGTGCTCCTGGTGCACTCCCATCGGTTCGAGCAGCCCCGGTCTGCCCCGCCCGGCCGACCAGACCGTCACCGCCGCGACCGCCGCGCCCCGGTCGTCGTACGCGACGAGGCAGCGCCCGTCCGCGTACGGCAGACCGGCGGCCATCCTGCGCCAGCGCTCGTCCGTGAACCGCGACCCGCCGAACGCGGACCGGTGCACGGCCGCGAAGTCCGGCGCCCGGTCCGGCCCGGCGGCCTCGACCCGGACACCCGGATCCCGCACCGGTTGCGACAGGTCACGGCGCAACGGTGTCCACGGCTCGTCGACGGGCCAGCCGGCCTCGGCCAGCAGATTCTGCAGCAGGGCGCCCAGCGGCGCCTCGATGTTCACCTTCCCCGCGGGCAGCACACCCCGCTCCGGCGCCGTCACGTCGGCGACCAGCCGCCGCGCCAGCTCACCGTCCTGCAGCGCGTCCGGCGCCATGGTCAGCCGCAGCAGTCCGGGCCCGTCGAGCAGCCCGACGGCGAGGATCCGGCCGCCCCGGCGCCAGGTCCGGACCGCCGCGGCGGTCGCCTCGGTCCCCGACTGCCAGAACCAGCCCAGGTCGCCCGGATGCAGCTGCATCGGCGCCCGGTCGTGCTGCCACTCCCGCAGCGCTTCCACGGCGCTGCCCAGTTCGTCAACTCCCGGCGTGCTCAAGGAAATCGCCATGCCCAGGAGCACACAGGACGGTGACGGCGCCTCGCAACCGGTTTCCGGCTGCGCACGCGGGTCGGCGGCCCCTGCCCGAGGCAGAGGCCGCCGTGTGCCGGAGGCGGGGAATCGGCTCCGGCGGTGGGCCGGCGCGCGGGCCGGTTGGGGGCCGGCCGGCGCGCGTCGGCGGGTGCGCGGACCGGGAGGGGCGGGTCAGCAGGCGCCGAGGTCCTGCCAGACCCCCCACTCGCCGGTCGTGCCGGGCTCCTCGCCCAGCGTCCACCACTTGGCCTTCCAGGTGTGCCCCTTGTGGGAGACCTGCTGCCCGCCGGTGTACACGGTGCCGGAGCTCCAGGGCGCCGCCGTGCACTGGTGCCCGGTGCCGCCGGTGATCGTGAGGGCGTAGGTCGCGGTGTGTGCGGCCGAGGGACCGGCCGCCGTGACCGTGATCTGGTACGTCCCCGAGACCGCCGCCTGGGTGGTGGACAGGGTGAGGGCCGACGAGCCGCCGGCCGTCACCGAGGCCGGGCTGAAGGAGGCCGTGACCCCGGCCGGGAGGCCGGCGGCGCTCAGGCTCACGGACTGGGCCGCGCCGGAGGTGACGGCCGTGCTGACGGTGGTCGTGGCGGAGGCGCCCGCCGTCACGGTGCCGGCGGTGGGGGCGGCCGTGACGGAGAAGTCGTCGGCCGGGGTGGTCGTCCCGCCCGTGAAGGGCGCGAAGACATGGCTGAAGTCCCAGGTGTTCTGGGCGATGCCGGAACAGTTGTCGGCCGCGGCACCGCCGGCGCAGCTGCCGTTGTCGCGCTGCAGCGCCCAGAAGGAGAGGGTGTTGATGCCCTTGCCGACGGCCCAGTCGTACACGGTGCGGGCGTTGGCCAGAGTGAAGGTCTCGGCCGGACCGAAGTCGTCCACGCCGATCATCTCGGTGATGCCGACCATGCCCCACAGCTGCGCGGCGGTCTTGGCCGGGTAGAGCTTGGCGAGCTGGTTGTAGAGGCCCTGGGCCGCGGTCTGGGTGTCCTTGGCCATGTCGTGGGCGGCGTTGTCGTAGTAGTCGAACGTCATGAGGTTGACGACGTCGACCCGTGCGCCGTTGCTGACGGCGTTCTTGAGGACGGCCAGGCCGCTGGACGCCAGGCCGGAGGTGGTGGTCGGCAGGGTGTACGAGATCTCCAGCTTGCGGCCGGACGCGGCGGCCCGGTCCTGGAGGACCTTGATGGCCTTGTTGCGCCGGTCGATGCCGGCACTGTTGTCGAGGGAGTCGACCTCGATGTCCATGTCGAGACGGGTCACGTCGTAGGTCGTGAGGACCTTCTCGTACGCGTCGGCGATCTGGTTGACGTCGGTGCAGCTGTCGGCGATCTCGGTGCCGGTGGTGTCGGCGGTGTAGCCGCCGAAGGAGGGGATCACGTCCCCGCCGCGGCCCTGCATGGTCGTGATGTCGGCGCCGAAGACGGCGGCGGAGATCGGCATGCTCGTGTCGCCGTTCCAGTACGGCGTGCACGAGCCCTTCGTCGCGGTCTGCAGGAAGGCCATGGTGAGGTGCTTGGCGCCCGACTGCGCGGACAGCGCGGCGGGGCTCTCGCCGGTCCACGCCTCGAAGTAGGGCGCGAAGACCCGGTTCGGCAGCGGCGTCGCCGCCTGGGCGGTGCCACCGCCGAGCGCGGTCAGGCCGGCCGCGGCGACGGTGGTGGTGACGGCGGCGACGATCGCGCGCCAGGAGCGCATGCGTCTCATGTCAGTCAGTCCCGGGGTGTGTGAGGGGCGGGAAGCACCCCCGTCCCGCCGGCGGCGGAGTGGGGGTGCGCCTACCGGGATAGCGGCCGCCGAGGAACCGGGTCAATGGTCTGGACCAAGAGTGGACTAGACCGGTCGAGGGTGCCGCCGGTCGTTTCCCCTGTCCATCCCGAGGGCTCCTGGACTAGACCAATTTCGGGGATTTTTACCGCCCTTGACTCACTGTCACGCGTTCCATTCGTCGCAGTACTCGATGTGGAGCTCGCGTGCGTTGCCGAGGGTGCCGTCGTTGGAGTGGAGCTCCGCGCAGTAGTGCGGACGGCTCGGGTGGGAGCGGGCGTGGGCGGGCCCGTGGCGAGCGACGTCGAGGAAGTGCCGGGTGGTCTCCCGGAACACCTTGGTGCTGCCGGTCATGAAGACGGTCTCGGCGTGGAGATGCTGGTGAAAGAGGTCCCGGTTCTCCTTGTGATGCCGGGCCGCGTCATCGATCCCGGATGCGTCCTCGAGCCCTGCGTCGGGCAGCGTCACCGTCCGCGGCCGGCCCGGACCGAGGCGGCCGCGGAGCTCCTTCCAGCGCGCCGGCGCGAACTGCAGCGAGTGGTGCAGCAGTACGAGATCGAGCCGGCGTGGCGGGTCCATCGACAGCGCGGCGGAGGGCGGCTGGTTGCCGCGCATCGGCAGATGGATCAAGGTGCGCGGAGACGTGGCCGCGAGCGCCCACAGGCCGCCGATCCGGCGGGCGGCGTGCTCGTCGACGTAGGCGTTCAGGTACCGGTCGCGATCGATGAGCACCGCACGGCGCAGCGGCTGAGCGGGGCGGATGACCGTGAACTCGGTCGCGCCGAGGCGGGTGCGGTGGATGCTGACGGATAGTCTCATCGGCTCTCCCGGACCTGCCACCCGACGGCCGGAGCGGGCGGCCCGGGCCGCCCCGCCGAGTCGGTGCTCACCTACTCGGCGCCGTCGAGCTGGTGGTCGGCCCAGACGTAACTCTCGGGCAGCAGCTCGGTGATGCGGACCGCACGGAGGCGCTCGCCCGCGCCGACGATGACCTTCAGGTCCGGGAAGTAGTCGAGGAGGACCTGGCGGCACCGGCCGCACGGGGGCACGACGCCCCGGTCGCGGTCGCCCACGGCGACGACGGTCGAGAGTTCGTACGCGCCCTGGGCGGCCGCCGTACCGATGAGCACCAGCTCGGCGCAGGGCCCGCCGGTGAAGTGGTAGGCGTTCATGGCGGTGACGATCCGGCCGTCCGCGGTGCGTGCCGCGGCCGCCATCGTGTGGTTGTCGCCGTGGCTGCGGGTCCGGGCGACACGGGCCGCGGCCTCCACGAGTTCGTGGTCGACGAGTCCCTGATCGTCGAGTGCCTGGTCGTCGGCGGGGCGCGGCTCCGCGGTCATCTTCTCGGCCTTCCTCTTCCGGCTTCGGTGCCAGGAGACCGTGCCCCACGCGGGTGAAGATCCGCAAGCGGAATTCGGCGCCGCTACGCCGGCTGCTCGCCGCCGTCCCGCCGCACCGCCACCGGCCGCTCGAAGAACGTCTCGAGCACCACCGTCGCCTGCGTGCCGCTCACCCCGTCGATCGCGTACAGGCGGCGCAGCACGTCCTGCAACTGCTCCGTTGTCGTCGTCCGCACCTTGACCAGCACCGTGGCGCTGCCGGCGATGACGTGGGCCTCCAGGATCTCCGGGAGCGCGGCGAAGGCGTCCGCCGAATCGCCCATCCAGGCGCTGGAGTCGACCATCACATACGCGAGGACGCCGCCGCCCACCACGGCCGGGTCGACCTCCACCGTCGTGCGCCGGATGACTCCGCGCTCGCGCAGCTTGCGCACGCGCTCGTGCGCGGCCCCGGCGGACAGACCCGCAGCCCGGCCGAGCGCGGCGTAGGACTGGGTGGCGTCCCGCTGGAGTTCGGCCAGCAGGGTCCGGTCTATGTGATCCACAACTCTCCGTTCGGTACAGACTTGTGGAGACCATAGCTCATCCTGCATTCTCCCGAACGAGCCGAAGAAGGTTCGGCTGACATGGCATGGAGGGGAACCATGACCGGCGAAGGCCCCGCACTCTACGAGCTGTTCGACGAGCGCTTCCGCACCGGACGGTGCATGAACGGAGACGCCGACCTGGAGGTTCTGTACACCGGCTGCCGCTGGGCCGAGGGGCCCCTCTACGTGCCGGCCTGGCGCCAGCTGGTGTGGAGCGACATCCCCAACGACCGGATGCTGCGCTGGGACGAGGAGACCGGAGCGGTCAGCGTCTTCCGCCGGTCGGCCGGCCACACCAACGGCAACACGCTCGACCGGCAGGGCCGCCTCGTCACCTGCGAACAGGGCAACCGCCGGGTGACCCGTACCGAACACGACGGCACCATCACCGTCCTCGCCGACCGCTGGCAGGGCAAGCGCCTCAACAGCCCCAACGACGCCGCCGTGAAGTCCGACGGCTCGATCTGGTTCTCCGACCCCGACTTCGGCATCACCAGCGACTATGAGGGCTACCGCGCCGACAGCGAGATCGGCGCCAACAACGTCTACCGCATCGACCCCGACACCGGCGAAGTGCGCCTCGTCGCCGACTGCTTCGGCGCACCGAACGGCCTGGTCTTCTCCGCCGACGAGCAGCAGCTGTACGTCTCCGACACCCGCGCCGGACACGTCCGTGTCTTCGATGTGCGCGACGACGGCACCCTCTCCGAGGGCAAGGTCTTCGCCGACGCCACCGCACGCCCCGGCGCCCGCTTCGACAACCTGCGCTTCGACGACGGCGGCCGCCTGTGGGCGGCGGCCATGGGCGACGGCGTGCACTGCTACGACCCCGACGGCACCCTGATCGGCCGGCTCGTCGTGCCCGAGGCCGTCGCCAACATCTCCTGGGGCGGCGCCAAACGGAACCGCCTCTTCATCGCCGCCGAGACCAGCCTCTACTCCGTGGTCATGGCCGTCACCGGCACCCACCCGACCGGCCCGGGCAGGTCGCCCTGGACCCGCTCGGTTTGAAACGGCCCCGCCGCCGCCAGCCTGAGAAGGAGATCACAGAGGCGGCGGCGGGACGGCGGGACGGCGGGGAGGGTGAGTGGCATGACGGACGGACTCCGCGAGGCCGAGGGGCCTCTGGGCTGGCATCCGGCCGGGCTGAGGACCGAGGACTGGCTGATCCCGGCGACGGAAGCCGATGCCGGAGGCGCACTCCCGGCACGGATCAACACCGCCCTCTGGTACGGGACGGGCTTCGCCGTCCTCCGCGGCCTGGCGCTCGCGGGGCTGACCGACCGCCAGTCCGTCGAGCTCTGCGCACACCTCGTCGCCCGGGTGTGCGCCCCCGCGGGTCTACGGCTCCAGAGCTCGGCCAACGAACTCCTGACCGCCACCACGGCCCCCGCCCTTCCGACGCTCGCCGGACCGGAAACGCCCGCCACCCCCAGTGGCGACGCACACCTCCTCCTCCCGCACATGGACCGCGGCGAGGGACCCGAGCCCCCGAGGCTCCTGGCCCTCCTCTGCATCCGCCCGGCCGCCGAAGGCGGCGCGTCCCTCCTCGCCAGCGGCCCGGCCCTGCACGACCACCTCGCCACCGCCCATCCGGACGCCCTGCGCGAGCTGCACCAGGACTTCCACTTCGGCCGCGGTCCCGGCTTCGACCGCGTCCGCCCGGTCTTCCGCCACGAGGACCGGACCCTGCGCGTGCACTACAACCGCTACTGGATCAACCGCGGCCAGGACGAGACCGGCACCCCCTTCACCCCTGCGCGGCGCGCCGCCCTGCAGCGGATGGAGACCCTGCTCCAGGACCCCGCCCTGGTGCTGAAGCTGCCCCTGCGGCGAGGGGACCTCCTCCTGGTGAACAACTCCGCCGTCCTGCACGGCAGAACACCCTTCACGGACAGCGGAGTGCCGGGTAGCGGGCGCTGTTACGCGCGCGTCTGGGCGGACTGACCAAGCGCGCACCCGCTGCGGGTTTCGGGGGCGCCCTCAGGGTGCGGGGGCGTCCGCCCGGCCCTCCAGCGGCACGGCGAGGCCTTCGGCGAGGGCGGTCAGAGCCGCGCCCAGAGGGAGCGCGACACGGGTACGGGCGTGCCGGTCGCCCCGGGTGGGATCTTGGTTGATGATCAGCACGGCCTTTCCGGCGTCGGCGGCCTGCCGTACGAACCGGAGCCCGGACATCACCGTCAGCGACGAACCCAGGACCAGCAGCGAGGACGCTTCACGGACGAGGGCGCGGCAGTGCTCGACCCGCTGCGGCGGCACGTTCTCGCCGAAGAACACCACATCCGGCTTGAGCACCCCGCCGCACACGGTGCAGGGCACGACCCGGAAGTCCGCGACCTGCTCGTCGGTGAGATCGGCGTCCCCGTCCGGGTTCAGCGCGGCCGGTACCGGCGCGAACCCCGGATTGGCCCCCTCCAGCCGCTCGGCGAGCTCCCGGCGCCCGCTGAAGGTCCCGCACGACAGGCACACGACCCGGCGCAGGCTTCCGTGCAGCTCCACGACATCGGTGCTGCCGGCGGCCTGGTGCAGATGGTCGACGTTCTGGGTGATCACCCCGGACAGCAGCCCGTGCCGCTCGAAGGCCGCGACGGCCCGATGACCGGCGTTGGGCAGTGCGCGGCCGAAGGTCCGCCACCCCAGATGGCTGCGGGCCCAGTACCGCCGCCGCGCCCGGACGCTCCCGGTGAAGTCCTGGTACGTCATCGGGGTGTGCCGGCTCAGGCTTCCGCCCTCACCGCGGTAGTCGGGAATGCCCGACTCCGTCGAGATCCCCGCCCCGCTGAGCACCACCACCTTGCCCGCCCGTAGCACCTCGGCCACCGGAGTGAGATCCGTGGTCGCGGGCGGCAGGTCCTCGGTGGGCGTCCAGCTGAGGGTCGGGCGCGTACGCATGCGCCCAGGGTACGTGACCGCCCGCCCCCGCCACCCGGCCGCGTGCCCCGCCCTGCCGCCCCCGCCCGCGCCGTACGCCCCGGCCGGGCCGGGAGCCGGCCGACCGGGGCTTGACGCCTCCGCGGATCAGTTCATGATCAGCAGCCGCGTGTTCGGCACGAGCCTGCGGTTCACGCTGGTGCTCTGCACGAAGATCGTGTAGTCGTCGTTGTGGTCGGGCTTGATCCGGACCTCGACGTCGGGAAGGCCGAGCAGCGCCCGCGCCTCCGGCCCGGAGTACACCCGGTCGGTGCTCTTCTCCAGGACCGCGATCTGCTTGCGCGCCTGGACCTTCTCCGGCTTGCTCAGCTGGTAGTACGCCCCGCCGGTGCGGTAGGTGAGACCGCTCTCGACGACCCACTCCTTGATCCCCGCGTCACGGGCCACCGCGACCAGCTGGTACTCCGACGGATTCACCGGCGTGAGGCCGGCCGCCTTGATGGTGTCCTTGTTGACCGCCTCCGCGCCGGTCGAGAACACCGCCCGCGTGCCGCGGATGCCCTTCGTACGGCCCACCATGAACTTCTCGGTGGCCTCCTGGATGACCTGTCCGGCCTCCTCCAGACCCTGCGTGCTGGTGGCGTCCCAGATCGCGATGTTGTCCTTGGGGAACCCGCACTGCGTGGCCTCCCGCTTGCCCATCTGGTCGGGCACGAGGACGGCCAGCGTCCAGTTGTCGTCCTGCTTCTCGATCATCTCGGCCACCGCCGCCACCAGCGCGCGCGGGTTCTTCGTCGGCGCGTCCGGGCTGCGGTGGCTCGCGTTCTCCTGGCCGTCGGTGAGGATGAACGTCAGGAAGCTGTGGTCACCGTAGAGCTGAGCCGTCTGCGCCAGCTCGCGCTGCGACTTCAGCGCCGCCGCGAGCAGCGCCGTCATCCCGCCCGCCCGGTACAACTGCTTCAGGGACGGCATCCGCAGGACGTCCTTGTCGTAGATGACGCACTCCACCTTGTCGGCGAAGACGTACACCGTGACCCGCGTCTCCTGGTCGAGCTCCCGCGACCGGCGCGCGAGGTACGCGATCTGCTGGTCGGCGACCTCGACGACCTTGCGGCTCAGGTGCGACATCGACGAGCTGGCGTCCAGGACGAGAGCGACATGGTTGATGTAATTCTGGTTCTTGGACACGACGAATTCCCCCAAATCCCGGTGTTCCGGTGTTCCGGCTTGATGGAACTACCGTCTCACCCACCACTGACAATCGATCAGATGTTCATCGGGCGCCTCGCACCCGGGTGCGCGACACGCCCACCGGGGGAAGCGAACAACGTTTCGTTGTTTCGTTGCCGCGCCCGCTAGGGTGGCGCCATGGCGGATGACACTCGGCTCGAACCGCGGAACCGGCTCGCCGGCCTCGCCGACTTCCCGCTGCCCGACAGTGCCCCGGCACAGGCCCTCCAGCAGGACTCCGCCCTGCTGGGCAGGCTGCTGGCAGGCGCCGCGCACGGCGACGGCGCGGGGGAGCGGGCGGTCTCCGACGAGGACGTGGCCGCGGCCCTCGGGCTGTTCGAGGAGATGCGGACGGCCCTGGACCGGATGGAGGCGCAGGTGGTCATCGAGGCCCGGCGCCGCGGCCTCGAGTGGCGGGAGATCGCCCGCCATCAGGGAATGAAGTCCTCGCAGGCCGCGTCCCAGCGCTACCAGCGTCTGGTGACCCGCCTCGAGGAGATCCGTCAGGGCATTCGGTAACACCGGGCAGGAGACACCCCTTTCATGAGCAACCAGCCCTCGGATCCGCTCGCGGCCGTCGACGCGCTCCTCGCCGCCGTGGAATCCGGCCAGATCCTGCCCGCGCCGGCCGAACGCGTCCGTCTGCGCGAGGCCGCCGGACTGACCCAGGCCGCCGTCGCCCAGGCCCTCGGCGTCCGGCTGCCCAGCATCCAGGCGTGGGAGGAGGGCCGCGCGGAGCCCAGGGCCGAACGCCTCCAGGCCTACCGGCGCCTGCTCGAAGGCCTCGCCCAGCGCTACCCCGCGCCGCCGCGGCACGAGCCCGCGCCCGCGCCCGTGTCCGTAACCCCGGCCGTGCCCGTAACCCCGCGCGTACCGGAGTCCGGGCAGGTTCCGGTGCCGGGTGCCCCGGAGTCCCCGGCGGCTCCGGGCGCCCAAGCCGCGCGACCGTCCGCACGCCGTGCTCCGGCCGCTGCCGCCCCCCGCTCCCACCCCCGCCGGCCGGCCGTGAAGACCACAGCGCCTCCCGCGTCGGACCCGCGGTTCCCGCACGGCCCGCTCGCCGTCCTGGACGGCGACGGATCCGCGTACGGCGTTGACGGCATCGTCCTCGACTGCCCCGCCACCACGCTCGTGGACCTGGTGGAGTGGACCCTCGCCGAGTCCGGCCTCGGCGCACCGCGCCTGCACCGCTACGGCAAGGACTCCGACCCGCTGATCGTGCTCACCGCCTCCGCCGCGGCGCGGCTCGGGCTGCCCGAGCGACTCGAGGACCGCCGGGGCCTGCGCCTTCCCGAGGACCATCCCGTGGTCAAGCAGGTCACGAAGGCGAAGTGGAAGCTCACCCGGCGCGGCTTCGGCCCCTGGGCCCGTGTCTACCGGCCGTCCGAGGGCAACCGCCGGATGTGCGTGCAGCTCGCCGTCCTGCCCTGGGACGCCCTCGACGAGCGGTCCTGGCCCGGCGTCGCCGACCTGGACCCGGCCGACATCGCCCGCGTCCTCGGCGTCTACGCCCAGCGGGTCATCACCCCGCGCGGCTCCACGGCCGTCTCGGGCCTCGAACTGATGACGGCGCTGCGCCCGCCGACCAGGGCCGTGCAGGACCGGACCACCGGACAGTGGGTGTCCGGCCATCACCCCGGGTCCCTCGGCACGGAGCCCATGGACCCGGCGCCGCCGGAGGCCACCGCCGAGCATCCCGTGGTCGTGCACACCGGGTGGAAGAGCGGCTTCCTCGACGAGGAGGCCTACCAGTGGGTCCGCGACCTCGATCTGCTCTCCGGCGACGAGGCGGCGCTGCCGTATGCCGTCGGCCTGGACCTCAACACCGCCTTCCTCGCCGCCGCGTCGCGCCTGACCGTCGGCCTGTCCGAGCCCGAGCACTTCACGAGCCCCCGCTTCTACCCCAAGGTCCCCGGCTCCTGGCTGGTCGACCTCTCCCACGTCGAACTGGACCCGCGCCTGCCCTCACCGTTCACCCCGGACGGCACCCGCCCGCAAGGGCCGGCCTGGTACCAGACCCACACCGTCGCGTACGCCCAGGAGCTCGGCTACGACGTCGAGATCCTCGAGGCCTATCTGCGCCGCGAGACCGGCGCGTACCTCGATCCCTGGCACGACCGCCTCAAGGACGCCTACGTCGCCACGCTCGCCGAACTCGGCGTCACCAAGGATCTCAGCGATACCGAGTTCCTCGCCGCGATGGAACACCACAAGGAGCAGGACCCCGCGCTCGCCGCCGTACTCGCCGCGATCAAGGCCACCGTCAAGGGCGGCGTCGGCAAGCTCCGCGAACGCCCGCAGGGCAAGGGCTACCGGGACGGCGACCGCTGGCCCGCCCTGGAACGCCCCACCTGGCGCCCCGACATCCGCGCCGCCGTCATCTCCAAGGCCCGGGTCAACATGCACCGGAAGCTGCGCAACATGGCGGAGATGACCGGCCGTTACCCGCTCGCCGTGCTCTCCGACTGCGTCGTCTACCCGAGCCCCGGCGCCTCGCCGCTCGACTTCCTGCCGTACGACGCCTCCGGCAAGGCGAAGCCGGGCGGCTTCCGCCTCGGCCCCTCCCCGGGCCTCGCCAAGCTGGAGGGCGTCCAACCGATGGCGTGGGCGGTCGACCTGATGGAGCAAGGCCTCAACCCGGCCCGGCACATCAAGGGCGGCGACGCCGTCCTCGACGAAGGTGAGTGACCACCGTGGGAGACATCGACGACGCCCTGGAGCGCGCCGACCGTGAACACTTCACGAAGGCGCCACCCCGAACGCTCCAGGCCCGGATCAGATTCCTGCTCAAATACCAGAGCGCCAAGGAGATCGGCCAGGAGATCGGCGTCACCGCGGACTCCGTCAACCGCTACCGCCGAGGCACCCGCAAGCACCCGCCCAAGGACGTCGCCGCCCACATCGAGGCGGCCGTGCTCGCCCGCTGGCAGCCCCAGGTCCGCCGCCGCCGGCAGAAACACGCCGCCACCACCGGCGGCATCACCGTCGAGACGCGCGCCCGCTTCGGCTACACCGCCCCGGTCGGCACCACCGACGACGGCCGCTTCCGCCGCCTCACCGTCCACCTCCCCGCCGCCTTCGCCCGCCGCCTCTTCGACGCCCGCGAGGCCGGCGCCGACGACCGGCGGATGCGGCAGATCATCGCCGACGGACTGCGGGAGACCTACTTCCAGGACGGCGGCCGCCGCGCGACGGGCCTGTCGGAGGTGGAGATCAACGACATCGACTACCTCGATCTGGAATTCTGACCGGGCCCGGCAGCCTTCAGGCGTCGCTTCCCACGCCTCGATCGGGCAGGGACATGTCGCCCGTGGCGGGCGTGCCCTCGGCGAGGGCGTAGCGCAGGTACACGGTGCCCTTCGGGCTGGCCGCCGGGGGGTCGAGGAGGGTGATGTTGGTGGGCACCGCGCCGTCGTCGAACACCTTCTTGCCGACGCCGAGCACGAGGGGGTGCAGCCAGAGGTCGAGACGGTCGAAGAGCTTCTCGTGGAGGAGCGTCTGTACGAGGTTCAGGCTGCCGACGACCTTCACGTGTTCGTGGCGGTCACGGATCTCACGGACCGCGTCGGCCAGGTCCGGGCCGAGCTGAGTGGACCCGGCCCACGAGAGGTCGGGCTTGCCGCGGGAGGCCACGTACTTCGGGATGCTGTTGAAGAGCGTGCCGAACGCGTCCTTCTGGTGCGGCCAGTAGGAGGCGAAGATGTCGTACGTCCGCCGGCCGAGCAGCAGGGCGTCCGTACCCTCGTACGCGGCCTCGATCTGGGCGCCGGCGACGTCGTCGAGCAGCGGCGCCTGCCAGCCGCCGAAGGGGAACCCGATGGGGTCCTCGTCGGGGCCGCCGGGCGCCTGCCCGACGAGGTCGAGGGTGGCGAACATGGCGATGTGGATGCGTCCCATGGCGTGCTCCCGGTGCGTTGATTGGTCTCGTCAAGAGGTAGACCTGTGGGTGCCCGCAGACTCATCGCCCCGAACCCGGCTTCACCCGATCGGCCGGGCCCGGCGCCCTCCGTGGGCGTGGCGACACGTACGGTTGCGACTCGGCAGGCCCGCACCCGCCACGCTCCCGCGCCGCGGAACGCCGGACCGGCAGCTCACGGAGCTCGGCTTACGCCCAGGACGCCGCCACCAATGACCGCTCCGCGGCCGCCAGGTGCACGGCCGAGGCGAGCCAGGCCCTCGCGTAGGCGTCGGCCGAGGGGTCGGTCAGGCGGCCGAACGCGTCGCGGGGGCGGCGGCCCGCCTCCACCGTCACGTTCCGGGCGAGGCGGGCCGCGCCGCCGAGGCCCGCCCCGGTCAGCCGGGCGGCGAGCGAGGCCGCGTCCGTGCCGCGGCCCGCTTCCGCCACGGCACGGCGACCGCCCGCGACGCCCGTCTCAAGGAGGCGCCGGACGCGCCACAGGGGAGCGTCCGCCAGCGGGTCGGGTCCCGCGCTCACCGGCTCGGGGGCCGCGGCTGCCGCAGTCTCACGGGGGAAGTGCTCACCCTGGAGCCGGTCGTAGCCCAGGTCGGCGTGACCCTTCCAACCGTCCGGCAGCCGCAGCGTGGCGGACGCCCCCGGCACCGGCCCGACCGCGAGCGGCCGGAGCGTCGCCGCCCGGTCCAGGTCGGGACGGCCGAGCACGCGCAGGGCGAGCCCCGGGTGCTCGGCGATCCGGCGCAGGTTGGCGGAGTGCGGCAGCTCGGGATGGGGGTGCGCGGGGCGGAGCCGCAGCAGCGGACCCTCACCGGCGACGCGGACGACGACACAGTCGCCGGCCGCCCCGATCACCTCGACGTCACAGCCCAGCAGACCCGGCGCCGTATCCTCGGTGAGCACGTCGGCCATCGCCTCCCGCACCGGCCGGGCGAAGAGGGCGGCAGCGGGCTTCTCGGACCAGTCCACCCCGCGCAACGGCGTCGCGCTGACACCCCGCCCCGCCCCGAGCCGCCCGTCCGCCGAGACGGTCGCGCCGACGATCCGCAGACCCCCGCGCGCCAGCCCCGCGTGATCGAGGACGGCGCCACCGAGCGCCACGGACGCGGACCCCGCGCCCTTCACCCGGGCGAGACCGCCGGGGCGCACGTCGGAGACCGTGTAACCGGTGCCGTCCGCGCCGACCAGGTGCGTGGTCACTCCGCCGTAACCCGTCGCGGACAGCACCGGCTCCCGGCACAGCCCGTACACCCGCAGGCTGCCGCCCTGCTCGTAGACCCGGCGCGCGGAGCCCGCCGCTTCCACGTCGGCCGATCCGGAGGCGAGCAGGGCGGCGCCGGCCAGCAGCTCACGGAAGGCCTCGGCGAGGTCGCCGAGCCGCTGGCCCCCGCGCCGCTCCCGGGCGGCCCGCAGGCCCCGTACGACGCGCAGCGCGGCGGCCTCCGCCCGCGGCAGCCCGGCCAGCCGTGCCGTGTGGGCCGCTCGGAGCAGCTCGGCCTGCACCACCGCGCCGCCCGCCGTGACACCGGCGGACAGGGCCTCGGCGGCGGCGTCCCACAGCGCCGAGGCGGCGCGTACCTGCGGCGCGGAGAGAGCGACCGGGGCCACGGACTCGGTCACAACCTCGGCGGCGGGGACGGCGGATGCGCCCTCCTCGCGCCCCGGGCCCGAGCCGTCGGTCTCGTCCGTACCCGACTCCTCGGCCCCGCCCGCGTCGCCCTCCCCGTCGGCGATCGGGGCCGCGCCCAGGACCGCGGCCCGGTGCAGACAGCGCGGGGCCAACAGACAGGAGCACACGGCCTGTTCCGCCGCCGTGATCGCGCCGGACGGACCGGGGCGGAGCGTGACCGCGGCGTCCTCGCCGAAGCGGACCTCGACCGCCCCGTCGGCTGTGGCGGCGGCCTGGTCGGCGCAGCCCGCGATCGCCGCGTCGAGTTTCTTGCGCAGCCGGGCGCTGAGCTGTTCCACGGCGTCGGCGAGGACGTCGGGGGCGACGGGAGGCAGGAGTTCGGTGCTCAACGGGGTTCTCCACGGAGGCGGTCGCCCACCCAGCGGGCGAGTTCGAGCGGACTGAGGGCGGCCACCGGCATACCGGCCGCGACGAGCTGCCGCGCCACGGACACCGAGTAGCGCGGTGTGCCGGTGTCGTCGAGCGCCGCGCAGCCCAGCAGGTGGGCGCCGGAGGACGCCAGGGCCCGTACCTCGCCCAGCAGCCCGCCGAGCGGCGCGCCCTCCTCGAAGTCGCTGACCACGACCACGAGCGTGCGGCTCGGTACGGTGATCAGCGACCGCGCGTGCGCGAGCCCGGCCGCGATGTGCGTACCGCCGCCGACCCGGACCTCGAGCAGCAGCGACAGCGGATCGTCCACCCGGTCGGTCAGGTCGATCACCTGGGTGGAGAAGGCCAGGAAGTGCGTGGACAGGGTCGGCACCCCGCCCAGGACCGCGGCCGTCAGCGCCGACCAGATCACCGAGGCCTCCATCGAGCCGGAGACGTCGACGACGAGGACCAGACGCCAGTCCGCCTCCTTGCTCGCCCGCGTGCTGAACAGCGGCCGCTCCGGTACGACGACCAGCCGGCCGTCCTCCGTCCGCCGGGTGTGGGCGAGGTTGGCCCGCAGGGTCCGGGCGAGGTCGAGGCGGCCGCCGGGGCGCCGGGTCGGGCGCGGAGTGGCCAGACCGGTGAGCGCCGGGCGCAGGCGGGTGGCCAGCGCCCGGGACAGTTCGTCGACGAGCCGCTTCACCAGCGGCCGCAGCCGGGCGAGTTGGGCCTCGGGCATGCCACCGGCGAGGGACAGCACCGCACCGAGCAGCTCCACCGACGGCCGTACCGCCGCCGGATCGAGCTGCGCGAGCACGTCCGTGCGACCCGCGTCGGCGGCCTCCGCGAGGACCTCCTCCCGTACGTCGGTCCCGAAGAGGGCCTCCAGCTCCTGCGCCCACTCCCGCGCGGTGGGGAAGGACGGGTCCTGACCGCCGCCCTGGCCGGGCGCGCCGCCGTCCAGGTCCTGCGCGCCCTCGCCGCGTCCGCGGCCGTAGAGCTCGTCCAGGGCATGGGCGTAGCGGCGCGCGTCGCCGGCGAGCCGTTCCTTGTGGCGGCCGAGCAGCAGCCGCCAGCGGTCGGCGCGGCCGAGCCTGCGGTCCGTGTCGTCCGTGTCCGCGATTCCTGGAGTGCGGCCGTCGACTTCGGTCTCCGGCGCGATCCGGTCACTGGCGTCGGCGTCGGCGTCGACTGCGGCGTCGGTGTCCGCGTCCGTGTCCGGCAGCCCCAGGGTCTTCAGCGCGGCCGAGCCCGCCGCGTCGGCCGCCGCCCACAGGGCGAGCAGCTCGGGCGGGGCGTCGAGCGACAGGTCGAGCCGGTCGCCGAGCCGCTCCGTCACGGTGGTGAGCAGCCGGTCGCGCGCCGCCGGGGCCAGTGCGTCGAAGCCGCCGCGCAGGGCCGGCAGCCGGTCGAGGAACTCCTGGTCGGCCAGTGTATCGACCCGGTCCATGAGCGGGTCGAGCGCGTCCGGCGACGCCTGGAGCAGCGGACCGGCGGCCGTGAGCAGCCCGGTGAGACGCTTCGTCAGCGCCCGGCGCGTGTCGGGCGCCGTGGCGCCGTCGATCCAGCCGGCCGTACGCCCGCCGAGCCCGGCCGCGTCGTCCAGGTCGAGCAGTACGCGTACGGCGACGGCGGCGCCCTGGATGAGCGGGGCGCCCTCGGCGGCCAGCTCGGCGAGCGCCCGGTCGAGCCGGAGGCCCAGATGCCGGGCGGCCGCCCGGTCCGCGAGGGCCACCAGCGCACCGGCGTCGGTGGCGCTGTCGCTGCCGGCGAGGCCGGGCAGGGAACGCACCGCGGCCTCGAGCAGCTCCTCCGCGAGCGCGCCGGCCGCCGTGCGGGCGTCCTGCGTCGTACCGGGGTAGTGGCCGCGCCGCAGCCCCTCCAACAGGTCCAGGGCCTGGAGGAGTTCGGGCAGGTCGGTGCTGTCGGGCAGCACGGCGGAAGCCTCGTGCAGGCGCGCGTCGACCAGTTCGGGCAGGTCGCAGCGCGCGGCGGCGG
This sequence comes from Streptomyces fradiae, assembly GCF_041270065.1. Classification (NCBI taxonomy): domain Bacteria; kingdom Bacillati; phylum Actinomycetota; class Actinomycetes; order Kitasatosporales; family Streptomycetaceae; genus Streptomyces; species Streptomyces fradiae. Next base: position 72,285 of record NZ_CP065958.1, on the reverse strand, counting down.
TCAGCCCGGTCAGGATCTGCTCCGGGGTGGGGCCGCCCTCGGCGGCCGCCTGGCGCGCGGTCGCGGCGAGCGTTCCGGCGGCCGCCTGGGCCGCGGTCACCCCGCGCACGCCCGCGAGGTCGAGGCGCGCGGGCACGGACGGCGTCCACGTCAGACGCCACTTGGTGCCGAGCGCCGTGCCGTCGCCCGTGCTCGCCACGTCCAGGGGTTCGCCGTACGAGGCACCGATCACGAGGAGCCGCCGGAGCAGCACCTCGCGACGGCCGTCCAGCGGCGAACGGAGCGGATCGAGGCGCAGGTCGCGGCGGTCCGGGTCGTCCGGCCGGGGCAGCCGCAGGTCCGCGAGCTCGGCCTCGACCGAGGGGCCGAGACCGGACCGCGGCGCGTGCGGGCTGATCCGGCCGCGCGCCGTACCGACGAACACGGCCTCCAGCGCCCGGGCCAGGGCCCGTCCCCGGCCGAGCGGTTCGCCCTGACCGAGCACGGTGGTGACGGCCTCCAGGAGCTCGCCGCGCCCGGGCGCGGGCAGCCCGCGCAGCGCGGCCAGATCGCAGGCCAGACGCAGGGTCTCGGCGGCCTCACCGGTCCCCGCGGTGTGACCGGCCCGCCGCAGCTCCCGGCACAGACCGGTCACCGCGTCGGCAGCCGCCACCCGGATCCGCTCCGGATCGCCCGCCGCGGTCAGCACCGCCTGCTGCCACAACGGGTCGCGGATCCCGGCCGGATACCCGGACCGGGAGTCGAGCAGGTCGAAGGAGTACGGGACGAGCGACGTCACCGCCGCACCCTCGCCGCCCGCCCCGCTCCCAGCGGGCGTCCGTGCGGTTCCCGCACTCGTCCCGGACCCGTCCGGCGGGCCCGTACGCGCGCTGCCCGGTCTGCCCGTAGCGGAGCCGTCCGAGTGGGTGCCCACTCGGTGCGGTCCTGCCGGACCTGCCTCCGCCGTACCGGCCGCGGTAGCTTCGCCACCCGCTCCGGAGGCTGCTCCCGGGCCGGACCCGACGCCGTCGGACTCGTCTGGCGGGCCCGTGAGCACCCCGCCGGGTGTGTCCGTACCGGAGCTGTCCGAGCTGGCGTCCGCTCGGCGCGGTCCGGTCGGATCCGCCTCCGCCGTACTGGCCGCAGTGGCTTCGCGGCCCGCGTCGGACTCGTCCCGCGCTTGGCGAGGTCCGGTGGGGCCCGTCTCCGTACCGGCCGCGGTGGCTTCGCCACCCGCCCTGGTAGGCGCTCCCGAGGCTGCTCCCGCGCCCGCCGCGGCGGCGTCGGACTCGTCTGGTGTGCCCGTACCGGACCCCGAACCGGCCTCCACCTGGCCCCCCGCCTCCGCGGACGCGAGGAGCGCCGGCGCGTGGAAGGCGCCGATCACGGCCGCCACCCGGCGACCGTCCGCCGAGGCGGTGGCGAGCACCTGCCGCATCCGCTCCTCCCGGGCCAGGTCGGTGGCGGGGACGGCGGCGTCGGTGCGCAGGGCCCAGCCCACGCCCAGGGCGGCGCGGCGGACCGCGTCCGGGGGGCAGCCGGGGGCCAGGACCTCCACCGCACGGTCCCAGAGGTCGTCGCCGTCCCGGCCGGTGCCGGCCGCGGCGAGGGCCGAGGCGTACGAGCGCCGACGCCCGGGTGCGGTGTCAGGCGCACCTGCACCATCGGCCTCGCCCGCGTCCGGCTCGGGCACGGCCCCTGCCGACCAGCCGGGATCACCGAGGGGAAGGTCGCAGCAGACGACCTCCACCCCGCGGCTTCTGGCCCAGCGGACCGCGGCGAGCTCCGGTGAGAAGTCGGCGAACGGGTAGAAGGAGAGCCGGCCGCCCTCGCCCGCTCCGGCCAGGGCGACCGGGGCGAGGGTCTCGGGGTCCGCCAGGTGTTCCAGCCAGGGCTGGAAGTCGGCGGGGAGTTCGACGCAGACCACCTCGGCCCGCGCCTCGTCCAGGAGGGCGGGCACCACCGCGGCGAGTGCGGGGCTGTGGTGGCGTACACCCAGGAGGTACGGCGCGCGGGACGCGGCCAGCGCGTCCACGGCCGTCCGGGGATCGAGGGTCCTCAACGCAGGCTCCCGCGCAGGTCCCAGAGCCGGCGCCACATCGCCGAGCCGTTCTCGGCGCGGCGGCGCACCGGGCCGTCCCAGTAGCCGAGCAGCCGGGCGTGGTCGGCCGGGTCGTCCTTGCGGACCACGCCGAGCAGATGGCCAGGCAGCAGGTCCAGGGCGTCCCCGCCGGGCAGGTAGGCGGCGGCGACGCCCAGCGAGGCCGCCACCTGCACGGCCTCGGCGGTGGACATGACCGTGCCCGGGCGCTCCACGTCCCAGCCCTCGGTGGAGCGGCCGGAACGCAGATCGCGGAAGACGGTGACGAGGGCGTCCAGGACGGCGTCGTCGACGGCGAAGGCCGCGCCCGCGCGCTGCACGGCGGCGACCGCCTGGCGGCGGATCAGGACCGCCTCGGCGTCGGCGTCGGCGATCGGGTCGACCGTCTCGAAGTTGAAACGGCGCTTGAGCGCGGCCGACATCTCGGAGACGCCCCGGTCGCGCAGGTTGGCCGTGGCGATGACGGTGAAGCCGGGCGCGGCACGGACGACCGCGTCCTCGGTGGCGGTGAGCTCGGGCACGCTGATCCGCCGGTCCGACAGGATGGAGACCAGGGCGTCCTGCACCTCGGGCAGACAGCGGGTGATCTCCTCGACCCGCACCACCATTCCGGCCCGCATCGCGGCGAGGACGGGGGAGTCCACCAGGGCCTGCGGGGTGGGACCCTGGGCGAGCAGCAGGGCGTAGTTCCAGCCGTAGCGGAACGCGTCCTCGGTGGTGCCCGCCGTGCCCTGCACGGTCAGGGCGCTGGTCCCGCTGACGGCGGCCGCGAGCAGCTCCGACAGCATCGACTTGGCCGTGCCGGGCTCACCGGTGAGCAGCAGACCGCGCTCTCCGGCGAGGGTGACCACACAGCGCTCGACCAGTGCGCGCTCGCCGACGAACTTCGGGGCGATCACCAGCTTCGACGGCAGACCGGCGCGCCGCCCGGGGAGGGCCAGCTCGACTCCGTCGCTGCCGCAGACGAACGTGACGACCGCGCGCGGGGTCAGCGCCCAGCCGGGCGGCCGCGGACCGGTGTCCTGGGCGGCGAGGAAGGCGAGTTCGGCGGCGTGGCGCTCCTCGGCCGGCTGGCCCTGCCGGACGGGCGTGCTCTGTTCGGTGACGGTCATGCGGTTTCCTTCGGGTTCCTTCGTCGTGGTGCGACAGACGTGTGTACGGGGACGGGGGCCGGCGCGGCGCACCCGGGGCGAGCGGGTGCGCCGCGCCGCGCCGGCGACGGGCGGCCGGTCAGCGGCGGCTCAGGCACCGTTCGACGGCACCGCGGTGACGGCGCCTCAGCGGCGGCGCCTCGTACGCCGCACCTTCAGCTCCTCGAAGCGCGGGAGATCGCCGTCGAGGATCCGTTGCCAGGCCCGCGCGAACAGCTCCGCCGCCGGTTCGGTCGGCACCAGGGCGCCCAGTGCCGGCCGGCCGCCCGCGCCCACCCCGTACATCGACAGCTTCCACTGCTCGACGGGCAGGACGGGCGCCGACTGCTCCGCCCAGGCTCCGGGCAGGAACAGCGAGCGTCCGGCCCGGGCCCGTACCGCCGAGACCACCAGGTCGGTCTCCGCCAGTTCGGCCCGCGCCGCCTTGAGACGGGCCGGCTTCCAGCCCGTCCACCGGGCGGTGTTGCGGTCCGTCGGGTCGGGCATGGCGAGCAGCATCAGGTACAGCGTTGCCGCGTCGGCGCCCAGGCCGCGCGCCTCGGCGACCTCGGCCACAAGCCCGGGCACCGAACGCGACGGATCCTGCGGCCACCACATGCCTTCGTCGTCCGCCGCGCCGGCCGCGGGCGCGCCCGGGTCGGCGAGGAGCCGCGCGAACGCCGGGTCGTGCGCCCGGCGGAGCGCCGTCTCGACCCCGCTCGGCTGCTGGTCCGCGCCGCGCAGCGCCACCAGGTACGGATCGGAGCCGGTGGAGTCGAGCAGGGCGGGCCGCACCGCCGGCCGGGGCTGGCCGTCCTGCGTGGCCATGAGCACCGCGCCGTACCGCTCGTGGTCCGGAGCCGTCTCCGTCGGTGCGCCCGCCACCTTCCGGAAGTCCGCGAGGCTGACGTAGTGCCCCGCGGAGAGCAGCAGTTCGGGTGCCGCGAGACGCTGACGCACGGCGGTCAGCGCACTCGGCAGCGCCGCCCGCACCGGATCGCCGGCGGGCAGCCGGTGCGCCAGCCAGGCCGTCAGGCTCATCGAGCCGGTCAGCACCTCGGAGGTGAACGGCGCGTCGGCGGGGGCCGCCGGCGCCGGGTGGTCGCCCTCGATGCGCCACGGCACATCGGCGGCGAGCTCCGGCGACGCCGCCGGGTCGAGCAGCGCCGGGAGCGCCCGGTGCACGGGCCAGCCGCTGCGCGCGGCGCGGGCGGCCTCCGCAGCCAGCCAGTCGGGCACCTGCCGGCGCCGCCCCACCTTCTCGTTCCACACGGCGGCCGCCGCGGCCACGTCCGGGCCCTCGCTCCACAACCGCGCCGGGTCGTCGGGCAGCAGCGCCGCGAGCACCGCCCGGCGCACCTCGACCGTGAGTGCGCGCAGTTCGTCGCGGGCGTGCCCCGCCTCGGCCACCTTCAGACCGAGCATGTTGCGGAGCTCGGCGGGCAGGAAGTTGTTCTCCCAGCTGTCCACGTCGGGCATGCCCACGAGGACGATCCGGGCCAGCGCCCCGGACACACCGGTGAGCCGGCTGAACTCGTCCGCGGCCTCCGGCAGGAACGGCGCAGCCTCCGCACGGGACCCCGCCTCCTTGAGGAAGCCGGTCAGCCAGTCGGCGCCGCGCACCCGGTCGCCCACCGGCGCGTCACTGCGCACGGTGTAGGGGCCAGGCACCTCGAAACGGCCGCTCGGGTCGTGCAGCAGCGCACCGAACTCCCACCCGTCGGCGACGCCCGAGGTGTGCTCGGTGATGCCGAGCGCCGCGCCGCCGCCCAGGGGCAGCACACTGCGATGCGACTGGTTGCGCCCCTGCCCGTCCGGCGTGTGCAGATGAGCCGGCGCCAGATGGAGCAGGACCCGGCGCCAGTGACCGGCCGAGGCCGCCGTCGACGCCAGCCCCAGCGCGTCGACCCGGCCGAGGACGTCGAGCAGGGCGGCCCGGTGCGCCGGGTCGGCGCCGGGCGCCACGGCCCGGTACGCGATCGCGGCCGGCTCGTCCAGGAGCGAGGCGAACGGCAGGCCCGAGTACGGCAGCGACGGCAGATCGAAGTGCAGCCGGCCCGGCCGCGCCGTGGCGGCGGTGTCCGCGCGCACGGCCGCCAGCATCTCCAGGTAGCGGCAGGTCACATCGCTGTCCGCGCCGTAGCGGTAGTAGCCGGTGCTGACGATGCCGTGCAGCGCCTTGGCGAGCACATGGTCACTCGGGCCCTGGATCCGGGAGTCCGCGGGCGCCGCGGCCGGGTCGAGCCGCGCGGCCACGGCGTCCAGCGCCTTCTGCTGCCGCACCGCGAAGCGCAGCACCTTCACCACTCCGGCGATCAACTCGGGCGCCGAGACCTGCGGCAGCGCGGCGCGCACCAGCTCGGGCAGGTCCGCCGCGCGCTCCGCCAGCACGGCCGCCTTCAGCAGCACGCCGGCCGACTCCGCGTCGGCACCGCGCAGCGCCGCCGACCCCTGCGGATCACGTGCGCGCAGCATGTACAGGTACGGCAGCGGCGGCAGGGCCAGCGCCGCCGTCCCGTACAGCTCGTTGCGGTGGTCGCACTGGGCCGTCGTGGTGACCACGCCCTCCGGGTCGCGCAGCGCCACCTCACGCCACTGCCGGGTCAGGGCCCGCGGCCGGTCGTCGCCGGGGAACGTCAGCGCGCCGTCCGGCCGGCCGGCGCCCTTGGGCAGGGTGACGACCCGTCCGGCGGTGTCCTCGCCCTGGTGCCCGCCGTCGGGCAGCCGCACCACACGCCAGCCGAGCAGCCCGTCCGCGGGCGTCCCCTGGGCCGAGCCCGCCACCGCCGGGGCGGGCAGCAGCCGGCACGAGGAGGCGTACAGCTCGGCCCCGGGCGCGTGCCGGAGCAGCGCGTCGGCGAGGAAGCCGGGCTGCGAGCGCCTGCCGTACGCGCCGCTCACGGGGTCGTACTCGAGCCAGCCGCCCTGGTCCTCGCCGTCCCTGTTCTGCCACACCCAGTACGAGGTGCCGTCGGACAGCAGCTCGCGCTCCGCGGGCAGCTTCGTGTCACCGCTGTGCAGGACGCCGCCGCCGGTGGTGCGGCCGCCGCCCGGCAGCTGCAGGCTGAGGTGCTCCGCACGCATCGCCCAGGAGCCGCCGCCGACCAGGTCGAACACCGTGTCGGGCGCGGTGTGCCAGTAGCCCTGCGGCTCCCCGCGGCCGTACGTGCTCCAGAACACGAGGAGCGCGCCGTCCACGTAGTGGAAGCCCGTCCGCCACACCGACGTGGTGGGCACCCGCAGATCGTGCACGAGGACGGTGGAGTCGGCGTCGATGACGCGCACCTGTGTCGCGTTGGCCACGATCAGATACGGCCAGGCCTCGGCGACCGTCAGACCCTCGGTGGTGTGACGCCCGGGCGCCAGCTGCGTCAGCGCCTCCTCCCAGGCCGGCCAGCGCAGCTCCTCCCACAGACCGCCCCGCAAGGTGCGCGCCACGGTCTCGCCGAGATCGGCACCGGCGGCGGCCGCGACCTCCTCGGGCGCGAGCGCGAGGGCCTCGGCCGGCAGCCACGAAAGGCGGTGGATCGCCTGCGGCAGTCCGGGCAGGCCGGCCGCCACCGACGAGGCGGCCACCTCGCGCACCCACTCGGTGAGCATCGGACGGCCACCGGGCGAGGCGGCGAGCCGCCGCATCACGTCCGTACCGGAGGAGCCGTCGTTGTAGCTGTTCGCCCCGCGCCGGAAGGCGGGCCGGAAGCGCGGGTCGGCCGCCAGCGCGACCAGGTCCCGCGGCTCCTCGCCCCGCGCCCAGTCCGACAGGTTCAGGGCATCACGGCGCCCGTGGTGGCGGTCGGTCCTCCCCTCGGGGTCGGCGACCGCGACCCGCAGCGAGAGCAGCAGGTCGAGCAGGTTCACGTCCTCCACGCCGATCCGCAGGAACCGCTCGCCCTCCGGCCGCGCCGCCAGATCGGCACGCAGCCGCCCGGCCGCCCGCTCCACAAGCGCCAGCAGGGCGGGCGGCGTCGGGCGCGGCCCCCAACCGCGGTGCCGGGCGCCGTGGAAGCGCTCCAGCCAGCCCGCCGCCCCGTCGGCGCACTGCTCCTCCGGCGGCAGGTCCGCGTCCACAAGACCGGCGTCGGCACCCGACTCGGCCAGGATCCCCAGCCACAGCTCGGTCATCTCCCCGTTGTCCCCGGGCGGGGTCATCGAAAGGAGCGTGCCCCGCACCGACGGAACGCGCCGGGCCAGCGCGATGAGCGCGCCGCGGTGCGACTTCCACCAGCCGGCGGCCGCCCGCAACGTGGCCGGCAGCGGCAGGAGTTCGGCGAGATAGTCCTGCTCCGCCTCGCTGCCCGACAGCGCGGCCGCGCGGGCGAGCCGCTTCAGCTCCGTCGCCGCCTGGGCGGACGGCGCCAGACCGCCGGCGGTCCGGCGCACGCACAGCCGCCTGAACCGCTCGTACGCCTCGACGGGCGCGAGCCGGCCCGACAGATCCTTGCCGTAACCGGTCAGGACCTTCACCGGCAGCGCGCCGGCCAGCGCGAACTCCAGGAACACGGCGTCGAGCCGGTCCTCGTCGACCGTCAGACCGTGCTGCGCCTCGCTCGTACGGGCACGCCCGAACAACTGGCCCGCGTATGTGGCGTTCTCGACGCCCAGGAAGACCCGCGCGGCCTGCTCGTAGAAGACGGGCAGGAAGTGCGGGACGGCCGAGGCGAGCCGCCCGGCCAGCTCGTGGCAGGCGTCCAGGGCGGCCTTGGGCTTGGTCCTGGCCTGCCGGGCCAGCCGGTCCAGCTCCGGCACGACCGCGAGCGCGTGGTGCCCGTCCTCCGGATGGTGCACCAGGACCCATTCGGGGAAGCCGAGTTCGCGGCGCCGGCCGAGACCGACGACGGCCGGCTCGCCCTGCGGCTCGAGGCCGAGGAAGCCGGCGGCGAGATCCTCGGCGGGGCCGAGTTCGGCCGCGGCGAGCCGCACGACCACCCGGTCCTCGCCGAGCACCGCGTGGCGATAGGCCCGCGCGGTCAGCTCGACCGCCGAAGGCCCCGCCCCCTGCGCGTCGGCCGGGAGCACCGCGCCCGCCGCGAGCAGCTCCTTGTTGTCGTTCTCCACCGTCCCGCTCACGCGTCCCCACCCTCTTCGATCGTGCGGCCGGCGTACAGCGCAGCGGCCATGCGCATCCCCTCGGACCAGGCCACCGGTCCGACCTCCGTCAGCCGCACCGCGCGGCCGTCCTCGTCGTGCCAGCTCAGGCCGCCGGTCTCCGACTCCCCGTCCCAGTACGGCTCGCCGATCCACACCGACGCCTCCGTGCTGCGACCCCCGTCCCGCACCTTGCAGGTGGCGTAGCCACCGGACACCCGATAGCCCAGGCTCGTCGCGCGCGCCGCGAGACCGAACCGCGAGGCGAACTTCCCGCCCGCGTAGTCCCGTACCTCCGTCGCCGACTCCGGACGACCGGCCCCCGTCCCGTTCGTCCCCTCCTGCCTGGCCCAGGTCGCCCGGTGGATCTGCTCCACCTTCTGGGTGATGCCGAGGTCGGCCGCGAAGTCCCGTACGTCGTCCAGGTCCGGCAGGAGCACGGGGTGGGGAAGCGTCACCGCACGGGGCGAGAGGCGGACCGTCTCGCCGTCGAGGTCGACGACCTTCAGCTCCCCGTCGGCCGTGACGTCCCGCAGGAAGCCGACCTCGTCCGGGTCGTCGCCCACCACCGCCATGTCACGCAGCGCCGCCTGCCACGCCTCGTCCGGCCACACCCGCGCGATCAGCTCGGTCGGCACCGGGAGCGACGACACCATCCAGGCGTCCACCTGGGCCACGCACGAGGCCGCGTGCCGGTCCAGCCACTCGGCCAGCTGCTTCAGCCGGTCGACCTCGGGACTGTCGCGCAATGCCTTCGGCACCGTCTTCAACTGCCGTCCCCCGGCGCGCCGTGCCACCACACGCCCGTCCTCGAGGGTGATCTCGTACCCCTCACCCGCTGCCAGCCACGCCATCAGCCGTGCCCCTCCGCCTGTCCCATCAGATGCCGGCGCAGCCCGAACAAGGGGCGATCACGCCCCTGAACTGCGACATGTGGGGAGACTAACCAGAGCCACTGACAACGCGGCACGGCCTGTGGACAGCTGACACGGAGACAGGCGCGGGGCGCCGCCTACTTGCCGCGCCGCACCCGGGCCGCCTTGCGGGCCTCGGCCGTACGCCGCGCCTCGGCGGACTTGCGGGACTCGTTCCTGGTGCGGCCCGCCTTGCCCGGGACGGTGCCGATGCCCCGGAAGGCCGCGCCGCGCCGCCCGTCGCGGTCCGCGGAGGCGGCCGTGCCGCCGTCGGGTGCGCCCGCGGGCGCCTTGGCCCCGGTGATGCGGCGCAGCTCGGCGTCGCCCGGACGGACCTTGGTGATCCGGGGCCGGATGCCCGCCTCCGCGAGGAGAAGAGCCAGGTCACGGCGCTGATCGGGCAGGGCCAGGGTGACGACGCTTCCGGACGCCCCGGCCCGCGCCGTACGGCCGCTGCGGTGGAGGTAGTCCTTGGGATCGGTCGGCGGGTCGACGTTCACCACGAGTTCGAGGTCGTCGACGTGGATGCCGCGGGCGGCGACGTTCGTCGCCACCAGGACGTTGATCGCCCCGGTCCTGAACCGCTCCAGGGTGTCGGTGCGCTGCGGCTGGGACTTACCGCCGTGCAGCGCGGCCGCCCGCACCCCGCTGCCGACGAGGTGCCGGGTGAACCGGTCGACGGCGGCCTTGGTGTCCAGGAACATGATCACGCGGCCTTCGCGGGCGGCGATCTCCGTGGCGGTGGCGAACTTCTCGGCACCCTGGACCTGGAGCACATGGTGCTCGGCCGCGGAGCCGGTCTCCTCGGCGAGATCGGCCGCGTGGGTCACCGGATCCCGCAGGTACCGCCGGACAAGCTGCTCGACGTCCTGGTCCAGCGTGGCCGAGAACAGCATCCGCTGCCCGCCGGGCTTCACCAGGTCGAGCAGCTCGGTCACCTGGGGCAGGAAGCCCATGTCGGCCATCTGATCGGCCTCGTCGAGGACCGTGATCTCCACCTGGTCGAGACGGCAGTCCCGGCGCTGGACGAGGTCCCGGAGACGTCCCGGCGTGGCGACGAGGACCTCGGCCCCGGCCCGCAGCTCGCTCGCCTGCCGGCCCGACTGCAGACCGCCGACGACGGTGGCGACGCGCAGCCGCAGGGCCCCGGCGTACGGCGCGAGCGCCTCGCTCACCTGCTGAGCCAGCTCACGCGTCGGTACGAGGACCAGCGCGAGCGGCTTCTTGGCATCGGCGCGCCGGCCGGCCGTGCGGGCGAGCAGCGCGAGCCCGAAGGCGAGCGTCTTGCCCGACCCCGTACGCCCCCGGCCGAGGACGTCGCGGCCCGCGAGGGCACTGGGCAGGGTGGCCGACTGGATGGGGAAGGGGGTGGTGAGCCCCTGATCGGCGAGCGTCGCCAGGACCGCCTCGGGCAGCCCCATCGCGTCGAAGCGCTGCTCGGCCGGGAGCGGCGGGGCGCCGGCGCGGCCGCCGATACCGATGTCGCCGCCGGTACCGGTGTCGCCGGCGATGCCGATGTCGTCGGCGGTGCCGGTGAGGTCTCCCGTACGGGCCGAGCGGTTCATGGATGCGATGCCTTCGTCGATGGGGTGTCCACCAAGGAAAACACGGAGGGCACGGGCCCGCCGAATCCCCGGTGACGAACCATCCTTCCGGGCAACTGCCGTGAGCGGACCGCTGCGATCGGCCCTGGTGTGTGGATTTCGCGTCGAGAGATGGACCGTGCGCACTCGCACACACGCGAACCCCTACCCTGGTGCCCGCCACTTGGCGGATTTCGAACTGTGCGAAGAACAGGATGTGACAGGTGACGGGGGCGAACGGCGCGGACCTGGTCGGCGAGGTTCTGGGCGGGCGGTACCGGGTGACCGCGATGATCGGCCGCGGCGGCATGGGCGTGGTCGCCCGGGCGACGGACCAGTTGCTGAACCGCGAGGTCGCCGTCAAGGTGCTGCGGGCCTACAACGACGCCTCTCCGGCCGACCTGGCCGATCTGCGGGTCCGGATGCAGCGGGAGGCCCAGGCGGCCGCCCGTATCCGGCACACGGGCGTGGTCACCGTGCACGACGTGGTCGAGGAGCGCGGGCTGCCGGTCATCGTCATGGAGCTGGTCGACGGGCCCTCCCTCGACGACGTGCTGGCGGAGCGCGGCGCGCTGGACCCGCGCGAAGCGGCCGCGATCGGCGCCAGCCTGATGGACGCGCTCGACGCGGCACACCGGGCCGGGGTCCTCCACCGGGACGTCAAGCCCGGCAACGTCCTCCTCGAGCAGGGCGGCCGAGTCGTGCTCACGGACTTCGGCATCGCCAGCATGGACCCCTCCGGCGACGAGGCCCTGGCCAAGCTGACCCAGAGCGGCCAGATCGTCGGCTCGCTCGACTATCTGCCGCCGGAGCGCGCGCAGGGGCAGGTACCGGGTGCCCCGTCGGACATCTGGGCGCTCGGCATGACGCTGTACGCGGCCGTGGAGGGCGCTTCGGCCTTCCGCCGTACGTCGGTGTGGGAGACGCTGGCGGCCATCGTCGGGGAACCGCTGCCGGAGCCCCGGCGTGCCGGGCCGCTCACCCCGGTGCTGCGGGCGCTGATGGCCAAGGACCCGCAGCAGCGGCCCGATGCCGCGCAGGCGCGCGAGATGCTGGCGGCGGTCGCCGCGGGCGGCGTGCCGAACCTCGCGGCGGCGCCCGTACAGGCGCCTGCTCCTTCACCTGCGCCTGCGCCTTCACCCGCGCCCGTACAGGCACCGACCCTGGCGCAGGGGCAGGCTCCCGCCCCCGGACCGGGCCCGACGCCCGGCGCGGCGCCGCAGCCGTTCACGCCGCCGGGCTTCGGTCCCGCCGTCGCCGCGCCCTTCGCCTCGCCCGCCCCCGGCGCGTACGCTCCGCCCCCGCCGCCGGGCATGGCGCAGCCGGGCATGGGACAGCCCGGCATGGCGCAGCCGGGCATGGGACAGCCGGGAATGCCGGCGCCCGGCACGCCCGCCGTTTCCCGCAGCCGTTCCGAGACCCGCGCCACGGCGGACCGCGCACGCCACCGCCGCACCCGTACCGTCGTCGCGGTGGCGGCCGCCACCGTTCTCACCTGCGGCGGAGTCGCCTACGCACTCATGGACATGCGGGGCGACGAGGACGCCGCAGGGCCGAACACGGCGCTCCCCACGGCGAGCACCTCCGCCGGCGCGGGCGTGTCCGATCCGGGTGGCGCGACCGACGGGCCGACCGCCCCGGGCGACCTGACCTCCATCAGCCCCGGCGGGACGCCGGCCGGCACCCCCTCGGAGAAGCCCGAGGACCGGGAGACGGAACCCACCCGGCCGCCGAGCGGGGGAGGCGACAAGCCGTCCGGGAGCCCGTCCGCCACTCCGAAGGCCACGTCCAGTGCCACGGTGAAGGAGCCCACCCCGGTGTCGACGGCGTGCACCGGCTGGGCCCACACGAACCGCAGCAGCGGCGTGGGCCACGCGTCCCAGAACACCCACCTCTACACCGGCCCGTACGCGGAATGCTCCTATGTGACCGTGCTGAAGTCCGGCACCAAGGTCTCCTACGAGTGCTACGTCTCCAACGCCCATGCCAACAAGTGGATCTACGCCCGCATCACGGGCACGGACACGGAGGGCTGGGTCTTCGGCGACAAGTCGACCCTGGACAGCGGCTCGCTCGCCCGGTGCTAGGACCGCTGGGACGCGGTCGGCGTTCGGGCATCTTCCCCTGGCGCCTTCCCCCGGTCGGCACGGGAGTTCCCCCAGTCGGATCGCCCTCGGTGGTAGGGACGCCCCCGGTCCCGAACACTCACTGTTCGTGACCATCGGTCACCGACCGTAGGGGCGCGGGGGCGCTCCATCGGCCGTCCTCGGCGCGCCGCCCGGCGGCGCGCCCCCGAAAGGAGACAGTCATGACCGGAGTGCTCCGACGCCGTCACCGTGTCGCGTCCGCGACGGCGGCCCTGGCCATCGCGGGAACCCTGCTCACCGGCTACACCACCGCCGGCTCCGCCGAGACCGCGCCGGCACCGGCCGCGGCCGGCACCGCCTTCGGTGACGGCCCGCACGCGAAGGACCCGAAGAAGGAGATCGCGCTCTACACCACGCTGCGTGAACTGTGGGGCGACCACATGCAGTGGACGTACGTGACGGTCGACGCGTTCTTCCACAACCCGCAGGCCCTGCAGCCGTCCCTGGACCGGCTCCTGCGGAACCAGCAGGACCTGGGCGCCGCGATCGTTCCGTACTACGGCCAGGCCGCCGGAGACCAGCTGGCCGCGCTGCTGACCACGCACATCCAGCAGGCGGTGCCGGTCCTCGAGGCCGCGCAGGCGGGCGACCAGCAGGCCCTGCAGAAGGCGCTGGACGACTGGTACGCCAACGCCGAGGACATCGCCGACTTCCTCACCGCGGCCAATCCCAAGCAGTGGCCGAAGTCCGTCACGCGCCCCGCCCTGAGGCAGCACATCGACCAGACCACCGTCTACGCCACCGACCTGCTCAACGGCGACTACCCGAAGGCCATCAAGGACTACGACGCGGCCTTCGACCACATGATGATGCTGTCCGACATCCTCTCCAGGGGGATCATCGCGCAGTTCCCCGACAAGTTCTGCCGGTAGCCGGGTCTCCGCTCGCGCGGGGCGAACGCCTACTCGTGCGGGCGGTTCTCGGTCGAGCGGTTTTCCGCTCGGACCGTTCTGGAGGCGGCGGGGGAGGGGAAGCGCTGGCGCTTCGAGGTCCTACGGGGCCGCGTCCTCGTCCTCCTCCTCGGAGTCCTCGTAATGGATCACGCCGTCCTCGTCGAGCAGCGGGTGGAGCCGGCACGGATCCTGGCTGTCGAGGTCGGACGGGCGCGGGCCTTCCGGTCCGTCGGGGCCCCAGCGCAGCAGGCGGCGGATGCGGCCGATCCGGGAGACGGTGCCGTTCACCTCGATCTCGTTGAGTCGTTCCGCACGGACGCGGTCCGCCGCCTCGGCGAGCACCGCGAGTTCCTCGACCGCCGGGTCGGTGCCCTCGGCGACGAGGGTACGGGCGTCGACCGGCTTGTGAAGGTCGCCCAGGACGTCCCGCGGGATCAGGCCGCGTGCGCGTGGCTCCCACCAGACCAGGGAGAAGTCCAGGGTCCGGCGCGCGTCGTGGGCGGTGGCGTGCAGGCCGCTGCCGGTGGACCACGGCTCGTCGCCGGACCGCTCCATGATCCTGAACAGAGCGGGCATGAGCAGGACGTCGGGGTGGCTCTCCACGGCCCGCTCGGAGTCGCGCCGCACACGGGCGGGGAACCTGGTCCCGGTGTAGACGAAGGAGCGCAGTGACAGCCGCTCGGCCGCCTGGACAGGGGAGACGGGCGTGTCCGGGCCCAGCACCAGGCCTTCGTCGATGCGCGGGCTGTGCCTGCGGCGGTCCCAGTCGGGGGTGAGGGGTTCGGGGTCGGTGGGCCGTGGCGGTTCGACGTCGCCGTGCGCGTCCATGCCCGTGTACTCGTCGGCCCTCACCACGCGGTAGCGGGTGCCGAGCACGGTGAGTTCGTCGACGCGCTCCGTCTCCAGCCGGGCGACCGCCGCGAGCAGCGCGCGCCGCTCCGTTCTGTCCTCGGTGTCGTCCTTCGCCCGGAACCACAGCAGGGAGTTCAGCCCGTCACGGGCCTCCTGCGGGCCGCCATGGGTGACCTCGACGACCACCCGCCAGCACCGCCCGTCGGCCTCGCCCTGCGCCATCACCCCGAACAGCGGGCCCCGCACCGCCAGAACGTTGCTGTTCATCGCCGCGTCACGGGCATCGGCCTCGACCGCGGCCTCCACCGGCTCCACAGGAACCCTCACCACCACCGGCCATCCGGCCGGCCCCGCACCCTTATGGCTCATGCCGACATCCTGGCGGCAAACCACGCGGACGCATCACGGATTCGCCGGATTGTGTGGTGAAAGCACCACTCCGGGGTGAACGCGCCGCCGGTGCCTCACCGTCGCTGACGGGTCGCGGGCTCGGCGCGCAGGACGCGGACCTGCTGTGGATCGTGGCAGGGGTGACAGGAGTCGAACCTGCGGCATCCGGTTTTGGAGACCGGCGCTCTGGCCATCTGAGCTACACCCCTTGGTGCCTGAAGCATGGCACCCGCCGGCCCGCGCGGCCACCGAGTTTCGGTGAGCGCGATCAGGGCCAGATGGCGCAGAGGGGGCGCGGTGGAGGAGCGGCGGCGGGGGAGGGGCTCGATGCTGGGTGCATCGGACGCCTGCCGGGCCGGCAGGCGTCCGCACCGCGCCCGAGGAGGAAACACGTGCCCGTACCCGCCCCCGCAGCCGGCATCGGCCGGCGCGCTGCCCGGCGTGCCGTCGGCACGGCCCTTGTGGCCGGGGCCGTGCTGACCGGACTGCTGGCGACCCCGGTCTCCGCCGACGTACCGTCACCCGCCGCCCAGGGCCCTCACGACAAGGGCCCTCAGGGCGACGGCCCGCACGGTGGTCCTCATGACAAGGGTCTGCAGCGCGCCCTGGCCGACCTGGTGGCCGCGCCGGGCGGTCCGCCTGGCGTGATCGCCGTGCTCACCCGGGACGGTGATCGGCGGGTCTACCGGGCCGGTGCGGCGGAGCTGGGCACCGGACGCCCGCCCAGGACCGGCGACCACATGCGGATCGCGAGTGCGGCCAAGGCCTTCAGCGGAGCGGTGGCGCTCAGCCTCGTGGACCGACGGGCCCTCGCCCTCGACGACACGATCGGCAGACGACTGCCCCACCTCCCCGCCGCCTGGCACAAGGTGACGCTGCGACAGCTCCTGCAGCACACCAGCGGCCTGCCCGACTTCAGCCGGAGCCAGGCGTTCCAGGACATCGTCCGCGCCGACCCCCGCCACCACTTCGACTCCCGCCGGCTGCTGGACTTCGTCGCCGACCAGGACCTGGCCTTCAAGCCCGGCAGCCGCTACGGCTACTCGAACTCCGACAACATCGCCGTCGCGTTGATGTCCGAACAGGTCACCGGGCGCCCGTACGAGTCGCTGCTGCGCGAGCTGGTGTACCGGCCGCTCGGCCTTCACCAGACCAGCCTGCCGCAGGGCTACCGGCTGCCCCGCCCCTACCTGCACGGCTACGACACGACCCCCGGCGAGGCACCGGAGGACGTCAGCGAGGCGATCAGCGCGTCCGGCGCGTGGGCCTCGGGCGGCATCGTCTCCACACCTCGCGACCTCTCCGCCTTCATCGGCGGCTATGCCGGCCCGACGCTGCTGAGCCCGGCCACCCGCCATGCCCAGCAGGACTTCCTGCCAGGCGGCGCCTCCGAACCCGCCGGTCCGGGCAGCAACGCGGCCGGGCTCGCGCTGTTCCGCTACACCACCCGCTGCGGCACCGTCTTCGGCCACACCGGCAACACCCCCGGCTACACCCAGTTCGCCGCCGCCACCCGGGACGGCCGCCGCACGATCACCGTCTCCGTGACCAGCCAGCTCACGCTCGACCCGGCCCTGCTCGCCCGACTGCGGGCCACCGAGGAGAAGTTCGTCTGCGCCTTGCTGGACGACGGACGCCGGTGAATCGGGCGGCGCCGCCACCGCCGTACGGCGATCTCAGGCGCCCGGCCCGCCCGACCCGCCTGACCCGCCCCGCCCGCCCGGCAGCGCGGGGCCTTCGCCGACGCGCGCGATGCCCGACTCGTACGCGAACACCACCGCCTGGGCGCGGCTGCGGAGGTTCAGCTTGGCCATGAGCCGGTGGAGGTGGGTCTTGACGGTGGAATCGCTGACGCACAGGCGCTCGGCGATCTCCTCATTGGCCAGGCCCTGGGCGACCAGGCCGAGCACCTCGCTCTCGCGTCCGGTGAGCAGGCTCGTCGCGTCGCCCCCGGGCCGGACCGTCTGCTGACGCTGCTGATCGGGGACGGTGTGCTTCTGGATGAGGCGGCGGATGCGGGCCGGCGCGACCAGGAGGTCGGCGGAGAGGGTCGCGTTGACGGCGCTGAGGAGCTGCTCGGGCGGCATGTCCTTCAGCAGGAAGCCGGTGCAGCCGGCGCGCAGGGCCGCGTAGACGAACTCGTCCTCGTCGAACGTGGTGAGGACGACGATCCGCGGAGCCGGGTCGAGACCGAGGGCGAGGATCCGCTCGGCGGCGGCGAGTCCGCTGAGACGGGGCATGTAGATGTCCATCAGGATGAGATCGGGGCGGTGCTCGCGGGCCGCGGCGACGGCCTCCTCGCCGTCCGAGGCCTCCACGATCGGGCCCAGCCCGTCGACCGTGCGCAGCAGCGTGACGATGCCGGCACGGATCAGGTGCTGGTCGTCCACCACCAGGATGCGGGCCACAGCGCTCCTCGGCCTCGGGTGTCGCTCACGTCATGGTCGGCCGCTGTCCCGATCCCGATTCTGGAAGGTGTCGTTCCGCGGAGCGGCGTTCTGCTCCAGAGGGATGCGGAGGCGTACCTGGAATCCACCCCCCGGGCGGGCTTCGGCGGTCAGCGAGCCGTGCCAAATCTTCGCCCGTTCCCGCATTCCGATCAAGCCGTGCCCGGATCCGAGGGCGCTCGTGAGCGGCCCTGGGGCATCGTCCACCGCCCCCTCGTCCAGAACCGTCACGCGCAGTTCCTGGTCCAGATAGGCGACGGCGACGTCGGCGGCACGCGCCCCGGAGTGTTTGACGACGTTGGTGAGCGACTCCTGGACGACGCGGTAGGCGCACAGTTCGATCCCTGGGTGCAGGGGGCGTCGTGCCCCGGAGAAGTGCACGACGACACGCAGACCGGCCGCTTCGAGGCGCTCGGCGAGTGCGAGGATGCGGTCGATGCCGGCGAGCAGGTCGTCGGGGATCGGCGCGGACGGGTCCACGGAGACGGACGGGCCCTGTGCGCTGCTCGTCGCGCCGTTGCCGCCTCCGCCGAGATCGTACGTACGGAGCACGACCAGGAGGCGGCGCAGGTCGTCCAGCGTCTCGCGTCCGGCGGTGGCGGCGATGCCGAGCGCCTGGTGGGCCGCGGCGGGATCGGAGTGGAAGGTGTACTGGGCGAGGCCGGTCTGCAGGGTGACGATGGTCATGTGCTGCGAGATCGTGTCGTGGAGCTCGCGCGCGATCCGGAAGCGCTCGTCGAGCACCGCCCGCCGGGCCTCCTGGCGCTGCTGCTCGTCGAGCAGGAGGGTGAGCCGCCGCAACTCCGCGTTGCGCTGGGCGAGTCGGCGCTGGGTGAGCCCGACGGCGCCGGCCACGGCGGGCACGATCAGCGCCTGCACGACCGTCACGGGCCAGGGAAGCCGGCCGTACACCCCGCTGAGGGCGATGACCACAGCCAGCAGCACCGTGCCGCAGATGACCCGGCCGCGCCGCTCGCGGGCGCAGACGGAGACGAACGCCACCGCCGGACACCAGAAGTTGAGCGAGGGCTGATACCCCAGGAGCAGATATCCGGCGAATCCCGCCCCCGTGACCACGAGCACGCCGAACGCCCGCTTCTCCCGGAGCGCGAGAGGCAGGGCGATCAGCAGGGTGAGCAGGTACGCCCCCGGGCCGAACGGCCGCCACGGCGCCGGGTGGTAGAAGGTGCCGATCAGGCAGCCGGCGACGGCGAAACCGACGGCCAGGGCCACCGGCGCCAACCGTGGGCGGAGGGCCTGCAGCGCGGGCATCCGGACATGGTAGATGACGGTCCCCAACTGCTCGTTCCTCAGGGTGAGTCGAAAGTGTCGCCGGCGAGGCAGCTCTCGGCAGGCGCCGCTCCCGCCCGGTCGTGGGCGGCAGCAGCGTCCCCGTCGCCGCTCCTGCCGCCCACACCGTCGCCGGCTCCCTCGTGCGTCGGCACGTGCCGGGCCGCGGCCCGGCACGGCCGCGCTTCCCCCTGCCGAGCATGCCGGCCGGCGGGACGACCGAGGCGCCATACCCACGCCTTCCTCGTCCAGCCGGTACGCCGACCGTAGAAGAAGGCCGGCGCGGCCGGCATCCGCCGGCAGTTCACCGTTCCCGTCGACTTCTGGAGTCCCCCGCGCATCGAGGTCAACCTGAGGAGGACGGAGCGAGGCGGCGGAACCGGGGGGATACGGCGGAAGTTGGCGCGGAAGTTCAACCCCGTGTGGGACGCCGGCCCCGTCGGGAGTCCGTATCTTCTGAGACCACGACGCCCGCCGCCGGCGTGCCCTCGACAGGGCACACCGCATCACGCCACGTCGATCACGCAATCGCACACGGGGGAACCACCATGCGTACCGCACGCACGACCTTGAGGAATTACGCCCTGGGAGCGGCGGCCGTCGCCGCGCTGCTCTCGACCGCCGCCTGCAGCCCCGACGCCGGGGCGGAGGGCGCGGGGACCGCGCCGTCCAGCACCGCGAGCGCGACCCCGTCCGCCACACCGAGCGGCGGTACCGGCTCCGCCGCACCCGGCTCGGCCGCGCCCGGCTCCGCCGCGCCCAGCACCAGCCCCGGCAAGGGCGGTGACGGCGGAGGCGACGTCGGGGGCGACGGCGTCCCCGGCCCTCCGTGCACGGACGACAGCTTCACGATCACCGCGTCGACCTCGCCGCACGACTCGCTCCAGCACATCCTCCTCACAGCCACCAACACCAGCGACAAGGCGTGCGTCCTGGGCGGATACCCCGCGGTGGTCTTCGAGGACGCGCACCACCAGGCGAGCGTCATGAAGTCCCAGCTCGAGGAGTTCCTGGTCCAGCCGGGGAAGAAGGCGTACGCGGGCGTTCGCCTCTTCCGGACCGGCGTGCCGACGACCGCGGTGAAGAAGATGGGCGTCAGCCTCTCTCCGGAGGGCTACGAGCAGAATGTCCCGCTGCCCGGCGGCATGGGTTTCGTGAACATCGACAACGATCCCAAGGTCACCTACTGGACCGGCAGCGAGGACCTGGCCGTGAAGCAGTCGCTCGCCAAGTGACCTTCCATGCCTCGGTCCGAGGCTGACGTACGACGGATCCGCACCCGCCCGGCCCGGCCCCGCGTCGGGCCGGGCCGGGACGGGACGGATGCGGGGTGCTGTCAGGCGGTCCCGCGGCGCCTGAGGGCGTAGAAGGTGATGCCGCCCAGCAGGAGGACCCCGGCGCCGATGCCGACCGGCAGGGCGAGCCCGCCGACGAGCGAGCCGTCGTCCTTCGCGGCAGCACCCGCCGTGTCGCCGGCCCCATCCTGCTTGGCGCTCCCGCTCTCGGCCCCGTTCCCCGTCGCGCCCGACGGCGCGGGGCCCTGGGCGGCGTCGTCACCGAAGAAGAACACCGGGCCGTTCCCGGAACGCGGTGCGCCGGAGATGTCCACGGTCAGCGAGATCGGCACGACGATGCCCTTCGCCTCGTCGTGCGGCTCGGCGACCTGCGCCTGGATGTAGTACGTGCCGGGCACGTCGTACCCCTTCGAGTCGGGGCTCTTCGTGTCGTCCGGCGCGGTGATCTCCCACGGCCCGCAGACCCGCTCGATGTGCCCCGTCCGACCCGCGAAGAGCTCGGTCACGTCATTGTCCTCATTGCACAGCGTCTCCTCACGCATGGCGTTGTAGACGGTGACGTTCCACCCGGTGGTGACGGAGTTGGGGAAGTCGGCAGGGATGTCCACACCGCCCTTGACCGTGAGCTTCTGGCCCGCCTTCACCTCCACCCGCCAGAACGGCGCCTCGCCGACGGCGATGGACTGCCGGTGGGTGCCCGGTCCGATCGGGGTGGCGCTGTTGAAGGAGAAACCGCCCTCGGCTTCGGCCCCGGTGCGGGGCGCCGGAGTCCGGGCTCCGGCCGCCTGGGTCGTCTTGTCGGCGATGCCGACGAGCAGCTCGACGGGCATCGGCTTGTCGCCGGAGTCGGTGATGTCGTTCTCGACCATGATGCAGCCGGTGTCGTCCGGCGCGGGCGATTCGTTGCCCGCTCCGGGCCTGCTGCGGCCTCCGGTGGTGATGATGTTCGCCCACCCCATGGACTGGTCGAACTCCCTCAGCCAGGCGCGGGGTTCACCGTCGCCCGCAGGCCCGGCCGCGACGGTGATGATGGCACCGCGCCCGTACCCCTCCTCTGCGACGGCGGTGGCGCTCACCTGCAGCCGCTGGTCGGGGCGCTTCTTGACCTTGTAGTAGAGGTTGCGGCCGCCGGTGAACTTGTCCAGGTACTGGCCGGGCGCGACCAGCGGAGCGTCCTGGCAGCCGTTGAGGGAACCCTCTACCGGCTTTCCGGTGGCGCGGTAGGTGCGCCATCCCTTGCGGAACAGGGTGCCCAGATCGGCGGTGAGCGAGTCGGCGTCGTCGGCGTCCGCGTACGACCCGTCGGTCACGTCGGCGATGCACTTCAGCTGCGCACGTGCCGAGGAGGGCGTACGGAACCCGACCACGTCCACGGCGAGGTCGACGCCCTGCGCCTTGAGCTCCCGGGCGACGTCGCACGGAGGCGGCGGCGCGCAGGTGTCCTCACCGTCCGAGACCAGGACGATGCGGCGCCTGCCGCTCGTGCCGAGGTCCTTGGCGGCTTCGCGGAGCGAGACGCCGATCGGGGTGAACCCGACCGCCTTGAACCCGGCCACCCGCTGCTTGGCGTCGGCACGCGCCGCCCCGTCCATCGGCGTGACCGGCAGGACCTGCTGGGTGTCGGCACAGCCCCGCTTCTTGTCCTGTCCCGGGTACGTGGCGCCGTAGACGCGCAGTCCCAACGGGGCCTGTCCGGGGGCCGTGTCGATGATCCGGGTGACGGCCTGCTTGGCGGCGGCGAGACGGGTCTGGCCGCCGGCGTCGTTCTCGTTCATCGACCCGGACAGGTCGAGCACCAGGTCGATCCGGGCCGCGGGTTCCGGAGCCGCGGGTCCTGCGGGTGAGACGGGTGCTGCCGGGGAGGCGCTCGCGGTCGCCGCCGGGGAGAGGAGCGCGCCGACCATCAGCGCGGGAAGGGCGGCGAGCACACGTCGTCGGCGTGGTCTGCGGTACATCAAGGTGAACTCCATGAGGGTTTTCGGTCGGCCCGGCACGTGGGCACGAGCCGGTCAGGAAACGGGCGCTCGACCGGACCTCGGAGGCACTGCGGTGCCTGAGTGTCTGCGCGCTGTCGCGCGTCTCGCGGCGCTGGTGGAGCGTTGCGCCGAAGTCCGGGAGCCGGCCGCTACTCGGTGCTGCCGGAGAGGTGCGCCCTGGACGCCGGTCTGGCGCCGTCGGGCACTCCCGTGGCCGGGATGGTCGAGGACGCGGTGCCTACCTCGCGTGCCGTCATCCACACCATCGAGGCGTCCCCCTGCAAGATCGGCTGGTCGCGGCAAGTCTCGCGGCGCGCGCCCACTCTTTCCATGGTGAAAACCTGCAGACAAATCCGCGGCCGGACGTGGCCGGACGCGATCGCGTGCCTGGCCGGCTCCCGGTCAACGGCCCGCGTCGGGGGCGGCCTCCTGGGCAGGGCCCTTGGCGGTGTCCTCGGCGCCGGCGGCCTTCAGCGCCGCTTCCACCCGGCGGTTGCTGGTCATGGACGCCGTGACGGCCGTCATCGCCAGGAGGAGGACGGCGGCGGCGTACAGCGGGGTGCGGATGTCGTACGTGGTGGCCAGCCAGCCGCCGAGGAAGGCACCGACGGGGGCGGCGCACATGGCCAGCATGCGGGAGGTGGAGGCGACCCGGCCCATCAGGTGGGCGGGGACGATCGCCTGCCGGAGGGAGGGCGCGAGCACCATGGTGGCACCCATGCCGGCCCCGCAGACGGCGAGCGCGAGCCCGGCCACGTACGGGTTCGGGGCGGAGGCGAGTCCGAGGATGGCAAGCCCTTCGACGGTGGCCGTGAAGGTCAGCGCGGCGCCGGTGCCGAGCCGCCGGCCGAGGTGGGAGGCGATGCCCGCGCCGAGCAGACCGCCGGTGGCCTCCGCCGTGAGGAGCAGGCCGAAGCCGTAGGTGTCGATGCCGAGGCGCTCGCGGGAGAAGAGGGCGAGCACGGTCTCCACGGCGAGAAAGGCGATGTTCCCGACCGCCGGACGGAGCGCGAGCCCGAGCAGCACCCGGTCCCGGAAGACGTACGAGGCCCCGGCCCGTGCCTGTCGGAGCAGCGACTCGCGGGCCTCCGGTGCGGGCCGGGGCACGGCAGGCAGCGTCCGTACGAGCAGGGCGGAGAGCAGGAACGACGCCGCGTCGGTGAGCAGCGGAACCGCCCGCCCGAGCGCGAGCAGGGCGCTGCCCGCAGGCGGCCCCGCGAAGCCGGACATGGCGGTCTGGGCGCCGCGCAAGCGGGAGTTGGCGCACTCCAGGAGCGCGGGGTCGCGCCGGAGGAGATCCGGCAGATAGGCCGTGGCGGCGGTGTCGAAGAAGAGTCCGCCGAGGCCGAGCAGGAAGGCGACGGCCGCGAGCAGCGGAATGCTCAGCAGGTCGAGCACGGCCGCCGCCGCGGGTATCGCGAGCAGGACCGCCCGTGCGGTGTCCGCGATCCACATCGTGTGCCGGCGGTCCCAGCGGTCCACGAGCGCACCGCCGAGCACCCCGAAGAGCAGCCACGGCAGCGTCCCCGCTGCCGTGACGACGGCGAGCGCCATCGGGTCCCGCGTCAAGGTCAGCGCGATCAGCGGCAGCGCGGCGTGGGTGACCCCGTCACCGAGCGAGGAGACCGTCTGCGCGGTCCACAGCCGTCCGAACCCGGTCGGCAACTTCCGTATGTCTGAGGTCACTTGGCGCCCCCCTCTACCTGCTGCTCGGGCCGTGCCGGGTGGAACAGCGCGAAGACGAGCGACGTGTCCGGCAGCGACGGATCGGACAGCTCCCGGTACTCCTCCGCCAGAGCCTGCAGCCGCGCCCCCAGCTCCGCGAACTGCTCGTCGGTGAGCCGCAGATGCGCCATCCCCACGTGCCGCTCGCCGGCCGCCGGCGACGCCTCCAGGTCCGCCACCGCGTGCCGCATCAGCACGTCCGGGCCTCCCTGGCCCGGATCAGGCAGCACGATCGACCGCGCGGCCATCGCGTAGTACCGCTCGGTGACGCCCCGGACCTTCCGGGTCCGCACCACCTTCACCAGGCCGGCCCGCTCCAGGAGCCGTACGTGGTAGCTGGAACTCCCCTTCGCGAGGCCCACTCGCTCGGCGATCTGGGTGATCGTCGCGGGCTCGAAGCGGAGCACGGCCATGATCCGGTGACGCGTGAGGTTGGAGACGGCGCGCAGTTGTTCGTCGGTGGTGACGTGAAAGGTCTCGGGCTGATCGTCCGCAGTCATGCGAGCAATGGTCAACGATTCTTGACCATTAGGCAAGGGGGTATCTCCGCGAGGTGCGCGGGGCCGTTGCCGGGCGAGGCCGGGGGTGGTCTTCCGGAGGCGACAGACCGTCAGGCGATCCCGTCCCGACCGG
This sequence comes from Streptomyces fradiae, assembly GCF_041270065.1. Taxonomy (NCBI): domain Bacteria; kingdom Bacillati; phylum Actinomycetota; class Actinomycetes; order Kitasatosporales; family Streptomycetaceae; genus Streptomyces; species Streptomyces fradiae. Next base: position 47,845 of record NZ_CP065958.1, on the reverse strand, counting down.
TCTCCCGGACAGCCGATCGCGGCGGTACCGCCGAGGGCCGGTACCGCCGCGATCGGGGCGGCTACGCAGGAGGCCGACCCCTTACCGCCGACCGCCTACCGTCCGGCGAACGGCCGCGGGGCCGGCCCCCCGGCTCAGCGCAGATGCCGGGTGAAGAACCGGGCCGCGGCTTCCCCCGCGTACGCGGGGACGCCGGTGTGCCCGCCCATGTTGGCGTGCAGGGACTTCTCCTTGGAGCCGAAGGCGTCGAACATGTCCAGGGCGGCCTGCCGGTCGTTCCCTTCGTCGTCCCACTGCAACAGGACGTGCAGCGGAATGGTGACCCGACGGGCCTCCTCGAACATGGCGCGCGGGATGAAGCTGCCGGCGAAGAGGCCGGCGGCCACGATGCGCGGTTCGACCACCGCGAGCCGGACGCCGATGGAGATCACGCCGCCCGAGTACCCGACCGGGCCGCCGAGCTCGGGCAGCGCCAGCAGGGCGTCGAGAGCGGCCTGCCATTCCGGAACCGCCCTGTCGACGAGCGGCAGGATGACGGCGTCGACGATCTCGTCACCGACCGGCTCGCCGGCCGCCAGAGCCTGCCGCAGCTCGGCTCGGGCCTGCTCGGCGGCGGGCCAATGGGGCCGGTCACCGCTGCCGGGGAGCTCGATGGTGGCCGAGGCGAAGCCGTCGGCCGCGGCGTGCCGGGCCCGCTCCGCCAGCCGGGGGTACATCTTGTCGAGCCCGAGCGTGGGGTGCCCGAGCAGGATCAGCGGCACCGGTGCGGACGGGGACGCCGAGGCGGGCGTCCACAGGATTCCGGGGATCTCGCCGAGGGTGAAGCGGCGCTCTAGAACACCGTCGTCGAGGTGCTGCTGGGAAGTGAAGTGCATGGGTCATGCCTTTCGGGAGTGCACTGATGCGGCGCTCCCGGACGACGACCTATCGCCCGACCGTGACCCCGGAAGGGAGCACCCATGTCGATACTGTGTTCACGGGTACCACCTCCTCGTTCTGCTGCACGGCCTCCGGAAACGTAACAGCGGTCGTCACGGTTGCCAAATGGATTTCCGAGGCGCCGCCGATCCGCCGGCCCGGCCGGCCTACGGCGGGCGCTCCTCGCCACGCTCTCGAGGTCCACGGACTCCTGACGACCGAGGTCAGTTCAGTGGGGTGCGGTGCAGGTTGACGAGCAGGCGCCAGACCCGCTGGGCGATCTCGGCGGGGGAGGCCTCGATGAGGCCGTGCAGCCAGTCGGCGAGCACCCCGGCGAAGGTCGCGGCCACGGCGGAGGCGACCAGGTCGGGTTCGGGCGCGCCGGCCAGGGCGCGCTCGGTGCGGCTGCGGGCGCGCAGATCCTGGTGCAGCACCTGGCCGAGCGGGCCGCTGCCGCCCGGGCGCAGCAGCTCCCGGTAGAGCGCGGCGTGCGGGGCGAGACGCTCGAAGAAGGCGGGCAGGGCCGGCGGCGGGGTGACGGGGTCGGGTACACCGCGCCACGCGTGGAGGGCGTCCACGGCTTCGCGGACGATGTCGGCGCAGGCGTCGACGGCGAGCGCCTCCAGGTCCGCGTAGTGGAGGTAGAAGGTCGCACGGCCGACCCCCGCCCGGCGCACCAGCGCGGCGACGCTGACCTCCGCCAGCGGGCGCTGGGCGCACTCCTCCAGGAGCGCGCGGCGCAGCGTGGCCCGTGTCCGCGCCGTACGGGGATCCGCGGGCACTTCGGTCACCGGGCGAGCAGGACGGCCGCCAGGGCCAGCGCGCCGGGCAGCGCCTGGGCGACGAAGATGCGCCGATTGGCGGTGAAGCCGCCGTACAGCCCGGCGACGAGCACGCAGACGAGGAAGAAGACCTGGACCCGGAACCCGGTCGGATCCCCGGCGATCAGCCCCCAGACAAGGCCGGCGGCCAGGAAGCCGTTGTAGAGGCCCTGGTTCGCGGCGAGCGGCGCGGTGGCGCGGGCCATCTCCGCGTCGAAGCCGGAGAGGTTACGGCCCGGCTTCCGCTCCCACAGGAACATCTCCAGAACCAGGATGTACGCGTGCAGCGCGGCCACCAGCGCGACCAGTACGTTCGCGGTTGTCTCCACGGATACCCCACTCCTCATACTTCATGGACGGGTGTCCAGCATACATGGACACCCGTCCATGAAGTCAGGTGTGGCCGCGGCCCCGGCTCAGAGCCCGTACGCCTTGACCACCCGCCGGGCCTGGGCGAAGAGCATGCCCACGTTCACCGACTTGCGGCAGACGACCACCGCGACCACGTCCTGGCTCTCCGTCATGCGGATGAACAGATGGGTCAGATTGGCGCTGTTGACGAGGATCTCCTGGAAGTAGTGTTGGTCGTTGGCGACCCCGCGACGCTCCTTGAACACGTCCTCGATCAGGACCACGGTGCGGCCCTGGAACAGGTCGAGGGTGGCTCCCGCGAGCAGGTCCAGGACCTCCGGAGGGTGGCTGTCGACGGTCTCGTAGGACAGGAGCATCCCCGTCCCCATGTCGACCACCCCGGCCGCGACGCAGTCGGGGGCATCGGCGCGCAGCTCCTTCACCAGCCCCTGGATCGCGTCCGAGAATCCCTGTGCCACAGGCTTCGTCACCTCGTCGTCACTTCCTTCCGGACAGAATGGCTTCGACCCGCTTCAGTACGGGTTGGGATTCGAGGTGGAGCCGCTCCAGGTCCATTCCCTCGTCGCCCAGGACGACCATCAGCGCCGTGTCGGCCACGGCGTAGACCGCCGCGCAGCCGGTGGTGCCGTACGCCACGGTCCGGCGCAGCGCCCCTCGGCCGGTCGCGCCGGTGGTCCGGCGGGCGAGGCCGAGACTGGCCGCGGCGAGGGCGGCCAGACCGTTGGGTTCTATGCCGTCCTCGGTGTCGGCCGCGATGAGGATGCCGTCGACGGCCGCCAGGGCCGTGTCGGTGATGCCGGGAATCTGGTCCCGCAGCCCTCTCATCTCACCGGTCAATGCCTCATGGTCCATTCGGTTTCCCTTCGCACCTGTTCCTGGCTTCCCCGAGCACCCATGGGCCGGTGGCCCTGGCGTTCACCACTCGGGTACGGCCCCGTATCCGGGGCCCGTCAACCCGTCACGGAGTCATCCGAGACGGGACTTCATCGTGAAACCGCTGGCCCCCGGGGTGCGGTACGGCAGGTCCGCGTCCGCGCCCGCCGTGCCGGCGCCGTGGGCCGCGCGTCGCGGTTCGAGCGCCGGGACCGACCGTGATTCCGTCGTCCCGAGCACCTCGCCCCGGCCGGCTCGCTCAAGGAGTCCTTCGCCGAGCATCCGGGAGATCTCGACGGTGACGTGGTAGACGCCGCGCCCCACCATGAAGGCGATGTCCCGTGCCGTACGCCGGCCGTTGGCGTGGAAGAGGATCTCCCTCCGCTGCCGGGCCAGGTGTTCGGCCGGCCCCACGACACCGGCGCCGGCGACGACCCGCTCGCGATCGGGGAGTACGGCCTGCGGCAGCGCGGCGAGGCCGGCGACCTTGCGGGCCGCCTCGTCGAGGAGCTTCAGCGGGTCGTCCCCACGGGCGGCGAGCGTCGTCGGCGCGTTCCGCGGCGGGACGGCGACGCACTCGGCGGTCTCGCCCGCGACGACGGCGAAGACCGCGTCCCGCAGGGCCATCACCGTGACCACCTGCAGTTCGGCCGCGCCGATGTGACCGCGCGTCACGAGTTCCTCGGCCGGCACGAGCGTCCCGGTCGGCAACGCTGTCGCCCAGTCCGCCGCGCTGACCCGTCCGGACCGCAGCAGCAGCGCCTCCGCCGTCGGAGCGCCAGGTGTCTCGACCGCGAACACCTGGCCCTGCCGCAGGTGGAACACTCCGCCCGGCCTGCCGTGTACCCGCAGGGCGAGGGTGGAACGTGCCGCCCTGCACTGAGTCAGGGCGAGGTAGAGCAGCCTGTGCCGAGCACGGTGCGGGCAGTTGCTCGTATCCAGCAGAACCCACCCTTTCCAGGCCTGTCGCACGCTCGATGCGGAGAATCTCGTACAGGCGTCTGGGGGGTGACACCGACAGGGAAGTGTTTATCAGCCGTCAGGACAAACATTCCATCAGAGACATCATGTGACAGAATCTGCAACATTGCGCCGAACTGGGCCTGTTGGAAGATCGAATCGAAGACCGGATTCGTGCGAATTCATTCGCGGTGCAGGTGAGTTGGCGCGTGCGCGCCGCGTCCCGGCACGACGATGCCCCGGACGCGGTGCGACCGGGGCAATCGGCGTGGTGCGATGCGGTGTGGGTGTGGGTGTGGGTGCGGGTGCGGGAGCGGTCCGAACCGCACCTACCGGACGACGACGTTGTGTGCCGGAATGATCGTGGGCCGCAGGTCGGCATGGCCGAGCTCGGCCAGGACCGGACCGAACGTCTTCGCGTGGGTCTCCAGGGCCTCCGCGCTCTCCCAGACCTCGGTCACGCGGAACCCTCCGTCGACCGGCCCCGCCGCATGGGAGACGAGCCCCGGGTTCGGCAGGTCCGCGAACCGGGAGAAGCCTCGGCCGCCCGTCACGCGATCGATGACCGCGTCGTAGAGCTCCTGTCCGGCGCCGGGGAGGTCGAACGTGACGATGATGGCCATGGTGATGCTCCTGTCTCGGTCCGCCGTGCGACCGCGGCGGCGCTCGCGAGCATAGCTCTGGGTGGTCGGGTGAACTCACAGGGCGACAGGCGGGGTTGGTCTCGCTCGGACGCCCGGAGCGGGACCGGTCGCTACGCCGCCGCCAGCGCCAGGGTCGGTGACTGGCGGGCGGCGCGGACCGCCGGGTACAGGCCCGCCACCGTGCCGATCGCGAGAGTCGCGACGAAACCGGCCCCGGCCGCCCAGGGCGGGACCACCCAGGGCAGGCCGCCCGCGGAGGCGTACACCGCCGTCGCCGCGCCGCCGAGCACGACGCCGGCGATGCCGCCGAGGCCCGACAGCATCAGCGATTCCGTGACGAACTGGATCCGGATCTGACCCCGCGTCGCGCCGAGCGAGCGGCGCAGCCCGATCTCGTGGCGTCGCTCCAGGACCGAGATGATCATGGTGTTGGCGACGCCGACACCACCCACGAGCAGGGCGATGCCGCCGAGCCCGAGGAGCAGCGTGGAGAACGCCCCCTCCGTCGCCGCCTTCGCCTTGAGCGCCTCGGACGGGTCGCTCACCGCCACGTTCTGCGGGTTCCGCGGGTCGATCGTCGGGGCGAGCAGCCGCTGGACCTGCCGGACGGACGCGTCCGTGGACCGCTCGTACACCGCCGTCGGATGCCCGTCGAAGCCGAGCAGCCGCTGCGCGCTCTCCCAGCCGACCAGCGCCGAGCGCTCGATCTCGGGGGCGAGCGGCAGGGGGTCGAGGATGCCGACGACGGTGAAGTACCGGTGGCCGATCCACACCTGCCGTCCGGGCCGGTCGATGCCAAGGCGTTCCGCCGCGACATGGCCGAGCACCACGGAGGGGTAGCGTCCGTTGGCGGCGTTCAGCCAGATGCCGGACGCCGTCGTGCCGCGCAGCACGCCGAGCAGGCCCTCGGTCGCCGCTTTCACGGCGATGCCGCCGGTCTCCGCCTCCGGGATCAACTGCGAGCGCCGCACCGTGTGCCGGAGGTCCGCGCTCGCGCCGGTCTCCTCCACGCCCTCGATGCGGCCGACCATGCCGACGGCGTCCTTGGGCAGCTTCACCTCCTGGCCGCTGAACACCCCCTCGCCTGGCTTCGCCACCAGCATGTTGGTGCCGAGGGCGTCGAGCCGTTGGAGCAGTTGCGCCTGGCTGGAGGCCGAGATGCCCACCACCGCGATCATCGTCGCGATGCCGATGGCGATCCCGAGCGCCGAGAGCACCACCCGCATGGGCCGGCTGCGCAGCCCGGCCGAGCCGACGTGCAGGACGTCGCGCGGCCGGAGCCGGCGGGCTCTGAGCGCGCCGGCCTCCCGGCCGGCGGCACCGGAACCGGCCCGGGACGCGCCCTGGGACGTCACCTGGAAAGCCATCGTGCCTCGTGGCGTGCCGTGGGACCTCGCCCGCCAAGTCGGCCGGTTCGTCCCGCGCTTGCGTGTGCCGGCCATCAGCTCACGCCCTTTCCCGGCTCCGACGGGGCCGAGTCCGCGACGACCCTGCCGTCGCGGATCCGGACCTGCCGGGGCAGGCGACGTGCGATCTCGGTGTCGTGGGTGATGACCGCGATCGTCGCCCCCTCCTGGTGGAGGGCGTGCAGCAGTTCCATGACGGTCTCGCCGGACGCCGTGTCCAGGGCGCCGGTCGGCTCGTCGGCGAGCAGCAGGTCAGGTCCGCCGACGACCGCGCGGGCGATCGCGACGCGCTGCTTCTGACCGCCGGACAGCTCGTGCGGCCGGTGGCCGGCGCGGTCGGCGAGGCCGACCCGTGCCAGTGCCTCGACGGCGAGCCTGCGGCGCCGGGCCCGGGGCATTCCGGAGTAGAGCAGTCCCTCGGCGACGTTGTCCACGGCGCTGACGCCCTGGGCCAGGTGGAAGGCCTGGAAGACGAAGCCGATGTGACGGGCGCGCAGGGCGGAGAGCCGCCGGTCGGTGAGCGCGGCGATGTCGTGACCGGCGATCGCGACCGTGCCGGCGGTCGGCCGGTCGAGGGTGCCGACGATGTGGAGCAGGGTCGACTTGCCGGAGCCCGAGGGGCCGACGATGCCGACGAGTTCACCCGCGCCGACGGTGAGGTCGACGCCGTCGAGCGCGCGGACGCAGCCCGCGTACTCCTTGACGACGCCGCTGAGCTCCACGACCGGCACCCGGACGGGGGAGGGGCGGGGGACCTGAGCCGGATCCTGAGCCGGATCCGGGGGCGGATCCGGGGTCGGGCCGGGGTCCGCGAGGTGTTCCAGTGTGCCGGTCATCAGGACGGCACCCCGACCTTCATGCCCTCGCGCAGCCCCTGGCCGCTGATCTCGACCCTGCCCTGGGCGAACATGCCGAGCTCGACCCTGACGTCCCTCGCCGTACCGTTCTCGACGACCTGGACGCCGAATCCGCCGTCGGGTAGCGCGAGCAGGGCGTTGACGGGCACGGAGAGGACGTCCCGACGGGTCTGGCCGGCCAGCTCGACGGTGACCGGGGACTGGTCGACGCCCCGCACCTCGTCCGGCTCGTCGAAGGAGACCGTGACATCGATCTTCGGGGTCTTGTCCTGGGGGTCGTCACCGGCTGTCGCGGTCCTGCCGACCGCCGACACCTTCCCCGGCAGCCGCTTGCCGTCCGGAAGCGTGACCTGGACCCGCGTCCCGGTCTTCGCCGAGCCGGCCTCGGAGGCCGGTACCCGGAAGGCCACGACCCGCTCGGAGCCCGTCACCGTGAGGACCGTCGAGCCCGGTGCGACCCGGTCGCCGACGGCGATCCGAACGCCCGCGCCGCCTCCGCCACCCCCGTCGCCCGAGCCCGTACCGGAGCCGGAACCCGCCTCCCTCACCCGTACCGCGCTGCCCGCGAAGGCGATCCGGTCGGGGCCGACGGTGCCGGTCTGCCGCAGGTCGTGCGACTTCTGCCAGCGCTTGACCGCCGCTGCGGTCTTCGCGGTGTACTCCTCGTCGACGTCGAAGCCGGTGAACCCGAGGGCGGCCAGGTTCTCCTCCAGCTGCCGTACGTCCGTGCCCTTGTCGCCGGTCTTCAGACTCCGGTACATGGGCTCGTCCCCGTACATCAGCCGGACGGCCTCGCCGTCGACCTCGTAGAGCCGCTCGTCCCGCCGCACCACGGAGCCGGACGGCGCGAGCCAGGTGAGGGTGCCGCCGGGACCGCCCGCGTTGATCTTCCGCTCCCCGAGGTGCCCGAGCGTGCCGTCCTGCTGCGAGCTGTCGGTGAGGTCGCCCCGGGTGACCGGAGCCGTGGCGGGCGGCAGCCCCTTGGCGCCGGTGCCGGCACCTGCGCCGCCGGCCGGAGGCTCCTTCGGCGCGGTCAGGGCGGTGACGGCGACGCCCCCACCCGCGACGGCGACGATCGCGAGGAGGGCGAACCCGAGCCGCCGCCGCCCGAGCGGCCGCCGTCGCTCGTCCGGGTACGGGTCCGGGTCCGCCGCGCCCTCCGCCGTACCGCCGCTCATCGGGCCACGCCTTCGCACGCCTCGGCGGCCTTCTCGAACTTCTGCTTCTGCGCGCCCTTCGGTATCGGCAGGGCCTGCTGCGCGCCGCCGTCGAACCTCGGGTCGGGCATGTCGAAGCCGTTCTCGCGCATGCACTTCGCGTACGCGAGCGCCTTGTCCTTGTCGGCCTGCGTCGGCTCCTTGCCGAACCCGGCGCCGCCGGCCTTGTCCGCGCAGGCCTTGAACGCCTTCTCCATCTTCTCCTTGGACATGCCGTCACCGCCGATGGTGAGCCCCACGCCGCTCTCGCCCGGCTTGGGCTCGGGCACGTCGAGCCCCTGCTCGCGCAGGCACTTGCGGTGCTCGAAGGCCTGGTCGGCCTTCCTGCCCTCCTCGGTCACGCTCCGGTCGTTCCTCCCGCCCGCGTCGGCGGCTCCTCCGCCGGTCCAGGAGCAGGCGGTGGCGAGCAGGGCGAGGGCGGCGGCCAGACAGGGCGCGGCAGCCGCTCGGGTGATCCGTCGAATCGTCATGCCGAGGAGCGTGCCGCGCGGGGATGTTTCGCTTCTCTCAGCGGTTTCGTTTACACCGGCGAAAGGCCCCCTTCGGATAGACAGGGGCCATGCGCGTACTGGTGGTGGAGGACGAGGCGTTCCTCGCGGAGATGATCGCCGAGGGGCTGCGCCGTGCCGCGCTCGCCGTGGACGTCGCGGCCGACGGCCTGGAAGCCCTGCGGAAACTGCGGTTCGGCGAGTACGACGTCCTCGTCCTCGACCGCGACCTGCCCGGGACGCACGGCGACGAGGTGTGCCGCCACGTGGTCGAGCGGCGGCTGATGACCCGGGTCCTGATGCTGACGGCGGCCGGTACGGTACGGGACCGGGTCGAGGGCCTGGGGCTCGGCGCGGACGACTACCTGACCAAGCCCTTCGCGTACGACGAACTCCTCGCCCGCGTCCTGGCCCTGGGCCGGCGGGCCAGGCCCGCGCTGCCACCCGTCCTCGAGCGGTCCGGGATCGCCCTGGACACCGCCCGCCGCCAGGCGAGCCGGGACGGCCGGCATCTGCATCTGTCGCCCAAGGAGTTCGGCGTCCTGGAGGCGCTGCTGCGGGCCGAGGGGGCCGTGGTCAGCGGCGAGGACCTGATCGAGCAGGTCTGGGAGGAGCACACCAGCTACCGCACGAACGCGGTACGGGTCACCCTCAGCAAGCTGCGGGCCAAGCTCGGCGAGCCACCGGTCGTGGAGACGGTCCCCGGAGCCGGCTACCGGATCGCGTCGTGAACGCCCGGCGGAAGACGTTTACGACACCGCACCCTCGCCCGCCCAGGACACCGGGCCCGGGCGTGGGGCATGGCCGCCTGTTGCCGTTCCGTGGTGAACGGGCCCGGCTGACCGCCCTCTACACCGGGCTGCTCCTCCTTGCCGGGGCCCTGCTCACGGGCGTCGTGTACGTGCTCGTGCAGGAGGGCCTGTACGCGTCCATCAGCACGGCCGTCACCACCGCCGTACCGGCCCATCGGCTGGAACAATTGCCGTCCGCCCGGCCGACCGCCTTCCCGACCGGGATGCCGACCGCCGCACCGGCGAGCCCCGCACCGGCGAGCCCCGGACCGAGCACCGGCACCGGCGTCGTCCCGCGCGAGGCCCTGGCGATCACGCGGACACTCAGCGACGCCGCGGAGTCCGCGGCCCTGGACCGGCTCCTCACCGTCTCCGTCACGGTCTTCGTCTGCTACGCCGTCCTGTCCGTAGCGCTCGCCTGGTGGACCGCGGGCCGGGTGCTCCGGCCGATCGCCGTGATCACCGACACCGCCCGCCGGCTGTCCGGCGAGAACCTGCACGAGAGGATCGCGCTCGACGGGCCGCCCGGCGAGCTCAAGCGGCTCGCCGACACCTTCGACGGCATGCTCGGCCGGATGGAACGGCTCGTCTCCGCACAGCAGCGGTTCGCGGCCAACGCCGCGCACGAACTGCGCACCCCGCTCGCCGTGCAGCGGGCGGCCGCCGAGATCGGGCTCGCCGGCGAGCCGTCCGCGGAGCGGGTGGCACGGATGCGTTCGAAACTCATCGAGGTCGCCGACACGAGCGAGCGGATCATCGAAGGGCTGCTCCTCCTCGCCGCCTCCGAACAGGGCCTCAAGGAACGCCGCCCGGTCGCCCTGGACGACCTCGCCCAGCAGACCGCGGCCGCGCTGGCCGACGAAGCGGCCGACCGCGGCGTGCACATCGCGGTCCGGGCCCTGCCGCTCACCGTCCAGGGGGATCCGGTGCTCCTGGAGCGCCTCCTGCACAACCTCGTCGCGAACGCGGTACGGCACAACGTCCCGCGGGGGCACGTCGAGGTGCGCACCGGCCCGGACACCGGCATCGAGGTGACCAACACCGGTCCCGTCGTACCGCCCGACACCGTCCCGCTGCTCTTCGAGCCCTTCCGCCGACTCCACGAGCGCACCCACACACCCGGCGAGGGCGCGGGCCTCGGCCTGTCGATCGTCGACGCCGTCGCCCGGGCGCACGGGGCCCGGGCGACGGCGACGGCCAACGCGGAGGGCGGCGGCCTGACCGTCCGGGTGGAGTTCTAGCCGACCGAGGACTGCTGGAAGGCGTCCGTGGCGTCCGTGGCGTCCGTCGCCTGTGTGGTCTCGGTGGCCTCAGTCTCGTCCGAGGCCGCGGGGGTCCTGCGCTCCGGGCCGCGGAAGACCACGTAGACGAACAGGACGCCCATGACGGCGACGCCTGCCCACATGGCCTGCTGCCAGCCGTCGACGAAGGACTGCTGGGCCGCGTGGAGAACGTCCTGCGCGTGCCGGCCGGCGCTGCCCGCCGCCTCGACGGCGTTGGCGACGCCCTCCCGGGCGGTCTCCGCAGGTCCCTCGGGGACGCCGTTCAACCGGCCGTCGATGGCCCGGCGGTAGCCGGCGGCGAGCAGCGCACCGAGCAGGGCGACCCCGAGCGCGGTGCCGAACTCGCGCGTGACGTCGTTGAGTGCCGACGCGACGCCCTGCTTGTCGCGCGGCAGGGAGCCGGTGATGGCCTCGGTGGACGGGGTCATCGACAGGCCCATGCCCATTCCCATGGCGAGCATGCCGGGCAGTACGGCGAGGTATCCGCCGTCGACCGAGACGAACAGCGCCATCAGCGCCAGGCCGACACCGGCCAGCGCGATGCCCATGGCCATCGTCGGGCGGGAGCCCAAATGGGCGGCGAGCTTGGGGGCCAGGCCCGAGGACAGCATCATCATGACGGCCATGGGCATCAGCGCCACCGTGGACAGCAGGCCCGACCAGCCGAGCACGGCCTGGAAGAACGGGAACAGGACCACGGCGATGCCCGCCTGGACACCGAAGACCACGAGCAGCGTGAGCGAACCGCCCGCCAGGCCGCGCTCGCGGAACAGGCGTACGTCGAGGAGCGAGGCGTCCCGACGGCGCAGCTCCCAGGCCACGAACCCGACGGCCGCCGTGAGTCCGACGGCGAGGCCGACCAGCGTCGCGGGGGCGGTCCAGCCGCGCTCGGGGCCTTCCTGCAGGACGAAGATGAGACCCACCACGGCCACGGCGGAGACGAGTGCGCCGACCGTGTCGAAACGATGCGCCGAACTCTCCCGGGAGTCGGGAACCGCCTTCACCGTCAGGACCAGGGCGGCGACGACCAGGACCACCGGCAGGACGAACAGCCCGCGCCAGTCGGCTATGTCGACGAGGAGAGCGGAGAGGAACATGCCCAGGATGCCGCCGCCTCCGGCGACGCCGGTCCACACGCCGATCGCCTTGCCGCGCTGCTCCTCGGGGAACGTGGAGGTGATGACCGCGAGCGTGATCGGCATGATCATCGCTGCCCCGATGCCGACGGCCACCCGGGCGGCGAGCATGACCTCGGCCGACGGGGCCAGACCCGCGACCACGTTCGCCACGCCGAAGACGCCCAGCCCGGCGACCAGCGTGGGCTTGCGGCCCAGGCGGTCGCCGATCGCGCCGAGCGGGAGCAGCAGCGCGGCCAGGGCGAGCGTGTAGATGTTGATGATCCACAGGACGGTGTTCTGCGAGGCGCCGAACTCCACCGCCAGGTGGGTCTGGGCGACGTTCAGCCCGGACACGGAGGCGACGACGGCCATCAGGGCGATCGAGACGGCGATCAGGATCGTGCGCAGCCGGCGGGCATCGGGTACGGCGCCGGGTACGGCCTCGGCGCCGGCTTCAGCGGTGTCCACGGGATGGTTCGTACTCATGGTTTCCTCTCGAAAGGGCATACGGAGTCAGCGCCGGGCGGGGGCCGGTCGCCGAGTGAAGGGAATGGGGGCCCGCGCGCCACCGGGCCGGGACGTCAGGAGGCGGGTGCCTCGCCCCGGGCCGCGGCCGCGAGGGCCGCATCGGTGTCGGCGGCGACAAGCAGGGCGTTGATGTGCGCGCCGGCCAGGGCGCCGGCCGCGGCGGAGGCGCCGACCTGCGCGGTGAGCTCGGTGGCGTTGCCGGCCACCCACACCCCCGGCACCTCGGTGGCGCCGGCCGGGCCCGAGGCGAAGCGGCGGCCCATGCCGTCGGGCAGTTCCTCCATCGGCAGCCTCAGACCGGCCAGGCCCTCCGTACGGGCCTGCATCCGCGTGGCGACCGCGAGGACCCGACGGGCCACGAACCGACCGTCGGCCAGGCGTACACCCGCGAGGCCGCCGTCCTCGTCGCTCGTGACCTCCCGTACCGGGGTGTCGACGGTGCGGATGCCGCGGGCGGCGCACCGGGCGCGGGTGTCCTCGTCCAGGGCGGTGCCGCGGGTGAAGTAGACCAGGTCCTCGGTCAACTGGCGGAAGAGAAGCGCCTGATGGACGGAGGCGGGACCGGTGGCGAGAACGCCGATGGGCGCGTCGCGCACCTCCCATCCATGGCAGTACGGGCAGTGCACCACGCCCTGTCCCCAGTGCCGCGCCAGGCCCGGGACCTCGGGCAGCACGTCGCGCAGCCCGGTGGCCACAAGCACGCGGCGCGCGGTCACCTGCCGTCCGTCGGTGAGGGCGATGCCGAAGCGCAGGTCCCCGTCGGCCGACGGGGCGGCGGGCTCGGCCGAGGCCACCTCACCGAGGACGACGTGGCCGCCGTACCGGCGCACCTGCTCCCGGCCCCGCCGAAGGATCTCCAGGGGCGGGGTGCCGTCGAGCACGATGAAGCCGTGCATGGCGTCGGCCGGCGCGTTGCGCGGAGTGCCGCTGTCGATCACCACGACCGAGCGCCGGGAGCGGGCGAGCATCAGCGCACCGTTCAGCCCGGCGGCACCGCCGCCGATCACCACCACGTCGACGGTCCCGTCAGGCATCGCGTCGCTCGCGTACACGGAAGCAGCCACAGCCAAGGCCTCCTGCCCTTTCCTCGTGCGTGGCCCGAGGAGCTCCGGACCCACGGCAACGACGTTAGGCGGGCCTTGCGGTGCAGGCATACGATGTTGCGTATGACGCAAGAAGATGGCGATCTGGACAGCCTCGTACGCAAACGGATCCGCGCTCTGCGCGTGGCGCAGGGCTGGTCCCTGGACGAGCTGGCCACCCGCGCCAACCTCAGCCAGTCCTCCCTGAGCCGCATCGAGAACGGCCGGCGCCGCCTCGCCCTCGACCAGCTGGTCGTCCTCGCCCGCGCCCTGGACACCACGCTGGATCAGCTCGTGGAGACCGCCGCCGACGACGTCGTCACCAGCCCGATGATCGACAGCGCCCACGGGCTGATGCGCTGGCCCGTCAAGGGCGATCCCGGCATGACCGTGGTGCGCCAGCGCATGACCGAACCGCCGCCCGAGAATCCGGCGCGCATGCGGGCCCACCCGGGGCGCGAATGGCTGGTCGTCCTGTCCGGCACCGCGATCCTCATGCTCGGCCACCGCCGCTTCCGCGTCGAGACCAACCAGGCGGCCGAGTTCCCCACGATGATGCCGCACGCCATCGGAGCCGACGGCGGACCCTGCGAGATCCTCGGCATCTTCGACCGCGACGCCCGCCGCGGCCACCAGCGCGGGGACGGTGACACCACCCCTCAGGGCACCGACACCGCCCAGGGCGCCGACGGCTGACCGCGCGGTGGTGACACCTCGGCGTTCGCCGGGCCTGCCGCGGCGGCGAGCCCGCCGCCGCGGCGTTCATTCCCGGCGCGGCGCGGGTCACACGGTGTGGCTGATCCACCGCCGGAGCGCGGCGTGCGTGGTGTCGTCCAGCTCGCACAGCGCGGTGATGGCGTCGAGGTCGCCCGGCAGCGGCGCGATGCCCGCGGTCGTGAGAGCCGCGTGCAGCTCCAGCCGGCGCCGGTCGGCCGGCTCGAGCGGATCGGCCAGCCGGCTCGCCGGGTCCGGTGCGGGCAGGGCGTAGTCACCCGGCTCCAAGAGGCCGCAGACGGTCGAGTGCGGCTCGGGCAGGTCGTCGACGATTGCGGCGGGGAAGCGGTAGGGGTCGAGATCCCACAGCCCGGCGGTGTTCGAGGTGAAAGCCTGAAAACCAGTCACAAGTGCCTCCTTGGTCGTCATGCCACTGCGGAGGACGACAGCGTGGGCGGCGGGGTCGGTTGCGGCAGACGACATATGCCACCCGAATGCCCCCTACGGCATCTCGTCACAAGTCCGATCAACCGACCGGTCCGTGCGGTCGATCGGGTGATCCCTCACCGGCCGCCCCGGCTCGCCACAGCGGCGCCTGACCCAGGGTCAGGCGCCGCAGGACCAGCTGGTGGATACCCCCTACCCCGCGTCGAGGAGCTCGGCCAGCTCCGCGATGGTGGGGTGGTCGAAGATGGCGTCGAGCGGGACCGACGTGCCGAGGCGGTTACGGATGCGGGAGGCCATGCGGCTCGCCTGCAGCGACTGGCCGCCCAGGGCGAAGAAGTCGTCGTCGCGGGTGACCCGCGGCAGGCCGAGGATCTCGGTCCAGATGGCCGCCAGGGCCTGCTCGGTGCCGGGGAGCGGAGCGCCGGCCTCCGTGGGGGAGTGCGACGTGGGCACGTCCGACGGCACCGCCGTCACGGCGGAGGCCAGAGCACGCCGGTCCACCTTGCCGTTCGGGGTCAGCGGGAGCGAGTCGAGCCGCACCAGGCGGTCGGGCAGCAGATAGTGCGGCAGACGGTCGGTCAGACGCTCACGGATCGCATCGAGCGGGCCGGCCTCGGTGTCCGCACCCACGCCCGCCTGCAGTACGAGGCAGGCCACGAGCGTGCCGTCGTCCGCCCGCTCCCCGTGGAGGAGCACGGCCGCGTCGGCGACGAGCGGGTCCTGGCGCAACGCCGACTCGATCTCGGCCGGTTCCACGCGATAGCCGCGCTTCTTCAGCTGCTGATCGGCCCGGCCGAGGAAGTCGATCGTGCCGTCGGGGCCGTACGTGGCCAGATCACCGGTCGCGTAGAGCCGCTCGCCGCACGCCCAGGGGTCGGGCACGAAGCGCTCGGCGGTCAGGGCCGCGTCACCCACATAGCCGCGGGCCACCCCGAAGCCGCCCGCGTAGAGGTGGCCGGGGACACCCGGCGGCACCGGACGCAGGTCGTCGTCGAGGATCTCGGTCCAGGTGCCGTCGACGGGGCGGCCGATAGGGATGCGCGGCGCCTTCGTGTCGGCCGCCGTGACGGTGTGGCACGCGGTGAAGGTCGTCACCTCCGTCGGACCGTAGCCGTTGATGAGCGTGCAGTGCGGCGCCGCCCGCAGGAACCGGCCGGCGTGGTCGGGGGACATCACGTCGCCGCCGGTCAGCAGCTGCTGCAGGGCGGCGAGGTCGTCCGGGCATTCGTCGACCATGATGTTGAACAGTCCCGCCGTGAGCCACGCGCAGGTGACGCGTTCCTCGCGCAGCAGCGTGCCCAGCTCCTGCGGGGAGAGCGGGCCGGGCGGTGCCACCACCAGCCGCGCGCCGTTGGCGAGCGCGCCCCAGATCTCGAACGTCGCCGCGTCGAAGGAGACCGAGGACAGCTGGGCGATCACCTGGTCCGCGTCCAGGCGGGCGTAGTTGGGCTCGTCGACCAGACGGACGATGCCCGCGTGGCGTACGGCCACGGCCTTGGGCGTACCGGTCGATCCGGACGTGAACATGATGTAGGCGACATCGTCCGGGCGTGGGTCCGGATACGCGGTCACGGCCGGCGCGCCCATCGAACCGGCCTCGCCGCCTGCTTCCTCGTACGCCGCCGCCTCTTCGACGTCCAGCACCGTCACGGCCGTCATGGCCGTCATCGCCCCATCGGCGAGGTCGGCCCGCCCGGCGAGCCACCCCGGGGTACTCCCGCGCGACACGACGACCCGGGCGCCGGCCAGTTCCAGCATCGCCGTCAGCCGCGCCACCGGATACTCCGGGTCCAGGGGGACGTAGCAGCCGCCGGCCTTCAGGATCGCGAGGACGGCCACGACGAACTCCGCCGAGCGGTCCAGAAGGACCCCGACCGGGACGTTGCCCGTCACGCCCGCCCGGTGCAGCCGCTGGGCCAACCGAGCGGCGCGGGCGTCGAGTTCGGCGTAGGTGAGGTCGAGGCCCGCGCAGGTGAGGGCGACGCGGTCGGGTGTGGCGAGCACGTGCCCGGCGAACAGTTCGTGGACGCACAGGTCCGCACAGCGTGCGTCGTGCACCCGGCGGGTGAAGCCGTTGCGCATGTCAGCGACCATCCCTTTCCGTAGAGCTGGATTCCGTAGTGCTGGATTCCGTGGAGCCGGATTCCGTGGAGCCGGCGTTCGGCAGGTCGGTGATCACGTCCGTGACGAGGAAGTCGCAGCCGGTGCCGGTCAGCAGCGCCTCCACCGGCCCCGCGACCGACGGCTCGCCGTCCCGGTCGCCCCGGCCGTCGTCCCGGTCGTCCAGCACGGGCCACAGCCCGGCGAGCCGGCGACGCGCGGCGGCGCACGCCAGGTCGGCGAGCGGCAGCTGCTCCGGGTGGCCCTGAGCCGCGCGGGCGGCGGCCCGGGCCAGGACGAGAGCCATGCCGAGAAGTTCGGTGCCGATCCGGCCGAGGACGGTGGTGCGGCGCTGCCGGGCGAACACCTCCTGCGCGGACCGGCCGATGGTCAGCCGCGCACAGGCGGAGGCGAGCCTGTGTGCCTCGGCGTGGAGATGCTCCAGGTGCTCCCGGCACGGCGGGGACAGATGGGCGCCGTCGGGCGCGGGCACCCGGTCCAGGAGCGTGATGTCGGGCGGCTCGCCGGTGGTCCAGCAGGTGCTCAGGGCGGCCTCGGCCGACCACCGGTCGACCATGAAGTCGACGCCGCCGGCCACCCGCAGGGCCCGTGCGTCCCGGAAGAACCGCTCCACGGGAAAGGGCTGGGCGCCCCGCCGGGCCTTGCTGGCGGCGGTCTCGTACCCCTCTCCGCCGAGCAGCGAGACCGTACGGTCCACCGTGCGCCAGCAGGCCAGCGAGACGAGGTTCTTCGCCGCCGTCAGTTCCGGCTGGCTGTCCCCGGACTCGTGGGCCTGCAGGACCCACGCCATCACGCTGTCGATGGTGTACACGTCCGCGGCCGTCGCGGCGATGCGGTGCCGGATCTCCTCGTACTCCGCGAGGCTGCGCCCGTCGATGACGCGCTCGGCGGCGAACGCACGGGACCAGTGCAGACACAGCCGGGCGATGGCGAGGGACGACGGGCCGATCACCAGCATCCGCCCGAGGGAGGCGAGTTGTCCGAGATCGGTGGGCGTGAATCCGGCCTCGGCCACCGGGCGGGAAACCGCCTCCGGCTCCCCTACGCCCGGCTTCTCTTCGCCCGGCTCCCGATCACAAGGCTCCCGTTCCCCCGGACGCATCCGCCAGCTGTCCTCGGACTCGTCCATCAGGTGGAAGGCGGGCACCCGGACCCGGTCCAGTCGCAGCCGGCCGATCTCGGCGCCGTGCAGGCCCATGAACTCGTGCCGCCCCAGCGCCCGGAACCCCTCCGCGCGGCTGTCCACGAACAGCAGACGGACCTCGTCCGGGCCGTCGGGGCACGGGACGGTGGCGGAGACGTCCATCAGGTCGGCGACCGTGCCGTTGCCGATGAACACCTTCTCGCCGGTGATCTCGTAGAACTTCCCGCCGTCCACCGGAACGGCCGTGGTCGCCCGCCGTTCGTTGGCCGTGCCGATGGGTTCGGCGTCCGCGCCGGCCGAGACGATGCCCTCGCGCACGCGCTCGGTGATGAGCTCCTTCAGCGGTCCGGCGGGCAGCAGTGGCAGGTACGAGCCGGAGCCGAAGCCGTTGGTGATGGCGAGGCTGAAGGCCACCGGTGTGCACCAGCTCGCCGCGACCTCCAGGACCCGGAAGGCGTGGTACGGCGTCAGGCCGAGCCCGCCCAGGTCCGTGCCGATCATCAGCTTCAGGAATCCGCCCTCGCGCAGCGCGGGCATGAGCTCCTGCGGGAGGCGGCCCGTGCGTTCCACCTGTTCGGGGTCGACGTGCTCGCGGAGCAGCCGGGCCATCGCGGCGACCGCCGCGTCCCCGGCCGCCCGGCCGGGACCGGCGCCCGGCTCGGGGAAGGCGAGGAGCCGCTGCCAGGGCACGGTCCCCGAGTAGAGGGTGTGCAGCGGACTACGCGAGGGGGCGGTCGAGGGGACGGTCGAGGACGCGGTCGAGGAGGGCGAAGAAGACATCGGGGCACTCCCGGAAGTAGAAGTGGTCGCCAGGAAGGATCTGCAGGTCGAACGGCCCGGTGGTGTACGTGCGCCAGGCGCCGAGGCCGTCGAGCGGCTCGGAGTCGTCGCTGCCGCCCAGCACGGTGAGCGGGCAGGACAGCGGGGGCACCGGCCGGTGCCGGTAGCCGCTGACGATCTCCAGATCGGCCCGCAGACTGGTGAGCAGCAGATCGCGCAGCTCCGGGTCCTCGTGCAGCCCGGCCGGCAGCGGACCGTACGTCCGCTCGACGGCGGCCGCCAGCTCAGGTCCGTCCAGGTGCCGCAGCGACGGCCTGACCGGCAGGGCGTGCGGCGCGGCGGTGCCGGACAGGACCAGCGCCCGCGGTCCGGGCAGGCCCCGTTCGCGCAGGGCGAGCGCCGTCTCGTACGCGACGAGCGCGCCGAGGCTGTGGCCGAAGAGGGTGTACGGCTCCTCGAACGCGACCTGGGAGACCAGGGCGTCCACGAGCGGCGCCATGTCGGTGTACGGCTCCTCGTCCAGGCGGCTGCCGCGGCCCGGCGGCTGCACGGCCCGGACCCGGTGCGCGGGAAGCCGCGTGGCCCAGCGCAGGTACTCGCCCGGCGAACCGCCGCTGTGCGGGAAGCAGTACACGTGGGCCCCCTGCGGGTCACCGCCCGGGCGGGAGAGCACCCACCGGGTGCGGGTCCGTGTCATTCCCCGGCCTCCTTCGCCAGCTCGATCGCCGCGGCCAGCCGGGCCACCGTGGGCGCCCGGAACACCGCGCGGACGGCGACCTCGGCGCCGGACGCGGCGCGGATCAGCGCGCAGTACTGCGCCGCGACCAGGGAGTCGCCCCCGTAGTCGAAGAAGTTGTCGTGCCGTCCGACCCGGTCCAGGCCGAGCACTTCGGCGAACGCCGCCGCGACGGCCCGCTCCAGGGGGCCGACCGGCTCCTCGTACTCGTCGCCGAGGTCGGGCCGTGCGTACTCGACCGAGCCGCCGCCTCCACCGGCCTCCGGCTCCGGTGCGACCGCCGTGACCTCGGCCACCGGAACTCCGGCGCCAGGAACCCCGGCCTGGGCCGCCGGGGCCGCCAGCCGGAATCGCTGCCGCTCGAACGGGTAGGCCGGCAGCGGGGTACGGCGCCGGGACTCGCCGCCGTGCACGGCCGCCCAGTCCACGGCCACGCCCTCCTGCCACAGCCGGCCCAGGGCGGTCATCAGCGTCAGACCGCCGCCCGCCTCGTCGGCGGCGTGCGGGAGGCTGGGCGCGAGGGCGCGGTCCGCCCCGCAGTCCGGGTGCCGGCGCGCGAGGGTGGTCAGCGTGTGGCCCGGTCCGATCTCCAGCAGGGCGTGGTCGCCGGCGGCGAACAGGGTGCGCAGCGCCTGCTCGAACCGGACGGTGTGCCGCAGGTGCCCGCTCCAGTACGACGGGTCGCAGGCCTGCTCCGGGGTGACCGGAAGTCCGGTGCGGTCGGAGATCCAGGGCAGGACCGGCGGCCGCAGCGTCACCTCGGCGAGATGCTTCTCGAACTCGGGCAGGGCCGGTTCGACCAGCGCGGAGTGGGCGGCGGCGCTGATGTGCAGCAGCCGGGCGTCCACCCCCTGCGCGTCCAGGCGCCCGCGGACCGCGGCGATCCCGTCCGTGGTGCCGGTGAGGACGCACTGCCGGGGCCCGTTGACCGCGGCGACGGACACCTCGGCCGGGAGCAGCGGCAGCAGTTCGTCCTCGGACAGCGGGACGGCCAGCATGGCCCCGCCCGGCAGGCCGTCGAGAATCCGGCTGCGCTCCAGGACCAGGCGCAGGGCGTCCGGCAGGTCGAGCACGCCCGCCACGGTGGCCGCCGCGTACGCGCCCAGACTGTGCCCGAGGACGATCGCGGGCTGCACCCCCCAGGAGCGCCACAGCGCCGCGAGCGCGCACTGCGTGGCGAACACCGCCACCTGGCTGCAGCGCATGGTCCGCAGCAGCGCGGCGGCCTCGCCGCTCTCGCTGTTTTCGTCCTCCGACGGGTAGAGCACCGAGCGGATGTCGGTCCCGAGTTCGGGCTCGGCAAGGCGCGCGCACTCGTCCACCACGTCCCGGTACACCGGCTCGTGCCGGTACAGGTCGCGGGCCATGCCGATGTGCTGCCCGCCCTGGCCGGGGAAGAGGAACGCCACGGGGCGCGGCCGCCCCCGGTAGCGGGACGGGGACAGGGCCCCCGGGTCACCGCCCGCCAGGAGCCCGGCGGCCTCCTCGTGGCCGGTGGCCGCGACGAAGCCCCGGTGGGTGAACTCCGCCCGCCCGGTCTGCAGGGTCCACGCGACGTCCGCCAGTGGGGCGGCGCCGTCGCGCAGCGCGGCGCCGAGCCGCAGGGCGCCGGCCTTCAGCGCGGTGCCGGTGCGGGCGGACAGGGGGAGCAGCTGGTACGGGCGGCCCGGGGAGCCGGCCGGAAGCGGCGGCGCCTCCTCCAGGACGACATGGGCGTTGGTGCCGCCGATCCCGAGGGAGTTCACGCCGGCACGGCGCGGAGCCGCTCCCCGCGGCCAGGGGCGAGCGGTCGCACTGACCGTGAACGGGGTCCGGTCCAGATCGAGTTCGGGGTTGGGCCGCTCGAAGTGGACGGTTCCCGGGATCAGCTCATGGCGCAGCGCCAGCACCGTCTTGATGAGGCCGACGACCCCAGACGCCGCGTCCGTGTGCCCGAGGTTGCTCTTGACCGACCCCAGGACGCAGGAGCCGGGCCCGCCCGGCGCGTCCGCGAACGCCTTGGCCAGCGCGCGGACCTCGATGGGGTCGCCCACCGGCGTGCCGGTGCCGTGCGCCTCGACGTAACCGATGCTGTCCGCGCTCACGCCGGCGACCAGATGCGCGGCCCGGACGGCGGCGACCTGCCCGTCGACGCTCGGCGCGGTGAATCCGGCCTTGGCCGCGCCGTCGTTGTTGACCGCGGAACCGCGGACGACGGCATGGATCTCGTCCCCGTCGCGCAGGGCGTCCTCGAGGCGCTTGAGTACGACGACCCCGACGCCGTCGCTGGAGACGGTGCCCGTGGCGGCCGCGTCGAACGCCCGGCAGTGGCCGTCGTGGGCCAGCAGACCGTCGCCGAGGTTCTCGTCCACGGGGTGCGGGACGCGCAGCGTGACCCCGCCCGCGAGGGCCAGGTCGCACTCGCCGGCGAGGAGCGCCTGCAGGGCCGTGTGCACCGCGACGAGCGAGGTCGAGCAGGCGGTCTGCACGGTCACGGCGGGGCCGTTGAGGCCGAGCTTGTAGGCGACCCGGCTGGTCAGGAAGTCCGCTCCGCCGGCGAGGCGCAGCTGCCACTCGCTCACCCCGGGGAACGCGGCCCGGTGGGCGAGCAGGGTGGAGAAGTGCCCGGTGTCGCCGCTGCCCCCGTAGACGCCGACCGGTCCCGGGTGGCGGCCGGGGTCGTACCCGGCGTGTTCCATCGCCTCCCAGGCGCACTCCAGGAACGCCCGGTGCTGCGGGTCGAGCAGCAGGGCCTCGCGCGGGGCGTAGCCGAAGAAGGCCGCGTCGAACTCGTCGGCGCCGTCGACGGCACCGTAGGCGGACGCCCGGCCGGTCTCCGGGGCGGCCGGCCGGCGGGTGAGGGGTTCCTCGCCGCGGACCAGGACCTGCCACAGGCCGTCGAGGTCCCGGGCACCGGGAACCCGGGCCGCCATCCCCACCACGGCGGCGAAGCCGCCGATGTCCTCCGCCTCTTCCGGCGCCCTTCCCGACGCCTCTTCCACGTGCTCTGTGCTGTTCATTCTTCCCCCGTCGTTCGCGTCGAATGTCGGAACGTGCCCTGTCATGCCGCGCCTTCCGTCTCCAGGGGCGGCGCACCTGCCTCGTCGGTCGATTCCTGCTTCGGCCCGGACTCCGGACCGGACTCCGGCTCCGGCTCCTGCTCGGGTCCCTCGACGTAGCCGCGGATGCGCGAGAACAGCGGCGGCAGGACGGAGAGGGCGCACACGCCGGCCGCGGCCCACAGCACGCCCCGGATGTCGAGCGGTCCGACGAGGACACCGCCGACGGCGGCGCCCAGCGGCACCGAGCCCCAGGAGATGAAGCGCAGCGTCGCGTTCATCCGCCCGAGCAGCCGTGCCGGGGTGACCGTCTGGCAGATCGTCACCTGCAGGATGTTGAAGACGACCACGCCCAGGTACACCACGAACAGTCCGGCCGCGAAGCCGACCGCCCCGCCGGCCAGCGGCACGAGCGCGGCACCGGCACTGAAGACCACGATGCTCACCAGGACCGTACGGCCCGCGCCGAGGCGCTCGGCGAGCCGGCCGCTGATCGCGGCGCCCACGAGCCCGCCGGCGCTGCCGACGGCGAGGGCGATGCCGATCACGCCGGACTCCAGGTGGAGGGTGGTCGCCGCGTACGGGACCTGCAGGGCCAGCACCGCCGCGAAGGCGAGGTCGGCGGCGAGGGCGCACAGCGCCAGCGGCCGTACCAGCGGGTGCGCGAAGACGAACCGGACGCCTTCGGCGATCTCCTTGCGCAGGCTCATCTGCTCGATCGGCTCCGGCGGCACGTCCCGGCCGCGCACCCGCAGCAGGAAGAAGGCCGACAGGATGTAGCTGAACACGTCGACGGCGATGGCGACGGGCACGGTGAAGATCTGGATCAGGAATCCGCCCGCCGTCGGCCCGCCGAGCTGCGCGACCGAGCGCGCCCCCTCCAGCTTGGCGTTCCCGTCGGTCAGTTCGTCCTGCTCGATGAGCGCGGGCAGGTACGACAGCTGCGCGATGTCGAAGAAGATCGTGCCGAGGCCGATCACGAACGCGACGACGAACAGCAGCGGAAGGCTCAGCGCGTCGAGGACGTACGCGAGCGGGACGGCGGCCATCGCCACGGCCCGTACGACGTCGGACACGATCAGCACGGCGCGCCGGGGCAGCCGTTCCACCCAGGCGCCGGCCGGCAGGCCGAGCAGCAGGGAGGGCAGGAACTCCACCGCGGCGAGCATGCTGACCTCGGTCGCCGAGGCGTCGAGCAGCAGCAGTGCCATCAAGGGGAAGGCCAGCACGCTGACCTGGGTGCCGATCAGGCTGACCGAGTGCGACAGCCAGAGGTTGCGGTAGTCGGGGACCCGCCACAGGTTGCGCTGCATGTCAGTGACCCGCCGTCTCGCGCAGGGACCGGGGGCGCAGATCGGTCCACACCCCGCGGATGTGCTCCAGGCATTCCTCCTTGGGGCCCGAGAACCCCTGGTCGTGCCAGCCGCTTGGCAGGGCCCGGCCGTCCGGCCAGATCGAGTACTGCTCCTCGTCGTTGCGCACGACGACGTAGCGTCGCGCCTCGGGTTCGGTGGACCGCCGCACGGCGGACTCGGTGGACATCTGAGACGTACCTCTTTCGGGGCAAAAGGGAAGCGTGCGGGGCAGGGACTGCCGGCAGCGCGTGCGGCCGTGCGGAAGCAGCCGGCCGAGGGAGGGGGAGGGGGGCCGCCGGCCTGGTCGTGACCGGCGGCCTGGTCACTGCTGCTGGAGCCGGCGCCGGCGCAGCCGGTCCCGGCCGGCGCTGAGAGCCGTGTTCTGCGGGGCCGCCGCACGAGGGCCTTCCGGGGCGGGGCTTCCCGTGGCGGAGCCTGCCGGGGTCTGGCCTTCCGGGCCGGCGCCGTCGGCCGTGTCGGCCAGGTGGCGGGCGAGGGCCGCGATCGTCGGGTACTCGTACAGCGCGACCAGCGGCAGCCGTCCACCGCTGTGCTCGCGCAGCCGGACGTGGACCGCGGCCAGACCGTACGATGTGCCGCCGAGGTCGAAGAAGTTCTCGTGCACACCCACCTCGTCGAGACCGAGCACCTCCTGCCAGATCCCGCAGAGCAGCCGCTCCAGGTCGGTGCCGGGTGCCGCGCCGGCTCCGGCGTGCGGCGCCGGGGCGACGGGTTCGGGCAGGGCGGAGCGGTCGACCTTGCCGCTGGGCAGCAGCGGCAGGGCCGGCAGGGCGGTGAGGGACCCGGGCACGAGATGGGCCGGAAGGCGCCCCGTCAACTGCTCGCGCAGGTCGGGCGGTACGGCACCGGAGCGGGTCACCACGTAGGCCGTGAGCCGTACGACGCCGTCGGCGCCGGGCCGGGCGGCGACCGCCGCCTGCACCACATCGGGGTGGCCGCACAGGGCGGCCTCCACCTCGCCGGGCTCGATGCGGTAACCCCGCACCTTCAGCTGCGTGTCGATCCGGCCGAGCACCTCGATACCGCCCGAGGGCCGCCGCCGGGCCAGGTCGCCGGTGCGGTGCATCCGGGCGCCGGGCTCGGGCGAGAACGGGTCGGGCAGGAAGCGCTCGGCCGTCGCCCCGGGCCGGTCCAGATAGCCCCGCGCGAGTCCGGCGCCGCCGACGTACAGCTCGCCGGGCACACCCGGCGGGAGCTGCCCCAGGCCGTCGTCGAGGACATAGGCGCGCACGCCGCCGATGGGGGTGCCGACCGGCACCACGGTGTCCGCGAAGGGGGCCGGCACCTCGTGGGCGAGCGAGGTGATCGTCGTCTCGGTCAGCCCGTACGCGTTGACGACCGGAGCGCCGCCGCGGGCCTGCCAGCCCCGGAGCGCCGAGGGGTCGACCGGCTCGCTGCCCACCACCAGCAGGCGCAGCGCGCGGGCCTGCGGGGAGGCGCCGCCGTCGATCGCCGCGTCCCACCGCTGCCAGTAGCTCGACGGCAGGTTCGCCACGGTGACGGCGTGCTCGTCGAGCAGCCGGGTCAGGTCCTCGGGCACCGGCGGCTGTTCGCACAGCACCGCGCAGGCGCCCGCCGCCCAGGTCGGGAACAGCTCCTCGGCGGCCACGTCGAAGGCGACGTTGGCGAACTGCAGCACCCGGTCGCCCGCCTGCAGCCGGTAGGCGTGCCGGATGGCCGCCGCGTGGTTGGCGAGGGCGCGGTGCGGGACGCCCACGCCCTTGGGCTCGCCGGTCGACCCGGAGGTGAACAGGACATAGGCGAGGGCGTCGGGGTGGGGGAGCGGGGCCGGCTCGTCCCGCTGCTCCCGGCGGCCGGACGCCCCGGTCTCGTGGACGTCGAGGACCCGGGCCCCCGTCTGCTCCAGCCGCGGAGCGGAGGCACCGTCGGTGAGGACGTGCCGGACGCCGGCCGCCGCCAGGATCCTCCGCAGATGCCCGGCGGGGTGGGTGAGGTCCAGCGGGAGGTAGGCGGCACCGGAACCGAGCACCCCCAGGAGCGCGGTGACCAGATCGGCGCCGCGGGGCAGCAGGATGCCGACCACGTCACCGGGCCGCACGCCCTCCCGGGTGAGCCCGTGGGCGAGGCGTTCCGCGGCGCGGTCGAGTTCCGCGTACGTCAGGGTGCCCGCCGCCGACGTCACCGCGGGCGCGTCGGGGCTCGTGGCCGCGTGCCGGCGTACCCAGTCGTGCACCGGCACGAGCGCGTCGGGGTCGCGCGGCGTCCGCGCCGGGTTCCACACCTCCGCCGCGGCCCGCTCCTCCTCCGGGGTGAGCAGCGGCAGCCGGTGCAAGGGCAGGCCGGGGTCGTGGGCGCCCGCGTCGAGGAGGCGGTGGAAGCGGCGCGCGAACGCCTCGACCGTGCCGGCCTCGAACAGATCGGTGTTGTACGTGAGCGAGAGGTCGTAGTCGCCGCTGCCGTCCGGCGCGCGCACGATCATGACGTCCAGGTCGAACTTGGCGGCCGACGGCAGCAGCGGCAGCAGTTCCGAGGCGAGCCCCGGGAAGTCCGGTTCGGCCAGCGGCCGGGACTCGAAGGTGAGCATGGCCTGGACGAGCGGCACGGTCCCCGGGTCCCGTTCGACCCGCATCCTGTCCACCAGCGCCTCGAACGGCACGCCGGCGTGCGTGACGGACGCGAGGGTCGCCGAGCGCACCCTCCGCACCAGCTCGCGGAAGTCCGGATCGCCGCTCAGATCGATGCGCAGCGGCACGGTGTTGACGAAGAAGCCGATCAGAGGCTCGTACTCCTCCTCCGTGCGGCCGGTCACGGGGGTGCCGATCAGCAGGTCGGTGGCGCCGGTGAGGCGGCCGAGCAGCGCGGCGTAGGCGGCGGTCATCACCGTGAACGGGGTCGTGCGCAGGCTTCGGCCGAGCGCCGCGCCCGCCTCGACGAGCTCCCGGGGCAGCCGGACGGTGTGAGTGTCGCCCCGGCCGCTGCGCCGGCCGGGCGCGGGACGGTCGGTGGGCAGGGCGAGCCGGGTCGGGGCGCCGTCGAGGTGCTCCTGCCACCAGTCCAGGGCCGCCGGGTCGGGCGCACCGTCGCCCTGCCGTTCTGCGTAGTCGGTGAACTGCAGGGGAAGCGGAGGAAGTTCCTCCTTGCCCGCGTAAAAGGCGCCGAGCTCCTCGAAGAGCACGTGCACGGACGGGCCGTCGCACACGATGTGGTGCAGGAACAGCCCGAGCAGGTGCTCGTCGTCCGCGAGGCGCAGCAGGCCGGCCCGGAAGAGCCGCCCGCCGGCCAGGTCGAACGGTGCGTCGGCCCAGCCGCGCAGCGTGGCCAGCGCCTCCTCCTCCCGTGCGGCGAGGGGGAGATCGCGCAGGTCCACCTGGACGAGCGGGACGGTGGGGTCGGTCAGGACCTGGGCGTACGGTTCGCCGGCGTGCTCCGGGAAGACCGTGCGCAGCACCTCGTGCCGTTCGGCGACACGGGACAGCGCGCGGTCCAGGGCGGGGACGTCGAGGTGTCCCCGGAGCCGGACGGCGAAGGGCACGTTGTAGAGCGGGCGACCGGGATGCAGTCGGTCCAGCAGCCACAGGGCCCGCTGGGCGCGGGCGACAGGCAGACGGTCCGGTCGGTCACCGGACGCTTCCCCGTTTGGCTCGCTGCTGACCGCTGGTGTACGGGCAAATATCTCCGACGGGTGGTCGGATGTGCGAGAGGCCATGGGGCACATCAAAGTGGGCCTCCCCACGGCCGGGCGAGACATTTAGTCTGGGCCGAATGTTGGTCCTTCGCTTTGACGCCGATGATCTGGCGTCCGTCCGTTTCGCCTGCTCTCCCGTGCAGGAGGCGGTGATGAGTCTGTGGATCTGGCAGAACCCTGCCAAATACGCGATTCACCAGCCGCTTGTGCGCGCTTCGTCGCAGCATCTGGCACATCTCGACTGGGCTCTGTTGCAGGCTCTGATCGGCCCCGCGGGATTCCTACCGGATTTCCTTACTCCACATCCGACCGGTCCCAGACCGGACATCAACGACGAATTGGCCGCCATCCGTTCGACGGATCACGATGTCGTGCTGCGCGATCTCCTCGACGCCGCGAACGGCGGCCGGCTGCACCCCCGGCTGAAGGGGGTGAGAACCGATGCGGCGGGTCTCCTGGAGGAGATCACCGCGGCCCTCCGGGCCTACTGGACGGCGGTGCTCGAACCGCACTGGCCGAAACTGATCGCGGCCCTGGAGGCGGACGTGCTGTACCGGGCCAGACGGCTGGCCGACGAAGGCGCCCAGGGACTCTTCAACGACATCGACCGCGGCCTGCGCTGGAGCAACGGCGCGCTCAGCGTGGACGAACCGGGCGTCGAGGAGCAACTGGACGTCCGGGGCCGCGGACTCACCTTCACGCCCTCGCTGTTCTGCAACCGCGCGGTGACCCTCATCGACTACTCCGGGCCGCCCCGCCTGTGGTACCCGGCACGCGGACGCGGCACGGTATGGGGCGCCGGCGTGGTCTCCCACAGCCACGGCCTGGCCGAACTGCTCGGCCGCAGCCGCGCCCGGATCCTGGAGGTCCTCAGCCAGCCGCTCAGCACCACCGAACTCGCCCGCCGCCTGGAACTGAGCCCCGGAGCGGTCAGCCAGCACCTCGGCATCCTGCACCGCGCCCGCCTCCTGGACCGGGCCCGGCACGGTCACGCGATCCTGTACTCCCGCACCCCGCTCGGCGACCGGCTGGTCGGGTGACTGTTATTGATCGCTTGTGTGCGCCGCCCATCGTCCGATACGAATGTCCCCGTGATACGAGGCGAGAAGATCGGGCTGCGCGCCCGCCACGAAGAAGACATCGCCGTCCTGCAATCGGAACTGTATGACGACGTCAGAACGCAAGCCCTGGCCGATTCCGCACCATGGCGCCCCATTCCTCCGGGATCGCCGAAATCCCCCTACGCGGTGGGCGACCACTCCGACGACATCGTCTACTTCTCGGTCGTGGAACTGGCCTCGGAAAAACTCGCCGGAGAAGCCCTCCTCTGGGGCATCGACACCTACAACCGCCGCGCCCACCTGGGACTCTCGCTGCTCCCCGACTTCCGCGGAATGGGACTCGGACCGGACATCGTGACTGCCCTGTGCGCCTACGGATTCGAGGTGCGCGGCCTTCACCGTCTCCAACTCGAAACCGCCTCCTCCAACACCCCGATGATCCGCTCCGCCGAACGCGCCGGATTCACCGTCGAAGGCACCTTCCGCGAATCCGCCTGGGGCTACGGCGAATTCGTCGACGAAGTGGTCCTCGCCATGGTGGCCCCCGAGTGGCGCAAACGAAACTGACCCGGACACCGCCCGCGCCGTTCTGCGGGATGTGGCGGACTGCGGGTCGGCGCCGTGTAGACCAGCGACCGGCAGCACCGGCTGGACATCCTGCTGGCCGTCGCAGGCGCCATGGCCCACCCCGGAGTTGCACGTCGGGCCCGGCCGGGACGGCCGGCTCGGCGCCGACCCTCCGCGGGACACACCCTGACCGCCATCCGCCGGCACCTCGTCCTGGACGAGATGCCCGACTCGTACACGGTCTGCAACCACCAGGGCTTGGGCGCCTGCGACGAGCACGGGCGACGATTCGTGCGACCCCCGGCAGCGGACCAGCCCCGCGAACCGGTCTGGCGCCCGATCCGGGAAGCCGGCCACCGCCGCAGCCACTCGGAGGAGTCATGAACCCGCACATCGACAGACTCGTCCGGCAACTCGACGGCGAGGCAGCGGAGTCCTATGACGCCCGCGCGGAACTGATCTGGATCGGCGTGGACGCCACACCCGCCATCATCGACGGGCTACCCGCCCTCGGCGGCTTCGGTCAGCTGACCGCCATCGAGGTCTTCGAGGAGGTGGGCGATCCTCGCTGCGGCCCTGCCCTCATCGGCCTGCTGGACAGCGACAACCCGACCGTCCGCGAATGGGCGGCCATGGCCCTGGCGAGCCTGGAGATCGACGGCGCCGTCGAGCCCGTACGCCGCGCCTACCTCGCCTGCCTGCAGCGCGCGACCCCACCGGACTGGACCGAGCCCAGCGGCATCCGCTGGGCCCTGACCGAACTCGGCGCCCGCACCCCCGTCGTCCCCTCGCTCACCGCGCGCCTACGAGCCACCGCTGCGGCCGACGCCCCCGGCTGGCCCTCGACCCGCTTCACCGAGATCATCAACGACCTGGCCGACCACGCCCAGGTGATCCTCCACTCCCAGTTCTGGCGCATGGACGCCGGCCGCACCTAAGGCATCTCCGGCACCGGTCTGGACTGGGAACTCGACTGGACCCTCCGAGAGCCGGGGCGGAGGCGAACTCTCTTTCCTCGTCGCTTACTTCAACTCTTGACGGAAGTTGGTCCAGACCTCTAGTTTCTGGTCGCGCGGCAGCCCTTTCTTCCCCCACCCCAGCCGACTGCTCGGCGACGGCGAACCCGAGGAGCGTGTCCCCTCCATGCCCAGAAGTCGATTCTCCGGACGGGCCCTGGCCCTGACAGCGCTCACCGCCGTCCTCTCCGCCCTCTTCACCGTGGCGCCCGCCGAGGCCGCCGAGGGGTCCATCACCGGACTCGCCGGCAAGTGCGTCGACGTCGCGGCCGCGAGCAGCGCCAACGGCACCGCCGTCCAGCTCTACTCCTGCAACGGGACCAACGCCCAGCGTTGGTCCAACCCCGGTGACGGGACCCTCCGCGCCCTCGGCAAGTGCCTCGACGTCGTCGACCGCGGTACCGGCGACGGCGCCTCGGTCCAGCTGTGGGACTGCAGTGGTGGCGCCAACCAGCAGTGGGTGGTCACCGCCGCGCACGACATCGTCAACCCGGCCGCGAACAAGTGCCTGGACGTCCGGGACAACAACAGCGCCGACGGCACCCGGCTGCAGATCTGGACCTGTACCGGCGGGGCCAACCAGAAGTGGAACGCCCCCGCGAGCGGCGGCGGCACCACCCCGCCGCCGTCCACCTCCGGATTCGTCGTCTCCGAGGCCCAGTTCAACCAGATGTTCCCGAGCCGGAACTCCTTCTACACGTACTCCGGCCTCAAGGCCGCCCTCAGTGCGTACCCCGGCTTCGCCACCACCGGCAGCGACACCGTGAAGCGGCAGGAGGCCGCCGCGTTCCTCGCCAACGTGAACCACGAGACCGGCGGCCTCGTCCACATTGTCGAGCAGAACACCGCCAACTACCCGCACTACTGCGACTGGAACCAGCCGTACGGCTGCCCCGCCGGGCAGGCCGCGTACTACGGCCGCGGCCCCATCCAGCTCTCCTGGAACTTCAACTACAAGGCCGCCGGTGACGCCCTCGGCATCGACCTCCTGAACAACCCCTGGCGGGTCGAGCGCGAGCCGGACATCGCGATGATGACCGGCCTGTGGTACTGGAACACCCAGAACGGCCCCGGCACGATGACCCCGCACAACGCGATGGTCAACAGCGCCGGCTTCGGCCAGACGATCCGCTCCATCAACGGCTCCCTGGAGTGCGACGGCCGCAACCCGGCGCAGGTCCAGAGCCGGGTGGACGCCTATCTCCGGTTCACGTCCATCCTCGGGGTCGCGCCGGGCGCCAACCTCTACTGCTGACACCCTCCCACCCGGTGCCGGGGCAGGCCCGGCTACGCGTCGGAGCCCGCCCCGTCCGAAGGTGGCCCGGTCGGCTCGCAGGGAATTGGCCCGTGTGGTGGGGCCGTTGCGCACTAGCGTGAGCGTAATGACGAACAGATCCACTTTGACCGAGGCGCCGATGCGTCAAGCTCGTAATTCCGCCGCTTTCTGGATCGCGACCGGTCGTTGCCGGGGGCACGAGGTCGTCCGGCGCCGCGGCTTCGTCGCGGTCGACGGCGACGAGCGCGCCGGCCTGCGGGTCCTGATCCAGGAGTGCGGCCTTGAGCCGGGCGAGCTGGCGGAGTTGAGCGAGTTGGTTCTCCACGCCCCGGGCCCGGTGGTCGTGGAGGATCCATTCAGCTCGACGGATCTTGGCCACCTGGGCATGCGCGACTGGCAGATGCCGGTCATGCTGCGCCCGCCCGGGCCCGTCGGCGGTCCGGCGCTCGACGCGGTCCGGGTTCGGCGGCCCGAGGACCTCCAGGCGGCCGAGCGGATCGTGATCGAGGGCTTCGAGCTGGACGGCTTCGAGCCGTACCGCCCCGGCGAGCTGTTCCCGGCGGCGCTGATCGAGCAGCCGGGCGTGGAGGTGTTCGTCGCCTTGCGCGACGGCGTGCCGGCGGGCGCGTGCGTCAGGGTGGTGGACGACGGCGTCGGGAGCCATTACTGGGTCGGCACGTCGCCGGCGTTCCGGTCGCGTGGCGTGGGACGGGCGGTCATGCTCGGTGCCCTCGCCGACCTGGCGGACCTGCCCTTCACGCTCACGGCTTCGAAGCTGGGCAGGCCGTTGTACGAGTCGCTGGGGTACGTCGCCGCTGCGCCCTCGACCTGGTGGGCCTCCGTCCCGGTGAGGTGACGGTCGCAGCGGAGCGCCGCTGCGTGCGGCACAGGCGCAGGGGGCGGTCCTGACCGTGTGTGTCAGTGGTGCTGACCACTCGTCCGGTCCGATGTGGCGGCGGTGCGGCTGGGTGCCTGCCCTACGGAACGCGCGCGGGCTCCGGAATACGTACGGGCTCCGGCGGCGTGCTCTCGGGCTCGGCCCCGTGGCTGTCCGGGGCGCCGAACCACGCCACCGCCACCGCGCCCGCGACCGCGAGGACGAAGCCGAGGACGGCGAGCCAGGCGAAGCTGGGGCGGGAGGCGTCGCCCAGCCACCACACGCCGATCATGCCGGGCAGTACGGTCTCGCCGACCACGAGCGCCGCTGTGGCTCCGTTCACCGAGCCGATCTGGAGGGCGACGGTGTGCAGGTACATGCCGCCGACGCCGGCGACGAGAATCGCGTACAGCGCCGGGTCGGTCAGCACCGTGGCCGGGTCGAACGGGTCGATGCCGTTGAGGATCCGTACACCGACCCCGAGCGCGCCGAAGCCGAGACCCGACAGGAGGCCGGCGAGGATCGCGGCCCGGGCGCCGAGCACCCGTACGAGGACCGTGCCGCCGGCCATGAGGAGAAGGGAGATCGCGAGCAGCCACCAGTGCGTGGCGATCGGCGTGTGCCCGCTGCCCTCTGGGCCGGCCGCGGTCGCGAGCAGAACCAGGGCGGAGCAGACCACACCGATCGAGGTCCACTCCGCTCGGGTCAGCCGGATGCCGAGAAGCCTCACGCTGAGAACGGCCGTGATGACCAGGTTGGCGCTGATCACGGTCTGGGAGAGGAACAGCGGGAGCATGCGGGCGGCGAGCGCGCCGAGGCCGAAGCCGACGAAGTCGAGGATGGTGCCGACGATGAACTCCCAGGTCATCGCGGCCTTCGCGGTCGACGACAGGCTCGGCCCGCCGTGCTCGGTGAGCTGTCCTGCCGCGGCCGCCTGGTGCCGGGCGGACTTGCGGGAGCCGACGGCCTGCAGGACGGATCCGGTGCCGTAACAGATCGAGGCCGCGACCGCGGTCAGCAGTCCTATGAGCACCAGTGGGCTCCTTTCACGCGGCGGGGTCGGTCCGCCCGGTTCGTTCTCTGCTTGGCAGACGTCGGATCGGGCGTCCGCGTTGCCTCCGGTGTCCGACCTTCGGCCGCGGGCCTCTGGCAATCACCGAGCAGTTGCCGGCGCGGGCTTTCGCCCGAGTCGTTCGTGAACCGCCCCTACGGCCGGACCTTCTCCAGGAGGTCGACGCACCGACCCAGCAGGCCGATCAGTGCTTGCCGCTCCTCGTCCGTGAACTCGGCGGCCAGGGCCCGTTCCACGCGGACGGCCCGCTCGTCGGCTTCGGCGAGGACCGCGCGGCCCTCCTCGGTCAGGCGAGTCTCGAGGATGTTCCGGTGCCATTCGTGCGGGGTGCGTTCGATCAGCGAGCGGTCCTGGAGGTTCTTCAGAACCGTGTTCATGGTCGGGGGCGTGACCCCGCACCTGCGCGCCAGGGCCGCGGCCGAGATCCCCGGGTTCTCGTCGAGGCCGAGCAGTGCGGCGTACTGGGGGACGGTCAGGCCCGACGGTTTCAGTACTGCGGCCTTGGTCGCACCCAGGGCCTGTTCGGCCCGCTTGAGGTGGGAGCCGATGCGCTCGGAGATCGGCATGGACGTCATCTCCGCAGGATAGCGGGGCTGTCGAGCGTGAGCATGCTGGCAGCCATTAGAACCTTGACGAGGATTAGGGTTCTAACCTATCTTCTCGGTCACTGGTTAGCGTGTATTCGAACGAGAGGTGCCCCACGTGTCCCACTCGATCCACCGTCGTACCTTCCTGGCCGCCGCCACTGCAGCGCTGGCCACCACCGCGGCAGCGCCGG
Source organism: Streptomyces fradiae (assembly GCF_041270065.1). Classification (NCBI taxonomy): domain Bacteria; kingdom Bacillati; phylum Actinomycetota; class Actinomycetes; order Kitasatosporales; family Streptomycetaceae; genus Streptomyces; species Streptomyces fradiae. The sequence goes on along the minus strand of NZ_CP065958.1, from coordinate 13,838 downwards.
CTGCTTGGGCGGCCGGCGCGAGCCCGGGGAGGGCACCGAGGATCACCACGGCCTTCGCACTCACCGGCGACCGCGTGTACCCCGAGGGCATCGCGCTCGACCCGCGCAACGGAGATGTGTACGTCGGCTCCTACGCCGACGGCTCCGTCCAGCGGGCTGTACCGGGAGCCCGCTCCGCCGAGGTCTTCCTGCCCGCCGGAGCCGACGGCCGAGCCACCGCCAACGGGCTCAAGGTGGATACGGCCGGGCGCTTGTGGGTGACCGACTCGACGAGCGGTGTCGCCGTCTACGACCTGCGCGACCGCTCCCTCGTGGCCCGCCTCGACGTCCCGGACGACGCACCGCGGTTCGTCAACGACCTGGTCATCACGCCCGACGGCACCGCCTGTCTGACCGACAGCATCCGGGCGGTGATCTACCGGGTCACGCCCGCCGACCTCGCCCGCACCCGCGGCGGCCGTGCACCGCTGACGCCCTGGTGCGACCTGAACGGGCTGATCACACCGCGCCCGGCCGGCGGGTTCTCGCTCAATGGCGTCACCACCGACGGACGTCACTTGTTCGTGGTCGACATGCCGGTGGGCGAGCTGTTCCGGATCGACCTCCGGTCCGGCGCCGTGCGGCGGGTCGCGCTGCACGGGGGCGACGTGACGCATGGCGACGGCCTGGAGCTGGCCGGGCGGACCCTGTGGGTCGCACACAACACGTCCCAGACGATCAGCCGGTGGCGGCTGACTCCAGACGGCGGTGCGGCGCACCTGGAGCATCAGGTGACCGACCCGAGCCTCCAGATTCCGACCACGCTGGTCCGCGACCGGGGACGACTCCTCGTCGTGCGGTCGCAGTTCGACAAGGGCGGCCCGATGGGTCCGGGGACGCCGGAGGCGCCGTTCACGGTGGCGGAGGTGCGCGGGCTCTGAGCCCGAACGCAGGGAGCCGTCGCCAGAGACGTTGCCTTGCCGAAATTGGAGCAACGTCCTGGAGCGGTCGGTCCGCGGCTGCGGGAGCTGCGGCGCGGGCGGGGCATGACGCTGGCCGAGCTCTCCGCGGAGACCGGGATCAACGAGAGCACGCTCTCCCGCCTCGAGGGCGGGGCGCGCAAGCCGACCCTGGAGCTGCTCCTTCCGCTCGCCGAGGTGTACGCCGTACCGCTGGACGAACTGGTCGGCGCGCCGCGCACCGGCGATCCGCGGATCCGTCTCAAACCGGTCACCCGCGGCGGACTGACCTACGTGCCGCTCAGCCGCCCCGGCGGTGTCCAGGCGCACAAGGTGCTGATCCCGGCCCGGCCGGGCACGGAGCCGCAGCTGCAGACGCACGGCGGCTTCGAGTGGGTCTACGTCCTCGGGGGCAGGCTGCGGCTGCTCCTGGGCGAGCGGAGCCTGGTCCTCAAGGCCGGTGAGGCGGCCGAGTTCGACGCACATGTCCCGCACTGGCTCGGCCCCGACGACGAACGGACCGTGGAACTCCTCGTGCTGTTCGGGCCGCAGGGGGAGCGGGCCCACCTCAGGGCCCGCACCGCCTGAGCCGGCGACCGCCGCGGAACGGCCGTGGCGCCGTAACGCCGAATCGTTCTCAGCGGCCGCCGTGCCCGAGGCCCAGGCCCTGCGCCCGGACCCCCGGCACGCGCCGCGCCACCTCGGCCTCCGCCGCCCCGCCGAAGACACCGCCGCCCGCCGGGCGTCGGCCGTCAGCAGATCGTTGTTGATCGCCGCCGCGGCGGTCACTCCGGCCTGTGACCACGGGTCCCGAGCGGGCCAGGGCTCCTGCCGTTTCGGCAAAACTTGCCGAAACGGCAGGAGGCTTTGCGGCAGAAGCAGGCCGGTCCGCACTGTTATCGCGGGCCGGCGAGGCCACCCCGCCCTGCACCGGTTCGCCAGTTCCAGAGGAAGAGCCGAAGGCGGCCCGACCGCCTGCCCTGGTCGGTGCGGCCGGGTCGCTCGACTTCGACGTCGTCCGCGCCGACGCCAGTCGAACGCCGGCTGCGTGGCCTCCGGGCAGACGTACCGCTCGGAGGCCGTCCGGCGTCAGCAGCTGGTCTCGACGACCCAGGCGTAGAACAGGGAGCCCCTGGCCGAGTAGCAGTGCGTGTCGCTGTCGGCGTTCGCGAAGTGCCGCTCGTCGAAGTGGGAACCGGAGGGGTACTTGTACCAGTAGATGCTCACGTCGCGGGAGTCGCCAGGGGCACGCATCGGCCCGGCGGTGGCTCCGGCAGAGCATCCGGATCCAGTATGTTCGACCTGCCCGGCGGAGTTGGTCCACCACAGTTCGACGTGGAGGATGAACGCCGCTCCGCAGTAGCTGTAGAACGTCATGTCCCCCTGCGCGGCCTGGCGGGTGGCCGAGGTGGTGCCTGCCGTGGTGGGGCCGGCGGGGGTTGATGCTTCTGCCGCTGCGGGGAGCGCGGTGAGAGCGGCGGCTGCGGCCAGGGCGGCGAGGGCACGGCGCAGCCTTGTGGTGACCGGCTTCCGGGTCATGGAGGTCTCCTTGGTTGTGGGCATGGCAGGTCAGGCGCTTGTCGGCGCCGCCTGCTGTCCGGAGACGGGCGTGAAGCCCGAATGCCACGGAATGTAGGGACGGCGAAGGAGCTGGTCACTGCCCTGGAACAGGCAGACCGATTCTGCCGGGGGTGGTTTCACCCGAACAGCGGGGCGCACGCCAGGAGCTGTTTCCGGCTTGCGTTGCGCTGGAGCCCGACCGTATGCGGTGTCGGACGAGGTGTGGGCGCTGCTGGGCGCGGTCAAAGGGAACATCGCCGAGCTGAGCCGCCGGCTGGCTGCTGCGGTTGGCGGGGGTTCGGTGCCGTCGGCGTCGGCGTCGGCGTCGGTGTCGTCGTTGCCGCGCGGATGCGAACCTCGGCGTCCTCGACCGAGCCTGGGCCGGGTTATGCACGGGGCGGGTGGTCGGAAGGCTGTCAGTGGGCGCGCGTAGATTCCAGGTGACCACCCGGCCGGGTGGCGGGGAGGGAGTGAGAGATGGAGTGGGTCGGGGATCCTAGGCTGGCAGCCGGGCCTGAGGCCGCCGCGTACCTGGAGGCAGCGTTCACGCCCGGCGCTGAGCTGGGCACGGTGTACGACGATCCGACGACGCCGGTCGTCGTCACGGGCATCGAGGAGCTTACGACGATCCGTGTGCCCAGTGGCCGGCTCGTCGTCGATGCGCCCTGGCACGACGACGAGGCCTATGACTACCAGAGAGGGCTGCCGACAACGCCTCCGCGGGAGCTGGCGGTGAGGATTCGCCCAGGGACCTACCGAGTGGAGATCGCGTGGACGGCGGGCCCGTACGAGTTCATGGGCGAGCACTGCGACGGCATCGAGCGTGCCGCGACCCGCTTGTGCCTCAGCGACGAACCCGTCGTCGGGTGGGAAATGGGCCTGGGTGTCGAGGACGACATCGACCGGCTTCAGCCGGGCGAAGAGCCCCGGTTCTTCTCCGACGCCAATGTCGGCTGCTTTGCCGACGCAGGCGCGTGGACGGCCTTGTCCGCGCCGTTTCGCACGTTCAGCGATGACGTCCCTGTGCCGCGCAGTAGCGAGCAGCTGGCCGACGGTTGCGAGCGGGTGCGCGATGCGTCACACCAAGCCGACCTGGTCACCTTCGAGGCCGAATCGGGCGGCATCGTGTGGCTCGGGCGCACGAAGACCGGCGACGTGGCAGCGATCGTCGTCACCACCGGCATGCCCGGCGCGAAAGCCTGACGTCGCCGGGCGAGTGTGGCGGATCCAGCGGCCCCAGGGAGGTGCCGGATGACGCTCATCTGTCAGCCCGACGCCCCGAGCTGGGCTTTCTCGGCTGACGACCCAGCTCCACGGCATGTGATGTGGTGCGTCTGCGCCGACTTCCGGCGGCGGGCCGCAGTGGCCTTCCTCGCCGCGGTCTTTTTGGCAAGCGCCTTCTCCCGCGGTGCCGGCACCTCGTGCACGGTCGCCGGCCCGTCTCGACGAGGACTGAAGCCCGTCTTGGCCGGCCGAGCGGCAGCGGCACTCTGCCGTGGTACGCGAGGACTCCTCCAGGGGTGGCCCCGTGGCGCGCGGCACGCAGCGACTTCCCTCGAGGGCGACTCGGTGTGGCGGCGAGCTAGATTCAGGGCATGACGGATGCCCGGCGTACGGTCGAGGCCCTGGCGGCGGCGCTGGGCGAGCGGTTCGGGACGGCCTTCGCCGTCGAGGCGGACACAGGGGATGGGCCGGCGTTGGCCTGGACGGACGGGCCGACCGCCGACCAGGTGGCGGAGGCGGCCCGGGCGCCGGCATTGACGTCGGAGGCAGCCGAGGGGCTCGCGTTCCACCGTGCGTTGTCGGAGCGGGCGGTGGCGCTCGGCGCGATCCGGCTGGCGGTGGCCCCGAGCCCGCTGGCCTGCGGACTGCCCGTGCCGGTCTCGCCGGCCGGCATCGAGTCGCTGTGGTGGAGGACGCCGTTGCCCGCCACGGCCACCCCGCGCGAGGAACGGCTCGTGTACGGCCTCCTGTACGAGGTCCACGACGACCACCACAGCAACCACGTCACCCCACAGCAGATCTGCGACGGCCTCGCGCGCCGGGGCATCGCGACGCTGCTGCTGCGGTCCGGGGCTGAACTGACCCCCGCCGAGATCCTGACGGCCCGGTACGCGGCCGCGCACGGGCACCTCGCCTGGCGGCACCGGCTCGCGACGATGCCGGTCCCGGTCCTGCTGCGAGCCGTCCGCGAGGACCCGCAGGCATCGCCGGAGTGCCGGGCGGCGGCCCGCATGCTGGAAGCGGAGGAGGAGACCGGAACGGCCCCCGCCTGACCCTCCGTCGACATCCACCCCCTCTCGAACAGCCGCCCGATCGCCGTCAAGTGGCCGAGGCGGGCGCCTGGGACCAGGTGAGCCGCTCGGCCGACTTCACCGAGCCGCACCCCCCGTGCAACTTCCCCCGCAGGAGGCCTGAGGCCCGTCCGGGCGAGATACGCGGCGCCGACGGTGCGGACGGCTTCCCCCAGGGGTCGGGCTGCGCCCCGGTGGCGGAGGGGGCCGTGGGCACGGGGGGAGTGGTCGAGATTCGAAGGCCGACCCCATCGGGTGAATGTCGCTCGACCGCCGGTGTCGCCGGACGCCTCCACCGGTTATCTGCGCGGCATACGTCCGCGACATGGTGTGGGAGCAAGTCATGAGTACGGGAACGGTCCTTCTCGCGACACGGGAGCTGGGTGCGCGCGCCGGGGCGGTCAGCGAGCAGCTGCGGCGCATCGGGAAGGAGGCGGAGGCCCAGGGTTTACAGGTGCGGTGGGCCGGCGATGCGCGGGACGCGCAGGCCGTGCTGCGGACGGAGGCCGGGCTCGCCGGGGCCATGGTGGCCTGGGATCTGGAGGCGCAGGCCGGGACCGGCGGCGCGGCGGGCGGCGGGGCGGAGGTTCTGCAGGCGATCGGGAAGCGGTTCAAGGACCTGCCCGTGTTCCTGCTCATGCCACAGCACTCGCAGGACTCGGAAGGAGAGTTCGAACAGCTTCCGCTCTGGGTCGCCGAGGTGGTGACCGGCTACGTGTGGCCCTTGGAGGACACGCCCGTCTTCATCGCGGGACGCGTGACCGCCGCGGCCCGCGCGTATCAGGACGGTGTGCTGCCACCGTTCTTCAAGGCACTGCGCCGCTTCGACGACGCGCACCAGTACTCCTGGCACACCCCGGCACACGCCGGCGGGGTCGCGTTCCTGAAGTCGGCGGCGGGGCGGGCCTTCTTCGACTACTACGGCGAGCGGCTGTTCCGTACGGACCTGTCGATCTCGGTCGGCGAACTGGGCTCGCTGTTCGAGCACAGCGGCCCGATCGGCGAGGCCGAGCGCAACGCCGCCCGCGTCTTCGGCGCCGACCGCACCTACTTCGTACTGCACGGGGACTCCACCGCCGACCGCATGGTCGGCCACTTCAGCGTCATGCGCGACGAGATCGCCCTGGTGGACCGCAACTGCCACAAGTCCGTGCTGCACGGCCTGGTGATCTCCGGTGCCCGCCCCGTCTACCTGGTCCCCACCCGTAACGGATACGGACTCGCGGGCCCCTTGCCCCCTGCCCGTACCGATGCCGACGCGGTGCAGGCACGCATCGCCGACCACCCCCTCGTCGCGGAGGCCCTCTCCCCGCACGCGCAGTACGCCGTACTCACCAACTCCACCTACGACGGGCTGTGTTACGACACGCTCCAGGTCGCCCGGACGCTGGCGCCGAGCACACCACGGCTGCACTTCGACGAGGCGTGGTTCGCGTACGCCCGGTTCCACCCGCTGTACGAGGGCCGGTACGGGATGGCGGTCGGCCCCGACACCTTCGACGACCCGATGCGACCGACCGTCTTCGCCACCCAGTCCACGCACAAGCTGCTCGCGGCCCTGTCCCAGACCGCGATGGTGCACATCAAGCCCTCACCCCGCGCCCCCGTCCAGCACGAGCGGTTCAACGAGGCGTTCATGATGCACGGCACGACCTCGCCGCTGTATCCCGCGATCGCCTCACTGGACGTGGCCACGGCCATGATGGACGGCCCCCAGGGCACGTCACTGATCGACGAGGCCATCACCGAGGCCGTCCGCTTCCGCAAGGCCGTCGTACGCACGGCACGGCGCATTGAGGCCGCGGGCGACCGTCCCGGCTGGTTCTTCGGCGTGTGGCAGCCCGACACCGTGACGGATCCCGCCACCGGCGAGCGCGTGGACTTCGTCGACGCGCCGCCCGCCCTGCTCGCGGCGGATCCGCGCTGCTGGGAGCTGGAGCCCGGCGCCGCGTGGCACGGCTTCGAGGGGCTGACCGAGGGCTATTGCATGCTCGACCCGGTGAAGGTGACCCTCACCTGCCCCGGCGTCACCGCCACGGGACACAGAGGGGAGTGGGGCATCCCGGCCCGCGTCCTGACCGCCTACCTCGCCACCCGCGGCATCGTCGTGGAGAAGACCGACAGCTACAGCACGCTCATCCTCTTCTCCATGGGCATCACCAAGGGCAAGTGGGGCACCCTCATGGACGCCCTGATGGACTTCAAGGCCCTCTACGACAGCGCCGCCCCGCTCGAAAGGGTGCTGCCCGCCCTGGTGGAGGCACATCCGCACCGCTACACCGGCCTCACCCTGAAGCGGTTGTGCCAGGACATGCACGAACACCTCACCGAGGCCGAGCTGATCGACGCCCTCGATACAGCCTTCCGCGACCTCCCCGAGCCCGTCGCACCCCCGCAGCACTGCTACCAGCGTCTGATCCGTGGCGGGACCGAGCGCCTGACCCTGGCCGAGGCGGCCGGCCGCATCTCCGCCGCGATGGTCACCGTCACCCCGCCCGGCATCCCCGTCCTGATGCCCGGCGAGGCCGTCGGCACCCCGGACGGCCCGCTCCTGCGCTACCTCGGCGCGCTCGAAGCGTTCGACCGCGCCTTCCCCGGCTTCCACAGCGAGACGCACGGAGTCACCATGGACCCCACCACAGGCGACTACCTCATCGAATGCGTCCTCCCGGAGCCGGAGGACATCCGCCCCTGAGCGGTACGGGCCGGCGGCGGGCCCGCCGCCGGTCGTCCGCGTGGCCGCGGGTGCTCCCGGTCCGGATTCCGGTTCCGGTTCCGGGAGCACCCCTGCCTGATCAGGTCAATCAGGTCACGCGCAGCCGATGCCCGTGTCGGGGGCGGTACAGGAATCGGTGCCGGGGCCGCCGTTGTTGCTGTTCGTGCCCGGGCCGCCGTCGAGGGTGTCGTTGCCCGCATTGCCGAACAGGGAGTCGTCGCCGGGCCCGCCGAAGACGATGTCGGCGCCCTGGGAGCCGTGGAGGGTGTCGTCGCCCGTGCCGCCCGTGATCACATCGGCTCCGGGCCCGCCGGTGATCGAGTCCGCCCCGGGGCCGCCGCACACGAGGTCGTCGCCCGCGCCGCTGTTGATGGTGTCGTCGCCGCCGTGGGCGAGGATGACATCGCGTCCGGGCGTGCCGTTGATCTGGTCGTCACCGGGGGTGCCGGTGAGGGTGGGCTCTTCACCGAAGCAGGTGACCGCGTCGACGGTGGTGTTCTCCGTCGTGGTGTCATTGGCCGGGGCCGGGTCGGAGACCGCGCCGGCCACGCCCGCCGTGTCGACGGCGACGTCCTCGGTCGTGGCCGTCGCGGTGATGGTCCGCGCGGCGCTCGCCCCGGCGGCGAGGCTGCCGATGCCACAGGTGACGACGTCCGGTGCGGTGCCGGCCGCGGTGCACCCGGGGGAGGCCGAGACGAACTCCATTCCGGCCGGGAGCGCGTCACGCAGCACGACCCCCTCGGCCGTCTGCGGGCCGTTGTTCGTCGCGGTGAGCGTGTACGTCACGCTCTGCCCCTCGACGACGGGATCGGAGCCCGTGTCGGACTTCGTGACGGACAGATCGGCCTCGGTCAGACGGAGGCGCCCGATGAGGCCGGCCGTCTCGGCGAACCAGATGTCGCCGTCCGGGCCCTTGGTGATGCCCCAGGGGTCACGGGTGGGGAAGGGCAGGGGGAACTCGGCGATGACGCCGGACGTGCTGATCCGCCCGATCTTCCCGCCGTTGCGTTCGGTGAACCACAGGCTGTCGTCCGGCCCGGCGGTGATGTCCTGGGGCGCGGGCGGGAATTCGCCCGCGGGCAGCTCGTACTGGGTGATCACGCCGGACGTGCTGATCCGGCCGATCCTGTTGCCGCCGAACACGGTGAACCAGAGGTTTCCGTCGGGGCCGGTGGTGATGTCGGACGGCCCGCCGCCGCCCGGGACCGGGAATTCGGTGACGACGCCGGACGGCGTCATACGGCCGATGAGGCTGGCGTCGATCTCGGTGAACCAGAGGTTCCCGTCCGGCCCGGCGGTGATGTAGGACGGCTGGCCGGAGCCCTCGGGCAGAGGGTATTCGGTGACGGCGCCGGTGGTGGTGATACGGGCGATCCGGTGGCCGTTCTGCTCGGTGACCCACATGGCCCCGTCCGGGCCGGCGGTGATCCCGGTGGGCTCGACGAGCTGGTCGGGGAGGGGGTATTCGGTGATCGTGCCGTTCGTGTCGATCTTCCCGACCCGGGAGTCGACGTCCTGCATGGTGAACCAGACGTTCCCGTCCGGGCCCGTGGTGATGTCGTGCGGCGTGCTGAACTCGCCGGGCAGGGGGTACTCGGCGATGAGGGCGCCCGTCGGGCTCATCCGGCCGATCTTGTTCCCGGCCGCCTCGGTGAACCACAGGTTGCCGTCGGGGCCGGTGGTGATCCCGACCGGCGTGCTGGTGGCGGATACGGGGTACTCGTCGATGCCGACGTCGGCCCGGGCCTGCGGGGCTCCTGCGGCCAAGGGGAGGGCGGCGGCCATCAGGACCCCGCCGAGCAGCGCCGTGAGACCGCGCCGACGGCGGGGTCTCGGCCGGGGGAGCGTCCCTGGATCTGGCGTGCTGCCGGTGGTGGGAGGCATGGGCGATCACCTTTCGGTCGTGGGATCGCGCCCGTCCTACCAAAGCCCAATCGTTTCTTCGGGCGCGTCGGCACCTGCGACACGCCGGTTCCTCGACCGTATGTCGCCCGAACGGCGCCGTGCCCGGCCGGCCCGGACCGCATCGCGTGAGTGATCCGGCTGCTGAACGCGTACCGGCTCCGACGGGCCGCCGGGCTCCACCCCATGGCTCTCCGGGGCACCGAACCACGCCACCTGCGGACGGAGTGCTGGACCCGGACGGTGAGCGCGGTCTGGCCCGCCTGAAACGCACGGGTCCTGTCTTCCGCCATGACCGCATGGTGTCCCCGGACGGAGCGGCACCGCACCGTGGTTTCAAGCGGCCCGGGTCACGGCGTCCAGCCGCCGAGCCAGTCCGCGACTTCCTGGTCGGCCGCTCGGGCGTCGGTCAGGTGGGGCCGGTCCGAGCTCGCGGGGCCCGCGCCCGGACCGGTGTTCCGGTACTCGGCGAAGCGGTCCTCCTTCCAGGAGAAGCCGCCCATGTCGGTCCACGGCGTGCGCTTGATCGCGGCGCTGAGACGAGAGTCGCGGACCGTGGCCTGGGGGTCGGCCGTGGTGTCGCCGCCGGGGTGCCAGTTACGGCCGAGGAAGAAGGAGGAGGCGGCCACATCCCCGTTGACCGTGGACCGGTTGATGAGGATGCCCTTGCTGCCCGCCGGGGTGCTCGGGGCGGTGATGTAGCCGGCCGACGTGCCGTCCCAGCGCTTCTTGAGGGTGATGACCGAACGGTCGATCACGGCGGTGGCGCGGCCGAAGACGAAGTCGACGTTCCCGACGACGTAGGAGTTGGTGACGTAGACCCGGCCGGGCACGTCCTTGGCCGCCGTCTCCAGCTCCAGGGTGTCCTGGTCGCCGGTGATGATCAGACCGTCCAGCACGATCCTGTCCGCGGCGGCGAGCAGGGCCACCGCCTGATGGCCGGTCAGAGACCGGTGCGCGGCCTCGTCGAAGTCGTTGGAGACGGTCAGGTTGCGCAGCCGGGAGTCGTCGGACCGGACGGCGACGGTGGCGCTGCCCGGGGTGCCGTAGGTTCCCGAGCCGTCGGGCTTCCGCAGGCCGGCCGCGTTGCCGTACACGATGACCGTGTCCTTGCGGCTCGCTCCCGAGCCCTGGATGGTGACGTGCGGCTTGTCGGCCGGCACGGTCACCGTCTCCCGGTACGTCCCCGGCTTGACCGAGATGACCACGCGGGAGGAGTTGCCGGCCGGGACGGCGTTCACCGCGGCCTGGACGGTCGTGTACTGGCCGCTGCCGTCCTTGGCGACGGTGAGCGTCCTGGTGGCACCGGCACCGGCGCCGGCAGCGGACCTCGTGGCACTGGCGCTGCCCAGCGAACTCCGCGGCCCTGCCCCGGCCTTCACCACCGCCGGTACGTCCACGGCCGCGTCGGCCGTGTAGCCGTAGTACGCCCTCGGGTCGAAGGCCGCCCCGCCACCGCTCTCGTTGCGCCCGCTCGTCCCGGAGAGGACGTTGCCGCGCTGCGCGAGGACGGCGGTGGAGTCCCTGATCACGGGGTTGCGCATGCCCTGGAAGTAGGAGTTCTCCAGCAGCATGCGCGTTCTGCCACGCGCGTAGTTGCCGTAGGAGGAGGTGATGGCGGTACCGGGGGTGTCCTCCAGGTAGTTGTTGTAGAGGTGGGCGTGGGCGGCGTTGTCCGTGGACGGGTTGCGCTGCTCGGTCTCGCGGATCCAGTTGTGATGGATGGTGATGTCGGTGACGACGTTCTGGGTCCATCCGATGCCGAACGCCTTGTTGGCGTTGCTCAGCCGGTTCCACGACACCGTCACGTACGTGCTGTCCTTGCGCACGTCGATCAGCCCGTCGGCGGTGTGCCGCAGATCGTTGTGGTCGATCCAGACGTGATGGGCGCCGTCCATCTGGATCGCGTCGAAGTCGTGTTCCTTGTCGTTCCACACACCCTGATACGAATCCCTGATCGTCAGGTTCCGGATGATGACGTTGTGGACCCCCTGGGCGAGGAAGAAGCCGCCGCCGACGATGTGGCCGGAGGTGCCGGAGCCGATGATCGTCTTGTCGGAGGCGACCTTGATCTCCTTGCCCGTGGGGTTCACGGTGATCGCTCCGGCGACCACGATGACGTACGGCTCCGGCGCGGCCGCGTACTTCTCCAGATCGGCGAGGGACGTGACCGTCACGGTCCGTCCGCCGCGCCCGCCGTACGTGCCCTGCTGGCCGAGCGCGTTCACCGCGGCGAATCCGTCGGCGGCCGCGGTCGTCCATGCGGGTACGGCGGCGGCAGCCCGGTCCTTCTCGCCGAGCCCGAGCCCGAGTCCGAGACCGAAGACGGACCCGTAGGCGAGGGCGCCGGAGGCCGCCAGGGCCACGGGCAGTCCTATCGTCAGGGCCGTGCGGCGCCTTCGGTGGCGAGGCGTACGGCGGCTGTCACTCATGGGCATGTCCGTTCCGTGAGGGGCTGTTCCACCGCGTAGTCGCCGCCGCGTCCGGAAAGGTTGCCGAGGAAGCGGGAGGCGGCGAACGCCGAGGTCGGGCTGGCTCGTCGGGGCCTTGCCGCCGGCGTCGAGGAACGACTGTTCCGGCACGTACGCTGCGATCATGGATGACCCTGTGCTCACCGCCCGGGAGCTGGTGCGGGAGCGTTTTCCCGCCGCCCGGGCGGCCTTTCTCGCCGGCAGCGTGCTGACCGACCGCCGTACGCCGACCTCGGATCTGGACATCGTGGTCCTCCTGGACGGGCCACCGGCCCCCCCTCCGGGAGAACCTCGTGTACGGCGGCTGGCCGGTGGAGCTGTTCGTCCAGACGGAGGACGCCTGGCACAGCTTCGCCGACCGGGAGACCGAGCAGCGGCGTTCACCGCTGCTGGCCATGTGTGCCGAGGGCAAGCTCCTGGTGGACGCGGACGGTCTGGGCGCGTCGCTCCAGGACAAGGCGCGAAGGCGCCTGGCCGCGGGTCCGCCGCCGCTCTCGGAGCGTGAGCGTGACTACCAGCGCTACATGCTGACCGACTTGCTCGACGATCTGCGGGGCTGCACGGACCCGGCGGAGCGGGTGTACGTGGTCTCGCACATGCTGCAGCGTGCCTCGGAGCTGGTCCTCCTGGGAGGCGGGCACTGGCTCGGCGGAGGCAAGTGGTTGTCGCGGCGGCTGGCCGCGGCCGACCCCGGGATGCACCGCGCCCTGACCGAAGCCGCCGGGCAGGCGATCGCCGGCGACACCGAAGCCTTCGCCGCTGTCGTGACGGACGTACTGGACCGGTGCGGCGGCCCGCTGTGGGACGGATACGCGATCCGCTGAGGCAATCCGCTGAGGCGTGAGGCGTGAGGCGTGAGGCGTGAGGCGGCCGTGAGGCCCGGCCGGGGAAGGGCGAGCCCGGCCGGGGCGGGCACGGTGTCAGCTCTTGGGACACGCCTTCCACGCGAGGTGGTAGACGGTGCTGATGTCACCGTCGGTCGAGTCCATGGTCATGTAGCTGGTGGTCGCCGGGTCGGACGTGCCGGCGCTCACCCGGAGCTCGGTGTTGATGTTGAAGTTCCGCTGCACGCCACAGGGCGCCCACACGAGTTGCGCCCAGTCGGTGTCGTCAGTGGCCTGCCAGTTGTCCTCGTACGGCCCTCGGAAGCTGTGCGTCCGGGACGCGGTGCTCGGCGAGCCCTGGAAGTAGTACGAAGCCTTCTCCGTACTGCTCGCTCCGGGCCGGAGCGACGCATAGCCGCGGTAGTCGGCGCTGGCGATCGCGTAGGTGAACCCCTGGGGCACATGCACCAGCAGGTTGAGCTGGCAGTTCCTGCGAGCTGCCGTGGGGGAGGAGCCGCCGCCCGCCTGCGCCAGGTACTCGCTGTAGGTGACGGTGAAGGCGGTGTTGTCCTCGGACACGGCGACGGCGGCGCTGCCGAGGGGACAGCCGGAGCCGTTCACCGTGGCGATGTCGATGACGATCCGGTCCGGGGGCGGGTCGGCGATCGACGAGGGGCTCGCCTGCGCGGGCAGGGCCGAGGCGAACAGGGCGATGACCGCTCCGCTCACCAGTGAGGGGATTCTCATGGTTCTCCCATCCAGTGCTTCGGTGGCCGGGCGAGCGCGGGCGCACGAGGGCGTCCGCTCGCGGGCTGGGGGGTGCGGCGCGCCACAGGGTCGGGCGGCCGTCACGGACCTACTGCGGTGGATCGACGCGCTCTTGGTGCGGAGAGGCTGATGCGGCCGGCAAGGGCTGCACCGTCATACGCACGTCATGGCATCCCGGGGTGGCCCCGCCGGTACCGGCGGGAGCGATTGAATGCTAGAGGCCCGAGCGCGCAGGAGCAGGACGGAGCCCGGCCAACAATCGCCTCGCGAACGCCCTTCCTCTGGCTCGGAACAGCGGGTGCCGAGCTTTCGTACCCGCCACCGGCGGTGAGCACCCTCTCGACGGCCGGTTCGTCACGGGCGTT